>JBBJMI010000002.1:0-714550 GCA_037720155.1 Chryseolinea sp. | reverse complement strand
TTTGCTACCTCAAAAAAGTTTTGCCCTTTAACGTAGTTGGCCGGGTGGATACGCTGTTACTCTTATTAAAGCCCTTGAGACCCATTGCGGCGTAGGGCAAAACAGTTGAAGAACCCGAGGTATATTGAATAGAATAAGCAGGCACCCGCTCTTCTCTAATTTTAAAATTGCCCGGTGATTTGGTCTCAGTGACAAGAGGTATTCCAGTAAAGAAGTCCCAACTTTTATACTCCTTTGAACTAATTAACCCGTCCGTTGTATGAATTATGTTCGAGAGAACATAGGGATGGTAAACCTTAGTGGTTTTGATCAATTTCATACAATAATATTGAAGAGCACTTCCAAACCCAGTAAATTCTGATAAAATAGAACCGGAAGTAAACTTTCCCTGATCTAACGGGGGTGTTTCGGTATAACTGAAATTAAAGCTCTCTTTCGTTACGTTATTTTTGTCCTGAATAGCTATTGAGATCAGTTTTCCAATTTTCGCGGTTTTTACGTCTATCTTATGCGCGTATTGTTTCAAATACACATCCTGGCTCATGTATTTTAAGCCCGGCACAACGTAGTCATACATAGAGATCGTATTCTCAGTGACTTGATTTTTATGTGGCGTTTCAAAAGTATATACCTGCTTAACTGAATAATCGTTAGAAATTCGGTTGTAATCACTATGGACAGTCACACTTGAATATAATACTGGCGTCATTGGATAATCATACATGTTATCCAAACCATAATTGTCAGGGTTCGCTGAGTTTTTTATAAACTCTGGCTCCTTGGCTATAACCCCACTTGTGTTTCCATTGGGCAGGGTATATGTATATTTGGTTTTAAGTTGCTCACCAAATTCAGTTGAATAGACAATCTCTGCAACCCGCAGGTCTCCGCCCTTTTTATTTTTATTCACTTTAGAAATCGATCCAATATTAGACTGGATTGTAATATTTGTTCCGGAATTTGGGCTGCAGTATGTAATCCCCATGTAATTTGCTGCGAGGTTTATGCTTGTCGGACTTACCGACTGCACTGTATAAATACCAGAATATGGATTACTACCGTACCCATTTGTGTTGTATGCACCACTCGGAGGGAAATAGCCTGGACAATTGTATGTAACTGTCCCTGTAACCCTCACCTCATCTCCCGGCTGAAATTGGCTCGAGTTAGGCAATTTCAATTCACCTAGTGTAATCGGTCCGCCATATACCACGTTGTAGCTATAGCTGCTATAGTGTGATGCGACCTCCAACACTTTTTCTCCAGAGATTGACGAGTACGAGTCTCGCTCATAATTCATTGCAATAGTCCCACCTGTGGGTAAAGTGATTTTTGTTAAAGACCATGCTGCCCCGTGCAAATCTGTCTGCGATGCGGTATGGGATGTCTGACTACTTGAGCCATAGGGATTGTAATATCCCCAACCGTCCCAGTAATCTTTATTATAATCGGGGTTATATGCGTAGTCAAATTTAAAGTCCGGAAATACTTTTAAGTTATTCCGCCCGAAGAACTGCAGGCGCTTTAAAGTGAGTTTTCCATTCTTATTAGCATAAATGTCTGCTGCATCAACTGCGGGGGCCGATGCAAGGCTTGAGAAAGAATTGAGCGCCTTTTTGCAGAGCTTATCGTTTTCATTTGTTTCGTACCCAAATTTTATTTTCCTAAGAGCCTTGGAGTCAATAAAAGCCCGAAAACTGGCATTTACATCCGCGATATCGAAAACGGTTCCCAAGGATCCGTTGTTACCTAGAGCTCCTGGATAAACGAGTGACGAGTTTACGGCTGTATTAAATCCTAGAGCTGTGAGCGAATTAAAGTCTACTTTACTGAGTAATATAACTTCATCGAGATATAAGGGTGGTGTCGGCGTCGGTAATCCGTATTCAGTATGGTGACCGGAATTCGGATCATTTCGCTTTAAATATGAAGAGAGCCCATCAGTCCTTACGCCTTTTATGAACAGCGCTTTATGGGATCTGGTTTCTACAGAGTTCAAATATACTTGCTCTCTACTGCCTTGGGAATATTGTAAAGTAGATCCATCGTCGTTATAGCCATAATATGGAAATCTATAATTGTAATCAGAAGAGTTCTTGCCGTACGAGAACTTTACCCAATAGCCCCAATCGCTATCATCTATAATACCTAGTGTACCGCGGTCAATAAAGTCTGGGCCGGTGATCGCGGTCAACAACCAGGAAATCGCAACCTTATTTTGATCAAGCGCCGTCGAATATTTTTGTTCTTCTTCATTCTTGATGCCCGATAAACTAGACTCAGAAGTGCGATACACAGGATACGCGTAATGGTAGGTTAGACCGTCCTCTTTTGTAATGGAAAAGCCTTCGATTCCTTTTGGCGTCATCCCCGGTCTTGATGCTTCGTAATCGATAAACCCGTTCGTTTTCGCAGTTCCGCTAAGTATCTCTTCACGCGTGTACCACTCAATATTTTTGCCTGAAACGACCTTTTTATTCTTTAACCGTGACCCATCAACTTCGGTACGATCACCCCCGAGCAGCTTGTTGTTAGTTACAGTATATGCCATGTATCGCCCTCCCGCAACGTCACCATAAGTAGTGTTGGCAGCAGCAACGTAGGTGCTGTGGTCAATCCCAAAATTGGCGTCATCGTGGTACAAGTACTTATTAGAATACTGCCCAGGATAATAGAAATGCACTTTGTTCTCTAAATCATTCTCTTCGAGAAAGGGAATCAAATTATGTGCGAAATTATAATAACTGTAACGATTGGGTTGGGCCAACGATCCCACCTCTGTTCGATATGGAGCGATACTTCCGGAAACACCTTCCGTCATTACATTAAATACATCAAAGGAAATATGATTGGATCTTACAACATTCGCATAATTTTCAAAGGGCCTTATGTTCAGATACATGTCACTACCGACGCTAGCAGCGTTAGAGCCTCCCATACCCTTAAAACCTTTACTCGGTTTAGTAGCAAAAGGCACTTTGAAAATTCTAGGAAAGGCCGTAATACCAGCGTTAAAATCGGGTGGAGCCATTGCCGAAGTCATCTGCGATTTTTCAGAACTTCCAAGGTACAGGGCGCCGAATGCCCATTCAGTTCTTGTATCATCAAGCCAATATTTGTAATCGGCACGAAATCCTAGATGAGATTTTTCTGTTGATTGGCTCCAATTAAAGAAACTCGAAGCAAACGTTCCTTCACTAAGATATCCCTGTAACAATCCTGTGCCTGTCGAAACTGCATCCATTGCAATGTCAAGAGCACCAAATTTCGCCGCGCCGCCAGCAGCCCCTATCAACCCATCAAATGCGCCCATTGAGGCAAGTGTCATTACAGACCTTCCCACATTCATGACATTCTCCGCCCAATAACCCTTAATTCCGCCCTTATTGAAATCCATCCCTAAGACCGTACCGGATTTTAATCCCGTAGAATTGTCCCATTCAACACCCACTAGGTCAAGAATAGAAATTCCGCCCCCATACCCCTTTTGGGAATCAAAGGTTCTTTTATAAAACACGAAATTTTTGACCCATCCTCTGCCGCCAGGATCATTAACATTAACGGACAGGGGTAAATCATATGCATCATCGGGATATCCTACAACACTGCGTGTAATGCATCCCACGTTAACATTCCAACCCAATCCCGTCCAAGAAGCATCTTGCTCCGGAGTGATACCAGCGTGATAAAACAGAGGTATTGCAAAGGATCCTTCGGGCCCCGGAACGTCGATCAAGGGCATATTATAAGTAAAATCTCCGGTGATAAGATTAACCATGTCAGTGGCGCCGACCGATTCATAGGACGTATATTCAACTTGTTCCGGGCCATTACTCAGCGCAAAAACGTTCGTTATACCAAATACAGCGTTTAGAAAAGGCGTAATAATGACGAGGAGGATGAGCTTCCTTCTTCTTCTTAAAGCATTAAACATATTAGTTGCTATAGGTAAAATTGTATTTTTTGAACCTGTTTGAGGTCCTCGATTTCAAATTCACTGGCATTTGCATCTGCTTGACCAAGCATAAAAAATATCTTCCCGTTTGGAACTTTCCGATTGCCAAGATTACTTTTAAAAGCGAACATCAATGATAAACTCTTCGAAGCACCATTTGGACTCGGCAATCGTATTACATCTAACACCTTAATCGTATCGCTTTCTACAACCAAATAAGTCTCAAAGAAATCTACATTTGTACTTCCATTACCCGTTACCAACTTTGCAACGAAATAATCGACGCTGTCTAAATTTGTAATAGGAAAGTTATCGTCCGTACTATTCAAGGCGAATAATTGCTTTGGGTAATACGATATCGCAAGGTCCATCCCATTCAACATTCGATGTTTGACTAAAGTCCGATTGTTTTGTTCCATGTAAGAATTAAATTCCTCCATAGACATTCGTTGAACACAACCAACAATGCAAAGACAACAAAACGAAACCAATAGAACGGTCCGTTTACTACTTTGCATTGTACTCCCTATTTATAATTCCTAAAATTTCGTCAGTGATGTCCAACTCCTTGTCAGCGTACGCAATAGTTCCAAGTTGGGCTCCTGATAAAACTACAGAGTAATCTCTGTCAATGGCAAATTTTTCAATTCGCTTGTTAATTCGCCCTAGCATTTCATCCATTGCCTTTTTTTCTTCTTTCTGGAGCTGATCACTAATAACCTGTTGATAGCTATCATATTGCTCCCGCATTCGGTTGATGGTCATCTCTAATTGCGAGTTCTGAGGCAACTTGCTCTTATTCTTTAAGAAATTTTCGTTGGCAGATTCATACTCAGATCTCAGCGTATCGAGTTTTGATTGAAATTCAGCTGCCTTTGCTTCGATGTTTGCCTTCACATAAATCGTCCCATCGTACTTAGTCACTAATTTCATTGCGTCGATGTATGCAATTTTTTTAGCTGATGAATTTTTGAAGAAAACAAGAAAGGTGAAAGTTAAATTGATCACGCACACGAGCAGAATCAACCAAGGCCAATAGCCTGGCTTAGTAATTGTCATTGCCACGAAATTATTATGATGAGAACTTACCTTTTTAAAATGACGCCAACCTACTCGCTATTGCCCAACAGTGTTTTACTCCCTCAAAGTAGCGGCAAGTTCAGACAAATGCAAGCGCTTTAAAAAATAATATTTCGGTTGTAAGGAAACCCGAGCGGGAACGCCATTGATTTTTGCTTGGATAAAATCTTTAAAACATACCGCATTACCTACCTTTTGATGCGGATGATAAAATTTTGTTCAGGTGCTCTTATTATAAAAAGCCTGGAGGCAATCATCAATTAATAATTAGGTCACTTCGATAAATGTAAATTTTTTCCGCCCCTGGTAAACGGCTGACAACTTTGACAGGTTGTAAATATAGATCACTGAATTGAATTTTGTGTTGTTGAACTGAAACGTAAGAGGTTCTGCTGAGGAGTAACCTGCTAGGGATAAGTTCAACCGACCGGAATGGTCAAGCCCTGTTCTGAATTTCAGAGCGGGCCGTTTTCCTGGGATCATTCCAAGAGAATGCATGCCTAAAAAAAAGCTTACGCTGCATAAGCCATTGGGGTCTGGTAGTGGAGCGACTGGTGTGGCTTGTCATATTCCAGATTCGTGAAGCCCGCCCCAACCTATACGCCTGAGCATGGCTCACCTCATAGTGTTCTTCCATCGGCGCAGTATTGTTTCCTAGCGTAAAGAGTGATGGAAAAGCATTCAACATCGCCGCGCTTGATACCATCGCTGACCCATGTATCGAATTGCGATTGGCGCTCGTCTCTCGAGCTGAAAAGGCTGATAAGCAAGTTATTTTTGATTGGATTCTGGAATGTCCGAACGTTATTGGCGACCGCCTGGAATGGAAGGAAACTACTAATGACGCCTGGTATGGTTATGATCGGAGACAAGTCAAGCATCGTATGGGCATTAAGGATAGCCTTCGATGAGAAGCGTGGACTGCTGATGACACTAGTCAAAATAAGCAAAGAATCTTTGCCGGTTTATAAGGGTTGACTCCATTTAGGAACTGGTAGTCTTTGGTGTCTCGATTCGGGCCGACTAAGAACCGCGGGCTGAGCGTCTGCATTCCTCATAAAAAATTAAAATATCACAAGACTCCAAAACTATTTCAAAAAAATTGATGTAACTTTTTCAGGCAATTACGTTCGCGTTGAGCGTAAGTTTCGCTAATGGAGACCGGCCTCCGGGTGTTGACGCAGTCTGATCCCGTCCCGGCATAACAATGAATCATATCGCACATCGAGTTGCAGCTTACGCCAAAGGAACATCAGTTTTTTCCTTTACCCATTTGGCCCGCCTGTCATGCGTAAGTCGGAGCCTTCTTTCCACAGAGTACTTTTCCGGTTTATTGACGTGTCCCATGATCTTTCTGGCATAGGTTGAAGAATAAAGGACTAGTTATCAGTCGTTACTCAATTACAGCCGAAAGAAATGCCACCATCCCGGCTGGCACATAGCCGGGACACACACTCAACAAGAAAAACTTATGGCCAAAAAAATCATTACTCCAGCACAATACAAGTGTCTGATCAACAACTACAATCAGCAGGTGCGCAAATACAATACGGAAGTCAAAAGAAACATTGACAATTATAATCGGGAGGTGAAAAAAGCCGAGCAGGAGATTAATAGAGGAATACAGAAGTACAACAATGAAGTGCGAAGGTACAACACATCGCAGGTGCGTAGGATAACTACTACAAACTCCCTCAGCTACTTCAACTCATCCCGAACTATTGTGACGATTAACACTTCGGCGGAGATGCGATCAACAACCTCGGCACTAGCGACTCGGTATACCGATCTAGATAGGTTTTCGCAAATGAATGGGATTACAGATCCCATATTCACTGATCTTCCAGCACAAGAAACAGACAATAGCCTACAGCTATACAATTCGCTTGCCGGCGTGAACTCAGGCGACTACATGAATCCCGGCTCCCTGCAGTTGTCGCTCATCGAGCAAATGCTGCACCCTTTGTCTGGTGAGCTGGCGCAGCGTTGGCGAGGCGCCCTCTTCTCGCTTAACCCCGGCAACCCAGACGCGGCTAGACATTTTTGCACGAGTGTGAGGGAAGTGTTTATCCAAATCATCGATCTAAGAGCGCCCGATGATCAGGTAAAACTCATGAATCCCAACTGCGAACTGTACAACGGAAGACCTGTACGCAGAGAAAAGATAAACTTCCTCCTCAGGCGGGGTAATATGCTCAATGGCTTATTGTCCAACTTTATTGATGCTGACGTGACCAATGTACTCACGTTGTTTGGTGACTTAAACAAAGGTACGCATGGACCTACCGGAAGGTATGATATTCAACAACTATTAAAAATCAAGAAGCGAGCAGAGGACTCCATTGCTTTTTTAATCGCATTAACTTAAAAAACTCGCCATGATTGAAAAAAAATTACAGCTTATTGACGAACTGACGTCACCTCTGTGTAGAATAGTTTGGGCTCACAACTCCAACGATCCAGTAGGCAAATACGCGAATCAAATAATGGCTTTCCATATTGGTAGCGGATTGGTGTTATCTGTTGCTCACAACCTCAAATTAAATGCCCCGTACGTCAAGTCTATCCCTGACGCTTTGTTCCAGACAGCACTTACATCATTGAATGCCCAGGATAAACAACTCGTTACGAATGGATATCCCTTACATCAACAAACGGCAACAAGAAATTTAAGTGTAAATGCAGGGAACGTACAGGACGTGATAAAAACTTTCGCCAAATCTAGCTTTGATGCTCGATGGATAACCTTGGACCAGGTGAATACTGCGAAGCCACTAATGGCGGTCCAGTTCCGCCAAAACTCCTTCTTCAATAGTGGAAGTGTTAATGGGTTCTTTGGTAATCATAATTCTCTCGACGAACCGCAATTTGGACTGCACACCTTTTTTCTGAAGTTGGAGTTGGTTGAGGCTTTCTATTCCAATGATATTGCATTATATAGAATCGTCGAAACACCGCAAGAAGTGATCGCCATCCTGCCAAGGATTGAACTGAACAACGTTGTTGTGGATGATACAGCAGTAAATGTGATTTGCCTTCAGAGTTCAGCGCTGAATGATTCTGGCAGACTTCTCAATGCCGCCAAGATCGAGGGCCATGTCGATACCGCCGGTGCGTTTGCGGATGGAAGTAATGCGACTTATGTATTGACCGGCCTCGTATCTAATTCGCGGTTACTTTAGGTTTGGATCCTCTGGTGCGCCGTACGTAATGTACGATGTAAGTAGCGAGACTTTCAAGGTCATAGCAATTCAAAGCGAAGCGTGCCCTATTCAGTTGACAATTAATAATAGTAGGGATAACAATTTCCAATGGGTCAATGCGATTGCAAGCCCGGTACGCAATGTTGAGCAACAACTGAATACTTACATTAATGGCCATGCATGATACGACAGTCAACCTCGGGAGGGCCGAGGTAACAATTACTGAGGACCCAGCAATTTCGGCGCCTGTTGGAAGTAGGTTATTGTTTGAGCCCCAGTTCATCACGCATAGTTTCGAGGCAAGCGCTGTCAGGCTCAAGGAGTGGGATTCATTTAATGGGATACTCCTCTCAATCAACTTTGCTGACTCCTCTTCTCACTGCATTGAAGGGTCTGGAGTCATGGTTGCGCCAGGCATTGCGCTGTGTGCTACACACGTGATTAAACCAAACGTTGAGCAGATAATGCAAGGTAAGGTCGGCTGCGTGGCGCTGGGTATCTGTAAGGAGCACTCATTGGTATGGCGAATTAAGAAAATCACATTTGTACCAAATAGCGATCTAACAATACTAGGTATGGCATTGGCATGTCAATTACCCCCCAACAGTACGTTCAATATGGCTGCCATTTCTACACGAACGCCGATGGCAGGTGAAAATTTATTATTAACAGGGTTCAGAGCCTCTGCGTATAGCTTTCCGGTAGCCAAACGAAACGAAAGCAAATTCATGGAGTATGCCGGTAACGTCCTTGCTTGTAATGGACCGGTGATGGCGATCATATTCGATTTAAGAACAAATGCGGGTGGCTTCGCGTACTATTCCAAGATTATTGCAGGGGCCTTTGCTGATGGTGAACATTTCATCGGCACCGTTCAAATGCGCAATGGCCCGCAGCACAATGATTTCGGCGAGAAGACAGATGAGGTAACGACAAAAACCGGAAGCGAACAATTTCTAAAACCGGTAATTGTCCTTACCCACAGGGGCACGATTAGTGAGGGTGAATACCTAACCATGCACATGAAATCATTTGCCCATGTGACGCATATCGGTGACAGCAGCGCCGGAGATTTTGGCGCTGCGGGAATTCGAAGATTCTTACCGAATGGATGGTCGTACACGTTTCTATTAAAATGTTTTTGTTGCCGGACGGAAAAAGTTTGGATGGTATTGGCGTTGTTCCGGATTTATATGTAAAAAACACACAAGCAGACATGGAAAATGCTACAGACCGAGTAATGGAAAGGGCAATCCAATACTTGTTTGAGAAATATAACATCGGGTAGCCGGCAGGCGACGACCCAGTTTTTTCCGCAGTCTCTCCATATTTTACGGTTTCTTCTCAACCCTGATACTCGATTGGTGCCTTGCCGGTCCATCGTTTGAAAGCCCTGGAAAAAGCGCTTAATTCATTATAACCAAGAATATTGGAAATCTCTTTTATTTGATACTTACCTGATTCCAGATAATGCAAGGCCAATGATTTTCTGACGGAATCCGCCAGCTGTTGAAATGTTACTGACTCTTCCTGCAGCCTACGTTGGAGACTTCTCGGCGACATGTTGAAGTTAGCAGCGACATCTTCCAGTGATAAGATACCGAGATAAGCATTCTTTGCGAGGTAATTGAGGATCGTTACCTGAAAAGATATCGAAGGCAACTTCCCATTCGATTCGGAGTTTACTTTTTGCAGAAATAGCTTTTGCAGCTCGTAATTCGCCGTAAGAATCGGTTCATCCCAATAACCTGCTTCAAAGGAAATTGAATAGTCACCGGAACGCTTAGGTCTGCATCGAAATACACGCTCATATTCGACAGGATCTGAAATTTTACGTGGATAGGATACAGAGATCGGGCTTATTTTTCTCAATAGTAGGCCATTGAGCTCATGCACAGTAAAGACCATTAGTAAATCAGCTACCTGTTGTGTTACAAAATCATCGTCTTTCGAATCCGTTTCCAAAAGCCGGATGACAAATATCGTCTTTGACTTTTTCACTTCCATTGTAAATGACTTCACAATAGCCGGTGTAAACGATGCGGCTATTGTGATCGCCTGGCCAACGGTATCGCTACTTTTTATGATCTCACCCACGGCACCCAATGCAGAAAGTTGAAGCGACTCACCGAAATGCAAGCCAAAAAGCGGATCGTTACAAAGATGCGCAGCATTTTTCCAAAGGTCATTAATCTGCTTTTTTGATGGCGCAGACGCTAAACCTATTTTCATGTCTTCCAAACCAATGTTGCAAAGCTCGCATAGTTTCTGGGCAGAAATACCCCGCTGCACGGCATAGCCCAGAAGACTTAGTATGAATTGATTTTGTTGGTCACCCATGCGTAAAAATATCGATTGAATGGTAAAGGCCTATAGTCCACGAATCAATTTTAGTCCGTTGTATTGAAGGAACGCCATTAGTCCCACCCATGCCGCAACCCCAACGATGAGAATGTAACCTAAACCAGACAAATCAAATAATTGAAGAATTACAATCGAAACGCTCACCATCACCCAGATGGCATCGAGCATGATGATCAGACGAACTGAACCCTCGCCAATAGGATTTTTCAGGCTCGAAAATAATACGAAAGCCGCAAAAACTACTAGAAAAATTCCTACCGCTATAAACGGAGCGGCCTGGGTAGTAGCAAACAGGGTAGCAAGAAAGTCGGGCATTACTATCAGTCCTAAACCAGTGGCACCAGAACTGAGCGCATTGATAACAAGTACGTTTTTTAATGTTGTCATAATTTTTTTTGTTTAGTTGTGATTACTAAGACAAAAATAAGATGATGCAGGGGATCATATTTACCTGAATACGTCAAACGCTTGTCTTTTTGCGACAGTAGATATTGCCGGGGTTAGGCGTTCTTTACTAAAAAGGCCCTTCGATGTTTTTACCTTAAAAAATAGACGCACGCAGCGCGACCGACATCATTTTGGTTTTCTAGCGATGAATCACATTCACACCGCAAGTAATAGACCTGTTGTCAAATCAATATATTTCTCGCTCTGAACGTTTATGATTAATATTATAATCAAAATTTATCCTTCGCTTTTAACTCTTTCGTCGTCGCGAAATGAGCTGATAACGGGGGAAAGGTAATACACCTTCCATGATTGCATGAATCAGTTCAGTCTTCAGCAAGGCGTTACAATAGAGCTCGAACAGTTTCCGCATATACGCGAATTCGCGCTGCAGAAAAACGCGACGATTCAACTCAACTCATTTATACCTTACACCGCCGAGTATCTGCAGATCTTTTGTGTAACCGATGGAAAGTTTGAATGGGCCATCGATCAACGCGAGTATGTACTCTTTCCGGGAGACGTCGCGTTTGTGCTTCCAGGTCAGCGTATTGGTGGATCAAAAGGATTTCTGGATATAGGAGCGATTTTCAGATTACAAATTGAAATGAAGTTTTCAGAATCGACTGATTCGTCGCTGGGATCCTGGAGTACCTTGTCCCCGGCGGACCAGCAGTCGATCGAACGACAATTGCTGGTAAACAATATGGCAGTGCTTTTTCAGGTTAAGGAAGCCATCGAAATGTTACAACAGATACATGCTGAATTGATGGCTTATGAACTTGGACGAGTGACGCGGGTTAATCATCTCTTGGATTCCCTATTGATAATGATTGCACGGCAATCTACAAGGCAAGCTGATTCACGCCGTGATTTTCCCCGAACTTTCATGAAGCTAGAGCAAGCTTTGCGCAATAATCTCGCGCATCAGTGGACAGTTGAAGAAATGGCGACGTTGTTTGGATTAGGAACAACATCATTTACAGAGCGGGTGAAACATTACACGGGCTTTTCACCCCTCAACTATCTCATAAATATCCGAATTTCGGAAGCCATTAAATTATTGAAGCAACCCAACGTAAATTTTACCGACATTGCCCTCGACACGGGATTTTATTCTTCACAACACTTCTCTACGACGTTTAAAAAACTAACTGGCTATACGCCTGGAGAGTTCAGAAAGCGTAGCGTCCCGAATGATACAAATTAATCTCTTTTATGGAATGTATTGTTACAGTAGAACTTGGAACAAATGCTGTACGCGTTATGGCATTCGACCTGCAGGGGAACGTCCTCGGCACGACAAAGGCGACTTATCCAACATTCCACACCGAACCAGATTATAGTGAACAGGATCCGGAACAGATCTTTATCACCATGCTTTACGTTTTAAAAAATTTTCTTACAGAGAAAATCCATCCTGGTGGCTACAGGGTAATCTCTATCTGTTTCTGCGCCACGATGCACAGCGTGTTGATGGTTGACAAAAACGGTGTTCCCCTCGGCAATGCCATCATCTGGGCTGACAATCGCGGTAGAGAAGAAGCGCAGGAGTTAAAGGGTTCTGCAATGGGAAAATCGTTGTATGAATCTACGGGAACGCCTATACATCCGATGTCTTCACTTGTAAAGATGGCGTGGTTAAAACAACACGATCGGGAACGCTTCAAGAAGACCAACAAATTTCTGTCGATCAAAAGTTATGTGCTCCAACAACTTACAAACGGGTATGTCATTGATTATAGCCTTGCGTCCGCGACAGGTCTTTTTAACATCCATACCCTGAAATGGGAGCAGGCCGCACTGGATTTTGCAGGGATAGATGCGAACCGATTACCAGAATTGGTTCCTGTATTTCACACACCGGGAAAACTTCGAAATGAATTTCAGGTGTCGCTGGGCTTGCCTAATAGTGTGAAAATTCTTGTCGGATCGAGCGACGGCTGCCTTGCCACACTTGGCGGTGGTGTCTGGGAAGAAGGCAAGGCGATCATAACCATTGAAGAAAGTGGTGCGGTTCGGATCATCGGAAGAGAAGTCGTCGCCGATCCGGAGCAACGGCTGTTTAATTATCTACTCGCCGAAAACTGTTATGTGTCAGGAGGACCGACGAATAATGGTGGGATCATTTTTGAATGGTATGCCAAGCAATTTGGAGATTTTAGAACCGCATTTGATGTAGAACACACCATGCAAAGGCTGATAAACGATGCGGCTGAAGTTCCTGCTGGTGCAGACGGACTGATATTTCTTCCTTACCTGTTGGGCGAGCGCGCGCCCATCTGGAATGCGAATGCCCGCGGGACATTTTTTGGTATCAACATCAAACACGAGAAGAAACATTTTGTGCGCGCAGTGATGGAAGGCATCGCGTATGAGATCTATAGCATAGGCAAAACGTTACAAGAACACCGTACAATTAATAGCCTGACCGTTAACGGGAGTTTCGCATCTATACCAATCTGCGCAAAAATTCTTTCCGATATTTTTCGCTTGCCCGTCAGCATTGGCCGTAATCCTGATAGTATTGCACAGGGTGCGTTTTTACTCAGCGCAACTGAACTGGGCATCTATAAATCTCTAGATGAAGCGGCCCGCACTGTGGTGCTCGCCACCACCTACCAGCCGAACACACAGCATAGCAAGGTGTATCAAAAATATTTCCGGGTGTTCGAACGGCTTAGTACCAAGCTTACTGCGGAGTTCGAAGAGCTGTCAAATCTGCAGCGGGAGGCCTGAGAAGCCACTGTTGCGCGATCTTCCGATTCAACGGCCGTCTACGTGAAACCTGCGGGTCTCTGTCTAAAATTCATCGGTGGTGATTATTGGAAGCGAATGTTTCAATCGTTTGAAATATTTAGCAATCGAATGCATTGAATGCTCGAGATGTCAACCTTCTAACTTTAACTAACAATTGCTATGGTAAAACACTACTTGCTTTTTGGCATCTTCCTCCTCGGATGCTGCGTGGCCAATGTCGCCATTGGTCAGGGCCTCACCGTAACGGGGGTGATCAGAGATGAGACAAATGTTCCTCTGCCGGGCGTAAATGTGCTGGTAAAGGGTACCACCACTGGCACCGTGGCAGATAGCGACGGACGTTATACTCTGACCGTTCCGAATGACAATGCAACGCTGGTGTACAGCTTCATCGGCTATAAAGACCAGGAAGTTGCCGTTGGCGGCAGGACCCAGCTCGACGTATCTTTGGAGGCGGACGTCACTTCCCTGGATGAGGTAGTGGTTACTGCGCTCGGTATCGAAAGAGCGTCCAAGAGTCTTGGCTATTCCGCATCCAAGGTAAAAGGTGACGAGCTCGCTATAAATCGCACGCCAAACCCAATGAACGCACTCGTTGGAAAGATTGCCGGCGTAAACATTGCCCCCCTGGGTTCCGGTCCAGCAGGGACATCAAAGATCCGTATCCGCGGGCAGTCATCTATTGGGGGTACAAACGGACCCCTGATCGTCATTAATGGTGTGCCGGTTGACAATACAAATTTCGCCACAAATCAGGGAAATGTCGGATCCGACGGATCGGTTGCAAACCGTGGAGGTGGCGCTTCATTTGATGGTGGCGACCCGTTCAGCAGTATCAATCCGGACGACATTGAAAGCATGACTGTATTGAAGGGCGCCACAGCGTCTGCACTTTATGGTTCCCGTGCAATGAATGGCGTGATCATGATCACTACGAAATCAAAGGGAACTGGAGCGGGGATCGGTGTCACTTATAACCTCAACTATACAAACGACACGCCACTGGATTTTACGGACTACCAATACGAGTATGGACAAGGCGAGTATGGCATACGGCCCACCACGCCAAACCCTCAATCCGGTCAGTGGTCATTTGGTGAAAGAATCCAGCCAGACATGACACATATTTTGTTTAACAATCTGACTGTTCCTTATGAGGCTCAGCGTGGCATCCTTAAAGATTTCTATCGCAACGGCCAAAACCTGACCAATACGATAACGCTTTCTTCTAACGGTGATAAAGGCGGATTCAATATCTCCATTGCTGACGCAAAAAGTGATGGTATCACTCCAAACAATTCGTTCAAAAGAAAGACCGTCAACCTGGGGTTTAACTATGATCTAACCCAAAGATTGAACTTTAGGGGGAACGTTAACTATTCAAACGAAAAGAATACTAACCCTCCTGTTATTGCGGATCAGGACAATTCGATGCCGACTGCGCTCCTGGCGATGGCGAATACTATGCCTCTGTCGGTACTCAATGAGAACAAGTATAATGCAGGCGGTGGCGAATACTTGTATTCAAGATTTACCAACAGAACGAATCCCTACTGGGGTCTTGCTGAAGTAAAGGGAAATATCCGGCGCGACAGGATTTTTGGCAATATGGCATTAAGTTATAAGCTATTGGACTGGCTTTCAGTGCAGGCACGAGTTGGACAGGACTATTATTCTCGATCATCCGATTATATTAACCTTCCTACAGGAAAGGCATCGATCAATTCCGGTTCAATCATCTCCTCCTCCGCACCAGCTTTTTACAACGGTCTCTATACGCAGGAGTTCAGAACGGTCAGAGAAGTCAATTCAGATTTCCTTTTGACAGCTGTTAAAGATTTTGGGGACTTCGGAATGAATATCTCTGCTGGTGGAAATCAGCTGTTCCGCCGTCTGGAAACTTCCAGCGTTCAGGTAACTGACTTCTCCGTTCGTGGGCTTTATAATGTTGGGTTCGGGCGCGCAAAAGATCCAACGTACTCGTTGTCTGAACGCAAGGTAAATTCGCTCTATGCTACTGCGGAAGTTAGCTATAAAGATTGGTTGTTCTTGAATGTTACAGCCCGTAACGATTGGTTCTCGACGTTGACACCAAAAGAGCGAAGCTATCTTTACCCTTCGGTGTCTGCCAGCTACGTGTTCACAGAATCATTCGGCACCAGGCCAACGTGGTTGACTTCAGGAAGATTGCGGGCCGCATATGCAGTGGTAGGTAGCGACACTGATGTTTCTCCATACGCACAACAACTCTTATATAACGTGAATGCCACCCAGTTGCAGGGTCAGGCAGTGGGCAGCCTTCCTACGGTCGTGCCAAACCCGAACCTAAAGCCAATGGTTTTAACCGAGACAGAAATAGGGCTTGAAACCAAAATGTTCAGCAATCGCGTGAATGTCGATGTGGCCGTGTACAAGAAGGTTACTGAAGATCAGATTATTCAAGCGCAAATATCAGACGCCTCGGCGTATGTTAGTACCCTCATCAACAGCGGGCGGAGTGAAAACAAGGGCGTTGAACTCATGGTGAATCTTATTCCCATTGAAACGACTGATTTCTCCTGGGAATTCACTTTTGCCGGTGCCTACAACATAACAAAAGTGCTCAAGCTCCTCACAGATGTCCGGGGGTCAAACATTACTACAGGTAACCACGTTTTCAACGGCAATGTTCAGCAGATCGTAGGCGAGGAAATGGGACAGATTGTTGGTTTCGGCCACCGCAGATATGGATATGACCCCGCTACCAATAAGCCATTGGATCCCGAAGGCATCGCTAATCCCGAGAACATCGGAAAGATTGTGATCGGCGCTAATGGTATTCCCCTGGCTACAACACGAGCTATTCCATTTGGAAGTGCGCTACATAAATGGACGGGTGGTTTTACCAATGCCTTTACTTTTAAGGGCATCAGCTTATCAGTGTTGATCGACTTCAAGCTCGGAGGCAAAATGCTGTCTGGAACAAATTTCAATGCGCGTAGACACGGACTTCACCAAGCAACTTTAATAGGCCGTGACAGGCTAACCAACGGCAACGGCGTTACAGACCCGGGCGGGTGGGTGAAAAATGAAGAGGGCGTTGATGCCAATGGCGTAACCAACACAAAGGAGGCCAAAGTTGAAGACTATTATTCAGTGGTACGTGCCTCTGGTCTTGTGGAGCCTGTTATCTACAACGCAGGATTTTGGAAGTTGAGGCAAATAACACTGGGTTACGACTTGACGAAGTTCATACCACAACATATTCCCATCAAGGGCTTGCGGTTGAGCGTCTTCGCTAACAACGTGTTTATGTTAAAAAAATGGGTTGACAACATCGATCCCGAGTCTTTCGGCTATGCTTCAGATAACGTGGTAGGAATGGAGTCACCCGGCTTACCAACAACGCGTAGCATCGGTTTCAACCTGAACGTTAAAATTTAATCTAGCCTGACTATGAATAAGATATTTCAAATCGCGCTGCTCAGCCTTTCGCTAGTCATCGCATCATCATGCGACGATGGCTTTGACGAGCTTAACATGAGCAAAACAAGTGCAACGAACATTGATCCTATAGCAACCTTTAACAATGCGGTGGTCTTTGCTTCTCCTCCGGCGTCAACACTCGTTTATGAATTGGGAGCCGTCCAGCAGATCATTACGTCCAACTCAGGCGTAAATGTGGGTGCGAACTACAACCAGGTTAACATAGGCTCTACACCGGGTAACTGGACCAACACATATCAAAATTTGATCAAGTATTGTGCAGACGTAATTTCACGGACAGAAGAAGACCCGACGCGGGCGAATCTGTACAACATGGCCCGGATCATTCAACAATATGGATTTATGGTTCTGACTGACACGTATGGGGACATTCCCTACAGTGAGGCAGGCAAGGGGTACACTGATTTTCAGTTCCTACCGAAGTATGATGGGCAACAAGCCATCTACAACGGCATCATCAGCGAATTAACAGCAGCGGTTGCTGCACTTGACCCTGCTGGTAAAGTTGAGTCTTCAGATGTGCTATACAAAGGAGATATCACCAAGTGGAAAAGGTTTGGCAACTCACTGCTTCTTCGCGCAGGTATGAGACTTGTTAACGCAGACGCAACAAAAGCTGCGGCGACGGTCGCGGCGGCATTCGCCGGGCCTGATGGTTTGATTCTCGATAATGCCGATAATGCGGTGATCAGACATGACGCAAATTATATGAACCTCGTCGGCAATACTCTCAACGGAACAGAGGCCGCCAATTTTTACCTCGCTCAACCTTTCGTAGATGCATTGAAGTCAAATGCTGACCCCCGTTTGCCAGCCGTAGCGGTTCGTTATGTGGGTGCGAACTCAGGACCAGCACAGATCTACACCGGCGGTACCGCCAATTCGAATTTCACTTTGGCGAATCAATACGGTATGCCTATGGGAAGCACGGACGCAACCGCGGATGTTGCCGGCGCTGCCCTGCCTGGTGGTGGCAATCGTTATGCATTCAGTCAGGCGGATCGTACACGCGTGGTTAGTCGCGCTTCGCCAATGTTCCTTGTAACAGCCGCTATGAACAAACTTCTACTTGCCGAAGCGCTTGAACGAGGGTTCACAGGCATCACAGGTACCTCTACCGGATATTTTTCTGAAGGGATAACCGCGCACATGAACCAGATGACCGCCTATGGCGCGGGTTCCACAATAGCGCCTTCAGACATTACAACATATGTAACACTTAGAACAGCAACCTTTACTGCTGCACCTACTGGTGCTGCATTAGCGGACTCCCGGGTGAATGAAATTGCCTATGAATATTGGATCGCATCCTTCCTCAATGGAAATGAAACCTGGGCCAATTTCCGCCGCGTCGGTATGGAACAAAGGAGTTATAGAACACCAAATCCAGCTGTTGCTGCGCCTCTCTTCCTCTCAAATCCATACTCAGGAAAAGTTGTTGATTGGATCAATCGCATTACCTACCCACCTTCAGAAAGTCTGGTAAATACGGAAAATTACAATGCTGCGCTCCAGTCAATCGGGGGTAAGGACGAACTGGGTCAAAAATTATTCTGGGCACAGTGATTTAATTATTATAGGCCTGGATCCAACGCCAGGCTTATACTTTTTTTTTGAGGCAACTTTCACACCTCCACTCTTTTGAGAACGCAATATTTTTTGTGACAGGTTACTACTTTACAAACTTTTAATTGAATGAGAAGGAGCAATATCCTATTTCTTGTTGCAGGACTTCTATTGATCACGTATGTCATCACCACCCTCATGGCGAGGCATGATTTCGCCGGATGGTGGCGGGAAGATTGAACGTGTTAAATGAACAAGCTAAAAAAATTGGTTTGTGTTCTCATGTAACGATAATCGCTTCTGGAATTCCGCGAAAGTACAGGATATTGTATATTCAGCGATCCCTTATTTTTCCTTTCCTCAATTTACTTGTTATGAAAAACCGACCCGGAAGACGATCGTTTTTAAAAAAATTGAGTGTTGGCAGTTTAGGGGCAACCATAGTGCCCGGTGTCGTACTTTCTGAGGAAAAGGACGAGATTAAAAAGGGGGCGAATCCAGAACAGAAAACTGCAGGGAGGGAATTCAATGGCGCATATTCCGGTGACTATTTAAAACGGATCGCCATGCCCATTGGTGGCATGGGTGCTGGTATGTTTTGTGTCGAGGGAACAGGCGCGATCTCTCACATGTCCGTGCACAATAAGTCGCAGGTTTTCCATGAGCCTGGTATGTTCGGCGCGGTTTCAATAAAAGGTGCACAGGCGAAAGCGAGGGTGCTCGAAGGTCCCGTACCAGACTGGAAAGGTTTCGGGCAACCGAGCGCAGGTAATTGAGCGTCGGGTACAAATTTTGGATTGCCTCGTTTTGAAAAGGCGACGTTCCTAGCCCGGTTTCCTTTCGCAACCATAAAACTGGAAGAAGACGATTTTCCAATCGTTGCAGAAGTTAAAGCCTGGAGTCCATTCATTCCGGGAGACGCCGATAATTCGGGACTTCCCGCCGGAGCGATTGAATATACACTGGAAAATACATCCGGTGTGTCAATGGATGGTGTGTTTTCTTTTCACAGCAAGAATTTTATGCGGCCAAAGGAAACAGACTCGCGATCAGAGAAGGGCGGCAAGGATTCGATCGCAGCTATGAATAGAGGATTTATCCTTACCCATACTCCACCCGAAAGTCTTCCACATTTTCGCGGAGAATTCGGTATCTTCACCAATGAGCCCACGGCCATTGTTGACCATTGCTGGTTCCGCGGTGGCTGGTGGGATCCGTTGTCAATCACCTGGCAAACCATTCGCGACGGTGCAACAAAAAATAATCCGCCTGTGGAAACAGGAGCTCCAGGCGCTTCTATTTATATCCCGTTTGTGCTTGACCCGGGGGCAAAGAAAACATACCGCATCATGATGACGTGGTATGTTCCGGTGACTGACCAGCGTTTTGGAAATCCGGAGAAAGAGGCGGATAAATGTGTGCCGGGATCAGGATGCTGCTCAACGTCTGGCGAGCTTGGTGCTTCGATAGCCGATTCAGCATATCAATCCGGAAACTACAAGCCGTGGTATAGCAATCGTTTCAAAAATATCACAGAAGCATCTGACTACTGGATGCAACACTATGATGAGCTGCTGAAAAAAACAACTTTGTTTCGCGAAACATTTTATTCGATGACGTTGCCTCCGGAAGTGGTCGAAGCAATTGCTGCCAATCTAACCATACTTAAATCACCAACAGTGCTTCGTCAGTTTGACGGAAGAATTTGGAGCTGGGAAGGCTGTAGTGATTCGTCGGGATGTTGCCACGGTTCGTGTACACACGTATGGAATTACGCCCAGGCTATGGCCCATCTGTTCCCTGCCATGGAACGCACTTTACGCCATTCAGAATTTTGTGAAAGCCAAAGTAGCTCCGGCCATCAGACCTTTCGTTCCGCATTGCCCATACGGCGCGTCGATCATGATTTTCATGCGGCGGCAGATGGGCAACTTGGCGGCATCATGAAAGTGTATCGCGAGTGGAGGATATCGGGTGACAACGCGTGGATGAAAAAAATGTATCCGATGGTGAAGGCATCGCTTGACTATTGTATCGCCACCTGGGACCCGGGGAAGAAAGGCATTCTGGAGGAACCCCATCACAACACATACGACATTGAATTCTGGGGACCCGAGGGAATGTGTACGGGTTTTTACCTTGGCGCGTTAAAGGCGCTCACAGGTATGGCACATTTTCTTAAAAATAGAAAAGACGTTATCGATTACTCGGCCATCTATGAAAAGGGGAAAAAATTTATTGAAACGGAATTATACGATGGAGAGTACTTCATCCAAAAGATTCAGTTTGCCGGGTTGAAGGCGAAGAATCCAATTGAGGCTTCCCAGAAGTCTATGGGTGGGGAATACTCAGCAGAAGCGCGTGAGCTGCTCGGCAAGGAGGGCCCAAAATACCAGTATGGCAGGGGTTGTCTTTCCGATGGCGTCCTTGGCGCATGGATCGCCAGAATGTGTGGCCTCGAAGACCCTTTCAATTCTACCAAAATTAAAAGCCATCTTAAAGCTGTTCACAAATACAATTTTAAAACGGATCTCAGCGATCACGCGAATCCCCAGCGCCCCTCTTATGCTTTTGGAAAAGAAGGTGGACTCCTGTTGTGCTCCTGGCCGAAGGGGGGTAAACTTTCTCTCCCGTTTGTGTATTCGGATGAGGTATGGACCGGGATAGAATACCAGGTCGCTTCCCACCTGATGCTCACCGGGCAAGTTAAGGAGGGTCTCGATATCGTGCAGGCTTGCCGCAAACGCTACGACGGAAGAATGAGAAACCCTTTCAACGAGTATGAGTGCGGACACTGGTACGCGCGAGCATTATCAAGCTACGGGTTGATGCAAGGACTTACCGGTGTGCGTTTCGATGCCGTTGATAAAACTCTTTTTGTCGATTCAAAAGTTGGTGACTTCACTTCTTTTATTTCTACGGAAACGGGATACGGAACGGTCATGCTTGCTGGCGCCAAAGTTTCGTTGCATGTTGCAGCCGGTACTATTCCAGTATCGAAAATCAACCTATCAGGAAAGGTCTCCGATTTTAAATAGAAATACAACACATTGTTAAGGCTTTTACACCAATGAGAAAATTATCCATCATAACACTTCTGTTCGCTCCGCTTATAGCGATGGCACAATCACAAACCGGGACAGTCAAATTCAAAAATCCTTCAACACTCCATACGCCTAAGGGGTATTCTCATGCGGCAATTGTCGATCTTGGAAATTGCAAAATGATAATTCTTTCAGGGCAGGTGTCGCTAGACAAAAACGGCAACCTTGTCGGTAAAGATGATGTTGGCAAACAGGCTCAGCAGGTTTTTGAAAATATAAAAAATGCGCTTTCCGAATGCGGAGCAGATATGAAACAAATCGTGAAAATAAATTATTACCTAACCGATGTTTCAAATATTCAAGTGGTGAGAAACGTGCGGGACAAATACATTAACACAGAGACGCCGCCCACCAGCACATTGGTTGAAGTAAGCAAATTATTCAGGGAGGAGATCCTACTTGAAATTGAAGTAACCGCAATAGTATTCAAATAACAGTTTGCCGGTACAACCAATAATCCCTAAGATGGAGCTTTTGAAATAAAGACGTGTTAGCTTGGTCTCTCAAACTACGATGGCGACATGGATTTTAACTCCACCAATGAATTGACGGTACGAAAACTTAAAGGTGATGAATCTATACCCTATCATTTATTATTGATTGCAGACGAAACAGTGCTTGCAATTAATAGATATATACATGATTCTGAAATATACCTTTGTGAATATGAAGCCAGGCCAATCGCTGTATGTGCTTTCAAAGTTGTTAATGCCCACATTGTCGAAATTAAAAACCTGGCCGTTAAACAGGATTTTCAAGGAAAAGGCGTTGGAAGTTATCTCCTGAACTCGATTGCTGATCAAGCTTCGAAGCGAAATTTCAAATCCTTATTGATTGGGACGGGCGATAAAGCAAAAAGGCAACTTAAACTTTACCGCGAACTGGGATTTGCCGATTTCGACATCTTAAAAGACTTTTATCTTCTAAATTATGCAAACCCAATTTTTGAAAACGGCGAGCAGTTGAAGGACATGATTATATTAAAGAAGGAACTTCCGACGCGATTTAAATAAACTGATAACTTAAGCGATATGTCCTATACGCAATTCACTCCCCACACGGCGCTGGCAAATTACATTGACGCATATTGGTCAGTGAAAGGTGCCGATCGTGCGCGGACGGAAAAGATTCTTCCGGATGGGTGCATGGATATCATCCTGAATGTTCAAGGCTCGAGCACAACAAACGGCCCGTTACGGTTAGTCGAAGATAAAGTTTACCTGCTGGGTACCATGACCAAATTCATCGAGACTAAAATTTCAGCGAATGCGTTGATTTTCGGAGTTCGATTCAAGCCCGCGGGCTTCTCACATTTTTATCAAAATGGCCCGGTTCACGAAATAACCGACAATACCGTCGAATTTGAAAATTCCCTTGCCCCTGACATCCGGGAAATCATAAATGGAGGGATTTCGTATTTAAATGGATTCTTTTTTAAGAGGCTGTGCAGGCCACGGCACGACCTCAGCGAAATCATATGTGATGTCAAGAAACATAGAGGAAATGTTGCCGTGAATCTTTTAGCGAAAGCCCATAATATAAGCGTACGTCAACTTGAGCGTCGATTCAAATATTACATTGGCGTTAGCCCAAAAGAGTTTGTCAATTTCGTTCGGTATCAAGCAGCTTTTCAGCAAATAAAAAATAATTCCTCCAGACGAAGTCTGTTGGATATTGCATTTGAGTCTGGCTACTATGACCATTCGCACCTGACAAACGAATTTAAGCGATACGCGGGAGTGGTTCCCTCGAAGACCTGACTTAGTCGCTTTTTTCCAAAGCACATTTGGATTCTTCCATCTACCTTGCACTGACAAAGTAAAACTAGCATCCATTCCATGGTAAAATTTTCATACACCATTCTTTATGTTCAAGATGTAACAAAGTCGATTGAATTTTATGAGAAAGCCTTTGGGTTTTCAAGGACATTTATAACGCCAGACAACACTTATGGCGAATTGTCAACCGGAGATACGACATTGTCCTTCGCTTCTACAACCTTGGCAAAAACGAACTTGAAAGACGGGTTCATCGAAAGCAGCAAAAACAACAAACCCTTTGCACAGGAGATTGGATTTACAACCGACGATGTTGAAGGTGTTTATTCAAATGCATTGAAGGCCGGAGCCATTGAAGAATCACCAACGAAGTTTAAATCTCACGGCCAGACGGTGGCCTATGTAAGAGATATTGACGGATTTTTGATCGAGATCTGCACACCAATGGCATAATAAGTCCCTTGCCCTACAATTTTTCCTGCATTCAACCTTGCTCACGTATTACTCCTTATTATTCGTTTTAAAGTCCGCCCCCGATTTTGGGTCTTTTATTTGAAACAAATCGAAAAGGAGCTTGTTAAAGGGATATCACAGATACTTATAACAGCGCGCTTTTGGTTACTGCGGCTGTCGGGCAAACAATGTAGACAATGAGAATTTTATTGACTGGAGCGACTGGGTATATCGGAAGAAGACTCCTTCCGGTTTTGGTAGACGCAGGGCATTCGGTAGTATGCCTCGTTCGCAATTATCATAAATTTGACTGGGAGGGCTTTACGCCGCAGGCCCTGAAATCTATAGAGGTAATTGAGGGTGATCTTAATGACGCAAAATCCTTATCTTCCATAAAGCTCAAAGTGGATGTGGCATTTTATCTTGTTCATTCGATGAGTTCGGTGTCTAAAGATTTCAGAGAAAGCGAAAAGGAATCTGCAACAAATTTTGTAAATCTGACAAACGGTACATCTGCCAGACAGATCATTTATCTAAGCGGAATTGTCAACGACGAGAATCTATCAACGCATTTGCAATCCCGAAAAAACGTAGAAGAGGGATTGAGAAAGTCTTCGATACCTGTAACCGTATTGAGGGCCGCAATAATTATTGGGTCTGGCAGCGCATCATTCGAAATTATTCGTGATCTCGTAGAAAAGCTTCCCGTGATGGTCGCACCCAGATGGTTGAGCACGCGTTGTCAGCCGATTGCAATTAGAAATGTTCTGGAATATCTATTCGGGGTGATGTTAAAACCTGAAACATATAACAAGTCCTTTGATATCGGCGGCACGGAGATTCTCACATATAAGGAAATGTTATATCAATTCGCCGAAACAAGGCATTTGAAAAGGCTGATCATCAGTGTGCCATTTCTGACACCAAGGCTTTCATCGCTATGGCTAACGCTGATAACAACGACTTCCTATCCCCTTGCGCGCACCTTGGTGAACAGCATGAAAAATGAAGTGATCTGCAAGGATGAATCCATGCGGGATATTGTCAAAATAAAATTGTTCAATTATCAGGAGGCACTGAAGCTTGCGTTTGATAAAATCAGCCATCGAAATATTATCTCAAGCTGGAAGGATTCATTTTATGTTCGTGCGTACGGCAAAGAAATGCAGGACAACATGAAAGTACCTTGCGATGGCGTATTTTTAGATACGCGAGAGGTCGAATTCGTAAGGCCGGTAGACGAGGTTATAGACAATCTTTGGTCCATTGGTGGAAGTCGTGGATATTATTTTGGAAACTGGATGTGGCGCGTGCGCGGCCTCGCGGACAAATTAGTAGGTGGCGTTGGGTTGAGAAGAGGTCGCCGCAGCGAAACATCGCTTAAAATAGGTGACTCGCTGGATTTTTGGAGGGTGATGGTTGCAGACAAAGAAAAAGGTCGGCTAATTCTCTTTGCGGAAATGAAAATTCCTGGGGAAGCCTGGTTGGAGTTTAACATCAAGCAGGAAAAGGGTAAAACTATGCTTGTTCAGACGGCAACGTTTCGTCCACTGGGGGTTTGGGGAAGAATTTACTGGTATCTGGTGCTTCCTTTTCATGGGATCCTGTTTCCAAGAATGGTCCAGAACATTGTGAAGGCGCTTTGACATTTGGTGGAGTCTCCAATTTATAAAATTCCAGGGTAAGCGTGAAGTCATGACTTCAAAAATATTGACAATGGCCTCTTGAAATTTGCAATATATAATGAACTGTTTCAGGCGTGCAGACAAGCTGATGAAAAGCAGCTATCAAAAATAAAAATACTTTACCAGGGTAAAGATTCCGATCGAAAGGAGTACAATGCCGGGAAAAATTGCCAGGACGCGACTATGCTGAAAAAAACCAGAAAGTCTTTGAGCGAGTAGCGCAAGCAAACACAGCAAGACCAACGCACCAGCTGCTGTTCCAAGGATAAAGCTATGTTTAGCAAAGGTGGTATCAATCGAAATCCATCCTTCAGACTTTAGGTAAGCAATAATTCCGATCCACCACGGAATGGCCTGAAAATTCAAAAGGCCTAAGACCAGGCCGCTTGTGAATCCGTTATTCTGGAACTTGACAGAAAGTGATGAAGGCCTTCTTGCAGACCACAAGCCGAAAAGACCAAGAATGATCATTACAATTGACGCCAATAATCGGAAATTTTCCTGCACAACGGGCGACGAGGTAATCCAAGTCTCAAACTCAACGGCGATCCATGCATACGGATACTCGACAAGCGACACCGCCAACGCAAAGCGTAACGCAGCTTTCAGATTATTCTGCAGGCCAAGCTGCAAAACCAAAACGTTTAATGTCCCTGGAGGAATGGAACCTAAAAAACTGACTATTGCACCAATAAGGAAAGACATAGAATCGTGAAAAGTGCACCGCGCGGCTCAATGTAGGTCGAGGAAATTTAATTCCAAACTCAGGAATCAATCAAGAGCCGGGCGCCGCGCAGAACGTCGGACATCACAAAGAGTAGAAAGCCTCTCAGAAACAAGCAACAAAACACTGACTCTTGACTCTTGATTAACTCTTGACTACTTCAGGCCACCATCAAGTTTCATTTTAAGCAATGTCCTTTCCGCATCCGATTTAGCCAATGACAAAGCCAATTCAAAATTGGCATTTGATTTTTCTGGATCAATTTCACGATACAACTCACCGAGCAAAGTGAAATAGTAGTGATTGTCTGTTAATTTCAGTTTCTCTGCCTCTTGGATTGCCTCCTCTTTCCCGTTGGTTTTTGCAAGGGCGAAGGTTCGATTGAGCGCCGCAATGGGTGAATAGTCGATTTGCAGCAATTGGTTATAGAGTTGCAATATACTCTCCCATTTTTCTTTCGTGGATTCTTTAACGGTGTGCCAATACGCAATCCCGGCCTCTAGATGGTACCGGGATAAGTGGTCGCCTTTAGATGCAACATTCATATAATAGGCACCCCGCGTAATTAATTCAAAATCCCACAACTCCTGGTTCTGGTCGTCATACAAAACGGTCTGGCCTTGCCGGTCTACCCTTGCAGGGAATCTGGAAGAATGAAAACACATCAGGGCGTATAACGCCATCACAGGCGGAGAGTTAATTTTCTCGTTCTCGATAAGCAACTGTGTTAACCTCATTGCTTCCAGACAAAGATCCTTTTGCAGGATAGTATCTTTGCTTTCAGAGTAGTATCCCTCATTGAATAATAAGTAAAGGGTCCGGAGAACGGATTCCAAACGGCTATTGATGTCTGCAACGCTTGGAATTTCAATTTTGACTTTTTCGTTTCTCAGTTTTTCCTTTGCACGAACCAATCGCTTATTTATTGTTTCCTTGTTTGTCACAAATGCGTTAGCAATCTCATCGATTCCAAAACCGCAAAGAATTCGCAACGCCAGGGCTACCTGTGATGCGGCGGGAATTGCCGGGTGACAAACGACAAAAAGCATCTGTAGCAAGCTGTCGGAGATGTTTTGATCAGACAAATCAATGTGAGATTCATCTGCCTCCGATATTGAGGCCCTGACCGCTTTGGAAATTTTGTTCTTAAAAAGTTGATCCCTGATCAGATAATTCTTTGCCTTGTTCTTTGCAACCGTGTAAAGCCACGCCTGCGGATTTTCAGGAACGCCCTGATATGGCCACGTGTTCAACGCAAGCAGAAACGTTTCACTCGAAATATCTTCAGCAACGTCGATATGCTCTAATCCAAATCGCTTTGCAAGGACAGAGCTTATTTTACTAAACTCTGTCCTAAACAAATGCGGTATTAAATCCTGATCAATCACAACGCACCGCTATTTCGGTATCCTGGTAAGACCGATGCGTCCCGGCTCTTTTCTAACTTATGAGTCATGCTAGTGCTTAACCACCTTCCTTACCTCAACCGTATTTCCCTCCCCCAGCAATACAGGGCAGCCTTTTGCGAATTCGACAGCTTCCTCGACATTTTCGGCTTTCACGATTACAAAACCACCGAGCGTTTCTTTAATGTCGCCAAAAGCGCCGTTTGTCACAATCTTATTATGCTTTACTACACGCGCGTCTTCAAAGGGAAGGCCCGTGCCACTTACGAATTTGTTTTGGGCTGCGATGCCGCCCACCCAGTCCATAGTTTGTTTCATCCATTCCTGAATCTGTTCTGGTGATGCGACTTTCTTGCCATCCTCGTGTCTGAAAATCAATGCAAATTGTTCCATTTCATTAAGTGTTAAAGGTGTAGTTTTAATGTCGTTTAGTGAAGGCCTGTGCTTCGATCATGCTCAATATCGTCAATGAATAGCCAAGTTTGCACAAGCGGACTTGCAGCTTGTGGCTGGCAGCTTCAGCCTTTTCCAGATAGTTACGAGCGTCCCCAGGCAGTTACCTAACGAAACGACATTGGTGTAGTTATTAATTTATACCACCATTACAAATGAACATTCCCCAATAGGACAGGAAATCATTAAAAAGAAAATAGCCGCGGAACAACTATTCAATGATAGACGACGACTCCCCGCAGGAGAGACCGGTTCGAGCCCCGTGACGAGGAGAACGACGCTTTTTGGGCCTTATCAGGGGAATTGATCGGAAAATATCTACGATTGAACCGGTGTGTCAGATGACTTGGAAAGCCAAATGTGGGATATATGTAAACATTTAGTCCGGGTTTAAAGCTTAAATAACAACATGCCCTCTATTTGCACACTTGTATATTTTCACGTTCAGCCGTAATGCGTTAGCTTACAGGTCAAACAAAACGATAATCGTTCGCAAATGGCAACAGACAAAAAATTAGGCATCTGGATGGATCATTCCACTGCCCACTTATTAGAATTTTCAAACGTCGGAGGAGAGGAGACGGTAGTGGAATCAAATTTAACGCATCCCGAAAAAGAGCATTCAGTAGGAAGCAGTGAAAACGTCATTCATAACAAAGAGCAGCATCATCAGGTTGATTTTTATAAGAAGTTGGGGGAGGCAATCAGGAATTTCGATCAGGTTGTTCTCTTTGGACCAACCAACGCTAAAGCTGAGCTGTTCAATTCGCTCAAGACTGACCATCGTTTTGAAAATATAAAGATCGACGTTCAACAAGCCGATAAAATGACCGAGAAACAGCTTCACGCATTTGTCAAGAATTATTTCTCAGCTACAAAATCGAAAAACTAGGTTGTTTGTAAAATGCAAGGACGGCCTACGTTAGCGCGTTCAAAAAACCAGTGATCTATGTAAGCCTGTTGGTTAAATGTGCAATGCTTACTGCGTGGCTATGCGCTAACTTTACTTTTAGGTTGTAGGTTAAGCGTTTCAGACTATAGGCCAACTCGACTAGGAATCACCACCGTTTGTTGGAGACGGTTGTGCGCCTTCCGCTCAATGTTAAGTTACGTGCAAGGACCTGTCAATATTCATTCTTTCCGAATCACTTTTTATTCAGATCCTTGCACTCCCTTTATAACTATTTTGGTTGTGTGTTATATCCTGTCAGGGAAACTGGCATGGTAAAGCCGGATTCAGCACTTACCGTGTTGGTCCGGTTTTTATTTCACACTACTACAATCACAATAGGTCATTTAAAAAAACTTTTTGCTGATACCATTTATCTTTTCGCGTGTAAGCGGCTTGGTGATAAAGTCAGAAACAAATGGCCAAGTTTTAGCCCTGACAATGTCCGCCGCAACTTCGGAAGTGGTGAGCATAATGATTATGGCGCTTCCTTGCATTGATTCGTCCAAATGATCATACTCTTGCAGAAATTCCCAGCCATTCATCCCAGGCATATTTATGTCCAAAAAGATAAGGTCGGGTCGACTGGTCTTGGTTCCGGAAATCGCTTTCAGATGTGCTAACCCATCCTCGCCAGTCGTTTTAGTAATAACATCAATATTTGCATACTGCTGTTTAATGGCTCTCTCGTGAATGAAGTTATCGTCTGCGTTGTCATCGACCAACATTATACATTCTAGTTTTTTATTCATGCTGACCGAATGGGTATTGTGAAATTAAAAGTTGATCCGTGGCCTGCGATTGATTCAGGCCAAATTTCTCCATGATGGAGTTGTACAATTTTCTTGCAGTTCGCCAACCCAATACCGTTTCCGGCATATTTTTCACGAGTATGCAAGCGTTGAAAAAGGTCAAAGATGCGTTCAAAATGTAAAGCGTTAATCCCAATACCATTGTCAATTACACTAAACTTCCAACCCATATGTGACGTCTCGCTTGTGATTTTAATCTTTGGATTAGTGCCATTCTTTTTAAATTTGATAGCGTTCGTAATCAGATTTTGAAATAACTGACGCAGTTCCCCCTCGTTCCCCATTAACACCGGAAGTGGTAATACTGAAATAACAGCGTTCGATTTCTTGATCAAAGCGGTAAGGTCTAAGACCACTTCCGACACCACCTTGTTCACATCTACCAAGGTTACCAGCCTGTCCTGACCGATGCGCGAAAATCCGAGCAGCGCCTCAACAAGTGTATGCATCCGCCTGGCAGCTCCATTAACGGAGGCAATATATTGTTTACCTTGTTCGTCGAGCTTGTGCAAGTATTCCTGCTGCAATACTTCCATATAATTTGAAATTGTACGAAGAGGTTCCTGCAGATCATGTGACGCTATGAAAGCAAATTGCTTAAGTTCCTTGTTGGCAATCGAAAGCTCCTGTGCCCTGGCCTCTTTTTCCTCATTTTGCAAGACAAGCTCCTTGTTTGCAAGGACAAGCTCATCGGCACGCTTCTCTTTTTCGCCATTTTGAAAATGTAATTCATTGTTTGCTATCGCCAGCTCTGCCGCACGTTTTTCTTTTTCACTATTCTGAAAGGTCAACTCAATATTTGCAATGACCAGTTCGGCAGCGCGCTTTTCCTTCTCGCTATTTTGAAAGCGTAGTTCTTGATTTGCCAGGATGAGTTCTTCGGCACGCTTTTCCTTTTCACTATTTTGGAAGCTAAGTTCACGGTTAGCAATGACCAACTCCCGCGCGCGGTTTTCTTTTTCACTATTCTGAAAGGTCAGCTCGCTGTTTGCAATGACTAATTCAGCTGCGCGCTTTTCTTTTTCGATATTTCGAAGGCGGAGTTCCCGGTTGGCAGCAGCAAGTTCGACCGAGCGGAGTTCGCGCTCTTTACTTTGAAAATCAAGCTCGACGTTTGCAATTGCCAGTTCTGCTGCCCGCTTTCTTTTCTCCTCGATTTCAAAAGAGAGCTGCTCGCAAGTCATTATGAGCTCAGTTGCCTGCTTCAACTTGTCTTTTTCCTGAAAGGCGAGCCTTGTTACCAACTGGTCTTTCTCGTCGTTTTGAATGGCAACATCAATGTTTTCAAGGATGAAATCCTTTGCATCCTTCTCCTTGCCCTGCTCAATAAATCCTAGCAATGTTTTTTGAAAAGAAATTTTTCTTTCAAGCATAGCCAGCGCTTCTTTGAGTCGGGATTTTTCCTCCAGTTGGAAAGCGAGTTCTATGTTTGTGAGTACTAACTCAGCCGCTCGCTTTTCCCTTTCCCTCCCTTGAAACAAGATCTCGAGTCTGGCGATTTCTAAGTCTAAGGCCCTTTGCGTCTTTTCCTCCTTTTGAAACGCCAATTCTACGTTAGCAGCGAATAGTTCTTCCGCTCGATTTACTTTTTCCTTGTCTTGTCGCACTAACTCAATGTTCGCCAACAACAATTCGGCAGCACGTTTTTTCTTTTCGTTATTTTGAAATGTAAGCTCGTGATTAGCAATAACCAATTCATCCGCGCGCAGGCTTCGTTCCTTACGTTGTAACGATATGATAGTGTTGGCCTCTGCGAGCTCTTCAGCATGCTTGATTTTTTCTTCATTTTGATACGCAAGCTCAATGTTGGCTACAACCAAATTTGCTTCCCGACGCTGCTTCTCTTCCGTTTGTACAGCAAGCTCTATATTAGCAATGATTAATTCCGCAGCGCGTTGCTCCCTAAGTTCCCGTTGGAAAGCCAATTCTAGTTTGGCAACGATCAATTCTTCAGCCGCGATATCTTTCTTTTTCATAAAGTTTCTTTCATAATTTTTCATGATGGCGAATTACAAAACCAGATCTATCCAAACGGGAAGAGGTGAAGTATAATCGAAATGATGGATAACGGAATGATGATGCGAAGACGATCTTTATTTGGGTCAATCGCGACCTCAAGATGGTCATTTGCCTTTACACTATTGATCAATTTTGCGTGATAACCTTACACACACATCTCCCTGGGCTTTTACGCGGAATGAAAATTTCGGTCGCTTGTCATTACGGTTGTGACGGCCATGTAAATGGACTTTTATACCCTATCCAGTGAGCGATTTAAAAATTACGTTTGGGGCAGTTTATCTGTGATATGACTATGCTGGTCTGAAATGATCAATAAGATTGATCCAACAGCAAGCGCCTCAAGGACCGAAGTCCATTCGTTTTGATTCTGATACTCAACAACCCGTGGCAGGTGCAACAACAGCACCCATCCAAGCACCATATAACCGGCAAGCAATGCAGCCAATTGTCGTTTTATTCCTGTGATAAGACCCAGTCCCGCGGCGATAAGCGCCACTCCGGAAAAATAAGTCCAGAAGGGAATGAAGGGAAGCCACGCGGGTACAAGAAAATTTACAAAGTCCACGAAGATAAAATGCTGTACGCCGGCAACTAGTAAGAAGAGTCCGACAATATAATTACCGGAAGTGGACATAAACCCGACCAATTTATTAGAAAAGGATGACGTTCCTTTTTCGCGAAAAGACGCGGCAATGATGAAAGCGCCAAATCCCAGTGTCAACCCTTTGAAAGTATTGGTAAGCAATCCACCATATTCCGGATTGGCAACAAGCACTAAGATATTTCTACCGGCGGCCCAAAACAGGATTACGACACCACAAACCGCAAGCAACCTCCATGCATTTTTTTCAAGCACCAAGGCGATCGCGCAAAGAAAGAATAGCCCACCAGTGGCAAAACTAAAAAAGGATTGACCTGCGAAATTGGTGGGGTATGCGGGAGCCCTCCCGGTAATAAACTCTCCAAAGAGAAAATGCTGAATACTAAAACCAATCAAGGAAAGCGCAAAGAGAACCCGCGGTATCCTTGAGTTAAAACTGTAAAATTCCATGCTCCAATTTATAGACTCGTTTACCAAATTTAAGCGGGCGATGTTCCCGGAAATTGGACAAAATCGACATATCAACTTTCCCTTCCATAACGTTCTCCACAACCGGTCGAGTATGACGGAAGTATTTTGCCTTATCGCACCTTCTTAACTGCCGGACTGCTATTTTAGCAAAGTAAATACCAGGAACACGATATGAACTATCAGGTGATAAAGGCTCCGGACGACCTCAAAGAAATTGTGAGATCTTTCTGGATTTTGGAGAATGATCAGAAGGGTGTCATGCCGAAGTTGTATCAATCGATGGCTGATGAAAGTGCAGAGTTGGTGCTGCCCTACGGCGGCGGCTTCGTTGAAGTAAATGCTACACAATTATATTTACGAGCACAGAAAAGCAGCTTCAAGTCTTATACATTAGCTGACAACTTTGGAATGCTGGGCGCTCGCCTCTTCCCACACGCTCTACCGGAACTGTTGGGTATTGATGCCAGCGAACTTTGCAATAAAACACTTGACGCACGGGCACTATTTGGGAAGGAAATCGACGAGGTTTCGGATCGAATGCATGCTACGACATCTCCGATGGAAAAAATCGAAATCCTTTCACATTTCCTTCGAAAACTATCACTAAAAAGAAAGGTTGACCCTATCAACCAACTTGTAAAAGGAATAATGCAGCAGGAGGGTATAATCAATCTGAAAGAATTCTTGTATCGTTCCGGCTTTTCACAAAAACATTTTGAACGGCGCTTCAAGTCATCAACAGGATTTTCTCCAAAGCATTTTTCAAGAATTGTCCGGTATCACAGTACTAAACGCCGGTATGCAACGGGCAGGTACAGGACATTGTCGGAATTGGCTCAGGCAAGTGGTTATTGTGATCAATCTTACTTTATCAGAGAATTCAAAGAGTTCGCCGGGTGGCATCCAAGCAGATACTTTAATATCATCAGTGACAGCAGTAATGAGGAAGGCAAGCTGATCAAAGGGTTAATTGTGGCCAAGGACAGATACCAATCATTAATGAATAATGATTAATCGGTAAATTGTCCGAAATAACAATTCAACTTGAACACCCGCTGCCAACAACCTAGTTCAACGCGCCTCTTTGCAAGACTTTTATAGAATGCATTTTTAGTATATCCGGGCTTAACAGCTTTCCGAATTTCTGGTTTCGGTATTTCGCCCGCAAAGCCAGAAAAGATTGAAATGCGCCTCAAGTCCTGTAGACGTTACAACGGCATGGATATACGCCCGAGAAAAAATGATCCGTTGCAGCAATTTTTTTTAGTTTTTTTTGAAAATTTTTTTCAAAAGACTGCACCCGTTTGATGTGCGCGTTGCAAACGGTTGAATTTGCGTATTCCCCATCTTTTATTTCAAACAAAGCACTATTTATAGCATGATATACCGATAAATGGCTTGACAACGAAAGAAAATTTTGCAACATTCACTTTTACATAACTTTAATTATTCGAGATGCAAACTTCTACTATCGTTTTTTAACGTTGGCCGTCACCTTAATGCCTGGATCACATTATATACGCGCTCACCACTTTATCTGTACAGTACGTCAACAATTAAAACCACACACCAAACATGAACTCATTCCTTAACCGCAGAGTATGGCTCAAGCAAAGCGCAATAGCCGCCGGAGGTGTAGTAACCGGTCTTTCAGTTTTTAACGAACTGCAAGCCAAGCCAGCTTTCGGGATGAAACCGGTCACCGGCAAGTCATCCGTAGTCGATTACAAGGTACCCTTCCAGGATCGCTTAGCACTAAAGGCCCGCCTGCTGGCTAACGAAAATCCCTGGGGCCCGTCAAAGAAAACTGTTGCAGCTATCAGCGAAAGTGCAAGCCAGGGCAATCGTTACGTGTATAGCAGCTCAATGAAAATGATCGAAGTTCTCGCCGCGAAGGAAGGGGTAACAAAAGAACAAGTCCTGCTTGCGGCGGGATCAACCGATATCCTCGAGAAAACTGCGTTTGCACTTTGTATGAAAGGCGGGAACGTGATCTCCGCCGACCCATCGTACCTATCGCTTGTGAGTACGGCGCAGGCAATTGGCGCGACGTGGAAGAACATCCCACTTCGACCAGATTACTCTCACGATCTTACTGCAATGGAAAAGGCGATTGACGCAAACACGAAACTCGTTTATGTGTGCAATCCCAACAATCCGACTGGAACACTGACGCCGATCGCCGAGCTCAAAGCGTTCTGCAAGAGAGTGAGCTTAAAATGCCCGGTATTTGTTGATGAGGCTTACCTGGAGCTGCTTGACAATCCGGCAGAGCAAACTACCGTCGGATTAATCAGCGAGGGACATGACATCATTGTCTGCCGGACATTTTCCAAAATTCACGGTATGGCTGGACTACGCCTTGGATACATGATTGCAAAACCTGAAAGGGTGCAGATGATTCAGAGTCTTGTGCGCACGGAAATGGGAATCTCGGTAACATCGTTGGAAGGAGCGATGGCAAGTTTGAACGACATTGAGTTCCAAAATTATACCCGCACAAACAATAAAATTAATAGAGAATATGTAACCGCCGAATTGAAAAAGGGCGGGTTAAACCCTATCCCATCCGTTACAAACTTCGTGCTATTCCCAATTCAAATGCCGGCCAAAGAACTGCTGGAAAAGATGATGGAAAAGGGTGTGGGCATTCGCGGCTTTGAGATCCATGGTAAACAATACGCGCGTGTAAGTATCGGCACCATGGATGAGCTAAAATTATTTGCCTCAACCCTTCACGCCATCATCAGCTAATTAAAAGTTCAGGTCCTATATCTTTTTGATAAATGAGTTCTTTAGAGACCACAATTTCCTTATTGCTGTTAATTTTGCTCGGCTACCTTTTCAGGGGCAAAATTAAATCAAGGGAGCAACGGGAAGGGCTGCGGACGATTATCCTGAGTCTCGCCCTTCCTGCAACAATCCTTATCGCATTATTAAAGATCAGTTTCTCTGTAGAGCTCATTATTATCCCCATCCTTGCAATGGGATTCAATCTCATTATGTATTTGTTGGTCAGCAAGCTACCGGTACGATCGTTATTCCACATACCCGAAAACCAATTTAAAACATTGGTCTTACTAATACCGTCATTGGCCCCGGGCTTATCGTGCTTTCCTTTCATTCTCGAGTTCAGCGGCGAATCAGGCGTCGCAATGGCAGCACTCGCCGATATCGGTAACAAAGTGTTTGTGCTCATTGTCGCCTACATCATTGCCATGAAATGGTATTATAATGCGCACCGCGAAGTAAGCGGCGACAAGAAAGTCAACGTCAGTGATGTTCTTAAATCACTGATTAACGAACCAGTTAATCTTGTGATCATTACCGCAATTGCCATGCTCTCCCTGGGTCTTTCATATGATTCGTTCCCCGGTTTTTTAAAACAGAGCATTGATAAAGTTAGCCTGCTGATGACGCCTATGATCTTGTTGTTCATTGGTATATCGATACGGTTGACATGGCATCAGGTGCGAACGATCTTCTCCTTTCTATTCTTTCGATCGAGCATCGCCTTTCTCATTTCAGCCGCCCTGCTGGTAGCCTTGCCGGTAACAGATCTTGCCACGATGTTGCTCATTGTGGTATTTCCACAAAGCGCATGCAGCTTCTGGCCCTACTCTCATATGGTCGCGGTAAGCGCCTTAGAGGACAGAATTCCCAATCATAACACATCGAATGTCTTCGACATGGATTTCGCGATGAATGTTCTGGCGTGCTCAATGCCGTTTTCTGTTGTTCTCATCCTTATCGTCTTCAACACGGGACATTTTTTCACCAGCATCTTCCACGTTCTCACAGCCTCCGGTGTTTGCCTTGTTGTAGCGGTAGTTCCATTCCTATTGTCATCGCAAAGGGCTCAAAGCGTAATGAGTAAGTCTTGAGTAGTCATTAATCAGCCATGAGTCATGAGTTAGTCATGACTCTCCCCAACCTTTTGGCTAGCCGATGCGTTAGACTTACAATGTGCCTATTAGCCTCGCAAGCATGATAAGTCCGCAACCCTCGATTTATCCGTTTGGGATTAGGATCGACGAGCCTATGACAACGTTTACGGATGTCATCGTGGCCGCAGTCTGTTTTTACGCCTTCTATAAGCTGAACAAAAGTAAATTTCCGGGGAGGGCCCAGATACTTTTCCATTATTACTTTCTCTTAATGGGCGCTGCTACCTTTCTCGGTGGCGTGATTGGGCATGGATTTCTATATGCATTGAACTTTGGCTGGAAGCTGCCCGGATGGATTATTAGCATGCTCTCTGTTGCATTGATTGAACGCTCCGCGATATCGCATGCTGACTCATTGATCAAGCCACAAACAGCTAAGTTTTTTCTGATCTTCAATTTGCTTGAGCTTTTTGCTATTATCACAATAACCATGTCAACCCTTGATTTCAAGTGGGTTCAATTTCATTCAGGATATGGTCTATTGGCAATTGTTTCTACCTTTCATCTTTATAGCTACTTCCGCACAGGTGACAAGGGAAGTTTGTACATACTCGGCGGCGTGGGAGTAACCTGCATTGCATCCTATATCTATATTAATAAGCTGTCATTGCACACCTGGTTCAATTACCTGGATATAAGTCACATCTTGCTGGCAGTTGCTGCTTATGTTCAATACCTTGGGGCCTTCAGGTTTCAGGAACGAAATACTTGATTGGCCTTTCGCGGCCACTTTCAACTCAATTTCTTGTCCGTCGTTTTCGCCGAACGTTGATTGAGGACGTACACTGCGGCAATCCCGAGCAATCCGCCAATAATCGTATGTGACTGAGGAATCTCGCCAAGGAAAAACCATGAACCAAGCGCCGCCGATATGGGCACAAGGAAAATGAAGCTGCTCGCCCGGCTTGCTCCGATTTTAGATGTTGCTACGAAATAGAATGTAGTCGCTAACGAAGTGGTGATTGTTGCACTGAAAAATAGATTTAGCCAGAAGGATAAATCGCTGTTGTCCAATACACCGTTTAAGTTATCCAGTCCCGCGGCAACTAACATGATTATTGTACTTATGCCATACATGTAAAAGCTAAACGTCAATGGTTGCCCATACCGCGACGCCCGGGACGTGAACACACTTAATATGGCCCAACTGAAAGAGGCGAATAAGAAATAAACATTTCCTGCATTGAGTACATTGGCAGGTTCAAATAAAAGTTTTAATAAGATTATGCCGGCGGCGAGGCCGAGTAATAATCCCAAAGCTTCGGCGCGCGTTGGCCGTCTGCGGGACATCACCAACATGATTGAATAGGAAATTATAGGATTCAGGACAGTAACAAGAACTCCCCCCGCTCCTGCCTTTCCGGTGACAAGCCCCTTGAAAAATAAAAAAGTATATATCGATATCATGATCGCGGCCCCAAATAGATCAAAGAGACCAGATCGGGCTATACTTAGTTTTGTTTTTAAAAGGGGCAGAATAAAGACAAGTGAAATAAATGTCAGGGAGAACCTTAGCGCGGAAACTGCCAGAGGGCTACCATAGGATGCTAGAATTTTTCCTGAAGTCCAGCTGAATCCCCAGCAAGTCATGCTAAGGATCATACCAATCAGAAAAAGCCTGTCGCTTTCGAATTGCTTTTGTGACATTACAAATGGTAAAATGGAAAGATATCAATAGTAGCGTTACGAAGGAAGCGCCTGGCAGAAGGGAAATATTTTCTCGCAAAATGTCGTAAATATTCCCCATAGCCAAGACACCAACTCACAGCAGGGTCCTTCAAAAAAGCGAACGGACCTAATTGGATAACAATAGTGGCACGCACACCATTCAAAGAGTCATTTAGATACAAAGGTAAAATTGGTATGAATTTTAGATAGCCATTAATAAATTAAACTATTAAAACTATGCTACGCTGGGCTGTAATCTTTTTTGTCATTGCTATTGTTGCTGGGATTTTTGGATTCGGTGGGATAGCCGAAGGAGCTGCTGATATCGCGAAAGTTATATTTTTCATTTTCCTGATAGGACTTGTTATTGTGCTGGTATTTGGTGCCTCTATATTTAAAAAATAGAAGCCGTTGTTCGTTTGACTTCTTAACAGCCCGTTTTATGGGATCCTTTTCTACTGTCCTTGTATTGGCCATCATTGCGTCATTTACCTTTTCCACAGCGCGGTCGCAATCTTCCCTGAACATTACTGTGATGAACCTTAAAAACAGTAATGGTGACATTATGGTAGGGATCTATGATAAGGCTGCGGGATTTCCTCGTCATGTTTTGGATGGACAGGTTGTAAAGGTGACGGATAACGAGATGAAAGTGAGTTTCAAAGATATCAAACCAGGCAATTATGCCGTAAGTGTACTTCATGACGAGAATCAAAACAAGGATATGGATCAGACGACGCTTGGTTTACCTATTGAAGGCTACGGTTTTTCCAACAACGCGATGGGCATGATGGGCCCTCCTTCTTTCAAGAAGGCGCGTATCTCCGTACCCAGTTCGACAGATACTGATATCACAATCAAGATGAAGTATATGAAATAAGCGCACATCCGGCGCGCACTTCTGTTCCAAAATCGGACGGAAAAAAATAATAAAGTTCTCTAAAACATTGAGTAAGAGGGAAGTATGCCTGGCACTACGTTGGCATATAGGATGATACCAATCCTACCCTATGATCCGAAGTTATTTTCTATTCTCATTTCGCAACCTTCTACGAAATAAAGTTTTTTCAACAATTCATGTCCTCGGCTTATCGATAGGGCTAAGCGCAGCGCTTGTCATTTTCCTTATTGTCAAGTATGAGTTTAGCTTCGATAAATTTCAAAACGACCCGCAGTCGATCTATCGGGTAGTCCTTAATTCTAACTTCAATGGCATGGCTGGCAAAAGTGCCAGTGTGCCTGCTGCCCTCGCTCCGACCATTGAAGAAGAAGTTACGGGAATTCGCGCGACGATTCCTGTGATGCAATTTCAAGGCGACGCCTCGATCGACGTAACCATCAACTCCTTAAATTTCAAACAGCCAGCTAAATTTAAAAAGCAAACGGACATAGTATTTACGACACCATCCTACTTCGAAATGGTTCCCTTTGAATGGCAGGCAGGGGCCGGTCCGCAGTCACTTACCAAACCCTTCTCTGTGGTGCTGACCGCCAGCAGGGCCCGCCAGTATTTCAACAACCTTTCGTTCACAGAGATGATCGGAATGGAAATTCTTTATGGAGACAAAGTTACCGCGGTGGTGACAGGTATCGTGAAAGACCTTGACGAAATCACCGATTTCACTGCCCGGGAATTTATCTCGTATTCCACGATTGCTAAAACATCCCTTCAGCAAGATTTTATGATGGACATCTGGAACGACTGGATGGCATATTCAAAAACGTATGTGATACTAAAATCAGGAGTTCATTCTAGCACCGTTGCACGTCAGATCAATACCCTACTCAAAAAATATCATCCAAATAGGAATCACGATGCTCGCTTCACCATAATACTTTCTCTGCAACCGTTAAACGATATACATTTCAATACTTCCTATGCTTCATTTGGTCAGCGCACTGCTCATAAATCTACATTGTATGGATTAATCGCGATAGGTCTGTTTCTTCTCCTATTGGCATGTATGAATTTTATAAACCTCAGCACAGCACAGGCGTCTCGACGAGCGAAAGAAATTGGAATCCGGAAAACGATCGGTAGCGTAAAAAATCAGATAGTTATGCAGTTTTTATGCGAAACATTTTCAATAACATTATTAGCCCTGGCTGTTTCAATAAGTCTTGTGCCTTTCCTACTTGAGTTGTTCTCTGATTTTATCCCCAATGGCGTCGAATTTAATCTCCTCAATGACTGGTACGCAATATTATTTTTGATAGCGCTTGTCTCCATAGTCAGCCTGCTATCGGGCTTGTATCCTGCCTTCGTGCTTGCCGGCCTTCGTCCCGTATCAATATTAAAAAATTCCTTTTCAGGTGGAGGGCTCACGCGCAGTGCCGGATTTCGAAAGATCCTCACCGTTTCCCAGTTCACGATCGCTCAGATTTTTATCATTGCCGCTTTCATGGTGGGCAAACAAATCCACTTTTCCCTTCATCAGGAATTGGGTTTTCGCAAAGCCTCTATCGTAACTTTTGACGTACCACAGGGTAACCCAGCGAATCATCACCATTACCTAGCGAACACGATAAAAAACATTCCTGGCGTACAGAAAGTATCTCTTGGCTTCTCCCCTCCCGCAATGCAAGGCGGTGCGTACACGAATGTGTCCTTTAATTCTGGAAAAGAGGAAAAAAATATACCCGTTCAGATCAGGTTCGGCGACGAGCACTACTTATCGCTTTACAACATCAGACTAGCCGCGGGCAGAAATGTAAGAGGAGGCGAGCACGTAAACGAGCTATTGATCAATGAAGCATATGCTCAGGAGCTTGGCTTTCAAAACCCTGAAGATGCTTTAGGAAAAGAAATCAGCCAGCCTAATGGACCAAGCACTCCTATCGTCGGTGTGATGCGTAACTTTCATGAATCGTCATTTCATAGGATGATAAGTCCTCTTTTATTCAGAGCAGCAAACGATGGCAGCACATTCCATGTAGCCCTTGCGGCTGGAGGCACTGCAAGCGAGGGGTGGATACCGCTGCTGACCGAGATAAAAAAAGCCTATATTCAGATATACCCGGAACATGACTTTATCTACAACTTTTTCGATGACACCATCGCAGGGTTCTACCAGGCCGAACAAAATATTGGTGAGCTCCTTAACTGGGCTACGGGACTTTCTGTCTTTATCAGCTGTCTGGGACTTTTGGGTTTGGTTATTTACACGTCAGAGACAAGACGGAAAGAAATAGGAATACGCAAAATTTTGGGAGCCACCGTCGGCACAATCGTTTCGTTATTATCAAAAGAATTTATCCGGCTTGTCTTTGTTGCATTTTGTATTGCAACACCGCTCTCCTGGTGGGCTGTCAATCGATGGTTGGAGGGATTTGCTTATAAAACACAACTCGATTGGTGGGTTTTTTTAATGGGCGGCCTTCTGCTAATGTTTGTTGCCTTTGCTACGCTAAGCTTTCAAACTGTGCGTACTGCCTCAGCGAATCCTGTAGATAGCCTAAGAAATGAATAGCTCATTCATTTAATATTCGAAAAAAAAGGGCCATCGGCTTGCCGCCAATAGCCCTCCAGTTGGTACGACTAAAATTAGTCTCTCTTATTTAAAGGCTGGCCATCCTTGTCAAAAAAGTGAAAACTTGATACTTCTCCATCTCTGACCTCGACACCGTACTCTTTCCTCTTCTTATGCTTGTAGTACGTCTTTGATCCTTTAAATTCATCCCCCATCATTGCGGCCTTCACGTCGTCAGGCAATTGGGCGGATGTGATCTTTACCATGTCCTGGAGCATACTTTGATTTAGCTGATCAGGAGATTGCTTCAGTTCCGGATCACCCTGAGGCACAGGAGTGCGTGTCGTGTCCTGGCTGTGCGCCACGCCGATAATGCTCACCAGCGCGATGCTTAAAATAATTATTGATTTCATATTATGTTCTTTATCCCACCTATTAACAAAAGCATGCCAAAGCGATCTGACGGTCGCTTTTAAATGTGGCACATAATTGAATAGAAGCCTCTAAAACCATTTCCATGCAGAAACAGGGTAAACAAAAAAAGATACGGCAACTTCAAGCTCAGACACGGCCCGGGAGTCAGAACGAAATGAAGCCAGTTCCGGACTCAAGTCCCAGAAGCTACCCGCAAGGCAGACTTTACAACAAAGTGGCATTGATCACAGGGGGAGACAGCGGCATCGGAAGGGCTGTCGCCATACTTTTTGCCAGCGAAGGAGCTAAGGTAGCCATCGCATATCTGAACGAACATCTGGATGCCCGAGAGACAAAACGCTATGTTGATTCCTATACTGAATGCTTGTTGCTCCCTGGTAATCTATCCGAGGAGAATCACTGCAAGAAAATCGTTCAGGATACTATCAAGCGATTTGGCAGAATTGATGTCCTGGTGAATAATGCAGCCTTGCATTTTGAAAGCAAAGAATTACAGGATATAACAACGTCTCAGCTGGTTAAAACTTTTTCAACAAATCTTTACCCGTATTTCTGGGTCACAAAGGCGGTTTTGCCGCATTTAAGAAAGGGTAGCGCAATCATCAACTCATCGTCCGTGACTGCCTACCGTGGAAGCGATTCACTGATTGACTATGCTTCAACGAAAGGTGCTATCGTTTCCTTTACGAGAAGTTTATCATCCAACCTCGTCACGAAAGGCATAAGAGTGAACGGCGTTGCCCCCGGGCCGATATGGACACCGTTGATCGCATCATCGTTTAAACCTAAAAAAATTTCAAAGTTTGGTAGCGATGTACCGATGGGGCGGGCGGGCCAACCAAACGAAATTGCACCAAGTTATCTCTTCCTGGCCTGCGAAGACTCGAGCTACATGACGGGCCAATTTCTTCATCCGAACGGCGGAGAGATTGTGAACGGATAGATTGCTCACGGCAGTATGTTCCTGTTTCTGTGGCACGTAGCACTTTAAAGTGTCCACACATGGGAAATTTTGCCACACCATCCCTCAAAAAAGCTCTATTTTTCGTTTCTGAACTCGTTTTCAGACAGGCACAATAATGTAGATCTACGTGTGAAAACAACTAACCATGATCAACCTTACGAATTTGGATCTTACACCTTACCGCATTGAGGAAGTAGATTCACCGCTTTACGAAAGCTTCATCATCGGTTTACAAGAAATATACTGGTGTGAGAACCATTTAATACGGACGCTCCTTAAGTTGGAAAATGGAAGTATCGCCCGGGAAGTCAGATCTTCAGTTCATGCGTATCTCGAAAGTACAAAACGACACATTTATCGCTTGGATCAGATGTTCGAGTTACTCGACGAAGAAACAAACGTACAACCTTGCGACCCTTTGAGCACCCTGTGCCAGGCCGCAGAGGATTCATTGGCTACCCTCGATGGAGCGCTGCGAGATGAGCGCATCTTAGTGTTTTCCGAAAAACTCATCAACCACGAATTGAGAGGATATCAAAAACTTATTGAACTGGTATCGGGGACAGGGAGAACGGATATTGAAAAATTGCTAATCGAAACCCTGGATGAAGAAACAAAAACACATCAAACCTTTACCGGAATAATGCAACTTCGAAGTCAGAAGATTTCGGCCGCAGCCTGAGTGTTGACCGACTAATCAGCGTATAGATAAAACGAAAGAGGCTGCCCTAAGGTAGCCTCTTTCATATTGCAGAATCATTTCTCGTTATTCTGCCTCTCACGTTTCTTTTTCTCATAGTCCTCATTACGGCCTTTATCTGGCGGACTGGACGGATCAATCACTTGCGGTGGAGGTGGCGTCTGAACTCCGTGATCCTCTTCTGTTTTTTTATCTTGTTTTCCCATATAACGATGTTTCGTGTGTGCATCATCATGTTTAATTACCATGCCAGATGGCTCAACGATCCGCGGGAAATAAACAGTCCAAATGCTGGGTAGTTAAAGCTACACAAGGAGCAACAACTACCCAACGGACGCGGCTTCATATCCGTTGGATCGCTTTTATTCTTTTGGTCCAAATTTGCTTGCTGCAATAGAAAAAATACGTCATGAAAAAAAAACCAGAAAATCCAAATGACCACCGCATCGTGACACCTTCCACCAAGGGTAAAAAGAACGATGATTCCAAGTTTACCTCTTACGATACCTCGAAACAAGAGACTTCCAGTCCGCAAAAGGTTCGCGAAAACAGAGAAGCTTCCGGCGAAATGTCACGTGATAAGAAAGCAAAAGGAGAGAAAGAAGAAGGGTAATGAAGCTAGTCCAATCGGCAGGCCTATTAATGTGTCGGCAACAGGCCCAGCTTGAGTTCTTTCTCATCCACCCGGGCGGACCGTTTTGGAAAAAAAAGAATGAAGGGGCATGGAGTATTCCTAAAGGAAATTCGGAAAATAGTGAAGATTTACTTACTACTGCGCAAAGAGAATTCTGCGAGGAAACAGGCATTGTCCCTTCGCCCCCGTTTTATCCTGTTGGAACATCGGAATTGAAGAGTGGAAAGACTGTCACTGCATGGTGCTTCAAGGGTAGCTGGAACCCTGACGATGGAATTGTGTCTAACTATATCGACATCGAGTTTCCTCCACGCTCAAAAAAGTTTATCTCAATACCAGAAGCAGATCGTGGGGAGTGGATGACAATTGAAAAAGCATGTATAATGATCAATCAAGCGCAGATCGTTTTTCTAGAGCGGGCTGTAGCGATTATGATTGATTAGAGCGTTTTCCATTCAGTTGAAAAAAAAGTATCGCAGTACCGAAACCAATGGCGGCAGATGCAATTATTTTCACATATAGTGGGATGACACGGGGACTTTCTGGCCAGGACGCCACACCAAATTTGTTAGTAATAGCTGCTTCAAGGGTATATCGGCCATTACTGGGAATAGCCACGTCTTCGAAATTATTCAAAAGCTCGTCAAGCTGGTCTCGCATCGCTTGACCTTGCATAGGCTTTCCGTGTCCGGTAGCAACAACTTCCGGGCTAAGCGCTGCAAGCTTTTCTAAAGATGACCGGGCATCTTCCCAATCATAGGTAAAGTATTTCGGCGGGCCGGAAAGTTGTTCTTTAAACGTCAGGGCATGATACACAGATTCTATTCTGGTGGTTAAAAACGCATCCCCAGCAATCATGATTTTATCTTCAGAGCGATAAAGGCTTATATGGCCAGGCGCAATTCCTGGAGTGTGAATGATCTGCCATCCCAACAAACCGGGGGCGGTGCCATCGCCAGGCAATTTTTTCGCGTGGGTACCTATATCGATTGGACCCTGAGGAAATAGAAAAGAGAACGCGGAAATGATTCCGCCACCTGCCTCGGTATCGGCGGGTGGATATGGTGAAAGGCCGGTGACGTACGGAAGCTCTAGTTCATGAACATAAACTGGTACGTCCCAAACTTCGAGCAGTGAAAGTAAACCGCCAGAATGATCGAAATGGCCGTGAGTCAAGATTATTGCAAATGGCGAAACACCCGTACCAAAGAGACGCCCGGCCTGCTCTATGATGTTCGAGGCGGACCACTTTAAGCCAGCGTCAATTAGAAACCAGGTTTCGTTCTCATCAACGCGGATCATGTAGTAATTGACGAAAATATCTTTAACGCCCCAGACACCGGGCGCCACCTGAAAAACGTCTTCACGCGCTGTCCAATCTTCCGATTCACCTTTTACTACTGTAGTCATGATTCCAACAGCTTCTTTAGTCCCTTAAGCACTTTGTCCCATCCCTTCATTGATTTATTGTATCGCTTTTCAGCTCCTGGTCCCGTTCCCACATCATCACTGATGGTGAGTGTCGTCTCCTCATTTTTGGAAGTCAGCTCATCGGTGATAGTTGATGTGCTACTGTTCCGATCACCCTGATTGTTGAACAGCGTATACCGAAGGAATTTTCCTGGAATGACTTTCAAAATCTTTCCCGTGAGCTCAATTTTCTTTATAAAAAATAAGCGCCCCTTAAAAGTTATAGGATCTCCTGGCCTCCAGGTGGAGAATACTTTGCAATGGAAGAAATATTTTTTTGTGATTTCAGGATTAGTCAAAGCTTCCCAAACCTTGTCTCGTTCGGCACTTATCGTGATGCTCTTCGTGACTACAAATGAATCCATATGCTTTCGTTCAAATTCTCTATATGATGCAGCCTAAAAACAGTGCCACAATGAATGCTTAATTTTTGCACAAAATTTGATTCATTGGAAGTCATACATGGTGCACCGTCGCGGTTTTCTGACCCTGCGCGATTCTCATTCGCCCACGGTGGCAAAGACCTCTTGCAAAGTAAACCGTGGGTCATTGTTTCAGATAGGTTAGCGCGGGACCAACGACCTCAAAGCCATTCTTCTTTCTGAATTCTTTTCGCTCTTCATCCGTCATCTTAGCAGTGGTTCCGTCACTGATTGCTTGAAAGTTTTCTTCCATCTTTCCAGCTGGCTGGAAAAGCATTAATAACCTCCCCTCGCCTTTACCGACCTTTGCAAAAGCATGCGGCACCATTCTGGGCCCAAAAACGCTGTCTCCACTTTTGGCGGTAAATGATTCATCGCCGACTTTAAAGAGAAACTCTCCCTGTAAAACATACCACCACTCATCTTGTTCGAAGTGATAATGTAACGGAGGACCTCCCTCTTTCGAGCGAATAGATTCGAAGATGAATAAGTCTCCGTTGGTATCCTTCGTAGCCACCTTCGTGAAAAATGTGTCGCCTTCAAACAAGCTAATGGTATTACCATTGCGCGACTTTCCCGCGGCAACCGTATAGCCCTTACTGCGCTGGGTAAAAAGATTTTTTGCAGTCGTTACTATCGGCGTAAAAGCAAGCGCTGCTGCAGAACCTAGGCCTTCTATAAAATTGGTTCGTTTCATGATCCTGGATTTTTACGTCTTTATGCCGGAAGGATAATGGATAAATTAGTGAAATACAACAATCCTAAAAAAAACTTGGCGCACCAACAAGTTGAAGAAAGCTTAATTTGTGAAAGCATCCAAATATCTTTTTTACTGGCATATGTTTCGCAAGTCAGTTGCAATGGAATCTTCAACTTCGTCATCAATTTGGGCCGTTGTCGCTGCAAGCACAGTGGGGATAATTCTGATGACGTTATTCAGCTACATCGTTAGTGTGCTAAGGAAAAAACAATTCACTGAACCTGTCATACTGAATGATTTGATCCGCCGCTTAAAAGTAGTAAGCATTGAAAACAAATATCGGCATCCTCTTGGCTGGATTATTCACTATGTGGTTGGGCTGGTCTTTGTGATTTGCTACCACCTTCTATGGTCGCGTGATTTGATGACGCCTACCGCTCTCAATGGCTATTTTTCGCCCACGTGATCTTTGGCCTCACTGCCACGATTACCTACACATTGGCTTGAAGCTTGTACGCCGCAGTGAGCAAACTGAACCCAATATGCCGGAGGGACCTTCCATTGTGCTTGCTAAGGAGGCCATGCAATTTCTAGTCGACAAGAAAATTGTGAACGCAAATGGCTCTTCGAAGAAAGTAGACTATGGAAGGCTTCCCGGCACCAAGATAAAATCCTTCAAAACCTTTGGAAAACATTTGCTGATCTGCTTCAAGGGATACACGCTGCGCGTACACTTTTTAATGTTTGGTTCGTTTGCCATTGATGAGCCAAAAGCTGGTAGAATTCCCAGGCTTGCATTGACATTTAGTGGTAAACACGCGCTTTACTTATATGCTTGCGCAATTGTCACCATTGATGAGCCCCTCAATAAGGTTTATGACTGGAGTAAAGATGTGATGAATGACAAGTGGAACAGCAGAAAGGCTTCCCTTGCACTAAAACGACGTCCAACAATGCTCGTTACAGATGCGTTGTTAAACCAGGAGATCTTCGCTGGTGTTGGAAACATAATTAAGAATGAGGTATTGTTCAGGATAAGGCTTCACCCAAAGTCCGAGGTTGGAAATATTCCGCCCGGGAAGCGGCGCGAACTTATGCGTGAAGTTGTCAACTATAGTTTTCAGTTTCTCGGTTGGCGAAGGGAATTCACCTTAAAAAAGCATTGGCAGGCCTATGCAAAAAAGAAGTGTCCCCGCGACAAAATTGACTTGATTAAGGAGTATTTGGGTACCTCGAAGCGAAGGACCTTCTATTGTCCGCAATGTCAAAAGCTGTACGGTTGATGTTTGATTTCAGCTTAGTGCCCCTTGCCAATAAAACATTGAGTAAAAACGCCCCATTCCTGTGGAAATCCATAACTAGCTCTATTGATCTTAGAATTGACCATCCTTTTTGCAGGTGAAATCACTTTTGGAAAATGGTACAATTCTGAGTTATTTCCCGAACGCAGTAAACACGCACGACATTATGCCATCAGATACAAAAGGACCGCATCAAGACCTCTGGTACAAGGACGCCGTTATATATGAACTTCACATCAAAGCTTTTGCCGACAGCAATCAGGATGGTGTGGGAGACTTCAAAGGGTTATTAGGCAAGTTAGACTACCTGCAAGAACTTGGAGTGACTGCAATCTGGCTGCTGCCATTTTATCCGTCACCACTCAAAGATGACGGATACGATATCGCAGACTATTATTCTATTAACTCAACGTACGGCAATATTGATGATTTTAAAGAATTTCTCGCAGAAGCCCATAGTCGCGGTCTCAAAGTCATCACAGAGCTTGTGTTAAATCATACGTCGGACAAGCACCCCTGGTTTCAGCGGGCGCGTAAAGCTCCTAAAGATTCAGATTTTAGAAATTACTATGTGTGGTCAGACGACCCGTCGAAATATAGCGACGTCAGAATCATTTTTCAGGATTTTGAGACTTCTAACTGGACGTGGGACAGAGAAGCAAACCAATACTTTTGGCATCGCTTCTTTTCCCATCAACCGGACCTCAATTATGACAATCTCAACGTACAGGCCGAGGTACTAAAGGTCATTGACTTCTGGTGTGGCATGGGCGTCGACGGTTTTAGACTCGACGCAATTCCATACCTTTTTGAAAGAGAAAACACCAATGGAGAAAACCTTCCAGAAACACATGAATTTCTGAAGAAGGTTAGGGCCCATGTTGAAACCAATTTTCCGGGGACGATTCTTTTGGCGGAAGCAAATATGTGGCCTGAAGATTCTGCCTCTTATTTTGGCAAAGGGGATGAGTGCCACATGAACTACCATTTTCCATTGATGCCGCGTATATACATGTCGTTGCAAATGGAAGATCGCTATCCGGTCATTGACATATTCGAACAAACGCCAGAAATCCCCGTTACGTGTCAATGGGCGATTTTCCTCCGAAACCATGACGAGCTAACGCTTGAAATGGTTACAGATGAGGAGCGTGATTACATGTACCGGGTATATGTTAAAGATCCGAAGGCGCGCATCAATCTTGGTATCCGTCACCGGCTTGCACCATTGATGAACAATAGCCGAAAGAAAATTGAATTATTGAATTATCTGTTGTTCTCACTTCCAGGCACACCGGTGCTATACTATGGTGACGAGATTGGAATGGGGGATAATTTTTATCTGGGAGACCGCGATGGGGTGCGCACGCCCATGCAGTGGACACCAGGGAGAAATGCCGGATTCTCTGATGCTAATCCACACAGGTTATACCTGCCAGTAATTCAGGATATAGATTATCACTACGAGTCACTAAATGTTGAGATTCAAAATAGAAATCCATCGTCATTACTGTGGTGGATGAAAAGAATTATTGCAAAACGCAAACAGTACAAAGCTTTTGGATGGGGAGATATCAAATTTATACCTTGCGAAAATTCTAAGATATTTGCCTTTACGCGCAACTACGATGATCAAACAATGCTTGTTGTGGCGAATCTATCGCGCTATGCGCAGCCGGCGCTACTCGATCTAACATCTTATGCCGGGCAGGTGCCTGTTGAAGTCTTCAGTAAGAATAAATTCCCGCTCGTAAAATCGGATGAGAATTATTTCCTTTCGCTGGGGTCCTACGATTGTCAGTGGTTCCTCATGCAGAAAAAAGTTGATGTTACACAAGCTGCTGGGCAGCTCGCTGATTTGGGAATCACTGATTGGGGATCGCTCTTAAAAAAGGAGTCGCGTGAAATACTCGAAACTATTATTCTTCCTTCCTATCTAATGGCAAGGCGATGGTTCGGCGGCAAGGGAAGAATTTTGGAAGCTTTACATATCGTCCGGCATTCCGAAATCCCGCTTGACGGAAAAAGCGCTGTGCTATTATTTCTGGAAGTCACTTATCTTGAAGGATTGCCTGAATTTTACCAGTTACCTGTCGCCTTCGCTGGCGACGCTGAAGCAACCAAGCTTGCTGAAAATTATTCACAAGCGTTGATATCCAAGCTGAAGGTTGGTGACGAGCATGGCGTTTTGTACGATGCCATCTATGGAGCCGGACTCCAATATGCAATACTTGACAACTTGGCAAGTAATGGATCCATTTCGCAAGCCAACCGCGATACGCTCGTATTTTCTGGCAAAGACTACATTAAGGAAATCGCCGCTGGGTCGCATGATAATGTAAAGCCTCGGGTGCTTTCAGCCGAGCAGAGTAACACGTCGATCATCTACGGCACGAGTTTATTCTTTAAAATGTTCCGGAAGCTGGACTATGTAATTAATGCCGATGTTGAGATCTCCCGTTTCCTTAGCGAAGAAAGCTCTTTTACACAGATGCCAGGTTTCCTTGGCACCGTTGAGTGGAAGACAGACAAAGAGACGTTGGTATTGGGCATGATTCAAAAGCTGGTAGAGAACAGTGGTGACGGGTGGGCGTACATGCTCGACCGTCTTGACGAGTTGAATGAAAAGATCCTGGCTAGTCCCGAAGCCCTGGCATTATCAATGAAGCTTAACGAGAAGGCAACTGCGGAGTATCATGTCGAGCTGGATCCGTTGTTAAAGGAACTGTTTAGTGGACCACTCCCCGAACAGATCCGTTTGCTCGGTGTAAGAACCGCCGAAATGCATCTCGCTCTTGGCTCTCGCACGGACATAGAAGCATTTGCCCCAGAGCGCTATTCGCTGCACTATCAGCGGTCACTCTATTCGGGATTGAAAACGTTGGTTCGCAATACTTTCCAGAATCAGGCGCTGAACCTTCAAAAACTCGACGTCGAAGTAATGAAAGAAGCGCAAGCTGTTATTGCTATGCAGCCCGCTATACTTGACGTATTTAAAGATATCTATAAGAATAAAATCGATGTTGTAAAGATCCGCATACATGGTGACTTTCACCTTGGCCAGGTACTGTTCACTGGCAAAGATTTCATTATCACGGATTTCGAGGGCGAACCAGCCAGAAGTTATTCTGAACGGCGTTTGAGGCGATCCCCATTGCGTGATGTCGCTGGAATGATCCGCTCATTTCATTATGCCGCCTATGCGAGTTTATTCCTGGATAATCAGATAAGAAAAGAGGATTACAAGAAGCTGATGCCTATCGTCGAGGAATGGTATAGATATGTAAGTAACATTTTTCTGCAAGCATACCTGGAAGGTGTTAAGGGAACTGCATTCATTCCGCAAACAAGTGAGGAACTTGACACGTTGATGACGACCTTCCTTCTTGAAAAAGCGATTTACGAGTTGAGCTATGAAATGAATAACCGGCCCGACTGGGTTATAATTCCACTTAATGGAATCAAGGCAATCATGAAGCGCGCACGCCCCGAAGAAGTTACCGTATCAGAAGGTGATGAAAACAGTGCCGATGTAACATAAAAGTATTCTAGCGATTGAATATTCTTGTCAGGCGCTGAAGCTTGATCATGACTTCCTCGTCTGGCATTTCGCGCATTCTCCATAACCAGTTCTCAGTTGGGCTGGATGGCGTATTCATGCGTGCCTTTTCATCGAGATTCAGAACATCCTGCATCGGAATGATGGCGGTTTTTGCGACCGATGCATAAGCCATCCTGATCAGTTCTTCGGCGACGTTCCTCGCTGAGAGCTTTTTTCCTGTATACTCATCAATCTGATTGCGTTCAACGTCCCTTATATCCTTCCGGTACCACCCTCTCGTCGTATTATTATCGTGGGTACCTGAGTACACCACGAAATTTTCGCGGAAGTTGTGGGGGATATAAGGGGACGCAGCCAGGTTATCACCAAATGCAAACTGAAGTACTTTCATCCCAGGTAAGCGAAGTTGATCCAGCAGTTCACACACCGCTGGCGAGATGTCTCCAAGATCTTCAGCAATGAATGGCAGTCCACCGAGCTCTTTTTTAACCACCTCAAAAAATTCTATTCCTGGTCCCAATTTCCAACTTCCATTTATCGCCGTTTCCTCTCCTCTTGGAACCTCCCAATAGTCTGCGAACGCGCGAAAATGATCGAGCCGCACAATGTCGAACAGCTCGAGGTTCTTCCGAAGCCGATCAATGAACCAGCGATAATCCTGTTGCTTTAATTTATCCCAACGAAAGACGGGCATTCCCCACAGCTGGCCTGTCGCAGCGAAATAATCAGGAGGAACACCGGCAATGCCTTCGATCATTCCTGAATCATCAATCTTAAAAAGATCACGGTGTGCCCATACGTCGACGGAATTGTAACTAACATAAAATGGAAGATCCCCAACAAGCTTGATAGATCGCTTACCACAGTAATTTTTTAATTTTCCCCATTGATAGAAGAACAAAAACTGCATCCACTTTATTCGGTGGATATCCAATGCGTAGTTCTCTTCAATTTCCCGCAACGCTTCTTCCCTCCTGTCCCTAATTTCAGTCGGCCACTCATGCCATGGCATGTTATTGTAAATACCCCGCAACACTTCAAACCGAGCAAAATCATTTAGCCAATAAAATTCCTTTTCCACAAAAGCCTGATATTCCAGAAAGAGGTTTGGCGATGCACCGCTTCGAAAGGAGTCAAAGGCCTTTGAAAGCAGTTCATGCTTCGCAAGAGCCGCTTGTTTGTACATGGTGATTCCCCGGTTACGCATCGTGTACTTTTCAATGTCGGCTACGGGCAAAAGATTAAGATCCACAAGGTCTTCCGGGCTGATATAGAGTTCGCTTCCCGCCATAGAGGAATAAGAACTGTAGGGCGAAAATGCTGACGCCGTGTCCGTCGGATTTAACGGCAACAGTTGCCAGATCTGTTGTCTGCCGATTCCGAGCATATCAACAAACTTCCTTGCTTCAGGACCCATGTCGCCTATTCCAAAAGCGGATGGCAGTGAGCTTAATGACAGCAATACACCTGCTTCCCGATCGCGCGGTTCCTCTTCCATCAACAGTACTGCCAATGGCAACGCATCAGAGATCTCCGATATCTTGATAGAACCGTTGTGCTTACCAGATCCTTCCCATAAAAGATGCTTCCATCTCAGAGGTGAATGACCAGGCATAATAATCCGTGTATCTAACCAATCTACGTTAATTACGTTGCTTGTTGAGTTGATCCTACCAAGGTTTAACGGCACCACAACAACTATCCACGTTCCCTTACTTTTCCGCGCAAAAGCGATACAATTCGATTGCAGCCGCCCTTCAACTTCCAGTGGGATATATTCACCTGACTCAAAAACGTCTGCATAGGCATTACGCACCTTGAGTAACTGAAAGCAAATCCAAAGTTTAATAGAACTGTCGGACCTGTTGTTCCACATCGTTTCAACCTTGGATGGATCACCATTGTATTTCACTACTTTATCCAGCAACTTCTGGTGCATTCGGTAGTCAACAATTCTTCGATTGTCAGGATCGACCAACGACAGATCCCAGCCTGTAGTTCCCTGATAAATATCCGGTATACCAGGGCACATAAACTTCAGGACCGACTGACCCATTGAATTAATTATTCCGAAATCTTCGACCTTACGGTGGAGGGGAATAAAAGTTCGCATGAACGCCGCGCCTGGCTGCAGAATTTCGTGAACGAACTTCATAACAGCGGATTCATACGCTTCGTCGGGCCTTGCCCAATCTGAATAGCGCTTCGCTTCCCGAAGGGCCTTTGTAAAATATTCGTTTAGTCGTTGCTCCAAAGATTCGAGCGTTTCATTGTCATAAACACCCATCAATGTCTGATAAATGAAATATTCGTCATTGCGATCGGGCGCACCGTTGACCTTATACGCTTCATTTACCTGCATCCATTCCTTCACAGCCGAAATCCAGTCATGAGCAATGTCGGGCAATACGTTCAAACGCATGCGGGCATCCTCTCCCCTTTTGGTGTCGTGGGTAGATGTAGCATTAAGCGAGAGCGGCCATTGCCGCTGGCGTTCCTGCATAGCCGTATGAAAGTCCGCCACTGACAAACCAAAAAACTCTGGAGAATCCCCTACCTCATTATGGCCAACGAAACGATTGAACGTATACATTAATGTATCCTCCACACCCTTCGCCATCAATGGTCCAGTGAACTGCATGCATCTTTGATAAAACTGCAACGACCACTCTGAATCGTCACCTGACCCATCGCCCAACAGCGCCGCTTCCATAGATCCAAATGCATTTTTTAGATCAGGATTAAGAGATGCACATTGATCCAGCACATTTTTAACCTGTTCGCTTTCTACTGGATCCAGCGGAAACCGGTTTCCATAGTACCTGTAAACTGGAACATGGATGAGAAATTCGGCGATAGCATTTTTAACATCGCCTGCAGGTACCGTATTGGAACCTGCAAGCTTGTGTTCAATGAAAAATTTAGTGAGATTTGCCAGTTCCCCCTTCATAAAGTTGAAAAGAATAAAAGACTTCTTGTCCCTAATTTTTTCATTTATGGGTTTACGATCGTCGCTGATTGTGCGGTAAAAAGATGAAAACTTATTTTCAGCACTGTTGCGCGTAAAGAGATTGTTAACGTAACTCAGAAACTCATATCCGGTTGTACCCTGGATGGGAAAGGTGGGGTCAAGTAATTCCTTTGGTTCGAGAATCTTTTCGACCACGATGTAACAATCCGGGCCACACAATTGACGGAGCCTTTCCAGGTAACCCTTTGGATCAAAGAGCCCGTCGATGTGATCAACGCGTATACCATCAAATGATCCGTCTTTCACCAGTGCCTGGATCGTTTCATGGTAGCGGTTGAAGACCTTTTCTGACTGCATGTTCAGGCAGATCAATCCATTCACAAGGAAAAAACGGCGATAGTTAATTTGACTGTCCGTTTCCCTCCAGTCACAGAGGCGATAGAACTGGTCGTCGCACACTTTTTCAAGCTTCGAAGCGTCGTCATTAAAATCTGTGAGCAGCCGATCTATGTTAAAACGAATCTCAGGTCGTACCATGAGCGCAGAGAATTGTAACAACAGTTCATGCCAACGTAGGGCATACTGTATGGGTTCAGTAACGTGATGAATCTCCTGCAATTGATCCAAAAATCCCTGAATCGCGTCCATGCTTACTCCTTCTTGCAGAATATTGCCGTATGTTCTCGAATTCAGCGGGTAATACTGATCGCCATAGTGTAGGCAAAGCCTGCTCTCCCAGTAAACAATTTTAACCGATCGATCTTGAATGACCTTCTCGAAAGGATCTCCGAGAAATGGAACCATTAATCGATGGCTAAAGAATGCACCCGCCCAGCTAACATCAAATACGGATGCATAAACAGAAACATTCCCCTTCTCCAACACGTCCATCAACCAGGGATTTGTCCAATGAAATGCCATGTGGTTTGGTACAATATCCTGAATCCATCCAATCCCTTTTTCCTTAAGTTTCCTAATCAGCTTGCGGAGTTGAACCACATCTCCTATTTCGGGATTTACTTCATAAGGATTTACTACATCGTACCCATGAAGGCTCCCAGGGGTAGCTTTGAAAATGGGGGAAGCATATACCGTTTTGATACCCAAGGTTCTCAGGTATTCAATGAGGTCTTCGGCGTGAGAAAGTGTAAAATTTTTGTTAAACTGAAACCGATATGTCGAGACAGGATTATACATTGTCGTTGCTAAATAGAATGAATGATTCTGCTGGCATCACCAGGACATTTCCCTGCACAGCTTTACTTATTGTTTCTGGTCCTGACCACTCAACAGAAGTGGAGTTTAAAATCATCTTCATTCCGTCAAGCGAAGTGGGCGATACAAACTCGCGAGGCTGGGGTGAAAAATTGAGAAAGCCTGCAATCCGCGAATTGTTATGCCAGCGATTAACGACCAACACCTGCTCATCGTTGAGGACTTTCACTTCCATTTCATTACGTGTACCATTCCTTAAAGACTTCAACTGTTTTCGAAGCGCAATCAATTTACTATAGTAGTCTAACATAGCTTTATGATTTCCCGACCTATGGAGGTCCCACTGCAGCTTTGATGTGTTGAAAGTTTCAATTGATTGTGGATCCGGCACTTCCTCGCCACGGTTAAAATATTCGAACTCCTTTTTCCTGCCGTTGCGGACCGCGGCAATGAGGTCCGCGTCAGAGTGGTTAACGAAGTACAGGAAGGGATTTGTTTCGCCATATTCCTCACCCATAAACAACATCGGCAGGTACGGACTGATCAGGACTGCAGCTGCCATAACTTTTTGCATTTCAAAACTTACCAGTTTGCTCGTTCGCTCACCGAGCATTCTGTTGCCGACCTGATCATGATTTTGAGAGAACACCACAAATTTTTCGCCGCCTAAACCTGATGCTTTTCTTCCGAAAGTTTTTTCTCGGTGGTGAGAATATATTCCATCGTATACATATGCATCCATAAAGGATTTGGCAAGATGCAGTAACCCATCGAAATCTTCGTAGTATCCAATACGTTCATTCCCTGCGGTTACACGCAGGGAATGATGGAATTCGTCTATCCATTGAGCATCCATTCCATATCCTCCGTCCCCGACCCCTTGCAGATATTTTGGATCGTTAAGGTCGCATTCAGCAATCAGATAGTATGGCCGACCTGTTTCTTTTGATATCATATCGACGTGTGACCGTATCGCACTAAGAATATGCGTCGCACCGAAATCACGTATGGCGTGAACAGCGTCAAGGCGCAACCCATCAATATGGAAATCGCGGAACCACATGAGCGCATTCTCAATAAAAAACTTCCGGACCTCATCGCTTCCGTTGTCATCGAAATTGATTGCGCTTCCCCACGGTGTTTTGTATTTATCGGTGAAGTATGGACCGAACTGCTCCAGATTGTTTCCTTCCGGACCCAAATGATTATAAACAACATCTAATACCACGGCGATACCATACTCATGGCAGGCGTCGACTAAACGTTGTAACCCCAATGGCCCACCATAGCTATGATGAACCGCAAATGGAAAAACGCCATCGTATCCCCAATTTCTTTCACCTGAAAATTCGGCTACCGGCATGAGCTCAATTGCCGTTATCCCAAGTTGGCTAAGGTAATTCAGTCTGTCTATGATTGCGTCGAATGTACCAGTCGGTGTAAACGCACCGGTATGTAGCTCATAAAATATATAGTCGCTTAACGGCAGATTTTTCCATTGCTGATCTTTCCAATGATAGTGATTCGCATTAAAAACTTCTGATGGGCCTGCCACGCCTTCGGGTTGGTACTGTGAAGCCGGGTCTGGATATCGCTTGCCCTCGGCGAGCTCAAACACATATCTGTCACCAGGCTTCAGCTTAGCGGTAATGCAGCTAAAGTAACCATCTTCCTGCTTCTCTAATTTGACGCGAACATCCGTTTCTGAAAGAATAATCGAAACTTCTGTTGCTGCCGGCGCCCATACCATTACCTCGGATTCTCCGCGCGACGAGAAATTGATTCCGATCGATCGTCTGTTGGGATGTATTTTGTTCATACGTCTTTAGGAGCCTTAAAAACCACGAGTGTGCGCCCCTCCACCTCGACGATATCCTCAGGATTAAATTTATCAAGTTTGGTGTACTTACTTGAAGTATCGAACATTCTGACCCAGGACTTAGCATAGCCTATCGGTGGTAGCTTGAAGCCGAGTGATTCGTGATGTGCGTTGAAAACGATATAAAATGAATCATCGATGATCTGCCGGCCTTTAGCATCGCGCATGCGAATAGCCCGGCCGTTCAAATAGACACCCAACGACTTCGCAAAATCATGCTGCCAATGGCTGTCGGTCATTTCAAACCCTTCAGGAAGGAACCAACTTATATCTTCGAGTCCGCGTCCCTTTACTGCCCGGCCCTGGAACCACTTGCGTCTGCAAAACACCGGATGATTCCTTCGAAAGTGAATGAGACGCTTAACAAATGAAAGCAGGTGCTCATCCTCGTGGTTCCAATGTATCCAGGAGATCTCGTTGTCCTGGCAGTAGGCATTATTATTTCCACGCTGAGTACGTCCGAGTTCGTCACCTGCAACGAGCATGGGAATGCCTTGAGACAATAGCAGCGTAGTTAGATAATTTCGTTTTTGTTTGTCCCTCAGCTTGATTATCTCTTTGTCCTCAGTCTCACCCTCTACGCCGCAGTTCCAGGAGCGGTTGTGACTTTCACCATCTCTGTTATCCTCACCGTTAGCCGCATTATGCTTTTCATTATATGAAACCAGATCATGAAGTGTAAAGCCGTCATGGGCCGTGATGAAATTTATACTGGCCGTTGGTCGCCGGTTGCTGCCCTCGTACAAATCCGGACTACCTGTAAGCCTCAAGGCGAATTCTCCGAGCATACTATCAGCACCGCGCCAATAATCGCGTACGCAATCACGGTACTTGCCATTCCATTCAAGCCATCCAGGGGGGAAGTTGCCGACCTGATAACCACCCTCACCCACATCCCACGGCTCCGCTATTAGCTTTACCTGGGAAATTACCGGATCCTGATGAATGATGTCGAAGAATGCGCTTAGCTGATTGACGTCGTGGAGCTCTCTTGCTAACGTGGAGGCTAGATCAAATCGTAGACCATCCACGTGCATTTCTAAAATCCAATACCTCAGACTATCCATCATTAACCGCAGGGCGCTTGGAAGGTTAGCGTTCAACGTATTTCCAGTTCCGGTGTAATCACGGTAATAACGCTTGTCTTCTGACAAGCGATAGTAAGACGCGTTATCGATCCCTTTAAAAGACAATGTTGGCCCGAGCTCGTTGCCTTCAGCCGTGTGGTTATAAACAACATCCAGGATCACTTCAAGTCCGGCGTGGTGAAAGGCCTTCACCATTTCTTTAAACTCCACAACTTGCTCTCCCATTACACCGCTCGCTGAATATCGCGCATCTGGCGCGAAAAATCCGATTGAATTATAGCCCCAATAGTTGGTAAGACCACGTTCTTTTAGGTGGCGGTCAGCGACAAAATGGTGGACAGGCATTAACTCTACTGACGTAATTCCCAGAGATTTGAAATATTTGATCGACACTGGATGGGCGAGTCCGGCATAAGTTCCGCGTAGTTCCGCAGGTATACGGTCGTTCAATTTTGTAAAACCCTTTACGTGCAACTCGTATATGATCGTATCTTCCAAGGCAATATTCGGCGAAGTCTCACCTCCCCAATCAAATTCCTTATCAACTACTATAGACTTTGGTATAAACGGCGCGCTATCCGTTCTACTGAACCTTAAATCCTTCTCTTCGTGATTAATCTCGTATCCAAATAGGGCATCGTCCCAATCCATTGTACCGCTTATGGCCTTGGCATAGGGATCAATAAGCAATTTATTGGGGTTATACCGTTGTCCTTCGGAGGGCTCATATGGTCCATAGACCCTGTAACCATACAACTGACCAGGCTTTATGTCTGGTAAATATACATGCCAGACCTGGTGGGTTCGTTCCCACATCACGATCCTTTTGTATTCTACTGTTCCTTTCGCGCTTTTAAAGAGACACAGTTCTACTTTGGTGGCGTTGTCCGCAAACAGTGCAAAATTCACCCCCTCCTTACTGTAAGTTGCGCCTAAGGGATAGGGATGACCGGGGAATTGCTTCATGGTTTTTGTTCTGATGATAGCCTGTTTTGTAATTCTTTTTGCATTGCCCATACGGGTATCTTCGGATGCTGACGCTCGCTCTCAAGAATTTTGGCATGATCGCTATCAGGATCCTTCACGCGTGCTCCTTGTAAATTTGATATGAGGTCCTTTAAAATGTTCATGTAATTAATAAATGCCTCATAAGGCGAGGGATACTGGCTGAAATATCTTCGATGGTTATCATCCCCCAGCTTATGCGAGGACATGTAGAAAAAGTGATCAGTTGTCTGGAGACTTCGCCATATATCCAGGAGGTCTTCATCTTCAACCATCATTATCTTTCCCTGCTGAGCAGCCAATAATGCAAATGCCTCCTTTTGCATATCGTTCCCTAACCAGGTTGAAACGTCCTGGCTATCCGCAGACCAGGAGGTACTTTCTATAACCGTTAACGCTGCGGGTTGTAGTTCAGACTTTAAAGCCTCAGAAGCCGTGCATAGCCTGAACCTGGATTCCTCGGCAAGCGCGACAAGCAGCTCACCAATGAAACTCATAATGCCAGCGTTCTTTTTTAATTGATCCCCCAGTATTTCATAGTCCAGCCCAATTAATACGGTTGTTGAATCGGGAGACAACAAATCAATCGAAGTTGTGATATTTTTCACCGTCAACGTTGTTTCGCCCGCACCAAACCTGGAAGCAATCTTATCGCTTAGGTCCTGGTTTCTAAGCAGCAACCTTACACCCTGTTCGGGATGCCTATAAAGTCTGTCTCTGCTTTCCATGGAAATAACTTTCGCAGCGCCTTCGCACAAAATACCTTCGAAGCCCATTTGGCTAATGCTACTTCCTAATTCGTCGTTGTAGATTAGCTCTGGGTTACAACATACGGTCGGGCTAACATCAAAGTGATGCCGTATTTTTTCCATGTGTGTCACAATTTGCGCTTGAAATTCCTCAGCCGAAATGAAACCAGACAGGGAATGGTAGCTAGGTTGTGCCAACATTTCAATGGTGCCAGATGCGGTCAATTCTTTGAAGCTTAGAAGAATGTCTGGCGCGTATTTTTCCAATTGATCCAGCGCTTCCCCGGAAATGGAAAAGCAAACCTTTACACCCGGGTGCTCTTCCTTAAGCTTGTGCAGCATCGCGTTAGCAGGTTCATAACAGTCATGAGCGACCCGCTTCATGATACTTTCGTTCAGCGGCTCATCAAAGTATGACCGCAGTTCCGAATTCTGACTTGATACCTGAGTACGCAGGCGCCGCGGCTGGTGAACTTGAAAAAAAACTACGACGTTTCGTTCCATAGGCGGCTGAGGTGTTTGATCCATATTTATCATTAGGTGCACAAACTTGATTTATATTTTTTGATCGTAGCGACCTGACCCCAATGCCTGCGAGGTTGTGGAACTAATTCCCAACATCGTCGGGCACATTAGCTGCGCGCGTGGCGTACATGCAATCGACACAAAACAATTGATATAATGATCACCTATACGCAAGGATTCTGCCATCAAAACGCACCGTGAGGACTTGCTGGCTATAATTTTGTTTGTAACTCATGACCTTTAAACAATCATCAACATGAATTCACGAGACGGCGCTCACATTAGCGTTTGGCAGCAAACTGTTGAAGCATTTAAAATCCGCGCAAACAACACCGTTCAAAAAAAATATGATGTAATCATTGCCGGTGGAGGCATTACTGGTATTTCAACAGCGCTCGCTCTTCAGAAAGCTGGCCTCAAATGTCTGGTTCTGGAATCTCACCATCTATGTTATGGAACCACGGGAGGTACGACAGCCCATATCAATACGATAATGGATGTCCCTTACTCCACGATGATTAAGAAATTTAACCTGGAAACTGCTAGCAATATTGCGACCGCATCCAGGGACGCAATCAGCCATATCTCAAACAATGTTAGTCAGTATACAATTGACTGCGGATTTCAGCTTACGGATGCATATCTTTTTGCGAAGGATGAAAAACAGGAAAAGGAGCTCGACGATATTAAACACGCGTGTGACAAAGTCGGAGTAGCCTCGCAATGGACAGATAAAATCAATGTTCCCATTGCATTCCGCAAGGCTATGTTTATCCCTGGGCAGGCAAAGTTCCACCCCGTGAGGTATGTACACGCGCTGGCCACTGCGTTCGAAGATCTTGAAGGCGTCATTCTTGACAAATGTCCTCTGACGTCAGTAGAAAACGAATCGGATACTGGAGTCATTGTGGAAACGCCGAAGGGCTCGTTTGAGGCGACTTATCTGATCTATGCGACGCACATTCCTCCAACCATAAACCTCGTCCATTTACGGTGTGCCCCATACCGTAGCTATGCGATGGCTTTTCGCCTTAAGGGTGAGAAGTACCCTGAAGGTCTCGCATACGATATGTATGACCCTTATCACTATTATAGAACTCAGGAGATAGATGGGCAAAAGTATTTTATCGTTGGAGGTGATGATCATAAGACCGGTCACGAACCCAATACAGTGAAACCGTTTCTTTCCCTTGAAAGTCACGTGCGGAGTAACTTCGACGTTGACGCGGTCACTCAGCAATGGTCGTCTCAATACTATGAGCCAGCGGATGGATTGCCTTATATCGGTGTGTTTCCAGGCCATAAAAAGAATGTACTTGTTGCCACAGGTTTTGGCGGCAATGGAATGACGTATGGCACAATTGCAGCGCAGTTATTTGAAGCGAAAATACTCGAGAAACCGCATCCGCTAATTGACAAATTAGCACCCGGACGGATAAAGCCAGTTGCGGGTTTTAAAAATTTTACGGAACACAATCTTGATGTGTTTAAGCAGCTTATTCAAAAAGTATTCAAGGGATCTGAAGCACACGAATTCGTGGAGGTTGCGCCGGGTGAAGGAAAGATCTTTAAGGTGGAAGGTCAATCAATCGGTGTACACAAGGATGATAACGGAGCGATCCATACGGTGAACGCAAAATGTACTCATATGGGGTGCACAGTCGCATGGAATCTCACTGAGCGTTCATGGGATTGTCCTTGCCACGGCGCACGATTTTCACCGGATGGGAAAGTGCTCAATGGACCCGCAGATAAAGATCTGGAATACGCCAATCTAGAGCTCATCAACGCCATCAAATAATTTCGGGGCATTTACTTTTTCCATGTCTTCCCCATAGGTTTGACGCAATCCGTTATTTTTGAAAAAAAATAAGAATGGATCCGGTTAGAGAACTTTTAGCGTTGACTTATTTCAACAATTCAATTCAGCAGTACCTTATTGCAGTCGCCATACTGGTTATTGGCTTGCTGCTGATTAACATTTTCAAAAGATATCTCCTTCGAAAGTTATCGCAATGGGTTTCTAAAAGTGAAACCCGCATAGACGATATCGTTGTAAGGGACGTAGAAAAATTCGGCCTACCTGCTTTATCATTTTTAATTTTCTACTGGAGCTTAAATTCTCTAGACTTATCCCCAAAGATTGAAAGGATTGTCGATGTAGCCATTGGTGTGGTCAGCGCTTTCTTCGTGATCAGACTTATTTCTTCTACAATACAAGTCGTTGTTTCCTCTTACGTCCGTAAGCAGGACAATGGTGAGCGATCTCACCAAATCGCGTGTGCATAATTTCAAAAGGCAAGAGAATCGCCGGGTAGAATTCACAATCAACGTTACCAATCAGACCCCAATCGACAAACTCCGTAAAATTCCCGCGTTGATTCAAGGCATCATCAGGCAAATGGCCGATACAAGATTCGACCGCGCGCATTTCGCTAAATTTTCGGAGTACGGCCTTTCGATTGTCGTTGTATATTTTATCACGGTGCCGGACTACCTTCGTTACATGGACAATCAACAGGAAATCAACCTCAAAATTATGGAGGCTTTTGAAACTGAAAATATTGATTTCCAGGTTAGAGAAGATAAATTCCTCGCCATTGACCAAGGCGCGCACGAACTACAGCCGAACGAAACTCAGCCCGTTGCACCGAATAAATAAAAGAAAGGCCTTTGTTAAACTAAAAAGTGGAGGGCGTCCCTGAGAATCTCTATGTTTAATGCTTGAAACTTATCGGTCTCGATTAGTTCATCATCAACGTGAAGTAGCCGACCTGCCCAGCTCACTTCGACTTTTTTTGCTTTTAACGCAGTGTGAAAAAACGGTGTTTCACTTCCATGTTCCAAACGCTGAAGAACATAATTTGCCAGCGCCTCGCGGTGCTCTTCTGAAATTAAAATCACTTCAAATTCCCCATCGCCCGCATTCCCCATCGGCGAGATGTTGAGGTTGGGTCCAATTGACCGGATATTCATAATTTCCACAAGCAAAAACTTCCCATTAAATTCCACGTCGTCAATGGTGATCCGACAATCTTTTGGCTTATAGTTTTCCACAATCTCGTGAAGTGTTTTTAAGGCAATCTCGAGTTCCTGCGCGGGATCGCCTGATTTCGTTGTGCGATCACGCATTTTCTTAATCAGTCGCGGGAAAACGCCGTAGCCCGCCGCCTCCAGAAAAAAATGATTTTTGTCCAGGCCATGCACCTTACCCAAATCAAAATTCTGAGTATTCAAGTTTTTCCAGTTTGATATGATCTCTTCCTGAGATCCCTTAATCCCAAGCGTTTTAGAAATATTGTTAGCGGTACCTGCTGGTATCAATGCAATTGGAGGTCTCTTGGTTAAAATGCTTTCCTTGCAAAAATACTCCGCGAGTTTCCTTACCGTTCCATCTCCCCCTGCTACCGCAATAATATCTGTGTTTGCGGGAATCCTTTTCTCATTTATTCCTTTTTTTGTAGAGGAATAGTCACACTTGAAGCCAGCGTTCACGATCTTTTCAACAAGTTTTTCTTTAGTATGTTCTGCGTCACCCGCCGTGGGATTGTGAAAAACCTTTATAAGTGTCATTTTTTCCAAACTTTTGAGTTGTAATGGTATATACAATTTAATACCATAGATCACTGGAATGATTTTATAGGATGAGATTGAATGAATATTTTGATAACAAATGATGATGGGATATACAGTCCCGGTCTGCTTTCACTTGCAAATATCGCGTCGCGTTTTGGGAATGTTCGTGTCGTTGCTCCGGATGTTGAACAGTCCTCGATGGGACACGCAATTACCGGATCGCGCCCCCTGTTTTATCGAAAAGCTCCAGTGAACTTCGGAAATATCGAAGCATACAAGGTTAACGGTACCCCTGCGGATTGTGTTTCGCTGGGCATACATCTGTCGAAGATTGATGTGGTATTAAGTGGTATAAACCTCGGCCTCAATCTTGGAAACTCCATGTGGCATTCAGGCACTCTCGCGGGCGCAAAGCAGGCGGTGTTATTAGGCGTAAAGGGAATCGCATTGAGCACTCCTGCAGGTGACGTTGAACCCAACTTCGCCGAACTCGAAAAATATGTAGAGTCAACGCTGTCGGCATTGCTTCCTGGCAAGGAAGTAAATCTTATAAATGTGAACATTCCGCCTAATCCGAAAGGAATTAAATGGACACGCCAGTCGGTGAGACAATATGATGGCAAGGTGATACCTGGTACGGACCCTAAAGGCCGGAAACATTATTGGATTACCGTGATACCGCTCGAGGCCGCGGAGCAAGGGACAGATCGATGGGCCGTTGAAGGAGGATACGTTTCGATGACACCCTTGCGACTCGACCTGACGGATGAAAAGGAATTAACGAAGGCCTTGGTAAAAGAACCTTTCACCTTCGCCGTATAACACCCAGTTACTTTCATAACCACGTGAAGACTTTTGAATTAATGCAGAAAGACTCCAAGTTGTCTGGTGATAGCAAAGTGCTTTAAAAATCTCGAAAAGAACTGAACCGTTTATTTCTACTACTCCCGCGAACACCTCATGCAACACGACACCTTTATTGGGATAACAGCCAGCGTTTTTACGGCAACTGCGCTTATCCCTCAGCTTATTAAAATGATCCGGGAAAAAAAAGCCGAGGATGTGTCTTATTTGATGTTAATCGTTCTTTTCATCGGACATTGCCTCTGGATTTATTATGGAGTTCTGAAAAAAGACACTATCATTATTGCATCAAATATTTTTGGATTATGTGTTGATATAATAGTTTCGATCCTTACATTCAAGTATAAACATCAAAGACAGTAAACATATCTCATCTCTAACACATAAACTATGAACAATATATTCCGCGGTCTAATTGCCGGTTACGGTGCTAAAAAGCTTGGAGGGGGTTGCCTCGGTACCGTCGTGGTTTTCATTTTAATCTGGGTCGCGCTCGGTCAATGTCAATAACAGACCATTCCCCAAAGTGAGTAAAAGTTTCTACAGTTCACCTGGCATATAGACGCGATATCGTCAGGAACAATATTTGTTCTTATACATCGATCCCGCTATCCGTTAGGATAGGTTTTCACCGTTAGTTCTTTCGCCATTTATAGAGGCGGGTCGCAGGGTAAACTGAACAGATCACCAACATGAAAAAAAATCTTAGGATCCTTGTTTTAGAAGACATGGAGGATGATCTCGAACTCATCGAATACATACTTTCCGACGCGCATCTCGAGTATTCAACAAAACGTGTAGATAATCGCGAAGAGTTTATCGCTGCCTTAAAAAGGGGGCAGTTGGATGTTATTCTCTCAGATCACTCGCTTCCACAGTTTAACTCTCAGGAAGCATTGACGATTTATCGCGAATCAGGTTTGAAGATTCCTTTCATCCTTGTAACGGGGGCCGTATCTGAAGAATTTGCGGTGAACTCATTGAAGCAAGGGGCAGACGATTATGTTTTAAAGTCGAACCTTACCCGTTTGCCATCTGCAATTTTAAATGCAGTAAAGCAGCGCGAAGCTGAGGTGGCTAAGGTTCTTGCCAACGAGGCGATGAGAAAACAGTATGAAGAGCTCATGAAGATTAACAAAGAGCTTGACACCTTCGTTTACAGTGTATCCCATAATCTTCGCGCCCCGCTACGGTCGGTGCTTGGATTAATCAATCTTGCCCGGATGGAGGACGATAAAAAAGGTAATTCATTTAACGACTACTTTGGGATGATGGAGCAAAGCATCAACAAACTTGATGATACGCTCAAGGAAATACTAGACTATTCACGCAACGCACGCCAGGATTTAACCATCGAACAAATTGACGTTAACAATCTGCTGGCCGATAATCTAGAACGGATGCAGTATATGCCAGGCTCCTCATTGATCGTAAAAGATATACGGGTCAATGAAGAAGTGCCTTTTTACTCTGACCGGTATCGACTCTCTGTAGTATTCAATAACATCATTTCAAATGCCATCAAGTATTACGATGAGCATAAAGCAGAACCTTTTCTGAGGATTACCATAGATATCAAAAAGGATCGCGTCCACATGGAATTTGAGGACAATGGTATCGGTATTGATTCGGAGTATATGAATAAAGTTTTCGATATGTTCTTTCGTGCAACGCGAAATAACGAGGGGGCCGGTCTGGGATTGTACATCGTACAGGAAGCGGTTGAAAAGTTACAGGGCACTGTCGATATAAAGTCAAAAGTTCGCCATGGCACCACCTTTATCATTGACATGCCAAATTTCACACCTAATGCGGATGTGGCTAGTGAAAACACGCAAAACAATGCGGTTTTGAACGGGTAGCAGCATAGCAATATTTTTCTTACTTTTGCTGGCCCACGATCAAATATTAAGTGGTCAGTGTATGAATTATCAGACCATTCTTCTTGTAGATGATGATGAAGAGGACCAGGAGATCTTTCAAGACGCCCTCAAAGAAATCGATCCCTTGATACTATGCTCTTTCGCAAACGACGGCGAAGAAGCAATGTCGCTGCTCGGCGGAGCCGCCGTGGTCAAGCCTGACCTCATGTTCATCGATATGAACATGCCGAAACTTAATGGGAAACAGGTTTTGCGCGAGTTGAAAAGCTCGGGAAGCCTGGAAGATATTCCCGTTGTAATGTATTCAACTTTCTTTGGGCCGAAGGATATAGATGAGATAAACTCTCTCGGTGCAGTGCATTACTTGGTTAAGGCAACAAAGTTTAGCGACCTTTGCGATGCACTTCGCGAAATTCTTTCAAGACGTTGGTAGCGACTTTACCTTTTGAGCATTTTGAACCGGGAGTGACACAATAAAAGTAGACCCTTCGTTCAGTTTACTTCTTGCTGTAATAAAACCGCTATGAAGTTCAGTGATCTTTTTGCAAAGCGCTAAGCCAACGCCGGTCCCCGCGTACTCTCCACCGTTATGGTGCAAGCGACGAAACATACCAAAAATCTCCTCCGCGTATTTCTGGTCAAAACCAATACCGTTGTCTTCGATAAAAATTCGGAAATATTTATTGACCAGGTTTTTGGTTCTGTCGTTGATGCCAGTCGTTATTTCGGTGTGTATCCTAATTATCGCCGGAGCATCTTTTTTTCGGTATTTAAGAGCGTTGCTGATGAGATTCTGAAAAAGAGGTCTGATAAGACTGGGGCCTACCGCAAGCGTTGGGAGAGAATCTATCGTGACCGAAGCATATGCCTCCCTGATTTCCTCATCCATTTCAACCAGCAATTCCCTGACGATGAGATTCAGGTCAGTAACTACAAAAGCCGATTTATCATTGGAGATTTTGGAGAATGCCAGAATGTCGACTATAAGCGATTGCATTCGTTCGGCTGCCTGCTGAATGCGTGTTACCATCTTAATGTCTTCGTGAAAGACGTCGCGGTATTTCGTGAAGAGCCGATCGCTGAACATTCTAATCTTTCGCAACGGCTCTTGCAGGTCATGAGAAGCCATAAACGCAAACCGCTCCAGGTCTTTGTTCGCTGATTCCAAATTTGCAATGTTCTCAAGCAGCTTATGGTTAAGCTGCCTGATTTTTTCCTCCGAAATCTTTCGCTCGTTGATCTCGCGCTCAAGATTTTTATTAATTGTGACTAATTTTTGCTCCTGATCAAAAAGGAGCCTGTTCTTACGATAAAGGTCTATCAGTACACCAACTTTTGCGCGAAGGATGTCTGAATTCACAGGCTTAAAAATGAAGTCGATCGCACCGGATTGATAGCCCTTAAACATATTCTCATCGCCGTAATTATTGGCGGTAATGAAAATGATGGGTATGTGCTTTAGTTTTTCACGCTCATAGATCAACGCCGCAGTTTCAAACCCGTTTAAATTCGGCATTTTGACATCCATCAAAATCATTGCGAAATCAAACTCGCTCAGCAATACTTTTAGGGCCTGCCTACCTGAATTCGCCTTCACAAATTGATAGCCACCCGGGGCGAGAATGGTTTCGATAGCCAGCAGATTGTCTTCGCGGTCGTCGACCAATAAAATTTTTGGTTGCATTACGTGCTAGCTATTTATTTACAAAACCAAAGACGCATGAGTGACAATAACTGATCAATCTTGACTGGCTTCGTAATATAATCTGATGCGCCCGCTTCAATACATTTTTGTCGATCGCCCTTCATTGCCTTCGCCGTTACTGCAATTATAGGCAGCGTATTGTTTTTGTGTTCACGCCTGATCTTTTGTGTCGTTTCATAACCATCCATTTCGGGCATCATGATATCCATCAACACCATTTCTATTTTAGGATTATCTGTTAGTATTTTAATTGCCTCCTTTCCGCTCTCCGCCGTAATGGCATTGATGTTAAACCGTTCGAATACCGTTGTCAGCGCAAAAAGATTTCGCACATCGTCATCTACAATCAGAATATTTTTTCCTGTGAGGATATCCTCCTTATTGCGGATATTTTCAATGATCCTGCGTTTCTCAGGCGCCAGACTCTTATGATTGATGTGCACGTGGGAGATCGTTTCCTCCAGCAGGTATTCAATTGAATTTACTCCTTTTACGATGTGTGAACTTGCATTCAGGTTTACATTGTTCAGCTCTGCCTTAGTAAAATCTTTCGCGGAATAGACAATGATGGGGGTAAGGTCATTTTTGACCTTACTCACCTGGCGGAGTAAATCTGCTCCGGAAATATCGGGCAGTGTATAATCAAGGATGATACAATCGAATTCATTACTTCGCACCAGGTCAAGTGCTTCCTTACCAGTGCTGGCAATAGTTATGGACAGATTATCATCGTGATGCATTTTAGCAATCTGCGACGAGTCAAGTTCATTATCCTCTACGATAAGAATGTTCTTTTTTTGCTTATTGTGGTATAATAACATATCCTCGAACAACGTAGTAAGAAGATCGTTATTCAACGGTTTTAGCAGGAAGCTTCGAGCCCCGCGCTTTAGAGCCAACAGTCTGTTTTCCTCACCGGAAATTACGTGGATGGGAATATGACGATAGGTTAGGTCATTTCGAAGAAGATCTATTACTTTCCACCCGCTGGTATCCGGTAACTTCACATCCAATGTAATTGCAATAGGTGAGAATCGGTTAATAAAATCAAAAACCTCCAGGTAGCTTGTCGCAATGATGGCTTTCATGCCTTTTTCATGAGCCTTCTCTATAAGAATTTTTCCGAAACGGAAATCGTCCTCTACTACAAGTACAACTTTATCTTCCGCGTGTATATTGCTTCTGTCGTCTCCTGTTTCATTGATCATCTCGTTGACAATGTCCATCCGCGCCTCAACACCTTCGTTTGTAATACGAAGATTTTCAAGAAGACTATTGATCTGATTGCCTTCGTTGTCAAACTGGAGTTGCTGAATTACCTTAATGCTCTCAGGTACCTCACGAGGCGCAATGTTGACAACGCTGCTCAACGGTAGGTATAGGGTAAAAGAGCTGCCGCGTCCGGCCTGGCTTTCCAACTCTATCGTTCCACCCAGGAGCTCGGCGAGTCCACGGCTGATCGATAGTCCGAGACCCGTTCCTCCGTACTTGCGGCTTGTTGACCCCTCGGCCTGCTGGAAGGCTTCGAAGATAATAGATTGTTTCTCCAGTGGAATTCCGATACCTGTATCGCTGATTGAAAACGCAATCACCATCGTGGCGCTATCCAGCGATGCAACGCCTTGTTTCCAGGTGCGTTTCGGCTCAAATATTCTAAGCGAAACTTCACCCTTCTCAGTGAATTTAAATGCATTGGATAACAAATTCTTCAAAATCTGATTCAACCGTTGAATGTCAGTCTCCATCGAGGCCGGCAAAGCAAAATCTGTTTCGATCCTGAACTTCAGGTTACGCGCTTCAGAGATTGGTTTGAAAGTAGTTTCAACAAAAGAGGATATCTCACTTATGCGAACTGTAGAGATGTTTGCAGAAATGAAACCAGACTCGATTTTTGAAAGATCCAGGATGTCATTGATCAATTGAATAAGGTCATCTCCGCAAGAGTGGATCGTCTTCGCATACCTTATTTGTTTATCATTCAAATTGCCCTCCGCGTTTTCATAAAGTTGCTGAGCGAGGATCAATAAACTGTTTAGTGGTGTTCTAAGTTCGTGCGACATGTTGGCGAGGAACTCTGACTTGTACTTGGAAGTGAGTGTAAGCTGCTCGGCTTTTTCCTCGAGTGATTTCCGTGCTTCCTCCACTTCCTTGTTCTTCGCTTCAACTTCATCTTTTTGTTTCACGAGAAGCAGCGCTTTATCCTGAAGTTCATCATTTGTACGGCGAAGCTCTTCCTGTTGTGTCTTAAGTTCCCCCGCAAGTGACTGCGATTGGGCTAATAATTCTTCAGTCCTGGTGTTGGTCTCGATTGTGTTTAACACGATTCCAAGACTTTCCGTAAGCTGGTCCAGGAAGTCAAGATGCGTTTCGCTGAATACGTCAAGCGATGCAAGCTCGATAACCGCCTTTACATTGTTTTCAAAGACTACCGGAAGGATAATAAGATTTGCGGGCTTACCCTTGCCAAGACCTGAATTGATCTTAATGTAATTATTGGGAACATTAGTAAGGAGTATTCTTTCCTTTTCAAAAGCACACTGTCCTACCAGGCCTTCTCCGATTGCAAATTCTCGAGGGATCGTTTTCTCCTCTTTGTACGCATATGCAGCAAACAGTTTGAGCATTACAAGTTGGGTCTCTTCTTCCTGTTGTAAGATGTAGAATGCGCCGTAGTGAGTTGAAACAACCTGCGCCAATTCGGAAAGTATCCTCTTCGTAACTGTCTTTAAATCCTTTTGTCCTTGTAACATCTGCGTAAACTTCGCAAGGTTGGATTTCAACCAATCCTGATCCTGGTTTCGCAATGTCGTTTCCCGGAGATTGGTGATCATTTGGTTGATGGTATCTTTCAACGCTTCCAGCTCGCCTTTGGCGTCCACGCGTATCGTTCGTGTCAGATCTCCTTTCGTCACCGCGGATGCAACTTCAGAAATCGACCGTACCTGTGTCGTCAGGTTCGCGGCAAGCTGATTTACATTTTCTGTAAGATCTTTCCATGTTCCGGACGCACCAGGAACGCTGGCCTGGCCACCCAGCCTGCCTTCGACACCTACCTCGCGCGCAACGGTAGTTACCTGTTCCGCAAACACTGCAAGGGTATCGATCATCTCGTTGATCGTATCTGTTAACTGGGCCAGTTCGCCCAGCGCATTGATGCTAAGTTTTTGTTTTAGGTTACCTTTTGCAACGGATGTTACCACTTTTGCAATTCCGCGTACCTGGCCCGTAAGATTGGATGCCATTTGATTTACGGAATCCGTTAAGTCTTTCCATGTACCAGCTACACCACGTACTTCGGCCTGGCCTCCAAGCTTTCCTTCTGTTCCAACTTCGCGCGCAACACGGGTAACTTCAAAGGCGAACGAATTAAGCTGCTCCACCATTGTATTAATCGTGTTTTTCAGCTCCAGCATTTCACCGCGAACATCAACCGTGATCTTCTTCGACAAGTCTCCGTTTGCAACGGCCGTCGTTACACCAGCGATGTTACGCACCTGGTCTGTAAGATTACCAGCCATCTGGTTAACAGAGTCGGTAAGATCTTTCCATGTGCCTGCTACGCCGGGAACGAAAGCCTGGCCTCCAAGCTTTCCATCTGTTCCTACCTCGCGCGCAACGCGGGTAACTTCGGATGCAAATCCCCGCAGCTGATCAACCATTGTATTCAGAGTATCCTTGAGCTGGAGGATCTCACCTCGTACATCTACAGTAATTTTTTTCGAAAGGTCACCATTGGCAACCGCGATTGCCACGTTAGCGATATTGCGTATTTGCGCGGTCAGGTTCCCAGCCATCTGATTAACGGAATCCGTGAGTCCTTTCCAAACACCGCCGACACCTTTAACCGTTGCCTGTCCACCGAGCTTACCCTCTGAACCAACCTCACTGGCTACACGCGTTACTTCTGAAGCAAAAGAATTTAGCTGATCGACCATTGTATTGATCGTATCTTTCAGCTCGAGCATTTCACCTTTCACATCCACCGTGATCTTTTTCGAAAGGTCACCTTTTGCCACAGCCGTCGTTACTTCTGCAATATTTCGGACCTGGTTGGTCAGGTTATCCGCCATTTTATTTACGGAGTCTGTGAGATCTTTCCATGTACCTCCTACACCGGGCACATCCGCCTGGCCCCCCAACTTGCCTTCGGAACCAACCTCCCTGGCTACACGCGTTACTTCCGATCCAAAGGAATTCAGCTGATCGACCATCGTGTTGATGGTGTTCTTTAATTCCAACATTTCACCCCGCACGTCAACCGCGATCTTTTTAGACAAATCGCCTTTCGCAACTGCCGTTGTAACTTCTGCAATATTTCGAACCTGGTTGGTCAGGTTAGAAGCCATCTGATTTACAGAGTCGGTGAGATCTTTCCACGTTCCACCCACACCTGGCACGTTGGCTTGTCCCCCCAACTGTCCTTCTGAACCCACCTCCCGCGCAACACGTGTTACTTCCGAAGAGAAGGAGTTTAGCTGATCAACCATTGTGTTGATCGTATTCTTTAATTCCAGCAACTCTCCTTTCGCATCAACCGTAATTTTTTTAGAGAGATCACCTTTGGCCACAGCCGTTGTCACACCTGCAACATTCCGCACCTGGGCAGTAAGATTACCGGCCATTTGGTTAACGGAATCCGTAAGGTCTTTCCAAACCCCGCCCACTCCTTTCACTGTTGCCTGACCGCCAAGCTTTCCTTCTGTACCCACTTCAAGGGCTACGCGCGTAACCTCGGAGCCAAACGAATTAAGTTGATCCACCATAGTATTAATGGTGTTTTTTAATTCGAGCATTTCACCCCGCACATCCACCGTGATCTTTTTGGAGAGGTCACCGTTTGCCACGGCGGTTGTAACGCCCGCGATATTGCGCACCTGGCCCGTCAAGTTGGAAGCCATCTGGTTCACTGAATCTGTCAGATCCTTCCATATTCCACCCACGCCTTTTACCGTTGCCTGACCTCCCAACTTTCCTTCCGTACCCACTTCCAGCGCCACGCGAGTCACTTCCGAGCCGAACGAATTGAGCTGATCCACCATCGTGTTGATGGTGTTCTTCAATTCAAGCATTTCGCCCCGAACATCTACCGTAATTTTCTTTGAGAGATCACCATTGGCCACGGCTGTCGTGACACCGGCAATATTTCGGACCTGATTGGTTAGATTTCCGGCCATCTGATTAACCGAATCCGTAAGATCTTTCCATGTACCGCCTACTCCCGGTACATCGGCCTGTCCTCCCAACTGCCCTTCCGACCCAACCTCCCGGGCCACACGCGTAACCTCTGAAGAGAATGAGTTCAACTGATCCACCATCGTATTGATCGTGTTCTTCAGTTCAAGCAACTCCCCTTTTGCATCAACCGTTATTTTCTTTGAAAGATCACCCTTCGCAACCGCGGTGGTTACACCTGCAATATTTCGTACCTGAGCAGTGAGGTTTCCTGCCATCTGGTTCACTGAATCCGTAAGATCTTTCCAAACGCCACCAACGCCCTTTACCGTCGCTTGGCCACCGAGGCGACCCTCCGTTCCTACCTCGAGGGCTACGCGCGTTACTTCTGAACCAAAGGAATTTAATTGATCAACCATTGTGTTGATCGTATTCTTAAGTTCAAGCATCTCTCCCTTAACGTCCACGGTAATCTTTTTGGAAAGGTTACCCCGGGCGATGGCCGTGGTTACTTCTGCAATGTTTCGCACCTGGCTGGTTAAGTTTCCTGCCATATGGTTCACCGAGTCAGTAAGATCCTTCCAAACACCACCAACCCCTTTAACTTTTGCTTGTCCTCCAAGCTTTCCCTCGGATCCCACTTCACGCGCTACGCGTGTTACCTCCATGGAGAACAAATTCAATTGCTTAACCATGTAATTAACTTCCTTCGCGATTCGAAGAAATTCTCCTTCAAGCTTATGATCACTGATTTCTTCAGGCATCTCCTGGGAGAGATTCCCATTGGCCACGGAACTGATCACGTGTGCAATTTCTATCGTCGGATGAACCAAGTCAGATATCAACACATTCAAAGAATTGACACCGTGACTCCATGATCCCTTGGTGCTTGGTATTTCTATTCGCTGCGTCAGCTTACCCTGTTTACCAATGATATTTCCAGCGCGCGTAAACTCCAACATCATCCGCTCATTCAGGGAGATGATCTCATTCAGTGTATCGAAAATCTTTCCGTTTAGTCCCACTTCGTCAAGGGGCATGCGAGCAGTGAAGTTTCCGTTTTTTACTTCGGTTAGAACCTGAAGGAGTTCTTTGGACCGCGCCATGTCAAGCGAGAGCGCGGGTTGTTTGCCATTTGTATGCCCATTAGCAAGCGGCTTCTTAACTGCTAACTTTTTCTTAACCTGGCTTGATACGCCCTTGACCGCCTTCTTTGGTTTAGTCTTTACCGCTTCTTTAGCCTTCATATGTGGGATATTTTAGGTACTATCCGTTAAAATTAATTAAGAAAGCCATCCGAAAGTACTTTTTTTAGTATTTCATGTAGGTGGTATTGGCAAATTTGAAGAGCGAAATACGACCAACGCTTTTTGCAAATTTTATATCAAGCTAAATGCTCGGTGCGAATGTCAAGCAGAAACCAAAGACAGGCCGCCACGGGGAAAGATCAAGCGCGGCTAGGAGCGTCTAAATGTCTTAACAAACATTTAGGAGATAAGTACTCGCGATGAAAACGGATTGGGGCTACGGCAAGATTTTCCAAAAAAAAAAATTGAAGATGATGGGCAAAGAATATATCGCTACCCGATAAAAAATGGAAAGGTCATTCCCTTCGTCCCAACTTTCTAATAATAAAGAAGATGATGACGACAACCAGGACGACAAGAAAAACACCGGCATAGACGCCCGCGCCGAAGATATCACCAATCATTTCGCAGCTAGTCATTAAGAAAGCCACGGTCAAAAGTCCAAACAATTGTATAAGATTCTTCATAGGAGTTTTTAACGGTTTATCAATTCTCATTCCATCGATTCAGGCAACAGAAAACACAAATCTTCAATATTTGAGGGGTTGATTTCCGCAATTCCGCAACGAATTGTGGAAAATTTTCCACAAATAGTTGATAAAAAAAACCAAAAATAAAATTTCATCAATTTTTCATCGCTGAATTTGATGAGACGAGCGATTGCTGCCTACTAAATTTGACCTTTTGTCATTTCATTTTGGGATTTTTTGTCGTAGCTGCGGACTTTCCGGAATTGGTTAGCTTCTACAATCACGGGCCAAACCTTGGCACCAATATTTCTTCGTGTACACCACTACTACTTCTTAATACTACTTTTTATGTTACGAGTATTCCTTGGTCTTTTCTTTGTAATCCTGGTAGCGGCTCTGTTTGGTTTCGGCGGAAGTATTGCGTCCGGCGCGTTTTCGACTGTTAAAGTCCTGTTTTATACGATGCTGGCTTTAGTCGTTCTTTCCCTCCTTCTCGGACCGACGCTTTTTAGAAGAAGGTAAAATAGTTATTCGGAGATTGTAAAATTCACTAAAAAGGTGGTGCCTTCCCCTACCGAACTATTGACTTCCAGGTTCGCGCAATGACTCGTAAGAATATTTTTTGTTGACGTCAAACCTAAGCCCATTCCGCTTTGCTTGCCAGTAAAAAAGGGATCGAATAATTTCCCGAGTTCGCTGGTCTTTATTCCCTTTCCGTTATCGGCAATTCCAACGGTAAGGGTACGCCCTTGATGCGAAACGTGTATCTTTAGAACACCTTGGCCAGGAACCATCGCCTCTATTGCGTTGATGATAATGTTTAGCAATGCGATCTGAATTTTATCCTTATCGACCAGAATCTTGGGCAAATTTTCACGATAGTGTATTTTGAGCTCCATTTGGTGCAATTTCAATCGATCAGACGCCAACTTCACCGTATCCTCTATGATGTCTGGAACCGATACGAGCTGCAGATGTAACTCTTTGGGCTTGCTCGAACGAAGCATTTCCCCAACGAGCATTTCGATCCGGTTGGCATTGCGTTCAATAATGTCGCTGTATAATTTACCGGATTCGCTATCGGCTGGCAGTTCCTTCCTTAATTGATCCAGCGCCAGGCTGATATTTGTAAGCGGATTGCGTACTTCATGTGCTATGGTTCTTGCCATTTTTCCGGTGAGCGACAAACGCTCCGCAACCAGCAGCTCCTGTTCAGCTTGCTTTCTGATAGTGAGGTCATGGACAATGCACTGGTAACAGCACAGGTCAAGTGTTGGATGCGGAATATAGACGCAGTTCAAAAGACATTCTTTTCGTTCGCCCGCCTTTGTTATCATCGTGAATTCAAGATCTTTGATCAACTCCGTTTCACTTAGAGAACTTTGAAACTGTTCGAAGGCTTGTGCTTCTGAAAAAAAGGAAGCAAGGGCAGCGCCTTTTATTTCGTCGGCGACGTAACCAAAAAGTCCCAGGAAAGAATCGTTAACATCTGTCAGCGCCAGCTCGCGCGTAGCGAGAAGAATTGGATCCATACTGCGTTCAAACAGGGATCGATACTTCCTTTCTTTTTCATTAAGTTCACGAATGATTTTCGACTGACTTAACGCGTATCGAATGCTCCGTTCAAGCACCGGCGCGCTCAGCTCATTCTTCACCAGATAGTCAGCGGCACCGAAACGACTCGCATCAATATCGACGCTCATGTTGTTTTGACCTGTCAGAATGATGGCCGGCGTAAGAATTCCCTTTTCCTGCAAAAACTTCACGAGGTCCAGACCGTTTTCACCTCCAAGATGATAGTCGATCAAAAAAAGATCATAGCAGCCGTTAATAATTTGTTGCTTTGCTTTCGCGAGCGTCCACTCCCAGATAACCTCGAATTGAAAGGTATCTATTCTAGAGAGATATTCTTTAGCAAGGAATACATCATCTTCATCGTCTTCGACAAGTAACACCTTAATTGGAGTGGCCTTCATATTGTTCGATTATCTTGAGGCTCGGCCTCGTCATACACCGCGAGGCCTGAAAAGTAAAGTCGAAGCGTGAGGAGTATTTTAAAATATACTTTGCTCTAAGTAGCATAGGTGAAAATCATGCCACCGTTCATACTTCCTATCAGCAAACGCGCGCTGTGATTACCATTTTTACTTTGTGGAGATTTCCCTCAAAAAGCGTGTAACTGCGAATCCTCATACCCAAAAAAACTTGCCGGCTGATTATAATGGCAGAAATTCAATTGGCATAACTTTTACGCATTCTAAAAAAAGTCTCTCCTCAAATATGAATCAGTTATTATATGTAGTTGCTGTCATCCTGTTAACGGTATGGATGGTAGGTATTTTTATTTATACGCTTGGACTAGCCGCGCACATCATTTTGTTGTTAGCGTTGGTGCCGATAATATTCCTCGCCAAGCGTGAGAACAAGGCTGTATAATTAATTACACGACACACGCCATGAAAACAACAAAGCAAGAATCCTCTCCCCGAACTTCTGTGAAACAAAAGTTCGGACCAAGTTCGAGATCAAAAATTCGTCACAGTATCGAAGCGCGGGACCTAAATGGGGCAAATGGTCAACGTACTAATATAGATATCGATTCGGAACGTGATGTTCCCGTCGAAAACACGTCTGCTTTAAGCGACACGAGTGTTGAGGACGAGCAAGATCGTGAGGTGAAGAGGCGGTTGGAAGACGCGCACCCAGATGAAGTGCTAAACGGCAATATGATGTGATGTTATTGTACTGGATAGCCGGTATCCACCAGGCTATCCAGTATTTTTTTATGATTACTTCGCGCCGTCTTCACGCGTCTTAAACATTTCCAGATGGCTCTTGAGACCTGGTAATGTTGCAGAGATCCAGCTCTTTAATTCAGGATCTTCTGTCTTATCTATTCTCTTTTCAAACTTATTGATCGTTTTCTCGTGCCGATCTTTGATAGCGTCGCACCATTCATTATCGAATTCGGCTCCGCTTTCCTTCTCCAGGTCCGCAAACTCCTTCGCATCAGACTCGGTTTCAGCCATGGGAACGGTTATACCGTTCTTGTTCGCATAAGCTTTCAACTCATTAAGTACCTTCGTATGGTCCTTCTCTAGCATCGTAGCGATGTTCTTCACTTTCGGGTCTGTTGCTTTGTTATTAGCCAATTGTGCCATTTTGATCCCCGCATAATTACTGGCGACTGCATTAACTATAAAGTCAGCGTCCTTTTCATCATCCCTGTCTTCAAAGGTGGAATCATTAGCTTCTTTAGCAACCTCGACGCTCTCTTCGGCGTCGGCAACGGTTTCCTGTTTTTTAGGTTCGCAGGAGGCCATAGCAAATACAACCGCAATGCCGGCGATGCCCTTGAAAATGTTAATTAGTCTCATAGTGATTCATTGTTGGTTTAAATATGATATTTATTATACAGAATCGCCCGACTAAAATCATACCATCCGCCAATGCTATAAAAAAGCAGATTTGCGCGGAAACTTATCCCCAACGTGTCCCATAACAGGGCCAAGAAGCGCAATCGATCGTCCCATGGCGCGATGTACAGTTCGAACATCCTCAACTCGTTGCATTCAAGCAGTTAAAATGTTTGCTAATGCTTGTTTAAACATTAAATTCGGCTTCGACTTTAAATATCTCGAGGCGTATTTCAAATGATGTAGAAAAGGTATATACTGTGTGCCCGCTAAAGCCTTAACGATGGGTAGGCAGCCGTTTTTTATGATCGGGCCTGGTATTGCACACATTAAAAGTTATGAATAACACGAACGAGTCAATATTCTTAGCAGATGATGATGAAGACGATTGCGTTCTCTTTCAGAGCGCGTTGCGGGAAGTAGGGAACGGAATTGAGTTGATCATTTCATATGATGGAAAAGAGCTTATGGAAACGCTCGATAAAAGAGTTCCTCCCCCGCCCCATGTTATATTCCTCGACCTCAACATGCCCCGTAAGAATGGTATGGAATGTCTGCAGGAAATTCGACAAACAGCGAAATTTAAGGATATCCCAGTCATAATATTTTCAACTTCCTCTCAGGAAAATTCTATTTATGAAGCCTACGCAAATGGAGCAAGTCACTACATTACGAAGCCTGGCACCTTCACTTTGCTAAAAAAAATAATTCAGAAGGTATTGGCAATCGACTGGTCGAAGACGCCAAAAATTCCGTTTGAAAAGTTTTTACTTCAGCCGTGATTGGCATGTGTCGGACCTGGTAAGTTTATCGATCTATCATTTTATGTGATTGATTATATTCCTTTAAATCCATTACACACAATGCGAAGGACCAAAGTTGCAATTCTTGGAGGAGGTTTTATATCTGAAATACACCTGGAAAGCTATCACCGTTTTGTTCCCGAAGCGGAAGTGGTAGCGATTTATGCCAGGAACTGCGAAAAGGCGAAGGCTATTGCAGAGAAGCATTCCATTGGGAAATGGTATGACAACATCGATACACTTTTATCTGAATCAGGCTGTGAAGTTGTCGATATCTGCCTGCCAAATTATCTACACGCTGATGCGACGCTTAAATCCGCCGCTGCGGGCAAGCATATTATAATTGAAAAGCCACTCGCCGTGACGTTAGAGGAAGCGGACGCGATGATCGCCGCATGCAAGTCTGCTGATGTGAAACTAATGTATGCAGAGGAGCTTTGCTTTGCTCCAAAGTATGAGCGGGTTCGTCACCTGGTCAACGAGGGCGCAGTAGGGGAAATATACATGCTGAAGCAATCGGAAAAGCATTCTGGGCCCCACACGGACTGGTTTTATGATATTAACTATTCCGGTGGTGGTGTTTTGATGGATATGGGTTGCCACGCGTTCGGATGGTTTTTTTGGATGCTGAACAATGCACGTGTGAAGGGCGTTACCGCCAGCATGCAAACCGTTTTGCATAATGGACGGACCAGCGGCGAGGACAATTCGATAGTAATCGTGGAATTTGAAAACGGCGTGACAGGCGTAGCCGAAAATAGCTGGGCAAAACATGGGGGAATGGATGATCGCAGCGAAGTGTACGGCAAGGAAGGCGTAATATACGCAGACCTCTTTATCGGTAATTCAGCGCTGACATATAGTAAAAATGGATACGGCTATGCAATGGAGAAGGCCGACACCACAGCCGGGTGGAGTTTCACGGTTTTCGAGGAGGTTTTCAATCAGGGGTATCCACATGAGCTCAAACATTTCATTCAATGTGTGCAGCAAGACAAGACGCCCCTCGTAACCGGCGAATTAGGTCGCGCAGTATTGGAAGTCATCTATGCGGCATATGCATCGGCCGGACAGGGAAAAAAGATTATGTTGCCGTATTCGCCCGCTGTTAGTAAACCAATCGACTTGTGGCTTCATCCACAGGGTATTGGACAAGCGGTTTAGGAACTTCCTTCGCCGTAGGCAATTGTCGCATTTTCTAATGTTGCGTTAATGTTACCCATTTATAAAATGCTTAACATTGGGGAAACAATGCCTGCACGTGTCAAAGGTCGTTTTCCTTCTTATTACCCTACTTGCCGTCGGACCCCGTTTGTTGTTAGCGCAAAAAGATCGCGAAACGGTGAATCAGTCTATCCAATGGTTTGCACTTTCTACGAGCATAAAACTGAGCGAGCGAGCATACCTTTTGCTTGAGGGTCAGTTCCGGCAGGTCGCTAATTTTAAACCGATGCAGTACCAGTTGAGAACAGGGCTGGAAATCAAATTAAAAAATCATTTTAGTGTCGTCCCGATTGCCTATGTCTATACATGGAACTATCAGTATGGGAAGCAACCGGCGGTGTACCAAAACCACGAACATCGGATTTGGCAGCAGGTCGCTTGCAAGCATTCCATTGGCATTTTTTCTGTAGACCACCGACTTCGCCCTGAACAGCGCTTTATTCAGCAACATAGCAAAATGCCGAACGGCGATGTTTTTGATGATGGATATACCGTGAACCAATTTCGCCTGCGCTATAGGTTAATGGGAAGGTTGCCACTTAACAGTAAGGAGATTGGTGCTAAAACATTTTACGTCAGTGTTTATGACGAAATATTTATGAGTTGGGGTGAACGCGTCGCCTATAGCGAGCCTGACCAGAACAGGATCTACGCAGGCATCGGTTATCAGTTTGACGATGCATTTGGTTTGCAAGGTGGTTTCTTATATCAGATGTTGGTAAAAAGTAACGGTGCAATGCAGGAGAACAATCTAGGATTGATAGTTCAAATGAACTATAACGTCAAATGGTCGGGGAGCCTTTGACGTCGTTTGACTTAGAAAATTAGATATCTTTAGTACTACTATACGCCCCGGTATCTTTCCATGCAACTCTATTTGCAGCCGTTGCTGCCCTTGTTTCTATTTGCGATTGTTTCGGATCTTAATGGCCAGATGCAAACTACTTTCCGTGAAGATAATCGCCAGCACCGCGAGTCGGGTAACTACTTTTACAAAAACTACACTACTCAGGACTATCAAGCAGCCTCTCAAAATTGGGCGGTTCTGCAAGATCGGTATGGTAACATGGTCTTTGGAAATGGTGATGGAGTACTTACCTACGACGGAAAGAAATGGCAAGTCGTTGAGCTTTGATGAACTCCACAGATTAGATGTGGTGGATAACAAAGGTACGCTCACAGATTGAGCTTGTGGCTGGCGACTCGGCTTTCGGCTTTCATCGCCTAGCTATTCCGTTACGTTAGGTGGAATCAGCTTATAAACTACTGGTGTAACAATTCGGGATAGAAGCGTCGAACTGATTAGCCCGCCTATGAGTACAATTGCCAGCGGTGATATCAGAGGATTAACAGAAAGTGCAATGGGTAATAAACCTCCGATAGCGGTCATAGAAGTAAGCACGATCGGCAGAAATCGGATCTCACCGGACTGTCTAATTGCATCATCGACTGATACGCCGGTCCTGCGCAACTGATTCGTGAAGTCGACTAGTAATATCGAATTTTTGACCTCTACACCAGCCAGTGCAATTAGGCCAATGATGGCCACAAACGACAGAGGATTCCCCGTTATCAATAATCCCGATACCGCCCCAACAATTCCTAACGGAATAACACTGAGAACAATGAGCATGCTTTTGAAAGTTTTGAACATTAGGATGAGTACGGCGACAAACATAAATACCGTTACGATAATTATGGCGCCCAAGCCTCCGAAGGATTCATTGCTGGCCTCAACCTCGCCGCCCATCATGAAACTATATCCAGCGGGAAGCCTCGTTTCAGCCATTTTTTTTACAACCTCACCAATAACCTTATCAGTCAGAAATCCTTTTGCCACGAACGCAGACACCGAGACCATTCGGTTTTTATTGTAATGGTCGATTCGCACCGGTGATGATTCGAGACTTAAGCCGGCGATCTGGTCTAAGGGAATGGCTGCGCCCAGGCTATTGTTTACAAAAAGGTTATCAAATGAGGCAAGTGACGCGCGTTCGCCTTTCGGAGTTGTTAAAAATATATTGTAATCTTCCCCGTCACCATCGGAAAATTTACCCATATCAAGTCCGGCAACCGCCAGCCTCACTGTTTTGTCTATGTCAACGGTGTTGATACCCGTCATCCTTGCCTTATTCTGATTGATTACCACCCTGATATCGCTTTTTAAATTACTTACAGGATTATTTACATATATCGTTCCTTCCGTCTGCTTCAACAGATTCTCCACCTGGATCGCAATAGATCTCAGGGTGTCAAGGTTGTCACCAAACAGTCTTACCTCTAGTGGCGCTACAACAGGAGGTCCCTGCTCGAAATTTTTCACTTCTATCTTTGCTCCCGCTATTTGATCAAAAGTTTCACGAAGTTCATTAATGATCTCCAACTTCCGGTCGGGCCCGGTCCCTTCAGCGAGCTGTACAAAAGTCTGAGCAAAGTCTGTACGTTCATTTTCCTGGATCACATTGTAATACACCCTGGGATTTCCTTTTCCAACATTGGTTGCGAAAAACGCAACTTCCGGTATCCTGCTCACGACCTCGTCGACAATTGACGCTACAGAATCAGTTCTGGCTATGTTTGTCTGAAGCGGTGTAATTGTATTGACAAGAAACTGCGGCTTCTCTGAAGCTGGAAACAACGCAAATCCAACAACTGAGAACAATTGAATCGATGCGATGAAGATAACCGCGGCAATGGCCAATGTTATTTTCGGGTGACGTAGGGCCAGATCAAGCAACCTGGCATAGCTGCCATGGATAAGCTTTTGTAATCCACGCATAAAAATATTTCCCTTTGCGTCTCCATGCTCTTTAAGCATCCGGCTCGATAAAAATGGTATCACGGTAATTGATACTAGCATTGAGGCAAGGACGGACATGATAACAGCTAGCGGAAGACCGCGAATAAAATCGCCAGCGCCTTCGGGAAGAAAGACCAGCGGCATGAATGCAATTATTAGCGTAACCGTGCACCCGACTACTGCCAGGCCAATCTGGCGCGTAGCCTTTATCGTCGCATCGAATCTCGAATGACCTTCACGCATCCAACGCTCAATGTTTTCAACTACTACGATACTGTCGTCAACGAGCAGGCCCAAGGCTACCACCAAGCCGACAATGCTAAGCTGATTCAAACTTATGCCAAGAATGTTTAACATAACAAGTCCTATGGAGAGCGACAAGGGGATTGAAATCATAACGATAGTAGCGGCGCGCATGCCGAGGGGTAGTAATGTTATGGAAACCAACAAAATTGCGATGATAAAATCTTTGCCCAGGCCAGCCAGTCTTCCGTTGACGTTGTCCGCCTGATCAAAGTGTTGTATCATGTCAATATTGCCGGGCAATTGTTTTTCAAATGCGTCCAGCATGGGTTTGTATCCTTTTTGCGACTGGGTGATATTCAAACCGGGTTTTTGAGCAGCGACCACAAAAACACAGCGGTGTCCATTAAGTCGGGTAATGTGTTTGGTCTCGCTAAAGGTTGTATGCACATCTGCCACCTCTTTCAATAGCACGTTCCTTCCGTTTGCTGTGAACACAATGGTATTTCTGATCTCTTCACGCGAAGTATAATTACCACTGGTCTTGATGCTAAACGATCTTGATCCGGCTTCGATACTTCCTCCGGGTATGTTTGCCATCTCACTTTGCAAGCTCCCGATAATTGCTTCCAATGGAATGTGCATAGCGGCAATTCTATCAAGTCTAAGCTCAACTTGCACGATCTGTTCTGGCAATCCCTGGATCTCAACATTTTTCAGACTTGGAATTCTCTCTAAATCATCCTTCAAGTCCTCGGCGTGCGACTTAAGCGTTGCCCGAGATGCATTTTCAGATATCAAGGCGATCTGCAAGATGTTCACATCGGAAGGTTGAAATTTGGTGACCTCGATTTTGAAAATGTCTTTTGGCAATCCTGATCGAAGGCCATTAACCTCCCGAACTAGTTCCTGATACTTATCATCGGGATCACTTTCGTACTTGTATTCAACGCGCAACACTGCGAGGCCATCATTTATTGTTGTCTGGATCCGCTTCATGTCTTCCAGTCCGTTGAGCTTTTCTTCAAGTGGATCAACAATAAGTTCTTCCATATCCTTTGGATTTGTACCAGGATACACCACCGCGATCGAAAATTGTGGCGACTCAATTTCGGGATCCTCGCTCCGTGGCATCGTCAGCAACGTGGTGATGCCTACCGCCGCGGCCATCAGGAACATAATCATCGTGAACTGATAATTCTTAACGGCAAATTCTGAGATTTTCATTGGATTACTGAGTAATTTGTATGGTGGAACCGTCTGTGAGGTAAGCACTTCCAGAAACAATAAGTGCTTGCGCACTATCCAAGCCCGAACCGATGCGCATGGTCCTGCCGTTGAAGGATTCAATAATTACAGGCTGCTTATGGGCTGTTTTATTATCAATTGTCACAAATACAAAACCATCTTTGCCATTTGCGTCCAGAACAGCTTCGTAAGGCACGCTCCATGACTCAACACTCCCTCCTGACTCGATCCCCGCTGAGCCGAACATTCCTGTTGCTAGCCTAGCGCGGTCATTGCGTAATGACAGGTCGACAGTAAACATGCCGGTTGCCGGATCGGCTGTTTCTGATTTGCGAACGACCTCTGCTTTAAGTGGCTGCTCCGGCAACGCATCGATCCGTACTGTCGCCTTATCGCGAATCTTTATAGCGGCCCATTGCTTGTCACTAACGCCGACTTTGAGTATCCATTTTCCATTTGAAACGGCATTAGTCAGTAGTACGGGATCGCCAGTGCTCACGACTTGTCCCTTGTTAACAAATTTCCGAAGAACAAATCCCGTCGCGGGGGCATGAATCTCTGAAAAATTCTTGTTGAACCTGGCAGCCTCCCATTGCTGTTGTGCTACGTCGTGGGCCGTTTCCGCATTTTGCAATTGTTCCAGCGTAGCGACACTATCTTTGTAAAGTTGGATTGCACGTTTATGATCGCGTTCGGCTTTTACATACGCAAACCTGGCTTGCGCAACAAGCGTGTTAATCTCAGTCAGATCGAGCGTTGCGAGCAGCTGTCCTTTGCTGACGGCATCACCCTCTTTGACCAATACCGCACTGACTACGCCGCCAATTTTGAAACCCAGGATTGATTCGTCGTTAGTGGTTAACTGCCCTGTAACTTTGATGATTCCTGCATCGGCAGATTTTTTAAGGCGCAGGACCTTGACGGGTATGGGTTCCGAACCTTTAGGGATCGTATTGGCATTGCTCTTTACATCGCTGCACGATTGCAACGCAACCATTGTGACAAGCGCCAACGGGGCCAGGATGATTTTAAAAATACTTAGCTTCTTCATATTGTTGTTAGTTGGCGATGTTATAAGATGCGGTTTCACGCTCCAGCCTGGCCGTTGCCGTCAGCAATTCGTAGTGCCTCACATTTCTCTGTAACTGTGATGAAGTGAGCTGATTACGTGCGTCAAGAAATTCAATCAATGAGTTTACTCCTTGCTGATAGCCTTTCTCCACGAGGTTGAAATACGTTTGGGCGGTTTTCAACTGCTCCATAGCTGCAGCACGGTTTTGGGTTGACGTGTGCAGATCATTGGCGGCAGCAGCTGCAGCCATGTGAAGTTGTTGTACCGTGTAGTCTAAATCCAGAGCCGATTTTTCAATTTCGAGTCTGCTTTCGTATATCGAAGTCGCAGTACGAAATCCCTGGAATAAGGGAATCGAAAGCTGTACACCGAACAGGTAGTAAGTCGAGTTACCATTCCACTCCCAGTTGGATGCCTGAGAGCCAACATCCAGAAAAGCATTTACTTTCGGCAGCATGCTGAGCTTATTCAACCGGAGATTGGAATGGTTGATGGCCTGGACGGCTCTTATCATTTGAATTTCTTCACGCCGATCTGCCCGGAATGCTGCCGAATCAGATATCAAGATCTGTTCGGTTCGAACGTCAATCGCGATGTCCTGGTCGAGATCACGATTAAGCAAAAAATTAAAATATCGCTTTGCGTTTGTCGAAATGTTCCTAGCGTTGTTCAGTTCCGATCTAACCCGTTCAACCTCGCTCTTCGAGCGCATGAGATTTGCGGGGAGACTCTTTCCATTGCGAAGCAATGATTCATTTATCTCAACATTCTTCTGGACCAGGGAGAAAGCGCTTTCGTATATATGGATTGCTGCAAGACTACTCAGGTAAGCGAAGTATCCTGACTTGATCTCAAACGCCAGTTGCCTTTTGTACCTGGCAAGCTCGTATTGCTTAATGGCAACCTTTTGGCCATTGATCGTCCTGTTTAAGTGAAGATCCGTGTTAACGAGTGGTACGGTCGTATGAATACGCGTATCATAGTAATTGTTTGGAAAGAAATTTTGATTCACATTTTCGATTTGACGAAAGGCATCGCTTTGAGTGATACTGTTAAGGGATGCGTATACAGGGTTAAGAAGGTCGCCTACCGGCAGGGCTATACTTCGTCCGCCATCTCCTGAGGTGTAATCTGCCATCAGGCTAATCGATGGAAGGAAGTAGCTCTTAGCGTTGCGGAGGGCTAGTTCTGCCTGCTTCCAGGAAATTTCCTTATTACGGGCCACAAGGTTGGAACTAAGGGCCTGTTTCAGATAATCCTCAAGCGAGTCCTGCGCCTGTACTTCAGGACAAAGAAGAACAAGAAGCGCTATCACAACGCTCGAACGAGATAATAAAGAAAGATAAAAGATTTTCATTGAATATTTAATTTACAGTGTTAATCAATTGGTCAAAAAAACGTATTATTTGTGCATGCGATTCATCATCTCAACGATTATCTCCCCTGCCCGAATGCCTAAATCTTTCTGATTAGCTTCACTGATCACCTGGCAACGGCCTCGTATCTCCAGGGCGCACACGCCGTGGACCATAGACCAGCAAGTAAATGTGAGCACTTCAGGGTCCATGCCCTTGAAATAGCCGTTCGCGAGGCATTCCGCAACGGTCGTGCTCAATGCCCCGAATGCTTTGACCCCTTCCTCCCATTTCGCCCGGTTTTCATCAGCCAGCGCATTCATAGGCGATCGGCTTATAAACATTAGGTCGTAATACTCAGGGTTTTCGAGCGCAAAACGGATGTATGATTTGCTAATTGCCTTGAGCCGTTCAAATGGGTCTGCAACACTCTGTAAGGCACGGAAATACTGGTTTAGCAATATAAAGCCCTCAGTGTGGAGCGCATAAAATATGTCGTCCTTATCTTTAAAATGCAGATAAATCGTTGTCGGGGAATATTCAATTTTTTCGGCAATGGTTCGAATGGAGGTCTCTTCATATCCGCGTTCTATAAAGAGCACCCGAGCCGCAGTTAAAATTTTTCCCTTCAACTCCTCCCTTTGCCGCTCTTTACGATTCGCGATTGTCATTACTACTGCTATTTTTTTGAACTTAACGGTGTAAAGTTAATTACGGTTCTTTCAAAAAGCAAGAAAAAATATATTTTTCCTATCCTTGGACTTTTTGTCAAAACAACTCAGCCTTATCCATTTCCATAAACTTTCACGACCGTGCCCCTCCAGCTCCTATTCTCTTCAGCACAAATAATCGCCATCGCATCTGCAATCTCCTCAGGTTTAACCCAGCAGCTGAAATCAGCGTCAGGCATGGCCTGCCTATTTGCCGGAGTGTCAATGGTTGAGGGTACAATGACCGATGACGTGACATTCCGTTTAGAACCCTCTGCATTAAGTAGCTCGGCGAGATTAAATATCAGTGATTTTGATAACGCGTAAGCCACCGAATTTTTCCCTTCAATAGGTTTAATCGCGGGGCGCGAGCCTGCGAATACGATCCTTCCCCCACTTTCCTGCAACAGCATATGCTGGAAGAGCATTCGTGCGATGAAATACGCCGACTCAAAATTTATTGAAAACATTTTTCTGAGCAGCGCATTATCGGTCTCTTGAATTCCACCCTGAGCGTAACCACCCACGAGCAATAGCGCGGCATCAATCGTTTTATACTTCTTAATAATGCTTGCAACGACAGACTCCACCGCCTTTTCATTTGTCAAATCAGCATCGATGGTCGCGACATTCGCGGGTATCGAATATGGTAGAGGCTTTCCCGGCGAAATCGTCGCGATTACAAAATAACCAGCTCGCGAAAATTTTTCTACCGCTGCCTTGCCGAGGTTTCCTGATGCTCCCGTAATAACTACGTGTTTCATACTTTCAATTGTTACTTTCACTGATGTCCAGACTGTGCTCCACAATAACCCTCAGCACCTCCCCTACTCCCCAAGCCTGGGAAATGCATCCCCTGGGTGCATGTGGATAAGCCCCATCGAAAATTTCCGAAATAGTCCCAATCCCTGCCTCATCAAGATGATTTAAGAATTCCTTTATAAGACGAATGGCAGGGTCACGCGCTGCTTCCTCATCAACATAAAATAAAGCATCAACATATGGCCCCAGCAAAAAGCTCCAAACGGTTCCCTGGTGATAACTTCCATCGCGTTTCCAAATGTCGCCCACATAGTGCGGCTGGTATTGCTCATTGCCCTCGTTGAGACTGCGCGGCCCTCTAGGCGTTAAAAGATTTTGGGTAATGATCTGCAAAAGACATTTCGCCCGATACCCGGCCAGCAAGGGATAAGATAAACTTAGGGCATACAATTGATTAGGTCGCAGGTCAGCACAACGATAATCACCATCGATATAATCATAAAGATAGTTTCCGTTTTCGTTCCAGAATTCACGATTAAAGCTTTCATAAACACGCCCCGCTTTACCTTCATACACTTTTGCTTTTTTTGGTTTTTGGACCAGATCATAAAAGTATTCCATCGAACGCAGCGCATTATACCATAACGCGTTTATCTCGACGACCTTTCCTCTGCGAGGCGTTACTACCCAATCACCAACTTTCGCATCCATCCAGGTCAGTTGCACTTTGTCAGCACCACCGCTCAATAATTCATCATGTGGGTCAACTTTTATATTATAGCGGGTCCCATGGTAATGTGAGATAATGATGCTGTCTAAAATTGGAAGGAGGGACTTGACAAGGGCGACATCTCTGGTGTACAAATAATAATTCCGGATCGCGTGAAAAAACCATAGTGAAGCATCAATTGTATTGTACTCAGGCTGTTCACCATTATCAGGGAAACGATTTGGCAGCATCCCTTCACTGACATATTTTGCGAATTGTAAAATAATTTCCTTCGCTTCCTCAAATCGCCTCGTAACCAGGCAAAGGCCGGTAAGCGAAATCATGGTATCCCTTCCCCAGTCAGCGAACCAATGATAACCAGCAATAATAGTAGTGAGCTTTCCGCGACGGACAACAAACTGATCAGCGGCAAGGACCAGGCGCTTCAAGGACCGATTATCGTAGTAGTTCTTTGCCAACTTCTCTCTTCGCTTCTTCTCCAGCGCGAAAAGTTTCCACGCTGATCGTCCTTCTGGCTCTGAAGTCGATACAATAATCCCAAGTTTATCACCGCTCGCCAACCGCACAGAAAATCTGCCCTGAGAATATAAATCCTCTTTAAACTCTAAACCACGTTCGCGTTCCGCAACATATTCAAAATTATAGTACCACGCCTGTCCTTCTTTGAAATCGGCGCCGGGCACTGAGATGAAGAGTTCTGTTCCACCAGGGTAATTAACCGTGCGAAAAATACCCTTGTCGAACAGGTAGTGTCCTCCGATCGTATCGTTGGCATAGGAAAGGTGGTGATAGTCGCGCGCCGAAGCCAGCGGTACAAGTTCCAGAACTATTGAAGAAAAAGCGTCTAGTACCTCGTATAAAACCAGCGTAGTATTTTCGCCATTAACGGCGGCGATTGTTTTCTTTAACTTTATTCCACCACAGTTATAATAAAATTCAGGAAATAGGTCACGGCTAAATTTTTCAAGGTAGCTGTAACCTGTGGGGTGGACAACGCCGGGGTATTGATTGGAAGAAAGCTCATACCGAACAGATGGAACTGACGCATCAGGCTGGTCGACGACAATTGTTTCTTCAAGCTTTGAAAGCATAACTGTTTTTTCTACGGGAGGGTTGAGCGCAGCGACCAGCAGTCCGTGATACTTTCTTGAATGAGCACCGGAAACTGTGCTGCTTGCATAGCCGCCAAGACCATTTGATTCAATCCATTCCATTCCCCTTGCTGCGTCAAAATCGGAGAGTACCGTTTTATCAAAATTCATACTGACAACTTTTTAATGCTTCTGGTTGTGGCTAAACCAATGGACTGAAACGGCTCATTTTTTCTTCACCTTTTTGCTTCGCGGCTGAATTAACTTGGCAATTAAACCGGTCCAACCAGTTTGATGAGTTGCGCCCACCCCCCTGCCGTTATCACCGTGAAAATATTCGTAAAAGTAGATGTGGTCAGAGAAGTATGGATCACGCTGCATTTTATCGATATCGCCGAATACAGGACGCGTACCATCGCCGTTGCGTTTAAATATATTTACCATGCGGCAGGAGAGATCGTCGGCGATCTCACGGAGCGTATGCATATTTCCGGAGCCTGTTGGATGTTCAATTTTGAATTCGTCGCCATAGTAGTGGTGAAAGCGCTGCAATGACTCGATCAACAAATAATTTACAGGAAACCAGATAGGGCCCCTCCAGTTGGAATTTCCTCCGAATAAGGAAGTCTCCCCTTCTCCAGGAGTATACTTCACGCTGAATTCGTTGCCATGCGCATAAATTTTATAGGGGTTGTCAAGATGATAGCGCGACAATGCGCGAATGCCGTAAGGAGAAAGGAATTCACTTTCATCGAGCATTCGTTTTAACAACATTTTCATTCGATGTCCTCGCAGCAATGAGAGCAAATGCCGTTCTCCTTTTCCCTTCTCCTCCCACCGCGAGATGAGGTTAGCCAGATCCGGTCGGTTTTGCAAAAACCACTTTAGCCTTTCCGTGAACGCAGGCATCGCGTCGAACAGTTCCTGGTCTAACACCTCAACAGCAAACAGTGGTATAAGTCCTACCATCGATCGTATGCGCATAATCGTTCGCTTATTGTCAGGAGTGTGCAAAACGTCATAAAAAAATTCATCCTCATCATCCCATAAATCAAGGCCTTCGTTTGACATCGCTCCTGCGATATAGAGGAAGTGCTCGAAGAATTTTGTCGCCAGACTTTGGTAGGTTGGATTTTCCTTGGCAAGCTCCAGAGACATTCGCAGCATGTTGAGGGTGAACATCGCCATCCAGCTTGTACCGTCCGATTGTTCAATGTATCCGCCTGTCGGCAATTGAGCACTGCGGTCAAACACACCAATGTTATCCATTCCGAGAAAGCCACCCTGAAAAATATTATTGCCGTTCATATCCTTGCGGTTCACCCACCAGGTGAAGTTCAGCAACAGCTTGTGAAATACCTCTTCCAAAAATTTGCGGTCACCTTTTCCGTCCTGAAGCTTCTGATCGATCTTGTACACGCGCCAGGTAGCCCAACCGTGAACCGGCGGATTTACATCGCCGAATGACCATTCATATGCCGGCAGTTGGCCATTCGGATGCATATACCACTCTTTTGTAAGAAGCACTAGTTGGCGTTTCGCAAACTCTGGATCGACCATTGCAAGTGGTATCGCATGAAAAGCCAGATCCCAGGCCGCATACCAGGGATACTCCCACTTATCGGGCATTGAGATGATGTCAGCGTTGTTAAGATGCTTCCATTCGCGATTCCGACCCTGCTTGCGTTCCTCTGGTGGCGGCGGCTGCCCCGGGTCACCTTTTAGCCATGCCGAGACGTCAAAGTAATAGAACTGTTTGCTCCACAGCATTCCGGCAATCGCCTGTCTTTGGATGTCCCGCTCGTCTTTGTTTTTTATTTCCACCTGCATCTCGTGGAAGAATTCATCGGCCTCTCTTTCACGCGAAGAAAAAATTTCTTTAAAATCTGCGAACGGCTTTGTTAAAAACGTCGCTGATAATCGCAGGCGTAATTGTGTAGATCCCTCTGCCGGCACCAGCATGTTAAAATTAAAAGCCGCTTTTGTACCTCTGGGGACATCATTGACCGCCTCACCCCTACCATTTACAATGTTGTCATTGATTCCATCTTTAAAAGTTCCGTATTGTTGATGATTATAGAGTCTTTGCGTATTGGTTTCATTTTCACAGAACAACGCCTCAGATGGGCCGTCCGCACACAAATAATATTTGCCAAGTTCGCGGTGCGTAATTTCTATTCTCCCTTTATCATCGAGGTACATTTCGGGCTTGTAATCGTCTGTACCCCATGACCAGGTGTTGCGAAACCAAACCTGCGGTAGTATTTGCAACTCCGCGGGTAGTGCACCCCTGTTATGCACCGAGATTTTTATAAGCAGATCGTCGGTATCGCCCTTGGCGTATTCCACAAACACATCAAAGTATTTATTATTGTCGAAGATGCCGGTATCGATCAAATCATATTCCGGATCAAGCTTGCTCCTCTTTCTGTTTGTTTCTTCGAGCAGCTGATAGGGGAATTCCTGCTGAGGATATTTGTATAGCATCTTCATATATGAATGAGTGGGGGTGCTATCCAGATAATAATAATGTTCCTTGCAATCCTCCGCGTGATTACCCTGGGTGCCGGTGAGTCCAAAAATTCGTTCCTTAAGAATTGGGTCCTTCTTATTCCACAACGCCAGGGCAAAGCACAATAATTGTTTTTCATCACTTATTCCGCCAATGCCCTCCTCACCCCACCTGTATGCTTTGCTTCGCGCAGCGTCGTGTGATACATATTCCCAGGCATTTCCGTGCTGACTATAGTCTTCGCGAACCGTTCCCCATTGCCGTTCCGTAAGATAGGGTCCGAATTTTCTCCAGTTCTTTTTTTTATCGCGGTCCTCGAGAAGGCGTGCTTTTTCTGTGGTCATGTTTTGAAGTGGAGTCCCCACTGGAAAGTAAGTTAATGAATGACGTGTTACCCGTTATCCTCGAACCCCGGATAAAGCAACATGCCCCCGTCTACGAACAACGTGATTCCGTTGACATAGTCAGAATCGTCAGATGCCAGCCATACGGCTGCGCTGCCTACGTCTTCTGCTTCTCCAATCCTTTTCTGGGGAATAAGCTTCATTAGCTGTTTATAAGACTCAGGGGTCTGCCAGGCAGCGTGATTGATAGGTGTTCTGATTGCGCCTGGTCCGATGCTGTTTACGCGAATCTTGAGTGGAGCGTATTCTTGTGCGATACTCTTCATAAGCATCATTACACCACCCTTTGACGCCGCATAATTTGCATGACCTGCCCAGGGGATAACCTCATGTACGGAACTCATGCAAATGATCTTGCCTGCTGCTTTGGAAACTTCGGGAACGACGCCGCGACGAAGAAATTCTTTTATTGCTTCGCGCGCACACAGGAACTGCCCGGTGAGGTTAATGCCGATCACGCGGTTCCATTCTTCGAGCGACATCTCATGAAACTTTGCATCTTTTTGTAAACCTGCATTATTTATGAGGATGTCAATAGTACCGTATTTTTTCAGCACCTCGGCAAACATGCGGAGCACGTCGTCTTCCTTACTTACATCTGCTTTTATGGTTATACCGGAACCACCCGCCTGCTGAATATTGTTCAACACGAGCTCGGCTTTCTCAGCGCTCGATGAGTAATTTATTATAACAACCGCGCCTTCCCTTGCCAGCGCCTTTGCAACGCCGGCACCAATTCCAGAACTTGCACCGGTCACCAGGGCTACCTGTCCCTCTAGCTTGCGTTTCATATTTGCTTGTTTATCCCTTTTTATTCAAAGTACGCCAATTCTCTCTGGAAATGACCAAAGCACTTCGGCCCTTTTCCTTTTAACAGTGAGCGCAAGGCGCACAGAGCACCCAAGCCCTATGCGGCGGCCTTTGCCCATTTTTGAGGCACTTGCAACGATTGAAATAAAATTCTATTATTGCCAACCCCTTTCGAATGTACCGATTTACTTTTTTTCTCCTGGTGCTCATTGCCGGATGTGCCAAGTCAGACCTCGATGTTTCCAGGTATGCTATTAATGAGCAAACATTTGACGTGGCCGCCGCGAACTGTATGGATGTTGAAAACCTCGACTGGTTAAGTGATCTAATCAAGCGCGCAGAAGAAGACATTGCATATAAAGGATCTATCTATCTTATCAATCTGAAAGAGCAACGCGTATTTCTTCACCAACCATGGGTTAGCAGCTGCTTTGGATGCTTATTGTACAATTGCAATGGTGAGGTGGTAACCTTAACAGAAGCGGACCGCTCAGAAGTCATTGCCCGCGTGCTGGATGAAAATCTTATTTATACTTCCTTCCAGTAATACAAACTATCCCTTCGTTCCAATTTTGTCGCACTATACTTGTTCCAAAACATAGATAAAGTGGTTCGCTCTTAGTTTCTTTTATTAACCGTGAAATGACCATCCAAATATTTAAAGACTATTCTGCACTCAGCAGGGCCACTGCCGATCTCATTGTCGAATATCTGAGATCCAAACCTATATCTCTTGTGTGTCTTGCATCGGGGCATTCTCCGAAGGGCGTTTTTGACTGCTTGGTCGACGAAGTAAAGTCAAACAGGCTTAATCTGGATCAGTGTTCTTTCGTAAGCCTTGATGAGTGGATCGGAATCCCTGCCACTCAAAAGGGTTCGTGTCGCGCAATGATGGATGATGATTTCTTCAATCCAGCACAGATAGATAAAACGCGGATATTTTTCTTTGATGGAATGGCACAAGACCCATCCGTTGAGGTGTTGCGCATAAACAATCTGATCGACGATCACGGCGGACTCGACATTATGCTTGTGGGCGTCGGAACGAATGGGCACATTGCGATGAATGAACCGGGCACGCCCTTCGATATTAAAGCCCACGTTAGTACCCTGGCTGAAGAAACGAAATCGGTTGGCCAAAAGTATTTTTCAAGTAGCACTGAGCTCGACCAGGGTATAACCCTTGGGTTACGTCATTTCAGGGAAGCAAAGCTTCCAATCTTGGTCGCGAATGGCGAGAAGAAAGCGGCGATAATGAAAAAAATTCTTAGCTCTACTACTGCTTCCGAAAATTTGCCCGCAAGCATCGTCCACGTCAGTGAGAATGCAATGGTGTTGGTCGACGAGGCGGCCTATGGCGGCAAAAGCGAGTAACGTTATAGTCCAGTAGCCACCGAACGTTTCCCTCGCCGATCGATCAGCGCCTTTCTCATACCGTTTGCGCGAAAGCTCGCAATCGGATCGAGGCTTCCTCCGGAACGGAGACGCGCTTCAGCGACCAACGGGCGGACGTCGGTCAGAAACGCCGCCTGCAGAAGTTGCTCACACCGCACTGCGTCATTTTCATTCTGAGCAATGTCAAGCGCTTTAAAATCCACCAGCAAAGCTTTGGCATATGCTATCTGAATATTTTCAAGTGAGTTCATGAGGTCCTCAATGGGATCTTTCAGATTATGGCTAGCATCAATCATGTAAGCAACGGAGGGGTTTTTTACATTGCTGTCCTGCTCACCACTGACTAATTCGTGAAAAATAAGGAATAGCTGGTAAGGCTTGATAGCACCGGTAGTCAGGTCGTCATCTCCATATTGAGAACCATTGAAATGGAAACCTCCCAGCCTTTCAAGGTGTAAAAGCCTGGCCACAATTTGTTCAATGTTTGTGTTAGGAAGGTGATGACCTAAATCGACAAGCACGTTTGCGCGGCTACCACACGATTGGCTGAGTTGATATGACGTTCCCCAGTCAGGTATGACCATGGAATAAAAGCTTGGCTCATAAGGCTTGTATTCAATCAACATATTCCAGTCTGCGGGCAACGCATTGTAAATCCGTTGAAGCGAATCCTGCGTGCGGGCATATGCTTTGCGAAAATGGTGTTGTCCTGGAAAGTTAGATCCATCGGCCAGCCATACCGTTAGCACCTTGCTATTGAGCTTAATTCCATGCTCGATTACGGAGATATTGTGATCGATGGCTTGCTCTCTTATCGCCGGGTCGGTATGACATAGCGATCCAAATTTATATGACTTCGCTTGACTCGCCTGATCCTGGAAAGTGTTTGAGTTGACTGAATCGATCGTCAATCCATTATTTTGAAGAATTTGGTGAATAGCAACAGTATCCTCTGGAATGTCCCAGGGTATGTGAAGCGAGATAGCGTTTGTCGCCCTTGTCAGACGGCGGATCATTCCAACATCTTCAATTTTTTCTTCAAGATTACGCGGTTCACCACCCGCGGGATACCTGCCAAAGCGTGTTCCTCCCGTACCCAACGCCCAACTTGGTACTGCTACTTGCAGCGCTTGTATTGCCCCGATGGCGCGCTCGAATAAAAGATCATCGAGTGACCACAGTTGACGAATATAATTAATACCGAGCTCATGTTGGACGAGTTCTGTTTTAGTCGCGACCTCATTTTCAGGAATATTCATGGCATTGCTTGTTGCGACGGAAAGATAACTTATTATATGTGGCTATGGCATCCTGAACCCACCTGTGCATGATATTACAGGACAGTAGTGACAGTTAACATCGATTTATTAGAGTAATAATTTGGGTTAATTATTGAGTGCACTTTAGGCCATCGTTTCGGCGATGGCCCTAAAGTAGCATTGCATTTGAAACTCCTGCCGCACTTCAAAGTTTTTTTATGATCTTCCCGACATTGAACCATCTCCTTTGAGTCGCGAACCTGTTACACTAATTTTTGATATTGGAAAAACCACAAAGAAAGCGCTGCTTTTTGATGGCCTTTTCAATGTATTGGAAGAACACACGGAGGTTCTTCCAGAAACAATTGATGACGACGGCTTTCCGACGGAAGACCTTGCTTTGGTGTCGGACTGGGTTCTGCAAGCATTTAAATATTACACCACCCATCCGCATTTCAAAGTTACTCATTGCAACATCTCTGCCTACGGTGCGAGTCTTGCACACCTTGACAAGAATTCGGAAAGGATAAAACCATTCTATAATTACATCAAACCCCTTCCTGCAAGTTCCCTGGCGGCCTTCCGCTCAAAGTATGACAAGGATAATGGAATTGCGAGAACTACTGCGTCCCCGCTACTTGGATTACTTAATTCCGGCCTGCAACTTTTTTGGCTAAAGCGCGAGAAAGCTTCGCTCTTTGAAAGCATAGGAACATCACTGCACCTACCTCAGTATTTCACTTGGCTGTTGACGGGGATGCGCTTCACCGACATTACCAGTATCGGTTGTCATACGATGCTCTGGGATTTTAATAAGAACAGCTACCACGAGTGGGTTAGTAAAGAACAGCTCATTATTTTGTTTCCGAAAATTTACCAGGCTGATCATACTTTTAATATCACGATTGATCAACAAACGATAACGATGGGAATTGGCGTGCACGATAGTTCTGCCGCGCTCATGCCATATCTTGTCTCGCAAGATCAGCCCTTTCTTCTGCTGTCCACAGGAACGTGGAATATCTGTTTCAATCCTTTCAACAGCAATCCGCTTACGCATGAAGAGCTGGCCGCTGATTGCCTTAGCTACCTGACCTTTGACGGCAAGCCTGTAAAAGCGTCCCGCATATTTCTCGGACATGAGCACGAGCTCCAGGCTGCTGCATTGACAAAGTATTTTGGTGTTCCATCGAATACTTATTCCGAGCTAACCTTCGATGATGGTATTTATGATGAAGTGACGAGTCCTGAATTTTCGGACCGACCCTTTTATCCGGTGGGAATGGAAGGGACGGGGCCCATACCGAATCGATCACTTGTGCAAACAGATTTATCAGCTTTTAAGAATTTCGAGCAGGCATATATGCAGTTGGTGCGGTATCTCGTTCTATGGCAACTTATGTCAATAGATCTTGTTGATCCGGCACACAGAGTGCACAACATCATTGTTGTGGGAGGCTTTACCAAAAATTCTATCTTCCTCGAGATGCTGAAACGCCTTTGCCCTTCCAGAAATGTAATGGTGTCAGATCATCCTCGCGCGAGTGCTCTGGGTGCAGCATGGCTTGTTAATGGAAGCGCCGCTTATAAAGGAAAGGAACATCTGCTAACGGTAAAAAATGCTTGAAATTGTCGATGACTGGTTTGCTCAGTCTGCTGAAGGAAGCACACCGTGGAGGTCAAGAATATGAGCATACTCCTGCTGGAGACTTTCCCGAAGGTGATGGTCCTTCTGATTCGAGATGTAATCGAAAACCCGCTGAACTTGTGACTCGCTAACACTGAAAGCCGCGTAACCAGCATTCCACGAAAATTTTTGAATGCACAGCTTGTTGTGATTGATCCAAAGCGACGAGGTGCTTTTTATCTTTTTTACAATTTCGCCCATTGACCTTGAAGGGTGCTGCAAAAACAACAAGTGGATATGGTCTGGCATACCGTTTATAATTCTCACGGGACAGGCCAGCTCAAGCAGCTGATCGTGAATAAAGTTTTGGAGCCGCGTTTCGAGCGGAGCAGTGATTAGCTGGCGGCTTCCTTTGGTTATAAGGATGGCATGAATCCAGATTTTCGTATATAAATCATTCATTGTATGCTCATTCGAACTCGCGCGGATCACTTTTCGTTGATTAAACTCCGATCCAGATGCACATATCCGCCGTCAATGTGGATTAGCTGGCCTGTGGTATGGCTTGATCTCTCAGACAACAGGAAGGCAGTTGCATTGGCAATTTCCTCGGCGGTTGTCATCCGTTGACCCAAAGGAATTTTTGCCTCGATCTGAGCACGTTTTGCCGTGGGATCGGGCAATGTCTCAATCCATTTTTCATAAAGTGGTGTCCAGCATTCCGCTACGATGATCGCATTTACCCGAATGCCGTAGTTTAGAAGCTCTACTGCCCATTCTCTGGTCAGCGCATTGCGTGCACCATTCGCGGCTGCATACGCAGATGTTCCACCTTGTCCGGTCTCTGCGGTTTTCGAACCGATGTTTACGATTGCCCCTTTAGTTTTTTTCAACTGCGGTAAAAGATGATGGGCCATCAAATAATAATGCACAACATTCTTGTGAAGTGACGACATGAAAGATTGGTAATCTCCTTTCTCAAGACCCACGCCATCATTTACGCCGGCATTGTTCACAAGGCCATGCACGGAATTAAATTCTTTCAGAATACTTTCTACTGCCCTCGCGCATTCATTGGGATCAGTAAGCTCTGCAACAATTTGAAAAGCATTTTTTCCGCCGCCGCGTATTTCGTTAACAACCTTTTCATTATCTGCCTTGCTGCGGCCTACGATAACCGGGATAGCCCCTTCCTCCGCTAATATGTTCACGATACCTTCGCCAATTCCCTTTGCTCCACCCGTTACCACGATTACTTTGTCCCTTAATTGCAAATCCATACAAGATCGTTTTATAGATTATAAAATTTTTTCGCCGTGTTCCCAAAGACAGAGTCCTGCTCATGCCTGGATAGTTGTCCAAAATATTTTACCGCGACCTCAACTACTGAAGAGTAAGTTGCTGCTACCTGACAGACCGGCCAGTCACTGCCGAACATCAGGCGGGAGGGTCCAAAGGCTTCAAGCACTGTGTCAAGGTAAGGTCGAAAGTCCGATGCCTCCCAATTTTTCCAATCCGCTTCAGTCACCATTCCGGATACCTTACAAAATACGTTTTCATATTCTGCGATATCACTGATATCACTTTTCCACTCCGCCAACTTTTTCTCACGGATATATGGCTTCGCAAGGTGGTCAACGACAAAAGGTTGATTTGGAAAAGCCTCAATAAACTTTTTTGTATACCCTAACTGATCCGGAAAGATCAGAATGTCGTACGTAAAACCAAAGGAATTCAAGGCCGAAATGCCACGCATAAAATCGGGCCTTAACATGAAATCCCGTTGTGGTTCACCTTGCAGCACGTGCCTGAACCCCTTCATAAGTTTGTTGGAGCTATAAAGCGAAAGTTGTTCATGTAACCCGGGTGATTGCAAATCGACCCATCCTACTACGCCACGAACAAATTCGTTCCTCGAAGCGAGATCAAGAAGAAATTTATTTTCCGTTGTGGATTGATCGGCTTGGACACTGATGCAGCCATCGAAAGAATAGGAATCAAGCATTCGCTTAAGATCCTCCGGAAGAAAGTCGCGTTGAATTGAACGCATATCATCATTTATCCAAGCATCGCGCAATGGGTTAAATTTCCAAAAATGCTGGTGTGAGTCGATCCGGGGCATAGCGCGTTAAAGCTGAAAAATTTTTTTCATCAGAACCCATTTTTCCCCGGCCGCTGCAAACGGCAACGGCTGCTGATACTGCCACATAAGTTGTTCCCATTTCTGTACGACTGGATTTTCAGCGTCACGCTTTGCCTTTTCGTCCAGACTAAAATCATCTTCGGCCTCGACAATCATGAACATTCTATTTCCCGTTCTATACATGTCCATTTGAACTATGCCTGCATCCGTGATACTTTTTTTGATTTCAGGTGAAACTCTTGTGTGCCATTCATCATATCCTTTGATTAACTCAGCATCGTCACGGAGGTCTAATGCAAAACAATATCTTTTCATTTCGTCTCGTTAAATGGTTTTTTAAAAAAGAGAGGTTGCACAGTGACACCATGCATTACACTTTTTCAGCTGGTCATCCTTACTGTCCGTAATAAGCACCGGCGCCATGCTTTCTTTCAAAGTGCTTTTTTATGAGGGATTCTTTCATACGGGCAGTGTTTGGATTTATACTTTCGGTTACATACGCCATTTTTGCGATGGCCTCCAAAACAGCACTGTTGTATACAGCCTTCGCAGCATCTTTCCCCCATGTAAAGGGCGCATGATTACCGACGAGTATCATTTCCACTTCGCGATAGCTGAGTTTCTTGCTCTTAAAGCAGTTCATTATCTGAAATCCAGTTTCATGCTCGTAATTTCCATTGATCATTGAATCATCCATCGGAGGCGCGCAAGGTATGTCTGCGGTGAGGTGGTCGGCATGCGTTGTTCCGAAGATTGGAATGTCGCGTTGCGCCTGCGCCCATGAGGTTGCATAGAGTGAGTGTGTGTGTGCAATGCCGCCAATATGCTCCCAATGCTTGTAGAGTACTGCGTGCGTGAGTGTATCAGAAGAAGGTCTCAAAGTACCCTCTACCACCTTGCCTTCAAAATCGACGATAACCATATTCTCTGGAGACAATTGTTCATATGGAACGCCACTCGGCTTTATGGCGAAGACACCCAATGATCTGTCTGCTGTGCTGACGTTTCCAAATGTAAAGATTACAAGACCATGTACTGGCAAGAGCATATTGGCGTTGTAAGCTTCCTCCTTGATGTGTGTGTATTTACTCATACTGCAGCAGTCGTTTCGCGGGTGGAGCTTGTCGCGTTCACTTCGAGCGATTTTCCTATGGTTGTATAACGTTTGTAGCGCTGTTTGTAAATAGAAATTACAGCTGGGTTGGGTTTGTACTCCATATCGAATCCCTGCCCCATTGCTGACATTGCCTCCCCAACATTCGGATAAATACCGGCGACGGTTGCTGCGAACATTGCGGCCCCTAACGCACAGGTTTGTTCGGATCTATGAATTTTTATCGGCATATCCATTACGTCTGACATCACCTGCATGATGTACGCCGACTTACGTGCTACTCCTCCCAGACCAATTAATCCTTTCACAGGAACTCCCTCATCATTAAAACGGTCAACAATTGCTTTTGCACCAAAGCAAGTCGCCTCTACCCATGCTTTGAACAATGAAGGTGCGTCTGTACCCAGCGTTAGGCCGGTCAGACTCGCTTTAACCTCCTGGTTTGCATCTGGTGTTCGTCTGCCATTTAACCAGTCTACACCCAAGACGTCGTCTAGCCGGATGGGACGGGCTGCCGCCTCCCTCGTAAGCGCAGGGATGATCGTAGCGCTTATATTGGATTGAAGTTTTTCAACAATGTCGCGTGAGATACCTTGGGATGATTCGATCAAATTCAGTGGCCAGGACAAAATGCCCTTGAACCAGGCATAGGTATCACCAAAGGCAGATTGACCCGCCTCAAGACCGATCATTCCTGGAATAACAGAACCATCTACCTGACCGCAGATGCCTCGAACAAGCTTTGCACCGATCTCCTCTTTGGATGCAACCATCATGTCGCATGTGGAAGTCCCCATCACTTTGCTGAGGAAGCCAGGCTCGATCTGTCCGCCAACGGCACCCATATGCGCATCGAAAGCACCGATCCCTACCACGACATCTTCTGAAAGCCCAAGCCTCGATGCCCACTCACCATTTAGATTCCCAGCTGGCTGATCGGCGGTATAAGTGTTGCGAAAGAGTCTGCCTGTAAATCCTTTCAGCAATGGATCGAGCGTAGAGAAAAAATCGTCAGGTGGCAGCCCACCGAATGCCTCTGACCAAAGCGCTTTATGACCAGCAGAACATACACCGCGTTTTAAATCGGATGCATCCTTTCCTCCTGTCAGCAGGAAGGGTATCCAGTCACAGTGCTCCACCCACGAATAACATTCACTGCGAACTGCCTCATCGTTGCGAAGAACATGCAGCAACTTTGCCCAGAACCATTCCGATGAATATATGCCTCCGACGAACTTAAGATAATTTGTTTCGAATGATGCAGCGTGGGCATTGATCGCCGCTGCTTCAGAAGTTGCAGTATGGTCTTTCCACAATACAAACATGGCGTTTGGATTTCGCTGGAAAGACGACCTTAGTGCCAACGGTACTCCGCGCCGGTCAACTGCCACAGGTGTCGAGCCCGTTGTGTCAATTGAAATTGCACGGATACCACTTCGGGCCGCGTCACCTGCTTTGGACAAGCAATCTTTTATGGTACTTTCCAGGCCTTCAACATAGTCAAGCGGATGCTGGCGAAACTGGTTCCGTGCAGGATCGCAGTACAATCCGTCACGCCACCTGGGATAAACAAATACTGATGAAGCAATCTCCTGGCCGTTGGCCGCGTTAACAACAACGGCGCGGACAGAGTCTGTCCCGTAATCGACGCCAATAACAAATGAATCTCGTCCCATTTTCAAAACTTTTGAATCATTGTAAGCTCAAATTAAATATAATAGTGATTAAAAGATAAGTGTTATTTACACAATTATTTTTCAGTGGTGCCTAAAAAATCACAAATGCCATCATGATGAAACAATTGTATAAATTTGCATCAGCCTATGGCAGTACCGGGATATTTTTTACGGCTGTGGCAAAAGCTCAGGAAGATTTTCTTGTTTTTGTTCGCCGCGCACCTGATCTACATCATTATACTGAAGTGGGTAAATCCGCCTATTACCGTAACCCAACTTGCAAGTTTAGTTTCAGGCGATGGTCTCAAACGCGATTACGTTAGCATGAAAGACATCTCTCAGCATGCCGCGCTCGCGGTAATCGCTTCTGAAGATCAGTTGTTTCCCGACCACAACGGATTTGATGTGAAGAGCATTCAACGGGTGATTGGTGCGGAAAGCAAAAAACAGAAGCCCATGCGCGGCGCATCCACCATTAGCCAACAGGTTGCCAAAAACGTTTTTTTGTGGCAGGGACGCAGCTGGATACGCAAGGGACTCGAGGTCTACTTCACTTTTATGATCGAAAATATCTGGGGCAAGAAAAGGATTTTGGAAGTTTATCTGAATGTGGCCGAAATGGGCAAAGGCGTGTTTGGCATTGAGGCTGCCGCCCAATCATACTTTGGGAAGCCTGCGTCCAGGCTCACGGCGACCGAATCGGCTAAGATCGCAGCCTGTCTGCCAAGTCCTAAAAAATATATGGTGAGCCCGCCATCCGGCTACATCACCAAACGCTACCCGTGGGTTGTCCGACAGATGAATAACCTTCGGCCCGACGCCGATATTCGCAATCTTCTCGATCCCAAAACTAAAAAGCTTTAGTATTCTACCCCATACCATTCAACGTTGCTTATATTGTGCGTTCTTTTACATTGAATGATAACAATACAAACTAACGCAACTATGAAATTCGCCTTTATATTGATGCTGACGGCATTGTCCGTAGCGACCCTGGCTGCGCCCCCAAAGCGCGAATACTATGAGATCAGAATCTACACCTTTAAGGACAAGAGCCAGGAAGAGGCGATCGACAAATTTCTAAAGGGATCGCTGATCCCTGCGCTGCATCGCGCATCGGTACCAACCGTCGGGGTTTTCAAACCGGTAGAAAGTGACAGCACCTATGGTAAAAGAATCTACGTCCTGATTCCGTATTCAACACTAGACCAATACGCGAAGGTGCCGCAGGATCTGTTAAATGACAAGCAATATTCTGCGTCTGGCGCCGAGTACCTTGACGCACCTTTCAATACGCCGCCTTACACGCGCATGCAGTCTATCTTAGTACAGGCTTTCAAAGGGATGCCAAAGATGGAAGTACCCAAGCTTACGGGCCCGAAAGAGGAGCGTATCTATGAGTTGAGAAGCTACGAAAGCCATACAGAAAAGATAGCGAGGAATAAAGTTCAGATGTTTAATGACGGCGATGAAGTTGGATTATTCAAAAGGCTTGGGTTCAACGCTGTTTTTTACGGCGAAGTGTTAGCGGGTAGCAAGATGCCAAACCTGATGTATATGACGACCTTTGAGAACAAGGCAGCCCGTGATGAACATTGGAAGTCTTTCAGCAATGATCCACAGTGGAAAGTGCTTTCGAAGCAACCAGAATATCAAAACAATGTTTCAAAGAACGAGCAACTTTTCCTAAGACCCACGGAATACTCTGAGATATGAGATTCGGATCCGTTGGCTTGCTGATTTTGGTGTTGGTGTCGTGTGGTGAGAAGAAAGGAGAAGAATCGGCTTCCACCGTTGATTCTCTGGCAATCCCTTACGCGGTCTTAAAAACACTTCCACACAATACCGATGCGTTTACAGAAGGCCTTACTATTTATAATGGTAAAGTTCTGGAAAGCACTGGTCAGAATGGAAAATCCTGGGTTGCGGAGGTTGATCCAGGTTCCGGCGAGCATTCAAAAAAGATAACGCTTGATGATCGCTATTTCGGTGAAGGAATGACGGTCTTGAACGATAAGCTGTATTATCTCACCTGGCAGACGAAGGTGGGTTTCATCTACGATTCGAAAACATACAAACAAATCGGCGAGTTCAACTACGAAAATGAAGGTTGGGGCCTTACCCACGACGGCACCAACCTTATTATGAGTGGTGGCACAGAAAAATTGTATTTTCTCGATACCACCAGCTTAAAAGTAACACGGACCTTAACAGTAACAGATCACCGGGGCAGCGTTAAAAAACTGAATGAATTGGAATATGTTAACGGTTACATTTTCGCGAATATTTACGAAACGCCTATCATCGCAAAAATAGATCCAGCCTCGGGCCGCGTAGTCGGAAGGATCGATCTGTCGGTTCAGGTTAATGAGATCAAACGTATGTTTCCCAATACAGCCGAACTGAATGGGATCGCCTTTGATAAAAATTCCAATGCAATGCTTGTAACAGGTAAGAACTGGCCGAGAAGTTACCTGATACGCCTTCAGAAATAAAATGATTACGGAATCAAGAGGCCAGGATCGATTTTAATCTTTTTAAACGCTATCCTCTTTATTATAAATCCAAGCAACATCCCGAAGGTTGCGAAACCAAGAATGATGTACACGATGTTCTCTTCGAAGACATCCGGCTTAATGTCGAGAAACCTTCCAATAAAATAACCGACAGTTGTCACGACGCCGGACCAAAGCAATCCGCTGACGATGCTGTAGAATAAGTATTCCAGTGGCTTTATGCGACTCATTCCGATGATCAACGGGATTACGACCCTAAAGCCGTATAGAAATCTGTATGTAAAGAGTATCTGGTACTTATGGGCGTCAAAAAAATTTTGCAAGCCTCCAATCCTCGCTAACAATGCCGGCCGCTTTGCAATGAAATATTTACCATTTAACCTTCCTATAGTGAAGTAAATCCAGTCGCTGATGAAGGAACCGGCGAATCCAAAAAATACCGTGCTGGGAATCTCGAAGTATCCCCGATATATTAATGAAGAGGCGATGAGTATTGAAGTCTCGCCTTCGAAAAAGCTCCCCACCAGTAATGCAATGTATCCGTAATCGTCAAGAAATTTTTCCACCCTTGTAGCATTCTTAAGTATACTATCTCATTCTCTCGTTCTCACGTTGCAACGGCACCTGCAGTTTGCAAAAATTATCCATGCCGAGATGCATTAGCGCATCGCCAACATTTATCACGGGTATGTTGTTCAATCCGATCACATAACCCTTTTCGTGGGCAACGACCTGTTCCTTGAATTCTCCGAAAGGGTCAGTAATGGTTCCTACCCATTCTCCGGCCTCCACCAGCTGGCCGCACTTCACATTTGATTGGAACAAACCGGCATTGCGGGCACGTATCCACGACGTGCTCCATATGATGCGGTTTTCTTCCGACGGTTTTGGTGCCCAATCGATCATATCAAGATGTTTCATGAGTCGAAGCGTGCCCGATATGCCCTCCTCGATTGCCTGCTGATCGAAGCGCAACGATTCACCACCTTCGTACACGATTATATTTTTTCCCTTTCTTGAGGCTTCCTTGCGCAGTGAATTCGGTCTGAAAGATGCATCGATGGTAAAAGGCGCATTAAAAGCCGTAGCGAGTTCGGTGGTGAGGTTGTCTTTCAACAATGCCCTGACCTGCGGATAATTCGTGCGCATAGCGCCACCGGTATGAAAATCTACGCCGAAGTCTATGAAAGGAACTACTTCGCGCATAATGTGATACGCAACACGGCTCGCCAACGACCCGTTTTTATTGCCTGGAAATGAGCGATTGATGTCTTTCCCATCCGGGACCTCACGTGAATAATTTAAAAATCCATAGACATTCACGATCGGCATGCATACTGTAACGCCCCTCCGCGGCTTATTAAGGCCTGAGTCTAACATCCTGCGTACGATCTCCATTCCGTTTATTTCATCGCCGTGCATTCCCGCCATCAGCGCAAGAACCGGCCCTTCTTCTAAACCCCGAGAAACATATATCGGTGTATCGATTACGGTATGAGACGGCAATCGGGCAATGTTTATGTCGATCTCCCTGAATTCTCCAGGCTGAACTTCCTGTCCGGCTATTACTATTTTTCGCAAATGATTTCGATATGATTTAAGCGTTGATCTTGTCTTTTTGGATCTTCTTCTTTCCCGCTTTAACCTCAAGGTACTTAAAAATCTGACCGGCGATGTCAACTTTGGTTGCAGCCTCAATCCCTTCAAGGCCAGGTGAGGAATTTACCTCCAGAATTAGTGGTCCGCGATTGGACGGCAACATGTCTACGCCCGCGACGTCTAGTCCCATTTTTTTTGCCGCCGTCGTTGCGGCATGTTTTTCAGTTCTGTTGAGTTTGTAAACCGTAGCGGTACCGCCGCGATGGAGGTTCGAGCGAAATTCACCCTCCTTGGCCTGACGGCGCATCGCTCCTACTACTTCGCCATTAACAATGAACGCCCGGATGTCGGCGCCTTTGGCTTCCTTAATAAACTCCTGTACAATTATGCGCGCGTGAATACCGTGAAAAGCCTCAATGACTGACTTCGCCGCCTTTTTATTCTCTGCGAGTACTACGCCCAGACCCTGCGTCCCTTCAAGTAGCTTAATCACGACAGGCGCCCCACCAACGGCTTCAATGATTCCTTCCGAATCCCTGAGGTAGTCCATGAAGATTGTCTTTGGCAACCCTAGCCCTGCACGTGACAATATCTGCAGGCTTCTTAGCTTATCGCGCGACCTTATCAAAGCCTGTGATTCAACAGACGTAAAAACCTTCATCATCTCAAACTGCCTTACTACTGCAGCGCCGTAAAATGTAACCGATGCACCGATTCTCGGGATGATTGCATCGAAGTAGTCGAGCTTTCTTCCTTGATAAAGGACTGTGGGGTTCTTCTTTTCAATAAAAAGCACGCACTTCATATGGTCAATAATCTCGACTTTGTGTCCGCGTGCTTCACCTGCCTGCTTCAGGCGGCGTGTAGAATACAGTTTAGCATTCCTTGAAAGGATCGCGATATTCATAAAATAAATGTTTTGATATTTAGTGACTCTTCTTCTTCGTGGAGGCCTTCCTGACTGGTTGCTTCGCGATTGAATTCTTTTGCCTGAATGATAGATTCTTTTTCGTTACATCTATCAAAAAACGGTTCTTCATTATCTTCCTACCTATCAGGACCGGGAATCGGAGCGAGCCACGGTTACATAAGGAAAACTCAGTTGTTATTTCTTCATTGAAGATGCGCAGTGACGTCGTGATTACGAAGCGGCGTTCAACTTCGCCAAATGAATTCTTTATATCGCGTTCTTCGAATTCTGAAAAATAAAATTTCAACCCAGTGAATTCAGTATGCTCCTGATCAAGCAGGACAAACTCGAGGACCCCGTCAACCACCTGAGCTCTCGAACAATGGAGGCTGGACGTGTAAGCGCCTGTATCGATCTTGGCATGAATGTCAAATACGCCTAGTTGAGGCAGATCGACGCGATCATAACGACCAAGTATTTTCATATCGCTTACCGCTGTGGAAAGGCCTCGTAAAATCCTTACCTGATGAAGTTGCTAATATCGGTAAAATAAAAAAGCCCTGACAAATCAGGGCTTTTTTAAAAATTGTCAATGACAGTTATCCTTTTACCTTAAAAGCGACCTGGGTGTTTTCCCACTTCAATTGAACTTCATCCTTCACAACAGCGATGTTGAAAGTCTCCACCGGAGCAGAGGTTTTTGTAGGGACTACTGTAAATCTGAGTGCATCCTCATTTTCACTGTACTTTGTACCAGACTGCTTAGCCGTTTTATTGATGATGATTGTCCACTCCTTTTCGCCAGGAATAGTGTAAAGAGAATATTTGCCTGCGGCAAGATCTTTCCCTTCTAATTTCACCGGCTTATCGAATTCTATCGTGGTTGCCGCATTCGCACCAGTGCGCCATACTTCACCATAAGGAACAAGATCACCCATAATTTTACGACCCTTTGCGGAGGGTTGTGAGTACGCAATTTTTACAGTGGTTGCGCCAATCTTTCCTTCAGCTGTCGCAGGCGGGCTCGCTGGTTTGTCTTGCGCATGCAGAGTTGAAAAAGCAGTGACCACGGCGAGCATCAAAAATGTAATTCTTTTCATAAACTTTTTTTAAACGTTTGGTGAATTTTGGTTTCCTAAAAATATAAAAATGCCCCGAGTAGTCGGGGCATTCTTACCTATATAACAACCTGTAAACTATTCATAAGAACGACAATATTTCCCATTTGGTTTATCGTTCCCGGATTAAATTTTCAAAAAAATTTGAAGCGGGTCAGCGGGCCCGTTTGAACGGGTAATAAGTCACTGACGAGCAGCGTTTTCGATTGCGTAGGGGGCTAGAATGTTGGGACATTCCGTCGGTCTCTTACCCGGGTAGCCTGGGCCCTCTATTTCTGAAACGGATTCAACTGCGACAAGGCCCTTTTGCCTCCGCCCATCTTATTCATCGTCCTCATGAGTTTGCGCATATCGCCGAATTGCTTCAACAACTGATTGACTTGTTGAATAGACGTGCCACTACCGGTGGCTATTCGGTTTTTGCGACTACCGTTCATGATATCCGGATTTTCCCTTTCATCGTTCGTCATGGAACGAATAATTGCTTCGATGGGCTTAAAAGAATTGTCATCGATATCAACACCTTTCATGGCCTTGCCAATACCCGGTATCATGCTGATCAAGTCCTTCATGTTACCCATTTTCTTCACCTGCTCGAGCTGCGAAAGGAAATCATTGAAGTCAAACTGATTCTTTCTGATCTTCCGGTTAAGTCTGGCAGCTTCCTCAGCATTAAAAACCTCTTGTGCTTTCTCAACCAAAGAAACGACATCGCCCATTCCGAGGATACGACTAGCCATTCGATCGGGATAAAACCGATCGAGTGCCTCCATCTTTTCGCCAAGGCTCATGAATTTGATGGGTTTGCTTACGACGCGACGGATGGAAAGGGCAGCGCCGCCCCGAGTATCACCATCCAGTTTCGTAAGTACGACACCGTCAAAATCAAGGCGGTCGTTAAAGGTTTTTGCTGTATTAACCGCATCCTGACCAGTCATTGAATCCACTACAAATAAGGTCTCAGACGGATTCAATGCCTTTTTGAGACGCGCGATCTCATTCATCATCTCCTCATCTACCGCCAGGCGACCCGCGGTATCGACGATCACCACACGGTGATTATTCTTTCGCGCGTGCTCAATGGCGTTCGTGGCAATTTTTACAGCGTCTTTATTATCCGGCTCAGCATAAACCGCCACTCCAACTTGTGCGCCGAGTACCTTCAGCTGCTCAATGGCCGCAGGCCGGTAAATATCGCACGCCGTTAGCATCACGGACCGGCCCTGCTTCTTTAGATAATTTGCAAGCTTGCCCGAGAACGTTGTCTTACCCGAACCTTGAAGGCCGGCGATCAAAATAATAGCCGGATTTCCTTCAATTTTGATATCCTCACTTTGTCCACCCATGAGCGCGGTGAGTTCGTCGTTGGTTATCTTAACCAGCAACTGACCGGGCGAAATTGCAGTGAGCACATCCTGGCCCATTGCCTTTTCCCGGATCTCATCCGTCACTTCCTTAGCAACCTTATAATTAACATCGGCATCGATCAGGGCCTTTCGTACCTCTTTGATCGTTGTTGCCACGTTAATTTCGGTAATCCTACCCTGGCCTTTAAGGGTCTGAAATGCCTTTTCCAACCTGACACTTAAACTATCGAACATGTGAGTGAATTTCTTTTTTACCTGACTGTCCCGTAATACAGGCGGCCCCGCGTTAATGCCACCAGTACGGGCAGGCAATTTAGATAGTAAATAGCCACCTCACAAGTAGAAAACTTACAAGGTTTCCAAACCTTAAAAGTCCGTTCATCCGCCATCATTTAAATAGCTTTTGAAGCTCGCGGATGCGCCGGCCGATTAGCGATTGCGCATTGGTCATCGCTTCGGCGGTCGTGGTATCGTCTCTTACCAAAGTTATGAGCGTGTGTACTGATAATGCCCGCAAACTTGCTTCGCTAATTTCAGACGCCCCGGCTATTACAATCAGCGGCTTATTATGCTTGGCCGCAAGCCCGGCCACGCCTTTCACAACCTTCCCAGCCATGGTCTGTTCATCTATCTTCCCCTCGCCAGTGATAATGATATCCGCACGGCAGACGTGATCTTCGAGGCCAATGAAATCAATGATGTATTCCATGCCTGCACGAATGTCTACCGATGCAAATGCTTTAAGCGTCGCGGGAAGTCCGCCCCCCGCTCCTGCGCCAGGAAAATCAACATCTCTTGATGTTTTCTGTGTAAGGCAGGTGGCGTATGATCTAAGGCCGTCGTCAAGCATCCTGACAAGGTTAGGGTCAGCGCCCTTTTGTGGCGCAAAAACATAAGCCGCTCCGTCAGGGCCAAACAGCGGATTATTCACATCGCAAAAAAGCGTAAAGTTCACTTCCTTCAATGATGGATGTACACTTGTCGTGTCAATTGTATTGACCTTCCACATGTTTTGACCAAGTCCTTCTAACCTTTCGCCTCCTGCAGAAAAGAACTTTATGCCTAAGGCATCGGCCATTCCCATACCCGCATCGTTGGTTGCACTACCCCCAATACCCATCATGATTTGTTTAACCCCGCGATCAAGCGCATGCCTTATCATGTCGCCTGTCCCGACCGTTGAGGTAAGCCACGGGTTTCTTTCGGCCTGTAAAAGTAACTGCAGCCCTGAAGCTTTTGCCATCTCCACAAATGCGATCTTACCGTCTGATGAAACTCCATACCGCGAAAAAATTTTTCTATTCAACGGATCCCGCACCTCAACATCAACAAATGATCCGTGGCAATATTCTGTAAGCAGCTCGCATGTTCCTTCACCGCCGTCCGCCAATGGTAGCTCAACGACATCAAGGCTTGAATTAATTGATAGTAATGCATCTTTCAACGCCGTGCAGACCTGCAGGGCTGTGAGTGTGCCTTTAAATTTATCCGGTGCAATAAGGATTGTCATCAATGTCCCACGTTAGACTTATATATCAATTCGAAAAGAATAGTATGCAAGGCTGGTACCTTTCGATAGCGGTGCAATTCCCTCAGGGATTTCAAGGAATCCCGAGACCCTTTTCAGGTTTGCAAAATCACCGGAACCGCCGCCGACAATAGGATAAGCCATGAGCTTTCCATCCTCATTCCTCACGTCAACTTGCAGGAAGTACGTTATCCCCTTAGGAGGTGAAAAGTCTTCGGCGAGAATCGCGCTGGCCGCAACTTCAACTCCCATGCTTTTCAACATCCACGGCTTAATGTAGCGGTAAAAGCACATGTAAGTAGACACGGGATTACCAGGCAGGGCAAATACGGTATGGCCATTCTTCGAAGTGCCAAACCAAAACGGTTTACCCGGACGCTGATTGACGCGGTGAAAACTTTTAGCAATGCCCACGTCGTCCAAAACGAGCGGAATAAAATCAAACTTCCCTTTTGAAACTCCACCTGACAGGATGATTACCTTGAAGGCTGAAGTAATTTTTCTCATCACCGACGTCATTTCTTCACGGTCGTCAGGCAAGTGGAATATCGTACCTTCCCATCCTAACGTCTTCATTGCTGCCTGAATCGCATATGAATTCGAGCGCCTTACCTGATGTGCAGCGGGTATCGTTTCAATTGGTACTAATTCATCGCCGCTAGAGATAATTGCTGTAGGTGGAAATGAAAAAACACTTATCGTACTTTTACCTACAGAAGCGATCAATGCAATTTCAGCAGGTGATAAAAGAACGCCTGGTGTAAGCAGCAGCTCACCAGCCTTGGCATCGCTTCCGCGGCGGTGGATATTTTGACCCTTCGTAATTGTTGCAACAGTTACGCGTGCCGCTCCCTCCGTGATGTCGACGTCCTCATAAGGTATAACGGTATCAGTACCGATCGGCAGTCCCGTGCCAGTCATCACTTCAATGCAGCACATTGTATTAGCCAATTGCTTTTGCGGAATTCCCGCAGCTTGTGTTGCCTCAATGAAAAAAAGTTTATTTCCATCGGTCCATGATGCACAACCAATCGCAATGCCATCCATCGTCACGCGATCAAAAGGAGGCAAGTCACGATCTGCAATAATATTTTCCGCAAGGACCGAATTAACAGCGTCCTCGACGCGGACAATGTTTGTATCAGGTTGAAAGGTGCTGTTCAAAACTATTGCCGAAGCCTGCGCTGCAGTTACCATGGGATTCTGTTACCTTTGTTTCTTCACAAGTTACATGAGTAAACAGAAATTTACACACATCGGCCCCGACGGCAATCCTGCCATGGTCGACGTTTCAAGCAAAGGCATTACAAAGCGAATTGCAAAAGCACAAGCCGTAGTTTCTCCAGGTTCGGTTATTCTTAGCCAAATAAGTAACAATGAGCTGATCACCAAAAAAGGTCCGGTATTTCAAACTGCGATCATAGCCGGCGTCATGGGGGCCAAGCAAACGTCCTCTTTGATTCCCTTTTGCCATCCGATTGGCCTCGAAGATTGTCAGATAAAGATCAGGGTTGAAAATTCGTCCATCATCATCGACAGTACTGTGACGATCACTGCAAAGACCGGGGTTGAAATGGAAGCATTGACGGCAGTAAGCGTCGCTGCGCTCACAATATATGATATGTGTAAGGCGCTTTCACACGATATACGCATTGAATCAATTATGCTGATCGAAAAGACAGGTGGCAAACAGGACTTCAAACGCTAAGGCGGTATGACATTTAGGCGGCGACTTTATACCATCCTGGATCCATCAGAAAAAGGAGGGCCTTTGGAACGTGTGTTTGAAGTGTTCCTGATATTAATCATCCTGCTTAATATCCTGGCAATAATGCTGGAATCCATCGATGAAATAAACAATGAATATGCGCCGTTCTTCCGTGATTTCCATATCTTTTCCATGGCTTTTTTCACTATAGAATACGTTGCACGCATTTATTCCATAGTTGAAAACCCGAAGTATTCAGACTCGCTAAGGGGGCGGCTAAAATTTGCCGGCACTCCGATAGCGCTGATCGATTTATTTTCCTTTCTGCCTTTCTATTTCATCTTTTTCCCAATAGACCTAAGGTTCCTCAGGATATTCAGACTGATGGCACTCTTCCGGATGTTTAAGATTGCCCGATATTTGCACGCCATGAATATTTTCAAGCGCGTGCTTGTCGATCGCAAAGAGCAACTTGTTCTTAGCTTTTTGTTTATCCTTTTCGTTTTAGTAATCATATCATTCATAATGTTCTATGTCGAACGTGACGTGCAACCTGACAAGTTCAGCAGTATTCCTGCGACAATGTGGTGGGGTATATCAACGCTGACGACGGTCGGTTATGGGGATTTGGTTCCTGTAACAGCCATGGGTAAATTTCTTGGTGGGATCTTTGCCATCGCAGGCGTCGGCTTACTGGCATTGCCAGCAGGTATCTTATCTTCTGGATTTTTTGAAATGTTGCAAAACGAAAAAGAAAAAAAGCGAATTACCAACTGCCCGCATTGCGGCCGGGAATTTCATAGTTCAAACAATGATTGATGAGATTGAGGTATCATTATCGATTTTGCCTCTTATACAACGGTGACCCTGTACGCGAAAAGACTATTGCTCCAACGCGATCTGAACAATCTTCCGGCAAACATCCTCATTCCCCAATTCCAGCGATCTAACCTTTTTCATCCCAGCCAGCCGAATCTGTTCACGCAGTGCGTCATCCTTGAGAAGCTTTTTACAGATACTGGCACATTCAGCAGCATCTGACCAAAAAACCGCTTCGTCGTTTTCTTTATACAACCACTGGTGTTCACTCGTTCTTTCCCCGCAAAAGAGTCCGCCGGCAAAGGGAATTTCGAGAGACCGGGTCGTGTGTAAATCACGGTTCCCCTTCGAAAGCATACCAATGCAAATTTTTGATCCCTGAATCGCTGCGACGTAATCACGCCCGTAGGATCCATTTCCCCTCCACGCATGCTTGAGCTTAGGAAACAATGGGCTTTTTTGCCACCTGTCTCCCCAAATAGAAACGGGTACACCCTGGGACATTACTTCAAGAAGAAACTCATCTCGTTTTTCCCGTCTCATCCACGTGCCAATAAATACAACATCTGAATGAAATTTACCTGCAATATCAGACGGCGAAGAAAAAGGCCTGTGCATTTCTTCGTCGTAACTCCTGTACACCCTAACGACTTTCTTCGCGCCCAACTGTTCACATTCTTTGACTGATTCCTCCCGGACAACAACAATGAGGTCATTGAGGGGAATCGACTTAATAAACTGCCTGAATCTGTACCCGTCTCTTTCGCCGGTCGGATCGTCAACGTTGTATGTTACGATCGGGCATTTGAGCCGTTGCAGCACCTCCATGCACCCGGGCCCAAAAAGGTCGCCTAAATCTATCCATATTAAATCCGGGTCCTGCTCAAGATTTTGAGTAACAGTTTCCAGCCAGATCCGCATTTTGTTCTGGATAAGGATAAATCCCGATTTGAAGTTTATAGAACCTTTAAATCCGCTGAATTCCTTCGAAAATGCAACGCCAGGGTCCTTGAGCTCCACCTTATGGCCGATTCTTCGAAGTGCATTGCATCGATGTGCGGATGTGTGGGCAGGACCATCACTGCCGAAGTAGAGAATATTCGCCATAACGGATGCAAATAGTTGATTCTAAAACGTATCTCCAAACAATGACAAGTTCATCGAACGTACAGAATTGTGAGTTCAACGCGCCGATTCTTTGCGCGGCCCTGGGGAGTGTGATTTTCATGCAGCGGATTGGACAAACCTTTTCCATCAACGCTAACCCTGGCCGCAACAACGCCCTGCTGTACCAGATATTTCTTCATGCTTTGCGCACGCTGGACTGACAGATCCATGTTGAATTTTTCAGAACCAACATTGTCGGTATGTCCAACTAATTTAATGGTCAAATTTGGGTTGTTGCGCAGGAGGACCGCCAATCCGTTCAAATATTCGGCGGCATCACCATCCAGGGAAGCGCTTTTAAATTTGAAATTGAAGTACAAAGTAGCTTTTTCTAAAGCTAAGGGGTCATGATCGACCTTGCCGGCATTGGCATTTACCGCCACTGAATCCGCTATCTGTTTAGGTTGATCAGTGACATCTTGCTCTGTTGTCACCGGAAGAACATTGCTCGCCTCCTGTATTGGCTGCATCGGCTTCTTTACCCTTTCGGCGGCGGTTGATTTATTTTCGTTTGATACGGTGGTCTTTTTTGCTTTACGAGCCGACTTATCAGGTGCCACTTTCCGCTTGTTTCGGATAACCAGTTTTTTAAGCGTCAATCCAACCTCAAGCGCGCTAGTGTTCGCCACATTTCTCTCCACCATCGGAAAATCATAGCTTAATCCGAAAGAAAACCGTTCATTATGAAACTGGATTCCTGCGAGGCCCGAACGGCCTATAATATATTTAGCAACAATATCAACGTGCGGGCGCTCGATGTCGTACGCTGTATTTAGATCAAGTCGAAACCTGGCTCCAGCATTCAGCACATTGTTCGAAGCGCTACGGGTGTAGAGTGCCTCGGGAAAAATACTGAGGTTGGCTCGACGGTAAATTCTGAACCCAACAGCGCCAACAAAAGTTGGGTTCAAGTGAAATTGTGTAAGGAATGCATCCTCCGGATTATTGAGATCCATAAAGGAGATGTCCCCATACCCAATAAGCAAACCTTGAGCGTTCGACTTTTGCCAATGTAGTCCAGCGCTGAAGGTTAGGAAATTGTTTGCGACCTCTCCAATATTCTCTCCCGGCGAAATGGAACCATCAAAACCACGGTCAGGAATATATTGAGATCCGGTGTATAACCCATTCAGATCAAGTCGACGGCTTTGATACAGGACCCTGACCCCAAGCGAAATGCTTTGGAAGCTTGCGATGTCTACTTTCATGCCGTAGGAGACGGAGGCCTCCTGCGTCCGGAATATCCCGGCCTGGCCAGATCGGTCATCCATCAACGACACTCCTATACCTCCAAACCTGCCGCCTTTGCGTGAGGCAAGTGGATATGAAACATTCAATAAATTGCTGGTCAAGTGAAACCCTCCATCAGTAGCCTGATTGCGATAAACAAAATTAAGAAGTGCAAAGTTGGAGCTCGCTACCCTCGCTGGGTTTATTCTCTGCGGAGTAAAATCATACTGGCTAAATTGAAAATACTGAGCCCTTGATGAGGTAACAAAGAACACAAAGATCGCAGCGATGCTATACTTCATAAATTGCGCTAACGAACCAGCACGATAGATCCGGTATCTTTGCCATTCAGCAGGATTCCTTCACCTGAGGATGCGACACCCCTGACTTTCCAGAAGTAAACTCCAGGTGGTTGGTTTGTGCCATTCTTTTTTCCGTCCCAACCACTTGAAAGGGCCTCGCGAAGATCAGAGGTCCTGAAGACCAGGCTTCCTTCACGATTGTAAATTGTAAACAAAAAGTCTCTTGCAGAACTTAGCCCATAGATTCTGACGTCGTCATTCTTGCCATCATCGTTCGGTGTAAACAAATTTGGGATAAATCCTCCATCCTCAATAATGACATTTACGGTCGCCTTAGCCTGACAGTTTAGTGAATCAAACCCAGTGACTGTGAACAAGGTGGTGACGACCGGCGACGCAACGGGATCCGCACTATTCGGATTATCCAAAGGAGTCGGTGGCGTCCATTCATACCGTTGTGCGCCACTTGCAAGTAGTCTCACGGAAGAACCTTTGGCGATCTTAAAATTGTCCACCGCTACCTGAACGTCAGGATGACCTATTTTTATTGCCGTTCTTCTGACGAGTTTACATCCCGCGCTATTCGTCAATGTAACAGTGATTGAATCGTTTTGTAATGTGGTATAGGAAATACCGGAAGATGTGCCCAACTGTCCGTGTAGCTGACTTTTCCACTCGACTTGCGACCAGCCGGACTCCACGTTTAGTTGCAATTGCTCGCCCTCGCACCCATATCTGTCACCGGTCTCGGTTTTCAGCGTATCGTTGTAAATACTAATGTCCCAAATTTTGACGGATGCGCAACCCGCCGGAGTAGGATTGATGTGGAATACCGTGTCGCTGCTTAAAAATTGAATATCTAGTTCCGGGGTTTGGCCAAGATAGCCTTTGGCGAACGAGAACCACAAACCCGTTGATGGAGCCTTCAACGTAATTCGCTCACCCGAGCAGAGGGAAATCATTTCTTTAGTAACGGTTGCGCAGGACGATCCGACTCCTTTGCATAACGCGCCGCCATAAAAAGCATTGTCCACCGCCTGCACAGTGAATCCCGAAATTAACGCATCGCCATTGCGGATGAGCTTAAAGTTTTCAGTGCCGTTGTTTCCGTGTGCCGTCAACAACCGGCTTTGATTTTCCTTATCAAAACTGCCTGCCAAAAAATTATCATTGCCATATGGAGAAAGATCGTAGGTGATAGACTTGGAATTTGTGTGATCGTCCGTGGCCCGGTCCCAGTAAATTAATGTTCGGTCATAAATATTTACGGCAATACCAGTGCGCGGCTTCGATGGGGCAAGGTTCTTTTCAGAAACTTCGTTTCTGTAACACTCCAACCTTACACCATTGTTTTTAATTACGATTAACTGGTCAAGGTCGCCGTCACGGTCTTCGTCTCCAAACGATGTGTGTACTACGTTCTGTGAGACCAGCGTTTGCTGCTTTGAAGTATATTGAATAACGTTCACATCATTGTTGGCAACACCCTTTCCAAAATAGCTAACGTCTATAAGTCCATCGGAATTTAAGTCCCCTGCAAAAGAAATACCTTCATTAATTACAGGCGCAATCTCTTTCCATGTGTAGGTAGGCGTGCCACTTTCAAGGCGGTTGGTAACATGTCCGGCATTCTGATTCACACCGATTGTGAGAAAGTCAAAAAAACCATCATAATTAAAATCTCCCGGGGAAGAATACACCTCTTGCGGCACGGGTACGGTTGGAGTAAATGAAAGCTTCCCGCGATTTAACATTAAACAGGATACCAAAGAATCTGTCCCTGCCTTACCACTTATAAAGAGGTCCGGGCGGCCGTCTCCATTTCCGTCGAATACCTGTACAGAGGTTGCTAATATTTTGAGGGAATCGTGAACGATACTCCATGGTAAATCGGCTCGCTGGCTTAAGATCCTAAAAAACATCGCTCCGCTTTCAACTCCGCTAACGAGCCATTCCGCACGCGCATCGTTATCAAGGTCAGCAATTGTCAAAATTGAAAACCGGCCTATTGGCAAAATCTTTTCTTCAAACAAAAATGATCCTCGATTGATATAAACGATTGTAGCTGCTAAACCCCCTGTCATGCCTGAAATAACCACGTCCATTTTATTGTCATGGTTGTAGTCGGTAATAACATGTGAAGTGATGGAGGTAATAGTGGGCACGTTCCGGGTATGAAGCAAGGGCGTCCCAATGTTATCGCCTTTGACGAACTGAAGATAATTTGCTCCATCATGGGTTGTTGAGATTAAGAAGATATCCAACAATCCATCATTATCGAGATCCGCCCACTCCGATCTCGCGCTGGAGATGGAGTCATTCAATACAATGTCATATCTTTTTTGAAATTGTTGACACGGGGCTACAATCGCAGGAATGGTGAGCAAAAGAAACATAAGTAGCTTCATGGCTTTCCAGGTTTTATTCGCGCCAGCTGGAATGTGAGAGGAATAGACATTTGACTAGAAACACGAACACCGTTAAGCGAAGCGGGTTTCCACAAAGGCATTGTACTAATTACACGTATTGCTTCCACATCAAACAATTTGCCAAGCGATTGACGTATAGAAATGTTTTCTGGTTTGCCGACCGTGTTAATTGTGAATGCCACAGTTTCAACGCCTTGAATGGAATCTTGCACCGCGGCCATAGGGTATTTTAAATTCTCATTGAAATATGCGTAGAGCGCGGCGTATCCCTCAAGTGGTTCGGCTTGTATGTAAACATCTGCTGTTATAATCGCTTTTTCCCCTGTCTCTTTCACATTGTCTTTGCGCCCGCCTGGAGTCTTGTTGGACGCAGCATGATCACTCGCGCGGGCGTTTGAACTATTTGTCTCCTTTTCAGGCGCCGCAGCCGGTGGAATCAAATTCTCCTTGCGAGGATCAGACACGTCTGGCTTTAGCGGCACATCTACTTTTCGTTCAGATTCCTGCTGGGAGTGAATAACAAGCCATGTCGACAAACATGAAAAAATAATCAATGCAAAAACCAGCCCGGCCGTCCGCTTTAGTCGCACGTCTCGCATTTTAATACTGTTTGCCAAAAGGCTATCGAAGTTCATATAGCTTCTGATCTCCTCATCCGACACGTCGGTATTTTGTTTCATTACTTTAATTTTTTGCTTCATTCGGAATTGAGAAAAAGCTTCTTCATTTTATCGAGTACTCTATAAACTTTCACCTTCGCGTATGTCTCTGTGATGCCAAGAATATCACCAACTTCTTTAAAAGGCCTTTGTTCAAAAAACCGAAGTTCTATCACGTGCAACTCCGGAACGGATAGCTTTTCGAGAATGGCCGGAAGCTGCTGCCTGAACGATTCTATCTTGTTTTCAGCTGTCAATTCTTCAAAGAGATTATCCACCATTTCATCTTGCAACGTCACTATCCGATGTTTGCTATTGGATCGGAAGAAGTCATTGCATTCATTTAATGCTATCCGAAATAGCCACGCAGAAAAAGGTAACCCCCGAAATGAATATTTATTTATGTTGACGAGCGCGTTCAGAAAAACCTCCGACGTTATGTCAGCAGAAATGGCCTTATCGCCCACGCGGTGCAATACAAACAGAAAAATTCGCTTAAAATATCTTTCATACAATACCTTGAAGTGCTGCGGGTCCAGTCTGCATTTCTCAATTAAGGAATTTTCTTCCTCCATTATTTTTATATGCTGAACATCCTCTTTTATCACACGATGATTTGCTTCCAAATGTTAATTTCAACTACTAAATGCGGATTTCCCAAAAAGATACAGCACGTACAAAATCATTTTGCAAATTTTAAATTTGGACGCGACCAACTTTTATGCTGATCTTGCATACGGCTTTAAACTATAGTTGACTTATGAAAACACTTTTGAAACTCCAGATCAATCCGATCCATCGCGATTTAATGATTGCAATGGCCACGGGATTTACGATGGCTGTAATGATTGTTGCAACAGCAATTAGTTTTATTGGTTGAAAAATGATAAATAAAAAAAGGCTCCTTCGGGAGCCTTTTTTTTTGTGTGTTCATACCTTACTTATACATTGGCTTCCATTTCGGGGCGCGCAGAGATCCATTCTTGACCATCCTCAAAAACTTCTTTTTTCCAGATAGGCACTTTTTCCTTTACCGTATCGATAATAAATTGACACGCCGCAAAGGAATCTTTTCTGTGCGGTGTGGATACTGCTATTACCACAGCAACTTCACCTGGCTTCAGGGTGCCCACCCGATGGCTTACTGCCCAGCCGAGCAGCTGCCACTTATTACCAGCTTCGTTCATAATTTTACGAATCTCGGCAACGGCCATCGTTTCATAGGCTTCATACTCAAGCCAGAGTACTTTCTTGCCACCTGCATTGTTTCGAACAGTACCAATAAAGACATTGACGGCGCCTGCATTCAGGCTTGATGCGGTATCAATTACTTTTTGAACATCTATTTGGTTATCAGTTATCTTAATCATTGTCAAAGTTATAACGCGGCAATTGAAGGTACCCAAATTTGGCTATAAATCACAACATCATCTTACCCGCCACTCACGGGAGGTATTAAAGCGATCTCGTCGTCCGGATTCAAAACCTGATCTTCCGAGGCATAGTCGCTATTTACGGCAATATAGAGCGATGTCAGGCCGGCAAGCGCTGGGTATCTCGAAGCCAGCTCGCCGCGCAATTCACCGACCGTCTTTCCGTTTAATTCAATAAAGGCCTCTTTGCCGCCAAGAAGTTCGCGGGTTATTCCAAAGGCACGAACCTTATATCTGTTCATCATGCTGCGGTTGTTTCTCGTTTAATAAGAACAATTAAACCAAAGGTATCGTTTACCACGCTAATTTCTTTTGATCATGCCGCTATTGCCATGCCTGAATCCTGTATAACCGCCACCACCCTTCAGACAACGTACTCCGCTTTGCGGGAATATCGATATCTTTGCTTCTAAATTGTAGTCTCTTGGAATCGCTTTTTGACAATCACGGACGCCAGATCAACTATTTGCGCATGGCTGTAACAGACCGCTGTAATCTGCGGTGCTTTTACTGCATGCCTGAAAAAGGTGTTCGTTATCTTCCAAAAAAAGAGCTTCTTACATTTGACGAAATTCTAAGGCTATTGAACATTGTCGCGTCGTTGGGAATTTCTAAGGTAAGGCTCACAGGCGGCGAGCCTTTTGTCCGCGATGACCTGATGCGACTGATCCGAAGTATAGTAGAGATCCCAGGTATTACTGACCTTCATCTTACGACAAATGGTGTTCTGACCTTACCATACATCGCAGAGCTAAAGGCCTTAAACATTGCTTCGGTAAATCTTAGCCTCGATACACTTGATCGCGATCGCTTTCATGCAATTACTTATCGCGATGAATTTGAAAAAGTGATGACGACGTTGCGTGCATTGTTAGAGGCGGATATACCCGTAAAAATCAACGCCGTTGTTATGGACGGTAAAAATATTGATGACATAGTTCCTTTGGTTGAACTCACACGCAGCCTTCCTGTTGATGTCCGCTTCATTGAGGAAATGCCGTTCAACGGGCAGGGTCATTACCACGCATTGAATTGGAACCATCGTCGAATCCTGGAATACATCCAGATGAACTTCCCCGATATTCAAAAGACGGCAGATCCTGATTTCTCTACTGCAACAAATTATAAAATCCCTGGTCACCCCGGAAAGATTGGTATCATAGCCGCTTTTACACGAACGTTCTGTGGAACGTGCAATCGCATCCGTGTTACTGCGCAAGGAACACTCAAGACCTGTTTGTATGATGAGGGTGTTCTCGATATCCGAAAACTTTTGAGGGAAACGACCGATGATCAGATCATCAAGGAGCGGCTCATGGCTACGTTTCAAAATCGCTTCAAAGACGGTTTTGAAGCTGAAGCTTCTCGGAAGTCTGCAACTGTTTCAGAATCAATGTCGGCCATTGGCGGCTAAGGCGTTCAACGCCGGCATTTCTATAATCTGATTTTTCCTGGTACAGTAATTAAGGAAACCTTCCTATTTTGCGCCCTATTGCTAAAAAAATATGAAAAAGATAAGCTTCGCGAAGGATGTCTTGCCACACGGTATTGCTGTGGTGATATTTTTAATCGTCACGATATTCTTCTTTAATCCTGCATTCTTCGAAAATAAGGTTCTGAATCAGTCCGACATCGTTCAATGGGAAGGCTCGTCCAAATCCATGCGTGACTATCGGGAACAAACCGGCGAGGAACCACTGTGGTCAGACACAATGTTCAGCGGCATGCCAGGCTATCTCGTAAATGTTAAGTGGGGTAATGTGGTCGTGGGACATTTTAAAAATATCCTGGGCTTGAATCTCCCGCATCCAATTTGTAATATCTTCCTCGCATTCCTTTCTTATTACATTATGCTGCTCGCCTTTGGCGTGCGACCTTATCTGGCTATCGGAGGCGCTATTGCCTTCGGCCTTTCCACTTATATGATAATTGGTCTGAGCGTTGGACATAGTGCTCGTATCGGCGCCATAGCGTTTATGCCTTTGGTGATGGCGGGAATTCATCTGGCGTTTACAGGCCGACGGGTCCTGAGCTTTGGGGTAACAGCAGCCGCCTTAGCATTGCACTTCCGTGAGAATCACTTACAGATGACCTACTACCTGATGCTGATCGTTGCCGCGTATGGCATTGTGCAATTGATAATTTTCGTTCGTGAAAAAAGATTGCTCGAATATGTAAAATCTGTTGGGCTCCTTGTTGCTGCGGTAGCAATCGCAGTTGGAACGTTCCTCGGACCTATGTGGGCAGTGTCAGAATATACCACCTACACCAGGGGCGAGTCAGAGTTGGAGGTACCAGGCATCTCGGAGAAGTCAACAGGCCTTGCTAAAAGTTTTGCCTTTCAGTACAACTATGCGATCCTCGAACCCTTCACATTATTGATTCCAAATTTTTATGGAGGCAGTGGTCAAAATCTGCTCGTTATGGATCGCGAAAACAATGTGTCTAAAGCGCTGGCCGCGAACGGAAGCGAGGAAACGTTTAATCAACTTGCATACTTTTCAGGTGCATATTGGGGCCCGGATACAACGATGCCGTATTATGCCGGCGCAATTATCGTTTTCTTTTTTGCCGTGGGAATCGCCTTTGCAGAAAAAAGGTTTGTCTGGTGGCTGGTTCCAATTTGTTTGCTGGCGATGATGATGAGTTGGGGTAGCAATTTTCAGTCTTTCAATTATTTCATTTTCGATTACCTGCCTGGATATAACAAATTTCGATCGGTGACCTTTACCGTTGTGATGATCATCTTCTCCATGCCATTGCTCGGAATGCTGGGAGTAGAAAAAGTTTTTAAGGAAGGGATGAACAAGCAAAGCCGGAAAAGGCTTTTAATTGCTCTAGCTTCAACGGGCGGGCTATGCCTTATATTTCTGTTGTTTGCTGGTATATTAAGCTTTATGCGGGAAGGAAGGGATGAGCAGTTGCCGCCCTGGTTCTTCAATGCCTTAGCAGATGACCGCAAAAGCCTTCTGCGCAGCGATGCATTCCGGTCGCTTTCCTTTATCATTTTTGCTTTTGGTATTCTTTACTTCGAACTCTGGAAGAAGATAACGCCACTGGGTTTCTACGCCCTGCTGATAGTGATGATCACACTGGACCTTGCCATTGTAAATAACAGATATTTTACAAAAGACAATTACAAACGGAAACGCGAAGCGGCGTCCTTCGCGGCAACAGAAGCGGATAATGAAATACTGAAAGACAAATCCTATTACAGAGTTTATAATATTCAGGGAGGTGATCCTCGAAATGCTTTTGTCGAGGCAAGGACTTCATACTTTCATCACTCTGTCGGAGGTTATCACGCCGTTAAGCTAAGGCGATACCAGGATCTAGCTGATTCGTGCTTATTCCCCCAAACCAATGCTATGATAGCGGGATTGCAACAGGGGAAAACGAACTTCAACGCCTTTGGCGTTATTAATATGTTGAACGTAAAGTACCTGATCTACGGTCCGGAGAGAAATAACTTCATCCCCAATCTTTCCGCTAATGGCAATGCTTGGTTTGTGGAGAGGGTTATTCCCGTAAAGTCTCCCACCGAGGAGTTAGCGAAGGTGTGTGCCCTGGATACCCGTCATGAGGCCGTGATCAACGACCCGGGGTTCAATACCGCCGCAATTGGATATGACAGCGCCGCAACGATAAACCTGGTGGAACATAATCCAAAATTTCTCAAGTACGAGAGCCAGTCGAATGCGGCTGGCCTTGCAGTTTTTTCGGAGATATACTATCCTAAGGGCTGGGTAGCAAAAATTGATGAAAAAGACGTCCCCTTATTACGGGTTAATTACGTTTTGCGCGCGGTTACAGTGCCTGCAGGAAAACACACTATAACCTTCAGCTTCGAGCCAGCTGCGTACATTACTGGTAATTCGATAACTACTGCCTTTTCATGGATTGTCCTTCTCGTCCTGTTTGGTAGCATTGGGTGGAGCCTTCGCCAGAAAGGTGAACGGACATCACAACGGTATCCCTAGTGTATTAAATTTAATCGTTTATTACAAAAACAGGCGCAGACATATTTCACAAGCTGCCCGCACCAAAAAATTACCTTCTTTATAACCTTTTGTCGTTGCGTGGCAGTAATTGAAGTTTAACGGAGGTCACTATTTTTAAATGATTTCTGACGCGGTGTGGAGCGGAAAATCGTTTCCAGAGTGGTACTTTTTAGCAAACTGGGAAGCCCTATCTGGGAAAATGTGCCAGTATTAACAATGAAGTTGTATAAACGTTGAATTTACCCGTTTTCATAGGGGAATTAGACTAAAAATATTGCGAAAAGTACCCAAACTTACACCAGCTTCCACTCGCGAACACCGCCCTAAAATGCTGGTTTATAAACCTCGCAAGTAGCATATTCATTTCATGTGTCTCCACGGTAACCGGTCGACGAAACGTGAAATAATATTGTTCAAAAAATGGATTTTTTGTCACCTACCTGAACACATAGCCACATCGTTATGTCCCATTTTTACACTGATTTTGTGTTTAAAAAACATCACGAAATAGTTCAAATCACTCCACCTACATACGGCGATTTTATCTGGAAATAGGGTGATCTGCCGATACATCTTTCATATATCACTACGTTAAAACAACATTTGTTTAGTGATGTCTAGGAAAGTAATACAATCCTATATCACCAGCCTTGATGAAAGGTTGATGTAAGATCCAGGGATTTACAAGAACGCGAGATCCCATCTATTCGAGCAGACGGAGTTGAAAAATTTGGCGAGTAAACGATGTTGAAACTAAATTATATAGATCCATGAGATTAAAGAAGTTGTATAAAGATGTGAAGATTGGACCTCGCGGAATCAATTTCAATTTAACCGATACGTACATGAAGAGAACCTGGACGATTTTAACGCTTCTCCTATTTACAGCTACCTTTCTTCACGCACAAGCGCCCGGCCCGTCTTACCGACAATATGCTTTTAACCCTTATCTGTTTAATGCCGGATTTGTAGGAATTAATAATAGTATCGAAGCAAGCATGGCGTACCGTCAGCAATGGGCAAATTTTAAGGATTCGCCTGTCACGGCAGGTGTAAGCGTGCAATTACCGGCCTCAGACCGCGTGGCTATTGGATTCAATATGTTCACCGACCGCCAGGTCATGGTTCAAAACTCAAATTTCATCGCGACTTTCGGGTATGTAGTTCCCATTGCAAAGAACCAGTCGTTACGCTTTGGGCTTTCAGGGGGAGTTGGGCTCAATAAGCTTGACCTCAATGCCAAAGAGATGAACTCGAATGATCAGGTCATTACGAGGTCGGTCGGTGCCAATTATTATGTCGATGGGAATTTCGGTGTCGTCTATACGCGTGACGGATTGCGTCTGGGCGTTGCGTTAACAGACATTTTCAAGTCAAATGCTTTCAATGCAGAGACATTTAATAAATTCCAGATGTCTAATTTGCGCAACAGGCTTTTCTCCGCCAGCTACAAATTTAACGTCGGCGTAATGCAAACTATCGCGCTCGAACCCTACGTCTTATACCGGCAAACTACCGATGGACTGCAGGATTTCTTTGAAGTTGCAACAATTGCCTATTACAAAGAGAATATATGGACAGGCGTGAGTTACAATCAAAATAAAGGCATGGCGCTTATTTTGGGTGCGAACGTGAAGGAGAAGTTCAGATTTAGCTACAGCTACGATTTCCCGTCGTTCAATTCGGAGATTTCTTCCGCGAGCGCCCACGAGATCCACATTGGAATCAGGATCGCAGGAAAGAAAGCGAAGGCATACGCAAAGGCTCAGGAACAAAGAAACTTAGCAAACGAAGGTGAACGTCCAACATTAATAGATAAACATGCGATAGTGTTAGAATACACCGATCAACCTTCAACAGACGATGTTAAAAATACCCCGGAAGAATCAGCATCAAACTCTGCTACGGAGATTGCTATCAACAACGAATCAGGCGTCGCCGGGTCAGTTAAAAATTCATCAACCGTAAGTAAGCCTAAGGTTGCCAAGACCGCAGCTCCGAAACTTCGTGAATCGTTCGCGATGTCCAAAGGACAGCACTATGTGGTGGTGGGCGCGTTTAAGTTGATGTCGGGTTCATTGAGGTATGTGAAAATGATAAAAGCAAAGGGATATGCCGCCAACATTGCGCTTAACCCGAAGAAAAACTTATACTATGTTTACATTTCTTCATCCAGTGATCTGGCTGAGGCAAAGAAAATGCGCAATGAATACCGTTGGAAGTCATTCTTTAAAGAAGCTTGGGTATTCACGATGGATTAAAGAACGCCAGCCTTCTGATGTAGCTTGACTAAAAAGAAAGATGCCACCCCCAAAGGGTGGCATCTTGAGAATCATTAAGAATCTTAAACTGCAAAATGTAAAACGCTGAACGTAAAATGTAAAAGTTTGACGGTGTGAAAAGTTATGTTGTGGGATACTTCCACTCACCACGGTAGGCACGGCTAAGCAACTTATTTGCCTCGTCATCATTTTCGATCACGCCCTTTGCGCCATCCCAAACTATACCCCTGCCAATCTTTGCACTCAACATACCGAGCAAACTCATATTTGTCGATCGCTGCCCAATTTCGATATCACACATTGGCAACGTATTGGTCTTTATGGAGGCAAGAAAATTGGTCCACAAGGCTGCTATATTTTGTTGATCTGGTTCATCCAGTTTTGGATCCTGGTGTATTGGCGACTTTTTATCGTCCGTTGGATAAAATGTCCAGCCGTCCTGCCAACCCATGTGAAACGTGCCCTCTGTGCCATAGAAATAACAACCGAGATTTGTCTTCTCAGCATTGTTAGCTGCATATTGCCGATGCTCCCATGAGGCGGTAAATGACTCAAATTCAAATATGACATTTTGGGTGTCCGGCGCATCGGTGTTATCTTTTCGAATAAACCGGTTGGCCGACGAGTATACCTTCCTGGGAAATTTTTCCTCCGTCCACATCAGGATTTGGTCCATCCAGTGAATGCCCCAATCACCAAGTGTGCCGTTGGCATAGTCCAGATAATTTCTGAAGCCCTTTGGATGAATTGTGGTATTGAACGGCCGGAGCGGCGCGGGACCACACCACATGTCCCAATCAAGCGTTGATGGTGTCTCTGTATCGGGCGTGATCTTACCTTCGCCACCACCATAGTGCACAAAGGCCCTGACGGAACCAATCTTTCCCGCCTTGCCCGACTTCAGAAACTCTATTCCTGATATGTTGTGTGGTGACGCGCGACGGTGCGTGCCCACCTGAACCATGCGCTGCGTATCGCGCGCCGTCTTGACCATTGCCTTCCCTTCATTGATGGTGTGACAGATAGGCTTCTCGACGTACACATGTGCGCCGGCTTCCATCGCTGCGATAGCAATTAATGGATGCCAGTGATCTGGTGTCGCTACAATAACGATCTCGGGCTTCTCCTTTGCCAGTAACTCACGGAAGTCCCGATACAATTTTGGAGTATCGCCATTCATTCGCTTAACCTCCGCTGCGGTGGAATTCAAAAAGTTTGCGTCAACATCACAAAGGCCGACGATCTTACTTTCGCGTGCTTGTATCGCGCATCGGAGGATGTTGTTGCCCCACCAGCCCGCTCCCACCAAGGCTGTTCTATAAACTTTCGACTTCCCGACTACATTAATTATCGGTGCAGACGCCAGTGCGAAGGCTGCAGTCGCTGATGTGCTGATGAATTTTCTACGTTGCATAGTGGCTATATTTTTAAATTGAAAGTAAGGATTTCAAAACCGAGTTAGCCAGCAACTTTTTGTAAATGATCAAATTTAAACAAGGATGGTAAATCAGAAATGAATTTCGGCGTATCCCTGAGATGGCTGCTTAACGTGACCATGCAATAAGCCTGCCCTCCACGACGGTCCATCGCGAATAAGCCGGATAGCTTCTTGATCCTGCGCCGTGCTTAAACCTTGCAGGATTGCGAAATCCCAAACCGATCCATCCGTGCCCACGCTAAATGTGACTTTTACAACACCACTTTGATCATCTATCGGATCTGGTTTATGAACGTTTGCCTTTAGATATTCATTAAAGTGCTGCATTCCTTTGACTGGAAGTGCGTAAAGACTTAGCTCATCATAAAAATAACGTCGCCCTGCCATATCAACGGATGCTCCCTGAACGAGGCGGTTATCACGGTACGACTCACGATACCAAGGCGTTCCGTCCGGATGGTATCCGTACCAATCACCAGTCTTTTTCCCGCCCTCATAGGTTCCAACCTCGGCCAATTGTCCATTGGCATACCAACCGCTCACCTTTCCCTGGCCGCCAACAACCTGTGGGCTACCGACAGAATCCCATACGTTCCTGGTGTAGGCCATCTCGTTGTAGTACACTTCGCTTTTCAGTTGTCCATTCCAGAAATATGTCTCCCATTTGCCAATAGCCTGTTCTTTATCATAGCGGCCACCCGAGGAATAGGTGCCATGATCAGTATAATACAAAAAGATTCCATCCTTCATATTATCCCTGTAGGTTCCTTTCATCTGGACTTTTCCGTCGCGATAGTAATCGCGCACCGCGCCCTGCCAGCGACCTAACGAGTCCATCCATCCAATCCTGTAATAAATAGCAGCAGAAGGATCGTCGATCTCCTTCCATTGCGCATCGTAAAATACTCTTTTGGATTTATTTTGTGGCGTTGCTACTGTGTCCGACGGTTCTTTGGCCGCCGTCGGAGGGTTATAGTTAGGATGATATTGAAACGCAGGAAGAGAATCAAATTGTGAATTATTATACTCCAGACTGTCCAGGTAAACATATGATTCCTTTTCGATCATGGCTACCCGGTACGCAGTTTCCCTCCTATGCAGCGCGGTATAGCGACGCATCGTAGCAGTTTCCTGCCGCAAGGGTTTGGTAATCTTTCCTATGGTTGCTAAAGATCCACCGATCGAATCCCAGTCGTGCAGAACGACCCGAAGACTATCAAGCAACTCTTTGTCTCCCAAATTATTTCCAAACAGATCGTTAGTACGTCGCTCGACCCCGATCACGCGTTGAAATATTTTATAGTAGCGCACTTGATCCCGTGGCAGCGCAAAAAAAATGAGCGCCAGAGGTGCGAAACAAAAAGCAAGTTGTTTTGCCTCTAACAACAGCCGGAATCTGAATTGAATGATGGAAAGGACGAAGCCTGCGATACATCCACCCACATGGCCAGCGAGGTCGATGTTAAACTGTAGTGTAACCACTCCGTTGATGACGACAAAGATCGCAAAATTGATAAGCACATTAATAAGCTGCTTCCGGTTTCCTGCACTTCCAATCAGCTCTGCCCCAAGCCGGTAGCCATATAATCCGAACAAAGCACCCGATGCACCGGCACTGATGACAAACACATTGAAAATTAAGCTTGCTAGTCCGGCGGCGATGCCACAAAAAAAGTAAAGAATGACGAACCTTATTGGTCCCATGGCCTCCTCCAGCATGGTACCCATGGAATATAGCGCATACATGTTCACCAGCAAGTGGATGATACCGAAATGAAGGAACATCGATGTGATTATTCTCCACGGCTGTCCGCCCATTGTCAGTGGATTCAAGCTCGCTCCGGCGTTTAAGACAGCGAGCACATCTGTCGGCTGATCCATTAGTAAGCTCTGCTGCTGCAAGGCCACCCAGCAAAAGAAAAGCGCATTGATTGCCAATATGGAATATGTGGCGACCGGTTGCTTAACCATTGGAAACCTTGTCGGACAATGCCGCGAGACGCTTCAATAGCGGCGGATGAGAATAATGGAAAAATACATAGGCGGGATGCGGATATAAGTCGCTCAAGCTATCTACAGATAATCGCTTAAGCGCATCAGACAGTGCCCGCCCATCATAGGTTGTTCTTGCATACGCATCCGCCTCAAATTCATTCTTCCGGCTATAAATTTTTAATAGCAGTCCCGAGACACCTGAAATTGGAGAAAACAATATTCCGAAAGCGACGAGGTTCAAATGCATGGATGACTGAGTACCGCCGAGGGCGACTGAAATATTCTCGGAATAAAGAATTCGCGAAAGGACGAATAGTGTTAGTGTGATCTGTAAGATAGAAAGGACATAGCTCCACACGATATGCTTTTTCTTAAAATGCCCCACCTCATGTGCCAATACCGCGACTAGCTCATCGGTAGCGTGATTTTCAATGAGTGTATCATACAATACGATTTTCTTTTTTTTTCCAATGCCTGAAAAAAACGCGTTGGCTTTTTTAGATCGTTTAGATCCATCTATAACGAAAATACTGTCGAGCGGAAAATTTACTTTTTTTGAAAAGTCGGTAATGGCATTTTTCAATTCACCATCTGGCAGTGGCGTCAGTTTGTTAAATAGCGGGAGTATTAGCGAGGTGTAGAACATGTTGATGACCAGGACGAACAGTGCAGCAACGATCGAAAACCAAATCCAAAAGTTAGAACCAATCGCAGAGGCCATATACATTAACAATGAAAGCAATCCACCGCCGACAAATGCACCCAGGAGATATCCTTTGAGCTTATCAACAATGAATGTCTTCAGGGTTGTTCTGTTAAAATCGTACTTCTCTTCAATCACAAAAATATTATACAGCTGAAAGGGCAGGGTTAACAGGTCTGTCGCAACACTCAGCACTGCAAAGAATGTCAGGGCCAAAGCAATTTCACTGGTAAAATAGGGTCTGAGAAACTGGTCGAGCCATCCAAAACCGCCGCCAATCAACATGAGCAGCGACAATATGAAGCTGAACGCGGAGGTTACAAAAGAAAATCTAACAAGGTCCTTATGGTATGCAAGCGATCTTAGATACTTATCCTTTTGGTAAAAGGATTCAATATCGTTTGGTAAGTCATCGCGTTTTGCGCGAACGTTGAGATAATCCAGCACTTGATCAAAAAGGTAGCTAACAACCGTGATCGATAGAATTATTACAAGTAACTTTTCCGGCGTCATACCTCATTGACAAATTTCAGCAATGTTACCAATTTTTTTGGTTTGTCGGGGGTTAGGACATGGATACCTGGACGTCAAAAGCGATTGTACTTATTGCACCAGCCGTGCGAGGGCATCCTCAGCTTTCTCAAACTCAAAACCCCTGATCACTTGCTCCATTGAGCGCACAATATCGTCCAGGCGCAAATTTCCGATACTGCCTTCATGCGTGTGGTTAATATTCCGGTCGGGCGTATAGTTGCCTTGCTCAATATCCAGGCCCACTTTTTTATAGGCATCGCGGAAGGGAACACCGTCCAGCACAAGCTTGTTGACAGTCTCAACGCTAAAGAGGAAACGATACTTGTCGTCCTCAAGAATGTTTTCTTTTACCTGAATCTGCGACAACATCAGCCGGGCCATACCCAGACAGTCGGTGAGATGTTCAAAAGCAGGGAAAAGCATTTCTTTTAAAAGTTGCATATCGCGATGATACCCTGATGGGAGGTTCGCGGTGGACAATGCGATGTCATTTGGAAGTGATATCAGCTGATTACAACGGGCACGGATGAGTTCGAAAACATCCGGGTTCTTCTTATGCGGCATGATGCTCGAACCAGTCGTAAACTCCGCTGGAAATCCAATGAACCCGAAATTCTGGTTCAGGAAAAGGCAGGCATCCATAGATAGTTTCGAAAGCGTTGAAGCGATGTTGGCAATAGACGCCGCGACAATGCGTTCCGTTTTGCCGCGACCCATTTGCGCATAGACCACGTTGTAATTCAACTCACGGAACCCGAGCAGCTCCGTAGTCATTGTTCTGTTTAACGGAAATGAAGATCCGTATCCAGCAGCTGATCCAAGAGGATTCTTATTCACTACTGTATAAGCCGCCTGAAGCGTGATCAGGTCGTCCACAAGACTTTCGGCATAAGCGCCAAACCACAATCCGAATGACGAGGGCATCGCCAGCTGAAGATGCGTATAGCCCGGAAGAAGAAATCCTTTGTAACGGTCGCTTTGAGATATTAGCAGATCGAACAGGGCCTTGGTCTCCAGGACGATGTCGTGGATAACGGATCGCAAAAAGAGTTTAATATCGACCAACACCTGATCATTTCGCGAACGGCCGCTGTGTATTTTCTTTCCAATCTCACCCAGTTTGCGGGTGAGTTCCAGCTCAACCTGCGAGTGTATGTCCTCGACTCCATTTTCCACGTGAAATGTTCCATCCTCAACCCGTGCATGCATTTCTTTTAGGGCTATTGACAGCTGTTGAAGCTCATCTGCAGTCAGCAATCCAATTGATTGCAGCATCGTGATATGGGCAAGGGAGCCAAGTATATCGAACCGGGCCAAATGAATGTCCATTTCGGGATCACGGCCAACTGTAAATCGGTCAACCCGCAGATCTGATTGTTTATCTTTTTGCCAAAGTTTCATAAGTAAATAAGCTATAAGCTGCAAGCTACAAGCTGCAAGTCAGGTTATCAAAAGATGAAAGCTGTACAAATAATATAACACTAATAAGGGCGCAGCACTTCCAGTCCCCCTAAACAGACTTGAAGCTTGAAGCTTTTCACACCACTACCTCATTCAGAAGTTTGATGTACGTTTCAATACCCTTCTCAATTTCGTCGACGTAAATGAATTCATCTGCCGAATGCGACCTTGCTGAATCTCCTGGACCAATCTTAACAGACGGTACCGGGATCAGCGCCTGGTCAGAAGTGGTGGGCGACCCGTACAACCGTAATTTCAATTTTGTCGCGGCCTGAACCAATGGATGTTGAGGTGAAATACCCGAAGAGCGCATACGCATTGAGCGTGGTGTAACGTCGCAGCGTACATGCTGGCGTATCACGTCAAGGGTTTCCTCGAGCGTATAGGCATCCGTAACACGTACATCGACGGTAAACTTGCATTCAGCAGGCACTACGTTGTGCTGTGCACCGGCACTGATTACGGTTACCGACATCTTCATTTGCCCCAATGTCTCTGAAAGCTTGGGAAAACTGAAGCTGCGGAACCAATCAACATCAGGGATTGCTGCGTAGAGGGCATTAACGCCCTCTTCGCGAGCCGCATGCCCTGAAATGCCCTTCGTCACGCAATCGAGTACCATAAGGCCTTTTTCCCCGGTGGCCATCTGACATAAGGTCGGCTCGCCCACGATGGCGAAGTCAATGGGCGGCAGTTTTGGCCAGATGCTTTCAATGCCATTCTTACCGGAAATCTCCTCTTCCGCACTGGCAGCAAGCACGAGATTGTGTGTAAGGTCGTTGCGGTCGAAATAGTGAAGAAACGTCGCGATCAACGCAACCAGAGGGCCGCCCGCGTCATTGCTTCCAAGACCGTACAGTTTGCTGTCCAGAATTTCAGGTTTGAAAGGATCGCGCGTATAGCCCGGATTGGGCCTGACAGTATCATGGTGTGAATTCAATAAGACCGTAGGCTTTTTCGGATCAAAATATTTGTTTTTGGCCCACAGGTTATTTCCGTGTCTCTCGCCGGTAACGTTATGCGCCTGTAGAAAGGTGGCCAGTATCGCCGCCGTTGCATTTTCCTCCCTGCTAAAGGAGGGCACGGCAATTAGTTCCTGTAAGAGGCTGACGGCCTCTTTAAATAATGTTTTATGCATGGTTTATCTTCTTTCTAATGCTACCATGAGCCTGCAAATATCGACTTATAACGTAATGAGCGTGCCCGCTGTTTCCCTACCTGTGTTTCTGGTAAGGTCAGCGGCCTGTCCGATCAGTACTTCCCTTACTCCGGCATCGAGCGCCGCAAAGGCATTTTCAAGCTTGGGCAATATTCCTTCTGTAAAGACATTTCCCGGCAAAAGCTGGTCATACTTCGTTTTGGACAAATGGTGTATCACCGAGTCGTCGCGGCCTACGTCTTCCAGCACGCCTTTCTTTTCAAAGCAGAAGATTAACCTGACATCGAAGTGTTTACTCAACGCGACAGCCAGGACCGAAGCGATTGTATCCGCGTTTGTGTTCAGCATACGACCATCCGCGTGAGTCAGTGAAGCAAAGACCGGCGTAGTCTCTAATTTAAGCATGGAATGCAAAAGTGCAGTGTTCACGTTCTCCGGACCGATATCTCCCACATATCCATAGTCTATTTCCTTAACGGGCCTTTTCACAGCACTTATTAAATTACCGTCGGCGCCAGTGACGCCGAACGCGTTGCAACCCTGCGCCTGAAGGCGTGCAACAAGTTGCTTGTTGACGAGGCCCCCGTAAACCATCGTAACTAAATCGAGGGTTTGCGCGTCGGTGATGCGGCGCCCGCGAATGTAGTGTGACTCAATACCCAGTTGGTTACCAAGGGTGGTAGCGATCTTGCCACCACCATGGATTAATACTTTAGGTGCGCGAATAGCTGAAAAGTCTTTGAGAAATTCACCCAGCGATTCAGGATGGTCGAGGACGTTCCCGCCAATCTTTACTATAAAAAGTTTATCCATAGCGTTTAGCCACTCCGCTATTTCCTCAATATCTCGCTCAGCACTGCCTGAGCTGCCCAGACGCGGTTTGCAGCCTGCCGCGTAACGATGCTGTTGGCACCGTCCAATATCTCGTCACTGACTTCAACGTTTCGGCGAACAGGAAGGCAATGCATGATCTTGGCGGAATGCGTAACCAATAATTTTTCATTCGTCATCATCCACTTAGGGTCATTGCAATAAATTCTTCCGTAATCGGTATACGTGCTCCAGTTTTTAATGTAAACGAAGTCAGCCCATTTGAGCGCCTCGGATTGGTCGAGTGTTACAGAGGCTCCAGTTGTGAAAGCGTGATCAAGTTCATAATCCTCGGGGTGCGTAATAACAAAATCGGCCTCCCCCCATGCATTGATCCATTGGCTAAAACTATTGGCCACACATTGCGGTAACGCCTTCACATGAGGGGCCCACGACAACACAATCTTTGGCCGTCTTTTTTCTTTGAACGTTTCCTTTATTGTGATTACGTCTGTAAGGCTTTGAAGTGGATGCAGTGTTGCACTCTCAAGGCTCACCACTGGGATACCAGAGTACTTGATAAACTGTTGAATGTATAATTCATTATAATCTTCCGCCTTGTTCTGCAGCGATGGAAACGTGCGAATGCCGAGGATATCGAAATACTTGCCTAATATAGGCGCAGCATCTTTCACATGCTCGACGGAAGATCCACTCATAATCGCTTCTTCTTCAAACTCCAGAGACCATCCGTCCTGCGCTACGTTAAATACAATGCAATCCAGTCCGAGATTTTGGGCAGCAATTTGTGTACTTAGCCGGGTACGCATGCTGGGATTTAGAAACAAAAGTCCGATACGCTTTCCCGCACCCAGATTCTTGTCTCGCAAGGGTTCCGATTTATAATCAAATGCACGTTGCACGAGGCCATTTATATCCGGCGCATCGGCCGCTGAGATAAAATTTTTCATAACATCAATTGGTTCAAAGCAGTCAGGAATATATTGATTTCATTTTTATTTAATGCGAGGGAGGGCAACAACCGAATAGTATTGGGCTTTGCTTCTCCGGTAAAAATATGATGCTGGAATAATAAATCATTTCTGACACTGCTCTTGTTGTCAGGCAGATCAAAACCAATCATCAGACCACGTCCCCTCACATTTTTAAGGCCCGCAATTTTCTTAAGCTCTGTTTGCAGACAATCGCCCATAGCTGCAGCGTTGGCGACCAGCGCTTCATTCTCCATAACCTCCAGCACTGCTATACATGCAGCGGCGGCCAGGTAGTTTCCTCCAAAAGTGGTTCCCAACATCCCGGCCCACGGCTTAATGTCGGAAGCAATCAGGACGCCACCGACGGGAAAGCCGTTTCCCATACCCTTAGCAGTAGTAATAAGGTGTGGTTTTATATTTGCGTACTGATGTGCAAAGAATTTACCCGTTCGACCATAACCAGATTGAATTTCGTCGAGGATAAGTAAGGCATTTTTCTCACGACATCTTTTCTCAAGTATTCGGAGAAAATTATCATCCGGAAGTTGAATACCTCCTACTCCCTGAATACCCTCGATGATTACTGCCGCGACAGTGTCATCCAAAGCGGATGTTAGCGCAGCTTCATCGTTCATAGGAAGAAACTCAACCTGGTGGCCCGCATTAAAGGGGGAAACAATTTTGGGATTGTCGGTTGCCGCTACCGCCCCGGAGGTACGGCCGTGGAACGCTTTTCTGAACGCAATGATTTTCTTGCGGCCCGTGACGAAAGAGGCCAGCTTGAGTGCATTTTCATTTGCCTCTGCTCCGGAATTGCATAAGAATAGCTGATAATCAGGATACCCGGAGAGATCGCCAAGCTTATCGGCGAGCGTTTGCTGCATTGGGTTCTGAACGCTATTGGAATAAAACGCAATCTTCCCGATCTGGTCTGAAAGAGATTTTACGTAATGAGGATGTGAATGGCCTATGGAAATCACCGCATGCCCACCGTAAAGATCGAGATACTTTTTCCCTGCGTCATCCCAGATCCATGAGCCCTGTGCCCTCGCGGGTGTTATATTGAAAAGTGGATAAACGTCGAATAATTTCATGCTGGGCAAGTGTTGTAAATATATAATGAAACAACTTCGCTAGAACGCAATGGACTTGAGTTTTAAGCCTGTCGATTCCTCCAGTCCAAATAACAGATTCATATTTTGGACAGCCTGTCCGGATGCTCCTTTGACCAGGTTGTCGATCGCTGTGTGCACTACCAACTTTCCATTTTCCTGTTCCAGCCCGATCAAACATTTATTTGTATTCACTACTTGCTTCATATCTATTGTTCCGCCGGTAACTACGACAAATGGATGGGTGTTATAGTAGTCCTGATAAAGCGTTACGATATCGCGCGCGGGGTCGTCCATTGCAATCATGCTGCTTACATAGATACCCCTTGTAAAATCACCGCGCCACGGAACAAAATTAATGCTCGCAGTGAAGCCGGGTTGAAGTTGCTTAACAGATTGTTGGATTTCGTTAAGATGCTGGTGCGTTAATGTTTTATATGCGGAAATGTTATTTGCCCTCCAGGTGAAGTGCGTGGTATCCTGAAGCTTTTGTCCCGCTCCGGTCGATCCGGTTATACCGGTCGCAAATACTTCTTGCAAGCGCCCAGCTTGAGCGAGTGGAAGCAGTCCTAACTGGATGGCTGTAGCAAAGCATCCAGGGTTTGCTATATTTTTTGCTTCTCTGATCTGCAAGCGGTTTAATTCGGGCAGGCCATAGACAAAAGACCTTCCGGCAACGGACTGACCCAGCCTGAAATCCTGGCTCAAATCAATCACTCTTACTTGTTCATCGATTTTATTATTTTCCAGAAATACCCGGCTTTCGCCGTGGCCGAGACAAAGGAACAGCACATCGATATCCTGTGAAATTCCTTCGCTGAATTTAAGATCCGTGTCACCTTTTAAGTCCGGATGTGTTGCGAATAAAGGTTTACCAGCCTGGCTTCGGCTTTGAACAAAAACAAGTTGGACATCAGGGTGTATAAGCACTAGCCTGATCGTTTCTCCCCCTGTGTATCCAGCACCACCAACAATTCCCGCCCTGATCTTAGTTGTCATCCGCTGATTCTTTTACCTGATGATAGATGGCGGTTTGGTTGCCGAATATCTTGGTAAATCCAATAACATCGTCACCAGTCCAGCCCAGATTCATTTCACCATACTTTCCGAATTTGGAAGACATCAGGTCAAATGGTGATTCTATACCCAACACCTGGAATCTGTATGGAAACAGCTGTATGTGAACTTCACCGGTAACCTGCTGTTGAGAACTGGTGAGGAATGCTTCCATGTCGCGCATTACAGGGTCGAGATATTGACCTTCGTGAAGCCAGTTTCCATAAAACTGCGCAAGTTGGTCTTTCCAACTTAGCTGCCATTTGGTCAAGACGTGTTTTTCAAGAGCATGGTGGCCTTTGATCACCAGCATGGGCGCGGCAGCCTCGAATCCCACCCTTCCTTTTATTCCAATGATGGTATCTCCTACGTGTATCTCACGACCAATACCATACGGACCGGCTATGTGCTGCAGGTATTGTATGCCCTGCGTTGGTTGAGCAAATTTCTCGTCGTTGACGCCAGTAAGCTCTCCCTTGACAAAAAACAGCTTCACTATTTCCGTATCGTGCTTGGTCACCTGGGTTGGCCAGGCAGTTTCCGGAAGCATACCCAAAGATTTTAATGTTTCTTTGCCACCTACAGACGTTCCCCACAATCCTTTATTTACAGAGTATAACGCCTTCTCGAAATTCATCTCGACTCCTTTTGATTTCAAAAAGCTTATCTCCTGCTCCCGCGACAATTGCAACTCTCTGATGGGTGTAATGATCTCAATTCCCGGCACAATGATGTTGAGGATCATATCAAATCGAACCTGATCGTTTCCCGCGCCTGTGCTTCCGTGTGCTACCGCATCAGCTCCTATTTGTTTTGCATAATCCGCCACAGCCAACGCTTGTGACATACGCTCCGCGCTAACACTGAGCGGGTAAGTATTGTTCTTCAAGACGTTGCCATATATCAGGAAGCGGATGACCTTATCGTAGTAGTTCGTTGTCTCATCCACGGTACGGTGAGATGCTACACCAAGTGACTTTGCGCGATTTTCAATTTCCTGGAGCTCCTGCTCGTTAAAGCCTCCAGTATTCACGGTGATCGTGTGAATCTCATATCCCTTTTCATCACCGAGATATTTCACGCAGTAAGAAGTGTCGAGACCGCCACTGAATGCTAATACAACTTTCTTTTTCATGCGAATTCAAGTTTAGCCCATATCAATTGCCAATGCAATGACGGGGATTTATGGTTGCCAATCAAAGCTGACCAAATCCCGTCAAAATACGGGATTCAACTCTTTGGCTCAAAAGATTTTAGAAATTAAGGTAGATTTTACCAGAAGAATATGCTCAACAGAGATCTCTTCTTTATGGATTCATCACCATCGTCGCGTTTGCGTGGTGATTTTAGCAATACAAACTGCTTAAATCTCACCCATCGTTCGAACAGGCCAAGGTTGCCTTTAAATTTACGATGTCTATGCTGGACCAGATCGCCGTCTGGTGTAACAAGAGTTTCCATATTCCGAGTCTCCTCCTCCATAGCCCTGGCGGCCTTTGCGGCTTCTACTTCACGTAACTTTTCCTCCGCTTCAACAGGATCGAATAACATGGCGGTACACATACAGTTCTTCCGCTCTTTGCTCATCAGTATCTCATAGTTCACGCAGCTCTTGCATCCTTTCCAAAACTCTTCGTCATTGGTAAGTTCGCTGTACGTCACTGGTTCGTAGCCGAGGTCAGAATTGATCTTCATCACGGCCAGACCGGTAGTCAATCCGAAAATTTTCGACGCCGGGTACTTTTCTCTTGAAAGACTAAAAATCTTTCTCTTGATTTCCGTTGCCACTCCGGTCTTGCGAAAGGGCGGAGCTACAATGAGCCCGGAGTTCGCTACGTACTTGCCGTGCTCCCAGGCCTCGATGTAACAAAAACCAACCCATGTGCCCTCGTCAGTAACGGCGATCACCGCTTTGCCTTCATCTATCTTCTTCACGATGTAGTCGGGAGATCTCTTGGCTATACCAGTGCCGCGCGCTTTCGCTGACTCCTCCATCTGGTTGGTAATGATGTCGGCGTATTTTTTGTCATCAGCTGTAGCAAGTCTGACGATAAGCTTAGAATTGTCCAATGTAATTTTTCTTATTAAGTCGAATTGTAAAAACCCATGTTAAAACACAAAAGCCGTAATGTCCTGGACATGCCGTCTTATTCCAACGAGTTTGTGATGAAGGTATCAGATACGCACAAAGCGCGTTGGTCGGGGTCGCCTGCTCACCGGACAGGCATTAGATAGGAACGTTGACGTCCCTCTGAAATGGTTGACGGCAGTAATTGCTGTCATGTTGGTGATCGTGATTTTCAATTTCTTCCTTAAAGTTTAAAGTTGAATGACATTTAAAAATGCATTCAGTTTTTTAGTTAACTCCTTAATGCAAAATTAAACGATAAAGTTTGGCAAAAGATAATTATTTACTCAAAAGACTTTAAAAATCTTTCCTGCACTAACGCAGTTTAGCGACGAAATCGTCGTTGCGATTCGGCAGACCGCCAATGATTTCTTATTTTGCAACACTTTTATCATTGTATGTAATGTTTAATAAGAAAATCGTTATTGCCACCATTTTTTTTACCCTGCTTGTCACGCTTGCAGTTGTTTTTCGCCCGGTGCCCGTTCCCTCTGCTGACAATACCGTAAAAACTTTCGGTACGATCGAAGAAGTCTATGAAGCTGGCCATGACGGAGTCGTGCTTAGGTTAAGAGACGACGACCGTCTTTTTTACATGCATCAGGCGCTGCAAAACGGGTTTGAAGCCAACGCTCTACAAGGGAAGCTTACGGGTAGTCCCGCAGAGATTTATTATGTAAAGTATTGGAGCCCTCTGGAACGACTGAACAAGTATAAATACACAACGAAAGTCGACATCAGGCGGCCGGTGTTTTATCCTTCAAAGTAACGGCCTGTACGTCCAACTATATATCCGTTTGTAACGCTAAAGGAAACCGCGCATGGTATCGGTTGAATCAGCTCTTTATACGACACTTGGTTAACGGACAAGCACAAGCTTCCCAACCTTTCGGACATGTTTCCCTTCGATTACAACATCAATCCGGTAAATATAGACGCCGTTGGAAAGTGCATCTCCGGCATAACCAGTTCCATCCCAGCTAAGAACGTTTGTGCCAACATGAAACGCGCCGAGGTCAGAAGCGGTGTAGTGCTGTTCCCTCTGACCATTAACATTAACGAGTTCCATCTCGAACGCGTCCGGAATACCTCCGCTGATTACAACGTCAAAATATACACGGCGGCTAAACGGATTCGGGTAGGGCTCTGAAATTTCAATTGTGGTTTCTCCCTTTATTGAGAATTCAATTTCGTAGGGTAACAATCCACTTTGATTACCTAAAGCATCCGCGCCTTCAACACGAAGTTTATAGTTACCATCAGCAAGGGCCGCGGGCCTAAAGTCAACTTTAAAAGCGGACGTATCCGTAGCGCTACTCCATTCAATGCTTTTACCACTTAGCACAATCTGAGTGGGCGCGCACGGTGCATCAGCGCAAGGATAGGTCAGAAATATCCTTATCCCCGCCGTGTCCTTTTTAAGAATGAACCGGTTCTCATCCCATAGCTTAATGAGTATTTGAGGTTCTGTGGAGACAAAATCGCCATTCACCAACTTTCTTCCATCGACCGAAACGTCCAGGACAGGGTGAAAGCTATCACCTGTGACATGCAGGTGTTCATTTAATTGCAAAAAATTATTCTCATAATATTGTTCAGCAATCAACCTCGGGTTAACAAATACATCCACGTCGTTAATTCCTTCTTTACCAAACGTGCCCACGTCTATTGCGATTGCTGTCGTATCTCCTGGAAGCGGAGCGTTAACCTTTAACATCCCATGATCGGATGTGTGTTTATCCTGATTGAAAATTTCGTAACGTACAGTGAGCGAATCTGAAAATTGTTTGTCGCTGATGTTTACAAAACGATAACGGCCATGCCATACGTCGCCTTCCACTATTTTCTCCTGGTGATGTATTCCATCATAAAGTAGTAGCCCTTCAGGGCCCGGTGTGAACGTAACCAGCCACTTTCTCAGTTGCGCGGACGTCAGGAACGTGTCGTCCTGTGTATTAAATGAGATCCTGATATAGGGATATATAGCGGCATTGATGCTGCTGAGGTCCTGGTTCACCGTCACATCGTCGAAAAGCATTAACTCCTCTCCGGTGACCTTGATACCGACGACATTAAATGTGACGACGTCCACCGACGTTTTTTCTGTTGTGTTTACCAGTAGCGAATCCCATTCTATTGCCGGACCTATCCATGAAGATCTCAAGTAGCCCGAGGTAAAGCCACCAGTTATCGACTTGTCTATACTTACTCCTTGTTGAGCTTTGGGTTGAGTAGCCGATGTGGTGATCGATGCACTCCCTGGAGATGCGCCCTTGCGCCCAAATATTACTACAGGTTCATTATCCTCAAGCAGATTGATTTGGGCCGTCGATATACCAAACTCTCCCAGCTTGACCCTGGCAGCTTCCGGCCACAGACTAAAATAGGCATTTCCAATGCTGAAGAGGACTACCGAATCACCGGTTTCTATATTATCTATGTAGGCGATCAGATCACTATCAGATCCTGTCACCATCTCATTGTACTGGTAGTTGTTGATCACGATGGGATCGCGCCCGCATGTACGCCCTGCCCTGTTAAACCATTCGAGTTTTACGCCGAGGTATGGCACGGTGGACTTCCGATCGAATGCCACGAGGTTCATCGTGTTTGAGCGGCATTCAAAACCCGGAAAGGATGCAAAGTATTCGACATTGGAAATCTTGATGCTCGTTGCCTCATAAAAACCGGGATATTGACTTCCGAAGGTTGACACCGAGACGCGCTGAACAGACTTCGAAAAGCTTAAACGTCTCAGCTCCTCGTCTTTGATCAAACCTTGAGATGCGTCCTGGAGGTATTGTGGGAAGTGTACCTGTGCCCATCCCGTTGCTCCATGCTGGATATATGTAAACGAGCTTTGTGTCCAACTGTCACTCTCGCCCGGAAAAGGATCGGCCAGGCGTGTCCGCCAGTAATACGCCAATGTGTCTCCTTCCGGCAAATTTATTTGTTGCCTTGCCAACACGTTACCTCTCGTCGACCACATCTTTTTGTATGGGCTGTCGAATGAATTGATTGTATCAAGTTCTACGATAAATTCCCGCTCCCCCGAAAGGACATCTGTGCTCTGAAAGGACAGGTTCAGTGCGGTGGTGTTCACAATGGCAAAGTCCGACGGATATAAATTCTGAGTTCCACTGAGTGAAATGAATAGCGCTTTCGAGGCGACATTATTTTCCTTTTTGTACTCGTCCAACACATTGTCCGGATCAATTGTCACCCTGAAGGTGTTATTTCCAAACTCCGATGACTGTCCCTTTTTAATGTTAAATGTTAATGTGTCGCTGTACTTCGTCACGGGAATCAGCGAATCATAACGAATAGTTGAGTTGTCGTTCAGCGTACGTAAAATTTCCACCCGGACAGTGTCCTTTGTTGCAAGACCAAAATTTCTAATGATGATATTTACTGCAAAGGAGTCACTGAATGCATTGATGGGCCCGCCAGTATAAGATTGAAAGGTGACATTGCTTTCGTTTATCTCGAGATCCGGCTTTTTTGCGCCAAAGAGGGCGACCGCTGGATCTCCAAGAAGTACCATTTGTTGCACCTGTGTGATATTGGAAGCTGACGCACTCGCGTCTGTCATGTATCTTTTTGCTGTCTCTTTTTGGATGTCTCCGAGACCCTTGCCTACAAACGCCGGGTTCTGATAACCAACTTCGTAAAAAGTCTGTGAGTATCTTCTAAGCGGGCCAATAAAGCCGTACCCACTGTGCGCAATGAATCCTATCGCACCTTTATCGCGTGCAACGAGCCAATCTTCTCCAAACAAAGTATATGGAAGAAAGAAAGCGCCGACCTGGCAACCGTTCATCAAGAGCGTAGGATATTTGCCTTTGTTGTTATAACCATGTATGGGATCAGTGACGTAGCCAAGTTCGAAATCAAGCAGCGTTGGAGAAGCGTGACCAAAGAAGGTAATCAGGTTTAGACCACTGTTAACCTGCTGGGCAATATTGATCAACTGTATCTCTTTGGAATGTTTTGCGAGCGCGGACACCTTTCCGCCGAGATAAGCATCCTCGGCAACCGCCTGAAAGTCCTGCATGTATAACTTAAACTGCTGCGGTTCACCCTCGTAGATGCCGCCACTGAGGTGCACGATATTCTTACGCCAAAGATCATTGTATGGCAGGGCTTCCATTTCTTTAACCTTATTTAAATAATGCGCAATATCGTCTGCGCTAACTGCGGGTACCCTACCCGTGGGTACCGCTGGCTCATAAGTCGTTCCTGCCAATCCTGCTGTAAACACCATGTCCGCAGCGGGATACCCTGCGCTGGGCACAAAATCCTTATACTTTGTAAACGATGCGGGCAATCGATAGAATTGGTAGTTAACATCTAGACCTTTTCCAAGCAATAGCAAGTATTTCGGGACCTTTACGCTCGTCAGGAACTTCATGAAGTGGAATATTGCGAGCGGTGACGATTCTCCATAATTGAACTGATCAAACAGTTCCTGAACATTTACAAGTAAGGTATCATAGCTGCCACCTTCAGGCGAACCGCGGTATGATGCATAGGCCAGCGCCGGATCTGCATATCCCATTGCCGGTTTACGAAGCAGGGGATTGCTAATGATGATGTAGTTTTTCTGAGCCGGAAATATCTTTCGAAAACTGACGCTTTTTATGATGGGCGTGATCCATGAATTGATCACCATAAGACGTCGCACCGTTGTGCTTTCGATCGTGGCAGCAAGTTGCGTTCCCGACGCAGTTCCCATTTGGCCAGGCTCATCAGCGTCAGTTATATCGTAGAGTCGCTGGCCGGCAAGAGCATTCGCAAGTTTGAGGTAGGATATCCCACCAACTGCTTTCGGCATGTAAAATATCCTGTGAGGATTTTGTTGCAGGTCTGGCTTTCGTGGATAAGTTACTTTTATATAAGATGTGCTGATGCGGTCCGCGCCTCCTCCTTGGCCTGCACATCGAATGGTGACCTGCAGCGATCCGTCTGCTGCGATGTCGCTCCATTGAATTGGTTGTATAAGCTTATAGCTATCAAAGCCCGAAAATGTAGCTGTTGCAGCCTGCCTCCCTGATGCACCTACACGGAGCTCGGCATAATGTGCCATGGGGCCACGACCCACCAGCAGCACCTCGACAACCGGTAGCCCACCAGTTGGCTCGGTCAGTGAGATGTCTTGATGTGTGTAGGTGACCGATTGGCCCTGCGTGAGCTGGTCACCGGTCCAACCCTCTCCGGTCTCGAAGTTGGTGCTTTGAATTTCGTTAATATCAATGCCTCCTGAATATTGAGAAGCGTTAATAATGAGCTTTTCATCAACAATGTATTTTTCGGTAATAGCGCCATTTGGATAAGATCCGGGAAAGACCTGCATTCGCTTGCCCTGTATAGAACCGATTGTCAGGAAGTAGGCGGTAGTATCGCTAAACAGGTTATAGAATCCATGTGGCTGGGCGCTCGCCGGCTTGTAGAGCTCTGCGTCAAGCGTACCATCATTTCGTTTCCCGTAAAATTCAAGATAGTCGACGGCATCAAGTGTGCCGTCTTGCTGACCGTTCACCAGGATTGCCTGTTCCATACCGCGATGAAAAAGCTGAAGATTTTGAGGGTTTGTGCCCGCGGGTACGCCGGCGGCCATGAGCGCCGTGCCGGAAAGGCGAAAGATACCTTCCGTTGCTACAGGTATCTTAAAATATTGCTGTGAATAAATGATCCACTCCTGCCCATTCTGGCCAAAAGCGGGGAGCGTAAAAAGTAAAAAAATTGTCCCCCAGTAAAAAAGTCTCATTCTATTGATTCAACAGGCACTGTCGATACAAATCCACCTATAAAAGTAAGCAAAATTGGGGTAGTAGACCGTCAGAGAAATCCACCGAACCCCTGGTGGGATGTAAGGATTTGTGCTGAATATGGCCGGAAATGCAAAAAAATTGAAAATTTTCATCCAGTACTTGGCCATGCATAGTACTTTTGCGTATACAGAAGTAGATTGTTGAAAAAAGTTGGCGTATGAACCTTGAAAACACGCAAGTACAGATGAGGAAAGGAATATTGGAATATTGCATACTCCATATCATTTCCCGGGGAGAAGTTTATGCCTCGGACATGTTGGAGGAGCTAACGGCCGCGAGGATCATCGTGGTTGAGGGTACGCTTTACCCGCTGCTGACCAGGCTAAAAAATGCCGGTTTCCTGGAATACAAGTGGGTAGAATCGAAATCCGGGCCACCGCGCAAATATTACAAGCTTACCGACAAGGGGAGTAAGTTTCTGGGCATCCTCACGGAGACCTGGGATGACCTTGTACATTCCACCCAAATGATCACTACAAAATCCAATGGTTAAAAAATTTCCTGACGCAACAGAGTTATGAAAAAGAATATAAGCATCAATATCAGCGGTATCATCTTTCATATTGAAGAGGACGGATATGAAAATCTGAGGAAGTATCTCGATTCCATCAATAAATACTTTGCCTCATTTGAGGACAGCAATGAAATCCTGGCCGATATCGAAAGCCGGGTTGCTGAAATTTTTCTTTCTAAGTTAAATGAAGGCAAGCAGATTATTACGTCAGACGATGTTCAGTCGCTTATCGCAACGATGGGAAGCGTCAATGATTTTAAAGCTGCGGAAGATCAGGAATTTGCTGGTCAGCGGGCAGGATCCAAAGCAGGTCAAACGGACTCAGGACTGAACAACGGGCCGCAAGCGACAAGGATTAACGTTCCACATCCGCTGCTTCGCGATCAGAAGCGCAAGATCATCGGCGGCGTGTGCTCCGGCATCGCCAATTATTTTGCAATCGATCCGGTCTGGATAAGGTTAATATTCGCACTACTCGCGTTCGCATGGGGACTGACCATTGTCATCTATATCCTTATGTGGATAATCGTTCCGGGTTCCTTTGATCTTGAAGAGCCCGAAGCTGTCAAAAAGATGTTTCGGGACGGAGAGCGAAAAGTTATCGGCGGGGTTTCAGGCGGCGTCGCAGCATTCTTTGGCATTGACATCATTGCTGTCCGCATACTTTTTGTAATCTTCGGCGTGTTTTTCGGCGTAGGGCTCGTGGTATATGTTGTTCTGTGGATTGCCTTGCCGGAAGCAAAGACCATTACAGATCGAATGGAAATGCAGGGTGAACCAGTAACCCTTTCAAACATTGAATCGAACATTAAAAAAAATCTCAACGTAGATCAGGATAGGGAGGAAACCACCGCCACCAGAATACTTTTATTTCCGTTCCGTCTGGTTGGTTTGCTGTTGAATACACTGGGGCGCATACTGGGTCCGTTGCTTGAAATAGTGCGCGTGGCAATTGGAATTGTTGTGGTACTGCTTGGCATAAGTCTGATGCTTGCCGCGGTCGTTACGGCGGGTGTATTCGTTGGGCTCTTCTCTGCCTCGGCATTTAACTGGCCAGCCGGCAGCCACGGCGACCTTAGCATGCCGATTGACGTTATAAGCAACAGCTTTTCGGGGTGGATGGTATTCGCTGGATTTATTGCAGCCATTATTCCCTGTGTACTGATCACATTGCTGGGCTCCTCGATTATTGCCAAGCGTTATGTTTTCGGGCCGACGGTAGGGTGGTCGATATTTGTAATGTTCTTTGTAAGCGTTGCAATGCTAAGCGTTACTGTTCCAAAGATCGTATACGCCTTCAAAGAGAATGGCGAGTATAAATTAGAAGAGACATACAACCTCGCAGGCAAAAAAGCCATCTTCAGGATAAATGAGGTAGGCATGGATGACTATGATGGCGCAACATTGACGCTAAAGGGATATGATGGCAAAGAGTTAAAGCTGGTTAAATCCTTTAGAGCTCAAGGTACCACGCGGCAAAAGGCAATTGAAAATGCAAAGATGGTCGACTATCATGTGGCCGTCAACGATTCAATAATCACTTTCGATTCTAATATTAGTTTCAAAGAGGATGCGACCTTCAGGGGCCAAAGACTTGACATGACCCTTTTTATACCATTTAATTATCCATTTCAGATGGACGAATCTGTTGGCCGGTTTATTTCACAATGGGTAGAGCACGATGAAGAGGATAACAACACCTGGGAAATGAATGAATCAGACGGACTTCGATGCGTTACATGTCCAGTGTCTGAAGAGGACAAAAACAAAATCGCCGACGAAGGTCTTACTGATTTCGACGAAATAGACATCAGCGGCGTCTTCGATGTACGAATCACACGGGGAGATTCTTACGGCATCGAAATGATCGGTCCCGATAACGAAAAAGGAAAGTATAAGATATCCCGGGCGGGGAGAACCCTGGTGATTAACTACGAAGCAGGCTCAAAAAAGAAATTTGATTGGGAGGCAGATGTGTTGGACATCGATGAAGTTCGAATAAATATTACGATGCCCCGCCTGGAAAGAATTGAGGCGGAAGGTTACGGAAATATAGAATTCGAAGTGTTCGATACCAACGACATGGATATCGACGTGCGTGGGCCGGTAAAATTGCGTGGAGAACTAAATGCGGACGATCTCGTTATAAATCTTACTGGAAAGTCGGAGGCTGATCTGTCAGGACGAGCAAACAATATGGACGCTGACATCCAGTTCGCCTCAAAATTGAAAGCATACAACCTTCACGTTCAGGACGCCCTTGTGGAAGTCAACGGCGCTTCCAGTGCCAAAGTAAATGTGGCGGGAAATCTTGAAATCGAAGAAGGTCTTGCGAGTGACGTTGACTATCGAGGCAATCCCAATATTACCAAAAGAGATTAACCCCGTTGATATGATTGTTATTATGTTATTCATCCTGGCTTACCTGCTAAGCCTGATCCTTTAGTACACAGAATAGCAGTGCCGGCAGCATTGGAAGTTTTCTAAACTCCAAATTGCCTGAGATGATGATCGGAATGTTTGTAAGCAAATATTCCGATCTCTTCTTTTGTCATTTTGCCAAAGAAGTCGTGTATGAAGCCATCGTTGGAGAAATTTTCATACTCGGCAATTTGATTTGACAAGGTTGCCTTTTGAGCATCCAGGTTTCCTGCTGTTGCAATAACGGTAAACAGCTTACCTGCTGGCATGTTTTTACCTAGGGGTTTGTCATCTTTTGTATTGCTTCGCAGCGCCATTTTGCCGAATATTTTGCCCAAAAGGCCCTGCCTGAGCGTTTGATTACTCCTTCCTAAAACCCAATCGTTCCATATCGTGCAATGCGTAGTCATTTGATACACATTCATCTTGCCCCAATCTGCTTTACCGGTTAGGCTGAGGGAGTTAACCCGCTGGATCAACTCCTCCCTATTTGCGTGGTCAAATATGCTTTTCACTGACCAAGATTATTTAGCGGTTGCAGGGAAAAATAATTTCCAGAGTCATCTTTGAATAATGCTTCCGTCCCGTAAAACTCTTTGGTGGGTGGTTTGATGAATTCGACACCTTTAGACTTAAGCTCTTCATAGGTGGCGAAAATGTCGTTACAGGTTAATACACCGCACCCAAATATTCCTTTTTTGATAAGATTTATCAATATGTCTGCGGTTTCTTTTGGAAACATCTTGCTCACCTTTACAGGAAATAAAACAAGCTGTAAGTCAGGTTGGTCGGGAGGGGAAACGGTTAGCCACCGAGATTCTGGTCCCATTGGAATATCGTCGACAAGTTTGAATCCTAATTTGTTGACATAAAAATCGTAGGCGCTGTCCTGGTCCAGGACGTGAATGTTTGTGATCGACATTTTCGTTATCATGTGTCTTTATGGTTGATTATCGCCCACAAAATTCAACAATGATTCACGTAGTAACTTCTCCAAAATTGCTATTCTCAAGCCAACCATGCTGGTATGAATAACAGCCTGGTAAAAAGGCATGTGGAGCTTTGTTAATCTTTTCCTTCATTTCCTGGAAACGTTTCCCATAGGCAGATGGTGATTCACCTACAACTTTTGAAAAGAGTCCACTGAATGAGGAGACGCTTTCGAAACCGACTAAAAAGCACACTTCCGATACGGAGGTATTATTTTTCAATAAGTGTTTAGCCTTCTCAATCCTGACGTATTTCAGATATTGGTGTGGTGTCTTTCTATAAATTGATTTGAAGAGCCGGATAAAATGAAACTTTGAAAAATATGCTTCGTCAGAAATATTATCGAGGTCTATTTTATCCGCATAGTTTCCATCAATGAAAATTTTTGCCTGAACGATTCGTCTGTATAAATAAACCTTGGGATAATTGTCCGTCATCGTCATCGCAATTTTTGGGCCTTCACTCTGGTGTTTCATGCACTGCACCGGCAGGTAAAGATATAGTTTTATTAACCCCAAACGGTAGCAATGGGCATTAAGCGAGCCAGAGGATGATCAAGACTCTATAAAATTTATTACGGCATGCAACCTATCGCATAAAAAGGGCATCTTACTTTTGAGAAGCACTAAATGCATTTTAAAATTTACCGGTCAAAAGAAGATGAAGTGATTAAAGGATGCCTGGCGGGCGACCCAGGTGCCCAGAAGATCGTGTATGAATCCTATTCCCGAAAAATGTACAGTTTATGCTATCGCTATGTGAGGCAACCGATGGAGGCCGAAGATATTCTCGTGACAGCATTTATGAAGGTTTTTAATAAGGTGCATCAGTTCAAAAGTGAAGGGAGCTTTGAAGGATGGATCAGGAAAATTGTTGTTAACGAAGCGCTCACATTTTTGCGCCGAAACCGCTCCATGTACATTGAAACTGACCTTGAAAATGCCGACCGGGAACCAGACTATAATGCACTAAGTGATCACCTTGAAGCCGAAGACCTGCTGAAAATGATACAGGAACTTCCGACGGGTTACAGGATAGTTTTTAACATGTATGCGATCGATGGCTATTCACACAAAGAAATTGCCGCCCACCTTGGGATTAGCGAGAGTACGTCCAAGTCTCAGTTAAGCCGCGCGCGGGGGTACCTACAGAAAATTTTACTTGGACGGAACTGGACACAAAACGATAAAATAAGTGGGGATGAGTCAACAACCAGATAAATTTTTTCGGGAAAAACTGCAAGGTCATGAAATGCCTCCGCCCGCTTCAGCATGGGAGAAAATTTCTGCTGCCCGGGATAAAAAAAAACATAACGGAGTTTGGCTTAAAATCGCTGCATCGTTGCTGATCATCTCGGGCATAGCCTATATACTTTGGCCATCAAAGCTTAGCACTCGCGGCAATTCCGATATGGTTGCTAATCATTCACCCGCAAATGTTCCGGTGGTAACGTCAGACATAGATTCAACCCTTGCCAATAGGGCAACAGTTGAAAAAATTGAGCAAGGCCGAAAAATTTTTACTCCCCCTCCTTCTAGTAAGCAAAAGAAACAGCCGTTAAAGTCTAATCATCACGCACCGGCAGTTGCTGTGGCAGACGTTCCCGTGAAAATCGAAGACGATCTAATTATCATCACGCCCGAATTTTTCGAGGAAGAACAAGCCGTTGCAACCAACAACGTGGAAGCTAAAGCAGGTGAAAACCAAAACAAATCCATTACGCTATCCTACTCTTCCGAAGAGACATCAAAATATTTGAATAAAAAAGAATTGGACGAGGCAACCTCTGAGTCAACGAAGCCATCTACGTTAAAGAAGCTGTTACAGAAAGCAGGCGACCTGAAAAATAATCAGGATCCGCTCGGCGATCTGCGACAGATGAAAAATGAAATTCTGGCGCTGAATTTTAAGAACGAGAAACGTGGACAAAACAAGTAACTTATTATGAATAGAAAATTAATTTGGACTGTACTGATGGCATCTGCCGCTATAACCTCCTACGGTCAGAAAAATGACACTGTGACGGTGGAACTTGCTAAAGCAAGCAAAGTGATCTTTACCATAGGAAACCCTGAAGATATTGAGACCCTTAAGCATTACGACTTTCAATCCCTATTCCAGGATATTCTCGTTAAGCTTGAAACAAAAGACACAACGTCATTGCCAGGCATTGACAGTACGATTGCGGTCGCAGAACCGGCCTTTAACCGTGATGACTGGAATAATTATGGAAAAGCCAGTGATACTGATGATGATGATGATTCGGACGGCAACGATGACAATGATAACGATGACGACAATGACGACGACTATTGGGACACACGGCACCAAAAGAAACGGGGACGAACATGGCAATCGTTCAATCTTGAGCTTGGCACAAACAATTATTTAAATGATGGTAAATTTCCAAATAGCACAAATGAGCTCCATTCTGTAAGACCCTGGGGATCCTGGTATGTCGGACTAGCCTCCATCCAGCGAACCCGATTGGGCAAAAAGGTTTTTCTCGAATGGGGCGTTGGCGTGAATTGGTATAACTTTAAATTTGAGGACGACAACATCTTAATTCGAAAGGATGACGACGGCGTCACTTTCGTTTCTGATACCCGCGATTTGGATTTTGTGAAAAGTAAGCTAACGACCTCCTTTGTGACGGCTTCATTAGTTCCAGTAATTGATTTTGGAGAAAGTAGCCGAAGAGCTCGCTTCTGGGATACGCGAAGTAACGCATTTCGCTTTGGTGTCGGCCCTTATCTCGGATACCGAATCGCGAGCTACACCAAGCTTGTTTATAATGATGAAGACAACGACAAGAAGAAAGAAAAAGACAGCGATAGTTTTTATCTCAACAATATGCGATATGGTATACGGCTTCAGCTTGGTTACCGATCAACGGATTTATTCTTCAACTACGACTTAAACGAAATGTTCGTTTCTGGCAAAGGGCCCAATCTAAATGCCTTTAGCTTCGGTGTCGTGTTCTGATGCTATACCAACTGATTGACGACCACATCACCTCTAAACCTTGCCTTATTTGCGCCTAACACTCGTATGTGTTTTAACGCAGATTCTAAACTTGATAGAAGGTCACGCGCTCCCAAAGAATTTCTGACATGCGGAATGATTAAATTTTTTAACTTTAACTATTTAATCAGCATGTCAGAAGCAATCGGAAACTTATCCCGGAAAGAACAAGTCATTAGGAAGGCTGCAGAGCTGTTTAAGGAAAAAGGATATGCCGCAGCCTCCATGCGTGACCTCGCGCAACTGTTGGGAATAGAGGCTGCTAGCCTGTACTCTCATATTAAGTCCAAAGAGGAAATTCTTAGAAGCCTTTGCTTCGACATGGCTACTGAATTTAGAAAATCGCTGGAGGAAGTCGAGAAACAAAAAGGCACTGCAAGCGAGAAGCTGCGAAACGGCATCATCGGCCATATACAGGTAATGGCCAAAGACCTTACCGCCTCGGCCGTATTCATGAACGAGCATAGGCACTTGAGTGAGCCTTTTTTAAGAGATTTCTTATTGTTGCGTATTAATTACATCAATCGCTTCAAGACGATCATTGAGGAAGGTGTGAAAACGGGGGAATTTAAAAGTACAATTGATAAGAAACTGGCTGTAATGACCCTTTTCTCTTCACTAAATTGGATGCCCATGTGGTATGATCCAGGCTCTGCAATTGATCCTCAGGCGCTTGGTTTTCAATTGGCTGACATGTTGGTCAATGGCCTGAAAAGGACTCCATGACACTTCAAAGTGCCGCAGGTGAACTGTCGGATACCGTTCGCCAATTCGTACCCCGGTTCTCGGCAATATCTGATATCGATATTCAGGCCAAACCAGACCCCACCAAATGGAGCCGGCAGGAGGTAATCGGGCATTTAATTGATTCCGCTCAGAATAATCTGCGTCGTTTCATTACAGTTCAGTACGAGCTGAATCCACCGCACGTCGTCTACGACCAGGATTTGTGGGTTATATTCAATCATTATAATGCAATGCCCAGCTCGGATGTGATTCAACTGTGGAGGCTATTGAATGAGCGTATCTCTGCAGTGTTAGTCCAAATGCCCGCAGATCAGGGAGATAAATTTTGCAACACCTCTCGCACCAGTGTCAACCTCGTGACCGTAAAATGGATGGCGCAGGATTACGTCGTTCACCTCAAGCACCATATAAATCAGGTCATCCCGGGCTCGTTTGATGTTCATTACCCGCCGCAATGATGAGGAATGGTGTCCGTCGATTTTTCCTCAAATCATACACGGCTCATAATTGGCACAAATCCCGGGGAACATTTAGACGGATTTAAGCGTATTTCGTGATAGGACCTTACCATAAAGAATGAGAATCTGCCACGCTAGTATCCTCGCCTTATGCACAGCCCTGGCTTTCAATTGCTCCAGCCCAGCCGATCCCGCCAGACACGCTGCTAAGGGTGACCTTGTCAAAGGTTCTTATATAGCTTATCAGGATAGCCTTGTGGATTGCTGGAATATCATGATCAGCGACGACAATCATAAAATCATTGCCATGCAGAATTTATTGCAAGAACTAATGGCAACGAGTGGCGGCAACGCTGAACAGCTGGAACGTTTTGCAGAACAACTCGATCAACTAAGACGCATCCGTTATACACAAAATTCGATGGCAAACTCCGATGTGATCGAGGAGTATGATTTTGCTACAACTTCGTTGGTTCAGGAGCTGGTCGCTCTGGCAGAGTCAAGGACAGATTTTGGCCATAATCTAAATCTTCAGAAGCTGGTAGACGAAATACGTCTGGCCGACGAACGCGTGAACAACTATCGCGCAGAGTACGACGAAATCGTTTCAAAATACAACCATTTCATCGCGTTGAACAAGCCCTACCTGAGGGATATCAGCAGAGATTCATTGAAACAAAAGCATCTCTTTCAGATGGTCTCGGTCGAATAGTCCTAACGTTAGCACGCATACCACCTCCTCTTCCTGGTCCTTTCCTGCGAATCTTTCTATATTCGTACGCCGCCGTGTACTTCAATATTTAATGTGTGACCATTGCTCACTATGGAAATCGTAAGAGATCTTAGACTCGCTGTATTAATTGATGCCGACAATGTACCATACTCAAACATCAAAGGGATGCTCGAGGAAATTGCAAAATATGGGACACCTACTTTCAAGCGGATCTATGCGGACTGGACAAAGCCAACCGTTTCAGGCTGGAAGACAGTTCTGCTCGAAAACGCGATAACGCCTATACATCAGTACAGCTATACGACGGGTAAAAACGCGACCGACTCGTCGATGATTATCGATGCAATGGATATTTTATACTCCGGACGGGTTGATGGTTTTTGTATTGTTTCAAGTGACAGTGACTTTACACGCCTAGCCACCAGGTTGCGGGAGGCAGGGATGAAAGTATTTGGCTTTGGTGAGAAAAAGACGCCTACAGCATTTATTTCCGCGTGTGACAAATTTATTTACATAGAAATTCTTAGCCAGGACAAGGCGAGCATGCGGGTTCGTACTCCAGGACCAGGACCACGAAGGAAACCAAGAGTTGTTCCCCCGCCCGTGGCCGTTATAGAAGGCACGACGATCGGCACCTTATCCCGTGAGGTCGTAAAGATGATCTCTGATAGTATTGAGGACCTGGCGGATGAAAGCGGATGGACTTTTTTGGGCGACCTCGGCAATCTGCTGATTAAGAAGCAACCTGATTTTGATCCGAGAAACTACGGCTTCAATAAGCTTGTGCTCTTAATTAAAAGTCTCAAACAGTTCGATATCGAGAAGCGCGAAACTGGCAAAGGGAACATTAAGAATGTATACGTCCGCATCCAACAATGATCGACGTATGCCCATCATTTATAGTACGTCACCTCTACCCGGAAGCGAGGATCAATAGCACCCAATCTGTCGTAAGCCGACTTTGATATCCTGATGACGAGTTTATCCGTCATGGCCGTCTCCGGAAGCTTGCCCATTACGCGGACGAACACCTCACGGTTATTCATTTCATTTTTAACTTTCAGTATCGTTCCAACGGCTGCAGTACGATGAAGCGCAAGGTATTTCCGGTTGCCTTCGGTGCCTTCGATCAATTCGGCTAGTCCTGACTGCAATATCTCATCGGTGTTCTTTACATTTTCCGATATCCGGATCGTTTGTTCTTTAGGTTGTGGCACTGGTGGTGGCGTTTGGACAGGTGTAGATTCCTTTTTCGCCTCTGCTACTACTACTGGTGTTTCCTTCCGAATTTCTGGTACTACGGGAGTCGTTTCCTTTTTTGGTTCTGTAACAACGGGTTGGGTTTCCTTCACTTCCACAGTTACAGGTGGAGGCGTTTTTGCGACATCATTCCTGGGTAACTCCACCGACAATTCCTGTCCGATGCTGAGCTCATTGCCTTCAAGCATATTCCAATCTTTCAGCTGTTGTACTGTAATTCCATATTGTTTTGATATCGAAAACATCGTTTCCTTTGCCGCGACCGTATGCTTTCCTTTTGCGGAGGACGATGTTGTTACTGGTTTAGCCGGCGATGGAGCCGCAGGCTTGGTAGCAGTTTTTTTAATGACAATTGTCTGTCCGATAGACAGTGCGTTGGAAGTCAGATTATTCCACTGTTTAATTTCCTCTATAGAGACGTTATAGGCTTGCGATATCGAGAACATCGTCTCTTTAGCAGCGACAGTATGCGTTGTTCCTTCCGCGGCGCGAAGTGGCTTTCTCGAAATATAAGGCACCTTCAGCACCTGACCAATCTCAAGACCTGCATCTGCCGTAGGATTGTACTGCAATATTGCATCGATCGTAGTGCCGTAACGACGAGAAATGGCATACAAGGTTTCCTTTTCACCTACCTGATGCAGGACGAAGATCTTTCCGTTAATTGTTTCAGTACCGATTGAATCCTGTAGCACCGACGGGTGAAAAAATGAAACACCCGCTAAAATCAATTCGTTGATCATACTATTTTATAACTAAACAATTCCCTCTTATTCTTCACGAAAAATACGCATCCTGCATAGAGGAAAAAAGTATCCAGGCCGATTCCTTTAAGATGTTCGTCTAATTTTTCCTCACGCAACACAATCCCTGCCGAGGAAAGGATCATCAAATAATTTGTAAGCTCTGGTTCGGCCACATACAGAGAAATAAAGATTGCCGACTCATGCTCTATGTATTCCAACGCTGCAACGACAGGTAAATTGAACTTCGTTGCCAAAAAATTTTTGAGGGTATTAAAATGTTCATGACCCTCTGCATACTGCGACGGGCGCACCACAGGATCAGGCATCAGAACGAAACTCGTTGTATCAGGCACTGGTAGTCCGGAGGGCAGTGCCAGCATCACCTCGCGGTGACCATATTTAGAAGCAACACCTTTCACGAACTCGTCGTTTACAGCGATCAGCGAAAAGTCGTTATTCCACCAGGTAATTTTTTTTTCAAATACATCATAGGCAAAGATTCCTTTCTTGTCAGGGTTGTCGGTGCCAACATAGACTGTAAATAGTGCCATCCCTCCTGCAGCCGCATTCAAACTTATCCACCATGGCTCATCGAAAACGACGTCTTTCCAGAAAAAAGTGCCTGTCAATGCGTTCAATGCAGAGAATGACACCTTTTTTTTGGCCATATTCCTACATTCAATCAGGAGAATATGGTGTGAAGGAATCATTACTGTATTCCAGACAATACCCTCAAAAAGGTGTGAAAAGTTGAAATCAATTTTCCGGGTCACCAAGATATTGGGTTAATTTTGTGCAAAGTACCCAAGGATTTCGATTTTGCGTTCAATTGTATAACTCGTGTTACTCTAGCATCATGACTTCATTATTGCGCCTTTTTATATTGATGCCTCTTTGTCTGCTTGCCAGTTCAACAGTCGCGCAGAAAAAAATCATGCTAATGGACATCAAGGCGGAAATTGATCCAAGGATGACCAGGTATGTGGAGCTGGCATTGAAGCATGCTGAAGAGATTAAAGCCGACGTCATTGTTATCGAGATGGATACTTACGGAGGTGTGCTGACTGATGCTAAGGACATCGTTGACAAAATTCTGAACGTGAAGGTTCCGGTATGGGTATTCATAAACTCCGATGCCGCCTCGGCTGGTGCCTTGATCTCGATTGCCTGCGACAGCATTTACATGGCGCCCGCCGCCAGTATTGGGGCAGCCACGGTAGTCGATGGTAACGGTGAACGAGCGCCCGACAAGTACCAATCGTACATGCGATCCATCATGCGATCAACAGCGGAAGTAAATAATCGCAATCCGACCATTGCAGAAGGCATGGTGGATGAACGCGTGAAACTGGACAGTATTAAAAAGCCCGGACAGGTGATTACCCTATCGACGAATGAAGCGATCCGATACGGTTACTGCGAAGGTAAGGCGGAGAGCATAGAAGAAATTCTGAAATCAAATGGAGTGGGCGGGCACGAACTCACGCACTTTCAACTCGGGGCTACAGACAGGATCGTTGGCTTTTTTCTCAATCCCTTCATAAGCGGGTTGTTGATATTGGTCATCCTCGCGGGGATCTATTTTGAAATGCAAGCGCCAGGCATTGGTTTTGCGGGGGCCGCCGCGTTGGTCGCAGTAATTCTTTATCTCGTTCCATACTATCTAAATGGCCTTGCAGAAAATTGGGAAATTCTTGCCTTGTTCGCCGGCCTGGCCCTGATTGGAATCGAGATATTCGTGATCCCTGGATTTGGCGTCGCCGGTATCGCAGGAATAACGGTCACGGTATGCTCACTGGTACTTATCATGGTGAACAACGATGCCTTTGATTTAGAATTCGTGTCCCTTAATGACCTGGTTTTAGCCTTTACTGCTGCTGTTGGTGGTGTCCTGGGAGGCGTCGTCTTACTATTTGTAGCTGGCGCAAATATTGCCAATACGCGGTTTTACAAACGAATTGCACTTACTGACACTCAGGAGAGCAAGGACGGATACACCTCCAACTTTAACAGGGAAGTAATGACCGGCAAGCGAGGTATTGCCCAGACCGTCTTGCGCCCCAGCGGAAAGGTGATGATCGGTGAGCAATTGTATGATGCATTTACGCGCGGAGAATATGTTAATCCAGGTGAGCAGATCGAAGTCATCCTGGAAGCAGGATCGAGCCTGCAGGTGAAGCGAATCGTCGAATGATATTAATCGTAAAGCGCCAACGGCCATGAAGATTCTAGGCATTATTCCCTCCCGGTATGCATCAACGCGGTTTCATGCCAAGCCTTTGATTATGATCAAAGGCAAGTCGATGATTCAGCGTGTTTATGAACAGGTGAGGAAGTCTGCGCGATTGAGTCATGCAGTAGTAGCGACGGACAATCAGGATATTTTTGATCATGTTAAAAGTTTCGGCGGCGCCGTTTGCATGACCAGTGACAAACATGTGAGTGGCACGGACCGATGTTATGAGGCATTGTCCATGCAACAGGATGCTTACGATTATGTCATCAACATACAGGGTGACGAGCCATTTATTCAACCGGATCAAATCGACTTACTCGCGTCCAGGTTGGACAACGAAAGGCAGATTGCTACGCTGGTGAAAAGTATTGGATCGCAGGCAGAGCTTTTCAATCCGAACCTGGTGAAAGCAGTTGTCGGCAAGAACATGGATGCCTTATATTTCAGTCGCTCTCCCATTCCGCACATCAGGAATTCGGACGAGTCACTGTGGGCAGATAAACACAAGTTCTATAAGCACATCGGCATGTATGCCTACCGTGTTGACATCTTAGCAGAGCTGACGAAGTTGCCCGTTTCATCACTGGAGAAAGCTGAATCGCTCGAGCAGCTCAGGTGGCTGGAGAATGGCTACAAGATTTCGATTGCCGAGACGCTTACGGAGACGTTTGGCATTGATACACCGGAGGATTTGGAGAGGGCGTTGGTTTATTTGGAAGAGTCTGGAGATACGGCGGCGGTGGGATGATTGGGGTTTGCGTGCTTTTTTTCCGTGTGGAATTTCTTAACGGTGAGGTGAAGCCTCAGTCGAAAACGCCATCGCCTTTTCATTCTGTTCTTTCATGGAAAGACCCCATTTCGAAATGGCTTTCACCAAGGGCCCGGCCGATAAACCCATTTCGGTAAGCTCGTACTCAACTCGTGGTGGTACCTCCGGATAAATAATTCGATTGACCATGCCGTGCTCCTCCAACTCCCGTAGCTGCGCCACCAGCATTCGCTCAGATATTCCGGATATTGATTTTAGTAATTCGTTGTAGCGCATCTTACGTGTAAGTAAAGAAAACAGAATTGCAGGTTTCCATCGCCCGCCAATTATAGTCAGTGCATACACCATACCGCAGTTACGCACCATGTTCGCTTCGTTTTGAGCATTCGTTGATGTTAGTTTCCGCATGTGCTTACTTTTTTGTTAGTATCTAACAACTTGGGTGCTACATGCAAAAGTAACAGTTTGATTTTACTTTTGAACATGAAAAATTTATTAACCAAAAACGCTTTCGTAACCGGAGGCAGCCGCGGTATCGGCGCAGCAATAGTAACGGAGTTGGCACAACAAGGTGCAGCAGTAACTTTTACCTATCAGAACGCATCCGATAAGGCACAAACCCTCGTTGATGCCATCACACAAAACGGCGGGAGAGTCTTAGCAATCAAGGCAGATAGCGCGAATCCTGCAGCTGTGATAAACGCCATAAATCAGGCAGCCGAAACCTTTGGCAAAGTTGACATCCTGGTTAATAATGCAGCCGTTGCTTATTTCAATAATATCAGCGCGTTTACAATAGAGGAGTTTGATCATACTATGGCGGTAAATGTACGGGCGGTATTTTCAGCCGTGCAAGCCGTGTTGTTGCACATGCCCAACGGCGGCCGCATCATTACGATCGGAAGCTGCCTTGCTACGCGGGTAACGGGCTCAGGCTGGGGCTTATATTCTATGAGTAAAGCGGCCCTAATTGGTTTTACCAAGGCGGTCGCACGAGATTTAGGATCGAAAGAAATCACTGTAAACATAGTGCACCCCGGCCCCATTGATACAGACATGAACCCAGCCAACGGTGAACATGCCGAACATCAGCGTGCAAACATGGCCATTCCAAAATTTGGGGAGGGCGAGGATATTGCAGGTATCGTCACCTACCTTGCCGGACCACACGGGAAATATATTACCGGCGCCGGCTTTGACGTAGATGGAGGAACGAATGCTTAATCTGTTTTGTGCGGTGACAAGCCAGCATCACAATTGAGACTTAATGATATTTGCATTTAGCTGAGCGGAGGTCAAAAGACTTTGCCTGCTACGGTGCGAATGCGGGATATTTCAAGGTCTCTGCTGGGGTTACTCTCTAGAAAGAGATAAAATCTTTTAAGCGAATCCCACACCTGTTGTATGCTTGGGAACATATCCGGTACTGTTGTGAAAATATTCGCACTCCAGGCCTGATGCGCGGCCATGGCCAATACAACAATCGACACTGCGATCCACATGTTACAGGTTCCCAAATATTGCACAAAGAGAATAGGCAGCACCGCTATTGCATAGATTAGCATACTTGTCTTTCGGGATCTAAATACTGTCCAACCACTGTTAATAAATTTCATTGGCAACCATCCACCACCGATACTGCCGAAGCTTGCAACATCTTCCATCCATAGTTTTCTGCTAAATATGGAATAGTCTCTGGCCGTCGACAGCGGGGTTAGAAATTTGAACTTTAAAAGACTTTAGAAACTGCGTTTGCAAAGATTGCGCGGGCGCCCATTGTGAATACAACCGACGATAAGTGCACGAAATGTAAAACGCGTCTTTTTACTTTTTAATAAGCTCCATTTCAACACTGGCCTGAATAAACGGACCTACGCCCTTTAGATCATCCGTGCGCAACGGTTCGCTTATGTAGTATTCAAAACTTCCATCCCGATAGGGATTTCCACCTAAACCACCAACGCTTACAACTTTTGTGAGGTGAATCAAACCCTTAGGGTCCGTTTCAATGAAATTCTCCAACATGCCTTCAAACGATTTCTTTACTACGGGTACAAAACTTTTGTCAAGGTATCCAAGCCTTATTCCTTTTGCCAAAGAGTAGGTGAACATCGCGCTTGCTGAAGCTTCCAGATAATTTCCCTCTAACGTCCCTTTATCCAGAACCTGATACCAAACCCCGGAAGCAGGATCCTGATAGTTTTTAATAGCTACCGCAAATCGTTGTAAGATTGCAATGAGGTCCTTTCTTTTCGGATGATCTTTTGGAAAGTAATCGAGTACATCTACCAGTGCCATTCCGTACCAGCCCATGCCTCGTGCCCAAAATCCGGGAGCACGGCCTGTCACGGGATCTGCCCATTTTTGTTGTTTACTTTCATCCCACGCGTGATATAACAATCCCGTGTTTGCATCCCTCGAATGATTTTCCATCCAGGTAAATTGGCTGGCGATGTCGTCAAACTTTTTGATGTCATCAAACTCCAAAGCGTATTCTGCCGCGAAGGTTTCACCCATGTATAAACCATCCAACCACATCTGGTATGGATAACGCAATTTATGCCAATATCCACCTTCCTTTGTCCTTGGTTGCCATAGGAGTTGGTCATGCAGGCGAGTCAATGCTTTTTTATATTTATCTTCCTTCGTTTCCTTGTAAATTATCATCAGCGCACGACCGGGCGTTATATGATCAATATTATATTCAAGCAAATCGTACGTGCGGATAGCGCCATCGGCTCCAATAAAATGATCCATTATTTTTTTTATATAACTATAATAGGCGCGATTACCGGTCTGCTTCCACAACTGCTCGAAACTCTCGAAGAGTACGCCATACTCGTAATTCCATGTTGCCGGCCGTTGCTCTGAATCTTTGGCAGCCTTTACGACAATGGAGTCTGGATTGCTTTTCATTATGGTTTCAGCCATTCGCTCACCCCATGATTTCTGCTGCGCCTGGCAGTTTATTGCTAGAAAAAGCGCAATTGCCAAAAAAATACTTCTTTTCATATATCCATTAAGATTGTATGTCCTTCAAAAAGAAAAGTGCAAGGATTTCCAACTGTGACCGAAAGTTTTAACAAATGCAATATTCCAATACAGGCGTGTGCCGTGAGCGAGTGCACACAAGGAAATTGAAGGGTAAATCTTTCTTCATAATTACGAAGGTTAAATTCAATTTTTGTTTAAGTTATCCATCGTGTAAGCGAGTTTAATGTGCAATCGATTGCATTTTAATGACTATTCTCCAACCATCCTAAAATTATTCCAGAGAATTTATATAACGCTACCCATAAGGTATTCAAACTGGAAAATGGAACATTTCGTGGTAGGCCAAAAATTTTGCTTTGCGCAAATTCAAGGGCATTTATTCAAAAATTTTAAAATTTACTTGATACATTGCGCAAACGATTACGCATTCTATGTCCCTTTCGATACAGTACGCAATACACCCCAACGAGTTTAGAAATTTGCATACGGACCAGCTACGGGCTGCGTTTCTCGCGGAAGGACTTTTTGTAGCCAATGATATTAACATGGTGTATTCGCATTACGACCGACTGATCGTTGGCGGTGTGTTGCCCTCGACTACTTCCATTAAATTAGAAAGTCACGATGCGCTGAAGGCGGACTTTTTTTTGCAACGCAGAGAACTGGGCATTATCAATGTGGGTGGAACTGGAAAGGTAGAAGCCGATGGTATCACCTACACGCTACACAACAAGGAAGCGCTCTATATTGGCAAGGGTACAAAAGATATCAGCTTCCTGGTTGGCGACAGCGCCTCACCACCTTACTTCTATTTCAACTCCGCACCTGCTCATGCAGCCTACCCGATAAAAAAAATTACGAGTGAGGAATCAGAAACTGTTGAATTAGGATCTATAGAAACCTCCAATCATCGTGTAATACGAAAACTCATCGTCAACAGTATTGTGGAAACGTGCCAGCTACAGATGGGCCTGACAGAACTAAAGACAGGAAGTGTCTGGAACACCATGCCGCCACATACACACGACAGGCGAATGGAGGCGTATTTTTATTTTGATGTTCCGGAAAATCAGATGGTGTGTCATTTCATAGGGCAACCGCAGGAGACACGACACATCTGGATGAAAAATCATCAAGCTGTAATTTCTCCACCATGGTCGATTCACAGCGGCGCTGGCACCAGTAACTATTCATTCATTTGGGGAATGGCCGGTGAGAATTTAGATTATAGCGATGTGGACGGCGTAACGCCAACAGGATTAAGATAAGAAAACCTGCCGGTGAACAATAAATAGAAAACGGGGTAGTTTAGTCAACTGCATTTCAGGCCATGAAAAAGGAAAGAGCAACCATTCACGACATCGCTAAGAAACTGAACATTACCGCCTCCACCGTTTCCCGAGCATTGAATGATCATCCGCGCATTAGCGAAGCAACAAAAAAAAACGTTCAGAAGGCAGCCGAAAAAATTGGCTACCAGCCCAATAATATAGCAGCTGCCTTGCGGAATGGGAAAAGTAATGTCCTTGGCATCATCGTGCCAACAGCAGATCGAAGCTTTTTCTCATCGGTGGTTCGTGGCATTGAAGAGATCGCAAACACCGCCCGCTACAATGTAATGATTTGTCAGACCTATGATAACTATGAGAAAGAAGTAGCTACCGTTCAGGCGCTGCTCAACGCGCGTGTCGATGGAATCATTGCATCATTTGCAAAAGAGACACAAGATTTTAGTCACTTTTCAAAAGTCAAGGACCGGGGTATTCCGCTGATTTTTTTTGATCGATCCAATGATGAACTTGAAGTAAGTCACGTGGTGATCGATGACTTTCTCGGCGCGTTTAAAGCAACGGAACATTTAATTCAACAAGGCTGCCTGCGCATTGCTCACTTTACCAGCATTCGAAAAATTAGTATCTATAAAGATCGCCTTCGAGGATATCGTGAAGCTTTGCTTGCCAATGGTTTGATATACGATGAATCGCTGGTGGTGGAGAGTGATTTGCAATTAGAAGATGGGCGCCACAGTATGCATCAATTATTGAAAATGCGCGACATGCCGGATGGGATTTTTTCTGCCAGTGCATTTGGCGCCGTTGGCGCGTTGCAGGTTTCGAAAGAAAATGAGATTAAGGTTCCGGAGCAAATAGCAATTGTGGGTTTTAGTAATGAAATCTTTACATCGTTTACAGATCCTACATTGAGTACGATTGAACAGCATAGCAAGCGAATTGGAAACGCTGCAGCACAAATCTTTCTGGAAGAAATTTCCGACGACAATACAAAGTTTATTCCTCAGAAGATTGTTTTGAAGCCTGAATTGATTGTTCGACAATCCTCGTTGAGGAAGAAGTAAAGCGGTCCATTAACAGAGGAAACCAGAGACAGCCTTTCCTGTCGTGAAATCAGTCACATGCCCCTTAAGGATTACTTTCTTGTAATTGCCATCGCACGCAAATAATGAGGAGAAGAATATCAACAATAATTTATATCCCTTCATCGTACTCTTGAAATCCGACAGTTAACTCGTATCAAGCCCGCAATGATCTTATCATCGCCACGCCATCTCTTAAAATAACTTTTGAAGCTCGATTGAGCCGACGCATCAAACCGAATAGTACTGCCAGGTGCAATGCGAACTTCATCTGTCCCTTTCCGTAAAATCCCGCAGAGGGCGCTTTTAATGAGCTATATATTACCTCCCAACCTTCTTCACCTTATCCATCCGCAACGTCTTCACTGCAAACTTTTCAATCTCCTTGTAAACTCCCTCCACATCATTGGATGTGAGCCACGAGCCCAGGACATGCGCGCCAGCAGTAGGAACATTGACGGCAACCTTCTTATCTATCGGCGTGCCCAATTCCTCGTTCATTCTGAGAATGGCGCTAACTTTCACCTGAGGATCCTGTTTCTCTTCACTCTCGAAATAGTAAAGAGAAAGTGAAGGCTGCTTTATGCGCTGAAAAAGTTTTTTGTTCATCGTAGTCTCCAGCAATTCTTCAAGCTGCGACACAGCCTCCAGGCGATACTTTTTATTCCAGTATTTTGCTGCGTCCTCGTCGGAATCAGTTACGTTATTGTCTCCGCCAACCACTAACCTTGCTATTTGCAATCCCCACGGATCGTTGGCAATAAACGCCGCGCCATTGCGCAGTTCGATATTCGGAGAAAGGTTTATCAGTCCAAAGACATCGTTGGGATATTCTGCAGCAAGCTTCAGCGCCACCGTGCTCCCGGTCGAAGTGCTCATAAGGATAACTTTCTCACCCAAACTCTTTCCGATGGCCAGGGCCTCCTTTGCGCTCTCCCAAAAACGATCGGGCGTGAAAAGTAATAGGGACTCCGTTGTATCAATGCCATGGTCAGATAATCGCGACAGGTAAAGATTGCACCCAAATTCCTTTGCGAAATGGCGGTGCACAGGATCTCCCTCCATCTGGCTTGCCGAAAATCCATGGAGATACACAACAGCATAACGGGTTTTTCTTCTCGCCACGCTATCATACCAGACTACCTTAGCGCCATTACCGGGCTTGATCTTATGGGTAGACTCCATTTTGGCAGCATAGCTTTCAAGTTCACTAGCGCCTGAAGGCACCTCCGGCATCTTCAAATTATATACGGGCCTGTCCGGCGAAGGCCCAATAAAATAGACGCCAACCAACAGCAAAATCGGGAAGGTAATCTTGATCAGACGTCGGGAATTCATGGGTGGTGTTTTGTGGGAACCAATGTACGCAAGAAAGCGCATCCTGCCGAGATGATAGAACGCTCAGGATTTCTTTTTTGTATTTTGGCGACGTTATGAGAAATCTGGTCGCTGCCTTTTTGGTCGTTTCAGCTACCCTGTCATTGCAAGCGCAGCCGAAAATAGGTTTGACGCTCAGTGGAGGAGGGTCTAAAGGTCTTGCGCACATCGGCATCCTTCAGGCAATCGATAGCGCAGGATTAAGAATCGATTACATAACGGGCACGAGCATGGGCAGCATACTCGGTTCGCTCTATGCCGTCGGTTATTCAGGAAAAGAGATCGAAAAAGCAGTACGTGACCTTGACTGGAATTTTCTTTTCAGCGGAAAGCCTTCGATGCGAACCGTGAACATAGATGAGAAAACAGAATTTGACAATTATACGCTTGAAGTACCATTTCACAACGGAAAGCTCAAGATCATTACGGGAATAATTGAAGGCCAGGAACTGTGGCTCAAATTCCAGGAACTCTTTCTTCCGATATATGATATTAAAGATTTTTCAAAATTTAGCATTCCCTTCCGTTGCGTGGCCACGGACATGAGCACTGGCAAACCGGTAGTACTGGATCAGGGCGAATTGGTTACTGCAATACGCGCAAGCATGGCAATACCATCGATCTTCACGCCCGTAGATTATAAAGACACGAAGCTCATTGACGGTGGCATTGTTCGAAATTTCCCGGTGAGCGATGTGAAAGCAATGGGCGCCGACTTTGTTATTGGAGTCAATGTTGCCCACGGACTCTTAAAGGCAAAGGAATTAAATTCTGCTATCGATATCCTTTATCAGATCGGTTTCTATAAAGACGCCGACAATAATCAGCAGGAAAGAAATCTTTGCAATATCCTGATCGAGCCGCCACTGCGCAAATTTAGTGCAAGCAGTTTTAATAGCGCAGACAGCATCATCAGAATTGGTAAGGAAGCAGCGAACAGATATTATCCAAGATTTAAGAAACTTGCAGATTCGCTGCGCGCGATATATCCGAACTACGCGCCTATCCCAAGCAGGCTCCCACAAACAAGGAGCGTAACGGTTGATAGTATTCGGATAAATGGCTTAGTGCACACGACCAATACTTCATTCAAGAACAGGCTCGCGCTGGAACCGGGGAAAACATATAATGGTGTTGAAGTGGCCCAGGGAATCAGGCGTGTATATGGTTCAAGGAACTTCAGTCGCATAGCATACGAGTGGCATCCGTTAAAACCCCCTGGACATGCATCCCTCACGTTCAACGTAGTCGAACGCCCCTTAACCGTTTTTAAAGCCGGGATACACTATCACAGCTTCAGCGATGTCGCGCTCATTCTTGGCGGCGAAAGCAAAAATCTCATCTTCGACCGTTCTAAGTCAAGCGGCAAGATCAACCTGAGCGAAAATTTTAGAGTACTTCTTGAACATAATCAACTGTTTGGGGCAAAAGACAATAACAATCTCATCCTTTCATTCTACCACGAGACGTTCCGGTATCCGTTATATCAAAATTTCAAACGGCAGGAGGTATACCGCAGCAGAACTACAAACGTCGATGTGAAACTGCAACACACCTTTGGCTTCAGCTCTGCAATTGGGCTTGGAACAACTATTGAAAACTTCCGGATCAAACCAGCCAATGCATCTGAAGAATCTTTCAGGCAAGGAAATACTTACGCTCAAAGCTATTTGTATTACAGATTGAATACCTTGAACAAAAGAAACTTCTCCACGCGTGGATGGCTTGTTGAAAGTAAAATAGGCGCAGTTTACGGTCAAAATCCAACGGCCATAAGCACAACAGGCGGAGTTTCGACAGAGACAAGCGATACCCTGAACCTGGATACCTATGCAAGACTACAGGTAAAGGCTGAGCTTTATGTACCCCTGGCACGAAGGTTTACTTTTCTGACACAGTTTAATACCGGGATAAACTTCACCCCTTCGGATGCGTACCTGAACTACTTCGGTATCGGAGGTATCAATGATTTTGTACGAAACCAGATACCGTTCACGGGTTTGCCAGAGTATGCATCAAACAGTCATAGCGTAAGTGTTTTGATGTTAGGCCTCCAGTGGCAGCTGACGCGCAGCCTATATACAACCCTAAGGCTGAACGCAGCAGTATACGATTATCTCGCCGACAAGCAGGTGCTTACTTTTGATAAATACCTCTCGGGTGCGGGCGTTTCCATTGGTTATGATTCTGGTATCGGACCGTTGTCGATCACAACGATGTATAACTATGAGTCCGACAAAGTATACGGCTACGTGAATATCGGATTTCCGTTTAGATGAACTTAGTTAACGCTTCCGGACAGCCTAATTTGCATCGGTCAGGAAATAGCTTCAAGCCTCAAGCTATTCCTATTACTCTTCCAGGTCTTTCAAAATCCTGCTTACGTCTTCCTCGGTAGAACTCAATTTCAGTTTGCAGATTTTGATGAGTACTGCAGCACGCTTCACCTTCTCAGACAATTCGTCGACAGATATCTGTCCATCTTCAATTTCCGCTACGATTTGCTGCAACTCGCCAAATGCTTCCGTATAATTTGGTTCTTTCATAAACTAGTCATTTAATAACTGTACTAATTATCTCCCCCTCAGCAGTGTAAGTACGGAGTGTATCGCCCGCTGATACGTCCGCCGCATTCTTGACAGCTTTCCCATTTAAAATGGTTATCGTGAATCCCCTGCGCATGATGTGAATAGGATCCACGAGGCTCACCGTCTTTTCGATACTTTGTAAAAGGCCTTTTCCAGATGCCAGGCTGCCAGCAACACTTCGCGTTAACTGCCGCAATGCTTCCTTTTGCTGATCTCCGCATCTCCTCAACAAAAAGAAAGAACTTTTCGAGACCTCTTTTCCGAGCACCTGAATGTGACTTCCGCTTTTAGTCAATGAGTTTCTGGCAGCGGATCTGAAGTGGCGTATCGAACTATTGAAATTAACAAGTTGCTCAGCAATCAGTCGCCTCGATTTCTCGGCAACAATTACCTGGGCACGGTCTAATGGAACCGAGAAATCATGAACCTTTTGAATAAGATAATCGGCCAGCTCCGTCGGCGTAATCGCGTTTTTGAAAGCAACCATCTCTGCTACTGTTTCATTAGTTGAATGGCCGATGCCTGTTAGCACGGGAATTGGAAAGCGGGCAATCTCGCTCGACAACATAAAATTGTTGTATGAAGAGAGGCCCACATCACCACCGCCTCCACGAATAATGGCAACAACATCGAAATGTTCCCTGACTCTCTTAACTCTCCGTAACTGGTTAAGAATCGAATCTACGGAACGGTCACCCTGAAGCAACGCAGGAAACAGGAAGCAAAAGAACTTATAACCCGCCGAATGGTTAGAGAGCACATTTATAAAATCAGAATAGCCCTTGCTGGTCTCTACCGAAATCATTGCAATGCGCATTGGCAATAGCGGAAGTTGCAGTGACCTGTTGAGGTTAAAAGTTCCGTCCTGTTTTAGCTTATCGATGGTCTCAAGTTTCTCACGTTCTAACTCGCCCAGAGAAAAGACTGGGTCTATATCAATGATCCTCAGAGCAAGGCCGTGTACTGGATCGAAGGTTACTGACGCGCTAAACAGAATCAATATCCCATCTTTCAAAGGCTCTTTTAACGTCTTGAGGAAATTATTATTGATCCTTAAAAAATCTTCCTTCCAAAGGCTTGCGCGCATTTGGGACACCACCTTCCCGTTCTTTTTTTCAACGAGTTCAGGGTAACTATGGCCGGAGTACGAATAATGATTGAGCTTGTTCATTTCGGCCTTGACCCAAAACGTTCGCTTATAGCGCTCCTGTATTACCTTTTTAATACTGTTCGTTACCTCCAGGAGTGAAAAGACAGTCTTGTCGCTTACATTTTCCGCCACGATGCTATATTCTGGAAGTTATTTGATAAACCTCGTTCCGCTTAAGCCCGAAACGCCTGACTCATTGAACGCCTCTATGGCGAAATAGTACGATACACCCTTTGAAAGGGCACGCAGCTCGAGCGCCGAAGGCTGATCCCCAAACACCTGATACGTTTGATATAATTTATCCGCCGCAATTCCCCATCTGATATTATATCCCACCGCCTTTGGAACTTTGTCCCACGTAATAAATGCATTTCTTGTATCAACATCGCGCCTCACCAAAAATTTTCCAGGTATTTTAGGCAGTGCGCCACTTCCGGTACCGAAGATCCTTATGTCGCTGATCGCGAGCTTCGGAGACGCGACATATACGTGCTCGTACTTTATATAACGTGCCTTTACGGGCATTTTCAGTTCAACATAAGCGTTTGGCCGATCACGCTTTCTTTCATTGGTGAGATCGGATATTTTCTCCCACTTCTTTCCATCTAGAGATTGATACAATCTGAACTGCGTGTAAACCCGCGCGGTGTCATTGTCGAAAATGTTTGATTTGTAATCCGTATAGTTGACCTGGACCGCCCGCACGTCCCGCACCCGTTGGAGATCGATGGTTACCCACTCACCTTCCCTGTTATTAGAAGCCACCCAAAACGAGCGAATGTCTTCATCTGTGATTTTTTCTATTCTGAATGTATCGAGCGTAGACGAGGCTCGCGCGGGTTTCCTATAGGATAGCAGCATCCACCCGGAGAACAATTCATCTTTTGATTTCCATGCCTTATCAGGCAGGCGGTGTGGAAGGTCTCCGAATCTGGTGTTTGAGAACATCTGGCCATCATCGTCGAAACCCGCCGGGAACATCGCGATGCGCCTTTCCATATTCCAGTTCACTGCAACCCATGGGGTACCCGTATTCCAATAATTTCCATGTACGTCTTTAAAAGTATTTCCATGGCCAGCGCCGGTGACGAATCCGCCCGGCTTGTACGACACCGGATTGTAGGGAGCATATTCAAATGGCCCGAGTGGATCATCCCCGACATATGTTCCATTAGCGTACACGTTGTATTCGGTTCCCGGAGCGCCGTACTGCAAATAATATTTACCATTGTGCTTGGTCATCCATGCACCCTCCATAAAAGGTTTTATACTGCTGCGATGATCCCGGCCAAACCTCTCCCATCCATGCTCTTCTGGTTTTAGATATAACATCGGTTTATAATTTCCCTTGTACGAAAGTCTTTTGTGCTTATCCAGTTCACTTCCATACATAGGAAGCACATTTGATGAGCCCCAGTACATATACCATTTGTTCTTTTCCTCGTCGAAGAACAGCGCGGGATCCCATGGGCCTACCTCATTCGGCAGTTGGGGCAACCATCTGTTATAAAATAACAAATTACCCTTCTCGGGCTCCAGAGAGTAAAAAATAGGGCGTTGATAAAATGTAGATTGGAACAGGTACAGGGTATCCCTGACTGACATGGCCGCGGGGGCACACATGTCTTCCATTGGCCACTTATTCGGAATAATAAATCGCCAGTTTAATAGGTCTCGGGAATGCCAGTATCCGCCTGAGATTGTAACAAATAAGAAATATTCTCCTTTGTGATTGACTATCACCGGGTCGGCACCCGAGCGATAGGAAATGCTGTCATTAATTTGTTCGTAATTATATTTATAATCCAGGTCGATTGGATTGCAATAGGTTGCTTGTCGTTGCTGTGCGGTGGCCGATAAAGGCACCCACAACAACGCAAATACCAAAAAAAGCAGCCCTTTAAAGCTCATAGCGCATTGACCTTTCGTGAAGGTAAAACTTTTTACTTTAGTGAAAGGTTTTGAAGAAAATGAATCATCATCAACCACTTGAACCTAAATCCATCTTTAGCGTATACATGGGTATCCATGGTCACGTCATAAAGCTTAGAAGGGCAATTTTATATGCTAAAGAATTACTTCGCCATTGCACTGCGCTCCATACATCGGAACAAGCTTAGTTCCTTTATTAACATCTTCGGCCTGGCACTGGCGATGACCTGCAGTCTGCTCATTTATTTATTTGTACAGGATGAATTGGCATACGATCGATATCACACTAAGGCCGACCGTATATACCGGATGACGCGCAATTTCCTGTCACCCGACGGTTCCGTGTACCTTCATCTTGGACATCTCGCCCCACCTTTCGGACCGTTATTGAAAAATGACTTCTCAGAGTTCGAAGCAGTAGCCAGAACGTTAAACGCAAGCAGTGTTGTTGCATTTCAGGAAAATGCTGCGGAGCCAAAAGCGTTTAATGAGGAAAGAGTGTATTTCGCCGAACCTGAATTGTTTAAAATTTTTACAATCCCGGTACTGGAAGGAAATGCTCAAAAGAGCCTGGAAGAGCCGCTTAACGTCATGTTATCTGAAAACACTGCGAGGAAATACTTTGGAAATGATCCGGCAGTTGGGAAAACACTCAAGTTTGACAACAAAATCAATGTCGTTGTCAGCGGAATTTTCAAAGATCTACCACGGGCATCCTTCTGGCATCCGGAATTTCTCATATCGTTCTCGACGCTTAATGATTCAACGATATATGGCCGCCGTGGCCTTGAAACCAACTGGGGAAATAATTCTTTCGGGACCTTTGTTCTTGCAAAGAATCCGCTGAACCCCTTAGATATGGCAAAGCAGTTTCCAGCATTTGTGGATCGCCATATGGGGGCAGAGGATCCGAACACCAACGAGGCGAAGCCATCGTCCTGGACAAATTTGTACATGCAAAAGGTTACAGACATTCACCTCAATTCTCATTTGGATTCGGAAGAGGAAGCTAACGGCAACATCAACAACGTTTACATGATGAGCGTCATCGCCTTGTTTATTGTCCTCATCGCATGTTTCAATTTCATCAACCTGTCCACAGCACGTGCATCAAAGAGGGCGAAGGAGGTTGGCGTGCGCAAGGTTGTTGGAGCTCTTAAAAATCAACTGATCACTCAATATCTCAGTGAATCAATAATGATTGCACTTTTTGCATTGATATTGGCTATCGGCTTCAGCTATTTGTCCATACACTGGCTAAATGTTTTTACAGGAAAGGTTCTGATTCTCGACTTCGTCAAGCGATGGGACCTTCTGGCACTGCTGGTATCCTTTGCTGTTGCGATCGGTTTGCTGGCAGGAATTTATCCCGCCTTCGTACTATCAGGATTCAAGCCTGTTCTCATTTTGAAGGGGCAGCATGGTTCCGCGCGAGGCAAAGGCCTTTTGCGCAAGTCATTGGTTGTGGCACAGTTTGCAGTATCGATCGCCTTAATCATTGCCACGATCGTAACCATGAGCCAATTAAATTTTCTAAACAACAGGGACCTGGGCTACAATAAGGATCAGGTTGTTACGCTGCCATTCTATGACGAGTTGGCTCCGTCTTACGATGCATTCTACAATGAGCTGAAAAAACAGACTGCGATTAATAATATAAGCCGGTCGAGCCGGATCCCAACGGGTCGGCTACTAGATTCTCAGGGCGCCGCAAAAATCCAAAAAGGCGATAGCCTTGCAGAGACATCAACTACCCTGAAAAATATTAGTGTTGACCACGAATTCTTCGATACGTATAAAATACCTTTTGTTTCGGGTAGAAATTTTTCAAAAGAGATTGTCAACGATGATTCTTTGTCATTCATCATAAATGAGGCAACGGTAAAGATGATGGAAGTAACTAACGAGGACGTACTGTTAAAGGAATTCGAATATGGCGGGGTGAAGGGCAGGGTAATAGGCGTGGTGAAAGATTTTCACTTCGAATCCCTCCACGAAGACATTATTCCCCTTGTGTTTCAATCAGGTCAATATCATAATCGCTTGTCGATTAAACTCTCCGGCAATAACATTCAGGATGGAATCGAAAGTATAGAAAAAGTCTGGAAGGATTTTCTTCCCCATCGCCCGTTTGAGTATGACTTTCTCAGCGTACAGTATGAACACTTATATGAATCAGAACAAAAGCAGGGTCAGCTGTTCATCATTTTTGCAGGCCTTGCAATATTGATCGCCTGCCTTGGCCTGTTTGGCCTGGCGACATTTAACGCGATGCAACGCGTTAAGGAGATTGGTATCCGAAAAGTTTTGGGTGCGTCAGTACCAAGCATCCTCGCACTGCTATCGCGCGAAATTGTGCTGTTGATCATAATTTCCAATATCATTGCATGGCCTTTGGCGTGGTACTTCATGAACGAATGGTTAAATACTTTCGCCTATCATATAGACATGAACGTTCTTATTTTTATGATTGCGGGCGGTGTCGCAATATTTATCGCGCTCATTACCGTAAGCACGCAAACGATGAAAGCCGCCACAAGTAATCCGACTCAAACGTTGAGATACGAGTAATCAAAGCGACATGATCGATTGCCAAACACTCTTTAGCACCGGGATACCCTTTAACATGTTTTCTTCCCTTACCGCCATTACCCGTTCGCCGGGAAATAATATGGCTGAGGATTTGTCCGGTGTGGACTGGTGATAGTCGATCAGGATGTCGTGAATCGTTTTTGCAATAGCCCTATGGTTGTTTAAACCGGACAGCTTTATAGCAATGAACACCTGAGAAAGACCGGACTCTGCACTCCGGCGGGAAATGTCAGAGACGGAGCTTCCCCCGGAAAGTATTGCAGCCAGTATGTCTAGTACAAGGGACAATCCAGCGCCCTTCCAGTAGCCGATCGGAAGAATACGTTGTGATTGCAAAATCTCCTCAGGATCTGTGGTCAATGTTCCATCAATTGAAAATCCACCTGGCACCGGGAGCTGTTGACCTTTTTGCTTGTAGAAATCTACGGCACCGTAAGAATACTGCGACATTGCCATGTCCAGAACAATTGCCTGATCTTTGTATGGCACTGCCAGCACAAGGGGATTGTTGCCTAACTTGACGTCAACTGCACCCCATGTCGGCATATTCGCAGTTGTGTTTGTCCAGCCGACGAAAACATAACCTTTCTTCGCTGCATGCCAGCCGTAGGTACCTCCCCGCATCCAATGATTTGTATTCGACAGTGCAACGCAACCCATGCCCTGTTCGCCAGCAATCGCGATGGCTCGATCGGTACACAACACCGCATTGACAGGTCCCGGCCCCATTTGTCCGTCCCACTGTTCAATACTGCCTGACCGGCTTTTAAAAATTGCAGATGTTGAAGGGTTGACGTGACCGTCCTGAACGTAGGTAACAAAACGCGGAAACCTGTTGACGCCATGGGTATACACACCATCCTGACTGTTTTCCGCAAAAATTACTGCACACGTTTTCGCTGTTTCTTCTGTGAAGCCCCGGGCAAGAAGAACGCTTTCAAACCTGGATTCCATTACGTCGAACGGAATCCTTACATACTCAGGGGCTGACGGTTGATCCATAGTTTAAACTTGGAAAAACCCCGCGTTTGTATATCATTTTTAAACTACTTTATTTTAGCGGACATTAGCGAGCATTAAATTGACCACAAGGCTAAAATGAAAACTACACACCGTGCTATCTCTCTTGTTGCTATACTGACGCTGTTTCCCAATTTGCTGTGGGCTCAGGATGCCGTTGCGATAGATTCCGGAGCGACCGCATGGATGCTTACGTCTGTTGCGCTCGTTTTGTTGATGATCCCGGGCCTGGCAATGTTTTATGGAGGTCTTGTACGCACGAAAAATGTACTTGGCACGATGATGCATAGCTTTGCCGCTATGGGAATAATGACCGTGCTGTGGGTTATTTGCGGGTACAGCATGGCATTCGGTCCTAGTGTTCTCGGTGGATGGATTGGATGGAACTGGGATTATGTACTACTGTCCGGGATTGATGAGACCATCATGCCAGCGGGCATTCCGGAATATGTATTTTCCATGTTTCAGGCGAAGTTTGCCATTATCACCCCTGCATTGATCGCAGGAGCATTTGCGGAACGCGTGTCATTTAAGGGTTATTGTATTTTCATCGCATTGTGGGGCATCTTAATTTATAATCCACTTTGTCACTGGGTGTGGGCTTCAGACGGATTTCTTTTCAATCTTGGAGCAAAGGGAGCAATCGACTTCGCGGGTGGTACCGTAGTCCACATCTCCGCGGGGGTAAGCGGACTCGTGGCCGCTATCTTTCTCGGCTCGAGAAAGACATTTCCACATCTTCCGATGAGGCCAAACAACCTGGTGATGACGATGATTGGCGCCGGGTTGCTTTGGGTTGGATGGTTTGGCTTTAACGCTGGCAGCAGTATATCCAGCGGGTTGAGTACAGCTCAAGCGCTGGTCGCAACGCAGGTGGCTGCAGCCGCAGGTGCGATGGCCTGGATCGTTATCGAAGGTGTGCATCGCGGGAAGGCAACCGCTTTGGGTTTTGTCAGTGGTGTGTTGGCGGGGCTGGTGGCGATAACGCCTGCCGCAGGTGTTGTCCAGCCGGGGGGAGCTTTAGCCCTGGGAGTGTTGGCGACCATTATATGTTACATCGCCATCTTAATGAAAGAAAAGCTTGGCTATGATGATACATTGGACGCCTTTGGAATCCATGGAGTCGGCGGGATCGTAGGCGCTATTTGTCTTACATTCTTTATTCGTGATTCGTGGATGGCAGAGGCTGCTACGGCAGCGGGTAGCTGGTCCGTTATAGACCAGCTTGGTGTTCAGGCATTTGCAGTGCTCATAGCAATAGCCTATTCAGGTATCGGCACGTTCATATTACTATTCCTCCTAAATAAAGTGGTTCCGATCCGTTCAAGCGCTGAGGGAGAAATGCGCGGCCTTGACAACCATTATCACGGCGAACGTGGATACGGCATGACAAATCCTAACTAACCGGCCAATGAAACTCATTATAGCAATCATTCGTGAAAATCAGCTCGATCAGGTAAGAGAGGCCCTGATTGATGCAGGCATTACCAGAATTACAGTGAGCCATGTTTCCGGGCATGGCCGGGCGAAGACTACGGAGGAAATCTACCGGGGTCAGATTGTCATCCCAAATCTTGTTCCTAACATTCGCCTGGAGATTGCCGTCAACGATGACTTTGTAGATAATACGTGCAATGCAATTCTTAATGCGACGAAGGCCCATGATGGCGGGATGATTGGCAGCGGCAAAATTTTTATCACTCCATTGGAAGAAGTTATACGACTTCGAACCGGTGAACGCGGATCTGACGCAATATAGATTAGTGGCCGTCTAGATTTTCACCCTTTCCATGCGGGGAGCAATGAAGTGCATAATCCCCCATGCAATGAGATATCCAAATCCACATATTACAAACAAAATATTGTAGCCTGTTACAATATTGCCCAACCCTTTGTAGTAGTCCAGCAAGTTGCCCACGAGGAGTGGAAACAACATTCCACCAATCGAGCCCGCCATCCCTCCTATTCCTACCACGGAACTGATCGCATGCTTAGGAAACATGTCTGATACCGTTGTGAAGATGTTGGCGCTCCAGGCCTGGTGCGCGGCGGCGGCCAGACTAATGAGACCCACTGCAATCCAAACATTTCCCGCATATGGGGCGGTCATAATCGGCAAAACACAAAAGGCAAAAAACAACATAGACATCTTCCGAGCTTTGAAAACCAACCAGCCTCTTCGGATGAGGTAAGACGATAGATAACCTCCGCCAACGCTTCCGATGGTAGTCGCCGTGTATACAATAACCAATTGGAGGTTGGGTTTTTTCAGGTCAATGTTATAAGCTTCAGCAAAAAATGAAGGCAGCCAAAAAAGAAAGAACCACCAGATAGGGTCCGTTAAAAGTTTCCCGAAAATAAAAGCATAGGTCTGGCGGATGCGCAACAACTGGCCCCATGAAACAGTCGGTTTTACTTCCGTTTCCTGCTCGTCGCGATCACTGTGGATAAGATCGAACTCTGGTTTACCAAGCCTTTTCTGCTTTGCAGGAATTTCATAATAAATAAGCCAGAAGATCAACCAAACAAATCCTATTGCGCCAGTCCAGATAAACGCCGGGCGCCACCCATAGAGGCCGAGTATCCACGGGACGATCACGGGTGCAATCACCGCACCGATATTGGTCCCCGAGTTAAATATTCCTGTAGCCAGTGCCCTTTCACGTTTTGGAAACCATTCAGCGACTGCCTTTATCGCGGTAGGAAAATTTCCCGCTTCGCTTACTCCAAGGAATGCGCGTACTACGCCGAATCCAAAGGTGGATTTCACCACAGCATGCAGCATTGCTGCAATACTCCAGAACACCACCGAGATGGTATAACCCATTTTCGTTCCAATGCGGTCAACGATCCTACCAAACAAAAGAAGCCCGATCGCATAAGCAGCGCTAAAAGCCATGACAATATTTCCATAATCGGTTTCTGTCCAGTTGAATTCTTTCTCAAGCGTTGGCTTAAGCAAACCGATTACCTGACGATCAATGTAGTTGATCGTGGTAGCGAAAAATAACAACGCGCAGATAACCCAGCGGTACTTTCCGACAGGCGAGTTTTGACTTTCCATTGACAAATATTTTAATAAGCTTCAAGCCTCCAGCTGCAAGCTATGCATAGTCCATTTTGGCCTCAGCGCGTCATCAAGTGAGTACAAATGAAGCTCCGTGCACCGACTCATAACTTATAACTCATAATTCATAACTACACTCCCCTCACTTTCTTCGCCAATGCGAGCGTTTCCCTGACCTTTACACTCAACGCGTTCCAGTCTTTCTTTTCCAGGATATCCTTTGTGAAAAGCAATGAGCCCAGTCCAACGCACGCAGCGCCAGCTTTAAACCAGTCAGATAAACTTTTCTCCGTAGGCTCTACCCCACCCGTTATCATCAATTGAATGTCAGGAACTACCGGTAGGATAGCTGAAACAAATCCAGGCCCCACTACAGAACCTGGGAATACTTTTATTACAACGGCGCCATGGTCCCGAGCCGTTACAATTTCAGTTAATGTTGCGCAACCCGGAATCCAGAGTCGGTCATAGGCCCTGCATACATCAGCCATCTCCAGCTTAAGGATCGGAGAGATAATAAAATGCGCTCCTGCCTCGATAAATTTTTTCGTGGTGACAGCATCCATTACCGTTCCTATACCGATCATCAGGTCCGGAAGTTTCTTAGCGACTTCCAACAGATGCACAAATACTTCAAAAGAGTTTTTTCTCCTGTTCGTAAATTCAAAAACCCTAATGCCACCCTCATATGCTGCGTTTAGCACCATCGCCGCATCCTCCGCGCTGTCGTGCGTAAAGAGTGGGACTACGCCCGTTGATTTCATCGTGTCTACGATCTGCTGATTGCTAAAAGTCATGGGGTATTACCTTAAAAGTTTGCCGACGTTTTCACCTTTGATCAGTGCATCAATCTCCTGAAAAGAGCTAAGGTTTACATCACCTTCGATAGAATGCTTTAGTGTACAGGCCGCCATCCCAAATTCAAGCGCCTGCTGGTCGCTTTCATTATTTATCCAGGAATATATTAAACCAGCCATATATGCGTCGCCCGTACCAACCCGGTCTACGATGTGCGTGATGTCGTACGTTTTTGAGTTCAGCATTTCTTTGCCTGTCCACAATATCGCGGACATTTTATTATGCGATGAACTCACGGATTCACGATGTGTGGAAGTGATCTTTTTTATCCCAGGATTGATTGCCATTACTTTTTTACAAACATCCTGGTAATTATCGGCTGTGACCCCCAGGCAATTTTGAAAATCTGTTGCTCCGCCGACGAGGATGTCTGACATGGAAATTAACTCAGGCATCACCTCATTGGCTGATTTTCCATATTGCCAAAGATTGCGGCGGTAATTGATATCTCCGGAGACAGTGATGCCTTTTTTGCGTGCAGTGCTCACAGCTTCGAGACAAACGTCCGCGGCGCCCTGCGATATGGCGGGTGTGATCCCTGTGTAATGGAACCAGGAAGCATCTTCAAGGACCTCATCCCAATTTACCATTCCAGCCTGGATGTGGGCGAAGGCAGAGTCAAACCGGTCATAGATAATCCGGGACGCACGCTGCATTGATCCATTCTCAAGAAAATAAACGCCTAACCGTTCGTTGCCGTACACAATATGGCGTGTATCCACTCCGTAGCGACGCAGGCTTTGCGTAGCCGCATGCCCAAAATCATTCTCAGGAAAGCGGGTTACATGAGATGCGTTTATGCCGAGCATACTAAGCGATACGGAAACGTTGGCCTCCGAACCAGCATAAACAACATTGAATGAGTCGGTCTGCGTAAATCTTGAAAAGCCTGGCGTAGAAAGCCTCATCATGATTTCTCCAAGCGTAACAACTCTCTTGTTCATCAAAATTTATTGAGTGTGTCTTTTAATTTAATTTTACGGCTTTGCGGCCTGCATTGCTTTCGCCACAAGCCTCAATCAGTCTGATCACGTCTCTTGATTCCTCTGGTCTCACGGCTACGGCAGCACCCTCGCGAATGGAGTGGTACAACGCGTTGTAGAACGAAAGGTAATTGCCTGTCAAAGTTTCGACGACCCCTTCAACATGAACACCCTGTACCGTTGTATTAAGCTTTCCCCACCACTCCCTTGACTCGACGCCCCAACCGCTTGAGCCCGGAATCGTCCCGTCCTTAAGGGCCTGTTCCTGCGGGTCTAATCCATACTTGACGAAAGATCCCTCTGTTCCGTGTATCGTGTACCGCGGGCCTGGTTCGCGTACGAGATAACTGGATTTGACGATGACATTGAACGATTCGTACTGCAACCGGATATCGTAAAAGTCGTCAACTTTGCCGCCCGGCCTTTGCATGCCGAGTCTCGCATCTGTTGCAATGGGCATTCCAAAAAGCATCAGTACCTGATCGAGCATGTGTGAGCCCAAATTGTATAAAATGCCCGTTCCGGGTGCTTCAACCTCTTTCCATGTATTGGTTTCGATGTAGTTTCGGAATCTGTCGTAGTGCAATTCAAATTCGACAATGTTACCCAACAACTTCGCATCGATAATACTTTTGACTGTTAGGAAGTCGCCATCCCATCGCCTGTTTTGAAAAACTGTAAGAACCTTTCCAACCTTCCGCGAAAGGGCGATAAGTTCGTCCGCATCTGCACTGGTTACCGTGAATGGTTTCTCTACTACGGCGTGCTTTCCCGATTCCAACACTCGTGTTGTTATGTCGTAGTGCGTTTCATTCGGGGTATTGATGATCACCAGCTCAATCGTTGTATCAGAGAGGATTTCGTCAATACTTTTTAAGACCCGGACCTTTGGATAGCGTTGAATGGACCTGGCTGATTTTCTCTCTACGACGGATGATAACCTGAAGCCGGCATGCGCCTCCAGCAACGGGGCATGAAATATTTCCCCCGACATACCATACGATAGTAGCGCCGTTGTAATTGGATTCATTCTGGAACTGAATCTAAATTGACTGGTTTGACTTTAATGTGAATTTGTCTGATCGTTTGTAATAACCCTTTAAGATTACTGGATATACCAGACCAATCTTTTGCTCCTAAAGCCTCTTTATTAAAAACCTGCGAGCCAAGTTTTATGGCAAGGACGCCAGACTCAAACCATTTAAGTAAGCTGTCCTCTCTTAAGTCCGTTATCCCGGAGGGTATTAGCGATAACTCCGGATGTTTTCGCGCAATCGGCGTAATAAATTCGAAGCCAAGAACATTTCCGGGAAGCACGTTTATTGCGTTCGCGCCTAACTCCTTTGCTCGATCGATTTCTTCTGCCGTTGTACATCCAGGCATCCACAGCGTTTGATGCGCCTTGCAGGCTTCAGCCATATCGGAGCGAAGGAAAGGAGAAGCAATGAAGCTTGCGCCTGCATTGATGTAACGCTCCGTCATTGTTGCATCAAGGACGGTACCTACGCCAAGCGACAGTCCAGGAAATTGATCTAATTGTACACGAAGGTGTTCAAAGAATCGAAGGCCCTTATTGTCACGCTGATGCATGAACTCAAATACACGTAAGCCACATTCATAACTGATTGAAACCACACGCAGCAGCATATCCATATCCGGATGATAAAAAACCGGAATCACGCCGGCATCTCTGATCTTCACTATCAATTCCTTCTTGCTTACTGACATTCTTCAACTGATATTTATGGGCTTCTTTGTTAAATAGTTTAAGGTATAAATATACACGCAAAATACGCAAACGATTGCCTAAGATAACTGATTTAGAGGTATGACTACCCGGTTTTTAAAAATTCACCCTGCTGATAACGTGTACGTTGCGTTGACCGATCTCAAGGCCGGGGAATCCTTAGCACTTCCAGATGGCAACGTGCTAAAATTGGCCAATGACGTTCCGGCGAAGCATAAATTTACAGATCGGGCGCTGAAGAGCGAAGATGAAGTGTTGATGTATGGTATCCTTGTTGGCAAGGCGATCTGCCCTATTCCTGTAGGAGGGGCCATTGGTACCCATAATTTGAAACACAAATCAGCACCTTATTCTGGCCGGACGAAAAGTTATAGCTGGACCGCACCAGACGTCTCAAAGTTCAGGGATAAGACATTCATGGGTTATCACCGAGCTGATGGACAAGTTGGAACGGCGAACTATTGGCTGGTTGTGCCACTCGTATTCTGTGAGAATAGAAACGTTGAAGCCATACGCGATGCGTTTATGGACGAACTGGGATTTACGAAACCCGATGCTTATAAAAGGTATGTGCACGAGCTTGTGGAACTTTATCGAACCGGTAAAATCAGTCAGCTGGATGAGGTGACCTTCCGCGAGGCTGAGGCGAAAGTGCAACCTAAAGTTTTCGCTAATATCGATGGTATAAAATTCTTAACCCACCAGGGCGGTTGTGGCGGCACGCGGCAGGATTCGCGCACGCTATGCGCGCTCATCGCGGGTTATATTCATAATCCCAATGTAGCAGGTGCCACTGTTTTAAGTCTTGGTTGCCAGAATGCAGAGATTAAAACATTACAGGAAAAATTAGGTGAACTGGATCCTTCAGGCTCAAAGCCGGTTATTATTCTTGATCAGCAGAATTCCGGAACAGAGCAAGAGCTTCTCTCACAAGCTATCCGGCAGACCTTTGCGGGGCTCATAGGGGCAAACACGATTGAGCGCCGTGCCGCACCGTTGAGTAAGCTTGTCGTTGGTTTAAAGTGTGGTGGTTCCGATGGGTTTTCAGGCATCTCCGCTAATCCAGCGATTGGTCATACGTCTGACCTGCTGGTTGGTCTGGGTGGGAGTACCATACTTTCAGAATTTCCGGAGTTGTGTGGTGTAGAACAGGAGTTGATCAATCGTTGCACTGACGATGACGCGGGAGAATTGTTCATCACCTTGATGCGTACTTATAGTAACGCTGCAGAGGCAGTAGGCTCTGGCTTCGACATGAATCCATCGCCTGGCAACATAAAGGATGGACTAATAACAGACGCCATCAAGTCTGCAGGGGCTGCGAAAAAGGGTGGCACCGCTCCTGTCGCCGATGTGCTTCAATACGCCTCTTACATCAAAAAACCTGGACTAAACTTGTTGTGCACACCTGGCAACGACGTCGAGAGCACAACGGGTACAACCGGATCTGGTGCACAGATAATTTTATTTACCACCGGTTTGGGAACACCAACAGGGAATCCTGTATCGCAGGTTATTAAAATTTCAACAAACACTGTCCTTGCCAAAAGGATGCCCGATATAATAGATTTCGATACTGGGTCCATCATTGCAGGCGAAAAGAATATCGAACAGGTTGGTGAAGAAATTCTTGATTTCATTATCGAAGTTGCAAGTGGCAGGATAACTGCCAAAGCTGTTGATCTGAACCAGGATGACTTTATACCCTGGAAACGCGGAGTTTCCTTATAATCATTCTGCACATTCACCGGACAACCATCGGGGAGTCCATTTGCCCATGTTAAAGAAACTCAATCGTAACGCGGTACCAGAAGTGCGCAACAGGCCTGTAAAGGTGCTGCACTTTGGTGATGGAAATTTCATTCGCGCGTTTATCGGATGGATCATCGATGTTATGAACGAGAGCACTGACTTCAATGGAAATATCCAGGTCATTGCTCCATTAAGGAATTATGCAGCGCGCAGCGACGAGCAGGATGGTCTTTACCATGTTGCTCTGCGTGGACTGGTAAATGGAGTACCTTATTCATCAACGCGACTTATTACGTCGATATCGGAAACGATCAATCCTTATACGTCCCACGCCGGCTTTCTAAAAGCTGCGGAAAACAGAAAACTTGAATTTGTCTTCTCCAATTCCACGGAGGCAGGGCTCGCGTTTATTTATGAGGACGATAATGTCGCCGGGACCGCCGAATCATTCCCGGGAAAAGTAACGCAGCTGCTGTATCATCGCTACAACCACTTCTCCGGATCATTATCAAAAGGTTTGATTTTCATTCCCTGCGAGCTCGTTGAAAAGAATGGTCAGAAGTTGCAATCAATAGTGCTACATTACTGTGAACATTGGAAGTTACCCGCTGCCTTTGTACAATGGGTTCAGGAAGCAAACATTTTCTGCAATACCCTGGTAGACCGCATCGTTCCGGGGTTTCCAACCCGGGATGTTGAAGAGATACAAGGGGCTACAGGCTACGACGATTCGCGTATAGTAGTTGCTGAACCTTATCATTTACTTGTTGTGGAGGGCGACAAGAAACTGAACGCTCTCTTTCCTGCTTCCAAAGCCGGTCTTTCGGTCAAGTTCGTTGACAATCTGGAATCGTTCCGACTGCAAAAAGTTAGGATCCTCAATGGCGCTCATACAAGCATGATGGCTTTCGCCTACTTACGGGGTCTGCGTACGGTTAAAGAGGCTATCGACGATCCTACTACCGGCGCCTTTATCCGACAAACGATTGAGCAGGAGATTATTCCAACGCTACCGCTACCCGCGAATGAATTAAAAGCCTATGCTGCCGATGTCATGGACCGTTTTGGCAACCCGTACATCAGGCACGAATTAGCGAGTATTGCGTTGAATTCCATCTCGAAGTTCAAGGTACGCGTATTGCCGACGATCCTCGGTTATATAAATATCAAGGCTGCGTTGCCATCTAATTTGATACGGGCATTTGCCGCATTGATCTTATTTTATCGCGGAGAATGGCGGGGAGATAAGATGCCTGTGAAAGATTTGCCGGAAGTCATTGCTATTTTCAAAGCAGCATGGATGAACGATGACGTGGAGAGTGTAGTGACTAATATCCTGTCGAATACGGCACTCTGGGATCAGGACCTTACCGGCATCGATGGAATGCAGGAGGCAGTAATTCAAGCTTTGCACGACTTGGAACGTATTTAACCGCTAAGGCGGAGAGACGCAAAGGAAGCGCAAAGAAATGGCTGAACTACTCGGGCATTACCAGTTTGATGATGTCGTTGGCGAAAATGAATACCATCAGTCCAAGGAGAAACACCATTCCAACTTTTTGCGCCACTTCAAGGAATTTATCGGACGGTTTGCGGCGTGAAATAATTTCGTAGCTCAGGAACATCACGTGCCCACCGTCGAGTGCAGGAATTGGAAGCAGGTTCATAAATGCGAGCACAAGAGAAAGCACACCCGTCAAGGACCAGAAGCGCGCCCAGTCCCATTCATTACCAAATGCCTGCATAATGCCAATAGGACCAGAGATCGATTTTTGAGGCGACAATGCACCGGTTATAACGCGACCGAATGCTTTAACCTGTACCCCTAGCGTTGTGAATGCCCGGCTGGTCCCTTTAGGAATTGATTCAAGAAAGCCATAAGTTATCCGATGTTCTGCCTTATCGAGGAACTCTTTTGAAAGCGGTGCAAAGGCCAGCCCGATAGCTTTTTCGCCTTTGAACGACTCTTTAAATGACAGTGTTTGAGTGCCACGGAGAACCTGGAAAGATATAGAGTCGGAATTTGACGATAACGAATCGTTCACCAACAGTTGGACCTGCGCTTGAACCTCGTCCGCATAATTTACCCGCACACCACTTACCGAAATAATCTTGTCACCCTTTTTTAATCCCGTTCTATCCGCGATAGTCCCTTTTGACGTCCGCCCAATGATCGTCGGCACACGCAGCCATAAAAAATTGCCGGGCGCACTTTTCTTACTAAATTTTTGAATAAAGTCTGCGGGGATCGGAATGTCCACCAACTTTCCGCCACGGTCCACAGTATATGTTCCGTTAGTGCTTAGCAGCGTCTCAGGATTTATGATATCCTGCAAATACTTATAATCCTGGCCATTAATCTTTACGATCTTATCCCCGGTGCGTAAACCTATTTCTTCTCCTACTGGTCCAATCTGAAATCCTCCATTATCATTGATCGCATCTTTGAGGATGTAAGAATCCCCAATGAAAAATGTGATACCAATGAAAATCAATACGCCAACCACCACATTCACAAAAATCCCTCCCAGCATTACGATCAGACGTTGCCATGCTGGCTTTGCTCTGAATTCCCAAGGCTGAGGTGGCTGCTTCATCGCTTCGGTATCGAGCGATTCGTCAATCATTCCCGATATCTTGACGTAACCTCCGAGCGGAATCGCACTTATCGCATATTCTGTTTCACCCTTTGTAAAAGACCAGATCTTCGGTGGGAAGCCGATAGAAAATTGCTCCACGCGCATCCCAAAATACTTCGCTGCCACCAAATGCCCCATCTCATGTACGGCGACCAAAAAAGACAGACTCAGTAATAGCTGAGCCAACATTATCATCCAATCCATTCTTATTTCTTTTGTTTGTTTGTTAGTGTGTGGGTGCCGCCGATCAGCGATTTACAAGCTCAAATGCTCTGATTCGTGTCTCTTTGTCAGTGTTGACGTAATCTTCGTAACCAGGCGTCTTTATATAATCCATCTTTTCAAGGCAATTTTCCACGATGTCCGACATTTCTAAAAATCCTATCCTATCCTTCAAAAATTCGGCCACAGCTACTTCGTTCGCCGCATTGAGGACACATGGCATGTTCCCAGCCCGGTTAAGCGCTTCAAATGCCAATGCAAGATTACGAAAAGTTTCTGTATCAGGCTTTTCAAAGGTAAGCGATGGGTAGTTGAGGAAGTCAAACCTCGGGTAGTCAGATTTTAGCCTTTCAGGGTAAGAAAGTGCAAACTGAATTGGTAAACGCATATCTGGAAGGCCGAGCTGTGCCTTCATTGAACCATCTTCAAACTGCACGATCGAGTGAACGATAGATTGAGGATGAACAACCACCTCCACCTGCGCGGTCTTCAATCCAAACAACCACCTGGCCTCAATTACCTCCAGTCCCTTATTCATTAATGATGCGGAATCGATCGTTACCTTCGCTCCCATCGTCCAATTCGGATGTTTGAGCGCCTGCAATTTTGTTATCCCTTTTAGCTGGCTGCGTTTCATTCCGCGAAACGGGCCGCCGGATGCTGTCAGAATAACCTTCTCGATCTTGTTGTGGAATTCTCCCATGAGACATTGGAAGATTGCGGAATGCTCTGAATCAACAGGGTAAATATTGACGCCTTTCTCCTGCGCAAGCCTTGTGATCAGTTCACCAGCAACTACCAACGTTTCTTTATTTGCAAGAGCGATCGGCTTCCCGGCCCTGATCGCCTTTATTGTTGGTTCCAATCCCGAATAACCAACCAACGCTGTAAGTACGAGATCGACCGTGTCCATCTCTACGACTGAACACAATGCTCCTTCACCTGTATAAATTTTAACCGGCTCATTCTTCAATTGCTCCCTGACGTATGCGTATTTGGCCTCATCAACAATTGCAACAACATTGGGTTTAAATTTTCGCGCCTGTTCCACAAGCTTGACAGCATTTTGATTGGCGGTGAGTACCTCCACTTCAAAAGCATGTGGATGTGCCTCAATGACATCCAGCGCCTGGGTTCCAATCGAACCGGTAGAGCCCAATATGGCAATGCGTTTTTTTGTACGTGTCAACGTTGAGTGTAATTAAAGAAAGCGAGCATGTCAATATTGTTTAAGCACGTCAGCAATTTTTCTGTCGTTAGAAAGTCTGGGCACTTTGTTCTGTCCTCCAAGCTTCCCTTGCGACCTCATATAGTCTATAAACGCATTTCTGGGGAGGCTCGCGATGCGCAACGTCTGCAGAATATTGCCTGAAATCAAATCGTCATAATAAACATTCAACCTGCGCATTTGTTCATCGAGATACAATGAGAATGCTTGCATATCGGCCGGCGGGGTGGAAAATTCGACCAACCATTCATGGTGTGGTAACCCTGACTCAGGCGTTACCTGCGGTGCGACCGTGAATTCTACCAACGATCCTTCCGAAAATCTCTCCATAGCAAGTCTCATCGCCTTTTCTACCTCTTCACCAATGACATGTTCACCGAATGCTGAAATGAAATGCTTTATCCGCCCGGTAACAAGCAAGCGATATGGCACCTTTGAGACAAATTTTACCGTGTCACCAATCGAATAGCCCCATAAGCCGGCGTTGCTGTTAATGATAAGCGCATAATTGACTCCTATTTCCACATCCTCAAGCATGCATCTTGTTGGATTGTCTGCGTAATATTCATCCGCGCGAATAAACTCATAAAAAATGCCTGTATTTGCCAGTAGTAACAGTCCAGGTTGAGATTGTGAATCCTGGTAAGCAATAAATCCTTCGGAAGCCGGGTAGGTTTCAACTGCGTCAATCTTTTTTCCGATCGACTCGAACAATTTTGCACGGTAAGGTTCGAAGTTCACGCCACCATAGATAAACAATGAAAAGTTTGGGAACACATCTTTGATCTTTTTGCCAGTGCGGTCCTGTATTCTGTCAAAATACATCTGCGCCCATGGAGGTATGCCGGAAATCATGCGCATGTCCGCAGAAAGAGTCTCGTCAACGATACGCTCAAGCTTTTCCTCCCAATCTTCAATACAATTAACCGCGTAGCTGGGCTTCTGGTTGCTGCGTATAATCGCCGGTATCTCGTGGTTAACGATTCCAGATAACCGGCCGGTTTTCACCCCAGCTTTTTCAGATAGCTGCGGACTGCCTGACAAGAAAATCAAACTTCCATCGAGGAATGAGGAGTTGCCTGTTTCATGAATATAATTTAGAGACGCATCCCTCGCACTGTTGAAATGATTTGAAACAGACTCGGCAGTGATTGGAATATATTTCGTTCCGCTTGTTGTTCCGGAAGTTTTTGCAAGATACTTGGGCTTTCCCTTCCACAACACATCAGCTTCACCAAGAACGACCCGATCGAAATAGTTTTTCAATTGCTCATAATCACGAACAGGGACATTTTTTTTAAAGTCGTCATAGTTTCGGATAGACTGCAGGTCGTGATCCTTTCCAAAAGCGGTCAGTGATCCTCCCTGAATGAGATCATGCATTATTTTCTGTTGATACCGGAATGGATCTAACGACCACTTTTTGGTATTCGATGCTATGAAGGCGGCAAAAGGCTTCGCCAGGCTTGAACGCAATCCCATGGGTGCAAAACTAATAAAATAGATTGTTGAGCAGCAAACCGAGTAGCTTCAAGCCTGTGAGTGCGTCTGAAAGGCTACTGCGTATGGTTACAAGTTGTGTCGGATGAAATTTGTGCGCCCTTCGTGATTGTCCACAGCACTTTTTGTATTTCAGATGAAATTGCCAAGTTTGCACAACCTGACTTGCAGCTTGCAGCTTACAGCTTTTTAAATATGGATTGCATTTTGCCTCGGTCTTCTTAAATCAATATTCATGAGAACAACAGTAAAGATCATCGTCATTGGGTTCATCGCTGGCTTTGCAGGCGCTTTTTCTGTTTATGAATATGTAATCAAACCTGATCTGAGGGACGTCCAGCAGGAAGCTAATTTCAATATGGTCAGCGATCACTCCCGGCCGTTGCTTACCGGATCAACAAATGTCGCTTCCGGATCCGCTTTACCGGCCGTCGACTTCAGTGAGGCAGCAGCCAAAGCCACACAGAGCGTTGTCTATATAAACAGTATTTCCCGAGGTGCATCCTACAGCACGTGGGACTGGTTCTTTGGTGAAACAGCCGGTGGCGGGCGGACGCAGGTGAGTAGCGGATCAGGCGTCATTTTTACAGCGGACGGATATATTATCACCAACAATCACGTCATAGAATCGGCCGAAAGGATCGAAGTCAATTATAACAAGAGAGTTTATCCAGCGGAACTGATTGGTACAAACCCAGCAACAGATCTTGCGGTCATTAAAATTTCTGAAAAGGGTCTTCCGGCAATTGCACTTGGGAGTTCCAAGACATTGCAAGTAGGAGAATGGGTTGTTGCCGTTGGAAATCCTTTTTCATTAGCATCCACCGTTACTGTAGGCATCGTCAGCGCGAAGGGCAGAAGGATCGGTATCCTGGAGGATAAATTCCCGATTGAATCATTTATTCAGACTGATGCCGCGATCAACCCCGGTAATTCCGGAGGTGCCCTCGTTAATAAGACTGGTGAACTCGTCGGCATAAATTCAGCGATCCTCAGCCGGACAGGGTCATATACAGGTTACGCCTTTGCAATACCGGTAGATATTGCCCGTAAAGTTTTCGATGACCTTGTTAAGTATGGTATTGTACAGCAAGGCTTTATCGGCGGTGGTGTAATTGAATACAACTATGAAAATTCCAAGAAGTATGATCTTGATACCAAGGTGAAGCTTTACAATGGAGTTTTGTTGGAGAATGTCGATCGCTCAGGACCTGCTATGGAAGCGGGATTGAAACCGGGTGATATAATTATCCGCCTCAACGATATCGACATCAATTCGCAAAGCTCTTTTGAGGAGGAGTTAAGCTATCATTACCCCGGCGACAAGGTGAGTATTACGTACCTCCGTGATGGAAAGACTTCAACAACCTCGTTGACATTAGTCAACCTCAGCGGCACAACAGAAATTTTAAAGCGCCAGATAATCAGCAATGAGGCGTTAGGTGCTCAGCTGGAAGCAAATCAATACGGTGTCAAAGTCTTCAGAATCAAGGATTCGAGCGTTCTTAAACAGATTGGTGTTCCCGAAAATTTTACGATCGTTGCCATCAACAGGGTGCGGGTTAAAGATCCTGCCGAAGTTGTTGAATTCTTCAGCAAATTTAAGGGACGAGGCGCGTTGTATGGTGTGAATAGCTCAAGGCAACAGGTGGAGATACCGTTTGTGGTACGTTGAGTAGTTATGAGTTATGAATTATGAGTCGGTGCCGATATGATAGCCCGTGCAAAAATTGATGTTTTCCTTGGGCTTGAAAGGCTACAACATCTGAGCCCAGGGTAAGGCCTGTCTCAGGCCGCCGCCCTGGGTGTGCTCAGGATACGCGCAGCTTCAATTTCTTGCCAAGATCGTCGACGGTGGCTTTGAAGTTTGGATCGGTTTTCATCATATCCTCTACCGATTCCAATGCGTGGATCACCGTGCTGTGATCACGACCACCAAAATTCTCTCCAATCAATGCCAGGGTCAGTTGTGTGAAGCGCTTGCAAAAATACATCGCTACCTGGCGCGGTATCACGATCTCGCGTTTTTTGAGCTTACCCTTCATAATCTCAGGATCGATCTTGAAAGTCTCCGCTACTGTCTTTTGAATAAAATCCACGCTTACATCGGATTGAATCTCTTTAATAATATTCCTCAATACCTCCTTCGCGAGCTCGAGATCGATCTCTTTCTTTAGGAGTGTTGCGTGAAAAATTAATGAGTTCAGCACGCCTTCCATATCGCGAAGGTTCGTATCGACGCTGTAAGCCAGATATTCAGATACTTCTGCGGGTATTTTGATGCCATCGGCCATCATCTTGCGGTTGATGATCGCCATCTTCGTTTCGAAATCCGGCTCCTGTAGATCGGCAGTAAGACCCCATTTGAAACGTGACAACAACCGCTCCTGAAACCCTTTCATATCGCGCGGAGGACAATCGCTGGTCATGATGATCTGCTTACCAGACTGGTGCAGCTGATTAAAGATATGGAAAAACATTTCCTGCGTCTTCTCACGTCCGGCAAGAAATTGTACATCGTCAAGGATAAGCAGGTCCACTTGTTGATAAAAATTTTGAAAGTCCTGCAGCTTGTGATTCTGCAATGCATTCAGAAATTGATTGGTAAAGTCACTTTGGTCAACATACAACACGACCTTGCTTGGCATGTTATTCTTTATCTCATTGCCAATCGCCTGCACCAAATGTGTCTTTCCAACACCTACGCCTCCATAAAGCATGAGCGGATTGAAAGATGTTACACCTGGTTTCTTCGCAACCGCAACGCCCGCAGACCGTGCTAACCGGTTACAATCTCCTTCAACAAAGTTGTCGAAGCTGTAAGCAGCATTAAGCCGGGAATTAACTGTCAGAGGATTTAAAGCTTTGTAGGAAAATGGTGAATAATCATCAGGACCGAAGTTGCTATTCATCCCACTTCTTCTGTTTCCATTGCCGCTTGCAGGGTAATTAACTGACACCGGAGGCGCCTGTTGATTGCCACTATCAACAACAACAGAATATTCCAATCTTCCGGTTGGGCCCAGTACAGTATGAATGGCGCGTTTTAGAACAGCAACATAATTGTCCTCCAGCCACTCGTAGAAAAATTGTGAAGGAACCTGAATGGTAAGGATGTCACCATCAACACGTAAAGGAAGAATAGGCTTGAACCAAGTATTGAAATTCTCAGCGCCAACATGTTCGTGAATTACCTCGAGGCAATCGTTCCAAACTGTTTTACAGCTGATTTCCATTGTTTGTTCTATTCTTTCTGATTTCAAAACGTTCATATCGAGAAGGGAGACAAATATGGAGAAAAAGAGTTTAACAAAACAAGTGAGCGTGTTCTTGATTTTTCAGAAAAAAAAATGCTACCAAAAATTTAAAAATAAAACGCGACCCGTTGTTGAAAAACTAGCTAAAATTGAATTGAAATATTTCAAATGCCGCAACTGAGTATCCATGACTTAATTAAGACTTCCTTTCCGGAAACGAACAGGGAGGAATGGAAGTTAGTTGCTTCGGTTGAACTACAAAATAGAAATTTTGATGAAACACTCACATGGAATCATGATAATGAATTGAGTTTTTTTTCCTACTACGCGTTAGAGGATATCCAAAAATTTGACTATGTAAAAAAATTTGAAGCTTCATCGCAAGCATCTTGCGAAAGCAATCACTGTTGGAACAACTTACCGTTAGTTACCGTAGTCAGCGAGAAGGCCGGTAATGATGCTGCGCTATTACACTTACAAAATGGCGCAGATGGAATCCTGTTCGATGTTCGCAGCGCCACACAAGTTAATTGGACGCTCCTCCTTAACGATATTGAATGGCCCATTTGTAATATTTCGTTTCTCCTAAGTTCGTCGGACACATTTTGCGAAGGTCTGATTACGTATATTAAAAGTAAAAAATATAATCCGGCCCATTTAAGAGGGAGCTTACTTTGGGATACGCTTCCTATAGATCCGACTATTGTAAATGCTGCATTTTCGGGTATGACAAACTACCATCCATTGGGTGTTGTGATCCCACCGTCGACAACATTAAATGAATTAATCTACGCATTTAAAAAAGGACATGCTCTCATTGAAAATTTTTCGGGAGATCAGCAAAGCAAACTAACGCTTCTTAAAAGCATTACATTTTCTTTTCGTTGCCAGAAAAACTTCTTCATAAATATTGCCAGACTGAAGGCATTTCGAATTTTATGGTATTGCATTGGAAATGCTTATGAGTCAAGTTTTCAACCTGGCGACATTCACATTCATACACGTACAGGTTTTTTTAAAGAAGAAGAATTAAGGACGCATCGGGAAATGCTCAGCAATACCACCGCTGCTTTATCGTCGGTCCTTGGCAACAGTGATTCAATTACCATTTTACCGGAAAATGAATCTGATGTTGCGATGAACAGAACTGCGCGAAACGTTTTGAACATCCTCCGTGAAGAAGTACACCTCGATAGCGTTGCAGATCCCATTGCAGGTACGTACAGCATGCATGCAATGGTTCACAATATTGCAAATGCGTGCTGGAAGAAACTTCAGGCCATCATCAATAGCAGTGAGACTCTTCAAGAGGTTCTGCAGTCATCAACAAAAAATATCAAACCGCTTTCTGATCGCGGCTATGAAAATTCAAACACGCCTGAAAACATTGATATCAAACCTTACTATAGTGATACCGATCTTAATCAGCTAAAGCATCTTCAATACGTTCCAGGGCTACCTCCTTTTGTGCGAGGGCCTTACGCAACAATGTACACGGCCAGACCATGGACCATCAGACAGTACGCCGGTTTTTCAACAGCCAAAGAGTCGAATGCGTTTTATCGAAAAAATATTCAGGAAGGACAGCGTGGATTATCGGTTGCCTTTGATCTTGCAACGCATCGCGGATACGATTCAGATCATGAACGCGTAACGGGTGACGTTGGAAAGGCTGGTGTCGCGATAGACTCGGTTGAAGACATGAAGATCCTGTTTGAAAGTATTCCTTTAGAAACAATGTCGGTGTCAATGACCATGAACGGAGCAGTGCTGCCTATCATGGCGTTTTATATCGTTGCTGCGGAAGAACAGGGGGTTAGTCCTCGACAGCTCACGGGAACAATACAAAATGATATACTCAAGGAGTTCATGGTTCGGAATACCTACATCTATCCACCGACTCCTTCCATGCGAATTGTTACGGACATCTTTCGATACACATCCGCATACATGCCGCGATTCAATTCAATCAGTGTAAGCGGATATCATATGCATGAAGCTGGCGCACCAGCACATATTGAGCTTGCGTATACCCTGGCCGATGGACTTGAATATCTTAGAAAGGGAATAGAAGCCGGCATTAATGTGGATGAGCTTGCGCCAAGGCTTTCTTTTTTCTGGGGCATTGGCATGAATTTCTTCATGGAGATCGCGAAGATGCGTGCCGGCCGATTGCTTTGGTCGAAAATTGTAAAGCAGTTCAATCCCTCGAATATCAAATCAATGGCGTTGCGCACACATTGTCAGACGTCCGGTTGGAGCTTAACAGCACAGGATCCATACAACAATGTTACACGCACGTGCCTTGAGGGCTTTGCAGCCGTAATTGGTGGGACGCAGTCTTTGCACACCAACGCGCTTGACGAGGCACTTGCGCTGCCGACGGATTTCTCTGCGCGCATCGCGCGCAATACGCAATTGTTTTTTGAACAGGAAACAGGTATTACCAAACTAATAGATCCATTTGGCGGGTCTTACTACGTTGAAACACTTACGTCAGCGCTCGTGGAGAAAGCATGGGATCTGATTGAAGAGGTTGAACAATTTGGCGGAATGACGCATGCCATTGAAAAGGGTATTCCAAAAATGCGGATCGAACAGGCCGCCACTGCCAAACAGGCTCGCATTGAGTCCGGCCGTGACGTAATCGTTGGTGTGAATAAATATGTCGTCAACGAAAAACATGATTTTGAAACGCGTGAAGTAGACAATACGCTAGTCCGGCAGGAGCAAATCGAAAAGTTGAACGAGATCAAAGCGAATCGAGATCATTTCGCCGTAACGTCTGCCTTAAACGCGCTCACGCTTGCAGCGCAAAGTAATTCCGGAAACCTGTTGGCGCTCGCCGTTGAGGCAGCGCGTGCGCGGGCTACGTTGGGTGAAATATCCTTTGCTTTAGAAAAAGTTTTTGGTCGCTACCAGGCCAACATCACTTCGATTTCGGGTGTATATTCGAGGGAAATGAAAAGCCATAAGGAATTCGAAGAGATTCGAAAGCTTACTGATGCCTTTGCAGAACAGGATGGACGCAGACCGCGGATACTGGTCGCGAAGATGGGCCAGGACGGTCACGACCGTGGCGCAAAAGTAATTGCTACAAGCTTCGCTGATCTTGGATTCGATGTAGACATCGGTCCGTTATTTCAAAACGCTGACGAGGTGGCGATGCAGGCTGCCGAAAATGATGTGCATCTGATAGGTGCATCAAGTCTCGCCGGTGGGCACAAGACATTAATCCCGGAATTGATCAGTTCATTAAAGAAAATTGGTCGGCCTGACATCATGGTCGTTGCCGGTGGCGTTATCCCGGAGCATGATCACGAATTTCTGCGCAACGCAGGGGTCTCCTTTGTGTTTGGACCAGGTACGGTGATCACGACCGCCGCTAAAGAAATAGTGATAAAACTTCTTCAACTGTAAGATCGACCGATCGTCGTCAGTGCCTGTTTTCAGGCTCGTAATGCGCTTGAATATTGCTAGCTTAGCAAACTAATCTATCCCATTGTATGAAGATGTTCAGGTTGTCCCTGTTTTTTGCAATCTCTCTGCTTTCTTTTTTCACCATCAATGCTCAAAACAAAAAATTTGACAAGAGTTTGCGCAAGCTTGATGCATTGTATGCTGCTGGAAGCGTCAGCAAAGCGAGTAGCGCACTACAAAAGCTGAAGAAAGCTGTAAGCGCCAAAATGGGTGAAACAAACAGCTACATGCCGGGGCTGTACTTACGAGAAGCTCGCATGAATCTGGCGGGTGGTATGCTTGAGGGTTTTGACAATACTCTAGCCAAGGCTATCACGAGCGGCGCAGCGACGTATGGAGAAACCACAATACTCCACGTTGGCACGCTCGTCGACGTAGCTGAAATATATAACGAGTATGGCAACTACAGGATCAGCCGTGAATATCTGGTAAAGGCGAAGGACGCACTTGCGAAGACTGCTGAAAAGAATGAGTATATCAAAGGCCGTATTGCTCTGACAGAGGCTGAAGCAATGACCGGCCAGGGACTTTGCAATGAGGCACTCGCATTGCTGTCGGAGATCCAGCCTTACTTTGCCGGCAGGGCGGTTGAAAGGGAAACAACGGTCGAAGGTGCAGCAATCAAAACACAACGAGTTTCTGACACCGAAATTCCACAACGTTACAGCGAATACGCAAAAGTGCTAACGCTGACGGCCAATGCATATAGTAAAAAAGGAATTCTTCTTTCTGCTGACTCTGCGTTCAAGGCAGCCCAGACATGGATTCGCAAGAATCAGAAATACATGGGAGAGGCAAACTTGTCGCTTGTTCAGAATAATTATCTCTATGCAAAAATGCTGATCGATAATGGAAATGAAGAGCGCGAAAAAGAACTTGAATACGAAAATATTCTTAATAACCTTATCAAGCGTGCAAAGCCAACCACCACCCTTGCCCACGACCTGTACCTGGCGTATCTCCACCAACTTCTGGTCGAAGAGAACCGCGCACGCTATCTCAATCTCAAGTTAGAATATGAAAAGGTTCTCAATAAGAATTTTTCAAAATCAAGCCTGGTGCAAATAAATTTTAAAGCAGTTGAATTTGATTCCAAACTTGAGCGTGATAAAACGAAGGATCTTGAACAGGATGCCGCAAATTTGCTAAAATCAAAAGCGCTACCAAAAAATTACAGGACGACGGAGCGCATTCTCAATTTCCTTTTTGACGTCGCACAAAAAGAAAAGCGCTACATAAATTCTGAAAACTACCTAACGCAAATTACAGACATCAAGAGGGAACTTTACGGAGAAACTTCGCCGGAGTATCACCTTGCGCGCATTAGACTGGCGAGCTATTACCTGGACTTTACAAATAAGATCGAGGAGGCACAAAAGATCTTTAATGAGAGCTACACAAAGATCGTAGCGAAAGAAATTGGACCGTGGCAAAAAGATCATCTTGACATTCTCAATCACCTTGCATTGTTGCACGAATTAACTGACGACTATTCCCTCGCAACGGCCACCCTGGACGACGCTTCAGACGTCGCGCGTTCCAAGTTCAGCGACAAGGATCCAGAATACGGGGTGGAGCTTGACAAAATAGCACAGCTGCAAATCAAACTCGGGCAATATGAGAAAGCCGACGAAAACATCATCAAAGCCCTAAAGATATTGGAAGAATATCGAAAAGATGAAAAACGGATCAGCGATTACATTCATGCAATAGAGACACAAGCAAAACTGTGCGGCATAAAGGGTTTGTTCGATGAAGCAGAGACCAACCTGGACAGATCGCGCCGCCTCATCGCCAAAGCCGACGTCATTGTTGGCAGTGAACTTACAACGGCTGAAGAACTAACCTCGTTGTTCATCCAATTAGGACGCTTTTCCGATGCAGACAATTTATTAAAAACACAGATTCCAGAATATGAAAAGTTATATGGCAAAAATTCAATACGGTTGATAGAGCCTATGGTTAACCAGGGCCGTATTTTACTTGCCAAGGGAGACTACACCGAAGCCGAGGAAATTGCAAATGCTGCTAACAAGATGGCAGTAAAGACGTACGGCGATGTATCCACAAAAACTGCCTCCACGCAGAAGTTGCTAAGTGAGATTAATTACACCTTAGGTGACTACGACAAGGCAGAGCGCAATGTATCAAAGGCACTAGCAAGTCAGGAAAAACAATTTGGCCGTCAACACATTGAGGTGGCCCGATCCTTATCACAACTCGCATTGATAAAATTTCATAAGGGCGATAACAAAAAGGATGTCGAGAAGCTCATGATTGAAGCGCGGGATATCATCGCTGCAAAAGTTGGAAAAGACAACCCGCAATACGCAGACATCCTTAAGAACATGGCTGTCCTTTATTTGTCAGAAAAGAAATTCGATATAGCATTTAACTCTTTGACAATCGCTGAAAACATATGGCGAACGAAGACCGGCACGAAAAATAACATCAACGCGGCAAGCATCTATACGCTTACCGGCGATGTTTATTATCAACAAAAGATGTATAAGAAAGCGGAGGATTTTTATACGCAGGCACGTAATCTGTATGAAAAATTCTTCAGTTCTACCCATCCGGAATATGTAAAAGTCCTTTCCAAGCTCAGTAAGGTGTATTACATGGAAAAGGACTACAAGCGTTCAAAACGGCTCATCGAAGAGTCACTCACCAATTATGAAAACTTTATCAAACAATTCTTTCCTGCACTGAGTGAACGTGAAAAGGCAAAATACTGGAATACCATCAAGGGTGATTTCGAGTTTTATAACACCTTGGCATTTAGCAACCTCGATGACTTTAAGGATTTGTCGGGGAAGGTTTATAACTACCAGTTGCTGACCAAGGCGCTATTGCTGAGCTCTTCTATCAAAGTTAGGGAGAGAATTCTGAACAGTACGGATGAAAAACTGAAAACACAATTTGGCCTTTGGCTACAAAAGAAAGAGTTGTTAACACTCGCCCTGTCGATGAGTCCAACGCAACTTACTGAAAATGAAATTGATCCCGGAGCATTGCAACAAGAGGTTGAACGGTTGGAGAAGGATCTAAGTCAGCAGTCAGAACTTTTCGGTCAGAGTTTCGAAAACAAACGTCTGAGCTTTGAAGATGTAAAGAAATCACTAAAGAAGAACGAAACAGCAGTTGAAATGGTACGGTACCGATACTTCAACCACGACTTCACTGACTCGGTCGTATATGCCGCACTTTATATGAAGGATGATTTTTCCAAACCAAAAGTGATCATGCTTAAGGATGGAAAGAAGATGGAAACGCGCTTTTTTAAATTTTATAGAAATTCAATCACCGGGAAAGTTCGCGACGACATTTCCTATGAAGTGTTCTGGAAGCCGTTAACTGACGGCATCGGACAGGCTTCAACAATCTATCTATCCGCCGACGGAATTTACAACCAAATAAATCTTGAAGCGATCCCTACGCCAGACGGCCGATTTGTGATTGACAATGCGAACATTATTCTCGTCAGCAATACAAGGGATATGTATTTAAGGAAACTAAAGTCCAAATCCTCGAAGTCTGAAAATACAGCATCAATGTTTGGCAACCCTCAATTCTATGCCGCGGCTTCCGCGGGGCAGGCCATTGCCGCATTGCCGGGAACCGAAAAAGAAGTAGATCAACTTCAGTTTATGCTGAAGCAAAAAGGATGGACAACGGCTGAATATGTTGAGAAATCCGCTTCAGAGGAGCAGGTAAAAGAGTTAAACAGTCCCAAAATTTTTCACATTGCAACCCATGGGTTCTATAAACCCAGCGTTCAGGTAACATTAGAGGGAGAGTTGGAAAGCAGCGAGGCCACACTCAATCAGAATCCTCTGATGCGTACCGGGCTGTTGCTTCGTGGTGCAGGAGACCTGATGGAGAAGACTGACTTTAACTATAACATGGAGAACGGGATCCTTACCGCCTATGAAGCGATGAGCCTGAATCTTGACAAGACCGACCTTGTCGTGCTTAGTGCCTGCGAAACGGGGCTAGGCGACCTAGAAGCCGGTGAAGGTGTATACGGCCTTCAGCGTGCTTTCCTTGTGGCTGGTGCCAAGGTGCTGATCATGAGTATGTTTAAAGTTGACGATGAAGCAACGCAAAAATTGATGTTGAAATTTTATCAGAAGTGGTTGAACTCAGGCAACCTTCGCCAGAGCTTCGTCGACGCAAAAAAAGAGCTTCGGGTTGAATATCCTGAACCGATTTACTGGGGAGCGTTTATGATGATAGGGCTTGAATAATTTGTTGTATCGCACGCACGTTACATATTCCATTCATAGTTTTCTTTCAAAAAGTTGGGAAATATTTGCAAGTGCTTCTTTTTTACTTCTTCGAAGATCAATTTCTTTAGCTCGGTGATGTTGAAATTCGTAATTGCGGAAACGAAGATAACCTGACTGTATCCCAGCTCCCGGTAGTATCCTTTCTTTTCGTCAAGATCTGCCTCAGGATTCTCCTTGAGATAGACATCAACCTTATTCAGGACCAGGATGGTCGGCATGCCTGCTGCACCAATCTCCTGTAAAGTTTTTGACACAACCTCGACTTGATTATCGTGATAAGGATGCGCAAAGTCAACTACATGGACCAGGATGTCGGCCTCGCGTGTTTCATCCAGTGTCGACTTAAACGATTCAATCAAGTGATGGGGAAGCTTGCGAATAAATCCGACGGTGTCGGAAAGCAAAAAGGGAATGTTTCCAAGCGTAACTTTTCTTACCGTCGCATCAACTGTCGCGAAAAGTTTGTTTTCCGCCAGCACGCCAGATCCTGACAATAAATTCATGAGCGTAGATTTACCAACATTGGTATATCCAACGAGTGCAACTCTAACGACACTACCGCGCGACTTGCGTTGTGTGATTTTTTGCTTCTCAATTTTTATCAAGCGCTCCTTCAGCACACTGATCTGGGTGCGAATGTTACGCCGGTCCGTTTCTATTTCGCGTTCACCAGCGCCACCGCGTGTACCAGTACCACCACGTTGTCGTTCAAGGTGAGTCCAAAGTCTCGTCAGTCGTGGGAGGAGATATTGATTTCTTGCCAGTTCAACTTGCGTCTTTGCCTGCGCGGTTTGTGCACGCCACAGAAAAATATCAAGGATCAGAAGACTGCGGTCGTATACTTTTACAACATATGGCTGATCTTCGGCATTAAATTCCTTTTCAAGATTCCGCAATTGTGACGGCGAGAGGTCATCATCGAAGATAAGGAAGCGCACTTTCTGCGACGTAACGAATTCCTTAATTTCTAAAAGCTTACCTTTTCCAACAAAGGTACGTGCGTCTGGTTGTACAAGGTTTTGAACAAATTGCTTCGTTGTCTTTATGCCAATCGTCTCTGCAAGAAATGCAAGCTCATCCAAATGTTCCTGTGTTTGCTCTGCAATTTGCGGCTTGCTAATCGCAATAAGTACTGCCGTGTTAAGATCCTTCTCGTTCATAATCGAATTAAACAAATCCGTAGATATTAAATTCAGAGTTACTTGTTGTACGAAATTACTTTTGTTACCTTTGATTAACCCAAACCAGAGATTTCAGATTGCCATGTTTCGACAAAGCTAGTCGACTTTTAGCATCAAAGAAGTTCTCAGTACCGGGCCCAAAGTAGATGAGAATTGCAATTGTACTCAATACCTCCTGGAATATTTATAATTTCAGGATGAATTTTGTCAAGGCCCTTATAGAAAAGGGTCATGAGGTTCATACAATCGCCCCTGAAGATGATTTTACAACGCACCTCGTAAAAGAAGGTTGTATCCATCATAAGGTAAAGATGGATAGCCGTGGTGCAAATCCCTTAAAAGATTCGGCACTCATTTTTGAGCTTTACTTCATCTACCGCAGGGTGAAGCCTGATATAATTTTGCATTACACAATCAAGCCCAACATTTATGGCACACTGGCCGCCGCCATGTTAGGGATACCAGTGGTAAATAATGTTTGTGGTTTGGGTACCGCCTTTCTTCGAAACAACCTTGTTTCATGGATCGCCATTGCCCTGTACAAGATAAGTTTCAGATTCGCCGATAAAGTATTTTTTCAAAACCCTGAGGATCTCAAATTATTCCTAAACAAAAAATTGATTGGTGCGGCATCCGCTGATATTCTTCCAGGTTCCGGAATTGACCTCGGAAGATTTCAACCGTCTTCATTCAAACGCAACAGTAAATTTACATTCCTCCTTATTTCCAGACTGATCACCGATAAAGGGGTCTTGGAGTATATCGATGCCGTGAAGAAACTAAAGTCGTACGGATTGGACGCAACGTTCCAGGTGCTTGGCGCTATGGACCCACGTCACCAACGTGGAATAAAAGTGAAGGTGATCCAGGAATGGATAAACTCCGGGATAATTGACTATTTGGGAACGACAACGGATGTGAGACAGTTTATAAGAGATTCAGATTGTGTTGTGCTACCGTCTTATCGCGAGGGAACCCCTCGCACCCTGCTCGAAGCAGCAAGCTCAGCGAAGCCGATAATTGCCACGGATGTACCGGGTTGCAACAATGTCGTCATCGACAACTTCAACGGCCTGCTTTGCAAGATCAAAGACTCGAATGACCTCGCGGAAAAAATGATGTTGATGGCCAGCTTTGAGGATGAAAAGCTTAGAGCATTCGGCAAGAACGGAAGGGCAAAGATGGAAGCCGAGTACAGTGAATCACTGGTGATCGACAAGTATCTGATCGCTATCCAAACATTGAAAAATGCTTCATAGTATTGGCTGAGGCCTTCTTTGGCCTTGGATGTGTTTACCTGAAGCAACGGGCGGGTTATTAGCATGGTTGGAGCTAACGCCACTATAGTTTGGCAGAAATCCGTAATTTTACTGTACGTGAATAAATTCCTGTCCGTTGAAGAACCTGCGTAAGCTATACCCACAGCTGTTGCTGATCACATTATTCCTCGCATCCTGCTCGTCGTATAAACAAAATATTATGTTCCAGGTGCCCGAAGGCGCCGTTTTGGAGAAGCAGGTGCAGGACGCAGAAAAAAATTACACAATTCAAAAAAACGACATTTTACAGCTCGAAGTATATACCAATAAAGGAGAGCGCCTCATCGACCCGGACCTTGAACTTGTAAAGAACGAAGGCGGGCAGAATGCCGCGACTTCCAGAGTAGTTCCCTCCTATCTGGTCGACATTAATGGCACCGTAAAATTTCCTATGATAGGCGCGTTGAAGCTTGAAGGGTTAAAATTAAGAGAGGCCGAAGAAATCCTTCAAAAGGAATACGGACTTTATTATCAAGGATCCTTCGTAATTTTAAAGCATATCAATAAGCGTGTTATAGTATTAGGTGCACCTGGAGGACAGGTAATACCACTGGCGAACGAAAACATGCGTCTGGTTGAAGTTCTTGCCCTGGCGAAGGGGATAGGTAACGACGGTAAGGCACAAAATATTAGGGTTTTGCGAGATGATAAGATCTTTCTCACGGACCTTAGCACTATTGATGGATATCGTGAAAATAATATGGTGATGGAGTCCGGCGACATTGTTTATGTGGAGCCCGTTCGCAGACCATTTCCGGAAGCGGTTCGCGATTACGGGCCCATCTTCAGCGTGATGGCGAGCCTTGCTACACTATTAGTTGTAATCATTGGGCTACAATAAATATTTCAGTGAATAGCCAACCACATCCCATAAAAGTTCAGGCAGCAGTAGAAGGAATTGATTTCAACAAGCTCAGGGTTGTTGCACGATCGAACTGGACGTGGCTCGTGGCTTTATTCCTCATGGTAAATTTCATGGCTTACGTCGGCGTTCGGTACACGAAGAACCTTTACAGATCACAATCAGTCTTGAAGCTGGAAATAAAAGAAGATGCAACAGAATTCGGAATAAAACCAGCAATTGTTGAAGACCAAAGCATTGGCTTGATAGCCGGAGAAATCGAAATAATTCAATCGCGCCTGTTCCTTAGTCGTGTGGTGGACTCTTCGGCGCTCGACGTCAGCTACTTCAGCGTCGGACGGGTCCTTAATGATGAGCTTTTTCAAAGCCATCCCTTTACTGTTATCTACAAAGCACGCAATCATAACCTGTTCGATAGAACGATTGGTTTCACCGACGATGGCTCCAATGACTTTACGTTAACGTTGGAAGCCAATGGCACGAAGATAAAAGGGAAGTATAATGTATGGATCCCGCTTGATGGTGTGGAGATTCTTCTTATTAAAAATGAAAACTTCTCCAAAGGCGATGAGATCGGTTATTCATTTGTGATCAATAGTGAAAACGCATTGCTTGACTACTTGCTGAACAACCTTACCGCCGAGCCGCTTAACTATAATGCCAATACCATCCAAATTGCCTTTAAGGATAACAATCCCTTCAAGGCAAACACTGTGCTGAACATGATTGATACTACATACCTTCAATACAGCAACGAACAAAAGAACCTCGCTACAAAACAGAAAATTCAGTGGATCTCACAAGAGTTGGTGAACATTGAAACCAAGATGGAAGATTTCGAAAACTATTTCGAGAACTTCACATTGCAAAACAAGACGAACAATATGGACGAGGACCTGAAACAAACGGTCGGCGCAATTAACCGTATTGATTCTCAACGTTTCGAATTTACCCGTCGCCTGGGCGACCTGGATAACTTATTAAAAAGCATCGAAGACAGCACCCCTAACATTTCGGTGGTCCAGCGGACCGTCCTTTCCCCCTCACTGATCGCTAATTTGGAAAGGCTCGAAAAACTTTCCATGGACCAATCCCGATTAAAGCTATCGTATAATGAAAATACTTTGGCTTACAGACAGAAACAGGAAGAGGGTGGAATTATACGACAGAAAACTATCGATCAACTAACAAATCTACGGGCAGACAACCAACGCAAATTAGGTGAACTCGACCAGCATAAATCAAGGCTGGAACACTCGTTTGCAAATTTGCCCGACAAGTCGACGCAATTTTCTAAAAATCTCCGGTACTATAAGTTGTACGAGCAGTTTTACCTTTCGCTCATGCAGTCTAAATCTCAATTTGAGATCACCCAGGCGGGTAGCATACAGGATTTCAAAATACTTTCGCCTGCGACGATGCCTGACGCCCCGATTTCACCAAACAAGCTAATGATCGCCGGTATCGGCTTTGTTTCCGGCCTGATGCTGATGTTACTGCTTCTGGGTACTCTGTATGTTCTCAACAATAAAATTACTGCCTTAAAAGATATTGAAAATATAAGCGGCGTACCGGTCCTTGGCGTGGTACCCGCCACCAAAAATCTCGAAACCAAAGTGTTTCACGTTGTTACTTCCCCCCGCTCGAAGGTCGCGGAGGCCATTAAAACATTGCGTACTAACCTTGACTTCTTCAGCATTCATACCGATAAGAAGGTGATAACGATCTCATCAACCGTTTCAGGCGAAGGTAAGTCCTTCATAGCCATGAATCTGGGCGGTGTGATGGCGTTGCAGGACAAAAAGGTCGTATTGCTTGATTTGGACATGCGCAAGCCCAAAGAGGAGATTGCTGGCAACATTATTGACAAAAGCAAAGGCATCAGCACCATACTTATTGCGAAAAACAAATGGCAGGATTGCGTAACAACGACATCCCTGGAGGGATTTGACTACATTCCGTCAGGTCCTCACCCGCCTAATCCGTCAGAACTTTTGATGAACAGCGAGTTCGCGAAACTGCTCGAAGATCTCAAAAAGCACTACGACTGTATTGTATTGGACACCCCCCCTGTCGGTCTGGTGACGGACGGAATTATAGCAATGCGGCACTCCGATATTACCATTTACATATTCCGCGCTAACTACTCCAAAAAAGATTTTCTTTTAAACCTTCAACGCATCATCAACATCAATAAATTTTCTAATATTACCTCCTTGCTTAACGCGCTGCCGGACAGTGGAGACCAGGCGTACGGTTATGGCTACTACGAGGAGCCCGAAAGCGGGAATTGGTTTAAGAAAATTTTCAGGGCATAGTGTTTGACTGGGTAAGAAAAAAAGAACCGACAAAGAATGTTAATGCGCTGCAGGTAGACATTCATTCGCACCTTCTTCCAGGCCTGGATGATGGCGTGCAGTCGTATGAGGAATCGGAAGACGTTATCCTTCATTTTCAGCAACTGGGCTACAGAAAACTCATTACATCACCCCACGTAATGAGCGACACCTATAAAAATTCAACTGAACGGATACTGGCAAGGCTGGCGAAGCTTAAGGCTTTTCTCGTGAGTCAGGAGATTGACATGGAGATCCAGGCTGCGGCAGAATACTATCTGGATGAACACGTCTTTAAGATGGTTGACGAAAATCAGAAAATGCTAACCTTCGGGAACAATTTTCTGTTGTTTGAAACAAACTTCCTAAATGAGCCTTTCAACATGAAGGAGTTTATCTTCCTTGCTACTACCAAGGGATATAGGCCTGTTCTCGCCCATCCTGAACGTTATCTTTACCTTCAAAATAATCTTGACAAGGCCCATGATCTTATCGACAGAGGTGTATTATTTCAAATCAACATAAGCTCGATCACAGGATTCTACTCAAAGATCGTGCAAACGACTGCCCAGAAGCTTATCGACCGCGGATGGGTTCATCTGTTAGGAAGCGATTGTCATCACCTGCAGCACGTACGGCTTGTAGAGGAAGCTCAGCAAATGAAATATTTTCAAAAAGCGCTATCTCTCAATCTGTTGAACAACACACTTTGATTTTCAACCTGGTTAGTCCAGCTCAACGTCTAAATAATTAATGTAATGATCGCGGTAACAGGAGGGAATGGGCTGTTGGGAAACTTTGTAATCCGCAAGCTCATCGCGGAAGGCGAACAATTTATTGCACTGCGCCGAAAGGAAAGTGATGTATCGCTGCTTGACGATATCAGAGATTTAATTACGTGGCGCAACGCAGACATAATGGATCCTGTTTCTCTGCGCGAGGGCCTTGAGGGTGCAACACACGTGATACATACTGCTGCGATCGTTTCATTTAATCCGAGAAGGGCGAATGAGGTGATGGATATCAACATGGTTGGCACGCGCAACGTTGTGAATACATGTTTGGAACACAACGTGAAACGACTGGTTCATGTAAGCTCTGTTGCTGCGTTGGGAAGACAAAAAGGACAGCACCATATTGATGAAAATAATAAATGGATTGACTCGCCTGAAAATAATATTTACGGATTATCCAAATATCAATCGGAGCTTGAAGTATTCAGAGGCGTTGAAGAAGGGCTTAGTGCAGTCGTTGTTAATCCATCGTTGATACTGGCTGAAGCCAACTGGAATATTAGCAGCGCACAATTATTTAAATATGCGTGGGATGAACGTCCATTTTATATGGATGGCTTTGTAAACTACGTTGATGTAATCGATGTAGCGAACGTAGTGTATGCATTACTGCATGATGAAACAAATGGTCAACGTTTTATTACTTCGTGCGGTAAAATTTCCTACCGTGACTTATTGACAAAGATGGCCAGGCAATACAACAAAAAGCCCCCCTCTATCAGAATGACAAAAACGTTCCTTAAACCTGCAGCTTTTCTCGATGGTCTTCGCGCACGGCTAACAGGAACAGAACCGAAAATCACGCCAGAAACCGTTCGTTTAGCAGGTTCGGATTTTCTGTTTGACAACACCAAAATAACAAATAAACTCAATTATCAGTTTCAACCGATTGATGAAACCTTGCAAAGGTGCTGTAGATATTACGCTACTAAAATGAATGGTAAAAAATAACCTAAAGGTTTTTAGCTTTACGTCAGATTTAGCTATTTTAGGAAAAACCTTTAGTCCATGGCGAAAGAATATCGTAAAAGAGAAGAGGGAAATGAGTTGATTAAACGATTTGAAGACCACCTACGGAAGAAGAAAGCAGAGTTTTTTGATTTGGATGCCTACGAACAGATCATTGATCATTACATGTTGCGGGGTAAACACAACAAGGCCCTTCAGGCTGTTAACCAGGCAATAAGCCAGTATCCATTTTCTATCGAGCTTATTACGCTCAAAGCACAAATTTTATCAAATCTTGAGGAATATAGTCAGGCGTTAGAACTGCTTGAGCAAGCGCACTCAATGCAACCGAACGACCCTGAGATCTTTTTGACAAAAGGATCCATACTTTCATTGCAAGGCAAACATTCCGATGCGATCGAGAATTATGAACAGGCACTGTTGCTTGCAGATGATAAAGATGAAGTGTACTACAGTATTGGATTGGCGTATCAAAGTATGGAAGAGTATCAGCAAGCAATTGATGCTTATAAGAAATCCATTGAGATCAATATCAATCATGAAGGGTCATTGTATGAACTTGCATTTTGTCTGGACCTTACGGGCCAACTTGAAAGCAGTATAGAGTACTATCAAAAATTTATTGATGAAGATCCATATTCAACAGCTGCATGGTATAACCTTGGCATAGTTTATAACAAGCTTGAAAAATATGACGAGGCGTTGCAAGCGTATGACTATGCGATAACCATCGACGAAGCATTTGCGTCCGCGTATTTTAATACAGGCAATACCTACATGAACATGGGGCTTTATACCAAAGCTCTTGATACCTTCAGAAAAACACTGGAGATTGAAGGCCCAAGTCCTGAAGTGTACTGTTGCCTTGGCGCTGCGTATGAGAGTCTCGAGCAGTATGACCTGGGGCTAAAATACTTTCAAAAAGCAACCAAACTTGACAATCTATATGATGAAGCCTGGTTTGGTGCAGGTGCCTGCCTTGAGAAGCAGGAGAAATGGTATCAGGCGCTTCACTTTTATAATAAAGCCCTTAAAATAAATACGGAAAATGCGGAATACTGGAAGTCCGTCGCCCACGCCGAGTTTAAAATAGGGAATACCGTGTCAAGTATCGATGCTTATGAAGAAGCAAGCAAGCTCGAACCTAACGATAAGGAGATCTGGTTAAACTGGTCTTTCATATTTTATGAACAAGGTGATCATGAAAAAGCTATTGAAACATTAACACAGGGTTTTGATGAGATCCAGGAAGATGCCGAAGTATTTTATCGTATGACAGTCTACCTTATAGAAGCTGGTCGTTTTAAAGAAGCCTTTAATTATTTGGAAAATGCTTTAATTTTGGACTTTGATGGTCATTCAGCACTGTTTGATTTTTTTCCAAAGATGGAAACTCAAAAGGCTTTGTATAAAATCATCGAACAGTTTAGAAAAGAGAATAGATAATGAATTACGAGATCAAAAATCTGCCTGAGCGAACGACTAAGCCCAGGCAATACGGCTTTACTATGGCCATGGATAAAGGCCTGAGTGTCCGTGGAGCTGAAGATTTCGTGAGCCTTTCCGCGCAACACACAGACATCGTTAAGCTGGGGTGGGGAACTTCTTTCGTAACACCCAATCTGAAGGACAAACTAAAAGTTTACAAGGAGGCAGGATTGCCAGTATATTTTGGAGGCACGCTGTTTGAAGCGTTTGTTATCCGGAATCAGTTCGACGAATACCGTAAAATACTTGATAAGTATGACATGTCTTTTGCCGAGGTCTCCGACGGATCAATGGACATTGACCACGACAAGAAGTGCGATTATATTGCAAAGCTTTCCGAACAAGTAACAGTGCTGTCGGAAGTCGGGTCTAAAGACGCCGACAAAATAATACCGCCTTATTTATGGATAGATCTCATGCAGAAAGAGTTGGATGCCGGCGCATGGAAAGTGATTGGAGAAGCACGTGAGGGCGGTAACGTGGGCCTTTTCCGCTCTACGGGTGAAGTACGTTCTGGTTTGGTTCAGGAAATTTTAACAAAAATCCCGTATGAAAAAATAATCTGGGAAGCGCCACAAAAGGCTCAGCAGGTTTGGTTCATTAAACTGCTGGGGGCGAATGTGAACCTTGGAAACATTTCACCGGAAGACGTTATTCCACTTGAAACAATAAGGCTGGGACTAAGGGGTGATACCTTTTTGCATTTCCTCGGTATTGAACGTAAAAACACGAATACAGCTCCTCCCTTTGAAGTTGACTAACGTTCCCAAAATTTGCTGGTGACTGACGTTGATTATAATTATGGTTCTTAGCAGAAAAATTGCAATAAGACTTAAAACACACTAGCTGAACATGGAAAAAGTATTCGGACTCATTGGCGCTGCCGTGAGCCATTCATTTTCAAAGGCATATTTCGATGAAAAATTCTTTCGCGAAGGGTTGCGAGATTATCACTATGAGCTTTTTCCCTTAAATAACATTACCGATATCGAATTGCTGCTTAAAGAGACAAAGGGATTGTCGGGTCTCAACGTCACCATCCCCTACAAGGAACAGATTTTGAAATACCTCGATGAGGTCGATGGATTCGCCAAAAAGATAGGTGCGGTGAACGTTGTCAGGATTCAGGACGGAAAGTTGAAGGGATACAACACGGACTCGGAGGCGTTTTTCGAAACGCTTGATAAGTGGTTACCAAAAGGGAAGACGTTGAAGGCCTTAATCTTGGGAACGGGAGGCTCGTCAAAGGCAGTTCAGGAGGCACTTAAGAAGTATAAGATTGCCTACAAACTTGTGTCAAGAGAGCCAAAAAAAGGCGATCTCATTTATCAAGACCTGGAAAAAAACCCGAAGCTCATCACCGATTCATTGCTTATTATCAATACTACGCCCCTGGGCATGAGTCCTAAAACAGAAACCATGCCGCCGATAGATTATGAGTACATCGGCGCGGATCATTATGTCTACGATCTTATCTACAACCCTGCACGCACCATGTTTCTGCAGAAAGCAGAAATGAGAAATGCTACGATTAAAAACGGCTTGGAAATGCTTCACATCCAGGCAGAAAAATCGTGGAAAATATGGAATAACTAAAATTGTGCAGCGGCGGCTGCATCCGGAAAAATCTGAATCGCTCTGCCGGGCGATTTTTTTTATTTTATCGTTCGAACTTTTCAGAGGCAATCTTACTTTCCTTAGCGCCATTGAATAATTAAAATCTTCGTTATGGATTTCAAATTAACAAGCGAATATCAACCTACCGGCGATCAGCCAAAGGCGATCGAACAATTGACGAAGGGTGTAATTGAAGGTGAACAGCATCAAACACTTCTTGGTGTAACCGGATCCGGCAAGACCTATACGATGGCAAACGTCATTGCACGGACGAAGAAGCCAACACTCGTGCTCAGTCACAACAAGACGCTCGCAGCACAACTTTATGGCGAGTTCAAGCAGTTCTTTCCTGAAAATGCTGTTGAATATTTTATCTCGTACTACGACTATTATCAACCGGAAGCATTTATTCCGTCTTCCGGTTTATACATTGAAAAAGATCTTTCAATCAACGAAGAAATCGAAAAGCTCCGCCTGAGCGCAACATCTTCGTTGCTTACTGGCCGCAGGGATGTGATCGTAATCGCATCGGTATCCTGCATCTATGGAATTGGCAATCCCGAGGAATTTGGAAAGAATGTGATCAAGTTGCAGGTCGGTGAGCTTGTTGCGCGCAATAAGCTACTCTTCGCATTGGTCGACATACTTTACAACCGCACTGAAGTCGAATTTAAACGGGGCACCTTTCGGGTAAAAGGTGATACGGTAGACGTCTTCCTTGCTTACGCGGATTATGCAATGAGAATTTACTTCTGGGGTGATGAAATAGAATCAATGCAGCGGATCGATCCTGTGAGTGGCAAAAAGATCTCAGACGAAACAGTAGTTACGATCTTCCCTGCCAACCTGTTTGTAACCGGAAAATCGACATTGCACCAGGCCATACGTGAGATCCAGGACGATATGGTTGCGCAGGTCAGCATGTTTGAAGGTGAAAGACGACATCTTGAAGCCAAACGGTTAAAGGAACGCACAGAGTTCGATATCGAAATGATGCGTGAGCTCGGATACTGTTCCGGGATCGAAAACTACTCACGCTACTTCGACCGACGAAGTCCCGGAGCAAGACCATTCTGCCTCATAGATTACTTCCCCGACGATTTCCTTATGGTTATTGATGAAAGTCACGTTACAGTTCCACAGGTACGTGCAATGTGGGGTGGAGACCGATCACGAAAGGAAAATCTTGTGGACTTTGGATTCAGGCTGCCCTCTGCGCTCGACAACAGACCACTGACGTTTAATGAATTTGAATCTTTATTGACTCAGGTGGTGTATGTTAGCGCAACACCATCTGAATACGAGCTGCGCAAGTCTGAAGGTGTCGTTGTAGAACAATTAATTCGTCCGACGGGACTCTTGGATCCTCAAATCGATGTGAGGCCGAGCCGAAACCAGATTGACGACTTATTGGAAGAAGTCGATGAGCGCGTAAAAAAGAAAGAGCGCGTACTTGTAACAACACTCACAAAACGGATGGCCGAGGAGCTCACAAAGTATATGGACCGTGTCGGTGTGAAGTGTCGCTACATTCACTCAGAGGTTGCTACGCTGGACCGCGTTGAAATCCTGCGTGAACTACGGCTCGGTGTATTCGATGTGCTTGTAGGAGTAAATCTGTTGCGCGAAGGACTTGACTTGCCAGAGGTATCGCTTGTTGCAATATTGGATGCGGACAAGGAAGGTTTCTTAAGAAATCAGCGATCGTTGGTTCAGACTATCGGTAGGGCTGCACGCAATGAGAACGGAAAGGTGATCATGTATGCCGATTCAATTACGGAATCGATGAGGCAGGCAATCGATGAAACAGATCGCAGGCGCGAAATTCAGATGGAATACAATGCGAAGCATGGCATTGTTCCGAAGACAGTTGTAAAATCCAAGGATGCAATTTTGGGCCAGACAAAAGTTGCTGACTCGAAGCTGGCAGTAAAAAATTATTATGTCGAGTCTGAGGAGTCGTCCCTTGCCGCGGATCCTGTAGTTGCATACCTCGGCAAAGAGGAGTTGACTAAGATGGCCGACCGCACCAAAAGAGCGATGGAAAAGGCTGCGAAAGAGCTTGAGTTTATGCAGGCCGCAAAGCTGAGAGATGAATTGATGGCATTGCAGAAGCTGATCGCAGAAAGGGAGTGAGAATTAGTCAAGAGTCGATGCAGCTTAAGAGTCAGTGCATCTCCGACATCGAGCGAGACTCACCGACCAACATCGTCAGACAACCTTCGCAACCAGACGACTATTGACTCATGACTCTTGACTAATTCACGACTAACTTCTATAGCATATTCCCTTAAAAGCACAATACTTACAATTTTCTACGTCCGTTGTCTGATCGAACGGAACATCAGCAGAAAACAATTCTTCCAACAGAATTGTCATGTGTCGTTCGAACTCAGGGAGCAACGGCCCGACATCGTCAATATAATCCTTGCCCACTTTCAGACCGAATTTAAAATCCCGGTCGAAAAGATTCATTCTGTTTATTAATCCTGGAACGATCTTATTATTACGCTCTCCCGAACTGCTTTTATAAAGCAACGCGTAGAGCATAGTCTGGAAAGCTGCCTTGTTTCTTTTTTCATCACGGACGAACAGAGAGGGAATGCTTTCGAAATCCAACTGGTCTTTCCCGGTCTTATAATCGATTACGCGCAAAATATTGTCTTTACGGTCAACACGGTCAATCTTCCCATTTAGCAAGACAGACACATTGCTTTTCTGCAATTGTATCGAATGAAATAGTCCGCCTTGTTCCGTCGCCTCTAACGTGAAGGGCGCATAGATCTTATCCATTTCAATGATCCGCTTAGCGAATCTTTTCACTATCTCACGCACCACCAGCCGCTGACCTTCATATTCAACCCGTGCGGAAGGGTCGAGTCGATACTTTTCAATAAAAGCCTTATCGATTAACAAATCTAACGTGATGTCGGTATTTTTAAGATCAGCAGCTTCAATCAGCTTATTTCCTTTCTTCTCCCTGATGCCATTGTACAGCAATTCCATCACCCGGTGGAGAAAGTTACCGAGCACCCTTGCATCGAGATCTTCTTCCACTTCCTTCGGCTCTTTTATACCGGCGACATGACGCAGATAAAATCGCAACCTGCATTCTACGTAGTTGTTTAATGCCGATGGGGATATACCGCGAAACATGCCGTTGCCTTCATTAAAGCGCAATAACGCAGCGAGTACCTCTGGCGTTTTTGGTATCGTTATCGGGGTAATGGGTCGCGGCTGCAGCGGATTATGCAGAATCTTTTTTTCAATCGTAAGCCCGCTTTCATAGATAAGCTGCTGCAAATACCGGCTCATTTCACCCTGACCCAACACATCTGTTTCAGAATTATAAAAAAGATAAATGTTCTCGGCCCGTTGAAGTACGCGGTAAAACAAATATGCATATATGGCATCCTGATGATCCACGGTTGGCAGTCCGTAAGCTTTTCGAATGTTGAAGGGGATATAGGATCCTTTTAGCGATGACGAGGGTATGGCACCTTCGTTCATCGAGAGAATAAAAACGTTTTTGTAATCCAGGTTACGCGTCTCCAATACACCCATGACTTGCAGTCCTCTAAGAGGTTCGCCGGTAAAGGGAATCTTATAGGTCTGGATGAGCTGGCGCAGCAATCGGAGGAATGATTTCATTGCAATCTGGTTCGCCTTCCTGCCTGCAATGGAGGCTTGGCGATGACTAATTCCAATTACCTCGTCCATCCTGTTCAACAGTTTCAGGAAATTGAAAGCATATTCTTTATCGAGTGGGTTGATTTGTTCCAGTTGTCCAATTTCTGTTATGATACCGCGCAAATAGTCGAGCATAGAGGCCGCCGATACTTCTTGAAAAATTCGACGATGCAAGTCGACAGTGGTGGCGAGATAGCTTCGGGGGATGTGAACCCAATTGTGACTGAGTATTTCTTTTCTTTTTACATTTGCCGCAATCGGGTCTGCCGCCACGACATATGGATGTCCGAGCAATGCAAGGACCTCGCGGTGGTTGAAATGATCCTGTCTGCTTGATATCTGCAGATCAACCAGTAGCTCAGCAATAGAAAAGACCGGAGTGTTAGAGAGCGGAAACCCCATGGTCACATTTAACTTTTCGAATGCACCTGATAGGCCATGCAACACCGGCAGGAGCAATTTCTCGTCTGGAAGAACAATGAGTGTGTTCTCGGGATCCAGCCCTTGCTGCAGTTTCTCCAGTAAGATCTGTGCCATCACTTTTGCCTGGCTTACTGGTTCTGCGGCACCATATATGTGTATTACTTTTTCATTGGACGTCGTTGGACTATTTGTCTCAGGTTCCTGTTCGGCATGCGAAGCGGCACCCTTCTTAAAATTCGCCGGGACGTCCTGCGGAAAAGTGCTTCCAAGGATGGCATGACGTTGATAGGCTCTGAAAAATCTGCCTGCCTCCTGCGTGTTGTTATGAACATAGTAGGTATCAATGTCCCAAAAAACCTTCGCTGCATGTCGTTCAACAAAATAGCTTAAGATCTTTTCTTCTGCAGTAGTGAGTGCGTTGAACCCAGCGAACACAATCTGTTGTGCCTTCAATTTTTCGTCGACATTGACGTCGATATTCTCTGCAACTTCTCTGTGCATCATGCCTTCATAGGCTAGACCCTCAGTCGATAGCTGATGACGGAAATTGGTATATAGCTGAAAAAGCCTGTTCCAAACAGAGAGAAACTTCTTTTTGTTTTCAGTAATATTTTCTTCAAAACTCGACCAAAAGCTTTTAAGGAACTCGCGCTGTTCATCAGTTAGAAAATCAAAGGAAGCATCAAGCTCCTTCTGGACTGTGAGATCTTTGAAAATTTGCTCGACGGGAACAAGGTATTTGTCCAATTCGTCAAAGTCGCGCAAAAGCATCTCTCCCCAGAAATAGAATTTATCGAACGCTTCCCGAGTAGATTCATCGGTGCCAAGTATGTTGTGATAAGTGATATACAGGCGATGTATCAGCTCGAGTTTATCGGGAACTTTCTTTAAAGAGAAGTCTGCCATAAAGTCCTCGATCGTGATCATGCGTGGCGAGAACGCTGGCTTATCGAGCATACCTGAAAGGTGCTTTCTGAAATAGATCACCGCCCTTCGGTTGGGAAAGACTACCGTAAGCTGATCGAGCAGCTTGTATGATTTATATAAATTTTCCGCGAGCTCGTAAAGGAATGGCTTCATTGTATCTATCCTAAACGGTAATAAAGCACATGAGATTGAATAAGCAAGACGAAGCTGTAATAATTTGGTTCGGAAGAAATCAGGTCTCGCGAACCCGGGAAGCCGCAGAATTTTCGCAAATTTTTCGCGGGCAGAAAGTTCTGATAGTGCTCATAATACTGATTGATATTGCGGACATAAGTGCGGGTCTCAAACCCCCTGCAATGACCATATTTCACCACGGCGACAGGCGCCACACCTTTCTGAGAACGCTCAAAGTGGCCTAAAAACAAATGCCGGACGCTCCTTACGTCCGGCATTTACACACTGCAATTGCGCCATTTGCTAAACCTAAAACAGCAAACTAAAAATAGGCGCACTTCAAACTAAAAATTGGCATGCCGGCACCGGCAAAAAATATCTACTACCAACAACCACTACGAATGGAGTAAATGACCAGTCGTGCCGTTAATGCCATGTCTTTAATATCCTACCTTATTAATCAACGTTGTCGTGCAAAAACTTGTTATTGCCCAACAGATTGTTGTCATCGTTAAGATTATATTTTGAAATGAATGATTCGGCAGAGTGCTGAACGTCCTGCATCTTCACTCCGCGACGGAGATATGCCGGTAAAGACCATTTCTCATTAAACTCCTCCTTGGTCATTTCATGCTTGCGCGATTGCTTCATTTTTTCCTGCCTTTCGCGTGCTTGCTCCTGTAAGCGTTCCTTGGTTGTCCGAAGAGCCATCAGCCCCTCCTCATTGATCACCTGGTCGCCATAGCGTTCACTAGCATGGTCATAGTCATCCTCTTTAAATAGTCCTTCATCTCCATCTTCCTTGTCAGGCTGAATTGGAGGAATGGGTTGAACAGGCTCCGCAGTATTGAAAGGGCCTGTAAAAATCATTTCACGCTGCACCGGCTTTTCCTCTGCTGTTGGCGGGAGCGTTGGGGCCGGCGTTGCCATCGGCGCGGTATTGGTGATCGTAGGTTCAGGCTTTTTTCTGACATCAAGATCGTTTTTTTCATTAACAGAATTATCTGTTTGAAATAACCACCCCTGTGAACGATCAAGGTCAAGTACCTTTTTTTCTTCCTTTGCTGGCGAAAGCACAGCCGAATCACTTTGGAATCCGGTGGCAATAACTGTCACCCGTATTCTGTCTCCAAGGTCGGGATCAACACCGTGGCCGAAAATCATTTCAGCTTCTTCGCCTGCCTGACCTTGAATATATTCTGTGATCTCAGTAAGCTCGTCCATCTGCAGTTCTGCATCCACGCCCGAGATAATTGATAACAGAATTCGTTTAGCTCCCATGATATCGCGATTATCAAGCAGCGGAGATGCGAGTGCACCTTCGGCGGATTTCAATGCACGATTATCGCCACGGGTTTCGGCTGACCCCATTACGGCCGCTCCAGCATTCAGCATCACTGTGCGCACATCCTGGAAGTCAACATTTACGTAACCGGCAAGAGTAATAATCTCAGCGATACTCTTCGCAGCAGTAGTCAATATATTATCAGCCTGCGCAAAGGCTTGCCCGATGGATAGGTTCCCGAATATCTCACGCAGCTTGTCGTTTAAAATTACCAGCACGGTATCACAATTTGCCCGCAATGAGTCAAGACCAAGGCTGGCTTGCGTCATCTTTTTCCTTCCCTCGAATGAAAACGGAGCCGTGACAATTCCCACAGTAAGGATGTCCATATCACGTGCAATTTTGGCGATGACCGGAGCAGCACCAGTACCTGTTCCGCCACCCATCCCGGCCGTTACAAAAAGCATCTTCGTGTCCTGCAGCATCTCGCGGATCTGCTCTTTGCTTTCAAGTGCCGCATTCTTGCCCACTTCCGGATTTGCTCCGCAGCCCAAACCTTCTGTAAGGTTAGCGCCGATCTGAAGTTTGTTTGGAACCGGGCTGGTGTTCAAAGCCTGGTTATCGGTGTTACACACAATGAACTCAACATCTTTGATGCCTTGCTTGTACATGTGGTTAACTGCATTGCTACCTCCCCCGCCGACGCCGATCACCTTGATGATCGACCGCCCATTGCTGGTCTTTGGGATCTCAAATTTGTACGATCCTGATTCAAACATATTTTAAATTTTAGTGGTTGTTACATTAATCAATATTCATTCTTACCATCCAAATCATCTATCAACAGCCCCTTCGTCTTGTGGAGGATCTCATTAAAGAAATTTCTGGATGTAACTGGTGCACGTTTTACTTTTGTCGCTTTCACAACTTCGCGCGCCTCCTTGTAGCGGTCTTCTCTTTCGTCAAGAGAACGGAATCCCGAAAGCACCAGCCCTACCGCTGTTGCAAACATGGGACTCTTAACAGATTCAATTTTGCTCTTTCCTAAATGCTCATTTGGATAACCGATTCTGGTATCCATGCCAGTCATGTATTCAACCAATTGTTTCAGGTTGCTTAACTGAGCCCCACCACCAGTGATGACGATGCCACCGGCGAGTCGGTTTTCAAACCCGGAGCTGATGATTTCTGCGTGAGCCATTTCAATGACCTCTTCCATCCGTGCCTGAATGATATTGGAAAGGTTCTTTACAGATATCTCCTTGGCAGCACGATTGCGAATGCCCGGTATTGAAACGATCTCATTAGGACTTGCTTCCTCCGCAATGGCCCGGCCGAAGCGTGTCTTTAACTGTTCTGCCTGCTGCGGCAATACCATCAAGCCTTGCTTAATATCGTTGGTTACAATGTTTCCTCCGAAGGGTATGACGGCGGTATGACGGATGATGTTGTCATAAAAAATTGCAATGTCAGTGGTTCCACCTCCAATGTCAATTAAGCAAACGCCCGCTTCCTTTTCCTCTTCACTCAAAACGGCGAGGCTGGACGCCAATGGCTCCAAAATCAGGTCGGAAATCTCAAGCCCTCCCCTCCTTACACACTTATTGATGTTGTTGATGGCATTGGTTTGTGCGGTGATAATATGAAAGTCAGCTTCGAGTCTCACGCCCGACATTCCAACAGGCTCCTTTATGCCATCTTCATAGTCGACCATGTAATCTTGCGGCATTACATGGATGATTTGGCTTCCGGGAGGAACCACCATTCTATACATATCCTGTGTGAGGCGTTCAACATCGTCGATAGTAATTTCTTCTTCCTTTGAAGAGCGCGTAATCCCTCCATGCTGAATGAAGCTGCGGATATGCTGTCCCGCTATTCCAACGTTCACGACACCAATATCAATTCCTGCCTGATCACCCGCTTCCCTTATTGCCTTTTCAATTGCAAAAACAGTTTTGTCGATATTAAAAACAATCCCCTTTACAACACCTTCAGACTCGGCTTTGCCCATGCCGAGCACTTCAAGCTTCCCGAACTCATTTTTGCGACCAACAATAGCACAAATTTTCGTTGTGCCTATGTCAAGTCCGACTACGATTTTCTCGTTTTCCATGCTGTAAAATTTATTAGTGGTTGTGTTAAAAAATCAATGTTGTTACTTAATGCTGTTTTACTCTGCCACGATCTGCCCTTCATACTCCAAATTCACGCGGCTGTACTTATTCCATCCCATTCTTGGAAGAATCTCCTTATAAAAGATCATCAGCTTGCTAAACTTGGAGTCAATATTTTCAGGCTTCCCAAACTCAATTTTCTCGTCGCCAACCTGAGGCAGTATTGTAATGCGCATCTTGCTGTCAATGTCCAACTGCGCGATCTGAGCATTCCAAAACTCATTCTCACGAATGACCTGCATCAGGTTCATAAGGCCCTTACCCTGATCTGTAGAATTGAGATTGCGTTGTTGAAGCAACTGCTTTACAAAATTCCCGCTTATCAATAAAACTCTCGCGGTGAATTTTTCGGACACAGGCATTACCGTGCCGTCTTCAGCAATATATCCATCGGGGCCATCACTTCTCACGATGCGTGCTACTGGCCTGCGGAGCGAAGCGCGTACCATGAGATTACCCTTCAAGTCGGTATACAATTGAGCGTCGTCCACAAACGGCTCGCGTTGGATTTTCCTCTCCACTTCGCGCATGTTGACTTTATCGATACTTGCTCCTTTGAGATTTTCTCTGTCTAGTTCCATTAACTTCAGAATGTCACCCTCATCCAGAAAATGATTCTCACTCACATTGACCATCCTTATATTAATATCCTTAACAGACACATTCGTTTGTTGCCGCTCCGTGAATGCAATAATACCTACTACGACGAACAATGCCGCAATAACTTTTATTTCGCGCTTGATATTTATTTTAAAGTTCATATTTGCGCTTCAACATATTCTTGATCGGTTCAACAAAAGTATCGATGTCTCCGGCACCAACAGTGACAAGTACATCGATGTCTATTTCCTCAATCTTAGCCATTAGATCAGTTTTGTTACACCTGACTTTCATGACACTGGTTACATCCTTTATCAACATATCCGAATCAACACCTGGGATTGGAAGCTCGCGCGCAGGATATATATCCATCAAGAACAACGCATCTGCAAGACTAAGGCTCTTTGAAAACCCTTCAGCAAAGTCACGTGTGCGGCTGAAGAGGTGTGGCTGAAAAATAACCGTCAGGTTCCGGCCAGGATACAATGACTTCATCGATTTCAGGAATGCCTCGATCTCGGTCGGATGATGTGCATAGTCGTCGACGTATACAATTTTGCTCGTTTTAATGATGTACTCAAAGCGGCGCTTTACACCTTTAAAGGATTCCAGTGCCTTTTTTATAACTGAAGTACCAACACCGCAGAGGTTGGCGGCAACTGAAGCAGCAATAGCGTTTTCAATGTTATGAAAACCGGGGACACCGAGTTGAACGTGTTCGACCTTTCCAAAACCCTGGAGGTCAAATTCAAAAAATCCACCCGCTGCGGTAATGTTACTGGCAAAAAATTGTCCCCGGGTCATGCTGTAAATATTCTTTGTCACATGCGTGACGTCATCGGCAAGCAATTCAGCGATTGATTCGTGAATGATAAGCGAGCCACCTGGCTTAATCTGCGATATAAACTCTTTGAATGAAGCAATCATGCTTTGATGGTCGCCATAAATATCCAGATGGTCAGCGTCGGCAGATGTCACCACAGCGATCTGTGGAAACAAGCGTAAAAACGAACGGTCAAATTCATCGGCCTCGACGACCACAAGTGTGTTCTTCTGAATATTGCCCTGCATTACCAGGTTTGACTGATAATTCGTAGTAATACCACCAAGGAAACCCACCATATCCTTTCCCGCGACGTAAAGAATATGGGCAATCATGGATGATGTCGTGGTCTTGCCATGCGTGCCGGCAACGCCCACTGTTTTATAATCATGTGTGATCAGTCCGAGAACTTCCGAACGTTTCATAATGGTGTACCCGTGATCCTTCAGGTAAGCATGCTCCGCATGATCCTTCGGAATGGCTGGCGTGAAGATGATAAGCGATCTGTCGGGATGCGCTACAATTTCCGCCGGTATCAGATCTACTTTGTCTTCGTAATGAACTTGCATGCCCTCCTGCTCAAGTTCACGTGTTAGCGTGGTTGCGGTACGATCATATCCTGCTACCAGCAATCCTTTCTTAAGGAACCATCTGGCCAGGGCACTCATGCCAATCCCACCAATGCCGAGAAAATAGATATTATCGTAGTTATTTAACGTCACGCAATTATTTTTTAATCCTCACAGGCTGAAGTCCACTTGCCAACATTTGTTGATTCATTGATTCACGGTTCCCTTTGTTTCTATCTGCTTTGCCAGATGGTTTTTCCAAACCCGGCACTTGCTTTAAAATCATATTTTCAATTTCATCGACGATCGCTGATGTGGCGCCGGGACGGGCAAGCTTTGCAATGTTCTCCATAAGCTTCTGGCCGCGTGGCAAATCAAAGATCAACTTTATTGCTTCATCGATAAGCTTCTCCGGAGCTTCGTTGTCCAGCACGATTAGCGCTGCCCCACGATCAAATAACGCCTTGGCGTTTTTGGTTTGGTGATCTTCTGCGACTGATGGTGAAGGCACCAGGATAACAGGTTTGCGGGCGATGCAAATTTCAGACACGGCTAATGCCCCAGATCTTGAGATGATAACATCGGAAGCTGCATAGGCTAAATCCATTTCCCGGACAAAGTCCTGAACCCTGATCTTTCGCAGATCGAAATTTGCCAACTTCGCTTTGTACAATTCGAAGTACCCTTTACCCGTTTGCCAAATGACCTGTAACTTCGCTTCAACCAGCTTGTCCATTCCATTGATCAATGCTTCGTTAATCGTTCTGGCACCGAGGCTGCCACCAACGACGAGCAATGTTCTGATGTTCGGATCAAGACCAAAGTGATTAAGGGCCTTCTCGCGTTTTGCGTCGATGGTTAAAATATCCTTTCTTACAGGATTGCCCGTCAATACGATCTTCTCTTTAGGAAAGTATTTCTCCATTCCTTCGTAGGCGACGCATACTTTGGTCACCTTGTTCGCTACCTGCTTATTGGCCAGCCCCGCAAATGAATTTTGTTCCTGGATCAGGCAGGGTATGCCCAGTCTCGTTGCTGCCAACATGATCGGCCCGCTGGCATATCCACCTGTTCCGATCACGGCATGGGGATTATACTTTTTCACTATGCGCATAGCCCTCCAGTAGCTCACTACAAGCTTGACCGGAAACAACAAATTAGAAAACGTGATTTTGCGTTGTATTCCGCTAATCCATAATCCGATGATCTCATAACCCGCTTCTGGAACGCGGGTCATTTCCATTCGGTCTTTTGCTCCGACGAAAAGAAATTGCGTGTCCGGATATCGCTCCTTAAATTCATTAGCAATTGCGACAGCCGGGAAGATGTGACCCCCGGTTCCGCCGCCGCTAATGATCAAACGATATGGACCTGATTCACTCATGCCGCTTTTGCCGTTGGTGTATTCCTATGTTCCTTTACCTCCTCGGCATTGCTTTGCTCATATGCGCGATCGTGCGTACCTCTGCTAACGCTTAGGATAATTCCTACTGCAAGGCCGGTGAACACCATCGATGTTCCCCCCATGGATACTAATGGTAAAGGCTGCCCCGTTATTGGACCTAACCCTACTACCACGCCCATATTTACCATCGCCTGACAAACAAGATCGAAGCTGAGACCCGCTGATAACAATCCACCAAATGCTTTTTCGCTGTTGTAAGAAGCCTTCATCCCGCGATGGAGCAATATTAAATAGAGGGATAGTACGACGACGCCGCCGACCATACCATATTCTTCGATGACAATCGCATAAACAAAATCAGAGTATGGATGAGGTAAGATATTACGCTGGTCACTGTTACCGGGACCCTTTCCTGCGATGCCTCCTGTCGCGACAGCAATCCTTGCATGCTTGGCCTGGAATGGTAATTCTGTGCCCTCCATGAAATTAGTAATCCGGTTCTTCGCCGTTTCGCCACGAACACCAAATTTTATCGCAAGTGCACCGAATAATATTCCGACAAAGACCAGCATTGCAAGGTATTTGGTTGGAACGCGGCCAATAAACATGATCAACATGCAGGTGATTAAAAGAAGCACCGCTGTTGAAAGGTTGGTAAGCGCTATAAGTCCGCAGATCATACCACACCAGAACAATATAGGAATCAGCGATTCTTTGATGTCATCAATATTTTGTTGCCGCTTCGACAACATACTCGCCAGATTTACGATCAATGCAAGACTTGCGAAATCGGAAGGCTGAAAAGAACCGATTATTGGAACCTGGATCCAGCGTGCAGCCTCGTTTAATGTAACGCCATTGGTGAACGTATAAATAAGCAATGGAATGCTCACCCATAAAGCTACCTTCGAAATTTTAGAATAATATCTGTAGTCAACTTTGTGCGCAAACCACATGGCCGCGAGCCCAACAAAAACGGTGATCGCGTGCTTAATTAAAAAACTTTCTGGGCTTTGTGTCCGCTTGTAAGCCAAAGTGCCAATAGAACTATAAACAACAAGAATGCTGATCATGGACAAGGCGAACACCACTGCCCAAATGACACGGTCTCCCTGTAAGTTTTTGTCGGCCCAGGTTTTAAGCCTGGCCAAATTGCCGAAGGATTTAAGTGTCAGATCAGAGTGAAGCATTGAATTCTTCCGTTTCATCTTTTAATTCCAGTACAGCCCTTCTGAACTGGTTGCCCCTGTCTTCATAATTTTTAAAGAGGTCAAAACTCGCGCATGCTGGCGATAACAATACAACGTCCCCGGTGGCGGCAACTTCCAGTGCCTTGCGCACGAGCTCCTGTACATTTTGCGTTTCAAATATTTGCGGAACAATATCTTTAAAGTAGTGCTTTAATTTTCCGTTGTCTTTGCCAAGACAAATGAGTACGCGGACCCTCGCTTTTACCTGGTTAAGAATAATCGAATAGTCGTTTCCTTTATCAACACCCCCTGCGATCCACACAAGTGGCCTGTCAAAGCTTCCCAGAGCGTAAATCACGGAATCTACATTTGTAGCCTTCGAATCATTCACAAAGTCTACACCCTTTATGGTTGCCACCGGCTCAAGGCGGTGTGGTGCATTTTTGAAGGTCTTTAGTCCCGCACGAATTGCATTGAGCGGAGCGCCAGCAAGATGAACAGCGGACACTGCGGCCATTGTGTTAATCAGATTGTGTGGTCCTTTAAGTGTCGTTTCAGATTGTGCGATCTGAAAGGTCTCGTGAAGATTAAAGTTCATCAGTGTGCCATCGTAAAAGCATGGCGCTACGGATCCCTGTTTCAACGAGATTGGAATAGATTTTAACTTCAGGTTGCGTGATGCCACTTCTGCCGCGATGATGGGATCATCATTGTAGTAGATAAAGTGATCTTTTTCCTGCATGTTTCGAATGAGCGTGAACTTTGAATTCACGTAGTTCTCCATTTTGTATTCGTAACGATCGAGATGATCGGGCGTTATATTTAATAATATTCCGATCTCGGGCTTGAATTTTTTGAAGCCATCGAGTTGAAAACTACTCACTTCGATTACGTACCAGTCAAATTCATGCTCTGCCAACTGTCGGGCCATGCTAAAGCCTACGTTGCCGGCAAGAGCAACGTTGAACCCGGCATTTTTCATCAGGTGAAATGTAAGCAACGTCGTGGTCGTCTTTCCATTAGTTCCAGTAATGGCGATTATCTTGCCAGTAGTGTACTGCGATGCAAACTCAATCTCATCAAGCATGGGAATGCCCGCGGCTTTCGCCTTTACGACGATGTCTGATTTCTCAGGAATGCCCGGACTTTTAATGATCATTGAAGCATTTAAGATCAACTCATCTGTATGTTGTCCTTCTTCAAAGGCGATACGTTCCCGCATTAGCTCCGTCCGATGCTTCTCTTTGATAGGAGCGACTTCCGAAACAAAAACCTCAAAACCTTTAACCTTTGCGAGCAACGCTGCGCCAGTTCCACTTTCTCCTGCACCCAATATGACAACGCGCTTGCTCATCGTAATTTCAAAGTAGCCAGTGTGAGAATTGCCAACAATATTCCAACAACCCAAAACCTCGAAACGATCTTTGCTTCGTGGATTCCAAGCTTTTGGTAATGATGGTGAAGTGGCGCCATTAAAAATATCCTTCGCCCTTCACCGTATTTTCTTTTCGTGTATTTAAAGTAGGAGACCTGCAAGATCACTGACATATTCTCTATTAGGAATATGCCACAGAGAATCGGGATTAGTAATTCCTTTCGTACGGCAAACGCCACAACCGCGATTATTCCCCCCAACGTTAGACTGCCTGTATCGCCCATGAAAACCTGTGCGGGGTAGGCATTATACCACAGAAATCCAAGGCATGCCCCTACGAATGCTGTACAAAAAATAACCAATTCTCCGAGGTTAGGTATGTACATGATATTGAGGTAGCTGCTAAAGTCAATACGCCCCGATAGGTATGCCAGTATGGCGAGGGTCAATCCAATAATACCCGACGTCCCTGCGGCCAGGCCGTCTATCCCATCCGTAATATTTGCTCCGTTGGAGATTCCAGTGATAAATAAAATAACAAAGAACACATAAACTACCCAGGTGTATTCGGAAGGCACGAATGGCAAAATATTGTTGTAATCCCACTCGTTATTTTTAACAAAGGGCATAGTAGTCTTTGTCGATTTGACGTCACGATAACCAAGGGGACTATCCGAAGAGGTTTGTACCCCCGCATCATCAAGTGGCGTGGTGGTTACTTGCCTCACAACTACGCTCGTGTTAAAATAGAGCGTCAGCCCCACAATCAAACCCAGGCCAACTTGCCCCGCTATCTTGAATCTTCCTGCCAGACCTTCCTTGTTCTTCCTGAATACTTTGATGTAATCATCCAGGAAACCAATAAGGCCCAGCCATGCCGTTGCGAAAATTAGTAGAATTACGTAGATGTTATCCAGCTTCGCGAACAAAAGCGTTGGTACCAAAATAGCCGCGATAATGATTATGCCACCCATGGTAGGCGTGCCTTTCTTTTGCATCTGCCCTTTAAGACCAAGATCACGGATATCTTCCCCAACCTGTTTCTTACGCAACATGTTGATCAGATTCTTTCCGAACGTAATCGTGATGAGCAGAGACAGGAACGCGGCCATCCCGGCACGAAACGAGATGTATTGAAATACACCTGCGCCGATGACGTTGTAATTCTTGTCTAAATAATCGAATAAGTAGTACAGCATGCTTACCTGTTCAATTCTCAAAAAGTTTTAACATTCTTTCTACGACTTCGCGGTCATCAAAAGGATGCTTGACCCCTTTAACTTCCTGGTACGTTTCGTGTCCTTTGCCTGCCACAAGGATAATGTCCTTGTCCCGTGCCATCATACAAGCAGTTTTAATGGCCTCTTCCCGATCCGCCACAACCAATGTCTTACGCACGTCTGTAGGCAATACACCCATTTGCATTTCAGCAATAATATCCATGGGCTCTTCGTCGCGCGGGTTGTCGGAAGTGAACACAACCTTGTCACTCAACTTGCAGGCTATAGCAGCCATCAAAGGACGTTTTGCACGATCGCGATTGCCGCCGCATCCAACCACTGTAATGACCTGTTCATTTCCAGTGCGGAACTGTGCAATAGTTTCGAGAACATTTTGCAATGCGTCCGGTGTATGTGCATAGTCAACGATCGCTGTAAACCTCGAACCAGGCATGACGAGCTGGAACCTGCCAACGGCACCATCCAGTGCAGAGAGTTTCGTTAGAATCTCATCCGACTCATATCCCAAAAGCATTGCCGTGCCGTAGGCGGCCAACAGATTATATGCATTGAAATCGCCGATAAGCTTGAACCATACATGTTTAGTGCCTACCTCAAGCTCCAGCCCCTCAATGGAATTGGTGATTATTTTACCTTTAAAGTCAACCATCTTTTTCAGCCCGTAGGAGTACTTGGTTGCTTTTGTGTTCTGTATCATCACCATTCCTCGCTTGTCGTCGGCATTGACAAGCGCAAACGCATCTCCACTGAGCTCGTCAAAATATTTCTTTTTCGCGGTGATATACTTCTCAAACGTCTCATGATAATCGAGATGATCGTGAGTAATGTTGGTGAATATGGCTCCTGCAAACTTCAACCCCGCAATGCGTTCCTGGTCTATTGCATGCGAGCTTACTTCCATGAATACATGCGAACATCCCGCAGACAACATTTTTTTAAGCAATTCATTTAATTGAATTGGATCCGGAGTGGTATGGGTCGCGACAATAACTTCATCCTCAATCTTGTTCTCAACAGTTGATAATAATCCAGTCCGAATGCCCATCATTCTGAAAAGCTTATAGAGGAGCGTGGCGACTGTAGTCTTACCGTTTGTGCCAGTGACACCGACCAACTTCATACGCTCGGAGGGGTTCTCGAAAAAATTTGCGGCAATAATTCCCAGGGCCGCCGCGCTATTCTTTACCGTGACATATGTTATTCCTTCAACCAATGGCTTCGGAAGGACTTCGCAGACGATGGCACTTGCGCCCAAATCGGTTGCTTTCTGAATGAAGTCATGCCCATCGGATGAAGTACCTTTTACAGCAATGAAAATAAATCCACGCGCAGCTTTGCGTGAATCAAAGCAAATACCTTTCACATCCAGGGCCATATCACCAACACTTGATGTTAGCGGGACTTTGTACAATATGTCTTTCAGTTCAGGCACCTATGATCAATCGTTTATCATCCTAGTTTAATATATATCCTTCCTCCTTTGGTGATACGGGCGCCGGCCATCACGGATTGCCGGACCACGCGACCCTTGCCTTCAAACGCGACTGTTAATCCCGTTTTCTCTAATAAATAGATTGCATCACGGAAGGTCATTCCAGTTACGTCCGGCACCACTCCGTTAGACGTGTTTGTTTTTTTCCAGTTAACACCACCGCCATTTTTGGAAGACTTGACCCACTCTTCTTCCGTCTGCGAATGGTTAGAGATGCCTAGCTCATTGCACACTAGTGTTAAGTCCTGCTGCTTGCCAGCGCGGATAACCGGCAAGACATCCTGAATGGCAAATTTCTTGATATCCATTGGCTGATGGAGATTGATATCGCGCGCGTAAATATTGTCGGCGATCTCCTTGAAGACCGGAGCGGCAACGCTGCTACCATATTGATACCATCCCCTTGGGTTCTTAATAAGTACCATAGCAGTGTATTTGGGCGCATGCGCCGGAAAATATCCTACGAATGATGTTATATACTTTTTAGTGTATCGGCCCTTATCCAGAATCTGAGCAGTTCCGGTTTTTCCCGCGATGCGATAATGTGTGCCTTTTATATTTTGGGCAGTGCCCTTTTCAACAACCCCTTCCAATAAAAGCCGGAGCTTGTTCAGTGTTTTGTCAGAACATATGCTGCTGTTGATGACTTCGGTGTCAAAAAAGTCCTCCTGTTCATCAGCACGGTTAATCGATTTTACAAATACAGGTTTGATCATTACACCATTGTTTGCCACTGCATTGTACAATGCAAGCGTGTGAAGCGGAGTTGTTTCGAAGCCGTAACCATATGCCATCCACGGCAGACTAATCCCACTCCATCCCTTTTGTCCAGGGCGTTTGATTTTAGGCTTAGGCTCGCCGGCGATTTGTATACCGAGCGGTTCAGACTGCTTCAGCTTGTCAAGGTATTCAACAAATTTTTGCGGACGCAGGCCAAAATGTTTGTCGACAAGTTTTGCCATCGCCACGTTCGACGAATGCTCGAAAGCGTCCTGAACGGTAACCCGACCCAATCCCCCTTCTTCGTGATCCCGCACGGTTTTGTTATAAAAATCAAATTCGCCATTGCCGGTGTCTATGCTGTCTGTAAGTTCGACCGGACTGTCTTCGAGCAGCGCGATCATCGTTAAAAGCTTGAATGTGGAACCGGGTTCGAATAGCTGTCCCGTTGCAAAGTTGAATTTCTCAACAAAATCGCCGTGGCCATTGGTGCTGAGATTCGATATTGCTTTCACAGCGCCAGTAGTGACGTCCATTACAACCACCAAGCCGTCGTCTGCGTTATGCTGCATCATTGCTTTGTGCAATGCAGTCTCTGCGACATCCTGCAAATTGATATCAAGGGTTGTTTGAAGATCCAATCCGTTTACAGCTTTCACATTGTTGGCGTCGAATACCGGCTTCCAAACGCCGCCAGATATCTTTTGATAATAGGCATAACCATCCTGCCCTGCCAGCTGACTGTTGAAGCTATATTCAAGTCCAGCGCCTTTGTCATTTTCATTTACGTACCCGATCGTACGCCGGCTAAGATTAGTGAAAGGATGATAGCGCACATCAGTCTTTTCGAAAATGGCGCCACCTCTTAATCGCCCTTCGCGAAACACCGGCCAGGTCGTCATCATTTTCTTTTGCTGATAGTTGATACGTTTGCGGCTGAGGATCACGTATTGCTTTCCTGTCGAGCGGGCATCGATCAGCATGCGCTTGTAATCCGTCTTTGAACGGTCCTGAAAAAACCGCGAAAGTCTGTAAGCAAGTGAATCAACATTTTTACGGAAAACGTCTTCGCGAGGCAGCGTAGCGTCGAATGCAACCTTGTAAAAAGGCAGCGAAGTTGCCAGAAGACTTCCATTGTCGGAATATATATTCCCGCGGGTTGCCTTTACGCGTTTATAGTCAAAAGAAATGCGTTCGCCCATGGCGGCCCATTTTTCACCCTCAACAAATTGGATATGCGCCGTCTTGAATACCACAGCAAGTGCGAAAAGCACTGCAAATAAAAATGCAATGCGAACACGTAGTAATATGGACTGCTTAATATTCACCAGCCTTGGTTTCTACTTTAAATGGAGGTTTTAAACTTTCTTTCAGACCGAGCGTGCCCACTTTCCGCGCTACTTCTGATTGCTTGCTTGCATACATCAGGTCGGCCTTGAGCGTCGTGTAGTCTGCGCGAAGGTCTTCTACTTCTGCCTGTATCGTATTGATGCGGCGTACGGTCTTTTCAGCATAATGGGTATTGCTGATATAGATTAGCCCCAGCAGCATAACAAACAATATTTTTGGAAGATATTTAACGGGGAATCCGTCTTCGAAATAACTCTCAAGCTTAAGCTTTTTCTCAAGTCCAGCGAACATCCCTTTTCCGGACAACGGTCGTTTACTTTTCGCGGACTTAAGCTTAAATTTGTTCTCTATCATTGACGTGTGTTGTTACACAATTGTATTCTTTCAAATTTTTTCTGCCACTCTCAGCTTGGCACTTCGCGCCCGGCTGTTCTCCTCAACTTCTTCTGGTGACGCTTCTATTATTTTTTTATTGACAGGCTTAAATGGCTTGATCTCATTTCCGTAAAAATCTTTGTCCACCTCGCCAAACATTTTTCCCTTATTCATATAATTCTTTACCATTCGATCTTCGAGAGAATGATACGAGAGGACAACCAATCGTCCTCCCGGTATAATCACTTCGCCGCACTGGTGCAAAAAATCTTCAAGTGCTTTCATTTCTTCGTTCACCGCTATTCGCAGCGCCTGAAACACCTGGGCGAAATATTTATTCTCCTTTCCTCTTGGGGTTATGGAGTGAAGTGCATTCTTCAGATCATTGGTCGTTTCAAGTGGTTTACTCACTCTCTGCTGAACGACCATGCGCGCTGCTGTTCTTGCGTTCTTCAACTCTCCGTACATTCCAAAGATCTTATGGAGTTGTTCTTCATTGTATTCATTTAGTACTGCCGATGCTGTTCGCGAGATGCTTCGATCCATGCGCATATCGAGTGGGCCATCGAATCTTGTTGAGAATCCACGCTCAGCTGAATCGATTTGATGCGATGAGACACCCAAATCGGCCAGGATTCCATTCACCCCGGTTATCCCATTCAATCTCAGGTACCGTTTCATAAACATGAAGTTTGCCTGACAAAATGTAAAAGAACGACTGCTGATCGCTTCAGCCTGCTTCTGCGCATCCTCATCCTGATCAAAGGCTATGAGTCTTCCTTCTTTCAGTGATTCAAGAATTTTCAAACTATGACCGCCTCCACCAAACGTGACATCAACGTACGTACCCTGCGGATCAATCTGGAGACCGCTTATGGTCTCTTCCAACATCACGGGCCTATGATACATCCGCTTCAAGCTTCAAGCTCACTCCTTAACAACTTTAGCGGTTAGCTCGGCAAGCTCATCCTGTCCCATGATCTCTTTTTCGTAGTTCACAGGGTTCCATACTTCTATCTTGTTGCCGACACCGAGGATTTTAACATCCTTATCAAGTTCCGCGTACGTAACCATACTCTTCGGTATCAGCAAACGACCATTTGCATCCAACTCGACGATGGCTGCGCCGGGCAGAAAATTGCGTTGCAACTTCCTGAACTCTTCGTTGAACTCACTTAAGGCGGATATTTTGGAAAACACCCTCTTAAACTCCGTCATCGGATAAATATTGAGACATTTCTCAAAGCCTCGCCGAATTACAAGCTCATTGTCCTCACCGGCAGGCAATTGAGACTTGATCCGAGCAGGCAGAACAAGCCTGCCTTTCGCATCAAGTTTAGTATCAAATACATAGGTGAAGAGGGTCATTAGACGTAGTGGTTGTCCAGTTTCCCCCCAACGCTGGGGTTCTGCCTTAAGCAAACTTATGGATTTTTATCCCACTTTCAACCACTTTGAGCCACAATTTTGCATTTTAATGCGAAACGGGTCCTGTGACACGCCAAAATGCCTTTTTAACAGTTGAAATTCAGTGCGGATTAACGGACAGTGCCGTCCAAAAACAGTTTTTGGACCGCATCCTTATCAAATCCGAGCTCTTCGGATAGGATTTCAAACGTGTGCTGGCCTAAATGTGGTGGTGGGAGAAAGTGGGAAGGAATATGGGCCAACGGAGAGCCAACATACGTGCGAACGCCGGTCAATTGTCCAGAATGCAAAAGGATATCCTTCGCCGCGTCCAGCTCAAAAACCTTTTCCAGATTGCGGATAGCACCGGCGGGAACAAGGCTGCTCTGAAGTAAACCAACGATCGAATCAGTTTCATGTGCAACAATAACTTCCTGTAACAGATCTTTTAACGCTGCTCTGTTATTAAGCCTGTCGCTATTGCCGCGGAACCTTTCATCGGCCGCCAGCGCTATAATATTGAGGCGTTCACACATGACCTGGAATTGTTTGTCAGTGCCGATCGCCAGTATGATTTCATCCCCTGATCTGGTAGTGAAAACGTCGCCATATGGAGCAATATTCGGGTGCTCGGAACCCTGCTTCTGAGGTATCTCATTGCCGACCAACCAATTCGTTGCCTGATTGGCAAGGGAAGATATTGCGACCTGCAATAACGAAACCTCCACAAATATGCTCTGTTGAACATGTGCATTCTTTAATAAGGCCACCAATATGCCTTCCTTAAGTTGGTGGGCGGCGAGAATATCAATCATCGCAACCGGCATTTTTAAAGATGGACCGCCTGGCGCGCCATTCATAAACATGAAACCAGCTTCGGCCTGAATTACGGCATCATACCCTACCCGCGGATCATGTGAACCATAGCCCGTTATCTGTCCATAAATTATTTTTGGATTGATCACCCGGAGTGTTCCATAATCGACTCCTAGGCGCTTTGCATCGCCCGGTTTATAGCTCGCTATCACCACATCTGTTACTCTGGCAAGGCTGTGTATTATGTCTCTGCCTGCTTTAGTGTACAGATTGACGCAAAGAGACTTCTTTCCCCAGTTCACAGCACTGAAATACGCTGAGATGTCGTCGGTGTTCTCCCCCTTTTTTTTCCAGCAGCGCGTTACATCGCCATCAGAACTGGCATTTTCCACCTTAACAACCCGTGCACCGAGCTCCGCGAAGAATTGTCCAACCGCAGGTCCTGCAAGGACCGATGATAATTCCAATATCCTAAGGGCTTCAAACATACTAAAATCTTTATCCTCTCAAATTGTAAATCATTTACCGCATTTTTGCGTTTTTCGAAAGAAGTTAAAGAATGAAACGAATAGGGTTACAAATTTTGGTCGCAGCTGTGCTCATGGGCTGTTCTGCGCCACCGGAATCTCCGGCGGCGCTCAAGACCGGTATCTGGCGCGCAACAATAGAACTTCAAGGACAATTGCTGCCTTTCAATATCGACGTGCACAAAAATGCGTCCGGCAAGTATGAAATGTTTTTAAAGAATGCAGAAGAGAACCTGGTACTGGATGAAGTTGAGATAAAAGATGATTCGGTAGACATTGTCCTACATATATTCGACGCTAACATCAAGGCGCGGATAAAAGGCAATGAGCTCGTGGGTGAGTTCATAAAAAACAACGAGAAGGATTACCGCGTTCCCTTTCGCGCGTATTATGGTCAGTCGTACCGATTCGAAAAAGCAAAGAACCAATCGAATGTTCCGGATTTCAGCGGAAAGTATTCCGTGACATTCATTCACGAAGCTGATACAACGCCGGCGATAGGCGTATTTCACCAAACCGGCGATAGTGTGACCGGTACGTTTTTAACGCCAACTGGTGATTATAGATACTTGCAGGGAAATGTTGTCGACGGCAGGCTCCAGGTCAGTACATTCGACGGCAATCATTCGTATCTGTTCTATGCTGTGAAGCGGGGTGATAACCGACTGGCAGGGGAGTTTTATTCTGGTAAAACATTCAAAGCAACATGGACTGGCGACAGAAGTGATAATCCTGTGATGCCAGACCCGGAAAAGCTCACATATTTGAAAGCCGGATATGATCGCCTCAGTTTTTCTTTCCCAAATCCTGATGGCGAAAAAATTTCGCTTGCGGATGCGAAATTCAAAAATAAGGTAGTGATCATTCAGTTATTGGGTAGCTGGTGCCCCAACTGTCTGGACGAAACACTCTTCCTGAATCAATGGATTAAAAAGAATAAGGATCGTGACGTGGTTATGCTTGGACTAGCCTACGAGCGGAAAGATGACTTCGCCTATGCGAGTGGGCGCGTTAAGAAACTTATTCTGAAGACTGGTGTAACCTATGACATTTTAATTGCAGGAACTAACGATAAGGCTAGGGCGTCCGCAACACTTCCGGAACTACAGGCAGTTTATGCTTTTCCGACAACGATCTTTGTAGGACGGGATGGCAAGGTGAAGAAAATTCACACAGGCTTCTCTGGCCCTGGTACTGGGGAATATTATAGACAGTTTATCGAGGAGTTCAATGAGACTGTGAATGAATTGCTGAATGAAAAGTAAACAGTGTATAGCCCTTTGGGCGTGTAAATAAAATGAAGACAAGGGTAGTTGTTGGTCTGTCTGGGGGTGTTGACTCAAGTGTTACGGCGTATCTCTTGAAAGAACAAGGGTACGAAGTAATTGCTATGTTCATGAAAAACTGGCATGACGACTCGGTAACCATAAGTCCCGAATGCCCGTGGCTTGACGATAGCAACGATGCGATGATCATTGCACAACAGCTGGGCATTCCATTTCAGGCGATTGACCTTAGTAAGGAGTACAAGGAAAAGATTGTAGACTACATGTTCGCGGAATATGAACGCGGACGCACGCCAAATCCAGATGTGCTCTGCAATCGCGAAATAAAATTCGATATCTTTTTACAGGCTGCCCTAAAGCTCGGCGCAACGTATGTCGCTACCGGCCACTACGCGCGCAAGGAAACCTTCAATGAAAACGGGGCGACGGTCCATCGATTGCTCGCGGGAAAGGATGCCAACAAGGACCAAAGCTATTTTCTTTGTCAGCTCACACAGGACCAAATGTCGCGATCGCTATTTCCAATTGGCGAACTAACAAAGTCGGAGGTCAGGGCAATTGCGAAAAAAGCAGGGCTGTTGACAGCCGATAAGAAAGATTCACAAGGTCTATGCTTTATAGGAAAAGTACGCCTTCCAGAATTTTTACAACAACGCCTGCAAGTAAAAGCGGGAAAAGTAATTGTTATTCCACCGGACGCCGGGCTGTTTACAGATGGTGCTGGGAGTCATGATTTGAAAACCGCATCTGCGGGTTATGATTTTGAACCCGAGATGGGCGCAGAAGCGGGAGATCATCAGGGAGCTCATTATTACACGATTGGCCAGCGTAAGGGCCTCCGGATCGGGGGGTTCGAAAAGCCATTGTTCGTTATTGGAACAGACACAACCAGGAACATTATTTATACCGGTATGGGAGAGCTACACCCTGGCCTGTTTCGCAAGGGCTTGTTTGTCCCAGCCGCGCAAGTGCACTGGATACGCGAGAACCTTAAGCTGGAAGAAGGAAGGCAGGAAAGGTACCTCGCCAGGATCCGTTACCGGCAACCCCTGACCGGATGCACGCTGCACCAAACGGCAGAAGGACTGTACATAATATTTGATGTGCCGCAACGAAGTATAGCAGCCGGTCAGTTTTGTGCGTGGTACAAAGGTGAAGAGCTGATCGGATCTGGCGTAATCAGTTGATTACATTTTCGAACATAACACTGTCAGATTAAAAGTCTTTGATTACTTTTGTCAAAAATTAAATTATGAAAAAATTCACATATACGTTGGCAGCAGTTGTTCTGCTTATTTCTTTTTCTCAAACGAGGTTGTTTGCGCAAGGTGTCGAGAAGGGAGATTTTCTCCTTAGTCCCGGAATAGGATTCGGATATTTATATGCAGGTGGCGTAACCTTTGGGGTCACAGGCGAATATGCTTTCACTGATGAGATCAGTGGTGGAGGCTATCTTGCCTACACGCGTTGGGATTACGGGTTTGGGTCAACTGATATTGGCTATAATTTCATCGACTTCGGCGCCCGGGCCTCATATCATTTCGCTAAGCTTCTTAAGCTCAAGGATATGAAATTTGATCCATATGCAGGTGCGCAGGTGGGTTTTGTATCATCAAGCTTCGACTATGATGGGCCTGGGTATAGTGACGGTTACAATGGAGGCATACGCGGCGGACTTTACGCCGGCGCTCGCTACTTCGTTAAGGACAACATTGGGTTCTATGGTGAAGTTGGATTCGCCCTTTGCCCGATTATGATCGGTGTAACCTTCAAATTCTAAGAAACGATTTCAATTTTATTGAGGCTGCTTGTGAATAACACGCAGCCTTTTTTTGTGCTATACTCATCTGAACTATGCAAGGTTTATAGCAGCCCGTGTTCACTTTCTTTCTTCTCCTAATCCGCTTACTCCACCGGAGATAATAAACTTCATTGCCACCGGACCAGACACGTTGAGTTGTTTTATACTCTCCTTCGGAACGAAATAATGAATGCCTGAAAAGGCATAAGAGTGTGGAAAATAAACTACAACCATATCCTGAAGACCGAGTTCAGTCAAATCGGGTTGAGTAATGAAGCCCAACTGAAACACGTTGTTTTCTTTGTTCATCCGCACCAACACTGGCTTATTGAATTTCTTCTTATCACCCACAAATGCGCCGAGCAAATCTTTAACTGACGAGTAGATTAATTTCACGAGGGGAATTTTGCTGATTAGTAGCTCAAACCAATTCGCAACTGTGCGAAATGCGAAATTGGTGGTGAGGTAACCAAACGCCGTGATTGCTACCAAAATAAGAACAACCCCCAGTCCAGTGTATGGAAGATTTAAGAGGTTATCCAGCCATCGAAACGAAACAAATATGAAATACACCGTCGCTACAAGCGGAACGATGAATAAGGTGCCACTAAAAAAGTATCTGAGTACACGGCGAAACGCGTTTTCCATATCATGCAGGTAGTGTTACCGTAGTTCCCTTTCGATGTTACGCCATTAATGTGGCAAGATCATCTTTGACAGCGCCATTCTGATCACCTCATCAACCTGTTCGTCGAAGGTAATATGTGTAGTATCCAGGCCAATTGCATCGTCCGCCTGGCGCAACGGACTTTCAGCCCGAGTGGTATCAATTTTATCGCGATTAATAATATTTTCCACAACGTCATCTAAATCGACTAGTTGATGACGTCCAAGCAATTCCTTTTGCCTCCTGAATGCGCGAACAAGCAGTTGCGCATCCATAAAAATTTTTAACTCAGCATGTGGAAACACAACGGTACCGATATCCCGGCCGTCCATAATAACAGCCCGTTCCTTTCCCATCCGTCGTTGTTGTTCAACCATAGCCACCCGCACTTCCTTTAATGTGCTCACCTGGCTGACCATTTCAGATACGCGCATGCTTCGGATCTCGCGTTCAACGTTGAGCCCGTTGAGATAGGTCTCCGATCTGTTCCTGGAATTTACCTTGAAAGCGACCTGCATTTCAGATAGGGCTCTCGCAACCTCCTTCGGATTTGTAAGAGCAATATGTTGATCGAGGAAATAAAGCGTTACAGCTCGGTACATGGCACCCGTGTCGATGTATCGATACCCTAAAATGTTCGATACCTCCTTCGCTGTTGAACTTTTACCGCAAGCAGAATAACCATCAATGGCGATTACAATTTTTCGCAGGTTCATCAGCAATTTTTTTGCGGGCAAGGAATTGGCTTGCCGGGTTTAAGCTTCTTGTGCGGTTTCGAATGATGGGATGCACATCCCTCAATGGAGAGCACCAATGCCATCATCGTGATAAAAGTTAGTATTCGTTTCAAGGCAGTTTGCTGTGTGTGTTCCAAAAGTAATAAATTTACCTTCGGTCCAGTAACATGGTCTGGTTTTCACGTTAATCCAAGGCATTAACCGCCGAGTCGCAAAGTCGCGGAGGAAACGCAAAGCAAATCAGCATCAACCAAATGGACGTTTTTTCGTTAATCACCTTAAATTAGGTAAGTTCATTCCCGTAAAGGATATATATCATGGAAAACAGCGAACCAGGCAAATCAGAAAAAACATTCCAAAGTTTTGGCAAAAAAGTGGACAGTTTCATGGTGGAATTGAATGAAGCGGGTGAGCGACTGCAAAAAGAATTCAATGAAAAATATGAGGAATTGAAAGTGTCCGCGGAAAAATTGAAGAAAGAATCCGAAAATAAGGACCGATGGGACGAAGTTGAGAGGAATCTTAAAAATGCAGGAGATGAATTAAGCAAAGCGTTTAAGGCCGCTTTCAAAAAGAGAGAGCCGGGCGCCTGAGGCATTCATCATTAAATTTTTATTTCTTTCCATCTCCCCTTTCGGAAGATAATGATGCCCACTACGGCCATCAAGGATTCGACGGCCGAAACGGCTATATAAATCCCCATTGGTCCGAGACCCAATGGTTTGGCGAGAATGTAAGCGAGCGGAATTTGAACGATCCAAAAGCCGAAAAAACTTATTATCGTCGGTGTTCTTGTATCTCCCGCACCGTTGAACGACTGGTTAATCACCATTCCGTAGGAAAAAAAGATGTAGCCCAACGAGACGATCTGCAAGCAAAGGATACCATTGTCGAGCGCCTCTTGATCCGTCGTAAACATTCTTAATATCGGCCCGGCCATACTAAAGAATATCACCGTTACAATGGCCATAAATATCATATTGAAAAATGCCGCCCTCCAAACTGATTTCTCCGCCCGATCGGGAAAGCCGGCGCCAAGATTCTGACCGACAAGCGTAGCCGCGGCGTTTGCCATTCCCCAGGCAGGGAGTATTGCAAAAACAATTACCCTGATTGCGATCGTGTAGCCCGCCAGTGCTGCGCTACCAAAGTCTGAAATAATACGCATCAGGAATATCCAGCTTGCAGACCCGATAAGAAATTGTCCTGTTCCACCTGCGGAAACTGCAATTAACTTCTTAATGATATCCAATTTTACTTTGAGGTTCTCAAATCTTATTCTTAGCAATCCCTTTCCATTCATCAGGTGATAAACCTGATACAGAACTCCAATACCGCGTCCAGTATTTGTTGCTATCGCTGCGCCAACAACGCCAAAACCCTCGATCGGACCTAAGCCAAAGATGAAAATGGGATCTAAGATCATGTTGACAATGTTTGCTAACCAAAGGGAACGCATGGCAATGGATGCATTGCCCGCGCCGCGGAAAATTCCATTGATCAGAAAAAGCATCATAATGGTAATGTTTCCGATCAGCATGCCCTTTGTATAACCTGAGTTGTTGCTGATCAAAGACTCATGCGCTCCCATTAATCGCAAGAGATCTTCGGAAAAGAAAATGCCTACAACGGATATAAGTATTGAAATAATCAATCCAATGAGAAGTGCCTGACCACCCACTACCTCGGCCGACTTGATATCCTTCTCGCCGACCCGCCTCGCCACCATTGCCATCGCACCCATGCTGAGACCCATTGCAAGCGAATATATTAATGTCAATAGGGACTCCGTTAGTCCGATCGTTGCAACAGCATCATTATCCTCGAGGCGACTGACGAAATACACATCAACGACAGCAAACAGCGATTCCATCGCCATCTCCAGGATCATGGGAATGGCTAAGAGCAGAATTGCCTTGTCTATGCTGCCGGTCGTATAATCCTGCTGTTCGCCCTTAATGGCTTGTTTGAATAGTCTAAAAAATGACGAGATCTTAGCCAAGGGGACATGAATTGGTTAAACTTAATCTTTTCTTACTGTGCTTGCACCGGTAACTTCAGAAGAAACGGTTGGGCTACCCCTATAAAGCACAGAGCTTGCGCTGGCAGCAACCGCAGCCAATTGATCGGTAACTGTCACCTTGCCACTACTCGCGCCTGAAACATTTAGCCGTGCCGCGCGAACGGGATAGTCAAATGCTGATAATTCAGAAGCGCCCGAAATTTCTGCATTGAGCTCATCACCTAATCCGTAGAGACGCAACTTTGAACCTCCGGACAAAATAATTTTTACGTCTCTATACCCTGCGTTCAATTGACTGAAGGACCCGCCAGATAGTATAAAATCGAGACGCTGATCACTTTCAAATCCGGTGACTTCAGAAAAGGAGCCACCGGAAAAATTTACTGATTTTAATTCCGGCATTGTAATCCTTACGTAAGTTGTATGATTACGGTTACCATGATCTTCATATTCTATAACTAATGTATTCCCTACGTTTCGGACATTGAGGTCTTCAATATTCCGACGATCTCCCTTCACCATGATGTTATAATTGTTCCCCTGCGTGACGTTTATATTCAAGCCACTTCCCATTTCAAGCCTGTCAAAATCTATCAATGCAAATTGTTTCTCTACTTCCTGAACAGGGCCGGGATCTTCAGTAGTACATGAGGTGATTAAAGCCGAGGCAACAACGGCTAACAGGAATCCGAATCGATTAATAATATTCATAGCGTCTTTTTTGTCTTAAAGACAACGCTATCCGGGAAGACCCCTATGTTTGAAGTATAAATAAAGTCGTGAAGTTTAAGCAATAGAAATAGTCTTGCTATTGACAAATTCCTTTATGCCCAATTCTGACAGCTCTCGGCCATAGCCAGACTTTTTAACGCCTCCGAATGGCAAGCGTGCATCGGACTTCATAAGCGCATTAACGAAAACAGAGCCAGAGTCAATCTGGCGGGCGATGAATTCGCCACGTTCAACATCCCTGGACCATACCGATGCGCCAAGTCCGTAACGGCTCGCGTTCGCTAACGCAATAGCTTCCTGCTCGGAAGATGCACTGATCACCGCGGCCAGTGGACCGAAAGTCTCCTCGTCGAAGGCAGGCATACCAGGTTTAACATGGTCAAGTAATGCAGGTTGGAAATTACTTCCTTTGCGTTCGCCTCCTGTTCGTAGCTGCGCACCCAATGCAACCGATCGTTGCAGTTGCTTTTCAAGTGTCTCTGCAAGATCAATGCGAGCAACGGGGCCAGTGGTAACTGTTGCATCAAAGGGATTACCTTGCTTAAGCTTTCCAATTGAATTTGAAAATCTTTGGACAAATTCCTCTCGTACGCTTTCGACCACTATAAATCGTTTGGCTGCAATGCAGGATTGACCAGCGTTCTGCATTCTTGATTGCGTTGCAACTTTAATGGTGAGGTCAAGATCAGCATCGTCCAATACAATGAAGGGATCACTTCCTCCCAACTCCAGCACGGTTTTTTTGATATGCTTTCCTGCAATTGCGGCGACCTGAGAACCTGCATATTCGCTGCCCGTGAGCGCTACTCCCTGGACGATATCAGACTGAATAATGTTTTCGATCGATTTATTATCAATAATCAGTGATTGAAAAACCCCTTCAGGAAATCCCGCCTCCAGAAACACCTCCTGAAGCAATAGGGAACACGTTGTAACACTGGATGCGTGCTTCAATAATCCTACATTACCAGCCATCAATGCCGGGGCAGCAAATCGGATCACCTGCCAGAATGGAAAATTCCATGGCATTACGGCCAATATCGCACCCGTTGGCTGAAAAGTAACAAAGCTTTTTCTTGCCTTGCTCGCAATAATCTGATCTTCCAGGAATGTTGAAGCTTGTTCGGCAAAATACTGGCAGCCCTGCGCGCACTTTTCTACCTCCGTCAGTGCTTCGGCGAACACCTTCCCCATTTCCATCGTAATCGCACGGGCATATTTTTCTTTGTTCCGCAAAAGTACTTCTGCTGCCAAAAGCATTTTCTCGCGGCGATGAGAAAACGATGTTTGCTTCCATAATTTGAATGCAGACTCCGCTATCTCAAGCTTTTTTCGAAGCGTCGCGTCGTCGAGCTCTTGAAACTCTCCGACGATGGACTGGTCATAAGGATGAATGGTGGTGATCATGGCATTTTGGTTACCCATCCAGGAAAACGCAAAAAACAAAAGCCAGGTTCATCACCTGGCTTTTGTTTATCGGAATAACGCTGCTTAGCCGATCGAAATCCGTCTGAATTCAGCAACCGTGAGCCCCTTTGTCACGCTATCCAGATACTGTGCAACCGTTTTTGAATTGTCCTTCACAAATGGTTGGTGAAGCAATGTATTGTCCTTAAAAAAGCGTTGGAGCTTTCCCTGGGCGATCTTTTCGACCATATTTTCAGGTTTGCCTTCAGCAAGTATCTGTGCTTTTGCAATCTCGAGTTCCTTGTCGATAACTGATCTGTCAACCGATTTCTCATCGATCCCAACCGGATTCATAGCGGCAATCTGCATCCCTACATCTTTACCTGCGTCCGTTACATCATTTCCGTTGATGCCCTTTAATGAAACTAACACGCCAAGCTTTGAACCAGCATGGATATAAGGAACGACTGTCTCACCCTTCATGTGCACGTATTCACTCACCTCCACTTTTTCGCCGATCTTGCCAATAAGCTCAACAATCCTATCGTTGAGTGATAGCGCTCCTGCCTTCAGGCTCAATAATGATTCTTTATCAGCGGGCTTGTTGTTAAAAGCCGTTTCCACAATCAGGTTTCCGAGTGCCTGAAATTCTTCATTCTTTGCAACAAAGTCAGTCTCGCAGTTTAAGGCAATGAGGATTGCTTCTTTTTTATCGCTGCTGGTCTTAATAAAAACAGAACCCTCTTTAGCATCTCTGTCCGAACGGGAAGCCGACACTTTTTGTCCCTTTTTTCTGAGGATCTCAATCGCTTTCTCAAAATCGCCTTCGGCTTCCGTAAGTGCTTTTTTACAATCCATCATTCCCGCGCCTGTCATCTGGCGGAGCTTGTTTACATCTTGTGCTGAAATGGCTGACATAGTTATTTTCGATTTACAAATTTTTAATTTCTGATTGGGGGATAAACAAATCGTCCCACCGGCTTTCTTTTAAAGCGGCAGGACGACCAATTTCTTACCTAAAAGATTATTTCGCTTCTTCTACCGGCTCGTCTACACGTCTCTTTTCATCTTCATCTTTCTTGTGTGCCTGATCTTCCTTATCCTTCTTACGTTCGTTCAGTGATTCTTCAATCACTTTGCTGATGTGCTTGGTAAGGATGGAGATAGACTTGAACGCATCGTCATTCGCAGGTATCGGGAAATCAACACCGGAAGGATCTGAGTTTGTATCTACCAGCGCAAAGACAGGAATATTTAATTTTTGTGCCTCTGTCACGGCGATATGCTCACGCTTAACATCTATTACAAATAATGCAGCAGGAAGTCTGTTCAGGTCGGCGATCCCCCCGAGAAGTTTCTCAAGCTTTGCCTTCTCTCTGGTGATCATGAGGCGCTCGCGCTTAGCGAGGTTGGTGAAGGCTTCATCCTTCATCAGCTTTTCGATCTGAGAAAGTTTCTTCAGTGACTTACGGATTGTTGCAAAATTAGTAAGCATCCCGCCCAACCACCGTTCGGTAACGAACGGCATGTTCAGACGCTTCGCTTCCTCTGTTACAATGTCTTTTGCCTGTTTCTTTGTCGCGACGAACATGATCTTACGTCCGGAACGAACAATATTTTTCAAGGCGAAAATCGCTTCATCCAGACGGCTTAGTGTCTTATTGAGGTCGATGATGTGGATGCCATTGTTTTCCATGAAGATGTATTCCGACATCTTCGGATTCCACTTGCGGGTAAGGTGTCCAAAATGAACACCTGCATCCAACAATTCCTGATATGTTAATTTTTCAGCCATTCTGTTCTTTCGATTAACGCTTGCTAAACTGGAATTTCCTTCTTGCTTTTCTTCTGCCTGGCTTCTTTCGTTCAACCATACGGGAGTCACGGGTCATAAATCCTTCCTTTCTAAGGGTCGGCTTATTTTCCGGATTGAGCTCAACCAACGCACGGGCTATACCCAAACGAACTGCCTCAGCCTGACCAGTAACCCCACCACCTTCTACATTCACGGTGACATCATACCCGGTCTCCAGCTTCAATGCTGTAAGCGCCTGTTTTGCAAGGGTCTGGTGAATCTCGGAAAGAAAATAATGCTTTATGTCCCGGTCGTTTACAATAAAATCGCCCTTGCCAGCTTTCAGATATACTCTGGCAATCGATGTCTTTCTTCTACCAATCGTGTTGATGATCTGCATGTATCAGAATTTTAATTCTTTAGGTTGTTGCGCTGTATGAGGATGGTCCGTGCCATTATAAACATGCAGACTTCTGTAGAGTTCGCTGCCAAGTCTGTTTTTAGGAAGCATGCCGCGAACTGCATGTTCAATCAAACGTTCCGGGTGTTTTTCACGGATCATATTGGGTGTATGCTCACGCTGTCCTCCGGGATATCCTGAATGGGTAAAAATGACGCGATCAGACCATTTCTTGCCTGTCATTTTTACTTTTTCCGCGTTGATCACAATTACGTTATCACCGCAGTCGACATGCGGGCTGTAGCTAGCCTTGTGCTTTCCGCGAATAATGTGCGCGATCTGGCTGGCTACACGGCCAAGCACCTGAGAATTTGCATCAACTACGAACCAGGCCTTTTCTACCGTGGCCTTGTTGGCGTAAGTTGTTTTATAGCTATTGTGATCCATTTGTTATTATATGTATTCTAAATATTATATACAGAATTGTGGCACGCCCTTCAAAAAGGGACACAAAGGTAAACGTACATTATCTGAAATGCAAGCCGATCCGAACTTTTGCATACAGGGAAACGCCACAGGGAAGCCCGGTTTAATCCTGTTTTCGCGTCACCGGAGCTTTTTCTAGCTTTAATGGCTTTGCCGCTTTTGGGTGAAAGCAGCCGTTTGTAGAACAAGTCTGACAGCGAAATTCTGCTAGGTATTGTTCTCAAGCTGACGTATGAGTGCCTGCATGTCTTTTTGATAGGGCGCGTCGACCACTCGAGGAGTGCCCGAAAGGTCAAGAAACTGCAATGAAAAAGCGTGCAATGCCATCCTTTTCATGAATGGTTGCTCCTCGGTATCCTTTTTCAGATTAAATCCTCGTTTCACGCTTGACAAATAAAAGGGCTTACCCCCATAAAGCTCATCTCCGCTTATCGAGGCGCCGGAAAGCGCGAGATGGATGCGGATCTGGTGCATTCTGCCTGTAACAGGACGGCAGTCCATCAGCGTGTGTTGTCGGTATGGGCGAAGGGCCGTGAAATATGTCTGAGCGGGCTTACCTTCCCTGCGGCTTATCTTAACCGTACCGTCTTCCTGCTTCAAAATAGGAGCGTCGACTAGCAATTCATTATACTGGTGAATACCGTCAACCACTGCATGATACACTTTGGTGACTTCACGCTTTTCAAATTGTATACTCATATGACGGTAAGCGTCCGGATTGCAGGCAATGGCAAGGACGCCCGACGTCTCTTTGTCTAGCCGGTGACAAACCTGCGCGGTGGGGACGTACTCACGCGCCATTGCGAGGAGATTTGACTTTTCATGGCGATCTTCCAAAGTCGACAGGAAAGGTGGTTTGTTAACCAGTATATAATCATCATCCCGAAAAAGGATCAATTCTTCAAAAGAATGCCGCTGCTTCAATGTTGGATATTTTTAGATGCGTCAGGTGGATCCTGAACATCGGCTTTAACCCGCGGCAATTTAAAGCTAAAAACTGAACCATCGCCGGGTGTGCTTTTCACTTCAGGCTTCGAGTGGTGTCCTTCCAGGACATGTTTTACGATAGCGAGACCCAGCCCTGTACCACCTTTTTCCCGGCTACGACTTTTATCCACCCGGTAAAATCGCTCGAAAATGCGCACAACGTGCTCCGGAGCAATGCCTTCACCCGAATCGCGGACACTCGTAACCACATTTTTTTTTGTAACCTCGAAGTTCACATCGACTTCGCTGTCATCGAAGGAATGTTTAATGGCGTTTGAGATCAGGTTCGTCATCACTTGATTTATTCGCTGAGCATCTGCGTAGACCCACGTTTTGTGCGTCTCGCCGGAGATTTTAAGCGTTATATTTTTCTTTACTGCCTTTTCCTCGAACTGTTCAAAAACCTCCTCAGTCACCTTGCGCAGATCGATATTTTCGAATCGCATTTTTATCTGTCCGGTCTCCAGGTGCGACAGCGTTAAAAGGTCTTGCACGAGCATGTCCAGGCCGTCAAGGCTTTTTGCAGCCTTCTTGAGAAACCGTGTCCGCACGTTTTTGTCATTTACAGCACCGTCAAGAAGTGTGTGAACAAAGCCCTGGGCCGCGAATATGGGTGTCTTTAGCTCGTGTGATATGTCAGCGATAAATTCACGGCGAAATGCTTCAAGCTTTTTTAGCTCATCTATTTCCTTTTGCTTCAATTCTGCAAAACTGAAAATTTCTGCGTTAATGGTCTTCAACGGATTGAGCGGAGCAGACCGCTGCTTTTCAATTTTGGATAGCTCTTTCTTCTTCAGTTTTTGCATGAGCTTGTACACCTTGTCGAGCTCTCTAAAGATCAGGAATTCCAGTACGACAAAAATCAGCAGATAGGAGACGGAAAAGCTAATCGCAAACGCAACCAGCAACGCTCTTACATCTACGTTCTTAAATAGTGATAAGAACAGTGATGTGATCAGTGAAATACAAAGCGCCAGCAAAAGGGCTAACCCCCGTGAACTGTAAACCATGGCGTAAGATAAACGTAATCGCGTGAAGTTTAACTGGACGTGTTACCGGCTAATGACGACTTGCCATGGCAGTTCATGAGGCACTAAATTTATACCCCACGCCTTTTACCGTTGTAATATATAGCTCGCCGATTTTCTCACGCACTTTTCTAATGTGGACGTCTACTGTTCTCACCAACACATAAACATCGGAGCCCCAAATGTTTTGAAGCAGGTCTTCACGACTGTAAACCTTATTCGGATTTTGGGCGAGGAAAAATAGTAGCTCGAATTCTTTTTTAGGCAGGTTTATCTCCTTTCCCATCAGCTTTATGGTATAGCTCGTGCGGTCAATAATTAAATCACCAATCACGATTGTACTAGCCGGAGATGCCTTTTTTGAATCGCGGCGGAACAGCGCGCTGATGCGGCTCATGAGGGCGCGTGGCTTAATCGGTTTGTTGATATAATCGTCTGCTCCCACATCAAACGCCGCTATTTCAGAATATTCTTCAGACCGGGCGGTAAGGAAAACTACGAATGTTTTTTGGAGTTCAGGGATATCCCTTAAACGCCTGCATGTTTCGACGCCATCCATCTTCGGCATCATGATGTCGAGGAGAACGAGGTCGGGAACGAACTTTCTTGCTATTTCAATGGCTTTTGCCCCGTCCAAAGCTGTTTTAACTTCATAACCGCTCTTTTCAAGGTTGTAGCGTAGAAGTTCCAGGATTGGCTCCTCATCGTCAACAACAAGCACCTTGTGCATTTGCTTGTGTGCCATACTTAAATAATCAATTTGGCCAAAAGTACCCAGAAATGGATGCATTAAAAATGCGTCAAGGTTTCTTAACAATTCCTTAATCTAGTCAAGAGTCATGAGTCATGAGTCGGAACAGAGTTATGAATTATGAGTTATGAGTTCGGCTCGAGGCAGCAACGAAAGTTCGGACGGGAACCTTTCGCTCGAGCCGAACTTGTGCTTGCCTGAAATACGTTGACCGCTTTTGGGGGCATCACTAACCCTAAAAAGCAAAAAAAAAATGGCAACATTAAAGGACTATGAGAAATTAACTGAGCGAGAACGAAGAAGTCGGTATTTTAGTGAGGAATTCAAGCGAAAAAAGGTCAATGAGATTGACCGTAATCTGGTGAGTGCCTCGGCGCTTAGTCGAGAACATCAGGTGAGTTTGACTTCAATTTATAGATGGATTTATAAATATTCTAAAAGGCGAAAGAAGGGTTTGAAACAAGTTGTTGAGTTAAAAAGCGAGGCTAAGAAGGTATCGGAGCTTCAAAAGGAGATCAGGGAACTACAGCGAATCATAGGCGAAAAGCAGATTTTGTTGGATTTTAAGGACAAGATGATCTCTATTGCCGAGGGAGAATACGGGCTCGAGATAAAAAAAAATTTTCTGGGCCACCTTACTCTGGTACTGGAGAAACCGAGAAGAGCATCAATTGACAATGAATCGAATATATTCCGTGGTTGGAATCACCAAGCAGTCTTTTCATCAGCGTGTTAATCGTCAGCTAAGTTTGCAAACAAAGGGCACGAAGGCTTTGGAGGCAGTCCGTGAAATTCGCATCGATCATCCACGGATGTCATCTCGTATGATGTATAAACGAATAAAACCTGTACATCTGGGTAGAGATCGGTTTGAGCAATTTTGCTTTAAGAATGGATTCAAGGTGCCAATTAAAAGAGCCTTTCATCGAACAACTAACTCTTTGGGGGTGACCCGTTTTGAGAACTTAGTAACTGGAAAGGAGGTTAGTGATATAAACCAGGTGTGGGTAAGTGATATTACCTACTATCGTATCGGTGAGACGTTCTATTACTTGACCTTTATCCTTGACTTAAAATCACGCTTTATAGTTGGCTATGCAGTATCTAAAGGGATGAGAACTGAGGAAACAACAATACGAGCTTTACAAATGGCGCAGAAGATGCGTAAAGGGATTAATGAGTGTATGCCTATTCTCCATTCAGATGGAGGAGGCCAATATTATTCCAAAGAATTGCTGAGCATCACAAGAGCGCAGAAGATCAAAAATAGTATGTGCGAAAGCGTCTATGAAAATGCATGTGCAGAACGCCTCAATGGTACGATAAAAAATGACTACCTGGCCGGCTACGGCCCTGGAAATTGGAAGGAACTACTTGAGATGACGGCGAAGGCCGTGTGGATGTATAATTACGATAGACCACATCAAGCACACGGAAACATATCGCCATACGAATTTGAAATGCAATTGAAGAAATCCAAAACGCAATCAGTATTGATAACTCCTAAAAAGGAGTTACCAACATTGATTGCGCGTAGTAATAACAATAATATTAATGACTAGTTTTAACTCCCCAAAAACGGTCAACCCTAATCAGGCAAGCATAACTCATAACTCATAACTCATAACTCATAACTCATAACTCATAACTAATTCCTGCCGCCTAACTCTAGAGAAACGGATACTTCTCCGTCTGGTACCTAATGTACCCTCTCAGATCCCCCTCATACTCGCCCCAAAAGATTTCCTGTTTTGCCTGGTACTGGCGGAAGTTCATGAAGTAGGCATTGTTGGGTAGTTTGTCGCGGAAACGCTTCGAAGGTTCTGTCGTGAGGGCAAGCGACAAGGTATCAAGAGAATCGACAATTTTTCTTATACCCTCCTGTTTCGTCTTCTTTTTGTTGGCCAGAGGCGAATCTTTTTTCATGGTGCTATAAAGGCTATCCAGCAATTTCGCGCCGCGGAGCATGTGATCTACATATTTCAGGTAGTCTTTATCTTCTTCTATGTAGATGCGATAGGCATCGCTGTCAATGCCGTAAGTATCGATCAAAAACTTTTCTGTTCCACGATCGCCTATGAAGGTTGCAAGGTTCTCGTTGAAATCAATACTGTCCTTGACAAAAATGGTCGCGTGAGACATTTCATGAATGATGAGGTTAGCAAGGTCCCCTTCACTTCGGCTGAGCATCTTGCTAAGTATTGGATCAGTAAACCAACCTAAGGTCGACCAGCCGCCCGGGTTCCTTATGATAACATCCCAACCCTCATTTTCAAGTTCACCTCTCAAACGCAAGGCTCTTGCCTCATCGAAAAATCCTTTGTAGGGCACATCACCTATAATTGGGAAACTCCACTCTTTGGGCGTGAGCTGAAATGGAAGGCAAGCCATCACCACCCACATCACTTCTTTTCCCTGCTGGTCGTAGAGCGTCCGGTAGTTTTGCGTGTCTTTGAGTCCGAGGGAGTCGACAGCGTACTTTCGCACCTTGTCAATAAACTTCAACCTGTTTTTCAATGAGTCCGGGAATAATGGATCACTCAGAAATTCCTCCACGGGTCTCGCGTTCCATACAATTTTCAGCTGTCCGTAACCTTGTTGTACACCATAGCACACGAGGTCCCAGAAAATCACGGCGCACAACGATACCGCGAGCAACAAACCTAAAAGTGTACGCTTGACTATTTTGCCAACATTTACTTTCATCTGATGGTACTGAAGGTTGCTAATCGATGATGTTCATTGCAGATCAAACGCGCTAAATCGGGTGTTACATTGCTCGATGCAACAGGTGCTGATGGACATTTGATAGTCATTCGGAAAGTCGTTGGATCGCAATATAAAACGTTTGACACTAGTTGTCACAGCGCGATATGAAGATACAACGTGTTGATGTCAATTTGATTACCCTTTTGGTCCTCAAGCAATACGCTCAATACGACGAAGATTGTACAGAATATCTGACAGTAGCACATTTTTAATTCAGGAGTGAAGTAGTAATTTCAACCCATCATCAGATTGTTGTTAGCATCCGTTTACACCACGTGATTTCAAATTGCGAATCAACATTCAATCGGGTTAGAGACAACGTAAAAAAGAAACATAACATATGAGCGATGCGAAAGAAAAACTGAAGGCACTTCAGTTGACCCTGGACAAATTGGAAAAGACGTACGGCAAAGGGACCGTTATGAAATTGAGTGATGAGAAGGTAATGGATGTGCCGGCGATCTCAACAGGCTCGCTCGGACTTGATATTGCGCTGGGCATTGGTGGAATACCGAGAGGCCGGATTACTGAGATATATGGTCCCGAATCGTCGGGTAAGACCACGCTTACTTTGCACTGCATTGCCGAAGCACAACGGAAGGGCGGTCTTGCGGCTTTTATTGATGCTGAACATGCATTTGATAAAGCTTATGCAGAGAAGCTTGGCATTGATACTGAAAATCTGTTGATATCACAGCCAGACAATGGCGAGCAGGCGCTGGAAATTGCAGATCACCTGATTCGCTCGGGAGCGATTGACATAATTGTCATTGACTCCGTTGCAGCGTTGGTACCGAAAAGTGAATTAGAGGGTGAGATGGGAGACAGCAAGATGGGGTTACATGCTCGTTTAATGTCCCAAGCTCTTCGGAAGCTTACGGGCACGATCAGCAAGACAGGATGTTCATGCGTGTTCATCAACCAGCTTCGTGAAAAGATCGGCGTGATGTTCGGAAATCCAGAGACAACTACTGGCGGAAACGCCCTTAAATTCTATGCCTCAGTCCGTCTCGATATTCGAAGAATAGGACAGATCAAAGAGTCAGCGGATGATATTACTGGAAACCGCGTGAAGGTGAAGGTTGTTAAGAATAAAGTGGCACCACCTTTTAAAGTTGTGGAGTTCGACATCATGTACGGGCGAGGCATTTCCAAGTCAGGTGAAATTGTTGACCTCGGGGTTGAGCTTAATGTAATTCAAAAAGCCGGCTCATGGTTCTCGTACAATGGCAACAAGCTTGGTCAGGGACGTGACTCGGTGAAGCAGCTTATTGAAGACAATCCTGAGCTCATGGATGAGCTGGAAAAGAAGATCAAAGACAAGATCGCCGGGAACGAAGAGCAAAAGCTAGTCGAGAAGTCCGAAAGGTCAGAGAAGGTGATGGAGAAGATGGCGGCGAAGTAATTCTGGATGCATTAATCCGCGGAGTTCCCGAACGGAAGACTCCGCGGGGAGATGACGGCTGACCCTGGTGCTAGCGCAAGGTACTGTCAGACTTGCGACCAATTCTTTTGTGCAATGAAATGCTTACTTTCTCCCCAGAGTCGCTTGTCGCAAAGACTCTGCGGCCTTCAAGCATAAGCTTAGCCATCAGTTCTTGATAGAATGCCCGAGCGAAACGATCGTTTCGGGTGGATCATCAACACCTATTACTGAATTTGCGTGCGTCCAAACCGATGCCACGTTGAAGCTTTAATATTAATTTCGTCACTACGCGCGTATCGCATTCACCGGATCGAGGCGTGCCGCCATCGCCGCGGGGACAATGCCCGAAACCAAACCAATCACGGAAGCCACGGTGAGACCTAAGACAATATTTTTAGCTGTCAGCGTAACGATAAGGCTACCCATAGGAATAAATGTAATCAGGTAGACCAGGATTAAGCCCGCCAGTCCTCCAATCAAGCTTAAAAAGATCGCTTCAAACAGAAACTCAAATAGTATAAAATAATTTTTAGCGCCCAGTGATTTCTGTAAACCGATGATGCTGGTCCGCTCTTTAACCGATACAAACATAATGTTGGCGATGCCAAACCCACCGACCAGAATCGAAAACCCTCCAATAATCCAGCCTGCCGTTCCGAATACATCAAACACCCCGCTAATCACATTTGCAATAGCCTCTGGCCTGTTCAGTACGAAGTTGTCTTTCTCACTAGGCTGCAGTCCCCGCCTTACACGCAAGATTCCACGCACTTCATTTTCAAGTTCTACCAACCCAAGATCGGATTCAAAACCCTTAACGCCGATGCGGGAGGTTAGCTCCATCGGCTTGCCCGTTCCGGTCTGAAACATTCTTCGAAATGATTGATACGGAATAATCGTTGCGTAATCATTACTTGGTGTGCCCAAAAAACTCTGGCCTTCTTTTCGAATCACACCCGCAACCACGTATTTAAGATTTTTGATTTTAATGGTCTTGCCAATCGGGTCTTCACCGTTGAGAAACAGCCCATTTGCTACCTCAGCTCCAATCACTGCTATGTTTCTTCCAGTCTCCAATTCCTGAGAATTAAAGAATCGTCCTTTTTCCACATTAACCTCAAAGATCACGTCATAGCCCTGGCTTGCACCCACCAAACGAATCTGACCCATGCTATTATTCTCTCGCTTGAGATTCATATTCCCTCGCGAGGCAAAAATCGCAATCCCGTTTTGCGCATTTAGGTTGGCTTGCAAAAACTTGTATTCATTGTATGAGGCATTTGGACGCTGCCAAAAGTCCCACCACCGGTATTCGCCGTTGTTATCCGCTGTAAATGGCCACTTTTCAATATAGATCACACCCGTGCCCAAAAAATTCAGGCTGTCTTTGATATTCTTCTCCAGGGAATCTACCAACGTGAGGACGGAAATGATGGCGAAGATTCCGATTGTGACACCCAGGAGCGAAAGTATGGTGCGCAATACATTTGACTTCAATGCTTTCCAGGCAAACCGGAAACTTTCATAAATCTGGCCTAAGGTCTTCATTGTAATCTTGAACGCGTTAGAAATATTTTAGTTAGTCGGTATTTGACTTTATAAATTACTCCTTTAGACTTAAAACGCCCTATTTTGTTACAGGTCTGAAAAACCCAATCTGATTTGTCGCAAAAGCCAAATATTGCCTTATTTTTGCAACCTCTTAAAAATTTACCCTTTTTTGGGCGTCTTTTGCAGAAACAAATATGAAGTTATCAGAATTCAAGTTTGAGCTCCCCAACAATTTAATCGCCCTCGACCCCGCTGAAAACCGTGACGAATCGCGGTTGATGGTAATTCACAAAGACACAGGTAAGATCGAGCACAGGATTTTTAAAGATGTTGTGGAGTACTTTGGCGAAGGCGACGTGCTGATTGGTAATGATACCATGGTATTCCCTGCCAGACTATATGGCCGTAAGGAAAAGACAGGAGCAAAAATTGAGGTTTTTCTTTTGCGTGAGCTTAATGCTGAAATGCATCTATGGGATGTATTGGTGGACCCCGCACGTAAAATCCGCGTTGGCAATAAGCTTTACTTCGGCAACGGTGATCTGGTAGCGGAAGTAATAGACAATACTACTTCCAGGGGAAGAACTATTCGCTTTCTATTTGATGGCGATTCGGAAGCGTTTGACAAGGTGGTAGAAACACTTGGAGAAACTCCACTGCCGAAATATATCAAGCGCAAGATCAAACCTGAAGATAAAGAAAGGTTTCAAACCATTTTCGCAAAGAATAAGGGCGCAGTGTCGGCGCCCACCGCAGGGATGCACTTTACAAGGCAATTGCTGAAACGTCTGCAGATCAAAGGTGTTGACATGTCATACATCACACTTCATATCGGGCTTGGTACGTTCCGCCCGGTGGATGTTGAGGATCTCACAAAGCACAAGATGGATTCTGAAAACTTTATCGTTGGCCCCGATGCAGTTACCGCTGTAAACCGTGCCCTCGATAACAAGCATCGTGTTTGTGCGATTGGGACGACGACGATGCGTGCACTTGAGTCTGCAGTCTCTGCGAACAACCGTCTGAAGGCGCGTGAAGGATGGACAGACAAGTTTATCTTCCCTCCTTACGAGTTCAAGATCTGCAATGCCATGATAACAAACTTTCACATGCCAGAGTCTACGTTGCTTATGATGGCGTCGGCATTTGCAGGTTACGACCTGGCAATGGAGGCATACAAAGTCGCCAAGAAGGAAAAATATAAGTTCCTTACGTATGGCGATGCCATGCTGATTATTTAACACTGGTTCCGGAATACAACGGTCAGGCTATCGTTGAGGTGGATTTTACAGTTACATTTAGATTTTTACATTGGAAATTTAACCCGCCGAATGTAAAATATACACTGTAAAATGTAGAAGCATCCGTAGAACTCAAATCAACATTTATTGGTCTTATTCCCAATGGATCCGAAAGAATACGCACTGATCGTTGCCGGCGGCAAAGGAACGCGCATCCCGGGCCACACACCGAAACAATTCCTGGTCCTTGGCGATCGTCCGATGCTTATGCATACAATCGAGGCTTTTCAAAAATACAGCAAGCACATTCAAATTATTTTGGTCCTTGCGGCCGAAGAGTTCGGCCAATGGCAAGCACTTTGCGCAGCATACAATTTCAATAAACCTTTAACCCTTCAGCAGGGCGGAGTTTCTCGCTTTCAATCCGTGAAGAATGGCCTTAGCTGCATTGAAGAAGACGGCCTGGTGGCAATTCACGACGGCGCAAGGCCTCTTGTTACCCCGGGTATTATCAAAGCATCTTTCGATCTGGCGAGATCGGGTTCTTCCGCAGTAGCGTGTGTACCTTTAAAAGAATCGCTGCGTAAAATAGGCGGAGAAGACTCATTTGCAGTTAACCGCACAGACTACCGGCTCATTCAAACCCCTCAGACTTTTTCTGTAAACTTGATTCGTAAGGCCTATGAGGTTGCCGAGGATATCGACCTCACGGATGATGCAAGCGTCGCGGAGCGCGCTGGCAACAAGATCAATCTTTTTCAGGGAAGTTATGAGAACATTAAAATTACCACAACAGAAGACGTTTGGTTAGCTGAAGCCTTGCTAATGGCAAGATCAACCAGTCAACAATAATATATTAAATGACAAAAGCTGGTGCTCTACCAGCTTCCTTATAGCGAACAAAGACGCTTATTTGACCTTAGTATTCGTCTTCGTTGAAGAAAAAATCCTCCTTTGTCGGATAATCCGGCCAGATCTCCTCAATGCTTTCATAAGGTTGCCCGTCGTCCTCGAGTTCCTGGAGATTTTCGACAACTTCTAAAGGCGCACCCGACCGAATGGAATAATCGATCAACTCGTCCTTTGTGGCTGGCCACGGGGCATCTTCAAGGTAAGAGGCAAGTTCTAAGGTCCAATACATAATTTTAATCCTCCATTATTTTTCGCAAAAATAGAATTTTGCTGATCAAAACAAACTTTATTTCACCGATCGTTAATTTGGCACTTAAAGTTCCTTTCCAAAAATGGTTTTTCCAGGAAAAATTAGGATCCTGGCATCCACATTTCGGCGAAAGAAATTTTACCATATTTGCGCGTTGAGTCGAATACTCATAAGTGACAACGGAAAGGCGCACAACCCAGTATAATCAATTTTTCTAAAAAATGGCTGACGATAAAATTATTTTCTCAATGACCGGGGTAAACAAGATATACCCTCCTAGCAAACAGGTTCTAAAAAATATTTATCTATCGTTTTTCTATGGTGCCAAGATCGGCGTGCTGGGATTGAACGGTTCCGGAAAGTCCAGCCTCCTTCGCATCATTGCAGGCATTGATAAAGAATTTCAGGGAGAAGTAGTTTCTGATTTGAGCTTTTCCGTCGGACTATTAGAACAGGAACCTCAACTTGATAAGCGTAAAACGGTAAGGGAAGTAGTTGAAGAGGGAGTTAAAGAGGTGGTTGCACTGCTCAAGGAATTTGAGGCCATCAATGAAAAATTCGGTGATCCCGCGGTAATGGATGATCCTGATGCCATGGATAAATTGATAACCAAACAGGGTGAGATTCAGGAAAAGCTCGACGCTACTAACGCATGGGAACTCGATAATAAACTTGAGCGTGCCATGGATGCCTTGCGCTGCCCGCCGCCAGAAGCGTCTGTTGAGCATTTATCAGGAGGCGAGAAGCGAAGGGTAGCCTTGTGCAGACTTTTATTACAAGAACCCGATGTATTGTTGCTTGACGAGCCTACGAATCACCTGGACGCTGAATCTGTTTATTGGCTTGAACAGCATCTGAAACATTATAAAGGTACTGTTATCGCAGTAACTCACGATCGTTACTTCCTTGACAATGTTGCTGGATGGATATTGGAGCTTGATCGTGGCGAGGGCATTCCCTGGAAAGGTAATTACTCATCTTGGCTGGAACAGAAGCACAAACGTCTCGCACAAGAGGAAAAGTCCGAATCCAAACGTCAGAAATCGCTGGAGCGCGAATTGGAATGGGTACGAATGAATCCCAAGGGCAGGCAGGCAAAAGGGAAAGCCCGCCTGAGCGCTTACGAGAAATTGCTCAGCCAGGAGACGCGCGAAAAAGAAGAAAAGCTGGAGATGTTTATCCCACCCGGTCCGCGCCTGGGTAACAAAGTCATTGAAGCGACCGGCGTTGCTAAAGGTTACGGCGACAAATTGTTGTACGAGAATCTGACATTTTCGCTGCCGCCGGCTGGTATCGTGGGAATCATCGGCCCAAACGGAGCAGGAAAAACAACGTTGTTCAAAATGATCATCGGCAAGGAAAAGCCGGATGCAGGATCGTTTCAGGTCGGTGAGACGGTACAAATTGCGTACGTCGATCAGGAGCATGACGACCTCAAGCCGGATGAAACCGTGTGGCAGGCAATTACCGGCGGCAACGAGCTCATGGAGCTGGGCGGAAAGCAAATCAATTCACGCGCATATGTCGGCAAGTTTAACTTCAATGGAAATGATCAGCAGAAAAAAGTACGTGAGCTTTCAGGCGGTATGCGGAACAGAGTGCATCTAGCCATAGCGTTGAAGCAGGGTGGCAACCTGTTGCTATTGGATGAGCCTACCAATGATCTTGATATCAATACGCTTCGCGCGCTTGAGGAAGCGCTGGACAACTTTGGTGGTTGCGCCGTGATCATATCTCACGACCGGTGGTTCCTCGACCGCGTGTGCACCCACATTCTGGCCTTTGAAGGTGACTCCCAGGTCCAGTGGTTCGAAGGTGGATTCTCAGACTATGAGGAGAACAAGCGCAAGAGGCTTGGAGATGAACAGCCACATCGGATCAAGTACAAGAAGCTCGTCAAATAGTTTGATCATTGGCGATGAGAATATTTTATACGATCATACTTCTCATCTTGTCCAATGCATTCATGACGGTGGCCTGGTATGGCCACCTCAAGTTCAAGGATATGAAGTGGAGCGAAAACCTTGGCCTCATCAGCATAATCCTGATTAGTTGGGGTATTGCACTATTTGAATACATGCTTCAAGTGCCCGCCAATCGCATTGGGTTTAAAGAATATGGAGGGCCATTCTCTTTACTTCAGTTAAAGGTTCTTCAGGAGGTAATAACACTTGTGGTGTTTGTTATTTTTTCCGTCGTACTCTTTAAGAATGAATCATTCCGGATGAATCACATGATTGGGTTGCTCTTGCTTGTGCTCGCAGTGTATTTCATCTTCAAAAAATAATTCATTTTATTTCCTGACCGGGCCTGGTCTTCCAGCGCCGGTGCATCCAAACCCACTGGTCGGGATGTCGGCGAATTGCGTCTTCGATAAACGCAGTGAGTACTTGAGTATTATAAGTTATATCATCCTCCTCATCTCCGGTGTTGCGCATCGGTATCTCCGGAAGAATAAACATGTGTTGTTTCCAGTCCCCACCCAGATAGATGTAGGTCGGGACAACGGCGGCACCCGTTTTCATCGCCAACACGGTTGCACCCACGGGAGTGGCCGCGGGCTCGCCAAAAAAATCAACGAAACGGCTTTTTACCTTTGTGTCCTGATCTATGAGCAAAGCAACCGAACCACCCGATTTCAAAACTTTGATAAGTTTGAAAGTTTCCTTTCCGCGAGCTATTGCAATTGCACCATATTTATTGCGGAAATTCCACAACAGTTCATTCAAGCGTTCATCTTTCAATGGTGTTCCAATGATATTCGGGTTGAGACCGCGGAGCGCCATGTTACTAACTTGTAAATCAAACGCCCCAAGATGGCAGGTAAGAAAGATTACACCTTTTCCTTTCGCTATTGAGCGCTGATAATTCTCCAGTCCGTTAGTCACTAAGAAAGATTCGAGCTCGGTTAGTGATTCAACCTTTGTAGCCCTAAGCATATCGCCTGCATTCTTACCGAGCATTTCAAAAACTCTTTTTGCGAGGTCTTTAATCCCCGATGAATTAAGTTCATGCTTAAATGCGATCGTCAGATGTCGAATCACCAGCTTGCGCGTTGCCGCTGCAAAATAGTAGGCGATGCTTCCTAGCCATCCGCAGAATTTCAACCATGCTATTCGCGGAAGCCAGTTTGAAAGCGCAATCAGAGACTTTACAAAGTGGTATACAATTGAATACCTGATCTTTCTGCGTATCTTTTTGCTTTTTGACATGAGCCGCAAAGATAAGGTAAGAATTTGGAAGTAAATTTATTGATGTGAAAACACTATTAATTGTACGCCACGCAAAGTCAAGTTGGGACGTCTCCAATGTAAATGATTTCGAAAGACCGCTGAGCTCCCGCGGAAAACGGGATGCGCCTCGCATGGCAAAACGACTAAAGGAAAAAAAAGTATTTCCTGATCTGATGTTGTCGAGCCCGGCTAAGAGAGCGCTATCGACAACTAAAAAGATCGCTAAGATACTTGGGTACCCAAAAAGTTCTATCAAGAAGGATCAGAGTCTTTATCACGCAGACGAGGAAACAATGCTTTCCGTTGTCCGCGATTTAAACGATAAGCATACTAAGGTTATGATCTTTGGTCACAACCCTGGACTGACAGACTTTGTAAATTCTATCATGACAGCAGAACAGCAAAACTTTGATAATATTCCTACTTGTGGGGTGATTGCATTTCAATTTGAAACCAGCCAATGGAACAACATTACGTGGGGAGCCGGAAAACTATTATTTTTTGACTATCCAAAAAGCCGTGAAGACTAATCTCCGATTCCGAGCGCTTTAGGGAGATCGATCAGGCGTTTCTTCAAAAATCCGCGTTCACGAAAACGATAGCCCACTAAGGCCTTGAAGCTGCCCGTGGACGTTTTCAATTGAATGGTCTCAAACTTCGGACTGTTCCCCTGCAGCACGAGGCTAATACCCCCGAAGAAACGATCGCCACTATAGCCCAGTGCTACACGTCCGGTGTAAAAGCTTGTTACCCTGAAATATTTTCCTTCGCCACCATTTTCTGAAAGATGCTGCAACCAATTTAAGCCGGGGCCCAGTGCGAACGCGCCGTTAATAAAAAATCCCTTATGGACGAGGCTGTAAGTATATCCAGGCGCGATGCTATAAGTAGCTGACTTAAATCTCCTGATATCGGCATCAATATTAAATTCTCCAGAGTAGCTGTCTCCGATAATGGCTGAATCTCCTTCAACCTTAAATCCAACCGCTGTTCCAATAAGCATGAACGAGCCCGCGCTGCGCAACTGTCGGTCGGCATAATTATAAGCTGATCGAAAGGAAAATTTCTTATGATTGAAAAAGTAGCTGCCCGTAATACCCATATTTCTCGTCAGTATATCCGGCCGTTGGGGATAAGGTGCCCCAGGACCAATCTCCCTATCAGGATCGGTAACGTAGAATTGTGTGTACCGTTGATAAACGAGATCCACACCGAATTGCTTTCCAAAAACATTTAATTGAACATCGCGCGCCTGCGACTCTCCATAGAGCTCTTCACTTTGAGTATTCAATGGTATGGCTGCCGTCAACTCAAGAACGACTTCAAAAAGATACATTCCGATACCCAATGAAAACGGTTTATTAGATTTGTATACCAGTTTTTTGTTATGGTTCGGAAGATCTTGGAGTGTAAACTGCAGTCGCCGCTGCTTTAGCACTGGCCAGAGAAAGAAATGGTCAGGGTACGGCCTTATGTAATATGCGCGGCTCGAGTCATATGATGAGAACGGCGCAGCAACTTTTAACTTCTTCTTCTGCCCCATCAACGTTATTGAGCAGGTTAAAAAAATTACGATCGCACAATATTTCATTATAATATATACTCGCTCAAATCTCGGTTCTTCACCAATCCCATTAACTTTTGATTCACCATTTCGGCATTCACCGAGATCCTCGCATTGGCCGCAATTTTATCGGGCACATCGAAAAGGAATTCATTTAGCAACTTGCTCATTACCGTATGCAATCTTCGGGCCCCGATATTTTCAATCTCTGCATTGATCTCGAATGCTGTGCTCGCGATCGCTTCAATTGCATCGTCTGTAAAGGTAACTTCGACTCCTTCCGACTCGAAAAGTGCCTGGTATTGTTTTGTCAGCGCGTTGCGTGGCTCTTTAAGGATTCGGATAAAGTCATCCTTTGTAAGGTTATTTAGTTCGACACGTATTGGAAACCTTCCCTGCAACTCCGGAATAAGATCCGATGGTTTTGACATGTGAAACGCTCCTGCGGCGACGAACAGGACATGGTCAGTTTTAATTGCACCATATTTCGTGGTGACGGTGGTACCTTCTACAATGGGAAGAAGATCCCGCTGCACACCTTCGCGGCTGACGTCAGGTCCGCCGCCTCCTTTTTTGTTCCCAGAAGCAATCTTATCTATTTCATCGATGAAGATGATTCCCGATTCTTCGGCATGACTTATCGCCTCCTCCTTTACTTCATCCATGTCGATAAGTTTGGCAGCTTCCTCTTCCAGCAATATTCTTCGCGCCTCTGCGACGGTAACCTTTCTCTTCTTGTTCTTCTTAGGCATCATTCCGTTGATCATCTCCTGCAGATTCATCATGGATACTTCATCCATCATACCCGCGCCCACCATTCCCACATTTGAGCCGCCGCTGCCTTTGATATTTATGTCAATTTTTCTTTCCTCCAGCTCACCTTTCCGAATCTTCTCGCGAAAATGATTTCTTGTCCGCTCATTCAATTCCGCGTCGGATGACGGTATCTCTTCCGGTTCAACCGAACCAGTAAAGCCCGTGGTGCGCGCAGGTTGCCGCATGGGTGGAATGAGTGCATCGAGTATAATTTCTTCAACGGCTACCGCAGCCTTTTCCTTTACTTCTTCCTTCTTGCGAGCTTTCACCATATTCACCGATTGCTCAACAAGATCACGCACCATGCTCTCCACATCTCGTCCCACATAACCTACTTCTGTGAATTTCGACGCTTCAACTTTCACGAATGGAGCATCAGCAATCTTTGCCAGCCTCCTGGCGATCTCGGTTTTTCCAACACCTGTCGCACCGATCATTAAAATGTTATTGGGTACTATCTCCGATTGAATATCTTCTCTCGCGTGCATTCTCCTCCACCGATTTCGCAGTGCTATTGCTACGTTACGCTTCGCCTCGTATTGTCCGATAATATATTTATCGAGCTCTTCAACAATTTGCTTAGGGGTTAAATATTTTGAATCCATATGGTTTAAAGTCTCTTCAACAGTTTATCAATGTTCTTAGAAAGTGTAAAGGCATAGCCCGCGTTACCCATTACGTAGGTGCCGCGGCTTAACGTAAGCTCAAATGTCTTGACGCGCAATGAAAAGCCGAAAGATAATCCCGCTGCGCCTCCAGTGTCTTCGAGCTTCAATTCCTGATGAATCCGGTAGTTGTACCCAATCATCAGAGCTGCATTGCGATGTATGAGCACCTCTGCACCAAAGTTAAGGCTCCTGAGCACCTTATCCAATGTTCCTGGCTCCGGAACTCCGGATTGAGGATCAGAATAAGCATGCGGGTTCCCGAACCCGTATGCGGTAAAAGAAAATCGCACCGGCATGTGTTCCGGTTTGAAGGTAGTACCCAGCTGGAGGTCAAAAGGCAGTTTGGTATTGCTCGTGAATGAATACTCTGACACAACAAATCCCAGGTTTTTAATTACCAATCCAATGCTAAAATCCTGAGCCGGATGACGGAACAGACCTCCAAAATCAACCAATACAGCATTGGCCCGATATCCGGAAATACTTGAGAAAGCCATTTTGATTGTAGCGCCTATTCTGAAGTTTCCCGCCTGGTGGCTCTTACTCATGCATAATAACGTCTCGCCCGACTCGAAATCGCCAATCTCAGCGCCCGTAGGATCATATCCCTTGATCTTCCCGTAACCCAGATGCTGGACGCCAAACGCAACTGTGCCGATACCCGAAAATTTGTGAGCGTATGAAAAGGTGGCCTGCCCAACATCCGCAATATAAAATTGATATCCAACAGCAGCTTCGCCAGAAAGAGAGTCACTGGAAAGCGCCGGATTTGTATAAAAGAAATTTACATCCCTGTCGCTAAGAGATACATTGTAACCTCCCAGGCTCGCCAGCCTTGCATTGTTCGGCACTTGCAAAAATTCAAATGACTTCCTTCCGGCATTCTGGCCTACGGCGTTAACGGAGAAACAAACCAAAAAATAAAACAGGAGGTCTTTCCACACAGGATTCTAATCGTGACTCCTCAAAAGTAAGTATTTCAGGCAGGAGTTTTATGATCTGAGAATTCGAACTTCATCGGAGTTTCGATGCGATCTTTCAATAGCGCAACCTGAAGAACTTCCTCGACAGAAGCGACATAATGGAAGGTTAAACCCTTGAGATAGGTAGCTTCTATTTCTTCAATGTCGCGTTTGTTCTTAACGCTCAAAACGATCTCTTTAATGCCGCTGCGTTTTGCTGCGAGGATTTTTTCTTTAATGCCTCCAACTGGTAAGACCTTTCCGCGAAGCGTTATCTCTCCGGTCATTGCCAGCTTTGACTTGACCTTTCGTTGTGTATAGCTGGATGCCAGGGAAGTGAACATCGTGATACCCGCCGAAGGGCCATCTTTGGGCACCGCTCCCGCAGGCACATGAATATGCAAATCATACTGCTGAAAGACTCGGTGGTCAATGCCCAGGGATGCAGCATTAGATTTAAGATGTGATAAAGCAGCTACCGCCGACTCTTTCATCACTTCGCCAAGTTGACCGGAGATGGTCAGGCCTCCTTTTCCCCTGCTTAAACTCGACTCAACAAACAAGATCTCTCCCCCCACCTGCGTCCAGGCCAGGCCAGTGACAATACCGGCAATATCATTGCCCTGGTACAATTCTTCATCAAATATTTCCGCGCCCAACACTTTTCTTACCGTCTCATCGGTCACTGCCTTTTCGAACGGTTCTTCCATGGCAATAGATTTCGCGATGCTTCTCACGACCGTGCCGATCTTACGCTCCAGGGTTCTCACACCAGATTCACGTGTGTAGCTGTTAATAACCTTTGCAATTGCCGCCTTGCTTATCTTGACATCGGAGGTTTTCAATCCATGCTCTTTGAGTTGCTTTGGCACCAGATGTTTTGCAGCGATCTCAACCTTCTCTTCTTGTGTGTAGCCAGTAACCTCGATGATCTCCATGCGATCCCTCAAAGCCGGATGAATGCTGTCGAGCGAATTTGCTGTCGCAATAAACAATACTTTTGACAGGTCATATTCTACCTCCAGATAGTTATCACCAAAGGCGTTGTTCTGCTCCGGATCGAGCACTTCCAGCATAGCCGACGACGGGTCGCCCCGGAAATCGGATTTGATTTTGTCGATCTCGTCCAGAATAAACACAGGGTTTGATGACTGCGCCTTCTTTAAATTCTGTAATATTTTACCGGGCATTGCACCGACATACGTTTTCCGGTGACCTCTTATTTCCGCCTCATCATGCACCCCTCCAAGCGACATGCGCACATATTTGCGTTGCAACGCTTTGGCTATTGAACGGCCAAGCGATGTTTTGCCAACACCCGGAGGACCGTACAAGCATAGAATCGGTCCCTTCATGTCCTTCTTAAGCTTCAATACTGCGAGATACTCAAGAATGCGCGTCTTTACTTTCGTAAGCCCGAAGTGATCGTGGTCAAGGATCTTTTTAGCACGCTTAAGATCGAAGTCATCTGTCGTGTAATCGCCCCACGGCATATCCAGCATAAACTCAACGTAGTTCATGGCTACCGGATATTCCGCGGCCATGGGATTGATGCGCAGAAGCTTATCGAGTTCCTTGTTGAAGTGTGCAGAAACATCTGCAGGCCACTTCTTGGCCTCTGCACGTTTTCTTAGCTTTTCTACTTCCTTATCGGGCCCGTCATATCCCAGTTCATCCTGCAGAACTTTGATCTGTTGGCGAAGAAAGTAGTCACGCTGCTGTTGATCAATGTCAGTATGTACCTTCTTTTGGATCTCATGCTTAATCTCAAGCATCTGAATATCCTTAAGCATGTATTGCAGCAACAACGTACCGCGATCAACCATGCTCTTCGTCTCAAGTATTTTTTGTTTATCAAGCACGTCGACATTCAAGTTCGACGACAGAAAATGAACTAGAAAGGACATACTTGAAATATTATCAAGTGCTACCTGCGCTTCAATGGGAATCTCAGGATTAAGCTTCAGAATTTTTGTCGCCGCATCTTTCAAAGACTGTACAAGCGCAACTGTTTCTTTACTTTGTGCGGTAAGAATGGGCTCTGGTTGTAGTTCCACGTGCGCAGTGAGATAGGGTTCTTCCTGCACGAACTCCTTAACTAAAAAGCGGTTTTTGCCCTGAATGATGATGGTTGTGTTGCCATCGGGCAGGACAAGCATTTTCACAATGCGCGCAACCGTACCCGTTCTATATAGATCGTCAATAACCGGCTCTTCAGCCTGCGGATTTTTTTGCGCGATCACACCGATGATACGGCTTCCCTGATAAGCTTTCTTAACAAGCTTTATTGACTTTTGTCGCCCAACCGTTATTGGAATCACGACTCCCGGAAAAAGCACTGTATTTTTGATCGGCAGAATGGATAGCTCTTCAGGCAAATCTTCAGGCTTTAGATCTGAATCCTGCTCCGGGTTTATGAGTTGTATCAAGTCCTCAGATTCTTCCTGAACCAGCTGTATGGGCAAAGCTTTAAACATGTTCTTCAAAGTGTCAAACTGACGCAACCGATGATGATTTTGGGCGCTTTATCAGGTGCGGCCGTAATGACAATAGTAGTGCCAAGAGAGTTGTAAAAGAAGCAAAATTGTCTCAACTTTAACAATTGGTCTAACTTTTTACCAAACGCTAGTTCTGTGAAAAGCTATTTTTTGATCTTAATCCCAGCATTTTGTCTGGCGATCCAAGCTCCGTTGATGGCTCAGAAGCCGGGTAAAAAATTCAAACGGGGCGGTGTAGTACAGTTAAATGATAGCCTGACAAACTACAGCCAATCTGACATTTTTGTCTTCCCGAATATTCATAAAATCGGGTACTATACAGATCGCGCCAGATTAGAACGTATCAAGAAGCTTGTTCCTGCTGGAGATTCAAAACAAGCATATGACGAGCTTAAGACGTATGTAAAGAATTTTGGTCCGGAAAATTTTTCAAGAGATATCCAATTGATCTGGGATCTCGCAAGACTGTCCCTCGAATTTGGCCCTCCGGGGGAGTCTGTATTGTTGTACAAGCTAATCCTAAAGCATGCAAGGACATCCGCAAATGACGCAAGGATTAAAAATGAATTCGATTCAGTGACCCGCAATGAAAAGGACCTTTACGTGCCGCTTCAACAATATTATGAGCTGGTCGCTTACCGAAAGGAAATTGATACGCTAAGACCTCCACAAGGCGTCTTGCTGAACATGGGTGAAACAATTAATTCTGATAAGGAAGATTACGGCCCGACGATGGGCAACGTTGACAACATATTATTGTTCACATCAAAGCGTAACAAGCATATCGATCCGCTCAACAAGAATTATAATGAAGATCTGTTCTTCACGATCAAGCAGGATACCAGTTGGGGTTTTGCGGAGGAGTTTAAAAATATCAATACACCTTACAACGAGGGGTCTGCCTGCCTCAGCGACGATGGTAAACATCTGTTTTTCGCCCGATGCAATTCGCCGGATTCCTATGGAAACTGCGACATCTTTTATGCCGAGATGAGTTCCGACAGCACATGGAGCAATGTTAAAAACCTTGGCCCGGCAATAAACTCTACGGGTTGGGATTCGCAGCCTTCACTGTCCCATTCAGGTGATACGCTGTTCTTTACCTCCGACAGGCTTGGGGGTTTCGGATACTCTGACATCTATTATTCAACGAAAGGCCAAGATGGTAAGTGGCAAAAAGCTTTAAACCTCGGACCCATCGTAAACACTCGCGGGTTTGAGGTAAGTCCATTCTTTCATCACAAGCATAACGTTCTATACTTTAGCTCAAATGGTCAGCCACTGTCGTTCGGTAACTTTGACATCTATAAATCATTGAAGCGCACGCCTGCCTGGGATGAACCGAAAAATATAGGCCCGCTCGTGAACGGTGATGGGAGTGAATATTATTTTACCATCGATTCTGAATCAAACTACTTGTACTATGCACGTTCTGCCCAACATGAGATAAATAACCTTGAGCTTTACTCCTTTCCAGTGCCAATGGAGGCACAACCCACGGCGGTGGCACATTTAAAGGGTTCGTTGATTAATTCAGAAACTAAAAAGCCGTTTAAAGGAATTGTTTCGGTAATTGATTTGGATAAGGGCGTGGAAGTTTCCCCGAAGTTCCTCCGCGAGGATGGAAGCTTCGATTTTCATCTTATCAATAATAGAAATTATCTCCTCATCATACAGGGCGATGATTTCTTTCGCATCGAAGAATTAATCTTCATGGATGGTGATATGGAAATCAATCGCGAAGCAGATCCAATCGAAAGCAAAATAGCATTTAACACTTTGGAATTTGAAAACGGTGAAGCTGACATACTTCCCTCCATGTTCGAGGACCTTACGAAACTCGCAAACTTCATGATCGATCATCCGTCATTCAAATTGAATATTTCCGGCCATACCGATTCGCAGGGTAAAGAGGATGCGAATCTTCTGCTGTCTCAATCGCGCGCGGATGCAATTAAAGCTTATCTGATTCAGGAGTTTAAGATCCGGGGAACCAGAATCGTTGCAATGGGCTTTGGCAGCTCAAAGCCAATTGTAGCGGAGAAGAATGAGGAAGATAGAAGTTTGAATAGAAGGGTTGAGTTTGAGATCACAAGGTGAAGCTAGTCAAGAGTCAAGAGTCAAGAGTCGTCAGACACGACAGTCGTGCGGCGATTGAAAAGCTGTGGTGCCATACACACCTTTCTTACACATCCACGAGAGTCGTGCCGCATCGACTCTTGACTCATGACTCATTACTAACTTTTGACTCCCTACTTCTTCCTTAGAAAAATATCTCCATTGTAATTTTTCATTGTAATCTCCGGCCCTCCACCATTGACATCGCCACGCTTCCATTCATCTATGACCACCTTATAGACGCCACCTTTGACATCTTTCTTCTGTACAGGCCCACTACTTTTAAAATCAACGTCGAAGTCTGAATAAATGTCGCCTTGTTCAGTCTTCATTTTCAATGTTGCTTTCAAACCTGACGGAACGGAAATATCGATGTCGCCATTGTAAGTGGAATAAGACATCGGTGTGCCATCGGTGACTTTATCAAACGTGATCTTGATGCCGCCATTATACGTAGTCGCAATAACGGATCCACTGACGGCCAGCGCTGTAATCTCACCATTATAGTTTGTGAGCTCAAGAGCACCCTGTATGTTATTAATGATCAAATCACCGTCGTTATAGGTTTTAACATCCAGATCCATTCCGATAGGAACCTCAACCTCAAGTTTCAACTTGCTGCTCCATGAGTCAGAGGAAATCTTCACATTATTTTCGCTTTCTACAACTTCGAGATCCAATCCTCCCCCACCGATTCTTTTTAATCCATTTTTAGTCGCCTGCCTTTCGTCGTCGTCGCTTTGAGAGGTGTATCGTACAAGTACATCCTTTCGTGCTGTTCCCTTCACCGTGATGGATCCGTAATTGATGTGCGCCTTGAGCTTGCCGCGCTTTGATGGATCACTCAACGGTACCGTAAATTCATTCTCGCTCTGCGCCAATGCCACCGACCTTGTAATAAGTGAAAGACCCGCGAAGACGGCCAGAAATGCTATTATTAAAATTTCTTTTTTCATGATTTGTATTTTTTTTATAATATCCTATCCGGATAAAATCGATTTACTTTTCTTTTAAGTAGACGTCTCCGTTAAATGTTTCGAAGTCTAGAAATGCTCCACCTGATCCCACCTTATAACGGCTGTCGTTTACCTTGAACTTCATGCCCTTCTCGTCCTTCTGCTTTTCAATTTCTACCGGAAGAGATTCAAGCTTGTCGATGTTCGTATAAAACTGGCCATTAAAGCTTTCAAAGCTCATGTTTGCCGCCAGTCCCTTTTGAAACGATGCATTGATATCGCCATTAAGAGTGTAGAACCTGCAGTCTTTCTTCGGGTTTGAAGCGTACTCGATGTCTACATTCCCATTGATGGTGCTGGCAATGGCCTGGCTCTCCATATCTGTCAGCTTGATGCTGCCATTGATGTTGTTTGCCTCCACCGCGCCGGTAACATGTGCGATGTCAATGTTACCATCGTTGATGGTGCTGATTGAAAGATAAACACCGGCCGGAACTTTCAGGACAAAGTCCATTTTATATTCGAAATCAAGTCTGCAGTCACAACCCTTGTCACAATTGTCATTGCAGCAGCCGTTGTACCCATAGCTTTTCGAAGTGGACGTAGCGTTGTGCTTTTTACGATTGACCTTTCCGAATTTTGATTCCGTTCCCTCCACAAAGAAAATTAACGTATCTACCAGATCAATGACGCCTAGCTTAATTTGTTGCTTCCCTTTTTGAAGACGATTGTCGGTCTTTGCGCTGATGTATTTGTTGACTTCCAGAAGGATCTTATCGCCGCAATAGCCTTCAACCTTTATGCTGCCATTGATGTTAGCAACCACGACGGCGTTTGTGGTGGCTTTCTTTTCAAATGTGAATTCTTTCGATATTTTTTCGCTGTGCGTTTGGGCAACTACATTTATCGACAGGAGGGCCAACGCCCAACCAAGGCAAATATTTTTCATAGTTCGTGATATTAAATTTTAAACGTTTTTTGTTTTAACTCAGGACCTTGATGCTTTCCTGTATTTTTCTTTTTACGTCCGATGGCGTTTTTTTGTCGCGCAGGATTTTTTGCAATTCATTGACCGATGAACGGGCCTGCAGCGCGGCCATGAGTTCCGCCATCGATATTTGTACGAGAGACGATTGCTGTTTTGAAATGGAACGAATCAGCGCTTCCCGCACCTGGCTATCCTGACTGTAAGGACGCAGCGCATCCAGTGCAGCCAGCCTCACGTTAACATTTTCGTCATTGTTCAGAGTTTGCAGCAATGCATCCGTCACTTTTCCGCTCGCCTGATCCATATCATTCGTAAGGCTCACGGCCTTCAGGCGTTCCGTGGCGGATTCTTTTTCAAGCAACGACAACATCATAAGCTCCTTTAGATCGCTGACTTCCTGTCCAAGGAGTTGCACTTTTTGATCATTTCCCTCAGGTGCACGCAGTAAGAATCCGGCAGCGAAACCCAGCAATAACGTGACGGAAGCAAAGGCAAGGCGCGGCGCCAGACTTGGCCATGAAAGAAACGATTTCCATGAAGCGGAAGCTCGTGGTTTTTTTTCCCGCTGCAGCATAGCATGAAAATTATCATCTAATCTTAGCGTTGGCCCGGGACTCTCAAGTTCTGAAATTCGCTCATCGAGTATCCGAAGCTCTTGCAGTTCATGAAGTTCAATTTCCCCGCCTTCCAACAGCAACTCAATTTCTCTTAGCTCCACCGGATCTGCCGCCATGGCGTTGTACTTGCTGATCAATTCCTGTATCCTGGCTTTATCCATTATTACATGTGTTTTTCAAGTTGCTTGTATACATTCTTCAGTTCCTGCAGTGCCCTGAATACTTTTACCTTTACAGCGCCTTCTGAGCATCCAATGATCTCGCCGATTTCCTTATACTTTTTGTCCTGGTATTTGCTCAGCAGCAGGATCTCCTTCTTGTCGTCGGGCAATCTGTCCATGGCCATGGAAAGCAGTTGCATCTCATCATTTTTTACCATCTCGGTTGCCCAATTGCTGTCGCCAGCAAGGCGGTCCTGCCAGTTCTCAAGTGAGTCCTTTTTACGAATTTTGTCCTTCCTGAAATTGTCATGGCTTACATTACGCGCAATGTGATACAACCAGGTTCTGAAATCACCTTCGCCACGGAACAGATACCTGTATTTCAATATTCTATAAAACACGTTTTGCACAAGGTCCTCACTGAGCTCAGATTCACGGTTCATGCTATAGAAGAAACCATACAACGGCTTTTTATAGCGTTCAAAGAGCAGGCTAAGCCTGTCCAGGTCACCTTCCTTAACCTTGAGCATCAAGGCGTTGTCTGACAATGATTCCAATTCTGCAGATGGATTTTTCAAAGTAGGTAACTCGGCGTTTCTATGAAGGTTACAATGAAAGTTAAAACTTTCTCAAGTAAACGCAGGCTGGTAGAAACTGAACCCTCCGGCAAAAAGCATCGGACCGGTGTTTCGAGGGAGTAAGTTATTTTCTGATATGACGATGAGGTCGCTTAGCGATCATTTAATGATAAAATTGTTTGTAATTTCAAAGGCTGTAATCAACACTTCAATGACGGACCTTTTAACAAATAACGGAAGCACGAAATCATCAAATGTCAAACTGACGCTCCTGATACTAGTATTGATGCCATTGCTCGCCTGCAAGGATCAAAACGACAAAGTGGAAATGGGACCCTTTGAAAAACTGGTTTGGTCGGATGAATTTGATAAGCCCGGTACACCCGACGGCAGTCGGTGGAATTACGATCTTGGCGACGGTTGCCCGGAGGTATGCGGATGGGGAAATAACGAGCTGGAGTTCTATACAAACGAGAGTAAGAATGTTAGGGTTGAGGATGGAAATTTGATCATTGAAGCACATAAAGAAGAAAAAGGAGGAAAACATTATACCTCCACAAGAATGGTCTCTAAGGGCAAGGGTGATTGGTTGTACGGGCGCATTGAAGTACGCGCAAAATTACCCAAGGGTAAAGGAACGTGGCCAGCAATCTGGATGCTTTCAACAGACTGGTCATATGGCGGATGGCCCGCAAGTGGTGAAATAGACATCATGGAACACGTCGGCTTCGATCCAGGAGTGATTCACGGCACGATCCACACAGAGACATACAACCATGGGAAGGGAACTCAGAAAGAAGGAAAAATAACCATTGCTGATGCGCAGGATGTCTTTCACATATATGCTGTTGATTGGTCAGAGTCGAAGATGGACTTCTATGTTGACGACAACAAGTATCATTCCATTACACGATCACCATCGGAGGACTTCAAAGGCTGGCCATTCGATAAAAGATTTCATCTCATCATGAACCTCGCCGTCGGAGGAAACTGGGGCGGCATGCAGGGCGTTGACGAAAGCATTTGGCCGCAACGAATGGAAGTTGACTACGTGCGAATTTACCAATAGCGCGCAGAAGACAACTACGAATTGCGGATCATCGCCTGAAGCTTATTTCGTTCGTCTTGTAACTCTCGTGAAAGCTTCGTTTGTTTATCCATTGCCCTGTGCTTGTAATCCTCGTATTCATTGGTCAGTGCACTAACGGCAAGAATTCTTTCATTCAAGGTATTGCTTTGCAGCTTCATCCTTCCTACAACGAGTACCAGCAATAGCAACAGTGCGGCGATGGTTACTGCCATAACGGTAATAAATGTGCCCTTCAACATGTCCATCCCAATCACCTTGATGTGCGTGCTGTCGTGTTGTATTGCAGCCACAGACTGTTCTTTTTCTTTAAGCGCAGCAATTTTTTGATCCAGCTGACCCTGCAAATTTTTAATCGTTCCGTTGGCAGTGACGAGTGCACCCTTTCTGGCATCAATACTGTCGAGACCAATCTTCCACACGCCATCGAGTGTTGACTCTTTAATCACTTTATACGCTCCATAAGACTGAGATTTTGATTTCATAATCAGAAATCGATCTCTCAGTGAATGTTCACCTGTGAGGGCATCAGAAGGTTTTTGTGCAAAACTTGCCGTGGCAGCCACAAACAAAAACAAAACAAAGAATAACCTTTTCATAGGCAAGTAAATTAAGTTAATCCTCAAGTGGTTCAAAATAATATCAATTCGCATCAAAGGACAAATTAATGTTCCAATATCTACAGTTCCTGCGGCAATGAGCAGTACATAAAAAAATGATCGTTGAGCGATCCCTCATGCCAAACAATAGCGCCAATATATAAAAATTCCGGGAAAATGGCGGCCAATTGACGCTTGAAAGGTGGCACAACCATTCAATCAACGCTGGCACGGGACGTTCCTTGTTCTTACATTAGCTATACCTACTCACTTTTAAATGAAAAATCTTCCGGAAACCGCTCGCCTGCTCTCGCTCGATTTCTTACGGGGAATGATCATGGTACTGTTGGTGATGGAGAGCACAGGATTATATGAACATCTCTTTGAAGCTTCCGACGGAACTGCTTTCCAACTTCTGATGTCGCAGTTTTTTCACCACCCATGGCACGGCTTGCGCTTCTGGGATCTTATTCAACCGGGATTTATGTTCATGGCAGGGACAGCCATGGCCTATTCACTTCACCGGCAGCAGATGCAGGGGATGACGTGGAACGAATCCTTTCTGAAAACCCTGAAGCGATCGGGGTGGCTATTCTCTTGGGGTGTATTAGATTATGCTGTTAGGCGCAACGGCCTTTCCTTCGAATTATGGGATGTGCTTACGCAATTGTCTGTAACTACCCTTATCGCATTTTCAATACACCGATTGTCTATTCCAACACAGATTGGTTTTAGCCTCGGCCTGCTTGTATTGACTGAATTCCTTTATCGCTTCACGCACATTCCCGGGTTTGATCAGCCATTCGTTGATCAACATAACTTTGGTAATTATATGGATCTGATATTGATGAATAAGATCAACAATGATGGTTGGGTTGCAATCAATTTTCTTCCGACAGCCGCACATACAATCTGGGGACTCCTCGCGGGCAAGCTCCTGATATCGCATCGGACATCTATTGAAAAAATCAAATGGCTGATCATGGCAGGACTGGCAATATTGATCCTTGGATTCGTGCTTGACTTTACAATCACTCCTATCATCAAACGCATCGCTACAAGTTCTTTTGCGCTCGCCTCAGGCGGATGGTGTCTTCTCGCCCTGGCGCTCAGTTACTGGTGGATTGATGTGAAAGATCATCGTAACAACCTACGATTTTTTACTGTCGTAGGAATGAATTCATTGTTCATCTACCTTTTCATTGAAATTGTAGCCAGCCGATGGTTCAATGGTTACATCGGTGCAATTACCAATGGACTCATGGAGATGATTAACGTTCCGGTATTGTTGATGGCAATCGTCACCTCATTGATAATCTTTGCGTTGGAATGGGGGTTGTGTTATTTTCTGTATAAGAAGAAGATTTTCTTTAGAATATAGATTTGAACGTATCGATCGTTATTAACCGCAAGAGACGCGAGGACGCAATGGAAACACAAAGGAGTACCAGGATAATGTCAACGTTTTATTTTAATAATCTCGTTCGCAACGATTCGTTCAAGAACTGGCTTTTTTTCTTCGAGTCGTTGCAACAGTGTTAATTGATTCATGGTCCGGATAAAATTTTGTCCTTCATAGCTCGCGCCATAGTAAACGTCGTCATTGCAGTAGTCAGCCAGGAACCTGATGGCCTGCATGTAAACAAGAAATGTACCTGCATAATAGAAAAGATGCTGTTCATCAGCAGTGAGTTCATCATGCATCGCGTTGAGATAACCCTGAACAATTGCTTTAAAATAATCGTCGCGGACCTCAATGCGGGAGAAATCCTTTTCCTCCTCACTTGCTGGTGATAAATAGGTACGCATCATGTCGCCAACGTCGCTAATAAAAAATCCAGGCATTACCGTATCAAGGTCAATGATACATATCCCCCGACCTTTTGCATCAAATAATACGTTGCTGATCTTCGTATCATGATGAATAACCCTTTGCCTTATTGACCCATTCAACTTCAAAGATTCAAAATCGTTCAGAATGTCAATACGTTTTCTGATCGTTTCAATTGCTTCAGCAGATTCACTTATTCGATTCGCATTTCCAGTTGTAATTGCCATTTCAAACTGGCGATACCTTAGCGCGAGGTTGTGAAAGTCAGGTATGGTAACATGGAGACTTCCTGCATCGAATCCCGATAACAGTCTTGTAAACTTACCAAACTGAGACGCTGCTTCAAATGCTTCCAGCGGTGATGTTACAACGGTCATGGTATGCGATTCCGGGACAAAGGGAAATAAGCGATAATATCCATAATCCGGAACGTATGTCAACGGTTGATTCGAAGCGCTTTTAAGCGGTGCGACAAATAAGTAGCCGGGGCTGTTTTGCCTAAGATATGTATCTATGTTATCCAAATTTGCCGCAATATCTGTTGGATTCTTAAAAACATGATCATTGATTCTTTGCAGTATATACTGGTCTGCACCAGCTGTGATCTTCCATGTCTTGTTTATAAGCCCGTTCACTAAAATCTCAGACTTGAAATCACGAATATTATAATGCTCCAGGATTGAAGAAATCATAAATTACACGCTTAGGGCGCTGCTCAATGTATTCAAAAACAATTAAAATCTTGATACCATCACCCAACACTTTCATCCGTACCTACACGCTGTTCACTCTTCACCAGTTAACTTTTTATTGATTCATGTTCATTGGCTTACTTTCGGATACTCACGGTTACCTCGATGAAAAAATCTTTGGTCATTTTAAGGATTGTGATGAGGTCTGGCATGCCGGTGATATCGGAAGTCTCGCGCTGCTGGACGCACTGAAGGCATTCAAGCCGCTGCGGGCCGTGTATGGAAATATTGACGATAAAACCATTGTGGCGCGCGTGCCTGAGGACCTTTATTTTGATTGCGAAGGGGTAAAGATTTTTATCACGCACATTGGCGGAAAACCGCCTACCTACAATCCGCGAGTGAAGAAGTTATTACTGCATTCAAACCCCGACCTGTTTATATGTGGTCATTCTCACATGCTTCAGGTAAAAAGGGACGCGATGTTAAACAACATGTTGTTCGTCAATCCCGGTGCCGCAGGAAACCACGGATTTCATGTAATGAAAACGTTGATCAGGTTTGAGATAGCGGAAAGTACTATAAAAAATATGGAAGCTATTGAACTGGGAAAGCGCGGCGCGATTATTTAAAACTTAATTAGACGTATTGATTTAACATGACGGGCATGACCAGCATCAATATATCTTCATTGTCATCTTTCTCTGCAGGTAGAATGACACCCGCTTTGTTGGGGGCTGACATGGTGAGTGTTATCTTATCCGAATGCATATTTGTCAGCATTTCGATAAGAAACTTTGCATTAAAGCCAATCTCTATATCCTCTCCTTCGTGTTCACAAGAAAGACGTTCGTTCGCTTCATTGGAAAAGTCGAGATCCTCAGCTGAAATCTGCAACTCACTGCCCGTAATTTTCAAACGAACCTGATGGGTTGTTTTATTAGCGTAGATGGCAATCCGCTTCAACGCTCCCAAAAGATCGCTGCGCTCAATTGACATTTTTATACCGTTGCCTGTTGGAATAACATTGTCATAATCAGGAAAGCGTTCGTCGATCAGGCGGCAGATCATTCTGATGTTACCAAATTTGAAATAAGCGTTAGACATGTTAAAGTTTACGCTTACGTCTGCATTCTCCGTTGGAAGGGTTGCCTTCAACAAGTTCAAAGCTTTTCTTGGTATAATGATAGAGTTGCCATTTTCTGAGGTAACATCCGTTCTCCGGTAACGCACCAGCCGGTGTCCGTCAGTAGCGACAAAAGTTGTGCTTTTATCAGCAAGACTTACATAAACGCCTGTCATAGCCGGTCTCAGCTCATCATTGCTGGTAGCGAAAATTGTGTTATTAATTGCGCGCGAAAGTACATCAGTTGAAATATCGGCACTAAAATCGTTGGAAACTGAAGGCACCTTAGGGAAATCAGTAGCATTTTCCCCAGACAGTTTATAACGCCCGTTATCCGAAATGATCTCAATGCTGTAAGTAGATTCGTCGATGGAAAATGTGACGGGCTGCTCTGGCAAGTTCTTGAGCGTATCCAGTAATATGCGCGCAGGAACAGCGATACTCCCCTTTTCCTTTGATTCAACCTGAAGCTCAGTGATCATCGAAGTCTGGAGATCAGAGGCCGTAACGGTAAGACTGCCCTTGTCCAATTCAAAAAGAAAATTCTCAAGGATAGGTACCACCGGGTTGGTTGTGATTACCCCATTGATATTGGAGAGCTGCTTAAGCAGGTAAGCAGAATTGACAATGAACTTCATTAGTGGTTGTTTTTTAAGAGGGGTAAAGTTATAAAGAAAACGCAATAATAAAACGGCGTCACGAGGCCAAAAAACCGTCAAAAATGGCCGCTATTTCCCAAAGAAACCTCGCGGTCGCACGAGGCCTTCTACCTTGTTTGGGTGAAAATATGCCCACTGTCCTCCGGTAATCAGTGCTGGGAATGGTGCCTCTTCGCCAGCGGGCGGAAATATGGACCATGTGTATTCCCGGCCGGCAATATCCTTGACAAGAACAGTAAGAATGGGAATTGTTTTCGAAAGGCTGTCCAGATGCCTTGTGTTCGGTACAAACTCGTCCGCCGTTAACAGGGACACGTCGTCCAGGAAATTATTGAGCCTCGTGGTGTCAACAACATGCAAACCTGGAATGGTAAAATACTGATTTTCCATAGAGACGGTGAAATCGTCCGCTTTGCTTCCGGGAAATGTGGCATCGAGTTGCCGAAAGTTCCGCCAGTTAAATGCAAATACTCTTTTCTCTCTCCAGCCTGACTCATCCAGTTCAAAGATCCCCGATACATAAACCCTGTACCCTGGTATGTTCATCAAGTATGGTGTAGACTCCCCTTCTTGCATGAAATACGCTTGATTCTTCGCATTGTTTCCTCCGGCGAAAAAGCTGGACACCGCTGAACCGTTGGAAATTAAGGTCACTTTGACAGCCTTCTGCCGCAAAAGGCCGCCAATGGAATCAGTTTGGGTAGCTGCCAATGGTCGCTTTGGTTCCGCTTGTTGAAGTGTCGCGAATAACACTTCAATCATTGCAGGGTCAGCCGGAAATTTTTCATTGACCATCCATCGCGCTCCGGTATACACGAGATTAACTGTATCACCCTCTTTCTGCAGCGTGATTTGGCTAATCGTCTTCAGGTCAAAATTTTTAAAAAGATGCTTGTCAGTCTGGGTCCGGTCTTCACGCGCAGTCAGCCAGAAGGCCGTGCCTGTAGCCCCAATCAGGAGCAGCAACAATATCAAAAGGCGCTTGTTTTTTTTCTCCTGCATAATCAGAAACCGGCAAATCGTTTTCTACGCAAGTATGCACGGACTAACCCATAGCAAACGATAATGGCGAGTGGCATGACCAGGTTGATGATTTGCCAGCGAACGTGGCTGTCTTTGATACGCGCTTTATCCAGGGGGCGAATCTTCACCTGTTTGTCGCGTACCTGTATCAAGCCATCCGCCTGGGTTAGGTGTGCTAATGAGTTTATCAGAACGTCACGGTTTGCAAAGGTATAATTGGTAGAAGGATCAAAGCCTAGCGGGCGGGGCTGCCGGGTTCTGAAATTGACGTCATTCCTGATTATATCGCCGTCGCCAACAACGATGATCTTGGTCGGAACGCTTTCTTCTCTAAAATCTTTTTTGGCCACCCCGTCAGGTAAAAATCTATTTTTATACAGCGACGAAAACCTCCCTTCCAGCAAGTAAGCAACCGGAATGAATGCTTGGGAGTATTCGGCATCTCCCAATGGCTTCCTCAGATCATTGACGTTAATTCTAACGGGTGCCATAAGCGTTCGCGATTGGGCGGACGTCAATATCAACGGCGTCTTCTTTATACCCTGCGCCTTAACGGTATCGATACTGCTCGCGAATCGGGTAAGTACGGCATCAAGGTTTCGCGTCACCGGATGATCTGCGTAGTGGTTCACAAGCGGAAAGAACGGCCAGTCCATAACGGTAAACTGCGGTTTGCCTCCGCGTTGGCTGGTGACGATCGGATAAAATCCCGCGTGCCTGTCCTGAACCAGGTCCGGGTTCACGCGCACACCATACTTGAAAAGCTGGTCGTCCAGATCAAGGTTATAAGGCAATGCGAAATAGTCATCCCGTGAAGCGCTGTCCATGGTTGCCTCAAGCTTATCAATGAGAAACAGTACAGCTCCCCCGCGCATGATGTATTGATCAAGAGCAAATTTATCGGGCGTGGAAAATTGCATCGTGGGTTTGGCGATTACGATCGCATCGAATCTTGAAATGTCGGAGTCCGAAAGTTTCATTTTAAACAAGTCGTACTCTTCAAGCAGGTCGCCTTTGATGCTGGCGATCTCCAATGAGTCCAGTTCGCCATGCCCAGAGACCATACCAATTTGTTTACGGTCGGTGTTAAAAAGTTTGCTGATTGCCCGGGCCACCTCGAATTCTACTCCTTCAATCGACTGATTGATCTCTTCCGCGGGGCTACCCGCCTTATTTCCCTTTAATAGAGTTACACCAGTCTCAATTCCACCATAAGATATCAGTAAACCCGGGAACACAAGCTTCTCTACCCTTTGCCCGTTACTGTTGCTGATAACATTGGTGGGCTGGATACCTTTTGACGCGAGTTCCTTTATGAATTCCTCCTGGGCTTTTTGACCTTTTGCCTGATTAGGGTCGACAAAAGAATAGCGTATTTTATTTCCAGAATATATCCTGAATTCTTCCAGCGTCTCAGCGATAGCCTTTTGAAGCCGTCTAAATTCCGCATTGAGCTCTCCTTCCAAAAATATTTCAATGTACACGTCATCATCCAAGGCCTTCAGCATTTCGCGCGTTTGTGGCTTCACGCTATAACGCCGTTCCTCAGTAAGGTCCAACCGAAAAAAAACGGAGGAAAGAATAACGTTGAGTAGCAAGACGACCACCAACCCGTTCAGGAATACCAATACATCGCCCAACTGTCTGCTCTTCCAATTTACCATTGTCGGCTGCTTAGAATGAGTTTCGTAGTAGACAAAGTAATAAATATCACACTGACGAAATATATAACATCACGGGAGTCTATCAGCCCACGGCTCATTGACTCATAATGAAAGAGCATGCCGAGCTGTTTAATTTGTAAACCTCGTGCAGACCAGAATCCGAGAGTCGAAATTGCATCGAATCCTGAAAACAAAAAGAAAGATAAAAATGCGGCTGTAATGAACGCAACAATTTGATTTCCTGCAATCGCCGAAGCCAGGACCCCCAGTGCTGAAAAAGCTGCGGCGAGCATAGCCAGTCCGATGTAAGAGCCAATAATGCCGGGCGTATCAAGGTTGCCAACAGGATTGCCAAGGGTGTAAATTGAATAGTAATAGATCAGCGTAGGTATCAATGCAAATAGCACGAGAAGAAAGCTTGCAAGAAATTTCCCAAGGATGATATCCCAGTCCGTGAGCGGCTTTGTGAACAACAACTCCAGCGTGCCCGCTTTTTTCTCTTCGGCAAAGCTCCTCATTGTTACTGCGGGGACGAGAAAGATAAAGACGTATGGCCCGAGCGTGAACAAAGTCTCCATATCGGCGTACCCGTATTCCAGGACAGATGTTTCCGGGAAGACCCACATCAGCAAGCCCATTGCCATGAGAAATACGCCGATCACTACGTAAGCGATCAACGAATTGAGAAAGGTGGAGAACTCTTTTGAGAAGACTTGAAGCATAAGGCTATACGTGGCAAAAGTAAATTAAATTATTTACCGCGCAGTTTCTGTCACAGAGGTAAGGTCGCGGAAAATGGTTTCCAAAGAATTCTCCTCTTGCTTTAGACCAATAAGTGATAGTTTTTGATCTGCCGCGAAGCGGAACAACTCCGGCCTCAGATCGACGCCCTCTCTGCCGATTACCTTGAACCGTGCTCCGGCCATCGCTGTAACCGATTCAACTCCCGGCAATGCCTCCAGTTGTGTGGACCTGACGGCGCCTTCGAACTCCACAACGATTGCTGATGATCCACGCTTGTGACGCATTAAATTTTCCAAAGAATCATCCGCGACAATTTCACCTCTATTGATGACGACGACACGGTTGCAAAGTGCCTCTACCTCTTGCATGATGTGTGTGGAGAAAATGACAGTCTTGTTATGACTGATATCCTTAATGAGCTTTCGGATCTCTACCAGCTGGTTTGGATCGAGTCCGGAAGTTGGCTCGTCCAGAATCAATACCTCGGGATCATGGATTAAGGCTTGCGCGAGGCCTACGCGTTGCCGATAGCCCTTTGAAAGTGCTTCAACCTTTTTGTTTTGTTCCGGGGCCAAACCACAACGATCAACCATTTCTGCCACGCGCCGCTTCAAATGTTTGCCGCGCAAACCATAAAGTCCTCCGATGAACTGCAGATATTCGTGGACATAGAGATCCAGGTACAGGGGGTTGTGTTCGGGTAGGTACCCCGTAATTCGCTTAACCTGAAGTGGCTGTTCTACCACATCAAAGTTTTTAACTTTTACCTGCCCAGACGTAGGTGGAAGAAAACATGTAGCGATCTTCATCGTTGACGACTTGCCCGCTCCGTTGGGTCCAAGAAAACCTACGATCTCTCCCGCTTCCAGAGAAAATGAAATGTCGTTCAGGGCCCTTTGCTGCCCATACAGCTTCGTTAGATGCGTAATGTGGAGAGACATGCTACAGGGTTAGGTCGTCAGGATTCAACTGTATAGCTTTGATGTTTTAACGGCGAAGGTAGAACTCAGATGCCGAACTTCGAAATGCTGAAGGTGTTACTAACGAAGTAGCCGCTGGATTAATTATCATTGAACGGAAGGGATTAATTTCTGAAATTTGCACTGAAATTGAGAATTATGCGATTTAGGCTGTTGTTATTTTTTGTACTCCTGTCTTCTGTAACCTTTGCCCAGCAGGGATACAAACTTAAGTTCAGGATCGAAGGCCTGAAAGATACGACCATTTACCTTGGAAATTATTACGGAGAGACGACCTATATCAAGGATACCGCTCACGTCAACAATAACGGTGAGTTTGTTTTTGAGGGACAAAAACCATTGACCTACCGCGGCGTATACTTTATCGTTCTGGATAAACAGAAGCAATTCGAACTTATCATCGGAGACAATCAACACTTTTCGTTGTCGACGCGAAAGGAAGATTATGTTAAATTTATGAAGGTAACGGGTGACCTGGATAACCAGCTGTTCTTTGAAAATATGGTGTACAACATGGAGCGACATTTCGAAGCTCAGCCTTATAGCAAAGTTATTCTGGACAGCACATTGACCGAGGATAAAAAGAAAGATGCGCGCACATCGTACAATAAAATCAATGATAAGGTAATGGCGCATCAGGCCGATATTATTTTCAAGCATCCTCAAACATTGACGGCGAAAATCCTGAAAGCGAATCAGCCGGTAAAAATTCCTGATGCGCCGAAAAGACCTGACGGTTCCGTTGACTCTACTTTCCAGCTCCGGTGGTATCGCGAGCATTTCTTTGACAATTTTGACCTCGCGGAGCCTGGCTTGATCAGTTTACCAAGACCTCTGTATAAAGAAAAGATAAACGAGTATCTCGACAAGCTTTACGCCCCTCAGGCCGACTCAATTACCAAAGCAACAGACCGATTCATTTCGAAGGCTAAGAAAAATCAGGAAACTTATAAGTACGCAACGTGGATGGCCCTGCTCAAATATCAGCAGCCCGAGATCATGGGTCTTGATGAGGTTTACGTAAACCTCTATGACAAGTACTTTGGATCAGGCGAGATGAACTTTTGGGTAAATGAAAAGTTGAACAAAAACCTGAAGGAGCATGCGGACAGGCTGCGTAAAAGTCTTGTCGGTAAGCAAGGCGCCAACCTGATTATGCAGGATTCCAATCTAAAACGGCGTTCGATGTATGATATCAAGAATAAGTACACTGTGCTATTCATTTTCGATCCGGATTGCGGCCATTGCAAAGAAGAGACACCGAAGCTGGTGTCATTTTATAACAAGAAAAAATACGACGTGGAGATTTTCGCGGTCAGCGCAGATACATCTATGCAAAAGATGCGCGACTACATTAAAGACATGCACATGCCGGGCATCACAGTAAATGGTCCTCGCACGTACGTTGGTCCGTATCTGGATCTCTATGATGCGATGCAAACTCCGTCATTGTACATTCTTGATCGAACAAAAAAAATCATCGCAAAAAAAGTTCCTGCGGAAAAACTTGAAGATTTTTTCGCACAATACGAAAAATTTGAAAAACTTAAGGCTGCTGACAAACCGAAGCCAACGAAATTATAACGTCCGTTTTCGCACAATTCGGCCATTTGTAAGTATTGGAAAGGGGCGTTAATGGCCCCTAACCTCCGTTTAGTAACATTTTTATACTTTTGTTCGTCAAACATGCAACTATTCGTACGTTACAGAGTATCTATTATATAAGAACACCAAACTAAACTTCGATTTATGGCCTTCCTGGACAAGCTTCTCGGTAAAAAGAAAAAGTCAACGCTCAAGGCTAAGTGCCCAATCACAAAAGAACAAATTGAAGAAGGTTTTGGATTTATGTTGACAACCGCCCAGGTGATTGCCTCGAAGAAATATTGGGATATGGTGATGACGGAACCGGAGACAATGTCTTATACTGTTTCACATTTTAAGAATCAGTCGAGTGGAACGCAGATGCGTCACATGATATTTGAAAAATACAGCAGCATTGAGAAACCTTGGATGATATCCGACTCCTGTATCAATCTGTTTGACGTGGACAAAAGTTCGGCACGCGAGAACGCGAAAAAATGGTGGGCTAACGAAGGCCAGTTTAATCCTGAGAACTCCGGACCTGCAGCGGTCGCGTTGGATGCACAAACGTTCACTACTCTTAAAGATTATGCCGTGCTTGAGGCAGGGCGGTCAAGAATAGTATTGCATTAAGATAGGATCAATTATTTCGCTCAATCGTAAACGCCACCAGCTGCAATAGCGATCGTCTGTACTCGGAATCTGGGAAACTCTCCAGTATATCGAGTGCTTCACGATGGTACTTTCCCATAACCTCGTGTGCATATTCGATGCCCCCAGAATCTTTCACGTAGGCGATGACCTCCTTGACCTTGCGCGGCTTTTCACTTTCATTTTTTATGATGCTGATGATCTTCCTTTTCTCAAGCCACGTCGATCTCGAAAGCGCATAGATCAATGGAAGCGTCATTTTCTTTTCTTTAATATCAATTCCAACAGGCTTACCAATTACATCAGCACCATAGTCAAAAAGATCGTCTTTGATTTGAAAAGCCATTCCCGCCTTTTCTCCGAACAATTTCATTCTGTCAACCGCTTCCTTTGATGCGCCTACAGAGCAAGCTCCCATTCCGCAGCATGAGGCGATAAGGGAAGCCGTTTTCTGACGAATAATTTCATAATATATGTCTTCCGTTATATCGAGGTGTCGGGCTTTGCCCATCTGCAGCAACTCCCCCTCTATCATTACCTTGATTGCTTCCGTACCAATACTTAAAAGGTCAAAGTCTTTGTTCTCTATGGAGAGAAGTAATCCGCGGGAAAGCAGAAAATCGCCCACCAGCACAGCAATCTTATTTTTCCAGAGCGCATTTACGGAAAAAAAGCCGCGACGATAGTTCGATTCGTCTACCACGTCGTCGTGTACCAAAGTGGCCGTATGCAAAAGTTCAATCAGCGATGCGCCACGGAAAGTAGATTCATTGATTTTTCCACACAGACCCGCGCTTAGAAAAACAAACATCGGGCGCATTTGCTTTCCTTTTCGCTTTACAATGTAGCCCATGATCTTGTCGAGCAACAGCACCCTGGTCTTCATCGATGCCCTGAACTTGCGTTCGAAATCCTCCATTTCTTGGGCAATGGGGGCTTTGATATCTTCCAGGCGTAAAGGCATGCGGGACAATATTACGCATTGATTTCAAAGTGTTGAAGTCCTTTTGAAGTTTTAAAAACAGCTTCAAGCGGGCTTGTACCTTATAGCTTGAAGCTTGCAGCGCTTTCACTACTTTTGCCCTATTGGCTATTCTTTCCAACCATTCCAATGACCACAAGAACAACGATTGCAGAGACCAAAGTGCCCTCTCCTGCCTCACCTCCAGTCATTCTGGAACTGATCTCGTATAACCGGGAAAAACATGCGAAGCATGAAGGCCTGGATGTTGACCAACTGCTGTTGAAACTGCAACCGGACCAGGTCAACTGGCTTAACCTTGACGGGCTAAACAATCAGGATATTATCGAAAAGATCCAGTCACACTTTTGCCTGCATTCTTTGCTAATTGACGATGTCCTAGCTGATCAACGTCCCAAGATGGAAGAATTTGGAGAGTACCTTTTTTTTACAATGAAAATGCTCTACCGAATTGAGGGGATGAAGGTTGACTATGAGCAGATCAGCTTTGTTCTGGGACCAAATTATCTCCTTACATTTCAGGAAAAAGAAGGTGATCTTTTTGACGGCTTTCGCGACCGAATCCGGCTGGACTTGGGAAAGGTTCGGAAAAAGAACGCGGACTATCTCCTTTACCGACTAATAGATATTACAGTGGACAGCTATTATACGGTGCTGGATAGAATTGGAGATTTTATCGATGAAATTGAAGAAAATGCCTATGAAAATCCTTCAAATGAAACCTTTACCCAAATTCAGTCATTAAAAAAAGAACTGATCTTCCTACGCAAGGCATTGTATCCCCTGCGCGAAGCAATCGGTAAAATTGTAAAAGGTGAAAGTGAATTTATTTCGGAAGAAGGTATTCACTATTTCGCCGACCTTTATGATCACGTTGCACACCTGATAGATTCCCTCGATACCTATAAAGACCTGACTTCAGGGTTGCTTGATATTCACATCAACGCCATGAATACGAAAATGAACGAGGTGATGAAAGTGCTTGCAGTGATCTCAACGATCTTTATGCCGCTGACTTTTATCGCGGGGGTCTATGGAATGAATTTTGATTTCATGCCTGAGCTAAACTGGCGGTACGGATACTTTGGGGTGATGGGGGTGATGGTTTTGTTGGTGATAGGGATGTTGTACTTCTTTAAGCGCAAGAAGTGGTTCTAATCTATACCCACCTCAATATCCAGTGCTGCTTCCACAAGCTCAGGAAGGGTTTTATTCAACTTTAGTATTTTAAACCTGTAGTTGAAAAGCTTAAAAGTATCTCCTTCCTTTAAGGATGGCTTGTAATAGGTTAATAACCCGGAGAGCGTTTCATACTCTTCCGATTCCGGAAAGGGCATGTCCACGAATTTATTCACATCGTGTATTGCGGACTGCGCGACGATCTGATATACCTGTTTATCCAGTAGTGTAACGATCTGCTGCTCGTGGTCGTGTTCGTCCTGTATCTCGCCCACTAATTCTTCCAGAATATCTTCAAGCGTGACAATTCCAATCGTGCCTCCAAACTCGCTGACCACAATTGCCATCTGCGTCTTTCGCCGTTGAAACTCCCGCAACAGGACATCGATCGGCTTGGATTCAGGAATAAAATGAGAAGGCCGCATCACTTCTTTAAGTCCTTTGTCATTCTTCTGAACGTAGGCAGCAATTATGTCCTTAGCATGAACGATACCGATGATCTCGTCTAGTGAGCTCTCAAAAACCGGATAACGCGAGTAGCCTTCTTTCAGGACCACATCCATTGTTTCCTGTATCGACAGCGTTGCACGTAAGCCGCTGATCTTTACACGCGGAACCATGACCTGCCGCACAATGCGGTCATCAAATTCAAATACATTCTGTATCAGCTCGCGTTCGTTCGGTTCTATTGCGCCACCTTCTTCGCTTTCTGCAATAATAAGTTTGAGCTCGTCCTCCGAGTGTATCTCCTGTTCAGAGATGGGCTTCACTCCAAAGACTTTCAATACCAGGTTCGCCAGGCCGTTAAGCATCCAGATAAACGGTCGGAAGGTATAATAAAAGATGCGCAGTGTTACTGATAGGGCAAGGGTTGTGTCCGTCGGGTAGCGGATCGCCAGCGACTTGGGAGCCAGCTCGCCGAAGACAATGTGAAGGATAGTAAGAAAGGCGAATGCAAGCGGCAGGGCAATACTATGCGCCATCGTTGCGCTAATCTCAAATCCGAGACCATGAATGGCGCGGAGAATAATTCTCGACATGACATCCTCCCCCACCCAGCCCAGCCCAAGGCTCGCCAATGTAATTCCCAATTGGGTTGCGGCCAGATATCCATCAAGGTTATTAATGATGTTCTGCGCAGCGCGCTTTGAGAAGTTACCCTTCTCGAGGGCAATCTGAGAAGACCTGACCTTCACAATGGCAAATTCCGCCGCTACGAAAAAACCGTTCAGGGCAACCAGAAAAAAGGTCAGGATAACGTCAAAGGTCATAGCGGATCTACCAGATACAAAAATAGCAAGAAAAGTGAGGTCCGATTATGTGCGCATGGTAATTGGCACATAATGGCGACAATGGTTGGATACAGGCTTTTGGAAATACCCTGATAAAAAGTTTGTTCGTAAGTACGCGATTAAATTTTTTTCTCCAGGCTGGCGATCTTTTCCTGTGCCTCTTCTTTGCCAAGGGAGAGGGCCTTCTTGTAAAGTTCGACCGCCTCGCGGAGCGTTTCACGCTTCTTACGCGGCGCCAGTTTAGTTCTGGATGCGGCAAGCTCAACGGCTTGGCCACGCGCATAATACGCATCGGCTTCTGTCATCTTGCTTTGAATCATCAATTCCTGAACACGTGCCTCAATAAGCGCAAGCTCCTGAGATTTCGCTTCTATTTCGATGGATTTGTCAGCTAGCTCCGCTTCCTGCATCCCCACTGTCGTTATGAGGTTTTGATTCTCGTTTCTGAATTTGTCGACCTGCTCCTGTAGTGAGCTAATCTCTTTGGTCTTTGATTCAAGATCCGCCTTGAGTCTGCTAATAGTTTTAGAAAAAGCGTCTGAACCGGACTTGGACGTCCTCAATGATTTTTCGAGGTCATCGATCTTCCTTTTTGTATCCTTCACATACTCATTGATGTCTTTCATCCGGGTTGAGTAATCGCCATAGGTCGTCCCTTCTTTCATATTCACGCGCAGGATCTGTCGACTTGCATCGATGGAGTCCATCATTGTCCCAACCTCGGTCAACGTTTGCGCCATTGCCTGGCTTGTCTCTAGCTCGACACGCAGGGAATCAACCTCTGATTGTAACATTTCTTTCTCCTTCGTACCACAAGCAGCAACCAGCATGATAACGGGCAATGCAAAAAATAGCGCTCTTAACATAAGGACTCGGTTTAAGGGGTTATTGAGACAAAAATACAGTTGTTTTGATGCGATCAGGGATGCTTCCGACAAATTATTTCATTAAAGGAGGCAAGCCGCGGATTACGACCATAGCCCGACCCTGCTATTGATTAACAATAATGGCAATTCTTTTTGGGTTTATCGAAAGCGGCGTAGATTTGCGAACTCTATCGACTCGATAAGCATTCATGCCTAAACATATTTCAGCAAATACGCGCATAGCGGATTTGGGGAAACCCCGGATCGTGATAATCGGAGGCGGTTTTGGCGGACTCGAAACAGCAAAAGGTTTACGGGAGGTAAAAGCACAAACCGTTTTGATCGATAAGTATAATCATCATTGCTTTCAGCCTTTGTTATATCAGGTGGCAACGTCAGCCCTGGAGACCAGCACAATTGTCTTCCCTTTTCGCAGACACTTTAATAAAGACGAAAACTTCTTTTTTCGACTCGGCGAAGTGCTTCATGTAAAGCCCGAACAGAATTGTATTGAGACGTCCATCGGTAGCATTGAATATGATTATCTGGTGATTGCCAACGGGGCCGGGACGAACTTCTTCGGCATGAAGGATGTGGAGGAGAATGCCTACGCGATGAAAACCATCATCGATTCAATCAAGTTGCGCAATGTTATCATCCGGAACTTTGAAGCGGCGCTCCTTACGGATGATGCTGCGCTCGCTAACAGTCTGATGGATTTTGTCATTGTCGGCGGTGGACCTACAGGCGTTGAACTTGCCGGTGCTTTATCGGAGTTAAAGCATCATGTTTTTCCAAAGGACTACAAGGAGTTGGAGCTTGCCAATATGGACATTCATTTGATTGAGGCAACGGGCAGACTTTTAAATGGTATGTCGGAAGAGGCAGCCGCGAAGGCACTTGAATATCTCAAAGATATGGGTGTGCACGTTCACTTGAACGCTGCTGTAAAGTCTTACGATGGCAATGTAATTTCACTCAGTACGAATGAGACCCTCCTGTCGCGGACGATGATCTGGGCAGCTGGAGTGACTGCACAGCCACTGGAAGGCATTCCCGCAGAGATTTTTGGGAGGGGTAAAAGGCTGAAGGTCGATGCCTATAACAGGGTGCAGGGTTTTGACAATATCTTCGCCATTGGCGATGCCGCAATCATGGACAGTGATCCGGCATTTCCTAACGGCCATCCGCAAATGGCGCAACCCGCCATGCAGCAAGGGCGTCTGGTATCCCGCAATATTGGCAGGCTGTTGAATAATCAGCCGCTTAAACCTTTTACATACATTGATAGGGGCTCGATGGCGACGATTGGTCGCAACCGGGCCGTCGCAGACCTTAAGAAGTTCAAATTCCAGGGCTTTTTCGCGTGGCTGATCTGGATGTTCATTCACCTGATATCTTTGATAGGATTTAAAAATAAATTCTTCGTGCTGCTTAGCTGGTTGTGGAGTTACTTCTCATACGATAAAAGTAACAGGTTAATCATAGCCCGTCCCCAGGACGGTGTTCACTAATGGCTACATCAAACGATAAACATCTTAATCCACTCTCGGCTGCCGGCATTCTGATTTCGCTGGGCATTATTTACGGTGATATCGGAACGTCTCCGATCTACACGTTTCGTTTCATCGTCGGGGAGAATCCCATTAGCGATGAGCTGATCTTCGGCGGACTTTCCTGTGTGGTCTGGACACTGACATTGATCACCACCGTGAAGTATGTTTACCTTGCCCTGAGCGCCGACAACCGCGGGGAGGGAGGGATCTTTGCATTATACGCTCTCGTTCGTCGCTATAAGGCTGGTTGGGTGATCTATCCAGCCATCATCGGTTGTGCTACGCTGATTTCTGACGGGATCATTACACCGGCGATGAGTGTGACGTCTGCGGTGGAAGGTTTAAAGGCACTGAATCCAACCATATCGCACATAACCATTATTTCGATAGTTGTCGTTATCCTCGTCGGCATATTTGTCTTCCAGCAATTTGGAAGCGGTGTCGTTGGACGAACTTTCGGCCCGGTTATGATGGTTTGGTTCGCCTTTATCGCTGTAATTGGATTGATGCATCTGGTGGAAAACCCTGACGTATTGAGATCGCTAAACCCGGTTTACGCTTTCAATCTGTTAGTAAAATATCCGAAGGGCTTTTGGATACTTGGAGCCGTCTTTTTGTGTACCACGGGGGCGGAAGCCATGTACTCCGATTTGGGTCACTGCGGAAAGCAGAATATCAGGGTTGGATGGGTGTTTGTTAAAATATCGTTGATTCTAAGTTATATGGGTCAGGGCGCCTGGCTTTTGGAGCACCGCGGGCAAACCCTCGGAGACAAGCTGCCCTTCTATGAGATCATGCCAGAAGGCATTCTGATTTTCGGCATTGTGCTGGCAACCTTTTCAACAATTATTGCAAGCCAGGCACTTATTTCCGGAACCTTCACACTCGTCAATGAGGCCATGAAATTGAAACTGTGGCCAGCAACTCGTGTTCGCTACCCCAGCCAGCTGAAAGGACAGATCTATATTCCTGCTATAAACTGGATATTGATGGGAGGTTGCATCCTGGTCGTGCTCATTTTCGAAGAATCTTCGCGCATGGTAGGAGCATATGGACTTGCGATCACGTTCGACATGCTGATGACTACCTCTTTGCTGAGCTTTTACTTCTTTGTTTCGCGAAAGCAGCCGCTTACGGCCATCGCCATTGCAGTTGTTTTCTTTGCCATTGAGGGTTCGTTTCTGGTATCGAACTTAAGCAAGTTTAGTCATGGAGGGTGGTTCAGCTTTGCCATCGCATCGCTGTTCTTCCTGATGATGTTTGTGCTGCTCAGGGCGAGATGGCTGCGAGAAACGCATACGGAATTTGTGGATTTGAAACATTATGTTGGTATGATCCAGGACCTCCAGGCAGACACTACCGTTCCAAAGGAGGCAACAAATCTGGTGTACCTCGCTGTCGCTGATAGTAAGCGTTACATTGATTCAAATATCATTTACTCCATTTTCAAAAAGCGCCCGAAGCGCGCAGATGTATACTGGTTCCTGCACGTTGATACAATGGACACCCCGTATACGAGCAAATACTCCGTTGATACCATCATTCCAAAAAAGTGCTTTTTCATAAGGTTGCGCCTGGGATTCAAGACTGATCACAGAGTAAACCTGTTGTTCAATAAGATCATTCATGAAATGGCGGATGCGGGAGAAATTGATCTCGTTAGCCCATACCCATCGCTTCACAAATACAGTATGATGGGCGATTTTAAATTCGTGATCATTCATTCCTGGGCATCCTCCGACAGTGAAGTGTCTTCCTTTGATCGTGTGATCATTCAGGGATACCGGTTGCTGAAGGCCCACAGTTTGTCAACGGAGGAATTGTATGGCATAGAGGCCGCCAACCTGGAGATCGAAAAGGTTCCTATACAGGTGGGACCCATGGCCAAGGTGAAAATCAAGCGCGACCGCGAGTAAGACTGCAATAGTAGTATTCTCTCGCGCACTTCGTCTACATGCCTATCAGCGCGAAGCTTTCCCTCAAAGTTGGTACAATTTTGACGAGAGCTCCATCGCAAACGTAACAAACCCGCATTTTAACAGTTAGATTTTCGTTTTTTGCCCCATAATGTGCATAAATCTCCCCTTTTGATGACTTCCGTCGTTAAACAGAAGAACTCCAGCTTATAATTTAGTTCACCTTAAAGCCAATTAACCGCGGCCCACCGCCACGGAGTGCTTTATTTAAACGTGTAATACAAGTTTTCTTCATTCATAGTCCTAGGCCATTAATCGTAAAATGTATGAACTGTCGTTTCTGTAAAACCCCACTCAACAACAAGTTTGTTGAGCTGGTAAACTGCCCCCCGTCCAATTCCTTTCTAACGAAAGAGGAATTGAACAGTCCTGAAATTTATTTCCCGCTGACAATTTACGCTTGTCCGACCTGCCACCTTGTTCAGGTTGATGAGTACAAAAAGGCGCGAGAGATATTTAGCGAGGATTACGTCTACTTTTCTTCGTACTCGTCAAGCTGGGTTGCCCACGCGAAGAGGTATGTGGATTCCATGGTAAGACGATTTAACTACAATGAGAAATCGTTGGTTGTAGAGATAGCTTCAAATGACGGGTATCTGCTCCAGCATTTTAAGAATGTGGGTGTACCCGTGTTGGGCATTGAGCCAACAAAGAATACTGCCAAGGTCGCAATAGCGAAGGGAATTCCTTCCATCACCGAGTATTTTACAAATGAGTTTGCGAACACCCTTATTGCCGAAGGAAAAAAAGCAGACCTCGTTCTGGGCATAAATGTCCTCGCCCACGTTCCTGACATAAATGATTTCGTCGAAGGATTGAAGACATTAATTAACCCGACCGGAGTGGTTACGATGGAGTTTCCACATTTGTTGAAGCTCGTTGAAGAGAGTCAGTTTGATACGATTTACCACGAGCATTATTCCTATTTATCCTTTACCTCGGTTCAAAAAATATTTGCTACGCATGGACTTGAGCTATTCGATGTTGAGGAGTACAGTACGCATGGTGGCTCATTGAGAGTTTTCGCAAAGCATGCGGATGACAACACTAAGAGGATTTCAGCAAATGTTGCAAACATGCTTGAGAAGGAGAATGCAGCCGGAATGCTCACGAGCGAATATTATAAAACTTTTCAAGCCCATGTAGATGACATCAAATACGAATTCCTTCAGTTTCTTATTAACCGGAGAAGAGAAGGAAGCAAAGTGATTGGTTATGGCGCTGCGGCTAAGGGCAACACGCTACTTAACTATGCTGGTGTAAAGGGTGATGATCTGATTAAGTTTGTTGTGGATGCAGCTCCTTCTAAACAAGGAAAATATCTACCAGGCAGCCACATACCGGTATATAACAAAGAGAGAATCAGAGATTTTAAGCCAGATTACGTGATCATTTTCCCCTGGAATCTCAAGGAAGAGGTCATGGAACAACACGCGTACATCAATGAGTGGGGTGGCAAATTTGTCGTGTTCGTGCCGAACTTAAGAGTATACGGTTCAAAAATGTCAAAGGTCGCCTGATAGTTGATCGACAGCGCGGTTCTTGAATCCGCATTTTTATCAGGCGATATAAAATCATCGTTGCCTTCAGGGCAAAGTGCGAGCTGGTATTTCAGACTGTCTGAAATACCAGCTTTTTTTTGGGGTCCAAATTTACTCTCAAGCCGAAAATACTGTAGCTTATCGTGAGTATTTGATTAAAACATTAGACTACGATCATCATATGATTCGATGCAAGCGATATCCCTCGGGCCAACGGGCAGATACATAAACAACTAAGGAAGATCTGCCATGAAGACACTACTATTCGTTTCAATTTTCTTCGCATCGACAGCGTTAAAGGCGCAATTGGTCACTACAGATGACGTTTCATTTAAAGCGAAACTTTTAACTGTTTTTCGGTTAGGTATTGCATCGCCTGAAACAATTATGCGTGACTTGAAGGATCAAGAATTAACGTTTCTGACTGCCGATACCGGACGAATTATGATTATGAAGATCGCGTTTAGTCAGCACAATTTTCGTGGGGATCAAGTTTCAACTACAGTATTAGGTAAATGCTTTTACTATGTAGCTTACAATACTGAGAAGTATAAGTTCTATCGGCTTGGAGGGTTTGACTCATCTGATGCTCAAGAATTCTTTGAGGACCTAAAAGCCCATGAGTTCATTTCGATTACCTCTGATGAAAAAGTAAAAAGTGAGATTGATCTAATATGCTTATCAAAATATGTAAAGCAAACGAAACACCGAAATCAAAGAAAAAAACAATGTGTGGCAAATTGCAGCTCTTCCTTATCAACTTACTTGCAGATAAATTGATGGACCATGAGCGACATGACCTGCTAAGACGATAATTATTATCCGTTCGAATTGACGTTTACTTTTTAATTAGAAAAAACAGCTTGCAACATGACTACGCAAGATTATATATAAATAGGAAAGCCTTTGGCAAGCGTTCTGTTGTTCAGGCTGGCTCTCTTCATGAGCGTTCCTGAGTGTTGGATGAAATTACGTGTAAAGATGGAAGGAAGCATGGGCGGTTTAAAAGCTGGTATGATAACGAGCAATTACATAAAAATTCATATTTCCAAAATGAAGTATGTTGGTAAATCGCCTTCCTACTACAAAAACGGGAACAAAAATGCTGAATTTAACTTGGGGGAAAAACCACCTGCATGGTCTGCCTCTTTTTGGTATGAGAGGGGGTACTTGCATTGTGGGTGTTATTTGAATACAAGTTATGATCGACCCCAACGTTAAGTTTGGAAGCAATCCTATTTAGGTCGATCTCAAGCAGCTGTAAAATGGAAAATTTAGTAATCTGATTAACAACAAACTGAATCAGCAATATGAGAGGTCTGCATTGCCGCGCAAAGTTGAAAACGATTAGTAGCGTTTTGTTTCTGTTAATTGTCCGTTGCTCAGTTGCTCATGTAGCAACCACGACAGTAAGAAAATGCTCTATTTGGACGTTTATGGCCGTTGTGATAGTACAATTGTAGCATCGCTTGACAGGCATATTGTATATCGAAAAAACACAAACTCAAAGCGAAAATTAATAGAGGCTAGACGAGGACCGTACTATTATTACGGCGACAAAGTTGAAATATCGCTAAAGGTTGACACGAAGGATACAACATTCTCCTACCCCCTGCAGCACAAAAACTATTGGAGCATAGGCTATTCCAAGACGAGAAAGGAATTTCAATTTACGATTTTGGACTCAACGAATTATTTTTTCCCAAGTATAGATTGAATAGTCGCGCCGGTTTCTAACCACTCCCTTCCGATTGAGGTCAATTTTTAGCTAAAAAACCAGCTCGCAACAGCACGACAATTTTAACGGTTAAGAGCAACAAATAGAACTATCTCTTGTGGCTGCTGGACTTTGGAGCTAGAATGTACGATCCAGCAATAGGACGTTGCATAACGATCGATCCGCTCAGTGAAATTTAGCACACGATGGAAATCTTACAACGAAGGGTTACGATAATCCGATTAGGTTTGTTAAATGACTCGCTAGAGACAATCAATAATTAATTGGGTGCCGGCTCATCACAAATACCAGAATGCGTGTTGGATGTTCACGTACTGCATTACTACCATTACGCCGCTCAACTTACGGAAGGATGGACGACTCACATCTGGTTTAAGACGAAAAAAAATCACTCAACCCTTATCATAAACCCACTCCCAAACATCACCATCATCCGCATCCGTCACGATTCCTTTGTTTACAAAACCATTCTTCCTAAGAATTTTGCATGATGCATTTTCCTCCATTAACGTGCGTGCTGTAACAACCACCGATGGATCTGTCCGCAGCGCAAGCTGAACGAGGGTGCGACAAATCGCTGTACCTATTCCTTTTTGCCTTTGGTTTTCGAAGGTTCCATAAGCGATCTCGACTCTTCCATTTATCGGCCTGCCTTTAAATGCCGCTGCCCCTACCATGATGTTGTCAAGACTTGCGTAATAACCTATCCACGGAGGACTATAACCCAAACTTGCATGATAGGCGACAGATATGGCCAGGTGCTCGGCACATACCGGAATTCTTGCAAATTCTGCATTGTCTGAAAGGCGCTCCTTTATCGCATGAAGGAAAAGATCCATATGTGTTATTCAATGTCGAGCGTGATGATGAATGAACGCATCAGCTCCTCGAGGGCATCCTTTGCTGATTCATCTTGTATGATACCGTCAGCAGTTATTTTGGCGCGAGCGCCCTGGATCAACAATGTGCTTTCGACTGGCATCTTCGTCCCAACGGTTTGCATGATGATCGTAAGAGATTCATAAGTCTTCTCACCGAGGCCGGACGCTAGGATAAAGGCCAATGGCTTATCCATCAATAGTGTAGTTGAAACAGTCCACTCGATTGCATTTTTTAACGCGCCAGGTAAAGCGAAAATATATTCTGGCGTGCAAATCAGAATACCATCGGCGGATGCGACCCGATCTCTAAAATGTTTTATCTCTAACGGTATTGGTTCTGCATCGAGGTCCGGATTAAAATGCGGCAACAAAGCGAGATCGTCAAAAAAGTCAAAGTCTAGTTTGTCGCGATGAGCGTTGGCCAGCCATTTCAATATCAAACCATTTGACGATCCTTTGCGTGTGCTTCCGGATATCGCCAATATTTTCTTTCTTGATGTCACAGTGGTTTGTTCGCTTAAATGATGGTGCTAAGATAAAGTCGATGAAGCGAATGCTACCGTGAAGATGACGCCACGGCAAGTTTAAGAATACTTCTAATGAGCTTGACCGGCAGGTCCTTTTCAGGATCAATCGGCAAAATCTTCATCCTTACCCGGTTTTCCTGCACCAATGCCGGATGCTTGATCTTATTTCCTGAAACAATACCGATGTAGGGCATTCCTGTCTTTTTATTTTTCCAGAGATAGCAGAACATCTTTTCCTTATAAAGAAAAAATGGCACTCTGTACTTCCAGGCTTCCTTCAGCCCATAATCCTCAGCCAAAATGACTTGGCGTAATGCAAGCAAACAACTTTTCACAGGCTCCACCTGAACAGAATAAAAGTTATCTATTTCTCGCATCTGGCAAATATATATTGCTCCTCTGAATTCGACCCAATAAAATTATTGAACACATATCGAAAATTATCCTACCTTATATGCAACCGCCACACAGATTTAAACAGACCATCGATGGCAAGAAGCTTTTGGCTCAGGGACTTGTTTCCGACCCGACGACAGGACGACAACTTTGAATGAAGTTTTCGGAAAGTCTGTGGCTAAGCAGTCATACTAACTTTCGTTTTAGATGAAAAGACACTTTTTCCGGCTACTTGCCAAGCTCAACAGAAACATCCTTCCGAGCTACAGCAAGCGTGACCTCAGCAAACTTTCAAAATTTGACAAGGCCCTTGTCGCATACCGATACTGGGTCACGACACACGCGCTTTAGCAATACTAGTGCTCAACGAGCTCTTTAATCGCGGTAAGGATTGGCGACCACCCTTGTCCCCCGTTATAAGCTTCAGCATATCGCCGGTCACCTTCGGCCACCTTAAAATAGTCACCCTGCGTAACAGTTAGTTTAGTTTTTCCTTGTTGCTCCAATAACGAATAAGTAACATGAAGATAGTTCTCCGAAGTATCATCGATGTTGGAGTTCGGATCGATGGTGGTGTATTCGAGGAATTCTTCTGGCCGAATTTCTAATATGTTCCCCTTAACAAATATCATCTCCTTCCCTTCATGTAGCCCCCTCCAAAGCAACGTGCTCCCCGGCTTCCAATCAGAGACCGTCTCGCAACCAAACATGTATTTCTTTGTCTGTTCAGGATTTACCAACGCGTCCCAAACTTTGTGAGCCGGGCCATTGATAACTATTTCGTTTTTGACTATTCGCTCTTTTGACATTTTAAATGCATTAATAATTTATGCAAATAAAAATGCCGGGACTGACAACCCTATGTCAGCAGACACATAACCTGAAAAGAAACATTGTGACAAAGCTCCTACTTTACCGCCGGATTCACCCACAAATAACTATGCCAGTACCATTTCCCAGTCTTGCCCTGCGCCGTGACGGTATACAAAGTTCGTCTGCGGCGTAGCGGTTGCAATGGCCGCACCGTAAATGTAAGCTCGTTTTCACTTTGAGCAATAATCTTTAAGTCGCATCCTCCACCCTGAATGAAACAGTGAAGCTTATCAGGGGAGATGTCTTCGTTTTGAATGGATAATTTCAGCACGGGTTGCGAGTCGCTGTCTATCAGATTATCCACTGGTGAAACTTCCACGACGGCAAGCGCCCGCATAGCACTTTTTTCAACAAATTTGGCCTTTGCCGCATAGCTTTCTGACATGGGAAATCGTGGAATTAGAAAAAGATCGGTGTGCGCATCGAGCACCCCGGAATTCTGAGCGGCTGCTCCGATAAAACCCGCATCACGGGCAATCGACACCATCTTATTGTCGAATTCACCATAAGGGTAAGAGAAAACCAACGGAGTGACTTGCAACTTTTCAGCAATGGCCTTCTGACTCGCTGCGATCTCGTCCCGAAAAAGTTGATAGCGCACCGACGCAGTTTCATTCAAGAAATACCTATGCGAATGGGTGTGATTGCCGATCTCAACATTGCTTTTCATGGCTGACTGCAGCTGCGTCCAGTCCATATAGTCTCCTGCGCCAACGGTTTCAGTATTGATAAATAAAGTTGCCGGAACTTTGTACTTCCGAAGGAGCGGCAGTCCATTTTTATAAAAGCTTTTGTAGCCATCATCAATAGTGACAACGGCCGTTTTTTGTTTCGGCTTTGCTGACTTCAGGTAGGCAATTGCGTCGGAAAGCGTTAACAATTGAAACTTCTGACTCACAAGGTATTTAAGATGCGTTTCAAAATCGGAAACACTAACATTCGTGGAAGGATATCTCGAGTCGCCCACTCGATGGTAAACAAAGCAGACCACATCTTTGTCTTCGTTCGCATCCGGATCGCTTTTTATTTGCGTGCAGCAGAGACAAAATAAAAAGGTGAGCATTTGTTTCACCTTTCAAAGATATAATCCGGATCTACTTCATAGTCATCATAAACTGTAAGGTCGTTTTGTTCGATAACTGTTTTTAGCTGACGGGTGTAAGCCCTTCGGCGTTCTGAAAAATTCACAAGATGCGGCAGTAACTTAAAGGGGTCCCTCTGCGCTGACCTTGCGGCGCGCAAGGCCTTGTATGCCGGCGACGACGAAAGTATTTCGAAATAATTTATAATCGATTCTGATATATTATTGTATGATTTCAGGTAGATCGTTTTCTCGCCCCGTGCTTTTCCCGCCGCGATACGAGGTTCCTTACTGTTGAAGGACCACACCCCAAACAAATTGTTGGCTTGAAGAAAAAACCGCGATTGGCCCCACCCGCTTTCTACCGCCGCCTGTGCAATCACTATGCTGTTGGGCAAGGTTCCTATTCGAGAGAGAATTTCCCCGATATCCTTTCCTTTGTATTTCCTTTGCACCGCGTGGTAGAAGCCGCTGTCCCGGCGGCTCCAGGAATTATCTGCTTTTAATAAATCGAGTCTGACTTTTAGCATATCGATTTCATGCTTTGCGACAAGCACCGCCGGAAGGACAGCGGAAATAAAACTGACTTTAGCTTCATCAGATGGAAGTTCGGCAAGGCCATTCACGTGGGTGTATAAAATTGGCAATACATAGTTGCTATTTATTTTAACAATCTGCTGAGGAGAAGTGACGCGGACCGTCTGCGTTCGTATCGCATACGTGAATTTTGTGAAGTGCAGACGGGCAATCACAAGAAGAAACAGGCCGACGCCCAACAATATGTATGGGGCAAGCTGTTTCAGATATATTGGGAAGAAGTACTTAAAACGTTGGATCATCCCCTTTATTCTAAAAACCGACTTTATCGCACAGGCTGAAATTCTTTGTTATCAATGGACCTATTCACGCTGAACTCTTCAGTTGTAATGGTAAGAATGGTTTGACCATCAGATTCACAAACTGTTTTGAAAGGGATTTTAATCCCATCTTTTTCGCGATAGTCACTAAAATAAATTTTTAGATGAGCGCCCTTCAGCTCAACATTCTTTGACGTTGCTTCTTTCATCAAAAGCTCACCAGTATGGGTCTCAAAATAATAGTGTTCCACCTCGCCTGTTTTGCGCTCCAGCTTGATGACCTCACATAATTTTTCATGAACGGTGTCAATGCGAATGAAAGATATTTTGTGGCCCTTGTCGGCGTAGTGTAAAAAAGCATTCTCCAATTCAACGTCCGCTTCGTTTGCAAGGGCTCTTGCTTCCTTACCTTCCATCAAGGTAGGCGTTGTCTCATTCTTAAACGCGTCGATCTTCCAGCCGCTCTTTCCATCAAAACCCTGTGCATAAAACTTGCCTTCAAACGGAACGATCAGTTTGTAAAGGTCAGGTGCTTTGGAATATGTTGTAAAGGGAAATGGCATGCCTCCATAATTATATTCACCTGAGGCAATAATCGTGTTGACCTTTCTCCACGCCGGCTCGCCCCCGATAAAGCTTACGTATCGGGACACAACATCCTTGGCCGTCTGGCCTGGCAGTCTGCTTGTCAGGAAGCATAGCAACGATGACAACAACAGAACCTTCATTAGCGTTTTGTTCATCGGGAGACAAATAATTTACACCGAACAGTTCTAAAATGTCCAATATAACACAGAAACGAATTCGTACGCTACCAATCTTTTTAGATTATCAATGAATAATAAGGTGCTGAAACCTTGCGTTAGACTATTGAGTTATCAGAAGAAACAGCAGGGAGTCGTGGAAACATTAAATAAAAAAATGATGCATAGGGGTATGGGTCCGGCTGGTTGTCCTACCTCTAAACAACAAAAGTTATGAATATCCAAAGTAAAGCCCTCTGTGTTCTGTCGGTGGTTCTTGCCCTCGCACATTTTTCTGTCACCGCTCAGGAGATCAACCGTGAACTAAGATCCTTCCGCAAAATCGTAGCCTCGCCCAAGATAAACCTCATCCTGGAAAAAGGGGACCAGGAGAGTATTCGACTTGTATATAACAATGTTTCAGCAGATAAAATCAATATTGAAGTTCGTGGCCACACCCTGAGGCTCTATCTGGACGAAGCAAAAGTGACCGAAAAAATGGAACGCCTGAATTCTGGCGAGCGGCGAAGTATTTATAACGATGCTTCTGTCACGGCATACGTAACGTACGAGGAGCTCGAACATCTTGAGATACGCGGGAATCAGGAGTTGACGTGCAATAGTCCAATAAGCGCTGAAAGATTTACATTAAAGGCATATGGCGAGAATGAGATCAATTTGTCGTCGGTCAATACCGAGTATATGAAAACAAGCCTTTACGGTGGAAACGATCTGCATATCAAAGGTGGCAAGGCCGAATTTCAAAAGTATAAGCTGTTTGGCGAAAATAAAATCGACACACAGGAACTGAAAAGCTATTCTGCCACGGCCAACTCGTTTGGAGAAAGTCGCATCAAGTTAACTACGCAGGATCAGCTTCGTGTGAACGCATTCGGCGAGTCTCAGATTTCATATAACGGTGAGGCTAGTGTAAATACAGGCCTGATCTTTGGAAACACTCGGATCAGCAAATTGAATTAAAGATTTCCTTCAGTTTCGCAAGACCCTATCAGATGCGCCCACCCTCGATAATCGATTAGCAATCGTCGACGGTGCGCGCAACTGTTGCGTGTCTATTATCACCAGCGCCTAGAATTGATATCTTGCAGCCATGTCGCTGGATTACCCGGTTCTGGAAGTGCTGCCCTCGCTAAGACAAAGTCTGGCTAATCATCCGATCGTAATTTTACAAGCTCCTCCGGGGGCAGGAAAAAGCACCATGCTACCATGGATGCTGTTGGATGAACCGTGGCTAGCCCAAAAAAGGATCATCATGCTTGAGCCAAGAAGGCTCGCCGCAAAGTCCGTAGCCATGCGAATGGCGCACATGATGAAGGAAGACATCGGTGAAACAATTGGTTATCGGGTGCGATTTGAGCAAGTACGCAGCGAGCGTACCAGATGCGATGTTGTAACGGAAGGTATCCTCACAAGAATGATCCAGGGTAACAATTCACTGGAGGACACCGGCCTCATAATCTTTGACGAATTCCACGAACGAAGTTTACATGCTGATCTGGCCCTTGCACTTTGTTGTCAGATCCAGCAGATACTACGTCCCGATCTGAAGATCCTGATCATGTCTGCAACGCTTGACGCCGAGAACATCTCCGCGGTGCTGAACAATGCACCGGTCGTGTCCAGCGCGGGACGACAACATCCAGTGACGATTCATTATGCACCACAGGAGAAGAATGTTGCGCTGCCATCAGCCGTATCGAGAACGATCCTGAAAGCATATCGCGATCAGCCAGGAGATCTTTTGGTATTTCTCCCTGGGACCGGAGACATACATCGGACGCTTGAACTGCTGACGAATGAGGGTCTTGGAATGAATGTGTTCCCATTGTACGGGGACCTTCCGTTCGCCCGACAGCAGGAAGCCATTGTTCCAAACCGCAATGGAATACGAAAGATTGTATTGTCAACTTCAATTGCCGAAACATCATTAACGATCGAGGGAATAACAACCGTGATCGACTCTGGATACTCCCGCATCCCGAAATTTGATCCCCGTAGTGGACTAACAACATTGGAAACTGTAAGGGTCACGAAAGATGCGGCAGATCAACGTGCCGGACGAGCTGGACGTCTTGGTCCTGGAGTCTGCTACAGGATGTGGGGTGAAAACACGCACCACAATCTTCAACCTGCAAGGTCACCTGAAATACTGGAGGCGGATCTGGCGCCAATGCTACTTGAGCTTTATAATTGGGGAACGAAAGAGATTTCGGATCTGGTATGGATCACAGCACCACCGGCAGGTGCGATCAGTCAGGCAAAGGATCTTTTGACACAATTGAACGCGCTGAAGGATGAGCTGATAACAGAACGCGGAAAAAGAATGTTAAGGCTGCCCACCCATCCCAGGCTAGCGCACATGTTGCTCGCGGATAGCCATCACGTGGCCCTTGCTACAGACATTGCGTCGTTGTTGGAAGAACGGGATCCGCTTGAGAAAAACGCGGGTGCCGATCTATCGCTACGTGTGGAATATCTTCGCAGATGGCGGAATGGCCAGCAAGTACCTGCCGACAAAAATGCGCTCGAGAAAATTGAGCGACTAGCGGCCACGTGGCGCAAAATTCTCAAATGTTCTGTCGATAACACAGTTCCTGGGGAATCACAAGTTGGCGCACTGGTGGCAGAGGCATATCCTGAAAGAATCGCCCGCCAGATTGAGCGACATAGCCCAAGGTATAAGCTTACCAATGCCCGTGTAGTTCGACTTATGGATCATGACCCTCTCCTTCGTGAGCCCTGGCTGGCAATCGCCCAGGTAGATAGTGGAGCTGGCGAAGGAAAAATCTTTCTCGCGGCACCAATCCATGAAGACGACCTTGTGCACCGGGCCATTGAAAAAGAAATAATGGCCTGGAATTATGATAAGGGCATGCTTGTGGCCTCCTATGAAAAAAGAATCGGAAACGTCGTGCTGGCAAGCAGACCTATGACGGCGATCAATGAGACGCAACGACTGGACATTTTGTGCAATGTGATTAGGAAGGAAGGGTTATCGTTGTTGAATTGGACGGATCATCAAAAGTCATGGCAATCAAGGGTGATGAGCCTGCATGGCTGGAGAAAGGACGAGGGCTGGCCGGATGTGTCGACTGAAAACCTCCTGGCGACGGCAATGGATTGGCTTGGACCATACATCACAAACATTTACCGTCGTCAGGATTTTCAAAAGCTTGACCTGGGAAACATTCTCACTGCAATTCTTCCATGGGCCATCGGAAATAAGCTGGACATACTCGCACCTCCCCGGCTGGTTGTGCCAAGTGGGTCGATGATCAGTTTAACATATAAGCCCGATGGTAGCCCCCCCGTAATGGAGGTGCGATTACAGGAAGTATTTGGCCTGCTCGAAACACCTACCGTCAATGATGGCCGTACAAAAGTTCTCCTTCATTTGCTTTCACCCGGACACAAGCCTGTTCAGGTTACTCAGGATCTAAGGAGTTTTTGGCAAACTGCCTATCATGAGGTAAGAAAAGAAATGCGGATGCGTTACCCCCGCCATCACTGGCCCGAAGATCCATGGACAGCAGAGGCAATGAGGGGAGCAAAGAGGAGAAAGCAGTAGTCAGAATTAGTCAAGAGTCAGGAGTCAAGAGTCCGCTCATGGTTGTAAGTTTGGTTGAACTTTTTAAGGTAGTCATTGATGTAGTCTTGCATCTTTTTCCGTTTGTATTGCATGATGAAACGAGGATGGGCAAGCGGGACAATGGATTGAAACCATTTGAATTCATTGTTCAGGGCGGTGAAGTATTTATGATTTAGACCTTCGCCAAGGCAATAGCAAATGGAGCGTTCGATTTTCATGTTGAGCGTAGTTTCCAATGACTGCGTGATAAATGGCTTTAAACTCTCCTGTAACGCACGAACGTCATAGTAATTTAAATTCTTGCCATCTTTTATAAATCCCAGCGGGCTAATGGAACTGAAATAAAATTTACTATAGAATTCCTCCGGTCCTCCGTATTCCTTGATCATCGCATACATGAAATCCGCTGACAGTTCAGTTCTCTTTGGAAGCGAATTCGGGATGCCACAATTTTGCTCCAGCTTAGAACCATCTGTAAATGGAATGCCCGATAGACCCCCTCCATGTCGACCGGGATTAATCCCAAGAATAAGAAAGCGCGTTTGGTCGTCTCCATAATACTTGTGATAGAACTTTTTGCAAAGATCAAACACTACTTCATCGCCGTAAGGGTTGAGTACTTCCACGTCCTCAGGCAGAGGTGCCTTTATTTGCAGCTGCGAAAGAAATTTGAGAATGTGGTTCGCGTTAGTCATGAGTCAAAAGTAGTTATGAATTATGAGTTATGAATTATGAGTTCGGCTCGAGGGAGGCGAGGAAAGTTCCGTCATTGAGAGGAGTCTTTGATGAGGTTTAACCTCGTAAAATGCGACGAAGCAACCCCCAGTCTACGAAGCGAATCTCATTTTTCGAGCTCCAACATTTTACTTCTTTTCAGCACTGCGCCACTCCTTCTCTCCGCCAATTTTCCATTTTCTATCGCAATTGTGCCGTTCACAATAACATGACGAAAACCCGTAGAGTAGGCATGGGGTTGTGTAAACGTGCTCTTATCCGAAACAAGGTTCTCATCAATAACGAGTATATCAGCAGCCATCCCTTCGTGCAATAAACCTCTGTCTTGCAGGCCAAATTTCCGCGCAGGCAGCGAGGTCATCCTTCGAATTGCTTCTTCTAGTGTGATAATCTTTGCCTCCCGTACGTACTCACCCAACACCCGTGCATTTGTTCCATACCCACGAGGGTGAGGAACACCCGAGCCATATCTGATGATGCCCGCGTCAGAAGCAAACATGCCATTGGGGTACCGCATAATATTCCTTAGGTCATCTTCATTTATACTGAAGAAGACCATTTGGGCACCGCCCTGCGACACCATTTCCAGTATCGTTTCTACTTCTTCCGAAGCTTTTTGCTTGCGGCCTTTAATGATGTTGATTTCAGAAATATTTTTTCCATTGAGGAGGGTGTCTGCCCCATACCTGGCTACGACCGCATAGCTGTACCGTTTCAGGTGCTTTGCTTTTAAATTGTCAAGCATTTCGCCTGTGATTCTCTTTCGGGTTGTCGTTTGATTTAATCTGTATTTCAAGGAATCAGTTCCCCCGGAAAATGCCCACGTCGGCAAAATAGTATTTAAAGAGGTGCTGCTTGCAACGTAAGGATACTGATCGACAGTGACCTCAACACCCTCGCGTCTGGCACTTTCAACCTGCGCAATTACGCTTGCTGCCCTGCCCCAGTTTGGTTTATAAGTTACCTTGAAATGTGATATCTGCACAGGCAGTAACGCCACGCGTCCAACGTTCACGGCCTCTTCAATCGCTTCAGTTACATCATCTGCTTCGTTGCGGATATGGGATGCGTATACGCCATGGTGTTTTGATGCGACCCTCGCCAGGCCGATTACTTCTGCTGTTTTCGAATAAGTCCCGGGTACATAGATCAGTCCTGTGGAAAGGCCGACAGCGCCATCCTCCATTGCTTTGTCGACCAACTCCTCCATCTTTAATTGTTCTTCATGTGTAGGATCGCGTTGGCTGTCACCCATCACTGCACGCCGTACGCTATTGTGTCCGATCAGTGTAGCGACGTTGACGCCGGTCCTGACGCTGTCGAGCTGAAAAAAGTAACGGGAAATATCGGTGTTAGAAGATCCGCAGTTTCCCGTCACGACAGATGTCACACCATCATAAAGAAAATTTGCTGCTACCGGCACCTTGAGGTCATTGCCTTCAATGTGCGTATGAACATCGATGAAACCGGGCGTGACAATCAATCCCGTTGCGTCCAAAGTTTTAGACGCAGAACAATTGAAATGACCAACTGCCATAATTTTTCCATCCTTTATTGCAATATCGCCGTAATACCATGGGTTGCCGGATCCATCAACGATTTTCCCGCCGGTTATAAGAAGATCACATTGCTGCGGATGGCAATGCACGATCAACAAAAACGAAACGCTGAAGAATATACAAGACCGATGGAATGCAAGCATAATTCGTGATTAGGACTATTAAAATATATCATTCCTTAGAATAAATTGGAATAATCGCAGCAATGGTAGAAAGAAAAAAGAATGCGAGGGCACATGAACTGTGTTGATACGCTTGAAGAAACATATATTTACCCTCCATGTCCTCATCGCGCGACCAATTAAATAAGACCTTTGAACTAATAGTTCTTGAAAGACAGGCAGACCTCGAATACTATCGTCAGAAAGTTTTGCTCAGATCACTCCAGCAGCGTGCCAAGGAAGGCATGACCTGGTATCCTGTCCGCTTGAAACGTGACTACATCGGAACCGGCGAACGGTTGATGATTGAAATTGACAGAACAACGCAGTTAGATCAACCGCATTCCTTTCAAAGTGGGAAGTCAGTCAGCATCTTTTCCAACAGCTCGGGCAAGCCCGAGCGCGATCACATCAATGGTGTGATCAATTATGTCCGCGATAACACGATGGTGATAACGCTGCACGCTGAGGAGCTTCCAGATTGGATCGACAGCGGCCTCCTCGGAATAGATGTGATGTTTGACGAGATGTCATACCGTGAAATGGAATTCGCCTTGAAAGAGGTTACAAAAGCTGACGGAAATCGAGTAGCAGCACTGCGTGAAATTCTTTTGGGCAACGACAAGGCGATGACCAGAGAGGTGAGCGTGCATGTAGATGCATCAGGATTAAACAAGAGTCAGCAAGATGCGCTGTCTAAAGTTATCAATGCGGCCGATGTCGGCCTGATCCATGGTCCGCCGGGAACGGGTAAGACGACAACGTTGGTTCAAGCAATTAAACAAACCATTCACGAAGAGAAGCAGGTGTTGGTATGCGCGCCGAGCAACGCTGCCGTCGACCTGCTCGTAGATAAGCTTAGCGAACAGGGAATACGTGTATTGCGCATAGGTCACCCTGCACGTGTTACAGAACAGTCCTTGAGCAAAACACTGGATGCGAGGATTGCAGAGCACGATAGCTTTCAGGAACTTCGATCTCTTCGAAAGAAGATGGAGCAATTAAAAGCAAAGGCGCATAAGTACAAACGTGAATACGGATACCAGGAGAAGCAACAGCGAAAAATGCTGATCCTCGAATCGAAAGCGCTAAAGGCCGATGCCGACCTGTTAGAGTTTTACATCATCAATGATCTCATTCAAAATACGGAAGCCATTTGCGCTACATTGGTAGGCTCATCGCATCCGGTACTGCGAGGAAGAAAATTCGGAACTGTTTTTATCGATGAAGCTGCGCAGGCATTGGAGCCGGCGTGTTGGATTCCAATACTTCGCAGCAAGCGGGTTATTTTCGCCGGCGATCATCAACAACTTCCGCCAACCATCAAATCCCAGGAAGCGGCGCGCCTTGGCTTATCAAAGACGCTTTTCGAAAAGACCATCGAGCGTCAATCACCGTCAGCTGCGATGCTAAAGGTGCAGTACAGAATGCACGAAGACATCATGAAATTTCCTTCGTCTTACTTTTATCATGATAAGTTGATTGCCGACGATTCGGTACGTGCAGAATTGCTCATGCCTAATCAGCAACCAGTCGAATTTATTGATACTGCCGGCTGTGGATATGCTGAGCAACAGAACACAGAGACGCTTAGCCGTTTCAATGAGGATGAAGCGCGATTATTAATCCGAAGAACAGAGGCACTTGTGACTGAAATTGGTTTGCAGGAATGGATGGACCGCAAGCTGTCGTTGGGTATTATCACCCCCTATCGCGCGCAGGTAGATTTTCTGAATAAGTTGTCGGAAGCGTCTCCGGCACTAGAGCCTCTCAAACGACTTATAGCCATTAACACCGTAGACGCTTTCCAGGGCCAGGAGCGGGACGTTATCCTGATAAGTTTTGTGAGAAGCAATCAAAAAAGCGAGGTAGGATTTCTTTCTGACATACGGCGCACCAATGTTGCCATGACAAGAGCCCGTAAAAAACTAATCATGATCGGAGATTCGGCCACGCTGTGCTCCCACGATTTTTACACCGCGCTAATTGATTACGTGCAGGAGAAGGGGTTTTATAGGAGCGCGTTTGAGTTATAGGGAGAGTCAAGAGTCATGAGTCATGAGTCGGAGGGTATATCCCAAGTTTGCGCAATTTGAGGTGGAGCAGAAAGGGAACGCTAAAGATACAGAGCCATCAAGTTCATTCTATTCTTATTAGTCGCGCCGACTCTTGACTCATAACTCATAACTACTTCAACAGCTCCACCAGCCTCCTTAACTCCCGCTGATTCTGAAAGTCATTGATGCTGGTGACGATGGCGACTTTTTCGCGGGATGTCAATCGCCAACTGAGGCTAGCGCGGGAATTATTTTGCCGGATGCTATCCATCTTCTGCAGGATGGGTACGTAAGTCTCGGATTGATACTGGATGTCGATGCGCTCGATGTCTCCCTTAAACCACGTCTTCGCATGATTGATCAACATATCACTGTTGATGTCCTGAAAGGTTTCGAAATTATTGTAGACACTGCTGATGGGCTGAGTAAGGTCATCGATGATTGACATGCCTGATTTGTGCGGAATGTCATTGAGCTTCGGTGAGTCTCGAATAGATACTAAAACTACCCCCGATGTGTTTTCCGCTATCCATTCATGATAAGCGAAAAGAAAACGAATGGCATCAGATAATCCAAAATTATCGGATATGCCCGCATCCATAATTCTAACCGCGGGATTTGTAGGCAAAGTCGTGTTCGGTGTTATATAAGGAAAAGTTGCGCTCATGCGAAGTGCAGACAGAAAACGTAACTCCTTACCGCTGTGGTCCTCAAATAAGGTTTGGAAATCTATTCCCCCGAATTTAGAAAAGGAATACTCCGGGGAGCCGGTTATATCATAATTCATAAATGAAACCGGCCTGGCGGCGATATAAAGTTTACGGCCGTCATTTACGATCGTGGGCGAAAGAATCATCATTGGAATCATTGCCTTTAACTCTGCGCTATCATATGCTTTGATAGGCTTGTCCATCATGCGGCCTGTTATCTGATTCAACTGTTCTTCGAACGTGTATCCCCGGTCGCGGTAATAAAGGTTACCGTTGTAGGTGAACTTTGTAAACTTGACGAATACATCATTCGCCAGCAGACTAAAAATTAAAGGATTAAGATTATCTGTAGCAATTTGGCGCCTGTGAGCCGTGGCATAAGGTTTAGTATTTTGTCCCAGTTTTTGCCGCAGCTTAAGCTCGCGAAAATAGCTGGCACCGATTAGCCCGCCAGACGCGCCCGTGATTAAAACACTATTCTCCATCAATTGTCCTCCAGTCAGGCTGTCCGCAGCTTGCAACGCCGTCAACGTCCACAGCGCTGCCCGTTTTCCTCCCCCACTGGCGCACAGGAAGACAAGCTTTGGCTTTTCATCAACTGGAAATTTACTGCGCCAGTTATCAAGCATAACCTGGTTAGCCTTCAGATCGCGAAAGATGTGCGTTGAATCATTTAACTGTCGCAAGGATGATACTGAATATTCAGCATAAGGCTGGCGATAATCAATACCAAAAGCTTCGTATCGCTTTGTCAGATAATCTTCGCCCACGAGATAGTTGAAGATAAGAAAGATCACCAGCGCAGCCGTTGCTGACCAGCCTCCAAACCAGTAAGTGAATGCACCAGCCATCATTACAAAGATTGTAAGGAAGATCATGAAACTGGCGGCCGCCGGTAGCTGAAACGCCGGCGAGTCTTTAAAAATTCCGAGGATCAACAGGAAGCCGAAAATAAGCAACTCCATTATTACAAGGCTGAAATGATTCTGATCGAAGACCTGAATAATGGTTGCTTTATCATAGAAGCTCGAATCCTGCACCTTCTTGATCTTAAAGTCATAGTCAAGAAAACTTTCCACATGGATCTGCTTCTTTCTCGCAATGTCGAGCTTCTTCATCGCGCTCACACGGGTGAGCTTGACATTGTGCTTTAGTTTTTCATCAATCTGACAAACCACATATTTGAAAATGTCTTTGTTTGTCATCCAGAAATAGACGAAGAAAAAGAACGACATGACCAAATAGCCCGTGATAAGACCTGATACATTCAGCATCAGGTCATTTGTCGTACTAAATTCATTGTTGACCTGAAACTTTACAATTTCATAAATGTAGACCCCCATGAATAAAATGGGTATCAGGCTATTATTAATTACGAACTTCGTAAATGGCTTGCTCAGAGCGGCAATAAAAGAGAAGCGGTGACCATCAACAATATAGCAGGTAATGTGAAACGCCATCGTGAATCCTGCCACCACCGTGCCCATAATAAAGAAGCTTCTGAAGTTAACTTCATTGAGGTACTCAGGATCCAGGAACAGATAAGGGATTCCGAGCAGCTTACCAAAGCTGCCGGTGATCATCGTGAAGAGAATGACCCAGCACAAGATCAGAATCTGATTGCGCTGAATATTGTTTAAGAAAAGTTGAACCGGAAATGAGAAGGCAAGCTTGGGAGCAAGAAAATAGAGTTTCCGCATAAAAAGTAAAGTCAATTTATGAAATTTTAAGGTCTTTGGCTCACGAAGTGCCGGGTTGTACGTCGTATTGTCTCCTATTTCTTTAGTTTTACCAGTCGCATTTCTGCACCAACACAAATTGTCTGGATAAGCACTTTTATATTTACCGTTCGTCCGCAGGTTCTGGAAAAACACGAACCCTCGCAAAGGCATATTTGCTACTCGCATTGCGCTTTCGAGCCGACTATTTCAAGCACATTCTGGCTGTTACGTTTACAAACAAGGCGACACAGGAAATGAAGGATCGAATCCTTTATTATCTGAATAAGTTTGCCAAAGGTGAATCAACTGACTTAACCCTGGAGCTTCAGTCGGAATTAAAACTTGACAGCTCAACGTTTCAGCAGTACGCACACGAAGCACAGGCAGCCATCTTGCACAAGTACGATCGTTTCGCCATCAGCACCATCGATGCATTCTTTCAAAAGGTCATACGATCATTTACCAGGGAAGCAGGTCTCGTCGGCGACTATCGTTTGGAGGTTGAACAGGATACTGTTCTGGAAGAGGTCATCGACAACCTGATCGACGAGCTTGGAAGCAACAAGGAGCTAACGGACTGGGTGGTGGAGTTTGCAAAAGAGAACCTGGAAAATGAAAGGGCCTGGGACGTACGCTCAAGTCTGCTCCAGTTTGCTACAGAAATATTCAGAGAGGAATTTAAGGACATCGAAGAAGATGTTATAGCTGCCACAGGGAATCGCAAATACTTTACCGATCTGAGAAGCACACTTTGCGATGAAAGAGATCGTTTCTTGAGCGAAGGAGAACGATTGGGCAAAGCTGGATTGCAAATTATTGAAGCGCAATCCTGGAATGCATCGGATATTAATTATGGTAAAAACTCCGGGCTAAATGGATTTCTACAAACCTACGCAAATGCAAAAAGTCTGAAAGGCCTGGACACTCCGGGAACGCGTGTCAGAGATTATTTTCAAAGTGCAGCGAACTGGCCAAGCAAAACCAATTCAAATCCTGGGCAAATGATCGAGGTCGCGGAAACAAAAATCATCCCCATTCTTCAAGCGCTTGTATCGCTTTATGATACAACATATCAGCATAGTCTGACAGCGGAGATCATATTGCAAAATCTGTATGTGTTCGGTCTTGTTGCAGATATCTCCCGAAAACTTGCAGAGTACAAGGAGGAGAACAACCTTATGCTTCTGGCAGACGCGCCAAAATTTTTGAACGGCGTGATTCAGGATAGTGATACTCCCTTCATTTATGAAAAGGTTGGATCTTTTTATAGAAATTATCTTATTGATGAATTCCAGGATACATCCGCAATGCAATGGAAAAATTTTCTTCCATTGCTTACCAACAGCTTAGACCAGGGTTATACGAGCATGGTTGTTGGCGATGTGAAACAAGCGGTCTACCGCTGGCGGGGAGGTGACCTGAAACTTTTACAACAAGATATCGAAAACCATATCGGTGTTGCAAGGATACAATTTGAAGAGCTGACAACAAATTTCCGAAGCGCCCATAACATCATAGGCTTTAATAATACCGTATTTGAAAAGGCGTCGTCCCTTGTTGCATTGGAGACAAATGAGCCCCTCTCAACTGAAGCGTACCGTGACGTTGGCCAAAAAAATTCTCGAACGGCAGAAGGATTTGTTAAGGTACAATTCCTGCGCGATCTCGACGAAACAAAATGGAAAGATCAGGCCATGGCCCGTATTCCTAAATTGTTGGAGCAATTACAGGAGAAGGGCGCTTCGCTGCGTGACATCGCGATACTCGTGAGAAAGAATGACGAAGGCCAACAGATCGTCGCCAACCTGCTACAATATAAAAACTCAGATCAGGTAAAATCCGGCTGTTTGTATGATGTGGTATCGAACGAGTCTTTAAGGCTTGACGGCGCATCGTCTGTGAACCTCCTTTTGTCTGCGATGCATTACCTTCTCAATCCGGAAGATGCCATCGCCCGTGCTCACTTGGCTTACGAATTCGCTAAACAGCGCGAGCCTGAACGCTCTTTGATTGAAGTGTTTGCTGTTACTAACCAGGTCTTTTTCGAGAGCAACCTGCCTGCTGCATTTACTTCGGAAAAGGCGGCATTGAAAAAGCTTCCTCTGGTTGAGCTGACGGAAACATTGATCTCCATCTTCATGCTTGGTGAACAACAGGGAGAAATAGTTTATCTGCTTGCCTTTCAGAATCTCGTTCTGGATTTCTACAGTAGGGAGCGCAACGACCTGGGCGCATTTCTTGAATGGTGGGAAGAAAATAGGCATAAAAAATCGGTTCAGCTATCCGGTGAAGTGAACGCAGTTCATATCCTGACGATACACAAGTCTAAAGGCCTTCAATTCAAATACGTAATCATTCCGTTTTGTGGCTGGAATATGGATCATGATAGCTGGCAGGCCCCTACACTCTGGGCAAAAACAGAAGAGGCGCCTTTCGCCGCTGCGGGTTACCTGCCGATTAAGTATGGAAGCAATCTCACGAAAACGTCATTCGCCGACTATTATGAAACGGAACGCACCCGCACATATCTTGACAACTTAAATCTCTTGTATGTTGCCTTCACGCGGGCAGAGAACGGAATGATCATCATGGCTCCTCATCCGGACGTGCGAAAAAATAAGAATACCGTCGCTACATTTTTACACACTTCTATTCAACACGGCTTTCTGGGAAGCGAGCACTGGAATGATCTGTCGCAGGAATTTAATAGCGGTGAATGGAATCTTTCGAACCATGGCGGCTCAATGAATTCTCCTGAATCGATCCAGTTACTTACTTACCCAGCCCACAGGTGGCGTGACAGATTGGTAATGAGGCAGGCAGGCAGAACATTTTTTGATGAATCTCGTCACGAGCAACAAGATAGGATCGGATACGGGATCTACATACATACATTGTTATCCCGCATATCTTATGCAAGTGAGATTCCCGACACGCTCGAACGGATAATTCTCGAAGGACTTATTACACACGATGAACGCAATGGCCTAATGGAGCAGTTGAAGGATCTAATGAGTAATCCTCAGATCGCATCCTGGTTCGATCCGTCGTGGGAGGTGCGCACGGAAATGCCAGTGTTACTCCCTTCCGGCGGTGAAAATCGGATCGACCGTCTCCTTTTAAAAGGAAAAAAAGCAATTGTTATAGATTTTAAAACGGGAACACCAACGAGGGCCGACCAGAAGCAGGTTCAGGATTACGTTGACATTTTGCGCAAAATGAATTTCGTTGATGTGGAGGGATTTCTGCTTTACATCAGAACTGGCGAGGTAGTATCCGTGATGCAGGGAAAAATTAAAACGTCGCGGAAGCTTAAAGACGAGAACCAGCTTGGACTCTTTTGATTTGGCTGAGGCCGCAGACGCATCTACTCATAGGTCGATATGGTAGACGTCTTGCTGATTGCGCTGAATGTTTGTCACGTGAAACCCACCTGGCTGCGGAATTTCTTCTACCAGATCAAACTGCCCGCATCCTTTTGGCAGTGCGTCGAAAATTAACAGGAAAGAATGCATCGCCCGGTCTGGGATAAGGGTCCAGATTGGAGCAAAGGTTATATTCTCCGCATGGATCAGTCCGGAGCGCGAACCAGCATTATCTACCAGGAAAGTAGTTTTCCAAATTCTTACAAGGGCATCCTGCCATTCATTTTTCAGATAGCAATGGACGTACACATATGAGTCATTTCTTGCAAGCGGATCAAGGGCAGCGATTAATTCAACGTCAATGGCAGGTTTCGATTTCGTCGGAAGTTCTTTGGTCAGAACCTTTGACCGAGAGTACGGAAGCGGTATTGTTTTCATTCTGGACGCGATCAAACAAATCTACGTCGGAATCGCGAAGGAGTCAACCCGATTTTAGATAAGGAATTGTTTGTTACTTCCGCAGTAACTTATTTCTGTACGTTCCTTTGGCAGCCTTGATCGTCACATAATATAATCCCGGTGCCATGCTCACTGTGACTTCGCTGAGCTTATTTTCAATGGATTCAAGGGAGCCATCGAACAATGCAACAGTGGATCCAAGATTATTCACGACAGACACATGCACTGACATGTCGGCTGTTTCGAACGCATTCAGGTCAAGATGTACCGGGCCGTCCGTTGGGTTAGGATATATAAATCCACTTGTACTGAGATTCTTCTCTAAGGCAGTGACAGTCGATGTCGATCCGACTAGTTGCTCGTTCGTTATTGAAAGGTCCGTTGCTGTAAAAGAAAGTGTACCTGTAAACTCATCAGTCTCAACCATTGGAGTGAATCGGACATAAATAGTTTTTCCGACCGAAAGATCATTCTCCAAAACAACCACGCTGCTGGCAAAAGTTATATTGTCAAGTGACACCTGAAAACCTGAGGAGGCTTCAACGGTGAGATCTCCATAGCCAACCACTTCGATAATTAATTCACGGGATTCCGAAATCGTCCCTACCGGCACCTGTTCATAACTAAGAATCATTGATGGAATTTCCACCAGGGCATCCGTTATTCTCCAGTTGTCGATGGTCCATCGCGATCCGTTAACAGCTGTTGATTTGTAGATGAATGCAAAATGAATTTCAGCCTCACGGTTGGTTATTTCTATCAGCGAATTTTTCCATTTGGCTGAATTCACGGCCGGAAATTCTACCTCAGTGTCAAACCAGGTAGCATTCCTGGGGTCACCATAGCCGGGATAGTCGGAGGAATACAATAATTTCAAAGGTTCACCACTCCCTGATGAATATGAACTAAACTTCAATGTCGGATGAAATGTGTAATGAGAAAGATCAACAGAGGGAGATATTAACCAATCTTCTTCAGCAGTGTTTCCGTTTAACGAGCCGTCGATCTGCATTGCCCAGTCCTCGCCGTTTGGGCGTTGATTAACCGAGGTTTTCGCAAGATCGATCAGTGTCCAGTTATGAAAACCTTCGGCGCTGTAAGTCGACCATCCCGACTGGTCGAGGGACGTAATGCCGTCAAAGTCAATATCGGTCGGATCAAAAATCGGGATGGTAATATTGACAGTCACCATGCTTGCACCGGACGATTCAAGAATTATCGTTCCTGCTTTTAGTCCCGATGATTCAAACGCTTTTGATTTTACATAGACCTTTACCTGTGCGGCATTTTGAAATTCTGAAGGTCCAAAGGAGATCTGGTCGTCATAATCGGTACCGTCTTTCGAAACAAGGAATTTGGCTGAGGGGGTAACAGACACGCTGTTCGATAAATGATATCCGGAAAGCGAAAACTCCATTGGTGCCGACATCGTATTTACAGCAGTCGGCAAAAGTTCAACTTCCAATTCAAGAGGTACTACAATGGGATCGGATGTTCCGGTAGTAGTGACGTCAATTTTATAAACAGCAGTTGTGTTTCCATCGTAGGATTCGCCGACACAGAAAACGTCATATTGAAAAGCGGGCCCAAGACCTGCAATGGCAACTTCAGGTTCCCATGAGAACAATGCATTCGAGCTCATTATTTCTTCTGCATCGGGCGCGGCCATGCCATTGGGCTGATGCTTATAATAAATAGTAGTTATCGGATCTGAAAAGGTCGCTTTTAAGGTGAATGAGCTTTCTGTAATTTTGTCGACCACCGGCGGGGTGGTGAAAGTAATTACGTAGGGCGCTACAGTAATCTGATTGGTCGAGCTAACAAGATTGTTGTCATAATTTGACTCACCGATGACTTTGTCATCATTTATTTCAGCAAATACATACCACGTTCCTGATGGAAGGTATTGCCCTTTGGACGCCGCATAAAAGTGTTCGGTCTTTTTCAGCGTCTGTGATGGGCCGATGAACTGGGCCGCGAGATTCGTTGCAGGAACAATAATCGAAAAGTAGTCAGCTCCGTCAAGTGTCTGATTGGCGGAAAAGGTAAGCTTCATACTATAACCTTGTTGAGATGATGTCCCATTGTTTGTCAGGGAAAAGGAATATAGAAAGTTCGTCTCATTCACAGCAATGAGTGTCAGATCGCTCAATGCCAGGTCAATATCCCCAGGTTGCTCCGCCACAGCGCGTGTCGATAGGAGAATAAAAAAAAGGCTCGAGTAAAAAATGGCAGCCGTTTGTCTCCAGAGGCTGAAGTGCAGTAACGTATTTTCCATTAACATTTCTACTTAGTTGCAGAAAACACAATCGTAAGTATATAAATATAGCAACGGAATGATCTGCTTCTATCAGCTTTGGTTCTTTATTTTAAATTCTTCACGCGATTGTGGTGCTTTATACCCAATCTCTAAAAACAGAAATAAGTTTACTCCGAAGTTCAGCGAAGCAGATAGCCATTCGACTGATTAATGGTCTGTCTGCTTTCAAAGGATTGGTAATTTTGATGTAATATTGTATAAATCGTCTAAGCTATTTACCATTGATCATCACTATCATCCTCATCGGTTTTACGGTCCTGGTCAGCATGTACGCTTTCAAGAATGCGACGCTGATGCAATCGCTCATCATGAATCCTTATGTTACAAGCCAGCGCAAACAGTACTACCGTTTGCTTTCATCGGGGTTCATACACAAGGATCATTCACACCTGTTGTGGAATATGCTGTCCCTGTTTTTTTTCGGCGGTGTTATTGAAAGGGTCTTTCAGGAGATCTTCGGCGAACGCGGCGGGATCTATTACATACTGCTTTATACCATTGGTATTATCGTGTCGGATATACCGACATTCTTTAAAAATAAAGACAATCCTGGATACAATTCCCTCGGCGCCTCAGGTGGCGTCGCGGCAGTGATTTTTGCCTCTATCATCCTGTTGCCACTTCAAAATATTTGTCTCTACTATGTCTTATGCATGCCGGGGTTCATCCTTGGAACGCTTTATCTGGTGTTCTCCTATTATCAAGGAAGAAAAGCCAACGATGGAATTAATCATGACGCCCATCTTTATGGGGCATTGTTTGGACTTATCTTTTGCGCGGTTCTTTATCCGGCATCGATACCCCAATTCATAGATCAGGTGTCTGGCTGGCGCTACTTTAATTAATGCTGCCTGTCTCTTTTTTGCATTCCACCAGCCAGTCCCAGGGATAAGGATCTTTCATCCAGGTCGGCGGCGATGAAAACTCTGTATCCCAATCATATGTTAATTTTTCCAACGCGGTTACGACAAGCCCGGATTGTTTAAGCAGAACTCTCAATTCAGATTCCGAGTAATGTTTTGTGGGCACTCCATCTATTTTGATGATTCCCTGCAGCAGATCTGTTTTTTTACCGCTAAAATAAGCGAGCTCAGAAGGCGGGATGTTGGCGGGCTTCACTCCCTCTTTCCTGTACCAATCAATCATCCGCCACGCGGAAAACATCATTGAATCGAAAGAGGGGACCACTAAAACAGCGTTGCCTTTTGTGCGCATTGCCTTCTGGACATTCGAGAACATGATAACATTTTTCTCAGGCTCCGGCAGCATAATTACGTTGCAACAAAAAACAAAGTCAGATGGCGGCAGCGTGATCCGCCGTCCTGAAAGATCTTTCCTGGTTATCTCAACATTTTTGTAAGATCTTCGCCTTGCTTCAGCCAGACACTCCCGTGAAATATCGACTGCGAGCACCTTGCGAAATAAAGGAGACAAATACGGCAGCGCTTTGCCAGTACCGCACCCAAAATCGATTGCCGTGTGCTTCTTATCTCCATGCTTTTTAAAATAGTGCATTAGCTTTCCTTCCCTGTCGCTTTTAAACACATCGAATATTTCTTCGTTATAGCTCGACGCAATTTTGTCCCAGTGTTCTTTCTCATTCATTGATATCTCCTTTGAGGGCAAATGATTGTTATAATTTCTCTAGCTGGTCCATGTCATGCGCAAAATCATACTGCAGATCATCAGGAAGTTTTGAAAGTGCAGCATTAATCTTACGCAGTTGCATCATATACATATTGGTTAGCACGGGGCTGCTGCGCAGTGCAATGTTATGCTTCCTTATGTTTGAGCAAAAATGGATTCTCAGTTCCACTTCGGTGTTGGGTATTGCTGAGTACTTGATTTGTTTGTTGGCAATCCGAAGGATTTTACGAAGACCCTTTTTTATGAAGTACACGTTTCCAGAAGGCAACGAATCAAAATGTTCGTCGATTTCACCTTTGATGTGCTCGACATACGCGGCTTCATCCTGCGATTCAAATAACAAATAAGTAAGTAGTTCCTTATTCTCCTTCTTATAACGCGCAAGCTTCAGACAAAGCGACCGTACTTCCTCAATGTCACGGGACCCAAGCTCTTTCTTAATCTCATTGAGGGCCGCTGCTTTCATCCTGATTTAATCTCAATTTTCTTTAATTTTCTGAAAGTGTATTTAATAAAAATCTACTTTCCATGACCTTGACCACCGTTTGCCGGGGCCAAGCGTTTGAATCCCTTCTTTCGTCGTCAAATCGTGATCGTGGTCTACTCCGTCAGCAATTCCACACCATGGTTCAATACAAATAAAGTCTGCATTTTTTGTTGACCATATGCCAAGGTATGGAAAGCCATTAAAATGAAAATCAAGCCCGTGATCATGTTGCGGATGCTTTAATGATACGGTGTCCGACCATAAATTCTTTAATACAATCGCATCTTTTGCGAACATGTCCTTTCGAAGGGCAAGGCGATCTGTGTTCTCCAGCAACGGAGTAGGTGTACGCTCAATCAAACCTGTAGCGGCTATCGGCCACCGCGGCGCGTTCTCGACTTTGTTGAACAACAGATAATAGTCATTGTAGTCCGTATCCGGAACCAGTGGCACAGAAAACGCCGGATGGGCCCCCAGTGAAAAATACTGATCACCCGCACCCACATTGACGACTGTATAGATCACCTCCAGCCGATTTTCGATCAGTTTGTATCCCAGTGACAATTCAAAATGAAATGGGTAGTTCGCGAATGTTGCAGGTGAGTGCTGGAGTGTGAAAGTTGCTTCATCGGCCGACTGTGCGGCAATGTCGAATTTCTGATCGCGTGCAAACCCATGACGTGATAGGGCATACGACTTTCCCTCGTAAGTGTACTTGTCTTCTTTCAACGTACCCACGATAGGGAATAAAACCGGTGACGTCTTGCCCCAAAATTTTGGGTCTCCGCTCCAAATGTACTCGAGCTCATTTTTTTTATGCTTCACACTGAAAAGCTCAGCTCCCATCGGTCTGATGCCCACAGCCAGAAATTCGTTTTCGAGAAAAATATGCATAGTCAATTTACTTTCAGTCTTCGAATCAAACTCCCGTCATGGCTACACGCCAGGCATGCCGTCCGATGTTGCGGCTGCCTTGTCTATCAATCGTTCCATACATTCTAACATGTATTCTGCGTTGCCGGGACCATACCAGCTCATTAGCTGTGTTTCATAATGATCCTCATCGTAATATTTAGTCGGCGTTACATAGCCGATATAAGCTCCGTTAAAACTGCTGATCATCACCTGTATTCCGTGTTTGTCCGCAAGCTTGTCAATCTCCTGGTAGAACTCGCCTGAGATATCACACGGTGCTCCGACCATCACAAGATGGCCGATGCGTAGCACCGTAAGGTGTTCCGGATAGTCGCCAAAGGCAGCATTGAATAACCATGAGCGAATACGCCAATTGCGAAACACTTTGACCTGTGGCTCAGCTAATAAAAAGGGAACGCGTTTCATCCAAAGCGTGCCTTCATTTATTAGATCAAGCGTTGAACCATCATTGGTCATTGTGTTGGAAAGCGTTGCTGTCATTTCCTCAACACATGGCCATCCTTTCTCGCGAACTTTTGCGGATTGACTACCCACCGGCCCGGCCATAAACATTGCGAAGTCAAAGCCTGATGCTTCTATCGTGTCGACAAGTTTGCCGGGATAATCGCGCGACAACACAAGATCACCAGAAGAAAGACAGGTGGCATGTGCCGTGAAATTCATCAAAAGCAACTTACTGCTGTCCCTGCGGGTAATTGAAATGACACGAAGCAGAGAATCAACCGGTCCGTCGTCGATCAGCCTGTTGACAACAGCATTAGAAACCGGAATTGCTCCAGTTTGAATCTTTGCCGGGATAATATTACCTGCGGCCAATCGTATACTTTGTTTGATTCGATCGGCAATGTGTCGAACGATAGCATCATCATAACCGCCGAAGAGTAATGCCATCGCGCCTTTACCCCAATTGCCAATGCTGTTGTGGGAGTGAATGGCACCAAGAAATGTATTATCAAGTGTGAATCCGATAGATGGAAGTTCCTTTTCCAAAAGCGCCGTAACGGTTGGTGGTATGATTAACAAGTCGGCACTTACGATGGCAACGCGATTTATTCCGTTCCCAACGACGAGCGTTCGCACGTAGATTGAATCGTGGACGCTCGTGAATAACTTTCCAAGTCGCTTGCCATATCCAGCTGTCGCTGTGCGTTTCGCTGGCGTCAGATTAACTTTTGCAAAGCCGACAGCAAATTCGTTTTTCACAACAACTGGTCCACGTAAGGAATCGATTCCTATTCGCATCTTATGAAGCAAGTCGGTACGATTGGGATCGCGATTCAATGGAGCGATAGTCAGTACCATGATGATGACCACAAGTCCTGAGCAGATGCTTATTGTAATAAGTACAATCCTGAAAAACTTGTTAGACCCCATTGTGAAAACTCCGCGTTTGAAAGTGAAGATAAGTTAAAACTTCCCCCGTGAGGTGCTCGTGGCATGAAATGGCACCAAGGACTAAAGGATCGTAAAGACCGCGCATGACCTTAATGAATTTCATTCACGCAAGGTAAGGAAGGCACCCGGGAAGTTCCTAATAGCAGTTAGCTTAATACTACCCTTCTCCTTACTTTTGAAATGATAAACCAGTTATGTAATGAGTACTGCGGAACCGACGGCCCGAACACCACAAAAAGATGCTGCTCATCAGGCCGCGGAAGTATATAAACCGATCAATAAGGTTAGAATCGTTACCGCAGCCAGTCTTTTTGATGGCCATGATGCGGCCATCAACATTATGCGCCGAATCATTCAGGCAACTGGCGTCGAGGTAATTCATTTGGGACATGATCGCAGCGTGGACGAAGTCGTGAATACTGCAATCCAGGAAGATGCCCACGCGATTGCGTTGACCAGTTATCAGGGTGGACACACGGAATATTTTCAGTACATGTACGATCTGCTCGGAAAAAAAGGGGCGGCACACATTAAAATATTCGGTGGCGGCGGAGGTGTAATTTTACCTGAAGAGATCAGGGAGCTCATGGCCTATGGCATTACAAAAATCTATTCTCCGGATGATGGACGAAAAATGGGCCTGCAGGGTATGATCAATGATCTCGTTTCTCAAAGTGACTATCCATTGGGCGATGTCCTCGGAGATGAGCTTGCGCACATAACGCAAAAGAATCCGCTTGCCATTGCGCGAATCATTTCCGCTGCGGAGAACTGCTTTGACCGGCATCAAAAAATTTTCGATGAGATCAAAGTCATGGCCGAAAGCTCAGCGGCGCCTATACTCGGTATAACCGGTACTGGCGGGGCGGGTAAGTCATCACTCGTTGATGAGATCGTTCGCAGGTTCCTCGCTGACTTTAACGACAAGACAATAGGAATAATTTCAGTTGATCCTACTAAACGTAGAACGGGCGGAGCACTGCTCGGCGACAGGATCAGGATGAACGCCATCAATAGTCCTCGAGTGTTTATGCGGTCGCTGGCTACACGACAGAGTAACCTTGCGCTGTCCGCTTATGTTCAGCAGGCAATTCAGGTTTTGAAAGCAGCAAGGTATCACCTGATCATCCTCGAAACTTCAGGGATTGGCCAAAGTGATACGGAGATCATTGAGCACAGCGACGCGTCGCTTTATGTAATGACGCCGGAGTACGGTGCGGCAACACAACTTGAAAAGATCGACATGCTGGACTTCGCCGACGTGATCGCGGTGAACAAGTTCGATAAACGCGGCGCGTCTGACGCTTTGCGCGATGTTAAAAAACAGTATCAACGCAACCATCAACGATGGACCGATAATGTTGAGTCAATGCCTGTATTCGGAACCATCGCATCTCAATTCAACGATCCGGGGACGAATCATCTCTATAAGCACCTTATGGACACTGTAGTTCAAAAGACTGGCGCATCTCTTCCCACGTCATTTGAGATTACACCTGAAATGTCGGAGAAGATCTTCATCATCCCTCCTCACCGTACCCGTTACCTTAGCGAAATTGCAGAAAACAACCGAGCCCACGAGGAATGGATCGAAGCGCAGGCCGATATCGCCGAAAGGTTGTATGCAATCAACAAGACGCTGGACACATTGCACAACGCTGACCCGCAGGTAAAAAACTCACTGAAAACAGCCTTTGAACAATTGAAGGGCAACCTGTTTCCAGCGAACTGGGAAATGTTAGCGACATGGAAAGACAAGTTGAAACGGTACAAAGATCCATTGTTCTCTTTCAAGGTTCGCGACAAGACGATTGGGATACAAACGCATGTGACCTCCCTGTCGCAAAGCAGTATCCCAAAGGTTGAATTACCCTCCTATAACGGCTGGGGTGATCTTTTAAGATGGAATTTGCGGGAGAACGTGCCCGGTGAATTTCCCTACACGGCAGGCATTTATCCTTTTAAGCGTGAGGGCGAAGATCCGACGCGCATGTTTGCCGGTGAAGGTGGCCCGGAGCGTACAAACCGGCGGTTTCATTACGTGAGTCACTCGACGCCTGCAAAGCGTTTATCCACAGCTTTCGACTCTGTCACGCTATATGGAAACAATCCGGACCATCGTCCGGATATCTTTGGCAAGATTGGTAACTCCGGTGTCAGCATCTGCTGCCTTGACGACGCCAAAAAATTGTACAGCGGCTTTAACCTGGCCGATCCGATGACATCAGTCTCAATGACGATTAACGGACCAGCTCCCATGCTGCTGGCATATTTCATGAACGCAGCGATAGACCAGCAATGCGAGGTTTATATAAAGGCCAACGGATTAGAGGATGCGGTAAAGAAAAAAATAGCTAATCTTTATAATGATGGTCATCAGCGACCAAATTATCAGGGTGAAACGCCGGAGGGAAACAATGGGCTCGGACTGATGCTACTGGGTGTTACGGGGGACGAGGTGCTGCCACCAGAAGTATATGAGCGTATTAAAGCTGAGACGCTTATTCAAGTTCGGGGAACCGTGCAAGCAGATATTTTAAAAGAGGATCAGGCTCAAAACACCTGCATTTTCTCAACGGAGTTTGCTTTGCGTTTAATGGGCGATGTTCAGCAATATTTCATCGATCATGCTGTAAGGAACTTTTACTCTGTCTCCATTTCAGGATATCACATCGCGGAGGCGGGTGCGAATCCCATTACGCAGCTCGCATTTACATTGGCCAACGGGTTCACCTACGTTGAATACTATTTGAGCCGGGGAATGGATATCAATGAATTCGCGCCGAACCTCTCTTTTTTCTTCAGCAATGGCATTGATCCGGAATATGCTGTCATCGGGCGTGTAGCCCGGAGGATATGGGCTTGGGCGATGAAGAATAAGTATGGAGCGAACTCCAGGGCGCAAATGCTCAAGTACCACATTCAGACATCTGGGCGTTCACTGCACGCGCAGGAAATAGATTTCAATGATATCCGGACGACGCTTCAGGCGTTATACGCGATCTACGACAACTGTAATTCACTTCATACAAATGCTTATGACGAGGCGATCACTACGCCAACAGAGGGTTCTGTACGCAGAGCCATGGCGATACAACTAATCATTAACAAAGAACTGGGTCTTGCCAAGAATGAAAACCCGCTGCAGGGTTCGTTTATTATTGAGACCATGACGGATCTTGTTGAGGAGGCGGTACTTCTGGAGTTTGATCGCATCACGGAACGCGGCGGGGTGCTTGGCGCCATGGAGACAATGTACCAACGGGGAAAGATCCAGGAGGAAAGCCTTTTCTATGAGAATCTCAAACATACGGGCGAATACCCAATCATTGGCGTCAATACATTTTTAAGCTCGAAGGGCTCCCCGACGATTATTCCACATGAAGTGATTCGTGCAACCGGCGAGGAGAAAGAATATCAGATCACAATGTTGGGAAATTTGCATGCGCACCAAAGCGAAAAATCTCACGACGCGCTGGAACGCGTGCGCCGCGCTGCAATTCAAAATCACAATCTATTTGAGGTATTGATGGAGGCCTGCAAGGTTTGCTCGCTGGGTCAAATTACCGATGCATTGTTTGAGGTGGGAGGAAAATATAGAAGGAATATGTAGGAAGCGAAGCGTTGACCGCCGAGCTCGACGATTGCTGAACGCGCATCCAGGCCCAACGGCCTGCGCGTCGTTGCGTTTCGCGTGTCAGTTTCATGGATGTTATTTTTCGAAGGTAACGGTGGGGACTACGCGGATTAGCACAAAACGCAGCTACTCAACTCCGTAACAAAAGCTCTTCAAATATTCGCCAGCGTCGTCGACGCCTGCGTTGAAGGCTTTGCTGAGACAACGGCAACCATCTTCAGTTTTCTCATCCTGAACCAAAGCAATTCCTTTGTAGAACATGAGGGTGGTATTGGCCGGCTCCGCGGTCAGGCCTTTGTTTATGTATTGCAATGCCATCTCGTATGTCTCCTCTTCAAGTGCAAGAGAGGCAGCATAGATATACGATTGTGCATTCGCCGGATTTGACGAGATGGCCTCATCAAATATTGTTAGCGCACTATCAGGTTGATTATCGTAATAATAGGATAGACCCAGATAACCTTGAATATCCGGATTTGGATCTTGCGCCAGGATCTTGCGTATATCACGTCTGGCATCCGCATATTTTTCCATCGTCATCAGCACCGACGCTCTCCACCGTATCAACTCCAGGTTATCGGGGGTGGTTCCAATGAATTCATTCAGATCTTTAAGTTGTGCTTCACTGTCACCAAGTTCCTGATTGATGTAGGCCCGCAGCAATTTGGCCTGTGGATCCGGAGTTTTTGCGAGAAAACGATTGATGTCGACCAGAGCTTCGTTAAACTTTCCGGCGCCATAGAAAGCATACGCGCGTTTATAAAGGAGCGTGAAATCCTCGTCTGAAGAGAACTTTGATTTTTCTAAGAGCTTGTTGTAGATCGCCAGTGCGCCAGCATAGTCCTCACGTTGCATGAATGTATCAGCCTCAGTGATTTCCTGCTCTTTTCCCTTCGGCGTCTGTCCGTTCACCAATGACGGAACAGTCACGGTAACTGTAATAAAAAAAAGCAGTAAGCGATGAATGGTGCGGTTCATGCAATTTAAAACGCAATTATCCTATTTGCTGTAGCGTTTGCGTTCATTCTCATTAAGATAAATTTTCCGCAAACGGATAGATTTCGGTGTGACCTCCACGTACTCGTCGGCTTGAATGTATTCAAGTGCCTCTTCGAGCGTGTGCTTGAGTGGAGGAGCAATTTTCATCTTTTCATCCGTTCCTGAAGCGCGCATGTTGGTAAGCTTCTTGGTTTTGGTAACGTTGATCACAAGGTCACCATTGCGACTATGCTCACCTATAACCTGTCCTTCGTACACGGGCTCACCTGGGTTAATGAAAAATTTACCGCGGTCCTGAAGATTGTGAAGGCTGTATGCAATTGCTTCACCTTGCTCCATAACGATGAGCGAACCGTTTATGCGGCCTGGTATCTCACCTTTATATGGTTGATACTCTTTAAACCGGTGCGTAACGATAGCTTGTCCGGCTGTCACATTTAACAAGTAATTGCGAAGTCCCATAATCCCACGAGAAGGGATCAGATACTTAAGAATCATGCGATCACCCTTAGGGTCCATGTTGAGCATTTCGCCCTTCCTTTGTGAAACTGTTTCAATTGCTTTACCTGAAACACTTTCTGGCAAGTCAATCGTAAGCTCTTCAATCGGTTCACTGCGAACACCGTCAATTTCACGGAAGATAACTTGCGGCTGGCCGATCTGAAGCTCGTATCCTTCGCGACGCATTGTTTCTATAAGCACTGACAAGTGAAGCACACCGCGACCAAAGACAATAAAGCTATCTGCAGATCCTGTATCACCGAGGCGAAGCGCCAAATTCTTCTCGAGTTCCTTTTCAAGGCGCTCTCTGATATGGCGTGATGTTACGTACTTGCCTTCCTTTGCATAGAAGGGCGAGTTATTGATCGTGAACAGCATGCTCATCGTTGGCTCATCAATTGCGATTGATTTAAGCGCTTCTGCCGCTTCCGGATCAGCAACAGTATCGCCGATCTCGAAGCCTTCAAGTCCAACCAACGCGCAGATTTCTCCTGCGTTAACTTCCTCAACCTTCTTCTTATCAAATCCCTCGAAAATGTAAACTTCCTTGATACGCGTTTTGACAATTTTACCATCCCTCTTTACCAGGACGACAAACTGCCCAGGCCGCACGACGCCACGCTGAACCCTGCCGATGGCAACGCGTCCGATATACGCGGAGTATTCAAGCGAAGTGATCATCATCTGAGTGAGTCCGATGTCGACCTTCGGTTCGGGAATGAATTCGATCACTCCTTCAATAAGTGCCGAAATATCGGTCGAAGGTGTGCGCCAGTCCTTGCTCATCCAACCTTGTTTGGCAGAACCGTAAAAGGTCGGGAAATTCAGCTGCTCTTCAGTCGCATCAAGGGAGAACATAAGCTCAAACACCTGTTCATGGACTTCATCGGGGGTACAATTCTTCTTATCAACTTTGTTGATAACCAAAATTGGTTTCAACCCCAGCTGCAACGCCTTTTGTAACACAAACCGGGTTTGTGGCATAGGTCCTTCAAAGGCATCCACCAATAAAAGGCAACCATCGGCCATATTCAAAACTCTCTCCACTTCACCACCAAAGTCACTGTGACCAGGTGTATCAATCACATTAATTTTGTAGTCCTGGTAGCGAACTGCCACGTTCTTGGCAAGGATCGTGATTCCACGTTCCCTTTCGAGATCGTTGCTGTCCATAATTAACTCTCCAGGAGTCTCATGATCCTTAAAGAGGTGTCCAGCCATCAATAATTTATCCACCAGAGTGGTTTTGCCGTGATCGACGTGAGCGATGATGGCGATGTTCCTGATCTTCTTAACTTCCATAAAACCTTAAATACGCAGTAATTCTCAAATTAGGCCGCAAAGATACGATAATAAATCGGCTATTGGAAGGAGGTTTTATGGTTCGTCTCCTTCAAGCGACAGCGTTATTCAATCTTGGAGTCTACCCGCCGTCGAAAATTCTGTGCGTAAACGATGGCAGTAGAATCTGATGATGGCCAGGCGCCTTTAAGCCGTCTTTTGTTTTACGGATACGAAGGCCCTTCAACTGAAAATCGCGCGGCCGCAACTCTCTTTTATGCAGATGCGCAAATGCCTCACCAGGCGAACCTCAGGAAAGTGCCCATTGGAAGGTGACGGTCCTGTTTGGAGTGCAGATAAAATTCACCGTATTCGGGATCGCGCATTTGAAAATGCGCCTTTGCAACGTTTAGCCCTACTGTAGCGGAAAGTCCTACGGCGTACATGCTGATTATAAAGAAGCCGTTCGTTTTTTCCAGCAGGCCACTGCTCATGGCAACAAGTTCATCAAGATGCTCCTGCAGCGTCCACTTTTCACCATCGGGTCCCCGTCCGTACGGCGGCGGGTCCATAATGATACCGTTATATGTATTTCCGCGCTTCAGCTCGCGTTTCACGAATTTAAAAGCGTCCTCATAGACCCATCGGATATCTTTAAGCTGATTCAATTCCATGTTTTGCGCTGCCCAGTTTAGTCCGGGGCGGGATGCGTCACAATGCACCACATCGGCGCCGGCAGCGCGGGCAACCACAGATGCAGCTCCTGTGTAAGCGAAAAGGTTAAGTACGCGTGGTTTTGCAAGGTTCCACCCGGAAATGGTATCGTAAATAAAATTCCAGTTTGCACCTTGTTCCGGAAAGACGCCGACATGCCCGAATCCCGTTAAAGCCAAACGCAACCGGAGGTTAAGCTTGCCATAATTATAGTCTACGTTCCAACTTTCAGGCATTGATGGTTGCTTTGACCATCCACCCTTTACGTCGTCCGTAAACCTGAATTTATCGGCTTGTTCTCTCACAAATTTTGCATGCGCGAGATTTTTCCACTTCTCTTCGTCCATGGATTTTCGCCAGATCGCCTGTGGTTCCGGGCGTATCAGAACGAATTTTCCAAACCGTTCTAGCTTTTCATTATTGCCAGAATCGATCAGCTCATAATCTTTCCAGGACGAAGGGTATAAGGATAGAAGGCTCAACTGTTGAATTGAAGTTTAGTGCTTAAAGTTATAAGAAACTTAGATTTGAATAACTTTAGGCTTGTCCGATCATTCAATGCATCCTGTTATTACGAGCCCTCAAAACCCCAAGATCAAGAATATTATTGCTCTTGAAAAATCGCGTGAACGTACGCAGCAGCACGTCTTCGTCATGGAGGGAATGCGGGAGTTGTCACTTGCCGCTGCCGCAGGTTACGAAATGGTGACTGTGTTTTTTTGCCCGGAGATCGTTCCAGTGGAGGAAGTTGTCGCGATCGTCGGCGATGTGCAATTGCTGATTCCCGTGGATCGATCGGTGTTTGCGAAAATAGCTTATCGCGACAGCACCGAAGGTATAACAGCAGTGCTAAAACAAAAGGACCATATTTTGGATCAGATCCAGCTGACTAAAAATCCGTTGGTACTCATTTTGGAAGGTGTTGAAAAGCCGGGAAATCTTGGCGCAATCCTTAGAACCGCAGATGCGGCAAATATAGATGCTGTAATACTTTGCGATACAAAAACAGATTTCTATAATCCCAACGTTATAAGGTCGAGCGTTGGATGTCTTTTTACTGTGCAAACTGCTTCGGGTTCGACTGAGGATGTTATTAAATGGTTGGGTGACAACGGCGTACAGATACTTGTAACCGATCTGCAGGGTTCTGTACCTTACTATGAAACAAACTATTGCAGTCCAACGGCAATTGTGTTGGGGACTGAATCGGTGGGCATATCTGACCGATGGAGAGATGCGGCGAATGCAAGGATCATAATACCTATGCGCGGCAAGATTGATTCCATGAATGTGTCAAACGCGGCGGCTGTAATTACGTTTGAAGCGCTGCGTCAGCGGAAATTTAATCAGGAAAACTCTTTTTCAAATGGGTTTTTTCCGTAGTTTCTAAAATTATAACTTTACGATAGCCAAAAAGAAACGTGCCTAAACTTTCAAGAAGGAAAAATCCCGGTCAGCATGACCTTTTTTTAGATGCTCTGGCTGAAGCGTACCGTCTTCAGGAATTTATTATCAGCACCACCGAGATCTCCATTATTTCTACCAACACCGAAGGAGTAATTACGAGCTTCAACAAGGCGGCGGAAAAGCTTACGGGTTATACTGCGCGCGAAATGGTGAACAAGAGCTCTCCACTTTTGCTGCATGACAACTTGGAGCTCATAAAACGTGCGTCTGAATTATCGCGTGAGTTTGAGTTTGAAGTTGATCGGGATATTGAGGTGTTAACAACTGTGACACGTTTGGGCAAGATCCCTGAACGGCGAGAATGGATTTACGTGCACAAAGACGGCAGGCGAATTCCTGTTTTGGTTTCCGTAAGCGGTCTGCTCGATGATCGTGACGTTCCCATTGGCTACTCTTTTATCGCGCTCGACATTACCGAACAGAAAAAGTCAGAAGACGAGTTACTGCGGTCAAAGCAACATCTTGAGGCCCTTGCCATCAATTTGCAGGAGCAAAACCGGCAGCTTGATGAATTTGCTCACATCATCTCACACAATTTGCGTTCTCCCGTTGGGAATATCAAAGCTTTAATAGGCTTGCTGGATGCAAACAGTTCTGTTAGTGATTACCAACAGATATTTGAAAAGCTCAAGAATGTTTCCAATAACCTGGGTGAAACCATGAACGAGCTCATGGAAACGATCAAGGTAAAAAAAGAGGCTGGTGTTGAGCGTACCGAAATAAGATTTAAGGAAATATTTGATAAGGTAGTACAAAGTCTTGAAGGCGATTTAATACAGTGCGAAGCGCAATTGACTTTCGATTTCACGCAGGCACCGACTATTCATCATTCGAAGCCTTACCTTGAAAGTATTTTTCAAAATCTCTTAAGCAATGCAATCAAATATCGTTCTCCTGACCGGAAGCCTGTAATTCACGCAACGACCTGCACTGGCGATGATAAAATTGCTCTTCAGATAAGCGACAATGGTCAGGGAATTGATATGATCAGGTACGGCGATAAGCTATTTGGATTACACAAGACTTTCCATGAACACAAGGACGCCAAAGGGGTCGGATTATTTTTGGTGAAGACGCAGGTTGAAGCGCTAGGTGGTTCAATCCAGGCCACAAGTGAACCAGGTATTGGCACTACGTTTCGTGTCACCTTTTAGAAACTGGCTTGCATTTATTCGTCCAAATTAAGTGAAAATTTCAGCCACATCGAGCGGCATTTTCAATCCTTCAATGATTATTGAGCCACCCCTCTCGGTCCAGATTGCGATAGGTGATCGCCTCCGACAAATGATCGACATGAATTTCTTCGCAGCCTGCGAGGTCGGCGATAGTGCGTGACACTTTCAGAATCCTGTCGTACGCCCGTGCAGATAATCCTATCCTTTCCATGGCCGTCTTTAGCAACGAACGACCCTCATCGCTGATGATGCATATTTTTTTTACCATGTTGGAAGGCATCATCGCATTACAATAAACAGCATCCTGATTGAGAAAACGTTTCGTTTGAATTTCGCGTGCCCTTACGACGCGTTCCCTGATCTGATCGCTCGTCTCGCCTGTTCGGTTGGCCGTCATCTCATCAAAGGTTACTGGAACAACTTCGACATGGAGGTCAATCCGGTCCAGTAACGGTCCACTCACTTTCGCCAGATATCGTTGTACTATTCCGGGACCGCATACGCATTCTTTTTCCGGATGATTGAAGTATCCACAAGGGCAGGGATTCATGCTTGCGATCAGCATAAAGTTCGCAGGATATTCTATGGAGATCTTTGCCCTCGAAATCGTCACCCTTCTTTCTTCCATTGGTTGTCGCATGACTTCCAATACTGAGCGCTTGAACTCGGGAAGCTCGTCGAGAAAAAGAACGCCATTATTTGCTAAGGAAATTTCACCGGGTTGAGGATTACCACCTCCGCCCACCAATGCGACATCTGATATTGTGTGGTGCGGGGAACGAAAAGGGCGGGTAGTTAGCAATGCTGTTTCCTTCCCAAGTCTTCCTGCTACAGAATGTATCTTCGTGGTCTCCAATGCCTCGTTCAAACTCAAGGGAGGCATGATGGTGGGTAACCGCTTTGCGAGCATCGTCTTACCTGCGCCCGGCGGACCGATCATAATCACGTTGTGCCCACCCGCTGCCGCGATCTCCATGGCGCGCTTGATGTTTTCCTGACCCTGGACATCTTTAAAGTCCGTATCATAGAAATTCATTTTTGTGGCGAACACTTCGCGCGCATCTATGCGAACCGTTGGAATTTTTATTTTATCCTCAAGAAAGTCAACTGCTTCCCGCAGATTAGCAACTGGATAAATATCGAGCTCGGTTACGATGCCCGCTTCGCGCGCGTTGTCTGCTGGCAGGATGAAGCCTTTAAACTTCTGACGTCTTGCCTGTATTGCAATGGGCAACACTCCGCGAATCGGACGCAATGTTCCGTCCAATGTCAATTCACCCATGATAACAAATTGTTCGAGCTTGTCCGTCAGCAACTGGCCAGAAGCATGCAGGATGCATAACGCAATTGAAAGGTCATACGCTGATCCTTCCTTGCGAACATCGGCTGGTGCAAGGTTCACAACGGTTTTATTGCGCGGCATAAAGAATCCGGAATTCTTCAGCGCGGATTCTACACGATGTTGGCTTTCCTTAACGGCATTGTCGGGCAGACCACTCATAAAGAACTTCGTGCCCTGGCCGACGTTAACCTCCACCATGATCGTTCTGGCGTCGACGCCATGGACGGCGCCGCCATAGGTTTTTGCGACCATAAATAATAAAATTTCTAACCGAGTCTTGGGGCGTTCCTGGCGGCTTCTACCTGCCTGGCTGCCTCAACTTGCTTGGCTGCTTCCTGCAGATCAAAAAGCTTCGCCTTCAATGTGTTGAGCTCGTGCGAAAGTGCTGCATTCTGTTTGCGTAAATCTCTGCTAACGATCCATGACCAAACGACATCTGTTACAATTAATAAGATTCCAAAAAACGTGATGTATTTAAATAACCCAATATGCTGATAGATGCGCGTCAGAAATTCAAAGTCCTGAATTTGCAACGTGAAAATGAACGCAAAGACATGAAAGGCAAAGAAAACGGCATAAAAAATAATTCTGTTTTTGCTCATGGATGAAGGGCTCTCTGCCTTTGTTTAAAGGTAGTGCAAAAACTCTAAGCTTTCAAACCAAATATTGGGTTCCGCCATGGAAATCAGGAAAAACGGTGGGGAAGCCTGGCAACTTCGGATCGGGAGAAACTTTTACATTTTACATTTATTATTTTACATTTTGCGGTTCAATTTCCAATGTAAAACTCTGAATACTCTGAATGTAAAATGTAAAAGTTTCGGCGGCAGGCTTCTATACCTTTTGGATTTGAATCAGCCTCTTATACACCCCATTCAAATGCAGCAGCGCATCGTGGCTTCCCCTTTCAATAATCTCGCCGTGCTGGATAACAGCGATCTCATCTGCATGTTGGATCGTGCTCAACCTGTGCGCAATGACAATAGATGTTCTGTTCTTCATAAGATTTGTCAACGCATCCTGCACAAGACGTTCAGATTCGGAATCCAGTGCAGAGGTCGCTTCATCTAGAATGAGTATGGGCGGGTTTTTCAACACTGCGCGCGCAATGCTTAAACGCTGGCGCTGGCCGCCTGAAAGCTTCGATCCCCGTTCACCTATCAAAGTCTGGTAGCCCTCCTCCGTTTGAATGATGAAGTCGTGTGCGTTGGCAACCTTGGCCGCCTGAATGACATCCTCCTCCTTTACATGCTCCATGCCGAAGGCGATGTTATTGAAGATCGTGTCGTTAAATAGTATGGATTCCTGTGTTACCACTCCCATTACCTTGCGCAAGGATTCCAACTCGTAATCCGGTAATGGAATGTTGTCGAGCAGTACCTGACCTGCAGTGGGGTCATAAAAACGGGGAATGAGATCGGCCAGCGTTGATTTACCGCCTCCAGAAGCACCCACCAATGCGATACTTTTTCCCTTTTGAATTACAAGATTGATATTCTTCAGCACTATATCCTTATCATACGCAAAGCTCGTATTACGAAACTCTATGCTTTCTTTGAAGGCCACCAGTGGTATAGCGTTTTGATTGTTCTTAATCAGAGGCTGTGTATCAATGACGGTGAAAATTCTCTGTGCGGAAACCACGCCTTTTTGTAACGAAGTTATTCCACTGGTGAATCCCTTCGCGGGCTGAATCATGTTGGCGTAGATTGTCAGGAATGTGAGAAATGACGATGGTGTGAGATCACCGCTGCCTGACATAACGGACTGGCCACCGTAAAAAAGTATAACAGCGACAACCATAATGCCCAGTAATTCCGAAACCGGTGAAGCGAGTTCGTTACGCCTTGACATCGACAAGTTAACTTTTCGATGAAAGGACGTTTCAAGTTCAATCTTATCAGAGATAAAGCGTCTCGCATTAAAGGCGTTTATGACACGCATACCGCCAAAGGTCTCATCGAGAATATTAACGATCCTTCCCATCGTTTCCTGACTCTGTACGGCACGCTTCTTCAATTGCTTAATGATAGACGCAATAATGCCACCTGTAATGGGCAGAAGGATTAGTGTGATGAGTGTTAGCTTCACTGATATCATGAATAGCACTATCAGGAAAATAATCAACGTGATAGGTTCTTTGATGGCTTTAAATCCGTTGACCACCGTTGTTTCTGCCTCGCTAACATCACTGGTAAATCTGGAAATTAGGTCGCCCTTGCGCTGGTCACTGAAGTATCCGATATGCAGTTGCGAAACATTGCGGAACATCGCGGTGCGGAGATTTTTCACAACGTCAACTTTTACTCTCGATGCAACCATGCGCTCCAGATAACGAAATACATTTGACAGCAGGACAAAAAATACAATGGCGATGCATACGTACATCAATGTCAATACTGTTCCGCTTGATTGGACGGAATCATAAAATTGATAATGAAACCAGCTTTTGAAATATCCAAGAGAAAAGCTGAAAGGAGGCATGACCGGATTCGTGTTATCTATTTTTTGTACAAATAACAAGTCAAGGAGCGGCTGCAGCAGACCGAGATAAACTGCATTAAAGATAGATGCAAGCAGCGAGAAGAACAGGAATTTAAAAAACTGTAACCCGGCGGCGGGCGTGTATTGTAAAATACGTTTATATACTTCCATCAGGCTAAAATTCGTAAAGGCGCCGCGCGATATTCCAACGTAATGCTATTGAACTTACCGTAGTATTGTTGTTGTATACTGCCAATGCGCTTTCACTTTTACGGATAATAAACGAGGCATCAATAAACAAGTTATGCTTTAATTGCCACGATGCTGTGATAGAACCGAACAGTATGTCATTTGAAATACCTTGTCCGATGGTATTATCATACTCCTGCTCCCGTGTTGTATTGCTCTTTAAAATATCTCTACCCCAGTTTACGCCAGTAGAATCACGCCCGGTTTGAATGTAAACAAGCTTGCCTGTAATATTTAAACGCGGAACAGGTTGATACCGAAGCAGGCCTACCACCTCCTTAAAATTAGCACCTAACGGATGCGCGATCCCCTGCCGGTAGCTGCTGAAACTTGCATAATTTTTATTGTGTGAGTAAGTGTAAGGGCGCACAACATTTACTTCTCCCTGAAGGTCGAGATTAGAGACGCCAAAGGCGTCGATATATTTTAGCCCTCCCTGAATAGCATATTTATTTGCCCACCAGCCGTCTCCTTCCTTGATGTGATCGAGTACGAATTCATCAAGCACAAATTGGCCGTAAAATGAAAGACTGCGAACAGCATTCCACTTGAAATCGAAACCAAGGAGCACATTGTCGCTGCTGCCGTTTTGCTGCTCGATAGCCCTGTAAAAAATAAGTGGATTAAGATAGTCTAGACGAAAGTGATCCGTTCCGGTCGAGTCATCACCGGTAAAGGCCACCGCCTCAAAGATCCCCAAATTGAATTTTTTACCAAGGTTCACGCTAAGTTGGTGGAATGCCGTGAACTTATTGGGATATCCACCTGGCATTGATGTGAGGCCACCGATATTCCCCCTGACGTCGGCTGTCATCTGATTTAATAAGAAAAGGTAATTGAGCTTCCACACTTTTACATTGCCCTTGATGAACCAGGCCGGCGGTGAGTTGTCCGAATAGATCAATGATCTGTAACCATTTCCTATGAAAAAGCGATCATGACCGAACTGCAGATTGATATGCTTAGTGGCTTCGAACGTGACGTATCCCCGCGCCTGGAAAAAGTCCACGCCTCCATCCTTAAAGCCTTTCCAAAAACCTTCGTGCGGAACTGCAAGCGTACGTGGCATCTGCTCCCAGACGTAAGAAGGTAGAAAAGCCTGGTTATCGGTGAAGTAGGCGTAAAATCCGACTTTGCGATCTACCATTCCACGCACTTCCACACCCCTCGTATTGATAAAAAGGACGTCGTCGCGTCGCGAATCATCGCCAATTCCGAGATAAAGGACGGGGTTGACATGAAGGTCAAAGTCCTCCTCATCCACATAGAAAAGGTCTGACTTTTTCTTGTAAAAATATTTTAGAAACGGCTTGCGCTGACTATCGCTTGACGAATCTCTTACCCATTCCCAACTGTCGTTTCGCAGGTAGCCATAGTTGAATTTGTCGGCACGGGAAGACAGATATCCTCCGGCGTTTAGCGAATCCGTAAATGACACGATATCAGATCGTTTGTAGGGCTTTACGTTCGTAAAAAATAAGGGTGTAATCTGCCCGGTTTTGATCTCGTAACGGTCTATCAGGTGATAATAGTCTTCATTTAGCGGGACAAAGCTGCTTTGGCCTGCAGCCGATCGCACGATACCAACGCAAAATATTAACAAGGCGACTCGCATTAAAAAAGCAGTTAAAGTCGCGCAAATTAAGCATTTTGAGGGCATCAAGGCTGTACCTGAAAAGTTGGGGATTCCGGCTTGTTTATTCTTTTCCGATCATTATCTTTGCAGTCCTTTTAAAGGAAAAATAGACAATCACATGAAAAAAGGCATTCATCCTGATTATAAAGAAGTAATCTTCTGGGATACATCCAGCGACACAAAGTTCAAGAGCCGTTCCACTTCGAATACGAAGGAAACGATCAAATGGGAAGATGGCAAAGAATACCCCGTCATCAAGGTCGAGGTAAGCTCCGCTTCGCATCCATTTTTCACGGGTAAGAAATTATTTGTGGATACCGCAGGTCGTGTTGAAAAATTCAAGAACAAGTATCAAAAGAAAGCATAACGAACATCGTTAATGGAATGAGAAGCCTTCGGAAACGGAGGCTTTTTTATTTTTATTGGTGGGTAGAAATACCGAATTAATCCTTCCGATCCCTTCTTCCTTACGCTTCCGCCCTTATTTTTGAGGGATGAATGTTATCCTTTTTGATGATCCTGAGATCCGGATAAATCTTTTTCCGTTTACCCTTACGCGGCCAGTCGCTGCCATGCGAATCGGGATACTCACCATCGCCGGGAAGTGGGAAAAGTGGCTTAATACATCCGTCAGTTTCCAAAGCGAAGGATACCTTCAAAAAAAATATCCGATAAAGCATGAAGAAGATAATCTGCTTATCAATGGAGCAGTCTGCCCCGACCCTTCACTGGTGGCGGCCCTTAACGCGCTTCCGGAAGGATACTTTTTAGTCAAAGATGCCCTGTTGCTTGCTGCGCGAAAGCCAGCTGGCGAAATGACAAAGCGCAATGTTGTCGAATATTCCGAGGCCGTTGTGATAATTGATAAGGTCTGGAAGCTTTTCCTGGAAAACGCAGCACAGATCCGGCTGGACTTTAAGTTGGTAACTGCAGGGAGAAAATCTGCTCCCCTTATCGACCCCCACACTGTTACGTACAATGACGCGGACATCTTTATTGAAGAAGGTGCTTACGTTCGATCTGCCGTTCTAAATGCTGAAACCGGGCCGATCTACCTCGGCAAAAATAGCATCGTTCAGGAAGGGGCACTCATACGCGGTGGATTTGCTTTGTGCGAATCCGGCCATGTAAATATGGGCGCGAAGATGCGCGGTGACATAACGGTTGGGCCATACTGCAAGGTAGGCGGAGAGATCAGCAACTCGATATTTTTCGGGTACAGCAATAAAGCCCACGATGGCTATCTCGGCAATGCGGTCATTGGTGAATGGTGCAACCTTGGTGCCGGCAGCAGCGCGTCGAATCTGAAGAACAACTACGCGCCCATTCACTTATGGAGTCACGCGGCGCATAGCCAGGAGGATACGGGCCTGCAATTTTGCGGACTGATGATGGGCGACCACAGTAAAAGCGCAATCAATACTTCATTCAACACGGCAACCGTTGTCGGTGTAAGCTGTAATGTTTTTGGCGGCGGGCTTCCCCCCGCGTTCATCCCCTCTTTTAGCTGGGGGGGTGCATCTGGGTTAACTACCTATCAACTGGAGAAAGGAATAGAAACTGCAAGGAGAGTAATGGAACGTCGAAAAATTGACGTGGATGTACTGGACCGCGAGATACTTGAAAAAGTGTATGAAATAACGGCGATCAACAGGACGTGGGAAAAATAACGATATGAAATTTTCAGCGATTCCGGGTGTTGAAGAAGTTGCAGCAGTGCTGGCTACTGCGGTGCGTCAGAATCATATCGCACATGCCCAGCTATTTGTTGGTGCAGATGGGGCATTAAACCTTCCGTTAGCGCTGGCATTGGCGACTTATTTACATTGTGAAAACAAAGGCGATGATTCCTGCGGCACATGCGCCGCGTGTTCTAAAAATGCAAAGCTCATTCATCCGGATACCCATTTTGTTTTTCCAATCAGCAACATCAAGGGTGATAAGGATGAAGACCGTTTTAGGGCAGAGATGTCCAAGGCGTGGAGATCCTTCATCATAGAACAGCCGTTTGGCAACGTCAATGACTGGACAGAGTATTATGGTGGCGAAGACAAGCAAGCTATCATTTCGAAGGACGAAAGCCGGGAGATTATCAAGGCATTATCGCTGAAGCCTTTTGAAAGCCCTTATAAAGTTATGATTATCTGGCAGCCTGAGTTGATGCATCCTTCCGCAGCGAATGGATTGCTCAAAATTTTGGAAGAGCCAGCGCCTTATACATTTTTTATCCTCGTTACGAATGCCGCGGACAAATTGTTGCCAACAATTATTTCGAGGTCTCAGATCGTTACTGTCCCACTTTTACAAGACGACGTCATCGAATCGCTGCTCATCGAACAACACGGCCAGGACCGTATCAAGGCCGCGCGCATAACGCAATTGGCAAATGGCAATCTCAACTACGCTACCAAACTGATTGATACTGAAGAGGACGACAATGCAAAAAGATTCAGCGAATGGATGAGAGCCTGCTTTAAGAAAAACTACACATTAATGCTCTCGCAGGCAGACCAATTCCATGCGCTTGACAGGCTTAGCCAAAAAAATATGATGCACTATAGCATGAACATGATGCGCGAGACACTTCTCCGCATCTCGGGAGCCTCAAAATTAAATCGCACCAAAGGCGACGAACTGCAGTTCATTGAACGGTTCAGCAAGGAAGTGAACGACGTTGCGAGAATTGACAAGTCATATATATTGATGAATGATGCCACCTATCACCTGGAGCGAAACGGCAGCGCAAAAATGATTTTCTTCGACCTTTCCATACAACTTTCCAAGACCATAAATCCATGAACAACCTCATTCGCATCGGCACCCGTGGAAGCAAACTTGCAATGTGGCAGGCAAATTATGTGGCAAGCCTCATAAAACCGTCAGGCTATACGACGGAGATCATACCCATCGAAACGCGGGGCGATGCTATCCTCGATGTGTCGATTTCCAAGATTGGCAGCAAAGGGGTATTTACTGAAGAGATCGAAAGCAGGCTGCTCGATGGTTCTATTGACATCGCCGTTCACAGCGCAAAAGATCTTTCCTCTGAAATACCGGATGAGTTGGAGATTATTGCCTTCACGGAACGGGAACCTGCAAATGATGTATTGATCAGTTTTAAGAAAGACATTAATCTCTTAAAAGGCAATTTAAAGGTGGGGACTTCCGCTACCCGTCGCGTCGCCTTTTTAAGACATTTTTATCCAAATGTTCACCCGGTTAACATCCGGGGTAATCTGCAAACGCGAATTGCGAAACTTGAGCATGGTGAATATGATGCGATATTACTTGCCTATGCAGGCGTTCACCGAATGAATTATGATCATCTGATCGTAGAGAAAATTGAGACTAGTTATTTTGTTCCTGCTGTCGGCCAGGGAGCATTGGCGGTAGAGTGCCATAAAAAACTTAGCTTCCAAAAAAAGGAGATCCTGGAACGATGGGTGAACCATCCAGAGACTGAACATTGCGTGCGCGCAGAACGTGCCTTCCTCCGAACTTTACAAGGCGGCTGTAGTATACCTGCATTTGGTTATGCCCATCTGGAGAATGGCTTGATCACACTTAAAGGCGGGATTATTTCGCTCGACGGACAGCGCATTGTCAAGGCTAAGGGCACCGCCGAGCCCGCCGCGGTTAAGAATCTTGGCGAGTCGGTAGCCAACGAAGTATTAACATCAGGCGGAGCGGCAATACTCGATGAAATACGCAGCCCCAAAGAAGAGACAGCATCGCATTAACACGCTGCAACCCATCAAACATTAACGACATGAGCAGGACATCAATAATTATTGCGTTTTCAATTTCTTTCATCATTGCCAGCAGCTGCGCACAAAAGAAAGAGCAGGTTGTAGTCATCAAGACGAGCTACGGCGACATGGTCGCTATTCTGTATGATGAAACACCCAAGCACAAAGAAAATTTTATCAAGCTCGCGAAAGAACATTATTTTGACAGCACTTTGTTTCATCGCGTCATTCCGGGCTTTATGATTCAGGGCGGGGATCCGGAATCAAAGAAGGCTGAAGAGGGCCAAGTTCTCGGAAGCGGCGGACCAGGCTACACCATACCGGCTGAGATCATCCCCAAGTACTTTCACGAAAAGGGAGCCCTTTCAGCCGCCCGGCTTGCCGACCCGCAGAATCCAAAAAAAGCTTCCAGCGGAAGTCAGTTTTACATTGTTCAGGGCAGGGTGCTGAGTGAAGAAGAAATGACGATCGATCAAATTAAGTACGACAGGGCATTGCAAAAGTTCTTTGAGAATCCTGCAAACAAGGCTGCTTACGATTCGCTTGGCGCTGCGTACCAGTCTGACGACCAGGAACAATTTCGAAAACTGTTTGTCGGATTAAAACCGCGCGTTATTAAGGAGACAGGCATCGACGTCAGCCAGACCGTTGCGCCTGATAAGTTAAAGGCATATTCGACATCGGGCGGTGCGCCAATGTTAGATGGATCGTATACTGTATTTGGAAAAGTTATCAAGGGTCTAGAAGTCATCGACAAAATCGCCGTAGTCAGGAAGGATCCATCAAATCGTCCGTTGGAAAATATTCCGATGACCGTTACAATTCAGGAATTGTCAAGAAAAAAGATTAAGGAACAATTTGGCTATGAATATCCCTAGGTCGCAGGCCGCATGCGAATATTAATCACCGGTTCAAACGGACTGCTCGGACAAAAATTAGTCGCACTGCTTTCAGGAATGGATTCATTGGAACTTTTTGCGACTGCCAAAGACGTTCCGCCATCACGTTTGACCAAAGGTGAATTCCATATACTTGATATCTCGGATAAGCAGCAAGTCGAGCAAGTCGTTAATGCCATTCGGCCCGATGTGATCATCAATGCCGCAGCCATGACGCAGGTTGATCCCTGCGAACTTGAACAGGAGGCCTGCAGGCGGGTAAACGTCGATGGTGTTAAACATTTGATGGATTCAGCAAAAATTTCTAAAGCTCATCTTATACACATTTCAACTGATTTTATTTTTGATGGTACACAAGAAATGGTCGATGAATCAGCCGTGCCGAACCCTGTGAATTATTATGGTGCCAGCAAACTTGACGGAGAGGAGGTACTTTTGAAAAGCGATATCTCGTGGTGTATCATTCGCACTGTGCTCGTGTATGGGGTTACCGCAGGAATGAGCAGATCCAATATTGTTCTGTGGGTAAAGAAAAGTCTTGAAGACGGAAAGGAAATTAAAGTTGTTTCAGATCAGTGGAGAACCCCCACACTGGCGGAAGATCTGGCGGTGGCTTGCTATGCAGCAGCAGTAAAACGCGCGACGGGTATCTTTCATGTATCTGGAAAAGATTATTTGTCTGTGTACCAAATCGCCCTGCGCGTCGCTGATTTCTTCCACCTTGACAAAACACTCATCACCCCAATCGATTCAGCCAGCTTTGTGCAGCCAGGACGGCGACCACTGAAGACAGGTTTTAAAATTGATAAGGCGAGAAAGGAATTGGGCTTTGAGCCACACGCGCTAGACCAGGGACTGGAAGTGGTGAAGCAACAGATTGAAAAAGTAAAACGGGGACAGTAAAAAACACCGTAGCGGGACAGCCAATGAGTCCGCTTTGCGCTTGCAAAAATATTTTAACTATCTTCCACAGAAACAATTTAAAATTCCATGAGCGAAGCAAAGTTCAAACCTGTGTTGGGATTGTGGGATGCTACGATGATCGTAGCGGGATCTATGATCGGCTCCGGAATATTTATTGTAAGTGCAGACATCCTGAGAAATGTTGGTGGTGCAGGTTGGCTTATCGCGGTTTGGGTAATCACGGGATTCATGACCATTTCCGCTGCCGTGAGCTATGGCGAGTTGAGCGGCATGTTCCCCAAGGCAGGCGGTCAATATGTGTATCTCAAAGAAGCATTTAATCCATTGATCGCCTTCCTCTATGGCTGGAGCTTTTTTGCTGTAATTCAAACAGGAACAATCGCCGCCGTCGGAGTTGCCTTTTCAAAATTCATGGCGTACATCGTGCCGGGGGTGAGTGAAGACATTGTCTTGACTGACCTCGGCTTTCTAAGGATCTCTCCTGCGCAGATAGTCTCTATAGTGATCATCGTTCTGCTCACCTATATCAATACGCGGGGCATCAATGGAGGAAAAGCAATCCAAACGACATTTACAGTTACAAAGCTGCTTAGTCTGTTCGGACTGATCATTTTCGGTTTCGTAATGGCTGATGGCGAGGTCTGGAAAGCCAATTGGACTGATGCCTGGAACCTTACCAGTCTGAATGCGAATGGCAGCGTGGAAAGTTACGTTACCATCGCAGCCTTCGGTGCATTCGCCGCGGCAATGGTAGGCTCCATATTCAGCAGCGATGCGTGGAACAACGTGACATTTATTGCGGGAGAAATCAAAAATCCCCAAAGGAACATTGGACTCAGCCTGTTTCTAGGAACGCTGATCGTTAGCATTATATACATTTCTGCTAACCTTATGTATACGGCTGTGCTTCCATTGCACGACATTGCCTTCGCAGAAAAGGATAGGGTTGCCGTTGCAGCTTCGAACGCAATATTCGGGAATGTTGGAACGATCATCATTGCGTTGATGATCATGGTGTCAACATTCGGATGCAATAATGGGTTGATCCTCGCGGGTGCCCGGGTGTACTTCACGATGGCGAAAGACGGACTGTTTTTTAAACAGGCAGGAGAGCTGAACAAGTTTGCTGTTCCTCAAATCGCACTTTGGGTGCAATGCATTGTTGCATGCCTGTGGACCCTAAGCGGAAAGTATGGTGACCTGCTTGACATGGTTTCGTTTGTCGTTGTATTATTCTACCTCCTTACAATACTGGGCATCTTTATACTGCGCAAACGCCGGCCAGATGCGGAACGTCCATACAAAGCCTTTGGCTATCCAATATTGCCGATGATCTATATCCTGATGGGTGTAACCTTTTGTGTATTGCTCATCATTTATAAGCCGAAGTTTACGTGGCCAGGATTGATTATCACGCTGATTGGAATTCCAATTTATTATGCAGCGCTTCGGAGTAAGCGCCGGGCCAGCTAACGCTAACAACCGGGTAGCTCACTCAAAGATCTCTTCTATGGGCTGTCCCGTACAGCCGTTCGGAAATTTTATTTTCAGTAATGCCGACATGGTCGGTGCAATGTCGGTGATGGCATGATACCGCACAGAGGAGCCCTTCTTCACACCGAAACCGTAAAACAAAGCCGGCACGTGCGTGTCGTAGCTGTAAGGTGATCCGTGTGTTGTGCCCTGGATGGATACTGAATCAAACCAACCTGGCTCCAGCGAGATAACGATATCCCCAGAACGCCGTGCATTATATCCGCGAATCACAGATCCCTTCACACCACCCTCGTTGAAATCTCCTTCACGGATTGTAGAAGAAGTATAATAGTTGGCGACGCCGTCCACGGTCATCACAAACTTTCCGATAAGCTCGGTAACGATCATCATATCAATTCCGCCTGTTCGTGGATCTTGCTGAAAAGCCTCGTGGTTCAAAAAAATTTGGCCATTGCTGATATTTTCAATGTAATTCTTCTCTGGATAGTAAATATTCAGGAACTCATCCAATTTCGTTTTTAGCTGGCCTTCGCTGAAATATCCTGCCGATACTTTATTGTCTTTCAAATATTGTGGAACCTCGGCCACGCCGTGATCTGCGGTAAGAAATATCGTGTAATTCCCGGCACCAACCGATTTATCAAGGGTTGCAAGCAGGTCTTCCAAATTTTTGTCAAGGCGAAGGTACATGTCTTCAACTTCAACCGCATTCGGACCTGTGCGGTGACCAACCGCATCCGGCGCAGAATAGGAGATGCACAAAAAGTCTGTCACAGCATTCTTCCCCATCTGTTCGTTGCTCAAAATAGCTTTCGCCAGTTCCGTCAGATAGTCACTGGCGAAAGGGGTATTTGATAAAAACTCATAACTGCCTTTCACGCGCAATTGAGCAACCTTGTAGGGAAAAGTCGGCTTCTGCTGTCCCGAAAATTTTCTTTCATAGGGTGTGTCATCCGGACCGCTTTCCACGTATTGTTCTATTGGTAGCAACGTGTTCCAATCCTGAGAAAGATATTTTTCAGGAAGGTTCTGATCATTAAACTTAGTAAGCCAGTCCGGCAACCTGGACATGTAAAACGTGCTTGAAATGAATTTTCCTGATTTTCCATCGTACCAGTATGCAGCGTCTGCCATGTGGCCTGCCGGCAATACGGCACCCCTGTCTTTTGATGAAATGCCAATGACTTTGGAACGCTTTTGTGTGAACAACTTCAGCTCATCTGTCACTGTAGAAGATAAAAGCCTTGCTGGTGACACATCACCCTCAACCGATTCGCTGCCCACGGTTTTATACAGCGCATCTTCAACACAGTTTACAAATTTCTTTGACTTTTTATCATAAAACTCGTTGCCAATGATTCCGTGTATCGCGGGCGTTGTTCCTGTATAAACCGATGCATGCCCTGGTCCTGTAACCGTAGGAGCGTAGTTATAGTGCGCGTTGCGCATCATAAATCCATCGTTGATAAGCCTTCTAAAACCACCTGCTCCAAACTTGTCGTAAAATCTGTACAAGTATTCCTGCCGCATCTGATCTACTACGATTCCGACCACGAGCTTTGGACGATCCGGTGCCTTTTGCGCCAATAAGGTATGCGCAAGGAGTAACAAAAGTGATAATGTAATTGCCTTGAAGTACATAGTATTCGGTTGTACTGCAAGTTAAGGATTAGAGCAATGTAAGGGATCAATACTTCACGAAAGGCTATTTAATTGTTTGGACAATATATGCGCTCGTAGTCGTTGTGGTCATACACTTCCTTCCGGACCATTTTCCCGGACGAGTCGTAGTAGAGAACCACAAACAGGTCTGCCTCCTCCACCCGCTTTTCCGCAAAATAAAGCGGCTGCCTGGCAGATCCGACATTGATTATATCGGAAAATGATATTGGAATAATTGTTCCCTTTTGATTGTGGATCACTCCAAAATTATGACCGGCGTTTACAATGGCCAGCCTGTCCCCTGGCTTGTCGCGTATAAGCTTGAAGTGTCTCATGCCTTCCATCAAAATGTTTCCGCTCTTTATTTCACATATCATCCATTGGAAGTCTTTTCTGACGAACGCAGCCGTATCATTCCAATAACGGATCTCATCATATCCTGCTTTTGAGATCAGATCATTTTTCCAATCCACCAGCTTGTAAAAACTATTAGTCAGAACGACGACCAATTTATCATTGTATGCAATAAGATTTTTTTCGTATCGAGGGGAGATGACTTGTCCATTGATACAATTAAAAGATCCGAACTTTGCTTTTTGCAAGAGCGAGGCCAGCCCTTCCCGAATAGATCCGATGGCATCCATTTCTACGGGCACAACTAATTTTCCTTTACTGTTGACCAAACCTATTTTATCCTTTCGGTGAACAGTAAAATATCCATGTCCGATATATTGAATACGGTCATATGAAACTGAAAAAAGCCGCTCCCCGCGCTGGTCATAAAGATGTTTTCGCTTCTGCTCTTCTACCAAAAGATAAAATACCGAATCCATGCCAACTGCAACAGTCCTTGCAGGCTGTTTCAATTTCAGAACGCTGGTAGGTGAGAAGTGAACATGCAAACTATCGGAAATCGACCCGATGGCAACTGGACCATAAAATGTGACGGTATCATATGCCGGGCTGGTACGCGCATTCGCTATCGGATCAAAGAGATACCATCCCTCGGATCTCTCTACGGAAGTCCAGAATTTATTGGATTTAATCTGGAGAAAAACCGGTGACTGTTGACCGCTCCGATTAATCATTTGAGACCCTGAAAAATCAGAAAGAATAATTCCCGCTGACGCTGGAGCAATATTCTGATCTCCTGCCGTGATCAGTGTATCTAGCGCAAGCGTTAGCACGCGTTGTACATTGCCTTGCCTTATCCATAAACGCTTATTGGTCCATTCCACAACGTCGTCAACATTTAAAGATGCCGAAAAGGCTTCCCTATTTTCAGCTAACGATGCTAACGTATTCTCTGTAATGAGTCGAACACCTTGTTCCAACCTTAGGAGGATCACATTGGAGATTGAGGTCACGTCATCGAAGTCAAATGGCAGTAGCATCCTACCGGTGAACGTATACACTGCCCATTTTCCATTGACATGCAGCGCAAGAAATTTTCCATTGAGGACCCTGGCTTGTTCGATACAATTCGGCCCAACCTGAAATCCGGTTTTATGAATTAACTGCGCACAGGTGTCTGTTGATAAGACTAAAAATCCATAGCCAATGTCATCGATTGCGTCAACGGAATGATTAATGATCACGGCACCGCTACGCGCTACAACTTTGCCATTTAATAATAGAACATCCTCGGCAATATTTCCGCACAAAAATTCTTCTTCGATGTTTTCAGATTCCGTGGCAATAATCTCTGTACCAAGCGGATCAATAAACCCGAACCGGCCGTTGTGCAGAACGGGAGCGAGGTAGCTCCCTTGTAAGCCGATCGCTGACTTTAGCGAGTCGTCCGGAAACAGCGTCAACAGATCGCGATCTATTTGCTCCTGCGGTAGCAAATAAAATAGAATGTTTGTAGCACGGCGGTTAAACCCGACGTCCCCCCTATTGATATAATCGCGAAACGATTCAACTGTTCCGGAGGCCGTTTGAATCTCAAAGATATTGCGTGCAGCTTCACGGCTAAAGGTGGCGTTCGGATGTTCCTTCAGATAGTCCTGATAACTGATCATTCTTTTGTCAAGGGTTAAAGAATCAAACAATAACTGATCGTATCGTTGTCTTGTCTCGGGTACGTGAAGTGCTTCAGGATAGTCGTTGAGGAAACGGCGAAGTGACTGCTGAGAACCTATTGCCCACGCTTCACTGAACGCCGCCGAATCTCTCAACGCGACGGCAACAGACCATTGCCTTGACTTTGGATATGCTTTGAGAAAGTTTTGATAATCGCTAAGTTGATTCGACGTAACAGCATTATGAAACGCCATGCTGTCGATATGAACGATTAGCGTTTTCAGGATCAGACTATCGATTGGAAAACGTTTGAAGCGTTCGCGTTGCTTTTTTGTCGATTGTTCGAATTTATGAAGCGCGCGGTGTGCATGGTAGTTAGCAGAATCCAGGTGGAAGTCCGGATTAGACCGGGCGGAAAAGTAATTGCCCCATGCAAAAGAAGAAGCAACAGTGAGCGAATCGTTCCCTGCTGCCCGGTCAAGCTGACTCCGGGCCTTGCTCCATTTACACTTTTGAATGCTTTGAAGGGCCTGACGTTCGATTTGAGCGAACAGCTGAACAGGGAAGTTCAGCACAGCAATTAGTATGATAATTTTACGGCTCAACTATTTTAGGGCACGACATCCCATTGACGTAAAACTACAAACTCACCGTAAGATTTTTCTTTACAGCAGTTAGGAGGTTGTATCATGTAATAAATTTTGTAAATTTTCACATTGTTACCGCGAACGCATGGCAAAGCTTAAGAATATTATCAAGCAACTTTCCGAAAAGGACTTCAAGGCGATCCATGATTCCCTGATCGAAAGCAATGCTGAGAAATCGGCCTATCTTTTAAAATCACTTCGCGAGCGACAGCTATCCGATAACAAGATCATGACCGAGCTGGATGTAAACGCCAACGCGTATTATACCCTTCGATCGCGATTGAATCTGAAAATCGAAGAGTACCTGATGGGGCAACTCGAAAGCCCGCGGACGGATGTCCTGAGGAAAGTAGCCAATGTTACGGAGGTCCTGTTCACCAAGAAAAAAGCGATTTCTGTCGCGACGCTGAAAAAGCTGGAGAAGGAGCTTCTTGACTACGATTTGGCAAATGAGCTCACAGTGATCTACAAATCGCTGAAAAAGTTGAATATAAATTCACCTGATTACTTTCAATATTCTCAGCTCTATAACAGGCACGTCGCTTACATGCTGGCGGTTGATAAAGCTGAAGATTTGCTGGCTGACTACTTCAAAAAGTACGGCGACTACATGTTGAATGCGGGCGATACAGAGAAGCTTGGACTGGTACTGCTGATGAAGGAAATGCAGAATGTTGCAAAACTCTACGAATCTCACAGGCTGTATGTGTATCAAAGCTGCATGTACATCTTTCACAGGCTGTTCGTAGAAGTAGATGACAATATGCAACAGGATGGAGAATCGATAGAGGACATTTTTGAAAAAGTCCAAAAGATTTTTGAAATCTACCATCTCGACTCTATCTACTATCATATGAACCTCGTATTTGAGTTCCTGAAGCTCGAATACTACAACCATTACAATGTCTACCGTCAGGCGGAGAAATACTATGAAGAAGTTAATGACGCGTGTGCCAACCTGCTGGTCAATTATTCAACATTCACCTTCCCTCCCCAATTCCTGATCTCCAAGATTGAGCGTCATCTTAGAACGGGCACGGAAGCGGAACTCTATGTGGAGAACGAAGCAATCTTTCTGGACTACGAGATTGATATGATGGATCTCCCAAAGCATATCGTCTATGTGCTCTACCGCGCCATATCAAGCTACTACGTCGGCAAATTTGAGGAGGCTGCAAAGCAGATCAACGGCTTGCTGAATGACGTAAGCCTGAAAAAATACCCGTATGCACAGTTAGAGATTAAATCACTTTTAGCCCTTCAGTATACCCTCCTCCGGGATTTCGAGCTCTTCAATCAATTGTCGAACAGTATTCAACGGCAGATCAGGCTATCAGGTAAAGACAGCTGCGAGAATATCCAATTGTTCCTGAAGATATTGAAGATCGCCACCAGCGAGGCTAAGAAGGAAAAAGCGAAAAAGATCCAGGGGGTCATCCCGAGGTTAAATGCGATTACTGTCGACTATTTTGCGCCGACAAAGCTTATTAAGCTGGACGATAAATTTGTCGAGCTGCTGACTGAATTTTAAGATCGCGGAAGCTAGAATTTTCTCAAAGGTCAAGCTTCAGAATGCTGTCATGGGACAATGGCTTGTTCAAGTACAGTTTTACGTTATCGTACTTTTTGGATCGATTGAAATCCTGCGGATTTATGGAAGACGTTAGCATTACAATCTTGCACTTCTTCTTTGCTACCATCGTAAGCCTTTCGAACTCATCAAGAAATTGAAAACCATCCATCAACGGCATATCGATGTCCAGGAAGATTACATCAGGCAACACCTGACCGGCAACATCCAGCTTTTCCATATTTCTTAGGAACTCGATGGCGCTTTTTGCACCAGTATGCGTGTAAATATTTTCAGCAATGGCCGCCGCTTCGATCATCTTCTGATTGATAAGATTGTCAATTTCATTGTCGTCAATGAGCATGACCGTACGATATTTTTTTGCCGCCATAAAAGATGATATGAATGAGTATAAAAATAAGTTTTTGTAGACTATTTGCAAACTTTATGCTAGTACGCCATCGCAATATTAATTGTACACCTTGTTTTTCACGACCAGGCTGGTATCATTGATCTGCGTACGTGGGCCAGTAATATTGCTACGGCGTACTAGATGTCAAATTTAATTCCCTGGGCGAGGGGCAGCGTCTTGCCATAATTTATGGTATTGGTTTGCCTTCGCATGTATACCTTCCATGCATCCGAACCGGATTCACGTCCGCCGCCAGTTTCCTTCTCACCTCCGAAGGCACCTCCAATTTCGGCGCCGGAGGTGCCAATATTTACATTGGCAATCCCACAATCGGATCCAACGTTTGAGAGAAAGTGTTCCATTTCATGCATGTTATCCGTCATAATGGCGGACGATAGGCCTTGTTTAACACCATTTTGAAGCGCGATGGCCTCATCTATAGTCCGGTATTTTATCAGGTACAATATCGGAGCAAAGGTTTCAGTCTGTACGATGTCCAAATCGTTCTTAACAATTGCGACCACTGGTTTAACGTAACAGCCCGATTCATATCCATTTCCCTGCAGCACCGCACCCTTAACAAGAAATTCTCCACCTTCGCTTACAATTTTTTTCAAAGCACCCCGGTACATTTTTACCGCCTGGGTATCAATAAGTGGACCCACATGATTCTCGCGATCTAACGGGTTGCCGATAACAAGCTGGCTATACGCAGCTTGCAACCGCTGGCTGACTTCCTCAAAAATATTTTCCTGAACGATCAACCTGCGCGTCGTCGTACAACGCTGCCCCGCAGTTCCGACCGCCCCAAACAATGCGCCGCGTATGGCGATGTCAAGGTTTGCGTTCTCTGTGACGATGATGGCATTATTGCCGCCAAGTTCCAGCAAGGCACGGCCCAGGCGTGCGCTGACAGTAGCCGCTATCGCCTTTCCCATTCGCGTACTGCCGGTAGCAGATATCAAGGGGATCCGCTCATCCCGACCCATCAACTGTCCTATCTTATAATCACCGTTTACAAGACAAGAAACACCTTCAGGTACATTATTTTCCTTCAAGACGCCAGTAATGATTTGCTGGCAAGCAATACTACAAAGTGGAGTTTTCTCCGATGGCTTCCAGATACAAACATCACCACATATCCATGCAAGCATTGCATTCCATGACCAGACGGCCACGGGGAAGTTAAATGCTGTAATGACACCGACAATACCCACCGGATGCCATTGTTCATACATACGGTGTTCGGGTCGTTCGGAATGCATCGTAACCCCGTGCAATTGTCTTGACAGACCTACTGCGAAGTCGCAGATGTCTATCATTTCCTGGACCTCCCCGAGCCCCTCCTGGTAAGATTTCCCCATTTCATAGGAAACGAGTTTTCCAAGTGGTTCTTTGTTCCTTCGCAACGCCTCCCCTATCTGCCGAACAATCTCTCCGCGTTTTGGCGCTGGCCAGGTGCGCCAAACAGCAAAGGCGCTGGACGCAGTCTCTACGACCTTGTTGAAAACCTTTTCGTCAGCGGCCTGCACAATACCAATAAGCTTGCCGTCTACTGGAGAATAGGATTCAATGCGTTCGCCAGTTGCGCGCAGCCAGTTGACTCCCGTCGAGATGCCTGGATTGATCTTTTTTAGGCCCAGCGCGGATAGCGCCTCTTTAATACCAAAGTTTTTCATTGGTTGCTGACATTAACCTTAACAGGTGACAAAGCTAAGAATTAACCGGAGATGCAACCGATCACCATTCCACCCCATATGTTCCTTTTTGACCGCCAGGATAATAACCTTCAATCAGTATTCCACCCTTCTTGTATTCAAGAATACGATTGAGGTCTTCAACATTATCAACTGGAACCTTATCAATATAGGCTATCACAAATCCCTTTTTTATACCCGTCTGTACCCATTTCGAAGAAACAATCTCTTTCACACGAACGCCGCCCTCAAGCTGAAGTGTGGCAAGCTCCTTATAAGGTACATCTTCTATCTGAACTCCACCGAAATCGTGTTTAACTAACTTCTTCTCTACCGTTTCCAGTCCCTGAAAGTTTCTTAAACGCGCCTTGACTTCGCTGGTAATACCATTTCGTATATATGAAACGGTAATTTCCTTTCCCGGACGGTTTCGTGCGACCCATTCCTGCAATTCGGAAACAGAATTTATGATGTGTCCTTCGATACCAATGATGACATCACCTTTGAGAATGCCGGCCTGCTCGGCTGCACTTTCACTGTTTACATGGTCCACCAGAACACCTTGATTTACCTGGAGATTATAATTTTCAGCTACACCCGCATCCACATCGCGGATCTGGATACCTAGCAGGCCGCGTTGCACCATGCCAAATTCTACCAGGTCATCCATCACCTTTTTTACCAGGCTTACTGGTATTGCAAAAGAGTAACCTTGAAAACTCCCGGACGACGTCGCGATGGCAGAGTTTATTCCAATAAGTTCTCCTTTCAGATTAACCAATGCGCCACCGCTATTACCTGGATTGACTGCCGCATCCGTCTGAATAAATGCTTCAACTTGTAAATGATTTTTGTCTTCGAGTATTCGGATGTTGCGCGCCTTGGCGCTCACGATACCTGCGGTTACGGTCGAATTTAAATCGAACGGATTGCCTACTGCCAGAACCCATTCTCCCGGAGTAATCTTGTCCGAATCTCCATAACGAAGGAAGGGAAGGTTGTTGGCGCGAATCTTCAGCAATGCAAGATCGGTGGTTGGGTCTGTCCCGATCAGCTTCGCATAGAACCTTTGATTGTTGTTCATTACAACTTCAATGCTATTGGCGTCCTCGACGACATGATTGTTTGTGACGATGTATCCGTCGTCAGAGATGATGACGCCAGAACCTGATGACCGTGATGGAGATTCGAGATAGAGCTCAAGCGGGTTTACGCTGAAATCGCCCGGCCCATATGAAGTGCGAATATGAACTACGCCCGATGTTACGCGCTTGGCCGCGTTTAAGAAATTCATTCCTTGCGGCACCTGATAGGCAGTGTCTCGCGAGTAGCCTGTAAGCAAGGACTGCTGGCGCGATTCGATGGACGTGTAGCCTCCATTGGAGACGCCAAAATATTTTATTGTCACCAGCGACCCAAGGATAGCACCGATGAAGGAAGCGACAATAACTAGAAAAATCAGAACTGATCGTTTCATACCCCACACGGTTTACTCCCTGTCTATATGACCAGGCGGAAGATAGTTAGAATAGCTGCAAGCTACAAGCTGGGAGTAGCCGCACGCAGCAAGCTTCTACCCCACGGCTACAGCCTTCTTCCTAACCGCCGCCTTGCCTACAATGAGCAGCAGCAGGCCTATCCAGATGCAGGATGCCATAACCCCGACCATAGGCAGGGCGGTGTTATTGTGTAGTATACTAACAAGCGCAGAGACAAAAGCGCCCGCTCCCATGCGCCACGCGCCGAGTAGTGCCGCAGCGCTTCCCGCATGTTGCTCGAAAGGCGCCAGCGATAAAGCTGTAGAATTCGGACCAATCAACCCCTGACCGCATAAAAAGAAAAACAACAGCGCTATTAAACTATTAAGGCCCCAGCCTCCATACAACGTTCCCCCTACCAGCACCAGCCCCAGCACACCCTGATAAAGCAAAGTTGCTCTCACAATCTGTTCGCTGTTGAAATGTTTAAGAAGGATATGATTAAACTGAGTCGAGCCAATCATTGCACCAGCCAATAACGCAAAGATCCAGCCATACTGTTGTTCCGAAACATGGTAAATATTCATGAACACGTCTGGAGAGCCGGCGATATAGGCAAATGGCGTCGCAGTTGCTAAACCACCTGCTAGTGTGTAGATAAGAAATTGAGGATTTTTGCCAACTCCATAAAAGTTTTTTACGACCGCCCGGGGCTTTAACGACAGAGATGGATTCGCTCCCTTTCCTTCTGGCAGAAAGAAGTAGCAAACAATTAAAATCACAGTTCCAATTCCACTAAGAATGATGAACACCCAGTGCCAGCCCAATGCAGCAGTAACGTAACCACCAACGGTGGGCGCCACCATTGGCGAAACAGCAATAACAAGTGTAATCAGGGAGAATACCTGCGCCGTTTTATTGACTGGAAATAAGTCACGAACCAATGCTTGCGCCGCGACCATCCCCACGCATCCACCAAGGGCCTGAACGAGACGCATGGCTATAAGAGAGTCGACGGACTGTGTGAAGGCACATCCTACCGACGCAAATACATAAATGAGGAGACCCACGTAAAGTGGATTTTTTCTTCCAAAACGGTCTAGTAAAGGACCGTACATCATCTGCCCTACCGCGATTCCAATGAAATAACTGGTCAGCGACAGTTGCACCTTGTCAATAGTTGTATCTAGATCTTTCGCGATTCCCGGAAACCCAGGCAAATACATATCAATGGAAAACGGACTGATCGTCGCCAGCGCTCCAAGGATGAGAATGATGTAAAATTTTTCTTTGCGCTGAGCCATCTGATCGAGGCAAGACTTCTTTAACGGAGCATCGTGAGAATAGTTTGGCGACGCCCGTTTCCAGCATTGAACATAACAAAAAAAGGCGATCCGTTAAAGATCGCCCTAGAACTACAAACCCTACTTTTTTAGTTAACCTTAATGGTTGCCTTCAGAATTTTCTTCTCATCCTTGGGAAGGGTAATTACCAGAATGCCATTGTTGTAGGCAGCATTTATGTTGCTTGCATCCACGTTTTCGGGCAGTGCGAATGACCGGCCGAAATTGCCATATTGGGTTTCAACAACATGCAGATTATTCCCGGTACGTTCTTTGGAAAACTTGCGCTCACCACTGACGGTCAGGAAATTATCGTTAAGGTCTATCTTGAAATCCTCCTTACTCAATCCTGGGACTGCCACGTGTATTTCATAAGCCTTGTCGTTTTCCAGGATATCCACCTTGGGGACGAAGGAATAAGATGAACCGCCAGTGCGGGCAAGTGAATCGCTGAAAAAGCGATCGATCAGATTGCTAAAAGATGTTGGTGTGAACTCATTTGCGGTGGTATAGCGAACGATACTCATAATTTTTTTTGTTTAATGTTAAAGTTTTAATGCCTGAATACCCTGTCATTCAAAAATGTGCCGAGCACCGTTTTTCGCAGATTCATGACATTTAGTCATTAAAACTGCGGGGTTTATTCCGAATAAATGACAAAATGTCCGGTAATTTGACCTGAACCTTACAAATTTGGCTGGTCGAGATCCGCCGGGAAAAATCTCCCCATGTTCTGTCAAGCATCCGTTTGAAAAATCAATTCAATCAGCGGTCTGATATTTGAACGAAATGCGAAAACCAATTTTGACGCATGGAGATTTCGCATTGGACCGGCCTTATTTATAAAAAACTAGAACGATGGTTGGCAGCATTCATCAAGCTGCTTCCCAATGTGCTTATCGCGATAGTTATTCTTGTGGCTGCGTATTTTGTCGCGAAGGTCATTAAAAAAATCTCCTACAAACTCACCCTTCGTATCTCGAAGAGTGATTCCATCAGTAGTGTTGTATCTGTCATATTGCAAACAGTAGCGATGATCTTCGCCATTACGGTGGCGCTTGGCGTGTTGAATCTCGATACTGCTGTATCGTCACTGCTGGCCGGCGTCGGCATTGTAGGTCTTGCCCTTGGGTTTGCCTTTCAGGATCTTTCATCAAACTTTATTTCTGGATTATACATGGCCTTTCGCAGGCCGTTTGAAATCGGCGACAAGGTCGAAACGAATTCCTTCATAGGGACGATAAAAGAAATAGAACTCAGGTCAACGACATTGACAACAACTGCCGGGCTACACGTCATCATTCCTAACAAGGACATCTTTCAAAAACCAATAATCAATTATTCGCGTTCCGGGAGTCGCCGGGTCGAACTGGATTTTACTTTGTTGGATAGTACAGACCTTGTTTTTGCGGAGTCCGTCATCCGCCAAGCTATTGAAAGTATGAGCACCAACTCCCCTATCGATGATATTGAATTTTATTATACTGGTATTGAGGATCCCAAAATCAAATTAACGGTCTCCTTTAAAATCGACGACGCCGAGCCTAAGGGATTCCTTGCGCATCGCCATCAAGCAATTGTTGCCATCTACAAGGCGCTTGGTGATAATAATATTATCAAGGTCACGGCTACTGCAGAGAATGCAACGAAGCCGCAAGAAGTGGGCTAATAACGAAACGCCGGGATGGCGGATTCGCATGCCTGTCAAGCACATAATGATCGAATATCACCTTTCGAACAGTCTCTACGGTCGCCAAAACGGAGTACAGGGAGGTCAATTAGTGTTAACTTGCAGGGATCCGCAGAAGTGTCGTTGGGTAAAATTTTCTAGACACTTTGTTGGCTGGTGGAATATTCACCAAATACTCATTATTGCTTTTTAAAATATCAGCAGGATCATTTTTAGCTGGATACAGTTGCTTGAATAATTATATAAATCGACAGGCATGATGGAATGCGTTAATGCAAATCACATAGTGAAATCTTAAAAGTAGATACGGAGAGTCGTATCCCTGGACGGCCGCCGCGTGGATGATAATTTGGGACTTATTATGAACATGAGGATTGTCTGTGTAGTTATTATTCTGTTCCAAGCGATCGGTTATGAGGCATTGTCGCAAGCTTTAAATTTGAAATTCGACCACCTTTCTGCAAAACAAGGCCTATCTCAAGGAAACGTCAGTATGGTGTACCAGGATAGGCTAGGATTTATCTGGCTTGGGACGGAAGACGGGCTAAACATTTACAACGGCTATGATTTTAAAATTTTCCGGAACGTTGCGGGAGACTCGACAAGCATCAGTGCCAATAATATTAAATGGATATGTGAAGACAAGGATGGCAATCTATGGATTGGAACGCAAGGAGGGCTGAACCGCTTTGACCGCACTCGGAATGCGTTTGAACAATTCAAGCACAACGGGTTGGATGGTGAAACGCTAAGTAACGATAACGTCAATTCTATTCTGATCGACTCAAAGGGAATCATGTGGGTTGGAACAGCCGGGGGTCTTAACCAGTACGATCAGGTGACCAAGGGCTTTAAGCACTATAGGCCAGATGAAACTAACCCCAATTCGCTGCCGCCAGGTATCGTTAAAGACATTATAGAAGATCAACGCCACAATCTGTGGATAGCGACGTCTACGGGTCTAAGCAAACTGGATAAAGACCGGCAATCGTTCACAAACTTTTACCATTCTGCGGATGATCCTCAAAGTCTTGCGAACAACCGGGTAATTACGCTGTTTCAGGATGATAGTGCTCATATGTGGGTGGGCACCGCTGACGGGTTGAGCTCCATGGATACAAAGCAGGGAACGTTCAAGAACTACTTTCACAAACCTGGCGATCAAACAAGCCTGGCCGCCTCCCACATTTATGATATTAACAGAGACAAAACTGGTCGGCTTTGGATCTCCACAGACGGTGGATTGTCCCTGATGAATGAAAAGGCGGATAATTTTACCGGCTTCACCCATTCGGACGAAGACAATATGAGTCTGACAACAAACATTGTGACACACGTCTTTTTTGATGTGTCTGACAGAATGTGGGTCTCAAACAGGTCCGGTGGGGTCAATATCCATGACAAGGATAATCTTGCTTTTAACGCAAACGTGATACAAGGCAATAATGTAACATCATTTACAGAGGATGAAGACGAAAATATTTGGATCGGCGTCGATGGAAATGGCTTTAGTAAATACGACAGGGGGACAGGAGTTTATACCAATTTTTCCCATGAGATAGGGAACGACAACAGCGTTGCCAATGATAAAGTACTGGGCGTCAAAATTGATCGCAATGGTGGACTATGGCTTGCAATGTGGGGCGGCGGCGTGGATCGGTATGACAGGAAAAGAAAAACATTTAAACACTATGTGCATGACCCCAGAAATAAAACCAGCCTAACAACCAACAATATCTTTTACATTTATGAAGATCAAAAGGGAAACATGTGGTTTGCTACTTGGGGAAAAGGCCTGAATAAGTACAATCCAGCCAGTGACGACTTCACCCGCTATATCAATGATCCTAAGAATATAAAATCGATCGCGCCGTACGCCGTGAATCACCTTACTGAAGATCATCTCGGAAAATTATGGGTCGCCACTGAACATGAGGGACTGGACGTTTTCGATCCTTTGACGGAAGTCTTTACCCATTATAGAGCGAAAGGCAATCCGGGAGATATTTCAAGCGATGGCACAAATTATGTATTCGAAGATTCGAAACGGCGGTTATGGATTGGAGGCGATGCAGGCCTGAACCTTTTCGATCCTAAATCCCAAACTTTTACCACCTACCGAAAAAGTGACGGTCTGCCCAATGAGGCCATCTTTGGAATTCTTGAAGACAATGATCACAATTTATGGCTTAGCACTAACATAGGCCTTAGCAAATTCAATCCGGAGAAAAAGACTTTTAAAAACTACGACATCAGCCACGGGCTGCAGGATAACCAATTCAATAAATGGGCAGCATTGAAACTTAAATCCGGCGAGCTGCTATTTGGTGGCATCAACGGTTTCAATTTGTTTAATCCTGCAGATATAAAAGAGAACCGCTATTTGCCTCCGGTGTATATAACAGACTTTCGCTTATTTAATAAGGCCGTTCGCATCGGGCCTGATGAGATATTGAAACAAAACATCGCTGTTACGAAGCACATCACACTCGATCACACACAAAATTATTTTTCGTTCGAATTTACGGCCCTCAATTACCGTCATCCTGAAAAAAATTTATATCGATACAAAATGGACGGCCTACACGATGAATGGACAGAGCCAGGAACAGACCGCAAAGCCTCGTACACTAACCTAAGCCCCGGAGAATACGTGTTCAAGGTAATCGCGTCGAATAATGACAATGTCTGGAACGAAACAGGTGCCTCAATAAAAATTACGATAACGCCTCCAGTCTGGCAAACGTGGTGGTTTATTCTCCTTTCTGCTTTGGCCGTTGTGGGTGGTGCATTTTCTTTTCACGTGGTGAAAATGAGAGTAATGCGTCTGCAAAAAATAGAGCTAGCGAAACAGGTGAAGCAACGAACTGCGGAAGTCGACAATCAAAAGCAAGATCTTCAGAAGCAATCAGAGTACTTACAAAGCGTAAATGCGGAGCTTGTTAAGCAGACGGACGAAGTGCTGCTTCAGCAACAAAAAGCTGAAGCAGCCAGACATGAAGCCGAGAAGGCCCGTTATGACGCTGAGGAGGCTAACCAGGCGAAGAGCGTCTTCCTGGCAACAATGAGCCACGAAATACGCACACCCATGAACGGTGTAATCGGTATGGCCGCGTTACTTGCAGAGACGTCTTTAACTGTTGAGCAACGGGAGTATACTGAAACCATCCAGGGATGTGGCGAAAACTTGCTAAATGTAATCAATGACATCCTTGATTTTTCTAAGATCGAATCGGGAAAAATGGAGTTGGAGGAGCGCGACTTTGATCTTCGTGGGTGTATTGAAGAGGTACTCGATATGTTTGGTAGCAAGGCATCCGAAACGGGTCTGGATCTGATATACGAGCTTGATTATGATGTGCCCCCGCAAATAAAAGGCGATAGCACGCGACTCAGGCAGGTCTTAATAAATCTGGTTGGCAACGCGATTAAGTTTACGCAACATGGTGAGGTGGTGGTGAGCGCTCATGTCGTAAAGGTGGACGCCAGTCATTGCGTGCTAAGCTTCAACGTCCGGGATACCGGTATTGGTATTCCAGCAGATAAAGTAAGCAGATTGTTCACGGCCTTTACACAGATCGATTCATCAACAACCAGGAAGTATGGAGGCTCCGGCCTGGGTCTGGTTATCAGCGAAAAATTAGTTAAAATGATGGGTGGTTCAGTTCATGTTCAAAGTACCTATGGCGAGGGCACAATCTTTTCCTTTACGATCACTGCTGGTATATCCAAAAATTATCTGCAAAAATATGTTACGTACAACATGGCCGTGCTTGAAAACAAACGCATATTGGTTGTGGACGACAACAAGACAAATCTCAAAATCCTCAAAGGCCAGCTAGACCATTGGAAACTTTTGCCCACACTTGCGCGCTCTGCCAGTGAGGCGATGGACAGACTTACAACATCGTCGGCCTTTGACCTAATGATTACCGACATGCAAATGCCAGAAATCGACGGCGTCGATTTGGCGCGCTTGGTTAAAGAACAATATCCCTCGCTGCCTATAATACTGTTAAGCTCCATTGGTGATGAACGCGGAAAAAGCAATGCATCACTTTTTACATCGGTATTGGCAAAACCCATAAAACAAAACATACTCAGTAAGCATATTCTCAGCGCACTGGGGCAGCAAAGTAATATCACGCTTGAAGAGCCCGCGCACCAACAGAAACTGGAAGTTGACTTTGCCAGAAGATTTCCACTGCGGATCTTGATAGCGGAAGACAACCCCGTTAATCAGAAGCTAACCGGTCGTGTGTTGCAAAAACTCGGGTATACCTCGGTAATTGCATCAAACGGGCGCGACGCAGTCGAGGCATTAAGTCAAGGCCAATACGACTTGATTTTAATGGATGTCCAGATGCCCGAGATGGATGGCATGGAAGCAACAAGGCAAATACGCAGCAGCCCATTACGGCAACCGATCATTATTGCCATGACTGCAAATGCAATGCAAGGCGATCGCGAAGATTGCCTGAAAGCGGGAATGGACGACTACATCAGCAAACCGGTGAAACTAGAGATCCTAATGAGCAAGCTGGAGACGTGGTCCGGACGCGTGGTGGTCTAAGGGATTACAGTGATTTTAGATTCTCATTCATGCCGTAACGCCTTCACTGGATTTTCAAGCGCTGATTTAAGGCTGATTATGCCAATCGTAAGCATTGTGATAAACAATAGTAACAAAGGTGGCAAAAGATATATCTTCCACCCCAGGGCTATGCGGAACGAAAAGTTTTCTAACCATTGATTGCCGGCGTAATAAACAATCGGGACCGACAACACATATGCAATGAATAGGATACGAACAAAGTCCTTAGTAAATAAAAACATGATGATACCCGCAGATGCTCCAAGAGCCTTGCGTATACCTACCTCTTTGGTCCGGCGCGTAACCGAAAATATCGCGAGTCCAAGTAAACCCAGACAGGTAACTATAATTGCAAGTACCGTGAACACATTGAAGATGTTGCCGAATTGCTGGTCCGCGTGATATTGCCGGTCGTAAAATTCGTCAAGGAAAAAATAAGTGAAGGGGGTACCCGGAAACGCCTTCGTATAAAGTGATTCAACGCTCGCTATGGTCTTTTGCATATTGCCAGGTTTAACGCTAACAGAGAAATACTTCCACCCCATCCATTGTGGCTGGATGTACATTACGGGCTCCACCATTTCTTTAAAAGAAACCTGATGATGATCAGTGGTTACGCCAATGATTTCTGCCCTTCGGCCTTCAGGGCCCCAACCAAATTCGAGCTTTTCATTTAAGGCATCCTCTGGATTCTTCATTCCCATGCGCTTCACAAATGCCTCATTGACCATTACCGGGATAGACTCCATTGCTCCATTGATGCGAAAGACCATCTTTTCACCTTCGTTAAAAGTCCTGCCGCTGATAAGACGAATCCCATAAGTACTTAGGAAACTTGTATCAATACTCGGGATCGAAGCCGCGAAATGTTCATTGTCTTTCGAATTGATTCGCGAGATCTGGTAGTTCTCAACAATCTGTTTACCTGGAACATCGCTTGATGCTGCGACATTATTTACACCAGGGATCATCAGCGCACCATTTTTGAAAAAAAATTATTTTATTGCGCGCAGTGGAGTCATACACGGCTGGTGCTTCAAGTACTACGATCTGATCTTTTGCAAAACCTGGATCCTGCGATCGCATAAAATTTAGCTGCAAGTAAATGATGACTGTGCCGGAAAGCAGTAATACGGCAAGCCCGTATTGAAAAGTGATCATTAGTTTGCGCAATAAAGAACTGCCCACACCATGTAAGTATCGCCCCTTTAAGACATGGGCTGGATTAAATGACGAAAGTACAAGCGCGGGATATATACCAACGAGCAATACCCCTGACAGAAATACAGCGAACACGATCAGCCACTGGGCCGCACTGCCGTTGAAACTATCCTGAAAAAGTATGCTCATCATCTCCTTACCCACGAGTGATTCAAAAGGACGCCACACGATTACAACAATAACGATTGCTAAGGTGACCCCGAGAAAATTGATGACGGCCGAGTCGAATAAAAACTGCATAAGCAATTGCTTGCGGGTTGCACCGACCACTTTGCGCAGTCCTACTTCCTTCGATCGTTCTAATGCTTTGGCGGTTGATAAATTGATGTAGTTGATCCAGGCGACAACGAGGATAAATATTGCGAGTACCGACAAAAAATAAACGGTGCGCTGGCTTCCATTCACAGATTGCTCACTGTCGAACTGCGACTGCAGGTGGATATCTGTTACCGGTTGGAGAAAAAATGTCGAGCCGCTTCAGCAAGTGGCAGATAAAATCCAAGCGGCCGGCGGAGCTGCCGAAATAGCCAAGGTGGATGCGCTGGATGAAAGGGCAGTCGAAGAATATACTGCAGTGATTGTTCGGCAAGCTGGCACCCTCGACATATCTTTTAATCTTATCGGTCTGGATGTTGTCCAGAATATGCCAATGACAGAGATCGCTACCGAAGATTTTGTCCGACCGGTAAACATTGCCATGAAGACTCAATTCCTGACCTCCATTGCCGCAGCAAGGCACATGAAGAAGCAGCGTTCTGGAGTTATATTGTCCTTAACGGCGACGCCAGGCGGAATAGGTTATCCATTCACCGGTGGGTTTGGACCAGCATGCTGCGCTATGGAAGCCTTTTCCATAAATCTTGCTTCAGAGCTTGGCGTATATGGCATACGTGTGGTCAACATTCGTTCCGCTGGCTCGCCAGATTCCAGGATGTTTAAAGAAGCGATCGATCGTGACCCAAAGCTCATGGCGCCAATACTACGCAGCATGGAAGGAGACACAATGCTGAAAAAACTTCCGTCGGTGGCTGATATCTGTAATGCCGCCGTTTTCCTGGCCTCTGATATGGCCGGCAAAATCACCGGCGTGACAATGGATGTAACAGCAGGAAGTACTGCGGCGCTAAATTACAGGGTAAATAACCAGACCGTTTAATACAGGCAAGTTCCACTTTATGCGCCTGAAGGAAGGGCAAAAGGGCCGTACTCCGTCTTTACAAATGTTTACTTGGGTTCAGTTTTTCCAAGCAGGAAATCAGCCGCCTCGAGTGATTGGCGTTTAACTTCCAGGTTGAATTGCTCTATAAACAATTGCTTTTCCATGGGCGTCATCGTTGCCGTCTGCTGGTCGATGAGAAGCTGTTTTATCATCCGAAGTTCAATATTATTTTCAAGGACCAACTTGAATATCGCTTCGGTGCGTCCGATCGTGTTATTGGTATTATCATTTGATTCCATACTGATTTTTTTTCACACAAGTTACCCTGAATAGGAAGGTTTGCCAAATGAAACATTTGCTGCTCATCAACGAAGCTTGAAATCATTTTCCTACCTTTATTGCATTATGAAATATGTGAGGCTAATCATTGTCGCCTGTTCCGTATTCTTGATGCCTAAGATCTCCTTTGGACAGTCACCGGATCTCGTGCTCGTGAACGGAAAGATCTTTACGTCAGACACATCCCGACTATATGTAGAAGCGCTGGCGATCACGAAGGGTCGAATAAGTGCGGCCGGCAAATCAGAAGAGATTGAAAAACTCAAGACAAAGATTACAAAAAGAGTGGATCTTGCCGGCCGGCTTGTTGTCCCAGGATTTAATGACGCCCACAATCACCTCCCTGACGGACTGAGGGCTAGACATATTAGTGTAGATGGAATGGATCCTGCATGGCAAACCATCCTTGACTCCATAGCTACATTGGTTAAGACCACGCCTGTAGGCCACTGGATCGAGGGTACGATTGGAGTAACTATTGCCAGGTCAACGGAAGCGAATCGCTTTAGTCTCGACAAAATTGCTCCGAAGCATCCCGTAAGATTATTGTCATGGTGGGGGCACGTTGGGATCTTCAACACACTGGGCATGCATTCGATTGGAATTTCCAATACGCAGGGTGACCCAAAGGGAGCTTTCTACGAACGCATGGCTAATAATAAAACTTTAACGGGAAAAGCCTATGAAAAGAATGCTTACGCTCCGCACACAAGTTATACAACAATTGCTTCCATGCGCGACGAGCAGGCGCTCATACAAAAATTACAACAGATATCGCAGGCGTTGCTGCAAGTCGGGATTACCAGCTATCAAAATATGTGTACTGGAGCTTCCCCCGAGGATTACATTAAATATTGGAACAAGGCCGGCTTACCATTACGACTGCGTTTAATTCGTTGGGGAGATGTGAACTCGAATGGTACGTTGAATATTCCATCAAAGACATTGCCGCGCGTGACTTCGGTACTTCCCCTCGCTACGGTAAGTGGAACGAAGTGGCTACTGGAAGGAACTCCACTTGAGCAGGGCTCGGCTGAACTTGAGCCTTATCCTAATCGTCCCGATTGGTATGGACGAATAAATTATTCTATGGATGAAATTGAAAGTATGTGCAAGGATGCCCTGGCCCGCAAAGATCAAATTCATTTTCACATCAATGGAAGCATGACCATTGGTAAAGTCCTGGATTTAATGTCGTCTATGAACGTCGATTGGAAAGCGGTGCGTCCGCGATTTGAGCACGGGGATCAGATAGATTACACTCCTGAATATCTCAAGAAGGCCAAGGCATTGGGTATCATTGTAGTGCAAAATCCAACACACTTCGCTCCATTACCGGGAATGTCATCGGCTGCTCCGACGCGGTCGCACGGCATGGCGCTGAAAACTCTATTGAAAAATAAAATTCCGTTAGCCATTGGTTCAGACGGTCCCTTTAACCCATACCTGAATATCATACTTGCCAGTACGCATCCAACCCGACCTTCTGAAGCCATCACAAGGGAAGAAGCCGTGATCGCATATACGTATGCTTCAGCTTATGCGGAATTCGAAGAGCAGAATAAAGGCACCTTGACTGTTGGAAAGGTCGCAGACCTGGCAGTTCTCTCCGATGACATTTTTTCCATTGACATTCCGAAATTAATGCAGGCACGAAGCCTGTTAACAATAGTCAATGGTGAAATTGCATACGATTCAGGAACATTGAAAGTTCAACCAGCGCCTAAATCACCGGCGCAGTGAATCTCTTTATCCTTTCGAGGATCGTAGACAACAGCAAACCGAATATCACAAAGCAAACGAATAAGAGAAAGCCCGGCTGCAATGTCGTTTCGTTGGTTGAAATACTTGCCAACGAATTAGTTTTAAAATTCAATTGGTTAAGCTGGTTATCAAGGATACCCTTAAAACCGATATACGCCATAAATACAGCCACCACATAGACGTCTGCCATCGACCACTTTCCCGATTTTAACGCGAAAAATCTTATCACCGCGGAATCGCGCCAGCTCGCGCTTCCGGCGAGGTAGAGCCTGCTGCTTACCAATTTTGCGATCGGAAATACGATACTGAAAATCAAGATGAGCGCTCCAACGATAATGGAGTCCCATTGCCCTGCAGTTACCAGAACGACTACAACGTCTACAATACTTTTACTCTGAAAAAAAATGATCTGATCACGAAAGGCAAGCTCTTCACCCAGTAGCAGAAAACTCATTTCTTTAATACGCGCATCGATTTCAATCATCGGAGCCGTTAGGCCGCCAACCAACACAATTAATGCGAGGATAATGGATAACGTAAACAGCTGGTTGTGTAAATGGACCCGTTTGATCAACAGAAACCATAAAATCAAAAACACCACAACAATCACAATTTCCGCGATGGCCAGATTGTAAAGATGTGTACGCAGCATTTCAGATTTTTCCTCGACCTCACGGTTAAACGTTTCGAGATTTTCTGCGGAATATTTCTCCAGCAACAGGTCCATGCGTGCGACATCATTGGCGCTGTCATAGGTTATCGCACCGTAGTCCTCAATTTTAGAAAGGATCAGCTCCTTTAGCTTCTTCTTGTTATCAGCTTTTTTAATTTCGTTTACAATTGTTTCGGCAAAACCAGGTACCTGCGCATGAATTTTCTTTTCATTCACGAGCGCATTGATGACGAATTTTCTCACCTTCCCTTTGAACGTTTTACGCTTCTGGTGCATCAGGGTGTCGGCTTTGTCAATCACTGCATGAAGAACCGTCTCAATCTGATCTCTCATGAGTTTCTCCTGGTCCGGCGTCAGTTCGAAATCGTCGATCCTGTTGGAAACGATCCGGATAAGATGGTCTTTCCACGCGTCGACCGATAACAGACCGTAAGTGATGTTGTTGACAGTACTGTAATCCGTTTTCAGCGCAGCACGCTCGTCTGACAGTTCGTAGATCCTGTAACTGCAATACCCGGCCGCCATCAACAGGGGAATTGTGAGAAGGGCTAGCGTTACTTGTTGAAGTCTGTTATTCACAATTTGATTGTTAAATAGCCAAACTACAATACCTGGCGCTAATCGGAAGGAAGAACTCGGTTATTTATTTTGAATGGAAGCGTTAAGGCGCGAATGCCGCAGAATAGAGTTAAACACCCGTGCGCAACACACGTTTTAATCATGGGCGTAAGATTTTGGGTGCTTTTTGACTATTAAAAATGACTGCAAAGGCAACATTTGTATTGCTAAAAATCGCCCAATTATGCAAAAAACACTTTTTTATCTATTCAGTTTACTTTTTCTAAGTATTGCTGCTCCATCATTTTCACAGGAGACGGCAGCAATCTCTGATGAGGATCTATATGCCCTCTCGCTGGAAGAACTAATGAACACCCCGATTAACTCTGCCTCCAAAAAGGAGGAGACATTGTTCGACGCCCCACTCTCGAGTTACACCATTACAAAATCCGATATCGAAAAATCGGGCGCAACTTCGATCATGGAGGCATTGCGCATGGCTCCAGGCATTATTGTTCGCGAGCAAGCCAATGGTATGTATGACATACACATCCGGGGAATGGAAAATTTAGATAGGACTAACGGCACTTTCCTGAAAAGTAACTCGTATACATTGGTAATGATCGATAACCGCCCTGTTTTTAATCATAGCTTAGGAGGTACGAATTGGGAATCTTTATCTATTGATTTGAACGATGTCGAACGGATTGAAATCGTTCGTGGTCCCTCTTCACCCCTATTCGGGCCAAACGCCGTGACCGGTGTCATCAACATCATTACCAAAAGGCTAAATCAGTCGGCGACTTTGGTAAATGCAAATGTTCAGGCTGGGACGCTTGGAACAACGATCGCCAGTGTGAGCGCCGGGAAAAGGTTCGGAAAATTCAGCGCGATAGTATCTGGCAATTTTCAAGACAGAGATAGAGTAGATAGCGAATATTACAACCAGGCCACGGGGGCATATGTACCGTTAGACCAATTGGTAACTGATCCAACTGCCCGCGCTGCGCAATATCCAGACCCTTCCAGATCTTTGAATAAGTGGGGCGTTAACGGATTCCTGAATTACCAGGCCTCAAAAAATATGGTCTTTGACTTGTCCCTCTCCGTACAAGAGGCATCGTTTCAAAAAGTTTGGATAACGAATCCGTTGACCGATGGCAAGACTGAGAACGTAACAGCAAATTTTAGCGCCAAGATTTATGGTCTGAATGTTAGAACATCCTATCTGAAAGGTTACAACTTAGACTTAAGAGCAAATGTTCCTCGTGCAGAAGTTGACTTCAACGTTGCCGATGCAGTGATTGATTATGACATAAAACTCGGTTCAAAATATACAATTACACCCGGATTCAGCTATCAAACGGTTACTTTTGACGACCGTGACTATGTTAATCCATCACAAGGAGTAATTGGAGTATTTAACGCGGAAAATTCAATTACCACCATCGCCGGATACCTGCGTGCTGATCTTAACTTCACCGATAAATTCAGAGTTTTAGGCGGCCTACGTCTTGACAAGTTTTCAGATCCTGATGATGCATACCTCGCCTATGAGCTCGCGTCCACCTATAAGATCAATGCCAACAACCTGGTGAGGTTGGCGGTCACACGATCAAACAGCGGTTCATTTGTTGGATACAACTTCCTTAACATCGCAGGCGCACAAGTTGGTAACTCCAATCTCAACATTTTTACGCTAAACATGATTGAATTGGGATATCGGGTTCAGTTGAGCAGCAAATTACAATTCGATATTGATGTGTTTCGTCAAACCGGCGAAAACCTGACGGCAATCATTCAAACATCCGGCCCCCTTCAGTTTCACAACGTACCCACCAAAGCAACACAAATAGGAACTACCTTTTCGTTAAACTTCGTGCCCAATGAAAAGGTACAGGTTAAGCCGTTCTTCACCTTTCAGCAGACAGATACAAAAGACTTGCCTTCTGTCTATGTAGATCCTACAATTGTTCCTGAAGGATTTGTGACGTACAACGATAGCAAGCATGCCTATACCCCCGGTTCATACGGTGGCTTTTACTTCAACCTGAGGCCTACATCTAAGTTCAACATCAACCTCAGCAGCTATTATTTCACGAAACAGAATCAGTATGATGGATCGCAATATAATGGTGACGGCAGCAAAAAGGAACCACAATACAGCTTCGGCCAGGTCAAAGGAAAATTTCTGCTTAACGCTAAAGTCTCCTACGAGATCATAAAAAACCTGACTGTATTTGTAAACGCACGCAATGCTTTCGCTACAAGCGCAAGAGAGTTTTATGCAGGAGACCAGACTGGTGGTTTGTATACCGGAGGCTTATCCTACAACCTTTTGAAATAAACTCATCGTATTAAAATTTTAGGGGCGCTAACCGCCCCTTTTTTTATGCTTTTCTTTCTCGAGTTCGGATGCGTTTTTGCCCCTAAATTCACGCACTCCTTGGGTAAACGCAATGTTAGACTATGCTTGCAGCTACGGCCACCGACTCATTACTACCTATGACTAACGCTTGACCAACTCTGTCGTAAGAGACCCCCTCAATTGTCGGATTCATAGTCCATCTAATTCTATTTTAGCAGCTAGGTTTGTATCAACAACATCGCTAAAAAAAACTTAATACTATGAAAAACAAGCTCATCTTCTGGATTTCAACATCCTTTATCTTTTTATTTGAAGGGGTAATGCCCGCGTTAACGTCACACACCGACCTTGCCATCACCGGAATCACGCACCTCGGATACCCTGTTTATTTTGTAGCGATCCTTGCGGTGTTCAAAGTGTTGGGATCTATAGCCTTGATTATTCCGGCGGTGCCTAAAAAGATAAAAGAATGGGCTTATGCCGGATTCACTTTTAATTTGATCTCAGCGGCGACGAGCCTGTGCGTTGTCGATGGATTAGGCGTCAGCATGCTCTTTCCGCTGGTGATTCTTGCGGTCCTTACTGCTTCGTACATCTCGTACCATAAGCGGGACGTTGCCGGAGAGCAGGTGTTGAGTATGGCGTAGGAGGGTAGTTATGAATTAACTATTTCCCCACCACCTTCAAAAGAGTCCCCTTCTTCAGCGTCTCACTCACCGTCATTCCATTCAAAATTGCCAACTCTTCAAATCGGCCGGCTGGCATATTGAAATGGCGGAGGGCCGCTTCCACTGTCATCGCCTGTGGGACGGTTTTGATTCTAACAACGTCGGGCTTTTTATTCAGCTTATCTGCCTCTTTCAGTTCTTTGAAACTCTTTACGATTCCCGCAAATGTATTTTGGTAGTTCGGGAACTTTGACAATTCAGAAATGCCCATGATGCTATACATTTTACCGTCGAATTGAATGAGTGCTGATAATACCCGAAGGGCCCCTTGTTCCAGCTTCTGATCAGCTACCATGATCATTGAGGATAAGCCATTGATGTTTTCCTTTTTTGAATCAACAAGCGTAAGATTATACTGCTGCAAAGTTTTATTGGCAGCATCCTCAAGTGATGACCCCCCACTAAGAGAAAAGATCGTCATAGCCTCACCGTTGGCTGGTGCCATTTGTACGTGCTGCGGCGCATTTTGGAGCTTCCATTGCTCCGGTACCGAAAATCGAAATTTCAATTCAGGATGATAAAATACACCATTCTCTGTAAAACCTTGTCTAGGGTCCTCTCCTAAGATCATTCCCTCGATCCTTTTAAGATAGCTCTCCCTATTGACAACAGCATTTTTCATCTTCAATTTTAACTTCCACTCCTCTGCCAGCTTTGCCACGGTTGCGTTTCGCTCGGTCGGAGATGGGTGCGTCGATAAAAATTCTGGAATTTCTGGTTGACCTGAAGTTGCCTGCTGACGTTCCAATGTCTTAAAAAAGCCGGCCATCTCAGAAGCATCATAACCAATGCGCGAAGAATATTCGACCCCAAGTTTATCGGATTGCCGTTCAGCATCCCTCCCGAAGCTCATCAGTGCCAGCTGCAGCCCACTGGAAAGCGGGTCCGCAAATTGAGCAAGCTCTGGTGCCAAGATAACACCGGCAACAATCCCCAGCTGGCCAAGCATAGCGTTGCGCTGTTGGATTACAGAATGTCGTGCTGTTATGTGACCGATTTCATGTCCCAAAACACCCGCCAATTCCGCTTCATTATTGAAGTGTGCCAATATGCCTCTCGTGAAGTATACATAACCACCCGGTAACGCAAAGGCATTGATGACCGGCGAATCCACCACCTTAAATTCATACGCAAGTTTAGGCCGGTGGGAAACTGCCGCCATCTCCAATCCCTTTGTAGTGAGGAATTTCTGTAACGCGGGATCATTGTACAATCCAAAGGACGCCACAACTTGTGGATCGGCTTCTTTTCCCATGGCAATTTCCTGCGCCTGGGACATTAAAACCACTTGCTTTTTGCCCGTTACAGGATTGACTGCGCAAGCAGAAAGAAAATAAACGCATAATACTACACACAGGTGCCTTAGGTAAATAACGCTCTTCATATTTTTGTCGTAAACAATCTGGGCTAATGCAAAAATAAAGCCGGGAGCATTTTTCATAGCAAGGGCGCGGTAGTAGCGCAGTTGTTTCATCGGTGCTGTAAAGGATAAACAAATAGTGATGAATGCGTTTCGGAAATATTAATGCGGATAAGGGAAACTCAAGTTAAAGTCATTGATCATTTGAAAAGCGCTAGTCACCGACATTACAGCAATACCTCAATGTGAAATGCATTTATCAAACAAAATGAAAACCAGGAGCATATTTCTGTTGTCACTTATCCCAACCTTTTGGACTGGAGTGTTCGCGCTTGCCTATCGTACAGGTTACTATTCCACCTGGTTCGGTGTGGTGGGTGAGTTAATCACCGTGCCGTTGACGATAGGTGCAGCAGTGTTATTAGTGATGTCTTTTATTTCGTGGCGGAGAGAGAAGTTCGCGGTGAGTTCTTTGGCGCTTTATGCCATGTTGCTAATTGTTTTTTCGCATGCGTTTCTTTTTATGCAATGAGATGGCATCGAGCGCAAAAAAATTGGCGTAACACACTACCGCCGATCCTCAATTGCTGGCCGCATTTTAGATTCCCTGACATGCGTATATCCGGATGGTTAGTTAAATCCTCCAGTAACACTCATTGTCTAACGCTTGGCCCGTTTCTTGGGCGTTAAACAACAAAACGTTAGACAAATGAGTCCGATTATATTGATTGACGATGACATCGACGACCTGGAGACCCTTGTTACTGCGTTTCACGATATGGATCCAGCGCTTACATGTGTTACATTTTCCGATTGCACTGTTGCCCTTTCTCACCTAAATGACGAAACTACTCCACAACCCGCCTGCATCTTTGTGGATATGCATCTTCCCAAAATCGATGGGCCGGATTGCCTTAAAGCAATAAGAGGAATTTCACGGCTTGCAAATGTTCCAGTGGCAATGATTTCCGATGCCTTTAGAGAATCGGATGTAGAGACACTTAAAGATTTGGGAGCCAATTTCCTTTTTTACAAGAGCCACAACGTCGGTCAGTACCACGAGATCATTAATACTATTATGAATCAATCATTTTCGAATAAATGAGGTTGGTACTTCGTGTCCAGTATCTAACAATCTATATTATTTTTCGACCAGGTTAACGCGCCTGCGATTGTCAGGGGTGCCTAACTTTTACCTTTCACTCATTTTTCAATACCTCCGCCGGATTCGTGCTGGCCACCTTTCGTGTTTGAGAGATGATCATGACCAAAGCAATCAGCAATACGACCGCCGAGCCTGTCAACATCTCTGCTATATTGAGCTGCGCGTGATTTTCCATATTTGGAAGCAAGACTTCTGTGAAGAGCAAGTATGCCGTTGGAATGGCGATCGCTGCAGAAATGCCAAGCAAGAATAAAAAATTGCGGCTCAACAACAGCAACAATCCACTTTCACTTGCACCCAAAACTTTGCGGATACTTATTTCCTTGAGCCGGATCTCCGTTGTAAAAACTACCATGCCCAACAATCCGATTGACGCAATGCAAATTACCAACACGGAAAGAAAACCGCCGATCTTTGCGCCAGCTTTGAGACCCCTGAAACTCTCTTCAATCTGCTCATCATAGAATACTGCCTGAAAGGGATGTACTGGATCAAGTTCTCTCCATATTGACTCCAGCTTCGAATAGGTCGAAGGCCAATTATCCGAAAGTATTTTTACATTTAGATAATTCGGATCTTTGGAATACCGCATAACCACCGCCTTATTCGATTTATCCCTTGGTAGGCCGTAGTGAAAATCTTTCAATACGCCAACGATAGTCATGTTGGTTCGATTGATCTTCACGACTTCACCGATCGCCTTGCGGGCATCCTGACCTGCAATGTTGAAGCGTTTAAGTACGTGCTCGTTCACGATCACTTCTGTCTCAAGAGAATCCGACGCTTTACCGTTGAAGTTGCGGCCTGCGATGATCGTGTAGTCATGAAGAGGCAGATAATTTTCATCAATCATGTTGTAGTTGACGCTGGCGGAATCTGCCGGGTCGTTCGGATTCATCATATTGGTTGCCCAATAGCCACCGAGACTGTTTACAATGGAAGATTGTGATATCTCGCTTACTTCCCGCAATTCCAAGAGCTCTTTCTTTATTCTTTCCGGATCGTTCCCGTGCAGCGATATGTTGAGCACGTTTGCGGTGGTGAAACCGAGGTCAAAATGAATGAAGTGCTGGTATTGTTTGTGAATGACCATTGTGCTCGTGATGGCGAGAATAGAGAGGCTATATTGAAAAACCGTCAAAGCTTTTCGAAAGCCAAATCCCTTTGGAGTTGGTCCCGAAGCAAAATTTTTAAACACCTGTATGGCATTGATTCGGGCAAATGACAGCGCTGGTATTACGCCGGCAATTACGCCCACGACGATAGCAAAGCCAACAAAGGAAAAAACAAGCCCTGGAGTAAGATCAAGCACGAGCAGTTCCTGGAGTGACTGCTCCATGGTAATAAAATGTGGCCTGACGATCAGGAACAGGATGAACGAAAAAGCCAGCGCCAACAAAGCAATTGAAACTGACTCAACGATAAATTGGATGATCACCTGACCCTTGACGGCGCCAACTGTCTTTCTGATCCCAACCTCTTTCGTTCGTCTGAAAGCGCGCGCCAGCGATAGATTTGTATAATTGAAACATGCGGACAAAATCACAACGAGTGTCAACGCCAGGAATATGCGCACGGGTGTCTCGCCAACGGTGCTGCCTATCTGGTTGTTAACATCCGGGCCCGCCATGATATCATCCATCCGCTGAAGGTCGAGCCGGACGTGGGTATTGGGCACTGTTTTGTCTTCTCGGGCACTGAGATTCTCCATCGCTTTCAGCATCTCGTCTGTGTCAGCACCCTTAGGCAAGAGTACGTAGGTCCATGTATTCCAGATATTATCCCAGGCTAATTCATGGCCGCCCTCTTTCTGCTGGAGTTCGAAAGTGCTTAGAGACGCCAGCATATCGAACTTAAAATGCGAGAATTTTGGAACGTCTTCCACCAGGCCGGTGACTGTATAACTATCTTTATCTTTTACAATGATTTTTCCCAGCGGTTCTGCATTGCCGAACAATTTGCGTGATGCCGTTTCGGTCAACACAACGCTATAAGGTTCTTTTAATGCTGTAGCTGGATTTCCTTGCAACATTCGAAAGGAGAACACATTGAAAAACGCGTCGTTCGCCCATAATCCGGTGAGGGGAATAGTCTTTTCGCCAGCTTTTATATCTCCTGCAAATTCTCTTTGCAAAATCGCGACGTCTTCTGGGCCGGCCATCGATTCCTTGATTTCCTTGCCCGCCTTTAACGACGTCGTTGCAAAAAAATCATTGTTCTTATTTTCGAGATATTGGTGGTTGCTGAGCACCCTATAGATGCGGTCATGCTTTTCGTGAAATTTGTCGTATGAATGTAGGTCTGACAGCATGGCGATCATGACGAGCCCGACTGACATGCTCACTCCTAGTCCCACAATATTGATGATGGAGAACAGCTTGTTGCGGACGATATTGCGTGCCGAGGTTTTGATGTAGCTTTTAATCATGGTCAAAATGGGTTTGGAAGTTCAGTGTTCGGGTTTACCTATGATATAAGGAGCATGAATTATCTTTTCTTCGCCTCCACAACCGCCAAATTGCCAATAAGTTTCCATTCGCCACCGGCATCAAGCACCAAAGAATTATACGATAAGAAATAATTCTCCTGACTTTCCAACCGTAGTTTCACCATAGCAATCGTTTCTTCTACATCGATGCTTTCAATTTTCATTACTCTCGGCAATCCGCCGAAAATACCATCCTGGATGTTTTTAAGATACCGGCTTTTGTCAATTATTTTGACGCCTGGTGTTCCCATAAATCCATTGTTCGTTACGCGAAAGTCATGATGGAGAACCTTATCAAGAAGTGCGATATCACTATTATCACCTCCTCTGACGAAGTCCGTTACCGCCTGTTCTATTTTTTCTGAGTGGGTCATGTGTGTGTTCGCTGTTATTTGCTTTTAATGCGCATTCGACTTTAATAACATTCCATTTCAGCTATTGCCACAGCCTTCCAACCGTACTTAATAGTTATTCTAATCGCTCTGGCCGCTAATTTATTGAATCGAATTGTGTTTTCAGTATTACCGGCAGGTTTTGACGGGTCCAATTTTCATGCGGCATACTCTTGACTCATTCTAATCATTTTCGATATCCCATGCATACCCGCACCTTGCTTGATGGAGAAACCGCACCTTGGTGAAAATTGATATCACATCGTCGGACGAATTATAATAAATGACTCAAACCGAGTCGATCAGAATAACTTAAAGACGAAGCAAACAACAAAAGAGATCGTTTCTTTGTTCCTGGAAAATGGACTTGTTGTCAATCACAGCAGACCTCTTAGCAGCCAACCGTCCGCCATGAACAGCTATCTGGATTGGGTGGAGACGGCGACGAGCCTGTCCATTCAAAGCAGCTTCACATTAAATACCACGTATGAATATGGTGGAGAAAGTTTGCTTCACCTTGCAGTTAAAAGCGGACACGTGAGTATGATAAAGCTATTAACTGAAAAGGGAGCATCCATCGACATACAGGATGAGTCCGGCAATACGGCATTACATTATGCAGCGGCAAATGGAAAGAAGGATGCCGTGAAGTACCTTCTCGAAAAAGGCGCAGATCCTGCAGTTGTAAATGTCAAAGAGCAGAAGGCAGTTGACTATTCGAATATTAAGGGTTTCAATGAGATTACGGCTTTGCTGCTGCAGAAGGGACCGGCATCGAAAATTTCGAGTGATTTAAACACTTAGCCTCAATCTCGCTGTTTAATCGCTTTCAGGAAGCTGCACTGTGTTTAGACCACGGATTGGATAGGCCAAGAAATTTTCCGAATTGTGTTGGTAAATGATCCCACGCAGTATTGTAAATGACCGGCCAATTAGAGACCTTACATACGAACCGAGCCAGTTTCCCTCAATTCTGTCCTTTGTTGCCTAATAGGTATCAAACTCTTCAAAAAGTGGACAAGACAATAATTTTGATTGACGACGACGAAGATGATATCGACCTTATGGTGGAGGCTATTGCCGAGTTTGACCCGACTATAAACTGCATTACTTTCAACGACCCTCGGAAGGCGATACACACGCTATTGGGTAAAGGGAGGGCTATTCCGACCTACATTTTTCTCGACATAAACATGCCGGTTTTGCCGGGTGATATTTGTTTGCGTGTGATACGAAGCACTCCGGAATTTAGCGACGTGCCTGTAGCAATCATTTCTACTTTCATGTCCGACGAAGAATCAAAAAGGCTCTATACACTCGGAGCTAATTTTGCGCTTCAGAAGCCGTATTCAATTCAGGGATACTTCGAAATTCTTAAATGCATTTTCTTAACAAACTTAGATAACGCAGTTGTTTCGGAGCTCTAAATTTTAGAATTAACACAAGTGTCTACCGCTGACCGTAGCGCCCGATTGCCAAAGGCCAATGCCCTATTTAAACATAACTCCGTGTAAATGCGATAAACCCTTTTGTGATTCCAGGGATGCGCTGTTGCCGGTTATTTGCATTTACTATTTCCTATATTCATGTCACCGCTAAGTCGAACGTTGCGATGTGTATGAAATCATTTGCCAAGCTCTGCGCCCTCATAACTTTCATAATTGCTTTTGGGCAAGGCTCCAGAGCACAAAATGCTGCTATAATAATAAAACAAGGACGGGCGGTTCCGCAGAGGCTCAGCTGGTGGGATAGCACTACAACTGAATTCAAACAGCCAGCACATGTTTTTCCGCAGAGGCTTAGCTGGTGGGATAGCACCTACTTGTATCCTCATTTCCAACTTGGACGCATTACGTACATCACAGACTTTTTCCATGAACTGCCGCACATTAATTTTAATTTGTACTATGCCCAGATGCACATGATCGACGCGCACGGCGACACGATAGAAATCAACGCATTAAAAACATTCAAGAGCATCCAGTTAGGCAGTGATATTTTCCTTGTCAATAAAAAAAAGGGGTTTCTCCGAGTATTGAGTGACGGCGAACTTACACTGGCCGCAAAAATACAGTTTGAATTGCGACGGGCGAGCTACGTATCCGGAAACCTTTCCGCCGAAGGCGGAGAAACCCAAGGTATCGACATCCGTGGAAATCCGTCTATCTACGACAAGTATTACGTGCTTGCATCCACATATTTTTTTGTAGACGCAGCGCGCAAGATGTACTTGCCGTCAAAGGCCGTATTGTTAAAGATGTTTCCTGAATACAGAAGCGCAATAAATGAATATCTTGCCACTCACCCGATTGATTTTTTTGTCGAAAATGACCTTGTTAAGCTGACACTGTTCTGCAACAACCTTCGCCACATTCCACGTGATGCTGTCCATACAATGATCGTGTATGCAAATGAGTCTGCATCTCAAAAGTTGCGAGACAATTTATATCGTTTTCCAAAATTCGAGCACGGCGTCATTGTTTATAACGACGGACAACAAAAGCGGTACGACGCTGCATTGAACTACAATGTTCTTAGCGCAGAAATGGAGGTAATCGAAAATGACGACACGACCAAAATCAGAAACAGCGGCGCTATCGCAACGGTAAACATCGACGGAACAACGTACTTTAAAAAGCCACAGGGCTATATTGAAATCTTACTTAATGGCCGGACGCTCCTCGGCGTCACCCGGATGATGTCAATGACGCACTCACAAATGTCGAAAGTCTCGTCGAAATACAGCCCGGAAGACAGGTATGACCCGACGCTTGTAAAAAATGACAAGGTTAATTTCGAGAGATTATTCGCCACAAAGAACGACCACTATTTCATCGATGCTGGAGGCAACGTTTATGTGGCATCTATTTCTTCGCTATATCGGCTGAACCCATCTAAGAAAAAGCAAATTGATAAATACATCGCCCTGCATCAACCCAATTTTCGAACTGAAGATGATTTAAAACAGATCATAAGTTACATTAACGAAATGGATGCTAACTAAGATCTTTGCGAATTAATGGATTTTCTACCCTGCCAATTCATTTTTATTCTCGCATTAATTTTAATCACCTCCATCGGATTCATCCTCGCTGCCTTCCATGCCGAATAGCTGCCTGAGACAAAAACGATGAGCAAAGATATTCCGCTAACAGCCAAAAATGGCAGTGTTGTAAGGTCAACCCGGTATGCGAACTCGTTCAGCCACGCCTTAGTTATCCAATACGCCACAGGCAATGCAACACAGTTGGCGAGCAGAACCAGGCGAAAAAAGTAGCCGATGTGCAAGCCGGCTATTTGAGTCATGATAACCAGTGCTTACGTGAATAAAAATATTAAGCAGGCAGCTTCAACTTTACCTAACCGAACACCAGATTCTCGCCAGGTTATGAAACCTCCGACAAATCTTACCCGATTGCTTATTGCTTCCACCATCTTAACGGAGCGCAGAAAAGGTTTTTGACATGGAGATTTCCATCACTTTCATTTACCAAAGTGAATAAGAATAGCTCGCGTGACTCAACCATTTTCTATAAATTACGTCTTAATAGAAAAGTCTCAATCAGGTGTTCAAGAACTATCTCAAAGTTGCAATCCGCAATATCGTTCGCCAAAAGGGCTTCTCATTTATCAACATTTTCGGCCTCGCGCTGGGCATAAGCTGCACCACGCTGATTGCGATGTGGGTTACGGACGAGCTAAGCTATGACCGCTTTCACGCCCGGCATAGTAAGATGTATCGCATCACGGCAACGCTACCAGAAATGAAGGTACATGCCGCGGTGACTCCGGCGCCGTTGGGGGCAGCGATTAAGGACGAAATTCCTGAAATTGAAGACGTGGTGCGCATTTCAGGCCTGAACAATGATCTCATCCAGGTTGGGGACACAAAGTTCGATGAAAAACGCATCATATATGCTGACTCCAACTTCTTCAAGTTCTTCGATTTTAAATTTATCAAGGGAAACCGCGATCAGGCCCTGCTGAACCCGGAAGGGATCGTGATCACAGAAGCCATGGCGCTGCGCTACTTCGGTACAACCGACGTGCTTGAAAAAATCATCCGCAAAAACAACAAGGACGATTTCACCATCACGGCCGTGATCGCGAACGTTCCCTCAAATTCTCACATTCTGTTCGATTTCGTCCAGCCCATGCGTTATCTGGCACGAACCAATGACGACTTACGAAAAAACATCTGGGACAACTTCAACTGGTATACCTATATCCGGCTGAACGAAAAAGCGACTGAGTCGGAAATCTCGCTGTCGCAGCTGGAAACTACCATGCAAGGAATTTATAAGAAAAACGAGCAAGGTTTAAAGGTTTCTTTTACGCTTCAGCCGCTAACAAGTATACATCTGCATCCCGGCTACCTCGCTGATATCGGCAGCCATGGCAGCGCCCAAAACGTTTATATTTTTATGATCGTGGCGGCATTCATCCTTGTCGTAGCCTGCCTCAACTTTATGAATCTTGCCACCGCGCGTGCAGCGCGTCGCGCGAAAGAAGTTGGGTTGCGCAAGACGCTTGGCGCCATAAGACCACATCTGATGGGTCAATTCCTCGCTGAATCGCTGGTCGTCGCTTTCCTTTCACTTGCCTTGGGGGTGATGATCATCTATTTAGCCCTTCCCTATTTTAACATCCTCGGTGGAAAAAATCTCGTCCTGGACTTTTCCAATTTCAACCTCGTGGGGGGACTCCTGGCAATTACGATCGTGACAGGGTTGATCGCGGGCAGCTACCCAGCGGTATACTTGTCGGGTTTTCTTCCGGCTACCGTTCTGAAAGGCACTTTCAACGGTGGGGCTACTGGTAGCCTTTTCAGGAACACCATGGTAGTATTTCAGTTTACCATATCCATCGCTCTGATCGTGGGAACGCTCGTCGTATATCGACAGTTGACATATATTCAGCAGCTTAACCTTGGGTACGAAAAGGAAAATTTAGTGTATGTGCAAATGACCGGCGAGTTGTGGTCAAAATATGACGCCTTCCGCACGAGCCTGGAATCGGGTCAGCACACATCCCAAGTTTCGTTCATATCAAGCCTGCCCACCACCTATTCTAACGCGACGGTCAGCGTGAGCTGGCCTGGAAAGGATCCGAATTCGCAGCCGTTGTTGTACAACCTTGCAATCGATCACCATTTTGAAGAGGTGTTTAAGGCGACGATCCTTGAAGGACACGGCTTTTCCGAAAATCTCAAATCCGACTCTTTACATATTATCCTGAACCAGGCGGCCTTGCAACTAATGAATATCCCGATTGAATCAGCAGTGGGGAGCCGGATCAATGTATGGAATCGTGAGTGTACCGTTATTGGTGTGGTCAAAGATTTTAACATCAGACCGGTTAATGAAGCAGTCGGACCAATGTTCCTGACGGCAAACACATGGGGCGGATATGCCATGGTCCGCACCGAGCCGGGCACAAGCGAAGCTACTATTAGCGAATTAGAACGCATCGTCAAGACGCTGAATCCGGCATATCCCTTTCAGTTCAGCTTCCTGGATCAGGACATCGACAATCAGTACACATCGGAAAAGCGTTTAGGCAATATTTTTAATGTGTTTGCCTCTCTCGCTATTATTATTTCGTGCCTGGGACTTTATGGATTGTCGGCCTACTTAGCCGAGCGACGAACGCGCGAACTGGGGATTCGCAAAGTACTGGGCGCCTCGGGGGGTCAATTGGTTTACCTGTTAGGCATGACTTTTACACCACCTATCCTGATTGCTATGTGCATAGCCGTACCGTTATCGTGGTACGCGATGGAGCTTTGGCTAAGCGGATTTGTTTACCGCATCTCAATCGGTTGGACGGTTTATCTGGTCGCCTTTCTCGCCGCTTTGCTAATCGCCGCAATTACCGTGAGTTTCGAATCTATCAAAGCCGCTGTGTCAAACCCTGTGAAAGCGTTACGCTCCGAGTGATAGGTAATTACGTAGGGTCTACGAAGTTAATTATGGGCTTAAGCTCGAATACGACTGGAAGCGCATAGATTTTTTTCTGAAATATCTGGCTACTACCACAAATACTGGGAGGTTGGGTGATATTTACGACCGGGATTGATTACTACCGCCGGCGGAGAACTCCAGTTTCAGGATTTCAATGCAAAGGGTTAGGGTATGGAAAAGAGGATATCGCTCAATTACACAATCTTGGTCATATAGTTAAATTGCCGGAGCGGGTTAAATTTCAGATTGCAAAAGCACTACCATTTCTCTTATTAAAAAAATCCTTCTTAAATAATTTATGAAAAAATTAGTTAGTTCCTCCCTGGTGAAATGGATGAATATTGGCAGCCGGCTATTCCTTGGCTGCACCGTAAAACAACAGAATACTAAACTTATTTTGCAATCCTCTCCATGGCAATTTTCGGGAGGGTCGGCGTTGAGTGCTCTCTCGCCGGAAAAAACGAATGCAACTTTTTCATCGCCGTCTGACAGTAGCAGTTTCACAATCAAATTGCGCGTCAAACTAGAAGCGGTAACTTCTACCATCAAACTTCTTCCGTTGGCGAAATTGCTGTGGTAGCCAAACGTAAAGGTGAAAAATGGTTTATCGGCGGTATAACCAACGGTAAGGAAAAAACGAGGGAGACTGAACTGAACTTTGATTTTCTGGAAAAAGGTAAAACGTATACCATGACCTACTTTGAGGATGGAATAAATGCCGGCAAGCAAGAATGGACTATAGAAAAAAAACCATCCAGGTTAAAGCGGGTGACAAAACAACAATTAAAATGGTCCGAAACGGCGGATGGGCCGCGGTGCTTAAATAGCCTTAATGGCAAATAATCATACGCTTTTCCTATCGGAGATAAGTAAACTTACTATTCATCAGGATTAATCCTGACAACAGAACTAATTATGAAAGTCATCAAAAACAGCTTTTTTCTGATTCTGATTGCAACCTTTTCTTCTACTACACTTTTAGCGCAAAAAAAGACCAAAACCAAGAACAGCCCTACACGAGCAACTTCTTCTGCAACACCCTGCATGGATGTGCTTAATCTATTCACAGCTTCTAATGTGCCGGCCCTGGCCCCGCAGGAAGAATCTGTTTCATGCGGTGATTCGACTGCAGTAGTGCCGGATAATCTTCCGGGAAACGGGCTGGCGCAACACCCGATGCTTTACGTTGGTGAAAACTGCAATAAAATGTATCTCATTAAGGATGGGAAGACTATTTGGAGCTATTCAACCGGTAAGGGCCCGGAATATGATGATATATGGATGCTTTCAAACGGAAATATCCTTTTTACACGCATGCAATATGTTGCGTTGATCACACCGGACAAAAAGGTGCTTTGGCGCTATGATTGTAATAATTCTAATGGTGCCGAACACACTGAGGTGCATTCCTGCCAGCCGATCGGTTTAGACAAAGTCATGTTTGTAGTGAGTGGACTGCCTCCCAAATTAATGGTTGTTAATATAAAAACCGGTAAAGTTGAGGTTGAACATGAACTTCCTTATATCCTGCCTCCAAATCCTAATGATATCCATCCACAACTCAGGAGGGCCCGCGTTACGGCGAAAGGAACCTACCTTGTTTCTCTTCTCAACATGAATCGTGTTATAGAATATGACAAGGATTTTAAGGAAATATGGAAATACGATATCCTTTCACCCTGGGCGGCAATCAGGTTGAAAAATGGTAACACGCTAATCACCAACGAAAAAGAAGCGCTCACGCGTGAGGTTAATGTAAAGGGTGAAACTGTCTGGGAATTCAATTGCAAAACTGATCTGCCGGCAGAATATCAATTTACTTCCGCACCTCAAACATGTACCCGTCTGGCGAATGGCAATACAATTTTCACGTCGCGCGGTCAAAATTCAAAGGGTCCACAACTTATCGAGGTCACCCCCGATAAGAAAGTAGTTTGGGTACTGCAAAATTGGAAAGATATCGGCGATGCTACTGCTGTTCAAGTACTTGATGATCCAGGCGTTCCTGAAATTCCGGGAGAATCTGAGCACTGATCAGCATCCTGGAACAATCAGCCCAGCAGAGCAGTATGTATGCAGGCAAGCAGAATGGAATTATAACGCAATTAGGCACGTCAGGCAAAGGATGGCACCCAAGCTGTAAATTGCAAGCGTTAGTCTTGGTCTCAACCACCATTCTCTTTGCGGCGATTATATCTCCTATTCGCCGCATCGACTGCAGCAAATAAGGTTGACAATGCGGCGAATCTAAGCCATATTTACCGCATAATATGCGGCGAATAACTTATATATATAAATTACCTCAATGGCCGTCGTTTACCTGGCAGGCCGAGAAGCTCTCTCCCCTTTTAGCGAGTTTGAGGCATCGTCAGGGACGCCTGCTTGGCCGTATGGAAGGCCTGGGATTCTCACTGCAAGCAGAAGCCACATTAAAGACCCTAACATTGGACGTCCTAAAATCCAGCGAAATCGAAGGGGAAATGCTTAACCCTGACCAGGTGCGGTCTTCAATCGCTCGTCGGTTAGGTATGGACATAGCGGGACTTATTCCCGCTGATAGGAATGTCGAAGGTGTTGTGGAGATGATGATAGACGCAACACAAAACTATAAGCAAATAATCTCGGATGAACGCTTATTTGACTGGCACGCGGCACTCTTTCCAACCGGACGTAGTGGTATGTACAAGATCACTGTTGGTGCCTGGAGAGAAGGCAGCAATGGACCTATGCAGGTTGTCTCCGGTCCGTTAGGCCGCGAACGAGTTCACTTCGAAGCACCCGACGCCACCTTGCTTGAAGCAGAAATGTCAAATTTCATACAGTGGTTCAACGCTGAGATAAAAATTGATCCAATTTTAAAAGCCGGTATAGCTCACCTTTGGTTCGTGACAATCCATCCTTTTGATGATGGCAATGGGCGTATAGCCAGAGCCATAACTGATATGCAATTGGCCCGCGCTGATAATACCCATCAGCGATTTTATAGCATGTCCGCACAAATCCTAAAGGAAAGAAAGTCATACTACGACACGCTAGAGTCAACTCAAAAAGGGACCCTCGACATAACAAACTGGATTGAATGGTTTCTGACATGTCTAGACAGAGCATTGACCATCACAGAAGAAACACTTTCTGGCGTCCTAAAAAAAGCCCGGTTTTGGGAAAAGCACGTCGCGGCGCCACTCAACGATAGACAAAGAATAATGCTCAACAAGCTTATGGATGGGTTCGACGGCAAACTAAATACATCTAAGTGGGCCAAGATAACCAAGACTTCGTCCGACACCGCGCTTCGAGACATCACCGATTTGATGGATCTTGGAATTCTGGCTAAGGACTCTTCAGGTGGACGAAGTACAAACTATTTGCTTTCGGAAATAGAGTAACAGACTTCTGGCAATCAAGCAAGAGAAGTTGTTACCAAATCTTTTCCGTTCGATGAACATACCTTATTCATGCCTGATCGAATCCACCGGATTCGCGATCGCTGCCCGGATGGACTCAATGCCGACGGTGATGTAGGTAAGTAACAGTATCAATAACCCAGCACCGACAAACGCCGGCCAGTGCAGCGGCACCTTGTACGCGAAATTCTCCAGCCACGAATTCATGAAATACAATGCGAGGGGTATCGCTATCACGTAAGATATTAGCACAAGCCCGATGAACTTGTTTGTAAGCAAAACGAGTATTTGCCCGATTGAGGCTCCAAGCACCTTCCGAATACCTATCTCTTTGGTCTTTTGTTCGGCGGTAAATGAGGCGAGTCCGAATAAGCCAAGGCAGGCGATCACGATCGTGAAGCCGGTGAAGTAGTCCGCCAGCTTCCCCAGCTGCATTTCCTGCTTGTACAATCTTCCGAACTCCTGATCCAGGAACCAGTATTTGAATGGGTTCGAGGGATACATTTTCTTCCACGACTTTTCCAGGCTGGTGATTGCTTCCGAGTAGTTGTCGTCGGTGAGCCTGATATTCATTGTCTCCGAATGTTGGTACCTTCCGCTAAGGACCAGAGGTGTGATGGCATCGCGAACCGAACCGTACGGGAAATCCTTGACGACACCGATCACCTTACCGTTCACGTGATGGCTGGCGTCCCAATAATCAACGTTGATCGTGATCGTAAGACCTACTGCCTGTTCCGGTGTAAGGCTGAGGCTTTCCACCGCCGCTTCATTCAAAATAAAGTTGCTGGTGTCGGCCGGAAGTGCCATTGAAAAGTTCCTGCCCTCTATTAGTTCAAGGTTGAACATCTTCGCAAAACTTTCGTCGACCCGAAGACCGTCCCACATGTGCTCCTCTTTGCCCAACGATGGAATAACGAAGGGCATCGTGATGAAACCCATATTGCTCTGGCGCGGTAAGTGATCGCTGAATGACAGCTCTTTTACTTCTTTGTTCTGGATCATTAACTGTCGCAGCTGATCTTGATTTCCCACGTCAGCCAGTCGTACCGTCATGATTTGTTCCTTCTGAGCGGCGAGCTTGCCTGATTGTATGAACGTCAGTTGATTGTGGATAACGGCGGCGCTGATGAGGAGCAACACGGTGATGCTGAACTGAAAGACAACCAATGTCTTTCTGAAGTTCTCGGCGCCGGTGCCCGTGATCATCTTTCCCTTTAAAATATCACCGGGTTTGAAACGAGAGAGATAAAACGCCGGGTAGCTGCCCGACAAGATGGCGACGAACAGCACCACACCAAGGAGTATGAGCAGGGCATTCCCATCAATCACAGAATAAATGTCAAAAGCCTTACCCGTGAGTTGATTGAAGAACGGCAGCAACATAACCGTAAGGGCCAGCGAGATCACAAATGATATCGAGACAAGCATGACTGACTCTCCTATAAATTGAAAGATGAGTGATGATCGTCTTACGCCGAATGTCTTTCTAAGGCCGACTTCCCGGGATCGACGAACGGACCGTGCGGTTGCAAGGTTCATGTAATTGATCGCAGCGATAATCAACACCATGACGCCAACTGACGCAGCAATGTAGGCGTACCTTTTATCGCCCGGCAATTCCAGCTCCACCAACATTCCATGTGTGAAGTGCAGAGCGGTAAGCTTAGTGAGGACTGGCACGTCGGTACGTTCGGGAGGGAGATGCTTCCTAAAAATACGGGTAAGTGCTTCTTTCGCTTTCGCGGGGTCGGTACCGTTTATGAGCCGAAAAAACGAGTACGTAAATGCATCGCCCCAATCGTTCACACGGTCGTAACCGTCCCTTTTCCAAAGAGGACCGAGCGCCACATTGCTGGCAATGTAATCGGGATGAAAATGTGCATTCGAAGGATAATCCCGCATGATACCTGCGACCACGAAAGTGAACGCCATACCGGTGCGAGAATAGATGAGTTCCTGTCCGATGGGATCCGCCGTACCGAAATACTTTTTGGCCATTGATTCGCTGATGATCACATTTTGTGGATCGCGCAGGATCACGGAAGGATTGCCGGAAATCATCGGCAAATTGAAAATGTCGGTGTACGTGGAGTCGGCCCAGAAGAATTGTTGTTCTTCGTTCATGATGTTGGCTTTCTCATTCTTCACAAAACCCGGGTAGCCGAAGCGTGAGAATCGTGTGTAAGCTTCCACCTCCGGCATGGCCTCCTTCAACTCCACTACAAACAAACCACCGGCGCGGGCGTCGGTCTCGGCAACGCCATCGCCGTGACGTTTGTAGGAGTGACTGATACGATAGACATTATCGGCATTGGGGTGAAAGCTATCGAAGGTGAGTTCGTCGGATACGTAAAGATAGATTGCCACAAAGCTCATCAGGCTTAATGCGAGGCCGGCTATGTTGATAAACGACGAGGAACGGTTGTGCTTGAGATTGCGAAAGAAGATCTTGAAGAAGTGAGCCATAGAATCGCCTATCGCCACACGCGAACGAGGCTCGGTCCGACCATAATCATTCCCCGAAGCAACCGCCCTCGTTACGTCGATCCAGTAGTGCAACCGTGCATTGAATGACCCGCTTCCTGCGAGACGCTCGTAAAACTGTTCATTGAGATCGCCCTCGACTTCCTCCAGGAACGAAACATGACAAAAACGGCGAAGGATACTTTTTGCCAGACGGGGTGGTTGTTGTTTCATAACGTAGGAGCTTTAATTCCTTTGAAGTATCAATTTTGACCACATGTTGCTTCGAAGTGCCTGAGCTTTCTTCAACGCTTTCAATCCAAAAGGTGTGAGCGCAAATATTCGCTTCCGCTTTCCTCCTCTGACAAGCGTGGCTTCTCCAAACTTTGACTTCAGGTAACCTTTTTCTTCGAGCCGGTGCAAGGCAGTGTGCACTGCGCCAATGTTTACGGCGCGCTTCGTTTGCGTCTCGATCTCTTTGCGGATGGCTACACCATACGCGTCGTCTGACATTATGCCTGTAGCCAATAAAACCAGCTCCTCGAATTCGCCCAGGTAAGTTCCCTTCATATTACTTATAAATGTATATAATATTTTAAAGAAATATAATGCTGTTTAATAGGAGGGTAGTGACGATCAGCGCGCCGAAGAATGTATGTGAGAGCGACCCGCCACACCGTTTGGCAGGTCCGAGGCTGTCAATAGAAGCGCTGGGATGAGAAAACCACACGGTCGAACAGCACCGGATTCACCAAGTTTTCCCTCCACTTCCGAACACCTAATGTTCACAATCGCCCATCGAAAACCTTGAAACCCAACAAAAATTGTTTTTTCAATGATGGCTCGACTTTCGTAGGGACCTCACCAACGAAACCCTCGGCAATGCTCCTCAACTACTTCACCATCGCCTTCCGCCTCCTTACTCGAAATAAACTGATTGGCTCAATTAATATAATCGGCCTTTCCCTTGCCCTCTCCGGCGCTCTTTTAATATCCGTCTTCATCAAAGACGAACTCAGTTACGATCGCTTTAATAAGAACGCCGATCACATCTATCGCGTCACGCGAAACTATGTAACACCCGAAGGCAATCAACACATGCACCTCGGTCATCTCGCGACGCCATTTGCTCCGTTACTTAAAAATGGTTTCTCTGATATAATTGAAGTAACACGACTCGGAGGTTTGCTGGCAATAATCAATAAGAACGTTGATGGTAGTGGAGAAGCATTTGAAGTGGAGAAAGTATTCTTTGCTGAACCATCGGTCTTCAAAGTGTTCTCCATAGAGGTGCTATCGGGCAACTCAAGCCAGTCACTTGAGAACCCGCTCACGATCATGTTCTCGGATGAGGCAGCAAAAAAATATTTCGGAACAACTGATATCGTAGGAAAACAAATAATGTTTTTTAAGGACATCGCAGAGATCACCGGTATTTATAAAGCCATGCCAAATCAATCACATTGGCATCCCAATGCATTGGTCTCCTTCAGCACCTTAAACGATGATGTCTATTACGGCAAAGAAAACGTCGAAGGAGCCTTTGAAAACAACGGCTTTCTTACCTACATCTTAGTTAAGGATAATTTCGATGCCACAAAAACGGAGCAACAATTTCCCGCATTCCTCGACAAACATATGCCGTCAACTGGCAATGGAAGAAAGCAAAGTGAATCAACCCATCTCTTCTTACAACCTTTAGCTTCCATTCACCTCTACTCGCATCTTGATTCCGAAGAAGAGACCAATGGCAATATCAATCATGTCTATGCGATGGGCTCGATTGCCGTATTCCTGGTCATTATCGCCTGCTTCAACTTCATTAACCTGTCGACAGCGCGCGCCACACAACGTGGCAAAGAAGTCGGGCTAAGAAAAGTCTCAGGTGCTATGCGAATCCAGTTGATCTTCCAGTATATCAGCGAATCGACAGTGATGTCATTTTTGTCGATGATGGTTGCCTTCGCAATCTCCGCAGCCTGCTTACATTGGCTGAATACTTTTACTGGCAAGACAATACAACTGGTAGACTACCTCAACATCAACACAGCCGGGACCCTCATAGCATTTGTCGTTATGCTTGGAATCGCGGCGGGACTTTACCCTGCGTTTGTAATCTCAAATTATAAACCTGTACAAGTTCTCAAAGGACAAGTAATTACATCTCGTGATGGTATCGGCATCCGAAAGATTCTGGTCGTAACCCAATTCAGTATCTCCATCTTTATGATCATCGCCACACTTGTGACCTATCAGCAACTCGAATTCCTGAACAAGAAAGATCTCGGTTATAATAAAAATCAAATCGTCGCCTTTAGCTTTCCGGATCAATTACAATTCGACGGCTTCTATAATACCTTAGCGCAAAACCCCGCGATAGTTAACATCTCAAGGTCGGGCCGTATTCCAACGTCCAGGTTATTGGAGTCCAATAATACCTCCACCATTCAAAATGACACCGCAGCTCAAAAAACAAGTGTCGTATTGAAAAACGTAACTGTCGACCAAAATTTCTTCGCCACCTACAACATTGCATTTGCTTCTGGTAAGAATTTTCCGAAACCTGTCCGAAGTCAAGATACATTTGAGTCAAAGGTCGCCAATGGTTTTGTGCTTAATGAGGCCGCCTGCAAACTTCTCGGATGGACCAACGACCAGGCTGTCGGTAAAGAGATCGACGTGAATGGTGTGAAATCAACCGTCAACGGTGTGGTCAAAGATTTTCATTTTGAATCATTACAAGAAAAGATCGCGCCCATAGTTTTTATCAACTACGCGCGATTTCGAATAGTATCTGTAAATATCGCAGCATCAAACATGGAAGCAGCCATCGTAGAAATCCAAAAAGCATGGAAACAATTTGTGCCCGACGAACCACTAAAATACGAATTCGTAGATGAGCGTTACAAACAACTCTATGAAAGCGAAGCAAACCAACAAGAGCTCTTCATGATTTTCGCGGGACTAGCTATCTTCATCGCTTCTCTTGGTTTATTCGGATTGGCAACATTCAACACCTTGCAAAGAAGTAAAGAAGTGAGCATTCGTAAGATACTCGGTGCCTCGGTCGGTACGGTCGTCAGACTTTTAAGTCAGGAGATCATTCTTCTTGTCCTCGTCGCGAATGTCGTTGCCTGGCCAATAGCCTGGTACTTCATGAATGGCTGGCTAGAACGGTTTGCCTATCATGTTTCAATTAGTCCCGTCACCTTTTTTGTAGCTGGAATTTTAACAGTGATTATTACGATTGTGACCATTAGCGCCCAGACTGTAAAAACTGCCCTGGCGAATCCAGCGGAGATATTAAAGAATGAGTGATGTCTAAACCCCACCTAGTGTCCTAAAAGATGTGTGCCCAATCGGGCGACGCTTACGAATATCTACCGTTTCGCACCAGCGAGAAAAAAAAAGATAAAAAAGGGTCGATGAACATTAGATGAGCGGATGGTCGGACTACAACGCGTAAATCTAGACCAAAAAAGCAGTTACGATTTTGTCGTAACTGCTTGATTAAGCTCCTCCTTTTGGACTTGAACCAAAGACCCTCTGATTAACAGAAAGAAATTCTTTCCTTCCCGATCACAATTTTGTGTTACATTGCTCACAACAGTCTGATATACAATATATTATACTTATGGTTGATTACTGACATTTACTGTAATTTACCAGCCGTTGTGTAAACCATGAAGCTTGCGGAGGGTAGGGCCAAAATCATTCTTTTTACTTCCAAGACGTTGTCTACCGGCATGCATCCAATTGCCTTGAGGATTACATTCAAAAGAACCAGGCGCTACTATACCCTCCCGGGGATTCAAGCATTTAAAGAACAATGGAATGAGGATGCGGGTCGTCTAAATTCAAGGGTATCGGTGGATGGCAATAAAAAGATTAATCTATGGGAGGCCAAAGCTTCCACGGCCATGGACTTAATAAAAAACCAGAATCAAGAATTTACATTCGATCGTTTTGAAAAACGTTTCTTTAGTTCACTAAAAAATACCACCGTCTTACAGTTTTATTGATAAGGAGATTGCCCAGATGAAGAGTGACGGCCGATTTTCGTCACTAAACGTTGCAAAGCCGCTTCTCTCACGTTTAAAAGAATTTCATCCGAAGGAATTTAAGTTTCTGGATTTCGACTATTCACTTCTTAGAGGCTTTCAATCGCACCTGGCAAAAACGTGCGGTACTAATGGAATTGCGGCCTACTTCCGTTCCCTAAAGGCCCTTTATAATAAGGCAGTCAACGAAGGTTACGGTGACCCTGGAATTAATCCCTTCAAGCTGCTTTCAATTAAAAAGGAAGCATCCCCGAAACGAGCACTCCAAAAAGAACAAATGGCAGCGATCATGAATCACCCAATTGACGAAGGAACGAGGCTTTTCCATTCAAGGAATTACTTTGTGTTTAGCTTCCTGTGTCGTGGCATGAACTTCATGGATATGGCGTTTCTCAAATGGGAGGAAAATATAAAAGATGGAAGAATCGTTTACCTACGTTCAAAAACCAGAAAGGAAGGCACGAACTACCTTTCCCTTCCAATCCGTGGGCCTATTGCCGATATTCTCCGTTACTACAGAGCGAATTCGTTCGGAAACGAATTCGTCTTTCCGGTGCTTAAACCTGATACACAACCCTGCAGGAAAAGCAAAGAGTGAACGACGTCCTAAAGAAGATTAATAAAGATCTACGAGAGATTTGTTCCTCAGACAAACTAAAAATTAATACCACGAATGAAATAACATTCTATGTCGCCAGACATACTTGGGCTACACTACAAAAAAGATCAGGCACTCCTACCGAGCTGATTCAAGAAGGGCTAGGCCACCAAAATAAAGTCATTACAGAAACATACTTGGCACAATTTGAAAGTTCAGTATTGGACGAAACAGACAAAGTAATATTTGCAACGGCAGGAGAATTGCCTCACCCGAAGATCAAGCTTGGTTTCGCCGGAGAGTACGGGCGTTTTTAAGAAACGAAATGGCAGTAAATTGGTATTTTCGGAGGTCACTGCTATTTCCCAATCGCCATGATTAAAAAATTTAACCCGACGTCGAACCCAGTATTATCTCTTGTAATTGACGGCATTGAAACGTCCCTGGAGTGTTCAAAGTATAACCAAGTAGCTCATAGAATTCAGATCTCTTTACCAGGTGATGTCATGTTCAAAGTGTCTGAGAACAGGGAATTGGCTGAAAAAGGATTTGGCACTTGCTTAATTAAATCCTATGATTATGGCTTTTGGGATGTATCTATCATTATTAATATAAAAAATTGTGCGCAAGCCAACCCTCACTGAACGGGAAATCGCCGCGGTTGTCCTTCATGAGCTTGGACACGTGTTGAATAAGCCTGAATTACAAGACGAGCCGACATTTGAGTTTTGCTTCATTCATGGATTACAATTCAGTAGAAAAGTCTTGGACGAAGCGCGAGAATCAAATTCTATCGCGATGGAGGTGTTTGCTGACTCATATGCTAATAAACATGGTTATGGAAACGAACTGATTTCAACTTTTCATAAACAAGACAAAAACTTCGAGCAACAAATAGAATACTCTTCTATAAGAATTGAGAAAATACTCCAGGGCACTTTTTTTGAAGGGGAAATAATGTCTAGCTAGTTAAAATTTCAATAAGGGCATGCTGGAAGAGTCTAATAGCTAATAATTAAAATCCTACCGCTTGCACGGGTTATGATACGCATTCGTGCTTTTTGCCATGCTTGGACTTAAACTAACGAGTTCTACAGAATTTCTACATGGAGGTATAGGTCATCAAAGTAAGTAATTGCCGAAACCAATTTTGGCCCATCCCTAACCGGTCAGCTAGATCGCATTGGTGAGGCAATTTAATAGTAAATCACTGTTTTAATTTATTTAAAAACAAGGCATTCTGCGGTACTTAGATCTTACCAAATGTCTGATACACCTACGATACTCGCTTCCGTCCCGACGATTTTAAGATATAAACGTGGTGTTTTGATTCAGCCTTCCGCCGCTCTCAATAATTTTTCTGAATCTTTCCAGATCGTTTTGCGATATCCTAGAGCCTGCTGGAGTCTCCTCCCATTTTAGTTCGTCGTTAAAGACCCGTGGACATTGCATGTACCAGCCCCAGATTATATCGTTTTTTATTTTTGAGCCACGCATTACTGCCGCTGCTGCGATATCGATACACTGATTATCTACAACTTCGCTATGAATGGCAATATTAAAAGTCTTTGCTGCCATTTGCACGCTCGGAAACATGATGCCACCGATGCCCAAATCAAAAAGACTGTCTCCATATGCGGCCGAAATCTTATATAGGTGATCTTCAGTTGAAGGCACTTCTTTGCCAAATTCCGATCCGAGGAAGTGCATAACTTCCTTTATAAATTCTGCGTTTTCACTTATACTGCATAACTCCTGGTCACGCTTTACTAAGTTACGTGCCCATGCATTCCTGGCAGCAATTTCGGAATGCATACCAACGGACGCTACAAAAAAGGCTTTCTTGACAAACCACATCCCCATTGCGATATATTCGTATTCATCCTCGGGAAAATCGTCATTTCGAATATTATCTATTTCAAGAACAGCTGCGACCTTAGAATCACCAAAATCCGGTGTAGGTATCGCTCCATAAAAAACTTGATGCTTGTTTGATGATGCACGGTTTAGCCATGATCCATCCCCTTCCTTACGACGTCTATAGCTAATCCTCCCTACGCTTTTAATTTGTGGAAATTCGTCGATATCGATTACAACCCCACGAAAAATGTAATGGGTTAGGCGCCAAATTCGCCACCAGTAAATCCACATTTTGCCAGAACATCTGTATATTTCTTTATGGCTACGAAATTCACGTTGGCAAGATCCACCTTCCTAAGAAATTCAAGAGCCCTTTTTCCCTCTTCAATTGGAATAAATTTGTCGATGTCTTTCATTTAACCAAGAATGATGCATTCAATATTGTTGTCGATTTATAACGATTCTTAGATCAAGTTAGCCGTTTTAATATTGCGTGCATCACCCTTAGCCAATTTTATCGTAGTTCGACTAATTAATTTGTACTGGATCGAGCTTTGGTAAAATATTTGAGGCATAACATCATTCAAAAATTTAAACCAATGCTGGTCGACAAAGTGATTCGGTTTATGGACAACGAAATTATAGGACTTCAGGAGTTTCAACTGGCTGTCCTGAAATTTGATCAAAATCACAATTTCAAAAATCGTCAAAGCCGTTAAGTTCAAGCGAAATTGAATACTTAGAACCCTTATCAACGGTTTTATAAAACTTGTGATCAAATCGAAACCTCTCTGAAGTTCAGCTTATGCTTTGGTCTGCTTTTAAAACCCATCCGGAAATGTAACTCTGGCAGACGTTGAATGACATCCGATACCGGCTTACACGCTTAAGAGTTGTAAAGGCAATGATTATCACTGCACGACAGTTAATCCGATCCAGCGGGCGACCTTTTTTACAATGGTTCTAACGGTAATCCTGCTTAAGCAAATTTCTGCGCTACACGTGAGAGAAACTAAAATCACCTTATTTTGGTACACCATAATCGTTCAACCATGCACTCACTTTTCGAATTAACGTCACATGACATTTCAAACTTGTCCGAAGAAGACTTAAGAACCCTGTTAGCTAAACTCTGCGAGGCTGACTTCCGAAAAGCAAACATGTCAACCTCAAGCATTACCTGGGGTGGGCACCAGAACGCAGTAGACGGGGGAGTGGACGTAAGAGTAAAATGTAAAAAGTTGCCATCAAACACCTACGTCCCAAGGCCTAATACAATATTTCAAGTCAAGAAGGCTGACCTGACGGCAAGGCAGGTGGCGATAGAGATGAAGCCAAAAAAGAAGCTACGACCTGCGATTGCGGACGTTATGAAGAAGAAGGGAGCGTATGTACTCACGTCGGGCAATTCCATTAGCGACTTGCAGCTTAATAATAGAATTAAAGAGATGAAAAAGGTCCTATTAAAACAATTCGGGACCAATACGCACGTAGCCTTTTTTGATGCCTCACGCTTAGCGAGTTGGGCTCGTGAACATCCTGCCATTGTTTTTTGGATACAACTAAAGGTCAATAATGCGACAAGCGGCTGGCAAACATACGGGGAATGGACACCCCTACCTTTAAATATGCAGAGGACGAATTTCATATTAGACGACCAATTGAGAATGTTCAGTTCAAGCGACCCATTCAAAAAGGTTGACACAAAGACCGCCATAATCAATATGCGATCCTACCTAATAGGCGATCGAGTTTCCATTCGGTTAATTGGATTGTCGGGCTTGGGCAAAACCCGATTGGTTCAAGCATTATTTGAAAATAATGTTATACCAGATGCTTTGAATCCTGATCTCGCCATTTTCTGTGATTATGCAAATTCTCCACAACCTGGCCCTATAGAATTAATTCAGGCTTGCTCCACTCTCGGGTATGAGACGATTTTGGTCGTAGACAACTGTAGCTCTGATTTGCATTTTGCATTGACACAAGCTTGTAAAAAGTCGATAAGCAACGTCCGATTAGTTACAATTGAATATGATATTAGGGATGATCGGCCCCATGATACGCAAGTATGGCGACTATTGGAATCAACAGACTCCACCATCGAATCTATTCTTAGACAATATTACCCGGCGATGGCCGAGCCAAACCTCCGAACCATATCAAAATTCTCCGGTGGAAATGCAAGAATTGCATTAGCCTTGGCTAATGCAACCGGCAATGATGCAGACATCTCCGTCTTAAACGATGAAGCCCTGTTTCAGAGATTATTTTACCAGAGAAATACTGTTAATGAGGGCTTGCTGAATACCGCGGAAACATGTGCGTTAGTGTATTCCTTTAGTGCTGGAGACTCTATGGCTGTAGACAGTGAGATTCAGTTGCTTTCGTCCTTAGCCCATTTGACCCCAGAGCAGCTCTACAGGCAACTGAGCACATTGAAAGATAGAGGATTGCTTCAGTCCCGCGGGCAATGGAGGGCAGTTCTTCCACAAGCGATTGCCAACAGACTTGCGGGAAAGGCGTTAAATGGATTACCGGTTGACTTCCTTTTGACGAAATTCACTGAGTCCGGTAGAGAAAGACTTTTAAAATCCTTTGCAAAACGGATTGGCTATCTGGCCGATAGCTCCCAAGCAGAGGAAATTGTTGTTAAGTGGCTTAGCGCCGACGGGTTGTTAGGGAGAAAAAAGGGAGAGCTGAATCACGACGATTATCAAATTCTGTTTTCAATTGCGCCAACTGCTCCTGAGCCAGTAATAACCTTTATCGAGGAATGTGCTAACTTAATTGGTGGTGACTATACAACCAGGCACAATCGCTTTTATGATGACGTCGTAAATATTTTGATACAGCTGGCTTATGAGCCTTTTTTATTTAAACGTTCTGTAGACCTGATAATTCGTTTCGCGTTAACGGAAGACGAACAAGAGAACGTTAACTCCATTCACAACCGCCTGGGTCAACTCTTTCAACTTTATCTTTCAGGAACGCTCGCGCTGATTGGTCAACGTAAGGAAGTAATCATTGAGTTGATTTCCTCTGGAAAGAACAATGCATCTAAGTTAGCGTCTTTCTTGCTTGGAAAAACATTGAAATGCTCAAATTGGAATTTGTACGGCTTTTATGCGGATTTCGGGTCTAAAATTCGGAGTTATGGCTGGGTTCCCAAGTCAAAAAAAGACGTAATGAATTGGTATCAAACGTTTCTTTCCCTTTGTGAATCTTCAGCCAATTCAAACGCACCCGCGTCATCCCACGTCCGAGAAAGGCTTAGTAAGCGATTCCGAGACTTGTGCGATGCGGGGATGTATAATGCACTTGAGCCCGTCGCCAAAATGATTCATGTCCACGCCGAATGGAGTGACGGCTGGATCGCATGCCGAAATACATTATCTTTTAGTAATAAAATAAAACCGTCCGTAAGAATTCGGCTAGAGGAACTTTTAAAATTTATGCGTCCAAAAAGTCTCTTGCAAAAGGCTTTGGCAGTAATACGAAACAATGGATTTGATCACATCGAACTTGAAGATTTTTCACTACCGATCGACAAAACTTTAAAGCCGCATGAACGATCCCAACGTGTGGCAAAAGAGATTGGTCGATTGATGGCGTATGATGATCACGCGTTGCTTACAATACTCCCCGAAATTTTCGCTACTCCCTCCGACAAGACATTTAGCATAGGTGAGGGTTTGTTTACTGGTTCGAACAATCCAATAAAACATTGGACGATGCTCTCAAAGGATTTTGCAGATTCAAAAAACGATATAAACCTTCAAATTGCTATCGGTTTTCTAGCTCAGGCCAAGGTACAGGACAGAGGAGTATATGATCAAATTCTAGATGAAAGCTTATTCGCTCCGTTCTTTCCAATATTTCAATGCCAGACGGGCCTGGATCTCAAAGCCATAGAGAGATTGCAAAAGACAATTGCCGCCAAGGCCTTCCCATTTGCACTATACCGGAATCTTAGGTATTGTAAATACGAACCTGATGTAACCGTTAGTTCCTACATACAACTGATGAAGCGGTTTGTGCCATCAAACGATGGATCCGCGATGGTACTTGAGAGCTTATACATGACAGCACTTCGTTGGTCTTTCGATGCTTCAACCATTTCTGAGTTTGCAGCCGAGGTCCTTTGTCAGCACAACTTTGAAGTCGCATATAGTGAAAACTTAGATCATTGCATTGGGCAAGTTATTTTGCGTTACTTACAATCGAATACGCAACAAGCAACGGAATTATGTCAAAATATCTCACGTGCAATTCAAAGCAAATTCCTTGGGCATTTCTATCAAGAAACGCTCGCTAGTCTTGCCTCAATGTATCCAGCTATTGTTTTAGACGTTTTCATTGGTGAGAATATTCCTGAACACTACGACCCTCTCTATAGAATCGCAAATGATGGATTCAATGAAACAGGGCCACTGGACCACATCGCGGACGTTGAAATAATAAAGTGGTGTAAAATTAATCCCCAAAAAAGAATCTATTCATTGCTTTCTAAGCTACGGCCTTTCAAATTGGATAATTCGCCGGGAAAATTAATATGGAAGCCGGCTATTTTGGAATTACTCCATGCTGCGGACGATGTTGAAAAAGCGCTTGAAAATCTAAGAATGAGTCTTATACCAATGTCGTACTCCGGTCTTCGATCTAATATTTATATTCAACGCCTGGGTCCTATCTCGGACCTCACATCCGACAGCAATGGCAAAATTCGTGACTGGGCGCATAAGACTCATGGATCGCTGGAACGGGTGATATCTCAGGCGTTAAAAAAAGAAAAGGAGGATAGGAGCTCCGACGAGAGGTTTGAATAATAAATGTTGCATGACAATTTTTTATGAGACCAGTCGTATACTACTAGTAAAGGTCATGATGTATCGAACAATACGGTTGACTTATGGTTTTCGCGGGTTCTGGCCGAAGTTGGACGCGGAATTACTTTATAATCTGGATCATTGCAGACGTGGAATTGCGCTAACTACGTAATGGTTCAGTCCTATATCCACATAAATGGCCCCACAACCAACTTTAGCTATAAATTACCCAATCTTTCAGCGTGAATATTGCTATGAAAAATATGAAGAATCCTAAATGGCATCCTGCGAAATTATCTTGCCTTTAGAGCTGTCAATTGATTCCAACTAAGGGAAAAAACCCACGTCGCGCGAAATGGTAAATGATTAGCCTTACGAAACAGCAGATTCAGGACTGATCTTAAAGTACGCCATTTATGTGATGCCTATCGCAGTACCAACTTTCGGGATCTTGGTGCAGTGGGATCAAACTTTTGCCAAATTCCGTTGGCAATGATGGCAAGCCTAGTTCCAATAAATAATGAATTTTTCTTGTCGTGTTCGGTTAAAATACCGACCGGATAGTACGCCAATGAATAAAAATTATTTTCTATGTCCATATTATTCGGAAGACACCATAAACCACATCCACTGAGGCCCGTAGGCTCCGGTCCTCGCACCCGCTTTCGATTTCCGGTCTTGAATATTTTTTTTATTTTGTATGGAACCATAAAGTTTACACCCTCTATCAACTTGAGCTGTTTGAATAATTTATTATTGTTTAAAATTATTGTTTGGTAAGATAGTGCTTGTGCTGAATAGTCGAGGGGAGAACAATATTTTTGCTTGACTTTAGTGATAGGAAACCCAAAAACAAGATATTTCATTCCCGGCAAGTCATCGTGATCAATATTGACGTCGCCTAAATTAAAGAACTTATACCCTTTTTCTATTATCTCCCCCTTACAGGAGTCGGTCAATTTTATTATTGAGCAATCAATTTTATCGTCATCTACAGCTATTCCTTTGCCGCGCTTGTTATTAATTCGCCTGCCTAAAATTGCTATAAAATCGTTCTCAAAAATTGTATAAAGCTGGTTGTTTCCTATAGTTGTCGTCTTAGTATGTCCGGCAAGAACTAAGAAATAACCCTCCTTCCATTTCAACAATACGCCGCTTGCAAGTGGAAAAAATTCATGAAGCTTTTGCTCCTCAAAAATTATCAGTGTATGCTGGCGAATTTTTTCCGAAATCCTCTGTATGCTTTCGAGATGATAGTCATCGAGTGAAATCATTTTTTGAGGCTCCATAATTTCTAAAGGCGCATCAAATTGTTGAATTTGATACTGCAACATACTGTAAATATTAGCCACTTGTAATTAGCCACCGTTCCATTCTCCTCACCGCAAAACAATTATGCTCTTCGTTGAGTCGTATCTATGATTGACTATCTTACCTGAAATTATCATATGAATCGCTTGTTCAATGACGTCAAGTGGAGCAATAAACCATTCTCGGGGTGAATACCTTTTTCCATCCTCACCAATCACGTCTACATCAAGGCAAGCGGATCCGAAAAATTTATGAATCAATAGCTCGAATTTCTGGGGGTTCAAATTGTAGCATCTAAAGGTCATTACGATCCTCACATCGGCCATCAGATATGTTGGGTCGGATTTAGCCTCTTTTGTTCGTTCCTCGACCGTGCCTTTTGAAAATCCGATCTTGTAAAGGTGGTGCATTTCTTTAATCTCAGTCCTTTCAGATTTCGACTTCAAAATATAGATGTAGCCGCCTTCTTCATCTTCGGATTCTGCGACCATTCCGAGATCACTTGCAAATTCATAGTTGACCATTGTCGAGGTCCGGGTCATCGCCTTCCCATTAGCTAAGAGTGCCTTGTAAAGTGACAGATAAAGCATATTTGATTCAGTACCATTCTCAAAGACCACCCGGGTCCGCCCATCTTTTCTTACTCTATTGCCGCTTCTAAATCCTTTTACCTCTTCTTCAAAATCGACATTCTCTAAGAGTAATACCACGCCATTGTGGACATAGAACTCGCCCGGGCGCAGGTACTCCTGCTTAAAGGCAACTAGCTTACGAGATCCTGCCGCGAGTTGATTTTGCACTTCTTTAAATCGTGGCTCATATTTATCAAAACCTCTGCAAGGCCTCCGTCTCGCCACAAAATCCGCCTCGACTCTTTCAATGTCAGTTGGCACCACATGCTTTAAGTCAAAGAGACCTTCTGACTCACCCCCTAATAATCCCAAGGGGTCATCGGTCAATATATCATCCAAAGACTTGATTTCCTTCTTCACATATTTTAATAATCCGTACTTATCGAATACGTTCAAAATAGCAATTTTTGTTTTGTTCTCTCTGAGTGACTTAAGTCTAGCGTATAATTGATGTTCTTGAAGTCCACCACCTTGTTCAGGTACTCGATTATTCTTTTCGTAAAAGGAGTTTAGCTCTTGAAAAGACGCCACGAGCCTTTCGTCTTCGTTTCTTGATGGAGCGATTGAAGGTTTGATGTTTAACAATCCTAATGGATCGTTCTCAAAGATATCTTGAAGGCCCTTTTCTTTATCCATTTTGGCGTTTTCTCTTTTGCTCTTTCAAGAAAATGACCGCCTCAGCCATTCTTCTTTCTAGTGGATCACTAGACTGTAGACTTGGTTCTTTCTTAAATGTCCTCACGAAGTCGTTGATCTTTGGCCACAGTAGCAATGCCTCCTCCACACTTATTTGAATTCTCGTGGATTCAATTACATCTTGTATTACCTTTAAAACCTTAGTGGTAACGGATTTTGACAAAATCTCAAAAGCCTTTTGAAATGGATTTATTCGATCTATCAAATCGATATGTAGATCATCGATATTTACAAACTGCCCGGCCATTCTAATGAATCGTTTATCGCCCACGTCTTTTATCTCACCATTCTTCACTACAGAATCAACCACGACGTATTGACGAACTTCTTCTACCTCCGACTCAGAAAGGTCGGGGTATTTTATTTGAATTATTTTTGGAATTAACACCTTATTGATTACCTCTGGATCAACGTTACCGGGCATAGCTCTGAGCATAGTATCGTCTTGAAGAATAGTGGCCTTCAAATCATTGAGGTCTGATTCAATAATATCCTTAACCCGTTTTGAAGTCGGCGTTTTGAAACCCCTTATTTTTATCTCTCCTGCTTCTGCCTTGTCCTCGCCAAACAATTTTGTTTTGAATTTGAAATTAGGCGCCAAAACTTGCTCCATCAACAAAGATGCGGTAATCGCTTTTAGCATGTTATTGACCGAAAGCTTTACCAAATCATCCGTTGCATCAGGCTGAGCAATCAAATTTGTGAACTGCGCGTGCGTCTTATTATTGCTGTCACGCGTACAACGACCAATGATTTGAATGATTTCGGTTAACGAACCTCTATAGCCTACGGTTAATGCGTGCTCACAATATGGCCAGTCAAATCCTTCTTTTGCCATCCCCAGGGCGATAATTAGGTCCATGTCATCGGCAGTCTTAATATCACGGAGATAGTTTTGGATTTTATCCCGATCCTTTTGAGTGTCGTTTACTAGATCAGCGACCTTCAATATCTTGCCGTCGGTATGTCTTTTGACATAGATGATCCCCGTCGCACTATCTACTTTTTCAATATCTCCAACGGCATCTAAAATTGTATCCACTTCGTTGTGCTTGTCTTTAGTAGATTCGCCGGAATTTACATTTGGTATGTGAAGTATCGTTTTCTTATTGGTGTCTAATATTTCAAGAATGGCCGTGGTGTAACGACCTTGATAAAAATGATAGCCAATACCTAATGACTTTAAATAGGTGTATCCGTTCAACTGCTCATAATAGTTGTACGTCACTTTTGTAAACTTCGCCTCATCATCTGGTTTCAAAACTGGAACACTATCTCCACGGAAGTATGACCCAGTCATTGCTATAATATGAGCACTTGAATTTCTCATAATGGCTCTTAACAATTCGCCTAGACGACTATCGACATCGGCGGAAACGTGGTGAAACTCATCAATAGCCATTATTATATTGTCGAACTTATTCTCTTCCAATTCTTCAAACGCAAAACGCAATGTGGCATGTGTGCATATCAGAATCCTTTCATCATTGTCTATGAACTTTTTAAAAGCTTGCACCTTGCTTTTACTTCCGTCCATACCTGGAGTACAAAGATTATATATGTCATTTGGTTCCCAATCGGCGAAAAAACCAAACTCTTTCAAATTTGTTTTACCGAACGAACCGCCAATTGATTTTTCTGGCACCGCTACAATTACTTTTTTCAATCCCTGATGGACAAGTTTATCTAGCGCGATAAACATTAAAGCCCGTGATTTGCCCGAAGCGGGGGGTGCCTTCAACAAAAGATATTGCGCGTCGCGTGACACAAAGGCCTTCTCTTGCATCTCGCGCATGCCCAACGTATTTAATTTAGAGCTTTGTCCAGTTTGACCGTATGTAACGTGAACTATATCTGGCATTGTTATTTCTTTTTCTTCTTTAATTTCTTTTCTACTTCAAACAAAGTGCCCTTGGTTTGCTCTTCTAAGGTCATTTGCTCATAGAGTTTAAACAAGTATTCTAATCGTTCCTCATCTGTTTCAAAGGGTTTGCTCCTATAGCAGCGTTCCACGGCCTGGTTTAATTGGTGATGAACTTCTTTTAGATCAGGTGGCATTTTACCAGGGTCATACAGTTGAGCTAAAGTTTTTTCAGAATGATCTTCCCGACGTTCTAAAATTTGATAAGCATATTTTTGAAGCTCTTGCTTTTGTCCGGAGTTGATTGGTGGAAATGGAAAGGCATTGTAACAAATCGAGTTGGAATACCGGTAATCTGATTTCAATCTCCCTGCGACTGCTCGAACCCATGTCATGTGTAGCCGAGAGTTTAGAATCGCAAATACATATGGTTCCGGGTCATAAATGGCCTGAGCTGAGTCAGAAATTATTGTATCCGAATCGAGAAAACCGATAGGTATGTAGTCTCGGCGTTCGGAAGACACCCTAGGAATTATCAGGGCTGTCGATTTGGCTCTATTTAAATCCCTAAATTGATGTGGTCTCATTGCGAGTTTAATTGTCCCCTTGTCTTTACTGGATAATCTATGATTCTTTGTAATCTTTATCCGTTCCCTAAGCGGAGGAATGCTAAGCACATCTTTTAGATCTTTGTCATCAATCCATAAACACCATCTCTCCTCCCCTCGAATGAATTCCAATGAACCAAGCAGTTTCTTAAAATAACGAGATGACCTTGGAAATTCACGCACAATTTTCTCCTTCTCAATTGTTTCTAAAATTAGACCACCTCCATCATTCGCCATATTTCCAAAGCTCATTTTCGGAAAGTCCGATAAAGGAACGTTTCTTCTTTCTACATAAATGTTCCTGCCGGCTGCCAAATATGGGTTTATGTTTTCCACAACTCGGTTTAATTTTTCCGCATAAAGCCGCTTGATCGATTTTCTCGAGCTATTCTCCAATCCAACAATTACAACAATTACTCCCGCATTAGATTTGGCATTGTTTGACCATTTGAATGACGTGTGCGCAAATGAAATTTTGATATCATTCGAAAACAGCATCGGCCAAAGAATGGAAACCTGCTCACCTTGGCAAATGGAATTAGTGCTTACAAACGCAAGCCTTGAATTACTTGCTTTTATATATTTACTTCCTAAATAAAACCAGCAAGCTATATAGTCAAGATCCTTATATTTTGATGAGTTTTTGAAAGCATAATCCAAATCAGTCTTTTGGGTTTTGTTCTGAACTCTTGCTCCCAGATAAGGGGGGTTACCTAAAATGAAAGTTTCATCACCCTCATTTTTAGGGCATACTTCTTCCCAATTAACTCTAGTAGCATTACCCTGAATTATGTTGCCGGTATCTTTTAATGGAAGGGCTGGTTTAGTTCTGCCAAATTCTTTGAAGAACTCCTGGTTCATTTGGTGTTCGGCTAACCAAAGTGACAGTGTTGCTACTTCATGAGCAAAATCATCAATCTCAATACCATAAAAATTGCCAAGGCTTATGTTCGAAAAGGCAAGTGTATTTAATGTCCTAAAGATTTTCATTTCGAGCCTACGTAGTTCCTTGTAAGCAATAATTAAAAAGTTTCCGCTTCCGCAGGCTGGATCAAATATTTTTATATGCCATATTCTTGTTAGTAATTGGGCTAATGCCTTTTTGTTTCCCTTTCCGAATTCTAATTGTTCGTAGAGTTCATTTAAAAAAAGTGGTTCAATTACCTTCATTATATTAGGCACGCTTGTGTAATGCATTCCTAAACCTCCACGGTGCTCTGGTGTAACAACCGCCTGTATCATGGAACCAAAAATATCCGGGTTGATATCTTTCCACTCTAACTGACCACCGTCAATGAGAGCTTGCCTGCTACGTCTCGTGAATGCGGGTGAATAGTGTTTATTTTTGAATAATCCGCCGTTCACATACGGAAAGGCGTCCAGATAGGCCGGCAAACTTTTGCGCTTACTTTGTTCAGTGTTGAGGACATCAAACAATTTATCCACATATCCATGCAAGTCGCTCCCATCCGACTGCGAGTGGCCACTGATCGCGTTAGTAAATTGCACGGGCTCAAATATTCCTGTGTCTTCAGCAAAAAAACAAAACAGTAAACGCGATAAAAATACATTCAGATTATGAACCTCTTCTAGTGTTTTGGCAGGATTGTCTTTTTTGATTTCGTCATACAATTTCGCCATCCGCTCCGCTGCCTTTACATCCGCAGGATTCTCGTTTTGGAGCTGTGCTTTCTCCATTCCCGCCCAGGGCAAGAAGAAATCAAAGTGTTTTGGTAAATCATTCAAATTCACGTCCAACGTCCCCAACGTCTTTCGGTCTATTGCGAGGATTGCGGTAAAGTCCGTCACAACAATGAAACGAGGATCATGTCTTAACATCTTGTGATCCGACCGAATGGTATCAATTACCTCATGCAGATCCTGCTTGTTGACTGATTTGAAAAAGAGTTTCTTCTTCCAAAGGATTTCACCTTTTCCCGTTGATAGATTTAGACCACCATGTTGCAGCCTTTTGATCGAAGCCTTGGGCTGACCATAGGCCAATAGAAGATCGTATATAAAAGAACCCGGATCGAAAGATTTTAATATTTTTTGAACGTTGGCTTCAATTTGAGCGATATTCATCTAACGAGGTAGTACTATCCAATTCTCCAAATTTAACAAATGTCCGGTTAATTAAGTGTTACCAAGGGCTTTTTGAAGGAACTGGCTTTTTGAGTGCCAATCAATACGGACCATAATTAAGAATTTATTTGTCTCCTTACGTGAGGTAAGACTAATTAGAATCTAGAATGGAACAATTTCTCTCCCGGAAATAAGGCAATGCTTTGAATGGTGCAATGTTGTTGCTTATGGTGTGCATTTCTATTTGTCGAAATGCGTGCATTTGCTAATCCCCAATTACCGTCGGTCAAACAATCCTACGCAATACGTTAATCAGCCCGTACCATTCCAGATCTGCACCGCTTGCCAAATTTTTTCAGGGCTGTTATTGAACGATACCCACTATTCATTTGGATTTACACCGTTCATAATTCCAATTTTTTCCATCCCATAGTAAGTATGATGCGACGTGTTAGACCTGTACTATACCTTGCCCAATTGCATAGCTTATTTCTATCAAAATTATAGCAATCCTGACAAGTCCGAATCGTTCATGCTGCTGGTCTTTCGTCAACTGAATTGCTTTGCCTGATTGTTCGACCGCTTTTGGTGCAGCGTGTTCCCAAACTGGATTAGTACTTAGCCATAACCCACGTGGCTTAACGCCGTTGTCGGCTTCCCATTTCGAAAATATACAATTCTCGTGAATCAAAAATCTTTTAAGATGCTCATTGGAGGTGTAATGCCAAATAAGGGTTTCTGACTGCATAATATCGATCGCGCGTAAGGCTGAGGCCAAAGGTTTCAAATAATTTCCCTGCCACAATTCTTCAGCGCGAAACCGAAAAAACGCTACACATGAACTTTTTGTTAGGGCATTAACGCTGTGCTTTGCCAATCGCATCCACGGGATTTTAACCTTAGAGCCAGGTAACACGATTAAACCCTTAAACCTATTATAAAAACGTTTTGTAAACGTTCAACGAACGTTCCCTGGAACGTTCCGGGTCCAGCGTTACGCTCTCGCAACAACGAAATAACATAATAGCTCTTGTGCGAGGTATCGGGAGGGGCTTCCGCGCAAATTGACCCGTTTAAGCTAATAACGATGCGTACACCCGGAAATGGCAGTGTTAAAGACAGAAACAAACCACTCCAGTTTACTAGTCTACCTTCGCCGTGTCTCATTGGGTTCAGTCGCAAATCCTAATATTGTCCTCTCAGGAATATCGTAGTTTCCGCCATTAAAAATCCTACCCTTTATCGGCTTAAACTTGTCAAATGTCACATCTTTCTTAATAAAACTAATTGTCTTCGTTACTTTACTTTGTTTTCCTCCGTAAAAATAGTCCTCTCCATCTTTTCTAAATTCTTTGTCGTCAGTCCAATAGTCAGACATTTTAATGACGATGAAGTCTTGGCTGTGTTCTTGGTCAATGTCCCAAAAGATCAAATCTCTGTAGTAAGCGGAGTACAAGAACACTTCAAATTCTTTGAGTCTAACTCTGTCTCTAAAAACATACGTTGCATCAATAAGTCCCCAAGTTCCGTCATCCTTTGTCCCCCATTCCTTTTTAAATTCATAAAATCTCAAATAGTCAAAAAGCAAAACCCACATCACATAGATTCCTTCATTGAAATATTTTGTCGTCCTACGTTTAATTTCGCTTACTGTCAAAGCAGATGCTTGTACCTCAATTGCAATCTTGTTTCCCTTTTTTGTCTCTATGTAAATGTCGGGGCGAATCGTTTTATTACAAATCAATTTCTCAATCTCCATTTCTTTCAACTTGTCACCCCATTTACTTTTTATATAATTGAAAATGCCAAGTTTGGTTTTTATGTGCTCAATTGATTCACCTTGGTTAGGGACAAAATGATTCTCCGGGCTTATGCTTGAAGTGTCCGACTTTTACTCTGTCGATTGGTTTGTTATGAGTAACTATTTTTTCGCAGAACTCGCATTTGAAAAATTCTTCTTTAACTTTTTCAATAAATTCTCCAACTACCTTTTTGCCGTCCGATTGCCTTATTGCTGTCAACATTTATAATCGAAATTCAATCCATCCAGGTGGCCCTAGTATCCACCGTCTTGCTATAAATCTGACTCATTGTCCACAATTGCTGAGCGAAGTTACCTCTACACTTTTAAAGTAACCTAAACAGCTGAACATGGATTTATAGCCGTTGTTGTAGGGCGTTTACTTTTCCACGTTCTCACTCGGTGGAAGAAACTAAATGTTCTGAAGATCAGCATAGGACAATTTACTTTGATGAGAAACTCCGATTTCCCTCAGTCTGCAAGCGAGTGTGTCTGGGTGCTGTAAGTAGATTCCTGATAGGGTGAGCCTAGATATTTTGAAAAAAAGCGGGTGGCAGTGGACCTTCAGCACTTTCCAGTCCGCCGTATTTAGAATTTTGTTATTAATACCTAGGGACTTAAGGAATTTGGTTAGAGTATCTGACGACATACCCAAAGCCTCCCCAATTTCCTTCCGGGATAAATCTATTTCAACTTTTGGATTCGCATTCAAGCTTACGAATATCTACTCTTTCTCACTAGCGAGAAAAAAAAAGTTAAAAAAGAGTCGACGAGCATCCGATTACCGGGATCGTCGTATTACAACGTGTAAACCGAAAACAAAAAAGCAGTTACGATTTTGTCGTAACTGCTTGATTAAGCTCCTCCTTTTGGACTTGAACCAAAGACCCTCTGATTAACAGTCAGATGCTCTAACCAGCTGAGCTAAGGAGGAATTTACCCGGTTAGGGAGTGCAATATTAAGGACTTGTACCGCAAATCACCAAGCACCATCTATATTTTCTTGGGTCAAGGCACGAAAAGAAATACGGAAAACGCCCTATTTACCCGATTCGCCCAGAAATAATTCCGTTCCCGGCAACCGAAACCTTGGAAAGATGAATCGCGTTTGCTTACTTTGTAGTTCAAAGTACTTTTCTCAATGAAAGACGTGTCCGAGTATGAAAAAGACCTCCTCTCCATCCGCACCACGATGGACCGGTCAGCAAAATTTATCTCGCTCAGTGGACTTTCAGGCATCCTCGCCGGAATCTACGCGCTTGGCGGTGCGATCGCGGCATATTATACCGCCTTTTACCCCTACTCCCCGCTGGGTTATAGGCTTATTTCAGTAAATGAGCCTACCATACTGGCAAAGCTCACGCTGATTGGCGCCGTAGTGCTGGGAGCGTCGATATTCACCGCCTTTATTTTCAGTCAAAAAAAATCACGAAAGCACAACGTCAAACTGTGGTCGCCGGCAAGCCGGATGCTCCTTCTTAAAGTTGCTGTGCCGTTAGTGTCAGGGGGGCTTTTCATCCTGATCATGTTATATACCGGACACTTCGGGCTCGCTGCACCAGCTACGCTTATCTTTTATGGCATCGCGTTGATTCACGGAAGTGCAAACACAGTCGATGAAATTCGTTACCTCGGATTTTCAGAGATCTTTCTCGGATTAATCTGCGCTTTGTATCCAGGCTATGGTTTAATCTTCTGGACGCTTGGTTTCGGGGTGCTACATATTATCTACGGAGCGATCATGTATAACAAATACGATCGGTGAAAAATCCTTTCGAACAACTCGATAAAGTTTTGGAACATCGTATTCGCCTTCAGATCATGTCTGCACTGGTAACAAACGATGCCTTTGAGTTTAATTCATTAAAAGAGTTACTAAACGTTACTGACGGAAACCTCGCCTCTCATATCAAAGCGCTCGAGCGGGAAAAGTACCTTACGATATCGAAATCATTTGTGGAGAAAAAACCAAATACAAAATACAAAATTACGGACCGAGGCCGCACGGCCTTCAGGAAACACCTTGACGCACTGGAAGCAGTCATCAAACAGCAAAAATAGAGTTTTTTTTACTCATTAACTTTGAAATTGAAAGTACTTTTAAATACATGATTATCCTTTGTCTTAACCCTTAAAAAATAACTTTATGGAAACAGTCGCGCAGTCATTAAACATTTTTGAACGCTTCAATCGATGGATTCAGGAATCGATCATGGTGAAGTTGCTCTCCATTGGATTTCTAATTTTAATTCTCCTCATCCCTGCATCATGGATCGATGAAGTGATCGTTGAGCGACAAGAGCGCGCAACAGAGGTGGTACAAGAAGTATCGGCTAAATGGTCCGGTAGCCAGATGGTGACGGGCCCAATATTGGTTATCCCATACGTAAGGCGCGAAGTTGTAGACCTTGGCAAAGAAGGTATGGAAGTCCACGACTATCCCGAGAAAGCATTCTTTCTTCCAGAGTCCCTGAATATTTCGGGAACTGTCAACCCCGAAAAGCTCAACAGGGGAATGTTCGACGCTGTCGTGTACGAGTCAACCCTCAGCATACACGCCAAATTTGAATCACTTGATTTTAAAAGTCTTTCAATTCCAGAAGACATGATTATCTGGAAAGACGCCTACATGGTGATGGGAATAACCGACGTGCGCGGAATAAGCGATAGTCTGGCCTTTAGTGTTGGAGGGAAACCAGTGGAGCCAGAACCTTCAAGTAACATCGGCCTGTCCATAGAAAAAGCGTTCCGGGAAAATACATCAGGCCATTCCAGTACGATGTCCGAACCAGCTCCCTCCGCGTCCCGAAATGGAATCATTGTTAAGCTTCAGGCTCCAAATGAAAGTGAGGTTTTGGGAAATGTAACAATAAATCTTAAGCTAAAAGGAAGCCATCGACTGGACTTCTTACCGATCGGCAAAACAACCACGGTTAACTTGAGCGGGCCGTGGAAAGATCCGAGCTTCGACGGAGAATTCCTTCCCGTCGATCGCAAGATATCTGAAGATAGTTTCAAGGCGTCATGGAAAGTCCTTCACTTCAACAGACCTTTCTCACAACAGTGGACTGGTACCGACCAAAATCTAACGGGCTCCGACTTTGGTTTGAAGTTGCTTTTGCCGGTGGATCAATATCAAAAAAGCATACGCACGTCCAAGTATAGCGTGCTCATCATCTTGCTGACATTCATGGCACTGTTCCTGGTAGAGATCACACAAAAGATCCGAATCCATCCCTTTCAATATATTCTTATCGGAGCGGCGCTGACGATCTATTATATCCTATTATTAAGCTTATCAGAGCAGCTCGGCTATAATCTGGCTTACGGCATAGCCTCAGTGGCAACAGTGATCATGGTCAGTCTTTATTCCATTAGTTTTTTAAAATGGAGAAAGCTGGTGCTGTTGTTCTCTACAGTGCTCGTAATATTCTATGCTTTTATTTTCGTAATCATCCTTCAGCAAGATCTGTCATTACTGCTCGGAAGCATTGGGTTATTCCTGATCATTGGATTGCTGATGTATTTTTCAAGGAGAGTGAATTGGTATAAGGAGGCGGTAGTATGACCTGCCTGACGCAACCTGACCTTACGCATCCTTTTCCAAAAACGGGTAAACATATGCCGTTGGCGTAACAAATGTCTCCTTGATGGTCCTCATGGAGACCCAACGCAGAAGATTGACCTTTGCTCCAGCCTTGTCGTTGGTGCCTGATCCGCGGGCACCACCGAATGGTTGTTGGCCAACGACGGCGCCGGTAGGCTTATCGTTAATGTAGAAATTACCGGCTGCGTGAGTAAGCTTTTTTGTAGCCAAGGCAACAGCGTAACGGTCTTTCGAAAAAATTGAACCGGTAAGCGCATAAGGCGAAGTGCTATCCACCAAGGTCAGCACATCTTCAAAGTTATTGTCCTGATAAACATAGATGGTCATGACGGGACCAAAGATCTCCTCGCACATTGTAAGTGAAACGGGATCCTTCGTTAAAATTACAGTGGGCTCAACAAAATAACCTTTTGACTTGTCGTACTTACCGCCAGCGATAATCTCATTCATCGGATTCGCGCGAGCCTTTTCGATGTAGGTAGTAATTGCATCGAATGAACGCTCATCAATTACTGCATTGATGAAATTAGTAGGATCTTCCGTGCCTCCCATTTTGAAGCTTTTGATGTCATTCAATAAAAAGCCCCTGACGCTGTCCCACAAACTTCCCGGAATATAACACCTGGATGCAGCGGAGCATTTCTGACCCTGGTACTCGAATGCACCACGTGATATAGCCGTCGCGACCTGTTTAGCATCCGCACTGTGGTGTGCCAGGATGAAATCCTTCCCTCCCGTTTCTCCTACAATGCGCGGGTACGTTCTGTACTTTGCAATATTCTGCCCGATTGTTTTCCACATCGTCTGAAAAACCTTCGTGCTTCCGGTGAAGTGCAGACCCGCGAAGTCGCGGTGGTTAAACACTACATCGCCAACGACTGGGCCATCCGCATAAATGAGATTGATCACGCCATCGGGCAATCCCGCCTCTTTCAACACGCGCATGATCACCTGCGCCGCATACACCTGCGTATAGGCCGGTTTCCACACGACCGTATTGCCCATCAATGCCATACTCGTCGGCAGATTTCCCGCGATGGCCGTAAAGTTGAAAGGCGTCACTGCCAGAGTAAATCCTTCGAGTGGCCTGTACTCCATCCTGTTCCACACGCCGGGCGACGACAACGGTTGCTCGCTATAGATTTGTGTCATGAAGTGCACATTGAAGCGCAGGAAGTCAATCAGCTCGCAGGCCGAATCTATTTCTGCCTGATATACATTTTTCGACTGCCCGAGCATGGTTGCAGCATTGATCTCGTATCGATAAGGACCCGCAAACAAGTCTGCCGCCTTTAGAAATATTGCAGCACGTTGTTCCCATGGCAGTTCCATCCACAACTCGCGGGCATTCAGCGCAGCGTCTACCGCCTGCGTGACGTGGCCCTGATCTCCCTCGTGAAAATATCCGAGAACATGGGCGTGGTCATGTGGCGGCCGCAGCGCTATTTTATTTCCTGAACGCACTTCCTCTCCGCCGATATACATTGGTATATCCAACTCATTACTCCTTGCCGCGGCGATCGCCTGCAGAATGGCACTTCGTTCTTTGCTACCGGGTGCATAGCCAAGGACAGGTTCGTTTATTGGATCAGGCACATTGAAAAATCCATTTGACATAGTAAGAATCTGGTTACCGGACGTTGTAAAGTAAATGTACGAGAGACGGGCGTAGCAATGGAGTCATCATTTATCTTATAATATAAGTTGCAATTCCCGCAGGCAGCCGATCTCAAAGTCCGGCGAATGCGAGTGTGCTATTTTCTCATAGTTGTAAAAGACATTGTCGATGGAAGCGGCCTTTGCACCACCGACATCAGCGATGAGGTTGTCACCAATCATGATGGCCTGGTGACACTGAATATCATTATGCCGTAGGGCATAATCGAAGATCTCACGGGACGGCTTCCGATGACCCGCCTTTTGAGACGTTATAATGTGATCGAAATATTTCAGTATGTTACTTGACATGAGTTTAATCTGCTGGATTTCCTCGAAGCCGTTTGTGATGACGGTAAGTTTATATCGTGCTCCGAGATAATCAAGTACATTCAAAGCATGAGGCATGAGGTTACCCTTTCGAGGACACATTTCAAGATAATCGGAGGAAAGATTATCGCTCAGATCCTTGTCATAGGCAGAAAAGTGCGTTAGAATTTTTTTAAATCTTTCCTCCCGTATGACACTGCTTTCAATTGCACCTGCGTCATACAGCGCCCAGAGCTCAAAGTTCACTTTTCGGAATCGGTCGAGGAATTCGGTTTTTGAAGCGATGCCTTTTGAAATGAGTTCATAGCCCGCATAAAGTTCAAGCAGCGTTTCAGCGGAGTTAGTTTCATAATCCCACAGTGTATGATCGAGGTCAAAGAAAACGTTCTGGTAAGCGTCGGACTTTCGCTTTGGTGTGGATGACAATTGACTCATTTGTTTATCATTTTTCCGCGTTGCCATTCCTGGATTTGCAACTTATTTACCGCCAGCTCACGATTGGTAAACAAGGTCTGATAGGTTTGTTGGTCCTGAAGGAGCTGCTGATCCTTTTTGAGAAACTGAAATACCTGCTTAATAATTTCTTCAACACCATCTTTGATCTGGTAAAAGACCCAATGATTGTATCGTCGTGAATTCAGTATTCCGGAATTTTTCAGGTAGATCAAATGCCTGGACGTTTTAGCCTGTGTAAAATCCAGTATTTTTTCAAGGTCTGAAATACACATTTCGCCGTTCAACACAATCAGGCTAAGGATACGCAGCCGCGACTCATCCGCGCAGGCCTTGAAAATCTGCGATCCCAGCGTTAGATTAAAGGTTTTGAGCCGCATCGGTCGCGATTAATTAGTGACAAAGGTAGCCCAAATTAGGCAGTTAAAAGCCTTATATTTATATTTGAAAACCGTCATAAAAACTTTCCCGTGAAGTTAATCTCCAGGCCCCTTTTATTCATTGCCCTACTTTCGCTGTTCCTCTGCAGTGCGGCGACCACTGTATTTGGCCAGCAGAAAAAGCGGGTTATTCAGCTTTCCGGGGTGGTTCTGGAAGACGATTCTGTAGCCGGCAGACCGATACCCGGAGTTCACGTTTACGTTCCGAAGGCAGGTCGTGGCGTAACAACGAATGGCATGGGCTTTTTCTCCATGCCTGTCCTGGAAAATGATGCAGTTGTTATTAGTGCGGTAGGTTATAGCCGCCAGGATTTTATCGTTCCGGCAAGTTCGAAAGAGTATGAAACGATCGTTGTGACGATGGTGCAGGATACTACTTATCTACAGGAGGTTGTTATCATGTCATTTCCCACGGAAGAAGTTTTCAAGCAGGCTGTACTGGCAATGAACATTCCTATGGATGATAACGGTGTGGATAAGCGCAACTTTAATCAGGAGTTGATGGCGCTTATGTTGAAGACCACGCCGATGGATGGTTACCAGAATCAGCGGTACTATCTTGATCAATGGGCAAACTCTGCAAATTCAAAATTTCAGCCCGTTACCAATCCGTTTCTAAATCCGTTTAACTGGGCAAAGTTCTTTACACAGTTGAAGAAGGAGAAGAACAAGAAATAAGGTTTCCGTCCCTGGCACAGAAACAAGTGCGTTCGGGGGTAGAGCGTAGCCGCGATTATCGATAATGGACAAGTATTAACCGCAAAGGCACAAAGGCGCGAAGGAAGCGCAAAGGAAAGCGGACCTTAAGAGAATGCGCAGTTCGGAGGTGAACTCCCAAGATTAAATAGTTGTTTACTTTCAACAAGAAAAACTTTCTATCATGGCTAAATCATCTTTTGCAGATTTGGTTAACAGGGACTCTCCGACGTTCGTGGATTTTTCAGCAGAATGGTGTGGCCCTTGTAAGATGATGGCCCCCATCCTTGAGGACCTTAAGTCAAAGGTCGGTGACCGTGTACACATTATTAAAATTGACATCGACAAGAATCCACAAGCCGCTGAAGTGTATCAAGTGCAAAGTGTGCCAACATTGATGTTGTTCAAAAGCGGTAAGGTCCTTTGGCGTCAATCAGGCGTTGTTCCCACCGAACAATTAAAGCGCATAATCGATCAACACAGCCCCGCCTAAGGCATGCTTTCCAAAGTGATGCGTTAGTTCGTCAAGTATCACGCTTCGTCCGTCGCAGAGTCGCCCTCGGGGACTCTGCGAAGGCACGGGTAGATCCCATTCGTCAATTAAAACCTGCACCACCTCCCTATCCGGATACGGGTGGTAAACATCTCCAGTTTATCAATATTTCTAAAGGTATTTTCGATCCAATACCGAAGGGTAGTTGAGCTTTCTTATTCAACCCTCCGTCCACCTACAAACCATTATATGAAGGATCAACCCCAACACATTTCGCGACGAAACTTTATTCGCATCACCAGTGCGTCTGGTTTTGCACTCACGCTCGGTGCATATCTGCCTGTTGATGGTAAAACAGTCATCCGCGTAATCAACGAAGCACAGGCTAAAAGTACTGGTGTAGAATTCATGTCGTGGATCTCTATTGACAGCGAAGGGAAGGTTACAATTAGAAATCATCGTTCGGAGATGGGGCAAGGTACGCATCAGGCAATCCCGCAGATCATTGCAGAAGAATTGGAAGTATCCCTCGATCAGGTGAACGTGGTCTTTGCCGCCGCAGATCCCAAGAAGTTCGGACCTCAACCACAGGAAGGCAGTTTCTCTGTAAGAGGTTGGTATAAGCAGCTATTGCAGGTTGGTGCAACAGCCCGCGAAATGCTTATCGAAGCTGCCGCAAATGAATGGAACGTGACATCAAATGAATGCTATGCGGAAAACGGTGTTGTATTTCACCGTTCCTCTGGAAAAAAAGCTTCTTACGGTTCACTTGTAGAAGCAGCTGCATCGATCGTTCCACCAAAAGATGTGAAACTCAAAAACAGGACAGATTACAAAGTTGTCGGCAACCCGTTGCTTCGAAGGGACATTCCCTCAAAAACCAACGGTACGGCTATCTTCGGACTCGACAAGAAGCTCCCAGGCATGCTCTACGCAGTCGTGGAACGCTGCCCCAGGTTCTTAGGAAAAGTAAAAAGCATCGACGATTCAGCAACGAGATCCATACCAGGCGTTAAGCACGTCTTCAAAGTCGAGCGCCCCGTCTTTGAAACCGTTTGTGAAGGCGTTGCTGTCGTGGCCGACACACTTTGGGCAGCAATGCAAGGACGCAAGGCATTGAAGGTAGAATGGGATGATACTGCATTTGAGCACGCGGACAGCAATGCTATACTCCAGCGTATGATGGAAGATATCGACGCGTTGTTAAAGGCCCCGAACAAGCCAACAGGTTTTGACGTTGCCTTTGAACAATCAACTCATAAGCTCGATGCCTCTTATGAAACACCGTATGAATCTCATAGCTGCATGGAACCCCTTAATTGCATCGCCAACGTAGAGGCTGATCGCATTGAAATATGGGGCCCGATACAGGAAGTTAACTGGATACAACAACACTTGAGTGAAAGAATGGGAATTCCTGCGGCGAACGTAATTGTGAATATGACGTTCCTGGGCGGGGGATTTGGACGCAAGGCGTTCCCCGATTACCCACACGAAGCGGCAATGATTTCGAAAGAGATCAAGGCTCCGGTGCAGGTTGTGTGGACGCGGGAAGACGATCAGCGTGCCGGTCCTTTTCGCCCCGGAGCCGCATACCGGTGCCGTGGTATGCTTGGTGCTGATAACAACATCGGTGGATTTCAGACGCTGATGGCCGCCCAGGCATTTTGGCCCGGCGCAGCATCAGTATTTCCGACAGACAATGAGTTTACCGGTATCATGGATGGGTTTGCTCCTACTTACTTAAAATCAATTCCAAATTATAGTTTTGGTTTCTCGCCAACGAAATCCAGTGTACCAGTAATGTGGTGGCGGTCTGTTTATGCTTCAACAAATGCCTTTGCCAATGAGAGCTTTGTTGATGAGCTGGCGCACGCAGCAGGCAAGGATCCGCTTGCGTTCCGGAGGAATCATTTGCGTGAGCCACGCTTCCAGGCATTGATAGACCGACTGGAAAGCATCAGTAACTGGAAAGCGCGCTTGGCAAATTCAGGCTGGGGCGTTGCCATTACGGAATGCTTTGGCACAATAGCCGCGCACATCGTCAATGTGTCAATTGATGGATCAAAAAAGTTAACGATCAACAAAGTCTTTGCAGTGATGGACTGTGGATGGTATGTAAATCCAGGAATCATTCGGGCACAGGTGGAAGGTAGTATCGTGATGGCTATCGGCGCGTCGGTCAAGCACGAAATCCATTTTAAGGACGGGCGGGCCGTTGAACAGAACTTTGATACTTACAAGATGCCGCGGATGATGGACATTCCGGCGATTGAAGTTCACATCATGGAAAACGATGAAAAGCCCGGCGGCGTAGGTGAGCCTGGGCTACCGCCCTTTGCGCCCGCATTATGCAATGCTATCTTTGATCTTACCGGCAAGCGAATACGAAAATTGCCGTTCGATCTCGATATGATCGCTGGTTGAAGCAGCCTGGACACCTTATAATTCAGAAGCTTCCCGACACATCAAGAGAGAATTTTGATTACCGCCTTGAGCAGAATTAACAGTAGATTTGGAAAGGTATAGCCCATGATCCCCAAAAAATTTGATTGGATCCTTCGATATAAACTGCACCATCTTCCCTTTTGGTTCGGTTATCACTTTTTGTGGTGGACGTTAAGAGTTGGTAGTCCTGTTGAAGTCCTGGCAATGTTTGCGCTTCCGCAGGCAGCAACCAAGTTCATTTTCTACATGGGCTTCCAGATGGTCGGCGTGTATTTTAACCATTATATTCTCATACCCAGGTTTCTGGAAAAAGGGCGCTATGTTACGTATGTTAGTCTGCTGCTTCTTACCATCATTTTCACCGCTGGTTTCGTCGTAACCGGATATTACGCCGGTGCATTTTTATCTGATAAAACTTTTGTTGAGTTGTACGGCGTAAATCCGCCAAGTCTTTTCTCGTTATATGAGAGCGGTGCTTTGCCGTCCACAGCGGCAGCCATGACGCTCGCCATGAGTATTAAGCTTACAAGAAGCTGGATACAGGCGAGACGAAAAGCGCGCGATCTTGAAACGGAAAAACTTGAAACGGAGCTGAAATTTTTGAAGTCACAGTTCAATCCACATTTTCTTTTCAATACCATCAATTCCATTTTCGTACTCATTCATAAAAATCCCAATGCAGCGTCAGAATCGCTGGCAAAATTTTCCGATCTCTTACGCTATCAATTGTATGAATGTAATGAACATCAAATACAACTATCGCAGGAGCTGAGTTATCTACACAACTTCATTGAGCTTGAAAAACTTCGACAGGATGGAAACACCGAATGGTCGTTTGAAGTTGAGAACCCGCGAAACGCGAATCTTGCCATTGCTCCTTTTATATTGATGCCCTTCATTGAAAATGCTTTCAAACATTTATCGCAACACCGGGATAAAAAGAACTGGATCAAAATGTTCCTTAAGGTCGAAGATCACTTACTTCATTTTTCCGTTATCAATAGCACATCCCCATTCCAGCACAGTGCCAATGGTGTGAAAACGTATAATGGAATAGGTTTAAAAAATGTCCAACGCCGCCTCGAATTGATCTATCCTGAAAGACATACTTTGAAAATCAGCGAAGAAAAGGACGAATTCCACGTTTCGCTCGATCTCCGGCTTGAGGAGCAAGTCGTTCAGTACAAGGAAGTACAGTTAGCATAACTAAATGATGGTGAACAATGTCTTATTGAAATGTGTAATCATAGACGACGAGCCCCTCGCGCGCGAATGCATTGCCAATTACATTGCTGCTATCGATTTCCTGGAACTTGTTGGCATCGGAAGCAATCCCCTTGACTTAACCGAATTACTTAATAACCACAAGGTCGACCTGATCTTTCTTGATATTCAGATGCCATTCATGAATGGTATCGATTTTCTAAAGATCACCAAGGATGCTCCGATGGTGATCATTACCACCGCCTACCCAACGTATGCCCTTGAGGGCTTTCAACTGGATGTGATGGATTACCTTGTGAAGCCGATCACCTTTGACCGTTTCTTTCACGCGGTTAATAAGGTCCGAGACTACCATCAACTCTTGAACAAGGGAAAGGCTACTGATGAAATTGTGCCTGCATCAAAAGCTGACTTCTTTTTTATCAAGTGTGATTATCGTTACGAGCGTATCTACTTTAATGATATTCTGTACATCGAAGCGCTACAGAATTACGTTACTATTTTTACCGTCAAGGGGAAGTACATTACGTTGCTGAACCTGAAGACGGTGGAAGAAAATCTAGATCCGCAGTCCTTTATCCGCATTCACAAATCTTACATTGTTTCGATTCCAAAGATCGAGACGATTGAAAATAATGAGATTATTATACAGTCGCATCATCTGCCGATCAGTCGCAATTACAGGGAGAAGGTGATAGAACGGGTCGTAAATGATAAATTGTGGAAGCGGTGATCAGTTTGTGAATGTTAGAGGTATATTCAGCAACAAATAGTTAGCGTGATGGTGCGATCACTAGATCCTAAAGTGCTTCAACTGTTAAGGGTTATATTTTATTGGCTGTTCACTGCCACTCTTCTCATCGGGGGTATCTCGCTGTCCGGTGTAACGTTTTCCAAACAAACTCACCAGATAGCCTACGGCATTTGGGGTAGCGCACTTGTCTTATTCATCACATGGGTTTTTATAAAATTTGAAAGAAAGACCCTGAAAGAATATTGGATCAGTTTCAATCGAAAGACCATGCTAAAATTCCTCATTGGTTTGGTACTTGGCATGGGAGCCATCGGGATATTGATACTATTATTGATCGTGTTCAGAAAATATGAAATACACCTGAAACCTCAAATGCCGCGTCCATCAATGTTCCTGTGGTATCTCGCTATCATTCCAGCATCATTCATAGAAGAAGTGGTATTTAGATCCTACTCGTTCGTCAACCTTACAAATACCCTTGGATTACGAATCGCTCAGGCATTAACCGCAATCGCCTTTGCAATGTATCACGTGCCTTTCGGATGGACCATTTCCGAAGCGTTGCTCGGCCCTGGCGTTTGGTCGTTGATTTTCGGCATTGCGGCGATGTACTCGAAAGGTATTGCAATGGCGACTGGCGTACATGTTGGCGTGAATGTGATACAATCCCTTGTTGCAGAAGTAGGGATACCGGATCCCTTTTTATCATTTCTGAAATTGGGAATTCGTCCAACTCTCTAATAAGGTTTCTCACGCCAATAATTATCCTTACTGGTAGCCTCGCTTTTGTAGAGAGCAAAGTTCCAGCATTATGCCTCCTTATTCTATCAACTCAATCTGAGGTACACCCTACATAAATAGTACTGTTGGCGCATTTGATTAGATATACAAACCACATAACAAGTAGACGAAATCAAGACAAAGACGTTGCACCTTATGTCATTCGGTTTTCCTTACTTCCACAAGAGCTTTTTCGAGGCTGCGCAGGTTCTAAGACGTCAAAAACTATTCGTGAACTGATGTCGGGCCTTGCGACGTAAACTCTAGAATAGCCCGCAGTCGCTCCGAGGCCGAGTTGGGGAGCCAAGTCCTGGCAAAAACTATAACGAGCTATGTCGGGCCTTGCCCGACATAGCTCGCTATTGCTCGCCGTCGCTCCGAGGCGGAGCTGTGGCGAGCGAAGTCGGGGCGAGATGATTCGAACATCCGACCCCCACGTCCCTAACGTGGTGCGCTAACCGGGCTGCGCTACGCCCCGAACTACCCGCAACCGTAAAAGTTGCGGGGTGCAATAATAGCAATAAGAATTAAATGGACAAAGGTGGTTCCGCAGTAACTAATTGAGGGATTTTAAATGCGGTCATGTGATGCTACTAGCGCCTTTTTGTATGCAAACTCACCTACAACCCATCATCGGCGCGGGACACCCAATCCGGCGCAAAATTTATTTCCGTTCGCAAAAGCATATTCAACTGCGCGGCATGATGCTGGACATGTCTCATATTATAAAATAATAGCTCAATCAATGCATAATCCCTGTTACCGTGTTCTTCTATCCATCGCTCATTCAATCTTTCTTCAGTGAGGCCCGCAATTAAAGTATGGCACTTCTCCCGGCTCGACTGCAGATAGCTCAGTAATTCGCCCTTACTGTAAATTCGGGAAGGGACTAAATCGTCTAATGCCCCGTCCGGTATATTCTGGGGCTCTGTTAACGTAAATGCCAGCCGTGGAGAAAACCCTTTCACGGGAATCGTCAAATAGTAGTCGAGAAAAAACAATGTGTGATAAGCGATATAAAAAAACTTAGGCTTGCTGTCCCAGCGTTCTTCCGGCCACAGGGCTATCGCATTTTTAAGCATGTCTATGCTTGCCCCGAATTGCTTCCACAATGATTGCTTCAAAATCTCGATCATCGATGCAGGTTTATATTCCTTTGCAATTTATCCCACTTGTAATAAAATCACCAGCCCAGTTGCCGGCATTCGTAGACCCAAATAAATCTACCTAAAGTTTTTCTTCTCTTTAAGCCGCGCCCTTCTCAATTCCGTCTCAACCAAAAATACGTGACGCTTATCAATGTTATCCGCATCGTTGTAATGGACGTAGTTAATCGTGATCTCCGGAGTTTCCAATATCACTTGCGTTTCGCTGAAAAGAAAATACCGATGCGGAACATTTTCTGAAATTCCAAGAATTTGAAATATCCTAAGGCTGTGGTTCCTGCTGATCTCCCCACCAGACTTCAGTTGGTCAAAGATCCCACCAAACAAAAGCTTTAACTCTCGGAACTCGGACCCGGAAATTCGTGGCATGGTCATGACATTACGGTTTAAAGGTTTACTTCAACACGTTGTCTCTGCCATAGACGGCGTAATGATAATCACTTATGATCTATCCGAGCGCTACGCCCTACTGAATTTTAGGGATTGGTCTGAAAATATTAACTTGATCGAAATGAAATACGTCAAAATCGAAGGAGGCAAAAAGCTCAGCTCATTTATCGAGCCGATGAAAGCACAGCCGTCCACCCTCAAAGCCTTCGACTCTCCAGAATGGGTGTTTGAAATTAAATGGGATGGATACCGGGCCATTGCCGAAATCCAGAAGTCGGGTAATAAACTTTACTCGCGCAATGGACTGACATTTGACAAAGCTTATCCCGCAGTCTTTAATGCCTTGAAAGTCATACAAAAGGAAGCAATTTTAGATGGGGAAATCGTTGTTTATGATGAGACGGGCAAACCAAGCTTTCAGAAACTGCAAAACTATCGCAGCACCGATAAATATCCCATCCAGTTTGTGGTATTCGATATCCTGCGCCTGCAGGGAAAAGATTTGACGAGCCTAACCCTTCTCGAGCGCAAGGCAATCCTTCAAAAGCTCCTACCTAAGTCAGACATCATCAAGTTTAATGATCACGTAGACGGCGAGGGTAAACAGCTATGGAAGGAGTTGGTCAGGATGGATCTTGAAGGAATGATCGCTAAGAAAAAGGCGAGCCTCTATTCCCATGGAAAACGATCGGCTGATTGGTTGAAGATTAAAAACATCAAAACGCAGGAAGCGATCATTGTTGGCTACACTTCACCCAAAGGGCTGCGCAATTATTTCGGCTCGCTGATCCTTGGCGTCATGGACAAAAAGAAACTGGTGTGTATCGGAAATGTAGGTACCGGGTTCACGGAGAAGAACCTGAAAGACATACACAGCAAATTAAAAACGATCGAAAGAACAACTTCTCCTTTGGATGTGCCGATAAAGCAAACCAAAGATATGTTTTGGGTGGAACCTGATTTGGTGTGTAACATCACATTTAGTGAGATCACCACGGACAAGATTGTAAGGCACCCGGTGTTCCAGGGAATAAGGATTGATAAGGGTCCAAAGGATGTAACGCTTGATTAGGATGTTCAAAATGAATATCCATGGAATTCGAATAACTTCAACAAATAACATAACTTGATTGTTGACGGCAATTTGAAGTTTAAAGAAGAATTTATGAACCGAGGCATTTTATTGAAACAACTTCCATGATGGCCAGCGCTATGATCGCAACGCCGGGTTATTCAATACTGCCAGCGGCGAAGTATAAAATGGGACTACAACTATTCACTGTTCGTGCACCGCTGGCGAAGGATGTAACAGGCACCAATAAAAAGATTGCAGCAATCGGTTATGAAGATTCAGAGACCTATGGCTTTGACCCTGAAAAAGGGACGTACTACGGACTGAAGGCCGCGGATTTTAAACAACTTCTGACTGATCATAAAATGATCACAACGAGTGGTCACTACGATTTCTCAAAATATTTCGACAAAGGCGATGACGCCATGATGCAGTATGTTGACAAATGCATAGAAGGGGCCCACGCACTTGATCAGCCTTACATTACCTGGCCCTGGCTGGATCCGTCTTTCAGAACCCTCGAAAATTTCCGGGTGCTGGCAGCAAAGCTTAACGCCCTCGGCGAACGTATCAATAAGGCGGGACTTGGGTTCGCTTACCATAACCATGATTTTGAATTTGTTAATTACAACGGTGAGAATGGTTATGAGATTATTATGCGTGAAACCGACGCGGACCTCGTTAAACTTCAGATAGATCTTTATTGGGTAATGCATTCATCGAAACTGACTCCATCGGAGTTGTTCAGCAAACAGCCCGGCCGTTTCGTCATGTGGCACATCAAAGATATGGACAAGAAAACCCGGGACTATTCAGAATTGGGCAACGGGTCTATCGACTATACTGTTATCTTACCCGAAGCGGCTCGCTCAGGCCTCAAATACTACTACTTAGAACAAGGGGGCAATTTTGCGAAGGACCCCATCCAAAGTGTTACGGACAGCGCCGCCTTTTTCAAAAAGAATCTTGAGAAGTATCTATAGCTGTCTGATCAAATCGAAAAATACCTCCGACTGCCTGAACAACATCTCGCGTTGATGAGCGGCCGGGTTGAACCCTCCAAAGGATTTTAACATTCGTAGAAATTCATTCGTCATGGCGGAGCCGTAATCGGGCAAGAAGCCAAAATCTCAAATAGACAAGCGCGCTAGAATTGCGTTGAAGAAAGAAACAAATTCAACGATTATGAAAACTAAACTGCTTGTCCTTACACTCACGTGCATGTCGCTTACTTTTGGATATGGATTCAGCTCCATAGAGATCCGGAAGACCGCTGATCCGGCGGTATTTAATCTGACGTACGACGACGACGTATTGTCTAAAGTCGTCGTAGTAACAATTACCGATGAAGAAGGAAACGTTATTGCAGAACGCCGTGTGGAATCCGCGAAACACTTTAGCCTTCCTCTAAATTTTGCACAACGAAATTTTGGTAAGTACCTCGTGTCAATTAATGCGCAGGGTAAAACGCTGGTAAAAGAAATCTCTTATGGCAATCAGTCCTCCATCATTTCACCTCGGGCAAAAAGATCCGACCTCATATCTCACACGACAAAATTCAAAGAAGCAAGGTATTTGATCACTGTCGGAAAGGGGCAAACTTCAAAGGCGCGCGTTACAATTCTTGATGCAGACAATCTTGTAGTCTATACGGCTACGAAGGACGCAAGCAACGGCGCAGCATTCTTGCTTAATATGAAAAATATACCGGGACTCACGTCCATACAAGTAACCGATGCGTCATCGGAATAGCATTCGACATTGGTGCGGCAAAGAAACAGCAGAGCTTTATTCTGCTGTTTCTTTGCTCCCTACTTACTGCTTCTGATCGTACGGAATATAACCTTCCCAATACCAGGGCATACTTTCATCGCCCGAAAGGAACGTGACCAATTCTTTAAAAATGCTTTCAGCCTGATCGCTGTTTGACATCAGGACCAATCCAAAGCCATGATCTGGAAAGCCAACCACATAGTGCTGCCATCCTTCAAGATGGCCCTCCTTGAAAAACGCTCTGCCACAACGACCCTCATACAACCCAAAACCCAGACCATAACTTAATTGAATAGAATCATTCTCGGAGGTGGTTTGATCTGCTTCCGGGCCAAACTGCTGACGGGAGAATATTCGAACCTGTGGGGCAATCATCTCACGATATCTTGGGATGCCCTGCTGCAGTACTTTTTGAAAGAAGGTTGTGTATTCCTCCAACGTTGTGGACAGAGATCCAGCACCATTGGACGTATTAAATTTCGGTATCCGAAGATTATTTGAAGATGCATCGTGTCCGACAACGTAGTTTTCCTCATAGGAACGCTGCCAAACAAAACTACTGATCGTCATTCGAAGCGGAATGAATTCTCTTTCGACAGCGATCTGTTCGATGTCTTTGCCGAGGACTTCTTCCAAAACAAATTGCAGCAGAAACATCCCCTCGCCAGAATATGCATACCGACTACCAGGTTCGAACCTTATCCTTAATTTCTTGTCGGGTTCAAGCCATCGCCAATTCGGAAGACCCGTTGTATGTGAAAGACACATCCGGGCCGTTATCTTTTTATACCTGTCATCTTCACTCAACGCGCGGTAATCGATGCTTTGTGAGCCCAGCAAATGATCAAAAAAGTTTGTGCGGTATTCAGGTAGTGGCTTTTTAAGATACCTGTATAAGGGTGTGTCAATGTGTATTAATCTTTCCTCGCTTAACTGCAGAACCATGTCGGCAAACAATGGCTTACTCAAGGACGCTGCATACCAGACAACTCCCGGGTGGAATGCCCCATTTTCTGAAACATTTTTGCTTCCGAAGTAATCCTGGAAAACTAACCCATTCTGATTGAGTACTGAAATTCCCAAACCCTGAACATTGGATGCCTTCATCAAACGAGAAACAAATTTTTTGATCGAGTCAGCGGACAGAACGACCGAATCCAGGCGAACAACGTCCAGGCTATTTTCAAACGCAACCCGATTCGAATTAACGACAACCCGGTTATCAACACGGAAGTAAATGTATGCAGCGACGGCCGCCAGGCCGAGAAACACAAAGACGACCATTCCCTTGACAATCTTCCGGACCATGAAATTCTGTTGAGACTTGCAAGATATGCGGTGGCGCTGCAAGATTCAAGTAGAGACTCATACAGTGTATCTAACCTCGAAGTGAAATTTTGGGGCAATATTCTCGGCAGGCAAAGCACAACACATCACCAAACACTGATAGAGCGTTGTGAATGTAAATATTGAGATAATTCATCATTCTGGTACCTTGTTACATCACTTAAGGGTTAAGCTAGAAAAGGGTCACTTTTTGCGAAGTGGTCCTCAAAGTAGTCTACCATTCAACAGCATGCATCTTATATTTGGTCCAATGAATTCCACGTTATTGTTTCTGGTGCTTCTTATTTCAAGTCCGGCATTTAGTCAGATTAAGGTGACTTTGTCAGGCACAATTAAAGATAAATCCAGTACGGCGCTGCTTCCCTACGTCAACGTGCAGCTCAAGTCAGCCACCGATTCCTCCTTTGTGTCCGGGACCGTAACAAACGAAGGAGGGCGGTATACATTAAACAATGTTGTGCCGGGAATGTATTACCTCGAGATTTCATACGTCGGATACAACAATGGCCACCAGGCATTAACAATTGGAAAACTAAGCGACTTCATCGACCTCGGCTCATTCGATCTTGAGGAAGCCATCACGGCCTTGAATGAAGTTGTGGTGGAAGGAAAGCAAGATGCTGTATCAGAGGCTTTGTCTAAAAAGACGTTTAATGTATCTGAAAGCATCAATCAAAGTGGTGGTTCGTTGTTGCAGACATTGCAAAACCTTCCCGGGGTCACTATTAATGAGGAAGGCAAAGTGTTGATTAGAGGCAGCGAGAATGTTATGCTACTCGTGGATGGGAAACAAACCGCGCTGACCGGTTTCGGGAATCAGACCGGACTTGACAATATCCCAGCGTCAGCAATCGAGAAAATTGAGATAATCAATAATCCATCTTCAAAGTATGATGCCAACGGTAGCGCTGGAATCATTAACATCATTTACAAGAAGGAAGTAACCTCTACACGCGTACACTGAACAAAAATGAGTTTGTAGATCGTTTCTATGACAATGGTGATACGGTTAAACAACAGACCAAGCGTAACAGAACGACCAACATTGTTACCGCCAAGGGAGGATTTGACTATTTCCTCAACAGCAAAAATACGATCACGGTCTCCGGCCTCTTCAGCAGCGAGAAGATCCTCGACCGTGGGGATGAACCATTCTTTAATGGAAACTTGTCAGAGCGATTACGTTTATGGCAGTTCCTTGAAGATGAACTAAAAACCACTGGTACCGCCGTCGCCACGTGGCAGCATAAATTTGATCACCCAGGGCGCGTGGTGAATGTTGGCGTAAATTACACGTTCCACCGCGAGGATGAAAAGTATTACTTCACTAACACGCTGCCGACTTACGTAGGTCTGGATTCATTTAAATTAATCAGCGACGAGCATGTTGGCGATTTTAGTATTGACTACGTGCAACCTTTGCGCTACGGAAAATTTGAAACCGGCGTTAAATTCAGAAGTCGCTATATCCCAACAAACATGCAATTCATTCCCGGATTAAATTCGCCGTTGGATGTTGAAGCCGGGGGCTGGGCCACTTATGAAGAAGCAATACCGGCCTTATATGGAAATTATATCTTTGAACGCAACCGCATCGAGGTGGAAGCAGGTATTCGGGTTGAATACGTAAGGATTATTTACAAAGTAAACCCCGATCACAATACCTACGAAAGCGACGGATATCACTACACCCAACCGTTTCCAAATTTGCGTTTTGCCTATAAGCCGAACGGGAACAACGGATATCCAGGTGACAAGTGTATACCAGGCCCTGATGTCATTCCTCAGGGCAAAAGTTACTCGAGATTTTACATTGATCTCGGAGTCAAAAAAACCGTGCAGTCAGGAAGGGGAGAGATATTTCTGAATGCTACGGATCTGGCAAATACACTTCGCGTAAAGAGAGAAACGACTGGAAATGGTTTCCGGTTGGTCAGTACTGACTACTATGAAGCCCAGGTCGTAAGATTTGGTTACAATTACAAATTCTAAATCGACAATTTCGAGACGTCGTGGTATCAGCCCTTCAACCAGATGTTAAATTCAGAACCTTTGCCAAATTCGCTCGTGACTGTAATTTTTCCTTTATGATTGTCTACCATTCTCTTTACAAGGTAAAGCCCGATACCTGATCCGGCCACACCTTTTTCCTCGATTCGGCTAAACTTATCGAAAATCTCTCCCAATTTATCTTCGGCGATTCCCATTCCATTGTCGCTCACCTTAATAATAATATTTTCGCCGTCCCTTTTGGTGGTAACATCTAGCACAGGCGGCTGTGATGGTGACTGATATTTAATGGCATTACTTAGCAAATTAAAAAAGATGCTTCTAATATTTTTTCGTGAGAAGCGTATCGATTCCACTTCGAGATTAACATTGATCGTTGCTTTACTTTCAACTATTTTGTCGCTTAAGACCATTTCAACTTCACGAACGATTTTTTTGAAACTAACAACCTCTGTAATTTCTTTGTAGTCACCTTCAACCTTGGTGATATCGGATAGCTCATCGATTATCTTTCGCATGTTCTTGACGGCCTTGACTAGCATCCCCGAAATGCGCTTCTTCTCCATCAAGTCATGTTCCGGTTCTGACAAAATTGGAATGAGTGATTCAATGTTTCCAAGGGGAGCCTTGAGGTCATGGGAGACGGAAAAAATGAACGTCTCATGCGCAGCATTCATCTTCTCCAGTTCATTAAGATCCTGCACACGTTCCGTTATATCGACGAAAGTAATTATAACGCCATTTTGCTTATTGAGCTTACGGACAATATAGGGAACGATGTTCATTTGAAACCACCTTTGATCCGTAGTCTGTATTTCCTTCTCATAAATCTCACCGGTATCAATCACTTCCTCAATGTTTTCTATCAATGTTGAGTGCTTAATGTTGTCAAGCATCTCCTTTATCGGTCTCCCAATATGAACGGTAGAAAATTTGAACTGCGTCATTGCAGGCGGTGTGTACTTTCTTAAGATCAGGTCCGCGTCAACAAAAAGTTGTGGGATGATCGTATTTACGAAGTAATCCTCGAGTTCCTCATTGAGTTCTTTGAGCTCCTCGACTTGCTTATTTTCAATTGCTGGCATATATTGTCAGTGCTTATATTTATTTTATCGTGCTTGACATGTGATTCAAGCAATTCATAAAAAAGAGTTAGGCTTGTATTAAGGTAGATTGGTATGCTTAGCCATCGCGTTCGGTTTCGATGTAAATAATGCTAACGTCCTTACAAAGATGGGACAATAGTCCATTAAATATTCATCTAATGTCCACCGTACCATACATCACATCGGGGTCGTCGAATAATGACAATTGAGGCCACAGTACTTAAAACGGTCTATCTCACCACCACTTTGGGTTGGGAAACGATTGCATTGCCTTGTTCAGAGGCCTGTTGATGCATTTGCTTTTTTCTATAGCTCAGGTGAATTACACCCTTAGAACTTGAAAAAAAGTAGTTAATACATCACTCATCCTTGTCCTGAAGCTTTGCCATAAGCGCTTCAAAAGTTCTACTTTCCAATATGGCAAAGAAATTTTGCGGATTATCAAATTATCAAAGAATCGGTACGGAGTCCTAATACTTAAATGCTACCTTCTTCGCGCTACTTTGGGTCTTCGCGCCTTCGCGGTTAATGCCTTTCCGACCCTGTAAACTTGACTGTTGTTCTGCCCTCCAGATGGCAAATCTGACCTGACGGAACACTGATCTGCTATTCGCCATTGTGAACAGGCGGGCCTAGCTTAGCAATCAGGGTATCGGGCATCGTTCTTGCTAGCTTTGTCCAGGGAGTGGAAACGTTGCCCGGCCATTTGTAACAAGATATAAACACATCAAAAATGTATAAGTCAATTAAATACGCTGCGATTTTGCCACAATATCGGCGCTATGCCTTTCGTTTATCCCGTTTGAAAAGGTCCCCGGAACAGTGGCCCATTTTTCCTCGGCAAAGCTGGAATTTACCTCAGAGAAACTTTATGAAGGTTTTCAAAATCCATGGGGTATGACATGGCTGCCTGACGGCAGACTGCTAGTCACTGAAAAAGCCGGCGAGATCCTGATATTTAAGAACGACAAATTCACAGGCGAAAAAATTTCCGGCCTGCCAAAGATTGCAAACGACGGACAAGGTGGATTGCTGGATATTCAATACCACCCGGATGAAAAGAAAAATCAATGGATTTACATCGCTTACGTTAAACCGGTTAATGGAGGATCAACGACGGCGATCGCACGTTTCAAGCTAGCCGGCAATAAGATTGAGGGATTCAAAGATCTGTTTCTCGCGAAGCCTTTTATAAAGGCTGACCACCACTTCGGCAGCCGCATTGTATTTGACAAAAACAACATGATGTATTTCAGTGTCGGCGAACGGGGAACAAAGCCGAAGGTGCAGGAATTGAATAACGATCACGGTAAGATACACCGTCTTCATGCTGATGGAACGGTGCCAAAAGATAATCCATTTGTCGGACAGAAAGACGCAAGTGCATCTATATGGACTTATGGACATCGCAATCCTCAGGGGATGGCGTACGATGCTACAACAGACCGGATATGGGCTGCAGAACATGGTCCAAAAGGTGGAGACGAGTTGAACCTCATTGAAAAAGGAAAGAACTATGGTTGGCCCAAAACATCCTATGGAATTAATTATGATGGTACTGTGCTGACTGAGCACAAGGAGATGGAAGGGGTTGAAAACCCAGTTCGTTATTGGGTGCCTTCAATCGGTCCATGCGGAATTACCATCGTTACAAGTGATCGATATCGCGACTGGAAGGGTAATATTCTCGTTGGCGCATTGGCATTTCGCCACCTTGCCCGTGTTGAGCTCGATGGAAAGAAATATTTAAACGAAGAGAAGTTGCTTCAGGACATCGGCCGCGTACGGCATGTGGCAGAAAGTCCCGACGGATACATTTACGTCATTACCGAAGGTCCGGGATTACTATTGAAGCTTATCCCTAAAACGTAAAATCGGTACAACTCCTAATCTTCTTCTATATTCATTGATTTCCTGGTCAGGCTACCGCTCCAAATATGAAAAAATGGATCTTCGGTTTCGCGATAGTAGCCATTATCAGCATTCTAATCTACAGGGCTTTTACGGAGCATGTCAATGGTGTTGAGACGGAGCGAACATGGTTTCTACAAGAACTGAATTATGATTTTTCAGCCGTGGTAGATACGGTTCATCGACCCAATCATTTACTATTTCATGTCACGCACGGATCCCTAGACCGAACTGCTGAGGAAGAAGTCGGCAAGCGCCTTAAGTACTGGGGACAGCTTACATTATTAACATATTATGGCGATCAATTTGAATTAATGAACGGATCTGCGAAATATAAAAAAGGTGACAGTCTGTATCTGAATTCCCGTGAAAACATTACGCGGATATATCGAAACGGAAAATTGATTAAGGAATTCGAATTAACACGTGCCTTAAGGGGAAGACCATTTTAATATTCACAGCGCCATAAATTCTGCGATTTTTTATAGCTTTAATAATATTGAAATTTGGCACTCTTCGCGAATGCTTCGCGTCTTTGCGCCTTCGCGGTTAATACTTGCCCACACATGCAAATCTTATTTCCATGAACACCGACCTCTCCCACTACCACCAACCCATTTCGCACATCTTCCCTCCTGTTTCACAGGACGACCTTGAACAATACCGTCTCAACAAAGAACAAATTGCCTTCTTTCACGAAAATGGTTACGTCGCCGGCATAAAGCTATTGGACGAAAGCCAAATCAATAAGTTGCAGGCAGATCTGGAGGAGATTAAAGACCCCGCTCATCCACAACACAGTCTGTTCTATGAATTTCACAGCAATGAATCCGCGGACCCTAATGCGGTACTATTTCATTCACTTGGCCATTGGCGCATAACGGACGGTTTTCACGACGCACTCTGGAATCCGGCTTTCGTGGTTGCCGCCAGTCAGTTACTGGGCAACAAGGCCGTTAGGTTCTGGCACGATCAGCTGTTTTGTAAACCCGCCCATCATGGTGGCGTTGTAGCATGGCATCAGGATTATAGCTATTGGACGCGCACCTTACCGATGCAGCATCTTACTTGCTGGGTGGGACTTGACGACGCAACACGCGACAACGGTTGCCTATGTTATATACCAAAGAGTCACACGTGGGGGCTACTGGATAAACCGGAACTCGCCGGCGAAATGAATGGCTTGGAAAAATTTCTTAATGATAGCCAGAAAGAACAATTTGAAAATAAGGTCCCTATTGAAATGAAAAAAGGCTATGGATCTTTTCACCATCCTCTGCTGGTACATGGCTCATACAAGAATGCATCTAACAAATCGAGGCGTGCGTTCGTTCTCAATGTCTTCGCAGATGGCACCACTTCCGACACGGATGATGAGTTGTTGCAAGGCGTTCCACCGGTGAGCAAAGGGAAAAAACTAGAGGGAAGATTTTTTCCGCTATTATTTGATCCTAGGGATTAGAACAGGTTAGGGGGTTAGCGGAGCCGAGTTAAGACATCTGGATTATTCCTGCATTTTCAAAATTTCCGCAATATCCTTTTCAATCTTCCCGTAGGAATTTATAAGGGATCTAGTGGTTCTTCTGTTATCATAGCAAGCTTCCCTTGAAGGTTGATGAGCAACAGAAACAAACCTACAGTTATTCCCAAAAATAATGCTTGAGTTAATATAAAATCCGCTGCGGTCAATGAAGCATCGCCTGCGGCAGTATACATTTTAGTCAGATTTGCCTGGCTGGATCCATGTAAAAGCATGGCTAATAAAACGCTACCTTTTGTATTGATAAACATCCATGTGACAAGTATTGATAGTCCTATCGAGAACATAGTTGAAGCTCCCAAAATTAGCATGGTCTCTTTCAATGATCCCGTAGTTGCCCAACCGGATGTAGCCCACAACGGGTAGTGCCAAACGCTCCAAATTATTCCTGTAAGTAATGAAGCCTTGACCCACGTATAAATCGATAAAAATCTCGGAAGCATAAAACCACGCCATCCAAGTTCTTCGGTAACGTAATAAACTGCACTTACTAACGCGATTTGAATCCAACTGAAAAGAAAGCTCGACAATGCAGGAAATTGTATCTCATTATTGCTTAGCAGTCCCCATATAACCAACGCTATCCATTGCGGAACTACCGGAAGGATAACGGCAAAAATATACCAACGAAAAGAAACGCGCCATTCGACAACCCTTTTAAATAGCGCTTTCACCCCAGCCGAACCACGATAAAACAATGTAACGAGCACGGCAGAAATCAACGGGCCTGTCCCGTATAATAGTGGTAAACTTCCAAATAACTCTTCGACAGCTTTTCGATTCCCCGTTGGAAAATTCGGTGTCAAATTATGTGCAACTATAAGAATTAACGGCCATGAGATTATTAAAGCTAACATTGAAAATATAACTAACTCTTTTTTTAAAAGTTGTTTCCGGGCAATGTCAACTGGAATCGACGTACTAGGCTCTAACTTCATTTATTTAAGATAATTGGACAGTAAGGAGGCTACATTTGAGACGTCTAGCTCACTCCTGTGTTTTCAAAATTACTGCGATATCGTTTTCAAGGTCAGATAGCGCAGCATTTTGGGCATTTGATAAGAGAATAATAAACTGATCTTTTTGAACCCGCCTGCTGATGAAACTCGTAAAGCCCGGGAGATCGCCTTTGGCCCAATAAACATCCCAAATGCCGCCTCGCTCTCTGACAAACCATCCGTAACTATACTCTTTGGAAACATGCTGGTTCAACATTCGCTGCGTCATTTCTTTCGACAATAGTTGTTCTGTGTAAAGTGCTCTGTCTAATTTGTAAAGATCTTCAACCGTCGAATAAACTGACCCTGCGCCATCAACGTTTTCTATCGGGAAGTCCAAATGCACAATTTGCGCTTGAGTAGCCTCCTGATATCCTTTAACCAGATCATCAGGGGTCGATCGTCTCATAATACCAGAGGACGTCATGCTGGCCGGATTGAAAACTTCGGTTTGCACCAGCTCGGCATACTCTCTTTGAGTTGCAATTTCCGCGATTTCCTTCAAAAGAACATACCCAGAGTTTGAATATTCAAAATCGAACCCAGGTGGAAATCTTAACGTTGCATGTTCGACTAAAGAAGTGACATCCATGTTTGGCTCCTTATTAATAACTTCATTAATACCCGATGTGTGCGTTAGCAGATTATGAATACTAATGGCTCCAATCCCCGAAGGAGCCTTGGGGAAATACTTGCTGATCGTATCATCTGATTTAAGTACACCCTTTTCCGCCAGCCTAAGGATCAGAACAGCCGTTATCGGCTTTGATATCGAGGCAATTGGAAATTTGGTGCTATCGGTATTTTGAATTTCTTTTTGCTGGTCAGCATATCCAAAGGATTTTTTGTAAATGATTCGGCCCTTATCGGCTACTAACACGCTGCCTATAAATTCTTTGTCGTCAAAAGCTTCTTTTAATAATTGGTCAATTCTTTCTGACCTCGTTTTCCCAGGGTTATTGTTACATGCGACCACTATTAGTAGAAGCATGAGACTAACCGGTTTTTTCATTTGAAGAGTCACGATTTATTAGCACTGCAAATTATTCTCATTCTCTCAGAAACGTGATCACTTCACTTCCCTGCTTCAAAACCATTTTTTTTTCACTCGTGTAAAATTCGATAACAACGCCAAATTGGGTAAACCTGAATCTATCCTTTTCAAAGTACTCAAGTGCGATCGCTTGCTGGCCGGGGGCCTGTGCCATTAGTTTGTTTTCTTCTGTGGTGAAGAAGATTTTTTTACTCTTGTCTTCTGATGTGTAGGAACCTTGATAGGGGCTCAAATCTTCCGGCTGAACAGGTGGAGGCGGAAAAAGAACGCTCGTTTCGATTCCCTCCATATTATCCAACCTTGAAATAATTCCCCAGCCATAGAAGTCATTGGCTACACCCACTAATAATTCATTTTCTCCAGCCCCCAGGGATACTTCAAATTCCGCATTCTCAATTGAAATCCTTCCATTGGGCATTTTGCGCATGCCGGGGGAAGTGTAAATATTTTTATCAACAAATACAGGCTGCCGGTTCAAATATACCCAGACTTCGTCACTAAAGCCGAGCGCAATTTTTCGCTTTTGTTCCTTCACGGATGTCAATTTTACTCTTAGCCATACAAACCGCCTTTCGCTTACGCCATAAAGACGAGTAAGATTAATTAGTCCTCGACGCTCCGCGGAAACGCTTTCCCATTTGGTTTCTGGCTTGGGGAATTCCCCTTCATACAATTCTTTGCCTTTCGGTAAAGACCACGCCTCGCTCACCTGCCAGGCTCGGATGTACCGGGGGTCATGATGGGTAGGATCAAACCCTTCGCGTGCAGACAATCCCTCCACTGCGTCGGGTCTGATAACCAGATTGGAAATTGTGCATTTACCATCGAAGGCGATACTTCCAGATTGTGTATCGCCCTCCAATCTTGGGATTTCCAATGTTGTTTGCTCGAGTTCATTTACGTAGACAATCATCTGCATGCCCGAAATAACAAGTTTGATATGATTCCACACGTCTTTCTTTATGTTGGCAGGGCCCTGGTAATGCCCAAGAAGGTCCCACAGGTTGACGCCTTTTGAAAACGCGGCGTATTGAACTGCATCCATTGCCATCCTATTCCCAGCGCGGGCTGTCCGCAAATAGAGATATTCCGTCTCTTTGGCATCTGCCATTCTGAAATACAGTCCAGCAAATCCTTCGCCTTGAGGTTCCACGTCATACTCAATGGTACCGTTCGAAAATTTGAAGTCTTTTAGGATTATCTTATCCTCACCGGATAGAATTTTCATTGCCGATGCGCCCTTGTAAACCACAAAATCAACGCTCTTTGCAGGGGACTCCCAATGCGACACTGTCAAAGGAATTCTAATTTCGTTGATGGTGGCACCAGGTTTAGTTTTTGATTTCTGACTATAAAGTGGAAGCCCCATGAACACAAGGCCAATCATTAAAATCATTTTTCTCATAAGCTGACGGTTTGTATTTCTTTATAACATCACGCAAAAAACGTTAAATTGGCTTGTTTCCCGTTGTTCAAGTTTGCGCCAAGTTCGTTCAAGTAGAAAGCAAGTGATTATGATCAGAAGTGAAAAAGAAAATCATATTGCCAGATGCCTTCAAATCATTGAAGATAAACTTGGTTGGGGGAAAGCGGAGGATTGGTCTAACTATGACTTTTCGAAATTGAGCGAAGAGGTTCTTAACAAGACGCAGGTACGCCTAAGCGTAACCACACTGAAAAGAATCTGGGGCAAATTGAAATATGACAACGCACCTGCGCTTACGACCCTAAACGCAGTAGCGATGTTCGCGGGTTATTCAGATTGGCGTACCTACTGCAATGAGCAGGTTTTACCGGGAACGGATGCGGTAATAGAAAAACAGACGCCGGAAGAAATTAAACCGCTGGTCAGGAAAATAAATCGCTACTATCTACTGATGCTATTGCCGCTCATTGCCGCCGCATTGTCAATGCTCGTCAAAACAAAGCCAAAGATCGATCCTGATAAATTTGAATTTTGGGCTGATAAAATGGTAGTCGAAGGAGTTCCCAACTCGGTAGTGTTCCACTATGATGCGAAAGCGGCCACATCCGACTCCGTTTTTATCGTACAAACATGGGACAGTCGAAGGAAAAAAAAGGTATCGAAGCTTAACCACGAACATACAGCCATGTACTATTACCCGGGCTACTTTCGGACGCGCCTCATCGTAGACGACGAAGTGGTTAAGCGTCACGACTTATGGATCACGTCCGATGGTTGGCTCTGCTTGCAAGAAGAGGAACCTATTCCGCTTTATTTTAAGAAGGATGACTTTACCAAATCGGACCGAATAGAGATTGACAAAGAAACCCTGGCGAAGTACAACCTCTCACTGTTTCCTCTACCTCCCAAAATTAGGTTTTTCAATCAACGAGACATGGGAGATATGATGAGTGACAATTTCGTATTTGAAACAAAACTCAAAAATGAATTCCGCGAGGGAACCGGCGTGTGCCAGTTTGTTCAGGTTTTAATACAATGCAAAAACGATATCATCATTATTCCACTTTCCGCAAAAACCTGTATCGGAGAAATGCAACTCTCCTTTTGTGGGACTCAAGTCGCCAGTGAAGATGCAGATTTGTCCGGGTTCGGATGCGACCTCAACGAGTGGACTACGCTTCGCGTTGAAACTGTCAATAAAAAAGCGACCATTTTCGTCAATGGAAGAATCGCCTATTCCCTCGAATTCCCCAATGATCCCAGTGGCGTGGTTGGCGCGCAGTATCGATTCAATGGCATGGGCGCTGTGAAAGACACATGGTTTGAATATAAAAACAACAGAATACAATTGTGAAAGATTAGCTGTTGAACCGCAGCAGCAAAAATGGATGGCGCTTGAAGTATAAGCCGAAACGGTTAGTTGTTCTTACCGGGTCGCATTTTGGCAGTAAAACCGCTAACGATCCCATCGATCTCCTCTCCTTTCAAATGGCTGCCCTCATGAACAATGATGCGGTAGGTAAATGAAACCTTCTCCCCTTTTTTCAGTGAAAGATTAAGCTCTTCCTTTCCCTTGCTAAATACTTTCTGCCCCAACGGATTCGCTGCAAATAGTCCGTAACCGCGCGCATGCCAGTATGTCGGATATCCAGGATTGGATGGATGATCCGCAATAACCAAAGAGATCAGCTTTCCATCTTGTTCCCCCTCAAGGCATGCCCACGCTGACCTTTTGCTCCATACGCTATCTCCCTTTATTCCTTCTTTCGTGAAGTACATCCCTGTAACACCCGCGTTGTCCAGCGCCGGTACCGTTGTGACCTTGCCATGCACATCAACAAAGCTTCCCTTCTCCGTAGAAGGCATCTCCAGCTGGCGCGACACGCGTATCGCGATCATGCCATCCTTCACATCCTTAAACACGACTTCCGGCGCCTTCGCTTCAAGCGTACTCGTCCTGTCTATGATAAGGTCATCGCCCGCTCTGCTAAAAGAAAAATCTGTCGTCTCAGCAATGAGGATGTTGCCTTGGTGATCAACCCAATGGCTAGTGGTCGAGAGATTCGCCTTGTCCTTGCTGCCCGATGAAGAAAGGATTTTTTGATGACGGATAGACCCATAATGCGGACGCTTCTCCGGGGAAATGGCGGTGCTGTTGTTCCAGAAGTCCAGACCATTCACGCTCTCATAGTTCAACCACAAGCCCACGTGATGAGGATGATCTGTGCGCTCACCGGGTCTCGGTGCAATGGGGTAACCCCTGGTAATTGTCACACCGGATAAGGTCTTTATCGGAAATAAAACCGGCTTCTCCGTAGAATCAAAATAACAATAGGCAGTTACCAACCGACCGTCATATTTCACCTCAACCTTTTTCCCCTTCGCATTTTCAATCAATGTAAACCCCTTCTGGCCGAAAGCACTTGATCCCGCCATAAGCGACAACAACAATAATATATTCTTCATTGATAAAACCTCTTTGCGTTTTCTGAGCGCCTTTGCGCCTTTCCGGTTAATGCCGTTCACCCTCTCCAACCGTTCAAATATTAAAGGCCTTACTCCCCGCCATCACTTCCTGCTTACCTGCATCAAACGTAACCTTCATGCCAGTACGGGCTGCAGCATTTGCCATGATGCAAGCGATGGCATGCGAGTAACCTGCCTCCACTGGTGCATTGGTTTCCTTCCTGCTGCGTACACACTCCATCCAATTCAGCATATGACCTGACGTGAGTGAATCACCACCCGTATTTGCGCCCGTCTCCACCTTTTCATCAATCTTTTTAAGGCTCATTTCAGGCAACATGTTTGCCTGCATATTCATCGCCTTGGCGTGCTTCTCTGACAGTCCGCCAACAGGCGATATCATGTTGGTGTTAAGATTCATCTCGCCACCATTTGAATAGTATAATTCCTTTGGATCATCTTCGCCATTATGCATGCGTGAAGAAAAGGTAACCTGAAATCCGCTCTTCATATCATTCTCAGGCCCATAATCAAAAACCGCTGCAATGGTATCCCAGTTTTCACGGCCGTCCTTCCATTTGTAAATACCACCGTTGGAAACTACACTACGCGGGTGTTTCATGCCAGAGAACCAATGTACAGTATCTATCTGATGACTCATCCATTGTCCCGGCAACCCTGATGAGTAAGGCCAGAATAAACGGAACTCCAGGTGCTTGCGGGCACTGAACGGTTCTGCAGGCCGGTTCATAAGAAATCTTTTCCAGTCCGTGTCCTCCTCTTTCATCAACTCAACATCCTTCGTGCGGCGCCAACGTCCGGGCTGGTTAACATTCCAGGTTAGTTCGACCATTGTGATGTCTCCAAATTTTCCGCTTTTCACAAAATTGGCGGCTTCTTTATAGTTCGTTCCACTTCTTCGTTGTGAACCGATTTGAACGATCTTTCCTGAGGCTTTGATTGCCTTTAATGCAGCGCGATTGTCATCCATCGTCTCCGCGAAGGGCTTTTCGATATAGGCATCACATCCGGCTTTCACCGCTTCGATGCCATGCAACGCGTGTTGAAAGTCCGCGGTACTGATGATAACAGCATCGACCGACTTAGACGAGTACAACTCGTCATTGTTCCTGAACGTTTTGACATCGTGCCCCATCTTTTCTTTTAGTTGGGCCTGCGCTGCTTCCCGGCGCAGCCGCCAGATGTCAGACACGCCAACGATATCAAAATTCATCGCCTTATGATGGTTGGTAAAGCACGGCAGTAACGAACCCCGAAACCGGTCTGAAAAGCCGACGATCCCGACACGGACGCGATCATTCGCGCCAATGATGTTTGCGTAGCTCTTCGGACTAAATGCCAAAGATCCTAGATATGTACCCGCGGAGGCGAGCGCCGATTTTTTGATAAACGTTCTGCGTGATGTTTTCATAAATGATGAATTAAGGATGGGACCAATTTCATCATTTACAACGAATGTTGTGTTCCGCTTGTCAAACTATTTCCCGCCTCGCACAGCCTACGGCGGGCAAAGCCCAACTTCGCAAGGCTTTCGCACTAAGAAAGCTAAATTCGCTTGCGCTTCTCGCCGAATTTAGCCTTAAGGTCACCGCAGAGTCCTTTTGACAAGAGACTCTGCGGAGAGCACGGGTTAGGTTCCATCGCTCATAACAGAGTCGTCTTACTCCCCGCACAGTAACCCGCTTCGGGGACTTTGCGGCTCACCAGATGGTAAGCAGCATTTAAAATCGCTTGCGCTTCTCACCGAATTTGGGCTTGCTGCCAAAGGCTGGACGGCCGCGCTTGAAGTCGCGCGTAGACTCCGCTCTCGCTGGGGAGCGCTCCTCGGTCAGTTCAACCCGAACCTGCCTGCCTTTATATTCTATTGCTTTAAAGCCTTTTATGATATCATCAGTTTTCTCTTTTTCTGCCTCGAAAAAGGAATACGCACCCTTCACGTCAATCCTCCCGATATTTTTGCCATCGACGCCAGACACGTCATCAATCAACGCAAGAAGGTCGCCTTTCTCAAGACCATCCATCTTTCCAAGGTTGATGAAGAAACGGCTACCCAATGATCGATCTGCGCCACCTGCCTCACCACTACTCCCAGACTTTCGGTCATCAATATTAAGATCGGGTGCATTGCGATAATATTCCAGGAATCGATTAAACTCTATGGAAGCAAAGCGTTTGATCAGATCTTGTTTAGATACGTCTTTCAACTCCTCGTAAACAGCAGGTAGGAATTCACTAATCTCACTTTCGTTAACCTTCACTTCCCGCACCTTATGCATAAGCGCGATCAGCTGCTTCTGGCATACCTGAGGACCAGTCGGGATCAACATCCTTTTAAAGGTCGAGCCTAAGTTTTTCTCAAGTTGTCGTACACGACTAAGCTCACGCCTTGAGATCATGGCAACGGAAATGCCTTTCTTTCCTGCACGCGCTGTTCTACCGCTGCGATGCGTATAAAACTCCATTTCGTCAGGCAGGTTCATGTGTATTACGTGGCTGATGTCTTCTACGTCAATACCACGTGCAGCCACGTCGGTGGCAACAAGTATCTGCAAAGAGCGTTGCCTGAACTTCATCATCACACGGTCGCGTTGTTGCTGCGTAAGGTCGCCGTGAAGTGCATCAGCGTTGTATCCGTCTTTCATCAACATCTCCGCTATACGCTGTGTGTCTATTCTGGTACGACAAAAAATCAATCCGAAGATTTCGGGGTTATCGTCCAGTATGCGTTTTAAAGCGAGGTATTTGTCTTTTTCATGAATGAGCACATAATGATGCTCAATGTTGACATTCCCGGTATTGCGCTCGCCCACTGTAAGCTCGTAAGGGTCGGTCATGTAGTTCTTCATGATCGCCTTCACTTCGCGCGGCATCGTTGCTGAAAAAAGCCACGTTTGCTTGGTCTGGGGAGTAAACGAAAGAATCTTATCCAAATCTTCCTTGAATCCCATATTCAGCATTTCGTCCGCTTCATCGAGCACGACATACTGAATGGCACTCAGATTAATTGCCTTACGGTCAATGAGGTCAATAAGGCGTCCTGGCGTCGCTACGATGATCTGCGCACCCTTCTTCACCTTCCGGATCTGTTCGCTAATGCTGGAGCCACCATAAACGGCGACAATATTAAAGGCCTTGAATTTTTCGGAAAAGTTTTCGAGGTCGCTGGTGATTTGCAATCCCAGCTCACGCGTTGGCGCGAGTACGAGTGCCTGGGTATCCCGGCGGGTTTCATCCACCAGTTCCAGCAAAGGAAGGCCAAATGCGGCCGTTTTGCCTGTCCCTGTTTGCGCCAGGCCAACAAAATCGCGATTTCCTTTCAATAAAACGGGGATGGCCTTTTCCTGTATCGGAGTAGGGATTTCGAAGCCAATTTGCAGGACCGAAGCAATAAGTCCCTCAGACAGGCCCAGGGATTCAAAAGATTTCATTAAGAATAAATTAAGCAGCGAAGGTACGCTATTTACATTTGAAATAACTCAATTATATTTGCCACCCTTGGAAGGGGCATTAGCTCAGCTGGCTAGAGCGTCACGCTGGCAGTGTGAAGGTCATCGGTTCGACTCCGATATGCTCCACAGGAAATAGCCGAACCACCGGCTATTTCCTTTTTCATTGCATCCGGTTGCGATCAATGAATTCCCGGAAAGTCTTCTTATACGTCTCTCCAATCGGAAGCATGGCTGCACCCACCTGGACATCGTTTTTGTGTATCACGTCGATAGCGCTCAGGGCGACAATAAATGAATTGTGTATGCGAATAAATTTTTCGGCAGGCAGCTGTTCTTCCAATGTTTTCAACCGCTGCAAACTCACAACCTTTTGCGCTTTTGTATGGATCGTAACGTAATCTTTCAATCCCTCGACATACAATATGTCGTCCAGACGCAATTTTACCAACTTGGTTCCGTCCTTTACAAATACAAAGGGCGATGGAGTCGGTAAGACTGGCACATCTTGCATGGGTATTTGCTGATTGCCGTCCAGCCGCTGCGTTACTTTATCGATTGCGCGCAGAAACCTTTCAAATGTGATCGGTTTAAGCAGGTAGTCGGTGACATCGAGTTCATATCCTTCCAAAGCATATTCAGAGTACGCAGTGGTCAGGATCACAATGGGCTTCTTCTGCAGTATCTTAAGCAAAGAAATGCCGGTAAGCTCAGGCATCTGTACATCGAGAAAGAGAAGGTCGATCTGGTGGTTGCGCAGAAGGTTCATTACAGGCAGCGCATTCGGCAATGCTTCTACCAGATGCAGCAATGGAACTTTTTTTATGTAATCAATAAGAAGATTGCGGGCCAACGGTTCATCTTCTACAATGATACAATTCAGTTTCACTTTAAAAATAGATTGAGTTTGACCGAATATTTATCAGCTGTCTCCGATGTTTCAAGCGTGTGAGTGCCGGGATAGCTCAGTTCCAGCCTGCGCTGAACATTTCTCAAACCGATACCCGATTTCTCAGCCATGTCCTTTTCAGCATTCTTGCTATTTTCAACAATATAAATACACTCGTTGCCGCGCAGTTGAATTGATATGTTCACCCATGCACCCGGATTGCTGTTGCTCACTCCGTGCTTAAATGCATTTTCAAGAAAAGTAATGAAAATAAGCGGAGTAATCCATACCTGCTCAGTGTTGCTGGAGACCTCAAACTTGATAGGCACTTGATCGTTGAGCCTCAGTCGCTCGAGGCTGATATAGTTGAGCATGTATTCAATCTCCTTGGTGAGCAATACTTTCGCATGATTCGAGTCGTAGATCATATACCGCATCATTTGGGAAAGCTTCGCGATGACTTCCGTAGTGTTATCAGATTTACTGTACGCGAGGTAATATAGATTGTTGAGCGTGTTAAAAAGAAAATGCGGGTTTATCTGTGCTTTCAGAAAGTTCAGCTCGGCGATAAGCTTTTCATTTTCCACTTCTTTCTTCCTGGTTTCAAGGTCCAGCCACTCGAGTGCGAAGCGAAGCATAGCAACAAAAATCACGATAAAGAGATTCGTTGTACAAACCTGAACGACAAAGCGGGTACTGTACAGCCATTCTTCCGTTCTGCTGAAGCCATCAATAAAATAGCGCTCCAGGAAGATCCTTATAAACATGATGGCTGCAAAAGGGAGCGCGAATTCAGCCAGATACAACCACGGATTCTTCCGCTTTAAAAAGCGAGGCAAAAAAATGAAGTAGTTCACATAAGCTGCAATAGACGCGAACGTGATCTGAAAGCTGGCGGCGATAATTACGCGGTCCCACTCAAAATCCCTGCCTTGCCGCGATGCGATCTGGTATAGAAAGAACGAGATATACACCCACCAAAATGAAAGGTGCAGGAGAACAACACGTCGCTGCTGAAAGAAGGATGACATGGAAACCGATCGGGCATTTAAAAAAAATAAAGTTACCCGTTCATTCCGCAGGCTGGCTATAAACTTTGGTGTTTTCTACCGATTGCGGTATCCGATCGACCGAAATGCGATTCTGGAAGGACGAACTTGATCTGTCGAATAATAGCCTTAGTCGTCGATGATTGAGGCCCGCCTGTATAATAAGCTTGCTGTCATAAAAACAAAAGCTATTGTTTTGCGGTATACTACATTAATCATAAGAGTGCTTACGCTGGCTGAGGTAGTTATCAACAATAGTGCAATGACAAAAATATTTACCCTTCTTTTCTCTTTTATAGTTTTCAATACCCTGGCGCAAGGCCCGGCTGGCGCTCAGGAACCGGCAAAAGAAAAGGGAAATGCCAAAATTTCCGGAAGTGTGGTCGATGCGGAAAGCAACAAGCCCGTTGAATTCGCCACTGTCGCTTTGTTAGATCCGGCCACGGGCAAACCTGTGGATGGTTCCATCTGCGATGTTGAAGGCAAGTTTACTATCGTGAAGGTGGCTGAAGGCACCTATGATGTAGCCGTGTCCTTCATTGGTTATGAAACTCAAACGATAAAATCGATAACGCTGGAAAAACGGTCTGATGTTAATCTTGGCATTGTTAAGCTTGGCACAACGGCTGAAATACTCGACGAAGTTCTGGTAGAAGGACAAAAACAACTGATTGAGGAACGGGTTGATCGTACAATTTATAATGCAGAGAACGACCAAACTACGCGCGGCGGAGATGCAACGGATGTTTTAAAACGTGTACCCATGCTGTCAGTCGACATGGATGGCAACGTCACCCTGCGTGGCAGCCAGAACATCACTGTGCTGATCAATAACAAACCTTCAACTATTATGGCAAGCAGCATAGCCGATGCGTTGAAACAAATTCCTGCAGACCAGATTAAAACGGTTGAAGTCATCACTTCACCGTCTGCCAAGTATGACGCAGAGGGTTCCGGTGGCATCATCAATATCGTAACAAAGAAAAACACGCTTCAGGGCGCAACCTTAAGTGTCGACTCCGGGATCGGAATAAGAGGATCGAACCTGGGTTTGAGTGGTAATTACAGAACAGGGAAGATGGGACTTTCACTAGGCGGTTGGGGAAGGACGATGTACAACGTAACGGGAAGTTATGACAACAGCCAGCTCACACGCGACGACGCGAATAACAGTGAATTCCTTAACGTGCAAAATGCCGATACGAAAAGCCGCGGACTATTCGGAAACTATAACCTGGGATGGGACTATGATATTAATAAGAACAATTTACTTGCCGCTTCTGTCCGCTTTGGAGCGCGTAATAACATCAGCTACCAAAATGATCTTCTTACAGAAGCGCATCGCGACGAAACGTTGGAGAGTAGTTCACTGCGCAACGTACGGACCAACGACCTTTCCAATACTGTGGACGTCAGCCTGACCTACACACATTTGTATGAAAAGCCTCAGAAAGAGTTTAGTCTCATGGCCCTGTACAGTAAGAACAATAGAAACAACGACTTCGAAAACCGCACGGTTGAAGAAAACGGTGCATCTGCCCTCAGTGGTTACAAAAATCTTAATGACAGCTACAACCAGGAAATGACATTGCAGGCCGATTATCAGTCACCGATCGGCAAAAATCAAATAATTGAGTTTGGTGGTAAAGACATTATGCGGAAAGCCTACAGCGACTTCGCATATCTGTTGGACAGCGAGGGCAATGGTAATTATGTAGCGTCCGACAACCTTAGCCTGACCAACAATCTTAATTACGATCAAAACATTGTCTCCGGATACCTGGCCTATACGTTGAATCTTAAGAAGGGATATAGTTTGAAAGCGGGCACGCGTTACGAATACACAACAATAGACGCATACTCCAGAACAGAAGAAGATATTGAGATTCCCTCGTATGGCGTCATGGTTCCCAGCGTTAACCTTTCGAAAAAGCTTAAGCTGGGAACTTTAAAAGTTTCTTACAACCGACGGATACAACGTCCTTCCATCCGGTTTCTGAATCCAAATTATCAAAGCTCGAATCAGATAAACCCTTCGGTTGGAAACCCATTGCTCGATCCTGAGTACACCAACAACTATGAGCTTTCTTACAGTACGTTTGTTAAAGGGATCACGCTCAACTTCACCTCGTTCATGAGGAACACGACAGGCTCAATACAAAAAGTGCAACAGCCGTTTGGCGATGAAGGTGCCGTACTTACGACTTATGAAAATATTGGCCAGGAAGATGCCTACGGGCTCAGTCTGTTTGCCAATGTGAATATTGGGAAATTGTCAATCAATGGTGGTTCGGACGTTTACTACGCCATTCTTGACGACAACATCAACTCTCACAATGAGGGATTCGTTGTGAGTGGTCGTCTCTTTGGAAGTTATGATCTAGGCAAAGGGTGGGGCATTCAGGCGTTCAGTTTTATGCGTGGAAGGCAGGTACAACTCCAAGGTTCACAGGGAGGTTTCGGGATGTATAGCCTCGGGGTGAAGAAGGATTTTAACAATAAGCGAGGAAGCGTTGGATTTGGCGCCGAGAATTTTCTGACTTCTTCTTTTAAGATCCGCAGCAGCACCCAAACCGAAAATATCGACCAGCGCAGTCTCACAGTTTTGCACAATATGAGTTTCCGCGTAAACTTCAGTTACCGCATTGGTAAAATGAGTGTTGACGCTCGCCCTAAGCGCAGAAGGGCCATCGATAACGATGATCTGAAAGATGGCGGCGACAGTGGCGGAGGAATGGATGGCGGTGGCGGCGGTCAGCAACGCGGTGGCGGTGCGCCAGCAAATGTGGCTCCGGCTGGCGGTGCTCCAAAACCAAAACCTGCAAGGACATCTTCCGCTCCTTCCGATTCCTCAGCAATTGTAAACACGGAAGGAAAATGGACGTACGAAGTCGAATCACCGCAGGGCGGCTCGGGTGACATTGTAATTAAAAAAGAGGGAGAAGGCTACGCCGGCGTTATTACGAACAAGAAATTCAATAACCAGACACAACTGTCGGAAGTCTTAGTAAAGGGAAATGAGCTTACATTTCAATATGAAACCACTGGCCAGGGAGGAAATCCAATGCTGATTAAAGTCCGGTCTATTGTAATGGGAAACACGTTTACGGGTGAGATGACTGTAGGTGAGTTCGGAACATTTCCGATTAAAGCAACGCGAGAGTAATTAATTAGGCTCCACCCACTATTTGCCAACCGACTCAGCGAGTTCCCTGATCTTCTTAACACGCAAGGGGTCAACTGCACGCAACGTATACTCGCCGCCCTCGTCCGATCCCATTCCTGCAATTGCAGGGTTTTGGTACATCATTTTACTTGTCACCATTGTCGTTGCGGAAAAGTGAATTTCGGAAGCGCCAGTAGTGCTGATAATTTCAGTTACCGTGTCCTCGTTGATTCCCGAACCAGGTATAATGATTATTCTACCCCTGGCTTGCTTTATCAGGGCAGCAATCTGTTCGGCGCCTTGCCCGGCCGTTGGTTTGTGTCCGGATGTCAGGATACGGTTAAAACCAGCTTCAATACAATCCTCGAGCGCTTCCAATGGATCACGTGTCATGTCAAATGCACGGTGGCAGGTAGTCTTTAAGGGCCTTGCCTGCGAAATTAACTCACGACACCTTTTTTTATCAATCGTTCCATCGGGGTTAAGGATTCCAAAAACCACACCATCAGCACTCATCTTCTGACATTGTGCGAGGTCGCGCTTCATCGCGTAGAATTCGTAGCTGGTGTAGAAAAAATCACCACCCCGGGGTCGAAGCATTACATATAGATCAAGCGTAACATTCTGACGGACGAGTTCAATGGTACCAAATGAGGGGGTGGTGCCCCCTTCACCGGGGTTGTCACAAAGTTCAATTCTGTCTGCGCCCCCCTTCTCCGCATTCATCGCTGAGGCTATGTTATATACTACGATCTCAACAGTCATCTAATATTTTGTTAATCCTGTGTCGCTCGGATAGTTGGGTTTGACACCCGTTTCAGAAATTGCTTTTCGCGTCGATAAGCCTGTTTCCTGTTGCATCGTGAACGGCAAAGTTGAATCCTTTTTGAAGGCAATAGGCACCATAGGCACCATCTTTGTTCAAAGCTAGAAAACCAACCTGCACCTCTTTAGCACGCGCGGGATTTTTCTTTATAATGCGTTCAACGGCCAGCCTGCACGCATCCTCCGGTGCATTACCTTGCCTCATAAGCTCTACCACCAGGTGGCAACCGACGATTTTGATAACCTCCTCGCCAACGCCAGTGGAGGTTGCCGCTCCGATTTCATTATCAACATACAATCCGGCACCTATGATCGGGGAATCACCAATGCGTCCATGCATTTTATATGCCATGCCGCTTGTTGTGCACGCGCCAGACAAATTACCCTGAGCGTCAAGTGCAACAATACCGATTGTATCATGATTCTCGATGTTGGCAACGGGTTTATACTTTGCAGTTTTAAGCCACTCCTTCCACGCCTTCTCCGATTCCGGAGTAAGAAGTTTTGCTTTCTTAAATCCGTTAGCAAGCGCAAATTTTAAAGCGCCTTGTCCGGCGAGCATTACGTGAGGTGTTTTTTCCATGACCAGCCTTGCGACGGAAATTGGATGAACGATATGCTCAAGAAACGCAACGGCCCCGCAGTTGCCATGCTCGTCCATAATACAGGCGTCCAGCGTCACGCGTCCGTCGCGATCTGGAAGTCCACCTAACCCTACAGAAGTTTCTTTAGGATCACCCTCCGGAACTTTTGCGCCGGCCTCCACGGCGTCGAGCGCACGCCCTTGACGGGACAAAACTTTCCAGGCCTCCTCATTTGCTTTCAAGCCAAAGTTCCAGGTTGAAATAACGATTGGTTTAGCTGCTACCTGCCCATTTGCAAGAGTCTCCGGCAGTGGAAGGATGCCTGCGCCGAGCGCAGTAAGCTTTAAGAAATCTCTGCGCGTGGTCATAAAATAGTTATGAATTATGAGTTATGAGTTGGTGGCGTATTGCTGGAGCAGTGGTTGCTGAATAGCTGCAAGCCACAAGCTACTCCAGGACGCGGCGCGCGCCACAGTATCGCTTCTGATAATATTCCGCCAGAAGATTGGTCTCCACAACACCTAATGAACTGGAAGAATGAATGAATTTAATGTTGTCTTTCGATCGGACATCGGTGATCATGCCGACGTGTGTAATTTCTTTTCTTTTCTTTCCCGTGGCAAAGAAAACAAGATCACCCGGCTCCAGATCATTCAACTTTTTAATCTCCTTGCCAACTTTGCTTTGTGCTTCGGAGCTGCGCGGAAGATTGACCTGAACTGCTTTGAAGGAGTTCAAAAGTAGCCCGGAACAATCCATTCCAGACCGTGTAGTTCCACCATATTTGTACGGTGTGCCAATGTATGTCCGTGCTGTTGACACCACCTTATCGACCTTATTGCCCTTGGGCTTGCCATGCTTCGACGTCGAGCATGAAACGATTAAAAGTGTTGCAGCAAGGAAGATGAGGGGGACAACCTTTTGCTTAAGTTTGCATTGAAAAAATTGCATTACACCTACAGTTTAAAAAATAGTAGCACAAATATAAATTATTCATGCCATTTACAGAAGTATTACCGGATGTCGTGGAGCAACTTGAAGCGATAGTAGGTCAAGCGAATACAATATGTGACACAGAACGGCGTTATCATTATTCGCACGACGAGACGGAAGACCATTCCTTCATGCCCGACCTGGTGCTCAAACCTGCGACCGCGGAAGAGATCAGTCGTATAATGAAATTATGCAATGATCATAATATCCCGGTAACCCCTCGTGGCGGGGGCACGGGACTGAGTGGTGGCGCCTTACCAATTCATAAAGGCGTAGTGATATCGATGGAACGCTTCAACAAAATTCTCGATATCGATGAATTGAATCTACAGGCAACGGTCGAGCCGGGCGTGATTACAGAAGTCTTTCAAAATGCTGTAAAGGAAAAGGGACTATTCTATCCCCCCGATCCGGCAAGCAGTGGGTCTTGCTTCATCGGTGGAAACGTTTCTGAAAACAGTGGTGGACCGAAAGCGGTGAAGTATGGTGTTACCCGTGATTACGTGCTCAATCTTGAGGTTGTGCTTCCCAATGGTGAAATTATATGGACCGGCGCAAATGTGTTAAAGAACTCAACGGGTTATAACCTGACGCAGCTCATGTGCGGCAGCGAAGGAACGCTCGCCATCATTACCAAAATTGTTTTTAAACTTCGCGGGTTTCCTCAAAAGACGGTGTTGCTGTTAATCCCATTTATCACGAGCACTGAAGCGTGTAGGGCGATAGCTGAAATTTTCAGAGCAGGCATCACGCCCTCTGGAATGGAGTTTTTTGAGCGCGAAGCAGCACTTAAAACGATCACGTACTGCGAAAAGATCTATGCTGCAAAGGTGACCACGACATTTCCTGAAAATATGGATGCCTATCTGCTTTGTGAGCTGGATGGGAACGACGATGAAGTACTCATGCGGGATGCAGAGCGCGTAATGACCGTGGTGGAGAAATTCATGATTGGCGAAGTATTGTTTGCCGATACCGAGGCACAAAAGGAAGAGCTCTGGAAGATCCGGAAGAATATTTCTCCGGCAATAAAAGCCTATTCAATCAATAAGGCAGAAGACGTTGTTGTTCCGCGCGCTAACCTGCCAGCATTGATTATTGGCATCAAAGCAATTGGAAACGCCAATGGCTTCAATTCTGTTTGCTATGGTCATCTCGGAGATGGAAATCTTCACGTTGATATTTTAAAGGAGCTTATCAGCGATGATGATTGGAAGACTACCGTTGTAAACGGAATAGGTGAGATCTTTAAGCTTGCAGTTAGTCTGGGCGGCACGTTGTCCGGGGAGCACGGCATTGGAATTGCCAAACGTCCCTATATGTCGCTTGCAATGAAAGACACCAACCTGATGCTGATGCGGGAAATAAAAAAAGCTTTTGATCCGAATGGAATATTGAATCCGGGAAAAATCTTTTAAAATCGCTGCAAGCGGCAAGCGGTGCGTGGGTCGAGATGCGTTGGATTTTGTGGCTAAGTAATAAAAACAGTAATATGGCAGTGTCATGGTTGCAAAAATGCTATTAGGGAAACTCCTGTTTCAGCAGGATGGCAAGATGATGTCACCGACCAACATTTGTAAAACTTAACAGATCTCGAATGAAAAACCCCTGCAACAAAGTACTTGTAATAATATTGATGACTTCACTCAGCCTCGCGGGTTGTAAAACGGAAAAGAAGGAAATCCCTGCAGCTCAGACTAAACGGATGCCTGTGATTTTCGATACGGATGCAAACAATGAGCTGGACGATCAGCATGCGTTGGCGTATCTGTTTTACAATCAGGATATTTTTGATATCGCCGGAATCACGGTTAATACCACAAGAGGCGGAGGGAATATTGATATGCAATATGCCGAAGCTGAACGCATCATGAAACTTTGCGCGATAGATTCTATACCCCTGATCAAGGGCGCAGACAAATCTTACTCAGCGATCTCCCCGACGGTTGATTCAACCGGATATGATGGACAGGAAGCCGTTGACTTCATTACAAAATCTGTTAACGACAATCTGGACGGCAAGATGACCATCATTGCAGTGGGAAAACTCACCACCATCGCCATTGCCCTGCAAAAGGAGCCTGGCCTTGCAGAAAAGATCAGGCTCGTCTGGCTTGGATCAAACTATCCCGCGACGGGCGAGTATAATCTCGAAAATGATACTGTGGCTGCAAACTATATACTAAAAACGAACATCGAATTTGAAATGGTAGTTGTCCGCTACGGTGAGCCTACAGGCACAGCCGCAGTCAAACTTTCAAAACAGGATGCAATAGACAAGCTTTCGGGCGTAGGGCCCGTCATTTCTCCCGCAGTTACAGGGCGACATGGTGGCGAGTTCACCCGCTTCGGCGACTACCTTGTAAACCTCTTCGAACACATCGAGTTTGATTCAAAAGAGCAAACCCGTGCGCTCTACGATATGGCTGCTGTCGCGATTGTAAAGAACCCTAAATGGGCAGAAAGCAAAACGATTCCGGGACCTTTAATGGTAAACAATGCATGGGTTGATCGACCTGAAAATCCACGGAAAATAAAAGTATGGGAGAACTTTGACAAAGATGCAATCATAAAAGACTTCCTGAAGTCCGTGAAGGGCAAGCAGTGAGCAGGGCGGCAAGATGAAAGTGTTGCTTTCTTTTGATATTGAAGAGTTCGATATGCCGCTGGAATATGGAAAGGCCATTGATTTCCAGCAGCAAATCGAGATTTCAATACGAGGGACAACCATCATACTGGATTTATTGCGCAAGTACAATGTGGAAGCGACGTTCTTCAGCACAGCAGTCTTCGCCACCCATGCAACATCGATTATCGATAGGCTGATAAGTGAGGGGCATGAACTGGCATCACATGGCTTCTTTCATTCAAGCTTCGAGGATGGACATCTTCTGGCATCGAAGACAACGCTGGAGCAGATTTCAGGGCAACATGTAAATGGTTTCAGGATGCCGCGGATGATGCCAGTCAATGACGACGCGTTACAACGTGCAGGATATACGTACAATTCTTCAATGAATCCCATTTTTCTCCCCGGGCGCTACAACAACTTCTCCAAGCCGCGTACGCTGTTTTATACTGGCGATACCACTCAGCTTCCTGCATCAGTAACGCCAGTGATGCGCTTCCCCTTGTTTTGGCTCTCCTTCCACAATGTGCCCCTCGCTTTGTATCAAAGTGCCTGCGCACGCACGATGAAGCATGATAAATATCTTAATATATATTTCCACCCCTGGGAGTTCACTGACCTCTGCGATTGCAAATTCGGACTTCCCTGGTACGTCTCAAAAAACTCCGGGTCCAAAATGATCGACAGGTTTGATCGGTGGCTCATGTGGATGCAAAAAAAAGAATATCATTTCTCCACCATTTCGAAGCATCTGCGAACGGTGTAATTGTCGCTTATTTCACTGATTTATAATTTGTTTCCCGAATAAAATAAAGCGGCCTCTGCTTAGACTGTATGACCAGCTTGCTGATGTATAAGCCAACAACCCCAATCATGAGCAGCTGCAGGCTGCCGAAGAAGATTACCGATATCATCAACGATGTCCAGCCCGATACTGCCTTGCCCATGAAATAACTTACTATCGCATAAGGAGCGAGTATCATCGAAATAAAAAAAAGTGTCATTCCCAAATATGCTATCATTTGTAGCGGCTTGACACTAAAAGACGTGATACCCCGGAGCGCGAAGGATATCATTCTTTTGAGATTGTACTTGCTGTCGCCCGAGTGGCGGTCCTTTGGTTCATACTCGATGGCAACCTGTTTAAAGCCTGCCCACTTTATAAGACCACGGATGAACAATTCGCTTTCATTAAGATGTGAAAAAGCGTTCAGGGCACTTCTGTTCATCAACCGGAAGTCCGCAGTTCCATGCTCCAGCTTGAGGTCTGACAAACGGTTTAAAAGCATATAAAACGAGGACGATGTTTTTCGCTTCAGCCAGGGAAGCGTCGGATCATCCAGGCGTCGGGTATAAACAACATCAAAACCTTCTTCCCACTTCGCTATCAGTCGGGGAACGACCTCAGGTGGGTGTTGCAGGTCGCTATCCATAGATACTACGCAGTCTCCATTGGACAAGTCGAGGCCGGCTTTTAGCGCGTATTGATGCCCAAAATTGCGCGATAGCTCGATAAAGTAAACCCGTGGGTCCGCTTTCGCCAGCATTTTGATGATGGCGAGGGATTGGTCTGTGCTGCCATCATCTACAAATATAAATTCAAACTCGTAGGGCAGTCGGCTGGCCATTGATGTTAACTCAGCCAGGAGAATTGATATGTTAGCCGCCTCGTTGTATACCGGGATAACGATGGAAATCTTTTTCTTTTGTTCGTACATGTTAGATTCGTTCATCCCTTTCCTTATTTTTTGATCAGTCGAGCTTATATATTTTAAAGTGTTCGGAGTCGTGCACAACGGGCAGACTCATGTCCAGTTCACCGTAAAGTTTGCGCGTCACCACAATATATTTACAGCCGTTGCTTTTTACGTGAGAAATATAAGCAGTGTCCTGAAAAATGGACTGAGGGAGTGCGACCCAACCGCGACGGTGTGTAAAATACATCGCCGTCGGTTCGTGTGTTGGCGCTGTAACCAAAATTTTATCATCGCGGTTGGAAACCTCATCCATTACTGCCTCAAGTCGTTCAAGCGACTTGTAGGGTTCCCGGATACGAAAATCGTAGATCTGTGCTGCAAGACTTTCAACTGCAACCACAACAAGTATAAAAATAGCGATCCGTTTGTTCTGAATATATGTTAAACCATAGCCGGCAATAAAGGCCATTGCAGGGATCATCGTTAAAATATAATAGGTATCACCAATTATACTCGTTCCTGTTTTCACCAGAATAATAAGAAAAGTAGTGAAGGGAAGTAAAAACACGGCAAGCGGGTACCAGTTCCGCTTTCGGATCACCATGAACAGTGCAAAGACGAACAATGCGAAACCTGTGTATTTCATCGGTGTGCTATAAAAACGTTTCAAAACCGGACCAGGGTTCTGGATGATTCGATCAAACCCTTCTTTAAAGGGCAACCCCATAAAGAAATGGTCGCCAAAGCCGTATGATTCATTAAGGTGCGGTACCCACAAAAAGTACCACCAGCAGGCACCACCCAGAATAAATAGGGATCCGATAGCAACAAAAGCTTTCCGACTTAAAGGTATAGACCTCTTAAACAACGGAAGAGCAAGAACAGTGAGCACCGCCGCAGCCGATATCTTCGACATGCATCCGATAACACATAGCACAATGAACAATATCAAACGCCACCACTTGCCCGTTTCCCAATACATCAACGCCTGATAAAGACCGATCATACATAACGAAATCGCAAATGCGTCGGGTATGATCTTTCGCGAGTATGAAAACCAAAATGATACAAGCAGAAGCATAGTCCCGTTGAAAGCCGCGGACTCGCCAAAGTACATGCGTATACTTTTATAGAAGAAGTAGACGCCAAGAGAGGAGAAAGCCAAAACAATTAATCGTCCGTACCAGTGCTGGTATCCAAAGACTTTTGCAACCAGGTATATCAGGTAATTCAAGACGGGAAACTCCGAGCCAGTGATACCGGATTTTTCACCACCTACATCCACTGTCGGATGAAGGATGTCTGGACCATGCTCATAGAAATTACGTGCAATCATCAGCCCGTCAGTTTGACGCCAGTTGTGTCCAACCTCCAGGGGCGGAAAAGTTATTCCGTATAAGCGCAGTAGGAAAAAAAACAGGATCCAAGCCCTGATATCAGTAAATATCCAGGAGGTGAGGGGTCTATCAGGCATCAGCGGTGGTGTGAATTGCGCGACAATTTATGAACATCAACGAATGAACACAAGCTGCCGCCTCCACAGACCTATGAGATTGTCCAGTTGGGCCGTCCGCTCTCGAACTCAGCAACATTATGCCTCACGACGGCCTCCAGATCATTTGTTTCCATAAAGACCTGGTATTGACGCTGCGCACTGTTACCACGTTGTACGATCTCACGAATTGCCGACACTTGTTCTTCATAGTGTAACTGCGTGGCGTAAGGCTCAAGCTTCATAAGCCAATCAAGAATATCGGTGCGTAAGGATTTTGTTTTTCCCGAACGGGTGATGACAATATCAGCGTCTAGTCCAAAGCGAAGCGCCCGCCATTTGTTCTCACGAAATATCCATTGTTTCAAAGGGGCATGAGATCCTGACCATTCATCGCCATGCTCTTGAAACCAATGGGCGAGCAGGTGAATGAATGCCGCAATAGCCTTGACTTCATAAAGCGTCGCCGGCTCATCGCAGAAGCGGAGCTCCAACGTTCCGTACCCGGGACTCGGACGGATATCCCACCACAAATCTTTTATACTCCCAACAGATTTCGACCGCAGCAAAAATTTATAAAGTTTTTGAAACCCAGCCCAGTCCTTAACCATATACGGCATTCCTGCCGTTGGGAGCGACTCATAGGTTGTGGGCCTGCACGCGGACAATCCGGTATACTTGCCTTGCCAGAATGGTGAGCTCGCCGAAAGCGTCAATATATGCGGCAACATGTGCATAAAGAAGTAGTCGTATTGAAGGCATGCGTCACCTGAGGTCATTCCGAGATGCACATGCATCCCATATACTGCCATTCGTCGAATGATCCATTGATTGCGATCGATCAATTGATCATACCTTGGCGAGGGCGTCACCAATGTCTCGCGGTAATCGGCAAGTGGATGCGTACCCGTCGACCCGACCCGAAGACTCAAAGCCTGGGCTGCAGAAAACACTTTATCAAGGGAACTCTGGATATCTTTTTCCAACTCAAACACATTATTACAGACATCAGTCCTGATTTCCAAAGTGCTCTGAAAAAACTCATGATCAAGCTTCTCTTCGCCGGAACTGTCAATAATATCCTGGGCGCGTGGTGTCAGAAGTAAGGTGTTCCCGTCAAGGACCTGAAACTCCAGCTCAACACCGAGTGACAATTCCCGCTCGCTTGCCAGGAATTCCAACCCATCGATATTTTCTTTTTTCATCTATACGTGCATTAGGAAGATTTCAAGATACAATGCACTCGTAAACTTTCTAACTTCCAGCTGTAAAATCATCGGAAGAATCTAATGTGTGGAATTACAGGGATTTTTGCCTTTAACCTTGTTGGTAAATTCAACAAGATCCAAATTACAAACGCCACGATGGCACTTGAGAAACGCGGCCCGGATTATCAAGATATATATCTCGACGACTGGGTTGCACTAGGCCATAGAAGACTTTCCATCATTGACACGAGCGCGGCATCGAATCAGCCTATGTGGGATGAATCGAAAAGATATTCCATCATCTTCAACGGCGAGATCTTCAACTATAAAGAATTACGGGAGGGACTGATGTCCAGGGGACATAAATTTTTCTCTGAAGGGGACACCGAAGTATTGCTGAAGTTATACATGCAGGAAAAGGAAAATTGCCTGAACATGCTGAACGGCTTTTTCACCTTTTGCATATACGACCGCGTCGATCAGTCATTCTTCCTGGCACGAGATCGTTATGGTATAAAACCACTGCTTTATCTTTTCGATGAGGACAAATTCATTTTTGCATCGGAAATGAAAGCCATCCTGCAATACGGTATCGAAAAAAAGATCGATTATAGTTCCCTATACATTTATCTCCAACTAAATTATATCCCTGCTCCTGACACAATCTTTCTTGACGTTAAAAAGTTAATGCCGGGAAACTTCATGCGCATAAGCCGTCAAAAGCTGGATATTCAATCGTATTACACCATTCCTTATGATGCAGAAGCGTCAGGAAAAAATCCCCTACCCTACCCTCAGGCAAAAGAGAAATTCAAATCACTGCTGGAGGAGTCTGTCAAAAAAAGGTTAGTCTCCGATGTACCACTGGGATCATTTCTAAGCGGTGGTGTTGACTCATCCGTAGTTACCGCTCTGGCTCGAAAACATAAACCGGACCTCCATTCCTTTTCTATCGGCTTTCGCGATGAGAAGTTCTTCGACGAGACAAGCTATGCGAAACTCGTTGCCAAACGCCTCGGTACTGCGCATACCGTATTTTCACTTTCAAACGATGACCTTTATCACCACCTTCACTCTATATTGAATTACATCGATGAGCCGTTCGCAGATTCTTCGGCCATTGCCGTTTATATTTTGAGTAAGGAAACAAAAAAGCATGCAACGGTAGCCCTATCTGGCGACGGCGCGGATGAAATGCTCGGGGGGTATAATAAACATGCAGCGTTCCGTAGAATAATACACAAAGGATGGAAAGAAGGAATGGTAAAGGCGCTTAATCCTCTCTGGAAGTCGTTTCCCCAGTCGCGAAGCGGGACATTTACAAACAAGGCCAGACAGCTTAGCCGTTTTGCGGATGGCTTGGGCTTATCCTCTAAAGATCGATACTGGCAATGGGCAGGATATGCCGGCAAAGATGAAACACTTAAGATGCTCCATCCGGACCTGCAGGTCAATATGTTCCTTAAGGACTTTGTTCCCCGGAGAAAAGACATCCTTCGTTTTCTTCCTGAAAAAGAAAGTATGAACGATATCCTTCTTACCGACATGCACCTTGTACTCCCCAACGATATGCTTACGAAGGTCGACCTGATGAGCATGGCCAATGGTCTGGAGGTGCGCGTTCCGTTCCTGGACTACGAGCTTGTAAACTTTGTCTTTAGCCTGCCCGAAGACTATAAAATCAATGGCAACATCCGCAAAAGAATTCTACAGGATTCATTCAGGGATATACTTCCCCGGCAATTATATAACAGACCTAAGAAAGGGTTTGAGGTACCATTGCTCAAATGGTTTCGAAATGAGATGAAGTCGCTGATCGTCGACGACCTTTTGTCCGAAAAGTTCATCGTGCAACAAGCTGTGTTTGACTACCGGGAGATTGATAAACTAAAGAAGCAATTGTTCTCTTCAAATCCAGGTGACATACATGCACGCATCTGGGGGCTGATTGTTTTCCAGTGGTGGTGGAAAAGATATATGAAGTAGTTAGGTTTTGCACCACTTTGCTGTGGCATTAACCGCAAAGATTCTGTGTTGAGTAGCAAGTGATTTTTAATTTTTCTGTCGAAATATGGATAACTCATTTCGGACGCGAAGGTATTTCCGGATTTATCGATGAGTTACCCGCATTCCAACAGAATATATAGTAATAATAAATTTATTAGATTTGTAATTCAAGGCGACCTAGAGTCAGCCTGCAAGAAGTAGCTACTGTTTCAGTGCTACTTCTTCTTTTTTATGGCTCGTATGTTCTGGATCATATGGCGTGTTGGTTTTATAAAGCGTGTACATGAGTTCCAGCAGCTTTCGTTGAACCGCCACACTTGCCTTCATTTTTATACCGTGTTTACTTACCAGACGAGTGTACAGCTCTTTGGATTGCCTGTTAAATCTAACCGCGCATAAGGCCGGCATGTACAAACACTTTCGTAAATATCGATTCCCTCGCTTAGAAATTCTTGGCTTACCCTTAACAGAGGTACCAGATTGTTTTTCCCTAACATCTAGTCCTGCATAACTTGTCAATTGACGTCTGTTACGAATGAGTTCAAAGCCATTTGTTTCTGCCAAAACCGTTGCGGCTGTAATAAGGCTTACTCCGGGAATGGTAGTTATTAATTTTACAGAATCGCTCACTTGCTTGTCCTTACTCACCATTTCTGCGATCTCTTTCTTTACCTCCGCTTCCTGTTTAACTAGTATTACAATACGCTTTTCCATCCTCTTTATACTATTTGTAAGTGGCTCTACTTCAGAGCATTCGGCATGAAGTTGATTTTTAACAATTGTTCTCTCATCAACCAGCTGGTTACGTTCACGACACAGCTGCCTTAATCGTTTAAATACTGTTTTTGGTTTGTGCCAAATATCCAGCTGCCGGTCAAGTCCGAACAGGGCGATGGCTTCGGAAGCTGTTCGGTCTGTGGTCGTTTTAACCTCAAGGCTCTTGAAGTAATTACTGATTTTATTGGGTAATACAATGCTTACTTCAAGGTCCTGATCTGCTAAAAAATACGCAAACTTTTCATGATAGACACCCGTAGCTTCCATCACAAATCTAGTGCAGAGGCTGGGTTCGGTCACCCTTTTCACCCACGCAATCAATGCTTCAAAGCCATTAGTGGTGTTTGGAAAAACATGACTTGCATAGACTTCTTTTCTAAGATTCTCCAGCATGCGAGCCAGAGAAACGACGAGTTCGTCCTCGGCTACATCTGTACCCAATACTTGTTTTAAAATCTTCATTTTGATTAAGTTAGGTAAGTGAATATCAAAGTGAAAATCTCTCTTCGTTTTGTCTCCTGGTTGGATATTCTGAATATAGCGACCTGCACTATTTCTTACATTCTGTTCAAACTCGAAGAGATAAAAACGGATGAGGCAATATCTTTGCGAGAACATGCCATAAATAGGCTGTTTAGGCGCGAATCGCTCCCACCCGTTTTCACCTTAATACTTAAATATCTTATGGTTATCTTGAAGATTCAAACATAGGAGGCGCTAATACGCCGAGGAAGCGCAAAGAGCGGGCATTTTCTTTGCGTAACCTTTGCATCTTAGCTTCTTCGCGGTTAATACCTCTTAGCCCCACCAAACCTAAACCCTATCAATCGGTATCCTCTTAATATCTCCGATCTTCTTAAAATGCGACGGCGTCAAACCCGTGACTTTTTTAAATTGATTACTTAAGTGCGCCACACTGCTGTATCCCAATTGATGTGCGATCTCGCTTAAGTTCAATTCGTCATAAACCAGCAACTCTTTTACCTTCTCGATCTTTTGATGAATATAATATTGCTCAATAGTAGTGCCTTCCACCTCAGAAAAAAGTGAACTCAGGTAAGCGTAATCTTTTCCAATATGGTCAGCCAGGTAATCGGATAAATTCGAACGCAACTTTCGTTGATGCTGCACAACGTCGATGATTGCACTTCTGATCTGTTCGATTATCCTGGACTTCTTGTCATCAATCAAACCGAAGCCTACACGTGCCAGGGCTTCGCGGATCTCCTCCCTTATTGACAAGGTTATCTCTTCCTTGAACACTACTTCTCCCAGGGAAACCGACAACGGAGCAACGCCAAGTTTTTCCAGCTCCTGACTTACAACAAGCGTACAACGGTCGCAAACCATATTCCGGATATGAAGCTTATAATTCGTTTGTGGTTCCATGATCTAAGAAAAACAAATAGTTGACGCCTGGCCTAGTGCCGCTTGATAACAAAAATTTTACAGCCTGAAGTTCCTTGCAAATGCGGACGGCGCGTGTGCGTTAGTCTATTCCCGGCTGCTTCAACACGAACCGGTCTTCGCTTTATCATCCGCTACCAGCTTGCGTACATATTTCAAACGCGGTGTAGGCAAGGATCACACCGCCCGGAAACCATCCCGCACTCCGTAGTCTAGGGGGTTGCTTCGTCATCATTTCACTGCCGGGAGCTGGTGAAGTTCCTACAATGACGGAACTCGCTCGTTCACGCGCAATCACAAAATTTTATTAATCCCCTTAGCTCCTAGGCCGAATTTTATAACGCCCTATTCACTTTTCGCAAAATCGCTTGGGTTTTTGTCACTCAATCGATTACAAAATTCCCATTAATTATCGATTTCGGTTTAAACTTTACCCTAACTACAACGATTTCGTTAATTTTTATTCAAATGTGGCTTTAATATTACCCTATTATTAAAAAATTCGCTGAACTATTACACACAACCATTCAAACTAAACCTAACATCATCAGAAAATGAAAAAATCAATTGTCTTTCTCGTATTGCTCGTGGCGATAAGCCTCCTGGCAGTATTTATGCCGGCGGTTCCCGGCAAAATTGTCACTGAGGGCATTAATTCCGGAGACACAGCCTGGATGCTATGTGCCGCCGCACTGGTATTGCTCATGACCCCGGGCCTGGCCTATTTCTATGGTGGAATGATTGATACTAAAAATATCATTTCCACCATGCTCCAAAGCTTTATTGCAATGGGCGTGATCTCGGTTTTATGGATCGTTGTTGGATTCAGCCTCGCTTTCGGAGAATCCATGGGCGGATTCATCGGCAATCCAGCTACGTTTTTCATGTTTAACGGTGTCCTGGATGGCGCCCCATGGTCTCTCGCACCGACTATTCCTCTCGTGCTTTTCGCATTCTTTCAATTGAAGTTTGCTATCATCACGCCAGCCCTTATTACTGGCACATTTGCAGAACGCATCCGTTTCAAGGCATACATTTTATTCCTTGTCCTTTTTTCTTTGTTAATCTATGCTCCGTTGGCGCATTGGACATGGCATCCGGAGGGGTTCCTGTTTGCTTGGGGCGTTCTAGATTTCGCCGGCGGCACGGTCGTTCACATGTCAGCTGGCTTCGCAGCACTAGCGGCTTCAATTTACCTGAGGAACAAAACTGAGAAAAAGACTACAATCGCCCCCGCGAATATTCCCTTCGTCCTTTTAGGAACTGGATTACTTTGGTTCGGATGGTTTGGCTTTAACGCCGGCAGCGCTGTAGGTGCCGGAGCTCTCGCAGCTTCTGCGTTCGCGACAACGAACACGGCAGCAGCTGCTGCTGGTCTTGCCTGGATACTGTTCGACGCCGCACGTGGTAAGAAACCATCTGCTGTAGGATTTTGTATCGGCTCGGTCGTAGGTCTGGTAGCCATCACACCGGCTGCAGGTTTTGTAACCATTCCTTCAAGCTTGTTCATCGGAACATTCGCCGCAATCATCAGTAACATCGTCGTTCATTGGAAATCAAAAACTTCCCTCGAAGATACGCTTGACGTATTTCCCTGCCACGGTGTAGGAGGCTTGGTTGGGATGGTTATGACGTCACTGCTTGCTCACCAGGCCGTGAACTCCGCGAACACAACAGGCAACGGACTCTTCTTTGGTGAAACAGCTTTGTTCCTGGTGCATATGAAAGCGTTGGTAATTGTTGTAGCCTTCACATTCATCGGCTCTATGATCCTGCTTAAGCTGGTTGATCTGATTTTCGGCTTAAGTGTAACGCCGGAAGAAAAGAAGGCTGGTTCTGACTTCAGCCAACATGGTGAAAACCTTTTCCCTGCTGACTTCTCCATTACAGAAAAAATCGCTTAAACCAATTGGTCTTGCACTAACGAGCATGACTATTCTTATCAACACCTATAATAACCAAACCCTAAACCTGATGATGGACTGCTTAACCTTCCTGCGACAGCCGATTGATATCGGTGGCAATCGCGGGAAGGTGGCACCCACATCGAATTCAATCATGCCAATTGGGTGTGATAACAGTTAAAGGACACACAATTATTCATCAACTAACAAAACCAAATATTAATTATGAAATTAAAAAATGTACTAATTCTTTTTTTCATCGCCTTGATGGGGTGCTCAACTGCTTCATTTGGTCAGGATTCAACAGCAGCATTTACGTTTGGAGGCTCCGTTGATACCTACTTTCACAGTTCTTTTGGAACGCGAAATAATAATGCCGGAGGTGCATATTCCCCCAGCACATCATTTGCGAACAACAGAGGATTCGCACTTGGTATGGTCAATTTGATTGCTTCCTATGGAGGCGAGAAAGTGGGCTTCGTAGCGGACGTTGTCTTCGGCCCCAGAGGAAAAGATGCCGTATTCGGTACCGCTACCGGCCAGGGTATCATCAATCAAGCGTTCGTGTATTATAAAATCGGTGACGTTGTGACTTTAAACCTGGGTCAGTTCAACACTTTCCTGGGATACGAAGTAATCTCACCGACAGTTAATTTTCATTATTCCACTTCCTATCTATTCTCATGGGGACCTTTCAATCATACAGGTCTACGTGCTGATTTTGATTTCGGCGGCGGATGGGTTGGTAAGTTAGCGGTAATGAACCCTACTGATATCGTTGAGTTCAATCCTGTTAACACTTATACAGGCGGTCTGCAAATTGGAAAAACTGGCGATGCTGGTGGTGTCTGGTTGAACTTTCTATATGGCGACCAGGATGGCAAGTTGGATGCTGAAGAGGACGAACCATTCGCACAATCTGACGGAACATTATTTCAGGCTGACATAACGGCCGGCTACAATCTTTCTGAAGCTTTTTACCTTGGATTCAACGCATCCTACCAAATGGTTGGCGAAGGAGAAGTAGTAAACGGCAATAACGTTGACGATCTCGGAAATGATAGCAGGTCATTCTATGGTATTGCGCTTTATCCTAAGCTTACGTTAAGTGAAAACTTCGCCTTGGGTGTGCGTGCTGAATATTTTGCTGTAACGGAAAGTCACCTGGATGGAATAATCAGCGCTGATGGCGAAGGAGACGGTAACGTAATGGAATTCACGCTATCGGGTAATTATAAGGTTGGCGGTTTTACCTTCATTCCCGAGGTAAGAGTAGATATTGCCTCTGAAGATACGTTTTACAAAAACGATGATTTCGTAGACGGCAATTTTGACGGAATTGCAACCGAGACCTTAATGCCATCAGTAAATCTGGCGGCAGTTTATAAATTTTAAAGAAACAATCAGGGTCTGTGGCGTCTCTGCAGACCCGATAACTACAAAACGTTCATACTATGTCAAAGACAAAACTTGAGTACATCTGGCTCGACGGCTATAAGCCCACCCAGAGCCTTAGGAGTAAAACGAAAATCGTTAGAGATTTTGATGGGTCATTAGAAGGCTGCCCAGGCTGGTCTTTCGATGGCAGCTCGACCGAACAGGCAGACGGTCATTCTTCTGATTGCCTGCTGCAACCTGTTGCAGTGTTTCCGGATCCAGCACGCACAAATGGCTTTCTGGTCATGTGCGAAGTCTTGAATCCCGACAGCACACCCCACCTATCTAACGGTAGGGCTACTATTGAGGATGATGACGATGACTTTTGGTTTGGATTTGAACAGGAATATTTCCTCTGGAATCCTGAAACGGACAAACCTCTTGGATTTCCAGCAAGTGGTTATCCGGCACCACAAGGACCTTACTATTGTTCTGTCGGCGCGAAGAATGCATTCGGCCGCGATATCGTAGAAGAGCATCTTGACTATTGCCTTGCCGCCGGCATAAACGTAGAAGGCATCAACTCAGAAGTGGCCACTGGCCAATGGGAGTTTCAAATATTTTCCAAAGGCGCAAAGGCCGCCGGCGACCAGGTTTGGGTAGCACGTTACCTCCTCGAGAGAACAGCGGAAAAGTATGGTGTTTCCATTAACTGGCATTGCAAGCCTCTCGGCGCAACGGACTGGAACGGATCTGGTATGCACGCAAATTTTTCTAACGGGTTGCTGAGGACTGCTGGATCAAAGGATGTTTACGACTCAGTGTGCCAGGCTTTCGCACCCTATATCAAAGAGCATATCGCAGTTTACGGCGCAGACAATCATCTTCGCCTCACAGGGAAGCATGAAACCCAATCGATAGACAGATTTTCATACGGAATCTCCGATCGCGGCGCATCGATCCGGATACCTATCGCAACGGTTGAAAATGATTGGAAGGGCTGGCTGGAAGACAGAAGACCAAACTCATCTGCCGATCCTTACAAAGTTGCAGCGCGTATCGTGAAGACCGTAAAAACAGTACCCGAATACGCAACAGTAAACGGTCATTAAAATTTTTCAGGGCGTCTGGTTGTAGTTTGAAGTCGGGTAGCAATGCCCGGCTTCTTTTTTTGCGCTGCAATTCGAAAGCGCCAGCACGTTGGAGTTATACTCCGCGCATAAACAAAACATCACTCCACTACCTGCGACCCTACAAATAACATCAACTCATTCTCTACCCGCTCACGATCCTTCCAAAGATTGCGGCTATAAACGGTATGATACTTCCAATGCTTTTTGGTTAACAAAGCCGGCGTGTAGGCATGCACGTCCTTTGCCGAAAGACTTGAAAAATATCTAACATCATCCGTAAGAATCACACCAAGGTGTCGATCAGCATGAATGACGGTGATGTCTGTATATGGCAACCCGTTCGTGTCAAAAGAGAAATCCTGCATCCTTTCCTTACTCCATTGCTTGAGCCGGCTGCTCAAATACCATTCAACCGGTTGGGCTATACGATGGTCGGCACGCGGCAAATACTTGTGACTGTCAACAAGACGCGCAAATTCCAGATACTTCTTCAAGAGTCTCGGACCTGAATTTTTCACATTGCTGACGCGAAGCTGTTCTGGCCTGATACTCGTAATCAGCATCACCTTCTCGCGCGCACGCGTGATCGCGACATTAAGACGATTTTCCCCGCCGGCAGCGTTCAGGCTTCCAAACTGCATCGACATTTTGCCTTTGTTATCCGGCGCGTAGCCAATAGAGAATATTATGACATCCTTCTCATCACCCTGTACATTCTCAATATTTTTAACAAACAACGATCTCGGTATCGTCCTTCCCGAATTGGCCACCTCGAGTTCCAGCAAATCCAGGATCAGCATCTGTTGTGGCGAGTTAAACGTAACCACCCCGATCTCTTTTGTAGGATGTTCTTCCAGTATCTCAAACACCTTTGCCACAACGGCAGTAGCCTCAGCCTGATTTGTCTGATTCTCCCACATCCCGTTTACGTTATGATATTCAATAGCAGGCTCTTTCCTGTTTAGCACATCGCGGTCCGGAAGAAGCTGTAACCTGCCGTTATAAAAGTGTGTATTTGAAAAATCAATCAATTCCAGTGATTGACTGCGGTAATGTCCTTGAAGGTGAACTGTAGAAAGATATCGTCCAGACAATTCCAGCAATGATTCTACTTCTAAATCTGGAGTCTCACCCTCATCTTCCCACCGTACCTGATAAAGCTCACTCGGCCGAAGCTGCTTATCGTCGCCCGCCACCAGAATTTGCTTTCCTCTGTAAATCGACGGAAGACCGCGCTCCGCAAAACATTGTGATGCCTCGTCAAAGATCACAATGTCGAACAGCTCAACCATCGGAAATATTGCTGACACCGATTCCGGACTTGCCATCCAGCATGGAATAAGCTGAAAGAGCTCATAGTAGTATGTTGCAATAAGCTTTCGTACCGGCCAAATCTTTTTCTTTTTGGTAACCTGATGAAGGAGGTCGCGATAGGTAACGAGATTGTTAAGCCTGTTGTACTCAAGACTCTCGTAGACGCGCTCCCGTGCGCGCACCAACAGGATTTGCTTGCTCAAATCCTGCTTCTCTTCAAGGCTTTGTCCCAATTGCTGCTGAAGATCATCCATTTTCATTGAAGAAACACTTCGAAGAATTGGATACTTTGTCTCGATATGATCTATCCATGCGAGGCGCAGACTATTCTGGAACAGCTCATCCATTTCATTTATGCTCCAGCCTCCGAGTTGGTCTTGCAGCTTATGAATCGTGTCATACTCATAGGGCTTCAATTCTACCTTTAGCCTGTCGTATTCTCCGAGGCTGTCAAAGTCGCGTTGCAGTAAACGTGTAAATTCATCCTCCTTTGTTGGGTCCAGCACAATCTGTTTGATCTGAAAAGGTGTCAGATACTGAAGCCACTCCGACCTTTTCTCCGGAACATCTTTGATGAGAACCAACAATTGTCTTAATGCAATAGTGAAGTCCTTCCATGTCAGGTTTTGAACACTTAGCACTCCCGTAATTTCGCGCAGCGTACTATAGACAAGCTTCGCGCGCATCGCCAGCTTTTGCTTGCTGAACCATATGATAAGCGTCTCTTTACCATAGTCAGTTGGAATGTCGACGAGCCAGTTTTTTTCCTTTAATGCAGTAAGCTGATGTTCCAGATTAAGCCGGCTGTCAATTCTGTCCTCCAGCGCCTTAAGCCCTGCCCGGTTGTACAGTAAGTTATTGGCTACCAGCACCCGCCTTACGAAGAATTTTTCCTTGCTGAACAATTCCCATTTGATGAGGGGAATGAACTTACGGCGGGCGTCCATGCATTGCTGAAGGACGTCCTGAAATTTACCTAGCTGATCCGTTGGTAATGATATTTCCGGTACAGCGTTTTCATAACAACTGATTGTCACGCGTTCAACATTTGCGAGCCACAGCAAGCTGGTCTCGTCATCCGTTTCACCCGCCATGTTCTGAAAATACCGATACGTCTCTTCATCTTTCAGGACGGTGATCATTCCGAGGATATCGTCTTCTTTGCGGTAGAGCGAAAGGCAGTCTTCAAGATTCAAGCCTACGCCAAGGACCCTCTCTACATGTGTCGAGATTTCCCGCTGATACTTGGGGATCTCCGAAATTGCCTTGTGAATCTCACGCTGGTCCGATCCGTGCAGCGTTGCAAAGGATTTACGATCACGCCATACGTAATCAGAATCTTCCATGAATGCCGCATACTTGCTATATGCCTTCATCCGCCTCAGAAAATTCTGCACTTCCTTGAACGAAAAATACTGATACTCCTGCTTGATATTAATAGAAGGCGCATTCAGATCAGAGGTGAGATACAATTCCTTTACCGACATGCCCGCTTCTTTTTCATCGAACAGCGCGAATTTGAACTCCTCAAGTTCCTCGGTAATCTGGTCGATTCGCCGACACAGCTGATAGAATTTTCTCTCCGTTTGAATTACGTCTATTGTTCTGTTTTGTGTCTTAAAATTTTCGATTGCTTCCACCTGTTGCGCAATCTTCGTGTAGATTTCCTTACGGTCATGACGGAAATCGTGAACGAGACCAAGGAAATCTGACAACCCTGTTTGCTGCAGGCGATCATATACCACGTCGAGCGCGGCGCGCTTTTGACAAACGAGAAGCGCCTTCTTGCCTGAGGCAATCGCATCGGCAAGCAGATTACAGATCAACTGGGATTTGCCCGTGCCAGGTGGACCCTGTACGACAATTGACTTTCCATTTTTAATCGCTTTGATCGCGTTCTCCTGGTACGCGTCAAGCACGAACGGCGTGTACATATTTTCCTCGCTGATCGTATCGCTGCCCATGCCTTGAGGTTTCACGGCCGGTATCTCCCCCATCGTTTTACGAAGAAAGAAATCTTCCAGGTCGTTCATTGACTCGTTGCCCATCATAAACAGGTAATCTGTCACGAGCTGCGAACCCGACTGCGGGAAAATGCCCAAAACTGCCTCCGGAAATAGTTTCAGCTCGCCGGCGCGGTGTAGTTCATCGAAATCGCTCTTCTTGAATTCGAGAAATTCTGTTAGCGCATCGTGAAAATTTTCAGGATTGAAATTGATTTCAATTTTGTCCTTAAGAAGCTGATATAGCTGCGTGCGAAATACCGTGCTGTCCGTATCAAACTCTTCAAAGCTTGTATCGATCAGCTCGTCTTCCAGCTTAACCTGGTTATAAAAGGCAAATGCAAGTAAAAACGACTTATTGAACGTTACGCCCGCATCCTTGCGTGGTTGCAGCACCCAATGCTGTCCCTCTTCTACCAATGCGACCGGAAAATATAGCAGCGGACATCGGATCAGGGTACCGTCAAGGAACTTACCCCGAACAAAAGGCCAGCCGACATGCAAATCATTTGAGCCACTTTCCTCGAAGATCAACCGGTCAATACGTTGAAGTTTTTTTAATTTCTTACTGGAAAGATTGTTGGATTCGAGGCGGCTATCGAGAACCTGACAAAGCTTTTTGCTCTTTCCCGCGATTAAAGCATTGATAATTTCAAAGGAAGGCTCGCCATTGAAAAAACTAAACTCGCGGACATCCAGCAATTGCTCCGCGGCAAGTCGAAGCAGCAGGAGTGACCGGTTATTACCCGAAAGATTGGTAAGCCTTCTCAGGTAAGTGGAAAGTATATTTTTGGGGTCGGCCATAGGTTGAAGCTACGCGATAGTCTCTAGTTAGTGGTTGTCAGGTAGGGCAAAACCTTCATGAGGTTTTCCTCAGTAAGAACTTGTACAGCACGAAGTTCATCCAATGACCCGAAATTACCATGCTGGAATCGGTAGGCTACGATCGACCGGGCCTCTTTGTCCGTCAGGTAGGGATGCGCACCCAATGTTTTTGCGTCCGTCGTATTGATATTCAATAGCTTGGGCTTAAAATCTTCGGATACGAAAGCAAATTTCACAAGGTTCTCCACAACGACGGAATCCAGCCCATACACCTCGCTTAATTGTCCTATCCGCACAAATCCGCCCAGCCCGTCCCGATACTTGATGATGCGTTGCGAAAGCTTCTCTCCGATGCCGCGAAGTTGGCGCAACTGGGCTGTGTCTGCAATGTTCACGTCAAAAGGGTTTATCCGGGCAGGCACCGGCCTCCGAGCAAATGCTTTCCTTTCAAACTTTTGCCTTTCCTTGGATCGGCGTTGGTCTGGCAGGCGAACCCACGGCCTCAATTGCCGATAGAACGATGTATCAATGCCATATATTTTCAACAAATCACCCTTAGCCTTAAACTTTCCTCCTTTCTCGCGATACCGGACGATTCGCGCGGCTAAGGTGGCGGGAAATCCAAGCCGCTCCAGATCCTGGGCCGAGGCTGAATTGGGATCGAACTGAAACTTTTCGTACACACGCGGTGCAATTTCTTTTTCGGTAGGTAGCACGCTGTCGGCATCCCACAATGCGACAAGGCTATCCAACTTCGCCTGATCTTTGGTATAATCAACCGGCAAATTCCTATTGTACCAGTTCCAGGCTGGCTCTGAAAGAATTACAATGGCCAAAAGCGGAATTAGGATCATTAGACCATTCGCCTGCGCGTGAGATAGAGAAAAAAAGTCCCTAATCCATTTTCTAACCCGTATCATCGCATCCCTTAGTCTCAACTTGAAAGTCGCGCTTTCGAATTAGAATATAGAGATTTCCAGCGCTGGTTTTCCATAATTTCGACAAACTGATGCCTCCGCGGGGGCAACTCATCGCTGAGCTTCTGCGTAGAAGGAGATGCGAAAAAACCTTATTTATACACATTCTAAATTATAATTCCCCTGACATTTATCTCACTCAGGGTTTACTTTTGTACTGCTCATGACTCAGAATTTCAAAGCATTAGTGCTGACGTATAAGACTGCTCCGGTTGTCATCCGGGAACAGGTATCTTTAAATGAAGAATTAGCGAAAAAACTCCTCCATTTCATCCGCGATTTTGCTCAGGCAACGGATGTTCTCATTGTTTCCACCTGCAATCGCACGGAAATTTACTACCTGTCCGAAAAGGACGTTTCTCAGACAATTTTAAAAGGACTTGCGCTCTTAAAAAATCCGGAACCAGGTTTTGAACAGCATTTCAGCCAATATGTTGGACAAGTTGCTGTACAACACCTTTTCGAGGTTGCGCTTGGGCTTGATGCACAGGTTATCGGCGACCTTCAGATTTCTGGACAGGTGAAAAAAGCGTATCAGTGGACCGCCGACGAAAATATGGCGGGGCCATTCCTGCATCGTCTTTTGCATACAATTTTCTTTGCCAATAAGCGCGTAGTACAGGAGACTGCCTTCCGGGATGGCGCAGCGTCGATCGCCTACGCGGCAAAGGAACTAGCGGAAGACCTCGTGTCGACTCTTCGTGAACCGCGGATTTTGGTAATTGGAGTAGGCGAAATCGGCCAGGATTTTTGCCTTAACCTGGTGAGCTCCCGAATGAAAAAAGTCAAGCTCCTAAACCGAACGGTGGAAAAAGCGGAGAGCCTGGCAAAGCGATGCGGTTTCGAATTTGGAGGCATTGATGAAATCGCAGCCGAGATCGCCCTGGCTGATGTGATCGTCAGTTCGATATCCGGTCAGCAGCCGCTGATCACAAGAGATTTATTAAAGGGCATTCAAATACATTCTCACAAATATTTTATTGACCTGTCAATTCCACGCAGCATTGAATCCACCGTCGACGAAATGACGGGTGCCGTAGTATATAATCTTGACGACATCAAGGAAAAGACCAACATAGCACTCGAGAGACGAAAGGCGTCTATCCCGAAGGTTCAAACGATCATTGAGCAGGCGCAAGCAGAATTTGAAGATTGGTCAAAAGAAATGGTTGTCTCGCCAACCATACAAAAATTAAAAAATACACTGGAGCAGATTCGCAAAGAAGAGCTTTCCAGGTTTATCAAAAATGCAAAGCCAGCGGAGGTTGAAAAACTTGAAGAGATGAGTCGTTCCCTCATGCAGAAGATCTTGAAATATCCTGTGTTGCAGCTAAAGGCGGCCTGCAGGCGGGGTGATGCAGAATCGCTGACCGAAATATTGAATGACCTTTTTAACCTTGAGAATCAGGCTGAACGCTTGCCTAAATAAAGTTCGAATCCAGCTTCATCTCCCCGCATTGTCGGGATAAATTCCAAACTTACGTTTAAAGGCATGATCCATCTTTAGATCATGCAGATATTCAAACCCCGTTGTTCCAAGAGGACTTTAGTGAGGCCTGGACCATCTCATCGTTCCAAGGCCCGTTTATTTTCGAATTGCTCCCATTCGCTGTAATTATCTTTCTTTACCTTCGACCTATCTATCACCATCCCAAAGTTGTTCTTCTTGTGGAAACAGCGGAAGAAAAGAAATTTATTTGCTTAATTGACCAGCACCAGGGTCTTATACATAAGGTTTGTATTATGTATGAGAATGATCCCGAGGTACGAAACGACCTTTTTCAGGAGATCGTTTTTCAATTGTGGAAGTCGTTTCCAACCTTCCGGGGAGAGGCAAAGATCACCACCTGGATGTATCGGATTGCCCTTAACACCGCAATTTCTGGTTTTCGAAAACAAACCAGGAATGTAAAGACCGAAGATCTAAAGGAACTGCATTACAATATTTCTGATGCCTGGGCCGATGACCGCGACGAGGAAATGCAGCGGCTGCAATTTGCCATTCGTCAGCTTTCTAAAATCGAACGCGCGATGATCATGATGGCTTTGGAGGAGGTGCCGTACGAAGAGATTGCCGACACCATCGGCATCACGCAAAATAATGTACGCGTCAGGATGAATAGAATCCGCGAAAAATTAAAACGACTCGTGTGTCCCTGAACCCATGGAACTTGAAGAATTAAAAAGTATATGGAAAAGTAGCATCCCTGATTTTCAGCCAAAAGACGGAGAAGAGATCGCAAGGATGCTCACGCGAAATAGTGTCTCTATCATCGATAAACTTAAGCGGAGCGTTTGGTTTGAGCTGATCTTCACATTGATCGTTGGTATTGCCTTTCTTATTTATGCACTTAGGCTTCCCGCCGGCGCGCTGAAATGGACCTCCGTATCGATACTTTGCATCTACCTTGTATACACGTTCTTTTACATTCAGAAGATCATGTTTCTTAACCGATTCAATCCAGCGTCGGAAAACATACGAGGTAATCTTACGGTACTCATTGGCACTTTGACCGGCTACCTTACATTCTATAAAAGAAGTTATACAGTGCTCTATCCAATATTTTTTTGTCTTTCCTTATTGTTCATTAGCATTGACCGAGGCACCGAACAATTTCTGGATAATCTACTAAAACCGATTACGCTCTTTTATTTGCTTTGTCTGGCGGGTGTATATTATTTTCTCAGTACCAGGTTTGCAACGTGGTATCTCAATAAACTTTACGGCAATCACCTCGACAAGCTTAAGGCTCTTTTAAATGATGTCCATGGGTAAAATTTGGCGGCATCTATTCTTTGCCATAATAGCTTTTTCCGGTCAATCAATCCCTCTAAGCGCCCAAAGCGAAGTGGAGGACGCCATGTTCTGGGAAGTACGTGGTAAAGATCTTTCATCTCCTTCTTTCCTGTTCGGAACTTTCCACCTGCTAGGCTCGCGTTATGTTGACAGCCTTACGCAGGTAATGAACAATTTCAATCAGTGCAAGACATTTGTCGGCGAGATACTCATCGACAGTTCAATGACTATGAAAATGATGATCGCTGCGAGACTCGACAACACGAGCCTCGACAAGTTGCTGACACCAGCTGACTATCAAAAAACTGCAGTCTGGCTGCGGGAATTGTCGGGCTATGAGCTCAACATGTTTAATGGCATGAACCCGATGGCAATTCAAATCTTTCTGATGACGATGTTACAGGATAAATACTTTCCATCGGAGAACGTGTCTGACGATCCGATGGACATTTACTTTCAAAAGGAGGGCAAAAGAGTTGGGAAGAAGCTGGTAGGTCTGGAGACCTTCGATACTCAGATACATGCCTTGTTCACCCAGTTTACGCTTGAGCGACAAGTAGCAATGCTCACTAAATTTGTCGACGAGAAGGAAAAGGCGAAGGGTGAGCTTATTCAATTGAACAAGAGTTACCGCAATGGAAATCTTTCACAACTTGAGCTATTGCTTGCTGACCAGACCTACACAAAGCAGGAAGCGGAAGTGATGCTAGACCTGCGCAATAAACAGTGGATAGAACAGCTTCCTTCATTAATGAAGATACAACCGACATTTGTTGCCGTCGGCGCGCTCCACCTTGCGGGAAAGAATGGGCTTGTCAATCTTTTGCGCCAGGCAGGTTACACGGTTACGCCGATGGCGGTGAAGTGAAGGAATGATTGATAATTGCAAGCCACGGCTAGCGCAAGGTACTGTCAAGTGCCCGCTTCAACGCATCTACGATCTCTTCATTTACCATTGGTTCGGTATATTTTTGATTAACCTCAATCTCTATTCCCAAATATTTATCATCATCAAAAACGGTCCGAAGATGCGTCGTAAAGCCATCGTCTATACCTTTGTAAGGCGCATTAAAGGAGATGGTTTTTTCAGGCAACAGTGTCATTAATGCATCGCGGTATTTCCGGCAAAACAAGGCTTCATTGCTGCGGTCAGGATCAAAAAGCAACCCTACGTCTACCAGCCGGGTTATATTATTCAATACTGGCGTAAAGCTGTGAACAGACAAATGCACAATTCTTCCTATTGACGCCTCAATCCATTTTTCAACGCTGCTGCGGTGCGGATGATAGTACCCTTTCAATACCTCCTCGCGTTCGGCTGCTGTTAGTCGCGCCGAATATTCTGAAAATAAACTTTCGCTGAAAAGAGATCTGTTCGGCTCGACAAGTAACCTCGTGGCCTCACACTTCAAAAGTGGAGCATTCAGGTGCCGTGATAATTCATTTGCAATTTCCAGCGCTCCAGGATCCCAACCCCGATGGGATTTCAAAACTTCAGATGCATTGGTAAAGAGGTGGTTATACGCCGGAGGGATCATATTCCCTCCGTGCTCACATGTAACCACCGGTGTAAGTTTCATTCGTTATGGTATGAACATTTGGTTTTGCTCGAGGCTGGATGCAAGGCGCATATACGTTGCCTTGATATTCTCCGAAGAATAATTTCCTTCCAATGAACCAAGAATTCTCGATGACAGCGTCCCCTGATCGATGATGATATCCAGTGAAGATTTATACTTTTCTACGTTCTCCTCCCCTTGCGCCAAATTCCATTCTACAAGATGTCGGCATAACTCGGATGCCTTAGCCGATTTGCCCGGATATTGAAACACTTCCAAATATTCCGGCATATTCAACACGGCATCACCACCTTTTTCGATGGTTTGATCAAGTAATCTGGCGAGCGAATCCGTCTTCCATTTCATTTGGCCCTCAAGATCAATGAATCGATCATTACTCAGTGCTTTTATCACTGCAATTACAAGCGATACTATGGCAAGATCAGCAGCTGGACACTCCTGGATATCCATGATCCGAATCTCTATTGAGCCGCGGTCAAATCGCGGAATCGCGCCGCGGGAATTCACCCAGATGGGATTGAGCTCCTCTCCCGGATCGAATGGAGCGATATCGCTTTTAATCTTCTCGTATATGGTATTGTAATAATTCCGCCTGGAGAAAACTGCTTCGGGTATGACTTTGCCGGTAATTGAGGGAAGCCGCCCCTGATTTGTCTTGTAATACTTCAACCGTGTATCCTGCAGACCGGTGAAGGTTCGATCCAGTATAGGGGAGCTCGCGCACAAGGCTGGAAGCAACGGTAGCACTAGTCGGATGGCAGCATGGAGCCTCGCGAATTCCTCATCGTCGTAAAATGGCAGATTGAGGTGAGTACTTTGCAAGTTGGACCAGCCGTGTCCTCTACAGTCAAATATTTTATTGTAGATGGCGTAAACTTCGTTATTCTCATGCGGCCAGAGTTTAGTCTCCTGAAGAGGATCCATAAACGGGTGGGCTGCAGTGGGTAACAACATGGTATTCCATCCTGCGAGGATGTTGTTGATACGCTTGATATTCCCAACAAATTCCTTTTCAAGTGTTTGAAAGTCGTTCTCAGGCCGGGTTGACTTTAACTCTACTACATGCAAAACCAGTTCGTTCGACCACGTAACCATTCCATTCTCAAAGTCGCTCGCATAAACGCCGAGCTCATGTTTCAGCAGTTCATCGGTGATCGGCTTCACCTGAAGAGTATCGCGATCAACAAGCATGTATTCAAGTTCGATACCATACGCCTGGAACAAATGAATCCTTGATGGCTGATGCATTACTTGTCTGCTTTTATCTTGTTCAAGAATACTTCCATGATGGTTGAGTACAACTTATCCTTAAGGATCTTGTCCTCCATACCCGCGTCGATGTTAGGGTTATCGTTAATCTCAATGACGTAAAATTTGCCATCAACTTCTTTCAAGTCTACGCCATACAAACTTTTTCCTATCAGCGCCGTAGCTTTAAGCGCTGTTCGGATGAGGCCGGCAGGTGCCTGGTCAACCGCCATTGTCTCTACCTCGCCCTCCTGTTCCTGCTTCTTTCCATTCCAATTTACGATCTGCCAATGCTCGGCTGCCATGAAGTATTTACATACGTACAATGGCTTTCCATCGATGATGCCAACGCGCCAGTCAAACTCGGTTGGCAAAAACTCCTGGGCAATCAGCAGCTCAGACGTCTCGAACATTGTCTTGGATTTTTGTTTGTAATCCTCTTCATCTTTAATCTTAAACACACCTTTGCTAAAGGCGCCGTCTGGTTGCTTAAGAATAAATGGATAGGGGAGTTTTTCTGAAAGTGTCTTGTAATTTTCTTTGCTGACGACGTAAGATTTCGGCGTGAGAACCTTGTTGGACGTTAGCAGTTCATTGAGATAAACCTTATTCGTGCATTTGAGGATAGACTCCGGATCATCTATGACGCAAACGCCAAGAGATTGAGCCTTTTTTGCGAACCTGAAAGTGTGATGGTTAACAAAAGTCGTTTCGCGGATGAACAGTGCATCGTACTGGATGAGCTCATCGAAATCTTCACGGGTGATCACCTCGACGTTAAAGCCCGCCTGATCACCGGCCTTTATGAATTTCTGTATCGCCTTTTCATTTGACGGAGGGTTTTTATCATCAGGGTCAATGAGTATCGCCATGTCGTACTTTTTACGATCCGGCCTAACCTCCCGTTTGCGTAGCAGGTATCGCTCGACTGCCATTCGCAGGAGCGTCTTGTCCTCATCCGGAACTTCGCCAAGACTCAATGGCTTGATGCTTTGCAACACCCATTTACTGCGCTTTGTAAACGTAGCAATCAGGCACGGTGCCTGTATATATTGAAAAAGTTGTTTTGCCAGCTTGTTTAAAGAATCTTCCTGCGTGATGCCAAAGTAGATATCAAATTCAACCTTGTCTGTGGTTACGTGCTTGAAAGACGATTGAATAAGGTCATCAAAATCCTGTGAGTCTTCACGCAATATTGAAGGGAAGCGCAGATCCTGAATTGTTGAAACCCCTGGCAGCACTTTATGTTTTCGCGCCTCGGCCAATAACGAAACATAATAGCCCATGCTTTGATACTGATAAGACTTGCACAGGTTGATTACTTTTAGTCCCGCGCTATCCTGGTAATCGTCGCCCGAGATATATTTGGATGGTGTAATAACTTCGACATCCTCGAGGTTAAACTTCCAATTATCGGGATTCTCAACTATTATTAGTTTTGGCATTTTTCTTTTTCTCTTTTGGTTCGATCACCAGCAAGTTTGCGTCATACGTTACGATTCCCAACAGTATGCTGTTGATCAGCCTCCGAAAGCTTACGCTGTAAACATGACCGCCTTTGCCCAGAGGATTGGATTCCATTGGATCAGAGATGTAAGCCCGGCCTTTATCTTCATCATACCCCGTGATCACAACGAAATGTCCTGCAGGTTCTCCTTTGATACTGTCATAAATATCGAACTGGGGAATTTCGCGTGCTGAATCATAAAGGTAGGTCGCACTTAAACCCGTCAGTATCGGCACCGATTTCTTTAAGTAGTCAATGATCAGGCTTTCATCAAGCTCATCATTTCGCAGCTCGCCGCCTTCTTCCAGGAAACTAATGTATGCCTCCGAAGCCGCAAGCAGCTTTCGGCGCTTATGCTTGAACTCCATCTGCGCTTGCAGATGCTGGATCATTTTTTTTGATGAGCTTTTAAACCACGTCGGGTCGAAGACATTCAGATTGTACGTGTAGATATGGGCCTTGTATCCGCGCTGCAGAGCATGATGTCCGAGCATAACCGCAAGGGTTCCACCTAGCTTCAGACTCCTTACTTCCCGGATCACATCCTCAAGAGGCATGGTGTCGCCGTAGTAGTTATACAGCGCCTGAAGACACGTTGGACCGCACGTTACCTCGTCCGGCTGTGTCTGCATGTCAAATCCTAAAACAAGCTCTTTCTTCATTCAAATTTGTTGGCTTTTGAATTTATCCGCAAACCCGATTCATAAAGGTATAAATTTAAATTAATGGCCTGATAATTTCAGTTTGGCGTAAATTGTACAAATTACCTCTGAGGATCAGGATATGATTAAGCATACCGTTGCATTTTTACTTTTAGTCGCAGTTGCAAGCGCCGAATGTCTTGGCTGGGGTGCAACGGGTCACCGCGCGACTGGATTGATAGCGGAAAAATATCTTAGTAAGAAGGCGAGAAAGGAACTGCAACGAATACTTCAGGGGCAGTCTTTGGCAATGGCGAGTACCTGGATGGATGATATCCGATCTGACTCTACATACGATTACGCAAGTGATTGGCATTGGGTCACCATCCTGGATGGTCAGACCTACGATCTGGCGCTTAAAAATCCCAATGGCGACATCATTCAAACGATTGAGCGCCTCATCACGGAGCTCAAGTCGAAAAAATTAACTCCCGCTGACGAGCTCAGCAACTTAAAAATGCTCATCCACCTTATTGGTGATATACACCAACCGTTGCATGTGGGCGGTTACATGGACAGTGGTGGCGGCGATGTTAAGGTGACATGGTTCCGCACAGACAGCAATCTGCATAAAGTTTGGGATTCAGACATGATCAATGACACCCGGCTAAGCTTCACTGAATTGGCCGAATCCCTTGAAAAACCTGATGATGCAAAAAGGCTTGCGCTTCAAAAATCTTCCGTACGCGATTGGGCTTATGGAAGCATGACTTTTAGAAAGCCGGTGTATGACTACGGTGACGGAAAACTTGGGTATGCGTATACCTATAAAAACTTTCACATCGTACGTGCCCAGATTCTGGCCGCTGGCATACGGATCGCGGGTGTATTAAATGACATCTATCGTTAGCCTGAAAAATCAAATGTTTGCGCCTTTTTAGATCTTTAGTAGCAAGGTTGAACCGTGTTCATCAAAATTGTTGAGCTGCACACGTTCATATCTAGTGAACTGAGTTCTACCTACACCAATGGCGGCAATGCACAAGTGGCCTGCAGGGCCTTTACACCTGAGCCCAGGCTATGGCCCGAAGGGATGCAGGCCTGGGTTAGTAAGGCGCACAAAGTCGGACGCCTGTAAGGATGTCACCTTTGCGCACGTTCAATTATCGGTGAATAAAAATCTATGTTCTGCCAGAAGCAGCTAGCAGATATCGCATAATGGTTATATGATTTGCTGAGTAAGCTTCTCGGGTTATCAGGGAACGGCTTAAGCTGGATGCTTTTACAAAAGCGAATTTAACTTCGCATACTGAAGTAAGATGATGGTCTTCGCATCGCGTATTTCACCCGACGCAATCATATTATACGCCTTGCCAAAATCAAGCTCAAGTACTTCGATATTTTCGTCCTCATCGACTCCGCCGCCGTCATTCACCTTTTGGTCGCGGGAATATTCGCCAACAAAGAAATGAAGTATTTCTGTCACGGACCCTGGCGACATATAGATGTCGAAGATCTTTCTAACGTGTTCAACCCGGTAACCGGTCTCTTCTTCCGTTTCACGTCGGATACACTCCTCAGGATTGTCAAGATCCAGCAGGCCGGCGCATGCTTCAATGAGCATTCCACTCTCGTTTCCATTTACAAGCGTTGGTAGCCTGAATTGACTAGTCAAAATGACCTTTTGTTCTGATGGGTTGTATAAGAGTATGGTTGCTCCATTGCCACGATCATATGCTTCACGGCTTTGAATTAGCTCCTTGCCATGCTTGTCGGTTAGTGAATAGGTAAACTTGTAGAGCTTATACCAGTTATCTGACAATAACTTTTGTTCAAGGATCTTTACGGTCATATCGAATGTTCGGAGAATTAGTCTTTGGCGTGAAAATATGTTCGCTTCATATGCTGGTAGATTTCCAGGCAGACCCAGGCATCTGTCGCAGCATATTCAAGTTGCTTATCGGTAAGAACTGTAGCTTCCCAGTTGGAGGTTTGTGCGCTCTTGGAAATGCGGAATCCCAATAGCAGCCCTGCAAGCTTCTTCACGCTTTCCACCTGAAGCCCACACGCCTTAGCCATTGTCGACAATTCTATAAAGGATATCGGTTGAAATTTATTGATCTTTTGAAGGGCCTTAATGTCGTCATGGATTGCCACGCCGGCTTTTATGATGTCGGGGTTTTCAAAAAGAGAAACGATTTCCTCAGGAAGTCCCGTCTGATGAATCTTGATAAGGAAGACCTTGCCTGGTATAGCAAGCTGCAGCAGCGCTACCTTGTATGTTTGCCCCCGCTTAAAACTTGGACGCGTTTCCGTATCAAATCCAACGACCTTGTGTTTTTGGATTTCTTTTAACACCGCTGGCAACGTCTGTGCTTCCGTAACCAGGACAACAGATCCATTGAATGCCATCAGGGGCAGCGCATTGAGCTCCTCTAAAGAAATGGTCGTTTTAGGCTGCAGGGGTGATTGACCTTCCTGAGAGTCCTCTGTCGATACGTGCATTAAAAAGATAGAAATAAGACTCGGTTAAAAAATGCCTTAATATTGCGGCTCTAATTTAAGTCAAAAAAATCAACTATTTTGAGGCACCCTAAATCTAAATGAATGCCCAATTCACTATTTAGAAAGAAATCACTTTCCACGATTATCAGCGATGCTGAGCACGGAGTTACAGATGGCCACGGTTCAGGGAGCTTAAAGAAGATTCTTGGGGTTCGTGATCTAACGGCCATGGGTATCGCGGCAGTTATCGGTGCTGGCATTTTCTCCACGATTGGTCAGGCGGCGTATAACGGTGGGCCTGGCGTAGTTTTTCTTTTTCTTATCACAGGAGTTACATGCGGATTTACAGCACTTTGCTATGCGGAATTTGCATCCCGCGTTCCTGTCGCAGGAAGTGCCTATACATATTCATACGTGACGTTTGGGGAACTTGTGGCATGGGTATTAGGCTGGGCACTGATACTTGAGTACGCAATTGGCAATGTGGTGGTCTCCATCTCATGGAGTAGCTATTTCGTCAACTTACTTGATGGAGTGGGCCTTCATCTGCCCACATGGCTGGCGACTGATCCGACTACCGCCGAAGCGATGTACACCTCAGCGCTGGCTGCTTCCAAACCTGTCGACGGAATGGCCTGGACAATCGCGCCTGTTGTAGCTGGTTATAAGTTTATATGCAACTTGCCGGCTTTTGTGATCATCATCCTCGTCACGATGTTGGCCTACGTTGGGATCAAAGAGAGTCGTTCCATGGCAAACGTCATGGTGGGATTGAAGCTCGTAGTACTTGTAGTGATAGTAGGTATAGGATTATTTTATATCGACAGCGACAATTGGACGCCGTTCCTCCCCAATGGCTTTAATGGAGTTTTGAAAGGAGTATCTGCTGTCTTCTTCGCCTACATTGGCTTCGACGCAATTTCTACCACTGCCGAAGAATGTGCCAATCCACAGCGTGACCTGCCAAAGGGGATGATCTATTCATTGGTGATCTGCACGATTATCTACGTGATTGTGACATTGGTGATAACCGGAATGGTAAACTATTCAGAATTTGATTCCGTGGCCGATCCGTTGGCATATGTATTCGAAAAGATAGACCTCAACAAAATCGGATTCTTTGTTTCAATTAGCGCTGTTGTCGCCGCCACCAGTGTACTACTCGTATTTCAGATAGGCCAGCCCAGAATATGGATGGCCATGAGTCGCGACGGACTGATGCCAAAGCGCTTTGGAAATATCCATCCCAAACATCACACTCCTGCATTTGCTACCATCGTCACCGGAGTGATCGTTGCAATTCCGTCGCTATTTGTTGAGAGTGCATTGATGACTGACCTTACGAGTATTGGAACACTCTTCGCCTTTGCCATTGTTTGTGGTGGCGTATTGTTGTTGCCCGCCAAAGTAAGCGGTGGAGAAAAAAGATTTAATCTACCTTATATAAATAGCCAATGGATCGTACCAGTCCTTTTCATTGTGTTCGTTTACTTTTTAAGACAAAGACTTTCCGATGCGTTTACAAACCTTTCGCATGAATCATATCAGGAAATATTATTTATTCTGTTCATCATCATTGCGGCAGTAATTACATTTTATTCATTTGTGCGAAAACTTTCCCTAATACCTGTTCTCGGGATGTTGTGTTGCCTATATTTAATGATTGAAATTCCCGCGCGCAGCTGGCTGGTTTTTTTCGGTTGGATGGGATTCGGATTGATATTATATTTTTGTTATGGATATTGGAAAAGTAAGCTTGCGTTGCGCAACGTCTGAAGCATTCGTTGTTTTGAGAGGTCTGATATTGTAGGGAAGCGTTAATTAAGAACATGTCATTATTTGTAGCGTCATTAAACTCCGGAAGCAACGGTAATTGCTATTATGTCGGTAATAGTGACGAGGCAATATTAATTGATGGTGGCATTTCGTGCCGCGAAACTGAACGACGTATGAAGCGGCTGGGGCTCTCAATACGCAAGGTTCGTGGCGTCTTTGTATCACATGAGCACGGCGATCACATTCATGGCATCGCCTCGCTATCTAAAAAACATCAAATTCCCGTTTATGTTACGCCGCGTACCCTTGACCACGGTAAGTTGAAAGTAAGGGAGGACCGCGTCTTTGTTCTTCATTCTAATATCCCCATGCGGATCGGCGGCCTGACAATTAAGGCATTTCCCAAGATTCACGACGCATGCGACCCACATAGCTTTATGGTGTCGAGCGATTCCGTTAACGTTGGAATCTTCACGGACATCGGTCATTGCTGCGATAATGTGGTAACGCACTTTCGCCAATGCCATGCGGCATTCCTTGAAAGTAATTATGATGAATTGATGTTGGAGCACGGTGGTTATCCACTGAGCTTGAAAAATCGGATTCGCGGGGGCCTGGGACATTTGTCTAATAAACAGGCGAAGCAATTATTTCTGTCACATCGCCCTTCTTTCATGAGCCACCTTTTCCTGGTGCATTTGTCGCAAAATAATAATCATCCAAAAATCGTAAAAGATACGTTCTACCCAGTCGCCGGGCAGACCCAGATCATTGTTGCTTCCCGAGAGAAAGAAACAAATCTCTTTCATATCAGGAACCTGGAACAGTCTCCGGCGCGCCCGTCTCCTGCCACCGGCAGAATGGCGGAACAGCTATCGATTTTCTAAGATTGCAGGCGTTTGGTCCACTAATGATGTCAGCTTATTCATCGAGAGTGGCTTACTGAGAAGTTCGGTAATGGTCTTATTGTTTTTGACCCGATTGATGTCGCGTGGGTCGAGGGTTGAGGAGAGCATAAACACCCGCGTTATTTTTTTCATTGAAGAGTCCAAAGCATCGAACGCTTCCATGAATTGAAAACCATCCATGCCAGGCATCATAATATCCACCAGGATGATCAAACCCTGTCCGATGCTATTAACATGTTCTTTGATCCAGGCTATCCCGGCCGTTGCACTGGGTAAGGCAATGATATCGGTTATCCCACGGCTGTTTAACATCCTTGAGGTTATTAATCGATCGATATCATCGTCATCAATGATCAGGAATTTGCAAGTTGATCCCATAGTAAACACTGTATAAGCATTGAGGTGACGATTTTGAAATCCGTCGAGCCCTACATTTGCGTCTGCCACCAAGTTTCTCTCAGCACCTAACCCGGCAGTTGCAAGGACACGGAACACTACACAACTGCAGCTAATATAATGAAATTAACAAATAAAAAAGGGATTGCTTGAAATTCATGCATTCGAGTACATCATGAATGCTCCATGGTTATTATCTCATTGTTCAGTCTATCATGACCTCCTCCACATCATAGGATACGTTCCGCTCCTTGAGATATTGAATAATAAAGCGGAAGTTTTTTTCGTCCTCACCCAGGTATTCCGGTGGACAAACGCCTTTACGTGTGAACCTATCTTCCAAAATCAAATTAACTGCAGCGGTACACGTATATCCTGTTGTGCGGGCCATCGATAAGGTTCCTGTCACCGGATCGGTTCTGTCCAGCAAATTATACTGGATGATCTTTGATTTTCCCTGATGAGTACCGGCTATGCGAACACGCATTACAGTAAACTCTTTCTCTCCCGGCTTGAGCTTCCATCGGGGAAACAACAGTCTTGCTGTAACGTCGACCGGACGTACGCTCATGCCGTTGATCTCAATAGGATCGTGGGAAAAAAATCCTGATTCGCGCAATACTTTCAAATACTCGATGGATCCGGGATAACGCAATGTCTTCTCTATCATGTTTGGTATTTCCTTCATGGTAGATATAAGTGAACGCAGTCCATCGGAGTTCCAGGACTCTAACGTTCCCACGCCATCAAAGTGTACGAGCTCGGGATCTGACAATGCCTCTCTCACAACCAATTGTCCATGCTGGATGTAACGTGCCGGCCGTACATATTCTTCAATAACATCAATCGGAGAAAAAACGGCTTTGTAATCGTAAGGCCATTCACGCACCACCGGCAATCCTCCTACGAGGCATTCATAGCTATCAACGCTCATCTGACCGCGGTGGTATCCAAGAATGATATTGGCCATACCTGGCGCAACGCCGCAATCAACGACCACCGTTACATTTTTTCTCTTAGCAATTTCGTGAAGCCGGAATGGATCTTCAGGGAAAAATGAAATGTCCACCATGTTTTTACCTGCCTCCACAACTGCCCTGGCCGTCTGAAAGCCCATGAACCCAGGAACTGCACCGACAACAAGGTCAAAGGGAGCCAGGACGGAAGAAAGTGCTTGCAGGTTAGAGATATCAAGAGGTAGCGACTTGATACCGTAAGGATGTAAATCTTTTAAAGCATCTCGGTTGACATCGATCGATGTGACTTCGAAAGTACGCGACAGGTCAACGGCGATGGTTTTTCCCACCAGGCCTGCGCCCAAAACCGCGATTTTCTGCACGGCTCCGTTAGCGAATTAAGCCGTAAATAAGGGCAATCACGGCGGGCACCATCAGCAACAGATCGATCAGGTTAAATTTCTTTTTCATTCACTATTGCTAACGTTGCGGTAGACTAACGCAGTATATCTTCGTCTTGGTGAAATGAAGATACGTGAAATTTTTCTATAAATCGAAAGCCTGACAGAATTTGAGCAATGGGTGTGTAACTTGTAATTTAAATAAGTTATAAAAGCAACATGTTAGTATTCGCCGTCGTCACGCGCGAAACCGACTAGTGACAGGCACCATAATTTAAGGATATTGCAACTTCCGCATCATTTCAACGATTTCATTTTCACGGAAGCAGTCCCGGACCGCACAGCAATATTCGATTTTGAGCCTTCGTTGTTTCACCTTGTAGAACACTTCGAGATGCAGGAGCCTATGGGCTGGATGTGGCTATACGCTCAACACAAAAAGAATAATCGAATTTTGGCGTCGCTTTATCTGAACGTGTCTGACGATGCCGCCTCATCCGTTGTTCGAAGCCCCTTCGGCACCCTGGAATGCACGGATGACTTCCCCGCAGAGGCATTGTATAACTTTCTTCAATTCGTGGAAGCGGTCTGCAGAGAAAGAAAAATTCGAAGCATCGTTTTACAGGAGGCTCCCGGGGCCTATGCGCCAGAGAAGCGTGCATTGTTAGCAAGCTTTCTGATTAACCTCGGATACAGCACGGTACGCGCGGAGGTCACGGCCTGCCTGAACGTCACGGGTGAAATAGGAGATAAAATGCATCCGAATGAATATCAGGTATTACAAAAATCACGACTCGCGGGACTTTCGTACAATATTGTCCCCAATGACCAGCTTGACCTTGTCTATGGATTTATAGCTGTCTGTCACCAACGTAAAGGATATACGCTCTCAATGAACTTTCAGGATTTGCAGCGGACGATCGCCAAATTCCCAACTCGGTTTCTGCTGTCTTGTGTATTCGATAAAGAAAAAATTGTGGCTGCCTCAGTGGCAATCAGGATAAAAAAATCCATACTCTACAGTTTCTATATGGATCACGATGCCGCCTATGACAAGCTAAGCCCTCCCCTAATGTTGATGGAGGGGATGTTTCAGTCTTGTGTAAACGACAACATCGAATTGATGGACCTGGGAACGTCCGCGCGGGACGGGCAGCCGAATTTTGGTTTGCTTGCATTCAAGCTCCGGGCAGGTGCGTTTCCCTCCCCGAAGCTAAGGTTTCAGAAAATGCTTGACCGATGAGGCCACTCGTATCAGTTATTTGTCTGAGCTATAATCATGAAAAATTTATACGTGAGGCTGTTGAGTCTGTCCTTCGACAAACCTATAGGCCAATTGAGATAATACTGGCAGACGATGCCAGTACTGACGAAAGCCCATCAATTATCAAGGAGATGAAGTCCGAATACCCGTCTCTGGAAATAATACTTTCGCCCGTTAATGTGGGCAATTGTAAGGCATTCAATCAGGCATACGCACTAACGAAAGGCTCATATCTCATAGATTTTTCTACTGACGACGTAATGGCGGAAGACCGGGTGGAGAAACAAGTAGCGTTTTTTGAGCGCGAGGGTAGTGACACGGGTGTAATTTTCACAGATGCTCGCTACATCGACCATCAAGGAAATGAGCTTCGAACCCACTTCAAGCACCTGTTCGATAGAAACATCATTTCGGAAATTCCTACCGGGGATGTGTACAGGGATGTACTCGCCACATATTTTATTGCAAGCCCAACCATGATGTTCAGGCGTGAAGTATTGGATAAGCTTGGCGGCTACGATGAACAATTGGCATATGAAGACTTTGACTTTACCATCCGGTCATCGCGGTACTACAAATATGGATTTCTCAACGAAAAACTCACGTCGATTCGAAAGCTTCAAACCTCGATGTCGGCTAAGCAATACGCACGTGGAGATCGGCAGCTCTACTCGACTTATCTCGTTTGCCGAAAGGCGAAGCAATTAAATCGGAACGCAAAGGACGATCGCGCACTGATGATACGCGTGCGCTACGAATTAAGGCAGGCAGTGCTGTCTGGCAAACGTGACGAGGCACTTATGTTTTACAATTTTTCGCAGGAGTTGCAAGGTGTTCGCGTGACGGAGCAGTTGTTATGGATGCTCAGCCGCAGTGGATTCCCGTTTAGTAATTTGAAGAGATTACTTCAAGCATGGCGGTATCGGTGAGATACCGAGAGGTTCTGCTGATAGGGTTAGGTCGCAATAGCGCGCACGTGGTAGACACAAGTCTGAAAACTTGCCCCAGCATCTGGACCATGACAGGAACCTTCCGCTCGAGCCGAACTCATAATTCATAACTCATAACTGACTCCTGACTCACGACTAGTCCGCCTACTTCCTGTTATCACTGCCACTCAAAATACTAACATAGCTTTCATACCTCGACGACGCGATGCTGCCTGCCTCGACAGCGTCGCGGATTGCACAGTGAGGCTCGCTGATATGTACACATCGGGACTGGAACTTACAGTATTGCCGCAACACCCTCATCTCGGGAAAATAATCCGAGAGTTCGCCGGAACTCATTGAAACGATACCCCATTCTTTTATTCCAGGTGTATCGATTACAAAAGTCTTTTCATCGAGCTGGAACATCTCTGCAAAGGTCGTCGTATGCGTGCCCTTTTTTGAAAAATCCGACACGATTCCGGTTGACTGACTAATAAGCGGTGAGATCCTGTTCAGCAAAGTGGATTTACCAACGCCGGAATGCCCCGTAATCAACGAGGTTTTATCCTGCAGTATTTCGCGGATGGCAGCTTGTTCGCCATCCAGCGCAGAGATAAGCGAACACCCTACATCAATCCTGCTGTACAGCTGTTTTAAAGATCCAAAGATTTCTATCCCTTCATCGTTGAGCAAGTCTTTCTTGTTAAAAACCACAACCTGAGGTATACCGAACGCCTCCGCGCTAATGAGTGCGCGGTCAATGAAACCAAGCGAAGTTCGTGGAAACGCAAGCGTTGCGATAATTACCAGTTGATCGATGTTGGCCGCAAGGGCATGTGCGTGTCCGGTCTTTTTTACCGATTGACGCAACATATGGTTCCTTCGAGGAAGGATCTCAACGATAGAGCCAACGCTATGTTCTGTATCAATGGTAACGCGATCTCCCACAGCCACCGGGTTGGTTTCCCGAATATCATCAAGACGCATCTTGCCGCGAACGCGGCAGTTATAATGCTGCCCGTCGTCGCCGAGGACGTCATAGAAAGAGCCGGTAGAGCGCATAACAAGTCCTTTCATGATTTCAGCAACGGTCTGCAGTAACTAACAATTTTTTCTGTCGCGCCAAGATTTTGTTTTACATACGACGCCGCTGCATGGGACGCCTGCGTATAGCGTTCATTCGAAAGAAGCGTCTGATACGTTGATGTAAGGTCAAAAGTACTACCGATGGCAAAAGCACCACCCAGCGAGATTAAATCTACGGCCTCCTGGAATTTTTGGAAATTCTGGTTGCCAAAGAATACTGGGCGTCCGTAACATGCTGCTTCCAGTATGTTGTGAAGGCCCTTGCCAAAAGCGCCGCCGACGTAAGCAAATTCCCCATAGCGATATAACCGACTCAGCATACCGACATTATCGATAATGAGAACCTGATAAGCTGCTGCATCGATTTTATCAGCACTGGAATATCTCACGGTTTTATTTGGGAGTGCGCGCTCAATAGCCGTGATAAACGACTCCGAAATTTCATGAGGGGCAATAATAAATTTGATGTTGTGTTCATTGATGAATGGCGCGAGTTGCTGCAGATCCGCGGGCCAGCAGCTGCCTATGACAAACAGCTTTTGCTGACCTTTAAACTCACTTGCCACCGGCAGTTCTTCGGCGTTGTTTACTATCTGGAAAACTCTGTCAAACCGTGTGTCTCCTGCCATGGAACACTGTTCGATTCCAATTGACCGAAGTAACTTCATTGACGACTCGTTCTGCACAAAGAAGTGTGAAACTTTTGCAAGAATACTTCTATAAAATCCGCCATAGGACTTAAAGAATAACTGATCCTTACGGAAGATTGCAGAGATAGAAAGGATGGGGACATTGCTGGCTTGTAAGAAATCGAAATAGTGGAACCAGAATTCATATTTAACAAAAATGGCCAGGACAGGCTTAACTACACTTATGAATCTTTCGGCGTTTTTTGCCGTGTCCCACGGGAGGTAGCAGATGTGATCGGCGCCTGCGTAATTTTTTCGTACTTCATAACCAGAGGGAGAAAAGAATGTCAACACGATCCGGCAGTCGGGGAAATCCTTTTTAAGAATTTCAAGAACCGGCCTGCCTTGTTCAAATTCACCAAGCGATGCGCAGTGCATCCAGATCACCTGCCCGGATTGTGCGCTTAATTTCTGTTGCAACTGGTCAAATATTCCTTTTCTGCCTTCGACTAGCGCTCTTGCCTTACGGTTGAAGACAGCTGCAACGCCGGCGGCTACACGAAAAAGAAACATGAAAAAATTGTAAAGGATTTTCATCTCGCCGTAAAAATACAAACTTCGTCAACTCCTGCGGTTTATCGCCGGATAACCGCCAAACAGCCAGACCCAAAACGCTACATTCGTTGATTTAACCTGACATTATAACCGAGTTTACCCAATGAACCCATTCTTTAAGGGCATCCTGCTTTGTACCCTGATGACTCTGGCCAATGCAGCAACGGCACAGGACGAAAATGACCTTGTGAACTTTCTAACTGCCGGGCCACGTGACGCTTCGAAGTTGATGAACGCGTATCTTAACCCGGCAATTGAAGGACTATCCTATGGGTTTAATGGCGGATGGTATACCACTGCCAAAGCACACAAGACATTCGGATTTGACATTGGCGTTACTGTAAATGCCGTATTTGTTCCGAAGTCGCGCAACTATTTTAATCCAAATATCCTGGGACTTGAAACGGTTACAGGATTTTCATCAACGGCGCCTAATGGAATGGCTCCAACGATAATCGCTGAGGCACACCAGACGACCTATAACGTAGATGCAGACGGAGACGGTCAGACAGACGGAAACTTCCAAGGCCCGACTGGAGTTGATTTTCAGGAGAATCTAAAAATCAACGGCGTTTACGCGCCAACGGCACAGGTCGGCATCGGAATCTACAAGAACACTGATCTGAAGATTCGATACATGCCTGAAGTTAAAACAGGATCATCAAAGATCAGACTTCTTGGATTTGGCGTGATGCATGACATCAAGCAACATATTCCAAAAATGAGATTACTGCCGTTCGACCTGTCCGTCCTGATAGCCTATACGCACATCCAAGGTTCGACCGGACTGGAGGGGGAATTTGACAAACCAGCAAATGACACACGTCCTCAGATGATAGACTACGACATGGACGCCTGGTTATTCGAGGCATTGATTTCCAAAAAGCTTGCAGTAATAACTTTTTACGGTGGAGTTGGTTTCAACACCATCAAGACAACGTCCGATGTAACGGGCTCCTATGAGATTCCCGGCTTTCCCGTTGCTTTCAAAGACCCCGTTTCACTTCTCTTCAAAAATAAAAGCGCCCGCATCAATGCCGGGATGCGGCTTAGCCTTGGACCAGTATACCTTAGTGGTGAGTATACTCTTCAAGAATATAGCATGGCAAGCATAGGGTTCGGTGTCACAATCCGTTAGCGCGAGAACTTTTTAGAAGCAGGCATTCTTAGCGCTTTCTTTGCGTCTTCGCCCCTTTGCGGGTAATTTGCCTTCAAACTGCCGCAAACTGAAAATGAATAACGCTGTCGCTGCCCTCGAGGATTTCGATGCTTATAACTCCCAGGATCCTAATCGAGAGATGTGGGGAGGAAAGGAATATCCAAAGGAATTATTGTATGCAATGAGGATGTCCGGCCGCCTAAACGAGTTCGCCCCTGACTCGCCCGAATACCTCACCCTTGCTGCAAGATGTCAGCATATAGGACGGTGGGAGATACCACGCAGTGCCTATCCGATGAACCGCAAAGGCTATCTCCAATGGCGAAGCATGCTAAAACTTCATCATGCAAAGATTGCAGGCGACATACTTGCGAAAAACGGTTACACTTCAGAAACCATAGAAAAAGTGAAATTCCTTTTGCTTAAAAAGGAATTGAATCAAAACGCTGATACGCAACTACTGGAAGATGTGATTTGCCTTGTGTTCGTTCAATACTACCTTGACGATTTTGCGGCGGCGCACAAAGAGGAAAAAGTTATTGACATACTTCGGAAGACTATGAATAAAATGTCATCCAGTGCAATCACTGAAGTTTCCAGCCTGCCTTTATCTGATAAAATTCTCGCTTTGATTGGTCAGGCTGCAGCGACGTAACCACGATGAAAGATCAATCCTTTCTGATAATTACCGTGTTGCCAATGTGCTCGATAAAATTATCAATCGATCTGTTCAGGATTTCATAAACGTCTTCAAAATGCTTTTGCTCGCCGTAGTAAGGGTCGGGAACCTCTTCATCCTTCCCTAATTCATCATAGGCACGTATTAATAAAACTTTCTCCTGGTGTTGTGGAGTGGATGCTAATCAAAGAATGTTCTGCAAATTCGTGCGGTCCATAGCAACGAGATAATCGTACTCATCGAGATCTGCTGCTTTAAGTTGACGCACACAATGGTCCATTGCGACACCTTTCAATTTCGCTGCCTGCACGGATCGCGGATCAGCGGTTCCCCCATTATGATAATTCGAGGTTCCACAAGAATCAACGGAAAAATATGCTGTCAAACCTCTTTCACGGATTTTGTGGTTAAATATTGCTGCCGCCATTGGTGACCGACATATATTACCAAGACACACAAATAATACCTTTACCATGCAATAGTTTCGATTATCCTCGTTCAGCTCCACGTCAAAAGTACGCTGTAATTGGGTTACAACTCAATTCCAAAGGGTATTTATAACTAGCCTATTTACTCTGTAAGTAGTGCCTTTTGATTGAAAAGCCTACCCCTTGCTCAGGGGGGGCTTTTCTCTTTATGTACCCACGTCAAAAGTTCCCGATCCTCATTCACCGCCCCTGATCCTTCATTCGCCTACCTGCGAACTGCGTCTGCCTTTTAGTGATAGACCAGGAGGCGTCTATGGCCGTTAATTGAATCATAAATCATTTGAAAATGGAAACGGAAGATAAGTTCAATACAAACACAAACCTGCCAGGTGAAAAAGATGCACAGCCCCCACGGAACGGGCGAGCACTCGGAGGTATAATTGTTATTGCCATAGGCATTGTCCTGCTTGCCCGCCAGTCAGGTGCAGATATCCCATATTGGGTATTTAAATGGGAAATGCTGCTTATTGTACTCGGGATCTATGTCGGCGCCCGCCATAATTTTCGAAACTGGGGTTGGTTAGTGCCTGTTTTCATAGGTTCTGCATTCCTGCTGGATGACATGATCGATATCAACATTAGCCATTTGGTTTGGCCAATTATCATCATCGGATTCGGCGTCTCAATGATCTTAAAATCAAAAGGCCGTAATAAAGACGACCTGTTCAAGCGATGGGAACGACAGGCTTCCCAAGCGACCAGTAGTGGGGAGGGATTTTTTGAATCGGTAACAATCTTTGGGGAAAATAAGAAGCAGGTCTTGTCAAAAGACTTCAAAGGCGGGGAAAGCGTGTGCGTGTTTGGAGGAATAGAAGTAAATCTTACTCAGGCCGATATTCAAGGGCGTGTAGTGGTAGAGTTGGTACAGGTCTTTGGCGGAGCGAAATTGATTGTCCCGGCGCATTGGAAAGTTGAAACCGAAGAAATGGTATCTATTTTTGGCGGATTGAATGACAAGCGGGTTCTTCACAATGCCGTCACGGACCCGTCAAAAGTCCTGGTATTGAGGGGTACGAGCATCTTCGGTGGAATAGATATAAAAAGCTTTTAATCAATGCCGCTCATATTAATCATCTTACAAATCTTAATTATGAACTGGTTTATCACAAAAATAGTATTCGCCATCTCCTCTGAGAACAAAAGTGACATTAAGCAATTCGATGAGCAGCTTCGCCTTGTAAATGGAGAAAGTAAGGAGGAGGCTTTTATGAAAGCCCGTGCAATCGGACTGGCTGAAGAGGATACATTTTATAACGACAAGATGAAGAAAGTGAAGTGGGAATTCATCAACGTTTCAGAAGTTTTATCATTGAAATCCCTTGAAGACGGTACAGAAGTGTACTCACGTATCCACGAGACAGACGAAGGCCGGAACTATATTAACTTTGTCCACCAGAAAGCGATTGCCATTCGTTTGAGTGAACTTGCTTCATTTTGACAAACCGAGAGATCGTGAGCTTCCCGAATGTTCCTGCGCGAAAGTTAATACTGGCTGTTGCCACCTGGTGGATAGCATTGGTGGTTGTACAAATACTTGCACTTATTAGTGCTTTCGATTTTAGCGTATGGATGGCCATCGCCGACGTTGTGAACCTTAATTTGCTTACCGCCACTGCCGGATACATTACCTTCACATCGTTGAGGTACTACCAGCCCAACCCGCGCAACGCTGTATATCTGGTTGTGTGGAGTATCGGGCTCTCTGCTATCTGTACCATTGCGCATCACTATCTGATGATGACCGGACCATTTCCCGCAGACGAATCCTATTATGCTTATTTAAACGCGTCTCAATTCTTCAGGGGACTTCTTGTCTGGCTGATGATTACATTAATCGGCGTCATCAGTTGGATCTGGTTCTTTTTACAAGACCTGCGGGCCAGCGAGAACAGGGCCCACGATACGCAAAAGCTTGCACGCGATGCAGAACTTGCGTCGCTTCGCCAACAGCTGCAACCTCACTTTCTCTTCAACAGTCTGAATTCAATAAGCGCCCTTGCAGGGTCGAAACCTGACGAAGCGAGGAAGATGATCCAGCAATTATCAGATTTTCTTCGTGGTACGATCAAGAAAGACGATCAGCAACTTGTTAGCCTTCAGGAAGAACTTAAGCACCTGGCGCTTTATCTCGAAATAGAAAAGGTTCGCTTTGGCCACAGGCTGAGAACTGAAGTAGAGCAATCTCCCGATACCCGTGCGCTAATGCTTCCATCGCTGTTGCTGCAACCCCTGGTGGAAAACGCAATCAAATTTGGCCTGTACGACACCATAGGGGAGATTACCATTCGCGTCAACGCCATAAAAACTGAGAATCAGCTTATCATTCGAATTGAAAATCCTTATGATCCTCAAACCTCACAACCGCGACAAGGTACTGGGTTTGGCTTGAAGTCGGTACAACGGCGACTGTACTTGTTGTATGCGCGAAATGACTTGCTCACAACACAGCAAGCAGAAGAAATTTTTGTTACAGAAATTAAAATCCCCCAACCCGGATGATCAAGACGGTACTTATCGATGATGAACCTCTGGCACGCAGCATCGTGATCGAATACCTTGCGGCCTTTCCTGAAATAGTTATTTCGCAGCAATGCAATGATGGATTTGAAGGCGTTAAAGCGATTGCTCAACACAAACCAGATCTAATCTTTTTGGACATTCAAATGCCCAAGATCAACGGGTTTGAAATGCTTGAACTCATTGAACAGCCCCCTGCAGTGATCTTCACAACTGCATTTGACGAATACGCAATCAAAGCATTTGAATCACATGCAATTGATTACCTGCTCAAGCCTTTTAGTAAGGACAGGTTTGAAAAAGCAGTGCATAAATGGATGCACCAACGACACAATGAAGGTGAGAAAGAACCTACAAGGACGCTCATCATGGACGAGTTGAGGCAACCGGAAGAAAGAAACCGGATCGTTGTAAGGGAAGGCAGCAACATCCGGATTATACCTGTGCATGAGATTCAGTACATCGAGGCATATGACGATTATGTAAAAATTTTCACCGCCAAAGAAATGTTTTTGAAGAAGAAGACCATGAACTTTTTCGAAAAGAGCCTGGATGAAACGCAGTTTGTGCGAGTGCATCGCTCGTACATCATTAATCTACAGCAGCTAACGAGAATTGAGCCACTCGAAAAGGAAACCTATCTGGCGTTGCTTAAAAGTGGCGTCAAAGTGCCATTGAGTAAGAGCGGATATGCGAAGTTGAAAATCGTTTTGGGCTTGTAGCAAAGGTAAACCGCCGAGGCGCAAAGGCGCGAAGGAATCGCAAAGAATAATTGTCAATTCAGGATTTCGAAGGAAGTGTAAGGCGTAACCGAAAACCCCTTCGGAGGCGCAAAGTTCTCATCAGGAATAGAAATACGATTAATTTCAACGGCCTCGCCGATGGCAGTGACGTCTTTATTCACGTTAATAATAATTAGTCGAAGGCCTCCGTTGGTATTCTTAAAAAATGTATTCCAGTGGTATAGCTTTAGGTTCTTGAACAGGACGGTATCAACTTTTACCTCATCGTTGAAATAATAAGTTGTTTTCTCAAAATCATCGTTGCTTTCTATCGTGCTATATCGCTTTCCTTTGTAAACAACGCTCGTCTTTGAATTGGTATAGGAAGGCTCAAGTTGTCCATATGTGCTATCTGCTTTTACATACCTGATCGTTGAATCAGGTCCGACTTGAAAGTAGGTAAGACTGTCGCCGATGTAGATATCTTTTAAATCACCGTCAAACAAAACTTTAAATTTGTTCCCGCAAATGTAAAAATCCTCGGTTTTGAAGTCATCAACCTTGGAAGTAATGTCCTTGTTGCCCTTCGTTTGATAATACGTATAACGATATTTAATATGTCCGCAGAAACTCTGGGCCGCAATGCTTTGTCCTAACATCACTAACGAACAAATTAATAATACCACTTTCATACAATGAATTTAGGCTGACCTTCCATCAATTTACAAATTGTCATAAGAAGTGACAACCGTCAACAAATACTACATATTAAACGAAAGCGCACCAGGCTTTCATTGATTTTCTATATTTGATGCTGCTAAATTCAACCTCATGCGAACCCTCCTCCTACTTACATTTATTTCGCTCACCGCGCTTAACGCCAATGCCCAGGTTCCGGAGCGAGTTAAAGCGTGGTTTCCTGCAGGAACAATCTTTCATCAAAATATTCCTTATGCGAAAGACACGCTAAAGAAGCATTTACTGGACATCTATCTTCCACAAAATGCAAAGGCGAATACTCCCCTTGTTATATGGATTCATGGTGGGGGCTGGATGTCGAATGATAAATACGGAGACATGGGATATATGTCAAATACCATCAGGTCTTTTATCGAGAAGGGTTATGCATTGGCATCTACAGACTACCGTCACAGCACGACCGCCGTATTTCCTGCCCAGATTCTGGACTGCAATGCGGCAATTGAATTTCTCTATGCCAATGCCGCAAAATATAAATTGGATAAGGATAAGTTTGCCCTTATTGGTTTCTCTGCTGGAGGACACCTTGCGTCGGTAGTCGCACTATCATTAAACAATAATGTTACCGAGTTTTATCCTTCGAACAAGAAGCCTTCTTTCAAAATAAAGCTGGTCCTTGATTTTTACGGGCCGTCGGACTTCCTTTCGCTGGTAGGCGCCGCGGATCTGGCGGTGACTACTGATCCCATTTCCACGTTACTTGGTGCGTCGCCCGTTAAAAGGCCCGACTTAAGTAAAAAGGCCAGCCCGGTATCTTATGTCGACAAGAATGACCCGCCGTTTTTTATTGTGCATGGGGAAAAAGACGATGCTGTGCCATATCAGCAATCGGTGCTGCTTCAATCATACCTTGACCTCGCAAAAGTTAAGAACGAGCTTACTATTGTGAAGGGCGCGCCGCACTATGGGGAGATGTTTGATGTGGAGGAGATCAGGGGGAAGTTGTTTGCGTTTCTCGAGGCAAATATGAAGTGAGTTTCTCGGACGCCATGTTATTAACCGTCCACCTTTGCGAGGCGCTACGGCGGATACCACCCACCTCTGCGAAGCGCCACCTCGTATATACAAAGGTTAGTAATGGACGACGTTGCAGTCGGGGTGCTCGTTTTTGAATTTGTTTACTGCTTTTCCGGTAATCTTGGTGTTGTAGCATTTCAATGTCTTCAAAGGAAGGTGCATTAGTGGATCGAGCTTCTTGACGCTTGTATTCGAGCAATCCAGGGATTCAATGGTTTCAATTCCTTCAAGTGCGCTTAAGCTGCTCACCTGTGTACCTGAACAATTGAAATTTGTTAGCGAAGCAAGGCCGCGGATTGGTCTTAAATCTTCCACCGGCGTGTTTGATATATCAAGCTCTGTTATCTCTGTCATCATTCGAAGCGGCTCAAGATTCCTAATGGGACTATTCGTGGCACGCAGGACCCGCAATGTTTTCACATTAACGAGTGATGAAAGGTCATTGATCGAAGTGCCGGAAAGGTCAAGCTCTTTCAATCTTACAAAAGGTTCAAGCACCGAGAGGTTGCTAATGGTGGCATCCTTGAATTTTAAACTCTCTGTTTCCACAAGTCGATGCAGGTCTTCCTTCATGGTTTTTTGCGAGATTGGTGACAATGCTTTCATAACTTCCTTCCAGGAGCCCGGCAAATCGTTCCACCATGTTGTTAGCGAATCGGTCTTGTATACGACAAGGCATTGTGGTTGTTTCTGTAAAAATGTCCTAACTACAGAATCTGATATGCCGGTTTCATCGACGTATAACCGTTTCAGCGCTCCGCTGTTACTTAGGGCGTCCACGTTGGTCAAGCCGGTACCGTCAGCTCTAAGCACCGCAAGCAATGTTAAGTTACGGGCAACGTCGAGATTCGTTACCTTCGTGTTACTAACATCCAGCGATCTGAGTGATCGGTGCTCACGCAGCGGAGTTATATCACTTACGGAAGTTTCGTTGATCAACAATACTTTTAACTTTTGAAGTCGTTTCAACGGCTCGACATCAACGATAGCGGTATTTCCTGAAAGATTAAGCGAATCAAGATTGGGTATCCTCGCCAATTCTTCATTCGATGGCGTAGCACCAATGGCAGCAGCTTTCGTAAAGATCGCCTTCCACGGCGCAGACAGCGCGTCCCACCAACCTCTCAGATCTTCAGAATTATAGATGACAAGAACACCGGGTCTTGCAACCATAAATGCATCAGAGAGGTTTCTGTCAATTCCTGTACGATCGCAATATATCCGCTCTAATTTTTTTAACTCTTTTAAAGGATTTAAGTCACCTACACGCGTATAGCTCACAGACAGGGTCACTAAATTCTCTAAACCACTGAGCGCTACCAAATTTGAAATGTTCGTGCTATCCAGGTTAAGCGTCGTTAAATTCTTCAGTGCGGACAATGGAGTGAGGTCATCGACGATTGTTCCTGAAACATTCAGCTCTGTAAGGTTGGTCAACGTACTGGCTGGAGCAACGCTAATGATTTTGGTATTTTCAATATTAAGAAATTTGAGAAGCGTTGCATTTGAAAGCGGAGTAAAGTCCGTCACGGGAGTATTCCTCATCTCGAGCCGCTCAAGCTTCGTCATGCGTTCCAGGACGCTGATTTCGGTGACAAGTGTATTGTTTATATTGAAGCTAACCAGATTATCAGAATACTTCAATGGGGAGATGTCCTGGACCTTTGTGTTGGAAAGATTCAGCTCCACAAGCCCGGTAAGATTCCTTAGCGCGCTGAGATCTGTGATCGTGGAATTTGCCAGGTTCAGGCTCTGGAGATCTGCTAACTCGGCGAGCGGCTCAAGGTTTTGAAGATCTCTTTCCTGGCTCAGGTCAACAGCATTAATTGCCATTACATTCTGGATGTCATTAAGTTGAACGCTGTCGGAAACGATGTTAAGCTTCTTCTTGAAAAATGACTGCCATTCGTAGGGCAATGCTTTCCACCATGCCAGTGACGCACCGCGCTGATCAAATTCCTTGGTATAAATGCTAACGATTTTAAGGTCCTTGTCCTTCGGGTCGTAGTTGATCTCTATAAAGCGTGGCGATGAATTATTGACAGCTTTGCCGTCAGCCGTAGTGCCGCGCAAATTTCGAATCAGAGAAACTTTATAGAAAAGCTTATTATTGGAATTCAGACTGCCTTTGATCTCCTTTATGTTGAATTCAAATTTCACATCGGAATAGAAAAAGTCAACATCTTTGAGATAAGCCTGAACGTCCTTGTTGGTGATTACATTTCTCTTCTCTACCAGATCATCCTCAACCTGAACTTTGCCGTCGCGAAAGATTTTTGTATAGCTTTCGGTCACCAGCACATCTTTATCCCGGGCGGATGTCTCGCTGCTTCCCAGCGTGTTGAGCACATACTCCAGAAACTTCACCATATCCCGAACCTTCTGTTCATTTTGCTTAATCTCGGCTTTCCCCTGCTGGGCATTGGCTGAGGCTGCAGTGAACAGCAAGGCGACAATAATGAACAAATGTTTAACGGCCTTCATAGAGATACCTGAGCAGTACATTTTTATCACCCTCATTGTTAAGTTTTACCAGGTTCGAGATAAGCCACCCGTTGTTGTAGCCCGACCGGTTAAATTCAGAGATTTCAAAGTACCAGCCCTTGACTTGAAAGAAGTGAAACTTTACCTGCTCTACAGACTTAAATTTAAGATTGCCACGCCTTACCTCATACAAAAGAATAGAAAGATGATCGGGACGAAATCTTTTTACGGTGAACTGGCTGATACTATCCGTATAAAGAAAAGCTTTTCTGAGGTTCATGAAGTCAAGCTCGTGACTCATGGGGTGCATAAATTTGCCAACGCGAACAGTATCTCGTTTGAAGTGCGGATCAAACATTGCCGCATTTGCTTTGCTTATTACCCATTTGGTCCCTTGCTGGGCTTTTTCAAGCTCCATAAACAAAGAAACCGACTCCGTCTTGCCATTCTGGGTGAATGTTGTCTGCAACTCAGCAAACCAATTGCCACCATGGAAATCGAGTATCGCAGGTTTCGTCTTTTCCAGAACATCCTTAACGAACAGCGTTTTCAGCTCGGACTTCATGCCTGTGTTAGAGGCATCGAATAGTATTCCAAGATACTTTTTACGGAGCTTTTCAGTGCGGTATTGTTTGTCCTTCGGATAATACCGATCACCTTTCTCGTCTTCCTCACCGTTGAAACGCCTGAAAAATTGATTTACCTGCTTGGTCTCCGCATAGAGTCTGCTCTCGTCCTCTTTATCCAAAAGCTGGGCGTGACATCCTATACTAATAAAAATGACAATCAGGGCTGTAACACAGATCTTCAATCTCATGCGCTGGTTTCACTGACCCGGATATCGCCCAACATCACATCCCAAAACTCCACTGTCCTTCCTTGAATCTGTGTTTTCTTGCGCTCGACATATATAGTAATGTCTTTCTTTGTGGTGTCCTTATATTTCATACCATCATCGGACGTGCCTTCAAATCTCTGATAGATCGTTACAACCCCCACGTATCGTCCATCTGGTTGACGCTCAAGATCACTGATGTAGTGGATATCATACCATGAGATAGTGACATTGTCATAGTTCAATGCTACAAGGCGTTCAAAATATTTGCGCACTTTATAGTATGTTACTTCTTTTTTGTTCAAAGAAGAAACTCCCATTTCGCTTTCAGGAGCAAACAACTCTTCCGCGCGATCCATGACACGCTGTGCCTCAGAGTACGGTGTTTTTTTGCTTCCGATGATGCCGATGTACTTGCTTAGATCGCGCACTTTTTCAAGCGCAAGCGAATCTATCGCCTGCTTTCTCTCAGGACTTATCTCTGCAGTTTGTGCTGAAACGATTTGCAACGATGAAATGGTAAAAATAATGGCGATTAAATATAAATATTTTGACATGGTCATGAATTTTTAAGTATGGTCTATTAGCCTTTTATCAGTTCGACTTCGGTGATTTTTCCTGATCCGTCGAACTTTAATGTTCCGATCTTGTCAGCTTTCTTCTTTTGATCTTTCAGATAATTCAGGTAATCGCGGATAGTGGTAGGACGGTCATAGTCTTTTTGGCCGGCAGCTTCATGAATAATAATAAGAACGGGTGTGTCTGGTGACGAAAACAATCCCAGAGCGTCGTTAATGCTATTATTGGAAGCGTCAACCGAGGTTGCGTTCCCAATCGCAGCAAAATATTGTTCCAGCTTTGTGTAAGGAGCACGTACGCGTTCTTCCTCATCGCGTTTCGCACGCTCGGTAGCCTCCTGCTTTTTACGCTCCTCCTCTACTTGTTGTCTTTTTAATTCCGCTTCCTTGTCAAGTCTTGCTTGGTCTGCTGCGGCTGTATCTGTTACATCCATCGCCTTCTTCTTGCTTTTGCAACCAGCGCCCGTGGCTATTAATGAGATTAACGCGAAATAAAAGGTGAATCGAGGCAATGTTCGGATGAAGGTGATGATGTTACTTTTCATGTGTTGTGATTGTTTGTGAGTTAGCGGCACCTGCCGTTCTGCTATAAATTGTATGCCAATTTGGATTAAGCACCTGGCAGCGGTAACGAACGATAATCAAATTATGCTTCGTTCACCGGATAGATGCAGTGAGGCAAAATTCCACAATGTTTTCAACAAACGCAACCGATATAGTTAGTGCTTTAGTGATTGTTACAATACATAAGTCTGCTATAGAAAACCGGGGGAAGCCTGGTGGGTGGTTGCACATCTTGTGTAGTGAAAGGGGGCCCTCAACTCAACTGGTTGTTGTTAATTTTGTCTGTAAAAAAATCTGTGTTTCAATTAAATAAGCGCCGCCCCGAAAAATCGTTTTACTTTGGGCAAAATTCTTTCCATGGCCCAGAAGAAAAGCGCTCTGATCTTTATTTTTATTACGCTGCTAATCGACATCATCGGCCTTGGGATTATTATTCCGGTCTTGCCGACGTTAATTCAGGACCTAACCGGCGGTACATTGAGCGAAGCATCGATGTACGGAGGATGGATGTTGTTTGCCTATTCACTGATGCAGTTTGTATTTGCGCCGATTATGGGAGGGCTCAGTGATCGTTACGGCAGACGGCCAGTGCTTCTTGCTTCTTTATTTGGATTCGGCATTGACTATGTTTTTCTAGCCCTTGCGCCTACCTTATCATGGCTTTTTGTCGGCAGAATTATCGCTGGCATCATGGGCGCCAGCTTCACTACCGCTTCTGCTTATATCGCGGATGTCAGTACTCCAGAGACGCGAGCGCAAAATTTTGGACTCATTGGTGCTGCTTTCGGTCTGGGATTTATCATTGGCCCGATGCTCGGAGGATTTTTAGAAGAGTATGGATCGCGCGTTCCTTTTATGGTGAGCGCAGGTCTCTCTTTATTGAATTGTCTCTACGGATTTTTCGTGCTGCCGGAATCATTACAACCCGAAAACAGGCGGAAGTTTGAATGGTCAAGAGCTAACCCTATAAACTCATTACTTAATCTTAAAAGGTACCCCGTGATCGTTGGCCTGGTGGCATCATTGATCATGGTTTACATTTCCGCCCACGCTGTACAGAGCAACTGGGCTTATTATACAATGGAAAAATTTAAATGGACGCCAAAAATGGTGGGCATATCACTTGCCGTTGTGGGTTTTGTTTTTGCGATTGTTCAAGGCGGTTTGATAAGGTTAATCATTCCAAAGCTGGGGCAGGAGCGTAGTGTATACGTTGGACTCGGTCTCAGTTCACTCGGGTTTCTCTTGTTTGCCCTTGCCACAAAAACATGGATGGTTTTTGCCTTCACCGTTGTATACTGCCTCGGCGGAATTGCTGGTCCTGCATTGCAGGGTATCATATCGACACAGGTTCCGTCAAATGAGCAAGGAGAATTGCAAGGTGCACTGACCAGTTTGATGAGTATAACATCGATTGTTGGGCCATTGGTGATGACCAGTGTGTTTTCATATTTCACAAACAGTGTTACCCCCTATTACCTTCCGGGGGCCCCCATGCTCCTGGGGGCAGTTTTAACTATTATCGCCACCATCCTGGCCCGCGCAAGTTTGAAAAAGACGATGGGTGCGCAGGCGTCCTTGCGTTAAAGATGTTTTTTCCGCAACACCTTTTCGCCCGCACAGCGGTTTTTATCACCTCTGATGTAACCAAATTGCCAGAATACTCGTCAAACAAAACAAAACCAATTTTTTACCCGAATGATGCAACCAAACGCAAATTGCCACGGTCTGTTCGGTAATTAGATTAAACGCCCATGAAACGACTTATCTATCTTATCGCATTGTTACTTCCGATATCGCTGGTCAACGCCCAAACGCGGGAGACGCGGAAGGTTGATACTTTTACAAAGGTTTCTTTTGGAGTTTCCGGAAAATTATATCTCCGCCAGGGCAGCCCACAAAAGGTCGAGATTGAAGGGAAGGCAGAAGTATTAAAAGAGATTGATATAGAAGTTCAGGGAGATAGACTGGTGATTGGAAAAGAGGGAAAGTGGTCCAACTGGTTTTGGAGTGACCGTGATGACGATGAGGAAGTAAAGGTTTACGTCACGATGAAAGACATCGAAGGCCTTAGCGTTAGTGGCTCAGGTGAACTTATTGGAGAGACAAGAATTGTTGCGGGCAATCTGGGTCTCAATGTAAGTGGATCTGGAAACCTTAAAATCGAGGCGGACGCCTCGGGCGATTTGGAAGCAGATGTTTCAGGTTCTGGAAATCTTATTGTAAAAGGAAAATGCGGCAACTTTGATAGTGACGTAAGCGGGTCTGGAAAAGTAGATTTAAATTTGATTATATCTAAAGAAGCGGAATTTGGAATCTCCGGTTCGGGAAAAATTGAAGCGAGTGGTAGTGCTTCTGAGGTAAAGGCATCCATCAGTGGATCCGGTAAAGTGCTGGCCAGCGATCTCACAGCGAATAGCTGTTACGTACGCATTTCCGGATCGGGTGACGTCGAGATCAATGTAAAAAACGAGATCGATGCGAATATTACAGGTAGTGGCACCGTTAGCTATCGCGGAAGCCCTGCTAAGATTAACAGCCATTCTTCAGGAAGCGGAAGTGTGAGGAAGATGTAAGCGTATCTCGCGTTCGTTCGCGCACCGGTGGCAGGTCCCATCAACGGCAATGGAGCGGCTCCCCCCAAGGTCCGTCACCCTGAACCTTACTAAATGATCAGTCGCTCGCACGTTAATTGAGCAGTCACGTAAAGCACTACCCAAAATGTTGTGAAGGGTCCCCATCTTCAATGCGTAGCGTGTCGTAACAAAAAAGCCGCTTTGTAGCCTGGGGTTCGTTCGCGGAACGATCGCAGGTCCTATCAACCATAAGCAATTATTACTTGTGAAGAACTGAACATTCAGTAACGCTCGGTTCGTTGTAGGTTGGGGATTGACTATTCGAATATTAAAGGTTTTAACGAGATAACCGCTTTGTTGCTGCAGAAGGATCCGGCATCGAAAGCTTCGGGTATAGAACCATTTTTGCAAAATAGCACTCGAGCCTGGGTGAAACCGCCGTTGTTGAGGTAAATGATAGTCGCCAATTAAAAGGTATCTTGTATTAATGAAAAGAATAGCGAATTCACTTGTCGTTCTACTCGTCGCGATGTTCTCCTGTGATCCATCGCCACCGTTTAAAAGCGGTCAACTTCAGGTTATATTTCAATATTCGGAAAATTACTCGTCCTATAGCAAAAATCTGATCGCCGGCTCGGACGGTTACTATTTACTCCTTAATGAATCATATTTGCCCTTCGCCAATACCATTCTAAAGTTGGACAAAAGTTTCAACGTACTTTGGAAAGTGTCGGCTGAACACACTCATTTTGAAAAAATGCTCGAGTTGCCAAATGGAAAATTAATCGCTCTGGCGGAACGGGCTTTAATGGCTGTCGAATCTGACGGGGCCTCATGGTCATGGGTCAGTTCGATCGGTGGCGAATGGATAGATGCATTGGTTGCCGATACTATACTTTATATCTATGGGGTGGACGAAAATTGGAGGCCGTTCATTTCTGGTTATGATTTTGACTTAAACTTGCTTTGGAAGCACAATACATTGTACAGTCGCATATTGGCGTATGACGGACGAAGCGAAATCGCGGGAGTCAGCTCAATGGGCGATTCTTTGAGGACTTATTCGCTTGACGGTAATTTGTTAAAGCAGGTGGCGGTAAAGCCAGCATTGAGAACCTTCGTGACCGATTTTCAGGTTGACGCTATGGGGAATCGATATATTTACGGGATTTCATATATGGGAGAGTGCTGCTGCAACGACAAAATATCGCTTACTAAGGTCTCAGCAACGGGCACGGTTCAATGGCAACGCATGCTTGGAACGTCGGGTGTGAATAATGTGGCCTCCAAAATTCTTATTGATGTAGGCAATGTCTATATCAGTGGCGGATACGGAGAAAAGGACTCCTGCATTGGTGAAGGTCACGATGGCAATCCTCTCGATGCTTATCTAGGAAATTTTGATCTCGAAGGCAATATGGATCGACAGTATATACGCGCTAACATGCTGTATGCAGATGTACTCGGCTCCATCATATCTGACGACGGTGAAATATTTGTTGCAGGTAGTAGCGAGGCTGGACCCGGTGAGGAGTCCACTCGGGCGACGATTTTCAGAGTAGTGAATTAACTCTTGTCAATTCTGCCGAATAGCGTAGACTATTCACGCATACGATGAGCACTAAACACTTTTTTCAAATCAGGACGAGTAAGGCCAATACAACAAATGACAGCGCTTGAAGGTCGTTCAGGAATCTGAAAATTCTGCGGCTTCCAGGGTCAATGGTAAGCAAGCGCGGACGAATGAAGATGTCTCACGCGATCGTTTATTTTTGAAGAAGCGGAATTATTTCTTTTTTTCAGAGCGTAGCAAATTATCATGGAACGCAGACGAAGTAGGATTTGCCCGTGCTTTCCCCAAAGCGCGAAAAAAGATTGACGAATACCTTGCTGACCATCCGGTTGATTTCGGATGGCAAAAAGACAAGAACCTCATGGTTCGTTCGCGGACCGATCGCAGAAAATATCAACCATAAGCAATTATTACTTGTGAAGAACTGAACATTCAGTAACGCTCTCGATCACGGAACTTCAAGGGGAAGGAACCGTGGCCGCCAGGTAACGCTCCCATGACGGAACTTGAAGAATGCGCGCCCTTCAAATCAAAAAATCACGCAGCCCGCTCTCTCAAATAAATTAACTGTCCCAGGTGATAGCTCATGTGAGTGGTGCGGCTTACCAGGACATTAAGCTTATTTCTATGCGGCTCCTTAAGAAAATCCTCGCTGCTGACAGACTCATGCTTACTCAGCCACTCCGCCGGCGCCATGGCATTAAAACGCGCGGTAAGTTTTTCGCTTACGTCTTTCCAATACTTTCTCAAATCCTCTACTGACGGATATTCCAATCCCGACTTATCGGGAGACCTTACAAATGCATTCTCAAGCTCCGGATATAGCTTACTGCCCAAGCCCAACAGCGGAAACAGCCCGTCATTCACTGCGACGAGGTGACCCAGAAGATATATGCCGCTATTGCGACCCGTCGCCGTCTCGCGGGCAAGAATCTCATCGTTGACACTATTGAAAAAATCTGTGAGGCGATTGACCTGCAAGTCCCAGGATTTTAAGATGGTTTTTGCAAACATAGCTGCTTCTGGCAAAGTCTTCGCGGTCGAGGTAATCGTTTCCATTGTCAATTGTTAAGGGTGAATAATACAAAAGTGTGCGTTCGAACCTTCAAACAAACGCCGGCTGACCGTAGTTCTCCATTCAGCTTAAATTAATTTTACTACCTTCAATAAAGCCACCGCGAATGATGTCAGTTGATCTTGAGCTCGCCCTTCAGTTGTTGATTTCTTTTATAATTGGAACGGCTATTGGTTTAGAACGTGAATATCACAGCAAGGCAGCAGGGCTTCGCACGATGATCATGATTTGCGTTGGGTCCACGATCTTCACGGAATTGTCAACGGTCCTCGGTGTGAATTCGCCAGACCGCATTGCTTCAAATATTATCACAGGGATCGGATTTTTAGGAGCCGGCGTAATTTTTAAGGACGGCCTTACCATCAACGGCATCACCACGGCAACCACAATCTGGATTACCGCGGCGCTCGGCATGGCCGTTGGCGCGGGTCAATATTTTATAGCATTGGTAGGATCGATTGTCGTTCTTATCGTTTTGTCGTTTTTTGAAAAAATTCAAAAATTCATATCTCAAAGACATCAGGCAAGAGCGTACCGCATTTCCATGCAACATGACAATGCATTTGACATTAAGCTTGAGAGTGAGTTGACAAGGCTGAATCTTCAGTATAAAAAAGAAAGGGATATGAAGGGCCTCAATGAATTCATTCTTCTGTACTCTATCCGGGGGCACGAAAAAAATCTTAACGAACTAAATACCTTTCTAAAAACTACACCCTTGATCCTGGCATTCGAATATTAGGCTTTCTACCACTTATAATTCACGCATTCTGCCTGACAGAAAACGTTTTCGGAAAACGGCCGGAATTGTTATTTTGCTTCAAATAGCATGTTCTATGAAAGAAACAGAGGCGTTGATAGAAATTCGGATTGACCGGGATTCGAGGATCCCGAAATACCGCCAGATCGTACACTCCATCATTGGCGACATCGAACGTGGTGTGTTGAAAGTGGGTCAACGCGTGCCTTCCATCAATGAAATCAGCGAAGAATATTACCTCTCGCGCGACACGGTGGAAAAGGCTTATAACGTGTTAAAGGAGACCAAGATCATTGTCTCTGCTAAAGGCAAGGGCTACTACGTTGCACGAAATCTTTTGCCATCCAGAATCAATGTACTTTTCCTGCTAAACAAACTCAGTTCTTATAAACTTTTGATATTTAACTCGATGGTCAACGGCCTTGGCCAAAATGCCCAGGTTGACCTCATGATTTATCATTGCGACCCTAAGCTTTTTCTAAATGCGATTAATGAAAGCATGGGGCGTTACGATTATTATGTAGTTATGCCGCACTTCAAAGACGAAGCCATGGTGCATCAAAATACTAATCCTGCCGTCCTTGATGCCTTGCGAAAAGTGCCAGATGATAAATTGATTATCCTGGACAATTACCTTTCAGGTTTAAACCGTGATATCGCATCGGTGTACCAGGACTTTAAAATGGACATTTATGAGGCCCTGGTAGAAGGAATTGATCTACTTCGGCGCTATTCAAATCTTATCCTCGTTTATCCGCGAAAAACGCTTTATCCATATCCCGTTGATATCATAAAAGGCTTTAAGAAATTCTGCACAGATCATGATTTTAACTCCGAAGTGCTGGAAGAGATCTATCCGGATATGGAGTTGCATGCCCAGGACGCTTATATTATCATTGAAGAAGCAGATCTGGTAAACCTTGTAAAACAAATACGTGATAAAAATTTCGTTGCAGGCAAAGACATTGGTGTAATCTCCTACAATGATACTCCTCTAAAGGAACTGCTGGGAATAACTGTTATCACAACGGACTTCAAGGCAATGGGTGAAACGGCTGCATATATGATACTGACAAAAAAGAAGGAGATCGTAAAAAATGTATTTCGTTTTATCAATCGCCATTCAGCCTGATCCAGGCGTCAACTACGGCAGATAGAACACTTCCTTTAACGGCTGGGTTGTGGGTGAATTGTCAGGGTTCGTTTCCATAATATCTGACATGTGCCGCCACCATTCTTTCACAATGGCATTCTGACCGAGATCCTGTGAGCCAGACTTGCCGATAACCCGTTGAAACGCGAACAGCGTGTCTGTCTTTTCATCAAGAAATATGGAATAATCGCGAACCCCTGAGGCATAAAGCAATGCAGTAAGGGCCGGCCAGATTTCATTGTGCCTTTTGATATATTCCGCCCGGTATCCTTCTTTTAGCTTCATCGTAAAAGCGACTCGAACAGGCAAAGTTGAAAGATCTTTCTCCACTTTAAGTATTTTACAATAGTCCTGATAAACGTTCAATCCGCGGCATGACAGTGCATGACGGGAAGTGCATACTATATCACTAAAATTGAATTATTATTCGCAAATTTCCCACCCTCTTACTTGATCCATGGGCGTAATTCTTGGCGTGATCTTTCATTTCATCGGGGGCTTTGCTTCTGGCAGCTTCTATGTGCCCTTTAAAAAGGTGAGACAGTGGTCATGGGAAAGCTATTGGATCGTGGGTGGGATCTTTTCATGGTTGATCGTCCCGCCCCTGGCTGCATGGCTGACCTTGCCAGGCTTTTCACAAATTATCAAAGAGGCTCCGTCCGATGTGACAATTTACACCATTTTTTTTGGCGTGCTTTGGGGAATTGGTGGATTGACTTATGGGCTGGGGGTCAGGTATCTGGGGATGTCACTCGGAAACTCAGTGGTATTGGGATTTTGTTCCGCGTTTGGCGCGCTGGTTCCATCAATTTACTATAATTTCTTTCCCGCTGCTGGCAAAACCACTTTCATGGAAATGCTCACGACTGCCTGGGGCCGTGTCGTGTTAGCAGGCGTACTTCTATGTCTGCTTGGAATCTATATCTGCGGCCGGGCAGGAGTTATGAAAGAAGCGGAGATGGGTGAAGCAGAAAAAAAGAAAAGTGTACCCGAGTTCAATCTTGTTAAAGGTCTTATCGTAGCGATTGCTTCCGGTATCCTCAGTTCGTGTTTTAACTTTGGGATCGAAGCAGGCAAGCCAATGGCGGCGCATGCCGTTGCGCTTGGATTAAATCCGCTCTATCAAAACAATGTTACTTATGTAGTATTGCTTTGGGGAGGTCTAACAACGAATTTCGTCTGGTGTGTGATCTTAAATGCACGCAACAAAACATTTAGCAATTATCTTGATCGTAAAACGCCACTGGCGAACAACTATTTTTTCGCAGCCCTGGCGGGTACTACCTGGTTCCTGCAGTTCTTTTTTTACGGCATGGGAGAAAGTAAGCTTGGGAATGGTCCCAGTTCGTGGATATTGCACATGGCCTTCATCATTCTTGTCGCGAACGTATGGGGAATATTATTGAAAGAATGGCATGGCGTCGGAAAAGCGACGAGGAATACGATAATAATTGGAATAAGCCTGATCATACTTTCAGTGCTGGTAGTAGGATATGGCAACGCCATCAAACCGTAGAATCAAAATAACATTTATGTCAACGAAAGAAAAAACACAGTTTAGCCATGTCAGCTATCTGTGGGATGAAAAGAAAGCAGAAGCGCTGGCTGGAGATGAGGTCGGCCTCTTAATCTACCGTTCCAATCTTTTAGGAGCAGATCTGAGGCTCACGAATTATGGGGGTGGGAACACGTCATGCAAGGCTTCCGCAAAAGACCCCCTTACCGGAAAGGAAACGGAAGTGATGTGGGTGAAGGGATCCGGGGGCGACATTGGAACTTTGAAAAGAAATGGTCTGGCTGCGCTGTACATGGAGCGGCTGCTTTCTTTGAAACAAGTTTACAAAGGCATTGAACACGAAGACGAAATGGTTGAATTGTTCAATCATTGCATATACGATCTTGATTCAAAGGCTCCCTCGATAGATACGCCCCTACACGCGTTCCTGCCTTTTAAACATATCGATCACCTTCATCCCGACGCTGCCATTGCGATCGCTGCCGCAAAGGATGGAAAGAAAATTACACATGAACTGTTCAACGGCGCTATCGGATGGGTTGAATGGCAACGGCCTGGCTTTGACCTTGGTCTTAAGTTAAAGCAATGCCTCGACGAGAACCCGGGGATACGCGGCATTATGCTGGGCTCACATGGATTATTTACGTGGGGAGACACGGCATATGAAAGCTATGTGAATACCCTCGAGGTTGTAGAGCGGTGCGCACAGTTCCTTCAGGATAATTACGGCAAACAACGTCCGGTGTTCGGAGGACAAAAACAAAGCTCCCCTGACAAGGCACACAGGCTAAGTCAGGCATCGCGCCTAGCCCCACTGTTGCGCGGCTTTTGCTCTGGCTACCGCCGCATGATTGGACATTTTACGGACGATGATCGTGTACTCGAATTCATTAATTCCAACGACCTCAGCCGTCTTGCCCCAATGGGAACGAGTTGTCCTGACCACTTCCTCAGAACGAAAATCAGCCCACTGGTTTTACCCTTATCTCCTGACCAGGACCTAACAGAAACAAAGTCCGTGCAGGCAGCATTGTTGCCGGCGTTTGAAGATTACCGTGCATTGTACCAGGAATATTATAATCAATGCAAGCATCCTAATAGTCCTGGTATGCGTGATCCTAATCCTGTTGTGTTGCTCTACCCAGGGATTGGAATGTTCACCTTCGCCAAAGACAAACAGACCGCGCGTGTAGCCGCCGAGTTCTATATTAACGCGATCAATGTCATGAAGGGGGCAGAAGCGATATCAGCCTATACATCACTGCCGCGTCAGGAAGCATTTAATATTGAATACTGGCTTTTGGAAGAGGCGAAGTTACAACGGATGCCAAAACCTAAAACTCTTTCAGGGAAGATTGCACTGGTCACAGGTAGTGCCGGCGGTATCGGCAAAGCCATCGCCAAAAAATTTGCTGAAGAAGGTGCTTGTATTATTCTGAGTGATAATGATCCGGGAAGGTTGAAAGAGGCGGACACAGAATTCACAACACTGTTTGGAAAGGACGCCTTTACAACGTCTTTGATGGATGTTACCAACGGGGATCAGATCAGAGCGTCACTCTCAACCGCTGCGTTGGCATTTGGTGGTGTTGACATACTCGTAAATAATGCAGGATTGTCAATCTCTAAACCTCTTGAGGAGCATACTGAAAAAGATTGGGACATCCTTTACGATGTGTTGGTGAAAGGTCAGTTTCTAATTACTCAGGCAGGCGTTAAAACAATGCGCAGTCAGGGTTTGGGTGGTGACATCATCAATGTGGTCAGCAAGAATGCATTGGTCTCTGGACCGAACAATGCTGGCTACGGATCAGCAAAGGCCGCACAACTTCACTTAAGCAGGCTAAATGCAGCCGAGCTTGGGCCTGACAAAATAAGGGTGAATGTGATCAATCCCGACGCAGTCATTGCCGACAGTAAAATCTGGGCAGGTGCATGGGCGGAGGGCAGAGCGAAGGCGTATGGCGTAAAGGTTGAAGAGCTTCCAGCGTTTTATGCGAAAAGAACGTTGCTTAACGAAGTGATTCTCCCCGTGGATATTGCCAACGCATGCATCGCGCTGGTAGGAGGATTACTGAACAAGTCGACGGGAAATGTAATTAACGTAGATGGCGGCGTTGCAGCAGGGTTTGTGAGGTGAATACCCTCCACCTCTCTGTTCACTACACTGATTCCTTCTTTTCTTTTTTCAAAAAAAGATAAACGAGCGCACACGCCGCCATAGCCGCGCAGATACCGAAGGCCAGCGTGAACCTCGATGGATCATTGCCATAAATGATACCGGAAACTAATGCTCCGAATCCAATTCCAAACTCCATGAAAATATAAGCCGACGCTAATCCCCTGCCCTTGTACTCTGCAGCGCTCAGGTCTGTAGCCCAGGCGATAAGCGTGGGCGACGTCGTGCCGTGGGCTAAACCATAAAGCGACATTCCCAGGATGAGCTGTAGCGGTGTCGTTGAAAACGCGATGGTTAACATTGCACCGACAACAAGTACACAGCAAACCTGTAATACTGGCTTTCTTCCCCAATAATCAGATGCCCTTCCTCCAATGAGGCGTATCGCAAGGGCCGCCATCGTCATATACGTAAAGAGCAGCCCTTTATTTTGAATTGAAACATACTGTCCGAAGTCAGGAATTAATGTGAATGTGGTCCCATAAGAATAACCGAGTAAACCCATCACCACGCATGGCGCGATAACGCGCGGCTCGAACAGGTCATGCCTGCTTACCTTAAGCATCTGCAGTTTAAAAGGCTGCCGTTCCTGAAGGGTCTCCTTTATCCCCAAAAGGATAATGACTGAATATCAGTCCAAAGCAAGAGGCACAATAAAAAACGGCATCCATGCTGATTCGGTTCGAGAGCATGCCACCAATTGCCGGACCTGCCGCCATTCCAAGGGAGCCTGCAGTTCCCAGTAAGCCCATAGCCTCACCGCGACGGGAGGCAGGTATGATGTCTGACATGTAAGCAGCTGTTCCTGTCGGAGTAAAACCCGTAGAAAAACCATGCGCCATCCGCAGGATAAGAAATCCTGAAACGGTGGTTAGTATTGGATAAACGAGGCTGCAACAAAAACAAACAATTGACCCCACCATGATGACTGGCACCCTGCCCACTTTGTCAGCTAATTTTCCGTTAAAGGGTCTTGATATCATCGCTGTAAACGTGAACAGCGAGATTATAAGACCCTTATATTCTGCGCCGCCCAACCGCTCGAGGAACGTCGATAGTTCAGGGAGAACCATATTGAAGCTCGCAAAAAATAACAGGGAGCTAACGCATAGCAACCAAAATTGTGACGTGTATATGTTCTCGACTTTCAATCTTGCACCACGTTACCCGGCTCAGTTTTTTTATTACTCTCTATTCTGCCAAGGTAAAGAAAAGATGGTGGAAAGTTCGCGCAGTTCGTTGCGTTTGGTTACTCTAGTATAACCTTCTCTTTCCTTGGATATTTTACCTCATATTGAAGGTTAAGATCTTTTTGCTGTTGTCCATCTATCGTTAACTTCCACGTGACATTACCTGTCTTGCCGTCAAGCTTTCCCGATGTCAATTCTGAGGCACTAACATTAATGTCACTTACAACCGATAAGGGTATTTGATCAGAAACAGTCAGATTAATTGTTTGAGATTTTTTATTTCTCACAACTATTTTAAATCCACGCGTCTCTACGACATTGCCTCCCAATGTCCTTTTCTTTGAGTACTGTTCATTTTTTTCCCTTCCCACTACAATATTTTTGTCCCTTCCTAACGATATTGAAAGGGTGTCTCGTAAAGATTTTGCATCCAGTATTGACCTGCCAACATAGGCGTCTTCAAAATATAAATTAGCCTCTCCTTCCAGTAAGTTATACTGATCCCAGTTAATGATGCGCGCAACTAAAAATGCATCTTTATCTAGTTTTGGGATGGCGTAATATTCGTACAAGGCTTCGATTCGATGTTTTCTTAAATCCACCTGAAGTTTTTCACCATTAGATTTAATTGAATATGGTGTCGCAACTTCAATCTCCACGGTTGTTTGATTCTCAATTACTGTTGTCACTATTGCATTAGCTGCACTTTTATTTTCTCTTATTTGAATACCCGGCACGCGCCCTTGCAAAGCCCGTTCTTCCCCGTAGCCAGTTACAACAACTTCGGACAACTGCGCAATGTCGTGTTGCATCCTGACACTAACTTGAGGTCCTGAAATCTGAACTTCTTGCGTTACCATGCCAATGAATGAATAGACCAGCGTTGAAGCATTGTTTGGCAAAGTGAGGCTATAGTTTCCATTTACGTCTGTCACTGTTCCAATTGTCGTCCCTTTAACTACGACATTCACGCCTGGGGCTGGTTGACCATCTGCTTCACTTACTACTGTTCCTTTCACATTTCTTATGGAATTGGACAAAGCCATTCCATAAATAGAATTTTCGAAAGTCGTATTCCGTGCATAATTGAGGTTCCACTTAGTCAATTCCGGGACCACTCCGCTTTTATTGGGGTCCCCATTTGAAAACCTAAGCTTAACATTCTTCCAGTCCACACCAGTATTTTGAAATACTTCGGCCTTATATGTCAACTCTAACGGGCTTTTGATGTTTTCAACACGAATATCATACTTTGGGTACCATCCGGCATTTGCAACCAAATAGGTAAGACTCACTTTAGTATTGACATGATTTTCAGAACTAACTAGAATTTCGACTTCGCTACTGGGCAAGGAAGTTTGCTCATTTAACTCCTTGAGCTGCTTTTCAATTTTGCTTTTCTCCTTTTTCTTTAATTTTATTTTTTTGCCGGTTTTAATTTCCTCTTCTTTAATTTTTGAAATTTCGGTCTCATAGAATTCAATGGCTTGTTTTAGTTGGACGATCGTCGCGCCCGCAGATTGTCCTCCCAGGTTTTTGTTCTCATCTAGTAAACTCTGCTTTTCTTTCAAAACAGCCAATCTCGCCTCATCCCGGGAAATTGACAGTTCAATGTCGTCCAGGACTGTTTTCAAACTATCAATTTGCCCGTCTTTCTTTACTTCATTGAGATAATTAAATCTATGGTTTACAGACAGAATTGTAAAATCTCCTTCTGCCTTCACTTGAAGGCTCTTCTCGTCGAGAAAAGGTGAAAGGTTCTTAATTTTGAGAACCGACGTCCCCGCCGGAATGCTGGCGTTTCCGGATTCAAATATTTGTGCTCCACTGAGGAACACCGTGACATCTTTAATCTCTGTTTTTAAATCTTTCTCCTTAAAAGTCTGGGAGAATGCCTGAACGATAAGTAATAATGGCAGGATCGTAAATATGAGTTTCATAGGCTTTTTATTTTACGATGCTGTGCACCAAAATATTCCATAAATCAGAAAGCCCTTTTTTTTCAGAAATGCGCAGATATGCCCGGAGCTGGAGTTGAACTCTGGTCGGAGCCGAATAGTTCACATGCGGCGGTTCCCCAGTATTTGCTCCAGGACACGATGCTCCCAACAGAGGTCTGCGGCGGCCGTACGGCCATCATACAGCTTCAAAATCGACACCGATTTGTGTCTCCTTATGATGTGCTTGTATGGACGATTTTATTTATTGGGTCGACATTCTCAAATTGAGTTCCATACAGTTGCCTCTCACCACCATTAATCTTTATCCTATCATATAAGCACGAATAACTTTGTCCCATACTGACACTCCCGCATATAGTGTACACCAGATATCCTGCCGCAAAAGTGGCCAAAAAGAAGAGTTTAACTGCCCATTACTTAAAAGGAAATTATGGGCATTAGGTATCTTGGGCTACAAAGCCACATACTTCTATACGTCGTAACTTGTTGTTTAGACCGACACATACCGACAAAAAAACATCATGACTTCTGTCCCCGTTCTGCAATCTCAATCGTCATTAGTACGAACAATAAATTTAAAAGAAATGAAAGAATTTGCGTTAATCTTCAGACTAAAGGACATTGCTGACTTTAAACCATCACCTGAGCAAATGCAGGAAAGAATGAACTAGTTAGCAGGTATTGCTTCACAAAACATATTAGTGGACAAAGGCAATACGCTTTTACCAACGCCGGGAAGTGCGAAAACCGTGAAGCCTAACAGGGTGGTAACCGACGGACCCTACACCGAAATTAAGGAATTTATTAGCGGTTACATTATTGTAAAAACTAATACCATTGATGAAGCGGTAGAAATAGCAAAAGGCAATCCGATTTTTGACCAAGTAGGCGGAAATATTGAAGTAAGAGAAGTTTTAAAACGTGAATAGCAAAAAATCACATCACGAACTTTTACCACACTTGTTCCGACAGGAATACACTAAGATGACGGCTGTTTTATGCCGTCATTTTGGTTTAAAGCACATTGAAATTGCCGAAGACATTGCCAGCGACACATTTTTAAAAGCGTCTGAAAATTGGGAAATTAACGGAATCCCTGAAAATCCCACAGCGTGGCTTTATGCAGTTGCTCAAAAGAAAACCAAAGACTATTTCAAACACGTTGCCGTTTTTGAAACCCAAATCAAAGAAGCGATAAAACCAACTGAACTTAAAACTGAACAAACCTTTGAGTTTAGGAATAAACGTATTTCGGACAGTCAGTTAGCAATGATTTTCGCGGTTTGTAATCCGACGAATTCCACCGAAAGTCAAATTTGTTTGGCGCTTCAAATTCTTTGCGGTTTCAGCGTCGAAGAAATTGCAAACGCTTTTCTTACAAAAACAGAAACCATTAAAAAGCGATTGCTACGAGCAAGAACCAATCTTCGTAATGACAATTTCAAAATTACCACATTAAGCGAAACGCAAATCACTCCACGGTTAGACACCGTTTTGAAAATATTGTATCTACTGTTTAACGAAGGTTATTTCTCCAAAACCAACAACCAGCAAATCCGAAAAGACTTTTGTTCCGAAGCGATAAGACTGACATTGGTTTTGGCCGAAAATTCTTTGACAGACACATCACAGACAAACGCCTTACTTTCTTTAATGTGTTTTCAAAGTTCACGACTTGAAGCAAGGACAAACGAGAATGGGGAAGCCGTTATGTTTGACGAACAGGACAAAAGTGTTTGGGATAAAACCTTGATTGAAAAAGGAAATCACTATTTAGTAAACGCTTGTAATGGAAACGAAATTTCAAAATATCATCTTGAAGCAGGTATTGCATATTGGCATACCTCACCGACCGACCAAAACAAATGGCAACACATTTTAAAGCTTTACAATCAACTCATTCTTATTGAGTATTCTCCAATCACAGCGTTGAACAGAACATTTGCTTTCGCTAAAGTCTACGGACACGACAAAGCAATTCCCGAAGCGGAAAAATTAAATCTGACAGACAGCAATTTTTATCACGAGTTGTTGGGCTACTTGTATGCCGACACAAACATTGACAAAGCAATTTTCCATTACGAACAGGCAATCCTTCTGACAAAAGCCAAAACCGAAAAACAAACGCTGCTAAAAGAAATTGAACAGCTGGCCAAAAAGAAACTTGCTATGGCCTAACAGTTCCCATTCGCTGGTGTTTACGTTTTAAGCGCTCGGTCAATTTCTGAATAGAGTATAGATTTATCAGAGGAAATGTTGCCGAACAAGTCGAAAGCAAATCGACCGCTAAACTATCGATTTCAATTTATATTGCTGTTTTGTTGGTGCCATATGGATAAGGAAACGATGCAGGAGTTAGGTTTCTGCATTCGTTTTAATAAACGCAGAATGGCTGTCGTTTTAATAATAGTAACCATAAATGATGGCCATCTCATCCTCGCTTGATAATCCAAAATTGATCGCATGGTTCGTGGTATTGTTATAGGTCACGATCATCGTCAGCCCTTCTCCCTTCCTTAACAAAACTGGTTCCTCAAACGTTTTGATCGGTGGATGATGCCAGCTCGTGCTTGTAAAAAGGATTTCACCATCGCGGCTTCCTCCTTTTATTTGTACCTGAAAGACTTCTCCATATTTGTGAGTGTGGGATGTTAGCATAAAGATGTTGATATCCTTGTCAGTGACAAACGTCTTTCTGAGGATTGTTTTTTGCTGCGCCGGTAGTTTTATATTTGAGTTACTAAGAAACAATGAGGTAGCCTCATGTTGTACCTGGTCGGGTGACATTTCATATAGATTGATATAGCATTCTCCTTGAATCGGTAGTGACGTCTTATTAATATAGTGAAGGTTTACATCAACGTTGTACTCTTTGGGAATTCGAAGACCTACACCTTCGGGAAAATGGTAGTCCATTTCAGGGGTTTGATTAGCAAACAGAAAGCGGTGGTATTCCATTTGATCAAGCGTTTTTTGAACCAGAGATCCGTCCGCATTCCGTATTTCACGAAAAGTATTGAGTTCTGGCATCACTTGCGGCGGGGTGGAAGCCTCAAATGAGTTCACCAGGAAGTGGTGACTGCTGCCCCTCATTTTCATCTTCACGCGGTTAACAAAGAATTCTGAACCATTTTGAAGAGGTTTGTACACAAATATTTCACGCTCAAAATTTGGCGCTACTGAAAAAGGCTCAATGTGTACCTGATACCCTTCGCCTTGCAACGGTGCCTCTAGCGCGCTAAACATTTCTCCGCATACGGAAATCGGATCGTCCAGCAAGGAAACATCTGCATCGATTAAACCCGTCTGGGGCGCACCTTCCTCTATCCATTGACGAATGTATTGCACCTTTCCCTGTGACAGGGGTTCCGATCCTATTGGCATGGGATTTCCGTATGTCAGCGGCTGATCATTATTGCAAAATATTTTTTTATACAACAAACTTTTATCCGGGTTGCCTGGTACTACGCGTAGTAGTCCGTCATGTTGTGCATCGTGATTTTGTGGCGCGACGTTCAAAAGATTTTCATATGCCTCTCCCGATCTAAGCACAAGTCCGTGTTCAGCATATGAATACTCATTTTCCGAGGCGTGACATCCACTTAGCGCACAAGATTTAGTTAGAATCTTCTCCTGAATAAGAGAAAAGCTTGAGTTTTCCGGATCCGCTATGTCTTTTTTTTCGCAGGAGAGAAACAATGTGCACGTCGCGTAGATGCATATCACCGCGCACGCAAGAATTTTGTAATTCATATTAGAATATGGTGTAGGAGATACCAGGAGAAAGGAAGAATGGAATGTTTGTTTGTGTTTCCCTGTCAAAATTTATTCCGCCATTGCGGTTTTGATACGGGGACCACCAATACCCGCGCACATTTTCGCGATTGTAAAAGTTTACGATGTTCAGGTACGCCATCAAATTCGATTTTCTGAAATGCCATGTCTTTTCAAACCGAATATCGAGTGTGTGTGAAACTGGCAACCGCATAGTGTTCTTCAACCCGGCCTCATAGTGGACAATGATTCCTTCAGTTCCTGGTCGATCGTGAACGTAATCAATGCTGGTAGGCGTATACGGGAAGCCCGTGTGATAGTTCCAAAGAAAACTAATATTCCAGTAATGGGGAAGTCGGAACACATTGTTGACAGTGATGTTGTGAGGCTGGTCGAAGTCCCTGTTCGTCTCGAATCCGTACCTATTACGAATCTTGCTACTGGAGCGTGTGTAACTGATGGTTACCATGCTTCTGCCGTACTGCTGCCGTACCATGAACTCTAACCCCTTCGCTACGCCAGAATTTGTCTCAAACGAAATGTCGGGAATGTTTGCTCCAACCATTCGGTTGAAGTATTCAAATCGAAAGTCGTCAAAGAGGATGCGGTAGTCTTTGTAGTAAGCATTGATAAGAAAGGTCGTTGATTTTCCTGCGAAATTTAACGCGGCCGAGTAGTGAATTGCTTTGTTTGTGTTATTGTAAAGGCTGCGCTGCGCCAGAGAAGTTCTTGGTTTGAAATATAAATCTGGCTGATAGTAAAAACCATAGCCGGCCTTAAATGAGATTTGTTGTGAGATGTCGTACCTCACCGCGAACCTCGGCGCCACCTGAGGCGTACGGGCATAGCTTTGAAAAGATGTGCGCAGTCCGCCCTGCACCATCAAAGACTCCATTACCTTCCAATTTAGCTGACCGTAAGCGGCGCCAGTTGCTCCCGTAATTTTGTTGGCAATATTTATATCGTCAATAGAAAGCGGCTCTGGCGGTGTATTGAAAATGGCATAACGTGTCTCACTATAATCCAATGCGGTGTTGAAGATTCTGCTTTCAAAACCGGCTTCGATGCTTTTGCTATTATCCAGCTGCAGAAAGCTTTGGTAGGTCAGGACAAAGGAAGAACTGTGTATGTTGTCACGATTGGCAATGCTGATGGTTTCCGGAAAAATAAATGTAGCTTTCTTGTCGTTGACCTGCACACCCGCGGTAGCAATGCTGCTGAAGTTTTTCGACGGAAACCATTTCCAGTTGGCCCAACCATTAAGATTATTGCGTTTGTTGTTGATGGCCACTTCCGACGACAATCCATCCTGGTCACGGATGCTGAAGTTGTCACGGCCATAGAGGATATTAAAAGTCAGATAATGTTTATTGTGGACCTGGACCGACGCCTTGGCCCACATGTCGGAAAATTTTGGTTTAAGTTGAGTCTCTCCGCCTTCCACCATGTCTTTGAGCAGAAAGTCGAGGTACCCGCGTCTCGCCGTTACAAAGGTGTTCACTTTGCCAATTCTTTTCTGAACCAGAAGACTGGCATTCAATAAATCTACTGATGCATTGTAGCTGTCTGATTCGGCATTGTCTTTCGTTTTTACGTCGAGAACGCCAGAGAGACGATCCGTATATTTTGGCGAAAACGACCCTGTAAGAACCGTCATCTCATCGATATAATCGGAGTTGAAAATGCTGAAGCTGCCATCAACTTCTTCCAGGTGAAATGGTTCATTGATAAGAAAGTTATCGAGATACACTGCGGTTTCGTCACTGTGCCCGCCACGAATTCTTGCCTTTGCTGAAAAATCACTGTTGGCGATACCCGGTACGGCCCGAAGGGTCCGGTAAATGTCTTTTGCCAAATTCGGACTGTGAACAATTTCCTGTTTCCCAAGGCTGACAGAACTCCCTTCGTCGCCCGAAATTTCAAAGGCCGATGGCGTGATGAGTATTTCCGGAAGCTGCTGTGGTGCTTCATCAAGGCCGAAGTTTATCAGACCTCCGTCGATTACGTGGACGTTCCGGGCATATGGTGTGAATCCCAGTGAAGAGAACTCGATGCGATGCGTCCCACGTTTTACGTTTGGCATTTCGAAGTAGCCAGAGTCGTTAGCAGTTGTATGCTTCCCCAATGAGGAAATTGCAACAAATGCAAACGGAATGCCTCCCGATGTTTTTGCGTCAATGACGCGCCCTCGAAGAGTCACGAACTCGCTGATACTATTAATTGTGTTTTGCGATTTGTATAAGGTAATTGCACCTTCACTGATCTGACAAGCAACCCCATGCGGTTGGAGTATCATGTCAAGGGCTGTTTTTAGTGAAACACCTTCTTCAAAGTTAGCCGTCACAACGATTCCTTTAATGGCTGCGTCGACATAGTAAAATCGAACTCCGTGTGACACTTCAATCTCTTTCAGGAATACATCCAGCGGAACATTATCATATCGCCCTGCTATGATGTGTTTCTGTTGGGCCAGGCACGAAAGACTTGCAAGGACGCTGAGAAGAATGAAGGTTTTAACGATACGCATGAAATGTATTCGGCTTTGAAATATAGATACGCATCAGTATCCCAAAACCCTTAAAATTATTTTACAACTGCGGTTGAATCGTTTTGCATATTGCATTCAAGACCAGCGCTAAGGCATATGGTCTCAAGCACGGCATCGAGCGTTTCATTACGAAATCTGCCGGTAAATTTTTCCTTGGGAAGATGTGGCGCTTGAACAATTTGTATCTTGTAATGATGGGCAACGTCTTCAAGAACCCGCTCTATAGCCGTATTCTCAAAGATCAATTCTCCTGTGGACCAGCTGAGTGTGTTGGCTGAAACTTCGCCAATGGATTCAAAAGCGCCATCAATTCCAACGTTTATTCCTTTGCCTTTGGTGAGTATGGATGATCGGTTTGATGGCTTGGCGCGCACTTTAACCTTTCCAGATAGACACGAAACTGACGTCTCCGTATTAGTGGATCGAACATTGAATGTTGTGCCGAGGACTTCTACACCGGCAACGTCGGTCAAGACGATGAAAGGGCCTTTGTTGCCTTTCACACTGAAATATGCTTCGCCGTGTAGTTCTATTTCTCTGTTATCATTGAACGTATTGGCCGAATAGGCCAATGACCCACCGCTATTAAGAGTAACGATTGAGCTATCCGGCAGTGTGATCGAATGAACTCTTCCGACTGCTGTAATCAGTTTCCGATCGCCCGGAGGCCATACAATGACAGTTAACATCGCGATAAACACAACACAGGCTGCTGCATAATAAAAGGTCTTCCGTTTGGGCCTGCCGTCGTTTTGTAGAAGCTTCCCTTGCAGGTTCGCCCATCGCTGATCAGCGCTTTTGCCATCGTCCAATTGAATTTCTTTGGTCTTGGCCCATATGGCCTCAAATACTTCTTCATCCATTTGATAAGAAGGTTGCTGTTTCAGAAGTTGTTCAAGATGGACTTCTTCTTCCAAAGTCAGTTGCTTTTGCGCCTTTTTAATCAACAATGACTCGAGTTCCTGGTGTTCCATCGTGAGCTAATTTTAGTCTATACGTTCCAAAGGCCATTAACCCTTATCAGAACCGAAAAGGAAATTTCTCTTTCAAAGTTTTTAGCGCTTTAGTCATGTACCCTTCGACCGATTTGATACTCAGATCAAGTCGCTCTGCAATCTCTGAATTTGGAATGTCGTCGAACCGGCTCATCATAAAGACTACTCTAGTTTTTTCAGGAAGTGCGTCTATGGAACGCTTAAGTCTATCCAGAAATTCCTTCTCTTCTAAAACATACTCTGGATTGGTCGTGTGAGAAAAGATTGCGCTGGGTTCACTGCACTCATGTCGGCGGACAACTGATAAATGCCTCGCCTCATTGATATGGAGATTGTTGGCAATAGTAAATAGCAGATTTTTTATCGATCGCGTTTCGTCAATCTTTTCGCGGCGTAGCCAAAATTTCAGGAAGGCTTCCTGAAGAAGGTCTTCGGCCAAAGCCAGGTCACGGCACTTGTAAAGCAAAAACCGAAATAGATCCCGTTGGATGTAATAGAAAAACTCCTTAAAGGCTTTATGGTCTGAGAGTGTGATTCTACGAGCTAAACCAGCCAGGTCTTCTTCAGTCATATGACGGCAAAGCCTTAAAGATAGAAAAGTATCCTTCTGTGGCGAAATATGTTGGTGCAAGCGGTACGTTATAATTAACCGCGGGCACGTGCCCGTCGCTCATTCTTGCATATGGACCGAAGGCACAACCCAAGAGTCGTATACAATTTGGTCAAGAAAAATTTATCATCGCGAAATCTGCACTGAAACCGAGTCCTTGGCTCAGCGTCCCTTTAAGAAAATCAGAATTTCCCTGATTCTATTGAACCGCCGGCGATGCATCTTTGCCTATTAAATGTAGCGATTGTGTACTTATATCGTTGCCTTCGTTGTACCATATGCTATTTAAAAAAATACTGCTTTTAGGTTACAGTCTACTCAGCCTATTTCAATTCATTAGTGTTAATTCGGGTTACTCGCAGGGGCAAGGTTTAAAATTCGAACATTTAACAGCCGAACAAGGTCTTTCTCAAAGTCAGGTCATCTGCATCCTACAGGATAAAAAGGGGTATATGTGGTTCGGCACCCGAAGCGGATTAAATAAGTATGATGGATATAAATTCACGATCTATAAAAACATTCCCAATGATTCAAATAGCATTGGTCACAATTACATTAAAGATCTAGTGGAAGATGCCGATGGCAACTTATGGATTGCCACATTAGGGGGCGGTCTGAGTATGCTTAACCGCGACAGCGACGCTATAGTAACGTATAAACACAATGATAGTACGAATAGCATTTCGAGTAACCATGTAGTTAAACTCGCCATCGATAAGAACGACGACATCTGGATTGCCTCGGATGCAAATGGCCTTGATAAATTTATTCGTAAAGATCAGAAGTTTGTCCACTACGATCACTTCAATCAAAATTTAAAAACCCTCTCCTCTAAAAGTGCAAACTGTCTTCGCATTGATCATGCAGATCAGGTTTGGGTAGGCCTTCAGGACGGCGGACTGAACATGTTCAATAAGGAGAAAGGTCGTTTTGAGGCATATCTACCGGACCCAAGAAATGAAGGGTTATCAGGATCGAATTCTGTTCGGGTAATATATGAAGATAGCAAAGAAAGGATTTGGGTTGGTTCCAGCGGCGGAGGGCTGTTTTTATTCGACCGGAAGACGAAAAAATTCAAACAGTTTAAACATGATCCATTAGACGATAGTAGCCTGCCGCTGAACATAGTATTATCACTTCATGAAGACAGTAAAGGTAATCTTTGGGTTGGTACAGAAAATGGGGGCATTGGCGTATTAAACATCGCTACCGAAAAGTTTGCAGTCTATAAACAGGATGGCATTGACAAAGCCAGCCTTAATAGTAATTCCGTTCATTCACTAGCAAAAGATAACAGAGGCAACATGTGGGTAGGTACCTACACTGGAGGAGTAAATTTTGTTAACCTCGATGCAAATAAGTTCACCCATTATCGTCATGCAATTTCGTCGAAAAGTCTTAGTCATAATAATGTTTTAAAAATATTTGAAGATTCTCAGGAGAATTTATGGATAGCGACCGATGGCGGTGGCCTTAACCTGATGGATCGTGATAAAAAAACCTTCACAAGTTTTAAACACGAGGGGCTAAATAAAAAAAGCATTAGCGGCAATAATGTATTAGAAATTACAGAAGACAGTTATAATAACTTATGGATAGGTACATGGGGAGATGGTGTCACCTTGTTTAATAGAAAAAAAAACTCTTATGAATTCTTTAAAAACAGCCCAACTGACCCCGCTAGCCTGAGCAATAATAACGCGTGGGCAATTTTAGAGGACGGCGATAAGGTCATTTGGATTGGCACACATGGAGGTGGTCTAAATGTGTACGATAAATCAAAGGGGAATTTCAAACGTTACCGGCACGATGTTAATGACCCGGCCAGTCTTTCTGGGGAAACAATCAATGTTTTATATGAAGACAGCAACAGAGACCTTTGGATTGGTACCAATGGAACGGGTCTAGACCGATATGAAAGGAAATCAGATTCGTTTATACATTTTGCTCATGACAAAAAAACAAATTCCATCGCTGACAATACGATCTTTTCAATTCGGGAAGATCACAATGGAAACTTATGGATTGGCACTTTGATGGGTTTAAACAAATTCGATTCAAAAAATAAAACATTTACAAACTACAGTACCGATGATGGTTTGCCAAGTTTAATTGTATACGGAATACTGGAGGACGACCATGGCAATCTGTGGATCGGTACCGGCAAGGGCCTTTCTAAATTTAATCCGGTAACGGAGAAATTCGTGAATTATGATATAGCAGATGGCTTACAAGCTGATGAATTTAACCAAGCGTGTTTAAAGAGCAAGAATGGAAATTTTTACTTTGGTGGTTTGAACGGATTTAATGAGTTTTTCCCTGACAGTGTTAAAGCTAATATTTTTGCCCCGCCTGTTGTAATGACAGCGTTTCAGATTTTCAATGCCTCGGTTAAAAATGTTAAGAACTCTAAGGGAGGGTATCAAACGATTGATAAAATCGATGAAATAGCGTTATCGTATAGAGAATCTGTAATCACCTACGACTTCGCTTCCCTACACTATACCACCCCTGGAACAAAGCAATATGCCTATATGTTGGAAGGGTTCGATAAAGATTGGAATTATATTGGAACCCGGCACACGGCAACGTTCACAAATTTAGACCCGGGAGAGTATGTTTTTAAAGTAAAGGGTTGGGATAACAATCGAAACTGGTCCGATCGAATTCTAAGTCTGCCTCTTTACATTTCACCGCCGTATTGGCAAACATGGTGGTTTAGGATGATAATTTTTTCCTGTGTCGTAGGTTGCTCAGGCGCATATTTAACGTCGCGCAACAATAGAATGAAAGCACAGCGTGACGAATTGATACGCCAGGTTGACAATCGCACAAGAGAACTAGCGCAATCCACTGTTGATGAACGCCAGGCCCGACTAGAATCCGAAAAAGCGCGTGCGGAAGCAGAACGAGCAAGATTAGAGGCAGAGGAAGCCAATAAAGCAAAAAGTGTTTTTTTGGCTACTATGAGTCATGAGATTCGTACGCCTATGAACGGTGTAATTGGTATGGCGTCGTTACTTGGCGAAACAATACAGACAGTCGAGCAGCAAGAATATACCGAAACAATAAAAAATTGTGGTGAAAATCTACTCACCGTAATCAATGATATTCTAGATTTTTCAAAGATCGAATCTGGCAAGATGGAACTTGAACAAGCAAGTTTTGACTTACGGGTGTGCCTGGAAGAGGTGCTGGATGTCTTTGCACAAAAGGCGGCTCAATTGGGCCTAGATCTTGTGTATGAAATCGATTACAACGTGCCACAAAAAATTATTGGCGACAGTGTTAGGCTGCGACAGGTTGTATTAAATCTCGTTAGCAACGCCATTAAATTCACTCATCGGGGGGAAATATTTGTCGGCGTGCATGTACTGAATGAAATGCCTGACGGCGAACTGGAACTGGCGTTCGAAGTGCGCGACACAGGCATTGGCATACCAGAAGATAAACTTATCCGCTTATTTAAATCCTTTTCGCAAGTTGATTCGTCCACGACGCGTAAGTACGGCGGCACCGGCCTGGGCCTTATAATTTCCAAAAAGCTCGTTGAATTGATGGGTGGTGTTATAGCGGTTGAGAGCAACGCTGGCATCGGTACTACCTTTACCTTTACGATTAAAAGTCTAGCAAGCCGTGAACTGATACGTACGTACGTTCATCAGAATATATCGGGACTTGAGGGTAAAAGGGTATTAGTTGTTGACGATAATTTGACAAACCGGAACATTTTAAAAAACCAATTGTTGCAATGGAATTTAGTGCCGACCCTGGCAGACTCTGGTGCTCACGCCTTGGAGATCTTATCTAAGCAAGCCATGTTTGATCTGGTCTTAAGCGATATGCAAATGCCCGAGATGGATGGTCTTCAGCTGGCGAAGCTGATAAAAAAAAATTTCCCAGTCCTACCGCTAGTTCTGTTAAGTTCGGTAGGTGACGATCGCACCAAGGAACATCGCGAATTATTTGCCTCCGTATTAACGAAGCCCGTGCGGCAGAGCAATCTCTTTAAACATATTATCGCACAGCTTATCACCCAACATGTAATACCCGAAGAATCTTCGAATGTAAACAAAAAGTTGTCAACAGAGTTTGCAACAGAATACCCGTTGCAAATTCTTGTCGCGGAAGATAACCCCGTAAACCAAAAGCTAGTTTCACGAGTTTTGACTAAGTTAGGCTATGCTCCCAAATTGGTATTTAATGGCCAGGAAGCAATTGATGCGCTAGACCTGCAATACTATGATATAATTTTAATGGATGTCCAGATGCCTGTTATGGATGGACTGGAGGCGACTGTAAAAATTCGGTCTAGCACGAAAAGGCAACCTGTTGTAATCGCTGTAACGGCGAACGCCATGCAAGGGGATCGCGATATCTGTATTAACGCTGGCATGAACGACTATATTAGTAAACCCATCAGACTTGACGATCTGGTCAATATCTTGCGGCGGCATACCTCGACCTCCACCGAACGTCAATAGCAATTTAGTCAGGTAAGTGATAAAATTCCCTTACCGGTTGACATTCGCTGAAGTCAACATGCTGTATTGCAACATTAGGTCGGCGGCCCGATGTGTAGCCGATCCGATTTCTTGTGCCTGCGCTAACAGTTGCTACGGTATTTTTTATCTCACGGTACTTGCTACTCCCGCCAACAATCCTCCGTAGGTGTAGGCCGTGATCGCGTTGTGAAACTGGAAGAAAAGTCGATTTTAAAAACAAAATCTCTGGGTGTACTGATTACCGAAAACCGCTTGAGAGATAATGCTTCTGGTACCCGTGTTGATATTCGTATTCCATTGAATTGAATTTTTATGATCAGCGCAATCATTAGCGACGATGAAGAAGATAGAAGGGAAGGCCTTAAACTCATTTTAAAAAAAATACTCAATGAAATAGTCGTTCAGCATATTTGTGAATCGCCTGAGCAGGGTTTGGAAGTAATCAAAAACAGAAAACCAGACTTAGTTTTTCTGGATGTACAATGGCAAATACTTCAGGTTTCGAATTGTTGCAACAAGTAGCACCTTTGCTTTGCCCACTTATGTCGCTAACACCACCAGTTACGAATTGGAAACTACCATACACGAAAACATGGTATTTTTTACATTGACTACCTTCTATTATCGCAGATATTCAAACGGTTTTACCTATGAAAATCTCGATGCAAGTTCTTAAATATTACTTTCTGATTTTGCAAGCAGGCCTTTGTCTTTTCGCCTGCAACCCGGACGAACCTGAAACTGAGCCCGGAACACTAAACCCTGCTGACACCATTACTGTGGCAGACTTAGATAATTTTTCTGATTATTTGCAGTTTTTTGATGCCACTAAAAAGCCGGGTAAAAGTCCGGCTGCACCAGCCGGTTCCACGCTAAAAATCAGCATTAAAGATACTTTGTATCTGGTAGGAGGCTTGGAAATGCCCATAAAATTTTTGCACAGGGATACCACAAAAAATGTGGCCGGTGCCTATATCCAGGTCGTTAGTATGGTTGGCGGTGGTAGTCTGGCAACCTATTTTTATGACGTGCCGGAAATAACGGAAGTAGCCCAAAGTGATACCGTATCCGTTGTCTCAGTTGGAATTGACTGGGATGGCCTCAAAGGTTTTTTGGGTGTGCCTCCGGCCGGGCTTGACAAACCGCTTACCTTTGATATTACCGTCACTCCTTATGATGAAACCGGCCAGCCGCTTGATGAAACAGTTATACCTGTTGTATTAGATGATCAGCGTGATTCAAGAGAATTAGGCTCAGGTTCCTGTCCACTGGTGCTCCCTGAGGGCGAGCATTGGAAATGGGACTGGTCAAGTACACAGATCGGAAGCAGAACAACTAAAAGAAGTGATCCTAACACTATAATCGGTGGCCAGTATATTAATGGATGCTGCGTAGATGGTTTCTCTAATTATAGCGCAACTTGTAAGCCTCCTTACGTAAGGTTGTTTTTTAACTCTTATTATCATGCAGCGTATGAATCTATCATATTTAAGGCTGACGGTACATATTCAAGAATAACGAGGGAAGAGTATGCTAATCCGGAACCTGGTAAAACTAATTTTTGCGGTAGTGGCCCAGGGGAAATTGAAGAAAAAACCTTTATTCAAATTACTAAAGGAAACTGGGCAATGGAAAGAAATGTTTCAACGCCACAAAGTTTAAGAGATTATAGAAAGGACTTTGAAAAAGTCGACTATCTCCGCTTAACGCCCACTTCTGTAACACCCCTTGGTGGTTTCATCAAAACCAGAGGAGGTTTTATATGGCAAAATCCTTGTCCTTCTCCTTCTTCATTTGATGCAAAAGGCGCACTTGGGTTGGTCACTCCTGCCGGTGGAGGTCCCGACGGTGGAGATAATCAACTTGATTTCAAATACTTCATACGAAGTAAACTGGCGGGTAGTAATGAGGATGAGTGGTTCGCCTTCTTATAAAAGGTGTATTAGGTAGACCTATTACCTTCTTTGCTACTTGTTCAAATGCAGAGCCTGTACTTAATATTTTAATCTATTAAACCGTGAAAAAATCAACCCATTTAATGGCAGTAAGCCTTTTTTTATCTCTTCTATGGAGCGGATGTAAAAATAGTGACGAGGTGCACAATCCCATTATTCCTGCGCCCACCATTACCGAATTTTCTCCAACTTCAGGATCAGCAGGAACTAGTGTAACTATTACTGGTACCAACTTTTCTACAGCCGCTGCCAATAATGTAGTAATGTTCAATGGCACAACTGCCACCGTTTCCGCCGCTACTGGCACCAGCCTAACAGTGAGCGTGCCAGCAGGTGCAAGTTCGGGCAAAATTACCGTAGGGGTCAGCTCCCAGACCGTTAGCTCTGCAACCCATTTTACAATTGTTCAAGCGCCAACCATCAGTGGCTTGTCCCCAGATACAGGAGCGGAAGGTGCCACTGTAACAATTACTGGTGTTAATTTTTCTGCCAGTATCATCAACAATCTCGTTAGGTTCAATGGTGCACTGGCACTGGTTACAGCAGCTACCACTACCCGTCTTACCGTGATTGTACCCGAAGATGGTAGCACAGGTAAAGTAACCGTCCAAGTAGGTTCCCAAACCGCTATTTCTGCCGAAGATTTTGTTTATGGAGCAACCAAAACGGTAAGCACCCTGGCTGGCAGTGGTTTATTTGGCTTTGCCGATGGTACAGGAACTGCAGCCCAGTTTAATCATCCTATTGGAATAGCCCTGGATGCCGCTGGTAATATTTATGTGACAGATGCAGAAAACAACCGCATCCGCAAGGTTACATCTACTGGTACAGTTACTACACTTGCTGGCGATGGCACCGCCGGGTCTGCCGATGGCGATGGCACCGCTGCCCGGTTTCTTTCGCCTAGGGGAGTAGTGCTGGATGCTTCAGGTAATCTTTATATCGCAGACGGGATTAACAACCGCATCCGCAAAATTACGCCTACGGGCACAGTGACCACACTGGCTGGTAGTGGGACGCGTGGATCGACCGATGGCAACGGAGTTTCTGCCCAATTTGATTTTCCCAAAGGCATAGCCATAGACGCATCTGGCAATCTCTACGTGGCGGATGACCTTAACGCTCGTATCCGGAAGGTTACGCCTACAGGCACCGTTAGCACCTTGGCGGGCAGCACCTTAGGTTTTGCCGATGGGGTTGGCACGGCGGCTCAGTTTAACCGCCCTACCGGTGTGGCCGTGGATGCCGCAGGCAATGTCTATGTCGCAGATTCAAAAAACCACCGCATTCGTAAAATTACATCTACTGGGGAGGTAAGTACGCTGGCGGGCAGCACGGAAGGTATTGCCGATGGCCTTGGGACTGCCGCTAAGTTTAGTGAGCCAGTGGGCGTCGCTGTGGATGCATCAGGCAACGTTTACGTAACGGATAGTGACAACAACCGCATTCGCAAAATTACGCCTGATGGGAGTGTAACTACAACTGCGGGTGGTACACTTGGAGGCTTTACAGATGGCCCTGCTGCTACTGCCCGGTTTAATTCTCCCTCAGGAGTAGCCGTAGATGCCTCGGGACATATATATTTAAGTGACCGGCTAAACAACCGCATCCGTAAAATTCAATAGTTGATACAATTACGTGGGTCAGACGAATTCGAAATATTGATTTAGTCCAGAATCTGTCTTATCATCGCTCAAAACTAAAAATTCTTTCATCATTTCATATTTCGTTGTCTGGGGATGATCTGTCTAAAAACGGATGCGCCTAAGGAAGCGGGTTTTTACGAAGGAATGGCGAATTCACTTTACGAATACGAAATCAACAAGGCAGCAGAGCAAAACTTCGAAATACCGTAAGCGCCCGGGCAAGTGCGGTATTAGTTTGATTGCGGTATTAGATCTTCGATATTATTTACTGTCCTGTTTGGCATTTCCTCGAGCACTCTCGTGAGCCATTTGGCTGGATCCACACCATGACTTTTGCATGTTGCCAGCAAAGAATATATCATGGCTATTTTTTGAGCAGATTCATGTGATCCGGCGAACATGAAATTTTTGCGTCCCAGGGTGATAGGCCTTATTTCATTTTCGATCTTGTTGTTGTCGATCTCCAATCGTCCATCAGTGATAAATACCGTTAACTCTTTCCAGCGCTTCAAAGAAGATGAACAGTTCTCCACTGAGTGGGTCCTTGCCCAGTTCATTCCTGACCAACCCGCAAAGGCTGTCTACACCTTTGCGCATGTCGGTGTGGCCGCGATACAAATAGCAGCGATGAAATCGAGTAATGGACAACATCGGCCGATCAGTTTACTAGCTCCCGCAGCCATGCCACTGATGGCTCACCATGAAAGTTCATTCGTACCCCTGATGGAAAAATGATCTCGCACCCGCGAAGACGATCAAGCGCAGTTTTGATCTCCACGAAGCAAGGTGAAGGTGCTGTATCAATGCGCTTGCACCAATAATGGAATGTTTGATAGGTAATATTCCGTTGCTGACAGAATGCTTTCTTACTAAGTCCAGATTGCTCCCATTCAGTGATGGCCGATTGCATTTGTTCCTGTGTACGCCTCATGACTTTTTTTCACAAAGCAAATCATTAGCTACCTTCGTGTAAAGATGTAGACGGCCGGGTGCTTAGGTTTCACGCTGGGCCTACGGCCACGCGAAGCCTTATTTATTAGCAGTAGTTGTTCTTAATCATTGTGCCATACCTTCATATGATCCGCATGAGATTTCAAATACGCTCCGGGTTTGTAGAACTTGTCGTAAAACTCGTTATCGAGATGTATAGCTTGTACATATCCTGGAAGAACAATGGTGCTGAATGTACCGGGAAACTTGCCGTGCTTATCGTAGATATATTGTGCCACCTCTGTCAAGCAATCCACAAACTCATCGCTGTAGGGTGTGACCCCGCCTTTGATGTTCCTGCTTTCCTTCCACGGGCCCGGTGTATCTTTATCATAGGCGCCTTTAGGTCCAAACTTACGTTTCACGAATGCCTCTACTGCCCCCCTCATGTTCGGGTAGTAGGGAGGGCAAAGTCCTTCATAGATTCCATCGAGGCCAACTGGGTTGGGTAAGGTCCAATACTCGTTGTGTACGAAGCGAAAACCCATTCCCTTGACGCCCTTATCTGCAAAAGCGCCAAGTATGCTCCACCGGTTAAGACCGCTGAAGTAAAGACCTCCAAGACCTAAAGCCTGTAGGGTGAGAACCATGTTGTGTGCCATAAACGCAACTTCGGTGCAATTGCTCTCATAAACCATTTGATGCAGCACAGAAAGAGGAACACGCTTTTTGTCGTTTAACAAACCGCTGGAAATAAAAGGCTGAAGATTTCCTGCCGGTTTTTTGGCATCATCATCCATGATTACGTTTCCATTGCTCATCGAAAGCGCCATAAAAGACAGCATTTGCTCACTGGCATCAGCGATTGGCATGAATAAGGTCGACCCCGGTGCATTTGCCATCCACAGATTAGGCTCGAGCATGTGTGGAGGCGCGGCAGGCAGATCGAGTCTTGTATCAGATAATTTCGTCGTGTTTTTTTTGCAGACGGCTATGATTCGCTCAATGTCTGATAAGTTTTCACCTGCTTCGTTGATGGCAGATGGTTGTGTGTCTCTCGTATTGGTGATATATGTTCCCGTGTCGTTCGTGAACAACAGGGCGGGTGTACCAAATCCCCCCGCAGAAGGCGCGGTGCGCCCCGTAAACCGAAGCGTGTAGCTGGCATGTTCTTTCGGACGATTCGGTCCAAAGGGTACCCCGAAGTTCCATCCTGTAACTCCGGTCCCGGCAGCAATCAAAATGGATTGTTCGAGTTCCGATAGCGGCAATGGGTCTAATTTTGATTTATATGCCAATGGCCCGGAAGGAATTTCCATACCCCTTCCAAACCTCCGCGAACGCCTTCCAAAGATGGCGTGCATCAAGGGATATTCGAGTAATGTGCCTAATGGATTATTTTTGATAAATAATCTATTCTTTACTTTGGCTAACAAGGTTAAAGGAAGAAAGAAAAGCATGCTTAATAAAAATTTTCCTCGTCTCATTTCCATGGTTGTTTTTTTTACAAATACTGCTAACGTCAGTATATAAAGCGTATGCGCCTTCAATACCACATCACCATCCACCGTTGATGAATAAAGTTACTTCCAGAACGTATGATAACAAAATCATCCAGCGTATGTTTTTATACAATGCGTTCGCCAGCATGAACGCAGGTATCGGAAGATACTAAATATCCCGAAAGTGAAAGTCTTACAGGGAAGTTCGTGAAGCAGTTAGTAAATCGCAAGGTGGTTTCTCTTGAGGGCATGCACCGAAGGAAGCGAGGCCGAAAACTCCGGTAATGACGAACACACGATGTACAGAGGCTGGTTTAAGTGGATAAGTGCGGCACATCTTCACAATGGCCTTGACCAATAAACTTCAGCCGGTGGATACCGCAGGATCGGATGAAGGAATAGGCTCTCACGTGGGGATGTCTGCTGAAGTCGCGAACATTGCGGAGAAGTCAGGTCCTACGCTAAAGCTTCGGCGCCACCGTGCAGAGGCCATTGCAGTTGATAGCAACGAGCCGGAAAATATCCGGAGGACTCACATGTCAATGAAGGACGAAATACCAGCATACCCAAGCCGGTTCAATTCAAGATCCTTAGATATCAATTTGTATCCACGTATCAAAAAGGAGACCGGGGAATCTATCAACTGGTGGCAAGCGACAAAAGTTGAAATAATCTAAAGCAAAATCTGAGAGCCATCACCAAGAAGACTGCACCGAGCACCTTCGATGAACGTGTAGCCAAGCTCAAAGAGATTCACCGAGCATTATTCTGGCCGCATTTTGCGGTCTTTCAAAAGTTTGAAACCATCTATAATATTGTGTTAAAGAGAGATACTCCTGTTGCTTTGTTTTAATATTTACCGAATCAACATTCTGTTGCGCCCATAAACTACCGTAAAAAAAAAGAACGAAAACGTAGAAAAGAAAATGTTTCATTAAAATGGAAAAGTAGTAAAAATCTTATGAAGCGTGTATAAGTTATTCAGGAAAAGGCGAAGGGCAATAATGGCAGCCAATACACCTCACGCTTATCTATTTAATAAATTCACTAAACTTTTTCGTGTCAAAATAATAAGGTCTAATTCCTGTAATTAATCCACCCTTCACATCAAAATGCTCTGCTACAGGCATCGAAATTATTTTACCTGATTTCTTCGCTATACATCTTATCGTAAACTGTATCAATACACCATCCCCTGTACCCGCGGTGAAATAGGTTGGCTCTTTTTCAATTTGCAGATCAAAATAATCACTAGCGTGGGTAAACATCTTAGTCCAATTTTCAAAACCTACAAAAGTGCCACCGTAGGGCAAACCTTCAGCTTGATTGTATAACGCACCCGGTGCAATTATTTCAGACATCGTTTTAAAATCGCGCGTCTTAAAAAGACATTCAAAGTATTTGGCTACGACTTTAACAGTTTCGTGCTCCTGATTTTGTGATTCAAAAAAACCAATCACCTTAAGGATTTGTCCTTTTTCACTTATCTCGACAAAGTCGCGACCTGCTACGATTAGTCTTTTATTCGCATCAAAAATCTTCCATGACCATGTATAAAAATTATCTTTCCCGAGTATTGGCCCGCCTACCAATGTTGCTCCTGGAAAGGTTTTATAAAATCCATCAACCATTGTATTGAAAGCTGTTAAGCCCTTGATGGAAATTGACGGATCTTCATAAGTGCTCTCTTCAATCCAAATGGTTTTGATCAATTTCATTCGAGCCTCACTATCGGTTTCGCGCCATATTTTTTCGTAAACCTGAATGGGTAAAGGTTTAAGAGTAGCACTGCTCTGAGCAAAACCTGAACTTACCACTACCAAAATTGCCGACACACTGACCAATATTAATACAAGCAACCTTATCATAAATTATTTTGATTATCAGGGGACAAATCTACCCCATCTGTGTTCTGCGCCGCGTAGTAATTCAGTTCAAAAACATAAGAAAAAGGTTCACCTCAAAGTTGACCTGTAGGTTTTAGGACAAACGCCAAATTGCTTTTTAAAAGAATAACTGAAACTGGAGTAATCGGCATAGCCCGATTCGACATAGACATCAGTAGGATTTCGGTTGAATGATTTTATTTGTACCGCTGCGTGTTCTAATCTTTTTTGCTTCAACCACCTGCCAGGACTTTTGAAATACACTTTCTCAAAAATCCTTTTAAACGATGACAAGCTCATGTTACATAGAAACGCAATCTCTTCAACGGAGAGTGTTGAATTCCAATACCTTTCTATGCATTGCTTAAAGTTTTCATCTTTCAAGCTTCTTTCCTCCTTGTAAAAGAAAGAAAGTAAATCCAAATGCTTGTGTGCCGTGTATTCTAAAAATTCCTGAAATTTTACAGCGTGCATAGACACATTGGCTTTACCAATATCATCCTGAAACAACATCTGGCAAGATCTGCCAAAGTGACTCAGGTACTCATCAGCTTTATGTATCTCGAATTTCGTTTCAGAAACTTTATTATTTTGTTGAAAAGGAATAATTTGCTTCGGATCAAAAAATATTAACAAGCTCTTATAGTTCTGTTCGATTTCAAATATTTCGTAGGTAAGATAATTGCCCGGATTAAGCAATACCATATCTCCTTTGTGAAATCGATCGAATTTATTATCGGCAAAAATTTGCTTCTCACCATCAAGTATTATTGCGATACAAGGCCTGGTTAAATTTAACTTTGATTTTCGATTCGATTCATGGCTTACATGAAGATAGAAATACGGAAGCGTAGGCTTCTGAATGCGGTACAGTACATCGGGAAGTGTGAACATAAAGTAATTAACAACGTATTGTATACTTAGTTTTGAATTCTATTTCAAATTATCTCATTCTAGTGTCTCCAATTTAATAAATTTTTTTAGCGCGAATAGTAATCTTCCATGACGCCCAACGTCTAGCTATAAAACGTAGGCCTGTAAATACCTACCTCTTTGTCCCACGTGGCTACCGAAATTTAACAGCAAGCACGTTAAAAAACTACAATACAGCATATGTATTATAGTTGTTGTGGGCTGGCTTTCTTCCTGATTATTCCGGTAAGACTGTACTAGGTATTCCGATAATGATCTATCTACCTACTTCGCGTTTAAATTTGATGTCATAAAGTTATTATTTTTTGGTTGTGTTCGCCGGCGTTTTTTTGCGCAGCGATTCACCTTTTAATTCAAAACGATGTGCGTTGGTTAACAGACGGTCCATTATTGCATCAGCCAGCGTCGGTTCGGCAATGTATTCGTGCCATTTTCCGATCGGTAATTGAGAAGCTATAATGACAGATTTTTTCGCGTAGCGATCTTCCAGGATCTGTAACAAAGCAAGCTTAGTGTTGTGATCCATCGGTGCAAGGCCAAAGTCATCCAGTATCAGCAGGCTAACTTTTTCCAGCTGATTAAGCAGTTTGACAAAGGATCCGTCCAATTTAGCAACCATGATCTTTTCCGTAAACCTATTCAGGTTTAGGTAAAGTGATTTGTAACCTATCACGCATGCCTGGTGGCCTAAAGCACAAGCCAAAAAGCTTTTACCCGAGCCAGTGGCACCACTGATAAGGATGTTCTCAGCGCGATCCAGATAAGAGCAGTCTTCAAGTTGAAGCAGTTGTTCTTTGGATAAATTCCTGTCTTTGCCACAGGCAACGTCTTCCATCAACGCCACATAACGCAGCTTACTGAGCTTTAAATAAATCTCCGTTTTGTATTGCACGCGGTTTTGTTTTTAGGCCTGCGTAAGCAGAGCAATTAGTTCATGGGCTTCCGGGTGTTTGTTTAATGGCATTTTTAAAATGGATTCATAGCGTCTGGCCATACCTGCCAGCTTCAGATCATTGAGTTGTTCCAGGGTTGCAGTGGTATTCATAAAGGTTAGTTGTTAATAAATAAAATTGTTTGTCATTGATAGCCAGTCGCCTCTCGTATCTGCTCATGTGTAGGAACTGGTGAGAGCGGCTCGATATCGATTCCTTTGTCCAGGTTTCGTTTTAAAACGTTGGCCACCATTCCATAATTAACAGTAGGTGCATCCCGGATGCGCTGACAAGCGGCCTCCAGCCGGTCTTTGCCGTATTGCTTGCCCAGCCGCAGGATACCAAGACAACTGTTATAGGATTGCTGATAAAATATTTTTGAACTCAATACTCTTTTAATCACCTCTACAGTAGATTGTCCTATGAGGCTGGCTTGCTGTTCAAAGTGATCTCCATTCCATGCACCTTGCAGGTGAACATGCTGGTGATTCATTGGCATATGCTCTGGCAGGGTAGTGTAGCTGTGCTTCTTGTAATTTCTGGAATGCACTGCAACGCGTTTCAGGTCGTGATATACTTCAACACTGTGTGAAGTATAAATAACCTTGAGACGTTTACCAATCAGGCTATACGGGACGCTGTATTGATGACGATCTTCGCCCAGAATTACATGGTAGTTACGTTGAACTTTGCTGAAGGTGACATGTTTAATTTCATAGCGCTCACAGGGAAGGTCTTTGAGTCTCGGTATTTCTTCCTGGAATGCTGCATAAATGCGGCATTGAGCTGTTCAAGACTATGGAATGTGAGGTTACGTAAAGGTGCATAGATGCGCTTATAGGTTAAGTCCACACCTTTCTCTACGCTAGATTTATCACGTGGTTTGCGGACCCGAGCTGTTAAGATAGTTGTATTGTAGTGTGCTGCTACATGCTCCATAGCCTCTGTAAACTGAGGCTCGTAACGATTCGCCCGTTTTACAGCTGTTTTCATATTGTCACATTTGATTCAGGCAGGTACACCCCCCAGATAGGCAAAGGCATTTGTTAATGCTGGAATAAAATCCTCCTGCTTTTGTGAGCGAAGCGCTTCCACATACATATAGTTGCTGTATGGCATTGTACAGACAAGTACATCGCATTCAATCCATTCTCCGGTCAGCAGGTCAACATAGCCTGACTTATCGCCAGCAAAATCAACCTGTAACTGTTCCCCAGGCAGATGCGTAAACCGCATCACGGCCTGGTCTTTTCGATTGTGATCTCTCAGGTGATCACAGAACTGAGAATAACCGTATCATCCATCGGGATGGTCCTTCCTATATTCTTCCCAAAGTAGCTGTCGTGTAACCCCACGCCGCTTAAGCTCTCCACAATACCGATCTAATGAGTTTGCTATTACTCCATATCGTGAATCGGTCTTCCGTCCACTCTGTCCACGATCAAAATTATCCACATACAAAATCGGAACATGTGCGTCATCGGCCATAGCAAGCAGCTCCTCGGGCCTCAATTAACTTTTTTTCCGCTGCATGTATTCCCGGATGGTAGTGCGAGACAAACCCGTTAACCGTTTGGTCTCCCAAATGCTGCGGCCTTCCTGATAGAGTTCAATAATTCGTCTAATCTGATGCATACGTAAAGCGTTGTGACATGTTCGCTCAAGGTTTGTTCACTTTAAAACGAGATCACTTTAGCATCAAATCCTAATGCGAAGAGGGTGGGTCAGATCATTAGCGGAATTCCTGGCTACCTAGTACAGGTGATTAGCGGAATGATGGTAAAGACCATTCCGGAATTCAAGGAATAAAAGCAATTGTCTGATCTTATGCATACCAAGTGGTTTATTAGCCATACTATAGGTTGAGTTGGGTTCAAACCAAACTTATAGTATTGGGCAGTTAAACTCTGATTAGTGGCGACCTTTGCGTCGGAATAAGTGGTGTACTTTATGCCGGAATCGCTGGCGTACTATGGCGCGGAATATCCACTTGATACTTTTAGTAAGTAACTAATCACGGTAGGAGCGTGATATCCCTCGAATTTTGCACGAGCCAAAAGCGAACTAGATACCAATTTACCGTTCTATGGAATGGTGCATTTTTGCCCAGCAGAAATTTTATTGGAATGGCTACTAACGTATTGTATATGCCTTGGTGGAGATTTTAAAACAGTCCACTATCCGCCCCATGCAAAGTAAGATAATGAGAACAGCCTGACTTACAACTCACACCCACCTGAGGTATATATGGTGTTATAGCAGTATTCATTTCCTCGTAGGAATTCCAAGTAAATAAATTTTATTTGCTCTTTTTGATATTATTCCTTTTTCCCATTTATAATCTTCGCTCTCCAATCCTTTAAGTAACAAATCTAAATCCTCTAAAGTATAAGTTCTTACATTAGATATGGCGCCATCCCAAGCAAAAAAAAGCGGAATAATAGGAATTGTATAAGTAAAAACTATTTGTTTCCAAGTCAAAGGTCGTACAAATGGAGTAATGACCAATGCCATTAAAAAAATCACAGGTATTGCCATCCACCATAGAGCAATGGGGTATCTATTGTCACTAATTTCATAAATACAAATTGGTACCATATTTTCTTTAGCATCTTTTATAATTCCTTTTGCTATCTCAGGTCTCATATGATGAAAACTTCCAACCATCGTTCGAACACCACTCAATTCAGAACTTACATTTGAAGCATTTACAGGCGATGGATTATATGATAAATTCCGAGTTGGTAAATCATTAATTTTTGACACCAAATCAAAGTTTGGGTACAGATCTGTTAGAATTAATTTTACATTGGTTTCTCCATGTTGTTGTTCTAAGTTTTTAAAAACTTCTATCATAGGTCCGCCACTTCCAGAACAAAGATCGACAATGGTATTGTGGGTAGAGTGTGTTAGAGTTCTCTTAATTAATGGAACTAGGTCTTCTGAAGAATTAAGCAACTTATGCATCACTACAATTAATCGTGTCATGCAGATTCTTATCCAATTTGGAAACCATGCAAAGTCTTGAAACTCAAATAGGTGAATTCTCTTCATTTTATTCTATAGTGGCTATAACGTAAGTATATGCCGAGTTGGCGTTACAGTTCAATTAACAACAAAACGCCATTGCGGCATATACATTGTTAGCAGCTGGCGCCCTAACTACAAGCCTTTCAATTGGCTCGCCGAATGGTGAATTCTTAACACCGTCACGGTGTCGCCTCTGTATCTATAAACGATTCGGTAGTTACCTTCTATCAGCTCTTTGATCTCCTCTTTATTAAACTCCGGAACGATCCGTCCGGACCTTGGACTGAACTCAAGTGGACCAACTCTTGAAATCAATTTGTCAACGTATCTGCTTGCATAAAATTTCGAGTCCTTTGAAATGTAATCAAAGATTGACGTCAAGTCGTCCTTAGCGTGGTCAGTCCAGATTATGCCTACCATTTCCTTGTCAAATCTTTCATTTTTTCATGAGGTGTTGTCTTTCCTTCTTCCGCCTGCAAAAGAGCCTTTTCAACCTTTTCAATGAATACAAGTTTTTCCATTAATTCTTCCAATTCAAACACTTTAGGAAGTTCCTTTACCGTATCAATTGCTTGTTCTCTCGTCATGGCTTTAAGTTTTTACGAATTTACGGATTTCTAACCTTGAAGCCAATTTCATAGCGCGCTTGCAGCTAACGTTTAGCTATGAAACGAGTGCGTTGAAATTTCGACTCCCTGTCATGCGTAATAAATAAAGTTAATAGCACACCTGATAATTACATACACAACAGCACATGTTTTATTGCTTTTTTTAGCGGCACAATGCACTGCACCCGCGCGACGTCCGACAACGAACCATTACGTCTTTCAATCTTAAAGTCAGGGCCTTGTGGACGTAACTCTTCAAATTCTTTCCGCACCATTAATCCTTAGATTTGTTATTATTCTCGCTCCTGACTTTGGTCCGTTGTTATCCAGCTCCTGTACTATTACCAGGGTGCGATAGATTCTAATCTTTCGCCGTCAATATTGAAACACATTTATCGTCTATGACTTTTTTGTCTTTCTTGTTATTATGTGATTTCGCCGTCAGCGATTTGTTTCAGCAACTTATATCTCCGATCCATCTTTTGCGATGACATTTTCCACTCCAATGCGGTTGGGTCCCGCCGGCCGTTTAATGTTGCTGCCAACGGTTAGTATACAAAACGTATGCAGATTAAACAATACATCCTTATCCATCGTTGATGAATAAAGTTACTTGCAGAACTTATGATTACAAAATGAACCAGCATATGTTTTATATACAGTGTTGGTGGCTGTGTGGCCTTCATGTTAGGTGAATTGACAAAAGTATCACTGGTCCTCGCTGCACTATTGCGTAATCATTTTCCTCGTCCCAGTCTTAGCTTAATGTGGGGATGATGAAACGATTGATTAATCAAAGAGCTGACGCAGAGATTTTCCTGATCTAATTCTGTATTGGATACTTCTGCTCAAAGTTGTAAGCCTTGCAACAAAAAGAAGAAACCTGTTAATAGGTTTTTTCTTTTTGTAATATGCAATAAGATTTTACAAGTATCCCAACTTCGTCAAGTAGCGTACAATCTGCTTCTCACATTCCTTTGGCGCGGAAATTTTAATCTCGCGAACCGCGATATCCCTGTTGACAAACAGAAAGGAATTACCCACCCCCTGACTTAGCGCCATTCCCGGAATGGTCAGCGTGGTAATCTGTATTTTCTTTGTTGCAGTATCGTTTACTTCCATCGCCACGTCAACCTTGCGGTAGAAAGCCACTTCCCATTCAGACGTCCAGAGTTTATGTGTAGACGCTAGGTATACACCCCCCTGGTAAATTTCAGTTTCCTGGGTGATTGATCCATCCTTATTTGTCACTTGACTTGTCACCTTTACATCGATGGCGGCTGTCGTATCTCTTTTGATTGGCTCCATATTCTTCAGATATTCTGCTTCCGTTTTCTCATATAGCTGCGCAAGCATTACTTCATTGTTGTCGAATTTGCTGATGTAGTCAGCTTCCGCTTTCGGATCAATCGCGTTATTAACGATCAGGTCAGTCCAGAAGTGAAAGATCTCTTCCACAAGTTTACCTTTCGCATAGGCAGTCCGGGTACGAATCAGCGAATGACCACTTGCCTTAAATTCAATTTTTACGCCAGTCAATTCTTTGTATGCCGGATTCCCCGTAGGATATTTCCAGGCTTTGATGGTGAACAATGGATCTCCATTCAGCGAGCTTACTAACAAATCAGTATCCTTTAACATACTTGATTCTCCAGTAATATTTGCATAGGGAACCTTGTCTTTCAGGATAACATCTTTCTTTAATGAAAACTCCTGGGCAGTCGCAGAAAAAACATTAAAACAGGTAGTAATAATGATCGCAGACATTTGTAGTTTAAACTTCATGATTTTAGGGTATGATAACTTATTTATTTTAGGCTAGTGCTACTATGATAAACTGGTACCATTTGATTTCCAAAACTATATAAAAATCACAACTACTAGGAGTTTGATGTAATTTTATGAAGCAATCTTCAGTTTTTCAGATTCTTCTTGGTCAAATTGGTGATCACCAACCTTAGCACAATCTAGTATTTCTTGAAGATTGGGTTCAATATCATAAATATTCATCACGTATCATCGGATGCTCAAATTAAGGAATTCACTTGCTTTCGCAGGAAAATATTTTCTTGACAATCTTTTTTCTCGGATGAAATCATAAAGCACAGAGAAGCCTGCGCATACAGACATTATTGGCGATAAGCCACGGATGACTACTGTAGCTAAGATTTTGCTAGCTGAGAACAATAGAGGTATAACTATGATAACGCCTTGCCTATTGGAGATGTGGGCGTTACTGCTTGATATTCTTTAATCATCCAGGCGTGAAGCGCTTGAAGTTTTGGCAGGATAACTTCCTGTCGTAGCGCCTGTCGCTGCTCCACAGTTAGGTCCTTCATTTGCCGTTCTTGTTCATAAATGTCCTGGAACACTAGCAACGCATGAGTCGAACGTGCCTTGTCGTTTTGCTCAGCTTCTTTGAAGTTTGCTGTAATGCTTGCTGAAATGCTTGCTGAAATCAGCCAGGCTTTAATTCTTTTTTTGAATTTGAATTTCATCTTTTTTATTTTTTTATTTGAAAAACTGAGAATAATGTTTTGCAAATTCTTCAACGGTAATAGGTTTCTTGCCAAGTATTTCTTCGGCAACAGTGTTTACAAAATCTGCCTTTCCATTTCGTTGTCCTTCAGCAATTGCAAGAAAAGTATTAATCATCATTGGTGTCATTCCTTTTTCTTCCATTCTTTGTTTGGCTTCATCACTTGTCAATGAAATATATTCAACATTTCCTCCAATGACTTTGCTGATTCCTTCGGCAACTTGTCCATAGTTTACTGCAATACCACCAGTTAGTAAATGTGATTTGTTAATGTGATTCTCAGATTTGGTCAATATTTTGAAAGCAACTTCCGCAATATCTCTAGTGTCAATAAATGGTTTTTTCCCTTCACCTGTTGCTTCATAAATTTTTCGTTCTCTCTGTACCGTTTCAGAAAAGTAGCCCAACCAATTTTGCATAAATGAGTTGGGTTGAATGATTGTAAACTTTACACCTGATGCTTTTAAAATATTTTCAACTTCTCCGTTCAGTCGTGCAATAACATTTTGTGATTTTTTGTCTGCCCCGGGTGAAGATAATTTTACGATGTGTTGCACACCACATTGCTTTGCACTTTCAATAACATTGTTTTGTTCGGTAGCAAAATTTTGATTAACACTTGAAGCAAGAAAAACTGATTTGCTATTTTTCATGGTTTGTTCAAGTGTTTCTTTCTTACTCATGTCCGCCTCTATCCATTCAATGTTAGGTAGATTTTTTACATTGCTTTTGTCTCTGGTTACAGCAATCGTTGGAATGTTTGCTTCTGATAAAAAGGTCAAGAGTTCCTTGCCTGTTTTCCCTGTTGCACCGAATACGGTGCTGTTGTTTTGATTGTTCATTGTTTTTTTTTAATTGTTTATTTATTTAGTCGGCTAACTATTTTGCCAAATTTTTTAACTCAAATTTTTGAGAACTTGTTCTAATAATTTCCGCAAAGAATTTTCCTGTAATTCAGTCAATCCTTTTGTTACGGTAGTTTCCATTGTCTTCCAAATTTTAGCAATATGCTTGTAAGCATCCGTTCCTTTTGATGTCAAATACACTCTTGAAGTCCGTTTGTCTGTTGCATCTTTTTCTTTCTTTATCATTCCACTCGCTTCCATACGATCAAGCATTGTTGAAATTGTGGCATGTTGGATACACATTTTCTCTACCAATGCGGAAACGGTTTGTCCATCTTCAATACTTAGGTAATATAATAGAATGTCTTGTCCACCATGAATGTTCGCTTCCGCTAATAAAACATTGCTCTTGTTTCTGCGATGTTTACAAATCTGAACAAGTAAATGACTGATTGAAGTTTGTTGGCTTTTTGATTTCATGGAAGCAAAAGTAAACAACTTTAGTTAGCCGGCTAACTGAATATAAAATATTTTCCTTTTGTCAAGTTATGGGGTGGTGAGAGGACTTTGGCTGACGGTCATTCCGTTTTCTATACGTCATAATGGTTTACTAACTAAGTCCGTCAATAATTTATGAAATCCCTTTGTTTGGTCCGTTAAGTATAACTTAATTGTCCAGAGGTAATTGCGCCCAACGTTTGTGCATGACCAGTGACGGGTGTTCGAAGTGCTTCACCGTCCCACGACACTAAACGTATTTTGAAAAACCAAACTACAAATTCACACACTGAACCCCGCCATTGATTGTGCATTTTGTTGGCGCCAGTTATTTTACCTCAATCCCTTTTCCCAGTGTCAAGTCGGTCAGATTTACTTTCTTGAAATAAAATTTTTTGTCCTCGGTCTTAAATGATTTATTGTTGTCCGAGTCTCGCTGAATTTTAATCAATAGAATTCCTTGTTTCTCAAAATTGTCGAATGACACAACATTTTCTGTTTCGTCTGTCAATTGTTTTAAAGTCTGTCCGTCTGGTGAAACCGCAATTAAAACAGTTGGGTCTTTCTCGTCAACTCGTCCACTGTTATTTGTGTCCCTAGGTTTAACCAAAAGAAAAATCCATTTGCTTGTTATGTTTTTTATTTTGTCAGTCGTTCTTGTCCCGTAGCTGTAATTATTATTTCTTAACGACTCAATGAAAGTATCCTTATCGAATATTTTTCTATAAGTGTCTGTCTGAAAGTTATAAGCAACAATGTTTGCATAGTAGTCGCCCCAGAAAGCAATTTTGTTAGATGATAAAAATTCCCCGTTATACCTTGTCGGTATAAACAATGTCGAAAGCGAGTCAGTCAGTATTGGTTCTCCAAAGTATCTTGCTGCTCCTTTTTGGCATAGTCCGTCAGTAGTCAAAATTGTCAGTCCAATTAAAAGTGTCGTTACTAATTTCTTCATGGGTCTACTCGTCATTAAAATAATTGGCGCCAACGGTTAGTATATAAAACGTATGCGGTTTAAAGACCACATCATCATCCACCGTTGATGAATAAAGTTACTTGCACAACCTATGATAACAAAACGAACAAGCATATGTTTTATATACAGTGTTGCCAGCTGTTGGTTCTCGTCCGTCATTCTGTTTTGTTCCAGTCAACAAATAAGTCCCGGTACCGAGTCCTTGATATGCATGTAACATTGTTCTCAAAGCCTCGGCTTACTTTGTGGATATTCCGGACCATGTTGACCCCACCCCGGGATTAGTTAACAAAGGTTTTTTCAACCTCGGTATTCTGTTGAATGTATGACATTCCGGCGGATGCTGACCCCCTTGTAAATTTGTGAAAGGAGGTACCGGAGCATGCTGACCCCCTCATCATTAGGTTTTGGTTCTTTAGGTGAGTATTACTCTTTACCTAAACAGGAAGCGGATGGCCGGAAAACCGAAACCAATGAGTCAGATCAAACAATTACTACGCCTGCATGAGCAGGGCCACTCCATCAAAAGCATTGCCCGTACATTGGGCATCAGCAAGAACACGGTTAAGTCGTATATCATTAAGCTTTCCACTGGAGGGTTTCCCGTTAAAGAGCTTCTGGCATTGGAAGACCCCGTGCTGGAAAGTAAATTTCACCCAGGTAATCCAGCCTACAAAGATCCTCGATTTGAACATCTGAGTTCGCGTCTGGATTATTACATCGCCGAGCTTAAAGGTGTTGGAGTAACTAAAAAACTGCTTTGGGAAGAATACAAAGCAACACAGCAAATGGGTTACGGCTACTCGCAATTTTGTTTTCATATGCATCAGCAGATCGTTGCCCGCAAACCGGGAATGAAGCTTGAACATCTTGCTGCCAATAAATTATTTATTGATTTTGCAGGGAAGCCTTTGCATTACATAAACCGGCTCACTGGTGAGCTGATTCCCTGTCAGGTATTTGTTGCCACACTTCCGTTTTCGGATTACAGTTTTGCAATCGCTGTGCCCAGCCAGTGTATTGCCGATTTTCTCTTTGCACTGCGCTGCTGTATCATTGAGCTTGGCGGTACGCCAGCGGTACTGGTACCCGACAATTTTAAATCTGCCATAGTTAGAGCAGACCCCTACGAGCCGGAGATTAACCGTGCCTTGGAGGACTTTGCCAATCACTACAAGATGACCGTCATACCGGCCCGTCCGCGTAAGCCAAAGGACAAAGCTCTTGTAGAGAATCAGGTGAAGCTGGTGTATAACAGAGTCTACGCGCGCCTGCGCAATCGTCAGTTCTTTGATCTTGAATCGCTGAACGCCGCCATCAAAGAAAAGATGAAGGCTCACAATCAAACGCGCATGCAACAAAAGCGTTGTTGCAGAGAAGAGCGTTTCCTGGCAGCGGAAAAACATTTGCTGGGCGCAATGCCTGCAACCGATTTTGAACTTAAGTATTACGCTGATCCGCTGGTAGCTAAAAATAATTACATCTATCTGGGAAAGGACAAACATTATTACAGTGTTCCCTACGCCTTCATAGGTATTCGCGTAAAGGTGATTTATACACGTTCAATGGTGTACATCTATGCAGGAGACAAACAAGTTGCCGTTCATATCCGAAGTTACCAGCAGGGTGGACACAGTACTGTAAAAGAACACCTGTGCTCGCACCATCAGCATTATCTGGACCGAAGCCCCGCGTACTATATTGAAAAAGCCCGGATACGCTCACCGGAACTTCATGTTACTGCTGAAAACAAAGATGAACCGACTCGACGGATCCATCTATAAGTTCTTTGAGAAGCTCTCGAAATCAGATTTACTCATCCTGGACGACTTCGGATTAGCTAATCTTGAACAGCAGCAACGGATGGATTTTATGGAGCTCATCGAAGACCGCCATGCACGAAAGGCAACCATCATTGCAAGTCAGTTGCCCGTCGCCAACTGGTACGACGTGATTGGAGAAGAGACGATCGCTGACGCCATTCTCGACCGGATGGTTCACACCGCGTACAGAATTGAACTGAAAGGTGAAAGTCTAAGAAAAAAGAAGTAAAATTGTCAGGCTGTCAGCTTCGCTGAGCCAAAATCTAACAGGGGGTCAGCATGCCCGGTACCGGGGTCAGCATCTCCGGAATATCCAGTAGGTGCTGTTAGCGGTTCGTTGTATATTTTTTTGTCACTTTATGTACTTTTCCTTTTTTGTCGTAAGTCGTCCATTCTCCAACAGTTTGTCCCTTATCAAAATGCCCTGAACGTTTTATTGTTCCGTCAAGACGATACCACTCCCAATATCCTTCTGGTTGACCTTCAACTACTTTTCCTTTCGACCAAATTGTTTCTCCATTAGCGTGATATTTAAGGGTCAATCCATTAATAATGTCAGATTTTTTTTGTTCATTTTGATGGTTTTTTTTCGTTTGTCGGTTCATAGTAAATTTATTATTGCTTGGTCAATGAAGTCTTACACTATTTATCGTCCAAGTTATTCGTCATTCAGTGAATTAATTCTTTGTTCTTCAAGTTTAGCTAATGCGTCTTTCATTGCTTTAACTTGTTCTGGTGGATGTCCTTGCCAATTGGTTACTTCTCCAATAATTTTAAACGGATTTGTTGAACGATAAGATTTTGTCTGGTTACCGGGGAATTTTTTGTCAGTCAAGTCAGGGTCGTCTTCAATTGGTCCTGTTGGTTCAACTAAATAAATCCTTTCTCGTTCTTCACCAAATGCAAGTTCAGCACCCCAAATTGCAGCGTCCAATGTTGCAGAAAAAAAAATGTATTTTGCATGTTTTCTTTGTCCGTAATTAGAGTTGAAGCCAACTTCTATAAACTCGCCAACTTTCAAGTCAGACCTTGTCCCGTGAAAATATGTCTGTGCAAAAGGTGTCGCACCCTGTCCGATTGATTTTTGTTCGCTGTCAGCCTTTTCCATTGTCAAATCTATTTTTAAGTGTTTGTCTGTTTGGTGGTCGTCCTACAATGACCGCTAACGTGAGTAAATAAATCGTATGCGTTTTATAAACCACATCACTATCAACAGCCACTGAATAAATTACTTGCAGAATTTATGATAACAAAATGTGCCAGCATATGATTTATATATAGTGTTATGCGGTCGTTTTCTATTCCCGTCACTTGTCGAAGTCAAAGTAATATGCTTTTTGTTCTTTGTTGTCATACCAGAAATATTTAAAATACTGGTGATCTCCCTTCCAACTATACAACTTTAATTTTACAATCTTATTTTTGTCCCACCAGTCAAAGTCGCTTTGAATTTCAAATGCAAAATCTTTTGTCTCAGTGTCCAAAGTCAGCTTGTGTTTGTCGATAATTCTTTTGACAGTTGAAGTGTCACAATTAAAAGAAAGTTGGTAGTCAGCGTCGATACCAATTGCATCATCAAAGCAATAGATATTTTTAATGTCATTTGTTAGCTCCACTTGTAGAAAGTCCCTGAACCGTTGCCTATTAAATTTCGTATCTGCTTTGTATGCGTCAAAATGAGGCACAACTTTGTCGACCACGTCCTTTGATTTGGCTTTGACTTCTGCTTCGGTCTTGGCCGCAAGTTCCTGTCCTTTGTTTTTTATTCTGTCGCACGCATAAAATGTCAACGCCAGAATTATTAATATGTAACTTTTCTGTCTCACTGTGTCGTTATAAAATGCCGCATAACGGTTTCGAACTTTGCGTTCGGGCGGGTTTTCGGAGCACAAAACTGTCAACAAGCACTAAACTTAAATAGAATCACAAAGCTCTAAGTTTGCACGTCACCCCGCCTAACGCAAAGCCCGTGTTAGCGGTTCGTTGTTTTTTCTGTCTGATTTCTTGCAATTCTAAATCCAAGGTCGTCAATTTTAAACTTTAATGGATGACTTCTTCTTCGAGTTGTCGCCATTACGCTTCGTTCTTCGTCAGCCCAACCGCCACTTCTGAAAATTCGGTATGAGCCATAAACTGTTTCATCATAAATGTCCGAACACCATTCCCAAACATTACCAAGCATATCGTAAAGTCCCCATGGATTTGGTTCCTTTTGCCCTACGATATGCGTTGTCATTGATGAATTGTCTTTGAACCAGGCGGCACTTTTTATATCTCCGTACCTCATTCCAGATGTCCCAGCTTTACAAGCATATTCCCATTCTGCCTCGGTCGGTAAACGAAATCCGTTTGCTGCGATGTCAAATGAAATTTCTTCGTTAATTTCTTTAATTTCATAACAAGGATTTAGACCCGCTTGAATAGATATCTTATTGCAAAAACTCACTGCATCTTTCCAAGTAACTGTTTCAACAGGGTGTCTATTGCCTTTTATAGTACTTGGTTCTTCATTTGTAATTTCAACATATAATTCTTGTGTTACTGGAAATTTTGCAAGTAAAAACTGTTTTATATCAACAGTCCATTTTTCTTTCGTTCTGTCGTCTCTCAATTCAATTTTTCCACTTGGTATTTCTAACATATGGTTATCAAAGGTTGAGATGTCAATCTTGTAAATTTCTATTTTAGTCACTTGCTTTTTTTTTGTCAATAATTTGTCTGTTTGGTGTTCGTCCTACAATGACCGCTTACAAGTGGGCCTTTGCGTTGGTGCGCATTTAAAACACCAACTGCATGCCAGCAATAAAGTTAACTAAATGAAGCACTTTTTCTTTTCGCACTTCATGGCCCACCAACGCAAAATCCATGTTAGCGGCTGCCCTATTTATCCACTGCCCTATATTGTTAAGCGACTATAGGGCATTAGTTGCTTTTAGTTTTACTACTGTATGATGATACAAATACGAAAGTCCACAAAGTGCTGTTGGAATTAACATAAAACTCATTTGTCAGAAAGGGTTGCCGCTAAGGGTTAACGGCTTATCAAAGGCCAGGATTTATAGCAATAAAAGTCCATACGAAGCACTATTGTTCGGACATGCACAAATGTTTTTACGAAGCACGAAGCACGCCTTTTGCCAAACTGCTGTTATCGGCAGGCAATTTATTCAGTAGGAAAGTCAGCCATTTGTTTTTTAAATTGTGTTGATTGTCGTCCGCCATTACTTACAGCCCATTCTGCCATTGCGAATAAAACAGTTCTTAACTCCTTTCCTTTTTTGGAAAGTTCATACGTTACATAAGGGGGAACAACAGGTTTAGCTTTTCGAGTTACAAGTCCGTCTGCTTCCAACTGCTTCAAATGTTGTATCAGCATTTTTTCCGTAATGGTCGGAATGGATTTTTTGAGTTCGTTGTAACGTTTTGTTCCTGTCAGTAAGTTGAACAAAATAATAGGTTTCCAATAACCGCCAATCCGTTCCATTACAAACGTTACAGGGCAATTTGCAAAAGCGTTGTTTTTGTTTTCCTGTATTACGGAGGTTTCTTTTATCACTGCCATATTTATACTTACTATGGGGTAAGTTCTGGTGCAAAAGTAAGTATGTTTCTAATTTTGCCAAACAATTTTTAAAATAAAGAAAGATGAAAGTAACAGTAACAGGTTCTTTGGGAAACATAAGTCGTATTCTCATTGAAAAATTGGTGTCCATCGGACACGATGTAAAAGTAGTAACTTCTACTGCTGAAAGGGCAAAAGAAATTAAACAACTAAATGCAATTCCGTTGGTCGGAAAAGTTGATGATTTAGATTTTGTAAATAGTGCATTTAGGGGGGCAGATGCCGTTTACTCAATGATACCCCCAAGCTACGGAACAACGGAACTAATTAAAAAAGTTGGCCAAACTTACGCAAAATCAATTAAGCAAAACAAAGTTCCGTTGGTTGTCAATTTAAGCGGAATCGGGGCACACTTACCGAATGGTCCTGGTCCATCAAGTGCAAATTTTCACATTGAAAACTTATACAACGCTTTAAGCAACACTAAAGCTTTACACCTGCGTCCAGGAATGTTTTATTCCAACTTTTACGGAACAATAGATTTGATTAAATATAAAAATGTTATTGGAAATAATTTTGATGAAAATGTTGTGTTGGCATTGTCCCACCCGCTTGATATTGCTAACGTTGCCTTTGATACAATACACAATAACAATTTTGACGAAAAGCCATACAAATATGTGGTAAGCGATGAAATCACTGGAAAAGAAATTGCCGAAAAGTTGGGAAATGCCGTTGGAAAATCTGATTTGAAATGGGTGCAATTCCCCGATGAAGAAATGTTTCAAAGTCTTTTGCGACAAGGAATGACGGAACAAATGGCCACCACTTACATTATTGATATGGGAATTGCGTTGCGAAACGCAACCCTGCTTGAAACTTACTTTAGTGAAAGAACAGAATTGCTTGGAAAAATCAAGTTTGATGAATTTGCAAAAGCGTTCGCAATCGCTTACAACTCAAAATAATTATGGCACAAACTGAAGAAACAAATCAATGGATTGACAGAAAGGAATATCCGTTTAAGTCAAAATACATTCAATCTAAACACGGCAAAATCCATTATTTGGACGAAGGAGACGGACAAGTGCTTTTGTTTGTTCATGGCAACCCGAATTGGTCGTTTTGTTACAGAAAGCTGATTAAGCATTTCAGCAAAAATTACAGATGCGTTGCCATTGACCACATTGGTTTTGGTTTGTCTGACAAGCCGTTTGAAGTGTCGTATTTACCGCAATTTCATTCCGAAAATATGGAATGGTTTATCAAAGAATTAGGCCTGAAAGATATAACAATTTTTATGCACGATTGGGGTTGCCCGATAAGCATACATTATACGCAACGCAACCCGGCTAACGTAAAAGGAATTGTTGCTTTCAATGGTTGGTTTTGGTCTGTAAAGAACGACAAAACTTTAAAAATGTTCAGTAAATTTTTGGGTTCCGCTTTGGGGAAACATTTATGCAAGTATTTCAACTTTTTTCCGAAAGTGTTGATGAAAGCCGATGTTGGCGACAAGAACCGCTTTCCAAAATCCGTTCACGAACATTACATAAGACCTTTCCCAAAGCCCGAAACACGAAAAGGAACTTGGATTTTCCCCAAGTCCTTTTTGAGTGAAGATAATTGGCTTTCAAGTTTATGGGAAAAACGAAACACATTAAGTCAAATTCCTGTCTTGTTGTTGTGGGGTTTGAAAGACAAAGCGTTCCCTGAACCATTTTTGGAAAATTGGCAAACTACGTTTCCTGAACATACAGTCGCAAAGTTTGAATATAGCGGGCACAATTCGCCCGAAGAAATTGGCGAAGAAGCCATTCCGTTTGTTGAGAAATTTGTCGGGTAAATTTAAATTTTGGTTGTCAAGTCAGAAAGGAAAAGGTCGCAAGGTCTTTCCTTTTTATTGGTGTCGGATTGTCTAGGTTTGCTTGCCGATAACGGTTCTCCGATATATACATGTAGGGCTTTTTAGCACTGAATTCTCTAGGAAGAAATGAACTTTAAATTTAACACTTTCAGTCATATGAAGCACGAAACACCTGCTTATAGGTGATGTTAGCGGGTTGTTGTTCTTTCAAATTCAGTTGGGTCGTGGTATCCAAAATATTCTATTTCACAACCAAATTCTTTAATTACTTGTCTTAATTTTTCAAGAGACTCCTTTCTCAAGCCATTGTCCATTGCCCTGATTGTCGCCAATTGGTCAACAGGATGATTTACTTCATCTAATTCTGCTCTTAAATAATAGGCGTCTCCAACATACAATGTCCAAACATCATTATTCTTAAACGCAACTCCACAATGTCCAAGTGTATGTCCGAAAAGCGGAATTAAATAGGCATCAAAATTCACATTTAGTTTTCTGGCAGGTAATCCAAACCATTTATTGTCGTTTTTTGAATAGAGATTTAGTTCAGCTTTATATGACAGTTGTTGGCTTAAATACCTCTCATTTCCACTACTAAAGCTCTCGTATTCTTCTTTAGAAACGTGTACTACTGCTTTTGGAAAGTCAGAGAATCCTCCAATATGGTCAGGGTCAAGATGAGAACAAATTATGTTCCTTACATTCACTGGGTCAAATCCAAGTTGCTCAATTTGTCTTATGGCCGTAAGATTTTCGTCAAACTTAAACCCTGTAGTTTCAATCAAATCCTTTCCAAGTGTTTTTTCAGGATTTTGAGTTTCAGCCATTCCGATACCTGCATCAACAAGTGTTAAATTTTCGTTTGATTCAATCAAAACACAATGACCTATTGCAGAGCCTAAAGGTGATTCAATTTGAACGCAGTTTAAGTGATATACTTTCATTTTGGTTAATTTGATTGGATGCAATAATATGTGATTTTTTGAATTTGGTTGTTATTGTCAAACTAATAAATGTCGCAAGCAGAAACAAAAGATGCCCGGTTATTGTCTCTTAGAAACTCTGCTGTGCCATTTACAACTACTTTATTTTGGTTTGAAATCACATTGAAAGTCTTAAAGACCGTTGTAACGTAATGGTCCGACGAAGTACATCTTTTTTAGGAACTAAGTTAACTTCTTCTTTGCTGTCAAAAACAATTTATGGCATCACAAGATGAAAAGCAACAGAAGATGTTTTCTATGATCGAATTGTGGAAGGCAAGTGGTGAGTCACAGCAAGCTTTTTGCAAAGGGCAAGGAATGGCCTATAGTGGATTTCATTACTGGCTCAAAAGATATCGTGCTGTGCAGGTAAATGATAAACCTTCAGACTTTGTCAAGCTAAATTTTCCCGTGAGAGACGGTGGTTCACCGGTGGCGGAATTGGTTATGCCTGACGGAAGGTTACTACGCTTCTATCAGGGCGTAGATGCTTCACTCCTTCGCGCACTACTTATCTGATGCTGTCTCTGTCGTCATCTTGCAGGTACTTTCTTTATCGCCATTCTGCCGATATGCGTAAAGGCTTTGATGGACTTAGTGGTTTGGTTAGAGATGGATTACAGAAAGATCCGTTGAGCGGAGATGTCTTTATCTTCTTTAATAAAAGGCGTTCTCAGGTAAAGCTATTGCATTGGGAGCGTGATGGTTTTTCTATGTATTATAAACGATTGGAACAGGGAACTTATGAGTTGCCGTTGTCAACATCCACAGAATTAAAAAGCAGTGAACTTATGCTCATTCTTCAAGGGATATCTTTGAAGAGTGTCAGGCGGCGTAAGCGTTTCGATTTAAATGAAAATAATTTTGATACATCTTCACAAACAAGCTTTGTGAATGGATGATGTGTTTTATCTTGCAGCGTGGCAGATGAGGCAGTTACCTATAAGGAAAAATATGAAGAACTCTTCGTCAATTACAATCATCTCCGTGCTGAATTAGATCAGCTTAAGCGACTGGTTTACGGTTCACGCCATGAGCGCTTTATCCCCGTCAGTTCACCCGACCAATTAGCATTAGGATTGGGATCTTCCAATGTACACATTGAGCATGCGCCCATTGCAGTTCAAACCATTGAATACACTCGCGAAAAGAAGAGTGCTTCAGAGAAGGTAGCTACCGGCCGCATGAAGCTTCCCGCTGACCTCCCGCGGGAAAAAGTCATCATCGAGCCAAGGGAAGATGTCACCGGCTTAACAAAGATTGGAGAAGAGATCACCGAGGAACTGGAGCGTATTCCGGGCAAATTGTTTGTACGCCAGTACATCCGTCCTAAGTATGCAAAAAAGGATGGTCAGGGAGTTGTTATTGGAATTCTTCCATCACGCCCCATTGACAAAGGCATTCCAGGACCAGGATTATTAGCACAGATTGTTATCGACAAATATACCGACCACCTTCCTGTCCACAGACAGATCCAACGCTTTGAGCGGGAAGGCATAAAGCTGTCATCTTCTACGCTCACCGATTGGATTGGAAGCACTTGTGAATTGCTGGAGCCCCTCTATGAAGTACTTAAAAAGCAAGTACTGACAGCAGACTATCTGCAAGTGGACGAGACACCAATTAAAGTACTCGACAAAGACAAAAAAGGCACCAGCCACCGGAGATATCACTGGGTATATCATGCACCGATCCAAAGAATGGTTTTGTTCGATTACAGGGAAGGAAGAGGAGGAGAAGGACCGGGTGAATGTTTAAAAGAATTTAAAGGGTTTTTACAAACCGATGGCTATGCCGTATATGAAAACTTTGACAAGAAGGTTGATATAACATTGCTCCATTACATGGCGCACGCCCGTCGCAAATTCGATGAAGCCAAAGACAACGATATGGCTAGAGCCGATTATGTTCTGACAGAAATGCAGAAACTCTATGCCCTGGAACGACAGGCGAAATCCGATTCCCTTACCCACGAGCAACGGTACGCTATACGTCAGCAGAAAGCGATACCTGTACTCACTGAGTTGAAAACATGGATGCTGGATAATTACAAATCCGTACTACCGAAAAGCTCCATAGGAGAAGCGTTGCATTACAGCCTTCATCGATGGGACAAACTCATGCTCTACGCAACCAATAGTAAACTGGAGATCGATAACAATCTGGTCGAGAATTCCATCAGGCCTGTAGCCATTGGTAGAAAGAACTATTTGTTTGCCGGCTCACACAACGGAGCAAGACGAGCAGCTATGCTGTATTCATTCCTTGGCACTTGCAAAATCAACGATATCAATCCCTTCGAATGGTTGAGAGATGTTCTGGAAAAGATCCCTAACTATCCAATAAGCAAAATAAGCAAACTGCTCCCACACAAGATGTAGTTCACCGAGGGCTTACGTTGCAAACGCAATTTGATAGCACACACTTTAAGAACCTACAATACAGCATATGCTTTATAGCCGTTGTTGGCAGCCGTACCTTCACTGCTTCACTTTTGTCGAGTCTCTTGATTTTCTCAAAATCGTCATTACGGTGTCAGCGAGCCTGTAAATTGGGACGTGCGTTACAAGACTATCTCTCTGCTCAGCGGTCAGTTGTTTAAACCCAGTCGTGTCTGGTGGTTGAACATAACCCGTTTGAATTTCTTCAGTATTCATTAATTCTTGGTTGTCCGCAAGTTCTATTTCAATATGTCTTGTACCCAAGATGCCGGAATGAATTGTAAAGGTCGAACCCTTTTTCAATTTTATGTTTCGTCCTACCCAAATTGTTGCAAGGACTTTCTTTTCGTCATCTAATTCAAAGTCCCTTACTTCTCCAACTTCAAGACCTTTTAAAATTACTTTGTCTCCTTCCGTCAGTCGGTCAACATTGTCAAACTGAACTTTGTAGTATTCAGAGTCTGAGCAACTAATCAGTCCTAAGAGTAAAATGTACGTCAGAATATTTTTCATTGTCTTGTCTGTCCTAGGTATGGCTGCCAACGTTTAGCTATGAAACGTATGCGTTTAAATAACTACATTCTTGTCCCACGTTGCTAACAAAATTTACCAGCACACACTTTAAGGACCTACAATACAGCATATGTTTTATAGCTTTTGTTAGCGTGCGTTTTCTACCACCACATCAATTTCCTCCCTCATTTTGTCAACTCTATTTCTCATTATTGCAATGTTTATTAAGAAAAACAGGAGCCCAAATAGGATAAAGTATATTGCAATGTCACCGTCAGGAAATGATTTCGCATCTCTCGTCCAACCGTAGTAGATGAAACCGAAAATAAAGAACCAGATAACTTGAGTCCACCATGTCCATTCTGGAACTCCAATTGTTCCTTTTATTGTTGATTGATTCTCGGTCCCATTAATGTTACCCGCAAACCATGGATGAGGTCCCTGAAATGAATTTCTAAATTGCACTTTAATACTTTTCGATGAATGTATTGTCAGGCTAGTTCCCTTTATCGAATACACAAATTTTGAAGTCACGTCTTGGTAATCTATAGATAGTCTGTCGAGATAACCAGTCTTTCTGTGATCAAGTCTTTTCGAGAGATATGATTTAATTCGATCAACTCCTATGTCAGTTGTTTCTTCAACTTCCGAATTCAGTCCTAAAAAAAATCTATTTAACATCGTCAATATTAAAACTCCGAAACTTCTCTGCAGGCGAACCTCTTTTGTCACCCGAAAATGTACGCTAACGTTTTGCTATGAAACGAGTGCGTTTAAATTCAAATTCCCTATACTGAGTGATGAATAGAGTTAATAGCACACCTGATAATCACCTAGCCACCAGCACATGTTTTATAGCTTTTGTTAGCGGCACACTGCAGCTGCCCGCGCGCGACGTCCGACAACAAACCATCCCGTCTTTCGACTTTTAAATACCTGGCGTTTCCGATTAAATTCTACAAATTCTTTCCGCGCAATTCCCTCTTTACATTTCTTATTATTCTAGCGGCTGACGTTGGTCCGTTGCCATCAGCCTTTACTTTTACCAGGATTGGAGAAATTTATTCTTTGCGCCACCAATATCGAAACACATTTATAGTCTTTCACTTTTTTGTCTTTCCTGTCTTTCCTAGTCTTTCTTGCCTTATGTGATTTTTACTGCCAGAGATTAGTTTCCGCAACTTCCCTCCGATCCACACCTGCTATGACCTTTTCCAAAAACTTGCCGCTAACGTTTAGCTATAAACCGTATGCGTGCAAATACCTGCATTCTTCTCCCACGTTGGTGACGAATTTAACAGCACGCATGTTAAGAACCTACCATAAAGCATATGTATTATAGCTGTTGTTGGCAGCAGTGGTTCGTTTCACGAATCAATTTGTTTCCTTTTAAATCTTGACCTAAATGTCCAGTACAAAACACTTGACGCCAAAATTGGAACCACTACAGAAGTTACATTTATTCTCAGTTTGTTCTCCGAGTAAGGAATATCGTCCATTATCGTCAATGTCAAAATCACAGTCGTAATAAAAATCAAAAACATAAGTATCTTTCCTGTCCAATTTATTTTTAAGAACACAACGGTCAACACAAATGCAGATAGTAGGAAGAACTCGATTATTACCAATTCAAGTATGTCCCCACCGCTTGCCAAAACTCTCAAGGGAAATAATGTTCCAAGTGTCAGTAAGATTTTTTTTTGATTATTCATTTATCTCTATAATGTCCAACGAACCGTTGCTGCCAACGCTTAGCTATAAGACGTATGCGTGTAAATTCCTACATCTTTGTCCAGCATTGTTGACGAAATTGAATAGCACACAAGTTAAGAACCTACGATAAAGCATATGTATTATAGCTGCTGTTGGCGTAGTTGTTTGTCACCGCTATCTAACCTCTTTAATTGTTCCAATTTCAATTCCGCTAGCTAGGAAAAAGGCTTTCAATAAATCAGATTTCTGATTACACAAATCTCCCCAACTAATCTTCACTGAACTTAATCGTCTTTCATGACACTCAAAGCAAAGTTCGATGAAATCCAACAAGTGCTTAGACTCTTAGACGAGTCATAAAACAAAATAGCGTTTCGTGGATTGTAGCATCCAGCTCCTGATAGAGTAAAGATCTTACCATTGTACGTAACATTGTAAAGGATGTTTGTCAGTTTGTCAATTTGGTCTTTAGTAAGAGTCTTCTCCTCCGTAATTCTTGAGAAATCTATTTCTTTGCCTTTCATAGGAAGGCCGTGTTCGAAGGCTGAATCCTCCAAGTTGTTAAACGACACAAGTTTAACAACTACCGAAGTATCAAAAGGATAAAATCGTCTCCTTTCCTCGGCTGTATACTTGGTAGTTTCAATACAGTTATGATTTGCTTCCTCCCTTTCCCATTGTCGTTTTGTGCGAGGTTCTCCCGGAATCTGTCCCATCACTTGAGTCAAATTCAAGGTCACAATAACAAAAATAATCAAACGTGTCATCTAGAACTTTTTATACCTCTGTCCACAAACAATTACCGCCAACGCTAAGCTATAGGACGTATGCCTGTAAATACCTAAATCTTTGTCAAGCATTTGCTGACGAAATTTAACAGCACACACGTTAAAACCTATGATAAAGCATATGTATTATAGCTGTTGTTGTGCGCTGTTTAGGCTTCCACTACATTAAATTTGTTGGTGGTCCCGCTTGTCCCTGAACACTACCACCAAACTTTACAAACTCAACAAGTCTTCCAACGATCCAAATTAATTTATCTTGATTACATACATATTCATCAATTACTCCGTAATTCTTGTAGTCAGAAATATTGAAGCCATCTTCGATGTCGTTGTAGTAAATAACCTTTCGTCCAATTAGTCCAACTACCCAAAATCCATTTCCTTCTTTCCCAAAAGTCTCTTCAGCCATTTCTCTGGATCGACCTTTATCAATTCCCAGAAGTTCATAAGATCGCCATTCAAGTCCTTTTCGGTTTCATGAATAAGGCCAAATATGTTGTCAAGAGAAATTGGTGCCCAAGTCATTAGTTGGATTTGATTAAACTGTCAAGCCAAAATTGCGCACAACGTTTAGCTATAAAACGTATGCGTCTAAGTACACACGTCCTTGTCCCACGTTGCAAACGAAATTGAATTGCACACACTCTAAGAACCTACAGTACAGCATATGTTTTATAGCTTTTGTTGGCAGCAGTATTACTTGCACCAATCTTGAATGAATATGGTTTTATTTTGTTGTTGTCCGGCTATAACCCTGTCAAATGTTAATTCTGAAAATACTATTAGTACGTCCCAAGGAATCCAAACCCTGAATTTCCCCAAGAATGTATGCTCGAACATTTTGTCAATATTTAGATTCCCCACCTTCTCAAATTTGTCAGTGTAGTCTTTAAAAGATTTTGCTTGAAACCAGTATGCAATTGGCTCTTCTCCCTTGAGTTTTTTCTCTATTTTACCATAAACTTGCATTTCCCAAATTGTTAAGATGTTTGCATCCTCGAAGTCTCTAATTGAAGGTCGTTCCTTTTTGTTAATTGTTGTTGCCGCCACAAAATTGAACCCATTTTCGCTTGATTGATCTGCTTCAAAAACGACAGCACCTCCATAATTTCCACCCCTCAATTGAAATGTTATGCAGTCCCCTTTGTCAAATATTGGCTTGGTTGTTTTACGTCTTACCTTCTTCCTTGCCTTTGGCTTGGTTGTTGGAATTGCAATTTTAGCGACAAATTTATCCAGAACGGTTTTTCTTTTCTTTATCTCCTTTTCTGTTGCCCCTAACTCCCTCCAAACTTTTAAATCATGATCAGGCTTAACTTTGTCAAGCGTTGCCTGGTCGAGCACGCCACATTCCCAAAGGGCCATAGCTAGTGCAAACCAAAAATTATCAAGGTCCTCTTCTAATTCTAGCGTTCCATGGAAGTCTTGAATGAGCTTTGTTTTTATAACATCTATTGACCAATCGTTATTGTAGTATTCAAAAAAGGAGTCGTAAACATCCTGGTATGTGTCGTTTGAAGTTAGGCCGGTTCCCCAGTGTCCCATATCTCAATTAGTAATATTGCTGCCAACGCTTAGCTATAAGACGTATGCGTGTAAATACCTGCATCTTTGTCCAGCATTGCTGACGAAATTTAATGGCACACAAGTTAATAACCTACCGTAAAGCATATGTATTATAGCTGTTGTTGGCGGTAGTCGTTTCTAATCGCTCTTAATAATCACGTCAGCATAATCACCTATCTCTGGGAATAACTCTTTAAACTTATCCCATTGTCCCTTATCTATCTTGAAAAAAATTAAATACATGTCAGGTGAGCTCATCATCTTGTTTTTGAAACAAAGGCAATCATCATAGGTTGTTATTGATCCAAAAACGTGAATACCTTTTTTTCTCAGGTATAAAATAAAATTGTCATCTGAGTACTTATCAAGTCCGTCAATAGGTTCTCTTATCCATGGATCAACACCTGGACGTCTGTCGTATCTAATCCAGAGTGAATTTCTATTCCTCTGTCCCTTTTTTATAGATGTCAAAAGGGTAACTTTGCCATCCAATGAATCCCGCAATACAATCTCGTCTCCGTCTATCGTAATTGTCCTTTGCCCGTAACTTGTCAGTGTCACTAAAACGGTCGCTAAGAGAGTTATGTTTTTAATCATTGGTCTATTTTTTGAAACGATTACCGCCAACGTCAGTATATGCCGCGTTAGCGTGTTCCTTTAAAATTAACCTACAAACGTCAATGCGGCATATACGGTGTTATGTGCCGTCGCCGTTCTCAACCGTTTTTTCGTTAGCCCTTGCCTATAAAGCGCTGCTGTAGTGTAAATTCACAAAATACAAAGAGGGTTATGAATATTACGAAGTATATAAGAGTTGTCTTTAGCCCCTTTTCATTTCCCCTAAAAATACTCTGCATCGTTCCGATACCAAACGCAAATGCCGATAATGAAACTATTCCTGTGTACAACGAGAATTGGGTGCGCGACAAGTTATAGAATGTATACATTCCACCATTTAGGCCCGGCCTTTCTGTAACCGTCGCAAACGCACTCCACCCAAATGAAACGAATAAGAACAAGCTAATTAGCAATAGCAACGCTGCTAATGCGATATGGTGAATTGTAAGACCCAATATGGTTATCATTGCATCATTGCTCCCAGTGGCACATAACGTGTTGCTATGAAACGTATGCGCTTTAATACCTACGTCTACGTCCCACGCTGCCAGCCTAATTTAATACTACACACTTTAAGAACCCACAATACAGCATATGTTTTATAGCTTTTGTTGGCAGTAGTTGCTAATCCGTTAACAATCTCCAAGCTTCCGACCGGTTCAATTTGTTAATTACTTCGTTCTCCCGAGCTCGCGACACGCGCGAACCATTCTTTAAGTCTTTTCCTTCCAATCTAGCATACTGAAATCTGATTGCATTCTGTCCGCATTTGGAGATTCTGTAAGTAAGCGGATCAACTTTCAACGTCTGTTTCTTGTTCTCAACCTTGCTTGTCTCTTCATCAATACTTTCAATAACAATAATTGGTTTGAATTTCAAAGTTAATCTACCATCATTAACTGAATATTGTCCTGTGTAATAAACGTCATTGTACATACACCGGCCAATCATACCAAATTGTTTATCCGTTAAAAAGATTAGATCACTTGAACAGCAGTCGCATTCTGGATTTACGCCGCATCGGTCCTCCGAGTAGTCTGCAGCGATCTGAAAAACTTGCCCCCTTAGACTTTGCCCGAACGACCAGGTCGCTATCGAAGTAGTAAAGAACAGGTATATAAGAATTAGATGCTTAGTCATTTTCTTCGATTACTGCCAACGTTTAGCTAAATGCAGTTGCGGGTTTAGAAACTGCTTCACTGTCTACGTTGCAAAATTAAAATTAGTTAATGAAAACTTTATTGCCACCACCAAGCCCCGCAATTGCATTTAGCTTTTGTTGGGCGCAGTTATTCTATTCGGTTAAGACTTAATTGAATTTGTCTTGTCACCAATTCCTTGGAAAATAGCTCCAAACTCAAAGGTCCAATGGCATTTGATTTAATGACTTCTGCGGTCGGGGTAACGTCATAGTAATTTTTAATTATCCAATATTGAACATTGTCATTCGTCCGTTTATTCCCTGATTTCGCAATGATCCATTTCGAATTGTGGTTATATTCTAATACTGTCATCGGAACAATTTCTATCCCTGTGCTGGAACAACTTTCTTCTGAGTAGAGAATCCTTCGGTCTACATTGTCGTATTCGGACAAGTACAAATTGTTTCCCAGATGTTCCTCTTTAATGAATGGGCAACATGATGCTAATGTCAAAATTAGTCCGAGGTGCATCAGTAATATAGTCTTCAATCCAGTTATTTTTAATTGCGCCCAACGTTTTTATATCCGGCGTTGCCGCGTAAAAATCGCCTCGCTGCCCGAGATACAAAATGTTCTTTGAAATACAAGTTACCGAACTAGCACGTCCCTGGCAATGATGTATATATTCTGTTGGGTGCTGGGCGTTTCGGTCGACCAATATTAAATACAAAATCAAATCGCTTATCATTCATAATGTGCAACGATCGACTCAGAGTTAAATCAAAGCCAATAGAATGTCGACAACTAATTATTCAGTCGTCTCAGTCGCAAATTCTGGACTGACTTAAGTTTACCCAACAATTATAGTAGAATTGACTGTCTGTAATTGTAATTAAATCCTCAGGAAGTTCTTTAACGTCAGTTTTCCTTATTAAATTAATCCAAACCAATTTATCTCCTACTCTATTATATGTCGGTAAGTATTGTTTATAGTACTCTTCTGACCTTCTATCACTCTTATGTCCGTCCGCATATTTAATTGGTAATTTTTCATTCCACTTTCGAACGCATTTATCGGCAAGATTAGCCAAACTGGCAATTTCAGTTGCATTTAATGAGGCCCCTTTTAAAGTGTCAATATTCATGAACATTGGAGTCTCCGCAAGATTCAGTATTTTAAAATCTTGTTTTATATTATCTTGTCCGTAAGATTTGCATCTGATTATTGTAGCAATCAACACTAGAATAATTATATGCTTCTTTGTCATAATTTATCGTCAACAGTTCCCACGCCTTGCACCCAACGTGTAGCTAAATGCAGTTGCGGGTTTAGAAACTGCTTCACTGTCCACGGTGCAGAATTAAATTTAGTAATAAAAACTTTATTGCCACCACCAAGCCCCGCAATTGCATTTAGCTTTTGTTACAGGCAGTTAGAAGTCCGCCTCGTAACCATGTCCATTTTTGCCATAGAAAACTAGCCACTTTGCCAATGAAAATACGATGTGCAACTTACTTTCAATTGAATCTTCGTCAGTGTCAGGTGTCAGCCTTTGTGATTTTAAGTGTTCCAAATTCTTTTCTTTTGCGAATTTGTCGGCTACACTCATAAGTCTATTCCCGTAATCTAAAGTGTCATTGGCAAGTTTGGTTCCCCAAGCTTCATTAACTAGATCTTCACCAATTATGTCAACACAGTCAGATAGGAACTGCCCTCTGAAAACATTTTCATCTTGTCCCATAGCAATATAAACAGGTACACCGTCTTGTTCTTTTGCTAGTTCAATTACGTAGTAATCGTTGTGTTCTTTTAGGAACTCGTCAAGCGATGGCTTCTGTTCAAGATCGTCATACTTATTCTTTATCCAATCGTCTGCCTCCTTGTCTCTGCCAACTCTGGGAGCTTTAATTGTCTCATAGGTCTTAACTTGTCCTGCAAACCATTCTTGAAGAAGTTCGTCCTTGGTTGGCAATTTCTTTCCTTTCAGTTTGTCAAATATTGATGCCTGAGGAATTTTATCTTTTGACACCATCTCAAAAATCTCAACAAATCTTTTTTCAAATCCAGGCTTAGGTTTTCCCATTGGCCTCATGTCTAGTCCCATAGTGGTTTGCTAAATGTTTTTTATAATTGCCTGTAACGTTTAGCTAAATGCAGTTGCGGGTTTAGAAACTGCATCACTGTCCCACGTTGGCGAACGAAATTAGATATTTACTCTTGATTGGCAAACGTCACCCCGCAATTGCATTTAGCTTTTGTTAGCGGCTGGCATTTTCTTCTCCTCTCCATATCAAATTACCTTCTCTTCTTTTCAAATACATTTTTCGGTTAGTCATATAATAGTCCCCGAAGAACAAATATTTCTTGTGTCGGCTGTAAGCTCGTCCTTGTCTTACAATTTTTCCGTTCTTTTTGAATTCGTACAGTCGACCGCGTTTAAAAAAGAATTTAACTGGTCTGTTAGTCATTCGTCCTAAACCTAGAATGTCAATAGAGTCGCGGTCAAATGTCACCCAGATTGTTCGTCTATTCTCAACTTTGTATTTTCCTGTTCCTCTGTCGTAAAGCAAGTCGCAATAGAATTCATATTTAAAAGTCAAGTCAGGTTTTAGATGAATTTTTGTAATAAAAAATCCATTGTCAGCAACATTACTTGAATAATATCCGACTTGGTCTCGTTGTCCAAAAGTCGAGAACGAAAATAAAGTCAGAAGAATTGTCCCGAGTGTTTTCAAATTAATCTCTTTGTCCAGAAAATGTTTGCCGCTAACGTTTAGCTATAAAACGTTGCGGTTAAATACCGACAACTTTGTCCGCCGTTGCTGACAAAATTTAACAGCATACACCTTAAGAATTTACAATACAGCATATGTTTTATAGCTTTTGTTGGTAGCAGTTGGCCATACTCCGAAAGTTGTTTCCACGGTTTTGATGACGTCAACGCCATCATCAATTCTGACTCCCGTTTTTGTTCGTAACGCGAACCATTCCTCCACTCCGTGGTAATCGGATGAGTCAAGTGTACTCTTGGTCCACATTTTGAAATGTTAAATTCAATAGGGTCAGTATTTTTTGTTTTCGTTTCTAATTTTACCACTTTGTAGTCCTCGTCAGTAATCTCGTCAACATATTTTTTATTAAAACTCAATTTTAGCTTGTTTGATTGAATCAAAAATGTGCCTGTAAAATACGAATCTCCAGAAATACAGCGACTGATAAAACAAAATTTGTTAGTCGACAAAAAGAAAATGTCGCTTGAACAACAGTCACATTCAGCAAACGCTTCACACTCTTCATCCGAGAAGTTCTCAGCCAACCTATAAACCTGCTCGGTAAAGGTTTGTCCAAACCCAATACTTTGAAGTCCAACTGTCAAGACTATTATTAATCGAAGCATAATCTGTCCAAGGGCCAATTGCTACCAACGTGTTGCTATGAAACGTATGCGCTTTAATACCTACGTCTACGTCCCACGCTGCCAGCCTAATTTAATACTACACACTTTAAGAACCCACAATACAGCATATGTTTTATAGCTTTTGTTGGCAGTAGTTGCTAATCCGTTAACAATCTCCAAGCTTCCGACCGGTTCAATTTGTTAATTACTTCGTTCTCCCGAGCTCGCGACACGCGCGAACCATTCTTTAAGTCTTTTCCTTCCAATCTAGCATACTGAAATCTGATTGCATTCTGTCCGCATTTGGAGATTCTGTAAGTAAGCGGATCAACTTTCAACGTCTGTTTCTTGTTCTCAACCTTGCTTGTCTCTTCATCAATACTTTCAATAACAATAATTGGTTTGAATTTCAAAGTTAATCTACCATCATTAACTGAATATTGTCCTGTGTAATAAACGTCATTGTACATACACCGGCCAATCATACCAAATTGTTTATCCGTTAAAAAGATTAGATCACTTGAACAGCAGTCGCATTCTGGATTTACGCCGCATCGGTCCTCCGAGTAGTCTGCAGCGATCTGAAAAACTTGCCCCCTTAGACTTTGCCCGAACGACCAGGTCGCTATCGAAGTAGTAAAGAACAGGTATATAAGGATTAGATGCTTAGTCATTTTCTTCGATTACTGCCAACGTGAGTATATAAAACGTATGCGGCTTAAATGCCACATCATTATCTACAGTTGATGAATAAAGTTACTTGCAGAATTTATGGCAACAAAATGAACCAGCATATGTTTTATATACAGTGTTAGCGGTTCGGCTATATCTCCGCCAATATACCCATTGTCTTTTTTTCTTTGTCTGATATTGCTTTTAAAATGTCTGATGCTTGTTCAATATATTTAAAGTCTTTCGTTTGGCTAACTTTTTCCAATAGTTTGGAAATCGAAGTCCAAAGTGCTGCAATTTCTACAAATGCTTCGTGTCCTGATTTTAGTTTGTCAATTCCTATCAAGGCATAACTTTCTTTTAAAAAGTCTCGGTACAAGTTTCTGAATAATGCTCCACCTGTTCCTGCTTTTTCCATCATCATTGCAGATGTTTTGAATTCGTTTTCAATGTCTTTGCTTGTATTAAACCATTTGATTATTTCTTTGCTCGTTTTTAAAATTCCTTTGTAACCAATATTCTTTATTGGTGGATTTAAATAGTCAATAGAATTGTTTCTGATTGCTGTAATAATCGAAGTTTTCAGATCAAATTTTTTGTCGGTCTTACTCAATGTATAGTACAAATTTTTGGAAGACATTGGACCTTTTTCGGCTCTTGCTAACGCCAAACTTTTCAAACTGGTTTTTACTTGTCCGCCTTGTTGCTTGGTATCTACTATTAACGCATTTTCTTTGTCATAGCCATAAATTGCCGCATAGTGCCCTGCAAAATGAAATGGTTGTGAAAAATACTCTAAATGGTAACAGTCCAATTTAAGTCCAACCACTTGTCCATTGTCAAGAAGTTGTTTTACATTATCCCAAGCTTTTTGTTTTGAAGAAGTTTCTTTGACCGTTAGTTCAAGTTTTAAATTTTTAGCAATATTTTGAGTCAAAAGGTCTGTCTTGACACGTCCACCAATAAATGGAAATTCCGTTGCCTTCATATTCCAAAAGATAAATCCAAGTCCTTCGCCTAAACCAAAAAGCATTGGTTCAGAAAGTTCAAAGTCAAGTTGTCGCAGCAAAGTTCCTGTCGCCGTCGTTTCGCAATGTTTTCCGTCAAATGGTTTGATGTTTTCTATTTTCATTGGTTTCCATGATTGTTGTTTTAGCTGACCGCTAACGCTTTGCTATGAAGCGTGTGCGTCTAAATTCTGATTCCCAGCCCTGCGTGATGATTAAAGTTAATAGCACACCTGATAATTACATAAACAACAGCACATGTTTTATAGCTTTTGTTAGCGGCACAATGTAAGCGTGCGACGTCCGACAACGACCCATTCCGTCTTTCAATTTTAAATCCACGCCTGTTTTCCGCTGTCAACCAACATCAATGCTGGTCCAGGCTACGAGCTTTCAATTATGTATACCCATCGCCATTTTCATAGCCTCTGTTAGCGATTCTTTGTTTTTTATTTGTCCTGCGATCAGTTTATTCTGAGATGATAAGATAGTACCCGTCCAAATCTCTTAAAGTAAATTGATTTTGTCCCGAATTTTTATTTAAATGTGGGGCTTTATCAATGTTTGCTTTCAATCTTTCAGCACATTTCCAAACTTTGTTTAGGTCTGATGTTCTAACGTAGAGAATAAGTCCATTACCATTTGTGATTTTGGGGTCAATCATTGTCGGATGGTCGTGATCGCCCCATTTGTGTAAACATAGAATTACAGTTCCGTCCTTGTCAGTCAAATTTTCAAAAGTGTCACCACCGTGACTGCCTTTGCAACTCAAAAGTTCCTGATACCAATTTGAACTTTTATTAACATCGTTTACAGCTATTATTGTCTCGGTTCTTGTCATATTTCCTGTCTAATAATCTTTGTATAGTGGAGGGCCGTTTTCAGTTGTCGCTAACGTTTAGCTATGAAACGTATGCGTGTAAATACCTTCATCTTTGCCAAGCACTCCTGAGTAAATTTAATAGCAAGCACGTTAAAAACCTACAATAAAGCATATGTGTTATAGCTGTTGTTGTGGGCAGTTATTTTTCACCGCTTCCTCTACTGTGTTCAATTGTCGCGTGCTTAAATATTGATTGTTGGTAAGCCGTAATGTTTGTCGGGATTGGCAATTTAACCTGTCAGTTTAATAGTAGTCTGTCGATTAAAAAGTTCAATAGTTTAGTCTCTTCGTCAACGTCCTGATAGTTGTAATGTTTCTTGTCACCGTTGACCAAAACTTTTGTCACTTGAAATTCGTCGTCTGCTACGCCTTGGTATTCAATTCTGTAAATTTGAACACCTGTCCAACTTCTGTGAATGTTAATCCTCTCGTCCTGACAGTAGATGAACCACTTGTCCTCCATTTGCTCAGGAATCATTCCCTTTTTTATTTTTTCAATTTCGTCTTTCGTAAAAGTTCTTCGGTATGGGAGGTCAATGGTCTCTGTCGGGAGTGGAGTATTTTTCCAACAATCTTTATCAGCGATTTCTGGACGCACCTTTTTTGGCTTGTCATGTTGGGTGATTTCTGTCACTGTTTTTTTCTTTTTTTTGAAGGAGTCGAATAGTCCCATTTGTCCAAAATAATTGCCCACAACGTTTAGCTATGAAACGTGTGCGCGTAAATCCTGATTCCATCACGTGCTTGACGAACTAAGGTAATAGCACAACTGATAATTACCTTGGCACCAGCACATGTTTTATAGCTTTTGTTGGCGGTAGTTATTTTTGCTTCACCAATTCTCCGTCTTTGTAGAATTGCTCAATTGTCTCAGAACCGTTCTCTTTGTGCATAGTCCACTTACCGTCATACTTGTCATTCTTGAAATTTCCAATTCCTCGCACGTTTCCATTTGGATACCAATAAGTATGTGTCCCAGTCCGCTTACCTTCATCAAAACTTCCTTCTCTTGCTTTTTGTCCGTTTTCATGCCAGTAAGTCCAAGGTCCGTTTTCCTTTTTGTTCTTGATCTCGCCTTGCCCCGCAAGTTGCCCGTTTAGATAATAAATTTTCTTTTGTCCGTCAGAGATTGGTTTGAAAGTCAGACGTTTTGCTCGCGTACTATCTAAACTTTTTCCATTTTTAATAAAGTCCGTCTTATTGATTAAGGTGTCACCAATAAATATGTCGTACTCGTCCAGGTTTAAATTTTGTCCGTGAAGAGTAAATGTCACGAGAAATGAAGTCGCAAAAATTAATAATGTCCTTTTAATCATGGTCTACACTGTCCAAAAAAATAATTACCGCCTAACGTTTGTGTATGCAGCGTTGCCGTGTTAAAAGCGCATCACTGTCCCGCATACAAAATGTTCTTTGAAATACAATATATAAACTAGCATGTCAAAGGCAATGATGCATATACTTTGTTAGTAGCTGTGTCTCCCTTGCTCACGTCACCAATTATTTTCGGTAATGATTTCAAAGTCCTTAATTATTTCAGTTCCCCTGTATCCACGTTCAATGTAAAGTGGATTAGAACTCAAAGTTAAGTCATTGTCAAACGTCACGATGATTTTATATGAATTCTCGCCCATATTCCTAAAAATGAATCTTATTTCGTCTTTGTTACTTAGTCCCGTTGTTTCAATAATCCCATTGCCATGTTTAAGTAAAACTTTCTTTGCGTTTCTTCCTGATTCATTTTTTATCGTCACTCTTGCAAAGTCATTCGATACTGATTCACTTGATGAGAAGAAAGTCAAAGAATAATAACCAAATAGTCCTAAGAGAAGTCCGATTGCAATTCCAATCAATAGTTTATTCATGTTCTTCTGTCCAACTTGAAATGATAGGCGAATCTGTCCAGGGTGCCATTGCTACTAACGTTTAGCTAAATGCAGTTGCGGGTTTTTGAAAAGCGTAACTGTCCACGTTGGTGTGTTAAATTAGTTGATTACACTTAAATGGCACCACGAATACCCGCAATTGCATTTAGCTTTTGTTGGCAGTAGTGCCGCTATGCAGTAACTCTTTTCTTAGTAGTCAATTTTGTCTTTGACTTTTGTGCAGTGACTTTCTGTTTTGCTTTCCTACTTTTTATGAGGTCACTTATTCTCTTCTCCTCTTCCTTTGTCAACGGTCCTGAACCTCCAATAAAGTCCACGTCCAATTCTTTCTTTCTTGTTTTCATAGTTCAATATTTTTAAAATACTTGTTCATGAGTCGCAAGGCCGCTGCGGTCTCGATAATCATAACACGTCCTCCGGCATGGAATGCTCCCAAGGTCTCGGTATAATGATCAATTAATTGTGTCTTTGAAATGAACGATACATTCCCGTCAAATCCTCTCTGAAATGAAAGTCTACAGGCGAATGCTACTAAATTTCCTGGAACCCCAGAATAAACCTTTTCTTTACCCTTATTAAATGGAGCACTTTCAACTAAGTGCATGTAGACATGATCAAGTTTTATTTCAAGGCTCACTAACCCTTGAATTATGTTGGTGTTCTCTGTGATTGTCAGCTTATAGACTTCTCTCTCCGGTTGGCCAAGTTCATTTTTCCAGTCGAAAACCCAGCCATTCTTCTTTGCAACAGTCTTAAGGTCAGCTTTGGTCAGATGGATTATATTGGTAGTAAAGCTGTCGCCTGTTATTGTATTCTCAATGGAATTTGTCAGCTTGTCAATTACAAAATCAAGTCCCTTTCTTGTTCGTTTTTTCACCCCACAATTTACAAATTATTGTCGACTTTTTAAGGTGGGATTTACTGTCCAGCGGCATTACTGCCAACGTTCGTGTTTGTGACGGCTTGGGTTTTCGAAGCGCGTCACTGTCCCGCGTTACTGAACGAAATTAAGAAAACAAAACTTCAAATTTACACTAAACCCCAGGCTGGCATAAACATTTTGTTGGCGGTAGTTTTAGAACATAACCAATTTAAAATACGTCCTTTCATTAGTATTTTGTCGATAAATTTTAACCACATTTTCTGAACGAGAAATATTGAACGAAAAAAATCTATTGTCAATTACACCTTCGACTATAGCTACTAAATCGTCATTGCTCCGATTAACCTTAAATGATTGATTGCTCTTCTCCTCTGAGCTTCTGTTAAGATATGAATAACCTATGATTCCACCTTTCTTGTTATAATCAATTATATATTCGTATTGGATGCTCCTCCGTTCGACATTTGCTCGCCTCTGCAAAATAATAGGTCCCTGTCTCTTATATACCATTTGATATAATGATGAGTCTTGGATAAATTTATTTGTCTCTTGCACAACATTGTTTGTTTTATCAAATACCCAATTTGTTACTACAGCAACATCACCTTCGCTAAATTGTTCTGCTTTATAGCAAAGTCCTCCACTGTTTAAATGTTTTCTGCTTTGCAAAAAGCTGTTGTTTCCAATATCAGTAAAGTAAGTGTCGTAACAATTTAGTTCTTTATTAAAAATGGAATCTGTTGAAGCTCGTAATACAGAATCACTCATTGCCATGTTTCTAGCAAAAAACTTAAGGTCAGCAATGTAATAGGTATACTTTAACGAGTCATTCACAAAAAATAATATACTATCAAATTGAAGTAGGTCTTCATTTTTTACAGCGTTTATCTGCTTCCAAAAGTTTACAATACTGCCAAAATCATTCTTGGCACTTGGCACTTCAACTTTTTCAAAAGGATCACTCTGCGGATACGAGGCATCTGTCACAAGTGGAAGTAAAACGAGTGTCGCAAGTAGTAGTCGCGTCATTTGTCAGTTTTCATAATAACGTAGAACTTGGAAAAATTACCGCCAACGTTTGTGTATGTGACGTTGCGGGTTTTGAAATACTAAACTGTCCCACACAACAAAGCGTTGTTTGAAAACTAAACTACAAGCTTAAACTGCACCCGCAATGTTCACATACATTTTGTTGGCAGCTGTGGGCTACGCACAAACTGTTACATGTCTGGAGGTTCAACTCCGTTCATTTTAGCAAGTTTATTAATCTCAACTTTGAAGTCCGTCATATAACCTTGATCTAGTCCTTCCAATAATTCTTCAAGCGTGTCCTTATATAAGTTAGCTGGAAATTGTCGAAGGTATCTTATCAATTCTCTAATTGCTTCTTCGTCCCTGTCCAGCTTTACATAAGTGATATAAAGTCCAAGTGAGGCAAGCTCAGATTTTGGATTCATGTCAGTCGCCATTCTGAAATTGACCAGAGCTTTTTCATGTTCTTTTAAGTCGCTGTAAACTCCGCCTAAAACTAAATAAACTCCACTTATTTTTTCGTCATTTGGGTAGTCGTCAATAATTTTTGAGAATACACCAACTGAATCCCTTAAGTCACCCTTGTCCCGTAACTCAATACCTAACTCAAACAATTTATCAATGGCCATCGATTTACTTGCTTGACATTTGAATCTTTATCAATCTCGTCATTTTATAATGTAGCGTTTCAATTTTCTGTCTATCTTTTTTTTACAAGCTTCGTTCTTCACTTTCCAGTTTCCTAATTGAAACAATAATAGGTCGTCTTTAATGTCCTTCTGTTTTAAATTAATTTCATACGCTCTCATGTCGTCATATGACATTCCATGAAAGACTAGTGTAACACTTTTCTGTTTAATTGGAATTGAAAATTCTCCACAACGGTCAGTTACCGTTCCAGTAGTTGTTCCCTTTACCATTACGTTAATTGCAAGTATTGGATTTCTATGTCCGTCAATAGCTATCCCTTTGATCACTTTGTTTTCCTGTCCATAAGAGACAATTGTCAGCAGTATCAATATTGTCGTTATGATGGTAGTTCTCTTTTTCATTTGCCCATTGCTGCCAACGTGTAGCTATAAAACGTATGCGTTTAAATACCTACTCATTGTCCGCTGTTGCTGACAGACTTTAAAAGCGCACACTTTAAGGATCCGCAATACAGCATATGTTTTATAGCCATTGTTATGCCGCGTTGCTTTGATAGTGCCCTATCAACTTCAATTCCTTTGATTTAAGCTGTTCCTCTTCTTCTATATCAAAGTCGTCTTGAAGCCCAAGCCAAAACTTCGCAGAATTTCCGAAGTATTTTGAGAGTCTTAATGCAGTGTCGGCAGTTATTCGCCTATTTCCCTTAATTATTTCTGAAGCTCTTGTTTGAGGTATCCCCACGTCTTTCGACAATTTGTAAGCACTTATTCCCAAAGGAATTAAAAACTCCTCTTGAAGAATTTCTCCTGGATGAATGTTTCTTAATTTTTTCATTTTTTTTCCCCTAATGATAATCTAACAACTCCACATCCGAAGCATTCCCTTTGTTCCATTTGAATACTATTCTCCATTGATCATTGACCCTAATAGAATAATACTCTTTCAAATTTCCTTTTAATTTCTCCAATCTGTTCGATGGCGGAATCTGCAGGTCAGCAATGTTTTGCGAATTGTTTAACATTCTCAATTTCCTTCTTGTTATTTCTTGTAAACCGGTTGTGAATCCTTTAACTCTTTCACCCTCCCATATCTTCTTGGTGTCTTTGGAACCAAATGAAACTAACATACTATCATGATGCGTTACTTACGTCAAAGGTAGGTCTTTCCCAGAAGATGCACAAACTGTCCAAAAAACCAATGCGGCATAACGTTTGTGCATAAGACGTGGCTGGCCTTAAAAGCTTCGTCCTTGCCAACCGTTGCTGAACGAAATTAAGAAATGCAAGTGAAAAAGTCGCACGTTTGCCAGCCATGTGTTATGCATCTTGTTGTGGGCAGTTTTCATTTCACGACTTCTTCGTTGTTCACATTTTTCTTAGTCCCTTATGTTTGTTTTCTTATTCAGTCGAGATTGTCTAAAGAATTAATCTACAATCTCAGTGTAACACCATTCTCCATTTACTCTACAAAATCTTAAGTATCGTTGCTTATTTGTTGATTTGTCCAGGAAAGGAATTTTCACTTCATAGTTGTCAATAATGTCATAAAGCGGAATTTTCTTCTTAGCCTTTTTTGCTAATTGCGATCTTGTCAGTGCATTATCTTTTTCTAGCTTAAGCATCAATCACCCACATTTTGTGTGTCGTCCAAGAATTTGTCCAGAGCTTGAAAGAATTTTGTCTTGTAAGGCTCCTTAAGTGATTTTATGTCCTCCCCAAAGTAGTCTGTCAATTCAACTAGAACTGTTTCTTTTACTTTGTACCTTGATTCTTTACGATGTTTTAGCCCCAGAACCTTATTTGTCAAGTAGTCGTATTCGTCAACTGGTGATTCAAGTGCAATGAGTCCGCACGGGTCAAACTCATTCATTGAAGTCCTGACTTGTTCAAAGTCCTTTTTGTATTTGTCCCTTAATTCATTCATGGATCAAATTGTCCTACGAAAATTGCCCACAACGATCATGTATGCCACGTGCGCTACGTTTGTTAGGCACCTACAATCTAGCGCTTTTTGTGTTTCGTTCAATGGTCACGGCCCTGGTAAAAACCATAGATGCACACTTTCCGAACTTGAGTGAGTTCGCTGCCGGTGGCCGTGGTCGGCACTGCCTAATATTTTAGTACCGGAAAACACAAAAGGCGCGGTGAGCCCTGCGATTTATCTTAGTGTGCAGTCTAGCGCATGGGGCATACATATTGTTATTAGCATGTGTCTTGCTCTTTAGGTCCCACGAACCAGATTTCCGTTGAGTCATGCCCAAGTGGCTATGAAAAAAACATCACTGACCGTCAAGCCTGAAGAATCGCGTGAGCGGGAGTCAGATAAAAGTGGCCTCGGTAAACTTTCACAGAAATGCATCGAAAGGTAAGTCTGATAAAATCTCCGATGGAATGCAATAGGCTATGAAAAGGCTTCTGAGCAGAAGCACGCACTGTCTTTAAAATGCTGCTGACATTGCGTGTAACGTTCGTGTATACTCTCGTGCGCCACGTTCGTTGGGTGCCTACGAATGTAGCGACTTTTGTGTTTCCTTCAATGTCCACGTACTTCGCAGAAACAGAAGATGCTCACTGTCGTGCCGAACTTGAGTGAGGAATTGATGTGCGTGGCTGCGGTAAGCAATGCGGAATCATTTTATGCCGAAAACACAAAAGTCGCGGCGCGTACTACGATTTGATCTGGTATGCAGTGTAGCGCATGGAGTATACATATTGTTAGGAGCCGTAGACCTGGAGGCAGCCGTTGAACGTTTTTAAATGCCGCGACCGTAGAGCCAGACCTGTGTAGAACCGGAACACACCGCCAGACCCTGATACGTAAAGTGTTTGTCCGTGCGTCGCATCGTATAGGTAACTTCATTACTGAGTGATGATGACAAGCGCTCGAGTCCGAATAACGACTATAAAAAGCTATGGCGCCTAACGTTCATGTATGTGGCGTTGCGGGATTTGGGAGGGCAAATGAAGGAGGAACGACTGATTTGCCCGACCTACCTCGCACCTACACAGTTCACCAAACGTCATTTGAAAAACTAAACTACGAAGTTTCGCCGCACCCCGCAATGACACATACATATTGTTAGTAGCCGTTGGGTAAGCAGCTCCAAACCAACGAATCCGGGATGAGAACGTGGGCTTTTAGGTAGGTAACCAAGATCAAAATTATCAGCGAGATGAGCGGGATAGAGAACTAATCCACCATAGCAGAACGAAACACTTCAAAGAACCTGTGAACCAAAAGCTCCATAGACACCCTGGAAGCGGCAAACATCTTCGACGCGTCGGGTTCCGGGATGAGAACGTGGGCTTCTATATTGATGACTAAACATTTCGATTGTCTCCGTGCGGTACCTTTGGCAGGCAACTAATTCCTACAGCAGAATTCAAACCGTCAAAGATCCTGCGAACCAAAAGCTGAATAGATAGCTTGCAGAACTAGATAAATTCGCCCTGTCGAGTCCGGGGATGAGAACGGGTATTTCTTTTAAGTAAATTCGCGCCTGCTGTTACCCTCTTCACTTTTGCAGATAACTAATTACGTTGATCGAGAGATATCACTTCAAAATAAGCACGAGCCAAAAGAGAGTTTGGTAATGATTCTATTCTATGAAATGATACGCGGTCGTCAACCAAAAAATTATCCCCTCAATGGCTACTAACGTTCATGTATGCCACGTGCGCTACGTTTGTTAGGCACCTACAATCTAGCGCTTTTTGTGTTTCGTTCAATGGTCACGGCCCTGGTAAAAACCATAGATGCACACTTTCCGAACTTGAGTGAGTTCGCTGCCGGTGGCCGTGGTCGGCACTGCCTAATATTTTAGTACCGGAAAACACAAAAGGCGCGGTGAGCCCTGCGATTTATCTTAGTGTGCAGTCTAGCGCATGGGGCATACATATTGTTATTAGCATGTGTCTTGCTCTTTAGGTCCCACGAACCAGATTTCCGTTGAGTCATGCCCAAGTGGCTATGAAAAAAACATCACTGACCGTCAAGCCTGAAGAATCGCGTGAGCGGGAGTCAGATAAAAGTGGCCTCGGTAAACTTTCACAGAAATGCATCGAAAGGTAAGTCTGATAAAATCTCCGATGGAATGCAATAGGCTATGAAAAGGCTTCTGAGCAGAAGCACGCACTGTCTTTAAAATGCTGCTGACATTGCGTGTAATGACGTTTAGCTATAAAACGTATGCGTTTAAGTACGCACGTCTTTGTCCCACGTTGCAAACGAAATTTAATAGCACGCACTTTAAGAACCTACAATACAGCATATGTTTTATAGCTTTTGTTGTGGCTCGTTTTTATTTCACGTCCCACTTTTCAATGTAAGCCATAGGTCCACCGTCAAATTTACTCCCTATGTAGCCAATGTCCTTAGCGTAATAATTAAAATATGTTTGAAGTTTTTCTTTGTCCCGACTTGTTACTTGTTCTGCTTTAATAATTAAGCAATCATTAAATATCTGTTTGGGCGTCTTAAATGTAGCTGTAATGTCAATGACAGAATATTTCCATGCCTTGTCCGAACTTGTCCACGTATCTCCATTTTTTGGTCGCCCAGGAACGTCTATGCTCTCTAGTTTTGATTTTGAATCCAAGTAATAAATTGTCCCCTTGTCGTCAACTCTGAAGTATGATACATCCTTGTCTCCCCATGAATAGGTTCTTAAACTTGTAAAGTAAGTCCGTCCATTGAATTTGTATGAGTTGTCTGTTATCTCGTCAGTGAATGAGTTGTCACCCATTACAAAATGCCAATTGCTCCCAATTGTCTTCGGTGAATACGTCTGAGCTGTCAACATGATAGGTGTAAGTAGTAAAATCAGTCCAACTATTTGTTTCATAGGTAAATCTGTCGAAATAAAAATGAGCCACAACGTTTAGCTATGAAACGTGTGCGTTTTAAATCTGATTCATTGTCCCTGATGATGAGTTAAGTAAGTTGCACACTATATAATTACCTAAACTACAGCACATGTTTTATAGCTTTTGTTGGTGGAAGTATTTTTAGTCCCACCATAACCAAACACCATTCATTTCTTTGATTGCTTCTGTTAGTTTGTCCAATGTTCCAACACCTTGGTCAACTGAGTCAGGACAAAACTCATAAACTTCTTTAGCAAATGCGTTTATGTCAGTTGGTAATTTATCAAACTCTAATTGAAGCCAATCTCTGCTACATCCTATTACGATTAGTCCGTATCTTGTCTTCCATTCAGATACTTTCTTAACAATATCATCGTTCTCTAAGTCATAGTTAATTCCATCAGTTCTTCTATATCGCAAAATGTCCAATTCATCTGTTCCTTTAATAACGGCAACATGTTTTTTATCATCTTGTCCTTCAAACACAAAAATCAAGTAACCGTTTTTTCTGAATTTTGACTTTAGTCTTTTTACATAGTCGATTGCTTTTTCACTTGCTTCTGAATAAACTCCTTCAAAAGGTTTGTCATTAAGTATATCTCCTGTTTCGTGGTCAATCGCTGGAAGTTGTTTCAGCTCACTTTTTGTCAATTCTGTAATTTCAGAAATCAACTCTTGTTTAAAGTTTAACTTATTTAACAAGTCAGTATCTGCTTGTGTCAAACTGCTCTTTTGTCCGCAGCCAAATAACGACAATAGTCCCATTGCTATAATTCCAACTTTATGTTTCAATTTAAATGTCTTTAATTGTTGCAACTTCATATCGATTTTAATATTGCCACCAACGTCAATATATAAAGCGTATGCGGATTAAAGGGCGCACTCTATCACCCATTGGATGAATAAGTTACCTCGCAGACTTTATGATAAGCAAGTGAACCAGCATATGATTTATATATGTTGTTATGGCGCGTTGTATTTCGTCCGTGTCTTCTTTTGCTTTAAAAAATTCGATTTTTGTGAATTAACGTTGTTATGTTGCAAGTTCACTACACCAGGCTATTCGATTGTACACTTTATTGGGCTCGTGTTCGCTAAAATCAGCTACTCTCTTACCAATATAAGGTAACTCGTTTGGCAAATAATATTACTTGTCGGATCAGTTGGAATATCTGCTCGTAATCTTATTTTCTCCCTTGGCAATTCACTAATAAAATTTTTTGATGTCTTATATTCATGAGCCGGAATATCATCTGAAACAATAGTGCTATTAGTTATAGCTTGGCCGTTAGTGTCGTCAACCAATTGAAAAGTACTCTCTATAACCTTAGGTTGCCCATTAGAATCGTAAGTACCAGCGCCAAAAATGACAAACGTTGCTGAGTCCACTGAGGGATAGTTTCGAATGTCGAATTCAAAGATAGATGGATATGGCCCTCCTAAAGTCCCACTGTAATTCCCGAATGGACCAAGCAGAAATCTTATTTCCTTTTCTGTAACACCATCTTCACCATTACACAAATACCTTACTTGTTTAATTTCGAAACTATCGAGTTGCTCATTTGCGTTGGTATCCACCCCTGATTCCACTTTCAACCCACCGTAAGGGCAGTGATCTCCTGCCAGTTCTGGAGTTGAATTTATAACGCTTGAAAGGCCTTCCTTGCCATTACAAATGTATCGTGTTTGTTCAATTTCATTCTGATCTAAGAGATCATTTCTATTTTCATCAACTCCAGAAGTTATTTTTTGGCCGCCTGTAAGACAATTGATCCCCGCGGGTTCGTCAGTTAAATCAATTAAACTTCTTAAACCCTCTGGGCCTTCAGATGAACAAGCCAATAACAGTAGGAGACTAGAAAAAATGAATTTGTTCATAATTACTTTATTATATTTTTTTGTTCGTTCTTGAAACAGTATCCACAGCAATGCGCCATAACGTTGAGCTATGAAACGTATGCGTATAAATACCAAAGTCTTATCCCACATTGTTAAACTAAATTTAGCAGCACACACGTGAAGAAGCTAAAAAACAGCATATGTTTTATAGCTTTTGTTGTGGGTAGTTTTTAATCGCTACCCTAAATAAGGCAAGACCGAAATTTCCAATACTTCAATTAATTCAGCGTCCATATACTTATAGTCGTCCGGAATGTCTAGCGTTACAATCTTTTTGTCGACAGTCAGTGATCCGAATTTCTGCCTCAGTCGTTCTTTATGTTTCTTCTCCATAACAAAAATCAAGTCTGCCCAATTAATGTGTTTTTCGGTCACCTTAATTCTTGCTTCGTTTTCTGTCCCTGCTGATTTTACCTTATGATTTTGATTGTCTTTAAAGATTGTTTCAGCTGTCCGACTTCTCCATTTATTCCTACTGCAAACAAATAATATATTCACTGTCAAATATTCTTATTGTCAGAAAGTCCTTTCTCTATCTTTGATCCCTTCATATCCTTTTTTACTTTCTCTTAACAAAAGATTTAGTCGCTAACTCTTTCCGAATCAAGTCAGGGCCCAGGGCCATCTTATCTATTCAATTTTTTGACTGTCCCCCTTTATTGATAAAATGTCCTATGATAACTTCTTGACATAACAAACCGTTACTTAAAAATAACCCACAACGTTTGTATATGCAGCGTTGCCGTGTTAAAAGTGCATCACCGCAACACATAACAAAACGTTCTTTGAAATACAATTTAACAAACTAGCACGTCACAGGCAATGATGCATATACTTTGTTAGCGGCTGGCGGTCCATCGTGCTCTTTTTAATCCTGGCAAGCCTTCATTTCTAAAGAGCTGGTCACAACTACAATTCCTTCGTTCTTTGTCTCATGGAACATCCTGCAAGCTTGAAATGGAGTCAACACAAATAGAGTGTCTCTCAACATTTTGAAGTCAAATGTTTTTTCCTTTGTGTATATGGCGTCATTAATATAAAAGTCAAACACTTTCGATGTGTCGGATCCCAGGACCGCCCGAAACTCAATTCTATAATTATCAATTCCTGTCTTAAATGCTGAGTAAATGATTTGTTCATCGCCAATCAGTCCTACGTTCTCTGTCTCGATAAAATCGTTTTGCTCGAGTAGGCTGCAGCTTCCCAACACTATCAACAATACCCATATTATCGAAATGCATCTCATTATTATAAAACATTCTGGCCGCTTTGCGCTAACGTTTGAGTCCATGACCGCTGCGGTTTTCAAAGCGCGTCTTTGTCCCACGTGGCCGAACCAAATTAAGAAAATTAAACATTATACTTACATGTCACCCGCAGCTGGCATAAACTTTTTCTTGCCGGCTGGCAGTTTGGTCGTCGCTCAATTGTAGTCCTCAATTTTTAATTTTCTTTGTCGTTGAAGTGTCTCTCCGTCAACTACGTCTACTGACAGCAAGTCCACGCAGTAGTAAAGTCCCTGATCAATCTTGTTTACGTTGCATTCAATTTTAACTTTTTTCTTGTCCTCTTGTAATTTATGTCTTTTATAAATTTTGATTTTATCGTATTCACTAGCGTCAAGGTAGAGTCTTACAACCGAATCTTCTTTTAATGATATGTCAACAAAAGGTTTGTATAATAAGTCTAGGTCTTTTAATTTCTTGTATTGAGCCCAAAGTTTTCTATCGTTTTCGTTAACTTTATCAAAGTCGGTGGTTTCAAAGTAATTTTCATAAAACTGCACAATACTATCCGGTTGGTTATAATAGTTTCCGATTCTGAGAAAACTAAAATATAATTCTCCAGTCATTAGTTTAGTGTCGGCCTTGTCTCGACACGACACCATTGTCATAATTATTATTGTCCCAAGTATGTACCTCATTTTTTTTTGCCGCTTGCCGCTAACGTTTAGCTATAAAACGTATGCGTGCAAATGCCTACGCTCTTGTCCCACGTCGCAAACGAAATTTAACAGCACACACTTTAAGAACCTACAATACAGCATATGTTTTATAGCTTTTGTTGGCGGTTGTGCCGCTACAGTAATCTATTTTCCAAACTTTATCGAGATCTCAAGATGTCCACCAAGTCCATCCGTTATTATTCTCTGCAATGTAGAAAAACGAACATCTTTTAAGTCTTTTTCAAGTTTTGAAATATAAGATTTATTTGTGCCTGACAACTCAGCAACTTGTTCTTGTGTTAGTCCTTGCTCTTGCCTCGCTTGTTGTATCATAACACCAAGTTTGAACGCATCATAGTCAGCTTCAAACTTGTCACGTTTTTTTGTTCCTTTTTTACCAACTTCTTCGTCGATAAACTCACTTAGACTTGTTACGTTTCTTTTCTTCATAATACTCCCGTTTAATTTTTTCTCCTCTTTCCAATTCTCGCTCACGTGTCTTTTGAGTTTTCTTTTGAAATCCATGTCCGACTACGACCAAATTATTGTCATCGAAAAAACAAAATACCCTAAATATGTCACCACCACTTTGAACTCTGATTTCATAAAGTCCATCTGTTCCTTCAAGGTGCTTGAAATATATTTCTGGAATTATTTCTAAGTCCTCAATCACTCTCAACGTCCAGAGTATTTTCTTCTTAACCTTCGTCGCTTGGGCAGAATAGAACTCATTAAAATAGTTCTTATAAAATAAGAGTTCGCGTTTTTTGATCACAGTCCAAAGATACGAAGAGTAGTCCAATTGGACAACATGGTCTGGTGAGATTTCTTGGCATTACCGCCAACGTTTAGCTATGAAACGTATGCGATTAAATACCTACATCTTTGTCCCACATTGCTGAACGAAATTAAGAGCACACACTTTAAGAACCTACAATACAGCATGTGTTTTATAGCTTTTGTTGTAGCACGTTTTTCTACGCAAAATATCTTTCAAGATGAGTCCCTTCTATTCTATATTTTTTCGAAAGCTCACGATATTCCTTCAATTGTTCGTCTGTAAACTGAGATCTCCCTTTTCCAACCTGTCCAGTTCGAATAAAATTATTGTAGACTTTCCAGTGGTCTGGTTGTTCTCCGAATTTTGATTCATGATCTTTCATAAACTTGATGGACGTTCTCTCAAGAACACGTTCGATAGACGGTTCATCAATATTTACATTCAAATATTTTGAAAGTACCGAAATCACTTCTCTTTTGTTTCCGACAACATCTTCGTAATTCAAATACAGAATATCTAGTCCGTTTCCGTTTTCAATCCACGTACTATTATAATCCAACCAATTTGTCATGTTTCGATTACTCAATTCTTCAAAATTTACAGAGGGGTCAATGTAGTCCTGTGTTTGTTGATAAATTGACGGAATTACATCTAAGCAGTCACGAATTAAAAAGATAAATTTTGACGTCTTATTCCCCTCATGCATTGAATACGGATCATGTGTCTTAATTATTCTTCTCTCACCTACACTTGGCATGGGACGTTTAAAGAAAGCGGAGAATCGACTCCAAGGAGAAACCTCGTAAATATGATCAAATCCCATATTACCGTCTGTGGTCATCTGATAAAGAACCATCTGCATTAATGTTGTTCCAGATCTCGGATAACTGACTACATAGATATCACTTTCCCTTTGTCCGAAGTCTCTCATTAATTTTCTCATCCGCGTTGTAATGAGGAGACCGTGGATTTTAGCGTGAGCTTTCTCCATAACATCGAGATTGTCAACTAATTCTTGAGAGTCAAAATTCTCGCCCTTTTCGTCAAATTCACTAATACTTTTTAATAAGTCTTTATTTATCATAGGAGAAACTGTCTTTAGAAAATGTGCTACAACGTTTAGCTATAAGGCGTATGCGCTTAAGTACGCACGTCTTTGTCCCACGTTGCTAACTAAATTTACTAGCACGCACTTTAAGAACCTACAATACAGCATATGTTTTATAGCTTTTGTTGGCGGTAGTGCGTTTACACCGTCATTCTTTGTCACACGATTTTAAATACTTCGTGTAGTCGTCCATAAACTTGTTTCGTTGCTTTTTATAGTCCTCCAGGCTATCAAAGTTTCGAAACTCAGGTGTCATGTTATTGAAGTAGAAATATATCGTTGTATTGTCGCCAGGGAACATAATAAATGTTCCAAGTGTGCTACCCTTTTCGATTGAGCCGCGGCTCAATCCATAAATTCTGTATCCATTTAAAGTCAATTCAATAATGTCTTTTGTTTCCATTCCTTGTGATGCAGAGTTCATGTATTTTAAGTTTTCCACTAGCCCAACTGTGTCTGTCGGATAAGCCCTATTGTCGGACAACTCAACTTTTAAATTGACAAATGGTGCGTTTTTACTATTGTTGTAAAATACCCGATAACCATCAATTCTTGTAATTGCAACTTCTCCCTTGTTCGTCTTTACCTGCCTTACTTTTTCCGGAGACTCAGGAAGTCGGTCTGCGGCTTGAGCTGTCAAGCCGTTTGAACCTTGGAAGGAAATGAAACATTTTTGGATTTTATCATTAGTTGTAAACCCTAAAAGTCCTATTATGATAGCTGTCCCAAATAGAAATGGCTTTAATTTCATTACTGTCGTTTCGTTTTAATTTTTAGCCATAAGTAGCCTGGTCGTTAAAAAGCATTACCGCCAACGTTTGTATATAAAACGTGCCGGCACTCCAAATTAATAAATTATCAACAATCCGTGCCGGCATGTTTTATATACTTTGTTGGCAGCTGTGCCCGTCACCGTTGTCTCTTAAAATCATTCAATCCTTTTGAGTCAAACGTTATCTCAAGCACGTATTTTTCTTTTGCGTCCGGCAACGATAAGTCATAAATTAAGATGGATTGAGTCGTGTCCGCTTCACCAAAAAGTCCAACAACTTCTGTCTTTGACATCCCTACTTTTAAGTCCTCTCTGATATCCTTTTCCATCATTTCATAATGATTTGTTTCCATTTCTTCGTCCGACTCTCTCGGAGCAGTCTGTATGGATATGTAGATAAATAGGGAAAGCGAACCTATTACTACTATTGGTGATAAAATAAATGCGCTAACTCTCGATAGTAGTTTTACTTTTTCGTCAGATGAGTCCTTCAATACTTTTCGAAGGAGTTTCTTTGTCAGCCACAAAAATAAGTCGTCCGAAGACCAGGAGAAGTAGAACAATCAATCCAATTGTCGGTAAGTCTACTCCCATTAAAAACAAAAGCATATTCAGTCAATCATTAGGTTAACAAGTCTGTCACAGGGCATAGCTGCCAACGTTTAGCTATAAAACGTATGCGTTTAAGTACGCACGTCTTTGTCCCACATTGCTAAAGAAATTTAACAGCACACACTTTAAGAACCTACAATACAGCATATGTTTTATAGCTTTTGTTGGCAGCTGTGGTGCTTTCCGTTCGTCAATTCGTCCACCCACATTTTTCTTTTCTCTAATCTTAATTTATCAACGAGTCGCTGTCAGCCGATACGAAATCTCAAAATCGCTTTTCCACTATCGTCAAGCTGTCCACGGAAAAAAGCCTACCAACTTTTACCAAGTTGTCTTCGAGATACTCACTTAAATTAAATCAAGATGTCAATTAGTCCAAATAGTCCAGCGCTTAAAATTATTGTCCATGACACCGAGTCCTTAAATTCATTTTTCTTATGTCTTAGGAAAAGCAAATGAAGTCCAACGTGAATGATGAAAAACACGTCAAGTCCAAATTTTAGTTGCGAATTATCACTTTGTCCCAAGAGTCCCCAAAACAAAAAGTAAAATAACGGCACGTGTGCTATCATAAATATTTTATATCCCCAATTGTCGTCAAGCAATGAAAGTCCTGGAAATATTCTCCACTCTTTACATCTAACTGCGTCCATCTCGTGAATTAAAATCGCTGACAGTCCCAAGTAAAAAAATATCTCATTACTCATTTAAGGTCAACTTAGGTTAATCTTTATATTTTAGTCGTCACTGTCCACAGAGGCGCACCATTGCTGCCAACGTCAGTATATGCCGCGTTCACGTTTTCTTTTAAATTTAACCTGCAAACGGCAATGCGGCATATACGTTGTTGGTGGCTGGTGCGGCACGAGCCAAGAATTATAGATTCCTTGCGCTGTGATGTATGGTCAAAATATAAATGAGGTCGCTCGACTTGATCTCATAGATAATTCGATAACTCCCCTCAATTAATTCTCTGACGTTTTCTTCACCTTTCTCCGGTACAATTCTTCCAATTTTGGATAGCTCTTTAGAACGTCAGTCCTTTCGTAGAGTTTCTGAACCGTCAGCACGGCATACCTTTCGGATGTTTCAGCTATGTAATCTCCAATGTCTCCGAGGTCATCAATGGCTTGGTCAGTCCAAATCAACTTAACCATTTGTTAAGCTTTGTTTTGGCTTCTTCCTCAGTATTTATTTTTCCCTCCTTTATCTGCTGTTGTCCCTCTTCTATTTTCTCAAGGATAATGAGTCTTTCAATTACTTCATCTATCGAGAATTCGTCAGGTAGGTTCGAAATGGAGTCAATTACCACGGATTTTTTCATTTTGATCACTTTTCCAACCCCAATTTAAAATATTGTCCGGATATACCGGCAACCTATTTACACTCGCCACCAACGTTTGTGCATAAGCAGTGGCGGGTGTTCGAAGCGCTTCACTGTCCCACGACACAAAACGTAATTTGAAAAACTAAACTACAAATTTACGCTGAACCCCGCCATTGATTATGCATTTTGTTGTGTGCCGTTTACTCTCCACTATTCAATTTGTCGTAGTTGTTTGCATTCTCAATTTCCCTCATACAACATTCCAAAAGTCCGACTAGATTGTCAGACTCGTAGTCGGTCGAAAAACTAATACTCGATGCATCTCCTAGGCAGAATTTACCATTTGCCCAGCGAAGAGTGTTAAAGTCCCGTTGTCCCAACCAAAGTTCCTTTTCATTCCACCATTCAAATGTCATCTCGTCCGTACAACTGTGAAACCCCATCACGATCTCATAATAAAAATTGTCAGCGACTTGATAGAGGTCGATCAGCTCGTCTATTACATATTTGTCAACGCCTTTTTCTGTTGCTCTTTTCCTAAAGATGGTAACCTTGTCAGCCGTGGCTGGCTCGATTTTATAATATTGTCCGTCACTTAATTTTGATAAGCGACTTAGAACTTGTTCTTGATTATTATTCACGTCAGCTTCTTTCTGATTGTTTGTCGGTCGTCTCTCGTCCTGTAAATGGCACACAACGTTTAGCTATAAAACGTATGCGTTTAAATACCACATCCTTGTCCTACATTGCTGACGAAATTTAACAGCACACATTTTAAGAACCCACAATACAGCATATGTTTTATAGCTTTTGTTGTGTGCTGAAGGCCGACCCACTAAATTATTTCTCCAGTGCTGCATGTATCAATTACGTTTCCGTTTTTGTCAAACTTGATGAAATAGTAATTTGCAAAGTGAAGTTTCCGAAATGTCGCTATTGATACGAAATAGTTGTCACCGACTTTAATCTTTGAGTAGACATATATTTTCAGTCGTCCGGAATTCGTTTTTATGTTTTTAATTTTTACGTCTTTCGTTTTAGCCGTTATGTCAACCGACTCACTAGGTTTGGTTGACATTATCTGGTACTTTGTCTCCTTGTCCCAATTTTCACATTTATGAATAATTCCATAGTATTTTGAAGTGTCAGTCAGATTTTTGAATTCAATGATTTTATATTCTTTGTAGTCTTGTTTAAAAACGTTGTCAAAAAAGTAGTCACTGGCTTTTTGCTCAAGATTGTTTGTCGAGTCAGAAAAGGTGATTGTCAAAATAATTAATATCAGTTTGATCATTTGTCCCTGAATTGTCTTGAGGCCTTTTGCACACAACGGTCATGTATGCTCGGTGCGCCATGCTTATTTGGTACCTACAATCTAGCGCTTTTTGTGTTTTGTTCAATGCTCACGCTCCTGGTAAAAACCGTAGATGCACTCTTTCCGAACTTGAGTGAGTGCGCTGCCGGTGGCCGTGGTCGGCACTGCGCAATTTCTTAATACCGGAAAACACAAAACGCGCGGTAAGTCCCGCGGTCGGCTTTGGCATGCAGTGTAGCGCATCGGGCATACATATTGTTATTAGCCTGTGTTTGCTCTTTGAGTCCCACGAAATAGATTTCCGTTGAGTCCTACCCAGGTCGCTATGAAAAATACATCACTGATCGTCAAGCCTGAAGAAACGCTTGAGCGGGAGTCAGAGAAAAGTGGCCTCACTAACCAAGGCTCTGAAATGCAGCGAAAGTTGACATTCATAAAACTTTCGATGGAATACGCACCGCTATGAAATTCATCCCGGGACGGAGCACTCACTATCTTGAAATGGTGCCTACATTGCACACAACGCTTAGCTATAAAACGTATGCGTGTAAATACCTACTTCTTTGTCCAGCATTGCTGACGAAATTTAGCAGCACACACGTTAAGAACCTACGATATAGCATATGTATTATAGCTGTTGTTATGCACTGTGCCGCGCATTGCACACTCAAATGTCCGTGAGAACCAGCAATCTCTTAATCTATTCTTCGAGACTGGTTACTCATACTTCCTGGCCTACAATAAATCTTGACTTTTTGTTGCATAGCTATCTCCGAGTCCTCAACAAAAATTGACATCAAGCCTAGGTGATCCACCATCAAAATTCTAACTTCGTTTTGGCAAGAAACTGGGGTCTGATTGTGAACTTTGTCTTTAAGTTATGAAAAGCTTTCTAATTAAGGCCATTTGTATGGCTGCGACTTGTCTGCCCACTTTCCAATGTGTTTCGCAGGTCTCTGAAAAAAAGCAGTCTGTCGCTTTGGCTCAGGTAACGCCTTCCCTTGATTATGGCTATGGCACGACTGATGCGCCTACCGTGCGAGTAGGCTCACAAGAATGGTTTGGCAAGAATCTCAACGTAAGCCACTTTGCCAATGGCGACCCCATACCCGAAGTTAAAAATCTTAAGGAATGGAAGAGTGCAGCCGAAAACAAGCAGCCTGCCTGGTGCTATTTTTCTGATCGGGTGGCCAATGAGCGAATTTACGGCAAGCTCTACAATTGGTACGCGGTGAACGACCCGCGCGGTCTGGCGCCACGGGGATGGCATGTGCCAATCGATGAGGAGTGGACCAATCTTTTCCACTTACTTGGAAGCAGAAATGATACAGTAAACCACCATTGGGATTATTTCACAACAGAAGCAATACGAACGCTGCTAAAGCCAGCTGGAAATGGTATGAACCCAAGTGGCACTCCGGCCTTTGGAGATGACTATGGCTTCCGTCTCCATGAGGGTACATTCATGGTCGATATTAATGGTCACTGGTGGAGTTCTTCGGATTCTACGTCAGAAGAAGCCTTGGCTTGCATTATAAACTATGACTATGGCGGTTACGGTTATGTGTTCGGAATCAAGCAAAATAAAGCTTTCGGCCTTTCTGTTCGCTGCCTCAAAGACTGAATTCAAGATTTTCTTGGTTAATTTCTGTGAATTCACCGTTCATTGAAGCCTTAAATCAATAGGTGATGAATAATTTGTGAATTTCTTCTAGTCTTTCACACCGATTTCTGCTCGGCAAAGATTGGCTCTTTTGTTTACTTTGGTGTCACGATGGAATATGTGGCAAGCAAATGTGCCAATGTAGTGACCACCACTCTGTCCGCGCGGCATTGTGCATAACGTTTAGCTATAAAACGTATGCGTTTAAATACCTACATCGTTGTGGCACGTTGCGGACGAAATTTACTAGCACACACTTTAAGAACCTACAATACAGCATATGTTTTATAGCTTTTGTTGTGCGTAGTGAGTTTATGCTCCGACTCAGTCTTCAATGAAGTAAGTCATATATTCTGTCCCATGAATCTTCACAAAAGACTCAAGTTGTTCGTCAGTCGACTTAAACTTTTCTTTAAGTATAGATATGGTTTTTCCATATTCTGCAGTCTGCTTAAATAATTCAAATTGCTTGTCCTTAAACTTAGTGTAATCTTCATGTTTGAAATCTTTCTCTTTGGCCAAATTCCCTAGTCGGATCTCGAGGATTAAGTAGTATTCGAAAGCCGAACTGTATCCAAGATGAACATATTTAAGCAATTGTCCGTACGGTAACGTCAACAATCCATCGAACCATTCAAGAGCAACGGTACTTTTACCTGGAAATACTTCATCCATAACCGACTTTGTCCGCAGTCCACTTTTATCATCGCCTATTTCTATTTCTATGTCCCTAAGAAAGAGTGTACTGTCAATTATTTCAAAAGTTGCAACGTAACCACGCCAATTTCCGGACGATATTATGGAAGTCTTTGGCTTTTTATCTGGATGCTTCCTAAAATACTCGTCGAGGGGATTCGTATAAAGTGAATACTTTTTCCCCTTATAAATCAAGACGTCTGGCTGCTGCGTCGTCGCATGACTCTTGCCTGTCCACAAGACGATCCAAAAACAAATAAAAAGATGGTAAAAACCTTTCATAAACTCATTACGCACAACGTGTAGCTATGAAACGTATGCGTTTAAATACCTACATCTTTGTCGCACGTTGCCGACGAAATTTACTAGCAAACACTTTAAGAACCTACAATACAGCATATGTATTATAGCTTTTGTTGCGCGTAGTGAGTTTATGCCCCGACTCAGTCTTCGATGAAATAAGTCATATATTCTGTCCCATGAATTCTCACAAAAGACTCAAGTTGTTCGTCAGTCGATTTAAACTTTTCTTTAAGAATAGATATGGTTTTTCCGTATTCTAAAGTCTGCTTAAATAATTCAAATTGCTTGTCCTTAAACTTGGTGTAATCTTCATGTTTGAAATCTTTCTCTTTGGTCAAATTCCCTAGTCGGATTTCGAGGATTAGGTAGTATTCGAAAGCGGAACTGTATCCCATATGAACATATTTAAGCAATTGCCCGTACGGTAACGTCAACAATCCATTGAACCATTCAAGAGCAACAGTACTTTTACCCGGAAATACTTCATCCATAACCGACTTTGTCCGCAGTCCATTTTTATCATCGCCTATTTCTATTTCTATGTCTCTAAGAAAGAGTGTACTTTCAATTATTTCAAAAGTTGCAACGTAACCACGCCAATTTCCGGTCGATATTATGGAAGTCTTTGGCTTTTTATCAGGATGCTTCCTAAAATACTCGTCTAGTGGATTCGTATAAAGTGAATACTTTTTCCCCTTATAAATCAAGACGTCTGGCTGCTGCGCTGTCGCATGACTCTTGACTGTCCACAGGACAAATCCAAAAACAAATAAAAAGATGGTAAAACCTTTTTTCATAAACTCATTACGCACAACGCTTAGCTATAAGACGTATGCGTGTAAATACCTACATCCATATCTAGCATTGCTGACGGAATTTACTAGCACACAAGTTAATAACCTACGATAAAGCATATGTATTATAGCTGTTGTTGGCGGTAGTTTCAATTTCACCGCTCTATTTTCTCAGACAGTCCATTTCTTGAATTGAATTCAATCCGGTTATCTAATTAAAAGCAAAACAGGAATTGCAAACACAATCAGTGTCGAAAAAGTCAAATAAGAAACGAACGCATATTGTGGATATTTTATCTTTATGTTTTTGTCCTTCATTCTATTGATAAAAATCAATTCAATTATCCAAACTAAAGTGTACAGAATATTAAGTCCAAGTCCTATAATAAGGTAGACCAGCGGAATTGTCACATAGCCAATTTGAAAACTCAATAGTCCAATGAAGGACATTATGATGTTGTAAGGTATTCTTCCGATTTCCCACCACAAAATTATCTCATGCCACATTCTTTTTGTCTTAGTTATTTTAAGGATGTTCATTGATTCAGTTGTTAAATTCATGATTTCAACTTTGTCCACAATGAACTCAAGAGCTTTATCGTCCCTTTGAAAATTAGATAGACTAGTAAACTAATTACGAGAATTATGATTGTTAAAATTGTCCACGTCATCTCAGGTGAATAAATTGTCGTATGCCAACCTGGAACAATCGAATATGCAGCGTCATTGGTCCCCAGTCTCACGGTCACGTACACGACTAGCGTTGTTATCAGTCCGCCTAAAGCCAATAGTATATTTTTTTCTTTTCTGCTCATCTGTCCAATTAAAATTACCGCCAACGCTTGGCTATAAAACGTATGCGGGTAAATACCTAAATCGTTGTCCAGTATTGATGACGAAATTTAATAGCACACACGTTAAGAACCAAAGGTAAAGCATATGTATTATAGCTGTTGTTGTAGGACGTTTTTTATTCTCCGTTCCCTTTCTTTTGTCCTAAGTGTAAAACTCCGATTCTGTTGAACTGAATTGCTTTGTCCATACTAATTGTCCACAGTTGAAAGTTCTCTTTCCCGAGAATAGGTTTTATAATGTCGATAATTTCTTTCCTTTCGTATTGTCGAGAAGTCGTTCGCTCGTGAATAAATAAGAGGTTCTTGTCACTTAGATGATCTTCAATTATTTTCTCCACGGAGTCCAGCATAATTTCATTCTCAGTGCCGAAGTGAATCCAATCTTTGTCCCAAGTTATCAGTGGAGTTAAGTGGTTTGTTGCATTATACATTTCTCGTGAGTCCATCGTCTACTTTATTGTCGGGCGTTTTATTTGAATGCATAAATACTTATTAAGACAAAGAGTCCCACGACAATAAGGTTTCCTATCAGTCCTATCCATGTTTTCGAAGTTTTAGAGTTTTTTATTTCTCCAAGTCCATTAAGTAGTCCTGCGATGCTGATACCAAAGGACAAAGTCGCGATTGCACCGACTAACATTAAGTTGTCCCCGAGTCCTAGTCTTGTTTTAAACATTGAAAGTAAAAATGCCCCAATTAGAATGAGTCCACTAAGAGTAAACAATTTAAGGGTCTTGGATGTCATTACTATATAGTTTTAAAAAATGGCCTACAACGTTTGGCTATAAGACGTATGCGTGTAAATACCTACATCCTTGTCCAGCATTGCTGACGAAATTTATTAGCACACAAGTTAATAACCTAAGATAAAGCATATGTGTTATAGCTGTTGTTGCCAGCTGTGAAGCTTCTTCCGTTTTGTTTTTAGTTCAGCCTCCAATTTGTTTTTAGTTTTCGAAGCTGATATCTAAGAATGTGTGGAGTCGTTAATTACGCCTCACACATTTTACTTAAATTTCAAAGTCTCAATTGCGGACAAAAAAAGTCGTTGGTTTCCAGACGATAAATCAATTCCGCTTATCTGACACTTCGTTTTTTGAACATCCAGGCTGTCAAAATAAACGCCTGTTGTCCCACGCTCAAATTTTTTAGGGTTTACAATTTTTGCGACTTTATTGTCAATTGTCTTGACTATTATATCGTGAGTTGAGTTGTCAACATTTAAGTTCGATGAATACCGTCCTAAGTCAATACTTATTATTTCTTGTTCGTTAATCTTAATCTGTCTAACAAATGAGTCGTATCCCTGTACTTCTTCAAGAGTCCAAGTTGATGGAATTATTATTGTAAATTTCTCAATGTCCAATGTTTGTTGCTCAATTTCGTCATTGCACGAAAAAATAGTCAAACATGCAATTAAAACTAAAATCACTTTTTTCACGGATGTCATCTTTTTAATTGGACACTGTCTAAGTGTAAAAAGTTGTCAGATTGTCGAGTTAAATTACTCTGTCCAAAAACTTAATCATTAGCACGTATTTGTCCGCCCATTGCTGGCAACGTTTGTATATGCAGCGTTGCCGGGTTAAATACGCATCACCGTCCCACATACAAAACGGTCAATGAAATACAAGTTAACAAACTAGCACGTCACAGGCAATGATGCATATACGTTGTTAGCAGGCGTATACTATCGGAATCTATAAGTTGTAATGAAATTTACTGTTTCTTCACTGTCTCGGCTCTTCCAAAGCTCTCTCCTCACAAGCCCATTCTTGTAATAATCAAAGGTTGTTTCCTCGTCATCTAGAACCAAGTTCCCGTTTTTACTATACGTGTTAGTCTTTATGGTTTCCCATTTATTCTTCTCAACCGAAAAATGAAATTCATGAATTATTCTACCATTGTTATCATATTCATACTTTACGCGTTTATTGTTTAATGGATTGGCATTGTCGTCAATGATTTCCTCAACAATCAACCCTTTTTCATTGTATGTCCATGCAATTGTTCTTTGGGGATTATTATTCTGTGTAGTGAATATTTTAGTCTCCCGGATCTTTTGTTTTAAAGAGTTATAATCATAAGTAGCGGTATAGTTTTGATAAACCAACACGCCATTGGGTGTTGTACTTACCTCCTTAACTAAAAGTCCCTTCGCATACTCGTATACCACTGTGTTGTCTGGTTTTTGATTCTTATCGTATCCTTCCTTCCCAAAGGTGTAACGCTCTTCCTTTAAGATTTGATTGTTGTCACCATACTGGTAGGTAAACCTTTCATTTATGGGATCATCACCCATCTCCTTGATAAACTTCTCATCTCTCTTGCCGAGATCGATAATTTTTTGAAGAATAACTTTTTCTATCAAATTATTATTCTTGTCATAAGAGTAGGTTGTTGTATGGTCATAAGAAACTACGTCCCAGAGAGATAAATGATATTTTGAAATGAGATTACCTGAATTGTCATATTCTTTTTTGAATAACAATCTTCTAGTTGCCCTAGTCGTATCCTCATTGTCATAATAAAATGTACTTACCGATTCTACCTTAAGTTTTTTCAAAACCTCTTCGTCATTGAGTTTAGGCTCAAATTGTCCGATTGAGGGGCGCACTAAAACTGTCAACATCAATAATGCAATTACGTATCTCATAGGTTGTGATATCTTTTTTATATGCCTGCTAACGTTTAGCTATAAAACGTATGCGTCTAAGTACACACGTCCTTGTCCCACGTTGCAAACGAAATTGAATTGCACACACTCTAAGAACCTACAGTACAGCATATGTTTTATAGCTTTTGTTGGCAGCAGTATTACTTGCACCAATCTTGAATGAATATGGTTTTATTTTGTTGTTGTCCGGCTATAACCCTGTCAAATGTTAATTCTGAAAATACTATTAGTACGTCCCAAGGAATCCAAACCCTGAATTTCCCCAAGAATGTATGCTCGAACATTTTGTCAATATTTAGATTCCCCACCTTCTCAAATTTGTCAGTGTAGTCTTTAAAAGATTTTGCTTGAAACCAGTATGCAATTGGCTCTTCTCCCTTGAGTTTTTTCTCTATTTTACCATAAACTTGCATTTCCCAAATTGTTAAGATGTTTGCATCCTCGAAGTCTCTAATTGAAGGTCGTTCCTTTTTGTTAATTGTTGTTGCCGCCACAAAATTGAACCCATTTTCGCTTGATTGATCTGCTTCAAAAACGACAGCACCTCCATAATTTCCACCCCTCAATTGAAATGTTATGCAGTCCCCTTTGTCAAATATTGGCTTGGTTGTTTTACGTCTTACCTTCTTCCTTGCCTTTGGCTTGGTTGTTGGAATTGCAATTTTAGCGACAAATTTATCCAGAACGGTTTTTCTTTTCTTTATCTCCTTTTCTGTTGCCCCTAACTCCCTCCAAACTTTTAAATCATGATCAGGCTTAACTTTGTCAAGCGTTGCCTGGTCGAGCACGCCACATTCCCAAAGGGCCATAGCTAGTGCAAACCAAAAATTATCAAGGTCCTCTTCTAATTCTAGCGTTCCATGGAAGTCTTGAATGAGCTTTGTTTTTATAACATCTATTGACCAATCGTTATTGTAGTATTCAAAAAAGGAGTCGTAAACATCCTGGTATGTGTCGTTTGAAGTTAGGCCGGTTCCCCAGTGTCCCATATCTCAATTAGTAATATTGCTGCCAACGTTCATGTATGCCCGGTGCGCCACGTTTATTAGATACCTACAATCTAGCGCTTTTTGTGTTTTGTTCAATGGTCACGCTCCTGGTAAAAACCGTAGATGTACACTTTCCGAACTTGAGTGAGTGCGCCGCCGGTGGCTGGGGTCGGCACTGCACAATTTCATAATACCGAAAAACACAAAACGCGCGGTAAGTCCCGCGGTCGGCTTTGGCATGCAGTGTAGCGCATCGGGCATACATATTGTTATTAGCCTGTGTTTGCTCTTTGAGTCCCACGAAATAGATTTCCGTTGAGTCCTACCCAGGTCGCTATGAAAAATACATCACTGATCGTCAAGCCTGAAGAAACGCTTGAGCGGGAGTCAGAGAAAAGTGGCCTCACTAACCAAGGCTCTGAAATGCAGCGAAAGTTGACATTCATAAAACTTTCGATGGAATACGCACCGCTATGAAATTCATCCCGGGACGGAGCACTCGCTATCTTGAAATGGTGCCTACATTGCTTATAACGTTTAGCTATGAAACGTATGCGTGTAAATACCTTCATCTTTGCCAAGCACTCCTGAGTAAATTTAATAGCAAGCACGTTAAAAACCTACAATAAAGCATATGTGTTATAGCTGTTGTTGTGGGCAGTTATTTTTCACCGCTTCCTCTACTGTGTTCAATTGTCGCGTGCTTAAATATTGATTGTTGGTAAGCCGTAATGTTTGTCGGGATTGGCAATTTAACCTGTCAGTTTAATAGTAGTCTGTCGATTAAAAAGTTCAATAGTTTAGTCTCTTCGTCAACGTCCTGATAGTTGTAATGTTTCTTGTCACCGTTGACCAAAACTTTTGTCACTTGAAATTCGTCGTCTGCTACGCCTTGGTATTCAATTCTGTAAATTTGAACACCTGTCCAACTTCTGTGAATGTTAATCCTCTCGTCCTGACAGTAGATGAACCACTTGTCCTCCATTTGCTCAGGAATCATTCCCTTTTTTATTTTTTCAATTTCGTCTTTCGTAAAAGTTCTTCGGTATGGGAGGTCAATGGTCTCTGTCGGGAGTGGAGTATTTTTCCAACAATCTTTATCAGCGATTTCTGGACGCACCTTTTTTGGCTTGTCATGTTGGGTGATTTCTGTCACTGTTTTTTTCTTTTTTTTGAAGGAGTCGAATAGTCCCATTTGTCCAAAATAATTGCCCACAACGTTGAGCTATGAAACGTATGCGTATAAATACCAAAGTCTTATCCCACATTGTTAAACTAAATTTAGCAGCACACACGTGAAGAAGCTAAAAAACAGCATATGTTTTATAGCTTTTGTTGTGGGTAGTTTTTAATCGCTACCCTAAATAAGGCAAGACCGAAATTTCCAATACTTCAATTAATTCAGCGTCCATATACTTATAGTCGTCCGGAATGTCTAGCGTTACAATCTTTTTGTCGACAGTCAGTGATCCGAATTTCTGCCTCAGTCGTTCTTTATGTTTCTTCTCCATAACAAAAATCAAGTCTGCCCAATTAATGTGTTTTTCGGTCACCTTAATTCTTGCTTCGTTTTCTGTCCCTGCTGATTTTACCTTATGATTTTGATTGTCTTTAAAGATTGTTTCAGCTGTCCGACTTCTCCATTTATTCCTACTGCAAACAAATAATATATTCACTGTCAAATATTCTTATTGTCAGAAAGTCCTTTCTCTATCTTTGATCCCTTCATATCCTTTTTTACTTTCTCTTAACAAAAGATTTAGTCGCTAACTCTTTCCGAATCAAGTCAGGGCCCAGGGCCATCTTATCTATTCAATTTTTTGACTGTCCCCCTTTATTGATAAAATGTCCTATGATAACTTCTTGACATAACAAACCGTTACTTAAAAATAACCCACAACGTTTAGCTATGAAACGTGTGCGTTTTAAATCTGATTCATTGTCCCTGATGATGAGTTAAGTAAGTTGCACACTATATAATTACCTAAACTACAGCACATGTTTTATAGCTTTTGTTGGTGGAAGTATTTTTAGTCCCACCATAACCAAACACCATTCATTTCTTTGATTGCTTCTGTTAGTTTGTCCAATGTTCCAACACCTTGGTCAACTGAGTCAGGACAAAACTCATAAACTTCTTTAGCAAATGCGTTTATGTCAGTTGGTAATTTATCAAACTCTAATTGAAGCCAATCTCTGCTACATCCTATTACGATTAGTCCGTATCTTGTCTTCCATTCAGATACTTTCTTAACAATATCATCGTTCTCTAAGTCATAGTTAATTCCATCAGTTCTTCTATATCGCAAAATGTCCAATTCATCTGTTCCTTTAATAACGGCAACATGTTTTTTATCATCTTGTCCTTCAAACACAAAAATCAAGTAACCGTTTTTTCTGAATTTTGACTTTAGTCTTTTTACATAGTCGATTGCTTTTTCACTTGCTTCTGAATAAACTCCTTCAAAAGGTTTGTCATTAAGTATATCTCCTGTTTCGTGGTCAATCGCTGGAAGTTGTTTCAGCTCACTTTTTGTCAATTCTGTAATTTCAGAAATCAACTCTTGTTTAAAGTTTAACTTATTTAACAAGTCAGTATCTGCTTGTGTCAAACTGCTCTTTTGTCCGCAGCCAAATAACGACAATAGTCCCATTGCTATAATTCCAACTTTATGTTTCAATTTAAATGTCTTTAATTGTTGCAACTTCATATCGATTTTAATATTGCCACCAACGTTTAGCTATGAAACGTATGCGTTTAAATAACTACATTCTTGTCCCACGTTGCTAACAAAATTTACCAGCACACACTTTAAGGACCTACAATACAGCATATGTTTTATAGCTTTTGTTAGCGTGCGTTTTCTACCACCACATCAATTTCCTCCCTCATTTTGTCAACTCTATTTCTCATTATTGCAATGTTTATTAAGAAAAACAGGAGCCCAAATAGGATAAAGTATATTGCAATGTCACCGTCAGGAAATGATTTCGCATCTCTCGTCCAACCGTAGTAGATGAAACCGAAAATAAAGAACCAGATAACTTGAGTCCACCATGTCCATTCTGGAACTCCAATTGTTCCTTTTATTGTTGATTGATTCTCGGTCCCATTAATGTTACCCGCAAACCATGGATGAGGTCCCTGAAATGAATTTCTAAATTGCACTTTAATACTTTTCGATGAATGTATTGTCAGGCTAGTTCCCTTTATCGAATACACAAATTTTGAAGTCACGTCTTGGTAATCTATAGATAGTCTGTCGAGATAACCAGTCTTTCTGTGATCAAGTCTTTTCGAGAGATATGATTTAATTCGATCAACTCCTATGTCAGTTGTTTCTTCAACTTCCGAATTCAGTCCTAAAAAAAATCTATTTAACATCGTCAATATTAAAACTCCGAAACTTCTCTGCAGGCGAACCTCTTTTGTCACCCGAAAATGTACGCTAACAACCTAATATACGCATTGCGCCTTCCAATTTACAAATATACGCATTGCATATATTTTCCTTTTATAGGTGTTCTAAACATCGATCATCAGCCGATCCACCGGACTAACAATCTCCTTCAGACGCTTAGTCGATACATGCGCGTAAATCTCCGTTGTCTTCGAGGAACTATGTCCCAGAAGTGCTTGTATATACCGCAAATCCGTACCGTTCTCCAGAAGATGCGTTGCAAATGAATGACGCAGGGTATGCGTCGTCGCCGGACGGGTAATGCCAGCCTTGACAACCGCCATGGCGACAATGTTCTGAACACTCTTGGCGCTATACCTGCCGCCATCCTGTCCCTCAAACAGATACTCCTTCGGCCTGAAGGCAACAAAATATTTTCGCAGCAACGTTAGCGTCTTCACACCAAGAATGGTGTGCCTGTCGCGCTTCCCTTTCCCGTCGCGCACCAGAACCGTACTCCGATCACCATTTATGTCCTTCAGCTTAAGGTTTAACAGCTCAGACAACCTTAAGCCACAAGAGTAAACCGTCATTAAAATCGCTTTATGCTTTAGGTTTTCCATACTTGCGATCATCCTGGTAACCTCCTCCTCGCTGAGCACAGATGGAAGTTTACGCTCCGGTCGCGGCCTGTCGATATCGTAGAACCGTTGTGGCATATTCAACACCTGCTCGTAATAAAACTTAATCGCATTGATCACCTGATTCTGATACGAGTGCGATTTACCCTGCTTAACAACACCGTGCATGTACCGCTTGATATCAAACTCGTTAATTTCTGCCAACGCCTTGGTTGAAAATGCCGCCCGAAATCGCGCGAACAACGTTACATAAGAACGTGCTGTATTCAGGCTATACCGCTTCATTTCCAGATGCTCAATATATTCCGCAGGACAGTTTTTCATGATCTCCAACGTACGAAGCGAAACTAAATCAACCTCCTGCGCGCCTTTGTGTAATGGCTTGTTGCGAAAAAAGTACCGGCAATTCATGTAAGCAACACCCTTGAATGTTTCAAAGAGTTGGTTGAATGACTGAGGGGTGTTCTTCAGATAAACCATACGGTTGTCCGACGACCACTTAGGTGAATCGAGCGTCTTAATCAAGGCGTGTACTACTTTGTCAGGATAAAATTGCAAACCGATGTGTCGCTTGTTCCCGATCATCAGATGTCGCAACGTGATTATGGGCAAATCGTTCATAAGGAAAGTTGTTTTAATGAGTGGCTGATAAGTTAAGCTGGAAAACTACTTTCGAAGCAGGTGAAACCGTGACCAGATGTCTATAGACGTATACAGGCGTTTTATAACGTATTTAAATGTTTAGAAACGTGCACTTGAAATTATTGGCGAGGCTCGCACCAGTTATCAGATTACCAAAATAAACTTGATCAAGAGCTGGATGAATTTAGACGCTGAGCGAGAGACTTTTCACCGGTAGGGCAGAAAACCAAAGATTAACCGCCGTGCAGCCGGAACACTTCGGCTGTTACAACCTCTTTTATATTATGAAAACCACACGTGCTTGTACTCATTGCGGAAACCCAATTAATGGAAGGGCGGACAAAAAATATTGCTCCGTAGAATGTCGCTTTGACGCATACAAGATCCGAAAGGATATCAATATGCAGTCAATCAACAGTGCAAACACCATCTTGCTTAAAAATCGCGAAATTCTGAAGACTCTCTGCGCTTCCGGAAGTATCGTCGTCGAGCGCCGCACACTCCTGGCATTAGGTTTCGAACCAAGCTGCTTCACATCAATATTCATCACTGGAAGCCAAAGAATCTATTATCTATGCTATGACTTTGCGTTCTCTCCTACCACAGAGAAAGATGCTCATAAGGCCATTGTTGTGGCGCAATGGAAAGACCTGCCCAAGTTTGATCCCTGGGAACGAAGAAATCCAAAATGAGCGATACGCTCGGGAACACAGCGCAGATTCAAAGTATCCGCGCGTACGCCCTCACCGGAAAAGTACCTACACCTTTAAACCTGGGAGGCACAGCATTGAAAACAAATTTGCCTTTGGGTATTTGATCAAGGTTACAAAGATGCTCTACGATCAGGATCCCGGCTTTTAACAACGTGGTATGAACAGGCCTGCTTCTGCCTTTGGTGTCATCAATATTATGCGAGTCTATTCCCACTAATTTAACTCCCGCATCACGCAAAAAAACCGCCGCCTCTTCAGTCAAAAATGGATGATTTTCAAAATACATGTCCGTGCGCCAATGCTTACTCCAGTTGGTGTTCACCAAAATTGCTTTTCCCTTCAAATTCAAACCTTCAAATGCCGCCTTCCCTATTCCACTCCCCTTCTCAAGATCGACTTTAACCAATACTCCTTCAAGTTCGGCAAATCGCTCCACAGACACTTCACTCAAATCCTCGCCATCCGCGTATCTATGGAACGGGCAATCTATGTACGTGCCAGTATTACTAACCATTTCAATTTTGCCGATTTGAAATTCAGTACCTGGCTCATAATTCTTTTTAGAATTCTCACGACTTAGATAATCACAAATGACAGGCGCTGGTAGCCCCTTGTAAGTAATCATACCGTCCTCAATAACATGGCTCAGATCTATTAGTCTATTCATACTATTAAGTTCTGCTTCAAATGACAGTAAAAAGAATGACAAAAGAGGTAGAAAAACCATCGTTGTCAAAAACATACGGCGTGCTTTCATATCAGTGTAAGTTTACGGTTCTGATCTTTTCGTCGGTCACCCTGCAATCAGTTCCATTCGAATCGTGGAGAACGATATTACCTAAAGTTGTCAGTCAACGGCGGCGCGTTGGCTGTCGTGTCGTCACAATTATCGCATCAAAGAATTGATAATTAAAACCACTACTCCCGCTTCATCTCCTGCGCCCCCAATAAAAACGCCTTAATAAAATCATCCAAATCCCCATCCAGAACATTCTGCGCATCATGGCGCTCCACACCCGTGCGCGCATCCTTTACAAGCTTATACGGATGCAATACATAGTTCCTGATCTGCGATCCGAAATCAATCTTCATCTTACCTGCTTCAACCTTGTCGCGCTCGGCATGTCGCCGGTCAAGCTCTCGCTGATACAACTTGGACTTCAGCATCACCATAGCACGTTCGCGGTTTGCGTGCTGTGATCGTTCCACCTGACATACAATCACTATCCCGGAAGGTTTGTGCGTTAACTGTACCTTGGTCTCCACCTTGTTCACGTTCTGCCCACCAGCACCACCCGAACGGGAAGTTTGAATCTCGATGTCTGCAGGATTGATTTCAATCTCTATCGTGTCGTCAACTTTGGGATAAACGAATATCGATGCGAAGGATGTGTGTCGACGCTGATTGGAATCGAACGGCGAAATTCTGACGAGACGATGCACGCCAATTTCTGCCTTCAACTTGCCATAAGCAAAGGCACCCTCCATCTCCAGCGTGGCAGACTTGATCCCGGCTACGTCACCTGACTGATAATCAATCTGACTAACCTTATACCCGCTTTTTTCTCCCCACATGATGTACATGCGGTTGAGCATATCCGCCCAATCCTGGCTTTCGGTTCCCCCAGCCCCAGGGTTGATTTCCACAACGGCACCCAGCTGGTCCTCTTCCTTGCTGAGCATTTTTTTAAATTCGAGCTCCTCGATCGCCTTGGCAGCCCGATCGTATTCCCTTTCGAGCTCATCTTCACCGACATCACCGGCTTCATGGAATTCATAAAGCACACCAAGATCATCCATCAATTTGGTCACGTTATCAAACGCGTCGGTCCAAACCTTCTTGGTGCGGATATTTTTTAGAATGGCTTCAGCGTCCTTCGGATTTTTCCAAAAATCCGATTGTTGCGTGATTAGCTCTTCATCTTTTACTTCGACGACCTTATGATCGTAGTCAAAGATACCTCCTCAAGGCGCTAACGCGAACCTTCAAATCTTTCAATTGATCTGTTGTCATGTTGTTTAGGGTATAATTAAATTGCAGCGCAAGATACACAATCGGTGTAGAGTGAAAAATGATAACCCCTAAAAGGGTTCAGCGCTAACGTCTTCTTTCAACTTAATCCCCTAACCGCTGCACCTCGTGACTATAAAACGGCGAATCGCTGTCCACGGCAAGCAGTCTGTAACCCGCTTTCATTCGCTGCGATTTTTTCTTGATCAGCATCAATGGCAATCCTGTAGCAACCATCGCGATCGACGCTGTCGTGACGTTTTCGTTGAGCGATGCCTCCTCACCCTGAACTACGATTTCGTTCAACTGATCAATTGCAAAATAACCTACACCACCGACTACGAGCGCCCCGCCAATCATATTCAGTAACGTGCCGTTTTTAAAATACAATCGTTCGATTTTGTGGAATGGAACAACGGTTTTGTGTGCCATCACGGCCGTGTCATAAATGTTATTCACGTAGCTCCTCACGATGTCGTCACTTCCTTTCAGCTTGAATACGATGTCGTCACCGTACTGTAGTCGTAACAATATCTTTTGTTTTTTTAGAAGGACAAGCTGCATTTGCGAACAGGCCTCAAAGCAGGAAAGGCACAGAAATAAGCTGAAGAGGCTGCTGCATAATATCGCATTTGGCCTGATGGAGCAATTCATTTGTTTTGTATTCCTGATTTCCACGGCCGCTCCTCTACGCCAAGCTCATTTGCCATTGCTCTGCTGAGAACAAACAGATAATCAGAGAGGCGGTTCAGGTATCGTATGATGCCCGGTTCAATCTTTTCGTGTTCATCTAAAGCTATGATCAGTCTTTCGGCCCGTCTGCATACCGTGCGGGCTACATGGCAAAATGAAACCGACGTGTGGCCCCCGGGTACAATGAAAAAAGTCAATGGTTGCAACTCCACTTCCATCCTATCGATCTCGCGCTCCAAAGCTTCTGTATCTTCGTCTGACAAACCAGGAACTTTGATCTTTGTGTTACCCGGCTCAGCGGCAAGCATTGAACCAATGGAAAAAAGTTTGTCTTGCAGATTGACGAGAAAATCTACGCGCTTATTATTCACCTCCTGATCACGCACCAGTCCCATGAAAGAGTTCAGCTCATCAACGGTGCCGTAGGAATCTATTCGAATATCGGATTTGGAGACACGTTTACCGCCAAACAAAGAAGTTTGTCCGTTGTCCCCTGTTTTGGTATATATCTTCATGCGCTGTGTTCAACGTTGAAGGTATGGCATACAAAGGGCAATTGCAATGCTAGGGTGCAACCACTACAGGTGTGCTCCGGGATACATTCTCGTTCTTTTTGTCCCACTCAACGAGTCCGTCACGCAGGCGGATGATACGGTGTGCATAATGGGCGATATCATCTTCGTGCGTGACCATGATGATTGTATTTCCCTTGTCATGAAGTTGCTGGAACAAACCCATGATCTCATAAGAAGTCTTGCTGTCCAGGTTACCGGTGGGCTCATCCGCCAGGATGATAGACGGGTTATTTACGAGCGCACGGGCAATGGCTACACGCTGCCGTTGTCCTCCTGAAAGCTCATTTGGCTTATGGTGATACCGGTCTGCCAGGCTCACGCTTTCGAGGGCCGCCATGGCAATCTCGTCGCGGTCTGACTTGCTATAACCCGCGTACACAAGCGGAAGGGCGACATTGTCGAGGGCAGAAGCACGTGGAAGGAGATTGAAGGTCTGAAAAACGAATCCAATCTCTTTATTACGCACCTCAGCGAGCTCATTTTCAGTCATCTCACTGACTAGGTGATTGTTGAGGCTATACGTACCCTGCGTAGGTGAATCGAGGCATCCGACAATATTCATCAGCGTGGACTTTCCAGATCCGGATGGGCCCATAAATGCGACGTACTCGCCCTTATCAATGGAAATTGAAACGTCCTGAAGGGCGTTTACGACGTTATTTCCCATTTTGTAGACCTTTGACAAATTGTGCGTCTCAATAATTTTCATTTTCAATTAGTTTGCCAATTGAGGAAGTAATTACAAGGATGACGGTAAATGTTTAAAAGTTTTCACCACCGGGAGCCCGTGAATGTATTAATTCCAGGGGACTTTATTGAAAGAGACGAGGATGAGGGGGGAAAAGTTACAAATAGCTTGAAGCTTGTAGCTTTTACTGCTCTGCCTTGAACCGAAAAATATTGCTGCTATGCCGAAACGTTTCAGGCTCATAGACACGTTCCGAAAAAGTTACATTGTCGTTTTTGTCTATTAACACAACGGTTGAGCACCGCGACCCGTAATTGTCGGTCTTGATGAACATGGGAGAAAGCGCAAGCTCACGGTCCTTTGTCAGACCCGTTTCGGGAAGTTGGTCCAATGGTGCCTTTTCATTGTCGCATAACAGGTCGAGGATTTCATCAACATCGGGTGAAACTTTCGCCATTGCAGGTCCAATTCTTTGTTTACCGCGAATAACTTTTGGCCATGGTGAGTCTAACAGTTTATTGCTTATTCCATAAAAACCAGGCGCGAGCTTTTCGACCCCTTTTCCATAATTTGAGTAGTAATAAAGATCTTTTGAATCCCTTGCAAGCAGGTTAAATCCGTTGTAGCGCCCCCCGTCCGACGCGACGTCATCGATATACATTTCGGACGAAACGTCCCCGGTTAAGAAATCTGAAACCAATGCGCCTCTGGAAGGTGCGTTAGGATCTATGTTGCCCGGGTCCCGATAATTAGTTAGCATACTAACCTTTCCGCGCTTGTTAACGCCCATCCACGTGCCACCGGCTTCAAGATCTCGTCCTGCCAGTACGCCAGGGCTATCGTTCCAAAATGCTGCGGCAGCAGTAGTTCGGTTATAAAACTCATCGCGGTTGCCCGCGACAATAAGCTTATAATCCGGATGATTTTGATGGGAGATAAATATCAAACACATGCCTGCGAGTCGACCTCAAGCTCAGACGCCGAAAGGTCTTCGAATAGTTCAAGCTGTGATGGTAACAGTGTAAACGATCTGCGGTGAAATGGCGTGATACCACATGTGCGGATACCCTCTCTGTGTGCATGCGTAGCGTAGCCGACGTTGGTTTCCCAGCTATATCCAGGGAACTGGCTTGCGAGGCTTGTCATGAAATCATCGCGATATGTCTTGGCCAGTACAGATGCTGCTGCGATTGACAGATAAGTGGCATCTCCCTTAATGATGCACTCAAATCTTAACTCACCATAAGGTTTGAAACGATTGCCATCGATCAGAAGCAACTCGGGCCGCGTGTTAAGCTTATCTACCGCAAGGTGCATGGCCTTGAAAGATGCATTGAGTATATTGATCTTGTCAATCTCTACATGGTCAACTTCGCCTACTGCCCAGGCTATTGCATCGCGCTCGATGTCGGTGCGCAGCTTCACCCGTTCCTCCCTTGTCAGCTGTTTGCTATCGTTCAACAATTTATGCCTGTACCTTTTCGGAAGGATAACCGCCGCGGCGACAACCGGGCCGGCAAGGCATCCGCGTCCTACTTCATCACATCCAGCCTCAATTAGATTTTTCGTAAATGAAGAGCGTAGCATTCACAAACTTAAGCACTGAAATGGTTCCCGGCAAAAAGTTTTCAATAGCTTTGAATTCGCCATTGATATCAAGGATTTGAAAATTTCATCAACGTCTTAACGCTCAACAACTTTTATAGGTATGCCTCAAGAAGTTAATAATCCGTGGAAAACGCTGTCAGGAGAAGTTAAATATGAAAACCGTTGGATAACGCTCACTGAATATCAAGTTATCAACCCCGCCGGAGGCAATGGAATATATGGCAAGATCCATTACAAAAACATCGGGATTGGAATTATTCCGGTAGACGAACATGGCAATACGTGGATGGTTGGACAATACCGCTACACGCTGAATGAATTTCAATGGGAGATACCTGAAGGTGGAGGTCTTCTGGATGAGGACGTACTTACGGCGGCAAAAAGGGAACTTCGGGAAGAAACCGGACTTACTGCAACAAAATGGACCTTGCTCATGAGGTTGAATCCTTCCAACTCTACCTCGGATGAGGTTTGTGTTATTTACCTGGCGGAAGATCTCAAAGAGGGTGACAATGATTTGGAGGACACCGAAGCAGACCTTCAGGTAAGAAAACTACCCTTGACTGAAGCGATCGCCATGGCAGACCGCGGTGAGGTGGCAGACAGCATGACGCTTCTGGGGCTGCTGAAAGTAGCGCGGATGAAAGGGCTTTGATTAAAACTATCTCCTCATATAAATTATTAAACAGCAAAACGATGAGCGTAGAGGCAAAACCGGTTCAGTTGTCACGCACCACCATAACCGAATTGATGATTCCCTCTTACGCTAATTTTGGCGGAAAAATCCACGGTGGTATATTATTATCATTGATGGATAAAGTTGCCTATGCGTGTGCGAGCAAGCACGCGGGAGCATATTGCGTTACCGTCTCCGTTGATAAGGTTGAATTTCTTAAACCAGTTGAGGTTGGCGAACTTGTGTCGCTTCATGCCTCCGTAAATTACGTGGGACATTCATCAATGATTGTGGGGATACGGGTTGAGGCGCAACACGTAAAGAGCAGTACAATCAGACACACAAACTCCTGTTACTTTACGATGGTCGCCAAAGATGACGACGATAAACCGACAATGGTACCGAAGCTCATTTTAGAAGAAAAGGGAGATGTGAGACGTTTTATAGAGGCGATGATGATGAAGGAAATTAAAAGCAAATTGAAAACGGAATTAAATGATGCGAATTCTTCCATACACCTTGAAGGTGCAGAGGTCTTGCTTCAGGGGGAGCGTTGTATAATTTCCGCGAAACCGAAACCATGAAAAACTGCACTGGAAGTTTCTTACTGATTTTATTGCTGATCACCGCGGCACAACTAGCCAATGCACAAGTCCTGTCCCGGCGTGAACAAGCTGTCATTATTGACGATGTGCTCGATGACCGGCTGAAGAATTTGCTCCCGAGCCTTATGAGACGGGAGGGGATAGATATGTGGGTGATTGTATCACGAGAGTATAATGAAGACCCCGTCATTCGCACGATGTTGCCAGCAACATGGCTTGCTGCACGACGCACCACAATGCTCGTTGTTTTTGATCCGGGTGTCGCGAAGGAATTGGAATATCTTGCAGTGGCCCGATATGATGTGGGGAACGTTTTCAAACGTACCTGGGATCCCGAGAAACAGCCTGACCAATGGGCAGCGCTAGGAAGGATCATTACGGAGCGAAACCCAAAAAAAATTGGTATCAATAAAGCGGAGCATTATGGTCACGCCGACGGGCTCACCGCCAATGATCAGGAGCAGTTGTTAAAAAATCTGAATCCTGACGTGCAGTCGCGCATTACATCCGCGGAAAAATTAGCTGTGAGCTGGCTGGAAACACGAAGCGAAAAGGAGATGCAGCTTTATCCAAAGATTTGCAAGATTGCCCATGATATTATTCGTGAGGGATTCTCCACGAAAGTTATAAGCCCCGGCATCACCACGGCCGAAGATGTCGTATGGTGGTACCGTGAGAAGATTGCGGAGATGAAGCTGGACACCTGGTTCCATCCCTCTGTATCGATTGACCGCGAGGGCAACTCGCAGGGCGCGGCAATCGTACCCGGGGATTTACTTCACGTAGATTTTGGTATCACGTATCTGCGATTGAACACCGATACACAGCAGCACGCATACATTCTGAAGTCAGGAGAATCCGACGCACCCAACTACCTTAAGAAAGCGATGGCATTGGGAAATCAACTGCAGGACATACTTACATCAAATTTTGCAATCGGTAAGACAGGAAATCAAATCCTTTCCGATTCCCGCAAAGAAGCCATCGCAAAGGGATTGACTCCGTCTATATACACGCATCCGTTGGGCTATCATGGTCACGCTGCAGGCACAACGATTGGGCAATGGGATTTGCAAAATGGTGTCCCTGAGACAGGAGACTATCCCATGCATGGCAATACGGCCTACTCGATCGAATTAAACGTGACTACAAGGATAGACGAGTGGAAAAAAGATATTCAGATCAAGCTGGAGGAAGATGGCTTCTTCGACGAAAAGGGAAAATTCCGTTATATCGATGGACGTCAGACAACCCTGATCCTGATAGCACCTAAGAACTTTAAGAGCAAATGAAGAACGCCACGGCAAGCGTACTGTTAACCTCTTTTTTTGCGTTGTCATGAAGATTCTGCGGGCAGTCTACACGGCTTATGGAGTATTGGTATTCACCTTGCTGTTTTTTCTTTCGTTGCCATTCTTTCTCATACCCATGACCTTCAAAAGTCAGCACCGGATGATCGGTATCATAAACCGATGGTGGGCTCGCCTGTTGTTTATTTTCATTGCCATTCCTTTTAAAGTCGAATACCGACGCGTGCTTGACAAGCGCAAAACGTACATCTTTTGCTCCAATCACTTTTCGTATCTCGATATACCAGCGTCGGCGCTCGTTTCGCACAACGCGATATTCGTTGGAAAGACGGGCATTGAAGTTATTCCACTGTTTGGTTACGTGTACGGCAAGCTGCACATCACCGTCGACCGAAAAAAGCTAAAGAGCCGATATGAATCCATTAAGCGGTCCATGCAAGCAATCGCTGAGGGAAAAAATCTGATCATATTTCCAGAGGGTGGGATGGCAGCACATAAGGAACCCGTTATCGGCAAGTTTAAGGACGGTGCTTTCCGCATTGCCATCGAAAAACAAATCGCCATTGTACCTGTCACGATTCCGTTTAATTGGATAATTTTGCCTGCGGATGAATTTTTACTGCGCTGGCACCCTTTGAAAGTGATCTTTCATGAACCGCTGGAAACAAAAGGGCTCACGATGGCCGACATAGATTCCCTGAAGCAGACATTATTTTCCGTCCTTGACAACGAAATGAAATCCCAATTGAAAAATGAAAATTGATCGCGCGTTGCTTGATAAAATAGCCCACCTGTCAAGGCTTGAGTTCGATGAAAAAGACGCGGAAAAAATGATGAAGGATATGACCGCGATCGTCGATTGGGTGGAGAAACTCAGCGAAGTCGATACGACGGGCGTTGAGCCGCTCACAACCATGAGCTATGAGGTCAATGTTTTGCGTGAAGATGAAGTAAAGGAGCATCTCAGCCATGAACGGGCACTTAAAAATGCGCCGAAAAAGGATTCAGATTATTTCCGGGTTCCCAAGGTTCTGGAATAACAATAGCCGTTAGCTTACACAGTTACGGGATCTTATGCGCATCAATTTTTTCTGGAATACATGGCTCTCGGAATATCGCCGTCTCTGGTACACATCAGCAGCGATAGCGCTGTTTCTATTAGTCTTCATGTGGTACTGGCGATTCGCCGGTGCGGAGGGCGTTATAGACTGGATCAAATTGCAGGAGCAAAAGGTCATCGAAACATCCGTGCATACCTTTCAGCTTGGGCCCTTCAACCTTAGTATTCCGGCGGACAGCTATGTAATACTGGAATATTTTCATGGTAGTGACATAACTCCAAATACGGGAGCCTCCAATGTTTTCGTCCTTGGCTTGGTTTTCGGGATAGCATTACTTCTTACGGCCGTTACAACAATGCAACGGTACTGGTATTTCGCGGGCATGGCGTTGTATACCATTCTCATCGTCAGCCTCAGGATGGAAGTACTGGGATTATTTGGTGTTTATACCAGGCTTCCTGCGGGAATAGCCATAGCGTTGTTTATCGCAGTCAGCTTTTATTTTAATCGAATTCGACCCGACGTTAGTGTTTACGTACGACTGCTGATATTTCTGATCATGAGTGGTGGATTAGGTTTGATCATTGGATTTTTTTCAAGCGTCGATTATCCATTCTTTCACCTCTCTTTGACGGGTTATGCTGCTGGCATGGTCATCAGCATATTGTTCATTATCCTTGTTGCGCACGAGATCATTGCTGGTTTTATCTTTGTTGTTGGTCAGAGTAAGACGCACAGCCTAAGGCATTTCTTTATCATCGTAACGATCTATCTGGCAAATATCATTATTGCATGTCTCTATGAACTTGGTTCCATTCAATGGAAATTTCTTTATGTGGACCTGTACCTGCTCCTGACCTGTTCCGCCGTCCTCGGTGTTTGGGGTATGCGACAGCGGGAAGATAAATATGCCCACATTTTTTCCGCTGCGCCTATGGGTGTGGTAGCCTTTCTCGGCATGGCCGCAATTTGCTTTGCCACAATTGGTCAGTTGTTGGGAAATGCGAATGATCCGGCGCTAAAGGTTATTCGCGACGGGATCATATTCAGTCATACCGGGTATGGGATAATTTTTCTGGTATACATCTTTTCAAATTTCATATTGTTGCTTGCGCGGAATTTACCTGTCTACAAAGTCCTGTATAATCCAACGCGCATGCCATACTTTACCTTCCGATTTGCCGGGATGATCGCCATGCTTGGTTTTGTATTCTATTCAAACTGGAGAGATTATATCTATCATGGGCTATCTGGTTTCTACAATACCACCGGTGACCTATACGCACTCCTCGGCAATGATTTGTATGCGGAATCCTTTTATGAGCAGGGCGCCCAGCAAGGCTTTTTAAACAATCGGTCAAACTATGCGCTCGCGACCATGAAGGCCGCGCGCATGGATTTTGAACCCTCCCATCAGCGTTACGAATACGCGAACGATCTTCGTCCCACTTTGTTCTCTCTAACGAACGCGGGTAATCTTTTCGTTTGGGAAAACCAGTTGCCGGGTGCAATCGAAGCGTATCGGCGGGGCTATTCGCGTATGCCTGGTGCTGTGCTTCAGAATAATCTGGGATTTGCTTTCACTAAAAGTCATGCGCTCGATTCGGCACTTGTGTTCTTGAATGCAGCGCGTGAGGACAAACAAACCAGGACCACGGCCGAAATAAACTTCTTTGCACTGGCAGCCCTCGAATCCGTTCCACTGAAAACCGATTCAATTCTTGACCTCTTTGACGCCTCCGCCACGCCGGTGTTGGCCAATGCCCTCGCGTTATCGACGATGCAACACCAGGAATTTAAGAAGACTGTCGACCCTCTTGCAAACAAAAAACTGGATCTATATTCGGCAACATTATTAAATAATTATGCTGTCAAGTACGCAACGACGCTGGACACCGCCTTCCTTTCAAATGCCTATTCAATAGCGTCCGATTCCCTGAACGGAGACTTCAGCGAAGTCCTGAAATCATCAATCGCTTTCGGTTATTATCATCGCGGAAACATTTCCCGGGCGCTCCAAATTTTGGCCGAGCTTGTATACGTTACGCAGGACTACAAAGGGAAGTATAACTACATCATGGGCTTGTGGGCACTTGAGCAAGGTAACCCGGAACTTGCGTCGAGCTACTTCACATTTGCAGATACTTACGATTATAAAGAGGCGCGGTTTTATAATGCTATTGCTTTGTCAGAGGCTGGAAGAATTGAAGAGGCAGCTCAGGCATGGGATTCTGTCGCAGTGCATCAGCAAGGTGAACTGCAGATTATTGCGTTGCAGATGAAAAAGATTCTTTCGATGCCAGTATCCGCTGCTGCATCGCTCAATGATGGAGAAAAATATCAGTTTTGTCGCTACAGGATCAGCTTACGTGACTCCTCCACCTTGAACCTGCTTTTGAACAATTTCTCAGATGCCAACTACAAGGCGCAAACTATTCTGGACGCCAGCAAGCGATATTATGATGCTGGCTTGACCTTTCCTGCGATCAGATATTTCAACCGGATTGCCGGCTTGCAGCTGACAGATAAAGGACTTTACGAAGAGATCAGGCACTTTGAACTACTGATGCTGGCATCCCGCAGAGACCTTCCTGCACTGACACGACAGATTAATAACGGCGTTACCTTTGACACTAATCGGTCCTTGTACAAAGAACTATACACCGCGCTGATTGCAGAAGCAAGCAATGATACGACGCTTGCGAGAAAACATTTTGAAATTCTGGCGACGTACAATCCTTACCTGGAAGAAGCAATTATCGCCAGCGCTGATTTTTTCCGTACTCATGACAAGAACAGGTTGAGAGCCTACAGCATTCTGGCAGAAGCCATTCAGATAAATTCAAACTCGATAAAACTGCTGAAGGCGTATGTAGCGGAAGCGACAAGAGTGGGCTTCGATCAATACGCATACGACGCAGGACAACGCCAGGCGATTTTGGAAAGTGGCTTGTATTAGCGCTTCGCGCCCGACTTCTTTTTAGCAACGTCCTTTTTCTTTTTCTTCTTTGCTTCTTCCTTTGCCTCTGACTCCCATAGCCGCATATTTTCCCTGATCACCTTCCAGTAATCGGGGCCATAGTCAACGAATATTTCAGAGTTTGCCGGAATATCCCGCTTTGTTTCGATGAATGCTTTTAAGCCATCGACCACATAGTCTGCATTGTTTACCAGTCCGGTGATGCGAACCAATCCACGTGCGTCATTCGCATATCGCGCAAGGGCCGTTTTAACCGGAAGCGCATTGATGACATTGTTACGGTTGATATAAAAAATGTAACCATTCTTGCCGTCTTCATCTTTTACATCTTTCCATTTGCTGCGCTTGCCCTTGTATTCAACAATGCGCGTTCCTTTCGGAATCGCCTTGCGCGTAAACAAACCTTTGCCTGCGTCGGGCAGAGTAGACTTCTTGACATAAAGTTGTTTTTCGAGGAGTGGCATGTTTTCAGAATTCTGTGATGCGTTTGTTAACAGCGGCGCAAATATAAAAGAATTTAACCTCGTTCGAGGGGAATAGCATTACTACGATGTACCGCATCTTACGGTCGGGACGTAAATTCTTAAATCAGCGCTACAACGATAAGCCTGATGCTCACAATCACGATAATTATTCCAACGATCATCATCATTTTTTTAACGGGTATCTTTCGTGTTAGGCTCGCGGCTATCGGTGCGGCGATAATCCCTCCGATGACCAGTCCTGCGATAATCTGAACGTAGCTGATGCCTATCGTCGCGAAAAAAGTCAATGAGCTGCTGAAGGAAATGAAAAACTCGGCAAGGTTGACAGACCCGATTGTATATCGGGGATTTCTTCCCTTGGCAATCAACGTAGAGGCTACTATCGGGCCCCAGCCACCACCGCCAATAGAATCCATGAAGCCGCCGAAACCAGCGAGCGCCTGTATGTTTTTCGTTTTTCTTTTAGGCTGCTGTCGGATAATGGCCTTGCGAATAATTATGACACCGAGGGCCAGGGTATAGCAGGCAACAACCGGCTTGATTATATAATTATATTCCTCGAATGAGCTTAAGATGTAAGCGCCGGCAATGGCGCCGAGGATGCCGGGAATTAGGAGACTTTTAAAAAGTTTCTTGTTCACATTTCCAAAGCGGAGATGAGAAAGGCCAGACACTCCGCTGGTAAATATTTCCGCGGTATGGATGCTTGCACTTGCTGCTGCGGGCGGGACACCAAACGACATGAGAAAGGTTGAAGCGCTGACGCCATAGGCCATTCCAAGCGATCCATCAATCATCTGAGCAATAAAACCACCTAAGACAAATATTAAGAATTCGGGGCCGATGCTTTTGTAGGCCAGCAGACCCTGATTAAGAATTACATCGTAAAAAAAGATTAATGCAATCGTGATCAAAATGGCTAACGCGGTGATCACTGTTATCACCGACCTCCGGTAGAAAAAGTTTCTGTGTATCGTTTCTATCTCCTGTTCTTCTTTCATGATCACATCTTATTGCGAGTGTCTCAAATCGATATTGTGTAAAACAAAAAGTCTGATCGCATGTATATTGGCGTACGAATTGCCTGCTGCCAATTGTTGAAATGCATACATGTATCCAACTTGTGCATTCAGATGCGAAGTAAATTGATACCCAAGGCCAGCAAATAATCGATTCTGGTCAAAATAGTTATAGAGAATATTTTTACCCGCATTGATGAGCAGCTGGTCATTTAAAAGAAGAAATGGTGTTTTTGCTTTGACCTCATGGCCCTTCAAAGGAATTGTAAATGAAATACCATACCGGAATCTCCAATTAAAGTTGTAATCACCTGATAGCGTATTGTTTTCAATTTGAGATCGGAACCTCTCTTCCACCCTGAACCCCTGCATCATACTAAAACCTCTTTTCTTTTCAACCCACTGGATCTGTTGCCATGGCCGGTGTTCTGGCGCATCAGGCTGGCCTTCACTCAGGCCGTATTGTGTTGCGTACGCATACCCCGCCGTTAGAGAAACCTGATCTGTCAGGTAATAAGTATATCCTGCACGAATGATGCTTAGGTTCTTTTGCTCCAGAAAATTATTCGTCAGGCGGAAGTGAAGGTCTACCCACAATCCACTACGCTTCGTAAACCGTGTCTGGTTGAAGTAGCCAAACCATGTTTGCTCACGTGTCTCTGTGTTTTTTGTTTGCGCCAGGCACTCAAAACCAACGAGAAGAAAAACAATGACGATGATAAGATTGCCGTGGTTGCTTCTGATGGTCGCGTTTTGAAATGACATGAAACGCAAAGGTAATTGTAAAGACTATAAAGTCAATAGGGATTAGGCATGATACTCGAAATAATGTCAGTTTTTCGCTTACGCGGGGCCTCTAACGGTTGCAGATAGTTACGAATTGGAGCTAAATAGAAGCCATGCGATGACAAGTGTTATCAGGATATTAAATATTTGTGCCGTGAGGAACGCGACCAATGGCCTTCTGCTAGCAGTACTGAAAAGGTCCGAAAACTTTGTTTCAAGCCCGATACTTGTAAAGGCCAGGGCAAACCAGAATGTTTGAATGCTCTTTAAACCATCTTTCACTACCGAGATCGTACCCTGGCTGATGATAAAAGAGAACAACAGGGAAGCCAGCATAAACCCGATGATAAACTTGGGGAAACGCTCCCATATCAATGCAAAGGTCGGCTTCTCCATTTTGTCACTGTCATTTGTTTTGTGTGTATAAGTCCAGTAAATGCTGATGGCAAATGCCGCAAGTCCAAGCAGGACATTCTGCGAAAATTTAACAATCGTACTTACCTTCAATGCAGTCTCCCCCACCAATGTGCCCGACGCAACAACAGCGCCCGTTGTATCAATGCTTCCTCCGAGCCATGCGCCCGTGACCTCCTCAGACAGGCCGTAGTACTTTGCAATGTATGGCATGAAGATCATCATGGGAACGGCCGTAACCAGCACGAGGGATACCACGTAAGAAAGTTTTTTAGCATCTCCCTTGATAGCGCCGGCCGTTGCTATTGCAGCAGAAACCCCGCAGATAGACACCGCGCTGGAAATCATCATCGTTAAATCATCGTCGACACCCAGTTTCTTACAGATCCAATAAGCAAAATACCACACGCTCAGTACGACGATCAAAGCCTGCAACAAACCCAGTAGACCCTGGCTTAGTATATCTGAGAAAATGATTGTAGTGCCGAGGATGACAAGCCCTATTTTTACAAACAACTCACCAGATAAAGTTTCGCGAAACCATGCTGGAAGTCGAAACAAATTTCCCACGAGAAGACCGAGCGCAAGACTGAAAATAACCGCTTCCAAATTGAGCGCTTTAATTTCGCTATTGCCGGCAATCACAAGCGCCAATACAGTCATGGCAAATACTATTGGGAATACGATAAGCGTATTCTTTAAGGAACGATTAGTCAGTACTGCCGCTATGCAAGTCATTACATAAAGGAAAAGGAACTGTAATCCAATCGTTGCCACATTGGATGCGCTAAATATTTTGACTTGCAGACCTTGCACATCGGTCCACCCAAACGCCGGTACAGGAATTATCAAACCCGCGACACATATAAAGATTATTGCAAAACCGACGAGTACTACCGCCCAATCTTCGTGTAAAATTGACGCTGCAGGAAGTTTTGGTTCTTCTTCAACCATAAGTTTTGTTTTAGGGCAGCGTAAATGTAACTGTGTCTTCCAAAATGCTGACCGATTGTACCGTTTTTTATTCAGCCCCTTGTTGGGAATTAGTATTTTTATCCTTCCCTTCGTTTCGTGAAATTCAAGGAAAATCTTATCCGAACCTCCTATGCTATCGAAAAAATGCCAGTATGCATTGCACGCACTAATCTACCTGGCGGATCTTGAAAAAGATACGTCGGTTACGATTGGCGAGATCGCCGTTAAAAAGGTGATACCTAAGAAATTCCTGGAGGCAATCTTACTCGATCTGAAGAACGCCGGAATACTCGGTAGCAAAAAAGGTAAAAGCGGTGGCTATTACCTTATCAAACAGGCAAATGAAATCCCGATTATTGAAGTGATCAGACACATCGATGGAGCGGTTGCAATGTTACCCTGTGTGTCATTGAATTTCTATGATAGCTGTGGAATGTGCGATGATGAACAAACCTGCAGGATCAACCACCTGTTCGGACAGGTGCGCGATTCAACGCTGAAGATCCTTTCGACGAACACCGTTGCTGATCTTGCAAATGCGAACAAAAAAACGCCGCCCAGGGGGACGGCGCTTAAGCAAAAGCCCATTTAAAGTTAGCATCGTCAATTATTGTCCGGCCTTACGTATATACACGTTGCCATACGTTGACTCAAAGATGTATTGCGGGCCGTTTCCAGGCTTCGCAGTCACCACGGTATGAAAGTCTTCATCGATGGTATTGCCGCCAAATTTTGAATCCAGGTTTGTAAAGATTTCGCCATAGTTTGTCTCGGCGGTAATATGGCCGGCATTTCTCTCTATCAATGTTGCATCAACGCCGCCATAAGTTGCATCCACTGTAAGTGGCCCGGTAAAGTCCTTGACCTCCACCATACCATAAACTGATTCAACTATAGTCACAATGTTGCGCGGAACCTTAACATCGATAATGATCTCCATATCCACTCCGTTAGATACCGTGTTGAAATTTCCTTTCACGTTTTCCTGCTGATACTTTTTAAGCGCCGCGCGGTCTTTAAAGGTTATCCGCTGCGCGCCGTCCATTACGGTAATGCGGTGTGGAAGATTATCAAAGTCTTTGATCTGGTTTCGGATTGAAATAACATTGCCTGATGTTGAGTTCAAGAGTTCGAATGCGCCGTCGTTTTCACCCTGGTTGATGCTGACAGAACAATGAATGCCTATTTCATTCTTTTCCCAGCTGCTCACCCGAACCAGCTCCGGATAGTCGAAGTGAAGGATTATCTGCTGGCCCGAAGATACAGGGATGGCTTTATCGACAATTGTTTGAGCGCTGAGGTTGCAGGTAACGGCCAGGCCAATGAATATTGATGCTGCTTTCATAACAAGTTTTTTATTAATTGATTCAGGTCAATTGAAGATCACTGCTTTTTTCTCAGGTAAACGTTGTTGTGTGTAGAAGATAGATTTATGTCCAATCCACCTCCGTTAACCTTACCTGTAACGTTATCGCTGTACTTGATCATGTCGCCTGCACGGTCAATTTCAATTTTAAATGCCGGGTCAACGAAGACTTCACCATAGACTGTACCCATCTTGAGATTTGCCTTTATCGCAACAGGTAACGCAACATCTACGTGTCCGTGTACCGACACTATCGAAACCGGACTCTTTAAACCGCCGCTCAGGCTGGCGTCAATATCACCATGGATGGTATTTATTGTCATTGGTCCAGTGACATTGTCCAGCCTCACACCATTGTGAAGCGTCGATACTTCAATTTCACCTTCGACATTTTTAAATTCAACATGTTCACCATAAGGAGAGGAATGTGAATAAGAAACAACCACTCCTTTCGGTACCTTAATTACAACGTCCGGACCATCCGTCCGCTTCAGTTGCTGAACTTCAATAGTATTGCCTTTATCGACGACGGAAAGCCCCAACCCGGTGTTATCTTCAATGCCAAGATTGCTGATTGACTTGAGTCCTGCTGCGCGGGCATCTTTTTCATGACTGCCGTTCCTTGAGGTGAAAATGATCTCACTTCCGGAATACCCTTCTATAGAGACATGGTTTACCTCTTTGATCTCCAGCCGGCCGGTGCTTTTGGAGACTTTATATTCCTGCGCCATGGCCAGCCCGATAGAAAAGAATGTCAGTGCTATTGATGTGATGAAGATTCGTTTCATTGTTCTATTTTTTTTCGTTTTGTATATTTTTTATTTTTCTGTTCTGCAGTGTTGAAAGAAATATCATGACAGTCTGAGAATACCAGCGTGAGCCTCATCTTTCACAGCAGGCAATGCGTCTTCGTCAGTAGTGATTCGCTCCAAACGTTCCTTTACACCCTGCGCATTTATTTGAACCATCATTCGGATCAGCGCAATCTGTATAACCGGATCTTTCTGAATATTTAATGATGCTATCAGTGCCGCCTTCACTTGAGGATGACGCTGAAATTTGGCCAAAGCCTCAAGCGCAGCCAGGCGCACATTTGTATTTTCATCCTCATTCATGGCGTGTACCAGGGCTTTGACGACATCAGTGTCCAGGGCCGCGACGTCATTGTATGCGACGGTCGCACCCATTAACCGCTGACTTGCTGATTGCTGATTATCCAGCATTGCCATCATTAGCTTTTTCGTCGCTTGCATTTCCTGACGCATAGCTTCCAGCGCCACGGCCTGCCTTTTCTGGTGACTAATCCAGAACCCCGCTCCCCCCGCAACAACAATAAATGCAATGGCCGCGGCAACACGATAAGGCCAGGGTGACATCGTGACTGTTCGCCCTTTTGTGAGATTGATTTCTTCCTGTAGTAATCTTTCAAATCCTGTTTTTAGATTTTTGGTAGGTTCGATACCTGCCGATGACCTCATGGCGCCCATCACTTCCTTAAGTTGCTTGTAACGTTGATTTGTATTGCTGTTGCCAAGTTCCCTTTCAACGACAATCCTTTCATCCGTCGATAGCTTTCCATCGATGTAATCAATTAGGAGGGCTTCAAGTTGTTCTTTATCCATGGTTTCCTTTGTACTTAAATGTTCTCCATCTCAAAATAGAAATCCCTTAATTTTCCGATAGCGCGGTGGACTCTCACCTTAATATTGGCGACCGACGTACCCATGATCTGCGCCACATCCTCATATTTCATTTGTTGAAATCTTGTCAATACAAGAAGCTCACGCTGATCAGATTCAAGTTTCGCCATTGATCGGTGCAAGAGCTTTTCCCGTTCGTCGATCAGATGTGATTCATTTGTGTCAGCCATATCATCTTCTATCTTTTCCACATCTACAAAATCCGAGAACCTGTTTTTATTAGCCTGATAATGGTCTGAAAAAATGTTTCTTGCTACCTGATAAATCCAGGGTTCAAACCTTGCTCCGGTTCTATAAGAGCTTCGGTATTTAATCAGCCTGAGAAACACGTTCTGCGTAAGATCTTCTGCCAGATCCCTGTCCATCGTCATTCTTGCCAGGAAATTGAAGATGCGCTTGTTATAGCGCTCAAAGAGCAACGAAGCCTGCTGAAGATCCCCGTTTTTTACGGCATCCATGATCATTTCATCTGTCATCCAGTCTGTGGCTTTTTGTCAAATTTCGTGTTAGTTACCGGGAGGGTAGAGAAAGGTTACAAACAAGTTTTGTAATAAAGAAAATAATTGGAAGCGCAGTTTCGCAGAGTCCCTGAGGCAGGCGACTCTGCGAAGAACGAAGGCTTCAGGGCACACCGATACACGCAATCCCCCGACAGCACCATAATCAATTCCACCTCACGCGGATGTATTTATCATTCTTTTTAAAATGTGCCGGAATGGATTTCAAAATTGCATCGCGCAGTTTGATCAGCAACATTTCCTTTACAAACCCATTGTGTACTGCCAGGCTGACTTCTCGCACCGGCTCAGGAGAATTAAATCTCTTTACATGTTTACTCTTGATGTTAACCGAAAGCTCGGGGATGAGTGTATAACCATAGTTATTATCTACCATTGCTTTCAAGGTTTCAAAAGAACCGCTCTGATAATTTAGCTGCTGATGGACTTTCTTACCCTTTGCCGAACAAAGATTTTCTACTTGTCCCCGGAAGCAATGCCCTTCCTCAAGCATCAGAAGATTATCGTAGCTTAAAGACTTAAGGTTAACGCGGTCTTGAGAATAATACTTCAGGTTCTCCGCGGTGTATAATAATATAGGCTCGTAGAATACTGGCACTTCACGAATCTCTTTGTCATCAATTGGGGTTACCAGAATTGCAAGGTCCAGTCTGTTTGTTTTTAAATAACGGATGATATCGTTCGTTTGCAACTCCATCACCGTAAAAGAGGTGCCGGGATTCTTTTCAAGAAACTCATTGAGAAACCTCGGAAGTAAATAGGGTGCAAGTGTCGGGATAACGCCAAGCCGAAACTCGCCCTCGATGGAGTCCTTTTCATTCTTAATAAACTCTTTGAGATTTTTGATCTCTTGAAGGATCTGACGGGCACGTGAAACAATTATTTCACCTGAGGATGTAGGTTTCAGGGGCTGACTCTTATCAAATATTTGTACGCCCAATTCAACTTCAAGTTTTTTGACCATCATACTGAGGGTGGGCTGCGTAACATGACAATGCTCTGCCGCTTTCACATGGTTTCTGTGTATGTCGAGGGCAATGATATATTCCAGTTGTTGCAAGTTCATAAGTGCATAGTTTCATTAAACGATGTAATAGACAAAAGTAATGCTCCACCCTTGAATATCGATGTGATTTATATCGCTCCGTCGCCATTTGATGGCTCGCCTTCCTGCATCCTGGCGCCTTTAAGATCAACCCATCTTTATCGGTCGTATTCTTTCACAAAAAAAAATACTATTTTCTTGAGAGATTCGGATACTTTGACATCTTCCTGCTTGATGCCGCAACGGGAGATATGGTCAACATCCCTGAATCTGTGGGTGCCTTTTCCTCGTAAGTAAAGTAGAGGAATTTGTCCCGGCACGGCAAAAACTATATTGACTGCAAGCGTGTTTTAACGATATGAAAATGAATCTAAAATTGCTTTTGTTGTTACCCCTGGTGCTTTTTTGTTGCATGCACAAGACTCGGGACGGCGCTACGCCTGCAACAGCTCAGTCGGCCGTAGTAAGCGATACAATACCAGGGAAAAGAAATCCCTACTACTCGCGCACCGACACAACAGCGTTGCGCCTAAGTGACGATGAATGGAAAAAGGTATTACCGGATGACATATTCCAGATTGCCCGAAACAAGGACACGGAACGCGCATTTACAGGAAAATATTGGAACTACACCGGTCGCGGCACCTACTACTGCGCCGCGTGCGGTAATAAACTTTTTAAGTCTGACGCGAAGTTTGCCAGCGACTGCGGCTGGCCAAGTTTTTTTGAAGAGGATCGGAAAAATAGCGTCCATTATACCGAAGACAATTCATTTGGCATGGAGCGAATTGAAGTTTTATGCGGCAGGTGCAGGGGTCATCTCGGTCATCTCTTCGACGACGGGCCGCCACCGACAGGCAAAAGGTTCTGCATGAATTCGGTGGTATTGGAATTTGTACCGGAACTGGGTGCAAGTAACTAAGAGTTCCATTAGAAAAAATTCGATAGAGAACGTTGGCAAACATTAGTATATTAACCTGTGCTTGTACCACCAGGCCGGCCAAATCAACTAACGAATTTACCAATGAGTTCCCGCAGAAAATTCCTTCAAAATATGACGGCCTCCGCAATAGCGTTGCCACTTGTTCCCACCCTTACAATTGCTGAACACACTGCTCCTTCCGAGTTACCCTACCAGGGACCCATGCTTCGTGTGGCTATTCTGGGATTGGGTAGTTATGGAACACGGGTAGCCGATGCGATGCAGGCCTGCACAAAAGCTAAGCTAGTAGGTGTCATCAGCGGCACTCCCGCTAAGGTGAAGGAGTGGCAGTCCAAATATAACATCCCTGAAAAGAACTGTTATAACTACGACAACTTCGATAATATCAAAAACAATCCAGACATCGACGCAGTTTACGTTATCACCCCTAACGCTTTACACAAACCACAGGTTATGCGCGTTGCTAAAGCCGGAAAGCACGCAATTTGTGAGAAGCCGCTTGCTTTAAACGCTGCCGAAGGACAGGAAATGGTAGACGCTTGCAAAAAAGCGAATGTTAAATTATTGGTTGGCTATCGGATGCACCTTGAGCCCAACACGTTGGAAATTATCCGGAAGCGTAAGGCCGGCGAGTTTGGCAAAACGCTCTTTTTCCAGGGGCTTGCAGGCTTTAAGATTGGCGATCCCCCGCAATGGCGACTTGACCGGAAACTTGCTGGTGGCGGGTCGTTGATGGATATCGGCATTTATGCTGTGAATGGCTCGCGTTACATGCTTGGCGAAGAGCCTATTTGGGTGACCGCGCAGGAAATAAAAAATGACAAAGTTAAATTCAAGGAAGGAGTCGACGAAACCATCATGTTCCAGCTTGGTTTCCCCAGTGGTGCTGTTGCATCTTGCCTTTCTACCTATAGCATGAACAACCTGGACCGCTTCTTTCTGAATGGCGAGAAGGGTTTTGCAGAAATGCAGCCGTCTACTGGATATGGACCGATTAAGGCAAAGACCCATCAGGGTGATTTAAGCTTTCCACATGTCACACACCAGACCGTTCAAATGGATGAGATGTCCGATATGATTTTGAAAGGGAAAAAGCCAGAGGTACCAGTCGATGGTGAGGAAGGCGTCAAGGATCTTAAGATCATGGATGGTATTGTTCTGGCGATGAACTCGGGTAAGAAAGTCGACCTCAAATTATAACATCTCTTTGAAACCTCCTGGGGAAATAATTTCATAGCGTCTACGGCAATAACATCCACATTGGAAACATATTGCCGAATTTCAATCGGATTCTAAGGGTGTTGATCGTGGTATGATAATTCCTTATTTCAGGAAAATCGTTGAAGTCGCTATTTACCATGATTGATTATAGAATTATTTTGCAGATCCTTCATACACATTTAATGGATTCGCACGGGTTGATCGTAAAAGAACAAAGAGAATGGGTGAGCGATGATAGCATGATCATATTTCCCGTCTCTGTACCCGGCTATGAACAAAAGGTTAATGCTCTGAGCGCTAAGCAATATTTGCAAAGGACGCGCATCCTTTACATGACACTGAAAAAATTTAACTGACCGAATAAGGCCGTCGCGAAAAATCTCGTCCGTCTGCAACCGCCAGCTTTACATTTTACATTCGCTATTTTACATTTTGCGGTTAAATATCCAATGTAAAACTACCAATGTAAAAAATGAAGTATGGCACTCCTTCAGGAACGGCTCTAAGCCAACACGCCCTCCGCTGACTCAATCCTCGAACTTCCTGACAAAGTATAATTTTGCAACCTTGGCGTTCCTTTATATTTCAAGACCGCGCCATCCTGCAGATTTGCACGCGTTATTAACTTTGTGGGTCCGAGCATCGTGGTTGAGTTGTCTCTGAGCGAAACACAGCAAACTTCCGAACTTGTCAGTTCGCTGAAATCAAGAACGCAATCGCCCTTGACGAGATGAATTATAACCTTTTGGCATACGCCATGAAATTTAATGAGCCCTTGGCCGATAATTGTAAAGGCAACCGACTTCTTGGAATATATCATTCCTGAAAGCTCAAAGTTGCCCCTGGCTGTAAACTCCACATCGCCGAAATTGCCTATGAGAAGGGAATCATGCTTGTGATCGCCATCGTACTCAATTTTCCTTAGTTGCTTCTGATTTTTCATGGCCGCCGCACTCGTTTAAGTTTCCCTCCTGCATCGATTGCACATGACAAAAAAAGTAATGTTATCCGCGGGGATAAATTCTCCCACTCAGAATATAAATAAATTAATGGCTGTGTCGATAAAAAAGGCTGTAAGACAGGTAGTTGCAAAACTAGAATGCGAAAAAAATATAAATGGCTACAAAGAGCTATTCTGCTAAATAGCCTTTATTTTCATGATGTGAGCCTCGAACTCTTCATTTGCAACGTGCGATTTGCTCTTAATGCGAGCTTTGTAGTTATAGATTGTATTGATGGAGTAGTCAAGAATCTTTGCGATTTTCTCGGTATCGTGTATGCCCATGCGGATAAGGGCGAAAATCCGCAATTCGGTATTAAGAAGCTGGCCTTCCTTTAGGCTGATTCGATCCTCTTCCGCAAATAGCGAGTTAAAGGTGCTCAGGAAATCCGGGAACAGTTTTAAAAAAACTCTGTCAAAACTGATGTAAAGCTCTTCTCGCTCTTTTTTTAAGTTGATATTGTTCACGACGAGCCGGATCTCGTCGAATTTCTTGGCCATCAACTTATTATCTATCGCCTGCTTAAAAGCCGCGATCTTCATCAGATATTCCGAGTTAATATTGAAATAATAGCCGATGTATTCCTCCTTGATCTTGTTAGCTTCCATGAGATGCTTATTTACCTCATGTAGTAGGGCATTGGCCTCGTGCAAACTTTTGTTAGCTTCCTGGATACTTCGATCCGCTTCTTTGATTTTCTGAGATTGTTTGTAGATGATAATAGCAAAACCGATGATCACCAAAGACAGTATGGTAATCAGGACGGCGTAGACAAAAAGAAGCTGCCGGTGTCGCTCCACCGTATCCAGGCGGTTTCCTTCAATAATTGGGAAAATGGCAGCAACCTGAACTTTCCGGTGCCTGGCACCATAAAAGTTCGCGTCGTCCATTGCCACTTTCACATATTCATAGGCTCTAACGAGATCACCCTGGGCGTATAACAATTCCGCCAACCGCAAAACCGCTAACGTTTCTTTAGTTGACGCACGGGTATCCGCCATTGTTGCTTTCAGGTGCATCTGGATGGCCATGTCCCCATTGCCCAACATATGATAGATATGTCCCAGTGTACTGGTAGCAATTGCCAGCTCAGGATCCGTCAAGGAATATTCATGAACCATTTGCTCCAGGAGGACCCTGGCTTTTTCAGATTCACGTAACCGTACATACTCCATTGCCCTGAGGGCCAGGAACGTTACAGTATTTGGCTCGCAGAGGCGGATTGCAGAATCGATATATTGCAAACCCAGGCGGGTATACTTCTCGGTGAAATAATCATCACTGTTAAAATCAATTAGGTCAAAATAGGCCCTGGCGAGCACAGAATAATATTCGATTTTAATGCTGTCGCTTGCAGGATGAATATTGACTACAAGCAATGAATCAAGTGCTTCATTGAACATTCCGGATGACAGGAGGATGAATCCCTGCTTCACGCGGGCGTGAGCAATTTTGGACAGATCACGTGACCCGTGAGCCATCTTCAAAAGTTTCCTTACATAGATCGCCGCAGAATCATAAACAAACGTCTTGTATTCCTCACAGATCGTGGAAATGAGGTGGTATTGAGCTTCCGGATTTGTTTTGGATAGTTGAACCTTCAACACATTAATCCGGTCCGCTTTGCGTTGCACGAATACATCGCGCTTTGCCAACAATTTATCCAATTCCCGGAGCAGACTATCTGTTGGCGAACCCGCCTCAACACTTGAGGCAAAAATCAATATTGCAATTACAAGCCAAGCACGCATGATCACCGCGGTTCATATCTGGTACAAGCGTTCAAAATACAAGTTAAAAGTGAAAGTGAATAGTCAATAGTGAATAGCGGCACAGTCTTAATGCGCTTTCCGATACTTCCTGGGCGGATTTCCACCAATGGACCGCAGCCGTGGCCTGCTAGCCAATGAAACGTCGTGACCGTGGAACTCCCGGCGATGATCAAGCTCAACCTTTTCACTTGAATCGGAAGATACAGGTCGGTGTTTAAATGGGAAAAATAAAGCGCAAAGTTACGTAACAGGCAAACACTGTAAATATTAGCAACAAAATGAGTTTAAACCATCGGCTTCGAAAGCTTGTGGATCTTACAGCAAATTGTGCCGCTAAATTAGCAATGTCGCCAGTGCCACAAATGTATTGGTATACGATCTTCTCCTCGGGCTTGCTCAAATTTCTTCCTTTAACTGCTCCCTTTGTCATTATGTTCAGCCAGATTTCCAACCGAATCTTCTGCGAAGCCTCCAGTTCGCCGGTTAAAAATTTCTGCAGAATATTATGGCAGCTTGTGGCATGCATGGTGTTTGCGGATGGAAATAGTTTTACTGCAAATTATAATAACTGTTATGAACGCATTCGATGCAATTTAGTTGAGGTCGACGCTTCAATCATGCTCAATACCCGTAAAAGCTTCGCGCTCATGCGTGCGTCTCCCAAAGTTTGAGCATCGTCGATGAATTGCCAAGTTGCACCAGCGTACTTGCCGCTTGTAGCCTGCAGCCTTTCCTAAATAATAGTTCCCGCTCCTAAACAACGGCCGTCAGAGGGATTTTCAAAATAAAGATTCCAATATTTTATATACAAATTTGATAATAAATTAACCAAGTGGCAGTAGCAGTTTGCTGCTGTGAGGAAAAGGGATAAGAAGATTCAACTTGCTTTTGGAACCCTCCTGAAACAATTAAGGGAGAAGGTAAAGTGGACGCAAGCAGATCTTTCGGCAGTAGTTGACATGGATGAAAATCAGATTTCGCGGTTGGAAAATGGAACAAACGCGCCGAATCTTCATACGATCGTTGCGCTGGCGGTCGCCTTGGGCAAACATCCATCCGAGCTTTTAAAAGTTGACTATCCCTTTGAGCTCAATGACGACTTCAGTATACGCCACAAAAAAGAGCGTGGTCCGGAGACAACCTCGACAGTCAGGCGCCTCCTCGAGGGTAGTTTCTTCAATACTCCTAGAAGTGTGGCGGACGTTATTCGATATTGCAGGAAAGAGTTTAAAGTAACATTGAAAAGTTCTGCTACAGCCGGGGTGTTGAAAAATTTAAAAGACCAAAAACTTCTGAAACGAACCGCCTCTTCGATTGCAGGGCGATTTCTTTATTATCAATAGATGCTTCGGGGGTCCCGTCATTGTTTCGTGGTCGACCCTCTAAGCACTTCGTAGGCTGGGGGTTGCTGCCCTCACGTCGATCGTAGTCGCAGAACAAAAAATGAGCATATCAATAACGAAAGAGAAAATAAAATTACAGAGGCTTGCCAGGTGAAATCCCTTAATCGCTTTTGCCTGTTTAAAATTCCATTTACCCTGTATTCGATCTGCCGAAGGCCGTGATAAAAATTATCATCCAGTACGTACTCGTCCGGTAATTCGGGAATATTGTCGAATAAAAAAGCCACATCCTCTAACTCCTCCGTGATCTTTAAATTTGACTCGTTAAATCCTCGGCGAGCCTTTCGCCATTTCAAAGACCTTTTCCGAACAAGCCTGACCATCTCGTGTTGAATGGGCTCCCAGGTATTGTGCCGCCTATTATGCGCACACCATAAGCGCGTGAACGCGTCCTGAACAATAGCTTCCGATGCCAGCAAATCAAGCGTGATGCGTTGCGATATTATCAACAGCGCATCATAATGCGATTCATATAATATCGCTATTGCCTTCTCCGGCCAGCAAAGCAATAGTTTTCGAAATTCAGGATTTCTTATGGGGGCTAGCATAGACACTGAAATAGCACGAGTATTCCGCGAAATTTAAAACAATTGCCCGCAACATTTTTTCACCGATCCTTAACATTAAGTACCTGCTCACCTTCCAATAATCCTATGCCCTACCGAATCTGCATCCTAGCGCTGCAAACGCGAACCGTTTGGCACTGCATACAAATTTCCGTACACAGGATGATAAGGAAAACCGTGTGTAATAAAAGGCCAGATGCATTTACACGCGCGGTAAATCTTTCATAAAAAGTAGCACTAGCTTGAAAAGGTTAACCCTCTAAGCGCATTGAAAACGGCAAAGTTTAGTGATATATTCGTTGCGCTTCATTTGCGCCTCATCGTTTTTGCAGTTATCATTCGTACCCAGCAAAATTTAACATAAATGAAAAATCGTGCCTCAGTGCTGCTCATTGTCGTCAGCGGCTTTTTATTGTCATTCGATTCGACAGGTGATAAAAATGCCTGGAAATCAATATTCAACGGAAAAGACCTTAAAGGTTGGAAAATCAAAATAACCGGATTTCCAATAGGTGAAAATTTCGGAAATACCTTTCGGGTGGCAGACGGCGTGCTCAGTATCCGATACGATCAATATGGCGACAACTTTAACAATAGATTTGGAGCGCTCTATTTTGACAAGAAACTAAAGAATTTCAGGCTAAAGCTCGAATATCGTTTTGTGGAGGAAACTGCACCCGGCGCTCCGGTTTGGGGCTTCCGCGATAGCGGCATACAATACCTCGGACAAGATCCCGGAACGGTGGGACTGAACCAGCAATTTCCTGTTTGCGTGGAATTTAACCTTCATGGAGGCAATGGTAAAGTGGATCGCCCAACGGGGGAGCTATGCACACCGGGAACATTGGTCGAAATAAAGGGAAAGCCAAATGAAAACTTTTGCACAGTACCGGAGGTAAAAAGAACCTTCCATGGCGATCAATGGGTAACAGCAGAAATTCTGATCGTTGATGGAAAAATAACACAATTTGCAAATGGTGAGGAGATCATGCATGGAGCCAACGCGAGGTACGATCCCAAGCATGACGTTGGAAAGAAATTACTTGAGCAAAATTCTGGAGTGATAACCGAAGGATTTGTATCCCTCCAGTCGAATAGCCATCCGATTGATTTTCGGAATATTGAGATCATGGAGAATTAACTTATCAGTAATGTTTACTTTAGCCTTCCTAAGCGCGACCTATTGAATTCAATAAATAATTATCTCTCCGACGCCGCAAGCATTATCTGGTGGCCCGTCTTATTTCTTATTATCGGTGGAGGTCTTTATTTTTTGTTCTATTCTGGATTCATTCAGTATAGATACTTTTTTCACGCCATTAACATTCTCCGTGGGAAGTATGATGATCCGAATGCCCCGGGGCAAATTACGGCGTACAAAGCGCTTTCTACTGCCCTGGCCTCGACGGTAGGGATGGGCAACCTGGCAGGCGTGGCTGCGGCAATTGCAATGGGTGGACCAGGTGCACTTTTCTGGATGTGGATAACGTCATTCATTGGAATGTCGACGAATTTTTTCACAAGTGCATTGGCCAGTCTGTACCGCGGCAAAGATAGTAATGGAGAGCTGCAGGGTGGACCGATGTATGTGATCCGCGAAGCTTTGGGTAAGAAATGGGAACCGCTGGCCGTCGTCTTCTGCATATGTTGCATGGTTGGCGCATTACCAATTTTTCAAACCAATCAACTCACACAGGCATTGGTCGATATAGGTTTAAAGCCACTGGGCCTTACAGAGTCCTTCTTCACCATTGCTGGTGTACAGGTAAGTCTTACGAAGATGGTGATCGGCCTGTTCATTACCGCGTTGTGTTCAACAGTTATTGTCGGTGGCATTCATCGGATCGGCGATTGGGCAGGCAGGCTGGTTCCAACGATGATCGTCCTGCATTTTGTTTCGGTAATGGTCATCCTCGTAGTATATGCCGAGAAGATACCCTACTACCTCAAACTTATTTTTACCGATGCCTTCTCTGCCGAAAATTACCATGGAGATCCATTTCTCGGCGGCATGGTGGGTGGCATAATTATGCTTGGAGTGCGACGGGCAACATTCTCAAACGAAGCAGGGATAGGAACTGCGCCGATGGCAATGGGTGCATCCAAGAGTACGGAGCCCATTCGTGAAGGGTTGATCTCTATGCTCAGTCCCGTAATTGATACCATTATATCCTGCACATTGACTGCACTGGCTATCCTTGTCACGGGCGCATGGTTAACACCTGGCGCCAGCGGCATTACGCTAACCTCACTCGCATACCGGGCTGCGATGCCATTCGGCGGTGACTATGTTCTGCTACTCTGTACTTTCGTTTTTGCGATCAGTGCATTATTCTCCTATAGCTACTATGGGCGTAAAGCATTGTCCTACCTCGTGGGCGATAAAAAAAGCGCCTGGTATGATTATTTCTATCTCACAACGATAGTACTAGGCGCCGTCGCATCGATGGAGTTCGTACTTAACCTGATCGACATCGCCTTTGCCATTATGGCAATTCCTACAATGTTGTCTGCCTTTGTCCTCGCGCCTAAAGTAATGGCGGAGGCCAGAAAGTATTTTGCGAAGCTGTGATCATGGAATGAACAATTAAAAACATGACTATAAAGTATCGCCTCATCCTGATGAACTTCCTGGAGTTCTTTATCTGGGGATCCTGGCTTATTTCGCTTGGTGGATATTTGATACACACCTTAAAGTTTTCTGGTTCACAGGTGGGTAGCATTTATGCCACGATGGGGATCGCTTCTCTGTTCATGCCATCGATATTGGGAATCATCGCGGACCGTTGGATAAATGCGGAACGCGTTCTGGGATTTTGTCATTTGATAGGAGCACTAGTCTTATTTTCAGCAGCGAACGTCACCAGCTTCAACATGATGTACCTGCTGATGTTGATAAATTCCATGTTCTACATGCCAACATTGGCATTGAACAATGCAGTTTCGTATGCTGTCCTGCAAAAGCAAGGTATCGATATTGTCAAGACGTTTCCCCCGATACGAGTTTGGGGAACTGTAGGCTTTATTTCTGCGATGTGGGTCATTGATTTTGGGAAATGGACGTTAAGTCCCCTTCAACTCTACGTCAGCTCCGCATGTGCGTTGGTTCTTGGTGTTTACGCATTCACGTTACCCGCATGTCCACCGCCAAATGTAAAGCGCGACGGATCATGGGTCTCCGCGCTTGGTTTCGACGCATTCATTCTTTTTCGCAATAGCAGGATGGTTGTATTTTTCGTTTTTGCAATGTTGCTGGGTGCCGCTTTACAAATCACCAACACTTTTGGCGAGACATTTATTCATGATTTTACCCACGATTTTCCGGATTCGTTCGCTGTGCTTCACCCTAGTCTTTTGATGTCCGTTTCACAAATTTCGGAAACGCTGTTCATTCTGACGATTCCTTTCTTTCTAAAAAGATTTGGAATCAAAACGGTCATGCTCATGAGTATATTCGGATGGGTCCTTCGATTTGGACTTTTTGCCTTTGGTGATCCGGGCGAAGGCCTCTCGCTATTAATCCTTTCAATGATCATCTATGGGATTGCCTTTGACTTTTTCAATATATCAGGCTCTCTCTTCGTAAGAAACGAAACCGACATTTCTGTGCTCTCAAGTGCTCAGGGGCTTTTTATGCTGATGACGAATGGCATCGGCGCCTTTGTTGGCGGGACGATTAGCGGTTGGGTTGTAGACCACTTTACAATAGATGGTATTCGTGACTGGCAGAGTATCTGGTTGTCGTTTGCCGGATACGCACTGATCCTTGGACTGGTGTTTCCATTTGTGTTCAGTTCAGGCCACAAACAACCTGGGACAACGCCAGATTTGGCAAAAGTATTACAATGAACTTATTTGTTATCGGCTCGACAAGCTATCCGACTCCTGCTGTCCCTGCTTCATATCGGATTCAAATTTCTTCTTATTCTTCCGGATATTTTCTTTGACAGATTTAGGCATATAGCGCTTGGCGCCAGGCTTAGGGCAATCCCATTCTTCAACTGAAATATTCCTAACGTAGCGAGCATCTGCAGGCCGATCATTTGAAGGATTTTCGCCCACGGGATCGCGTGTAGCCCTGGCCGATATTAACGAAGAAGGAGTGTGTCTGAATGATTTATGAAGCTTAACTGTATCGGGCTTCGGGCATGGAATCTTACCAACCTGACAGGCGGTGCATAATATTAGCAAACCCAAAACGGAGCGTATCATGATCGTGCACAAGAGAACAGTCCTACTATATCTAAAGCAGCGCAATCCACTTTATTGCGCTAAAGAAATTTAAAAGTTTTTTAGCGAATAATCACCATCTATGCTGATGATTCGACTCCCCACAATCCATATTTGTTCTTGTACCCTCATTAGCAGGCAATTGCCTGGCGCTTAAAGTGATCACGTCGGATCTGTCAATCGGTAAGTGGAATTATGACTAAAGATTATTCATAGCGCAAAGCTTTCACTGGGTTGGCCCGCGCAGAGCGTAATGTATGAAAACTGATAGTTGCCAGGGCAATCGTCATCGCCACGATGGCGCCAAGTAGAAATACAAGGGGATCAATTAATATTCGGTAGGCAAAAGTTTCTAGCCAGGTCGCTAGCAACCAGTACGTTGCCGGGCTGGCAATTAGAAAAGACAACGCGATGAGAAATGCAAAATTCCGTGACAGCAATACCGTTATCTGTGTTTCAGAAGCACCAAGCACCTTGCGTATACCTATCTCCTTTGTTTTTTTCTCCGTTGTTATGGCAGCGAGCCCGAATAAGCCCATACAGGAGATCAATATTGCCAAAAACGCCATGATTGCCACTACCGAACTCATCTGCTGGTCTGATCGGTAAAGGTTGGAGAAATGCTCATCAAGGAAAGTGTAAGAGAAAGGATGATCAGCAATCATCTTATCCCAGACATTTTTGACCGCCGCTATTGTGGCTTCCGTATTGCTGCGATCGATTTTAATTGACATCTCGTCATAGCCCCAATCTGGATGAACGACCATCGATAGCGTGTTAACCTTGTAATGCAGTGAGTTAAAATTAAAGTCTTCCACGACCCCTATAATTGTTCCAAGGGAATCATGGTGGTACCAACCATGGCCAGCCGGTGTCCCCACCGTTGCATTCAAATTGAGCTCCTTAGCAAACGATTCATTAATGATGAACGCCATTCCATTATCCGTAAGGCGTTGCTTTGAAAAATCCCGACCTTCCTTAAGCTTTATCCCATAAACTTTAAGATAATCATAGTCGACGTTCACATTGGAGGGCGTAATGTCGATGATTGCCGTATCAGCCTTCACTTTGAATCCCCATTGATGAAAATTATTTCCCAATCGTTGTCCTGACGCTGTAACTCCTATAACATTAGCTTGGGATTGCAACTCCTGCTTCATGGTTTCAAATTTATCATTTGCCTCTTTATTTAACCCGACTAGCATGATCTGATCTTTCTTGAATCCAATGTCTTTATTCTTCATAAATGACAATTGTTGGAGAACAACTATGGTGCTCACGATCATAGCAAGCGCCAGACCGAACTGAACAACAACCAAACCACTCCGGAAGACTGACCGTCCTGATTTGTTGCCGCCTTTGAAAACACTAGAAAGACTGAAGGAGGTCATATAGAATGATGGGTAGATTCCTGTAAGAAAACCAAGCGACAGGGTTATCAGCACCATCATTGTAATTTCAAATGGGTATTGTAACAATGAAAGCATTGTCAGTTCCCTACCGATCCATCCGTTGAGCAAAGGCACAAATAGAAAGTCGAGTAATACTGCGAATATGAGCGCAATGACAGCCATTACGGTCGACTCAAAAATGAACTGAGAGAACAACTGAAATTTCTTAGCGCCCACCGTCTTTCGTACGCCGATCTCCTTCCACCGGTGCGACGCCCGTGCGGTTGTAAGATTCATGAAATTAACGCAGGCAATGAGCAGAATGAATGCTCCAATTATAAAAAATATATCCAGGTACTTTCCATTAAATTTTCTGTAATTATTGTAGTCATGCTCTATATCCATTGAGCCCAAATGAACATCACGGAGTGGTTGCAGGAATAGCGTATAAAACTTATTAATCTCCTTATCGCCCGTGTGGCGAAGCATGAACGCTGGGAATTTTGACTCCAGCTTTCTGATCTCCGTCTGAGGGTCGATCAGGAGGTAAGTATTGAGAAAATTAGATCCCCATTTCGAATTGAAATCCGGATCCTCCTTGGTAAAGGTCGCCATGGAAATCAAAACATTAAATTTTAAATGCGAGTTTTCCGGAACGCTTTCTAAAATTCCGGTTACTTTAAACTCCTCATCGACGATTGTTAGCATGCTGCCCATCGCCACCTCGTAGCTATCAAAGAACATTAGGGCCGTCTGCTCAGCGAGCATTATGGTATTTGGCTCATCTAAAGCTGTGGCGGGATCACCCGCCAACACGGCGAAATCGAAGACATCGAAAAAAGTGCTGTCGACCGCTTTTACGTGTTCGATGATTACCTGCTTATCGCCTTTCTTGATCAAAGATTTGTCGCGATTCCAAAAGCGCGTGTATGTTTTGACCTCAGGAAAGTCGGCAACCATATTTGGCCCCATGCCCGCCATCGATAATGCGACCTTTTGCTGGTTGGTGCCTGTAAAGTTTTGCACTTCATCTAGCCTATATATAGCATTATTCTTTCCGTGAAACTCGTCAAAGCTCCGCTCATCCTTAATGAAAAGATATATGACAATGCACGCTGCAAGGCCGATGGCCAGGCTAAAAATATTTATCCAAGCATAAAGCGGACTTTGTCTGATATGACGAAAGGTGATTGAAAAGTAATTGCGTAACATGACCAGGGTTTAAGCGATGTATCTGAAAGGGGCGTTACAAGTTGCGCGCCAAAAAGGTTTCACATATAAAATGCTGTTATCCACCATTTTGTTGGTTTTTAACAAGGTGTCGCCAAGCAGCGTCCGATATCAGACAAATTTCGTCCGATATCCGACAGCTCGAGCATAATGCCAATCTCACCGCCCGGGCAATTCCGAGCCCGCCGTACATGAGATTCACTAACGATTTGCGGATTTTCAACCTACATATGCGCAAAATATTCATTTAAACAGCATTGCTAAAATTAGCTTTGATACAGCCGATGCGACAACATACACGTACAATCAATCATATGTGAATTGTCTTGCCTGCAACAAACGTTGCAGGCCGCATGGTTTGGGTAAATGAAAAAGAGTCGGATAGTTGCCGACTCTTTTACTTTTTACCGATATCTAATTTTTCTAATGACCCTCGCTATGCCTTACGCTTTTCGCCATGCTGCGTTTTACCTTGCTTTAACTATTGTTTGGCTTTGCGCATGCCGGGGAAATGATCGTGCAATGAGCCCGCCGCCGGAATTAACATCATTTAAAGACACCGTCTTTTCCCAGGATTTTCATGTAGCCTATCCGGTTGTTGTTAACGGTACAACATTAGCGATACGAAGCATTGCCGTAACACCTCAGGGCGATGCATGGGTGGCAACTGCCGCGGGAGTGTTCAATAAAAAATCCGGAAAAACGGAATGGGTAGACGCCATACCGAACTGTGGCCCGGCTACTTCTATCGTATTGGACGGTGATTCGACAGTCTGGATAAGTACCTGGGATGCAATCTATCGCTTCAGTGAAAATAGATTTTCAAAAATCGAGGGTACCGAATCACCCATCAGTAATCTGACGGCTACGCCAGCCGGAATATATGCATGCGGGCCGCATGGTATCTGGCTGTTTTCAGACGATACCTTTCGAAAGCAAAGCTATGGCATTGCACGATCGATCAGGGATGTAACATATTCTGGCTCTAACCTGCTATGGATTGGAACGGATGTGGGACTTTACCAATTGTCATCTCGGGGACCAGCGCATTACGCTGACACATCTCACCTGATCAGCGCTTACATTCGTGGGGTGGCCTTGGATCATCAGGGCAACGTCTGGGCAGGGGGACTTGGTGGAGTTTCAATACTTGATACTGCCGCAAAAAAGTTAAAACAACTCACGCCAGCGAATGGCATCCCGTCTTATGAAGTCCGCTGTGTCCAACGTAGTCCCGACGACGTCATGTGGGTGGGTACAGACGCAGGTGTTGTGCGATATAGCAAAGATGGGACGCATTCATTGCGTTTCAGCCGTCGGTGGTTATTGAATGATAAAGTCAATGATATAGCCTTCGATGTTGAAGGGAACGCGTGGATAGCGACAGAAGGTGGAGTGAGCGTAATCTGTAAAAAGAAAATGACGCTTGCCTCAAAGTCAACCTACTTTTACGCCCTGCTCATGAGACGGCACATACGCGAACCGTGGATTGCAGGACAATGCAGGCTCCCCATCGCCGGGGATACCACAAAATGGGAACCGGAAGACGATGATAATGATGGCGAGTATACCGGAAACTATCTCGCAATGGAAAGCTTTCGATATGCTGCAACGGGCAGCGGCGACGCCAAAGCAAAGGCGAAAAAAGCATTTGAATTTTTAACGCTACTGGAAAAGGTTACTGGATCGGACGGCTTCTTTGCACGGACAATCGTTCCAACTGGCTGGAGTTACGTCCACGATGGCAACAGGACATATACAGAAGAAGAAAAAGCCGAAGAGCTAATTAAAGAACCAAGATTCAAACCGGTCGCGACACGCTGGCGGACATCAAAAGATGGAACATGGTTATGGAAAGGTGATACCAGCAGCGATGAGATTTGTGGGCACATGTTCGGCTATTATTTTTATCATGAGCTTGTCGCTGATGCAGCAGAAAAAAAAGTTATCGCAAAACACGTTGCGAAAATCGTAGATCACCTCATATCGCATAATTTCACCTTGACAGATGTTGATGGCAAACCATCCCGATGGGGTATATGGACACCAGAGAAACTAAATCATGATCCCGAGTGGGCGCCAGACAGAAGTTTAAATTCGATGGAGCTTCTGTCTTTTGTGAAGCTGGCCTATCACGTTACCGGCGACCAAAAATACCAGGACACCTACCTGAAACTCATCAACGAAGAGAAGTACCTGGAGAACATGGCAAAAATACCGCACCAGAATCCCGCGTGGTTCATATACTTCGATGTCATGCTCGCAGCATACCAATATCCGATACTGTTAGGTTGTGAAAAAGATCCAAAGCTGTTAAAGTTCTATGAAGACCATATGGATCAATGGATAAAGATGAGGGCAAACGATGGGAATCCACTCATCAATTTCCTCTACTCCTATTGCCGTAACAAGAAAGAAGGGCTCAAGGCATCCATTGAGTTTTTAACGGATACGCCGCTGGATCTTGTCGACTGGACGATTGATCATACAAAGCGGGCAGATGTTAAAATTGTCCACTATCCGGTACTCGATGAAGTCCAGGTAAATGTCTTACAGCCTGCAAGTATACGAGCGACCGTGCGGTGGGATAAAAATCCGTGGAGCATTTCCCCGGGCAATCATCATGTTGAACGCGAACCAGTGTTTTGGCTTCTCCCCTATTGGATGGGACAATACCTCAAGATGATCAATTAAAGGAACGTCGTCACCTGGAGGTTACTGAACGGTACTAAATGTTCGGTACCACATGTGCAACTTCATACCAACATACGCAAACATCTCCCTGATAAACGTAAAATCAACATGGGCGGCCGCTTAATTTCGATAATCTTGCCAACTCCCATAAAAGCTCCAAATGAACTATAGCTTCCGGCCTATCCTAATGTTTAGTCTACTCGCGATGCTGGCTGCATGCAAAGACAATGAAGGTTCGAAACAACAGACTGCCTACCAGGACGCCGCTTTTCAACAGCAGTACAGTGTGAAATACGACCTTCAGGACAGCACCCATTCGCTTAAAAAAGTAGTCGCTGACCGGAATGGCATGATCCAGGTGCTCTCCTCCACTGGATTGCTAAAACCCTTTGGAGGAGAGTTTCTTTACCCTGGCACACTCGTAGCCGAAAAAACATACCGGCCCTTGGCAGATAAAAAGATCAAAGGAATCGCGCTATACAACGAACACTTTGTGTACACAGACCCAAAAGCGGTACTGAGCAACGCCTGGGCTGGACAACTTTATGCAAAACATACCCTATCAGAGCCCAATCTTCTGGCCGGTGGTGACAACTTCTCGTTTCTCATCACTGATGGCAACCGAATTCAATATATCAAGGATTCCGCCGTCGTATGGGAAGGAACAGCTAAAGATAAAATGCTCGATATCGTATATGACCAAAAAAGACAATCCTTCTGGCTGCTGCATGAAAACGGCATTGATGAATTCTCAGTCGCAAAGAAAAGTCTTTCAGAACTATATGCAGGCACCGGTCTCACTGCATTCACTTTAGCAAGGAACAAGTCTGACCTCGTAGTCGGAACCCAGGATGGATACTTCACCATAAACGAAGGATCGGGAAAGGTTAAAGGCGAAATTCAAAAGAAATTACCCTGGACAGATATTACGTCTGTCACTGAAATTGATGGCAATCTTTGGTTTGGCTCCACGAACGGTGCCTTCATGCAAACCCGCGAAGGCAAATTTGAATGTTACGCTTCGAAAAGGTGGTTACCGTCAGATCGGGTCGTTGACATTGCAAAAGGTCCATCTAATTCCGTTTTGATATTAACGGACAAAGGTCTTTCCCGGATTTTCAATAAATCAATGACGCTGTACGATAAAGCAATGTACTATGAGGGCCAGGTACGCGCACGGCATATCCGGCATGGTTTCAACGCAACAATGAGTTTTATGAAAGATGGAAGCCTTGCCACAGGTTCGTTAGAAGATTCTGACAACGATGGACTTTGGACCAGTATGTATATGGGTGCAGAAGTATTCCGATACGCCGTGACGAAGTCGGAAGACGCGCTGCTTAACATCACCGAATCAATGGAAGCAATGGAGCGCCTATACGCAATCAACGGCATCAAAGGATTTCCTTCGCGTTCATTTGAACGTCGCGGTTACAAGTATGATGACGAGCCATGGCGCAGGGCATCTCATCCGGAATGGGATTGGAAGTCAACCACAAGCAGTGATGAAGCAATAGGACATATATTCGTGTTTGCAGCCATGGCGGAAGTGTTGGACGGCGATCTTAAAACGCGCGCGATCATACTGATAGATTCCCTGATGCAACATACCCTCGACCACGATATGTATCTCGTGGATTGGAATGGCGAGCCAACGAGGTGGGGAAAATGGAATCCCGATTATGTAAATGATCGACCGGTTGGCGTGGGCGATAGAAAGATTAATTCATCCAATATTATCGCAATGCTTCAAACAGCATATTACTTTACGAAAAAAGAAGCCTATAAAGAAAAAGCCTTTAATCTGATGACCACACACGGCTACTATGACAACCTCATGCTGCCAATGAAACGGGTAGGCAAGGCTACAGATAACGCCGATGACTGGAGCAAAATGTTATCCGAATCATGGAATCACTCCGATGATGAAATGTATTTTCTCGGATACTGGGGTCTTTACAGGTATGCTTTTAACGATACGTTGAAGACTAAGTTCAAAGAAGCTATCATTGATCATTGGGAGATCGAGCGCCCTGAAAAAGAAGGCGCATGGAATAATTTTACAGCCTTAACGGGAACAAAGAATTTTGACTTGAAAGAATCAGTATGGTACCTGCAGGAGTATCCACTTGATCTTATTCATTGGAAAGTAAAAAACAGCGATCGCAAAGACATTGATCTGATTGAACCAAACTTTCGCAATCAAACAACCAAAGAAGTCCTGCCGCCAGACGAATTGCCAATTAACCGCCACAACGCCAACCGTTTTGACCTCGACGGGGGTGATAACGGGCAATCGGAATACAGCGCCGGGGATATTTGGCTCTTACCGTACTGGATGGGTAGATACCTGGGTGTCATCAGCGAGCCCATAGAAAAATAAGGTGTGATACTAGTGAAATTGCAGACATCAATGAACACATCCGTCAATATACGCTACGGGATACTTGCATTGTGCTTGCTGTCGTGCGCAAAGGACCCGGACATCCGGAGTGCAGATAAGATTGCAGTCCACTGGCGGATTGTAACAAACTTCACCGATCAACAGGATGCTTTTGAAGCGGAGTTTACCATTACAAATGGAAGCGACCTAACGCTTACGAATAGCAACTGGGGACTATTTTTCAACATGGCTCCAAGGCCCCTGATTTCTCCGAAGAACCCACAACCTGCCAGTCTTCATCATATCAATGGTGATTGGTACAGACTCCAACCGGAAAAAGAATTTTTGTTGGAGCCGGGTAAGTCAGTAAAGATAGCGTATCGTGGAACTGAAGCGGTGATCAAGGACACCGATAGACCGCTGGGATTGTATTTTGTTTTCTATGACGATGAGCAAAAGGAATCTGGCATCACAGAAGTTATTGATTTCACCTGGAGCGCGTTTGCTACAAAGGATCAGATCAATCGAACGCCAGGCGACGAAGAACCAATCCCTACGCCTGAATGGACCTATAAAAACAATCTCTCCCTGAAACAAATTTCTGTCCCGGAAGCATCAATATATCCGACCCCTGTTAAGATGCAAATTGGGATCGGGGCCTGTACGTTATCCAGTGAAATGAGCATCTTCCATACACCTGATCTAGAAAAGGAAGCAGCGTATCTTGGTTCTTCTCTTCGCGAGCTAACGGGAACTCCGTTCAAAACTGTGACGTCTAGACCCGAACGCAAGTCCATAACCCTTAGGCTAGACAAAATTCGGGTGGCCGGCATTGCTTCCGAAGCCTATCAAATGGAAGTCACACCGCGAGGAATAACCATCACCGGATCGGATGCTGCGGGCGTTTTTTACGGAATTCAAAGCCTCCGATCCTTAATACCACTGGAAGTTTTTAAATCTCCTTCCCCCTCCTTTTCAATTCCCTGTGTTACCGTTGAAGATGCTCCGCGCTTTGCCTTCCGTGGATTACACCTTGATGTGAGCCGAAATTTTCAAACCAAGGAAACCATTTTAAAATTGCTTGACCTGTTGTCGTTCTATAAGATCAACCGGTTCCTGTTTTATACCACGGAAGATGAGGGCTTCCGCGTTGAGATCAAAGATCTTCCCGAACTCACCGAAGTTGGCGCGCAGCGGGAACACACGTATGGAAAGGAAGCCCCTGTACTTCATCCGGCCTATGGCTCGGGCCCATTCGCCGAGCAGGAAGGAAAATATGGTAACGGATATTATTCGCGTGTGGACTTCATCGAGATATTGAAATATGCCAGCGACAGGCACATTAAGGTTATTCCTGAGCTAAATTTCCCCGCGCACGCACGGGCTGCCATCAAAGCAATGGAAGCACGCTACGAGCGTCTGATGAAAGCGGGAAAAGAATTGGAGGCGAATGAATACCGATTGATCGACCCTGATGATAAATCACAATACCTTTCAGCACAGGGCTATTCCGATAATGTGGTATGTGTCGCAAGGGAATCAGCTTTCCGTTTCTATGAAAAGGTCGTAGATGAAATGGCTCAAATGTATACTGATGCCGGGTTAACGATGGATGAGTTTCATACAGGAGGCGACGAAGTGCCCGAAGGTGCGTGGACGAAATCACCGATGGCCCTGAAGCTTATGAAGGAACACCCGGAAATCAAGCACATACAAAACTTACAGTCTTATTTTTTCCGGCAGCTTAACAAAAGGCTGAAACCCAAAAATCTTAAACTGCATGGATGGGAAGAAGTTTTTATGACAAAGACGAATGATGGTTGGCAGCCGAACGCTGAATTTACCAACGCCGGGGCTATCCCGTATATCTGGAATAATTTGTTTGATCACCCTGATCTCGGATACAGGCTTGCTAACGCTGGGTACGACGTCGTCCTTTGCAATGTCTCCAACTTTTACTTTGATCTCGCTTACTCGAAAGATCCGCAGGAGCCGGGATTGTATTGGGCTGGATTCGTCGATGTGCGCAATGCTTTTACCTTCGCTCCGTACGACATGTATAAAACAACCAACAAGAATTCCATGGGTCAACGGCTCGACCTGGAGGATCCACATGGCGGGGCGACATCGAATAACATTGTTGTTGAGCGACTGAAACCCGAAGCCCGCAAGCATATCCTGGGCGTTGAGGCACAAGTGTGGAGTGAAACAATCAAAGGAAGGGATATGCTTGAATATTATACACTACCGAAGCTGATAGGCTTTGCAGAAAGCGCCTGGACGAAAGAACGTGTTTGGGAAAATATTGAAAATAAGAATGAACGTGATGCTGAAATTCAACAAGGATGGAATGCATTTGCAAACAGCCTTGCTGCCGAAGAGTTGCCACGGTTGAGCTACATGAACAAAGGTTACAATTATCGCGTGCCTCCGCCAGGAGCGATTATTGTAAATGGCGAACTAAAGGCAAATACCGAATATCCTGGACTTATCATCCGCTACACATTGGACGGCTCCGAACCTGACGAATCTTCGCAGCCATACGATGGACTCGTTTCTGTGGCAAGTATCGTAAAGCTCAAGTGTTTTGACAGCGCCGGAAAATTCAGCAGAACCATTCATGTCGACGTCCAATGACGTGAATGAATTAGACCTGGAGTCGCAATTGATTGGCGAACGATTTATCATATGACATAATATTATGCGAATTGGTATTGATCTTGGAGGAACAAACATCAGGGGCGGACATGTGGATTCCGATTGGAATATTTCCGCTTACAAAAGAGAAACGTTTAGAAACCTTGGCACACTTGAAGAAACGCTTGACCAGCTTATCACATTTATTAGTCCGCTGCGGCATCGTGCAGTAACCGGGATTGGAATCGGCGTACCTTCTATTGTGGACCTTGCAAAAGGGATCGTGTACAATGTCACCAACATTCCTTCATGGCAGAAAGTACCATTGCGGGATATTCTTGAGCAGGCATTGGGCCTGCCTGTGGCAATTAACAATGACGTGAACTGTTTTATACTTGGTGAACATCGGCACGGTCTGGTGCAAGGTCTGAAGAATGTAGTGGGCGTGTCATGCGGCACAGGGCTGGGTTCGGGCATTATCATCAATGGCGAACTCTTTAGTGGCACAAACTGTGGCGCCGGCGAAGTTGGGTTGCTCCACTACCTTGATCGCAATATGGAATACTATGCGAGCGGAAATCTGTTTAAGGTAAAGTACAATACCTCCGCGGCCCAGGCCCATTCCGCAGGCCTACATGGAGATCCTTTGGCGCTTAAGGCATGGGCGGAATTTGGGCAACACCTCGCGGAAGCCATAAAAAGCGTTGTTTACGCCTATGATCCTGAGGCGATAGTGCTGGGCGGATCCTTGTCTAAGGCGTATCTGTTGTTTGAAGGGGCAATGCATGAAGCACTAAAGAATTTCACTTTCCCGGAATCCATCCGCAAACTAAAAATTTATCAGACAGTGGACGAGAATGTGACCTTACTGGGAGCGGCAGCGTTGGTTTAAAGCAAGCCTCGGAGTATCCAAGCCTGTTTCATCCCTTTACATTTCCAAAGTATTACCCTGGCGTTAAATCTGGAACTCTTGCGCAAACCCAACCTACGATGACGCAAAATGAGCGCACTTGTATCTGCCAGTTTCTCATCTTTAAAGTATGCCGCACCACTCGTGTTTGGCTATGCCCAATTAAAACGTCATACTTGAAAAAAGAACTCTTAACCAACCATCTATGAATTTAAATTTTTACAAGAACAGGCAATGCTGGCAATACCTGTGCTCCCTTGTTGCTGCGATGATGCTCGTAAGCGAAGTGTTTGCTGCCTTGCCAGGAGGTGCCGTGACCGTTACCGGTAGAATCACGTCTACAGAAGACGGCTCTGGACTGCCCGGAGTGAACATCGTGGTCAAAGGAACACAGTTAGGAACCATTTCCGATGCAGATGGAAAATACAGTCTAACTGTCACCGATGACAATGGCATTTTGGTATTCTCATACATTGGGTTTGTCTCTGAGGAGATCGCGATTGCTGGAAAAACTGTCATCGATGTTTTGTTAACACCTAGCTTAGAGTCGTTGAACGAGGTGGTTGTAACCGCCTTAGGTATCCAGCGCGAGGAGCAGTCTCTTGGTTATTCAGTCGGTAAGGTAAAAGGATCCGAAATTACCAACGTGGCTCAGGAGAATGTTTTGAACAGTCTGGCTGGCCGAGTGGCAGGGGTCACCATCAATTCAACCGGTGGAGCAGGTTCGTCCGTGCGTATGACCATCCGCGGAACGAAATCGCTGGTCAATGATAACCAGCCACTGTTTGTCATCGACGGAGTACCCGTCGTGAATTCGCTAAATAACATTGGACAGGTAGGAAGTGACAACCGCGTCGATTATGGAAACCCTATCGCCGATCTAAATCCGGAAATCATAGAAAGCATGACGGTCTTAAAGGGACCTAGTGCAGCCGCCTTGTATGGCTCTCGTGCTGGCAATGGTGTTGTGATCATCACAACAAAAAATGGAAGTGCATCGAAAAAAGTAACGGTGAACGTAACATCCAACACGGTGTTTGATATTCCCTATAAGTACCTTGATATGCATACAAAATTCGCTTCAGGCGTTCTTCCTTTCACTCCTGACAAGAATCCATATCCAGGGGGCGTTCTAATGATAGACGAAGAATCCGTAGGAGGCGTTGGCCCCGAATTGGATAAGGGTTACAATGCCATCCAATGGAATAGTCCACTGGATGCCGACGGAAATCCGATACCCACACCGTTGGTATCGCACAAAGACAACATCAAGAACTTTGTTCAGACCGGAATTACCACCACTAATGGTGTATCTATTGCAAACAGCAATGATATACTCAATTACCGGTTGTCCTATTCGAACATGACGAACCGGGGAATTATTCCAAACTCAGATCTTTTCAAAAACGGGTTAAGTCTTAACACTTCGGTAAAGATTGCTCCCAAAGTAACCGTTAGCTCAAGCCTGGATTTCAGTCGAAGCAATTCTAACAACCGTCCTGCGACAAATCGTGGTGCCAACCCGATGCAATGGGCGTATGCGGTTTCTCCTCATATAGACATCCGTGATTTACGCGATTATTGGGTGCCTGGTCAGGAGGGACTGCAACAGCGTACCCAGGATGATGGGGCTGGGGAGTATAACAATCCCTATTTCCTTGCTTATGAAGTTAATAATGGTTTTGTGCGCGATCGCGTATTCGGCAACCTAAAGGCCGACTGGCAGATAACACCTGAATTTAGTTTTATGGGTCGTTACTCACTTGATACCTACAACGAGCAACGCGAAACGACCATGGCGAACAGCTATACGAAGCAACCACGCGGTGCATATGGAATCACAAACATTAAACAACTTGAACGCAACATCGATTTCCTGCTCACATATCAGAAAAGTTTCAATCCAATTAGTCTGACTGCCTCAGTCGGTGGTAACAATCGCTTTTACGAAAGCAGCAGCTCATCGAGTCGTACACGAAACGGTACAGGTTTGATTATTCCGGGGTTATATACGCTAAGCAATATCAGACCTACCGATCTTGAATTTGGCAGCGCATTCGCTGAGAAAGCTGTCTATAGTGTCTATGGTTTAGTAAACCTTGGTTTTAAAGATATGGTATACCTCGACTTGACCGCCCGAAATGACTGGTCAAGTACTTTGCCGGAATCCAACCGATCTTACTTCTATCCTTCTGCTTCTCTAAGCATTCTTGCAAATGAAATCTTCAATATGCCTTCACAAATCAGCATACTGAAAATACGCGGCGGTGTTGCACAGGCCGGTAATGATACAAACCCTTATTCACTCGCGCAGGTATTGGATCCAATAGAGGCGTGGGGGGATGTGACAAGACTATCGAAGTCCGGTAATATCCTGACGCCTGAACTTAAACCGGAAAAATCAACATCGTACGAAGGCGGAATCGACTTTAACCTGTTCAATAACAAAATACGTTTCGGCGCAACCTACTATTATCTTAAAAACAGGAATCAGATCCTGTCCAATCAGATCGCGCCATCCAGTGGCTTTACCAATTATACATTTAATGCAGGACTAGTGGTGAGCAAGGGTGTGGAACTTACACTTGGGGGGACACCTATTGACAAGAATGGTATTCGGCTGGATGCCAACCTTAATTTTTCCAAGAATCAGTCCATCATTGAAGAGCTGGGCGGAGGACAAAAAATCTTTACCTTCTGGACGGATGCTAAAGGTGGTGCATGGACTTATGTAGGCGATAAAATCGGGGATCTTTATGATGCCGAGTTAGTAACCGTTACTGATGAGAGTTCCCCTTATTTCGGATATCCATTACTGGATGAGGATGGATCATGGCAGAGTGTTTCCGCAGCCAACGTTAAAAACAAAATCGGCAATTACAATCCTGATTTTCTCGTCGGCTTGCAGACGTCACTTTCATACAAACGATTTACACTTAATCTTTCTTTCGACTGGAGACAAGGCGGCGAGTTCGTTTCACAAACCTATCGCTACAGCGAATCCGATCTCAAATCACAGCGATTCCTTGATAACCTTATCAATCCGAATGGCATGACGGGGGATGCGCTTCGAAATTACCTGGTGGCAAATGAGGATGAACTGATCAAAGTAACAGACAAGTTTAATATCGTAGGTGGTCCAACGGCGGAATACGGCGGGTTCCCATTTGAATATGGTTTTACCTATCCATACGGTGTTTTCAATCCCGGCGTCATTGCAGAGTATGATGATGACGGCAATATAACAGGATACATTGAGAACCTTGGCAATGCAGAAACGAAGATCATCCCTTATGGTGATAACTATCCATGGAGTTTCACTAAGGCCGCGACGTTCGACGCATCCTTTATCAAGCTGAGGGAGATCTCTATTGGTTATTCAATCCCACAAACAATAACAAAACGAATGGGCATGCAGGCTGCATCGGTTTCGGTTTATAGCAGAAACATCATGCTGTGGACGAAGGCGCAGATCGGCATTGATCCTGAGACAGCATTTCAACAGGAGGCTAATGCTCAAGGGGGCGGGATGCAATTCCGCCAAGGAATTGAACGATACAACGTCATTCCGTGGACGATGCCCATTGGCTTCAAGCTAAACCTCACCTTTTAATCCAACGAGCCATGAAAATCATTAATAAAAAATACTTTGTATTGACTGTTCTGTTCACTTCGCTGTTTTTCTCCTGCGACGACCTTACAGAGTTAAATAAAAATCCAAACGGTGTTCCGCCTGAACAGGTAAATCCAAATCTTGTTTTACCCACCGTACTGACTGAAGCAGGAAAAACATTTGTCAAGCTCGGCTATGGTGACGTCGCAGGCGTAGTGCAACACACTCAAAAAGATGGATGGTGGAGTGGACACAATGATTATGACTGGAGTAACCAGGATTGGTCAGAACACTACGCCATTCTTTCCGACAACAAACTTGTATACGACCGGGCCGTCGAACTGGAATATGAATTTCATCAGGGCGTTACGCTCGTAATGAAAAGTTTAATGTTTGGCCTCATTACCGACCTATGGGGTGACGCACCCTACTCGGAGGCGCTATTAGGTGAACAATTTGGCGAAGGATTAATCCCAGCTTTCGACCCCCAGGAGTCGATATATACCGGCATTCTTGCGGATTTGGAAACGGCTAATGTCCTTCTTTCAAAAGAAGCGTCAGAATATGTTGGCATCGTTGAAGATGCAGATATCTATTTCGGCGGCGATCCTGCAGCATGGAGGAAATTTGCAAATTCACTTGCCCTGAGATACTACATGAGAATTTCTGCAAAGAAACCCGATGTCGCGAAAGCTGGTATTGAGAAAATTGCAGGCAATCCCGCACAATATCCGATCATCTTAAGCTCCGACGAAGATGCAACAATGGCATATACAGGTACCAGTAACGATACCTCTTGGCCTAACAACACAGTCTTCGACGCGAGTCAAAGTAACTACAGCAGAACAAAGATGGCGGCTACATTAGTTGAACCACTTCAGGCAATGAACGATGCACGGCTTGGCGTCTGGGCAAACAAGGTAGAGATACCGTTGGTTGTCGATGCTGGCTTCCCCGCCGGTACAGACGAAATTGTTGTGGTTGACGGCAAAGAGTATCGCCATTTGTCCCCCGATAAAGTGCTTTCAGAAATAGACACAGACCCTGAATATGTTGGGTTGCCAACAAGTCTCACAGGCCTGCCTGTCATGTACAATATGAACCCGTCCGCGAATCAGGGAGCATTTAACCCGCATGTATCACAGCTTAGTGACATGTACAAAGAGGCAAGTGGCGACATGCTGCTCGCCCGTCTGATGTCTGCATCCGAGGTTCACTTTATCCTTGCTGAAGCAGCACTAAAAGGTTGGAATGCAGGAATGGCAAAAGACCATTATGAAGCGGGAATCATGGCATCATTGGAAACGTGGGGCGTAGACGACACCTATGACGATTACATCAGCGGAACAATGGTCGCCTTTAATGACGGCGATACAGACGAAGTAAACCTGAACAAGATCATGACGCAAAAATGGATCGCCAGCTGGACTGCAGCAACAGAGTCCTGGTTTGACTATCGCAGAACAGGATTGCCTGCCCTAGAAGCAGGGCCTTCTGCAAAAAGAGGTCAGCTACCCGTGAGATTTTATTATGGCACAACGGAACTGCTATTGAACGCGGGTGAGGCTACTTCCGCCCTGGACAGGCTAACAATTACTACCTATTCGGGTGCTGAGGGGAAAAATAGCGCATGGTCCAAGCCCTGGATCATCGAAGGCACGGGTAAACCCTGGAACTAGTTTGTTTTTCTAAGTTTATAGTTTAGATAGCGGAGGAATAAAACCTCCGCTATTTTTTTTCATCAACCTGTCTTGAAAATGATGCATCCTATGTTTAAGTATGGCACTCCCCTTCTATTAATCGCGTCGTTCGTATTATACGCCAGCTTTCTCAACGAATCTAAACGCGATGACAACTCAAGGCATGATCATACAGACCACTACCATGGCGACACCTATCGTGAAAAAGCGCCCTTGCCCCCAAACTTGCTCTTGCCGTCACATGATCCGGACCGCGTCATTTTAAATCTGACGGAGACGCCGGAAACGTCCGTGGCACTAAACTGGCGAACCGATACAACCGTAATGGAAAGCAACGTTCAGTGGGCTGTGTCTACACCCGGACCTGACTTTATCAGCACCATTAAAATTATTCCTGCCACACAACAATATTTAAAGGTGAAACATGGAGATGAGCCATCTATTTCGGCACATTATTTCTCTGCGGTTCTCAAGGGACTTGATCCTGGTGGCAAATACATTTACAGGGTAGGTACTGAAGGATGGTGGAGTGAATGGCATCAATTCAAAATGCCCGACTCATCAAAAAAATTATCCTTCATATATTTTGGCGATGCGCAAAATGATATTAAGTCAATGTGGTCTCGTGTGGTACGTGAGGCATACAGGACCATGCCATCGGTTGATTTCATGCTCCATGCCGGTGACCTCATCAATCGTCACGATCATGACATTGAATGGGGTGAATGGTTCTACGCAGGCAGTTTCATCCACGCGACCGTGCCAGGTGTAATGACCCCTGGGAATCATGAATACGGCAAAGGGGTGATCCTGTCGCCGCATTGGAGACCGCAATTCAATTTGCCTGTCAACGGTCCAAAGGGACTTGAAGAAACCTGTTACGCCGTTAACTATGCAAACCTGAAAGTGATCTCCCTCGACGCAGAACAAATTGATGAGTCACCTGTGTATCTTGCGAAGCAGGAACGATGGCTGGACTCCATACTGACCAACGACCCACGTCGATGGACGGCAGTCACCTTACACTATCCATTATTTTCTACCAGTCCTACCCGTGACAACGCCAAGCTTAGAGATCATTTCCGGCCCATCTTCGACAAGCATAATGTAGATATCGTTTTACAAGGGCATGATCATGCGTATGGCCGGGGAATGGCCACCAATGTTCTCGCAGGTAAGAACACAAAGACTGAGTCGGGTACAGTATACGTTGTTTCTGTAAGTGGTCCGAAAATGTATGACATTTCAGATGATCCGTGGATGGAGAGAAAAGCGAGAAATACACAACTGTTTCAGATCATCACTATAGAAGATAACAAATTGCAATACCAGGCCTATGCTGCAAATGGCGAATTATACGATGCGTTCGACCTTGTTAAATCCGGTAAGAAAGCGAACAAGCTAATCAACAGGGTACCAAACACACCAGAACGTAAATAGCCAATATTATACTGCGTGATTTGAAAGCTATTTTGCGCGATGTGCGGAACGTGCCATGATTTTAACGTCTACCTTTAAAGATAACGCAACGTATGAATCTTGTAAAAAGAATCTCCGACAGGCTAAGTCTCGTAATTTTTGCAATCTGCCTTGCGACATCATTAAATGCACAGCAATTCCGCGCGGGCACCGCGAAAAGAATCATCACGCCGACTCCCTTGTTACCAGTATCCGGTGGTGACGCGTTTCTTTTCGGCCTGACAAACGACGCCTTTGGATACATTTTGACAAAAGTCGACTTCAATAGTTTTAAACGATATGATTACATAAGCCGCACCAGCCTGGGGGAAATGACAGGTGAGATCTATATTCGGGAAGTGCTTCAATGGCTTGAGGAAAAGTCCAACCCCACAGTTAAATAAATTCAACGCTACAACAGTTACCATGAAGAAAATTTACGCCTTATCAACATTGATATGTTATTTAACCTTTCAAGCTGTTCCTTCATTTGCGCAGGAAATCACTCCAGCAACTGCTTTGGACGCATATATTAATAATGCCGATAAGACGTTCCATTGGAAAATGAAAGAATCGTTCTCAATTGGCGACGTTAAAGCTTACAATATCCTACTCACCTCTCAGCAATGGCATGAATTCATCTGGACACACCAACTGACCATTCTTGTACCTTCAGAAAATTCATATGATGGAGCACTACTTTTTATTACCGGTGGCAGTAACAAGAAAGGGGCTCCGAACTGGAACGGTGAGGGTGATTCTTTCTTAAAGAGCCTTAGTACCCTGGCATCAAAAAATAAAGGCATCGTTGCATTACTTCGCCAGGCTCCAAACCAACCGCTATACGGCGACCTGACGGAAGACGCACTTATTTCATTCACCCTCCACAAATTCAAAGAAGACGGTGACTATTCCTGGCCATTGCTCTTCCCGATGGTTAAAAGTGCGGTCCGCGCCATGGATGCAGTTCAAGAGTTTGCAAAACAACAACTAAAACATGAAGTCAATAGATTCGTAGTTTCAGGTGCATCCAAGCGTGGATGGACTACATGGTTAACGGGCGCAAGTGACAAACGTGTTGCTGCCATTGCTCCAATGGTGATCGACATTCTCAACATGCCGGTTAACCTTGAGTACCAGGTAAAAATGTGGAAGGACTATAGTGTTCAAATCGAAGATTATGTAAAGCTCGGCATCCCGCAGTCCGCACGCTCAGAGAAAGGTGAAGCGATCACCACGATGGTCGACCCTTACTCGTACCGAAAGAAACTAACAATGCCAAAAATGCTTATCATGGGAACGAATGATGAATATTGGACGGTTGATGCAATCAAGAATTACATCGACAGTATTCCCGGGCAAAATCTTGTCCATTACGTTCCAAACGTCGGACATGATCTCGGTGACAAGAAACAAGCTTTAGCTGCCCTCAGCGCTTTTTTTGGCGAGACAATTTCAAAACAGCCCTATGCCATCTGCGAACCGGCGATTTCTTACTCGAAAAAGGGGATAACCCTTAAAGTTAGATCAACACCCGACCTACTGGTCGATGCAATGTTGTGGTCTACGAATTCGACCGATACAGATTTCCGGAATGATGCATGGACGGGAAAAAAAGTAGAATTAAAATCCAAGACGCCTGTGGTCACATCTTTTCAGGCTTACCCGGCGTCAGGATATCGCGCGTTTTATCTCGATTTAAAATACAAAGACGTCAATGGTGGTGAATATACTGAAAGCACCAGGATGTATGTCGCCGATAATGACGAAGTCTTTGTAAAATGAAAAGGCCACGCGTCACGCAATTGGCCTTGATAGCCGCAACGGTATGCCTGGTGATGTCATGTGTAAAGAAAGAGAGCGTCCCAGATGAAAATACTGACCTGCGATCACAACTCATTTTCCCGCTGCAGGATGAGCATGTTCATGGATCGACAATCGTAGCACTGCCAAACGGAGGTTTGCTGGCAGCGTGGTTCCAGGGGTCAGGAGAAAGGTGGGCCGATGACGTGCGGATTATGGGATCCAGGCTTATGAAGTCAGATACGACCTGGTCAGCACCGTTCGTCATGGCAGATGTCGATGGCTTTCCAGATATCAACCCAATCCTTTTTATGGATCATGAGAAACGGCTTTGGCTGATGTGGTATCCGGTACTCGCAAATCAATGGGAAACTTCGATTCCAATGTATCGGGTGAGCGATAACTACAGTTCGCCTGGTGTACCTGCGTGGTCATGGCAGGATATATTATTTGTTAAGGTGGGTGATAAGACAGAACGTGGCATTCAACCGAACGACAGCTTTGTGGCGGCTATACAGACGCAATTGGAAGCCTATGAAGTTTATCTTAAGCAAGAACTTCTTCCTGCTTTACCTGACAGCTCGAAGAAAATTTTGCGCTATGAGTGGGAAAAATATAAAGATAAAATGGACAGCCTTTCCAAAGGGAAAAACATGGTTCGGAGCGGACGCATCAAAGAGGGAACCGCCGAGCGTGACGTTCAAATTGGCTATCCATTGACGAGAAGGCTTGGATGGCAAACAAAGAACAAGGCGATCTATATAGGAAAACGGATGATTGTGCCGTTGTACTCTGATGGATTCGACTGCTCGCTTTTCGCCCTATCGGACAATGGTGGTAAGACATGGCACTACAGTAATCCCGTACTGGGTGGCGCAGGCATTCAGCCAACAATTGCGATCGGAAAAGACAGCTTGCTGGTTGCGTACCTGCGTGATAATGGTCCGCCACCAAACAGGATGCAGCGGACCGAATCCCGCGACCGCGGGGAAACATGGTCAATACCACAAGATGACGTTCTTCCCAACCCTGGGGCTGGATGTGATGTCATCACGCTATCCAGCGGTGAGTGGCTGATGGTATTTAATGACTCCGAAAAAGGAAGGCAAAATCTTTCAGGGGCAATCTCAAATGACGATGGCAAAACGTGGCAATGGAAGCGATCGATCGAAAACGACATTCGTGCCGAGAACGGAACATCAAGCCACTACCCGGCAGTCGTTGAAGGGTCTGACGGTCTTATTCACGTAACCTATAGTTTTCACCGGAGCGATGTGAAGCCCGGAAAATCAATCAAGTATACAACCTTCCCAGCGAGCTGGATACTCAAGGGAAGCCAGGTTCCCTTTCCAAATAAGAATGTCAATTAATAAAGCAAGTTAACAATGCTTACTGACCATTGTTTATGAAAAACGAACTAGCCATCAACGGCGGAATAAGGACAGTGAAAGATTCCTTCAACTGGCCTGTCTTTGATGCACGGGACGTTGATGCTGTAACTCAGGTAGCGCGCAGCGGACAATGGGGAAACCCCGACTGCGGTGGTCTGGTTGAAAAGTTCGAGCAGGAATTTGCTAACGCATGCGGCAGCAGATATGCCATATCCTGCGTGAATGGTTCAGTGGCCCTGCGGCTCGCACTTATTGCTTCAGGCGTCCGCCCCGGCGACGAAATAATTATTCCTCCATACACATTTATTGCCACCGCTACGGCCGTGGTAGAAGCGAATTGTGTTCCCGTTTTTGTTGATATCGAAGCTGACACATATAACCTTAACCCGGATCTGATCGAACAGGCTATCACGAGTCGGACAAAAGCAATCATCCCGGTACATTTTGGCGGACAGGCGTGCAACATGGACACGATCATGTACATCGCCAGGCGCCATAACCTAGTCGTTATTGAGGATGCTGCCCATGCACATGGTGCGGAATACAAAGGCAAAAAGTTGGGAAGTATTGGTGATGCCGGCTGCTTTAGTTTTCAATCATCAAAAAATTTGAACGCCGGCGAAGGTGGCCTCGTAGTCACAGATAACGAAAGTCTATTTGATATGATGAACTCCCTGCGCAATGTTGGCCGTATCAAAGGTGGTGAATGGTATGAACATCACTACCTCGGTTGTAATTATCGCATAACACAGTTCCAGGCCGCGTTGCTCTCGGTGCAATTAACTAGACTCCAAGAACAAACAGAACTTCGGGAGAAAAATGCACAGTACTTAACGCAGTTATTATCTTCTATCGATGGCATATTGCCTTTGACGCGCGGACACGGCGAAACCATTCACTGTTATCACCTTTATATTTTTCGTTACGATAAATCAAAGTTTGCAGGCCTATCCAAACACGACTTTTCGAAAATGCTTGCTGCCGAAGGCGTCCCTTCATTCATGGGGTACCCTAAGCCAATCTACAAACAGCCGGTCTTTGAGAACAAAAACTTCATGTGCTACGCCCTCCCAGAGGAAGTCAGCTACAAAAACGTTTCATGTCCAGTGGCAGAGCGCGCATGCTACGAGGAGGCGATTTGGATTATGCAACACGCAATGCTGGGAACACGCGAGAACATGGAGGAATTTGCTGAGGCAATTTTGAAGATACAGCGGTCCGTGAGTCAAGAATTAGTCAAGAGTCATGGGTCATGAGTCGCCTGACTTGAATGTGTGTGCCGCTAAATCTCATTCGGTGCGTCTCCTCTATTTTTCATTGACGCACTTATGTTAAAGCAGCATTGACTCTTGACTCTTGACTCTTGACTCATGACTTACCTTGACTCCTCCCTGGGCTCCGCATCTCACGTTATGCTGATTGTTTTGTTACAACAAATTTTTTCCTGTATTCAACTGGTGTTAATCCTTTGATTTGCTTGAATTGACGCGCGATATTCTTGCTGTCATTCAGCCCAAGGTCCAGTGCTATTTCAAATATTGTCAAATCTGTTTCCAGCAATTTTTGAGTAAACTTCTCAATTCGCTGATTGTAAATATATTCGTACACCGGGTATCCGGTTGTTTGCACAAACCGTTTTTCAAGGGATCTGCGAGAGAGGGGAACTTCCCTTAAGACCTGGTCAACCTTTAGATTCTTGTCAACGTTGTCATGAATATACTTCAAGGCGCTAACGATATACTTGTCCTTGCTGGCAAAGATATCCGTCGAGTGGCGTGTTATCACTTGCGTCGGCTGCACCACGATGTCTGTTCCCTTAAAATTTTTCTGACGGACCATCTGCTCCATAAGGCGGGCTGCTTCATATCCGGCTTTTTCTGTGTCCAACCCGATGCTGGATAAGGGCGGATCAGATAGGTCACAAAGCATTTCATCGTTATCGACACCGAGTACTGCGACCTCTTCAGGTATCCGAATTCCTGCGTGGCGTGCTGCTTCAGTGATGTGGTGTCCCTGATTGTCATCGCAGGTCATTAATGCAACGGGTTTCGGTAGAGAATTCAACCAACGACTAAGGTCCGATGGTTTATAATACCAAAGATCCATTGACCGCGAGTTTTTGTGCTCATAATAATTTACGGCATGTCCAGCCTCCTGAATTTTTTCTTCAAACCCTTCTGCACGCTCACGTGACCATACTATATTGTTGAAACCGTAGAATGCAAAGTTCTTAAATCCCTTTTTCAAAAAGTACTCCGCGCCCAATCGGCCTGTTTCCCGATATGCTCCCGTTACGTTGGGAACATCTGCAAATCGCTCTTCGAAATCCTGAGCGATAACAGGGATCCCGGCAGTCGTAAATTTTTTAACTTCGTCCTCATTGTAGAACTGACCTATGATTCCATCTGCTCCCCATTCTTTCGCCCATTCGATGATTCCATCGATGCCCATAGTCTCCCTGTTGTAAAGAGGTGTTCTACAAAAGGTCCACGGTCCATGGTCCCGGGAATAACGCGTGATCCCTCTTAGCAGATTCTTGGTGTACTCCTCTGCAAAATCGCTTAGTAAGACAATTTTAATCATGGTGCTTCAGTTTGGGTAAAATGTGTAAAATCCTTGCGCAAGCGACTGATCCGGAAATCAGACACCTTAGTTGTGCGCGTTATGATAGTGCCTCTGTTTCTTTTCGGGTGACTTTTTGCTGGAATAAAGTTGTTTCTTTAAGCTTCCTTTGAATCACTTCTTTTTGTTCACCAGTTAAGGCACGCAACGGCAGCCGCACTGGTCCGCAGTCCACTCCGATCAACCGCATAATTTCTTTCCCTGCAATGATGCCATTGTGTTCCGACAATATTCTGTAAATGGCATCGGCCTGGCCTTGTAGTTTAAACAGACTTGCCGTGTCGCCCGAACGTTGCGCGAGCAGCATGTCGGTGTAATAACCGGCCATATAATTATACGTGCTCCCGACGTAGTGACGATTTCCGGCCGCGTAAAGCATCATAAATGCCTCATCCGCCCCCCAGTACAAACTATACTTGCTTTCCGCGTAATGAAGGCAGTGCTGGTAATCCACTACATCATTGAAACTGTTCTTAAGGCCGGCAAAATTAGGTATGCGATGCGCGGCGAGCTTAATAAAATCAATGAGGCGAAAGTCAACCCCCGTGAGAGAAGGAATATTATAATAATAGAAAGGAATTTCCGGGGCCGATGCAGCGACATATGCACATTGTTCAACCAGGTCATTGATCGTTTTTGGTCTGAAATAGAAGGTGGGAACCATGGCCACACCGTCGGCGCCCTGATCGCGGGCGTGTTGGGCCATTTGAGCCGCTTCCATCAGATTACAACTTCCGACATGAACGAAAACCTTGATTTCTTCTGCTTTGCTGTTCCGGCAGCACGCCATCCAGGCTTCCACGAGGCGCATCCGTTCCGATGTACTCAAGGACATACATTCGCCAGTGGTTCCGTTAAGGAATATTCCCTGTGATCCAGTTCCGAGAAATTGCTGAAACATGTCAGGTATCAGCGGAAAATTAATGGATCCGTCAGCATGCATTGGCGTGAAAACGGCATTCAAAATTTCAACGTTACGCGAATTCATATTTACTAAAAGAGTTTGTAGCGTGAGGTGCTATGTCTAAGGGTACCTCAAGTTGACAATCCGGCTGGCTTCAATCAATGGAGGCCGTTACTAAAAAGATGGATAAAAGTCTGGTCGAACCGGCCAAGTTTATACCTTGTGAGGAGTTTTCTGTGCACTGCAAATTATATGAAGGTAGAACACGCTGTATTGCCGCATCGATATTCGTTCATCCCCGGGAGTGTTCTCAAAAGAATCTTGCAGCACCCGTTGTGCAGTAATCTGTTTCTTACCGAAATTGGTTACGAAGCGGATACGCTGTTTTGTCCATTCACGAAAAATAAATTACCTAAGCTTTTTCTCCTGGTTTACGTAACAAAGGGTGCAGGACACTATATGGTAAAACGAAAATATTTTAAGGTTAAGCAAAATGACTTTTTTGTATTACCTGTTCACCTTATTCAGGAACTTCACTCCGATGAGCAGGAACCATGGAGCATCTATTGGGCTTATTTTTCCGGAAAGGATGCCGCTCGTGTCGTCGATCACCTTACTGGAGATACCTATGTGCCAAGGCAGGCGAAACCACTTGTTGGAAGGATATCACAATTCAGTGATATTATGCACCACCTTGAATTAATGGAAAACATTGAAAATCTTGTTTATGCTAATAGTCGCTTCTATTCATTCCTTTGTTCCTTCCGATTACTGGTACTGTCAGCGAGAAAATACGCTGTTAAGGACGGTGTTGTTCAAAGCATAGAATATATGCGGGAGAATATTAGCAAGCCTGTCTCATTAGAAAATTTAGCATCCATAGCAGGGTTGTCCGTTTCTCATTATTGTGCAGTATTTAAACAAAAGACAATGCAAACGCCGATGCAACTATACACTTCTATGAAAATTCAGCGAGCCTGCCAGTTATTACAGAATCGGGCACAAACAATAAAATCAATTTCTTACACCCTGGGTTTCTTTGATCAGTATCACTTCTCGCGGGTCTTCAAAGGAGTGATGGGTATGGCCCCCAGGGATTTCCGAAGTAAAACGTCAGCATAGCCTTAAACCCGGGGGGGGTAAATGACAAAGCCGCATTTTGATATATCTAAATCGCTAAACGTGCTTTGAACTGTCGAAGGAATATTCACCTTTATAAAAAGTCGTCTTTATACGAATTGAAATGATCGGTTTGACAATCCAGCGTATGAAGAAAAACACATTTATTGTCCTCCTGATCTTCCTGATCTTTTCTGTCATCTCTTTTCTTACAAATATCCTTGGACCACTCGTTCCGGATATTATTGAAAGCTTTTCGCTTAGTATTGGTCTCGCGGGATTTTTGCCCTTTTCGTTTTTTGTGGCGTATGGCGTGATGTCAATTCCGGCGGGTGTGCTCATTGAACGCTGTTCCGAGAAAAATGTGCTTCTTCTCGGTTTCGCCATCGCCTTTGTTGCTGCATTAACTTTTGCCCTCCTCCCAACATTCGAAGTGGCCTTATTATCCTTGTTCTCTATTGGTATCGGTATGGCTATGCTGCAGGTGGTAATCAATCCATTGTTGCGTCATGCAGGTGGCGAGGAACATTTCGCCTTTAACTCTGTCCTTGCAAATTTCTTCTTTGGTCTCGCATCGTTTTTCAGTCCGCTCTTGTATACCGTAATGGTGACAAATATTCATACGGACAATTCAAGCGGCATTTATAATCTTTTCGACCGACTCGTTACCGAAGATCTTAAATGGGTATCACTGTATTGGGTGTTCGCATTGACCTCATTGGTAATGGTCATCCTGATAGCCCTCGTGAAATTTCCTCGCGTAAACCTCAAAGCAGATGAAAAGATAGATACCGGGAAAGCGTTCAGTGAATTATTAAAAAGCCGACCCGTGTGGCTTTATTTCGTTGGCATCCTCGCATATGTTGGTACCGAGCAGGGTATAGCAAACTGGATGTCAAAATTTCTCCAGTTGTATCATGGACTTGATCCTGCCACGCAAGGGGCCACAGCGATCTCTTACTTCTGGGGACTTATCACCATTGGCTGCTTTGCGGGACTGCTGCTTTTGCGTTTGTTCGATAGCCGTAAGGTATTAGTCGTTTTTGCTGCGGGTGCCATTGGTACCCTTGCACTGGCACTGTTTGGAAACGCGACCGTATCTGCAATTGCATTTCCAATCACTGGTCTTTTTCTTTCTATCATGTGGTCAGTTGTGTTTTCGCTTGGAATGAATTCCGTTCCTCATCACCATGGCACGCTCTCTGGGATTCTTTGCACCGGTATTGTGGGTGGCGCAGTGGTGCCGTTGATCATCGGCGGCCTGGCCGAATTAAGTGAGTTAAGAGTGGCCATGGTTATTTTATTCATCACGCTAGGTTACATTCTCAGTATAGGCATATGGGCTAAACCTCTGGTGAATAATGCGACTTGGAATAAAGAGTAATGAATTATGAGTTATGAGTTATGAGTTATGAGTTATGAGTTATGCTCGAGCCGAAAGTTCCGTCATTTCGAGGAATGCTTCGAGACCCGTCTCGAACATGAAGAAGCAAACCGCTCCCTACGAAGTGCAATGCAAGTTCCGGTGCGTATGATTTCAATGCTTCTCCCTGCACTCAGTAGCCTGGGGGTTGCTTCGTCGTCATTTTACGAGGTGAAACCTCGTCAAGACTTCTCGCAAGGACGGAACTTGCGGCTCGAGCCACATAACTCATAACTCATAACTCATAATTCATAATTTATAACTCTCTCGTTCCATGACTAACCCCATCGACATCGCCATCATTCTCCTCTACCTGCTTGGAATGGTCGGCATTGGAGTTTACTTTTCGCGTAAGAATAAAACCACTGAACAATTTACCAAAGCATCAGGGCATATTCCCGGTTGGGCTCTTGGGTTAAGTCTTTACGCCACCTTTTTAAGTAGCAATACCTTCCTGGGGGTGCCCGGTAAATCGTTCGGCAGCAACTGGAATTCATTTGTCTTCAGCCTGTCAATGCCAGTCGCCGCATGGATCGCCGCGAAATATTTTGTGCCTTTCTACCGGAATAGTGGAGAGATAAGCGCATACACGCATCTCGAGAAACGCTTCGGTCCATGGGCCCGAACGTATGCAATGCTTTGCTTCGTACTTACTCAACTTGCCAGGATGGGTTCCATATTCTTTGGCATCGCCCTCACCTTGCAGGCGCTTACCGGCATCGATATGCGCACGATCATGATCGTTAGCGGAATCTGCATCATTGCGTATACGATGTTAGGTGGAATGGAAGCCGTGATTTGGACCGAGGTAGCGCAGGGAATTATAAAGACTGTAGGCGCAATCGCCGTCTTAGCAATTATTATTTCCGAAATGGATAACGGGTTGTCCGATATCATCAGTACCGGAAATGCCGACCAAAAATTCAGCCTGGGAAGTTTTGACATGACCGATTTTACCTCCTCGACATTTTGGGTGGTTTTTCTGTATGGCCTCTTCATAAATCTCAACAATTTCGGCATCGATCAAAATTACATACAGCGTTATCACGCCGCCAAGAATGATAAAGAAGCAAGGCGAAGCATATGGCTATGTGTGTATTGGTATCTCCCCGTTTCGCTTGTATTCTTTTTCATTGGAACAGCGCTATATGCTTACTTTGAACAGCATCCTGAACTCATTAACACGGTTAAGCAACAGGTTGCCCTGGAAAAAAATGTCGCTTTGGAGAATTTGACACCTTCGGATTACGGAGATAAGGTATTGCCCCACTTCATGGTAACAAAAGTTCCTGCCGGGCTGCTTGGGCTCATCATTGCCGCAATACTTTCAGCGGCCATGAGCACCATCAGCAGTGGAATGAACAGCAGCGCCACAGTGTTCCTTAAAGATATTTATCAGAGATACATCAACAAAAATATTTCACCAAGAAAAGAGCTTACCGTGTTATACACTGCGACGGCCGTTATGGGACTGCTTGCTATAATTACTGGCATTGTCATGATGGGCGTCAAAAGTATCCTCGATCTATGGTGGCAACTTGCTGGCATTTTTGCCGGAGGGATGCTTGGTCTCTTCCTACTGGGATTAACCGTGCGCCGGGCAGGGAATGAGGCAGCGAAGCTTGCAACAGTCATTGGCGTACTGGTCATCCTGTGGATGACATTTTCATCTTTACTGCCACAGCATCTTGATTCCTGGAGAAATCCGCTGCACATCAATATGGTCATCGTTATTGGGACTCTGACTATTTTTTTATGCGGACTACTGATCTCCGGCGTTCGACCCGTAAATACTGAGGCCAGTGGAAGCAAGGAAAACTTATAGGGCGACATGTGTGACATTCGCCGACTCGTCTTCTGCAAACTGTTATGCATTATGTCACTTGCGTGTAGCCCAGCCCTAGCCCAAAAAAATGCAATGAGAGAAATTCAAATTACCCACGGAACGTACGGACATACACTAAATGCGTCACAGGTCTTTTCTCCAGATGGTCAGTGGGTAATCTATGACACCCGTAACGAAGACTCGCACATTAGCCGAACATCACGGATAGAAAAAGTAAATCTACATACCGGCGAGGTGGTATTGCTGTATGATACAAAAAGCGAAAACCAATTCGGACCAGGTGTTGGGGCAGTTGCATATCACCCGATGCGCGAAGAAGCGATATTTATTCACGGCCTGTTAAATAATTCTGAAGATCAACCCTATAGTTTTACTCGTCGATTCGGTGGACTAATAAACACGGATAAATCTGGAGGATTCATTCACGCCGACGGCAGAAATATAAACCCGCCATTGCTTCCGGGCAACCTGCGCGGTGGAACTCATGCGCACACGTGGAGTTCAGACGGACTGGCCATAAGCTTCACTTATAACGACTACATCATGGAGCAGCGTGAAAAGCTTACTAATGGAAAAGTAAAAGATCTCCGAACAACGGGAATGATGATTCACGCGCAACCTCCCTCGAAGGGTACTGACATGGATGAGGAATTTACAGGAACTTACTTTGCTTTCGTGACGGCCGCAGTAACAGATGACCCTTCGCCGGGGAGCGATGCAATTGACCGAGCATTTGACGAATGTTGGATTGGAACAAATGGATATGTTAAAGAAAATGGTGCCTTGCAAGAAAGGGCGATTGCATTTCAGGGAAACGTGCGTGACAAGAATAACAATCCGATAACAGAGATTTTTGTTTCAGACATACCGAAAGATTTAGCTACCACCAACCTCCCCAGGTCAGTGGCAGGCACGAACGAATCGCGGCCTCACCCTCCTGCAAGCGTCGTCCAGCGACGCATAACATTCACAGCTGACCGGAAATTCGCCGGCATTCAGGGCCCACGTTGCAGGCTACGATCCTCTCCGGATGGCCAATACATTTACTTTCATATGAAAGACAATGATGGTATCGTACAAGTTTACAGAGTATCGACAAAGGGAGGAGTACCGGATCAGGTGACATTCTTCAAACAATCTATCAGTGCTCAATATAATCTCAGTGCAGACGGAAGTAAATTATCGTGCATAGTAGACAACGCGTTATGGATCGTTGACCTTGCGAATGGAACAAATGAATGCCTGATGACGGGAAACGGTTTGCCCATCGGAGGAGGCGCTTTATGGAGTCAGGATGGCACATTACTTGTCTTCAACCGCTATGTGCCGTCCGGAGAAAATAAATATCTACAAATATTCACTATTGCGCCGGAAAATTGACGCGATGTCGCTTTGTCTAAGAAGTTACTTTTTAACCAGCTTGCAACCCGCGCTTTTCGTTGAACTGGTAAGCTGCACATAGTACAATCCAGATTTTAGTTTCTGCAAGTCAATAAGAAAATAACCATCACCTTGTGTATTGGCCAGGCCTTCATATACAATTTGTCCCGCTGCATTTAGTACAAATACGCTTCCGCTAGCCAGCAAAGGATCAGTAATCGCGACTTTTACCTCCCCGATGAATGGATTCGGATAACAGCTTAACATGGACTGCTCTTCCACGTTTTCGGGCACGCCCGTGATCACTTCCTCACCGATTTGACGTTCACCGGCTGCAAAGTACACGGGCCATTGTGTAAACCTAAACATCCCCACCATGTCTCCAGAGGCTGATATCTTATCAGCATTTAATAAGACATGTGCAACCTTTGAGTCATTCGTTTCGTCAAGGGTTGTAAAAGCTAGTCGTCCATCCGTCTTATTATAGGAGGGCCATCCAAGCGTGTTGTTTTCCACGATCACATTGACGTCGTTGGTTTCAATATTGCACCCCAGGATTGAATATTCGTCTGCTTCTTCATCGATATAATCGAATGCCAGAATGTTTGGTGAGTTCTTTGCAAAAGATGGATTGCCAATACTAACACCATCAGGCAGACTTGAGAAAAGCTTTTCGATAGTTCCATCAGCGAAATCCTCTGCATCGTTATCCCATACATGGATAAAATTTACATCCCAATACTCGATAGGCGCCGCATTGTTGGCATCAATGCGGTTAAAGCAATCATAGACCAAAAATTCCCCCTCGTAATCCCATTCCAGCGCATCAGCATAAACCGGACCGGCTGAGTTCACGCCCTCGCTATACGTTGGATTATATAGATCGAACTCTCCCCATTGCGCGGTTCCGAAATCATAGACGTAAATTTTGGGTTGCTGGTCCAGCTTTACCGCGGCAAGCTTAGATCCGCCTTTAGAGATCACTGCGTTTGACCATACTGGATCCGTGTGCAATACACGCTCCACGGGTGTTGTTCCTGGTGCTGTCTTGATAGAGTGGATCGTATGATCAGCCGCTACAAAAACGGCAACGTCGCCATTGTCCGTAACACTGGGCCTGCTGTTGAAAACCGTCGTGCTCAGGGCAACAGCATTCCTGGCATCAATAGGAGCGCGGTATAGCGTATTTCGATCCGTCGATGCTGTGTTGTAAACAAGAAGAAATTCTGAGCCTGGATTGTTAGGCAGCGTTTCGGTGTAATCTCCTCCCAGCCCATTGGATATTCCAACAGCATCGAAAGCCAGACCCGCCTGGGTAACTTCAGTGGACCCGGCGCCAAAAAGGTCCTCTGCTGCCTGAACAACCGCGAGACGCAGATCAATGAACTGTGACGACTTTGTCAGATAAAGATCCAATGCCCGATAGTAGACGTCGGCTGCCTTTACTCGCGTGATCGCCTCGGCGAATAAATAAAATGCATGATTGGGGATACCACTATTGATATGAACACCACCGTTATCCTGCATTCCGGTGTAGGCTTCGTCCTTATGCATTGGCTGATATCCAGGACTTCCCAGTCTGGTCCCTCCGTTGTGGGGATTTTCCAGAGAACGCATGGCACCTGTTGGAAACATTGAAGGCTTGACAACATCTTCCCCGATCGACCAGTCGGCCGCATCCATCATGGACGCAAATACATCCGCCATGGATTCATTGATGGCGCCGGACTCTCCTTCGTATTCCAGATTTGCTGTGCTCTGTACAACGCCATGGGTCATCTCATGTCCTGCGACATCCAACGCACCCGCCAGTGGCTTCAGTCCGGTATCGCCGTTTCCATAAAAAATTGCCTTTCCGTTCCAATAAGCATTCCCCATGCTGTTGCCATCTTCATCCGGAACGTTCACAATGGAAATCATTGTTCCACCAAGACCATCAATCGAATTGCGACCATGTTTAGTCCGGAAGTACTCATAGGCAAACCCGGCGCTATTGTGTGCTGACAATCCCTTCACCTGCGTCACGGCCGTCCACGTATTGCCTGCTGAAAGAACATGCTGAATGGCTTGGTCATCTCCAGAAGTATTGTTCATATCGATCGTGAGAATTCCGCCAATTGGCTCGTCCGGAAGTATCGAACCGGTGGATTTGTACATCGCACGGGAAATATCAACAAGCATGTAGCTCGTACCTGCCTGATATGTGTGGATCGTCTGGGTTAACCCGTTCAAGTCTGCACCAGTAGCGGTTCGTGGTCCGTCAATACCACACGTGCTTTCAAATTGATGAAGAACTGCACCGTTGGTCGCATCGATGAAATATTCCCACCGTTCATATATTGACGGACATGATACGACATGGTAGGCGAGAACATTGATTTTCAAAAGACCTTTCGCCTGATAAATGCATAAGGTAGCTTTTGGCTCTGCATATTGTACAAGCTTCCGGTTCGCTGCTGACAAAGGCCGGACCGCTCTTCTTTGCTGTAGATCGTTCGACATGCGCTGTACGGCAGACTGCATCGACAATTTGGGTGAAGGATCTATATCTTCCGCGATACGAAAATATTTTCCGTTGAATGATTTTCCATCACCTGAACCATTCATGCGTACTACAATCTCTGCACCGTAAATGGGGATGTTTTTATACGTCTGTACCATGCGTATATGCCTATCGTTGTCGATACCGTTCCTGATATCATGGATGCCAAAATCAGTTACGTTCTCCACAAGCATCAGTGGCTTCAGTGCTTCCAGGTACGAATAGGCAGCAGTGACTGGATCGGTTGACGTCGCGGTACGCAAGCCTGAATTTGGCTTTTGTGGCGATCGAATAAATATGGGTAGGCCTGTCTCCCTGGAATAAAAAACTTTAAGCCCTGCCTGGTTCGACATCGGTTTAACGAGCGTCTGAATCTTTCCTGTGCGAACCGATTGTTGTATTTTCCTGCTGGCGGAAGGAGCTTTAATTTTAACTGTCTTAAAAGTTGCCGCAGAGCTCGCTTGCAACGTTCTTTTTTTGGAATCAAAGCCGTCCTGGGCCCTCAACCCATTAGGGAGACCAAAAGCGAGAAGAATAAAAAACAGGGGCGTGGAAAGCTTTTTCATCGAACGGGTCTTTTTATACTACTTTGGTTCAAGCCTTCACAACGAATTGCCACGCAAAAACTCCTCCGCCTGTTGTCGAATTAAATTTCGCCTTCGACCCGTCAGAAGCGCGAAAGGTCACTAATAGTCAAGTGAAATCAAATTTTACTATCCGGCATTCGGAATCTGATATGAAATAACAAAAAAAAGTGGATACTGAAAAGAGAACCAATTCAGTTCTAAACCTGCACTTGAAATTCCGCCCCCTCTATGGCGTCGCTAACCCTGATCTGGCATGCAAGCCTGCTGCGATCTGTTGAAGAAGGCAACGTATCGATCATGTCAAGCTCCATGTCCTTTGCTTCCTCAAGACGTTCCCAGCCTTTCGTTACCTCAACGTGACATGTTGCACATAATGCCATGCCCCCGCAGGTTGCTGGTATCGGATAGTCGGAAGCCTTTAATACTTCCATCAACGAAAGGCTTATTCCATCGGGCACTTCAACCAATTGTACCGCGCCATCAAGATCTTTCACATGAAAAGTTATCATCCCGTTACTCACTAAAATGTTGAAATTCCATTGACAGTAGTATACTTAAAGCTGATCTTCTGATCCGGGTAAACGAATGAAAATGCCCCCTGTGCCATCAACGCCGCTTCGTGAAAGCCGGAGAGGATAAGTTTTAATTTTCCGGGATAGGTGTTGATATCACCTATGGCAAATATTCCCGGAATGCTCGTTTCATAATTAACAGTATTGACGACGATAGCACTCTTGTCTAATGCCAACCCCCACGCTGCGATCGGGCCCAGCTTTGGACTGAGTCCGAAGAGCGGCACGAGATAATCCGTTTGTATTTCTATTGCGTTCTTTGCCTTGTTTCTATACGTCACCGATCCAAGAACTCCATTGCCATTAGCTGCAAGTAATGTCGCACTCAACTCAAGATTTATCTTGCCAGAATGCGCCAGATTGAAAACCTTCTCAACAGAATCTGGCGCGCCCCGGAACGACTCATTGCGATGGATTAGTGTAACAGACCTGGCAACGTCTGAAAGATAGACAGTCCAGTCTAACGCGGAATCACCGCCCCCGGCGATAACAATGTCTTTATCCCTGAATTGCTCGGGGTCCTTGACCATGTAAACAATTCCTTTCCCCTCAAACCTTTCAAGATTCGCCAGTTCTGGCTTCCGGGGTTCAAAGCATCCAAGACCTCCGGCGATCACAACAACCTTACAACTTATGACCGCCCCGTCCGATGTACCGACTTTAAAGCCATCGTCAATCCTTTCCAAAGTGTCTACTCTTTCGCCCAGCGTAAACGTAGGCTTGAAGGGCTCAATCTGTTTGCTAAGGTTGTCGACAAGTTGATGAGCTTTTATTTCCGGAAGACCCGGAATGTCATAAATGGGTTTCTTGGGGTAAATCTCGGTCAACTGACCACCGATTTGTGGCAGTGCATCAACCAGGTGGCAGCGCATTTTCAACAATCCAGCCTCGAAAACGGCAAACAATCCCACCGGCCCCGCGCCAATGATACAAATATCAGTTCGAATATATGATTCCATTGCTTTTTTGTGCAGTCTAAAATACCATTAGTGTAAAGATAGTTAGTACAACAACTAATTCATTAAAGTAACGGAAGCGGGAGCGAAAAGATTCTTTAGGCGAGGTTTTTATAAATAGTGTTGAGGATTCTTTTGAAATGGTTAAAATCCTTCTCTGAGAGGTCATCCCAGGCTCTTAACCGAACGCTCTTAACGCGCGGTTTTAGCACCTCTACCTTCTTTTGCCCGGCGGGCGTTAAGGCAACAAGGAAGCTTCTACGGTCGTCCGGGTGGACTTTTCTCGTGGTGAGCCCCTTTTTGCAGAGGAGGTCGACGATCCTGGTGAAAGTGGGGTTATCCTTTGAAAGCAATTCCGCCAATTCATTTTGCTTCATCTCAGGATGCTCATGAAGGTTTTTCAAAACCAGCCATTGGTCAACGGTAATATTGAAACCCATAGCCTTGAACTGCTGTTGAGCATACTGTTTTACTCTGCGCGCTGTGCGGTCCAGCAACAACGAATAGGCGTTATATAAATCATCATTCATGCAAATGCGGAAAATAGAATTGAAACAATCTAAGGAATCTTGAATATAGCTTTTCCCGAAGTAGAAATTATTTCTGGATCCATCGTTATCTTTGGCAATGATCACGGTTCAAGAATTTTCCAGCATCGCATTATCCTTTCCTGAAGCCGTTGAAGCACCACACTTCGAAAAAAAATCGTTTCGGATTAGAAAGAAAATTTTCGCGACACTTGATGTGCCCAATAATAAAGCTGTACTTAAGCTGACAATCCTGCAGCAATCTGTTTTTTGCAATCCCGAAAGATCCATCATTTACCCGGTACCGGGTAAATGGGGGAAGAAAGGTTGGACAATGATTGAGCTTAAGAAAGTAAGAAAAACAATGTGCAGGGATGCGGTAGCTGAATCCTATTTTAATATTGCGCCGAAGAAAGCAAAAAGTGAATAGCTGCGCATGGAGGAAACCTTCCCCACCAGCACCTTACTTAAAAATAAACCATTGTATCTATGAATAAATCTTTCTCATTGGGAAGAAGAACCTTTCTTACGACCACCGCCGGACTGGCAATGATTTCAAAAACCGTGTTGGGGAAAAATGCGTCGGCTCCACACTCGCCGGGGACGTTAACAGTCCAACAAGTGATCGATTTAATTTTAAAGGAAATACCTGGCACACCGTTCGCCAATACGGTGGATACCATCAAAACGGGAAACGGAAACCAGCCGGTAACCGGGATCGTCACGACTATGTTTGCCACAATCGACGTGGTGCGAAAAGCTGTGGCTGCTGGTGCAAATTTTATCATCGCCCACGAACCGACCTTTTATTCCCATAGCGATGAAACGGTGTGGCTGGACAAAGATCCGGTATATACTTTTAAGCGGCAGCTCCTTGATAAGCACAAGATCGTGGTCTGGCGGTTCCATGACTACTGGCATTCGCATCGTCCCGATGGCGTATTGATGGGTGTGCTGGAGAAGCTCGGCTGGGAAAAATATTATCAGGCAAACAATCCGCGCCTCATTATTCATCCTGGCATTACACTGAGCGACCTGGCAAATCTTTCTAAAAAAAGTCTTGGGATCAGCATGGTTCGAACCATCGGCGAACAAAAACAAATCTGTAAACGCATCGCCTTAATTCCTGGCGCAGCGGGTGGCAAAACACAAATTGAACTGTTGAGCAAAGAAAGACCCGATGTACTCATCGTTGGTGAAGTTCACGAATGGGAAACGGCAGAATATGTGCGCGACGCCCAGGCAATGGGAACGTCCATGTCATTAATCGTCCTTGGGCATGCCGAGAGCGAGGAGCCTGGTATGCAATGGCTGGTTAGCTGGTTAACACCGAAAATTGTCAATGTCAAAGTCACACACATTCCTTCGCGAAATCCTTTCGAACACGGGTAGCAAAAAAAGTCTGAACTATTGATGGAAGCTTACCGATACAAATTCCAAAACGGCTGGCAACGCTGTTCTCCAATACGTCCATGTATGTCCGCCGTCGCGAATCCGGAACTCGTGTGGAATTTCTTTCTTTCTCATAGCAATATGGATCAATGAATTTCCCTCGAACAGAAAATCATCATCACCACAATCGATGTACCATCGCACCGCCTTTTTCTGATCATCAGGCATTGCGTTGACGAGCTCCAGCGAGCTATATCGTTTATAAAAAGACTCGAGTTGCGCATCTGATGCTGTTTGTTTATTTCGATCCAACCAGGCCTTCGCATCATCCATTGATAGCGGACCTGTGCTGGCGCTTAGGGGACAAGCCGACGAAAACAATTCCGGATGATGCAGGGCGTAGTAGAATGAACCTCCACCTCCCATTGACAATCCCGCCACCGCGCGGAAACGCTTCTCCGTTTTTATTCTGTACGTCTTTTCTATGAATGGAATGAACTCCTGGAAAAAAAAGTCTTCGTACTTCCATTCACCGTTGGCGGTGTTAACATAGCCGCGTGTACCTGTATTCGCGTCAGGCATAACGATAATCATGGGTGTTGCTATTCCATCGCTAATCGCTTTGTCAGCATAATGCTGTATCTCGCCAAATTGGACCCAACCTGTCTGGTCATCACCACCACCATGCAATAAGTAAAGCACCGGGTAGGAACGGCTGGACGACTCATATCCAGGTGGTAAGTAGATGGCATATTTTCTGTCACCCTTTAATATTTTACTTGGCAGCGTAAGGTTATCAGCCACCTTGCTGCTTTGGGCGGATGCGAATATGCTGATCAGGACCAGCAGAAGAATTGCCACAGATTGTTTCATGATATGATTTTTTGAAATTTGGATTGATAGTTAACCCTTTATGAAGTTAAATTTAGCAGGACGCGATGCTTGCTTCCAAATCTTTAGGATAGGTGGTAAAACTTCGCCGAATAACGAAGCAAATTTCGGGTTACTGGTCTACCGGAACGAGCAACTCTTGTTGTAATTACTTAACTCCCCTGGAGATGGTTTCCAATTTTGAATCTTGCTATATTCCGCCGCACTAATAATCATCGCTGCCTTGGTGTTCTACACATTCGCCGATAATCAGTAATAAAGGAGTGAAGGAAAAATATTTCGATGTGATTATCTCCGGCGCTGGTCCAGCTGGATGCGCCACCGCCCTTTCGCTGAAAGATTCCGGGTTATCGGTGGCCCTACTGGATAAAGCAACATTTCCGCGTGACAAGATTTGTGGGGACGCGCTGAGTGTCGATGTTATAAATCAGTTATACAAGCTCTCTCCTTCATTGGGCGCACGTTTTGCGTCAGTAACCGCCAAGGTCGCTTGTTATGGCGTTAAGATCTTTTCCCCTGACAGTGGCTGTGTCGATATTCCTTTTGTCCACGAGAATGGCCGGAAGCCAGGATATATCTGTACGCGCAAAACCTTTGACAATTTCATGGTGGAGGAAGTTAAAAGGCTTCACTCGACGACGCTAATCGAAAATTGTGAGGTTATCGATACGTGCGTGAGCCATGAAGAAGCGCGGGTTATCACTTCCAATGGAACCTACGTTGCAAAGCTTATTGTTGGCGCGGAAGGTGCACAATCGGTTATAGCGAAAAAGCTAATGTCCAATAAGATTGACCGCAAGCACTATAGCGCGGGTCTTAGGATGTACTACGGCAACGTCAAAGGATTTCATTCCGACAATTACATCGAATTATATTTCTTCAAGGACATACTACCAGGATACCTCTGGATTTTCCCACTACCCGATGATCAAGCCAACGTCGGCATTGGAATGCTGTCATCGGAAGTTGCCGCCCGAAAAGTAAACTTACAACAGACCCTTCAGCGGCTGCTCACCACCCATCCGTTACTGCAAGAAAGGTTTAGATACGCTGTTTCCCTTGAAACAGTAAAAGGTTTCGGGCTACCATTGGGTTCAGTTAAGAAAAAGATTTCGGGGAACCGTTTCTTGTTGACAGGTGATTCTGCGTCTTTGATTGACCCATTCACTGGCGAAGGTATTGCGAACGCTATACGCAGCGGCAGAATTGCTGGTAACCACGCAATTGATTGCTTTCAATCAAATCAATTTTCCGAGACGTTTAACAATACCTACGATCAGAAGATCTACGCGAGCATGCAACCCGAGTTTCTTGTCAGCAGCGCATTGCAAAAACTATGTCGATATCCGAGGCTTTTTAACACGATCGTAAAAAAAGCCAACCGAAGCAAACTGATCCACAACGCCCTGATCGATGCCCTCGCACACGTAGAACATAAAAGATGGCTTCTTAAGCCTTCTTTCTATTACCACCTTCTCTTTGCATGATGCGTCTTACTTTCCGCGAATAACATTGCCAGACTGATCAGTTATCAGGCCCTATTTCTGTCACCTCTTTCAATTGCCTTGGTGATATTCCTCACCACGACATCCAACTTTACACCCGAGTCCTCCATGTGCGTAACGATCGTCTTCGCGTCTTCAGGTAACTCAGACTTTGCAATTAGATTGATAAGGCCCAGGACGCTGGCAACCGGAGCGCGCAGTTCATGCGCGATGATGAAGGCCGCTTCCTCTGCAGCCTTTGTCTTCTTTTCTAATTCTTGAGTGCGTGAGAATACGATCAGCTCCAGGTTATCATTGATACCCTGAATTTCCTCCGCCTGGGATTGTATCTCCTCGTTTTGAGCCTGAATTTCTTCTGCCTGCTTTTGAATTTCCAACGTACGGGCATAAACTTTTTCTTCCAGGATTCTTTTATCGTTGATTAGTCGCCGCTCGCGGTATTTTATGTACAACGTTCCGCCTGCTATTAACAATAAGACGGAGAGCAAATAAAACCAAGCGGTCCTCCAAAATGGTGGACGAATACTAAACTGGAGACTTACTTCTTTCGCGTCGCTGAAATCTTCAGTATCCGAAACTTTTAACTTGAATGTGTAGTCACCGGGTGGTAGGCTGGAGTAGGTTTTGGATCGGTCATGGCTTTCAATCCAATCGAGATCATAATTTTCTAACTTATATTGAAAGTTAAGGTTGGAAGGATTTTGATACCAGAAACCAAGGTATTGAAGATTGATACTATTCTCATTGTATGAAAAATTGAGCTCCGACGTAATGTCCACTTGTTTGTCCAGTACTTTTATTGATTGGATAAAAGGTTTTGGCGTTGGTGGCCAATTATTGGTAAGGTCGGCATAGCGGACGATCCCTTTATCCGTACCGACATAAATGCGGCCTATGGCATCCGTTGTGAGTGCGTTGAGGTTCGGCCGCTTGTCCTGTATTCCAACTTCGTCACCGAGGTAGCGAATTTTCCGACGGCTCGCATCATAAATATCGATGCCCAGATCGTGCATGACAATCAGGTTGCCAAACTTGTCAGCAGAGAAACAATTGACATTCTTATCGCGCAAAGGTGTTTCTGTAACCATCCGTTGAAAACCTTTTCCTTCAAATTTGTAAAGGCCTTCACCCTGAACGTTGATCCAGATAGTATGATTTTTGTCTTCCGCAAACCCGTAGACTACCTTCGAGGTGAGTCCCTTTTCAAAATGATGAAAGCCTTTGCTGTCCAGCATGCCAGCGCCCCTCCCGTCAGTAGCAAACCAAACTCGTCCCTGCGAGTCCATGAACACCTGGTAGATGTAATCGGATGCCAGTCCCTCATGTCTTCCAAAATTTTCTACCTCAATATCCTCCCCCGAGGTTGTTATGCGTGTGCCACCGCCCAGGGTCGCTAACCAGACGGTACTGCCGCGACCGGTAATACTTAGCACGTTTCCATTTCTCAACTCTTTGTTGAAATACCGCTTTCTCCCTTGAGGGTCAATGCGCACAACCCCTTCCCCATACAATCCCGCCCAAACACAACCAGCAGCATCCGTATACAAACTGATCGCCGTAAACTTTTGATAGGGTGAGTTTAGCAACGGTCTTTCAAGGGTTGTTCCACCAGATTCATCAATCTTCTGTTTGAATAAACCATCACCGGTTGAAAACCAAAGATTATTTTTCTTGTCAATTGTAACTGCCAATACGTTGGTGTTCTTGAAAGGATAAAAGGATTCGACATAATCGACTTTATCCCCAAGGGTACGGGTAACTCCGGACTTCGACCCAATCCAGATGTTGCCTTCAAAATCCGCGATCAAACTGTTAATTGACTTAAAATCAAATCCGTTTCCAGTCGGATATACTTTGCTTTGCCGCGTTGCCATACTGTAGACGACTAAACCTGATTGAAGAGATGTGATCCAAAACTGATTGTCGAGAATAACAAAATCTGTAAGCGAACCAAAATTCCACCCAGAGGTGACCAGAGGAGCCGTTTTGCCAGTGACAGGATTGTATGAAATCACCCCGGCGTCCTCAGTGCCCATCCAGATGATATTGTTCTTGTCCATTACCATCTTCTTAACGATGTTGTCGGGAAGACCGTGTTTGTAGTCAAGAACGCGAATGGAAACCTTTTTGTCCGTCAGCTTGCAAATTGCAACACCACCATCGGTACCGGCCCAGATATTGCCGCGATTATCTTCCATAAGATCATATACGAAGAGATCGGGCATTCCTTCTTTTTCATCAAGGCGAAAAAGGCGTTGATCGGAAAAATAGTAGAGCCCATCGTTCAAGGTTGAAAACCATAAATTTCCCTTGCGATCAAAAAGGATATCGGAAATTTCATCCGAAGAAGATCCCTCGTCAGGTTTGAAAAGTGAGATTTTACCTTTCTCAATAAAAGCGAGCTTTCCATTTCGATGGCCTGTCCAGACACGGCCGAGAGAATCTTCAGCAATGGCTGTAACGTGGTTGTCGGGTAGGCTATCCGTGGTATCAAACCGTTTTATATCGCTTCCATCGAACCTGAACAATCCCTGATTCGTGCCGTACCACATGAATCCAAACTTATCCTGAAAGATCACATTGACCTGCACGGATTCCTTCCGCTTCAGAAGACTATAGTGCTGGAAAAACGGAATCTGTGCCTGGGTAAGGTGCGCAACTGCTAAGGTGAGAATGATGAAGCCTAACGTTTTTTTCATGCATTAAGGCTCATTGGAGTGTCATGGCTGCCTTGACAGTGACTTCAATCTCTGTGGCGATTTTCTGGTTAACTATTCTTGGAATGGAAATATTATGATCCGTCAAAGGCACTTTAAATGTGCTTTCAATTGTCAATGATCCCTGGTCGATTGTGATCTGACTTTTAATGATCCGAGTTTGCTTCTCTCCGTGGATGTTGAGTTCACCTTTTGCGCGTACATCATAAATTCCATCGATCGCAAAATCCACTTGTTCAATGATCTTACCCGTAAATGTCATATTGGAGTACTTCTCACTTTCAAGATACTTTTCATTGAAATGTTCGCGCTGGAGTTCGCTGTTAAATCCCTGGAAAGATTGTACCGGCACGGAAAATGCAAATTGATTGCTGGCAGGATTCACGACTCCTCGCAACTTCGATGACGATGAACGAATAAGTTCGAGTTCGGCGTTCGAGACAAAATCAACTCGCCCCTTGTCAGTGACAAATTTTTTCTGAGCCAGAAGCTGGACGCTGCAAAAAGTTATCAGGCAGCAAAGTAAAACTTTAAGCATTATGTCTCGGTTTGCCGGCGCATAAGCGTTTGTTTAGTGCCTTCTGATCTTGCGCCAGCATAAGTAAAGGTAGGTAATTACGACCCACACTGAAAGATGGGTAACCCCCTATCCGGGCCGTTTAAAGGCCGGATAAGCGCTTCATTCTGAATTATTCGCGATGCTTGTTAGTCGCGCAAGGACTCCAGATTTTGCGTCGGAGAATACAGCATGCCGCTGCAAGTGATCGCTCCCGCCAATTTCTTGTACGCCAGATAGGGAAAGTCAGTGAACAGCAGGGTGATCCTACTCTTTAAGACTTTTTAGATATGCAATAGTTTGCGGCACTTGCGTAATCACACGGCTGCTTTCATCCTCAATAAAGTAATGCTTGATTCCGATTCTTTTAGCTTCTCTTATCACTCCAGCAATATCAATCTCGCCCGTACCTAATGTCACATCGTTTTCCTGCGATGTACCACCAGTCAAATCCTTCGGTGTGCCCTTTTTGAGATCCTTTACGTGCAGGAGCTTCCAACGGTTGCCATATTTTTTGAGCAGGGCAACTGGATCACCACCCCCAAAATGCGTCCATAGAATATCCATTTCAAAGGATACATATTCCGGATTGGTGTTCGTGATCATATAATCCATTAACGTGCCTTTTTCGTGCGGCTGGAATTCAAACCCATGGGTATGATAACAAAGTGTTATTCCGTTTTCCTTTAAGATTTTGCCAGCAGCATTAAAGTCTGTTACAAATTTCTTAGCGTTATCAAGGTTAAACTTTCCTTTCTCGTGTGGAATCCAGGCAACCATGAGAAATGATGCTCCGAGTGCCTTGGCGGTTTTTGCGGCAGCAAGCGGATCCTTCACAAGCGCGTCATAACTCGTCCCGGTCGAAGGAATACTGATGCCGCGGTCGTTACAAAGCTTTTTAAACTCTTCTGGTGCCATGGGGCCGCCGACGCCCTCGAGTTCAGTAATGCCCATGCTTTTGATGGTGTCCAGCGTTTCCGCAATGCCTTTTGGAAAGCTCTTTCTAAACGTGTATGCCTGGACTCCAAATGGAAATGTATACAACGGCTTGCTGCCCGTCTGTGCCAGCGACGACGCAAAATCTCCTAGCATCATTAGAAGGAGTACCGCACAGGCCAAATATTTTTTCTTTTTATTCATGATTACTTTTTTTTAAGATACGTCGACTATAGGATAGACATCGAACCTAATAAATTATTATAACAATCGATTACTACCGCACCCAATATTTTATGAAAGACTGTCATTACTTACAGATGGAATAAACCAATGATTGCGCCGGCCTCTTAGCGGAGCAACATTTCCATTTTTATATCGGCTGTCACAAAAGGGCTATCTTTTACTTCAACATAATGGAATCCATACTGTTCATACAATTTCAACGCGGGCTGAAGCTGATGATTGGAGAACAATTCCAATTTGGATATTCGAATTTCGCGTGCTTTACTAATGCAGACCTCTATGAGCAACTTACTAATGCCTTTGCCTCGCCAGGAAGGTGCCACACACATCTTCGCTAATTCGTAAACACCGTGGTGCGTTTTGATGAGGGCTGAGGTGCCAACTATTTCCTCAGCAGCTGTTGCAACCCATATATACCCGCCGTTGTTAAGAACAGAAGTCCGAGGGTCGTCCAGAATTTCCAGGTCAGGCGCTTCTTTTAGGCCAAACTTGTCCAGCCATTCCAAATTTAGTGTCCGGAAAGCAGTGTGATGCTCATCATCATACGGGATGATTTTGACAGATTGATCCATTTACACCGGTTTCCTAAGCTTTTCGCGGATAATTTCAATGATCGGTGGGAGAATGGAAAGGATAATTATTCCAAAAATTACATAGGTGAAGTTATTCTTGATGAAAGGTAGTCCGCCGAAAAAATATCCCAGGAAGAGAAAGCTGGTTACCCATGCAACTGCACCGACAACATTATAGGTAGCGAACTTTCCATAGGTCATTGTTCCGATACCAGCAACAAACGGGGCAAAAGTCCTGATGATGGGAATGAACCTTGCATAGATAATGGTCTTCCCCCCATGTTTGTTGTAAAATGCCTGAGTTTTATTGAGGTACTCAACCTTTAATAATTTGTACTTCCCGCTAAATGCTCTGACACCGAGATATTTTCCCACATGATAATTTACGAGGTCGCCTAAAATGGCTGCGATCATCAATAAAATCCATGTTAGTATAATACTAAGATGCGTTTCAGGTTTAGCAATAATGGCCCCTGTCGCGAAAAGCAATGAGTCACCAGGCAGAAATGGAGTCACAACCAACCCTGTTTCAGCAAAAATAATTAGAAATAAAATCAGATATGTCCAGGTTTGATAGTCGTTCACAATTTCGACAAGGTGATGGTCGATGTGCAGGACGAAGTCTATCAGAGACCGAATGAGTTCCATAAAGGTAAAATGAAATCAAAACTAATCACTTTAGCGGAACTAACCATCACGCGGATGGATCGATCCTTGTATTAATCCACTGTTAAACTCGTAGAAACGACAAGTTCGTTCCGCCGCCAGTTTTTTTTGTTGACGGTCATCGGAGTAGTAGAGGAAAAGTTTAAATTTCGGCATGATCATTAGCATATTCGATAATGAGGCACTCACCTGCGAGCTCGATGAGACGTTGCCCGTACTGCGTCATCGATGGAAGCGAGCAACTGATGGTGAAGAGTTTAAGACCAACCTGGAAAAGGTTTTGGAGGAATTCAAGAAGTTGGAAAAATCGTACTCCTTATTGGCCTGGTTGGCAGATACGACATTGCTGGGTGAACTAGACGAAGAAACTGAGGATTGGCTCGTGGAGAGTTGGGAGGATCTGCTGTTCGCTCAGCGTGAAGTAAAGATCCATGCTGTAATTCTCGGTAACAGCATTTATGCGGACTATCCAATGGAGAATTTTAAACTGGATGCTGAACGGAAATTTAAAGACTTCGATGTGCATTTGGGAGTGTTTTCCAATCGAAAGGAAGCCTATGAATGGATAAAAGACAGGCAGGTTGTTGTCGCGAAGAATGCCCGTTAAAGCCTCACCATTACCACTCCGCCCGTGCTAAAGATAGGCATCATTGGCTTGGGGGACATTGCAACAAAGGCATATCTACCTGTTATTACGAAGCACGATGTTGAAATTCATCTCCATACCAGAAACCGCGAGAAATTGGAGGGAATCAGCAATATGTACCGGTTGGGATACACGCATGAGTCGCTTGATTCCTTTATCAGCTCCGGCATAACTGCTGCGTTCGTTCATACGACAACTTCTTCTCACGAAGCAATCATTGAACAATTGCTTATCAATAATATTGATGTATACGTCGACAAACCTGTCACTTACAACTTCGATTCTTCAGAAAGACTAATTGCCCTTGCAGAAAAGCAACGCAGAATCCTGATGGTAGGTTTTAACCGTCGGTTTGCACCAGCCTATGCAGCTTTGAAAAACCTTCCCGATATTTCCATGATCATCCTGCAAAAGAATAGGAGCTCGCAACCAGGAAATATCCGAACTTTCATTTTTGACGATTTTATCCACGTTGTCGACACCTTGTTACACCTCTTTCCGTATGCAATTTCGGGCATTTCCGTAAATGGAAAAAAAGACAACGATACGCTTTATCACGTAACTGTGCAGTTGGTGGCAGCAAGCGGCGCCGTTGCAATGGGAATTATGAATCGCGATGCCGGAACGGTTGAAGAAAGACTCGAAGTCTTCACGCCCCGCGGAAAAAGAATTGTCGAAGACGTTGCCCATACGTACATACACGAAAATAAGAACGTCACAAGATTAAGTTCCGATGACTGGCAAACTACCCTGCACAAACGCGGCTTCGAACAAATCATAGACACCTTTTTGACAACGGTATCTGCCAGCCCTCGCATCGTACAGCCAAAGGATCACACTCTACTTACCCATAGTATCTGCGAGGAAATCGTTACTCAGCTGCACAAAACCGAGCTCTAGCATTCCCTTAACAATATTACTACCTTCACTTTTCACAACTATTTTTCACTCTCAACTGATTCCGATGTTCTGGCTGCGCGGCAAATCAATTGTCATTATTGGGGGAACAACTGGTATTGGTTGGGCTGCCGCGTTGGCATTTATTTCGGAAGGCGCAAAAGTGGTGGTTGTTGGACTTGATGAAGAAAGTGTGGCGCATGCTGCATCAACATTAGGAGACAACGGACTGGCTTTCACGGCCGATGCCTCCCACGAGGGTACAGCCGACGAGGCTATTGAAGCGTGTATAAAAAGGTATGGAAGCTTTGACGGATTATACCACGTTGCCGGAGGAAGCGGACGCAAATATGGTGATGGCCCATTGCATGAACTGACTCTCGAAGGATGGAACCGCACCCTTTCAATCAATCTCACATCGCTAATGTTATCCAATCAGGCAGCGGTAAAGAAACTTATGGCGCTTGAAGTGGCCGGAAGTATTTTGAACATCGGATCCGTTTTAGGTTTCTCCCCCTCACCAAAACATTTTGTAACACATGCGTATGCTGCCAGCAAAGCAGCCGTCGAGGGATTCAGCAGATCACTCGCCAGCTATTATGCGGAACATGCCATACGCATCAACGTTCTCGCCCCTGGGTTGATCGATACGCCAATGTCGAAGCGGGCAGCAGAAAACAATGAGATCGCGAAATTTATAAAGACGAAGCAACCGCTGCTGGGGCGCATTGGAACACCGGATGACCTGATTGGTGCTGCGCTATATTTTATGTCAGATCACTCTGCTTTCACAACGGGACAGGTGTTGCATGTAGACGGTGGATGGCGAGTAAGTGAAGGCCAATATTAAAAAATTTGTTATGTACGAAAAACTTGCAATTGGAATAGATCTTGGCTGCACCAACATCAAAGGTGTTTTACTAAATAGTGAAGGACTTGTGCTCGCTGAGGAAAAACAGGATACAGTGGAACATGACGATGACCATTGGAAATCACTTGTCAAAAAAATGATTGCCGGATTTCGGGTTCACGCAAAGCAGGATGTTCATGCCATCGGACTTTCGGCGCCCGGCCTGGCCGATGTAGCGAATAGTTGCATTTCGTTTATGCCGGGAAGGCTTCCCGGTCTTGAAAAATTCGATTGGACATCCTGGGTTGGTGAACGTGTTTATGTCTTAAACGACGCACATGCCGCGCTGATGGCGGAAACAACTTTTGGAGCAGCAAAAAATATGCAACATGCTGTCCTTCTTTCTTTAGGAACGGGCATTGGAGGTGGGATATTGATTCACGGCGAGCTATATCAGGGAGTGTCGCAGATGGCGGGTCACATCGGCCATACCACTATTGACGCGACGGACACATCTCACGACGTAACAAATATGATTGGGAGTATTGAGGATGCCTTTGGTAATGTGTCCCTCTCACGTCGTTCACACGGAAAGTATCACTCAACGGATGCGCTGGTTGACGATTATCTGAAGGCAGACCCCTTTGCCTCATGGGTGTGGCTTACTTCCATTCAAAAGCTTGCGGTAAGCATCGCTTCAACCATCAATATACTTTCACCGGAAGCAGTGATCCTGAGCGGTGGAATTACAAGAGCACGAGAGGCACTCCTCGAGCCACTCAATTCTTTCCTCCAATTGTACGAATGGCGGCCGGGCGGAAAAAGGACACTTATTAAGCTCGCCCGATTTTCTGAACTACCGGGAGCGATTGGTGCCGCTGGTTTTGCACTTTCAAAAACAAATAAAAAAGCATGACCCCCCTACAAGAATACCTTCAAAAGTGCAGACAGCTGGTCGACGTCGTTGAGAGTCAGCAAAATGCGATTGAAGAAGTTGCGAGATTGTTTAGCGCGACAATTCAGTCTGGAAGAATGGTCCACGTTTTCGGATCAGGACACAGCAGGATCATGGTAGAAGAAATGTGGCCACGATATGGATCATTCCCCGGGTTCAATCCTATTGTCGAACTTTCTCTGACCTTTCATAATCTGGTAGTCGGCGCGAACGGTCAGCGCCAGGCGATGTTTCTCGAAAACACTTCCGGGCTCGCGGAACGGATACTCCGGAATTACGATACAGACACGAAAGACTGCGCCCTTGTCATCTCTTCCAGTGGGTGCAACGTGGTCCCTATTGAAATGGCCGAACAATTTAAAAAACGTGGAGTGAAAGTGACTGCCATTATCACAAAAAAACATTCCGAAAAAAGCAAAAGCAAACACGTGACCGGTAAAAAGTTAAGCGATTTTGCTGACTGCATATTGGACACAGGCGCGCCAGAAGGGGACGCAATGGTTTATGTAGATGGTTTGGATACTCCAGTAGCGCCTGGCTCGACCGTTGGCGGTGCGCTGATCATTAATTGTATTAAAGCCGAAGTGGCAAGGCTTCTGACCGCCGCAGGAGCACCGCCTATTGTATTAAGCAGCGCAGTCGTCGTGGGCGAGCAGAGGGCTACGCAGCTATTCGAGGATGCCTATGACGACCACGCCCATCGCCTGGCGCGGCTATATGAAAAGGTCGGAAACAAAACATCATAGAAAAAAACCAAACGTTATGCAACCGATACCCATACGCACGACTGTTATTGGAAGCTATCCATTTCCCGGATGGCTGGAGTTTGCCATAAAAAACCTGCAGGAATTTGGGAACGCAGACAAGGAAGAAATGATTGAAGATGCGGTCATCGCTGCAATACATGACCAGGTAATGGCGGGCCTGGATGTAATAACCGATGGCGAGCAGACAAGGCTGGACTTCAATCTTTCTTTCTATGGATACATTCAGGGAATCAGGGAAAATATAGACGATCTGCGCCGTTTTGGACCGGCAGCGCACGACCAGCGGGGGAAAAATACAATCATAGACACCATCACCGCCCCGGGAGGGCTGGGGGCCGTGAAGGAATTTCGACGTCTTCAACGCCTCGCGCCGCAGGGACAAGCATTGAAGTGCAGTGTGCCAGGCCCGTACACGCTGAGCGGCCGCCTGATGCCCAATGCGCAGTATCCCGACCGTTATGCCGTCACAGAAGCACTCTTGCCAATTGTGAAGAAAGAGCTCGAAGACCTGGTCGCGGCCGGTTGCCAGGAGATCACTGTAGACGAACCTTCGATGAGCTGTTACGCCTACAAGGAGGATACAAAAAGATTTGTCGACATTTTCAATCGCACGGTCAGCGGTGTCTACGGGAAATGCCGCCTATCAACACACCTCTGCTTTGGCAATTTTAAAGGTAGGCCGGTGGGCTATCGAAGTATCGCGCCCATGCTTCCCGACTTCCTGAAGTTGTCTATCGACGAAGTACACGTAGAAATGGCGAACCGCGAGTTTGCAGAAGTGGAATTGCTTCGGGAGTTTGCCGCAGTGATGGACGTCGCCGTCGGCATCATCGACGTTAAAAATTACTATATCGAAACGGTTGAGGACGTTGAGGCAAGGATAAACAAGTGTCTCGCATTTGTTCCTGCCGACAAGCTAGCAGTCGCCCCGGATTGCGGCCTAAGTCAAACAGCCCGTTGGGCATCGCGCCATAAACTGGCGAATCTGGTAAAGGGGGCAAAGAAAGTGCGTGAAGCGCTGTCCCTATGACCCGCGGCAAGTTAATAGCCGCATTTTGCAAAGGCGAAGTTCTTCAACGACAGATCGACAGCTACAAGTCGCAAGTCAATCCAGATAAATTTGACGTCTGGTGGCTCGGCCAAAGCGGGTTCCTCATCCAGTGGAATCAGCAATGTCTGCTCCTCGACCCTTACCTTTCCGACTCGCTGACAAAAAAGTATGCGTCCACCGAAAAGCCGCACGTTCGAATGAGTGAACTTGTCATCACGCCTCAATTATTGAATCAGATCGATGTAGTAACCTCGAGCCACAATCACACAGACCACCTCGATGCGGAAACACTTAAACCCATCCTCACAGCAAATCCATCAATCGACTTTGTAATTCCTGAAGCAAACCGGGAGTTTGTTTGTGAACGTGTAGGTTGTGCCCCCGATTTCCCGATCGGCCTTTCCGATGGGCAAAAAGTCAAAGTGAAATCTTTTGCTCTCCACGGTGTTCCTGCCGCACACAATTTAGTAGAGCGAAATAAAAAGGGGCAATGCAAATTCATGGGCTACATTGCTGAATTTGGCAAATGGCGTATCTACCACAGCGGCGATACAATGTGGTACGATAATATTGTTGACGTGCTTAAGCCCTTTGATATCGATATTGCATTTCTACCAATAAATGGCAATGATCCCAGTCGTGGAGTTGCCGGAAATCTTTCATCGACGGAGGCTGCAAGACTGGGGAAAGCTATCGGCGCCAGGTTAGTAATACCACATCACTATGACATGTTTGAGTTTAATACGACCGATCCAGAGGAATTCGTTAAAGCTGCCCAGGACATGAACCAACCTCAAAAAGTATTGAAACATGGGGAGCATCTCTCGTTCCCAAGCCTCACAGCGAACTGACTACTCATACTTTAGAGAATCAACGGGATTTGTACGCGCTGTTTTCAATGAATGAAACGCCACCGCCAGGAATGCAAATGCCAAAGCAAGCGCCGTTACGTTTTCAATAAAGTGCCGGAATAGAAATTTGCTTGTTGGTAGCCTTTATATTTCCGTTGGTGGGCCAAAATCCAACAGGTCGATGTTCAGAAGCAAGCACCCGCAAACTTCAAAGAAGAGCCGAAACCGAACAGCCATCAGGAAAATCGGAACGAATAATTTTCAAATTTGCCTCACGCGAATCCTTGCCATATTGCTATAATTGTGAGATGGAGCCCGTTATCAGCACGCAAAACCTGTCAAAAAAGTTTTCGGTTTATGTCCTTCGAAATATAAATCTTACTGTCAACGCAGGCGAGATCATTGGATACATCGGCCCAAATGGAGCAGGCAAGAGCACAACGATTAAAATCCTCACGGGAATTATTTCCGACTTTGAAGGAGATGCGAGGTTGCTGGGGATGGACATCCGGAAAGAGCCAATAGAAGTGAAGCGGCGGATCGGGTATATCCCTGAAAACGCCGCTTTGTATGACACCCTCACTCCTATAGAGTATCTGTACTTTATCGGCCAGCTGTATGGCATGGATGCAAAAAATGTTGATACAAAATCCCGAGAGCTTCTTCACGTCTTCGAGCTATCCAATCATTTCAACACAAGGATGTCTACTTTTTCAAAAGGTATGAAGCAAAAAGTATTGCTGATTGCCGGAATGATCCATAACCCCGCTGTTCTTTTCCTCGATGAACCGCTATCCGGGCTGGACGCCAATGCTGTTATTCTTGTGAAAGAGATCCTGATGCAGCTTAAGCGAGCAGGCAAAACAATATTTTACAGTTCCCACCTGATGGATGTGGTTGAGAAAATCTCCGATCGTATCATCATTATCAATGAAGGTGAGATGATTGCCAACGGTACCTTCGAAGAGTTAAACCAGCACGCTAATGGTTCACTGGAAAACATCTTCACCGAACTTACGGGAAATCATGCCCATGAATCAGCTGCTGTCGAATTTCTCAGCATCCTCGAAAGATAGAACATGGACAAGTTGCTCCTGGGATTCGTTGGTTTGTTTAAAGGGGTCTACCGCATGGCCGGCGTTAATTACCCGCAATTGCTCGCCATCGTTGCAGTCAAGCTTAAAACTGATAATAGGCGACAACATATTTCATATAGAATAAACACCTCCCGGGAAAATGGGAATGCATTCCTCATCACGCTATTGATCTATATAATTCTTGGTGCTCTGATGAGTCTTATGATAGGTGCTATCCAATCGATTATGCTATCCATGACCGTATTTTACAGTTTTCTTATTGTGATGATTGCTATGACACTTATCACCGATTTTTCGGCAATACTTTTAGACACGAGCGATAACACCATTATATTACCCAGGCCAGTTGATGGGAAGACGCTGTATGCCGCAAGACTAACGCACATCATGCTTTATCTCGGACAGCTTGGTATTGGACTTACACTAGTGCCAGCATTCGTTGTATCATCGAAATACGGTCTTGGGCTACTGCCACCATTCCTTTTAATTGGAATTCTTGCAATCATGTTGGCTGTCCTTATTACAAACTCGGCCTATCTACTGATACTCCATTTCTCAAGTGAGGATAAACTCAAAAACGTCATCAACTACATACAGATAGGAATTGCTGTCATTTGCATGGGCGGGTACCAGATAATTCCACATCTGATATCAGGCTATGACTTAGGCGCGATGAGGGTCGAAATTTCCTGGTGGCACTATTTGATGCCTCCCCTTTGGCTGGCAGGAACGCTGGAGATGGTGCACCTGCGGCAAGTGGATCTGGGTCATATCGGAATGGCTACCTGCGCTGTTTTTATACCCATTGCCGGATTAGTACTTGTTAACAAATTTCTAGCACCGGTTTTCGCCAGAAAGCTTGGTGCACTGGCTGCGGTTTCCACTGCGGTTAAACGTTCGGACCGCGCCATGTCAAAGTTGCCGTACACGATATCGCGGTTCGTAACACGACCCGGACCTGAACGCGCGATGTTCAGTGCTGTCTTCAATACGCTCGCGCGGGATAGAAAAATCAAACTGAAGATCTACCCTGTTATTGGCTATATCGCAATTTTCATTTTTATATTCATCCTTCAAAAAAACAATTCCCTGGATGCTATAAGAGAAAATGTGGTAAATAATAAGTATCACCTGATGTTACTCTATTTGCCCATTATGATACTGCAGGTTGCCCTTCACGAGATTCCGTATTCCGATGAATTCAAAGCGAGCTGGGTCTATTTTTCTGCCCCACTCGTGAAGCCGGGTGAATTACTTTCGGGGATGATCAAAGCCATCTTCGTCAGACTTTTTCTCGCTGGCTATGTTGTTCTTGGTCTGATCGTGCTCATTGTAGTGGGCCGTTCCGCAATGGCAGATATCTTTGTGGCAGCTTTGAACAACTACCTGATGCTGATGATTCTTGCCATGATTGACACGCACAAATTGCCGCTGTCCATGGAACCCGAAATTCGCAGGCAGAGTGGGAATATGGGTCGCGGAATAATTACGGTGGTGATTCTTGGGAGTGTCACCGGGGCTCATTACTTCATCCTGACATTTATTCCTAACGTCATTCTGGCCCTGGTCCCGATACAGCTAGCGGTGTCCTATCTTTTGCATCGAACTTATAAGTCAACCGCCTGGAGTGAGATCACTCTTTGAAGCGCAGCTTGAAAAACAACAGCGTTGAAGCAAGCATTAGAGTTAGCATATTGGCCGCGATCACAGGGATATCCCAAACGAGGAAGCCGTAGGCCAACCACAACACGACACCTAGACAAAACATTGAAAACATGCCTAGAGAAAGGTCTTTGGCGGACCTGCTCTTCCATGTTTTGATCACCTGCGGCAAAAAGGCAATCGTCGTTAACATCCCCGCCGCCAATCCAACAAATTGTATTGCATCCATAGTTTATTGTTATCGTCCAGGAATTACTTATCACGGATAATAACTCATACAAATTTAACGCAACGCTTTCAAAAGGGTTGAGCGATGTAATTTTATCGTCATAGTTTTCACTTAAAACGATTGCGGAAATTTTTTTATGACAAGGGACTTAGAGAATCTCCTTGTCGCCGCCCAACTTATTCATTATTTTTAATGAGGAACATGGTTACCTCAGCGCCGGTTCCTACCTGAAAGTCTGACAATACCCGAAAAGGGTCATGTCTTAAGCCTTTATTTTTCATTTCTGACATCCCTCATCAATTTTCCCAGCGTCTTGATGCCCTCTTCTATCTTGGCACTCCAGGGAGCTGCATAACTCAACCTGAAACAATTTTCAAACCTTCCCTGTGAGGAAAAAATCTGGCCAGGAGCAATCCCAATATTATGTCGCAACGCCCGCTTGTGAAGTTTAAAGGCATTCACTTTCCTATTCATTTCAATCCACAACGAAAAGCCACCCTGCGGACGCGTAATCAAAGAATCTTCAGGGAAGTATTCACATACGGCGTGAATGTAGCGCAATGACTGCGTATGCAACGCTTTCCGAAGGTGGCGCAAATGGAGTTCGAAACGCCCATTGCTTAGAAAATTTGCCACCGCCGCCTGAGCAAGTGAGTTTGTTGACACTGTGTGCATCCGCTTCAAACGAATGACCACATCTTTATATCGTCCCGGGATCGTCCACCCTATGCGGTAGCCTGGAGCAAGAGACTTTGAAAACGACGCGCAATGCAAGACCAAACCCTTCTTGTCAAAAGTTTTGCAGGTCTTCGGCCGCGTCTTTCCAAAATACAGCTCTCCATATATATCATCTTCAATCAACGGTATCTCACGGCGCGAAAGAATATCCACGAGACGTTTCTTTCTATCATCGGGCATACAACTGCCAAGCGGATTGTTAAAATTATTGACGACAAGACATGCCTTGATATCAAACCTGGGAATAGCCTGCTCAAGATAATCGATGTCCATCCCTTGTACGGGATCCGTGGGTATTTCAAGAACCTTTAGACCATGACTTTCCATTAATTGGAAAATTGCAAAATACGTGGGGCTTTCAATTGCCACCGCGTCGCCGGGCTTCGTCACCGCTTTAATGCATAACGACAAGGCCTCGACGCAGCCTGCCGTAACAACGATGTCATCTTCGCTCGGTGTACCGCCCCAATTGAAGGCCTGTCTTCCAATTTGCCTGCGCAGCTCGACACTGCCTTGAATGTGTTCGTAGTGCAGACAACTAGTTTCCGATTCTCGCAAAGAGTGTATGATCGCTTTATTTAGCTTGGCCACAGGAAGTAACTCAAGTGACGGCGCGGCCATTGAGAAGTTAAGAAGTTTACGGGAATTGAGATCCACATAAACACTATTGATCATGTCGTCTACAGTAACGGGAAAAGCATCATCAGGTGGTTCACATACTTTCGGCATATTCAAAATATGCCTTGGTGAATGACTGACGTAATAGCCGGATTGTGGACGGGCCTCGATGAGACCTTTACTTTCGAGCGCGTAGTAGGCCTGGAATGCGGTGCTGAGACTGATCCCCTGTTCTTTGCTCAGCGCACGAACTGAAAGTAACTTGTCACCTACTTTAAAGACCTCCTTGCTAATGAGCGTTTCGATCCGATCGGCAACCTCCACGTATTTATGATCGGGTTTTATGAGTACGTCTGCCATAATATGAATTAACGGATAAATTGATTAATTGATCTGCCTCAGATCGGGAATTATCCAAGGAAGAGGTCGCAAGGCTATAAACATTCTAAACCTTTGTGTCTTCGGAGATTAAATAAGAATCCCGCAAGAGCCGAAACCGTAAAAGCAAAAAAGGCTGTCCTTATCAGACAGCCTTCTTAGTTTGGTAGTTCTTATCAAACTACTTCTTTTTCTTTGCTGCTTTCTTTGCAGTCTTCTTTACTGCTTTTTTAGCAGTCTTCTTAGCTGTTTTTGCCATAGCGTTCAAAGTTTTAGTTTAGAAACTTATTTTTCATTCACCATAAAAAAATATAGTGAACTTCAAATACAAATATAGTGCACTTATGTTGTAATACAAACTTTCATGCATGTTTGATGATCAAATGATAGAATGTGTTGCTTTTTTTTACTATAACATGTTTAAGTTTAATTAAGAAAAGCTTTGAAGCGTTGCTACAACTGAAATTATTCAAGCATTATCGATCGTTATGAATACCGCATCATTACAGAACTCTACTGACCGAACAATTTGTTGAACAAAATCAGATCATTGATTCTAACACGCACGATATCAGCATTACCTCTTTCAATGAACATATAGGTCGTTCGAATTACCTTATCTGGCGATGATATTGCCTGATGGTAAACACTAAAATGAAATTCTCTTTTTACTTGTCATCCGTAATACTTAATGCAGAATAAAATTTGGTAGGAGTAAGTCATTTGTCTCTCACCGCATAATGCGCATCATCGGGCCGCCTCGTCGGATACCCATAGGATTAATCTGCTTGTTCAAGGCAAACGAAAAAGTTAACATAAAATACCTGCCCAACGAGTTTGTGGTGGTCCGCTCAACGTAATTAACACTTGATGCCTGGTTGATGCCAATCGCTTTGTCAAGCAGATTGGTGACCGAAATTTTCAATTCGCCGCTGTTGTTCTTTAGGAACGACCTGGAGAACGAGAAATTCAATAAAGGCACAGACTGATCGAAGCCGGTGCTCTTATTCTTATAAACGAGGTAGTCAAGACCATAGGTGATTTGATACTTGCGAAGGAAAGTCAAGGTGCCGTCCGCAGTATAGGTAGCATTCACGAAATGCTGGTCAGGCTGCGCTAACTCATACCGAATATCCTGATCGGAAAGTTCTACACCTAAGTTCAGGTCAAGTAGATCCTGGTAATGGTAATTGTATCTGACGGATCCTCTCTTCGTCTGCTGAGTAATGCCATAGGTGAAATTATCCAGCATGTTGAGGCCGCGCTCACCGCGCAAACTTCCACCAAGGCTTATTCTGCTATTTATCGGAGTGATTGGAAAGCTTAATGTCGTATTTACATTGACACTTGTCCTGCTGGCAACATTTACGGGCATGGTTGTTCGTATAAAATCCTGATTCGTAATTGAATTGATGATCGCGTTAGTCACGAAATCAATGTCCGCGAACATAAAAAATGTAACAAAAGAGCCCGGATCAAATGATGTGAAATTTAACCTCCAGCTTTGCTGGTACGCAGGTCGAAGGGAGGGATTGCCCTGGTAAGGATTAAGCTGATCCCGGTTATCCAGTACAGGTTGTAGTTGCTGAATGGTGGGCTCCTCGACTGACGTCTCAAAGTCAAAACGCAGATGCCGTGCGCTTGAAAAATCGTAGTTGAATCGAAGTACCGGCACAAAATTTCTGTAGGATCGATTGATAATTGACGGTTGACCGTCAACGTCACCCTTCAGATTCGTCTGTTGCACGCCTGTCCCAACGGTCAGGGTGTACTTTTTTCGATTCATTCTGAAGTTAAGACTGGCCCGATTGTACACATAGTCACTTCTATATTTGGTGCTCAAACTATCGTTATATAGCTCGATCCGATCCTGCACATCGTAAACAGGTCTGTTAACACTATTTACATTTTGCCTCAAATTATAATGCGCTTCGATATAGTTTCTGTTGCCAAGCGGTTCAATGTACGAGAAGGACGCGCCATAAGTTTGTGTTTCCGTAGTCTGTTCACTGCGTTGGGTTATGGTGCGGTCATTTTCAACGCCCTCCACTTTGTACAATGCGTCCAGGAGGCCTTCCTGATCAGCCTTTAAGATTGCCAATTGGAAATTGCCCGAAAAAGTCCTCCCTTTCTTTCCAAACCTGTGTTTGTATAACAGGTTCGTATTGAGATTCGCGCTGCTGCCCTCCGCGATAGTGGTGCCGTTGCTTCCGTTAATTGATTCGCCAGCTTCAGTGTGGTTCTCGCTTGTGGAAGTTGTTGCAATGGATGTTTGATTGTATGACGCATTCGTTGTCAGTTTCAGGCTGTTCGCAGAATCAATTTTGTGGTCCACCATCAGACTGATCCGATGATTTTCATTTTTGTTATCCTCTGCCGACCTTTCATTGTATATAAATTTTCCGTTTTGAAGAAAATTTTCTCTATACGTTGTCTGAGCTTTGCTGTGATCGAGGTGATTTAAAAAATAACTCGCCGTCAGATCTGTCTTGCTGCTTAACCTGTTGCTGAAGTTTACCCCACCGCCAAAGGTACTCATGATCCCATTGGCCCGGTTCCCAAAATCAAGAGGAACGCCAGCCTGGTTATCTTCATTGACTTGAATACGCACGGCACCGCCACCGCCGGACATCATTCCTTGCGCTCCAGCGGTGAAGTTCATGTACTCATCAATTGAAAAGCCCTGCTGATTCGTGTTGTTTGCCATAGCAAGCACCGAAAATTGTTTTTCTTTGGAGAACCGATTCACATTCGCCTTCGCTTGATAGCGGTTGTCCGTGCCGTATCCTGCAGCAAAATTCCCAAACGCACCAGCGCGCTTCTCAGGCTTAAGCTCCAGGTTTATGGCTTTCTCTCTTTGGCCGTCGTCGATGCCTGAAAATATTGCCTGATCAGATTTTCTATCGTGTACCTGAACTTTGTTTATTGCATCCGCCGGGAGATTTCTCGTAGCGAGCTTGGGATCGGTGCCGCCGAAAAAATCTTTACCATCAACAGTAATGCGACGTACCTCTTCGCCTTGAGCCACAATATTACCGTCGCTGTCAACTTCAACTCCAGGTAATTTTTTTAGTAACTCTTCTACGTTTGCATTCCTGATGGTCTTGAACGACGACGCATTGTATTCGATAGTATCCTGCTTGACAATAACAGGAATTGTTGCCGATACAATTAGCTCGTCCAGCTTAGTGTGCGACTCTTTCATGACGATACGACCAACATCAACTAAAGTGCCTGAAGCCGGCGGCAAAATGTCCGATGTATGCGTCTTGCACCCAATGAATGTGATCTTAATCCAATACTTTGACGGCGCGAGATTCTTTATTTCGAACAAACCTTCTGAATTGGTGACGTTGAATTTAACAAGCGTTGAGTCCGAAGGATTCAATAACATAACCGTCGCGCCAGGCATTGGATTATCTAACGAATCGAAAACGTGTCCTGTTACTGTGAACTGCTGTCCAATTGCCACCTGGCAACAAAACAGTAAACCGAGGGTAATTACTTTCATTGCTTGACGCGTTGGTTGGGAAAGCAGGCTAATTTCTGATGATCATGTTTCCACCATTGGCGCGCATTCGCTCCATTTGCTGCTCAACCATTCTTCGAAATTCTTCATGGGTAATTTTGATGCCCTGGGTAGGGCGCTTTATATCACCCTTTTTTAGCCTGCGCGATGTCAAACTTTGAGCAGTAATGATGCGCTCTCCTTCATTAATGTTTACCTCGAGGATAGTCCCCGGTAAAGTCAGGAAGTGGTCTGGACCAAGGGATGAGCGCAGTTTAGGTGTAAACCAGGCCACTACATTTTGTTTTCGCTCCTCATTATAGTATGTCGCTTGTTTGCAATCGTAACCTATGATCACTTTTGTCTCCGTGCCAAATTTCCATGGGGTCATTGATAGCGTATCTTCGATGACATACATTTTCCCATTGAATTCCTGTTGGGTGATTCTTTTTGATGTTGCCCGATCGAAGTATATCTCAACCTGGGGTTGTTGTAATTTTATCCGCATGCCGCCGCCGTCGCTGTCAAAATCCCCATCGTCATCCGATTCTACCGCCTTATACATTGATTCGTTTGAGTTGAAAAAAAGCTGTTGATGCGTTGTGCGAAAATTCGGAACAGTGCTTTTCAACTCCGGTCTATCCGAAGGTAACGTCCGATGGAGATCTATCCTGACTTCATAATCTATCACTCCTTCATTGCTTTGGCCAAATACCATATGGCCCGCTGCGAGAGATACAAGAATCCCGATGATCAGCTTGGTTAGTTTCATATTGTTCATTGATTATATATTTTACTGGCAAGGTAGAATAGCGTATCAACGATCTAGGTTAACAGTCCTGAAAGGATTGTTAATTAACGTTAATAGATTGGTTGCGGAAAAAGTGAAAGCTTACTTTTGAACTACAATCCCTGGCGGGCAATATCGAAACGAATGCACAACAACGGAAACATGTTCAGAATTGCCCTGATGGTTGTCAGCATTCTCCTCTTGATTGTGTTGCAGTGCTTCTGGCTCCTGAGTTCCTATGAGAATGCATTGTCAAGTTTTAAAAGAGAGACAAGCATTTTGTTCAGAACAACAGTTTTTGACATGCGCGATTCTCTTTTTACAAAGAACATTAGAACGTTAACGAACTCGCAACCCCGCGACCTCGATTCGACTTCTAGCGAGGTAGCGACAGTCAATCGATTTTTTCGCGATACACTGATGGTCAATGATAGCTTGGCACCTCGTCAATCAAAAATTCAAGTGTTTGTTAACTCGACCGAGTCAACATCATCGCATTTGACGCCGCTCATTTCAGCCATTCATCGGTTTAGAGGCAGGACAAACTTTGTTGTTAGCATGCGAGCGGACACACTGGAGCTTGATAGCATTGCAATACGATATAGGGCAGCAATAAATAGAAGCGGAATGGACATGCCCTTCAGTGTTAAGCGCCAGATTGTGGAACCCATTGAATTAAACGCCCGACGCAGCCCATTTCACGAGGAAGTACGAAAAGAAGAGGTTCACAGCGAATGGGTCTTTCGAGACACCCTCGTTGCCGAAGGCGCCGGCATCAATCCGATTGAAAGATATCTGGCTATTTTTCCCGGCATCCGAACCATCATATTGAAAAAGATTCAGCCGCAAATATTTTTTTCCCTTTTTCTCACTTTAATAACCTCCACCGCGTTTCTAATCATGTACCGGAATATTCGAGCACAACAGCGGTTGATGAACATGAAAAACGATTTCATTAGCAACATCACGCACGAACTAAAAACCCCCCTGGCCACAGTGAGTGTAGCACTGGAGGCGTTAAGAGATTTCCATGTACTCGAAGACCCTGAAAAAACAAAAGACTACCTCAATATCGCCCATAACGAATTGAACCGGCTGACACTCATGACGGACAGAATTCTCAACGCTTCGGTCCTTGAATCAAAGGGACCTGTGGTTTTAGTAGAACCGTTAAAGCTTGCACAAATCTTTAACCACGTGCTTTCATCTATGCGGCTAGTCTTTGAAAAGAAAAGATTAACGGTAAATTTTCGCCCTTGTGATGGTCATGATGACTTTGAGGGAAGCGAGACTCAAATTGCCAATGTCATCTTCAATCTGCTAGACAATGCAATTAAATATGGACTGGATAGATCAACAATAGATATTTCGCTGACATGCTCTCCACACACCGTGGGCTTTGAAATTAAAGATGAAGGGCCTGGAATTGCGAAGGAGTATCATGGAAAAATTTTTGAAAAATTCTTTCGTGTACCAGGTGGCAATGTGCATAATACAAAAGGACATGGTCTTGGATTAAACTACGTCGCGGAAGTAATTAAAAAGCATCATGGGACGATAAATGTCGAAAGTACCTTGGGAAACGGCAGTTGCTTCACGGTTGAATTACCGAAAAAACATGGCAAACATTAGGATACTCTATATAGAGGATGAACCATTCCTGGGTCAGATAGTCAAGGAAAGTCTTGAAAGCCGTTCATATGTGGTGAATATGGTCCGGGACGGCAATCTCGCGATGGAAGCATTCACAACTCTGAATCCCGATATCTGCATACTTGATATAATGTTACCCGGGAAAGATGGCTTCACCATTGCTCGAGAAGTAAGAAAGCTGAATCCGCTTATTCCCATCATTTTCGTTACAGCAAAAGGGCAGGTGGAAGATGTGGTCAAAGGGTTTGATTCCGGGGGCAATGACTATATCCGCAAACCGTTCAGCATGGAAGAGTTGATCGTAAGAGTGAACAACCTATTACACGTTACAAATAGAAAGGATAGAACAAGCGAGAAAATATCGATCGGTAAATACGAGTTCACACCATTGTTGTATGAGCTGCGTTTCAATGATAAGACCAGGAAATTGTCGCATCGAGAAGGAACCCTTCTTCTATTACTGACTGAAAGCCGCAATGCAACACTGCTCAGAAAAGAGATCCTTTTAAAGTTGTGGGGCGATGATTCATTTTTCAATTCCAGGAATCTCGACGTGTATATTACAAAACTACGTGACTACCTGAAGGAGGACCGTTCAATTTCGATAATTACGATTAAAGGAATCGGATATCAATTCACCGTAATTTCATAACCTATTCGCGAAGCACACAACCCAAACTTTGCACGCAAATTCAACCTGCGTAAACAAACTATTTGAAACCGAGTTTATTTTTGGCGACAGCAACTTCCGGAGAGGACATAAAAAGTTTCCAAAGCAGACCAGATCGATAATTTTCGATCATAACAATCGCGGGTCCCTGATCTATTGCCAGATAGCGCGGTAGGTACCAATCATAATGCTCGCTGAAAGCATCGTAAAATCCGTATTGGCCAAATACTTTATCACCAAGATCCTGGTAAAGATGGCGTATAACCCGCATTGAGGCTTTGGGCGTATAGGGAATTGCGCTAATGGCCGCCGTTGGGGAAATGACACCAAGATCTTCATTTGGACTATGCGCCGCGTATCCATTTCGTGAATAGCTAGCTGTTAAGCCCCAACAATCTTCTCCATACCCTTTATATTTTTTGGGATTCTCGATGCAATACTGGCGGTTGATCAGCGTATGATTCTTGTTATCCGTCCAATAATCAGCATAGTCGTCTTTCAATCCGCGGGGATCCAAACCGAGGAACGAATAGTGCGACCAAAAGAGTGGACCACCAAACTGCGCCGCCATATTATGTTTCAAATTTAAATGATATCCATACTGCTTGTGCGTTGCTTCATTTTTCATTCCGCCGTTACGGGCCCATCCTTCATGATACACTTCCGCCGGGATGGAATGTGTCGGAGATCCGGCTGCAAGCACATACATGATCAAACATTCGTTGTATCCTTCTACCGGGAAATTCATTTTCCAATATTTATCCGGCGACCAATGCCAGTACAGCACATTTTTTCCATTCCGGTGAAAGTCAAACTCGACCCCGCGCCATAATGCATCGATCCTCGACGCCAGCGCTTTCTCTTGTTGGTTTCCATCCTTAAAATATTGACGAACGCACAACAAACCCTGTAACAAATAGGATGTCTCGACAAGGTCAGCACCATTGTCGTCAGGACTGAATGGCTTCACTTTTCCTGTTTCACCATCCAGCCAATGTGGCCACACGCCATGAAAACGGTCAGCTGTTTCAAGCCAGCTGACGAGTTTTGTCAACCTTTCCAGACCCTGCTGCCGTGTGATAAATTTTCTTTCAATGCCGACAAGGATTGCCATAACACCAAAACCAGTACCTCCGGTTGTAATGATGTGTTTATCATTGTCGGGATAGATATTGTCTGCATGAAAGCGTTCTCGGGCGGCGCCAGAGGTCGGTTCGGCACCATCCCAAAAATATTGGAAGGTCCTGTATTGCACCAATGTCAGCAACGAATCGTCGCTGATGACGCCAGTCCTTTTTTGTAGCGTTGTGTTTTTCTGTGTTGTACACGCAACGACGAGCAGCAATACTGGAAAAACCCGAAAAAAGTATTTTGTCATTTTAGGTGCAAGTAAAAAGTACGTAATAATCGGTATTCCTCAAATCATTCAAGGGAATTCAACGGTGGTAATCGATCCTTTCATAAGATTGGAATTTAAGGTAAATCAACGAAAGTCAAGGGAACTAGCAACGCTTGGAAAGTTGGCAAAAAACTGCGCGCTGTGTTGGGATGTATAAAACACAATGATCAACCGTTATTCACTTGAAGCGTGAATAAGGGTTGATCTTTTAAAACGGTGCGTCAAATTACGTCACTAGAAATACGGTGTCAGAGCAGCCTCGTCCGCCGGAAGAGCGTAAAACAGATCCAGGTTTGTGAATACGTGACTGCGAGGCTTGGCGCTCCCAGGATAATAGTAATCTGTTGGGTTGGCCTTGATTCGCGCCCCATATGCAGTGATAACTTCTACCGCTCGTCCTGTTCTCACGAGGTCGAACCAGCGTTTATTTTCAAATGCGAGTTCTACTCTCCTTTCCTGATATATCGCTTCTCGCATGTCGCCCTGAGCATCCGCGAGACCGGCGCGTTTACGGACGAGGTTCAAATACAACGACCCGTCCTTACCTTGTTCATTTAAGGCTTCAGCCAATAACAAGAGCACTTCGGAATATCGGTATATAGGCCAGTTTGTTCCGTGGTTGTTGTGCAACGAGTGAGGTTTGGCAAACTTTTTAATGTAGGGATAAACCTTATTGTCCCTGAAACTTCCACTCAGTGTTACATAGCCTATAGACGCATTCTCTCTTTCATCGCCATCTTCATAGGCCGCAATGATATCAGGCGTTGGTATGTTATTTCCCTCACCGTCCAGGGGCTGTGGATTTGATGTGCCAGTAATTGGCGCGATCTCTACCGGACTAATCGGACGCGGCAAGAAATTGTAAATGAAATTGCCATTAAGTCCGGCGGAACCTTCAAGGAACTGGACCTCAAAAACGGATTCTGTGTTGTTTTTATTTCCAGTCGAGGTGGAAAAGACATTCGCATAGTCTTCAATTAGGGCATATTCATTACTGGAAGTAACTTCAAGCAACAGACTTTCGGCTTCACCCCATTTCTTCTGTTGAATGTATGCGTCGGCCAACAAAGTTTTCGCAGCGCCGGATGTTGCCCTGCCTAGTTCTTGAGATGACTTAACAGGAAGCAAGGCGGCAGCTTGCTGGGCGTCGCTAACGATCTGAGCATAAATTTCAGTAGCCGTTGACAAAGGCAAGGCTGCGTCCTGCCTCCCCGTTACTGGCTCCAGATGCAATGGTACGCTCCCAAAATATCGGACGAGCTCAAAATATGCATAGGCTCTTAGAAAATACGCCTGGCCCTTTACATTGTTTTTTGTCTCGGCTTTAAATTCAACCTCATCAATTGAAGATAAGATCTGATTTGTGCGGGCAATGATTTGATAGTCTAAGCGATATTGATTCAGCACATGAGTATTGGAAGTAACGCCGTTCGCCGTGGGGATTGCGAAATCAGCAATATCTTCCTGTTGCTCTGTCGCGCCAAAAAGAACATTCCGCGCATAATAAGTATTGTCAGAATGCATCTCGCCCAGAAGCCACGCCCTGTCGTTCACTATGCTTCTTAGAGGAACATAGGCCGCATTTACTGCCTGAACGAGGTCTGCTTCCTTTGTGAAAAAAGTAGCAGAGCTCAACGAAGTTTCAGGAACGATGGTCAGGAAGTCGTCCTGGCAGCTCAAAAGCATCACGCCAGCAAGACATATAATAAGGAGTTTATTTTTCATGGTGATAGTTGTAAGCGTTGAAAGAGTGATTGGTCAGTCTCATCTGATTAGAAGCTCAGATTTACACCGAGAGAATACGTACGTGGCACAGGATAATTGGCTAAGTCCAGGCCCTGACTTAAGTTGCCGCCGTTACCATTTCCGTCACCTTGCGCACTTGTTTCGGGATTTGATCCACCTTTATATTTCGTGAACACGTAAACCTGTTGAATGGAAGCATAAAACCTTGCCGATTTAAAAACTTTATTGGCGGAATTTATACTGTAGCCAAGGGTAATGTTTTTAATCGTAAAATAAGACGCATCCGCTACGAATCGACTGTTCATCCAATCTCTCTCGATACCAGTTACATTTCCACCGCCCACAGTAGTCCCGTAGAACCCTTTGCCTGGATTCTCTTCCGACCTAAAACGGTCCTTCACATCTTTAACCAGATTAAATACACCGTCCAGGTTCGCCGTACTATACAAGTGACGCATCAAAAGCTCGTTGCCATATGATCCGGCACCAACAATCGTGAAGTCAAATTTCCCATAGCTCAAGGTGTTCGTTATACCATAAGTAAATTTTGGAAAGGGGTTACCAATAATGACCCGATCATCGAGATCGCCGCCGTTGGTAATTCTTCCGTCACCATTTTGGTCCGTTAATTTAATGCTACCAACGGTAGAGCGACCCGGAACTTGTGGAGAACTGGCGAGGTCCGCTGCATTCAAATAAACGCCTTGTGATTGGTGGCCGTAAAACTGTCCAAACGGACGGCCTACCTGCGTGATGTGAAATGTTCCATAAACTCGGTCAATACCATCAGCAAGAGCAACAACTTCATTTCGATTGAAAGAGATATTTGCATTCGTTGTCCACCTCAATCTACCCGTTGTATTGAGAGTCGTCGCCGCAAATTCGTGTCCCCAAAATTTTATCTCACCGATGTTATCATTAAAATTTGAGAATCCGGATTCCTGTGGAATTTGTACGCTGTAAAGGAGGTCAGTTGTATTCTTTGTGTAATAATCATATATAAATTGTATCCGATCATCGAACAGGCCGAGGTCTAAGCCAACGTCAAATTGCCGTGTGACCTCCCACCCCAGGTTAGGATTTGATAAAGAGGTTACGGCTGATCCGGCAGCAACTTTATCGCCGAAGACTGCATTAACGGTGTTATTGACAAGCGCATACTGCGTATAATTTCCAATATTATTATTGCCAGTCACTCCATAGCTGGCACGTATTTTTGCAAACGACACGCTTTGAATGTCTTTGAAAAAACTTTCATCCGACATTACCCAACCCACGGAAGCAGAAGGGAACGTACCCCACCGATTTTCGGAGCCAAAACGTGAAGAGCCGTCGCTGCGAACGGCAGCAGTTAGCAGATACTTTCCTTTGTAGTTGTAAGTAAGTCTGGCGAACAGCGAAGTAAGACTCCATTCCTGCCTCGCGCTTCCTGTATTTGATCCCACACTCACATTAGCGCTATAAATATTTGCGGTATTGGCAGCACGGTTTATGTTTATGGCGCCCTGAATTGTCGGAAGCCTGTCATCTGAATAGGTGTCCGCTTGAATCCGTGTGACTTCCTGATTGAACCGTTGATTCGAAAATCCTCCCAGGAGCTCAAAGTTATGATCGCTAAAACTTTTTGAATACGTAACAAGATTTTCGTTAAGCCACGTCAGATTGTCAACATTTTCTCTGATGGTATTTGCAGTCGTGGGCAGGGGAACATTGATGTTACTGGTAGCGGTCGACGGATTGAAAAAGAAAAACTTGGAGCTCAAAAACTCTGCATTGAAAGTAGATTTTAGTACGAGTCCTTTAACGGGCTTGTATTCCACGAATGCATTTGAAAGCAGGTTAAGCGTTTTAGTCTCGTTGACTAATTCCTCCGCAGAACGTACCCAGTTAGCGTAAGCGAAAATGTTACCTGTTTCAGCCGGAAATCTATTGTAAGTGGTTAACTCTCCATTCTCATCATATATTGGCATGATGGGCCACGTATGCAGGGCATTAAAAAGTATACCGGTACCCCGGTCCCCATCTGTCCTTGGCGTATTATCTAAAACATAGGAGGGCGCAACATTAAAACCGATTCTCACCTTTTTGGATACATCGTAATCGGTGTTTATGCGCATCGAGTATCGCTGGTATTCAGTATTCACCACCACTCCCTGCTGATCAAAAACGCCTACCACCAGCGATGTTCGGACATTCTCTTTGTTTGACGACATGGAAAGATTGTAACTCTGGATTGGCGCGACTCTTAGTAGTGCATCATACCAATCATTATTCTTCCCTTCATACTGAGATGGGTCTTGGAAGACCTGGGGAACGGGTAGGCCTGCGTCCTCGTAGTACTCTTTTTTAAATTGAGCGAACTCGGTAGCATTCATCATCTCCAGCCTCCCGTTTTCAGGAACCTGCTGTAGACCAACGAAAGCATTGAAATTTACGCTCGTTTCTCCAGGCCTCCCTTTCTTTGTTGTGATCAGTACAACGCCGTTTGCTGCCCTTGAACCATACAACGATGTGGAGGCGGCGTCTTTGAGTACTGAAATATCTTCTATTTCATCTGGGTTCATCGCCCCGATGTTCCCTGTGATGGGAAAGCCATCAACTACGTATAGAGGATCGCTTCCTCCGGTAACAGATAGCTGTCCCCGGATCCTGATAGACATTCCCTGGCCGGGCTTTCCTGTCGTTTGATTAATTTGAACACCCGCTAAGCGTCCTTGTAATTTTTGACCTATTTGAGACACCGGGATGTCTTTCAACTCTCTCCCGCTTACGGTTTGTACGGATCCAGTGATTTCCTTTTTCAACTGACTTCCATAACCAACCACCACGACTTCAGTTAACGATTGAACATCGACTGCGAGATTGATGTCAAGCACCGGACGGCTATTGAGGTTAACCTCCTGCGTTATATAGCCAATGAATGAAAAAACCAGGATAGCATTGCCATCAACCACGTTCAAGTTATAAGAACCATCACTATCTGTGGTCGTTCCGTTGGCAGTGCCTTTCTCGAGCACGTTGACGCCGGGAACAGGTCCTCCGCTTTCGTCAACAACCCTACCGCTAACATTAAATGCTGTTATCACGTGAATTGCCTGAACGCGAAGTGAACCAGCAGTGACCATGGAAACTGCGAGTATAAGTGTGACAAAGCGATTTTCTCTCTTCGCGAGAAAAATAGCCCAAAAGCATCTCAGATAATCTAGTCGAGATTTTTTCATAGATTGAAAGGTTTATTTCGATAAACATTTATGTTTCCCTTCGCCTGCGGGCAAAGGAATTTTCCCCGGGGTGGTGGAACACCCCCGGATATTTTAGTGGGTCATTTATCCTGGATCATTTTTCATCACTGATTCTGTATTTATGTTCGCTATTAAAAAAAGATTCAAAGTATCATCGCATACGAAATTTTAAGAAAGCTTAAAAACTGGCTGCCGCCTGCGATGAATCACCTGGTATACTTAACTGAAAATATATTTGCAGTTAACTGGTGTTACCGCGGCAACGTTTTGCGAAGGAAGTTAAAAACTCGTGACGAACTAGCCTGAACTATGCTGCCTGATGACGTTAGCGTCATCTGTGTCTATAAAAAACCTCAACATTTATCTTGTGTGTTAACATTGGTGCCCTTAGCAGATACAAAACTGATCCGGTCGAATCATCTTAAACTGAAACTGTTTTTCTCCATTGAAATAGGAAAATTGGGCGAGCTGGAAAGAGGCTATCCAACCCACTGACATGATCAAAGAATCCACAGTAAATGAATTTTGCTACAGCACCGACAAAGCAAAGCTCGACATTCCTTATATCCATAGGTTTTTAAAAACATCCTATTGGGCCAATGGGATTTCAGAAGCTGTGGTGAAAAATTCTATTGAAAATTCTTTGTGCGTTGGAATATATCACCGTGATCAGCAGGTCGGCTTTGCAAGATTAATTACTGACTACTCAACGTTTGCTTACCTGGGTGATGTTTTTGTTGATGAGAAGTATCGAGGCAAGAGTATGTCAAAAGGATTGATGCAATTTATTTCATCATTCGAATTTTTATCCGGGCTGCGCCGCATTTTGCTTGCTACGAGAGATGCGCATGGACTTTATGAGCAATTTGGATTTCAGTTGCTTCAACGACCTGATCGTTATATGGAAATCCATCATCCGAATATTTATCTAAATACAGCTGAGGAAGGGTAACACGAAGGCCCTAAATCCACGTCAGGATAATATCTGTAGATCTTTATCATTCATTGTAAAAATAATGTTGGAGCAAACGGTTGCTAAAACTGATATGGCCAAATATCACAAAACTGAAACTGTTTTATTTCCGTTTTTATTAGAACTTTTGAGAACGATTCACCGTCATTTAACTACAAGGAATTGAAAAAGGATTTGCTCACCGCTTACATAGCATTAGGTGCGATTTGTCTTATCTGGGGCACAACCTATCTGGCGCTTCGTATAGGTGTGCTGCATTTTCCGCCATTTTTATTTGTGATTATTCGGCAACTTGCCTCCGGCGTTTTACTTGGCGGATTCGTTTTAATCTTCGCCAAAGCTCAATGGCCGAGCCGCGAGAACATCCTTCGGCAAGCAATAGCCGGCTTCTTCATGATTTCCCTGGGAAATGGTCTTGTTGCTTACGCAGAAGTCTTCATACCAAGTGGCGTGGCCGCAATTCTTTGCTCACTCATGCCTGTCATGGTAATATTGATCAATCTTGCGATTAACCGGGATGAACGACCTACTGTTCCAATTTTCATAGGATTGTTCGTTGGTCTGCTGGGTATTGTTATGATCTTCAGTGAGCATCTCAGGGAGTTTTCGAACTTTGATCATCAGGTTGGCATCATGCTTATTTTCACTGCGGTTGTCAGCTGGGCCGGTGCAAGTGTCTGGCTGAAGAAGAAAAACTCTGAAGGAAATCTCTTTTTAAACACGGCACTTCAAATGTTTTTCGGCGGCGTTTGGCTTATTCCATGCACCTTTCTATTTGATGATCTGGATGGTGTAACATGGACGACGGAAGTGGGGATCGCGATGGCTTATTTAATTGTCTTTGGGTCAATTGTCGCATATGCTTGCTATTCTTATATTCTTCGTAAGCTCCCTTTGACAATCTTATCGCTTTATGCATATGTCAATCCTGTCGTTGCAGTCGTTTTGGGATGGTTAGTATTAAATGAAAAGTTAAATCTGATGATTGCCGTTGCTATCTGCATTACTGTAGGTGGAATTTACATAGTAAACCGAGGGTATTTCCTCGGCAAGCAGTGGAAGAAACAGGCGACGCGGTAGCCATAAAATTTACCAACGAGGCTGTCTGCAGGTTGTATTTAGAGGCTAACATTTATGTTATGGAAGGGTCGCCGCTTACGATTTTTGATTACGAGGCTGTGCACCAACCATGGTTTGAGAAGTTCAACCGGAATTGGATTGAGCAATACTTTGGGATGGAAGCAATTGATGAAAGGGTTCTGCGGTTCCCCGGTGAATACATAGTTGCCGCTGGCGGCAGAATTCTTATGGCGCGTTATGGAAACGAAATCGCTGGGACAGTTGCCCTGAAATTTGTGTCGCCAGGAGTTTATGAGTTCACCAAAATGGCTGTTGATGAAAAATTCAGGGGAAGGCAAATTGGAAAATCACTTGCATTGTCAGCCATAGCACTTGCACGACAACTCAACGCACATAAGATTATTCTCTATTCACACACGTCGCTACAACCAGCCATTTCGCTTTACCGGAACCTGGGATTCGAAGAGGTGCCGTTGGATGGACCTTATAAGCGAAGCGACATAAAAATGGCGTTAAGGCTAGAAACCTCAGAGAAATTTTCACTGCGGATGGCTACTGTTGAAGATGCAGCGGTGTTGACGGCGTTAGGAAAGAAAACGTTCTACGACTCCTTCGCTGAAATGAACACGAAGGAAGACATGAACATTTACTTAGCCAAAAACTTCCACGTTGAGCAACTAGAGTCGGAGTTATCTGACGGCGAAAATTCTTTTCTGATAGTTGAGTCTTGTGGAAAAGTTGTTGGCTTTGCAAAAATGAGGAAAAGCGAACCTCCAAATGAATTGAGGGGAGAGAATTGTATTGAAATCGAAAGGATCTATGCAGTTAAGGATTTGATAGGCAAAGGAGTAGGAACGATTTTAATGCAGCGCTGCCTGCGTAAGGCAACAGAGGAGGGATTTGAATCCGTGTGGCTCGGTGTATGGGAGCACAACCTGAGGGCTATATCATTTTATGACAAATGGGGATTTGTAAAGTTTGGCTCCCACCCGTTTATGCTGGGCAATGATCTTCAGACCGATTTACTCTTTAAGAAAGAAATCAAGTTGACAATCTAATAATATCCACCACCATGAAGCATCATCAATACAACGCCAGGATTACCTGGTCTGGCAACCGCGGCTCCGGTACACGAGATTATAAAAGTTATGATCGCAGTCATGATATTGTCGTGAAAGGTAAGCGAATCATCGAAGGCTCATCTGATGCCGCTTTTAGAGGCGATCCTGCTAAACACACGCCTGAGGATTTTCTGGTATGCTCATTATCTACATGCCATATGTTGTGGTATCTACACGTATGCGCCGTAAATAACGTCGTAGTGACGAACTATGTCGACAATGCGTTTGCCGTTATGGAGGAAAATCAGGACGGCAGTGGCCAGTTTATCGGCGTTACACTTAACCCAACTGTTACTGTTGAGTCTGAACACATGATCCCGAAGGCTATTGAATTGCACAGCGAAGCCCATAAGATGTGCTTCATTGCCCGATCCGTCAATTTTGATGTGAACCATAGGCCTCACGTGATTTGTGTCGCTGAGTCCGACTCTGTTGCTGCGTCATAACCACGCAATGAAAATACTTTGGTTTAAAAAGGCCTTTAAAACGTAATATGTGTGACAGGTTTCATGAAGCGCTTGGTCACCATCAAAAGATAACTCCAAAATGAACTCAATACTTGCCAGCGATCATCAACAAATAGGTGAAATTTTAAGTCGTGCAAAAAAAATCGCGGAGTCATACCTTACAGATCAGGCAGACCTGGCTCCTGGCCGCTACATTGAAGATATTCCAATGGAAGATCTGCCTGAAACCGGCATTGGCGCCCTGGCGGTATTGAATCGCTTCAATAATGATTTCGCAGATAAAATGTGCAATAGTGCGGGGCCCAGATATTTTGGCTTTGTTACCGGTGGATCCACGCCTGCAGCGGTCGCGGGAGATTGGCTGGTAAGTGCATACGATCAGAACGCTGCAGGAAGCAATGATTCTATCGCACCACAACTGGAACGTCAAACGATACATTTCTTTAAACAAATGTTTGGGCTGGATGACGAATACTTCGGAACCTTCGTCACCGGTGCTACTATTTCAAATGCTACGAATCTTGCTGTTGCCAGGCAATGGGCGGGGAACCAACTTGGCGTGGATTTTTCCGAAGACGGCATGTGGAATATCGACTCGATAAAAGTATTCAGTGGAACGCCTCATTCCAGCATTGCAAAATCATTATCCATACTTGGCATCGGCCGGAAAGCATTTATAAAGGTGAACTTAATGCCCGGGCGCGAGGCTATTGACATTGCATCCCTGGAATCTTTGCTCCGAGAGAACACGCCGGCAATTGTAGTCGCCAATGCAGGCACCGTAAACACCGTTGATTTTGACGACCTCGCTGCTATCGGAAGACTAAAGTCCAAATATAATTTCTGGCTTCACGTCGATGCAGCTTTTGGAGGTTTCGCGGCTTGTTCTGAAAAGTATGCACATTATTTAGATGGGATCAACTATGCGGATAGCATCACAGTTGACGCCCACAAATGGTTAAATGTGCCCTACGATGCGGCCATGCAGTTCACAAGACACAAGCAGATTCAACTGCGTGTTTTTCAGAACAGTGCGGCATACCTTGGTGACCCGGAAAAGAGCCCCGATTTCTTTCACTATACACCTGAAAATAGCAGACGGTTCCGGGCATTGCCTTCCTGGTTTACGCTGATGGCTTACGGCCGCGATGGCTACCGCGAAATTGTTGAACGAAATTGTGCGGCAGCCCACCACCTTGGAGCGCTGATTGACAAGTCTGAAGAGTTCCGTCTTCTTTCACCCGTTCGGATGAACGTAGTCTGTTTCACTTTTGCGCAGCAGGCCGTCGAATTTGCGGAAATACAGCAATTCCTGAATTACATTCGCGACCAGGGAAAGGTCTTTTTTACGCCAACAATTTACAACGGTCTGCCCGCAATGCGCGCTGCGGTATCAAACTGGCTTACAGAAACAATTGATGTTACCCTCGCTTTCGACGAACTTACCGGCGCCGTAAAAAACGCAAAGACCGTACATTCGTTATAATGCAATGGTTGTCGCTTAAAAAATTAAATCACCCGGGAATATTAAAAGATATTGATGAAATTCACTCTTAAATTGAAATGGATATGACCACCACGTCTACTACTACGTTCTCCACCAAACGCATTCAAAAATCCCGTATTGCGGAGGTTGATTTTAAAAACCTTGAATTCGGCAAATATATGTCGGACCATATGCTCATGGCCGATTTCATCGACAACAAATGGGAAGAGCCTGTCATTGTCCCCTTCGGCGATATTCTAATGTCACCGGCAATGCTTTCACTGCATTACGGTCAGTCTGTTTTTGAAGGGATGAAAGCATTCAAAAACAAGGATGGTGACTTATGCATTTTCCGTCCGCAAAAGCACAGCGAACGATTGAACAAATCATTGGCAAGGATGTGCATGCCCGAAATTCCAGAAGAACTTTTCATCCAAAGTCTTCACGCAATTGTGGAAGCTGACCAGGATTGGATCCCGACGGCAGAAGGGTCGTCGCTTTATCTCCGTCCGGTTGTGTTTGCTTATGAACCACGGCTCGGTGTTAAAATTGCGGACCACTATAAATTCTTTGTTTTGACGAGCCCTGCGGCAGCCTATTTCAGCAAGCCTACGCGATTGAAGGTAGAAGAAACATTTGTGCGGGCCGCAGAAGGCGGCACCGGCTATGCAAAATGCGCAGGAAATTATGGCGGAGCCTTTTACCCAACACAACTTGCCCGTCAGGAAGGTTTCGATCAGGTGTTATGGACCGATGCGAAAGAGCATAAGTACATTGACGAAGCAGGTGTGATGAACGTGATGTTTGTCATCGATGGTAAACTTATTACTCCCAAGCTCACGTCGGCACTGCTTGACGGTGTTACGCGGGACTCAATTCTCAACCTTGCCCCTGGCTTAGGAATGACTGTCGAGCAACGAAAAGTAAGCGTCGCAGAAATTGAAGAAGCATTTAAAAAGGGAACAATCACCGAGGCATTTGGCGCGGGTACCGCAGCCGTTGTTTCACCTATTGCAACCATAAACATTCATGGCATGGATTATAACCTACCGCCTACAGGCGAGGGAAGTTTCCAGCAACGTGCGAAAGCCAAGCTCAACAGCATCAGACTAGGGCATGAGCCCGATCCGTTCGGTTGGAATTATATTATTCACACCCGGTAATTTTAATAAAAGACTTGTACGGTGCCCAGGATCCTGTAAAGGGTTCTTGTGATATCATTTTGACTATTATCTAGTATGAGAGCAGTGTTTTTCAAAGGAAAGGACCATCCTCTGACGATCGAGAAGATCAAAAAATTTCGACCGGTAAAGGATCAGGTTTTAATACGCATGCACAATGCCGCGCTTAATCACCGCGATGTCTGGACCTGGCGCGAACAGGCCTCCGTGATGTCAGGTCAGGTTATACTTGGTTCCGACGGCGCGGGAACTATTGAGGATGTGGGGGAAGATGCAGACACAATGCTGATTGGCATGGAATGCGTTATTAATCCTAGCCTGGAATGGGGAGCAAATCCAATGGTACAAGGGCACAATTTCAAGATTCTTGGGTATCCAGATAATGGAACATTTAGTGACTACCTGGTTATCTCGAAAAAATATGTTTTCGAAAAGCCTGAGCACCTGACATTCGCTGAATCGGCGGGTGTGCCCCTATCAGCCCTCACTGCGTATCGCGCGCTCTTCTCAAAAGGCAGGCTAAGGGCGAAAGACAAGGTACTTATCACGGGTGTCGGTGGTGGTGCAGCATTGTGGGCCCTTCAATTTGCCGTTGCTTACCAGGGCCGCGTATATGTCACATCAGGATCCGACGAAAAACTGGAAAAAGCGAAAGCACTTGGAGCATTGGGCGGTTTCAATTATAAAGATGCCGAATGGTCTGCGAAAGCTGAAAAAGATTCAGGCGGCTTCGACATCATCATCGACAGCGCGGGCGGCCAGGATTTTTCCAGGCTCATTGACCTCGCTGCCCCCGGGGGCCGAATCGTGAACTTCGGCAGGACAGCCGGTAATATCTCTGAGGTTTCGACCCGCTTATTGTATTGGAAACAACTGTCGATTTTAGGAACAACGATGGGAACCCGCGACGAATTTTTGTCAATGCTCGATTTCATTGAAAGCCGACGAATGAAACCCATCACTGATAAAATTTTTCCATTGGAAAATATTCAGGATGCGTTGGTCCGAATGGAGGACGGCAGTCAATTTGGAAAAATTATCCTACAAATATCATAGCAGTGAATTCCCAAGCAATTACATACCGAAACGACGTTCGCATTACGCCTGAATTATTTATTGATGTGTTGAAGCGCTCTACACTGGACGCGCGCCGCCCTGTTGACGACCCAAAACGGATTCAATTAATGCTCGAACATGGTAATGTTTTGATAACCGCCTGGGACGGTAGCCTGCTCGTTGGAATCTCGAGAGCGTTAACTGACTTTTCGTTTTGTTGTTATCTCTCCGATTTGGCCGTAGATGCAGCATACCAGAGGCTGGGTATCGGTAAGCGCCTTATAAAGGAAACACATCTTGCTTCCGGACGTAACACGAAGTTGATACTCCTGGCAGCACCGGCAGCCGTTGATTACTACCCGAAGATCGGCATGGAGCGATTTGCCCATTGCTTCTTTATTCAAAACCAATGATGAAAATGGAAACATATCCCGTTACTGATAAGACAAAAATCACCCGCTTAGCAAAACGGGCTGCATATGATAAGGAAACAATCAATGCTATACTTGATGAATCCTTGCTTTGCACGCTCGCATATGTGCACAACAATCAGCCCTTCCAGATTCCTACTGGATTTTGCAGGGTAGATGATAAGCTGTACGTTCACGGGTCAGTTGGGAGCGCTTATATGAGAGCCATGGTGGAAGGCAATTTGCCGGTTTGCATTAGCGTAACGTTACTTGATGGGCTTGTATTGGCACGGTCTGCATTCCATCACTCGATGAATTATCGCTCTGTAGCCATTTTTAGCCACGCGAAAAAGGTGACTGACAACGATGAGCTATACAAGGCCCTTGAGGTTTTCACAAATAAGGTACAGCCCGGCCGTTGGAATGATGTACGTCATCCGAACGCAGGCGAGTGGAAAGCGACCCTGCTGATTTCTTTTGCAATAGAAGAAGCCTCTGCCAAAATACGCACCGGACCTCCAAAAGACGATGACGAAGACTATGGATTGGACGTATGGGCTGGTGTCATCCCGTTGAAAACGGAACGACAGACTGCCATTCCAGATCCTTTACTGAAAACCGGAATTGACGTTCCACACTACCTCATCTGACATTTC
>JBBJMI010000012.1:0-184499 GCA_037720155.1 Chryseolinea sp. | reverse complement strand
GTAACAATGTCATTTCACTTTCTGAACCGGTAGGAATTTAGACTCGCAATGACGGTACTTTCCCTCGCAGCCCATCATTCATCACTCAATCAAACAACCCCGTTGCTCGTGCAGCAGGTGGCGCGATCTTTAAATGTTTATACGCTCTTGCCGCCGCTTCTCGGCCCCTTGAAGTTCGCTTTAGATATCCTTCCTGAATGAGGAAGGGTTCATATACTTCCTCGATGGTTTCGGCTTCCTCTCCCACAGCTGTAGCGATCGTAGTGAGTCCTACCGGCCCGCCTTTGAACTTTTCAATTATAGTGAGCAGGATCCGGTTGTCCATATCATCCAGGCCATCCTGGTCAACGTCAAGCGCCTTGAGTGCAAATTGTGCGATTTCCATTGTAATGACTCCATCGCCCTTTATTTGAGCGAAGTCGCGCGTACGTCGCAGTAAATTGTTGGCGATGCGGGGAGTCCCCCGACTGCGGCGGGCAATTTCGAAGGCGGCATCTTCTTCAAGCGGTGTGTTGATGATGCCAGCGGAACGCTTAACAATTTTTGTGAGCAATGCAGCATCGTAGTATTCCAAACGTGCATTTATTCCAAATCGCGCGCGTAGCGGTGCTGTGAGTAATCCAGCGCGTGTAGTCGCACCGATAAGCGTAAATGGATTTAATCCTATCTGAACAGACCTTGCGTTTGGCCCCGAGTCCAGCATGATATCGATCCTGAAATCTTCCATGGCAGAATAAAGATATTCCTCTACTATTGGATTGAGCCGATGAATCTCATCAATGAAAAGAATATCATGCGATTCAAGATTTGTTAACAAACCGGCAAGGTCACTCGGTTTGTCAAGCACAGGCCCGGACGTGATCTTGATATTGGATTCAAGCTCGTTCGCAATAATATGTGAAAGGGTCGTCTTCCCCAGACCAGGAGGACCATGCAGTAAAACGTGATCCAATGATTCGCCGCGTTGCTTGGCTGCCTGAACAAAAACCTTGATGTTGTCGACAATTTTTTGCTGCCCGGAAAAATCCAGAAACGAAAGAGGACGCAACGCTCTTTCAACGTCCTTTTCCGCCGCTCCCTGCCCTTCGCCGTCTCCGTTAAGATAATCTTCCCGCATACCTGAAAATTATAACATATTTGCCGCATTAAAGGTAAAACTCTTTATCCTTTTGATGTCGATCATAATCTTTTGAGTTCGTTGCCGATGTTTTTTCAGTGCAATGCAGATACAACAACGTTGCATTTACTAATTTTCCCTACATTCGGTCCGAAAACACGGAACCCAACTTCATTGTCACCTTATTATGCCGTTTAAGTTATTAGTTCTCTTTCTCACTCCGTTACTTGCCGGGCTACTGATTTACCTGGTCCCCAAGAATAAGGATACAAACTTTAAGCTGCTGCTGGCCTTCGCGGGATCTTATTTGTTCGCCATTACGGTGATTCACATCCTACCAGAATTGTATCGCGCGCACGACGACATTAAGTTTATAGGTCTTGCAGTATTAGGAGGATTTTTCCTTCAGCAGTTACTTGAATATTTTACTGCAGGAATAGAGCATGGGCACATGCACTTGCACAAAACCCAGCGTAGGAGTCATGAAGGTCATGAACACGGTCAGCATCACACTCATGGGAGCAAGTCAATTTCAGCGCTGGTCCTGTTGGCTGCACTTTGCATTCACGCATTTCTGGAAGGGGCGATGCTGGCAAAGCCGACGATCACTGGCACCATGTACAACATTGATGCAATCTTATTGGGGATCGTGCTCCACCGGGCACCTGCCGCCTTTGCCTTGATGACGGTATTAGCGCATCAACTTCGTTCGCGCATCAAAGCACTTCCCCATCTGGTTGCATTCTCAATGGCTGCCCCCGTTGGATTGTTGCTCAGTACCTTTTTGGTAAACCACGAAGTCCTTTCGGCTACTGGCCTATTATATGTTTACGCAGTGACCAGCGGTAATTTCCTACATATCTCCACAACGATTGTTTTTGAAAGCAGCCCTGAACATCGCTTCAATGCGAAACGTATGGCCGTCACTATTTTGGGCTCGCTGTTGGCTGTAGCGGTGGAGTATGTGGTTTGACGGAGTCAACAGTAGTCAAGAGTTATGAGTCAAGAGTCGGCGAACTTAGGCTCAATATTGCAACCAGCCATGTGTGTCCAGGTCCGAAATCCGAGTGCATTTTTTAACTTTAATATGATGAAAAGTTTCGTCCTTCTGTTGTTGGTTGTTTTGGCCATAACTGCCAATGCTGATGTTATAAGGGATTCGATCAGGATTGATGGCAATTATCGAACGTTTCAGTTTGTCCGGCCGGCGACGAAGAGGGCAAATGCAAGTTTGGTATTTGTGCTGCATGGGTCTGGCGGGAGTGGAAAGGATATGATGGCTTCAACGGGAAAGCTCATCGAAAGCACTGCTTCGGAAAATGTATTGATAGTGTATCCCGACGGTTATAAACGTTATTGGAATGAGTGCCGCAAGGCTGCGAGTTCCCTCGCCAACAAACTTGACATAGATGAGGCAGCTTTTTTTGGAGGCATGATTGAATATTTCAGATCAAAGTACATCATTGACACAAAACAGGTCTTTTCAGTGGGCACATCCGGGGGCGGGCACATGTGTTATAAGCTTGCACTCACTATGCCAACACAATTTAAAGCGATCGCGGCGATCATAGCCAATCTTCCCGATACGGATAATCTTGACTGTTTGGAGGCGAAAGTTCCACTCCCGGTCATGATCGTGAATGGAACGGAGGATCCCCTCAACAAATATGGCGGCGGCATGATGCGATCCGGTGATTTTATTATGGGAAATGTTCGTTCCACTGAAAAGACGTTCCGCTATTGGTCGGACCTCGCAGGCTACAAAGGCGAGCCGCAGAAAATATTGCTGCCAGACAACGACCCAAAGGACGGAAAGACGATCGAGCGTTATAGTTTTAAAGCACAAGGAAAACCGGAAGTTGTCCTATTGAAAGTAATTGGAGGCAAACACGACTATCCAAATGATATTGATGTGCACGTCGAAGCCTGGAACTTCTTCAAGCGACAACGCTAACTGAACCGACGATGCAACGGGCAGAAGAGTTGCTATTCGCTCCTCAAAGAATTTGCTGGATTCGCCTGCGCTGCGCGCAGGGCTTGCGTACTGACGATTCCAAGTGCAAATACAAGTGCGATCAGTCCGGTGACCGGAAATACCCACCATTCAATCACGGTGCGTATTGTATAACGCTCCAGATACATGTTTAGCAACCACCATGCGAGTGGAGCGGCAAGCACAAACGAAACGATGACCAATCTGGAAAAGTCCGTTGATATTAACGCTACGAGGCTGGTCACCGACGCACCCATTACCTTCCGAACTCCAATTTCCTTTGTCCGTTGTTGCGCCGTAAACGATGCGAGGCCAAATAATCCCAAACCCGTGATCACAATTGTAAGTCCTGAAAATAGGCTCGCTAAAGTGCTCGTGAGGTTGATTGTGGTAAACTTCTTCTGAAATTCCACGTCTGCAAATTTGTAGTCGAACGGATAGGCTGGAGCATGTTTTTCAAAAACCTTTTGAACGGTTGCCAGCGATGCAGGCAGCTCAGTCGTTTTCTTTAAGCGGATTGTCACGGCGTCGATCCAACCAGGATTGAGTATGGCGAACATAGGCTTCACAGGTGTAAACGGATCACCCATCAAGACATCATCTACAATCCCTACCAGCTTGCGCTTCCCACCCCAAAGATCAAGTTCAGTTCCAATGGGATCTTTCAGATTCATCAACGCAAGGCCAGCTTTGTTAATAAGTATTGCCGCGGTATCACTTTTAAAATCTTCCGAGAAATCGCGCCCCTCGATGACTTTAATACCCATTGTCTTGGTGTAATCATATTCTGTCGCGATCGTTGTAAATATCACGCGCAACTCGTCGGGCTTTCCAGGCCATCCCAGAAAATTATTGGAGTTGATGTCTGTAATCGCACTATTGGATTTTGTTACAGCTTCCACAACGCCGGAGGCAAGCAGATCCAACTTAAGCGGTTTCCAGTTCTTTGATACTTCGTTGGTGTAACTAATCGTAATAAGATTCTCCTGCTCGTAGCCAAGCTGCCGGTTTTTCACGAGTTGTATCTGCTGGTAAATAACAAACGTGGAAATGATCAACAAGATTGAAAACCCGAATTGCAACGTAACCAAAACCTTCCGGGGAGTAGTCGCGCCTTTTCCAACGCTCACTTTTCCTTTAAGGACTTTTACAGGCTGAAAGGACGACAGATAAAATGCGGGATAACTTCCGGATACAATCCCAGTGATCAGGATTAGCCCAAATGAGAATATCCAAAACTCCGCCGAAGTGTAATCAATAAACAGTTGCTTCTCGACCAATTGATTGTACGGTGCCAGCAACAGCTGCGCCAGCAGCATTGCAATCGCAAAGGAGATAAAAGAAATGAAAGTTGATTCACCAATAAATTGTAGAATGAGCTCGCGACGTCTTGAACCAATCGTTTTTCTGATACCAACTTCCCGTGCCCTCCGTTCCGACCTCGCTGTAGCAAGATTCATAAAATTGATGCAGGCGATGACAAGAATAAAAATCGCTATGATGGTGAACATCTGGACATAGTCATTTAGTCCACCAGTTTCCACACCATTCTCGAAATTTGAGAACAACCTCCATCGGGACATGGGATAGAGAAAAAAAGCATTCTTTGTTTCTTTTTCACCATGTTTAAAAAGCATGTCTTTAATTGCGCTTTCAACAGGAACTTCATTGTTCGCATTGTCAAGCTCTACAAAAACCTGAAATGAATAATTGCCCCAGTTCGTCATGTTATCACGCACCCATTGATTGTTCTTTTCGCGAAATTTCCACGGTATGAGAATGTCGAACTGAAAGGTGGAGTTTTTTGGAATGTCCTTTAACACACCACTAACCTTTACATCATGTTCATTGTCGAGGTGAATGATTTTGTTAATGGGATCCTCATTTCCAAACAACGCCTTTGCGGTTGACGCTGTGATTACAATTGCTGAAGGATCGCTTAGTACCTGCGATGCGGTTCCCGAAACCAACGGAAAATGAAACATTTCGAGAAACTCTTCACTGACAAAATATCCCTTCTTATAAATCCTGGTCTCCTCATTTACGGTAAGCAGATGTTCACCTCCCCAATCAGTCACGAGCGATCTCTTAATGTGATTATTGGCAGTCTTCATTGCCTCATACGTTGGAAGCGGTACGGACGTCCAGGAGTTCATCTTTCCGTCGAACTCAGCACTCACCCATACCTGGTGGATGCGGTCCACTTTCGAATGGAACTTATCATACGAAACCTCGTCATTTACCCATAGCAATATGAGGATGCTGCACGTGATCCCAATCGCCAGACCTGCGATGTTGATGAAGGAGTAAAAGCCGTTTTTGAAAAGATTTCGAACAGTAATCAGGAAATAGTTTTTAAACATAATGCTGGAATTATTAAGAAGATACTCCCCGTTTGGCAGAAGGTTTCAAAGTGACAGACGCTTAAATATGGTAAACGTTGCATGTCGGAAGAAAAAAGAGGGTGAAGCAATTCCCTGAGGATGGTTATGAAGATTACAGATTATTTTTCAGCAGGCGTGCAACCCCTGACCAATATTACTGTCTAATGTTAAGGTGAACGTTGAATGCTGTCCGTATTCGCCCACTTTACTTTTAAATATGAACAACATTTGTTGCGTATTATATGCTGATACGATAATTCCCACATTCGTCTATGGCATGCTGATTGGATAACAGATAGAACAAACAAAAATGATAATATGAAACGAATACTTAACGTTGCGCTCTTTTGTGGACTTTGCCTGACAGCTGCGGCGCAGGGCAATGACAATTCTGCATACCTGAACAAGTCTTTGTCAAAAGATGCTATCAAGGAAGTATACGCCCGAACCTCCGGCGGCGGGATTTTAGTAACCGGTGTTTCTGAAAGCGAGGCAAGAATTGAAGTTTATGTTCGGTCAAATAACAATGACAACCTCTCGAAAGACGAAGCGAAAAAGCGAATAGAAGAAGATTATGATCTGGAGGTCACTGCATCGTCCGGAAAGCTCACAGCAACGGCCAGACCAAAGCTTTCAAATATGAATTCCAAAAGATCGCTCAGCATTTCTTTCCGGATATACGCGCCGAAAAATGTTTCAACCGATCTGGGTACAAGCGGCGGCAACATTGACCTTAACAAACTTACAGGCGCACAGGAGTTCAAGACCAGCGGCGGCAGTCTGACACTTGACGAGCTAAGCGGTAAGCTGGATGGCAAAACCTCGGGTGGAAATATTTCTTTGTCCAATATCACATCCGACGAAGTTGAGCTTACTACCAGTGGAGGCAGAATAACGGCCGAAAACTGCCGTGGAAACCTCGAGCTCTCCACTTCAGGAGGTAACATAGACCTGGAAAAATTAAAGGGCAGGATCGAGGCGAAGACAAGTGGCGGTACAATTCGTGGAACAGCCATCGATGGTGAGCTTATTACGCACACCTCCGGGGGCTCGATAAACCTAAAGGATTTCTCAGGAAGCGTTGACGCTTCCACCAGTGGCGGAAATATCGACATGGAGATTATTAAGGTTGGAAAGTATATCACCGCTTCTAATTCCGGAGGAAATATCAAACTAAAGATGCCTGCTAATCTTGGTATGGACCTGAAATTACGTGCAGAACATTTCCAGATCAATTCGTTGAAGAATTTTACCGGGGATCAGGATGAGCACAAGATAACCGGCAAAATGAATGGTGGAGGTGTGCCGGTAGACATTTCAACCAATGGAACCCTATCCATGGCGTTGGAATAATCCGCCCTTGGTGGGTAGCCATAACGCTATCACTACACCAGAAACCGAAGTTGAGTTTAAGACCGTCGATGAATGGCTAGGTTTACACAAACGGACTTGTGGCTGGGGGCTTGCAGCCTTTTCCGATAGATTGAAGGTCGCCACGCCCGTGACGTGACTAAATGACGTTGCTGCGTTATTTAAGTTGGAAATCGATAAGGAAGTGATCTGACATTCTTGAAAGGAAAGACATCTCATCAAACTTTTTCCCCCAGCGCGACAACTTAAACAGCAAGGACTTTCGGTGAGCAAAATATGGCTCCAGATGAACCGGAGGCGTTGCAAAACCTATAGGGACCGTGCGGATCAGTTTCAATCTGTTGCCCGACCACTTGCAGATTTGAGAGGGATTGTAATACCATGATCGGATACTCGCACCAGGAATTTCAAGGATTACTTCTTTGTTCGTTGCGCGTCGGAATGCCTGCTTTATGCGAAATCTTTTTAGCATGTACATACTTTCCCACAGGCAAAATTTGGGCATCGAAACACCGACGAATCGACCACCTGGAGCAAGGATTGACGGGAGTTTGTTAAGCAACCGTTTTAAAAGATCGGGATGCATGCAGTTAAGGCCGCCAAAGTTTGAAAAGATCAAATCGAACTTCTTGTCAAAAATGGTTTCATCGAAGCTTTCCGGATCGAGATATTGGGAACTGATCCTGTTCTGCATGGAAAATTGATTCGCCCGTTGAACGGTCACCTTAAGCATTTCTTCTGAAATATCGGTGGCAACCAGGTTAACGCCTTTTTCACTGAATAGCATGGCATCTTCCCGTGAACCACAATTCAATTCGAGAATCTCCATGCCTTTAAGTTGAGGCGTAATCTTTTGTAGATAACGCCACACTTGCTTGCGTTGCATTTGTCCGACAATGCTCCTTGTTAAAAGGGAGTCGTAAGTTGCGATATGATCAAAGGGCACTGCCATGGGCAAGGCGCATAATTTAATAATTGAAATTACTTACGATAAAATACAAAGGCTGGGACCAGCACCGTGACAGATTTATTTCAGAACTCACCCCATATTCCACTCCCCGCATCTGCCTGCTACGACCTGATTGAAAAGGCACTCTACCACTAAACTACAGGAGACAATATACTGTATTTAAATTTTTGACGAATGTAATCTAACGGGTTTTTTATTCCCGCGAACATTTTCACCTCGTGTTTACTCCGATATCAATTCCTGAAACAGCTTAAGGTACAACGCAGGTTGTATGCAGGAAGTATCATACTAATTGCGATAAATTTAAAGGTTTGACCTCCGGACTGCTGCTTGCAACTTGTGGCTTGCCGCTTTTTTCCGACTTTAGCGATAACGTTTGTAAATAAACACGCCGCGCTTTCTATGACTATCATTCATTCAGTTGACGACTATAAGGAGACCTACAAAAAAAGTGTAGAAAACCCGGAAGACTTTTGGGCGTCCGTAGCGAGTGAATTTGTCTGGAAAAGGAAGTGGGATAAAGTGCTCGAATGGGACTTTAAAAAGCCTGAAGTAAAATGGTTTTTGGGAGCCACACTCAATATTACGGAAAATTGCATCGACAGGCACCTGGCGTCAAAGGGCGATCAGACGGCGATTATATGGGAACCAGGCGATCCCGCGGCCGAAGCGAAATCCATTACGTATAGAGAGTTGCACCGGCAGGTCTGCAAGGTCGGAAACATGTTGAAAGCCCACGGCATTGGCAAGGGCGATCGCGTATGCATCTACATGCCCATGGTTCCCGAACTGGCCTATGCTGTTTTGGGTTGCGCGCGGATAGGGGCAGTGCATTCTGTTGTCTTCGCAGGATTTTCATCCGGATCGCTGGTGGATCGAATAAACGACTCCGGCTGTAAGCTTATCCTGACGGCTGACGGATCATTACGGGGCGGCAAGAAGATCGAGCTCAAGAAAATAGTGGATGAGGCATTGATAAAATGCCCTACAATTTCCACGTCAATTGTTCTGGAATCCCTAAAGTCCAAACCTACGATGAAAGCGGATCGCGATTATTGGTGGCATGACGAGATGGATAAAGCGGGATCTGACTGCCCGGCTGAAGAAATGGCGGCCGAAGACCTCCTTTTCATCCTTTACACATCAGGGTCAACCGGAAAGCCCAAGGGCATGGTGCACACCTGCGCGGGATATATGGTTTTCGTAAACTATACGTTCCGGACCACCTTTCAATACAAAGAAAATCAGGTGTACTGGTGTACGGCCGACATTGGGTGGATTACCGGCCATTCTTACATATTATATGGACCATTGTCCGCCGGGGCGACCACCGTTTTGTTCGAGGGAATCCCGTCCTGGCCGGATATGGGTAGATTCTGGCAGGCAATAGAGCGGCATCGGGTGAATGTCTTTTATACGGCCCCGACTGCAATACGTTCACTGCAACAGGCAGCGTTGAGTTTCGTTGACCGGAGCGACCTATCATCTCTTCAAATACTTGGCAGCGTCGGCGAGCCAATCAACGAAGAGGCATGGCATTGGTATGATGAGCACATAGGAAAGAAGAAATGTCCCATTGTAGACACCTGGTGGCAAACAGAAACTGGCGGTATTATGATTGCACCGATCGCCGGCGTAACCCCCTTGAAACCCGCGCATGCAACGCTTCCCCTGCCAGGCGTCCAACCGGCTGTAATGGATGAGAGTGGTCAGGAATTGGAAGCAAACAATATCGAAGGACGACTTACCATCAAATATCCATGGCCGGGCATGGCGCGGACTATCTACGGCGATCACAAACGCTTTAAGGAAACCTATTTCTCCACATTTCCTGGAAAGTATTTTACAGGTGATGGCTGTCGCCGCGATAATGATGGTATGTACCGGATAACGGGAAGGGTAGATGACATTATTATCGTCTCAGGTCATAATATGGGCACGGCCGAAGTAGAGAGTGCCATCGATGAACACATTGACGTATGCGAAACTGCGGTTGTGGGATTCCCCCATGACATCAAAGGGCAGGGCATCTACGCTTTTGTTATATGTTATTCGAAGCCCACAAACGAAGAAAAACTTCGTAACGAAATTCGTGAAAAAGTTTCGAGCATCATCGGACCAATCGCGAAACCCGACAAGATTCAGTTTGTAAGCGGGTTGCCAAAGACACGGTCCGGAAAGATCATGCGACGCATCCTCAGAAAAGTCGCAGAAGGAGAAACTTCAAATCTTGGAGACATTACCACGCTGCTCGATCCAGGTGTTGTGGAGGAGATTAAGGCGGGGAAACTTTGAGCTGACTCCCTCTCTGTCTCACCACCTCATACACAGCCACACCCGCGGCGACCGATACGTTCAACGACTCTATCTTTCCTTTTAGGGGAATACGAACGAGATCATCGGCTTCACGAAGAATCGAGTCGCCGATGCCATCTTCTTCCGAGCCAAGGACAAGGGCAATCGGACCAGACAAATTCAATGCATACAAATCATTTTCTGTTTTTTCAGTGCAGGCAACGAGCCTGATGCCGTTGTCGCGCAGTAGCTTGAGGGTTGCTTTCATATCCTTCTCACGACAGACAGGCAAATGGTTTAACGCGCCGGCTGAAGTTTTCATCGCGTCGCCAGTAATCGGAGCACTGCCTTTTTCAGGAATAATGATCGCGTCCAAACCAGCGCATTCTGCCGTTCTCACGATCGCTCCGAAATTGCGCACATCAGTTATTCTGTCCAGGATAAGGAAGAAGGGTTCCCGGCCGGCTTCGTAGGCTTTAAAGATAAGGTTGTCTACAGAGGCGAAGCTTACAGCCGAGAGCACACAAATGACACCCTGGTGATTTTTCGTAGACATCCGCTTCAACTTTTCGGCGGGTACGAACTGAACTGGAACATTGTTGTTTTTCGCTACCGCGAGGAGCTCTTTGACAAGATCATTGGAAAGGCCTGCCTGCACCATGACCTTGTCAATATCTTTTCCCGCCAGTATGGCTTCGATAACGGCGCGGGTGCCGTATATCATGTCGGTTTTGATCATATCTGAATTATAAGGCTACTGCTCCACCCGATCAATAGCCTCCGCTAGTTTCCGGTCCTTGTCTGTAACAATGTTGCCTGCGTCATGAGTACACAATTCAAATGACACGGTATTGTAGGTGTTGGTCCAGGTGGGATGATGATTCATCTTTTCTGCCTGAATGGCAACCTTGGTCATGAAGCCAAATGCTTCGACAAAATCTTTAAACTTAAAGGTCTTTTTAAGCCTGTTACTTTCAACTGTCCATTCCATATGTCTTAAATTTACTTGATTTTTGTTCTCAGATGAACTAGTCGCCCGGCACATCTGGTAATATCAAAGTATCAGAGCGCGACGATGCCTTGAATCTCTGATGCCTTTCGATATGTTTCAATTACCGCTTCGCTTGATTGCATCATAACGTTAATGGTAACGCTCGTGTATTTGCCATTTTTAGATAACTTTTCTGCTACGGGATGAAAGGGAAACAACTTTTTCACTGATTCCTCCTGGCCTGTAGGCACAATGAACTTGTAAATATATATGGCGGGCCAGGCGTAATGCTCATCGAGTTTTAACCGAAATGAATTAACCCAATTCTCGTCCATGTGTTAAAATAAAGGCGCCCCTTCCGGCTAGAAAGAGGCGCACAAAATGCTCAACATTTGTTTAGTAAAACTTATATCGTTTATCTACGATATTCGAATTTTCCTTGATTGCTTCGCTGATACCCCCACTGTTACGGTTAACGTTGGCCTGCTCTAATTGGGTCTTGTAACCACCGTAATCCGCTACGGATGGTGCAAGAGTCTTATTCTGAAGCTCGATAATAATAACACCATTCTCACTTGCCGTAGGGGCTGACTTTTTGCCATTCTCCGACGAAAACGCCAGGCCAACAGCTTGCGGATCAAAACCGACAGTAGGCAGGGCGTTGCTGCTTAACTTTAGGTCGCTGCTGGTATATACGTTCGCATCCGTTCCAAAGGCTTTCACAACTTCTTCTAACGTGCCGGTTGCCTTGCCCAACTTCTCAACAATAACTTTTCCTTTCGCTTCATTACGTACGGATGGCGTAATTTCTTCTTTAACACTTTCAAAAGGTTTATAACCCTTGTCAACTTCACCAGTCATTACAGCGACGACGTTCTGATCGTCCAGATCGAATACCTGAGAAACATCGCCGGTGGAGGCGTCGCGGAATAACCATTGAATAACCTGACGAGCTTCACCAACGGTCCCGATACGACGATCGCCGGCGAGTATGTTTTTAGCCTCCTGCACCTGATAGCCCTGCTGTTTTGCTTTTTCCTCAAACTCCTTAATCCCGGAGACATCTGTGGCAAAGGATTCTGCCTTCCTGAAAGCTTCGGTGACTGTCGGATCACTTGGCGCGATCTCACGTTCAACCATTGCCAGTTGATAGGCGGTATTGTCCTTCGTTTCGGTTACTTCGATGATGTGATAGCCAAAATCGGTTTCCACCACGTTCGGAAGGAGGCCTTTGCGGGAAGCGGAAAATACCGCCGCCTCAAATGGCTTAACCATCTGGCCAGATGAGATCCAACCGAGGTCACCACCCCTGGAAGAGCTGCCGTCCGTTCCAAACTCGCGGGCCTTCGCTGCGAAATCGGCGCCTCCGCGAATATCTTTTAAGATACCGTCAGCTTTATCCCTGGCTTGCTTTTTAGCAGCGTCCGTAGTGTCGGTCCATTTGATTAGGATGTGCCGGGCGCGCGCTGCGGATACAGTATCCGCAAAAATCCTTGAGACCTTTACTACTTTGTATACGCCGTTGTCAAGATAAGGTCCCAATACCCGACCCTGTTTTAAACTATCCTGAGTAATAAAAGTCGGGACGGTTGACTTCGTGTATTTAGAATACGGGTTTTGTCCGTCAGTGTTGGTGCTGGCGTAAAGCGAGTCTTCCTGCGAGCTTCTAAATTCAGCAAGCGCACGGTCAAGATCCTTCTTCACATCGAGGGAATCCTCTTTCGAGGGGGTTACGGGAAAACTTACATATTTTATGTCACGACTCGCTTCGGTCTTGTATTTCTCTATGTTCTTTTTGTAATAATCTTTAATGTCGGCATCAGAGAGACTAACTGCTGAATCACTCACTGCATAATAGGGAACGTAAGCGTATTTTATTTCCGCGACATCTGTTTGAAGGTGATACTCCCGTTCCGCCTCTGCTGTCGTAACATAGCTGCTCTTGATAAGAAGATTTTCGTACTTAATACGCTCGCGGCCGGGCTTCAGATCGCGTTGAAACAACTCCCACCTCACCCGTGCTTCGGAACCTTCAGGCATATTTTTGACCTGGCCCAGGTAAGTGACCACTTTATTAGGATCGAATTCACCAGTTTCAGGATTGGTAAACGCTTGTTTTACATTTTGATCGACGTTTTTTCCCTGGATCATGTCCCAGACTTCGTCATCTGTGACCTCAACGCCAACTTTGGCAAACTGCGATTGAATAGCGTGTCTGGCAATCAGCAGGTCCCAGGCTTGCTGACGGAGGCCTGTCATTTCGCGTTCGCCGGCTTCCCGTCCGAACTGAAGAAAATAATTGGATTCACGCTCGCGGATCGCACCCTGGAATTCGTCAATCGAGATCTCCCTGCCGCCAATCTCTCCAACATTCTTCTCACCCCAATTCAGGATCGAAGAGTTTCCGCTAAAGAGGTCGCCGAGAATAAACGCAGCGATCGCAACAAATACAAACACCACTACCCAGGTGCCCATTTTATTGCGCAATGTTCCAATCAATGCCATAATCTGATTTTAAAGAGCCGCAAATTTAACCCGGAATCTGTATAAGAAAAATAGCGCTATGAAAAAGAGTGCAATACCCGCTTTCGCTTAGCTGCCGACCCGACGAAATGGGTAATGGATTTATCTAAATATCTCTCTTACTGAGCATTGACCTCCCTTCGAGGTTGATTTTCACGGTATCAATCCGATTATTGCCAGTCGCCAAAATCGTAAATGAAAACGGTGGAATGCTAACGGTTTCACCCTGTTGTGGAAAATCTTCTGTGTAGGCCAGGATCAGGCCACCGAGGCTTTCATACTCCCCCGTGGGAAGCCCCCAGCCATACGTCTCGTTCAAATAGTCGATTTCCAGGCGTGCGCTGAGGAGATATGTCACGTCATCAATCTTTTGTTCGATACGTTCGTCTTCCTCGTCGCGCTCGTCATCGACCTTTCCAAAAATTTCTTCAATGATATCTTCCATGCTGACAATACCGGCAGTTCCACCAAATTCGTCGATCACCACAGCCATGCTTTTACGCTCGCGCAGGAAGCGGATCATTAGCTCGTTGGCTGAAGTTGTTTCGGCCACTATAATGATAGGGGTAAGGATTTCCCGGATTTCGTCGGGTCTTTTGAATAACGAGGAGGAGTGACAATATCCAATGATCTCATCAATGCTTTGCTTGTATATGATGACTTTGGAATGGCCGCTTTCAACAAATAGCTCGCGAAGTTTCTCTATCGTATCATTTAGCTCAACTGCGGTGATCTCAGTTCTTGGGATCATGCAATCCCGGATCTTTACCGTCTTAAACTCAAGCGCATTGTAAAAGATATTTTTATCGAGGATAGTATCTTCCGCCTGGGGAATGACGGACGGTTCGAGATCGGTGTGAATCTCCGGCGACGCAAAAAATGGTCTTCGTTCGTCATATTTCATTCGAAACACCCGTACGATAAAAAAGCGCGACAACGCGATTAGCGGATAGGTAAGCGGAAACAAAACGAGAAAGCAAAGATAAAAGGGGACAGCAAGCGCCGACAACACTGCGTTCGGATTGGCGATTGCCAACAATCTTGGTAAGATCCCGGCAATCACCAATATGATAATGGCAGCACTCAGGCATTGGATAAAAATAATGATGAATGCGTTGTTTATAAAATTGGGTAGGCCTGTATGAATTACCGGTAACAAAACGATAGTAAGCAGGGCAGTAAAGATCACCAGCGATACCGTTGACCCGACGAGCGTAGTACCGACAAAAGGCGCAGGATGGTTTACAAAAAAAGAAAGTATGCGTCCTGTCAGCTTTCCAAGTCTCCCTTCAAGCTCGATCTGCAATTTGTTAGCAGTGCGATACGCAGACTCCATGGCAGAGAAGAAAAACGCAAAGAGCAGAGAAAACAGGATAGCGATAACAAATAGGGGAGTCATGTTTGCCTTTTCTTCCTAAGCACAAAAACAAAGTAGAGCGCAACAGAAAGCATAATCGCCCAATAGGCATTTTCAATACCAACCGTGATGATCTGGTGAATACCCATAATAAGAAAGGCCAACGCCAACGAAAGAACCACCACATCGACCAGTTTCATGCTGACAGCAAAAATAAGCAATATTTGGGTTGAAACCCTTGATGACGCAGGCTGCTATTCATCATACTCCATGTCACCGGATGGTTTCTCGATGGTATAGTCAGAAAGATCCTCATTTGCGGTCAGGCCCTGACCATACAGCACATCACCCTCCTGTCTGATCGTTACAAACTTGTCTGTAAATATTTTTTTGTCTTTCCTCCTCCAGAATAGTTCCTCGGTGTTAAGCTGATTTAATTTGGCGACATTTTTTACCTCTACATTCCCACGTCCCCGCCAATGGTCTTCCTTGCTGAAAAAGTAGGCGTGATTGGCACGCAGCGTTGATTCAAGCTGACCTGTCTCATCAAAGAATTCCATAAAAACGCCTTTGGGAAATTCTCTGTCTTTATTCTCGAACTCATACATCACAGGCGCGGTCATCTTCACCTTTACGAGATCGTTTTCACTGTAAAAAAGTTCGACATTGTTAATCTCACTAAGCGGTCCTTTGTATTCAATAATCTCTTTTGTTTCAGTCCCTGAGCAGCCAACGCAGAACATTGTTAAAGCCATCAGACAGTGTGGAAGGGATGTCAGAACTTTATGGTAATGGTTTAAACTGAACATACTTTAAGTTTAATCTTTGGTTCTAAGCGTTGTCATTTCCTGAATCCAGCATCCAACGAGCTTTTGGCTGCCATTATCGTATCCTACCTGAGACAGGTCTGCCTTTGTTGGAAACTTTCCCCGGGCCAAAGATACTTTTTTGTCATTTCCAGATTGCTGATAGTATGATGCCGCAAGGACGTAGACAAGCAGATCATCTACAGGATTTTCATTTTTGCCACAATCTACACCGCTGTCAAAATACAGGTCTCCAATCCGTTCATAGGCTTCCTTGTTGCCTTTTTCCAGCGTCAGCGCTTCGACAAACATTTTTCGGGCCTCGCTCTTGTTTGTTTTCGCGCGAACGCGCCCCAGGTAGAGTAACATTTCAACTTTCTCTTTGTCCCCTGGTGCCCGAGCCAGCGCATCTTCTAGCATAGGTTGCGCTTTGGTAAAATTGTTGGTACCAAAGTAACGCAATCCCAATGTTCTCGCCAGACTATAATCTTTAACGGTATCACTTTTATAAAGGCGTTCTCCAGCCTGCAACCATAACGGATCTTCTATGCATTGGTTCTGAAGCATGAAGCTGACAATCTTTTTTGCCAGCACCAGGTCACGGGGATTTCTCCGAAACCGCGGCCCAAGGTTTTGCTTCACAAAAGCACAGTCAATAACTACAATGCTGAACAATATCGCGTCAATGTTATCCTTTAACAGCAGAAATTCTTGTTGAGACTGACCCTTCCGCCGTGCATCCCGCTGTTTCGCTTCAGCGATCTTCATGGCACGGTTGTAATGAGTGAGCATTTCATCGTCTGTAAGCTTGTTGTATTTCAGGAACACCTTCTTAACGGTCTGCATATACGCAATTATCATTGCATCGCTTGTGCTATTTCCCCGCACCTTGAGCAGGCTATCGAACATGTGCAACACGCGCTTGGGGTCGCTGGGCGAGTAATATTTATAGACGGCCATGGCCTTGGCATCAGACACCCGTGTACTCGGACCACAAGCCTTGAGGTGCAGATCGTAGAGGAGAAACATGGAATCGATCAGGATTCGACGATGACGTTTATCTTTCTCACGTTCGGCAAGCTTGTCGAAGGCAAGTGTACCCTTTGGATACATGTCGCTGCCTACATTAGGTACATTGATGAGCAGCCAGGTCAATGCGCTGGCAGCATTCTGGAACGCTAACCCTTGCACCGCATTGTCGAAGCGCTGAAAATTAGCTCTCGCATCCTGAGTCAGCGCTGAGTCTTCTTTCCACTTAAATTCCTTGCACTGGGAGAAAGCCCTGCCCGTTTGAAACGCTAAAAAGATCACCATTGCGCTGGTGAGAATCGTGCTCCGCATGCTGTAGAGTCATATGACCCGTGATTACCTCAATCAAATTTTCTTCTGACGAACCACTGGTCGTTGAAGGTGAGGCCAAAGAAGATTTTGAAGTAGCTTTCTTCAAGGATGTTATCAGCTTTGTTACCTCGCTTCCCAAGCTTCACCGCGAAGTCAATGCTTGAACGCCCAGCAGGTATTGAGAAACCAAGATTGATGCCATAGTCTTTAAGTTGCACTCCGTTCGCAAAAAAGGGATATTGCTCAAGCGAGGCCCCCGCACGAAAAGTGATTCTCTTTAAAAAGCTTTCGAGCGCCAGGGGATCAGGAGTAAACTCGCCGCCCACCGACGAACGCCAGGATTTGGCAAGCCCCTCATCATCCTCCGACACACTTTGGAAGTTAGCCCAATCCTGATAAAAGAATTCCGTTCCGACAGACCAACGAGTGCCTCTCCCGTAAGTAATGCCAACACTAAAAGACTGTGGAAGCTGAATTTTGCCTTTGCTTTCATTGATCTTGAATTGTTCTACAGTGTCACCGCCAAGAGAGGTTCTGAAAATCCGGTCGTTTCGCTTCACTGACAAGTCGGATCCGAAATTGTACACCGCCCCCACACTAAATCGTTTATCATTTTTTCTGCCCAGCGAATCTTTGCTGAATGAGTACCCTAAACCAAAGTTAACGCCCTTGATATTTTGTTTTTCCTCAATGTTTACGAGGTAAGGGTCGCCTTGATTGGCGTTCGTAGTTAAGATATTGGTATAAACATTCGAAATAGGGCCAAAGAGGTAGCTGATCTTTAATCCTAGGGACATATCCTTACTAATCCGGACCCCGTTTGACCAATAAACCTGCGTCAGTCCACCCGTGCCGGTCTCTTTAGCAACAAGAGTATCAACCACCGCACCAAGGGGATCGCGGACATAATCCTGGTATTGAAAACTGAAATCCACGTTAGAGTAGGGCATGATCCCTGCGCTGGTGGTCCACTTATTAATTTTGATAGGGAAGGCGAATACGATGTAGTTCAAATTACCACCGACGTTCTTTTCGTTTATTACGTCGCCTCTAACGGTCTTTGACTCGCCGACAGCGCCGATTTGAAAAACTGAAAGTGAATTGAATACCAGCAACGCAGGATTCTGATTATTTACATACCAGTACTGCGGCTGACTTACACCGAGGCCGGTGCCCTGATTATGAACAAGCGCGTTTCCGTAAAACTCGCCGATGCCATACGTAGTGAAAGGTGACGCCGCAGCCTGACCCCACACTTTTGCTGCGGAAATCACAACAACAAACGCCAAAATCCACTTCTTATAAACCGACATTGTAATTCAAAATGCTATTTAAACCGCTTAGGACTAATTCAGGGACCGCAAATATGGTCCCTTTCAGTTTGTTTTCAAAAAATCGCGTATCGCCGCCACTCAAAATTACCCTCAAACCCTCAAATTTTTGTTGATACTGCGTTATGATTCCATTCAGCTCAGCGGTCAGCCCATTTATCACGCCACTTTGAATGCAGGTCTCGGTGGTATCGCCAATGAGCGGAACCAAAGGAACTGGGTTGATTAACGGGAGTTTTGCAGTAAACGTATGTACGGCCTGGAAACGCATCCGCATCCCAGGCGAGATGCCACCCCCAAGAAAATAACCCGACCGGTCGATCATATCATAAGTGATACACGTGCCTGCATCAATCACCAGGCAGTCAGAAGCAGGGAACATCGAATGGGCGCCACAAACACCAGCAATGCGATCAACGCCGAGCGTGTGGGGCGTGGCATATTTATTTTGAATCGGTAATGGCAAGCTAGCGTCCAAAATGAATTTTTTCTTTGCGTGCGTTGCCCAGGATGAAACGGCGTGGGCATCTTCCGTCACGGTACTAATGATGAAATGATCGGCAAAAAAGTTCTCTAGAAAGACGCGCAGTTCTATGGGATCTGTGAAAGCGTGCCGATCGGTCAATTCGAGGTGATCAAATACCCCGACCTTGGCGGAAGAATTACCGTAGTCAACTACAACGTTCATCTAAATCACGGGGTTGGACAAATCATTTCAATCCGAACAACCCCTCGTTGAGCAGGTTAAGCGCAGTCTCCTTGTATTGTTTTTCAATAAGAACAGAAACATTATTTGTGCTTCCGCCGCAGGAAACCATGCGAACGGGGACATCGCCAAGGGAATCGAAAATCTTTCTTAAAACTCCTTTCTGCTCTGTTATCTTTTGTCCCACAATACAGATAATGGTTTGATCCTTGTCCACACCGATCACTCCAAATTTCCTCAGTTCTGTCTCAATCGACGCAAGGTGTATATTGTTGTCAATGGTTAGCGACACGGCTACTTCGGAAGTAGTGATCATGTCGATCGAGGTCTTATGATTTTCAAAGACTTCGAATACACGCCGCAAAAAGCCATAAGCCATCAGCATTCTTGACGAACGGATATTTATGGCGGTAATACCGTCCTTAGCAGCAATTGCTTTGAAGGTGCCTTCAATACCCTTGCTGGTTATGATCGTACCGGGTGCCTTTTCGTCCAGCGTATTCTTCAGCCTTACCGGGATATTGTATTTTTGAGCCGGAACGATCGTGGAAGGATGAAGAATCTTCGCGCCAAAGTAAGCGAGCTCTGAAGCCTCATCGAATGTGAGCTCCGAAATAGGAACTGTTTTCTTTACAATGCGCGGATCATTGTTATGCATTCCATCGATGTCGGTCCAGATCTGTACTTCTTCAGAACGAATTGCAGCTCCTATTAACGACGCTGTGTAATCGCTTCCACCGCGCTTTAAATTATCTATTTCGTTTTTATTGTTACGGCAGATGTATCCCTGTGTGATGACGATGTCGATGTTGTTCAATGAGGCAAGCAGTGGCTTAAGACGGTCGGAAATTTTGTCAAGCTCCGGCTCATCGTTCTCATCAATAGACATAAAATAAAGCGCTGGCAGCAAACGTGCGCTCACCTTTTGCTCCAACAAATGCTGGTAAAATAACTCGGAGGAGATCAACTCTCCCTGAGCAAGCAGCTCGCGATAGCTTTTGTCATCAAATTGACCGGCGGCGAGTAAACGTATCAAAATAAAAAAACGGCTGACAATTTCCTGGCCTATAGCTTTGTGCGCGTCGCTGGAATACAGTTCATCAATAAAAGTTTCATAGTGCTTTTCCAGCCTGGCAATTTCTTCCTCTGCTTTTGGTTGTTTGCCTGCAAGCAGATGTTCGCCAATACCAACAAGTGTATTGGTCGTGCCCGACAATGCTGAGAGTACAACTATCTTTTTGCCCGGAGTTCCCAATACTAATTCGGCAATCTTCCGCATTCGCTCAGGTTTACCAACTGAGGTGCCACCAAATTTAAGTACAATCATAAGGGGTGTTTAAATAAGCGCGCAAATATAAGTATCGCGAAAAATATTCCAGCATATAGCTGACCTTTTCTAGGTCAACTATATGCTGGTCGCTGCAAGTGGGATAAAAAAATGACTATTTCTCTGGATTCAGCACGATCTGAACATAGTTTTTCATATCGAGATATTTGACGGCAGTTGCCTGCATATCCTTGGAGGTTAATGCTGCAATACGTTTTTCGTAGGTCATAACCTCACCGGCATTGGTGCCCAGCTCGGCACTTTGAAGGAGTTGCCGCGCCCAGAAAGCATTGTCTTTGATATTAATCATGTATTGTTGCTTCCAGGTTTCTTTAACCTTACTTAGATCTTCGGCAGTCGGCCCCTTCGTTTTTATCTTGTCGATCTCGGAGAGCGTTGCAGCAATTAGCTTGTCTACGTTTTCAGGACCACAAGGCAACGATACCCCTATCGAATAGTTGTTGTAGGGATTTTTATTGAGGTTGCCAAATAGTCCACCACCGTAGATGCCTCCTAATTCTTCACGGAGAGACTCAATTACTTTGATGTTCAGGATTTCTGTGAGCGCTTGAATTTTTAGCTGTTCCGCGTCACTGTACGGTGCCTCCCCGTTCCAGAACATGCGAATGAAACTCTTTTGCTCTGTACCTTTTTTGACTTCGCGCTTTACCACTCCCTTCACAGGACGCAGACCCACATCTTTAAATGTCGTTTTTGAAGGCGACGATGGCAGGCTGCCGAGGTAGGTTGCAATGAGCGGTTTAATCGCCGCGACATCGAACTTGCCCACGATCACAAATGTGAATCCATTGGCATTCCCATATCGCTCTTTATAGATCTCCAGGGCGCGGTTCTCATCTATCTGTGCAAAGTTTTCCGGCTTAGGTAACTTCGGAGCCCACGGATGATTTTTATAAAGAATGGAGATTACTGAATCCTGAAATGTAAACTGCGGGTCTGCAGCCATATTTTGATATAATGCCTGCTGCTTGGAGATAAAAGACTTGAATAGATCATCATCTTTGCGAGGCTGCGTGAAGTACAGGTATGTTAATTGAAGCATTGTTTCAACATCTGTTGCCCCCGATTGTCCATTAAAGGTTTCGCTTAATGTCGTTAGCCGTGGTTGAACACTTGCCGTCTTACCGGCGAGCACTTTGCGGATATCGAGTGGAGAGAATTCACCAACGCCCATTTGTGCTACAACCGTCGATGCAAATTCAGCGTTAAATCGTTCCTTAGGATCGTACTGGAATTGGCCACCGAACTTTGAAGCATTCATGATCACCTGATCGTTTTTAAAATCTGTCGGCTTTAATATCACTTTTACACCATTGCTATAAGTTAATTCAGTTGTTCCTAATTCCTTGTTCTCCTTTTCGTCAGACAGTGTGCCAGGTGCCGGTGATTTTTCCATTATAGAAGAAGCTACTGCCTTGTCTTCATAGGCAAGCAGTTCGCCTTTCGCCGCGTTTTCAGTTATGGTAAGTAAATCGGCATTCGTCGGAATCTTAAAGTCTGCTTTTTCAGGCCCTGTCATGATAACGAGCTTGCTATCCGCTGGCGCCGGTACATTCTTTAATACGAATTGATTTATCTCTTCAAGAGTTATCCCGTTGAGATACTTCTGATAGTACTTGTACTCATTTTCGATTCCCGCGATAGGTTCTTTCTCCAGGAAGTTTCTAACATACTCCTCTACCAAATGTTCGGATTCAGTTTTATCGCGTTCATTGTAGCTGCGCTCAATATTTTTCAACAACATTTTTTTTACGCGCTCAAGCTCGGCGGCGGTAAAGCCAAATTTCCGCGCTCTTTCATTTTCCTGAACTAAAGCCTGAACAGCGGGCTCAACACCGCCTTTGCTGAGGTAAGCGAAAGACTGATAAGATTCAAAGCCGCGTGCCCACCCGCCGATATTGCTGCCACCAAAAACAAACGGAGGATCTGCTTTCTGGGTCAGCTCCTGCATGCGCTGGCCGAGCATCGAGGTGAATAATACACGTACAAGATAGTCGCGGTAATCGCTTAGCGTAACTGTTTCTTTTGCCTTTTTATAAGAATAATTTATTTCTATGACATGGTTAGTCGCTTCCTTGTCAGTCACAACAATTCCCTCTGAAGTAGTACGTGCAGGAACGTCTGTCATCGTTCTTTCACGTTGCTTGGAAGGATTCTTCAATTTTTCAAAATGCGTTTTAACAAGACGCTCGGCTTCGGCAGGCTCAATGTCACCAACCACGATCACTGCCATCAGGTTTGGTCTGTACCAGTCTTTATAAAAGCGTTTTATCACATCGTGCTTAAAATTTTTCAAAACATCGTCCTTTCCGATTGGGAGACGCTGGGCATATTTGGATCCTTCAAACATTTTAGGGTATACCACACGGAACATGCGATCTTCTGCACCTTTACCAAGCCGGGATTCTTCCAGCACGACCCCGCGCTCTTTGTCTACCTCGCCGCCATTAAACATTATAGTACTTGCCCAGTCTTCAAGTATTTGAAATCCTTTTTCTATATTCTCTTTTTTCTCAGTGGGAATAGGCAAAATATAAACTGTCTCGTCAAAACCGGTGTAAGCATTCAGATCGGCGCCGAACTTTACACCTATACCTTGCAGAAAGGAAACCAGGTCATTCTTTTGAAAATTTTTGGATCCATTGAAAGCCATATGCTCAGTAAAATGAGCCAGGCCAAGCTGATCATCATCCTCCAGCACAGAGCCCGCGTTCACTACCAGTCGCAGTTCAATCTTCTTTTCCGGTCGGGTATTCTTTTGAATATAATAAGTTAACCCATTGGAAAGCTTACCGATCTTTAATCGCGGATCAACAGGCAATTTGTCTGTGAGGGTTTCCTGTGCTGTTGCAATACGTGCCACAAACAAAATAAGGACGACCATGCTACTGGCTAAGCGTGGCATATGGGTAGATTTTCTGTTATTCATTTTCATTCAACGATTTGCCGTAAACTGCAAAATAAGGAAAGAACGCTTAAGAAGAAATTGCCCGAAACGGGCTATTCCCATCTGCTTTGAACGAGTGCAAGCATTTCACCGTGGATATGGCTATTGCCGGCGCATAGCTCACCGCCAAAAACGCAGTTATCGCCTCCTTTAAAATCAGTAACGATTCCCCCCGCCTGCTGAACGATAAGTATTCCAGCCGCGACATCCCAGGCATTAAGATTATATTCGAAGTAACCCTCAATCCTTCCACAGGCTACATAGGCCAGATCTATCGCGGCGCTTCCCAGGCGGCGAATGCCATGTGTTTTTTCCAAAAACTCTTTGATGATATCAAGATAACTGTCACGCTTGTTGAAATGATAATAAGGAAACCCCGTCGCCAACAAACTTTCCTGAAGCGTAGGGATCTTTGATACCTGAATCATGCGATCATTGCAATAGGCATTGTCGCCTTCAATGGTGTGAAAACACTCTTTGCGTACGACGTGATATACAACACCCAGCACGGGTTTGCCCTTGCGCGTTAAGCCAATACTAATGGCGTAGATAGGTAAACCGTGGAGGAAGTTTGTGGTGCCGTCCAGCGGATCTATGATCCAGTTGTATTCGTTGGAGCTCGACTGTTCAACCGTTCCCTCTTCGGTGATGAAGCCTGCTTCCGGTAAGAGCTGACGTAAAACCTTTACAATGCGCCGTTCCGCTTCCTGGTCTACATAGGAAACAAGGTTATTAAATCCATCTTTTTGTTCTATCCGCGAACGGTCGAAATTGGCGCCTTCGGTGTAAATAAATTCACCAACCTCGCTGCATAGGTCAATAACGTTTCGCTTAATATCCGGTAAATTGACAGTCATGTTATGGTATTTTTAGCAGGTGTAAAAAGATCAGCACTCCACAAAATCGGGCCAATTACTTTTTCGTCACGCTATGCTTTATGAATGGTGAATATAACGATCCCCTGCCAATACAAAACATTTGCTTTACAATTCTTTCTCCTCTGAAGGCTCGCTACGTGTACGCGCTTTAACGGTCAATGCTTCACTATTTCCTTCCAGCACGATCACGATCTCTCCCTTCACTTCCTTTGAAAGAAAATGGGAAAGGACCTCTTCAACCGTGCCTGTTTTAGTTTCCTCAAACATCTTCGTGAGTTCCCGTGATACCGATACGCGTCGGTCGGCTCCGAAGTACTCCTTAAACTGCTCTAGCGTTTTGATCAACCGGTAGGGAGATTCATAAAATATCATAGTTCGAGCTTCCGTCGATAACGATCTTAACATCGTTTGTCTTCCTTTTTTATGAGGCAAAAAACCTTCGAAAGCAAACCTGTCGGATGGAAATCCTGACTTTATTAGGGCGGGAATCAAGGCCGTTGGTCCCGGAAGACAATCAATTCTAAGGTCGGCCTCAAGCGCAGCCCTTATGAGTAAAAATCCTGGATCAGAAATCCCTGGAGTCCCGGCGTCTGATACTAAGGCTATTACCTCGCCTTTTTGCATTCGGCCGATGTAATTATTAACGACTTTGTGCTCATTAAAATTATGAAAGCTCTGTAGCGGCTTTTGAATGTTGTAATGTTTCAAAAGAAACCCTGAAGTGCGGGTGTCTTCCGCTAAAACAAGATCTACAGATTTGAGAATTTCGAGTGCCCGGAGGGTGATGTCTGCCAGATTTCCAATGGGCGTGGGCACAATGAAAAGTGATGGTTTGGTTTCCATACGGGCCTAGAAGCGGGCACTTCGCCAAAGGTCAACCTTCTCATACCACGTTTCTTGAAATTTCTTTTCCCGAATGAGTACGTAATTCTCCGGATCGAACAGTGTTCGCGATTTAACAAATGTAAACGTCACCTTTACGTCGTCATTTTTGTAATTCCATATCTCGCGGTCACTGAATCTGTAGAGCTCATCGGGCAAACCGAAGAGGATGTAAATCATCCCGCGGTCAGTCTTCCAACCTTCCTTATAAGATGTAAAATAGGTATTGGCCCACTCCACCCGCTTATAATAGTTGCGAATAAAATCTCGCGCGCGTTCCTGGCTACCCGTAATGCTAAGGATAACCTTATCGAAGTCCTTTTTGTCGCCTTTTGCTTCCTTGACTCTTGCAAATTCCTGCTTAGTACAAATATAAACGAGCGGATCAGCGAGGCTCTCCACTTTTGCAAGTCTCGGGTAGTCGTCTTCAATTCGAAACGCGTAGCCGGCTGCTGAATTTGTGTCTTTTTGAACAAGGTATAATCCTTTTTCGCTAAAGCTGATCGGCGTATTGGCGCTGATGGAGTAGGTGGAATCTGTTTTCATGCTCCTCGAAACCCTTCCCATACCTTCAGAGAAGGCTGGTACCGCAGCGGGGAAGTCGTCATCGTAAAAGGATACAATATTGCCCTCGCCTATACCTTTTAACGTCACAGGGTTTCCGATCTTTGCATAAGATTGCTGCACTACATTATCCTTTACGATCATATATCCGTTGGCGGGGTAATTCGGCGGAAGATCTTTATAGAATACCCAAACACGTTTAACAAAGTTGTTCAGGATCTTCACGGTAAGATATTGCAACGTGGCAGATGACGGAAGTTTAATAGTGCCTCTGACGACATCCTTCAAAACATTTTTCTCAATTGCGCCTGCATCAACCGCTGTACCTTGCTTCTCGTCAAGGGAAGTTCGCAGGTCCCACTGTAAAATATATTGTTCTGCCCGCTGCGTTGTATCATCAAGTGCCATTTCATAATGGCACACCCAGCCAGCTTCCGAACGCACTGCCTTAATTCTAAATGTAAAAGGTTCGGTTGGATCAAATTCGAAGCTGTAATTGATGTCCCGTAACGCCTGTCCGGCTAAATCGAGGTTCGAAAGAATTATAAAAAAGCAGAGGACGTATCTCATATATCGCTCAAATTAATGAAGGTTTTTAACATTTACGAAGATCGTGCCGGTAAGGTCGAAGGTACGATCATGTACCAAATTGTTATTTTTGTGGTCATATGTCCAAAGTATACACAACGGAAATCACAAGTGACGAGATCATTTCCGACAATCCAATCCATCAACGTCTTTTCAAGGCTTATGTTGTCGCCAGCGATTATATCCAGGGTGATGTGCTTGAAGTGGGTTGTGGCGAAGGAAGGGGGGTTGGTACCATAATACAGAAATCCGGAAGTTTTACCGCGGTCGATAAAATAGAGCAACTGCTCGCCATCTTGCGCAAGAAATTTCCTGATGGAAAATTCATTAGCATGAATATCCCGCCATTATCAGGATTGGCGGACAATGCTTACGATGCAGTCGTGAGTTTTCAGGTGATAGAACACATTCAGGATGATGTTAGCTATCTGCGTGAAATATGGCGAGTACTGAGGCCGGGAGGCATTGCATTATTCACTACTCCCAACAAGCGAATGTCGCTGTCGCGCAATCCATGGCACATCCGTGAATATTTTCCAGAAGAATTAACAGCCATCGCGCACGAAATTTTCAGCTCTGTCGAGATGAAAGGGATAACGGGAAATGAAAAGGTAATGAACTATTACGAGCAGAATAAAAAGTCCGTAGAGCGCATTACGCGATTCGATATATTTAATCTTCAACACCGCCTGCCGGCAGCCTTGTTGCGCGTTCCTTACGAGATCTTAAACAGATGGAACAGGAACAAGTTACAGTCGGATGACCATAAGCTCGTCCAGAATATATTCCATACCGATTACCTCGTAGTTAATGAGCCTGCGAACGCCCTCGATCTTTTTATGATTGTGAGGAAATAAACGGATCTATTCCGCTTCCTTCTCGAGATCTTTTGTACTTACGCTTACTTCCTTAATGCCGTCTTTGAATTCACGAACACCTTTTCCAAGGCCTTTCATGAAATCGGGAATCTTTTTCGCTCCAAAGAAAACTAATATTACCAGTCCGATGAGCAAAATTTCCTGAAATCCGACTCCGCTGAGAAACAATAGGGTGGATGTTGACATAATGATATTCGTTTAGTAGTGATTTTTAATTAATTAATTAATTGATGGGTAGTGTGATGATAATGGCAGAGACCCGAAAAAAGTTCCGGGTCTCTCCACTTCAACCAACACCACACTATGATACAATGAAGGGTCCCGCGATTGCGAGTACTTGCTCCGGTGTCAAAGGTTCATCGAAAGCTTCTGTAGCGATGGCAGCCGAATAACCCAATGAGGTTACATTTGCACCGCCATGGGTCACATTATCCTCGCCAGCATAAATTGCGGCTGGCAATCCTCCTGCCGCAGCACCTGTTATCCATCCTTTTTCGGCACGCAATCTTCTTACCATGCTGGCATGGCGAGCTTCTACAGAATGAATCTGCAGCGCAGCTGTCAATACAGTAGCGTTTCCAAGGAGTTCTCCTGCCCGACCTTTATAGGCGCGCACTCCAGTATCTTCAAATGCTTGCGAAAGCGTTAGGAAGGTCTGATAGTTGGTAAAAACGTCAGCGTAAGTTCCACCCGCCGTAAAATCGAATACTGGCTTATCAATTGGAGTTGCTGACAATTGCATCAGCACAGCCTTCAGGAATTTTACGTGTGCATCTTCATGCTTGCTGATTTGCTGAAAAATTGCTTTTCTGTTTTCAGGAATTAAACCGGCCACACCAAGTCCCATCTTGTAAAATTCGTCTTCAAGATATTCAAGTGTCAAAGCATAGTTTAAGATGTCTGGAACGCTGGAGCTCTGGCCATAGGCTTTACTAAAGACGCCTCCTAACATTACCGGCACTGCTGCAGCGGCCATCTTCATCCCGCCGGTTGACAAATGCTTAAAAATTGCGCGTCGAGAATTTAGTTTTCCGTAAACTTCCGGATCAACCTTTTCTATATTTTCGATGATTTTAAATATGTTCATTTTGTGTAGATTTTAATTAGCTGGGAAGTCTGTCGAACTTAACTGTGTTCTTAATGAATGGATCTGCTGCGGCAAGCACAACACTCGGAGCGTTAGCAACATCTAATCCGTTACTAACGGCCACTACGTCGTCGCCCGAAAAATCGACCGAAAATGGATTTAGTAGGTCGCGTATTGCTGAAGCATGACGCGCCTCTACGGATACGATTTTTCCAGCGATTAAGAGATAGTCAACATTTGTAATCAACTTACCTGCACCGTTATATGCCGAGACTCCGAGATCTTCAAAAACCTTTGCAGTACCAAGCACGCTAGCGCGGTTGTTGAAATCAATAGAGCTGAAATCAAATTCTACTGCGGCAATTGCACCGGCACCAAGCGCTGCTTTGAAAAAGTCGCGATGTGCTAATTCATGGTTGCGTATATCCGTGAGGATAGTGGTTTCTGCAGTAGACATCCCTGAGTAGGGCGTTGTTATCACCTGAACATAGAACGCTGCTTCCAATTGCTCTAGTAAGTAAGCGTAATTTAAAATACCAGTATCACCACTCCCGAGGTCCACGCCGGGTGTGTTCATGCTGGGGTTATCGTCGTCGTCACAACCTGCTATTAGCAGCGCAGTTGCCGCTGAGGAAACTCCTAAATACTTTAGGAAACTGCCTCGTCGCATCGGTGCCATGATTTTATTTTCAAAGTCACTGCCGATGATCTTTTGCGTTTTCACATTGATCTTCTTCATAAGTTCACATTGTTTTTATATGGATTGATTTATAAATGTTATCTACGAGGTGTCTTTGCCCTGTGGATTTCAAAGAATGAAATGCATTATTTATAGTTAAAAATTTTTGCCTGCCGTTTAAAATGGTTTTATGCCTTTTAGAGCCAATAAGTCAAGGTCACCCGACTGAGTTCCATTATAAGTGTAGAAAAGATGTAGACTTAAGGCCCCATACAGGTCAATAAATCATTTGGTGGAAACGAAAAAAAAGTTTTTTTTATGACACCCTGACGTTGTAGTCACCTTTGCCTCCGATGATGGGTAATAGTAAATGATTTGAATAGGTTTGCGCTTTCCTCTTCAAAATAATTCTTCAATTGCCGGTGGATTGATTCTTTTTAATAGTTTAGTGCTGAAATCCTAAAAGTTATTCCCGCGTCTGAAAAAAATATACCCGAAGAATCGCTAGTGGCTTCACTAAAAGCCAGGCAACGAACTGCATTGGAATATCTCTACGACCACTATGCGGGTGCTCTATTAGGCGTAATCTCCCGCATCATCAAGAAGGAAGAGCTGGCTGAAGAAGTCTTACAAGACGTTTTTTTGAAGGTTTGGGACCGTATTGAGTCCTACGACGCGACAAAGGGCAGACTTTTCACCTGGATGCTTAATATTGCCAGAAATCAGGCAATTGATAAAACCCGCTCAAAGGAATTTAGTAAGGAGAAAAAAACTGGAGAGATCGGGAACTTCGTAAATAGGATTGACAAGCAGGGGTTTGTTGAGCAACGGGTCGAGTCGATTGGGTTGCTGCAGCTCCTTAAAGGTCTCCCCGAAGATCAACGATTTATTATTGACCAACATTATTTGAAAGGGTATACTCAGGCGGAAATATCTGATGAGTTTAACCTTCCATTGGGCACCGTTAAAACCAGGATGCGCCTGGCCATGAAACTATTAAGAAAATTGTTAGTTGAGTGAATGTAGATGAATACATATCGTCCGGAATTCTGGAAGCTTACGCGCAAGGCGAGCTTACTGAGCAGGAACGCGCCGAGGTAGATACAAATCTCGGTAAGTACCCTGAGCTCAGAAAGGAGCTTGAAGCAATTGAGGCAGTTCAGGAATCGCTTCTGCAGAAGGCAGCTATACAGCCTCGAGCGGCAGTGAGGGATGCACTGTTTGCAAAAATTGGAGGGCAAACCCCTCAGGCGCGGGTGGTAACATTTGCACAGCCCGATAAAATTGCAATGGGATGGAAATTCGCAGCGGCAGCCTCGCTTACGATTGCTTTAATCTCTTCCTATCTCGCGTATGATTATTGGAATAAATGGAAAAAAACTGAAGAAAGCCTCACTACGCTTGTTGCACAGAATCAACGCGTTGCACAAGATTATAACAGGGTGAATCAAAGATTGGATCAAATTGAAGATGATTTGAACATTTTGGATAACCCCAATTTTAATCGCGTGGTGATGAAGGGGACTCCAAATGCCCCAGGATCTGTTGCAGCTGTCTACTGGAACGAATCTACAAAGGAAGTGTACCTGAGCGTGCTCGATATGAAACAGCTTACCGCTGAAAGTCAGTACCAGTTGTGGGCAATTATCGATGGTAAGCCTGTGAACGCTGGTGTGTTCGATCATAACTTTACCGGACTGATGAAGATGAAAGACATTTCATCCGGAGCGAAAACATTTGCCGTAACGATCGAGCCCAAAGGCGGTAAGGATGCACCTAACCTTAAAACCATGCAAGTTGCAGGGGATGTGGTAAAAGTATAAGTAACCAAATTCGGCATAACCAGGGTGAATCATACATTGCTATTATGAAAGCGATCGGCCTCGTTCGCTGACCTCCCTGTCCTCTCTCAGGATTGCTTACATTAATTCATAACTTTACGCGGTTCATCAACCTTCAAATATGAGAGGACAATTCCTGCTATTTTTTAGCCTGATGTTGATTGTTTTTGGTCCTGCCCTTGCACAGAAATCCGATTCGCTAATGCGGGTCCAGTGGGAGACTGGCTTAAAAAAGCTCGGCGCCAATGAATACAACGAGGCGGCTGTGGTATTTACCCAACTTATCGACGGTGGTTTCGGAAACAAGGAGGTTTTTGTCAAACGGGGTATTGCTTACTATCAGGTTAAGAATTTTGAAAAAGCAAAAGTGGACCTCGACGATGCATTGAAAGCTCGAATTAACACTGCTGAATTGTTTGAATATCGTGGCAACACAAAATATAACCTTGACGACGTCCAGGGCGCGGCGACGGATCTCGAAAAAGCAATCAGCATGGGAGCAGTGAGCCCGGAAACATTTGCAAATCTTGGCAACGCGAAGTTTAAAATGGGCAGCTTCCGCGATGCCGTGGTAAATTATGATAAAGCCATTGCGGCCGGAAAGTCGGATGCAATACTTTATAACAATCGCGGGAAAGCAAAATCAAGCCTTCAAGATTATAAAGGCGCCCTGTTGGACTTGAATAAATCGCTGGAGTTAAAACCCGGAGTTATTAACACAATGCTAAACCGCGCAGAGGTAAATTATCAGCTACAGGATTGGAAGGGCAGCGCGGCTGATTATGAAAAAGTAATTGCATCAGGTAGAGTTGATGTTGAGTTTTTTCAAAGAATGGGAACAGCCCGCTATAATTTACAAGACTTTAAAGGTGCAACTGCCGCGCTTACCAATGTTGTGGAAAAGCGCGTGCGCGACAAAGAGGTCTTTTCTATGCTGGGCCTGAGCTTTGCACATCTTGGGAAATGTCCTGAAGCGTCAAAGAGTTTGTCAGCCGCAGTTTCGATGGGGGCGAACGACAAGGAAATATTTTCAGAACTCGGTAAATGTCAATTTCTGGAAAAAGAATATGCTGGAGCAATCGAGTCGCTCAACAAAGCAGTTGCATCGGGAGCATCCTCGAAGGAAGTTTTTCAATACAAGGGTATGGCAGGGTATGCGCAGAAAGATTATGATAATGCGTTAAAAGATATTGACAAAGCGATCTCCCTTGGCGCTTCAGAACCTGAACTATTTAAGACCAGTGGTGATCTGAGATTTATAAAAAATGATTTCGCTGGAGCGATCACCAACTATGATGTTGCTGTCAAAGGCGGCAGTACAGATGCGGCCGTTTTTAACAATCGCGGTAAAGCAAAGATGTCTATGAATGATTTGCCTGGTGCAATCGCCGACTTCGATAAAGCATTACAGCTAAACACCACATACTCGAAAGCACTGCTCAACAGGGGCACGGCTAAACTCGCCCTGAAAGATTATGCATCGGCCGTTGATGACCTTGAAAAGGGCAAGGTCGGCGAGGGTGAAAATCCGGAGCTTCTCAGAATGCTGGGGGTTGCAAATTATGCAGCGGGGAAGAAAGATGCTGCAAGAAATTATCTGGAAAAAGCACTTAGTGCTGGTGTTAAGGATGGCAAAGTTTTTCTTTACGCAGGATACCTTCGCTATGGAGTCAATGATTTCAAGGGCACCCAGTCCGCTTTGACTGCCGCGGAGCAGGCAGGAGAAAAAGAAGATGAGCTTTATGTAAAAAGAGGCATAGCAAATTTTCAGCTAAAGGAGTATGGCCCAGCCGTTGCAGACCTCGACAAGACTACCGTAAAAGGTAATGCCGATCTCCCGACGTATGAAGCGTTGGCTTTCTCATATCTCGCGCTGCAGAAAGAAAATGAGTCGTTGCCTTCTCTTGAGAAATCGGGTACGCTTGACAGCAAGAACAAGGATATCTATTATCAGCTTGGAAACGTCAGGTTTAAACAAAGCAATTTCAAGGGCGCTGTCGAGGCTTACGATAAAGCGGTCGCACTTGGCGCAAGTGACGAGGTTATATTCAACAATCGTGGAAAGGCAAAGCTTAACGATGGTTTGCTGAAAGAGTCAATTGCAGATTTTGACCGTGCTTTGGGCTTAAAGAAAGATTATACACAGGCATTGAAAAACCGTGGACTCGCCCGCTATCGATTGAAAGAGTATACCGGCGTGGTAGCGGATATGGCTATCGTTGTATCCCGCGGCGAGGCCAATGCTGATGAATGGGCCGCATCTGGTGTTTCAAAGTTCCATACGAAGGATTACCAGGGAGCAATCACTGATCTCAATAAAGCAATTGAGGTCGGAAGCAAAGACAAGGCGATTTACGCGTCCCGCGCATCTTCGCTTTTTGAGTTAAAAGAGTATGATAAATCGCTTCCGGATTTTGATAAGGCTATCGCAGACGGTGCAGAAGATAATTCTCTTCACTTTAAACGTGGGGCAGTCAAATACCACTTGAAGGACTATGCGGGTGCAATCACGGATCTGGACAAGGCAATAAACGCAGGCAGCAACGATGCTATTGCTTATGATATGCGAGGTCATGCGAGATACGAAAGCAAGCAATATGAAGGAGCATTGAAGGATTTTGACCAGGCATTAACAAGTGATCCCCGACTTGGTGTGGCATTTTTCCACCGCGGTGACCTTAAGTTTGTGACGAGCGATCTCGCTGGAGCGATTCAGGATTACACGCAGGCGATGGCGCTTGGATTGAACGACGCCATCCTTTACAACAACAGAGGTAAAGCCCACCTGCGCCAGGAAAATTACCCGGCCGCCATTTCTGATTTTAATAATGCATTGGTCAGAAAGCCCGACTTTATAAAGGCGCTTGAAAATCGCGGCCAGGCATACATCAACACTAAAAAATATGAAGAGGCGGTCCGGGATTTCAGGCAAGTTGAAAAGCTTACGGAAAAACCAGGACCTGAACTTTACCTCACATTGGGTAATGCCTATTATAGCATGGGTGAGTTTGGACCGGCGCGCGGCTACTATGACAAACTCATTGCAGGTGGATTAAAAGATAAAGATGTTTTTTTTAAGCGAGGTCTGATGTTGTTTGAAGAGGGTGACTATCAGGCATCTCTTTCAGATTTTGACAATGCGCAGAAGGCGGGCGAAAAGACTGTCGGCCTCCACTTGAATAAAGGACGGGTTTATATCGCAATGGAGGATTATAAACAGGCGGTCCTCGAACTGAACAAAGCTGTTGACCTCGATCCGAAAAATGCCGATGCACATTTCAACAGGGCTTTGGTTAAGGAAACATTAGAAGACTATGAGGGTGCCCTGCTTGATTACAATAAAGTCATACAGCTGACGCCCGAGGACGGATTGGCGTTTTACAACCGTGCAACCTGTAAGTCACAATTGGATGACTATGGAGCTGGAGTTTCAGATATGGATGAAGCGATCAGAATAGAACCAAAAAACGCGTCGTTTTATAAGCAGCGCGGAAACTTTTACTACCAAATGAAAGAGCAGGATAAGGCATGCTTCGATTGGCGTCGTGCTGTAGAATTTGGCGACCCCAAAGCAAAGTTCCAAATCGACCAATACTGTAAATAATCCCAATTTGGATTGGAATTATTCCTGATTTGGTACCAAAAGCAGCCTTTCGTTACCAAAAAGTCAATTTTTACCCCTTTTTGAGAGTTTGTGGGTTGGATGTGTTTTTGCATTAGTTGGCAGAAACACACACACTGCATGAAACATTTCGCAACCACGCTAATCTTCTCCTTTGTCACATGCCTTGCCATGGCAAATGATATCAAGGGGAAAGTAGTGGATGTAATTGATGGCAATACACTTCAGGTAATGGGTACTGATGGAAAGACGTACAACATTTTACTTGCAGGCATCGACTGCCCTGAGCTAAACCAGGCGTTTGGAGAAGAAGCCAAGCTTTGCTTGTCGAAACTCACTTTAGGTAAGAAGGTTGAAATAAAGATTCTGGGAAATGATCGCCTGGGAAACGCTGTCGCGGAGTTGCTGGTAAATGGGAAAAAAGACCCGCGGATCCAGCTGCTAAACGAAGGTTTAGCATGGACGTCTGAAAAGACGCCAAAACAAGAGCTTGAATCCATGCGGGTCGCGGCGCAATCGAAGAAAAAAGGTCTCTGGAAACAGGAAAGTCCCACCCCTCCCTGGGTCTATCGCCGTGAACACTCAATGACAGAGGGAAAAACAAGTATTTAAGACTAGGTTTAGGTTGGTTTTTTGAGCTGCCTTCAGGAAACTGAAGGCAGTTTCATTTTTTATATTGGATACCAACTGGGCATACCAACGGCTATTTCTCGAAACGGCCTTCCTTTTGCTGTCGGTAGTACCTTCGCAAACAATTTTTAAGCGTTTGCGCAGTTAGTATATTTGAAGCCTCTATTATGAAAATTTTTGCTGTCCTGCTACTTACTTTTATCACGTGCACCAGCTATGCCCAACTCACGGGGAAGGAAAAAAGGGCGGCACGGAAGGGCACTTCACCTGATCAACCCACCACGTTAAACCCGGGAAGCGCGGAGGAGCCTTCTTTTAAGCCCAGCCATTCAGGAAAGCGGAACAAAAAGTCGAATGGTCCGACTTATAATGCTCAAAAGGAATTTGAAGAGCGCATGGAGGCAAGGGGGAAAACGTACCGAAAGAATGAAAAAATGCTAATGCGAAGGCAGTTTAACGATCCATCGTATTTCGGACATAAGCATAAACCAAAAAAACACTCCGCAAACAAAATGAAGTTTTGTAAGGAGTGCGGCATTCGCCATTGACCTGTTTGAAATCTTACTTTTATTGTCAATAGTTCATCCGTTGCACGACAACGAACTTTTACATTTTACATTCTGCATTTTACATTCTGCATTTTACATTTTGCGGTTAAAATCTGCAATGAAAAATCAGCGTTCATTCTCTTGGCGTCGGTGCTGCTATCGCGAAACATTCCCAGGCCCAACTAACTAAACGACATTGACGAAAAATGTAGTTTAATTTACCGAACTAGCGTAGACCTTGCTTTTGTTAGATTATAAATACTAACCATTATACAATGAGTCAAACGTTTGCGTTCCTATTTCCCCTTGAGAATTCAATACCAGAACAGTTCAGGATCCATGAAAAAATTGAGCAACGCGAGTATCTCATAAATGGAGAGCTTAGAATCTGGCGCGGTAATCTGAATCCCGTCTTAAGCCCGGTCTTCGTTAAAGACGGCGATAATTATCTGCAAAAAGAAATAGGTTACACACCATTACTCACGTCGAAAGAATCTTTGGAGGCACTGGATGCCGCGGTCAAAGCCTATGATCTTGGAAAGGGGGACTGGCCAACCCGCAGCGTCGCTGGAAGAATCGAACATGTCGAAAGATTTCTTTCCCAGATGCGTAGCAAGCGCGACGAAGTTATAAAGTTATTGATGTGGGAAATTGGGAAGTCGCTTAAAGATTCGGAAAAGGAATTTGACAGAACATGCGATTACATCGTCGACACCATAAAATCATATAAGGAACTGGATAGAAATTCGGCGAAGCTTGTGGAGGAGCAAGGCTTCATGGCGCAGATCCGTCGTGTGCCAATAGGCGTATCGTTGTGCATGGGGCCCTACAATTACCCGCTGAACGAAACTTTCTCAACACTTATACCCGCGCTCATTATGGGCAACACCGTGGTGTTCAAGCCGGCAAAGTATGGCGTCTTATTAATAAGACCGCTTATCGAGGCATTTGCAGCCAGCTTCCCACCCGGCGTCATCAACATTATTTACGGCCGCGGGCGTGAAACGGTTGGCGCCCTTATGGAGACGGGTAAGATCGACGTGTTCGCTTTCATAGGCACTAACAAGGGTGCAAATGAATTGAAAAAGCTTCATCCCAAACTGCACAGGCTGAAGGCGATCCTTGGCCTGGATGCAAAAAACCCAGCCATTGTTTTACCCGATGCAGATATTGACAATGCCGTGAGTGAATGCATTGCAGGTTCCCTTTCCTTCAACGGACAAAGGTGTACTGCCTTGAAAATCCTCTTCGTGCACAAGACGATCGTAGACCAATTCCTGAAAAAGTTTAATGAGGCCTTGAGTAAATTGAAGCCTGGCATGCCATGGGATCCGGGCGTGGCGTTAACACCATTGCCAGAACCTGGTAAAGTTGAATATCTTCACGAGCTCGTAGAAGACGCCAAGAACCATGGTGCTTTCGTCGTTAATGAGGGTGGGGGCGAATACAAACATTCCTTTTTCTTCCCCGCCGTATTATATCCTGTGAACAACAAAATGCGCGTATATACTGAAGAGCAATTCGGTCCGGTTGTACCCGTAGTTCCTTTTGAATCAAATGAGGAAGTGATTGAATACGTCGTCAATTCTAACTTCGGTCAACAGATTAGTATCTTCGGTAAAGAATCGACGCGCATTGCCAACCTAATGGATTCTTTCGTAAATCAAGTGGGACGCATCAACCTGAATGCACAGAGCCAACGGGGGCCGGACACCTTTCCGTTCAATGGTCGTAAAGATTCAGCGGAGGGGACACTTTCAATAGCCGATGCGTTGCGTGTCTTTTCAATCAGAACGGTTGTGGCGACAAAAGCTACAGATGAAAATAAACAAGTCATCAGCAATATTATTCGCAATCATGAATCTGCCTTCCTGAGCACCGATTATATTCTTTAACGAATGTGAGGTTGATAATACATCACGAGACCATTGTCGTATCCGGAAAGGTTCAGGGCGTATTCTTCCGCGCCTCCGCTAAGGAACAGGCTGACCAACTTGCTCTCAAAGGAAATGTGCGGAATTTGGCTGACGGACGCGTATACATTGAAGCCGAAGGAACCGCCGAAAGTCTTATTGCATTTCGGGGGTGGTGTGTAGAGGGACCACCAGGAGCGCTGGTAAACAGCGTAGAATTTCAGCGAGGGGAATTATCAAATTACGATTCATTTACAATTATCAGATAATTGCCTCACGTTCGGATACTTATCCCGTCATCGCCTCCCGTTCTAAAATTCCTTTCAAGGGATCAATTTTTATCTCAAATCGTTTTGAGATAAAGGTACTAAGACGCAGCCCACCCATATGAGGTGTGTAATCTTCAGGGTAGAAGACTGTCAATTCGAGAATGGCCCTGAGGAAACTCTCTTGTCGGCAGAATTCCTTTACCCAACGCTTATAGTACAGGCTCCATTCTTCCTGATATTTTTCGAAGTCACCTCGTCCATCAAAAAGGAACTTCAATTGATTATCCTTATAGAATTTGAAACGGAACACACCCGCCAGGCACAAATAGAATTCGTGAAGTTTTTCATGGCCTGTGCTTTCGTCGGATCGAATTCTTATCATCGCGTCGTCCATTAATCCAAGCGGATTATTTCGCAACAGATATTCAACTTTCACAAAATCGGTAAGGTATTGTATCAGTGGTTCTGCCAGAGACAATTGTGCCTGTTCTAAAACATAATTCTTATCGCGTGGGAAGAATTTGCGCAGCAAGGAGCAGAAGTTATGAGTTATTAGTTATGAGTTGCGCTCGAGCGGAACTCATATATAAAAATAAAGAAGTCTGCAAATAAAGCAATTTCACCTTAGCAGTGTTCTAAGCGACAAAACACCGACTCATAACTCATAACTCATAACTCTTGCCCTAGTCCATCGGCACATTCACATGCCGCTCCGCATGATACGACGACCTCACCAACGGACCGGACTCTACGTAGCGCAGTCCGCGTTTGAGGCCTTCCTCTTTGTACATTTCAAAAGTTTCTGGATGGATGAATTCTGCTACTTCGAGGTGAAGTTTAGTCGGTTGGAGATATTGACCGAGGGTAAGGATCATTAACCCGTGTGAAACGAGGTCGTCCATGGCCTTAAAGACTTCTTCTTTCGTCTCCCCGACGCCGAGCATGATACCTGATTTTGTACGCTTACCTGCTTCACGAATTTTTTTGATCTGTTCCAGGCTTCGTGCGTAACGGGCCTGAGGTCTTACAACGCGGTAGAGGCGCTCGACGGTTTCCATGTTGTGCGATACCACTTCCTGTCCTCCCGAAATCATCCTTTCAAGCGCATCCCAATTTCCTTTGGTATCGGGGATGAGCGTTTCGATCGTGGTTTCCGGACTTATTGCTTTCGTTTCAACAACCGTCTGATACCAGATTTCAGCGCCCCTGTCTTTTAATTCATCACGGTTCACGGAAGTGATCACGGCATGCTTGACTCCCATGAGCTTGATGGCCTCCGCCACGCGTCTGGGTTCCTCCACATCATATTCCGTGGGTCTTCCCGTTGCAACTGCGCAGAATGAGCAACTGCGGGTACAAATGTTGCCCAAAATCATAAAAGTGGCTGTGCCGGCTCCCCAACATTCACCCATATTTGGGCAATTACCGCTTTCACATATTGTGTGCAATTTATAGTCATCAACCAGTCGCCGAACGCGGGCATAATCAGCACCGACAGGCAGCTTCACGCGCAGCCAGTTGGGCTTGCGCTTTTTTGGTTCTTGTGTTATAATGGGCAGTTCAATCATTTCAATTTTGTCCGCTTAGGGCCGGGCCAGAGATGGTGTGTTCTCCTACCTTGCGGATTGCGTTGTTCGTTAATGTTTAACGTTTTTTAGTTGCCGATTAGTTCTTTGTACGCGGCCGCAGTGAGCAGATCCGCCGACGAACCTTTTAGTTCGACTTTTATCATCCAACCGTCTCCGTACGGGTCATCATTAACTTTTTCCGGGCTGGATTCCAGGATTCCATTTACCTCAAGGACTTTGCCCGCCACGGGCATAAAAAGGTCCGAAACGGTTTTTACCGCCTCGACCGTCCCAAATATTTCATGTTGCCCAACATCCTTGCCGAGGGTGGAAATTTCAACATAAACGATGTCGCCGAGCTCACTTTGAGCGAAATCAGTGATGCCTATCGTAGCTGTCGTACCCACAATTTTCACCCATTCGTGGTCTTTGGTATACTTCAGATCGTCGGGAATATTCATTATAAATTGGATTTTAAGCGGGTAAAAATAGAGAAAATCTACCAGCTTTTAACCTACACTCAGTGGTGCTCAACAGACAGGATTACTGTGCAAGACTAAAGCGTATCTGGGTTCCAAAACGCGTTGTCGCTCTCCTGTAGGAGGTCGAAACCAACGGTTCGTTAACGGTTCGCTCAAAGTATAGCTGAATATTCAGTTTCTGGTTTACGACGTAGCTAACATTCGGGCGAAGCTGGAAATTGATATTGCCGTTTGTAATTGTATTCAGTTCGTTAATCTTCCGCTGGATTGTCTTTGTATCGCTCAACGTCACGTTCATCCGGAAGGTGAGATCATTCTTTAATACGATGAGCCTCCCTTGTGACTTGAACGGCAACTTCATATTGTTTTTGGTGAAGCCAAGCTCGAAAGCCATATCCTTGCTGCTGAGCTCGGTGATCTGGGCATTTGACATATTGAGTGATAGATCGCGTTTCGTCTTGTACTGCAAGTTTGCAGTGACACGATTTTTTGTTCTGACATTCACCCCAAGTAAAGGTGCAAACTGTTCTGAAATGAGCACCTGACTGATGACATAGATAGGCTGGAGTTTGCCCTCAACGACATCGCCAAAATACGTACTATTGTAATCTTCTATCGGACGGTCGATTTCAAGCTGGTCTTTGTCTGTGTACTCCAATGCATTTGTGTAATTCATCACCGAATACGTGGATTGATAAGCGTGTGATAAGGTAATGGACTGAAATGCTTTCTTCATTGCAGGGATGCGGGTCAACCCGGTGTAGTCAACACGCCAGTTAGGAAGCGGATTCTTTGGAAAAGGCGACAGGCTCAGAGAGCGTGGATCTTTCCCGGAGTATGCAGCGATAAAAGCCGGAATCAATACATCTTGCGATGCAGAATCGAACTCAGTAACTGGATTGTTTCGAGGGACGTTCCGAAACCTTTCATGCATAATTTCAAGGTTGTCTTCGAAAGTGCTGAACACACTGGAGTTTACGTCGCCATTAGATTTCTCGAATGCCGTTTTAATACCGAGGAAAGAAATCCGGTATGCGCCACCGCGGCTCGGACTCAATGAGATAAAGTCGAATTCTCCGGGGCTGCCCGGGAGGGAATCATAGCGGAATATTTCCTGGTAGGAACTTGTTGTTTCTTTTTTAACGTCGAGCTGAATCTTAAAGTCCACTGACGGTTCAATGTTGGCGCGTAGATTCATGGTCTCATTGCGAAGCTGCGTGAACGGCAGCGTCAGACTCGAGCTCGTCGTGAGCCAGCCATTGTTTGCTGCTTTGTTCCTGATGTTTGGGTTCTGACTGCCAAGTACGAACCCATAGCCAGGCGCATCCCAGTCCGAATCCATGCCCAGAAATTTCGGTGTGGAGTTAAAGCCGGGAAGTACCGTGCCTTCAGTCAGGCCATACGTTCCATTGATAGAACGCACTGACATGAGCATGCGGAGTAGTCCCTTAACGATTGGCGGAACTGACTTTTCCTTAACGGTATCTTTCGGATCGGGCTTCGGTGGTATTTTCGGATTGGTGGACGTGCGCGCTGCAACCGGTTTTGGCGGCGTATTGAGCTCTTTCAAAAACTTTATTTTGTTATAAAGCTTAACCATGTCTGCCCTGCCGGTGATATTTTGTTCGCGGCTATTTTGTATCGTGTTTTTAAAATCGAGACTGTCAGGAAGGTCTCCAAAGATCTGAAGCGCATCATCCTGATTCAATGGTCCAGCCCTCCAGTTATAACTTACCTGGTAACGGTAGTCGGCCCCTAGCCAATCGGTTACCGGTAATTTATCAAGGGGAATCGTGTAATTCGCTGTAATCCGCTGATCGAAATTTTTCATCCGACCGAAGTTTTTAAGATTTCGTTTTATCTCGGTATTAACCGAGTCACCTTCGCCAGGAGGCTCATCAATAACTGAGTAAGCAAGCGCATTGTATTCAAGGGACAGTCCTTTTGTGAGGTTCCACCTCATGTTGTACTGTCTGTTGAATGTAAAATACTTGAGATAATTTGGAGCAGACTCAAAGCCGTCATTGCGGTAAATATTTTTTCCAAAAGCTCTATCGAGATCAAAACGCACACCCAGGCTGCTTGGCAATAAACTAAAATTGAAATCCTTAACAGCTTTAAGCCAGGGCGAAGAGAATCGTGTGGAATTTTTAAAAGGCTCGATGCCCGTAGCTTTTGGTGTAAAGGTGTAGGCAACGGAGCCCTTGTATTGTTTCTGGATAGATTCCTTTATGGTAAAGTTTGAACGCTGCGCCTCACTATATGCATAGGAGAAAGCAAAATTTTCTATATCCCAGATGTGGTTTACGGCGTCTGGCTTGGTTTTGACCTTCCGAACATTGATGAAGTTTATGCTCCTGCGCGTTTCCTGATCGCGAATAATTTTGATATAGTCAGACCGTTCTTCGTCCGTATTAAATGATTTCAATGCAGCGTTCAAACGGAGGTCGGGATTCGCTGGGTCATAATTAGGTTTGATTGTCGTGTTTTGGTATCCGAGGAACATCGGTATTCTTATTCCGGTGTTCCCGGGAATAAGTTTATCAACATTAACGTTCGCTGATACGTCGTATGCTGTAGTCTCGTCACGTGTTCTTTCATTGATCTTTGACGCGATATTTCCATAGCCAAAAGTTGTATGCCGGAAGGCTCCCGCAACGGTAGCAAAATCTGCAAGCTTTGCGCTTATCGTGGAACTGACAGCCCAACCGGGAGTCTGATCAAAGTTTGTTACGCGCAGCTCGTTTGCCCAAACACAAGTGGACAAAGAGCGTTTATCATCAGTTTTCGGATTGCGAATGCCAATCATCATGATTTGTACACTGCTGAGGTCAGGACGTCCGAATATTCTGAGCCTATGGCGGTCAACGATCTTCGGACCTTCCCTTGGATAGAACTCTGACAGGGGGAAACCTTCGCGGTCGCGCTGAGCTTTCATTGCGTATAGTTCATCGAGCGCGAGGTCGATCTCATTGGCTTCCGGCCATATCGCAAGAATGTCCTCATCGTTTCTAGGGGTGATCTTCAAAGGGATCTCTATTTCATAAAAGTTCTGGTCGAAATCTGTGCCCAGCCGGAGGAAGGCAGTTAACTCATCGTCTTTAGCATCTTCACTATTTGCGTGAAAAAACATTTTGACTCGCCCATAGTTAAAAAGGTCACCGCCAAAGTTTTTGTAGATAGCTCTTGCATCTCCATCCTGCAGTCCATCTACGCAAACCTGAACCGATTGCTCGTTTAGCTGACGCGGTACCGACGACGTGTTATCCCGATCACGCACAACACCCGGAGGAATGACGTAGGGCGATTTGTTTGGAGCGCCAGCAGCATTTTCTTCGAGGTTAACAACGGTGACTGTGAAATTATCTGCACCAGGTTCCGGATCAGGTATCAATCCACCGTCTCTAAGGTTATCTGTATATCTCCTCCAACGGCTCCCCACCATTCTGAAGTTTGCAAACCTGAGCACTACCGGTTCAACAAAACCTGTAAGGATCATCCGCGCATACTTCATAGACTTGAAACCATCAATGGCGCCGAATTTTGCTTCGAATTGCCTAACCGGAATACGGAAGAGATACCACGTTATTGGTTCAGGCGAAGTCTCGCCTTTTCTATCTATCTTATCTACGATATATTCACTCCCGATCTCCAACAAATTTTTTCGCAGGTCAATGTCATATTGATAATATTCTTCGAGTTCGCTTAGTGTATTGTCTGCATTCAAATCCTCGTTATCCGGGTTTTGGCTACCGGAAGGTGATACATCATCGTTTGCGGTAATAATTGGAGAGTTGTTATCCTGTCCGTTGAAATCTTTATAGCGTTCCAGGATCTTTGCATTGTCGTCGTCAAGGTCATTCCCTAGGAAATAGTGGAAGTCATCTGCCGATGGGTCCACCTCTGCACGAGCTCTTGCACCCGCGCTCAGGCTGCTTAAGAAGCTCTGGAAAAACGTGCCTTCGTTCGTCGTTGGCAGCCCATCGAAGCCAACATCCTGATTTGATCGAGAAGCATCACTTGAGTTCGCGAAAGCAGGGGTCAGGTAGGTTTGGTCTGTAACATATCCCCAGTTGTTTTTCGTTGCCTCAGGGCCATCAAGGTTACCATCTGGAGGTAAACCGTTTTCGAATGCATGTTTCGCATCGCGAATCACATCTTCGGAGATGTTGCCCAATTGAAAAATTAGTTGCCCTCCGGTTGTGTTCGATTTTGGGGTATTGATACCATCATCGATCTTCCCGTATTGCGAATCTATAAATGGATCCATTAGCCAGAACTCCACATATTCAACGTTCGCCTTATCGAAGTCTACTTCGTTGCGTATAGCCGTGGTGATACCCGCCCAGTTTGTTTGCGGACTATTTAAAAATCCATTGTTGTCAAGGTCAGGGTTGTAGTTGTAGGGACCGCGTTCTTTCGGATAGTATGCAACATCAAAGACTTGCTCATAGAAAAAGCCCTGACTTATCTGCCGCTGCGGAAAAATTTCCTGTGGGTGAACGGCTCGTACGTAGTGATTCTTCAAATCTTCTTCAGTAATATTTTCAGGTTTAAAATTTCCGCTAGGGCGGTACAGTTGGTTGTCGACCATATACCACGCAAGTTTTGCGCGCTTAAATCCGGCGCGAATGTCATCTGACGTCCTGTTGCTGGGGTCGAACCGGTTGTCGTCGCTTTGAGGAACGGATGCAAGCTTCCATCCGAACGGGCTCATCAACGGATATGGCGTAGCGGTATTTTCAAAGTCATCGATATAAGCAGTGCCCTGACCATCCACTACATTTGATGTACCCGGAAGCAGCTGCGCAAACTCGCCGGTAAGGTTAAATGAAGATTGCTCTTTAGTTTGTAAAAATGGGATTGCATCGACGATTTTGGTCAACAGCCTGCTTTTTTTGTTGACGTTAAAGTCAAAGCCATACTGGAGATTTCGCGCAGGCTCGCTTCCAATTTGGTTGCGGCTTATCTGCGGTCGCTCATTGTAGTACATTACGGTGGAGCCGAAGTTTATATCCTCATTTAAGTGATAGTCGAAGCGGGTACCAACAAGGCTTCGCGTCTGGAATGCAAACGGATCGGATGTTTCATACTTTACCTCAATGTTTTTACCGGAATTAAGGATCTGATCGTTCATGATCGTAACTTTTCCAAAGGTATAGTCCACAACAAAATCAGTTCCCTCACTCAGGGGAATTCCACCGGAATACACTTTCACCGATCCTTGTGAAACGCCGAACCCGGGGATAAGAATTTCCTTTGACGAGCCTGCACTATAAAGGCCTTTGATATAAAACTTGTTCTTGGTAGCAAATAGCTCGGCGTCGGCTTTGGTCGTATTGTACAATGTATCGTAAGAGTACTTCTGTATGAGAAAATCCTTGTTGCTCTCCGTAGCGAATGCTCTGCGCAATCCTTCACTGAATGGTTTAAGAAATGGAAAGATGATCAGCCCTGTAGTCGAGTTGATAGTAGTTCCCTCGATGTAATCGAAATTGCCGTCGCGTTGAGGATCGTTTACAGGGTTTACACGATCGAGCCCGAGAATCTCGATAAGTTGTTGCGTTCTTACGGTTGCTCCTTCCTGTAATTGTGGATTGTCTATACCCGTACGGTCATCGCGGTATATAATGCGAAGCTGAAATCCTTCACGTGACAATGCATTTACATTCAGATTGTAAATATTTTTCATCATCAGCTCCCAGGTGGGGATGATCTTTTTATTCGCATCGCGTATAGAAACCTTTCGTGGCCTCAATAATTTCAAGAATACGACCTCATTGTCTTTGAGTCCGGTATAGCTGTTCGATAGCTCACCCACTTGATGCTGCCGTCCGTTATAGGAATATTCGTAGGCTACTGCGAGTGCCTCATCATTCTGAAGCTTTCGCGTCAGCGTGATGTAACCTAACTGGGGATGATAGGTAAATTCTGTTGCAGCCAGCCTTCTAGCGCCGTTTATTTTTTCATAATCAGTTCCCGCGACAAGACCCTTTTGCGCAAGCTGCGGATCGATGGTATCGCCGCGTGACAAAGACGTTGCAAATCCAAAGAGATCGTTGGCACCATTTGAGTTTGGAAGCCGGGGGTCGAGGACCTTTACATTTGGATTATAGATTCTCCGAACATTGGGTTCAGCAAGGTCCATGAGTCCTACAACATTTCGCAGCGTTTGCGTATCGTTGTTTCGGTTCATTACATATACCTCTACTCTGATGATGTTGACGCCGGAGATTACTTGCGGAGGATTCGCTAACCACTGTTGATAGTTGTCGCGAAAAAATTGTCCAAGAAAAAAGTGGCGGTTTTCATCATAGTTAGAGGCAATGATCTCAAAAGGCCTTCCCTGCCCGCCTGCACCGCCACCAAGATTAATTGACTGCGTCTTTCCGCGTTGCGTTGTTGCGATAGCGGTAACGTCAAGTTTACCGAATTGCATCCTGGCCTTAACCCCGAAAAGGTTCTGGGCACCCTGTATTAATGTATTGTTTAATGGCAGACTAACATTTCCGATTTCCAGTTTTTGAAGGATATCTTCCTTAAAGCCGGTGTACTCGACCTTCATGTTATTCTGAAAATCGAATGAGTTGTTGTTGTCGAAATTTGCCGTGACTTGCATCTTTTCTCCAATCTTGCCGACAACGCTCATGTTGATTTGCTGGTCGAATTCAAAGCCACCATTGCGTTGCTGTCGTATGGGTATTTGCGGATTGTTAATTCGCTGAAAGGCGGCCCCAAAGTCAAGGGTCACGAAACCTCTCGGAACCAGCTCCACGTAACTACCGCCGAAGATCCGATCAAGGATTGGGCTGATAAATATTTTCGGTATGAGACTTCTTCCGCTCACAGCACTTTCACCATCCAGTGCCTTCGTCCGCGATTTCCAATATTCCTTTAAGATCTGCCGGTCCTGATATTGCTTGAACTCTTCAAACGTCATACTTGAAGTAGGTCGATAATTCAGATCACCTATCTTTTCATAGATGGTATAGTTTAGCGCAGTATCGATCTCGACATCAAGCTTCAGCTGGTTAGGATCTTTGAGATAAAGCGGTGATTCTGTCGGTGTGCTGGAGAATGGATCGCCGTAACGATCTGTAGCCTTATAAGTTGGACGTTTACTGGGTTGATAACGCCGATTGTATGTGGTATCAGTTGGGTTTTGACGTACCGGTTCCTGACCATACACCTCGTCAGGGATGAGCAAGATGCCTAGCCATAAGACAAATAATCGGCCAAGCCTAAGGGTAACCTGATGCTGCTGCGTAAAGACAGTCAAACGTACTATGCGTTTTTGAGGGCCTGCTTAACTAAATCTTCTAATGTAATGGTATTTCCTGATTTATTCAGGGCGGTATCGACACTTTTCTCCGCGGCGGCTTTTGATAGTCCCAACGTGAGTAACGCAGATAACGCTTCCTTGCGCATTGTATTGTGTGGTCCAATTGAAATAGAAGGTTGGGTCTCGTCCCAACTTTCTTTCTTCAGCTTATCACGTAGATCTATTATTACTCTGAGGGCTGTCTTTGCTCCAATGCCTTTAATTGATTGAAGCGTACCTGCATCCTCACGGACGATGGCTGACTTCAATTCATTACTGCCCATATAAGACAGCATCACAATGGCCGTGTTCGGTCCGACGCCATTAACGGAGATAAGCTGTTGAAAAAGTCTTTTTTCCGACTCACTGCTGAATCCGAAAAGCAAATGCGCATCCTCCCGGATCGTAAGATGCGTGTGAAGCATAATGTTTTCTTTGTCTTTGATCTCCGAATACGTAAACAACGAGATCGACAACTGATAGCCAACACCATTTACGTCAACGATAACTTGCGTTGGCTCCTGGTGAACCAGCTTTCCTTTCAGGAATGCAATCATGAATGTTCTTTTAAATAGGACAGGTCAAAAAATGATAAGAACCAAAAAAATAAATGTGAAGATAATCATATTACAAATGATCATCACGGTCATGCAACTGGGCATCGACCACGGCAATCGCAGCCATGTTTACTATTTCACGAATGGAGCTACCGAGTTGCAACACATGAACAGGTTTCTTCATTCCGAGAAGGATGGGACCAATCGATTCAGCCCCGCCGATCTCCATCAATAACTTGTAAGCAATGTTACCTGATGCGAGATTAGGAAATATCAATGTATTGGCGGCTTCTTTTGCCAGCGCACTAAACGGAAAGGTTTCCTGTTGCAACTGGGTATTTAAGGCGACGTTTGCCTGAATATCACCCTCCACAACCAGGTCGGGATTTTTCTGCTTGGCAAGCCGCACTGCTTCGCGGGTTTTGTCAGGTATGGAACCTTTTGAAGATCCGAAATTTGAATAAGATAGTACGGCGATGCGCGGATCTATATCGAAAAACTTTACGCCCCGTGCAGTAAGTTCAATAATGCCTGCCAGCTCCTGGGCAGAGGGATCGACATTAACGGTGGTATCAGCAAAGAAAAAGGTACCACGCTTATTGATGATGATATACATGCCGGCAACCCGGTCAACACGAGGGGCCGTGCCGATGACCTGAAGTGAAGGCAGAATTGTTTTCGGGTAGTCCTTTGTCAGACCGCTTACTAATGCGTCTGCATCGCCGTGTTCAACCATCATCGCAGCGAAGTAATTTCGCTCTCCCATCAATCTCGCGCTGTCGTCATAGGTCATTCCTTTCCTTTGACGCTTTTCATAAAATGATTTTGAGTAACGGTCGATCATCACATCTTCTTCACGTGGGTCCATGATGGGGCAATCTTGCAGATCCAACTTATGTTCTTCTATTAGTTGTCGGATCTCCAGTCGGTTTCCCAACAATATCGGATGGGCTATGCCTTCATCGCGCAGTATTTGTGCTGCTTTGAGGATCTTCGGATGATTAGCTTCCGTGAAGACTACACGCTTAGGTTGCTTTTTGGCGCGGTCAATAACGCGAGACATCAGTTTCTGATCGATGCCAATTCGCTTTTGCAGTTCGTCATGGTATACAGCCCAATCTGTAATTGGTTTCTTCGCTGTGCCTGATGCGATTGCTGCACGGGCGACAGCTGGCGATATCGTTGTGATCAATCGTGTATCAAGGGGTTTTGGTATCAGGTACTCCCTGCCAAACCTGATTTTGTCAGTGCCATATGCCTTCACCACAATATCCGGTACGGGTTCCTTCGCAAGCGCTGCAAGCGAATGAACGGCAGCAAGTTTCATCTCTTCATTTATCTCCGTTGCCCTTACATCCAAAGCACCACGAAAAATATAGGGGAAACCCAATACATTGTTCACCTGATTGGGATGATCTGACCGCCCCGTAGCCATCACAATATCTTCCCTAGTTTTCATCGCCAGATCATAAGATATCTCCGGATCGGGATTGGCAAGAGCAAAGACAATTGGATCCTTTGCCATTCCATTCAGGTCTTCAGGAGTTATTGCGTTGGCTACAGAAAGGCCTACGAATACATCACAACCTTTCATCGCCTCTTGAAGGGTGTTTATTGACTGATTTGTAACAAATTGTTTTTTGATATCATCAAGATTTGTGCGACTGGTATTCAGCACACCTTTGCTATCGCACATGATGATATTCTCCATGCGCGCACCCAGCGCTACATAAAGCTTCGTGCAGCTTACTGCAGCAGCGCCTGCACCATTCACAACGATGCGAACCGAATTGATATTTTTTCCAACAATTTCTAACGCATTTAAAAGAGCGGCAGCAGAGATAATAGCAGTGCCATGCTGGTCATCATGCATGATGGGTATATTCATCTTTGCACGAAGCTCTGTCTCAATTTTAAAGCACTCGGGTGCTTTTATGTCTTCAAGGTTTACGGCGCCGAATGTGGGCTCCAAAGACTTCACAATTTTTATAAACTCATCAGGATCCTCTTCATCGATTTCTATGTCGAACACATCAATGCCCGCAAATTTCTTAAAGAGTACGCCTTTACCTTCCATCACCGGCTTTGATGCCTCCGGCCCAATGTTGCCTAATCCCAGTACTGCAGTACCATTTGATATAACGGCAACAAGATTTCCCTTTGCAGTGTACTTATAAACATCTTCTTTGTTTGCTGCAATTTCCTTGCACGGCTCGGCAACTCCCGGGGAGTATGCCAGCGCAAGATCTAGTTGTGAACTAAGGACCTTGGTGGGCACAACTTCAATCTTGCCGGGTTGCCCCTGCATGTGATAATTGAGAGCATCCTCTTTTCTTATTTTGATAGACATAGCGGACCTTTTTATGGGAGGGATAAAGATATGCAAAGTTAGTGACCAGTCATGAGTTATGAGTCATGAGTCGGTGTGTTGTAGGGTTGCCTGGAGGAACTTGGAGTGGGAAGGAGTGGACTTGCAGCTTGAAGCCTATTTTTTTTAGGCGATCCCAATGCTGATTAAGCATGCACTGATTAAAGGTGTGCGCTAGATGCCGATGATAAGCTTCTGGCCTGGTTGGAGCTTGCTGTTGCTCAGTTTATTGAGACTTTTGATCTTCTCGATGGTAAGGCCTTCAAACTTTTGGGATATATCCCAAAGGGTATCGCCGGGTTGCACGATGTAGGTTTTAGAACCTTGAACGGGCACTGTCTTTAAACTTGTTTTAGGCTTATTCGCCAGCGCGGCCGTCATCTGAGTATTTGTCTTAAGGAAGATGTTGAGCCGTTGACCAACGTGAATTGTGTTGGATCTGAGATTATTCCATTTTTTTAAATCAGTGACCTTAACGCCATGACGTATTGCAATTGAACCGAGGACATCGCCATTACGAACCCTGTAAATAATCCGGTCACGTCCATAGGTTGTTCCCGCAGTTGTCTTCGCAAGTGCTTCCAATTCTCTCTTTCCTGTTCGCGCAGCCGAATCAAGTATTGCGTAACGGTTCTCCGCCAATTTTAACTTCGCATCCTCTGGAACATAGAAAATATAAGTCTTTCCAGTTTCGGGTATTGCATTACGCTGGATAGAAGGATTAAGCCGTTGCAGGTCTTCAACACACGATCCCGTCATGCTGGCGAAAGTTTCGAAGTTTAAAAACCTCGAGATATGGACAGTGTCGTACTTGGGAAGTAATTCTTCGCCCTCATCAAAGAAATTGTGCTCGTCCAGGTAGTTCATCGCGTATGTAATCGCCACAAACTGCGGTACATAAGACCGGGTCTCCCTCGGCAGGTAGGGATAGATATCCCAGAAGGTACGCTGTCCATGCTCAATATTTCCTTCCGGCCTCTTATATCCTGACTTCCTCATTGCACGTCTCACGTTTCCCGGACCGGTGTTGTATGCAGCAAGCGCAAGTTCCCAATCATGAAACATATTGTATAAGTCGCGAAGATATCGGCAAGCAGAATCAGTCGATTTTTCCGGATCCATCCGATCGTCAATGAACCAGTTATTGTTAAGCCCATAATACTTACCGGTAGCCGGCATAAATTGCCACAGACCGACTGCACGGACACGGGACATAGCACGAGGATTCAGACCAGACTCAATTATTGACAAATATTTAAGCTCATCGGGCAGGCCATATTTCGCCAGATACTTTTCAAAGATTGGAAAATACAGATTCTTGCGGCGCATCATCATCCTGGTGTATTCACGGTCTTTTACGGTGAAATAGTTGATGAAGGCATGGATGCGTTCGTTGTATGTTAATGGCATTTTCCGTTCGATACAGGCGAGCCTGTCTTCTATCAAAGCGGGGTGATCATCACCGGGTATATACTCCAGTTCGCTCGGCAATACAAAGTATACGAAGTCGGCCGTATCACTTTTGTAAAGCAAATCTTCTTCTGCGCTTGCCACTTCAAGAGAATCGACAACAACGGAATCTGGTTGGATCTGACTGAATGCGGGAAACGACACTATCGTGCACAGCATCGCAGTAAGTAACACTGCCGAATACTTGAAGAAAGAAATACCACACATATTAAGAGAACGGTGGCAACACCTTAAAATCATGATTGGCGGAAATAATATTTTTTTCCTCATGGCTTTAAAAGTGAATCCGAAAAATGTAAAAGCTTTGATTCTTCGAAGTCGTCGGCGATTACTTGCAGACCAATTGGCAGCCCCTGCTTATCCTCACCACATGGAATCGCAATCGCCGGCACACCAGCAACATTCGCCTGAACCGAAAAGAGATCAGCCAGATACATTTCAAGCGGATTATCTGTATGCTCTCCGAGCTTAAATGCGGTAGTAGGCGTTATGGGCATAATAATGAAATCATATTTGCCGAATAATGCCTTCGTTTTTTCCCGAATGATGCGACGTACTTTCTGAGCTTTAGTATAGTACGCATCGTAATAGCTCGCGCTAAGAACAAATGTTCCCAATAATATGCGGCGTTGGACTTCCTTCCCAAATCCTTCAGAGCGGCTCTTCTTGTAAAGGGAGTCCATATCTGTAACATTGTTACTACGATATCCATAACGTACGCCATCATAGCGGGAGAGATTCGAGCTCGCCTCTGCCGTTGCAAGGATATAGTAGGTAGGAAGAACATATTCGTTTAGCGGGAACTCGATTTTTTCTACGCTGTGTCCCGCTGCTTTAATTTTTTCAAGTTGCTCTCGAATGCTATCCCGTATCTCTGTTTGCAGTCCGTCGGAATCATCTATTTCACTTACATATGCAACCTTGTAGGACTTGCCATTGGATTGTTCAAGTTCTGCCGAATACGACGGGACAGGCCTCTGCGATACCGTACTGTCTATGTCATCCGGGCCCGCAATTACTTCAAGCACCAAAGCGACATCCTCGACCGACTTTCCGAATATACCAATACAATCAAACGACGAGCCATAAGCAATAAGTCCGAAACGCGAAATGCGGGAGTACGTAGGCTTCAATCCAACGAGGCCGCAAAACGCGGCAGGCTGCCGAACAGACCCTCCGGTATCGGATCCGAGGGAAACCTGGCACATGCCGGCCTGAACTGCAACAGCAGATCCACCAGAAGAACCTCCTGGAACACGGGTGTTATCGGCATCGTTGAGAACCGGACCAAAGGAAGAATTTTCGTTGGAAGAGCCCATTGCGAACTCGTCGCAATTTTGTCTTCCGATAATTATAGCATCCTCATCAAGCAGACGTTGAATAGCGGTGCCATTAAATTGGGAAATGAAGCCGTCAAGAACACGACTGCTCGCCTGGAGTGGATGGTCTTTATAAGCAAGCACATCCTTGATCCCAACGATAAGTCCTGCAAGTCTCCCAGCTGTCCCATCCTTGATTTTTTTATCTACTTCAGCAGCCCGATTAAGCGCTTCTTGTTCGTACACACTCAAAAAGGCATTGAGGTGTGCCTTCGCTTTAATATTCCCAAGATGATGATTTACGAGATCCTGGCAAGAGAGTGTACCGTGCTGCAGATCGTTCCGGATTTCCCGAAATGTAGCGTACGTTTTCAACACTTACTTTATATCTTCAATTTTAGCAGCGTTGCTTGCCTCTTCCACTTCCTTCTTCACGTCTTTTACAGAGTCTTTAAACTCACGAACGCCCTTGCCTAATCCTTTCATAAACTCAGGAATCTTCTTTGCTCCAAAAAATACCAGAACGAATAGTCCGATGAGCAGAATTTCCTGGAAACCAACCCCACTTAAAAACAAAAATGTAGCTTTCATGGCATTTAATTTAAAATCGTAAGGACAAAAGTAGGGTAAAAAAGGATAGGATCAAATGAATTGAGAGGCGTTATTGGAAATGGGACGAACGGACGGAAAGCCCCTTTCCGTGGTAAATAGCTCGAAATTCCCTTGTATCTAAAACCTTCTTCGGACTGCTGCAACATCGCAAGGGCTGCTACCACACGGCATCGCCTGCTACATGCTTTTCAACCAGCCTTGGGGGTCGAGTGCAGTGGTATTTTTGAAAATCTGGAAACGAAGCTCAGTGACACCCTCAACATTCGAAAAGACCTTTCCAATTTCCTGATTAGTTGTCACTTTTTGGCCGCTTCTTACGAACACTTCTTTCAGGCCGGCATAAACTGTGAGATAATCGCCATGCTTGATAATTACGGTGCTGCCCAGCCCCTGGATAAAGGCCACCCGGCGAACTTCACCTTCAAAAATGCTTTTCACTTTTTCGTTTTCCTGGGTCTGGATGTTTACTCCATTGTTTTGCTGGACGATGCCTTTCAATACCGGATGATTTTGCCTCCCGAACTTCTGGGAAACAAACCCTGACGAGACGGGCCACGTGAATTTATTCTTATTCTCCTCAAAGGAGTTCGAAAGCGTAATTGATTCACCTTTGTTAGCGCGTGAGGCGCGTTCCATTTCCTCCTTGATGAGGTCTTCAATAAGCTTATCAAGCCTTGCAACAGCCTTTTTCGTACTTTCCAGATCCTTTCTAAGTTTTTTTTCCTCTTTCTCAAGCACCTTGACGAGCGAATTTTGCTTTTGCTTCATTCCTGTCAAATTCTCAGAAGCTGCCAACTGCTCGTTTAGCAGTGTGTTCTTCTCCTCCCTGATAACCCGGATCTGTTTTACCTGGCCCGACAATGCTTCCTGAACCTTGGTAATTTGTTCTGCCTGTAGCACACGCGTTTCGGAATACTGCTTCATATAGCGAAGTCGCATGATGAGCTGATCAAAGGTTGCAGCCGAGAATAAGAAAGTTAGGCGTGTCGTGCTGTTGTTTGCCTTCTGCGCGGCAAATAACATCATGGCATACTCTTTTTTTAACCTGTCCAGGTCATCTTCAAGCGTAACTATAATGTCGTTGTTTTCGGATATTTCGCCGTCCAGAAGGTTCACCTCCCCTTTGATTGACTTCACCAGTTTTTCCTGAGCGCCGATTTGTTCGGTAAGCGCGCTCAGGGCGCCGAGCGTATTCTTCTTCTTGGCAGAAGTCTCATTAATGATCTTTTCGACTTCCTTAATTTTCTCCAGGTTCTGCTGCTTCTCCTTTTGCAACTGATTTTTTGACTTCTGAGCAGAAACAGAAAGCGAACAAAAGGCGATGAAAAGAAAGCACAGCAGTATTCTACCTGCGTTCATAGCGTTTTGGAATATTAAAAGGAAACTTGAGTTCCTTGTCACCGATTTCAGCTTTGTTGTATTCAAAAATTACTGTTGTATTTAAAAGAAGCCCGCCTACGGTTTTATAGAATAGGTTAATGGTGCCGTTATAAGGGAGCAGCTTGGATCCAAGGGGTTGAAAGTTAGAATAATTAATGACGAGCGAATTGCTGCTCGTAGGCTCTTTCAATTCTACTTTTTCAATCTTCATACTCGCCGCGTTAACATAGTTATCGACCGTGATTGAACTGGATTGTTGCTTTAAAACAAAGAAAGACGCTTCCTGCTTCACTTCATCTTTGTCCTGCCGGGGCATAATAAGATTGCCGAGAATCGCCTGTTGTATAACGTTGTAATTGATCTCAAAATTGTACCTTTTTGACAGTTCAGGATAATCAAAAACGAAGTATTCTTTATCAACGTTGCTAACAATAGTGATGGAGTCATGATTGATCAGCGCTTTTCCTCCCTGGACACCGATCACCGAGAATGTCATCCAGATCACACTGTCCTTATGAATGCGGATATTGGCTTTTACGTCCCTTTCCTTTTTGCCATCACGCAATACCATTCTGGCCTTGCCCTGCATATACTCGAAATCAATTTCCTGAACGTTCAACGTGGGCTTTGCCGTATCTTGCGATACCGTCGGCGCAGCAATCTTTTTGCTACACGCTCCAGTAAGAATTGTGGCAGTGGCGAGGATTAAAAGGGTAAACTTATTCATAGATCTTACGGTTCGCGATTTTTTTATTTAGCGCCTCACTGTTGGCATTTAATCCCCTTGCCTTTTCCCATTGCTCGACTGCGCCGGTTACATCACCAAGTTGAAAAAGTATATCGCCATAGTGTTCGATGTGCGTGCCACTGGCATTCCCTGTATTAATTGCCCGCTCGATCATCCTTCGCGCTTCTTTGTATTTCTGCTGGGCATATAGCACCCAGGCATAAGTATCCAGGAAAGTTGGATTGTCTGGGTTATTCTTAATTAGCAACGCCGACATTTTCTCAGCTTTTTCAAGATTCGTTTTTCTAATGGATAAATAATAGCTGTAATTATTTAATACCACATTATTTGATGGCTCAACTGCGAGGGCTTCGTCATATGCCTTGTCAGATTTGTCGTACGCCTTCGTTGCATTATAAGCCTCGCCAAGCGTGCTGTTAATTTCAGCTGCAAGTTTCGGGTTTTTTGAAGACAACTTCTTTGCTTGTTCCAGTGAAAAAATGGCCTCCTCATAAGTTCGCTTTTGCATATGGGCATTGCCATTGAAAAAATGTAACATACCCTGATTAGGGAACATCTCCAATGCTTTTTCAGAGTGTGCAATTACCCGGTCGAACTGACCCATTTGAGTTTCAAGGAAAAGTAGATTTTCCCACACCTCGAAATTTACATCACCAGCTTCAATTGCCTTCAGATATTCTCCCTGTGCTTCCCGGTTCTTTCCTGTCGACAGGTATAAGTCGCCTCCAATAATGTGAACGTTAACGTCATTGGCGTTCGCCTTGGTGAGTTTGTCGAAGAGCACTATTGCGAAAGCTTCCTTTTCGGTATCGGGAATGTTCTGCGCTTTACTTTGATTTAGTTCGTTGTTATAGGCGCCTAGAATGATCAGTTTGCTTCCCAATTCTATATTGTCGTCTTCGAACAATTTCATCAGCAACGGTCTCGCTTTATCTTCTTGTTTACTATCCCGGTAGAGTCCCGCAAGAAGCATATTCACTGAACCTGCATCCGTGCCGGTTGCTCCGAACTTTTCAAGGTAGCCGATCGCTTCCTTGTGCATGCCTTTTTGGGAAAGGGCCTCGGCGAATCCCATCAGAAAACGCGCTTCGCCGGGAAACGCCTGTATCAGTTTTTCTCCCTCTGAAACACCTTCTTTTATTTTACCTTGATCGAGATACAAGCGAAGTTTCTGAATTGATGAAACTTCATTAATACCCATTAAACTTTCAGCACGGTTATAGGTTTTAATAGCGTCATCCATCTTTCCCGCATATTGATATACGGCTGCGAGTTCATACAAGTATTCTTCACTGCCGCGGATCTCGCGAATCATACTCTCATACGTTGCTGCCGATTTATCGAATGCAGTTCTTGCATTGTAAATGTTTGCCGCGAGTAAATAAAAGTATTTGTTTTTGCGTTCAAGCTTGATGGCGTTTTCGATACTCAGCGAAGCCTTTAACAGATCGTCCTGCTTATTGCTTTGGGACAGCACTTCGGCGACCTTGTAATGAATAGTTGCATTTTCCGGGGATATCTCAAGCGTGCGTTGATAGTACAGCAAAGCCTTGGCGTAGTCTTCCAGAATAAAATATTTTTCACCTTCCGTAAAATAGAATTCGGCCTCGCGTAACTTAATCCCGGACGCCTGTGGGTCTTCCGAGCTTTTCTTTTTACGCTGCGAAAACGACGGCATCGACGTAAGGAACGTCAGCGCCATACATAGGGCGATCGCAGCATATAAGAAACGGGAATTCACTGTTATGTAATTACGTTGTAATCTCCAAGGCTTAGGTCCTGAACTGAACCTTTAAAGGTAGTGAAATTCCCTAACATGCTGTTTTCAAGCACTGCGTTTCCAATCTTCGCTTCTTTCTGAATTATGCAGTTTTTGATGCGGCTGTCTGTAATACGCGAGTTATCACCAATTGAGACGTACGGACCTACTACAGAGTTTTCAATAATAACGCCGTCGGCTATAAAGCACGGTGAAATAACCACTGAATTTATAAGCTGCGCCTTATCTGAAATAAGCTTCTGATCCTTGATGAATTCGAGATAACGCTGATTAGTTTGTACCGTTACGTTCTTATTACCACAGTCCAGCCATTCAGTAACCTGACCTGGCACGAGCTTAGCACCTTTTTTTGACAAGGCTTGCAATGCCGACGTGAACTGGAACTCCCCTTTATCTTTGATGTCGTTGTCGATGAGGTACTGCATTTCACTGGCAAGCGCCTTTCCATCTTTAAAGAAATAAATGCCAATTATGGCCAGATCGGAAACAAATGTTGAAGACTTTTCGACAAGCTCCACGATTTCCGATTTTTCGTTCAGTCTCACAACGCCGAATTGTGACGGGTCATCTACCCGTTGAACCCAAATAATACCATCACGGGTTGTATCAAGCTTAAAATCTGCCTTAAACAAGGTGTCTGCAAACGCAACAATCACTTTGCCGGTGAAAAGCTCTTTCGCGAAAAGTAGTGCGTGCGAAATACCAAATGCCTGCTCCTGATAGTAGATTTTCCCTGTTGCACCAACCTGCGCAGCGATCGCTTTCAGGTTTTCTTCAACTTCCTTTCCGAATCCCGGATGAATAATAAACCCGATATTATCGATCTTCTCGGGGCACACTTTGGCAATGTCTTCAATCAGCCGATGAACAATAGGTTTTCCGGCAATCGGCAGCAACGGCTTCGGTACAGTGAGGGTATGAGGCCTCATCCTTTTACCTAATCCAGCCATAGGGACAATAATATTCATGCGTTGAAGGCTTTAAAAATCAAAACTAACTAAATTCAACTTGATGCCATTTTGAATTTATCCTTTTCCAACAAATAAACGGCCAAGAGATAGACAGCGAGAACACCTGAATGAAATGCTGTGGCGATCCATTGGCTTTCAAACGAAATAAAGCTAGCGCCGTAGACGATCAGGGAAGTAATGATAATGTAACTGAGACTCCGTAAAACGTTATATGGTATTGGATAATATCGTTGACCGAAGTAATAGCAGGCAGCGGTCATTGTAGAATAGCATGCCAGCATGGCCCAGGTGCTGCCGAGATAGCCTGCAACAGGAATGAGTAAATAATTCGCCACAATCGTAATCACCGCGCCACCTACTGTGATGATAGTTCCGAAGTAAGTTTTGTCGGTTAATTTAAACCAGATCGAAATATTATAATACACGCCGAGGAAAAGGTAGCCAAGCAATAATATTGGAACAATGGATATACCCTCCCAATATTCAGGGCTGCCAAGAAAGTATTTCAACAGATCCATGTTAAGAGACACCCCGAGTAGAACTACACATCCTACTATGATGAAATAATGATTGACCGTGGCAAATAGTGTTGGAGATCCTTTATCCGCAGCGTTAGAAAAAAAGAACGGCTCTGCAGCATAACGGAAGGCCTGTACGGCGAGACTCATCAACATTCCAAACTTGTAGCACGCAGCAAAAATCCCCAGTGCGTACTCCGATGTCTTGCCTGGATAAAAATTTTTCGGCAACCACCAGTCAAGCGTCAAACGGGAAAACATTTCATTGGTCATGCCGGCGAGACCGGTGAGCATGACCGGATATGCATAGGTGGCGATTTTCGGCGACAGCAATGGATCATAGGAAGGCCGCCATTGGATAAGCGTTCGGAAGAAAAATACGATGTAAAAAGCATTGGCCGCCATTGTGGCTATAAATACATAATTGATTCCTACCGATTGATCGTAGGCAACCTTTAAAAAGTAAACATTAAGCGTGATAACTATTGCAATGTTTATCAAGCGGTAAAATGCAAATAGCGTAGCCCGCTTCTGGAGCCTTAAGCGGGCAAAGGGTATTGCTGCGATGGCATCGACAAACATGATTGCGCTAAGCCATACAACGAGATCTCCCCGGCCGGGTACTTGTAAAAAAGACGCGATCTGATTCGCGAACACTATAAAGGGAACCGTAAACAGGAGACTAATAAAAATGACTACGGACTGAGTAATGTTAAATACCTTTTTTTCGTCGGCACCTGGTTTCGTAGCAAACCTGAAATAGGCCGTTTCCATACCGAACGTGAAAATCACGTTGATAACCGCAACGTAAGCAAGAAGCTTGGCCAGCACACCATACTCTTCCGGTCCGAAAACATCTGTGTGAAGCCGAACCAGGAAAAAGTTTAAAAATTTCGGAAGAATGCTTCCAAGCCCATAAAGTACAGTCTCGCCTGCGAGCCGCCTGATCTTACTCATGTGTGATTACTGCAGTTCGAGGCATGCTATAGGGTATACGAAGAATGCGGAACGTTCTAACATTTTAAATTCCTTTAAAGCTAGGTTTTCTTTTAGCAATAAATGCTTCGGTGCCTTCCTTGAAATCCTCTGACGAAACACAAAGGGCGAAGTTTGCCGTCTCGACCGCGTACCCATCGTCTTCACCGCTATAGGCCCCACATACGCTGTCAATAACACGGGAGACGGCTAGCCTACCGTTGGCAGTTATCTTTTTCATAATCGTTAAGCAAACCGACATCAGTTCTTCACGCGTTAAAACCACCCGGTTAACGAGCCCAATGGATCTTGCCTCCTCGGCTGAAATAATATCCGCGGTCATCATAAGTTCCAGCGCTTTACCCCTGCCAACGAGCTGTGGCAGGCGTTGGGTTCCTCCGTACCCCGGAATGATACCCAAAGTAACTTCGGGTAGGCCAAACTTTGCGTTTTGGGTAGCGAGGCGTAAGTGACAGGCCATGGCAAGTTCACATCCTCCTCCCAAAGCAAACCCATTGACTGCCGCAATTACCGGCTTTGGGCATCTTTCAATCAGCTGAAATATTTCCTGGCCTTTTTCCGAAAAAGATTTTCCCATCCCGGATTCGACAGAGGCGATTTCTTTTATGTCGGCACCTGCGACGAAGGATTTTTCACCTTCGCCCGTAATAATGAGTCCATGTATTCCGGAATTTTTATACACCTCCATGATCATTTCCCGAAGTCCATCGAGGATTTCAAAGTTTAATGCGTTCAGCGCAGACGGGCGTGAAATGGTAACGGTCTGAATGTGATCGGTTACTTCAATTTTGAGATGAGAGGTCATGGCTGTTGAAGTTGATGGTGGCGTAAATATAAGGGTGGGGAGCGGGATTGCGAATGTGGTCGGCGTAATGGTGCGTGGGTGGGTAAATGCGTAGGTCCGAAAAGGTGCTGCAGTCAGGAGACCGCAACGTTTTGAGACACAAGTTTGAAAACTTGCGCAAGCGTCGTAATTCGCTTGCAGTACTAAAGCAGCGGTGGCAGATTCGCCAGGATCTCGGTGGTCATCTCCTCGAGGCCAAAGGCGGGTTTCCATCCCCAGTCAATGCGGGCTACCGAGTCATTTATCGACTTAGGCCATGAATCGGCAATAGACTGCCTGAAGTCCGGAGCGTATGTGATCTCAAACGCAGGAATGAATTTTTTAATCTCCGCTGCGATTTCCGCTGGACAAAAGCTCATTCCGGTTACGTTATAGCTCGACCTTACTTTTATTTTTTCTGATGGCGCTTCCATCAAGTCCAATGTTGCTTTGACAGCATCATCCATATACATCATGGGTAAGTATGTATCTGACTTCAGGAAGCATTCGAATTTTTTCTCAGTCAGGGCCTTGAAGAAAATGTCAACAGCGTAGTCCGTGGTGCCTCCGCCGGGCTTTGTCTTGTATCCAATCAAACCAGGATAGCGAAGGCTACGTACATCGAGACCTTTGTTACGGAAATACCAGTCACACCACCGCTCACCGGCTAACTTGCTAATGCCGTAAACCGTCGATGGATCCATGATAGTATCCTGCGGCGTTTTTATCTTTGGAGTCGTTGGCCCAAAGGCTGCAATCGAACTTGGCCAATAAACTTTCCCGACCTTGTGCTGTACGGCTGCGTCAAGCACATGAACCAGACCGTTCATGTTTAGATCCCAGGCCAGTTTTGGTTTTTTCTCGCCAGTCGCGGAAAGCACTGCCGCGAGGTGATAGATCTGCGTGACTCCGATTTTGTGTATCAACGCGTTCAACTCCTCCTCCTGAAGCACATCAAGTATCTCGAAGTCAGCCTCACCGAGTATTCCTTCCGGCCCTTTGATGTCCGTTGCGATAACGTTTTCTTTACCGTGTATTTTCCAAAGTCCCTGCGTAAGTTCAGAGCCAAGCTGGCCCCCTGCGCCGATAATCAGAATTTTTTCTTTCACCATCACTTAGCAGAGATCCAAAGGCATAACGTTCACTGTTGAACCGTTGCCAAATTACCAAAATTTAGCATTAAGGAATTAACAACCGTGCTTAACGGTTGAGACAAAAAGCATTTTAACTACCTTAGCGCCCGTGGATTTTGAAGCATATTTGATATCAAAGAGGATCGATACGATCGCATTTGCGAATGCTGAGCACGCCACATGGCTGACATGGAAAACTGAATTTGAACAGATTCATCCAAACAGCTTCACCGCCCAAAAGCTCTACCTGATTAATCCGGTCAGGCGTAAATACCCTCTAAAATTTGTTTCGTTGCCCAAGCCTGAAGCGGCGAAGCCATCTGCCGCTGTGCCGCAGTCTGAGCCATCTGCCATTGCTCAAGTTAGTAGCACAAAGCCTGCAGTGCCACGGCCCGTATTTAAACCAAAACCAAAATTGAGTTAACGTATGTACGATAAACTTCAGCCGTTCTTAAAAAGTGAACTTGAAAATATTGCCGCAGCCGGCATGTATAAAAAGGAACGGGTGATATTGACGCCTCAGGGTGCAGTCATCGAAACTTCCGACGGCAAGGAGGTAATAAACTTTTGCGCAAACAATTATCTGGGTCTATCCTCTCATCCTCGCGTCATTGAGGCTGCAAAGCGTGCGATAGATACGCATGGTTTTGGAATGTCATCAGTTAGATTCATTTGCGGCACCCAGGACATTCATAAAACCCTTGAGAAAAAGATCTCGGATTTCCTTGGCACCGAAGACACAATTCTTTATGCAGCGGCGTTCGATGCAAACGGCGGTGTATTTGAACCATTGTTTGGTGCTGAAGATGCTATCATTTCCGATGAATTAAATCACGCTTCAATCATCGACGGTGTCAGGTTATGTAAAGCCAAACGATTCCGCTATAAGCACAATGATATGGCAGATCTGGAACAGCAGCTGCAGGATGCAAAGGGGGCGGGAGCAAAGCAAATCGTAATAGTTACTGATGGAGCATTTTCTATGGACGGAACCATTGCGCAACTTGATAAAATATGCCTCCTGGCAGAGGCTTATGACGCATTGGTGATGAGCGATGAATGCCACTCTACCGGATTCATTGGAAAGACAGGGAGGGGAGTGCCGGAGTTCAGAGGAGTAACAGGAAGAGTTGATATCATCACCGGCACTTTGGGAAAAGCACTGGGTGGCGCGTCAGGAGGATTTACTTCAGGCCGAAAGGAGATGATTGAACTTTTAAGACAACGTTCAAGGCCATACCTTTTTTCAAACACGCTTGCACCATCCATTACAGGTGCATCAATTGAAGTGTTCGATATGCTTGCCGAAACAACGGCATTGCGTGATAAACTGGAGAAGAACACGATCTATTTCAGAAAGCAGATGACATCGGCGGGATTTGATATCAAGGCTGGAGAACATCCTATCGTGCCCATCATGGTATATGATGCAGCGTTGGCTCAACAGTTCGCCGATCGGCTCCTGGAAAAAGGTATCTATGTTATTGGCTTTTTCTTTCCGGTGGTGCCGAAAGGCCAGGCAAGGATACGTGTTCAGATATCTGCCGCCCATGAACAGGAACACCTCGACAAAGCGATCAACGCGTTCACTGAGGCCGGAAGAGAATTAGGGATCTTAAAAAAGTAGACAATACGTCCGGCGACTGCAAATCACGGGTTCAATCTTACCCGCACAAAGCCAATTCACTTAAGACCGTATTCTTTCTTTCGCTTCTGCACAATGTCGCCCATCTTGGAAGTGTCTTTGGACATAAGGCCAAATGCAGGATCGATATTCTGTGAGGGGAAAAAGTAGATATGACCCTTTTTGCCTTTCAGCTTCAGTTTATACAAGTTGAAGAACGGAACAATCTTTAACGACTTTACTTCAGGCCAACCGAAACGAACATTTCTGTCACCCTCGATAACAACGATTTTGTTTTTTCCGACTGCAACCCTTCGCATTTTTTCTGTGAGGATCAGGAAGAATACAAAGGTTAGAAGCCCAATAGTAATAAAGACCAGTGCGATGAAGAAAGTCTTTGCATTAAAAGGATGACGGAAAAAAATGGTGGCGGCAACCAGCCATTGTAGCAGACACATTCCAAGGAAAAAGTACTTGGCAAAATAATATTTAACGGGGTTTGCTTCTACCATTGCGATACAGCATAACGAAAGGTTGGACTAAAATACGTAAAATGAACAGACAAGTTGTGTTTATACAGAATTTTTCAATTCTGCTTTTATGGTATCAATCAGAAATAACAACGGGAAAATCCTGACCTCTTGAAAAAGTGTAGGGGTATTGAGGATTTCCTTTCAGCTTCCTCGTCATTTCAGGAACCTGATCGTCTATAAATGATTTCAATTCGTAAATAGTAACCTTGCCATCTTTTGGAGCGCCGTCGGCTTCACCTTGAAGGGCTCTGATTAGTACTGAAGTGAAGAGTCCATGACCGAGAGATGCAAACTCCGAAGCGAACTGCTCGCTGCCTGCCGATGCCATCACATGTATACCGGCGCTACGCGACAGTTGAGCGATGGCCTTCTCTTCACCGGCACCACGCGTAGCAAGTAACTCTACAGAACCACCGGATTGGCAAGCATCCATGATGATAAGTTGTTTCAATGCCTTGATTGATTTAAACTTTTCCTGTAGAACGCCGGCTTCAATAGCATCTTTGTTAAGTGCGTTTTGGTCATACAACCTTGAACTCTCCGTAGGAATGAAATAAAAATGGTTGTCTACCATGCTGCCATGCCCGGCGTAATAGAAAATAAAGACATCCTCCTGATTGATCTTGCTTCCCAGATCGTCGAGAGTCTGCAGAATTTTTAATCGCGTGGCATCTTCATCATACAACGGAATGAGCTGCATTGTCTTAAACAGACCGGATGTCTTTGTCTTCATCAGGTTGGCGAAAGACTCGGCGTCTGATCGCGCATAGTTCAGACTAAGCTTGCTGTTGCGGTATTGATTAATTCCTACGGCGAGAATGTAACAATTGCTGTTTTTCGTTGCGTGGTCGGAAAATAATTCCGTCGACTGCGGATCGGACTCAATATTATCTTTGTTCGTCGCAACAGCCGAAAAAGTATTTTTACCGCCAACCAGATCAATTACATGTTTATAAGTTGTCGCCTGACCACGGGATGCCGGGAACTTTAAGGCACCATGATCTATCCCAATACTTTTGCCATTGTGAAAAAGCCGAAGGTTCCCGGCGCCATTGCCGTTGTCAATGATCCTCACGTAAATCTCAGCTTTTCCTGGTGCGTGCGCGACTACAGCGATTTTTACCGTGGGTGGTGTCGACTCCTTTAATTTTCCCTGAATACTTTTTGACTCATTAGTGGATCCGCGATTCTGAAAAATTCGCGGAAGCAGATCAGGTCTGTAGAATTCGTTGAAGAATTGGTCGACGGCGAACGTTTTAAGCCCGCTAACAAAGTGAATGTATTTTCGCGCGTCCCCTGTGGCGTTAAAAAATCCCTCAGGACTTTTGACCATCCAGTCCTTTTCACCAAGATGTATGTGCTCAAAAAATTCTTTTCCGGTATTCACATCCCAAAATTTGGTGACGCCGTCCACGCTGTGGCTGATCAGCATCTTCGCATCCGGACTGAAAAGTATGGTAGTAATTTCGGCGCGATGTCCATCAAAGGTGCGTACTACTTTGTTTCCATTGATGTCCCATACGCGAATGGAACGGTCCGCGCCTGCCGAGTAAACATATCTTTCGTCAGGACTGAACAACGCACAGTGCACAGCGCCTGTGTGACCTTTGAATTTGCGTGTCATCAATCCTGAGCTAACATCCCAAAGCCTGACAGATCCGTCCCAACTTGCGCTTAACAGAAGTTTTTCATCCCTCGTAACGTGGATGGCAGAAACGATGTCGGAATGTCCGACAAAATTCCGCACTTCTTTTTTTGTATCCACTTCCCAGAGCTGCAAGGAATTATCAAGCCGCGCTGCGTAAAAGTACAAGTCACCGGATGTTGGAAGTATACTATAGGCAGCGCCCTTTTCAAATTCCATGTAGGTCACCATTTTGCCGGTTGCAACGTCATGCATCTTCATTGAACCATCCCAGCTTGAAGAAATGACACTTGATTCGTCGCTGCTGAAATGAATATCGAAGATCGGCTCGCGATAACTGTTTATCACTGTAATGGAATCGCCCGTCTGGAAATCCCAAATCATAATTTTTCCGTCCCCGCCGCCGGTAAGCATGCGCTTTCCATCCTTCGAAAGATCATAGCATAGCACAGCCCTTTTATGTCCGACATAGTCCATGATAGTCTTGCCCGTGGCAATATCCCAGCGCTTTACCTTTGTACCAAACTTTCCCTTTATCAAGCTCTTCCCGTCAGGCGCGATGATTAAATTGTTTTTGAACCGGATATATTTCGCAATAGCAGATTGCCAATAAAAATTCGGATCATAGTCCAGGCCCCCTTTATCTCTTTCATTAAGAAATCCGGTAAGGGGAATTTTAACAACGCGCGCGCCGACGTCCCAGCGTATAGCCGTATTGTTGTCAGAGCCAATGATTAGTTCTTTGCCATCGAGCGAAAAGGCAATCTCATGAAATTCGGATTTTTCCTCCGCAGGAATGCTAACGGAGTCAGCGCCACTCACGGACCAGATGGTTATCTCCTTCTCCGTAGCACGCGCGATTTTGTCACCATCAGGGCTGATGGCTAATCCTTTCAGATCTTCGGTAGTGCTTGATATGGACTGAACAAGCGCGAAGTTGCTAAGTTCATACTTTACTAATGGACCATTATTGGTAACGAGGTACAAATACTGACTATTGGGGCTAAACTCACCACGGGTGCCGCATCCGCCACAAGATCCATCGGCCAGCTTGAATGTATGAACGCGTTTCCAGTCTGATGTTTGAAAAAGGTTGGCAGTTCGGTCATCTTCACCGAGTATTAACCATCTACCATTCGGACTAACAGAGACATCCACGCCGCTCCCTAAACCCTTGTCAGCCGACGCAGCCAACCTTGTGAGCATTTTTCCAGATCTCAGATCATATACTGTCGCAGAGTCGCCGTAACCGGAATTGCCGTAACCGGCAACAACAAAGAAATTCGATTTGGGGTCGACTGCAATATCGGTAATGATGTCATTGGTCTTAATGGCGAACACCTCTTTTCCATCTTTGACCTGCCACATGCGCACTGACTTATCGTTACTGCCGCTGATGAGATATTTTCGATCAGATGTGAAAGCCGCGCTCGTTACTGACGCTTCATGACCAAGAAAACTTCTGACCTCTCTACCGGTGCTGAGCTCCCATAGTTTTAAAGATTTGTCCTTACTTCCCGTAGCGACATAGTTGCTATCTGGACTAACGGCAACGGCTACGACCGCAAGCTCGTGACCGTGCTGTACAATTGTCTGCAGCGTTTGGGCTTTTGAAAACAGTGGCAACAGTAGCAGGAGAAAGAGCTTCCTCATGCGTTGTGTTCTTTTGTAAAATCAGGACTGTCCTTTAGACGATTCAGCAGCTTCTGCTTCCTCTTCTTTAAGATCTTCCCAACGGGCTGGTTCATTATCATGTAAAAAATCGAGGATCTTTTGTTCAACCTGCTTAAGCTTTAACGCTCTCAAATATTTACCATTGCGTGCAAGCAGCAGCCTTCCCGTTTCCTCGGAAATCGCCATCACAAGCGTATCAGTATTTTCAGACATTCCAACGGCCGCACGGTGGCGTAAACCATAATTAGGCGGGATTGCATCGTTCTCGCTCACAGGGAGGACGCAACGCGCTGCCTTGATCCTGCCTTTGTAAATGATCGCCGCGCCGTCATGCAGCGGACTATGCTTATTAAAGATCGACAATATCAAACGTTTGCTCACCTCTGCTTCTAACGCATCGCCGGTCTGGGCATAAAACTTTAGTTCTGTATCGCGTGAAAAAACGATCAGCGCGCCGGTTCTGGTGGCTTTTAAAGTTTTCACAGCTTCAATAACCTGATTGATATCAAAGTCATCATGATACTCGTGACGCCAATTAGCGATTGTCTTAAAGATATTTTCCCGGAACTCCGTACTTCGTCCAATAACAAGTAAAAACTTACGGATCTCGGGTTGAAACAAGATGATCATCGCCAGGACACCTACATTCATGAATGTACCCAGGATTGTAGTGAGCAATTCCATTTGCGCAGCACGCACAATCAAATAAACCAGATACAAAGCGAGGATGCCAAGGAAAATATTTACTGCAATACTTCCTCTGATGAGTTTATAAACCTGATAAAGTAAGATACTGACGAGGGTAACGTCGACGAAATCGACCCAGCCTACTTCTAAAAACCCTACCTGAAAAAGAAAAATCATTTCTACAAAGGTATACATACCTAAATAGTTTACGAAGAGGGGGGTGGATTTAAATCCTTTGTGGTAGGATGTTGCATCGCGGTGAATAGCGTTACGGCCTCAACAGCCGCTTTAACGTCATGCACACGGAGGATGGAAGCGCCTTTCATCAGCGCGATGGTATTGAGTGAAGTTGTGCCGTTCAGCGATTCGTTTGGTTGTTGATGCAATGTTTTCCAAATCATGGATTTACGCGAAAGACCAGCGAGGATTGGTTTGCCTAGAATCCTGACGTAATCAAGGTGCTGCAAGAGTTGAAAATTTTGGTCTATAGTCTTGGCGAAACCAAAGCCTGGATCGATAATCAAGTCTTTAATTCCCAGTTGATGAAAGGCGAACAATTTCCGGTGAAAGTAGTCCACAATATCCTTTATCAGATTGTCATAGCTAACCAATGATTTCATAGTAGCAGGTGTGCCGCGCATGTGCATCGCGACATACGGAACCATTAGCCGCGCTACAGTGGCGGGCATATTCAGGTCAAGCTCTCCTGCGGAAATATCATTTATAAGCGTGGCTCCCTCGTCAACGGCCGCCTCGGCTACCTTCGACCTGAATGTATCGACAGCGATGATTGCCTTAGGAAACTCACGGTGAATGGACCGGATCGCTGCCACCGAGCGCGTCATTTCTTCCTGCTCAGGTATGTCATCAGCGCCGGGACGGCTCGAGTATGCCCCAACGTCAATAAAGGTTGCTCCCTCTGCGAGGATCTTGCCTGCTTGTGCGATGATCGCGCTCTCAGTGATGTACTTGCCGCCGTCGAAAAAACTGTCAGGGGTTACGTTAAGAATCCCCATCACCTGTGGACGGGAAAGGTCTATAAGCTTTCCACGCGCATTTAAGGTAGTAGCAACAGGAAAAAAATCTAGGGCCGATTCAGATTTCATTAATTGTGGGATGGGAATTACCGGTCAAATTAAGATGTTTGTCCCTTAAAGTATACCGCCTTGATCGAAAAAACGGAAGCAGAGTACTCAGAGGTTATCGCCCTGTGCAAATCACTATTTCTTAAAAAGACCCGTGATTACGGAACGGCCTGGCGAATACTCCGGTTGCCTTCGATAACAGATCAAATCTATATCAAGGCGCAGAGAATACGCAGTATCCAGGAAAAAGGTGCTCAGAAAGTCGACGACCCGGTACGTGACGAGTTCATTGGGATCATCAACTATTGCATTATGGCTTTGATGCAGATGGAATTGGTCACCAACGCTTCTTTGGATATGAAAGCTTCCGAACTCGAGCCGCTATATGATGCGGCAGTTGACGATACGTTCAGGTTGCTGCAAAATAAAAATCATGATTACGACGAAGCATGGCGTGAAATGCGAGTAACGTCTATTACCGATATTATTTTAATGAAATTATTACGCGTTAAACAGATTGAAGACAATAATGGGAGCACCCTGGTAAGCGAAGGAATTAAGGCGAACTACCAGGATATGATTAATTATGCTGTCTTTGCAATGATATTATCACAAGCCCGTAAAGTATGATACTAAAAGCGCTGGACCAGTTTTCGAGATTTTTTGTTGGCCTGCTCTTTATCTTTTCCGGCCTTATCAAACTGAATGACCCAATTGGTACAGAGATAAAGCTTGAAGAATACTTTGAGGTGTTTGCTGAAGACTTTGGAAGCTTTTTTCTGGCATTCAAGCCTTTCGCACTGGAGCTTGGCATGCTGCTGATAATTCTGGAGGTTGTGCTGGGAATCGCCGTACTGTTGTATTACCGGATGAGGATCACCACAATCGTTATGCTGGTGCTGATGATCTTTTTCACATTCCTTACGTTTTACTCCGCATATTTTGATAAAGTGACTGACTGCGGATGTTTTGGTGATGCGATAAAACTCACACCCTGGGAATCGTTCATCAAGGATATTATCCTGATGGTTTTCGTGCTACACCTGTTTTGGTACAGGAAGCGTTATGTACCTGTTATACGAGAGAAGCTCGGCGACATTGTCATCGCTGGCATTTCGATAATCTCCCTCGCCGTAGGCATCTTTGCTTTGATTCATCTGCCATTTATTGATTTCAGGGCCTACAAGATTGGAAATAATATACCACAGCAAATGTTGCCGCAGGAGCAAGCTGTTTTTGAATACTCTTTTAGCAAACCAGATGGTGAAATCGTAAAGTCGGAAAAATATTTGTCCGATACGGTGGCGTTCAAATATGTTGGTGTAAAACAATTGAATGAGGATCGCACAAAAGCGAAGATAACAGACTACGCTGTTTACAGCGTAGAGGGTGAAGATGTAACGCAAAGTACATTTACCGGGAACAAATTATTGTTCATCATTTACGACGTTAAAAAGGCATCGGTAAAGAACATTGATAACATTCGCAAGCTTACGCAAGAGCTCGACGGAAAGGTTGAGATGATGATTTTTACGGCTTCGTCGTCAGAGCAGTTCGAGCCTTTCCGACACGAAAATCAACTGGCCGTACCTTACTATTTCGTTGATGCAACTGTACTTAAGACAATCGTGAGGTCGAACCCAGGGATTACTTTGTGGGTGGAAGGGACTGTGCGCGGCATGTGGCATCATAATGACACACCAACCGCGGCAGATGTTCTGTTGCTGATGAAGAAGATATGAAGATTTACCTTGTGGGTATGCCCGGCTCGGGCAAGAGCACGCTTGGAGCGCAGCTTGCTCAGCGATTGAATATGGAATTCATAGACCTCGATAAAGAAATCGAAAAGTTCGAAGGTAATCTCGTAACAGACATCTTTGCGGCAAAGGGTGAAGATCATTTCAGGAAAGTGGAATCTACTTTATTGATTGAGCTTTCTCAAAGTAATAAAAACTTTATCATGGCTACAGGCGGTGGCGCACCGTGCTATCACGGAGGCATGAAGATCATTAACGAAAACGGATTAAGTATTTTCCTGGACGAACCGCTAGAAGTGTTAATAACGCGGCTGGAAAAAAAAATTGACCGGCCCCTCCTGAATGAAACAGACTCTTTTAAACGGCACGAGAAGCTTGAGCACCTACGAGCGTCGCGCCTTGACTGTTACCATCAGGCATGGGTCACAGTCAAGGGCGCGACGCTTTCAAAAATTTTAGAAGTGTTAGAGATCAGAACGCAAACCCAAAAGTGAGCATGCCAGTAAGTATCTTTGTTTTCAGATCTACAACTGGATCATTGATTCCATCAAAGAAGCTGTAAGGATTGTAAGAATTTTTACCACTGCTGTGGACCAAAGCAAAATCCGCATAGAATTTTTGAAAACGCACTCCTACACCACCTGTGATGGACTTAATGCTGTTGTCCAGGGCAATGCTTTCTGAGTAGCTACTACCTTGCACACCATAGCCAGCTCTCACGCGCAATTTTTCATACCTGAATTCTCCGCCGATGCGGTAATTCACAACGGACTGATATGCAGCTTTAATACCCTTGTTCTCCTGGCTGAACTCTATGCCCGAAATATTAGAAGAATATCGCGCTTTCGAAGGATTTGTAAATTCTACATCACCGGTGATAATCCCATATTTTGAAATGAAAGCTACGCCTGAACTGACTTTTAGTGGCGTCACCAGGCTATAATCCGAAGTCACGATATCAGTAGCTGCCTGTTCATTATTCAGCAACTCCGAACCATCTCCATAGTAATCGAAATTTTTCCAGGAGGTCGCCATGTTGGCACTGTAAGTCTCGGAGAATTCATAATAGGTCGGGGTCGTGAATGACACACCCAATTGCAAAAAGTCTTGCGGCCTGACAATTGCTCCAACGGTCGCATTGATGCCATTGCCTTTCAGGTCGAGATATTCATTTAGGCCAAGCCTGTTAAACACATCATCATCATCAAAATCCTCACTGAAATTCTTCTCAGACGTATATTTCAGGCTCGTTATGCCGATACCCGCACCGATGAAAAGCATATCCTTAAAGTTTGCGCCATACGAGAAATTCCATTGATTCGATGAGCCCTTTGTTTGTATAATTTCCTGTTGGTCTGGCACTCCCTTCACATCGCTGAAATATTCGTCGTCTGGCTCCGACTGGTCCATTATACTTAACGGACCAATTAGGTAGTTATAATATGCGAGACCTGTCGGGGTGTTGAATTGAAAACCACCCTTTTCAGCAAACTGGTCAGTATCAGAACCAAAAGCATCATCAATGAAATAATCGATTATTGAAGTATCGACATTTCTGCCGTGATAAAAAGTGGACCGATTGAAGTCGTTCGTTCGATTCAAACTTATGCCGAATGAACCGGACACAAATCCTCCTTTATTCATTGGCATGTTAAATATGAAGCTTATCCCAGGGATGTTGAAACGAGTTTTTGTGGACTCGTCGACGTTGCCTAAGTAAGATGCCGTGGTCTTGGCCGACGTTACTGCTGGAGTAAAAGTTACTTCGGAACGATTAAACATTCCCAACCCTGCCGGGTTTGAAAAGGCGGAGCTATAATCACCGCCCAGTGCCGTCTGGCTACCACCCATTGCCTGTATACGTGAACTTCCTCCCACCTTCGTCTGGCTAAACAATAATGCCGACTCTACGTAAGTTTGGGCATGTCCGGTTGAAATTGCGAGCAATAATATCCCACAGAGGATAATTGCTCCCCTCACCTTTATCATGTTAAATAATTTTGCTTGTTTAGTCTCTTCCCCGCGTCCTGCCATTTGACCCCGAACTCGCCGGAGCGCTGCTGCGAACTGCACCGCCATCACTTGAACCACTTCTTACATTACCGCCATTGTTGTTATTGTTAGGCGATGAAGTTCTACCAAAATCACTATTTGACGAGCGATTCCAACTGTCAGAAGATGAGTTTCGTGACGGGGCATTGTATGAACCGGACGAGGTTGCAGGCTGTTGAGAACTTCTCCATGATCTGTTATAATATTCTTCCTGACGGCTGCTTCTGGTTGGCGCAGTGGTTGCTATCCTTCCGCCTGAATTTCCATAAGTAGGCCGCACACCTCCCGCAGAAGGCTCAACTATATTCGAATTTCTTGAACGTGAGTTACCATTCCCTGGAGCAGATGTTACCATCCCCCCATGTGAGCCGCGCTTCCCGTAAGCGACGTTGCGCCCACCTTCACCGTTGTTGACAATGATTACCGTCGGCGAATTATACCATCCACCATAACCCGCACCGTATCCATAACCGCTGCGGTAACCGTACATTGAACCCATATAAGGGTTGTTATAGCCATAGCTCATACCCCAACCCATATTATTACCCCATCCATAATTCCACGAATTACCCAAGTGGAAGCTGAATGAACTTGACCAGCCCGATCTATAATAAGGATTCATCCATGGATTGCCCCATGAATCATAGGCACTGCCATAATACGGGCTGTTCCATCCATAGATCGATGGGTTATAATAATTTGAACGATACCAGGAACTGCCGTACCAATCATTGAAATTATTATTGAAGTTATTGAGATTCGAATAATTGTTGTACTTGTAGTCATTCACAAAATAATCCTGATTGTCGGCTTGCGCAGACTGAGAATTTGACCGCGCCGCAAACTCCGGATTCTCGTTCCGCGCCGAATAAATTGCTTCAGCATTATCATCCTCTTCCACGGCAGCGATGTTATCTCGCTTTGTATTCCGCGCGCTGGCTTCGTAAGCCGCCTGCTTACTAGCCTGAGCTTCTTTAAGCTTCGCCCGATCTTTCGAACTAAAATACATATCGTCACTCTCTATCCCCTGGCCGAAGGCCGCTGATGTGACCAGCAACGCACTCAATCCCAATACCACCTTGTTTTTCATATATGTAGGCTTAAAAGCTTGTTATCAAGATCAATATAATCAGTAAACGCGAAATCGTTGTAAAAGTGTTCTTATAAAGATACAAAATTTCGCATGATTTGCCGGCTAAACATATATTTGCCAGTTAGAGCATAAATAATCAATAATTATACCAATCATGGGGAAAGAATTACCAAGCCGTTCGGACGATTATTCCCTCTGGTACAATGAGTTAGTTAAAAAAGCAGACCTCGCTGAGCATTCCGACGTTCGGGGCTGTATGGTAATAAAACCCTATGGGTACAGCATATGGGAAAAGATGCAGCAAGCGTTGGACAAAATGTTTAAAGAGACTGGGCACGTGAATGCCTATTTCCCGTTGTTCGTTCCTAAAAGCATGTTTGAGGCGGAAGAGAAGAATGCGGAGGGGTTCGCCAAAGAATGCGCTATAGTCACGCACTACCGCCTGAAGTCTGACGATAAACGTCCAGGCAAGCTTATGGTTGACCCGGACGCTAAACTTGAGGAAGAATTGGTTGTTCGGCCAACCAGTGAAGCTATTATCTGGAGCACCTATAAGCGGTGGATACAATCTTATCGCGACCTCCCTCTTCTGATCAATCAGTGGGCGAATGTGGTCCGCTGGGAGATGCGTACACGCCTTTTCCTGCGTACAGCGGAGTTTTTATGGCAGGAAGGCCACACTGCTCATTCTACAGCCGAAGAAGCAGTGAAGGAAACACTTCAAATGCTCAACATCTATGCAGAATTCGCCGAATCATTCATGGCGATGCCGGTGGTCAAGGGAATAAAATCCGAGGGTGAGCGCTTTCCAGGAGCAATTGACACTTATTGCATTGAGGCGATGATGCAGGATGGCAAGGCCTTGCAAGCCGGAACGTCACACTTTCTGGGGCAAAATTTTGCCAAGGCCTTTGACGTAAAGTTTGCATCGAAGGAAGGCAAACTTGAGCACGTATGGGGTACCTCCTGGGGTGTTAGCACCCGTTTGATGGGCGCGTTAATCATGGCACATTCCGACGATGAGGGCCTCGTTCTTCCACCCAAACTCGCCCCAATCCATGTAGTAATTATTCCGATCTTTAGAAATGAGGGCGAACTTGCTAAAGTGAGTACTGCAGTAGAATCCATTACGAAGGCTCTCCGCAACCTTGGACTGACTGTAAAATTCGATGATCGGGATACTCAAAAACCGGGGTTCAAATTCGCCGAATGGGAAATGAAGGGCGTGCCGGTGCGTCTTGCTATTGGACCACGCGATCTGGAAAATGGTACTGTAGAAGTTGCACGCCGCGACACACGCGAAAAGCAGCTGATCAGGATAGAAGAGGTGGTTACATTCATTCCCCGTCTGTTAGATCAAATTCAGGATAACATTTATCAGCGTGCTTTGACCTTTCGCAATGAAATGATCACATCAGTCGATAATTACAGCGACTTTAAAAAAGTTCTCGACGAGAAGGCGGGGTTTGTGATGGCACATTGGGACGGGACGGTCGAAACCGAAGGTGCTATAAAAGATGAAACTAAGGCTACAATCAGGTGCATTCCGTTAGATGCGAAGGTAGAAAGTGGAAAATGTATTTATTCAGGGCAGCCGTCAAAGCGACGCGTGCTTTTTGCCCGGGCCTACTAACCAGGAGAAATGATCAAATATTCGTATTTTTGATCTGCACCCCTTGAAAAAATGTTGATCTGGATTATTATAATCTCGTTGCTGCTGGTTGGCTTAGCCCTTACCATCATCGAACTTTTCTTTGTCCCTGGAACGACCGTGGTGGGAATCTTAGGTCTTATCTTTTCTATTGCCGGTATCGTTGTGAGCTACAACCACCTGGGAAGCCCGACAGCAAAATACATTCTTACTGGAATGTTGGTTGTTTCCCTGGTAGCCTTCGTGGTCAGCTTCCGATCGGGCGCCTGGTCCAAATTTTCTCTTAAAACGTCTATGGATGGAAGAGTGAATGAGGGAATACTTTCCACGATAAACATTGGAGATGAGGGTATAACACTGTCCAATCTCCGGCCTGTTGGCAAAGCAGAATTCAATCAAAAGGCATATGAGGTTAAAACGACCGGAAGCTTTGTAGAGAGTGGTGCAAAGGTGAAAATCACCCAGATTGAATCACATCAAATTGTAGTAGAACCCCTAAAATTAATCTAATGGATAGCGTTGCTTCATTACTGATACTCGTCATTGGCGGTATCGTTCTTTTCTTTGTTTTCATGTATTTTGTTCCGGTAAACCTTTGGATCACGGCCTTGTTTTCCGGTGTAAAGGTCGGGCTCTTTGAACTGGTGTTCATGAGGATTCGGAAGGTTCCACCACGCATTGTCGTAGACTCTTTGATCACAGCGACAAAAGCCGGACTTCAGTTGTCATCAAATGAGTTAGAAACCCATTACCTCGCGGGGGGCAATGTGCCGAACGTCATTCGCGCACTGATATCCGCCGACAAGGCCAACATCAGCCTTACTTTCAAACAAGCGACAGCGATTGACCTTGCAGGACGTGACGTATTCCAGGCGGTTCAGATCTCCGTAAATCCCAAGGTCATTACCACGCCGAAGGTTGCTGCCGTTGCATCAGACGGAATTCAACTGATTGCAATCGCCCGGGTAACTGTGCGCGCAAGCATTGCCCAATTGGTAGGGGGCGCAGGAGAGGACACGATCCTTGCCCGTGTGGGTGAGGGCATTGTATCGTCGATCGGTTCGGCTAAGTCGCATAAGGAAGTGCTTGAAAGTCCCGATAAAATATCAAAGCTTGTTCTGTCACGCGGTTTGGACGCCGGGACAGCGTTTGAGATCCTTTCGATTGATATTGCTGATGTTGATGTGGGAGCAAATATTGGCGCAAAACTGCAGATAGATCAGGCCTCTGCCGATTTAAAAGTTGCAGAAGCGCGGGCAGAAGAACGACGTGCCATGGCGGTAGCACTGGACCAGGAAATGAAGGCCAAGGCTCAGGAGGCAAGGGCGAAAGTAATTGAAGCGGAAGCAGAGATCCCTAAGGCAATTGCTGCAGCATTTATCAGCGGGAATCTCGGAATTATGGATTATTACAAGATGCAAAATGTTCAGGCCGATACAGAGATGCGGCAAGCGATTTCAGGTTCAGGAAAATCGACGACCGGCGCTGAGAAGAAGGACAAGTAGGAAGCTTAAAGCTCTTTTAAAGCGATTTAAGCCACGCTGCCTTTTTAAGGGCCAGGAAGTAGTTGTTGTATCTATCATAAGTGATCAGATCGTAAATTAGTGGAACAGTACTTATTCCCTTTACTGATATGACGCCGTATTTATTATCTCGTGCGACGACAACGTAATTATTGTTCAGCTCTTCCAGGATGTTATACTTGGGGTTGATCAATATCTTGCCATCGCGATCAGCCAATCCCAGCAGTCCACCTTGTTTAAACAGAACATTACCGTCATTCAGGACTCGGATCAGTTCGTAGCGTGTTGGTAATATTACCTTTCCGGTTTTATCGACAAGACCCTGAAAGCCCTTTTGCCTTACAATAGAAAAGCCCATTTTAAAAGGTGTAACCTCATCATATACGGGCTGAATGGCAATTTTATCTTCCCGATTGATAAATCCCCATTTGCCCACAAGCTTGACCGCCGCCAATGACTCGCTGAAGGGTTGAATTCCGGCGTAACGGTTGGCTATGCGCAAACGCCCCTGTGAATCGATAAATCCATATTGGCCGTTCTTCTTTATTCCTCTTAATCCTTCCGCTTCAGGATAGATCCTTTCGAGCGATCCATCGGGTTGGATTTTCCGGTTTACGATTACGCCGTCAAGATCTACCTCCCAAACATTTCCCGAAGGCAGGTATTCGGTGAGGTGCGTTGCATAAGCGTCTATTTTGTTGTCAGTGAAATATATTGTCGTTCCATCAAACGATTTTAAATAGGTTGTTTTTGGGCCAATCTCCAGAAACCGGTCTTCTGCGAGGAGCTTTATCCTATTGGGACGCGGTGTAACTTTCCATTCCTCCTGGAGGTTTAAAACTCCATACTGTTGTTTAAATTTTATGACGACGTAGTTTTTCAGGTTCTGTAATATCGAATCATATGCGCAGGCAATAATTTCCTTGCCGGATGCATCAATTGCCCCCCAAAAGTTTCTATTAACAACGGGAAAGATCTTGCCCGTAAATGGATGAATACGCTCGTAAGCCTTGCTGTTCAGTATGCGTCCCGTTGAATCTAATGCGGTCCAGTTATTTTTGCCACCCTGAATCTGATTGGTTATTACAAACTGCCGATCGAAGTATATCTTATCATATTGGGCAGGAATAACGATGGTGCCGTCGGTTCGTGCAATTCCATATTTTCCGTTTATTGAAAAGATAGCCTTCCCTTTGACAAAATTACCAAGCGTGGAGTATGATTTGGTGCTGGTGGGTTTCAACTTATAATCTTCAAGATGCGTTGTGCCGGCCGACACTATGCAGAGAAGGTTTTTCCCAATCGCACGGATTGAGTCAGCTTGTTTCGTTTGAAAAAGTTTGTTCTGGCCGTCAAGAAAATACCACTCGTCCAGCTGTCTTGTGAACACCGATCCATCTACATCGATGCGAACTTCGCGAAATACAGGCTGAAGCTTAATTTCGCCATCGCCATCAATAAGACCTTGCTGCGCATTCTGGTATAGAATTGCATAGTTATTTTTAAATGTTGAAATACTATCAATAGCGAAGCCGGTAATAGGTTTCCCGTCGTTTGCATACAAAGCCATCCTACCATCAAAATTCTTCACCGCATAGCTATGCGCACCCACAGAAGAAACGCGCATAAATTGTTGTGGTATCAGCGTTTTGTTTTCAAGATCAACAAGGCCATACTTATATTCATTGCCGATTTTCGTGAATACTATCGCGCGGTTGTTGTGAATGCTGACACCGTCATATTCGAACGGCAGAACTTGCTTGCCACTTATGGTGAGACAGCCAGTGACGACGCGCAATGACAGGTTTGACTTTTTTCTGGCAATGACAAATAGACCCTCCGCTGGATAAACCTCTTCGTAAAGAGGTTTTGTAATGACTTCGTTGTCAAGGCTGACAAGACCCCAGTGGCTACCGGACCTATAGCCAATAACATTATTAAGAACTGTAAACTTCGTATTGCTCCAGCCTAAGGCATCGAAGCGCGCAGGAATTAAAACTTTGCCTGCGTCGTTCTTCAGGCCGACCTTGCCATTTTCCTCATATACGTCATAACTACTGGCAGCTGAAAAAAAATGGATCAGCAGAAGCCAAAAAATGCAACAAGCTCCCTTCATCTAACTGCAAAGTTAGAAGGCTGCAGGAATTCATGGGATTTTTGGTGAAATTTGTGCTTAAAACGAGGGGCAAGTCATCAATTACTCGACAAACTACCGGAACCTCAAAAATGCTGACTATGTACATTGAACAATTATATACAAACTGTCTCGCAGAAGCCGCATACTATATAGAGTCGGCCGGAGAAGCCGCGATCATTGATCCACTTCGCGAAACAGAACCTTATGTTGTGCTTGCAAATCGGCGGGGCGCTAAGATCAAATATGTGTTTGAAACTCACTTTCACGCAGATTTCGTCTCTGGGCATATTGACTTGTCACGCCGCGTAAATGCACCGATCATTTATGGACCCGAAGCGAATACAGAGTATGATGTTTACAACGCAAATGACGGCGAGATCTTTAAGCTGGGCGAAGCGACGATCCAGGTTCTTCATACACCAGGGCATACGCCCGAGTCCACTTGCTATTTACTTTTGGACGAAAAAGGACGCAAGCATGCTGTCTTTACCGGCGATACATTGTTTGTCGGTGATGTAGGTCGTCCCGATTTGCTTGATGGAACTATGACGAGCGAGGCACTCGCAAGTATGATGTACGATTCACTTACGAATAAAATTAAAACCCTGCCGGATGACGTGATAGTGTACCCGGCCCACGGCCCCGGTTCGGCCTGTGGAAAAAATATTGGGCAAGAGACGGTGTCAACAATCGGTGAGCAGAAGAGGATGAATTACGCGCTTCAACCGATGACAAGAGAAGATTTCATTAGAAAGATTACAGACGGAATCCTTCCTCCGCCAAATTATTTTTTCGAAGACGCGAGAATCAACAAAGAAGGTTACACACCGATCGATGACGTTATTCGAAAAAATACGAAGCCCCTCTCTGCTGACCAATTCATGAAAGCGGTCGCAACGGGTGCCATCATCATAGACACGAGATCGGCTGATGTTTTCGAAAAGGGATTTATTCCGGGATCGGTAAACGTCGGATTAAACGGCCAGTTTGCCGTTTGGGTAGGAACGCTTCTGGACATAAGCAAACAACTGGTGCTGATCACTGAACCGGGGAAGGAAAGCGAAACCGTGCTGAGGCTGGCCCGCGTAGGATATGAAAATATCCTTGGCTACCTCGATGGAAGTGTCGAAGCTTGCCCTGAACCGCTAAACCAGGTTGCATCGATCAACCTTCAAGATATTTCAGGTAAAATACTGGAGGGAGCAACGCTCCTCGATGTTCGTAAACATGGAGAATGGAACGCGGGCCATGCAAAAAATGCTGTCTTTCTGCCGCTATCCGAATTTCCCTCAAATCTTAACACACTTGATAAGACAGGCACTTATATGGTTCATTGTGGTGGCGGATACCGATCAATGACGGCAATATCGATCATGAAAAACTTAGGCTTCGAGAATCTGATAAATATCCCAGGAGGTTTTGGTACCCTGCAAAAGGCAGGAGTGGAAGTGCTTACTCCCATCGTATAAGCATATCACTGTTGCCGTCGGTGGTCACTACAATGACGTCGCACCGATTAAGAGAATCGTGTTTAGCCCGGGAAAGCAAAATCTGACTGTGAAAGTCGACGTTACCCGTATTGCGTGGTTAATCAAGTCGTTTGTGAAAATATAGCTCGTGATTCGGTGAGAGCTCCGGGTGCGCTATCCTTACCAGGTCTTTCAAAATGATATCGGGCCTAAGATACCCCAATTCCAGAAACTCACTACCGCCTTTCGCGCCGTGCCTTGCATCTGACGTATAGACATGTCGTTGTATTAATGGGTTGAATTTCGTGTATCGATGATCGAGGGCCTGAAGCTCGGCAATGGTTTTATTGCTACCCACACCAATCCACAAATCCGCGGCGTGAGCTTTTTCGAACACGGATTCAAAACTTAATTCCAGAAATCCATGCGAGGGATCATCCTCCCATAGGTATGTACACCCGGCGTCCTTTAAAATTCGCGAAGCATAATTTTGTCCACCCGGCATGAACCATGCATCACCATATACAATACCGCTGAGAACGGTGGGTTTTTTTGTTGCAGATTGGGCAAGGCGCATGGTTTCGAGATAACTTTCTTCAATGACATTAAATATTGAATCAGCCTGATGTTCCTTGTTAAAAAATAACGCCATGAACTTTATCCATTCTGCTCGTCCCAAAGGATGTTTTTCGAGATACTCGGCATTGATCACGACGGAAACACCGAGCTCTTCCATTTTCTTAAACTGCCCATAGTCACTTGTCATCGTGTAACCCATCACTACCTCCGGCTTTAACACCACCAGCCGTTCGAGGTTCATGCTTTTGTCGACTCCGAGATCTAACACGCGTCCCGAGTCAATTCGGGCGCGAACCTTATCGGAACTAATATAATCCGTTGAAGGGAAGCCGGTGAGCTTATCAGTTTCACCTAAGTAATCAAGTAAGGGAATATGGGAAGTTGACGTGCACACAATTGATTCAAGCGGAATACGGATAACGCGTGCTCCTTCGGTATCCTTTGGGACCGATTCGCCCTTGGGAACCAATAAATATTTAAAGCCAGCGCGCGCACCCGGGTAGGGCATTCCAACTTCAACCATCTTAATGGTGCCGCGATAAGAAACTTTGAAGCCTTCTGCGTATCGAAGGCCCGTCGCGGTGGTATCTGTTTTCGCATGAACGGATGTTTCAGTCTGCTTTTCTGAACATTGAGTTGTAAGGATCAGCAGGGCGAGAGCCAATATAATTTTCATACGCAATTATAACTTATTTCATTTTTAAAGTATATTCGCGCCTTATAGGTTTGATAAGCTTATTTCTAGCCAATCAATGAAAAGGGAATATCGGTGAAATTCCGAAGCAGTGCCCGCTACTGAAATTGTCTTACTAAGATCACCCATCAATGGTCACTATTCGCAAATACGCGGATGGGAAGACAGGTGATCTGACAAGAGCCAGGAGACCTGCCTATAGTATTTTGAATGATCGCCTTCCGGGATTTGGAGCGAGAGTTTCGATAGATTGTTAAATACTTACTAGGGTGATAAGACACACTGCAATAGTGGTGAACGTGTTATTGTTGTTATACAACATCTCTTCTGCGCAGGGCAGAAAAGATAGTACTATTGTCTTGCAGTCCGTTACCATCACACAGAGTCAGCTGCGCACATTCGTCGTTGAGCCAAACTATCTTTTGTTGGATAGCAGTACGCTTTCGTTAAGCCGTACTGGAACTCTGGCGGATTTATTCCGGAAGCAAGGTTATGGGCACATTCGGTCTTATGGTCCAGGCGGTCTTACCGCGCCAGCCTTCAGAGGATCCGGCAGCAGTCACACTTCAGTACTATGGAATGGTATCAATATTGGCAGTCCTTTAAACGGTCAGAACGATATGTCGCTGATACCAATGTCAATATTTCAGACAGCGTCTTTACAATCTGGTGGGAACTCGAGTCTTTCTGGAAGTGGGGCGATCGGAGGATACATCAACCTTGATAATACCGTTAACTTTCAGCGCGGCATTTCGGCGTCATCGTCTATAGCAATGGGTTCGTTTGGGACAAGGTTTATTGATGCCTCGGTGACCGCCGGTTCAGAGCGTATAGCCGGGTCGGTACACGCTGTTTCGAGTATTTCGGACAATAACTACAAGTATTTGAATAGTGACAAGATTCCGGCAACGTTGCAGCGAAGGGAACATTCAAAGTTCGAAATGCATAGCCTGCTGTCGCAAGTTCAGGCAAGGCTGACGCACCGTGATGCGATCTCGATAAGATCATGGATTCAAAACTCGACTTATCTTATTCCAAACCCCACCTCATTTACATATCCCGGTGAGGCCGACGAAAGCAACGAAATCGGTCGGTACATGTTTGAATGGAAGCATAACGCATCAAGCATGACAATTCACACCAGTACTGCCCTTCTTACGCAAAGACTTTTATACAATGACCGGGCAAAGTTTGAGGTATCAAACAACACCTTTAATTCGTTTGTTCAAAACCTTGAAGTCAATGGACAAATTAACCCCACCATTCAGATGATTGGGGGTGCGCACTACAACCTCGAAACAAGTAGGGTTGACCAATTTGGAACTGATAATCCTAAACGCAATAGGATCGCTTTCTTCTATGGCGCAAAATTCGAACACTCATGGCGTTACAACTTTGCCTTCACACTTCGTGAGGAACTGGTTGACGGAAATACAACTCCAATCGCGCCGAGTGTGAGCGGCCTTTTTCGCATTGATTCATCATTTCACCTATCCGCAAAGGCAACCCGCAATTACCGGCTTCCTACCCTTAATGATCTGTACTGGCTAGGTGGAGGTACTAAGGGCAACCCTGATCTAAAACCGGAAGTCGGTTGGTCGGAAGAAATAAGTGCCACGTACCGCCGGGGAAATTTTGACTCCAGAATTACGGCCTTCAATAGCATCATCGACGACTGGATCATTTGGAACCCATCTGGCTCATATTCGTATTCACCTCAAAACATTAAGAAGGTTTGGTCCCGGGGCATCGAATTCCAGGGCACGTACCACAGATCCTTTGGGCGCGCTTCACTGCATACAATTGCACGCTATAGTATGTCAGTGTCTACCAATAAACGCATCTACTCAAATGGAAATCCAAATGAAATAGATAAACAATTGATACTAACACCACGAGATGAATTTTCGCTACTTGGAGAATTGACATTCAATGGATTTGCGCTGCGTGTGGACGGCTCATATACTGGACGCCAGTTCAATGATACAGACAACTCCCCCTACAATATTGTGCCTGCATACTTCATAACCAATGCATGGGCCTCGAAAAATTTCGAATTGCATCGCTTTTCAGTGGTTCTCATGTTTGAGGTAGGCAACATCTTTAACATAAACTACGTGGCACGGCCGGGATATCCCAACCCAGGGTCCAACTTCAAAATTGCTTTGACTTTAAATTTTAACAACTATAAACATGGCTAAACTTTCCAAAGTTTTTTTTCTAAGATACCTCGCGATCTCATTTCTATTTCTAGTTGCATGTAACGATGACGACAACATTGGCAATAAGCCCGGCACCGAAGGATTTTATGTTGTGAATGAGGGCGGTTTCGGAAACGGAAATAGTTCAATCTCATTCTTTGACAAACAAACAAATCAGGTTGTCAACGATGTGTTTAAATTTGTCAATTACCGGTCGCTAGGTGATCAATCGCAATCAATGACGGTCTTTAATGACAAGGGATACATTGTCGTTCAGGGCTCAGGGAAGGTTGAGGTAATAAACACAACGGATAACAAATCAATCGCCACTATAGAAGATGGAATAGAGAGTCCGCGGTATTTTGTTGGTGCATCGAATTCAAAAGGATTTGTTTCCGATTGGGGAATCGATGGTGTGTCAGGCACTGTCAAAGTTTTAGATCTCAATACCAACACAGTTGTAAAGTCAATTCCTGTAGGCAAAGGCCCGAACAGAATGATGCTGAACGATGATTTACTTTACGTAGCGAATGGCGGAGGTTACGATTATGATAATACAGTGGTTGTGATCAATATCAACTCCGAAGATGTCGTTTTTACCTACACCGTGGGAGACAATCCAAATAGCATTCAAATGGATAATACAGGTGCAATCTGGGTAGCATCCTCCGGTAGGACTGTCTATAACGAAGATTATTCAGTCAATGAGGAAGAAAGTACAACAGGATCCTTAAGTAAAATTGTGGGAGGAGCTGAGGTACTACGATTGACTGCACCGGAGCTAGGCGGGCTCGGTAGCCTTGATCGATCCCCCGATTCCAAAACGCTCTACTTTCTGTATCTTGATGGAATCTATACTATTACAATGTCAGCGACACAGTTCCCAACTAAAGCATTTGTGACAAAGCCTTATTATGGGATCGCTGTCAATCCTTCTGACGGCATGATCATCGGATGCCTTGCACCGAATTTCAGCTCTGCTGGATCCATTGAAATTCTCGATGAAAATGGTGTATCACAGGGTAATTATACGGTTGGAATTGGCCCTAATGGTTGTGCCTTCAAATAGTAATTTAACTATGTTTCAGTGAGTCGAAGAGCATCAGCTGATGATAATTCCCTGCAATCCGTATACTATTACATGGAGAATGGGCTTATTGTTTTTACAGAGGCATACTTACTGAAACGCGGTCATTGCTGCAAACGTGGATGCAGGCATTGTCCATACGGATTCAGAAAGGGAATCGGAGTCGAAAAACTGGGCGAGAAAGGGAAATGAACCTGGGAGGCGCGAGTTCACTCAAAGGTGAAATTATTGATCATCAGATCTCCTGATCATATCGTGATATGCCTTCATCAATTTTTTGGCTGCCGCGCGCGCTGGCAATTTTGCCTCGGCAACGCTTGACTCTAATTCTCGCTTCAATTCCTTAAGCGAATCTTCAATGTGCAGATTACTGTAAAGTAGATCCGAAAAGAACTCATTAAACCACGATACATTTTGGAGCATTCGTGAAGTTTGGAAATGCCCGTGCGATCTCGATTGCTCGTCAAATCGTTGCACCATGCTCCAGACATCTGCGATGCCCGTACCATGGTACGCGGAGGAGGTGAGAACCGGCGGCTTCCAGGAGGTAGCGTGCCCGTTAATAAAATGCAATGCATCGACGAGTACATTCTTTGCGCGAATTGCCGCATCGACGTTGTCCCCGTCTGCTTTTGTTATAACAATGCCATCAGCGAGTTCAATGATTCCTTTTTTAATTCCTTGCAATTCATCTCCTGCCCCGGCGATCATCAATAGAAGGAAAAAGTCAACCATGCTTCTTACCGCGGTTTCAGATTGTCCAACGCCTACGGTTTCAACAATGACGACCTCATAACCTGCTGCCTCGCAAAGCAACATACATTCTCTCGTGTGAGCCGCCACCCCTCCCAGTGTAAGCGCCGTTGCCGAAGGCCGTATGAACGCACGTTGATCTTTTGACAGCTTCTCCATCCGCGTTTTGTCACCGAGGATACTTCCGCGTGTTACTGAACTGGTAGGATCTATGGATAGCACAGCCAGCCTTGTGCCGCCATCAACGATGTGTTGACCAAATGATTCTATAAAAGTACTTTTACCAACTCCTGGAATACCCGTAATTCCAATGCGTAGCGACTTACCGGAATGGGGTAGGATTTTTTCAAGCAACGTGGAGGCCAGTTCTATATCTTCTCCAAGTGAACTCTCTATCAAGGTTATACCTTTTCCCAATAACACACGGTCACCGTTTACAATCCCCTCGTAAAGAGTATTCAGGTCAGGTTTTGATTTAAGAGAACGCATCACGGCAGCAAGTGGAATGAACTGTTAAATTTCTAAATTTACTTGACACAGCAACACCAACATGCGGAAATTTTGGCTCGATAGCTTGATTGCAACCGGATTTGTTTTCCTCAGCTTGTGGGGTCTTTTCGGACTGACACAACTTAATATCTTTAATGCATTTGACTCGATTGGCGAAGCGCTGACGGACGTGGAGTTGACAGACTATGTATTTTTTAAGCTTCGTGATGAACCTAACGTCGACGAAAACATTGTACTCGTCAATATCGGGCAATTAGACAGGAGAGGGATAGCGGAGCAGATTAGAATAATCAGCAAGCATAAGCCGAAAGTTATCGGACTGGACAGTTTTTTTGACTGCAGCAATAATTTCAGAGATACAGTGAGTTGCCCGCAGTTAAAAGATGTGCTTGGGAACATGATGTTGAGCGAGGTAATTAGGGAGGCCGGGAATGTGGTATTGGTGACGAAGGTCTTACAACGAGACAGCACCCTGAAGGAAAACGTTTTTGATTCGCTAAGACATTCGGATAATATATTTAGTGACTACGCATACCGTGAAGGCTTTGCAAATTTGGAAACAGGCGCTGCCTTTCAGGATGATGTAAAGACATGCCGTACGTTTAATCCGAAGTTGCTCGTTGGGGGAAAGGTTGCCAATGCATTTTCAGTAGAAATGGCAATGACATTTGACTCAATAAAGACAACGAAATTTTTGCAACGAGAAAATTACTCTGAGGTAATCAACTACAGGGGCAATGTTTTCGATGTCATGGGCTCTACCAATTATCCGCAGATGTTTTATACCCTCGATGTGAACGACGTTTTCACTGAGAACTTTGTTGCTGAAATGATAAAGGATAAGATCGTCATTTTTGGGTACCTTGGAGCTTATCTCGGAGATCCATCATGGGATGATAAATTTTACACCCCGCTGAATAAGAAAATGGCCGGCAAGGCGAATCCGGACATGTTTGGTGCTGTAGTGCATGCAAATATCGTTTCTATGATTATGAATGAAGACTACGTCGAGCAGATGCCGGATTGGCAGCAGGTTGCGATGGCAGTTATCATTTGCTTACTCAACGTAGCGCTGTTCTCCCTGATTAACACTTATCTCCCCCTGTACTACGACGGAATTACAAAACTTTTGCAGTTGATTCAGTTACTGGTGTATACTTCCATCATGGTTTTAATCTTCCATTGGTACTCCTTCAAATTAAATATAACGCTGACGCTGGCTTCCGTGGCCCTGGTAGGGGACATTTATGAGGTGTATATGAGTGTAATAAAAAATCTATTTTTAAAGATTAAGGGCTGGTCAGCGTTTACCCGGAAGCCCGTAGTCGTATTAACACCAGAATCGCCGAAAGAACAATAAAAAGGCGGTTTTGACACATACAACTTATGAAAACGACAAACTTTACAGTGCTTTTCGTCCTGCTGGTTATCGTCGCCCAAGCGCAGAATTACGCGTTTAAGGTGCTGGCCAACAAAGGAACAAATGAGGTGAAATCTGGTGCAGACTGGGTCCCGCTCAAAACCGGCGCCAGTCTGAAAGCAGGGGATGAATTAAGACTAAGCGAGAACGCCTACGTCGGACTGGTTCACAGCTCCGGAAAACCATTGGAGGTTAAAAAATCCGGTAGCCACAAGGTTGCGATTCTTGAATCACAGGTTAAAACGGGTTCAGGTATCCTTACCAAGTACACAGACTTTATTCTGACAAGCAATTCGCCTGAAGCTAAAAAGAATAGGCTCAGCGCAACGGGAGCGGTAGACCGTGGTGAAACTTACGCGATCAAGGTTGCACTTCCGGAGAACCAATATTCAGGTATCTACAACAACAGAGCAAATGTTAGCTGGGATGGTTCAGAAATAGGAGGCCCTTATACCGTGACGATCAAAAATATGTTTGACGACACGTTGTCAAAGTTTGAAACTTCAGGAACCTCAGTTTTAATAGATCTGAACGATGCTAAATTTTCAAAGGAGAATGCAATCCTGATTGATGTGAAATCGAAATTGGATCCTAAACTGGCATCGAAGCCCCATATGATCAAGCGCCTCCCGGTTGCAGATCAAGTGGGCGTTAAGAAATCGCTGACAGAGATCAATGGTGATGTAAAAGAAGAAACTGCATTAAATAAATTTATTCTCGCAGGTTTCTATGAACAACAAAATTTGTTTATCGATGCTATAGTTGCCTATAACGACGCAATCAAACTTGCTCCGGAGGTCGGCGCATTTCAGGAAGCCTACGATGACTTCCTGGGCAGGAACGGAATGAAGTAGTCACCAGAAATAATCAATTAATCTGGCCGAATTTTGAATAAGGAAAGCTGTCGTTGATAGCTTTCCTTTTTTTTTGAAGTTCTATCCCGAAAATCAGTATTTGAATATTATAACCAATTCTCCTAATTTCCGTTCTGATCTCACCGGCCGGAGAGAATTCACCAGCGAATTAAACAAACGACCCTATACGCATGAAAACTAAATTGGCTTTAGTTGCTTTTGTGCTTGTCGCCATCGGACAAGTAAATGGACAGGATTATGCATTCAGAGTACTTGTCAATAAAGGCAAGACCGAAGTTAAGACAGGAGAAAGCTGGCAACAGATCAAGATCGGTTCAAGTCTGAGAAACAAAGATGAAATAAGGATTGCGGAAAATTCGTACCTCGGTCTGGTTCACGTTAGCGGAAAGGCAAAGGAAGTTAAGAAGTCGGGGATGTATAAGGTAATGGACTTGTCGGCGGAGGTCAAGGACGGGGCAAGCGTGATCAATAAATACACTGATTTTATTCTTAGCGCTAATACCGGTCCCAAAAATACTTTGAATGCCACGGGGGCGGTAGAGCGCGGCGGAAGTTCCATTAAGGTGTATCTGCCCAAGCCTGAACTCGCCGTCGTCTATGGTGACAAAGCGACTATTAGTTGGGAAGATGACAAGGCCCTCAAACCATATATCCTCGTTTTCAAAAGTATGTTCGGAGATGAATTGAACCGCATTGAGACCAGTGAAAGTTTTGCCGTGGTAGAACTGAGTGATAAAAACTTTTTGAATGAAGATAATATTATTGTCACCGTTGAATCCAAGACGAACAAAAACAAGATATCCGACGAGTACACGCTAAAGAAGCTTTCAATAGCAGACAAGGAAAGGATCAAAGTGTCACTAGATGAAATATCAAAGCAAACCCTTGAAGTAAATGCAATGAATAAGCTTCTTATTGCCGGGTTCTACGAGCAGAATAACCTTTTAATCGACGCCATTCCTTACTATCTGGAAGCGATCAAACTGGCACCTGATGTACCCGAATACAAAGAATGGTACAATGATTTCCTTCAACGGTACGGTATAAAACCACTTCCTAAAAAGTAAGTCACTTTCGAACCGGACGCAGTGCGAAGTCAATCTATTGATCATCCCTAATGGTTTGGTCTGAAGGGATATTCTCCTATTTTTGTGCTTCTCAAAAGCAAATACTGATCTACATGAGCGTCCTCGTCAATAAGAATTCACGCGTTATCGTCCAGGGATTTACCGGGACTGAAGGTTCCTTTCACGCAGGGCAGATGATTGAGTACGGGACGAATGTCGTAGGTGGCGTAACACCAGCGAAAGGCGGCACTGAACATCTTGGTAGACCTGTTTTCAATACAGTAAAAGAAGCTGTGGAGAAGACCGGCGCAGACGTGTCTATTATTTTTGTACCCCCGGCGTTCGCGGCCGATGCAATCATGGAAGCTGTAGACGGTGGGATTAAGGTCGTTATCACGATCACGGAGGGCATCCCTGTGAAAGACATGATGACGGCTAAGCAATACATTCAGAATAAAGGAGTAACGCTGATCGGACCTAATTGTCCGGGAGTCATAACGCCCGGTGAGGCGAAGGTTGGTATCATGCCTGGATTTGTTTTTAAAAAAGGACGCATCGGAATAGTATCAAAATCCGGCACGCTTACTTACGAGGCAGCTGACCAAATTGTAAAGGCCGGATTGGGCATATCTACTGCAATTGGCATTGGTGGTGATCCAATTATTGGCACTCCGACAAAAGACGCGGTCGAGCTATTGATGAACGACCCTGAGACCGACGCGATCGTTATGATTGGCGAGATTGGCGGAAATTACGAAACGATCGCCGCTCATTGGATCAAGGACAATGGGAATAAAAAGCCCGTCGTCGGCTTCATTGCGGGGCAGACTGCACCCCCAGGCAGAAGAATGGGCCACGCTGGTGCCATCATCGGTGGAGCAGACGACACGGCCGCTGCAAAGATGAAGATCATGAAAGAATGCGGTATTCATGTGGTTGAATCACCCGCCGAAATTGGCGAAACCATGGCAAAGGTTCTTTCGAAAAAATAAGCCTAGAAGGCTGTCCTGAATTCGCTTTCCAGATATTCGTTCAGGTTTTTCAAGCCTTTGAGCACATTTACCTGCTCGGGACTGTTTTCCGAGGCATCATCCTGGTAAAGCACCTCCACGAATAGATTCCCCAACATATAAATGTAGATTTTGCGGCCATGCTTTGCCCGCGTGCCAAGGGCGACCCCCTTCTTTTTCAGTTGTAGAACCTGTTTTTCCGTCGACATTCGCTGAAAGAAATACTGGAAGATCATAATCTTAATTTTAGGATCTTCTTGCGAATTCCAGGCCAGGGCTAGTATGGCGAAAAATGCCGGTCCTAAGCCGTTTCGTTCTCGGAGAGTCCTATAATGGGATACCTTTTTTTCAGATTGGGTTTACTCACAGGTCAAGGGTAGGACTTCGTCGGCCTCCTCGCCAAACCACACAATGCCGTACTCTTCATATATGCCAATTCCAATAGCCTTCCATTTAACGTCTTTCCAAGTGCCGGAATTGATTAGCAAGGGATTGTGCCCTGCACTTACCTTCCACCCGTCCAATCCCTCTTGTGCGTTGGCGCCGGCCGAGCTGTAGTATAGAATTTCAAACCCATTTCCGAGGTAGCCTGTCAGCTCCTGAGGTTTTACCCACATGCAACTGGCTACCTTGTGATCATTTGTATAGCAGCAAGGTGACCAGCTTCCCTTTGCAGACCAGCTATGCGGGTTGCATCTATTCTTGATATCGAACTCGTAGTTATTGGAAAGGTCGTGCGCGTGCGTTTGTGCCACAAAAGTCAGGCTTTCCGACAGCGGGATGGACGTCAATCGGTGTTCCTTCCGGTATTCCATGATAATCTTATACAGTTTCCTCTCCTCCCGGGAGAGGCAGGTAGGATCTCGCACATTTTTACGTTCAGTAAATCCCGCTAAAAGGAGAAAAACAACAATGGTATAGACCGACTTCATATTTTCGATTTGATTATAAACGTCGGATGGAATAAAAATTATCTCCATTTATGGCCTTAATTTTATAATTTTCCGCGCTCAAAACCGGGGCACCTTCAACTCACATAAAAAGACATTAAAAATGAGCGATCAGAAAATTAGTATCCTTAACGGCACACTGACTGTACCTGATAATCCAACAATTCCCTTTATCGAGGGCGATGGAACCGGCGTAGATATTTGGCCAGCGTCCCAGCTTGTTTTTGACAAAGCAGTGGAGAAAGCATATGGCGGGAAGCGTCGAATTTTGTGGAAAGAGGTTCTTGCTGGGGAGAAGGCATTTAATAAGACAGGAAGCTGGATGCCGGAGGAGACGCTCAATGTATTTAAGGAATACCTCGTTGGGATAAAAGGCCCGCTAACTACCCCTGTAGGCGGTGGAATCCGTTCTCTGAATGTGGCGCTGCGTCAGGAGCTGGATCTATATGCGTGCGTACGTCCCGTGCGTTGGTTTAAGGGAGTTCCATCACCTGTTAAAGAGCCTCATAAGACCGACATGGTGATCTTCCGCGAGAATACCGAAGATATTTATGCTGGTATAGAGTTTCAGGAGGGCTCAGAGGAGAACAAAAAATTCCTGCAATTATTAAAAGACAATTTTCCAAAGAGCTTTAAGAAAATTCGGTTCCCAGACTCATCGGGTATCGGCATCAAACCGGTTTCCAAAGAGGGAACGGAACGACTCGTGCGCTCTGCTTTAAGCTACGCACTCGAACATAAAAAGCCTAACCTCACATTGGTGCACAAAGGCAACATCATGAAGTACACTGAAGGCGGTTTCCGCGATTGGGGATATGCACTCGCAAAAAGTGAGTTTGGCGCGGTAGACCTGGATGGTGGACCGTGGCAGGTAATCGAAAAAGACGGACACAAACTCATCATCAAGGATGCTATTGCTGATGCATTTCTTCAGCAAATACTACTTCGTCCCGACGAATATTCAGTAGTGGCTACGTTGAATCTGAATGGCGACTATGTATCCGACGCGCTTGCCGCAATTGTGGGTGGTATTGGTATCGCTCCAGGGGGTAATGTTAATTACATGACAGGGCATGCCATCTTTGAAGCTACTCATGGTACCGCACCAAAGTACGCTGGCCAGGATAAAGTAAATCCAGGTTCAGTGATCCTATCCGGGGTTATGATGCTAGAATACATGGGCTGGCTTGAGGCAGCAGAGTTGATCTATAAGGGCCTGGAAGCATCTATAGCTAAGAAGCGGGTAACTTACGATTTCCATCGTCAGATGGAAGGGGCTACTCTGCTGAAATGCTCTGAATTTGGACAGGAGGTAGTAAAGAATATGTAGGGCTTGTTCAGCCTTTCAAGAAAAAAGCGGTCGAATGGCCGCTTTTTTGCTTTTTATCAAAAGTCGAGCATTCTCAGCGCCGTTAATGCAGCCTCTTCGCCCTTGTTGCCAAACTTTCCACCTGCACGATCCGAAGCCTGCTGGGAGTTTAACGTGGTGAGCACGCCGAATATCACAGGCTTTTTTGTTTTCAAAGCCACCTCGGTAAGACCATGTGCCACACCCTGGCAGATGTAATCAAAATGGGGTGTCTCGCCCTGAATGACGCATCCAAGACAAATCACAGCATCAATGTTCTTTCGCTCGGCCATCCATAAGGCCGCTAGAGACAATTCAAAAGTGCCTGGCACATTCTTTCGGATGACGTGACTTTTCTGGACGCCATGATCCAGCAAGCTACTCAAAGAGGAAGCGTATAAAGCCTCCGTTATTTCAGAATTCCATTCGGCGACGATGATGGCAATCCTTTTCTTACGGATGCCTGACTTGGTTTTTACTTTTCCCGTTTTCAGTGGTCCGGCCATCCAGATGCTTTTTGTATTTTGATTGGTATGAATGAAAAAGGGATAGCATTACCTATCCCTTTTATTTTATCGCTTGAGCGCTATGACTTGCTTTCTAATCTCGCTTTGAACTTCCTGGCGTTTTGGAATTCTGCTGAATCCCAATATTGTGTGATAATCTTATCGTACGCTTCCCTGGCCTTATCATTCTGTTTCAACAGTTCGTATGCGAGCGCCTCCTTGAGAAGATATGAGGCTGAGAAGTGTTTGTTGGGTTTATAGTTAGCAGCCTTGTTGTAAAATTTGGCAGCATCATCGTAATTCTTTTCCTCCATGTATGAGTCACCAATCAGGCTGTACGCACGCGCCTGGACAAGAAGGTCGTCGGCGCTGAAATCCTCAAGATAAAGTCTGGCAAGTTCAAATTTTCCCTGCTTCAGGTAGCATACGCCAGCGTAGTAGTTAGCAAGGTTTCCGGCATCAGAAATTTTGTAGTCGTCAATGATTGCGAGAAAACCAAGATTATTCCCATCGCCATTAAGGGCTTTATTAAGGCTGTCAGCTTCAAAATAGAATACGGCCTGAAACATTTCTTTCTGGGCCTCATCATTTTGTGAATTCTTATAGTATTGGAATCCAAAGTAGCCACCGGCGATGAGCAAGAGAGCAATGGCCAAACCCACTACAATTTTTGGATTGCTTTCGAGCCACGTTTCCGCCCCAACCAGCTTTTCTTTTAGTGCTTCGGGGTTCTCCAGGAGTTCGTGCTTGTGTTCTTCCTTTTTAGCCATGAGTATTTCAATAATGCGACTGACCGGGACGTCAATAGGACGGGAAGTCGGGGCGCAAAACTACAAATTAGATGTTTGTAAACAAATATGAGATTAGTCCGTAACGAACGGGTAGTCCTTCTGCACGTAAACGTCAGTAAGCGCTTCAGCGGGATTCGGGAAATTTGATTCCTCAGCAAATTTTACGCTTTCTTCTACCTGCTGAACAATTTTTTCATCGATGGCGGAAAGATCTTGTTCGCTTGCAAACTTTTTTTCCAGAATACTTTTGCGAACGACCTCAATCGGGTCACGCTGTTTGTACTGTTCGACTTCATCTTTGGAGCGGTACTTCTGCGGATCCGACATGGAATGACCCTTATACCGATAAGTGCGAAATTCTAACAAGCTCGGTCCTTCACCGGCTCGCGCCCGCTCTGCAGCTCGTGCGACCGCCTTGTGTACAAGTTCAGGACTCATAGCATCTACTGGTTCGGCCGGCATGTCGTAAGCATCGGCCAGCGTATACAATTCCGTTACATTAGAAGAGCGTTGTACCGAAGTACCCATCGCATATCCGTTGTTTTCTATGACGAAGATGACCGGAAGCTTCCACAGCATTGCCAGGTTAAGCGTTTCGTGAAATGCGCCCTGCCTTACCGCTCCGTCACCCATATAACACATACAAAGGTTGCCCGTCTTATTGTACTTTTCTGCGAAAGCGATGCCAGCGCCCAAAGGTATCTGAGCACCTACGATTCCGTGACCACCGATGAATCCAACCGCTTTATCAAAGATATGCATCGAACCGCCCTTGCCTTTGGTGGTGCCTGTCTCTTTTCCATACAATTCGGCCATGATGGCTTTTGGCGCCGTGCCAAGCGCCAGAGGATGCCCGTGATCGCGATATGCCGTGATGTATTTGTCGCCTTTTTTCAAAGCCGAAACCGACCCGGAAGCACACGCCTCCTGCCCGATATACAAATGACAAAATCCTTTGATCTTCTGCATGCCATACAACTGGCCAGCTTTCTCCTCAAACTTTCGCATCAACTGCATGCTTTCATACCAATACAGATATGTCTCTTTTGAAAATTCTGCGTCGTCCGCACCGTTGGCAGGTGCCGTGGATTCTTTCTTTGCTTTGGTAGTCGTAGGCATATCCCTATTTTTGATCCCGAGTTGCGAAATTACTTCCCAAACGAACATTCGCCAAACTTTCCAAGTAATTCCTGATGTATCTTGAAAGCCTTCAACTTCTTAACTTCAAGAGCTATGAGGAGGTAAACCTCAGGTTTCCGGGCAGGATCAATGTTTTAGTGGGTAAAAACGGCAGTGGGAAGACTAATTTGCTTGACGCGATCTTCTATCTTTCCTTTACAAAAAGTGCATTTTCTCCGACGGACCAGCATCTGATCCGACACGATCAACCCTATTTTATGATCAAAGGTGACTTCAGGGTTGACGATCAGCTCCACGATATTTCAACCAGTGTGCAGGTTGGGTCAAAAAAAATGTTTCGGGATGGTATGCAAGACTACCAGAAGCTAAGCGATCATATCGGAAAATATCCTGTAATCCTGGTTGCGCCTGACGATGTCGAGCTGATCAGGGAAGGTGGTGAATCACGGAGAAGATTTTTTGATAGTCTGATCTCCCAGGTAGACCATCAATACCTTGAGACGCTCATGCGCTATAACCATTTGTTAAAACAGCGCAATAGCCTATTAAAAATGGCATATGACTCCGGGTCTGTAGACTGGGTCGCGGTCGAGGTGTATGATGAGGCGCTTTCGAAAGCCGGCAGTTACATTTTCGAAAAGAGAAAAGCGTTTATGACCATTTTCCTCCCGGTCTTTCAGCAATTTTATCAGTTTCTTACCCAGGAAAACGAAACGACCAGCCTGACCTATGATACGGAACTGCATCAGCGCGATATTCTGGCTGGGTTGAGGGATACACGTCAAAGGGACCTGGCCCTGCAGCGCACATCTTTTGGAATACACCGAGATGATTTTGCCTTTAGCATGGGCGGCAGAGATATTAAACGTCTGGGCTCCCAGGGACAGCAAAAGTCATTCGTGATTTCCTTGAAGCTAGCGCAGTATGAAATCCTGAAAAAGCACAAAGGCTTTAAGCCTGTATTGCTGTTGGATGATATCTTTGACAAATTAGATGACCTTAGAATTAGCAGGCTACTCTCACTGATAAAAACGGACCTTGGCCAATTATTCATGACAGACGCACGCCCTGGCCGAACGAGAAAGCTATTGGATCAGATTGAAGTTGAGTCTGATATTTTTGTAATTGAAAATGGAAAAATAGCGCGATGAGCAGTCAGAAAAAAAGCGAGTTTCAGTCCGTTGGACAGGCCCTTCGGGACATGCTCAATACTTACCGTTTGAGTAACAAGTTCGATGAGGCGAAAATCATGGACTCGTGGGAGCGACTTGTAGGTAAGCCTATTGCGAAGCGAACGAAAAAGCTTTTCATTAAAAACCAGGTTTTATTTGTTGAGTTCGACTCACCCACGATGCGGCGTGATTTTGCTTTCCACAAAGAGGAGGTCCTCTCACTTTTCAAAAAAGAGTTTGGAGCGGGTGTCATCACTGAAATCGTGGCAATGTAGCAAGGTTGTTGCCGGACCGGGGACCTGGTGCCACACCGGGGTATCATCAACGCATGCCCAAGTTTTCCGGAATTCATCTTTTCAGAATTTGGATCCTCCAAAAAGGCGAATAGTATCCGAAATTGTGTTTATAAGTTTTGAAAAAGTGTAAAAGCGTATAATTTTGCACTCTCTTTTTTAAAAAGCCCCGGGAAGGGCTTTTTATTCGTTCTTAAAAAGTGAAAGCCGGGGGAATACCAAAGCGGCCAACTGGGACAGACTGTAAATCTGTTGTCTTATGACTTCATAGGTTCGAATCCTATTTCCCCCACGGAGTATTTGGTGATTTGGTGTTGGAGAGTTCTTTGAGTAGTAATGCGGGAGTAGCTCAGTTGGTAGAGCGATAGCCTTCCAAGCTATAGGTCGCGGGTTCGAGCCTCGTCTCCCGCTCGAGTATTTGGTGAGTTAGTGATTCTTACCCGCTGTTGTAGCTCAGTGGTAGAGCACTTCCTTGGTAAGGAAGAGGTCGTGAGTTCAATCCTCATCAACAGCTCTTGGGATTTCCCGCGGGCGTTGAAGGGATGGGTAGATGGAACCAGAACGGGTTTGAAAGATGTTCAACCCGAGTTCAAGCAGTGAGTAAAGTGACACAGTCTGAGACGTAGCGAATCTTGGCAGTCATAGTAAAATGTAATAATCGTAGTACCCTTATCGAAAGGCTTAAAATGTTTGGGGTGTAGTTCTTCTTGGATGGAGGAGATCTTAATTAGTATCAATTAATTATAAAACTATACTTTAAACTTTTAACTGGATTTTTCAAATATGGCTAAAGAACAATTTGATCGCTCAAAGCCTCACGTAAATGTGGGTACTATTGGTCACGTCGATCATGGAAAAACAACACTCACTGCTGCAATTACAAAAGTGCTTGCATCAAAGGGTCTCGCCTCAATGCGCGATTTTTCTTCTATCGACAACGCACCTGAAGAAAAAGAAAGAGGTATTACAATCAATACTTCGCACGTCGAATATGCCACACTAAAAAGGCATTATGCGCACGTAGATTGTCCAGGTCACGCTGACTATGTAAAGAACATGGTAACAGGTGCTGCCCAAATGGATGGCGCCATCTTAGTTGTTGCAGCTACGGACGGTCCTATGCCACAAACTCGTGAGCACATCCTTCTTGCCCGTCAGGTAGGTGTTCCTGCACTTGTTGTATTTATGAACAAAGTAGATCTCGTGGATGACGAAGAGTTGTTGGATCTCGTGGAGATGGAAGTTCGCGAACTGATGTCTGCATATAGTTTCCCTGGCGATACTATGCCTGTGATCCGTGGTTCTGCACTTGGCGCACTTAACGGTGAAGCGAAGTGGGTAGAAAAGATCGAAGAGCTAATGACAGCTGTGGATGATCATATTCCATTGCCGATCCGTCTGATCGATAAGGATTTCCTTATGCCTGTAGAAGATGTGTTTTCTATCACTGGTCGTGGTACTGTTGCTACCGGACGAATTGAACGCGGTGTAATCAACTCAGGTGATTCAGTTGAGATCCTTGGTATGGGTGCAGAAAACCTGAAGTCAACGATCACTGGTGTGGAAATGTTCCGTAAGATCCTCGACAGAGGTGAAGCTGGTGACAACGTAGGTCTTTTGCTTCGTGGTATTGAAAAAGAGCAGATTCGCAGAGGCATGGTTATTTGTAAGCCAGGTTCTGTGAAGCCACACGCGAAATTCAAAGCTGAAGTTTATGTGTTGTCTAAAGAAGAAGGTGGCCGTCATACGCCATTCTTTAACAAATATCGTCCACAGTTCTATTTCCGTACGACCGATGTAACAGGTGAGTGCAAACTTCCTGCGGGCGTAGAAATGGTTATGCCTGGTGATAACATCTCTATCGAAGTAGAGCTTATCAACAAGATCGCCATGGAGAAGGGTCTGCGTTTTGCGATCCGTGAAGGCGGCCGGACTGTAGGGTCAGGTCAGGTTACGGAGATCGTTGACTAAATAACAGCAATCAGTATCGAAAGCGTTTCTGAAATTTTCAGAAACGCTTTTGTTTTCTGGTCGATTGTTCTACCTTTGCAGTCCTTTTGGGCTGAGGTACATGGGTGCGGCTCAGGAGATTGGGTGGTATCCGCTAAAGGAGGTCAAAAAGGCCAGAATTAGAATAAAAACGGGTGTAGCTCAATTGGTAGAGTAGTGGTCTCCAAAACCATTGGCTGGGAGTTCGAGTCTCTCCACCCGTGCAAAGACAGAAGTTGTAAGTGGCAGTTATATAGATAAGTGAAGTTGGCAGGAGGGTCAGTCCGTCAGATGACGGATTCTTTAATTATAGACAGCTCTGCCTGGCGCGAGTCAGAATGACAAAGTAGGGAAAACAATCCATGGAAAAACTCAAAACTTATTTCGCGGAGTCCTGGGATGAGATCAAGAACAAAGTCACTTGGTCGAAGTATAGTGACTTGCAGGGCAGCGCTATATTGGTATTGGTAGCATCCACCATCTTTGCCGTGGTGATTGGTGCGATAGATTGGGTTTTCAAAACAGGCCTTCAGTGGTTTTATAGAGAATTTTAATGCAGAAGGTAATGGGCGAACTGAAGTGGTATGTTCTCAGGGTTGTCAGTGGCCAGGAAAAGAAGGTTAAATCCTACCTGGAAACTGAGATTGAGCGCTCCAAGCTTACGGACTTTGTTCCGCAAGTGCTTATACCTTCTGAGAAAGTATATGAAATGAGGAACGGTAAAAAACGCGTGAGAGAAAGGAATTTCTTTCCGGGTTACGTACTCATCTCAGCAGATCTCACGAATGGGGAGGCACACCATGCTGTAAACAGTATCCCCGGCGTGATTGGATTTCTAGGTAACAACGGCACCGGTGCTTCCAAAGATCCAGTTCCTCTTCGTCAATCGGAGGTTAACAGGATTCTCGGTAAAGTTGATGAGATTGACGAACTCGAGGAAAAACTCGATACACCATTTATCAAAGGTGAATCTGTGAAAGTAATGGATGGTCCATTTAGCGGATTTACCGGAACAGTTGAGGAGATTTTTGAAGACAAGAAGAAGCTCAATGTAATGGTGAAAATTTTCGGCCGGAACACACCGGTTGAATTAAGTTATATGCAGGTTGAAAAGCTAGATTAATGATAACATGGCAAAACAAATTACAGGTTATCTGAAATTACAGGTTAAAGGCGGTCAGGCAAACCCCGCTCCTCCAATAGGGCCTGCGTTAGGTAGCAAGGGTCTTAATATCATGGACTTTTGCAAACAATTTAACGCACGCACACAGGATAAGAACGGACAGGTGTTGCCGGTTTTGATTACGATGTACAACGACAAGTCGTTTGATTTTGTTATCAAGACACCACCAGCTGCCATATTGATTTTAGATGCAGCAAAAAAACAAAAGGGCTCCGCTGAGCCAAATCGCTTGAAAGTTGGTGCAATTACATGGGATCAGGTAAAGACAATTGCAGAGACGAAGATGCCTGATCTAAATGCTTTCAAAGTAGAGTCGGCCATGAAAATGGTTGCAGGCACAGCAAGGAGTTTAGGAATTACAGTATCGGGTACACCCCCTTGGGATAATTAATTAAAGCGATGGCGAAACTTTCTAAAAACAGAAAAGCAGTCCTTGCGAAATACAATCCTGAGAAGGAGTATTCTCTCGAGGATGCCTCTAAACTTGTCAAAGAGATATCTTTCACAAAGTTTGATTCATCCATTGATGTTGACATCCGCCTCGGTGTGGATCCAAAAAAGTCAGATCAGATGGTACGGGGTGTGGTAGCATTGCCACACGGTATTGGTAAAGTGGTTCGGGTTTTGGTACTGTGTACCCCCGATAAAGAACAGGATGCAAAAGATGCCGGCGCTGAACACGTTGGTCTCGACGAATTCCTTAAGAAGATTGAAGGTGGATGGACGGATGTAGATGTTATTATCTGTACACCAACGGTGATGGCTAAGGTGGGTAAGCTGGGTAAAATACTCGGTCCCCGCGGTCTTATGCCGAATCCAAAATCAGGAACGGTTACACTCGATGTCGGTAAAGCGGTGAAAGAAGTAAAAGCCGGTAAAATCGATTTCAAAATTGATAAGCAAGGAATCATTCATGTGAGCGTTGGAAAGGCTTCCTTCTCGGCTGATAAAATCCGGGACAACGTCATGGAGATGATTAACGTGGTAGCGAAACTAAAACCGGCGTCGGCAAAGGGTACTTACTTCCAAAGTATCACATTGTCAACGACTATGAGTCCCGGGATAGCGATCGATACTAATTCAGTAGCTGGTGCTTAAGTATTAAAGACATGACCAGAGAAGAAAAAGCAAAAATCATAGACGAGCTGACCACAAAGTTTGCTGACAACAACCACTTCTACATTACAGACGCGACCGGCTTTTCGGTTGATCAGGTAAATAGCTTTAGAAGGTTGTGCTATAAGAGCGGTGTAGAATACCGTGTTTACAAAAACACGCTGATCCGCAAGGCTCTTGAGAACAATAAAGAGGTTGATTACACACCTTTGTTTAAGACATTAACTGGTTTCTCCGGAGTAATATTCTCCAAGGAAGCTGGCAATGCCCCCGCAAAAGTGATCAGAGAGTTTCGCAAGAAACTCGACGGCAAACCAGTGCTCAAAGCCGCAGCGATTCAGTCAGACATATTTGTCGGTGACGAGAATCTTATAATGCTCAGTGAGCTGAAGTCAAAGAACGAACTCATTGGAGATGTTATCGCATTGCTGCAATCGCCGGCGAAAAACCTTATCTCTGCGCTGCTTAGCGGACAGAACACGGTGGCTGGATTGGTGAAAGCATTGGGAGAACGCGCAACAAAATAATTATTGAACAGAATTAATTAAACTTTACAAAAATGGCCGACATCAAAGTACTCGGAGATCAACTCGTTGACCTCACCGTTAAAGAAGTTACTGAGCTAGCTTCTTATCTTAAAGAAACTTATGGAATTGAACCTGCAGCTGCTGCTATGGTAGCAGGCCCTGCTGCTGGTGGCGGTGGTGCTGCCCCTGTGGAAGAAAAGACTAATTTCGATGTGGTATTGAAAGCTGCCGGAGCAAATAAACTTCAAATCGTTAAACTGGTGAAGGAACTCACTGGTCTTGGCCTCAAAGAAGCTAAGGACCTGGTTGACACAGCTCCCAAAACTATCAAAGAAGGATTACCAAAGGCCGAGGCTGAAAGCCTCAAGAAACAACTTACGGAGGCAGGCGCCGACGTTGAGTTGAAATAATTTGCTAAAGGCCAAGGAAACCGTCGTAGAACATTCGGTTAGACCCCGTGCACGGACGTTTGTCTGGACGGGGTCTATTCCTATTTATGCCTGAGCAACTTTTATTTTTCTATTGTTCTCGTCCAGGATCTCAGAACTTAAACGTTAAATACCTTGACAAAGAAGACTATAAATGGTAGAATCGACTTCTCCTCCAGCGAGCGAGTACTCGACTACCCAGACTTTCTGGATCTTCAACTCCAGTCTTTCAAAGATTTCTTGCAGATCGAAACACCCGCTGAAAAAAGACAAAACGAAGGCCTTTATAAGGTTTTCGCTGAAAACTTTCCCATCAGTGACTCGCGTGAAAACTTCGTCCTTGAATTCGTAGACTACACGATCGATCCGCCTAAATACAATGTCGATGAATGCATCGACCGGGGATTAACTTTCTCCGTACCTCTTAAAGCCAAGTTACGCCTGACCTGTAACGACGAGGACAACGAAGATTTCGAAACAATTGAACAGGAAGTGTTTTTGGGAAATATCCCTTACATGACCGAAAAGGGTTCGTTTGTAATCAACGGCGCTGAACGCGTAATTGTGTCTCAGCTTCACCGCTCGCCTGGCGTATTCTTCGCCATGAGCAAGCATACAAACGGAACAAAGCTTTATTCTGCCCGGATCATTCCTTTTAAAGGATCATGGATTGAATTTGCTACCGATGTTAACGCCGTGATGTATGCGTACATCGATCGTAAAAAGAAATTTCCGGTAACCACACTCCTCCGTGCCATTGGATATGGTTCCGATAAAGATATCCTTGACCTCTTCGGATTGTCAGAAGAAGTAGAGGCTACGAAAAACACATTGAAGAAAGTCGTCGACAGAAAGCTTGCTGCTAGGGTATTGAAGACCTGGACGGAAGATTTTGTGGATGAAGATACCGGTGAAGTTGTTTCTATCGACCGCAATGAAGTGTTGCTGGAACGCGATCACACGTTGAGCGCAGAAGATGTAGACGTTATCATAGAATCAGGTGTAAAGTCCATCATACTTCACAGAGATGACATCAACATCGCGGATTATCATATCATTTTCAACACGCTGGCAAAGGACACTTCCAATTCTGAAAAAGAAGCGGTTGAGTATATCTACCGCCAGTTAAGAAATACCGAAGCTCCGGATGAGCAAACTGCCCGCGACATCATTCAAAGCCTTTTCTTCAGTGAGAAGCGTTATGATCTTGGTGAAGTTGGTCGTTATAGAATAAACAAGAAGTTGGGATTGGATCTTAGCTTCGACCACAGGGTGTTGACGAAGGATGACATCATCCTGATTGTTAAATATCTGATCGGTTTGATCAACTCTAAGGCAGTTGTCGATGATATCGATCACCTGAGCAACAGACGCGTTAGAACAGTAGGGGAACAGTTGTACTCTCAGTTCGGCGTAGGTTTGGCGCGTATGGCAAGAACGATCAAGGAACGGATGAACGTCCGTGACAATGAAGAGTTCAAGCCGGTTGATCTGATCAACGCACGGACGCTGTCGTCGGTTATCAATTCCTTCTTTGGAACCAATCAGCTCTCCCAGTTCATGGATCAAACGAATCCTCTGGCGGAGATTACTCACAAGCGAAGAATGTCGGCACTCGGTCCCGGCGGTCTTTCACGTGAGCGTGCTGGTTTTGAAGTTCGAGATGTGCATTATACGCACTACGGACGCCTGTGTACAATTGAAACACCTGAAGGTCCGAATATTGGTTTGATCTCGTCTCTTTGTGTTCACGCCAAAGTGAACAAGATGGGCTTTATCGAAACGCCTTATCGCAAGGTTGAAAATGGAAAGGTGAAGACCAAAGACCCGGTCATCTTCCTTACAGCCGAAGAAGAAGATACACATTACATCGCCCAGGCTAAGGTTGCACTAAGACCAAACGGTGAGTTTATAGAAGAGAAAATTAAGGCAAGGTTCGAAGGGGATTTCCCGGTTATCGAGCCGAAGGATCTTCGCTACATGGATATCGCGCCAAATCAGATCGTGTCTGTTGCGGCTTCGATGATTCCATTCCTTGAGCATGACGATGCAAACCGCGCCCTGATGGGTTCGAACATGCAGCGCCAGGCAGTGCCGCTGATCAGGCCCGAGGCTCCAATTGTGGGTACCGGACTTGAAGGCCGTGTTGCGCTTGATTCACGTGCGTTGGTTCTTGCAGAAGGAACCGGTGTCGTTGAATTTGTTGATGCAAAGAAGATCACAATCAAATATGAAGTAACGGAGGAGCAACAGCTCACCAGCTTCGAAAATGAGTTTAGAACTTACAGCCTGATCAAGTTCAGAAGAACCAATCAGGATACTTGTATCAACCTTACACCACTCGTGATGAAAGGTGAAAGGATTGTTAAAGGTCAACCGCTTTGTCAGGGCTACGCTACCCAAAATGGCGAGCTCGCGCTTGGACGGAACCTGTTGGTTGCATACATGCCATGGCAAGGATACAACTTCGAGGATGCGATTGTTATTTCTGAACGCGTAGTTCGGGAAGATGTTTACACGTCGATACACATCGAAGAGTTTGAGTTGGAAGTTCGTGATACAAAACGCGGTGAGGAAGAGCTAACCTCTGAAATACCTAACGTGAGCGAGGAGGCTGTTAAGCACCTTGACGAAAACGGTATTATCAGAATTGGTGCTGAGGTTCGTGAAGGCGATATCCTGATTGGTAAGATCACTCCAAAGGGAGAAACCGATCCAACACCGGAAGAAAAGTTATTGAGGGCCATCTTTGGTGATAAAGCGGGTGATGTGAAGGATGCTTCTCTTAAGGCGCCTCCATCACTGAAAGGTGTGGTCATAGAAACTAAATTGTTCTCGCGTCCTAAGCGTGACAAGGATGTTCGCACCAAGTCCAAAAAGGAATTGGACACACTTAAAAGCAAATACAGCAAGCAGCTGGCCGACCTTCGGGAGGAGATGATCAGGAAACTGACACAACTTCTGAATGGAAAGACCAGCAATGGTGTAAAGCATAAATTCGGCGATGAGCTCATCACGAAAGGGGTTAAGATCTCTCAAAAAGTGATCGACAATAACCTCTTCCCGGACAAGAACATTTATCGCGACGAAAGCAATTACAATGTTCCAGAAGAAGTGAATCTTATCGCTGACATTAGCCTGGAGAATTGGACAAGCGACGACCATACTAACGAACTGGTGTCACAGACGGTTAAAAACTATCTGTTAAAGCGCAACTCATACGCGGGTGAATTCAAGCGTGAACGTTTCACGCTGGAAGTTGGCGACGAGCTCCCCACAGGAATTGTTCAACTTGCGAAAGTTTATGTAGCGAAGAAGCGCAAGCTTAAAGTTGGTGATAAGATGGCCGGCCGTCACGGGAACAAGGGTGTTGTCGCGCGTATTGTACGTGAAGAAGATATGCCTTTCCTGGAAGATGGAACACCTGTTGACATCTGTTTGAATCCACTGGGTGTGCCTTCGCGGATGAACCTTGGCCAGATCTATGAAACTGTGCTTGCATGGGCAGGACACAAACTTGGTAAGAAGTATGCAACACCGATTTTCGATGGTGCTACGCTCGATCAGGTTCAAAAAGAGCTTCAGGATGCAGGGCTACCTGAGTTTGGAAGAACATATCTGTACGACGGTCTTACCGGCGACAAGTTTGATCAGCCAGTCACAGTTGGTATGGCTTACATGCTGAAACTTGGTCACCTTGTAGATGATAAGATGCACGCACGTTCGATCGGGCCGTATTCACTTATCACCCAGCAGCCGCTTGGTGGTAAGGCACAGTTCGGTGGACAGAGGTTTGGAGAAATGGAGGTTTGGGCTATTGAGGCATTTGGTGCTTCACACATCCTTCAGGAGATCCTTACCATTAAGTCGGATGATGTGATCGGCCGCGCGAAAGCTTATGAAGCGATTGTGAAAGGTGAAAATATGAGGAAGCCAAATATCCCTGAGTCATTCAATGTGCTTGTGCACGAGCTCAGAGGTCTGGCCCTTGAAATTACCATGGATTAATTTTCTGTACCCTATCCGTTGCGGCGGATGGATAAACAATACATTATGTCATTCAGAAAAAATAAAAAGATCAACAGCGACTTCTCCAAAATCACCATCAGTTTGGCCTCTCCCGAGTCAATTCTGGAAAGCTCACATGGTGAAGTAACGCAGCCGGAAACAATCAACTACCGAACATACAAGCCTGAAATGGGTGGATTGTTCTGCGAGCGGATTTTCGGTCCCGTTAAAGACTGGGAATGTCATTGCGGCAAGTATAAGAGGATACGTTATAAGGGCATCATCTGTGATCGTTGCGGTGTTGAAGTAACTGAGAAGAAAGTAAGGCGCGAGCGCATGGGTCACATCGAGCTTGTGGTTCCTGTTGCACATATCTGGTATTTCCGTTCTTTGCCGAATAAGATCGGTTATCTCCTCGGACTGGCTACAAAGAAGCTGGATCAAATCATTTATTACGAGCGATACGTTGTTATTCAACCTGGTACGAAGGAAGAGGACGGCGTAAAGAGACTGGATTTTCTCACTGAGGAAGAATACCTCGACATCATCGACAAGCTTCCACGCGAGAACCAGATGCTTGATGATAACGATCCTAAGAAATTTATTGCCAAGATGGGAGCTGATGCTTTGGAGATGCTCCTAAGCAGAACACAACTCGATACCTTATCATATGACTTACGTCATCAGGCTGCGACGGATACTTCCCAGCAGCGTAAGGCGGAAGCTTTGAAGCGCTTGAAAGTTGTTGAAGCTTTCAGAGATGCCAGAACGCGTATTGAAAATAAGCCCGAGTGGATGGTAATCAAAATGGTTCCCGTGATCCCACCAGAGTTGCGTCCATTGGTACCGTTGGACGGCGGACGTTTTGCAACGTCTGACTTGAACGATCTATATCGCCGCGTAATCATCCGTAACAACCGCCTGAAAAGACTTATTGATATCAAGGCACCCGAAGTAATTCTCCGGAATGAAAAGCGGATGCTTCAGGAAGCTGTAGATTCACTTTTTGATAACTCAAGAAAAGTAAATGCTGTCCGTTCCGATGGAAACCGTGCACTGAAATCTTTGAGCGATATGCTCAAGGGTAAGCAAGGAAGATTCCGTCAGAATTTGCTCGGAAAGCGTGTCGATTATTCTGGACGTTCAGTTATTGTCGTTGGTCCTGAGTTGAAACTGCACGAGTGCGGTCTGCCGAAGGACATGGCGGCTGAATTGTTCAAGCCATTCATTATCCGCAAACTAATCGAAAGGGGAATTGTAAAGACCGTGAAGTCTGCGAAGAAGATCGTTGACAGGAAAGATCCCGTAATCTGGGACATTCTTGAAAACGTATTAAAAGGACATCCTGTTCTTTTGAATCGTGCTCCAACACTTCACCGTTTGGGTATTCAGGCCTTCCAGCCAAAGTTGATAGAAGGAAAGGCGATCCAGCTCCATCCATTGGTGTGTACTGCTTTCAATGCCGACTTTGACGGTGACCAGATGGCTGTTCACGTACCTCTTGGTCAGGAAGCAATATTGGAAGCTTCGACGCTGATGTTGTCCTCGCACAACATTTTGAACCCAGCCAACGGCGCGCCTATAACTGTGCCATCTCAGGACATGGTTTTGGGTCTGTATTATTTGACTAAAGGAAGAAAGAGCCGACCTGAGCACGCCATAACAGGCGAGGGCAAGCGCTACTATTCATCAAGTGAAGTTGTCGTTGCCTTTAATGAGGGCAAGCTATCAAAGCATGCTATCATCAAAGTGCGCGCTAAAATAAAGGATAAGAACACAGGATTGCTTGAGACCAAGATGATCGAGACCGTTGCAGGCCGCGTTATCTTCAATGAGCATGTACCTGAAGAAGTTGGATTTGTGGATGAGCTTCTTACTAAGAAGAAGCTTCAGACGATCATCGCCGATGTATTCAAAGCTGCGGGCCAATCCAAGGCTGCGAAATTCCTTGATGATATCAAGGAGCTTGGCTTCCAGATGGCCTACAAAGGGGGTCTGTCGATGGGTCTGAACGATGTTAAAGTTCCTGACGAAAAGGTTAAGCTTGTTGCCAATGCGCAGGAAGAAGTCGACAGCGTTTGGAATAATTACATGATGGGTCTTATCACTGACAACGAACGTTACAACCAGGTGATTGATATCTGGACGCGTACGAATACGCTTCTTACGAATACGCTGATGAAGCAGCTCGAAGAAGATCAGCAGGGATTCAACTCCATTTACATGATGATGCACTCCGGTGCACGGGGTTCCAGAGAGCAGATCCGCCAGTTGGGTGGTATGCGCGGTTTGATGGCGAAGCCACAGAAGAACCTTGCAGGCTCTGTAGGATCTATCATTGAGAACCCGATTCTTTCGAATTTCAAGGAAGGATTGGATGTATTGGAGTATTTCATTTCAACGCACGGTGCGCGTAAAGGTCTTGCCGATACGGCCCTTAAAACTGCTGATGCGGGTTACCTAACCCGAAGGCTGGTGGACGTAGCTCAGGATCTTGTGGTGACTGAAGAGGATTGCGGAACACTTCGCGGTCTGAAAGTAACAGCTCTGAAAGACAACGAAGATATCGTTGAGCCTTTGTCAGAACGTATCCTTGGGCGCACGACAGTGCATGCGATCTATGATCCGCTCAATGATGAGATGCTCTGCGAAGCAAATGAAGAGATTACAGATGAGCTGGCTAAGAACATTGAAGACAGGGGTATAGAAGAAGTTGAAATACGCTCCTTGCTTACTTGCGAATCAAAGATAGGTGGCTGTGCAAAATGCTATGGCCGTAACCTTGCTACCGGTAAAATGGTACAGGCAGGTGAAGCAGTTGGCGTTATTGCCGCGCAATCAATCGGCGAGCCTGGTACTCAGCTTACACTTCGTACCTTCCACGTTGGGGGTACTGCATCAAACATTGCGGTTGAAGCGAATATCAAGGCGAAGTTTGCAGGTGAGTTAGAGTTCGAAGGTATCCGCGTGATTGACACGACAGACCGGGATGGAAAGGGCGTCAAGGTTGTTATGGGACGCACTGGGGAGATCCGGATCGTAGATAAAGAGCGGACAAGGGTGTTGATCACCAATCACGTTCCTTATGGAGCGTTCATTCAGGTGAAGGATGGCCAGAAGGTTGAGAAGGGCGATGAGCTGTGCTTCTGGGATCCTTACAATGCTGTTATTCTTTCTGAATTCGACGGCACGATTGAGTACGAATCCATCATAGAAGGCATAACCTTTAAAGAGGAATCTGACGAGCAGACCGGTCACCGTGAAAAAGTGATCACAGACACTCGTGATAAAACGAAGAACCCTGCAATCATTGTGAAGGGCAAGACTGACTCTAAGGGATATAACATTCCTGTCGGCGCTCACTTGGCTGTTGATGGAGGAGCGAAGATCAAAGCTGGTCAGGTATTGGCGAAGATCCCTCGTACGATGGGCAAGTCACGCGATATCACTGGTGGTCTTCCACGGGTAACTGAACTATTCGAAGCACGGAATCCATCGAATCCCGCTGTTGTCAGCGAGATAGACGGCGTAGTAACATACGGAGGAATTAAGCGTGGTAACCGCGAGATCTTTATAGAATCCAGAGATGGCGTTCAGAAGAGGTATCTCGTGCCACTGTCCAAGCACATCCTGGTTCAGGACAATGACTTTGTACGTGCAGGCCAACCGTTGTCAGATGGTTCCATCACGCCATCGGATATCCTTTCAATTAAGGGTCCTACAGCAGTCCAGGAATATCTGGTAAATGAGATTCAGGAAGTGTACCGTCTGCAGGGTGTGAAGATTAACGACAAGCATATTGAGGCGATCGTTAGTCAGATGATGCAGAAAGTTGAGATTATCGATCCGGGAGATACAAGCTTCCTGACGAACGAATATGTTGACAAGCTTCAGTTCCGCGAGGACAACGATACGATCCTGGATAAAAAGGTCGTGATTGATGCGGGTGACTCGCCAACGATGAAGGCAGGACAGATCATCAACGGACGCGAGTATCGCGATGAAAATTCTGTACTCCGTCGCAAGGATCAGAAGCTAGTGGAAGTGCGGGATGCGATGCCGGCGGTTTCACGTCCGACGTTGCAGGGTATTACCCAGGCGTCATTGAAGACGGAAAGCTGGCTATCTGCAGCCTCCTTCCAGGAAACCACCAAGGTGTTGAGCGAAGCCGCTATCCGCGGTAAAACTGACTTTTTGATGGGGTTGAAAGAGAACGTTATCGTTGGACATTTGATCCCTGCCGGTACAGGCCAGCGTCAATACAATGACATGGTTGTAACGCATAAGGACGAGTACAATGAGACTGCAGCCTCCACGGAACGTACACGTGATCGTGAGAAGGAACTTCAGGACTAAATTGAAACAATAAAGTAAAGGGTTGATCCTCACCATGGGATCAACCCTTTTTATATTCTATGGCAGAAGACAAAAGCAAGCAACAACAGGCTCAGATTAATATTGAGCTTTCTGAAGAAATCGCGGAAGGAATCTACTCCAACCTGGCGATGATTGCGCATTCAAATAGTGAGTTCGTAATTGACTTTATCCGTTTGATGCCTGGAGTACCCAAGGCAAAGGTGAAGTCACGGATTGTGATCACCCCGGAGCATGCAAAGCGCTTTTTGCTTGCATTGAAAGACAATATTGAGAAGTATGAAGGCAGCTTTGGCCCAATTAAGCGTACAGACGATATGCCGAAGTTTCCGATGAATTTTGGAGGCACGATAGGCGAAGCTTAAATAGTCAAGAGTCATGAGTCAAGAGTCGGTGTTTTTTTTGATAATGTGTAGGTAGTTTGCGATGAGCTGCTCTTTCGAGATCAATTGCGCGATATTTTGAGCGTGAGCGTTGACTCATGACTCCTGACTCATGACTGCGTTTTTAATTCCTGACGCGACCTACGCCCGGGAAAAACTTTCTAGAATCCCTTTGCAAGCTCTGTCGCTTTCAATACCTTTGCAGTCCTAATTTTAGAAAGTTTTATAATTAAAATATAAATGCCTACCATTCAACAACTTGTGAGAAAGGGAAGGAAGAAATTGACTTTTAAGTCAAAGTCTCCAGCCCTGGATTCCTGCCCTCAGCGCAGGGGTGTGTGTACACGTGTGTACACTACAACACCTAAAAAACCAAATTCTGCGATGCGGAAAGTGGCCCGGGTACGCCTTACGAACAGCAAAGAGGTAAACGCATACATTCCCGGAGAAGGACACAACCTTCAGGAGCACTCAATCGTGTTGATCCGTGGTGGCAGGGTAAAGGACCTACCTGGAGTTCGTTATCACATTATCCGCGGTGCTTTAGATACCGCCGGCGTGAGCGGGCGCAAGCAGAGCAGGTCTAAGTACGGTGCCAAGAGACCTAAACCAGGTGCAGCAGCAGCTGCAGCGGCGAAACCAGGAGCAAAACCAGCGGCAAAGAAAAAATAATATTTGAGAAGCGATGAGAAAGTCAAAACCCAAAAAACGATACTTACTACCTGATCCTAAATTTCAGGATACCCTCGTGACTAAATTTGTCAACTACCTCATGGAGCAGGGAAAGAAAAGTGTAGCATACACGATCTTTTACGATGCCGTAGAACAAGTTGAGAAAAAGACCACGGAGAGTGGGTTAGATGTATGGAAACGGGCAATGAGCAACCTGACCCCAGCCGTAGAGGTGAAAAGCCGCCGCGTAGGTGGTGCTACTTTCCAGGTACCTGTTGAAATCAGGCCTGAACGCAAGGTAAATCTTAGCATCAAGTGGCTTATTGATTACGCCCGGATGCGTGGAGAAAAGACAATGATGGATAAGCTGGCTGCAGAAATTATTGCTGCCGCAAAAGGCGAAGGAGCCGCTATCAAAAAGAAAGATGATACCCACCGTATGGCGGAAGCCAATAAGGCTTTCTCTCATTTCAGGTTTTAATTTGTATTGAATAGCAGCCATGGCAAGAGATCTTAGATACACCAGGAACATAGGTATTGCTGCGCACATTGACGCGGGAAAGACAACGACGACGGAGCGCATTCTATACTATGCCGGGGTAAACCATAAAATCGGTGAGGTGCACGATGGTGCAGCGACAATGGACTGGATGGCTCAAGAGCAGGAGCGTGGTATCACGATCACTTCTGCGGCGACGACCGTTTATTGGAAATACCGCAATGAAGATTACCACGTAAATATTATCGATACACCGGGCCACGTTGACTTTACAGTCGAGGTGAACCGCTCCCTCCGCGTACTGGACGGACTGGTGTTTCTTTTCAGCGCCGTTGATGGTGTTGAACCACAGTCCGAAACTAACTGGCGCCTTGCGGACAACTATAAGGTTGCCCGTATTGGTTTCGTAAACAAAATGGACCGCGCTGGCTCTGACTTTCTTGGCGTGTGTAAGCAGGTTAAAGAAAAGCTTGGCAGTAAAGCCGTAGCCCTTCAGCTGCCAATCGGCACCGAAGAAAACTTCAAAGGTGTGGTAGATCTGGTCAACAACCGTGGCATCATCTGGAATGAAGATGACAAGGGGATGACCTTCAAAGAAATTCCTATCCCTGAGGATATGGTCGAAGAGGCGAAAGAATATCGTGAGAAATTGCTCGAATCTGTTGCGGAATATGACGAGTCATTGCTGGAGAAATTTTTTGATGATCCTAGTTCAATTACCGAAAAAGAGATTCTAACTGCACTTCGTCAGGCAACGATCGCTATGGCGATTGTTCCTATGGTTTGCGGTTCCTCATTCAAAAATAAAGGTGTACAAACCATGCTGGACTATGTGATGGAATTACTTCCGTCGCCTATGGACAAGGATGAAATTGTGGGTATCAATCCCGATACAAATGAAGAAGTGCCCATCAAACCTGATGAAAAGGCTCCCTTTGTTGGACTTGCGTTTAAGATTGCAACTGATCCATTCGTTGGTCGCCTTTGCTTCATAAGAGCATACTCCGGTGTGCTTGAATCTGGATCATATATTTATAATACACGTTCAGATCAGAAAGAACGGATTTCCCGTGTTTTTCAGATGCACGCGAATAAGCAGAATCAGATCGAAAGATTGGTTGTAGGAGATATCGGCGCAGTAGTTGGATTTAAAGACATTAAGACTGGCGACACTCTTTGCGATGAAAAGCACAAGGTTGTGTTGGAGTCAATGACATTCCCTGAGCCGGTTATTGGATATGCGATCGAACCTAAAAAGCAGGTTGACGTTGATAAGCTTGGAATGGCAATTGCGAAGTTGGTTGAAGAAGATCCGACCTTGCGTGTGCACACTGACCAGGAAACTGGACAGACCATCTTGCGTGGTATGGGTGAGCTTCACCTCGAAATCATCATCGACCGACTGAGACGCGAATTTAAAGTTGAGATTAATCAGGGAGCTCCGCAGGTGGCCTATAAGGAACATCTCACGAAATCCATTGAGCATAAAGAAGTTTACAAGAAGCAAACTGGTGGTCGCGGTAAATTCGCAGACATCGTGTTTGAAATCGGTCCCCGTGAGGATACAACTGACGGCAAAGAGGGACTGGAATTTGTTAATGATATTGTTGGCGGCGTGATCCCCCGGGAGTTCATACCTGCTATTCAAAAAGGATTTGAACAGTCAATGGTCAATGGACCATTAGCTGGGTACCAGATTGACAACATGAAGGTAAGGTTGTTCCATGGTTCCTTCCACGACGTTGACTCTGATTCATTGTCATTCGAATTAGCCGCTAGAGTAGGTTTCAGGGAGGCTGCCAGGAAATGCGGACCTCAGCTGCTCGAACCTATTATGAGCGTAGAAGTTCTATCACCTGATGAATTTACCGGTTCGGTAACAGGTGATCTTAACAGAAGACGTGGCGTAATGAAAGGAATGGATACTCGTAGTGGGGCTCAGGTAATAAAGGCCGACGTACCGTTGTCCGAGTTGTTCGGATACGTGACGGATCTTAGAACCATCACTTCAGGTCGTGCCTCCGCATCGCTTACATTTTCTCATTACGCACCGGTTCCTAAGAACCTTGCAGAGAAAGTGATTGAAGAAGTAAAAGGTGCAGCAGTTTCCAAATAGTAAGTATTAAAAGGATTTAGACGATTTCCTGAACAAAATATTATGAACCAAAAGATTAGAATAAAATTAAAGTCCTACGACCACAACCTCGTTGACAAATCTTCAGAGAAGATCGTCCGGGCGGTAAAGGCGACCGGCGCTGTAGTAAGTGGGCCGATCCCATTGCCAACAGAGAAAGAGAAGTTCACAGTATTGCGTTCTCCACACGTAAATAAGAAGGCTCGTGAGCAATTTCAGCTTTGTACTTATAAACGCCTTGTGGATATATACTCAAACAGTGCGAAGACGGTTGATGCCCTTATGAAACTCGAGCTTCCTAGCGGTGTTGATGTTGAAATCAAAGTGTAGGTTTCGCTAAAGAGCTATCAGGAAGACTTGAAGGGGTCGTTTGCTAAAGGCTGACGACCCTTTATTTTTGTTCCAGGTATTTGTTGTAGTCGTCGAAGGTGTCAAGGTCAATTTCGCCTCCAAAGAATTCAACGGTCGCTACTTGATCAGGAAATTGTTCGATTAGTTTCTTGGCGCCGTGGTCATCCGCGATGATTAACAAGTTGGAGAAGAACGATCGGCTGAATAAAACGGGAACGCCTGCTGTGTTATCGTACGCCGACGCAATGATTGACTTCCCCACACGTGAGAATGTTTCGACCAGAGACAAAATGTGACTTGAAGTAAGTTCAGGCTGGTCGCAAACTAAAATGATTACTCCTTTAGCCTCTGGAAACTCGCGCACGATATGGTGTAATCCAGTCTTTATTGAACTCCCAATACCACTCTTCCAATAGTGATTAATGACTTTTTTGACAGGCAGGGTTTTAATTATATCGAGATGATTTTGTTCGCCTGATCCTAATACCACTATCACTTCCCCCGTGTCGCATGCTAATGCCACCCTGACCGTTTGAAGAAGGAGGGGTTGACCCTTGATTTCAAGAAGTTGTTTGGATCGCCCCATTCGGGAAGATGACCCCGCAGCGAGGATTAGTATCGGGAACTTTGGACGTTCATCTTCAACTGTGTCATCGGCTTCAAAAGTGTCGTCTTCAATCTCCATTTAAATGAAGTTACGAATAAATTGCTAAAAGAACCGATTGCCTTCGGAATGCAGGGCACTGCCCTGTTCCTCATCGTCAGCCGGGGGATCGTTGAAAGAGTGGCCTACACCAGGATCATGCTACGTAAAAGGGCTGATGTTGGTGGTATGTAACATCATAGATCGTCAACGGCTAACCAATTAAAATTGCGTCCTTAAGATAAGATTGATATCACCTGTTTAAACACCTGATCACTTAAAGTATCTCGTTGATGGATGGGCTCTGTACGATGCTTTAGAAACGCTCCGGATCTGTTGGCGAAGCGACTTTGTATCTCCGCGATTATTGATATCGCGATTTCATCTGGTGTTTCCGCTCCGATATCCAGTCCAATCGGTGAATGAATGCGATGGTGATGATCTTCACTCAGCTGAATGCCCTCCTCTGCGAAAGCGGCCAGCATTTTTTCGAAGCGTTTGCGTGGTCCAAGGATGCCAATATAGGGTGTCGGCGTGTTAACCAGCTTTCTCAATACGTCGCGATCGTATTCATAGTTGTGAGACATCAGTACACACGCCGTATAGGGAGTGAGGTCAAAATCCCTGTCAATAAAGCTTCGTTGGCAAAGCGAAAGGTTGTCCGCCGTAGGGAAGAAAAGCGGGGCGATATGCGCAACGCACTCATCGGTGACTGTTACATTCCAGCCCAGGGACTTTGCAAGCTGGCAGACAGGTCGGGCGTCAAAACCTCCACCAAAGATGATAAGCGAAACTGAGGGCTGTATTAACTCTATGAATGCAGTAGTTTCTGTCTGGTCAACGTTATATTTCCTCGCCTGTGAAGTCTGGGTTTCAAAAAGAATTTGCAGATCTTCACGGATGAGCGTCTCAAGACGTGTATCCACTACGTTGCTGAAAATCCTGGAACGATCATCGCAAAGAATTTTTGCACCTATGTTACCCTCATTTCCTTCGAAAATTGTGGCTAGCGCGACCGTTGAATTTGCCGTTACAATTCGTTCAAATAAATCTATTGCATGGTTGGCATCGTGCTGTTCAACAGGTTCAATCAATACGTCGATCACTCCGTTGCAGCCCAAACCTATTCCCAGATTCTGGTTGCTCTCCTCGCGGGTATCATAGGTCACGGTTAGCGGCTTTTTATTTGACATGACTTGCCGTGCCTGGCGAAGTGCATCACCCTCCAGACATCCGCCACTGATGGAGCCTACCCATTTGCCGTCGTCGGTGATCAGCATTCGCGCTCCGGGACTTCTATATGAAGAGCCTCTAACCTGAACAACCGTGGCCAATGCTGCCTTTCGCTTGGAAAGATCGATCTTCTTGTATTCAGATAAGATATTTTTGAATTCCTTCATTTTGACCGCCGCGCGTCGTTAATTATTTTCTGAAAGACTTTACCTCTTCCGGAGCAACGGGCCCACCCTTGTTGCCAAACGAGTTACGCACATAGTTAAGCACGTCGCTAATTTCAACATCAGACATCGCTTCATATCCAGCCATGACGCCGTCGTAGGTAACGCCATTTACTTTTATTTCTCCTGTCAGACCGTGCAGTACCTGGTCGATTGATCTTTTTTTATCGGCCATCAGGTAGTCAGATTTGGCGAGCGGCGGGTACACGCCCTCTATGCCCTCACCTAGCTCCATATGGCACGTAATACACTGGGAAGAATAGACCTCCTTGCCACGATCGATGCTTGCTTTGAGATCTAATTTTTGAGCTGTTGCAAAAGAAATGCAAGTCACGACTAGAAGTGCGGCGAAAACTACAAGACCAAATTTTTTCATTGAGAATGCTATAAAATTATAAACGCCAATAAATAAAATGAAGCAACCGGGACCCGATTGCTTCCTATATAAAGCCAAAATTATACCTCTTCCAACGCGAATGGCAATTTTCTTATTCTTTTTCCCGTAAGATCGAAAATAGCGCTTGTCAGTGCCGGCGCGAAGGGAGGCAATGAAGGTTCACCCACGCCACCTGCCTTTTCATCATTTTCCATAATGTGCACTTCGATTTCCGGGGTGTCCCCGATCCGGGGCATAGGGTAGCTGTTGAAATTCTGTTCCACTGCCTTGCCGTCCTTAAAGTTGGTAGCGTGGATCGCAGCCGCACCCAGCGCCATGACGATGCTTCCCTCGACCTGCGCTCTTACGATATCCGGATTTACATACCATCCGCAATCCATAACAGCCCATACTTTGTCTATCTTGACCTTGCCATCAGCCCTTTTCGAAACCTTTACCACTTCACCTACAATTGTCGCGAAGCATTCGGTCAGTGCAATCCCATACCCTTCATTTGGCTTTCTATTTTTCCAGCCGCTCACACTCGCCAGCTTGTCCAGCAACGCGGTGTATCGTCCATCCCAAATGTGTTGCTTCCTGAAATCTATCGGATCTTTTTTAGCGGCAACAGCGAGCTCGTCCATAAAGCTTTCAAAGGCGAATCCATTGGTCGAAGAGTAAACGGAACGCCACCACATCACCGGAACGGGCGATTCCAGGGGAACATCGCCAAAGCTGTAGTTCGGGAGGCTGTTCAAATAGGTTTCCGGGAAACCCTCCGTGACACCATTGTTGTATGAATCTTTGGACGCACCAGCATTTTGATGGTCCATATTCTGGCCTGCCATCCTCGTTTCGAACGAGCTGATACTTCCCGAGTCGTTGAGACTCGCCTTGCACGCGTAGACCATTCCAGGCCTGAACGGGCCTTGAGTCATGTCATCTTCCCGGGTCCAAACTACCTGCACTGGTGCATTAATTGCTTTGGAAATTACCGCGGCTTCGTGTGGATAATCCAGGAACGCTTTTCGTCCAAATCCACCACCGAGAAAAGTCATGTTTACCGTGACGTCTTCCGGCTTCAGACCCAGCATCGGCGCGACCTCTGCCTGGACCCAATCAGGTCCTTGAATGGGACCCCAGATCTCGCATTTTCCGTCGTGATAATGGGCGATGCAATTCACTGGCTCCATACAACTGTGTGATTCGTACGGCGTCTCGTAAACGGCTTCCAGCTTGTTGCTGGCTTTGCTATATACTTCTTCAACGTTGCCTTTAGTTTTGAATGACTTCAGCTCGCCGGATTTAACATCTTCACGCATCCGGGCGTATAGCTGTTCCGTGCTATGGTGATCAAATCCTGAATCATCCCACTCAATTTTCAACGCCTTTCTTCCTTGCATCGCTGACCACACGTTATCCGCCACAATTGCAACGCCTTCACGTTTGTGCGAGAAAACATTCATTTGAACCTGAATCACATGACGAACACCAGGCACTGCTTTGGCGGCCGCATCATCTACCTGTTTAATCTTTCCAAGGAATCTGGGGTTTCGTTCCACGACTGCATAAAGCATTCCCGGCAGCCGCTTATCCATACCAAATATGGCAGTACCGTTAGTCTTTAAAGGCGTGTCCTGACGCGCCATAGGCTTACGAATGATCTTGTAGTCCTTCGAATCTTTAAGCTTTACATCAGCAGGAGGCTCTAACGTAGAGGCTACTTCTACCAGCTTACCGTAGTTTAATTTTCTACCTGAGCTTTTATGTACAGCCTGTCCCTTTTCAGCATAGCATTCAGATGCCTTCACGCCCCATTTTTTAGCGGCCGCTTCTAAGAGCATCTCCCGCGCCGTAGCGCTTAAGGTAAGCAGCCTGGTATAAGATCCCCTGATGGTAGAGCTTCCTCCTGTGATCTGGCTTCCATATTTCGTCTGACTGCCCTGAGCGAATACAATGTTCACGTCGTTGAGGTCAACCTCCAGTTCCTCTGCAATGATCTGCGGAACAGACTGGAAGGATCCCTGGCCCATTTCCGACCGGTGATTGATAATGGTGACCTTGCCCATTTTATCGATCGAAATCCATGCGTTTAATTCAATCGCTTTGTTAGCGTCTGCAGTCACGTTTACGACGGCAGGATTTTTACCTGAGGCTGGAACATAGAAGCCAAGGGTAAGTGCCGCACCGGTAAGGCCAGATAGCCTCATGAAGTTGCGTCGCGATATTCTGGATTGTGTTGTCATCTTGATACGCTATTTATGTTGTCTACTTGACAGAAGCTTTCTGATTGATAATAAGCGATGCGGTCTTGATCGCTTTGCGGATTCGTGGATACGTTCCACAACGGCAAATATGTCGTTGCATCGCAGCGTCGATATCCTTATCTGATGGGCTGGGATTTTTCTTTAGCAACGCAGAGGCAGCCATGATCTGACCCGACTGACAGTAACCACACTGTGGCACCTGCTCCTGAATCCAGGCTTGTTGCACCGGGTGTGAGTTGTCATCTGAGAGACCTTCAATGGTAGTAATTTCCTTATTGGCCACTGTTGCCACAGGTATTGAACATGACGCCACTGGGACTCCATTGAGATGTACGGTGCAGGCTCCGCATTGAGCGATGCCGCATCCATATTTAGTTCCGGTGAGTCCGGCAAGATCACGAATTGCCCACAACAGTGGCATCTTGGGATCTGCGTCTACCGTAACATTTTTACCGTTGATTTTTAAGTTTATGGAGGCCATAATCTGAGGTGTGTTGGTCTAAGTTACGAAGTAACGGAATATTGATAACGTTAAAACGGGTGATTGAGGCTCGGAAGTCATTTTTCCCTGGTTCGGTGCCGGGAGTAACATTCCCGGCGATGAATAACTGTTTGGCCATGATAGAAAGGCGTGGCACTTTTATTGTTTAAATGGCCTATGAGTTGAAAACCCAAAACGGTTTAGCCTTGTTAACTTCCTATTGGATGATATTTTACGAGAAGTGTGATATGAAACAGCTGCTTTATAGTGCTATTATTTTTGGCTTATGCTGCTTACAGCCATGCGATGTTTGGGCGCAGACTTCTACGTTGGAGGTAACGGTCAATAACATTAAGTCTGATAAGGGTACCATCAGGATAGGCCTGTTCACAAAGGAAGAGTTTTTGAAAACCCCTTTCGAAGGAAAGATTGTGAAAGCGACCCCTGAAGGTGTCACCGTTGTTTTCGAGAACCTAAAGGCCGGCACTTATGCGATCAGTGTTGTCCATGATGAAAACGAAAACGGCAAGATGGATACAAACAAGCTCGGTATACCCAGGGAAGGATATGCGTTTGGAAATAACGCGTTGGGGAAACTTGGCCCGCCTACCTTTAATCAGGCAAATGTTGTAATCGGCCCCGAAACTGTAAAGCAGGTTCTTAAGATAAAGTATCTTTAGAAAACGCATTCATTGTATTGAGTCTGCTATACAATTGAGCATTTTTTGGGAGACATCGGTCACTTCGACGATACCTCTTTTACGGCCCCAGTTGTTATAAAGATACGTGGCAATTTCCGCGATCTCCAGATCAGTCAACGCGGGGGGAGGCATTGCCTGATTATACATCTTTCCGTTAACGATGATTTCACCTTTTCGGCCATAACGAAGCAGGCACAAAACATCCTGAAATTTATTATCGATAAAATCTGATGTATCGACTGGAGGATATACACGCCCCAGGCCGCGACCGTTTTTCTGGTGACAATTGCTACAATTCATCTGGTAGAGTTGCTCGCCCTTTACAAAATACTGGTCAAACTTTACAGATGATTTGTGCCCGCCTTGCGATTGTTCGCGACAAGAACAAATGAGAAACGCTCCAAGAGATGCAAAACATAAGATCTTTTGATATAGTCTCACAACGCACGATCATTTAACTGATCCTTCCTCTTCAAGCCTACTGATATCTGTAAGCAAGCGATTGACATCCACTTCCTTTGTGCCATCATATTTTCCACGAATCCTGCCTTTTGGATCAATCAGCAAAAATGCACCACTGTGAATGAAACCATCGGGCTCCGTACGATCTTCCATGGCGGTAGCAAAATAGCTCGTCTGAGCAATTCTGTATATATCATCTTTTTTCCCTGTTACGAAATGCCATTTGTTACTTTTAACACCGAGCCGTTCAGCATAATCATGCAATAGTCCAACCGTATCATATTCAGGATCGATTGTATGCGATAGTAACAAGACGTTGCCATTACTTTTAACAGAATCATATACACGAAGCATTTGTGTTTTCATGATTGGGCAAATCGTCCTGCAGGAAGTAAAAAAGAAGTCAGCAACATAGATTTTGTCCTTGAACGTTTCATTGGTGATTAACGTGCTGTCCTGATCAACAAAGGCAAAGCTGTCTATTTTGTGGTATACCGTATCCTTTCCGTTTACGTCACGTTCGCCGTAAATTGGTAAGGGCGACTTCTTCCGGGCTGTACAGGAAACGAAAAGGGTAAAAGTGATTACAACGATCGTCAGTCCTTTGTAGCTCATTTTCTATGCTTTTTATATAGCCGTATCCCTGCCATTATTGATGCGGCAATAACAACCAATCCTACCAGTCCCCATAAAATGCTCAATGCGTCTTTAACAACAATGATAAAAACGATGCTGATCAGAAATAGTGTTGCAACCTCGTTCCAGATACGCAACTGATTCGATGTGAATTTTATTTGATCGTTCTTAAGGCTCTTGAAAATATAATGCAACGAAAAATGATACGCGTACAATAGGGCGACCAGTGTGAGCTTGATGTGGATAAACCCATATTGTAACCATTCTGGTGTCTCAATCAGGAGAGAAGCGCCCATTCCAAAAGTAATAATCGCTGAAGGCCACGTAATTCCAAACCAGAGCCGTGACGCCATCATTCTCAATTGCTTTAACAATATTGATCGCTCGGGTTCGCTTTTTGCATTAGCCTCAACGATATACACAAACAACCGGGGCATGTAGAACAATCCTGCAAACCACGTCACAACAAAGACAATGTGTACAGCTTTGAGATACAGTGGCATCATGCGCTCAATCCGGTTGTCTGACTTCCGGCCAGTTGCCCGTTACCTGGCCCGACGGTATTGTGGACCGCGATGATGTCTCCTCTGCGAATCGTACCGAGTTTCATAGAAATCATATTCTGTCCAAAGTAAGTCTTATTATTTTTCCGTCGATAGGTGTTCAGGGTTCGAAGCGGCTCAACACCCTGAATTGCAGTTTCTGGATCGATGGTAATAAGCACGCACCGTGAGGAAGGCTTTATTCCCCGAAACGTTGCGTCGCCGATGGTAATATCTTTCCAAGAATCTTCGACGTATGGCTCGCCACCAGTGAACACAAGATTGGGACGGAATCTTTTAATACTAACAGGCGTCGTCAGACGGCCATTGAGATCCTCCAGCGAAGCCTGACCTATAATAAGAAAGGGATACGCGTCGGCAAGGCTTACGTTCTCGCCGGCTGCTACGTGGTCTGGTTCTACCTGTCTTGGATTTTCTTCAGGAAAGACAACCAATTTGCAAGGGATGCCCATTTTCTGCGAAAACCATTGACTATGATCCCTGCTGACCTCGAAAGCTATTACCTTGTCATCCCAAATTTGAACCTCCAGAGGAACGTGTATGGGCGGAAGATCCAATGGGACATTGATACTGCTTCCCTTGTAGGTGATCGTTAATGCCCCTTCGTCCAGGCTAAGATTGAAAAGCGCCATGATCGGATGCGCTCGCTGGGTGAAGAATTGTCCCGCGTTGTCTACGAGCATCCACCGCCTGTCATGCTTAAGACCTTTGCCCATAACCTGAGCTTCAGCGAGCTGAATCCCACCAAGAGATTTGATGGGATATATCCATATTTGCGTGAGCTTTAATTCACCCATCAGATTTTTCCTTCTAATTTTGTCCAAACTTAAATAAGTTATCTCAAAATAGTCATGCTAACGTCGGCAATATTGCTCCGGTATTGCGAAACTATTTACAGTTAGAGATCATACAATTCATGACGACTACAGATACGTTCTGGTACTTCGAAAGTGTCAACCTTTTTAAAATCTTGTGCCCTCAGAAGATAAAAAAGCTTGCGGACACCCACACGGTCATATCATACAAAAAGGATCAGTTTATTTCTATGGCGGATGGCAGCACATCGACGCATCTCTGCCTGATTGTAAATGGAAGGGTAAAGATTGTGCACCTGCCTGTAGGTGGCGGTGAGGGAACGTTCACCATTCTGACGCAGGGCGAAATCTTTGGCGAGCTGGCAACGGCCGTCGGCGAGCGAAATGGTGACTTTGCTCAGGCGATGGAAGGTGTTACAATTTGTCCGCTTACAACGGAACAACTGAAGGAGTTGATGTATGACAATAAGGAGTTGAGCTTTAAGATCCTTAAATTAATCGGCCTGCGGATCATAAAGATTGAACGCAAGCTTGAGATATTGGTTTTTAAAAATGCGCGTACCCGTGTCGTGGAATTCTTAAAGGATACAGCAGTGGCGAAGGGTGTTAAGGTTGGTGCCGAAACGATGATACCCACAAAACTTACGCACAAGGATATTGCATCCCTCACCGGCACGTCAAAGCAGGTTATCACTACAATTCTAAATGACCTAAAGGATAAAAACCTTATAAATTTCAATCGCAAGCAGATTTCCATCAGCGATTTAGAAACTTTAAATTGAAAGCAACTTTCAGGGTTGGAGAATCTATATCAATGCTATGAAACATAGTTTATTAATAATCGCTACGCTCGCTACTGTTGCCTTTGGATGTTCGCCAAAAGAGAAACCGGTTACGACTGACAAACAAGAAGACACAGCCAAATTTTCAATCAACCGCGGCACCAACATCGCCCACTGGCTTTCACAAAGTGATCGACGCGGCAAGGCGCGGGCTACATTCTTCACGCAAAAAGATATTGCTTTTATAGATTCGGTTGGCTTTGATCACATTCGCCTCCCGGTCGATGAAGAACAATTATGGGATGACAAGGGCGTCCGTCATGATAGCGCTTTCGCACTGTTAAATCAATGTCTTTCCTGGTGTCAACAGGCTGGGCTAAAGGTAGTGTTGGACTTGCACATACTGCGATCGCATCATTTTAATGCTGAAGAGAAACCGCTTTGGTCGAAGCCTGCGGAGCAAGACAAGTTTATCGGTTTATGGAAAGATCTTTCATCAGTTGTGAGTAAATGGCCCCATGACATGGTAGCCTATGAATTTATGAATGAGCCAGTAGCGGACGACCCAGCGCAGTGGAATCAGTTGCTCTTGCGGGTTGCTGATTCCATTCGCAGTTGGGAGCCTGAAAGGGTCTTGGTTATCGGCTCCAACAGGTGGCAATCTGCAAACACCTTTGATCAACTGGAGGTACCAGCAAATGATAAGAACATCCTGCTTAGCTTTCATTTTTACGAACCGTTCCATCTTACACACTACAAGGCATCATGGACTAAGTTGAAAGACTTCAACGGAAAAGTGCAATACCCGGGACAAATTGTTGTCGACGGAAAAGCCGACGAAGAAAAGCGGCAATACAATCTTGACACCCTGGAACAAATGATGAGGAAGCCACTGGCACTTGCAGCGAAATTAAACCTTCCACTGTATTGCGGAGAGTTTGGCGTGATTGACGATGCTCCAACAGAAGCAAAACTGGCATGGTATAAAGATATGGTTACCATTTTTGAAAAGCACGGCGTTGCCTATGCAAACTGGAATTTCAAAGCCGGATCTTTCGGAATTGTCGACAGTAACCTGAAGCCTGACCAGCCGATGGTAAAGCTATTAACGGGCAAGGAGTGAAATAGCTGTAAGCTACTAAGAATACATTTTCTCGTAGTACTCAGTCACCATTCTTCCTGAATCGAAAAATGGAAGAACTTCGGTCATCCCGGCCTTTACAATGTCCGACCATTTCGATGGACTGTTATAATAGGTTGGGATGATTTCTTTCGTAAGAACGTCGAGTAAATTGCCGGCCTCCACTTTGTCTTTAGCCTCCGGGCTTAAGCTGTCTTCGGCTGTACCAATAAGAAAAGAATTATGTCCGTGTTTAGAAAACTCTGGGATCCAGCCGTCGGGGATCGAGAGGTTGACTGAAGCGTTCATCGCGGCCGTCATGCCTGAGGTGCCAGATGCTTCGTGGTAAAGTCTCGGATTATTAAGCCAGACATCGGACCCTTTTTTCAGATGCCCCGATAACCAAAGCTCATAGCCAGTCAGCATCGTGCAGTTAGGAAGGTCCTTTGTCTTCCAAAAAATTTCATTGAAAATATTAATTGCGTTGAAATCCTCAGGGTAAGGCTTTCCAGCCCAAATTATCTGCACGGGAAAATCTTTACTCCGGGCGATTTCCAAAAATCTTTCAAAATCATACAACAATAGATTAGCTCTTTTGTACGCCGCAAACCTCCGCGCCCATACGATGGTAAGAACGTTTTCATTGAAGAGCTTACCCGTCTGGTTAGCGACAACGCGAAACAATTTTCTCTTAAGCTCTTTCTTCCGTTCGGCCAACGCATTATCGTTGTTACTTGCTAATGCCTCATCGAGTTCATTGTCTTTCCAATAAGTCCGGTTCTGCGAATTTGTAATCGCCTTAATCTCGCAGATGTCTTTATAGTCTCCCCACATGTTTCGCGACACCTCTCCGTGTAGCTGGGACACGCCATTTGCAATCTTCGCCAGGCGCAATGCCGTCAGCGTGTAGTTCAGCACACCATTTTCCGGGCTTACATACTCTTCAACTTCCTTTAACGTCAGGCCATTGAAGAAACTCATACTATTCAAAAGAGGTACACTGTGCTCTTCATTGCCTGCCTTTTCAGGAGTGTGGGTTGTAAAGGCAACACGCTTCTTCACCTCTTCAATGTTTTTGTACTTGTCCAGCAAGTAGAAGCACATCGGCAGTGCGTGTCCCTCATTCATGTGATAAATTTCAGTCTTCCGCTCAAGTACATCCAACAACTTCGCGCCGCCAATTCCCAATAGAATAGATTGCGCTATACGCGTGGTTTCATTAGGATCATATAGGCGGTGACTGATCGTTTGGGCGAGAAAATCATTTTCCGGAATATCTGTACTTAGTAGAAATAACGGCGCGGACTTAAACACTTCGGGTTTCAGCAGATAGGCTTTGACAAAAACCTTCGACCCGTGAATAGTGATTGGGAAAACAATGCCAGTGTCAGTAAGAAAGGAATAATTCTTGTCTCTGAAGCTCACCTTCAAAGTCTGGTCTTGATTGCGCTCCTGATCATAATACCCTTTCTTCCACAGGATGCCAATCCCGACCAAATTCTGTTTTAACTCATAGGCACCGCGCAGGTGAGAACCGGCCAGGAAACCTAAACCCCCGCTGTAAATCTTCAAGGGCTGATCGACTGCGAATTCCATAGAGAAATATGCAACAGGCTTGCTATATTTTTCATCAAACTGATAAGAGAAGATCTCGTTAACTTTCATAGTGGTGGATAAGTGAATGGCTACAATTATCAAACGTACTAAAACTGAGTTGATTGAATATTAGAGAATTGATGAGAATCTTACACTGCCCGATTTCAATCGATTGAATTTTTGAGGATATGCTGTCACTGAATTGTTTTACCAGTTTGATCTTGTCTTAGGTGAGCCAAAAGGCTACCAATGGTTGTAAATGAGTGTGTGTTGCCAACATCCCAGACTAACGTCCCATCTACGTCCCTTCTGATAACGACAGAGAAACGGGCATTTTCTTCTGTCAACGGATAGCCTATACGCTCAATAGCATTTTTCGTCCAGCGGTATTCAAAACCCGAACCCAAAAGGTGCACAGTATCTTCACGAGAAACGGAATGCGCCACCTGTCCTGTTCTCAGGTCGAATCCCTTTAATTTAAATATACGATCGAATGCCCCATTCAATATCAGATCCTCGGGTATTCCTCTTAGCAATTCATTGTTGCGCCCTGCCAGCCATATCTCATCCGCGGTTTGTAAGGCAAGATCAAGCTCATGTGTTGCTACGAGAACTGCTTTATTCATAGAGTGGGAAACTTCACGCAGCAGGTTCATGATTTCCAACCTGTTGTTAAGGTCAAGGTGTGCGGTGGGCTCATCCAACAGAATGACGCTAGTATCCTGCGCCAGCGCGCGCGCTATCATAGTGAGTTGCATTTGTCCATCGCTTAACTCATGCAATTTTGTATTTGCCAGCGAAGAAATATTTACCTGTTGCAAGGAGCGATTGATAGTTTTTTTATCCTCATCACTGAGCTTGAGGTTCCAACCCAGGTAAGGGTAACGGCCGAAGGCGACAAGCTCGTAAACGGTCATGTATGCGGAAGTGAAACGATCGGTGAGCACGACTGATACGGACCTTGTGTCGCCGTTTGAAAAACGAATTTCTCCAGTTACAGGCTTTTGCAATCCTGCAAGGGTTCTTATGAGCGTCGATTTCCCAACTCCGTTCGGACCCATGAAGCACACTAATTGTCCGGGCAGCAACTCAAGACCTAAACCACTTAATAAAATATGATTGCCATAGCCTATTGATAGGTCAGTGGCATTCAATAAAGGCAGTGGATGCGACATAGGTTAAACGGCAACCCTCTTAGCCTGCATAATAATGGAAATTACAACTGGCGCTCCGATGAGGGCCGTTATCGCATTTATAGGAAGAACGTGTGTGCTGCCGGGCAGTTGAGCGAGGATATCGCAACACAGCATGAGTATTGCGCCGGCAAGAACCACTGCCGGAATAAGCGTCTTTTGATCATGTGTTTTGAACAGCAATCTCGTGAGGTGTGGAACGGCCAGTCCCACGAATGCAATAGGTCCGCAAAATGCCGTTACCGCGCCGGTAAGAAGGCAGGCGCTGGAAATAATGAGGAAGCGTGAAACGCGAACGTTCACGCCCAGACTTGTAGCATAGTGATCACCAAGCATCCATGCGTTAAGAGGTTTCAATAGATAGAGCGCCATGAGAATGCCAACGAGCAACACGGCGGCCAGTATAATGATCTCGGTCCAGTTCAATCCTCCTAGGCTTCCGAAAGTCCAGATCAAAAACATCTGTTGGTCATCTGCGCTGCTCAGGAATTGCATGACGCTGACCAGGGATGCAGCCGTCGCGCCGATCATCAGGCCAATGATAAGCAAAGAGGTTTCGTCGCGCAGCTTTTTAGAAATTAAGACAACCAGGAAAAATACTATCCCGCACCCGGCACTTGCAGCACCTACGATCGTCCATGGGGATGGGTCAGCCAGGAGTCGTATGCCTGCAGACTCTCCCATTATAATGAGAGAAACTGCAAGGCTTGCGCCTGAGCTTAGGCCCAGTACATCGGGACCCGCCAGCGCATTTCTAAAAAGTGTTTGCATCAACAGGCCCGCAACCGAAAGGGCTCCTCCGGCAAGGATGCAAGTCAGCGCCTTCGTCATCCGGAAGTCCCAAATAATACTTGTCCAGACTTCTTCACTACTTTTTTCACCACCTAATATTCCCAAAATTTCGTTGAGAGGAATATCGACGCTACCCAAAGAAATGTTGACTATTAGGCATAAAACCAGAAGAAAAGGAAGTAAAAACCAATGTTTGAGTGTAATCTGTTTCATTGGACGCCTCGTGCTGGCAATGATACACCATTTCTTAATATCATGCGGAAACAGCCTGCAAATAGCGTTTCCCGTATAAAATTTTGAAACCCGTGTTTGGTAACTATAGTTAACTTCCTATCTTTGCAGTCCTTTTTAAAGAAAGAGGGCTAACAGTCCTGAAAACAGCATTAATAGGTTTAAGCCATGCCTGGAATTATAGGAAAGAAAATAGGAATGACCAGCGTATTTGGTCCGGACGGCGTTAATATCGCCTGTACCGTAATACAAGCAGGGCCTTGCGTAGTAACGCAGGTAAAAAACGATGAAACAGACGGATACCGTGCTGTTCAGCTCGCTTACGGTGATAAGAAAGAGAAGAACACGACTAAAGCCGCCATCGGTCACTTTAAGAAAGCCGGCACAACACCTAAGAGATCTGTTGTTGAGTTTCGTGACTTCCGTAAGGAGTATGACGGGCTTGTCGAGTTGGGAAAAGAAGTTCGTATTCAGGATGTATTTATTGAAGGGGACTTTATAGATGCAATTGGAACTTCTAAGGGTAAAGGTTTTCAAGGTGTCGTGAAGCGTCACAATTTCGCCGGAGTCGGTGGTCAGACTCACGGTCAGCACAACAGACTTCGTGCGCCTGGTTCTATGGGTAATGCATCTTTTGCGTCCCGGGTTCCAAAGGGAAAGCGTCTTGCAGGACGGATGGGTACAGACCGTGTTAAGCTGACGAACCTCAAGGTCGTTAAGATCATGGCTGATCAAAATATAATAGTTGTCAGTGGCTCTGTACCAGGAGCTAAAAATTCAACTGTAATCCTTCAGAAATAATGGAAGTAGCAGTACTTAAATCGAGCGGTGAGAAGACGACCAAGAATATCAGTCTTTCCGATGCTGTGTTTGGCATCGAGCCTAATGATCATGCGATCTATCTGGACGTGAAGAGTTATCTGGCTAACCAGCGCCAGGGTACACACAAGTCAAAGCAGCGCAACGAGATATCAGGATCTTCCAAGAAGATCAAGAAGCAAAAAGGAACTGGTGGAGCCCGGGCGGGTAACATCAAGAACCCACTGTTCAAAGGTGGTGGACGGGTATTCGGACCTCAACCCCGCGATTACAGCTTCAAGCTGAACAAGAAAGTAAAAGATCTGGCCCGCAGATCCGCTTTGAGTTACAAGGCGAAAGGCAATTCCATTGCAATCCTCGAGGACTTCAATTTCGACGCACCGAAGACAAAGCAATTCATTTCCCTTCTTCAGTCTCTTTCACTAAGTGACAAGAAGACATTGCTTGTACTTTCAGAAGTAAATAAGAACGTAGTGTTATCAGGAAGAAATCTCCAGCGTTCGAAGATTACGACTGCAGAACAGATTAATACTTATGATCTGATGAATGCTGACAGCATCATCTTCATGGAGAGTTCGATCAGCAAGGTTGAAAACCTATTAAATAAAGAGCAATGAGTATCCTCAGAAAACCTTTGGTAACGGAGAAAGTTTCTGCTTTGAATGAAAAGGGGAAGTACGGTTTTATCGTGGATTCCGATGCCAACAAAGTAGAGATCAGGAAAGCCGTCGAGAAACAGTATAGTGTTGTCGTCGAGAAAGTGAATACGATGGTAGTAATGGGCAAAAAGAAAACCCGCTACACGAAAGCTGGAGTTCTGGCTGGCCGGAAGCCCAGCTACAAGAAAGCCATTGTAACATTGAAGGCAGGAGATGTAATTGATTTTTATAGCAACGTTTAATACTTAACCGATGGCGCTTAAGAAGTTAAAACCAATAACACCAGGAACGAGGCATAGACTCGCGACGTCATTCGATGACATCACGACATCCACTCCTGAGAAATCCCTGTTGTCGGTAAGGAAGAAGTCGGGTGGAAGAAATAACAGCGGCCGTATGACCATGCGCTATATCGGCGGAGGTCATAAGCAAAAGAGCCGTATCATTGATTTCAAACGTGATAAGGTAGGCGTTACTGCAGTTGTTAAATCAATTGAGTATGACCCTACGCGTTCAGCCCGGATCGCACTGCTGTTTTACGCAGACGGTTCTAAGACTTATATCATTGCTCCGGAAGGATTGAAAGTAGACCAGGAAGTTATCGCTGGCGCGGACGTCGCGCCTGAAGTCGGTAACGCTCTGCCGCTATCCAGAATTCCCCTCGGTACCATTGTTCATAACGTTGAGATGAAGCCAGGTAAAGGTGGAGCCATCGCACGCAGCGCAGGATGTTTTGTTCAGCTACTTGCCCGTGAGAACGGACTTGCAACGCTGAAGATGCCTTCTGGCGAAATGCGCAACGTAATGGAAATATGCATGGCGACAGTTGGAGCAACTTCCAACGCCGACCATATGAATGAGAGTGTTGGGAAAGCCGGACGTAGTCGCTGGAGAGGCGTTCGTCCGCGGACCAGACCAGTAGCGATGAACCCTGTCGATCACCCGATGGGTGGTGGTGAAGGTCGCGCATCCGGTGGACATCCAAGATCTCGTAATGGCCTGTACTCAAAAGGAAAGAAGACCCGCCATCCGAAGAAATATTCTGATCGCCTAATCATTGCTAAGAGGAAAAAATAATGGGACGTTCGATAAAAAAAGGTCCGTATTGTGACCAACGTGTTTTAAAGAAGGTTGAAACAACTGAGAAATCAGGAAAAAAGTCTGTGATCAAAACGTGGTCCAGAAGGTCAACCGTAGTGCCTGAAATGATAGGCCATACGTTCGCCGTCCACAATGGTAATAAGTTCATACCGGTATATGTGACCGAGAACATGGTTGGTCACAAGTTAGGTGAATTTGCTCCTACAAGGACTTTCCGTGGACACTCTGGAAACAAGAATAACGCTAAGTAATAATGGAACCCGCAGCGAAAAAGCAGAAGAAGTCGGTGCTCAAACGCGAGAAGCGTGATGCCCGCAAGGACGCAGCCAAATCGGGATTGTCGGTGGCGAAGTTGAAAAACGTCCCCACGTCTCCCCGTAAAATGCGCCTTGTAGCGGACTTGATCCGTGGCCAGCGTGTAAGCAAGGCGTTGAATTTGTTGAAATACGAACCAAAGGTTGGAGCGCCTAAACTTGAGAAGCTGCTTTTGTCAGCGATTTCCAGCTGGGAAGCAAAACACCAGGACGTGAAGCTTGAAGAAGCCGATCTGTATGTGAAGGAAATATTTGTAGACGGAGGTCGCATTTTAAAGAGACTCCGACCTGCACCACAAGGTCGCGCACATCGCGTTCGCAAGCGTTCGAATCATGTTACGCTTATTGTCGATAGCCTCAGGAAAGAAGGAAGTGCTGAAATAACAACGACCGCAAAAGAAACAACGGAATAATGGGACAGAAGATCAATCCTATAGGCTTTAGATTAGGCATCGTACGTGGATGGGACTCCAATTGGTACGGTGGAAAGACGTTCTCTGAAAAACTGGTTGAAGATCAGAAGATCAGAAAATATGTCGAAGCGCGTATACCCAAAGGCGGTATTGCCAAAGTGGTGATCGAAAGAACACTTAAGCGCATCACCCTTACTATTCACACAGCGCGTCCCGGTGTTGTTATTGGTAAAGGCGGAAATGAAGTTGATAAGATCAAGGAGGAGTTGAAGAAACTCACGAACAAAGATGTTCAAATCAACATATTTGAAATTAAACGCCCGGAATTAGATTCAAAGTTGGTGGGTGAGTCCATCGCTCAGCAGATCGAGGCGCGGATTTCTTACAAGCGCGCAATGAAGCAGGCAATTGCATCGGCGATGCGTGTTGGTGCGGAAGGAATTAAAATAAAATGCTCAGGCCGTTTGGCAGGTGCCGATATGGCCAGGTCAGAACAATACAAAGAAGGCCGCATTCCATTGCACACACTTCGTGGAGATATTGATTATGCTATCTCAGAATCACAAACTGTGTATGGCAAAATCGGAATCAAAGTTTGGATATTTAAAGGTGAGATCTACGGCAAGCGTGATCTTTCTCCTAACATCGGAGTGGTAAGTAACGCTCAGCCTGGCGCAGGTCAGCAGCAAGGTGGCAGAGACCGTGGTAACGACCGTGGTGGACGCAGAAGAGAAGGCGGCGGTGGCGGAAGACCGGGTGGCGGAGCTGGTGGTGGTGGTGATCGCCGTGGCGGTAGCGGTGGCGGCAGGCCAGGTGGTGACAATCGCGGTCCAAGAAGGACTGGATAAATTATTTCGAAAGCATTAAAGACAGGTAACAATGTTACAGCCTAAACGGACGAAATTCAGAAAAATGCAGAAGGGTCGTGTGAAGGGAATGGCCACCAGAGGTCATACCATCGCATTCGGATCTTTCGGCTTAAAGGCACTTGAAGGAGGTTGGATAACAGCCCGTCAGCTTGAAGCAGCTCGTATTGCAGTGACTCGCGCGATGAAGCGTGAGGGTCAGGTTTGGATCCGCATTTTTCCGGATAAGCCTATTACCAGGAAGCCTGCTGAAGTGCGTATGGGTAAAGGTAAAGGTGCCCCGGAATATTGGGTGGCCGTTATCAAGCCAGGAACAATTCTCTTCGAAGCAGGAGGCGTTAACATCGCTACTGCCAAGGAAGCGATGAAGCTTGCAGAAGGCAAGTTGCCCATGAAGACAAAGTTTACGATCAAACGTGATTACGTAGAAGCATAATTTAGCCATATGAAAGGCATGAAGTACTCCGAGATTCAGGCGTTAAACATCGCTGAACTTAAAGACAAAATAAACAGCGAGCGCGAAGGCCTTCGTAAGATGCAATTTGCGCATCAGGTTACAGCCATAGAGAACCCTATGAAACTGCGCGAAAGCCGCAAGCTGGTTGCCCGGTTGAATACAGAATTGAAGGCTAAAGAATTGAAAAAATAATTCCTATGGAACTGGAACGGAACGATAGAAAAGAAAGGGTCGGCAAAGTCGTAAGCAATAAAATGCAGAAGACTATCACAGTAGCCGTCGACCGTAAGGTAAAGCATCCGATCTACGGAAAGTTTGTGAACAGAACGACGACATTCAAGGCGCATGATGAAGCGAATACAGCCGGTATAGGCGATCTCGTACGCATCATGGAGACACGGCCCTTGAGTAAAGATAAGCGTTGGAGATTAGTTGAAATTGTAGAAAAAGCTAAGTAATCATGATAAGCACAGAATCGAGACTAATAGTTGCCGATAATAGTGGAGCAAAAACAGTGCTCTGTATGCATGTTCTTGGCGGAACAAGACGGCGCTATGCATCAGTAGGAGACAAGATCGTTGTTACTGTGAAGTCAGCGATGCCAAGCAGCCAGGTGAAAAAAGGAACTGTATCCAAGGCTGTTGTAGTAAGGGTTAAGAAGGAGATCAGACGTAAAGACGGATCGTACATCCGTTTTGAAGATAATGCTGCAGTTCTTTTGAACGCGCAGGATGAGCCACGCGGCACCCGGATTTTTGGACCCGTAGCACGCGAGCTCAGAGAAAAACAGTTTATGAAAATTGTTTCACTGGCACCAGAAGTTATATAAGCCATGTTAAAGAATAGTAATAAGCAGACAAAACTGCACATCAAAAAAGGCGATACCGTTATGGTAATCGCTGGTGATGACAAGAGCACGAAGGACCGCGTCAGAACCGGAAAGGTCGTGGAGATATTCCGCGATAAAAATCGCGCGATCGTTGAAGGCGTCAACATGGTCACGAAGCATCAGAAACCATCTGCCGGCAAGCCTGAAGGTGGGATTAAGAAGATGGAAGGTACCATTCACATCAGCAATCTTAAGCTTGTTGATCCCGCAACGGGCAAGCCTACACGCACCGGGAGAAAGCAGGATGACAAGGGGAAGCTTCAGAGATTTTCAAAGAAAACAGGAGAATTCATTAAGTAATGGCAACACCAAGATTAAAGGATAAATACCTGGGCGAAATTGTCCCGGCTTTAAAAGAGAAGTTCACCTATAAGTCAGTGATGCAGGTGCCCAAGATCGAAAAGATCTGTATAAACAAGGGTATGGGCGTTGCCGTATCGGATAAGAAACTGATCGATGTTGCGTTGGAAGAGATCACAACCATCAGTGGCCAGAAATCAGTTTCAACTAAGTCAAAGAAAGCAATCTCTAACTTTAAGTTGCGCGAGAACATGCCGATTGGCGTGAGGGTAACACTTCGCGGTGACAAGATGTATGAGTTTATGGATCGCCTTATGAACATCGCGCTTCCGCGTGTACGGGACTTCCGCGGCGTTTCACCAAAAGGTTTTGATGGTCGTGGAAATTATACGCTTGGCGTAAAGGAGCAGATCATTTTCCCTGAGATATCGATCGATAAAGTGAATAAGATCAGCGGGATGGATATCACATTTGTAACGACAGCTCAGACGGATGAAGAAAGCCTCGAGCTTTTGAAAGCATTCGGAATGCCTTTTCAACAAAAAAATAAAGACTAGCAATGGCTAAAACATCGGTAATAGCACGTGAGAGAAAACGCGAAAGGCTTGTAGCAATACACGCCGCAAAGCGCAAGGCGTTGAAGGAGGCTGGTGATTATCCAGCGCTTGATAAACTTCCGCGCAACGCTTCTCCTGTCAGGCTTCATAATCGTTGCAAGCTGACGGGCCGCCCCAAAGGTTATATGGGTAAATTCGGCGTATGCCGTAACGTATTTCGTGAGATGGCTTCGGCTGGAAAGATACCTGGGGTTACGAAGGCCAGCTGGTAAACGACTTAACATATTAGTGGCTGAGTGTCAAGGTCAAGCTCCGATTAGGTCGGAGGGCGAAACCTGATAACAGTTTGGATTATTGAAATTGTTCAATATCTTTGCAGCCCGGTTTTAAAAACGCGGGCTTGCTTATTATATAGAAAGCATATTAAAGAGATGACTGATCCTATAGCAGATTATTTGACCCGGTTGCGGAACGCCATTAAGGCCAACCACAGGGTGGTAGAAATACCCGCTTCCAATCTCAAAAAGGAGATTACCAAAGTGCTTTTTGACAAAGGCTTTATTCTCAACTACAAGTTTGAGGATGGAGTTAATTATCAAGGCATTATCAAGATCGCCTTGAAGTACAATCCGGAGACCCGTGAATCGGCGATCACATCGCTTAAGCGGATCAGTACACCCGGACTACGACAATATTCCGGTTCAGACACCATGCCACGCGTGATGAATGGTCTGGGTGTGGCGATCGTTTCCACCTCTAAAGGTGTGATTACTGATAAGGAGGCGCGCCGAATGAACATTGGTGGTGAAGTATTGTGCTACGTTTATTAATTGAGAAACTATGTCACGAATAGGTAAACAACCAATAGAACTGCCAAAAGGAGTAACCTTTACGTTTTCTAAAGAGAACAACAGGGTTTCTGTGAAAGGTCCTAAAGGTGAATTGCATCAAAATATTGATCCGGATTTCATTATAAAGCAGGAAGATGCAAACGTGCTTGTTGAGCGCCCTACAGAGCAGAAGCGTCATAAGTCAATGCACGGTTTGTACCGCTCACTGATTTCTAATATGGTGGAAGGTGTCTCTAAAGGATATCGTCGCCAGCTTGAGCTTGTGGGTGTAGGTTATAAGGCTTCGGCACAGTCAAACGTGCTGGAGTTAAGTCTTGGATATTCTCACAACGTATTTCTTGCCGTGCCATTAGAGATCAGTGTTAAGGCAGTTCAGGAAAAAGGTCAGAATCCGACTATCATTCTCGAAGGGATTGACAAGCAATTAATCGGTCAGGTTGCCGCAAAATTGAAGTCACTTCGTAAGATTGAACCTTACAAAGGAAAAGGTATTCGCTTCACGGGTGAGTTTGTGCGCAGGAAAGCTGGTAAGGCTGCTGCGAAATAATGTGACTATCCGTTTAGGGTTGCATTAATTGAATTGAGTGGAGTATTAAATATCGCCGACGGCGGTAACATCATAGAATAAAGAATTGATCTATGGCAGGTAAGAATAGTGAAAGAAGAGACCGGATAAGAAAAGGAATCCGTAAGAAGCTCAGTGGAACGAAGGAAAGACCTCGTTTATCTGTGTTCCGAAGCAACAAGGGCTTGTTTGTACAGGTTATTGATGATTTGAAAGGCGAAACGCTTGCATCAGCTTCCACAACGGAACTTGGTGACTCAACAAAGCTGAACATTGAAAGCTCAAAAAATGTTGGAAAGAAGATCGCGGAAAAGGCTTTGGCCTCCGGGGTTGAAACCATCATCTTCGATCGCAATGGATACCTGTATCATGGTAATATTAAAGCCCTGGCAGAAGGTGCCCGGGAAGGCGGACTAAAATTCTAAGAAAAACTGAATATGTCAGTAAGCAATATAAGCACAGTAAAGGCTAGCGAAATCGATCTGAAAGAACGGGTGGTTGCCATTGAGCGTGTCGCGAAGGTGGTAAAAGGAGGTCGTAGGTTCAGTTTCGCAGCAATCGTCGTGGTTGGAGATGGAAATGGTGTGGTTGGATACGGACTTGGTAAGGCGAATGAAGTAACGGATGCCATAACCAAAGGCATTGACGATGCGAAGAAACATTTGGTAAAAGTGCCCATCATCAAGGGCACCGTGCCGCACGAATCGATAGGAAAATTCGGTGGTGGATTTGTATTGCTTAAGCCGGCGTCTCCTGGTACCGGTGTTATCGCTGGTGGTGCGATGCGTGCAGTATTGGAAAGCGCAGGCGTTCACAACGTACTGGCTAAATCAAAAGGTTCTTCAAACCCGCACAACGTGGTGAAGGCAACGTTTAAGGCACTGACGAGCATGCGCGATGCATTCACAGTCGCGAAAAACAGAGGCGTATCACTTTCCAAAGTATTTAACGGCTAAGCATCATGGCGAAAGTACAGATCACTCAGAGGAGAAGCACCATCAAGCGACCTGACACACAGGTTCGCACGATGAAGGCATTGGGTTTAGGAAGAATAAACAGAACGGTAGAAGTGGAGCTTACGCCCCAGATCGCCGGTATGATTTCGAAAGTGAATCACCTGATTACAGTTAAAGAACTTTAAGATGAAGCTGCACACATTAAAACCTGCGGAAGGTTCTGTAAAAAACAATAAGCGACTCGGACGTGGACAAGGTTCTGGTGGAGGAGGTACAGCTGGCCGTGGACACAAGGGTGCGCAGTCACGCTCCGGATATTCAGCCAAAGCGGGATTTGAAGGTGGACAGATGCCACTTCAGCGCCGTGTTCCAAAGTTCGGTTTCAAGAATAATAACAAAGAATATTATAAAGCAGTAAACCTTGATGTGTTGGAAACACTGGCAGGTAAAACAAAGGATTCTGCTTTGAGCCTTCAGGTACTCATACAAAATGGTATCGTAGGGAAGAATGACAAAGTGAAAGTATTGGGCAGGGGTGAATTGAAATCAAAAGTTGTTGTTGAAGCGCATGCTTTTTCAGCTTCTGCGACCCAGGCAATTGAAAAGACAGGTGGAACTGCCACAACCGTGAAGTAATGAAACGATTCTTTCAGACCATAAAGAATATCTTTTCCATTGAAGACCTCCGGGTGAGGATCTTGAACACTATTGGGTTCCTGATCATTTTCCGGTTGGGTTCATTCGTTGTGCTTCCGGGTATCAATCCAAATTTGTTGGATCCTGCCCGCAACTCGACTGGTATTCTTGGGTATCTGAATAACTTCCTCGGTGGAGCTTTCAACAATGCTTCAATCTTTGCATTGGGGATCATGCCTTATATTTCGGCGTCGATCATTGTTCAGTTGCTTTCTTTTGCTGTGCCCTATTTTCAGAAGCTGCAAAAAGAAGGTGATTCTGGAAGAAAACGCCTTAATCAATACACCCGCGTACTAACGATCTTCATTACAGTATTCCAGGGATATAGCTATCTCAAGGGTGCTATTGATCCTGCTGTGATCATAGACCCAAGTCCGTACTTCTACATGACTTCGGTGGTGATACTTATTGCCGGCACGATGTTCTGTATGTGGCTTGGTGAACGTATTACGGACAAAGGAATTGGAAATGGGATTTCAATGCTGATCATGATCGGTATTGTGTCGAGACTACCACTTGCGCTGTTTTCAGAAGTGAGTGATAAGTTTCCCGGTAACGCGATCTTTTTTATCGTTGAGTTGTTTGTGCTGTTTGGAATTGTTGTAGCCGTTATCGCTTTGACGCAGGCTACACGCCGAATTCCGATTCAGTATGCCAAGCAAGTAATTGGAAACAAACTGTATGGTGGCAAGCGCGATTTTATTCCGCTTAAGCTGAATTCTGCTGGTGTTATGCCGATCATCTTTGCTCAGGCATTGATGTTCTTCCCGACCCTTATAGCGGGTATGTGGAGAGATAGCGATGTAGGTGCTTATATCGGAGCAACTTTCTCTGATCCGTATTCATGGCAATACAGCTTATTGTTTGCTTCAATGATCCTGATCTTCACGTTCTTTTACACGGCGATCACGATCAACTCAAACGACATTGCTGATAACTTGAAAAGAAATGGCGGCTTTGTTCCTGGTGTGAAGCCCGGAAAGCAAACTGCGGAATTTATAGATACAGTATTATCAAGAATTACATTACCTGGCGCGTTGTTCCTGGCTGCCATTGCAATCTTGCCGGCATTTGCTGTTAAGGCTGGAGTGGGTCAGAACTTTGCGCAATTCTTCGGAGGCACATCGCTTTTGATTTTGGTTGGAGTGGTATTGGATACTCTTCAACAGATCGAAAGCTACCTGCTGATGAGGCATTATGAAGGCATGATGAAGTCGGGTAGAGTAAAAGGACGTTCTCAATTTGCTGCGGCTTAAACGCTGAATGATTCACTTAAAGACGACAGAAGAGATTCAGATCATAAAGGAGGGAGCCCAGATTCTGGGAAAGGCCCACGGAGAGATCGCCAGGAAAGTTAAGCCTGGTGTGAAAACCAAAGATTTGGATTTGCTGGCGGAAGAGTACATCAGGGATAATGGTGGAGTTCCATCATTTAAAAACTATAATGGTTTCCCTACTGCACTTTGTATTTCTGTGAATGAGGTGGTAGTACACGGATTTCCCGGTAGCTACGAGTTGAAGGAAACGGATATCATTTCCATTGACTGCGGAGTTTTCTACAAGGGATTTCACAGTGACTCTGCGTATACTTATCCTCTCGAGGGGGCGAGCGCCGAGACGCTCAAGTTGCTCCACCGGACCTATGATTCCCTTTACCTGGGTATTGCGCAGGCGAAGGCCGGCAACAGGATAGGGGATGTGAGCTTCGCGATCCAGAACTATGTTGAAGGTTTTGGATATGGAGTAGTTAGGGAACTCGTAGGGCATGGGGTAGGAAAGAAACTTCATGAGGACCCGGAGGTTCCGAACTACGGAACGCGCGGCAGAGGCGTTAAGATTGTGGCGGGGATGGTTTTTGCCATCGAGCCGATGATCAATGGGGGCACAAAGAGTGTGGTTCAAGAAAAAGATGGTTGGACGATCCGAACATCAGACCGGAAACCATCAGCCCATTTTGAGCACACGGTAGCAGTTTTGGAGAAAGGGCCGGAGATATTGACAACGCATAAGTATATAGAAGAAAATTATTCATTTAAGTGGCGAAACAAAAGTCAATAGAACAAGACGGTACGATTTCAGAAGCCTTGTCCAATGCTATGTTTCGGGTGATGCTGGAAAATGGCCATGAGGTGCTGGCACACATTTCCGGTAAAATGAGGATGCATTACATCCGTATTTTGCCGGGAGACAGAGTGAGACTGGAAATGTCTCCATATGATTTAACAAAAGGTAGAATTGTATTTAGATACAAGTAACAACGAAAATGAAAGTCAAGGCATCCATCAAAAAACGTAGCGCTGATTGTAAGATCATTCGGCGTAAGGGTAAATTGTATGTGATCAACAAAAAGAATCCTAGGTATAAACAAAGACAAGGTTAACATACTATGGCACGTATAGCTGGTGTAGATATTCCTGATAATAAGCGTGGTGAGATTGGTCTTACCTACATCTTTGGTATTGGCCGCAGGTCAGCCCAAAAGATCCTTACAGAAGCGAAGGTTAATATCGAGAAAAAAGTAAAGGAATGGAATGACGAAGAGTCCAACGCGATTCGCTCGATCATTTCTGAAAAGTTCAGAATCGAAGGTGCTCTTAAGTCTGAGATTCAGCTGAGCATCAAGCGTCTTATGGACATCGGATGTTACCGCGGACTGCGCCATCGCAAAGGTTTGCCCGTCCGTGGACAAACGACGAAGAATAACGCGCGTACCAGAAAAGGTAAGCGTAAGACTGTAGCAAATAAGAAGAAGGCAACTAAGGGTTAATTTTCACTCATGGCAGCAACTACTGAAAAGAGGAAGGATAAAGCAAAGAAGCGTGTTGTGAATGTGGAGGCCATCGGCCACGCCCATATTCGAGCGACCTTCAACAACATCATCATTGCGATGACCAACACGACCGGCCAGGTTATTTCCTGGGCGTCTGCTGGCAAGATGGGATTCAAGGGTTCTAAGAAAAACACTCCTTATGCGGCACAGGTTGCTGCTCAGGATTGCGCTTCCAAAGCTTTCGAGCAGGGACTTCGCAAGGTTGAGGTATTCGTTAAGGGTCCGGGTGCAGGTCGCGAGTCGGCAATTCGTACCATTCAGGGTTCTGGCATTGAAGTGACAGCCATACGTGATGTGACACCTTTGCCACACAACGGTTGCCGTCCTCCTAAGAAAAGAAGAGTTTAAGTAAGCATATATTCAGGTTTTACCATGGCAAGATATACAGGCCCTAAAGTCAGGATTTCGAGACGCTTCAACGAGCCTATTCTCGGTGACAACAAGGCACTACAAAAGAAGAACTACGCACCTGGTCAGCACGGACGCGGCAAGAAGCGTAAGCAGTCAGAATATTCAACGCAGCTTGCTGAAAAGCAGAAGGCAAAGTATATTTACGGATTGCTTGAGCGTCAGTTTGCAAAGTTGTTTGACAATGCTTCTCGCAAGAAAGGCGTCACGGGTGAAGTGTTGTTGCAGATGCTTGAGTCTAGACTTGACAATACAGTTTACCGTTTGGGTATCGCGCCAACACGGCGTGCAGCCCGTCAGTTGGTTTTGCATAAGCATATCCTAGTGGATGGCGACGTAGTTAACATTGGATCATACTCCCTTAAACCGGGAGAGATCGTTGAAGTGCGCGAGCGTTCAAAATCGCTTGAGGTTATCACCAACAGTTTATCATCACAAGGGGCAAGAAAGTACAATTGGCTCGAGTGGGATGGCAACGAGATGACCGGAAAGATCATCAATGTTCCGCCACGCGCCGATATACCCGAAAACATCAACGAGCAACTTATCGTTGAATTGTACTCTAAGTAATTTTAACAGTTAACAACATTACTATGTCAATATTAGCGTTTCAAATGCCAGAAAAGGTTGCGATGGAAAAAGCCGATGATTTTCATGGGCTCTTTACCTTCAAGCCGCTGGAAAAAGGATATGGTGTAACGATCGGCAACGCGCTGAGACGGATTCTTTTGTCGTCTCTGGAGGGTTATGCGATTACGGGATTAAAGATCCCTGGCGTTCTTCACGAGTTTTCCACCATCGAAGGCGTAGTGGAAGATGTTGCTGAAATTATCCTTAACCTGAAAATGGTCAGGTTCAGAAAGGTAGCAGACGCGTTTGACAGCAAGATCACTGTGAATATCCGCAAGCAGAAGCAATTTAGAGCAGGCGATATCACCAAATTCACGTCAGCATTTGAAATTCTCAATCCTGAGCACGTCATCTGCAACCTGGATGAAGCTTCACAATTTGAGATCGAGCTAACCATCGAAAAAGGACGCGGATATCTTCCAGCAGAGGAGAATAAGCCTACGGAGCAAGTATTCGGTTTCATTCCTATTGATGCGATCTTTACACCAATTAAAAATGTAAAGTACAGCGTAGAGAATACCCGCGTTGAACAGAAGACCGATTACGAAAAGCTTGTAGTTGATATTGAAACAGACGGTTCTATCCATCCTGAGAAGGCATTGGAAGGAGCAGCCCATATTTTGATCAAGCACTTTGCATTGTTCTCGGACAAGTCAATGGAGCTTGAGACTGGTAAGGACGCGGAGGTAGAACAAGTTGATGAGGAAATGCTTCACATGCGTAAGCTTTTGAAAACGCCTCTTCACGATCTCGACCTTTCCGTAAGGGCTTACAACTGCCTCAAGGCTGCTGACGTGAAGTCACTGGGCGACCTTGTGCAACTTGAGATTTCGGATATGATGAAGTTCAGGAATTTTGGCAAGAAGTCACTTGCTGAACTTGAACAATTGGTAGCGGAGAAGAACCTTACTTTCGGTATGGACCTCTCCAAGTATAAACTTGATGAAGACTAGGAAATCATGAGACACGGCAAGAAAGTCAATCACTTAGGTAGAAAATCAGCGCACAGGCATGCACTGCTTTCTAACATGGCTTCCTCTTTGATCCTGAACAAGCGGATCACAACAACTGTTGCAAAAGCAAAAGCGTTGAGGAAATATGTTGAGCCACTGCTTACCAAATCCAAGGACGATACTACACACTCCAGAAGAACGGTATTCTCTTACCTCCAGAACAAAGAGTCGTTAAAGATATTGTTTGGGGAAGTGGCGTCGAAAATAGCAGACCGTCCGGGGGGATAAACACCCATCAAAAATATGGGGGTGGTTAGCGTCGGCGACAACGCTGAAATGTGTTTGATGGAACTGGTTGACTTCAATACACTTTACACTAAGGATGGCGCAACGAAGAAGGCGAAGACAAGAAGAAGCCGTCGCGGTAAGAAGGGTGAAGAGGATGCTGAGACTCCGGCAACAGATGCACCGGTAGCCGAAGCAACGGAATCAACGACAGAGAAAAAGCCAAAGAAAGCGGCAGCACCTAAAAAAGCGGCTCCAAAAAAGGATAAGGAATAAGTGTTTCAGGTAATCACGTATGAAAAGGGATTGAACAAACGTTCGATCCCTTTTTTTATGATATCCCTTTTTAAAAAAGCAATCAGGGATACGTCATTCCAGAACTTCTGATGTATTTTTGTGAAATCTATGCAGAAAAAGGCCTATTTACTCCTTGAAGATGGCTTGCTTATAGAAGGCAAAGCCATTGGTAAAATCGGGACCTCCGGTGGAGAAATCTGTTTCAACACAGGCATGACCGGTTACCAGGAGATTTACACCGACCCATCCTACTACGGGCAAATAGTAGTTAACACTACCGCACATATAGGAAATTACGGAGGATTCGACGGTGATCAGGAGTCAGCGTCTCCGAAGATATCGGGTGTCGTCGTCAATGAGTTTGCTGTTGAATACAGCCGTAAGTCGGCAACCGAAAGCCTTCAAAAGTATCTGGAGCGCAACAGCGTCGTAGGCATATCAGATGTCGATACCAGGATGTTGGTGCGCTACATTAGGAGCAAAGGTGCGATGAATGCACTGATCTCTTCGGAGCTTACACCCGACCAAATGAAAGCGGAGCTTGCCAAAGTGCCGTCGATGAATGGTCTGGAGCTTTCGTCGCTGGTGTCTACCCGTGAAACTTACACTTTAGGGGATGAAAACGCGCCGATTCGGGTTGCTGTCCTTGATTTGGGTATAAAGAGAAGCATTGTGAACAACCTGGCTTCGCGCGGCTGTTTATGCAAGGTTTTTCCTGCTAAAACTTCCCTGGAAGAAATGGAAGCATGGAAGCCTCATGGATATTTTATCTCTAATGGGCCCGGCGATCCCGCCGCAATGGATTATGCCATCGAAACGGTGAAGAAAGCCCTTGAAACCGGGAAACCGCTTTTTGGAATTTGTTTGGGACATCAGCTGCTGGCGCTTGCGGTGGGCATATCAACCTATAAGATGCATCATGGTCATCGGGGGCTAAATCATCCTGTGAAGAACCTGGTTAGTGGAAAAGGTGAAATGACCTCCCAGAATCATGGATTTTCCGTGAGTGAGAAAGATATTAATGAGCACAGCGATGTAGAGATCACTCATGTTCATTAAATGATGGCACGATCATGGGATTCCGGCTAAAAAGCCGCAAGGCATTTTGTGTGCAGTATCACCCCGAAGCAACGCCCGGTCCACACGACTCGCGTTATCTCTTTGACGAGTTTATTGCAATGATCCACGCGGATGTTGCTGAGCCCACCACAGTTAGTCTTTAGTTTCACCAATCCATAAACCAAACATTATGAGTTTAATCGAAAGCATTCATGCCCGGCAGATTCTTGACAGCCGTGGAAATCCCACAATTGAGGTCGATGTCGTCACAGAGTCTGGCGCCTTCGGAAGGGCTGCAGTGCCCTCAGGCGCATCCACTGGAACACATGAGGCTGTGGAGCTTCGCGACGGAGATAAGAAGGTGTTCATGGGGAAGGGTGTTTTGAAGGCAGTTGAAAATGTTAATACGAAGATTTCCGCAGAGGTTGTCGGATTCGATGTTTTCGAACAGAACCTCGTTGATAAGATTATGATAGAGCTGGATGGCACGCCAAACAAGGCAAAACTTGGCGCTAACGCTATCCTTGGAACATCGCTCGCGATCGCGAAAGCTGGCGCAATGGAGGCAGGGATGCCGTTGTATCGATATATCGGCGGAGTTAGTGCGAACACACTGCCCGTCCCGATGATGAATATTTTAAATGGCGGAAGTCACGCTGACAACGCCATCGACTTTCAGGAATTTATGGTTATGCCTGTAGGTGCAGCAACCTTTTCTGAAGCGCTCAGAATGGGTGCGGAAGTATTTCATACACTGAAAAAAGTTCTTCACGATAAGGGCCTTTCAACAAATGTGGGTGACGAAGGCGGCTTTGCACCCAATCTTGCCTCAAATGAGGAAGCAATTGAAGTGGTTTTAAAGGCGATTGAAAAGGCCGGTTTCAAACCAGGAGTTGACATGTTCATTGCCCTGGATCCTGCAGCTTCTGAGTTTTACGATGCGAAGGCGAAGCTTTACCATTTTAAAAAGTCTTCGGGCAAGAAGCTGAAGCCTGCCGAGATGGCTGACTACTGGACAACGTGGGCGAAGAAGTATCCGATTATTTCACTTGAAGACGGTATGGCTGAGGACGATTGGGCAGGTTGGAAACAACTTACTGAAAGTATTGGTGATAAAGTGCAGCTCGTAGGCGACGATCTTTTTGTAACCAATGTTAAGCGTCTCCAAAAAGGCATTGATGATGGAATTGCGAACTCAATTTTGATCAAGGTCAATCAGATAGGATCTCTTACAGAGACCATCGATGCTGTGAACATGGCACGGAGAAATGGTTACAAGAGTGTGATGTCTCACCGTTCCGGGGAGACTGAGGACAGCACCATTGCCGATCTCGCTGTTGCACTGAATACTGGCCAGATCAAGACCGGCTCGGCGTCCCGATCCGATCGTATGGCGAAGTACAATCAACTTATCCGCATTGAGGAAGAGCTGGGTGAGACTGCATTTTTCCCTGGAAAGAATTTTTAAACCACTTACTGTCCAGATGGGGATTTAGAAGCCAGCGTAACATACGCTGGCTTTTTTCGTTTTGTAACCAGGTGTGGAGAACGCAGTGAATGCCGCAGGTCCTTGAGACAAGAGACTCTGCGAGGAAGTAAGAGACTTTAACGCAAGAAACTCTGCGGGACGTAATGGTGGATGTGAGACATGAGCTTTTAGGCGATCGAATATTTATCTATCTTCGTATTACTTTTTAAACTTTATGTTCAAAAAAATACCCAAGGCGCTAAAGAACTTTTATATTCTGACCGCCGCCTTCTTTCTACTTTGGATGATCGCGCTCGACTCGAACAACCTGTTTACACGATACGAGCTCGGTGCAAAGTTAAATTCGCTTGAAAATGAACGCGAGTATTACGGGGAAAAAATAAAAGAGGTCGAGAAGGATCACAATGAATTGTTCGGCGACCGTGAATCTCTGGAGAAATTCGCCCGCGAGAAGTATCTTATGAAAAAGGAAACAGAAGATATCTTCATCATTGAAGAAACAGATTGAACATATATGAGAAAGTTAAGCCTGGTAGTTGCCTTATCTCTCCTGGGTACAGGTGCCTTTGCGCAATGGGGTTTCGATGAACTAAGCGAGCAACCAACAACACGCGAGAGATTGTTTGTGGGCGGAGGCCTCGGCTTGTCCCTCTCAAGCTATTCAATCTACGTTGGCGTCTCCCCACTCATTGGCTACAATATTACGACAAGACTCGCCGGCGGGCTTCAAATCATATATCGCTATACAAACTATAAGGGCAGCCCTTCAATTAGTGTCAGCGATTATGGCATGGCTCCGTTTGCACGCTTCATGGTATATAAGCCTTTTTTCGTTCATATGGAGTATGAATATCTCAACTATGAATATCCGACGTCCGCGACTGAAAGTATTAGAAAGTACTACAATAGTGTAATAGGCGGTGTTGGATATTTCCAGCCTTTTGCGCCGCGAGGTGGTTTCTACATGATGGCGCTTTATAATTTCAGTTACCAACAGTCGACCTCGTCCACGGACTATACACCTTACAACACCCCGCTTTTATTCCGCGCTGGAGTAACATTCGGACTCTAAAGCGCGTTGCCAAACCTGACGCCAAGTTCACGCAAATCTTCAACAACTTTTTCATTTAAAGGAATTCCGTTGGCCATTCGGTGGGCGTGCATTTCCCGTTCCGGATCTCCAGGAATAACTACCTTCTCTGCGCCCGGAATAGTTTTCGCAGACCGGAAGCGTGATATCCAGTTGTCCATGTGCGCTTTGAATTCCGCCGCAGGTCGGAAAGCATCTATCCGCATTGCGCCAAAGAAATGTCCTATTCCGGCGCCTACCGGGTCCGTTGGGGGATCCAGGAACGCAACGAAGGGAGGAACCCACGGACCATAATTCGCGCCGGATAAAACAGCAGAAAAAATATCCACCCAGGCGCCAAGACAAAAGCCCTTATGACTGCCATGTTCACGGTCACTGCCCAGAGGCAACAATGCACCGCCGCGCCGCGTTTCATTTGGATCCGTTGATACACTGCCGTCGTTTGTCTGGATCCAGCCTACCGGCGCCTGATGGCTCTTACGCTGGAGGATCTCAAGTTTTCCGTTTGCGGCAGTTGTAGTCGCAAAGTCCGCGACGAATGGCGGTTGGTTTTCGGCCGGTATCGCGACAGCAATCGGATTGGTTCCAAGGAGTCTTTCGACAGAAAATGTTGGCGCGACCAGCGGACTGGCATTCGTCATCGCTATACCGATCATGTCGTGCGGCAGCGCCATCATGGCATGGTACCCCGCAATGCCAAAGTGGTTGGAGTTCTTCACTGAAACCCATCCGGTTCCTGCCACCCTCGCTTTGTTTATTGCGATCTCCATTGCGCGAGGCGCTACAACAAGTCCAAGGCCCTGGTCGCCATCTAAAACGCCTGTGCTGGGAGACTCATGCACCAATGATATGTTAGGCCTGCTGTTGACGCGCTTTTTGTCCCATAGCCTCACGTATCCGGAGAGACGTGCAAGGCCATGTGAGTCAATGCCACGAAGATCAGCCATCAGCAACACTTCTGTAGCCAATCTTGCTTCTGATTCCGTGCAGCCAATTTTAAGAAATGTATTGAACGCGAAAGTGGATAAGGTATCATATGAAAAGACAAGGTCAGCCATGGCGTAAATATATCACCTCGCGGCCAGACCCACGGACATCATCAATTGAAACTACTCAAGCGGAAATTTTTTTCAGATTTGCGACTTCCTCGATGAGCCTGGAAAGTACACCTTCTTTTAAGGCATAGGTCGAAACCCGAACGCGGTTGAATGAATGTTTAGATAATATATAACGTATGAGGCAACAGGCAACGACAATCATATCGACCCGCATTTCAATCATGCCCGGGACCTTCAGGCGGTCTTCACGATTCTTATGCAATAGATCGTGATATATCGCATAAAACCCGTCCAGCGTAAGCGGTGTTTCGATTTCCTCCGGACCCTTATGGATATCATGGGTGAGGCAGAATATATCGCTCAGTGTATCGAACGTTCCGGAGGAGCCGATAAGCGTACGAGGGCGATGCTTCTGAAGCGCCTCGAATAGAGGCAACAACGTCTCCCTGAAGTATTTGTCCAGGACAAGTACCTCGTCCTTCGTAATAGGATCATTTTTTTGAAACTGCTCCAGCAATCTTTGAGCACCGATTTCAATGCTCTTTTTCCAGTAGATCTGATCGTTGTCGCTAATGATGAACTCTACGCTTCCTCCTCCGATATCGACGATCAGCGATTTGTCCTCGATGTGCATCGCGGCACGAACGCCCATGCAAATGAATTCGGCCTCGAGATCACCATCGATTATTGAAGCGTCAATGCCAGTGACAGTCTTAATCCTGTTTACAACATCCGGGCCATTGGCAGCGTTTCGCAAAGCACTTGTGCCAAACGCGTAAACGCGGCTCACCTGATGCTGATCCATCGTATTCTTGAAACTTTGCATTGCCAGCAGTGCGCGCTGCATCCCTTGCTCTGTAATGATCCCTTCGTTGATTCCGTGTTGTCCGATCCTCACCGCCAGCCTTTCGCGGTAGGTGACGTGATAGCCCATGGTATCTTCTTCCGCGATGAGCAGATGAAAAGTATTTGTACCCATGTCGATGATACCAATCTTCGTATTCATAGGGGGCTTTTGGGCGCGTGAAGATACGAATTTTAAAAGTCCAGTCAAGTCACGCACCAGGGACAGGGAATTGGAATTCGGATGATTATATTTAACGCCTCAAATCCATCGTAAATGAGCAAGCGAACCGTTAAGGATCCTACCCTGCAGCAAAAGTTTGACGAGCTGAATCGAAAAAATGCAGAGGCATTGCTCGGCGGCGGACAAAAACGCATCGATCAACAACACCAGAAAGGAAAGCTTACTGCTCGCGAGCGCGTGATGTTGTTAATGGACGAAGGATCTTTTGAGGAAATGGGAAAGTTCGTCATGCACCGAAGCAAAGACTTTGGCCTTGACAAAGAGTATTACCTCGGTGATGGCGTTATAACGGGCTATGGAACCGTTAATGGCAGGCTTGTTTATATTTTTTCACAGGACTTTACGGTATTTGGAGGATCGCTTTCCGAAACGCACGCAGAGAAAATTGTTAAGATTATGGATCTCGCGATGCAAAACGGGGCCCCTGTTATCGGGTTGAATGACTCTGGCGGCGCCCGTATTCAGGAGGGGGTAGTATCCCTCGGCGGTTATGCCGACATCTTTTATCGCAACACAATGGCGTCGGGTGTCATCCCGCAAATATCCGCCATCATGGGTCCCTGTGCAGGTGGTGCCGTGTACTCCCCAGCAATCACCGATTTCATTTTTATGGTGGAGAATACGTCATTCATGTTTGTAACAGGACCCAATGTTGTTAAAACTGTGACACATGAAAATGTCACAGCCGAAGAGCTGGGAGGTGCAATTACGCACAGTACAAAAAGTGGGGTCAGCCATTTTGCCTGTTCCTCCGAAATTGAATGTATACTGATGATCAAAAAGATGCTCAGTTACCTTCCTCAGAATTGTGAAGACGAGGCACCACGCATCCCCTATACGTCATCTGATGAGTCGCGGCCCTCATTGAATGATATAATTCCCGACAATCCAAATCAGCCCTATGATATGCGTGAAGTAATTACGGGCATTGTCGATACAGATTCATTCTTTGAAGTACATAAAAATTTTGCGGAGAATATTCTCGTTGGATTCGCCAGGCTCGCAGGCCGAAGTATCGGAATTGTGGGAAATCAACCTGCATCACTCGCCGGCGTTCTAGACATTAACTCCAGCGTTAAGGGGGCCAGGTTTGTCAGATTTTGCGACAGCTTTAACATTCCGCTGCTGGTTTTTGAAGACGTCCCGGGATTTCTGCCCGGCACTGATCAGGAATGGAATGCGATCATCACAAATGGCGCGAAGCTTCTTTATGCATTTTCAGAAGCCACGGTTCCGCGTGTGACTGTTATTACAAGGAAAGCGTATGGTGGCGCATATGATGTAATGAACTCAAAACATATCGGGGCGGATCTGAATTTTGCGTGGCCCTCGGCGGAAATCGCTGTTATGGGTGCCAAAGGTGCATCGGAAATCATCTTTAAAAAGGAGATTGCAGAAGCGCCGGATCCGGAACTTAAATTATCCGAAATGGTAGCAGAGTACACCAGTAAATTTGCCAATCCTTATCGTGCAGCACACCGGGGATATATCGACGAGGTGATATACCCCGATGAGACAAGAATGAAGCTCATACGCGCGTTTGGAATGCTTGAAAACAAAGTCGCTAAATTGCCGCGGAAGAAACATGGTAATATTCCCTTATAAACAAATCACATAATTTTCTTTTCATGGATAAAAAAAGCAGAGATTTCCTTTACAAGTATCTTAATAATTCATCTCCCACTGGATTTGAATCCTCTGGACAGGAGATATGGCTGGATTACATTAAGCCATATATCAACACCCACCTTGTCGATGTGTATGGGACGGCCGTGGGAGTCGTCAACCCTAAGGCTACATACAAAGTTGTTATTGAGGCGCACGCGGATGAAATTTCGTGGTTTGTAAATTTTATCACCGAAGAGGGATACATATACGTACGGCGAAACGGGGGATCCGATCACCAGATCGCTCCTTCCAAGCGCGTCAATATTTATACCGACAACGGCATTGTGAAAGGCGTCTTTGGATGGCCGGCAATACATGTTCGCGATGCTGCGCGGGAGGAGGCGCCATCATTGAAGAATATTTTTATCGATATCGGCGCCGAATCTAAAAAGGAAGTTGAGGCCATGGGTGTCCACGTCGGCTGCGTCATCACCTTTGAGGATGAATTGATGGAAATGAATAAGCGATGGCTAGTTGGGCGCGCGCTTGACAACAGGATGGGCGGTTACATGATTGCAGAAGTGACCCGCAGGCTATTCGAAAATAAGAAAAGGCTGCCTTTCGGCCTTTATGTGGTGAATTCGGTGCAGGAAGAGATTGGATTGCGCGGTGCTGAAATGATATCGCGGCGGATCCGACCCGACGTAGCCATTGTAACAGATGTTACGCACGATACGCAATCGCCTATGTACAATAAAAAAGAAAGTGGAAACCTCAAGGCTGGCACTGGTCCGGTGTTGTGTTATGGTCCGGCCGTTCAAAATAACGTTCTCAAAATGGTACTGGAGACGGCCCAAAAACGGAAAATTCCATTCCAGCGGCAGGCGGTTTCGAGATCGACTGGAACGGACACAGATTCTTTTGCATACTCTGCAGAAGGGGTGGCTTCTGCATTGATCTCTCTTCCTCTTAAATATATGCACACAACAGTGGAGATGGTACACAAGGATGATGTCGAAAATGTGATCAATTTGATATACGAATTCCTGCTTCAGTTGAAGCCAGGCCACGATTTCAGGTATATTCGGTGATCCTCGTCTAAAAACTTACACCCACAAGATTCGAATCTTAATAGGCTCTTCCATGCAAATGGAGGAGCCTATTTTTGTATCTATCCTAATCAATCAGTATGAAGATCCTAAAAGAACTGGGCACGAAACTAATGGGTATCATGAATGGCAGCACGTTTGCTACTTGGAAATCACCTACTGGAATTCAGACGACAACAATCTACACATGTAGCAAAGAGCGTCTGAAAGATCAGGAGCGAAGCGTAAAGATGACCCCGGCTTTTTTAACAGTAAGGGTTAATAAATAATAAACGAAAAGGGTCGATACCCCTTAAACATCAGCAATAGCATTAAATCTGATAAGCTCCTTAAATATCGAATTATGAAAAGAGTAATTGTAGTGTTGATGATGGCGATGGTTGCCGTCGTTAATGTAAGTGCCCAGGAGCGACCGACGCATGAGATCCACGCCGCCATGTTGTACAACTTTATCAAGTACGTTCAATGGCCTAACGAAGGAGAAAGCGGAGACTTTGTCGTGGGTGTTATTGGCGATGAGAACGTTTTCAATACCTTAAAAAGCTGGTATGACGGAAAAGCCAAGGGAAGCAAAAAGTACGTGATAAAAAAACTTGGCTCGGCTGAAGAAGCAACTGGTTGCCAGGTCGTTTACGTCGGCAAAGCGAAGAACCGTGATTTTGATGTTATTAAATCAAGTGTAACGGGTAAATCCATATTAACAATAACCGATGGCAATGGAATGGGACTAAAGGGTAGTTGCATCAACTTCAAAGTCATCGACGGTAAATTGAAATTTGAATTGAACCAGGCGACTGTAACGGGATCTAATCTTAAGGTTTCGAGTCAGCTGAGTTCTATGGCAATATTGATCTAACGCTTGCCGATTAGTATTACAAGGCGGCATGTGATTCACTGTAAAATATTAAGGGTAACCTAAACGACACACGTACAGCGCCACAGAGTTTTTATCAGAGAGGGTCTTTTCTTTGTGTGCGCTGTACGTTTTTTATCATCCCGATTATTTGTTATCTGCGGCTGGTTGCAACTGCACTGGAATATTAAATGACTGAATGTCGTTCCAGAAATTCGGATATGATTTTCTTACAACATGCGGGTCTTCTATCGTAACGTCCATAACCACCGCCAACGGAGCAAATGCCATCGCCATACGATGGTCTTTATACGTACCGAAACTTGCGCTTGGAGGTAAACTTGGGGATGGTACCAACGTCCAATGATGAATATCAGGTTCAATCAACTCCGCGCCGATTTTCCTGAGCTCAATCTGAAGGGCTGCAATACGGTCGGTCTCTTTAATTCGTAAGCTTTCCATACCTGTAAAGTTTCCCTTTATTCCTTTCGCGGCACAAACAACGGCCACCGTTTGTGCGAGGTCTGGGCAATGCGTAAAATCCCATTGAATTTGCTTTTTACTAGCACCTTTCCTAAGCACCAGCAATTCGTTTTCAACGGAGACGTGCACTCCAAGATCTTTCATGATCTCGACCACTTTGCTGTCCCCCTGTAAAGATTCCAGGGAAAGTCGGGGCAACGAGATGTGCGCATCATCGGCTAATGCAGCGAAGGCAAACCAGTAGCTTGCTGCTGACCAATCTGATTCTACGGTAAAGTCCGCCGGCGTGTAGGCCTGGTGTGGAATCGTGACCTCGTCGTCCAGCAGCGTGGCCGTTGCGCCGAAGTGTTTCATCAGAGCAACGGTCATCTCGATGTACGGACGGCTTCCAATTTTTCCGGATAGCTTCAGGGTGAGGCCGTTTGGCAGTAATGGTGCAATCATCATTAACGCCGAGATATATTGACTGCTAACGTCCCCCCGGATTGTTAATTTGTCAATCTTCTGACCGGAGAAACCCAACACTTCGTGAGGTGGAAAGCCATTCTCCCCAAGGTATTCTATTGTCGCTCCCAATTGACGAAGCGCGTTAACCAGGATGCCGATTGGGCGTTCCTTCATTCGATCCGTCCCAGTAAGTAATTTTCGCTGATTCGTTACAGAAAAGTATGCGGTTAGGAAACGCATCGTAGTTCCCGCATCTTCAACGTCGATTTCTTTTGAAGTCGAGTTTACAAGCCGCAGCATCAGCTGCGTATCATTTGCATCAGAAAGATTGACCAGTTGCGATTTGTTCCCAGCCAGCGCATTAATGATAAGGGCGCGATTACTAATGCTTTTGGATGCGGGGAGAAGCTTTGCTGTCCCTTTCAGAATAGACGTTCGTTCAAGTAGAATTGCGGAGCCGGACATTTAGTTAATTGGAGAATTTGTAATTTGGTGATTGGCTATGCCTTCGCTATATTAAAGTATTATTATCATTCTGCTAAATCGTCGAAATGAGTGATAATTTTTGACGCAAATTACTCTTTGTCACAAGATTTTATTTAATATAACGCAACATTTGAATTGGTTTCATGTTTTATCCTTATGAGCACCAGTAGAATAATTGTTATTGCTGTGAGCCTCGCATCGAGTGCTATTCTGACTGCGTGGTTGTTGACCGGCGGAAGAAAAGAAAAGACGAAAGAATTCGTTGCGAGAAAAGCCGAAAACTTTAAGAGTACGCTTAGGCAGGAGAAATTCCGTGGGACTGATGACCAGGAATTTTACTACATCTAACAAGCGCCGTAATAATCTAATGCGCTTTTTACTTCTATAGCGTTTATCTCGTAATCCCACTTCGCACTACCGATTCCATTCAAAAGCACACAAAGAATCTTGTTGTTTTTATTTTTTTTGTCCTGAAGGATTAACCTGTTTACTGCGCCCGGAACCTCTGCTTCTAAATTTATTTTTCCAAAGATTGAGACGATGAAAGTGGCTATTGCTTCAAGATCCTGCTTTGAAAGCAGCTGGCGTTGGCAGGCTATGTATGCTTCTGTGATCAATCCAACTGCAATGGCCTCGCCATGGAGCACCCGTTGTCCGGAGTTCAATAAATGACTCTCCAAAGCATGACCGATTGTATGACCTGCGTTGAGAATCTTTCGTAAACCTTTTTCGGTTGGATCGTTTAACGTGATCGCTGCCTTAAATTCAACGGAATGCCTGGTGAGTGTTTCCCATGCCTGTTTTTCCAGAGGAAGCGACGATATCTTTTGCCACATCTGCAGGTCGGAAATTAGCGTATGTTTGATGACCTCTGCGAAACCTGACCGTAATTCAGCAGTAGGAAGGGTATTTAAAAATCCGCTATGTATCAGTGTCAATGCGGGTTGTTGAAACACACCGATATGATTTTTTAAATTGTTAAAGTCGATTCCAAGTTTCCCTCCAATGCTGGCATCCGTCTGCGCCAGCAGTGTTGTCGGAACAAGTATGAAATCTATGCCGCGTTTATACGTTGCTGCGCAAAATCCGCCCATATCCCCCAGCACTCCCCCACCCAGGATCAATACACAAGCATGTCGATCGAGCAGCTGATCCGTCATCCTTTGCCAGATGATTGCGCAGGTTTCAAGGTTCTTTTCTTCCTCACCACTTTTTATCTGGATCGTCACATGGGCGGGAAGAAGGGGCGCAATGATCGGATAACAATGTGTCTGTGTATTGTTATCAGTAATTACGATCAGATTGCTGTACCCTTTTGATTCGATAAAATTGGCTATGTCATTGCCTGGATCATTGGAAAACTTGATGTTATCAGGGAGCATTGGGCAGCAGATCTTTGGACCGAAAGTTATCAAAAACGGTGGTAGGTGCGCTATTATCCGCTGCAGAATAGCAATCCGAGTTATATTTGTAACGAGTAATGAAGAAATCTTCCTTAAGCGCGCTCTTTGAGGACACGGCGACTGCATTTCGGTATAAGTCCGATGCCGCTGTACGAAAAGCCTACCTGATATTTTCGCTGTTAAATCATCCCTGGTTATCCGCCATTGCGTCTGGAGCGGCCACACTTGCGTTGAAGCTGCGGTTGCCTGTTGAGTTTCTAATTCGCAAGACGGTATTTGATCTGTTCTGCGGGGGCGAAATCATTGAGTCCACGGCCCTGGCGGTCGAGCGGCTGGGCAAGTATGCTGTGCACACCATACTTGATTATTCGGTCGAGGGAGAAAATACCGAAGCTGGATTTGATCATGTGATGCAGGAGACAATACGCACCATTGAGCGTGCCTCGAAGTCGCCGTTTATTCCTTTCTCTGTGTTCAAAGTGACAGGCCTTGGGCATGCGGCTTTATTGGAGAAAGTTCATAGCAAGAGTTCATTAACTAAAGGGGAGGCCGAGGCTTTCGAGCGCGTTCAGCATCGCGTTCAGGCAATTTGTCAGAAGGCCTCCGAGCTCGATATCCCGATATTGATAGATGCTGAGGAGACCTGGATCCAGGACCCTATCGATGATCTGGCGTATGACATGATGAAGCGGTACAACGCGAAGCGTGCAATAGTTTTTAATACATTTCAACTATACCGGGTTCAGGGCCTTCTAATTCTGAAGGATGCATGGGAGGCTGCGGCGAGGGAAGGATACTTTTTGGGAGCAAAAATCGTACGGGGTGCCTACATGGAGAAAGAAAGGGGAAGAGCAGAGAAGATGGGCTATGAAAATCCCATCCACCCCGATAAGGATGCAACTGATAAAGCATTCAATGAGGGTTTGGAGTTTTGTATTCAGCACCACGACCGCATTGCGATGATGTGCGGATCGCACAATGAGTATAGCAGTCAGTATCTAACTACTTTGATGAAGCTGCATCATATTGAGCCTGCAGATGAGCGGGTATGGTTCGCCCAATTGTATGGGATGAGCGATAACATCTCTTTCAATCTTGCCAGCGAAGGTTATCGTGTCGCCAAATACGTTCCTTATGGACCCGTTAGATCGGTTATGCCGTATCTTCTGCGCCGGGCAGCCGAAAACACTTCGGTGGCGGGGCAAAGCAGTCGCGAGCTTGTGCTCATCAGGAAAGAATTGAACCGCCGGAAGGCGTCGCGATAGGGCCGACATTTTTCGCTCTGCCTAATTCCTGTATTTTTGCCCAAAATTTAAGTTATGCAGCTTAGCGAGCAGGAGATCTTTCGTCGGAAAAGCCTTGAGGAGTTTCAAAAGCTTGGCATAAATCCTTATCCCGCCGAGCTTTTCGAGGTCAATGCCTCGGCGCAGGAAATTCTCGTCAACTACGAACGTCAAAAAAGTGACTACCGGCAGATCTCTATCGCCGGACGGATCATGAGTCGAAGGATCATGGGAAACGCCTCGTTTGCTGAGTTACAGGATGAAACCGGTAGGATCCAGATATATATCCGAAGAGATGACATATGCCCATCGGAAGATAAAAGTCTCTATAACATTGTCTTCAAGAAGCTGCTCGACATTGGAGACATTATCGGGATAAAGGGTTTCGGTTTTACCACGCTGACCGGGGAGATCTCCATTCATGTTACCGGCCTGTCAGTATTGTCAAAATCGTTACGTCCCCTGCCCGTCGTGAAGGAAACGACGGATGAGCAGGGCGTCGTTATTCGGCACGACGCCTTTACAGACCCCGAGCAGCGGTACCGTATGCGTTACGTTGACCTGATTGTTAATCCCCAGGTGAAAGAGGCTTTCGTCAAGAGGACGCATTTGGTTAATTCCATGCGACAATACCTGAATGCCAAAGCATATATCGAGGTTGAAACCCCGATATTGCAACCGCTTTACGGAGGGGCTGCTGCGCGTCCATTTAAGACCCACCACAACACTTTGGACATGACCCTCTATTTGAGGATCGCCAACGAATTGTACCTGAAGAGGCTCATTGTAGGCGGTTTCCACGGGGTCTATGAATTCTCTAAAGATTTCCGCAATGAGGGCATGTCAAGGTTTCATAACCCGGAATTCACGCAGATAGAGCTGTATGTAGCTTACAAGGATTATTACTGGATGATGGACCTGGTGGAGGAGATGATTGAAAAAGTTGCCCTTGACCTTCATGGAACCACGGAGGTGAAGGTTGGAAATAATCTCCTGGACTTCCGTCGGCCATGGAAGCGGTACACCATGTTTGAAGCGATTCAACATTTCACAGGGATCGACATTTCGGAAATGAATGAACAGCAACTTCGCGACACCTGCAGAACCATTCATGTACCAATGGATGAGAGCATGGGCAAGGGAAAACTTATTGATCAGATCTTTGGCGAAAAGTGTGAGCCGTTTCTCATACAGCCCACGTTCATTACTGATTATCCAATTGAGATGTCGCCGCTTGCCAAGAAACACAGAAGCAAGCCCGGGCTTGTTGAACGCTTTGAGGCGATCTGTAACAGCAAAGAGATCGCAAATGCATTCAGTGAATTGAATGATCCGATCGATCAGCGACAGCGCTTTGAGGAGCAACTGGAATTGGGTAAAAGAGGCGATGATGAGGCGATGATGTTGGATGAAGATTTTTTAAGAGCATTGGAATACGGCATGCCTCCAACGGCAGGGCTAGGTATTGGAATAGACAGGCTTTCAATGATCATGACCAACTCGGCTTCTATTCAGGATGTGCTTTTCTTTCCGCAGATGAAGCCCGAAACGCCGCTCGCGGATATATCAGAAAAGGATTTTCAAAATATAGGCGTACGATTGGACCTTGTGCCTGTCTTGATGCGCATGGGTATAACCTCCATTGCTCAGTTGAAGGAAATGAAAGCGTCGAAGTTATTTAACGATGTTTGCGGCTTGCGAAAAAAGATGAAGTTGGAAGGCGTGCAGAATCCTACGATGGAAGAGGTAGAAAGCTGGCTGAAATAATCAGAGATTATCAAAGAACGGTTTACGACGTTCGAGTTTCAGATCCTGAAGTACGGCTGATTTAACATTGATTGTAAAATTGTATTGCTGGAAAGGACCGAAGGGTGTCCAGTTAAGGCGCATGGTCCAGCAATGAAGATCCCTGGCAATGCCAAGGTTTGTCTGCGTAAATGCTCCTGCTTGAAAGTCAAAGCCCGAACTGTAAGTTACTTTCCAGCTTGCAGACAGCGAAACATCCCCGGTCATTGTTATTGTTTGTCTCAATGACTGGGAAGCATTGAGGGGGTTTGAATATTGTATGTTATAATTAACGTTCATACTCCAGGGAACTTCAAAGTCGATGTATGCATCAGGGTTTTGGAGAAGAAATTCTTTTTCCTGTTCGGGAAGGTCAGACTTTCCTATTTTCTCGCGGCTGGTGGTTTCCTTGCTGCGGGCCTTGGGGTTAAGGTTTGTGCTCACCGCCATCGTAGCGGTGGTAATGCGTCCAATGGTCCCGCTTTTCCACGAAAGCTCATCCACGCGAGTTTCTAACATTGTCTCCTCATCGCGTTCAATGCGATACGGGTCCAGCGTTGCGGACAAGTTGATGTTGAAGAGGTTGTCAAGAATATTTGTGTTTGCAGATATGCCAATTGGCGCTAGTTTGAAAGATTCCGCAATGATGTTGTAGCTGCTGGAAAGGGACAGGTTATTTATCAGCATCACTTTTCGCGCCACAGAATCCTGCGGCTTCTGCACTTTCATCTCGAGGTTGTTGCCAATTCCGAACCCAATGGCTGCACTTTTCCCACGGGAGGAGCCTCCGTAGACAAATCCTTCATAACGATCCTTGTAGACGTTGACATGCCCAACCGAGTCGTCTTCGAAAGCCTTGAAGTAATCCGGATTTTCCTCAAAGTTGGGCATATAGTTGAATGAAACAGTCGGATTAATAACATGGCGTATGGCCTTGACGTTGCTGGCTTTATTCTTGACGTTGTAAATTCCGTAAATCCGAGTCGAAGTGCCGACACCGAAAGAATAATTCGAGATCCGGCTAAACCCGCTAGTCGTATCTTTTTTATACTCTTTTAGCTTGGGGTCATATGTCCAATCCAGCCGCTCCCCGTACCAATGTTCTTCATAATTGACGGAGGGAGAAACCGTAAAGAAGCGCAGCGCCTTGAACGAAAACGACGCTGGCAGCGTGTGACGCATTCCCTTTCGCCCATCGGCGAAGAATTTTCCAAAACTGCTGCCATTAAATGTTGCTATACTATCCTCCTCGGCGGTAGTCGTCAATCGACCTAAATTGTTTGTTACCCGGTTCATCGCATTCATGCTGTACGCAACGGAAAAGTTATCGAGTGGGCCGGTTTTACCATCCTTCCTTTGGAAGGGATAGATGTTGGTCATGTTCAAGCTGATATTTGGCAACAGCAGATCAATTTCATTGGTCTGTAGGTCCTGGTTATGGCTTAAGTTTACTCCAAGAGAAAAAGGCGTACCTGAAAATCGTTTGCTATACGAAATGTTGGAGCTGAGTTTTGCGGTAATGTTATTTATGCTGGAGTTATTATAAGTGTCTCCCTGCGTTCCATAAGAAAGAAAATTGTTTTGGTTAAACTTTTGTGTTGCCGCGTTCACGGACGCAGAAAACCTTCCTGTACCTTTTGATTGGGGAGAGTGGGACCACGTTAACCTGAAGTCTTTTGAAAACGCTTGCGTCTCAATTTTGTCATCCTGATCGGGGTTTTTGGAGTATGCGAAGTTTAAAGTTCCCGTATACTTGTAGCGCGTCATATAGCTTGAGTTCACGTACAAGGCGTGTCCCCCACGTGAATAGATATCGCCCGTTAGGGAAAGTTTGACGTATTCATTGATGTCAAAAAAGTAACCACCACCCCTGAGGTTAAACCCTCGCCTGCGCTCCTCGCCGTAAGAGGGGACAATAATGCCAGATGCGCTCCGTCTGGGAGACGGGAACATTCCGAAAAGAAATCCAATCGGCAGTGGTATGTCGTTAAACTTCATATAGAAGGGTCCCGCAACAATCTTGTCGTGCGGTATCGCCTTCGTCTTGGTCGCAATAATTTCATAATGAGGATTCTCCAGGTTACAGGTGGTGTAGCTGTTTCCCAGGCTTAGCAACTCTCCATCCTCATTCTTATATACAATGTCGCCGTGAAGGTATGCGTCTCCCAATGTGGTAACGACCTCGCTTATTCTGGCACGTTTAGTTTTAAAATTATAAACAATGTCTTTTGTCTCGTAAAGCTCCGCACCGTTTTTAAATATCGGGTAGCCCACCCGCTGGCCCAGGGAATCGCGCGTACCATGGGCGGTGAGGGTGCTGTTGGCATTGTCGATAACGATCTCATCCGCTTCCAGCTCAATCTCGCCATACGCGACTTTTGCGTTTCCGTAAAGCCATATAAGCTGGCCGTCAACGCTGGCGCGAATCGAATCTCTGGCCGAATAGTTGATAGTAGTCTCGATGTCTCCCTTACGCTGAACCCCGGCTGAATCGGCGGGGTTTCGAAGGGTATCCATAGGCAGGACCACTGAATCAGGTTTGAGTCTCGATGTATCGGTTTTGACAGGTAACATTTCGCGTGGCGTATTCACCCGTGGCTCAACCTGTCCGGTTGCTGTGTGCCCGATAATAAAAACGAAAATGAAAACAAGTAAATATCTCACAAGGACGAAGTTGAGGAACGGTATTTTACCTTCTAGTGAAAAATTCACACTTTTGCACAAAGTTATTGCAAATACTCTGAACATAGTAAGGCCCGTGAGGAATATCGGATTGACAGCGCTGCTGATAGCAATAACCTTGCTAAACTCATCTTCCACTCTTCGTCCACCAGTTCCAGGCAACAGTCGTATCGATTCAAAGGTAGACGTGGTAGTGATCGATGCTGGGCATGGTGGTCATGACAACGGCACGCATGGAAGGCTGATGAAGGAGAAGGATCTGGCGTTGAAGATCGCGCTGAAGGTTGGTAAGCATATAGAGAGTAACATTCCTGGCGTTAAGGTCATCTATACCCGCAAAGATGATACATACATAGCACTCGATGAACGCGCCGAGATAGCCAACAAAAATAAAGCTGACCTTTTTATTTGCATACACGCAAATGCCAATCCCAATACCAAAGCATTCGGCACGGAGACCTTTGTAATGGGACTCCACAAAGACGAGGGTAACCTTGCCATTGCACAGCGGGAGAACTCGGTGATCTTAATGGATGAAAATTATGAGGAGCGTTATGAAGGATTCAATCCGAATAGTCCCGAATCCTACATACTCTTTGCTTTAACCCAAAGTGCCTATCAGGAGAGCAGCCTGCGATTTGCCTCAAAAGTCGAGGCGCAGTTCAAATCCCGGGTTGGCCGGCTGAGCAGGGGCGTAAAGCAGGCTGGTTTTGTGGTATTATGGAGAACCGCCATGCCAAGTGTTCTTATTGAGACAGGTTTTCTGACAAATTCTACCGAGGAAAAATTTCTAGCGGGCGATGAAGGTCAGGAACTTATCGCTTCAGGCATCTATCGGGCATTCAAGGAATATAAAAGTGACGTAGAATCCATAAATTGAGCCGGAATTACTCCGAACCCCTTTTATAGAATTTACGACGGCATGAAATTATCCAAGGAATTTAAGGTGGGCCTGTTCATGGTCATCGCTATCTCGTTGCTTTATTTTGGTTTTAATTTTCTGAAGGGGGTAGACTTCTTTTCCTCGTCCAACAAATACTACGTAGTATATCAAAATATCGACAAGCTGACGGAATCCAATCAGGTTTTCCTGAATGGCTACGCCGTCGGGCGCGTTAGTAATATAATAATTCAGCAGCGAAAGAATAGAGTGGTCGTTGAGCTGGAAATCGATTCAGACATCCTGCTGACGGATTCATCAACGGCGCTTTTAAACGGTGAGTTGCTCGGAGGACGCTTTATTCAGCTTCATGTGTTGCCTGGCAATCAATTAAAGAAAAAAGACACCCTTAACTCCGAAGTGGCAAAAGGGGTAATGGATTTTGCGGAGCCGGTGGCTGCTAATGTGCAGGCTACTTTAAAGAACCTGAACATAATCCTAGAGTCACTTGCCAAGAATACAAAACGGCTGGATACCATGTTCCTGCGGCTGCAAAGTACTCCTGCTTTGTTGAACCGAACGATTACTACGGCCAACTCGAACATTGGCGAGCTAGGGTCCAGTTTTAGGTCAGTAGCAGGGAATTTAAACGGCACGTTGGATGAGTTAAGACCAACGCTGGCAAATTTTAGAACGCTGTCAGATTCTTTAAAGACTTTACAGATCAGCGGAACGCTAAACAAAGCGCAGCAGAGCCTGGCCAAGGTCAACGAGGCTTTGGGTCGGCTGAATAGTGGTGACAACACGGTGAGTAAGTTAATGACGGAGGATTCGCTGTACGTTAATTTAAATCGGTTATTGTTCTCGGTAGATTCCCTGGCACAACATTTCAACACAAACCCGCGGCATTTCATGTCACCCTTCGGAAAGAGTAAAAAGAAAATCGAGCGGGAGCTAAAAAGGCAGGAAGACGAAAGAAAGAAAAACTGACCGGGTGTTCTTTTTATTATTAAATCGTTGGCCGCCACAAAGCCTGGAATGATCCTTTCGTTCCGTATTTTTCACATCACTTAAATTCACAGCCATGGAGCGCGGTAATGAATTCAATAAGAATGAAGACCATTTGAAAACGCTCCTTCAGCAGCTTCAGTCACGCAGCAAAAAGGTAATGTTAGGTGGCGGTGTTAAAAAAATTGAGGACCAGCACCAGAAAGGAAAGCTTACCGCGAGGGAACGAATCGCGTATTTGCTCGATAAGGATGCTGCTTTTGTTGAGATAGGGATGCATGCCGGCGACGGTATGTATTTAGAACAGGGTGGATGTCCATCAGGCGGAGTCGTTACCGGCCTGGGTACAATTGAGGGTAGGCAGTGCGTTGTGGTCGCGAATGATGCCACCGTCAAAGCAGGCGCGTGGTTCCCCATTACAGCAAAGAAAAACCTCCGGGCACAGGAGATCGCAATGGAAAATTATTTGCCGATCGTTTACCTGGTCGACAGCGCCGGAGTATTCCTACCCATGCAGGATGAAATCTTTCCTGACAAAGAACATTTCGGAAGACAATTCAGAAACAACGCCAAGATGTCTTCGCTGGGTATTATACAGATTGCAGCCATCATGGGCAGCTGCGTCGCGGGCGGCGCATATTTGCCAATCATGTCAGATGAGGCAATGATCGTTGACAAAACGGGTTCTATTTTTCTGGCAGGATCCTATCTCGTAAAAGCGGCGGTCGGTGAGGAGATCGATAACGAAACATTGGGTGGCGCCACAACGCATTGTGAGATATCTGGTGTTACAGATAACAAATTTCCAAACGATGAAGCCTGTCTTGATTATATCAGGAAGCTCTTTACAAAATTTGGAAACAGGCAGCTGGCGGGATTTGATCGCATTGCCGCCCAGGCTCCGTCAGAGGACCCTTCAATGCTCTATGGTTTAATTCCGGCAGACCGCGTTAAACCATACGATACGAATGACATCATCCGGCGGCTGGTTGATGCCTCTGACTTCCAGGAATATAAATCGGACTACGGAAAAACTATCCTCTGCGGTACAGCGCGGATCGAGGGATGGGCCGTGGGCATCGTCGCCAATCAGCGCAAGGTTGTAAAAACGAAGAAGGGCGAAATGCAAATGGGCGGTGTGATCTATTCAGACGCTGCTGACAAAGCGGCAAGATTTATCATGAACTGCAACCAACGCAGAATACCACTCTTATTTCTTCAGGATGTAAGCGGATTTATGGTAGGCAGCAAAGCCGAGCATGGAGGAATTATTAAAGATGGCGCAAAAATGGTCAATGCCATGGCAAACTCCACTGTGCCGAAGTTTACCATCATTGTTGGAAATTCTTATGGTGCAGGAAATTATGCGATGTGTGGGAAAGCATACGATCCGCGCCTTATCTATGCGTGGCCAACGGCGCAGATTGCGGTAATGAGTGGAGCAGCTGCAGCAAAAACATTATTGCAGATCAAGATCAGTACGCTTAAAGCACAGGGAAAGGAGATCACAAAATCCGAAGAAGAAAAATTGCTGCGTGAAATTACTGACAAATACAACGAACAGTTAAGTCCCTACTACGCCGCCGCCAGGCTATGGGTAGACGGAATAATTGATCCGCTGGAAACAAGGTCTGTCATCTCAACCGGGATAGGTGCTGCCAATCACGGAGTTATAGAAAAATTCAATGTGGGTGTAATCCAGACCTGAGAAATTGCGTTATAATTCGACATTGGCCGTTTGGAACCGAAAAAAGTTTTTCTGAAGTTGCAGCGACACGTCTATGAAAGATACGGAACTTAAAGCGCTGGTGTCCCTCCTTGATGATGAAGACACGCAAATCGTTTCGCATGTTGAGGAGAAAATCCTGTCGTTAGGCACAACCATTATTCCATTCCTTGAAGAAGAATGGGAAAGCAACTTCAATCCAACGGTACAACGCCGGATTGAAGAAATTATACATACACTTCAGTTTGAGCTTTTAAAGGAGCGTATCCAGGATTGGTATGTTAGCGAAGAGCAGGATCTTCTGACAGGAATGTGGCTGATTGCGACTTATCAGTATCCGGATATCGAACTGATAAAACTTAAGCAGGACCTCGAGCAAATATACTATGAGACGTGGCTCGAGTTTAAACCTGAACTCTACCCATTTGACCAGGTAAAAGTTATTAACAGCGTTCTTTTCAGCAAACTTAAATTCGGAGCAAACACCAAAAATTTTCATTCCCCCGGTAACTCAATGCTGAATGTCGTTTTGGAAACGAAGCGTGGTAATCCCATTACATTGTGCATCATCTATATGCTGGTAGCACAAAAGTTAAAGCTCCCGGTAAATGGGGTTAACCTACCAAATCTTTTTGTCCTTACTTACAAGGATTCCAAGAACGCGCAGTTTTATATCAACGTGTTTAATAAAGGTCTCATATTTTCGAGACAGGATATTGAGAACTACATCAACGAACTTCACCTTACCCATCAGCCGTCGTTTTTCGAGCCCTGCTCCAACCTGGAAATAGTTCGCCGGGTGTTCAGAAATCTAATCATGTCGTTCGATAAGATGGGTGAGCATGCCAAGGCGGAAGAAGTGAAAGAGTTGTTGTTGATCATCGCTGACGGCGCGGACCTCGGCGTATGAAAAAACTACCCTTTAGCTAGCCTATATGTCACTGGAGGCGTAAGAATGCTTTCCATGACGTGTCAATCATTGAATATCCCTAAATTACAGGCCAAAATCACAACGTATGAGAATTGCGCTGCTGGCGATAGTTTTTTCTTGCCAGGTACTTTTTAGTCTTGCCCAACAAATATCCCCCCGTTACGAACTGGTGAAAATGGATAAAACCATCAACACCTTCCGGCATGAAGCTGCACCAGTAATATCACCAGACGGGCAGGTACTTTATTTTTTTGTTCAGAACCATCCGGAGAATACGTTTGGCAAAGAAGATACACAGGACATCTGGATGTCGCAGCGCGATGAGAGCGGTGCATGGAGCCAGGCCAAGCACATGGGTAGTCCGTTTAATATTCATCGGTCAAACCAGGTATTTACGATACTGCCGAACGGAAACCTGTTTATAAAAGGTGGCCGCTCTAAAGGTGAAAAAGGATTTTCGATTGTGACGGGCGGATCCCTTCAGGAGCTCGACGTAAAAGATTTCAATGCAATGAATAAGGGGCGATTCTACGGGGCGTCGATGTCGGCTGATCAGAAGCACATTGTCATGTATTTCAGCGAAAAGGAAAACAGCCCTAACAGCGACTTGTACAGTAGTCATCTGCAAACCGATGGCACGTACTCGCGCCCCGAGAAAATGCAATTGAGCACAGCAACGGATGATGTCGGTCCGTTTATTGGCCCTGATCAGCAAACGCTTTATTTCGCAAGTGGTCGTCAGTCACCAGGGAGACAAGGAGGCGTAGACATTTATAAATGCACCCGCGTTGATGATACATGGACAAGCTGGTCTGAACCGCTCAACCTTGGCAAGCCTATCAACACCGCCTCACTTGACTATTATTTTACAATCGATAATGCGGGAAATGTTTTCACAAGCCGCGCGAATAAAGCGCTCGACGGAGCACAGCTCGACTTGTATGCCCTCGTTCCAAAAGTGATCAAACTTAATCTTGTAGGGACCGTACTCGATGAAAGAACCTTAAAGCCAGTGCAGGCAAATGTGGAGTTGAGGATCGTGAACAAGGAGCCCCTAAAGTTGAAAGTGACGACAGCCGGAAAGTTTGAAACGAAGTTGCCAGAAATTACGGCGTACAATGTACTTACCTCGGCTAAGGGGTATCTTCCGAAAGACCAGGCATTTACTCTCCCTGCTCTCACTAAAGACACTACCATCAACCTCGAAGTATTACTGACCCCGGAGGCAAAAAAGCTAATGATTGCGGGCAATGTATATGATAAAAACACAGAGCAACTTATCACAGCCAGCGTTGACGTTACATTTAAGGGCGACAGGAAAATGACTTGGAAGGTGCCAGCTCAGGGCGGACATTACCAAAAAGACATTGCTGGATTGGGTTGGTACATGATTACAGCATCGGCTGAAGGGTACATAAACGCAACGGATAGCATACAGGCCGACGATGATCAGCTCTCACCCTTTTCCCGCGATCTGTACCTCGCTCCGATCGAGGTCGGCATGACGGTGCGCTTGAAGAATATTTACTTTGACTTTGATAAAACGACGTTGAAGAAAGAGTCCTTTACCGAGCTCAACAAAGTTGTTGAATTTTTAAAGCAGAATGCAACGGTGGAGGTTGAGATTGCCGGACATACAGACAGTAAGGGTTCTGATGATTACAACGCCAACCTCTCGCAGGGAAGGTCTCAATCGGTCGTAGACTATATTGTCAGCCAGGGCATTGATAGCTTTAGGCTCTCCGCACATGGGTACGGGGAAGGTAAAGCAATAGACTCAAATGACTCCGAGGCCGGCCGCGCAAACAACCGCCGCGTTGAGTTCACTGTTCTAAAAAAGTAAGGCCATTCTATTCCTGGACGTTTAATTCCTTGACTAAGTTTCGGACTGATTTATCGTTGATCATGACATCCGTGAGCACAGCCACGCCGTTGCCCATGCTCACTACACCGTAAGCAACCTGGACGCTATCTGTATTCGCCTGCCAGTACGCGCGTTCGGCTTCGCTGGCTTTTGATTCCTCCATATAGAATCTGTCAAAGGGAAGTGCAAAATACACCAGTGAGAGGCTGCTTCCAGACGTATAGCGCACCGTGGTTTGCAGATACGGGCCTGAAGCTGGTGTCTTCCGTGATATGGTTGATGCCAGGGCATAACCAGCAGAATCAGCAAGAAAGGTTACGTGAACGACTTCGCCGGGCTCATATCGTGTGGTATCCTTTATGACGTTTGCTTCGAAGCTGAGCGTTATATAGTTGCCACGAAATGGGTCTGAAGGATCTATCGGTTGTGTCTTAAATTTATAGACAGCTCCTTTAAAAATCACATTCTCGCTATCATAAATCATCTTCCCTGGCACTATCCACTGCGCCAGCAGCATGATTACGAATAGTATAGTGGTGATATATTTCATGCCTGACCTTTACGTCGTTTAACCAGGTAATAGTTTGCAGCAAAAAAGCCTGCGCCAACGGAAATGAACAGCAACCCTCGAACTACGAAGGAAAAATTGGTGTCAACGAACCTGCATATGATCAGCACCGCGATGATCAACAATCCATAATTAAGGATACCCAAATGATCCTGTCTGGCTCCGGAGCGGATCGTGTGAATTGCAAATAGAAGGATGACGATATTTGTGAGCACTTGAGAAAGCACGGGGAAATGGATGCCGAGCGCGAAAAGACCAATTAGTAAAAGAAAGGCAAGAGATTTTGCATTGATTTCCGAAAACTTTCTGGTCCGAAGATTAAAGACAAGTAGCGCTGTAGCAATGAGTGTAACCACAAGTGCGACAAAAAATTCCTGGGTGCCGATAATTGTCTTTTCAGTGTACTTTGGAAGTTCTTCCCAATAAAACCGAAAGCTCAAAGTAAGCAGCAATACAATTGCACCCAGGCTGCCAACGACCAGAAATGCGTTGCCCAGGACCTTGTGCGTGTGAAATGTTTTCATTTCGCCCAACATGATGTAAATACAAAACAATCCCAGATAGGCGATCATCATCAATTCATCCGCATCAACTGCAAATAATCCCAGACAGATCGTTAATGATAAAGCGATTGCCCAACAATGGAAGTAGAAAAAATTGTTCTTCAGCCTCTTTGCAATGAATTCAAAATAGTAGAATGGGACCAGAAGCAAAAGCGATATCCAGTAGAAAAGCGCACTGTCGTGAGGGTAACTGAAATAACCAGTTTCGCACGCATACCACGTCATACCGCAAACAAATAAAAGCGCGGCAATAGAAGACTTCAATACATAGACGATCGGCAATGCCAATGCCATCCAGAGGAACACAAACGAGCCAAGGTTGCCTTCGATATTGTATACCTGGCTAACAATGGCGATGCTCACCGCCACAGCAAAAAAAAGGAAGGTGGCAGCACCCTCCGTCCAGGCTGTGCTGGAGGATTTCTTCCAGAGGAGGTATCCGCTCAAGAGTTGCCCGACAAATAGCGGAAGTAGCCCAATGGCTAATTTGATGCCCTTTGGCAGCGTATCCCAATTATGGGCAAGAATAAGTATAATGCCCATTCCAATCAGGAGAGAGCCCAGGATACCGAAAATAATGAAGAGCCGATTAGATGCCCTATTTGGCTGACGATTATAGTAGCCACGGATCTGCGCAGCTGTTTCCTCAGTGATGACCTGGGCCTGAACGAGTTCTGGGAGGGCTCTGAGAATATGCTTGCTCATGCTGCAGCCATCACTTGCTGTAGGTATAAGCTACTACGCCATTCGCGAAGAATGTCGGGATAAACAAAGTTTTGGTTTGTGGATCGTATGCGATGTCGGCAGCATTTATTTTGTCTGCTTTGGTATCTAAAATCATTTTCGATTCACCTTTTCCATTGGTGTAATAAACCTCTCCATTCCAGTTTGAAACCAGATATTCATCCTTCCCTACTTCGACCACGCCATCCGCGCCTTCAGATGTTTTACCAAGAGAGGTGAGTTTTTTGTCTCCACTCAATTTATAATTTGAGCCGGTGCCAAAATCGGCAATGTAAAGGGCGTTGTCCAGCGCCAAAAGTCCATTGATGCCTTTGAACTCTGTGCTCTCGAAATAGACTTCCGCTTTGCTGCCTTTAAGAAGGTGAATTTTTCCAGTTCCAGTATCGGATGCAAACACCCGACCGGTCTTGTCAACTGTGATGTCATTAAGAAATTTTGCTCCTTCAACTTCTACGCTTTGTGTGACCTTGCCAGTTGTCAGCGAAATCGTAACAATGCGCGTGATGTCAGCGACGTACAGGTTGTCTTTGTATAATCCCATACCTTTTGGCGCATCGAGTCCAGTAACCCACTCAGCAGCGATAACTTTTCCGTCAACACCAACCTTCGCGATTGCACCTTTGCCGTCTTTTCCGTCAGGCGCCCCATCGATGCATGAGACGTATAGAATTTTGGCTTTCGGGTCGAAGAGAACAGACTCAGAAACCGGTAATACTGGTTCCGACTTCCACTTCATTGCCAGGCTTTGCGCCATGGAGTAAACTGTGGTTGCAATAAGAAAATAAAATATGATGACAGACTTCATGAGGGTTAGATTTATTGAGACACTAAGATAAGCGGATATTCACGATTGTTCCAAACGTACAGGGTGTGCAATTCTTTGTAGTCGGGAAGTTGGAGTGCGCACATTCTGATTAACAGATGTTTTTTTGTTATTTTGGAATATTAAATCCCTTTTCATGTATAACACCCTCCTTCAAATCCATTCCGGCATTCGTTATCTTGTCCTCCTGGGCCTGGTGGTCGTCATCGTTAAATCATTCATGGGTCTGATCAACAAAAGCAACTACGATAAATCAGACGATCGTCTAAGTCTTTTCCTCTTCATATCGACTCACACGCAATTACTGTTCGGGCTTTTGCTTTATTTCGTCAGCCCCTTTGTGACGTTTGGCTCAACAACGATGAGTGATAAGATTACACGATACTGGACTGTTGAACATCTGACAGGAATGTTGCTTGCTGTTGCACTAATTACGATTGCAAGGATCAGTTCAAAGAAAATGGTGGACGACACTGCAAAGCACAAGAGGATGTTCATCTTCAATGCGCTTGCATTGGTAATAATAGTAGTGATCATTGTGATCAGCGACCGCCAATTGGTCGGCTAGCTGTCTACTTCCTTTTAATTGTACAACCTACGGGACGCACCTCTGTGGTTTCAATTTTTTGATTGGTCAACAGGATGTCGATAGCATCTTTAAGGTATGCGTGTCTGACATCCGCTTCAACCTGGGCATTGTCATCTATTGCGCCTCGGTATACAACGCTAAACCTACCGCCTTCATTTTTCAACAGGAACACGGAAGGACTTTTCATAGCACCTAACATTTGCATCAACGTTTGATCCTTATCAGCAAGATAGGGGATCGAAAGGTTAAGTTGTGAGGCCTTTCGAGTCATATTCTCCGTGTTTTCAATTTCGTCAGGGCTGGAATTGACGAGCAGCATTGGAACCTTATCCTGGTAGTCGCGTGAAAGCTTGTTTATTCTCACGCGGTAGTAATCGTCGTATGCGCATCCGTTCGTGGTGAATATTATGGCTACTCCCGAGCAGGAAGGATATGTATCGAGCGACACCGTTTTCCCGTTGATAACGTTAGTAAGTGAAAAATTCTGTACCTGTTGTGCACATATAGCAACCGTTGTGAGGAGCATTAAAGCCAGGCATGTGAGTTTTCTTATCATAGCGGGAACGTCCTTTCATTAAGGACCATAACAAAGTTGGGAAAGACGAAGTAATGTAAAGGTATGATCGTTTCCCTGTTAGATACAATTATTCTGCCACGAACGTCCCCTTCCCCAGCCAGATGGAAGGGGTCAATTCGAAGATTTTCTGCTAGTGTCAGGTCTTTCTTTCCGTATATCTTTATAAGAGCCTCCTTGGCACACCAGTAAATGCAGTGTTTTTTAAGTTCGTTCCCTGCATCCGCAAGTTCAATGGGGTGCAACACCCTCGATGCGATGCGAAATAGCTTCTCTTTTGGCTGTTCGAGGTCGATTCCGACAGGACCCTGGTGATCAACCAGCGCCGCAACATAAGGAAAGGAATGGCTCAAGGATACATGATGATCGCAGCCGATTGGAGAAGGCTTTCCATAAGGGTCTTTGGTCAGTCCTTGAAATTTAAGTGACATCGATAAAAAGACGCTGCTGACCAATAGTCGCCCCGCTAGCCACTCCAGGCGTTTATTTCCATTAGTGATTGTGGGGGTAATTTCCTCTATTCCGCCGAGTTGCGTTACAAGTGATGTTTCATCTTCCGTGATGCACCATAACGCCCAGGCACGCCCAGAGGCTGAAACTATTTTTTCTAAAGGCATGCCGTTTAAGTTTCCGAAAGTAAGAACTTTCGGAAACTTAATGGTCTGCTGGTGAAAGTACAAGTTCAAAAGTTACATACCCTCAGGGGACACAGGGACAGCGTCTATGCGTTACAGCCATCTTCACAAGACGACAAGTTTTTCTCCGCGGCAGGTGATGGCATGGTAGTGTTGTGGGATCAACAAACACCAGAGGACGGAACGCTAATAGCGAAGCTTCCCAATTCAGTTTATTCACTTCATTTTCAAAGACAAACCGATATACTGATCGCCGGGCAAAATTACGAAGGAATCCATTTACTTGACTGGAAGAATAAAAAGGAGATTGGTTCGTTGAAACTGACAGGTGCGGCAATCTTTGATATACAATCATACGGCCGTTATCTATTTGTGGCGACAGGCGAGGGATTTGTTTTTAAAATCGAATACAATGATCTCATGGTGAAGAATCAACTTCAAAGCTCAGACAAAAGCGCGCGGACGTTGGCCATCAATGAGGCGCGCGGCGAGATAGCGGTGGGATTTAGCGATCACTACATCCGCATATTTGATCTGGATGATTTGACGTTAAAGCGAGAATGGCTTGCCCACAAGAATTCTGTTTTTACGCTCAAATATTCTGCCGATGGAAAGCTGTTATACAGCGGCTCCCGTGACGCGCGCATAAATGTGTGGGACGCCACGTCAGAATATGAACATGTTGAGGAGATTGCGGCGCACCTGTATGCCATAAATCACCTTGATTTTAGCCCGGATGGCAAACATTTTGTAACTTGTAGCATGGATCGATCGGTTAAAATTTGGCAGACCGGAAAAGTGAAGTTGTTAAAGGTAATCGATAAGGCAAGGCATGCAGGTCATGGTACCTCAGTAAACCGCGTGCTGTGGAGCTCATTTCACAATCAGCTTTTGAGTGCCAGTGATGACCGGACAATATCCATCTGGGACATTAAAATAGAAAATCAGTCGCTATGAGAATTACACCATTAGATATACGACAAAAGACTTTTGAGAAAAACTTCAGGGGGTACGAGAAGGACGAAGTCAATGCGTTCCTTCTAACGCTGTCGCAGGAATGGGAACGAATACTTGATGAGAACAAAGAGCTGCGAATAAAGCTCGAAGGGATAGAGCGTGAAGTTACTAAGCTTCGGGAGGTAGAAAATTCGTTATATAAAACGCTTAAAACTGCGGAAGACACTGGAGCAAATGTTATAGAACAGGCACGTACGGCGGCAGACCTGCATCTTCGCGAGTCCCAGATTCAGGCAGACGGATTATTGCAGGAAGCAAAGTCCAAGGCAAGGGATACAATTGAGGAGTCAGACTCAAGAGCGAAAGAAATTGTTGCTGAGATGGAGGATAGATTGAAGTTGCTGATAGAAAATTATAAAATGGTTGAAGCGTCCCGTGAGGACTTGCTCGCAAACTTCAAACACATTGCATCAGATGCGCTAGATCGCGTTGAAAGATCTCGCAACCTAACACGTGATTTTGATCCCGACAAGCATCTTGCGATGGTCAAACGCGAGGCCCGGCGCGTAGCATTTCCGAATTCAGTCGACATCTCCAAGGCTGCACGCAACGAGCAGGCACCAAAGCGTGATAAGGAAGTTGTCTTAGAAGATCGACCATCGGCAATTGAACAACCACCCAAAAAGGTGCAGTCATTTTTTGACGAGATTGGATAATGGGACACGTTGCCCTCGAAGGTCTCGAATTTCATGCGTTTCATGGTTTATATCCTCACGAGCGCGAGTCGGGCAACTGGTTTGAAGTCGATATATCAGTAGAGACGGACTTCACGGCAGCGGCGGCAACCGATGACCTTTCCGGTACGGTGAATTATGAAGTGCTCTTTAGAATCATCAGAGATGAAATGGATAAGCCCGCCAAATTGCTAGAGCGGCTGGCTGAAAAGATTGTCAATGATGTGCTGTACGAAATCCCCGCAGCGGTAAGTGTTCAGGTGAAAATATCTAAGCTCAACCCACCTATCGGCGGAAAGTGTAAGAAAGCAACGGTCGCCCTATTTAAATCCCGATAGTCACGCGTGAACAGGACGAGTTTTGACTAACCTGGTATTTTATTGGCGACGTCCACAAACATAAATCCGCGCGCCTCATCACTTTCGTGAAAATCTATTTCTTTACCAAGGATATACATGGTGTGCTTCTTGTCGACGTAAACGGGAATGTCTGCAATGGTATATACTAAGTCAGAATCCTTCTTTTTATCGAACGCGATGAGCATGGAAACCCCGCACCCACCGCCCTTCACACCCACGCGAAGACCATATCCTTCCGGAATGTTCTTTGTCGCCATGATCTCGCGTATTTCGATAGCGGCGCGAGCAGAGATAGTGACCGGAGGAATCAATTCAAACATTCAGTGACCGAAGATTACGGTTAAAATTATTTAAATTTCAAACATATTTCCCGGTAATTTAATTCTATGGATGCACTAGTTGAATTTGTGAAAATCCTGGTACCAGCCTCTGTTGTGCTTTATGCCGCATATTTGATGGTTAGAGCTTTTATTCAAAAAGAAATTGAGTTAAAAAAGCTGGAAGTAAGGTATAAGAGTATTGAAACTGTTTTACCAAATCGATTACAAGCCTATGAACGAATGGTGCTTTTTCTTGAGCGAATGTCGCCACAAAACCTTCTGATCAGGTTGAGCGCTACCGGAATGACTTCGCGGGAGTTTCACCAACTTTTACTTGCTGAGATCCGGAACGAATACAACCATAATGTATCTCAGCAGGTCTACATTAGCGAGCATGCATGGGATCTTATAAAAAACGCAAAGGAGGATCTCATTTTAATGATTAACGATGCTTCCAGCGAGATGGGAGTGGATTCGTCAAGCCTCGATCTATCGAAAAAAATCTTTGAAAAATCTATTAATAAAACCGTTGATCCATTGAACCACGCGCTCGTCGAGGTTAAAAAGGAAATTCAACAAACGTTCTAGGGAACAATAAACTGTGTATTTTCGTTGTGCGCCGTAAAGGTGGCTGGTTGACTTAAATGAGACGTCGACTTAACAACTCAATTCGATAAGTATGAAAAACAGGTTTTTTGAAATTGCCATGCAGCAAGCCGCGAAGCTTGCTGGAAACAAAAGCCGCATATTACAGTTGTTGACACAGCTGGGATCAAAGATAGGTTCCATCAACTGGAATGTTGGCCAGCGTGACCAGATACAAAGCAAGTTGTTCACACTTGGTCGATTTGTTACCGCATATGCCCAGGGCAGATACCGGGGTGTTCCGGGGAAGACAATACTGCTGCTGCTCGCAGCGGTGATCTATTTTATCAACCCGCTTGACCTTATTCCCGATCTTATACCGCTGGCCGGTTTCACCGACGATTTTGCGATCTTAATTTGGGTTTACAACTCCATGGGTTCTGAGATAGATAAATTCATCGCCTGGGAGGAATCACAGATTACTCAGATATGAAGTCCGCCCTCATTGCCGGGGCCACGGGACTGATTGGAAATCAACTGCTTCAAATGTTACTATCCAGCGAACGGTATAGTAAGGTCACGGCAATTGTACGCAATAAAATTTCTGACCATCCGAAATTGAATCAGGTATCGATAAACCTGGGTGACCCTCACGCGTACGGTGGGCTTTACGCAGACGATGTATTTTGTTGTTTAGGCACTACCATTGCAAAAGCAGGCTCAAAGGAAAAATTTCGTGAAGTAGACTTTGAATATCCGCTGGCATTGGCGCGGACGATGAAAGCTGCGGGTGCAAGCCAATATCTATTGGTATCAGCGCTCGGAGCAAAAAAGGATTCTTCTATTTTTTATAATCAGGTCAAAGGCGAGGTTGAAGATTCTGTGATTAATGCCGGCTATCAATGTGTTCACATTTTCCGCCCTTCGTTGCTGCTTGGAGATCGAAAGGAAAAACGCTCTGGTGAAGAAGCTGCTAAAGTCTTCTATAAGATCTTTGGTTTTCTGATTCCGTCGAAGTACAAATCAATTGAATCACGCGCCGTTGCAAACGCGATGCGGCACTTTGCTTCGCGGGATCAAAAGGGAACTTTCATCCATGAGTCCGGGTCTTTACAACCTTATAATTGATTGTAAAAGCTATCTTGGAATCTGGTGATTCAATGCCAACAACATGATCGCGGTATTACAACGAGTGTCAAAGGCATCGGTAACAATTGGCGGAGTGGTTAAGTCTAAGATATTGAACGGATTGCTTGTGTTCGTGGGAATTGAAGAGGCTGACGGAACGGACGATGTCGATTGGCTGGCATCAAAGATCGTCAATCTTCGGATTTTTAATGATGGTCAGGGTGTAATGAACTTAAGTGTGAAAGAGATCGGCGGTGAATTATTGATTGTAAGTCAATTTACACTTCACGCCAGCACAAAAAAAGGCAACCGACCCTCTTACATGAAGGCGGCAGGGCATCACATCGCTGTTCCCTTGTACGAATCATTCATACAGGCGGTACAGCAGGGGATTGGTAAGCGCGTGCAGACAGGGGAATTTGGTGCAGACATGAAGGTACAGCTGCTGAATGACGGGCCGGTAACAATTGTTATAGATACAAAGAATAAACTATGAGCCGAATAAGCTGTGTAAAAGGGGACATCACTGAGTTGAAAGTTGATGTCATTGTAAATGCTGCCAACAGCGGTTTGATGGGCGGAGGGGGCGTAGATGGCGCCATACATCGTGCCGGCGGTCCGCACATCCTTGAGGAATGCATGGCTATTCGCAAACGGCAAGGTGGATGCCCGACAGGAGAGGCCGTCATTACATCTGCGGGCAACTTGCATGCGTCCTTTGTTATACACGCTGTGGGTCCCGTATGGAATGACCATAGTGGGCAGGAAGATGACTTGTTAGCAAGTGCTTACAGAAACTCGCTTACGTTGGCCATTGCCAACTCAGTGAAGACTATCGCGTTTCCAAATATCAGCACGGGCGTTTATGGATTCCCTAAACAGCGCGCCGCTGAAATAGCAATCCAGGAGGTATCTGATTTTCTTGCGAAAGATGAAACGCTGGAAGAAATCATTTTCTGTTGCTATGATTCGGATAATGAAATTATCTACCGGAAATTATTGGAAGACAAAGTCTATTGATTTGTATGTCACAAAAAGAACCAAAATGACGAGCCGGCTATTTCTTTTCCTGGGTGTTGTAATTTCGTTGAATGCAAACGCGCAGAATAAGTACGGCCTTAAAGCCACAACCTTCGAGGAATACAGGCAGAGTATAAAATTAGAGCCCAGGAGGGAGCTCGTGGATCTGGAAAAATTTGTTCCCGATCTCGTGCTTGATATACGGTATGCAACGGACAACAATTTTACAGGGGAAACAATTTACAAGCTTGCGAAAGCGTATGCCAGGAGGCCCGTTGCGGAATCGCTCAAAAAAATTCAGGCAGATCTTAAGCAACAAGGTTTAGGCATTAAAATATTCGATGCCTATCGGCCTTATAAGGCGACGGTAAAGTTCTATGAGGTTTACGATGATACAACCTATGTTGCATCACCTTATCGCGGTTCGCGACATAACCGGGGATGCGCCCTCGACCTGACTGTTATTAACCTCAAAACAGGTGAGGAGTTAAAAATGCCGACCGGCTTTGACTCCTTTCAGAAAGCAGCATGGCCATCGTCACCCGTCAAAGATCCCGTTATCCTTGGGAACAGAACTTTGTTGATCAATGCGATGCAAAAGCATGGCTTTAAGGTGAACAGTTCTGAGTGGTGGCACTTCGATTATATAGGCTGGCAGAAGTTCGATGTTCTCGATATCGACTTTGAGGAACTTGAGAAGAAGTAGGTCTGTAGTTCGAACCCCGGTAGACTCACTCCAGTGATTTCAAAAAATAAAGGCTTTTTGGAATCTGATCTTCAGAATTTGAGGATTCGTCTTCAATAAAAAAATGCTGGATGCCGAGTTGCCTGGCCTGATTCATCACCTCAGCAATTCCTACATCGCCGCTGCCCAGCACGACGTTTGAGCTATCATCAGCGATACCATTGGACGAATTGGTAGTTCCTGGTTTGCGATCCTTGAGATGCATCAACACCCAACGGCTCGGGTACTTCTTTAAGAGAGTTATCGGATCCTGGCCCGCTTGTTTAATCCAGAACACATCCATTTCAAATTGTACATACCGTGTGTCCAATTTCTTCACGAAATAATCGAAGATCGTTCCATCCTCATATGCTGCGAATTCATACCCGTGGGGATGATAGCACAAAAGCATACCATTGCTGGCAATGATGCGTCCGGCTTTGTTGAAAACTTCAGCCGCGTTCTCTACATCGCCGGATGTGAAAGATTCACCATCATGGGGGATCCAAAAACACACGACAAATTTTGCTCCGTAGGACCGTGCTTCATCAGCAACAGCTTGAGGAAAGTCCCGTAACTTTTCAAAGTCGGCGCCAAAGCTTACAACGTTAAGATCATTTTCCCCAAGAAGTTTTATCAGGACCGGGAAGTCAAGACCGTAAGTGCCAGACAGCTCGACTTGGCGAAAGCCCATCTGTTTGACCTTCGCCATGGCAGCAGGAGCATCGATTTTGATTTGCTCGCGCAAACTATATAGCTCAAGCCCAATATCCTGCGCTGGACACGCCCAACGTGTGAGTAGACAAAAAATAACAAAAACACCCTTTATACACCAGGGCTTTAACATTTGGCTACCAATATTGGTGTATTGGCCACGAGGTGAACAAGGTCATCGTCAACAACGTTTTTCTTCTCATCCGCGAGAGTAAGAAAGTTGCCATACAATTGATCAAGTTCTACCTTGTTAGGCTGGTAACCCAGCAACTCGAGCCGATGCTTAAGTGCTGCACGGCCACTTCTCGCGGTCAGAATAATGGAAGATGAAGGAACTCCCACGTCAGCCGGATTTATAATTTCGTAGTTCTCTGAATTTTTAAGGAAGCCGTCCTGGTGAATTCCGGATGAGTGAGCAAATGCATTTGCGCCTACGATGGCTTTATTTGGCTGTACGGGCATGCGCATCATTTGAGATACAACGGTGCTTAATTCATACAACATTTCTGACTTGATTCCAGTGTGCAAGCCAAGATCTTTGTGTGTTTGTAAAATCATTGCTACTTCCTCGAGCGATGTATTGCCGGCGCGTTCACCGATACCGTTGATCGTCACCTCCGCTTGTCTGGCGCCACTCATCAGTCCGGCAATTGTGTTAGCGGTTGCCATGCCGAGGTCATTGTGACAATGCACGGAGATGATTGCCTTGTCGATATTTTTTACGTTTTCAAAAAGGTATTGGATGCGCCTTCCATACAAATGAGGAAGGCAGTAGCCTGTGGTATCTGGAATGTTCACTACATCTGCGCCGGCGGAAATAACTGCTTCCACAAGCTTTGCAAGAAATGCCAGGTCAGCACGCCCTGCATCTTCCGCAAAAAACTCAACTTCATATCCCTTGCTTTTTGCATAGCCAACTGCCCATGCACCCTGCTCCAGCACCTTTTCACGTGTACTGTTAAACTTTGTTTTAATGTGTACGTCAGAGGAGCCGATCCCGGTATGAATTCTTCCGCGTTTTGCGTGGTGCAGCGCTTCGGCGGCAACATCGATATCCTCCTTCTTCGCGCGGGTAAGAGCACAAACACCGATTTTAACAGCCTTGGATATCTCGACTACCGAAAGGAAGTCGCCGGGACTCGATATTGGAAAGCCTGCCTCGATGACGTCAACGCCCAGCGCTTCCAGTTTTCTGGCTACAATAACCTTTTCGTCCGTTGATAACTGACAACCTGGTACCTGCTCGCCATCGCGAAGCGTTGTATCGAAGATCTCAATCTTGTTGCTCATATTATCTTTATTGAAGGCTGTAAAAAAAATGATTCTTTTAAATAATAATTATTTACTCTCTACCGCTATGCGTATCCGAATGTTATTACAAACAATGTTACCCATAACTTCTGTGCCGAGTATCTTTTCGAATGGCGTTGAAGCATCAGCAATGTCGCGCGTGCGGTAACCATCCCTTAAAGTTTGCTCTACGGCCCTGATTACTGTGTCGGATTCGTCTTTCAAACCAAATGAGATGTCGAGTAACAGCGCTGCGGACAGGATGGATGCCAACGGATTGGCTATACCCTTTCCAGTAATGTCATGTGCACTTCCGTGTATGGGCTCGTATAAACCGACCGTATCTCCAATGGAAGCTGAGGCGAGCATTCCCATCGAACCTGCTATCTGCGAAGCTTCGTCCGTAAGTATGTCGCCAAAGAGGTTTCCTGTAAGTACGACGTCGAAGCTTGTGGGCGCCTGGATCAATTTCATTGCTGCGGAATCTACAAACATATGTTCCACGGCAACGTCTGGGTAGCTTTTTGCGACTTCCTGCACAACTTCCCGCCATAGCCTCGAGCTTTCCAACACGTTCGCTTTGTCTACCGAGGTAAGCTTCTTCCGTCTTGCAAGGGCGGCTTTGAATGCCTTGTGTGCGATGCGTTCGACTTCGTACCGCGAATAAATCATTGTATCAAAGGCCGTATCGTTGTTGTCCTTTCTTCCCCGTTCACCAAAATAGACGTCACCCGTTAGTTCGCGGAAAAAAAGTATGTCGGCACCTTTTAATACTTCCGGTTTAATGCTGGATGCCGACAACAGCTCGTCAAACAGTTTGATCGGTCGCAGGTTCGCATAGAGGCCGAGCTCCTTTCTCATTTTTAACAACCCTTGCTCCGGACGCACTTTTGCTGACGGATCGTTGTCATATTTGGGATGTCCTACCGCGCCAAAAAGAATTGCATCTGAATTCTTAAGCTTTTTTAACGTCTCATCAGGGAGCGGATTTCCTGTGGCCTCGATCGCCTCGTGACCGATTGTGGCGTAATCGAAAACAAATTCATGACCGAAACACTCGGCAATTTGCTCGAGAACTTTTTTGCCGCTTGACGTAACTTCTTTTCCAATCCCGTCGCCGGGGAGAATGGTGATTTTTTTCTTCATTACACTTTAGTGAACAAGTTCAAAATGTCGAATTTCTTCGCGCAGGCTTAGGAGATAATCGATGTCGTCATAACCATTCATCATGCAACTTTTCTTATACGCATTTATCTCGAAAGACTCGGACGTCCCATCCGCGAGAGTGACTGTTTGTTGAGGAAGGTCTACTGTAACCCGGCACTTATGATCATTCTCGACGACTTGAAAAATTTTCTTCAAGAAATCATCCGATACCTGAACAGGAAGCAATGCATTGTTCAGGGCGTTGTTCTTAAAAATGTCTGCGAAAAAGCTGGATATCACAACCTGGAATCCAAAATCGTGAATTGCCCACGCAGCATGCTCACGGCTGCTGCCGCAACCAAAGTTTTTTCCTGCTACTAATATTTTTCCGCTGTAAGTGGCGTCATTTAAAATGAAATCGTTCTTAAGCGTATTATCGTTATTGTAACGCCAGTCTCTGAAAAGATTTTCACCGAAACCTTCACGGGTTGTTGCTTTCAGGAATCTCGCAGGAATGATTTGATCTGTATCGATGTTCTCGATGGCCAGGGGTACGACCGTGCTTGTCAATTCTGATATCTTTTCTTTACGCATTTGTAGCTTTTAAAAACGTTTAGTCGCCTGATTCTTTAATACACCAGTTCGCGCACATCTGTTACTTTTCCTGTAATAGCAGCAGCCGCAGCACTTAACGGACTTGCCAGAAAGGTGCGTGACTGCGGACCCTGCCTTCCTTCAAAGTTTCTGTTTGATGTGCTGATGCAATACTTGCCCGATGGAATTTTATCCTCGTTCATGCCGAGACAAGCTGAGCACCCCGGCTGTCGCAGCTGAAATCCTGCGGCTTCGAAGATCTTATCGAGTCCTTCCTCCCGTGCCTGATTCTCAACCTGCTTGGAACCGGGAACCACCCAGACCTCTACATTTGCAGCTTTTGTTTTTCCTTTCACCATTGAAGCGACTAAACGAAGATCTTCAATGCGCGCATTCGTACAGCTTCCAATGAAGACGTAGTCTATGGCTTTACCCAAAATAGCCGAGCCGGGTTCAAGGCCCATGTACTCCAGAGATTTTGAAAAGGAGTTCTGCTCGCTCTCACCCTTAAGGGCATTCAAGGCGGGTATCCTATCAGTTATCTTAATGCCCATTCCAGGATTCGTTCCGTATGTTATCATCGGCGCGATGTCGGCCGCATCAAACTTTACCACCTCATCATAGTGTGCACCTTCGTCGGAACGAAGCTGGTGCCATTGCTCAACCAGTCGTTCGAAATTCTCCCCCTGGGGTGCAAACTTTCTCCCTTTAATATAGTCGAACGTTATTTGATCTGGTGCAATCAATCCCCCTCTGGCACCCATTTCAATGCTCATGTTGCAGATCGTCATTCGTGCCTCCATGCTTAGATTTCGGATCGCCTGTCCGGCGTATTCAACGAAGTACCCCGTTGCACCGCTGGCTGACAATTTCGAAATTATATAAAGAATGACATCCTTTGCCAGAACGCCCTTGCCAAGTTCTCCATTGACTTCAATCAACATGGTCTTCGGTCTGTATTGAAGCACACATTGAGTTGCCAGCACCTGTTCAACTTCACTCGTTCCAATGCCAAACGAAATATTTCCGAAAGCTCCGTGTGTGGAGGTATGGCTATCTCCGCACACGATTGTCATACCCGGCAAGGTCAGTCCAAGCTCAGGGCCAATAATGTGCACAATGCCCTGGTAAGGATGTCCCAGATCGTAAAGTTCGACCCCGAAATCGCTACAATTTTTGCGCAGCGTTTCTACCTGGTGCCGTGATAATGCTTCTTTAATTGGAAGGTGCTGGTCTTTAGTAGGCACATTGTGATCTGCCGTTGCCGTGGTGCGAGCAGTGTTAAAGACATTTATGTTTCGTTTTCGAAGTCCATCGAATGCCTGAGGGCTTGTTACTTCATGAATAAAGTGGCGGTCAATATATAGTGCGTCGGGATATCCTTCACTGTTTTTTACAATGTGAGCATCCCAGATCTTGTCAAAAAGAGTTTTCCGTTGGGTCATGTATGTTATGTGAAATTCTGCCTGTAACAAATGTTAGTTTGCGACAGACACTTTAAAACGAAATCGCCCCGCCTTGTATCCAAGGCGGGGCGTTCACTTATATAATTAATGCATCCTTCCAGGGATGCTTATTTATCAGTCAGTTGCATAATGCGGGCTCCGAGGCACGAAGATCAAAAAAGTTACGTCGTGCATCAACAGAATGTTAATAAATTTTTAACATCTACTAACGAGTGCTTGGTAGCGAATAATTTACGAATCCATAGAATCATAAACGACAACGCGTTCCCAAAGGTGCGAGCAGTCGGCGATGAACTTTTGATGGATTGCATGATCCTGATATGTTTTTTGGTCTTCGAGGCCATCGAAGAACATCACTTCGGAAGCGTGATAGCTGTTGTCAACGACGTCTCTCTTTTCGGTACTTGCAGGCACACCGATATGTAGTTCCTTTATTGCCTCGATTTTCTTCAAGGTCTGAAGGCCCGCGAGAAGTTTGGCCAGATCTTCTTTCGAGTTCGGGTTCTTCAACCAGAACAATGCATGATGCACGAGTAGTTTTTTGTCCTTTTTTTCCATAGTTGGCATTGCAGTAGCAGCTGCGCTAGCCCCCAAGGCTGCGGCAGTTGCTACAAAAGTTCTGCGGTTTTGTGTTTTCATATACTGTAGCAAGGTAAATAATATTTGGGATTTCTGAATGCGGGGTTTATTGCCTCTAAGGGGGTGGCGTTCTGCGAACGTTTGGCCGTATATCGTCGCCCGTTAACCGCAAAGGCGGAAAGACGCAAAGGGAGCGCAAA
>JBBJMI010000011.1:0-202442 GCA_037720155.1 Chryseolinea sp. | reverse complement strand
CTCTTCCTCTTTCGAAAAACTTCGACCATTCCCGTTGATCTCTGTGTTGAATGATGCCTTTGACCAACCTAACATTTCGACAAAGGGATCTCTTTTAGTTTTGTACTTTTTGATGATTTCTTTAAAATCCATTAGGGTAATTCGAAATGGTTAAACAATAGTATGGCCCACCCTGGACCAGGTTCAAAAAACGAAAGCGTTACTGTAGATTTAGGTTATTCGGGTTGACGCTCTTCCGGATGGTCCGGCTTTCGCTGTCGCTCCACTCTAATTCCTTCAAAATTTTCAGCAAGACCTCTCGCTGCTTCTTCAACTTTAATTTTTGGCCATCTGGCCATGGAGTCCCATGCATGGGCTGTATCGAATCCCACTATCCAATATATTTCGCAACCAGGGGGTAGCTGCGGAAATGTATCTCTTGAAACAAAATTTGAAAACGTCAACTCAACATCAAACTCTACCGCACCGTAATCTTTGTAGATCGCCCGGTAGCTCATGCCGTAGCATGGATGTTCCGGTGGCAAGCAGACGTAGCCGTTACCCCATCCAGGATTGAGCAATTCAAGCGTACGCCGCGCAATTTCGTCGGGCAAGTCTTCCAACTCCCTGCGGATTGGACTCTCTGACACAAACCATTTTATCTTCATGCGCAATCGAATATCCAGATAACGTTTTTGTCCTTATCATTTATACTCCGGCTAATGAGCCACGGAAATTTGTAAGCCTTAAAAGGAAAATCTTTCAGGATCACTTTATGTTGATGGGTAGATTCGTTGCCAGCCATGATGTATTGCTGAATGCGGCCTTTGAATTCCATCTCATCCACTCCACCTTCCAGACCATCCACCTGGCCCCACTTCCATACTTGAGATACCCACGCGCCGACGACTACCTGCGGCCTGTAGATAGCGATGGCATTCCTCGCCTCCAGGTTCACAACGTCCTCACCGTATTGCACGATGGGTTGATGAATTGACTCGTAGTACTTTTTGACATGCGGACGATTCTGAATGTAGTTGTCGGTCATCGGTATACCCATTGCCCGACCAAGGCATCCGTTGCCTGCGCCGATCTCGATAGCCTTGCGACTTCCGATCTTTACTTTCAGAAATTCCACCAGCTCCCAGGTGACGATTTGATAACAGGCATTCAGCACACAAAACTGAGTGATATGACTTTGTGGGAACGGTGCAATCTGTGCGTAGTCTACGCACTGGAGCTTACCATCTTTCAATAGCACGGACTCCAATTCGGAAATGTCCTGACGTTCGGCCAACGAGAAATTTGGAATGCTCATGCTAGTCTGCTTAAATCCTTCAACACCTCCACGATCCCACGATACTTCTTCACGAATTCAACGTTCATTAACAGATCCACAAGTTCGTCATGCATCGGCATCCGTACCTGGAAGTCATCATTATATACGGCAATCTTGTAGCAATGAGGGCAGATATACAACATCGCGCCAACTGGCTGTCCCGGTCCAATCGCCGGGGGTGCTGTCATGTTTGACTTCTGGCAATGAGGGCAGAAGGTTTCAACCTTTAGGTCTTTGATCATGCTGATTCTCATAATTCCGGATATCACGCTTAACGTCCCTCATCAACAACTTCAATGACTATCGCCAACTTTTATAGAATTCCCTGGTAAGCTCTCCGCGCAACATATACCGTTCCGCCGCCTCGATGCGCTGCTTCGCTATTGCCAGATCGTCGTCGTCTTTGATCACATTACCTCAACCTCACTATCGACCCCATGCTGTAACTGATGTTTAACTGCACTAGGTTCCACGCTCTGTCCTTGGCTCTTATTGTAATGACGGATAAGCATGAGAATCGCGGCATCTTTATTTTTATACTTCGCACTCAAGACCATATCGTCTGGTATGGAAGCAAGAGCCTTGCGAAATAACTTAAGGTCTACGATAGATCTAGCATTGAAAACAATATCGTAAGTGCATCTGAGTAACAAAGATTTCCTGTGGGAGATCCGCGCTTTCTCATTGATGGTAAGGAAATGCTTGAGATCGTATTTGAACTCTTCGGAGTGAATCATCTCCACCATGTCCTTTTCATCGAAGAAAGTCATATCCACTTTCCTCCAGCGACCGCTAAAGAAATCGACGTCCTTCTTAAGCAGCGCAGCAAGTTCCAGCCACTTGAATTTATTGTTATGCTTCAAGATGAGCGCCTGCATAGCAAGTGCAAGGGGAGCTTTAACTTGGATCGCTGCGTTGAACATGTCCTCGGATGACCATGCAGTATTGATTGAATTGATGTTGTAGATAGAACCGATCACTTCGCGCTTCGTGGCTTCATTGAAACGCGGATCTTCAATTATAATATATCGGATGGGCTGTTTGTTGCGCATGAGAACGGTGTAAGTATGGGCACCGTTAATGATCTGGTATGACTCGTTCACCTGGATGGTGCCAAGCTCATGAACCCACTTCGATTCATCAATGAGCTTCTGCAACTTGTTTACCTTCCGTTCCTTAATCCCACCGGTTTCTCGTAGGCCACGGTTTTCTGGATAGATACTGAACTTACCGTAATCGTAAGTCTCGTAGATCGGTGCTACTACTTTGTCTTTCTCTCTCATAACGTATATTGTATTTGGTTAAGTTAACCTAAATCGGGGAGGGGAGCGCCGGTCAAGAACCTTCGCCGTTGCTTGCGACCTCTACCTCTTTCTTTGTACGTGCACCACCCCACTGACCTTTAACATTCGGAGGCTTAACCGCCTCTTCTTCTTTCTTTTTACGTGACCATCCCCACTGCGCACCCTTAGCCGACTCACTTTTCATTTTCGTGTTCGGTTTCTTATTCAAACTTCCCCACGGTGCCCTCTTCTTCCCGGTCTTCCCCGTTTGGCCTCTCAATGGTGTGCCATCTTCAATACGCCATATCCGAGAGTCTTCCTCGTTTACCCTCTTCATCACAAAACGCTTCTCAGTATTATCATGCAAATACTTTCTGATGGCCGCAACTTGCTTGCCCCTGACCTCAGTCTTGTAACCGATGCTGCCACTCAGTGCAAGCTCATTCAACTTTACCCACTCCAACGGATAAGCCTCCCACAACGACCTGCTTGAGCTATATCCAACGAACGGAATTCCTTCCTCTATCACCATATCCTCACCAGCGGCATAGGCAGGCTTCGCTAGACGTTGGAAGAAACCATACGATCCAGGACATTTCGAATGGACCGGCGGTCTTTCAACGACTCACCTCTATCAGGGCCAGTTTCCTGAAACTCCGGACGCCGCGGATCTGTATCCTTGCCTGACGGAAGACCTGAGGATCTTGAGGAAATATTGGAATGAGTGGGAAGTAGAGCAGAGCGCGGTGACGAGGAAGTAGTAGGGAGTCAGTCGTGAGTCAGGAGTCAGGAGTAAGTTAGGAGTTATGAGTTATGAGTTATGAGTCGGTTCGTTGTCGGTTCATTCCTGCGTTGATAGGTGTTGGCGCTGCAGTGAGTGGCGGAAATTGAGTAGTTCACTATTTTCTTTTCAGGATATGAGGTCTCTGGTCGCGGCATTGGTTTTGGTTTGCGTTTCGTGGACTGCTCTTGGTCAGGGGAAGGAAATTCTTTATGTCGGTACGTATTCGGTGAGGGGAAGCGAGGGGATATACCTGCTGGAGTTTGACAGGGCGAAAAAGTCTTTGAAGCTCATGCAAAGTGTTCCGAGCCTTGAAAGTCCTTCATATATCACGTTACATCCATCGGGCAAATTTCTGTATTCGGTCAATCGCGGCAGAGCTAATGTATCTGACAATGGCGGATCGGTGAGTGCATATGCAATTGACCCTAAATCAGGCCGCCTCAATGGCTTGAATAACCGGTCGTCTTACGGTGATCAACCCTGCTTTATATCACTGGATCGATCAGGTAAGTACGCGTTCCTTTGTAACTATGCCGAAGGTAATTTGGTGGTGCTGCCCATATTCGAAGAAGGTTTGTTAGGCATTCCTTCCGATGCTAAAAAATACACGGGTAACAGCATCGTTGCTGAGCGCCAGGAAGAGTCACATGTACATTCCGCAACGGTGTCGTCCGATAATCGCTTTTTGTATGTGTGTGATCTCGGAACAGACAAAATTTACATTTATGCATTCGACCAAGCCACCGGTAAACTGGAGCCCACGCCTACAGAAGATGTCAGTGTAAACCCCGGCGGCGGGCCGCGGCACTTTACAATTCACCCCAATGGGAAATACGCATATCTCGTGGAGGAACTAAGCTCTTCGGTGTGCGCTTTCGAAGTTAATCAGGAGAGCGGTGCGCTGACGATACTTCAAGATACCGTGCAGGGACTCCCCAAAGAGTTTGAGGGTCAAAACTTTAGCGCTGACATCCATACCGATGTTAAAGGCAATTTTTTATACATGTCTAACCGAGGCCATAACTCAATCAGCATATTCGCCATCGCCACGGATGGAAAGATTACCCTTAAAGGCCAAGTGAATACCGGCGGCAAGAGTCCAAGAAATTTCCTTATGGACCCGAAAGGTGAATACATGTTCGTCGCCAACCAGGAGTCGGACAATGTTTTGTTGTTCCAAGTCAATGCGAAAACGGGAGGGCTAAGCGTTGTCGGAAAGCCAATCGCTGTTCCATCGCCCGCGTGCTTAAAACTTCTTCAATTGCGATAGCGGGTATTATAACTAGTCCTTCAAAATTCGCATCTCCACTCTCCTGTTCATCGATCGCGCCTCTTGCGTCATTTCATTGGCAAGCGGTTGGGTTCCTCCAAAGGCTTTTGTCTTTATGCGATCCTTAGCAATGTTTTTCGAAACGAGGTACCGCTTCACTGCTTCCACGCGGTCTTCAGAGAGTGCCATGTTTGCCTTTGAGCTTCCTTGATTGTCCGTGTGGCCCTCCAGTTGGATGACCATTTTCGAGTTCTCTTTCATCATCTGGCTCACCTCGTCAAGTTCTGCAAATGATTTCGGATCAATCGTTGATTTTCCCTGAGCAAAAATAAGATGGGTAAGTCGCATTGTCTGACCTGAAGGTGTTAATGAAATATCCCGTAACACTTTCTTCTCTTCATTGATATCCTTAGGATCCACAATGACGGTGCGTGGATTATAATCCTTGGCTTCAGCCGTGATCTGATACTTTGCGGTACCAAATATTGGAAACGAGAAAGTACTATCAGCGAAGCGTCCACTGATTCCACCGGTTGGTATACTGCTGTAACGAATATTGGCTTTGATGCCGCGCCCGGTTCGAGAATCAGTAACTTTTCCTTCGGCCAGTATTTCTTCATCCTGGGCATGACACAAATTACTTAAGGCGAAAAGCATGCAAAAAATCAGATTATGTTTCATGTTGGTAATTTGGTGTAACAATTTCATTTAAATATCCAGTTCAATCGTTTCGCCTACACCAAAGGCAAGATCATCGTTATCTGATCGTCTGCTTTTTTCCGGTGCGGGAGGAGATGATTTTTTCACTTCTTTTTCATTTTTTTCTTTTGCCCTCTGGCTTTCGCCGAAGAGGCTTTGCTGACCTGCTTTGATCTTTTGACTTGCCTGACTTTCCTCGGGCTGCTGACTTTTTGCTTCCGCTTGGGAGAAGAGGGGCGCTTGCTGATTTGGGATGTCCTGTTGGAGGTTGACGTTTGATTGCGTGAAGTCTTTTTTTTTTAATTCTGTCTCCTCGGATACCGCTTCATCATCGTCAACTTCATTTCCCGTCTCGTTGCTTTGTTCATCCGGGTCCTGTACCACTGTTACCTTGTAGACCTTGTGCTGAGAGAGTCTGTTGCCCAATGCTTTCCAACCTTTCACATCGACAATGTCCTCGAGATTCACGACATCTGTAGCCTTCTCTTTTGACTTTCCGCTGTTCTGTTCAATCTCGACTTCAGGACTTTCAGCAGATGTCGCCAAAATGAGACGCGAACCAATTGCTTCTGAAATAAAATTGAATTCCTTATCAATGGTCGTCGTCTCAATATTGAAGCGCTTCACCATATATTGTTTGCTGTCGCCGTCGACGTAAATCGCCGAAACAGGACGTGCAGGATTAAATTTCTCTACCAGTAGCGTCTTCTCTGGATCAAACCGGTTGGTGATCTCATAGTTGGTAATTTTGTAGTTCCCGTTACGCGTAAACGTGATCAGCCGGTCTTCTCCATCAAATTTACCGAGATATTTCCCGCGGCTATCCCGGTTGAGGCGTCCCGCATGCTCATCGTACCACAAGTTCAATTTGCTTAACGTGGACGTCCCAGCCTTGAGTAAATCAACTTTGCGGATCGGATATTTGGTAATCGTGTTGCCGCGTGCACCACGACCTTTTATTTCCAACTCTGAAAAATCGAACTCAAATATTTTCTTTCGAGCCGTGCTGCTTTGTGAAAGTTTTACTTCCACAGATTCTGCCTCTCCATTGGGGTTGCCCGTCACATAAAAGATGCGTGAATTTTTATCATCTGTCGCTATAGGATATTCCTTGTCCCGCGTGATGCCGGGGATGGTGAAGCGTTTCGCAAATCCTTTCCCTGTCTTGCCATCGTTGTAGATGACGTTGTACACCATGCGATCGTCCCCCTTCTTCCAAATTCCGACAAACATGATATCCTTACCCATGAAAACCTTGTCAGCGATTCTTGACACCCGTGCCTTGCCATCTTTTCGGATAACAATAACATCGTCCAGCTCAGAGCAATCGCAGACATTAACAGTGTTCTCATCACGCTTCAGGCCGAATCCGATAAATCCATCAACCTTGTTAACGTATAATTTTTGATTGTTGGCAATGACATCGAGCGCAGTGACGGACTGGAAGCTTTTGATCTCTGTCTTCCGCTCCCTGCTTTTCCCATACTTTTCCAGCAATTTCTGAAAGTAAGCGATCGCGTAATCCGTTACGTGCCGAAGGTGGTGTTCCGTCTCCTTCAATTCCTTTTCCAGGTCGCGTAGCAACTCATCTGCCTTGAAGGCATCGAACTTCGAAATTCTTTTGATTCTGATCTCGGTCAGACGAACGATGTCATCGCGCGTGATCTCACGATAAAACTTTTTCTTATGTGGCTTTAATCCTTTATCAATTGTTTCAATAACTGCCTCCCAGCTTTCTGCCTCTTCAATATCGCGGTATATGCGCTTCTCTATAAATATCTTCTCAAGTGATGAGAAGAGAAGCTTTTCCATCAATTCACCCTTACGGATCTGCAGCTCTTGTTTCAGCAGCTCCATTGTTTGGTTGGTATTGTACTTCAGTATCTGACCGACGGGTAGGAACTGGGGTTTGTCCTCTACGATCACGCAGGCGTTCGGCGAAATACTAATCTCGCAATCCGTAAAAGCATATAAAGCATCCAGTGCGATCTCGGGTGACTGGCCCGGCTGAAGCAGAATTTGAATCTCAATGTCCTTTGCAGTGTTGTCGATCACCTGCTTGACTTTGATCTGGCCTTTTTCGCTGGCCTTCACGATCGATTCCATCAATGAAGTCGTTGTCGTGCTAAAAGGTATTTCCCGAATGATGAGTGTTTTCTTATCCTGTATTTCAATCTTCGCCCTTACCTTGACCTTGCCTCCGCGAAGCCCCTGATTGTAATCTGCGAAATCCGCGATACCCCCTGTAAAAAAATCAGGGTATATCTTGGGATTTTTACCTTTTAATATATCGATCGAAGCCTTGATCAACTCGCAGAAATTGTGCGGAAGGATTTTAGTTGAAAGGCCAACTGCTATGCCCTCCACACCTTGCGCAAGTAACAATGGGAATTTTACAGGCAAAGTGACGGGTTCGCGCTTGCGTCCGTCATAACTAAGTTGCCACTCAGTAGTCTGAGCATTGTATGCAACATCCAACGCAAACTTTGAAAGTCGTGCTTCTATATACCGTGGCGCAGCCGCGCTGTCACCTGTGCGTACATCCCCCCAGTTGCCCTGTGTTTCAATCAGCAAGTCCTTCTGACCGAGATTAACGATCGCCTCTCCTATTGACGCATCGCCATGCGGATGATACTGCATCGTGCTGCCAATAACGTTGGCAACCTTGTTGAAGCGGCCGTCATCCATTTCTTTTAATGAATGCATGATACGCCGTTGTACCGGCTTAAAACCGTCTTCAATCCTTGGCACTGCGCGCTCCAGGATTACGTAGGATGCGTAATCAAGGAACCAATTCTGATACAGACCATCTATCGCTATTGAATGGACAACATCGCCTTCGCCACCATTACCATTGCCTGTCGGGTTGACTTTGGGTACGATGTCTTTGGGATTTTGCTTTTTACTCATTTTAGTTAATCGTTATTAATGATGGTGTTAGTCAGACTTCCTCCAGTGGGCTTGGCGCGTTTTCTTCGACTACGTCAATTTCTACTCTCAAATTGTCGATGATAAACTCCTGGCGGTCAGGTGAATTCTTGCCCATATAAAACTCCAGCAGCTTGGCAAGGTGACCATCCCCAAGCAAAACGGGTTGAAGCCGTATATTCTCTCCAATAAATGCTCCAAACTCGTCTGGCGATATCTCGCCAAGGCCCTTGAAACGTGTGATTTCTGGCTTGCTGCCGATCTTCTCAATGGCTTTGCGCCGTTCTTCGTCTGTGTAGCAATAGATGGTTTCCTTTTTATTCCGAACGCGGAATAGCGGAGTTTCGAGGATAAATACGTGACCCGCCTTCACCAGTTCAGGAAAGAATTGAAGGAAAAAGGTCATGAGCAGCAGCCTTATATGCATCCCGTCCACGTCCGCATCCGTGGCGACAATGACTTTGTTGTATCTAAGGCTTTCAATCCCATCTTCGATGTTCAGGGCATGTTGCAAAAGGTTAAATTCCTCGTTTTCGTAAACAACTTTTTTAGTCAGCGCAAAGCAGTTCAAGGGTTTGCCACGCAAGCTGAAAACCGCCTGGGTCTCTACGTCTCTTGATTTTGTGATTGAGCCGCTTGCGGAGTCACCCTCCGTAATAAATATGACAGAATTTACGCCCTTCTCATTTTTTTCGTCAAAGTGATACCGGCAATCTCTCAGTTTCTTATTGTGAAGGTTCGCCTTCTTTGCCCGATCATTAGCAAGTTTCTTTATGCCTGCAATCTCTTTCCGCTCACGTTCCGATTGCAATATTCTCTTTTGAAGTGCATCGGCAGTCGTTGCGTTCTTATGCAAATAGATCTCGAGCTCCTTTGCCACGAAATCTCCAACGAAGGCGCGGACGGATACTCCATCTGGTGCCATGTTGGTAGATCCGAGTTTGGTTTTAGTCTGTGATTCAAAGACCGGCTCCTGAACGCGAATGGCAATTGCTCCAATAATGCTCGCCCGAATATCAGCTGCATCATAGTCCTTCTTAAAAAAGTCGCGCACGCCTTTTACCAGGCCTTCCCGAAAGGCGGCAAGGTGTGTGCCTCCCTGTGTCGTGTGCTGGCCATTGACAAACGAATAATATTCTTCGCCATACTGACTTCCATGGGACAACGCTACTTCGATATCCTCACCTTTAAAATGAATTATTGGATAGCGAAGATCTTCAGCATCGGCTTTTTGCCGTAGCAGGTCCAGCAACCCATCTTTCGAGTAGTATTTTTTGCCATTGTAGTTTATCGTGAGCCCTGCATTAAGGAATGCATAGTTCCACATAAGATCTTCGAGATATTCCGGGATGAAGTGATAGTGTTTGAACATCGTGTTGTCCGGTTCAAACTCAACCAACGTTCCGTTCCGTTCATCGCTTTTGGCCATCCTCGCGTCTACTACGAGAATGCCCTTTTTGAATTCGGCGAGTTTTGTCTGTCCCTCGCGAAACGCCTGAACTTTGAAATAATTTGACAGTGCGTTAACAGCTTTAGTACCTACACCATTCAATCCTACCGATTTCTGAAATGCGCCGGAATCATACTTCGCGCCGGTATTGATCTTTGATACGACATCGACGACTTTTCCAAGTGGAATACCTCTCCCGAAGTCGCGTACGACAACGCGTTGGTCAGTGATCTTTACTTCGATGGTTTTGCCATACCCCATCATGTGCTCGTCGATACAGTTGTCCATTACCTCCTTTACGAGTACATAGATGCCATCATCCTTGGACGATCCGTCTCCCAGCTTCCCGATATACATGCCCGGTCGAAGGCGGATGTGCTCTCTCCAATCCAGGGATTTAATGCTGGACTCATTGTATTCGAACATAGCTGAGGGTTTATCTGCTTTTGCCATACGTCACACGAAAATATTTGATGATAGAGATGCCAAGAATGATGTCAAAAAAATAAAGGGGAGAATGTTCCCTTGAAAGAAATTGTCTACCCAAGGCGCTGCGAAAATTCCATTTCGCCAATAAAACAATTTTGTTTGCAATTTCCACGGTCAGCCGCTGATTTCACGTAGAACAATTTGGAGGTGAATAGCTATAAGTATCTTGCAGTTAGCAAACTTGCTACAGGCAATTAAACTGTTGCTTTAATTAAGAACTTTTTATATGCCGCATAAATAGGCCAGGCTAGCGTCCAGATAAGGAAAAGCCCCAGGCTTCCATAAATGATAAAGTCGATGCGTTTATAGTCGAATCGTTCACCACTATTGAAAAGGCCGATAAAGTTCATGGATATTATGAAAAAGATATTCAGTGTAATTACCAGTCCATGGAACCACGCCCTGAAATCGAAATCCTTTTTAAAGATTCGGGAAATGAAATATACCATCACATTGACTATTGCCAGGAGTGCTGTCATGATGTAGAAGAATGAGTCGCGGGGCAATGCTATTCGTGCTTCCCCATCGTCCCGAATCACCACATTTTCCGGAAGGCTCATGTAAGTGAATAAAAGATTTGCCAACACGGCAAGCATCGAAAGAAACCAAAGCGCCTTGAATATCTTAAGACCCATGTTTGTACATTTGGGTGCAAATTAAACGATAAATAGCCGTGATATTCACCTCGGTCGCACCGCTTACGAGTATTTTTTTTACGGTTGTAATTTTGATTTCCTGTGGACCTTCAACACCTTCGCTTGAAGGGATCGACGTGGCGAAATGGAAATCCGACCTTAATGGATGCGGGGGAGAACGTGCGCTGGCCTGGAAGCAACTTGAACTACAAAAAGAAAAATTGATTGGGCTTGCCGAGCTCGACGTGGTTGCATTGTTGGGGAAACCCGATCGCAATGAGCTTTCAACGCGCAATCAGAAGTTTTACTACTATTTCTTAGAGCCAGCGGCATCATGTGCACCGAATTCCCTCGATCATGAGCCTGCACGCCTTGCCATCCGGTTTAATGCGATGGGGTTGGCCAAAGAGGTGCGTGTCGAACAAGATTACGGTGGTGAGCGAGGACATTGAAACAAATATACAATGATGAAGATTGCTGTTGTAGGTTCGGGTACGATGGGAAATGGGATTGCCCACGCCTTTGCTCAACAAGGTCATCGGGTTGCGCTTATAGATGTCTCGCCTGAAAACCTTACAAGGGCGATGGAAACTATTGACAAAAACCTGGCACGTCAGGTTGAGAAAGGTACGTTATCCAGTGAGGCCAAAAAGATTGCCTTTGATAATATCACTACGTCGACATCGCTATCTTCCGGAGTGAGTGGCGCTGAACTGACCATAGAGGCTGCAACCGAAAACGAGGCTTTGAAGATTGATATTTTTCGCGAGCTCGACGTTCACGCGTCACCATCGTGCATTTTAGCTACTAATACATCTTCAATCTCCATTACAAAGATTGCAGCCGTGACGAGCAGACCGGATAGGGTGATTGGCATGCACTTTATGAATCCTGTCCCTGTAATGAAGCTCGTTGAGGTAATCCGCGGATATGCCACGAGCGATGATGTGGCCAGGAATGTCATGGAGCTTGCCAGAAATCTGGGAAAGGAACCAGTAGAAGTGAAGGATTATCCAGGTTTTGTTGCCAATCGTATTTTGATGCCTATGATCAATGAGGCTATCCATACGCTATACGAAGGGGTAGCTGGCGTAAGGGAAATAGATGACGTGATGAAGTTGGGGATGTCACATCCCATGGGACCGCTACAACTTGCCGACTTTATCGGCCTGGATGTATGCCTTTCAATTCTTAAGGTGTTGTATGAGGGTTTTGGAAATCCCAAATATGCACCATGCCCGTTGTTGGTGAACATGGTTGTTGCCGGAAACAAAGGCGTAAAAAGTGGTTCGGGATTTTATACTTACACGCCGGGAAAAAAGGAGCTGGTAGTAAGTCAATCATTTCAAAAACAATAACCGGTACTTTATCGAAACGTGACGGGTCTTGCTTCTTCGCAGCGCGTAATCACCGTTGCTGATAAAATATTTCTTTACCTGGGTAAATAAATAAACTCAGGGCCTCTTCTTTAAAACATCTCTGATTTCAGTCAGTAATATAATATCAGCAGGTGGAAGGATTGGTGCCGCTTCTTCCTTTTTCTTAAAAGAATTCAATCCTTTGATAATAAGGAATAGTACGAAAGCAACGATCATAAAATTTATTACTGCCGCCAGAAAACTTCCATACTTCACGGTTCCGAATACGGTTAACTCTTCAAGCTTGGTGAGGTGAGCTGCCTCAAGCGCAGGCTTTAAGATAAGCGGTGTGATGACATCGTCAATGAGTGAGTTTACAATCTTGCCAAAGGCACCGCCGATGATTACTGCGATGGCCAGGTCGACGACATTGCCCCGGATTGCAAATTCTTTGAATTCTTTTAGCATTACTACAAGCTTTTGATTTCTTGAAATTTACTGACTTCAAGTCACGTTCACAACAATATCGTTTCATGTGTTTTATTTTCTAACTACTGCGATTATGACTAACTTAAGCTTGCTGATCGGGAACTATGGGGCAGAAGAAAAAAATAGCAACAAAAAAGGCAGCCGGGGTTTCAAAGAAACCTTCCGCGAAGAAGTCGCACAAGATCGCGACTAAGCCAGACACCCCTCCGGCGAAACAGGGTATTTCAGCGGCGCGGAAGCGTATAGAGCAAGCGTTACGGGAAAGCGAGCAACGCTTTAGAACACTGCAACAAGCTTCCTTTGGCGGCATTGGAATGCATGACCAGGGAATTATAATCGACTGCAATCAGGGGCTGTGCGACATCACAGGTTACACAAGGAACGAATTAATTGGTTTTGATGGGCTAAATCTAATCGCACCTGAATGGAGGGCCCTTGTGCGCGAAAAGATCCTCTCAGGATATGAAAGATCTTATGATGTCGTAGGCATTCATAGAAACGGGATAAAATATTTTCTGGAGGTACAGGCGAAGAATGTCCCCTACCGTGGCAAGGTGGTAAGAGTAACCGAATTCAGAGATATAAGCGAAAGAAAACTCACCGAGGAAAAGATCAAAGAACAAAATGCGCGACTTACGTCCATTACGCAGGAATTGAAGCGGAAAAACGATCAGCTCGAAGAATTCACCCAGATTGTGTCCCATAATTTGAGATCTCCGGTAGGTAACATATTAACCCTTCTAACCTTGTTAGAAGAATCGGCCGAAGAAACAGAAAAAGCCGAATACATTAGTTTATTGAAGGTTTCCGCCTTTGCCGCTCAACAAACGCTTCTTGAATTACATGAAGTACTTCGTATCAAAGAAAACATTGAAGTTGAGCGACAGCATCTGCATTTTGCCGACATCTTCTCTCGTACCGAAGACATGCTAAGCGGTATAATAACAGAACTTTCAGCAACTGTCACTGGTGACTTTTCACTTGCACCTTCATTGCTGTATCCTGGAATATATCTCGAAAGCATATTTCTAAATCTGATGAGCAATTCATTGAAATACTCCAGAAGCCGTGTAAAGCCCGTTATTACCTTCAGGACTTACAAGAACAATGAAGAGACAATTTTAGAAGTAGCTGACAATGGACAAGGGATTGACCTCGATCGTTATGGCCACCAGGTTTTTAAGCTTCATAAAACTTTCCACAAACACCCCGAAAGCAGGGGTATTGGATTATTCATGATAAAAAATCAAATTGAGACGCTTGGGGGAGAGATCTCTATCGAGAGTGAAGTGAATAAGGGAACTAAAGTTTTTGTGAACTTTAATAAACGGCACGTTGATGAACCAGAGACCGCGGACAGTAGCCATAGTCGACGATGACAAGATCTTTCAACTTACAACGTCGCGCACCCTGCAAATCGCGGGGCTCGCAGAAAACATCCTGCAATTTGATAACGGGGAAGACGCATTAAAATTCCTGAAGGAATACGCACATCAACCGGATGCGCTACCCGACGTTTTATTCCTTGACATCAACATGCCGATGGTAGACGGCTGGATGTTTTTGGAGGACTACGCAGTTATCAAAGAATCTCTCACGAAACCAATATCGATTTACATGGTTAGCTCGTCCATTGATCCGCGAGACGTCAGCCGCGCACATCGAAACGAAAACATTGTCGATTATATTTTAAAGCCAGTAAGTCGCGAAAAGCTTGCGGAGATTATGCAGAAGCAGGCAGAATATGTTAGTTCACAACATTTAGCGGATTCTTAAGTCCGGAATAATGGGTCAACTCCACGCCTGCACTACCGATGAACATGGCCGCGTTTATCTTTACAGGGATTCTGTTTTTATCGTCAGAAAACCATGCCGTTACTGAATTTTCACCATCAAACACTTTATTTTTTGGCATAACAGGTTTGAAGACGATTGTACGGATCTTCCCCGCCTTGACCCTGATCGTTTCTTTTCCACCGTAAATGATCCTGAAATTATAAAACTCGTCTTCGAAAAAGCCTTTGACTGCTACCGTGTCGCCAACCTTGATTTGCGAGAGATCCATGTTTCGGAGGTATAGAAAGCCTGCCACCATGTCCCGTACCTGAGCAGGGGCATCGTAATATTTTGGCTCCTTCAACTTGCCTGTTTTCTTGTCCAGCGTCTTTACCTCAATTTTGCGATTGACGTGATCGAAATTCGTCCACTCATCCTTCCTGTAATTCCCTTCGCGGATGAAACGATAGAATTGTTGCGGAACAATGGCAGAGGTATCAATGTATGCACCCCAGCGATCATCGACGTCGGCTACCCAATCTACCATCCCCACTGTCCTTCCTGCGACATCGATCTTAAAACAATCCCGGTTGTTGACCTTGTGGTATTTAGAGTCGATCGCCACATAACCTTTTCCTACGGTGAAGATCCCATAAGTCATTTTAAAATTAATAGACTCGCCGCGTCGAAAGCTTTCATTTTTGACCGGCGGGTAGGTATCGTTCCTAAACACAAAGCCGCACAGTAGAGCAAGCAGAAACAGCAGGAAAGACGCTCTCTTCATCATTTATTGTCCAAATTTACGGAAACCGCACTACTCATGCGTAACTAAGATGCAGAATTCAAAGCTTGTGCCAATCACTGTAGACGTTCAAATTGAAACATTATTGTCACGCAGCGCCTCATTTAGCGATGTTTTTTTATCGGTGCTCTCCTTGCGCTTTCCGATGATCAGCGCACAAGGTACCTGATATTCCCCAGACGGAAATTTCTTGGTATATGAGCCCGGGATTACGACAGACCGCTCCGGAACCATCCCCTTGTGTTCCACCGGTTCCTTGCCCGTAACATCAATGATCTTTGAGCTTCCGGTCAACACAACGTTAGCCCCAAGCACTGCCTCCCGTCCTACCCTTATCCCTTCGACCACAATACATCTTGAACCAATAAAAGCTCCATCTTCCACAATAACCGGAGCTGCCTGCACCGGTTCAAGGACACCTCCGATGCCAACCCCGCCACTTAAATGCACGTTTTTACCTATTTGTGCACAGCTCCCTACCGTTGCCCAGGTGTCAACCATCGTTCCTTCATCTACATACGCCCCGATGTTAACGTAGGACGGCATTAAAATAACACCCTTGCTCAGGTACGCTCCATACCGGGCTACCGCCGGGGGTACTACCCTTACACCAAGCTGCTTATAGTTTCTTTTGAGCTTCATCTTGTCATGAAATTCAAAGGGTCCTACTTCAATAGTTTCCATTTGTTGGATTGGAAAGTACAGTATCACGGCCTTCTTTATCCATTCATTTACCTGCCACGCTTCGCCCTTTGGCTCCGCGACACGCAGATGTCCTTTATCTAACATATCAATAATTTCACGCACTGTGTGCTGATACTCCGGTTGTTGAAGCAGGGTGCGGTCGTCCCACATTTTCTCGACGCGTTCTTTCAATTCCATTATCTTGTATTTAATTCACCATGCAAGAAATAAAAAAAAGGAGAATAGTCCTTGCTTCCATATTAAAACCGGTGAACGATCCCCGGATGTTTGAAAAGCTTGCTACAACGCTCGCGCCCCACTACGAAGTTCATGTTATAGGACATTCAACCCGCCAAGTCACGAATAGCGAAAATATTACGCAACATACCATTGGTCCATTCGATCGAATAAGTCTGGTGCGTTTGCTAAGTTCTTTTGCAGTTCTACGAAAGATACTACAGCTAAGGCCCTTGATGCTTATCGTCTGCACGCACGAGTTGCTGTTCGTTGGCATTCTTGCGAAAATGATTACAGGTTGCAGGATCGTTTATGATATTCAGGAAAACTATGCGCGAAACATATATTATGGTAAAGCGTTTCCGCTCCTGTTGCGCCCGGTACTCGCGGCGTATGTTAGATTAAAAGAGTTGACACTTTCGCGAATGTATCATCATTTTTTTTTGGCAGAGAAACTATACCAGCGAGAGCTTGCTTTCATTCGCCATCGCTGCACGATCCTGGAAAATAAAGTAAAGCAGGACCATTTCGTCAGGCACAACAGGAATAATGACAGCGACAGCATACAACTGTTATTCAGCGGAACCATCGCTGACACTACCGGCGTGTTTACCGCTATCGATGTTGCCACCCGGCTACATGCCGTTGACTCCAGGGTTCACTTGGTGGTAATCGGATTTGCTGCGCAAACATCAATTAGATCGAGACTGATATCGGAGGTGAAAGGCAAGTCGTTTATTGAGCTTAAAGGGATCGACCATATCATCCAACATGAAGACATCAGGGAGGCTATTAATGCGTCAGACTTTGGAGTAATATCGTACCCACGCAACAGATCAACTGAGGGTTCCATGCCCACAAAATTGTATGAATACCTGGGGTGTCAATTGCCTATTTTATTAATCGATCATCAGCCCTGGGTTGCGTATTGTAAGATTTATCCGGCGGCGGTGGTATTCGACCCCGGGCATTTGAATCCGGAAAGGCTGATGTGCGAGATGGAACAGACTCACTTTTACCAGCGTATTCCGACCGATGTATACTGGGAGCCTGAAGGTGAAAAGTTGTTAGATTCCACACTCGAAATCCTGTCCGCGACGTCTGAACGCTAGGTTATTTTTCTCCGATACGACAAAAACGCCTAGTCCGTTTTAAAAATATATTCTCTAAATATTTATTTAGACTAGTCTAAATTAGTACTTTTACTTCTACATCGATTACCCGGTCAGTTTATTGCACATGGAAGTTGGAGATAACGCACAGCGAAAATCATTGAGCGAAGTTAACGCGTCAGTTGATGTAACCAGTCAAAAAGGATGGCGGAAGGTGTTGGCATTCATGGGCCCCGCTTATCTGGTAAGCGTCGGTTACATGGATCCCGGCAACTGGGCGACGGACATCGCGGGGGGAAGCAAATTTGGCTATGCCCTCATCTGGGTTTTACTAATGAGCAACGTGATGGCGCTCTTACTTCAAAGCCTCAGTGCACGTTTAGGGCTTGTCAGACAGCTTGACCTGGCGCAGGCTTCGCGTAGCGCGTATAGCCGTCCGGTGAACTTTTGCCTTTGGATTCTGGCGGAGATCGCCATCGCTGCCTGCGATCTGGCGGAAGTGCTCGGAATGGCAATTGGCTTGCAGCTTCTATTCGATCTTCCGCTGATATGGGGTGTAAGCCTTACAGTGCTCGATACCTTACTACTTCTATTATTACAAAGCTACGGTATGCGGAAGATAGAAATCTTCATCATCGGCCTTGTAACCATTATCGGTGGCGCGTTTGTGATGGAGATGATCCTTGCAAAACCAGATGCTGGCGCATTGTTTAAAGGGTTTATCCCGACCTTACCTACGGAGGAGGCACTCTATATTGCTATCGGTATCATTGGTGCAACGGTGATGCCGCACAACCTTTACCTCCACTCCTCTCTCGTGCAAACGCGGCGGATCGATACTTCGGAGCAGGGAGTCTGGTCAGCGATCAAATATAATTTTATTGATTCCGCCATCGCGCTGAACGCTGCGTTCTTTGTGAATGCTGCCATCCTTGTTCTTGCCGCTTCGACATTTTTCGAGGCAGGAATGCACGATGTCGCTGATATACAGGATGCACACCGCCTGCTCTCTCCATTATTGGGGTCCGCGCTGGCACCCACGCTCTTTGGAATTGCACTCGTTGCTGCAGGCCAAAGCTCCACCATCACAGGCACCCTCGCAGGACAAATCGTTATGGAGGGGTATCTGAATTTGCGCATTGCCGCATGGTTGCGCAGATTGATCACGCGCCTAATCGCCATTGTTCCCGCTATTATTATCATTCTTATTTATGGCGAGTCGAAAACCGGAGAGATGCTCATCTTCAGCCAGGTCTTACTTAGTCTGCAGCTAGGTTTCGCCATCATCCCACTCATTCACTTTACCAGCGACAAGAAAAAGATGGGCGTGTTTGTCATCGCACCCTGGATCAAGATATCTGCATGGCTGATCGCGATCATCATTGTTTCATTGAACGTTAAGCTGGTGCTTCAAGAGATAACTGGATGGCTAACAGCGGCCGGTCCGGATGCCTGGATAATATGGCTCACGGTAATACCAATTTGCATCGCCGCGCTTTTATTGTTGATTTTCATCACCGTTAAACCTTTGCTGGACAAACGCAGTGCAGAGCGGGATGCAAAGATCCCTCATGGCACGGCTACGACGTTGGGGGCCACGACTGCTCCGGTCTATCACCGTGTTGCTGTTACGCTTGACTTTAGCTCCATCGATAATTTGGCGATCCAAAGCGCGATTTCGCAGGGAGGAATGCAGGCACACTACATCCTTCTTCACGTTGTCGAAACTGCCGGAGCGATGGTCTACGGAAACGAAATTGCCGATCATGAATCGCAGCGCGATATCGCATCGTTGAACAGCTATAAAGAACAACTACGTGCGCGCGGCTATCAGGTTGAAGCACAGATTGGCTACGGCAATCCACGGCGAAGACTCCCCAAACTTGTTAAAGAATTCAATGCTGATTTATTGGTCATGGGAGCACATGGTCATGAATTTTTCAAAGACCTTGTTTTTGGAACAACTGTAGATGTCGTGAGGCACAGGGTGAGTATACCGGTGTTGATCGTGAAGAGCGAGAAGAAGAAAGAATAATTATAAATTATGAGTTATGAATTATGAGTTCGGCTCGCGCGCAAATTGTAATTACATCCGCGTCGCTTATCTTGCGCGGACATGTTACTTGAAGATACCATTGTTGCCCTTGCGACTGGCCAGGGAGTCTCCGCCATCGCTGTCATACGCCTATCTGGGAAAAATGCGATAGCCATCGTACAAAGTTGTTTTCAGGGGAAGGATCTTAGCGGACAACCTACGCACTCGGTGCATTTTGGTTCTATCATCAATGGCGCTAAGCTGATTGATGAGGTGTTGGTTACAATTTTTCACGAGCCACATTCATTCACCAGAGAGAACAGCGCCGAAATATCCTGCCATGGTTCACCGCTTATTGTAAAAGAGATCATCAAAGTTTTATTAAGCAATGGCGCGAGACTGGCAGAGCCCGGGGAGTTCACCAAACGTTCCTTTTTAAACGGACGTTTCGATCTCGCACAGGCTGAAGCGGTAGCGGATTTAATTACCGCAGAAACTGCTAATGCACATCAGGCTGCATTGAATCAAATGCGTGGCGGATTCTCGCGAGAGATACGCCAGCTGCGAGAGGAACTTGTTCATTTCGCTTCGCTCATAGAGCTGGAGCTTGACTTCGGCGAGGAGGACGTTCAGTTCGCAAAGCGTGATGACCTGACAAATCTCATTGCTAAAATTCAATCGTACCTGACATCACTTATCTCCTCATTTGATCAGGGCAATGTTATCAAAAACGGAATACCGACTGTGATTGCGGGCAAGCCAAACGCTGGTAAGTCAACGCTACTAAATATTTTGTTAAATGAAGATCGCGCGATCGTCTCGGATATCGCTGGAACCACCAGAGACACCATCGAGGATGAAATGATATTGGGTGGTCTTAATTTTCGTTTCATAGATACTGCAGGTTTGCGTGAGACGAAAGATGTGATCGAAGTACTTGGAATCGAACGCACGCGCGAGCGGATGAGAAAAGCTTCCATGATCATTTACCTTTTTGATCTCTCGCACACCACACTGGAAGAAATAGCGACTGAAGAAAGTTGGGTGCGGCAACTGGGCGTTCCCTACATAAAAGTGGGCAACAAAGTTGATCTCGCCGAAAAATCAATTGTGGAGGCGTTGAAGTCCCATGATTTTATTTTTATCAGCGCTTCAAACAAGACAAACATCGACACATTGAAAGAACGACTCTTATCATTGTTTCACATTGATTCAGTGAAGACGGGCGATGTTGTTGTGACAAACCTAAGGCACTATCAGAACCTTACGCACACCAATGACGCATTAAACCGTGTGTTGTCGGGAATGGCTACAGAAGTTACCGGCGATTTTCTTGCCATGGATATTCGCCAGGCGCTGCACTATCTTGGTGAGATCACCGGGGCGATTACTACGGATGATTTGCTGGATAACATTTTTTCGAAGTTTTGTATTGGGAAGTGATTTTTGGAAGACGTTCAGAATCAAGTCGATACAAAATACAAGATGAAAAATTGCTATTGTCATTACTCGCATGAGTATTAGACACTTAGGTGTTCATCGAGCTCAGATTATAGTCAGTACGTCAGGTCAGTTCGTTACTCCGTTGTTACTATGACACTCGAGTAACAAAAATTATCGGTAACAAACCGAGTACTCGAAACGTCATTGTAACGAATTGACTTGAAACATGAGCAGTAAAAAGTCGATCGATCACAACAGAAAAGAACCAGTTCGCTTACGTCAGAAGCGATTGAGAAACGGAGGCTACTCACTCTACCTCGACATCTATTGGAACGGAAAACGCTGTTACGACTTCTTGAAGTTGTATCTCAATCCACCGACCGATGACCTCGCCATAATCGAAAACAAAACCACGATTGAACTAGCGAAGCAAATCAAGTACAAAAGAATTCTTGAGTTACAAACTGGGCTGTATGGATCTGCTGTTCTGAAACCTCGTCCAAAATTCAGAGACTTCTTTGCGGAGCTCGCTAGTGAAAAAATCAGATTCGACAATAATGCTGGAAACTGCGCATCTGCTTTCAAACATGTGTTAGTCTTTCTTGGAGACGATAACCCGACCATTCAGGAGATTGACGACATCTGGTTGGAAGAATTTCGAACTTACTTACTTGAAGCTGACAAGCGCAGTGGAAAACCAAGGCTCAGTTCAAGTACAGCACTCTCCTACTTCAACAGAGTTCGCACAGCGTTAACGACCGCCTACGAACGAAGAATCATCGAACGCAATCCGGCTAACCTAGCGAGACCCATTCGTGCTGAGAACGCCATGCGGGAATTTTTTACACTGAATGAAGTGAAACGACTCATCGAAACAAAAAGCGATCAACCCTTATTGAAAGATGCATTTCTGTTTTGTGTGCTGACAGGACTAAGATGGTCTGACATTGCGCACCCTAACTTGCGAGGAAGGAAAAGGTAACGATGTTGATGGCTGGTATCTTCATTTCAAACAGCGTAAGACAAAACTTTATCATGTCCTTCCCATAAGACCACAAGCAAAAGAATTACTCGGTGAAAGCCTGGAGTCAAATCGACTAATTTTTAAAGATCTTAAGTACAGTTCCCAAACTTCAATTGAACTTTCCCGATGGGCGATTGCAGCTGGTGTCGCGAAGCGGATCACATTTCATTCTGCTCAGCACACGCATGCGACTCTGCTCCTTTCACATGGCGTTGATATCTCACTATCTCAAAATTATTGGGCCATAAGCATGTTGTTTCCACTGAGCGTTATGCGCACATGACTGACAAGTTGAAACTTTCTGCAATTACAACCCTAAGCGACTCCTTAAAACCGACTGTTGGCTAACATTTTTTTGTTTGATTTTCGTAAGTCTCTGTTTGAACTTCGTATCAACCTAGCCTGTGGTTTTTGTACTTTTGTCTGAATGGAAAAGGCCGAAACATTACAGGAATTCTATAAACGAAAGTTTGCCGAGGTTCCCGGCACCTTTACGAGCGAAATCGGTCATTTCAACGTATTTCGGCTAGAACCATTTGTAGAAGGAAAACCGACCAGTATCCCCTATCGCAGACGCGATTTTTACAAGATCATGCTCGTCAAAGGACAGAGCGAAGTTCACTTTGCTGACAAGACGATAGCCATCAAAAATCAAGGCCTTTCATTTTCGAATCCTCAGATTCCATATAAGTGGGAACACCTCGATAAAATCCGTGAGGGCGTGTATTGCATCTTCGATCAAGAATTATTTCACAACTACGGTCAGCTCACACAGTACGAAGTTTTTCAGCCAAATGGCAAGCACGTTTTCGAGTTGACTGATGAACAGGTTGAAGCAGTCATTGATATTTTCAGTCGGATTGAAAAAGAGTTTAAGTCAGAATACAAATACAAGTATGACGTAATTCGAAATCTTATTTCTGAGCTCCTTCATTTTGGTTTGCGCCTTCAGCCGCCAGCTGGACGTGAGAAGCAAGCCGCAAATGCATCTCAAAGGATCTCAGCGTTATTCTTAGAACTACTTGAACGACAGTTCCCGATTGATGACCAACATCCGGCTATACAGATCAAGTCCGCTTCAGAGTTTGCTGACCAGTTGAATATTCATGTAAATCACCTAAACCGTGCAATCAAGGAGACATTGCAAAAGACGACTACTCAGGTGATAGCAGAAAGAGTTATTCAGGAAGCTAAGATATTGCTACGCCATAGTAAATGGGGCGTAGCTGAAATTGCCTATGCTCTTGGTTTTACCGAAGCGACACACTTCAACAACTTTTTCAAGAAGCACACAGCAGTTAGCCCTACGAAGTTTCGGAATGTTTGATTTTCGTAAGCCTTAGTTTGAATAGCGTTAGCTAACTTTAGAATCACAACGCCACCTTTGTACCAGAAGTTTACGGAGCAGCTCTAGTATGATCTGCTATGGTATTAGTTTGTATCTAACAATCACAACTATGAAAAAAAGAAAACTTGGAAATAGCGGATTAGAAGTATCCGCACTTGGCCTCGGCTGTATGGGACTAAGCTTCGGTTACGGTCCTGAGACAAACAAAGAAGATGGAATCAAATTAATTCGCAGAGCCTTTGAACTTGGCGTCACATTCTTTGATTCTGCTGAAGCCTATGGTCCATATAAGAATGAAGAACTCCTTGGTGAGGCACTCGCTCCTATTCGTAATCAAGTAGTTATTGCGACAAAGTTTGGTTTTGAAAAAGGACAGACTGCATTGGGCATGAATAGCAAACCGGAAAACATTCGGAGCATGGCTGAAGCTGCACTTAAAAGGCTTCGAACAGATCGAATTGATCTAATGTATCAGCATCGGGTCGACCCGAATGTTCCAATGGAAGATGTGGCGGGTGGAGTAAAAGAGCTGATCAAAGAAGGCAAAGTAAAACATTTCGGTTTATCAGAAGCGGGAGTCGACAGCATCAGACGAGCTAACGCGGTGCAGCCTGTTGCCGCACTGCAAAGTGAATACTCTTTATGGTGGCGCGAACCTGACAAAGAAATACTTCCCACACTGGAAGAATTAGGAATCGGTTTTGTCCCGTTTAGTCCACTTGGGAAAGGTTTCTTAACAGGAGCGATTAATGCAAGCACACAGTTCGACAAGAGCGACTTCAGGAATGCCGTCCCTCGTTTTGCAGAAGAAAATCGAAAAGCAAATCAAGTGGTCGTTGACAAAATCAGTGAGTTTGCTAAAACGAAGAGTGTAACTCCTGCACAGGTAGCACTCGCATGGGTTCTTGCTCAGAAGTCATGGATTGTTCCAATCCCAGGAACTACCAAAATCACGCGCCTTGAAGAGAACTTGAAAGGAGAACAGCTCAATTTAACGGAGGGAGATCTTGCAGAAATTGAGAGTGCATTCTCGAATATTCAAGTGCAGGGTGAGCGATATCCTCAACACCTTCAGGCACACGTGGGAAAATAGCCATCAAAGTGATGAAAGGCATTATCGTAGGATTCTTAATTCTTTCCAATCTGAATTTTGGTCAAAACGCACCACGTGAACAAATTGATATGACAAGTGAAGAAAATCAAATTATTGCTGTAATTGATAGCGTCATCGAATATATGATTGAGCGGAACCTTGATGGATTGAGATCTATCCTCGACAAAGATTTCACACTTACACACATTACTGGCTATGTACAAACCAGAAAGGAATGGTTTTCCGAAATAGAAACTGAAGGAATGAAGTATTACGCTGCTAAGAAGATTAAGCATGACATCAACATCAGTGGTGATGAGGCTGTGTCAACGTTCCACCATTTGTTAGATGCACGCATCTGGGGTTCAAGAAATACATGGCGGCTGCAACAAAAAATGAAGCTCGAAAAGCGAAACAATCATTGGATCGTTGTTAACTCAATCGCGTCAACATTTTAAAAGTCATTTTATAAAATGAAAAAAGTATTCATTATCGGAGCGTCAGGGGGCCTCGCTTCTTTTGTTATTGAAGCGATTCAAAATGCAGAACTGACGCTTTTTGTAAGAAATAAATCACGCCTTTCGCCCAAGATCGCGAAGGATCACAAAGTTATTGAAGGGGACGCAATAAAATATGACAGCGTTAAGAATGCAATTGCCGGTCATGACATTGTGTATGTTAATCTCGCTGGCAACTTGGAGGTGATGGGCAAAAATATTGTGAAGGCGATGAAAGAAACTGGCGTAAAAAGAATCATTGTCATTCAGTTCAATCGGCATTTATGAAAAACCATTGAAACCAGTGCTAATCCCGTATAAGGTACTTGCTGATGTCGTTGAAAACTCCGGATTAGATTATACAATCTTGCGTCCCGACTGGTTTACAATTGATAACGAGGTCAATTACATGATTACTCATAAAGGTGAACCTGAAGCTGGAACAGCGATTTCAAGAAAGAGCAACGCTTCATTTGTCGCAACTATTATCGACAACCCCGACCTACAAAAAAAGGTCAATCTCGGAATCAGTAAAGCTAAATAACAACCCTTAATTGAATACAATGGCAATAACATCTTTCAATTCAGATCAGCAAAATGATAAGCCCAATTCAAAGACCGGGCGAAGAGGATTTCTTAAGGCGGGCGCAACAATGAGTGCTGCATTTCTCGCTGCACCAACATTTACAGCATCAGAAGATGATGTAAATAAAGAGCGCCCAAGTTCAATGTCAAAGACTTCATTAAAAGAACGCACTTTAGGTTCAGGAAAATGGGCGATGAAATTTTCATCGCTTGGCCTCGGTTGCATGGGCATGAGCTATCATCGCAGTTTCATTCCTGAGAAGAAATATATGATCACGCTAATGCGCAAGGCTGTTGACCTTGGGGTTAATTTATTTGATACCGCTGAAGCTTATGGTCCGTGGACGAACGAAGTCTTAGTCGGTGAAGCGTTGCAACCTATTAGAAAAAATATTCAGATCTGCACCAAATTTGGATTTAACATCCAGAACAATCAATTGTCGGGATTGAACAGCAAGCCCGAGCAAATCAAAAAAGTCGTTGAGGCCTCACTCAAGAGTCTTAGAACCGATTACATTGACCTTCTCTATCAGCATCGTGTCGATCCAAATGTTCCGATAGAAGAAGTTGCCGGAACTGTTCAGCAGCTAATAAAAGAAGGAAAAGTTAAACACTTTGGCTTGAGCGAAGCTGGTGCAGACAATATCCGCAAAGCCCATTCAGTGCAGCCAATAACCGCACTTCAAAGCGAATATTCCTTGATGACAAGAGAGCCTGAGAAGGACGTCATTCAAGTTTGTGAGGAACTTGGTATTGGTTTCGTTCCATACAGCCCATTAAGTCGCGCATTCCTTTCGGGTTATATCAATCAGAACACAAAGTACAATCCCCAGAATGATAATCGTCCGACTTTACCACGTTACCAACCTGATGCAATCAAAGCAAATTGGGTAATGATCGATACCCTTGCTACGTTTGGAAATCAACGCGGCTTGACGCCTGCTCAAGTTGCTTTATCGTGGTTGCTGGGGCAGAAGCCTTTCATTGTTCCAATACCAGGTACAACCAAGCATGGTCACCTTCAAGAGAATTTGGCGGCCATTGATTTTGAGTTTACGGCTGATGAGTTTATGCAACTCACGGAAGACCTTTCAAGCATCAAGATCGTGGGGGATCGCTATACAGGCGCTCAGGCCGAACAAACAAAAAGGTAGTTGCACGACCTTCGGTTGTTTGAATTTCGTAAGTAATTAATAATACGTTGTATTTAAATTATCATGGCATAAATCAATCGCTAATGGCAGCTATCAATCTTAACATCAATGGCAAAAAACAAGTTATAGATGTAGATCCGAAGACACCTGTCCTTTGGGTTCTTCGGGATCACCTCAACTTGGTTGGAACAAAGTTTGGATGTGGTATGGCGCAGTGTGGTGCGTGCACTATCCATGTGGATGGAAACGCAACACGCTCATGCATTCTCCCTGTCTCTTCTGTTGAAAATAAAGCGATCGTTACTATTGAAGGGCTTTCCGAAGATGGTGACCATCCAGTTCAGAAAGCATGGCTCGAACATGACGTTGCCCAATGTGGGTATTGCCAGACGGGGCAGATCATGAGTGCAGCCGCATTATTGAACAGCAACGCGAATCCTAGTGATGAAGAGATTGAAAACACAATGAACGGAAACATTTGCCGATGCGCTACCTATCTGCGAATCAAGGCTGCTATCAAAACTGCTGCGTCAAACGCTTAAACCGAAATGCCATGACTGCAAATACAAACAAGACAATCAACAGAAGAAATTTCCTGAAAGTCTCGGCATTGGCCGGAGGCGGAATGATGTTAAGTTTTAGCTGGCTCGCAGGATGCAAAACGAAAGATGAAGAACTGTTGTCAATGCCAGAGGAATGGTTTGATCTCAACAATTATATCAAGATTGGAAACAATGGAGTCGTTACGTTAATGTCTCCGAATCCTGAGTTTGGTTCGAATGTCAAGACTTCTATGCCGATGATCCTTGCTGACGAACTTGATGTTGACTGGAAAAATGTAATCGTTCAGCAAGCGGACTTTTTTCCTGACCGATTCGATAGACAATTCACTGGTGGAAGCCAGGGAATCCGGCAAGGTTGGAAACCACTTCGTACGGCCGGTGCCACTGTGCGTCAAATGCTTATCGATGCATCAGCAAAGCAGTGGAATGTACCGGCTAAGGAGATCACAACAGAAAATGGTGTACTTCATCACAAAGGATCTGGAAAGAAAGCAGGGTACTGTGAAATGGCTTCACTAGCTGCAACCATGCCTGTACCTGCCGAGGTAACAACAAAGGCCATTAAAGACTTCAAGATCATTGGCAACTCTAAGAAGAATGTTGAAGGCAAAAATATTGTAACCGGAAAACCTCTTTTCGGAATTGATTACAATGAAGACGGGATGTTGATCGCGATGATCGTTCACCCTCCTTTCGGAATGATGATCAAATCTCTGGACGCCTCATCCGCTAAGTCGATGCCAGGAATCAAAGATGCGTTCACGATCAAGACACTTACGGCAGATTATGAGAGAAATGGTTTTGACACAACCAGCTTCCTTGAATTGGGAGTCGTTGTTGGAAATACTACATGGGAAGTGATGAATGCGAAGAAGGCATTGAAAGTAGAATTTGAGTTAATGCCGGAATACTCAATGACGATGCAACAATTCGGACGTGGGAAAGTCACTGCAATTATGCCTAAAGGACTTGAAAGCACTGAGGGACATAGATCAGAAATGGAAAAGGCATCAAATGGTAAAGGCGACATTCTTCGTAAAGACGGAAATCCGGAAGCCGCATTCAAAACAGCAGCGAAAGTGTTGGAGCGCACATACTCCGCTCCTCACCTTGCTCACAACACGATGGAGCCTGCAATCTGTTTTGCAAATGTAACAGCTGATAAGGCGGAAATCTACGGTCCGATTCAGGCACCGGGTTTCATCACTAATACACTTGCAACACGTCTCGGAATACTGAAAGAAAATATTCACATTAAGCTTGCTCGAATGGGTGGTGGTTTTGGTGTAAGGGCGTATGGACATCATCTTGTTGAGGCAGCTATCATTTCACAACAGGTAAAAGCTCCAATAAAACTGGTTTACACCCGCGAGGATGACATGACGTATGGTATCTATCGGCCTGCATACACAGCAACATACAGAGCCGCACTTGACAAAGACAATAATCTTATTGCCTTCCATGTGAGTGGTGGTGGCATTTTAGAACATCCGATTCATGCAAATCGCTTTCCAGCCGGAGCAGTAGACAATTATCTTGCAGAAGGTTGGGCAATTCCATCAAACATCACAATCGGAGCATTTCGCGCACCACGCTCAAATTTCAATGCAGCTGCGGAACAATCATTCCTCGATGAACTGGCGGAGCTTGCAGGAAAAGATCCAATCGACTTCAGGCTTGAGCTCCTGGATCGTGCAAAGAAAAATCCTGTCGGAAAAGACAACGATTATGATCCTGATCGCTACGCAGGCGTATTGAAACTGGTGAGAGAGAAATCAAATTGGTCTCAGCCACCAGCAAATGTCAGTCGTGGAGTCGCGGCATACTTCTGTCATAACACCTACGTTGCTGAAGTTGTCGATTTGAAACTCAACGGAAATAATCCTGTAATTGATAATGTGATTGCTGCCGTTGACTGTGGAATTGTCGTCAATCCCGATGCCGCCAAGAACATGGGCGAAGGTGGCATCATTGATGGAATCGGAAATGCGCTGTTTGGCGAAATGACATTCAAAGAAGGGGTGCCGGACAAAAACAACTTCCATCAATACAAGATGATTCGTCAGAAGGAATCACCAAAGAAAATCGAAGTGCACTTTGTGAAAAATGAAGAAGAGCCAACAGGACTTGGTGAGCCACTCTTCCCACCGGTGTTTGCCGCTGTAGCTAATGCATTATATAAAGCTACGGGTAAACGATTCTACAATCAACCATTCGCTAAGCACATTCAAATTAGTCCTCAGCGCATCTAGATGAACCGTTCAGAATTCCTTAAAGAAATCTTTAACATTGAGCCTGTTGACGCCATCAACAGGTTCAATTCTCGCACGACAATTTCCTTTAAAGGAGAAGTTATCGATTGTCTATTTGTCACGGACAAACAATACAAAGGCATTGGCGGAAATGATTCAGAAAGAAGTTGGAGGAACCCTCGTGTCCTTGGAACTAGAGAAACCATATCCTGAAAACTATAAATCAATTGTTGACCAGGTGGCAAAAGAAAATGAGGAAGGATATATGCCTGCGTTAAAAACCAAAGTTGATGTCATTAAAGATTATGATACTATATTCATTGGCTTTCCAACGTGGGGCATGAAGTTGCCACCACCAATAAAAAGCTTTTTGGGTACTTACAATCTCAACGGAATAACAATCGTTCCGTTCAACACGAACGCTGGCTATGGAATAGGAAACAGCATTGAAACCGTGAAGAAATTAGCACCGAAAAGTAAAGTACTCGATGCATTTGAAACAAATGGTGGTGTTGAGAGAGATGGAATTCTCTTTGTAATGGAAGGAGAAAAAGAATTGCATGTTAAATCCGAAGTAAAGAGATGGCTTCAGCAGATTATAATGATCAAGTGAAACTACTGCGTGCCGCGCTTGCTCTATCCCCCTACTCTATTGGCGTCAGTGCATTTGTTTGTTACTTCCCTAATTTTGCGCCTAAGCACTTGATGACCTACCAGACTTTATCTAACTTTGTTCAAGCAACACGCACCTAAAAATCTCTTTCGGGATGTTTAGTTTTTCTTGGCAATGGTAGGTAATTTTTGTTGCTAGTTTGTTGCGCCACCCACCTAACGAATTGATTGTTAACTGTGAGCACATTTTGTATCGGAAAATGACCTTAGTGATTTTTCTGAAAATTAATGTTTTAGCCAACCGAATTCACTTTCCAGAGAAATATGTGAACCAGTAGTTAATGATATTTTCTCCGGTTGTTAGGCAGATCTTATAAAAATACTTTCTGCCATATTCCCTGAAACCATTGGAGTCGTCTTCGATCTGGAAACATTAAAGCCTTTGAGCACCAAGGCAATTTCGTAGCGTCAACAACAAGTACAGTTTTGCTGATGGATGGGCTGCCACAAAATAATCAGTAGTTTTGAGAAACCTATCGTCTTCGCTTTTGAAGAAGATTGAGCTTCGTCGGGATGAGTATCGATTCCCCCGAACGAGACGGGGTCAACAGATATAGCGATCTTAGCTCGGCGAACAATTTTTGACGGTCTCCTCTAGCCCTATTACCTTGCTTTCTGTATTATAAATCCAATATCTTAATACAGGACTTATCAGTTAGCGCTTAAACACTAAAGCTGATTGGTTACCGCTTACCGAAAGTATTCTTACAATATATGTACCTCTCGGTAAAAATGACATATCTACTTCATGTCTAAGCATGCCCGCCTCCTGCCTTCCTAAATCTTTTACCAGCACTACTTGTCCAAGTAAATTCGCTATCTCAATACGTGTCGCAGACGTTTTTGATAGTGAACATTCGATATTTAAAATATCACCTTGTAAAGGGTTAGGATAAATTGACAGCGAACTCGATTCCAGTTCCTGTTCTTCAGACGCCAAGGCTAAACGAGCTGCCCCCGCAGTTACGGTTACGTTTGTAAAAGTGGCCGTACACAGCGCGCTGTTATTATGGCTAGTTACAGGCAGTCCAACAAAAACATTAGCAGTCATCGATATACTAACAGAAGCAATTTGAGTCCATGTAGTACCGGTTGATGATCGGTAGGCCGTAAAAGTATTTCCGCTGCGAACCAGGCGAACCCAATATGGCACAGCCCCCGTTGAAGCTGTATGTGTACTTGCGCCCCCTGTGCTGGTACGTCTTTGAAAAGCAACTCCACTGCCTGGTGTTACAACTACCATTGCGTGTTTAGAATTACTGCTTAATGTTTCGCGAATCATTACACCGGCTTTTGCCCAGACATTCGTATTTGTAATACCTGTTACTCTTGCGCGAATTTCAACGTTTCCATTCACAGGCTGATAGACATATCGGAAGGCATCCGCTGTGTTCCAGATATCACTGCCAGACGCAGAGATCGTAAAGGTCCCATTATTATATCCTGCACTTCCTGCAATACCGACACTTCCGATAACAGTGGTTAACCAAGGTGATGGAAGAGCGTTGGATACCGTAAAATTAGCCGTATAAGTTGTATTGGCTTCAGGCGTCACAGTGGTTTGAGTAGCAGAACCACCATGGGCCCAGCTTGAAAACGTATACGTCTGCCCATTAAGTGTTTGTGGAGAAACAACTCCTAAAGTTCGTTGTATGCCTTCAACACCAATTGTAGAAAATGGTGTTGTTACAGGTTGTCCATCCAGCGTTAATGATAAACCGGCTGGATTTGAATTCAATGTAATGGTTGTTGTGTGCGGATTAATATCCACTGTATCCGTATTTGTCAGCCCTTGTGAATCGGTAACAGTAAGATGTAATCTGTAGAATACATTCGCGGCAGTCTCTCCCGAATTAGGTATTGTGAACAACCCACTTGTCACTCCCTCGGCTATCGGAGGACCGTCATGGACGTGCGTCTCATGATGAAATACCACACTCCAACTAAATGCACTGGCTGGCAATGCCCCATCTTCCGGATCCGTGGCTGTTCCTGAAAAATTAATAACATTCCCGCCGCGATACATTGCTCCCGTGGCAGGCAGCGTGATCGTTGCTGTTGGTGGTGCATTGAAGGCGGTAACTGTTAGAATAGCTATGCCACTGGTAACAGCACCAGCAGCGTTGGAAACCACAACCTGGTAGTTCCCTGCATCGGAAGACTGCGCTGAAGGAATTGTAAGCGTCGCAGATGTCGCCCCTGTTATGTTGACATTGTTTTTTCTCCATTGATAACTCAATGGAGCTGTGCCAGTAGCCGAAACGGAAAATGTGGCTGGCTGGCCTTGTGATACTGTAACGTTATCAGGTTGATCTGTGATAGCAGGTGAAACACTACCGGTATAAATAATCCTGTAAAGTGCGCCTGCAGTTCTACTGAGGTAATATAGATTGCCATCAGTGCCTACGTCTATCGCAAGGGATTGACCAGGCAGACCTGTAGCAAATGCACTTCTTACTGCACCTGAACTTACATCAATATAGTTGATCCACGCGTTACATAAATCCTGGTAAAAATATTTACCTATAAATGAAGCTGGATAATTTGTTGAAGCTGGATTAAAAAATACGCCTCCTGTAATTGCGCAGCCTCTCCCATCACCTGATCCATGTTGATAGGAGAATACTGGGGTTGTAAAAGATGGATTGGTGGTTGCCCCTTCCGTTGTGGGCCATCCAAAATTTCTACCGCCGGTTGTTGCATCATTAATTTCTTCCCAAGTTTGCTCGCCTACATCATTCACAAAAATCCTTCCGGTTTGTGGTTGAATGTCAAAGGTGTATGGGTTTCTAAGTCCGTAAGTCCAAACCCTTTTCTGTTGCTCTGAAACACCTGCCGTATTGAACGGGTTGTCGGAAGGAACAGACCCATCGGCATTAATCCGCAAAATCTTTCCATGGTAGTTATCAAGATTTTGAGCAAGTGCCCTGTTCGCATTTTCACCAATGGCGATATACAATTTATCGTCCTTGAAGTGCATCGCCCCTCCGTTGTGATTGGTAGCGGTGCTGAGCAGATCAAGATCTAAAATAACGACTTCACTCGAAGGATTAATTACATCGCCACTCATGGTAAACCGGCTAACCCTGTTCCGGCTGCCATTCGATAACGTATAGTATAAGTATACAAAACCGTTGGTGCTAAAGCCGGGATGCAAAGCAATACCGATAAGTCCTCTTTCCCCACTGGAATTTACAGTCAGTTGAATGGCGGGCGTGGATAATTTCATACCGTTCTTTATCACTAATAAAGCCCCGTTTTGCTGTGCAACAAAGATTCGGCCATCAGGGGCAAAGGCAAGAACGGTTGGATTCGAGATGCCTGTTGCTACTGATACCTGACTGAAATTTGCAGGATAGGTTTGTGCATTTACAACACTTGCAGCCGCTATAAGCAGGGTGAGAGGCATCATACGGCATACTGAAAACAGTACAATAGAGTCGATTTTTTTCATAACCACAATGTTTGAATTGTCAAAGGCGTAAAGACAACAGGTATACTCGTCTCGAAACTTTTATCTGCGCAGTGAAAGATATACATACATGTACTGATATTGATCTTATAAAAATCCTTCCGAATGTAGATGTGTCCTACTTTATCTTTTATGCTGGCTAATAAACTTTGAAACCGTTTACTTTCAATTCCAAGTTGTAGTGGGGAGCCGTTGGACGACGCTTTCATTTTACAAAATTATACAAAACAAAGACTGTAATGACCATAACGCCGCAACTAAATTTGAAGGTTTGTAAATGCCATTGTCTTTGAAATTCGTAATCATTTCCTTATTTTCCTTGATTTCAGTACCGGCGATGGGCTATATCTTTTCGGACGTGCACCGAGAATCATGGCAACAAATACAACTTCAAAAGCATGGGTGATTACTGGCGCTGGTCGTGGATTAAGTTGGACATTCCAAAAGCAGCACTAGTCGACGGTCATAAAGTCGTGGCAAGTGGTCGCAATCCTGACAAGGTTGCCGGGGCAACAGATTGCTCTTCAAATCTTCTTGTTGTAAAGCTCGACATTATGAAATCGGAGAATGCAGTAACTGCAATCGAAGAAACTATCAAGCGATTTGGTCGGATAGATGTGTTGGCAAACAATGCCGCAAATTTCTACGCAGGACATTTTGAAGAGCAAACACCAAATAATTCGAACGCCAATTAACAACGAGCCTTATTGGGCCTATAAATGTTACACGTGCTATCCTTCCTATTATGCGTAAACAACGCGCGGGACATACCATCACAATTTCGTGAAGTGCCGACAATCAAGAGTGAGCATATTTTGCATCGGAAAGTAAGCCTTGTTTGTGTCTTCCTTGATTTTACTGTGAAATCAAACTTTGTACTGTAGAGGTCTAGCTCAATCAGTTTACTCCGACCTTAATATCTTCACTGGATTTACAACCGCCGCCTTGATCGCCTGGTAGCTCACGGTTAATAAAGCAATGCCTGTTGCAATAATACCTGCGAGCGGGAAGACCCACCATTCAATATTGATATGGTATGCGTACTCCTGAAGCCACAAGGTTGCACCAAGCCATGCAACCGGAAATGCAATGCAGCAGGCAATCAGAACCAGCTTCACGAAGTCCTTCGACAGCAATGCTATAATACTTAACAGGTTCGCACCTAAAACCTTTCGCATACCAATTTCTTTCAAACGCTGCTCAGCGGAATATGTGGCAAGCCCAAATAGGCCAAGGCATGCAATCACGACGCTGGCAATGGCAACCCAACCAAGAATAGTTTGGCTCCGCTGATCTTCAATGTAGAACAATGCGAGCTGGTCGTCAAGAAAGTGATATTCAAACGGCTCGCGCTCATCATTCAACAACATGATCGCCTTCAGTTTATCGAGTGTTGGCTGGATGTTCTGAGGGTAGATCTTGACAGAGTAGTAATCAATCGGAAAGATCGGGTTAGAATGATATGTGAGGATCAAAGGTTCTATCTTCGCGCGCAGCGATTGGAAGTGAAAATCTTTCACGATTCCTACGACCCGTGGGTTAAATGAAGTATTTGCGTCATCATAGATTGGCGTAAAAAATTGATTTCGCGCCACCTGCGGTATCATGACTTCATTCGAAACATCGGTGATGCCAAGCATCTTCGCTGCAGCTTCGTTGATAATGACAGACATCGTATCTGAATCATTTTGAAAATTTCGCCCCTTAAGTAACTCGATTTCATAGGTGCCAAGAAAATCCTTATCAGCTGCAATGGTATAGGCCATTTGCAGTTCACGCGTGCTTCCCTCCGTTTTCAATTTGATCCTCGGTATGGATTTCCACTCTCCTGGCACGCGCGAGGTAGCTGAAACATGCTTCACGGCGCTTACCTTGGACATCTCATTCTTTACCCACTCGAAGTTTGAACGCGCCTTAGCAACATTCACATCGATCACCACCATTAGATTTTTGTCGAAGCCAAGTTCGCTGTCGTTCAGAAAACGAACTTGCATGAATAGCACGATGGTACCAATGATCATAATTGTAGAAATGGTAAACTGCAGAACGACGAGGGCTTTTCTCACCGAGAAATCGCCTCCTGACTTCACCTTCAAACCCTTCAACAACGAAACCGGATTGAAGCGCGAAAGTAAAATGGCTGCATACCCTCCAGACAACAACCCAATGGCAATGATCAGCGCTACTGCAGCAGCCCAGAATACGAAGCCCACTGAGGTGAAAAGCTCAAACTTCTTGTCGACAAAATCATTGAACACCGGCAATAAAAGGGCGACAATCAGTACAGAAATAAAGAATGCGATCACCGTTGTGATCAGCGATTCAATCAGGAACTGTTTGACCAGGTTACCGCGAACCGCACCAATTGCCTTGCGCACACCGATTTCCTTCAGCCTGCTCGATGCTCTTGCTGTTGTCAGGTTTGTATAGTTGATTCCAGCGATCAGTAGAACAAAAATTGCCGTGAAGGAGAAGACGGTTATATACACAGGGTTTCCTTGCGGGATGTTATCAACGTTTGAGTTACGGGCACCATCAGCGATCCCGGCGGACTTCAGGTGGATGTCCTTTAATGGTTGCATTGAATGTGAGAGCATTGTACCGGGCTCCAGCGTTGCATTGCCATGTACGAGGCGGGTGATCTTGCGCGAAACAGAATCCGGATTAGCGTCCGGACGTAGCAAGGTATATACTGTAAAGCTCGTGGAAGCCCAATCGCTCTGTGCGTCGCGTTTGAAATTCTCATCATTTAACAGCGTTGCTATGGACATCACGCTGGTAAACGAAAAGCTTGAGTTCTGCGGGTGATTCTTCAAAACTGCAGTGATCTTCAACGGAGTTTCCATGTGCTCAAACTGAACATTCTTGTTGATCACATCCTTCCTCGCAAAGATACGCACGGCAAGGTCCTCTGTAATGACTATAGTATTAGGTTCCGCCAAGGCAGTCCGTTTGTCGCCTTCAAGAACCGGAAAATCAAATAGCTGCAAGAAATTTTCATCCGCGATGGTAATCGTCTCCTGCACGTGAACCGGATTTTCAGGATCAATGAGATTGCCTCTGCCTGATCGTTGCATGCGCGCTGTCATCTCTACTTCCGGCAACGCCTGTGTGGCTTCTTCCGCGAGCATATAACCTGCTGCGGCTACAGTGGTCGCTTCGTTATTCGGATTCTTCTCATTTGTGATCACACGATAGATTCTATCACCGTCTTTGTGATGTGTATCAAAGTTCAGCTCATCATAAACGTAAATGCCTATTAATAAAAAGCAGGTCATTCCGAATGTGAGACCGAGGACATTAAGTGTAGAATACAGTTTACTTTTCCAGAGGCTCCTCCACCCTATTACGAAGTAACTTTTGAACATACCGTTAATTGTTAGTGGTTGATCGAATCTAGCGGACCTGAGAATTCCGGGTCTGCATAGTAAGATGACGTCTTTGTACAGGCGCAAATTCGCCTGACTTCTGCCGAGGTCTTCTACTCTCCGGTCATAGATCTCAAGCAAATCGCCTTCAATGTGAATGTGATAATCTGGTCTGCAAAACCATTTCAGGAAGCGCAGGATGAAACGCGGTGGATCGGCTCTTCTCATTGGCGGCTATTTAAGCTTCAACACCAGTTTAGGAAGCGCCTTCCAAAGTTCATCGCGTGATTCCTTGCTATACTCGAGCGCTTTCTTTCCATATGCAGTGACCTCAAAAAAAAGCTTCGGACGGCCCCGTCTGGTTTCATTGGTATCTCCCTGCTTTGACTTTAGAAAACCCTTCGACTCCAGCCGGCGCAATGTGACCTGCAACGCACCTATGGCTACCTCCCGATGCAACCGTTGTTCGATCTCGTCTTTGATAGCTACCCCATATGCGGTACCGTGAAGAACTCCTACTGTTAGCAGGACGATCTCTTCAAATTCACCTAGTTGAATACCTTTCATCTATAAATAATACTATTTTGAAGTAATAATAAAGAGCATCCAGACTAAATACTACTTTGTAGTAAAAAAATATCAAAAATTTCATTTGGATTGAAATTCCCGTAAATTGTTTACGCTGGATGAAGCTCAGTTAAGGAAAAACCCCCTTCGGCACTGCACAAACCTTCGCCATCGTATTGTATTGTGATTTCGCTAACTCAATGAATCGGACTGGGATGTCGTCAAGGTATTCCCTTGCTGCATGAATCTTGGACATCAGGTAGGCCTTATCGATCATGGGCGTCAGTACTCCAACTTCGACTTTCTCTTTAAAGTAGAATAGATCAGCTTGAGGGGTTTTGGCAACGAGCTGCGAAAACTTTCGTCCATGGTAGATTTTTGCGCGACCGAGCTAACGTATGGGCATTCTATATCGTGCAGGCTTTTGTCTTGCTTCTGAAGATGGATCGCAGTTCTTAAGGCATTGTAATTCCCTTCGCTTACGTACGGACCGTCATCGAGAAGAAAAATAATTTTCATTTTAGTGAGAAGTTGAAAGTTTAATATCGTGCATGATGCTGTTAGATGATGAGCAGCTCATCCTGTATTGAAGTAGTAAAGCTGATAAGATGGTTAACAAGCCTATCACCATTACTGGAGCAATCAATCCATATTGATCCGCAATAATCCCTGTGAGTATTGCTCCGAACGCATAACCCAGATCGCGCCACAAACGGAAGATGCCAATACTTTGAGGTCTTTGTTCAGGATGGGTGTAATCCGATACTGCCGCAAGAAACGTTGGATAAACGATAGCGGTTCCAATTCCGAGTATGGATGAAAAAACAATAAACAATGAAAAAGAATTGGCCCAAACCATTGCGACAAGTGCAAGCCCCTGGAGCAACATTCCAAGGAACAACAATTTCTTTTTACAGTACCTATCTGCTAATGAACCTGTGAAAAGTTGACCGACTCCCCAGACTGCCGGGTAGGTTGCAACAATGATTCCCGTATCAGCCAGGTCAAATCCTTTCGTTGCTAGTAACAGAGGAAATAGTCCCCAAACCATTCCATCATTAAGGTTATTAACAAGACCTGCTTGAGTGATTGAACCTAAGTTCTTGTGTTTCCAGGTGGTCTCCCAAAAAACATTATGAAGTTTTGGCACCGCGCTTTTTGTCGACTCAAGTAGTACATGTTTTTGTGTGTCCCTGACGAACAAACTTGACACAAGCCCAATAATAGCCAAGCCAACTCCCAAGTAAAATGGATAAGGACGTAAACCATATTCTTGAGCGAGCCATCCAGTTGCAAATGCTACTGCTGCCAAAGCTATATAGCCTGCAAACTCATTTAATCCCATCGCGAAACCTCTATCCTTCTCCCCCACCAAATCAATCTTCATAACCACGGTACTAGACCAAGCAAGCCCTTGGTTAATACCTAGCAAAACGTTCGCAAACATTACCCAATTCCAGCTATCGGCTTGCATTAAAATGATCGGAACAGGCAATGCAAAAAACCAACCCAAAATAAGTAGTCTTCGTCTTCCGAATCTATTCGCGAGTACACCAGTATAGTAATTTGTAACTGCTTTGGTCACACCAAATACAACAATGAAGGAAAGAATAGCAGTTTTCGCTGCAAGGCCAAAATCAGCTTCAGCAATCTGCGGGATTATTGTTCGCTCAAGTCCGATCATCCCCCCCACGAAAGCATTAACAAAAACCAAAAGCGTAAACTGTTTCCAGTTCTCTTTCAATCCAAGTTTTATTGTTTCATTTTTCATAAGTTTAGATGTTTTGCCGTATGATAAATAAGTTCGAGTGACGACAAGCTTCCATTCTCAGCGCCCTTTTCGAAATCTCCGTTCTGTTGTGCCATTGAATTTGTCAAGTGAGCAAAACAAACAACTGGCTTACCTTTGGCACTCCCAAATGCGTATAGTGCCGATGCCTCCATTTCAACACAGTCCGCACCATTCTTTTTAGCGTCCTCTATAGCTGTAGTTGTCTCTCTATATGGTGCATCAGTCGTCCAGCTTCGACCGGATTGGACAGACAATTTATTGTTACTGAAAAGTGCTTCAAGCCTATTCAATAAGTTTCTATCAAGTTGAGATGTTTCACTCGCAGGAAGGTAGTGGTAGCTCGTGCCTTCATCTCGAATTGTATCTTTGATAAGTACGTAATCTTTCGCAACCAGCTCATTTAATTTTCCTGCTGAGGTAACGCTAATCAAAAGTTCACATCCTGAAACAAATAGTTGCTCTGCTAGCAATACCGCATAGGACGCCCCTACGGCACACCCGATGATTCCGAACTCCAAATCATGATACTTTGAAATGTACATGTCACTATGGTAGCATGCCCAGCACGAATTCAGCTGAGCCCCATTCTTCCTCAAGTATCTAACGATGTCACCATCGGGATCGAGAACACAAACCATTGGAACAGCACATTCTTTCAAATTCTTCTGTCGTCTCGCTTCACGCAGTAGATTCTCAGGAAGGAAAACAGATTCTTCGTTGAAATACTTTTTCTCCATCAGTTATCAGAATCAAGCTATTGCACAATGGTTTCCTCCAGCCTCAAGATCAGCCAGCACATGATTTTCATACGAACCGTTCTTATTGATTGAAGCAATGGTCTGATATTTCGATGGCGTGGGAGGAATTCTTGTTGCTGTGTATTCGATGAAGTCCGTCTCGCTCAAATTCGTTAGTCCTACTTTCGACATAACCTTCGAGATTGTATCCGCGATTAGTTTATTATTAAAACTAACGGTGCCAGAAGTATGGGCAGGCAATACAAGGTAATCTGAATCCAAAGAAACGAGATGATTGAGGGACTTGTAGAGTGCTCGTGCCTTTTCAATCCCTTCCTCCTTGTCAGCCTTCAAATCCGGTCGGCCAATACCATCAATGAAAAGCGTGTCACCTGTAAAGATTGCGTTGTTATCTAGCTTAAAGGTCGTGCTTTCCCAAGTGTGGCCTGGCGTGTGAATAAATTCAATTTTGCATTTCCCGAAAGTGATTGCATCACCATTGTTAACAGCGACAAAATCAAAACCTACTTTTGCATCCTTTATTGATATGTGCTCCGCCCCCGATGACTTCGCTAAGTCACGCGTTCTTGACACATAGTCAGCGTGGACATGTGTATCCATTACATACCTAATTGTCCATCCATTTTCGGCTGCGAGCTGCTCATATATTTCTGGACCTAAAGCTGCATCAATTACCACGGCTTCTTTATCCGATCCGATTATATAGGATAGAACGCCCTTAGCTGCGCGCCTAACCTGAATCACTTTCGAATTGCCAAACTTGATTTCAGCTGTGTTCCATGCATAGTTCCAAGCTTTCATTCCACCTTCTAATGAGTAAGCATTCACGCCCTTCCTCCGTAATAAATCGGAAGCAAGTAGGCTTGTACGCCCTGCGGCACAAACTGTAACAACCATTGAATCTTTTGGCACTTCAACCATATCAAGAGCAGTGTCATCACCATCGTTAAGTTTTTTATAAGCATCAGTATGAATACTACCAGCTATTTTCCATTCATTCCTTTGATCCGTTGGCCTGACGTCTAGAATGAAGATGTTCTCGAGTTTATTTAATTTTTCTTGCAGTTGCCTTACGCTAATTGTTTTTTCCATAACAGTCTATCTATTGAGTAATACTTCGAATTGATCAGTCTTCTATTTGGGCAGACTCTACTTTTATGTCGGCAATACCTTGTGATAAAATTTCTTCCTTTCATTTATTTAATGATTAAATAACCGCTCACTACATCCATCTATTCAATATTATTGTTGAATAGATTTTAACGCCAAAAAAAGCCCGTTAAGGCGTGCTTATTTTCGATTATAAATCGTCTATCAATTCATTGAAACCTCTATTGGTAATTCCTGGAGTTTCCAGTCTGGAAATCCTTCGGTCAACCGTTTTGCTTTGAAACCTGCCTGCGCTAATAATGCCACTGCTTCATCGGCATACACGCAGAATGGGCCCCTGCAATAAGCAATAATTTCCGTTCGCTTGGGCAACTCTCTTAATCGCCTGGCAAGTTCTTCGATCGGTATGGAGACAGCACTCGCAATATGCCCCTGTCGATATTCTGACTCAGGTCGAACGTCCAGTATTGTCACTTTCCCAGACTCAGTTTTTTCAATGAGCTCTTCAATTGTCACTGCCTCGAAATCAAACATAGATTTTCTGAATTCTTTTACAACGAATTCGATAGTAGAAATCCGCTCTACTCCTAAATCCCTTAACGCCTTCCATGCCTTGAATACATTGTCATTCGATAAACGATAAAAGATGAAATTGCCCTGTCGATTGACTTCGACTAACTGTGCTTGCTTTAATACTTGTAAATGTTGTGAAGCATTTGCAATGGTAAGATTAGTTTGATCCGCGATCTGTTCAACTGAAACTTCTCCTTGCGCCAGTAGCTCGATAATTTCCATCCGGTGTGGGTTCGCCATTGACTTTGTAATCCGTGCCAACTCGCCATACACCGTGTCTTTGAATTGCCTTTTGTTCATTAATCTTGCTTTTGCGTTACAACGGCAAAGGTAGAAAGATAATTCACCTATTCAATATTTATATTGAATAGATAAAAGAAACCGCTTTTTTTGCTACTTTAAGGCGTTATACAACATGACGATTCACGAGTTAAATACCATCCTGCAGGTACCTTGCGTTACGCTTTTAGCGCTCGCGGGCATTTTACTCCTTCGTCATACGAAAACTGGGCTTAACACTTGGACGTGGATCAGCCTTGTAGTCGCGGCGATCAGCTATTTGATTTTAGAAACTCAGTTTGTTCAGGAGCGAAGGGGCTTATTTCTCCTCGCTGCAACCGGGCAATCTCGATGCCGGTAATTTTCTTTTTATTGGCCAAAGCGATTTTCGATGATCATTTCAAACCTACTGCTCTGATTGCAGTGTGGTTTGGGATTGAAATACCAATTCACTTTTGGGTTTATCTGAGAGACATCATGGTAATACCCACTTGGACACTACAAGCCTCTTACATATTAGCTGAGGTCGTGTCAATCGGATTTTTTTTTGGCGGGAATCTATACGGCAATCAAAACCCGAAAAGGTGATTTGATTGAATCGCGAATGAAATTCCGAAATGTTTTGTGATGATAATAGAGGCACTAATCGGCATCACACTCATAGTTGAATCAATGGCGATAGCAAAAGACTCGGTCGATTTTCTTCAAATCCTTCAACGCTCATCAATCCTTGGACTAACTCTCTTTTTCCTAATCAGCAATTTTGAGATCAAGTCTGGTTTCTTTTTTAGAGAACAGCAAAAGGAAAAGCCACCTCTAATCGAAGATGGTGAATTGAGAAGAAATAAATGAGGACAAAAAACTTTCCAAATTATTCACAGAGGAACTTGAAAATTGCAAGCTGCCAATTGCGGCAGCGCGGTTAATAAAAAACGTCTCTGATCAGGAGAATCAAAACTTGTTGAATTTTATCCGAATCAATCTCGCAGAAAAGACTAACCAAAACTCCCGAGCAGTGGTTTGATTCGTTTCTTGGAACTATCTTGGGAATTGGTCTAACGCTTTATATATGGAGATGCGGCTTCAACATTTTCAACCAGAACCACAGCTGGTCGGCTATGTTAGTAAGATATGGGTTTTCGAAAGCAGCGGACGCGTTCCGAGCGAAGACATGAAGTTGATTGTGCCAAATGGCATGGCAAAGCTGACCATTCCATTCCGTAATGGAGTGTCAGGAAAAAACAGCAAGATCTATCATCTTTCAAAAGAATCGAAGATCACATTAATCGGGATATGCGATATACCTGCAGTCGTTGATGTTGAACATGACGCACCTTCCGGAAATATTGGAATTGAGTTTTCCGCCTTAGGGGCATATCGCATTTTTCCATTTCGTCAGTCGGAAATCAAAAACAGCATCTTACTTCTCGAAGATGTATTTGGTAAATCAGCCAGAGGAGTCCAAGAAAAGATTGCTAACACGGTAAGCATTGCAGAGAAAATACGCATCATCCAAAAGTATTTAATAAAGCTGTTAACCAAATCTGAACCGGACCAGATTCTCGACTATTGCATTGAACAGATTAAAACATCAAAAGGTATAGTAACGGTGGGCAATTTGGAATCAAAAACAGGTTATAGCAGTCGGTGGCTTTATGAAAAGTTTGTCGATAAAGTCGGGTTGAGTGCGAAAAACTATTCGTCAATAGTGCGCTTCATGGAGTTTTATGAACGCTGGGCTAAGCAACCAGATTATGAATACGTCAAAGACTATATGTACAATTACTTTTATGATCAGGCACACTTCTCGAAAGAATTCAAACGCCTAACAGGCCATTCACCTCTGAGATTTTCTAAATCAGAAAATGAATTTGGAAGGATTTTTTATAAAGAATAGGACTTCCGATTTTTACAAGAATTCAGCGTTCGCCCATCTCATATTTGTTTCAAAAAACAACTTATGAAACACTTACTCAATTGGGTCGAAATTCCCGCAACCGACATTAACCGGGCGAAGAAATTTTACAGCGCTATTCTTGGGGGTATTCAATTCCATGACATGAATGCAAAGGGCTCAAAATATGCACTTTTTCCTGTGGATGACAAGCACAATGCAGGTGCTCTTGTCCAAGGTCAGTATCATAAGCCATCTGCCGATGGAATAGTTGTTTACCTGGATGGTGGCAACGACATGGACAACATCTTAAAGCATGTTGAAAAAGCAGGTGGTGAAGTGATCATGCCAAAAACAAACACCGGAATGGAGGCGGGATATGTAGGCATGCTCATAGATTCCGAAGGAAATAGAATAGGCTTGCAGCATATGTGACTTGCAATTCAGGTTTAAGCATTATCTTAATTGGACGATGTAAAAATATTTTAATTAAGACCCATGAAAAATATTATTAAAAGTACTTTTGATTTTGAGCAGTTACATAAGGCAGTAGTTAGCAGTATCCTTCAAGGAAAGGGAGTAACTGCGAAAGATCAACGACAAGCTGCGTTTGAAAATGTTAATTTTCAAGAACCACTTAAGACATTAGTTGACAAAGTTGCCAAGAACGCTTATAAGGTGACCGATAGTGACATCGATGCAGTAAAGAAATCAGGTTTCTCTGAAGACCAAATTTTTGAGTTTATAATATGTGCAGCAGTGGGGCAGGCATCGCGTCAGTATGCTAATGCGTTGGCTATCTTAACCGAAGTAACACCGGGTAATGAAGGGAGTGGATATGCGTCTTGAGATATTGAATAAAGGCTATGCCTTCACCACCAAACTACTTTTTAAAATCATTCGCACTGTATCAGGTTATCCAGTACCTGATGCAGCAAGAATAGTATTCTATCGCCCTGAATTTTACGGTACGCCAATGAAGAAGTTCACGCATCGTGCGATGCGCGGACCATCTTCATGGTCTGTTGGTGACCGGGAAATGATGGCTGCCTATGTATCGAAGATTAATGAGTTCACGTTTTGTATTAAGGCGCACAATGCTGTTGCGGCAGGGGCATACCGTGATAAAGCGAAAGTGGAAATGGTTCTTACCAATCTCGAAGCCGCACCTATAGGAGAGCCTTTGCGGGCAACGCTACTTATGCTTGGTAAGCTGACACGTGAGCAAACGGTAAATACCAACGATATGCGTGCATTACTGGGCAGTGGAGTCTCACGTGCTCAGATTGAGGATGCACTTGCTGTTTGTTTTGCTTTTAATACGACAAATCGCTTGGCCGATGCTTTTGGATTCTTTGTGCCCTCGGATGAAGCAATGGAGTCTGGTGCAAAATACCTACTTATGCGGGGATACAAGTAAACTCTGCTTAGGCTTTCTTATTCATCAACCATGTCCCAATCCTCCTTTGAAATCAAGACAGCAAAAGACCTTTCTAAACATCATCTTTAAAAGGATTGGTTGAAGCCGTGAACTCCAAGGATCAGACTATCTAATACTGAAGACGCAAATTAAAGCTATTTCGACAACGCGCAAGATTCGACAACGTCTTAAATTAAGGAACGATTTTTTTGACGAGCTTCGGGATAATATCTACCTTTGTTACTCGCATAAACACCTAAAAACGGGATGTTTATTTTTTCTTGCAATAGTTAGGTATTTTTTGTTGCTAGTTTGTTGCGCGACCCACCTAACGAATTGAATATTAATCGAAAGCACATTTTGTATCGGGAAGTGGAATTCTTAAACATCCCGAACCAAATCCCAATGACAGATTAGTAAATAATGGGTTAAGAAATACATGAAGGATTGCTTGATAATCTTTAGGTTATCTCAGTCTATTTTGAAGCTAATTTGTCGCTGGTGTCTTAGTCCCCTAATAAGCTGCGTAAATTCTGAAAAACAGATTTGTACAACTAAATTAGGAAACAATGGCAAAAACAAAAAGAACATTCACTCCCGTGGATCGACTGACCCTGCTCAAAGAAGCATAACGGGAAGGAATTTCCAAGATATGTCGGAAGCATAACCTATCTCCGACGCTTTTGTCATCCTGAGGAAAAAGTATTTAAGCAAAGGGCTGAAGGCCTAAAGCCTTCCTACCTGCGCGGTGATCCTGAGGTGAAAACGTTGCAAGAGAAGAATGAGCGGCTTAAACTTATCGTTGATCGATAGGCTATGGAGCCTGAAGTAACGACCGAGATGCTAAAAAAGCTTCTATTCAATTCAAGAAAATCGGGCGATGATGAAAAGGTTTACTCCCTATTGCTATGTGAACGACATGGCGAAATGGCTAATATTACCAAGCCGTACTTTCTAATACAGAACGCATACTGAATCTCGGGGGAAACCTGCGACCACGTTCCTTCAGTTACTTCCCCTGATTACAACATCCTAGTCAATGCAAGCGATTCGGATTTTATTCCTGTAAAATTACGGACAGAAGACCGATTACTTTGGATAATAGGTTGATATAATGCGACGCATTCTTATGAAGAAACCGTTCTTAGAAATAAATGCTGATTTGTCTTTGTCAGTATTTGATTACAAGCCGGTTGACGGATATCCACTCCAAAGAATCAGGCGATCTGGTTCCTGAGTGCTGCAATTTCCAACGCACAAAATTAAAGATGCGTTTTGTAAATATGCATTTCCGGAAAATGTTGTCGGTTTTTTACCACTCATTCGTTTTAAAATCATCTATATTTCACAAACCAGGTGTTTCCATCAACCAACTATCATGTAATAGCTGAAGAATAATGATCTTCAAAGATTTCTATCCTCATCCTTCACTTAAAGAATTGTAAGACTTTATCCTGTACGGCATTTTGTTTTTAAGGATGTTTTGAACCTGCCTTTCAAACCATATCCGCCCCGGCCAGAGCAATGTCTTCTTTTCATTCCACGCGATCTGCAAACTGTTGAGTACGTGACGGAAAGTAAAAAAATAAGACGCCGACGCTCTGTCGTTGTCGGCCAACAAACAAAAAGAATAAATCTTGGTATCGGGCAGGATTTTCTCACCATCATTGTGGTCTTTAACCCCGGTAAGTTGTCCCGTATCACTGGAATGCCGTTGAGTGAGTTAACCCATTCTGAAGTCGATGCTGAGGCTATCTTTTCCAGCTCGATCAGCCGGGTCAATGCACGTCTTGGTGGCACCGATTCATACACAGAGATGATTCAAATCATCGATCAATTTCTTATTGACCAAATACGCAAAGCAAAACAAGCACAGCCAATCGACTTAATCGGAAAAATGATTTTCGATAAACCCGAAAACGTTTCTCTCGACTGGCTTGCCGATCAAGCTTGTTTATCACCTCGGCAAATGGAAAGAAAGTTTGTTGACGCCATGGGAATTGGCCCAAAGCTGTTTACCAGAATTTCTCGATTTTATAAAACTTACAACATGAAATTTAAAAACCCTGCGACTGATTGGCTTAGTATCGCACTCGCATGTGGTTATCATGACTATCAACATCTGGTAAGAGATTATAGGGAATTTGCAGGCACGCTTCCCAAGGCATTGTTCGAGGAGGATGAACAAGCACCTGAACGATCTTTTGGTTTAAAGGAACCCGGTGACCATCCGGAAGTCACTTAAATAATTTGTCTCAAAAATATTTTTCAGAAGGTTGTCGGTTTTTTACCATCAAGACACAGCAGCCACATCGTAGTTTTGTTTCATATCAAACCCTTCAACGATGAAACGCAGAAATTTTATTTGCTCAGGTATAATGGGCGGTGCAACGGCAGCGGCATTGCCAATTTACGGAACGAGTCTCATAAATCAGGACGGTAGTTCTAAACCGTTTTATGTCGCGCCACGCGCGCCGCTGACGCCCGGGCCAGGAAGCACGGATGTGCGGACGATTATTCAATCACATCAAACGAACAAACAGTTTTCAAATATCGAGGTGGCAGTTTCGCCCAAACAGATGGGTCCTTCTCCACACATTCATGCTGATCTAGATGAATTAATGTATGTTATCGAAGGTACGGCAACAGTGCTCATCGGAACTGAAGTGTACGAGATACAATCGGGCGCGTGGAATTTCAGACCGCGTGGTATTGTACATTCATTTTGGAACGCTCATGATACACCCTTGCGCTTTATTGATTGTTTCTTCAACCAGAATTTCGAAGACTACCTCGACCAACTGTTTCATAAAATTATTCCAGAAATGGCTTCTAAGAAATTAACACCCGCAGCACTTGAAATAAAAAAACAGATAGATGCATTGGACAAAAAATTTGGCATAACCTGGTTTCACAATCAGCGTCAAGCAATTGTTGACAAATACAGATTGAACGGATGATTTTTCTGGTCCATATCGCGGTCCGCCAATACACCAACCGTTAACAAAATTGCAAAAGAAAAATATCTCCGCTGTTCAAATAATTAACCGTTGTTGTTGATGTTGGAACGGTCAAATATGCAAAAGGATTGGTGGTGCTGTAGGGACATTGAACTGCATTCAGATCGCATCAGATGATCTTCGATCAGTAGAAATCGATAATGTACAAGCAAATGAATGGCGAAACAGCAAAAAAATGCCGGAGACTTAAATCTCCGGCGGTAATCTTAAAATATACAATAGCCTATTTTGCCGCATCACGCAGCGACTTTACTTTATCGTGTGATGCTTTCAGCGTTTGCTTCTGCCCCTCAAGCAGTGTGCGAATGTAGGCTGGAACATTATTCTCATTCAGCGCATCTTTATACGCATTCTGGGCCGCGTCCTCACCTCGTTCACAGTTTGCTAAAACCGTGTGACGGTCGTGACCAGTGAAAACAGCTCTGACATCCATCCATGCACGGTACACCTTACCGCTGGCAGTAGTTCCCCTGTCATATTCTCCACCGAGTGTCTGCACTTCGCCGGCTAAGTCTAGCCTTAACTTACGGCTTTCATCAATCATCGACGTAAAAAGGCTTCTTAAATCTTTGTCAGTATCCTTAGTTTCGTCGAGCGCTTTCTCGTAGCCAGCAATCCTGTCATTATTTATTGCTACCAGGTCATTTAATACCTCAATCGTTTCTTTCGTTGTTGTTGTTGCTTCTGCCTTTTCCATAGTGTCTTGTTTGTTATTTGAAAATTAATACTCAAACATTACATGGCAATTAACGTGCTAGATCGAATCCTTCGAATCAGGCCATTTTTCCAAATACAACTGTTACTAAACTTCTACAACACTACTCGTTTGTGTGATTCCATTGGAAATCGTCCCTCCATAAAATTCAAAAAAAATGAGCAGTGAGCCTTCAGCGTTTGTTAGTCCCTCCCCCTCCCTTCCTTTGTTGCCAGTTCCAGTCACGCGAAATATTTATAGGCAAAATGTTGCGCAACTGGTTAGTTGCGTATATGTTTGCAACCAGTCGGTTTCAAATAAACACCGATCATTTATACACAGGGCTTGGAATAACTCGACACATTGCTAGCCCCAAACAAAAGAAACTGATGACTTTGTTACCAAAACTGATCTTAGCCACCGGAGCATTGTCTCTGCTGTGTCTTCTGTTGTTGCATTTTCTTAGTCCCGAGTACCATCCGAGCTGGCGCATGATTAGTGAATACGCTATGGGAAAATATAAGCCGTTCCTGACCGCATTCTTTGTATTGTCCGCAGTCTGTACCATGATGCTGCCAGTTTTGCTTTGGAACGAAACTGCAAGTTTATGGTCGAAGATAGGGCTTGCACTTGTTTTCCTTTCGGGCGTTGGTTCGTTGATGGGTGGTTTGTTTGATCTGAAGCATCCGCTGCATGGCGCAGCCTTCGCGCTTGGCGTTCCTACCATAATGGTTGGCGCACTGCTGGTCAGCTACCACCTTGTAAAAAGATCTGACTGGGCGCAATATTCGACCGGAACGCTGCTGTCAGCCCATGCAATATGGATCAGCCTCGTGCTGATGGGAATCTCCCTGGCCTTAATGATGAATGGCTTCAAGCACGCCGGGGTTCCAATGGGTCCCGGACCAATACCGGCCGACACAGTTCCACCTGGAGTGCTTGCAGTTGCCGGGTACTTTAACCGGTTACTTGTTATTTGTTATACAACCTGGATAATGGTGATGGCTTACGTCTATCTTATATTAAGGGGTACCGCATAAGCATTTACTTATTGGCAATAGTAGTGGCGGGAGCGCTAAACCGCTCAAAAATTCTTTAATGATGTATGGAGATGTTAAGGGATTTCCTGGTGATTCGCGGTTGTGACATGTTCGTTCAAGGTTTGTTCACGTTAAAACGAGATCACTTTACCATGATTTCCTTTGGAGGTGTTTTTCAATGGTCACGAACAGACTTAACATGTTGTTGATATGCAATTTTTCCATCTATTATTGTTAATACACTTTTTATTCCAGGGAGTTGTTGCAGCGGTATTGCAAAAATATCTTGCGATAAGACAGCAAGGTCTGCCAACATTCCGGGCATTAACGTGCCTTTCTCCTTTTCTTTAAACTCTGCATAAGCATTTGTTCTGGTATAAGCCATTACTGCCGTCTCCCGGTTAATGTTTTCGGTAGAATCCTGCTGCATCGCTGTACACATCATGATATCAAAAAATGGGTTAGTCGTCCCGTCAGGAGACATGCCTACCATTACCCCATTATCCATTAGAGACTTTAGCTGACTGCCGGTAGAATATTTTGACGTGTGCATCATAAGGATACCGTAATCCTTTAATATCTTCATTTGAGGCAATGAAATACCTTTAACAAAATTGTGCTCAATGCGTACCCTTTTACCATTCCATTGTTCCGCTGATCCTGATTGCATCATTAAGGAAAGTACAATTGAAAAGCTACTGTCGCCTGTTATATGCATAACCAACTGTCGGTTGCTTGTCAATGCTTCTTTCATAATTTGCTTCATCGTATCTATCGGGTAATTTAATCGCCCATTACCGTTACCTCTTCCTGTGTACGATTTTTTACTTAGTGAATTTCCGTCTCCAGGGGAGCCATCAATTACATATTTTACACCCGATATAGTAAACATAGGTGTCCTGTCTGTATCCGCAATATTCCAATCCTGTGATTGCCGCCCATTTGCTGTGGAGCGCTGCCACGGAATCATGCGGATACGTTGTGGTGAATTGACTTTATGAAATATTTGACCTGCAGCTTTGGCAGTAAAGCCAGTGCCCATATATTGGACTGATGTAATGCCTGTCACTAGTTGCTCTTGTACATATGACTGTAAACCCTTAACTAAGTTGTGCGGTTCAGATTCATTTAATTTAATCCACACAACTGCCTGAGCATTTTGTTGAAGAGAAGATATTTTATTAGAACCATTTCTAACGTACCAGCCGCCTAAAGGGTCCTCATCATGATCTGCAATACCACACATTTCAAGCGCCTTTTGATTCACCACTATACCATGCCCCCACCAGATCTGTAGCTCAACAGGGTTATTAGGTGCAAGACTATCTAATGATTCCCTCATGCTGGTATCAAAGAACACATCCGTGCCAATGAAACCATGTATCCATTCTCCCGGCTTTGCATCTTTTACCAACATAGCAACAGAATCCAAAATCGACTTCTTATTTAAACCTGTATTATTTAATTCCGCATTTTTATTCAAAAATTTACCTATCGGCGCAAGCCAGGCAGGATGGTCATGTGCATCATTAAACCCTGGTGTTACCGTTTTACCCTCCAGATCAATTCTCTTTGTTTTAGATGTGGCTAATTTTTCTATTGCTCTATTGTTTCCCACTGCCAGCACTCTATTGCCTTTGATTGCTAAAGCCTGTACATAAAGGCGTGTAGTATCAGAAGTAAAAATCTTACCATTCGTTAAAATAAGATCAGCCGTTTGGGCTGATGCGGTTATTGTTAACAGTTGCGGAATTAATAGCAAAATGAAAAATATCAAACGGTATCTCATTGTCTTACTTTTTTATGTTCTTCTTTTATTTAATCGGATTTAGTTTTGCAGCATTGGCATCAATATGGGTAATCTGCATTGCCGAAATCTTCCAGGTATCATTGCTTTTAGTTAGGGTAACTGAATACATCGCCATCGTTACATCACCCTTAGAACCTCTCTTTGTGCCATCCGGAAAATTATAATCGCCCTCAACCGTTCCTTCCCCAAACACTACGACTATCGCGACAGTAGAAGCAATTGAAATAATATAATGAGGTATTTCATAATTGTTTTTTTATATTTTGAATTAGATAATGTTCTCTAACATCGTCGAGAAAATCAAAGTTTAGTTTGTTTGACCAACAAACAAAACAGCGTTACTACTACTAAACTTGACCAAACATACTATCTATCTATGGAGAATAACCAGCTAATCTTGTGAGGGACCTTTGCAATTGTGCGGAAGGTGGTTTTAATTGAGTAAGGGAATACAATTAGCAGCACGACAAAAATTGGCAAACAAAAAAAATTAAAACACGGACTGGAGCAATGAAACGTGCGGTTTATAGCCAACCAAACTTTTGTACCAGTCGTTCTTTCTGATTTTTTGCTACAGGAATATTGGGACCTCCATCCATTTCCAGGTAAGCAGCCTCCCCTTTGTGGTACATTTTGATATGATCGAGATTTACAAGGAATTGGCGATGCACCCTTAAAAAATTACGTTCTTCAAGCACCTGTTGCACCTCACGCAAAGTTTTACTGAGCAGGTGATTCTTTCCAGTTGTTAAAAACAGTTTAGTATAATTGCTATCGGCTTCACAATAAACTAAGTCCTTCAATTCGATAAATGCGACACCACTCTGAGAAGGGACCGCAATTTTTTGCGGATGTTTTCCTCTTTGCATTTGTGATTGTAGCATCTCAATCTGCCCCAAGTCGATTCGTTGTCTTTTTTCGGCCTTCTTCACTGCCTCTTGCAATTCGTGCGAATCCAGTGGTTTTAGCAAGTAATCAAGCGCGCTGTAGCGAAATGCTTTTATCGCAAATTCGTTGTATGCCGTAATAAAAATGAGGCTGAAGGGAATGTCATCCAATTCTTCAAGCAAAGCAAAACCATTCATTTCCGGCATTTCGACATCCAGGAATACAACATCAGGTTTTATTTTTCGGATTGCGTTCAAACCTTCAACACTGCTGGTGAATTGCCCAACTACGTTCACTTGCGGGCAATGTTCCTTTAACTGCATTGCCAATAAGCGAATACAATCAGGTTCATCATCGATAAGCATTGCGTTTAACATCCTACAGGCTGAAAAATTGTTTGAAATTCGATAATCATATTATTATTTTGAGTAGCACTTCAGTTCCAGCAGCAGTGCCTTCAGCATCTGTTAAATCATGTACCAGAACCATTGCATTAGTTCGATAAATCTGATTAATCAGGGCAATCCGTTCATCAGTCACTTTCATTCCAAACGATTTGTTGGCAGTTGCTGATTTGCTTTTCAATGCAGCAGCTTTGGTTCGACCAATTCCATTGTCAGTAATAGTAATATGCAACTGGTTTGTTTGTGCTTGCTCAACTCTTATTTGCACAAATCCGCCTTCTTTTTTGTGCATCAGTCCATGCCATATCGCATTTTCCACATAAGGCTGCAAGAGCAAAGGCGGTATTTCTATCATGTCGGTATCAAGTTCTTTTGCCACATCAAAAGAAAACTGCAGCTTGTCTTTAAACCGCATAACTTCCATTTCCAAATACAACTGTAACGCTTCCAGTTCATTCTTCAATGTTACAAGCTCTGACCGGGAATTCTCCAGAACCAACCTTATTAGCCGACTGAACTTTGTAAGATAAGCAGAAGCTTTCGCGGAGTCATTATCGGTCGTGTAAAGCTTGATGGAATTAAGGCAATTAAAAATGAAATGAGGATTCATTTGTGCTCGTAATGCGGTCATTTCCATTTCGGCCAACCTTTGTTCAAAGGCCAGTTTTAATTGAGACGAATGCTGTTCGCCCAACATGCGGCTTTGTTCTGTTATTTCCTGGGTGCGCTGGGTAAGTTCGCTTTCCAGCCGTTGCGCATATTGTAGTTGTAAGTTGTTTTTTTCAAGCTCCACTAACTTGTTTCTATAAGCTAATGCAAGCGAAAAGCAGAAGAGTTCTGTAAACAATCCGACAGCCATAAAGAAAGGTGGATAATTGACGATGGCGGCGACTTGCGGCGATACATTTTGCTGCATAAAAAGACCATGCAGTGGCGAAAGTGAAATGACATAAAGACTGATTTCACCTACCAGTAAATACGGTTTAAGTTTGCTCGGGCTGCGAATCGTAGCAATGATTATCAACACACCCATAATGAGAGATGGCAATGCATCTAGCAAAAAAAACAAGGCGGCGTTAGCGACTAAGATTCCTGTGAAAAGCTGTACAACAACCATGACCTGCAGCAAGAACAATAGGATCATAAGCGGCTTAATGAATCTCCAAAGCCGTGGCTGCTGCTGCTGGATGGAAAGAAGCTTAGTTAAAAAAAGTGCATAAACCAGACTAAGAATATGCGAAAAGGAGAAAGCCCACGGATGTGCAAGCCAAGGCATGAAAGACGGAGTAAGGCCCAGTTCAAAACGAGGATTTGCAAACTCTATCATCCAGCAAAAGGCAAGTGCTGCATACAAAGCATAGTAAAGAAAAGCTTTATCCCGATTTAATAAGTATTGATAGAGTGAGTAAAGGCTCATCAGCAGCAAGCAGCCAATTATCATCGTCATTAAAAAAAACAGCCATTTGATGTTATCCGTTTCGTTGATAAGAATGTTTTGATAGCTTTCTGTAGTATTTACAGTGCCCGCAGTTTTATCAAATAGCAGAAGGTAGTCGGTTACCCGCACAAAGTAACAATTGGTGGTGTGCGGCGGAATTAACAATGGAAGCGCAAACGGGCCAAGGCGTTGATTTACGGCAATAGTACATATACCGCCTGAACCCACACTGCTAAACGAAGTCTTCTCTTTTAAGTACAGGGAGATGAAAGCATGAACCCCACCGTAATACCATAGGTGCAATGTATCAGTTTGGTTAGTATTCGCAACCTCGAATCGCAACCAGATAACTTGACTAGTCCGCTTCATTTGTCTTGCGTTATCAAACTTCGTATCAGAGGTCGGTGCAATTGGAATGAAATGTTGTTGCGCCACTTCCGAAAGTTGTTGAAGAGTGTCGCCGAATGGATTTTCATAAAACAAGGCATAGGATTCAACCGATATGCCGTCATCCAGTACAGGCTGGCCATTAAAAGTAATCGGTAAAGGTGATTGGGCCCAGGCTGCCAAGGAAATTAATAGGAATTGTATAGTGCTGAGAAAACCTTTCATTTTTAAAGCCTTAGCTTTCTTCTAATATATGAAATACCTAGTCGCTGGCTGTTTGTATATTGTGAATGACAGTTTTTAGTTAGTAGATAGCTTGATTTATGATTGGTGCTGCTTAGTCAAGTTTCATTTAATTTGAGGTATGAGGCTTTAAAAATCGCATGACCGTTTTTTACTGATCTATCGCAAAAGTCAATAAGGCCTCATTGTATACCGGTGTGCGAAAATTATTAAGTGTATTGCATAAAAAGTGTGGGTTAATGACAAAGGGCGATGAGATTCTGATTGTTTACCTATAATGGACAAACAATACTATTTCAATTCAAACAAAATGTAATCGTAGTTCATATTTCCATGAGCTGTCGTTTTGAGCGTTAGCAAATGGCGCCCTTTCTCGATTTTTAAATATGCTGTGGGTCTAAAAATGTTCCAGTGGTGCCATTGCCGCCACGCAACAGTCTCGTGGTCACTCCGAGTTGAAGGTATTACCAACTCGCCGATAAGGTCATTACCATCTAACAAGAGCGCTACCCCTCCCGCTCCACTAGCGGTATACATGAGTGAAATGGTATAGTTTCCGGAGTGGCGTACGTCAATGCTATAGTTGATCCACTCACCTGGCTCAGTCCATCCAACGTACAATTGATCAAGGACAGGCGCAACTTGATTAAACGGGTGGATGTCTATCGGTGCGGGTTTTGTAAATGAAATATCCACGCCTTCAGACATTCGAAACTCGTTTAAAAAATCTCCATTCTTAGGATTTAGTTTCCCGCTGCCGTTGTTGATGCTGTCTTTGTCATAATAGGCAATTCCCTCACCACCCAGATCGTAAAACTCACACTCAATTTTCCCGGGAATGGTTTGTCGTTTTTTGTTCCATGGCTTTCCAAAATACACTTGTGCACATGAAGAAATACCTGAACAAACAACAAGTGTCAAAATCAATCCTCTTATTAATAGCATAGTTTATTTTAATATTGTATCAATCTCATTTAATTCATCATTTGAAAACAAGTAGCTATTGTTTCATGACGGTCGATGAGAAAAAATGGTTAAAGTTGATTTATTAATGCTAATGCTTTCAGCACGATCTCAATATCTGTTGTCCCTCTGAATCCACTGAAACCGACTGATAATTTGTATCCCGATTTTAATGTCACGGGTTGCCCTCCCTCCCAGCCAACAAGATCAGGCGCCTCTATGCCATTAGCATTTTCTCCTACCTCCTTATTAAAAACAAGTCTTTCATACTCGCCTGTCTTCACACCTGTGAGCCAGACCTGACTGGCTTTTGTCCAGGCAACTTTATACGACTGCCTGAGTCTTGGCTTTAAAGAGCCGTAAACTCTGCCATGTATTTGACCAGCTTCATCAATCACACACACCGCCAAGTTTCCGTGTGATATGATTTCGTCTTCCGGTACCTGCATGTAGGCGGGATTCAGTTTTTCAATGGCATCAAACATTTGCCTTACAATGAAATTGATTTCGTCGATTTGTGTTCCAGTCATTGATTTTCTTTGATTATTCCTGTTTCAAATTTTCCATCTCGGTAATTGTTTCTTCCAGTTTGTCGAATAACACGTCCATACATAAAGCCACCTCCCATTTGTAGATTTACCCGAGAAATGGAATATCAGTAGGGTTGCCATCCCAGCGATGATTAATGCAAATAAAGGGATATTCCCAATAAATATTACGACGGGGTATTTTTGATACATCTTTGAGGTTAGTTCGCCTTTATTCCATGCCCATCCTATTGTACTCTTTGCAAGCAGCAAACAGAGTGTACAAACGAATACGGTTTTAAAAAGGTGATCTGTAATAATCCGGATTATAAACAATCTGCTGGAGTGATGGCGAAATGATTAGGCTTATTCATGGACGGCAGGAGGGTGATCCAGTGAAAGCAGCGGATGCTTTAATCAAGCTTGCAGCTACAAACAATCCGCCATTGCGACTTATGCTTGGCACAGTCGCGATTGCATCCGTAAACAGCAAACTTGAATCTGTATTAAACGATCTTCAAAGTTGCGACGAAATTGCCAGACAAGTCATATTTTCATGAATCATTGCCAATTCCAATGGGTACATCACATAAATGTTTTAAACTTAAGTCTTGTGAGAATAGCCACATATAATGTAAACGGCGTCAACGGAGGTCTGCCAGTATTGCTTCGTTGGTTCGACGATTCTCACAGCCGATATATCGAAGCATTGATAGATGGTAGACGCGGGCCTGCGAATAGACCATTTTTTGCTCAGCCCGTCATTGAAAAGTAAACTGAGCACTGCGGGTGTTTGTAAGAACGTACGGGGATGGGAGAAGTCTAGTGATCATGCACCGGTGTGGGTAGAAATACACGAGTGACATTCAAGGTTGGCAGACAATCAATTTGAACAAGCGTGGATCGACATACTTTTTTAGACGAATGACGTTCATGAATCGCGTAAGGGCGGTTATTTTTATCTCCTCGACTGAAAAATCTTTCTTATTATCTCGAGTGCCTGATGCTCCGTTTAAATACTCTCACCATGAAAGAAGAATAGATGAATATATCAGCTATGCCAACAGTTGGATCTGCTGCGGATTCAGAGCGGCAATTAATTTACAACAATCTTCGTTGTGATCGTCGTCCTATCGATGTTCAAGTATAGCAAATAAAGGCCGGCCGATTGCGCTTCAAGGTCGACAACGGTCTTATCAGATTCCAGCGATCCCGTAATCACTTCCATGCCGATCGCATTAAGGATCTTAAATGTTGATCCTATGCCCAAAAAGTGTTCGGGCACGCTAATTGTAAGTTTATCGATTACAGGGTTCGGGTACGTTTGAACGATTGAATACGAACTTTCTTCGAAACCCACCGGTATGAATTCTCTCACCAGCGAAGCCGTCGCCATTGCCGGACTGGTCGAAGCTACTCTGACGTACTGTATACCGACCGCAGCGATCGGTATCAATGCATCAATAACGCCCAACGTAGCATGCGAAGATAACGAACCAGCCGTGATGAAGTTGGCGAATAATGAATCAGAAGAAATCTGAACAGTAAACGTATTGTCTTGCGCGAAGTTGAGGTCCGAAGCAAATGCAACCTTGATTGGTTCGTTGGTAAAGCCACTGCCTTCAAAGCCATTGATCGCAAAGGGGATGAATTCCCACGAGACACCGCTAACCTGCCGACGACTAGAGTAGACAACTGCCCTGTCCTGGAGTCCGACAGCGACCGCCTTATAAAGGGACGCACCATAATTGAACGGTATAAACTCCTCAACAACAAACCATAAATCATCTGCAGGATTGTATCTCCACACGGCTGGTGCGGCTTTTAGCTGAATGTCATAACCCAGACCGTAGTATCCGGTACGGCCCACAGCAAATGATGTCGCATCGTGGTGGGGTTCTCCGGGGAATGACGATCTCGCAGACCATGTCTTGGCTTCGATATCATATTCCCAGAAATCTCTGAAAAAGTTTGTTCCGTTCGATCCCATCCCAACGTAGATTTTTTTATCGATAGCAAATCCGCACATGGCCTCGCGCTTTGGTCCTGGAAAATCACGTAGCTTTTTCCATTGGTTGTTGACCGCGTTGTACTCCCAAAAATCCCCGAAGTTATCGGCGTCGGATAACATTCCGACATATCCATTTTTCTCTACGCCAATAGAGAAAGCGTCAAGACTGCCAGATCCTGGATATGTGGTTATTGAAGTCCATTGATTAGCGAACGGATCGTAGCGCCAGAAATCTTTTTTAAGGCTTTGGTTCCATCCCTGGCCCAATCCAATGAATCCTTTTCCGTCGGCCGCGAACCCCGCGGCCCTGTCTCGTTCCTCCAGATGTCCAAACCTCGACTTTCTGGTCCAAGTGGTTGTCGGGATGTCGTATTCCCACAACTCATCGGTCGGGTTCGTACCGGAGCCGTACGATGCCCGGCCTGAAACGACATAGGCTTTATTGCCAATAACAAATGCATCAGGTTTAATATTGAGCGGGCCTTCAGAGTCATTCTGCCACTTTAGTGTGTAATAGGAATCATTGGTTTGCGAAATGTGCGTGACATCCGATACTTCCACTGGGGTAGCGCACAGGTCCGTGCTTCTCATGACAACTTTAATTTCCTCGCCGTTTTCAGGCGTTACTGCAAATATGCCGCCCAGCTCTGGATCATTTCCAACTCCACCAAATGGTGACGGAGTCGCCGGCTGCCCGTTTCTATACCATTGGAATAAAGGACCTGTACCGCTCCCGGAAGTTTCCGTCGTGAATACCACTGGAGTGCCTGGCAAGAAATCGCCTTCGGGGGACTGATGAAGTACTACCTGAGGTGCCATCACCTGGTCGACCTCGGTAACTGTAAAGGGTTCGCTCTCTTTGACCGACACGTCCACGCAAGGGTATTCGGTTGACACTTTCAGTTTGATTACATCGCCAACTTTGAAAATATCTTCATAGACATAATAGTCGTCGCCGGTTGGCTGGTCATTCTTTGTCCATTGAAAATGGTCTATCCATTCGTACTTAGCGATGAAGCGAGACTGCAGGCCGTCACAAATTTTAGCTGGCGGTGTGATCAATGCCTCAAGGTTCATTGGCGTATACAAATCTACCTTCATCGTTTTTGTCTCAGTCGATGAGGGATAGCACGCCGGACCATCAAAACTAACGACGCAATGGTAAAAAGATCCCGTAAAGGGATTTGTCAAGTTGATCTTATGGGTCGGGGCATTTGCTCCAGCTATTGGGGAACTATTCCTGAACCATTGGTAAGATGTGGCCGACGCGTCAACCACCGACGCGCTTAGGCTTACTGTTCCTGGTGCGCAGATGGAAGGCCCCGGATCAGCGCTTATATAAACGGCCGGTCGTGTCGTAACATTGACGACTTTGTCCGCTGTGAAATTTGCCCTGCATCCGGTAGCAAATATCTCGACCGTGATAATATCGCCATCGTTCCGCATGTTTGTTATTAGTTCGGTGTTGAAGATGGAAGCATTGTTGTTGATCTCCCAACGTCGAGTGTAGTCTGTTGGAATTCCTCCTGTGACATTGAGCGAATATGTGACTTTCGTATCGTCGCACACCTCGCCATCGGGTGAGGCCGATATAGTAGAAACCTGGGGGTCGCTATAAATCGCGATCGGAGTAGCATGAGGCACGCTTGTCCGAACGGGATTTGTGGTCCTAAGTCTTATGAGATATCCTGAACCGGGAGCTGTCGCAGGAGGGAAAACCATTTCTATTTGGCCGTTAGGCGAATTTGAGGTTGTCGTTCCAAGCGTTACCGGCACCGAAAAGTCGCCGTTCGCATCACTCATTTCGAGTATAAAATCATTGGTAGCACCGAACGTTATCCCCTTCACGTCGTAAAGAGCAAAGTTGCTTTCCGCGCTCACGCAAAATTGATACGTATCAAGGGTTAACTTAATTTCTTCCTCGCAGTATCCGAAGCGGGCTATAAGCAGGAATAGCGAGGTAATAAATGCTTTAAATGCCATGATTATTTACAACGTTTATGCTCGCATAAGATAGGAAAAATATTGTCAATTTAGAGGGGCAAGATATGACCTAAGCCAAAATTGACTAGCGATAATTAGGTATTTTTTTGCTTGTTTGTGAAGGTTCTGCCATGACCGGCAGAAATAGTCTACTGTAATGATTTCGAATACACGTCCGTACATCAAGCGCACATCCCATTTGTAGATTTTATACATCTTTCAGGTTAGTTCGCCTTTATTCCATGCCCATCCTATTGTACTCTTTGCAAGCAGCAAACAGAGTGTACAAACGAATACGGTTTTAAAAAGGTGATCTGTAATAATCCGGATTATAAACAATCTGCTGGAGTGATGGCGAAATGATTAGGCTTATTCATGGACGGCAGGAGGGTGATCCAGTGAAAGCAGCGGATGCTTTAATCAAGCTTGCAGCTACAAACAATCCGCCATTGCGACTTATGCTTGGCACAGTCGCGATTGCATCCGTAAACAGCAAACTTGAATCTGTATTAAACGATCTTCAAAGTTGCGACGAAATTGCCAGACAAGTCATATTTTCATGAATCATTGCCAATTCCGAATGGCTACATCACATAAATGTTTTAAACTTAAGTCTTATGAGAATAGCCACATATAATGTAAACGGCGTCAACGGACGTCTGCCAGTATTGCTTCGTTGGTTACAGGAAACGGCTCCGGATGTTGTTTGTCTGCAGGAACTGAAAGCGCCTGATGAGAAATTTCCGGAGCGTGCGCTACGGGAAGCGGGATATTTTTCAATATGGCACGGACAAAAGAGTTGGAACGGGGTGGCGATCCTATCGCGCAAGAACAATATCAAGGAAGTACGGCCCACCTTGCCCGGCGACGACGAAGATTCTCACAGCCGATATATCGAAGCATTGATAGATGGAATTTTGATTGGCTGCCTATACTTGCCAAATGGAAATCCAGCCCCAGGTCCCAAATTCGACTTCAAACTCAAATGGTTTGATAGACTAACGGCACATGCGGCTTCGCTCCTCGATTCAGGAACTCCCGTCGTGTTAGCAGGAGATTACAACGTCATGCCTACTGAACTCGATGTCTACAAACCTGAGCGATGGTTAGACGATGCGCTTTTCCGGACCGAGGTTAGACTTGCATTTAAAACACTGGTTTCACAAGGATGGATAGATGCGCTTCGCACGCTCAATCCGGGCGTCAAGATTTATACGTTTTGGGATTATTTCCGCAATGCATATGGCAGAGACGCGGGCCTGCGAATAGACCATTTTTTGCTCAGCCCGTCATTGAAAAGTAAACTGAGCACTGCGGGTGTTTGTAAGAACGTACGGGGATGGGAGAAATCTAGTGATCATGCACCGGTATGGATAGAAATAAACGAGTGAGATTCCTGGTCGGCAGACAATCAGTTTTAACAATTGTGGGTCGATCTATTTTTTTCTGTGATCACCATAATATCCCCCAGATAACATTTTTCGGTTTGAAGACTCTCATAGGAAATGTACCTGTTGGTTCAGAACAAGGCATGTTGTCCCCTGACTTTGGGTGGAAACAAGGCATGTTATCCCCTGAATAAATTTTTTCCACGGATTTGCCTGGTGCGGGTCTCGTTGGCAACCAATTCAAAGTGTCACGATCCCTGGTTCTCAAAAAATTATTGAATATGTCAAACTTGTAGTTGCCTGATTTATCAAAATTAACATTGCCGAAATCGTAATTCAGTTTATTTTGATAAAGCTCGCTCGGAACCTCTTCGCGGTCACGGTTGAGTTGTGAATAGGTTGGAGTTATGTATCCCAGAACGGCGGCAAATAATAGAATAGTTGTTTTCATTTTCAAAATTTCTATAGGTCGTAACAATACAATTTAATGATTTATACGTGGTCGTCAAACCTTTGTCGGGTTTCAAAAGCCGATCTGGTAATTGAAGCGAAATCCCAAACATCCCTTAAAAATCCGGTCACACTTTACCAACATTAAATATGGAGTATTATGCGACAAAGCAGATGCCTATGCTTGCAAATTATCCTGGATCGAATTTAGTAAGATACACCATTGAAAAAGGTATTGCCAGCGGTATACCCATTCTAAATCAATGTCGCCCCTAAAAAGTTGAGTTTCTTTTGCTTTACCATTTGCTTACCTTAGAAGATGCATTCGCGCTTGTTAATTTTGTCACTCTGCCTCTGTGTGCACTTCCATTGTTGTTTAGGTCAGACAGGATTCTCCACAATTCCGTCCCACACACCCACACCTGCCGCAATAATGCCGCCAGACAGTGTTTATCGATTTCCCTCTTTTGAGTATGGAAGGGTCGCCTTCGCAACCGGTTTTTCGCCAGAGCAACAACTGAGATTTAACTATAATCTTTTCACAGGTCAAATGGACATGATTAACAGCAAGGGGGATACCGTCCAAATGAACCAAATCAAGGAGTTGAAATTCATAAGTATTGCGGACCGTTTGTTCTTTCATTCCTACAAAATCGGCTACCTCGAAATCCTGTATCAGTCAACTGTATCGCTCGGTGTTCGCAACCTGTTAATCGATGTTGATCCGCCGATGGGGGGTCCCTTACATTTAAATGGATCGAAATCCGGTCTATACTTCAAGAACCAGGCATTTTATTACTTCATCGAAACAGACAATAAAATACACAAAGCGACATCTTGGGCGATCAGGAAGCTTTTTCATGATCATGAAAAAGCAGTGAAAGTTTTCTTGAACGAAAATAAAATTGACTTTGAACACGAAGATGATCTTATAAAAGTATTGACGTTTTGTAATCAACTTATAACAGAAGCAGGCAAGAATGGACCGACCGCCGATAAATAAACTGCGAAAGCTATCGGATATCTTATTGGCAACAAATAGAACGGTGAGGTACACCCGACAAGGCTATAGATCATAATACTTTCTGTACCGGGAGGTGATTTGACATTTTACACTTAACCTACTTACCGCTCACTGTCATCACTACCCGTTGATACCGAGTCAACATTGGTGTACCGTCATCAGTGACTTCGAGAATTAAATGAATCGCCTGCCCTGCCTAAGTTCCATCTTATAAATCAGTTTTATCGCTTGAACCCATCGATAAATACCGTTTTGTAAATATAGGTCTTGTTCAGATATTTGGGTATAGCACGTCAAACTCAAAATTCGCCGACTTAACTTCATCAACCAAAACACTCATGAAATTCAGACTTATTGTATCATTTATTCTTTTGACCTCATGCTTCGCGGCATTTTGTCAAGTAAAGCAATCTCGCAAAGCAGAAAAGCACAAATCGTCGGTTGTGGAAAAAGGATTGATTAAAATATCGGTCATGTACCCATTTTCAGAGGGCAAGACCTTTAACATGGAGTATTATGAGGCTAAGCACATGCCTATGGTTGCAAATTATCTTGGATCGAATTTGGTTAAATACACCATTGAAAAAGGGATTGCCAGCGGTATTCCCAGTCAAGCATTGCCGTATATGGCAGTTGGAACATTTTACGTGAAGAGCCTAAGTGACTATCAGGCGGCTATTGGACCTAATAGAGACGCGATAAGAGCCGACTTTCCGAATTACACCAATGTTGCTCCGGTGATTTTGGTTAGCGAGATCGTGCGGTAACCCTTTAAGCTAGTTTTACATTTTACGTTGGTAGTTTTACATTGGAAATCGCAACCGCAAAATGTAAAACTACCAATGTAAAATCTAAAAGTTATCGATGGATAGTTGCGTAGTGCAGCGTTACAACACCCGATTTCATCGTTTTGGTGTCTAATAACTTCAGGCGGCTTTTTATGGTGTTGTTTTTGAACATGCTGATACCATTACCCAATATAACAGGGTGCACAGTCAATTTGTATTCATCAATCAGACCAGCCTCCATAAAACTTGCTGCCAATCCGGGACTGCCAAATATTACCAGGTCCTTTCCGGGCTGCTCTTTCAACTTCTTCAACTCTTCGGCACTATTGTCTTTTATCAGCAGGGTGTTATTCCAGCTTACTTCGTTCAGCGTTTTGGAAAACACAATTTTGGGTATGTTTTCCACCCATTGGGCATGCTCCAGCGAACGTTTATCAGCATCTTGTTTCGTCAAAACCATTGGCCAGTAACTTTCCATCAATTGGTACGTCGTCCGTCCATATACAGGTGAACCTACTGTTTTAACCAGTTCATCTGCATACTGCATCAGTTCTTCATCATATGTTAAAAAATCGAGTTTGCGGTCTGGGTCTGCTGCAAACCCATCGAGTGATACATGCATAAAAAGGACTAATTTTCTCATTTTAATTGATGTTTTTTTTGATTAGAATTTTTTGAGGTGCATTAAAAATACAAACTAACGTTAACGACTCAGCCTCGGTTCACTACCATCTCGACAACGCACGACTACAATAGCGCTTGCATTAAGCATGTTCAGGAAGATGGATTTCTACCTGACTTGACAACAGTTTTCTTCATTTCATTAATTTGGTGCCGGATTGAAGATACAAAGCTATTCAGGCCGCGCGATATTGTCTGTAGGGTTTAATGACAATCATAGGGGCATATAATGTCAAAAATTCAATCGCTTTTAATTATGAGACATATTTCGATCATCGTACCGCTCGGTCAAAGCAGCCTGGTTAATATTGAAGGAAGCTTACAGATACTTTCGGAAATAAACGTATTGCGCGCAGCAAGAGGCAAAGATCCGCTGTTCCATATTCAGTTGGTTGGATTGGCGAAACAGGTTTCTCAACGAAACGGCCTGTTCACCATCGTGCCCAACGTGTTGATTCAGGATGTTAAAAAGACCGACCTAATCATTATTCCTTCTTTGCAGGGCAACCAGCCGAAGGCAGCTGAGATGAATCAGGCGTTTATTCCGTGGATCAGACACCATTATCAACAGGGTGCAGAAATTGCCAGTCTTTGTATCGGGGCTTTTTTTCTCGCCGCTACTGGCTTACTCAATGGTAAAACGTGTACTACGCACTGGATGCTGGCCGACGAATTTAAAAGAACCTACCCCGAAGCAAAGCTAATGCCTTCGAAAGTAATAACTGATGAAGATGGTTTGTATACCAGCGGGGGCGCGTTTTCTTACCTGAATCTGCTGGTATATCTTATCGAAAAATATGCCGGACGGGATATGGCGATTGAAATCGCGAAGAGTTTTGTAATTGACATGGATAAAATCAGCCAGTCGCCGTTCATCATCTTTGAAGGACAAAAAACATCACACCGATGACGAAATAAAACTCGCCCAAGAGTTCATCGAAAAGAATTACCTGGAGAAGATAACCATCGATCAGCTTGCCAATAAATTTGCTATTAGCAGACGGAATTTCGAACGTCGTTTCCTGAAATCAACCGACAATACCGTCAATGAATATGTGCAAAGGGTCAAAATAGAAGCGGCTAAAAGAAAGTTAGAATTGAACAGGCGGAACATTAGCGAGGTTATGTGTGAAGTAGGCTATACCGATACGAAAACCTTCCGGGATGTATTTAAAAAAATAACCGGTTTAACCCCGGTGGAATACAGAAATAAATATAACAAACAGGAGGTGGCAGCTATTAGAAATTGAAACCGCAAAATGTAAAACTACCAAGGCAAAATGTAAAAGTTAGTCCTTCAGTCCGTGGTATCCCCCCGCCCTAAAGATGTTCATCTCCGAAGGGAGTATAACCAACTTTTGTATGCGTTTTGAATCAAATCTTCACCTGCAAGGTGAGAAAATACCCGCGGCCATCGGAAGGAAGTATTCCCGGTCCCGGATAACCAGTGGCTCTACGTGTAAAATACATTTCGTCAGCAAGGTTGTTAATACTTGCTTCGACCCGGAACTTACTAAAATGGTACGAAAAACTAACATCCATGATCGAGTATGAAGGTATGATTCCAATGACTGCAGATACGTCACCAACAGCTGCATTGGTAGCATCGGTAAATTGCTCTGATAGATGCGTGTATTGAAATGAGGCTTTGAAATTGTTGTATCCAAGCCGAACTCCGCTCTTTAAATTTACCCGTGGAACAAATTCTACCTCATTACCTTCGACACCAGTCAATTCGCTGGCGTTATATTTGGAATTGATAAAGGCAATGTTGTTAAAAAATACACCGCTCCATTTTTGAATTTTCGGGAAAGCCAGTGCAAGAATATCAGCTTCTCCGTATGCCTCTACACCCTGAATAGTAGCGCTTCCGATGTTACCGCGCCTTCGAACCACTCTGTTGTTGGCATCGTACGATAGAACCTCCCCTATCCTGTTCTGGTAGTTAAGATAGAACAAGCTTACGTCATAGTTGAAAAGCATTGTCTGTTCACTCCGCACCCCAAGATCGAACGAGTGTCCTTTTTCATCTTGAAGGTTCGGGTCGATCTCGCTGGAAGGATTTGCTATACGCATGTCGCTGAATGTTATGGAGCGATAATTCTGTGAAAGATTTGAATAAACGTCTACGAATGGTGTTGGTCGATAATTGATGCCTATCCCTCCAAGCAAAAATTGTCTCGCATTATTTGCACGCTCATTGGTTTTTGTCTTGTCAATCACATTGCCTGCGAGATCTTTATAAATAGTGCCGTAATAACCTTCAGCTTTGGTATTGATGTACTCGAAGCGGACACCGGGCGTAACAGAGAGTTTGTCGGTTAAGTAAAAAATGTTCTCGGTGAAAAACGAAATATTCCTGTTTGGAAATTCGTAATCATATGTGATCGTCTCACCTGGGTTAACGAAATTAAAGTCAGGTGCCTTTCCATTGCTCCCGAAACCCTGCGTACTGTGATTGAAGCCATAGTAGTAACGAGTGCCAATCAATGCCACAGATTTCACCTTCCCCAGCGAGTACCTTTTCAGGTATCGAGCTTCCGCACCCCAATTTGTAAACTTGCCTTTAATGAGATCCCGTTCGCCGTTATCATCCACGGTAGCGACTCTGTTCGGGCGAAAGCCAACTGAATATCTATGTGCTGAAAGTCCAAAAATCCGAAGATTGAATTCACTAGAAGAGTTAAACTTGTGATCGAAGTGAAGGGCTAAAAGGTTCCAGTTAACGTCAAACCAGTTGCGCTCACGATTTGTCTGACGTGGATTGTTGATGAACATCGCATCGGTAAGTCCGCCAGGTTGCTGCGCAAGATAACCCATTTTTGTAAAGTCTAATGTGATTTTCGTTTGTGAACTTAACGCGTAATTGAGATTGGCATATAACGTATGGCTATCGAACTTTGAATTGTCTCTCCAGCCATCACCAGTCTTATACTGAAAAAATGTATAGTAGCTCAATTTTTTCACGGTTCCGCTAACGCTGGTGAAAGCATTATAAAACCGAAAAGACCCAAAAGTTTGACGAGCAGTAACTTCAATCTTTTTGTCTGTCGCCGGTTTCTTCATCACGAAATTAATAAGTCCGCCAAACTGCGTACCATATTGCAAAGAAGCCGCGCCTCGCACAATTTGAATTTTTCCCACGCCCTCTATTGGCGGCGTGTAGTAGCTTTCAGGGTATCCCAGTGCATCAGCACTAATGTCGTATCCATTTTGCCTGGCATTGAAATTTGAAGTTCGGTTCGGGTCAAGGCCGCGGCCTCCAATGCTCAATTGTAAGCCAGCTCCGTCATTCTCCCAAATATTCAGACCTGCCACTCTCGAGTATATCTGTCGGGCATTATTGGTTGCCGTGTTTGCAACCAGCTGCTCCGGTATGATTACTTCGGTTTTTTTTCCTTCATAGATGCCGGTATTCTCTACAGACCGCATTCTTGTAAATCCGAAACCTGATTGCGCATCGGTTATTTTTACCTCTTCCAGCATTTTACTTCTTCGATTCAATGAGGCACGAATGAATTGATCGGCATTGGAAATATTGATGTGGATGGTTTGAGGTTGGAACTCCTCTGTAAGGAAATGGAGCGTGTGAGTTCCATTTGGCAGATCTTCAAAGACGAATCTTCCGCGAGCATCTGAAATAGCAGAAAGGTTGCCATCACTTAAATAAACGGCACACCCTCTTAATGCGCTACTATCTTCGGACGACGTGACCAAACCTGAAAGGCGATACTGTGAAAATGCATTCACAGCAATGAGAGATAAAAATAATACTATTTTAAAGCCCAGTGATTTCATGATCAAGCGGTAGGATCCAGGGCTTATGGTAAAAAGATTCCTTTTCTCGCGACAGATCCGTCTGAGGACTGATCAGCGGCTTCCCTAATCGACCATTGAGCGAAACGTAAGAATCCACAAAAACTTCGGGCGATCTAAAACCCTGTTTTGAATAATGGTCGCGAAGGATATGCGCGTACTGCAGGATCATGTCAGGCTGCGTTGCCATCATTTTTTCCTGCAATGGTGTAAGAAATTCCTTGTTGTCCGCAATGATTTTTTTTCCTTCGCTATCTCTGATTGTAAACTGTGCATAGCCAGCCTTTTCCATCAGCATAACCCGCCATGAAAAGCGATACCCTTCCTCCGTCCAGAATAGATCATCAGGATAGAACGCATAACGTAATGGCACTGCGCCTTGAATCACAAAAAAAATAACAAACACAGTCAGTACCGCCTTTACCTGCATCGTAGGATATCTGTATTGCTTTTGCGGATGTAAAAATTGAGTGGATACTTTTAGCAAAGTGCCCAATTTTTGTATGATGCTCGAATGGAATTCAGCAGAAAAGAAGATAAGTGCCGTAGAGATCATTATGTAGGGAAACATTCCGATTGGGAAAAGAATCGACGTAATCACATGAAAGGTTACTACGGCACCATAGGCAAAAATGCGCGTTGAATTCTTCAGGAGTAAGAACGGAATGCTCAGATCGTAAATGCAGCCTAGCCAGCTGAACGCATAAGCCACCCACAAGTAATTGAACAGTCGCCCAATGATAGGAAGGTCATTCTTGGCAGGCAGCCAAATACGCAATGGCTGTGCTTCCAATAGCCAGTCACTGTTTATTTTCGCAATGCCTGCATACAAGTAAACAATACAAACAAATAGTTTTATGCAATGTACGCTCCACAACGGAATTTCATCAAAATGGACTTTTGGATTTCTCCGTGCATCCAACGAAAAGAATACATGTGCAGGTAAGAATATCATGATCAGGCAGATCATGCTCACGAAGTAGTAATGATTTAAATAAGTGCTCTTGTCAATGAGCTCGATATAGGTGAAGCTTAGGAAAAGCGTGATGCTGGCAACACGGTAATACAGGCCAAGTGCCACCATCAATGCTGCTAAACCGCAAACAGCAAACAGCACATATGTCAAATTGCCTAATGGTCTTACAAATTCAAATCCAAAGAAAGGGAAGAAATATTTTGGCGCAATGTAAAGTTCGTTTATCCAACCCTTCGCCGAAAACCGCAGGACACTTCCAAAAAGTAAAAGCCCAAAGGCTATTCTGAATATGGCCAATGAAGCTGCTGACGTTGTCTTTCGAAAATAATTATTCATTGCGGGATGTCGTGCGCTTTAATCCCCATCATTGTCGGTGTAGGTGATGGTTACACTCATCGCAGAAGTCATATCCACCTTTATGATGCGCACAAGTTTCTGCATTGAGGTGTACGTCTCGACAACAGGCTGATTGTCTGATTGCACTTGCTGCGAAAGATCTGCAGCGAGCCCATCAAGATGCGTGTTGATTGTTTCAAACTGGTCATTGATGATTTTGGAAAGCATAGTGCCAGTTGTAACGTCTTTGGCCTCCAGTGCATCCAGATATGATTTAAATGAAGGTCCGGCTGCACCAGTACTTACGTTCTTTCCATTAAAAAACTCCATTGCGGCCTTATGGGCAGTTTTCGCGAGTGCCAGGGAAACGTCTTTTTTATAATACGCTTCGACTTTATCAGGGTTAACGGTACCTGCGGACGCTATCGTTGCACCCGAAGGGATACCAATTTTGCCAGAACGAATATGACGTTCGTAATAAAGAACGAAAGCATTAACAACGTTTCCAAACGAGGAACCTATATCCAGCCCGGTCTTCGTAATGAATGTTTCACGATAGATTGGCCATCCTGTGATCACGTTGCTTAAGAGCGCGCTCATTCTATCCGTTAACCTTTTTAGATAGGCAACGCGCTTTCCTGCATCTGGTTGTGTAGTATAAAATGAAATAATTTGTGCTTCGTCAGCGCCGACTTCATTGATTAAGTAGTCGAGAGCGGGAAAACCTTGTCTTGCATACGATGAAGGAAGATCGAGATTTACTGATGGATCGCTGAGATTCGCCGCAATGCCAGTAACGTCTGCCGGGTAAATATTAAAAAAATTGCGAAGGGTGTATTCGTCGGCCGGACCAAATTCAAACAGTTCTACTTTTTGCCATTCAATATATGCATCGACCCATGCTACCCGGAATTCTGCAAGCGTTGACGTAGTAGGTGACGTTGTGAAAGCATCCGCCTTAGCTTTCATTGCATCGAACTTAGTTTTGAAATTTCCATAGGCGGGAACGATAATGTTGTCAACCCAATGTGTAAGGATAACCTTTCGGTCTTTGCCGTTATCCTCAGGTGACGGATCCTTGCCATTTCCTCCACACGACCAAAAGAATATTGTGAGGAACCATACATAAACGAATTGTCTATTCATCTTCAGTGCCATACTTTCAAAGTGAATGGATTGACAAGCTTAGCCCCGTCAATCCATTCTAAATTTTTTTTAAGCTATTACAATTTCACAAGCTAAATTTTGTCTTTATCGTCTGTGAGGCGGTGTTGATCTTGGCTACATCCAAATCCCAAAATCCGTTTGTTGATCCAACGAGTCCCGAAAGAATATTATCAGAAAAAGTTGCGTCCGCGTCGTGAATTGTCGCGAATCGTAAGGAGTAAATGAAGCCGATGCCCTCTCCTATTGCATGAGCGCGTACTGCGTCAGCGGAGTTGCTGCCGTTTGCTACCGCGTTCTTCCATTTTTCTAAATATCCTATCGCGGCATTGGCAATTGCTTTTTCAAACTCAGTTCGAATTAATGTTGCCTGGGTTTCAAGTTCAGACCTGTCATTATTGACGATCGCGGCGCGCCCTTTTAGAAATGCGGGATGAATTTTTGGGTAGCCTGTTTTATTGTATTCCCATATATAAGCTCCAGCTCCGAATTCCACTGAATTTCTACTTGCGTCAGTCGCACCTTCAAGATAAATTGGATTCAACGTAAGCAGGCCATAAGCAACATCCCAATTGTGCTCAAGTTCTGTGTAGTTCTTATCATCAGATACTTTATAATTGTCCGCTGTTAAACCTTCATCGAGCAAGATGTTCCCTATGTAATCCAATTGGAGAGCACCTATCATTCCTTTTTGGATTACCTGAATGGTCTCGATCCCTCTTGCGTCTACTAAGTAGGAGCCCAGTTTCCCGGCCTGTCCTGCTGTAGCGGTTGTAGTCAACGAAGCGCTTGCTGCAGAGATCTCGTTAAACCATGTTTCAAATTTCGCACGCACAGCTTCTGCCTCCGGTGCTGCTTTTGAGGAAGCAACTACATCTTTCAACTGAACGGCTGACGAGTTGAGCTCAGCGCCCAAAACTGAAATAGTTGAAGTAGAAATATCCGAAAAGGGATTTCCAGTATTGGAAAACAGATTTTTCAACTTGATCGTTTCGATCTGGTTGTTCGCGGCGATAGAAGAACTTTGATAATAATTCAAAGCCTGAAACATCTTGTAACGTTGGTTGCCCTCAGTCAAGTCGACAGTAGAGACACCACTCACGTCTACAAAGGCTTCTGGATATTTTGAACTTGGGGTTATGGTGTTGTAATCAATAGGCGTTCTCAGGCTGGGTCTTCCGTTTTCGTCATCACAACCAAAAACGCCCAAAGCAATCAAACAAACAAACATTTTGACGTCATTCACTCTTCTAGTCATTGTAGCGGGGGTTCTGTTGGTGGGCAAATGTATTATTTAGATTGATTCCAAACAAGGTTGTTTAGAATCTTTCTAAAGAAGTACGTTCGAACAAGATTGCTTGGTCTGGAAATTTAAGAAAGAGGCAATGCTAGCGCTGTAGACCTGTCAGCGGGTGTCTGCGTGCGCCGCTGCCACCGCTTGCTTTATCCCATCCCGGTAGGAAGTCGCCTTCATGTTGAAACGGCTTTCAAACTTAGATGAATCGAAAAAATAATCCCTGTCGTACTGATATATCATCTCTGGCATTTCTTTCATGAATGGGACAAACAATCCGACCAATGTAATCATCCACATCGGCATGATCGATATCTTCTTTTGCAATTTCATTTCATCCATAAATAGCTGGCTCATCTCACTACCAGTTAATCTTTTGCTGTCAGTAGGTAAGTGCCAAACCTGGTTGAACGCATCGGGCGTATTTCCCAGCAGGGCAGTTGCTCTTGCAGCGTCGGGTGTAAATGTAAATGAGTGATGTTTATCTGAATTGACAAACCACATCGGGCGTTTACCTTTTTTGAGATTCTTGTAGACCATCTCCATCAAAAAGCTCTTATCGTTTTTTGGACCATAGAAATCTGCAGATCGTGCAATGAGCGCAGTTAGCCTCTGAGCTTTTACTTCGCTCAACAACATTTCTACAACTTGTTTGCGCACTTTTCCTTTTTCACTTGGAGGATTTACTTGAGACTCTTCCGTCATGTGCCCGACTGCCTCTTCTGCATACAAGTATACATTATCGAAGAAAACAAGCTTTGCGCCATGGCGGATACAGGCATCGATTGTTGCCCGCATCAGCTTTGGCCACTGCTCGCGCCAAACCTTCACGTTGTAATCGAAACCTACAAGAAGATACACAACTTCCGACCCTGCAATTGACTTTTCTACCTGATCGGAATTGGACAAGTCTGCAGGAAATAATTGATCCGTTTGATTTACTTTTTTTGGATTCCTGCTGACCAAGCGAATATTCTTTGTGTATTGGCTGAGTTCTTTTGCCAGGACTGAACCGATGGTTCCGTTCGCGCCGAGTATCGTGTGCATTAAAATATTTTTCAGCAATTTAAGAAACCCGGATTGATGGCAACATTCAAGCTCGTTATTCTTCTATTAACTTCATGTTTATACCGCATTTGGTGAATAGTTCGCTCCAGAATCGGTCGTTGCCCTAAGTCTGACAAAACTATGTTGCCGCCAATAAATGGCGGTTGATGGGAGCTTACTTGTGTTCCGTTTTCATCCATCTATCCCACCAGGTCAGGGTGAGTCCGAAATTAAATTTGAACGTTCGGTGATGGAGGTCGTGATGCGTAGATCCGATGATATGCTTTGGAAATGATCCCGCGCCATATATCTCCTCACCACTGTGATTGATCATTGCACTTATCGTCATAACTGTGAATAGGACCCCTATCATAATCGGATGTAAGGGAATGAGTGTAATCAAAACTGGAAAAAATATAAACTGTAGTAAAGCTTCCAGCGGATGGAAAGAAAACGCAGTGAATACCGTGGGAAGGATACTATCATGATGAACTTTGTGGACTATCTTGAAAATGCCCGGCTGGTGCATCCAGCGGTGAAGCCAATAATAATACGTCTCGTATAAACAAAGAACAATCAGCGGACTTGCGAAGAAATATGTCCATGAGTACGTTTCTACATCAACATATATTGCTGTCAAGCCATAATGATACGCTAGCAGCGAAACCGCGCATAATAGCGCAAAAACCAGGGAACTCAACATTGCCCACCGTAATTCTCTTTTAATCTGGTTGCTCCTTCCCTTGAAAGAATTTCGCTCTGTATGCAAAAAGCGTTCGAGTAAAAATTTATAAATCAAAGAAGCAAAAAAATACCGCAAGAAAATTACAGTCATCAAGGAAGTGATGAATGTTATGATAAGCACGGGCTGGTTCCAAAAACTTCGGTCCAAAAAATAATACATAGGGAAATTTAAATCTAATTCCGCCAACGCCATGCCAAGAGCAGATGATGCGACATAATCAAATGCACAAACGAATTCGGATCATTGCCCACGCTTTTTCGACCGAAGAACAGGCCGCAGCGTCGCAGCCTGCCTTTTATCACCCCTTAGTGAACAGGTCGATGTGACTTTTGTTGCCCGTCTCAATTTTGTGGCAAACTTGCCGGGCGACTTCCAGGCACGCAAGCTATGTTGTGTAGTTTCCCCTTCGGGGGTGGTCAGGCTGCCTTCCTGGCACCGTATTCGCTAATACCAGCGTCAACGGACGCGCCGTGCTGACCTGTCAAGAACGCCAAAAGATCATTGATGCATCCGGCCGGATGTTTAGAGTTAGTTTCATCAATGAATTCCAGTTCTACCAAGCCATCATGCTCTGTCAGCGATAAAGATAAAGGGACCCATTCCGCTATAATGAAATACCTTCCGGCGATCAGATGTTGACGCAAAAACGCTTCGATATATTCACTACTCAATTCGTCGGGATTGCTGAACATAGCCACGCCAGATACACCGATGTTGTCCTCGTTTGTATAGTTGTACTTTAATTGAATATTCATACGCGTTGTTTTACGAAACAAATATCAAAATAACGCGTGACAACGAGTGTCAAAAGCGCTCACACCCAAAGGCGTATTAGTCAAACATCTGCTAAAGGCGTATTTCTGGACAAATGATAATATTGTTTTACATAGTGCGGCAAATCCTATAAATCCGTATCGTAACTTAAGGCTCCAATTCATCAATAGATTATGTTTGACTGGGAACGAATACTTGTCAATAATGCCCCCGCAACCTTCTTTCTGGAGGTTGTCTTTCGCTCCGCCGTAATGTTTCTGGCCCTTTTGATTGGTTTAAAGGTCGCCGGGAGAAGAGGCGTTAAACAACTGTCCATTTTTGAGCTCGTGATCGTCATATCATTGGGTTCAGCCGCAGGTGACCCCATGTTCTACAAAGATGTGGGTCTCCTCCATGCATTGGTGGTGTTAATAGTGGTGCTGGCGCTATATCGAATGCTTACCTGGCTCACAGCGAAAAGTACGCTTTTTGAAAAATTTCTGGAAGGTGTTACCGAATGCCTGATCGATGAGGGTAAAATTTCTTTTCAAACGTTTCAACGTGAAAGTTTAGCGCAGGATGAATTTTTCACAGAGCTACGTCTTAAGAACGTCGATCACCTGGGTCAGGTCAAAAGAGCATATCTGGAAACCTCAGGAGATATCAGTGTGTTTTTTTATGAAGACGAGGATGTTAAACCTGGCTTACCCATCTTACCAGAGCTTTTCAACAAGCACTTGTCCATCATAACCAGTTCGGCTAGGCATTGTTGTATCCAATGCGGCGACATTCACGAACTATCACCCGGCAAACATGCATGTTCAACGTGTCAAGGAACGAAATGGGTCCTACCCATTCAGACCAAACGAGTAACATAACCTCAAATGAAGTATCACGTAGAAACGGATCTCTCACTTCTTCTTAATGAATGATAAATTTGAGAACAAGCCTATTTGAAGAGTATGATTATTTTCAACCTGATTTTTTTGAGTAGCAACATCCAGGTTCCTAAGTAAAATTATCTGGTACAAATAACCAAGTTCGACTTTGAAAGTGGGAGATATTGTATAGCCGATTGCGCCATACAGCCGGTTTTGGTCGAATATATTATAGGCGACATCTTTACCGAAATTGATGAACACCTCATCATAGACTGCGGCGAAAATGGGATGGTCGTCATTGGTAATGTTGAATGTCGCTTTGGCCATGTATCTTACACGGTTCTCGTATCTTCCATTTTGAAACTGACCGGTCGATGAATTGCCAATCATCCGTTGTTCTAATCTATACCGATGAGAAAGCTTCACATTTCCTAAAATTTGCTGAACGAGTAGCTGCTGCCAGATGCGATGTTCAGGAAAAGCCTGAGGCACGGCGAATTCCCCATATGGATAGGTTTCAATAAATGCGTAACCTACTGTAAAACGGATATCGTGCTTCAGGTAAAAATCTAGACCCGTTCTTAAAAGCAATTGCTGGTTTTCAGAAAAAAAATCATTCCGCCTCCATTGAATCTCTGCATGCAGCCCGATCCGGCTAGAAAACTTATGATTTCCAAAATACATCAACCACGCATTCGTGTTGGTCGTTTGTATACGTGTTTGAGCATCCGCGACTAATGGTGCAAAAAAAAAGAGGATCAAAGCAATTCTTAATTTGGTCATCTGTTTTCAATTTGAACTCTGGATAATTTGCGATACATTTCCCGTGTTTTTATTACCCAAACCTTAAAAATAGCAATTACTTGACTGTGAATTTTACGCCAAGCGAATATTTAACTTCCTGGCTTCCAGTTAGAGGACACAACTCCAATCCGCCGCGCCTGGTGCCCAAAGCGTAACTAGCGCACCGTTTCAAAAATCGTTCGTGATTTTTTTTAAATTCAGGATCGAATAAACTCATGACGATTCGCAGCCTGTTGATATTCTCTGTCATAATTCTAATTTCTTCGTGCAGCAAAAAGGCGGCAAACGAAGATAGCCTCCCGCAATTCAGACTGGTTTCATTCGAAAAGTTCCTTTTCAATTCCTTCGTCGACTGCAATATGGCAGAAGTGTGGGTTGGAGATACGTTAAGAATATTTCCCGGTAAGTATGGTGAAGATCCAGTTTGGGGCAATGCGGAAGAACTTGAGTATGCTGACGGCGTCAACCCCGACGAAGTGTTCCTTCGAAAGCCGGATGAATTTGTTGACCCAAAAATGCCTGCAAATGCACGTCCCGGTGAAGACGGGTTGCATGGAGCCATATGGTTCGAAACTGTTTACGGACTCAAAAGATAATTCTGGAACAACTCTTTACGCGCTATACCACAACGAAAACTATCCCGCCACCTTGCCCTACGACACAGTAACTAAAAAGGGCTACCTGGATAGACAGTGGCCAGAAGGCTTACGTGGACCAACTTCTGCAGCAGCTGTCCCTAGAATCGGAATTATGAAATCAACTGATGGAGGAAAGAGTTGGGAGAACAAAGGTATTTTGATTGAAGATCTCCAGCCACGCATGATCCTAAAGCCACACAATACATCGCTGACGTTCGCCGGTGGGGTTGGTGACCCTTCAGCGGTAGCGAGTGGCGAACGCTTGTATGTTTATGGCGAATATAGCTATCCTAGAGAGTATGATTCAGCCACCTACAATCCCAGTGTTGAATGGAGTGGTCAATGTATCAGCATTGCGCGAATCCGACTATCCGACCTGGATGAACCGGAAGGCAAAGCATCACGATGGAATGGACAGGCATTCGATGCCTCTTACAGCTCGGCCGGGGCTTCCTATCAAATCCTTGCAGATGCCTGAGCGTGAAGGAGGCGGGGCCGCCTCGGTAGTTAATAAAAAGTTTCACTGAGGTCCCTCGGTAAGTTGGAACACCTATCTCAATTGCTGGGTGATGTTGGCAGGAAGAGTTGAAGGAAAAAAATGGGAAGGAAGTAATCTAAACTTTATTGGCCGGAAGATAAAGTTACAAAGCGCGATATCTATATCTCGTTTAATTTGAATAAAGACCTTGGCGCAGGCGACAACTCACAACAATGGAGTACAACGCAGCTGTTGGTGAGCAGGCCAGGAAGGATCCTTTGGTATCCATCTCTTCAACCGCTCAATACTTCTGAAGACATTAAAAATAAACACACATGTACTCGCCTCGGAAAAAAGGCGCGGCTATTTTTTAAAGAAATGGAAGGCGAGCGTTCGGAGTATCTATCTGAGTACATCCTAGAATTTAAAAAATGATAATTAGTGGACTTTGGAAAAAAACCTACGTGTCGTAGTCGGACCTATTCGCGGGCTTAGCTCAAAACATCTAAATCTTTACAAAATCTTTATAACTATTGCTCTACTTTTGCTGCCTCAAATCGATCGTGAACAGATATTTCTTCGGGCCGCAAAAAACAATAAATCAACATGTTATTGGATTGGGGGTGGTTGTAGCCATATCACTGCTAGGGCTATCACTGCATAACATCATTGGGTATCGTGTTGTGGCCTTTATGCTCATGGTGGGAGTCTCCATCCTGGCAATGTTTTTTGACATCATCCCAGTGCTTGTAGCAGCAACACTTAGCGCCCTTATATGGGATTTTTTCTTCATTCCTCCCCGTTATACATTAACCGTCGGAACCCCAGAGGATCGGTCACTGCTAGTGATGTATTTTCTTATTGCGCTTATTAATGCGGTGCTTACCAACAAAATCCGGAAAATGGAAAAAGCCATTAAGGAACGAGACGACAAAGAAAAATCACTTAGATTCTATAATACGCTGCTCAACTCACTTTCTCATGAGTTAAGAACTCCCATCACAACGATTATCGGCTCAACGGACAATCTGCAAACCAACAGTACAATGCTGTCTGAAGAAGTAAAGGCAGAATTGGTGAATGAAATTTCCGTGGCTTCCTTTAGGCTTAATCAGCAGGTTGAGAATTTGCTGAATATGTCTCGTTTGGAATCTGGTGCATTTCAAATCAAAACTGATTGGGTTGATATGAGTGACCTTTTGTACAAAACCCTTCAACGCCTCGATCCGAACTTGTCGAAGTACAGGGTAGACGTAGAATTGCCCGAACAACTTCCATTGTTCAAACTTGACTTTGGGCTCATCGAACAGGTAATCTACAATTTACTGATTAATGTAACTCAACACACTCCTGAAGGCACATTGATTACAATAAAAGCCGTTTGCGTTCGTGAAAGACTGGTGTTAACTATTGCCGACAATGGTAACGGTTTTCCCGACGGAGAAATCGATAAAGTATTTGACAAATTTTATCGTCTGAAGGGTTCAAAGACAGGGGGAACTGGTTTGGGTTTAAGTATTGTGAAAGGTTTTGTGGAAGCCCACGGAGGGACCATATCACTGAAAAATTTGCAGGGACATGGATCAAAATTTACGATAGATATCCAAACAGGGAAAAGTCATCCATTCAAGATTAAAGATGATTAAGCAATCTGTTTTAATTATTGATGACGAAAGTCAGATCAGGAGACTGCTTACAATCACTCTCCAATCAAATAATTATGAAGTTTTTGAAGCCGCAACCGGTCAAGACGGTATTTCTGCAGTGTCGAACAACACGCCTGACCTCATCCTATTGGACCTTGGATTACCAGACCAAAGTGGTCATGATGTTCTTAAAAATCTGCGAGAATGGTATTCAAATCCTATCGTTATTATTTCGGTTCAAAGTGGTGAAGAGGATATTGTGAAAGCGCTGGACAATGGCGCGGACGATTATTTAATAAAACCCTTTCGAACTGGAGAGTTGCTTGCACGCATCAGAAACGCAATTCGCAAAGCAGGGGGTGAAGCAAATTTTTCAATCGCAATTTTCGACAATCTAACAATTGATCACGCTAACCGAATGGTGAAGAAAAACAACGAGATTGTCAAACTCACCGTCACTGAATTCAATTTATTATCCCTCCTTAGCAGAAATGATGGAAAAGTTTTGACACACCATTTCCTTCTTAAAGAAGTGTGGGGAACCCACCAACAAAATGAATCACAATACTTAAGGGTATTTGTGGCTCAGCTTCGAAAAAAAATTGAAAACGACGCAAACAGACCAAGGTATATCATTACGGAGTCAGGGATCGGCTATCGCTTTATGGGAAACACTAATTTCTAATACACAATGGAATCAGGTAACAATAAGCACCTTCATAAACTCTCTGTTGCTGGCGTTTTGGTGGCGCTTGGAATAATCTATGGCGACATTGGGACATCTCCCATTTATACCATGAAGTTCATCGTAGGCAATCGGGAAATCACTGAGGATCTCATTATTGGTGGGCTGTCCTGCGTGATTTGGACACTGACGCTGATAACAACAATCAAATACATTTACCTCGCACTCAATGCAGATAACAAAGGTGAAGGCGGAATCTTTGCACTGTATGCCCTTGTGAGACGTTACAAAGCGGGTTGGGTAATCTTCCCTGCCATTATTGGATGTTGCACTCTTGTAGCCGATGGATTTATTACGCCAGCGATCAGTGTGTCGTCAGCCGTTGAAGGTTTAAGACTGATATACCCTGAAATACCCACAACGAGCATAGTGATCGTTATTATATTTATCCTTTTTGTTTTTCAGCAGTTTGGCACATACATCGTTGGTCGAACCTTTGGACCTATCATGGCCATCTGGTTCATAATGCTAGCCATTCTTGGACTTTATCAACTCCTTCAAAACCCTATTGTTCTCAAAGCATTCAATCCGGTTTACGCGGTCCAACTAATCGCCACGTACCCGCAAGGCTTTTTGCTTTTAAGTGGTGTGTTCCTTTGTACAACCGGCGCTGAAGCACTCTATTCGGACCTAGGTCACTGTGGCAAAGAGAATATTCGGTTAAGCTGGGGATTCGTGAAAGTTTGCCTTTTGCTAAATTACTTTGGGCAAGGTGCCTGGCTGTTAACACAACAGGGAAATCATCTTGGCGACCACATTCCATTTTATGCAATAATGCCCGAGTGGTTTTTGATCTACGGAATTATAATTGCCACCATGGCTACGGTCATTGCAAGTCAGGCACTTATTTCAGGAACCTTTTCGCTGATCAATGAAGCGATTAAGTTGAAATTGTGGCCTGCTTCTCGTGTAATATACCCCAGCGAGTCAATGGGGCAAATGTATATTCCTGCAATGAACTGGATTTTAATGATTGGAAGTATCCTCGTTGTCGTCATTTTTCAGGAATCCTCGGCGATGGAAGGCGCTTATGGTCTTGCTATTACAGTAAACATGCTTATGACAACTTCGTTGTTGGTTTACTACTTCACAACTGTCAAAAAATCAAAGGTTCGATCACTGGTGCTTGCAGTTGTATACATATCGTTAGAGGGCTTATTCCTTGCCTCCAATCTGCACAAATTCGAGCATGGAGGTTGGTTTACGTTTTTGATTGCCTTTATTTTTTTCAGTCTTATGTATATTTTGCTTAACGCTAGGAAAATGCGCCAGCGCCATACCGAATTTGTTGACTTAAAGCATTTCGAGTCTATGCTAAAGGAGCTTCAGGAAGATTCACAAGTTCCAAAAGAAGCTACAAATCTCGTTTACCTTGCAGTGGCAGATAGCAGGCGTTATATTGACTCAAATATTATTTATTCAATTTTCAAAAAGCGGCCTAAGCGTGCCGACTGTTACTGGTTCGTGCACGTCGAGACAGTAGACAGCCCTTTTACAAGTAAATATCGCGTTGACACCATCATTTCCAAGAGAGCATTCTTTATAAGCATAAAGCTTGGCTTTAAAACTCCCCAACGTGTCAATATACTTTTTAATAAAATCATCCACGAGATGGCGGATACTGGCGAAATCGACCTGACCAGTCCCTACCCGGCTCTGCACAAGTACAGTATGATGGCCGATTTCAAATTTATTTTGCTACAGTCGTGGGCATCGGCAGATAGTGAAATCTCTACTTTTGAAAGGTTCATCATTACGGGCTACCGAATTATCAAGAAATTCAGCTTGTCAACTGAAGCAATGTACGGTTTGGAGGCAGCAAACATTGAAGTGGAAAAGGTTCCAATTCAAGTAGGTCCAGCGGCTAAAATCCGCATCAAACGCGAAAACACTTAATTCTTAGAATATTCTCTTTATCGTATTCCCAGGAAAAAATTCATTCGATAGTTTTACAGCTTTAGTCCTAATTTCGAGTCAGGACATCCACAATAAAACTCCTTAATAGCTAAGCACCGGGTAGCTCAAATGAAAACTCCGATCCTTTTCCAACGACACTTTCAGCTTTGATTTTTCCAGATTGAGCCTCAATGAATTCTTTCGAGATTGCCAGGCCTAATCCTGTTCCGCTGGGCGTGCCAGGCACCTGAAAAAATCTCTCAAAAATACGATCCAGATATTTTTTTTCAATGCCCGGCCCATTGTCAGATACCAAAAAGTTTACCCGCCCCTCCTGGACCCGACACCTTACAGTCACATGACCATTCTCTGGACTGTAACGTATGGCATTTGTCAAAAAGTTAACAAGTACCCATGTCGTTTTATCGAGGTCAGCATGTATCATGGGAATACTCTCATCTATGTGCAAATCAATCGTGACATTCCTGCGCTCTGCTGGAAATTTTACCGATTCCGTTGCTAACTGAATGATATCCTTTGAGTTGGATTTTTTAATGTTAAGTTTAATGTTTCCAGTTTCGACTTGTGACAAGTCCAAAAGCTCGTTGGTAATTTTTGAAATTCTCACTACCTCGTCTACAAGCGTTTCTGTAATACTTGCCTGTTCCTCATTTAAACTCCCAACACGATCGTCTGTTAACAGTTTCATACACATTTGAATCGAAGCGATCGGTGTTTTAAGTTCATGTGATATTGTCGCGATAAAATTCGTTTTGGCGAGATCGAGTTCTTTATAAGAAGTAACATTCTTAAGAAGGATCACAGAGCCGATGCTAATGTTGTCCGTCTCTCCTGTCGGTAAGAAACTGACCCGGACGATTTCCTTTGAAAAAAAATTCTCCTTACCTCCCACAACCACCTTGATCAACAGCGATGGCTCGCTGCCATAGGTCGGCGCCTGGATAAGACTTCTCAGTAAGTCATTTTGGACCGCAATGTCAGGTGCATATTTATCCAATATTGATAAACGCTGCAGATTAAGCAGCTGCAGCGCCTGATCATTGACAAAAATGATTTTGTTCGACTCATCCAGTCCGATCACCGGATCGGTCATCCTGTTGATAATTGTCTCAATTCTTTTCTTTTCAAAAAGGATCTTGGCTAAATTACTATGCTCGTACTCATCGAGCTTTTCGGCCATCCGATTAAATGCGCCTGCCAATTCTTCAAACTCATCGTCCCGGTCGAATTGTAATCGCTCCTCGTAGTTCTTGTTGGCTATCTTCTTAATACCCAATGTTAGCTGCGAAATTGGATTCGCAATGTACCCAGGGAAATTTATAATGAAGGTGAAAGCAGTGAGAATGCAAAATGTACCGACGATGATGACATAAGTGGACGCGTTTGCTGACGTTTTCAGCGCATTTTTATTCTTATTCTGAATCGCTTCCATGTTGATCTGCTGAATTGAGAGACAGATATTCCGGAGTTCAATCAAAAGTTCAGCGTTCGCCCCCCGGCCCTTTATGATTTCAAAGGTATTTCTGAGTTTGCTGGTCAATTCGCCCTCACCTGCTTCGGTGACGTTTTCCTCCTGCAACTTTATACTCTTCTCCATTGCCAATAGCGCGCTGGCAGAATCAGCTTTCAAGCGATCGCATTGAGCAATAATCGCTTTCGTGTATTGCAGGGTCTCATAATTATCCATCAGGATGTTCCTCGAATCGTCGGATAACCGTTGCAAATAGTATAAACTTAACCCTCCGATGGTGACGATCATGGAAAAAAGAAAAATTACACCCAGACTAACCTTTACCTTGATACTCATGATAAAATAACCAAATCAATAACTGAATCCGACAACCTATTTAATAATCCATTAAATGCATTAGTATTCCAGATCACCTGCCACAGCCGCAGGTGAGGCTTGCCAATGCACACCGTTGTGACCCTGTTTTCCGCAGCTACTCTGGCAATAACTAAAGGAATGTTGCTGTCTTTAACCTGGATTACCTCTGCACCCATTTCCGTTGCCATCTTGAAATTATTGATCAGGTGGCGTTGGACTGAAAGTTTTATTCGGGCCGTATCTTCCGCTTTAGTTTGAACATAGAGCACATACCATTTTGAGTTATAGTATCCAGCAAGTCTGGAAGTCTTCCGAATGATCATCTTGGCAGTGTCGGAATTACTGCTGATACAAGCAAGGAAACGTTCATGTCGTAACTTAGTGCTTAACATGACCTCATTGTCCACTTTTCTTTCTACCAGAGAGGCAACTTCCTTCAAAGCCAGTTCCCGCAATTGAAGAATCTTGTCCGACTGAAAAAAATTAGATAGCGCGCCCGTAATTTTTGATGGGTGATAGATCTTCCCTTCCTTGAGCCGTGCGATTAACTCGTCTGCAGTGAGGTCAATATTTACTACGTCATCTGCAACTTGCAGAATCCGGTCCGAGACGCGTTCACGAACTTCGATACCAGTTATTAACCGGACCTCAGAATTCAGGCTTTCAATGTGCTGAATATTGACTGCGCTGATTACGTTGATTCCAGACTCCAAAATCTCAAGTACATCCTGCCACCGCTTTTCATTTTTACTTCCTTCAATATTTGTATGAGCAAGCTCATCAATGATTACGATTTCTGGATGTATATTTAAAATGGCTTGCAGATCCATTTCATCAAGCTCCTTCCCCTTATAGAACGTCGTCCTTCGTGGTATTAATGGGAGCCCTATCAGCAGCGGCTCGGTCTCCTCTCTTTCGTGAGTTTCAATATATCCAATCTTGACATCGACATTGTTCTTCAAAAGACTATGCGCCTCTTGTAGCATGCGATACGTTTTGCCTACACCAGCACTCATACCGATGTAAATTTTAAATTTACCGCGCTTTGACTTACGAATAAGGTTTAGAAAATGTTGAACCGACTTTTGCTTCTCGTCCATAGCTCAGAATGAAACCGCAAGCGATGAGGTAAAACAAATATTTGTTTTTGTTGTGTCATTGCCCTCCTGAAACACGGGTTCTTTACTTTTGAAAACCCGGGCTTCAATCCTCCAAAGTGCGATTAACATAATTGCATAATCCAGATTTGTAGAAACACCCGAGGTTCTTAAACCATTTGGTGTTCCTGTTGCGATGATTATACCATGCTCATCCTGGTAATACTCGCCACGGAATGCAAGATTAAATTTTTCAGATACGACAAACCGCGCAAACAAATATTCAAATGACAAAAAGAGTATTGGTATCAAAACAACGTGTTTCATACTGGTTGAAATAGATTAGTGGTTCTTTTCAATGCCATTTAATGCAATGTTCAGTGTTAAGACATGAACTCGTTCAGTCCCTAATCCAAAGATCGGGCTTTCGATATGTTCGGTCACCAATGCTTCTAATGTCGAACGATCGATGTGACGAATATTTGCGATACGGCCTATCTGGACCCTCGCCGCCGTAGGTGAGATATGTGGATCCAGTCCGCCACCAGAAGCTGTTACAAGGTCTACGGGGATTTCACTCGTCCTCACGCCTGGGTTATGAACCAAAAATGTATCTATTCTTGCCTGCACTTGCGCGAGGTAATCTGGGTTTGAAGGACCTTTATTCGATCCACCTGTGGCCGCGGCATTGTAATTAACCGCAGAGGGTCTGCTATAAAAATATTTGTCATCCTGGAATCTTTGCCCGATTAGTTCAAAGCCGACGACGCTTCCATTTACTATTATTTGTTCGCCGAGACCACCATTGGGAGCAACCACCTTTGCAATGCCGGTGATGGCCAGAGGAAATAGCACGCCAAATAAAAGCATCGTACTAAAAGCCAGTTTTAGACAACTTATCAATTGTGTTTTCATATTTAAAAAGTTAAAGTATTGGTGCGATCAGGACGTCGATAAGTTTAATTCCAATAAACGGAACGATAATGCCTCCAAGTCCATAAATGAATAAATTTCTTGCAAGTAGGGCGCTGGCGCCAATCGGTTTGTATGCTACACCACGCAACGCGAGTGGAATCAATATTGGAATGATGATGGCGTTGAAAATTACGGCTGACAAAATCGCGCTCTCAGGGCTTGCCAGGTTCATAATATTTAATGCCTGCAAGCCCGGTATGGAAGCCATGAATAGAGCGGGAACGATGGCAAAGTATTTCGCAACGTCATTGGCTATCGAAAAGGTTGTAAGTGTACCACGTGTAATCAGCAATTGCTTTCCAATCTCAACGACTTCAATGAGCTTCGTAGGATCGTTGTCCAGGTCAACCATATTCCCAGCCTCCTTAGCAGCTTGGGTTCCGCTGTTCATGGCAACGCCTACGTCTGCCTGAGCAAGCGCCGGAGCATCGTTTGTCCCATCTCCCATCATCGCCACCAGTTTTCCTTGTGCTTGTTCCTTCCGTATGTATTCTAATTTGTCTTCGGGCTTTGCTTCCGCGATGAAATCATCAACACCAGCTTTTTGGGCGATGTACTTCGCAGTAAGGGGATTGTCGCCTGTGACCATTACTGTCTTCACGCCCATTTTTCTCAATCGCTCAAACCTTTCTGTAATACCCGGTTTCACGATGTCCTGAAGTTCAATGGCACCCATGACCACATCGTTTTGAGAAACGACCAGAGGTGTCCCGCCGTTCGATGAGATCATTTCTACGGTAACGCGAATCTCTTCGGGGAAATTGATGCCCTGATTCTCGATAAGTTTTCTAATAGAGTCATAAGCCCCTTTTCTGATGGATCTGCCATCCAAATCAATCCCGGAAGTACGAGTCTCGGCCGAGAACTTGATGATTCTTGAATGAGGCAATCCAAAGGACACATCTGAATTACCACCTACGGCTACAGGGTGTTTGAATCCTTTTGCCCCAGCAAGTTCAACAATAGATTTGCCTTCCGGGGTTTCATCGGCTAATGAAGCAATGGTCGCACATTCAATGAGATCATCCGCTGATACTCCCTTCGCGGGAAAAAAATTCGTAGCCCTCCGATTTCCAATAGTTATAGTACCGGTCTTATCGAGTAATATCGTATCAAGGTCGCCCGCAGTTTCGACTGCACGACCCGACTTGGAAATCACATTTGCCTGCAATGCTCTGTCCATTCCTGCAATACCAATTGCTGAAAGCAACCCACCAATAGTCGTTGGGATCAGACACACAAACAAAGCAATTAATGCCCCGACAGACAGTGGGGTGTTTGCATAATCACCGAATGGCTTTAGCGTTACTGTTACGAGTAGAAATACGATGGTAAATCCAGACAACAGGAGGGTGAGCGCTATTTCGTTCGGTGTTTTCTGTCGACTCGCACCTTCAACAAGTAGGATCATTTTATCAAGAAAGCTTTCACCTGGCTCGGTAGTAACCAAAACTTTGATCTTATCAGAGAGAACCTTTGTTCCACCCGTAACGGAGCTTTTGTCTCCACCAGCTTCTCGGATTACTGGAGCAGATTCGCCTGTGATGGCACTTTCATCTACAGTCGCGATACCTTCGATAATTTCTCCGTCCGAAGGAATAATGTCGCCAGTTTCACAAAGAAATACATCACCTTTCATAAGTTGACTTGAAGCCTTAGTGATCATGATACCATTGTCAGCAATGACTTTCGCTGGTGTTTCTTCTCTCGTCTTTCTCAATGAATCAGCTTGCGCTTTACCTCTAGCTTCGGCAATCGCTTCAGCAAAGTTCGCAAATAGCAAGGTGATCAATAAAACAACGAAGATCACGACGTTATAAACTGGCGAGCCCTGGTCAGTATTAGTGAACGAATAGATCACGACGAATAGCATGATCAGAGTTCCTGCCTCCACACAGAACATCACGGGGTTCTTCATCATGAGTTGTGGATGGAGCTTGGCGAATGATTCCCTAATTAGTTGACCAAAAAAAGCGGTCTCAAACAACCGTATATTTTTTTTTGTTCTTTTTTTCATGATTGACAGATCCTATTTACCTGGAAAAATATTCTGTTAAAGGGCCCAGTGCCAATGCGGGGAAGAAAGAAAGTGCAGCAATGATTATGATCACTGAAAGCAACACAGCGATAAATGCGGGGCTTTCTACTTTTAAAGTACCTGCACTTTCAGGAATAAATTTCTTGGAAGCCAGGGATCCAGCGATCGCCAGTGGCCCGATGATCGGAATAAACCTTCCGAAGAGCATACATAGGCCGCACAAGATATTCCAGAATGGTGTAGCATCACCAAGTCCTTCGAAGCCCGAGCCATTGTTGGCTGCCGAAGACGTGAACTCATACAGTATTTCGCTAAACCCATGGTATGACGGGTTGGCAAGCCATCCAATATCTGTATCACGAGCTTGAATGTGTGAAGCAATCGCGGTGCCGACCAGGATCAAAAACGGATGAAGGATTGCTACAAGCGCCGCGATCTTCACTTCCTTCGCTTCAATTTTTTTACCGAATAATTCTGGCGTTCTTCCGACCATCAATCCCGCCATAAATACTGCGATAACAACGTACACAAAGAAGTTTATGAAGCCGACTCCTACTCCTCCATAGATCGCATTGATCATCATGTCAAGCATGTAAACACCTCCGGAAATTGGAGTTTGACTGTCGTGCATCGAGTTTACTGAACCATTAGATGTTGATGTAGTCGAGACCCCCCAAAATGCACTGGCAACCGGTCCAATTCGAACTTCTTTTCCTTCCATCGATCCATTACTGTTGTCGATACCAAGTGCTGTGATCTTCGGGTTCCCCTGGCTTTCGTAAAAGACCGTAACCGCTACGAATGAAAGAAACACCACTGTCATTGCGACAAAAAATGCATAGCCAACCCGCGGTTTACCAATGTAAAAGCCAAAGGCAAACACGAAGGTGATGGGCAGAAGAAGGATGGCAAAATTTTCAATCAAGTTTGTGATGTAGTCTGGATTCTCAAAAGGATGTGTTGAGTTAGGGCCAAAATATCCACCCCCGTTTGTACCGACTTGTTTAATCGCTACCATCGGCGCAACCGGTCCGCGCGCTACGTTCGTTGTATCGCCTTCCATTGTTGCAATCTGCGCAGCGCCTTCGAACGTTGAAGGAACTCCTTTAAACGCGAGAAAGACCGCTAATACGAAAGAAATTGGCAACAAAATCCGCGTACAGCTTTTCAGAAAAAACTGATAGAAGTTACCAAGGTCAGATGCCTGGCGTTGAACGACTGCCTTAAACAGAGACGCCATTGCCGCAATACCGGTGGCAGCGCTAACAAACTGCAAAAAACAAAATACCAGTAATTGGGTGAGATAGGTTGCTCCAGTTTCACCGCTATAATGTTGAAGGTTGGTGTTAGTCATGAAGCTAACAGCGGTGTTGAAAGCTATAGTCGGTTCCATACTATTGATCCTATCCGGGTTCCAGAAAGGATGCCAGGATTGAGTAAGCAAGATCGCCATTGCCCAAACAAAAAAAATGAGATTTAACAAAAGGGATACCTTGAGGTTTTCTTTCCAATTCATCGATTTGCCAGGGTCGATTTTGCAGATCCGGAAGATGAATTTCTCTAGTGGTGCAAGAAAGTCAAGCAACGTCTTTTCATTTTTAAAAACCTTAACGCAGTATCGTCCAAGTGGTACAGCAACAACAATCGTAATGAAAAACAGGATTGCTATACCTAAAATTTCAGAGTTCATTTAATTGCGTTTAGAATTTTTCAGGTTTAATCAGCGCATACAATAGGTACACGAATAGGAGACCAGATATAATTATCAAGGTGATCATCATATGTTTCAGATTTTTTCAAACAGATCAACAAGCCGGAACAGTAGCCAGAAGGAAAAAAGCCCTAGGAGTAACATAAGTGTTGTTATCATTATTTATTGGTTGAAGTTTCTTCAAGCTTCGGTAAGTCCGAGCCGTTTCTTCAGGATTGCCTATGCCCAAATCATGCTAAAACCGGTAGAATCTGGAATTCAATGAGTTACATAAAGTACTCCTTTCGCCACCCTTCGGATTCCGAAAGCTTTTTCAGTTTTCGAAATACGCCAGGATCAAATAGCAGTTAGAAAGTAAACACCCGACCATCTACGTCTTTCCCGGAAGGTAGAAGATATTTTTCTTTGTAAGAAAAATATTATGAGGTATACACAGCAACAGATGGAAGTGATCATGGTTGAATGGCAGCAATCAGGAATAAGTAAAAAGGAATTCTGCCGGCAGAGGAGTATCAAGTATAATACTTTTCACTATTGGTGCAAGCGCAATAGCTCGGCCTCCTCTACTGGCTTCACGCAGTTTAATGTAGTCAAGCAAGTTAATCAGCAGCACGAAGGTGGATCTGAGATTATTTTTCTCTCTGGTACTCGTATGTTTTTCAAGGGACAGCCATCGGCATCCTGGCTTCGTGAACTCGTTGGGTGATGCTTTCCATTACACGTTTTCATCGTTGCTATCTTTATCGTGGTCGAACAGATATGCGCAAAGGGATTGATAGTTTATGTGGCTTGATCCGGGATGAACTTGGCAAAGACCCATTGAGTGGAGAGTTGTTTATATTCTTTTGTCGTGCACGCAGACGGGTGAAGATTCTGTTATGGGATCAGGATGGATTTGCCTTGTATCAGAAGCGACTTGAGGGAGGAACCTTCGAGATGCCTGATGGAAGTGCAGCCCATCAGAACATTTCCGCTGAGCAGCTCAATTTTATTTTAGCAGGTGTCAATCTGGAAAAAGTAACCCTTAGACCACGTTATCAACATACGATCAACAACGCTTCCGCAGCATGAATTATGTAATATCTTTGCTTCACCGTGAGTGATAAAATTATCTCCAGCTTAAGCAAAGAAGAACTCGTTAAACAGGTGATTCACCTCAACCATCAGGTATCACTTTTACAAAAGATGGTTTTCGGTCCCCGGACTGATCGCTTCAAACTTCCTGCTGAAGTGCCTGCGAATCAACTTTCCCTTGGTGTATTGGTAGAACCTTTAGCCGAAGTTGAGGTAAAGAAAACCACCATAAAAGAACATGATCGGGCCAAGCTAAAGATTGAAGCCAAGAAGCATCCTGGCCGCAATCCATTGCCCTCCAGCCTTCGCAGAGAGGAGATCATCATTGAACCCTCGGAAGATGTCACAGGTTGCAGCCGCCTTGAGGACGAAGTCACCGAGGTGCTGGAAGTGAAGGCAGCAGAGTTTTATGTCAAGCGCTATGTCCGTCGTAAGTATGTACGCAAGGAAGCTGAGGGTATTGCCATTGGCCTGCTTCCCAACCGGGTTATTAATAAAGGCATTCCTGGTGCCTCGGTATTAGCGCTGCTGATCATCGGAAAGTTTATTGACCATCTTCCAATCTATCGTCAGCTCGCCATTCTGAAGCGTGCAGGCATAACACTGCATTACAATACAGTTCTGGATTGGACCAACGATGGATTAGACGTGCTCACACCCGTATACGAGTTGCTGGTGCGGAAAATACTATCATGTCGCTACCTGCAAGCAGATGAGACGGGGATAAAAGTGCTGGACAGCGAAAAGAACGGAGGCAGTCATCAGGGTTATCTGTGGGCCTATCGGGATGTTCTACAGAACCTGGTAATGTTTGAATATCAACGAGGGCGTAACAAAGGGGGTCCTGCCAAAACGTTGAAAGACTTCACAGGCTTTTTGCAGACCGATGGTTATGCAGGCTATGATCAATTTGCTAAGCGTGAAAGTATAACGATGTTATCTTGTGCTGCACACGCACGTCGTTACTTCAAGGAAGCGGAGCAAAACGACAAGGTGCGTGCAACGTATGCTTTGCTTGCCTTCCAGGAGATCTATGAACAGGAGCGGCAGATGAAAGACTTAACTGTGGAGCAGCGAGGGAAGCTACGTCAGGAAGTTACCCTACCCAAACTTGAGGCGCTTCACACCTGGATGATTAAAGAATATCAAGCAGTAACGCCCACCTCTCCCATAGGTAAGGCGTTATCATATTCTATGAAGCGATGGAAGGAGTTAACTGTGTTTACTACAGACGGAAGGCTTGAGATTGATAACAACAAGATCGAGAATGAAATTAGGCCCATCGCACTCGGCAGAAAAAACTACTTGTTCGCCGGATCACATGAATCCGCTCAGCGCATTGCAATGATCTATTCATTACTTGCAAGCTGCAAGGCCAATGGAATTGATCCGATGAAGTGGCTTACGCATGTCCTTCAAGAACTTCCAAACAGAAAGGTTAACGACATCGAGGATTTGCTACCTCAAAAAAGTTTTGCCCTTTAACGTAGTTGGCCGGGTGGATACGTTAGAAACGCTGTTTCGGGGATTGGTACAGAAGTTGTCAAGTGGCGATCCTCGTATCAATAAACATACATTTCATTATGACCAATTCTGTGTTGATTATTATCGGGGTAATTTTTGTCCTCGGTCTTTCAGGTTTTAGAATTGCACAAGAGTACGAACGCGTCCTGGTCTTCAGGCTTGGTAGATTTAGAGGTATACGAGGGCCAGGATTGTTCTGGATCATTCCATTGTTTGAACGATCTCAAATCGTTGATATCAGGACCCGAACTGTTGACCTTGAAAGGCAAGAGACAATTACAAAGGACAGCGTGACGATTAAAGTTAATGCTGTCTTATGGTTCAGAGTCGTTAAAGCTTCTGACGCTATAATAAAAGTTGCAAACTTCCATCAGGCCGTATATCAATTTGCAGTAACGACCCTTCGAAACATTATTGGTCAGCACCTCCTTGACGAAGTCTTAAAAGAACGCGAAAAGATCAACAAAACATTGCAGCAAATAGTAGACGCAGCAACAGAGCCGTGGGGCATTAAAATAGAAATGGTAGAGATGAAAGACGTTGAGATCCCAGAATCCATGCAACGCGCGATGGCGAGAGAAGCCGAGGCAATCCGTGAAAAACGTTCGCGTATCATCAAGGCTGAAGCGGAGTTTGAAGCATCAGAAAAACTTGCATTATCAGCGAAACAGATGGCCGACAATCCAATGTCAATGGAATTGAGAAGAATGCAAATGTTGTCTGAAATAGGCATTGACAATAATACAACTACAGTCATACTGATGCCGTCTGAGTTTCAAAATGCTGCGAAAAGCTTTACTGAATATGTCAACTTACATAAAGAAAGTAAATAGTTTAAAGCTGGGTTGCGTTTCATTTAACGCAACCCATCCTATTCACAATAAGGTGACTAATTCAGATCATAATCCTTAATCTTTTGGTAGAGGGTTGTGAGCCCTATCCCTAACAGTTTTGCTGCCTGAGTCTTGTTGCCATCAACGTAAACAAGAATCTTTTTGATATGTCGCTTTTCAACGGCAGCGAGAGAATGAACATTTGTGTCATCGTCAACGCTAAAATCTTGAGGTAACAAGGAAATGTCAAGTTCCGTGTCTGCGAGAATGACGCTCCTTTCGATGACGTTCTTTAGTTCGCGTATATTTCCTTTCCATGGATGGTTTTGAAGTGCTTTCCAAAAATCCTTGGAAACTTTTGGCGTTGCTTTGTTTGTCTTCAGCGCGAACTGGTTCACAAAATGTTCAATAAACAAAGGAATATCGTCCTTGCGTTCGCGCAGAGAAGGCAAGGAAATTGTAAAAACGGACAGGCGATAAAACAAATCACGACGGAAATTCCCCGACTCAGATTCCAATTCAAGATTTCTGTTGGTCGCGGCAATAAACCGGACGTTTACATGACGAGCTTTGCTGTCCCCCACCCTATAGAATTCCCCAGTCTCCAGGACCCTGAGCAACTTAGCCTGCAGTTCAATGTTCATTTCACCCAGTTCATCCAAGAACAATGTTCCTTCGTGCGCTTCTTCGATGTAACCCTTCTTCGCTTTGTGAGCGCCAGTATAGGCTCCTTCAACATGACCGAACAATTCATTTTCCAAAAGGTCCCTTGTAAAGGCGCTACAGTTCAATGCTACAAATGATTTTGTTTTTCTTAGACCTTCATAGTGAATGGCCTGAGCAAACACTTCTTTTCCCGTTCCCGTTTCGCCAAGCAGCAAAACGTTAGAATCTGTATTCGATATTTTCCGCGCAAGATCAACAGCCTGCTTCAAAGCTTTGCTTTGTCCAAGGATGGTTGAAAAGCCGAACTTATGGTGAAGTCGTAATTCGAGGTTTTGAATTTTTTGTTGAAGTAAAGCCTTTTCTGTTGCCTTACTTAAAAGCGGGATTATCTTCTCTTGATGTTCACCCTTTGTCAGATAATCGAAAGCCCCGTTCTTGATTGCCTTAACCCCGTCCTGTATAGTACCATACGCTGTAAGAACAATAATCTCAATAGATGGGTGTTCCTTTTTAATCTGTTCTGTTAATTCAACGCCGTTTCCATCGGGAAGCTTTACATCGGATATGACTACGTTGATACTCTCTTTCGATAGAAGTTTCAGCCCTTCCTTTACCGTTCCTGCCTGGAAAACGATATAGCCTTCGAGTTCGATGACTCTGGCAAGCAGTTTGCGCAGATTCGCTTCATCATCAATAATCAATATGTTTGACACAGCGCAAATCTAAGCATGGAATTTTTAAGATTTTGTAAATATTGCCCAATTAACCCCTTTAACGATAAATGTAAGTGTCAATACGTCTCGGTTTAGCTAAAACTAAAGTACCTTACCAAGCAACAAAATTTGCACTGATGTAAATTGTAAGGGGTTCCTATCAATCAAAAAAATGACCAAAGAACATAGTTTCAACGACCGGGTTTCCGGATTAGGACTTCTCATTGCGCTAGGGATTATTTACGGCGACATTGGAACCTCTCCCCTCTACACGATGAAAGCAATCATCGGGGAGAACGTGATCGATAAAATGATCGTGTTCGGAGGGATCTCCTGCGTTTTCTGGACGCTGACCCTGCAAACAACTCTGAAGTATGTGATCTTAACCCTGCAAGCAGATAACAACGGTGAGGGTGGGATATTTTCGCTTTACACCCTGGTCAGAAACAGAGGTCGTTTGCTTGCCTTTATTGCCATCGTAGGTGGAAGCGCCTTATTAGCAGATGGAATCATTACGCCTCCTATTTCTGTCTCTTCTGCGATCGAAGGACTGCGAATAATTTATCCGGACATTCCTACAATTCCAATTGTTGTTCTCATCATAACATTGCTTTTTGGTTTACAGATTTTAGGCACGAACAAAGTAGGCAAAGGCTTTGGGCCCTTGATGATGTTATGGTTCGGTATGCTTGGCACGCTGGGCATTGGAAGTATCATCAGTCATCCTGAGGTTCTGTCAGCACTAAATCCATACTATGCTTATAACCTCTTGACAAATCACCCAGGTGGTTTTTGGATACTAGGTGCCGTGTTTCTTTGCACTACTGGCGCGGAAGCTTTGTATTCGGATATGGGACATTGTGGCAAGCAAAACATTCGGGTGAGTTGGATATTCGTGAAGGTCTGTCTTGTATTGAATTACTTTGGCCAGGGTGCCTGGTTGATGACAAAAGAAGGCAGTCATTTAACAACTAATCCTTTTTACTCGATCATGCCTGAGTGGTTTCTGGTCACCGGTATCGTGGTGGCAACATTGGCCGCCATCATTGCAAGCCAGGCGTTGATCTCTGGATCATTTACACTTGTAAGCGAAGCTGTTCGACTGAACTTTTGGCCCAAGGTCCGACTTCTATTTCCCTCTGAAGTTAGAGGACAGCTTTTTGTACCTGCCGTAAACACCATGCTGTGGATCGGATGCGTTGGGATCGTCCTATATTTTAAGGAGTCGTCAGCCATGGAAGCGGCATATGGCCTGGCGATTACAATCACCATGCTGATGACCACCATCCTACTTACTGTTTATCTGACAGCAAGAAAGGTTTCGCCAATATTGATTGGGTTATTTTTGATAACATATTTGAGCCTTGAACTCTCATTCCTAGCGGCGAACCTTGTAAAGTTTATGCATGGAGGCTATGTTTCATTGATCCTTTGCGTGCTATTGATGTCTGTCATGTGGACATGGAAGGAGGCAAACTCGATAAAAGACAGCCTTACCGACTATACTGATCTTGGTCCTTATATTCCCTTGTTGCAGAAATTGAGTGTTGATGAGACGATTGCAAAATATTCTACACACCTCGTGTACCTGACAAAGTCCAATAGCAACAAGAAGATTGAAAACAAGATTATCTACTCAATCATGCAGCAACGTCCAAAACGAGCTGACCTATATTGGTTCATCCACGTAGAAACTACTGACGAACCCTACACACGAGAATATAAAGTCGAGATCATTGCGCCGCAGGATGTTGTAAGCATAACCTTTAGACTTGGATTTAAAGTGGAGCAACTGATTGGCCGCTACTTCGAACAGGTGGTTGGAGATATGGTTCAAAAGAAAGAAGTTGACATTACAAGTCGCTACGAATCGTTGCATAACCAGCAAGTGACTGGAGATTTTACATTCATTGTAATGAAAAAATTCCTGTCCTACGAAAATAACTTACCAGCCTATCAAAGAGTAATGATGCATTTGCATTTCTTCCTAAGACGGCTTACCGTCTCGGAGAAGCAATGGTTCGGTTTGGACGACAATCACGTAGAAGTTGAGAAGATACCATTGCTAATTTCGCCAACTCCAGAGTTGGAGTTAAAAAGATTATGAAAATCAACGTAGTTCCGTTGGTAGTCAGACATCCGCGATTTTTATTGATTTTTGTGCTTGAACACAACGATCACGTTGTGATTTCACCATTTACAGAATATGTTTAAGCCATATGACGAATGCCATCTACCTCGCGACTACGGAGCCGTATTCCGGAAAGTCTGTTATTGCACTGGGCCTTATGAACTTATTGCTCGGCAAAACGGAAAGCGTAGCTTATTTTAAACCGGTAATCAGCAGCACCGGTAATCAAAAGGAGCAGCGGCTTGAGCTGCTTCGCACACATTTTAAGCTTGCTATGCCGTATGAAGACATGTTCGTGTTCTCTCGCAACCACGCAGTGCAACAAATTAACTCCGGAAAAGAAGCAACCTTCATTGACACAGTAATTGATCGTTTCAAAAATTTGCAGGAGCGTCACGATTTCGTGGTCGTTGAAGGGACCGACTTCATCAGCAGCAACCTGAACATGGAATTCGATGGTAATATCGCTATAGCAAAAAACCTGGGAATTCCGACGGTGATCATAACAAGGGGCGATGGTAAATCTGTGCAAGAGATCGTGGACGTCGCGGTGTCCACGACGCGCAGCTTTCTCGACGAAGGGGTGCATATTTTGACCGTCATCGCTAATAAGTTAGATCCGGACAAGGTTGAAGAAGTTCGGGTTGAGCTCTCAAAAGCGCTACCAAAGGAGATCATTGTGACATGCATTCCAGCAGCAACCGATCTGGATAGCCCAACGATGAAAGAGATCTTTCAATCGGTCGGAGGCAAGGTCCTCCTTGGCGAACATCTGCTGTCAAACCAGGTTGACAGCTCGATTGTTGGCGCGATGCAGTTACACAACTGCCTTTCCCGGTTAAGCCGCAATACTTTGATCGTCACACCCGGAGATCGTGGGGACATCATTCTCGGTGCTTTGCAGGCAAACCTTTCTAAAAATTACCCGAAAGTCGCGGGCTTGGTCCTAACGGGAGGACTATTGCCTGAGGAGAATATTATGAATTTGATGCAAGGCCTTGACACAGTGCTACCAATCATCCTGGTGAAGACGGGGACGTTCAAGACGGTAACGAATGTCGCCAACACCAAGGCCAGAATTTCAACTGACACGACTGATAAAATTGCATTGGCTATCAGCATCTTTGATAAGTTTGTCGATGTAAAAACACTGGAAAAGAAGATTGTCACGTTTCGCACCAGCAACATCACCCCAAGAATGTTTCAGTACCAGCTCGTAAAACGCGCCAGGGAGGAGAGAAAACACATTGTATTGCCGGAAGGAGATGATGACCGTATCCTCCTGGCCGCACACGAGCTTATCAAACAGGACGTTGTCGATCTCACCATTCTTGGACAGCGCGAAAGTATTCAGGCTTCACTCATACGAATGAACCTTGAACTTGATCTTGAAAAAGTAAAGATCGTCGATCCAGGAACGTCAGAACGTTTTGCCAATTATGCAAACACTCTTTATGAGCTCAGAAAAACTAAGAATGTAACGCCTGAAACTGCACGCGACCTGATGCTTGATGTTTCCTATTTCGGAACAATGATGGTGTTTAAGGGTGAAGCGGATGGGATGGTTTCTGGCGCTGCGCATACCACACAACATACTATCCGGCCCGCCTTGCAATTCGTTAAGACGAAACCAGGATTCTCCACCGTTTCATCGGTATTCTTTATGTGCTTACCAAACCGGGTGTCCGTGTTTGGCGATTGTGCTGTGAATCCCAATCCTACTTCAGAGCAACTCGCTGAGATAGCCATATCGTCAGCTGAAACAAGCAAGATGTTTGGGATCGATCCGAAGATTGCAATGCTCTCATACTCGTCGGGCACTTCTGGTGAAGGAGAAGATGTTGACAAGGTACGCGTGGCCACGGAGATCGTGAGGCAACGTCGCCCCGACCTGAAAGTTGAAGGTCCCATTCAATATGATGCAGCTGTGGATCCCGCTATCGGTAGGAAGAAAATGCCCAATTCGGAAGTTGCTGGCCAGGCCAGCGTGCTGATCTTCCCCGATCTTAACACCGGAAATAACACATACAAAGCTGTTCAGAGAGAAACAGGTGCGCTTGCAATCGGGCCGGTGCTTCAAGGACTGAATAAACCCGTCAACGACCTGAGCCGTGGCTGTACCGTTGCTGACATATTCAATACAGTAATCATCACCGCGATCCAGGCACAACAATGAGATCCCAACCAGTGCACAATGAATGTATTTGTAGTAAATTCAGGAAGTAGTTCCATTAAATATCAGCTCATCAGCATGCCCGACGCGGCGGTTATCTGCGCCGGATTGATTGATCGAATCGGTCTCGAAGAATCAGAGGTTCATCATAAAGTATTTAATGAGCAGGGCGATCAGTCGGTGAAAGAAAAACTTCGCATCCCCGATCATGCATCCGGACTAAAAGAGGTGGCGAAACTTCTTACGGACAAAAAGATCGGTGTTATCACAGACCCAAAAGAAATTGACGTCGTGGGACACCGTGTAGTTCATGGTGGCGAAAGCTTTTCAAAAACGAGCATTATTACGGAAGAAGTCAAGGCGAAAATCAAAAAGCTTTTTCCTTTAGCGCCTCTGCACAATCCGCCAAATTTTCTCGGCATTGAGGTAGCCGAGCAAATATTTTCTGCCGCGCAACAAGTCGCTGTGTTTGATACGGCATTTCACCAGACGATGCCCCCGGTCGCGTACCGCATCGCTATCCCCAAATCTTTTTATGAGGACCATGGGATTCGAGCATATGGATTTCACGGCACAAGCCACAAGTATGTTTCGGAGAAAGCGATCCAATACCTGCAGAAGGAAAACTCGAAGATCGTTACCATACACCTTGGAAACGGTTGTAGCATGAGTGCAGTGCGCGATGGTGTGTCTATCGACACTACTATGGGGTTTGGACCAATGAATGGGTTAATTATGGGTACCCGGACTGGAGACATCGACCAATCGATTATTTTTCACATGATCAATCAGCTTGGTTATTCACCCACGGATGTGAATACGATCTTAAACAAGAAGAGTGGAATGTTTGGGCTCACAGGCTTCAGCGATATGCGTGATGTGAAGGAACAGTGCAAAAGGGGCAACGAGGAGGCTATGCTCGCATACGACATGTACGCATATCACATCAAAAAATATGTCGGCGCGTACGTAGCCGCCCTCAACGGGTTGGATGCCATCGTCTTCACCGGCGGAGTTGGAGAGAATGACTCGCTCACCCGCAAGCTGGTTTCGCAAAACATGGAGTATCTCGGTATATTCCTGGACGAAGAGAAGAATGCTGCAGGCGGAAGCGGACTTGTCGAAATCAGCAAAACAGATTCTCGCGTCAAAGTGTTGATTGTGCCAACAAACGAAGAATTTGAGATCGCCAGACAATGCTTTGACTTGTTGGGTGAAGCGACCGAATTTTAAGAATAGCCGATAAGCGATGCAATGAGCTGGGCGTGTAGGCACTGAGGTGCTTTCACTGGCCACCCTCTTCAACCTTTTCCATTGTTTTTGCAGCGGAAAATCCGTGTATAACAATTGAGCACAGCACAATAAAAGACACAACACACCACAATTCCGCCACATTTTCGAAAGGCGCTTCATGTAAGGCAAAGGATAGATAGAATAACGAGCCAACGCCCTTGATGCCAAAAAAGCTTATCGTCAATTTCTCCTTCATCGGAAGACCACTCCCAATCACGGAAAAATAGCCGCATAGTGGTCTCACAATGAGGATGGATGCCAATCCGAATAATACCAGCCGCCAATCAAGTATGGATAGAATTCCATAAGCGAGGCTACCTCCAAATAGGATTAAAACCATCGCGACCAATATCCTTTCGATTTGATCGGAAAAGGCGTGAAGCTTTCTGTGATACTTGTGATCCATTTCAGAGTTTCGAAGCGTCACTGCACAAACAAACACTGCAATAAATCCATACCCATGAAATAACTCTGTTGCACCATAGACCAGCAACGTGGCCGAAAGTGCGACAAACCCATCCCCCGGAGTATCAAGGTTAGTTTTCTTTGGCAGTTGAAATAACAGATATGCCAGGCCCTTGCCGAATACCAATCCACTGAGAACACCAACGATAATTCTGTACCCCAAATCCATTAAGACCCAGGTTTTTATTGTGTCGACGGTAAGAGATGAGGCAACTAATGCTATTGCCAGCCAGGTAAATGGAAAAGCCGTTCCATCATTCAGGCCACCTTCCGCGGTCAATGCAAATCTTGCATTGCTTTTTTGTTTTTCCAACGGCGGGCCTACCTGTACGTCTGAAGCAAGCACTGGGTCTGTTGGTGCCAGGGCCGCGCCAAGAAGGATCGCGGAAGGAATGCTAAATCCCAACCAGAAATATCCTAGGATGGCCGTGACCGCTATACTTAGCAGCATGGTTATACTTACTAAACGCAACGGAACAGACCATGCTTTAAATGAAAAACGCTCATCAATCTTCAACCCGGTTCCCATCAAAGAAACGATTACAACTAGTTCCGTTAACCTTAGCGTAAAAGTTAGTTCCTTCGTTGGATTTGGTTCCGGCAAAACCCCGATGAAAGTATATAGAACAAAGCCTAAAGCGACATACAGGACAGCATATGAAATCTTTAATTTTCTTGTTATTGCCGGCATCCAAGCCATGCCCAGGGCTGCTGCGCCGATTACAACAAGAATGATAATGTAATTATTCACAATCAGATTAAGCGTTGCCCATCCGTCTATTGGCAGATGACATTTGCGTGACGGGCAGTTAATCTCCATTCACCGTTCTCCAACATCCATACGTTTGTATAACGCCTTTTTACTGGGATAGCCTTTTTAGCGTCAGTTGACCTGGGCACAACCGTTTCATTGCCCATGGCCAGCGCGTAGCCGTCCTTTATCATAATATGCTCTATTACGCGCGTGAACGACACGTTGTCTGACTGATTAATGACCGGTCTGTCAAGCGTGTTTCTCCCGCCGGTCACCACGCGATTGGCCGGGGAGTTGACGGTGAAATCATCAGCCCACAGCTTTCGCAGAGTGGACGTATCCTTTGCCAGGGCAGCCTTGCATTCTAGCTGCTCCAGGTTTCGGATAATGGCTTCGATTGAAGAATTTTGAGCATAGCAAAAATTGCCCATGCCCAAGACGAAAATTATTATGGCGTATCTCACTTTTTTGCGTTATTCACACAAGTTAGTTAAATGCTGTTATATTTTTATTGTCCGTCGTAACCCTTCTGGTCAACTCGACAGCTAGCTGCTGAAGTCTTTTTTTAAGCAGAAGTCGCACTATTTCATTTGGGTTTACCGCATATCTGCCACCCTGATTTCCTTTGTCCCTACACCGAGCAACGCGACAAGTTTTTCGTCAATGTTTGCAACTTCGAGATTGTCGGCGATGGCGGCAATGTTTTGTTTCGCGTCAAGTGCGTAAATTTTCATTCCCAACGGGTCTGCGAGCAATAACACAAAGGAGGGTGAAGAATGTCTCAATTGCTCCTTTATTTGGCGCGATTAACCCGTTAGAAGTCCCAACAGTAGACTAATTTTACCACAGATTAACGAACTAAATAACTATGATCATCATTCAGGAAACCTATGTTTGCAAGCCCGGAAATGCTTCCAAGGTTGCAAAACTTTTTAAAGAAGCTTTGGCTGACTTTAAGAGTGTAACAAATATCGTAACAGATATGACCGGACAATTCAACCGCGTCATTGTCTTTAGCCAGTACGACAATCTAACGGCATATGAGAAAAGCTGGAAGGATTTCAGCGAAGAAGAGATGAAGAAAATGCAGGAGAAAATGAAGGGATACACTGAGATGTATCAAACGGGTGGTCGGGAGATATTCCAGGTGTGGTAATTTTAAGAGTAGCAGGCGAAACAAGATGCTGTCTTCAATGAACTAGCTTAGGCCAGCACTTTGTTTTGCCTCACTTAACTACAGGAATGCAATGGCGGGTGGTCCCGGGATGCTCACCTTAACTCGGAATTCAAAAAACATTTTTTTGTGATTATCTTCGGATAATGCTTAACTGACATCACATCCACTCCAAGACCATGCCATACAACGAGACGCTCGCCGAACGCATAAGAACATACCTTCACGAAATAGGCACTTTACGAATTAAAGAAAAGGAAATGTTTAAGGGCCTTGCATTTTTGGTAAACGGAAAAATGTGTGTAAACGTGAGCGGCGAAAACTTAATGTGTCGGTTTGACCCCATTCTCGAAGAGGAGGTGGCTGAAAGACCTGGCTTCCAGCCCATGATTATGAAGGGTCGACAGCTTCACGGCTATTGCTATGTTAGTAAAGAGGGCTTCAAGTCGAAGGCAAATTTTGAATATTGGATAAAGCTCTGCCTGAATTTCAACGACAAGGCCAAGTCTTCGAAAAAGAAGAAAGCGTCTCACGCAGCCCTACGGCTAAAGCCTTAGGCTGGGCTTACAGAATGTCAGCCCTTCGGTCCTGCGTGCACCTGTTGATACACGACTCTTGTGATGCTACGGCTGGTAAGGTCCGCCTGTTTCTCCCCAACCCCATTTAGGCATTGGCTCGCCTTCCCCAACAGGATTCTCGGATGCGTTTGAGTTGATCACCGCAAGTCGACTCCCCCACTCCAGATATCCTACAAGCGCGGATCTGTATTCAGGATCCTTCGGCAGGCCGACTTCATCGGCAGTTTCAAGCAATAATGCCATCCAATGCTTTCTTTGCTCCTCAGTCAGCATCCTTCCAATGTGATGCGCGATCATTTTTGCGTGACTGCTTTTGTCGTCTTCTGTATAACGTTTAGGACCGCCAAATACTTCGCCGATAAAGTGGGCTACATGCTGCGCATGATTAGGATCCATCTTGCCGAAGACGTGTTTCAACAAATTATCCTCTCCGACCTTTTTATAAAAAGCCTTCGTAAGATTTTCGAGCGCCTCATTCCCGCCGCTCCATGCATATAATGTTGGAACTGGTTTTGATTCTGAACTCATCTTTTTCTACTGTTCATAGGTGTGGTTATAATCCTCTAAAAATATACTCCAATTACCAAACTGCAAATAGCCGAACGATTCCTCCTGTTGCACCCTTTATTTTCGGCGCGCCAACAAAAAGATAAGCACCCTTCGCCGGGATCTTTTTCAAATTGGCCACTGCCTCCACGGCCCACTTGCCCGCACCAAGCAAGATCTTGTGACCTTTGTATTCGTTATCATAACCTGGATCTAACGAAATGACGTCGACCCCTACTCCCGAAATGCTCCGCTCGGCAGTCAGAAAACGAATTGCCGCTGCTGAAACTCCCGGAAAGTGCTTGGTATGCGATTTATCCAGTCCCAGGTACTTCTCATCATGCAAAAATTTTTCCCATCCGGAGTACATCATTACGCATGCATTGGCGGGGATTGTCCCATATGCAGCTTCCCACTGTACAATGTCTTCCACCGTTAACTCCGCGTCAGCACTCGCTAAACTCTTTGTCGTAATGTCGATCACCACTACCGGTACAATCAAATTCTCCACCTTAACGTCTTCTAGCGAAATTCCATCTCGTACAAAATGGTTTGGAGCATCTACCTGGGTGCCTATATGCTCGTGGATGATCCATTTATTCGCGCGCACTCCGTGATCTTCAATCGCTGCAATCGGCTTTAATTCAAATGGAAAGGTAATTCCAGGCACGGGGATAAATGGAAACTGATTGTCTAGCGTATGACTCAAGTCCTCTATATGTTCGATAGAAATATTTTTAGCTATGCTCATAGAATCAATCCATCGCTCAATGCTCCTCGATAGCAGAAATTCACCTTGATGATGAGGATAAAGCTGCTTGAAAAACATCTCCGCATCCCGCTTACCGTTTGTTCTCTTTAAAATGCCTTCGAATGAACTTAAATACTGGATGTTTGTATCAAATATCCTGTAATCACCCTGTTGCCCATGCCCAGGAATATGAGCGTACCGGGCTGATTAAACCTGCCTTTAAGTTTCTTTAAAATTTGTATCCAGTTGCCAACCGCGGCATGGTCTGCTGTACCCAGCCAGTTAAATACGCTATTGTACAAAAGATCGCCAGCAAACAACATTTGAAATTTCTCAGAATAAAGAATGGTGGTGTTGCCACACTCAGCAGGCTCTTGAAAATTCTCAATACTTAATGTATGTCCATTACCGATGTCAATTTCGTTACCGCCTACAACCCTTATCCTATCATAATCAAACCCATTGCCGTTGACAGGTGATTTTATTTTCATCTCCGCGTTGCTTTCCATCCACCCTTTAGAAGTCGCCTGTCTTACGTAGTTGAGAATATCATTCCTGACACCCTCACTTCCCACATAAATATTAACGTGTGGGTTATTCTTTAAAATTGTGGATAATCCCATAAAATGATCAGGATGTCCATGGGTAACAAAAATTGTATTGAGTTTCTTTCCCCTTATTGCCTTTGAAATTTGTTCCGCCGAAGCACTGGACGCGAGTGCATCGATTAAAACCAATGATTCATTTGACGCGATAAGGAAGGCATTTTCCATTACGCCATGACCTTTAAAAATCGTAACCACCGGCGGACGCCGTGACAAATGTGAATAACATGAGATGGATACATTAAGAAATGAAAGTAAAATCAAAAGCCTTGCGACGTTTCTCATATATTCGATCTTTGCCTAAAAGTACAATTATGGATTTCGATAATTTATTACTCACCAAATGGTGGAGTACCTGGTAAAAAGGTAATCAAGACTGGCAGCCAAGATGTTAGTGCGCTAAATATTTTATGAAATGATAAAAAATCAAAAGAACGTTCAGATAGAAATAGCTGGTCGCACATTCTTTTGCCCTGTTGAGGTGACGATGTCGATTATGGGCGGTAAATGGACAGCTCCGATCTTATGGTATCTGAAAGGCAAGACTTTGCGCTTTAATGAACTCAGGAAATTGCTCGTAACCATTTCTGAAAAAGTAATGATTAAAGAGCTTAAGACTTTAGAAAAAGTCGGTTTAATTGAGAGGAAATCTTACGCTGAAGTACCTCCACGAGTGGAGTATTCAATTTCGGCATATGGAAAAACAATTATCCCTATCGTTGATCTTATTTCCAAATGGGGCGACGCCCATTCAAAAAAATTTGGAAAAATTGTAGAAGGCTAAGCATTCGGTAATTTCCCGAGGGCAGCCCTCCGATCGAGTATACTTGCGGCTCGTTGTAAACTTGAATATGCTGCTGACCGTATGCTATGTTTTTGTCAACCAAAGAAAAACGAAAGTGCTAAAAGCGCGGACGAAGGGCTTACGAGAGATTCCACTCAAATACCCATTGTCGCCTCGCTTGACAACGAAGTTCCTCTTGGAACTACAAAAGCAGATGAATATTTTTAAAACATTGTGGAAGTAACATGAGAACGCAATTTTATTGGAAGCTCTCGGCGCCCATCGTCTACCAATTATAGCGTCAAAAGCCAACAAGTTCACTCCTAGAAAAACTTCACAGTGCCTTTGTCCACATCATAAAGTCCGCCAATAATTTTTATTTGGCCATCGTTCTCAAGATCGGCAATAATGGGACTTTCTCGTCTGATCCTGTCAATCGTAAGGTGAACATTCAATTCCGTAACATTATTTACGAAAGCAGAATTGGATCCATTCCGATTTTCAGTAATCGCTTTTTCGGCGTGAATGGCGGGCTGAATTTTATTTAAAAGCGTTGTAAGGTTACCCATCTCAACACGATTGCATGCGCCAACAATTGCTCCGCACTTCGTGTGCCCGAGCACGACGATCACCTTCGTGCCCACAACCTTGGTAGCAAACTCCATGCTGCCCAAAATGTCTTCGTTAAGAATATTTCCCGCGATCCTGATGCTAAAAACGTCACCTAATCCCTGGTCAAAAATTAACTCCGCAGAAGTACGGCTATCGATGCAACTCAGTATCGTTGCAAATGGAAATTGACCCTGCGAAGTTTCGTTTACTTGTTGAAGAAGGTTACGGTTTGCTTTTAAATTTTTGACAAATCGCTCATTGCCTTCCGTTAGGATTTGTAGCGCGAGGTCGGGCGTTAGTTTAGATTGAGTTTCTTTTGAATGTGTACGCATGGCTTATGTATTTTACATTAAATAAAAGCTGTTTGGTTGATCTATAGTTAACTTGGCAGAAGGATCAAGAAGCTGCTTTAGGTTCACCTCAATCGTTTTGGCAATGGCGGTCATGGCCGTGTCTGTCGGCTTATTACTGAATGGGTCTTGTAAGTGTGTACCGGTTCGTTCCAGGAGGAAAAACGCCGACGAAATAACTATTAGCAAAGGGATCTCAAAGTAAGTGGAAATATCACCCAATGCGATTGAAAGTGTAATGACGAAGAGGTATATAAAGCCGTGCAGAAACAATCGGTACGTTGCGGGAAATATTGTGGACTTGATTCGCTCGGCCATTCCCATGGAATTCGTCAGATTGACCAAAGTTGTATTCAGTTGCACAAGGCTAAAGATATCGATCATTTCACGTGACCTTAATTGGGAAAGGTCTTGCGCATTTAGCTGCAGTATGGCGAGCGGCTTGTTTTGGTGCATACGTACGGTCTCTAATTCCGCATTCGAGAGATATTCCTCTAAGTTGGTGGTTGCATCGAAGCCCCTCAAAGAACGTCCTAGTGCAAAACACCAGGCGATCTGGCGGAACGCAATCGTCTTAATAATAGGCGCGAAATCGGGTTGCAAAAAAGTCTGGAGTTGTACAACCAGGTTCCGGCTATCGTTAACAATGGAGCCCCATATCTTCCTTGCCTCCCACCACCTGTCATAGGACTGATTCAATTTAAAGGAAAGAATTACTGAAATTGCCGTTCCGAGGAAAGCTGGAATCGAGATAGGCATCGGAGGTATTTTTTCAGCAAAGACCTGCGTGCAGTAGTGGACGAGTAGGCCTATAACAGCTACCGCAATTAGCTCTGTTTTTATTTTACTGAGTATATACCAAAGCGGAATCCTCTTTTGTAAAAGCATGCAAATGTCATTAAGTCCTTACAAATATAGGTATTTCTATCAAATATAATAGCATTGCTATCATATAAAATGCATTTTTTATTATCAGAGGTTGCGTAACTATATCAAATTATCGTAATTTGTGAAATGGAATTTCAGGTTAGCTTTAAGGTCAACGCTAAAATTTATCTGCGCGACCCTGAAAGCAGCGACGTCGGGCGGGAGATTGTTAAAAACGGTATTGATCTTATCAACAAGCTCGGTTTCGAACATTTTACATTTAAAAAGCTGGCAGGTGATATTGGTTGCACTGAAGCGACGATCTACCGATACTTTGAGAACAAGCATCGGTTGCTGCTGTACATCCTCAATTGGTACTGGAATTACATGGAATTTTTGGTGGACTTTACATTAACAAACATCAAAGACAATAGGGAGCGCCTCAGTCTGATCGTGCGTTTATTAACCCACGAGCTACCGGATAGCTATGGAAAGTTTGATTACAATAAGAAGAGTCTGAATGAGATTGTCATTGCAGAAAGTAGTAAAGTTTACCTGGTTAAAGACGTCAGTGAAATTAATAAGGATCAGGTGTTCAAACCATACAAGGATCTTTGCGCAAAAATTGCTACGGTAATTTCCGCGTACAATCCAAGGTATAAATATCCGAAGTCACTCAGCACAACCCTGATTGAAACGGCACATCAGCAGCAATACTTTAGTTTGAATCTGCCTCGGCTAACGGATGCTACTCCAAAAAATAAAGGGGAATTTACAGGCCACTTTTTAGAAGAATTGCTCTTTAAATCGCTTTCTTAGACCGAGTTTTTCAACGCAACGTTTGATTTTCGCAGCACCCTATTTGAAATGAGGTGCTAGTGAACCTATCCACCGGGCATGGATTTACTCCAGTATAATTCTTTCCTGCACACTAAAATCGCCGTTCTCGGCTTTGACAATGTATTCGCCAGTCGTTAAATTACTATTGAGCTCGATGGGGAAAATTCTGATACCCTGATTAACAACACCACTAAACACTATTTTTCCCATCACATCATACACCACGACAGCGGTAGGAGTTTCAAGGGAATTGTGAAAATCAAGCGAAAATTGATGGTCTATTGCTGGATTCGGAAAGGCTGTCATCCCTGCAGCGGACTCCGTTATCTCCACCATCCGCGGTTTAGAATATGAATAAACACCATCAAAGTCGGTCTGTTTTAAACGATAATACGATTTTCCGGAAAAGGGATTACGGTCAAGGTAATTGTATTTGTGCGTAATTTCTACCGAGGGATTTGCCGGTATTTTTACCATTTCTTCGAAGGCAATGCCGTCTTCACTTCGTTGGACGGTAAAATAATCATTGTTGACCTCCGAGGTAGTTTCCCAATTTACGTCTACATGTCCTTTTACTACTGTAGCCGTAAAACTTAATAATTCGATTGGCAGCGGTGCGTTGTTGCCAGCCAGCGTCCACGGAGAAAAGGCTGTCACGCCGGCAACCGTTGCCGTAGTAGCACCACTGCTCTGACCCGCTATAGGATCTTCCCATTTACTCGTCAATGCATTCCATCGCTGCGCAAGCAAAGTTGTGATGGTACCAATTTCGGCAGGCGTTGCAGTAAAATTCAATGTAGCAGTGCCAGTCGGACCGTCTTTGTCGATTTGCCAAAACCTGTCAACAACGTTAGCACTGTTGTCAAGTCCAAATCTGTTTACATCAGTAACCAAAACAGGGCTCGTCGGATAAGGAGTGTTATTGGATGCAGTTGGATACGTGGAAACAGTTACATTTCCAATGGTGCCAGCTGTCACCGTTAAAGAAAAGGGAATGTAAACTCCGGCAGCTGTCGCGAATGGAAAAACGTGAGCACTTGTGTTCGTGCCAATACTCCATATTACTTTATTAGAATTGTTGGTTTGTTCGCTAAGGATGTGACCTAAGGTACGGGATACAGCAGTGCCCGCCGGATTTATCACTGTTAAGGTATTTAAATTCAAATTCAGTTGGCCTGCCGTAAGCGCCATCGAATTGATAATGCTTATGCTTCGCTGGAGGGTGAAACCGGTTCCATTGTTTAAGATCAGATTATTAAAACTAGTTGTGGACGCCCCTGATATAATCTGCGTGGCAGTGCCGTTGAAACTAACTGCAGTGCCACCATCTGTCAATGTTCCATTGTTTGCAAAATCGCCAAAGAAAGTAACCGTAGCGCCTGCATGGATCTGAAGGTTTCCAGTATTGGTAAGTTGGTTCTGGCCATGGAGAACTGCAAAAACGAATACCAAGGTAAAGGACAGGTATAGTTTTTTCATAATTCTGATTGAGCGTGGGTTCACAGCTTTACTTCGTTTCCATAAACCACTGAACGTCCTGGAAAGTTGTAGTCTCACCACTCGTTCCTGACGTACAATAAAGTTCAAAATAATCACCTGGTCGTATATCGGTCAAGTAAATTGTTGTGGCAAACTGGCTTGCATTTGTTGCAGTTGAGATCCTCAAATCGGTTTCGCCGAATCGCGTAACGGTTGCTCCGTTTTTAACAATTGCAATGGATATGGTCCGGTTGTTACTTGGGACAGTAATGTTCCCCGTAATCATCGCCCAGCCATCGCTTTTATTTAAAGGTTGATAAGTGATTTTATTGGTTTCAACGAGCCACTTGGTAGTGGTGGAAGTTTGGCTGCTCCAGAGAGCCTTTACCCACGTTCCAGCAACAGCAATAGGAGTTGTCGAAACGTTATTGTTCACATTTATCCGGCAGTGAGGATTTTTATCTGGCCCTCCCGAATTGTTTCGTATAAATGCATTTGCATCTCTCCCATCGGTGCGGGAAAAATCAAATCCACCCATAAATACTCCTTCGTTATTCCAAGTATTGTTTGTAATAAACATGGTTTTGAAAGTTGTGGACGCCCCAGGTGCATAAGAAATTCCAGTACCCGTTCCAGTGGCATTGTAAAACCCGCAGTTGAGTATAGAAATAATTGCGTTTGTACCCGTGACAAAATTGATCCCAACTGCGCATCCGATAAAATCTGTTTCAGATATTTTAAACGAAAGGCCGATTGCTGCACTTGTTCCCGCCAACTCAATACCGGCCGTCGTTGCGTTGGTAATATCAACTTCAAAAACCCAAAGTTCAACATTGGCGAGCATGACGATTGCTTTGCTGAAATCATCGAAAGTACAATCCTTCACCTCGTAATACTCACTGCTCGTTGCTAAACGTATGGCGTCAACGCCAATGGCACCGCCGTCAAAGGCAAGCATTTTAAAATAACTTTCAGACTGGCAGATGAACATGGCTCCAGACAACCCGGGAGCTGCGCTGACAGTAGCCGCACCGTAGGAACTTCCCTGTATCGTAAGGGGGTACAGCAATGCTATCGTCTGCGTTGCTGCGATCGGGTAATCACCTCCAATAAGTCTTACTACCGAAGTCGCCACCATGTGTACACCCAAAAATTCAATAACTTCTTCTATTGTTGTCCAGCTTCCAGTCGCGGATACATCGAACACATTGTCTGTTCTTCCATCATTTCCCTGGATAATCCAATTACCGCCAGAGGCGATATACGTTCTTGCCATCCAGCGAAAGTGTTTAGAAATTGTAACGTCATCGATCGTAGAAGAGCCACTTGGGACAACATCTACCTGATGAAGATGCGTGCCGACATTCTTGACCGTCATAGAAAGGCCGTTGTCAGCCGCGGTAATTGCCGGCAGCGTCAATGTTATATCATTGCTGGCCACCACAAAATTTTCAGATTTCAATAGTGTAGCCGTTGCGGTTTTACTGACGATACTGGATACACCGGGACTAATAAACGCAATCCACTGACTTCCACTCCAGTAATAATATCCATTTGCCAGAGTTCCCCCTGTACTGTATACAAGCATTCCAGCCGGAACTGTACCGGTAAGAGGAGTTACAAGATTGAAGCTATTCAGTGCCACCCGGGGCGGAAGAAACCCTTTGTTGGTACTTTCTAACTCCAGAATAGAATTAGCATCAATGACGTTGGGGTTGTTGCCTATTTTTACCTGAGCATTTACACTTCCAACGAGGTGACCACAAAGCAGTGTAAAAAGTATTATCGTAATATTTTGTGCAGGGTATTTTCTTGCCATAAAGATTCTTCTTCTATGCCGTAAATATCTCAACTTATTAGACGGCGGAAATCAGGGAAAGCCTGATTTAGATCACCGTCAATCTCAGGAAAAACCTGATACTCAAGAAATAACGCGGAGTAATGGGAATAAAGTTATAAATGGGCTAACGGACTTTTGATTGTGATCCTGCAAGCCAATTTTGCTCCCGGCTGGGGGAAATGCATTTGAGACTACAAAACTCTGAGATTAATCTTTTATAAGCTTAATGTATTTTGTTCTTTGCTCATATACTACTTTTAACAAGTAGAACCCAGTATGATATTCACTTAAGTCTTGTTCAATAATTTGAATACCCCCCGATGTTTTAACGGCAATTTCTTCCACAGTTCGGCCGAAGGAATTTAAAATTGATAAAGAAGATATTTTTAAATTGCGTCCTATTTCAATAATAAGTTTATCGCGAATTGGATTGGGATAGACGTTAAGTGCAAGCGGAAATTTATCGCTCAAATCTATCGCAAATACATTTGAAAAATTATTGACTCCATCGTAGTCCGTCTGTTTCAACCGATAGTATGATCGACCAAAAATAGCGTGTATGTCTAGGAATGTGTATTGATGCTTCAAGACGGTTGTGCCAGAACCCTTCAAAGTTGCCAGATCCACAAAGGCTATACCATCTACGCTTCGTTGTACTGTGAAGAAGTGATTGTTAAGTTCCGAAGCGGTCGCCCATTTCAACCTTACATTTATTTCTTCTTCGGGCTCTGCAGAGAACTCAATAAGTTTAATTGGTAGAGGACGAGTATTATCCACCATTGCCCAGGAGGAATAAAAGTCAGGAGCCGACAACGATGAGACGGTTACGGTTTTAGCGGCGGTGTTTACAGTACCCGCAGGAGGATAATTTACCCAATCCCAGCTTGATGTAGAAGTGTTGTATCGCTGCATTTGTAGATTATTTTCCGTAATGGTATTTGGTGTAGCGATTTCAGTCGCGCTATAGGTGAATGTTAAACCAGATAATGCTGGCTTTGTAGAATAGCCTAATGCGTCAATTTGCCAAAAACGATCCACTACATACGCGGAATTATCAACTCCTGTGATTCTGTTTACATCGGCGATCCCGGTTGGGTAAGGAGTGTTTGTACTGGAAGTGCCGTACGTGGAGACCTGAAAATTTCCTACACCTACCCCAGCGGTGGCTATCGTGAATGACACCGGCATATAGGTGGTGCCGCCACCATAAAACGGAATTGCATAAGTTCCGGTGGATGATGTACCGATATTCCACTTTACGCGGTTGTTTATCCCTTCGCTTATAATGTGACCACTGGTAAGTCTTGTTATAGCGTTGGAGTTGGCATTATCAATTACCAAATACGCTCCATTTGTAATATTTATGACCCCTCCACTATTTAGAACTATGCGCGCCTGCGAGAATGAAGCTGCATATCCTAAACATAGGAAGGCCATTAATATGACAAAACGAATATAAAGTTTTGTGGTTTTCACCGGCTTTCAATTAATTTTTCTCCACTCTGATCCATCGGAGACTATTTCATAATTAGTAGCTACAGGTAGGTTGGTGGTAGTTGTACCTGAAGCTGTTCTGACGGATTGAGATAGTGTTATCGCGCCTGTGCCTTGATTCACAAGCCTATATATTCTTCCTAGGTTACCAGCCGCAGCCGCGGGTAACGTCCACGTTGCGGCAACACCCGTATTAATTACTACGTGACTGGCGGTGGCGGCTAAATCGAATGCGCCGGTGCCCGCTCGAACTTTCATTGATAATGTACCATTAACTTCTAATGTAGAGTTTGGGCTATTATCACCAATACCTACGTTACCAGTACCGTCAATCCGCATACGTTCATTGGCGGCTAACGTACCGCCGGTGAAAAGTTTTAATGACCGTCCCGCCGTTCCGTTGCCAATGGCCATATCGTTACCTACAGTATATAAATAGGCGTCATTCGCTACCGTCATGGTAAAAGTAGCAGCATTGTATGTACTGGAGTTTATACCCATGTCTATAAAATTATTTGTTTCACTTCCGGTGTTGTTGGTCGCTACAATGTCAGAACTGGCGCTCGTACCGGCCGAGCTGTTTTTTATATTTATTTGAAGATAGTTATCAATGCTTCCTTTACCGGTCATTAAATTATATGAGGTTGTTACACCACCATCAATTAAAAGTTTTTCCGGATTTGTTCCATCGAATGCGTTAGAGCCTACAGCCATTCTTCCGCTTTGGATTCGCATCACTTCAGCTACTGTAGGTACACCGTTATTTAAAGGTCCGTTATAATCGAAGGTTGAAAACACCATGGGCTCATCACCATCGTCTCCAATAATAAAGTTAAATCCACCATCATTATTGGTTCCAGTGGCTCCAAATTCAAAATAATCCGTGCCAGCAGAAGCTCCCTTTACCCTAAAGTTTCCATTCGCATCACTCCACATTTTAGGTTTATAAAATGCAGCAGCGGCGGCTTCAAACTGGAGTGCAGAGCGTACGTATGTGACTTTTTCCGTTGCATCATCATAGTCGGTAAAACCAGCCTGGGTCAGTCCAAGCGTGCCCCGTCTGCCAAATTCTAAAAATGATTGATTATTTGATTTAAAAATAAGTGGAACATCATCACCTGTGCCAATATAATTAGCGTTGGTTAAACCTGTATTGCCATTTAACGACCAGGCAGAATTAGAAGATGTTAAAAACGACGTCCAGGCTGTTCCAGTCCAATAGTAAAAGCCAGGAAGCACATTGCCTGCGGTAGCGGTATTGTATACTAACAAACTCGTTGTTGGTGAGGTTACCGGGGCCGCAACAGTAGTAGAGGTCAATGCCACTCTAGGGGCCAGTAGCCCCTTAGTTGTAGAAGATATATCGAGCATAGCCGATGCATCAGGGGCAGCACCTGTGGCATTGATCCCAATGTTTTGCGATCTGGTGTTTTGATATGTAATTGAGATCAGTAGCAGTACAAAAGATATTTTATTCATCGGGTCAAAATTTTAAATCAACGAAAATCCGGTGAGCCTTGGTCGCTGGTGTTGGTCTGGAATTAACTTGCATGATTTTAGAAATTTTTATAAATTAAACTGGGGTGAATTCCGTCTTATTCTGGTTCTAACTTAGAACTGGTTAATGGACTCCTTCGTTATCCCAGGGTTGTTCGTAATAAACATGGTTTTAAAGGTCGTAGAAGCAGACGGTGCATATGCAATTAAAAAGTATAATCCGATTATTTATGTAGGGCATTTTGTTGTCCTAAATGACGCTTCTTCTATTGCCGTAAATATCTTAACTTATCAGACGGCAAAAATCAGGGAAAGCCTGATTTTAATTCCCGTTGAACTCAGTAAAAACCTGATGCGCTAAAAATAATGTAGGGTTGAAGGGGATCCGGGCGCTAATTACGGCCAATAACCCGTTCGACCCATTCGATCGGGTCGCACCGTAGTGAGTTCATTTGTCTGTGACCGCACCCGACGGAATAATCAGGGCATTTTTAATGTAGCAGCAACTTTCGTAGGCACTCCTTCCGAGAAATGTCTCCGGCCGGGCATCAATTTAATAATGACTTGAAAGCTGTTGCGGACGATATCGTCGCGCGATCGGTTCCGTAATTTGATATATTTACGAAAGACCGGGAAACGATATGGCGCAGAGCAGATTTTGTTGTCTTGTACTACTTTTATTCGCAGGCACATCCAGTTTTGGACAACCTTCTGACTTACGCTCGAAGCGGATTCGGTTCGGCCAATTTCCAAACGATCTTAATCTTTCGCAAAATTCTATCAATTGCATCCTCCAGGATCACGACGGGTTTCTATGGATCGGAACGTGGTCGGGATTGATTCGATATAACGGATATACAACAACAGTTTTTCACGCTGGAAGTCAGTCAGGAAATTTAAAAAGCAACCAGATATCTGCATTGTACGAGGATGTTAATAAAAACCTTTGGGTTGGAACGATAAGGGGTGGGCTATATCTGTACAGGCAAGACCAAAAGAAATTTGTTCAATTCGCCTCGGCTGACAAGCCGAAATCATTGATAAACAACAGCGTACGGGCCATACAAGAAGACGCGCAGGGCAACCTCTGGGTCGGTACTGAAGGTGGATTAAGCGTATTGGCGAAGGGAGACAGTATTTTCCACAGTTTTAAGTTTTCACAAGGTTTGTCGGATGGCTTACCGAACGATATTGTGTTAGATCTATTCCTTTCTTCCGCAGGAAAATTATGGTTAGGTACAGGAAGAGGTCTGTGTGAACTTGTACCGGGGAGTACGGTCGCAAAGAGCAAGTTTAAGACATACACATACAACGACGATCGGAACGATTCCGAAGATCAAAGCTGGGTGATTCAAGTCAGCGAATTCCGACATCAGGGAACATCTTCCATCTGGTTTGCTACGAGCACAGGTTTGAAAGTACTGGATAACGGAAAGGTTACAAACTACCTTCCGGACGCTGACATTTCTGGCGCAAATCTCATCTTGACGATTTTGCCTGGTGAATACAACAAACCCTATCTTCTGGTCGGCTCCGATAACGGACTCTTATTTTTTGATCCAATTACACGAACATTCAAGAAGTATTTGGGTAGCAACGATACAGAACTCAACTTGAGCAATAATAATATAACAAGCCTATACATGGATCGTGGTGGAGTACTTTGGGTTGGTACGAAAAAAGGATTGAATAAATTTAACACCTATATGAATGATTTTAACGGGGTGTCTACTGCCTCTTTCGATCCTGCCAGAAGTATTATAACCGGCATTCAACCTTCAAGCGTTGGTGGATACTGGATATCTACATTAGGTGGCGCGCTCTTTCGGTGTCGGGGAGCCACATTCGAACGTTTCAATTTTGCTAAATCACAGGTGGGAAGTATTCAAACAATGTTCCGTGACACGCGCGGGCGAATCTGGCTTGGCACAGCCGGAGCAGGCGTCTTTTGTTTCAAAGACGATGCAGTTCCAACCGACGGGGTCATTCTCGACTATCTCCATTTTGATAATCAAACGGCTCAGAAAATATCGGATAATTACGTGATGTCATTTGCCGAAGACAAAAGTGGAAATATCTGGGTGGGGACGTGGGGATATGGACTCAATAAAATTTCGGTGCGTAATGAATCATCATTAATTGATGTCGACCTCACGGGAAAGCCAATCGTGGCCATGCTCGTGGACAACCTGGGAACATTGTGGATTGGTACTCGAGGAAACGGGTTGTTCAGTCTCGATCCCGACGACAAAACCAAAAACGCACTGAAACATTTTCAAAATGGGAACGACCAGGAGATTTTTACCGGCAATTTCATCAGCTCCCTGTATGAAGATGAAAAGGGAAAATTGTGGATCGGAAGCGAGCATGGTTTATGGGTTTTTGACAGAGTTCCAGAAACCTTTCGGCACGTTGCTGTCGCAGGAATTGAAAATGATGTGGTAGTGAGCTTTTTGCAGGATCGGACGGGACGCTTTTGGATCGCCAATTGGGACGGTCTACACGTCTTTGATCCAGCAATGCCGGATGAAGTGAAACATTTTGATCGTCATGACGAAGTCAAAGGCGGATTCTTTTATAATAATGTTTGTTTGAAAGATTCTTCCGGCAATCTAGTCTTCGGTGGAAGCGAAGGTTTTAATGTGATTAACCCCTCGAAGCTGATTCAAAGTCCGAGCGCCCCGACGGTTTATATTGAAAAACTGTCCATCGACCATCAGGATATCGAACCTGGCCGCAAATATAACAACCGACTGATCTTAACAAAGCCAATACACGATGCCGGTGAGCTTGTGCTTAATCATTCACAAAACTCAATCAGTTTTGATTTTACCGCCCTGGACTTTGCAGCACCGGATAAAATCCGTTATGCATACATACTTGAAGGATTCGATAAAGATTGGAATATTACAACGTCTAGCCTAAGGTTTGCAAACTATGCCAATCTCAATCCTGGCTCCTATACATTTAAAGTCAGGGCATCTAATCTTGATGGCCGATGGAAAGACACAAGCACCTCGGTCGAGATTGAGATATTAAATCCATGGTGGAAAACGATTTGGGCGAACCTTTTTTACGTTTGTGTAATACTGTTCGTTCTCTACCTCTTGAGAAATTTTGTGCTTTTTCGCGCTAACGTATTGCACAACTTGAAGCTGGAGCGCGTACAGCGCGAGAATATGGAAAAGCTCAATCGCACAAAGCTTCAGTTTTTTACCAACATCTCGCACGAATTCAGGACGCCGCTTACGCTGATTATCGGTCCGTTACAGACGATGTTGTCAGCGCTGCCGGTAGGCTCTACGTTGTATCACCAGGCTTATCTTGCCAACGTAAATTCGCAGCGTTTGCTTCGCCTTATTAATCAATTGCTTGATTTCAGGAAAGTCGAAACCGAGAACATGAAGCTGTCAGTATCTGAGGGGAATATTGTACAGTTACTTCACCAAATTGCAGAATCATTTGAACCGATGACGGAAGATTGCAAAATTTCCCTTTCACTTAACGCACGCCAGAATATACCGTTATGGTTCGACAGGGATAAGTGTGAAAAGATCTTCTTCAACCTGATTTCAAATGCATTTAAACATACAGATAAAGATGGGCAAATTGTGATATCCGCCGATGAATCAGAGAATGACGTAAAGATTGCTGTATGGGACAACGGACATGGAATCAAAAAAGCGAACCTGGGAAATATCTTCCAGTCATTCTTTTCATTTGACTTGGATAAAAGCCGTCCAAGCACAGGAATTGGCCTTGCCCTTGTGAAAGGACTGGTCGAGCTCCACCGGGGATCAATTCAAGTAGAGAGTGACGGGAATTCGTTCAGCAAATTTTCAATAACATTTCAAAAAGGTATGGCACATTTTCGCGATGACGAGTTCGCGGAGATTCCGCAATTGGCGCCAGCTGAGTTCGAGGAGGTTCATGACGTGCGGGAAACTTTTGACCATTCGCCTCCTGGCAACGGTTCTAATCAAACGAAGCTGCTTGTTGTAGACGACAACGATGAGATGCGTGCATATATTAGTTCTGGATTCGATTCCGGGTTTCAGGTCATTGGCGCTGCCGACGGCTACGAAGGCCTTTGTATCGCGAAGGATCTTATTCCCGACGTCATTATTTCCGACGTGATGATGCCGAAGTTAAACGGAATAGAAATGTGCAAAGAGTTGAAACACGACTTCAAAACCAGCCATATTCCGGTCGTCTTACTGACTGCCCGCGGCTCGCTCGAGTTAAAGCTTGAAGGCCTCGGAGTTGGTGCCGATGAATATGTTACAAAGCCATTTAATCCGACGGTACTGCAATTAATAGTAAAGAATCTGATAAGCCGGAGAAACACACTCCATTCGTATTTTAAGGGGCAAGGAGTTCTTAACCTTGAGCCAAAGCGCGTGACACTGTCTTCCGTCGATGATCAGTTCATCAAAACGGCCCTTGACGTCGTAGAATTGAACATTGGAAATGCATCCTTCAGTGTTGAAGATATGAGCCGTGAAATAGGTATGAGCCACACTCAACTCTATCGCAAGATCAAAGCACTCACGGGCCAAACAGTTAACGATTTTATTCGGGCTATCCGACTAAAGAGAGCGGCTCAGTTACTTGAGCAACATCAACTCACAGTTTCAGAGATTACTTACAAGGTTGGCTTCACAGACTTACAGCACTTCAGGGAGTGTTTTAAAAAGATGTACGGAAATACACCATCCCAATATGCACAAAGGTCCGGAGCTGAATAGTTTGTCGGCCGCTGTAAATTAAAATGACATCCTTCGTGTCTTTCCCGCATAATTTTTTATTTCAATAAAGGAAACGTTTTCATTAACTGAAACAAAACGTCCTGATTGTGATAAGAAGGAAGACCCATTGTAAACTTCTTCTTTCTGAATTTTTCCGTTTTTAAAATGAATGGTTGCAACGAAGTCATCTGAATTCAATTTTATCAGTTGCTTCTTTGTGTTTAGCTCAAACATCTTTAGATAATCCCGATTCTGACTTGCAGCGACTAGGTAGTTACCGTTACTTCCTGCCATCTTGATAAGGGCTTTTCCGTTTCCGGGAATATATATTCCACTTTCTTGAATGCTAAGGGGTAAAAATCCACCGTTGCCATCGCCCTTTAGTAGTAAGCCAGTCAATGCATCCGAGCGTCCGATTGAAATGTGCGTACCATAATCGTTTCCATTCATGAGCACGTCAAGGTTGCCATCTCCGTCAAAGTCGTCCGCTATCATTCCGTTTACAACTGAGACTTGTGCCGGCAGCGGCAAAGGAATCATTGTAAATTTTCCATTACCATCATTCCGAAGAAAGCAACTCTCCAGTGTATTTGCGTTAAGGCGTAATGCATTTACCCGCTTATTTTCCGGGATAATGTCATTCATTGTTGCGCTCCCGAATGTACTGTATCGTTCGTATTTCTTTTTTAATGCAGGCCACCTTTCAGCGATATCATCTCTGCCGTGTGTGGGGAATTCGCCCATCTCCCCTTTCGGATCCCGTAGGTATAGAGATGGTATTGCCAGGTAACTTCCATTGTCAGCGAAGTCACCAGCTGTTATCCTAACAGGATATTGATCGCTCGCCTTGTATAAGGTATTCAGCCCCACATTTCCGATGATGTAATCTGTACGGCCTGTCTGGCGAAAGTCTCCAGCAACTATGGAAGTCCACCACCCCGTCTTATCACCAATACCGGTATCACTCGTTACGCTATGAAATTTTCCGTTTACGTTTTTAAAAAACGTAATTGGCATCCATTCCCCCACTAAAATCAGATCGGTCTCTCCATCATTATTAAAATCTGTAAACAGCGCATCGCTTATCAGGCCAATTTCTTTTAACTCTGGAGCCACCTGGCCAGTTACATCAGTGAATTTCGCTTTACCGTTTTCTGACTCGTTCCTGAAAATAAAACTACTTACAGGCCTTGGATAATAGCCGGGATCGACACGGCCACTTACAAATAGATCCAACTTTCCATCCTTGTTATAATCGAAAGATCTTACACAAAGCTTACTGGTATGATTTTGCGGTAACGCGGAATCGTCAAGTTTAAAGTTTCCCTTGCCGTCATTGATATATAATCGATCCTGATAAGAGGGATCACCCGACGGAGTATGGAAACCGCCGCTGGCAATGTATACATCAGGTTTAGCGTCACCGTTGGCGTCAAACGCCAATATTCCCTGGTCCTTATAATTTCCGCTTGCGTGGGTTGCTGGGTACAACTCCTTTTCCACAAATGAGCCGTTGGGTTGTTGAAAAAACAAATGAGCCGGGTACACAGCGTTACCTCCAACGATCATATCATCTAAGCCATTTCCGTCAACGTCAGCAGATGCCAGCGCGGGACTATATTCCGAAAATTTGTGTGGCAAAATTGATTGAATGTTAAAATCAACGAAATCGTAATCTCTGTGCGAATAGCGAATGCCTAATGACTGCGTTGCATTATGGAACAAGCCTTTAATTTGCTTTGGCTTTTTTAGGGCCAATTTGGTTTCATTTGCACTCATATCTACAGATAAAAGCTGGTCAGCTTTCAAGCTCTTTAATATGCGCCGACGACTATTCCATTCAACGACGGCAGAGTCGACAAGCGTTGTTTTACCAAGACCGAAGTGAGCGACCCCCTGCATGGTGGAGAGGTATCCACGATAAGGATTATTTTCGAAAGCCTGAAGTTTTCCGCTGTCGTAGTAAATGGTTATCAATGCACCGAGCCCGTTGATGTTTTCGGGACCACCTCGAACCCGAATTTTTAAATAATGATTTGCAGTATCTTTTTCAAGAGCCGTGTTCTTGTAAAGCAGTGGCTCATCATTGATGTTGTTTACGACGATATCAACGGCCCCGTCGTTATCGAAGTCAGCATAGGCCGCCCCATTACTAAAAGTCGGGATTTTTAATCCCCAGTTTCTGGTTACATCGCTAAATGTGAGGTTACCATTATTACGGAACGCAAAATTATCCAGTTTAATCTCTGGTATCTGGTCGATCAATTCCGATTGACCCACGAGGTTGGTTGCATTCTCGCGGTAACTGACGAAGTCGTGATCGCTCACATCTTTTGGAAATCCATTGGTAATAATAATGTCCCGATAAGAATCATTGTCAAAATCGATTACCAAAGGAGCCCAGCTCCAATCGGTTTGCGAAATCCCACCCATAAAACCGATCTCGCTGAAAACTGGTGCCCCGAGAGAATCATTTTCGTCTAACCTCGGGCCCATATTCAATGAGAGCGTATTCCGCACGTATTGATATTGATAGCCAAACTTTTCGAAGTTCTGATAGGTAACATAATTAGTCGTAGCAATCATCACCTTCTTGCGGTAGTTATCAGGCGGATTCATGTCAAGCTCAATTACATCGGCGAGGCCGTCATTGTTAATATCAATGATGTCCTGCCCCATCGTATTGAAGGAAGTATGGCGGAAATATTCTTTGACGCGATTGGAAAAAGTACCGTCTCGATTGTTGACGTATAAAATATTATTGGACAGGAAATCGTCAGAGACATAAATATCTTTCCACCCATCGTTATTAATATCGCAGACCGTCGCGCCATGTCCATAGCCATGATCCTTGATTCCCGCTTCATCGGATACATCCTCGAAAACAGAATGTTTTAATTGCAGATCCATCTGCCCTCGGAAGAGGCGGCCGCGATTAGGGCCAGTGTTGCTTTTATTGCGTTCGAGAAACACGGAAGTGTTGTAGCCATTAGAGGCTTCATTGACCGTGAGATACATATCGAGGTCGCCGTCATTATCATAATCGAAGAAAGCAGCCATCGTCGATTGAACATTAATATCAAGGTGGTATTCTGCCGCCATGTCTTTGAAATGCGGGATACCTTCGCTATCCAATCCCTGGTTTACATACAAAATATTCCTCCTTTCAAGCGAGTCCTTGTAGATCGTGTTGGAGATATAGATATCGAGACGCCCATCGTTGTTAATATCGACAACTGCCACCCCCCTAGCCCATCGGCCCATCCCATCAACATTGGCGCTGGATGTAATATCCTCAAACTCAAAATCACCTCTATTGAGGTATAGTTTGCTCGGCACCATGTTGCCGGTAAAGTAGACATCCTCTAAGCCGTCATTATTAAAGTCGCCGACACCCACGCCACCGCCATTGTATATGTTGGTAACATTTAAGGGATTGATAGAGTCGTTCTCAATGATGTGATTATTGAAGGTAATACCTGAATGTAACGAAGAAATCTTTTCAAATAAACTATCCTTCGAACGACACGCCGATATGAACAGTAGCAAGGCAGCAATACTTAAAAGGCGAAAGAAATTCATGGCTTTCAAAAAGCTGTAATGTAAAAAAAAAGGCTTTCTCCAGGGAGAAGCCTTTTTTATTGAACTTCAATAAATTTAATAACCGTCGTTCTGCTTCAAGTTTGGATTGAGCGACCTGGCCACCTGGGGAATGGGCAACAGCGTTTTTTCCGATGTCAGCGAGGTGTTATATAAGCCGTGCTTCTGGCCGTCTCCCGTCGGGCCGGGTGCCGGATTCGGGACTGGTTCAAAACTGTTATCTACCGTGCCATTAGCTTTTTTAATGAAGGCAATTGCTTCATCCGTGCCCGCTCTGCACAAGTTAAAGAAAAGAGAATATTCACCCGTAAGTTCATGTCTGTACTCACTCAATACCATTTGAAGCGGGTCGGTGATCGGATCAGCAGGTGTTCCATTGTAATTGGCACCATCCTTCATGACAACTGGTGCTGTTGCTCCCCACGCTCTGTCTCTCACCAATTTGATGTCCGCCATCGCGCCGGCAACATCTCCCGTCCGCACTTTACACTCTGCGCGACTTAATATAACTTCTGCAAAACGCATTAAGATCTGATTCTGATCGCCGAATATTTTTTGCGGACCGTAGCCGCCAGTCAAATTGAAGTCTCTCCACTTTTTAGCGCAGTAATAGCCTGTGCGGCCTTTGTCGCTACCGTACCACGGCCGTGTTTTCGTTCCAACGGTGTTTAAGATAGTGCCATCGTCAGCCTTATATTTTGCATTGCCGGCGGCAAAGCCTTCTTTAACAGGAATGTATCCTTTTATTCCACCCCAATTTTTTATTATGCCCGGGCTGCCAATTGTATCACCAGGCCCAACAATTGTGAGAAGTTTTCTTTTATCTCCATCCTGATAAGATAGCCAGAGCGCTGGATTACCATAATCATAACCTTGTTGAGTAATTTCCTCGGGCCAACTAAAACTATCAATCCACGCAAGCTCTCCTCCAGGTGGATTCCAGCTTCCACCCCAATCCTGCGGGTCACCTGCTTTTACGGCAAACTGAATTTCAAACAACGATTCATTATTGTTCTGATTGGTATACTCATGCACGTCCGCAAAGTTCGGCAGCAATTGATAATTATCATTAAGCTCTGCGCTGTTAAAGGCAGTCAAAGCGCCTGTGTAATCCTTCAGCCACATCCGTGCTGATCCCTCATAGGCATAGGCTGCACCTTTCGTTGCCCTTCCAAGATCGGCAGTCGGCAGATCTTTCTTCGACCATAACAACGCCGCCGCTAACTGCATATCTGCTGCTACGCGCATGAACACTGAATCGCGGGTTGAGCGAGGTCTTAATCCAAGATTTGATGCTCCCGTGGTATCCACTTCCAACGGTACGCCACCAAAAGATGATGCGAGGTAGTAATACGTAAGTCCTCGCAAAAAGAACGCTTCACCTCTTAGCCTGTTTGCCAAAGAGCTTTCAAGCACACCGTTGTCCTGGGCTTTTGTAATGACAGCAAAGGCAGAGTTCGCACGTGCGATACCTATATAAGATTGGTTCCAGAAAGTGGTAATGCCACCAAAGGTCGCTGGTATCTGGTAGTTATTCCAAAACACGTCACCGCCCCAGTTGAAAAAATCATGCGTGCCAAAGTTAGCGCGATACCAGATACATTTTTTTAACAAATCACTGTTTTGATAGGTATCGTAAACGCCATTGATAAGGGATATCACTGCCTCCTTCTTTGTGGAGAGAGCGTCGGAGTTTCCCTGGAATGTATTGTCCTGCTCGAGGAAGCTCTCATTGCATGCCGTAAATAGAATGCTGATAAATACGACTGATGCAAGTGCGATAGCAAATATTTTATTGTTTGTTCGTTTCATATTGCTGAGTTTGAATGCAGGATTAGAATGTTACGTTTAAGCCTACAGTGAAAGTTCTCGAGGAAGGATAAGTTCCATTGTCAACTCCATTTTGAGTTGCATTCCCCCCTTGTATACCGACTTCGGGATCAAGGCCGGTATATTTGGTAATGAAGAACAGGTTTTGCGACGAGACATACATTCTCAGTTTGGAGATGGAAGCCCTGTCAAGAACCGTGTTTGGCAACGTGTAACCAATCGTGAGGTTTTTCAATTTCACGAAGCTGCCATTTTCAACCCACACGTCTGATGGAACGCTGTTCAGCGTATTGTCATCGTTGGCGAGGGCGCGGGCATATCTGTTCGATGGACGCTCCGGGGTCCAGTAATTGTTGTAATATTCCTGACTTACATTTTGAACGCCTTCCGACCCTCTTTTTTGGAATGACTCGAGGTGGCTTTCCACATAGTTCAAAATCTTGTTTCCAAAGCTGCCATAAAAGTAAATGTTGAAATCCCACGCCTTATAAGTTCCGTCGAGATTCAGACCTCCGAAAAATTTAGGTTGCGGGCTGCCAATCTTCGTTCTGTCTTCTGCATCTACTTTGCCGTCGCCAGTGATGTCCGCAAAATAACGGTCACCAGGTCTGGTTGCAGCACGGTAATAAATGCCACCAGGAGCGCTCGCATTTAGCTCGTCAATTTGCGCTTGGGTCTGAAAAATCCCTAGAGATTTGTAACCCAGGAATTCTCCCACAGAACCACCTACAGAAGATCTGGAAAATTCATCCCAACCTTGGCCTACCAAAGTTGCATTGCCGCTCAGGCCACCGAAATTGGAAACGAATGTCGTTCCAGATGTGATACCGGTAAGGGTGTTTTTGATGCTTGAAAGAGTCAAGCCGGCTCCAAAATTAAAGGCTGAACCAATATTTCCGCGGTAGTTCACCGCCAACTCAATGCCTTTATTGTTCATGCTTCCGACGTTACGCGTTATCAAATTGTATCCTGTCTGGGCAGGCGCAGCGAGCGTCAGTAGGAAATCTTTTGAATCTCTGCTAAACCAGTCCGCGGTGAATGTAAGGCGACCCTGCAGAAAGGCGGCGTCCAGTCCGATGTCGAACTGCTCATCCGTTTCCCATTTCAGGTCAGGGTTGGCCGGTTGAATTTGGCCAGCACCATTCTGATATATCTTATTGAAAGGATAACCAAAATTATCTTTACCGCCGCCATTATAATTCGCTGGGTAGTTTCCAACAAACCACGCCTGGTATCGGAATAGACCAATTGGTGTTTGGTTGCCGACTCTACCCCAGCTGGCCCTCAGTTTCAAGTCCTCCAGAAAGTTTACGTCTTTCAAAAACGATTCATTTTTTATTCTCCATCCAATTGCGCCGGATGGGAAAGTACCGTATTTTTTTCCGTCTGCGAATTTAGAAGAACCATCCCTCCTGATCGTACCGGTGATCATGTACTTATCATTCAACTGATAAGTGAGTCTTGCGAATTCAGATGCAAGGGAAGATATATTCCTGCCATTACCATATTCGTCAAATTGAAGATTGGAAACTTGTGCTAAATCCCGGGTAGCATTGTTTGGCGGGATGCCACCAGCGCCCATTAGTGTATTGGTATTCTGCTGCGCCGAAATGCCCGCTACAAAATTGATGGCGTGAATTCCAAAGGTTTTGTCGTACGCTATCGTATTTTCCCATAGCCACTCAAAATTTTGATTCATATTCTGGTGATAGTTCGCCTGCGTGATTGCAGCTGCGGGATATTGTGCATTTGCCCTCGCATCCTGGGGTTGGAAAAAGGATGCAGAAAGACTTCTCAGGTTCACACCCAGGTTGCTTTTTATCCTAAGGCCTTCAAATATTGTTGCTTCAAGCGAGGAAGTTGCCAGGACGAAGTTGGTCTTGTTCTCGTACTCATTCGTCTCGACAGTGTACACCGGATTGGCAAATTTAAATACGTTTGGTTGAACAGGGTTGTAGAAGCCATAGTTGCCATTTCCGTCCTTAATTTCAAAGGTTTCACTATTTCCACCATCCAACGTTGGAGGGTTAATCACCAAATTAAAGAGTTGCCCTGTGCCGAAAGGATTGTTAGCATCCTGGTTGGTGTACTTGATACTCGTAGAAGATTTAAGCCATTTTGTGGCCTGGTAATCAAGGTTCACGCCCGCGGTAAATCGTTTAAAATACGACTTCAATACGATGCCTTTTTGATCGTAATAACCGAACGATACGGCAGTCTGCACTTTGTCGGTACCACCGCGTATGGCAACCGTATAATTTTGGGTAAGGCCGCTTTTGTACATTGCATCCTGCCAGTCAACTGTATGCAGTGCGTCTGGTGTATCCCAAATATCCAGTCCGTTATACGTATTCGTCACGTCGTTTACTTCTACATCATTTGACAAACGAGCCCAGTCAGGAGCATTTAAGAGATCGTATTGTGTCGGTTTACTCTGGAACGCGGTATATGCATCGAACGAAACCTGAATTTTGTCCCTCAATCCCTTTTTTGTCGTAATTATTACCACGCCATTTGCAGCACGAATACCATACACTGCTGTTGCCGAAGCATCTTTTAAAACATCGATGGTGGCAATGTCATTTGGGTTGATGTTATTAATACCTTCTGTAGTTGGGTAACCATCGACGACGTACAATGGGGCATTTCCCCCGCTGGCCAAGCTGCCGATCCCTCTAATGAGAACGCTTACATTACCTCCGGGCGAAGCATCATTGTTTACAACCTGAACCCCTGATGCACGTCCTTGTAAGGCCTGGTCAACTGAAGTCACCGGAACTTTTTCGATCATTGCGGCACTGACAGAGCTAATCGCGCCCGTTACGTCTTTTCGTTTTTGAGTGCCGTAACCGACTACCACAACTTCGGAAAGCGTTTGAATTTCCGGCGTGAGCGTTACATTGATTACGGACTGGGTGCCTACCGAAATCTCCTGGGTACCATAACCGATCGTACTTATTTCAAGAACAGCAGCGGAACTCTCCACGCGCAGTGTGAATTTTCCATCGACGTCTGTAGTAGTACCTGTGGAGGTACCCTTAATTAATATGTTTGCTCCAGGGACTGTTGTATTGTCATCGGAAGCAGTCACTGTGCCGGAGACTTCCCGGGACTGTGCTGCCAAATTAGAGTTTAAAAGAACAAAAAAGAGGACTAAGGGAATGAACACCGCAAGACCCTTCCTTTCACATAACGACTGTAGTTTTCTTTTCATGCATGCTAGGTTTATTGAGTCGAGGAATTTCTCAACAACAAAGTTTGAGAGTTAATGAAAGCTTTGCAAACGATGACAATGACCGTTATCGGTTGCTTAACGCAGAAAAGCCGTTTAATCGGGCTTTGCAGCGTCCCTGTCGAATTTAGCCCTCTCCTTTTGGAAGATTTACCCCTGTAGTTTGGACGATTTACCCGTGATGGAAACGTCACTGGTCACATCAGAAATCGCCCGGATGGATTTCGGGGATGATAAATCACTGCGAATAGTCCACTCCCAGGCGTTGGTACACAACTGATAATCGAAAGATTTTTCACTTGGTCGCATTTGTACAAAGCTAAAACTCACAATGTCCAAATGCACCCGTAAGAATGTCCATTTAGACCGAATTCAGAAACCAGCTAGCACACTACTTTTGGGGATGAGAGATTGATTGGGCAGTTCCAGCTAATAATAGAAAGCAGACGAAGTGTGCGCTAATCAGTTTAATCTATCAGGGCAAACACTAAATTATTTCAATATGGCAAAAGATTTCACAATGGTTCTTCTCGTCGAGCAATCAGCTGAGGAAGTTTATGACGCAGTTCTAAACGTTCGCGGCTGGTGGCAGGGTCTCTATTCAGAAGATATTAAAGGCACGACTCATAAGGTAAATGATGAGTTTACTTTTCGCGCTGGGAATGGTGCCCACTATACAGAACAGAAGTTGATTGAAGCCATCCCCAATAAAAAAGTGGTGTGGCGGGTGACTCATAGTGAACTTAGTTTTGTTGACAAGCCCGACGAATGGGAAGGCAGTAAGATCATTTTTGAAATTGATAAGGAAGGATCAAAAACAAAGATTGAGTTTACTCATCAGGGCTTGACTCCCAAATTGCAATGTTACGAATCCTGTTCTAATGCGTGGAGCCGGTATCTGCAAGAAAAATTGCTATCGTTAATTCATTCAGTGCAGAAAATGCATGACCGTGAGACATTGCATACGTGAAAATAAAATTCGATTAGACTTTGCGCGTCTATTGGAATGCGTTACAATCTGCAGACTTAAAACATCCACATTATATGAAGGCAAAGATCGAAAACAACAGTTTTACCAAGACAATCTTAGTTAGCAAATCGACAACCGTGACTTTCGAAGCGATTAAAATTTTCCGGGGTTGGTGGAGCGAGGAGATTGATGGCATCACCGACAAGCTTAATGAAACTTTCTTTTATCATTACAAGGACATCCACCTCACCAAGATAAAAATGACGGAAATGTTTCCTGACAGGAAACTTGTTTATCAAATATTAGAGAATGATTTTAACTTCATAGAGGACAAATCAGAATGGGTAAACACAAATCTCATCTTTGATGTTTACGAAGAAGCGGGCAGGACCAAAGTGAAATTCACTCACCTTGGACTGGTCCCTGAATACGAATGCTTCAATGTTTGTAACGATGCGTGGAGCGGCTACATTGGTGATAGCCTGAAAGATTTTATTGAGACGGGCAAAGGAAATCCCAATCCGATAGGCGAAGATGGCTTCAATGCAACCCTCGCCAGGAAATGGGCTTTGGTTAAATGAGGCATTCTTTCCATGCGTTTTGAAATACTGATTAATGAAGAGCGGCCTGGATTATTAACTTTGCACCATATAGCAACCTCAGACGCCATACCTATCCGGTGGCTGCGGATGTGCAAACGTTAAGTCGATGAACATGCAATATTTTTTCGAGCTTGCCGGCACTCTTTTCCTTCGCGATCTCTGGTATACTAGCGACAGGAGGCAAACATCGAAACTGGTTTGGCGTAGCGTTCATGGGCTTTGTCACTGCAACGGGTGGAGGAAGTATAATCATGAGAACATTGGCAATCAAATATCATTTGGAGCTGCCCCGTTTGAACAGCAGCAGGGACGAGAAATGATCCGCTGACCACTTCTCGTTCCCGTTATAAAATGACTAGAACAGTTTTTCGTTCGGTGGTGTCACCTTAGCCAGTCGAAGATATACTGTAGTTTGACCTCTGTGGTGTGTCTGATGTTCAAATAATTTAGTCAGCGCCATTCCCTTTGTCATCTCGAATTGATTAAACAATTTAGTAATCTCCGCCAGTTGTGTTGGTGTCATCTTTTTTACGCTAGTGATAACAAAGTCGTATCCAGCCAGTACAAGCTTAGTGACATTAGCCTTCGATTTATCCGACACCTTTTCTGATTCACCAAACGCTATCGGACTCTTTTCTCCGGAGGCAGCCGCTGCAATTCCATAATTTGCATCTGTAATGTGTAGCATCTGATCTGCAAACGATCTCATTTCCGGTGTAGGTTTCAGTGCATACCCAGACTCCGGCATTGCGTCAAGATATTCTTTTGTGTAAACCTTAGCCCTCTCCCACTCCTTTACAATGTCATTGATCGATTGTTGTGCGTGTGAAAAGGAAACTGCCAAACTAAAAAATAAAAGGGTCAATAAAATGGTACTGGATTTCATAAAAGAGTGAGTTTTGATTTTATAGATATTCTCTGTTGTGGGCAATATATACACTATCTGTAATTTTGCCGACAGTAAGGCCTAACAATATATTGAAGAAGCAATTCGACCAGCGTTGAGGGTGTCAGCATTTTTTTATTATGGCTATTATAATTCACCTTACCGTATTTAATGAATGGTGGGATTATCTACTTTTAAGCTAAGGTTTTTAGAAATAGCAAACTGGTAATGACAGAAGTAATACGGTTTCATGTCCTCTCCCACATCCTCATATCCTTTACCGGAGCATTGCTGTTGATTGCGATTTGGTATAATATCAACAATCGTTTTAAAGATATCTTGCAGGAAGATAACCTGTCCAGCCGTGTTGATAAAGGCCTGCTATATCTCAGTATCGCCCTCTTTGTATGGGTAGTTGCAGGGTGTTGGATGTTCCTGGCAAATGCGTACCATTTTTCCCAAACGGTATATTTTATAACGGTAAATCACCTGCTTTCAATTGCGAACGATCTCTTCCTGTTCTTAGCACTATGCTATGCGGATCACGCACCACAGTTTATTAACAAGAACAAGAAGAACAGCAGCCGTATCATACTGGTAATTTTCACACTCGCGCTCCTTACATGCCTGATACCGGCGATACCGGGAGATAACAATGACGCTTATGGGGTTAGACTAGGCGCGCTTCCGGACCTCGTCTTATCGGGCTTTCTAACCTTTCTATTGATCGTTACATTCTATAGAACGTTTTCATACCGGGGGCTAAAAATTGTTGCCCTGATATCTGTGATCTCTATAATTTTCATATTTGTTTCTATACTACCCGATACGTTTCCTCATTTGTACGAAGATTTTACCCGAGATCTGATAAAATTAACAGCTAAAACATCTTTTATTGCTATTACACTAGTATTGGCAACCAGCTGGGTCATCGAACTGGCACACACACCGAAGCCTGAGGAGATGATGATTAGTTTTATGGACTGGTCATTGGCGAAAATTACGATCCCTTCGAAAAAAGTTTTCGGAGCTACAATTGACTTTGGCTCCAAGACTACACAGTATACCAATTTGCTAAAATTTGCCATCAGGCGAAAATACGGAGGCGAGACGGCGCAAAGTATTTTGATCGGTTCGGGCGGTGAAATAACCAATCAAACCTACCTGAGCCGCATCATCGATAATGTAAACGAAATCTTAGGCTTGGAAGCGGATCATAAATTGGAAAGAAAAGATCTTTTCACATTCATCGGTCAGGGCAAATATCGGCTGCGCATTATTCCCGAAAACATTAAAATAGATGATACACTATTAAAGGAATTTGCGAATTCTCAGGGAATTCAGGACTATAAAGACATTTATACCAAGCTGACAACCAGAGTCAGCAGTAATCGCTAATGGCCTTGTAATTAATTGTAACTACGATTACAGACCATTTTACGCGGTTACAATTTGTTATTCTTTGCTACAACGCTAGAGGCGGGCGCGGTGCCGATTTACTTTTGGCCACCAATTAAATTCAACGGCCGCATGCGAAACATCTGGGTGAAAAAGAATATTAATCAACTCGTCAGTGAAGCTAACAGCAGCGAAAATGCATTAAAACGCACCATCGGCGCAGCCGGACTTGTCGCACTGGGCATCGGCGCGATTATAGGCGCGGGATTATTTACAAGTACGGCTGAGGCCATCGCAAATCATACTGGCCCTGCGGTAACCATAAGTTTTATGATTGCCGGGATAGGCTGCGCGCTCGCTGGTTTGTGTTACGCGGAATTCGCGTCAATGATCCCAATCGCAGGCAGTGCTTACACGTATTCTTATGCAACCTTAGGTGAATTTGTAGCCTGGATAATTGGCTGGGATCTTGTGCTGGAATATGGTGTTGCATCGGCCAAGGTAGCCACGTCCTGGTCTGAATATTTAAATAGACTGCTGCGCAACGTTTTTGATATTCAAATACCGTATGAGTTTTCTCATTCTCCATTTCAACACTCCGCTGAAGGAATTCAAGGGGTGGTAAACCTTCCCGCCATTTTGATCATCCTGTTGTTGTCATTCGTCCTGGTCAGGGGCGTCAGGGAATCGTCCTCTGTAAACGGCATCATTGTGATCATCAAAGTAGCAATTGTATTGCTTTTTATTGGCTTCGGTTGGTCATATATCAATCCCGAAAACTATAGTCCTTATATCCCGTCTGATAGTACAAATCCGTCTGGAGAGTTTGGCTGGGCGGGGATTTTTGCAGGGGCCGGCGTAGTGTTTTTTGCCTTTATCGGTTTCGACGCGGTGTCAACTGCAGCGCAAGAGGCGAGGAATCCACAACGAGATATGCCTCGCGGGATATTGCTGTCTCTCCTGATCTGCGTTGTCTTGTATATTCTCTTCGCCCACGTGCTTGCAGGCGTAGCCAACTACAAGGAGTTTAGAACAGTAGGACAAGAAGCTTCTGTCGCATATGTAATTGACACACACATGAAGGGTTATGAATGGCTCTCCACGCTCATCACAGTTGCAATCCTGGCGGGCTTTTCGTCTGTCATATTAGTGATGCTCATGGGACAATCACGCGTATTTTTTTCAATGTCAAACGACGGACTGGTCCCGAAAATATTTTCTGAGCTCCATCCAAAGTTTAAGACACCCTGGAAATCAAATCTATTATTTTTTGTGTTCGTTGGATTAATTGCTGGATTCGTCCCCGCTTCGATCATTTCAGACATGACGGTGATCGGCACCCTATTCGCGTTCGTACTTGTCTGCCTCGGTATCATAGTTCTGCGTAAAACGGATCCGACAAGGCCAAGACCTTTCCGCACTCCATGGGTACCGGTGATTCCTGTTCTCGGAATTATTGTTTGTGGCGGGTTGATTTACACCCTGGGTCCGGCAAATTGGCTGCGTCTATTGATCTGGCTTATTATTGGCTCATTTATCTATTTCAGTTACGGAATTAAAAACAGCAAGCTTCAACGCTAGCCAAAGTTTACATAGCTTTATTTAAATTGTAAAACGGGCTATACCTTAAACTATATTCTAATTTGTGAAAGTGGTTAACATCAACACATCTGAGCTAAAGGACCGTAAATCTTTTCATGCTTACTTCAAGGAAACGTTCGGCTTCCCGGATTTTTATGGAAATAATATGGATGCGTGGATCGATTGCATGGGTTATCTCGACAATCAAAATACCGGTATGACGTCAAAGGTTTTTGTTACCAAAAATGATTATGTCGTATTAGAATTATTGGACATCAATGATTTCATCAACAGAGCGCCAGAATTATATGGGGCACTCACCGAGTGCGCGGCATTTGTCAATTTCCGAAGAATCCAATCCGGTGAAAATCCTCTGATCGTGATCTCATTTTTCCGCCATAAAAACAGCTAGCGCTGGTAATTTGCCGACGAAAATTTCATTGCGTGATTTACATCAGCCTTTAATTCACTTTCTTAAAGTCAGCCTTCTGAACTTCAATTTTATCCCTTATTGAATTGCCACAACCTCTATTATTTGCGGAAGATCGATCAGAAAAGTATATCCGCATACCGCCAATCCAATGCTCGTCAAAACCTGCCCTATCTGATTTTTCTTTCGAAGGCTTTATTGGAATGTAAAACTCCAGATCACGGAGGTGATAATCATCTTTGTGGTCCGTTGATCGCGAATTATAATGGTTCGTTTGATGGAGCTCAATTTGATCATCCGTCACGATGATTCGGCTATAGTAACTGGTGGCATAATCATCGCCAGATGAGCAATGGTATCCCATTTTAGCAATTTCGTCAGCAATGGCAACGTATTGAACTACTGTTGGATTATACTGATGCGACTTTAAGCTCGGATCCCATGGCAAACCATCATTTAGATCGCGGGAGGAAATAAATTTCTTTACTTCTTTTTCTCTGTTCTGCCGGTGTATATAAATGTTTTCAAAAGTTGCCTTTTTCCCTTCGATGCGAAAATCAGCCTGCAAATACAGTAACGGACGGTTTACAGTATCCTTAAGATCAAGTTTCAGTTTGATTGAGTTATATTCCAGGGAAACAGTTTGCAAGAATTGCCCGTCGTCAATTGACTTTAGCTCTTGTTCCATTAGGGAGCTCAAAAAGAAAACATAAAACTGTAATCCTCCTAGTAAATCGATGGTAGGCATTGCCGTTACTTTTTTGGAAGGTAGCAACTTTGCCGCTCTTAACTGACCAACAATAGACAATAGAAAGAAATTACTGAATCACTTTCGAAGTTAGACGGCATCCACGTCTGCTTAAGCTGCCTCGCAGGATGACTTCGATGTAGAACTTTAAAACTTTTTACAAACCGAAGTAAAAGGTTTGGACTATCTTTCGAATCAATCAAAGTAGATACACATGATTAAGACAAAAGGATACGCTGCGCAGTCTCCGCAGACAGATTTGGCTCCCTGGAATTTTGAGCGCAGGACCGTTGGTCCAAACGACGTTCAACTCGATATAACTTTCTGTGGTGTTTGTCATTCAGACCTCCATCAAATCAAAAATGAATGGTTTCCTGGAATTTTTCCAATGGTTCCCGGACATGAGATTGTCGGGCGTGTTGTAAAGATTGGTGCTTCAGTAAAGACTTTCAAGGTTGGTGACCTGGCCGGGGTTGGTTGTATGGTTGATTCGTGCAAGAGCTGCGAGAATTGCAACGATGGGCTGGAGCAATACTGCCTGAAGAACTCAACTCAAACGTATAACAGTCTGGGCAGGGATGATCAACCGACATACGGTGGATATTCCAGCACCATTGTGGTAAGAGAAGATTTCGTTTTGCATATCTCTGAAAAATCATCGCTTGCTGCCGTTGCGCCTTTGCTATGCGCTGGTATCACCACGTATTCTCCGCTGCGTCATTGGCAGGTCGGCAAAGGCCATAAGCTCGCTGTACTTGGCCTCGGTGGGCTGGGTCATATGGGCGTGAAGTTTGGAGTTGCGTTTGGCGCGGAAGTGACTGTGTTGAGTACCTCACCCTCCAAAGAGAAAGCTGCAAAAGAGCTTGGTGCACATAAATTTGTTGTTACTTCCGATGCAGCACAAATCGATGCCGTTAGGGGGACATTTGATTTTATCCTGGACACCGTGTCGGCTGATCATGACATGAACCTTTATTTGTCGCTGCTCCGTACAAATGGAGTACACATTTGCGTCGGCGTTCCATCGAATCCACATGTGATAAAAGCTTTTTCATTGCTGGGAGGCCGGAAGAGTGTAGCTGGTTCCGGTATCGGTGGCATTGCTGAAACTCAGGAGATGTTAGACTATTGCGCCGAAAACAACATTGTGTCCGATATAGAGATCATCAACATAAAGGATATAACCCGCTCTTACGAAAGAATGGTAAAGGGCGATGTCAAGTATCGCTTCGTTATTGATATGGCTACGCTGTAGTCACGAAGGTTCGTACATTATCGCAATCGCACGACGCTCCTTTGACGTGCGATAAACTCAGACACGCAACGATCCGCGGAATGCGCGGGCGGCATAATAAGATTCCGCGCCGTTGTGGTACACGAACACCATGTCATATCGGCGATCGCAAAACAGTGCACCTCCGAGATTTCTAATGGATTCCTGTGACTGGACCCAGCTCGACGTTTTCAAATCGAATTCTCCTAACTTCTGGAGTTCACGATATTGCTCCTCCGTTAAAAGGTAAATACCCATTTCGGCTGCCATTCCACAGGCGCTATTCTTTGGCTTGTGTTCTTTTCTTGACTGTAAGGCATCGCCATCATAACAGATGCTCCGACGTCCTTTAGGACTTTCATCTGAGCAATCATAAAAAATGTATTCACCAGTCTTTTTATCATGTCCGACAACGTCCGGCTCACCACCGGTTGTTTCCATTTCATTGAGTGACCAAAGTTTTTCAACACTCGCTTCCAGTTTTGCTTCAACATTGGCCCACTTAATACCCTTGTGTCTGTTGACATTCTTTTCAAAACGGATTTTCAAGGTTTGAAGCAGTGCTTCCTTTTGCTCCAGCGCCAACGCTCTCTTGTTGTTTTTAGATGTGCTCATAGATTTATTTTAATGGTGCGAACACGATTTTTCTTCCGGCTGGTCGGTAGTACCATGAAACTACCGTGAGTACAAGCAATAACGTTGGACCAAAAAGCTCCTTTGCATCATCGCCCATAACCAAGTGTGATATGATGGCGCCCGACATCGCAAAAAAGAAACCCGCATAAGCCCATTCTTTTATCAAAGGAAATTTCGGAATTAGAATTACTACAACACCCAATATTTTCCAAATGCCCAGAATAGTGAGAAAATATTGAGGATAGCCCAAATGCCTCATCATTTCAACTTCCTCTTTCATCTTGATTAACTGAACTGCGCCAGTGGACGCCATTCCCAACGCAAGCCATACGGTGGAAATCCAATAAATAATTTTATTCCGTTTCGTCATAAACTTTAAATTAATTTCGTTACAACTTCCTGTAGTTTGTTGTGGGCCATGTTGATGCCTTGCCTGAAAGGCATTTGCAGCATTTGATCACGGAATGCAAGCGACCTGTATACTATGTGCATTGTGAGTTTGCTCGTGTCTTCTGAGAGCTTTTCAAATTCCAAAAACTCCAGCTGCACGGGAAAAGGCGTATTCTCCATTTCAAACGTGCGCGTGATTTTCTTGTTTGAAATAAACTCATGAATGACGCCGTTCGCCCTGAACACCACGTTCCCCTTTGCATCCGATGTTTCAAATTGATAACCACCGTGCATTTTGCTTTCTAGTTTCAACACTTTTGTTCCCATCCACTGTTCGACGATGTCGGGCTCAACATACGCGGTGAAAAGCAACTCGAGAGGCAATTCAAATTCCCGGGTAATCACTAACTCCTGTTTGCCGTCTTCAGCACTTATTTTTGTCTTGAGTTCCATCTGCCTTTTATTTTGGTTTATATTTCTTCATTATGCTTTCCAGCTTGTTGAATCTGTCGTCCCACATCTTTCGAAAAGGTTCAATGAACTCAGCGACCTCCTTCATTTTTTTAGCGTTGATTTGATAATATATCTCCCTCCCGTTTTGCTCTTGTTTCAATAGTTCACATTCGGTTAGAATTTGGATGTGCTTTGAGACTGTTTGCCGAGACGACTTGAAATTATCAGCTATTGCGCCCGGTGTTAATGCTTGCACTGCCAGCAATGTGAGAATTACCCGTCGTGTGGGGTCTGCAATTGCCTGGAATACGTCTCTTCTTGACTTCATTATGCAGTTATTTGACTGCAAATATATGCGCAGCTATTTAACTGCGCAAATGTTTTGTTGTTTTTTTTATGGACGAGGTCGCTGGACGATTACGCACGATCGGCGCTTCGTTCAGCGGCGCTGAATGCTGAGATACAGATCTTCAACTTTTTTGCGCGCCCATGGCGTCTTACGCAGAAATGCAAGACTCGACTTAATGCTAGGGTCAAACCGGAAACAACGGATGTCGATGACACTGCCCAGGTCCTCCCACCCAAAATGCTCAACCAGTTCTGTGAGAATCATCTCCAGGGTTTTCCCGTGAAGCGGGTCCTTTGATTGCATATTGTTCATCTGCGACAAATATACGCTCTGGGTCGCTCGATCAGCAAGCCCTACCCTGTTTAACCAACGACTATTCATAAAATAACGAAATTCGGTTTATACTTTGTGTTACAAAGTACTTTTGTTTACTTTTACGTATTGCTAATTCGAAGCTTTAAACACAACAAAAATGACAGACACAAATAATCCAACACGACAGCGAAAAACAATTTCATTAACCGGGCGTATGTTGGCAGGCGCAGCCATCGGTTTAATGTTCATGTCCTTTTTTCTAATCACAGCCGGAGCGCCAAATCCCGAATGGGGTAAGCTATGGATGATCAGACCGATAATTGTAATTGCTTTTGCCGGGGCCCTGGGTGGTTTATGTTGTCACTTTCTTCTGAATTTTCGCGCCCTGGTTAGTATGAGTAAGCCCATGGCAATAATCCTAAGCATCATTATATTCATCGTGGGCCTTTGGATGGGAACTGTTCTCGGCCTGGATGGAACGATGTGGGACTAAGAATCGCCCAAGGTGATCGAGAAAATAATCTTGTAGCAATGAGCCACACATCCAAACCGGTAGTGTGATTCTTATTAAAAATCCGAATATGAAATACTTCGTTGAAAAGGGTTCAATAGTGCGGCAGATTTGGGGTAAGAGTGATACTATTCTATTCATGTTCGCAGGCGCCGCTGCGGAGTTCGCACTCAACAAGGCTGTCGATTGGTTATACTTCACAGGGCGCCTTCCTGAAGACCCTTTGGGACGGCTCTTTTCGACTGTTTCCTACGCGCGTGCCATCATTTTTTCCGAAGATCATGCCGCCGTGCAAGCTATTGATGCAATGACTGCAGTACATGCCAATGTGGAAGCTAAGCGCGGCAAGAAAATTCCCGATTGGGCATATCGTGATGTGCTCTTTATGCTTATCGACTATTCCATCAGATCGTTTGAGGTTTTGGAACGAGACCTTACAAACCGGGAAAAGAATGAGGTGTTCCAGGTCTTCAAGCGCGTCGGCACCAGAATGGGCATTAGTGAGTTACCAGAGAACATTGAACAATGGTCGGCGATGCGGCAACAACATTTGCGTGACAACTTGAAGTATAGCGCGTTTACAAAAGATCTTTTCATTCAATATCGCAAACACCTGGGTCCGGGACGATTTAAAATTTTATTGGAAGTGCAAACTGTTGTTGTGCCACATATGGTGCATCAATTGCTAAGTTTCAAAAAGACATCCTTTTTGTCTCCACTAATTGCTCTGTATAAAATGATGAAGCAAGTTAATCTGGACTGGTTCCTAAAAGAATTGATATTGCCCCCGAAATATAAAAGAGCAATCAATGCGTTAGATCACCCAGTCTAAAAAAAATCTGGTCAACAATAACATAGTATCTCTGTCAATTCTCAACGCCTGCAGCACTGAGCGTCGGTAAGAGTGTCGATGGGAGCCTTTTTATTAGTGCGATGCAATGCCTCTGCTTCAGTGGAACGGCCATGTTGCTGGCTTCCGAATCAGCAAAAATAAACGAACCTCAGCCATGAGGTGGTAAAATATTTTGACTCTGGCCGGGCTCTCCCGCTCCAGTTTCGCGAAATTAGGGTATCTCTTCAGCATTGACGGCCACGTGCCAGGCGACTTTCTTTCTTTAATGGGAAGTTGCCAGAACACGTTTGATCAATCAACAGTTGCACAACCCTCAGTTTAACACAGTAGGAACGCTGGTTCAATGGATGGCCGCCGTGCAGGGCCAGGAATACGCACAAACTAAATGGGGGTTAGTTTTGCGATTACCAGTGCTCGATGACAGTGATATTGAGCGCGATTTCGCAGCAGGCAAGATTCTGAGAACCCATTTATTGCGTCCCACATGGCACATTGTTTCCGCCAAAGATATTCGCTGGCTTCTACATCTGACAGCACCTCGCGTACATCAAGCAAATGCGTTTATGTATCGCAAGCTTGAGCTTACCGATACAGTGTTTGAAAAATGTCAGTCTATAATCACAACGATTCTTCAAGGGGGCAAGCAATTAACACGTAATGACATTAACGCTGCGTTTAAAGAAAATAAGATCATCGCTGCAGGACACCGTTTAAGCTATATAATGATGCATGCGGAGCTTGATGGGCTAGTTTGCAGTGGCGCACGAAATGGCAATCAATTCACCTATGCGCTTTTGGAAGATCGGGTTAGGCGGGAAAAAGATTTGGACAGGGACGAAGCTCTTGCTGAATTAACAAAAAGATATTTCTCGAGTCGCGGACCGGCAACGGTAAATGATTTCGCAACGCGGTCGGGATTAACATTAACCGACTGCCGAAGTGGAATTGAAATGAACAAGCGAAGGTTAAAGGAAAAAGCAATTGCTGGAGTTAATTATTTTTTTTTAGATAGCGACTCAAAAGCCACAGCGCGGCATGGAGGAATTTATCTGCTACCAATTTATGACGAACTAATAATGGGCTACAAAAACAGGGACGCGCTCCTTGAATTTAAAAGGGAAAACAAGCAGACGTCGGGATTCCAATACGACAGCATGATTGTTTGTGAAGGCCAGATCATTGGAACCTGGCGGAGGGTCTTTGATTCAAAGTCAATAGAAATTTCAGCCCAATTTTTTCAACCATTGACCCCGAGGCAAAGCCAGGCGTTTGACGACGCTGTAAATCAATTTGGAAAGTTTACCGGAATCAAAGTAAGGTATAGTCCACCGAACTAATTTGGGAAGACAATTACTGAATAAATTCGATTTCCTTTAGTAGTATAATATTGCACTAATGTAACACAACTTAAAGTGGGCTATTTTCCGGTTGGTGCCGAAGATTACCTGCCAATCTTTTCAGCCGCTGCCTTTGCGCGCGTTAAGAGACGTGGCTCCCCCATCTTTGTTGTTAATTCATCAAACGCTGAGGTTGGTCCATTCCACCGAAGTGTCTCGGGGTCTTTGAATAGCGGCGCATCCGTTCGCAACGTAGCCAGGTTTTTGAACAGCAACGCCTGCTCGCGTTTGTCCGCGAGCACCTTCGCTGGAAATTTTTCAATTGGCCCGTACTCGTTCAATAGTTGGGCTGCGCCTGCCTTTCCGATACCGGATATACCAGGGTAACCGTCCGCACTGTCGCCAACGAGCGCAAGGAAGTCCGGAATAAGTACAGGGTCTACGCCAAACTTCTTTCGCACGCCTTCTGCCGTCCTGATTGCGTCGGTCTTTGCTCTGCGATCGATCTGCACTACACGATCTTCCCGAACGCATTGCGCCAAATCTTTATCAGGTGTCCAGATGCACACTTTGGCAACTCGTTTATCTGCTGCTGCAAGGTAAGCGGCCGATGCCAGTGCATCATCGGCTTCAAGCTCAACCATCGGCCACACCACAACTCCCATGGCGACTAAACCTTCTTCCAACGGCGTAAACTGTGCACGAAGCACGTGTTCGATACCTGCACCCGTTTTATAATCGGCCCAAAGCTTGTTGCGAAAAGATTCAATCACGTGGTCGGTGGCGACACCAATGTGCGTCGCCCCCTCTTCAATCAATTCCAGTATTCCATTCAATACGCCTACGACTGCACCATATGGTTTGTCCTTCCCTTTATTATAGCTACGGTGCCCATAAAAGTGCCGGAATAGTTCATAAGTGCCGTCAACAAGGTGAATGATCATAGAGTGGTAAGGTAATGAAACATCATTTTTTATCCGCCGTACTTTGCACCGAATCGTATATAGCCTGTTGAATCTTAGTACGCGTATTCAATTGATACAATAGCGCATTTTCACGGGTTGGGGTGACACGGTTCGACAGGAAAATATATAGTAGTCCTGACTTCGGATCCATCCATGTAAACATACCAGTGAATTCGGTATGTCCAAAGCTCGAGACACTGGCATCGCGCGCAGTGTTGTTACTGTCGCCAGCGTATTTCAAATTTGGCTTATCAAATCCCAATGCTCTCCGATTATTATTTTCAGGAAAGCGAGTGCGGGTCGATTCGTCCAGCGTTTCAGCCTTTATGTATCGCTTTCCTCCATACTCGCCCCTATCAAGATACATTTGCATAAGCTTTGCGAGATCATTGGCATTTGCAAACAGTCCTGCATGTCCTGAAACACCACGGAGCATGATTGCACCTTCATCGTGCACAGTGCCATGAATAGCTTCGTGTCGGTGGCTTTGGGTGTAAGGGATGAACGGAACTACGTTAGAAGTTGATTGCGCGGAGATCGACGTAAATACAAGAGATAGAAAAAATACTGCAAATAATGTCGAAAATGAAACCTTCATGAAGATGGTGCTTTGAAGATGTTAGGCATGGAGTGACGATCGCAGTGTCGAATCAATTTTTTTGCAAAAATCATTTAACCCTTCAAACCATTTGCTGATCATCGGCAATTAAAACGCTGGTTATAAACAAAGTTCACAGGTGAATAAGTTAATAAAAGATTGCAATTAAAGAAATAGATTAATTTTGCCCGGTGGTATCGCGTGGTCGCAATTCCTTTTCGGTATCACCTGCGGACAAAAAATAAAATACAAAGGCTATGAGATTCCTATTTAGCTCAATATTGACCATTGGTTCAATCCTACTACTTTCAGCAGTCTGTGCGCCTCAACAAAAGATTTCTGAAATAAAAGTCATCACAGGCGCCGAGCAACTCGATCAATATCTACCGCTGTTAAAAGGAAAGAGGGTTGCAATGCTTGCCAATCTTACAACCATTGTTGGTAAAAAACATCTCGTTGACAGTCTAAAAAGTCTTGGAATAAATATCGTAAAGGTCTTTGGTCCTGAACATGGATTTCGTGGCAACGCAAGTGCAGGTGCACAGGTTTCTGATGAAATGGACGCAGCAACAGGAATTCCCATCATTTCATTATATGGTAAGAAAAACAAACCCACAAAGGAAGATCTGGCAGATGTTGATATTTTGGTTTACGATTTACAAGACGTTGGGTGCCGATTTTATACCAACATCAACGCCCTGGTTCGATTGATGGAGGCATGCCAGGAAAGTGGAAAGCCATTACTCGTTCTCGATCGGCCGAATCCCAATGGCTATCTGATTGATGGGCCTATCCTTGATATGCAGTATAAATCCGGAATAGGAATGTTTCCCATACCGATGTCGCATGGCTTAACAGTCGCAGAATTTGCACAGATGGCGAATGGCGAAGGTTGGCTTACGAACAAAGTTAAGTGTGACCTCAAAATTATCAAGGTATCCAACTATACCCACGATACGCCTTATACTTTACCTGTTAGTCCGTCACCCAATTTGAATACGCCGCAGGCAGTACTGCTGTATCCCTCTACCTGCATGTTTGAAGGAACTTACCTCAATCATGGCCGCGGAACTTATTTTCCATTTACGATCTTGGGAAGCCCGGAATACAAAGGCATCTATGAATTTTCATATACTCCGACTAGTATAAAAGGCATGGCCGAAACGCCGTTGCATATGAATGAGGTTTGTTACGGACTTGATCTTCGTAAATATGACGTTAACAAGTTTCGTGAAAGCAAAAAAATTAATTTTCAGTGGATCATTGAGCTTTACAATGCCTTTCCATCTAAAGAAAAGTTCTTCGATTCGAAATTAAGCAGACAAATGAATACAATCGAAAGTGTGATTGGTGTTGGATCGTTCAGACAACAAATAATCGATGGCAAATCGGAGGCCGAAATTCGCGCAGGCTGGGAGCCCGGAATTGCCGGTTACAAAAGGATGCGCGAAAAATATCTGCTTTATAAGTAAAAGCAATGGACAGGCTGGCCTAATGAGAAACGGCTTTTAGTCCAACGATTGAACCAATGAGCGTAATGATAAAAAAAACCCTCCAAAACGTAGCAGGTTCTTTGAAAACAAAGATGCCAACCAACACGGTCCCTACTGCACCAATTCCTGTCCATACTGCATAGGCCGTACCAAGGGGCAACGTTTGTGTGGCTTTCATCAGCAGGACCATACTAATCGCCAGCGCCGCGACAAAACCTCCGTACCAGAAATACATTTCGTTTCCTGATGCTTCCCTTGCTTTGCCGAGGCAAAATGCAAAGGCGACTTCAAATAGTCCGGCAATAATCAGCAAGATCCAATTCATATGCCATTCCTTTTTTTATAACGATTTTCGTAAGCGAATTCTTTCCTGAATAAGCAAAAGTAACGTATTGTGCGTCTCCTACCATTTGAGGTTTAGCAAATATGTTTTCTGATTAAAAACTTTTTGAATGTGCTGTGAGTTGAGTGAATATAGATACGATTGTGCTCCACCTTGTAAATCCATAATACATGGCAAGAATTTTTATTACGGGCTCTGCGGACGGTCTCGGCCAAATGGCCGCTGCGTCCCTGATAAAGGATAGGCACGAGGTTTTCTTGCACGCCCGAAGCTCAGCTAGGGGGAAAGATGCCCAGAAGAGCGTTCCAAATGCTGAAGGGATATTATTCGCAGATCTATCTGATGCAAGCGAAACACGAAGGCTGGCGGACGAATTGAACGCATTAGGACGCTTCGACACGATCATACACAACGCAGGAGTGTATAATGTTTCTGATAAACTGGTGATGGCCGTAAATACTTTAGCACCCTATATGCTAACCTGTTTAGTTAAAAAGCCCGCACGTCTTATTTATCTCAGTTCAGACATGCACATGCATGGCGATCCAAAACTTGAAAGTCTAAGTCGTTTTGCCAATGGTATAACCTATTCTGATTCTAAACTTTATGTAGTTATGTTAGCAATGGCAGTAGCTCGTAAGTGGCCTATGGTATATTCCAATGCGGTCGATCCAGGCTGGGTTCCAACAAAGATGGGCGGCTCTGGGGCACCAGATAATCTTGCTAAGGGGTCGGAGACGCAGGCATGGCTTGCTGTGAGTGAGGATGACCATGCGAAGGTAAGTGGCCGCCATTTTTACCATAAGAAGGAGTCATCATTTCGAAGGGAAGCCGGAGATGTTGAAATACAGGAACGGTTACTTGCGCAATGTGCCAAAATAACCGGAGTGAAATTTCCTGATTAGTACGCACTTTCCATAGGTTTAACGAAAATTGGCTAAGGAAGCGTTTAGTCCTCGCGTGAGCAAATGCGGCGGGCTGTCGCCATGTGCTACTCTTCAAACCAATGGCCACAGGTGCATGAAAACTCACCACCAGTAAATTTTGACATGCACCCGCTGACTATGGCAGTGTCAAAAAGACTTGTGTGCGAACTCGCTCGAAAAAACTGTTTGAAGGTATTCAATAACATTTTTTTCATAACCCGACGTGACTAATACGAAGAAGTCTTTTAGAGACTTGATTTTGTACTCGGTGCTCTAACAGGATAACACAATCGGACACATATTCTTCCACTCCCTGACGGGTCAACATACCAACTCCTTTTTCGCCTGTGATGATCGCGGTAATGTACTTCTGTAATTTTTTTGTCTGACGTTGTCGTGTACATGATGACCGGGAGGTTCTTTAGATTGTCCCGATGATTTAAGCATTTGCCAACAATCCTTTTCACCCGTGATGGGCGCGTAGTTCGCGATCCTCTGGATCATCATCGGCACAAACAAACAGCATGGTTGACTTGCAGATAAAGGAATCAAAGCATCATACTAACCAATCAAATCATTGGCATAAAGGAAAATAAATGTGAAAAGTTGCTCCCTCTCCAGGTCTGCCATCGGCGACAACAAATCCCCGATGGTTATCCATTACCTTCTTGACTATCGCAAGCCCAATGCCCGTCCCGGCAAACTCAGTTCTTGAATGAAGCCTTTGAAATACATCAAATATTTTTTTCGAGTCGCTGGCTGGAAAACCAATTCCATTATCAGAAAGCGAGATTTTAATGTACTCATTGAGGTCGTTTACCAAGCCCAGCGGTATATTCTTACCAAGTATCCGGGCTGCGGATATTTTAATGATTGGAAACCGATCTGGATTAGAAAATTTAAGTGAGTTTTGGATAAGGTTCAGAAATAACTGTTGAGTTTGAAAACTGACCGCTACGATGGTAGGGAGTTTATTGATCTCGATTGTTGCCTTTTTCTCCGAAATAATGATCTCCAGGTCAGATTTTACTGACTCTACGATTTCGTTTATATCTACCTGTCCAAATCCGGATGTATCGCTCGTCACTTGAGAATATGACATGAGGTCATCCATCAATCTCTGCATACGAAGCGCACTGTTGTTGATCTTTTCCGTTAGTGCCTTCACCGCGTCGAGATCGGTTGCTTCCAAAATTCTAGATGTAAATGTTCGTATTTTCCTTAGAGGCTCCTTAAGATCATGACTCGCTACATAAGCAAACGAATTTACCTCTTCGTTTAATTGCTCAAGAAATTTGTTCTTCCGCGAAAGTTCAGCCGCATTCAATTTCAGTTGATCGTCGGCGTGCTTTTGGGAAGTCAGGTCGCGGGTTACTTTAGAAAAGCCAATGATTTCATTTTTATCATCGTGAAGTGCGGTAATAACAACATACCCCCAGAATCTGGATCCATCTTTTCTCACCCTCCAGCCTTCATGAACGACCTTTCCCTTCTCAACGGCCTCCATCAGAAGGTTATGCGGCAATCCCGCCTGGCGATCACTCTCAGGATAGAATTCCTTAAAACTCTTCCCGACTATTTCATTGTTTTTATATCCTTTGATAAGTTCGGCGCCAGCATTCCAGTTTTGAATTATCCCATTCTTGTCCAGCAGAATAATTGCATAGTCCTGAACCTCCGCGATCAGCCGATGATACCGTTCTTCGCTCTTCTGCAGTTCTCCATTCTTAAATTTGAGTTCGTCGGCCTGGTTGTTAAGCTTATCGTCAGCAATTTTCCTGTCCGTAAGATCTCGAGTCACCTTAGAGAAGCCTAAAATGTCTCCATTATCGCTGTGTAATGCGGTAAGGGCAACACTGCCCCAAAACCGCGTTCCATCTTTCCGAATTCTCCAACCTTCATGGATTGTTGACCCATCTTTTACCGCCTTCCGCAACAGAGATTCGGGCAAATTGGAATCCTTGTCCTCTTTGGGATAAAATAAACGAAAGCTCTTCCCCAAAATCTCATCAGCTTTATAACCTTTGACCCTTTCTGCTCCTTTATTCCAATCGAGAACTTTTCCGTTTTTATCCAACAATATGATCACATAATCTGTGACCTCGCTCACCATTTTATGGTAACGCTCTTCACTTTGTTTCAGCTCTTCGTTTTTGGTCTTCAGCTCCTCGACGTAATTGCTATAATTATCCTCGGCGATTTTCCTTTCCGTGAGATCGCGCGTGACTTTTAGATAACCTGCAATTTCGCCTGCATCATTGTGTATGGAGGTAATGGTGATATTACCCCAAAACCGCGTTCCATCTTTTCTGACTCTCCATCCCTCGTGGACAGCTTTCCCCGTATTCCTAGCAGTTGTTAGTAAGGTGTCAGGCAACAGTGAATCCCTATCTTCTTTGGCATAAAAAACCTTGTAATTTCGACCAACAATCTCGTTCGCGAGGTAGCCTTTAATTTTTTCTGCACCCCTATTCCAGGTGATAATAGTACCGTCAGGACTAAGCAAAATAATGGCATAGTCCTCAACCTCAGATATTAATTTTTGAAACTGTTCTTGTTGTAGGTTGCTGCCGATCTCCTTCCCTTGCCGGGCACCGTCTTCTTGAACGCCGAACCCTTTGATTTCCTTAGTTGATGCCATCCGCCAGTTCTTAGATCAGTTGTTTGATAAATTTAATAATAATAAGCTGCGCGAAAAACGGAATGATGCATGGCGGTTTCTGCAATGTGATATATTCGCACAAATCAAATAAAAAGGTTGTGGCTCCATCTTCTATGGTTACCAATACCCATGTGGACGACCTTCCGTTTATATATGATTTATTTAACCAGTCTGTATTGTACCAGGAAAAGAAGGGTTTTCCTGGATGGAGGAATTATGATAAGGATGCTATTGTCAGGGACCTGGATTGTAAGAATCAGTACAAAATTGTAATAAACTCAACTATTGCTATCGTTTTCAGTATCACTTATTGTGATCAAATAATTTGGAGGGCCCTTGATAGAGGTGACTCAATTTACATCCACAGGGTCGTAATCAATCCTGAATTTAAAGGTCAGAAGATGTTTGGTTTGATCTTGAAATGGGCTATCGAGCACATCAAAACCAAAGGTTTGAAGTCCATTCGGATGGGGGCTGCAACCCCAAATATCATCAGCTACTACAAGACATTTGGCTTTGATGTCGTCGAGCACTACACGACTCCAGACGTTTCAGATCTGCCGATTCACAACCGAAAACTTGCGCTGACACTTTTGGAATATCGTGGGCTTGTGTAAGGTCCGACCCTTTATATAAGAGACGGACCTGTATTTAGCTACGCCGTAACCTCATCAGAAAGCTTTTTTGATTTCCTTCACAACCAATTCTTGTGCGTCTTTCGCTTCCGGAACGACAAGCGCCATTCCAAAAAACTCATGTGTCACGCCGCTGTATAATTTGTATGTAGTAGGCACCTTGGCTGCCTCGAGCTTGTCCGCGAGCAATTTTCCTTCTGACTGCAAAGGATCGATCTCCGCACCAATAATCGTTGTGGATGGCAAATTTGCCAGATCTGCTTTCACCAAAGCGATATTACTTTTAGAACCTTGCGAAGCGTTGGCGAGGTATTGTTTAAAGAACCACTCCATACCTGCCTTATTTAAGGGCTTTGCTTCAGCATATTTTACATACGACTCACTTGCCGTGTTGTTATCTGCTATCGGGTATATCGCAACCTGATGGTCGGGCAACTTAATTTTTGCATCCCTGGCCATCATACTAACCGCAATGGCAAGGTTCCCGCCTGCACTTTCACCGACGAGTGCGACCTTTGATGTATCACCTTTAATGGTCGCAGCATTTGCAAGCGTCCACTTATAGGCCGCAAATGCGTCCGCATGGGCTGTAGGATATTTATGCTCTGGGCCTTTCCGGTATTCAACCGCTACAACAACAGCCTCGGCTTGCTCTGCCAACGCTTGCGCACTCGCGTTATAAGTATCTATCGTCGCAATCACCCAACCGCCTCCATGATAGTACACGATAATAGGATATGAATCTTTGCCGGTCTGAGGAGTATAAACACGAGCATGGATACTTCCGCCCTTTACAGGAATTGATTGGCCGGTAGTATCCACCTTCGGTGTTGGTATCTGGATTTCATATTTGTTTATCACTGCCATTGCCGCATCCGCAGGAGAAGGTTGCTTCCGCGCCTGAACCGCGCTAAGAGTGTTCAGTGGCTTCGGCCCAAGGGAATCGTGTGCTTCAATGACTGTCTGCATCTCTTCCGTGATGTCTGGCGCCCATGCAGGCTTCGGACCTTCCGGCTTGATTTTCCGTACTTGCTTTTCATTGGTTTTGAGTTCCTGCTTATCCTCTTTTGTTTCATCATTGGCTGCATCATTCTTAGGGCCTCCACAGGACGAAAGAAAAATGACTGCCGCTGAAAATAACGTTAAAATAAAAAGCTCGGAGGATCGCGCACTTTTTTGATCGGTAATTCTTTGTTGCATACTATCTAGGTTTATACTGCAATAGTTACCGAATATCCATACCACAATTTGAACGCAACAGATTGGGGCTAATGGCGATAAATACGCTAATCAACTTTCAATGGGGGGAAAATGTTTCTTAAGGATGGAAAGAAATACTCATAAGCTGCCTATCGAAAATTTCGTCCACCCGGAAATATTTTTCCTTGCATAGCCTCATCACCTTTGATTTTCTCATTCCTGGCAGGTATTGGAGAAGTTCGTTCATCCGAGCGTGACATTGGCCCCAATGGAAGTTCATTCTCAGTAAATGCGATAGATTTAAGCAACAGTTTGGAGTAATTGAAACAGCGTTGAACAATAACGTGAATGACTTCCCCTTCACGCTGGAGCTTTCCTTCGGCCATTAACAACTTTGATTGCAATATCTCCTTTCGATACTTGTCAAACAGGTTTGCGAAAACCACAAGGTTACCGCAGCCAGTTTCATCTTCAATAGTAATAAAGCATATTCCACTGGCGGTTTCAGGCCTTTGCCGGACAAGAATAAGACCGGCTACCTTTACCAGGTCCCCAGGTTTTGCAGCAGCCAGAGAGGATGTTGATAATATATGAAGGTCAGAAAGCTGCCTACGAATAAAGCTTACCGGATGAGCCTTCAAAGACAATGCGGTAGTGGCATAATCATAGGCAACATGTTCAGGCAACGTCATTTCAGGAAGTGATATTCTTTCAGCAATATCTTCGTCTGTTTTTTGCCGCATAAAAAGTGCTGACATCTGATCTTTCGTAGATGCTTCCCACAATGCACGACGTCGATCAAGTCCGACGGATCGAAAGGCATCTGCATCTGCAAGTCTTTCTAATGCGCTTTCAGGCAAGCCTATTTCCCGAAGTTGATAGATGGATTTATACACTTCCGTTCTCCTTTCAGTTAAAAGCATTGCATCCTCCTCTCTCAAACCTTTTATCTGACGGAAGCCAAGACGCAAAGCACAATACTTTCCGGATTTTTCACCCAGAGTATTATCCCAACTGGAAAAATTAATATCAACAGGCAAAATATCAACACCGTGCTTGCGGGCATCAATAACAATCTGGGCAGGCTGATAGAATCCCATCGGCATACTATTGAGCAGTGCGCATGCGAATATCTCAGGATAATAACATTTTATCCACGAGGAAACGTACACCAATAAAGCGAAGCTCGCGGCATGGCTTTCAGGAAATCCATAGCTGCCGAATCCCTCTAACTGGCGAAATACACGTTGTGCATACTCCTTTGTGTATCCCCTATTTGTCATGCCATTGACCAGCTTCTGCTCAAATTCAGATACGACGCCCTTAAACTTAAAAGTTGCCATGCTGCGCCGAAGCTCATCTGCTTCTGCTGGTGTAAAGCCTGCCGCGACAATTGCAATCTTCATTGCCTGTTCCTGAAATAACGGCACCCCTAGTGTACGTCCCAATATGTTCTCAAGCTCTTTAGATGGATATTCAACGGGCTCCTCTCCATTGCGACGTCGCAGATAAGGATGTACCATGTCGCCCTGGATTGGTCCGGGACGCACAATGGCTACTTCGATAACGAGGTCATAAAAGCACTTCGGTTTCAGTCTGGGTAACATCGACTGTTGGGCGCGGCTTTCAATCTGGAACACTCCGATGGTATCGGCATGGCTTATCATTTCATATACTATAGGATCATCCTGGGGTATGTTGGCGAGCGTTAAAGAAAGGCCATAATTAGCTTTTGCCAGATCAAATGCTTTTCGGATACAGGTCAGCATACCCAAGGCTAAAACATCAATTTTGAGGAATCCCAATGCATCGATGTCATCCTTGTTCCATTCAATGCACGTCCGGTTCTCCATCCGAGCATTCATAATCGGACAAAGGTCTGACAATGTCCCTTGAGTAATAACAAACCCTCCGGTATGTTGTCCGAGTTGCCTGGGAAATCCCATATATTCCGCAGTAAGTTGTAATGCCTTTCGAAGGGTGGGATCGTCAGGGTTTAATCCATGTGCTGCAATTTCCTCACGCTTCAATACATCATCGTTGAATTCCCATATTGTGCCTGACAAACGATTCAGCGTATCTACGGATATACCCATTGCTTTACCTACATCGCGTATAGCTCCCTTGTGGTGCAGCTGTGTAACGGTAGCGACAATGGCTGCGCGGTGCCGGCCATATTTTTCATAAATATATTGGATCACCTCTTCGCGTCTCTCATGCTCAAAATCCACATCGATATCCGGTGGTTCGTTGCGAGCAGAAGAAATAAAGCGCTCAAACAGCAGATCGAATTTTGAAGGATCCACGGATGTTATCCCTAAACAATAGCATACCGTCGAGTTTGCAGCTGATCCCCTACCCTGACAAAGAATACCTCTCTCACGTGCAAACCGGACAAGGTCGTAGACGGTGAGAAAATATTCTGCGTAGTTCATTTGTTCCATAAAGGCCAGCTCATACCTGATGTTCTCCTGGATCTTTGGAGGGATCGCATCTGGATAAAGGCTTGTGGCTCCTTCCCAGGCAAGGTGCGTCAGTTCCTCCTGTGGGCTGCGCCCTTCGGTCGTGATCTCTTTAGGGTATTGGTATTTTAATTCGTTGAGGGAGAAAACACAACGGCTTGCTATTTCGGCAGCATAATGTATTGCTGTGGGATATTGATTAAATAACCTATCCATTTCAGCAACCGGCTTCATATATCTTTCTGCGTTTAAGTGCAGCCGGAAACCAGCATTATATATAGTACATTTCTCACGTACGCACGTTACAATGTCCTGTAATTCCCTGCGCAAAGGATCATGGTAATGAACATCATTGGTTGCGACCATTGGCATGTCCATCAGCCTCGATAGTTGTGAAATTCTAAATAACACTTTATGGTCATCGCCTCCGTAAGTACGTGTAGCCGCGATGTATAATTGCTTACCCAATGCCTCGCGGTATTCACTTACCGCTCTTTTAAATGAATCTTCAAACTCAAATACCCCATTGAGAACGGGCGGAGGTACAACAACAAAAGTAGTGCCCATAGCATGGTGATAAACATCTGCCTTATGTAAAATACATTCACCTTTCTCGGCGCGGCGGTTTCCTAATGTAAGCAATGCAGATAGTTGTCCATAAGCGGTGATATCGTTGGGATATGCCAGGAGACTTGGCCCATCGGCAAGATCCAGACGGCAGGCAGGAATAAATTTGATGTCTGATTTTTTAGCAGCAACATGCGCACGGACGATACCTGCAAAAGTATTGCGGTCGGTGATGGCAATAGATTCGTACCCGTGCGTTGCCGCTTGTTGCACAAGTTCTTCCGGATGAGAAGCACCTCTGAGAAAGCTGAAATTGCTCGTTGCCTGTAACTCTGAATAACCCATGTATTATGTGCTAAGCAAAAAATCCATGCATATACCACTGATAACTTTTATCGTTATAATGACCAAGACGAAATAGCCAATAACGATTCCCGGTATCATCCTCAACCCTGTAATAGTCTCTATGCTCCCCTTGTTGAAGCCACCATTCCTGCTCAATTCTTTCAGGACCATCAGCCTTTGTTATTCTGTGTAACTTACCCCGATGGCGAAATAGCATTGGAGGATAATCAGGGATTGGAGCCGTGACTTCAATTTTTTCTGGGTCAGCCAATAGCTGCATAGGTCGAAGCGTTACAACCATCCAGCAGGAGGTTAACTTCTCATGAAGTGAAGCAGCAGGCTTTAAGGATCTCTCGGGCCAATAGTGCTCCGCAGGTAAGTAACGAGTGGCCTGTACGCCATCCTTTCCCGTCAGCCTGTCTATCAATTCCGAAAGTCTGACGTCTTCCAGTCCATCGCCAGATTGCCACATTTTTTCCTGAACAGCACGGTGATCCTCAACTTTTGTCGCCTCTAGTACAAATAGCTCTATACCAAGTGCGGGTTCGATTCCCTGAATCTTATCTTCGAATAGCTTAAAAAGGTGATTAACACTGTGCGATGGCTTGTTGGTGGCGATTGCGATCTGTTCAATCTTTCCGTCCACACGATAACATTTTAATATTACGTGTCTCAGTCCTTTCTGATCATCGCGAAGCCGTTTACATAATGTTTGTAGAAGTCTTTCCAGTGCAATGCCTATGCCGGTTGCTGTGACAACTGGATCCATACAAGGCAATCTCTCCTGATAATCCTTTATGGCCTCGAATGGGGTAAGAACCTCTCTCTCATAACCTAAGGCACGATCCAACTGATTCAAAAAAGGTGCACCAAAACGCCGTCTTAAGGCGGGACGTGGCATGGCAATAAATTGCTGAATACGGCGAAGTCCCAGCTTTCTTAAACGATCAATTGTTCCCTGTTCAAGCCTGAGCGCCGCAGGCGGTAATGGCAGCAATGCTTCGACGTGCGCATTAGGTTGAATTATAAGTAACTCTTTACTAAACCTCGCTACTGCCCAGGCCGCCCCTATAGTGTCAGCAATTGCTACCCTGACGTAGTATCCTTTCGCTTTCAGCCTTTCAGCGATGTCATCAAGATACTTCTGCTCGCCTCCCCAAAGGTGTGCGCACCCGGAGCCATCCAGGATAATGCCGTTCGGCTCGTCAACGGCTGCGATAGGCGTAAACCTGATGCACCATTCAGCAATCCGCTTAAGTAATTTTGTCACCAGATCAGGCTTATCATCGATCACCTGTAGCGAAGGAATGATGGCACGTGCATCTGCCAATGGCATGCCTGTATCAATTCCTTGTGTTACCGCGGGTCCATTTGCTGCAGTAACAATCATTCGTCCATTCAACGGGGCGCTTAAGACAAACGGCACATGGTGGAGATGTGGTTGCCGAATCGCAAACCAATCTGTACTAAGTCGCGGGAACCATATCGAAACAAAACGTCTGGGCATTTCAAGCTGTTTTCCTTTTTTGATCTTGCAACCCTGGCGAATTCGACGCAATTGTGTGGAAACTGTTATTCTCCCATTTTATTTGCCATGTGCCCCCTTTACCATTTCTTATCCGTAACAATTCAACTCGCCAACTGGGAAAACCAATTCCTGGCAAATCATCCGCAGAACTGCTTGACAGGGAAGTAATCTTCCATCGGGATGCGCAAGCTGTAGGATTTAGTTTATGAATATTGTTTCTGAGTATAAAGCCAGTGACTTTACTTTGTTCAACTGCCAATTGCAATCTTCGGGAAGCCGTAAAGCTCAGATTGTTCATCTCACCAATCACTGCAGTCAGTGCCGGACATTTTAGCGCTTCCTCAATCGCCCACATCACTTCTCGTTCTTTTTGCAGATCAATGAAAATGAAACGGTCAGGCTGTATGCCAAAACTCTTTAATGCCGGTGGGAAAATTTTTCTATCGGAACTAATCCATAAGGACATTCCGCCGCTTCCCATAAGGGACGACAACACTCCTGCAATAAAACCGCTGGTCGCTGCCCCGCCTTCCTGCCTTTCAGTTAGAAATTCATGAATTGAACCAGTGGGAAATACTCCTTCCGGCAGGCCCGCACTAATGGCGTCAAGGCCAACATCAATAGCAGACGCATTTGCTGGCTTATGGCCCTGCAGATGAAGAATGTCATTTTGTAACCTGGAAATGATATCGGCGCGTTGCGTGACCATATTTGAATCGGTGGAAGCAAAGATATCAAAAACTAATTATTTTAGTATTAAAACTAATATTTTTAGTGATAGATTGCTGTTAGCTTATTGCAACGCATTGATTATCAATTCATACTAAAGCGGCAACAGGTGATGCAAACAACGCATGGCAAATGCCAAAAATGAATCAGATTCTTCAAGCTGGATTTTTGTATTGGAACAATTGTTTGAACCCCTGTCTTATTGAACATAAATTCAATAAGAGGCGTTAGCTATCTATCAATTCTTTTCTTTCATTTAAAGAACAACCTCATCAAATGCACAAACTATTCTCTCCTCTCAAAATACGTAATGTCATATTTAAGAATCGCATTGCAGTTTCTCCCATGTGTATGTATTCGTCAATAGATGGGTTTGCCAACGACTTCCATCTTGTTCATTTAGGAAGCAGAGCAGTTGGTGGTGCGGCATTGATCATGCAGGAAGCTACGGCTGTATCTCCTGAAGGACGCATCACAAGTTATGATATGGGCCTGTGGAAAGACGAACAAAAGGAAAAATTAAAGCAGATCGTGGATTTCATTCATCAGCAGAACACACAGGCGGGAATACAATTGTCGCATGCGGGACGAAAAGCAAGTACCAACAGGCCATGGGAAGGTGGAGCTCAAATACAGTCAGATCAACGGGGGGGCTGGAGAACCCTTGCCCCATCGCCAATACCGTTCAAAGAAGGAACGGAGAAGCCATTGGAACTTGACAAGGAAGGAATTGAAAATATCAAGCGCGACTTTCTATCATCGACACTGCGTGCAAAAGAAATTGGTTACGATGTTTTGGAAATTCACGCTGCCCATGGATACTTGATAAATCAATTCAATTCACCCCATAGCAATCAACGTAAAGATGAGTATGGCGGAAGCTTCTCAAACAGAATTCGACTGTTGCTGGAAGTTACAGAAATCGTCCGGAAGGCCTGGGGAGAAGAAAAACCGCTGTTCGTCAGAGTATCTGCAACAGATTGGGTACCGGAAGGATGGAATAATGAGGATTCAATCAGGCTGGCTGTCCAGCTGAAAGAACTGGGCGTTGATTTAATCGATACTTCTTCCGGCGGGAACTCATCACAAGCAACAATTCCACTAAGCGCAGGTTATCAGGTCAAGTTTGCCGAAGAGATAAAAAAGGCGACGGGAATAATGACGAGCGCCGTTGGTATCATCACTAGTACGAGTCAATCAGATGAGATCTTGCGCAATGATCAGGCAGACTTGATATTCATGGCGAGGGAAATGCTGCGGAACCCATACTTTCCTCAGGAGGCGGCGCACGAATTGAATGAGGTAGTGGAGTGGCCGGTCCAATACGGCAGGGCTAAGCGCAGTCCAAAAGTGTAGCAGCAAAATCATTGCATCGACTGGGTCGATCGCACCTTCGTGCGGCCGATAATTTTAAATTTTACATTCAGAGTTTTACATTTGAAATTGAACCGCAAAATGTAAAACTAAAAATGTAAAATGTAGAAGTAGAGCCCGATCCAAGCTTATACTTTTCAGCTTTTGAGGAATTCGTAGTTCCGTAATTCACTGGTTGGTCTTCTTTATTTCGCCGGTCGTACCTGTACTCTTTTGATCTCCGGCACTTTTTCGTACTTTTCTGTACCACGGCTTCAACCATTGCGATTGCTGGTATTTTACTTTTGTTAGTGCTCTAACCAATTTTATGAATTACTATGAGATCCATTCTTATTGCACAAACATTCCTATTTAGCATTTATTTCTTCACAACCGTGCTGGCATTGGCGCAATCTGCTTCGAAGAAACCTATGGTGGTTTTTGTGACAGGTGACCACGAATACAGCAGTGAGGCAACGATGCCCATATTCGCAAAGGAGCTGGAGAAGCACTACGGGGTACGTGTCAAAGTCCTCAAATCATCGCCTGACCATAACTCAGAGGAAAACATACCAGGCCTTGAAGCGTTAAAAGATGCGGACCTTGCTGTTTTCTTTCTGCGATGGAGGAGGCTGCCGAAGGAGCAAGTGAAATATATTGATGATTACCTAAAGACCGGACGACCCATTATCGGATTGCGAACAACAACACATGCTTTTAATTACCCTGCAGGACACCCCCTGGAGAAATGGAATGCCTTCGGTGAGTTTGCATTGGGTGCACCTCCAGGTTGGGGTGGAAAAGCAGATCATACACACTGCGGCCACCTTTGCACGACAGATGTTTCAGTGCTTAAAAAAGAATCAAAACATCCCATTCTAACGGGCGTTGACTCTTCTTTTCACGTAAGCTCATGGCTTTATAAAGTGCTGCCCAATTTTCCTTCAAAAGGCTCGACATGGTTGCTGATGGGTAAAGCGGTCAACCCTGATAAGCCAGGGTTTCAGGACAATCCCGTTGCCTGGACATGGCAGACTAGCGAAGGTGCAAAAGTGTTTGCTACAACGCTCGGACACCCGGCAGATTTTAACGTTGAATCATTTCAACGCGTATTAGTGAATGCAGTTCACTGGGCACTTAACAAGCCAGCTCCAGAAAAATGGAACGGTAAAATTTCCATCGACGTCCCATACCGCACAGAGGCAAGTACCAAATAAAATATGGCTCAAAATCAGCAAATCACAACCAGTCCGCGCTCAATTGTTCTCATCGGCCTCATCGCGCTATGCGTTATCGCATGCAAAGAATCAAATCCCGGCAAGGTTAAAATTCTCAAAGATTCACGCATCGTTTTAGTCGGCAATAATCTCGGCTCAAGGATGATGAACTTCGGTCACTTTGAGACCGAAATGCATCTACGGTATCCCGACAGTCTGTTGTTTATTCGCAACATGTGCGACGGCGGCAACACCCCCGGCTTCAGACCCCACGCCTCCCGCGTGTCGCCATGGGCCTTCCCAGGCGCAGAAAAATTTCAGGCGGAACTCGCAAACTATTCTGATAGTCAGGGTCAATTTGAAACAGAAGACCAATGGCTAATGCGTTTGAAAGCGGATATCATCATTGCATTTTTTGGATTTAATGAATCGTTCCAGGGACCGGAAGGATTGGAAAATTACAAAGGCGAGCTCGATGCATTTATTAAACATTCGCTAAGCCAAAAGTACAATGGAAAAACTTCACCCAAGCTCATTGTCATATCCCCTATCGCTTTCGAAAACCTTTCTGATTCATTAGATCTGCCAAATGGAGAAAAGGAGAACACCAACCTCAAAGTGTACACGGAGGCGATGAGAGAAATTGCAGCAGCTAACAACGTACCTTTCATTGACGCATTTAAACCATCGATGGAATGGTATGGAGCATCCGCGAAAGCATTGACAATAGACGGATCCCAGCTCAACAATGAGGGGTATCAGAAATTCTCAAAACTCCTCGCTGACGAAATCTTTGGAAGGATCGATTCACCAGATGAGACACATAAAGCATTGGTATGGGAGTCAGTGATGGAAAAGAATTGGATGTGGCACAATGACATAAAGATACCCAATGGCGTGCACGTCTACGGCCGCAGATATAATCCGTTCGGTCCTGAAAACTATCCGGCTGAGATAAATAAGATAAGAGAGTTGACCGCAATACGTGACGAGGCTATTTGGGAAGCCTCGAAGGGTATAAAAATGAACCTTGCGGAAGCAGATAAAAAAACAACCAAACTGCCCGAAGTAAAGACGAATTACAATCCGGAAAAAAATGGGAGTCTCGAATATCTCTATGGGGAGGATGCGATCGCGAAGCTTAGGATGGCTGAAGGGTATAAAATAGAACTCTTTGCTTCAGAAAAGGAATTTCCAGAGCTGGCGAAGCCATCTCAAATATCTTTTGATAACAAGGGCAGACTTTGGGTTGCCACGATGCCTAGTTACCCACACTATAAACCCGGTGACAAAAAGCCTGACGATAAACTTATCATTCTTGAAGACACCAATGCTGATGGAAAGGCTGATAAGCAAACGACTTTCGCAGGAGGTCTGCATCTACCGAACGGATTTGAAATTACGGCCGAAGGCGTTTACGTATCTCAGGGTACCAACCTCGTTCTCCTAACAGACACGGATGGCGATGACCACGCCGATAAGAAAGTAATCTTGTTAAGTGGATTCGACGATCACGATACACACCACGAAATACATGCGTACTGCGCAGATCCGTCGGGTGCACTTTACATGGGCGAAGGTGTGTTCCTGCATACCAATGTCGAAACTTCCTATGGGCCGATTCGGGCGACTAATGGAGGCTTCTATAGGTATAATCCTGCCCGGCATCAACTCGAGCGTACTGCACAGCTTGCAATTCCAAATCCGTGGGGAATTGCGTTTGATGAATGGGGACAAAACTTTTTTTCAGAGACATCCAGCCCGGACGTTCTTTGGATGATGCCTGGCACGATGAAATCAAGGTATGGTGTCTCTTCACCAAAATCCAGAAATCTCATTGAAGACAAACACCGGGTTCGTCCAACGTCCGGGCTGGAGTTCATTTCAAGCCGTCATTTCCCGGACAATGTGCAAGGTGATTTTTTAATTAACAACACCATCGGATTTTTAGGAACGAAGCAACATACCTTGTCAGACGATGCTACCGGGTACAAGAGCAAACATCGCCAGGATCTCTTGGTATCGGAAGACAAAAATTTCAGGCCTGTAGACCTCGAGTTTGCCCCGGATGGGTCTCTCTACATTGCAGACTGGCATAACATATTGATAGGCCACATGCAGCACAACGCCAGGGACCCTCTTCGCGACCATGCCCACGGAAGAATATACCGCGTGACATATCCATCAAGACCCTTGGTGAAGCCTGCTGATGTTGCTGGTGCAGGTATTAAAGCGTTGCTTGACAACCTCAAACTTCCTGAATATAGAACCAGATATAGAACGCGCCGGGAACTTCGTGGCAGAACGTCATCAGATGTCGAGTCAGCAGCCCAGGCCTGGGTAAAAGCTTTAGATAAAAGCGATGCAAGATATGACCATCATTTACTGGAAGCATTGTGGGTCAGTTGGGGAATCAATAAGGTCAATCAACCTTTGCTCCGTCAATTACTCACAGCACAAGATTATCATGTGCGGGCAGCGGCGGTCAGGGTGCTTCGCTATACAGGCCATCAGATAAAGGATCAGGCAGACCTATTGATGACAGCAGCAAAAGATCCACATGGTCGCGTCCGGCTTGAAGCCATTGTTGCCGCTACGTGGCTCGATAAGACGCAAGGGATTCCGATTGTTGAGGAGGCCCGAAAATTACCATTAGACGACTGGATGGCGCAGGCTTATGAAACTTCGATGGCGCATCTGAACGGCAGGTCCGTTGAAGAAAAGATCGAAGAAATTGCTCAGTCCAATCTGAAAGGCAAGGACCAGTTGTTGTACAACAACGGAAAGAAAATATACAGCAGGGAAGGGTATTGCAACACCTGTCATCAACCCGACGGAAAAGGACTCTCCGCCTCAGGCTTTCCACCGCTAGCGAGTACCGCGTGGGTTATGGGAAACGATGAGCGGCTGATTAAGCTTGTCTTGAAAGGGTTGCATGGCCCCATACAGGTGCTAAATCAAAAGTATGCAGGTCAGGTTCCAATGACACCATTTGAGGGATTACTGAATGACGAGGAAGTTTCGGCGGTGCTCACTTATGTTAAGAATTCCTTTGGCAACAAAGGGTCGGTGATCTCGCCTGACCAGGTAAAAAAAATACGTGATTCGATTAAAGAGAAGTCAGGCTTCTATTCGCCGGATGATCTGCTCAGGGAACATCCAATGACCAACGGATTTTGACAGCCGGAAACATGACTGTAGATTAGGATATCCATACTGCAATCTGAAATGATTAAAATAGGATTTAACGTTCTTGCATGGACAGCAAATGTGTCCGACGAATTAATGCCCATCGCGGACAGGTTAAAGAAAATAGGTTATGCCGGAGTGGAGTGCTTCATCGGATCCGTCGATGCGGCAGCTTACAAGCGATTCGGTCGGCATGCCCGAAGCATCGGATTGGAAACGACTGCCGTCTTTGTGGTTGGAAAAGATACAAATCCTGTCGATAGCGCCCCCGCCGTCAGAGACAATGCTCTCGATCACATTAAATGGGCGATAGACAGAACGCACGACCTGCAGGGATCGATACTATGTGGTCCAATGCATTCAGCACATGCAGCTTTTTCGCGGCAACCCGCCCGGGAGGATGAATACAAATGGTGCGCTGAAGTACTCCATGCGGCTGGTGAATATGCAGCACAGGCAAACGTTACGCTTGCGCTCGAGGCTCTTAATCGATTTGAATGCTACCTGTGTAACACGATGGATCAGTTGTCGTACCTGGTCTCCAAGGTGAACCATTCTAATGTTAAAGCGATGTATGATACACATCATTCAAACATCGAAGAAAAAAAGATAACGTCTGCCATAGAAAAGATCAGTCCATTCCTTCATCATGTACACATCAGTGAAAATGACAGAGGTACGCCGGGAACGGGACATATTCTATGGGACGAAACGTATGCGGCCCTGGCAACATTTAAATATCAAGGCTGGCTCACTATTGAAGCATTCTCGCGTCATGATCCGGATTTTGCCAACGCCATTAATGTATGGCGTGAGTATGACAACCCGTGGGAAATTGCTGAAAAGGGTTACGCATTCATTGAAGAAATGTGCCAGGTACATGGGTTAAGATAGCAGCGATGGCACTAATTACCATCACCCACTGTACGAAACTAATGCAAGTAAATAATCTGACCTACTTTTAACATTCGTCCTCGCAACGTCACTCCTTCACCTATCGGCGCAGGCACCAAAGGTCTTTGGCAAATGGCACATGGGCAACGACAGCGATGAACCCAGAAAAGGCTTCCATCATTGGGAAGGATTACGTGGGCAGGGAGAATATTATAATCCTACATTGAACATCAATGGCGAAAGGATCCAATATAAAGATTCCACCTATATAACGGATCTGATCACGCTGCATGCTACCGAATGGATCGGCAAAAGGAGCGCTCTTTGAAATGCCTTGCATTCACATCTAGGTTAATGTTCTCGCCGGGAATTTCATCCACATCAAATTCTGTCCAGATGGATGAATGCGACTAATTTCCTCAAAGCTGGTCCATATTAGTATTTCATTTAGTGATGCAGGGGGGCATATCGTTTGTAGCGGTCAAGTATTCTTGACTTAAACTTTGGCACCAATGGAAGAACGAAATGTGCAGCCTGAATTTTTCGTTGCAGAAGGGCCAGCCCCTCAACAAATCACACTAACGGTCAACAACACGAAACAGACTCTCCAAGTATTACCCTGGGTGAGTTTACTGGATGCGCTGAGAGATCGCCTTGATCTGACGGGAACAAAAAAAGGATGTGATCACGGACAGTGTGGCGCCTGCACCGTCATCTGTGATGCCAAACGTATCGTAAGCTGCCTGACACTCGCAGTAATGAAAGACGGATCATCCGTTACTACAATCGAGGGGATTTCTAACGGCGCTGACTTGCATCCGTTGCAGCAAGCCTTTATAGACAGGGACGCCTTTCAATGCGGATATTGTACGCCGGGACAAATTTGCAGCGCAATTGGAATGTTTAAAGAAGGCAAGGCCGGCACCCGTGAAGAAGTTAAGGATCTTATGAGCGGAAACCTTTGCCGTTGCGGCGCTAACACTAATATTATCGACGCTATTATGGACGTAAAAGACACAATGGGCAATGAATAACTTTGAATATGTAAAAGCAAATGGGACCGATGATGCCCTGCGTTTCATTTCTGATAATAGTGAATCGCGATTTATAGCTGGTGGCACCAACCTGCTCGATTTAATGAAATATAACCTCACGCATCCGAAGTTGCTGGTTGACATTAACACGATAAAGGACCATCATCATATTGAGGAGATGGAGGACGGTTGCATCTCTCTGGGTGCATTTGCAACCAATGCCGACACAGCCTATCATCCGTTGATAGAAAGGCGATACCCATTGTTGTCAAGGGCTATTCTGGCAGGCGCATCTGGGCAGATACGCAATATGGCCACTAACGGGGGAAATCTGCTGCAAAAAACACGTTGCTATTATTTTTATGATGCCAACACGCCTTGCAACAAACGCGAACCAGGTTCAGGTTGCTCCGCCATAGGAGGATATAACCGAATGATGGCCATCCTCGGAACCAGTGAACATTGCATCGCCGTGTTCCCGTCAGATATGTGCGTGGCATTGACTGCACTTGAGGCTGTAGTGAAAATTACTGGACCCACGGGGCATCGCTTAGTAAATTTCGCCGATTTTCACAAACTTCCTGGCAATACGCCGGAAATTGACAATGAGCTTCAACAAGATGAAATTATTACGGCAATAACTCTTCCGGCTAGAGGTTTCGAAAAAAATTATTCATATCTCAAGCTGCGGGATCGAAATTCATACGCATTTGCCCTCGTATCCGTTGCCACAGCGATTGAACTTGATGGCGACGTTATTCGAGACGTACGGATTGCATTGGGCGGAGTAGCGCACAAGCCCTGGAGAGTGAAAGAAGCAGAGCAATTTCTCATAGGTAAATCAGCATCGCGCGAAACGTTCGCTTCCGCCGCCGATATGATCATAAACGGCGCCGTTGGATACGGACATAACGATTTCAAGATCGAGCTGGCACGACGTGCCATCATAAGAAATTGTTTGATGGCATTGAATCCTGAAACACAACTACCTGGCGCACAACCATCAGCTTAACGACAATTTTTATGAAGGAGATAAGATCAAACCAGGTAATCGGAAAGTCTATTAATCGGCTGGAAGGAAATGCAAAAGTAACTGGTGCTGCTAAATATTCCGGCGACTACGCGGTGGACGGTTTATTATACGGCTATGTAGTGAACAGCGCTATCACAAAGGGAAAAATAACTCAAATTCACACGGCGGAGGTAAAAGCGTTGGAAGGGATAGTTGAGGTCTTTACCCATGAAAATTGCCCTTCGGTAGCATGGCTCGACATAAAGTATGCAGATATGGATGCGCCAAGAGGTAATCCCTTTCGGCCACTTCAGGGGGATGGAATAATCTACAACGGCCAGCCTATTGCTTTGGTTGTGGCCGAAACGTTCGAAACGGCGCGGCAAGGTGCCTTTATGTTAAAAGTCGACTTCGAGGAAACAGACTTCAATACAGATTTAGGAGCGAATATGGACCACGCCAGAAGTCCACACATCGGCGTTGCCACTGTGCTTAAGCCTTTGCCCCCAGCCCCTAAAGGAGACTTCGAAAAGGCGTATGCTTCCTCGTATGCGCAGGCAGCCGGCGAATTTTTTCATGGAACCGAACACCATAATCCGTTGGAGTTATTTGCGACCACTACGGTTTACGAAGGCTCTGGAAAACTGAAAATCTATGACAAAACTCAGGGTACGATCAACAGTCAATTTTACGTCGGAAATGTTTTTGGACTTCCTTATAAGAACGTGAGGGTTATTTCACCCTATGTCGGAGGAGCGTTCGGTTCGGGGCTGAGGCCTCAATACCAACTTTTCTTATCAGTGCTCGCCGCGCTAGCGTTAAAGCGCTCAGTACGGGTCACGCTGGACAGGCATCAGATGTTTACATTTGGACACCGCCCACCGACAATTCAACGCACAAGGTTTGGTGCTGACGCCAACGGGAAGGTTAATGCCTTACACCACTATGCCTGTGCAGAGACATCACGATTTGAAGACTACACGGAGGTTGTCGTTAACTGGTCAAACATGTTGTACCCGGCAGAAAATACTTTAATGCAGTACAAACTTGTTCCCCTGGATGTATACAGCCCGCTGGATATGCGGGCCCCCGGCGGAAGTACTGGTATCCACGCGATTGAAAGCACAATGGATGATTTAGCATATAAATTGAAAGTTGATCCGCTGGAATTGCGATTAAGAAACTATGCAGAGCGTGATGTCAGTGTAAACCGACCCTATTCAAGCAAAGCACTAAGAGAATGCTATCTGCAGGGTGCGGCAAAATTTGGGTGGGAGAATCGAAAAGCTGAACCTCGAAGCATGCGCAAGGGGAACAAACTGGTGGGCTACGGCATGGCTACTGGAATTTGGGAATCCATGATCGTTCCTTCGCGTGCTCAGGCAACGCTGACGAAGGATGGAAAAGTCCGCGTGACCAGTGCTGTAACGGACATCGGGACCGGTACCCTCACCGTTATGACGCAAATAGCAGCGGACGAATTGGGACTCGACATCAACGATGTCACATTTTCATACGGTGATAGCAAGATGCCGTTCGCCCCAATTCAGGGGGGATCGTTCACGGTTGCATCAGTGGGTTCTGCAGTAAGGGCCGCCTGTCATGTCCTAAGAAAAAAGATTTTTAAAATAGCTCAGGGGATAAAAGGTTCAACGCTACGAGATAAGAGCTTGGACCAGGCTGTTTTTAAAGGAGGTATGGTTTCATTGAATGACCAGATGCCTGGCATCACGTTCAAAGAAATTATCGAGGCTAACAAGGGGAAGGAAATTAAAGTGAAAAAATTCAATGTGCCCAATCTTATAAAGCTAAAGAAGTATTCTCGCGCCTGTCATAGTGCAGCGTTTGTGGAGGTTGAAGTTGACGAAGAATTAGGTGTAGTCAATGTTACCCGTGCGATCACCGCCGTGGCAGCAGGTAAAATCGTCAACCCAAAGACTGCACGCAGTCAAATATTGGGCGGGATGATCTGGAGCATTAGTAAGGCGCTGCGCGAAGAGACGATCAGTGACCACCGATTTGGCAAGTATATCAATCAGAATCTGGCTGAATATCACATCCCAGTGCACGCTGATATCCATGATTTGGATGTAATCTTCGTCGAAGAAAAGGATAAAATAGTCAACGAGCTTGGAATAAAAGGGGTGGGTGAGATTGGCCTGGTAGCAATGCCCCCGGCAATTGCTAACGCTATTTATCACGCAACAGGCAAGCGCGAAAATCAGTTTCCCATACACTTTGACAGGCTAATGTAACGGTAGGGCTTTTACATCTCACTGGGCTGCTTGCGGTAGCTACTAAGACATCTAAGCAGGCTTCGGGTTGGCCTTTTCTCTTGCCGGATCTGCTTCGGCGGCTTTCTCGGCGATTTCCGCAGGCTTGACTTTGTGCCCGTTACGGTCGGCATACACGCGTGTGAATTCGGCCCCGAAAAAAAATATCAAGCCTGTATACGATACCCAAAGCATAATAAGCACAATACTTCCCGCTGCTCCGTAGGCTGAACCGGGTTCTGCCTTGCCGAAGTAAAGGCCAAGACCAAACTTTGCAATGATAAATAAGATAGACGATAAAATCGCACCGAGCCACACGTCGCTCCATCGGAGCTTTGCGTCTGGCAGGAACTTGTACATCGAAGCCAGTAGCACTGTGATGACAGCAAGGGAAATTAGCAGATCGATGCCATAAAAAAGGAAAGTTAAGGCATCAGAAATGTGATGTTCAAACCACGAGGTAAATGCGCTCAAGCCCGCAGACAAAACCAGCGATACGAGCAGAAGAAATCCAACGACCAGTATCAGTCCAAAGGAAAATAGCCGGTCTCGGACAAGTTTCCAAATCTTTTGCTTTGGCTTTGGCTCAACCTCCCAGATTTTATTTAGAATTTGTTGTATCTGATAGAAAACACCGGTGGCACCGAACAACAGCGTTGCCACGCTGAGGATTGTCGAAAGGACTGTCCCTTTCGATTCACTTGCTTTACCCACAATGGCTTCGACATCACGGGCGGTATCGCTTCCAATCATTCCACCTACCTGACCCAATAATTGCTTTGTGACAGCCTCAGTTCCGTAAAAGTAACCGGCAACATTTATAATAATTACCAGCAATCCTGGCAAGGAAAAGATCGTGTAATACGCTACAACTATACTGCTACTAAATGGATCCCGCGCCCAGAATATCTTGAAGGTGTTTTTTATCAGGCTTAATAGTTCTTTGATAGATGGTCTTCCTTTAGGCATGGCGAAGCAGGAACCAATATTTATGCCATTGACATGGCCGTTAACATTTATTTTTGGTGACAACGCGCATGAGGTAAGGAAAGTGCATTGTCTATCCTGTAAAGCTGCATTTCCCAATTTTCATCTGTGGAGGATCCTGTCTGAACTGGGGAAATTATGCCCTTGACAGATCTATGGGATCAGGGTGCAACTCCGACACGCAGACGTCTTGTTGGCAAGGCAATGCTAACGTAAGGCCCGCTCAACTATTCGACTAAAGTTCATTCGGCGACTGGTCCCCATTAGCCCAACGGTCGAGATTTTCAATAGTGGTTTCAGCGATGCCCGTTAGCGCTTCGATCGTAAGAAACGCCTGATGCCCAGTAACAATCACATTCTTATGCGATGCCAGCCTATCAAACAATGGATCCGCTATATTGCTGCTTCTGTGATCTTCGAAAAATAAACTCTTTTCTTTTTCATAAACGTCAAGGCACGCGCCGCCTAATCGTCCACTATCAAGCGCATTGAGAAGATCCGATGTATTTATTACTCCACCCCTCGAAGTGTTGATGATGATCGCTCCTTTCTTCATCTTTTCCAGCTGCCGCCGGGAAATAAGCTGTTTTGTTTTTTCATTTAGTGGACAATGAATAGAGATGATGTCACTCCTTTCGAATAGTTCATCCTGAGAAACATAGGTTACGCCCATTGCTTTGACGGTCTCGTTTTGAATCGGATCAAAAGCGATGACCTTGGCGCCGAATCCGAGCATGATGTTTACGAAAGCCCTGCCAATGGTTCCAGTTCCTATGATCCCTACCGTTTTCCCGTGGATATCAAATCCTATGAGCGGATCCAACCTGAAGTCGCGCGAATCAATCAAGCGTCTGCCCTCTATAAGTCGTCGGTTAAGTGCCAATAATAATGCGGCCGCATGTTCAGCTATTGAATACGGAGAATATGCCGGGACGTTCGCTACGTGAATGCCATGCTTTTTTGCTGCGGCGAGGTCGACGTGATCGAATCCGGCAGATCGCAGTGCTATATAACGGATCCCTTGAGCGCGAAGCAAGTCTAGTACCGGCGCTGAAGCATCATCGGCAGTAAAAATTGCGAGAGCGTCATTGCCACTTGCAAGGACCGCCGTATCCACAGATAACTTTTTACTGGTAAAGTTTAATTCATGCTTCTCACCTGCAGCTTTCTGGAGAAAAGGAGTTTCATAGGGATGAGCACTGTAGATGTAGACTTTCATATTGCTTAGACTCAGATATTTTCAAATAGCACAACGTTTTCTAAGTAATTTGGAGAAATGACGTTCCACTTCATCCGATCGCGTATAGCCTGCGCGTATGCTTTTAGATCATTGCCTTCACCGTGTATCGGAAACACCATTTGCGGTGCTGACTTAAAATTCTTCATCCACGAAAAAAGCTCCTCACGATCGGCATGACCTGAGAGGGATTTCATGTTTGCAACTTTGCATTTTACTGGAACGTTCTCACCGAATATTTTGATGTATGGCTTACCGTCCACAAGGTCGCGCCCCCTGGTTCCTTCAGCCTGGAACCCCGGAACCAATATTGTATCCTGCGGATTTCTTAAGCGACGAAACATATGGTGTACAATTCTGCCGCCAGTCATCATACCGCTTGATGAAATAATGATTGCGTTGCTCTTTAGTTCATTCAACGTTTTTGAATGGTTTGCAGTTTTTACAAACACCAACATGTTCGTTTCCATCTCCGCCGCAAGCACCTTTTCGTTAAAGTTTACCTTATGATATTGTGGATACTTATAATAAAGGTAAGTAACAGAAATGGCCATGGGGCTATCAATGTAAACTGGAATGTCCGGGATCTTGTCTTCCTTCATCAGCTTGTGGAGATAATATAACAAGACTTGTGTGCGACCCACGGCAAACGCTGGTATCAATAAAACACCTTGTGCCTGCGAAGTTTCGTTTACGACTCGCGCGAGATCTGCCGCTGGATCATGAGCCGGATTATCCTTATTCCCATAGGTAGATTCAATGAACAAAATGTCGGCGTGCGAAATCGCTGTAGGTGACCTCAACATGATGTCGCTATTCCTTCCAAGATCACCCGAAAACACGATCTTCTTTTCAGTTGCGTCGCCTTTGATAAACAACTCCGTTATGGCAGCCCCTAAAAGATGACCAGCATCGGAAAAAATGATATCCACGTTACCATTGATGCTTATCCTTTTGCCAAACCCCGTGGTAGATATAAGTGGAAAAACTGATTGGGCATCTTCAGTATTATAAAGTGGTGCAGGATTCTCATGCTTCGAATAGCCCTTTCTCGCTGCGTACTCTGCTTCTTCTTCCTGGAGGTGGGCAGAATCAAGCAGCAAGATTTCAATCAGGTCGGCAGTTGCTTCCGTGCAATAGATTGGTCCCTTAAAACCTTCCTTCACCACCTTTGGCAGATATCCGGTGTGATCAATGTGCGCATGGCTAATGATAATAGCATCGATCGATGCGGGATCTACTGGGAATTGATCCCAGTTTCTCTGTCTTAATTCTTTCAGACCCTGAAAAAGTCCGCAGTCAAGCATAACATTAAAATCACCAATTCGCAACAAATAGCGCGAGCCCGTCACTGATCCCGCTCCACCTAAAAATTGTACACTTACATTCATAGGCGATGTTACGCAACAATCGCGTAACCGCAAATCCCGCCGAAGATTATCTGCGCGGGTATTTGCGCTTCATTGAATTTGAATTCTACAAAGTTTTTATTTGGTTTATCAAAGTTTTCAACCCCGGACTCCTTGAAAAAGGTTTTTTCCCTTGCGCTTATTTTCGTTCTCCTCCTGAATGTTTTGGGTTATTATGGCGTATTTCTCGGGCTGGAGTATCGCAATGATATTGCAATGACAACGCTCTTTGACCACGACGGCTATGAAGTTTCTGATATGGTTACCATAAGTCTTCCGCTCTCTATCCCATAACTTATAACTCTTCATAACTCATACCTCATAACTATTTCTCCAGCGCCTGCTTATAACTCACCAACCTTACTCCTCTCCTTTCTATCGCTTCCCTTACCTTCTCGCTGGTGAAAATAGTGGTTACGTCTTGCCTGCCTTCGGCTACATCAGTATAACCGATGTGGCTGATGGCACGAAGTTCATCATTATCCAGACCGGGATGTTCAACAAATACATAGGTCTTTCCGTCTTCAAACTTGTTAATCATTTCAATAAAGGCGTCTATTCTTTGCTCCGTCGATTTACCTCTGGGATCGAAATGCGCATAGGAAAAACCGTGAAGAGACTGGTCCGAATCGACGGTGGCCAGTTTATACTCCTGTGCAACTCTTGCAACCATTGCCTTTACCTTCGGATCAAATCCTGTACTTCCCATATGTCCTGAGACATGACTCAACCTCGGAATGTATTTCTTTGCCAATTGTATCTGGCTGCGCAGTTCCTTTTCAATGTCATCCAATTTCCACTCATGGTCCATAATGGCCTGGCCAGGATAATTTCTATTTTTGAAAAGCATCGGATAAAAATAGCCATCCTCATTTTGAAGTGAGGGACATGCAGTGAGTGGCCTCCATTTCACATTGTCCCATTCGCTGGTGATGGCGAAATGCAACCCAACGTCCACGCGGGGGTTCGCCGCCAGTAGCCTAACCGTTTCTGGAAACCAGGGCGAAGGTGCAATTACTTCAATCGATGTTTCAATACCCTCTTTATAAGACTTGATCAATGCGAGGTTCGCCGAATGGGAAAATCCCATGTCATCGCCCCTAACAATCAATCGAGGCGGATTTGGTATTGCCTTTCGCAAAACGGCTTTGGATGCTCTTATAGAATTATTGAAAGAGTTCAGCCACTCCACCATCGCATAGTCACCATCAAAGGTGATTCGGATGGTTTCATGATGCGGGCTCTCAATGTACCGCACGAAAAGTTCAATTGTTTTTTCGTCCTTCCAGGCATATGTGCCTGATATTCTAAAAGGAGGCAAACCAATTCGATTGGACTTTGCTCCCGCTACAAGGTATGGCCCAAACTTTTCCGTTACCCCGGTTATTCCTGCACCCGAACCAAATGAAAGCCGATAGTCGGTAGAATCGGTGTCCAGGGCCATTACGCACGTTCCATTCTGGAAGTTCAGCGATATACCCTGCAGCTTTCTATCATTTGAAATCATTGCATAATTCTTACCTGAGACCGTTGCTTCCATTGCCTGATTTGCCCGGCCTGCCTCTACATGAAGGGCAAGCTTATCAAGCCTCCCCTTAAGGGCTCTGCTCGATTTCCGGTCGGCAGGTAGCCTATCCGTGTTAAATGCCGGAAGAATATATTTCCACACAAGGTCGAGCTCGGCTTGCATGTTCGACGTCTCGGAAGTGATGGCGATGACGGCATCTTTCTCCGGCAGCACAAGGATGTATTGTCCAAAGGCTCCATCTGCACGGTAACTATTATTCCTGCCTCTCCACATTTGATAACAGTAACCCTGGAGCCAGTCGCTCGAATCCTTCTTAACAGCTGGCGCATCAGGATCCTGCATAATTTTCATCGTTGTTGCCTCTTCGATCCATGCGGCAGGAAGAACGGTTTTTCCATTAAATTTCCCTTTGTTAAGGAAGAGTTGGCCGAACTTGGCAAGGTCTTCAGTTTTCAATCTCAAGCCCCACCCGCCAACATTGATACCTTTGGGATTTATTTCCCAATCCATACCGACGATGTTTAAGGGACTAAATAGCCTTGGCTCCAGATACTCGAGTACTGTTTGCCCTGTTACCTTTTGTACAATAGCCGAAAGCATAAAGGTGGCCATAGAGTTATAATGAAACTTCGTGCCCGGTGCGTTGGCGATTGGCGTTTCCAGGAACTTACGTACCCAGTTTTCCTGTGCCCTTATTCCGCCCGGTTCCTTATCCTGTCCTACGCTCATGGTAAGCAAATGCTTGATTCGCAGCTCGCTGAGGTTCGGACTTATTTCCGCTGGTAAGTCATCGGGAAAAAACGAGATTACTTTATCTTCAATCGTCAATTTCTTTTCCGTTGCAGCAAACCCAATCGCCGTTGCTGTGAAACTTTTACTCACGGAGTATAAGGTATGTTTAGTATCCGGGCTATAGGGATTCCACCATCCTTCGGCCACAACTTTGCCATGGCGAAGCACCATAATGCTGTGAAATTCTGCATCGGACTTACCAGCTGCGTCGAGGAAAGCCATCAGGTGCTTTGATGAAACTCCCTCGGCCTCCGGAGTGCTTCTCGGAAGAGAAGATTGCGCAGATAGGTCATACGAGAGAAATAAAAGGAGTAGAATTCGAACCAAAGGCATAAATGGATTTAGTGATTTTTATAGGCATTAACCGGTAGAGGCGGAAAGACGCCAAGGAAGCGCAAAGTTTAATGCAGCGTTTCTTCGCGACAGCATTGCGCCGTTGTGTCTTCGCGTTAATACCATAGAGTGCTCGAAAAACTTATTTATTTCACCTTCAGCAATTCCGAAACAGGCTCTTCAAGCACCGTTGCGATCTCGTATAAAGTATAAATTGTTGGATTGGTCCTCCCGCTTTCAATACGTTCAATGGTCTGCCGATCCTTCATACATGCGCGCGCAAATTCTGACTGACTCCAACCCTTTCTTTCACGGAGTTGAACAATTCGCCTCCCAACTTTCCTTGCCAGATCTTCTTTTTTCACAGACAAACGTATTAACCAGGTTTCAGGAATATCAGACATCTTTTGTCAACATAAATGTTGACAATTGCTTTGCAATGTATTACTTTCGTTAACAAGTCGGAGCATCGCATAGCGCGTTATTCCATCAGTTACGACTCGTAAGCTAACCATATTTTCCATCAAAAAATTACCGTTGTTCCGTCATGCCGAAGCGCTTAAAATCAATAAGAAAAAAGTCCGGCTCCCTGCTAAGTCCTGAATTGCAGGATGCATTTGCCCATTTTCTAGAAAGAAATCCTCCAAAACAATTTAGTAGAAACCTGCGAAACGTGTTGCTCGAGGTAGTTACCTGCCAGCAAGGAAACCATCCATTATATTTGAATACCCTTTTGCTTTCTATGGAAATGTTTTTTGAAGTGCTCGACGCCGCTGAGGATGAGGAATATCACAATAACACCTGACCATTTTTTAAGAGCGGTTTCTCTTTATGGCTGAAAAGAACCTTGAGATCTGACCAGGCGAACCTTCTGGCGGCGACCACGCGCCCTCCGAAAAGTGACTCCTTCGAATCAAGCGCCGTCCCTCCAAGTGATTGGTAAAAATGTTCAGCAGCAACATTTCCCACCAGAACCCAAAGATAGAAACTAGTAACGCCCTCCTTAACAAGCCTTCCAGCAGCAGCGCTCATGAGCGAACGACCAATGCCGTGCCCCTTCAAATCGGGTCTCACATGGAGGTTATCTACCAACACAGCATAGCCCTTCTCAGGCAAATCCATCACAGCAATGAATCCTATAATTTCATCGTCATCTAACGCAACAAGCACAAATTCCTTCTCGGTAAGAGATGGCATCTTAGTGGTCCAATATGCAGTCCTCTCACCTTCGAGATCATTGTCCAGATATTCGTTTGAAAGCAATCCGCGATAGGCAGTCTGCCAGCTATGCGCATGCAATTTTGCAATTGAACCTGCATCAGAAACTATGGCCTGGCGTAAGCAAATCCTTCTAGTCATACCCAAAAATATATAATATCAACGATCTTCTACCGAACGATTCATTTAATCAAATTGCGTATTGATTCAAATCGGTCGGTAAACATCGGAAGTCCGCACGCGCGAATAAGTGAATCACTCTCGACAAATCTGGCAATACCATGAAAAAAGCGTCAAATAAAGAAATCTCTACTGAGGAAAAAATTAAGGTAGCCGCGCGTACGGTATTTACAAAGAAAGGATATGCAGGAACCCGCACGAGAGATATCGCAAAGGAGGCAGGCATAAACCTTGCCCTGCTTAACTATTATTTCCGGAGCAAAGAAAAGTTATTCGAATTGATAATGATGGAGAAGATGACAACCTTTTTCGGCGGCGTCACCCCTCTTCTCAACGACGTCTCCTTGACCCTTGAACAAAAAGTGTCAGCCATTGCAGGAAACTACATTGATCTGCTGATGGAAAACCCGGATCTACCTTTATTTATACTGAGTGAAATAAGGATGAATCCAGAACAGTTTGACAAACGACTGCCATTGAATCAGATTGGAGCGTCTCACTTGTTTAAACAACTCCGCGAAAAACGACCTGACCTTCAACCCATCCAATTTCTAATGAATATGCTCGGACTTACTGTGTTTCCTTTCATTATGAAACCCATTCTTGCTCAGAGTAGCCTTCTAAGCGAAAAGGCATTCCAGGCCCAAATGTTGCAACGTAAAGAGTTGATCCCGAAGTGGATCCGTGCGATGTTGAAAGTGACCTAAAAAAATTTTTCACAAAATTTAAACACTTGATTAAAATGTTCGTTTAATTTACTGAACACATTGCAACAATCACATGAAGCAGCTCATCGTCGCCATATCCGCAATCCTCGCAATATTCGCAATTGTCACACCCATAAAAGCGCAATTGTCGTTGCAGGAATGCTACAACCTCGGGGCGAAAAACTATCCCCTGATCAAACAGCGTGAGCTAATCGAAAAGGCAAGGGCTTTTTCCGTCCGTAATGCGTCGCTCGGTTATGTGCCCACTTTCTCGGTTAATGGACAGCTTACCTATCAGGCCGACGTGACGAAAGTGCCGTCTATTCCTGGCGTGGAGGCACCCTTCCCTACCCTGAGCAAGGACCAATACAAAGTATATGGAGACGTGGTGGCTCCGTTATACGACGGGGGCTTCATTAAACGACAGAAGCAAATTCACGGTGTCAATGCCCAGGTAGAACAGCAGACCCTGGAGGTGGAGCTATATCAAATTAAAGAGCGAATAAATCAATTGTATTTTGGGATTCTCCTGGTCAACGGCCAGTTAATCCTGCACGAATATTTGCTGGAAGATGTCGGACTAGGATTGAGAAAAACAAATGTCGCCATTGCCAATGGAACGGCCTTAAAAAGCAGCGGCGACGTACTGGAGGCAGAACTATTGAAGGCCCGACAGGCAGGGATAGAGCTTAACGCAACACGGGCAGGCTACATTGAAATGCTTGAACTAATGATCAATCAACCACTAGACTCTACGACAATATTTGAAACTCCAACGACAACAGAATTTCCAGGTGACGTTAACCGTCCTGAGCTGAAACTATATCAACTGCAGTCTTCGGCAATTGACTTACAATACAAGATGTTGAATGCGCGTCTCCAGCCCCGGCTGTCAGCATTTGTTCAAGCTGGTTACGGGAAGCCAGGACTGAACATGCTCGATAACAAAGCCGATTCGTATTACTTAACAGGTGTAAGGTTTAGCTGGACCCTTAGCGGTTTTTACTCAAGGAACAATGACCGGGAGCTTTTAATGATCAGTCGCGAAAAGGTCACCGTGCAACGCGAGACTTTCATTTTTAACAATAGTTACAGATCGAAACAGGAAGAGGCTGAAATATTGAAATTGCAACAGCTGGCCGCCGCGGATGAACAAATCATCACCCTTCGCGCAAGGGTAAAGCAAAACTCGTCTGTGCAGCTTGAGAATGGCGTGATCGATTCTAATGATTATTTGCGTGAGGTTAACGCTGAAAATCAAGCACGTCAAAGTAAGATCGTTCATGAAATCCAGCTGTTGCTTGCACAATATTCATTGAAAACAACACAAGGGATTTAATAGGTCGTCTAAATCAAATAAAGTCTAAATGAGAACAATCATCGCCTATCTCGTCGCTATCGTATTCCTTGGCTGTTCATCGGGCCCTCCAGCGTATGACGCAACCGGTACATTTGAAGCCGTGGAGACAATCATTTCGGCGGAAGCCTCCGGCGTTATCAAAGCATTTCACATCGAAGAGGGAGAAACGTTGACGAAGGGACAAATTGTAGGATACATCGATAGTACACAGCTTCATCTTCGGCGAAAGCAACTATATGCGCAAATACGCGCCGTACTGAGTAGGAAGCCAAATGTTTCCAAGCAACTCTCGGCACTTTTTGAACAGCTTAACCACGCGCGTAACGAGCAAAAGCGCGTCGGAAATCTCCTCAAGTCCGACGCTGCAACCCAGAAACAATTCGATGACGCCACCTCGCAAGTGGCCGTGATCGAACGGCAGATTGAAGCACAAGAATCCACACTCGCCATCAATACCACGAGTCTCACGGAAGAAGCTCTTCCCATAAAGGCGCAGATCGATCAGCTGAATGATCAACTTGCGAAATGCAGGATAGTCAATGAGATTACAGGCACAGTGCTCGTAAAATATGCAGAGCAATTTGAGAATGCCACTATTGGCAAACCCCTTTACAAGATTGCCAATCTCAGCACCATTACACTTCGAGCTTACCTTACAAGCGATCAATTATCGGCGGCAAAGATCAATCAAAAGGTAAGAATATTCGTTGATGGGGGCGATGGAACGTTAAAAGAATACTCAGGAACGATAAGCTGGATTAGCGATCAGGCTGAGTTCACACCCAAGACCATCCAAACAAAAGATGAGCGGGCGAATCTTGTTTATGCCTCAAAGATCCGGGTAAAGAACGACGAACTAATTAAAATAGGAATGTACGGTGAGTTAAAATTCTAATGGATATGTCAACGCCCGCCGTCATTTTGAATAGCCTTACCAAAGTTTATGGCAAAGATAAGTTCGTTGCTGTTGACAAAATTTCATTTTCAGTCGAACGTGGGGAGTGTTTCGGGCTCATTGGTCCGGATGGCGCGGGCAAAACGAGTATATTAAGAATGCTCACAACGCTGCTCCTACCCAATGGCGGCACCGCATCCGTGAACGGCCTCGACGTTGTTAGGGATTACCAGGAGATAAGAAATACCGTTGGCTACATGCCCGGGAAATTCTCCCTCTATCAGGATCTAACCGTCGAAGAGAATCTCAATTTTTTTGCAACGCTTTTTGGAACCACCGTATCCGAAAACTACGATCTGATACGCGATATCTACATTCAAATCGAGAAATTCAAGACTCGCAGGGCAGGTAAACTGTCTGGTGGAATGAAGCAAAAACTTGCACTATGCTGCGCGCTGATACACAAGCCCACCGTCCTGTTTTTGGACGAGCCCACTACTGGCGTTGACCCAGTCTCCCGAAAAGAGTTCTGGGACATGTTGGCACGTTTGAAAGGCCAGGGAATAACGATTTTGGTATCCACCGCGTACATGGATGAAGCAACACGCTGCGACAAAATTGGACTCATACAACAAAGTCGACTTTTGTCAGTTGACACACCCGAAAATATAATTCGTGCATTTCCGGAAAAATTGTTTCAGGTGAAAGCCCAAAACATGTATGCGCTCCGCCAATGCCTGCAGCAATACGAACAGACGCTGAATTCATACACCTTCGGCGAATACATCCATGCGTACTTTAAGAATGAAGATGAAGCAGGCCTGCGTCGCCACCTCGACTCATGCGGTCTAAACCAAATTGAAGTGCGTGAAACACCTGCGACAGTAGAAGATTGCTTTATGAAGCTTATGAACAACCAGGGATGGAAAAAGTGATTCAAACTAATTTACTAACAATGCGTTTCGGTGACTTTACGGCCGTAAAAGAAATATCGCTGGAAGTGAATAAAGGAGAGATATTCGGTTTTCTCGGAGCCAATGGCGCAGGAAAAACAACTGCGATGCGTATGCTTTGTGGCCTGTCAAAACCAACCTCCGGATCGGCTTCGATAGCGGGTTTCGATATTTACAAGCAAACAGAAAACATAAAAAGAAATATCGGATATATGAGTCAGAAGTTCTCACTGTACGATGACCTCACAGTGCGTGAAAACATTCAATTCTTCGGTGGTATATATGGACTTAGCAATAAACAAATTAAGGAAAAAGGCAACACGCTGATTGATACGCTTTCTATGGGAGATGTGGCGACAAAACTAGTTTCGTCATTGCCCCTCGGATGGAAACAAAAGCTGTCTTTCTCTGTAGCAATACTGCATGATCCAAGTATCGTTTTCCTGGATGAGCCCACTGGCGGCGTCGACCCCGTAACCAGGAGGCAATTTTGGGATATGATATATAATGCAGCGAACCGGGGAATAACGATGTTCGTCACGACGCACTATATGGAGGAAGCCGAATACTGTGGTCGATTATCCATCATGGTAGACGGTGAAATTCGCGCGCTCGATACACCCTCTAACCTTAAGAATCAATTTGGTGTATCCAACATCGAAGAGGTCTTTTTCCAGCTGGCCAGGGGCGCCACCAGAAATGATTAACGGGTTATAATGCAATTGAAGCACAATGAAACAATTTCTTACGTTCCTAAAAAAAGAGTTTGCACACGTTCTCCGCGATCGCAAAACCTTGCTCATTCTTTTCGGAATGCCCGTGGTTCAGATACTCATATTCGGGTTCGCACTTACAAATGAGGTTAAAAATTCAAGGCTCGTCGTCGTTGACCATGCGAAAGATGAGGCGTCACAGAACATCATTTCCCGAATTGAGGCCAGCCGGTATTTTGAAATTGAAAAAACCACGCTAGGTCCCAAGGACATCGAACGCTCATTCCAGGAGGGTCACATTAAACTTGTATTAGTATTCCCTGCGAATTTCGGGGCAGGCCTGTTACACGAAAACAGTGCTCAGGTGCAGGTTATCGCCGACGCAACTGATCCGAATATAGCAAATTCATTGACAAATTATATAACATCCATAATACAGGAGTACCAACAGGAGATAAATTTGAATAACGTACAGCCATACCGTATTATACCGGAGATACGCATGCTCTATAATCCTCAACTTAAGGGCGTTCATAATTTCGTGCCGGGCGTCATGGCCCTTGTTCTTATGTTGGTGTGTGTTATGATGACTGCCGTTTCGATTGTGAAAGAAAAGGAAAACGGCACGATGGAAATTCTCCTTGTATCGCCTTTTAAACCGATCCTGGTTCTGATAAGCAAGGCTGTGCCGTATCTGCTCCTGTCACTGCTGAACATGATCTCGATTTTACTATTAAGCGTATTTGTTCTGGACCTTCCCGTGAAAGGAAGCATTATCCTTCTGTTTGCTGAAAGCACATTGTTCATCATCACCTGCCTGACAATAGGCATCTTCATTTCTGTCAGGACGAATTCGCAACAGGTTGCTATGCTGATCTCTTTAATGGGTATGATGTTGCCGACGATATTATTCAGCGGGTTTATGTTCCCAATTGAAAACATGCCGATAGCGCTACAGTTGATCTCGAATATAGTTCCGGCGAAATGGTTCTACATAATTGTTAAATCTATTATGATCAAAGGCCAGGGTTTTTCAGGGATCTGGCAGGAGACGCTGGTGTTGGCGGGTATGACGCTCATCTTGCTGGCGCTCAGTTTAAGAACCTTTAAAATTCGATTAACATGAGAACCGTACGTTTTCTTTTACAAAAAGAATTTAGACAGATCTTCCGTAACAAGGTGATACTGGCCATGATTGTGATTTTGCCCGCGGTTGAACTTATGATATTGCCACTTGCAGCTGACTATGAAATAAAAAACATCAATATTGTCGTTGTCGACCTTGATCGTTCACCTTATGCCACCGGACTGGTATCTTCCATTACCGCATCCGGTTACTTTAGACTGGTTGAATATTCCGGATCCTATGATGAAGCCTACCACCTCATCCAGAACGATAAAGCTGACGTCATTCTGGAAATACCAGCAGCCTTTGAAAGAGATCTCGTTAGAGAGGGGCAGGTCAAGCTGTTTATTGCAGTTAATGCAATAAATGGCATGAAGGCCAATCTTGGCGGCGCATACCTCGCAACTATAATCCAAAAGTTTAATCGGAAAATTCAACTCGAGCTGGATCCTCGATCACGTTATGAGGCGCAAAGCGGAATTGTTGTACTCTCGTCAAATTGGTTTAATCCTTCATTAAATTACCGGGTTTTCATGGTTCCTGGAATACTGGCCGTACTGGTAACTATGATCGGCGGATTTTTCACAGCACTTAATATCGTAAAAGAGAAAGAGGTGGGTACAATTGAGCAGATCAACGTAACACCTATTAGAAAGCATCACTTCATATTGGGAAAGCTAATACCGTTCTGGATCCTCGGTAATGTAGTCTTCACTATAGGCTTAATCATTTCATGGCTCGTTTACGGCATTGTACCGGCAGGCAATCTGGTTGTATTGTATGGATTCGTTGCAGTTTATCTTTTGTGTGTGTTAGGCTTCGGCCTTCTCGTGTCAACGTTTTGCGAGACCCAGCAACAAGCCATGTTTATCATGTTCTTTTTTACAATGATCTTTATTCTAATGGGTGGTTTGTTTACATCTACGGATAGCATGCCACACTGGGCGAAAATGGTTTCGCGAGCGAATCCCGTGACGTATCTCATCGATGTGATGCGTATGGTCATTCTGAAAGGAAGCCATTTTTCAGATGTTGTTAGGCATCTTCTGATTGTTGCTTCCTTCGCGATCGTGCTAAATACGTGGGCGGTGATCAACTATAAGAAGACGGCTTGAGATAATTTGGTACGTGCCGCACTGCTGCGTAGCGAATGGGTAACTTGATCGATAACTGGTGATGTTGTACCGAAAAGTCCGGCCTATCTGTTGAATATTAGCACATCATTTCAACCGGTCCCTTCGATTCAATATTGCAATTAATCCCACAAGAGATACCAATAACACACCAAAAATCGTAAGGAACGCAACCCCTGCGCTGTTAGACGGGATATCTGTAGTCGTTGAAGCGGTGGTAAGCTCGTACTCCGGGATCATCCAAGGCGCTACATACGCCTGAACGCATGTCAAAATACATATAACGAAAAGTAAAATAAAACTATGACGGACTGTAAAGCGAAATAAATCTGACTCTTTCCCCGCTAGTCCGACGGCCGCCGCAGCAATTGCGATCGACTGTGGTGAAATCATTTTTCCGGTAACGCCACCTGAAGCATTTGCACTTACTGTCACAACGGGATCAACGCCTAGGCTATCCGCAGAAGTCGCCTGAAGCTTGCAGAACAATGCATTGGATGACGTGTCCGATCCTGTTACAAAAACACCAAGCCAACCAAGAACCGGCGAAAAAAATGGAAAAAGCACTCCAGTACTGGCCAAAGCCAAACCCATAGTGATGGACATCCCCGAATAATTGGCAGTAAATGCGAAGGCAACGATGGACACAATGATAATGATCGGAAACTTTAATTGCTTCAACGTCTCCCAGTAGATTCGGATTCCTTCCCGGTAGGTCATGCCAAGCAAAGGAATCGATATGAAGGTTGCTGCCAGCAGCGCTGTTCCAGGTGCTGACAAGTAATTCAGTTCAAATGGCTTAATGACCAACACTGTTCCATCGGGTTTTAAGATGGAATCCTGCAAACCTGGTATTGATACTTTTAGCATCCCAACATTATTCAAGATCGCCTTCACCGGCTCCATACCCCATGTTACAATAAACAAAGTCATGATTATAAAAGGGGACCATGCCCAGAGTACAGCTGGTCCGCTGTACTTTAAAACCGGGTCAAATGAGCTCGGTTCCTCGTTATCAAACCTCCAAACACTTCGAGGCTTCCAAAATTTCAAAAGGAGCATCAGCGATATTATGGAAGCAAGTCCGGCCATGACATCGGGCAACAAAGGGCCCATGTAGTTTGCCGTGAACCATTGAAACAGAGCAAAGGAGACTCCGGATACAATCAACGCTGGCATGACCTCAAATGCCCGCTTGGCGCCCGACATTAACACTATCAGATACAGCGGCAGAAACATTGACAATAATGGCAACGTCCGCCCTACCATTTGTGAAATGGCCAGCTCTGGAATGTCTGTTACTCTCGCGGCCATGATGATAGGGATACCGACGGACCCAAACGCAACGGGTGCTGTATTGGCTATAAGGCATAACCCTGCAGCATAAAGTGGATTAAATCCCAGACCCACCAACATCGCTGCGGTGATAGCAACGGGTGCGCCAAAACCCGACGATCCCTCTAAGAACGCACCAAAAGAAAAGGCAATAAACAAAGCCTGAAGCCTTCGGTCAGGAGTGATGGATGCCATGAAATTTCTAATGACTTCAAATTGACCACTTCGAACAGTCACATTGAAAAGAAACACCGGTCCTATAATAATCCAGCATATGGGGAATAATCCATACAACGCACCATGTAACGCAGACGATAACACAAGCGAAAAAGGCATGTCATAGATGATTACTGCGATTGTCATGGAGAGCAGCAGCGTTATCAAACTGGCAACATATCCTTTCATCCGCTTGATGAACGACCAGAAAATGAAAAACACAGGGATTGCCGCGACTAATGCCGAAAGAGCGAGATGGTTCAGCGGATCAGTTTGTTGTTGCAAGTTTTAGACGATAGATGAATTACAAAGCGCTTGGTTTTTTGTTATAGAAGCTGGGCGTCACGCATAAGTGTTCTAAGCTTATCGCAATCTTTTTTCATTGCTGCGATTACAGAATCTTTGCTTTTCGTAATCGATCTGGCGCCGTCCTCAGCTCCACCCAGCGGAAACTCATAGTGGACAGACACCGGAATTTTAAGGCCGTCTCTTTTTATCATCGAAAGGAATTTCGGATAATCAATAAGTCCTTCGCCCAGGGGAACGACTTCCAAAGCCCACCTACCGCTCTTTGCCGACCACTGAAAATCTTTGATATCGATACTTTTAATATAGGGTTTCAATAATTCATATCCGAGCGTCCATGCGTTAAATCCTTCCACGGTTGCATGCAGAAGATCGTATTGAGATCCTACCCAAGGTGAGTTTATCTCCTGAAGAACTTTATGAAGATCCCAAACAGGTGCACCAAAATAAGTACCTGAGTGATTCTGATACTCTCCAATGATACCATACTTACTATTCAGCTCTGCTATTGCGCGCAATTTTGACTGGAAGTTCTTTAAATTTTCATCGATGTTTTGCTTGCTGTCATAACTAAGCCATCCTAATCTGTAATGCCTGATTCCCAATGCACTTGCAGCTTTCAATATGCTTTCGGTATGGCGATCGCGATCGTCGTTGATGGCAGTGGTGATCATATAAACATCAAGGCCCGACTTGCGGATAGCCTCGACTGCTTTTGGGAGTTCTGTCGAAACATTTTCGGGAAGTACGTGCCCTCCAGGTCTGACAGTCAGGTCGATCCCGTCGAATCCAATCTCTGCTGCAACCTTTGCCATTTCGGCATAGCCCAACCATTGAAGATTCTTTGAAAAAATGCTGATCTTGAAGGCATCGTTGACTTCTGAGGGTAACAAAATATTGGCCGTGGGAAACGCTGTTGCAATGGGACTAACACATTGGTTGACTGCCAAGCCTGCCAACACCGATTTCTCAAAAAACTTTCGTCTGTTAATATTCATAAGCTTTCGATAATTGCCATCGACCAGGTGCATGAATTTAGCCTGAAATATCAAACCACACGCTCCGTCCTCCTTAAATAATACCATTTTATACGCGATGTTTGTAATAATATTTGACATTGGAAATTAAAACAACGGGATGAAGATCGTTATACCGGATGGTTTTACATTAAACCCGGGTGACCTGAGCTGGGAAGGCATTTCCAGGTTCGGTGAAATTTTGTACCGAGATCGAACGGCACCCATGGAGATGGCTGACTGGTGCAGGGACGCCGATATCATCCTCACTAATAAAGCGCTGTTAACAGCATCGACCATCCGGCAAGCGAAGGCGCTAAAGCTAATTTGCGTTACCGCGACGGGATACAATATCGTGGACATAGAAGCTGCGCGGGCAAAAAATATCACCGTTTGCAATGTGCCGGGTTATGGCACATCGTCGGTAGCGCAACACACTTTTGCCCTGATTCTCGAGCTCGCGAACAATGTGGGCACTAATGCCGAATCTGTCAGATCCGGCGCATGGGAGCAATCTCAAGATTTCAGCTACACAAAAGGAATGCTGACCGAACTTAGCGGAAAGACGCTGGGCATTGTCGGCTTTGGACAGATAGGCCAGCAAGTAGCCAGGCTGGCTCAAGCATTTGATATGACGGTGCTTTTTTATAGTAGAACTCCGAAAGAATCCAACCTCGGAAAATATGCGACATTGCAAAAATTGTTTTCCACCTGCGATATCGTTTCACTACATTGTCCGTTGACAAACGACAACGAACAATTCGTCAATCTAGATTTGTTGAAGATAATGAAACCATCTGCATGGTTGATCAACACATCGCGTGGTCAACTGATTAATGAAGCGCATCTGGCGGATGCGTTAAAAGGAAGATTACTCGCAGCGGCAGCGGTAGACGTCCTGTCGGTCGAGCCTCCTCCCTCTTCGAATCCTCTGCTGTCGGCGCAAAATTGTTTGATCACGCCGCATAACGCCTGGATGAGCCCGGAGGCAAGGAAACGAATTCTCAAAGCAACGGAAAACAACATCAGCGCGTTTCTTAGCAGATCGCCTGTTAACGTAGTCTGACCTTTACCTACTGCAAACAAAACATTGAATTTTAGATTAGTATTCTGCAAGACATGAAAATATTTAAAACGACGACCGGAACTATTATAGATTTTGACGGTAAAAAGTATCATCTGGGGGACACCGATTGGGATGCTTTCATCAACCGCGACGATTTACACCAGACTGTGAAGCGACAGCTGATCAATGCCGAGCAAGTTACCGATTCATGGTTTGATCAGCAGCAACTTGAACCTCCAATCGATACCCAGGAAATCTGGGCAGCAGGTGTAACATACCTGCGTAGCCGCGATGCGCGTATGGAAGAATCTAAGGATTCAGGTGGAGACACCTTTTACGATAAAGTTTACGATGCGGAAAGGCCGGAGATCTTTTACAAAGGTTCGCGGCAACGAACGGTCGGAACTGGCGGAAAAATACGGATTAGAAAAGATTCCGCATGGAATGTGCCGGAACCCGAATTGACTTTGTTTATGAGTACCAGTGGCGCGATCGTTGGATACACAATTGGAAACGACGTCAGCTCACGCAGCATCGAAGGTGAAAACCCGCTGTACTTACCACAGGCAAAGGTTTACGATGGATGCGCTGCGTTGGGGCCATGTTTATACGTACCCGCCAATCCGATTGATGAAAATTCTCAGATAACGCTGGAAATAAAAAGGGATGGAAAGATTGCCTTCAATGATGCAATTGCCATTTCCAGGATGAAACGAAAACATGTGGAACTTGCGGCATACCTGTTTATGGAATGCAGTTTCCCCACGGGAGTTTATATGATGACCGGTACTGGTATTGTGCCTGGTGACGGCTTCACACTGTCCTCTGGAGATGAAGTCAGCATTACAATTGATAATATTGGGACACTCAGAAATATTGTTGCGTAAAAGAGTATTACCGATCTACGCCGATCATTTGTCGATTGAAATCATAACGGAAAAATATGACACTAACGGGGAAGCAAATTATTCAAGGGGAGTACACAGCGGCAAGTAAAGATATATTTGATTCGCTTTCGGCTGGAACAGGCAAACCGCTGGGTCAGACCTTTTACGAAGCCACCGACGGGGAAATTGATCTTGCCGTGGAGGCGGCCTTTGAAGCCTTTAAACCTTTTCGCGATAAGGGCCATCGGGCACGGGCTGCTTTCCTTCGGACAATAGCATCGGAAATTGAATTACTTGGAGATCTTTTTCTGGAAACGGCGGCTAACGAAACAGGCTTAGGGCTTGATCGGTTGAAGGGGGAACGAATGCGGACCATGAATCAGTTAAATGCGTTCGCAGGTTTCATAGAAAGCGGAGAATGGGTACGCGCAATCATCGATCGGGCAGACGCGGATCGCAAGCCTATTCCGAAACCCGACCTCCGCCAGATGCAAATTCCACTAGGTCCAGCAGCCATTTTTGGTGCGAGTAATTTCCCTTTTGCCTTTTCCGTGGCTGGCGGAGATACCGCAGCGGCACTTGCTAGTGGATGCCCCGTCGTTTTTAAAGGCCATCCTGCGCATCCCGCAACGTGCGAGTTGGCTGCAACGGCAATCCTACACGCAATCGAAAAGACTGATATGCCGGCAGGGGCATTCAATTTGATACAGGGACGATCCACACGGGTAGGCAGCAGGCTAGTCGTACATCCGCTAATTAAGTCCGTTGCATTTACTGGCTCCTTTAAAGGAGGCAAAGCTCTTTACGACCTTGCCGTACGGCGACCGGAACCAATACCTGTTTATGCTGAAATGGGCAGTGTTAACCCAGTTCTAGTGCTCTCCTCTGTAATAAAGGATAAACGAGAAGCCACGGCCAAACAATTGGCCGGCTCTATAACACTTGGCTCCGGCCAGTTCTGCACAAATCCAGGTGTTATACTGTTAATAGATCAACCTGGTAACAACGAGTTCCTGGAAAAAATTGGCGCCGAGCTCGATGCAATCACACCCGCTACTATGCTTACAAAATCCATCGGTGAGGCATATATATCCGGAGTACAGCGTCAGCGTCAAATTCCAGGAACAAAATCGCTTACCATTGAGGGAGCTGAGGGTATCGTTTCTAATATGGTGCGCATTTCTGCCGCCGATGCGATGCGACATCCTGACATATTGGAAGAGGTGTTTGGACCTTCATCCGTCGCTGTTGTTTCTGGTGACATGAATGAGCTTGTGGCCTTCTGCAAAACGCTAAGCGGACAGCTCACCGCGACTATATTAGGCGAGCCCGAGGAAATTGAAAATGCCTCTGAAGTAGTAGACGTGCTCAGAGAAAAGGCCGGCAGATTGATAGTCAACGGCTACCCTACTGGCGTAGAAGTGTCCCCGGCGATGGTGCATGGAGGGCCATATCCCGCCACAACAGATTCCAGATCCACTTCTGTTGGTGCCACTGCGATTTATCGATTTACACGACCCATCTGCTATCAGAATTTTCCCACCGCTCTCCTGCCGGTGGAGCTCCGGGATTAATCAACGACCAGGTTTGTGGACAATGTCTGATACGTTTAATGGAAGGCGGCCTGCAGAAACGTCGGACTTGGTAACAATAATTGCAAAGTCCCACCAGCGACCAGTGGAGACGTCGAGGTCTTCAGCTGCGTAATAACGATCCATACCCTTTAACGAGCCATCAGGATATTTCTTTCCCAGGCTATAGGGGTCGTAAGTCTCATAAAAAACTTTGCCCGCCACTTCTTTATATCCCTTTATTAAAAGAAAATGTCCCCACCCGACCTCGGGTGTTGAGTAAAATTTGTGAGCATGGTAATCCGACCTCTCCTCGGCAGAGACGTAATACATGTCAAGGCATAGTAAAATAATGTTGCCGGCGTCGATCTCAGTTTTAACATCGTTGATGTCGTCTAGTCTGATCGTAAAATTTGTTGCCCCATTGTCTTCCAGGTACGCGATAACGTCGTCGGTAAACCACCAACCGCCCGCCGGCCGATATGCCTTTCGTGCATCTTCCGGGGTTAAATTAAAATTTTCGTTAAACCATTTGATGGCCATCGTAACAACAGTTGGCCCGCAATTTATGGCAGAATGTTTCCCACTTACGCCCTGATCCATGTACCAACTGTAGGAAGCGTTGTTGCTGCCCTCTGCATCAAGTTCGGTGCCCAGTCCATATGCCCTGACGTGAGTGTATTCAGGAATGGTCACAGATTGCGTTGCATCACTGGCTGAAGTCCCGTCATTAACTGTGAGCGTAACTAACACATCGCTTTCGCTATGACCTTCCGGGATGATTATCGCCGCGTTTTCCGATCCAGATCCATCTATCCTGAAAGAAGCATCGGAGCAACTCCACCTATACTTTAACAATGGAGAATCCGGATCCACTGATGTGCTGGTGACGTGAATTGATGTGAGCAAATCGCTAGTTGTGAAGGACGCCACCGGTGGTGCGCCCGGTGCCGTATCTGAATCCGAACAGCCAATAAAAAAAATTACTACATAGAACAGCGAAAATGGGGCGTTCAGATTTGGTCGCTGATCTAATGACAATTTCATACTCTGTTAAACTTGTAAGGATATACCTTACCAGAAGCCCATTGCGCGCCGTAAATATTTTCATCGCGGTCAACACAGACATCATGCGGGTGGATAAATATCTTTTCCGCCTGGGCCATCGGCTGAAGTATTCCCGCAGCATCATAAGTCGGCGGCGTGCCACCGAGGTTTGAGATGACCTTGTTTTCTTTATTTAAAATCGTGACGAAACCAGTGTTCTCTGCGCTCAGATCCGGTGAACGCAACACAGCGGCATAGAGATTCTCGCCATGAATCACCGGTCGGCAAACACATGCCCCCGGGAGCTTAATGATGCCTGTCAACTTTCCGTCCATGGTGAAATTTTTGAAGCAATTTCGCGTTCGATCCGTGATCAGGAGGCCAGGGGTACCGTTGCGTTTATCGATGGTGATTCCGTGCGCATTATCGAGCTTCGCATCGCCTTCTCCCTTCCCTCCGAAATAATTAAGCAATTTGCCGTTAACATCGTAGTGCAGGATGTATTGCAATCCATACCCGTCGGCAACATAAAAATCCCCTTGATCAGTAACTGCGACCTCTGTCGGGACAAATTGCTCGGACTTCGGGTATAAATTATCCTCTTTAGGTGCGTCGATGGTCAACAATATTTTACCATCGAGCGTCATTTTATAAACTTGATGCTTTTCGGTATCGGTTACGAACAATACATCATCCCACAAGGTTAATCCGTGGCCCCCAGGGAAGGAATTGCCCCACGCTTTTTTCAGTTTGCCTGAAGTGTTAAAGACAAGAATATTATTCTTCGTCTCGTTGGTCAATAATATGATATTTCCGGAGGCATCCTGAACCATTTCATGGCAGTCATTCACCGGATTTTTTAAAGGGTCTGCTTTACACCACTGTTTGTCTAACGAGTAGCGCATGTTGTTGTGCCCATATACAACTTCAGTTTGCCGTGCAAATACCACTTTTGCCAGCGGAGCCGTTGCTGCAGCTAATGTGGCACTTTTAATAAACGTTCTCCTTTTCATATGCTTTTAAATCATGAAGCCTGTTCTTGCGTAATTACCTGCTATCAGTTAATGGAAACACGAAATTCTCCCGTTCGAAAGGCGTGCCTTCACTGCTTTTTCAATTTCGACTCCAGCCACAGGTTGAATTTTTCGCGCTGCTCCGGATACGTCCAATGTCCTGTCTCCAGCGCAAGCATAAGTTCTTTAGGCGCTGTTATTACGTTATATGCTGCATACATTGACGTTGGGGGACAGGTCTCATCATTGAACCCCCACGAATATAACCCTGGCACTTTCAATATCCGTGCAAAATTTACAACGTCATAGTAGCTCACAGTTTCAATTTTTTCTTTGACGTTATGGTAAGATAGATTATTCTTATCAAAAAGGTGTGGCCAGCCGCCAGCCCTGCCGTTGAGATAGCCAGTGATGTCGCTCAGTGCAGGATAAAAAGACGCCAGGTATTTCACACGGCTATCTAACGCCGCTGTAATAATTGACAGTGCTCCACCCTGGCTCCCACCCGTTACAGCAAGATTGATTCCATCAAACTGTGGAAGACTCACAAGAAAGTCATTTGCCCTTACGCAACCGAGGTATACCCTTTTGTAATAGTATCTGTCTTTATTGTCAAGATTGTAGGTAAAATACTGATTCAGTGCGCCGGCACCGAGATCGGTATATACGCCTGCTTCAAGGGTAACAGGGAAGCCATGAATACCAATCTCCAGCGTAATGATTCCTTTTTCCGCCATCATGATATCGCCCATGTAGGGTCGGACTCCGGCCCCGGGTACCTTTAGCAGGGCAGGATACTTTCCCTCCTTTTTAGGCACGCAAAGAATGCCATAAAGCCTGCCCGCAATTCTAAAATTTTGGATATTGACGTGATAAACATTTACCGTTGGAGTGCAACGGTCAGGAATCAATGTCATTTTTGCGTCAATGGGAATAGTGGCGAGCTCGCTCTTTGCCTGGTCCCAAAACTTCGAAAAGTCGGCGGGATTTGACACGGTTGGTTTGATCGCCAACGGCTCAAAGCCGGCTGTGCCTATACCTTTATAGGTTTTTCCATCAATGTCGGTTTCGGCGATACATCGCAGAAACCCTGGTGATTTAAGTGTACCGGCATTTACTATCAGTACTCCCTTGGACAATAATACATTGTCCTTCTTTTCCGTGGGCTCGAGCTTTTCAAGACCTATTTGGAAACGGATTTTCACATCCGGTAACGGAATTCCGTTCTGTAACACGGTGATTGTGAATCGAGCCTCATCACCAATCTTATAGGTCCAATCAATATGTTCAGGAGCCACAATGACCTTGATATATTGGTCAACGGGTTGTGCCCATGCAACAACGCCATACAGCAATAACCAAAAGCCAATTGAGAAGGTCAGCTTAATCTTCATGGGAACAAATTATCGATAATTCGCGAAGATTAATAATTTTCTTCCCGGGGACCGACACTGCTTTCCCTTAGTATTTTTAGGACCTCTTCCTCACCAATCTCGGGAAATTCGGAGTAGAGATTTTCTATTGCTTTCGGCTCAATAGTCAGATAGATAATTGCATCAATTTCACCTGCTATTGCACGAATTGCCTGAGGCGTAACATTAGGGACGGCAACAACAATTTTATCGGGAAGTTGTTTCCTAAGAGACTTCAGACATGCGAGCATGGTGTCGCCGGTTTTCAACATGTCATCTACCACAATTACTGTTTTCCCGTGGAGTGAAACTTGTTTGCGCTCTTTATCGTAATTCCGATGCTGCATACGTATGACATGCTGCAACATTTGAATTTGATGATAGAGATAGTCTTGGGGAAGTTCATGACCAGCGTCACACACGACAACAGAATCTGAACTAACAGCACCGACGGTTTTATTGGGATCGGCAGGATGTTTTATTTTTTTACATGGTATAACATCAAGCGGCAGTTCCAGCAGCTGTGAAAGGTAAGATCCCATGTGGATTCCGCCGCCAGGCACGGCTAAAACGACTGCATCCGTCTTGTTATATTCCCTTAAGCGCTCACCCAACAGATAGGCAGCGTGTTTTCTATTTTTGAAAATGGCTTCATTGTAAATGACCATGACCGTGAGATAAGGAATGAAGAGGAGAAAAATAGTGTTAGCTAACCCTCGAGGGTACCGCAAAAAATTGAACGGTATTGAATCGCTTTTGAAGGTCGCACAATTTTTTAAGCCTGGCAATAAATATCAATTTATTATCACTCCGCTCGGCGATTTTTTACCATCTGCACCTGCCTCCCAAATTGTAGGCTGGGATCTCATGGGTGATGTCAAAGATGGGAATACGAGAGGAAATGGAAACCTCAACTTTTATTATCCCATTCAGGGCGCGGTCAAACTTGATTGCCCGCCACACTTTTTGCTTATCTTTGCAGCCTATTTTTCCAGAAACTGCATGATCGCTGCTAACAATCTCTCGCTTCAATTTGGGAAGCGAGTCCTTTTCGACGACGTAAACATCAAATTCACACCGGAAAATTGTTACGGAGTGATAGGCGCAAACGGTGCCGGAAAGTCGACCTTTTTAAAAATACTTTCCGGAGAGGTAGATCCCACAAGGGGGAAGGTGGTGATCGATCCGGGCAAACGGATGGCCGTTTTGCGACAAAATCATTATGAGTTTGATGAAGTTCCGGTACTCGACACAGTAATGATGGGACATAGCAGGCTGTGGAGTATCATGAAAGAAAAAGACGCCATTTATGAGAGACCAGACTTTTCCGAGGCCGATGGTATTCGGGCGTCGGAGCTAGAAGCGGAATTCGCAGAGATGGATGGATGGAACGCGCAATCAGATGCGGCATCGCTCCTTAGTGGTCTTGGCATTCTTGAAGAAGACCACTATAACCTTGTGAAAGCGCTAAATGGAAATCAGAAGGTCAGGGTATTGCTCGCCCAGGCAATCTTTGGCAACCCCGATATTCTCATTCTTGATGAACCAACCAACGATCTTGATATACACACCGTTTCCTGGCTGGAAGATTTCCTCTTAGAGTTTAAAAATACCGTGATCGTGGTTTCCCACGATCGTCACTTTCTTGACACAGTCTGTACGCACGTAGTTGACATTGATTTCAAGGTGATTAGGTTATTTAGCGGCAATTATAGTTTCTGGTACCAGTCTAGTCAGCTCGCGCTGCAACAGCGGTCGTCAGCAAATAAGAAAGCTGAAGACAAACGCAAAGAACTGCAGGAATTCATTGCACGTTTTAGCGCCAATGCGTCTAAATCCAAGCAGGCGACGAGCCGACGGAAGCTGCTTGATAAAATCAATGTGGACGATATTCAACCCTCAACCCGAAAGTATCCTGCCATCATCTTTCAACAAAAAAGAACTGCTGGTGATCAGACCTTGAACGTTGAAAATCTTACCTATGCGGCAAATGGTGAGACCCTTTTCAAGGGTGTTAGTTTTTATGTCAATAAGGGCGACAAGATTGCTTTCCTTAGTAAGGACAGCCTGGCCATAACATCCTTGTTCCAAATCCTTATGAGCGAGATTAAAACCTTGACAGGGGAATTTCGATTCGGCCAAACCATAACGACGGCGTACCTTCCAGTCAACAATGAAAAATTCTTTCAATCGGACGATAATTTGATTGATTGGCTACGCCAATTTGCCGATGATGAAAATAAAGACGAAATCTATGTGCGGGGATTTCTTGGAAAAATGCTGTTCTCTGGCGAAGAAGTTTTTAAACGATGCACGGTATTGTCAGGAGGCGAAAAAGTCCGGTGCATGGTCTCACGGATGATGTTGGCTGGCGCAAACGTACTTATTCTGGACGAACCAACAAATCACTTAGACCTTGAGTCGATCACTGCATTTAATAATGCACTTAAAGATTTCCCTGGAACTGTGCTGTTTACTTCTCACGATCACGAATTCACCCAGACCGTAGCGAATCGAATTATTGAGATTACGCCGAATGGATTCATCGACAAATTGATGACCTATGACGAATACATCAATAGTGAAAAGGTATTGCAACAAAAGGAAGCGCTGTATGCATAGTGCTTAAATACATTGGTCCAGCGCCAATCTTGATGATCGACACTGGACCTTTGTAAAACACCCCCATTAATGGAACCAGGACGGTTCCAAGAGCTTTTAATATTTTAGTTTACGTCGGTCCAATGCAACCGGTAGTTACATTGGACCTCAGTAAAACACCCCCATTAATAGAACCAGGACGGTTCTAAATCTTTGTAGCGTGCTAGTTGTTTAAATGGTTTGAACCATCAGCAATTCGCACGTATACATATTTCATTGCATCGGTATGCGTCTTTTTCGACGTTTTCTTTTGAGCTTGTTGCATCGTCATCAATTCGCCTTCGAACGCAATATTGAATTCAGAAACATTTTTTCCCTCGACTTTCGCCTTAACGGAGCTCTCAAGATACAGTGTCGAAGAATTCTCATTTAAACGATAAGAGCCACTGTCCAAAGCCGTTGCCTTGTTCACATACTTCCCATCTTCACGAAACTCAATCCATTGTCCCGAAGTTGGATTCTTGGCGACCTCTGTCTTTCCAGACATTATTGTCTGGATTTTCCAGCTTCCAATGATCAATTCAATTTTTTTATCCGGAATTCTTTTGTGCTGTTCCGCGGCCTTGTTATCCTGCGCCATGCCGGCACCGACAGTTATCGTTGCGATCAGCACGGTAAAAAGCACCTTATATTTATAAAACATAATCCCTTATACTCCTTTTTACATTCAGAGGGTAAAAACCATGCCGCTTTGCCAGTATCGAAATATGCTTGATTTAAAGGATTTGCATGACTGCGCGCTTGTCCTGCGAAATTAATTCTACAGGTATCGTGGAAGATCTATACAAAACAATAAAATTCATCCGATTGCGACATTCAATCTAAACCTACCATTTGAAAAGCCATGCCGAGAAATAAAGTAAGTATTGCCTATGTCTTCAAAACTATTGTGTGGCCTCGAAAAAATCTTCTGTTCATTGGGCTTTTTTTAATCGTCATCAGCCGCATAGCGGGCCTTGTGCTTCCCGGTGCCAGCAAATACCTCATTGACGAAGTGATAGCCAAGAAAAATATTGATATGCTTAAGGTTCTGCTGTTGGTGGTTGTAGCCTCAATTATCGTTCAGGCAGTCACTTCGTTTATGCTTACGAAACTCCTCAGCGTCGAGGCGCAACACTTGATTTCTATGCTACGGGCCAAAGTCCAACGACACTTGCTTCAGCTTCCCATTCGATTTTTTGATAATGCTAAGTCAGGTGCCCTTGTATCACGTGTAATGAATGATGTTGAAGGCGTCCGGAACCTTGTAGGGACAGGTTTGGTCCAACTCATAGGTGGATTACTTAGCGCGGGAATTTGTCTTTTCCTCTTGATTCGGATCAGTCCCCTTATGACGTTATACGTCTTGGTGCCAGTGTTAATATTCGGATTAATTTCATTAAAGGCCTTTGCGTACATAAGACCAATTTTCAGGGAACGGGGAGTTTTGAATGCGGAAGTAACGGGGAGGCTAACCGAAACCTTAAATGGCGTCCGCGTTATCAAAGGTTTTAACGCTGAAGCGCAAGAGATAAATACTTTCGAAAAAGGCGTGGATAAGCTTTTCCAAAACGTAAAGAAAAGTTTAACGTCCACCAGTCTGGTGACAAGCTCAGCGACGTTCCTCCTGGGACTGGCAACGGCGGGCATCATGGGCATCGGAGGATATATGATAATAAAAGGGGACATGACATTTGGCGATTTCCTGGCATTCACTTTATACCTCGGATTTATGATTGCGCCGATTGTCCAGATGAGCAATATTGGCAGTCAGCTTACAGAAGCGTTCGCAGGCCTCGACCGAACGGAAGAACTGCTTAGTATCGAACCGGAGAATGATCCGTCGGTTCGGCGTAACCGAATAAAAAGCATACACGGAGATGTTGTTTTTGATAACGTGTCCTTCGCATACGAGGTGGGCAAACCAGTACTGAGCAACGTTACATTTACTGCGCCGGCAGGATCTGTTACAGCATTGGTGGGTACTTCAGGTTCCGGCAAAACCACGATCGCGGGATTGGCAGCTTCCTTTTTAAACCCCTTGGAAGGAACGATCACAGTTGATGGTGTTGACCTGTCAACTGTCTCGCTGGAAAGCTACAGAAGTCAACTCGGCGTGGTCCTGCAGGATGATTTTCTCTTTGAAGGAACAATAAGGGAGAACATTTTATTTCCGCGTCCGCAGGCTTCGGAGGAGGAAGTATTAAAGGCGGTTAAAGCTGCCCATGTTCACGAGTTTGCGGACCGTTTTGAGCAGGGTTTGAATACGCTGATCGGCGAGCGTGGGGTAAAGTTATCAGGCGGACAACGGCAGCGCATTGCAATTGCCCGTGCAGTGCTTGCAAATCCCCGCATCCTCATTCTTGATGAAGCGACATCCAATCTTGATACGGAGAGCGAAACATTCATTCAGGAGAGCCTGCGAGTTTTGATGAAGGAGAGGACGACTTTTGTCATAGCCCACAGGTTGAGTACGATCAGACAGGCAGATCAGATTCTTGTCATTGAACACGGCGAAGTCGTGGAGCGCGGAACACATGAAGAACTCATAGAAAAAAACGGGCGATACTTTCAATTGTACACTTACCAAGCACGGATATAGAGTACAGAACGTATCGCGGTGAACGACTTGATATTAAAAAATTGAACTGTCGTAGTGCATACTGCCAGATTTTCTTTAACTTTTGGGTATAAATATTTTATAGCTATGGCAAAAAGAGCTAAGAAGGTATCAAAGAAGGCTGCAAAAAAAGTAGCTAAGAAAGTTACTAAGGCCGCTAAGAAGACCGCTAAAAAGGCGACGAAGGCAGCAAAGAAGGTGGTTAAAAGGACCGTCAAAAAATCTGCGTCGAGGAAGCCGGTTAAAAGAAAAAAATCGGTAGCAAAGAAAGTAGGCTCGCGCGCTAAAGCCATTGGGAAAACTGTGGTAAAAAGAGCAAAGGCAATTCGAAAATCCGTCACGAAGGGCGCAAAGAATTTTACAAACGCGGCGTCCGATAAGGCCGTCGAAGTGAAAGATGCAGTTGTGGGCACGGCATCATCCGTGGCAGCGTCCATTAGCGAAAAATTCTCTGACGCAAAGGAGGCAATTGAAAACAAAGCATCCGACCTTCAGAAAGATATATTCGGGGCCTAACGTAAGAATTTTACTTTGAGAAAGGCCGGTTCAACGACTGGCCTTTTTCATGTTATATCAACCCACCTGTTTTCCGCGGGCTCAACTAGACCTATTGTTGAGTCGTTGTGGTTAGGTCAATGAGCTCTATGCCCTGACGTGAATATTTAATGACGCGGCACGGGCAACTAAAAGGCACGAGATCAAAAATCAAACGAAGCCCAGCGTCTTTAAGTATCGGGTTTGTCCTCAGCGATGAATCATCAGCTCAGAAGACTTAAAAGCTATGACACCAAAGCTATGTGGACGATATGGACTAACCCACTTTCGCCGAGTTACGTCTATTTTTTAATGAATTTCACCGCATGTGCGCCGTCGTCGGTTTCAATTATTGCCATGTATACGCCGGCCGCGAAGGTGCTGATTTCAATGGACCAACCTTCTTGTGCATCCAAAATTTCCCACTGAGGCTGACGCATAAGCTGCCCTGAAGTATTTAAAATTTTGACTCCCTTTAGGATGCTATTCGCGACTATATTGATCTTGCTACATGCCGGGTTGGGCCACAGGCTTACATGTGATCGTTTCTGATCATTCTTTTTCGATTTAAGGCCATCCCACAGGCACCCAAGAGACAATGGAGACTTATCATTAAAATTTGAATTCTCATCTATTGCTTCCACCGACGATGTATACCGTCCCTTGGAAAAATACGCAGGGTTATCTGTTAGTGGCGTTGGAGCAACGGGCCCACCAAGTTGGCTATTAAAATCGCCGCTTACCGCTACATTAATGACCACTGGGATAATCTCGGTTGAGCAACCATCCAAGGTGGTCCCGCAAACAAAATATTGCCTCGGTTTCTTAATGTGAGGCGTTATGAACCGTGGCCCTTTCGCGAGAGTGTCGATGGACTCAGCTGTTTCAAACCAAGAATATGTCACACTTTCTGATGGCGAGATCACCTGCAGTGCAACTGATTCACCGTAGCAAGCTGTAACGTCGTGAACTCGAATTTCTGGTAGCTGACCAACTTTTATCTGCACATCGGTGATATTCATACCTCCGCATTGGGAACGAGCGTGCAACCAAAGTCTTACATCGCCTTCAATACTTGATCTGAAACGAATTTGAAAGTCATTGCCAGGGCTTAACACTTCTTCAGAGACTCGCTCGCCCTCGTCGGATAAAATCGAATAATAAATTCCAAGTCTTCCGCCCTTTATTCCTATCGAAATAGAATCACTAAGGCAAACCGTAGCCGGCAACATCACCTGGACCTCGTCTTGAGGAGACTCTTGCAGCACCAACACGAACCTGTTCGTGGCCTGAGACTTCGGGTCCTCCGTCACAAAAAAAGTGAAAGGTTTCTCTGTTGACAATGTATCAAGCCTGTTTAAGAAGTGATCCTTCCAGATATAATAGTAATGGGCCAGGTCATGTTTCGTCGTCAACTGCAAATGAAACTCTCCCATGTGCATGCCTTCGATCTCAACGTCAAACGATTCATTACCACAGGGCATCGTTTCGCGGGCTGAGATTGCTAACAATTTTCCAGAAGCCCGAATGCCGATATTAAAATGATCGTTTGGGATTTTGATCGCATCCCAGTTATCGAGCGAATCGGAGGCATCTTTTCGGACTTTGAAAAAGACGATGTCGGTTGCCGATCCAAAAGACACGGACAGAGCAAAGCTTGGGATAGGTTTGGGCATCTCACGATAAAATGATGCAACGGTTTCAGTCTTGACCGTCTCCCGTGCAATGAGCTCCGGACTCATCCCTGTAGCCCGTACCCAAAATGATTGACCACATGCGATTCTCCCTTCAGGGATATCAGAATAGTTGATATCCCCATCCCAATAGTGAAATTTATGGGCATCGTTATCACGAATGGCGATCACGGCCGATATATTTTGTTTGGTCCATCCGATATTATCCCAATCAATTGTTGATGGGTATGGGTTTCCTACCAGGTTCCAGCCATTCGCGGGTGAATTATTTGGTGTGAAATTAACAGGCATCCTAATATCCCCCTGATTCAACCTCCCTGTGAAGTCAATTAACGTGGGATTGTTGCCATTTCGAATGAGTGCTGCGTATCCAAGACCAGGCTGCAACGGAGATTCGACGGCTAGTCCTCCCGCAGGGTAGGGACGCCATCCTCCGGGCAGGGAATTACTTGATTCGTTGTAATGAAAAAGCGAAGGCGTCCGCGCATCCATCCCGGCCAACACACTTGGGTCGGCAAATTGCCCGGTGACGGGAAAATCATCCATAAGTGACGAAACGTTCGCGCCATTCACTGGAGAAGCAATGTATCGATACACCTTACCGTGTCCTGATATAAATCGTTGCACCGTGACATCTCCTTCGATAAAAGAACCCGCTGGTAGGAACGGAACTGCCGCGTCCCCGGTTCCCTCGTCATCAGTTGACAGAAGTGTCAGATTGCCATTTGAATAAAGCGAGGTGTTTTCTGACAGTATGCCTAAACTGCCACGGATACTGAGTGAACCGACCAATGTAACGGTATGGGTACCCGTTTTGTCAAAGGTCAGGTTCCTTAGAGTTAGGTTATTAGACGAAATCTGTTGATCGCGATTGCCTATGAGCGTAACCGTACAAGGCAGTTCTTTTATATCATCACTAAACTGGGCGTTACCTTGGATTTTCAATTGATACGGTGCTGTCTCTAAGCCGCCACGTGCCAACAAAAAGTTTCCCCCAACTAATGCATCTGCCGCGAGGGAAATCGTAGTCGGGTTATTGCAGACTAAATTTACACTGCCTGATTTAGGATGTCCATCACCAATCCACTGTGGAGCATCAGCGTTGTATTCGATGCTACTCCCCGATTCATAAATCCTCGGCCCGGGTATTTGTAGGTTTCCCTTCTTAGATAGTTGGATTGATCCACCACGATCGGTTGAAGCCGCTGCTAGAATCCCCCTTAAAGTAAAACTTCCAGATGTGCTGGACAGTACAGAATTCCCAAGTTCGGTTTTGGAAGACGCCTCTATGATGTAATCTATGTTTCCCGCAAAGGACGATCCGGTTGCTGATGCGGTCACCGTTTGCGTTCCAGTGCCTTGAAAAACAATTCGACCTGTTCCGCTTCCGGCTGGTGGTGCCAGTATGGTTCCTGACACGAGCGTTACATTCCCGGAAATGCGTATTGACGCCTGTCGTGTACCCGTACTATCTGAAGCACTGCTTGCCATTCTGAGCGGCCCGGAAGAATTCACTTCCAAATGACGACCAATATTCAATTGTGCATTCCCGCGTGTAGTCAGGTAGCTTGGGCCAGTTGACGTGGATCTGTAAATAAAATCTCGTGCAACATTCACAACACACGCTGCGCCGTTGGTGCTCAGCCACATCTCAGAATTTCCTTCTACGATGAGATCAGCCCCTATTTGAATAATAGGACTTTGAGTCGTGGATAGTCTCAGGGTTTTGCCGTTAGTGTTACGAATGACAAGGTCACCTGCTACATTTCTTAAATATCCATTCAGGTCTACAACGAAAATCGATTGATTCGGACAGTCAAAGACAACCCTTCCAAAGTTTTGCTTCCAGCTATCGCCATGCGCGATGTTGATATAGCCGCTATTCGTAAAGCCGGAGATTTGAAATGTGGAATTGGGATTCCAGGTAGCATAAGGGATAAAGCCTAATGGTCCCTGCTTATGAATGTATTGAGAACCTGAATCAAATAACAAATTTGCTGATGAAGTGCTGGTCAGGCGTGTCGAATCATGATTTTCAAGAGTACCCGCGACCCGAAATTGGTAGCTTGGGCTATTTAAATTAATGACGGCACCTGATCTTAACGTGAGCCTTCCATTCACGATTACGTCTGGTACGTCAATCGTCATTGGCCCCGTAAGTGTCACTTCGTGATCTATTCTAATCGTAGAAGCATTCTTCACATTGGGCACGACTCCCCCACCCCAGGTCGCGTGATCGTTCCAATCACCATTGGATATTGAACTAACCGTCTGGCTATACGAAATAAGTGTCAGGCAATATTTAAGGGCCAGAACCAAGCCATACTTTCTAACTAATTGTTCCATGACCCGAATATAGGGCCACATCAGAGGAACAAAGTGAAACTGCGGTGTGGGCTTTCCAGATCAAAACTATGAAGGATTAAATTATGGATGTTGATGTCACTATTCGATCAACCAATGATAACGGATAACTCTTGATTGTCTACTAGTTTCCAGAGTACGGCGCATCCAGCACCTCAAAACGGGAATAATTGCTTTTATATTCCGGAACGATTTCCTTCATGAGGGCGACCATTTTCAATTCATTGCGATCGGTCAGCAAATCTTCCAACAGGTTGAGGTGCTGACAGACGTGGTCGTATTGATATTCTGATACTTGCGCCTTCAGTATCTTTTCGTGGTGTGTAGGGATCGTATTTTCCTGATCGTTCAATAATTCCTCGTAAAGTTTTTCGCCGTCCCGAAGACCGGTAAAAACAATTTCGATATCCTTGCCGAGCTCTTTACCGGAAAGCAGTATAGTCTTTTTTGCCAAATCAAAGATCTTCACTGGCTTACCCATATCGAAGATAAAAATTTCGCCCCCCTGCCCCATACAGCCGGCCTCGATTACCAGCTCGCAGGCCTCAGGTATCGTCATGAAGAATCGGGTAATCTCAGGATGCGTAACTGTAACCGGTCCACCCTTCATGATCTGTTCCTTAAAGATCGGGATAACTGAACCATTCGATCCCAGCACATTACCGAACCTAGTGGTAACAAACGAAGTCCTTTCAAGCCCAAGTCTGCTGTATTGCGTGTTTAGCGACTGAACATAGATCTCGGCAATGCGCTTCGTGCAGCCCATTACATTGGTGGGGTTTACAGCCTTATCCGTTGAGATCATCACAAACTTTCTAACCTTGTGCTGCATTGCAAGGTCGGCCAGCATGCGCGTACCAAAAATATTCACCATGATCGCCTCAGAGGGGTTACTCTCCATCAGCGGTACGTGTTTGTACGCCGCAGCATGAAAAACAATCTCAGGTTTGAAGTCGCGAAAAATGTTGTTTATCCTTGGCTTGTTACAAATATCAGCGACGAACACCACAAGATTGGTTTGTTGGTTTCGCGAACGTAATTCGCGCTCGATCTGATACAAGGGCGACTCAGCCTGGTCAATTAATAAAAGCGTTGCTGGCCGGTAAGTCAGTGCCTGGCGGGCGATTTCCGAACCAATAGAACCAGCGGCTCCCGTGATACAGATCACCTTCCCCTGAATTTGCTTTCCGATCTGCTGGTTGTCAAGGCTTATTACTTCCCGTCCGAGAAGATCCTCAATGTTGATATCGCGGATTTGCTTGATATCAAATTCGTTGCGAAGCCATTTTTCAAATGAAGGGACATAACTGACTTTGATGTGGTATTGTAGCGCCTCGTCAACTATCTCGTTTTTTCGCTCGATCGAAAGACTTTTCGTCGCGATCACCAGCTGCCTCACCTTATGTTTTGTCGCCAGCTCTCCCAGCCGATCAGTACTGTAGATTCGGGTTCCATTGATCTCTTTGTTATTTTTTTTTGCATCGTCATCGAGGAATGCGACCAGGCGATACAGGCTCGAGACGTCTGCCTCCATCGCCTGTTTGGTTAGAAAGCCTGCCACTCCGGCTCCGAAGATCACGACAGGTATACTGTCCGTTGTATCAGATTTAATAAATGCAAAAATGTTTTTTACAAGCAATATATATTTATACTGTAACAACGAGGAGATAAAATAAGAAATGAAAACGACGGAGTAAGG
>JBBJMI010000001.1:602500-770284 GCA_037720155.1 Chryseolinea sp. | reverse complement strand
CCTTTGCGTGAGACAGCGCTATGACGAGACACTGTGGACCGTGTCCGCCGTAGCCCGCCGAAATAGTCAGGTAAAGATTATGTGAAATGCGGGCGCCCTCCTCCTTCACACTGGGACAGTGCTAATCTATCCGGAAAAAGCTACCTGCTGAAAAATCGCAAGCCTATTTTTGAATCTTAAAAATTACCGATTTATTTACTTACCAGTTGTGCATTCTTGTTGCCATTTTCTGTGCACTCTTGTTGCCAATTGTTGTGCACTCCAAGTTGCCAAAAACTATGCATTGTTGCTTACCGATTACAATAAACCTTGGGGAACCATTTTTATCATCCCTGAAGCAGGTGTTGTAGTATGATAGAACTCGAACTGGCCGTGCCGAATTGAAGTCATATGCCTTGAATACTGGAAGCCAATCTCAATTTTTTTTGAGATAGGGATTTTCACAAAAATTTTTGCGAATGGGGATAATGTTCCAAAGTCAGAAGCCTCGATGTATGAAAAAATACATCCTCACTTGAGTTATTATAAACTACAGATACGTTCATCGTTGTGTATGGCAAGCTATGCTATCCCCTACAAATACTTCTCTGCCGCTTATAAGAAACACTTTGCCCAGTGTTACTTCTAGCCGACCTACAAAAAATACCGCAATCTGCAAATGTTGTACTACCCCCCGTTGGCTAAAGTGTATCGCTCAATAAAGGAACAAGTTGATAACCTGCTATCCCAATTTGTCCGCCAAATTTTACCGTTAAATTGCGAGAAAATTTCCTTTGCAAGGCGTAAACAAGTGTAGGAGAAAACGAGTTTCTTTTAACAAGCATGCTTGGATAGTTCGGTGAGAAATGCAATCGATCACCATAATTAATCATACGCTGCAAGTACCCATAAGCGAACACTTTGAGGCAGCCATCGAAACTTTGCGAATAAAAGAAACCTTTTCTCGACGGAAAGGGACAACAACGACAGTAGACTGCGTGGCCACTATTGACTTATTCAAAATGTCTTTTCGAAAACGTTCTGCCTGATCCTGACTTCAAATATTTTTCAAATAGATAGGCTTTATGCTTATGGTAAAAGACGATTGTTAATAAGACACTTACCGGCGGCCTCGATTTGGTTGAGGCAACGACTCCTTTCTCATGCCTGCTTAATCTTTCGATGAAGTTGTTTGTGCATCCTGTGTATATCCTTCCATCCGCACATTTTAAAATGTATACGTTCCATGTTTCCATGGGGTGAATATTGTCTAAATCGTTGTATTTGGACACCCGAATAGAAAGCGTTTTCCGTACCTCGTTATTGTAGGAAGACTTTCTTGGCCCGCATTCGAACTGAGACAGTTCTAAGGCGGAGAAGCTGGACCGCGTCCGCCGTAGCCCGCCGATTGAGTTCGAAAAATGTGATAGGTAATAAAAGGCGAAGCCCGCCTTCGCACTGAGACAGTGCTACGGCGGGCGAAGCTGGACCGCGTCCGCCGTAGCCCGCCAATTGAGTTCGAAAAATGTGAATAGGTGATACAAGGCGAAGCCCGCCTTCGCACTGAGACAGTGCTACGGCGGGCGAAGGTGGAGCCGGAGAGAATCGAACTCTCGTCCAGAGAAGATAAGGACGTACTTTCTACATGCTTAGTTGTATTTAGATTGTCGGAAGCAGCAAGGCAAACAACAGCCTGATCCGCTCCTTAGTTACTGGTCTTAACCGTGCTTAGCAACATCACACGGAGCAGTTCTGCATAACGACACCGCAAATCAGCACCTGCAAAACGACAATGCTGAGCGATGATGGCTTTCCCGATCTTATCGGGACGAGGCTAAGTTATCCTATCGGATAAATTAAGCAGCCATGGCGTAGTTAGACTCGCCAAGTATGGTTCGGAACTATCTTTTAAGGCTCTCATCCCATGAGCCTGCATGCTTACATACGACATTACACATCCTGTCAATACCGGTCGGCCCCATATTGTCAATAAATGAGCACATTGAGTTTAACCAATGCGCTGATATCTACTGATGTAAATTTAGATGCAAAATCACGAAGCCAATCGTCTACCGGCAACGGAATAACTTACAAATATACGCCCAAAAAAGTTCTGCATTCCACACCAACGGATACAAAGAATCCTTGAGTTTTGTTATTTGAATTTTATCTTGCGGCCGATGGAGAATTTTGTTGTTTCAGCGCGAAAATACCGCCCTACGGGTTTTGATGAGGTAGTCGGCCAGGAACACATTACAACTACGCTAAAAAATGCCATCGACAACAACAAGCTTGCTCAGGCCCTGCTATTTTGTGGTCCAAGGGGGGTGGGAAAAACAACTTGTGCACGCATCGTCGCACGTCTTATAAACGGGTTTGAGGAAAAACAGGAATCCAATTCCCTGAACATTTTTGAGCTTGATGCGGCCTCTAATAACTCTGTCGAAGACATTCGGAACCTCATCGACCAGGTGCGCTATCCACCTCAATTTGGAAAGTTTAAAGTGTACATCATCGATGAAGTTCACATGCTTTCGAATCAGGCCTTCAACGCTTTTCTGAAAACGCTTGAGGAGCCGCCATCATACGCGATCTTTATCCTGGCAACCACGGAAAAGCATAAAGTTATACCCACGATCCTGTCCCGCTGCCAGATCTTCGATTTCAATCGAATTCAAATTAGCGATATCGCTGACCATCTAAAACAGATCGCAAAGCGTGAAGATATACCTGCCGAGCAGGAAGCGCTGCACCTGATCGCGCAAAAAGCGGACGGCGCATTGCGTGATGCCCTTTCCATCTTTGATTTGATGGTCACTTATTCGTCTGGGAAAGGTGTAACCTTCAGGGCAACACTTGACAACCTGCACATCCTCGATTACGATTATTATTTCGAGGTAACGAATGGGTTGTTGAGCCAAAACTTTTCTCAACCGTTGATTAGCCTCGACGAAATCCTGCGCAAAGGTTTTGATGGGCATAATTTTATCGTTGGCCTTGCTGAACATTTTCGAAACCTTTTGGTCTCTCAGGAAGCACGCACGATAAACCTGATGGAAGTGCCGGATGCTGTTAAGAAAAAATACGCCGACCAGGCCAAGGTATCGGAACCCTCCCTTTTACTAAGCTGGCTTAATTTGGCGAGCCAGTGCGATATCAATTACAAGACCAGCAAGAACCCGCGGCTTTCGGTCGAGCTTGCCCTGATGAAGATGGCTAGCGTAAAAGCCGCCATTCAACCTCACCAATTGAATCCTCCGGGAGAGGTATTAAAAAAAAAATTAGTGTAGAGAACGGCAGCGAACCTTCACTTCCCCCGGAAACAATTCCTATCGTTACCATAGAAAAACCAAAAAGCACAACGCGAACAACAGTAAAGATTGCTGACTTGCTGAAGGTTGAACCGAAGAAGGAAAATGCTCCCACGACAACAATTTTAAAAAAAGAAAGTACCAACACCTTCACGCCGGAGCAGTTGAAATTGCACTGGGAAGAATTTGCAGTTCAGCGCAAGAAGTATCAGGCGGAATTTCAGCTGCTGTCCCAACCCTATGGAGTGGAGGGCACATTAATTAAATTGAGCTTGCTAAGTCCTGTTCAGGAGACGATGTTGGGAAATATCAAAAGCGATTTGATCAACTACCTTCGGGAAAAGTTAAATAATGATAGCATACTCGTGATAGGCATTCTTCAGGAGCATGATGACAAGAAGGTGATATACACTTCGCGCGACAAGTTCGAATACCTCCAGGGAAAAATCCCGTTGCTAAAGGAATTTAGGGACAGGCTGGGGCTCGACACAGACTTTTGATTGCTGGAACCTGTTCGACGACAGCTCACAGCATCATCTAAAAAAATCCGCCACTTTTTCTCGTCGTTCTCCTACGCGTCCCAAATAGCACACCAAACACACCTCGAACCAACTCCCGGCCTACCTGCTTGGCAACAGGCGATGAAATTACTTCTTCGAAGGTGCTCTTCTCCTTTTTCTGAGATTTGATTGCCTTTGCATCATCCGCTTCTTGACGATCCACTTTCATTCGTGCCTCCAACAATTCGAATGCACTTTGTGTGTCGACCGCATCTTTATACTTTCTAAAGATGTCTGAATTTTGAAGGTGTTTGGTATAGTCGCGTTCAGGCAGAGGGCCCATCAAAGACGAAGGCGGCGCTAAGTGAGTTACCACTGTTTCTGTTGGTATGCCCTTCTCATTTAAAACCGTTATGAATGCCTGACCAGTACCCAGCTGCGTAAACTGCTGCTCCATGTCATAGTATGCGGACCGCGGGAATGTTTTCACCGTCTCCCTTAGTGCCTTGGCATCGTTCGGTGTGAACGCACGGACCACGTGATGGACTCTATTGCCGAGTTGTGATAAAACTGTCGCGGGTATATCCTGCGTTAGCTGGGTACAAAACAAAACACCGACACCTTTAGAACGGATGAGGCGTATTACCTGCTCTATCTGCTCCATAAATGCCCGTGATGCATCCTTAAATAATAGATGCGCTTCGTCAATAAAGAAAACCAGCTTCGGCTTGTCCAGATCACCTGCCTCTGGTAGCCGTTGATACACCTCCGCCAGCAGAGAAAGCATGAACGTCGAAAAAACAGCAGGCTGTTGCTGAACGTCAGAAACATTGAGAATGCTGATGACACCGCGGCCATCAACCTTTTCAAACAGATCATCAATGTCAAAAGATGTTTCGCCAAAAATCCGGTCAACGCCCTGCTGCTCGAGTGACACTATTTTACGAATGATCGTCGACGCTGTGGCTGATGCGATCTTACCATAATCTCCCTTGATCTCCGCTGCTCCAGCGCCCTCTGCAAGATAATTAAGTACCTTCTTCAAATCGTTGAAGTCTACGACGGGCAGGTTTTTGTCGTCGGCATATTTAAAAATTATGTTCAGCACGCCAGTCTGCGTGTCGTTGAGTTGCAGTATTCTAGAAAGGAGAACTGGTCCGAACTCAGTCACCGTGGCCCTCATCGTCGCGCCCAGTGCGCCTGTAAGTGAGTACAACTCGACCGGGAATGCATTTGGTTCATACTGAATTCCCAACGCCGCTGCGCGTTCAGTGATTTTTTCATTGACAACACCTTCCTGCGCCATCCCGGACAGATCCCCTTTGATATCGGGTATGAACACGGCGACACCGGCCGCAGATAGTTGTTCTGCGATCAGTTGTAGCGTTCTTGTCTTGCCGGATCCGGTAGCGCCGGTAATTAATCCGTGCCGATTAATCATACGAAGCGGAAGGCTAACCTTTGCTTCAGGGATAATTTCTTTATTGAAAACGCCGGCACCGAGATAGATCGAGGCCAGGGGAGTATTGTAGGACGCGGTTATGGCATCGATAAAATCCTGGCGTGGCATAATTAGAAGTCCTTAAGCCTATTTAGGTTCTTCAAAATTTTGAAATGAATAGGCGAATCCTAGGTTAAATACCTGGCTAAGCTGGGCACCGGTATCCTGATCATAATCATACAGCAGAATTCCTCCGAGGCCTACGGTTATGAAGCGGTTTACCTTTGCATTTAACATGACCTCCAGGCGGTGATCAATCGTTTTCAACGCAAGCGTTTGATAATTAGCATACATCAGATAACGCGCCTTCAGATTAACATTTTTCGCGATGTCTTTGTTGAAGTCAGCGTATAGCTGAAATGCCAACCATTCCCACCTGGTTTCGTCAGGAGGTTTCACACCATAGGGCTCTGGGCCTACAGTTGTAACAAACCGCTCTGGATCCTGCACTACAGTGACGCGCGGGGAGTAGGGCGATATCCTAATATAGAAATACTCGACGGGGTGATATTCTATACCCCAAGACGATGTGATGAAAGCCGGAGCTAAAAAGTCAGAGATGAGCATCTTTTGCTCGGCGCCGTTGGCGTCTGTAACGTATTCATGTCCCTCAGCAAACTGAGAAAGAAAATTTAGCGATGTGTATAGTCCCCATTTTTCGTTGAGCTTGTAACCATACTTCGTATCAAGGAAGATTCGATCCAGCGTCTTCCTGTAACCTTGTCCAGAGTTGTTTACGAAGCCGTAGAGCAGGTCAATCTGATTATCCCACGAGTTCCGGTCCTTGGCATAATTGGCTTGGTAATTGAACAACGCATTTAGTCCTATAGAATTTACTCCACCGGATTTCCAGTTAGAGGAAAATGCAGCCTGATTGATATTCAGGTTCATTAACAACTTCTTTTTCCATGGTGAAAGTGTATCGGGCTTTACGATTTGCGCATCAGACTGACATGCCATAGAGAGCACGGCAATAAATGCAAAGGCACTAACAATTTTTTTCATGCTGCTAAGAATTTCGAACACATTTGGCTATCCGCCAAAAATAGATCAAATCAATTAACAATGAAACTCAAATGTTATTCAACTTGATCTCGTCAAGTGCAACCTCCGTCAAAGGTTTGGTGATGAATTTGATAACGTGGTTGTTATTGACGATCTTATCGATGTCGCGTTTGTTATCGGAGCTGGAAAGAATGATGACCTTGCATTTGTTGCGCACTGTCTCATTGAATTTTTCAAATTCGTAGAGGAACACAAAACCGTCCACGATTGGCATGTTAATATCTAAAAAAATAAGGCTTGGCAGGTTCTCGGCGTTGGTTTGGTTTTCGCGCAAATAATCCAAGGCAGCCTTACCTGAGCCTTTAACCTCAACTCGTTTGGCAAACTTGGTGATCTCGATGATGCGTTTACTGATGAAATTATCAGTGTCATTGTCATCAACGAGCATTACTAGTTCAATAGTTTTCAGTTCAGTTTGCATTAATCATCAATAAAGCCGGATCCGCAATTTCGCCTTAGCCACAAAAATATCCTTTTGCGGCAATATCTGATACGGTATTGTCAAAAATAGCGTTGAGCGGTAATAATTACGCTGTAAAGGACGAAATATGGGATTTCTATTTCGTTCTGACCTTGAGCTTCTCTCCTACCGACAAGCTAAAGTCTTTCTTATCGTTCCATTCCATCAGCTCCTTGATCGTAACATTGTATTTTCGGGCGACACTGTACAGTGTGTCAGTCGTTTTCACAACATGCTCAATTTCACGTGTTTCCGCGATCGGCGCCACGATTTCGTCAGGTGAAATAAGCTTGAGTACCTGCCCGGGCCTTATGCCCGACTGGATGTTAAGATCGTTCCAGTTAACAAGGTCCATCACGCCAACAGAATATTGCTTTGCAATCGCGTACAAAGTCTCTCCCGGCAGAACCTTATGATCCTTGTAGACAATTTTTTCCAAAGGGTTTGTCACAACGGTAGCGGTACCCACTGAATCCGGGGGTGGCGTGACTGAAATGGATGGTTGAACATCGACAACAGATTGTTGTTCTGGCTGCGGCGAAATCGAATTACCCGCGGGCGCGTCTTCCAAAGCTGGAGTCTCGGTAACCTTTGGCTCAATCACTTTAGGTACAGAAACAGTATTGGCTTCCGCTTCGTCGGGATCCACTGTCCATGCAAAGCTTCGGTCATCATCTACCTGGACAATCTCGCTCACAGTTTGTTTATCGGCATCCCTCGGTTTCATCGATGAGAGCCATAAGGTCGTCCCTGGTTTTAACTCATCATCTGAGGAGAGCCTGTTATATCGCTTTAACTTCTTCATCTGCACGCCATAGCGCTGACTAACCAACCACAGGTTGTCGCCTGTTAAAACCTTATGATAATCTTCCTCAGATCTGACCCTTTTCTTTCCCAGAAGGTAATAAGTATCAGGTTGGATTTGGGCGGTCGACGAAATGTCATTCCATTTAAGAAAATCAGAAACCTCAACACCTGCACGACCGGCAAGTTGAACTGGAGTATCGCCGGCTTCTCCTTTGATAGCAGAAATGCCATTGATCCTCATCCTGCTCTTCAATGCCGACGCCGAATTACTTTTTGCTGGCGCTGCGGCTGGCCCAGCCGTTGACGCGACAGCGACCGCAGCAGGGAGGACAGGAGCTTTGCCTTCTCCTGCAATTGGAATCAAGACAATATAGCTCCGGTCGCCAGGGATGGTGCCGGTCTTCGCCCACTTGTTATATTGTTTTAACTCGGTCTCGTCAACGGATATTTCCCGGGCAAGGTCGGTAAGCATTTTTTTGTCCTTGTTCTCGTAGGTTACAACCTTTATCAATCCCGGGCTCTTTACTGACTCCTCGAATGCAATCTTGTGTGCAAGAAATTTCTTAACGTACCAGTATGTGCTGCTGGTTATCTCCATATTTTTCTCGCCGCTTTCGTGCTTATCCACAGACCTCATCACGCCACCCGCGCCCATTTGATATGCCTGCAGCGCATATATCCAATTATTAAAATAAAAATTATTTTTCTTGATGTATCGGGCGGCGGCCCGGGAGGATGACACAAGGTTGAGACGCTCATCAACTTCTTTGTCAACACGCAATCCCATCTCCACTGCTGTGAAATCTTTGAATTGCCAAAACCCAACAGCATTCGATGTCGACACTGCATCGGCAATCAGCGCAGACTCTTGCAAAACCAGATATTTAAAATCATCCGGAACGCGTTCCTCTTCAAACACTTTTTCAATAACAGGAAAGTAGGTGCGTGCACGTTCAACCTTTATCATATGATGACGTGGTGATTGCGTGAGCGCGTTGACATCTTTCTGTATTTCACGCCGTGCGTCATCGCGAAGTGTAAGTGTGATACCAGCAAACTGCATCTTGTGAGGCACTTCTGGTGACTGCGCTGCTGCTGTCCAGGCCGCAAAAAATAGCGCGACTAATATTTTCATATGCTAAAAGTTCTACGAAGATAGTTTTCTTATCATTAAAATACCATCTCTTATCGGCAGAAGTATTTGCTCCACGCGCCTGTCATTACTCACCTTCTCGTTGAAAGCATGAATTGCTTTTGCGTCTTTATCTTTTTTCTCTTGTAACACCTTTCCCTTGCGCAGTACATTGTCTGCTACGATTACTCCTCCCGATGAAATCTTGTCAATGACCAAGTCGAAATAAGTGCTGTAACTTTCCTTGTCCGCATCTATGAAGACGAGATCAAATTTTTCGTCGAGTGCAGGCACTAAGTTTCTCGCGTTTCCTATCAGATAGGTCACCTTTTCGGTAATACCTGCAGCGTCGAAGTTCCTTTTCACCAACGCTTCCAATTCTTCGTTGTTATCAATTGTAAACAGTTGACCGTTTTCCTGCAACCCTTCAGTAAGGCAAACGGCAGAATAACCAGTATAAGTACCGATCTCCAATATTCGCAGTGGCCTCAGCATTTTACTGATCATTGCCAGCAGCCTTCCCTGGAGATGCCCTGACAGCATTTGCGGCTTTAATATTCGCGCATACGTATCACGGTTGATCTGTTTTAATGCATCCGATTCAGGTGTAGTATACGTCTCAGCATAACGCTGAAATTCCGGATTAATTATATCCATTGAATAAAGGTATTTTCAATAGGAAGAGGCAATGCTATTTGACAACCGGCTCCATGTACAGGTAGCTTAATTTTTCCTCGTCGAATATTTCGTTGGCAACCTGTTGAAGACTGCGCGCGGATACGGCATCAATTTTTTCAAAAACCTCATCGAGGCTCGGTACCCGATTGTGATCCAGTACTGCCCGTCCCATCATGATCATGATGCCAAGATTATTTTCCTCGGACAGCGCAAGCTGACCTTTGATTTGATCTTTAGCGGATGCAAGCGCTGCGGGACTTAGCTTTTTTGCGCAAAGCTTATCCATCTCTTTCCTGATGAGCTTCATGCACTTCTTAACTTGTTTCGGCTCAGTTCCAAAGTAGATCGCGAACATCCCGGTATCGCTATATGCATTGTAATGAGAGTCGATGGAGTATACAAGACCATGCCTTTCGCGAACAGACAAACTCAAACGTGAGTTCATACCAGGTCCACCAAAAATATTATTCAGTAGATAAAATGGAATTCTATTTTCGTGCATCATCGGATACGCGTCGCGGCCAATTGCACAGCGCGATTGCTTTACGCCACGTTGGAGCACCTTTTCATATTGCTCATACACCGTAAATTTCTTCCTTCTTGCAGTTGAACGTAAAGTTGGTTTCCTTTCGAGGTATTTTAAGGCAAGTTTCTCCGTATTCTCCAATGAAATGTTTCCAATAACGCTGAACACGATCTCGCGATTGTCTGCATGATTGGCGAAAAAATTTACAAAGTCGCGCTTCCGAAATGCCCGCACAGTCATTTCGTTCCCCAGAATGTTCATTCCCATAGGATGATTTCTGAACACCACCGCTTCCAATTCATCCTGGAGGGAATCATCGGGGCTATCTATATACATTGCCATCTCCTCGAGTATCACCCCACGCTCTTTTTCAAGCTCTTTAACCGGGAAGGTTGACTGAAAAGTAATATCAGTCAGTACGTCCATGGCCCTTTCGAAATACTCGTCTCTGACAGAGGCGTAAAAAACGATTTTCTCTTTATCTGTAAAGGCATTCAGCTCGCCGCCAATAGAATCCAGACTCTTGATGATGTCAATGGAGGTGCGCCTCCGGGTGCCTTTAAAAGCCATATGTTCCCAGAAATGTGCAATTCCTTGATTAACAGTGGTTTCGTCGCGGCTGCCGACGCCCAGGAAAAGACCGCAATGCACAATATTGGTCGTGGTGATATGCTGGTGCACCACCCGAATACCGTTCGACAACGTAAAAATAGAACAATTTCTCATGGGTATACAAATGTAGCTGCGAGTCGGGGCCCAACCTGTAATGAATCAATTTTATCTCACTTTCCCTTGGTATTCCTCAAAAATATTAGGCGTCTCAGTCGCGAACACAGTTGACCGGAGCCGGGCAAACGGTTGCGCAAATGAGGCCAATTTTCGTATCATTATTAGAAGATTTTGACTGGCATAACAATTGTAAATCCCAAACCGCTATGGAGACACAAAAAGTAAAAACCTGTTTTACCATCACCTTTACCGACGACCAATATAATCGGGCAAAGGGATATGTAGAGGATATGAAACGCCATCCCGGCAGGATTTTCTGGCAGGGAAAGCAGGGCAAAACGGACGACGAGCTCATCATTGAGCAAATTGCTCATCGTGTGCTGTCAGGGTTTTACAATAACGAGCCTTACATCGCTGGGAAGCACATAATGCGGATGGATAGCTCCATACGCTAATTCAGCGAGCGATTATATCCGATCCAGCACCTTCTTTATTAGCCCATCAATCACCTTGTTAGGATCTTTCGAGAATTTGCTGGTGGCACGGTTAGCGATGATTGCATTGACGCTCAGCACTTCGTGACCCATTAATCTGGCCATTGCGTAATATCCGCCAGTTTCCATTTCAAAATTTGTCATTCTAAAATCCACCGCCTTATTATAGTAGTTAGCCAGGTCCGTTGCAAGTGCAGGATACTTTAATGGAATACGGATCTCGCGTCCTTGTGGAGCATAAAATCCTGGGGCGGTAATCGTATTGCCTGTAACCATATCGGCAGCATACTGCTTTTTTAACATTTGGGATCCGCTTACAACGTATGGGATAACAGACGTCCCGGTTTTTTTTTGAATATCCTTGCCTATGCTTTGCTCAAATGCAGTCATGGGAAGGTTATAATAGTTCATCAGACTATCAAAGCCAACGGCATACTCAGTGACGAGATGTGAATCCAATGGAATGTCTTCATGCAACGAAGCGGATGTTCCGATCCGCACAATCTTAAGCTTTTTTTTCCGGCCTCTCACCTCGCGTGTCTTCAAATCAACATTTATCAGAGCATCGAGTTCCGTGAAAAATATTTCGATATTATCGGTACCCATGCCAGTGCTGATCACCGTAACCGGCTTTCCCTTGAACTTGCCAACGTGCGTGATGAATTCGCGTTTGTTCATTTCGAATTCAATGTCGTCAAAGTACTGACTTACTCTGTAAACCCGGCTCGGGTCACCAACCGTGATGATGTTCTCCGTGATATGCTTAGGCAACAGGTTAAGATGGTACACACTCCCATCCTTATTCAGAATAAGATCGGATTCTGATAACTTCGACATGCTTTACTTCCTATGATTTAATTGCCTGTGCGGGATTACCAAAAACTGTTTCACCTGACTTTACGGAACCGATAACTACCGAACCCGCCCCGATGCGGGCACCTTTGCCTATCGTGACCCCGCCTACAATGATCACTCCTGAGCCAATGAAAACTTCCTCTTCAATTGTGCTGCCAGCATTGACAACACTGCCAGCACCGATCTGCACATACTGACCGACTGTTGTCTCCGCCCCAATGACTACTCCCGCCTGGAGGATACAATGACTGCCTATCGTTGAACCTGCTCCTACGCTGACATGATGGTCGATTATATTTCCATGGCCGATGGTGGAGGAATTTGCAAATATTGCAGATTGGGAAATGACATTGACCGGTTGCGCCTTACGCTCCTCCTGTAGCGATGTGACCAGGGAACGGCGAACTTTAAATTCATCGATTGCTACAACCGCATCACACTTTTTTCCAATGAGTTTGAGGAACGTATCGTCTTCTGTGCCACCGAGAACGGTTATTTCATCTAACACGGTGTTGTGAAGCTTCCTGTTATCGTCGAGAAAGCAGTAAACCACATTTCCATTTCGTTCAAGAATGTCTTTTACCTGCCTTCCAAGGTAGTTGGCGCCAAAAATTATAACAGGGTTCTCCATAGGTGGTTTACGTGCGGCTAAGGTAAAGGTAAATTGAACGTCCTACCGAATAAGGTGGTTAGAATATCTTTTCATCAATCGTGCGGCGCGCATACCAACTGGGTTATAAATAGTGATTAACAAAAAAAAGTAAGGCAGAAACCCCACACGATACCTTGAAAGCGTCCCAAAATTAGGTGTGGAGAGCGCTAGAAAAATACAAAGCAGCACTACGTACGCCAGCAAGGTTACCAATTTCAGACGGTGGGCGGACTTTACATACCTGGATAGATTGAACACCGCAAAGATGGTCAACACAACCAACACCAAATTTTCTAACGATGCCAATAATTGTAACACGGTGGAAGCTTCCCAAAAGAAGGGCCTGAACAAACCGGAAATGAGCGCCCACGGCATGTTCAGCGCGATGCTTTCGATTGTGGGCTGCAGATTATGGTAGTAAATAACGTCGTCGGGCGCCGACATCGCGTGAAGTAAGTTGTAATTTGTGACAATCACCTCAAAAAAGACACTTGGTTCAAAATTAGGATGCATCAAAATGACAGACACGAAAACTACTACAACGGCCGTAGTCAATAGAATCATTTTTGATGAACGAGATAGAAAAGCCAGCCTCCCGTTAAATATCACATATGCAACAATGGATGAGGCCGCGACCGGAAAAAATACTGCCAGGTAAAAATACTTCAAGCTCCAGAGCAACCAGAGAAAAAACGGAAGGGCGATCCATTCCCAGTACTGCAGAGACATTTTTGACCAGACTTTTATTACAACTGCAGAAAGAAAAAACACAGACGCCATTGCCAGCGATTCCTTTATCAATCCAGAACTCCAAAATACCGCGGATGGAAGGAACAAAAAACCGATGACCGCTGGCGAACTAACCTGGGGAAACGTTTGTGAGATCAGTCTTACCAGTTTCCATGCGAACGCAAACGACACCAAAGAAAAATATAGTGATGATATCCAATAATTATCATGGGTAACCAGATTGATCAGGCTTGTGAATTTGACCATAAACAGCACCCTGGATTGTTGACCATCTGCAAGACTCACCCATATGGGAAAGCTATCGTCGCCGTGCCATAAGAACTGCAGATAGGAAGACAGATCGCGACGTGCAAGACTGGCAAGGGTCACACCGTCATTAAAATATAAAAATGTATCTCCACTTGAGTAATAATATGAGTATAGCAACCCAATCGCTACACCCGTCATCAATTTAAACAACAACGCTGGCCAGAAAAAAACAGATAGTGATCCACTGTATCCTCTTTGCATCTGCCATGCGATAGCGATAAGTAGAATCAGGTTGACGCCGGCAAAAAATGCGGTCACCTGTTTCGGGGGTTGACAATGGATGCACCGATGTTACATTCAAGACAGCGGCGTTTAAGGCAATAGTTGTTGTATAGCTGAACGAGTGCCTGCGAGTCAAATGCGGTTCGCGAGGCAATGCCAAGCGTTTTCCACTGTTTCGTAATCATATTCGTTTCTGCATGGAGAGTCTGCAATATACGAACAGCCTTGTCGACGTAACCCTGATCATCCTTTGATTTTCCATAAGCAACCATCAACGGCACTACGGAATTGATAATAAGATTATTCACAGCCGCTTCGCCGAGCGTGTCTATCTCGTCTTTTATCGGCCTAAAAAAGTGATAGTGGTGCATCCAATACGGAGACTGCCTGATTGAGAAAAACAATTGGAGCGACTTGCAGGAGCCTTGTGATAGTATCGACGAAAGTAAATTTCTACGGTGAAAGATCAGCGCAGCGAATTGTGCGATTCTTATGGTCGGAAAGTTTGCAGGTCGTAGCCGAAGAAACCTCCACTGGATCCTATTTACCTTCTTGCTCGTAAGCTGGTATTTCTGTCCCAACAGTTTATACTCCCGTTGTAGCATGCGATAATAATCTTCTTCATTTTTCTCTTCGAGAAACCCTGCCTGCCCGAACAAGAGCGCTTCCACCTGATTAATCTGGTCGGCATGTTTAAGTAAAAACTTGTACGAAATAGATTGGGACAGTTGATGAAAAGGATCGGCGTTGACTTTAAATCCAAAGTTTTTGAAGATAGTCTGGTAACACGTTTCTTCCCAATCGTTATTATTACGAAGTAACATTTTAAGTATAATGTTTGCCTTGACCTCCAGGCGCTCAGCCAGGACCTTATCCAGCATCGAAAGCTTGCAGATATTGTTAACGTCGTTGAACGATGCAGCGCATGGGATGGCCTCGGGGTTATGAAGCAACCTTTTATATTGGAATAATAATGATTCGTCCACGCGATGCTGGAGCTCAAACGTGGGCATTGCGGATCCATCAGCACGACTGACTGCCTTGTCATCTTTCCAAACAACGTGTAACACGACATTGTCGTAAGCGGCGTCTGTGTTGTGATGATGCTCCACCCATCCGCTGGCATAGATGTGGATCTCAACGCTGCCAAACCACTCGATGGGGCCTATCCGAAGCCGTGCATTAAAAAAATCTGGCCCTGCGTCGCGGTTCCGTTGCCCTGGGTTATACACACATATTTCGTCGCCTGTTGTGGTGACAAAAGCTGCTTTATTAAAATATTGGAACTGCCAGAGGTAATGCAGAAACGACTCAGTCACGGTGACGGTTTTAAAACCGATTTACAACTTCCGCGAGCAAGATCTCATAGCATAAGCGAGACTGTCAGGATTCTTTACGGCATGCGTTGAAGAAGGCCATCCATCGTATCGCGCAATGCCCGCGCTTCGACCTCTGCACGACGGGCAAAATGTATGTCATCGGATGCGTATATAATCGACCTTGCGGAATTCACAATCAGTCCACAGTGTGCATTCATTCCTTTTGCAACAAGGTCGAGATCTCCGCCTTGCGCGCCGATGCCCGGAATTAGAAAGAAATGCTCAGGCGCCAGCGCCCGAATTTCCAGGATTTTTTCGGCCTGCGTTGCGCCAACCACATACATGATTTGATCGGGCGATCCCCATTCCTGCGATTTCCTTATCACCTCCTCATATAGCGGACGCCCGCTTTCGGCCAAGGTCCGGCGCTGAAAATCGGCGCTACCGTTATTGGAGGTAAGCGCGAGCAAAATGGCCCATTTGTCCTTAAGCAAAAAAGGCTTCACGGAATCCTCGCCCATATATGGCGACACCGTGATGGAGTCGAAGCGCATCTGTTCAAAAAAGGCCTTGGCGTACATTGAGGCAGTGTTGCCAATGTCCCCGCGCTTCGCGTCTGCGATGGTGAACAACCCTTCTGGAATATATTCGATCGTTTTCCTTAACGACTCCCACCCCCGCACGCCAAGTGCCTCATAAAAAGCGATATTGGGTTTATAAGCAATGCAATAAGCCTGCGTTGCATCTATGATCTGCTTATTGAACTCGAAAATCGGATCTTCGACTTCAAGTAAATGCTTCGGAATCTTCGCCAGGTCGGTGTCAAGACCAACGCAAAGAAAGGATCTTTTCTTCTGTATTTCGGCGAATATCTGCGCACGCGTCATGGTTTCACTTCATTAAAGTGACGCGAAAATAAGCAACTTGATCTGAAAAAAATCGACCCGTAATAGAGGATCAGGTACTATCGAAGGTCTATAACCTCGACGCCCGGATACTTTTTAGGATCAAAGGCGAAAACTGTATCATCAATTTTTGCGTTCGGCGTAAACTTAGAGATCGTGTATTTGTAGCGGTTTCCTCCTTTGTCAAACAGCGTAAAACTCTGAATGGTTTTATCCTTTTTGTTGATGAACATCTTGATCTTGAAATATTGAGCGTCCTTCTTTTCCGGCACAAGATCGATTTCCTGGCACATCACGCCCCCTTCCGTCTTATCCTGGAGGTAAAGGTATTTGAACCCCTTCTTGTAAACTTCGTGCATTTTTGACGGGTTTACGTCTTCGGAATTCGCGTCGTAGTTATCAATATTGACTTCTTTAGCTTCTGGCAGGTATGTCCAGATCGTAACTCCGTTATTTATCACCTCCTGTTCAGGAAGCACCATTCTAAACTTATCCCCTTTTACAGAGATTTTGCCTTTAAATTCTTCATTGATTTTATCGACGTCATTCGTCAGCGTACAAGCTATGTTGGCCTCAAAGGCCGGAGTTGCTTTGTATTTTTTACTCATCGCATCCAAAATTTCCAATGCTTTCGGGTCGTACTGAGCGGAAACCGTAATGGTCACCATAATAGCCAATAGGGCAAAAAGGAGGTTTTTCATTTCTTGAGTAGGCTTAGATAGAGTGCGAAGTTAAGATTGACTGTGTCTTTCTTTCAAAGAAGTCAATAATTGTTCCAAACTGAATTCATCCTTGATTAAAACTTCGCGGGCTTTACTTCCTTCAAATGGACCGACTATTCCTGCCGCCTCCAATTGGTCAATTAACCGGCCCGCGCGGTTGTATCCAAGCTTCAGTTTGCGCTGAATCAGCGAGGTGCTTCCCTGCTGGTGAGATACAATTAGTTTTGCAGCATCCTCAAAAAGCACGTCTCGCTCTGAAAGGTCAACGCTGGAGGGTCCGGTTTCCTCATCACCTTCAAATTCCGGGAGCAAATATGCCGAATCGTACCCTCTCTGAGATCCGATAAATTCGCAGACTTTTTCGATTTCAGGTGTATCCACAAAGGGGCATTGAAGCCTGATTACCTCAGAGCCAGAGGACAAAAGCATATCACCCTGACCAACTAATTGATCTGCGCCGCCCGTATCCAGGATTGTCCTGGAATCGACTTTCGACGTCACCCTGAATGAAAGCCGGGCAGGAAAGTTAGCCTTGATAACGCCAGTGATAACATTCACGGAGGGCCGTTGGGTAGCCACGACAAGGTGTATTCCTATGGCTCGTGCGAGCTGCGCAAGGCGGGCAATTGGCGTTTCGACTTCTTTGCCGGCTGTCATCATCAAGTCTGCCAGCTCATCAATTACCAGCACGATATATGGGAGGAATCGATGCCCCTCCTTGGGATTGAGTTTCCTGGAGACAAATTTTGTATTGTACTCCTTCAAATTGCGCGCACCCGCGTCTTTGAGAATTTCATACCTGTTCTCCATCTCAATACAAAGGGAGTTTAGCGTATGTACAACCTTTCGGGTATCCGTAATAATGGCCTCCTCGCTGTTGGGAAGTTTCGCCAGATAATGACGCTCAAGCTTGCTGTACAAAGACATCTCGACCTTCTTTGGATCGACAAGCACAAACTTGAGTTGGGAAGGGTGTCGCTTATATATTAAAGAGGTCAGGATGACGTTAAGCCCAACAGATTTCCCCTGGCCGGTAGCGCCCGCAACAAGTAGGTGAGGCATTTTAGCCAGGTCGATAACAAGCACCTCGTTTGAAATTGTCTTCCCTAAAGCAATCGGCAGCTCCTTATCCGTCTTAGCAAAACTCTGTGTGCTGAAGACAGACCGGATGCTTACCATCTCGCGGTTTTTGTTCGGCACCTCGATCCCAATTGTTCCTTTGCCGGGTATTGGCGCAATGATCCGTATTCCAAGAGCGGAAAGGCTTAGCGCAATGTCATCTTCCAGATTTTTGATCCGGGATATTTTAATACCCGCGTCCGGCACGATCTCGTATAACGTTACCGTTGGTCCGATGGTAGCCTTGATGCTTTGTATCCCGATCTTAAAATTGACAAGAGTGGCGACGATCTTGTCTTTGTTTTGATTCAGTTCTTCCTGTGTTACACCGGCCTTTCCCGTGTCGTATTCGCTAAGTAATTCCAGTGGGGGAAACTTAAAGCCACTAAGCTCCAACGTTGGATCGTAAAGGCCTTGTTCGTGCACCAATTGTTCCGCAAGCTTATCGGTTTCAACAACTTCCTCCACGGTAAAAAATGGCTCTTCCTTAGCGGATTTTTTTGGCGCTTCAACCTTGGCCGGCTCACGCTTAAGCAGTATTGGTCTTTCTACTTCCAGCTCGAGATCTTTGGCCGATGGTTCAACCGGCAACGTTGTGACGCCGATCGGCATTTTCCCGGTGACTTTCTCAGGTTGTTCAGGCCAATTATCCTTGTCATCTGTATACGATGTGAACAAAGGATCTTCATCTCCCTCCTCCAGAATTGCATCATTCCCCATAGGCTTGGGATTGTTAACAAACAATGGGATAGCGGTAACGTTGAAAAAGAAGATTATGAAGACAAACAGCGTCAGTGTAAGAATAAGGAAAGTTCCCCATCCAAAAAGGCCGTCACTAAGTACGGCAAGGTGATAACCCAATCCACCTCCAAGAAAGGTCCAATCGCTCGCACCATCATTCTTCATTGTCATATAGCCGAGCAGCAGGCTCAACCATAAACCTGAAAATAGCGCGAGGATGGAGAAAGAAAATACCCTTAACAGCTCCCGGTTAAATACACTCTTAAAACCGATGATAAACAACAGTGGTGGTATAAAAAATGCCGCTATTCCAAACCATCGGAAAATAAAATAATGTGATGTAATCGCACCGTATAAACCCAACCAATTCTCAGCTTCCTGACCAGATTCAAGCATGCCAACGCCTCGTGCCTCAACAACACTTTGATCTGCCTGCCCTGTAAACAGGTATGATAGCAGCGCCAGAAATAAATACACTGATACGATCAACAGGAAAAATCCGATCGTTAGCTTCAACCGTGGGTCTTTGATAAATCCCAGACTGAATTTTCTCTTTGAGGAAGCCTTACCCTTCTTTTCTTTTTCAGGCTTCTTAAATGTATTTGACTTATACGTGTTCTGTGCCATTCTTCCCAGTGAGCAAAACTAAGTAAAAACTTCAACTTACATGATAGAAAGATTCAATGTTGGCGTAGCCTCAATTCGCGTAGCCACTCTTTCACTTTACAATAAATTAATCGTCACCGATCATTGTGGAGTAAATAGTTATTCATATAAACGTATTCAACACCTCCATCGACATGATAACGAAAAAGACTGCGCCACGCTGATTAATTTGCCTAATTTCCGCAGGCTAATTTTTTAATGCATGATCGATTATACATCGTCACGAAGTGCCGGAATTTTCTTTATCCTTTTCGTTTCTGTTCTGACACTGAAAGCGCAGGACGAAGTACACCGCACAGAGAATTGGATCACGGATGGAGGTCTTTCACGCGTTGAGCACTCCAATGGATATACGATGCTGTCCGGATTCTTCAGTTCGGTTGGACCATATACCGGAGGCGGAGCACTTACAGGTCCTTCTACCGGAAAGATCATTGATCCAGTGATGCCTAAAGTGCATGGCGAAATATCGTTAACCGTTGCCGACGGCAGTGGCGGCTGGTTCATCGCAGGATATTTCGATGCAGTTGACACAGTTAAAATACAAAACCTCGCCCACATCAAATCTGATAAGACGGTAGACAGGACGTGGAAACCAAACCCCAACAACCCTCCGTCCGTAATGAATGTAAGTGGGACCACACTATATTTAGGTGGGTACTTTCTTGAAATGGCAGGAACAACAAGAAGTTATCTGGCGTCCTTCGACATAAACACGGGGACACTGAAACCGTGGAACCCCATTCCAAATAATGGCGTTACATCAATCGCTGTCGCGGGTGCAAACATTTACGTTGGAGGCTATTTTACTACTATCGGTGGAATTTCAAGAAACAGGTTGGCGGCGGTAGATGCTACTTCAGGATCTTTGTCCTCATGGGCACCTGTTATCGATGGTGATGTGTTTTGCATGACAGCTGATGCTAGCAGCATTTTTATCGGAGGAACATTCAGCGTCATTAACGCCTCAACACGGATTGGCGCAGCACGATTAAACCTGACTACCGGCGCAGCATTGCCATGGGTTGGAAACCTTAGTGCTGGCGGCTATGCATACAATCTCGTTGTGTCTGGAAATACCCTTTACATGTCGGGACTGTTTACCAGCGTTAATGGTGTAGCGCGTTACCGAATTGCATCGCTCACAATATCTACGCCGACGGTCACTGCGTGGAACCCAAATATGCCAGCATCATCTTTTATTAATCACATGACCCTCGGCGGTACTACTTTATATTTATGCGGCACCTTCGACACCTTTCTCGGTGCTTCGCGAAATTCACTCGCGGCAGTGGATGCAACGACCGGGAACTTACTTCCCTGGAACCCGGAGCCGAACGCCAGCGTAAATTCTATTTCAGCCAACGCTACAGGAATTTACATCGGCGGGAATTTCAATGGAATGAACTGGTTGCCGCGAACGAACTTTGCCCTTCTGGACGACGCGACCGATCAGGCTTGGCCATTTAACTTTGACCTCAATGGCGGCGTTGTGAACACCATCGCCGTCCATAATAATATCTTGTATATCGGCGGACAATTTACAGCAATTGATAAAACCCCGCGAAGCAATCTGGCTGCATTTAATCTTACCACCGGCGCACTGCTCCCCTGGAATCCATCCGTCTTCGGACTTGGCACCACTGATCCCGATGTGTCAGTGTTCAGCATGATGATCAAAGACAATCTGTTGTATCTCGGTGGGAAATTCTACGCGGTAAATAATGCTAATACAATACGCCCCGGACTTGCCGCCGTTGATCTCACAACAGGCGTTGTAACAGGTTGGAATCCTGCTGTTGGGGACGGAAAAACGACAGATCAATATGTGAACTCCGTCGATATTTCTGGTAATACGTTGTACGCGGCCGGTAGATTTAACCTTCTTTCTGGCAGCCAAACTCGCGAAAACATTGCAGCCATCAATGTAACCAATGCTTCAATCCTTCCATGGAACCCTACGAGCAAAGGTACGGTAGATAAGATCCGCGTTACCTCATCGACGGCATATGTGGTCGGCGAATTCAGAAGCGGTGTTGGCGGCGCCATGCGGTTAAATCGAATCGCAGCCCTGGAACTCACCTCCAATAATGCAACACCCTGGAATCCGGATTTTCGCAACGGCTCTGTCGCCGATATTACTCTGGGAGGGCCGGATATCTATACGGCGGGAAGTTTTGACAGCGTTGGCATTCAATTTAAGCCTGGGCTGGCATCATTTTCACTCGCCACAGGTAATTTAAACTCCTGGACACCCGACACACACGACAACAGCGACGGTGGCTATTACATTGGGCCAATAACCAGTTCGGGAAGTAAATTGTATGTGGCCGGTGACTTTAACTATATCGGGATGGAAGCCCGGGGAAATTATGGAGAATATAACATTTGTCCAGCACAGCCCGACATCAACGCCAGTGCAGATGGCTTAACACTGTCCACAACTTCAACGGGCGCATTGCAGTGGTTCGCGAACGGATCAGCCGTCGACAATGCAACTGGTCAGACTTTTGACGTGAATCCTTTTGAATACGGTGTTTATGCTGTAGAAGTGACAGCCAACGGATGCACTGTCCGTTCCCAGGACGAAGTGTACTTATTTACATCCCCGGAGATGGCTGTCGATAAAGCGATTAAAGTATATCCGAATCCAGTAAAGTCAGACGTGTTTGTCGAATTACCAGCGACCGAGGGTATTGTGGAATTTACGGTAATGGATATTACAGGTAGAACGGTAAAAAGCATTCAGGGCAACGGCACCAAACACAATCTTCATCTTGTAGATCTTGACGCGGGACCATATCTGTTAATCATTCAGACTAAAAAACAGAAGCACGTCACAAAGATTATAAAAACCCGGTAACAAAATCTGTTACCTGCGTATCACTTTATTTAATTATGAAATACGTCGCCAAAATTACACTGATCCTCCTGCTCATCATAGAGGTGTCCTGCAGCAGTGATATTTCTGACTGTCCAAGTAAGCTGTGCGTCCTTGCGGGGGGTTGGCGGCTAGTTGAGGTACGCGTCGATGGGATTAAAGATATCTCGACAGATCTGAGTAAGTACAGACTTACGCTTTATATGCCTAACCCGACGACGGCCATTACATCAGACTTTGATCGTACTAATCCAAGTGGCCGGCAGGATAACGGTGCATGGGAACTACGCAACAACAACACCGTATTGGCACTTTTACCGGTGAACACTTCTGAAGAATCCTACATCATTAAAGAATTCACACCCCGCGAATTGATTCTTGTCATCGATCGGGAAGACAATAAGACCGGACCCAATCAATACGAGTATCTTTTAGAACCATTTTAAAATCTGCATCATGAGAAAAAGCTTATTGTTGTTGATGTGCACAATGCTTGCAACTGTTGCTTCAGCACAGATATATTATGTCGGTATTAAAGCAGGTCCAACATTTTCAAACTATAAAACCAAAACGCCGTGGAAAGAGGCAGCCAACATAGGCTATACGTTTGGATTTGTCGGTTATAAGCAGATGACCGCTAACATTGGTATCGGGGCAGAGTTACAATACATTCAGAAGGGATATTTTCATAAGGTGTGCAATACCATCACTGACAAGCTTAAAGCGCAGTACCTGGAAATTCCCATCGTGTTCGACTACACCTTCATCATTCCTGGTCTGAAGAACTTTAAATTGCACGGGAACCTTGGGATCTATACTGCATACTGGCTAAGCGGCAAATACATTACCGAAGGATTCGAAACGAGCGAGACCACTGAAGACTTTGACTTTCGCAGCAGCAACGCCAAGCGTTTCGATTTCGGACCCAACGCCGGCGCCAGGCTGGAGTATTTTCTCAAAAACGGCAGCCTGTCACTCGATCTTCGCTATGAGCTGGGACTCCTCGACCTTCAAAACAAACTCAACGACAACACAAACAATAACAACCGCGCGTTTATCGTGGGCGTGAGTTATATGAAGGCGATCGGGAACTAGGGGGGAATTATAAATTATGAGTTATGAATTATGAGTTATGAATTATGAGTTATGAGTTATGCTCGAGCCGAACTCATAACTTATAACTCATAACTCATAATTTCTCCTCCACCACTGCCCTCGCAATCCTCTTCACCAACCCAGGGCCTTCATAGATAAAACCAGTGTAAAGCTGAATAAGGTTCGCTCCGGCTTTTAGCTTTTCAATTGCGTCGGCTTCGTTCATGATGCCGCCGACACCAATAATGGGGTAATCCCGGCCGAGTTTGTTTCGCAGATAGCGAATTACTTCATTGGATCTCTCACGAAGAGGCGCGCCGCTCAGGCCTCCATAACCGATTTGATTTAATCTATCCTGGCTCGTTTTCAGAGCTGCCCTGGAGATAGTTGTATTGGTAGCAATCACACCATCGGTTTTTGTTTTACTCAGTATTTCAACGATGTCGTCCAGTTGTTCATTGGTAAGATCAGGGGCGATCTTTAGCAAGACTGGTTTCGGTTTTGCGGAAGCGAGACTAAGGCGTTTGATGGTTGCGAGCAATTTCTGCAAAGGTTCCTTTTCCTGCAGCGAGCGCAGTCCGGGTGTGTTGGGTGAGCTGACGTTTACCACGAAATAATCTACGTACGGCTCAAGTGCATTGAAGCAGTCGACATAATCATCTTGTGCATTTTCGATGCGAGTGGCTTTGTTCTTCCCAATGTTCCCACCTACAATTACATTGGACTTTCTTGATTTTAAACGACCGACAGCCATTTGCACTCCCTGGTTGTTGAAACCCATTCGATTAACCAAGGCCTCATCGCCCGGAAGTCGAAACAGCCGTGGCTTATCATTACCCTCCTGAGGTTTCGGCGTCAGCGTACCTATCTCAATAAAACCAAATCCAAGGGCCGCCATACCGTCGATCAAGCGGGCATCCTTGTCAAAGCCAGCAGCTAACCCAATCGGATTGCTGAATTTTATTCCAAACAGCTCGCGTTCCAGTGAGGGTTCATTAACAGCAAAACAATAATGAAGCAGCCTGTTAAAGCCCGGAATTTTGCCCGCAGTTCTAAGTAATGTAAAGACCAGATGATGTATTTTCTCCGGCCCTGCCAGAAAAAGTATTGGACGAACAAACGATTTGTACATTCCCAGCTTACTTCCTCTTCTTTTTAAGTTTATTCGGAAACTTTTTAAATGCCTTATAGATCACGGCATCAAGTGTATGATTAAAGTCTACACCGTCCAGCGCAAGCTTATTGGTTTCCGCCTTCCAAAGTTGCTTTTTGTTTGATGAATCCATGATGTCGAGCACCAGCATGCCCTCCCTGGTAGTCGTTGCCCAGGAACGCGATTGATTGATATCGGATGGGGTAGACGCAGGTGTTTGACCTAATGGACCGTTTACTCCGGCGTCGGTAAGGTTATAAGATCCGGCGACATAGCTCACGTGAAGTTGCGCAGTAGAGTCTTCCAGAAACTTATACCCGCGGTCTTGCATCTCTTTTACTACAGCCTTTTTGATGGCTTGATACAATGCCTCTTCATTTACCTTGCGCATATCAGGTGGCGTCATAAACTCTCCCTTCATCACAGTGAAGGTTTCGTAAATTTTCATATCGACACCTTTCTCTGCGTGAACCTTTACAGACTGCGCATGCAAAGCAAGCACGGAGCAGACAAGGAGGAGGGCGAGGACACCTATGCTTTTCATGGCCGGAAGGTACAAAAGAATTACGATCTTGGATGAAAGTCCTGAATGACCTGGCGCAAATAATCGCGGTCAAGATGGGTGTAAATTTCGGTTGTCGTGATAGATTCATGGCCGAGCATTTCCTGGACGACGCGAAGATCGGCGCCACCTTCGATAAGGTGCGTTGCAAAAGAATGTCTGAACGTATGTGGACTTACAGTTTTATTCAACCCAACGTGGCGAGCTAAATTTTTAATAATTGTAAATATCATTACGCGTGTCAATTTGCGTCCGTTGCGATTGAGAAATACATAAGAGTCAAATCCTTGCTGAACCGGCTTGTGAGGTGCATGACCACGGAGGTCTTTGCAGTAGATGGATAGATAGCGCATCGCATCCCGCCCAATCGGTACAAGTCTTTCTTTATTGCCTTTGCCTATTACGCGCAGAAATCCAATATCAAAGTACACGTTGTTCATTTTCAAATCCACGAGCTCACTGACGCGAAGCCCGGAACTATATAACATTTCAAGCATTGCACGGTTCCTCCCTCCTTCCGCGGAGGACAGGTCAATTCCGTTGAGCATCTTTTCAATCTCATGATAGCTGAGGGTATCGGGAAGTTTTCTTCCAAGACGCGGGCCTTCGATCAAATCCGTCGGATCCTGATCGATTAGCTCCTCTGCAGACAAATATTTATAAAAAGCTTTAAGTCCGGATAAAATGCGCGCCTGGCTGTGGGCACTCATTCCAAGTTCAGTGATATGCTGCAAAAAGCTTTGCAGCTGACTTGTACTAACCTTCAACGGGGACACCTGCGGATGCTGCTGCGCCATGAATTGCCTCAACAAGTCGACATCATGGAGATAGGCTTCGATTGAGTTTGGCGAAAGCGATCGCTCAAGTCGAAGGTAATGCCCAAAATGTTTATTATGCATTTCCCAGTTCACGAACCAATATTACGACAAAGAATTTTTTATTGTCATTGGCGCCTTTAACTTTAGCGACGTAAGCTAATCTGTCCATTCACAATTAATGAACATACAAATCATCAACGGGCCTAATCTCAACTTGCTCGGCAAACGGGAAACGTCCATCTACGGAGATAAATCATTTGAAGATTTTCTGATAATCCTAAAAAATAGATTTCCGGAGGTTGATATCTCGTATTTTCAATCAAACGTCGAAGGAGAGATCGTCAATAAATTGCATGAAGTCGGATTTTCGGCCAAAGGAATTGTTATAAACGCGGGAGCATATACCCATACTTCGGTTGCGATCCATGACGCTATCGGGGCCATAAGCTCGCCCGTTGTGGAAGTCCACATTTCCAATATTCATGCACGCGAAGAATTCCGCCATACAAGTCTTATCACATCAAAGTGCGCCGGAATGCTTACAGGATTTGGCATGGAGGGCTATGCGATGGCCATTAATTTTTTGTTGATTAGTAAATAGTTCGTATGAGCAATCCGACCACGCTCTAAAAAAAGTGTAAATATGATCTCGTTCTACCCTGGACCGTCACGCATTCATGATAAAATCCCGCAGTACCTAACGGGCGCTGTTAGAACGGGAATTTTAAGCGCCAATCACAGAAGCGAGCCTTTTATTGAGCTTTCAAAAAAAACCATTGGCCTTCTGCATGAGAAGCTAAGAATCCCTAAGCGATACATGATTTTTTTTACATCATCGGCCACAGAATGTTGGGAAATCATTGCGCAATCTCTAATCAAGGAAAAAAGCTGGCATCTGTACAACGGCGCCTTTGGACAAAAGTGGTTTGAATATACCAACCGGCTAAGAAATGCCCAGGCGATTGCGTTTGGAATGAACGAAAAAATCGACTCTAAAATTCTGGAAGGAATCGATGACGAGGAGGTAATCTGCGTGACGCAAAATGAGACTTCAAACGGAACGCAGGTGACAAATAGCATATTAAGATTTATCCGACGGAGTAAGCCAAATGCACTCATTGCTGTCGATGCAACATCTTCACTTGCGGGAATTAAGCTTAATTTTAGATCTGCTGACATCTGGTTCGCATCGGTGCAGAAATGTTTTGGACTTCCTGCCGGACTTGGCTTACTGATATGCTCTCCCCGTGCAATCGCCCGGGCGACGGAAATTAATGAAAACAGTCACTATAACAGCCTGACCTTTATGATTGAGATGATGAAGAAATGGCAAACTTCATTCACACCCAATGTGACGGCGATTTACTTATTAAGCCGGGTACTGGAAGACAGTCCTGGAATTGCCGACGTTCAACAGAAGATAGAAAAACGGTACAGAAAATGGGTCAAATTTCTTTCGGAAAGAAATTCGCTGAAACACCTGATTGATACGAGGGCAGTTCAATCTTATACCGTTGTACCGGTCGCTGCCGCACCCGAGATCATTAAGGAGATAAAACTGAAGGCAAAAGACGAAGGTATGTTACTGGGAGAAGGATACGGCAACTGGAAGGCTGGCACTTTTCGGATTGCAAATTTTCCTGCATTGAAAAAAAGTGAAATTAAAAAACTGATGTCCTTTCTTGAAAAATATTAGGCAAGCTGTTAGAGTTATAGGCTAACAATCAAAAGAGAAGGCACCACTGATATCGCGCCGCGTATTTGGCGTGATCCTGTTAGCCATAGCGGTAAAACTTTTTAAATCCAACGTCTTCCCTTCATGATCCGTATCTACACTGATGGCGCAGCACAAGGCAACCCTGGCCCAGGAGGCTATGGCGTCATTCTCAAATTCAAAGATGCTGTCAAGGAATTGTATGGCGGTTTCCGCCTTACAACCAACAACAGAATGGAATTACTTGCCGTGATCGCAGGACTTGAAGCGATTACTAAACCAGGCATCGCAATAAACATATACTCCGATTCCAAATACGTTGTCGACGCCATAGAAAAAAAATGGCTGTGGGGGTGGGAAGCAAAAAACTTCGCGAAGAAAGCAAACGCCGATCTTTGGAAGCGCTATATCCCACTTCATAAACGGTTCAACCCAAAATTTAATTGGATCCGAGGCCACGCCGGACACCCTGAAAATGAGCGCTGCGACCAACTGGCAGTTCGCGCTGCTCAAGGATTTTCACTCCCTGCAGACGTCGGCTATGAAACTTCAAGAGAGGCGGCGGATTAAAAACGTTGTTGTACGACATGGCAAACTTCTCTATAATTAAGCCCATATTTGGACTATTTTGGAAACTACCCCAATAAGGATAAATTTTTCTGAAGGAAGTGTTACTGTACTGAATGCATGTCTGGCGCTAATCATGTTCGGCGTTGCACTCGGCATAAAGCCTGACCATTTTTTACAGCTTCGTCGTGATCCAAAGGCGCTATTTACCGGCCTTTTCTGCCAATATTTTTTGCTCCCCGTGCTCACCGTACTACTTATTTACATTATTGACCCTGCGCCGGATATTGCCCTGGGAATGATACTCATTGCATCATGCCCTGGTGGAAATGCTTCCAACTTCTTCTCTATGCTGGCGAAGGGTAATCTTGCTTTATCAGTCACACTTTCGGCTTTCACATCGATATTTTGCTTTTTGCTCACGCCCTTGAGCTTCTTCTTTCTGTCTTCATTGGTACCTTCACTGGTTGTGAGGGTTCAAAACCTCGATATAAGCTTTACAGATCTCTTCGTAAACATGGTGATCATTCTTATGATCCCACTCGTTGCTGGCATGTCTTTCGCGCGCTCCTTCCCTCACGCAACTGAAAAAATTTATAAAATTCTCAGGACAATCTCCATGCTTCTGCTGATGGGTATAATTGTAGTTGCTTTTACAAAGAACTTTGATGTTTTTAGAAACCATATCCTGTCAGTTTTCTGGATCGTTATCCTGCATAACGGACTTGGACTTGCCGCAGCTTACATTTTTAGTTCGGCTTTAAAAAATAGTGAACCAGTGAATCGTTCAGTCGCGATCGAAACTGGTATTCAGAATTCAGGACTCGGGCTCATTTTGATCTTCACCTTTTTTCAAGGCAATGGCCATATGGCACTTGTCGCGGCATGGTGGGGAATATGGCATCTGATCAGTGGATTCGCATTTTCGTTACTCGTTCGCAGCAGAACAATCCCCCAACCCCTTTAGCTTTAAATGAAAGCAAGTCTTTTTTTCAGAATCATGAAGCTTTGGTGTAGCGCCGGACTATACTTTTACTTCAAAAAATGGCAGATTAATAACGCAAAGGCGGTGCGTGTGGCCGGACCGGTAATATTCATTCCAACGCATCAGAATGCGTTCCTCGACGCCGTGCTCGCTATTTGCAGCACGGCCAGAAATCCCTGGTCAATTGCCCGGGCTAGCGTCTTCAAAGCTGGCTTCGTAACAAAACTTCTGACCGCAATACAGATAAAACCCGTTTTCAGGATACGCGATGGATGGAGCTCACTGAAAAATAACGACGCCATCATGCAGGAATGGATTGACATGCTCGCGGCCGGCAACGACATTATGATATTTGCCGAAGGGAATCACAATGATCCATACGCCTCCGGTACACTGCAACGCGGTTTCGCCAGAATGGCATTGAAATTTCAGCAACAACATTCCACACCATTAACCATCATCCCCGTAGGAATATATTACGACGACCACCTTTCGTTCAGGTCGCGTGTGCTTGTTAACTATGGTGATCCAATAGACGTCGGCAATGTTGTGCAGTCATCCCCAACCGAGCGAGACAAACTGGAAAATCTGGTGATGGTTACAACCAACGCCTTACACTCCCTTGCACTCGCAATCGAACCAAATGAACATTATAAAGAAAAGTTTGATTTCCTGATGAAATACCGCAAAGTGCAAAGCAACCTCGTCACACAACTGCAAAGTGATCGTGCGCTGCTGGAACACTATCCCAAAGTTCCTGCCCACGCACCGCTGCGGAAAGAAAGTACTTTGACCGAAAAACTTTTGAATCCTATCGTGTGGATTGGCTGGCTGCTGCACATCCCGCCATATTCTTTTATTCGTTCTTTCATCAGAAAGAAAATCAAAGACCCACAGTTTATCGGTTCGTTGAAGTATGCCTTTGGAATTTTTCTGGTGCCACTCTACTACGTCATTCTCCTCGCCATCGTGTACTCCATAAGCGGATCTTTAATACTGATACTTGGCATAGCGTTATTACTTCCACTCACAGGAATACTTGCAACAGACATTCTTAAGAAATAACCTGCCCTGTTTCGCGCTCCTGAAGACTGATCCCCAATTTACCGAGGGCTTTAAGAACAGGATCATATACCTCGCGCATAACAGGAATGACTACTCCCCTGCTGGCAATCTTGCCCTGAAGTAAGAGGCTGGCAACTATTCCCAAAGGTAAGCCTACGGCCCGTGACATCGCCGTCTCTATTTCATTTTCTCCAGTGGCAGTAAGGTGTGCTTGAATTTCTTTTTTCATACCGTCTTGTTCGAATACGAAACGGTGCCACATCACAACAAAGTCTTTTTCACCTGGCGACAGCTTCCATTTCTTCGAAAGGATGTGCTCGAGCACCTGCGCTGGTGTTCCCAACTTCAGATCCACGCGCTCATTAGAAAAAAGACCGCTCCACGAAAGTCTTCTAATCTCCTCCCCATGAGGTTCAAGTTTGAACTTGGTGATGATTTTCTCGCTGACCGAAGCGTGCGGATGAAAATCCAAAAACGAATCCAGGAAAGTCCTATGTGTTAGTTGGCTCACGTTCTCCATTACTAACTGATCGTCACAACAGCCCAGTTGTACAAGGATGTTCCATGCACTGCAGAATCCTTTGTTTCTAAGAGTTCCGCGCAGCATGGTTTGTATGCCACTCAGTCCGTAAGTGTCAAGATATTTTAGCGAATCACGGTTTGCATAGCCCTCGTATTCGATTCCTTCAACTGTGACATTTGTGGTTCGACTAAAAAGCTGCTGATAAGGGATATACTTAAATTCTCCTTCCTGTAAGAAACGCGCTGTGGATTGGCCAGCCATTACTACGTTGCGGGGATTCCAGGTAAATTTATATCTCCATGGATTTTGTGGATCCGTTTCCGGTGCAATAAGTCCGCCTGTAAAGGATTCAAAAGATACGAGTTTGCCATTGCGTGATTTAATCTGATCAATCACCTGCATCGCGCTCATGTGGTCAATACCCGGATCAAGCCCACACTCATTCATAAACAAGAGATTGTTTTGACGGGCTTCGTCATGTAACGACATCATTTCGTCAGTGACATAGCTCGCTGTCAATAAATGCTTCCTCAACATCAAACAATATCTCGCGACCATGATGTGGTAATGAGCGGGCAAAACCGAGATGATTACGTCTGCCGCAGCAATCGCCGGCCGGCTGGCAAGGTCATCGTTGATATCAAAACGGATGGCTTTGCCTGCTGGATCTTGTCCGAGTCTTTCTATCGCTGCGGCTTCAGAAAAATCGCCAACAGTGATCTGCCATTTAAAGAGCTTCGCCTGTTGTAGCAAATAGTTTATCAACGAACCAGAGGATCGGCCTGCGCCAAGTATTAAAATTTGATTCATATGACAAAGTTATGACTTCTCCCCACACAGTTGATGGACCGGAAACCGGAGATCATTATCTTTAAATAATTAACACCATAAGCGCAATGACGGACTTTCAAGTTTTAGCGAATGAAATGCTTACCGAACAAGACACACTGCTTGTTCGCAAAGCGCGCGAAGCATTGGTTAACGCTTATGTGCCCTACTCATCATTCCGTGTAGGTGTTGCATTGCTTCTTGAAAATGGAATGATCCTAACCGGCACTAATCAGGAAAATGCCGCTTATCCTTCCGGCATGTGTGCGGAACGCGTTGCTTTGTACAGCCTTGCTGCGCAACATCCAGGTCAACCCATTCTTAAGATGGTGGTGGTTGCTCAGCGAACAAACTCATCTGCGCTTGCCCCTGCAACCAGCTGTGGATCGTGCCGCCAGGTAATGCTGGAATTTGAACAACGCCAGACCACGCCTTTCGAAGTTCTTATGTTGTATACAGATAATGAATGGATCAAGGCATCGTCTGCGCAAAGTCTGCTACCTTATTGCTTTAGCAAATCGAGCCTTGAAGAGCCTTAGCGTCCGTCTGTTTGCAATCGGCCGGGAGTTTAATAAAATCTGGAAATAACTTTCTGCGGAGGAACCGAGAAACTGGCAACTTACCTGTCGTTAATAGCAAATGAGCCAGAATCATACATCGGAATTACATCCGCCGCGGGTAAAGCGTAAGGCACAATGAAATTCACAAGGGCTGATCATTTCAAGTAGCCATTACTTCTGCCACGACGTGAAATCAAAACCCTCTACAGAACAAAGGTTGTTAAATTGATTCGTCGAAAAAGGCGGAGAACTGATTCAGTGCCTTTCCCCTCGGTCAACTTGTAGTCGGATGATGATAATTTTACAAAGCAGATTGACCACAATGATTTCCGAAGAACTCTGCCCGCGGACGACATCATGTCAAAAAGGACACTTTACACATCTTTAGAAAATCGACGAACAGGCGCAACTGTCGGCCAAACGCAGTGAGCGCCGGCAGCCGGTGCCCGTCTTATACTCCACCTCTACTCCGCATCCAAGTTTCGCAAATTAAACTTCAGCGAAGAGTTCCATGTTAGCGCCCTCAGTACACTAGTACGGACCGAATAAATTAGGTTCCTTTAAACAAGGGCTTCACATCTTATTAGACGTGTGTAAGGTTTACGGCTTAAATCCATCCCGTAATTTAACGAAGGCGCTAATTTTGAGTTTCTTTTAAAAGACCATTCATGTTGGATATCGACATCGCCGACCTCAAAAGGATTTCGGAGTTCATTTATCAGAAATACCATTATGATTTTCGGAATTATGCCATGTCTTCCTTTAAAAGACGTGTGCTTCGAATAATGGAGTTGAAAAAGCTCTCGGTAGACGGTCTGCTGAAAAAGCTTGTCGACACTCCCGCCTTCATCAATGAGTTTTTGGACGAACTGACAGTAAACGTTACGGAAATGTTCCGTGATCCCAGTTTCTGGCGCATTATGCGTGAGGAGATCATCCCGGCGATAATGCTGAATCACAAGCAATTTAAGATCTGGCATGCAGGGTGTTCTTCAGGCGAAGAGGTGCTTTCTATGAGTATTATGCTGCAGGAGCTCGGTGTTCTACAAGATGTTACTGTTATCGCCACGGATCTTGACGTCAACATTCTGGACAGGGCAAAGCTGGGTACTTACCCAATCAAAAACATGGAACTCAATGAGAAGAACTATATCCGTTTTCAGGGAACAAAATCTTTCAAGGACTATTATCGCGAAGAGAATGGCATGGCGGTTTTCAATAAGGAACTGCTCATGAACGTATCCTTTCGTCGTCATGACCTCGTTCTCGGTGATCTTTTCAACAAATTCGATTTGATACTTTGCCGGAACGTGATGATCTATTTCAACCAGGTTTTGCAAAATGAAGTGCTGAAGAAGTTTCATGAGAGCTTATTCAAGTACGGATACCTGGCTATCGGCTCGAAGGAGTCATTGATTTGGTGTGATTTTGCCAACCGCTTTATCGTGGTGAATAATGAAGAGAAAATTTATAAGAAAATAAAGGATTAAGCGAGTTGTCTATTGACGCATGAAAAAAATCAACCTAAATAACAGCTACAAGGCCGTTGTTATCGGTGGGTCCGCAGGCAGCTTTCAGGGCGTAGTGAAGATTCTTTCACAACTACCCAAAGGCTTTCCCTTGCCGATCATCATGTGTCTTCACCGGCTCAAGCACGTGCGGAATGGTTTCGTTGAGGCGCTTTCGATAAAAAGTGTCGTACAAGTAACCGAGCCGAGCGATAAAGAAAATATCAAAAAAGGCAGTGTCTATCTCGCTCCGGCGAACTACCACATGTCTGTAGAACTTGGAAATCACTTTGCATTGTCAACAGAAGAAATGATTAATAACTCCAGACCCGCAATAGATATAACATTGGGCACTTGTGCTTTTGTGTACAAGGAGCGGCTTGTTGGAATCCTTTTATCGGGGGCAAACAAGGATGGTGCATTGGGCATGAAGCAGATCCATGATCGCAGCGGGCTTACCATTGTTCAGGAGCCGACGGAATGTATGATTGACACAATGCCTAAGGCGGCTCTTGCTGCAACACAAATCGATCACGTCTTAAAAATTGACCAAATCGTTGAGTTTTTGAAAGATTTAGACAAACAATACAGATGACAGGCCTATTAAGCGACCGGTATAGAATCCTGCTACTCCTGGCTTCACTCTTCATCCTGGGAATAGGTGTTTCTTTCTATCTAATTTATTCGCTCCCCCATACCTTGCAATTGGCGCAAGGTTATGGTGACGCATTCAATCTCCTCTATATCGTTCTGGGAATAACCTTCCTGCTCGGTGCAGGAACATTGCTTGACGCGTTGCGATATAAGAAAGAAATTCTCGTATACCGTGATCGCGCGCTTGAAGCCGCGCACGCACAGCATGAGTCTGACCAATCAGGCAAAACAACCATCAGCCTGGAGCATCTTATTTCTGTACTGAACGCTCAGAAAGACGAAAAGAATATCATGGATAAGGGCATCAATGCAATAGCAAAAGAGCTGGAAGCGGGACAGGGCGCGATATACAAGGTGAGGGAGGAAGAGGGAAAGAGAGCGGTGGTGCTTGAAGCGGGTTACGCGCTCAGCATTGGAGAGAGCACGGAGATAAAATTTGAATATGGCGAGGGGTTGATCGGACAATCAGCTGCTAGTGGTAATACCCTATACCTTGATGATATCCCCGAAGGTTATATCAAGATTGTTTCAGGGCTGGGTAGCGCGTATCCGAAGTTTTTGCTGATTGTGCCTGTTAAATCCGGGGAGCAGGTGCGGGGGGTTGTCGAGCTCGCCACATTCAAACCGATAACTGAAGACCAACGAAAGTTCGTTGAAGAAGCTTCACAGCTAATTGCCGAAAAAATTTAAACTATGTGTAATCCAGCGTGAGGTACGTATGAAGAAAAGTATTAACCTAAGTACGAAGATCACCGTCCTAATAATGACGGTTTCACTGCTGGCTATCGTGGCTATCAGTTTCTTCAGCTATGACTATCATATTAAGGCAACGAAAGAAAAGTATGCAGCAACACTAAATGTAATTGCCGATAACAGAACCGCATACCTCAACACTTTCTTTACAAATGCTGCAACTGCCATACAAATTCTACAGAACTCGGATGTCATTGAAGGGAATTCATCGGCCCCAGACGGCGGTCCTGATCTCATGTCCCTCATGGGCGGCGGTAGTACCACAGGGGACACTGTACTTTCAAGCGCAACGACAGATACGGCCCTGTCCGAATATCTGACAGCACAAAAAAGCGTGCTCAAAGTAGATGACATTTACCTCATAAGCACTACTGGGGTCATACGCGCATCGACCGACCCTGCAGTGCAGGCAAGCTTCATCGATCCTGACGGAGTAACTTTTGACAGGGCAAAATCGGATATTTACTTCTCGTCGATCAAACGGAGCAGCGTCAAACAGAATTACACGACATTTGCCGCCGCCGCGATAAGCGATTCATCAGGTGTAAAAGAACTGATTGTTGTTAAGATCGATCTCACACCCGCGTATAAAGTACTCAAGAACTACCAGGGATTGGGCACCACGGGCGAAGTGATGCTTGCGCGTCATGACCCGATCTCAAGAAAAATCGCATTGGTTAGCCCGCTCAGAAATGACACGGCTGCCGCTATACAACTCCGCGACCCATCCGACAAGTTTGTAGCGGCCTTCGCGCCGGTATTCGAGGGCAAATCCATGTCACTACAAGCGCAGGATTATCGCGGAGCAAAAGTACTCGGAGTAGCACGAAAAATCGATTTGGCGAATCTTGCATTGATCACGAAAATTGATGCAGAAGAAGCCTACGGGGAAATGGGCGAATTGACTTCTGTTTTTCTCTACGCAGGCTTGTGCATTTTAGCTTTAGCGACGTTGCTTGCAATGATGTTCTCACGTTCGATCACCAGACCATTGTATGGTATGCGTACAACCCTGGGCATGGTTTCACAGGGTATACTTCCTGAGGCCTCTGAAGTAAAAAGCGGCGACGAGTTCGGCCAGATGAGCACAAAGGTTGATGAGCTGGTTCTCTCCCTTAAGAACAATGCAAATTTTGCCCAGCGCATTGGCGAAGGGAAGTACGATACAGCTTTTAAACCCGCAAGTGAAAATGACATATTGGGTATGTCATTGATCAACATGCGAAACAACCTCATTGAAAACGAGCGCGGTGATAAGGAACGAAACTGGATCGTAAGAGGTGTCGCTGAAATCAGCGAAATTCTTCGAATGCACGATACCATTGATTCTCTCGGGGATGACGTGATAAAGTTTATTCTGGAAAAAATCGGTGCTATTCAGGGGGCATTTTATATCGTAAATGACGATGACATTCAACGTCCTGTCATCGAGATAAGGGCGAGTTACGCTTACACACGGAAAAAATATCTCAAGGCTAAATTTAAATTTGCGGAGGGCCTGGTTGGTCAGGCTGCGGCAGAAAAGGATACGATATTAAGGACTGAGATCCCTGACGAATACGTTACCATAACATCAGGAATTCTCGGTGACCAACGTCCCAAGTGTATTCTGATCATCCCGTTGATTACCAATGAAGAAGTATACGGTGTCCTTGAATTTGCCGGGCTTCGAAAGTTTGACACGTCACAAGTAAAGTTTGTTCAGGAACTATCATTAATTCTTGCACGAACGATATTCAACATAAAGGTCAACGAACGGACTCGTAAGCTCCTCGCCGAATCTCAGGAGATGAGCAATGAGCTTAAAGAAAAACAGGAGGTGCTTCGGCAGAACGCTGAGGAGATGCAGTCGACGCAGGAAGAATTGGAACGTTCCAATAAGAAGTTAGAAGAGCAGATCGAAGAAGTGAACAGAACGCAAAAGCGCATGCAGCTGTTACTTGAAAACGCTTCGGAGGTCATCACGATATATGAAGAGGACGAAAGTATACGATACATCTCCCCTTCCGTTGAATCAATTCTTGGTTATGGACAAAAGGAAATGATCGGCAAAAGCGACATTGACAAGGTCCACCCTGATCATCGTGAAATATTCAGGGATTTATTCGTAAGAATGAAAGCCAGTCCGGATGACAAGGCTACTGTACAATATGAGTACCGTGACAAGAACGGAAGCTTTGTTTGGATCGAGTCCACAGGTACAAATTGTATGTCGAATCAGGCCATCCATGGTTTTATTCTTAATTCACGTGATATTACCGAGAGGCGAAGGGCTGAACAGGAACAACGCATGCGAAGCAAAATGCAGGCGTTATCTGAGAACTCGCTTGATCTCATCACACGTCTGGAAGGAGAATCTATTTCCTATATCAACCCCGTTATTCACGAATACACGGGCAAGGAGCCTTCATTCTTTATCAACAAAAAGGTGAGAGAAGCAGACCTTGATAAGTCAATCCTGGACGGGTGGCTGAAGATTGTCGAAGAAGTGAACAATACGAATGAAAAGGCCACTACTGAGCTTGACTTCACTTCTGAAATGGGTAAACGGATTATGCAGGTAAATGCGATTCCGGAATTCGATGAATCTAATAAGGTTGAATCGGTGCTAGTAGTATCCCATGATATTACAGAGCGCAAGATGATCGAGCTTGAAATACAGAACAAAAATAAAAAGATTACGGAAAGTATAAACTATGCCAAGCGCATTCAAAACGCTATTCTTCCCAATTCCCGCGTCATCAGTAAAGCTCTTCCAGATTCGTTCATCCTGTACAAACCACGCGACGTTGTAAGCGGCGACTTCCCCTGGTTCATTCAGATTAAGGATGAGATCTTTATTGCGGCGGTCGATTGTACCGGCCACGGTGTTCCCGGAGCATTGCTTTCGCTGATCGGGTATTTCTTATTAAACGACATTGTTCGAAGCCGGAAGATCACTGAGCCCGGAAAGATTCTTGACCTGCTTGACGAGGGCGTTACAACTACGCTGAGGCAGGATGAAGACGCTACAACGAAAGATGGTATGGACATCGCGTTGTGTAAGATAAATGTCGCCACACGCCAGGTGGAATATGCAGGTGCACACCGGCCCTTGTACATCATGAAACAAGGCGTGATGGAAGAAGTTAAGGGAAATAAATTCCCCATAGGAGGTGGTATTTTTAAGAACCAGACTAACTTTACCAATACTGAAATTACGCTCGGAAAAGGTGACTCAATCTATTTTAGCTCGGATGGATTTCCAGATCAGTTCGGGGGGCCTGAAGGCAGGAAGTTCGGACCGAAGCGTATCCGTGAAATTATTGAGAAGGTGCACATCACACCGATGAACGAAGCAATGACTGTTTTCGATGAACAGTGGGAAGGATGGCGAGGTGACACTAAACAGACCGATGATGTATTGTTGATCGGTATTAAATTTTAAAATTACACCGTCGTGCAACAAACGCTTTAAATGATAAAAACTTATATCTTTAGTGAACCACAATCAATTTAATCCTAATCTTCTGAAGCATGAATTTTATTTATGATCTGCACCGCACCATGATGTCGCAGAACCTGATTCTGGTGTATCAGGGTGATTTCACCCAGGAGAGCACCAAGTCCATTCTGTCCATGGCAGAGCGAAATCTGGATTCGTCAGGTGAGGACTCCAGCATCAAACGCAAGGTGTTCAATGTAATGGTCGAGGCGCTTCAAAATATTGTTAAGCATAGCGACGAGCTTGTCGATGGACAGACTCGAAGCCATGCAGCCATATTTCTGATCGGCAAAGAAGCAAACCGCTACAGCATCATGTCGGGCAACCCCGTGCAGAAGGGAAATGTCGAAAAACTGAGAACCTCCCTTGAGCACATCAATGCCCTTGATAAAGATGGATTGAAAGATCTCTACAAGGAAATTATCAAAAACACAACCATCTCCGACAAAGGTGGCGCCGGTCTTGGCTTTGTGGATATGGCAAGAAAGTCAGGAAGTAAACTTGAATTTGAGTTTCCTGACATGAACAATGAGTATTGTTTCTTCTGCCTGAAGGTACATGTCCCAAGGGATACTGAATGATTACTGATTGATAGAATAACTAAATAGATCTACCATGGAAATTTTGAATCTTGAGGGAACAGAAGACACCCCGAAGATAATTCTCGATAAAAAAAATGGCATTTTTGAAATATCAGGTCGTTCGCTTCCGGAAGACTCTGCAGAGTTCTACAGACCAGTGCTGGAATGGATAGAACAATATGGCGGCGGGCCAAATCCGTCAACGGAGTTCGTATTCAAACTGGAATATTTCAATACAGCATCTTCAAAGCTTATACTTGATGTGTTGTCTGCGCTTGAAGACATTAAAAGTATGAAGGTCATTTGGTATTTTCACGAAGATGACGAAGATATGGAAGAGGCAGGCCAGGAATTCTCCGAGCTGGTGGAGATTCCATTTGAATTTAAGACGTACTAGTTTTTTAATACGGTTCTCGATCGGTTGTTGGCGTGAGGTTCGAAGCCCATCGGATTTCAATAGCTGATAACCGACATTTTTTGACCAATATGCTATTACCTTTTTTCTATGAGTGAAGAAATACTCAAGGCGCTCACCCAACTTTTTGCGATAATTACAAAACAAGATGGTGGAGTAACTGAAGGTGAACGCCAGTTCGTCATTAACTTTTTCCAAACTGAACTCGACCGCGATTCGGTCAAAGAGTACGTCGAGCTTTACGATCAATTTTCAGGATACGGCAAAGAGGAAGACCCAGGAAAAGTAAAGCTTACCTCCGTCAAGGATTCAGTTAAAACGCTGGGCATTTGCAAGAAGATTAATAAGACCCTTACACAAAAGCAGAAGGTAGTGGTTCTGATCAAGCTCCTCGAACTGGTAGCTACCGATAAGAACTTCACGCCGCAAAGGATGGAGATCATTAATACGGCTTCATCTGTTTTTAACATTGAGCAGGACGAGTACCAGCTGATTGAAAGCTTTGTCATTACAGCGGAAACATCTTCGCTTAACTATTCCGATATCCTGATAATGGATAGCAGCGACGCACCGGTTGGTCGCCAGAATAAACACGTCCACGGCCACATCGGAGGCAACCTGATCTTTATGCGTGTCCGCAGCGTAGAGATGTATTTCACTAAATATCTCGGCGAGGAATCAAATGCATTGAATGGATTTCCAATGCAGCCCAATCGGGTCTACCTTTTTTCACATGGTAGTACGATCAAGACACAGGCAGGTGATGCGTTATACTATAGCGACCTGGTCGCCCATTTTAACGAAGAGCTAAAAACAACAAAGCTGTCCTTCAACGTGATGATCGACGAGCTTAAGTTTCCAACCGGAGCAATTGGCTTACGGCACGTTGTAATTTCTGAAGGTCCGGGTAAACTCATTGGCATTATGGGAGCCAGTGGAGCAGGTAAGACTACGCTCCTCAACGTGATGGCTGGACTGGTGAAGCCCACCAAAGGAAAGATTGTTGTAAACGGTTTCGATATCAATGTAAAGAAAGACGAAGTACACGGCGTGATCGGTTATGTGTCACAGGATGACCTGTTGATCGAAGAGCTTACCGTTTATGAAAACCTTTATTACAACGCGAAGCTTTGTTTCGCAGACTTCACGGAAGAACAGTTGCATAAACGGGTAATGGAGGTTTTAGAGAATCTCGGCCTTGACCAACGAAAGGACCTTCGCGTAGGCAATCCCCTGGATAAGACGATCAGCGGCGGCCAGCGAAAAAGGTTAAACATAGCCCTTGAACTTATCCGTGAACCCGCTATACTTTTCCTGGATGAACCAACATCGGGACTTTCGTCTCGCGATTCGGAAAATGTCATTGACTTGCTAAAAGAACTTTCCCTGAAAGGAAAGTTGATATTTGTCGTGATCCATCAGCCGTCATCGGATATCTATAAGATGTTTGACAAGATGGTGATCATGGACACCGGCGGCTACCCAGCGTACTATGGTCCTCCGGTAGAAGCGATTACCTACTTTAAAAAATCAACTCACCAGGTCGACAGCAATCGCGGTCAGTGCGAAACTTGCGGAAACGTAAATCCTGAACAGATTTTTAATATTATTGAAGCCAAAGTTGTTGATGAATATGGTCAACCAACGAGCAAGCGTAAGATCACACCTGTTCAATGGCACGACCTTTACAAGGAGCGCTTCCGGATCAATCGTGTTGAAGATGTGCAGGAAGCGCCACCACAATCGCTGAACCTCCCCAACAGGTTGAAGCAAACGATGATATTTGTTACCCGTGATACACTTTCCAAGCTAAGTAATAAGCAATACCTGCTGATCAATTTATTGGAGGCACCGCTGCTTGCAATCATTCTGGCAGTGATCATCAAATATAGAAGTGCGCCAGGAGGAATGGATTATCTCTTTAGGTTTAATGAGAACTTTCCTGCCTTCCTGCTCATGAGTATCATTGTAGCGCTCTTCATGGGGCTTACTGTCAGCGCCGAGGAGATTATCAGGGATCGTAAGATCCTTCGACGTGAGTCCTTCCTCAATCTGAGCTGGAATAGCTATTTGATGTCAAAGCTGATGATCCTGTTTACGCTGTCGGCGCTTCAGACGTTTTCATTTGTGCTGATTGGAAACCTGATACTCGAAATAGAATGGAAAATGTTAATCCCGTTCTGGTTCATATTATTCACCACCTCGTGCTTTGCCAGTGTTCTCGGATTGAATATTTCTTCAGCCTTTAATTCGGCAGTCACCGTTTATGTAATGATTCCGCTGCTACTGATCCCACAAATGATCTTGAGCGGTCTGCTGTTTAGCTTCGACAAATTGAATGACATCATCAGCACCAAAGGAAAAGTTCCGATTGTCGCCGATATGATGGCTTCGAGGTGGGCTTACGAGGCGCTCGTCGTTGACCAGTTCATGAATAACTCATTTGAAGAACCTTATTATGAAACTGAAAAGTATGAAAGCCAGGCTGATTTCCGTGCTGCGTATCTTGTAAACGAGCTGGACAAAAAACGGAAATACATTGCAGATAACATGGACACGAAAAGTGATTCCATTAAGGCATTGTTGCGCAAGGATCTTGGCATCATTCAATCCTCAATTCAAAAAGATTTTTTTAAGAAAGGATTTGAAAAGGAGTTATCAACTCCATGGACTTTGGAAAAATTTACTCCAGCTTTTAATACACGACTCGAAGAATTTTTCACTGCGTATAGAAAATTTTACCAGGATGCATACAACCTCGCGGTGTATCGCAAAGAAGGGCTCATCAATAAAAATGAAAAACAACCGGGTTATATTCTAAATGACTATAAGAACAGGTACTATAATGAGAGCCTCGCGGACCTCGTGAAAAATGTTTCGGAAAAGGACCGCATTATTGAATACAAGGCAGAACTGTATCAGCAGATCAATCCCATTTTTCTTGATCCGTTGCCTTCCGGACCACTCGACTATCGCGCCCACTTCTTCGCTCCTCAAAAGAATTTGTTTGGCATTACCGTTAGCACTTTTTTATTTAATACGCTTGTCATTTGGCTCATGTCCATTGTGCTGTACATAGCCCTATATTTTGAATTACTCCGTAAACTAATCAATTCGTTTAGCGGATTACCAGTTAACGTACCGATACCAAAAGCTGACCAGCCCAAAAAGTGATAAAGCATACAGGTAACATTTTGGCCGCGAATGCTGAATTTTTAACTTTGTAAACGCATAATTTTATGGCTATGAGAATTATAATTATCGGAGTCATGCTCGCGCTCTTCACTGCCTGTGGCCCCGGGAAGAAGTCGGATGAACAAGTCTTCCTTGAAGGGCTGGATTCAACCAAAGCCGAAGGTCCCTCGATTTCAGAGGGCGTCATAGGAGACATTCTTCAGCGAATTCCAAGCCCTTTGGAGATATCGGTACTTTTAAAGGAATCCGGTAAGAAGTATGACGTGACCTATCTCAATTCACCGGACAACATTTCCAAATACAATAGCAACTACAAGAAAGCTTTGAACCTTGGCGTATACGGAACGGATCTTGGATACACCAACATCTACGAGCAAAACATGGACGGCGTGAAGTACATGGGTTCAATAAAATCGCTCGCTGACGGTCTGAATATCGGCCAGTTTTTTGACATTGAAACGATCGGACGATTGGCCACAAACAGCAAGAATCTTGATTCGTTGTTATTGATCACAACTCAAAACTTCAATAGCATCAACCATTATCTTCAGACGCAAAACCGGTCCAACCTAAGCGTGCTCTTCCTTACCGGTGGATGGTTAGAAGCGCTTCACATTGTTTGCGAAGTTGCCGTGGCTAACCCATCCAACAAAGAGCTTCAGGAAACCGTTGGTGAACAAAAAATCATACTTGAAAATATTATGTTACTGCTGTCTTTTTACAAGGACTCAGACCCAAATATGGCAGCATTGTTGGTAGATATAGAAGAGTTAAAGAAGATATACGACAAGGTAAAGGTCACGTATACTTATAAGGAATCAACATTTGAAATAGTCGACGGCGTGATGGTTATTAAAGACAACAGCTCCAGTACTATTGAAATTTCATTGGACGATGTTAATAACATTAAGTCCATTGCCACAAGTATCAGAAATAAGGTAATAAGCTAAGATTATAAAAGGATCATATGAAAAAGTTAATTCTCATTGCCCTGTCCGTGATTACGCTGAGCACCTTAGAAGTGATTGGGCAATGTAACTCAGAATCATTGAGCAATCTTTGTATACCAAAATTGTCAACCGGTTTCAATTTTCTCAAGAGCTATAAGATTGAAAAAGGGGGGAAAGATTATGTTGAATATTCTTATGTGTTCACTAAGGGAACACAATACATGATCAACATTTGCGCGGGAGCGCCTCCAACGGATGGAATTGTAGTCAGTTTATACGATTCAAACCGCAACAAGGTAGCATCGAGTAAAGTGAACGGCCAATTCATTGCCGCCATTGCTTATCCGTGCAACACCACCGGCATCTACTACATCCAATACACATTCGACGGTTCTACTGCTTACTGCGGCGGCAGCGCTCTCGGATTCAAGAGGTAGTATTTCTTTGCGCTAACTTCCCGTCTTTGTTCCTTTGCGGTTAGCTCCTTTCAGTTCTCGCAAAGTTGGTAAGAGTGTTGCGTTAATCCCTCCTCACCATTGCCGCGCTTGCTTGCGCCGTAGGCAGCACCGTGATATCCGCCAGCACGACATGTGCCGGGCTATTCAGCGTATACAAGATTATATCTGCGATATCCTCCCCCCTCAATGGTGTCATGCCTTTATAGACACCCTCAGCCCTGACAGCGTCGCCCTTGAATCGTACACTTGCAAACTCTGTTTCCACCAGTCCGGGATTGATCGACGTGACCTTAATACCGAAAGGGTTAAGATCCATTCGAATACCTTTGGTTAGTGCATCTACAGCAAACTTGCTGGCACAATAAACATTTCCGTTGAGATAAACTTCTTTTCCCGCGATTGAGCCGAGGTTAATGATGTGTCCCCCTTTTCGTTCAGTCATTATAGGCGTCACCTCACGCGTTACATACAACAAACCTTTCACGTTGATGTCGACCATTGCATCCCAGTCTTCGATGCTTCCTGTATGGATGGGATCAAAACCGTGCGCATTGCCGGCGTTGTTGATCAGCACATCAATACCTCGCCAGGGGGCCTGCAAAGACGATATGGCCGTTGCTACTGCCTTTTGATCCCTCACATCAAATGACAGTGTAGTTATCTCCGTCATCCGGCTGAGATCAGTTTTCAGGGCATCGAGTCGTTCCTTACGTCTCCCACAAAGGATCAGCTTGAATGAGTTCCTGGCAAGCAGGCGTGCGGTAGCCTCTCCAATGCCTGAGGTAGCTCCGGTGATCATGGCAATTTTTTGATTCATTCAATTTGGTTTGAGAGGTGCAAAGATGTGGAGCGGTGGATAATTTTACATTTTACATTCAGCGTTTTACATTGGAAATTTAACAACCGCAAAATGTAAAATACTGAATGTAAAATGTAAAGTGGCGCTCCTTTACTGGAATAGAAAATAAAGCGTTACGGTATTTGTATTGACCCGCGACAGCGGTACGCCAAAATCGTTTTTACGGTTGCCGAGAACATCTACAATTCCATGAGAAAATCTAAGCTCGGGCGAAAACTTGAATAGTGGATAATACAGGTCGAAGCCGAAGCCTGCCTCCAGACTGATATTCGCTGACTTCAATTCAAGCTCGGCTTTTGTCTGATCTCTTTTGCCTGATGCTTGTACCCCAGGCTTCACGCCACCAATCATGTACATTCGGATGTTGCCACGGCGTTCTGACTTATACTTTAAAAGCAATGGAAATTCAACCATAGTCGTTTCTACAAGCGCATCTGTAGAAGTCTCATTTGTATATTGATAGGTTACCTTTTGCTCGTAAAAGCCCACCTGAGGTGTTAAACGCAAATCGAGAAATTCGGATAATCTGTAATTAACAATGAAACCAATCGTAAATCCCGAAGACCATTGTGGATTTACTGAGTGAACCGTATCAAGTGGTTGCGCGACAAACGCGTCCGAATACTTAATCTGATAAATTGAACTGTGTAGCGCAATTAAAAATCCATAACTAAGCTTCTTATTATCGTAGTTTGGATTATTGCGTTGCACCCAACGTTTTTGTTGTCCCTGAGCCGTCGAAACGCTTGCGGCCAGCAAAAGGATAAAAATTATTTTATACCTGTGTATATTGAACTTACGCCAAAGGTGAGTGACTTGCATTTTGTCTGTTTGAATCCAACCTCTTTCATGATATCCAAAAACCTGGCGCCGTCCGGGAAAGCCTCCACAGACTTCGGCAAATACGTATAAGCCGCCTTGTCCTTTGAAACGATCTTGCCAATTTTAGGTAAAATGAATTTAAAATAAAAACTATATACCTGTCGGAAAGGGAATGCAGTAGGGCGTGAGAACTCTAATATGACGCTCATGCCGCCTGGCTTTAGCACCCGGTAAATCTCTGAGAGACCGCGCTCCAGATTCTCGAAATTCCGAACTCCGAAAGCCACGGTCGCAGCATCAAATGTATTCTCCGGGAACGGTAGATTTTCCGAGTCAGCAAGTTGCAGCTGAATTATCTGCTCCACCTTCCGTTCCAGAACCTTCTTTCTACCAACGCTCAACATGCCATCTGAAATATCCACGCCCACGACTTTTTGCGGCTTCAATGTGAGCGCTTGAAGCGCAAAATCGGCAGTTCCAGTCGCGACGTCCAAAATAATGGACGGTTTAAGCGGCTGCAGCAACTCAATTGCCGACTTACGCCATCCCTTGTCTATTCCAAGGCTCAAAAAGTGGTTTAGGAAGTCGTAACGCCCGCTGATATTGTCGAACATCTTCGCTACCTGCTCCTTTTTAGAGCTGCCTTCGTCATTGTATGGTACTACTGTCATTGCGTGCGGATGAGCCCGCCGCGAAGTTAGAATATTGTGTTATGAAAGAAAAGGATCAGCGCTGGAGTACCTTGAACTCGACGCGGCGGTTTAGCTCGCGACCACTGTCTTCGTCATCATTACTGGCCAGGGGACGGGATTTTCCATATCCAACGGGTTTCACGCGACGGGAGTCTATTCCCTTCTTCGTGAGAAAATCTTTCACTGCCTGGGCCCTGCGCTGTGACAAATAAACGTTGTATTCTTTCGTGCCAACAGCATCGCAATGCCCGGCTATCTCGACGACCATTCCGGGGTTTTGCACCATCATCGCTTCGAGCTTGTTCAACTCTGTATAGGATCCGGTCTTAAAAGTTGCCTTATCAAAATCAAAATACAGGTTGCGTAGAATAGAGACAACGCCTACGCTAAGCTTCCGCATCTCAATCGTACGCGTGAGTGTTTTCTCCTCTGATGATGCTGCCTCTATCTTAACCGTCTGGTTAAAAAATACAAATCCGGCCGTTTCAACAGAAAGTCTGTAATCTTTTGCCTTATCGCTAACCACTGTAAATTCGTATACGCCGGGTCCTGTGGAAGTTGATTTAACGGCAATGTTATCACGCGCGCCTTGCAATTTTATCTTCGCATCCAGCGGAGACTTGTCGCTTGCGTCGACCACTGTTACGACATATTTTATAGGTACTGTAGTTTTTTTCTCTGCCGGAGGTTTCGTGGTAGTCGGCTTGGTAGTAGTCGGCTTGGCCGTTACTGGCTTAGTGGTTGTTGGTGTAGTCACCGTTACCACCGGATCCTTCTCAGGAACGACTACCGCAGCCGTTGTGTCTTTCGGTGTTGTGGGGACTTTAGCCGCCGTTGCGTCGACGTTCTTTATTCCTTCAGGGATAGTAATCAGATAAATATCCTGATAACCGAGTCCGTCCTCGCGAACGGATGAATAGTAGGCACGTTTACCATCCTTCGAAAAAACGATATAAATATCGTCGTCAGGCGTATTGATGGGATAACCCAGGTTAACCGGCTCACTAAACTTATCCGTTTTAACATCCAAGTTTGTTTTGAACACATCAAATCCCCCCATCCCTTTTCGTCCTTTGCTACTGAAATAGAGCGTTACACCATCATAATCGATGAATGGCCCGTCATCATCCATGTCAGTATTGATATCGGGGCCCAGATTTTTGACATTCGTCCAACTCCCCTTTGTATCCTTTGTTGCCTTATAAATGTCAAGGCCCCCAAAACCGCCCGGTCTGTTGCTGGAGAAGTATAATGTCTTCTCATCATTAGAAAGGGTGACAGATTTTTCTTCGAAGCTTGAATTGATCACACCAGGCATTGGTACCGGTTCTCCGAATTCTCCCCCGCTGACCCTTTCACAAACAAAGATGTCGCCACCACCTTCATCTTTAAATAGAAACAGGATGTTTCCATTTGCCGAAAGCGCGGAGTTAGAATCGTGATATGGGTTATTCACAATTGGTCCGATGTTCTTGGCGTACTCCCAGGCGCCCTTTACTTTTTTTGATATGAAGATATCTTCGTATGGTTTGTTGTCTTCATACACGTTTTGATTTAAGTTATCCTCACGTCTGCGAGTGGTGAATACAATTTCGTCTTCATTTTCATTCAACACCGGAGCATAGTCCTCGAATTCTGAATTTATTTCCCTCCCGATGTTTACGATAGAAAAGTTGCCGGGGTTAGAGACGAATTCTTGTCCATTCTCGCACTCAAATATGCCACGCTCAACGGTGGCCATATCGATTTTATCTTTACCCTGATAGGTCGACTTCTTTGTCAGCTTTGCTTTATACAGATTATAAAATTCCAAGGCCTTCAGGAAGTTTTCTCCATACTGGTAACTTCTTCCTATCCAATATTCAATGTCAAAACGATAGGCCGGATCCTGCCGGTAAACGCGAAGGAGATAAGTTACGGCGCGATCTTTTCCAACAGTTAAAAGATGCATACGTCCAGCCTCATAGTTAGCCTTAATATAGGTTGTATCAAGATTCGCTGCCGTCGTCATCAATTCTCGTGCATCGTCCATAGCTTTCGTCTCAGCTATGATCAATTCGGCTTGCTCCATATACTGTCTTGCAGTCTCTTTAGGATCTTGCTGACCGAACGAAGGAGTGAAAAAAGCAGACAATAAAATTGAAAAAATCAGTACACTTCGGATACTGGTCATTGCTTAAAAAATTTTGACACTTGGGGGTCCGGTAAAAATATCATCGAATATTGTTACAAGATATGAAAAAGCGCGAAATTCAACGCATATAAATGGACCATAAGACTGGGTCCTTTGCAAACTTAGTATTTTACGGTTCAATTATTACTTTAACAATGAAGATCACTACGTCCGAATTTATTTCGAGTTTCGCCGATGTCAACAAATGCCCTCCGCCGCTAAAGCCAGAGTTCGCTTTCATCGGTCGGTCGAACGTTGGTAAGTCTTCGTTGATCAATATGCTTACGAATTCAAAGAAGCTTGCGAAGATATCGGTCACCCCAGGGAAGACACAGACGATTAATCACTTTCTTATAAACGATTCGTGGTATCTCGTTGACTTACCGGGGTATGGCTATGCAAGTGTGAGCAAAAGCACCCGGGAAGGATTTGGGAAAATGATCGAAGATTATGTACGCAAGCGCGAGAACCTGTATTGTTTGTTCATATTGCTAGACTCACGGCTTGAACCTCAAAAAAATGATCTCGCTTTCATTCAATGGGCAGGAAGTAATGGAGTACCCACTGCGTTGATCTTTACCAAAACCGACAAATTAAAGTCACAGGAACTTAAGAAAAATATGACATTTTACGAGAAAACCTTACGCACACTTTGGGAAGAGCTTCCTCCACTTTTTCTTACATCTGCAACAAATAAGAGTGGAAAAACGGAAATACTTGCCTTCATCAGTGAAGCATTGAAAACGCCAATAGCGTAACGTCCCTCCAAAGTGGTGGACTTTTCTTTTCATTTCTTTAGCTTTGCCATTCAATATTATAATATGACCTTATCGGAAATCGCCACAGTATCAGGAAAAGGCGGGCTATATAAAGTGGTTGCTCCAACCAAGTCGGGTGTGATCCTGGAATCGCTTGATAGTTCCAAAACTAAACTGGTTGCGACAACAAGTCATCGCCTTTCGCTACTCCACGAAATATCGATCTATACAACCACCAAAGAAGGCACGGTAGCGCTGGAGCAAATTCTGAAAAAAATTCATAGCGACTTTGGCGATGATACAGGCGTCGACGCTGAGGCCGATGCAAATGAATTGAAATCATTTATGAAAGCAGTGCTTCCGGAATACGACGAATCACGTGTTTATGTTAGTGATATTAAAAAGCTCGTCAGGTGGTATGCTACCCTACTGAAATTTGCACCTGAACTCTTCGTTGCGTCGGAAGCAGAAAAGTCCACGGAAAACGAGCCGATCCAACCGTAAGTACGCTCTTTGCGAACATTCGATTCCTCGGTATACAGAGCCAGACATGGCTCGTCATTTAAGCATATTTGATCATGAGGATTTTTAAGTTCGGTGGCGCGTCGCTTAAAAATGCTGCCGGCATACGAAATGTCGGTAGTATTATTCGGTCACAACAAGGCAGTAAGTTGCTTGTTGTCGTGTCCGCCATGGGCAAGACGACGGATATGCTCGAGCGCGTTATCACTTTGTCAGAGTCAAAGGACGACTATACTTTAAGCTTAAACGCGCTTAAAAAATATCACACCGACATCGTCGAAGGCCTGTTCAGTGACGTTAATGATGTCAACAAAAAGATTGATGACATTTTTGAATTCATCAGGCAGCAGTTGGACAGCATTGCTGAAGCAGATCAAAAGTACGATCAAATTGTTTCTCAGGGAGAGATACTCTCTTCACTGATTGTCTACCATTATCTATTGAGCTGCAAAGCTGCTTGCAACTGGATCGATGCGCGCGATTACATCACCACGAACGATACTTTCCGCGAAGGCAAGGTCGACTGGGCGGTTACCTGCGTGCGGATACGGGAATTAGCGCTGATGCAAAACGGTGGCGTCATTATAACACAGGGATTCATCGGCCGCACAACAGATGGATTCACGACGACCCTAGGGAGGGAAGGCTCTGATTTTACAGCCGCCATTTTCGCTAGCTGCTTGCTGGCCGAATCTGTAACAATTTGGAAAGATGTCGCCGGTGTTATGAATGCGGATCCCCGTCGGCACCCATCACCTGTAACATTCGGGGAACTACCATTTAAGGAAGCTGCCGAGATGACTTACTATGGAGCTTCTGTTATCCATCCCAAAACTATAAAGCCTCTCGCAAACCGGAATATTCCGCTATATGTGAAAAATTTTGACAACCCGTCACTGCCAGGTACAAAAATACACGAGTGTATCGTAGCAGACCTTCCACCGCTGATCGTGTGGAAGGATAACCAATGCCTCATCTCCTGTCAGGTGACTGACTACACATTTATTTCGGAGCATCAACTTCACAACATTTTCAGCGCCTTTCTCGAGTTTGACATCCGTATCAATGTAATGCAGAACTCGGCCATTTCATTTTCGTTCTGCATTGACTTCCGCGAGAACAAAGTGAGCAAGCTCATCGCCAGACTACAACAAAATTTCGAAGTCTATTACAACACCGGGCTTACACTCATCACCATTAAAAACTACGATGTACCCACTTCAGAAAAGTTTCGAAAGATGCCAGGAGTTCTTTTGGAACAATCTTCCCGGTCGACTTTGCAATTACTGGTTCGTCCGCAGTAGCATTTACAAAGGCACAACGCGGAAATGTATTAATTTGCATACCAAATGCCGCAGCCAACAGTATGAGAAAGATTCTTGTTCTTTACTATTCACAATCGGGACAACAACGGGCTATTTTACAGTCTTTAGTTCAGCCCTTGTTCCAGGCCGGGCATTATGTTCATTTCGAAGAGATAATGCCGGTTGAAAAGTATCCTTTTCCGTGGAGCGCATATCAGTTTTTCAATGCCTTCCCGGAAACCTTTCAACAAAAGCCCTTGCCACTAAAACCAGTTTCCGAAAAAGCGTTCGACTCATATGATCTGGTCATCCTTGGCTACCAGCCTTGGTTCCTTACTCCTTCCAGGCCGATAAGCTCCTTTCTGCAAAGCGAGGAGGGCAGACGCATTCTCAAAAATATGCCCGTCGTTACAATCCTGGGTTGTAGGAACATGTGGCTTGGTGCACAAGAAAAAGTTAAGAGACGATTGTTGGAAGCTGAAGCGGACCTTCGGGGACATATTGCCCTTGTCGACAGGTCGGGCAACCTGGTTAGTCTCGTTACGATTTTGCGCTGGATGCTGACAGGAAAGAAGAATCCATTTTTGTTTTTCCCGGCGGCCGGAATTTCAGAAGCTGACATCAGAAATACGTCGTTATATGGGGACATGATTGGCCGGGCCCTGCAAAACAACGACTACGGCAACCTGCAAACCGCTTTGTTAAAAAAAGGTGCAATAGAAGTGAAACCCAACCTGGTGCTTCTCGAGAAACGCGGTCAGAAAGCTTTTTCCGTTTGGTCCCGATTTATCGCCTCGGGCGGCACCTTGTATTCTACTGGACGAAAGATCAGGGTTTATACTTTTCTTTATGTCCTGCTTCCCTCCATATTCATTCTTTCCCCTCTGTTATGGACCTTATCGCAGATCATGTTAATAATTAAACGCAGGCAGTTGCTTGCAGACGTGGATTACTACCGCCAGACATCGCTTCGCTAACCATAATAAGGCAATTCTTTGGCCGGTTTAAGGTATTGAAACTGGCGGCTAAAAAATCACAAGATTCTGTTTGACGTCAACGGCCTCGCAGACTTCAAATGTTTTTAATTCTATCGGGAAAAAAAGGTAATTTTGAGCTTTGAACTTTAAACATTTGCTGAAAATAGCATTAAACGGGCGTTGAGGATGAACAGGAGTGTTTACATTACGAGACTAGCAAGCTTTTTACCGAACAATCCAGTCTCAAATGATGAGATGGAAAATATATTGGGTTTGATAAACGAACAATCTTCAAAGGCAAAACCTTTGATCTTGCGTAACAACCAAATCAAGAAGCGCTATTATGCGCTCGATAGCCAGGGCCACACGACACATACGAATACTGCTTTAACAAAAGAAGCTGTTGCGAGGTTGTTCGACGAAAAATTTCGAATGGAGGATGTTGAAGTGCTGTCGTGCGGCACTACCACGCCTGACCAGCTCCTACCTGCCCACGCGGCAATGGTGCATGGGGCGCTTGGGACTAATTCGGTTGAAATTAATTCTACGACTGGTGCGTGCAGTGCCGGCATTCAGGCATTAAAATTTGGCTACCTGTCGATTCTCGCGGGTAGCGTAAACAATGCAGTTTGCACGGGATCAGAGCGCTTTTCCAAATGGATGCTGGCTAAATTCTTCAAAGAGGAAGCGGTTAAGGTTGCGCAGCTGGAAGGTGATGGAATACTTGCCTTCGAAAAAGATTTTCTACGTTTTATGCTTTCTGATGGCGCCGGCGCAGCCTTGCTACAGAATGAGCCTAATCCTGAAGGACTATCGTTGCGAATCGACTGGCTCGAACAACGTTCCTATGCACATGAACTTCCAACATGCATGTATGCAGGAGCGACAGTGGACGCCAATGGAGACCTCACAGGATGGAATGACATGGACCAGGAAAGCTGGAGCGGTGAATCGGTTTTTGCGATCAAGCAAAACACTAAACTGCTTGGGGAATTTATTGTAAAGAAGGGCGGGGAACTTTTGAAAAGTCTGGTGGAAACCAAGAAACTTGACGTTACTAAGCTTACGTATCTGCTTCCGCATTTATCGTCGCAGTATTTCGCTTCAAGAATAGAGAAAGAACTCACTTCGCTTGGACTGGGAATCCCTTTGGAAAAATGGTTTACGAACTTGTCATGGGTAGGAAACGTGGGTGCGGCTTCTCCTTACCTCATGCTCGATGAACTTTTTAATTCTGGCAAGCTAAAAAAGGGTGATACCCTGCTCATGATGATCCCGGAGAGCGCGCGTTTTAATTATGGTTATGTGATGCTCACCGTCGTGTAGGGGTGTAAAACGAAAACAACTTTGTAACTTAAAGGGATCTTTTTGCAAACGCCATATGAATAAAGAGCAGGTACCACAGGACCAGGAGAATCTCAATGAGGGCAAGTTGGCAAAATTGTACTACGCGACCGATGAAAAGGGTCACTATGTAAAAGTTAACAGCATTGGATGGGAGCCTGAGACCGTTGCCATGCAGCAGGCCTGGGACGTTGTAAACGATGAGGTAAAAGACGCAGTTAATCTCATCCGTAATGGAAAGGCCAGCCCGCTGCTCTATTTCATCAAGAAAAATATCATGACGCACGCGCTGGTCGCAAGTTACTCGGGCACCGTCGGCTTCATGGTCAGGCTGCACTGCATTCCGTTTTTTTTTAACAGGCTAAGTAAAAAGCAACTGGAGAAATACGCTTATACTTTTCGCATACCGGTGGCGGAACTAACAAACCTTGAAAACATCACAAAACACAATGGCTGATTTTACGCACAAACAATCTGCGCACTGTGAAAGTGGTGTTGTTTCAAATTTGATGCGGTTCCATGGGATGGATTTTGATGAACCCATGGTCTTTGGTGTTGGGTCTGGACTATTTTTCTCATACCTGCCGTTTATCAGAGTCAACGGCATTCCTGTAACGGCCTACAGAATATGGCCAGGCCAGGTATTTAAGCGTTTCGCTGACCGAATAGGAATTAAAATAGAGCGCAAAAAATTTTCAAATCCCAAGGACGCCATGACCGCCCTTGATAAAATGCTGGATCAGGGTCAGCCCGTTGGCATGCTAACGTCAGTGTTTTATTTAAACTACCTCCCCGCCGCGTACCGTTTTCATTTTAATGCCCATAACATTATAGTGTTTGGAAAAGCGAATGGAAATTATCTGGTAAGCGATCCGGTAATGGAATACACAACGGAGATATCTTATGATGATCTCGTGCGCGCGCGCTTTGCGAAGGGTATGCCTGAACCGAGTGGCCGTATGTATTATCCTGTTAATATACCTGGTGACTATGATATTGAAACCGCCATTTGGAAAGGGATTAAGCAGACCAGCGATCACATGACACGCATACCCATGCCGTTAGTCGGCGCAAAAGGCATGAAATACCTTGCTGGTCGCTTGCGAAAGTGGCCCGAGCGGCTCGGCAACCGGAAGGCAATTCAGTGGCTCGGGAATGTTATTCGAATGCAGGAGGAAATAGGAACTGGCGGCGCGGGCTTCCGGTTTATTCACGCAGCTTTCCTCGATCAATGCAGTGTGAAGCTCGCCAATGAAAAGCTGTTCAATATATCTCAACAACTGACTAAAAGTGGTGATCAGCTTCGCGACTTTGCCTACTACGCTGGCAGGGTTTGTAAGAACAGGAAGTCTGATACGAAAACATTTGCTGAGTTAGGTGATATGCTGGAAGCGTGCGCGCAACGCGAACAGGCAATCTTTTCAGAGTTGTATGAAGTGAGCCGGTCGCGATGAATGTTGTCCAGCTAGAACACCTTCATAAGCAATACAATAAGTCCGGTGTCCCAGCCGTTTCGGACCTGTCTATATCAATTCCTGATGGCGCCGTGTTTGGATTACTCGGACCAAATGGTGCCGGCAAATCGACAACCGTTATGATCCTTTGCGGCCTTACCCGCCCCGACAGCGGCAGCGTTTCCGTGCTGGGAATGGACATGCTGCACAGTGGCAAGGAGATCCGCCGCAAGATCGGGGTTGCACCTCAGGAAATTGCTTTGTTCCCAACGTTGACCGCGGTAGAAAATCTTCAATATTTCGGCAGGATGTATGGGCTTAAACGTGCTCACCTGAAAGAGCAGATCACTAAATACCTGCAGACGTTTGGCCTTGCCGATAAGGCGGACAAGCAGGTACGCACCTTTTCGGGGGGCATGAAAAGACGACTTAATCTAATTGCGGCAATCCTGCACCACCCTAAACTTGTGATACTGGATGAACCAACGGCAGGCGTAGACGTGCACTCCCGCAACATGATCCTCGATTTTCTGAATGACCTAAAGTTACAGGGAACTTCTATTATTTATTCTTCCCATGTGCTGGAAGAAGCCGAAAGGATTTGTTCGCACGTGGCGATCATTGACGAAGGCAAACTTGTTACAACTGGCACGGTAAAAGCTGTAATGTCAAATCATCCGGAATGCCAAAATCTGGAACAACTGTTCCTGAAGCTAACAGGCAAAAATATCAGAGATTGAAAATACTTGCCACACTTTACAAGGAGTTTCTTTTGCTTATCCGCGACCCGGGGGGCATGGCACTTATCTTCATTATGCCACTTGCGCTTGTTATCGTAATGGCACTTGTTCAGGACGCACCGTTCCGTGACTATCAGGAATTAAAAATGGATGTCTTGTTGGTCGACCTGGATCAGGATACCCTTGGAACTAAAATACGAAAAGCCTTTGCGCATTCCGGGCAAGTCAATCTGGTGATGAACAATGATTCGATCGCCGCAAAAGAACTCGTTCATGCAGGCACTTACAAGATTGCAATCATTATTCCGCCCCGGGCCAGTGAGGTCTTAAGGAGAAAGACACGGCAGATGATAACGACTGTATTCACAAACTTTGGGTTACCCGCCGACAGATCAGATTCTGCCGCCTTGCCAAGGATTGAGCTGAATATTCTTGTAGATCCTATTATAAAAGCCAACTATCGCGAATCAATATCCAGCGGTATCGAAAAGATTATTGCAGATGTTCAAACCTCGTGGATACTGGATGAATTGCAAACGCAGCTTAGTGGAGGCGAGGATGAGGTTAAAAAAACGCAGTTTGACATGTCGAATGTCGTAGCCATCAAAGAGCGTTATGCCTCTGAAAACAAATTTGCGGGATTGATAACGAATTCCGTCCAACACAACATACCAGCATGGACGATGTTTGCCATGTTCTTTATCCTCTACCCTCTTGCAGGAAATTTTATCAACGAACGGGAAGAGGGAAGCATGCTGCGTCTCCGTCTTATTTCAGGATCACAGTTTCCTGTGATCGCGGGTAAGTTTTCGTTCTATTTCATTGTTTGCCTTCTGCAATTTATCATGATGATTGGCGTCGGAATTTTTGTAATGCCATGGCTAGGATTAAATAAGCTTGTCCTGGGTGGTAGTTCGGCGTTGATTCTATTGACAGCATGCAGTGTGGCAATGGCGGCCACCGGATATGGTATTCTGGTTGCCGTGTATTTCAAAACGGCACAACAGGCTTTGTCCTTTGGGTCTATGTCTGTTGTGATTTTGTCGGCTATCGGAGGCGTGTGGGTGCCTATCTACGTAATGCCTGAAGTTTTACAAACCATTAGCCGATTTTCTCCCATGAGTTGGGGGCTCGAATCCTTTAATGACCTATTTTTGCGACAGGGGTCCATCCAAACAATTTTACCTAACATCTTGAGATTAACAGGCTTTGCCGTGGCAACACTTTCCCTAAGTATCTATATACACAACAATAGAACGGTTGTATAATTTTATCCAAACAACGCGAACATGCAACAATCTGTCGAGGAATTAACGCAGGAGCTAAAGCAGGAATTGATAAAACAGTTGAACCTTGAAGAAATGCTTCCTCCGGATTTTGATGAAAACACACCGCTCTTTGGTGAGGGGCTTGGTTTAGACTCCATCGATTCTCTGGAACTTGTCGTACTGCTTGACCGGAACTATGGAATAAAACTTAAAGATCCCAAGGAAGGTCGCACTGTGTTCCATAGCATTAAGACCATGGCTGAATATGTTCATGCAAACCGACCGCAGGCATGAGTGAACGCGTGTTCATCACGGGGTTCGGAATCATAACAGCAGTTGGTAAAAATGGCGAAGAAAATTACCAATCACTTCTCAACAGAAAGCACGGATTTGCTGAAATCGAAATACTCGAAACGATACATAAAAAATCACTTCCTTCCTGCGAAGTAAAGCTTCACGATAAGGAGTTGCGCGAGCTGTTAAAAACCGATGTGCGTGGCTTCACTCGGACGACATTATTAGGTCTGTTAGCTTTGCGCGAAGCGATTGCATCGGCAGCACTCTCAAGAGCAAACCTAAGATCTGCCGGTTTAATTTCCTCTACGACAACTGGAGGTATCCGCGAATTCGAGAGATACTTTCACGAAAATCTCGACCTCAGCAAGCATGGCGATTTCGAACAATTCACGGATACTGCCAACCCGGGTGAACACTGCGAGCGGCTGGCAGAAGAGATTGGCGTCCGCAATTATATTGGTACCCTTAGCACAGCATGTTCGTCGTCCGCCAATGCCATTATCAATGGCGCAGCACTCATCAGAAATAAAAAGCTTGACATTGCAATCTGTGGCGGGACAGAAGCCCTGTCGAAATTTACCATCAATGGATTTAATTCACTGATGATCCTTGACCCGGAGCATTGCCGTCCGTTTGATGAAACACGCAAAGGTCTCAACCTTGGTGAAGGCGCTGCTTTTCTCGTCCTTGAGTCTGAAGCTTCGGTAGAAAAAAACAACAAAAAACCAATTGCCGTTTTGAGCGGATACGGAAATGCAAACGATGCCTTCCATCAAACGGCCTCCTCCCCTGAAGGCAAAGGCGCGTGGGAGGCCATGCGTTCAGCACTGGCGGTAGCGAAAACTTTGCCGTCGTCCGTAGATTACGTAAACGCCCACGGTACGGCTACTGAAAATAACGATTTATCGGAAGGAACTGGCTTGAAACGTCTGTTTGGTGAAAATCTCCCGCCCTTCAGTTCAACAAAGCCGTATACCGGACACACGCTCGCTGCTGCAGGAAGCATAGAGGCCGTTTATTCCGTGATGTCCATACAGCACAATGTAATTTGGCCAAGTCTGAATTTTAGGTCCCCTATCCCGGACCTTTCGATTGAACCTGCGCGCGATTTGATAAGGACGCAGGTAAAGCGCGTTTTATCAAACTCCTTTGGCTTCGGCGGCAATACTTCATCCTTGCTTTTTGAGTCTGTCTGAATATGGAGGGAAAGCATTACATTAACGGTATAGGCATCATCACGCCGCAGAAGACGTTCGCAAACGAAGAGTCTCTGGACGACGTCACGTCATATCACGGAAATGTTCTCCGGTGCATTACACCCGATTTCAAATCTTTTATCAATCCGACGCAATTGCGTCGACTCAGCCGAATGCTTCGCATCGGATTAACGTCGTCAATATTGTGCCTCAAAGATGCCGGAGCGAAAATGCCCGATAGTATTATCACTGCGACCGGATACGGCTTCCTCGAGGAAACGGAGAAATTTCTCCGGGAGATCCTCGACCGTGGTGAAAAGCAATTAACACCGACCTTTTTTATGCAGGGCACCTATAACGCGCTCGCTGGACTGGTAGCGCTGTCGTTGAAGTGCACGGGTTACAACAGTACTTACGTCAGCCGTGGTTTTGCATTTGAGAATGCGCTCAATGACGGCTTAATGCAGATAACGGAGAACCCTTCGTCCACTGTGCTGATTGGGGCCTATGACGAGGCCGCAGGCGTGCAATACAAAACGGGCTTACGGCACGGGCACTACAAGTCCGAAGCAATCGATAGCCTGCAACTTTTTGAGACCGGCACCTCCGGGACCATTCAGGGAGAAGGGGCAGCCTTTTTCTTTATGACAGGAACGCGGGTAGCCAACACGTGGTGCGAAGTCATGGACCTACGCACGGAGTTTAAACCGACGTACGAGGAATTATCAGATGCCTTGCATTCTTTTTTAAGCAAAAATCAAATGAGGCTGTCTGAAATTGACCTTCTCGTCAGTGGCGTATCTGGTGATGTAGAACGGGATCAAATGCTTCTCAAATTACGGAAAACGTCCCTGCGTAACATTGCGGAAATTCGATTCAAGCATTTGTGCGGAGAATATTGCACGGCGATATCTTTCGCTATGTGGCTTGGGTCAACCATTTTTAAAAAACAGGTCATCGCGGATGCCATTAAGGTTGCTGGTGAAAAGTATCCATCAAAGATCGAGACCATCCTGATTTTGAATCATTATCTGGGAAGGAATTGGTCGTTTGTATTGCTGCGGCGATAAGCGCGGTCTTTTTTTCGGTAATAAAAAAAAAGATACCTTAGTCACGGTAACCTCACTATCCCCTGCCATCCAAATGAAGAACTACCAGGCTGTAATATTCGTCCTTTGCTTATTGTTCGTATGCAACGCATCCATTGCACAACAATCCTACGCCGAGAAGTTGGGCTTCCCTAAAGACAAAAAAGTTCTCATACTCCATATCGACGATGCGGGCATGTCATTTGATTCAAACGAAGGGGCCATTCAGGCCATCGAAAAGGGAGTGGCCAATTCGGTCAGTGTGATGATGCCCTGTCCATGGGTTCCAGGATTCGTGCAATATCTGAAAAGCCATGCAACGGTCGATGCCGGTCTTCATCTCACATTAACTTCCGAATGGGACAAGTATCGGTGGGGTCCGCTCACCGGGAGACCTGCATCACCTGGATTGGTTGATGGCGAGGGTGCGCTGTGGGGCTCGGTAAAAGAAGTTGTCGAGAACGCGAAGCCAGAAGAGGTCGATGCAGAAATTCGTGCACAGTTAAGGCGAGCAAGGGATATGGGTTTTGAGCCAACTCACCTGGATTCACATATGGGAACGTTGTTTGCCTCTCCGGCTTTTATGCAGAAGTACATTCAACTTGGCGTGGAAACTAAAATACCAGTTATGATGCCCGGCGGCCATAATACAATGATTTTAAAATCTCTGACCGGTCAGCCCGGCGTTCAAGAGCAGCTGTTGACAGTGGGGAAAAGTTTATGGGATGCAGGGCTGCCTGTGCTAGATGACCTTCACAATGTTAGCTACGATTGGAAATATCCGGAAGACAAAGGCAAGGATGATATGGCGATTCAGAAATTTGCAACTGCTAAGTACATCGAAACAATTAAGGAGCTTAAACCTGGCTTAACGATGGTCATCATGCATTGTACTGCACCTTCTTCTACATTCGGCATGATCTCAGATTCCGGCACAAAACGAAAAGGTGATATGCTGGCGATGATCGATCCCGCATTCAAAAAGTTTCTGGAAACTGAAGGAATTGTACTGACAACGTGGCGCGAGGTGATGAAAAGGAGGCAGGGAGTGAAATGATTTACGGGTGATGAACGGCAAGAAAAAAGTTCCGTCATCCTGAACGTTACTGAATACCACGACACTGGCGCAAGTCTTCAGACTTGTGTCTATCACGTTGCAGTCTCCCGACTGCATCGCACGCTCACGCCCTCCTCTCTTTGATCATATTGCAATCTGAAAACTTAGGCGGTAACGCGGAAAAATTCCAGCAATTCAATGCTAAGCTTCAAGCACAGTAGAGAAGTATTCGATCGTGTGCTGCAGTCGGGAGACTGCAACGTTTTGGGACACAAGTCTGAAGACTTGCGCCAGCTCTTTAAATAACACTTTTGCGCCTCCACGGCCATCCTTTTCACTACTTAAAATCCATCATCATCTTCCTTCTTCTTCTCTTCGCCATCAGCCTTCTTAATTATTGAAGTCCCTTCACTTAAACTATAAGGCACATCGTTGTCAAAATATTCTTTCCTGAAACGGTTAATAAAGGTCAGCGTCTCTTCATCACTTCCCGGAACAAAAGCGATCTCTCCCATTTTCGATTTCCCGGCATTGGTCTTTTTAGAAATGATGCTGTTAAAATCAGAGTTAGAGGACTGCACTAAAAGCCTGTTGTCTTCAAGTCCGAAGTAATACCAGGCATCGGGTGATGCCTTGACAAATACATGAAACACCGGGGCACCATCTTCACTCTTCTTTATTTCCATGAACCCTTCGAACGCCCCATTAATATCATTTTTCAGGATATTGGACATACCCAACTTTCCTTCGCTATAGAACGCTTTGTTCTTTTCAGACCACTTCAGGTTGACATTTGAAAATACGAGTGGTTTAGCAAGTTGTGGTAGCGTACCAAGGGAGACATATCCCTGCAAGCTCTTTTGTTCAAAATCCTTCACGACACGCTCACCGAGTAGGTCGGCTATCTTGTATAGCAACTCCGTCTGGTCCCCTAGCCCTTCATCAGCGCCTTCGTTCTTTATTACCTCCTGTATTTGCTTCCCCATGATGTCGAAGGCAAGGACAGGTATGCTCGTATCAACCATGAGAAAGGAATTCATGCGGATCTCATTTGTTTCAAGATTGCCTTGTCCAAGTGATGACGCTGTGACATTGAAGTCCTTCGTTCCCTGAAAAAGATTTACAGGGCCTTCAAAGCGAACCTGCATCGTTTCATCCTTGTATGCAAATACCTTCCCGGAGAGCTTGTTACCTCTCGCTTTTTCAATGTCTTCAATCTTAAATTCTCTTGTCGCAGTATCGTACAACAGCTTTCCCTCCGGCAAAAAGAAATCTTCATCATCATCGGACTTCTTATTGCTCATAAAGGTGATATAGAGATTATTGTCTGTTCCATTCACATGAAGGCCCGCATTAACTTTCTGGCCTTCTTCTGTGATGGCGGTGTTAAAATCAATGAGTATATCCGTCTCGTCTCCCGTTTGCTCGTACTTGACCCACGTGTTATAATCCTTAATCTTTTTGATGTCCAATTTTACATAACCATCCAGCTGGAGGGCCGGACGCGTAGCGTACATGATCATATCACCTTTGTAAAACATGCCAGCACCCAACACCAGATTTTCTTGTGCGGGAACCGCTCCTGTGGCGACTGTCTGCATTTTTGCCTGAGACACCTTTCTGCGAAGCAAAGACCTGCGGGATTGTTCCGTCTCCGAAATCGGTTCGAGCCGGAAGTCTTTCATTTCTATCGCAAACGTATCTTTGAGGAAGTTGACATACTGATAGGTCGCATGCCCTGTAAACTCCTTTCTGGAAATAATGTCCACTACCCCATTCGTTAAACGATGGTAAGCGTTCAAGGTATCCAATATAATCGTTGTGTTCTTTAGCGTTCCGATCTTCGCATTCTCATGAATCAGCACTTCGTTGTTCTCAGGCGTTATCATGGCATCGGCCACAATGATGTATGGAATACCACTAACCTTCAGCTGCTGCGTTTTCAAATCATATTCAGCGCTCTCAGCATTGAAACTGAGGGAATCAAGTTCTTTGCGCGTTGTATAGAAATATGATTCTTCAATAGGAACGTTAGGATCCCTTTTCATGGTGATTTTCTGAGCCGCAAGGTCCCAGTGCATTTCAGGTATCGATGTCTTTACCTGGGCAAACGGAAAGGTTATGGCGGCGGCACCTTGAATCTCCGGGCTGATGTCAGCATAATTCTTTTCAAGGTTAAACTTGATGCTAACGTTATTACCCTGAAGAAGTGGCTTTTCTGGATCATCGCTATTCACTTTGAATCTCGCATGACCTGCGCTAATATCTTTCGAGCCGAACTGCATATACCGAGAAATCAATTCTGTTCCACGCGTTTCCAATTTTCCCGCACCAGCAACGCCAGTCTTTGAAATGGTTACGGTACCCTGCATCTGAGCCGTGCCCTCATAAAAATTGAATGGGGATTTTACATTTCTGATCTTCATCTGGTCAACCTTTGGATACCACTTCATATCGAAGTCTGTGAGTGTAGCATCAGGAAAGCCAATTGAACCAAACTTACCTGATGTAATGGTTGCATCAGTTCCTTTAGCCATCACCGAATCCGGGTAAAACACAAAGTCCTGTGCGTTGACGGTTGCAGCAAGGTTCTCGATCGTTCCATTTCCACGTAAACCACGGCTGTTCATGGTTAATTCACCTGTCATCTTTGCACTGCCGTTGTAAAGCTTGTAACCGTTTTGTGGTATTACGTGATCAAACCCCAGAGATTTATCTGGTTGAGTATGCAGCTTTTCCTTAAACACCGGGAACATACCACTTGAATTGAATGTGCCACCAAAATTAATAGATGACTTGTCGGTATTGTTCAGACTGTCTAGTTCGAACGGCGGTATTGCGAAGAAGATTGATCGATCATATACTCCACCAAGAACTTCCTCCCTGTCAAAATATATTGCTCCACCAGAGGCGGCATCAAGACGGGGGAATTGTGCAGTTTGCTTCTTCCCGGACTTATTATTCGCCTTGCTGATAAAAAGCGTGCCCGATGATTTGCCTGGGGATCCGAGTCCGCCGCCCGCGGAGGTAGTAGTCGAGTCACTCGGCACCATTGAATTGTTTACTTTCCGCCGCATGGTTTGACCCCGTGCATTGGTCTCCGTCACATAAAGGTTAACGGAGTCTATATGCGTCAACTTGATAAAGAAGCTATCATATTTGAGCGTAAAGCCTTTACCACTGATTTCAAAATTTCCTGCGGTAATTGTGCCATCGAATTTTATGTCCCGGTTTTGCAGGATGGTAATCACACTGCTGTCAGGCGTAATCCTCACGTTAAGCGAATCACTGATCTTAAATTCTTCAACCCCTCTCACGATCATGTATCGCTTATCGAAGTTCAGTGTCACGTTCGGAAAGCTGTCGATCACTGAATGTATTTTGAGGTTGTCGTAGTCGGCATCACCGCGATCTGATTTATAAATGAGGATGGCCTTTTCTTTTACATGAACGAAATCCGTTTTCGGAAAATACGTCACGAGCCCTTTCTCACTGAGAAATTCCATTGCCGCCTTCAGGTCCTGCGGACTCTTCTTTGAAAATTGTGCAAGGTCGCCGGTATAGAAATCGCGGATATTGTTTTTGATGCAATAATTCGCTACCAATCCTAACGGATGAAAGCTGAATCCCTTGCCACCCAATAGTCTGAAATCGTCGGGGTCATAAAAATCAATGGATTCAAGAATAAGGGGGACTGTGTTTCTGCCTCCCTCCGTCAGCATATTTAAACTGTCGGAAAAAAGATCCCAACGTATTACATCCGCGGTAAAATCAATATTAAAAAATGACGCTGAATAGGGCGTATGCTTCATTGCGCCTTTGTCCTTTTGTAACAATATTTTCTGGAGGCTATCCTTGCCGTAGGTATACTTCATCCTTACTGTCGGATGAGTAATAGAATCATTTTCAATGGGAATATTGATACTCGATCTTTGTGACTGAATAGTCGAATCCGTAAAAAGAAATTCAGCGGAACGGGCAGTGAGCTTTCTAACGTTGTTGTGATATATCTCTAAGGTAGACGGCTCTCCGGTCACGGATGTACTACCAATCTTATTTCCAGTAAGCGAAAAAGCTCCGGTATATTTTACATTCTCATCAGCGATACCCTGAATCTTTAGGTTGTTTTGAAAGGATCTGAATCGAGGATAGCTCGATGGCACTGAATCGCGGTGCGCAACGGATCGAAACTCGAATACACCAGGGATGTAACCGGGAGTTTTACCTGCGTAGTTCAACTTTACAAGGTCTGACTTAACCTCAGGTTTTCTAATGTCAAAACTATAAGCATCCAGGTTACAGGTAACCACATCAGGGCCAAGGCCTGCTGGTGTCCATTCAAAAGAACCCTGCTCACCAATAAAAAGATTAGAGCGCATTGAGACGACCCCTTTTGTATTCTTAAGGCTTACGGAGTCATAATTGGTTACGAGCGTTAAAGAGATTTTGTTGAATCGGATAACCGGTCCCTCCGCTAATGGTTGAGGTGGAGCATTCATCCACAACGGGGGCGCTTCAACATAAGCAGTATCAATTTGTTGGTCGGAATTGTCGGTTATCGACGGACTGGGATTATTTTGGTCAGTGGAGGCTGACGGATCATTGAGATCGAAAGTTGCCGTCGGCAGGATATAATCGAACGTATACTCATCATCACGAGCGTATAGCCGGAATGGCTTCTCGAAATGAAGGGCATGGTGCTGAAAGAACGTTCTGCTGATCTGAAAAAAACTTCCGATTACGGGCAGCTTTTCATTCTCCAACACTTTGTCTGTGACGGACAGAAAAGATCGGAGCTTGCCGGCGTCTGCACGCTCAACGGATATAGCGCTTGCCAGCGCTCCAAAGTAGTTAGAAAGGTAAGGGCGAAGGGGTAACTTCTTCTTTCGCATTGCCTGCACCTGTCGCTGAATGATTGACTGCTGGTCAGATGTAAATGCATTCCATGCAGCAAAGAATTCGGTGCCTACCAACGTGGCATCGGCGTTGCGCGTTTTTCCCAATACGGTTTTAACGCTATCGGGAAAGCTTGCAGGAATGCTGGACGCCTGTTTTTGCTGCGCCATCAAAGGCAGGGCGAGCAATAACAGGAGGGCCAAAAAGTATGTGTGAAGGCGCTCCACTGATATAAACCTTGAAATTCGGAAATAATGCTTAGATAAGCTACGTAGCTCCTGCCACATAACGTTGATGTAAGAAAAAACGTGTTATTGATCGGCGAAAAGCTTTAGCCTTCTTTGCGCGACAATGAGTCTAACCCTTCACTGTATCTGAAGGCGGAAAATTCACCGGTGAACTCGATAAAATGACCTGGCGCCGAATGCATTTGGCATCCCGATCATAAGTACGAGGATAGTCGCGCCAACAAGCGCTGAACTGACGTTAAATTGAGATTTCGGAACTGCAGTAAAGGGCAAAATAACGAATCCCATCATTGCCCAGACAAAAATGCCATAAATGGCGCCCGTCAAAACGGGATTTTTCGATAGAAATGGCAACTTCGGATAAATTAAAAAGAAGATAAGCGTCCAGGATAGGGCTATTAAATAATGAATAATAAGACCCATAAATACCACGCCTGTCCCACCGGAAAACGCATCACTGCCTAACACCGCACTAGAGATGTATTTTAAGACTATAACCGGAGTAGTGCCGCCGGCAAGGTAGGCGTGAGTAAATGCGGCAAGGATATCCAGAGAACCTGCCAGGATGCCGGTGACTAACACAGCGCGTGCAAAACTTTGTCGTAATGGAGGTTCCACAACTTAAAGAATTATGTTATTTAATATCTCGATCGATGGCTAATGCAATCACCCGGTCGCCGAAAACGAAATCAATTGTCTTCCGTTCGCGCGTTGTCTATCGGATAAGATTAAATATAGATGAATTTTCAGCAATGGTAACACCTCGAACCTGGGCACAGATCGTTTTTTTAATTTTATACCCCAGTATTGGGGATAATTATTTCCACTATCTCTAAGATTTTCGTTTAGGACCCAGCGACATTAACTACTATTTTTAATGCTATGTCCCCTATCACTAAACTCCGGGTTTCGAATTCGCTGGCATTCATAATTTTCTGCACCACCTTTACCCTTCTCTCCTGTAAAAAACAACCGTCGGAAACGATCACCATGGAAAAAGATACAAGCAACTACGCAAAGGGTAGCTTCGGGTACGATCTCCAATTCCTGAAAAGATACCACCCCGATATCATTGAGTTGCATGACAATGAAATGAAGGCAAAGCTCATTGTGCTACCCGCCTACCAGGGAAGGGTAATGACCAGCACCGCATCAGGCGATGCGGCTACAAGTTTCGGCTGGATAAACTACGACCTCGTCTCTTCTCAGCGAGTCTCACCCCACATCCATGCCTTCGGTGGAGAAGAACGATTCTGGCTTGGACCCGAAGGTGGACAATTCTCAATCTATTTTAGCAAAGGTGCACCTTTCACCTTCGAAAACTGGAATGTGCCAAAGGAAATAGACATTGAACCCTTCAAGGTCGTAAGCGCGTCAACAGATGAAGCGCGGTTTGAGAAATATATGCACCTTGAGAATTATTCAGGCACTGTATTCGATTTCCGTGTCAATCGGAATATTCGTTTATTGAACCGATCAACCATCGACAGTTTACTGGGAATAAAGTTAGATGCTTCAATCGAGGTTGTCGGCTTTGAATCCGAAAACACAATTACAAACACCGGCGACGTTGCGTGGAATAAAAAGAGCGGCCTGCTATCCATCTGGATCTTAAGTATGATGAATGCATCTGATCAAACAACGGTTGGGATACCCTACGTTGTCGATAAGACAACAGACGAAAAAATAGTTACGGACGATTACTTCGGTAAAGTTCCGGCCGACCGGCTTGCGGTAAATGACAGCCTGATCCTTTTCAAGGCGGATGGCAAGTATAGAAGCAAAATTGGCATTTCTCCCCAGCGCGCTAAGCCACTAATTTCAAGTTACGATGCCATAAATCAGGTGCTGACAATCGCTAATTTTTCGCTGCCCGGTAATAGTGATTATGTAAATTCAATGTGGGCTCTTCAGGATAATCCATTTAATGGCGATGCCATCAATGCTTATAACGATGGTCCTGTCAACGGTGGTCAAATGGGAAACTTGTACGAGATCGAAAGCTCTTCGCCCGCTGCCGCTCTTCAACCAAATAAGCACTTAACACATTTTCATCGTACGATACATTTCAAGGGATCTCCCGAGCTCTTAAATAAAGTATCTATGAAGTTGCTTGGCGTGACGGTAGATCGAATCGCGCTCTAATCAGAGTTTCTTTAGAAAGGCAAGGCTTTGTGGTACCTGTGTCTTCACTGCGCTGCTCTCGTCTTCAATGTAGTAATGAACAATCCCAGATTTTTTAGCGGCCCGCATCACTGATGCAATGTCTATCTGGCCTGTACCGACGGCCACGTCATTTTCAACGCTCGTAGATCCCGTAAAATCTCCCTTTACACCTTTGCGGAGATCTTTGACATGCATCAACTTAAATCGCGGTCCATATTTCTTCAACAATGCAGCCGGGTCCGCACCAGGATGGAATACCCAGAGAATGTCTATTTCAAAGCTTACGAATTCAGGGTCCGTATGCGCAACAAGGTAGTCGAAGAAGGTCCCGTTCTGATAAGGCTGGAATTCGTAACCGTGATTGTGGTAGCAAAATTCAAGGCCGAATTGTTCCTTCAAAAGCATACCTGCTGTATTGAAGTCTTCAACGGCCTTTTTCACGATGTCGAATGTGAAGAGGCTGTCATGCGGAATCCAGGCCACACGCACAAATGAAGCTCCCAATATCTTGGCATTCTGCGCAACCTCCGTAGTCTTGCCTACCAGGTCAGCATAACTAACTCCGAATGACGAGCATTTCATCCCCCGGATATCGAGTAGTGCTTTAATCTCTTGGGAAGTTTTACCAAATAAGTTTGAAAACTCAATGTTGGTAATCCCCAATCTCTTAATAGTATCCAACGTAAGGGCTATGTCTTTAGCAAAACTATGACGGTACGTGTATGATACAATACCGGGCGTTTCTTTCAACGTCTTCCCGAACTTCTGTGAGAGGCAGGTTGTTGACACGGCAACAAGAACAGCCAGGGTGAGTAATAATTTCATACAATCGACCAGGTTAAATTTGGTTTACTAAGGTAGCGGATCTCCTATTCCGTCGCACCTATTTAATAATTTGTCGTGCAACACCCTCATTGGTGATAACAACGGGCTTGATCATTCCTTTCTCGTCAAAGTACATGCGATCAATACAGGTCACCCTTGAATTCCCATCCGTTTCTGTCAAGGGCCGGCGATGATATACGATGTACCAGTCATCGCCATTCCTTATTACTGAGTGATGGCCGGCGCCTGTAGCAATCGTGCTGTCCTGCTGCAACACCTTACCGATTCTTTTAAATGGACCGAACGGAGAATCTGCGATAGCATACGCAACGCAATAGTCTGGGCCCGTCCATCCACCCTCAGACCACATGAAATAGTATTTTCCATTGCGAACAAACATGAATGGCCCTTCAACATAACCTTCCGGAGTGATTTCCCGATACGTGGTACCCTCGTTCGAAGGAATAAATCCTTTGAAGTCGCCGCGAAGCTGTGCGATGTTGCAATGACGCCATCCTCCGTAAATCAGGTAGTATTTTCCATCCTGATCGTGAAAGACGAACTGATCAATTGGTTGTGCGCCATTGTGAAACTTGTCAATAAGCGGTTTTCCCAAATGATCCTTAAATGGCCCGTCGGGTTTGTCCGCTACTGCGACGCCAATGCCTCCGCTCTCGTTGTCGCTCTGGATATCATTGGCGCCAAAAAACAAGAAGAACTTATTGTCCTTTGCAACAATGGAGGGAGCCCACATCGCTCTCTTTGCCCAGGCAACCCGGCTTGTATCGAGTATACGTGAATGCTTTTTCCATGTGACCAGATCAGTAGATGAAAACGCGTCCAAAAATACCTGCTCATCGTATGGAGCGGAGTACGTGGGATAGATCCAATATTGCTTACCAAATATTATTCCCTCCGGATCGGCGTACCACCCTTGAAACATGGGATTGCCGGAAGTGATTTTTTTCTGTTCCTGCGCAAGTGCACTAAGAGGTATGATGATAGAGATGAGACAGGCAAGCAACTTTGTCATTGAGGTTCGATTGTAATGTTATAAAGGTACTCAAAGTTTTTGCACGGAAATCAAAGAAACTCTTTGACATCATAAGGGCTATAAATGCCATTTTAAGAAAATGCGTATGGTAAATTTAAAGTTTTAGATCATCGTGTTTAAAGTACACAATGTATTTCAGGAATAAACGTCGGTAATTTTAGTTTACCTGCGCTAACACTACAAACGGCATACTAATGTGATTTGCCCAAAACGACGTCCCTTACCTGCGCGTTCTTCAATGCGAAATAAAGGATGACAAAGAAGCACAATGCCGGCACAATGTAGGAGACTTGAATGTTAGTGACGTCTGAAACCCTCCCCATGATCACCGGGAAAACCGCGCCGCCAACGATAGCCATAATAACCCACGACGCCCCTTGCTTTGTTTTTGCACCCAGGCCTCGGATGCTCAGTGAAAATATTGTGGGGAACATTATTGACATAAAGAATTCAACGGCGATGAGCGCGTAAATAGAAAGCATTCCGTCAAGCATCACGGCGAGCAGTAGTAGCAGTACGTTTAGACCGCTGTAAATAGCAAGCAGGCGTGGTGCACTGATATAATTTAGGAGGAACGTTCCTATAAATCTGCCCACCATAAATCCCAACAGCGCAACTGATAAAAATATGGCCGCGGCCTTTTCCTCGATACCCGCAACGTAATGTGAAAATCGAATGAAAAAACTACTGATGCATACCTGAGCACCGACATAAAAAAACTGCGCAACGACGCCAAGGATAAGATTCTTTTCTTTCCATATCGACTTGTCCGTTGTTGTTGCTTCCTCTTCGGAAATCTCCGGCAACTTTGTCCGCCAGAAAAAAACAGCAACCATCAGGACAATTATCCCAATCACTATAAATGGGATTTTTACCGCTGAAGCTTCCATGTTCAGATAGTCACCAAGTTGTTGTGGCGACATTGATGATTCTTCGGCTTCCGATAACGTGCGGCCGGATAAAATAAATGTTCCTCCAATCAATGGAGCAAGCGTTGCTGCAAGACCATTAAATGACTGCGCGAAATTGATTCGCTGGGTGGCCTTAGAAGGATCCCCCAACACCGTGATATAAGGATTAGCCGCGGTCTCAAGGAAAGTAAGTCCGCAGGCGATGACAAACAGGGCCGTTAGAAAAAAAGCAAAGGAGCGCGTATCTGCTGCTGGATAAAAGAGAAATGATCCGAAAGCAAAGAGGAATAGCCCAAGTAGAATACCTCCTTTGTATCCAAATTTTTCCATGAATTTTCCCGCGGGAATAGCCAACAGAAAGTATGCAAAGTAAGAAGCGGAGTCAATCAATGCCGACTCAAGGTCAGTGAGCTGGCAAGCCTTTTTCAAATGAGGAATAAGAATCGGATTCAGATTCAGCGCAAACCCCCACAAGAAAAACAGAGAGGTGATGAGGATGATCGCGAAAGAGGCGGGGTGTTTTCGCACAGGGAGATAGTTATGAGTTATAAGTTATGAGTCGCACCTCGAGCGCGGGCCGCCACTTTGACAGCCGATCGGTATCCTAGGAAATCGCAAGCATCGCCAATTGACCGACAAAACACCAACTCATAACTCATAACTCATAATTCCTAACTCCCTACGATATCATGCTCGCGATAATAAGCGACACAATCGACGTGAGCTTAATCAGGATATTCATCGAGGGGCCTGAAGTGTCCTTGAAGGGATCTCCAACAGTGTCACCGATTACAGTTGCTTTGTGCGGATTCGATCCTTTGTAGAATTTTTCTCCGTTGATGACAACGCCTTTCTCAAAAGACTTTTTGGCATTATCCCAGGCACCGCCGGCGTTTGATTGGAAGATCGCCATCAATACACCACATACTGTGATTCCGGCAAGTGCACCTCCCAAAACTTCAGGACCTGCCGCGAAGCCAATGATTACGGGCGAGAATAACGCAATGGCACCGGGCAATACCATCTGGCTAAGCGCCGCCTTGGTAGAAATCGTAATACATTTTTCATAGTCCGGTTCTACTCCTGGCCTGCCTTCTAACAGCCCGGGTATGGTTTTAAATTGACGTCTAACTTCTTCCACCATTGAATTGGCGGCCCTTCCAACGGCTTGAATAGCCAGGGCGGAGAATGTAAATGGAATCATTGCGCCGATAAATAGCCCGGCCAGCACGCGCGCATTTGAAATGTCAATGACAGTTATGCCGGTAATCGTCATGAAAGCGGCAAACAGGGACAGTGAGGTAAGCGCTGCCGAAGCAATTGCAAAACCTTTGCCGATCGCCGCGGTTGTGTTTCCCACAGCATCAAGTATATCTGTACGTTCTCTAACTTCTTTTGGCAATGCCGCCATTTCTGCGATACCCCCTGCGTTGTCTGCTATAGGTCCGAACGCATCGATAGCGAGTTGAATGGCCGTGGTTGCCATCATACCGGAGGCAGCAATCGCAACGCCATAAATGCCAGCGACTTCAAACGATGCTACAATTCCCAAAGCAAGTACAATTACGGGCAATGCAGTAGACATCATACCAACAGAAAGTCCCGCGATAATATTGGTGGCCGGTCCAGACATTGATTGTTCAATTATAGAATTTACGGGGCGTTTGCCCATCGAGCAATAGTATTCCGTGATCACGCTCATCAAAAATCCTACAGTGAGACCAATGATTACGGCAATAAAAATGTTGAACGAAGGATATGTTTTGTTCGCAATTGAAAAACTGTCGGGAACCATTTCCTTAATAAGGAAGAATGAAGCGCCAATCGTCAAAATTATTGCAATAAAGTTTCCCATGTTCAGTGCCCGCTGTGGGTTGCCGGTTTCGGTTATTCTTACGAAGAATGAACCGACGATTGAGAACAAAAGTCCAACTGCGGCCAGAGCGATAGGTAACAAGACCAGCGACATTCCTTCCATATCATCCCGAATAGTTACTGTTGCCCCCAGCACCATCGTTGCAAGGATGGTGCTTACGTAAGAACCAAAAAGATCTGCGCCCATACCTGCTACGTCGCCAACATTATCACCGACGTTATCAGCAATAACAGCGGGGTTTCGTGGATCGTCTTCGGGTATTCCCGCTTCCACCTTACCCACAAGGTCAGCTCCAACGTCAGCAGCCTTGGTAAATATCCCTCCACCTACACGCGCGAACAAAGCAATGCTTTCAGCACCCAGTGAAAAGCCAGTCAGTATCTCCAAAACCCGATGAAGGTGTGTACCGTCTGTGTTATAAAATTTTTGTAACACCACAAACAAAATAGTGAGCCCCAGCACTCCTAATGCGGCGACCGAAATACCCATTACGCTGCCGCCAGTAAATGAAATATAAAAAGTCTTTGCAAGGCTGGTACGCGCGGCCTGCGTGGTCCGAACGTTGGCTTTCGTTGCCACACGCATTCCGATGAAACCGGCCAAGGCAGAAAGAGTGGCCCCGATGACGAATGCAAGACCGATGACGGCATGTGATGATTCCGGATTTGCAGTCACTGCTAATACCACTGCGATGACGACCACGAAGATCGAAAGGATCCTGTATTCCGCTTTCAAAAATGAAAGTGCGCCGTCTGCGATGTATTTGGCAATTTTCTGCATTTGGTCATTGCCGGGGTCCTGTTTGGAGATCCATCCTGATCTGAAATACGCAAACAATAGCGCCAGGCACGACATGCCAATTACCAGAAAAGCGAAAGTATCATTTGTCATATGCTTAGGTTTTTTAATTCAAGGGCGAATATATTCATCGGCAAACACACTACAACGATTTAGTGTCCGAATTCAATTTGCTTTTTCGCCGGCTGTATGTGAAGTATATGATTATTCCTAGCGCCATCCATATGATTAGCCGCAGCCACGTATCGCCGGGAAGTGTGGCCATAACGCCGAGAGATGTCAGTATGCCCAGAATAGGAATATAGGGAAAGAAAGGTGTTTTGAACGGTCTGTGAATCTCGGGGCTTTTATAGCGCAATACAAGCACACCTGCGCATACTATTACAAATGCCAACAGGGTTCCAATTGAAACAAGCTCTCCGAGAAGGTTAATAGGAAAAAGGCCACCAACCATCATGGCAAAAAATCCAATGACGATTGTTGTGATATACGGCGTTTTAAATTTCGGATGAATTTTGCTGAATCCACCAGGTAACAGTCCATCATTCGCCATGGAAAAGAAAACGCGGGTTTGTCCGAGTAATTGAACAAGCACCACGGAGCTCAAACCAGCGATCGCTCCAACTTTTATGGGTGTCCTCAACCATTGTAAACTTGAGCCTGCCGCATCTACTGCCACTGCGATTGGTGCCGCAGTATTGAGCTCTGTATAGCTGACCATACCGGTCATTACAAAGCCGACTAACACATATAAGATTGTACAAATGATGAGGGATCCAAGAATACCCCATCGCATATCACGTTGAGGGTTTTTCACTTCCTGAGCGACCGTAGAAATAGCATCAAAGCCCAGGTATGCGTAGAACACAATTCCCGATGCCCTGAAAATACCACTCCACCCATACTGGCCGAAGTCGCCTGTATTTGCAGGGATAAACGGGTCAAGATTATCGGCCGTAACGTAAAAGACGCCAAATCCTATAAACAGCAATATGACCGTGATCTTAATGATTACGATCACATTGTTGAAGTTCGAAGACTCCCTTATGCCTATCGTTAATAATGTAGTAATCAATGCTACAATGAACATAGCCGGGAAATTCAATATGCTTCCAGTCAACATCCATTCGTGGGTAGCCGAGTCAAAGGCAAACGGCGCATTAGAAAGCTCTGGCGGTATAATGATTCCGTAATCCTTCAGGAAGCTCACTACATATCCGGACCATCCGACGGAAACTGTAGCACCTCCGAATAGATATTCCAACACGAGATCCCAGCCAATTATCCACGCAATGAATTCGCCCAGCGTGGCATATGCGTAAGTATACGCGCTGCCTGCAATTGGGATCATGGAGGCAAACTCCGCATAACAAAGCCCTGCAAATGCGCATGCAATACCGGCAAAAGTAAATGAAAGAATAATGGCCGGTCCAGTGTAGTTCGCTGCAGCTTGCCCGGTAAGAACAAAAATTCCAGCGCCAACAATTCCACCGATGCCAAGCATGATCAAATTGGTCCTACCCAGTGTGCGCTTCAATCCTCCCGCTTTGACAGAGGATTCCTGGATCAGCAGGTCCATGGATTTTTTTACCCAAATGTTCGACATGTCCTAATATTTATTGCAGGAGATCCGATTTCCACAGATCTCCCACGAATGTTTGCAGCTATTGTTTCAAGATGATATCGCTTTCACCGAACATGACGTTCTGGCTATTGGGTAACCTGAACTTTTTTTACGGGCAACTTCTCCCCTTTTGTCTCGCTATCGTAACTCAACACAGTTGGAGCGGCTATAAATATAGATGAATATGTACCAACTACAACCCCCACTAATAATGCAAAGGAAAATCCTCTGAGCACTTCGCCGCCAAATATTAGCAATATAAATACTACCAGAATGGTTGTTCCTGAGGTGATGATCGTGCGCGATAAAGTATCGTTTAAAGCATCGTTGACAACTTTGACCTTATCGGTCGTATACCCAAGGGCCATGTTTTCGCGGATCCGGTCGAAAATAATCACCGTATCGTTGATTGAATAACCTATTACTGTAAGCATTGCCGCCACGAAGATCTGATCGATTTCAAAGGAAATACCAAACACGTTGGCGATAGAAAATGCTGCAACCACGAACAGTGCATCGTGAAGTGTCGCTAGGATAGCTCCCAAGCTGTACTGCCATTTACTAAACCTGAGCAGAATGTATACAAAGATTCCGATCAGCGAAAAGAGGCTGGCTTTCCAGGCAGACTCCTTTATGTCATCGGCCACCGTTGCACCGACTTTGGAAGAGCTCGAAATAGAGAAATGATCAGCGTCCACGACGGTGCCTTCCTGCTCAATATATTTCGCGCCGCTAAATTTTTCAATCCCTGCAATTAAAGCGGTTCTTACTTTGGCATCCGCTTCTTCAGAACTGTCGTCAATCTGGTAGGCCGTCGTCACTTTTACAATGTTGTTTCCATCGTAATTTTTTACCTCAGTGCTGGATCCCTCAAAGCTGTCAGTGAGCGACACCTTCATATCCGTCGCCTCAACGGGCTTGTTAAATGCGACTACGTAAGAACGTCCACCTTTAAAATCAACACCCATGTTCAGGGGTTTAACAAAAAGCAGAAGAAATCCTATGATAACAACTGCGCTTGACACCCGGAATACAAGCTTGCTGGGTTTAATGAATTCAAAATATTTGCGCCGCTTCACCATGCGGGAGATCGGTGTATCAAATGATATTTTGGAAGCGTCCGTGCGACCAATCATCCATTCAATGACCAGTCTCGATATATAGATTGATGTAAAGAAGGAGGTGACAATACCGATAATCAAGGTTACCGCGAATCCCTTTATTGGTCCCTGTCCGAATATCAAGAGAAAAATCCCGGTGATAAGCGTTGTTAAATTTGAGTCAAAAATAGAGGCAAAGGCGCGCTTGAAGCCCAACTGCACCGCGTCCCGAAGAGTTCTGCCCCTGCCTACCTCTTCTTTAATACGCTCATAAATCAACACGTTCGCGTCTACTGCCATACCCATCGTAAGTACGATACCAGCAATACCTGGAAGAGTAAGCGCAGTTCCGAATGAAGGCTGCGCTAAAATACCCAGTATGAAGAAAATGTTGAAAAGAAGCGCGAAGTTGGCTACCCATCCACCCCTGGAATAATAGATTATCATGAATAGTACAATGATGACCAGGCCGCAAATTGAAGATACGATACCTGCTTGTTTTGCCGCCGCGCCGAGTGTCGGACCGACGATTGCCTCCTCTACAATTGTACAAGGCGCAGGAAGAGAACCTGCCTGTAAAATGTTCGCGAGGTCCTTTGCTTCTTCGATGGTAAAATTGCCGGAGATCTGTGAATTTCCATTTGGTATTTCTCCATTTACATTGGGTGCAGAGTAGATGGAATTATCAAGCAAAATCCCAATCCTTCCACCGGGAGATTTGCTGCTTGCGTCCCGGGTCATCTTCGACCAGACGCGTGAGCCAGTAACATTCATCGTCATGCTGACGGCTGGACGCGCATACTCATCTGTAGATAGCCGGGCGTCGTTGATAACATCTCCGGAAAGCTTCGCCTCGCCTGAGCGACCAATATCAATGAAATATAGTTGCAGCGCAGAATTGTTGAACTGATCAGGCTCAGCCTTATAGGCCCAGAAAATTTTCACATTACGCAATGTCGCTTTTACGTCTTCGCGCCTGAAGATCTTGTTAATCTTGGCGGTATCTTTTAATGCGTATCTAAACGAACCCGGAGGTGTGCTAAGTCCGAACAAGGGCGAGACCGTGGTATTCTGCAGTGAGTCCAGGCCGGTAGTTTTGGTGCTGTCTGCTGGCGCTTTATTGTCAGCTCCTGTACTGTCAGACAGAAGTGAGGAAAGGTCTTCAGATTTTGTCGTTCCTTCCACTTTGGCCGCCGCAGGGGTTGCAAGTTGCTCGGTTACAAGTAGCTGATTGATCCCCATCAGCTGGGCACTGAGCGCATTAGGCTCGGTTACGTCCCAGAATTCTAAATGGGCGACGCCTTGTAGCAATTTTTTAACGCGTTCCGGATTATCAAGTCCCGGAATTTCAACTTGAATTCTACCGGTGCCGGGAAGCTTCTGGATATTGGCGGAAGAAGTTCCAAACTTGTCCATCCTATTTTGGAGAATGGTATAGGACCTGTCAATTGCCTTTTCAATCTCCTCGTTGACCATGGTCTTTACTTCCTGGTTTGTCGAGTTCAACGTAATCTTTCCACGTGTTGAAGCGTGGTTAAAAAGCACAGCCAGCGTTTTGTTAGGATTAGCCTGCTCATATGATTCGAAGAACAGATCACTGAAAGTTCGAGTGCTCGTTTTACTTTTCAACTGCGCGGATGAAATGGCTTTCAGAAACGCCGGGTCGGTGGAGTTACCTGTTAAACCCTTAATAAGATCCGCAGGTGAAACTTCAAGCGTCACATGCATGCCGCCCTGAAGGTCAAGGCCTAAGTTCAGTTCATTGTCCTTAACCTCTTTAAATGTGTACTCGATGCCAAGCATGTTGTACACCACTTTGTCATGGATGGAGTCAAGATACACCTGCTTTTTGTTCAGGTCGATGATCCCCTTATTGTCTGTAGCGTATTCAATCGCATCGTTGGTTACCCGATTGGAGACCACGGTAAATGATAGAAAGTAAATACATAGCAGTGTCAGCACTGCCGTCATTGTGATAACGAAACCCTTGTTTTGCATATTAAATTTAAGCTTGCTTAATGAAGTCCAATTAATGATTTGATAACCTCCTTACAACTGACCGGTGTGGTAGTGATATAGAGCGTAGCGGAGGGTTGATCAGGGGGCGTTCGAGGGCGTGATGACCCTGAAGAGGTCTACGTAAAATCTTCTTACGATGGCATTGAAGGCATGGAAGGGCGTTTCCGTCCTTTCTAACTTAAAATGAATTTCTTCCATCCAGGGTAGTTCCTGGCTGATCACTTCAAGTTTCGTAGATGAAGGAAGAACGCCACTCTTTATTATTGTAAATACTTTTGCGTCTTTGTCCTTAACCTCGCGGTGCGTCTGGGCAGTGACAGCGTGCGAAGAAATACTTTGGCATATTGAGAACGCGATCAGCAACAAGCATAAGATGCCTTTTGCCCCACCTGTTCGAAGACTTGTAGAATTTTTTCCCGGTGCTGTCACGCGGCAAAGCTAAACAAAAATGTGAAAAAATCGATTTTATCTCGCATTGGGTTTGTCTAACCGTACAACCCTTTCATCGAGATAAATTGGGAGGCGTGCGATAACACGATATTTTAGTGTGCCATTGCCATTTCGAACAAATATTCATTTACATTCCGGAGATTTTTCATTTACATTTACATCCCTATGAGAATTGACAAGGACAATACGCGGCGTATTGGTGGGCTTATGCTCGACCTGCTGATGCTGTCCTTCATTATCTCACTTTCTCTGGCCGACATTAAGATTATTGACAGAAGTACCAACAGCCAATTATCGATCAAGACTGCTCATCCAGATCAAATTATCGTCGGCAATTCATTTAAAAAAATTATTTGTAGCGCTGTGACTTTTTCACCGTTCTTACATTTAATCCTTGTCTGACGACAAGTTGAATGGATAGTTTTATCCGAATTGAAAATGTATTTTTAGAAAAAAAAATTAGTCAAAAAACCTAACATTCAATCTTTCAAGTATGAAAACTTCAACTTCATCAGCAGCTTCTTCTTCATCACTATCCGAGAGCCTTAAGTCCGGATTTGCAGCATCAGTAATTGTCATTGAACTCATCATTGGCTATCTGATCTGGAAATTTGTGCTGGGTGACCCCTCTCACTTTGTTGGTGGTGATCCTGAAAACCATCCAATAGAAGGAGATTATTTCGGTATATTTTATAAAGGAGGTATCCTTGTTCCCCTGGCTCTAGGTTTGTTGCTGATGACGCTGACATTCGCTGTCGAACGCCTTATCACGATCGGCCGTGCAAAGGGAAAAGGAAATATTAAAGCATTTGTTCAGCGCATCCGCTCTTTAGTAGCTTCTGGAAATATCACCCAAGCCATCGCGGAATGCGACAGACAAAAAGGGTCAGTTGCCAACGTTGTTAAGGCAGGACTTGTGAAGTATAATGAGCTCGTTAACAATACTACCATTGATCCGGAAAAGAAGATCGCAATGGTTCAAAAGGATATTGAAGAAACAACTTCGCTGGAGATGCCTATGCTTGAGAAGAATCTGGTGATCCTCGCAACCATCGCTTCCATCGCTACATTGATTGGCCTTTTGGGAACTGTGTTGGGAATGATCAAGGCTTTCGCAGGTCTCGCACAAGCGGGTGCTCCCGATTCAGTTGGTCTTGCCAATGGTATTTCAGAAGCGCTTATTAATACGGCCTTGGGAATTGGAACGTCTGCCTTGGCGATCGTATTTTATAACCTTTTCACAAGCAGAATTGATGAATTGACTTATGGAATTGACGAAGCAGGATACAGCATCGTACAAAACTTTACTGCATCAACACAAAAACGTATATAAGCACAAGCTCAAATCGTGTATTATTTGATCGTAGGAATACTAATGAAGTTAACAAGTAAAAATATCAACATATGGGAAAAGTAAAAGTGCATAGAACATCTCCCTCGTTGGACATGACTCCCATGGTGGATCTCGCCTTTCTGCTGGTAACATTCTTTATGCTTACTGCGACAGCAATGCCAGACGAGCCTGTTACTGTTGATACGCCTTCTTCAAACTCCACATTCAAGATTCCGGAGAACAATATCTTATTGTTGACCGTGTCGAAAGAAGGAAAAGTGTTTTTCAGTATGGATGGAAAGTATCATCGCCAGGAGCTGTTACAGAAAGTAGGCGAACGGTATGGTGTTCAATTCTCTAAGGAAGAAGCTGCAAGATTTGGCGTCATGTCCAGCTTTGGTGTTCCCGTGGGCAACCTGAAACAATTTCTTGCTATGACGCCTGAGCAAAGGAAGGAAGTAGTCCAGCCCGGCATTCCGGTAGATTCATTAAACAACCAACTTAAAGATTGGATAATTTACGCCCGTACCACAAACCCTCAATTGCGAATTGCCATTAAAGGGGATTCAGACGCGAATAACATGGTGATTGAAAAACTAATGGATACGCTTATTGAAAACAAGGTGAACCGGTTCAACCTGATCACCAATATGGAAAAGGGCGGTGAGGTTACACCAGTGGCGAAAGATGGTTCAGGTTCCTAAATTTTAAAATCGAACAGATATGTCAGAAATAGCGCAAAGCGGCGGCGGTGGTAGTAAAGACGGTAAAGTCCGCGTAAAAAAATCGTCAACGAAGATCGACATGACACCCATGGTCGATCTGGCCTTCCTGTTGCTTACCTTCTTCATTCTTACAACAACGTTGAATAAGCCTCAGACCATGGAATTGAACATGCCTGAGAAAGAGAAGGAGGGCGATAAACCGCCGGAGGTAAATGAGAAAAAGGTGGTGACCCTGATATTGGGTCCTGATGACAAGGTTTACTGGTATGTTGGAATTACTGATCCTGTAGTTCAGTTAACCAACTTTTCAAAAGATGGTGTGCGTAAGATTATCACGCAGAAGAATGCGGAGATACCAGGCTTGATCGTATTGATCAAACCAGGTAAGGAATCGCGGTACAAGAATATGGTTGACATCCTTGACGAGATGACGATCTCTACTATTCAGCGATTCGCCATGGTTAAGATTACGGCCGTCGATGAGGAGCTTATTAAAGAATCGAACTTATGAAAGCAGAAGCAGTAAATAAAACGGCCTGGGAGGACATCATATTCGAGTCCCGAAACAAGGATTACGGCGCCTATTCCCTTCGTAGATCGTATTCGAAGCACGTGGTGATCGGAACAATTATTACCCTGCTCACGGTGGGATTGCTTTTCGCCTTGCCTTACATTATTGAATTTATCAAAGGTCAACAAGCCGTGGTCAAGGAAGAAGTGAAGCAAGTGAAATACACCGACCTTGCTCCTCCTCCACCAATTCAGAATACACCTCCACCTCCAAAAATGGATATACCGCCTCCGGTAAAAACCATTATCAAATTTCTTCCTCCTAAAGTCACTGACAAAGAAGTTATAGAAGAAGAAGAAATGCCTACAATTGAAGAAATCAAACAAAATGATATAGGCGCAGAAGATGTAGTGGGTACGGGCGAAGTTGTATTTGAAGAACCTGTTGCCGCAGTAGTCGAAGATGGAGGCGATGAAGACGTGATCTTTACTGTCGTTGAGCAATCAGCGGAATTCCCTGGAGGAATGGAGGCGCTGGCTAAATTCCTTCAGAAGAACATCAAGTATCCAGCCATTGCACGCAGAATGGGCGTAGAAGGCTCAGTCTTTGTAAGCTTCGTGATTGACAAGGCAGGTGTTATCAGCGACATCGCGGTCGTCAAAGGTATTAGTGCTGAATGTGATAAAGAAGCTGTTCGCGTTGTTGACATGATGCCGCCGTGGAAACCTGGTAAGCAGAACGGTAAGACGGTCCGGTGCCGCTTCGTCCTTCCTGTAAGATTTAAGCTTGCGACATAGGCTGCCATCCGGTTGACTCTGACTGTCGAAAGTTCTATAAAATATCGGGCTATGGTCGTAAATCATATCGGTCATAGCCCGATACATTGTAAAATAACTCGAACCTTCAAAGTATTAGTATAAATGAGATACTTTGGGATACTCATGGCCTTGGTCTACATGGGCGCCGGCATTGCACTTTTGCTACAAGCCAGTGAAAGATCGTATGGCATACCCAACAATTTGACATTACCCCTCGGCATCATCCTGATCCTATATGGTGCCTTTAGAGGTTACACGACTTATAAAAGATTTCAATGAGCAGGTTTTTTATCATATTGGCTATATCGAGCCTATTTGCCTGCTCGAAAGGTAAGCGGCTCGACACGGCTACCTCCGGTTCCATCACCATAACCGTTGATGAAGGGCTAAAGCCATTAATCGAAGCAGAGGTTGCGGCATTTGAAGCCATCTATACAAACGCCCACCTCAAAGTGATTTACACCAGCGAGGAACAAGCTGTGGATCTGATGTTGAAAGATTCCGCACGCGCAACAATTGTAACGCGGTATCTTGCTCCAGAGGAAGAGCAAATCTTAGTTAATCAAAAATACAAAAGTCGCCAGCTCAAGGTCGCAATTGGCGGCGTAGCGCTGATTATAAACCGTCAAAACAGCGACACCCTCATTTCCATGACAGATTTTAAGCGTATCCTTTCAGGCGAAATACAGCACTGGAATTGGGGTGGAAACCGTAAAAAATCTGCCGCTGGCATGGAAGTTGTCTTTGATCAACCAAACTCTGGAATAATACGCTATTTGAGAGATTCTGTGACACGTTTCGACTCCCTGCCAAGCAATTGGTTTGCCCTGAAGGGCAACAGTGCCGTGGTAGATTATGTTTCGAAAAAACAGGAAGCGCTGGGTCTTATTGACCTGTCCTGGATCAGCGATCGCGATGACTCAACAGCAAATAAATTTCTTGGTTCTATAAAAGTAATGGGCATTTCAACCGACTCCGAGTTTTTTCAGCCCTATCAGGCATATATTGCGCAAAAGCAATATCCGTTGCGTCGTGACGTGATCATGATCAGCCGGGAAGGACGCACAGGTCTCGCAAGTGGATTTATGTCGTTTATTGCAGGACAAAAAGGACAACGTGTAGTACTCAAATCCGGACTAGTGCCGGCTACAATGCCGGTAAGAATCGTGGATGTTAATCGTGACCCAATAAGTATAAGTAGATAATATAAACAAAATGGAAACAGTGAGCTCAACTAAAAACAAATTTCAATTCGCGGTAACATTTGCCGCGTGCCTTATGGTATTGTCCTCGGGCGTCTTCGCACAGAATGCAGAGATAGCAGAGGCCAAGCGCCTGATGGAAATAGATCAAACTCAGAAGGCCCTTGATGTCCTGAACAAGGGTGTAACAACATATCCTACCTCCGGAGCAGCAGCTTATTACTTAGGGACTGCCCAGTTAAAGGCAGGAAAACGTGCTGAAGCGCTGCAGACTTTTGATAAAGGTATTGCCGCCGACGCAAAGGATGCGCTAAACTATACTGGTAAAGCGCAGCTAAGCATGATGGAAAATGCTCCTGAAAAAGCTAAAATGGACATTGATAAAGCTTTGTCGATGACAAAGTCTAAAAATGTATCCGTCTTACAGGCTGCAGCTCGCGCGTATATGGTTGATCCAAAGAAAGCAAATGACGCCGTTGCATTGTTAACCAAAGCGGCTTCTATTGACAAGGAGAATGCTGAAACGCAAATCCTTCTTGGTGACGCATACCTCCAGATCAATGACGGCGGTAAGGCTGTGTCGGCTTATGAACGTGCAGCCAGCCTCGACAATAAAAGCGCGCTCGCGCATTACAAAACTGGTCGCGTTTATTTGCGTTCAAGAAATTATGACGCCGCCCAGGAAGCATTTGCAAAGGCTATCCAAATTGATCCCAGCTACACACTTGCCTATAAGGAGCAGGGTGAACTTTTCTATCAAATGAAGCAAGCTCCTCAGGCCGTAGAGGCTTACAAAAAATATCTTTCACTTACTGAAAAGCCGGAGACCGGTCAATCAAAAATGGCCTTCTATCATTTGATGGCAAAAGATTTTACGAGCGCTAATACCATCTTCAAAGAATTGATCGCAAAGGATAGTCTAAACCCTATGATTCATCGCTACTATGGTATTTCGTTGTATGAAGCGCAAGATTATCCCGCAGCACAAACAACCTTTGAGCAATATTTAGCCAAAGCTAAACCTGAGGCAATTGAAGCTGGGGACTATAGATATTATGGCCTGATTCAAATGAAGCAAAACCTCGACTCCCTGGCAACCGAAGCATTTGATAAGAGCCTTGCATTAGATTCCCTGCAACCTGAACTATTACAACTTTCTGCGGAATCTTATTATAAGCAGAAGAAGTTCGACGAATCGATCGATGCTTACCAGAAACTCTTTAAGGCGAAGAAGCCAGCCTCTGCTGACTATTATACACTGGGTCGAGCCTATTATTTCGCTGAAAAATTTCCGCAGGCTGATTCGACTTTCGCAAAACTATCCGAACTGCAGCCAAATCTGACTGTTGGTCCGTTTTGGGCAGCGAGAAGCAAATCTGCACAAGATTCCACCTCTGAAAATGGTTTAGCAAAGCCTTATTATGAAAAGCTTGTAGAGAAAGCGCTATTGACTCCTGAGAAAAGCAAAACTGAGCTTATAGAATCTTATCTATATCTCGGATATTATAGCTATCTCAAAGGTCAGGTGAATCCTGCTAAAGACTATTACAAAAAAGTATTGGGACTAGACCCGCAGAACGAAAAAGCTCAGACTGCGATTAAAGCACTTAATGCACCAGCTCCGAAAGCGAATGCACCGGCTCCGAAAGCGAAAACAGGCGGCGGATAGGGTGATCTCATCCGGCAGCCAATTGAAGTTTTGATGCCGTAAATAATTGGAAAATGTCTAATATTGGGCGGCAATGCTGCCCAATATTTTTTTGTCTATGTTTCTACTTTCGCAAATCATCGCACAGGATCCTGTCGTCGACGCACCTGAAGAACTTTCTTTGCTGACCCTGCTTATGAAAGGGGGTGTCGTAATGATACCCATTCTGATTCTGTGGGTCGTTACCATCTATATCTTCATCGAGCGAATGCTATACCTTCGCCAGAAGACGCGACGTCAAAAGGATTTTCTTAAGAATATAATACAAATGATGAAGGGCTCTGATATCCGGGCAGCTCTTTTTTATACCGAAAAAGATGAATCATCCACTGGAAAGATTATTACGTCCGGCCTTCAGTTCATTGGGAAACCGATAAAAGAAATTGAGACCATCATGGAATCGGTCGCGAATATTGAAGTTGGGGAAATGGAGAAGTCAACGGGTTACCTGGGAATCATTGCAGGGGTCGCGCCGATGCTTGGCTTTATCGGAACGATTTCAGGTATCATTCACATCTTTTACAGCATTTCCCTCACAGACAATATCAGTATTGGGATCATCGCTGGCGGTCTTTATGAAAAAATGGTTACGAGCGGTGCAGGTTTAATTGTCGGAGTATGTGCTTATTCGGCATATCATACCATTCATCAAAAAATTCAGAACTTTACGCTCCGCGTTCAGCGCGATTCTCTTGAATTCATCCGTTACATCGTTAGTCCCGTAGAATGAAAATAAAGAGAAGAAATCATTTCGCCGCAGAGGTGTCTACATCATCGCTGAATGATATCATGTTCTTTTTGCTTCTTTTCTTCCTGATCATCTCCACGATCACTAACCCTAACGTTATAAAGGTCCTCCTTCCGAAGTCGGCGGCCAGCCAGGCGCTTTCAAAGCAACCCGTTATCCTTACCATCACGGAAGAAAAAGAATATTTTGTGAATAAAAGGCCCGTGTCGATCAACGATTTGGAAGCAGAATTGGTTAAGGCTTGCAAGGGTCTGCAAGAGCCCACTGTAGTGTTGCACGCGGCAAGCACCCTGTCGATTCAGGACCTTGTCGATGTAATGCAGGTTGGCGCCAAACAGAAAATCAAGATGGTATTGGCAACGAAGTTGAATTGATTAAATCAGCCGATGGATGGTTAAAAAAAACCATCAACTGCGTTCAAAATATTATCCCTTCTTTGTATAGAGTTTACCCTTTAAAAAGCGGAAATTAGGACGTTCAAACAAGGAAATGGAAAAAACTGAGCTCATCGAATACGCACCAATCGCCATCATGTTTGTGTTGGCATTTGGTTTTGTAGCCACGACGATGCTTGTCACGCATGCATTAGGCCCGAAACGTAAATCGAAGATTAAACTCGAGTCGTTCGAATGCGGAATTGAACCAAAAGGCAATGCGAGGGTACCATTTAACATCAAGTACTTTCTAGTGGCAATTTTGTTCGTCCTTTTTGACGTGGAAGTGATTTTCATGTACCCATGGGCGGTGAACTTCCGTGATCTGGGTTACACTGGATTTTTGGAAATGATTGTATTCGTGGGTCTTTTACTGATCGGATTTTTTTATCTGATCAAAAAAGGCGCACTAACGTGGGAGGACTAGCGGAGCAAATATGGAAGCAGTAAGCAAAACAAAATCGGTTATCACCGTCGGTGAAAAGCCTGAAGGATATGAAGGAGCGGGATTTCTGGCAACCAGCCTCGAAAAAATTGTCGGTCTGGCCCGCAAGAATTCAATCTGGCCATTGCCATTTGCAACATCTTGCTGTGGGATTGAATTTATGGCTACGATGGGTGCGCATTATGACCTTGGGCGCTTCGGCTCTGAAAGGCTGAGCTTTTCGCCAAGGCAGGCTGATCTTTTGATGGTGATGGGCACCATTGCCAAAAAGATGGGACCCATCCTCCGTCAGGTATATGAGCAGATGGCGGAGCCCCGGTGGGTTCTCTCCGTTGGTGCATGTGCGTGCTCAGGAGGAATTTTCGATACCTACAGCGTTTTACAGGGAATTGACAGAATTATTCCCGTTGACGTGTACGTGCCGGGTTGCCCGCCAAGACCCGAGCAGATTATCGACGGCGTAATGAAAATTCAACACCTTGTCGAAACTGAATCCTTGCGCCGCAGGGACTCTGAAGAATATAAGGTGATGCTGAACAAATATGGAATTGAATGATAAAGACTGGACTTCTGAATGGTCTGCTTTATTTAAATAAGGATATTGTTAAATGGAAGTCCCGGAGCAGGAAAAACTAATTAACACATTAAAAGAAAAATATGAAGATGAGATTCTTCATATCGAAACACCCTACAATTTCTTAACGATCGTACTTCGAAAGGAGAAGATCATTGAGATCATTAAATTCCTGTACGATCACCCCGATACAAGATATCAATACCTGACCTCCCTTGCTGCAGTACATTACCCCGACCTCCGGCAAATAGTCGTCGTCTACCAGCTTCATAATCTTGTAAATAATCACCGTGTTCGTCTTAAAATATCTCTTCCTGAAGAGAATGCCGTGACACAAACACTTACGCCGGTTTTTGCAGCAGCGAACTGGATGGAGCGCGAAACATATGATTTCTATGGTGTGATATTTGAAGGTCATCCGAATCTGCAGCGCATTTTAAACGTCGAGGAAATGACCATCTTCCCAATGCGAAAAGAATATCCATTGGAAGACCAGACCCGCGAAGACAAGGACGACAGCATGTTTGGACGTAACCTTCAGCAGAATGCTAAATGACTCTTTGATCGAACAATATCAGGAACCGGCTGAGAAACAATATTCGTATCTCAACCTTGGTCCAACACACCCAGCGACACACGGCATTTTTCAGAACGTGCTGAAAATGGATGGAGAAGTTATTGTCGACTCAGTGCCTACTATAGGTTATATCCATCGTGCTTTTGAAAAACTTGCTGAGCGAAGACCGTATAACCAGATCACACCCATCACCGACCGCATGAACTATTGTTCTGCACCGATAAACAATATCGGGTGGCACATGACGGTTGAAAAATTACTGGGCACAGAAATACCCAAGAGAGTTCAATATTTGCGCGTAATCATCATGGAGCTTGCACGCATTACGGATCACCTCATTTGCAATGCGGTAATAGGTGTAGATACAGGAGCATTGACCGGGTTTGTATACATGTTCCAGCAACGCGAGCTGGTTTACGAGATCTATGAAGAGATTTGTGGCGCCAGGCTGACAACCAATGTCGGCCGCATTGGGGGTTTCGAACGCGACTTTTCGCCAAAAGCCTGGGAAAAAATCGATAAATTTTTAAAAGAGTTTCCCGTAATCCTCCAGGAGTTTGACGACCTGTTAAGTCGCAACAGGATTTTTATGGATCGCACTATCGGCGTTGGCGGTATTACTGGCGAACGCGCGCTGAATTATAGTTTCTCCGGTCCGAATCTTCGGGCAGCTGGCGTGGACTATGATGTACGTGTAGCCACACCGTACTCCTCTTATGAAGACTTTGACTTCAGCATCCCTGTAGGAACGAATGGGGACACATACGATCGTTTCATGGTAAGGCAGGAGGAAATGCGGCAAAGCCTGAGCATTATCAAACAGGCAATTGACAAACTTCCCGCAGGTCCATTCCATGCAGAGGTGCCGGAGTTCTATCTACCACCCAAGGAAGCGGTTTATAATGAAATGGAGGCGCTCATCTATCATTTCAAAATTGTCATGGGTGAAACGGACGTTCCCAAGGGCGAAGTCTATCACTGCGTCGAAGGTGGTAATGGTGAGCTCGGCTTTTATCTCATCAGTGATGGCGGTCGCACACCATTCAGGTTGCAGCTACGGCGACCATGCTTCATATATTATCAGGCTTATCCGGAGATGATTAAAGGATCGATGTTGTCGGATGCAATTCTGACCATGAGCAGTATGAATGTAATTGCCGGTGAGCTCGATGCCTGAACAAACTCCTATGTGGAAAAGATCAATTATTGCGCGTAAGACATGACGACCGATTTTCCCAAATTTTCAGAAGAGTCGCTTGCTTTGGTGAACAGGATCATCCGCCGTTATCCGGATGGAAGACAGAAGTCTGCGCTGCTTCCAATCTTGCACCTCGCGCAGTCGGAATTCGACGGATGGTTAAGTCCTGCCGTAATGGATTACGTAGCATCTCTGCTAAATATTCAATCCATTGAAGTGTATGAGGTCGCGACGTTTTATTCAATGTACAACCTTAAGCCTGTGGGGAAGAGCCTGCTTGAAGTTTGCCGCACGGGTCCATGCTGGTTGCGTGGAGCAGATGATATCGTTGAGCATCTTGAAAATAAGCTGGGTATTAAAAACGGCCAGACAACTTCGGATGGAATGTTTTCGCTTAAGACCGTTGAATGTCTCGGTTCATGTGGAACAGCACCGATGTTGCAATGCGGCGCAGAATATTATGAAGACCTGACAATTGAAAAAGTAGACGCGCTGGTCGAGAAGCTCAAAGCTTCCGGCAAGCGCAGTACCTATATGAAAGCGCTCACCGAGACCAGGTAAGCATATTTGATTACTATGGGAAAGCAAATATTACTTGAGCACGTTAATGTCCCCGGGATTGAAACGTTCGATGTCTATCGAAGCAAAGGTGGTTATGCTTCTGTGGAAAAAGCATTGAAGATGACCCCTGACCAGGTAACTGAGGAAGTGAAGATCTCAGGCATCCGTGGCCGGGGAGGTGCGGGTTTCCCAGCGGGTATGAAATGGAGTTTTTTGGATCGTAAATCCGATAAGCCGAGGTACCTGGTTTGCAACGCGGATGAAAGCGAACCTGGAACTTTTAAGGACAGGTATCTTATGGAGAAAATCCCCCACCTGCTTATCGAGGGGATGATCACGTCCAGCTACGCACTGGGAGCGAAGGCATCGTACATTTACATCCGCGGCGAGTATATGTATATCGTGCGGATCCTGGAGAAAGCAATTGAAGAAGCACGCCAGGCCGGCTTTGTTGGAAATAATATTCTGGGCTCAGAGTTTTCCCTTGAACTATATGTTCATCCTGGTGCGGGCGCATACATCTGCGGCGAAGAAACCGCCCTTCTTGAATCACTGGAAGGAAAGCGCGGTCTTCCAAGACTTAAGCCACCATTTCCCGCCATCGCCGGATTGTACGCCTCCCCTACTGTAGTGAACAACGTAGAGACTATTGCGGCAGTAGTGTCAATTGTTAATGAGTCAGGTGACAAATACAACGATATCGGTATTGGTAAAAGCACGGGGACAAAACTTATCTCCGCCAGCGGGCACATTAATAAACCAGGTGTTTACGAAATTGAACTCGGACTTCCGGTGGAGGAATTCATTTATTCAGATGAATTCTGCGGCGGAATATGGAAAGGAAGAAAGCTAAAGGCAGTCGTAGCAGGAGGTTCGTCAGTGCCGATTTTGCCTGCATCACTCATCTTGAAAAATGCCAAAGGAGAACCGCGTTTGATGACTTACGAATCACTTTCAGAGGGAGGATTCGCTACCGGAACGATGCTAGGCTCAGGCGGTTTTATTGTTCTTGACGAGACAGCGTGCATCGTTCGCAATCTCTGGACTTTTGCTCGTTTTTATCATCATGAATCGTGCGGCCAATGCAGCCCTTGCCGCGAGGGAACGGGATGGATGGAGAAAGTACTGCACCGGATCGAGCACGGGCATGGTCACGCCGAGGATATTGATTTGCTTGTAGACGTAGCGAAAAAGATCGAAGGCAACACAATTTGCCCGCTGGGCGACGCCGCCGCGTGGCCAGTAGCCAGTGCGATAAGGCATTTCAGGGATGAATTCGAATATCATGTGAGGTTCCCGGAGAAAGTTAAAAATCCCAAACATTTTGAGATTGAACCGATGGAAGCAGTAATGTCGGTAGCCGGTTAGTGAGGAGTTATTAGAGAGAGCAGAACATTTATTGCCCCGAGGCGAAATATTATGGCAAAAGTTACAATAGACGGTATTGAGACAGAGGTTCCCGATGGAACATCTATTCTGAATGCGGCGCGACAAATTGGTGGTGACCTGGTTCCTCCTGCTATGTGTTATTACACGCCGCTCAAGGATACAGGAGGAAAATGCCGTGTTTGTCTTGTTAAAGTAACGCAGGGGTCAACAAAGGATCCAAGGCCGATGCCCAAGCTTGTTGCATCGTGTCGCACACCGGTCATGGACGGAATGATCGTTCAGAACCTCACTTCGCCCGACGTGCTGGAGGCTAGAAAAGGAGTTGTGGAGTTCCTGCTTATCAATCATCCACTTGAATGTCCAATTTGCGATCAGGCTGGAGAATGCGATTTGCAGAACCTGGCTTATGAGCACGGAGCCGCAAAAACACGATACGAAGAGGAAAGGCGTCGATTTGAAAAGATTGATATCGGCGACAAGATCAAACTTCACATGGAGCGATGCATCCTGTGCTACCGTTGTACCTTCGTCGCAGATCAATTGACAGATCAACGTGTACATGGAATACTTAACAGAGGAGATGCGTCAGAGATCAGCACTTATATTGAAAAAGCTGTAGATAATGAGTTTTCCGGTAATATGATTGACGTTTGTCCTGTAGGTGCATTAACAGACAAGACGTTCCGGTTTAAGAGCAGGGTTTGGTTTACGAACCCGCTCGATGCGCACAGAGACTGTGAGAAATGTTGTGGAAAAGTAGTTTTGTGGACCAAAGGTGATGCTGTACTGCGGGTAACGGCCCGTAAAGATCAGTATGCTGAAGTAATTGAATACATCTGCAACGAATGTCGCTACGATCACAAGAATATGGGTGATTGGGTTGTTGAAGGGCCGCGCCACATTGACCGCGGCTCCGTGATTGCACAGAACCATTATGAAACAATCGACCTGCAGAAACTAAAAAAAGAGATCGACCGACAAATCGTTTTCGAAAAAGGAAGACAACTCGAACAATCTAATGATCCTGCCGCATGATGTCATTCCTGATTTATAAGTTCACCCTGGCAACTTCGATCTTCGGAATAACTCTTTTCGTTGCCGCCTACTCTACCTATGCCGAACGAAAAGTTGCTGCATTCTTGCAAGATCGGATAGGGCCTGATCGCGCCGGACCCTTTGGAATCTTTCAGCCACTGGCCGACGGACTCAAATTTATTATGAAAGAGGAATTCATTCCTGTGGTTTCAAACAAGTTCCTTTTTATCGCTGGACCATGTATTGCCATGATGACGGCATTGATGGCGGGCGTTATCATTCCATGGGGAGGCACTATTTTATACAATGGCAACGAATACTCGCTACAAATTGCCGACTTGAACATAGGAATTTTGTATGTATTCGGGGTGGTGTCAATTGGGGTATATGGGATTATGATCGGCGGCTGGGCCTCCAACAATAAATTCTCTTTACTTGGTGCGATTCGTGCGTCAGCGCAGATGATTAGCTATGAGATCGCGATGGGGTTGTCCATCATCGCGCTCATTATTATGACCAATACACTCAGCCTACATGAGATCGCCGTTCAGCAGGCTGGCGGATCCGGCGGGGAATGGAATTTCTGGAATGTCGTTTACCAACCTGTCGGCTTTCTCATATTTCTCATTTGTGCATTCGCAGAGTGCAACCGTACTCCTTTTGACCTTCCAGAGTGTGAAACGGAGCTTGTTGGAGGATATCACACCGAATACAGCAGCATGAAGCTGGGCTTCTATCTTTTCGCCGAGTACATCAATATGTTCATTTCATCGGCTGTTATCTCCACATTATACTTCGGCGGATACAATTTTCCATTCATGAATGAACTGGGGTTGTCACACAACACGATTACCATTCTGGGTACGCTGATCTTTTTTGGTAAGATCACTTTCTTTATCTTCTTCTTCATGTGGATCCGGTGGACGATTCCCCGTTTTCGCTATGATCAATTAATGAACCTGGGCTGGAAGATATTGATACCTTTGTCTATCATTAATATATTCATCACCGGTTTACTGATCATTATATTTAAACATTAACGAGCACCAGGCAGAGTCGGAAGTGAAATCCCGCACCCGCCACAATAGGAGATCACATGTTAACCAACAGATCAAAAGTAGTTGTCAAAAAGGAAATGAGTCTTATGGAACGGATGTACCTTCCTGCTATTCTGGGAGGCATTGTTATTACCATCAAGCACTTATTTAAACGCAAGGCAACCGTAAGATATCCCGAAACGAAGCGTTCGATCAGTGACATTTGGCGGGGGCTGCATGTCCTTAAGCGTGATGATAAGGGCGCAGAACGCTGTACAGCCTGCGGGCTATGCGCGGTGGTTTGCCCGGCAGAAGCGATAACGATGGAATCGGCGGAGCGGAAGAAAGGCGAAGAAAATCTTTACCGCGAAGAAAAATATGCAGCTACCTATGAAATCAATATGCTTCGCTGTATATTCTGCGGGCTATGCGAAGAGGCATGTCCGAAAGAAGCCATATTCCTAACAGACAGAATACTCCCAACTGATTTTACCCGGAATAGCTTCATTTTTGGCAAGGACAAATTGGTCGAGCCAGTGGATGAGCGTGTAGACGTTACTAAACGACAAACTGCAGCTGTCCTGGAATTCAAAGAACACAAGAGGTTAAGTCATAACAAATAGATCTAGGTGACACTTAACGTTTTTTATTTTATCTCTTTCGTCGCAGTGCTATCGGCATTGATGGTGGTTTTTTCCAAGAACCCCGTGTATAGCGTACTCTATCTAATCATTACTTTCTTTTGTATTGCTGGTCACTACGTTTTATTGAATGCACAATTTCTGGCGGTCGTTCACGTCATCGTGTACGCCGGTGCTATTATGGTACTATTCCTTTACGTTATTATGCTGTTAAATCTGAATGAGGAATCCGAACCTCATAAGCGCACTATTTTAAAGGTTATGGCGGCTATTTGTTCAGGTTTGTTGATGGTCGTACTCATTGGTGCGCTGAAAGGAACCGAACAGATGGTACCTCAGCAGGCAACGGATTCCGGCATTGGACTTGTCAAGAATTTGGGCAAAGTAATGTTTACCGATTTCCTTCTCCCATTTGAGATCACCTCCGTGTTATTACTTGCCGCGATGGTGGGCGCTATTATGCTGGGTAAGTCCGAAACAGTTAAACGTTGAAATAGTAGCGGCTATGACACACGATCAATTCGAATTTAATCTGCGATGATAAATACAGTACCGATTGAATATTACATATGGCTCGCTGTAGCACTCTTCACGATCGGAGTAATGGGGGTGTTGTATCGCCGTAACGCGATAATTGTTTTTATGTGCATCGAGCTGATGTTGAATGCAGTTAATCTTTTGATGGTTGCATTTTCAAGTTATCTCAACGATCCTGCGGGGCAAGTATTTGTATTTTTCATAATGGCTGTCGCTGCCGCCGAAGTTTCTGTCGGCCTTGCTATCTTAATATTGATGTATCGCAATACCAAAACAATAGACATAGACGTCCTCAATCGTTTAAAATGGTAAGTACAGAATTAATAGCGACGCTCATTCCCCTTTTCCCCCTTTTGGGTTTTTTTATTGTTGCACTTAACGTTAAAAGATTTTCCGAAGGCGTTAGTACATTCATTGCCTGCGGAACCGTTTTCGTGTCGTTTATCCTTTCCTTAATAATTTTCTTTGATCTGCTTGGCGGTGGGGCTGCGGTAGATGTAAACGTATTCAAATGGTTCAGTGTGGGTGGGTTTACGGTGAACATGAGTCTGCTCGTCGATCCGCTTTCCGCGATAATGTTATTGATCATTACCGGAGTCGGTTTTCTGATCCATGTTTATTCCTCAGGTTACATGCATGGCGACGAAGGTTATGGTCGCTTCTTCTCCTACCTCAATCTGTTCATATTCTTTATGCTCCTGTTGGTAATGGGCGCAAACTATCTCGTAATGTTTATTGGATGGGAGGGTGTCGGACTCTGTTCCTACCTGCTCATAGGCTTCTGGTTTAAGAATAACGCTTTCAACGATGCTGCAAACAAGGCATTTATCATGAATCGCATTGGGGACCTCGGCATGTTGCTGGGCATTATTCTTATCATCGTAAATTTTGGAAGCATAGAGTATACCGAAGTTTTTTCGAGAGCAACTACGGCGGATCCTGGTATTATGACCACCATTACCATGCTCTTATTTGTCGGCGCTATGGGAAAAAGTGCTCAAATTCCCCTCTTTACCTGGCTTCCTGATGCCATGGCCGGGCCTACACCGGTATCTGCTCTTATTCATGCCGCTACCATGGTTACCGCAGGCGTTTATATGGTTGCCCGGAACAACTTATTGTATGCACTCTCTCCGGCAACAATGGAGCTCATTGTGATCATTGGTTTGGCGACGGCGCTGTTTGCCGCTACCATTGCGCTTACACAGAACGACATCAAGAAAGTGCTGGCCTACTCTACCGTCAGCCAGTTAGGTTTGATGTTTCTCGCATTGGGCCTTGGCGCGTTCACAAGCGGAATCTTTCACATGGCGACTCACGCGTTCTTCAAAGCCCTGCTCTTCCTGGGTGCAGGAAGTGTTATCCACGCGATGCACCACGAGCAGGATATACGCCGCATGGGAGGACTCAAAAAATATTTGCCGATCACCTTTATAACCTTCCTCATTGGTACACTGGCGATTTCTGGTATTCCTCCCTTTGCCGGATTCTTTTCAAAAGACGAAATCCTGGCCAGTGCATTTGCACATAACCAGGTTGTTTATACCATTGCTTTGTTTGCCTCCCTCCTCACTTCATTTTATATGTTCAGGCTTTTCTTCCTTACATTCTTCGGAACGCCCAGAGCAACACCGGATACGATGCATCATGTGCATGAATCTCCGAAAAGCATAACCATACCGTTAATTGTTCTTGCGCTGCTTTCATTGACCGGCGGATTTATGGGTATCCCTGAAGTATTAGGCGGTTCCCATTGGCTGGCTGGTTTTCTGGCCCCGGTCTTTGCCTCGTCGAAAGATCTTGTATCCAGCCATCATCTTAGTCATACAACCGAATACGTGTTGATGGGGCTGGTCGTATTGATGACACTTGTTCTTATCGGCGTAGCATATGTTCGCTATGCGACCAAAGGGCATGTACCAGTTGCAGAAGGACAGATCGGCAATGTGCTACAAAGGACATTATACCGCAAATACTACATTGATGAGATTTATGATTTTATAATCGTCAAGCCATTGTATGCGATATCCAGAGTCTTCGAAAACGTGGTTGAACGACTTGGAATTGATAACATCGTGAATGGTTCGGGTCGGCTCGTTGTGGAGGGAAGTAAAGTTTCAAGGCGCATTCAAACCGGTAGCATCGGATACTATATTTTCGTAATGGTGATTGGGATCATATTGATTCTTGCCCTTGCGGCAGTTCAGTCCTGATGAACATGAATTGAATAGGAAGTATTAAGCATAAGCAACAATGACAGTTTTTCTTATATTTTTCCCCCTTGCTGTTTCGTTAGTGCTGTTTCTCGTTAAACCGTTACAGGCGCGGGTATGGGCGTTGATTGCTTCCTTAATAGAAATGATCGCTTCGTTCATTGCGGTCTCACAGTTTGTTTCAAATGAGGCAGTGCAATTTTCTGTCAATATCCCCTGGATTAAATCTCTCGGACTGAATTTCGCCGTGGGCATGGACGGGATAACCTTGTTACTTGTATTGCTGACAACGGTGCTCGTCCCCGGAATTATATTGTCGTCGTTCAGGCGCCAATATTCAAAACCGGCAACCTTCTACGGCCTGATACTTATGATGCAGATGGCGCTAGTCGGTGTATTCGCGGCACAGGATGGCTTGCTTTTCTATTTATTCTGGGAGATGGCCTTAATTCCCATCTACTTCATTTGTCTGATATGGGGAGGCACGGACCGAGGCCGAATTACTTTGAAGTTTTTCATTTATACACTTGCTGGAAGCCTATTCATGCTTATTGGATTGGTCTACTTATATTATCAGACACCAGGTTCTCATACCTTTGCAATGGAAGCCCTCTACGACGCAGGCCACTCTTTGCCTGCCGGTGAACAAGGTTTGATTTTCTGGGCAATGTTTATCGCTTTCGCGGTGAAGATGCCAGTGTTCCCTTTTCATACGTGGCAGCCGGATACCTATACAGTTGCGCCGACTGAAGGAACGATGCTGCTTTCAGGCATCATGTTGAAAATGGGAATTTATGGTGTGATCCGGTGGCTGATTCCCGTTGTACCGGAAGGCGTTGCTGCCTGGGGATTCACAGCGATCGTAATTTCTGTTATCGGTATTGTTTATGGATCATGTATCGCCATTGTTCAAAAGGACTTTAAGCGTCTTATCGCCTATTCCTCAATAGCACACGTTGGTTTAATCGCCGCCGGGGCACTTACATTGAACCCATTAGGTATCCAGGGAGCAATGATCCAAATGCTGAGCCATGGCATTGTAGTCTTTGGTCTGTTTTTTATAATAGACATTGTTTCGCAGCGGACAAACACGACCACGTTAGCGGGTCTCGGAGGAATACGCAACGTTGCCCCGAAGCTTGCTACAGTGTTTATGATCGTGATGCTTGGGAGCGTTGCCTTGCCATTAACCAGCGGATTCATCGGCGAGTTTTTGTTGATCAATGCTATATTTCAATATCAGCATATACTCGGTGCCGTTGCAGGCCTCACTATAATCCTCGGAGCGGTTTATATGCTCAAAACATTTCAGAAGTCTATGTCGGGAGAAGTTAACCGGACCACCGAGCAGTTTGCGGATCTTAGTGGCATTGAAAAATGGGTGCTCTATCCGGTGGTTATATTGATCCTCCTGATAGGAATTTACCCAGCTCCCTTATTGGAAATATCCGAACCTGCTGTGATGAACCTGCTTAAAATATACTCGAATTTGTCTGCTTCGGTAAAGTAATATGAACGCATTACTTGTCATTTGTGGTCTCGGAATTTTCGCGCTTGTAGCGGAGATCATCAACTTTAAGAAGTGGTTGCCGGGTGTCGTCATGCTCGGTTTGATCGCCGCAGGAATCACTGTGGCGTTTGACTTCGGTACCTCTGTAATGCATTTCAGCGAGATGCTTTTGTTCGACAATTTTTCACATGCCTTCACCGGGCTGATTGTCATTACTGCACTTTTCTGGTTCTGGTTGGCGCAGGATTACTTCCGCCTTCAACCGCACATTACTGACCGTTCCGCATTAATTCTTTTTACAGTAGCTGGTGCGGTAATCATGGCCTCTTTTAATAACATGGCGATGTTATTCCTTGGCCTTGAGATCCTTTCTATCTCATTATACGTGCTAGCGGGCAGTCGTAAAGAAAGTCTATTCTCTACTGAAGCAGCGTTTAAATATTTTCTCATGGGATCGTTCGCCACAGGTTTCCTGTTGATGGGAATCGCGCTTGTCTATGGCGCCACCGGCTCGTTCCATCTTACTGAAATTGCATCGTTCATTTCAACACATGACGGCCAACTTCCGTCTTTCTTCTATGCTGGTGTTTTGCTGATGCTTGTTGCGTTGGTTTTTAAAATTTCAGCGGTGCCATTTCACTTCTGGGCTCCCGATGTATATGAAGGATCACCGACGACCATTACTGCCTTCATGTCAACAGTTGTTAAGATCGCTGCCATCGCTGCCTTCTATAGAATATTCGCTTTTTGTTTTACTTCCGTTCAAGGCACATACATTACGATCCTTGAAATCATCACTGTTCTTACGCTGATCATTGCAAATGTGACGGCTGTATATCAGAACAATGTCAAGCGCATTCTCGCCTACTCCAGCATCGGGCACGTGGGGTATATTTTACTGGCCTTTATTGCTAACGATGTTGGATCTGCCGGAACAATCTTCTTTTATCTTTCGGCATATGCTGCGGCATCCCTCACGGCATTCGCCGTGGTCCACAGCGTAGAAAGCGTGAACCGGACAACAACAGTCGAATATTTTAATGGACTGTTTAAAAAGAACCCGCTGCTTGCGGTTGCCATGACGTTTGCATTACTTTCCCTGGCAGGCATTCCACCGCTTGCAGGATTTTTTGGAAAGTACATGGTTTTCGCCGTGGCGATTGAAAATGGTTTTACCAAAATGGTGATCCTTGGCATTTTGACATCGTTAGTGGGTGTCTATTACTATTTTAAGATCATCATCGCGATGTATTTTGCCGAGCCCGAGGGTGCGCCATTGGAGCCGACCACCTCTATCAGAATACTTCTGATAGTTCTAACCGCACTTGGCCTTGGTATGTCTGTATTTGCGGACTTCCTGGTTTCGTTGATTCCCGCTCATTAATCGCCTGTAAATGCGTAACTTTTATAGCCGGCTTTAGCAAGCCGACCAAATTTGCTTTATTTTAGAAAACGATCTAACTTCAATCGGGTGCAAACGCTATAGTAATGGGAAAAGTAAGGAACATTCTGACCACAAAAGGTAACGTAATTTACTCTGTTGAGCCAACGATTATGGTCTATGAAGCCATCGAACGGATGTGCGAAAAAAACATTGGTGGCCTTTTGATTGTTGAGGATGGAAAACTGATTGGCATTTTTACAGAGCGTGACTATGCCAGAAAGCTTATCCTCAAAGGCAAATCTTCAAAAGATACTCCAATACGGGATCTAATGACGGCTGATCTCATCACCGTTACATCTGATACAAGCATAGATGATTGTATGCGCGTGATGGTTGGCCGCAAGATTCGACATTTACCAGTACTTGACAACAATGAACTGGTTGGCCTTATCTCCATCGGAGATGTCGTGCGACATGTCATTGACGAACAAAAAAATATTATTCAACAGCTGGAACATTACATCACTGGTCACCAATAACGGGTCGTCAGATGAGCAGTGAAAAATTGTGCAGCCATCTCTGACACACTTTCTGTCCATGAAAGCCATCAGGCAGTTCAGGTAACGGCACATGAAACAAAAACGGCGAGAGTTTATTAAGATCTCGGGACTGGCGGGTATTACCATGGCCAGCGGCATAAACGGATTCGGGATGCAAAATAACTTTACAACACCTGTCGCTTCAGAAGGTGCAGAGAACCCTTCAGGTACTTCGGATCAAAGCATCATTGGAGCATATGGGCCGTGGGCGGCGTCCCTCATGGAGGGAAAGATTCCTGCGTTATCATATCGAAGTCCTTCATGGAAATCTTTAGATGTCTGGAAAAGGGCTGCGCGGGAGAAGTTGCGTGAGCGTATGGGTATCCCCGAGCTAAGCGGACTGCCTTCCGTGAAAATTATAAAGCAATACGAATTTGACGGACTGCACGTTGAGGAGCTAACGTACCAGCTACCCTATGGACGGCCCACAGAAGCCGTTGTGTTTAAGCCAGCAAACGCAAAAGGCAAATTACCCGGCATTCTTGCGTTTCACGATCATGCCGGAAATAAATATTTGGGCACTGGAAAGATTACGCGAACCGCGGGTACAGTACCCAATTTTATAAAATCGCATCAGGACACCTACTACGAGGGAAAGGCATGGGCAAATGAAATTGCAAAAGCCGGATACGTAGTACTCGTTTCAGATGCGTTCCCTTTCGCCAGCCGCCGCGTAATGTTGCAGGACGTACCAGAAAAGCAACGCTTCGGGCTGACTGATGCTGACCCGGAAAACGTCGAGAACATCAAAGCTTATAACGAATGGGCAGCCAAACACGAACAAATTATGGCCAAATCGTTATTCAGCGCCGGAACGACGTGGCCAGGTGTATTTTTCGCGGAAGATCAGAAAGCACTGGATGTGCTTTGTGCCCGACCCGACGTTGACGCCGATCGCGTAGGTTGTGCTGGCCTCTCCGGTGGAGGAATGCGGACAGTTTTTATGGGGGGACTGGACGACAGAATTAAATGTGCTGTCTGCGTTGGCTTCATGACAACATGGAGGGATTTGGTGATGAACAAATCGTACACACATACGTGGATGACCTATGTACCCATACTTCCAAGAGAACTGGATTTTCCCGAGATACTCAGCTTGCGGGCACCGCTCCCAACGCTTGTGCAAAACGACAATGAAGACACACTCTATACGCTTGATGAAATGAAACGGGCGGACAGTATATTGGCCGAAGTCTATAAAAAGGCGAATGCTTCAGATCACTATTCCTCCAGGTATTATCCGGGGCCACACAAGTTCGATGTCGCCATGCAGAAAGATGCTTTTGCCTGGTTCGACAAATGGCTGAAAGATTGAGCCCAAAAATCCAGCGAGACAACTTAGTGGCTACTGGCGCCTCTACTCGGTGCAATAATTTTACCGCTAAGTTAAACCTGCAGTATTTTTACCAGTATTAAGTAATTCCAGAATAGGCTCACCCTTTCCATCAGGGGTTGTATAGAAGGGACGCTTCTCAATTTCATATTGTGATTCCGGCGGAATACCCAGTGCATGGTAGATTGTCTGGTGAAGCTCGGCAATCTTTACCGGCTTACTAATAGTCTTGCAAGGCCTTTCATCCGCGGTTTGCCCATAAACCAGTCCTTTTCGGATTCCTCCACCAAACATCAGGATGGAACCACCATCCGTAAAATGCCTGTGCATTCCATAAAATTTAAGGTCAGATAATACATCTGGCTGGTCGACTTGTTCTAAAACTTTCAACCCAGGCCGCCCCTCAACCATCATGTCGCGGCTGAACTCGCTTGCAAGCACTACCAACGTTCGGTCCAATAGCCCGCGCTCATCGAGATCACGTATCAGTTGAGCAACAGGCCCGTCAATCATTTTTTTCATGCCGACCATTCTTGTATGCCCGTTCTCATGTGTGTCAAATCCCATGAATGGTTCGTACTCCGTTGTTACGCTAATAAACCTCGCACCTTGTTCGGTGAGACGTCGCGCCATCAGGCATCCCAAACCAAAACGGCCTGTATTGTAGACATCATATATTTCCTTCGGCTCCTGACTTAGGTCGAATGCTTTGGCCTCCGGGGAGTTCAACAAACGGTATGCTTGTTCCATAGATCTGCGGAGAGATTCTTTCTGGTAATCGCTCGCTATTTCCGCCACCGGACTCTTGCTTATAAGGTCATTGTAAAGTTGATTTCTCCGTTCGAAGCGCGTTGCATCCATACCCACAGGCGGCCGTACGCTTTCCAAACCCTGGCTTGGATCCGGGATGTAAAAAGGGCCAAACTCATTCCCTAAAAACCCAGCGGTATGAAACGCCTTTAACTCTTCCGCTTCTCCTACCGTGAAACGCTGGCCGATATCGATAAAGGCAGGTATCACCGGATTCTTGGGTCCAAGCTCTTTGGCAATCCACGCACCGATGTGTGGGGCGGCTACGGTCTGTGGTGGCTCATAGCAGGTATGCCAGTGATATTGATGCCGTGAATGAAGAATATGCCCCATGTCTGCCGCCACGTAAGATCGGATCAATGTTCCCTTGTCCATCACGCGACCAATGGACTGCAATCCCTCCGAAAATTTTATTCCGTCGATCGCCGTTGGCAACGCATCGAAAGTGCTTAACACTTTATCTGCACCCATTCCTTTTTCAAAGGGTGTAAATTTTTTCGGGTCGAAAGTTTCAGTGTGCGCCATACCCCCCGCCATCCACAAAAGTATAACGGTGTCGGCAGACGACGTTTTTGAAAAGGAACCGTCCCTGCAGCTTCCTAACAAACTAGCAACAGGGGCACCTGCCGCCCACGAGGCAAGTGCTGCTGCTCCCGACGTCCTGATGAAATCCCTGCGATTTACTCGATGCTTCATATACAAGAACTTTCTTTTAATAGATGAGCTGAAACTCAGGATGGAGCGTTATTGCCCATAGGAAGTCCTGTATTTCATCTTCCGATGGACTTTTTCCTAAAGTCCGGTCCGCAATTTTCCGTTCGTCTTCGTTAGGAAGGCGGCCCAGCGCGTTTCTATAAACTTGCTCTACCAGCACAGTTGCGTCGGGGTGCGTCTGCTTAAAATACAATGCTCCTCTCTTTACCGTCTGGTTGAAAAGAGTTCCGTTAGTAAGTTCAAGGGCTTGTAACAAGTTTGCCTGCGAGGTTCGGCTTGTTGACACCGTTTCCCGATTTGGCCGTCCCAAGGCAGTGAGGAATGGATCATTTTTAACAAGAGAAGCTCTGGCAAAAGGCATGCTCACTGATAACATTTCGGGAAGCAATTTTGAAACTACCAGGCTGTCCGGATACACCGGCTGAATGGCGAGACTAACCGCGTCGGAAAATTGTTCTGCAGTCAATCTTCTGCGCAGCATTCCGCCAAACACATAGTCCTGCGCCGTGATCATTTCTGCTTCTTGCACGGTCACTGACGGTAGCTGATACGTTTCGGAGGTGAGTATTTTATAGATCAGGTCCTTAATATTATATCCGGAGGCGACGAAATCTGCCGCAAGCCAATCGAGCAGATCCTGACTCCACGGCACATTGTCCATCACATCCACCGGTTCAACAATTCCACGCCCCATTACCTGCGCCCAGATGCGGTTCACTAACGTGCGATACAATCGTCCGTCTTCAGGTCGAACCAGAAAATCAGCGAGTTGTTTCAACCGGTCTTCGGTGACGGATTGCGGATTGATCTTACCTAATTCCTTAAAAAGGATTTCTCTCCCTGCAAACTTGCCAGTAGGCTTATCACATCGGTTGATCTCCAGAATAGTATCTGAAAAGATATTGGCGAACGCATAAGCCTCCTCTAATTTCCAATCACTGATAAAACTATCATGACATGATGCACATTTAATATTAAGTCCGAGCAGGACCTGCGAAACATTTTGCGCTGCCTGCATCTCGGTACGTTGACTCGAATTGATTGTGCCGCGCCATTTTATTCCCTCAATAAAACCCTTTGATTCTTTGGAAGGGCTAATCAACTCGCGGACGAAAGTGTTGTAAGGCTTGTTTTGCTTCAACGACTTGTACAACCACGCGGTGATGCCAGAACGTCCCCCCGTTATATAGCCCGTTCCACTATAATCATTGCGCAGGGCATCGTTCCAAAACGTAAGCCAGTGTTGCGCATAGTCATCGTTTCTGTTCAGCAATCGTGCAACAAGCAAACCACGTTTATCGGTATGTGTGTTTCCAACAAAATCATCTACGGAATCAGCAGCGGGCAAAAGACCGGTTATATCCAGGTAAACTCGACGGATAAATGTCCGGTCATCGATAGTTTGCGGCCAGGCAGTTTTGTGATCATTGAAATAGACATTCACAAATCGGTCAATTGGAGATACATGTGCTCCACTGGACGGAGGGATCTCCGGCGTGCGAGGCGCCAGGGAAGCAACACGATAGAGACTTTTCTCTTTACCTTCCGGCCAGGGAGCACCCTCCCTGATCCAAAATCTAAGCCATTCGATCTCTTTCCCGGACAGGCCCTCTCCTTTTTCCGGCATTGCATCCTTATGATTCCTAGGCAGTGAAACACGTTGAATGATCTCGCTGTCGGCGGGGTTACCAGCTACAACGACTACACCATTTTTTCCTCCCTTCATGATAAACTCCCGCGAATCCAACCTCAATTCACCTTTAACCTTTGTTGGGCCATGGCATTTATAACAATGATGCGCCAAGATTGTACGAACCTGGACGTTCAATTCCTGAAGTTGGGCTTGCGATAACTGAACATTCTTTATTGAAAGCAGCGAATCTGACGGGCTGTCGACTGTTATCCGCTTGTTTGAAGGAAAGGTGCTGGTAAGGTAATCTTCTCCGTGAGTCAACGAAGCACCGTAGTGGCCGGTGATCGTCACGGACACTACGGCAGCGATTAAAAGGATTCGTTTCAAGCGCTCGGCTTTTTGAATGCTCGCGTACATGGCCCATAAGGATAGGGCCATCGTTGTAATGCCAGCCCATTGATGGATTGGCATTACAGTGCTGCCATACGTTTCACTGTTGGCAAGAGCAATCCAAAAACGACTGCAAAAAGGGACGATAATGCTCCAGTGATTATCAGCACATGAATGGCGGCAAGATATTCCGTGTTTCCCTTCCTCCACCGCAGAATTTCAAGAATAAGTGCCACAACGATGAGGCTAATTGGAAAATGGATGACAAGTGGGTGGAGCCGACCGAGGAACGACCACAGCCATAAGTCACTCGCAGCATCTCCTGCCTGGAGGGGTGCTGCTGCGGCATTTTCAACAGTCAGAAGCGCAAGTGATAACCCACCGAGCAAAGAAACAGTTAACCGCAGTATTCGATCCATATAAATCACATTGATAATTTACCGTTTTTGTCCAGATAAAAAAATCCAATGTACCTCGCCACCTGTGATCGACGATTACCGAATGCAATTGTCGGGATATCCCTCATATCATACGTCTCTTAGGATATCACACCGATTCGTCATTTCCGATGAATTGTGTTTCACACCAATTGCGTAACTTTCATATTAAACCGGCGTTGTGGGGAAATGAGAATATATTTTTTAAGCTTATTGTTCACTACAATTTCTGCCTGCCTTCCGGCACAACCATCGCTTATACCGGAGTGGAAATTATACTATGACAGCGCGCAGACGTATTGGGCGAAGGATTGGAACAAAACAATTCCGCTACTTTCACGCGCTGAAAAATCCGCACTCTACGACATCGGCTTATACGATGAAAATTATCTGACAATTATTAACGATCTCGGGTTGGCATACGCAAAGGTTAGTGATTACCCTAACGCCGAAAAGCTGCTAAATAAAGTAATCACCATAAAAACTGAAGGGAATGGGACTGCGGGTGCAGACCTCTACCGAACACTTCTCAACCTCGCTACAATTCACGCGGAACAAGGGCATTTTGAGGCAGCGGAAAAGATCTATAAGCAAATAATTTCGGCGCAATCAGATGGCGCATCCCCCGACGTTTATTTATTGGCAGTAAAAAACCTTGCTGCTTTGTATGAGGCTCACGATCAACCTGGCAAAGCTTTGTTGCTTATTGATGACAGCCATTTAATTGCATCCACAACCAGTGGCGATAATCTCCTGTTGAATTACCAACTGCAGTTGTTACGTGGAAGGCTCAAACGCAAGATCGGCACCTATGATGAAGCCCGGGCAATTGTTCAGGGTATTCTTCACGAGTTGGGATCGAACCCCAGCAAAGTCTTTGAGTCCATATACATAGAATGCCTGCAAGAGGCAGGGCTCATCGACTCGGAGACAGGACTATTTAACAGCGCAGAGAAATATCTGCTTCAAGCGATGCGGCTGTTCAAGTCACAAAACCCGGTGAATAACATGGCGCTCACAGAAGTGTTGAACAACCTGGCTACCGTCTATGAGAAAATTGGGATCAGAGAGAAAGCACTTGTATACTTCCAGGATGCACTTGCACTTTGTACGCAAGTGCATGGCCCAAAGTCAATATATACACTAACACTTCAAAGCAACATTGCCGGAATACAACTCAAGGAAGGTTCAGTTGATAAAGCCATTAAAAGCTTCGTTCAAATTAAAGAGATCTTGAAATTTGCAATACCTGACTCAAGTGCATTTTATATTACGGTGTTGAATAATCTTGCGACAGGATACCGTACCAATAAGCAACTTATCGAGGCTCAAAAAACGTTGACTCAGGCATACGATCTGCTGCAGAAGTACAGGCTGACAACCAATGACCTTGCGGCAAGTGTTATGAACAACCTTGCCGTAGTACTAACTGCAAACGGGAATGCTGAAGAAGCGATCAAATACTATGAGAAAGCATATGCGCTGAGAAAAAATATTTATGGAGAACAATCCGTACTGTTGATGGATCTCGCCAGTAATATGGCAGTTGTTTATTGGGGGCTACAACGACCAGAAAAATCTATCCCGCTATTCCAACACTCCATCGCCCTTGCGGTCCGTCAGGTAAAATACATTTTTCCGAACCTAAGCGAAGACGAGCAGGTACAATTCTATAAAAAATTAAAAGAAGACTTCGAGCGTTTTAACACAATTGCTTTTGAAGCTTCGGCTAAAAGGCCGGAATTACTGACGCAGGTATTCAACAATCAAATAACTATTAAATCGTTATTGTTTTTTACACAGCGTCATCGCAAAGATCTGATTAGCGAGAAACGGGACACAGTGCTGACCAAACAGTACAATCTTCTCCAGTCTAAGCGGGAACAACTGGGGTATTTATATCAGCTGTCGCTGAAAGACCTTACCCACGCGGGAAATTCAGTAACCGATCTTGAGAGAGAAGTAAACGTTCTCGAAAAATCTATCAGCATGAGCACCAGCGAAACTGTCGCGGTAAAATTGATGGAACAAGGAAATCAATGGGTTCAAATTCAGGCCCAAATGAAAAACGACGAAGCCCTTGTTGAGATCATACGTTGCCGCAAATACGATTTGAAAAAGTATGTGGAGAATAATGTTTCGAGGGTAAGCTTTGGGTTTACCGACAGCGTCTATTACGCCGCACTCGTAACTACTCGTGAGACTCAGAACAACCCGCAATTAGTTCTGATAAAAGACGGGCAAAACATGGAGACAAGGTTCCTCAACTATTACCGCAACGCGATGACCTATGCGGTAAATGATCAAAATTCCTACAACTTTTACTGGAAGCCTTTCGAGCATCTCATTAATACGAAGTCTACAGTGTATTTATCCGGTGATGGCGTATACCACAGGCTAAATTTGAATACGCTTCTGGATGTCACGACCGGCAAATTCCTGATCGAACGGTACAACATACATTACCTGCTAAATCCTGCGCAGTACGCGGAGAAACAAAATGCAACCTTTGCAGGCAAGCGTGCAACGCTCGTTGGCGATCCATTGTTCGACATGATTGATCCGAAAGCATCTAAGACCAGGGATGAAGGCACATTTGGAGCATTGCCTGGAACTTACACTGAGATTGTTAAGATCAATGAAATTCTTCGCAGCAAATCATGGGTTACGGAAATATTCTTGAAAAAGCAGGCAACTGAGCGAAACCTTAAGAATGTTCACTCGCCAGACATATTGCACATAGCAACGCACGGTTTTTTCTCTACCGACAAAATAAAGTTGAGTGCGGACGCCCGCAAAGAGTTTTTATTTCATTCTGGCCTGGTATTCTCAGGTGCCAACAGAAGTTTGAAAGAAGATACGCAGGAGATATTTGATGATGGCATCCTCACTGCATACGAGGTGATGAATCTGGATTTAACGGGTACACACCTTGTCGTTCTATCGGCATGCGAAACAGGCCTTGGGAAACTTGAGAACGGCGAAGGAGTTTATGGACTGCAACGGTCATTTTTACAGGCAGGTGCGCGCAATGTTCTGATCAGCTTGTGGAAGGTCGATGACCAAGTAACGCAGGAGCTAATGGTCAGATTCTATCAATACCTTTTTCAGGGCAAGCCAGAGCGGGAAGCATTAAAGCTGGCACAACTTGATCAACTGAAGAAGAACCCTAATCCATCAGCCTGGGGAGCGTTTATCGTTGTTGGACGTGATTGAAGAGTTACGATTGTCATGGTTTAACGATGCAGAGGCAAATGATTATTAATCAACAAGGAGAAATTATTACTGAGTTATCTTCTGAAAGAAGATAAGGATCCGATTTCATAGAAATTATGGAGATATTTTCTATTTGACAAAGAGTGAAGTAAAACAACTTACAAAAAGTTCCTAATTTTCCAGGCTAATACTGTCTAGAAAAAACTCGTTTGCTCTGCTAATATATAGCAAGTAATGGCTATACTAAACAGCTTATATTAATGTACACCAAGATAAATAAAGCAAATAATAATATCCTAAAAGGCAGAAAGATGATTGTCAATATTATTGCGATATTATGCCAGTAGTTATTCCACTGTCAATGTGCAGTGGAGAGCCAACCGAGTAATTTGCTCCGTCGCTGCATAAAAACAAGATTGCCGGCACAACCTCATGAGGACCCATAACTTGCTTCGTGGCATGAATCGCTTTCATGAACTTCTTAGCTTCTTCCTTGCCTTCTGTAAAGATGTCGTAGTTATGTGTTTGCACGGAACCCGGAACGACCATGTTAACGCGGATGTCGGTGTCCGCAGCGAGTTCCAATGCGGCTACCTGTGTAAGTCCTAAAAGGGCATGTTTACTTGCAGCATAAATGCCTATCCTCGCCATACCAAGGTACGCGGCTGCAGTACCAACATTAACAATGCGTCCGTAAGGTCTCCCATTCCTGCCATTGCTTTGCCGCATTACCCGAATCTCGTGTTTCATACAGAAAAATGCCCCACGTACATTTGAGTTAAACACTGCATCGTAGTTCTCTTCGGTTTGCTCCCAGATGTATCCGTTAACACCTGAATGACCAGCATTGTTAATTGCAAAATCAAGTTTGCCGTAACGTCGCACTGTTTCATTCACCAATTGTTCGACTTCTTTTTCAGATGAGATGTCAGAACGCAGAAAGATAGCCTCGCCACCTGCCTTTCGTATCTCACTTGCAGTCTCTTCGCCGCCATCACTCCGGGCACTGATGACTACTTGTGCCCCGTTCTTAGCCAAACCCAGTGCGGTTTCACGTCCAATACCTAAACTTCCCCCGGTAACTAATGCAGTTTTTCCTTTGAAGTCGAACTTAATACCAAAATCTGTGTTCATATTCATTTTCTTTTTTTTATTCTTTAATGAAGTTTGTGTATGTAGGATTTAAATTTTCATAGCCGTGTATCCCCCATCCAACATTAAATTCTCACCACTTATATAGGACGATGCGCTGGTGGTCAAAAAAATAACCGCATCTGCCACGTCTTGCGGATTGCCAATACGTCCAACCATATTTTTTTTTCTTTTGCCCATTCTACAATGTCAATTTTCGCATCGCTTATTACGCGGTCAAGCATTGCAGTTTGAATTGCGCCAGGGCTAACGCAATTAATACGAACACCTGTTCCCGCTGCACCTTCTTCAGCGGCAACGGCACGGGTCAAAGCGATAATGCCTCCTTTTGTAGCGGCATTTGCACTTCCGCCAACCATTCCAACAACCCCCAAAATGAAGATATATTAACGATTGATCCACGGCGTTTTCGAACTTCAGACAATGCATATTTCAGACAAAGCCAGGTTCCCTTTAGGTTATTATTAATAGTGTCAGACACGTTATACAATTATTTTGTTAAGCTTAAAAGCGAAGATGAACAGTGTGATTTTTAATAGCCAGCCCATAAAAGTTACAGCATGAAGTTTCCTAAGAAATAGTCCTTTGGACGTTGCGACTCTTTTAGGCATGTCTTCTTTTATAAAGGCAGCGCTCGGGCAGTCTTTTCTTCTTGCATTTAATTTACGATGTACATTTAAGGCGATTAGGTCGCATTCCATTAATTGATCCTCGATCTCGTAATTGGTATAAGCAGAATCTGCAAATATTTCGCTTTCAGCGTGAAGTTCTAGTGGTAGTTTTTTAACGCCGGTGAATCATGTTCACTACCCGACTTCTTCACCAAAGAATGTCAATAGCTGTTCAACCACGAATTCGGGTCGTTCCTCAGGCACATAGTGCCCGCAATCAGGCACAACGCCTCCCCGCACATTATCGGCTACGGCCCGGAAAGACTGAAGCGTATTGTCTTTCATCACATTCTCTGCGCCGAATGCCAGCACTGGAATCGTAAGTTTGTATTTAGATGATTCTTCATTGTCCTCAATATCCGCCGGAAATTCACGGTATAACTCAGCTCCCGCCTTAATCGCTCCCGGCAGGGCGTATGTTCGAGCGTATTCATCCAGATCTTCTTCCGAAATGGCAGATCTGTTAATTGACAGTTGATTCATCCATGTCTTTAAAAATTCCCGCTCATGACCTTTCAGCAGCACTTCAGGTATATCCGGCGTTTGAAAAAACGTCACGAACCACGGAGGCAAAGCCGCTTTTGCGGCTGGTAGCAATACCAGGCTTTCAAAAACAGCTAATCTGCGGACACTTTCCGGAAAGGCTGCGGCTAAAGCGTATGCGATAGGTCCACCGAAATCATGACCAGCAAGGAAGAAAGTATGATGGCCCAAATGATCGAGCAATGTGTGTATATCTTTTGCCATGGTTTTTTTGTCGTAACCGGTGGGAGGCTTCTCCGAATCGCCAAAACCCCTTAGGTCAGGAGCCAAAACCGTATAATGTCGGGCTAAACTGGGAATCACATGCCGCCAGGTATACCAAGTGCCTGCCATGCCGTGTAAGAGAACAACCACGGGGCCTTGTCCGCTTATCACATAATGGAGCTGTAGGTTGTTGATAGTTGCGAAATGGTGTTCGATCCGATTTGTATTCATGGGATCAGATAGTGTTCATTTTAGTTGAATTTGCTGTTCTGGTTTTTTCTCATTTTGAAGGGGAAGAAAAATGCCGTCGATGGCGTAAGTGTTGGGCGTAGGAGTACCGAATTCGGATAACCTATCACGCCCGGCTGTCATAACTGGGTTCTGCACAATGCCCTTGATGAAATCTTCTGCAGTCTCCCACTGAGCGTAAACTACAATTTGCAGGCCGTCGCTGCTGGTATGAAAAGCCATTCCTGTGAATCCATGTTGCCGCTGGATTTCGTGCACATCTTCCTTCATAGCGAGCAGCAGCTGTTCTTGCTTGTTTTTGTCAGCTGTGTTCCATACGTTAATGAAGGTGAATTTGGGTTTTTCTTTATTAAGCGTTAGCATCTTCTTTATTTTGTTCGTCAAGGAAAGCGTGCATCCGGTCGCGTTGGTCGGTTGTACCGAACAGGCATGCGAATGAGCCCTGCTCCATTGCAAGAGCCGCTGTGAAAGGCAAGCCGTAACCTTCACGTAATACTCTTTTAGAGTAGGCTATTGACATACGGGGCGCTTCCACAATTTTCATTGCCACTTCGTGAACATATGGCATCAATTGGTCCGCTTCTAAAACTTCCATTACTAAACCCCATTCTTTTGCCTGCTTTGCATTAAATACAGCGCCGGTAAAAATAAGTTCCGAGGCTTTTTGCAAACCTACCCGTTGTGAGAGGTTCCAAGTTCCGCCAAATGCAGGCATCACTCCACCATTTACTTCTATTTGGCCAAACTGTGAACCGGTACTTGCATAAGTTAAATCGCAGCTCATAGCCAATTCGCATCCTCCACCGAGCGCCATTCCATCTACCGCTGCAATGGCCGGGAAAGGAAGGGCAGCCAGCGCCAAGGCAATCTGTTGCCCCACATAGCTATATTCGGCCGCTTCGCTTGGCGACATATCAGCCAGATCTCTTACATCAACCAAGAACGCTTGTGGGTGGCCCTGGGCAATGATTAAAACCCGCGATTTAGGGTCTTCGGCTACCTTTCTAATAGCTAATAGCAATTCTTTCTTGCCTTGAATGCTCAAATTTTGAGGTAGCGTTAATGTAATGGTGGAAATTCCATTGTTATTTTCACCGGGATCGTAACTTATCATATTCATAGTTTTCATTCTACTTAATATATTGCTTTGGGTTGTGCATGATGGAAAAATGGCTTTTAATGCGTCTTTACCTTCAAATTTATAGATGGCAAAAGATGTAGGAAGTTCATTGCCCACGAATGTTTCTTTTACAGGAAATTGCTTATCTGTTGTTGATTTTTGTTAATACAGTAAATTCATATACATGTCCTACCAGGTCCTCATGCATTGTTCATCGTCAGGTGAGCTCACAATGCAACCAAGCGAATTTGTGCACACGCTTACCTACCTTAATTATTTGGTCTTCGAGCAAACTGAATGATTATATACTTATGATGACGGCATACCCTTCGTTGGCTAATTGCTCCGCAATAGCACGTCCAATACCCGGCTGCTACCCGTTACTAACGCATTTTTTCCGATAAATCTTTCATTGTTTTTTCCATTGGTTAAAATTGATATGCAAGCATATGGCTTCATTAAATGGTAGTGGCTTTTATAATCTTTTCATCATTCATATTACAAGCGCCAATACAGTCCATTATATTTTGTTTGTAAATGTATAGACATACTACTACTTTTGTTCATACCTACAAAATTGTATGTATGAAAAAGCCGAGTTCAACCAATAATCATAATAAAACTGAATTGACTGAAGAGTGTCCGCTGATGTTTGCCCTTTCAAAAATTGGGAATCGGTGGAAGCCATACATCCTTTGGAAACTGAAGGGAAATACATTCCGATTTAAAGAAATGCAACGGCAGATACCTTCTATAAGTGAAAGGATGCTCATTCTTGGTCTGAAAGAATTAGAAGAAGCTGGACTTATTATAAGGAAAGACTATCAACAGCTTCCCCCGAAAGTAGAGTATTCATTAACTCCCACTGCCAAAGCTTTAATACCTGTTTTAAAGAAGTTATATTCCTGGGGGAATCTTCTCCTCAAAAAGTCGAAGAAATAGCCAGTGAATCCAAATATTTTTTTCGTACTAAAAATAAAAACTCAGGCCTAGCTTTACCCATTACGTCCATCACCATCAAGGGCTTGGTGACAGGAGCCGTGGGCAGCCTAAGCTTTGTGGATGAAGTAGAGATTGGTGGCTGGACAGCAGGAAGTTTTTCCTTTCTTAGGTAAAAGCTGAAGGCTGGCTTACTTATCAAAGCGCTGGATCCAATGCGTAAATTGAGCAACGGATAAAAATTTTTGTTGAAAGAAATCGGCTTTGGATAGTTGGCTTTGCTTGTAGCGCTCATAGGCGCCTTGAATCTGAGCAACTTGGTGGGGTTTTGCTTTCATCTTGCAAACCTAGCACCAGTCTAGCTCTATTGGAATATGGTCCAGGTCGGATGGATACATTGTCATAACGGCTCCGCCCCAAACTGCGTCTCCGACAGTTCTTCATACAATCACAACCCCGTAAAGAACAAGTCTGCAAAGTTCGTTTTTGCATTCACCGGAAGGCGTACAGGCTGAAACGCCTTGGGCTGCTCGGTCATCGGTCCATTCAATGTTTTCAAATCCTGAAGAGACACGCCAGTCAGCTGCGACAGCGACTTCCAATCAACTTGCTTCTTAAGAATATAGGTCTTTGCACCCTCTTTAAATTGAGTCGAATTGCTATTGAGATAAAACTCGACCCGGCGATTATACTGGCGCTGCAACTCAACATCAACTTCCTTCGGTGACTGTTTGCCTTTTGCCACAATAGCGATACCGGTTTGATCGACCCCTTTATTCACCAGATATTCAGCGACAGACTGACCACGCTTTTGTGTCAACTTGAGGTTATATTCACTGGTTCCCCGATCATCGGCGAAAGCAAAAATTTCTAACTGTGCTCCGGTATTCTGTTTCAGGTATGACACGAGCTCGTCCAGGACGTTCTGTCCTTCGGGTCGTATTCGATAATGATCAAAATCAAAGTAAATGTTTTCAGTTTGCACGATCTGCACTCGTTGCGGAATAGTCAACGAAAATTCCGTGAGAACTGGATTGACATTAATGTCATTGTCTGCTTTGCCGAGTTGCACATTGAATTCGCCCGCCTCCATCCCTGTAAACCTGAATTTACCCTCGTCGTTGGTGCGTGTTGTTTTAACGACTTCCCCACGTGTGTCTGTCAATACTATAACGTGATATTTAAGAAGGCCTCCTGTGAGCGAATCTTTAAGGATACCTGTAATAATAACATCACCACTTTCACTGGCAGGCGAAACTATCCGTTTTAGAAAGCCACGGGCCGAAAGTTCATTTTCCTTGATACGCACTTCGGCAATACTTTTTAAGCGTTCGAATTCTTCAGCACTTACCTTGTACTGTGCTGCCGTGGCGTTCGGGTTCGATTCTGTGGTTCTAACAATATCATCCACAATCTTCTTCTTCTCATAACTCAGCTTGTCGTAATCGATCTTTTCCTCTAACCTGGAAGCCTGCAGATTCAGACGCTGCGCTTCCTCGGTCTTCTGTTTCAAATTTATATCCCGACGTGCATTGCGCTTCCTTGAACTAAGCTTTGATATAAAAGCAGGTATCGATGTAATTTTGACACCTAAAATGTCAAACCCTCCCAGACCCTCCTGGCGGTTACTGCTCCAATAAAGTTCATGCTCGCTAAAACTTATAAAACAGTCATCCCGATTTGAATTGAATGGAGAACCGAGATTGTACAGGATGTTCTCACCGGTGGATAACCGCTTTGACATATAAAGATCCATGCCGCCAAATCCTTCATGCCCATCAGATGCAAAAAAAAGGACATTTGGAAATGATGTAAATGCGGGAGCCAGCTCATTTAGCTTCGTATTAACGCTTACTCCCAGATTCTTTGCGGGTCCCCAGTTCTCATCACCGGAATTAATACTCATCCATAGGTCGTATCCCCCAGAGCCGCCGGGACGATTGGTCGCGAATATGAGCGAATCACCCCCGTATGAAATTGCGGGTTGGCGTGATTCGTAAGTTTTGAAATTGATGTTGGCATTAAGGGCTGCTGGCGCTGACCATTTGCCATTTTGATTTTGTGTAAGAAATATTCGACAATGTGGCCCATCTATTCCGCATACGGTGAAAAAATATTTATCACCCTTACTATTAAAGCATCCGCTTCCATCATTAAACCTTGTGTTGGTGACACTGAATACCTGTTTGGTTTTATCGGTCCACGTGCCAGCCTGTTTCTCAAAATAATAATTGTCAGTGAATGCCTCACCAAATCTCTCATCTATGGATTGCCGGTTAGAAAATATTCTACCGCTACTGATCACCATCGTGGTACTATCGCGGACAGCTGGTGCGAAATCATTATAAGAAGTATTTATTTTCAGCGCAACCGATGGAAAAATTCCGTCACCGGACCTCAGTTCTTCCTTTGCGGTCTCTGCGCCTGACCGATCGATGATGGCCTGCTCAACGAATTCCTTCAAGTCTTTGCTAGTTGAATGGGCATTGATGAATTCAGCGAAATACTGAATGGATTCGTCAAAGCTTGCATTAAATTTCAGCATTAACGCATAGTAGTAAAGAGATAACGGGAACTGTTCGGGAGACAAAAAGTATACTTTAAGATAATAGACTTCTGCTTCCGTATAATTGAATGTTTTGCGGTAACATTCTGCAAGTCTGTAATGGACTTCTGCATCTTTTACATCCTGGTCAGCAAGCTCCCGGTAATCCTGGATCGCAAGATTGTATTGTTCCCGGTCAAAGTAACCGTCAGCTTCCTCCTTTAATGCCTTGATGGATCCCGCATCTTGCGCTCTGAGTACATGACTCAACGTGGCAAAAAATATCACCGTTAGAAAAAAACGCATCTTCAGATATAGCGGTGCTCTTCCCCAAACGATCCCTTTCCTATTGTTGAAAGATGTAGCCATTGGATCAAATCAGGGGCGATGAAAATCTTTTAAACCCTTTGCTTACAATGATCTTATAGGCGAGCGACATTTCATAAGCGCTGGCATATCCAAAGTTTCGTCCAAGGGAGGAAATGTTTGAATCATAACTGAACCCAAGGTTCCATGCGCGATTGCTAACCCCCGTAGAAAGAATGAAAGCATCCTGCAGGCGATACCACACGCCTACCATAACCTTTGTACTCTTTGAATTATGTAGATGAGGTGGTTGGAAATAATAGCTCATGTACGAGCCGACGTTAAACTGAAAAGCAGCGTTTTGATATTGTATCAAATAATTCGGTGAAATTTCCAGTTTTCGATTCCAAACTGTGGCAAAACCACCATGCATTTTCATCAGCAGAACAGATGGTTCATTCGCGTCACGAGTGTAACTGCGTTGAGGTAGGATATTGGAAACAGAAAATCCAGTGAAAGCCGAAAGGGTTCTGAACGCTAAACGTCCACGGGTAGTGTATAACCACATTACTCCCGCATTCAGCAACGGATTAAATACCTGGTCATTCAGGCCAGCCTCACCGGAAAGGTTACCGTCGTAGCCCAGTGCAGCAGAATACTGGCTTGACCATTGGAGATTGCTGTAGTTTACCCGTTGTTGCAAAGCACCAGCCTGTAGCCCAATTGATACGATATTATTTCCGTAAGGTGTCAGGTGGAAATTGTATGCACCGGAAACCATCACGCTTTGTGTTTTAAACTCTTTATTAGGGCCGGCAACATCGTTGAGGAAAGTCGCGCCAAATCCACCAAGGTGCTTTACATGAGCGCCAGGTTTTAGCAGTGGCTTAATGAAGCTGAACTGAAATGTGTTGAAAGGCAAGCCTGCATTTGACCATTGGGACCGGTAGTTCATACCCATGTAGATATCTTTTTCCAACCCTGACAATGCTGGATTGAGATAAAGGCTCGTGGCGTAATACTGCGAAAATATGGGTGATTGCCCGTGCGCATCCGGTCGGGCTACGATTAATACCGACAACACAACCATAAAAAATACCAGGCGTTTCATCGAATAATGGATATTATACCTTTTTGTTCAATTCTATCACCAGACTTATTTATCGCCCGGAAAAAATAGGGGTAAGCGCCAGATGGCAACATCACTCCAGAAGATTGCTGGTTCCCATCCCAGCCTCTCGAAATCATGTCGGCAAGTGAGTTGGACTCGTAAACAGTGAGTCCCCATCTGTTGTAAACTATAAATTGAAAATCCTCTTCATCGAGCTGATTTCCGAAGATCTTCACCAATCTATTATCGGGATCCGAAGCTGAAGGCGATAACGACGTTGACAAATAGAACTGACCGGGTAGCCCGCCGGGGGTAAGCAATTGACCGATGACGAAAAAAGATCCGGACGCAGTACTACCAGAAGTTACCTTGTCTATATCGGGGCCATACTCGACACTTACCCTTCCGAGTGGAGTGAATGGAGCATTCAGTGCGTCAGCCTGAAAAACGTCCAGTGCATGGCGGTCCGTGTAATTGTCTGGAATTGAATGGCCAAGTGAAATAGGTGAACTGAGAAATGAACCTTCAACCGTTTTTCGTTGCCAGTACACATTTGAGAATAAACTTCCTGAAGCTGGCATGTCAAGGTTCGGAACGTTTTCAAAGACTTCGACTTCGACTGCTGGATCGATGCCTGCCTGATCAAGTAGTTCAAGAGGATGATATCCTCCATTTTTTCCAACCGGGTAGAATTTATATCCTGTGCCTTCGTGCGTGAGCGCGCCGTCGATATAACTCTGCGACGAAGCCTCCGTGATCAGCGCGCCATTAGCTACTGTGAGCGTATCTTCATCTCCAACGGTGACTATGCCCATGCTCAGCTGAAGTATTTTTGTAACCGACACTCTATCCTGAATTCTTATGGGTCCGGCACCATTGACTACCAGTGTATGAACTTCATTCTTATTATTGAAGAAGTTCTGCGGTGTGCTACCCAACAGGTTAATAGTTCCGAGGCCCTGATAAACATCATTGTTTGTCCAGTTTCCGGTAAGCGAAAAATTTCCCTGGTTCTGAATAAACCCGTCATTTTGAAAATCGCCGTCCACATGTATATCGATGTCCTGAGGTATGTACAGATTAGTTTGATTGAACAGTCCCTGGCCAGATATTATGTCGCTTCTCCCTATGCCTAACAATGCAAGTGCGATACAGAAAAAAGTGCGATATGTGTCGAGTCGGTTGATGATGGCTCCGATTACAATGGATATTTTTTGCCGTCCCTGTACATAGAGACTAGCCAATAGCAGTAGTGACAGGGTTGCGGTGAGGGGGTTCACAATCTCTTAAAAATTAATCAAATTACTCACCAAAAGCCGGATGTGCTGGATTTGGTTGGCAAACAGCTATTTGATTAGCCAGAGAGCATTAGCCGCTGTTAGTCCGAGACTAGCGGGTCCAAAATGGGACAGATTAGGAAAAATTGCAAAGGGATTCGGCAGAGCGATCTGTAAAGGGAAGTTAAAAGGCGAAGCGCTTTGGAGTATGTGTTCGAAAGTAGCTCCGCCTTTAACACGAAAATCGTGTTGCTTATCTTTTTGCCCTAATATATTTTGACTCTGACGATGGCCTTTCAACGGTAATTTCCTGCCCTTGTGGGGTAATCATTTTTTTGATGTTCCATTTCAAGGTCAGCGTATCTGATTTCACCTCGTACTCAGCCCAGTTGGTGAACCCAAGTATGTCGGGATGAGAAGAATAAAGCAAATGGTTCTTCATGAGGTTATCGCTTAACTCAAAGCTACCACCGTGGGTATTGGTCCAATGGCCTTCAGCGTCCTGCCCGATGCTGGAGAAAAAGCCATCATGCACTACCACAAATTCCTTGGGTTCGCCAGTGGTAGTTGTTTTGCCATTGTAATGATACACCCGCTGCCACGCGCCGTTCAGTGCTGGCACTGAAGTACTGTTACTCGATTTTCTTTTTGAAGTTTGCGCTGTGGCTACGGTAAGGCCAAAAAGAACTACGTAAAAAAGAGTGGCTGAAACGAAAACAATTTTTTTCATAAATAACAATTTAAGAGATGAAGAAAGTTGGTTGCAGTGATTAATGATTATCGAAAAGGGAACAGTCAGCGGTTTAACGTTACCTGACTTTTTCCTCTTTACGGTGTAAATTTCGCAACCAAGGGGTGGAGAAAAATAGTACAGAAACGACAACTTAATTAAGCAAGGGCGGAGCGGCTACAAAATTCTTAAACGAGGTTGGCGTAGCGGACGTGAATTGTTTAAAATCTCTAATCAGGTGCATCTGGTCAAAATAGCCACATTTATTAGCTACGACAGTCCAGTTTAACTCAGGGTGGGTTCTCTTTAAACGCAGGGCATTTGAAAAACGAGCCTGGCGAATAAACGTGGTTGGGCTTGTGCCGATCCGCTCAAGAAACTGACGTTCAAACTGGCGCAAACTCACGCAGGACAAGTTTGCCAACTGCGCAATGCTGTATTGGTTGGGTGCAGCCAAGAGCAGGTGAAAGGTTTGGTCTATGGGAAGCGGCTCTTTTACGTGTTGAACCTTCCTCAACAAAAATGCTTCCACCACTTGGATCATTTGTTCCGTTGTTTTCATATCACTTAATCGTTCATTGACGCTTCTCATTTCACTGCCAAAACCGTTTACCCCATCTAAAGGCTGGTTAAGGATTTCTTGTAACGGTAGACGGGTCAGGCGGTGCAAAGCACCAGGAAGCAAAGACACCAAAATCATCAATTGCAACGGACTACAAAGTAAGTAAACCGGTTTGGTATGAGGACCAATCACCAGCTCTTTTGATAAGCGTTGAAAACTGTTACCATCAATGGAATGGGACTGCGGGTCGTAGGGATAGAAAACCAAATACTGCTGTGGATGTGCAGGCTGCGTTCGAACCCATGTTTGGCTACCGGTAATTGAAGCCACCGTATAACTTCTAACAAAGTTTTGCAAAGCGGAGCAAGGTTGAAAAACACGAATGTGAGCTTGAACTTCCATAGGCTTTCTTCCCTGTAAGTTACGTGGGATTTTACTTTTATTCACAACCACGGCTAGTCGGGGAATCGCCGGACATTCGATGGGAGGGTATGGTGCTTTAAAAATAGCCATGCTTTTTCCAGACATTTTTGCCAGCGTATACGCGTTGAGTCCTTCCCGACTTGCCTTGATTGAAGAGTTTGGTCCCCAGGGAGAGGTGTTTAAACAAGCTCAGCAGATCACTACCCATGAGGAGTTATTCAAAAATTACCGGGCTAATCTGGCCATAGCTATGGGACGGGCTTTATCGCCTAATCCTAATAACCCCCCCTTTTACTGTGACTTACCTTTTAGCTACCAAGGTGATACCCTAAATGTAAATCAACAAGTTTTAGCCCGGTGGAATCAGAGCTCTCCATTGGGCATGATTGATACGCACGCAGAAAATCTCAGAAAGTTGAAAGCAATCAAATTTGATTGGGGCCGAAATGATGAGTCCAAACATATTCCCGCGTCTTGTCGGCAAATGAGTAAGAAATTAGAAGCGTTAGGCATTGAACACTACGCCGAAGAATACATCGGTACACATATCTATAAGCTTTGGACGGCAGACGGAAGAGCCTTGAATGATATGTTTCCTTTCTTCAATATGTATTTAAGTTATCACGAACCCAATGCCAACCCTTCAAAAAAGAATAAAAAGCGATAGAATAAACTTTCATCCTGCAAACCTATGTTTACAGACGTGTCAAGAAATATGTACACTGTCGGACGCTTAATGTAAAGCTTATCGCCTACGCCTCATAAACAGCAAAAGTTTAGACAGGAAATTAGGAATCCCCTTGCAGGTTAGCGCGCTACGCGCACCCGGGCCACAGCATTTTCTTTGTTGCCAAAAACAATTTCGCGGCAATTAACACTTCCACATTGGCAGGCAAATGGTTCCATGCTTTCATCGATGAACAATGCGTAGTCAACGGTAAGCTCCTCGCCTTCCCGAATATCCCGGATAGCGATTACGTTAAGTCCGTCGTATGCCGTATTAGGCGTGCAACTATGGTTTTGAGGTGCCCAGTTAACTGGGTTCTCATCCCATAGAATATAAACTTCACTGCTTATGGGATAAGCGTAATGTTTGAAATCAAGTTTTTGGCGGTCATTCCAGTTTTCATGCACGTATCGCTTTGACACAATGCGTTGAGAAAGTCCCTCACCAGAAAAAATTACATCGTTTTTACCAATTCGCTGGCTGGCAAAGATGCCATAGCCAGAGACCGGGCTGCCCTTCAGCACGTATTTCTTCTGCTTAGACTTATACCGCGCCATACCTTCTGCGATGATATCTTTAAGAAATCCAGTTTTGCCTGCTGGATCATTATTAAGGATATAATCGGCGGAACCCTCATATCCATTTTCATAAAAGGCGGAGCACGTGAAGTTTATTTCAAGAAAGTAGATATCATTGTTCGCATCCATCCTGAAATCCATCCGCGCATATCCTACGCCGCCAAAGGCAACAAAAACTTGTTCTGATGCGGCCTTTAACTGCCTTTCAATCTTAAAGTCATGAACCGGTACGTTGCAGTCAGGATGCAACTCAGATGTCTTGAGAGAATACGTTTTGTACTCGCGCCCCTCGGGAAAGATATATTCAATCGGTTTGTATGCCCTGCAGGTTCTACCATCCTTGTTAGCTGCTACGAGAACAGTGAACTCACGTCCTGCAACATACTCTTCAACCAGGATCTCATCGTATTGGGTAAGGATGGATTGCACTTTATCCTTTAGGTCCCTGGCTGAATAAACTAATGAGTGTTCATCGATTCCAAGACTGTCTCCCGCCTTTGCAGGTTTAACAAAAAGAGGAAACCGAAGTTTTTCAAGTACCTCTTCACAACCGAGAATTGAATTAAGCTCCACTGATGCCGGAGTTTTTACTCCTGCGCAGTACGCCACATACTTCATTAAAGGCTTTGGCGGATCGTATAGCACGACGTTTGGTCCTGTATAAGGAAGGTTAAGCAAGTCAAGCGTTTGAATGACGTCGATCGAAGGAACCTCCCATTCCAGATATCCTTCGCAAAGATTTACGAAGATATCATAGCCTTGCTTGCTGAGGTCTTTCAATTGCCTGTAGGTGGTAAGCTTATTCAGGAAGACGTGGTCTACCTGATCGTCGGGAAGCAGGTGACTAAGATCTCTGGGTGGATCATAGTGCTTATAATCCACCTCTGTAGTTGAGTAATCAGGTTGAAGGACACAAATTTTCATTTATTGTTAAGCGTTATGTTTTGCCTCATAACGCGTTAATCCATCTTCAAGGATTTCAATTACTAAATAAGTAAAAGATTTTTCCGCAAAGCGCAAAATCGCACCAATCGAAGTATAGTTTTCATCTTCGCTCAGGCCGCACTGCGCATTGATCTCCAGCACATAAAATTCGCCGGTCTCTTTATCCATACGAATATCGAGCCTCCCGTAACCCATTCCACCCACCGAGTGGAACGCTTGCAGGCTAATGGCCTTAAGCCTTGCTACCAGGCTTTTTTCAACCTCGCGATAGTTATAAAGACTTTCATTGTCGGCGAAGGGCGTTTCAGCATCGTAAGTTTCCCATAACCTGTCAAACGATAAGATCTGTTCCTTATCCGGAAGTGACGCATGAAAGACTCTCTCAACTGGCGGATAGAAATGAATTTTTTCAGGATGGGTTGATGAGCCTACTACAAGCACTGTGAACTCGCGGCCAGCAATAAATTGCTCCACAAAGAGGCCACCGGCGTCGAGCTTCCATCCGTGATAGCCATTTTGCATGTCGTTAAGGATACCAGAAAACTCGGCTTCACTGGTCACCACATTCTTTATTGACAGCCCGAGGCTGCCAGCTGAGATAGCCGGCTTTACGATCAATGTACTTCCGAGTTCGTGGAAGAGTGCAGCAACATCGTGTTCCTTTTCGATTACCTTCCAGGCTGGTGTTGGTACCCGGTAGGCGTCGAAAGCTTCTTTCATAGGAATCTTTGAAGTGGTGATCTGGTAGAAAAGATCATTTGATCCGGTGTATGCCAGATCGTATTTTTCTAGCAAATGGATCACCGACACGCCGGGAATACCATTGACCTCATCACCATCACACAGATTGATTACAACCCGGGCTTTGGAAGAAGGGTGATTTTTTATGCCAATGATTACCTCTTCAATAGCATGCAGGGTAACGTTTGCCCATTTCCATTCGCATCCAATTTCATCGAACACCTTTTGATATTCGGCGATACTTTGTGTGTAGTCGTAGTAATACTGAAGGTTGGCATCGTTGGTTTCCAGAAACGGCGCGATCACCCAGACGAAATATTTGTCTTTGTTCTCCCTGAAGTTCACAGGGGTTGAATGGTTACGTGCAAAGGGTTTAACGGTATCAGGAAATGCCATGGTCGACATATTGACCTCTTACGCTATCTCATCTACGCCAGCTTACTGGATATAAAATCCGTAAATCTATAGTTCTTAACCATTGTGGGGGACAGGTACTTTGCTCCTTTGATCATGCCTATACAGGCTTTCGTCCCACATCCACACTTAAATGCCTGGTCCATATCCCACTCTGTTGAAGGATAGAAGAAGGTAAGCTCCTCGCCCTCAGTTATTGGTTTTAAGGCAACCAATTGCCACGTGCTTGTGTTGAAGAAGCAGTTAGGCTGGCAGCTGTGATTGATACACTCAAGGTATTCGGGCAACAGCTCAATGTGCTCATGGTCGCTTGTCTGAACAGTCAGGTAGGTTGGTGAGTTAAACACCTCTTTACCTGAAAACTCTGCAATCATGTCGTCCTCCTCGAACGACTTGCGGGAATAAAGTGAGCGATGATTCTTTTTGGCATCTATCCTTATCTCGGCAATTTCAGCCGACAAGATGACAAATGCGATTGGAGCGGTCTTACTATTGTAACTCATATGTTAAGGTTGCGGGTTGACGGAGGGAGGTAAATTGATATCCTGAGAACTTAGATAGGTACGATAACCCTGGCAACTCATCATTCACTTAATGTTTTAAGCTCATCGTTCTCTAATACTAACACTGCGTTACATCATTAATAATACTTGTTTATATTATTAATACTATAAAGTTACGTTATATCTTTCACTCTTTACAAATTAACCAAGCACTAATTAACTAATGATTGGAAAAAATTTTTATAATAGATGCACTTGGTGATGATAGTAACAGTCGAAGCCATCAATGAGTACCTTGAATCTTACACGATATGAAGTAAGGTTGAAGCTCGATAACAAAAACAATAAGATGATGTTCATGATTATAGACAACATTATGAACCAGTCCCGCGCACTTATTGAATCTGCACTTGATAAATGGACATCGGTCATTGATCTAGTAGCTGATCAGCTGCCTCCACGTTCATCAACGGCCATCATCACGTCCCAACCTGCGAAGCATAAGTTCAACGTTCCCACGTCAGCTTCAGGATTTCATCTTCGCTTGCCGCTTCAAATCAATCGGACTATCTTTAAGCTTAGCGTCATTCTATATATATAAGAGATGAAACGATTTATAGGATTGCTCCTCCTGATTGCCCTTCAGGTCTCCTGCTCGAAGAAAGAAAGTGTGCCGATCACCCCTGACAACATGCGCGAAGTCTTGACTACCTATGGGAAGGATAACCCCGAGGACAAGGTGTTAATTGAAACCGCCTTTGGAAATATCAGCCTCAGGCTCTATCAAGAGACCCCTTTACATCGGGCAAACTTTGTGAAGCTCATAAAGGAAGGGTATTATGAGGATGCTAATTTTTATCGGATCGTATACGAATTTATGATCCAGGGAGGCGATTTAAATCAGAAGTTAAACTATCGGCTGCCATCGGAGTTTAATACTTCAAAGTACATTCATAAGAAAGGAGCACTTTCCATGGCGCGTGTTGATGAGAACAATCCAAATAAGGAATCATCGGCGGCGGAGTTCTTCATCATCCATGGTGGAAGGTATACCGCGGAAGACGTAGACCTTGAAGAACGGAACCTTGGGCTAACACTGTCACGAGAACAGAAAGAGATGTATGCCGCGAACGGCGGGTATATGACACTTGACGGTCAGTATACGGTTTTCGGTGAGGTTATAGCAGGCCTAGATGTCGTTGACAAGATAGCAACTCAAAAAGTATTCAATGAAGACAAACCGTTGCAGAAGATCCCCTTCAAGATTTCGGTAAGCAAATAGCGATGTGGGAACAATGACAATTTCTTACGTCCCACATAAAGTTGGTTTTTCCTAAAATGGTACTTTCGAAATGCTCATAGCGCGAATTTTCTCTTGATTCGAAGGTAAGGTCAATGGCACACTATTCGCCAAGTGTTGGGAAATCTCTCAAATATGAAAAACCTTTCCTTGTCAGTTCTTTTTTTTTCTTGCTGCTTCTCTCTTCAAGCAAACGCTAAAAGGCCACCGGTCTCGGTAATCTCGATGAACAGCAACATTTTTTATTTTAAAGTTGATAAAAGCTTTATCGGTGCTACCGTTGAAGTGTATGGTGCCGAAGGCGAACTCAAATTATCCTCAAAAATTAGTCGCCACAAAGCCATTATAGACTTCTATGAAGAGAATGCTGGCAAATACAAGATCGTGTTGACGAAGGATGGAAATATACTTGACTTCGAGTACGAGAAGTTGGATGAACTTGTAGAAAAAGACGGACCCAAGACAATAACGATCAGCCAATAAAACCAGGTGATGCAGCACCAAATGCTGCACACCATGGTCAGACATTTATCAGTTTAACTTAAATCGGATTGGCAACACCATTCGAACCATCACAGGTGTTCCACCTTGAAGGCCCGGATTCCAGGAGGGCATCATCGATATCACACGCAACGCCTCTTTATCACACTCAGGGCTGACGCCCTTAAGAACCTTTGCTTCTGTTATTCTTCCCGCTGCGTTCAGTACAAATTGAACGTAGACTATTCCTTCTACTTCTGTTCGTCTGGCAATAGCCGGGTACTTCACATGTTTTCTAATAAAGCCTGCCATCGCTTCCAAACCTCCGGCGTAAGATGGAGGTACCTCAACATGATCGTATACTTTTCGAGGCGCAGGAATGGTTGGCGCCAAGGGTACAGCAGCTTGAACTACTGGACCAAAATCACCCGCCTCGGTTTGCGAGCCAGTAGATGTGCCTGAATTTTCCAAACCACTTTCGACAGGAACATTCATTTCAGTAGCGTCCGGTTGGAAAGCGACAGGCTTCGGTGGCAAATTTTCGCGACGATTTGCTTGAGCCGGTTGTCTTCTTATTATCGCTGTTACCGGTATGATGGTAAAGTCGCCAAATGTACAACCTATCGTCATAGATTGGTCAGGTGTAGGAATTTGGTCTTTGGGCAATACGATCGAACGAATGGTTGCAATGATAGCCATCCCGCGCACGATGGAGGCTGCGCGGTTCACATTGCTATCATACGACTTTCGGATTGCGTATGCACCGTAAGCTTGATTGCGATTTTCAAACAGGATGTCGTCAAACGTCTGAACGGATTTTTCATTCGGTTTCATATATAAGGAGTTTAATGACGCTACCTTTTGGGCAATGGAATATCTTACTGGTTGTATATCGCCCCGATACCAGTTTGACTTGGGCCCATGCCCCAATGCTCATAGTTGATTTCCCTGATAATGATGCAGGTTGCAAAAAGTCACAGTGCCTATTAAAAAAAGTCGACGATCGGCGGGAAGAGATGAGGTTACATAATATGATAGGGCCGAGCCGTGGCGCGATCCGCCCTTAGTTTAGTCGCAAATAGACCTTGGCAGAAGAATCAAACGCCGATAGCTTTGAAGCATTAACAATGATTGCTATGAGAAAATTGATTTTGTCTATGCAGATGTCCCTCGATGGTTTTATTGAGGGTGCTCACGGTGACATGAGCTGGATGAATCCAAATGATGAGGAGCAATGGAAACTTTTTTTTGACATGATAGAGTCTGTTGATCTGTTAATCCTGGGCCGTGGAATGTGGAACGACTACTGCAATTACTGGCAAGCGGCCTTGACTAATACTGGTAACTTCACTCAAAATGAAAAAGACTACGCACGCTACGCTGAAAAAACTCGACACATTGTATTTTCAAACACCCTTAAAGATTCCGGCTGGCAGAATGCAATCATCATGGGTGGTTCAATAAGGGACGAGGTGCTTAAGTTAAAGGATCAACCTGGAAAGGATATTCAGATTGTTGGTGGCGCCAAGCTTGCATCGACTTTAATCAATTCAGATTTAGTGGACGAATATAGGCTGGAGGTAAACCCGGTGATCCTTCATACCGGAAAGTCGTTATTTACAGGGTTGTTGAAAAATCAGATTTTAAAATTGAAAAGTGCAAATCATTTGAAGTCCGGCGTCGTCATTCTAACCTATAAGACAGCAACCTGAGTCGTTCTATTCCCTTGGCACCCCTCTTCCAAAAGTCAGCAACTTATTTGCGAGACGCTGAAGTCCAGGCATGCATGAAACCCTGGGTCATCATATCCGTTACTTTTTGAGTAACCAATGCAAATGAAAAAAATAGACATCCTGAATTACATTACCGATTTTCGCCGGTCTCCCAATGAAGTAAAAACATATTCACAGTTGGTATCCCATATGGGCCACGAACATGAAAAAACTTTGGTGACCATGCTGGGAGAACTGAAGCAGCTCCGGACGATCAAAGAAATCGAACTGAATGGCGAAAAAGCTTACCAGGTAATGAGCAAGTAAGGCGACAGGACCTTACGACACGACAATTAATTCAATACCTAAAATAACGTTGTCTGCGTACCGGTGCTCCCTTTCGCAGTTTCAGGAGCTCCCAGATCCGCTTCCAACACCTCCGCATAGGTCTGTGGCTCCAATACTTTTGCAACATCAGATTCCTCAACCTTTGATGTGACAAGCTTACTGATTGTATAACCGTCCATTGAACTTTCGTCGTACGGCTGACACAAGGCCATTACATCATCTTTTGAAAGGTTTGGGTTGAGCCAATCCTTTTCATATTGGCGCGGAATGATTACAGGCATCCGCATTTTGTTGTTATGAATTTTCTCCATCAGCGGATTGGCCCTTGTCGTCAACACAGTATAGGTGTGCAGTTCCTGATCCGTCGACCTATCCTTCCAGCTCCCATATAATCCAGCAATGGAAAAATTCTTTTGTTCAGGAAGTCGCACAAAGTATGGCACTTTTACTTTGCCCTTTACATCTAACCACCGCCATTCGAAAAATCCGCTGCAGGGAATAAGGCATCGCTGACCTTGCTTTGCTGCATCACGGAATGACGATTTTTCAAACATCTCTTCGCTAATACAATTGAGTGTTTGCGCCCTGAGACGCACTCCTTCTTGGAAACTCTTTGTCCACCAGGGTACAAATCCCCACTGATACGGTATTAATTGATCCGGTTGCGTAGTCGTCACGATCGGAGCAACCAAATAGTCATAACCATTCTCGTGGTAATGCGGGGTAAACAATTCTGCCATTAGATCGGAATAGCTGGCCGAGTAATAATCTGCCAGGTAATCAATCGTATTTATCTGTGATTTACGGTAACACATAGTCTTTTAAAATTAAAGTGTAAGTATTGAAGTAACTAGCAGGCTAGTTGTGGGGGTAGCGCAGCTTGACGAACTGCATGGTCGACGCCCCAAATCTTTAAAGCATTTAATACAGGAATGAGTGCTCTCCCTTTGGGAGTAAGAAAGTATTCTACCCGCGGCGGGATCTCCGGATAAATTACGCGCTGAAGAATTCCATCCCGCTCTAGATCGCGTAGTTGAGTTGTTAGCATCTGTCTGCTAATATCCTTAAGCATCATACTAAGCTTGCCGAAGCGATTGATGTCATTATTCACCAAATGAACGATTAGCAATTTCCATTTGCCGCCTATAACATCCATCGTCGCCGTCACCGGACAATTAGGTACATCGAAAATATTTTTATTCATAAGTTATTGATTTTCAGCATTGGTCTAAAAAAAATGACTACATCCGTTTTAAATACCTACTGTCAAAAATAGAACAATTCACCTAATCTTGCAATGACAAATGGAGTAAACAACTAAAAAAAACAAACAATGGAAAAGTATGTCGTCACAGGATCATTGGGCCATATCAGCAGGCCGCTTGTATCAGGTCTGGTTGAAGCCGGTAAAGAAGTAACGGTAATCACAAGTAATCGTGACCGGAGCGGTGAAGTTCACGCGCTCGGCGCGAAAGCAGCGGTAGGTTCTCTGAACGACGCGGAATTTTTATCAGACACCTTGCAGGGAGCGGAGGTTGTTTACACAATGATTCCACCGACCTGGCAAACAAGCAATTTACGCGCTTCACAAAATGAAGTGGCCGCCAACTATATCAAGGCCATCAAACATAACAATATAGAATATGTTGTGAATCTTAGCAGCGTTGGTGCGCACCTACCCCATGGCGTGGGGCCTGTGAATGGAATTCGGGATTTCGAGATCTCATTAAATAATCTCCCCGGCTTGCGAGTGAAACATCTCAGACCAGGCTACTTCTTTTATAATTTTCTAAGTCAGATTCCTTTAATTCAGGAAGCTGGAATCATGGGTGCCAACTTCGGAACGCCAGAACAAAAAGTGCCACTCGTGCACACGCGCGATATTGCAACGTCAGCCTTGGAAGAATTGCTTAACCTTGATTTCAATGGCAATAGCATCCGAAACATCGTGGGAGATTTTCGCACGGGCCAGGAAATTGCTACAGCATTGGGCAAAGCGATAGGTCGTGAGTTACCCTGGGTTGTCTTCACGGACCAACAGCAAAAGGACGCATTGTTACAAGCCGGAGTTCCTGAAACCCATGCGTCTGCTTACACCGAGATGGGCATTGCGTTAAGGGAAGGACGAATGCAGGAGGAAGTCACAGCGGTTATTCCGCCCGCAGGTTGGATCAAAATTGAGAAGTTTGCAAAAGAATTCAGTAAAGTCTTTGTTGAAGCTCCTGCTGAAAAGATATAACTGCGCTGACAGCATTATCGCCCTGGTCGCCATTCGGGACAATGGCGACCAGTCGATAATGTGGACCGTCAACCCGTCAAATACGGGGTTACGGGGACCAGCGTGAAAGAAGAGGTACAGCCTCAAATCTTCTCGGCTTTATATCCGGCCTTTGCTAAAGCGTCCTTCACATCCGCTTCAGTGGTTGCAACTTTTACTGTCAGCACCTTTGCTGGGTCTGTTATATCAACCTTCCAGTTGTCCTTACCAAGCTTTTCATCCAGGTGCGGTGTCACTTTTGCAATGCACCCGTCACACTTCACATTAGTCTTAAATCTCAAAGTCTCCATTTCATTTCATTTAAGTAAATAATTATACAAGCAACCGACCGGCATCGCGGTCCCTAGATCACACCATGTCTCAGACGCAAACTGTTTCCAATCACGCTAACTGAACTCATTGCCATCGCCGCGCCTGCAATCATTGGATCAAGGAGAAACCCGTTCAATGGATACAGAATACCTGCAGCTATCGGAATGCCTATTATATTATAGATAAAAGCCCAAAAAAGATTTTGGTGAATGCCCCGCACTGTTCTGGAAGAAAGTTTGAGCGCTTTCGGGATTGAACGCAGATCTGATGTGATTAACGTAATCTTTGCTACGTCCATCGCGATGTCTGAACCCTTACCCATGGCCATACTTAAGTCAGCCTGAACCAGCGCCGGAGCATCATTGATACCATCACCGACCATGGCAACAATTTTTCCTTGCGACTGAAGTTCCTTTACGAATGCTGCTTTGTCTGAAGGCATCATCTCGGAATTGAAGTTTGCGATCCCCACCTTCGCTGCAATAGCCGCGGCGGTATGCTGATTGTCACCGGTGAGCATGTACACCATCTTGCCCGCATTGAGCATTGAATCAATCGCTTCTTTTGACTCTGCTTTTACTTTGTCAGCTATTGCAATTATCGCCAACACTTGTGACTCACCGGCAAAATAGACTACTGTTTTTGCTTCCCGTTGCAATTTCCCCACCTGTTTTTGTAACGTGTCGGCTATACGAAGATCATTTTCCTCTATAAACCTTTTATTACCAATATAAAACGTCTCGCCATTTGCCTTTGCACGTACGCCCTTTCCGGTTATTGTTTCGAAGTCCGTTGTCACCGCAGCCTGCGCCCCGTTGGCCTTTAGCAGATTCACAACCGCTGTGCCGAGGGGATGCTCCGACTGAATCTCTATCGCGTAAAGGATTGCCGCATACTTAAGTTCAAATGCCGGTTCCATCCATAAAAGGTCAGTAACAGCCGGACGCCCTTCTGTGATGGTTCCGGTTTTGTCTAGAATGATGGTGTCGACACGATGGGCAAGCTCGAGACTCTCTGCATCTTTTATCAGAATATTATTTTCAGCGCCCTTCCCCACTCCTACCATTATTGCTGTAGGCGTTGCCAGCCCAAGGGCGCATGGGCATGCGATGACCAGCACTGTAATCGATCCTAATATCGCGTGTGTCAGGCCGTTCTCACCGCCAAATAGGATCCAAATAATAAATGTCACGATAGCAATCGACACAACAACAGGAACAAATATTCCCGCGATCTTATCCACCAGTTTCTGCACCGGCGCTTTGCTGCCTTGTGCCTCCTGCACCATTCTAATAATATGTGCAAGCACAGTGTCTGCGGCGATCTTTTCAACTTCAAATTGAAAGCTTCCCTTCTGGTTCATGCTGCCCGCAAAAACCTTGTCCCCAAAATTCTTTTCCACCGGCATTGGCTCTCCGGATATCATGCTTTCGTCAATAAAAGAGGAGCCGGATATTAACCTACCATCCAGCGGAACCCGCTCCCCCGGACGAACAATGATGATATTTCCTACAACCACAGAGCTCAGAGGTGTTTCTCTTTCCAATCCGTCCACAATCAAATGCACATTCGCCGGCTGAAGGCCCATAAGCTTCTTAATTGCCGAAGATGTCTTTGACTTCACTCGTTCCTCCAGAAATTTTCCAATAGAAATAAAAGCTACCACGACTGCCGCAGCTTCGTAGTAAACATGTGCATGGACACCTCTCGCATGCCAAAACTCAGGATAGAACGTATTGAAGGCACTAAACAGGAAGGCAATGCCTGTCGATAACGCAACGAGCGTGTCCATGTTTGCCATACCGTGACGAATCAATCGCCATGCGTTGATGAAAAATGTCCTTCCAAGATAGAATACAACCGGCGCCGATAATATGAAGGAAATGTAATTGGCATATGGCATTTCATTAAAAAACATCCCGATAATAAACACCGGCGTCGCTAAAACAGCTGACCAGATTGCGCGCTGCTTTACAGCTTCAAAATATTTTTGTTGCGCCGCTTCCTTTACCGCTTGCGGATCCTCAACATCCACCACAAGGTCGTAACCAATCGAGCGTACCGCTTTTTGCAAATCTTCCCGATCTGCAATTGCAGGATCGTATTCAACCAGGGCGGACTGGTTCGCATAATTCACGTTTACGCCACTTACCCCCGTCACCGATCTAATCATCGACTCAACGCTAACAGCACACGCCGTGCAGGTCATCTCCAATACCGGAAAGATTTCTTTCTTTGTTTTCATTTATTTAATCTCTCTAGCTCGCCACCAGGCTTACATAATTGACTTTATTATTTGCACAATCTCTTTGCGCAACCTTCATCTTGCCGTGCCCGCCGCAGCGTCTTGCAAAGGAGGGTGGTTAATTCCCCCCAAGTTCCGGTTGGCAATCCTAATACATTACAAACCTACTCACCAGACCCACTCCCACCGTTACACAATAACCCAAAACAGTTATAAGATTTATTACTATCATTATAGGTAAAACGTAATCACGGACCTTCTCCAAATGATCAGGAATTTTGCAGACAGTAGCTTTAATTGGATAGATATCCTTGAGCCAACGCCCGAAGATTTACAGAAAGTTGCATCACAGCACAATCTTCACCAGGCATTCATAACAGATATCCTGCAACCCGAACATTTACCAAAATATGAGCCCGTGGGGAATATGGCCTTTTTCATTTTGCGATACTATGCCGCTGAAGACAACACAGACCAGGATACCATTCAAGGCTTAACGAACAAGATCGCTATTTTTCAGACAGAAAAATTGGTCATCACCATTCACCGGTTCGAAATTGATTTTATCGATGACTTAAAAAAAAATTTCGTTGATGCGGGTGAATGCAGCGGGACTGTTCATTTACTTAACAGGATTATCAAGGCCGTATTTCAAACCTATGAAGCGCCTGCAGATCGCCTGGCGAAAGACATTGATTTCTATGAGTCACAAACATTTCTCAAGCGAAATCCGCCTCCGGTGCTCAAAGGAGTGTATCATATTAAACGACAAATCGAAGTAACCAGGCGGTTGCTGATGCTCTCAAAGGATACGCTTGAACACGTTGATGCGCCGGAGCACCAGGATCCCAACACGCGGGATACCCGCGATTTGTATATTCGATTGCTTTCGTTATATGACGCGATGTCCGAGAATACAAACCATCTGCTGACTTTGTACTTTTCCGTCTCTGCGCAGAGAACCAACGAAGTAATTCGTGTACTAACTATTTTCTCCGTGTTCTTTATGCCATTAACTTTTATCGTCGGCATCTATGGGATGAATTTTGATTTCATGCCAGAGTTACATTGGAAGATCGGCTACCCTGGTATAATGTTAATCATGGCTGGCGTTACGATCGCGATTTACCTTTGGTTCAGAAGCAAACATTGGCTTTAAACCCTAACCTTCCTTTGCCGTTAATGCCGCCGAGTAGTTGCAAGCGCTATTTCACCGACGTATCATTATTGATTTCTATCAAATGTCCGTCCGGATCTTTAAAATAGATTTGTTTTACCCCATCTACCCGTACCGTTGGTTCTTTGGCTGTTCCTGGCCAGTTTGTGTATTCCACCTTGTGCTTGTCTAAATTGGATATAAACGCATCAATATTTTTAACGCTGAAGCACAGGTGATCATTTCTATCACGATCATAGTGCTTTTTCTCACCTTCGATTAAGTGAAGATGGCCTGCAGCGCCAATCGTGAACCAGGTATGCTTGCCATCGTGAAAAGGCTCAGGAATTTGCTTCAGGTTTAGAATGTTTTCATAGAACGTTGTGCTGGTTTTAAGGTTTGTAACATAAATCCCAATGTGATTAAGCGATACGGCGATATCGGTGTTGCCGGACTGAGCGTTCGCATGGACGGCCAGAAGGGAAATGATGATGGCGAGGCATAATTTAAGAGTCTTTCGCATATAGGGTTTTGTAAGTCAGGTAAAAGGTACGCAAAAAGACAGCCAGGAAATATTTAATAGAAGTGTGACAATCCTTTACTTTATACTCGTCCTAATTAAATTCAGTACGGCGACAGACGCCATCTTAATATTCAGCGATCTATCTGTCGACAATTGCAGTTTCCTGGTCACGGTTTGTTGTTTATCTGAATAGGCAATCCATACTGTGCCAACGGGTTTTTCAGCTGTCGCTCCGCCCGGACCCGCCACCCCGCTCGTAGCAACGCCAATGGTCGCATTGAACTTGGCTCGCACCAGGTTCGCCATCTCACGGATCGTTTCTTCACTTACTGCGCCGAATTGTTCCAGTGTTTCCGGTTTAACGCCGAGGTGTCGCATCTTAATTTCATAGGAATATGGAATGATCGATCCGAGAAAATATGCAGAGCTTCCAGGGACACTCGTAATCAGATGGGAGAGATATCCGCCCGTGCAGCTTTCGGCTATCGCTAGCGTTGCGTTTTTTTCAAGCAGGATTTTTCCAACGGCCACTTCCAGGGGATCGGTTCCATAACCGTAAATAAATTGGCCCACGCGTGTCTTTAACTTTTCAGTAAGTACTTCAGCCTCCGCCGCCAATTTTTCAAGGGAGTCACCAGTGCTTGTCAGTCGCAATTTCACTTCTCCAAGGCTTGGCAAATATGCCAGCTTAATATTTGGTGGAAGACTGTTCTCCCATTCCGCTATTTTTTCTGCAAGGAACGATTCGCCTATTCCAACTGTGCGAATTACATGATGATGTATGACTGGAGTTTTGAATGTTTTCAGCAGTTTGGGGACGACGATCTCCTGCATCATCTTTTTCATTTCATGAGGAACTCCCGGCATTGATATGATCACTTTGCCGTTCCGCTCAAACCACATTCCGGGAGCCGTTCCAACGGCATTTGTGATCTTTTCGCAACAGACGGGAAGTGCCGCCTGCTGCCGGTTCACTTCCGTAAGTTCGCGTCCGCGACTTTTGAAAAATGCCGTTACTTCTGCCAGCGCTTCTTCATGAATCTTCAACTCACAATTAAAATATTTCGCCAGGCAGGGCTTTGTTAAATCGTCGTTGGTCGGGCCCAATCCGCCTGTGATCAACACGATATCTGCCCTTCTTTCCGCGGCGGCTACCGCATCCAGGATTTCTGAATCAATGTCACCGACGCTGGTCTTGTGTACCACTTTGATTCCAGCGTCGCTTAAAATAACACTCATCCATTGGGAGTTTGTATCTACAATCTGCCCGTAGAGTATCTCATCTCCAATCGTCAACAATTCTGCCGTAACACTTTTCATCTTCAGTTTTCTTTGCGTTTTCTTCGCTTGCCCGTCGTAGCGTTTCACGAAGGCGGGCCCACAAAACTATCACGTTCATCTAATAAATTGCCACCATTCTGGCCCTTCCTTTGCCTTTCAGATTCTTCACATCATCACATTAAACATGACCCATATTAAACTATTCCGTTTTGCATGTCTAATTATCATTCTCCAGGCGTGTACCACGGCGCAGATCAATCAGACTTTAGGAGACATTAACAAAACGCTCGGTTCTGAAGCTCCCCTATCAACCGGGGAGGTTTCGGAAGGGCTCAAAGAAGCACTAGTCAAGGGTATCTCCCTTGGTGCCGATCTTGCCTCACAAACGGACGGCTTCCTTCAAAATCCCTTAATTAAGATACCATTCCCGCCTGAGGTGCAAAAGGTAGAGGATAAACTGCGGCAAATTGGCCTGGGTAAGGAAGTTGACAAATTTGTGACCACCCTGAATCGTGGTGCAGAAGATGCCGTTAAGGAGGCAAAGCCAATTTTTGTCACGGCCATACGGTCAATGACGAGCCAGGATGCGTGGGGCATACTCAACGGAGGGGCTGATGCCGCAACACAATACCTCAAACGTACTACTTCGGCACAATTGAAAGAAAAATTCAAGCCTGCTATTCAAAATTCTTTGAGTAAGGTAAACGCCACCCGTTACTACGGCGACATTGTAAATATCTACAACAATCTACCGCTTACGCAGGACGTGAATCCAAACCTGGATGATTACGCCACTGATCGGGCAATTGAGGGTCTATTTCTCATGATCGCCAGGGAGGAGAAGAATATTCGCGAGGATCCCTTGGCCCGGACTACTGAGTTGCTGAAGAAAGTGTTTGGGGCGCAGAAATAGAGCATTGCGCCTGCTGATTACAAAAAAGGCTAATTTTTGTTGGTAACAGTCCGCGCCTGGACCCGTCCCATTTGCCATTATTTATATATTTGCCCCCTTCTTTGCTAGGTCTTTGCTCGCCGAAATGAAGAAATGGCCCCGTAGTTCAATGGATAGAATAGGAGTTTCCTAAACTTTTGATGCAGGTTCGATTCCTGTCGGGGCTACAAATTTTGTAAACGCTTAAGGGTAGATAGTTTCAAGGATTTTTGTTCGATTCCCGCCTGGTCATTTTTAATTATTATAGGAAAGGAACATTGAATTGCGAGAAATCAGCAGTCGATTCTGCTTAGGTTTGTAACTGACCTTGGTTTATTTAAAACATCAGAGGAGGTTATAAAAAGACGTTCCGTTCTAAACTTGTCAAAGCTATCCTAGTACACTTACAATTCGAATATGAAATTATTGTTGTTTGAATATAACTTGATTTCTCCTGAAATTGGCTAGAACAACTGTGGAAAGCAAAAACAAACGACACAGAGATGAAAGAAATAGCAAAAGGACGAAGGCATACGACATGACAATTTTATAACAGGCCAATCAACAGCATAACCAGGATGATAAGACTTTGATTATGTTCGACATTTTGTCTGTAAGAAACTACTTTTTAATAACTATGGATGATTTTGAAAACGCATCAATATATTTGATGCGATACAATGACCCAAAGGGGGATTGATTTCGATTTTAGAAGGATGAAACTTTGTAAGCCCAAAATAATATTTTGGGGTATACAGTCGGACAATCGGTATCAAGTGATCTTTATGATCATTGTAGTAATTGTAAGTCGAAAAGCAGTGCTTATTTATTTTCTGTTCTAAATGTTGCAAAATGCTAATTAGAAATTGTACAAAAGCCAGAATACCATTCTACTTCGTTATTTTCTTATTGTTGGCAAGCGTGATGCCAACAGTTCATTGTTTCGCCCAATGGTCAGCCGATCCTACTGTGAACAATGCAATTTGTACTGCGGGGGATAATCAAAGCAACTCAACCATCACTTCAGATGGCAGCGGGGGGGGCAATTATTACCTGGCTGGATTTTAGAAGTGGAACTAACTTTGATCTTTATGCCCAGCGCATTGATGCTAGTGGAGTTATTCGTTGGGTAAGCGATGGGGCTGCGATATGCACCGCGATAAATGATCAATCTTTTCCAGCTATTATTCCCGATGGAAGTGGAGGGGCTATTATTACTTGGCGTGATGCCAGAAGCGGAACTGATGAGATCTATGTGCAGCGGATAAATGCGACTGGGGTTACGCAATGGGCAAGCAATGGAGTAAAGATATCCTCTTTAAATACTACAAGAAATCCTACCATTACTTCAGACGGCAGCGGAGGAGCTATTATTGCCTGGCAGGATTTTAGAAGTGGGAATGTTGACATCTATGCCCAACGTATAGATGCGGGTGGTGCAGTGCAATGGACAAGCAACGGGGTGGCGATATGCACAGCGGTGAATACTCAACGATACCCATCGATTACTTCAGATGGCGGTGGCGGGGCTATCATTACCTGGGAGGATTCCAGAAACGGAATTAATAATCACATCTACGCACAGCGGATTAATGCCAGTGGAACTGTGCAATGGGCAAGCGATGGAATAGCAATATGCAATGCGCCAACGGAAAACTTTGCTCCTACTATTATCCCCGATGGAAGTGCAGGTGCTATAATTACCTGGTATACTAACCTATTCGTTACACCTACTGATGGTAATGACATCTATGCCCAGCGAATAAATGCTAGCGGAGTTGTGCAATGGACGACTAATGGAGTCGCAATATGTAAAGCGACAGGTGATCAATCTCAGCCAGTCATTACCTCAGACGGAAGCACAGGAGCTATTATTAGCTGGATCGATCAAAGAGGAACGGATTATGACGTCTATGCCCAGCGAATTAATGCCAGCGGAACGGTACAATGGTCCGCCAATGGAGTGGCAGTATGTACCGCCTACAGTTCTCAATCTTCTCCAACCATTACCTCGGACGGAAGCGCAGGAGCCATTATTAGTTGGTACGATTTCAGAAACGGAATGTTTAATGATATTTACGCCCAGCGCATCGATGCCGGTGGGGCCGTGCAATGGACACCCGACGGAGTTGCGGTATCAAGCGCGGGTGGCAATCAGGTATTTGGAAACTTCTCAACAACCATTATTTCAAACGGTAATGGAGGTGCTATAATTACCTGGAGTGATCTCAGAAGCGTTTCTTCGGACATTTATGCACAACGTGTTAATGCTAATGGCAGCATAACCATAATAAGTTCTCCAACCATTTCCACTTTTAAGCCAGCCAGTGGCCCTGTCGGAACAACCGTAATTATTAACGGAACAAACTTTAGCGCAACAACAACCGATAACACGGTCCGTTTTAATGGAACCTTAGCAACTGTAACGGCTAGCTCAATTACCAGCATTACGACTACCGTACCGGTTGGGGCAACCACAGGTACAATAACGGTGAATGTAGCCGGAAATACGGCCACTAGTGTGAGTAACTTTACAGTAACACTCATCATTACAGGAGAAGAACTGCAAGAAGGCAATTCAACTTCAATAAACGTATTTCCTAATCCAGCAGGTGAAGAATTGTTCATTGAAGTACCTGTGAAGTCAATGTTAACGGTGTTTGATGGGATTGGTAGAAATATAAAAAGCGTAACACTTTCTACCGATCAACCGAACCGGATTGAAATACAAGATTTAGTTTCAGGCACATACATACTCAGGATCCAGTTCGCTAACAAAATGGATTATTTCAAAATCCGTAAGCAATGATATTTTTTTCAAGTCGTGCTCCTGGGCGGGGATAGATGTACCTATCGTAACCTCGGGGCTACTTTGGATTATAACAGATCAAATTGGTCACAATTCGAAATAATTTTATCACAAGCTGCTTTATCGGGTCGCGCTATTTAAGTATATAAACTACCCTTTCTTCATAAAGTATTTCCCAACGCTGTAGTCCCCTGAGTTCGCTCCTTGCTAGCCGGATTTTTTTTTCGCAAAACTGTACGGTCGCGGTCATTTTGGTGCTTTATTCAGCACCATCCAATAAAGTCCAATTTCGGATATCGCTTTCGCGAAATTGTCCCATCCTACCGGTTTCACGATATAGCTATTTGCTCCGAGTTTGTAGCATTTTTCTATATCGGGATCTTCGGCCGAGGACGTAAGTATGACAATCGGAATTGAGTTCGTTCGTTCATCGGATTTGACCCTTCTCAAAACCTCCATGCCGCCAACTTTGGGCATTTTCAAGTCGAGCAGGATTATTTTTGGATTCATCATGGTTCTTCCTGAAAATTCACCTGTCCCAAAAACAAAATCAAGCGCATCGGCCCCGTCTTCAAGATGAACCAAATTATTTGCAATGTGGCTTTTTTTCAGTGCCCGAATTGTCATCTCCGCATCACCTGAATCGTCCTCGACCAGGAGAATCTCAACAGTTATATTTTCCATGCTTTTCTTTTTTGTATCTATCAAATGGGTAGAGAAAAGAAAAATGTAGCCCCTTCTCCAAGTTTCGCATCAGCCCATATTTTACCTCCATGCTTTGTAATTATTCGATGAGCAATAGCAAGGCCAACTCCGGTGCCGTCAAACTCATTTGCCTTATGAAGGCGCTGAAAAACACCGAATAGCTTGTCTGCATATTTCATGTCGAACCCAACTCCATTATCCTTAACCGAATATACAATTTCCCCATTTCCCAATTTTGATTTAATCTCAACCACAGGGTTTTCCACTTTGGAGGAGTATTTTATAGCGTTAGAAAGTAAATTAATTAATACCTGACTGATGAGGGATTGGTCAGCCAGAACTGGTTGTAAGTTTGCAATTTCTACTTTGGCTTTGTGGTCCGTAGAAATGTTTAGATCAATCAATATATTTTCAGCTATTTCCTTCATGTTGACTGTCGTGCTTTGTAAGCCATGCCTCCCAAGGCGCGAGAATGCCAAAAGGTCATCTATCAGGTTGCCCATCTTCTTTGCGTTATGTTGAATCGCCCTCAATAACCGCTTTCCTTCTTCATCCAGGATATTGGCAAAATCTTCCTCAAGCATCTTGGCGTAACCATCAATTGATCTTAGGGGTGAACGCAAATCGTGCGACACGGAATAACTAAATGATTCCATCTCCTTATTTGCAATTGTTAGTTGCTGCAGGTTTTCCTCCAAGCCTATATTTAATTGATTGATCCTCTGCTCTGCTTTTTTTCTCTCGGTAATGTCATAGGTGAAGGTGATGACAAATCGCTTTTCTTCCATGGCGAATTGGTCAATCGAAAAGAGGACTGGAAATTCTGTTCCTGATTTGCTGCGCACTATTATCTCCCTGTCACGAATCTTTGCGCCCTGCATCAATTCCTGTATTATTTTTTCCCGTGTGTCGGTTGCAACCATGTTCAGTTCTGTCGCAGAATGTCCAATTATTTCTTCATGCTTGAACCCATACATCTTCAAAAGGCTTTTATTAACATCGACCAGGATACCTGATGGAAGTACACTTATCGAAATCCCTACCGGGCTCGCATCAAAGATCTTTGAAAACTTCTCCTCACTTTCTCTTACTTGCTTGATAGTGGCTTCAAGTTCTTTGTTCACTATGGCTAATTGCCCGGTGCGTTCAATTACTTTCTGCTCCAATTCTTCGTTCAATGCAGCGATATCTTTCTCGGCCATTTTAAGTTTGGACATACTCTTATTCAACTCATCTGTTCGCTCGTGAACGATACGTTCCAATGATTCCGGGCTTTTCCATTGTAGCAACTGCGGACTGATTTTTACTAGAGCAAAAACGGTCCCAAGCGATATAAAGGCCGTTACAAAACGCAGCAAGGCACTAAGACGATATGCAGGCCACCAGAAAATAGATGCGTCTATCAAATGAGTTGAGCCGCAGGCAAGAATAAACAAAATGAAAAGCCCAACGACTATGCGAAAATGAGGCTGTTGCTTGCCCCTATAAACAAAATAAAATAGAATTAACGGAATTAAGAAATAAGAAAGCGCAATTGTAACATCGGAAAAAATGTATAACCAGCCGTGAAACGGCGACCATTCTCCACACTGCCACCTAGCTGGCCAGCTCCGGGTATCAAGGATTGAGGTAAAAAAATCAAAAAATTGATTTCCAAAATTACTTTTCGCCTCAGGTTCTAACACATTCATACTTGTTGTACAGCCTATTTTGGAGGAGCACAAGATCTCCTCCTTTGCCTCGCCACAAACAATTGATGAAAGACCTGACAAAAATGCCATGAGTACAAATGTTTTCATAACCTCAACAATTAATCAATTGAAATAAAGATCTAAACCAGCCAATAGCTGATAATAAAACCACAAGTATTCTCTAGCGAGTATAATTTTAGATGAGCGTGTAGGAAGTTCAACTCACTAATTATAACGACTAATTTTTATTTTCCGAACGGTAAACACAATCAGCCCAAACTGCATTCTCTAAGTAATTAAAGCTAAGCATTTTAATGGTAAGAATATCTGGAAAAAGAAACGATTATACACTGCCTAATCGACGCGGAGACTGGATTTCACAGCGAACGAATTAAAGGACATGCATCAAAACATCGATCAATTTGTAAAATCCTGAAGAGCGATGATCAATTCAGAACCTTCATTTCGAGTGGCTGCGGGTCAGAAAGTAACTAAAGGGACCGACCAATCGCATGTCTGCGGGGACGATGTACTACCCCGGCTATATCGTTAAGTCAATTCGCCTGGGTCTTTACTCCATTGTTCCTGCCGGGTTGTTCTGCCGCGCGATACAGAAGTACTGGTCCCTGTGATTCAAACAAAAAAGCTCCGTATGACGGAGCTTTTTTGTTGTTGAACCAGTTAATATTTGTTCTACCTCGGAGGGTTCTGGCTTCCCGTTTGAGGCGTTGACGAGTTTGTCGGACTGTTCGTAGGATTGGTGGTTGACTGATTTCTCTGCAACTGAGTTCCCGGAGTTGTCATCTGCGGCTGTCCTCCACCCGTAGGTGTAAGGGGCTGCGGCTGACCTTGGACAGCAGGTGTTGGCTGACTTTGTGGTAAAGTCGGTTGTGTTAGCGTTGGGTTCGGCTCCGAAGACTGCACATCTGGTTGACCCATCGGCTGTGTCTGTGACGGATAGGCCGACTGTTGTGAAGGCTCGACTGACGGATTGTTTTGCTGTTGCGGTCCACCTTGCAGTTGTTCAGAAGGAGTAACATTGCCTTTTACATTAGTGTTCGTCCCTTTATTTAACGCGTTATTCGTTTCATTCGGCGACGTGCCCGACGGTGGATTCGTTGTATTAGACTGCGCGAATGCCACAACACCCATTATAGTCATCCCGCATATTGTCATTGTTATTTTTTTCATGGCCTTTGCTTTAGTTCGAATTTGATAAGCATTGTCGAAACATTGTGCCATAATTCGAGCTTGAAGAGGCGGCTCTCAACGCTGTAAACCAGTGTTGATGGGCAGAACTAATCCTACAGTGGGGACATTCGAGGAAATTAATCCATGGACCTAGTGGTGATTGATCGTAATATCCTCTGTACCGGGGCAGCGTCGCCGTAATACGCCGCCTGCGTACCGGGTATCAACGTTGTCTTTATGGATGCGCCTCCAATATTCGCCTTCTAATATGCCAGCATCCCCTCCATTCCAAATGCCGTTAGAAATTTATCGTATTGTTCCTTTACCCGATCGTTGGCTGTCTCCGAGAAGCTGCCTGTCGCAGGATCGACAACCGTTCTTAATGGCCTGCTACCTTTTGGTTTAGCAATTAGATTCAAAATTGCATTAGCAACCAGTTGGGGATCAGGTTTAAGAGCGTCAAACATTTGAGCAACACCCGCACCAATTTGTTCGGGAACTTTTGACAGATCACCATATGCTGTAATGCCTACGGCGTACACGCCTGCATTATTTATTACAACGTCAATTTTGCCTTCCAGATCAAATGATGGCAGCTATTGCCTTCATTACCGAATTTCCATCTGTAACATCCAGATCCAAAACTTTGATGTTTGAATTTTTCGCGATTTCCTTCCCTCTTGCTGCGTTGCGTCCTTGAGTATCCCGCATTGTCGCATATACTTTGAGGCCAGCAACAGCGCAACTATTGGCCGTAATCCAACCGAAGCCGCTATTTGTGCCCGTAATGAGAATGATTTATTTTGCATAATTTTCAGTTGAAATTTGAAGTAACTGTCGCTTGTGTACGATGCCTGTTCAATCGGCAATTGCGCCAAGACTCATGTTGACAATCGTCCCAGTCATTGCGCTCGCGCGGTCACTGGCCATAAACGCTGCCACTTCTGCCATTTCCTGGAGTGAGGGAGAACGTTTCAAATGTGTCCGCTCCTCGATTTTGTGTCGAAACTGTTCTCGCGTGATACCGTAAGCAGACGCATGAAGGCCATGTACTTCCTTGATCGTATCACTATCATGCATTCCCTGCGGACGAATGCCAATTACTCTGACGCCTCTTGGCCCAAGTTCAGCTGATAAATTTCTAATCAACGCCTCCTCTGCAGCCATCGCAACCGAAACGCCTCCCATTAGCGGTATGGCTACACGCGATGGTATCGAGGTGACTGTCATTAATAATCCGGACCCCTTTTCAGCCATATATCGTCCGGAAATGCGGGCAGTTAAAAAGTTAGACTGAACATGCGATAAAATCGGAGCCATAAACTGATGGAGCGCGAGATCAACAAGCGGCACCCCTTGCAATGTCGTGTTGCGCAGTCCAATTGCATTGAAGGAAATATCAACCCCTCCCGTTCTTTGCATTACGCTCTTGAAATGCCTTTCAATTTCCTCCTCATCGACAGCATCGACGTGGGCAGTTTCTGCAACCCCGCCGCTAGCCCTAATATCCTCGGCTAGTCTGTCCAAGGCTACTTTATTACGCCCGGTGAGGAATAGCCGCGCTCCCTCACGGGCAAAAGTTTTGGCGACTGCACTTCCTACGGCTCCACCGGCCCCATAAACTATAGCAACCTTACCTGATAAAATCATAATGATATGTTTTCGATCGGTGATACCATATCACCAACACACGAAGGTATAGTCTAACTTAAGCAGTAGGTTGGTGTAAAATAGACTTTGTGCCGGGTTGATTTAGACAAACGCATTTGTACTTTTGTCAAAACGTTGAATATGAAGCGCGTCACCATACTTGCCCCAAATGGAAAAAATAACCTGAGCAGCATCGCAGGCTCGTTTGAAATTCTTACTACTGCCAATGCACATTGGCAGGGGAACGGGTACAAACCAATGCTGGAAATTTGCGTTGCTGGTTTTATATCAGAACTGAAACTCGACGCCGGATTTTTTTCAATCCATCCTGTAGACATTACAAAAATAAAGAGAACAGACCTGCTAATTATACCATCTGTTTCCTACGATGATAATTTAATTAAAGAAAATGCAGCACTCATCAGTTGGATAAAGGACCAATATAAAAGTGGCGCTGAAATCGCGACCATGTGCTCAGGTGCATTTTTGCTCGCCGCAACGGGCTTGCTGGATGGCAAGTCCTGCTCAACACATTGGAATGTGGCAGATAAGTTTAAGCGCCTGTTTCCTAACATTGACCTTCAAGCTGATAAATTAATTACTGCTCACAAGGGAATATATACTAACGGTGGTGCCTATTCTTTTTTAAACCTGATCCTTTTTTTAGTGGAGAAATATTTTGACAGGTCTACAGCTATCTACTGCTCAAAAATATTTCAGATTGACATGGATAGGACATCGCAATCTCCATTCTTTGTTTTTCAAACACAGAAGAACCACGGTGACGAAATGATCTGCCAGGCACAAACCTACATTGAAGAAAATTTAAGCCGCAAAATTTCGTTCGAAAAGCTGGCCACAAAACTAGCAACCAGCCGGCGCAATTTTGACAGACGTTTTATAAAAGCTACCGGGAATACCCCGGTAGAATATTTACAACGCGTCAAAGTAGAGGTTGCGAAAAACACGCTGGAGAAAGGCAGAAAAAACATTTTCGAAGTAATGGATGAAGTGGGCTATTCGGACGATAAGGCATTCAGGGAGGTTTTCAAAAAAATTACGGGGATGTCGCCGTTGGCGTATAAAGGGAAATATAATAAAGAGACGGTGATTAATTAGTAGGAGGCGAATGCTGCGGATACTCTGGAAATTTTCCGAACCTTTAGACAATCGGTGCATTCCCTGTCTGCTTCAAATTTCGGAAGCGGACACTTTTATCCTGAAACGGGCATCAACCAACTATGATCGTCGTCTAATGGACCTTAATTCACGTAAAAAGCTATAGACATCTTTTGGCAAAGTATTTGGAAACGTCCAGCCAACAATCCTCCAAATGATTAAAAAAATATCCCTCGCAGCCTCCGTTATTTTCGCGGCGTCAATCGCTTTTGCACAGATTACATTTCCGCCCGGCGGCACGAATCGGAAAGCCTCGGTCTCTCAGACAATCGGCATTACCGACGTTCGAATCGATTATAACAGACCTCTTGTCAATGGTCGTGAAGGTCAGATCTGGGGTGGCCTTGTTCACTATGGCTTTGCCGACCTGCACTATGGAACAAGCAAGGCAGCGCCATGGCGGGCTGGCGCCAATGAAAACACCACGTTTACGTTTAGTACCGACGTGTTGATAGAGGGAAAACCACTAAAGGCGGGGAAGTATGGATTCTTCATTGCCATGGGACCTGATAAAGCAACTATAATTTTTTCAAATGTAAGCACAGCCTGGGGCAGCTTTTATTACGACAGCAAGGACGACGCACTTCGAGCCGAGGTTCCAGTGCTGAAGCTTGCAGAAAGCGTAGAGAGACTTGCGTATGTTTTCGGCAATGAAACTGATGACGCCGCGGTGGTCTCATTGCTTTGGGAAAAAGTGAAGATACCATTCAGGATTTCGGTTGAGCTCGAGAAAGAACAGATCGCAGCCTTTAGACGAGAATTTAATTCCGGCATTTTTTATCGCTATTGGCAAAATATGCACATGGCCGCAAACTATTGCCTGGTACACAATATCAACATTGACGAAGCCATCGGTTGGGCTGATCGATCCATCAATACCTACTTTGGCGAAAAGAATTTTGCCACCCTGTCAACATACGCCGGTCTGCTCGAAAAAAAAGGATTGAAGAATAAAGCCGATTCAGTTATGAGAAAAGCATTCCCGATGGCAACAACGCTCCAGTTATATTCATACGGACGAGGGCTGGAAAATGAAAAGCGCAACGCTGACGCGATTTCCGTTTATAAGATGAGTTATGAAAAGAATCCCGATGATCTCTATTCATGTATGGCGATCACACGTGGATATTCATTACAAGGCAATAAAAAGGAAGCAATGAAATTTGCCAACAAAACACTGACGTTCGCCAGGGATACTTATTTTAAAACTTATGCCGAGCAGATCATTGCTAATCTCAAGGATGGTAAACCGCTTGATTAAACTTGTTGTTCCATCAATGGCTTCAACACAGGCCATACCTTATCAGCGATGATTTTGTAGCCCGCGGCAGAGGCATGAATCCCATCTCGCAAATTTAAATGCGCGATGCCGGCCACGTCCTCAACCCGCCTGCTGTTGTATCTCCACTGAGTCCTGCAATTAATTACTTCACATTTTAATGAGCCCGCATTGATCTCCCGCTGAATCAGGGCCGGCATTGATTCCTCCGCCGGGCTGGGCAGCCCATGGCCGGCCGTTAAACTGTCTCCAAAAAAAGTATGGCTTGCATTGTTCAAAAACGAAGAATGGGCATGGATAAGTTCGTCATGCCATTATATCGGCGACTTGATTAACAACAAGAATGACGTCGTCAAATCATGGAAATTCGTATTTTGACGGGGTTAAAATGGTATCAACAAAGTCAACCCATAGTGCTATATGCTTTCATTTATCGTTTGGAATGCGGATCCTGAGGTTTTCTCAGCAAACATTTTTGGCACGGACATCTCACTCCGATGGTATGGAGTAATCTTTGCTGCCTGCTTTGCCATCGGCCATCAGATCCTGCTGCATATTTATAAGGCTGAAGGAAAAACCGTTCGCGACGTTGATGCGCTTACGATATACGTTGTAATTGGGTTGATCGTGGGTGCACGGCTAGGGCACTTCCTCTTTTATGAGTGGGAAACACTGATTAAAGCGCCTGGCACGTGGCTAGTCGAGCTTGTGATTCCGCCCTTTTCAGGATTGGCGAGCCACGGGGCAACCGTGGGCATTTTGCTCGCTATATATTTTTATTCGCGCAGCAGCCGAAAGGATCAACCATTCTTTTGGGTGACCGACAGAATTTCCGTCATCGCCGCCCTTGGCGCCGCATTTGTCAGGATCGGCAATCTCATGAATTCCGAGATCTATGGCGACAAGACATCGCTTCCCTGGGGCTTTATATTCAAAAGGGAAATCGATCCGAATTTACTGCCGTTAGTGCCACGGCATCCGACGCAGCTGTATGAGGCAATAGTCTACGTGTTACTATTTGTTTTAATGTTTTACATCTGGAAGAACAAGCGATCCGAAACTCCTAACGGGGCGTTAACTGGTTTATTCCTAATCGTTCTTTTTACCTCGCGTTTCCTAATTGAATTTTTGAAGAACGCTCAGAAAGACTTTGAGAATGAACTCTTCCTCAACATGGGACAATTGTTAAGCATTCCTGCTATTGTTATGGGTGTTATCATTATTATGATGGCGTACAGGACGCAGAAAAAAGCAATTCATCAACGTTTGTAACCGCAAAAGTCGCTATAGCAAGTCCAAGATGAGTAAGCATCCAAATTCTTTGAATGAATACCTGAAACTATCGTTATAGTATAAGAAAACGGAACTTTGCCTATTTTGGAACATTCCATTTAATGAGATAACTTTTGTAAGAAATGGGTGAGACCTTAAAGTACCAAAATGAATATAATTAGCTTAAGATACCCTAGGCACCTTTTATTCCTTCTTTTGTTTGGACCGTCCTTGTTTTTATTCAACACGGTTGCAGCACAGATTAAATGGCCTAATAACAAAAAGGCTGCAATTGTTTTAACCTATGATGATGGATTGCAATCTCATCTTGACGTCGCGCTGGGACAGCTTCAAAAGCATAAATTTAAAGGAACATTCTTTTTGACTGGAAATATCCCAGAACGCAATATCGCACGTTGGAGAAGTGCATCCAAGCGCGGGCATGAGCTCGCTAATCATACATTATACCACCCTTGTTCGCGAAATGCCTATTCAAATCGTGAAAGGTTGTATTCTGAAAATTATGATGTACAGGCTATTCTGGATGAAATCAAGATGATGAATCGATTTTTATTTTTAATAGACGGGAAGCAACGCCCCAGAAGCTACGCATATCCCTGTACCGAAACAAAAGTAGGTGGAACTGACTATGCCGATTCACTTCGTCACTATTCTTTAGTGGCGTCTGCGCGGGTTGGGGGAGACAGTTCTTCGATCATCACCAAAGCTTTGACAGACGACACTATGCTCATTCCAAGCTACGCCTTATCGGATGGCACCAAGGCGGACGCTATGATCCGTTACACAAAAACGGTACAAGCGTCGAACGGCTTGGGAATATTTATGTTCCATGGGATAGGTGGCGATTATATAACGGTATCAAAGGAAGATCATGCTGAACTGTTGCGTTACCTTGCCTCCAACAAGGATATTTGGGTCACAACTTTTGCAGAAGCAGTGCAATTCATTTCTAGGTAAGGAGATTAAACTTCAAAATTGTATCGCCCGCAAAACCTCGCTACAGTCATTTTGCATCGTACGCAAAAACACTTTTGTCGATATCTTTGTCGATTTCCAGCACCTTGATCTCTTGCCAATAAAATATTATGCCATTCTTGATCTTGTATTCTGACATGTTAAACAGTAAACCATCAATATTCCTATAATTGAAAACCCGGGTCAAAATGGACAAGTCGCCATCAGGAGAATTATTCCAGTAGCCTAAAAGATATGTTGTTTCATCAAAGAATAGCCGCCATTTTAAAAACTTGGTAAGCACCTCAATCTCATAGTAATTTTTGCCCTCAATTTCTTTCACTCCAATCAGTTTAGGCGCTCTCCCTTTTTTCATAGCTTTTAATATTGTCAATGGCATAAATTCAACAACATCGGCATAAGGTCCCGGAACTGATTCCATAGGAGACATCTTACCAATCCCCATAAAAGATTTTTTATGGACACTAAATTGTGAAGAAACCAGGACCGAGTCCTCCCACGTGTCGAGACGAAAATAATCCGGCCATACTCTATAAAGTTTGGAACGGGTCACTTTCAAATCTTTAAAATCTGGCGTAGACTCGTTGAGTATTCTACTGCTGAAAGATCCAACACTCTCGATGTAGTTCGATTTTATCTCTTGCCAACGTCCGAGATCACCGTTAGAGACGACATCAAAATATTTATTTAAAATAATGTTCGCTTCCTGTCCTGCAACTCTAGAGGTCAGCGTAATGAACATTGCAAACAAACACATGGCTTCCGTGTTTCGAAAAAACAATATCATCGATGAGCTCTGTGTCATGTTGTCAAAAGTTTATACAACGAGACAGTTAAGTTAGTGCTTTTTACGGTTTCGCATTCACTTACAGCCGGAGTCTTGAGTCAGGTTAAAAATCGGTTGTACAACCAATAGTTCAATCGTTTTAATCAATTGTAAATCGCGCAATCATTTTCTGATTTGTTTATTAAATGCTAACAAAATGGCATGGTTTCTATATTATCCCCTTACGAACATTAGGCATTGCCCAAGAAATCACAGGTTTTTTTAGCAATCCTATAACATAGTGTACCAACCTAAAAATATTAACTTTACGCCATCAAACACGTGACCGTATGGCGTTAGTAGAACTGATCATGCCTAAAATGGGCGAAAGCATTGTAGAGGCTACGGTTTTGTCATGGCTCAAAAAACCAGGCGATAAAATTGAATTGGAAGAGTCCGTCCTGGAAGTGGCTACCGACAAGGTCGACACGGAGATACCTTCAACCCACGCCGGGGTTTTGAAAGAGATTTTGGCAAAGGCGGGCGAGTTGGTAAAAGTAGGCGCCGCGATTGCAATTCTGGAAGCTTCCATCGAGGAAATAAAAGATTCCGAGCAACAACCCTCACTTACCGCTTCCAAAAACGGAGATGCCCGCGAGTTGGACGAAATAGCTACACAGACAAAACCAACCAACGGCGTAGCCCAAACAACGAACGATTATAAAAGCACCAATAAGTTCTTTTCTCCGCTGGTACGGAATATTGCGAAAGAAGAAAATATTTCCGTCGCTGAGCTGGAAACCATTTCTGGTTCCGGTGCCGAAGGTCGCATTACGAAAAAAGACATTCTGGATTTTGTTCAGCACAGGAAACCAGAGACCACATTTTCTTCTGTTGCGAAAGTGAAGCCCGTTACTGCGTCGGTCCAGTCACCGTCCATACCTGCGTCAATAAGCGCGGGCGACGAGATTATCGAGATGGACCGCATGCGGAAAATGATTGCAGAGCGGATGGTGGACTCAAAACGAATTGCACCCCACGTGACGTCCTTTGTTGAAGCCGATGTTACCAACATCGTATCGTGGAGAAACAAGGTTAAGCATGAGTTTCAGAAACGCGAGGGAGATGCTTTGACGTTTACGCCAATGTTCATTGAGGCGGTCGCCATGGCAATCCGCGATTATCCCATGATCAACATCCAGGTAGATGGCGACCGCATTATTAAGAAAAGGGATATCAATATTGGAGTAGCGGTAGCGTTAGCGACGGGAAATCTTATTGTACCTGTTATTAGAAATGCGGACCAGCTAAATCTAAGTGGCATTGCCAAGGCCGTCAACGACATCGTTAAGCGCGCCCGCAATAATAAACTTAAGGCCGATGATCTGGCCGGCGGAACCTTCACAATCTCTAACGTAGGAACATTTGGTAATGTAATGGGTACACCCATTATCATGCAGCCACAAGTGGGAATCATCGCCATCGGGGCGATTCAAAAAAAACCTGCGGTGGTGGAAACACCATATGGTGATGCAATCGCTATACGGCAAAAAATGTTTTTGTCTCATTCTTATGATCACCGTGTTGTGGATGGTGCGCTGGGTGGAAGCGTTGTGCGCCGCGTAGCTGATTACCTTGAGAAGTTTGACATCAACCGCACGATCTGATCTATTACTATGAAATTTGGAACCAAGGCTGTACACGCCGGCATTGAGCCGGATCCGAGTACCGGTGCAATCATGACACCGATCTATCAAACATCAACGTATGTTCAGGAGTCTCCGGCCAAGCACAAAGGTTATGCATACGCACGCGGAACAAACCCAACCCGTAACGTCCTGCAAAAAAGCATTGCCGCATTGGAGAATGGAAAATATGGCATTTGTTTCTCCTCTGGTATGGGTGCCACGGACGCAGTGATCAAGCTGTTGAATCCCGGTGATGAGGTTATCACTAGCAATGATCTTTACGGCGGATCTTACCGCATGTTCACGAAAGTCTTTGAGAAATATGGGATCAAATTTCATTTTGCTGATCTCACAGACGCTGGAAAGATCGCACACCTCATTAATGATAAGACGAAATTAATGTGGCTTGAAACGCCGACCAATCCCTTGATGAACATCGTGGACATTGCAGCATGCGTTAAGTTGGCAAAAACGAAAAACATTTTGGTCGCTGTCGACAATACTTTTGCCTCTCCTTATTTGCAAAACCCGCTGGACCTTGGTGCAGATATCGTGATGCATTCGGCAACCAAATATCTTGGAGGACACTCGGATGTAATAATGGGTGCGCTGGTGGTCAATGACGATGCGCTGTATCGCGATCTGAATTTCATCATGAACTCTTGTGGCGCGGTTCCTGGCCCACAAGATTCATTTCTCGTTCTGCGCGGGATCAAGACATTACATTTGCGCATGGAACGCCATTGTCTGAATGGCCGGAAAATAGCAGAGTACTTGAAAGGTCATGTGAAAGTTGATAAAGTATTTTGGCCTGGATTTCCCGATCATCCTAATCACGCAATTGCTAAAAAGCAGATGCGTGACTTTGGGGGAATGCTGGCATTTACCTTAAAGAACGATAGCCTCGAAACCGCCACGCACTTTATGGAACAGGTGAAACTTTTTTCACTGGCAGAGTCACTCGGCGGTGTCGAGTCTCTTATCAATCATCCTGCATCCATGACACATGCAAGCATTCCCAAAGCTGACCGTATCAAGAACGGGTTGCTTGACTCCCTCATGCGTTTAAGCATTGGCATCGAAGACCATGAAGACCTGATCGAAGATCTGGAACAGGCACTAGCTACTGTGGAATGATTGCGTAACCTTTGCGTCTTTCCGCCTCTGCGGTTAACGTTCTTAAATACTCACCAACTTAGGAACATATTTCAGATTTCGTACTTTGGCTACAAAATCTCTCGATGGACAAGTCTAATTACCGGCAGCTCTACAGCCTCCCGGTTATAGTAGCGGCACTCGGTTACTTTGTTGATATCTATGATCTCCTGCTGTTCAGCATCGTTAGACGCCCCAGCCTGCTTGCATTAGGAGTGCCGGAAGATCAACTTTTCACCGAGGGCGAATATCTGCTTCAGGTTCAGATGACCGGACTCCTTATCGGAGGATTAATCTGGGGAATCATGGGTGACAAACGCGGTAGGCTTTCCGTGCTTTTTGGATCCATATTACTTTATTCTCTTGCAAACATTGCCAACGGCTTCGCTACCTCCGTCGGTCAGTATGCGGTGTTGCGATTTATCGCAGGAATTGGACTTGCAGGAGAATTGGGTGCAGGCATAACACTTGTATCGGAAACATTGCCGACAAATCTGCGCGGATATGGCACAACGATAATTGCAACTGTCGGGCTGATGGGCGCGGTTCTCGCTAACTTCATCTCGCGGCATTTTGAATGGACAACAGCTTACTTTATTGGAGGCGGACTTGGTATTCTGTTGCTTATAGCACGTGTCAGTGTTTTCGAATCAGGAATTTTCCTCAAGACTAAAGAAAAAGCCGTCGAGCGGGGAAACTTCTTTCAGCTCTTTACCAATAAGGTTCGCCTGAAGAAGTTTTTAGGATGCATCTTCATTGGCTTACCAATATGGTATGCAATCGGAATCCTGATCAGCTTTTCGCCTGAGTTTGCCGTCGAGTTGGGCATCACCGGCGCCATCACTGCAGGGAATGCCGTTATGTTCAGTTATATCGGTCTTGCTGTGGGTGATCTCGCAAGTGGACTTACCAGTCAATTTATTAAATCGCGAAAGAAGGTGGTAGCAATATTCATATTGCTGACACTTGTATTCGTTGTCTTATACCTCTTTCAACCTTATAAATCTGCCGAAATATTCTACCTCTCCTGTTTTCTGCTCGGCATAGGAATTGGTTATTGGGCGTTGTTTGTCACGATCGCTGCAGAACAGTTTGGCACAAATTTGCGATCAACGGTAGCGACGACTGTACCAAATTTCATCAGGGGTACGGTTGTGCCACTCACACTGTCGTTTCAGTATCTGAGAGCTGAAATCGGTATCATTAACGGCGCTTTGGTCATTGGAATCGTGACTATAGTAATAGCCTTTTTCGCACTCCGGGCCATCGATGAAACCTTTGGCAGAGATATGAATTTTGAAGAAACAGATTAAGCCAACCATGTCTTAAAAAGACCGTTTGAAACACTAACTTTGGCTCACCCTACTATGTGTAATAATTGTCTTGCTTTGAAGAAATGCCTTTCCCTGCTTGGTTTTCTAATCCTGTCATCTTCCCTCAGTGCACAGAACATAGAGCTTATTAAAATCCTTAAGGAGAAAGTATCCATCGCAACTGGCCGGGAGAAGTTTGATGCGCTTAATGACCTTGCATGGGAATACCGCGCTTCATATCCGGATAGTACCATCTATTACGCGCAGCAGGCCTTTTCCCTGGGCAAGCAGCTTCAGCTTACAACTAACCTTTCAGAGCCACTGAATTTTATTGGCGTCGCATACGATACTAAAGGTGACAAGATCAAGTCGTACGAGTTTTATGACAAAGCGTTGAAACTTGGCAAACAATACAATGACTCGCTTCAGGTTGCCTTCAGCAATAATAATCTCGGCCGTTTGTTTTTTGAACAAGGAATGCTTCCACGCGCCTACGATTATTTCATTACGGCACAGTTAATATTCGAAAATATTAATAATCCTTCGGGCCTGGCGTATACCTATCAAAGCCTGGCAAGGCTCTATAAATCCCAGGGCGATAAGAACAAAGCGGAGAACAACTACTTGAAGGCAAATAAAATACGTGTTCAGCTCGCTAATCCTCCAGACATCACTTCGGCATTTATTCAATCCGGGCGATTCTATCAGGAAGAAAATCAGCAGGATATGGCGCAGTATTATTTTAGGCTAGCCGATTCAATCGCCAATTCTATTCATGACGAGATCAATCTTGCAGAAGTAAAAACACTGATTGCAAAAAGCTTCCTCCTGGAAAACAAGATAGCAGACGCGCAAAGAATTGGAGCTGATGGGTTGAAGGTGATCCTAAAAAAAAACAATATCAGAATGCAGCCCCAGGCTTTTCTTATCATGGGTGAAATTGAGTTCGCTGCCAATAACATCGCAGCAGCAAAGAAGCATTTTATTGAGGCCTTATATATTTCATCGAAAATAAATGATCTCAATTCGAAGATGGATTCCCATTATAACCTATGGAAATTGTCAGAGAAAGAAAATAACAGAACTGCCGAACTTGAGAATATGAATCAATACCTCTTACTGAAAGATTCGATCAATGATCTGGATTTGGCGAGGCAGGTTGAAAGATTCCAATTTGAAATGCAGATTGGAAAAAAAGAGCAACAGTATGAATTGCTGAAGCTAACACAGGCGCGAACGGACGCAAACCTCCAACAGCAGAAGTTACAAAATCTTATCCTCGTTATCGTCACTTCATTTGTAACCCTTCTCGTAGTTGTTCAATGGCTAAATATCAAAAAGCGAAGAGCAATCAATGAAAAGCTTGAAGCGCAAAATAAATTTATCGAAAACCAGCGGCGCGAGATTGTCGCTCAGAATGAAACGCTTTCCGGTAGAAACCAGCAGCTCTCGGACCTTGATCATGAAAAGGACACACTCATGCAAATCGTAGCGCATGATCTCAGGTCCCCGCTGAATCGTATCAAAGGGTTGTCAGACTTGATGCAACTCGAAGGCAACCTTCCTGAAAATCAAAAGAATTATGTTGGCATGATCGCACATGCGACACAATCAGGACTGGATCTTATTACAGATCTGCTCGATGTTCACATGCTGGAATCCAGCGTTGTTCCAAACTATACATCCTTCGACATCAGCGCCTTTATGTTGGAGAAACTGCATGACTTCACACCCGCTGCGGATGCAAAGAACATTCATCTGCACATCAGCCGTGTCGAGAATGAAATTGTATCACTCGATGAAGATTATCTCCATCGAATTCTTGACAATCTCGTCACCAATGCAATAAAATTTTCCAACCCGCATTCATCCGTGCAATTAGGCGCGACAAGGTCAAATGGTAGCCTTGTGATTGAAGTTAAAGACCAGGGTCAGGGATTTTCGGAAAGTGACAAGAATCAGCTCTTTCAAAAATTTAAGAAACTTAGCGCCCGTCCAACAGCCGGAGAATCATCCAATGGATTGGGGCTCGCGATCGTAAAGACCCTGGTAGACCGTTTAAATGGTAGCATTGAACTCGTTTCAGCGCCCGGCAAGGGCAGCCAGTTCATTATTCACATGCCCATTCAGGGGAAAGTACACGGTTGACAATTTAACCTTATTATTGCAATGCCGGAAAGAGGACCGGGGCGGTATTCCAAACCAATTTGGAATGCGAATGCTTAGCCAAAAGCACCATTCACTATTTACTTTTCGTCTATTATGGGCATGCTAACACCTGACACCCTTAAGGGAAAGACAATCATCGTAACAGGCGGCGGCACGGGCCTGGGAAAGTCAATGGGTAAATACTTTTTGGAGTTGGGGGCCAATCTTGTGATCACCAGCCGCAAGATTGATGTCCTGGAAAAAACGGCATTGGAATTAATGCAGCGGACGGGTGGCAAGGTCCTCGCTGTCGCTTGCGACATCAGGAAATACGAGGAGATTGAAAATGTATTGAAAAAAACTGAAGATGAGTTCGGACCTATTCATGGTATCCTGAACAATGCGGCAGGAAATTTCATCAGCCCAACGGAAAGGTTATCACACCGGGCATTTGATACTGTGGTCGATATTGTGCTGAAGGGAACCTACAACACAACCCTTGCGGCAGGCAAAAACTGGATAGGGAAAAAGCAGCCCGGAGTATTCCTTAACATTGTTACAACGTATGCCTGGACCGGGTCTGGCTACGTCGTTCCGTCAGCTTGCAGCAAGGCTGGTGTACTGGCACTCACCAGATCACTGGCGGTGGAGTGGGCGAAATATAATATTCGCAGCAACGCGATCGCGCCCGGACCGTTTCCTACAGAAGGGGCATGGAGCAGATTGTTGCCTGGCGATCTCGTGAAAAAGTTTGACCCCGCTTTGCGAGTTCCATTAAAGCGTGTCGGTGAACATCAGGAATTAGCAAACCTTGCAGCGTACCTCATGTCGGATTACTCCGCTTACATCAATGGAGAGGTTATTACCATTGATGGCGGCGAATGGCTGCGCAACGGTGGCCAGTTCAGCCACCTTGAACTCGTGCCTGATGCTATTTGGGATGCGATGGAAAAAATGCGAAGCAAGTAAGTGAAACTAACGTGGCTGATGGAGTTATACGCTACACTGTCCTGAAAATCTAACGTAGGATGAACGGGCTTGACAATTTCCTTATCAATAAACTCGATGATCGGAAGTCAAAAGGTTTGATGCGTGCACTCCCAACATTTGCGTCGCCTGACATTGACTTTACTTCTAACGATTACCTGGGCCTGGCCCGATCGGAGGAATTATTTAACGTTATTGCGCAACGCTCGATCCACGCTCAAAAAAAATCTAACGGTTCGACTGGATCGCGGTTGCTTTCAGGTAATTCTAATTTAATCGAAGAAACTGAAAGCAGGCTTGCAAATTTATTCAACAGTGAAAGTACTTTGATTTTTAATTCAGGATACGCGGCAAACCTCGCAGTTCTTTCCAGCCTGCCACAACGCAGTGATACAATATTTTTAGATGAGCATGCCCATGCTTGCATGAAGGATGGCGCAAGGCTGAGTCTGGCAAAGCGAGTGGGGTTCCGCCATAATAATCTGAACGATCTCGAATCAAAACTACGACAGGCTACAGGGCAAATCTACATCGCCGTTGAATCTATATATTCAATGGACGGCGATGTTTGCCCGCTTAAAGATCTCATTTACCTGGCTGAAAAATACGATGGAACAATTATTCTTGATGAGGCGCACTCCACGGGGGTATTAGGACCAAACGGAGCGGGCCTCGCCGTATCGCTTGGGCTGGAGCAAAAGATTGGTATCCGGATTTATACTTTTGGAAAAGCTATGGGGGTTCATGGCGCCTGTGTTGCCGGGTCGAAGTTGCTGCAGCAATATCTGACCAACTTCGCCAGGTCGTTCATTTACACCACGGCACCCTCTCCTCACAGTGTTGTTGCAATCGCATCAGCGTTTGATTACCTCGCACAACACCAGTACCTTCAGGAAAAACTTCGAAGTATTGTAAACGAATTCGTTAGCTTAATGAAAGATCATCCGAGACGAACGCCCAGCTACAGCGCCATCCAAGGAATCATTTTTGCCGGGAATGAAAATGTGAGAATGACTGCCAGTAACCTTCGGCGAAAAGGATTTGATGTGAGGCCAATAGTTTATCCGACGGTGAAGACCGGGCAGGAGCGAATAAGGATCTGCCTGCATAGCTTTAACAGCATTCAAGAGATCAATGATCTTGTGCATAACCTTAACTTAATTAACAACAAACAGGCTTAGCGCTAATCTTACAAATGAACTACTTTGTAACAGGAATCGATACAGATAGTGGCAAGACGGTTGCGTCAGCTATTCTTTGTGAAGCACTTGGGGCAGATTATTGGAAGCCCGTCCAAGCAGGGCTGCCGCTGGACCGCGAAGCAGTAAAAAGTCTTGTGACCAACCAAAGCTCTGTTTTTCACCAGGAGCAATATTTCCTCAAGGCAGCTGCTTCGCCTCATGCAGCGTCCATTTTGGAAGATATCAAAATAGAGCTTGACGACTTTAAAATACCAGTCACGAACAACGATCTGATTATAGAAGGTGCCGGCGGGTGCCTGGTGCCGCTAAATGATCACAGTTTTGTGATCGATTTGGCAGAACGCTTTCAATGCGCGGTCATTCTTGTAGCAGACTTGTACCTTGGAAGCATCAACCACACCCTACTGACCGTCCGCGAGCTAAAGCATCGAAACCTGCCTGTAAAAGGAATCATCTTCAACGGCGAACCAAACGCTGAAAGTGAAAGGATTATTTTACATCACGCTAATGTTCGATCGATTCTACACATTGAAAAGGAAGCATCCGCGACGCGTGAAATGGTAAAAAAATATGCAGACAAATTGATGCTCACGTGGGATGAATGATCTGCTGGAGAAAGACGCGTCATGGATATGGCATCCGTTTACCCCGCTTGTAGGCGGCCCAAAACCCATCGTAATAAAATCTGCGTCAGGAATTTATTTACAAACCGACGATGGAAGGAACATTATTGACGCTGTATCTTCATGGTGGGTCAACCTCCATGGGCATTCTCATCCGGAAATAGTTAAAGCGTTAACCGACCAGATCACTTCACTGGATCACGTTATTTTTGCCGGGTTTACACACGAGCCCGCAATAGCACTGGCGGAGAATCTTTTAAAAATTCTTCCCTCCAATCAATCCAGAATTTTCTTCAGTGACAATGGCAGCACCGCTGTAGAAGTAGCATTGAAAATGGCACTGCAGTTTTGGGCAAACCAGCGCGTCGAAAAAAAGAAGATAGTAGCCATTGACGGCGCATATCATGGAGATACATTCGGCTCAATGTCAGTTGGGGCGCGCGGAATATTCACTGACCCATTCAAGGACCAATTGTTTGACGTAGAATTCATCACCTTTCCTACAGCCACCAATGAGGATCTTGTGATGGCGCAGTTTTCGGAGCTCGCCCGCACGAACAATATTGCAGCCTTTATTTTTGAACCACTTGTTCAAGGCGCAGCTGGAATGCGGATGTATTCACCAGCAGTCCTCGATCAACTTTTGAACGTCGCGAAAGCATACGACATTGTTTGCATCGCCGATGAGGTGTTCACGGGATTTGGAAGGACGGGGCGATTGTTCGCATCCGATTATCTTCACAACATGCCTGACATCATCTCACTTTCCAAAGGCATAACCGGTGGGACAATGCCGCTTGGTGTGACAAGTTGTTCCAAACAGATAGCTAAAGCATTCCAGTCAGAAGATATTATTAAGACCTTTTTCCACGGTCATTCTTATACCGCTAATCCGCTCGCCTGCGCAGTAGCAAATGCCAGCTTCAAGTTGCTCATCGGACCTGAGTGTCAGCAACAAATAGTACTTATCACCAGGATGCATGAAGCGTTTGAAGAAAAGCTTAAGAACCACCCCAGGTTGAGGGACATCAGATGCCTTGGTACCATCCTTGCGCTGGAGCTGGAGATTGAAGGTGAATCTTCTTATACAGATTCGGTGCGCAAAAAGATCTATGATTTTTTCCTCGAAAGAAACGTTTTACTGCGTCCATTAGGTAATACGATATACGTGCTGCCTCCTTATGTGATTACTGCCACCGAACTGCAAAACGTTTACGGATACATCGAAGAATTTCTGAACAAGAAATAGTTTAGCGGCCCTTGTATTTGAAAGAACGCGTGGTGCCGAAAAGGAAGTGCAGACCGCCTTGTACGCCGACAACTAAATTTGCACGCTTTCCAAAAACATCACCGCTATTTCCTTGTTTCAGATCCTCTATCACGTCGCCGTTGCGCATGTCGGTAAGGCTATAATTACCACGTGCCTGTACAGAAATAAACATATTTCTTGTTATGTCGATATCCAATCCGAATGCGGCGGCTATTTGAAATTCGGCATTCTTAAAGCTATCTGCCTTTTTACTCATCAGCTCCTTTGCACTTTGTGACGGCACTCTTGCCGTAGTTGTACCGTCGGGATGTTGAACGACCTCGGTTGATCCGGCGGGAAGCTTCGAGCCAGCAGCAAAGGTTTGTGTCGATGCAGAGTATTGGATTATATCTGAAGCGTTCGTAAGAATGGATAGCTGCGGGCCAACATTAAAATTGCCACGCACACCAGAGTTCCCTTCATTCATGAACCTTACAAGTAATGGAAGGTTGATGTATTCAAGGTCAATGTTTCGCTGACCAACAACATTGTCTGCGATGTCCACGATTTCAAAAACCTGTCCCTGCTTTGATAAAATAGATTCGAGAGAAAGGCCGAATTTTCTCGTGAAGTCAATGCCGGCATTAAATCCGACAGGTGACCAATTGTAGGTTATTTTAGAATTATACCTTGGCGCTTCCGACAATCCCTCGTCAAGAATAAAAGTAGCATTGTAAGCGGTCGTTACACCAAGGTGTACCTGAACCTGTGCCGAGATTGTTGCAGCCGCTGAAAACATAATGCTGCTGAGCAAAAAAAGCTTCCTGGACATAATGCGAAATTTCGTTTTTATTACCCGGCGCGCTGAAAAAGTAACCTTGAAGGGACCTTATAAATTCTGTATGGTCAATGATTTACCGTGAATCGAAAAAATCCGCACCCTATCGATATCCAGGGGTCGTACAGCGATTGCGTTGCTTTCAACCGGCAGTTGGGTTAGCAGGCGACCTTCGCCGCCATAGACAAAGGAAAGCTCCTGGATCTTGTCAGTAATTGCTATAAAAATCTTGCCCCCGCCAAAATCCAGATACTGGATTTCAACGGGATTGCTTCCCACGAAATCACTCGAGACAAGTTGCTTATAGTCATCATCAAAGACGACGAGCTGCCGTGTTTCCTGGCGCAGGATCAAGTAAGATTTATCGTCCCTTTCACTTATCAAACTAAATCGTGCATCAGCGGTATTTTTTACAAGCGACTCCCTGCTTTGGATCTTACCATCAAGGTTGAATTTGATGCGGAAACCTTCTCTTGATACAACGACGAAATAAGTTGATTTGAGACTATTCCCACTTTCCAGAAAGTAATCACCTTCCGGTCGTGCATTCAGATTTATTGGAAAACCTTTGAGTGTCTCGCCACGGCGGTTCATCACATAGGCATTTCCATCTTTGCGTATAGCCACAATGTAGTCCTTTCCGCGAATGCGATAATGGCGAGGAGCGGCAAATAAACTTTCACCTATACTTTTTGGTTTCCATCCATCTAGGTTAACGCCCTGCTTGTCATGCATCCAAAGCTTACCGGATTTTCCCGCGACCATGAATCTATATTTTTTACTGTGATCATAGTCGACGATGCTTACAAATTCAATCTCCGTCTCCTGGATTTTAGCCGGGAACGGTGGAACATAGTTTCCTAGCCTGTCAACAACGTGCAAAGCACCAGCTGTCGCAAAGAAATACTGAAGCTTCCCGTTTGAGAAGTAATCTATCTGTTCAACATCGCCGACAATACTTCCCTCGAGAGGCAACTGCCATAACACCTTACCATCCGAAGACAAAAGGCGTATGCTCTGTGTGGAATCCTGAACGAGAACTTCTTCGCTTTTACTGATATGACTTTTGACGACATAAATCTTGGAGAGCCGCTCATTTAAATTCGTGATGATCTTATCAGAAGCTCTGGAAGGAGGCTCATTGGCGGCAGGACCCGATTTATAAGACCACGAGATGTTTGTGTAATAGCTATCGTTAAGATGGCTGAACTGAAGTGCGCCCATACCTATCGATTTAATTATTGGACGGTTGTCGGCAATGAACTTTTTCCATCGTGGGTGCAGCGACGACTCGAGAACACCCCATATCCGCGGCGTGTTTATATACAAGCTAATGTTTGATTCAAGCAATGTGGACTCCAGGAACTTGTTTTGCGCTACGGATTTTCCCCACGTTTCCTCACGGTCGATGTCCTCGAGGAATCTCTTGAGTTCTTCGAGATTATCGCAGACAATAATTGAATTGCCAGATTGTGTATAATAGCTGGTGTTGAAGCCCGTTACCAGCGGCCATAGGATTTTTTCAGGGAAGCGATATAAAGGCAGCTCACGAATTTCATAGTCGGAGAATTTTTCGAAGAACACTGTGTCGATGCTTACCTTCTCCGAGATTGAATTAAATGTGCTCATCCACTCGGCCGTATTGGAAGAATTGATAATGAGGACCTTTGATAATTTGGTCCCCTTTGACTCCATCCAGCACAGGCCCAGTTCACCACCGAGTGAACCCGTTAGATTCTCAATGTTCACATTGTATGCACTAGATATTTTTTTTAAGGTGTCTTGCAGCGCTTTGTTTTTTTGATTGAAAGACTTCAGATCGCGGCTGAAGCTTTTTCCGTCGCTGATCCCATAGCTGGCAAACATCAATGCCCTGTTAGACACAAGATGTTTAAGCCGGAACGAAACGGGGTTTTGTCCGCGGAAAGATGAAAGTATGAAATTTGGGTTTTCTGCACTGTCGAGGCTGAAGCCATTCAGCACGAAGTTGCTGTTGTCAGTGATCTTCACATCGAGCAATGCTGACTGACCGAATTGATGGATTAATAGTGCTGGGTCATCTTGTGAGAAAAGGCCAAGCCACTGGGCTGCCTTTCTGAGATTGAGATAGATATTTCCGCCGTCGCGTTTCATGGTCGTCAGAGATTTAACTTCTACGATCTCATCTCTGAATTTTTTTGCTTCGTCGTTATATGTCCGAACGACATCTTCTATCAACACCGGGGTGAAGCTACCGACCCATACTTTATCGAGGTATATCCAGGAAAACGTCTTTCCTTTCATTGAAGCTTCAAAAATTCTTACTCCGTTGTATTCCCTATCGGACATGCGCACAGGTTGCGCGCCATTTTCCTTTTTTAGGTCGTCAATAAAATTATTGAACTGTTGTTGTAGTTGTAGGGTATAGGGCAGGTAGAAGATAAAATCGAAATCATCTTTTTTTGTGACGTGTAATGAGACCAGTGACCCGCGTCGAAAATTATTTAAGATGAGATCGCTGACTTTTTTTAATGAATCCTTTTCAACGGGTGGAAAGACGGCGCGGTTTACCAATGATATGACTGGGGATTTTCTGAGTTCTTCGAGGCAGGTTTCGCAGGCACTACCTTCGTAGACGAATATTGCTTCGGAGGGTATGACGTCCCATCCGGCTATAAATGGTTTGTTGATGATTTTGGTATAGACAAAGTATCCGCCCACGAGTAATGCAAGAATTGCAATGGTGATTATCAGCGGTTGTTTTTTCACGAAGTGGCTTGTGGAAGTTGTTGCAAAGATAGGTGGTTTGGTGGGTGACTGCAAGGGATTCACCGCGGAGGCGGAAAGGTGCAGAGGATGCGCCAGGGTATTTCTTAGCGTTCACTTAGCGTCTTTGTTTCTTAGCGGTTAGGGCGTTTGAAGTTTTGCAAAGTGGGCATAAAAAAAGCCTTCCTGATTAGGGGAAGGCTTTTGATCCTCCTTCGCTGAAACAGCTATGGCGGATAAAATAAAAAATAGGCAACGACTTACTCTCCCAGGTATTATCCCAGTACCATCAGCGCTGGCGGGCTTAACTGCTCTGTTCGGAATGGGAAGAGGTGATCCCCGCCGCTATTGTCACCTTAAAGACTAGCGTGATCTGGTTTTATGCAGTTCACGTTGATGATGTTAAAGACATAGCTGAAGAAAGAATAGTAAAGTATAAGAGGGGAAAAGATGTTAGCGATTTGAGTGTTTTAACGAGCACATAAGTTCGTTTACACTTTTCGATAAAATTGTAAAATTGTAATAATTATCTACTTCTGAAGCGTTCGGGTTATTAGTACTACTCAGCTTTGACATTTCTGCCTTTACACCTGTAGCCTATCAACGTCATAGTCTCTGACGTCCCTTAATGGAAGTCTCATCTTGAGGTGAGTTTCGCGCTTAGATGCTTTCAGCGCTTATCTCATCCCAACGTAGCTACCCGGCGATGCAGCTGACGCCACAACCGGTATACCAGCGGTTGGTCCAACCCGGTCCTCTCGTACTAAGGTCAGATCCTCTCAAACTTCCTACGCCCATCACAGATAGGGACCGAACTGTCTCACGACGTTCTGAACCCAGCTCGCGTGCCACTTTAATCGGCGAACAGCCGAACCCTTGGGACCTTCTCCAGCCCCAGGATGTGACGAGCCGACATCGAGGTGCCAAACCTCCCCGTCGATATGAGCTCTTGGGGGAGATCAGCCTGTTATCCCCGGCGTACCTTTTATCCTTTGAGCGACGGCCCTTCCATGCAGAACCGCCGGATCACTATATCCGTCTTTCGACCCTGATCGACTTGTCAGTCTCACAGTCAAGCATGCTTATGCTATTGCACTCCACGTACGGTTACCAAGCGTACTGAGCATACCTTTGAAAGCCTCCGATACACTTTCGGAGGCGACCACCCCAGTCAAACTACCCACCACGCACTGTCCCCCACGGTCTGTGGGATTAGACATCAGATAAATAAAGGGTGGTATTTCACCGTTGACTCCCCTAGACCTAGCGGCCCAGGATCATTGCCTCCCACCTATCCTACACATCATCTACCCAATGTCAATGCGAAGCTATAGTAAAGGTGCACGGGGTCTTTCCGTCCCGTGACGGGTACACGGCATCTTCACCGTGACTACAATTTCACCGAGCTCATGGCTGAGACAGTGCCCAGATCGTTACACCATTCGTGCAGGTCGGAACTTACCCGACAAGGAATTTCGCTACCTTAGGACCGTTATAGTTACGGCCGCCGTTTACTGGGGCTTCAGTTCAAAGCTTCGCAAGGTTGCCCTCACTAACTTCCCCCCTTAACCTTCCAGCACCGGGCAGGTGTCAGGCCTTATACTTCATCTTTCGATTTCGCAAAGCCATGTGTTTTTGTTAAACAGTCGCCTGGGCCATTTCTCTGCGACCTCCTTGTATTGCTACAAGGGAGGCAACCCTTTTCCCGAAGTTACAGGTTTAATTTGCCTAGTTCCTTAGCCATGAATCACTCGAGCACCTCAGGATTCTCTCCTTGACTACCTGTGTCGGTTTACGGTACGGGTAGCGTATCAATATGCTTAGAAGATTTTCTCGGAAGTCTGCTTACACTTTCTATCCATTCGGCCGAAGCCTCCTGGTACTATTGGGTTTCAGCAAAACCGGCGGATTTACCTACCAGTCCTATACCTACACCTTTTAACGCCCACGTTCGTCAGGGCGCGAAGCTTTCACTACTCCTTCTCTCCATCGCTCAATACGCTAGTATGGGAATATTAACCCATAGTCCATCAAATACCCCTTTCGGGTTCTCCTTAGGTCCCGACTTACCCGCGGTTGATTAGCATTGCCGCGGAACCCTTAGTCTATCGGTGGGCAGGTTTCTCGCCTGCCTTATCGTTACTTATGCCTACATTTGCTTTTCTAACCACTCCACAATCCATTACCAGACTGCTTCCCCGTTGTTAGAATGCTCCCCTACCACTTGCTCCAATAAATTGAAGTCAAATCCTGAGCTTCGGTAATACACTTGATGCCCGATTATTATCGATGCTCTGTCGCTCGACCAGTGAGCTGTTACGCACTCTTTAAATGAATTGCTGCTTCCAAGCAAACATCCTGGCTGTCTAAGCAACTGAACCGCCTTAGTTCAACTTAGTGTATATTTTGGGACCTTAGCTGCAGGTCTGGGTTCTTTCCCTCTCGGACACGGACCTTAGCACCCATGCCCTCATTGCAGAGTATATTTAGTACCATTCGGAGTTCATCAGGATTTGGTAGGATGTGACTCCCCCTAGTCCTATTGGTAGCTCTACCTGTACTAAACTCTAACCTCCACACTGTTCCTAAAAACATTTCGGGGAGTACGAGCTATTTCTCAGTTTGATTAGCCTTTCACCCCTACCCTCAGTTCATCCAAAAACTTTTCAACGTTTACTAGTTCGGACCTCCATCCCGTGTTACCGGAACTTCATCCTGACCAAGGGTAGATCACAAAGTTTCGCGTCTACTCCCACTGACTATACGCCCTATTCAGACTCGCTTTCGCTCCGGCTGCGTGATTCAAAATCACTTAACCTTGCCAGTGACAGTAACTCGTAGGCTCATTATGCAAAAGGCACGCCGTCACTGAATCTCTCAGCTCCGACCGCTTGTAAGCGTATGGTTTCAGGTTCTATTTCACCCTCCTATTCGGAGTACTTTTCACCTTTCCTTCACAGTACTGGTTCACTATCGGTCTCTCAGGAGTATTTAGCCTTACCAGATGGTGCTGGCAAATTCAAACGGGGCGTCTCCGACCCCGCCCTACTCAGGATACTACCTCTCCATAACACTTTACTCTTACGGGACTATCACCCTCTATGGTCTGGTTTCCCACCCAGTTCAAATTCGTGTTACTTCAATTCCGTAGTCCTATAACCCCACTCTAGCCGTAACTAAAATGGTTTGGGCTTCTGCGCGTTCGCTCGCCACTACTTGCGCAATCACTCGATTGTTTTCTTCTCCTCCAGGTACTTAGATGTTTCAGTTCCCTGGGTTTGCTTTCTGATTGCTCAGAATGATGTGTCTTCAACACACCGGGTTGCCCCATTCGGACATCTACGGATCAATAGCTATTTGCGCTTCCCCGTAGCTTTTCGCAGCTTATCACGTCCTTCTTCGCCTCTGAGAGCCTAGGCATTCCCCATACGCCCTTGCTTACTTCTTTTTAAACGATCTCCCTTTACCTCTCCCATCCCTTATCGGAACTCCTCACAGTCTCACGACCATCAAAGCTCCAGAATGAAAGATCAAAGATGAGTCACCTATGTGCTCGTTTGTCGTCTCTCTC
>JBBJMI010000001.1:0-600000 GCA_037720155.1 Chryseolinea sp. | reverse complement strand
ATAATTGTCTGAAACCTTTTGCTCCCAAAAATTCTACTTTCAAATCCTATTCTCTTTCTCAAAAGAATCAATCGCAAAACAATCCCGAAATCCTAACCATCCAGCCTCAGAATCCGTCAACTTTAGTGTTACCCAAAGTCGCCCTCAACCAAAACCTTCAAGCAGAAACTCCTAAACCGTTTCGCAGGTCCGCTATCAATTTCCATCCATTCAAAGAACGTTGTCACCCTAATCGCCTCACGGCGCAAAGGATCACCAGTAGATTATTTCAATTTAAATCGAAAAAACCCTTTCATTACCCCCCGATCGTTATCGGGACGGGATCAATCTAAACCAATCTTTTAGAGACACTGAAATCCTCCTGATTCCACTCTACTTTTTAAATTGGGAGTGCAAAGGTAATTAATCCAATACACTTACCAAATTCTTTCCGAAATTTTTTAAACGCCTTGCTCCTCGAAAAGGGGAGACAAACATAGATCAGGAAGAGTTCCCGAAGAAGAATTATCTTCATTAATTATCCACCCCCCAAAGGCGCCAACCGGATTAGAACTTAGGCTTCTTATATAACGGGACAGTACTACACGGCTCTCCAAACATTATACTAGACGCATACGGTCTAATTCGGACTGTCGCTTCAACATAGATGGCTGCTGGGACATTCACCTTACTGCAACCTTTTATAACAACTTTTGCATCTCTGAATTGTTGCCAGTCAATCGCTTTTAGACTTGCCAGAAAAAGAGAGATCTCCAAATCTTCCAAACTCCCGAAAACGATCTTCTGCGCAAAGGGCTGTAATGCTACAGCCAGAAGCATATAGGCCCACGTAGGGATGATCGCATCAGCAGAACAAGTAACAGCTACCAATTTCCCCTGATAAATCGACCAATCATGCGTTTTGACATATTCCCGAAAGTCCTTCTCTTTTAAAATCAGACCCTGAAACAACTGATCGTGAATGTCAATCAAAATCCGGTCGCCAGGAACATAATAATCCTCTAAATCAAAGGTTGTAAGCGTGCTCGCTGCAACCTTATTCACAATATCACCTGCGATTCTTTCCATGGCAAATATTACAACACTTTCACACCTCAGATTTGTTCGGAATTCCTGGAATTAAATTTACAGCCTTTTTGGCCATGAAATCCTTTAAATAGAACGGCTCGAACGTGTCGACATCCTCGATGTCTCGAATTGAATATTTTTTCGATGCGATTACTCCCAGGGTAGCAGCACCTGCATTTATTCCGTCTAGAAAGAATGCATTGGAATGCGTGATTGTGTTTTTGCACTTGCTGGCACCGGTGCCAAAGAAAAGGACAGGATGAACCGCAAGGTCCTGTTCAAAACTTGTTTCATCGATGACTTTAGCCTCTACCGGCCTGAGCCTTTCACCGTTCGCGTGGTATAAACTACAATACACTTCCATTCGCCTCGCATCAATCATGGGACACAAATGCCACCCGTTCACGTTAAAGACGCGAACATGTTCAGCCAATAAATCCAATGTTCCGACAGCAATCAACGGTATGCCTAGTGCAAAGCATAAGCCCTTCGCGGTTGATGTGCCAATCCGCAAACCGGTATAAGACCCTGGTCCGGAGGACACCGCTACCGCGGAAATATTCTTGATATCAACATCGGCGAACTTTACTACCTGATCAATCAGCAACGCAAGCCTGGAAGCATGGGCCTGTTCGATGTGCACTTCCGCGAGTGCCAGCAAATTCCCATTGTCATGCAAAGCTGCCGAACAAATTCCGGACGATGACTCAAGGCTTAGAAGTACCGACATTGGGAGTAAGAATTGAACGGTAAGCGGAATTATCATGAAGTACTTTCCGTGCTTCAACAATCGCTTTATCACGATCGAGGGAGATCAGAGCCATTCCTTCGGTGAGCCCGTAGTGAAAAGCTATTTGCGATTCCAGGGCGTGCCGTATCTCCGATTTAAATCGAAGCAGGTCAGCATTTTTTGCCTCTTCAATCTTCGTACGAAGTGATTTCAACACCGGATCCAGATCATTAAAATATCGCTCTTGCTTCGCCGATTCAATCAATTCCTTAGCCTCTCGTTCCAGAACGGTCGAGTAAGAAAATTTTTGTTCTTTTAAAAAAGATAAGAATTGATCATAATTTTCGTCTGTCAACTTAAACGTATGCAAGTCCGGTATTGCCGGATTCGCAGCGCAGAACTTCGATGCATACTCGAAAACCAGTCCGGAGTTCGTTAAAGCTTCTGTCACTGTACCAAGGTATTCCTCCTTGATCATTACATCGGGATCAAGCCCGCCTCCATCGAATACTTCCCTGCCATTCTTTGTCTTGAACCCAGTCTTCAACGAATCCGCTACACGGTCTACCGATCCATCCTCGTTGCGATGTGCATAATCTAAAGCCTGGATGCATCTGCCACTTGGTATATAGTATTTTGCTGTGGTGATTTTCAACTGCGAATTGTAGGATAAGGGCCGCGTGGTTTGTACCAGGCCTTTCCCAAATGTTCTGTTTCCTATCAGCACGGCCCGATCATAATCCTGGAGGGCTCCGGCAACTATCTCTGAGGCGGAGGCACTGCCGTCACTGACAAGTACGACAACGGGGATGTCAGCGTCAACGGGAAAATTCAAAGTTTTATAAGATTTATTCCATTCGTCGATCTTACCCTTTGTAGACACAACTTCTTTGCCGCGGGGTACCAGCAAGCTCACGATGTTCACCGCTTCGTGAAGCAAGCCGCCTGGATTGTCACGAAGATCGAGTATAAGTTTTTTCGCGCCCTTTTGCTTGAGATTTCGTATGGCTTCCCCCACCTCGCGTCCCGCGCCAGAGGTAAAATCGTTGAGCTTCACATAAGCCACGTCATTGTCAACCAGCCCGGAATAACCAACGTTTTTCAAGGTGATTTTTTCTCGTCTGATTTTTAATACTGTGTTTTCGCGCTGGCCGGAACGTTTGATTTTCAATTCAACATCTGTTCTAGGTTGGCCTTTGAGCAATGTACTGATCTCAGCTGTGGTCTTTCCTTGTACGTTCTTTCCGTCCACGGAAATTATCTCGTCGCCGACACGTACGCCTGCGCGGAATGCAGGAAAGTCACGGTATGGCTGAGTGATTATTACTTTCTTATTAATCAATCCGATGAGCGCTCCGATGCCCGCGTATTGACCGGTGGTGCTTATGCGAAACGTTTCAATTTCGCCCTCGGAAATATAATCGGTATATGGGTCCAGCGATTCAAGCATCCCATCAATGCCCTTGCCTATTAGTTTTTCGGGATCAACCTCGTCAACGTAATATGCATTTACCTCCTTAAACAAGGTCGCGAAAATGTCGAGGCTCTTTACGATATCAAAGTATTTCTCCGCGGGTCTCTTGAACGCGACGACCGCAATTAGCGCAACGGTAATGACAAGGCCCCATTTAATTCTTCTCCACATTCTGAAACCGTTTAAAGGTTTTCACCAAACGCTCGTGCAACTGCGCGGAAGGCAGTATTTCTTTAACACTATAAATATAGGCAATGACCAGCGGCTTAGGCAGTATAAGTGCATTCTTATTCAAACGATACCCTTCCCTGATCCTGCGTTTTATAGTATTGCGGTCAACTGCCTTGCTGAAGAGCTTCTTGGAAACCGTGATGAGCACCTGGTTTCCGGCAATCGCCTGATCGGGCTGATTCATAAAAAATACCTTAAAAGGATATAAATAAAAAGAGGAACCCTTGGCGAAGAGTTCCTGTATGATTTTTTCCTTCGAAAGTCGTTCTTCCTTTCGGAAATCGTGTTGCCCCATGAGTTGAAATTAATCAACCTCCACCGAGGGTGGCTTGATTATTTATGCTTTACCGTCTTTTCGCTGGAAACGGTTAGTTTCTTGCGCCCGTTTTTCCTGCGATTCGACAAAACCCTTCGGCCGTTAGCCGTCGCCATACGCTCACGGAATCCGTGCTTATTCTTTCTCTTGGTGCGGGAGGGCTGGAATGTGCGTTTCATTTCTCTTGCTCTTTTTGAGGCCTGATACCGTATTCAGGCCGTTTTAAAACTTGTCCTTCTAAATAAAGGGCTGCAAAGATGCCAAGTATTTTGCTGATTCACAACAAACAGCGCAATTTCTAGTGTCGAGCCATTGAAATAGGGGCCTTCAAATCTGCAACGTTTTAACAATCAGCTACTTATTGAGGAAGATGTGCAAGTATTTTCTTCACTTCTGCCGTCTCAAGCCTCGGTCCAAACTGTGCGACCACCTTTGAAGACGCCAGCGAAGCTAGCTTTCCGGCCTCAGCATAACTATGGCCGTGTGTAATTCCATACATGAATGCCCCTGAGAACATGTCGCCAGCGCCATTTGTATCGATCGCCTTTACCTTATAGGGTTCAATATTAATATAGGTATCGCCGTCGAAGATCATGGCGCCGTTCTCCCCCAACGTAATAACGAAGTGTTTCGCAATATCCCTCAACTTTTCGCGGGCCTCTAGAACAGTGTTAGTGCCAGTATAAGTCATGGCTTCTTCTTCATTGCAAAACAAAAGATCCACGCTTGCACCAATGACCTCTTTCATTTGGCTTGAAAAATATTTTACCATGCTGGGATCAGAGAACGTTAGCGCAACGCTTACTTTATTTCTTTCCGCCACCTTTTTCGCGGCGATCAAGGCTTCAAGGCCCTTGGGGCTAGCAACCAGGTATCCCTCCAGATAGATGTACCTGGAGTTGCCGATAGCACCTTCATCCAGATGTTCGGGTGATAAAAATGAGCTCACGCCAAGAAATGTATTCATCGTTCGGTGGGCATCCGGCGTAGTCATCACCAGGCACCGTCCGGAATGGCCTGAAGAGCATTTGTCATAGCTCAGGTTTGTGTCAATGCCATTCCTCTTAACATCCTCAAGGAAAAATTTCCCAAGATCGTCCTTCGCTACGAGGCACGAGTAAAAGCCAATACTTCCGAACTGACTTGCCGCGACCAAAGTGTTTGCCGCGGATCCACCTGCAGACATTCTGCTTTTCTTCATGTCAATAACCTTCATCAGTTCAAGCTGCCTCTTTTCGTCCACAAGGGTCATCAGTCCCTTTTCGATATTGTTTTGGAGGAGAAAATGTTCGTCGACTTCGGTTACAATGTCTACAATGGCATTGCCAATTCCATAAATGTCATACTTCTTCATCGGGCATTTTTTCGCAATTATAAGTAAAAGGAAGATAGGTGCAAGCTAACCGCACTGAAGCTAAGGTCTCCAATCATCTGTTACCTCCCTTGTGTTGCAGATTCAAGGTCATCTTATATTTTTTTGCGCGGTTCGGATAATCGGTGATTATGCCATCAACGCCCATACCTTTAAGAGAAAGCATGTCGGCGACCTCATTAACTGTCCATGGCACAACGCGCAAATTCAATTGATGAAGTTGTTGTACTTTTTCACGCGACAAGAGCTTGAAGTCGGGACTGTATACAGCGGGATTGAATCCAAGTGCGCTAAGGTTAGCATCGATAGATTTCGTGTTCTCTATCAATGCCGCCAATCTGATCTCTGGATATTTCACATGCCAGTATTTTAGTACTCTAACATCAAAAGATTGAATAACCAACCGGTCGAGCGGGATGTACTCATCAATTACTGAATAGACCAAATCAGAATACTCTTCAATTCCCGGATGAAATTTCTTGTCCGTTTCAGGCGTGCTCTTAATCTCCACGTTGTAATCAACCTCATATGATCCATAGCTTTTTATTCTGTTTTCCACCGCGGTGATCACATCCCGCAGCAGTGGTTTAGCAACCTGAAACTTTTGTTGCTGTGGGAATTTTAAATTCTCCTTTGATCCACAATCGAACTTCTGAAGGTCTTCATAGGTCATTCGATAGATGTTATACTTTTTTTCCTCTTTGGATGAAATATCATTTCCGGCAGTGTCGAGGCAGATCGCTCCAGATACCCAGGGCTCATGGGATACAACGACCTGCTTGTCTGACGTGATGACAACATCCAGTTCTATCGTTGTAACACCTGAGTCCAGCGCCATAAGAAAAGCCGGGATAGTGTTTTCAGGCATCAAGCCGCGCGCACCACGATGACCTTGTATGTCGAATTTGGGAATGTACTGGGCAAAAGCAGCGTTCGACAACGAAACGAAAGACAAAGCAAAAAATAAACGAAAAAGCATCCCTAAAGATAAGGCGACGCCATACAGCTTACAAGCCTTATGGTTTAACCGCAAAATGGTAAAACTCTCAATAACTCTCAATGTAAAATGTAGAAGTTTCGAGATCCGCGAGACATCCTGGAAGCTACCGATGTGGGATGTACTGGATTCGAACCAGTGACCCCTACCCTGTCAAGGTAGTGCTCTAAACCAGCTGAGCTAACACCCCGGAATACCTGATGATTGCCACAAGTATTTTGTGACCCCGGAGAGATTCGAACTCTCGACCCATTGATTAAGAGTCAATTGCTCTACCAACTGAGCTACGGAGTCATTTTCTTTTTGTTGGAGTGCAAATAAAGCACATGACACCCATGTGGCCAAATCTTATTTTGCTCAACCCAGCAACTGACCATTGTCTTTCAATGCGACGCCTGACAGTCTTTGTGCCAGTGCTTGAACGACGAGGTAACAGATTTTCATTGCCGCAATTTCGTATCCCAATCCGGCAGGGCGGATGTTTGAAATGCAGTTCCTTGATTCGTCTGTCAGACCGGGGCGGGGTGCATACGTCATATAAGCCCCAAGGCTGTCTGGTGACGACAGCCCCGGTCGCTCACCAATTAATATCAGGGCGACGCTGCTTTTTAGCAAGCTCCCGATTTCGTCACTGACAGCAACTCTGCCTAGCTCTACCAGGGATATGGGACTGATCGTGATATTTGCCTTTACGAGCAATGGCATCAACTTCGAAAGCAGCGGCACAGCATGGTCATTAATTGCCCGTGCCGATAAACCGTCGGCGAGGATAATTGCCAGATCCGTCGCAACGTAGGGTCCTGCTGCTTCCAGTTGCGTTCGGGCATACGCCGACAGCTCCCTCCCGAGATCAGGACGCTGAATATAGATCTGTCGGGTAGGTGCCTGGCTGCGTAACAAAAATACCGGTGACATGACTTTTTCAAGCGATTCCAAAAGCATTGGAATGTTGAGTGCCGCAAAGATTGCGTCGCGGGCATGTGCATGATCAAGCTTGAATTGCAGCAAAGCACGTGATGGAATGCTCCGGCCACTTCGTCCCAGTGCGATGCGCGCAGACGTGTAACGCTTAAGCTCGGCCCAAGGGTCGCGCTGCGTATTCGATTTTTCTGGAAGTTCTTCCATAGCGTTTCATATCAGCCCAGGATCATTCGCATGAGCGCGTGACCATCACTGCTAATTATTCTATTACCTTTTGTATCCACAATACCTTGTCGCAGAAGCCATTCTTCGAATTCCGGCGCGCTCCTCAGGCCGAGTACATGTCTTACATACAACGCATCGTGGAAAGAAGTTGATTGATAATTCAGCATGATGTCATCCGCACCGGGTACCCCCATAATAAAATTACAACCAGCGACACCTAGTAGTGTAACGAGCGTATCCATATCATCCTGATCCGCTTCGGCGTGATTCGTGTAACAAACATCAACCCCCATTGGTAACCCAAGAAGTTTTGCACAAAAATGATCCTCCAGCCCTGCCCGAATAATTTGTTTACCGTCAAACAAATACTCCGGCCCGATAAAGCCCACGACGGAATTGACGAGCAAGGGTTCAAAATTTCTCGCTACGGCATACGCGCGTGCTTCGAGTGTTTGTTGGTCTACACCATGATTTGCATTCGCAGACAAGGAGCTGCCCTGACCTGTTTCAAAATACATAACGTTCCGGCCAACTGTGCCCCGGGCGAGCGCTCTTGCAGCATCGTTTCCTTCCTTCAGTTGGGACAGCGTGATTCCAAAACTTTTATTTGTTTGCTCCGTGCCACCGATGGATTGGAAAACGAGGTCTACAGGAGCGTGTTCACCCAATAGCTCGAGCGTTGTAGACAGGTGGCAAAGCACGCAGCTTTGAACAGGAATTTGAAACTGCTCGCGCAGCCGATCAAGCATTTCAAGCAGCTTCATGACAGCAGCAGGGCTATCGCTGGCCGGATTGATGCCAATGACCGCGTCGCCGCTGCCGTAAAGTAAACCGTCAATAATACTCGCCGCAATTCCCTGCGGATCGTCTGTTGGGTGGTTCGGCTGTAATCTTGTTGAAAACCTGCCAGGTAGCCCTAACGTTGTTCTAAATGCAGTAATGACAGAACACTTTTTGCTAACGAGGATAAGATCCTGATTGCGCATTAATTTTGAAACTGCAGCTGCCATTTCAGGCGTGATTCCTGCCGCTGTATTCTCAAGGACGGCTGTGGTAGTTTCATCCGAAAGGAGCCACTCTCGAAATTCCCCGACTGTGAGGTGGGCAATAGGATGGAATAATGTGATGTCGTGAGAATCTATAATGAGACGGGTCACCTCATCGTTTTCATACGGTACAACCGATTCGTTCGTAAAATGCTTCAATGGCAGGTCGGCCAAGGCCATCTGCGCTGCAATTCTTTCTTCGTTGCTGTCCGCCGCAAGGCCAGCCAGAACATCACCAGATCGCAAAGGTGTCGCCTTCGCCATCAGTGACTTCAAGTCGTTAAACAAATATCTGTTACGGCCAATGGTATGTTGAAATGGCATGGCTAAACACCTGAATCAATTTTATTGCGTTTTCAGCATCACAAATATAATGAATAGAAGCGCGAGACTGGAAAAGAAGAAGAAGCTCAAGGCCATATTGAACCACACGATTGCCACAAGGCAGACCTACAGCAAGCAACAACGCAATCGCGGAAAATAGGGATAAAAAGGTGCTTTGAACGGACGGATCAATTTTGGCTCATTTTGACGCAGTACAAAAAGTGCGAGTAAATCCATTGCGTCCACAAATAATTATGGTAACCACCTGAGGTAGCTCACTGGATGTATGATATCCTCAATCCCACCCACGGGGAGCCATCAGTAAAGACAATTTTGAATTATAATTTAATTACCATAATCGAAAGCTCCTGAATTCATCTCTATATATATGTAGCGGAGGTCTGTCGAACGGCAATTTTAGGTTTTATCAAGTTCACTTTCTTACGTACTATTTTCACTTTTATTCAACATTAAAGTTTCAGGGAATAAATTCTCTTTGTTATGCATGCGCATCCGTACGCTTTATGTGGTTGTTATCACTGGTATTTTGGGATACTTTCCAGGGTACGGATCAAACACCTCAGATAGCCTTTCCCTCTCACACGATGCGTTTCTTGCACATCGGCTATATCTCACTGACCCTAATGGTGCCATTCGTTTAGCAACAACGATAGTTTCCGAAGCGCAAGCTTCTAAAACAACGTATTTCCAGGGCTACGGAAATTACCTGCTCTCAAAGGCCTTCTGGGTGAAAGGCAATTACCGCCTAAGCACGGAATACGGATACAAGGCGCTTACTTTTCTCGAAGATTCGCCCCACATCGAGCTTTGGACCGAAACCTTATTAGCGCTCGCACGCACTTTTGCTGACTTGCGCAGCTTTCACCATGCAGAGATTTTTCTTGAAAGGGCCAATACGCTTGCGCATGAACGCCGCGACTATTCCTTGATAGCAGGCGTGTTCAGAGAGCGATCAATGCTCTTTCTGCTACGCAACCAATACGATTCGGCATTGTACTGGGCCGACAAGGGAATTGCGCTACACGAGTTGGATACTGATACACTTCATACCAGCATACTTTTCAGCAGAAAGGCGGCTATCTATTTAGCCATGAAAGATTATAACACAAGTATGGCGTTTACAAAAAAAGCCATTGCGATGGATAGCCTCATAGGAAACAAACAGGCGCTTGGGATTGCATACCTTCAGGCAGCTCAAATTGATTACCATTTGGGACAACCCGAACGCAGTTTATCATTCATCAAAAAGTCAATTGCAATTATGACGGAGATAGGGAGCTTTGGCACGCTGATCAAAGGTCACAATTTGCTTGCAGAGATTTACGAAATGCAAAAAAAATCAAGCCTGGCCCTGGAGCAAATGCGAATTGTAAGCCAGTTCAAAGACAGTTTGTACAGCAATGAAAGCAATGGTCAGATTCAGGAGATGCAATCTTCCTATGAACTCAACAAGAAAGAAGACACCATTCGAAGTCTGCAGGGAGCAAGGCAAGCCCAGCGCGTTGTAGCCGTGTATATGATCATAGGAATCTGCCTGCTCGTGCTTTTAATTTTTGTGCTTTGGAGGTTAGGTGTGCTTCATAAAAAAGCACATGCTGCACTTTCTTTCAAGAATCTGGCAATTGAACACCAAAAAGAAGAGATACAGGCACAGGCGGAAAATCTTCAACAGATGAATGTGCTGAAGTCCAAACTCTTTTCTGTGATAAGCCACGACCTTCGCGGCCCTATCGGAAATCTTCAGGCCCTGCTCGATTTGTTGACCAAGCAAGGGATGAGTCCTGAAGAGTTCAGAACCATTTCGCAGAAGCTTAAGGCCAATTTAAACGTTACGCAACGCACGCTGGAGAATTTATTGACCTGGTCTCAGAGCCAGATGGAGGGTATGCGTACTGCACAAGACCGGTTCGATATTCAAAGTCTTATTGATGAAGCATGTCATCTTATGGAAGAGGCGGCTCATCGAAAAAACATAACGATAGAAAAAGTTGCAGCATCCGCCATTGCCGTCATGGCCGACGTTAACCAGGTACAACTTGTTATCCGTAATCTCATTCACAACGCTATCAAGTTTTGCAACGAAGAGGGGATGGTTGTTGTGTCAGCAGAGTCTTCCGAATCTTATTGTCATATCCGTGTTCTTGACAATGGTGTCGGGATGACCTCCTCCGAGACCGATATGATCCTTGGTGAAAAGCACTATTTTTCAAAAGAAGGAACGCAGAAAGAGAAAGGCACCGGTATCGGTCTGTTATTATGCAAGGAATTCGTTAAGCGCAACGGGGGTTCGCTTACAATAAACAGCCGTCCGGGCGAGGGCACAACGGTATGTTTTACCGTTCCCCTTGCGTGATATTACTGCGGATCGAACGTTCCATTGATTACAAATTCCCGCTGTAAAAATCTTTCGCGTGGTGCAAGCTCACGTGGCTTGAGATGTTCGGGAATTGTTTGTGGGTCACCAGGATATCCTACAACAATGAATACACCGGGCTGATAAGTCTCTGGAATTCTAAGAACTTCAACGGCCTGCTCCCGATTAAATCCAGCTACCTGCCTTACCTGTAACCCCAACTCGACTGCTTGCAGAGAGAGAAATGAATTTGCTCCTCCGAGATCATACATCGAGTATTCATTTGCACTCTTATACCTGCTAAAGTTTTTACGCGCAAGACTTAATATTAACAGAGGAGCGTCTTTGGCCCAAATTTTATTGCCGTCATTCAAGCACGCAAAGAATTTATCCCATAACTCGGATTGGTCGCGGGTTGCGTACATGTACATCCAGGGCTGTTCATTCGTGCTCGACGGAGCCCATCTGGTTGCTTCGAACAGAGAGCTTAATCTTTCGGGCTCTATGGGCTTCGGTGAGAACCACCTCGTACTTTTCCTGTTTTTAATAAGGTCAAGGATAGGGTGTTCAAACTGATTTGACTTTTCCATTCGTAGATCGATTGCAGTCACAATTTATATAACATTATATTGAAATAAGAAATTCGCCTCGGCGTCAAATATTATAACAATCGAACGAGTTTAATCTTAATACATCGGCACTTCAATCAAAAGCACTTCGGCACTGCTTTGTGCCGAAATTGACAGATTCTCAACATCCCAGATTCCAAACCCATCACGGCGGCCAAGCACCTGGCCATTGATTGTAACCTCTCCGTCGATGACAAACGCGTAAACACCATTGTTTGTTTGATGCAATCTATACTCGCCAACGAAATCCTTGTTTACCTTTCCCAATGAGAACCAGGCATCCTGGTTGATCCATAGACTATCAGCGTTTTTTTCCGGTGCTACCACAGTCTTAAATTTATCAGTCCGCTGTGCTGCATCGAAAGTTTTTTGATCATAATGCGGAGTTATATCACGTTCCTTCGGGAATACCCATATCTGCAAGAAGTTTACATCATCGTTTGCCGACGCATTCTTCTCGCTGTGGGCGATACCGGAGCCAGCGCTCATGATCTGAATTTCCCCTGACTTAATGATGCCATGACCTCCCGAGTTATCGCGATGTTCCAATGTACCACGCAGCGGAATCGATATGATCTCCATATTGTCGTGAGGATGCTGTCCAAAGCCTCCACCACCTTTCACAACGTCGTCATTAAGAACGCGAAGCGCTCCAAAGGTGACACGAGCAGGATCGCTGTATCCGGCAAAGCTAAAAGTGTGATGTGAGTCAAGCCAACCGTGGTTCGCCCGGCCACGTGTAGATGCCTTATGCAATACTGTTTTCATAAAAAAATTTGTTTAGAGTGTACTGCTTTAAACGCAATTGGCAAAAGAAAGTTCCTACAATAATTGTATATACATTAATCAAGATTAAAATTCCTCGGCGTATATCACCGTATACGTGAATAACTCACCAACGCCGTCTCTAAGGGTAAATAAGCTGAATACCCGCAAGTCCGGCAAGATTGGATAGTGGAGCGCCGCGCTGGACAGCGACTTCGCAAATTTGGTGATTACGAATTAGTGTGTTAAGAATGGGTAGATTGGCGCAGTTTGTCCAGAATCCTGTTCAGCTCCACGGCTTCACGTTTTGTGATGGTCCTAAGCGTTTCCAGCCAGCCTTTCATCTCTATATCAATGTTTTTCAAAAGCAAAAGGCCCTTATCGGTTATGGTAATATCTACCTGGCGTCGGTTATTCTCGCATATCTCGCGCTTCAACAAACCCTTTTGGCGTAGCTTTTCCACTAGTCTCGTTGCATTGCTGCTCTTGTCGATCATGCGGGCAGTAATCTCCGACAGCATTAATTTTTCGGGATAACTTCCCCGGAGAATGCGCAATACATTGTATTGTTCGGAGGTGATTCCGTATGGCCGGAGTCGTATGGCATTTTGGTTTGAAAGCCAACTCGCCGTGAACAAAATGTTAATGGTTGCCTTTTCATGCTCGTCCTGAAATTTTTCCTGCTTGATATCTTGCTCGAGCGACATACTTTTAAAGGTAAGTTCAATTATTGCGTATACAACATTTCGCTTTTTTTAGTTCGTCAGATTTTTACAATATTCCGGCTACGCTCTATCACACTATGATTGCCTATAATACCGTAATCAAGAAGTTTGACAAAAAAGGGGAGAAATCTGGATGGACCTACATTACAATCAGCAAGTCAAATGCACACAAATTATTGCCAGGGCGGAATACAACCTTTAGGATACGCGGCACTATTGACTCCTACTCATTTCAAAGGGTCGCAGTGTTTCCGATGGGAGATGGAAGTTTTATTTTTCCACTCAACCTCACGATCCGCAAAGTTATTGGAAAGAAAAACGGGGACGTCGTTAAAGTTGGCATAGAAGCCGATACCCGGAAACTGGAACCGTCCCGGGACCTTCTAGCTTCATTGAAAGATGAAGTGCCGGCATTCGAACACTTTAAGTCTTTATCGCCATCGCATCAGCAATATTTCAGCAATTGGGTGGAGAGTGCTAAGACCGAGCAAACCAAAACACGGCGGATCGTTGTGGCTGTAGTCGCGCTCAGCAATAAATTGGGATTTGGTGAAATGATACGAGAAGACCGTCAGCAACGGTCCCGATAAGTTGAGCCGTGATTCATTAGATCTTTGTGAAAGTAAATTCTGGAAGATAAAATATCCGGCCGTCAGCTTTCGCAGACTCATGAGCGAGTATTCCAACACAAGTGATGTTTGCCGATTGTGCGGCATTCGGGTAGGGTTCACGCTGCTCAACCAAAGCGCTAAGAAACTCGTGGACGAGATGTGGGTGTGACCCTCCATGGCCGGCGCCCTGTGTGAATGAAAGGTGTTGATGCTCATCTGAATCATAAACACCTGTTGTCGTAAACCTTTGAATTGGTTCAGGCAGAAGTCCGGCATAATCCGGGCATTCTATCTCCTCCGGTATTTCAGCTTCCGGCTTCTTCGCCGTGTGAATAACCAAAGGTTGTCCTTCGATGAGCGGCCACTCAACGGACTTCTTCGAACCATATACTTCAAAGCTTTCGCGGTATTGCCTTGCAACATCAAACAATGATCGGTAAACCAAAGCACTCAGGTCTGAATTTCTAAACTTGATTTGTGTGGTTTCAACAGCAAAGGGCGAATTATAATATGGAATAAGCTCTTCGCGTATGCGGCCAGAACCGAAACATGAAACGTATTCCGCCTCGCTTCGGAGCAGACCTAATGCAGGACCCACGCAATGGGTCGCATAGTACATAGGTGGAAGTCCAGGCCAGTAGTTCGGCCAACCATCCATGTCCTGCTGGTGGCTTGCTTTTATAAATTGCACTTTCCCCAATTCGCCCTTGTCATATAATTCCTTCATGAACAGAAACTCCCTGGCATAGACCACAGTTTCCATCATCATATATGTAAGCTTCTTGCTTGTGGCAAGCTTCACAATTTCTTCGCACTCTTCGACGGTTGTCGCCATCGGTACAGTGCAAGCGACGTGCTTTCCGGCCTTCAACGCTTTTATTGACTGAATCGCATGGTCTGGTATCGGTGTATTAATATGTACGGCGTCAATTGTAGGATCCTTAAGCAATTCATCATAAGAAGTGAACCGCTTTTCAATATTGAATGCATCGCCGATCTCCTTCAGTTTAGATTCCGTTCGTTGACAAATAGCCATCAGGTTAGCATTGGGATGCTTCTTGTAAATTGGAATGAATTCGGCACCGAAGCCAAGCCCGATGATAGCAACGTTGATAATTTTCTTGCTCATCAATTAATCATTTAGTAGTTGTCTTAAAAATGCCAGGCCGTCTATTGCAAAATCATTCTGATTAGCAGCAAAATTCCTCCAAATAGAAACTGCCTCAGCCAATTCCTTGTTATCGGGCGTGAAACTTTCAATTGAGACCACGCCTTTGTAGTTAATATTTTCAAGCCCGCGCTTGAGCGACTTCCACTGCGTTTGACCAGTCCCGGGAACGCCGCGATGATTCTCTGAAACCTGCATGTGTATCAGTTTGTCACCCACTGTGGTGATCGCCCTTTCAAGGTCGTTTTCTTCAATAGACATATGAAATCCATCAAGTAAAACTTTTGCGGATTTATGGTTAATGTCACCGACAAGGCGCATAACATCGTCGGCGGTGTTGACCAGATCCGATTCAAATCTGTTGAGCGGCTCCAGTGCTATGCATAGTCCTCTTTTGCTCGCAAGTTGTCCAACTTGGTAAAGGTTGGTAACCGCGCGGTCCCATTCAACTCTTTTTTGTTCGGTCGAAACCATTCTTGCCTTTCCTACAGCCGAATACATTGGCCCGGCTAAGAAATCGGCGTTCCAGGCGTTACACAATTCAAAGCATTGTTCGACGTAATCAATAGTAGCGCGATGCACCTGCGCGTCCTCGTGCGTTAGATCTCGGTCTGGTCCGAATGCCACACACACCACTGCCTTGAGTTCGTAGTCTTTCAGCGCTTGCGAAATTTTTTGTGCGTTTATTTTTCCCGCATCCTCTACCGCGATTTCCACAGCATCATATCCCATTGATTTGATCAGTGGGAATAGACTCGCCGATTCGGTGGTGAAAGGCGAAGTCCACAGCCAAGTGCTGACTCCAAATTTTACGTCTATCATAAATGGATTGGTCGACGTTATTTTTTAGGCCGGTTTCTTTTTCACCACTTTCATGATACCATTCATGACCGACCAGTGACCGGGGAACGTACATACAAATGGATAATCGCCTGTCTTCTGAGGCGCAATGAAATTCAGTCTTACTGTCTCGCGCGGATTTACCAGTCGGGTGGCAAACAACACTTCCGGTATCCTTGGCAAATAGCCCTGTTCGGCACCCTTAGGATCGGCCGCTACTTTATCAGCCGCTTTTCCCATTGTCTGCAGCGATCCCGGAATGCCTATAACCAAATTGTGTTGCATAAAGTCTGGATTTTCAAAAACGATCTGGATAGACTTTCCCGCCTCAACTTCAAAGGAAGTTTTATCAAACTTCATTTGATTCTTTACGACGCTAACGTTAATGACCACCGTATTGTCATTTAAGGCAGGTGGCCTCTCCTCCTTCTTGTCGAGGTAATTGGCAATAAATACTTCCGCGATAGATGAACCCTTGAAAAGTCCTTCATCACCAAAATCGTATTCCGTTTCCACATCATATTTCCAGTCGCCCGCAAGCGAGATTTTTTTTGTATCGACCTGGACAAACAAGTCTTCCGGTCTTCCATAAATTCCTCCAGACCCTCCCCGGTCCTCGACCCTTACTGCAAGAACATTCGGACCATTGTTTAACGACGATGTCGGGATCGTGAATGCTTTCTCGCCCTGACCTAACTCCGAAACGCCGACGTAATTTCCGTTTAACCAGATCTCGCCTTTATCATTGATTGGACCGAGCGATAATAATATGTTTTGCTGACCGGCTGTTTGAATATTCACAATACGCCGGAACCAAATGCGTCCATCGATCTTGAGTCCAGCTTTCTCGATAGAGGTTGGAAGATTCATTATCGGCCACGACGCATCGTTCGTTTCTGGAAGCTCGCGACGGATTTCCGATTTGCGTGTATAGTTAACATTTGTTGCCTTGAATGCTTTGATGAAACCATCTTTATGATGCTTCGCGCTAACGTACACCGCCTGCGATAGCCACGTATCCTTCTTTACACTATCATCGACGCTCAGCTTATATAGCGCTTCGCCTATCCGGTCCGATGGGGTAATTTCAACGAGCGCGTTAATTGCAGCGAGCCGAACTCCCGGGTCACCATCGTTAAGAATATCGGATGTGATGACTGCATTCTCCGACCAACTCGCTTTGGATAATATTTGAATAGCAGCTTTTCTAACTCCAGCTGACTTATGTTTCAGGGCGTTTGTAACGACGTGCTCGGCTTTGTCATCTTTTGTCATGCCGCCAAGACCATCAATAGTCCAAAGTGCATGGATGGTGGCATATTGATTTTCATCATGTTCTATAATTTCGTACAGACGTGGCAACACTTTGACGTCGCCGCGTTCCACGATCAAACGTTGAGCAGTGAGTCTCCAGAACAGGTTGCTATTGGAGAGTGCTGGCAGGAGATCATCGGTATCATCCTTGTCTAAAGTAATGGCGTCATACGGCTTTGCGCCGCGGTTTATAACCCTCCATACTCGCCCGCTTGATTTATCACGCAACGGATTTTCATACGCGTTGCCTTTGCCGTTAACGGCGTCGTATCCACCTCTGTCGCGTGTAGGCGTTGGGTTATGCTGGACTATGAAATTATACCAATCTAATACCCATACCGCACCATCCGGACCAACTTTTGCATCAACCGGCGCCACCCATTCGTCGGAACTGGCGAATAAATTCCATCCGTCCTTCTCGACATAACCGGCGCCGTTTTTTTCAATGCGCGCAACATGAACAAGGTGGCCAGTAGGTTCTGAAACAAATGCCATGTTCCAATATTGCTCTGGAAAATGTCGGGCCGTATAAAAGTTATGCCCCGCGGCGGCGGTAAAGCCACCAAACACATCGACTTGCCGGACCTGTGGCGTAATGGGGTGCATTGCGTAATGACCATCGATCTTGGCACTTCCAGTGATCGGCACTCCTTCTATGCCCTGCGTTGCTTTATAAGGGATACCCACAAAAACACTGTGCGTGTTGTTGGCTGTGGACGCGAATACGTCGTTAGTCTCCGTAAATCCAAGTCCCCACGTGTTGTTGGTTGTTCGCGCTACAATCTCAAAGCTTTTAAGATCCGGTTTGAAATGGTATACGCACTGATCAAATTTCATATTCTGACCTGCGAGCGTTCCTGTAAATCCGGAGTACCCAACGACGCCCCAGATCTGGTTATCAAATCCATACTTCAAGGTTGACGGTCCGGCATGAGTATCGAATGTGCCCCAGCCTTCCGAGATAATTTTCTTGACGTCTGCTTTATCATCCCCGTCTGTGTCTTTCAGGAAAAGAAAATTCGGTGCTTGTGAAACGATGATACCGCCATTGGAAAAAACAAGGCTGGTTGGTATGTTCAGCTTATCGGCGAAGATGGTGAACTTGTCGGCCCTGCCATCGTGATCAGTATCCTCACATATCTTTATACGATCATCACCACTGCTTTTATCTTCTAAAACATTATTTGGGTAATCTACCGTCTCGATCACCCATAATCTTCCTTTTTCATCCCACTCCATGGCTATTGGATTGATGATGTCTGGTTCGGAGGCAAACAACTCAAGATCGAATCCAACTGGAACCTGGATATACTTTTTCGATTCTTCGGGGGACAATGGCTCCTGATACCGCGGTGTCGGCGTGCGCTTTTCATAGTTAGGAATATTCGGGTTGTCTTTGTAGGTCAGTGGAGCAAGAGAATCTCTAAATGCTTGCCATTGATTTTTCATCTTATCTCCAACGGCCCATAATACTCCATCCTTTATCAATTTATGGAACCCGGGATTGCTCCATGTTCTTTCGTCGTGACCGTAGGCTGTATAGAATACCCTACCCTTTCCGTGTTCCTTCACCCACGTCCACGGTTCGCGACGCTCTCCTTCTTGTCGCTCCATGAGGACTGTTCTATCATCGCTTAGTTTGTCATGAACATAAGTTTCATCCCAGGTAGAAAATTCTTTTAAGGTCTTTGTTACCGGATGTTCGGTGTTGGTGATGTTGGACGTGAAAACTGCTGTATCGTGTTTAAGAAACTGTCCACCCACCAGTTTGATATATTCCGGAGAGTTTTGAAAACAAAAGCTCGCGCAATGAATAGGAATAAATCCTTTGCCGCTTGAAACAAATTCCAAAAGCGCCGCTTCTTCGCCCGGTCTAATTTGTTCATGATTCGCGTAGATCATAAGGGCATCGAACGACGACAGCGCTTTGCTATTCAGGATAGAAGGATCATCGCTATATGTAAAATTGATGCCTTCCTTTGAAAGTTCGGCTGCCAGCAACGGCATTAACGCGGCTGAATTGTGGTGCTCACTATCGTGCCCCAAAAAGAGTATCTCAATACGCCTCGGGTCCTCAGCGTTATAAGAACTCTTTTTCTTGACACAGGCGATAAGAAGAAAGCCTAGTGATATTGTAATGATACATCCGTAAAAAAGTCTCATGGTATGGGGATTTCGGACGCATGAAGGTGATGGGATTTTTATGCAAACGTTTCCTGCATTTTATCAAAAAATGACTGTATTTTACCATGAATTAACAGAACGCCCATGTTTTGCGGATAAATCCGTACCACTGACTTCTATGTGTCATGAAAGTTGTTCAAAAATCCCCGATATCGCCCGAGCATTCCTTTGAGATCAAACTTTTAAGGGAACGACATTTCGACCCTAACTGGCATTTTCATTCAGAATTTCAATTGTTTATAGTCTTAAAGGGAACGGGAACCAGATTTATTGGGGACCATTTTAGTCCGTTTAAAACTGGCGATGTAGTATTTACCGGGCCTGATTTGCCACATGTATGGCGTAATGACCTCGAATATTTTGGCGACGACCACGTATGGTTGACTGAAGGGATCGTGCTCTACTTTCATCAACATTTTCTTGGTGAGGAATTCATGAAAACGAACGAGGCGTACCGAATCAGACAATTGTTCATTAAGGCGCAGCGAGGCATGGAGATCATCGGCGATACGGCCGCGCAGGTCGAAAAAATGATGTATCAGCTATTGCAAACACGTGACTTTGATAGCATGCTGATGTTGTTGAATCTTCTGAATGTCATGGCGAATACTTCTGAATACAACCTGTTGGCAAGCCCTGGATACACCAATTCCTTAAAAGAGCTTGATACGGCGCGCATGAACAAAGTCCACGCATACGTAATGCGGAATTTTAAGGATAGAATAACCCTTGAAGAGATTGCTGCCATTTCTAATATGACGCCCACCTCATTCAGCCGGTATTTTAAGATTCACGCAAACAAAACCTTTTCTGATTTTTTAAGCGAAATCCGGATCGGCCATGCCTGTAAATTGTTGGCAGAAAAAAAGATGAGTGTTTCACAGGTATGTTACGACAGTGGCTTCCAGACGGTTTCAAACTTTAATCGACAGTTCAAAGCAATAACACACTCCAATCCGATGGAGTACAGAAAACGCTACTGTGAAGCAGAATATTAGATACCAGATACGGAACTGGTGACGAGCGTATGACTGCGAACTGCTTTCTTTTAGATATATTTCTTTCAAATTTGTTGTCATGCCATTTATACAGGGACCAGTTCGATGGGGTATCATTGGCTGCGGTGATGTATGTGAGGTTAAGAGCGGACCTGCATTTGGAAAAATTATGCAGTCCTCGCTTGTTGCAGTGATGCGTCGGGATTCCGCTAAGGCGGAGGATTTTGCAACGCGCCATAATGTACCTCGGTTCTATACAAGCGCCAGAGAACTTATCAATGATAAGGAAGTGAATGCCGTCTACATTGCCACTCCTCCAGAGTCTCATGAAAAGTATGCGATCGAAGTGATGCAGGCAGGCAAGCCCGTTTATATCGAAAAACCTGTGACGGTTGACACATCTTCCTGTCAAAGGATGATTGCCGCATCCCAGCATTACAACGTTCCTGCTGTAGTCGCCCACTACCGACGCGAGCTTCCGCTTTTCAAGAAGGTAAAAGAAACTATCGAAACTGGGGGGATTGGTGATGTACTGGTGGTGCAGCTAAGACTCTTCCAGGCACCAAAGAATACAAATGCAAAGGAAAATTGGCGGCTAAATCCCACCGTATCGGGAGGTGGAAATTTTTTTGATCTGGCTCCGCACCAATTGGACATTCTTTACTGGATTTTCGGGCCTCCACAGAAAACGTCGGGTTTTTCAATCAACCAGGGAAAGCACTATGACGCGCCGGATCTCACAACACTTAATGCGGTGTTTCAAAAGGACATTGTGTTTCAGGGCATGTGGTCATTTAACGCTCCGGAAAATGAGCAGTGCGATACCTGTAAGATCATTGGAACAAACGGAACTTTGGAATTTCCTTTTTTTGCCAGCTTCCAAAAAGCGACGTTGACAACCCGGCGCCAGGAGGAAAAAAATAACAGAATGGACGAGTTTGTGTTTCCGGAAAATATCCAACAGCCTATGATTCAGGAAGTAGTCAGTTACTTTCAAGGTTTACGTGTTAACCCTTGCTCCCTCGATGAAGCTCTGGTCACCCTACGAATGATGGAGAAAGCGAACATGAGTGAAAATAAAAGTTAAACAGGACTTTCGGTTATTTTCCGCTTCAATACTCAGCGGCTCTGTCGAGTATATTATTTTTGATACTTTGCAAATTCATTAAGGACTGAAAATATTATAAAATGAAAGATAAATTGCGAAGTCAGGGGTGGTTTGGCAAAACAGGAAAGGACGGGTTCATCTATCGTGCCTGGATGAAAAATCAAGGCATCCCGGATTATGAATTTCGTGGTAAGCCTGTAATAGGAATCTGCAATACCTGGTCAGAGCTTACGCCTTGCAACGCACACTTTCGCGAACTCGCAGAATCAATAAAGCGCGGCGTTTCAGAAGCGGGAGGATTCCCCGTTGAATTCCCCGTGATGTCTCTCGGCGAAACATTAATCAAACCAACGGCCATGCTATACCGAAACCTTGCCAGCATGGATGTGGAAGAATCAATTCGTGCAAATCCGATTGATGGTGTTGTTCTGATGTGCGGATGCGACAAGACTACGCCATCATTGGTGATGGGCGCATGCAGCGTAAACATCCCCACGCTCGTTGTGTCCGGCGGCCCAATGCTCACTGGTAAATTTCAGGGCCGGGACATTGGAACAAGTGATATATGGAGGTTTAACGATGCCGTTCGTACCGGCGACATGTCACAGGAGGATCTGACAATCGCGGAAGCTTGTATGTCACGGAGCCGGGGGCATTGCGCAGTAATGGGTACTGCCTCTACAATGTCGTCCATGGTCGAATCATTGGGATTGTCTCTTCCCGAAAACGCTGCAATTCCTGCAGCAGACTCAAGAAGGAAAGTGCTTGCGCAGATGTCGGGTATTCGCATCGTTGAAATGGTCAAAGAAAATCTGCGGTTGTCCGATGTACTGACACGCGAGGCCTTTGAAAATGCAATTATCACAAATGCGGCCATTGGCGGATCCACAAACTTTATCATCCACTTGCTTGCTATTGCCGGACGCATGGGGGTCCCGTTGACGCTACATGACTTCGATAAGCTTTCCGCGAATATCCCCTTCGTCGCCAATATCCAGCCATCGGGAAAATTCTTCATGGAAGATCTTTATTACGCCGGTGGATTACCGGCTGTGATGAAAGAAATAGATCGCTTCCTGCACGGAGGATGCCTCACGGTGAATGGAAAGACCATTAAGGAAAATTATGATGAATCGACTTGCTACAACCGTGAAATCATTGCGACTGTTGAAAAACCATTCAATCCACTTTCCGGCGTTGCCATTTTGTCGGGAAACCTTTGCGAGAATGGCGCGGTGATAAAGCCGTCCGCCGCAGATCCTAAATTGATGAAGCATTCGGGAAGGGCTGTCGTGTTTGAGGACATCGATGACTACAAAACGCGTGTGGATGACCCAGATCTAGATGTCGACGAGTCCTGTATATTAGTGCTAAAGAATGTCGGACCCATTGGATATCCCGGCATGCCGGAGGTTGGCAATATTTCGTTGCCGAAAAAAATACTTGAAAAGGGAATTCATGATATGGTTCGTATCTCGGATGGCCGCATGAGTGGCACAGGTTTCGGAACGGTCATTCTTCACGCGTCCCCCGAGGCGGCCCTGGGCGGAAATTTCGCTGTAATCGAGAATGGAGACATCATAAGTCTTGATGTTGCTAACAGGACATTGATTCTTGAGGTGACAGAAGAAGAGCTGAAAAAGCGAAGGATGGCATGGGTTCCACGTTACAAAAAATACGAACGCGGGTATGTGAGTTTATATCAGCAACATGTGGAGCAAGCGCATCTTGGCGCCGACATGACTTTTCTACGAGGGGGAAGCGGCAGTGAGGTGTCGAGGGATTCGCATTGAAGAATTAGTTATGAATTATGAGTTAATTATGAGTTATGAGTTATGAGTTGGTGCGTGCTAACGGGCATCGGAATTAAATCGTATGATGAAAATTTTTCAGGATAAGGTTGCCATTGTAACGGGAGCGGGCCAGGGAATTGGACTAGAGATATGCAGGGAGCTCGCTGCGCAGGGGGCAAGCGTTGTCTTGAACGATATTGAAATTGCACTGGCGGAGGAAGCTGCAAGGGGCGTTCGCGAGCAGTATGGCCGATGCATACCTTTCGGCGGGGACGCTTCTGACGTTTCGTTTATCGGGTCAATGGTTCGTGAAGCAGTTTCGCACTTTGGCAAACTGGATATTGCAATAGCGAACGCCGGAATAACCCTCTTTGGAGATTTTCTTGAATACAAACACGAAGATTTTACTCAGGTAATGAACGTCAACCTCGGCGGAAGCTTCTTTCTCGCACAGGCAGCTGCCGTTCAAATGAAAGAACAGGGAAACGGCGGCCGCATTTTGTTTATGTCATCCGTAACAGGGCATCAGGCTCATAAAAATCTTGCCGCGTATGGTATGAGCAAGGCGGCATTGGAAATGCTTGCAAAGACGTTAGTCCTCGAGTTGTCACCTCACCGAATCACCGTAAACGCCATTGCCCCCGGTGCAACTGCAACGGAACGCACGCTTATGGATTCCGATTATGAAAATACCTGGTCGCGCATCACACCAATAGGGAAGTCCGCGACTACAAAAGATATCGCACACGCCGCGTTGTTTCTTGTATCACCGCAGGCAGGTCACGTCACGGGGCAAACACTGGTCATCGACGGTGGCTGGACGAGTGTGAGCCCTTCCCCTTACGAATAGCAAAATAAAATTTATGAAAGCATACGCCCTTGTTGACATTCACATTACCGATCCTGTTCGATACGAGGATTACAAAAAATTAACCGCCGCAACGCTAATCCCATACGGTGGAAAATTTATCGTCCGTGGTGGAACACGCGAGATCCTTGAAGGCGAATGGACGTCCGATCGAACCGTTATATTGGAATTCCCCTCAATGGATAAAGCGCGCGCATGGTTTGCGAGCGACGAATATGCGCCGGCGAAAGCAATAAGGCAGAGCGCTTCAAACGCCAGGATGGTGTTGTTGGAGGGCTTTGAAAGTTAACAAAGACTTTGTAAGAAAATTAATACTTCTGCAGGAGGGTCAGCAGTTTCCGATCCAGCTTTTGGCCGTGCCAGTCTTCGTATGCAACGTCTGTTCTTCCTGAATTGATAATTCCGAAGTCACCGACAAACTCCCACAGTCCAAACCCGATTTCATTATCCTTTAAGATATCGAGAAGATCTTCAAACCATGCGAGGAATACTTTATGTGGTGTCTTGTTCCAACAGCCGCATTCTCCACAATGGACGCCCACGCCTTTTTCTGCGAGCGCTATCCACGGTTTGAAATATTCTTCCAGCATTTCACGGCTTAGATATTTATCACCCACCTGTCCCGGCCACTTCGGTTCTGGGAGGTTATCGGGATCCTTGTTCGCCCAGGGAGCTTTGTAATGTGAGATGATGCCCGGCGTATAGCCTCTGCAGCTTTGCGCGATGTTCAGGTCGATCAGCTCGGGTATTACCTTGTTGCCGACATCATTGCCATCTGCAACGATTATTCGGTCGGGGTTTTCTTTTCGTATTGCTTCCGCCGCTGCCTTAGCAACTTTGCGATATGTATCGCCTGGCACTGTCGATCGTTTAGAATGCTGATCATTCATGTCGTCGCGCATAGAGGGCTCATTTACCAGATCAAAACTTATCTTCTCTTTAGAGATCGCCTTATAGCGCTTTGCCCACATGTTCCAATGAAAACAGAATGCATCCAGTGCAGCTTGATCCGTCCACAAATTGTAAGGCTCGTGGAAGCCTGCGTTGATGCAATAGCCGGGAGCTCGATGAAGATTGAGGCTTACATGCATCTTATGCTTCATGGCCATGCTGACCAAATTGTCAATCTGATCAATCGCTTCCGGCTTTATCTTATAAACCTCGTCGGGCGTGATATTCCGGGTACGATCAAAATCGAGGTATGCAGGATAAGCCATTGGGAGCCTGACAAAATTAAAACCCCAATCCTGCATCCATTTTAGGTGATCTTCGACAGTTTTTGGGCGTGTACTTGCCGGGTCCGGTGAGAAGAAATCAAGCAGATTAAAACCTTTCCATCGTGGTAGTGGGTTGCCTATTGCTGCGGCAATTACACTGGAGCTGCTGACGCCTATTGCTGTAGTGGCAATGGTTGCTGTTCTAATGAAGTCTCTTCTTCTCATTAATGCGAAAGTTGTTGTGGCTTTAAAATAAAGCACTTGAATCGGATCCCTCAGGTGGAACGACCACGCGTAAAGCAATATACCGATTACATCTGAGGAATGTTATAAATTGAAAAACGGTATGCTTTAACTTTGATTACTACCGGCTGGTCAGCTTTGTCGGCGAGCTACGAACTATCTTATGACTCCATACCCTAAGCGTTCAACTCGACTTGTTGCTACAACAATACCTCAAAAACTCCATCATTCCGGGAACGTCGTTCACCCGCAAGCGTTACATAAAAAAGCCAAAAACCTTTTTAAGTGCGATTGAGCGATTGATATTACAGGATAAACGCAATCTGTTTATTGCGTTGTTGCGTGCAATACTTTGGAAAAGTTAGGATATTTTATGAAAGTTGTTGAGACAAAAAGGCTAATTCTTCGTGAAATTCTAAGTAGTGACTTCGATGAGCTCTATCGAATGAATAGCGATCCCATAGTCATGAAGTATGTTGGTAACGGATCAACTCGAAGCGAAGAACAAATGAAAATTGAACTACAGATGTTGATTTCCCACTATACCCGAAAACCCGGACTTGGGATTTGGGCAACAATATTGAAGGAAAGCGATACGTTCCTTGGCGCGAGTGGTTTGGTTTACTATGACAATACACCGGAAATTGAAATAGGATACCGAATGCTTAAAGAATATTGGAATAAAGGCTATGCAAGTGAAGCTTCTTTTGGTTTATTGAACTATGGGTTTAGGACTTTAGGCCTAAAAAAAATTGTATCATCTGCTCACGTGGAGAATTTTGCCTCAAGAAGAGTTCTAGAGAAATAGGAATGAAGTACATTGACCGCAGGGTACAATATACCTGCCTGCAGGCCTACTATGAAATTGAGATAGGAGGTTACGAGTTTAAAGGCAATTGACCATTAAAGATTTGAGAATACGCACTGCAGGCAATCGAGTAGACGGCCTCGCCAGTTGTAACTGACGAGGTTCGCCTCTAACACCACTGGACGTACGGGCCTCTTATACCGCGGTTCATTGCGTTGTGGAGATGCGCTTTCGTAGTAATCAAGCATTGATTCGTAACCTGTTTTTACCAATCGGCTCAGCGTGATCGTCGTTACCATAGTCGGACTTTGGGACAACAACCCAGCTTCCCATTCGAGTGCTGCTCCATGCATAGGCCTGACCACTTGAAATTCCAAGACGAATAAGATTAGACCAACAGGCGAACAATACGCCTATTGCATCCAAGCCAATTAATTGGTAGACTTCGAGGCCATGATAAGTAAAACCTTAAGGCATTTGAAGGGGAGCCTCTTTGTTGAAGCATTGCTCAGAACTCAATACTCGTTATAGAAGGTAATCTAATTGAAAATGAAAAAACTATCCGTTGTCGGCCTTTGTATAAGCATTATTATACCCTTACTGTTAGTAAATGCTTTGCTTCCTTATCTGGTTAATCCATGGGTTGATGGTGTGATGGAGGATGTGCTAGGCTTAATGTTACTGTGGGTTATATGTTTAGTGCTTGTGGCTTATATTATTTTTGTGGAGAAAAGACCCTTAACATCAATTGGCATTACCAAAATTAGCGCAAAACAAGTAGCTCTGGCGATACTTATGGGCATTCTTTGTTCGCTGATAATACCCGCCACCTATACTTTATTTGATCATTTTTTTTCGCAAATGGGAGATTCCATGTCGGAAGTTGGAAAGAAGCCGGTATGGTTAGTGTTTGCTGGAATTTGCACGGCGGCTATTGTAGAAGAATTATTAATTAGAGGCTATCCGCTGGAACGAATCAGAGAGATTACTAAGAGCGACAAACCAGGATTTGTTATTAGTCTTCTTGCTTTTGTTGTATTGCATATAAATTCTTGGAACGGGTTGCATATCGTAGGCATTGTTTTACCGTTAGGTGTCATTCTAACTTTTACTTACATAAAAACCAGAAGTTTAATTTTTGTAATGATTGTACACTTTTTGGTTGATTTTCCCCTGCTGTTTATATGATCCATCGCTGTAGACACTTGGTTTAACGGTTTAACGTGTGCAAACACCGGATATAAAATCAATTACGACCAAGGGTGAAGAGCTATGCGAAAGTACGCATTGATCTCACGTACAAGATGTGCTCAGATTTATAACCAAATGTTGTGGCAACTTTTTTTGGACAGAGTAGTGTAAGAGAAACAGAAAGAATGAGATACCTTATCATCATATTATTCCTGTCGACTTCATGTTCGTCATCAGGACAGGAAAACCCAGAAGCTAAAAAACAAGAATTAACGGATGACCAAGTAATTAAAAAATACTTGGAGAATGGAGCGTGGCGAATTAGGTACTTTTCGCTTGAGTATCAGCTGTACAATTGACTCAGCGATAGCGGCAAAGCCTAACATGGCATATTTGTATCAACAGAAAGCTATCCCATATTTTAAACAAGGAAAAACTGAACTAGGACTTAAATCTTTGGACAAGGCTGTAGAACTTGATCCTAAATCTCATATTCACTACAGAGCATTTATAAAGTGTATTTTCGCCAGGACATATGAAGAATCAATAAGGGACTTTCAAACGGCAAAAAAAATTAAAGGAAAAAATGGCGTTGTAATGGACCACACTTACGACTTCTACATTGGATTATGTCACTTGCAATTAGGAGACTTTTTCAAATCGCTGGACTATTTGGAGGAAAGCATTGAACAGACAGGAAGGGCAAGTGGCGAAAGCTGGATACACTATCTTGACCTATTTTATGCCGGTGTTGCTGCGCAGGAATTAAATCGACACCGAGAGGCAATTCAGTATTTTGACAAAGCATTACAACGATATCCAACATTTTCCGACGCCAAATATTATAGAGCAATATCTTTATTTAGGACAAACCAAATGGACCTAGCGGAAAAAACACTGACCGACTGTGAAATTGACTTTAAGAAAGGATACACAATAAATGAGGACAATGCAGTTTACGAAAAGTATCCTTATCAGATTAAACAGTTTTACATTGCCTCGTCAGTTGTGACTGACGAGGTTCGCCTCACACACCACTGTACGTGCCGGCCTCGTATACAGTGGTTCATTAAGTTGTGGAGATATTCTTTCGTAGCAATCAAGCATGGATTCCTAGCCTCGTTTTACCTGCATGTTATGCTTCATGGCCATGCTGACCAAATTGTCAAACTGATCAATCGCTTCCGGCTTAATTTTGTAAACTTCTTCCGGCGTAATGTTACGGGTGCGATCAAAATCCAGGTATGCTGGATAGGCCATCGGCAGCCTGACAAAGTTGAAACCCCAATCCTGCATCCACATTAGGTGATCTTCGACGGTTTTTCGTTGCGTACTTATTGGATCCGGAGAAAAAAAGTCAAGCAAATTAAAACCTTTCCATCTTGGTAGCGTGTTGCCCTTTGGTGCGCCTATTGCTACCGAGCTGCTGACACCAACTGCCGTGGCGGCTAGTGTCGCAGATTTGATAAAGTCTCGACTTTTCATGAATGCATTATTTTATATTGAGCGTTAGAAGTTCGCCTGGTTTTGAATTGATCAGGTGCCAACATGGATAATCACTAGCCCTAAGCGTTTTAAATCGATGAGCTTGAACTGCGGTTAACATTTGTAATGCTCCGGAAGTCAACGACACTAATCAAACCAATTTCCACGAGCGTTTGGAATTTTGGAACGGGTAGGGTACTCGTTCCAGCGTATTACTATATTGCTTACACAAGCACGCGATTAACATATCGAATTGTTCCTTAAATTAACCCAAATCAAAAAATATAAAAAATGAAATTACGTCTTATTTTATCCATCGTTTTATTAGGATTGTGGACCACAGTTTACAGCCAATCTCAAAAGACGGATCTATTTATATTAGGTTCAGATCATCTAGCTCAAATTTATAGAAGCGACAATCCTCTTACCGATGTTTTGCTTGCCAAACGTCAAAAGGAAATCGAAGAGTTTTCGGCATTAGTGTTGCCATATAATCCAGATATGATTATGGTTGAAGTATTACCTGAATATCAAAAAAGAATCGACAGTTTATATGTGCTTTTTTTACATGACAAATTAAAAATTGGAGATTTACCTGACGGTAGAAGTGAAGTGTACCAATTAGCGTTTCGCCTGGGTAAGAAACTTAATTTACAGAAAATATTTTGTATTAATGCGCCTGGCGGTACATCTCAAAGCATTTTGGATAATGGAGAAAACATTGAGGTTTATAAAAAAGAAGGTCTGGAACTTAGAAACTTTGCAAATGAAAAATATAAGGCTATACAAGACGGGAGTTTATCATTTAAAGATTTTTTAATTTTTTTAAATCAGCCAGAAATAATTAATAGGGTTTATCATTTGCGATACATTACACCTTCCAGAGTAATAAATGGGACTTTTAAAAATCCTGACGCTATGATTGATACCGCATTTGTAAATCCTAAATATATAGGCGCTGAACTTACATCCGTTTTTAAAAATAGAGATTATAAAATTTATTCGAACATTGTGACCGCTCGAAAGCAGCTAAATTCTAAAAAGGTTTTATTAATTATTGGCGTAGCGCACATTGGCTCTTTGAGAAATATAATTCGGGATGATGAAGAATTCAACCTTATTGACGCAAGAAAATATCTAAATTAATATAACGGAATACAAGATGAAATTCGTTCGATTCGTCACAATACTATTACAGCCCCTGATGCGCAAAACAGCGCTATTAATTATGACTCTTTAAGAATAGAGTTGGAAAAAATGTACGACGAAGACCAGGAAATCAGAAGAATATTAGTGGACTCTATTAGTTTTAACTCCCCTGAAACTAGTAAATACTTGAATAAACGGCGACTATCGATATGGGAAACAGGGGTAAAATTGAATCGATCCTCAAAAAATATGGTTGGATTGAGAAGAGTAAAATCGGAGAAAATACCGTACAACATACTGATTTGAATTTTATAGAAACCTATTTTCCCCAATTCAAAAAACTGACCGAAAGAGGAGAAGCCAATCCTAGACAGTGTGCAACGATGCAGGATCGAATACTAATGTGGAAAGGAAAGAAACAGATTTACGGAACCCAGGCTAGCAACCTGTTAAGGCCAGATAAAAGGTATGCTATTTGGCCTATCGAAAATCCGAGGGACGTAAATGAAATACGATTCAAAAGCGGTTTTAACACAACCGTTGAAGAAAATGCGGCGTTGTTGAAGGCAGAATACGATCCGAGCGAAAAATTACCGACAGCGCAAAATTGAGTTATAACGGACGACCTGTCAACACTGAAGTTTGTTGGTCAAGGACGTTGTGAAGATTTGCTGACTTATCCACTTCAACCAACCTTGGTATCCATTTCGTTCGTCAATACAGGAGTTTGTGGTCTCGCTTCCTTCAGTGCATGTCTTACGACAAACACTCCCGATAAAAGATCGCGACACGCTTTGCGCCTTTTTAACAAGCATCACAAACTTGCCTGTGAGATAATTTGACGCACTGGAATATTTGGCATCTTCTATAACTGCGCCCATGATGGGCGAACACAAAATTTATAATCCATGGCGCTAATAAGGCGGACATTTTGTGTTTTTGTTTAGCTTCAGTATATGCGTAAACGTTAGTAACAATTTCTCGGAAGTAATGGTAAATCTGATTCTAATCATGTTTATCTGCATTTGCGGATTGATCGTTTACAGGTTCGTCAACTTACCGTCTTCGGCACGTGAAATTCTAATGAGTGAAATTCGGGGATGGAAAATGCACTCTTTTGTCAGTTACGCGGGCGAACCTGTTCCAGCTCATGAGATATCTAAAACAATAGTATTCAAGAGCTTTTTCTCAATCGTCCAATCGCTCAACCGTCTGGAAACACAAGCACTTTTGCTGATTCTATCGGATCCAAAAAATTACAACGATCAGCCGTCAACGTCCAATTCAATAAAAGGCAACGTGATATTAACATACTATAACAGGGCCGGTTTGCCATTAGGAGAAAGCTACTTGACTTCCGAAGGGGAACTTCAAACCACCGGGGTTGAAGTTGGTGGATCCGGATATCTGAGCTGTGAGGGATCGGAACAACTTAAAAATATTGTTAATTGATAAACGTTTCCAACACATAATGATATAAGTCATCTTGGCAATGCCTATTTATCATTTTGAAAGGGATTGTCGACAGGCCTTATTTCGCAGTTACCAGCAAGGCCGTGAAGACAACGACTTACGACAATATGGCAACAAAAATTCAAGATGTTGCACCGCTGCTAGCTGACCATTTTGTGGACATAGAAATTAGCACGACGACTTTTAAAAAGAATGAAACGTTAATTCACGATAATGCGCAACTACTTGGTCTTTATAGAAAGTATTTAGGGCTACTTCATGACTGTTGGTTTATAAACACAAAAATCTCCGATGACCAATTTTCAATCACCCTAAACGATTTTACAACTCACGTTTTTTCTGACGTAATCGTTGAAAAGAAAAAACTAAACATCAAGCACGACAAACTCGTCTTTCCTATTCAGCTGAATTTTGAAATAATGAACTTGACATTTAACGAGGTAGACGAAGATGGCAACATTCACACCATTGAACCGGTAACGTGCGACAAATATCTTTATGAGCAAATTATCTCAATTGAAAAAGACAAAATGGAAATCGGTTTAGTAGTTTGGAAAAATGCGAATGACAACAAGCCAGGGCAACATATTTTGATTCTAATGTGCGTGAAAAGTATAACGTTGACAGAGTTACAAGACCAAGCTTGGACGAATATATTTGGTAATAATTTCGACAACTATTACAAATATTTTAAAACGCAACTCGACACCGGACGATATTTATCTGACCAAGCGAATTGCTATGAATTATTTGATGAATATGAAAGCCAACTTTAACAGCTGACAGAAGAAGCCCAACTGGTAATAATAGCAAATTGACAAAGCAACTTCCATATATTATTTACTCATTGATAGGACTGTTGATCTTATTGTCCTTAATACTTCGAAATGGTCCAGTCGACATTCAATTAGATACTATATATTTTGTAGTATATCCCAGTTATCTTATTATTCCTGTAATGATGATATTACTGCTACAAGGTATTATTTATTCAAGAATGATACGACGCAACAAATGTCCTAATATCTATTTCTCACTATTCTATTTAGTTGGAACAATAGTTTCGGTTACTAGAATTGCATTCACCTTATTTGAATCGTTGGAAGTCCTAGATATTATACCTATACCTATACAACTTTTGACCCGAAGATATTTATGGGATTATTGATCCTATATTTCCTATCACAAATTGGATATCTGTTGAGTATTCTAATAACCAAAAAAGTCACCCAATAAAATGTATAAGTAATGGCCTTTAAGGAGAGTTCATATAAATTCAAGTAACCAAAAAAGTATCACGGTGGATAATGTATCTGGCTGCACAACCACCCTTTGCTCTCATTCAGCCATTCCAAATCCGCCGCTCACACCATCGTACGTACGGGTCTATAATACAACAACGGTTCATTGATTGTGACAAATCTTTAGCAACTATTCTTCAATCTAACTCGCTCAGAACATCAAGCGAGTTGAACTTTATTTTCATCGTAAGCATGTACAAAATCATGTAGCAGCCGAATGACCTCATAGTGATGCATGATACTATATTGAGCGATCGAATGCCCACGGCCAACCTTAATAGTAACGGCCTGACCTGCCAACGCGCGAAACATATCTTCATCCGTGCGGTCATCTCCTACTACAAGAATGAAATCACTTCCATTGCCTTTGATAATTTTACTTGCCGCCAATCCTTTATCAATTCCCGCGACACGAATTTCAATTACCTTATTGCCATCTATAACCTGTAGCTGACTATTTCTAATTAGATGGAAAAGACTGTCAAGCAATTCGCGTGAGCGCGTGAACCCTAATTCAGGATCAACATTTCGGTAGTGCCAGGCAAGGGTGTGATTTTTTTCTTCAATGAAAGAACGAGGGCATCGCTTTACAAACGTTTCGAGGGTGGGTCGCAACAAAGGCTTCCAACTTTGGTCGATATCCTTTCCCTGCGTCCACTGACCTCCCTGGCGCTTTACAGAAGCCCCATGCTCAGCAACCAAATTTAGGGGCATCCCTCCGAACCATTCTTCTAACACAGCGGCGTCACGCCCGCTGATTATTGTTAGATCAGTACGTCCGTCTGACCCAATCTCTCCCAGTAGTTTTATTAGATCTTTGTCAGGCTTCGCTTCGCGCGGATTGCGCGCAAACGGGACAAGCGTCCCGTCATAATCCAATAAAAGGCTTCGCCGTTGCGCCTGTCTGAAAGTTTGTACCAATGATTTTTTGAGAACCGAGGTGACGAATTTCTTCTGCTCGGCTTTCTGCTGGTCCTTTACCTCCTGAAGTTGTGAAAGAAAATCGTTTACCCAGCTTAGCACATCGTAGTTTTTCAACCGCTTTCTCATGACCATAAGCCGTTGCTTTTGATCTATGATGGGCAGGACTAAAGCCTGGTTGATTGCATCAGCCTGCTCGCGTTCGTCCAGCGGATTTACCAGAATTGCCTCTCCCATTTCAGTTGATGCTCCTGCGAGTTCACTCAGAATAAGCACCCCATGATCTTTGCTGCAGGCTACATACTCTTTGGCTACAAGGTTCATTCCGTCTCTAAGCGGAGTTATTAACGCAACATGGGCCGCCTGGTACAGTGCGCAGAGGTCGGTAAAACTGAGGGTGCTATATCGATAGATCACAGGTTGCCACGAAAGGGTAGAATATTTTCCGTTCAGGCTCCCCACTTGCTCCTCAATCAATTTTCTACGTTCGTTGTATTTGGAGACTATCTGCCGCGAAGGAACGACAACCAATACAAATACAACCTTTTCCTTCCACTCCGGATGGAGCTTGAGAAATTTTTCAAACCCGGATAGCCTGTGCGTTATACCTTTTGTGTAATCCAATCTGTCGACAGAAAAAATAATTTTTTTGTCTGGAAAATTTTTTATGATCGCTTCCTTAGCTTCAATGACCTCCGGACGCTGTGCCGACCCACTGAATTTATCGAAGTCGACACCCAATGGGAAAAGATCCGCTTTAATCAACCTATCCTCATATTCAATGACGCGATAGTGGTGCGCATAGCCTGTAACCATGCCCACTGTTTTCAAAAAGTGCTGGACGTATTCATGCGTATGAAATCCCACGAGGTCTGCGCCCAGGATACCGCGAATGATCTTGTCTTTCCAAGGCTTATGCAACAGTCTGAAAATTTCGTACGATGGGAACGGAATGTGGAGAAAAAAGCCAATAGTGGCTCCCGGAATTTTATTACGAAGCAGCTGTGGAAGCAAGAACAGCTGGTAATCGTGGATCCAAACCGTGTCTCCAGGTTTTATGATTTTAAGAAGATGATCCGCAAAAACCTGGTTGACCTTCTCGTATTCGGCGAAAAATTCCTGATCATAAACGACATAAGAGGGAAAATAGTGGAATAGAGGCCACAGTGTCGCATTACAAAATCCGTTATAATACTTGTTGTAAGATTTCGGGTTTATAAACAGTGCATCAACCTGAAAAGAGCTTTCAGAGGGTTTTTGACTGTATTTTGCCCACGTCTTCTCTGGAAAGTCAGCGGAGCCGACCCACAGTTTCTGCTGAAATTTGCCTGTTGTCGATTCCTGTTCAAAATAGCCCTTCAAGGCTGTTACAAGGCCGCCATCACTTTGCTTCAACGTTATTTCCCCCTCGTTCTCAATGAGTTGGAATGGCAAGCGATTGGACACGAGTATCAGGCGTTTCTTATCTTCCTCCTCCATAAATCAATTTTTAAATGCAAGCCGCCAACCAAAATCCGTCGGTATGCGGGTCAATGTCGCCATACCACCAGGGTATGCGAGAAAAAATCCACTCGGCACTTCCAGATGCCGTTTTGCCAGCCTGCAAGTAAATGATTACAATCTGTATACCGTAGTAAGAGATTAATTTTTTGCAGATGCTAAATTCTGTTTTAGATTTGCATCCCAAATGAGCTAGTAGAGCTCTTCGGGAAATTGGGAGCTTAGCTCAGCTGGTTCAGAGCATCTGCCTTACAAGCAGAGGGTCGGGGGTTCGAACCCCTCAGCTCCCACGTTATCAAGAGTTGCTTCGGCAACTCTTTTCATTTATAGCAGGGCGAGATTGTAAATATTTGCACTCACCTCAGTTCAGAGCATCCCGACCACAGTCGGGAGGGTCGGGGGTTCGAACCCCTCAGCTCCCACGTTATCAAGAGTTGCTTCGGCAACTCTTTTCATTTATAGCAGGGCGAGATTGTAAATATTTGCACTCACCTCAGTTCAGAGCATCCCGACCACAGTCGGGAGGGTCGGGGGTTCGAACCCCTCAGCTCCCACGTTATCAAGAGTTGCTTCGGCAACTCTTTTCATTTATAGCAGGGCGAGATTGTAAATATTTGCACTCACCTCAGTTCAGAGCATCCCGACCACAGTCGGGAGGGTCGGGGGTTCGAACCCCTCAGCTCCCACGTTATCAAGAGTTGCTTCGGCAACTCTTTTCATTTATAGCAGGGCGAGATTGTAAATATTTGCACTCACCTCAGTTCAGAGCATCCCGACCACAGTCGGGAGGGTCGGGGGTTCGAACCCCTCAGCTCCCACGTTATCAAGAGTTGCTTCGGCAACTCTTTTCATTTATAGCAGGGCGAGATTGTAAATATTTGCACTCACCTCAGTTCAGAGCATCCCGACCACAGTCGGGAGGGTCGGGGGTTCGAACCCCTCAGCTCCCACGTTATCAAGAGTTGCTTCGGCAACTCTTTTCATTTATAGCAGGGCGAGATTGTAAATATTTGCACTCACCTCAGTTCAGAGCATCCCGACCACAGTCGGGAGGGTCGGGGGTTCGAACCCCTCAGCTCCCACGTTATCAAGAGTTGCTTCGGCAACTCTTTTCATTTATAGCAGGGCGAGATTGTAAATATTTGCACTCACCTCAGTTCAGAGCATCCCGACCACAGTCGGGAGGGTCGGGGGTTCGAACCCCTCAGCTCCCACGTTATCAAGAGTTGCTTCGGCAACTCTTTTCATTTATAGCAGGGCGAGATTGTAAATATTTGCACTCACCTCAGTTCAGAGCATCCCGACCACAGTCGGGAGGGTCGGGGGTTCGAACCCCTCAGCTCCCACGTTATCAAGAGTTGCTTCGGCAACTCTTTTCATTTATAGCAGGGCGAGATTGTAAATATTTGCACTCACCTCAGTTCAGAGCATCCCGACCACAGTCGGGAGGGTCGGGGGTTCGGACCCCTCAGCTCCCACGTTATCAAGAGTTGCTTCGGCAACTCTTTTCATTTATCCCAAGCTCATAGCGACAAACTTTTTATTGTCCTTAAAACCATTAGGAAATTAGATTCGGCATCAATGCCTTGTCCCCACTCGCGTAGGTAACTTGTCATAATGGACAAATTATAACCACAGGTCTCAATCCACACCATCATGCTTAATGATTTGAAAAATGAATTGCGCATTCTACATCTTGCATTCCGCGGCTGCCCATAAATTTTATTTCGGTCACACTACTGAACTGATAGAAACTCGTCTGCGAAAGCACAACACTAATCATGGCGGGTTTACTTCGAAATTCCAAGACTGGAAATTGGTCCACGTCGAACCCTTCGAAACCAAAAAAGAAGCCTATGCAAGAGAGCGTCAGGTGAAAGCGTGGAAGAGTAAAATTAAAATTGAGTTTCTGATTTCTAACAAAAATATCCCCCAATCGAAAACGTAACACGATTTTGTTATTCGCCCGGTTCAGAGCATCCCGACTAGAATCGGGGGGGTCCGGGGTTCAAATGGAGTTTACCGGTGCGAAACTGGTCCGACGGTGTGAATCACAAATCTCCCATTCAGATTTCCTGCTGTTGTTTTAACTGCTTCACTTTCCTTACACCGTCGCTGTTTGGCGATAATCGTTCTACAGTCATCCATATCGCTTTTCCACCTGCCCGTGAATTGCACCCTCGACACGGGCTCCGCCAAAAAAGAAGTGTTGGCCGCTTTCACGAGCGCATCAACTGTCACTTTCGTGATCTCGCCCCTAAGGATTTCCATTTTGTTTCGATTGCTCATCTGCCTAAAGCACGACGTGCCAACCGCCTTCAACACCTGATGATCTAGGCCGACCTGTCACTTATATGTATTTGATCCTTCGCTTTTATTAGCCAAATGGTTATAAGTCCAAAAATTACTATTGTAAATGGAAGATATAAGCCGCCACTAAAACTATCAAACCAGTTAACATCGAAAAACATTGCTGTTAGTCTTCCAACAAGACGAAAAGCATTTAAAGCAAATGCAGTTCTTATTAAGAAGTTTATTTTAGGTCTTGGTGAAAATACGAACGATATTATCGCACTCGCAATTGCCTGCGTAAGCATTAATGGAAAATATAAAGCAGTTTGGACAGATTGAAAAGCTGAATAGTTACTAATAATAGAGTTTTTAACATCCTGGTCTTTTGTCTGCAGAAATGCAGCAGGCATTTGAAGTTGGGTGTAGAAAAGTTCTATGGAACGTATGCCGATTTCCAAAAAACAAAAAATGAAAAGCCCAAGAAAAGCAATCGCAAATAATAAAATATTCTTTCTAAAATCATGCAAGATGATAACCAAAAAAATATAAATCATCGTAAAAAATGATAATAATAGCAACATTGAACGACTGATGTGTATTGGCATTGCGCCTTGTAATAATTCTTCAGTTAAATTATTAGGTGCAGGGATTGTTCTAAAAACGTATTCCTGGAAAGATTGAATTAAAATATATGCAACACAAAAGAGGGCTGCAACAAGTCTGATTTTTTGGGTAGTGAAATTTATTGCTTTCATTCTGATTCTGTTTATGAAGTGTGTACGCCACCTTCCTAGCTTACTAAATTCTGTGGCCCAGCGTTATACTTTAGAAGCATAAGGTTCTGTACGCCGATATACCATCAACAGGTTATATGTAATCGCTTGCTGATTTTGGTAGAAGTCCCCTATCAAACAATCTCCTTTATCGCATCAATAAAAGTTTCAACCTCTTCTCTCGTATTATAATAATGCGGCGACGCTCTTACTGCCCATTCAACTCCTTTCTCGTCAAAATCGATTATTGCAAATGCCCGATAGCTTGGAACTACATTGATCTTTCTCTTCAATAATTCATCGACGATGAACTTAGGATTAGACCCCTGCACATGAAACGTGACGAGTCCGCACAATTCCGGACCTTTGTCAAGGACTCTCACTTTGGGTATTTGTGCGAGCTCGCGTCTGATAAAATCCGCCAGCGATCTGATTTGCTTTGAAATTCTATCTTCCCCGATGTTAAGGTAATATTCGATAGCATGCTTTGTTCCTATTACCGTCGAATAGGCAAACTCCCAGTCTTCGAATCGTCTCGCGTCAACGACATGTTTATAATCATCTTTATCGATCCATTCTGCGCCGCGCATATCAATAAACATTGGCTCTAACCCTGCTTCGAGAACTCGGTCAGAAACATATAAAAATCCCGTTCCTCTTGGACCTCTAAGAAACTTTCTTCCGGTAACACTTAAAAAATCACAATGAAGCTCTTGCACGTCCAATTTCATTTGCCCGACCGACTGACAGCAATCTAAAATGTACCATGTGGTATCGGGATATTTTTTTGAATAATCCTTATAGATCTTCGCGACTTGTAATGCCGGCTGTGTTAACCCTGAGTTGGTGGGGATATGTGTCAGCGCAAACAATTTCGGTTTTAGCTGATGCAGCTTCTGTTCCAGATCATTTAGATCAACCCCCCCTTCAGCAGCGTTTTTAATTCTTTCTATCCTTACACCCAACCTCTTTCTCAAAGACAAAAACTGGATTTGATTGGACACAAAATCATCGCAGTCTGTCAATATCACATCGCCTGGTTGAAAAGGAATTGACGATAACGCCCTGGTGTACGTATCCGTTGCACTTGACCCGAAGGCAATATTGGTTGGTTTGCAATTGAATAGTTTCGCAGCCTGAATATAAAAATCATGGATGAGGCTGGATCTCATAGCCGCCGCCTCATAACCGCCAATTCGCGCCTCAAATTTGATATGTTCAATCATGGATTCTGTTACTGGATTGGGCATGAGTCCAGCCCCCGCATTATTAAGGTGTATCACATTGCTACAACCCTCTGTATCATTTCGAAGTGATACTATTTCTTCATCCGTAAACCAGCTCGTTGCTTCCATAATCATAGCTCTTATCGTCGTTGTCCTATAAAATCTTTTGCAAGCTAAATCTTGAGCGTCGCATCTTTTGCGCGGAGAGAACTCCGCACAGCCTATATTTCCCTATTTTGAACGCGAAAATGAACAAATAATGCAAGCATTGGATGAGTATGACAAAAAGTTGCTTCGGTATTTACAACTGAACAACAGGACAACGGCCGACAAACTTGGGGAACTCGTTAGTCTGAGTACCAGTGCAGTTCAAAGGCGACTTAAACGGCTCAGAGACAATAAAATCATAGAGGCAGACATCTCCGTTGTGTCTCCCGCCGTGCTTGGAATGGACATTACTTGCATCGTCGATGTCATATTAAATGATGGCGACTCAAAATCTCTCAGCCAATTTAAGGCGTCGATGAAAAAGTGCGCCATGATCATGCAATGCTACTTTGTAACAGGGACGTACGACTTTGTTTTAATTGTCAACACTGTTGACATGAAGCATTACGAAGAATTTTCGAAAAAATGGCTTATGGACAATCCTAACGTTAAACATTTCTACACCCATGTGGTGATGGACCGGGTAAAGATGGGTTATAGCGTACCTATTTAAAGGGAGGGTACGGCTATTATAGCAAATGAATCTTCGTTTGAAGCGGCAGCACATTGTAAATTTTCATAAATTCCGTTCAATAATGAGATTGTTCAACCTATCCAACCTCCAATTTGTTCAATTGATTTTTGCGGCCGCCGGCCTAGTTGCCTGTTCTGACAAAAAGAACAACGAACAGATTATAACGGAGATTAACAATCTTGACCTCACCCGCGGGGATATTGCCTTGTGCAGCTCCAGAGACGGTGAATTCGGTACTGTCTCATTGAACCTCTCCTGTTCTGACAAAGTTAGGGCAAATATGAATCTCGGCACGGCGCTCCTTCACTCATTTGAATATACGGAGGCTGAAAAAGTATTTGCAAAGGTCATCGATGAAGATCCTCGATGTGTGATGGCCTACTGGGGTGTTGCCATGTCTAATTTCCATCCGCTGTGGGAAGTGCCAGCTGAAGATGAATTGAAGAAAGGCGAAAGGGTTATCGCGCTGGCGCGATCGCTGACCACGGGTAAATCATTTAGAGAATCAGATTATCTGGAAGCGATTGGTGCTTTCTATGAACATTGGGATAGCCTTGACCACTCAACCAGGGTAAACAAATTCGTAACAGCATCAGAAAATGTTTATAAGAAATATCCCGAAGACACAGAAGCTGCCATATTTTATGCGCTTGCATTGCGAGCAGCGGCCGATCCGAAGGACAAGACCTTCGAAAAGCAAAAAAATGCTGGAAATATCTTAACCTCGATTCTCGAAAAAAATCCCAACCATCCCGGAATTTCTCACTACATCATACACACGTTTGACTACCCGGAGCTTGCAACGTTAGCCTTACCCGCTGCGAGAAAATATGCTGCCATCGCGGCATCGTCAGCACATGCACAACACATGCCATCGCACATTTTTACTCGCCTGGGTTTATGGGACGAAGGGATACAATCAAATTTAAATTCAGTCACAGCAGCAAAATGCTACGCGGAAAATGTAGGCATGAAAGGACATTGGGACGAAGAGCTTCATGGGCTTGACTATCTACTTTACGGTTACCTGCAAAAAGCTGACGATCAGAAGGCCGCAGAACAAATAAAGTATCTCAAAAGCATCGATGTCATTTTTCCTCAATCCTCTAAAGTTGCCTACTCTATGGCAGCGATGCCTACGCGCTATGCGTTAGAACGAAAAAATTGGAAGGATGCAAGCGAGCTCACGCTAAACTCATCTACCCTTCCCTGGGAGAAGTTTCCATGGGAAAAAGCTAACATCCACTTTGGACGAATACTTGGCGCAGTGCACCTTAAGAAAACTGATCTTGCCAGAAAGGAATTAAAGGCACTGCAAGACATTTATAGCAAGTTGGCAGAAACCAAGCAGACCTATAAAGCCAATGTCGTTGACATTCAAATTAAGGCAGCTGAAGGTTGGATTGCCTGGAGTAAGGGGAAGGAAGATGACGCGATAGCGCTTATGAAGCAGGCGGCTGACATGGAGGATGCAACAGAAAAGCATCCCGTGACTCCCGGAGAAGTGATTCCGGCGCGCGAACTACTGGGCGACCTGTATCTAACGATAGGTCAACACGCAAATGCGCTGAATGCCTATGAATCTGACCTGAAGAGACATCCAAATCGATTTAATGGATTGTACGCAGCAGGTATGGCTTGTGAAAAATTGAACGATCACACAAATGCCGCAAAATTTTACCAAAATGCCCTTGACCTCACGGAGGGATCATCTTCCGAACGACCTGAAATCATCCACGCGAGATCTTTTGTGGCAACCAATAATTAAATCAATTCCGGTAGGCGGATGATCTATTAAAGACCCTTCCGCCCTTTATCGCTCATAATCGTGCGAATGCGGACATGGGCAACAAATTACAACCCGAAATTGAGCGTTCAATCGAACAATATTTTTGGCATAATTATCAACTTGTGGGTTCATCAGATTTCAAAGTTTTAGGCTTGGATCGCAAATACACAAACCATGTTCAAAAGTTACCTTCGGATTGCAATCAGAAATCTCTCAAGCAACAAAACTTTTTCGTGCATCAATATTGGGGGATTAGCGGTGGGCATTACAGCCTGTGCCCTGATCATGCTCTATGTGAAAGATGAAATGTCGTATGACAAATACCATCAGCACGGTGATCGCGTATTTAGAATCTCCTCGGAGGTAAAAGGCGAGAAATGGGTTGCAAGCCCTGCCCCGATGGCGGACGGCATAAAACGAGATTTTCCAGAAGTAGAAGAAGTTACCCGATTGCTTCGCTTTCCCGGAGCTGAAAAGATGTTACTCAAGGATGACAGGACCAAAAAGCAATTTTTTGAAACCAATGCATACTATGTCGATTCCACTTATTTCCAGCTTTTTACCTATGATCTGAAATTTGGAAATGAAAAAGATGCACTAAGAGGACCCAACTCCATTGCAATTTCAGAAGATGTTGCAGCGAAATTTTTTGGAGATGAGAATCCCGTTGGCCGCATTTTGAATGTCGGTCTTTCCTTTGGAACTTTTGACTACACCGTAAAGGCTGTATTCCGACAAAAAAACAAATCGCACATTCCAGCAAACTTGCTGTTATCAATGAATAACGGAGATGTGGGCGGTTGGGTGAAAGCACAGACAAACTGGGCGGCAAACAGCATCTTCCACACCTATGTAAAGCTCCATGAAGGCATTGCGCCAAAAAGCTTTCAGGCAAAACTCGCGGATTTTCTGCAGCGAAATGGCGGAGCTGACTTCAAGGCTGCCGGATTTGAAAAAACACTTTTTCTCCAACCACTGGAAGACATTTATCTTCATTCCGATTATGGTTATGAAGTAGCACCCAATGGAAATGCCAGGTTCCTGTATGTCTTCACGTCGATTGCATTGTTCATACTCGCTCTTGCATGCATTAACTTCATGAATCTAAGTACGGCCCGGAGCGAGAAGCGGGCGAGGGAGGTGGGAATGCGAAAAGTAAGCGGGGCTAGCCGAAACTCTTTGATAGCTCAATTCATGACTGAGTCAATGCTTATGAGCCTTTTTGCGCTGGCGTTTGCCTTCATCATGATACAACTGTTGATCCCGGTGTTTAATCAGCTTACCCAAAAAGATCTGTCACTGCAGGACGGTTCATACAACTATCTTTTATTGATTAGTTTAACGACAGCCACGGGATTGCTTTCCGGTATCTACCCTGCATTATATCTATCGTCATTCAAACCTAGTGCGGTATTAAAGGGTAAAGTTCTAAACACAATATCGGCGATATCAATAAGGAAAGGCCTTGTCATTTTTCAGTTCACAATTTCCGTGGTATTAATCCTTGGCGCGATTCTTATCCGTCAGCAAATGCAATATCTCGGCAACCAAAACTTGGGATTTTCCAAGGGACAGAAAATAATTCTACCAATTCAGACGGCGGAAGCCTCAAAGAATAGCCAGGTGTTAAAAACGAAACTGTTGGGCTACCCGGAGGTGCTTTCTGCTGCCGTGGCTGGATCCTATCCTGGAATTGAAACAGTCACCAGTATACTTTTCTATGCAGAAGGTAAAGTTCCAACAGACAACGTAGACATTACAACAACATATGTTGAAGCGGATTACCTCAAAACTCTTGGAATTAAGCTTTTAAGGGGACGGACCTTTGCCGAAGAATTTTTAAATGACGAACAGTCTATCGTGATTAACGAGGCAGCTGTACGCCAATTGGGATACACGATAGACGATGCCGTCGGGAAAAAAGTCAACTATGACTTCCAGAATCAGCCGAATCCGATGACCATCATTGGTATTGTGAAGGATTATCACTTTCAGAGCTTGCAACAGGAGATTAAACCGCTTGCCCTGACGATTGCTCCATTCTTTTCTGGCCCTAATAGATTTCTTATCGCTGATGTATCAACAACACATTACCCGGACCTTATACGCAACATTCAATCAACATGGGCCACAGTAAACGGAGGGTCTCCTTTTAATTACTCCTTCCTCGATCAGGATTTCCAGAAGAATTATGAAAAAGAGAAACGCACATCCCTATTGATACAATACTTTACGTTCATCGCAATTGCTATTGCATGCCTGGGACTCTTCGGCCTCGCAACATTTACTACCGAACAACGCATTAAAGAAATAGGGGTGCGAAAAGTTTTAGGTGCGAGCGTCGGACAAATTGTAGCGCACTTGTCAACCGGATTTATGTCGTTAGTGATCATTTCAATATTCATATCGATACCCATTGCCTACTTTTTCATGCAAAAGTGGTTGCAGAACTTTGCATATCATGTAGAGATCCAATGGTGGATCTTTGCTGTTGGTAGCAGCATCGCTTTGTTGATTGCATTGTTAACGATAAGCCTGCAAACTGTGAAAGCGGCAATGGAAAACCCGGTCAAAAGTCTGCGATCGGAATGAAGTGATTGTAAACGAGTCGACGATCAGGCATCCAACATCCTTCTGTGGTAGTTTATTTGCCCCAAATGATAGCTTAAATGGTTCTGTAGATGGAGCAGCGTATAGACCACACTCATGGGTTGCTCCCAAATGATTAACGGAAAGGCACCGGCCATCTGCTCGTCAGCCAAATTACTTAAACCCGATTCAACAGTCAGCATCGTCTCGTCGATGTCTTTCAACAAGTGTTCTCTTGGAACCCCTTTGCTAGAAAATTCCAGATCTCTTTGCCGAACGTAGTTGGTTTTAGCAAGGCCAACACCGATGTAAGCGTTCAGATTCCCGATCAGGTGCAAACAAAGATTTCCCGCAGAGTTGGAAATATCCTTATCAATTCGCCAGATGTTCTCTTCGTTGGTATATTGGGCAAGCTCGGATTTTAACTTAATTAGATCCTTTCGGAAAAGTATCTTTAGCGTGTCAGCAATCATATGGCTTTGTGTAAAATATTTTGGTTTCTGGGCAACCGTCAGTTCAATCCATCTATTTGAATTCCAAACTTTTCAACCAAACCGACGACTCCAGCCAATGAAAACTTCGATTTCTTCATCCGGTTTATCGTTGGGTCAATTCTAAAGTTATAAGACGTACGAAAGTCAGCCTCTTCAAGGTTCGTATTTTCGAATGTTGCGTTCGTAAGATCACAATTATCAAATATGGATTTGGTGAGGTCACATTCCGAAAAATCAGTGTCCAACAATTGAGAACTCCGGAACGGGGTCTTCTTGATCTTTAGACGATAAAAGGTGGAGTGATTGAGAATACAATTTTCAAAATTGAAATTAAGCCCTAGCGCATTGCACTGGTCGAACCGAAGCCCTAGCATCTTACAACCATTGAATTTCACATTCCGAAACGCAGTTTTGACAATGGTCGCGAGACCTAGATTAGAATTGATGAAGGAGCAATCTTCAAATTTTATTTCAGAAAGATCAGACTGCGACAGGTTACAGTTCTTAAAAATACAATTTTGATAATCGCCTTTACTCAGTGGTGATTCGTTGAAATTCTCCTTGTCGAACGTTTTATCCTCTACAAAAACATCTTTCATTCTCTAAGGCCTCTCCACCTTAAGTAAAAGTTGAATTTTATCCAAAAGTGCAGATTGCTCAACTTCCTTGGCAAAGAAGGTAAGCTCGTAGTAATACTTTGACGTATCCTCATATCTGTCGCGCGCCTCGACTTGTGCGCATGCTCTGTATTCGATAGTGAAATCCTTTTTCACCTTTCCCGTCACTGGATGTGGTGCCGTGCTGCGAATCGTATCCGACCTGCACGCGCCAAATTCCAAGCCCAGCTGATTAAAGAATTGGCTGGATAACAACGAATCTTCATTGAAGACCATGGGTGTTGTGATAAAGAATTCAAGGTTATCAACTGTTCGGCTTTCAGGAGGTCCGGAAATTCTTATGGTAAACCCTTCCGGTCTTTTAATCAGGCTTTCATCCGTACCTATCGAGTCTACAATTTGCTTCTTGTCTTTAACGCCTAATATTCTTTTTATGTCGGCAAAGTCAGCATACTGAAGTGCTGGTTTGGCACACTTTCGGCAAGGCTGAAGACCGTCGACATTTTTCGTCTTTCGAATCTTTCCTCCGGAGCACACCTGCAGACCCGCACAATGCTCCCGGTCATGGTATGTATTCGGCGTTTGGATACACACAAAATGCGTTGGGCCACCTGTGCTGGTTTTTTGCGCAACGGACGAGTCGTAAAAAAATAAAAGTATTAAAACAGCTATTGCCTTTTTCATGACTGTTATGCATCGTTCAGGCCATCTCTGGTAATTCGTATGGCTTACAATGCTAAAGTCTGCTGATTTGTTGCGCCTACTCATTTCTTTCGTTGCTTTTGAGCCTTCGCCTTTACCCGCTTTAAATTATGACTAATGCTGAAACGAATGGTTGCCGCAATCAGCTCCCAGGGAATCGGTTCATCAATTGGAAATTTCAATGTACTCTTACCCGACATATAGACTGAAATCGCTTTCTTGAAAGCAGCATTCCCTGCAGGTACCGGATAAATGGATATATGCCTTTTCCATCCTGCATAATACATGACGACAGAACCGTTCAATTTAAATGATCCTATATTATAACCGATTGCTTCCTCCGCTTTTGGTGCGATCGTGTGGATGATCCCCCTCAACTTTTCCAATATGATCACGACCTCCTCTGGAAATGAAGAAAGATACTCCTCTATTGTCTTGAGTTTTACTTTCTCCTCCATTACGCGATTTTAATAACCCTTTTCCTTGAGCTTCTCCTGAAATTTCTGGCCCACCCTGATCCCCCATTGCTGACCTACCTGCATAGATTCCTACTTGCTGGATTTCATCGCCTTAAGAATCTTTAATCGGCCATCATTTGAAAATTTATCGTATTCCGGGGACTCTACGGCGTAAATTGCAATCTTCCCTTCTTTGTTGCTATGAAGTCCCCAGCCATAGCGCTTTGTTAACGGAGATGCTCTGAAGCACGGCTGCCCCTTAGAAAAGAATTTTTGGCGCGCTTCTTTATATTGGGCTTTTGTTAACTCGTTTCGTTCTGCAAATACTTGAAAAAGCACATCGTCAGAGGTAAACTGATAGGGATGTTTGCTAATGATGTCGAACTGGATCTGCGCGATTGTTTTTGCATCTCCTTTCGCTGGCGGCGTTTCACCAATGTTGACGGGGCAGTCGGCAGCCACCGCGATAAAGGTATCTTGATAATTTGTCGAATGGATTTTCATTTTGATAACGTTACCTATTCACCTGAGCGCTCAATGTCAAGCATGCTTATTTTGCCTGCGTTTATCTATCAAAATGTAGAGAACCAATAAAACCAAAGATATCCCGGCAATCCAAATTAATGCCCTTTCTATTTTACCATTTCGCCCATAAATAGCGATTAAGATAATCACTGGCGTGATGCCCGCCATGGTCGCGAAGATAAATTTCCGGTAATTCATCCCCAATATGCCCGCCGCGAACCCAAGACCATCACTTATCAATGAGGATAGCCGGGCAATGGCAATAGCTTTAAACCCATATCGCTTCACAAACTTTGCTATCTTCTCCTGGACCTTTTCTGAGACAAATCTATTCATCGCTTTTGATCCCAACTTGCTGCCCACAAAGTAACCAAGCGTTGAAGATGTGAATACGCCGACCAAACAGATTAAAGACCCCAACACTGGACCGTAACAGATAATGGAAATGATAAACAACAGTATGTTGGGGATCACGAACATGAACATCTGGACGGTCATGGTAAGTATCAACACGATCGGTCCGAACACGCCGAATTGTCGCACCCAGTTTGAAATCTTTTCGTTGTCGTCGCTGGTTATTACGTCAAATGCCTCATTCACGCCATCCTGAAAACTCGGAAAAATGAAATAGCTGGCAACAAGTGCTGCGATTACTACAAGCGGAGCATAAAAAAATAATTTGTTTTTCGAGGTTTCAGTTTTCTCAGTTTTTGCCTTGACCATACGTCAGAAGAATTGGGCTAATGTACTTTAAAATCTTTCACCGGAAGTAGTTTTCATGCAGCTACCACAATTTCTCCAGCATACCATCAGATACACATGGTGCCTGCAAACGTTAGGACTAGTCAAACCATCTGATTGTTGTACTCTCGTGCCTTGCATTTTTTTATACCGAATTTATCATCGCGTGCTATTCCAAATCCCTCCGATTTATTCATTCTGGTTATCACGGCAATGTATTTTGTGATTAGCAATCGGGTATTAAAGAAAGAGAAAGCACAATTCAAATGACCTATTCCGTTCGAAGACTTTTCACGGGGTTTGCCCTTGCTGCTTTGATCGCTTGGTAGCTTACTGTAGATAGCGTTATAAGCATTGCAATGAGGCCGGCCACTACAAAGGTCCACCACGACATTTCCATATGATAGTCGTAGTTTAATAACCAGGCAGCCATTAAATAGTACGCGACCGGAGAGGCGATGAGAATGGCTACACCGACCAATCCGAGAAAATCATTTGAAAGCATTTTCCAGACATTAAAGACGGACGCACCCAAAACTTTTCGAACGCCAATCTCTTTTATACGCTGCTCCGCTACGAAGGATGCAAGGCCAAATAATCCTAAACAGCTGATTAGAATGGCGAGCACGGCAAATATCGCAGCTAATTTTCCGATGCGTTCCTCAGAGGAGACTTTTTCGGCAAATTCATCATCAGCAAAGGTATATTCGAACGGAGTAGCTGGATTAATTTTTACAAATGCATTGCTGATTTTTTCAATGGCCTTACTCATGGGCATCTGCGGGCTGATTCGAACATTAATAAAGTTTGCCTGGTCGAAAGGATCGAGGAGAAATACCGTTTGCTTATTTGAGCCGTAGACGGATTGAGTCAACATATCTTGAACAACGCCGATTACAGTATAGCTTCTGTCATATCTTTTTATTGTTTCGCCAATTGGGTGATCGAATCCCATATACCTTACTGCTGCTTCATTCAGTATCATTGCCGACGAATCGGAAAGAAAATCTCGAGAGAAATCCCGTCCCTCTTTTATTTTCCATCCAACAGTTCTGCCAAATTCATAGCTGACAGCACCTCGATAAATGTTGTCCTGCAAATTTGGGTCTTTATTATTCCACTGATACCCAGTATCAGACCACCACAGATTTGTAATCGTCGTCTCGGAGGTAGCAACGTTAGAAGCAATGCCTTCAGCGAGAAGGTGGGTGGTTAATGCGTCAGAATTATTTTTGACTTCTTTGGTTTTTATTGGAATAGCGATCAAGCCACTCAGATCGTATCCGATAGGGCGGTTCTTAACAAACTGAATTTGTTGATACACAATCGTAGTGCCGATAATGAGGGTAACGGTTACAGCAAATTGTACGATAACGAGAACTTTCCGAAGCAGAGCAGAATTATCGGCCCGACTAAAAGAACCCTTTAGAACTTTGATTGGTTTGAATGCCGATAAATAAAGAGCTGGGTAACTTCCCGCAACAATTGAAATTAAAAAGATAAAGCTGATCATGACCAACCATAGCAATGGATCCAGCCAGACGATAATAATCCTCTTTTCTGAAATTTCATTGAAAGAGGGAAGACCAAGTTGAACCAACAAAATCGCAAACATGAAAGCCAGCGAAACAACGAGCAAAGATTCACTAAAGAATTGACCCACAAGCTGGCTTCTGGCAGAGCCGACCACCTTACGCACACCCACTTCTTTGGCGCGTTTCTGAGCACGTGCTGTACTCAGGTTCATGAAATTTATACAGGCTAATAAAAGGACGAACGCTCCAATACTTCCTAATTGCCAAACGAGGTCAATTTGACCTCCAGTGTTAATCCCGTTTTTAAAGGTTGAATGTAGATGCCATTGAGACATCGGAAGTAAGAATAATTGTGATTTGAAGCCTGCTTCTCTCTTATCTAAATTCTTGATCTTGATATCCTTGATGGCGGCTGACACTTCGTCCATTCGCACATTGTCAGCGACCTGCACGAATACCTGGAGAAAATTACCACCCCAGGTTAAATTCGTTCCCCCGCGTTTGACTAGTATCTCCAACGGCGCGATAAAGGAAAGGCCATTCTGAAAGCTTGAGTTATCAGGTAAGTCCTGATACACAGCTGTAACTTTCACGTCAATCCCGTTATCAATTTTTAAAATTTTCCCTACAGGATCCTCATTTCCAAAAAGACTTTTCGAAGCCGATTCTGAAAGCAATATGGAGGTCGGGTCGTGAAGAGCTTTACGTGTTCCCCGCAGCATTTTTAGTGAGAGCAGTTCGGGTGCTTCCGCCTCCATAAAACTACCCTCTGCTGAGATAGTTGTTTTCTCATCCGATAAGATTGAGCTTACCGGAAAAGATGACATCACCACTCGGGTAAAATTACTTCCATAGTTATTCCTGAGTTCGTCACCAAGCTGAAACGATTGGCTATTCCAGGTTTCAATGTTTCCATCAATTGTATTGTGCTGCATCACCGCGGCAACGCGCTCGTAGTGCTCATTGTGTTTATTAAATGAAAGCTCATGGTGCACCCATAAGGCAATCATCATAGCGACGGCAATACCAAGCGCAAGTCCTCCAATATTAATAATTGAATACCCCTTATCCTTTACCATGTTTCTCCACCCAATCTTGAAATAGCTCTTATACATCGCTAATTGATTTACATTTCTATAACGTTCGACAGGCCTGATGATGCCTGGTCTAAAAAGGAGCATCACCTCCGCAATAAACTTTCTATCCGCGGTGCGTCTCCCTAAAATTTTGACATGGACCCGGTACTCCTCGAGAAGATCACCTTCAATGTGATCTCGAAGCTTCGGATGGCAATACCATCTAAAGAATAGCAGAAAATATTTAGGCGGCTTTTGTTCAATGTGACTCATAGCAGTGCTATCCAATTACTTTTAAATCGAGGGCAACTTTCGGAATAGCTCGCCAAAGTTCATTTCTGGTATCCTTTGAGTATTCCATTGCCTTCTTACCTAAGGCCGTAATCTGAAAGTATCGCTTTGGCCGTCCCGACCTCTCTTGGGTAGTTTCACCGCTAAATGATTTCACATATCCCTTGTCTTCCAGTCGGACAAGTGCCGTATGCAGCGCTCCCATACTGACCTTACGCGACAGTCTTGATTCTATCTCCCGCTTGATCGATACCCCGTAAGCCTCTTTATACAATACGCCAATGGTGAGAATAACAATCTCCTCGAATTCACCTAGCTGATACTTCTTCATCGAAATATTTGTTTCCTAAATGTAGGAATAAGAATCATGCCAACGCTGAAAAAGTTTATTTGTCCGATGCCTGGCCACTATGATCCGAAACAGGCCGTCCGGTTATGGACGGCAATTGCCGAAAATGAAATGAGTCTCACGTCATTTTCAAACGTGAAAGGTTTCTAAACATAGCCGCGAAACATTAATCAGTTGTATTTTGCCGTGCCATATGCCGCTGATCAAATTTTACATAAACCCCGATTCGGAAAAATACCGTCCGCAAATTTCCTACACGCTTATGGTGTGGGCAAAAAATCAACAATGCGAAATTTTGTTGGTGGATAGCTCAAACAACGCTGTCACTATTGGTAGGGGCGCGGAGCACATGCTGCAGATAGGCGACAATCTTGTCGTCCAAAAGGAACTTCGGGAAGGCGCTGCACCGTTTAAGCCAGATCTTCAAAGCAGAAATTATCTAAGCGACGCTTTCTATATGATCAATTCGGTTCAGGAATTCGAGGCGTCGGCGCTGGACGACCTGAACCGATTTCCCTATGAAAGCAGCTATCAATACACCTCCGGAACAGTCATGCATAATCTCGTACAAGATTGTTTTCACGCAATTTCCAAAATCGCAGGCGTACCGGCCCGACATGAACCCAGTTCATTTTTTCTTTCGCATGACATTGATCTTGTATACGGTGCGATTGTCGAAGATGGGTTCAACGTCCTGAAAAAAGGAAGGATTGATATATTTCTGAAACTTCTTTTCAACGTCGCCGTGGGACGACCCGACTGGCTTAACATGGACAAGATCATGCGTCTGGAAAGCGAATACGACTGCCGTTCCGTTTTTTTCTGGATTGTGAACAAAGGTCGCGTGAACCAGCGGGAGATCAATGCCGATTACTCATTTGCGTCAGCAAAGGTCCAACAGGAATTTGCGTCAATCGCTTCCGCAGGATTTGAAAACGGAATACATAAAAGTCTTAAGCAGGAAAGTTTCCAACAAGAGTTTACAAAATACGGAAGCATACCGCTGGCAAATCGCTACCACTATTTGAAATTTCAGCTGCCCCATGCTTACCATGACATCGAGGATGCAGGTCTAAAGCTCGACGCAAGTCTTGGGTTCCCCGCTGAGATTGGCTTTCGGAATAACTACGGGCTGCCATTCAATCCATATAACTTCAATGAAGGGAAGCCGTTTTCGTTCGTGGAAGCACCGCTTCATATTATGGACCGCACCTTCTTCCAATATAAGCGTGCGAGTCCGCGGGAGGCTGAGAAAGACATTATCAACTTTTTTGAATGCAACAGAACAAACTGCGTTTTGTCCGTCCTTTGGCATAACAACTTCTTTACAAATTATAAATTCAAAGGTTATTTAGATCTTTATAAAAAGATGCTTGCCTATATAAGAGACAATAGTTTTAAAACAATTTCGGCGGCAACAATAGTTGATAAATATTCGATCGTTCCATGAGCATTGTAGTCCGATTACTTGGCCAGGATGAATGGGCATTAGCAAATAACTTCTTTAACGACGTTTATAAAACGTCACGGTCGCTTGATGACTTCAAATGGGAATTTATAGAAGGACCCTTTGGCCCAGCGATATACGTAGTTGCAATTGACGATGCCACGCCAGGCAGCGTTAAGGTAGTGGGCATTCAATGTGCAATACCTTTAGCGATAGTTGATAGCAGCGGGAAGAGGGAGTTAACCGCAAAGTCGGAGGATACACTGGTTGACCCCGCCTACCGTGGGCAAAAGATATTTGAAAAAATGTATGACCTTCTATTCGCGGCGTCCAGGAAAGCAGGCATTAAGTATATCTGGGGTTTTACGCCTGCAAAAAAGGCATTTGAAAAGATCGGTTTTGAAATACCATTTCACGCCCATCAGGCGATTATTGTTTTTAATCCGCTGCGCGCATATAACTACCTGGCGAATCTTAACAAGGCTAACAAGCGCATTGAAAAAATAAAGATTGCGGCTTTGTCTTTTCTCTCGATGGTGTCATCATTCAGGTCAAGGGCATTGCCTTCGCAACTTTCCCTAAGGCGCGTCAACTTCGAGGACAACACGAAGGCGCATCAAACAATGATACAGGATACCAACTACCGCTTCCTGAGTATGACGCCATCATATCTCTCGTGGCGTCTCGAAAAAAATCCATTTCAAAATCAATACGAAAATTACCATTGCTATCTCGGCGAGGAATTGGTGGCCGATTCAATCATCAACTTCCGTCCTTCAAGGCTCGGCTACATCGAACAGATTATCTTTAAGATAACATTGTCAAGTTCGCTACGCCAGCAGGTTGTTGCCATGATTGTCAATACAATGAAGGATCGCGTTGATTTCATTCGCATACTGTGCTTTGACACGAATGCCGAACTTGCCCTACAAGAAGATATTTTCAGGAAATGTGGCTTTGTGGTACTTAAACGTGGCGCGCATTTCGTCTGGAAGTCACTCGACGACGACGCGGTCAACCCCAAGGATCTCTTCTTAAGCAGGTTGTTTACCCAAGGGAATCAATAGATACAATTGCCGCTGAGAAATTCAGCCGTAGCACACCAACATTGAGATTGTATTTTTATCTCTTGGTCGTCACCCGGGTATTCAATAATCGATGCAACAGTATGGCTACACGCCTTGCCTCCATCGGAATCGTGCGCGGATCAGCTGTTTCGTTCACTGTGTGACCTCGGTCACAACGTGGACCTAGGCCATCGAGGGCCATGTCGACTAAACCGGACGTAAATGAAATGTCAGCGGCACCCGCGTCACGCGGTTTTACCGGGGTCACCTTGCCGTATCCAACGTCCACACTGGCTTTGTTGTAAAACTCCAGCAGCGTGTAATTGCCGGCAGTAGGCGCCAGGGGCGGATACCCTTCACCAAAAGTGATTTCCGCCTTAGTTTGCGGTAAATGCTTTTCTACAATATCCATCATTTCCTCTTGGGCCTTTTTCAACTGAGCTGGGGAGATCGCCCTTATGTCACCCGTAACAATCACTTCTTTTGCCACAATGTTGTCTTTGCCAAAAGCATTTCCGCGCTTCATGTCTGCATCATGTTCAATAGTGGTTCCTCCAAGCATTAGACCAGGATTGAATGTCAGATCTTCGTCCGTCGATAATGTTGTATAAAAGCTATTCAAAATGCGACTTGCCTCGAAGATGGCGCCAGCCCCTACCTTTTCGGTAAATACCTGCGAAGAATGCGCAGGTGTACCCGTCACGGTAAGTTTCCAATCGGATGAGCTTCGTCGCGCAACGATGGCGGATTCGAACTTTCCATCGCCGTCTTCAAAACCGATTGCAATATCTGCTCGTTCAGCAGCCTCCATCAGATCGCGCCGGGCCAGTGACAAAGGATCTCCGCTGTGCTCCTCATCGCCGCTCATGACAACAATGATGTTCATTTCATTTAAAACGCCTGCCTTCTTTAATGCCTGAAGGGACTGTATCATGATCACATTGCCGCCCTTCATATCACCCGCACCCGGACCCTGTGCCGTCGAATCATTTATCATCACGAACTTTTGAAAAGGGCTGGACAATTCAAAAACAGTGTCGAGGTGACCGATTAACAACACTGTTTTACCCCCGGACCGGCCTTTGTGCTCAGCAATTAAATGGCCGGCCCGTCCGAAGCCCGATCCGTCTACCCATCGGGTTGTAAACCCCAGTGCATCAAATTTGATCCGAAATAAATCGCCCACCTTTTTAACGCCATCAAAGTTCATCGTACCACTGTTAATGTTCACGGCGTCTTCCCATAGCTTCAAAATTTCCGGCGTGAACGAGTCAATACTTTGGGAAATCCTGCGTTCTGTACTCGAGAGCTGTGCATGGACCAGGCCATGGATGAAAAAGGCGATGATTATAAAGTGAACTTTCATGAGTACAATTTATGGGGAAGTTTGAGACTTTTCTCCCGTGTTCCAGAATACCAGGCCCAAGCGAGCAGAAAGCGGGCATTATTATTGTCTGTCATCGTACCTGTAAAGCTTTGACTGGCCGTGTGTTTACGGCATTTTTTAATATTCTCTAGTACCTTTGCACTTAACATCTTCTAACCTTTTGAGAATTTTCCGCAAAATCCTCTTATACGTCGCGCTTGCCTTCGGGGTGATCGTCCTTTCTGTGACCATCTCCGCGGTACTATTTAAGGACCGGATTATCAATCAATTTATTCAAGAAGCGAACAAGAAACTGAATACTCCGGTAAAGGTTGGAAAAATGGACGTCGCGGTCTGGAGAAATTTTCCAATGCTTTCCATCGTTATGAAGGACGTCTACGTCGAGGATAGTCACGCTGGAATATATCCGCTGCTCACCGCCGCCGAAGCTTCCTTTGAACTGAATTTAATCGATGTCTGGAGAGGGAAATATGTTGTCCAGGGCTTACAGCTCACGGACAGTGAAACGAACCTGAAGATAAACTCCGACGGAGAGAACAACTATACGATCGCTAAACCGAACCCAAAAGCCACCGCTGGTTCGGTCTCTTTCGCACTACACAATGTTTCTCTGAAAAATACCAAGGTCAACTACACCGATCACAGCAATGATCAGGAACACTCCTATACAAGCAAAGATCTCACAGCGTCTATTGAATCGTCGAACGATATCTACACGATTCAAATGGAAGGTGAGCTTACCACAAATAAGATTAATATCGAAAAGCGTTCCTATCTCGCCGGCAAGTCCTTCCAGATCGAAAGCGATCTGATCTATGATGATGCGAAAAAAATCCTGCAGATCAAGCCCAGTTTGCTTGCCCTCAAGCAATCGTCCTTCAGCTTGTCGGGAACCTACAACTGGAAAAAGAAAAATTTGATAGACATAGTAATTGAGGGGAAGGAAACTGACATACAAACAATTATTTCTTTCCTGCCGGAATCAACAGCAGGGCCTCTTGAACAATACCGTAGCAAAGGCAATGTATATTTCACAGCAAAACTTAAGGGTGAAATCAGTGGTAAAAGAAGCCCATCGTTGAATATCAATTTTGGCTGTGCCGATGCAACCGTTTACCACCCCGAATACAAATCACGCGTTGAGGATGCCACCATTACGGGAACTTTTGAGAGTGCGGAAATGCTCAATACCGGATCGGCTACACTCACCCTAAAAAACATCAGTGGCAAGCTCAACAATGAGCCTTTTTCTGCGAATCTAAAGATCCAAAATTTCAAGAGCCCTGAAGTTTCATGTGACTTTAAGGGACGGGTTGACGCCGGCGCGTTGTTGGGATTTTATCCTATCCAGGATATTCGCGAAGCATCCGGAGCTTTGATAGCGAACGTCTCATTCCGGGGAAAGATCGATCTGCTTAAAAAGAAATCAACCGCTCAGGGCGTTACAACACAGGGTACAATAGATCTGCAGCAGATTGCATTTGCGTTCGGCAACGACAATGTAAGGTTGAAAGACCTAAATGGAAATCTCCAATTTAGCAACAACGACTTGGCATTGAGTAATGTGACGGGAAAGCTTGGCAACAGCGACTTCGCCCTTAACGGATTTTTCAAGAACATCATCACATTCCTTCTTTTTGAAAACCAACCAATCGGCATTGAGACAGACCTCAAATCACAATTTCTCGATGTCGATCAACTATTTGCCATGGGGTTTGGCGACCCCTCCGCAGGCAAGTCGCAGAAGTATGAATTCAACATATCGCGCAATATCAACTTGAACTTCAATTGCGATGTCAAAAGGCTTCGTTATAAGCGTTTCCACGCCACAAACCTGAAAGGTGATCTCCTCGTCAAGAATGAAATGGCAGTATCGCGCAATATTGTTTTTAACTCCATGGGAGGCGATATGAAATTTTCAGGCATCGTCGACACACACAATAAGAAAGCGATCGATGTTGTCAGCACTTTCAAACTGAACGGAATTTACATGGACAGTATATTCTACGTTTTCGAAAATTTCGGACAGGATTTCATTCAGGACAAGCATTTGAAAGGTCAAACTTCAGCAGATGTGAGCCTGGAAATGGTGTTAGACCAAAACCTTGAGCTATTTTCTGAAACACTTGTCGGAGACATCAGCGCCTCGATCAAAAACGGCGAGTTGAACAACTTTGAGCCGATGAAAAAGCTTAAAAGATTTTTAAATGACGAGGGCCTTAGCCGGATGCGCTTCTCAGATATTAAAAACGACATACACATTGAGAAGAAGACGATCTACATTCCGCAAATGGAGATAAGGACAAACGTCACGACCATCAAAGTAAGTGGCACGCATACACTTGATCAAATTATCGACTATCACATTATAGCGCCGCTGCGGAACAATAAGAACGTAAATTATCAGGAAGCCAAAGGAGCCCTGGAAGAAGATGGTTCTGGCCAGAGCAAGTTATTTCTTAAAATCACGGGCACCACGGACGATTATCGCGTGTCGTATGACACAGAAGCAGCAAAGAAAAAAATTGCTGGTGACATGAAAAAAGAAGTTCAGGAGTTGAAAGAAGCTTTCAAGAATAAGGGCACAAAAAAGAAGAAAGAAGTCGAGTTGGCGAAGGATGAATACTTTGACTGGGAGTAGCGGTTCAAACTTTTACATTCCACATCAATATCGTTTAGTTAAAGAGTCAGGCGAGCCGAGTACCAGATTGATTTGGAAAGGCTACACGCGGCATCGAGATACACCAATTGTGCACTGCGCCCCTGGCCTGCAGGGCCAATAAATCTGAGCCCAGGCTAAAGCCCGAAGGGATGCCGGCCTGGGTAAACAAGCGCCCAAATTCGGACGCCTGTAAGGATGTCACCTAGCGCACGCTCAAGCCTTGGTGCATTTATTATAATGCTTCAATCGGTGTCCGCGCTCCAAACATTCATTTCTATCTCTCTTTGAATCCTTCTTCAAAGAGAGATTCCGCTACAGTGGAGAACTTTAAAAAGTGAAACAAAAATGCATTTGAATTTATAACCCAGACCTGTCCGAGGGAACAGGAACATTTACTGCCTTCTTCTCAGAACGTGGAATTTGCTTCACCAATAGTTGACCGTGCGCAAAGGTGACATCCTTACAGGCGTCCGACCGCGTGGGCTTTTCCTTACCCAGGCCCGTATCCCTTCGGGCCTTAGTCTGGGCTCAGGTGTATAGGCCCTGCAGGCCCAGTGCGAATCGCGCCCTTGGTGTAGGGATCAAAATAGAAAATCAAACCGCTAAATGTAAAATGTAAAAGTTGGCCCGGCAGCTAACCAATAGCCTCCGATAAAAAATCGTTTAACGGCTTCGCGGCACGCATCACATCCGTCAGTTTCTTTAGAAACTTTTTATCGGCAACTTCATCGTCCTTAAACTTATGTTCGACAATGAAGCTCTTTAGCCGCAGCCACTCAATTTGCGAATGATCTTTATCAAATCCTTTTGGCGAAGTCTTCAGCTTATCACCCTGCCAAAATTCCGAAAAGTATCTTTTAAACTTTTTATCACTGAATATCTTAGCTAATGCATCCCCATTATAATCAATTTCCTGCCGTATGCCCGCGAGGTGCTCTGGAGGCGGCATGAACAGACCCATTGCCACAAAGCTCTTATTGCCGGGCTCAAGTTGGAAATAATAGCCGGGTGTACCCATGCTTTTGCCCACAGACGAAAAGGCAACGCCGAGATGGCTCTTGTAGGGCTTTTTATCTTTGCTGAAACGAACGTCACGATAAATGCGAAAAGTCATTTTCCGCGGGTCAAGGCCCTTAAGCGATGAGTCAAAAACAATCGCTTGTCCAAGGAGCGCAGCGGCAAAATTTTCGAAATCCTCTTTCACCTCCAGATATCGACCCTTGTTCTTTTCAAACCACCCGCGGTCATTATGTTTCGCAAGATCTTTTATAAATTTCAGGGCCCTATCCGTATTCACGTGATCTGTCAGATAAATTCAACAATGGTTTCAAGTCCGATTCCACGAGATGCTTTAATAAGGATGGTCGCATCTTTTAATGGATTGCTTTTCAGCACTTCAATGAGCAGATCCTTTGTTTCGAACAAATCTGCTTGTGGGTATTCTTCCTTTGCCCACTTCATCAATTTTCCGCAAAGCATTATTTGCTTAAATGACAGGCTGCTTAATATTTTGCCGACGGCACGATGTTCAGCTTCCGCTTCTTCTTCAAGTTCAAACATGTCGCCAAGGATGAGTACCTTATTTTCACTCTTCATTGCGGCCATATTTTCTATGGCTGCCTTCATCGAACTCGGATTGGCGTTGTAAGCATCCAGTATGATCGTGTTGCCATTTTTGTGAACAAGCTGCGAACGCATGTTGGCGGGTGCGTAACTTGCAACAGCCTGGTTCGCTGCGGAATCCGGTACTCCGAAAAATTTGCCCAGGCAAAGGGCAGCAGCAATGTTCTCAAAGTTATAAGTACCCACCAGGTTGCTTGAAACCTCTTCACCATTTTCAGCTTTTACTGACAGAAACGGATCTGCTCCGATCAGATCGCATCGGTAATAATCACCCATCTGGGGGTAGAAGACTGGATCCTTAAAACGGTGCGACATGTTGGCAAGTATCGTATTTGAAGAATTGATAAATACTTTGCCGCCGTTATTGATCAGGTGTTGATAAAGTTCGGATTTCGCCCTGATGATGTTTTCAAAGCCTCCAAAAGTGCCGATATGGGCCTTTCCGATATTGGTGATCAGGCCATGTGTTGGATTTGCAATTGAACTTAGCAATGCAATTTCACCCAGGTGATTCGCGCCCATCTCCACCACTGCAATGTCTATCGTTGAATCTATCGCCAACAATGTCAGCGGTACTCCGATGTGATTATTAAGGTTACCCTTCGTTGCGTAAGTATTGAATTTTCGACTTAGCACAGCATTAATCAACTCCTTGCTGGTAGTCTTTCCGTTGGATCCCGTCAATCCGATAATGGGAATATTGAGCTTAGTACGATGAAAGGCTGCAAGTTGTTGAAGCGTTTGAAGCACATCGGTTACCAGCAGGCATTGGTCATTCAATTGATAAGCAGACTCGTCCACAACCGCATACCGCGCACCCTGTGCGAGCGCTTCTTCTGCAAATTCGTTGGCATTAAACCGATCGCCTTTTAGTGCAAAAAACATTGAGCCTGGAATAATTTTCCGGGTATCGGTTGATACCTGTCGCGATTCCAGAAAAAATGAATACAACTTTTCGATCTCCATAGTTATCTCACCTTATTACCCAGGTCTTTCCAATAGGGATTATGATTCGGGAAAAGTATCTTGCCGGGGCAAGATAACAGCTGGCCTTTGGTCAGCGTTACAGAGTAAGAAATTATTTTTGATGACCAGGTTTTTTCAGGTAGCTGCTTGTCTCTTCCCGCTGTGCTCTTACGCGCAGTTCACTTATGTAATGGACGAAAGTATTCCTGTGCGCGACGCCAACAGCGAAATGTTGGCCATGCCGTGGGCCGGTGGATTGAATGCGGCGCATTACAATACGATGGATCTGAACCTTGATGGCAAAGAAGATCTCGTACTATTCGACCGAACAGCCGATAAGGTTATCACCTTCTTGAATGCGGGTGATCAATATGTGCCAGCGCCGCAGTATCAAAGCTTCTTTCCTGATGATATTACCAACTGGCTATTGCTGCGGGATGCTAATTGCGATGGAAGGAAAGACATTTTCACAGGCAACAATCTTGGCATAAAGGTATATATCAATGTTTCGCAGGATAACAACCCGGAGTGGGAGCATTTTTCTTTCTTCACCGGCAACGGCGGGCAAAGCAGCGAAGTGTTACTGACCAAGGGTTTCTCTACGAAAGTAAACCTTCAACTTCAGTTCGACGATCTTCCGGCAATTGTCGATGCCGACGGCGATGGCGACCTTGATATCTTTAACGTTCGCTTTGTGGGTAGTGGTACCGTTGAATACCATCAAAACTTCAGCATGGAACGATACGGGAACTGTGATTCCCTGGACTTCGAGCGCATTACACAGAAATGGGGGAATTTTACAGAATGCGGTTGTGGCAGTTTTGCATTTAATGGTGCCAATTGTCCACCGGGTGGGAGAACTCAGCACGCCGGCGGTAAGAGCCTTCTCGCCTTTGACGCAGATGGTGATTCGAAATTGGATCTTTTGTTTTCCGAGGCCACCTGTACAAACCTTTATTTTTTAAAAAATGAAGGCTCATTGCTGTCGCCATTGATAAACGATGTTTCTCTGTATCCTCCTGGCAAGTCCGTGAATTTCATTCTCTTCCCTGCTGCTTTCTACGAAGACGTTGATTTTGACGGAGTGAAAGATCTCATCTCAGTGCCCAATATTTTTACGAAAACGTTTTTACAAACTGACTTCATGCATTCAAACTGGTTTTACAAAAACACCGGCTCGAATGCTTCACCGAATTTTACTTTTTCCCAGAACGACTTCTTACAATCTTCAATGATTGATGTGGGCGATAATTCGGTGCCTGCATTTGCTGACTTTGATGGTGACGGTGACTATGATATGTTCCTGAGTCAAAATACTTCTCTATCGATTGCTTCGACGATCACGCTTTTTGAAAACATTGGAACTGTTTCATCACCTGAATTCCAGATGGCCAATGCTGACATGTGGGAATTTTCAAAGTCGCCATTCTACAACTTAAAAATCCAGTTCGCGGACATCTCCAGGGATAACAAACTGGACCTCGTCTTTACGGCAACCAGTTTACAATCCGGTACTACCGAATTGTACTACGTACCTGGTAAAATTCAGGGCAGAATCGATGTTAGTGGCGGGGCGGTGCAGCGAACTAACTTTCGAATTAGTTCTTCGGAGAATGTATACGTGACAGACATTGACAAGGATGGGTTTTCAGATTTGTTGGTCGGACGTGTAAACGGATCGTTGGAGTGGTGGAAGAATAGCGGCGTTGGAGAATCGTCGTATACTCTTGAAGACGATAGTTATCTTGGACTTTCCTCCACAGTATTGCGGCAAAACATATCTTGTTATACAGATGATCTGGACGGCAATGGAACGACAGATTTTATCTATGGCGATCAAACCGGAAGATTGTTCATAGTCAGCAATTTTAGAGAAGCGGATGATTCCAATGGCGCGATCTCTCAAATCGTTTTTAATCCAATCTCTGACGAGTATGAAGCCAGAAATCTCGGTGGCAGGATATGGCCGACCGTGATCAATTTATTTAGTTCCACCAGGCCATCCATCGTTGTAGGTAACACGCTCGGCGGTGTTTCACTTCTTCGACACCAGGAAGCCCAAAATTTGCCCGAGCAAGCCGGGATTGATATGTATCCTAACCCAGTGATTAAAAAAGACAGGCCTGTCACCATTAGAATTGACCGGCCCGCCTATTTGGAAACGTTTTCCATCCTTGGTCAGCAATTATTAACACCTACCTATTTGCTCGCGAATGAAGAATATTCGTACGATGTAGCACACCTCAAAGCAGGCATGTATATTTTGCGCTTCACTGTTGACAAAAAGACATTCTCGAAGAGACTCGTCATACACTGATTAACGAATTCAAAAACTCAACTAATGCCTAAAGCATTTATTTTCGACATGGACGGAGTGCTTATTGACAGTAACCCCGCGCACAAGATTGCACTGCAGCAGTTTTGCAAAAAGTATGGTTACGAATTAAGCGAAAAGGAACTTCGTGAAAAGGTATACGGTCGGATGAACCGCGACTGGCTCACCAGCGTATTTGGCGACCTTCCTGATGAAAAAGTGCGTCAATACGCTGACGAAAAGGAGGCGCTTTTCCGGCAATTGTATCATGACATCAAACCACTGGACGGGCTGGTTGATTTTCTTCGGAAATTGGATAGTGAGCATATCCCGCGGGCCATCGCTACTTCAGCGCCGCGTGTAAATGTCGATTTCACGCTATCGAGAACCGAACTGACTTCATTCTTCACAACGATTCTGGACGATTCCTTTGTCTCGAAGGGTAAGCCTGATCCGGAAATTTACCTGAAAACAGTCGCAGCACTAAAAATGGATGCTGTTGACTGTATTGTGTTTGAAGACTCCTTGTCTGGCGTGAAGGCGGGGAAAGCTGCTGGCTGTAAAGTGGTGGGTATCATGACAACACACACCGCCGAAGAATTGTCGGAGGCAGATTTCAGCATTCCTAATTTCCTGGATTTTGACCCAAAAACGATTGTCCAACTGCTTTTTTAAGGCCTTTTACAATATTTTAAGATCGAATTGGATTATTGACCCTGTTTTAGCGATATTTGCAGTCCCATTTTTAGAGGGGATTATTAAAACAAGCGGATATGGCACGGGTTTGTCAAATTACAGGAAAAAGGCCACAGGTTGGTAACAACGTTTCTCACGCCAATAACAAGACGAAGAGAAGATTTCTGCCCAACCTTCAGAAAAAGCGTTTTTTTGTCCCTGAGGATGGAAAATGGATAACTTTGAAGCTCAGCACAAAGGCAATCAAGACCATTACAAAATATGGTATTTCTGCTGTCCTTAAGGAAGCGAAAGCAAAGGGCCATCTGGCGAATTAAAAATATAGAATATCATGGCAAAAAGAGGCAATAGAATTCAGGTGATCTTAGAATGCACGGAGCATAAGACCTCCGGGTTGGCCGGCATGAGCCGCTACATCACGACGAAGAACCGTAAGAACACTACGGAGAGATTGGAATTAAAGAAATACAATCCGATCATGAAGAAAAATACCCTTCACAAAGAAATCAAATAAGTTATGGCAAAGAAAGTAGTTGCAACCCTGAAGAAAACCGACGGAAAGAGCTATGCAAAGGTGATCCGTGCGGTGAAGTCTGAAAAGACTGGCGCGTATACGTTCAGAGAAGAGATTGTAGCAGCAGATCTTGTAAAAGAAGTGCTCGCTAAGAAGTAAAAAAAAACCATTCAGAATAAAAAAGTCCCTCACCGGGACTTTTTTTATTTCTAATCAAACCCGTAGAGTATGTCCATTTTCGGAAATCTTTTTTCGTCAGAAAAAAAGGAATCGCTCGATAAAGGTCTTGAAAAGACCAAGGATAGCTTCTTCGGCAAGCTGGGCAAAGCCATTGCCGGCAAATCAACTGTCGATGATGAAGTGTTGGACAATCTTGAAGATGTATTGGTTGCATCCGACGTTGGGGTTACCACAACGCTAAAGATCATCGACCGTATTCAGCAGCGGGTAGCGCGCGATAAATATCTTGGCACTTCGGAGCTGAACATGATCCTCAAGGACGAAATTGCATCCTTGTTGTCTGAAAATAACGCAGGCAATGTTCAAACCTTCGAAACGCCATCTGACAAAAAGCCCTACGTTATTATGGTCGTTGGTGTTAATGGTGTTGGCAAAACAACTACCATTGGAAAGCTCTCCGCCCAATTTAAGAAAACTGGAAAAAAAGTAATTCTTGGCGCGGCCGACACATTCCGGGCGGCGGCGGTCGAGCAGCTAAAGCTCTGGGGTGAACGTGTAGGGGTACCGGTAGTGGCTAAGGGAATGAACACTGATCCCTCTGCTGTGGCTTTCGACGCTGTGAAAGAGGGCCTTGATAAGGGATTTGACATCGTCATTATCGATACCGCAGGCAGATTGCACACAAAGGTGAATCTCATGGCGGAGCTAACCAAAATCAAGCGCGTGATGCAAAAAGTGATTCCGGATGCGCCGCATGAAGTACTGTTGGTGCTGGACGGTAGCACAGGTCAGAATGCAATGATCCAGGCAAGGGAGTTCACGAAGGCAACAGATGTTACAGCTTTGGCCATTACAAAGCTTGATGGAACTGCCAAAGGCGGAGTGGTTATTGGAATATCTGACGAATTTAAGATACCCGTAAAATATATAGGTGTCGGCGAGAAAGTTGACGATCTGCAAACGTTCAATAAGGTGGAGTTCGTCGACTCACTTTTCAAGCAGAACTGATGGCGTTTTCCGCAGTGGAAGGCGGATCAATATCTGGTAATTGAATCCCCAGTAGTAGTCCTTATCAGCACGTCCATAGCCGGGCACATCATGGGGTTCCATTTCCGGAGTGCGCTCAATATCAGGGGCAAACTTCAACCGGGCCGTGTAGCCCATCCAGATAAACTTCCAAAGTTTTACCCTTAGACCCGTTGTAAGCTCAAGCCAGCCAGCTGAAATGTTTGAATTGGTATAGGTGGCATTGAGACTGCCCCAGTTCGGATCAATGCGCTCTACCACCAGCGATTCAGAGAATTGAGATCTCCCATAACGAAAGCCAATGAAGAACATGTTCCTGTCCGGGTCCTTCGTTAAAAAATTTACGTCACCACCAAGCCGCCAGTAGGTTCCGTTATTGTGGTATTGTCCGGTCTCAGCTTCATAATCCCTTGCCCAATAACCGTAATCCATGGCGAGGTAATACCGGTAGAAGTCAACGTCGGCGTTTACTTCCCATCCTTCAAACGTGTCATCCGTAGAAGATCTCACGATAGATAAGACGTCTGTGCCGATGCGGATTCCAGTCGGCTTATAGCTATGCTTTTCCCGAACGGTATCGGCCTTTTGCGCCGATGCCATTGAGGATAGGCAAAAGATGAAGAATATGCTAAGGTGTAATCTCAAAATTTGAAACAGGTAGATCGTGTATACTATCAGTCAATAATTTCGCTAATGCAAAGTCAGTGGTAGCAGTAAGATTCGTTATGAAATTTTGTTTGCCACATAAAGGATACTTCGTTTCCGGTATCGTGTCATATTTTACCGTTAACTTTTTCTTTACGTTATCCCCCATATCAAATGTAAATGCGGTAGTCTTTGCCCTCGTGTTTAAAGGCAAAGCGATATTTTGAATCGTGCCATTGACAACATAGGTTTCAGTGAGGTAGTCCGCCGATATGGATTTTACCGTAACGGTTGCCGCTGCGGAAAACTTAATCCCCACCATCTCCGTACGGGGACACCTATAGACCTCATAATTTGTAGAGGCCGGGCGTGTAGGCGTCGTGTTAATTACGCGGATGGAATCGAAACTGTGGTCTTCAATTTCCAAATTTGAAAAGGTATATCGCTCTCCGCAATCGGATGAAACGAATTGAACCTGCTTGAGGTACGAAACTTTAAATTTGTTCTCGCCTTCCCCCTCAAATACAAACTCGGTATCGTTTGCCATGGGATCTAGCGGTAATGCAGCCCCGCCGGTAATGGAGTCGGCAAAAAGAACCTGTTCTATTCCGGGCGACTTTACAGTATTTATTACAAATGCATCCGCACCACCCCCCAGAATCCTAAAATTCAGAATAATGTAATTATTGTTTAACTGATAGCAATCAGGCTCGTTCAGGCACGAAACGGCTATAATTAAAAAGAAAACGAACCAGGCGACCTTCTTCATGGTTAAGAAACGGTTGTAAAGATAGATTAACGCGCCTAAGCCCAAATTCCGTGCGGGTTAATTTTCGTACTTTTGACCCTCAAATCCGTGTGCGGCCAATACGTGTTTTAATTCCGTAAGCGCAGTCCCATACCTGCAGGAAACACGAAATTTGACTAGTAAAGAAGGAATGAAAACTAAAGGGAACAGAAAAACAAAGGTCAATATTGTCACGCTAGGCTGCTCCAAGAACCTGGTTGACTCCGAAGTGCTGCTCACGCAATTACGCGGGAACGGCATCGATGCCGTCCATGAATCCGCCCAGGATGATGCCAGCGTAGTAGTGATCAATACTTGCGGATTTATTGACAATGCCAAGCAGGAATCAATCGACACCATTCTGCGCTACGTTGACGCAAAACAGGAGGGTATCGTGGACAGGGTTTACGTTACCGGATGTCTATCCCAGCGCTATAAGGACGACCTTCAAAAGGAAATTCCGGAAGTGGACGCATGGTTCGGAACGCGCGATCTTTCGCGCATGCTGAAAGTTTTTAAAGCGAACTACAAGCAGGAATTGGTCGGCGAACGAATTCTAACCAACCCCAGTCATTATGCCTATTTGAAAATCTCAGAAGGATGTGACAGGCCCTGTTCCTTTTGTGCAATACCCCTGATGCGCGGCCGTCATATTTCGCGGCCGATGGAAGAGCTGGTGCTGGAAGCAACCAACCTCGCGCGTAACGGAACAAAGGAATTACTTGTCATTGCGCAAGAGTCAACGTTCTACGGACTTGACCTTTACAAGAAGCGAAATCTTGCAGAGTTGATGCAGCGACTCTCTGACGTGCCAGGCATTGAGTGGATAAGATTGCATTATGCCTATCCGGCGGGCTTTCCATTGGATGTTCTGGATGTGATGGCAGAACGCAGTAACATCTGTAAATACATTGACATACCACTCCAGCACGGCTCTTCCCGAATACTACAATTGATGCGTCGTGGAATAACGCGGGAGAAAACCGAGCAATTGCTGGATACGTTGCGTGACAGGGTACCCGGAATCGCCATTCGGACAACGATGATCGCGGGCTATCCTGGCGAGACCGAAAGTGACGTTGAAGAAATGCAACGGTTTATTGAGCAATCGCGGTTTGATCGCCTGGGTGTGTTTACCTACTCGCATGAAGAAAACACATACGCCCATAACATGATTGACGACGTGCCGGCAGAAGTTAAACAGCAGCGCATGGAGGATATCATGGACCTTCAACAAAATATTTCGCTGCAGCTTAACGCAGAAAAGGTAGGCAAAACATTTAAAGTACTTGTCGATAGAAGAGAAGCGGGAACATTCATTGGAAGAACTGAATATGATTCACCCGAAGTTGACAATGAAGTGCTCATAGAAAGCCCGCAAGATTATCTCCGGATTGGTGACTTTGTGGACGTGAGCGTTTTATCAGCGACTGAGTTCGATCTTACCGGAGAAGTCGTTTCTGCACCTCAGGTATAAAATATAAACCCATTCATTTAAATTGACGTTATTCAGAAATGGTATTAAAAATTTCCACCAACATTTGTTGATAAATGCAGCTTGATAAGGTCTCCCTGGCTGATGCGCGTGCCTTCAGCCCCTTTTTTCTAGACTATATTGAACAGAAGGAGACCCTTAAACCGTTTTACAATAGATTTCCGTTACTGAAAAATTTTGGTGATCAGATTAAGGATAAACAACAATCCTTTCCCAGCGAAAACAGAAAGGCGCTCGTAGAATCGCTTCGGAAGCAGTATGACGGTTTTGACATCTCGCCTGCGCTTGCAGATAATCTTACGAAGCTAGAGGAACAGAAAACGTTTACCATAACCACTGGACACCAGCTAAACATATTTACGGGTCCGCTATACTTTATTTTCAAGATCATCACGGTAATAAATGCCTGCACGAAATTGAAGGCGGAATATCCGGACTACAATTTCGTCCCCGTTTTTTGGATGGCCTCCGAAGATCACGATTATGAAGAGATCAGCTATTTCAAATTATACGGACAAAAATACGTATGGGATACCGATCAACAGGGCGCCGTTGGACGTTTTAATACCAAAGGACTCGACAAGCTTGCTGACACATTGCCCGGCGATACAGCAATATTCAGGAACGCTTATAAAAACCAACCAAGTCTCGCCGCTGCCGTAAGGCAATATGTTAATGAGTTGTTTGGCAAGACAGGCCTTATCGTGCTTGACGCTGATGATAAAGCGCTAAAGGCCTTGCTTCGAAGTGTCATGCTACCGGATGTCATTGATCAGGTGACGCGACCCATCGTTGATAAAACAAATGACGGACTACAATCTCTTGACTATAAAACTCAGGTCTATTGTCGCGATATTAATTTTTTCTACCTCGATACGGGTATCCGGTCAAGAATTGAAAAAGATGGCGATGGATTCAAGATCGTCGATACGGATCTTGTCTTCTCCAAACCAGAAATGGAAAGAATGATTGCGGAGGAACCCTGGAAGTTTAGCCCCAACGTAATTCTGAGGCCGCTCTACCAGGAGATGATACTACCCAACATTGCCTATGTCGGTGGTCCGGCAGAAGTTATATACTGGCTTCAGCTGAAGGGTGTGTTCAGTCACTTTAAAGTGCCGTTCCCCATGCTGATGCCGCGAAATTTCGGGATGATCCTGAGCCAGGAGATAGCGAGAAAGTTTAAAAAGACCGGCCTTTCGTTCCAGAACCTTTTTGAAGATAAAAACTACCTTTTCAATCATTGGGTGGTGCAGCACGCGACGCATACGCTAACCGTTGGCAAAGAGCGTTCCGCAATAAGCAGGCACTTTGAAGATATGCAAAGTCAGGCTGGAGCAATTGATCCCACGCTGGCTGCCTTCGTGGGCGCAGAAGGTAAACGTGCCTTAAACAGCCTGGAAAGGATAGAACGAAAAATGTTAAGGGCAGAGAAAAGGTTACATTCAGATAAACTGCGGCAAATCGAATCTGTCAAGGATTCCGTGTTCCCCAATGGTTCCCTTCAGGAACGTACCGATAACTTCTTGAACTTTTATCAAAACGACCCTGAGTTTATCGGGCATCTGATGCAATCTTTCGACCCTTTCGATTTTAAATTCAATTTATTGTCATATTCTTCCTGAAGGCCGCAGATGAATAAGGAGGGGTTTCGCACATTGTATCTGAAACGGCGTTTAGCGCTGTCTGAGCAAACTTGTTCATTGTTAAGCCATACTATGCAAGAACGGTTCGCTGCGAACTTCGACCCGTCTCGTTTAAAAGTGTTGCATTGCTATCTTCCAATTGCGAAAAACAAAGAGCCCGATACATGGATCATTATAGACTGGCTCCGCATGAAGTTTCCAGACCTGCGGATATCCCTTCCCAGAATTAATTACATGACCGAGGAGATCGAGAGCATTTATTTTGACGACCGGTATCAGCTCAAGAAAAACAAATGGGGGGTGGATGAGCCAGATCTCGGTGAGGCTACACGCCATGAAGATATCGACATGGTCATCGTGCCTTTATTGGTTGTTGACAAGTATGGCAATCGTGTCGGTTACGGGAAAGGATATTACGACAAATTTCTTGCAAAGTGCAGGCCGGACTGTGTAAAGGTCGGGCTGTCCTTCTTTGAACCAGTCGATACGATAGATGCCATTAGTCCATCCGACATCCCCGTTCATTATAGTGTGACGCCCTTAGAAGTCCACAAATTCTAGACCTCCGGTTCCTGCTGGCTGAGGCAATGGAATGAACCCAGGCCCCAGATAACGTCAATCGAATCAAGCCCTATGACCTTCTTGTTTGGAAAACATTGTTCCAGTATTCGCAATGCGGCCTTGTCATTTTTATCCCGGAAAGTAGGAACGATAACATTTGCGTTGCTGATGTAGAAATTTGCATAGGAAGCAGGAAGGCGCATGCCTTCAAAAACAATTGCTTCAGGCATAGGCAGCTCGACGACGTTTAATTGTTTCCCGTTCTCAAGACGCAATCTGTTAAGGTCCCGGAGATTGTCACGCAAAGGAACATAATTGACATCCTGACGATTCGTTTCCACCACTGTAACTACGGTGTCTTCGTTGACAAATCTTACGAGATCATCGATGTGGCCATCCGTGTCATCCCCCTCGATTCCTTCCCCAAGCCACAAAACATTGGTAACCCCGTAGAAGTGCTGAAGGTATTCTTCTATCGTCTTCTGAGACAGTTTTGGATTTCTATTCGGATTTAAAAGGCAGGCGGTGGTGGTGATCACGGTACCTTTCCCGTTGAAATCTACTGAACCGCCTTCCATAACGATCGGTGGATAGAACACGGGAAGATTTGCTTGTTGTGCAATGAGCGTCGGAATATTATCATCAAGATCGAAGGGAGGATACTTATTGCCCCATGCGTTATATCCCCAATCAACGACAATCTTCTTTTGTTCTGCATCCGGGTTGACAAGAAACGCGGGACCGTGATCACGGCACCATGCGTCATTAGTGGGATGGAAAAAGAACTCGACATTTTCAAGATTGGCACCTGCGCTTTCGATATGGCGCAATGCCTTTTGTTTCATCTTTTCGTCTATAACATTGATGTGTACACGCTCGCCTTCTGCTATCGCCTTGATGAACTGTGCATAGATGGGAAAAAGACTTTCGATCCTCCCAGGCCACGAGGCATCCTTATGAGGCCAGCTCAGCCAGGTCGCCGAGTGTTTCGCAAACTCGGCTGGAAAAAAGTAGCCGAGTTCTCTAGGCGTTTGTGCATCGGAAATGCCTGACGTATGAAATTCTAATCTGCTTTGCATTCGGTGAGCTTAGTCGGTTATGAAGGAATTATAAGGTTGTAGGTACTACTCGTCGTCAATATATCTTTTCGTAATAGGCTGATATGAATCGATCCGCCGGTCGCGCATGAAAGGCCAGTGTGTGCGGTACCGATCTGTCTGGCTCAAATCAATGTCTTCTACATGTACCTCCTCCTTATCATGGGATGCCAGGTAAACAATTTTTCCAAAAGCGTTGCTAACAAATGAACCGCCCCAGAAGCGCATTGCGCCTTGTTGTTCAAATCCTACCCTGTTAACACTTACTACAGGCACACCGTTGGCAATCGCATGGCTTCTCTGAATTGTTTGCCACGCATTGTATTGCTCCAGATTAGTATCCTCTTCCTGCGAGGCCGCCCACCCGATTGCAGTAGGATAAAAAAGCATCTCCGCCCCCATCAGTGCCGTGATCCTTGCACCTTCGGGATACCACTGATCCCAGCATATCAACACTCCAATGGTGGCAAACTTAGTTTTAAAAACTTTGTAGCCCAGGTCGCCAGGCGTAAAGTAAAATTTCTCGTAAAAAAAAGGATCATCTGGAATGTGCATTTTTCTGTACTTGCCCAGATAAGAGCCGTCTGCGTCTAGGACGGCCGTGGTGTTGTGGTAAATCCCTTCAGCGCGCTTCTCAAACAATGAGGCAATGATCACCACGCCGAGCTCTTTAGCCACTTCCGACAATGCATTTGTAGACGGCCCAGGTATCGGTTCGGCTAGCTTGAAGTTGTCATAATCTTCGACGTCGCAGAAATACAGAGAAGTAAACAGCTCCTGTAAGCAGACGATCTGAGCACCTTGCGAAGCAGCCTCCCGTATCCTCACGATCGCCTTGGCCAGATTATCTGCCGGAAGACTGGTGCACGACATTTGCACCAAGCCTACTTTTACGTTTCTATTTGCCACTCGGTAAATTTTTAATGGTGCAAAATTAACAAGTTGGAGAGATGACGATGCAGGATTGAAAAAAATCTATGCCCTCTCACAAAGATCGTCAACAAAGGCGCGCAAAAAAAGAAAACCTTTCCGGGCGACCAGAAAGGTTTTCAACCTTAAAAAACTGAACTCGGGTTTAGATTTCTTCCTGCGTAAGGTGAAGGAAAGACTCGTCCTTTGTTTCCAGGCAAGAGCTGCCCATGAGCCAGGTATCTACAGAACGGGCGGCTTCGCGACCTTCAGAGATGGCCCAAACAACAAGAGACTGCCCCCTACGGACATCTCCCGCAGCAAACACACCTTCAAGCGAGGTCATGTAATTCTCTGTCCGCACATTTCCACGTTCGTCCAGGTCAAGTTTTAATTCTTCCACCAATCCAGACTTTTCAGCGCCAACGAATCCTATTGCCAGCAATGCAAGGGAACAAGGCAAAACTTGTTCCGTTCCGGGGACCTCTTCAAAACCCATCTTTCCCTGGCCGTTGACACCCCATTTGATCTCGCAGATCTTCAAGCCCGTAAGCTTACCCATATTATCACCAACAAATTCTTTTGTTAGAATCGCCCATTGGCGGTCGACCCCTTCTTCGTGAGAAGACGACGTCATCAACACCATTGGCCAAAGGGGCCATGGATTTTGAGCAAGGCGTGAAACCGGTGGTTTGCCTAAAAGCTCAATCTGTGTAACTGACTTTGCTCCATGGCGATTTGATGTACCCACACAATCTGACCCAGTATCTCCTCCGCCAATAACTAAAACGTTCTTGTCAGTAGCCATGATCTCACCAGTAGCGACGCGGTCACCGGCAACGCGTTTATTTTGCTGGGGAAGGAATTCCATAGCGTAATGAACACCTTGAAAGTGGCGTCCAGGGATATTAAGATCGCGGGGCGCTGATGCTCCGCCGCACATTACGATTGCGTCGAACTCATCTTTTAAATGTCTTGCGCTAATATTCACGCCAACATGGGCATCGGTCCGGAATATAATTCCCTCCTGCTCCAGCAATTTGACCCGGCGGTCTACAATATTTTTCTCAAGCTTGAAATCGGGGATACCGTATCTTAATAAACCTCCGATACGATCGCTGCGTTCGAACACCGTCACCCAATGGCCAGCTTTGTTAAGCTGGGCGGCAGCGGCGAGACCTGCTGGTCCCGAGCCAACAACGGCAATTCGTTTACCTGTCCTCGTTTTTGGAGGATGTGCCTTGATGTATCCTTTCTCAAAAGCCTGTTCAGCGATCGACTTTTCGATATATTCAATCGTGACCGGTTTGTTATTGATGCTCAAGACGCAGCTCGCTTCGCATGGCGCGGGGCAAATACGTCCCGTAAACTCGGGAAAGTTATTCGTACTATCGAGTATGCGGAAGGCCTCCTCCCATTTACCCTGATAGACTGCATCGTTGAAATCAGGAATATTGTTGCCGAGCGGACAACCATTATGACAGAAAGGAACGCCACAGTCCATGCAACGTGATGCCTGCTGCTTAACCTTTTCTTTGTCAAGCGGCGTATAAACCTCTTTGTAATCCTTCATCCGTTCCTTGATATCGCGTGACTTCGGCATCTCGCGATCGAACTTCATAAACCCATCTACTTGTCCCATTAATCTCTCTCTTAAACTATTTAACACTAACTTTTCTGCCCTTGCTAGTCAACTTCGCCTTCTTCGCTCTTTGAAGTACTGCCTTATAATCCTTCGGCATTACTTTAACAAAAAGCTCTGATGCCTCCTCCCACTTACCGAGCAACCATTCCGCTGGATCACTTCCTGTGTACTTAAAATGCTTTTCGATCATCGCCTTAACTTCTTCCTTGTCTTCAGGTTCAAGTTGTTCGAGCTCCACCATGTCTTTATTGCACAGTCGTTCCAAAGCGTGTTCGGGATTAAACACATAAGCAATTCCCCCGCTCATACCAGCTGCAAAATTTCGACCTGTCTTGCCGAGTACAACGACCCGGCCTCCTGTCATGTATTCACATGCGTGGTCGCCCACACCCTCTACGACCGTCTTCACACCGGAATTACGAACACAAAAGCGTTCTCCAGCCTGACCTCGTATGTACGCTTCACCGGAGGTTGCGCCATAAAACGCAACGTTTCCTACAATTATATTGTCTTCTGGTTTGAACGAAGATTCCTTATCAGGATAAACAATCAGCTTTCCACCTGACAGTCCTTTCGCGAAGTAGTCGTTCGCTTCACCCTCCAGCTCGAATGTTACACCAGGCGCCACAAATGCACCGAAGCTCTGCCCTGCGGAGCCCTTAAACTTGAAGTGGATTGTATCGTCGGGAAGTCCCTTGCCTTTATATTTTTTAGAAATCTCATTGGATAGCAGGGCGCCCGTTGTACGGTCCGTATTGCGGATAATAAACTTTTCTTTTACAGGTTCCTGGTCGTCCAATGCCGCTCTCGCAGCTTCGACTAGCTTCCAGTCCAGCACTTTTTCCAGCTCAAAGTCCTGGTCAATCTGTTTGTACAAACCTATGTGTTCGCGCACCGGCTCACGCATAAGGAGCGGCGAGAGATCCAGCTTCCGGATCTTCCAATGGTCTATATCCTGGCGTACACGAAGCATGTCTGCGCGTCCAACCATTTCGTTAATCGTGCGGAATCCGAGTTCAGCCATTACTTCGCGAAGATCCTGAGCGAGGAACGTAAAGAAGTTGACGACATGGTCAGGGTCTCCGGTAAACAGCTTTCTAAGATCGCTATCCTGCGTTGCAATGCCTACGGGGCAGGTGTTCAAGTGACACTTGCGCATCATGATGCAACCTTCAACCACTAGCGCAGCCGTTGCGACGCCCCACTCTTCGGCACCCAACATGGTTGCAATGGCAATATCGCGACCTGTGCGGATCTGTCCATCTGTCTGCAGCACGACCCTGCTGCGGAGATTATTTTTAACCAATGTCTGATGTGCTTCGGCCAGTCCGAGCTCCCATGGAAGTCCGGCATGACGCAGCGAGCTTACAGGAGAGGCTCCCGTTCCGCCGTCTGCGCCGGAAATAAGTATCGCATCTGCCTTGGCCTTTGCTACTCCAGCCGCAACGGTACCGACACCCGCCTGAGACACAAGCTTAACGTTGATGCGGGCCTGTCTGTTGGCATTTTTAAGATCGTAGATCAACTGAGCAAGATCTTCAATAGAATAAATATCGTGATGTGGCGGTGGCGAGATCAATCCTACGCCGGGTGTGCTGTGTCGCACTCGGCCGATCCACTCATCGACTTTATCACCAGGAAGCTGTCCGCCTTCACCAGGCTTGGCACCCTGCGCCATCTTTATCTGGAGTTCGTCGGCATTGGCGAGGTAATAGCTGGTAACTCCGAATCTTCCGGACGCCACTTGTTTTATTGCTGACCGTTCCCAATCACCATTTTCTTTCTTGTCAAACCGAATTGAATCTTCTCCCCCTTCACCGCTGTTGCTCTTACCGCCAATACGGTTCATTGCTATTGCTAGGGTGCTGTGCGCTTCGTGAGAAATAGAACCGAAGGACATCGCGCCGGTAGCAAAGCGCTTAAATATATCCTCCACTGGTTCCACCTCCGAAAGAGGAATTGGATTCCGTTTTTTAAATTCAAACAATCCACGGAAAGTCAGTGCGTTTTCCGCCTGATCATTGATTCTCTGTGTATACTTTTTGAACGTTTCGTAATTATTCGACTTGGTAGAGTATTGCAAAAGGTGAATTACCTCAGGACTGAACATGTGTTTTTCGCCGCGGCGTTTCCACTGATATACTCCTCCCGTTGTTAATTCTTTGCTCTCAATTTCAAAAGCAAGTTCGTGCCGTACGATAACCTCACGTGCTATATCGTCGAACGATAAACCTTCAATGCGCGTGATCGTACCGCGGAAACATTTTTCAACGACATCACTGCCGATTCCCAGCGCTTCGAAGATTTGGGACGATTGATAAGACTGCAATGTGCTGATGCCCATCTTCGACATCACTTTCAACAATCCGTTTCCGATCGCCTTCTGGTAATTTGCAAAAGTTTCTTCGTCAGTCAGAGGCTTATAGAACAACCCTTCCTTATTCATGAAGTGAATTGTCTCAAGCGCCATATAAGGATTGACGGCACTCGCACCATATCCGATGATTGTTGCGAAATGATGGACTTCCCATGCATCTCCCGCCTCGACAACCAGCCCAGCCTGAGTTCTTATGCGTTTCTCAACAAGGTACTGGTGTACTGCGCCAACAGACAGCAGCGAAGGGATGGGTGCAAATTCATTGCTTATCTTTTTATCCGAAAGAATAATGATTTTCTTGCCCGCCTTAACGGCTTTCTCAGCCTCGCAGCTTATCCGGTTCAGGCTTTCTTCGAGCCGACCCGGTTCACCATCAGCCTTGAAGACGCATTGGATTACCGCGCATTCAAAAGCCTGATCCTGCAGATGCTTGAATTTTTCGAGATCTGAATTCAATAAAACTGGCTGGGAAATGTGAATCTGTCGTGTGTGCTCTGGTGTTTCGCTCAAAACATTCAAGCTTGATCCGACACGTGTAAACAACGACATAACAAGGCGTTCACGTATAGGATCGATCGGCGGGTTACTTACCTGAGCAAAATGTTGTTTGAAATAGTTTGAAAGATGTCGGCTTTCTTTCGACAGGATAGCAGGGGGCGTATCGTCACCCATCGACCCGATGGCTTCATAGCCTTTTTCTGCCATGGGCAGAATCAACATTTTGATGTCTTCCGAAGTATACCCGTAGGCATTCTGGCGCTTGACAAGTGTCTTTTCATCAAAGCTTGTTTCCAGCCATTCGTGTTCTGGTTCGAGGCGTAACTTGAGTCGGTTTTGAATAATCCAATTGTAATAGGATTTGCCCTCGTAGACCGAACGTTTTACTTTCTCGTCGTCCAGCACTTTGCCTTGTATCAGGTCTACCATGAGCATTTTACCTGGCGTGATACGCCCCTTCTCAATTACATCCCTGGGATCAACGGGAAGGGCACCCGCTTCGGATGCTGCAATTACTCTTCCAGATCGCGTAATGCAATAACGCAGAGGACGCAGGCCGTTGCGATCGAGCGTAGCGCCAATGCGGGAACCATCCGTAAACACAAGGGCGGCCGGACCATCCCAGGGCTCCATCATTGAAGCGTGATATTTATAAAATGCTTTGCGATGTGGGTCCATTAGTTTATTGTCCTGCCATGCTTCTGGCACGAGCATCATAAGCACATGGGGAAGTGGTCTGCCTGAGAGCACCAGCATTTCCACCAGGGCATCGAGATTAGCGGAGTCTGAGCCTTCCGGGCTTGTAATCGGGAGAAGCAATTTTAACTCCTCATCTGTAAAGAGCGTTGATTTAAATAATGCTTCCTTGGACTTCATCTTATTCACGTTGCCGCGAATAGTATTGATCTCACCATTATGCGCGATGTAGCGGAATGGCTGAGATAGCTTCCAGTTTGGAAATGTATTCGTGGAAAATCGTGAATGAACCAGTGCGAGTGCAGTCTTTACACGTGGATCTTGAAGGTCGTTGAAATATGCGCGTAACTGCTCGGTCCTTAATTGTCCTTTATATATAATGGTCTTGGCCGAGAAGCTTGTAATATAGAATTCCTTGTTGCTCCCCTTTCCATCACGGGCAATGGTATGAGATGTGTAATTTCGCAGAACGAATAACTTCCGTTCGAAGGCCCCGTCTACCAGTGTTTCATCTTTGGCTTTGACAAACACCTGTTCGATCACTGGCTCGATCTCAGCAGCCCCTGGTCCAGGTACGCTGTGATCAACAGGCACTACACGGTAACCCAGCAGCTCAAGTCCGAGTTCCTTGATGTTCTTGCGAAGAACCTCACGGCAGGCATTCATTATCTTTTTATCACGAGGAAAGAATACCATACCGACCCCGTATTTTCCAGCCGGTGGCAACTCAAATCCCAGGCGTGCGCATTCTTCAACAAACAAATCGTGCGGCAGCTGAATCAACACACCGGCGCCATCTCCAGTTTTTGGACTGCTGCCTTTTCCTCCACGATGCTCCATATTTTCCAGCATCGAGAGTGCATCGCGGAGGTTTTGGTTGGTTTTCGTGCCGTTAATGTTCGCCACAAAACCAATACCGCATGCGTCATGTTCCAATTCAGGAGTGTACAACCCACGGTTGCTCTTTTCTTTCATCATCTGGTTGTATTTACTTTAACGAATAACCGTCCAGGGCAGAACGGGGTTTTGAATTTACCAAACAAACAGAAGGAAATTGGGCATATCTCACTATTTGCCGGAATATTTTGAATCTTTTTAGAAATTATTCAATGAGATTTGAAATTACTAAACACGACAACGATTGCAGCACTGAATTTTTTGAAACATCGAAATAGCCGAAAGCGCAGCTGCCATAGTCATTTATGCAACTGCACGTCAACTCAAATGCATCGTTGCTCAACTAAACTAAGTCCTTAGCATTTTCGTGGCCCTGATCATTTCATTTTTTCCAGGAGGACCGGGAAGAGTCTCCACAACCATTTGTAAAGCCCGCAAATCACGTTTCAGCTGACCCTTCGCGCAGTATGTCACAAATACGCCACCTTCCTTCATGGCCCGTTCTATCTTTTCCAGAATTGATAGGGACCACATTTCTGGTTGCTTTCCGGGGGCGAAAGCATCAAAAAATATCACATCGTACGACGCCTCTTCGAGTTGAATATCTTCCAGTCGCGCATTTATCTTTTTAAGGCTGAATTGTTCATCAACCTGACATTCCTCGTCCCAGCGAATCTTGTGTAAATAATAAAATTCATCTGCTCGTCTGTCGTCCGCGTAGTTTAGCAAGGACCATATGCTTTCCTCCAACGGAAACGCTTCGACTGAAACGTAATTGATACTACAATTTTCATTTCGAGCCCACTGTAATGCGAGCCACGTGTTCAAACCGGTACCAAATCCAACCTCAAATGTTTTTATGGAATTGATTTTGTTAGCGGTACGGTAAAATTCAAGCCCACTCTGAATAAAAACATGCATCGATTCCTGAACGGCGCCATGTACTGAATGATAGGTCTCCTGCAAGGAGTCATTAAAAATCGAGTGCGACCCGTCGGCCGTTACGATAATCTTTAGCGCAGACATTATAATTTTTGAATCAACACCACCGCATAGGCACAAACGCCTTCCTTTCTCCCGACATAACCAAGTTGTTCATTGGTCGTCGCTTTTATAGATACATCGTCCACCGTTATATTCATTAGTGGAGCAAGCACACTCTTCATTTCCGGAATGTGGGGATTAATCTTAGGCTCTTCGAGACATATGGTGCAGTCGATATTGCCAATTGACCAGCCTTTAGACAATACGAGTGCACTCACCTCTTTCAAAAAAAATTTGCTGTCCATTCCCTTCCACCGCGGGTCGGTATTAGAAAAGTGAAAGCCGATATCCCTTAGGTTGGCCGCACCAAGCAGGGCATCACATATTGCATGTATGAGCACATCGGCATCAGAATGCCCGATTGCGCCTTTTGGCGCGCCGTCAAGCACGATTCCACCGAGAGAAAACTCTCTGTTTTCCTCAAGCACATGAACATCGAAACCCATTCCAACACGAATCTTCATATCCTTTAAGGCGCTGCTATTTTTTCATCGGCTTCCGCCTGATAATACAATGTGCTTGAGTTCTCTTCCGCAAGTATCGCCCGGGCTACGCGCTGGATGTCTTCTGAAGTGGTCGCGTTTATTAAATCACTTTCCTGATTGACAAGGTCGGCATCTCCTGAAAGCTTGGCGAATGCAAGATTCATTGCCCGATTCATCAATTCAACTTCTCCAAATTCGAGGGTTGACTCAGCTTGATTTTTTACCTTTTCGAGTTCATCTTCGTCGATGCCCTCGGTAACGAGCTTTTCGAGAACGTTATTCACTTCCTGTTCCGCCTGTATTAATGTGATACCTTTGTTGACGCGGCCGCTGATTACCAATAATCCTGGGTCAACCGTACCTGTTACAAAGGAGGAAATCGAAGTAAAGATCTCGCGCTCCTGAACCAACTTCTGATACAGCCTGCTGGACTGACCACGACTTAAAATATCGCTCAGCAAATCAATTGCATAATAATCTTTCTCAAAACGTCCAGGAGTATGATACGCCTTGTAAAAGGCGCTGGCGGGAACTTTCGCTTTCACTTCCAGAAAACGCTTCGTAGTCTGCGGTGGCTCGACTGGCAGATTTCGTTCTTTTGCTCCTCGTGGAATTGGACCAAACCATTTTTCAGAAAGCTTCTTTACCTGGGCCACCGTCACGTTGCCTGCAACCACCATAATCGCATTGTTGGGCACGTAATACCTGAAGAAAAATTCCTTAACGTCTTCAAGTGTTGCATCTTCAATGTGTGAAATTTCCTTTCCAATAGTAGCCCATTGATATGGATGAACTTTATACGCCAGTGGACGAAGTTTTAACCATACATCGCCATAAGGTTGGCTTAAGTAACGCTGCTTAAATTCTTCGATCACGACCTTGCGCTGCACTTCGAGTACCTTAGGATCAAAGGACAGACTGAACATTCTATCGCTTTCTAGCCAAAACGCCGTTTCAATATTAGATGCAGGGACCGTTAGATAAAAATTCGTGATGTCGGTGTTGGTAAAGGCATTGTTCTCGCCGCCAACCAGCTGAAGCGGTTCATCATAGCTGGGAATATTCTTCGATCCACCAAACATCAGATGTTCAAACAAATGTGCAAATCCGGTTTTATCAGCGCTTTCATCGCGACTGCCAACATCGTATAAAATGTTCATAACTGCGATCTGAACTGACGGATCCTCGTGTACGATTACCTGTAGGCCATTTTCCAGAACAAACTCCTTGAACGAAACCATAAACAAAGGGGAAAGTGAATAGTGAAAGGTTGAAACCGGGCTGCGAGGGGCTAAAAGTATGGAATGATCTTGAAAATAAACAATTTTACTTTGCAAGGTCAATGGCGGCTGCGCTAGCAGTGCGTCACTTTCCACGATAATAAATAAACTATTCAGTTTCTACTTCATATGGACTCTATGTCGCTTTCAGATAAAACGTTACTTGACCTTTACGCGGCCCTGTTAAAACCTCGTATGATCGAGGAAAAAATGCTGATCTTATTAAGACAGAACAAGATCAGTAAGTGGTTCAGTGGTATTGGACAAGAAGCGATTTCAGTGGGGATAACAGCAGCGCTTGACGCGGATGAGTACATTCTTCCAATGCACCGAAACCTCGGAGTTTTTATGGGAAGAGGGATGCCTTTTGAACGACTTTTCTCCCAATGGCAAGGTACTGAGAACGGCTACACGAAGGGACGTGACCGGTCATTTCATTTTGGAACGCAAGAGCATCATATCGTTGGGATGATATCACATCTCGGTCCACAGAACGGCGTTGCTGACGGGATCGCATTGGCTAGCAAATTGAAAGGCGAGAACAAGATTACCGTAGTTTTTAATGGCGACGGCGGCACCAGCGAAGGTGACTTCCACGAGGCGGTGAATGTTGCCGCAGTATGGGACCTTCCGGTGATCTTTGTCATTGAGAACAATGGATATGGACTTTCAACACCGAGCTCGGAACAATTCAAATGCAAGAGCTTTGCAGATAAGGGCATCGGCTACGGAATTGAGGGACTCAGCGTCGACGGTAACAACGTTCTCGAAGTCTACAATACAGTGAAGCGTTTAGCTGGGGAGATGAGGAAGCACCCACGACCGGTGCTTCTTGAATGCAGAACATTCCGGGTGCGTGGTCATGAAGAGGCATCCGGAACCAAATACGTTCCCAAAGAGCTTTTAGACCATTGGACGCAACTCGACCCCATCCACCAGTTCGAAAACTTTCTGCTTGAAAACAAAATTGCGGATAGGCAGTACGTTGATAAGCTGAGACAGGATATCCGCAAGGAAATTGACAGCGGCCTTGCACTCGCTTTTGAGGAAAGACATCCTGTCGCACGAACGGATAATGAGATACGGGATGTCTATGCGCCATTTGTTCAAACTGTGGTATCACCCTCCACAGACGAGACGTCCGAAAAGCGCTTCATCGACGCGATCAGTGATGGGCTTCGTCAAAGCATGGAGCGCTATGAAAATCTGGTGCTCATGGGACAGGACATCGCCGAATATGGTGGCGTGTTTAAGATAACGGAGGGATTCGTTGATAAATTTGGAAAAGAGAGGGTGCGCAACACGCCGATTTGTGAGTCCGCAATTGTTGGCGCAGCACTGGGATTATCGATACGCGGCATGAAGTCAATGGTTGAGATGCAGTTTGCAGATTTTGTTACGGAAGCATTTAACCAGATTGTAAACAATCTTGCAAAAACGCATTGGCGGTGGGGGCAGCCCGCGGATGTCGTGGTGCGCATGCCTACGGGCGCTGGCACCGCAGCAGGTCCTTTTCATTCTCAAAGCAATGAAGCCTGGTTTTTTCACACGCCAGGTCTGAAGATAGTTTATCCGTCCAATCCCTATGACGCGAAAGGGCTGCTTTGCGCCGCGATAGAGGATCCCAACCCTGTGATGTATTTCGAGCATAAGCTGCTGTATCGATCTTTGAAGGGAATAATTCCTGACGAATATTACACCATCGAAATCGGCAAGGGAAGATTAGTCCGTTCGGGAAACCAGGTGTCTATTATAACATACGGTATGGGGGTTCATTGGGCTGCCGAGATCCTGGACAGCATGCCGGATGTGAGAGCCGATCTGATCGATCTGCGCACTTTACTTCCCTGGGATTCGGAAATGGTCGGGGCGTCTGTACGAAAAACGAGCAGGGTTCTTATCCTCCATGAGGATACTTTGACCGGCGGGGTCGGCGCAGAAATCAGCGCCTGGATAAATGAACATTGTTTTGAGTTTCTCGATGCCCCTGTGGTGAGGGTCGCCTCACTAGACACTCCGATTCCTTTTGCTCCTACATTGGAGCAGAATTTCCTGCCCAAAGGCAGATTGCGTTCGTCCTTGGAAAACCTGTTGCGCTATTAAAAAGCTTCAAGCAACAAGCCGCAAGCTGCAAGCCAGGTTGCACAATCAGACTTGCAGCTTGTACCTTCTTTCAGAAACGCAGACACCAAGGGGTGCCCGATAATTAATTTAAAAAAACAAATCTCAGCTATAGAGAAAAGAAACCATTCGGCCATGCGTTATGACACCTGTCGGAGTTTATCGGAAAGACTCCCGGAATTAGCTAACTTAAGGTGTTTTCTGACGCCATTTTTTGAACGCACCCTACCCTCAATCCAGTCACTCGTCCCGCATTGTGCGGCTAGCTTCCATCTTTATTTTGATGTTTGCGACGTCGGTATGTGTACAGGCGCAGAATACTAAGGGCGACAACCCTTCAGGAAACCGTGAAAGCAGGTTCAAAACCCCATTTAAAAAAAGAACTCCCAGGAACCGGGATGCGCGGGTAAAGCGCGTTAGCCCTACAGAACGGTCAAACGCATCGCGGGCTGGCGCAGGTAGCCCGCGTCGCCGCGCTTCGGGTGTTGACAGGCCGGGTAAACCAATACGACCTTTGGCGAACACAAGTCCTAAAACCAGCCAAAACGCATGGCGCGGTGATATTGCGGGTTACAAGATCCGTAGCAAGTCGGCCGGTAGTAGTAGAAAAAATATTTATCCACAATACGGACGTTACAGTAAGGCGACCCCTCCCAGACCAACCGAAAATGCAACATCCAATCGCACGACATTGGCGAGATTGAAGCGTTTACAGGGTCAGGGAACGTCAGCGCCTGCGCGAAGATCGAGGGTTGTTCCTCGTTCCGCATCGGCACCGTTTACTGCGCGAAAGAGTATTAATGTCTACGCAAACTTTGCCAGGCCGAAACGCAAGGGGGAGCGAGCCACCACACGTGATTTAGCTGGGCGGCCATTAAGGACAAAGAATTTCGAATCACGCCGTCCGGGCGTCATTTCACCAACTTTTAGGGGAGGGCGTCGACCGGTTGGGGAAGACACACCATACCGCGGTAAAACCGGAGGTTACAAGTCAGCAACACGCCAGGGGCAGCGTGCCTGGAGTGGTGATATTGCAGGTCGCAGGATCAGGGGACGAAATTTTATGAGCAAGCGATCGACAGAGGGAAAACCCCTCATGCCTCAAAAATATCGCAGTGCTACAGGTTCACATCCTGGAGATGGACCGCTTCCACCCCGCGTACCGGGAATTGGTGCAAATGGGATCAACAAATTTCGCGGTGACGCGAGAGCCAGGAAACCTATGAAAGGTGGCGGTAGCGTGAGTGGGCGGGTTTGGAACAATGATGGTCAGGCATTGGCAGGCAAACCCTCCATGCAGGGGAGCCGAGCAGCGCTTTTTCAGGGAAATGTAAAGGCAAGACGACCTTTGAAAGGGGGCGGCAGCGTCAGCGGGACGCTTTGGAATAACGAAGGTCAACCATTGCCTCCTAAATATCCAGGGCAGGATAGCCGGCAGGCATATTATCAAGGAAATATAAAGGCAGGACGAATACAAAAAGGGGTAGCAAGCTCGAAGGGGAGCCTTCCTAGAAAAGGTTTATCACCCGAGGGTAAACAGGTTAGCGGGTATCCAGGGAAAATGAAACGGTTTTCCGTCCAGCCAGGCTTTGCTGACATGGGCGAGACTTTTACCGGATACGTGAAATTGAAAAAATTCCGAAAGAACTATGTACAGCACCCGAACGCAGCCGAAGAATCGATCAAGAAAAATCGAGTGAAAAGTTCCGCATTTCAGGCAGAAGGATTGATTGTCAAGGTGAAGCAGCAGGCGTACACGCGCAGACCGCATGCCGCTGATGTTAGTATGCCCGGCGTAGCGCCGTCCAAGTCTTCTGTTAAAGCAAGCGAATATGCAAGGAGTGTGAAACGCAATTGGGACTACATTCACAACCCTAGCGCATCGGAGGAGGCGCTTAAAACTCGCGAGCCTGGAAAAGCTTTTGCCCGTGTCAGCGCCTATCAAGGAAATATAAAAATGCAGAAGTATTCCTTTCTTGAAAAGAACCGGGCCCTGCATCCCGATACTAAGTTTATCAAAATAAATAAGAACAATGTTGATGAAGAACGTGACATGCTCACGAACTTAAAGCTATGGTGGGCGCGTTTATTCAAAAAGGAAGAGACCCAGCCGGAAAATCTCAAGTATAAAGGGAAGAAGCCTCGCTACGATAAGGGCGAACAAGGGTTGTGGTATGAATAAAACTATTATGAAGTGGAATGAATTGAAGTCAACCGACCAGCTGGATCAAATCCGTGAGGAGTCTAGAATCAAACCGGTCCTAATTTTCAAGTATAGCAACCGTTGCTCGGTGAGCCAGCTTGCCCTGGACAGATTTGAACGAAAGTGGAGCGACGAGAAAGCTGCTGACATAAAGCCCTATTTTCTAGACCTGATCTCATTTCGAGAGGTGTCGAATCGAATAGCGCAACAATTTAAGGTTCATCACGAATCTCCCCAGGTTCTGCTGATAAAAAATGGTGAGGCGATTTACGACGGATCGCATTTTGACATAGATTTTGAGGAAATTGTCGCAGCATCTAAAGCTTAATGTGCCACCCGATCGATGGAAATAATTTAGTCTGCACCTGGCAATGAAATCTGTAAACGGCATTTTAACGTAAGTTAAAACGCCTGCCCGTAGCTTTTGACCATGTGCGTAATAACTTGTGGCGAATATTTGCGTTAGGTATTTTTAAGTTTAAATTTAGTGTAAGAATATCGTTCCGGATGCAGCGTTTCGAAAGGCTTTTCCTCCTCACTATTGGCGTTCTTTTTCTGTCCTCTTCGCTCTCCGCGCAGACACAGGATAGTTATGAGTACGGCTCAGAGTTTACCTGGGGGATAAACAAGAATACTTCCGGTGGTTTAATTGGCGGCCTCGTCTTTAAAAAGGCGCGAAAGCTGAAAAACGACAGGGTTCTGGAAACGTTTGGCCTGGAAGTGATCAACATAAAGCATCCGCAAGAAGTCAGAAGGAATTCCGTGCAAACTGGCAATCTTTTTATTTACGGAAAGTCAAATTATCTCTACGCTCTCCGGCTTCAGTATGGCCGTGATTTTATTCTTTTTAAGAAGGCTCCCCAGCAAGGTGTTGAGATCAAAGGCGTATTTGCCGTAGGTCCAACGATTGGGCTGGTCGCACCGTACTATGTTGAATATTATCCGGAAGGCGGCGGCGGCGGATTCACCGTCAGGGCACCGTACGACCCAGACGTCATCAACGTTGACTACATCGCGGGAACAGGCAGGCTGTTTGAAGGGCTCGGAGAATCCAAAATTACACCGGGGGCTAATTTCAAAGCGGCGCTAAATTTTGAGCTTGGAACATTGAAAAGCCAGGTGACCGGGTTTGAGGCAGGAATTCTCGTTGATGCCTACGTAAAGACTATTGAAATGATGCCCACAACGAAGAACTACAGTGTCTTTCCTACACTGTTTATCACATTATTTTACGGAAGCCGTAAATAGCCGGCGCTTTACTCATAATCATTTTATCACTATTCCAAGAATCAATCCGGCCAGAATTATATATGGCGATTGAATTCTCGTAAATGCCAACAGGCAGAACGTAATGATCGTTGTCGCAAAATTTAAAATGGTATTGTCTAGGGGCTGAAACAGGATGATCGCTGAGGCTGCAACGAGGCCCGCGCTGGCTGCAGTGATTCCCTCCAATGACGCCCGAACGCCACGGTATTTCTTAAGGCTGCTCCAAAACCGTATGACAAAGAAAATTAAAAACGTACCAGGCAAAAAGATTCCCATCGCGGACATGACTGCGCCAAGAATTGCACCTCCGAGGCCATCGTCACGGGCAGAGAGTGCTCCTATATAGGCGCTGAAAGAAAAAACCGGTCCGGGGAGTGCCTGTGCAAAAGCATAACCGGAAAGAAACTCATCATGCGAAATCGGATGATGGTACGGCTTCGGGCTGAACTTCTGCTTCAATCTGTTTTTAAACTGCGATGCTTTGCTACCCTCCAGCGAGTCGCGTTCTACATCTACAAATTCTGTATAGAGCAACGGCGCCAGTACCGGTCCGCCGCCAAAAACCAGACTTCCGTTCCGATAGAAATTCTCGAATAATTTGACGGGTAGTGCTTTTGTGACACCTCCTAAAACCGCGGCAAAGATTAAAACGCCTACCCACAGCAGGAAGTTTGACCATGAAATGACGAGTTTCTTTTTCGTTTCGTCTTTGGGCTGCTTCTTATACTTTAAGGCCGTCACCAATCCTGCGACGAGCAAAATGAAGGGAAAGACAAAGGGTGTTTGAATAAAATAGGAGACAAGGGCGGCCATGATCATCAGGGCAATACCTGTCTTCGATGATACGGTTTTTACGCTGATAGAATACGCTCCGTAGCTAACGAACCCTACGGCTATGGGCTGAATGAACCGGGTGAAGTCCAGAGACAATTGCTTGGTTTGAATGCTTGACATCACAATTGCGGCACCAGTCATCGCGGCGACGGTTGGAAGTATCCAAACAAGCAGTGTCAGATATGCAAGGTTGGGGCCTCCAATCTTAAAACCGATGGCAGTCAGTGTTTGAGTTGACGCCGGGCCCGGCAGTATCTGGCAAAGTGAATTGATCTCCAGCAATTCCTCCTCAGTAAGCCATTTTCTCCGCTCAACCAGAACGTTTTGAAAATGTGCGAGATGCGCCTGTGGCCCTCCAAAAGTGGTAAGTGCCAGTGTGAGCACATCGCGCAGAAAGATGTAATATCGGATGCGTGTCGGCACTTCTATTTCAGTGAGTATTACACCTCAGTTTTTTAAGCCGATTTCCCGAAGTCGTTGATCAAGAAATTCGCCCGCCGTGATATCATCCCACTCTTTTGCGTTTTCTGTGTCGATGCACTCGGGAAGTGCCGCGAGGCTCATTTCGGACCTTGGATGCATAAAGAATGGTATGCTGAATCTTGCGACATTCATCGCTTCGCGTGGTGGGTTCACCACACGGTGCATAGTAGACTTAAGCTTTTTGTTTGTCAATCTTTCCAGCATATCTCCGACATTGACGACCAACTGATCAGGAAGGGCTGTGATGGGAATCCATTTTCCATCCCGCCGCAACACCTGGAGGCCATCTGCGCTTGCACCCATGAGCAGCGTGATAAGGTTGATATCTCCGTGCTCGGCAGCGCGAACTGCGTCTTCTGGAACGGCCGTAGGATTTTCGATGGGGAAATAATGGATTGGCCTTAAAATGCTATTGCCGTTTTTAATCTTCCCGTCAAAGTAATCTTCATCAAGTCCAAGATAGAGTGCAATCGCACGTAGCATGTACGTACCTGTTTTCTCCAGTGCCTGGTAAACTTGAATGGAAGCATCCTTAAACCCGGAGACTTCTTCAGGCCATATATTGGCCGGATAACCTTCACTTTCCAGTTGACTTGAATCCAGTTCTTGTCCTACATGATAAAACTCTTTTAAGTCTCCCGTGTTACGTCCCTTTGCATGCTCCTTGCCTTTGCCCGTATATCCGCGCTGACCTGCAAGGTCGGTCCGTTCATATTTTTTTTTAACGTCGTCAGAAAGTGAGAAATATTGCTTGATTGCCGTGTACAAATTCTTTTGCTGCGAAGGTGACAAAAAATGATTTTTTATCGCAACGAAACCGATGCTATGATAAGCGGCACCAAGCGCAGCGACAAACTTTTTTTTCTTCTCGGGATCGTTGCCATAAAAGTCCGCCAGGTCAAGAGAAGGTATTTCGTCATACAATATTTCTTTCATAGGCTGCAGGAGGTTTCCATTGGTTCACGCAAGCTAGATATTTTTGGGTAAATTTACTGCTGAACAAACTATCGCACCATGACTACCTCACGCCGGAAATTTATAGAAACTTCATTGAAGACCATTGCCATCACAACAATTGGTTCACCTTTGATTTTGCAGGCAGCATCACCTAATTCTGACGTCCTGCCGTCGGAAGCCACTGCACTTCAATTTACACAAGTAGCCTTACCCTATGCCTACAATGCGCTTGAGCCTCACATCGACGCGGCCACAATGGAAATTCACTATACGAAGCACCATGCGACGTATGTAAAAAATGTGAATGAGGCGATTGGTGCTGACAAGATTACATTCTCGACCGAAAAAGAATTCTTTGCTAACACGTCCAAGCTTTCTGCAAAGGCGAAGAACAATGGTGGCGGTGTTTGGAATCATAATTTCTTTTGGCAGATCATGGGACCAGCAGCAAGCGCAGCACCGTCAGGCAAAATTGCAGAAGCAATCAATGGTAGTTTTGGATCATTCGAAAAATTTAAGGAACAGTTTACGAAAGCAGGTATGGATCGTTTTGGCTCAGGCTGGGCATGGCTTGTCACCGAAGGTGGAAAATTGAAGATCGGATCAACCGCAAATCAGGACAATCCTTTAATGGACTCGAGTGAATTCAAAGGCGCTCCTATTCTGGCCCTTGACGTGTGGGAACATGCTTATTACCTTAAGTATCAAAACAAAAGAAACGAGTACGTTGCCAATTGGTGGAATGTTGTTAATTGGAATGAAGTAGCGAAGAAGTTGGGATAAGAAAGGGGTGGGGCCTTAACTCAACACCTCGCGAAGAATTTGCACCGAACGGAGTTCTCCCATTGAATCCATATGATCGGCGTAAAACTTCAGGATCAGATCGAGGACGTTGCGCCGCTGGACATTCGATAGCGAAATGGCGTGGTTGTAATCGCATGAGAGAAAAAAAGAAAGGTTCTTTTCTGTTTCAAGATCCGTCATGTGAACACCAAGTATATCATTGACCTCATGCGCGCCAAAGCCAAGCATTCGACTTAGCTTCAGCAGAAAGATAATATGAAAGTTTTCAACATGCACATCAAGCGTGTCTAGGGTAATCAGCGAATGGATCATGAAATTACAAAATGCGCCTGCCTGACTCTCTTCCTTAACGGTCTTGTTAAGCACCTCGTTGATAAAAATGGTTATAGCGGATTTTCTGATGTCTGTGGTAATGGTCTGATAAGGATACAGGCATTTTATTTCCCTGATTCGATTTATGTTTGCATTCTCTCTGTGATAAACTACAAGATCCACCAGGGTCATTGGTTGGTAAAGCGCAATGCGGTTCTTGCTAGATTTACTTCTTACTCCATTTACGATGTAACTCTGCAGTCCGAAAAGCTCAGTAAATATGTTTACAATGATGGATGTTTCACCATACTTGGTAAACCTGAAAACAACACCCTGCGTTTTATGTAACATGTTAAAAGTAGGTTGTCGTAAACGGTATGAAACATTGGTTAATCAACTACTGCAATCTTTGAGGCTACCTTCTCGTTTCCATCTGGTGAAACGGTAAATACAATATAGATGCCGGTGGGAACCCGACGGCCTTTGTTGTCCTGTACATTCCATGTTGCCGTTCCGCCACTGGCCCGTGTTTCCCAAACCAATTTTCCGGAGATGTCAGTGATTTTTATAATAGCATCTGCCGGTGTGCCAGAGATACCAACCGTTCCAACAAAAGTCGACAGCACAGGGTTTGGAAATACTTTCACAGAGTGAAACGAAACATCTTCTTTAGTTGCTCCTGCCCTGTAAGATGCCAACCCTTCAGCAGTAGCAAAAAATACTTCGCCAGATCGATCGCTTATTGCAATATCAACAATGACATCGGAAGGCAGCGGACTATTCGCAGCAGTTTTATTCTCCAATGCTTCATCTCCACCCGGTCCGTATAGCCACACGCCGCGCTCGGTTCCGAACCACTTTCTGTTGCCGCCGTCTACCGCTATCGCGGTAACTTTATCATCGCGCAATAAAAACCTGCCGTCGATAATTGGCTTGATGGCATCTGCTGGTCCATCAAAGATTCCTGCAGGGTTGATAAAGTAACATGCTCCTAGGTCCGTCCCTACCCAAACAATTCCATCCCGATCGATCTCAATACTCCATATATTACGCGAGGGCAAACCACCACGTCCTGCTTCATCAGTCAGATATGCAATACCGTTTTTGTCTTTGTTAAAAACTATGATGCCGCCTCCATGTCCGGGATCCAGAATCATCCAGATACTGCCATTGAAGTCGGCTACCATTTCAATGGGAAATCTCGAAGCATTCGTTTGGAAGGAAAACGATTCCCACGTGTGATCAGCTTTCAATAAATGCAAAGGCTTATTCGCGCCATAGTTTGCAACCCACAACCCATGGGCTGTGCTGTTCATGGCGGTGATATTCACAAACCTGCCGGGAGGATTTACATTGATCAAAGGACTGTTGCTTTCATCAAAAATCGTTGTAGTGCCATCGCTTTGGTGCATTTCGACACCATAACCGAAGGAAGAAATGTACGTTTCGTTATCCGACGAGCCTGCGGCGACATCAGTAACATCAAACATTGCGGTTTGTTTTGTTGACCACGAACCGTCTTCAAATATATCTATGGAACCCAGCCGTCTGAGAGGAGCGCCCGTTTGATCGAAGCCACCCGACAGGTTGAAGATTTTCCCCCGCTGATAACTTATATTGGTTGTTTCTTCATTTGCAGGCGAATTGGGCAAAAAGGATGCAATGGTTCCGGTCATATCGGAAAGCAATCCGTTCACTCCATCCCCAATCCAAAGTTTTCCCTGCCCATCGATTACAGCAAATCCTGGTCTTACAATAAGTGGATCAGCAATGCCGGCAAGAATATTTTGTGAAATCAGCCAGAGATCATCCGGCTGCACAACGATCAGGCTATTGTCTGAACTATTAAGACTAACAAACGTGCCACCCTGCAGAAAATTCTGTAAAACCCACCTTCCATTTTCCAAACGGTAGATGCCGTCATTGTTGATCGCAGCAAAGACATATCCGTCAAACACAGTGATACTTGAAATCTCTGTATTAAAATTATTCGCATTAAATCTCTTCCAGTTGCTGAAGTCCTGCAGATTTGCCGATTGGCTGCCTGCAATAACGCCGTTCGATGTGGCTAGAAAAATGCTGTCATCCCGCGATGCGCTCTGAATGATTTTTAATGGTTCACCAGTGACGCCGAGGTCACGCCACGTTTCCTTAATTTGTTTCCTGCCAACGTCAAATACCACAACACCATAGTCTGCTGCTAAAAGTGCATTCTCTTTATTTATCGCGATGCTATTGATCCTCCTGGAACCGTTCAGCATTGTGTTTGCCGCCGGGTCGAAACTGACTACGTTATTTTCCGAATCCAGAACATCAAATTTTCCGTCGCCGTAAGCGATTAGCAGTGAGCTTGTGGACTCATGAAAAGCGATCGACGTGATGGCACTACCCTGAAGACCATTTAGCCTGGTATAGGTCTCAATGCTATTATCCTCCCGGTTCACAACCATGATACCATGGGCGGCAGCGGCAAACACTCTTTTTGTTCCCTGCAACGCGACATGACTGATGTTATTATAGGAGGGATGGAGGCGCCAGGTCCCGATAGCAATGTCTTCTTGCCCAAAAAGCAGCAATGGAGGAAATAATAGCAGAAGCGCAATTAGCCGTTTCGCTGCAAACTTGCCGTTCATTTATTTCTCCCCCGCATGCCTTCTGCAAATGAACCGCGGCTTCGAGCTTCGTATTCGAGTTTTTCTCCCAGCACGACTTGCGCATTATTGTCCACCAATCTGAAAGAGAAAGAGGCCAATTCCCCCGTCTGCGCGCAAATTGCATGCAGCTTCGTGACGAACTCTGCAACCGCCAATAAGTTCGGCATAGGGCCAAACGGCTTTCCTTCATAATCCATATCCAGTCCGGCTACGATGACACGCTTCCCAGCATTAGCCAGTTTATTGCAAACCTCAACGATTGCGTCATCGAAGAATTGTGCTTCGTCCACGCCCACCACGTCGCAGTTACCCGCAAGCAACAGCATATCACTGGCAAAATTCAGTGGAGTTGACCTGATGGCGCTTTCGTTGTGCGATACAATTGAGGTATGATGATACCGTACATCGGTAACGGGTTTAAATATTTCAACGCGTTGCTTCCCAATAATTGCGCGGTTCAACCGGCGGATAAGCTCTTCCGTTTTGCCAGAAAACATGCATCCGCAGATGACTTCAATCCAACCCTTGCGCTCATGCTTTCCTCCTAAGTGGGGCTCTATAAACATGGGATAAAGTTAAGACGTTAGCGTACAGAAGCACGGCGAGCGGCGGAAAAATTGGAAGCCGCAAGCTACAAGCTGCAAGCCTGTCCCTGCAGATCGAACGCCCGAAGCCAGAATCTGGAAAGGGTAATGTCCGGTAGCAAGCGCGGGCTTGTAGCTTGAAGCTTCCAAAAGCTGCTTAAGCAGTTGAATAAATGTGCACATTCTTGAATATCCATTAACTTTAGCACCATATTACGAACACTCCGATTTACCGCATGGAAGAAAAAATCAGTCTCGAGGCTATTACCCAGTATGCGGATGATTATGCAGACAAAGTGCTGGATGGATTTTTTACGTCGAAAGAAAAGATAACCGGACCCGAAATACTGAAACTTTGTAACGTACATCAGATTAATCTGTTTGTTGTACGGGAGATATTCAAATCCTGGAAAGAGGAGACAAAGAAACTTCAAAGCCCGTATTTCAATTACGAGCTTCCCGAGGTTAAAGAGGCACTGGAAAACCTCATGACCCTGCTTTCAAATCACATATCTATCCGGCGGAATCACTTCGCACCGTTGCTCAAGAAAGCAGTGGGCCATGCGTTGCTGGCGATCTTTGATCCTTATGATTTTTATTCAATGGTTATTACCGGGAAGGATAACAAGCTCGATGTCGGTCCGTTCCGGGAGGATATCAAGTATCTGAAAATAAACAAAGCTCCCCTAGAAAAGATGCTTCAAAAGCTCGACGAAAAGGGCGTTAAGGAGATCTCCGGAAACGAAGCATTTTCAATTTTGGATCTGATCCTCGACGAAGTAAGTTTTACACCCGAGGACGTGGAAGGATATCTCGAAAAATTTTCAGCTGTGATCCCTCTTGACCCAACTAAATTTTACGTATCGAAACCGGAACAAGCCCGGCCTCCGGTCGTTGAGAGAAAGCCGGAGCCGGTTGCTCCGAAATCAAAGCCTTCTTTTGTCCCGGAGTCTCCTAAAACATCTTCGCGTCCGACGATCAACGAAACGCTTCGACAAGGTAGACCTACACTGGCCAGCAACTTCCAACGCGTTGGAAAGATCCGCGACAGTCTGACCATAAATCAGAAGTTCATGTTCACCAAGGTATTGTTTCATGGTGATTTTGAGCTATTCAGTCAGGCGATCGATCACCTTGATAAGATGGATACAAAAAAGGCGGCTATGCGGTACATTGAAGACGAGCATGCCTCTGCCTGGGATCATGACAGCGACGAGTTCCAGGAATTTATGGAACTGGTGGAAAAGCGTTTCAATTAATGCTCCATCGCAAAATGAAGCACAGCGCATGTAGCGATATGGTTGCTACGGCGCACAAGTCAGACCCGCTGCAACACCTGCATCCGGTGTACATCAAGCTTCAGAAGGATGAACAGCAATATGGTAAAACCCCATAGGCCTGATCCTCCATAACTAAAGAATGGTAAGGGTATACCGATCACAGGGAACAGTCCAATGGTCATCCCAATATTCACTGCGAAGTGAAAAAAGAAAATGCAGGCGATCGAATATCCATAGACGCGGGCGAAGCGATTCTTTTGTCGCTCTGCCAGATAAATTATCCGCAGCATCAGGCCCAGGAAAAGACCCATGACGAACAGGCTACCGACCCATCCGTGCTCCTCACCTATCGTGCAAAAAATAAAGTCGGTACTCTGTTCAGGCACAAAGTTAAATTTGGTTTGCGTGCCTTGCAGAAATCCCTTTCCCAAAAACCCTCCACTGCCGATCGCGATCTTGGACTGCGTAACATTCCATCCGAATCCCAAAGGATCAGCATCGGGATTGATCAGTGCTTTTACTCTGTTTTGTTGATGGGGCTTAAGCACATCCGTGACGACGTAATCAACGCTTTTGATAATGCCACACAGGGCGATCGCCCCCGCCGCCAGATAAGCAATGCGCTTTGGCTTTTTCTTACCTAAAATGATGGCCGCAACGAGGATCACGCCAATTCCAATGAACAGATAATACTCATTGACCAAAAGCGTAAGGACAAATATGATCGCCGCAATTATTCCGGCAATAATAAGGAATGGCGCCATCCCTTCCCGGAAGAATACAACGGTAAAAACTGTAAACACCAGGGCTGTACCCGTATCTTTTTGCAACAGGATCAGGAACATTGGGACGGCAATCATTGCAAAAAGAATGATTTGATTTCGCTTCTGATCCATTCTGAATCCTATGGAGCCGATGAATTTGGCTACCGCAAGGGCAGTCGCAAACTTAGCGAACTCGGAAGGCTGAACACCGAAAGATCCAATTCCCAACCAGGCTTTATTACCCCCAACTTCCTTTCCAATGATAGGAACAAGCAAGAGCAGGAACAAAATAGCACCGTATATAATGTAGGCAAACGTTTCATAGAATCGCATGTCCACGATAAGGATGGCCATGACAATGATAAAGGCGCCGGCAATGAACATTAACTGACGACCAGAGTTAATTGTAAGGTTAAAGATCGAGAGATCGCTCTCCGGATCGTACGTAACAGCATAAATGTTCAGCCATCCAAGGAATACAATCGCCACGTATATGGCGACCGTTACCCAATCCATTTTATTTGTAATGATTTCCTGCCTGTTATTCATGCGCGGTCAATCCAAAAATTTGCCTTTCAATACATATTCTTCGATCTGTGGTCTCTCAGTAGCGCCAAGCAGATATTTTTCAATGATCAGACTCGCGATAGATGCTGCCGCCCTCGCGCCTCCGCCGGAATATTCAACGTAGACCGACACAGCAATTTTAGGATTATCCTTAGGAGCATAGGCGATAAATACTGAGTGATCTGGAAAGGGTTCATTTTGAACAGACCCTGTCTTTCCACATACAACAATGTTTTTCAGTTTGGCCCGGTATGAACCCGTACCTTCAGTGACCACCTTCTCCATCGCATCTGCCGCGACGCGGAAGTAAGACGAATCAATGGTGGTATAATGTTTTTCAATAAACTGTGGCAATGGTTGGCCGGAGTCTCCAATTGACTTTACCAGGTGCGGCGTGATGTAGTATCCCTTATTGGCGATGGTTGCCGCGAAATTTGCCATCTGTAGCGGAACGACCATGTTTTCCCCCTCACCAATAGCGATCGAGTAAATGTTGGAAAACTTCCAGGGCCTCCCGCGATAGGCCCGGTCATAGTATGCCGGATCCGGCACCAAACCCCTTTTCTCATTTGGTAGATCAATGCCCAGGCGCTTCCCAAAACCGAAGCTCGTAATGTGTCGGTTCCATTCAGCAAGGCCGATGCGTGTATCTTCAAATGGACTGCTAGATGCTCCTTGATTCAGCATCCGCTTGAGAACATTCCAAAAGTAAGGATTGCAGGAGTGAGTTATCGCACCGCGAAGATCTTCATTGGAATGAGGTCCGTGACAATTAATGATGGACCGGTCACAACGGAATCGTGATTGTTCAGTGATCACCTTTTCTTGTAAGGCAACCATTGCCTGGGCGATCTTAAAAATAGAACCAGGCCTGTACTGCGCCATGAGGGGACGATTGAACAAAGGCTTTAGACTGTCGTTGCTGATCAGTACAAAATTTGAGCTGTAGTTTCTGCCGGTTAGCAACGTCGGATCATATGAGGGGCCAGAAGCCATGGTAAGGATCTCGCCGGTGGAGGGCTCAATCGCTATGATACTACCAGCCTTGCCATTCAACAAATATTCTCCATAGGACTGAAGGTCAAGATCAATCGTGCTCGTGATGTCCTTCCCTGCCACAGATAAAGTATCGATCGCGCCATTTCTAAAGGATCCCTTCTCGACACCATCGACGTTGCGCAGCTTGAAACGAACGCCACGCTGGCCGCGAAGATATTCTTCGTAATAAGCCTCGATGCCGCTTTGTCCGATATAATCCCCCTGTTTATAGATCCCTGTCTTGTCGTTGGCAAGTTTTGTCTTGGAGATTTGGCTGACATAACCGATTGCATTGGCCGCGGCATGCGCCTGATAAGCCCGCGTCGTCCGCGCCTGAATATAAAACCCTTTGAACAAGTCGATGTTATCCTGGATCTTCGCGAAGTCCCGCGTTGACAACTGCGTGAGGAAGTTGGTAAGCTTTACCGAGGAATACTCCCGCTTTACCTTTAACTCTTTAAATTTCAGCTTCAGCTCCGCGGATGTGAGTTCAAACACTTCACAAAACTTAACAGAGTCAAGGTTCTTTACTTCCTTATGAATAATCTGCAGGTCGAACTCCGGAGTGTTATAAACGATCAGCTTCCCATTTCGATCTTTAATACTACCTCGAACGGGGTAATCCACTTCGCGAAGGATCGCATTGCTATGGGCAAGCTTGTCATAACGGTCGTCCAACACCTGAATAAAAAACAGCTTTACCAGGAAGATGAACCCGACGAATATGAAAGCAAACTGAATTATCTCTTTCCGACCCTCATTCATTTTTCATTCCAGTGACTGCTGGACCAGGCGTTAAAAAAATCGTTAAAAAAGTATTACCGGATTATCTCCGCCGGCTGGGAAACAAAAATTGCGCTATTAATATTACTACCAAGGTAAATAAAGTGCTCGTAATAATTTTCCAAAGCGTGAACCAGAACATCGAAAAGCCGCCGGCTTCGATGAAGAACAATGCACTGTGATGAATGAACACTAAAGGCGTTGCGTAGACTGTAAACCACTGAATACCGTGAAGTGAAAGCGATGGTGAGTCTCCGCTATCATATCCTCCCTGCGGAGTCAGGTTGTTAAGCCAGTAATTTCGCAGGTACATAATCAGAATACAGGCGAATGCATGCAGTCCCACACTGTCGTAAAACATATCCACCGCCAGTCCCAGCACGAGCGCGATGGCCATCAGCGTCAGGGGCTTCATCTCGACCGGAAGCAGTAACAGGTAAGCAATGTATAAGAAGCAAAAGGCTGTATGGAACAACACGACGTTTTGCAAGATTAGCACCTGATACAACAGGTAGATGAAGAAGGATATAACTTGTAGTATGCTTACCCTGCTCATCGCTCCAACTTTTGAATGACCTGCTCCAGCGAATCTTGCTCTACGAAGCGATTATTTTTAACCACCGTAACAAACGACAATTTTCTGAAATCCTGGCTTAAGCGGACTTTGATATCGTAGAAAAGTGCATCCTTATTAAGCTGCACCTGGTCTACGACGCCAACAATAGTTCCTTCAGGAAATATCGCGTTGAAGCCAGAGCACATTACAGTATCTCCAACCACCGGACTCACGTGCGGGGGAATATACTTGAAGTCTACCAAATCGGGGTTTCGTCCATCCCATTGTATCGTACCGAAATGCTCGGTGCGTTTCAAGACCGCGGAAACCATCACATCAATATGAAGGATAGAGGTGACTACTCCATAATGATCGGATACGAGCTTGACTTTTCCTACAATTCCCAAAGGGCTGACCACCGCCATGCCTGGTTCAATTCCTGCGTCGCTACCTTTATCGATGGTGATAAAGTTTTTCACCATATCGACATGGTTGTTTACCACCTTGGCGCTGACAAACTCGTATTGGTTTATAAAGGAAGAATCTCTGATCGCATATTGGGGAGGTAGTATGTCAATCCGCTGCTGCATGACCTTCCTCTTCAGAATGGCATTTTCTTCGGAAAGTGTTCTGTTAACTTCTGTCAACATGAAATAGTCACGAACGCTTTGCGAGAACGCGTTCATTGTGGCCACTACACCGTTCGAGGAATTAAAGAATTTAGATCCCTGGTAAGCATTGTTTTCAACAATGAGCCAGGTGCAGATAAATTCCAATACCAGAAAAGTAAAAAAAGCCCGGTTTTGATAAACAAAAAGAATGAGCCTCTCCATTGGCTTATGTCATCAACACAGCACGGAATTGATTTATGTTCTTCAATGTCTGGCCTGTTCCCCGCACCACGGCACGCAATGGATCATCGGCCACATGGATGGGCAGCTTCGTCTTAAGGGCTAAACGCTTATCAAGTCCTCTTAAAAGTGCTCCACCTCCAGTGAGATAGATCCCACGCTCGTAAATATCTGCTGATAGCTCTGGTGGTGATGTCTCGAGCGCCTTCAGCACGGCTTCTTCCAATTTTGATACAGATTTATCCAGCGCGAAGGCTACTTCGGAATACGATATCTTGATTGTCTTGGGAATACCAGTCATCAGATCACGTCCACGGATCTCATAGTCCGCTGGTCCATCATCTAATTCTGTTAAAGCAGAACCTACTTCAATTTTTACACGCTCTGCAGAACGTTCTCCTATCAGCAGATTGTGTTGCCTTCTCATGTAATCAAGGATGTCGCGGTTGAAGGTATCTCCTGCGACACGAATAGACTGGTCGCAGACGATTCCCGACAGCGCTATCACAGCAATGTCTGTAGTTCCTCCTCCAATATCGACGATCATGTTACCAATCGGCGCTTCAATATCAATACCTGTTCCGATGGCTGCTGCGATCGGCTCATAGATCATATAAACTTCTTTTGCTCCGGCATGCTCTGCAGAATCACGAACGGCGCGCTTCTCAACTTCAGTAATCCCGGAAGGGATACAGATCACCATTCGGTAAGAAGGTGGGAAGAGTCTCTTGCCCGTATCGATCATCTTTATTAATCCACGGATCATCATTTCCGCGGCCTGAAAATCAGCGATCACGCCTTCCTTGAGAGGCCGGATTGTTTTGATATGGTCGTGTGTTTTTTCATGCATCTGCATCGCTTCACGGCCAATGGCGAGCACCTTGTTGTTCACTTTATCCATCGCGATGATCGATGGTTCATCGACGACGATCTTGTCTTTGTAAATGATCAGTGTGTTTGCCGTTCCAAGGTCAATAGCGATGTCGCTGGTGAAGAAATCAAAAAATGCCATGTATTAAGTATTACAAAAAAGGTTTAAAAATAGGCTCTCGCGGGAAATGTAGACTAGGCCGCAAATTGGTTCAATTTACTAAAATAATCTCTTGTGGTTCTAAAATGTAGGTTTTTTACCGGGTAAGTAAAATTTTACCCTAAGTCATTAGACGAAAGGTTTCTAGTAAGCAGTTGGTCATAACGTTTAATGACCTATGAAGTCACATCGATCAATGCTTGAAATGTCTGATGCCAGTGAACATCATTGTCATATTATTCTGATCACAAAAGTCAATTGACTCCTGGTCTTTCACCGAACCGCCAGGTTGAATTACCGCGCTGATACCTTGCTTAGCGGCAATCTCTACACAGTCAGGAAATGGAAAAAAAGCATCGGATGCCATCACACAATTTCCAAGGGAAAACCCGAATGTAGATGCTTTGTCGATTGCCTGTCGCAAAGCGTCAACCCTTGAAGTTTGCCCCACGCCGCTTGCCAGCAACTGTCCATTTATTGCCAATACGATGGTATTGGACTTTGTATGTTTACATACCTTACTGGCGAATAATAATGCTTTGATCTCGGCTGCGTCAGGCTTGCGCTTAGTCACAACCTTAAGATCTGCCTCCGAATCTGTTTTTAAGTCAAGATCCTGCTGGATAATTCCATTGAGAATGGTTTTATACTGCTTCGTCTCGACAAGATTTCCTTTCTGCTTCAACAGCATTCGATTTTTCTTCGAACGAAGTAATGCCAGTGCATCGTCGTTGTAACCTGGCGCGATGAGAATCTCAAAAAATAATTTATTAATCTCCGTTGCCGCTTCTATATCGATAACGTTGTTGGTGGCGAGTACGCCGCCAAAGGCAGATACCGTATCAGCCTGAAATGCTTTCAAATAAGCTTCTCTGACGGTCGGCGCCGTCGCTGCTCCACAGGCATTTGTGTGCTTGATGATAACGAAGGCGACGTCCGTTGGAAACTCCGCGATCAGATTTACCGCAGCATCAACGTCGACAAGATTATTATAGGACAACTCTTTTCCATTCAACTTCTCGAACAACCCATCGAGGTCACCGAAATAAGTACCCTGCTGATGAGGATTTTCACCGTATCTCAGCTTTTTACCATTTCGTATGCTCTTCTTATAAGTGAGGATGCCTTGCTCTCGATTGAAGTAATCGAAGATCGCTGTATCGTAGTGTGATGTTGTTTCGAAGGCCATGGCGGCGAAGCGCTTCCTGTCTGCTAAAGTAGTGGTGCACGAATTGGCTTCCATCAATGACAGCACTTCACCGTACTGTTCACGGGACGAAACAATCAAAACGTCATTGAAATTTTTAGCAGCCCCGCGAATCAGTGCAATACCTCCAATGTCAATTTTCTCCACGACATCTGCCTCTTCACCTCCTTTTAACACAGTCTCCTCAAAAGGGTAAAGGTCTACGATAACCAGATCTATTGCCTGCACTTTATATTCTGCCGCCTGTTTAACGTCTGTTTGATCTTCACGGCGATAGAGAATGCCGCCGAAGATTGACGGATGGAGTGTCTTAACACGCCCGCCGAAAATTGACGGATACCCTGTGAGTTGTTCCACCGGTGTAACCGTGTGCCCAAGCTTTTCGATGAATTCCTGTGTTCCCCCAGTCGAAACAAATTCGACGCCATGCTTCGCCAGCAATTGAATAATCGGCTCTAAATTATCTTTATAAAAAACAGAGATTAACGCCCTGGTAATTTTTCGTTGTGACATGGGTAGTTCAGATAATAATATCGCTGATGCGCAGCGCGCGAAATAATGTATTGAAGGGTGGCGGGGAAATTTTAGGCGACAAAATCTGACTCCTCATATTCTTCAAACTCGATCGTAAAATCATCTGCGTCCAAAAAGGCAGGAAAACGATCCCGAAACGCATGAAGTGAATTTGCACTTAGTTCTAATGTGCGCGTAATCTCTCCGCCCTCATTGCTAAAAATTGCTTCACCCTTGGGGCTGATCACCGCCGAATGTCCGTTGTACTCAATATTATTACCATCCATGCCGACGCGATTTACGCCCACGACATAGCTGACATTTTCGATAGCACGGGCTTTTAATAAAGTGTCCCAGGCATCGATCCGGGCGGTAGGCCAATTGGCAATGTAAACTGCAACATCATAAAATGGTCGCTTGAGTGCCGCATCCCATCGGTTCCGGCTCCAGACGGGAAATCTGAGATCATAGCAAACCAACGGACATATCCGCCAACCTTTCCAGGTAGATATCAACAAACTTTCGCCCGCGGCATATGTCTTATGTTCGTTTGCCATTCGAAAAAGATGGCGCTTATCGTAAGTTTTAAAATTCCCACCCGGCTCCATCCAGAGAAGTCTGTTATAAAAACGATCGTGAACTGACACAATGTAGCTTCCAAGTATCAGCGCGCCGGTCTGATCAGCCATCTGCTTCATCCACTTGAACGTGCGCATGTTCATATGCTCGCCAAGCCTGCCGGCTGCCATAGTAAATCCTGTCGTAAACATTTCCGGCAGCACAATCACATCCGTAGACCCACTGATCTGCCATATTTTCTCCTCAAACGTGGATAAATTAGCTATCGGATCCTCCCAATGTAATTCTGACTGGACTAAAGTGAATTTTAAATCCTGCATATTTTGGGTTAGGCCCGCAAAGAAACAGAATGACGAGCAATTTCTCCACTAAAATTTCTGACGACCCACTTTATAACCTGCGCAAGATGGCGCAAGCCTTTTCCAACGTTTCCTCTTTTTTCGCAAAACAAAATCGCAGTATGCGGTTGTCAGTTTTATCCTGATAAAATACGGAGACCGGTATAGACGCGACCTTATGGCTCCGCGTCATATCCCGGGCCATCTCGACGTCAGCGTTGTGTGAAATACTCCTGTAGGAGAGTAGTTGAAAGTAGGATCCGTGACTGGGAATTGGCTCAAATGACGATCCTTTTATCTGTTCAAGAAAATAATCCCGTTTCTGTTGATAGAAGTTGCCTAGACGGAGATACGTTTCCGGGTTTTCGAGGTATTCGGCAAATGCCAACTGGATTGGTGTATTGACACTGAAAACAATGAATTGATGGGCCCTTCTGACTTCGGCCGTGAGGGCTGCAGGCGCAACAACATATCCGATTTTCCATCCCGTAGCATGAAAGGTTTTTCCGAAAGAGAAGACTGCGAGGCTTCGGGCCGCCAGCGAAGGATAACGCAAGACACTTTGGTGAACGGCGTCATCAAAGATAAGTCGCTCATATACTTCATCGCTAAGGACAAGCAAGTCGAACTCCACGGCGATTTTTTCCAGTTGCAGCAAGTCAGCCTCATGCAAAATGGCACCAGTCGGGTTGTGCGGGGTATTAATGATGATCATTCTTGTAGCGCCCGATACCTTCGAGCGCACCAGGTCCCAGTCAATGGAAAACCCATCCCCCATGTTAATATGAATGGGGATGCCACCATTCAATCTCACTGCTGGATTATATGAATCGTATGAGGGGTCAAATATGATTACTTCATCACCCGTTCCGATGAGCGCGGAGATTATCGAGAATATTGACTCCGTCGCTCCGGAGGAAATAGTAATCTCTGTTTCCGGGTCAACCTTTCGGCCGAAGGATTCTTCTACGACGCGGCTGATGGCATTCCTCAGTGCTGGCGCTCCGGGCATCGGTGCATATTGGTTATGACCTTCCCGCATAAAGCGATTAACCAGCCCAATGAGCGTATCGTCGATCATGAAATCCGGAAATCCCTGAGATAGGTTAATCGCACCACAGTCGAGGGCCATTTTTGACATGACCGTAAAAATTGAGGTGCCGACGTCGGGGATCTTGGAGACCATTTACTTCTTCAGCGGGGCAGTAATCCGATACTCTGTGTCTACCTTCCCCTTTGAGATATCAGCCAGTTTGCCTTTTAGCAACCTCTTGCGCAACGGAGTAAGGTAGTCGACGAACATTTTTCCCTCGATGTGGTCGTATTCATGTTGAATGATCCGGGCTTTCAAGCCTTCAAAGTTCTCTTCCTGAAGCTTACGTTCCTGGTCGAAATAGCGAATTTTTACCCTTTCCTTCCGGGAAATTTTTTCGCGGATGTTCGGGATACTCAAGCATCCTTCCTCGTAATCCCAGTGCTCGCCAACTTCCGCAAGCATCACAGGGTTGATAAAAACCTTTTTGAAATCGAGCATTGCAGGGTCATCCTCAATGATGCTGCCATCCACTACGAATAGTCTTATTGATTTTCCAATTTGGGGAGCGGCGAGCCCGATGCCATTGGCATTGTGCATCGTCTCAAACATGTCTTCTATTAATTGAGTAATATCGGATCCCGGCGCAATGTCACAGGCCCTTTGGCGCAGCACCGGATCGCCATACATTACGATTGGATAAATCATTCGGCAAAGGTAGAAATTTAGCTTCAAGCTTCAAGCAGCTTCCGGTAGCTACAAGCTACAAGCCTCTCAATAGTTACCGAAAAATTATCGATACCACCGCCTGTCCTAGTTAGCGCTTCACGTCCGACATAAATGATTGCAGTATGATCACCGCGCTAATCTTATCAACATTGCCCTTTATCTGGCGATCCTTTTTCTTCATTCCGCCATCGAGCATCGTGCGCCGGGCGATGCTGCTGGTGAATCTTTCGTCTGCAAGATGAACGGGCTTTTCCGGGAACGTGATCTTCAGAATTTCAACAAATTTCCTAACCAGGGGTGCAGTCTCAGAATCCTGGTTCATCAACGTTTTAGGCATTCCGACAACAAACTCATCCACCGGTTCCCTTGACAAATAGTTTTTCAGGTATGTGATCAAGTTAGCCGTTGGAACCGTTTCGAGCGCTGTTGCGATAATCCTTAAAGGATCTGTAACTGCTATACCAGTTCGCTTTTTGCCATAGTCCAAGGCCAGAATCCTTCCCATCGTGCAAACTAGTGTCAGGTCCGGCTACAAGCAAATTTAAGCTTCTATCATTTTTTTATAAATCAGCTGAACCAGCCCGCTTGGATATTGGATAGTATCTTTTAAGATGAATTTTTTCCTGCTCTGTAATTTGGGGAAAAGTGGAAGTCCTCCGCCAAGCAGCAACGGATGTACGGAAAGCATCATTTGATCAACAAGGTCGTGCTCCAGGAGTACCTGAAAGATTTCCGCGCCCCCGAAGAGCCATATGTTCTTTCCCGGTTGTGTTTTGAGATTGGCTACGAATGCTGGAATATGTTTTGAGACGAGTGATACATTTTCGTAGGGACTGTCCTCCTCTGTTCTCGAAAACACATAGTTATTAAATTCCGGGTATGGTCTTCCATACTTCAGTAATAATCGGTAGGAGCGGCCACCCATGATGACAGTGTCTATAGAATTCATGAATTCCGTCATGCCATAGTCTGCATCTGTTAAGCACCAATCATATTCGCCAGCGGGCCCCTCTATAAAGCCATCGAGGCTGACCGCAAGATTCAGGATTACCTTTCGCATATTTTTAACATACGAAATTCTGAGGGAAGTAGTTTTCTGCTAATACACGCGTGCCGAAAATCTCAATTAAATTTAATTTTCTCCGCGAAGGCCTGCTTGATCTTATTTTCTAACGCGATCGCTTTGGGGAAGAGAATTTCATTTTCGATTCTCGCGTGCGTGATGAGGCTTTTTTCAAAACCTTTTAGCTCATTGTACAACACCTTAACATGTAGAGGGGCCGTTGGTGAAAGAGAATAATCCTTTGTGATATTTCGGATTCCCCGCATTTCATCATCATGCGCTTCATGATCGATCGCGAATTTATGTACCGAATTTTTTTCCAACAAGTAATACAGCTTTGTGGGAACGGTATTGGTTTTCGCTGCTTTTTCCATCGCAAGGATGAAACTGAAAAGCGTATCTTCTTCCTCGTAGATATGTTCGATGAAATCTTCAACAAAAAGTGGAAATATAATGTTGAGGTCACGCTCTACCTGATTGTAGTCAGGATGGCTCACCTTGAAGCTCTCGACAAGACGCGCGATATAGGGAAGCTTGTGTTTAATAAACAGAAAATGCGAGTGCTTAAGATACTCGATGATCAGATCAATGGGATAAGAAACCAACGGTAAATCTGCCTCTCTCAGATAGGTTGGAGATTCCATTTCGCGAATTACCTGTTCAACTTTTAATCCTCGTTGTTGGCAAACCTGCTCCAATGTCAATGTGGAGTATTCATAAAATTTGATTCCGAAATAAAAAAGCACATAGGCATGGATATAGTTCTGGTCAACCAGCTCAGATATACGCGTATCTTTTAAGGTAACTTTTCCCATGTACTAGTAAATATAGGGTAAAAATTCCGTGCGTAGCGACGGGAACACGGCGTTTTGCAGCGCGAAATATTTTAACGCAAATGAAGGCTCCGTGGTATAGTTCGACCAAAAGAAACCATTCACTCAACGGAAGGTGTTATTGACTTTGGGTGCCAACATTTATTTTAGCAGTTCGTTATAGTTTAAAACAGTAGTAGATGAGTCAAAATCAGAATACAGGATATCAGATCAGGTTGCCGCTTGTGTTATGCCTGGGCCTGGCGGCGGGGGTTTTTGTCGGTGCCAGCCTGAACACAAAAAAGGGCTCATCAGACGTCGGCAAGGATGTTCAGAAGTTCCGGGATGTGTTAACACAGATCCAAAATGAATATGTAGACACCGTTAACACCACAAATCTTGTCGACGATGCTATTCAGCACATGCTGAATAAACTTGATCCCCATTCGGCCTACATCCCGGCGGCTGATCGCCTTGCGGCAAATGAAGACCTCCGGGGTAATTTCGATGGAATTGGTGTAGAGTTTAACATTTTTCACGACACTGTGGTGGTCGTTTCTGCGCTCAGTGGCGGCCCGTCTGAAGCGCTCGGTATACAGTCTGGCGATAAGATCATCAAGGTTGATGACAAACTGCTTGCCGGCATTGGCGTGACATCACCTGACGTTATGAGAGCCCTCAAAGGTCCAAAGGGAACAGAAGTAAAGGTTACAATCTTACGCCGCGAAAAGCAGGTGGATTATAAGATAGTCCGGGACAAGATTCCCCAATATTCGGTCGATGTTGCGTATATGGTTGACGCCGAAACGGGCTATATTAAAGTAAACCGCTTCGCCGCAACGACCTTCGAAGAGTTTCACACCTCGCTCAAGAAGCTAAAAGAAAAGGGGATGAAGAGGCTCGTCCTGGACCTTCAGGGCAACCCGGGTGGTTATATGAATATGGCGATCGACATGGCCGACGACTTTCTCAGCACAGGGAAAAAGATCGTTTTCACAAATGGGAAGGAGAAAAAATATCATTCTGAAGCGCTTTCTACAGCGCGGGGAGAATTCGAACAGGGCGGCCTGATCATTCTCATGAACGAGGGAAGCGCGTCGGCCTCGGAAATTCTTGCCGGAGCGCTACAAGACAATGACCGCGCTTTCATTGTAGGTCGTAGAAGTTTTGGAAAGGGTTTGGTACAATCACCCTTTGAGTTATCTGATGGGTCTGAATTGAGGCTTACCATCTCACGCTACTACACACCAACTGGAAGGTCCATCCAAAAGCCCTATGAGGACGAAGATGAATATTCACGTGACATCATCAGCCGTTACAATCACGGAGAGTTTTTTCACGCTGACAGTATTCGATTCAATGACTCGCTCAGGTATGCAACGGCCAACGGGCGCTCTGTTTACGGCGGTGGCGGCATCATGCCGGACTATTTCGTGCCGTTGGACACCACGCTAAACAGTCATTATCTAAATGAGCTATACACCTCCACCTCTATACAAGAGTATACGTTTGGATACGCCGAAGACCATAAAGATGGACTTCTCGCGAAGGGATTTGATACATTTTTGAAAAGCTTTAAAGTGAGCGATCAAATGCTGGATCAGCTTGTAATCGTTGGAGAACGAAATAAGGTGAAAGCAGACAGGAAGGAGCTTAGTAAAAAGAAAAAATTGTTCCAGGTTCACATCAAGGCGCAAATAGCGAGAAAGCTCTGGAACAATGATGGATTCTTCCCGGTAATGAATGAAACCAATGAGGTATTTTTACAAAGCCTAAAGCTGTTCGATCGCATTCCGACCGAGCTTGACCGGCAAAAAATGTAATGGAAGTTATGATGCGCTCCTCATTTACCAGGAAGATTCAGATCCGATGGGCAGATATCGATGTCAATCAGCACCTTCGCCACAGTGCCTACTATGATTATGGGGCCGCCGTCAGGATGATGTTCCTAAGTGAGATGGGACTCACCACCAATAAATTAATAGAGTTTCAAATTGGCCCTGTGCTTTTTCGAGAAGAAGCGATTTTCAAACGCGAAATTAGTTTTGAAGACGGGATTACACTGGACTTGACGCTAACGAAAGCTTCCATTGATTACGGCAGGTGGAGCTTCAGGCATAACTTCATTAAGGATGATGGCTCCCTTGCGGCAATTGTTACGGTAGATGGCGCCTGGATCGACACAGTGAAACGGAAGCTTGCCATCCCGGATCAGTATATTAAAGACATATTTGATCGCGCGTTGAAGGCCGAGGACTTTCAATCCATCCCGCCACTGATTAAAAGTTAGGCCCTTGCCTGCTCGCCAATATCCAGGATTCTATGACTGTTGGATATGACGCATGCTCAAGGCGATGAATCTTTTCGGCGATTGATTCTGCGTCATCTGAAGTTTCAATTTTGCATTTTGCTTGAAACAATATTGCTCCCTCGTCATACTTCTCATTCACTAAATGGATGGTGATACCCGTTTCAGTTTCGCCGGCATTTTTTACAGCCTGATGAACTTTCGCTCCATACATTCCTTTTCCACCATATTTTGGAAGCAGCGCCGGATGAATATTTATGATGCGATTTGGAAAGCTTTTCACCAGGTAGTCGGGTATGAGCCACATAAATCCGGCGAGCACGATATGTGTAATATCATATTCTGCCAACCACTTTAACATCACGTCCGAATCCATCAACGAACGCCTGTCGAATGTTTTCGAAGGAATGCCATGACGTTGTGCGCGGGTTATCGCGTACGCGGATGGATTGTTGGTGAGGAGTAACACTACTTCAACAGAATCATTATCACTAAAATACTTGAATATCTCTTCCGCATTTGATCCACTTCCTGATGCAAATACGGCGATCTTAGATTTTATCATGTGAACGCATATGGTGGCAAAGAAAGCAAAGAAACGAACGGTTACACAAATGCCATGCTTAAAATGCCAAGCAGCATAATGACTTTACAAAAAGTACTGAGCAATGAAAAATCCTGCCTTGTGTCGGCACGAATAAGCCGGTATACAAGCAGCTGTAGCGGTACAAAGAGGAAGAGGAGATAGTATTGAAAAGGCAACGCTTTGAAAAAATGATTGAACGCAATCACGATCACTGTGAATATCCCTATAATGATATAAATAATGAGTTTGGTTCTCCGTATTCCCAAAATTATCGGAAGGGTCTTGCACCCGAATGTGTTGTCTCCTTTCAGATCTTCTATGTCCTTAATAATCTCCCTCACGAGTGTGATGAACAAAGCAAATACTGCAAATATAATTACCAGGGGATTGCCTATGCGATAGAGGATCTCAACGCTGTATATCGCGGCGCCGGTTAATACAGCAACCGTTAGATTTCCCACCAGCGGAAGTCGCTTCAGCATATTGGAGTACAACCAAAGCAGAAAAACCGACATAACATTTAGTGCAGTGATGCTCCACGACAAATACACGCCGATAAGAACGCCGGCCAGCGACAGGACAACATGAAAGAGAATTGCGTACCGTCTGGTGATGCTTTTTCCAATGATAACCCTGTCTGGCTTATTGATGTAATCGATTTTTACATCGTAGTAATCGTTGATAATATATCCCGCCGCCGCGATCAGGATGGTAGAGCACGATAGTAATAGCAGGTGATAGTCGAACACTGTTCGCCTGTCGATAAGAAAGGTTGACGTGAAGTACTGCGCAAAGCCGATAATCACGAGGTTGCCAAAACGAGTGAGCTTCAATAGCGATGCTAAGAAACTATTCGGATGACCTTTTTGGTCCGTCACAGCCCAGGCATTCTTTTCCGGTTTTTGAGATGCCTTCATGATTCGAACTTATTGTGTTGCTGCAGGCTGCCCTTTTCGAACGTAAAAGTAAAGAAGAACGTATGGATTCGCTTTTGAATTCGCTATAAAAAAAAAGTCTATGCATTGGGATGCATAGACTTTAAAGCGACAATGAATCGTGATCAGTTGGCGGTGACAGTGTATGTTCTTCGGAATGTGGTGATCGTAATAATGTTATCGCAATCCCCGTTCCCATAGTCGACAATTCTCATACGATTTTGGTAGCCGCCAAGCCTTGTCATCTCAACCTTGCCGGAAACTCTCGGGAAATTGCCACGTGCGGCGCAGGACCAGTCTGCAATGATAGGTTCAGATATCTGGTGGGTAAAAGATCTGCCTGCTGTCGACGTTCCGGTAACGCTGCCCGTGATTTTGTAAATGTTATTGAAGGGATCCTCATCTGCATATCCAGAGATCAGCTCGCGTGTTCTCGATCCGTTAAATTCTATCTGTTCACCATTGGGGAATGAGATCGTGAGGGCTATCAGTCGCTTCACAGATTGCAAATTACCTGCATCGTTGATGGAAATATCCCTAAGCTCAATCGTTCCGCCCACTCCCTTGTTGTTAACAAAATAGTTATCAAAAGTGATAATCCTGTTGGCAAGGTTGTCGCCGATAGTCGAGCTGTAGGCGATGAATATCTTCCCTTTGCGCTCTCTGCCATAGGGACCCACACATCCGTCGCCAAAGTCGATCGTCAGTATTTTGTTTTCCTTGTCCTTTGTAACTGTCCCGCAGAAAGATGCTGCCCGTCCACCATCCACTGCGAATTGTGCTTCTGCCTGAGTTGTGATCTCCAGCGCGTCATCTGAGGCATCTTCGCCCACAGAAGCCGACACCAGTGCCTGTTCCTCTTCGTCCTCGGTACCTTGTGACAGGCGATCTTCATAATCACAGGCGGTTGCAAATAATGCAGCGATTATTATTGCATAGCTGCATTTTAGAAATTTAGTTTTCATGTTCTTTATTTTAAGTTCGGTCCGTTTGTTTTCAGAGAACTCAAAACCTGGCCAGGCAGAATTCATTTATCTTTCCTTACGAAAGACGGACCTTAGATATGCGGCGAGGGAAAAGGTTTAATCGACCTTAGGATTTTTCTTAACCAGCAGCGAGGTAACAATAAGCGAAACTGCACCAGCCACGATCAAAATAGCGGTCTGCCAGCCGTGAAAAATAAACGTAAATGCAACGGCGTCTGTTTTTGGGATACCATACAAAAACACCAGTCCCTGGGGAACAAGCACATGATAGGATCCGGCTCCACCGGGAGTAGGAACTGCCATCGCGATCGAACCTATGGCAAACAGGCTTAGTACAGCTTCGATACCCAAGACGCTAGTTGCTGGAAATGCACGGACCACGCAATAGCTCATAACAAAATACAACAGCCAGATTGTGATCGAATAGATTATAAATGGCCATTTGTTTTCCAATTTAAAAACCGAAAGGAGCCCTCCTTTGAAGCCGCTCCATGTTCTTATAAAAAAATTTCTGAGGCGTTGGTTTTTTTTGATCAACCAGAAAATAATCATTGTGACAATAATCAGGGCACCAACGATATAGGCAATTGTTTTTACACGTGAGTTGTCGCCAGGTGCACTTTTCGGTATGGTGTCGATGAATGCAAAGAGTTTTTGGGACTCAAGAAAAAAAGCCAGCAAAATCAGGATGAGCAGACACAATATGTCGACGATACGTTCCACCACCACGGTTCCAAATGAAATTTCAACAGGAGTTTTATCAAGCTTAAACAAATTGTAACAGCGAGAAACTTCACCTCCGCGAGGGATGACCAGGTTAACGAGGTAGCCAACCATCAATGAAAGAAAGCTGTCCCTGAAGTTTGGCGTGAATCCGACGGGAGTTAAAAGCATTCTCCATCTTGCCGCCCGTACAACGTGGCTCATCAAAAGAAGCGCCGCCATCAGCAAGAGCCAACCTTTGTGCGCCTCATCCCATGTTTGCATCAGGTAGTCCCACTTGTTTTCTCCCTCGCCAACAGTCAATCCACGCAACGAAAACCAGATCAGCAGACCTGTAGCAAGGAATATGATAACATATTGCAAAAGTGTTCGGATCCAGGCAGGCACAATGAAATTTGGAATTTGGGCCTAAGGTAGCTTATTATCCGGAGTTGGGAAGATGATCGTGGGCTTGAATTCTTTTGCCTTCTTGATTTTCATCGATGCATATGAAATGATGATCACGATATCCCCAACCTGCGCTTTGCGTGCAGCCGGTCCGTTAAGACAGATCATACCCGAGGCGCGATCACCCTTAATGACATAGGTTTCAAGTCGTTCGCCATTGTTAACATTGACAACCGCGACTTTTTCGCCTTCGATCAAGTTGGCTGCGTCCATGAGATCTTCATCGATGGTAATGCTGCCCACATAATGGAGCTCAGCCTGTGTAATCTTTGCTCGGTGGATCTTTGACTTTAAAACTTCTATTCTCACGTTAATACTTTTGCCGCTCTTCGTCGGCTTTAATTAGTACAGACTCGTTTATCAAACTTCAATCCAAAAGCAAGTTGTCAATAAGCCTGACATCACCCGCATAGCCGGCAATACACATAATCAGATCAGTGTTCTTACCAACCTCCTTAACAGAATTTAGGTTCTTGCTGTCCGTTAGCTCAAAATACTCCAATTTCATCTCTGAACGCTCAGCAAAAAGCTTCTCGACTGCCGTTTTAACAATGTCAATTCGCTCGCCGGCTTCCAAACGTTTACGAGCCATTAGCATAGACTCATAAAGAACGGTCGCCTGAGTTACCTGTTCGCTACTTAAACGAAGATTTCTTGATGACATTGCGAGTCCAGCGGAGTCGCGCACAATGGGCACCGTTAGCACCTCGAGATTGAACTTCAATTCCGCAACCAGGCGTTTAATGATTGTCACCTGCTGCCAGTCTTTTTGGCCAAAATAAGCCCGATCAGGCTGGATGATACCAAAAAGTTTGGCAACGACCAGCGCAACGCCGCTAAAATGCCCCGGCCTGAATGCACCCTCCATTACCTTGTCAAGGTTTCCGAAATCAAATTTCAGGAGGGGCGGTTCCTCATACATTTCTAGGTCAGAAGGACAAAAGACCGCATCGCAACCAACAGCTTCCAAAATTTGAAAATCCTTGTCGAGCGTGCGAGGATATTTCTGCAGATCCAGCGGGTTATTGAACTGCGCTGGATTGACGTAAATGGACGCGATTGTTACACTATTTACCAACTTTGATGCTTCGATTAGCGACATGTGGCCTTTATGTAACGCACCCATAGTAGCCACCAGTCCGATGGTCTTGTCACAGCTTTTTATTTCGGCCAAGTAGCTTTTTACTTCAGCTATCTCCTTGAAAATCTTCATGTTACGTCCGAATGGCAACGGGTCGCAAAGATATAGGGAAAACTCAAAATAAGTTGATCCTGGGGGTTATTTTTTGTACTTTTGTGGCTCAATTTTCCATTCCTACTTAAATTCAATCAATATGTCAAAACTTCGAGTTCTTTATGTAGCCAGCGAGATTAACCCGTTTCTGCAAACCTCTGAAGTAGCGGACTTTGTGCGCAAACTTCCTCAGGCCATGCAAGAAAAGGGAATGGAAATCAGAATTCTGGTACCCAGGTTTGGAATAATAAATGAGCGTAAGAACAGGTTACATGAAGTTGTCAGGTTGTCGGGAATCAATATTGCGGTTGGTGATGAGGAGAAACCATTGATCATAAAGGTTGCGTCGATACCAAATGCGAAGCTTCAGGTTTATTTCATAGATAATGAGGATTATTTCCACCGCAAGTCGGTTTTTCACGATAAAGAGAACAATTTCTACGAGGACAACGATGAGCGCGCGATCTTTTTTTGCAAGGGGGTGATTGAAACGGTTCGTAAACTCGGATGGGCACCGGATGTCGTCCATTGCAACGATTGGATCACAAGTTTCATTCCGTTGTATTTGAAAACTACCTACAAAAATGATCCGTTGTTCAAGAATGCAAAAACAGTTTTCACGATCTACAATAACTCCTTCTCCCACAAGTTTAAAGGAGATATTATGGACAAGGTCAAGATGATTGACATTGAAGATAATATGCTTGGCAACCTGAAGTCAGCCGATTTTGAAGGCTTCATTAAGCTCGGTATTGAATTTTCGGATGCTGTAATTGTCGCGGGTGAAAACAAAAAGCTTGAAGGCCTCTTCAAGAAAAATAAAGAGAAAAAGGTTGAAACATTTGATAATGACGAAAACTCGACTGAATCGTACTACAACCTTTATCATGAACTTATGGGTTAACCGGATAGGGCAACTGCTAACGCTGGCATTTGCTCTATTTTTTTTATCATGCCAGGAAGAAGTCAGCGTATTGGGTTTCAAGAATCCGAATTCCAAATATAACGTCTCTTACATAGAGCTGCCCATTGCCAGCAGTGTAATGCTGCGCGACTCGTTGCGTACGACTAATTTTACCTTTATTCAGGAGCCCAACAGGTTTCTTCTTGGATCCTACGATGACGACTTGTTCGGCACTGTCTCATCGACGTTCGTTACCCAGTATTACCGCGTCAGCAGCAGTTTAAACAGCGCAAAGATCAGCACGAGCGCAGTTTACGATTCAATCACGCTTCAACTTCAATTTGATTTGTATTCCTACGGATCAAAATCGAAAACCCCCCAAGAGATCTCCATTCATGAGTTAGGCAAAGAACTGACTTATGACAGTCTGCGCGGGTACTACAATAGGAGCTCTGCTCCCGTGGCGGAATTGATTGGATCAAAAACGTTTACGATAGATCCTGAGGATTTCGAGGAGTTCGCTAAAAGCTCGACCAGTAGCGATACGATTATTACCATTAAGGTTCCTTTGGATCATAGTTTCGGAGAAAGGATCTTTAACAGTGCGGCGAGATATCGCGATGACACGGATCCATCTTATGATAGTCTCAATCTATTTATAAAAGAATTTAAAGGACTTGTAATTAAATCTGTTAGCGGCGACAAGATAGTAGGATTTGCTCCCACGGGTGCCCAGACTCGGATGATTGTGCATTACCATCAAGACAATGCCGACAGTTTGGCATTGGTTCTCTCATTTGGCGGTTTAAACGGTTACAACAGAATTACATCCGACAAAAACGGTACCGAGCTGTCCGCAGTCGTCCAACCCTACAAGGACTACTTGCAGGAGAGCGATAAGCGTTATATCCAGTCCGGAATTGGCATTCTAACCAAACTCGATTTCAGTTCCTTTTATAATTTTATTGACACCATTCCGAACCTGCTGATCAACTCTGCTGAGCTCGCGATCGAGTCTATTGAACCTTCCGCGCTCGCCCCTCCCAAGGCTTTAGTGCTGCGTGTGTTAAATAATAATAACAATTACTTCAAAAAGCTTTCAAGCGTCAAAGACACGGCGGAATTGAAGTATTATAACGGGCAGCTAACAGATAATGTGCTAACATATGATGTTGCCGGTCAGCAGTCGCCGGCACTGGTTGATGATGATGGTGTGTTTTATGCGGTAGGCGACCGTGAGGCAAGGGTTTTGCGGTATTCCCAGTCACGAAATTCGTATAACATGGTGATGGCGCTTTTTCTGCAGCAGCTATCCGTGAGGACCGACGAAAGAACAAACTTCAGGAACTTTGTTCTTTACCCGGCGTCCGAGGCTTTTAATGCGGCAGCTTTTCAAAGTGGGGCAAAATCGGTTGACAGGGTAGTCTTTCCGGCAAGCGGGATCAAGCTGAAGATCTATTATACGAAGCCGTTAACGCAACAACAATAAACATCTCGTGCCATGTGTGGAATAGTCGCTTACGTTGGCCATCGCCAGGCGGAACCTATTATTATCAAAGGATTAAAACGCCTGGAATATCGCGGTTATGATAGCGCAGGTATCGCATTGCTGAACGGCGGACTAAGTGTTTATAAAAAAAAGGGTAAGGTCACAGAACTTGAGGAGTTCATCAAGAACAAATCAATGAACAGCACGATCGGCATGGGCCATACGCGTTGGGCCACGCATGGTGAACCGAACGATCGAAATGCTCATCCCCATTATTCCGCCGATAAGAAACTCGCGATCATACACAATGGCATTATTGAGAACTATAGCGCGCTCAAACAAGAGTTGATTAAGAAAGGCCATCAGTTTTCAAGCGACACCGATACGGAAGTACTCATTCACTTTATTGAGGATATCAAATCTCATAATGACTGCTCCCTGCTCGAAGCGGTACGGCTGGCTTTAACACGCGTAGTCGGTGCTTACGCTATCGTGGTAATGTCTGAAGACGATCCAACTTCCCTGATCGCCGCAAGGAAGGGTAGTCCTCTCGTGATTGGCATAGGAAAAGATGAATACTTTATGGCATCTGATGCGACGCCGATCATCGAATATACCAACGAAGTTATTTACCTGAATGATCAGGAGATTGCCCACATCAAGGACGGAAAGCTCACTATTAAAACAACAGCGAACACGCCGCTCGATCCTTATATACAGACCATTGATCTCGAACTGGAAGCGATCGAAAAAGGCGGGTTTGATCATTTCATGTTAAAAGAAATTTTCGAACAGCCGCGGTCGATCAAGGACTGTATGCGTGGACGCCTGGATTCACGCAAGGGCCTGTTAGTATTGGGTGGCCTCCGTGAATACATTAACAAGCTGGTAAACACAGACCGCATCGTAATTGTAGCTTGCGGGACCTCGTGGCATGCGGGGCTCGTGGCCGAATACTTCATTGAAGAATATTGCCGTATACCCGTTGAGGTAGAATACGCCTCTGAATTTCGCTATCGCAATCCCATCATTCGCGAAGGTGATGTGGTCATTGCGATATCCCAATCCGGCGAAACCGCTGATACATTGGCGGCTATCGAGCTTGCAAAGTCGAAGGGCGCCATAATTTTCGGTGTGTGCAATGTAGTCGGTTCCTCTATTGCCCGGGCCACACATGCTGGTGCTTATACACATGCGGGGCCTGAGATAGGCGTTGCAAGCACTAAAGCATTTACGGCACAGCTGACAGTCCTTACAATGATAGCGCTATCCGTGGCGCAACGGAAAGGCACTATTACTGAACAAAAGCTGCATGAGCTGCTTGTTGAAATGGAGAACATCCCGGGCCATGTCGAAAAGGCGCTGCAATTAAATGATCAGATCAAAGTGATCGCAGCGGAATTCAAAGACGCTCGTAATTTTTTATACCTGGGACGTGGTTATAACTTCCCGGTTGCCCTTGAAGGCGCGTTAAAGTTGAAGGAGATCTCCTACATCCATGCAGAAGGTTATCCGGCGGCGGAAATGAAGCATGGCCCTATTGCATTGATCGATGACGAGATGCCAGTTGTGTTTATTGCCACCCGTGATAGCTCATACGAAAAAATTGTTTCGAATATTCAGGAAGTGAAGGCGCGCAAAGGCCGTGTTATTGCCGTGGTGACGGAAGGTGATACGACCATACCGCCAATGGCGGAGTTCGTGATCGAAGTACCGGCCGTGCATGAAGCATTTATGCCATTGATCTCTGTGATACCCTTACAGCTGCTTTCTTATCATATTGCAGTGCTGCGCGAATGCAACGTTGATCAGCCGAGGAATTTGGCGAAGTCGGTGACAGTGGAATAGAAATGAGTTATGAGTTATGAATTATGAGTTCGGCTCGAGTGGAAGGTTCCCGTCATTGAAGGGGTCAGTTACCATTGCCACAAAGCACTTTCGGAAGTCGCACTCGTTTTCCCCTAGCCAGTTCCTTCAACGCCATCCACGCGATCCGACCAGGCATCTATCTTGAAATCTGGGTATGTTACCTGACAACGCTGCGGAGCTCGCATAAAAAATGGCCGGATGGGTAGGCATAAACGGTACTCCTGGCTTTACCTTCGAAAAGCGGCAGGCAATGTATCAACTGAGCATTCAAAAAAACGTAGACGCAATTACCGATTTTTTGCAGTGATAGCTGTGTCATGTCGCTTGCGTCTAAATAACGGGGTATGGCTTGCGGGATATTGGAATTCACCCAAAGTTTCCGAATCCGGTTATTTTTGCCGTAGTGACTACTTTAGGAAAGGACTTTGGTTTGCAACTTGCGCTCTTTCCCTTCGGAAGATCACCAAATTGTATCTTTAATGGTTGCTGCTGTAAATTTATAGTAAGTCCTCGTTTTCCTGCCTCCTTGATAAAGGACATCGCAATCGAATCGACCTGAGCAGGAAGGGAATATTTACTTCCATTCTTCTCACAACATACAATGACGATAACACCCACCAAAAACCATTTTAAGCGTCCTGTAGCACCTACAATCCTGCTCATCCTCTCGCTCAATTGAAATGTTGGGTTGATCTCATGTAAGCAAGTACATAATATTTTTTACTGTGCGGCTATTAGTGCACTCTGCGAAGTCGGTGACGATGGAGTAGGAATGAGTATGCTCGCCCGGAAAGTTCCGTCATGCTCGAGCCGAACTCATAACTTATAACTCATAATTTATAACCCCTCCTCTCTCTCCAGTTCCTTTAGCGCCATCCACGCCATCAATCCGGGTCCGATAGCAAGTGCATCTTCATCAATATCAAAAGTCGGCGTGTGAACGTAAGAGATAATGCCCTTCGCATCGTTGCGCGTCCCGAGGCGATAGAATGATGCCGGGACGATTTGGGAATAATAGGCGAAGTCCTCGGCACCCAGGGATATATCAAGGTCAACTACATTCTCTTTTCCTACATACTCAACAGCGGATTCCCGAATTCGGCGGGTAAGCTCAGGGTTGTTTTCAAGATAAGGATAGCCTCGTGAAATGTCCACTTCGCATTTGCCACCCATACCTTCGGCGAGGCTCTCAGCCATCTTCTTAATTTTAATCAACGCAGACTCCCTCCATTCTTCGTTCATAGCCCTGAAAGTGCCTGCGATATTTACTTCATCTGGAATCACATTGGTGGCCCCGCGCCCGATGATGTTTCCGAAAGTTAAAACTGTGGGTTGCCTTGGATTTGCATTCCGGCTGATAACTTGCTGGAGCGCAATAATAATATGAGATGCAATTACGATCGGGTCGACACAAAGGTCAGGGGCTGCGCCATGACCGCCCTTGCCGATAACTTTTAAATAGATCTCATCTGCGCTGGCCATGTACATTCCTTCGCGAAATCCAATCTTCCCCGCAGGAAGCAATGGGAAAACGTGCTGGCCCATTATCGCCGACGGTGTCGGATTCTGCAACGCACCATCGCGGATCATATAGGAAGCACCCCCGGGATTCTTTTCCTCGCCAGGCTGAAATAAGAATCTGATCGTGCCTTCAAACTCTTCACGGACTGTATGTAGTATGCGAGCAGTCCCAAGCAAAGATGACGTATGCACATCGTGCCCGCATGCGTGCATCACCCCTGCGCGTTTTGATTTATACGTTACGTCGTTTGCTTCCTGTATCGGCAATGCATCCATATCGGCACGCAGCGCGATCATTTTCCGCTCCGGGTTTCTCCCCGGTATCTCCGCTATCAGACCTGTATCAGCAACGCGTGTAATGGCCTCGATGCCCGAAGCCCGTAATTGATCCGCAACATAGCTCACTGTCTCATGCTCCTGATAAGACAATTCCGGATTGGCGTGCAAATGCCTACGAAGTTTAATGGTATCGTGACTGAAAGTTGTCGAAAGAAACCTGATACGCTCAAGAAGGGTCATTTTGCCTTAATTAAAGAGCAAATGTATCTATTAGATGCCAGAATGGAAATGCCAATAGTACTCACTCAGTTCTTTACAGCATTCACAAACTTGCTAATGAATGTTGATCAACGGATATTAGCAACCCTTAAATCAATATTCATTATGCAATTTATCACACGCATCATTTTCATCTTCATGATGAGTATGACTGCCACCCTTGTAGCGGCGCAGGATAATTCATTTCAGGAGTTATCCTTGTCTGATATGTCAGGCTTTAAACCGCAGGCGGGCAATTGGCAAGTTGTCGGCGATGTAACGATCGATCCAACAATGGACATCCATCCACATCCGGTAACACCCTCTGAAGGGGACAGGATGAAGAGCAGGAAATCAAAAGTTAAGCCGACGCAAGCCCCTCAGCCTGTAACATTCAAGCCTGGAAAAGGGATTCTATTGAACATAAACGATGACGCCAGGAAAGATAATCTCGTTTCATTATTTGAACATGGGGACATTGAGCTGGAGTTTGAAGTGATGCTTCCAAAAGGATCTAATTCAGGCGTCTATCTGCAGGGTCGCTATGAGATCCAATTGCTGGACAGCTGGGGAGTGAGCAATCCATCGTTTTCTGATATTGGCGGTATTTACAGAAATTGGGAAACGGAACAGGGAAAGATCTACATGGGAAAGGCACCCTTAAGCAACCCCGCCAAGGCGCCAGGACTTTGGCAAAAATTCAGTATTTCTTTTCGTGCACCCCGATTCAACAATGCCGGTGAAAAAATCGCCAATGCCCGTTTCGTCTTTGTAAAATTAAACGGGATCACCATTCACGATAACGTCGAAGTTCCACTGCCAACCGGCGGCCCTATTGAAAATAATGAAAAAGCAACGGGACCGCTATTGATCCAAGGCGATCATGGCCCTGTCGCGCTCCGAAATATTAAATATCGATTGATGAAGGAAGTGTCATTTTCCCTTAGTGATATTACTTACAAGGTGTACTCTGGCAACTTCAAGACGATCTCAGACTTCACTTCGCTGCCGCCCATCGCCACCGGCTCAACAGCAGAATTGACTTCAGAGGTAATCGCCAACGAAAATGCATACGGCGTCTTTTATGCCGGAAACATCCGTGTGCCGGAAGATGGGAAGTACAAGTTCACGATAGTACATAGCGGCGGCGGCCGACTTGTGATCAACAAAGAACAACTAACAAATGCCCAGCGCCCGGACGGATATGAAAATCTGGAAGCCTGGATTAACCTGAAAGCAGGAACATACCCTTTTGAAATATACAACTACAAAGACGCCTCCTGGATGCCGCCAAGACTCGGGCTTTTTGTTCAAAGCGCGACGACGTATCCACAATCCCTACATGCCTTCAATTCGTTTCCACCCGATGATAACCCAACTTCCCCGATATTTCTGGATGCCGGCAGTGAACCCAGATTGTTGCGCGCCTTCTTTGATTTTAATGGTGACCGCAAGCAGCGGCTAACGCACACCATCGGTGTAGGCGATCCCAGTGGCACACATTATATCTATGATTTGAAATCCGCGAACCTTGTATGCGCCTGGCACGGCGGCTTTGTAGACGCGACGCCAATGTGGCACGACCGCGGTGATGGGTCCTTCCGACCACGAGGTGCTGTTCAAAGTCTTTTCAACAATCAACCGCTTGCATTTTTAGCAACCGACAAAGATCCATTTCCATCCATCGCCAGAGAGGCGCTAACGAAAGAAGGCGACGTGCGTAGCAAGGGTTACATCATCGAGGCGAGCGGAAGACCAGTTTTCAAATACACCTATCAGGGACTTGAGGTCGAAGATAAAATTTATCCGGATGATAACGATCGCGCGATTACCCACGAACTGACGATAAAAAACAGAGGAGAGAAATCGGGCCTGTTCTATAAGCTCGGTGAAGGCCGGGATATCCAACAGCTGAAGGAAGGTTTGTATTCATTGGATGACAAAAAGTACTATATCAGAATAATTGGCGTGCAACCGCTCATCAGAGAGGTTAATGGCATGAAGGAGCTAATTGTTCCCGTAAACAGCAGCATTAAGTATTCAATTATCTGGTAAAACCATGTTGAAAATGATCAAGCACATGAAATTGATATTCAAAATTTCCATACTCATCATCCTGTTAATGCCGGCGCGTGGGACACAGGCGCAGAACGCTGCGAAGACACCTCAGGAAGTTGATTATTACCGAATACTGACCATACCCACTCCGGAAGGAGTTTTACTAGAGGTGGGTGGTGTGGCAACATTACCAGATGGTCGTATCGCACTGGCTACACGCCGTGGCGATGTGTGGCTTGTAGAAAATGCCAGTAGTCAAAACGGATCGACCCCGCAATTTACTTTGTACGCTTCTGGATTACATGAAGCACTCGGACTTGCCTACTCTCAGGGTTCTTTGTACGCAGCGCAGCGTGGAGAGTTGACAAAATTATCTGATACAAATGGTGACGATAAGGCCGACGTTTACGAAACAGTTTACGCCTGGCCGCTGTCGGGTCACTACCACGAATATAGTTTCGGTCCGAAAATCGCGCCTGACGGCAGTTTCTTTGTCACAGGAAACGTGGCCTTCGGTGACGAGGAATGGTGGAGGGGGGAAAGCCGCGTGCCATGGCGGGGTTGGACTATGAAGATCCATCCAGATGGTACCATGGAGCCTTGGGCAACGGGCATGCGTTCTCCTTGCGGAATCGGGATGATTGACGGCGAATTGTTTTATGACGACAATCAAGGCGACTGGCAAGGTTCGGGTGCTATCTACCACCTGACGAAAGGAAGCTTCACGGGGCATCCCGCAGGGTTACGTTGGGCTGATCAGCCAAACTCGCCGATTAAAATAACAACGGAACAGCTGTACGCAAAAGTAGATGCCAGGCAGGTAAAAAGAGAAGGCAATTTTATTAAGCCGGAAAACATATCGGATGAGAAGGATCCCGACTTTCTTTATCAGTTGAAAGAGAGCTTTCCTCAAACAAAGCTACCAGCGGTAATTTTGCCTCATGGTGTACTCGGAATTTCGAACGCCGAACTTATCCGCGACGAAACCAATGGTAAGTTTGGACCCTTCACGGGACAGATCTTCATGGGTGACCAGGGGCAGAGCAAGATTGTGAGAGTTGTCATGGAAAAGGTGAAAGGAGAATTTCAGGGGGTTGCCTTTGATTTCAGGTCAGGCTTCCAATCAGGCGTATTAAGAATGAACTTCGGCCATGATGGTTCCCTGTTCGCCGGACTGACGAATCGCGGTTGGGGTTCCGCAGGTATTGCAGCATCAGGGTTCCAGCAGCTTGTCTGGACCGGAAAGATTCCTATGGAAATGAAGACGGTCAGTGCAAAACCGGATGGTTTCGAAATTGAATTTACATTACCCGTTGACAAGAAAACAGCAGAAAACCTCGATGCCTACAATGGCCGAAGTTATATATACAAGTATCATCCGGTTTATGGCAGTCCAACGGTGAATGAAGAAAAGCTCTCTATTAAAGGAGTAAAGGTTTCCGATGATGGCTTGCGGGTTCGCGTCGTTGTCGACAACCTGAGACAATATCATGTGCATGAGCTCAACGTGGGGGGTATCCGCTCTGCAAGTGGGTTACCGGTGTTGCATCAGACGGGATATTATACGCTGAATAACATTCCTGACGGCGAGAAGTTAAAGTCTTCCGAATTAAGTACGAAGCGATCAACGACCGCGAAGGCGGCAGCAACTGTTAAACCTGCCGTTAAGGCCGCCACCGGAAGCAAAGTGTTAACATACACGGAAATTGAACCGCTGTTGGTGAAAAACACCTGTACTGCTTGTCATCAAACGACCAAGCGGCAGGTAGGCCCAGCGTTCACCGACATTGCAAAGCGCAAGTATTCGAACGAACGCATCGTGCAATTGATCTACAATCCGGAACCAAAGAACTGGCCCGAACACGAAACGCCAATGGCACCTATGCCTCAGGTACCAAAAGACGAGGCGCTTAAGATCGCGGGTTGGATAAATTCTTTAAGAGCAGCGAAGGATTGAGAAGGCTAGTCACCACCGGCTGCGCGTGTGCATTACTCCAATTAATTTATCGCCACCTTATCAGGTATAACTATCGCCGTCGGGAAAAGCTTCTTTATGTGCGTGTAGTCTTTCTGCGCATCGATGCGGCTGAAATACTTACCAACTTTTACGCGAAAATTGGGCTGAGAATATTGCACGTCAGATTCAAGATCAGGCATGGCGTCCGCAATTTGCTTCTTCGCATTCAACGCATCCTCTTTCTTCAAACCCGAATAAACCTGAATCGTAAAACCATCAATAAAATTGCGCTTGACATTATAGTAGTCAATGCTGTCTAAAATGTTGTCAAGCTTTTTGTTGACTGCATACTTCGGCTCGACATAAGCGGTTTGCTTGCGGACGTCGGGCTGTGTACCCGCCGTATTCGTCGGCGTTGCAATAGGGTCAGTTTTTGGCCGCCAGACAGAAAGATCCTCCGAATATTTGCTGCTTGGTGTCGTCGTAGTCGCCGGCGGCTTTGAAGTCGCACAGCCCACAATGATCAATCCGGCAATGACAACAGATAATACAACGTAAACTTGCTTCATGATCATTCAATTATGATACATCTATTGTTCAATATATCGTCTTCAACCTTTTTATACTTCACGTCTCTAACGACTTTCCCATCGGTGTATTGAACACTAACTTTGTCGTTGCGATTAGCAACCTTTTCCGACTTCACTGGCATCACCTTCTCCTGTGGTGGTCGGTTCGGCTGTGCCTGCTGCGGCGCGCGCTCGCCGCCAGGATTCAATAGCGATTTGGTCTCCTCCTTCTGTTCGTTTAGCCGTACACGTGAGCGCGTTGCCCGTGCCTCTTGTACCTGGTCTGGTTGCTGTACAGGGATGTCCGCCTTCATCAGGAAAGAAATCGTATCCTCGTTGACCTTTGCTATAAAACGCTTGAACAATTCAAATCCTTCAAATTTATAGATCAACAAGGGGTCCTTCTGCTCATACACTGCATTTTGAACCGACTGCTTCAAGTCGTCCATCTCACGCAAATGTTCCTTCCACAATTGGTCAATGATGGCAAGCGCAATCATTTTTTCCATGGACTTGATCAACTCCGCATTATTGGATTCCATGGCTTTCGCCAGATTCGCCGGAACACCAATCTGCTTTTTCCCATCGGTAAATGGAACTAAAATATTTTCAACTGTCGCTCCGCGGGTTCTGAAAATATCTCTCACAAACGGCATGGCTCTTTCGGCGATAAGCTTGTTTTTTTTGTGATAGTGATTTAATGCCGTCTGGTAAAGCTCTTCAGTGAGCTTTGTCTGGTCAGTTTTATCAAATGTCTCTTTGGAAATCTCGTAGTCGATGCCCAGTATACTCAACGCGTTAAGCCGAAGGCTTTCATAATCGTTGGCATTCTTTGCATTGATCACCATGTCTTCGCTCGTGTCGAAAAGCATCGTGAGTATATCAAGCTCAAGCCTTTCACCAAACAATGCATTTCTCCGGCGTTTATAGATCACCTCACGTTGGGAGTTCATCACGTTATCGTACTCCAGCAATCGCTTCCGGATGCCGAAGTTATTCTCCTCAACTTTTTTCTGGGCCCGCTCAATCGAGCTAGTCACCATTGAATGCTGGATTACTTCACCCTCTTTCAGCCCGAGCTTGTCCATTACCCGAGCAATACGCTCAGGCATGAATAACCGCATCAAATTATCTTCAAGCGAAACGTAGAACTGCGACGTTCCAGGGTCACCTTGACGTCCAGACCGGCCGCGCAACTGCCGGTCTACGCGCCGTGACTCATGGCGCTCTGTGCCGATGATGGCCAGGCCTCCTGCAGCCCGGGATTCAGCCGTCAGCTTAATATCCGTTCCACGACCAGCCATGTTCGTCGCAATGGTCACCGTACCTGGCTTACCCGCTTCCGCAACGATCTCCGCCTCACGCTGATGTTGCTTGGCGTTCAACACCTGGTGCTTGATCTTCCGGAGCTGTAGCAGTCTGCTAACGAGCTCTGAAATTTCCACTGAAGTTGTCCCCACAAGCACCGGACGACCCAACTCCGTTAGCTTGACAATGTCATCGATGGTGGCGTTGAATTTTTCACGCATCGTTTTATAAACCATGTCATCATAGTCCTTGCGTACAGCGGCACGGTTGGTGGGAATAGTAACAACGTCGAGCTTGTAGATATCCCATAGCTCTCCTGCTTCGGTCTCTGCAGTACCCGTCATGCCAGCAAGCTTGTGGTACATTCTGAAATAATTCTGAAGCGTGATGGTTGCATAGGTTTGGGTTGCATCCTCCACCTTCACATTTTCCTTTGCTTCTATTGCCTGGTGGAGACCATCTGAGTATCGGCGTCCTTCCATAACGCGGCCCGTCTGCTCATCTACGATTTTGACCTTGCCGTCAACGATGATGTACTCCGTATCTTTTTCAAACAAGGTGTAAGCTTTAAGAAGCTGACTGATGCTATGTATGCGTTGTGATTTTACCTGATAGTCGCGAATGATCTCTTCCTTCCGTTGGAATTTTGCAGTGTCATCAAGCGCAACGTCCTTCTCAAGCTTGTTTATCTCAGTACCAATCTCCGGTAGTATAAAGAAATGACGGTCTTCACCTTCGCCTGTGATAAGGTCAATTCCCTTTTCCGTGAGGTCAACACTATTATCTTTTTCCTCTATGACAAAATATAGCGGTTTGTCCGCATCGGGCATGTTGCGCTTATTGTCGGCAAGGTAGAAGTTCTCAGTTTTTTGAAGTAGCGCCTTCGAGCCAGTCTCGCTAAGGTATTTTATTAGTGGCTTATGTTTCGGCATTGCGCGATGTGCTCGGAACAGTGCCAGCCCACCATCTTTATCATTCCCATCGGCAATAAGCTTTCTTGCAGAGGTCAGATATTCGTTGACAAGCTTTTTTTGTGCCTCAACGAGCTTGAATATCCTTGGCTTAAGGTCATAAAATTCATGTTCATCTCCTCTTGGTATTGGCCCTGAGATGATCAAAGGAGTACGGGCTTCGTCGATCAATACTGAATCGACCTCATCGACCATGGCAAAGTGATGAGTGCGCTGCACAAGCTCCTGTGGCTCGCGCGACATGTTATCCCTTAGATAGTCAAATCCAAATTCGTTGTTCGTCCCATAGACAATGTCAGCACGATAGGCATTTCGGCGTTCAGCGGAATTAGGCTCATGTTTGTCAATACAATCGACCGTCAGGCCATGAAACTGAAATATGGGAGCCATCCATTCACTGTCACGTGTCGCCAGGTAAGTGTTCACCGTGACAAGGTGTACGCCGCGCCTTGCAAGGGCATTGAGGTACATTGGGAATGTTGCAACGAGCGTCTTTCCTTCCCCAGTGGCCATTTCAGCAATCTTGCCTTCATGCAGCACCATTCCACCAATAACCTGCACATCATAGTGCACCATGTCCCAGGTGATCATGTTCCCTGCAGCCATCCACTTGTTTGCCCAGCGCGCCTTATCTCCATCGATAACAACATTTGGCTGTTTTGCCGCAAGCGCACGATCAAAATCTTTTGCTGTGACCTCGAGGAACTCATTTTCTTTGAATCGTTTAGCAGTCTCCCGAACAATAGCGAATGCTCTTGGCATAATCTTGCTCAGGACTTTTTCCAGTTCTTTATTTCTCGACTCTTCAATTTTGTCGATTTCTATAAAAACATTTTCCTTTTCGGTGATGTCGAGGTCAGGTTGGTCGGCAATTTTTTGGTGCAATGCAGCAAGTTGATCGTCTATTCCTTTTAATTCCTGATTGATGAACTCCTGAAGCTTTGGAGTTTCTTCGCGCAAGGCATCATTGCTGATCGATTTTATCTTTTCACCTTCTGCGTTGGTTTGCCCAACCATCGGCATAAGCCGTTTTATATCTTTTTCCGATTTTGTCCCAAATATTTTGGCAATGAATTTCAGCATACGTTCGTCATTAAAATCATCAGTCGCTATCGCGGTTGAGCTGATAGCGGCGGATCCTGAGAAGGGTTAAAGTTAATTTGTTTTTTGAGAATCAGGGTGCACAATTACAGTTCCAAATCCCCTTCGAAGACCATTTTGGCAGGACCGACGAGGAAAATTTCCTCAAAAATGCCGTACTGGCCGGATTTGAATTCTACGGAAAGATTTCCGCCGAGCGTCTTGATGGCAATTGGCGAGTTATAACCCTTATATGACGCTGCAAGTGCTGCCGCTGTGACGCCAGTACCACAGGAGCGGGTCTCATCCTCCACCCCTCGTTCGTAGGTACGAACGAAGATGGTGTTGTTGTTTTGAAGGGCAACAAAATTGACGTTCGTTCCCCCGGGTTTGTATGATTCGGAATAGCGGATTTTCCGACCCTCTTCAAGGACTGGATAATCATAGATATCCGCAAAAAATTTAATAACGTGGGGCGAGCCAGTGTTGATGAAGTAATCGTCTCCGGATTGCTGCACATTTTTCACCGTATTCATTTTTAATCGAATGATACCGGAATCAAGAATCTCGGCAGAATGTTCGCCGTCGAAAGCGTTAAAGGTTGATTTTCCGTTGACCATTCCAAGCCGGGACGCAAATTGAACGGCAGCGCGGCTGCCATTACCGCAAAGGCTTTGCGTTCCGTCGCTGTTATAGTAAGCTAAATTGAAATTCAGGGTAGGATGTTGTTCAATAAGCATTAAACCATCGGCGCCAACGCCTAGCCTACGGTCACAGATCATCGTGACCTGGTCCGCTGTCAGGCTTAGCGCAGCATTCCGGTTGTCTATGACTACGAAATCATTGCCGGTTGCCTGGTACTTATAAAAATGAATTCTACCCACTATGTCAGATCTTGACTCGCTACTTCACCTCTTCGTAGTCAATATAATCTCCCGCCCGGTCTTTCTTTGACGGCGTTTCATTCCTATGATTGAAAGAGCTCCTGGTCTGGGGAGGATTCTTTACTGGCGCTTCAAAGTTCCGGCGTTGCTGATCACGCAATTGCTGCGATGCTGCACCGGCTTTGAAGAAAAAACTGCCGACCTTATAAATCAAGTAAGTGATAATACCCAGGATAAGAAGAAGTCTGAACATAGCGTTTACGTTTAAACGAAAACAAGGAAACAAAGGTATAGGTTTCCTTAAAAAGGATGGAATGGCGGACCCATTATTTTAGGAAGACTAAAAAAGGGGCTTTTCCTGGCACCTAGCCACCTTATATAAAGGCTTTGGAACGTTTGGCAGTGCGCAGAGTCCCCGAAAACGGGAGACTCTGCAAGGGAGACCCACCTACCGGCTAAGGTACAGGTTGCGTTCCGAGTAGATCTTCATAAAATAATCGTCCATCAGATCATCGATGAAGTAGATGGATTCGCCGGTTGATTTCATTTCAGGCCCGAGTTCCTTGTTCACATCCGGGAATTTGTGGAAGGAGAACACAGGTTCCTTGATAGCGTAGCCTTTGCGTGTAGGGGTAAAGGTAAAATCTTTAACCTTCTTTTCGCCCAGCATTACTTTCGTGGCATAGTTTACATAAGGCTCATCATATGCTTTGCAAATGAAAGGAACGGTGCGCGATGCCCGCGGATTCGCTTCGATGATATATACCTTATCGTTCTTGATTGCAAATTGAATGTTAATCAATCCCACCGTACGAAGTGCCAGCGCGATCTTATGTGTAAAATGCTCGATCTGCTTGATCACAAAATCACCTAGATTATAAGGTGGAAGAACAGCGTAAGAGTCGCCAGAATGAATACCGGCCGGCTCAATGTGCTGCATGATCCCGATGATGTACACATCTTCGCCATCGCAGATCGCATCCGCCTCTGCTTCTATTGCACCGTCCAGGAAATGATCAAGCAAGACCTTATTTTCTGGTAAATGTTTCCAGATGTCAAGTATATGATCCTCCAGCTCCTGTTCGTTTATTACGATCTTCATGCTCTGACCACCCAGCACGTAAGAGGGACGGACAAGCAACGGGAAGCCTATTGTCTTACAAACTTCAAGCGCTTCATCCGCAGTCTCGGCAACGCCGAACTCCGGATAAGGAATGCCAAGGTCTTTTAAAAGACTTGAGAAACGTCCGCGATCTTCGGCAAGATCCAGCGCATCGAACGAGGTACCAATAATTTTAATACCATACTTATGAAGCTTCTCGGCCAACTTCAGCGCCGTTTGCCCACCAAGTTGAACGATGACACCAACTGGCTTTTCATGTTGGATGATGTCATAAAGATGTTCCCAAAAAACGGGCTCGAAGTATAGCTTGTCAGCGATATCGAAATCTGTTGAAACTGTTTCCGGGTTACAATTGATCATGATCGTTTCATAGCCGCATTCTTTTGCAGCAAGTACTCCGTGTACGCAGGAATAGTCAAACTCGATGCCCTGTCCAATACGATTCGGGCCTGATCCGAGAACGACGATCTTCTTCTTATCAGAAACTGTCGATTCATTTTCAGCATCAAATGTTGAATAGTAATACGGTGTTTTTGCTTCAAACTCCGCTGCGCAGGTATCTACAAGTTTGTAGACACGCTTGATACCCATCTCAATGCGTTTCTTATAAACATCACTTTCGTAGCAATCAAGCAAATGTGCAATTTGACGGTCGGCATAACCTTTCTCTTTTGCTTTCCGCATCAATGCGACCGGAATGGTTTCCAACTCAAACTTTTCTACTTCCTTCTCCATTTCAACGAGCTCTTCGATCTGCTTAAGAAACCAGCGATCAATTCGTGTTAGCTTCTGAACCGTTTTCAACGGTATGCCTAGTTTCAACGCGTCATAAATGTGAAATACCCTGTTCCAGCTTGGATGCTCCAGGCTGTACAGTAATTCATCCTGCTTCTTAAGCTCCTTTCCATCGGCACCAAGGCCATTGCGGCGTATTTCAAGTGACTGGCAGGCTTTCTGAAGTGCTTCCTGAAAATTGCGTCCGATTCCCATAGCCTCCCCAACAGATTTCATCTGAAGTCCGAGCTTTCTATCTGTCCCTGGGAACTTGTCGAAATTCCAACGCGGCACTTTTACAATTACGTAGTCAATTGCAGGCTCAAAATATGCAGAGGTTGTGCCGGTGATCGCATTGGTCAACTCATCCAGGTTATAACCGATGGCGAGCTTCGCCGCAATCTTCGCTATGGGGTATCCGGTTGCCTTTGATGCCAACGCGGATGAACGCGAAACGCGTGGGTTGATCTCTATGCCGATTATATCTTCATCGTTGTCAGGATTCAAAGAGAATTGCACGTTACATCCGCCGGCAAATTCTCCAATGCCGTTCATCATCTTAATAGCAAGATCACGCATTCGCTGATACACAGAATCGGGCAAGGTCATCGCAGGGGCAACGGTAATCGAGTCTCCCGTATGAATTCCCATCGGATCGAAATTCTCGATCGAACAGATAATGATCACATTTCCGATGCTGTCGCGCAGAAGCTCTAACTCAAACTCCTTCCAGCCCACAATGCTCCGCTCCACCAGTACTTCGTGAATCGGCGACGCGTGAAGGCCATTATTTAATGCGTCATCGAAATCCTCAGGATTGTTCACAAATGCCCCTCCAGTACCCCCCAGTGTATACGACGGCCTGATTACTAGCGGAAATCCTATTTGCTGGGCAATCTCCTTACCCTGTAAAAACGACGTAGCCGTTCCACCCTCGCAGACGCCAACGTTGAGTTCAATCATCTTCAGGCGAAACTTTTCCCGGTCTTCTGTGGTCTCGATGGCGCGGATATCCACACCAATGATTCTCACTCCGTAGTGCTGCCACACGCCGCCTTTCTCACATTCGATGCAAAGGTTTAAAGCTGTTTGGCCGCCCATGGTGGGCAGCACCGCGTCAATGTGATGCTTTTCTAAAATTTCCCGTATGGACTTCTTTGTCAACGGCTTTAGATAAACGTGATCGGCAGTCACCTTGTCAGTCATGATGGTGGCCGGGTTTGAATTGATCAGGACGACCTCGATCCCTTCCTCGCGGAGGGATCTTGATGCCTGCGAACCGGCATAATCAAACTCACAAGCTTGTCCAATAATTATTGGGCCGCTACCGATTATGAGAACTGAACGAATACTTCTATCTCTTGGCATTGTCTGACAGGAATGGGATGAACAAAATTGGGCAAAAATAAAACACTGATCGAGATGATCGCAGAAAAGGCGGTATTTAATGTGAAAATTTAAAAGCGGACTCGTGGCCTTATGGCGAACCACGCCGCTGCGCGCGGAAAACGACCACAGCCGCCATTTCCGTTTGGTTCAGTTGGGGACTAGCGCGCTACAATAATCTTTTGCCTGACTGTTTGCCGATTGGTTTTTATATGGAGAATATAGGCGCCATTTCCAAGGGCTCCTAAATCCATTTCCTGGAAACGCTGGTCTAAAACTCTATGCACAACTTTTCTTCCCTGGGTATCGGTCACGTCCACTTCTACGGTTCCGGGCCCTTCAGGCATATCGAGGAAGATTGCCCCGGATCGCACAGGATTGGGATATGAGGTGAATCCGGCGCCCATTGGTTCCAGCGCGGTTATATTTCCAAGTGTAACGGACTCGGTACTAACGCAATTATCAGGTGACGTCGCAGTCAGTGTGACCTTGTGATCGCCAAGGTCATCATACCTGTGTATTTCGTTCCGTGACAAGCCATTAGTGCCATCGCCGAAATCCCACATCCAGGATACAGCTGCATCATCGGTCGCTGAAAAAGTGAGGGGCTGCTCCGCGACAGGGAATTCCGGAGATATTGTAAATGCTGCTGAAGGTTTGGGGAGCACGGTAACGGTGACCGACTCTGACGACATGCAGGTAAGGGTACCGTTGCGGGCCGCTACATTAAAAACTCCCGGCGTTGTAATCTCAATTGAAGATGTCTTTGCTGCATTGCTCCAGATGATTTCGTCGGCGGGGTCGGTTGAAAGGATGACAGACGCGCCCTCGCAGAACGTGAGGGGTCCCGTAACCTGGATGTTTGGGTTTCGCGCAACCGAAACTGTCACCGGGACGCGACGGCTTTCATAGGCATTGTCGGCATTGGAGACGTACAAGACTGTGTCCATTCTCAAAGCAGGTAGCTTGAAACTTGCGCCTTGCGCTATCGGTTCACCGCCAAACAAATCGCGATACCACTTAAATTTTGTAGCTCCGGTGGCATATAGTGAACTTGTTGTGTTCTCACAAACCTGCAACGGAGGAACAATTGGCACAGGCGCCTTGAGCGTGTAGTTATAAAGACTGTCCGCATAACGAGCAGACCTAACCAGCCCCGCTCGGGAATCTGAGGCGTGAACGGCGAAAGCCACAGTTATTGTTTGTCCCGCTAGTATATGATATGGACCTGAAGCAACGACATGGCTAACATCGTTCCCCATTAGCGGATTTCCGGCTTGTATTTTAGTTAGTCCACTCGAAATTGAGGTAAATTTTTCCTCATCAGTGAATCCATCGTATAATCCAAACGGACTACCCATCAGGTCTGAATCGTTATCTATAGCGTAATACTGCGGAGTGCCTGTCAACGCCTGTATGCCAGCTTGCGAAAAAATTCCTGGCGTTGCCGCGAAGACATAGCCCAATTTCGTCTCGGGATGCCATGCTGCACGATCTTTTGCACCACCATCTGCAATGTCCCAGTCCGCGAACAAACCAATATAGAAATCATTAATCGGCTCATCCGTTAGGTTTTTCATCTGGTACTCCAGAATGACAAAATCCCGATAAGGATCGTTCTCCCACACAAGACTCCTGAAATTGATGCTTAAGGTTGCTTCGCTGATTTCCATCCGGTTTCGCATCGATCCTGTAATTTCGGAATATGCCGAAGTGCCCGGAGTCTTTTTTACCATGTATCCGTCCGGAATAAAATCCCGATCGACCTGCCATCCGGTGCTTCGAACATTGTTGTCAATTGTCGCCGGGGACCTTCCCATGATCAGGCCCATTTCATTTAGCAGGTTTTTTCCGTTGTACACAAAACCCGATCCATTACTTTGCCATGGTGTAATACCAAATCCAACTCGTCCTCCAGCCGTCAGCGACGTAAGAATGTTGTTCTCATTAATATTGATGAAAGAAGGAATACTCACATTGATCAATTGGTAATCGGTGTAAGCCCCATCGGAGAATGTAATTAATATTTCCACAGCTTCGCCGATCGGTAGAGATGGAAGGAGTTGGATCTCAAAAGGTTTGTTCACGTTCTGGCGCATTTCGTTCTCTTGCATCGCACCAAGAATAACGGAGTTTTTGACGATGGTGATGTGAGTCGATTTGGTTGAAATGGTAGCTGTAAGCGCGCCGGATGAAGCTTGTAGAAAATTAGTAAAGTCAAAATACAACCGAGCCTCTTGACCTGATTCAGGAAGTGCATTTTCACAATTTACGAGCAATGCATTGGAAGCACGTACCGCCGGGCTTTTCGCCGTAAGGGCCTTAAGGACATCTAAACGTCCGTAGCCCAGCTTATGAATATAATTCTGATTGTTTGCATAAAAGGTCGGGTCGGCAGTTATCCGCAACTGTTCGGCTACCTGCAAAGGTGTATATTCAGGATGTAACGTCCATACCAGCGCAGCTGCGCCGGAGACGATGGGCGCCGCCAGCGAGGTGCCTGATTCATATACGTAGCCATCGTTGAAGGCGGTGGTGTAGATGCCGTCGCCTGGAGCGATAATGTCAACAGTTTTTCCAAAGTTCGAAAAGTGTGAACGCATTTCATTTGGGGACGCCGATGCAACAGACATTACATAGTCATAGGAGGCGGGATATATCGGCATTTCAACATTGCTATTGCCCGCTGCGCCAATAACGAGACATCCGAGGTCCAGTGTAACATATTTTATGATATCCCGGGCTATGGTACTTGAGAAATAACTACCCCATGAACAGTTGATGATTTTGGCCCCGTGAGTTGCTGCGTAAAGTATGCCGCTGTACAGATCGGAGGAATATCCGGAATTTACGTCCGCCTGATTATCGGCGAAATGTTTCGTAAAGAGCAGCTTGGTATTGTAACCCACCGCCGATATTCCAATCCCATTGTTTGTAGACGCTGACGCACACCCCGCCACCATTGAACCGTGACTGAAGAGATTTCCTTTCGTTACGGATGGATCATTGTCACCTACAAATCCTTCACTCCCAATCAATGTATTATCGTCGCCTGAGAAGTCCCAACCGCGATAGTTGTCGATGAATCCATCTCCATCGTTATCAACTCCGTCTTCAGGATCGTTCGTATTGATGAAGAGTTTTTCCTGAAGATCAGGATGATCCAAATCTCCCCCGGTGTCCACGATGGCGATTACAATTTCCTCGCTGCCTTTGGTAATGTCCCATGACGCAGGCGCCTTTATAACATCAAGATAGGCTTGCTGTGCCAGCGAGGGATCATTGGGCGAGTGGAATGGAATCACTAAAAACACAGGCTCGACGATTTCGAAGTAACCTGTGGAATACATCTCCGCGATATATTCTTCTACCGGGCGCGACGTATCAAAATTTATGGAGTAGTAAAGCGAAATATCCACCGACTGTTTTCTTGGTCCAGACCTTCCATTTGAAGATGGTAGTTTTTTAACGAAGGGCTTGATGGATTGCGCACCAATGTTCAGCGCACTTCGTCCCGCGGGTGATGAGAGAATTTCACGGTATTGGGGCTTGAGCTTTGCCCAAACACGACCCTTGGAGTAATCGGAAGCGCGCGGAGGCTGCTGTCCTAATTTTACACCCTGGCCCAGGGTCATGGACCATACCAGACTTAACAACAAAATTCTCGCTAACATGAACTTCAATTAACAAAAGGGTAAAAACCCCTTTGTCAGACAATTCTGCTAACCGTTTAACACGTCAAACTAGTCGCCAACAATACCAGTATTCCCGACATATTACACTAACATACCGAAGTTGCCTATAGCGAAACAACAAGTCATCCACTTGTTGTCAGCGCGAGGCCTAAGAAAAATCCTTACCAGATGTCAATTAAATCATTCCCCTCGCCTTCAGTTCCAAATATTTATTGATAGTATTTACGGTTAGCTGCTGCGGCGTTGTAAGCAATGCCTGAATGCCATTCCTCAAAAGCTCTTTAACAATAACCTTCTTATCGAAACTAAATTTTTCCGCAACAGCCTTATAGTACACTTCTTTAAGATTTTTCGCAGACTCAGTAAGTAGTGAGTTGACCTCTGTGTTTTCAAAAAATATCACTACCAACAAATGCTGATCCGCCAATCGTTTCAAAAATGGCAACTGGCGCTGCAAGCCGTAAATTGATTCGAAATTTGTAAATAAAAGCATCAGACTCCGCTGCGTCACCTTTCTGCGGATATGGGAGAAAAGCACAGAAAAATCAGTTTCACGATAAGCTGTTTTCTGATTGTAAAGGGCTTCCAGGATAAGCGACATCTGCCGGCTTTGCTTACTGGCTGGCACCGTGGTATTTATTTTATCCTGAAATGTAATCAGTCCGGCTTTGTCCGATTTTTTGATAGCAATGTTTGAGATTACGAGGCTGGCATTAATCGCATAGTCCAATAAGCTCAATCCATTGAAGGGCATTTCCATCACTCTTCCTTTGTCTATCAGGCTATAAACCTGCTGCGAACGCTCGTCCTGATAATGATTTACCATCAGATTATTTTTGCGTGCAGTAGCCTTCCAGTTAATTGTCCTGATTTCATCACCGCTGACGTATTCCTTAATCGACTCAAATTCCGAATTCTGTCCGATTCTTCTTATTCGCTTTATTCCTGCATCAGTCAGCCTGTTTGATATGGCCAGCAATTCAAACCTCCGCATCTGGATATATGAAGGGTATACGGGCACCTCAACATCGTTGGAAAACTTAAAGCGGCGCGAAAGCAACTGCAATGGCGAGGATACAAAAACATTTATAGCACCGAACGAATAAATCCCTCGTTTGACTGGCCGGAGGAAATATTGAATGGTCTGCATTGCGCCTGGGCGGATCTCCGAGATAAAGCTAAGATCCCGCCGTTGAAACTGGTGTGGTATCTCATCGACGATGTTCAATGAGACGGAAAATGGATATAGGTTTTCCAGATTTAGTAGTATCTCATTTTCGTCTCCATTCGAAAGCTTCTCAGGCGCTTTTCTGCTACCTCTAAACCCGACCTTTGTCCTGTATAACAAAATGAGATCAGTCGCCGTGATTGAGACGAATATAAAAAATATAACCTTTCCAACGTTTGGATCTATATCGAGTACAAAAGATAATGCGAACGCAAGAACGACGAGCGACGCGCCGAGAAAGAATCGGTTATTAAGATATAGTGAACGCAGCAGCTTCACTTAACGCGGGACTTCTATCTTTGCGATGATCTGACTGACGATTTCATCAGTCGTTATTCCTTCCATTTCCTTGTCTGGCGTAAGCATAACTCGATGCCTTAACACAGGAAGAGCAACAATTTTTATGTCTTCAGGAGTTACGAAGTCGCGCCCATTAATTGCCGCATAAGCTTTTGAACTATTTAGAATTGCAATAGATGCGCGTGGCGAGGCTCCAAGAAATAATGACGCACTATTTCTCGTTTCCTGAATAAGCTGTGCGATGTACAACAGGAGGTGTTCCTCAACGTGAATCTGTTGAACCGTGTTGCGATACGTCACAATGTCGGCGCCACTTAGCACGGTATTAATTTCCAGCAGGGGCTTTACGCCTTTCCGCCCATGGTGCCCGCGGATTATTAAAACTTCCTCGTCCAGCGTCGGGTAGTTCACAATAATTTTGAAAAGAAACCTGTCAAGTTGGGCTTCGGGAAGACGATACGTGCCTTCATGTTCAATTGGGTTTTGAGTCGCCACGACCATGTAGGGACTTTCCAGTACATATGTTCTGCCATCGACGGTCACCTGCTTCTCTTCCATCACTTCAAACAATGCGGCCTGTGTTTTGGCGGGTGCGCGGTTTATTTCATCTATGAGAACAACATTCGAAAAAATGGGCCCGGGTTTAAATTCAAATTCACTTTGTTTCATGTTGTAGACTGAGGTGCCGAGCACGTCAGAAGGCATCAGATCAGACGTAAACTGAATTCTATTGAACTTTACAGCCATTACCCGCGAGAGCAGCTTCGCCGTCAGTGTCTTTGCCACTCCCGGGACCCCTTCAATCAGCACGTGGCCGTCTGCGAGCATGGCGGTAATGAGGAGCTCAATCATTTGTTGCTGGCCTACAATGACCTTTCCAATCTCTTCCCTGATTGTCCGGACCCGCTCGTTTAAAGCACCTAGGTCTATCCGGCTTTTAAATTCATTCTCTTCCATGATGTTGTCTTTTATTCGCGCTATTAACTACGTAAGCCTTCGTTCACCCGTTGAAATTGTTCAACGCTATCATTCAGCTCTATTAATGTATCGGCGGAAATTTCATTCGCATTTCGTATCTGAATGATCAAGTTGGCTAGTCTTCGTATGTCAGACTCATTCTTTCCTGCCTTGCGCGACAGGGAAAGGACAAAATTTTCGTCCATAGGACTTGTGTTAAGCCAATAATTTTCTCTGATCCGATCCAAAAGATAATTTATCTTTTTCTCCGCGATATTCTTATGCTGGCCACGCTCATAATACAGATTTCCGATCGTGCTTAAAAATTCGAGGGTTGTGTTCGGCAATGGTTTAATGATCGGGATTATGCGCTGTTTTCGCTTCATCTCAAAGATCATGAATATCAGTATTGCGATGACCGAAATATAATATGCCCAACGCAATGATTCGTTTTGTAGTATGAAGCGCAATGGAGTAGCGATCTCACGCCTGCCTCTTTGATAATTTTCCGTCCAAAGAGTTGATGCCTTCGGCAGGTAAGAAAGTGTAGCAGCAACGAATTCATGATTTTTGCCGGATAATAGACATATGTTGCTGAACATCATGGGGGTGCTATTCAGAATGAAGTTCCCCTTTCCCCACTTTACATATACCGTTACCGGCTGATGGGCATCACTCCATGCGATAACGGTGGTTCGTGTGGTGTCAAATTTTGCAAAATAATTAGGGATGTTATCTCCCCTGTAACGGTATTCCGGAACCGTGTCAAATGCGGCAGCTGCAAACTTTACAATTGCAGTATCATTTGGTGCGAGAATGTTACCACTTTTAAATAAGTAATCAGACGTGTTTAATTTCAGAGTATCTGCAAATTTTCCCCAGAAGTTCTTTGATGCGATGAATGCCGTACCTCCTCGCGCAACGTGATTAAGCAATACATCTGTATCTTCCTTTCCGGTATCGAATTTTTCACAAACTATGAAAATATTGTCTACATGTTTTAGGGAATCCTTTAATTCATAAAGGGTCTTGAACGAATGCGCAATGGATTTGGGCAAAAAAGTGTTTGCCATTAGTATGTTCATCGCATAGGCACCATAGGGGTTTTTGTCATCAGGTGCGTACGTGACGGTCCAGTCATGCTGTTTTGGGCTCGTTAATTTTAAAAGCAGGAATAAGCCAAAGGCAAGGGCAACATACAATATGTACTTCCAATCTTTACGCATTATAAGATTTCATCCTTTTACACCACTTTTCCAGTTATCAAATATTTGCCGGACATGACGAAAGACATTGGCGCTAATGTTAAAATTTCCATACCACGCGTATTCGAAATAAAAATTCAACTCCGTAAAACCCTTTCGAAGCTCATTCACACGTAATTCATTCATGTAATCGTGGTTCGTCTTGCCCTGGTCCCATTGGATAAGGCCTTTATCTGACAAAGTTTTTAGCGCGTAAAGAAATAGAAGCCGCACTCCAAGCCGATAATCATTTTGTTCTACCGCCGCCTGAATGAGCTTATCAAAATCCATGACATGAATGTTCTCATGCAATACCTGATGCTTGAATGTTTCGGCACCCTGCGCGCTATAGAAGACTTTAAATGCATTCACCTTAAGGAGCATCATAATCACCGCCACGGCTACGACGAACGCAAGCAGATAGGTCAGCACCCTGCCCCAGTTTGTATTTACTGCATCATCGAATAAAGATTCAATGAATTGACGAAGCCAACCTAAGAATCGGTCCCACAGGCTTTCTGCTACTGTCGGTGTCTCCATGTATTCAAAAGCAGGATCTGCTTTCAATTTTTCAACGGCCGCTTCGTCGAAATTTCGCACAGTGACTTGCGTGGTGTCCGGTGCTGCAACGGCGTCAGTTTCTTCATCGCTTGACGCTTCCAGGAACGTGGAGTCTTGCATCACAATAGTCGAATCCTTTTCCTGTGCGCTGTCCACAGTACTCATAAACATAAAAGCCAAAAAAAAGATGTAGCGCATCAGTTGCAAGCCCGGTTAATAACGTTCGTCAGGGGGCGCGGGCGTAGAGGGTTGTCCAAATGTATCGATCTGTGAAAGCAATCCCTTGGCCTCTTTCAATTCTACCAGGTTGAAGTACTGGAAGGCAATGCCAATATTGGGCAATGCGGAGAGGATCAACTGTATCATGTAATAGAGCGTGAAAAATACAACCATGAGAATTCCTGAGAATGACTGGGACTCGCTCCCACCAACCTCGGACGTATCGTGAAGCGACGTAACGATCATCGTTCCATACCAGGGAATAAGCGGTATATACGATATCGTCATCATCACAAAGTATAGGATGAGGATCAATCCAAACGTACTCCACCATTTTCCATGCACGAGTTTGAACGACCTCGCAAGGGAGTCGAAAAATCTTTTTTTCTCAATGGCGCGGATAATAAATGTCAATGAGACGCTTATCATCATATAAATAATGGCGAAAAACAGCATCATGACTCCCAGTATAATTAGTCCTGGTGATATTGCAGCAAGCATCGTGACCGGTATCACCATTAGTGCATACACGACAATTATTAAAATACCGAAAAACAGGGTAGTCCGGAAGTACATCCAGAATGTTGCGCTTACACGCTGCCATACTTCACTGACGTCAATGCGATTGCTTTGCCTTTCGCCATATAGAATGATATAATTGTTGATGGTCGCTATTGACATAACACTGCTCAACAGAACAAAAGTAAAAGCAAGCACGATCTGCAGCCAAAAGCTAGCAGACATGAAATAGTCCTGAGTGACCTGTGGGTTGGCACCGAGGTTTGCCATGCCCTGCGTCAGGCTTAGGAGATCGCCAAAAAAGGATCCGATGATCATACCGGCCACAATCACAGGTGGTCCGGCGATCATGAAAATACTTTTAAAGAGCGGTTTCCAATTCTGACGAATAAACTCAAAAGTCGCATTGATCTTTTTACTGAAGTCGCGCCGGCGATGAAATTCAATAAGTGTAAAGTTTCCCATGGCGATGTTTTAGGTTTGGATAAACGATAAAATAAAAAATCATCAACATGGCCGAAAGTGCAATGATGATCGCCTTGATACTCCAGTGCATGAATGCATAACGGGTGATAAAGGATTCTATGAATGCCGCGAGGAGGAAGAAAGGAACCAGACCTGTCACGATCTTTAATCCTTTAAGAGCACCCATCTTAAAAAATGCAAACCGCGGATACGTGCCTGGAAACAGAAGGCTGTTACCCATGGTGAAGCCTGCGGCGGCGGCAATTACAATTGAAGAAAGTTCAATTGTCCCGTGTAACATAATTACGGGAAACGCCTGAACAAATTGCCCTTCATTTGCGAAAAAGGTTATAAAAGCTCCCAGCATAATTCCGTTTTGTCCCAGGAAGTACGCGGTCCCAAGGGAAGCAAAAACGCCAAAAACGAATACCCTAAAGGAAACAAGGATATTGTTCCACGCGATGTAAACAAACATCATCATCGGGCCGCTGTCAGAGTAGACCCCTGTTGGATTTCCGTTTTTAATATTCTCCAGCGTCATGTTCACGTAATTGTCGCCGAGGATGAGGCGCACAAATGTATCATCATACCGGGCGGAAAGCCCACCGACGACAGCGGTCACCATGAATATGATAAACGCAACCAGCAGAGGCCTTCTGGTTTCATACATTACATCCGGTATTTCGTCCGTCCAGAATGTGATGAACCGATTTTTGTCCTCACGTTTGTTCTTGTATATCTCAAGATGAACTTTCCCCGCAAGCCCATTGAGATATTTTGTTGTGCGGCTGTCCGGATATTGCGTGCGGGAAAATGACAAGTCATCCGTCACCTGAATGAACAACTCTGCAAGACGATCCGGATCGATCTTATTTGTTCCTTTTACAGCATGCTCGAATTCTTCCCAGCGATTTTTGTTCTGCTTTATAAAAACGGCCTCCTTCACTTTTCACTGACTTCTATGACTTTATTCCAAACCCTGAACACATTCCTGGAGCAGATCTTCTCGATGTCTTCGGCAGTGTATCCACGCTTCAGCAACACAAAAATTAAATTCGGGTAATCAGCGACATCTTTCAATCCTATGGGGAGACTGTCGCCAACACCATCGAAATCAGAACCGATACCGACATGGTCTATACCAATGAGCTTGACAACGTGGTCGATATGGTCAGCGACCTTTTCGACATCCGAGTACAAGTCGCTGTGACGCTTAGAGAATTGATCGATGATGCTTTGTGCGGAAGAATCCCGTGAAGTCAAGCCTTTATCTGTCAGAACTTTTTCAAGCGAGTCCAAAAGTTTACTGTTCACCCGTGTAAGCGAGTCGAGAAACGACGCACCGAAGTTAATCTGAATAACGCCGCCGTTCTTGCCCAATGCCTTGATCATATCGTCTGACATGTTGCGTTGAAATCCAGGGGTGAATTTGCGGCAGGACGAATGAGAGGCGATGATTGGTGCTTTGGCAATTTTTAGCACATCATAAAATGCACTGTCTGACACGTGCGATATATCGACCATAATTCCAATCCTATTCATTTCTCCGACCACTTTCTCACCGAATGGACTTAATCCTTTCCAGGTATTGAGCGTATCATATGACGAGTCACAGATCTGATTATCTTTTCCATGGGTCAGGGTGATGTAACGGATACCACGATCGTGGAAATATTTCAGATTTTTAAGATCGTCATCCACAGGTGCACCATTTTCCATACCCAACGGTAGGGATATCTTACCAGCCTTACTATTTTCTTCGATGGATGCGGGACTTGTCGCCAGCGCAAATTTATCAGGATGTGCCTTCACGATACCTTCAATTAGGGTGATCAATGAGTCGGCCAGGCTTTTACCTTTTCCAGGTATCTTTTGGTATGCCGCAGGAATATAAATAGACATAAAGGGTGCATCCAGGCCTCCTTTTCTCGCGCGCTCAAAATCAAAGTCCCCCTGTTTAGTGCTTACTGGTATTTGCATGAACTCCGGTTCCAGTCTGAAGTTGGTCCCTTTAAGCCGGTATGGAAGATCGACGTGGGTGTCAACAAGAATAAATTTCTGAGCGAGCTCATTTGCTTGCGTACGCAGCTTGTCATTCTCATCAGACGACGTCAATGGCTTCTCTCCCTGACAACCCGCTACAACAATGCAGGCAATTACCAGGAGAGTTTGGGGAAGTTTCATGGTTAATGCTTTAATTTGAAAATTGCACAAAATTAGAAGTGGATGCAAACCGTTCGTGTTCGTACAACGCAAAATGTTTTAATTGAATATTCTGTCGCCAGCATCGGCGATCGCATACTGGCTTATTTCATCGACAGATTTATTCTCGTCCTGTATTCGATTGCTGTGGCGGCCCTCCTTGTTCAGCTCGATGCTGAACAATGGTATGTATGGCTCATCCTGTTGGGCGTTCCATGGTTGTTTTACAACCTCGCTTTTGAAATATTGATGAATGGCCAGGGGCCTGGTAAGCGGGTGATGAAGATTCAGGTAGTTCAGCTCAACGGTACTACCCCTACGATCGGCAATTATCTTCTTCGCTGGATTTTCGCTTTCGTAGATTTTTACATGCTTTCCGGTGCCATCGCGGTGGTGTGTATCGCTTTGGGCGGAAAAGGACAACGGCTTGGTGATATGGTTGCCGGCACTGCAGTCGTTAAATTGCTTGGGCAGGAGGAGGTTTCAGCGAAAGACATTTTTGTTACTACAGAAGAGCGTCACGAGCCAACATTTGCCCAGGTTGTGCAATTAACACCATCGGATATTGAGATTATACAGCGTGCGCTCGAGGTATACCGCGATCAGGGAATCTCGCAGCCAGTGATCATGGTGACCCAAAAGGTGAAGGATAAGTTAGGTATCCAGTCCGAGCGCTCCGATGCTGACTTCCTCAACACAATCTTAAAAGACTATAGCGTGCTAACGTCTGGCCAACTATGAACGAATTACCAGAGTATAGCAAATCGCACCTCGCGCTGCGAAATGGCCAGGATAAACCAGAGATCTGGGTCGCGCTCGACGGACTTATCTATGATGTTTCACGGTCAAGGCTCTGGCGTGCCGGCAACCACTATGAACATTGGGCGGGGCAGGATCTTACCGATGAATTAAAGGACGCGCCGCATAACGCCAACGTCTTTGATAAATTTAAGGTCATTGGAAAACTAAAAACCGGAGCGTAAGGGAAGGAATTCGGAACGGAATCTTTTGCGTAATTTCGACCCTGGCGTGCGTGTCGCTTACATACATTCAATAAACGTTCGTATCTAATTAACTCATGATCATAATTGCAGACAGCGGGGGTTCCAAAATAGACTGGAGACTAATTGAAACAAATGGGGCGATTGCGCAGGCCAGTGCTCCCGGATTCAACCCTTATTATCAGCCCATTGAAGATCTGAAAAGAAATGTTCAAGAGCTTCTCCTTCCAAAGATCAACGAACGGGTAAATAAAATTTTCTTTTATGGCGCCGGGGTTTCTTCTGTAAAAAATCAACTTACGATAAAGAGCGCATTTTTAGAATTTTTTCCTGAAGCGCAGATTGAAATTGGGTGGGATCTTCTCGCAGCAGCGCGCGCGTTGTGTGGAACCGAACCAGGCATCGCATGCATCATGGGCACGGGTTCGAATTCATGCCTCTATGATGGAGAAAAGATTACTGGTAATGTTGCTAATCTGGGATGGATACTTGCTGATGAAGGCTCCGGGACTAACATCGGCAGAAAGTTTCTTGTTGACTATCTTCGGCAGGTAATGCCAGAAGGTTTGCGATTGCAATTTAAAGAACGCTTTCCCCTAACCCGTGAAGACTTTTTGGAGAAGGTTTATCAGCAGGAGCGACCAAGCGCATTCCTCGCCAGCTTCACAAAATTCATCTTTCAACATTTGCGGGAGCCGTACTGTTACAAACTTGTGTATGACAGCTTTTTAGAATTCTATGAGAACAACGTCATGAAGTATGATAATTATAGAAATCTTAAGGTACACTTTACTGGCTCCATCGCGTTTTATTTTAGCGATATCCTTAGGCAGGTTGCTGCCGATAAAGGCATAACAGTTAAAAATATTCTTGAAGGGCCTATCGCAGGTCTTACTTTGTATCATCAAAAGGACCTAAATTGAGCACTACAGAAGCAAACTCTTCGTATGAGAATCTGGAACACATGAGTGTTACAGATCTCTTGAAGAATATCAACGTTGAAGATCAAAGTGTTCCACTTGCAATTGCCAAAGTCATCCCGGTCATCGTGCCGTTAGTTGACGCAATTGTGGAAAAAATGAGTTCCGGTGGAAGGTTGTTCTACATCGGCGCAGGAACAAGTGGACGGCTCGGAATCATTGATGCGTCTGAGATCCCACCCACCTACGGCGTTCCTCACGGTAGGGTTATCGGTATTATAGCGGGCGGCGACAAGGCTATTCGCAAAGCCGCAGAATATGCCGAGGACGATGCAGTGCAAGCCTGGAAAGATCTGGAAGAGTTTTCTATTAACCAGCAAGATGTACTGATAGGAATCGCAGCATCAGGCCGTACTCCTTACGTTATTGGTGGACTCAGAGATGCACGATTAAATGGTGTGACTACCGGCTGTGTGGTGTGTAATGCCGACACTGCGGTTTCAAAGCACGCGGATTTTCCTGTAGAAGTGGTGGTGGGTCCAGAATTCGTTACGGGCAGTACACGCATGAAGGCAGGCACGGCCCAAAAGCTTGTTTTGAATATGATCTCCACAGCCGCGATGATCCGGCTTGGACATGTTGTCGGCAATAAAATGGTGGACATGCAACTCACCAATAATAAGCTCGTTATACGAGGCGTCATGATGATCGTCCAGGAGACCGGCGTATCACAGGAACTGGCGGAACAATTGTTGAAAGAACATGGTTCTGTCAGAAAAGCTGTAGACAGCTGGAGAAAAAATGCACAACATTGAGCCTTATTATAACTGGTTAAAATATTACGACCCTTCCGATGACGAGCTTTCCCCGTTTCACGGGAAAGTATATAACCTTGATGTCTATTCCGAAACCATCTATGGATACTATATCGATCCATCATGGGACTCCATTGGATCTGAAACGCTTTACATAAAGATCTTATATGCAGACTATACGCTTGGGTTCACGGTGATTGAATTTATTGGCGAATGGAATGATGCCATCAACAATGATATCATGACGTTGAAGCGTAATATCCTTGAACTAATGACGAAGGAAGGGATCAATAAATTTATACTGATTGGAGAAAACATCCTGAACTTTCACGGCTCCGACGATTGCTATTACGAAGAATGGTTCGATGATGTGGAAGATGGTTGGATTGCTGCCGTCTCGTTTCCACCTTTTATTCAGGAAGAGTTCAGAAAATACAATGTCGACAATTATGTAAATATGGGCGGCACGCTGCAAATTCCACAATGGAGAACATTGAGGCCGCACAACTTTTTTGAGCTTGTCAGTACGCTTGTTCAAAGAAGGCTTAATTGAACGTCGCTCACAACGGAATCGGCAGGCACAAGATAATCTCGCCTGGATTTCAATTCTCTACATAGCACCCTTGTCCGGCGAAGCTTACCCTTTTTAAAAAATCTACCTTGCAGTTTGAAAATGCTCCCCTCTGGAACTTGAGAAAGTGTTATCTGGTGTGGATTTTTATCAAATTTCCGGAACGCCTCTGTCAGGGTCGTATCCGCAAAGGAGCTTGCCTTCGGATTGATCATATGTCGACGAAGCTCATGTAAAATCTCCGGAGGGAAGATGGTTTCCCATAGTACGGGGAGCATAAGGTCTGTAAAAGTAATTTTCCATTTCTCTCCATGGGGATCCTCGCGAGGACCATACTTTAGACACACAAGAAGATGTGCGACCTCATGGATATAGGTCACCAGGAACAAGTAAGTATTCAGATCGTTGTTCAGGGTGATACGTGGATGGCTCCGGGTCCTTCGGCTCGTAAAGTCCCCAACCTTGGTTTGCCTGCTTCGCGTCACCTTCAACTCAAAGGGGCTTGCCTTCCAAAGTTTGAAGCAATAGTCTAATGCTGGAGCGGGAACATGCGATTGCAATATGTCGAGAACATGCGCTTCAGTCATAGTAAATAAAAAAGGCTTTAGATATCTAAAGCCTTCCGTGCAATCACTTTTAGATTGAATTACAATGCAGTAGAATCTGCAGCTGTCGTAGAATCGACAGGAACAGTAGCTGCTGAATCATATACTTCTTCAGTAGATGTTGCAGCTGAATCTACAGTAGTTTCAGCAGTTTCTGCCTTCTTGCCACAAGCAACGAAAGCGAAAGCGAAACCAGTAACAGCTAATACGGCGATCAATTTTTTCATAGTTTACAGGTTTTAAAAAATCCACCGCAAATATAACAGTAATCTACAAGTGAACCGCAAAAGCGGGGTAAAATTTATTTTTTCCGGAAGATCAAACGTAGCGGAACACCCTCAAAATCGAGGTTTTCGCGTAATTTATTCTCGAGGAATCGCTCATAAGACGGTTGAATGTACTGGGGCAGGTTACAGAAGAAAACAAACGATGGAAATCGTGCGGTTACCTGTGTTATGTACTTAATATTTATATGTTTTCCCTTGACCGACGGGGGTGGCTGGCGTTGTATTTCGGGGAGTAGAAGATCGTTCAGTTTAGACGTCGGTACTTTTTTCGTTTTATTTTCAAACACCTGCACGGCTTTCTCCATAACCTGAAAAATCCGCTGTTTATTTATCACCGACGTGAAGATTATTGGCAGAAAATCAATCGGTGCCAATGTTTCCATGATCTCCTTTTTGAACTTATCGGACGTTTTATTGTCCTTTTCAATAAGATCCCACTTATTAACCATCACTACGATACCCTTTCCCTGCCTGTTGGCAAGGTTAACAAGATTGACATCCTGTGATTCTATCCCTCGTTCAGCGTCTATGATGATAATGCAAACGTCACTTTCCTCAAGTGCACGCAAGGCACGCAACACCGAATAAAATTCAATGTCTTCTTTAACTTTTGATTTCTTTCGTACTCCCGCGGTATCGATGAGAATAAAATCCTTGTTGTATAAGGTGTATCGTGAGTGAATCGCGTCGCGCGTTGTCCCTGCTTCATCGGTAACGATTGTTCTTTCTGTTCCAAGCAGTGCGTTTAACAACGATGATTTGCCGACATTGGGACGACCAAGTATAGCGATCTTAGGTATTCCTGCATCCGGATCTTCAACTCCTTCATTGGGAAATACTTTTATCAACTCATCCAACAATTCGCCAGTACCCCCACCGTTTTCTGCCGATACGGGATACACTTCTCCCAGGCTCAGGGCGTAAAATTCGCCTGCCAGCATGCCTTTATCGGGTGTATCAGATTTGTTTGCTACAACGAAAATCGGCTTTTTACTTGTTCGAAGCACGTTCGCGAATTCCTTATCAAAGCCAGTGAGGCCGTCGCGGGTGTCAACCATGAAGATAATTGCGGCTGACTCATCAATGGCCAGCTTAACTTGCTTGCGTATCTGTGATTCGAACTTGTCCTCTGAACCTGTTACGTAGCCACCGGTATCGATTACTGTAAAATATTTCCCGCACCATTCAGCATAACCGTAGTGACGGTCTCGGGTAACACCAGGCATATTGTCCATAATAGCCTCCCGCTTCTCTGTAAGTCGATTAAATAATGTTGACTTACCTACATTCGGTCGTCCAACTATTGCAACAATGTTTGCCATTTCGCAAAAATAGTCAAATGTCACCAAAATGCGGCCCTGCCAATTGCAGTACCAGGATTAATAACTTTTATAAGTTGATACCAATCTGTTGTACCATGAGTCGAGCAGGACTAGTAGAATTCCCGTCATGATGGACACGTCTGCCATATTAAAAATCCCAGTCTGCAACGCGCCAAAGGTTAGATGTAAAAAATCGGTCACTGAACCATAGATCATGCGGTCCGCTATGTTGCCAATGCCGCCGCCGATCAGGAAACACATCCCAACTACTCGGATAGCTGACATCCGACGTTTTGTGACCACGTAAACAAGGGCAAGAGCCAAGGCTGTTAAGGGAAGTATTCCAAGCAAAATAAATTTCAGAGGTTGCGGTAGCGAAGTGCCCAGACTAAGGAATGCACCCTTGTTTTCGACCTTCATCAGCGTAAGGTGGCCGTTCAGCAAGCTTATTTGATCATAATACGCTAACCTTTCGCGTGCAATGTTTTTTGAAATCTGATCGCATCCGATATTCGAACCCAGCACCAGCAGAATTAAAAACATTCTAACAGCGTTCCACGAAGTCTTCATGCTGAAAATTTAGTTAACTATACAATTTAATAACTTGGCTGATAACTTGCGTTGACCCCACACCCTGCTTCAGTTATGATACAACCTTTGCTCCTTAAAAGTGCCCTTATTATTACGTTCTCCCTAGTGATAACGCTGGCAAATGCGCAGCAAAAAATTGAAATCCTCCATTTAAAGAGGGAGGTCAGCCTTCGCGGATTAAGCGTCGTTACTGATAATATCGTCTGGGTAAGTGTCAGCAACGGAACCATAGGCAGGAGTGTTGACGGAGGAAAGACCTGGCAGTGGAGTACAGTTCCGGGATATGAAAGCCGCGATTTCCGGGACATTGAGGCGTTTGATGATCACACTGCGGTTATCGTGGCCATAGCGAGCCCTGCGCATATTCTTCGAACCATCGATGGCGGTGTGACCTGGAAACTCGTTTATGAAAATAACAACAAACAAATGTTTCTTGACGCAATGGATTTTACCGGAGACTTGAACGGTACCGTTGTGGGTGATGCGATTGACGGGAAACTTTTTGTCGCCCATACAAAAGATGGCGGTAAAACATGGAAAGAACAAGTGAAGTCAATTGTTGCCGCAGACAGCACGGAAGGGTGTTTCGCATCAAGTGGTACCAACATTAGGGTGGTGGCGAACGAGAAATACTTTTTCGTGACGGGCGGGAAAGAATCGAGACTGATTTCTGAACGCAATGTGCAGGAGATGCCCTTCGATCAATCAAAGTCTTCGACTGGAGCCAACTCTTTGGCTATCCGCACATCACGCGGGAACATGCCCTCGCTGTTGATTGCCGTTGGCGGAGACTTTGCGGCGGATAGTTTAAGCACGAATAACTGCTTTGTCAGCAAGGATAATGGGAGCTCCTGGAGTACGCCTAATGTACCGCCAGGCGGGTATCGTTCGTGTGTCGAGTTCATATCGGAAAAACGACTTATCACGTGTGGGCTAAACGGCGTCGACATATCGGAAGACGAAGGCACAAATTGGATCAAAATATCGTCGGATAGTTTTCATGCCTGCCGAAAAGCGAAAAAGGGAAGCGCCGTTTTTTTGAGTGGCAGCAATGGGAGAATTGGAAAACTTGTTCATTGAAATTAAAAGTAACTCAACCAACCTTTGTCTCTGTTGTTCATCTTGTAGGCGTCGAACCTTTTGCAAAAAGGGTAAAGTGCTGCTATCACTGCAACCCATACAGCATAAACTACCCACAAGCGGAACCCGTATCCCTTCAGTGTCGGCACCTGAACTACCCAATCGCTTAAGATCATACTTTCCCAACCGAATCCGGTAAGCTCTGCGGCGATCAAGGCAAGGCCATGAATCAAAAAAATGTGAATTATATAATAGAAAAATGGCACGCGACCGAACATGCTAAAAAAATTGATTACCCGACCTTTTAAGTTCTCGCTGTTGGCAAGGAAAATAAATGCAGGGCCGAGCGTCATCAGGAGATAACAAAGGGACGGCGGATATTTTGTGGCTGCCAGTATTGACATGAATGTCTGAATACTTGTCTTGTATGCAGTCCACGGAACCGGATCGCCATACTGATTGATACTTCGAAGAATAATAAATAGAACAATGGAAGCAACGCCGAGGGCATTTAAAATTTGCTTGCGTTTGGCGGGCTCAACAGATGGTTGATAAAGCTCACCAAAACAGTAGCCAAGCGACATCACAGCGATCCAGGGAATAATCGGATAGATGACATAAAATTTATTTCCATTCGAAAAAGAATAAAACTGTAGTTCATGTAATATTGACCACCAGACATTGCCTTCGAAATGAATTGGATCAAGAAGGTTGTGTCCGAAGATCAGTAAACAGCTATACGTCAGGATGGCATATTTTGGCAAATGAACGAGCGCCGCCAGTACCAGCATGCTGACCCCAAGCGCCCAGATCACTAACAATCCTGGAGATTCGAATTGCACGTCGAAAAACCAGGAGAAGTTGACGACGGTAAACTCGATGAAGACCAACCAAAGGCCGCGCTTCAACAGGAATATGGATAGCGCATTGGTATTTTTTCGCCTTCCCACAAAGTAGGCCGAAAGCCCCGCTAAAAAGCAAAACACCGGTGCGCAGAAATTGGTAATCCAACGCGTAAGGAAAATTGGAACAGAGGTTACCTCCGGATTGCTGGGATCGTAAAAAAACGCTGCGGCATGAAAATAGTCCCGTGTATGATCGAGTGCCATGACTACCATCACTATCCCTTTTAACAGGTCAATAGACTCAATTCTGTTTTTCGTTGGCAATGTCATGCAATTGAAGGTATTCGGTTGAATACGGCCGGTGCGGAAAGAAGTTACTTAAAATCACTGAAGCGGAAGCGCGTTTAACGGGCACGAATATGAAAGCGTGACGTAACGTAACTATTTGTTAACACTTCCAAAACCTGAGCGCGTTTTTTTGCACGGTAATGACATCAATCTCCTCCGTTGATGACGCGCGTCATCAGGCCGTGCCAAAGTGACCCATATTTTCGTGACCGGTGCTACAGATGATTGCCGTTTGTCCTTACTTATTGCCTATTCGGCGATAAGCGCGACAGTTAGACGATAATTTCGTCAAACCTAAATTGTAGAATCGGACACGTCCTCGTCCAAACAACAGTTGTTAAAATTTATAAAGTTCAACCAACCATCACATGATAAAACTTCTACGTACGAATTGCGCCTTGGGGCTAATTTTGATTGCGGGTCTCTTTCTCCCTCAGTTATCGCATTCACAGACTCCAACACCGCTAGTCAGGCTGAGCGATGAGCAAAATATTAAGCCATCCAATTCAGGATCGCTTGGAATCACCTTCACCAAGTCAGCAAGTGTGCCGGGGAGCACTAGCAATCGCGCCCCAAGTGCTGGAGCCAGTGAGAGTGCTCTTGACTTCGGAACAACTACTGGAAACTATTATGTTGAGAGCGACGCAGTGGCTGACGGACTTAAAAACCTTTCAGCATTCACTTTGACTGGTTGGGTAAATGCCAGATCGCTAACCACCGGCAGTGGTAGTAACAGGATAATTTCATGGATCAACAATGGGGGAGATGGTGTTGATCTGGTGCTCCAGAATAACGGGAGCCTTCGCCTTGGCGTGGATGGCTGGCCCGATAATTCTCCGGCGGTTAGCTCAGCAAACAAAGTTACGGCCAACGCATCGGCTGCTGCGCAGAATTGGATTTTCTTTGCGGTGACTTATCAAGCCAACGGCCAGGTGAGTTTCTATTTTGGAAATAGCGCAACCGACGCTACCCTGGACGTTAGCAAAACCTATGTAGGCCCCGGAGTAACGGGGAGTGCAATTAGCAAACTTTCCATTGGCGCATTCAATAGCACTACCAGAAATGCGGCGACCTGGGACAGAATGTTTCGCGGGTTACTGGATGATTTAAGAGTTTATGGGTCGGCGCTGAGTGTCACAGATATCGTAACTGCACAGCGCAATTTAGCAGTTGATAATGTAGTACCCACCCCGCCCACCAATTTACGACCGACTTCGGCTACTGCTACTTCTATCGGACTTGACTGGGATGGAGGCACTGACAATGTAGGTATCGCTGCATATGAGATATACGACAACACAACATTATTGACAGTCGTAGGCAATGTGACCAGCCACATGATCACAGGGCTTGAACCAGGTCGGTTCTACGATCTCGCTTTAAAAAGTAAGGACGCTGTTGGTAATACTTCAGGTTTTTCAACGCGCATTTCAGTCTTCACAAACTTGGAAGAGTCAGGACAACAGCTGGTATACATGCACTTGAATGATATTGCGAGTGGTACGCCAGCTAACATTGGCGAAGCGCATGGACTATTTACAACCGGCGTCGGACCTTCAAATACGTTTTTGCCGGGAAGTAGCCTGGAAACACCTCCAGTTGACGGCGAGGGCACATCTGCAGATTTTGGGGTTATTCCAGGTAATTCATTTATCGAAAGCCAGGCGCCAATTGATCAGCTCAAAAACTTAAGCGCCTTTACGATCATGGGTTGGGTCAATTGCAGGTCGAGTGTGACAGGAAGCGGTGGAAACAGAATCGTGTCATGGATAAATAATGGTGGAGATGGCGTCGACCTTGTTTATCAAAGCAATGGAAGTCTCCGCCTAGGCGTTGACGGGTGGCCAGACAATTCACCTGCTTTTAGCAATCCTAACAAGGTGACGACAAATGTCAATGCGCCCCACTCGAATTGGGTGTTCTTTGCCGTAACCTATCAGTCAAATGGTCAGGTCCAGTACTATTTCGGAACGGACTTGGCTAAAGCGACGCTGGATGCAACCAGAACCTATAATGGACCTGGGATCACGGGAAGCAACATAGGTAAGTTTGCAATCGGGTCCTTTAACAGTGCTACAAGAAATGCCGCCACCTATGACCGGATGTTCAGAGGACTTATTGATAACGTAGTGGTCTACAACAGCGTGCTGCCACTCTCAACAATTATTTATTACCAGGGCAAAAGTTCGACTGACATAACGCCTCCGGGCGCACCAAACCTGGTCGTAACGAGCAAGACACTTTCCACTATTTCATTGTCATGGACAGGACCAAATGAATCCGATCTGCGTGGCTACAAAATATATAATAACGGGAACATTATTGCCAATGCCCCAAACAACAGTGAAACAGTTAGAACCTATACGCTTATCAACCTGACACCCAACACACCTTACAACCTGACTATTAAGGGTTTCGATTACGAGGGAAACCTATCGTCGCCAAGCAACACTGTTTCAGTTACGACGGACGCGACCGGCATTCCACTGCCATTAATAGATGTGAAGTTCGAAGGGATTGACTATTTTCCGAATGAAGGAACGACAACATTTACAAATTTCTTGCGGACCAGTCCACCCAATAGCAGCACGCTCGTTCCTAATCTTCCAAATAACATGCGGTCAGTGGATTTTGGAACGCTGCCGGGCGATTTTTACATTTGGAGCGCTCAATCGGTCGCTGAGCTAGGAAACCTTAATTCTTTCACGCTAACGGGCTGGCTGAACAATAGATCAAGCACAACCGGTGAGGGAGGAAATAAGTTAATATCCTGGACGGGATCTGGTGGTGACGGAGTGGACCTTGTTTTCCAAAATGACGGAAGTTTACGTTTGGGTGTGGACGAGTTTGCCACAAATTCTCCAGCAGTTAGTTCCGCGGGGAAGATTACTACCGATGCCAGCGCCGGCGCGTCGAACTGGGTGTTCTTCGCTGTAACATATCAACCGAACGGCCAGGTACAGTTCTATTTCGGAGATAATTCTACGGATGCGACTTTGGATGTCAGCAAAACTTATGCAGGCAGAGGCGCGGTTGGAAGTAATATTGGAAGGCTTGCATTTGGGGCTGCGAGTTATGAAACGAAATCCGCTTCAACATACCTCAATATGTTTCGGGGTCTAATTGACAATTTTAAGATTTATGGTTCCAATCTGAGCCTTGCCGATATTCGCGCCGTTCAACGTGGAGTTTCCTCAGATGTAACGCCACCATCCGCTCCTACGGCCCTGACGGCGACAGAGGAAAATGGAACGTCGGTAACATTGTCCTGGAAACCGTCCACAGATAATGTTGCTGTTGTCGCTTACAACGTTTATGATGGTGGTGTATATCTGCAAACAGCGGAAGGGGGTTATAGATCGATAACTGTGCGCCCCTTGACTCCGGGCAGCAGTCACGAATTCACTCTGAAGGCCCGGGACGCAGCAAGCAATTTGTCCGCTGCAAGCAACGTAGTCTCTATAGCCACAAAGAAACTTCCTCTTATGCGTGTGACGTTCGACGGCAGCCGTGAGCAGGGGGGATTTTCCAACATTGGCACCCTCGGAGGTTTTTTGGTCAGGGGGGATGACAGCCCGATTTCGCCTTACGGCAGCGCGCCATATTCTATGACGGGTAATACTTTATCCCTAAACCCTTATAACGGTCTTAAAAATCTTAGCGCATTTACCATTACCGGATGGGTGAACCGAACATCGAATAATGGCACTGAGCGGATCTTAAGCTGGATGCCCGTAGGGGGTGGCGACGGGGTGGAGTTGCTGGTGCAAGCTGAGGGAAAGCTTAAGCTAGGCGTCAATGAATCGGCGGAAAATTCTGCGGCAATGAGCAGCGCCTTCAAAATAACTGTCAATCCTGCAGCACCTCAAGACAACTGGGTATTTTTTGCAGTGACCTATGAATCAAACGGCCAAACCCATTTCTATTTTGGGAATGATGCCGTTGACGCTTCGCTGGATGCGCTTGTAAACTACCCTACCGCCGGCAACACAGGAAGTAATATCTCAAATTTCAACCTCACCTCACCTGCTGGTGGTTATATCGACGAAGTCAGGGTCTACAATTCGGTGCTCACGCGTCAGGAGATTGTAGCATTTCAACATGGTGCTGCAGATAACATCGCACCCACCTCGCCCGGTACGCTTTCTGGAACCTATGTAGATACGACGATTGGTCTGCAATGGTCGCAAATAGCGTCAGACAATATAGGTGTTACTAGTTACGATGTCTTCGATGGAAGTACATTGATCAAACGGCATGTTCCTGAATTTAGAGCCCAGAATTATACCAGGACAAATCTCTTCGACCTAATAAGCAACCGAACTTATAACCTAAGTGTAAAGGCGCGTGACTCTCAAGGCAATTATTCGCCTGCGACAAACGTAGTCCAGGTCACTACGCCTGAATCCAGGCCTACGCCTTTGGTTTGGTTGAAATTGGACGAATTAACGAATGCACCGGCAGGAAATTACGGATCAACCGGTGGCTCATACAACCGATCTTCGGGCGTGCCTTCGGCCACGGATAATGTTCCCTCTGTGATTAGCACGATCAACTCAGCCGACTTCGGCACATCGAGTGCCAACGCGTATATCGAAAGCCCAACGCAAATCAACGAATTAAAAAACCTAAGTTCATTTACCATTACCGGATGGGTCAACAACAGATCCAACGTGATGGGTAGTGGCGGGAACCGTATCGTATCATGGATTAATAACGGTGGTGATGGCGTCGATCTCGTCTATCAGAACGATGGTAGCCTCAGGCTTGGTGTAGATGCATGGCCTGACTACTCTCCCGCGTTCAGCTCAACCAACAAAGTGCCCACGAACGCCAGTGCTCCGGCATCAAATTGGGTATTCTTCGCAGTCACGTATGTTGAAAACGGAAGCGTTGAATTCTATTTTGGCTCCAATGGCACGCCAGCCGCTCTTGACGTAACCAAGAACTATCCAGGCCGGGGCGCGTCAGGAAGTAACATTGGAAAATTGGCGATTGGAAACTTCAATGATGCAACCCGCACTGGTCCTAGTTTAGATCGCATCTTCAGAGGATTGATTGATGATGTCCGAATCTATGGTTCAAAATTAACACAAACGCAGATCGCTCAAATCCAGGGATTGGGAGGTAATTCCGGCGGACGACTCGCAATGTCACCGGAGCAGACAATCAAAGACGAGTTTATAGATGAGGTAGTGTTATCACAAAATTATCCTAACCCGTTCGATGATGTTACTAATGTAGAGGTCAACATTCCGCATAGCGTGAAGGTTGCAAGAATGACTGTCTACGACCTCACTGGACGGACGCTGCAAAACATTCTTATCGAAGGCAGAGGACCGACTAGTATATCTGTCGAGAGAGGGGCGATGCGTGCAGGCGTATACATCTATTCTTTGACCACTGACGGGAAAAATGTCGCTTACAAACGAATGATGATAAAGTAGTCGCTGCATCTATTGCTATCGAAGGACAGCCGACCCAAAACGGGTCGGCCATTCTAATTGAAAAGCGCCGACTACCCCGTAATCCATCGTCTAGTTCGTTCGGCGATAACACAGGTACAGCAGTTTTTTTATCGCGAACAACAGTTTATAAAATTTATAGAATTCAAAAACGTCCCTAATATGATAAAACTTCTACGTACGAAATGTGCCCTAGGGCTAACGTTGGTTGCTGGTCTCCTTTTTTCCCATTTATCGCATTCACAGAGGTATACTCCGTTAGTCAGATTGAGCGATGACATAACCCCGATGAATTATGGATCGGTTGGAGGCAACGTCACAAAGTCAGCAAATGTGCCGGTGAGCACAAGTAATCGGGCCCCAAGTGCTCTAGCCAGTGAGACCGCCCTCGACTTCGGAACAAACCCTGGAAATTATTATGTTGAGCTTGACGGATCAAGTGGCGGATCACTTGACGGCCTTAAAGGACTTTCTTCCTTTACGCTTACGGGTTGGTTAAATGCTCGTTCATTAACGACCGGATCGGGCGGCAACAGAATTATTTCCTGGATAAACAATGGCGGTGATGGCGTTGACCTTGTTGTCCAGGCCAACGGCAGCCTAAGGCTTGGCGTGGATGGCTGGCCTGATAACTCTCCCGCTGTAAGTTCAGCAAACAAAGTTACCGCGGATGCATCCGCTGCAACCCAGAATTGGATTTTTTTCGCGGTCACCTACCAATCCAATGGCCAGGTAAAATTCTATTTCGGAAATAGCGCGAGCGATGCTACGCTGGACGTTAACAAAACCTATGCAGGCCCTGGTGTAACGGGGAGTGCAATTGGGAAATTAGCGATTGGGGCATTTAACAGCAGTACCAGAAACGCAGCGACTTGGGACAGGATGTTCCGCGGAGTGCTTGACGACATTAGGGTTTATAGCACAGCACTGAGTCTAACGAACATTGTAAATGTACAACGCAATTTGAAAGACGAAACCGTGGCAGAGGCCCCTTTGTTACACCTGCCTTTAAATGATATGGGCGGCGGCTCACCTCGGAGCGTGGGGTCAGTGCAGGGGCTGGTATTTAAAATGGGCGGCGGACCTCCACCTCATAATGCTGTATTACCAGCAAGTACTAACGAGACGCCTCCGTTGGTCGGCGGAACCGCCTCTGCAAGTTTTGGTATTGTTCCTGGTAATTCGTTCATCGAAAGCCAACTCCCTATTGACCAACTCAAGAACTTAAGCACTTTTACAATTACGGGGTGGGTCAATTGTCAGTCGAGCGTGACAGGAAGCGGTGGAAACAGAATCGTATCGTGGATAAATAATGGCGGAGATGGCGTTGATCTCGTTTACCAAAGCGACGGAAGTCTACGCCTGGGAGTTGATGGATGGCCGGATAATTCGCCCGCATTTAGCAATCCTGGCAAGGTAACGGCAGATGCCAATACGCCTAAATCGAATTGGGTGTTCTTTGCCGTGACGTACGAGTCGAATGGTCAGGTGCAATATTATTTTGGAACCAGCGCAGCGGCGGTTACGCCGGATGCAGCCAGAACATATATTGGGCCCGGTGTTACCGGAAGCAATATTGGAAAGTTTGCCATTGGTACATTTAATAGCGCTACCAGAAATGCAGGGACCTATGACAGGAAGTTCAAAGGACTTATTGACGATATTCGGGTATACGGCGGCTCGCTGTCACTTTCTGAAATTGAGGTTGTTCAAAGGCTCTCTTATGATGTGGCACCACCTACTGCGCCTTCAAACTTGGCCCTGGTAAGTCAAGACAGTACGTCAGTATCGTTCTCTTGGACGGCATCCACGGATAATTTCGGCATCCTTGGCTATAACATTTATGATGGGGGTACTCTTTTGTGGCAAACGTTTGGTAACAATACGTCCATTTCTTTTAATTATTCTGGCAGCAATTACTCGTTCAGTGTCAGGGCAAGAGATGAGGCTGGCAACTTGTCGGAATCAAGCAATGTAGTTGGTGGAAAGAGGTTACTCATCTATATGACGTTCGATGAAGGACGTGATCAGGGTAGGTTTAGAAACCATGGAGCAGTCGGTGGTTATTTATATGGGGGGGATATCGGTCGGACCACGCCTCGCGGAAGCGCTCCTTTTTCAAATACTGGAAAAGTGTTTTCGCTAAGTCCACTGGCGAGCCTGAAAAATTTAAGCGGTTTTACCCTTATGGGATGGGTGAACCGCACGTCTAACGCCAGCCCTGAACGCATCCTGGGATGGATGCCGGCCGGAGGGGGTGATGGTGTCGAGCTATTGCTGCAGACTGACGGGTCACTAAGGCTGGGGATTGATGCGCTGGCGGAAAGTTCACCAGCAGTTAGCAGTGCGAATAAGATTACAACAAATGCAAGTGCGCCTCAAACCAACTGGGTCTTCTTTGCAGTGACCTACAATTCGACTGGCGAGACCCAATTCTATTTTGGTAATGATACGGTCAATGCGACTACCGATGTTGCTGTAAATTACCTGGGCGCCGGCATTACCGGCGGTAACATCTCAAATATATACATACAGCCACCCAACGGGGGTTTTACAGATGAGGTCAGAATCTACAATTCAGTCCTGACGCTTCCGCAGATTAGAGAGTTCCAGTACGGCATTCCTGATACCATTCCACCCACTACACCAGGCACACTCTCCGTAACCACCATTGGGACTACGTCTGTGGCCCTTAAATGGTCAGAATTGGCAGGCGATAATGTCTATGTGGCGAGTTACGATGTATTCGAGGGAAGCACATTAGTTACAAGTTTTTCACCTGTAGTAAAAGAGTATCCATTCGGGACTTTTGTCGGAAATCTCACCCCCGCTACCACGTATAAATTTAGCGTGAAGACGCGCGACAAGCAGGGTAATTATTCCCCTCCAACGAACGTTGTGGAGGTAACCACATTGGAAGATGTTCCATCGCCATTAATCTGGTTGAAACTGGACGAGCAAACGGGCGTTGCAGCAAGTAACGCCGGGTCGGCCGGTGGTTCCTATAACAGATCTATGGATCTGCCGACAGCAAGTATAAACGTTCCAACCGCCATCTCAAGTGTGAAATCGGCTGACTTCGGGACAGCCCCTGCTAATGCGTATGTTGAAAGTCCAGCTCCGATTAGTGAATTAAAAAATCTTTCATCATTTACGATCACTGGATGGGTCAACAACCGATCCAATGTTATGGGGAGCGGAGGAAATCGAATTGTAAGCTGGATCAACCACGGTGGTGAAGGAGTCGATCTTGTTTATCAGAACGACGGTAGTCTGAGATTAGGCGTCGATTCATGGCCCGACTACTCTCCAGCGTTCAGCTCCGCCAACAAAGTGCCAACAACGATAGATGGGATGTGGTGGGTTTTCTTCGCGGTGACATATACTGAAAGTGGGAGTGTTGAATTTTATTTCGGTGATAACACCATGCGGGCGTCGCTAGACGTCACGAAAAGCTATCCCGGCCGGGGCGCTTCCGGCGCGAACATCGGTAAACTTGCAATCGGGAACTTCAATGATGTGACGCGCAACGCGTCTACGATTGATCGCATGTTCCGGGGATTAATTGATGATGTCCGTATCTACGGCACAAAGCTCACGCCTGAACAAATCATTCAAGTCCAGGGATTCAAGAGTGTGATCACAGGGCGACTTGCGAAGACGCCTGAGTTGGTGATCGAGGATGAGGTGAAGGATGAGACTACCTTATCACAAAATTATCCCAACCCATTTGATGATGTCACTAATGTGGAGGTGAACATTCCGCATAGCGTGAAGGTTGCAAGAATGACGGTCTACGACCTTACTGGGCGGACATTACAAAACATTGTCATCGAGGGCAGAGGTCCGACTAGTATATCTGTCGAGAGGGGGGCAATGCGTTCAGGTGTATATATCTACTCTTTAACGACGGACGGGAAAAATGTCGCTTACAAACGCATGATGATAAAGTAGCGGCTGCAATAAACTAATGTGGGGAGGCCGTCTCAAAAGTGAGATGGCCTTTTCTTTTTTCGGAGAGTCTGTAGGGGAATATTCATATAGCGATCCAGAATATGTCATGCAGATAACGCCTATTGCAAAATCGCGTTCTTTTTTGCTGATTGGTTACTAGTTGTCGCCGATGTGTATTATTCCTCTGTATCCCGTTAGCGGCTCATCGCAACATGGTTGCGATTTCCACCTCGGTCTTTCAATGTATATATAGACGTATTCTCTACCCCTAACGTTACTTGTGATGGCTAGTTCCTACCAACGCCGCATAACGCTGATCATTGCGTTTGCGCTACTCTCTACATCCGCCATTTGTCAGGATATACTTTACGGGATGACTCGATTCGGCGGACAACACAACAAAGGCGTTCCCTATCAAATCCGTACCACAGGTAAAGACTTTTTGTCCTATAAAGACTTTGATGGCAATCCGTCTGATCGACCTGGCTTTTGGAGCCGGTTGACTCAGCTGACTGTACCCCCTGATCTTTTCCCGGTGGGGAATAGCTTTGCCGGTCTTACAGAGTATGGAAACATCAATACTTTCGGCGGCGACGTAGGAAGTCGATTTCGATTAAACGCGGGACAAGCAAATATTACTCAATCAGGGCCGATGTACTTCGGAGGCGAATTAGGAGTGAATCCAACGGGTGGGCTGCTGTCGGCTTTTGGCATGTTCTATGGTACGATGCCAAATGGCGGCAGGAACGGTGATGGCGTTTTGTTTTCGATACAACAAATATTCGGAAACGGTCAGGAAATCCAGGGCAGTTTTGATGGTCCGGTCACCGGGCGTTCACCGAAGGGTACACCGATACAGGCCTCCAATGGGGCTATTTATGGAATGACAGAATTCGGTGGCTCGGATAACGCCGGCGTAATTTACAGCTTCAGACCCGGTCCAGTCGGCCTTTCAAAAGTATTGGACTTTGACGGAACCGCCCGTGGTGCCAATCCAACAGGAGATCTGGTTCTAGCATCCAACGACCGGTTATATGGTATGACCAGCAACGGTGGCGCTAGTGGCAACGGCGTTATTTTCAGCGTTGCACTCGATGGCTCGGACTTCCGGAAGTTAATGGATTTCAATGGAACCAATGGAGCACATCCCGCAGGTTCATTAGTAACATTTCCGGATGGAAAACTATATGGCATGACCCGTACGGGTGGTGCCAGTAACCGAGGCGTTGTTTTCAGCATTACGCTGCAGGGACAATACGTGAAGATAGCGGACTTCAATGGCGTGAATGGCCAAAGTCCGTACGGAGATCTATTGGTTGATTCCCAGGGCACAGCCCTTCATGGAGTGACCTACGAGGGGGGAGCGAACGGTGTAGGCGTACTATTCAAGGTGTTCAATGGTGTGCTTACGAAATTGTTCGACTTCCATCCGCGCACAGGAAGTAATCCGGTAGGAACGCTTGCGATGGTCCGCAAGTTTCCCAGAGTCAAAATTGCAGACCTGCCGACAGTCGAACTCTCCAAAGGAGCATTCTCAATTTCGGTGGAAGCGACTGGTTCACCGGTATTCTTTATGAGCGATGACGAGTCTATACTTGAAGTTAACGGCAGTCAGCTAATCCCAAAAAAAACCGGTGGGGCGCGGGTGAAAGTATTTCAGTTGGGCAATGCTGAATACATCGGAAGCTTTCGTGAAGTAATGGTAGATGTCATCAAATCCAAACAGACGTTGCAGTTCCCCCAACTCGCTGACAAAAAATATGGGGATGCGCCCTTTCCGTTGACGGCAAATGCATCGTCGGGGCTACCAGTAAGATTTTTTTCTTCCGACGAGAGTATTGCCACTATAAATGGGAATGAGATCACCATAAGAAATGCCGGAATAAGTTACATCACCGCCATCCAGGAAGGTAACGAATTGTTCGAATCAGCTGAACTCAAGCAAACGCTCTTTATAAACAAGATAGACCAAACTATTACAGCGGAGCCGGTTGGAAAAAAATTATGTTGCGATCACTTTGCAATAACAGCCTACACAACCTCGGGATTACCATTGCTTATGCAAGGGGATATAACGCTGTTAGAAGCAGGGATTTCCACATTTTTAAGGCCGATAAAGGCGGGAAAATCCGAAGTACGGGTCTACCAACCAGGCGATGGAAACTACAACTCCGCAGAATTGAGGATCCCAATTGAGGTAGTTAAAGGCCAGGGCACGATAACATTTGACGTCGCTGGCCAGGCGACCTTCGGATCGGCGCCGCCTAATATTTACTTAAATGCCAACGGCGGTGCCACGACTGTGACGAGTAACCCGTCGGGCATTGCTGAGATTGAAGATGGTCGGCTCTATATTCTTGGCGTCGGTACTACTACGCTGACAGTCACGCAGGCAGAAAATTCGAGTTATTACGCCGCCGTCCCGGTCTCCCGGAATATTGTAGTACATCCACCTCAGAACGCTCCAACAAATAACATTATCACTTGGCCAGAGTTCAGTACAAACAGAACACTTGCTGATAATCCCTTTAACCTCATCGCCTGGGCGTCTTCAGGATTACCGGTAACGTATACATCCTCCGATCCGGCAGTTATATCTGTAATTGGCAATCTGGTCACCGTTCATTCCGAAGGAACGGCCACGATCACTGCCACACAGCCGGGCTCCACAACTGTTCCGTCGGCACCGAACCTTATGCAGACAATAACGGTCAGCAGGAAAGCACAGGAGCTGCCTGTCAATATCGGTTCATCGATTGCCATGGACGCAGATCCCGTTCAGCTCTTTCCTTACTCTAGTGAAGGTTTACCAATTACGTATGAAGTATCCGATCCTTCCATTGCAACCGTTGAGAACTACTACCTTACGTTCCATCAACCAGGTACTTTTACGATCACGGCATCGCAGCCCGGAAATGAAAAATTTTTGCCAGCAACGAAATCAATAAATACGCATGCCTTCGCGTCTTATCGCTCAGTGTCGATTGCTGCCCTCCCCAAACTCACTTATGGGGATTCGCCGGTCTTGATAAAAACTCATTCTGATACAGACTTACCCATCGTCGTTACCTCCAGTGATCCAAATGTCGCTGAGGTCATCGATGGAAAACTATTTATACGTAACGCTGGGCAATTCACGCTTCGTGCCGCGCTCAATTCACCAGCATTCATTTCTGAAATCACCCGCGAGATTGATGTCTACAAAGCATCACAGCATTTAACTATAGCGCCGGTGACCACCAAAAAATTCGGTGATGCGCCGTTCAGGCTACAACCCTCGTCAACGTCCGGGTTACCCGTAAAGGCCATTCCCCTGTCACCGATCATCTCTGTTTCAAATAATGTGCTATCGATTGTCGCCTCTGGCAAAGCCGAAGTCCAACTGGAACAGTCCGGAAACAACAACTATTTCGCTGCAACGTCAACCCTTGAATTCGACGTGACGGATGCAGGCAAACATCACGAGATCACAGGCACTTCACTTGAAGGTGCTGCTGGCAATTCGGGGGCGGTCTTTTCAATAGCGACAGATAGAGGTACGGTTGATTACATCAAACAATACCCTGAACGCACCGCACCAAGTCCGGCCGCTGGGTTTATTAAAGCGTCCGACGGCAAATACTATGGTTCGTTTCGCCAGGGAGGTATAGGAAATGCGGGTCAATTGGTAGTGATGACCGATGCCTTCACAGGTGCCACAGCTGTACACGAATTCACGCAGCAGATGGGCATTCCTACCGGCAATGTGTTTGAAGGCACCGAAGGCTTTTTATATGGAGCAGCCATCGGAGGAGGCGAATACAATCGCGGCACGCTCTTCAAGATCGCCAAAGATGGGAGTGATTTTACCATTGTATATTCATTCTCAGACTTAAGCGGAGTCGATTCGGGTGGCCCGATACAAGCGACCAATGGACTTATTTATGGCACCACGGCACACAGCGGTCCCGAAGGGTACGGAACGATTTACAGCATTCAATCTGACGGTTCTGATTTTCGGATCTTGCACCGCTTCGCACCAGAGTCGATTGGCTCCATGAGTTTCAACTCATCGGGCGAATTGGTGCAGGGTCCTGATGGCTCATTGTACGGAACGCGAATGTATGGCGGCACGAATTCGAATGGTATTGTTTATAAGATCAATAGCGACGGAACCGGCTTCACAGTGCTGAAAGATTTTAAAGATCCTGTTTCAGGCATACGCCCTGCAGGACGTGTGCTATTGGCTTCCGATGGCCGAATTTACGGAACCACTTTTGGTGGCGGATCGTCTAATGTCGGCACCATATTTTCATTACTTCCATCCGGAGCAGGGTTCACACAACATTTTAGTTTCGATGGGTCAAATGGAAAAAATCCTTTCAGCGCGCTCTCGGAGGGGTCCGACGGCAGGCTGTATGGAACGACATATATGGGTGGTGGAAGTGACAATGGGACTATTTTTGCAGTGTCAAAAAATGGTTCCGCATTCACTAAACTATTCGACCTCGACATTCGCGCCACACATCCGAGGTTTGGTCCACTGGTAGAATCATCTCCGGGAGTTTTCTTCGGCACGGCCGAACATGGTGGTGCACTGAATTCAGGCGCGGTATTCAGAATAACTGCTGCGGGAAACTTTGACATTTACTGCCATTGCCGGCAGGGTGAGTTCGGTCCGCGTGAACTAACTGAAGATCCAGCCGGTGCGTATTGGTACGGTGTTACAAGGGCAGCCGAATTGAATCAGGCGGGTAGTATCTTCCGCATCAAAAAGGAAAGCCGTGCTTACGATAAAATCTCTGATATCCCACAAGGCGAGACCATTTCAACGATCTTTTACGCATCAACTGGACACCTATGGGTCGCCGGCCAGCGCGACAACCTCAACTTCATCCGCCGGATGAATCCCGATGGTACGAGCATACAACCCGTCCGGGCATACGATGAGCCGGCAAACATACAAGAGCCTCCAACTTCATTTGTTGAATTCCCTAATGGGACCATCTTCGGGATGAGCTGGAGAGGACACGATGGGGCAAGACTCTTCAGCATAAAAAACGACGGCTCGGGCTATCGGCAGCTTCTTCAGCTTGAAAGATATTACCCTGTTCATCACCCGCTGCTCCTCGCTTCCGACGGCAACGTGTACCTCGCCTCAGGCCAGACGTCAATTGTAAGGGTGACACCAGATGGAACGATTACCTCCATATACGAAAGGGCGCTGGCCGATGGAGACGATGTTACAGACATTATAGAAATGAATGGTGGCCGGTTGGCATTTACGACGACAACCCATAGTTCGTCTGCGCGGTCTACGATCTTCAGCATCGAAAAAGATGGATCCGGCTACATAAGGATTTTCCAACCTGAGCCTGGCCAGGGAACACATCCTGTCGATATCAAACAATCAGTGGACGGTTGGCTATATGTAATGTCGTCGTATGATGGGGAGCATGACGACGGTGTATTTTATCGCGTTCGACCCGATGGGACATCCTATGAAGCAATCCGTCATTTTAAGGGATCAGACCTCGCGAGGCCGGGAGATTTCATGTTTAATAAAGCAACACAGCAGTTGACATTCCCACCTATGGCCGAGCGACCAATGAATGCATCTGACTTCTTTCCCGATATCACCACTTCTTCAGGCGCACCGGTGATGCTTACGAGCAGCAACCCGGAAGTAGCTTCAATCCGAGATGGCCTGATCACGCTTCACAAAATTGGATCGACCGTCATAGCGGCACGGCTACCTGCAAACGCAAACTACTATGATGGTGGATCCGCTAGTCAGACGCTCGTGATAACCCGTGGCAACCAGACTATTTCATTCGTTCAGATTGACGAAAAATGGGCGACGGCACCGGACTTTGAACTTAATGCCTCATCTAGCGCGGGTCTTGAATTAGCATTTGTGAGCAGTAACCCTGCCATTGCCTCCGTCGAAGGATCAACGGTCAGCATACACGCAGCCGGGTCTGTGGTTATTACCGCGAGTCAACCGGGCAACGACAACTTCTATGCAGCAATCCCCGTAACACAAACACTCACCATCGCTCAAGGCAAACAGCAGACAATCACCTTCAGCCAACCCACAGACAAAACGTTCGGAGTATCCTCATTCACGCTGGTCGCCTCAACTACTTCGGGTCTGCCCTTGACTTTTACTTCACCGTCGGAAAACATTGTTCTTAACGGATACACCGTCGAGGTGTTATCACCTGGTCACGTGACCATCATTGCATCACAGGAAGGCGGGGCAGAGTATGCAGCAGCCCCTGTAGTAACGCAATCTTTTTGTATCAATCCTTCAACGCCTGGTATTACGGAGGACATTACACCTGGTGAGATTCAGCTGGTATCAAGCAGCGACACTGGCAACCAATGGTTCCTTGGCAACGAATCTCTTGCCGGAGCAACTTCGTCGCTACTTAAGCCAAAGCAGCAAGGTTCATACACCGTACAGGTGACAACTGACGGATGTCGGAGCGAGATCTCTGCTCCACACCTGGTGGTCATAACGGAAGTGGAAGATTGGGCATCGTCTATTGACGTGTATCCTAATCCAGTGGCCGAAAAACTAAAGGTAGTTCTGGGCCACGAGACGTATGGTGCGAGGATCATTCTGATGAATCCTATCGGCGTGCCGATAGGAACGTTTAACGTGAACTCAGGAGGAGCGCATGAAGTCGATATGGGGCATCTACCAACCGGGATTTATCTGCTTCAGATCGAGTACAACGGAAAAGTTAGCCGGTACAAGGTGCTGAAGCAGTAGATGCGGTTTCCGACGAAACGAAATGTGCACTCCTGCTTGCCAAATCTGTGCACTATTGCCTACCGATTTACCGTTGCCCGGTTGTCATTGTCATTGTCATTGTCAGAAAATGCTTCATAGAATTTCAATCTGATTTATAAATGCGGACAAAGACTATATTATAACCGCGTGTGGCAGATCTCGACCTCACTTCTCCTGAAGAAACGGCATTACGAAGTCATTCAACCTAAATTATTTTCTTATCACCAGGTTAGCGAAGTTCCCATCGAGTCCTTCATTGAAGATACCGATCTTTCCAGTCTTCCGGTCATTCAACTTGGTAACTGTCAAAGAAGGAGTCGTTGCGTTGTTTACATAAACATTGATTTCGGTGTCCTTCACTTCGATACGCGCGTGAAACCAGTCTGTAGCCAACGGCGCCGGAGAAATCCCCTTCTCATAGATACCGTTGCGCTCGGTTCTCAGCCGTTCCCACGTATAATCAGGGTTACTGGTGTACTGTACGGCATGAATTTTTCTTACGGAATCTTCCGTTGTAAAGTTAAAGGGACGAAAATAGACGAGGTCGTATGTCACGTCATCGACACCGTGAAAGGCAATCCCCAGAAAACTTTTCTGAAACTCATTCTTTCCCCGAAGGTCAACTTCAATCGTTCCGGACGTAAACTCAACCCCGTCGAGCCAGACCAACCCATTCATTGCAATTCCCTTCTTACCGCTGTCCGTTAATGGGACTATCTTTTGACCATGTGTGATTAACTTCTTTTCTTTAAGGAGTTGTTGTAGGTCATAAGACTTTTGTTGTGCAAACGCGAGTGAAGTCGCCGTCAGTACAATCATCATCGTCAGTAGCAAAGTGTTTTTACGCATATCAGAATTTTGTTAAGGTTAAAGATTATCACATGAGTTCTAAACGCAAAGATGATTTCCCCGTACAAAATGTCGCAGCTCATTTTCAGACCAAATAGCGGCCAACTTGCGTTCATTTGATGAATACCACTAAAATGTTATCAGATAAAGAGTATATCGTCCTCTATCGGAGACAGGTCGCAGAAGCGTTTCAGCTCGGTACCGGCGACAGGAAGGTGAAGCAACGGGAGTTTGAATACCTCGCCGGCATGATTGAAGAGAAGTCAAAGGTCAGGCTTAGTCTTTCCACCTTGAAGCGCCTTTGGAAAGATGACTTCAGTCAACTCCCCCATCCCGCCACCCTCGATGCCCTGGTGTCCATTCTCGGTTTCAGCACCTGGCCGGATTACAAAAACGCAAATGCGCATAAACCAATACCCCAGGCTGAGACCCACGGCATCCCACGCAAGATTGCAGTTCCCGTATTTGTAGGGGGCGGAATACTTTTTCTTATCGCTGGATTTCTCATCCTTGAGGGATTCAACGGGGCGGCAAAAAAAATACACCTTCCCGGCAAAGTGCCTTTCACGGCTGACAAGACAGTGACAACCGGAGTTCCGAACACCGTGCTATTCAGTTACGATGTTCGTGGCATCGAGGCAGATAGCTTCTTCATTCAACAATCCTGGAATCCACGCAACAAAGTCTCTATCGACCCGGCCAAGACAATGTTTACCTCCATCTACTATACTCCTGGATTTCATCGCGCCAAACTTATCATAAACGATTCCATTGTGTCGAAGGTACGGATACATATTAAGACTGAAGGCTGGTTGCCGATCGTCGAGTCCGATCAGCATGACAATCGACCTATGTACATGGATCCAAAAGCATTCGCTGGAGATGGCATCCTCTACGGTTCGATTGACGTGCTCAAGTCGTCTCGGGTAGATGTGACTAAGAACTACGGACTTTGCTTCTACAACATCCGGGACTTTGAGGGAGTCGACAGCGATAACTTCAGCATCGAGACCCGCATAAAAAACGACAGCATCAATCATGCACCCTGCGCTTTTTCTCAACTAACAATATTGACTGAGGAGCACATCTTTTATGTTCCCCTTACAACAAAGGGATGCGTGAGCGAGCTGCAGGCTAAACTCGGTGAAGTCTACATCAGCGGCCAGGACACTGATCTGTCATCGCTGGGTTGTAATGTTTTTGAATGGCAAACACTTCGAATAGACAACCATGACAAAAATGCTACAGTCTATCTCAACGATCAGCCAGTCCATCGCGTGACCTATAAAAAAGACTTTGGCAAAATAGTCGGTATCACCCTTGCCTTTAATGGCCCCGGTGCCATCGACTACTTACGCATCCGGAATACTTCCGGAGAACTGGTTTATTCGGATGAGTTCGAAGCACCGGCACAATAGGCGCAGGCGACTAACAGGCGAAATGTAGTGACTCTTGGCACATGCTCGTTCGTGGCAGAAATATCTGCGTCATGCTTCTGCTCAGACGTCAGACTAGTACGCCATCGCAATATTAATTATACGCCTTGTTTTTCACGCGAGGCTGGTAATCAATTATCTATGGTACGTACGCCTATACCAAAATATTGCTAAGGCGTACTAGCAAAGTTAATTCGTGAAGTTGAGGATTTCGATTTGACAAAGTATTCTAACTTAGGTCATTAATCTCCCCCTTATGAGAAGGATCAGCATACCCATGATTATTGTTGTTGCCATTACCTGTCTGCTTCAAGGCTGCAATAAGGAAGTCAAGGTAAAAGAGGCGGCACCACCAACGGCCGATCCGCTTTTTAAGAATGTTGCATCATCGCAGAGCGGCATCACCTTTGCGAACCGTGTAGACGAAAATATAAACAACTACTTCGATTATTTTGCCTATGTATATAACGGAGGTGGGGTAGGTCTTGCTGACATCAACAAGGATGGTCTCACGGATGTATACTTTACTGGAAATGAAGTTCCGAATAAATTATATCTCAACGAGGGCAACTTTAAATTTAAGGATATCACCGAAAGTGCGGGCGTCGGAGGTAACGGCCGCTGGAACAACGGTGTTACTATGGTTGATGTCAATGCAGACGGATTCACGGATATCTATGTATGTAAAGGAGGTTGGCACGACTCCGAAGACCAAAGGAGAAATTTGTTATACATCAATCAGGGTGATCTTACCTTCAAGGAACAGGCAAAAGAGTATGGTCTCGATGAAGCTGGATATTCGATCCACGCTTCCTTTTTTGATATGGATAACGACAATGACCTTGATGTCTATGTAACGAACAGGCCAGATTCATTCGACCTTCCCCTCACTGAAATGATTCGCCAGAAGAAACTATCGCCTTCCGCCAGCAGGGATAAATTGTACAGGAATGACAAAGGAAAGTTTAAGGAGATCGGTGTACAGGCAGGCATCACCAGTAATTTTGGTTACGCACTTAGTATTGTAACATCTGACTTAAACAACGATGGATATACAGACATCTTTGTTGCCAATGATTTCGCAGAGGGTGATTACATGTATATCAATCAAAAGAACGGAACTTTTAAAGAGCGAATCAAGGATGCCACGAATCATATTTCAATGTACTCTATGGGTACCGACATCGCCGATATCAACAACGATGGACTTGAGGATATTATGGTAAGCGAAATGCTGCCGGAAGATTATAACCGATCACGGGTCTCCATGCCTTCTATGGATGTCGCGGGATTTGATGCCATTGTTGACGGCGGTATGCACAAGCAATATATGCACAATGCACTTCATCTGAATCAGGGCAATCTGTTCTTTAGTGAAATCTCGCAACTGGCCGGTGTGGCCAAAACCGAGTGGAGCTGGTCGTGCCTTCTCTCTGATTTCGACAACGACGGCAATCGCGACCTGTTTGTAGCGAACGGCTATAGACGTGATGTGTTTGACGGCGACGTAGAGGAAAAGCTAACGGAGTTCGTCATGGCCAACCGGAGTAAGTACAGTTCTCCAACCGAGATGCTTGCGAAAGGATTTAAAGAGTTTATTAGCATCTATGAGCCTATCAAAGTCAAGAACTATCTATTTCGTAACAAGGGTGATCTGACATTTCAAAATACCGGAAGCCTGTGGGGCTTAAATGAAGTCAGCTTCTCCAATGGTGCGGCGGTCGGCGATCTCGACAATGATGGCGACCTCGATCTTATTGTAAACAATCTGGACGATGAGGCATTTATGTATGAGAATACGTCACCTTCGAAATCAAGTTACCTCAGAATCAAACTTGAAGGTCCGTCTTCAAATCAGGATGGGCTTGGCGCCAAAGCGACATTGTATTATGATGACAAGATTCAATACTTCGAAAATAAAACAGTGCGTGGTTATCTTTCCTCAAATGACCCGGTTGTACATTTTGGTCTTGGCAACCTTTCGGAAGTTGACAGCGTCAGAATTAGTTGGCCGGATGGCAGGGAGAACGTGCTGCGGACGGTTGCGGCAAACCAGGTGCTAAAGGTGAGGTATGCTGAGGCGAAGACAGCCAAAAAGGCGCGGCCAGCGGAGACTCGGCCCTTCAATGAATCTACGGTGCAGACGCTGAAGAGTCCGTTTACCCACCACGAGAATAATGTAAATGAGTACAAGGATCAAATCCTGTTGCCGCATATGTTCTCCCGCAACGGTCCGTTTATAGCTGTGGGCGACGTTGATAAAGATGGTAACGAGGACTTTTACATCGGAGGTGCCAGCGGGCAAGCGGGATGTCTCTATCTGCAAAAAAACGAAAAGCTAGAAAAGAAAATCGTACCAGCCTTTGAGACAGATAAGGCATATGAGGATATGGGATCGGCCCTCAGTGACTTCGATCAGGATGGTGACCTCGATCTGTATGTGGTCAGCGGTGGCAGCGAGTTTGATGACGGATCGGAGCGATATAGAGACCGAATGTATCTCAATGACGGAAAGGGCAATTTCAGCAAGTCAATATTGATTGAAACAAAAAGCAGTGGTTCGTGCGTTGTGCCGATGGATTTTGATCATGATGGAGATCTTGATTTGTTTCGCGGTGGGCAGGTAGTCGCTCATGCATACCCGACGACGCCACGGAGTTATCTATTGATCAATGAGAAGGGCAAGTTCAGGGACCAAACCACACAGCTGGCTCCTGGGCTTTCTGACATCGGCATGGTAAGCTCTGCCGTTTTCGCGGATCTGGACGGAGATAAGAAGAATGAACTCATCGTGGTGGGAGAATGGATGCCCGTTTCGATCTTTTCATTTGTTGATGGAAAATTAAATGAGGTGACCAGCCATTACATAAGCGAAAAGACCGAAGGGTGGTGGAGCAAAGTCTTTGCCGATGACCTGGATGGAGACGGCGACCAGGATCTGATCCTGGGCAATATTGGTGAGAACTATAAGTTTCGTGCCACTGTCGAAAAACCATTTCAGGTTTATGCAAAAGACTTTGACGCTAATGGTACGAACGATATTTTCCTCGCAAGATATTTAACGGACTCACTGTTGGTGCCTATACGCGGTAGGGAATGCACCTCTCAGCAAATCCCGGCGATCGCAGAGAAGTTCCAAACATTTCGCGCCTTTGCGAACTCAGACTTGCACGGTATCCTGGGTGACGACATGAAGCAAGCAGTGCACAAAAAGGCAAATCTCTTCTCCAGCGTTTTTATGATGAACGAAAACGGCAAGCTGAGAATCAGCAAACTACCGGTCGAGGCACAGTTGTCTGTTATCAATTCGGTTGTCGTTCAGGATTTAGACGCGGATGGAATTAAAGACATTCTCCTCGCCGGAAACAAGTTTGATGTAGAAGTTGAAACAACCCCGGCCGATGGATCGCCTGGAATTTTCATGAAAGGTTTGGGCAATATGAAGTTCAGATGCCTGAAATCAGAACAGAGCGGATTTTTTGTTCCCTACAATGTCAAGGATATGCAGCTGATGCGATCAGTGGGCGGGTGGTCGATCATTGTTTCCTCCAACAATGATAAGATGCGGACTTTTAGCGTAACAAGATCTCCATCAGGAACGGTCGCGGTCAAGTGAGCAGCATGGTTATTTTAATCAATGCTATTCGCCGCGTGATGCTTGGCACAATCCTTTATTGTTTTGTTGCATGCGGGACCAGCACAAATCAAAGTACAACGAACCGGCTAGGCGGGGCAAGCAGTCCATATCTTAGGGAGCACGCGGACAATCCTGTCGATTGGTACGAATGGGGCGATGAAGCACTATCAAAGGCGCAGCGTGAAGGGAAACCGCTCATCGTCAGCATTGGCTATGCGTCCTGCCACTGGTGTCATGTCATGGAAGCCGAGACGTTCATGGATACTGCTGTTGCCCGCGTCATGAACGAGAATTTTGTGTGCATTAAAATTGATCGTGAGGAAAGACCCGATATCGATCAAATCTACATAGACGCGGCGCAACTGATATCAGGGAATGCGGGATGGCCGCTCAACGCTTTTGCGCTGCCCGACGGTCGTCCGTTTTTTGCCGCAACCTATTTCCCTAGGGATCAATGGATGCACCTCTTAAAGCAAGTCGCCGAAGCGTATAGCACTGACGAACGAACGGTTCGAAAACAAGCTGCTGAACTTACAAAAGGTATTAAGATGCAAGATGATTTTGGGTCGGTGACGGATAGCCTGGAGGTGGGCAAGGTAGATGCTAATGATGCATACAACAACTGGTATGCTTATTTTGATAAGGTGCACGGTGGGCTTTCCGGCGCTCCCAAATTTCCAATGCCCGTCATCTGGCAATCGATGTTGCAGCACTATTATCTTAAGGGCGATACGGTCGCTCTGAACCGTACAATCACTACTCTTGATCAAATGTGCACTGGAGGTATCTACGATCACGTGGGGGGTGGATTTGCGCGGTATTCCATTGATTCGCTTTGGCGAATTCCACATTTTGAGAAAATGCTGTACGACAATGCACAAATGGTCAGTCTTTATTCGCAGGCATTCCAAGTCACCAGGAATCCCTGGTATCAGGAAGTTGTTCGTGAGACACTGCAGTTTGTTCGAACTGAGTTGACATCACAGGAGGGCAGTTTTTATTCTTCCATCAACGCCGACAGTGAAGGTGAGGAAGGTAAGTTTTATGCGTGGTCGAAGCAGGAGATCGATAATGTGTTAGATAACAGATCTGCGATAATGATCGCGAAAACCTTTAACGTAACGGCTGAAGGCAACTGGGAAGCGGGCAAGAATGTATTGTACAAGAGTGGGCCATTGCCGGTGGTTAATGACGCTGAAGCCCTCGACAACGCGCGCCGAATCTTGCTTTCAACAAGGAACAAACGTATCAAACCAACCACCGACGACAAGGTGTTGACGTCCTGGAACGCGCTGATGATCGAAGGATATGTTCACGCTTACAATGCATTTGGAAACGAGGAGTACCTCGATATCGCCTTAAGGTGTGCTGCCTATCTGGAAAAAAATCGTATCGATAAGAATGGACGTGTCTTGCGTGTCAGTAATACTGGGCGGTCGATCGATGGATTTCTGGATGATTACGCATTCCTGGCGCGGGCCTATATTCAATTGTATCAGTCCACGTTCGACATCCATTTTCTAACGCTCGCGCGAAGTATTACCGACTACGCGCTTTCAAATTTTAACGATGCACAAGGTGACTTGTATCTTTACAGTGTTGACAAATCCGCGAGGCAAATTGCCAGCAAGATTCAGGTTTCAGACGAAGTAACACCTTCGTCTAATGCCGTGCTGGCCGATGTTCTTTACTTATTGGCTGAATACTTTCAGGACGATAGCTATCGGGAACAGTATGAAAAAATGCTTCACAGAATTTCAGACAAGCTCACGGAGCATGGCCCGTACTATTCGACCTGGGCCAAGCTGCATGAACGGGAAAGTACAAAACCCTATGAAGTGGCGATCGTCGGCCCGGAAGCCGATGCAAAAAGAAAGCTATTCATGCAACGCTATTTGCCAACCTGCATACTGCTGGGCGGTCGTGCTGAAAACCTTCCGTTGCTTGAGAACAAACTCGTCGCGGGAAAGACGATGATTTATGTTTGCAGGGACCGCACCTGCAAGCTGCCTGTGGAGAACGTCGCTACGGCGTTGGCACAATTAAAATGAGCTAGCGTGCTGGTCGCTTACGGAGCAGGACGGCCTTGAAGCAAAACACCGCCTGAGAAGCCCAAGATAGGCCATCCTGAGGACAAGGTTCTCCTGGTCACTTTTGCGGTCTGCCCGATAGGCTAAACAGTGTTCAAACTTCCGACAGGGTTTATAAATTTTCTTGCTGGCCTTTCAATAAAATTGAAAGTTAAATAAGAAATAAATAAAGCTAATCCAATAATACCGAAACAGTATATCCATCCCATTAGCATATCAGGCCTGGGAGGAGGACCCATTGGTGGATTGGTAGGATCTATCGGATTGAGATAAGCCATTATTTTGTTGATTGTAAACAATAAAGGCTGGTGCACCAGGTAGAGTGAAAAAGACCAATCCCCCAATCTCTGCAGTATTGGATTGCCAAAGAATTTGTTCATACCCGCACTGCCATAAGCAGCTGAAAGCAATATGAAAGGAAAAAAAGCTACTGCAAAAACATCGGGTAAAGCAAAGTGCATGCAGGTAAAGCTACATAAGGCTAATGTTATAAGAGTGTAACCGTTTCCGAGTACTCGTTTGCCCCATTCAGCCTTATATCCCTGACACATGATCATGCCAAGTATAAAGCCACATAGGCAGCGTAGAAAACCGAATTGAAAAGAAACATTTAAGCTTTCCCCGGGCATTGGGGCACCGCTGCTTCCAAAAATGTCCATCAGTGCTGGTGGTATTTTAACTAGGGGGATCAAGTAGAACATAATTGCCAAATAGCCAACAATGCAAAGTGTCGAAATGACGATTTTTCCAATAGAATTTAATCGGCTGAAAGGGGCTACTAGAAATGGAAACAACATGTAGGCCCACCATTCTACACTGATAGACCACGAAGCATGCACCCATGAAAACCATTGATGCAAATTCATAGAATGAATGAGTAGTAGATTGCTGAAAATTGAACCCGCGTTATTTTCAACTTCTAGTATAATGTTTTTAGGAATACCCAATTTTGCCGATACAAATAAAAGTATGATAGTGTATGTTAGGGTAACAAAATGTAAGGGATACACTCTGGCAAAACGGGCAATTGTAAACTTTTTAAAATCGCTTCCTTTTACAGAATTAATAAATAGTTCGCCGTAAACATGGCACATAATAAAACCACTTAAAATAAAGAAAAAATCTACCATGAGGTACATTCTTGTAAGCAGCAGTGAGTCTTCAAATTTTAACAACATATTGCCACCGCCACCAATCATCAAGTCAACGTGAAAGATTACAGTTAGCAATGCTGCTATACCTCTTAATGGGGTTAGATTAGATAAGTAGGCGATTTTTTTCATTTCATGTCATGAAGCTATTCAGCTTTCTGTATTTTTAAGTAATATATTTTACGGCTTGATTGAATCATGAGTGTATAACATTCCAGAACTTAAATTTTGTGTTTCAATACGATTGATTCATCTGCCTGAAATGTTGCGCTTTTTACCTTTCACCCCATCATATCATAAATTATCAGTCGCTGATTGCGTTTGCATTTCAATGAATAATTCTTCAAATATTGGATTAGGGAGAACGTGCTGTGGTCAAACGTACAAAATTCCACATTGAAATCAATAACCCTTTTATGGCACATTGACTTCAGACTGCTGTCTTAAATTGATGATGAAATAGATAGTTAGATATTCAGAACATAGGTCTCCCACGATTCCGCTCTAAAATTGTCCATTTATTCAAGCTGATGATTGAGGGCATAGTTTCGTCGTTGTTGGCACCGCTGCTATGGCCATTTATTAAGGATGCAGTAATCTCGAAAATACATGCTGAAAAACCCCGGAAAACAGTGAGGCTAATTGCAAACAATGTTGTTAACGAAACGTTCGTTAACGCCGAACGAATGGCGGACCGCCAGGCTTTTCAATTAACGACGACGATTTTTTTGCGCCGATGTGCTTCCAATGTTTTCGGAGTTTCCGTAAAAACCTGTGGTCTATACGCGTGTTACCGAAATATCATGGGACTATCGCCGAGTAACGATTGACTGACCGTCGAGAAAGGCCTGGAAGTAACGAACCTGTTTGTTTTGAATAATCGACTTACAAATAATCTCTGCATTTCCGTAGATAAACAAAGTGTCGGTGGTTTCAGTTAGTTCGACTGACATACCTGTCGAGTCAGGCTGTGGTATTACAACAAAATGCTCACCGATCGGCTCATAGTCACAGGCAATCAAAACCGATAGAATACCAATGATAAACGCTAAACCTTTCATGAATACAATTGTAAGTGAGCGTTGGAGTGTTGCTCATTTCAACACTGAGACAATTCTTTCACGCTTGCTTTTCAATAACGGTTTTGTAGAATAGTATTTGAAATAGTCGCTTGATCCCTCGAAATCATCAAGGTCATGGAGTGCAATGAACTCTAGTTTAAAATCCGATAAATTTAATTTTGGCAAGGGAACAATGCCTGATAAATCGGGTATAGAAAACGTTTTGCTTTGCTGATCTCCATATACATGTATAAATGATTTCTTGTCCGGGCTTGTAAAATATGCATAGAAGTAATCGAACTGACCCGTATAATCACTTTCAAAGCTAGCGGGACTCGCAGTCAAGATTTGTGCATCAAAATTAATTGGATGGTAATCGAGATCAAGTGATCCATTTCGGACTTCTGTGTATTGCCGCATTTGAGTATAATAGAAGAAGGCACTGGTGTACCTTGAAAATGATCTCGAAGGATAAAACACATCTAAAGAAGTTCCTGCGTAGTCTCGCTCCATGAGAAGATAGTTCGATTCAAAACCGTCGACCGTTTCGTAGGCCCAAAGAAAGAAATGTCCACCCGATACTTCTAAAATGGGGACTGAAATATTTTTCTTGACAGACGGCTGTAACGCAGCGAGATCTAGTGTTGCAGAATGACTTGTCTCGTCGATGTTAAAGAATCCAAACCTGCCCTCTCCATTTTAAATCACTTGCGCGTAAGCCTTGCCCGCGTCGATATAATTTAGCACAGTCCGACCTGTGGTGTCATTGATGTTGGCCACCGTCCATGAAAAGTAATTCGTTCCATAAGTGAGGTAAGAGAAGGCTGGAATATTTTCCAGTTTGATTTTGATTGGATTTTTTACACCGGATAATCCACTGGTTGCCGGCGGTCCCCAATCGCTTCCACGCTTGATATTGAGATAGGCTGTTGTATGATAATAGGCCTCAGCCTGATTTACCACATATACATTAATAGTCTCTCCGGCGTATCCATTCTCGGCAAAATATGAGGTATCCGTACCGTTGACGATTTTCTTCGTGCATAGCACGTTGGCATTCAAGTCTGTGATCACCAGATAGGCATCACCCATATATTCCCCCGGCATTACATGCATCCTGAGAAGGCTTTCCTGGTCGCTTGTCTGCGGCGACGGGTCGTCGCTCTTACTAGAGCAGCTTACTGATAGGTAGATCAACAGTAAAAAGAGTACTGTTGGCTGGCACGGCTTTCCAATCATGAACACGGCATTTGAAGTTTATTCTCGTGAGGGATTGGTGGTAACCGGGGCTAAAAATTCGAGATAGTCCTGATGCTTAACCTAGGCTAAAAATCGGCACTATGCCCGAACGTGGGCTATCATATCAGTCTGTGGTGCCAAGGGCAGATTTGAATGTTCTGTGTTTATCGCGACATTACTGTATGATAAGGCTACTGTTGACCTTCGCGCTCCTTTCGTTGTCCTTTAATGATTTTGCTCAAAATGTTCTAACTCAAATTAATTCTGCCGAAAGGGTTAAAGCCATCAACGGTATGATGATCGGTTCTAACCTTTTTTTAAACGTGAGCTATGCTTCGAACGAAAATGATGGCGCCGCCGGATTGTTGATAAGGCCCGACGGTACCAGCGTCCAAGTAAACACAAGGATCTTAAAAGATAAATTACTGATTGCTGGAGTATTGTCCGGCGACAGCACTTCGTTCTATTACATTGATGTTGTAAAAAAGGTCGCTTTCCTAAGGGCGTGGGTTATTAGCAATCAATCTGGCACAGGCTCCGCTTCCTCCTGCCGCATAGAAATACCAGGGCAGATCTATGGAAGCTTTGTTGAGGGCGACGCCCTTTATCTGCTGTGTGCAATGAAAAATTCATACACGCTGCAACTCATTAGGGTCGTCGGTTCGTCCGTAAACTCTACGAAGAACTACAAGCTTTCGATAGATCTGGGAAAAATGAAAAGCAACGCCGTAGCATTTTTCGAAATAGACAATCAAAATTTCAGGGGATCAACGGCATCGATGCGAGTAGTTAAAGATAGACGCACCATTTGGATTGTGGCGGACGAACCTGCGGAGCAATTTGAGGATACAACGAAGCCGTCTACGATCTTTAAAACTACAGTGGTTCGCTTAGACCGCTCTAATGAAGGTAGCGAGGTCCGAACGTTCTATGAGCAATCGCGAAATAAATTCGCTTCCGCGATTAGCGGAGAAGATGTTGTTCGCGTCATATTTGCACGAAAAAACATTCGAATTCAGCATTTCTATTTTCACAGTGGTAAGTTGATCAATACTTCACTCGTATCTCTCCCGTTGCAACACACGCGAGATTCAGTTTATGCACGCTCAGGTAGTAAGGGCCTGGTTTTTAAAGGATTTAATTCAAAAGGGTTTGCGTCATTTGTCCCGGGCTGTTTTTTGATCACAGATTCACTTGATGCCTCTCGGCAGATACTAACTTTCGGAACTTACATAAATACATCCAATGTACCCGTTATTGCGCCGATTGGGGGACTTGCGGTAGCAACGAGCCTAGCAATTACAGCGCTGTCGCTTATTGCGCGCGATATTTCAGAGGGCGATACAGATTACACTTATATTTACGCGATAGGAAATGGAACGTCGGGTTACCACATGGTTAATCATTCAAATGCATTGAGACAACATATCGATGATTATGAACTTAACCTTCAGGGCAGCGCCGGTTTTTCATACAAAGGATACATTCATGCCGGCAACACGATTTACGGGATTCTCCAACGCACTAAAAGGTCGCCCATTGAGATTGTCAGATTTCAGCAATGACGGCGCTGCAGTTGTATTTTATTGTCCGTCAATTACATCGATAACGACAACTACAACAACATCAACGACACCTGTATTTTGGCCTTCCAACGTACGGGCTTAGCTTCCGGGTACGAAGGGAGTTTTTTGATGAATTCATCAAGGAATCCATTAAACACATTGGCATCCGCCTTCTTTTTTTGATACTCCGCGATGCCAGCGAGTGTCACAGGATTTGCCAAACACTTTTGCCTGTACACATAGCTGTAAAGAAGATCCAGCTTCTTCATTATAAGGGAGTTTATTTGGAAAGCGTAAGGATGGCTGTCCTTAACCCATCGGTGTTCCTTTCCCTGCCAAAACCCTTCTTGAATTCTTTCAACTTCGGCGGGAAAATACATGGATTGCCTATTTACCGTAACACGGATGGAGATTGATACTTTCCTTCGTTATTTCGGCGGTTATTCTTATTGAAGACCGCCGCAGCTGTAAAACCCAAGGCGTAAGGGATTGCCCTGGGACCAAAAGTGAGAAAACATTTTCATTAAACTACATCAGACTAAATCAACTCAAACTGCGCTAAACTGACCTAACCCAAATGAAAAAGAGGCCGTTAAGTAACGGCCTCTTCATGGTTCGTAGCGGGGACAGGACTCGAACCTGTGGCCTTTGGGTTATGAGCCCAACGAGCTACCAACTGCTCCACCCCGCGATGTAGTCCTAAAACGCCAGAAGACCAATTTTCGGTTCCTCTATTGTTTCGGCTTGCCAAAAGTAGGTCGCTCACATCTAAAAAACAAATTACCTTTACATTTCATTATGGAGGAAAAACCTTTCAAATCAGGCTTTGTGAGCATTGTGGGCAAGCCCAACGTGGGTAAATCGTCCCTGATGAATAAATTAATGGGCGAAAATCTTTCAATTATTACCCCTAAAGCCCAAACTACCCGCCACCGCATCATGGGAATACTAAGTGGCGAAAATTACCAGATCGTCTATTCTGACACGCCGGGTATCCTTGAACCAAAATATACCCTTCACGAAGCGATGATGAGCTATGTCAAAGTTTCCCTGGAGGATGCCGACATGATACTTTTGGTAGTGGGGATAGGTGATAAATACGATGAGGCGCTCTTCGCGCGCTTTGCCCAATACTCGAAACCCATTTTGCTCGTCATCAATAAATGCGATCTGGCAAAAGGCTCGCAGGCAGATGACAAGGCCGCTTACTGGAAGGAAAAAATCCCCAATCTAAACGCGGTACTAAAAGTTTCGGCCAAATCCGGAGACGGGGTAGATGATCTGCTACCTATGCTGCAAGCTTTGCTGCCTGATCATCCACCCTATTTTCCAGTCGAAGAATATACCGACCGGACAGAGAGATTTTTCGCCTCCGAAATCGTACGTGAGAAAATTTTCATGAATTACGAAGAAGAGATACCGTATAGCGCAGAGGTTGCAATCAGTTCTTTCAAGGAGGAAGATGAGATCATAAAGATCAGCGCGATCATTTTTGTTGAGCGTGACTCACAAAAGGGAATCATAATCGGCAAAGGTGCTAGCATGATAAAAAAAGTCGGGACGGAAGCACGAATAGATATGGAGGCATTTTTTCGAAAAAAAGTGTTTCTGGAGACCCATGTGAAAGTAGCAGATAATTGGCGAAAACATTCTGCGCGGTTAAAGCAGTTTGGGTACACGGAATGATAGCATCGCCCCCCATTTTTAAAATTTCCGCATACATCAGCTGCGTTTGTACGACACACGGATCAAACGGTTGGAGATGCAACATGCAATGCCATTCTGGCCGAAAAAACAATTGGATTCTTATTTGATCACCAAGTCGGTCGACCCCCAATAAAAAATGATATGAAGCTACACATCCTTCAAATCGTAAAATGGCTGAGAAGTAAAATGTGGGCACTAATAGTCGCTTACATGTTAGGGTTACACAACTTTTATAACGGAGATAACAAGACACCCGATAACATCGTCATTACAATTGAGCACCACGAAGCGCAAGAAGACGGCGCGCCAGACGGCATTCGTTAAACTGTTATAACATGCGCCTTATTTTTCTTATAATTCTCTCGGTTTGTACTTCCTTTCCATCATTAGCGCAAAAACAGAAAAGTTTTCAAAAGGGCTACTTCATAAACAACGAAGGAATAAGAACGGAATGCTATATCGACGAAAGGGAATGGTATCGCGATTCGAAGTCTTTTAGTTATCAGCTACCAGCGCAGGGCACTGTTGCGCCGGGTTCAATCGAAAGCGTCAAAGAATTTGTCGTCGGCGATGCCAGGTATATCCGATTTGAAGTGGACGTTGACAATTCGTCAAGTAAAATCGATAGTTTAAAACAGAAGATGGCGCCGGAATGGAAGCGTGATACACTATTTCTTTCCGTATTGGTCGACGGGAAAGCCGATTTGATGTATTGCAAAAGAAATAATGAAGACAGATTCTTTTTTAAAGTAGACGAGAATCAGCTTACGCAGCTTGTGCATAAACAATACATTACGGTCCGGACCAACACGCAGCCGTCGCGGATAGCAACGAACAACTCCTATAAAAATCAGCTTAAGAATGATGTTAATTGCCGCCGTTTTTCAGACGAAAGATTGAAAGCCCTTCACTACGATGTGGGCGTACTTATTAAATATTTCGGACAACAGAACGAGTGCTGGGGAGGTGAGGTAAAGACCATTGATGCAATGGACCGCCGGATGCTCCGCATTCGATTAACGCCGGGCCTTAGCATCGCTCATGCTGAAGGATATGCTCGTAGTAGGCCCCATCAGGATTATGAGCAAAACGTTGGCTTTAGATTTGGGGCTGAATTTGAATTTTTGTTACCCTTTCACCGGAAGAAATGGGCGCTTCTTGTCGAGCCCGCGTGGCAATCATACAAAGCTGGCGGCGAGGTGGACAATAAAAAAGAAGTGTCATACCATTCGTTCGAATTAGGGATGGGCATACGTCACCATTTCTACCTGGGCAAGGAGTTCAGCATTTTTTTAAACGGTGCTGCTATTCTTGACATTCCTGTTGAGTACTTAACAACCTTTTTAGACGAGCGCTATAGACTTGAGACGATATCTATCAGCGGCGCATTGGGACTCGGAGCATCATTCAAACGATTCTCGATGGAAGCCAGATACTACACGACACGAAGCTCCACCGGCGAAGCGGTAATTGAGACACCCCAACAAACGATCTTTATACCTTTGGAAAATGACTACCAAAAGATGTCAATTATTCTTGGCTTTAGAATATTTTAGGTATGTTCCAATTACTTTAATATTGATTTTTTTATTAATTATTATGTCAACGCTGTCCCGAAAATGGTTCATCACGGTCGTCTTCACAATACAACTGATCCCGACCATTAATGCCCAGGATCAACTCAGGAAAAAAATTTCAACTCTTGCCGAATCCATTTCAGGAGATGTCGGGGTCGCCATCAGGTTAGTAGAGCGTAATGACACGCTGTCCCACCACGGCAAGCACCCTTTCCCAATGCAGAGCATCTACAAATTTCCGCTTGCATTACTCGTCCTCAAGCAAGTTGACGAGGGCAAGTTGAAGCTGGATCAAAATATATACTTAGCACGACAGGACTATTTCGAAACGCATAGTCCTCTCATGTCAAAATATTCTGAAGCGGACGAAGAGACAACGATGAAAGAAATCCTTCAGTTTACCGTATCGCAGAGCGACAATGTCGGGTGCGATTTGCTATTCAGATTTGTCGGAGGGCCGAAAAAGGTTGATCAGTTTGTACACAGCCTTGGAATCGAAGACATGGCGATAATCAATACTGAAAGGGAAATGCATGAGAATGACTCGCTCCAGTTTCAGAACTGGAGCACGCCCGTTGAGATGGCGAACCTCTTCCATGCGTTTTACACGAAGAATATTTTGACGCCGCGAAGCCAGGAGCTGTTGATAAATTACATGGTTAACACCACTGTAGGACTGAAAAGAATAAAAGGGCAACTCCCGGAAGGAACGGTTGTTGCCCATCGAACAGGAACCGGATCAACAAAAAACCGAGTAACCTCCGCCGTTAATAATGCTGGAATCATCACGCTGCCGAATGGAAACCATTTGATCGTTGTGGTTTACATTACAAACACCAGGGAAGACATCGAAATAGCAGAAGCAGTAATTGCAAGCATTGCAAAAATGGCTTATGATTACTTTTCAAAGTAACGTAACCCTACAACGATCTGCTGTCCGCCTTGTACGACTAGAAACCATTCCATAGCTATTTGAGCAGCCCTGCCTTAATGACCTCATCCAAACGCTCATGAGAGTCAACTACGCCGCGCTCCATTCCGGATTGAATCATTCCATCTCGATCGGTCACAGATTGAAAAACGGATTGCACAATCACCTTTGTTCTTCCTTTCGGTAGCGATTCAAATTTTGTTGTCTCTATCACCACATGCCCCTTTTCCGGTAATCCTTCAAACTCGAATGTTTGTATTATCCGTTCCGGCGATGCGAATTCATGGCACACTCCATGAAAACCAAATTCCATCCCATCGGGTAGCGTTTGAATGTACCGGTACGAACCACCTTCGTACGGTTGAAATTTTTCGTATCGCATTTTCATTTCCCTCGGTCCAACCCACTGAACTAAAAGCTGCTCATTAGTAAACGCCTTGAACACCAGTTCCCTGGGCGCGTCAAATTCCCTGATGATAAAAAGTTCTTGCTTGCCAGGTTCGGCAATGATTTTCGTTTCATTTTTAATGCTCATAATCTTAATTGTTTTCAAATTTTAAATAACGATGCTCAAAAGGCCGCGTGCCTGTTCCGCAATCAATCAGTTGCAATATATACGCAACCGATCGATTGCGCAACTATTATTGAAAATATTGTTCTCAAAAATTTTTTCAATGGCCGACTCTGGAATACCCTTAAAAAATAAGAGGCCGCGTCTGGCAGCCCCTTATTTTTTTCCACTTTTTCAAAATAACGATGTCGGCCTATAGATAAGCATCGTTCTGAGTGAGCTGTTTATTTGTATCTATTTCCCGCTGCGGAATAGGAAGGATCAGCTTGGGATCGTTCCACACAACGCCACCGCTATTGCGCCTTGTGCGCTTGAGGTCGTGAAGCCGGCTACCTTCGAAGGCGAGTTCAAGGTAACGCTCCTCGACAACGACGTCAACGCTCGCGATGGACGCCAACGGATCGAGACCTGCGCGCTCCCGAATCATGTTAAGATCGTCAACAGGATCTGCGCCCACAGTCGTGCCCAATCTGAAGTTCGCCTCCGCCCGTGTGAGGTACATCTCCCCCAGGCGCACCACTGGTATGTTTCCATACGTATCCAGGTGCTTCATGGTAAAAAATTGTCCGCCCACTTCGACGAAGAAATCTTTTCGGACGTCACCGGTTTCATATCTGGCGATGTGATCTTCGGTAACATTCATGTCGCCGCGTCCGGAGGTACCAGGTATCTCCTCGATTGTATTTCCAAAATATGTGTTCAAAGCGTTTATCCCGTCCTGGGTCGTGACTTGCATGGCGAAAATGTATTCAGAGGGACTTGTTCCCTGTTCATTAATGTAAGTGAACCACAGGGATTGAAAATCGTCTGCCAGGGAATTGGTGCCATATTCAATAGCGCGGTCTGCGGCATCACGTGCATCGGCTAGCGCTGCTTGCTGTTGGGGTGTTGCTCCTGTAGCGCCCTGCATTAATTTTACCCTTGATAATATCGCGGCAGCAGCTGCTTTAGTTGCATAGATACCATTTTCTTCAGGCAACAAGCTCTCCGCGCGTTCAAGGTCCCCAACTATCTGTGCATATACTTCCGCCACACTGTTTCGCGCTTTGTAATCAGCTTCCGTGATGTTTCGCGTGGGGTCGAGAACCAACGGAACACCGGGATTGCTCGTGTTGTCACCATCATCCCAGGTCTTCGCATAAAACCTGACCAGCTCAAAATACATTGAGGATCTGATAAACAATGCTTCGCCTTCTACCCGGTCCCGTGTTTCTTCCGAAGATGTAACCTTATCAAGCGCAGAAAGTACATTATTAGTGATGTTAATCGCAATGTATGAGTCGATCCACGTTGCTCGCGCGTTTTCATTTGTGGGTACGGTTTCCGTGTTCCAGATGTCGCTAAGTCCCTCGAAGGTACCCGTGAAAAACAGATCGTCGTTGTTGCCATACAGTTCACTCATCACCATATAATCGCCTCCGTATGTTTCTTCCTCCTGAAGCCCGTCATAAGCTCCAATCAAAGTTACGAGCACATCTTTCTCGGTAGAAAGCGCTTGATTCTGGTCAATGCTTTGCGTTGGATCAACTTCAAGCCTGTCGTCGCAGCTTATCACGACTGTAAGGAACAGCAATGCTCCCAGCAAAATTTTCATATAGGTATATTTTGTATATTCCATGACCACATTCATTTAAAAGCCAATATTTATCCCAACCAAGAATGTCCGCGGTTGTGGCGGCGTATAGAAGTCATTGCCTAACGCAATGTTCCGTTCCTGCGCGGTGTCGTTTTCAAAGTCGTTGTTCACCTCCGGATCCCAATATTTATAATCAGTGAACGTTAAAAGATTAAGCACGGAGCCATAGATTCTTAAACGATCAAGTTTGAGTTTGCTTCTCAACGACGATGGGAAATTATATCCAAGGGTTATGTTCCTTACACGCACAAATGATCCGTCTTCAACGTAACGGCTACTTAGCTGAGCACCGTTATTGGCATAAAAGCGTGCCTGCGGAATATTCGTGATTTGGCCTGGAGTGGTCCAAGCATTCAATTGATCAACCGTTTGGTTGTCTTCGAAACGCATGTTAGCCGATGAGTATCTTCCCATTCCATACGTTGAATTTTGCTGCCCAAAAACACCGTTCACGAAAATTGAAAGATCAATCCCACCATATGAAAGTGTGTTCGTCAGTCCTGCAAGAACGTCGGGGTTAGGATTGCCAGCCACGATTCGCGACGCCTGCGAATAACCCGATGCGTTTACCGTCGATCTGTCTATGCTGCCATCCGGGTTTTTGGTATTCTTATAAAACAGTGCATCGCCATTGGCAGGATCCACACCTGCGTATTCTACGGTGTAGTAAACTCCTACCGGCTGTCCTTCCATCACGCGGTTAAAGAAGCTCGCTTCGATGACCTGACCTTGAATATCAACAACTTTATTTTTGTTGAATGACATGTTAAAGCTCGTAGTCCACTTAAAGGCTCCAGTAAAGTTATTGCTATTCAAAACCAATTCAACGCCCTTGTTTTCCAGTTTTCCAACATTTCTTGTTTGCGATGTAAAGCCTGTAGTTGCGGGCACGTTGACATTTAACAGCAAACCGGAAGTGAGTTTTTCGTAGTAGTCGATTTCACCTGTGAGGCGATTTTCAAAAAGACCAAAGTCCAAACCAATATCGAATTGATCTGTAGTCTCCCATTTCAGGTCAGGATTAGCCAATTGATCCGGGCGTTGCCCGGCTGCACCTGCATATCCCGCATCACCAATGAACAAGCCCAGCTGGGGGAAATTGTCAATCTCCGCATTCCCCACACGACCGTAGCTGGCGCGCAGTTTTAAGAAGCTCAGTGTCGGGTTGTCGCTCAGGAAACCTTCTTCTGTCATGATCCAACCGACGGATGCAGCTGGAAAATAGCCGAATCTTGAGTTTGCTCCGAATCTTGACGAACCATCTCTGCGAATGCTCAACGTTGCCAGATACCGACTGTTATACTTTAAATTTGTTCTCAGGAAAACTGAATTGAATCTAAAATTCGTCTCGCTGGAGGAACCATCGGATTTTGTTGCTGCACTCGCAATTTTCTTATAAGAATTAGATGGAAAGTCCTGCCCCTGAATAAAATTTTCCTTGGAGGTAGACTGTTGATATTGCATCCCAAGCACAGCATCCACACCGAACTTGCCCCATTCCTTCTTGTAGTTGAAATAATTGTTTGTGTTGTAGTTCGCTACAAACGTTCCGTAGTTTTGACCAAGTCCATTTACCGCGGACGAATTGTCTCTGAGCGTTTGCGTTTGATAATATCCCTCTTCGTTCTGATTGAGGATGTCAACGCCGAACTCTGTTCTGAATGTCAGGCCTGCAAAAAGGCCAGCCTCAGCGTAAACATTACTAAGATTGCGATAACCTTCCTGAACAAAATCGGCATAATCAATGGAGATTCTTGGATTGTAGTAAAGTCCAACGTTTGGATCCCCGGGTGGTGTCCCGGTAGGTAACTTGGTCTCCGGGTCTGTAAACGGTGTCATCGGTAAAAGGGCAACAGACTGAAGTGGGTTCGAGAAAGAGTTGTCGTCTGGTAACCGTTCATTATAGGTTCTAGTCAGGCCCATGGAGAACCCAATCTTCAACCAGTCGCTTGCCTTATGGTCTAAGTTCAAGCGGCCGCTCACACGGCTGAGACTATTTCCCACGATAATACCTTCCTGATCGAGGTATTGAATTGAGCCAAAAAATTTAGTGTTTTCAGAGCCGCCATTGATTTGAATATCTCCCTGATTATATGAGCCTTTCTGAAATGCCTGGTCCTGCCAGTCGTAGCTTTTTTTCGGGTTGGTATCCCAGTCACCAAAGCTGTGATAAGACATCACACCTTCTTTTGCGTATACCGTGTAGCTATCAGGATCGTCCAATGGAACGCCATCAGCATCGTCAACATATTTTGCTGCCTGGAGAATAAGCTTTGAATATTGTTCTGAATTCAAAAAATCCACGCGGTTCGTTTCTTCCGAAATGCCAGTCTGATAATTGACGCTCACCGACGTTTTTCCAGCCTTTCCACGCTTCGTGGTGATGAGAATAACACCATTTGCTGCGCGCGAACCATAAATAGCTGCTGCAGATGCATCTTTAAGGACTTCAATAGATTCGATGTCGTTAGGATTCAAATCAACAAGAGGATTGGTTTGACCTCCCATGTTTGATTGATCATCAGTAGTGATTGGCATTCCGTCAACGACATATAAAGGTTGACTGCCGGCGCTGATGGAAGAAGTTCCACGAACGCGTACCGACACAGCCTGACCAAGTTTGCCTGACTGACTATTGACATAGACTCCCGCAGCTTTGCCCTGCAAGGCCGCATCAACGCTTGCCAATGGTACGTTCTCCACGTCTTTTCCACTGACGCGTGCAATGTTCCCCGTAAGCTCCTGCTTGATCTGCGAACCGTATCCCGTCACAATCACTTCAGTAAGCTCAGTCACGTCTGCATTTAACTGCATGTCCAACGTGCTTCTCGCGCCAAGTGTTACCTCCTGCGTTTGAAGACCGATAAAAGAAAAAACCAGGGTTACGTTACTGCCGTCGACAGGCAAGCTGTAGTTTCCTTGCGCGTCCGTTACCGTTCCATTGGTCGACCCCTTGATAACGACATTGACTCCAGGTAATGGCGTACCATCTTCAACGGTTGAGACCTTTCCGGTCACCGTGCGCTGCTGCGCCCATGCAAAAAGCACCATGAGCAATGCAAAAACTGTAAGTAAAAATCTCCTCATTGAATTTAGGTTTGGTGAACAACTAAGCTAATGTTACAAATCCACAAAATGAAATGAACCCTTTCAAAAAATGCTACTTTCATCCAGCCGAGCTAACCGGGTTGGTTATGGGACAATATGTGACGTAACGTAGGTTGGGTGATACCGACGGTTAATTGTTCTCCTAATTCGATTGTGTGTACCCACGGAGGTGGAAAGCGAAGTTGACTGTCAGGGCAAAAAAAAAGTAACGGATCGAAAAAAATTTTACTAGTGCGATGTTAGCGCCAGGGCAGATTTCTTTTCACGACGCAATGACTGCTTTTCAATCTCCAACACTAACTTGGTCAGCATCCGGTAAAAATAGTCCGCGTGCTTTTCCAGTTGCTTTGGCTGGGACTTCAAGAAGCCGGGGCTCATGAGTGTAAACAACCGGCTTCCCGGAGCCTCATTAATATCAGGTGACAAAGACAATTCAGTGATCGATTTCACTTTGGGAAAGTGGTAGAAAAAAACATAATAGGGTGAGCCCGCCCCAGCCAAGACGAAGGGTAATGCGAGGCCAATGGCACTAACAACAACTCCCGCGACTTGTTGTCCAGGGTTAACCATCCTGGTCGTGTAAAGTTTTATTCGCAAGGTTGAGGCATCATCGAAGGATGCACGGAAAAGTTCAAACTTTCGGCCGGGCTGGGAATTGTAGCGACTTATAAAGGTATCGAGGTCACTATGAAATTGTGCAGCGATAACAGGGGTGGCCTGGGCAGTCGCCTCAAAATAAATACCGAGCTTTTCAATTGGTGCATTTTTCTTAACGACTACGACGGGCGTACTGCAGGAAAAACAAAATGTAACAAGCAAAAGAATAATTAATCCGTGTCTCATAACGTGGTATACATTTGTCGCTAACTTATACAGATAAGAAAATGCGTTTTTTTTAAAATGCGTTGAATTCGTGCGCATGAAAGAATTCATGCACAATGGCACATTTTGTATTACTATCTTTATAATATGGAGTTTAAAGAGCTTTTCAATCAATTCGCGCATCACGGTGTGGTTGAGTACATCAGCATTCGTCGAAAGAGGGCCGAGCCTGTTGAAGTGGTTGATGGCATCATGTCTATAGAAAGCATGGGGCTGAAAGGCGATCGGTATAAAAATGCCGGTGGCCCCAGACAAGTAACCTTAGTCCAGGCTGAGCACATCGACACCATGTCAGCATTCCTTAATGTCGAGCGCATAGACCCTTCGTTGTTGAGAAGAAACATTGTCGTACGGGGTATAAATCTGCTTGCATTAAAAGCAAAGCAATTTCAAATTGGTGATGCCCTACTGGAGTATTCCGGTGATTGCCACCCATGTTCTAGAATGGAAGAAAATCTTGGCAAAGGTGGATATAATGCAATGCGCGGCCTCGGTGGGATTACAGCGCGCGTGATTAGGGGAGGTATGATTAACACCGGTGACCTCGTTATTCCGATTTGAAATTGCTACCCATTTATGATTAGATCCGATGATGCGTGCAATCCGATTGGAGCGCACCACTTCAATTACTTTTCTAAAATGGCGTATTTTCCCGGACCGGTAAAAATGAAGGCAAGGCAGCTAAACAGCATCGCGAGCGGCGGCGTCATAGCCTCAAAGGAGTCATTGAGTTTCAGGTGAACAATCATTGCAACAATAAAATTTATTATTAAAACAAAGGAGGCCACTCTGATTTTGTATCCAAAGAAAATGCATAAGCTTCCGATAAGCTGGCTGTACGCAGACAATATTGCGGCAAAGATGGGTGCTGAAAACCCTTGTGATTGGAGGAAGCCGGAAAACTCAATCATCCGGTCCCAGTTTACGATGTTGTCTATAACTCCATAGAACAATCTAATGCCTATAAAAATTCGGAGCAAGAGAATACCTATATCCTTCCGGTGATCAAGCCATCTGTTAACCTTTTCGGTTTTAGAACCCATTCATCTTTCGTTTTTTTGGAAACCCTGCGGGCTAAATTCAAAACGAATTTAAGAAATGCTAGGGATACACGCCTCACGTGTCTGGTGGTATCTCTTTGCGTCATATGGCTGGCGCTACGGAACACGATCGTGTCGGACCTTCGGCCCTACAAGCAACTGATGAGCTACTCGCTTGTTACCCAGGCCCACGGCTGACGCCTGAGCCTGGGCTAAGAGAATGTCAGCCCATAGGCCTTGTAAGCGCAGTTGCTTAAATTGAATGAATAAGCTGCCTCACCAAAGCATGTATTGCATCTTGAATATTTTAAACGCAAAATTATTTCAAAATTTCACACAGGTCCAGGTTAATTCAACGCAAAGATTTTTATCAACATACCCCTTCGCTGTTTGCTTGAGGTATCTCTCGGTCACTTTAATATTCCTGATGATCATGGTAAAAATTCTCTCGTATTCTACGCCTGCGTGGAAACGAGCCGTCTCAATATTTGCCAATCCAAATAGCCCATCAGCCATGCCTAATTTTTTAATGCCTGCGCCACCACATTGAGCGATCGCCTCAATAAGTATTGCTCCGGGAACAAATGAAAACTGGGGGAAACTGCCATTGAGAAATTGATCATTACCTGGAAATGACATAATGCCAACAATTTTATCCTTTGTTGTCGACACCAATTTGTCAACGTATAAAAACGGCGCCCGATGAGGTATCAGCGCCTCGATCTCCTTTATGATCATAATCGGATTCTGTGCATGTCTGAAACCAATATAATTTAATTTTCCCTCAGAATACTGCCATTGAGTCGTAACAGGTTGGTCTCTGCGACCTTGGTGAGGTATCTCGCATTGATCAAACGATTATAGGCATCTGCAAGGCTTTGTTGCGCCGTGCGCACCTCAATAAACGTATTACCGCTGCGCTTAAAAGTTTCAAGGGTAATATAAAGATTCTCTTTGGCGAGGAGAATATTTTCTTCTTCGATCAACAAGACCTTTTTAGAGTTGTCATAGTTGACGTAGGCGTTTTTTATTCCGACGTCAACATTGGTGAGCGCCTGATCATAAAGGATCCTCTGCCGGTTCAGTGTTAAACGCGCCTGCTGGATGCTTCTGCGATTACTGAATCCATTTATGATGGGGAGCGTAACGCCAATGCCGTAATTGTATCCCTGATTCTGATTGTAAAGAAGCGTAAATTGATTAACAGCCACGGCATTGTTAGTCTCGCTAAAATTATAGGACGATGTAAGGCTGATAAACGGGTAACGTTCCCCCTTTCTCTCGCGTAGCAGGAGTTCCGCAATGTCAATGCTCTTTTTGTATGATTGCAGGTTATAGCTGGTGCGGACGACGTCATTTGATATCTGCTCTTGCTGTAGACTGAGGTCTATAATGATCGAGTCTGATACATCAAACACCGATGGAAGTTTATTGCTTACAAGCCCATTAAGCTGATCCTTTAGCTGTGTTATAATTATTTGCTGCTGCAGTACAAGAGTGCGTTGTGCGTTGAGATCGACTTTGGCCTGAAGCAATTCTGGCTTAGCCCCTGTGCCCACCTGCAATCTTCGGTCTGCAAGACGTACTCGTTCCTCGCTCACTGACATCTGCTCCTGTATCGCATTTAGCTGCTGCTTTTGTCTGACAACATTGTAATAATTCAATACAACCTCCGCAACCGTGTTGACCATTTGGTTCTTCACGTTCAATTCGCCCTGTTCATTAATTTGCGACAGTCGTTCGAGAGTAGCGAACATTCTTAAACCATCAAAAACTAACCAGTTAAGTTGAACCGAACCGGAAAGGTTGTTCGATCTGACGTTATCACGCATTATTTCTGAACCACTTGCCAATATCTGATGCTGATCAACGACATTCCATGTCTTCGATCCAGTACCATTTATAACCGGTAAAAATCCACCAACTGCATAACTGTTATCTGCGCCTGCGCTCTCTGCCAGATTCCTGTAAAGCCGCACGTCGTAATTCTCCTGCAGCGCAAGGGCGACAACCTCCTCCACGCTTACCTCCGCATCTTGACCGAATACCGGAGCCAAAACAGCTAACGATAGAAATATTCCGATTACTAACCTAAACTTCATAAACTAATTCCGGTTGTTTGGGGGCTTGCTCACCATAATCCACAGCCGTGCGCTTACGAGAAAGGAACGTGTACATGGCTGGAATCACAAATAGTGTAAGTACAAGTGAAAACATAATACCACCCACGATCACAATTCCAAGTGGCTGCCTGCTGGTCGAGGCAGCGCCAATGGACAATGCCAGGGGTAAAGATCCAAGCGCCATGGTAAGGCTGGTCATTAGGATAGGGCGAAGACGAAGCCTTGATGCCTCGAGTACCGCATCTACTTTTGAAAGTCCTTCTTCGCGTTTTTGATTGGCAAACTCAACGATCAATATTCCGTTCTTCGTCACCAAACCTATTAACATGATCATTCCTATCTGCGAGAAGATGTTTAATGTTTGTCCGAAGAGCGTCAACGCAATAAATGCTCCGGCAATTGCCAAAGGCACCGTGAACATAATTGTTAACGGATCAATGAAGCTTTCAAATTGCGCGGCAAGGATCAGATATATCAACACAAGTGCGAGGAGGAATGCAAATGAAGTATTGCTGGAACTTTCCGAATAATCGCGCGATGTGCCCGCGAGTGAGGTTGTAAAGGTATCATCCAGAACTTTTTCCTTAATCTCCTGCATCGCGGCTATTCCATCACCAACGGTTTTACCAGGCGCTAGTCCGGCGGAAATTGTTCCGGCTTTATAACGATTGAAGTGATAAAGCGATGGTGGAGTTGTAGATTCCACAACACTCACCAGATTGTCAAGAGAAACCAACTGCCCCGAACTGGTACGCACATACAAGCTCTTCAAGTCATCAGGGTCATCCCGATTTATTCGTCTTACCTGTCCCATTACCTGATATTGCTTGCCGTCGCGGGTAAAATACCCAAAGCGAAGATTGCTGTATGCAAGCTGCAACGTCTGGGCTATATCTTGAACACTAACCCCCAACTGCGCAGCCTTTAACCTGTTTATCTCAACGTTGAGCTCAGGCTTATTAAATTTCAAATCGATATCGACACCCTGCAGCGAAGGATGGGTGCTCGCTGCCTCAAGAAACTTCGGCAGAGCAATTTTCAATTTCTCAAAATTATTATTCTGTATTACGAATTGGACCGGCAGACCGCCACGGCGATTAACTGAGATTGTCTGCTCCTGAATTGGAAAGGCGCGGCCCTGAGGAAAATTTCCAAGGTTGCGCCCGACCATATCGACAATTTGCTGTTGTGACCGGTTTCGGTCTTGTGGGTCGGAGAGCGTTACCCTAACAAACCCAGTGTTCACAGCACCACCACCGGTAAAACCCGGCGCTGTCACCGACAGTGCCGTTCTATACTCCGGAATGGAATCCTGGACGAACTTCACCATCTCCTGAACATACTGATCCATGTAATCGAACGAAGTTCCCTCTACTGCTGAAAGTTGTAATCTGAATTGATTGCGGTCCTCCATCGGCGCCAACTCGGACTGAATGTTTGTTGCAATAAAATATGAAGCAACGAGACACAGTCCGATAATTACGAACGAAACCCAACGCACGCCCATAAATGCACTTAGCCATCGCTGATACCCGCTTTCCATACCGCTGAAAAAGGGTTCAGTCTTGCGGTAAAACCATGAATGCTCATGATGGCTTCTGGTAAGTTTGACACTCAACACAGGTGTGAGCGTAAGCGATACGAAACATGAAATCAAAACGGCCCCCGCCACAACAATACCGAATTCCCGGAACAAGCGGCCCACAAATCCTTCGAGAAAAAGGATCGGAAGAAACACAACGGCCAGGGTAATGGACGTAGAGATAACCGCGAAAAAGATTTCTTTCGAGCCTTCAAGGGCTGCACTGTGCTTATTCATCCCCTGCTCAAGCTTTTTATAAATATTTTCAGTAACCACAATACCATCATCCACAACCAGTCCGGTGGCAAGTACGATGCCCAGCATGGTCAGGACATTAATTGAAAATCCGCACAGGTACATGATAAAGAAGGTGGCCAACAGCGACACTGGTATGTCTATCAGCGGGCGGATTGCAATTACGATGTCCCGGAAAAACAGGTATATGACCAACACGACGAGCAGAAATGAAATGATCAAAGTTTCTTCCACTTCTGAAATGGATCGTTTGATGAAAATTGTTTGATCCATTGACACCTCCATTTTGATGTCGGCTGGCATTTCCCTCTTAATCTGCTCGAGGCGCTTGTTAAATTCGTCTGCAATTTCGACGTAGTTAGAACCTGGTAGCGGTACAATGCCAAGTCCAATCATTGGGATATTGCTCTCGCGAAGCACCGACTCTTCGTTCTCCGGACCAAGCACTGCTTCCCCCACATTTTTCAATCTGATATCACCACTTGGCAACGATCGTACGATAACATTTGCAAAGTCTTCCTCGGTGTACAACTTACCAAATGTGCGCACCGTTAATTCCGTAGAGTTTCCAGCAATTTTTCCAGAAGGCAATTCTACATTTTCTTCATTCAATGCAGTTTGCACGTCGAGAGGAGTGAGTCCGTAGGCACTCAATTTCGCAGGGTCAAGCCATATCCGCATTGCATATCTCCGCTCACCCCATACCTGCACGCTGCTTACGCCTGGAATGGTTTGAAGTCTTTCAACGAGAACATTGTTGGCGAATTCGGTCAACTGCAGCGGATCGCGCGTATTGCTTTGCACCGTCATCGCTACAATGGCATCTGAATTGGCATCAGCTTTCGAAACTACGGGCGGATTTGTAAGATCCTGCGGCAATGATCTCGATGCCTGCGATACTTTATCGCGAACATCGTTGGTGGCTGTTTCAAGATCAATCCCAAGTTCAAACTCTATGTTGATGTTGCTGCTGCCAACGCTTGAAGAAGATGTTATGTTTTTAATGCCGGCAATACCGTTAATAGACTTCTCCAGCGGTTCCGTGATTTGAGATTCAATGATATCTGCATTCGCTCCCGAATAGGAAGTTCTAACGCTCACATTTGGGGGGTCTATGGCAGGGTAATCGCGAATGCCTAGTGATTTAAAGCCGATGGCCCCAAATAATACGAGGATGAGGTTCATCACGACTGCAAGCACCGGCCGCTTTAAACTTAACTCTGAAATATTCATATCTGAGTTTTTTTAATCCAGGCCTACCGTTGTGGGGCCAGCCGATTTAATTTAATTTTTGCATTTGGACGAATTGCCATAAGCCCGGTGGTAATAATCGTATCACCTACCTTCAATCCGTTAACAACCTGAACGAAGGCTGAATCGCGGATACCTGTCTCAACTACTGTATAAACGGCGCTATCACTTTTGAACAGGATCACCTGCTTGTTTCGCGCGGCCGGTATAATTGCCTGTGATGGGATAAGTAATGCGCGCTCATCCTTTCCTAGTTGTAGGTTCACCTTAGCAAACACACCTGGAACAAGCTCGGCATGATTCGCGTTCACTCTCGCACGCACCCGAAGTGTACGTGTGTTTTGATCAACGCTATTTTCCGTAGCGATAACAGTCGCACTGTGATCTACGTCTCCTCCGTCCACTCGAAAGCTTACACGATATCCTTTCATGATCTCCTTTGCATATTTTTCAGGAACAGAAAATTCAAGTTTGAGATTGTCAACCTGGCGCAACGTCGTAATGATATCCGTGGGTGATATAAATGAGCCGAGACTAATGTTCCGGAGTCCAACCTGCCCATCGTACGGCGCCCGAATCTCTGTTTTCGAGATCGCAATCTGAGTTGCTTCAATATCTGCCCGAAGATTCTCTACATCAAGCGCGCTGAGGTCATAATCCTGCTGACTGATTCCTTGTATCTCTAAAAGTTCAGAACTACGCTCCTGGCTTTTTTCCCTGATTTGAAGTTGTACACGAAACTTTTTAAGCTGTGCCTGTAGATCGCGGTCGAACAGCTTGACCATCGTGGTTCCTTTTTTCACCGATTCCCCTTCGCGGACATTTAATTCCACGACGCGTCCCCCAACCTCGGCACGAATTTGTGTTTCTTCAAAAGGCAACAGCGAACCCGGCACTTCGATCTTTTCGCTTATCGATTGCTCCCGAACAATAAACCCATCGACCACCAGTGGCCCCTGTTGTCTTCTTGGAGCAGGATCAGGCCCTTTCTTGCCACCACAGGATGTAAGAGCGACAAAGCCGACGACGATCCAATGAATACGAATGAGAAACTGCATATGATGACCGCTAGAGCTGGTGGATATTGTTGGGCTATTACAGAGCTGCGGGGCGAGGCTGAAGTAAAAGAAACTGTGCATGCAGCTGCAGGATTTGAGTTATTACCAAAACCTTTCCGTCGTTCCTTACTGTAAAATCTGCGCGTCTCACTTTTTCTTCTTCCGGCATTTGATTTTCAATAATTCCTTTGATCTGAATTTCCGACCGATGGGAATCCCTTTTTAACACCCGGCGGATCCTTAATTCATCTGGTGCGCTAACAACCACAACTTTATCCATTTGCTGGTAAGAACCTGCTTCAAACATTAAAGCTGCTTCCTTAACGACGTAGCTGTGGCCCGTATTTGCGTTCATCCACTTATTGTAATCTTCTCTAACCCGTGGATGTACCAGATTGTTCAATTGCTGGAGTTTTTCTGTATTGTTAAATACCTTCGAACTCAGGTAGTTACGATTGATGGTGCCATCGCCATGGTATGACAATTCTCCGAATTCTTTCTTAATGTTGGATATCAGTATTCCATCGGTGGTCATTAATTCTTTCGCATGGCTGTCTGCGTCATAGATGGGAACGCCCAGGCAACTGAAAATCCTGCAGATCAAGCTTTTGCCTGAACCAATTCCGCCGGTGACACCTATTTGAACCGGAAGGCGCACGTTAAAACTTTATCACAACGGAGTCCAACTTTAAAACCTTCGAATATTCTGGAAGGCCTACCAGGACAGGCATAACCTTCTTTACGCCTTTGGTGAGACCGGTAAGATCGAGGACCGCTCTCACCGAATCTGAATTGTAGTTCTCTATCGCCTTTTCGGGTATTGCCACCGTGCAGGCGAGTTGCTTTCGCTCAATTACCTGCCAGGCCTGCCGTGGTGCGTTGATCACCTTAAGCAACACACTGTCTTTGACTTCAATCAGTTGATCCACCTCAAAACTTATAGAGACACCCAACGGTGCGCGTTCTATGAGCTCATCATTGATAAATCTCAATTCAACAGTTTCGCTGAAATTCTCATCGATATTCCTTTGTGGTATTTTTATAAAAAGAGGACTGGGCAAACTTTTGAGCAGTTTAAAAGGCCCTTGCAGATGCACGGTATCCGGCGTCACACGGATGGGACTTGTGCGCGTATATCCATTCCTGAATAGACGATCGGGCACATCCGGCTCCAGTTTTACCGTTCTTGAACCTCTTGGCTCCACGGCCAGATGCAATGTATCAGTGATGATAAAATTAACATCAAATCCTCCCAACTGGTTGGCGAATAATCCGGGCAACGTACTGCCAACGATCCTTTGAACTTCCGAGGGTTTCTCCAAAGGGATGACCAGTGCTGGAACCTTTACGCCAAAACTTCGACGAAAAAGATTCCAGCCAATACCTGTTACGTTGATCCTTACATTCTGGGGCAACGGATGTACGGCGATAAAATGCTCTCTGTCAAAATCAAAGGTGATGGGAAATGTGAGGGTCGTTGTATATCGCTTATTCAAGGCATTAAAGCACCAGAAGACCGACGCCGCGAAGACACACAGCATCACAGCTTTCCAGTTCCTTTTATTAAAGCGAAGGATACCCAGTATGGAATTAAAGAAACTCATTACGTTTTACCACGAAGCATGCATTGATTCAGCCATCGCGGGAGGCGCGAGATTGTTTCTTTACATACTGCCCTTATTTTTTATTTGCAGCTTTAGTCGCCTCCGGAGAAACGGCTGATTTATTGAAACGAACTCGTCCGCCCTTTTCTACTTCAAGCACGAAAGTATCGCCTTCAAGATCACCGACATAGCCATGAGCGCCGCCAATGGTGACAACATAGTCACCTTTCTTAATTTCATCAACAAACTTCTTGCCTTCCTTGGCCTTTTTTTGCTGAGGCCTGATCATGAAAAAATAGAAGATAAGGATAATTGCACCAAATACTATGAATTGAAAGTATGGGCTGCTTTGCGTTGCCTGGGCTAGAATTGAATACATAATCAGAAATTTTAAGAGGCCAAAGTTATCTGAATTAAAACGAACATCCCAACCCGCCTGAGGCAGATTGGGATGTAATATGCTTGATCAGGAAACTTATTTCTTTACCGGACCATCGCCATCTTTTGGTGTTACCATTGCCTTAAAGCGCAAAACCGTCTGCTTTGGCCAGGTGTTTGAAGTGACTGTGACAGTCTTGTTCTGAATATTGGCTTTCCCATTGCTGTCAAATTTCGCTTTAACAAAACCGGTCCCTCCAACGGGAATTGGCTGTTTTGTCCAGTCAGAAGCTGTACAACCACAAGACCCCTGTGCGTTCTGAATGATTAACGGAGCTGCACCAGAATTCTTGAATGTATAAGTATGTTCAACTACATCGCCTTCGTTGATGGTCCCGAAGTCATGGTCCTGTGACACAAACTCCATCGCTGGAAGCGGTCCTTCGGGCTTTGTCTCCGGCGCGGCCACTGGCGTTGCCGTCGGGGTGGCGGCCGGCAATGTTCCCTTCTTCCCTTCTAGTTCGGCTAGACGCGATTCAAGTAGCGCAATCTTTTTCTCAGCCTCTTTGTCTTTACATCCTGTAGCCAGCGTTGCAACCATCGCAGCAAAAAACAGGGTCTTAAAAAAATTACTTTTCATTTTTATTCTGCCATTTAATTTTAACTCTAACCCTTCTTTCCACGAATCTGTTCCAATAATTCGTCAACATCTTCCAGAAGTCTTTCCGCCTTGTTCTTCGCTTCATCAACAACCTTTTGACCCTGGCTCTTTGCTTCCGAAGTCAACGGTGTTTCTTTGCCCGAAACAAAATCGTTTATAAGCTCCTGCAGCAAATTCCTGTATTTGTCGAGACGGAACGAAAGCTTCTCGCGCGTTTCTTTTCCCTTTTCAGGAGCATACAAGATACCAAGCATCGCTCCAGCCGCTGCCCCAAAAAGCAATGCTATTGTGATTCCAACCTTTTTACCCATAAGAATTCAAAATTATAAGCGATCAGACGCAAATTCAAAATTTTAACAATTTTTAACAAATCCCCGCTGATGGATGTCATTTATTGTCGATCAATCCCCGACCGCTCTTTTTCAGCGATCCTCCCTCTTGAAGTTCCTTTACAATTACGTCAAGTATTCCATTAACGAATTGCCGGCTTTTTGGCGTGCTGTAATTTTTTGCCAGTTCGATATACTCGTTCATGGATACTTTGACAGGGATATGCGGAAATGTGAGCAATTCTGCAATGGCCATTTCAAGAATCATCCGGTCCATTAATGGCAACCGGTCAACTTCCCAGTTTTTCGTGTTGCTTGCGACAAGGTCTTTTGCCTTCGCATCCAGGTTTGCTGCCTTGTCGTAAAGGCGCTCGATAAAGTCCTTGTCATCATCCCAATTCATTGAGAGCGTATGTAACGTGAGCGGCCGGCCGGCTTCAGGATCATAGGATTTTAGCGTTTTTTCAACCAATCCTTTAACAATATCTTTGTCTTCAGCCCAGCGCAACACCTCCTCCTCAAAATGGTCGTTGATGACGGATTTTCCGAGGATGACCTTTTTAAAGAGATGGTTGATGAATTTTCGCTGGTCGTCGAGGCTGGGATTTTTTTTGTCGATGTAGGTTAAATATTCGTTGTCTTGCCGGATCACATCCCGGAACCAGACTTTAACACGGTCCCATTTGTCTTGCCACGTCTTCCCGTGCTTCAGAGCATCTTTTTTCAGTTCGGCACTATCACCCAGCGCTTTGATCCACGCGTTGCTGACAAAGTTTTTGTGACTTACTTTTTTGTCAGCGGCTGCGAGTTCCGCGAATGCTGGAATGAGGCTAAGGGCTGCGATGTAGTGGGTGTATAATTTTTCAACCTCGCTTACAAGGTTCTTTTTGAAAAAGTCTGTGTCCTTCTTGCTTTGTTGCTTATAGAAAGAGAGGCAGTCATTTACAATCTTCTTTACCGCGGGATCTTTATGCTCGTTAGAAATATCACCGTCGGAAAAAGCCTTTTCAAAGAGCGTCCTGGCCTCTTTTTTCTGCGCATTGAGCATCGGCTTATCCTGCGCTAACATGGAGTTTAAATCGGGCAAAAACGCTTCGTCAATTTTTTCAAAGCATAATTCGTAGTTCGCATCCTTGCACTGCTGAAGTGCAAAAAGGTTTTGCATCACTTTGATCCGAAGGCTTCTTCTGTTAAGCATGATAAAGAACGACGTTTTTAATTGCGGGGTTCAAAAGTAGATATCCGCTGACGGTGGAACAAACTGTTTGCAATAGTTTCTGCCAACATCAAGAATATGTCCTACGTTGACGCTTTTTAAACGGAATATGTGCGGCGGCAGTTTGCTAATATTTGTATTTCTTTGCCTCCGTTACGATGCTAGTGCCCATTGCGCTGCGAAGGCTGCCCCGCTGAAATATTACACGCTCCTTAAATGAAAGAACTCAAGTACCTGAACAAATACCTGTCGAAGTACAAATGGCTCCTGATCATGGGGACGATATTCATTATCATCTCAAACATTTTTCAGATCATTCCGGCACAGCTCGTGCGTCATGCAATTGATCTGGTCACTGACAATATCAGGGTATATCAATCTTTGGAAGGAACCCCTTCGCAGGAGATTTTCTTCAGGACATTCGCTTATGGAATACTGATCTATGCCGCATTGATCCTCCTGATGGCCTTTCTGCGTGGCATCTTCCTGTATTTCGTCCGCCAAACATTAATCGTTATGTCGCGATATGTGGAGTTCGACCTTAAAAATGAAATTTTCGAGCATTACCAGACGCTGCCTTTAAGCTTCTACCGAAGGAATAACACTGGTGACCTGATGAACCGGATTGCAGAAGACGTAGGCCGGGTAAGGATGTACCTGGGACCCGCGATAATGTACGGGCTTACCCTGGCAACCCTTTTCCTCACCCTTATTCCCGTCATGTTCAGTATCAACGAAAAGTTGACCTGGTATGCGCTGAGTCCTTTGCCACTATTATCATTAAGTATCTTTCTTGTGAACAACACAGTGGAAAAGAGGTCGGAACAGATTCAGAAAAGTCAGTCCAGGCTTTCCACCTTCGTTCAGGAAGCATTTAGTGGAATCCGCGTCCTGAAATCCTTTAACCGCGAAGCTGAGTCGATCAGTAAATTTGCGGTCGAAACCGACCGGTACAGAAAGGAATCGCTTAAGCTCACGAGGGTTCAGGCACTGTTTTTTCCTTTGATTATGGGACTCATCGGGATCAGTACTATCCTGACCGTATATGCAGGGAGCACAGAGGTGATCGATGGCAATCTTACGCTGGGCAACATCGCCGAATTTGTAATCTATGTTAACCTTTTAACCTGGCCCGTTGCGCAACTGGGCTGGACGAGCAGTTTGGTTCAACGTGCTGAGGCATCCCAAAAGCGCATCAATGAATTTCTCCATACAAAAACAAGCATCATCTCAGAGAAAGAACTCGTAAAAAATATTGACGGGAAAGTTGATTTTAAAAATGTAAGTTTTATATATCCTGACACCGGGATTAAGGCGCTGCGCAATATTTCATTTTCCATCAGGCCTGGTGAGTCACTGGCAATCATAGGTACTACCGGATCAGGAAAAAGCACAATCGCCGCGCTGATATCAAGATTATACGATGTGCGCGAGGGCGAAATTTTAATTGATGATATCCCAATCCATCATTATAGCCTGCATTCGTTGCGCAGCCAGATCGGGTATGTACCGCAGGACGTTTTTCTTTTTAGTGATACACTTTTTAACAATATCGCTTTCGGCATAAAAGAGCGTGAGGACGAAAAAGTACTACAGTCAGCCAGAGATGCTGATGTATATCAAAACATCATGGAGTTTCAGCAGGGCTTCAGCACCCGCGTTGGTGAACGGGGCATCACGCTGTCGGGCGGCCAGAAACAGCGGGTATCAATTGCCCGCGCCATTGTGCGTGAGCCGAAGATACTGATGCTTGACGATGCATTGTCGGCAGTTGATACCAATACCGAAAACAACATTTTGAATAGCCTGAAGCGAATTATGCAGGGCCGCACGACCATAATTATCTCCCACCGAGTGTCCTCCGCCAAGCTTGCCAATAAAATCATTGTGCTGCACGACGGCAACGTCGTCGAAGAAGGCACTCACGAAGAATTGCTGGAAAAACAAGGTGTCTACAAAGATCTTTTCGAAAAGCAAGGGCAGGCTGAAGAGAAATGAGATCAGAAAATGTACCTGAGCCCTACTCCCCCTTCTACACGGCTCCATCCCGGATCGGCAGAGACGTCTGAAAAATATTCCAGCTCCATGAAGGCAGATATCGGAATTTTAAAATGGGCATATTCAATTCCGGCAACAGCCTGCGGCCCCATTGTGAAGCGGGTTCTGTTAAACCTTCCGAATTTGTCAGGATCGCTAAAGCTTTCCTTATAGGTATAGTCGTATTGTAATTTCGTGTTTTTCCACTCCCAGCCGAGACCCAGGTAAAACTGGAGGCCCGGGGATATCTTCGTTACATCAAAATGGTAAAGGATCTTTGCCTCGGCAATGATATCGGAAACCACTTTGTGGGTGTAATATTCAATGCTCGCTTCTGTCGTAGAGAACGTATCGGTAACAATGTACTCGGCAAATTTCTCCTTGAAATAGCGGTTATACAATCCGCTGGAGGCTTTACCCACGTCTGCCGCCACAGCAAACCGCTTGTTGAAGTAATACTTATAGGTAATTGCAAAGGGGTCGCCAAGCTTGATTCCAAATCCCTGGTAAGGGTATTTGCTGCTTTCAAATATCGGGCAAATGGTCTTGGCTTTCGCGCCGCGCACTTTGGCCGCCGAATTATAACGTTCCCGGGTATACATGCTCTTACCCCCGTTGTGAATGCGGGCTTTTTGAGCATATGAAACTCCGCTAAGCAGACAGAAAGCGGCGAGTAAAAAAATTTTTCCAAGGCTCATTACGGTCAAATATAGCCGTTCGGAGGTTGACCCCAGCCTTTCCGGCGTCGATCAGACGTTTACTGCCTTAAACAAACTCTTTATACTGCATTCGGTGTAGACGGGCATAAAATCCTTCTGCATTAATCAAATCATCGTGGGTCCCAACCTCCTTTATTTCCCCGTGGTCCATCACTATGATTTTGTCGGCCTTCTGAATGGTTGACAAGCGATGCGCAATGACAATCGCAGTGCGGCCGTTCATCATTTTTTCAATTGCCCGCTGGATCATTTCCTCCGTTTCACTGTCAACCGACGAGGTAGCCTCATCGAGAATCAGTATCCGGGGGTCGTAAACCATGGCTCGGATAAAAGAAATAAGCTGGCGCTGGCCCACGCTTAGCGTAGCCCCGCGTTCCATGACATTATAGCCAAGCTTTCCAGGCAAGCGATCAATAAACCTGCGTGCCCCAACGAGATCTGCAGCATGCCACACCATATCTTCCGTCACGTCAGGATTGCCGAGCGTTATGTTGTTGAGAATCGTGTCTGAAAAAAGGAACACATCCTGCAGCACCACACCTATCCGTTTCCGCAAGGTGCCAAGGTCGTACTCGTCTATATTGATACCGTCGACTAATATCGTTCCCTTATTAATCTCATAAAACCTGTTTAGGAGGTTGATGATTGACGATTTGCCAGCGCCTGTGGCACCCACGATGGCAATTGTTTCACCCACCCTGATATCGAGATTAATATCCTTTAAGACGTAATTCGTGTCATTGTAGGCAAACCAAACACCGTCAAATTTTACGGATCCTGAAATATCCGCTGCCGGATGATTTCCGTTCTGTTGCACGTGTTCGGTGGAGTCGAGGAGGTCCATGATTCGCGAAGAGCTCACAATACCCATCTGCAATGTATTGTACCGGTCAGCAATCATCCGAATCGGTCGGAAAAACATCTGAATATACATAATGAATGCAATCAGCTTACCAACGGTCAGATTGCTTTCCTGATAATTAATTACACCCTTTGCCCCATACCATACCAGTAAACCAATCCCTGCAGCGGCGATAATTTCTGCAACGGGATAGTATATTGAATAGTACAATACGGATCGCAAATTTGCCTGCTTATGCTCATCGTTGATCGCCCGGAATTTTTCGTACTCGCGTTGTTCGCTCCCAAAGATCTGAACGATGTTCATTCCCGTGATATGTTCCTGAACGAACGAATTGAGATTGGATACGGCATTTCGAACGTCGTTGAAGGCAACTTTTATCTTCTCCTTAAAAACATAGGTGCAGATTAGCAGTAGGGGTATAGTTGACAGGCTGAGCAATGCGAGGCGCCAGTCCTGGTAGAACATGAAAGCCAAAATGAAAACAATTTGCAGAAGATCGCCCACCATGGCGGCAAGGCCTTCGCTAAAAACATCCGCGAGTGTCTCAACATCCGAGATGGTCCGCGTCACCAATCGGCCGATCGGGGTCTTATCAAAGAACTTAAGACGTAGGCTCACCACGTGCTTGAAAAGGCTGGCCCGTATGTCGCGGATCACCTGCTGACCTAGCCACCCCGATAAGTATGTGTGAATATATTGCGCAATGGACTGAACCACCAGTAGCACTGTCAGTATTACCATCATGTCCACCATACCTTTATAATCGCCTGCAGCCACATCGTTATCGAGTGTGTATTGAACGAGGTACGGACGCGTCGGCGTAAGAAGACCCAGCACGACGGTCAGTATTATTACTGTTACGAATCTGCCGCGATAAGGAGTAACAAAACGCATCAAACGATGCAGCACTGACCAATCGATGATGTTGCCGCTACTGACTTTTTCCTTTTCCACTATTAACTATTCGTTTTCACGTTGTGCTGTCAACGGCTCTTTTAAAAATATTCCAGGAGGATACTTTATCCTTATAAGATATAATGCGTGGGGAGCAACATTGTGTCCTGCCCTCTTGCGGTCCTTGCTTGCAATGATGTCCTGAAATTCCTCGATGGATGTCTTTCCGCTTCCGACGTCCAGTAGTGTTCCGACAATTGATCGTACCATTCCCCGAAGAAAACGGTTTGCTGTGATGGTGAACTCAAGTAATTCACCCTCCTCGCGCCAATGAGCTTTCTTTATGTTGCAAAGGAAGTGATTTACGTCTGTGTTTACCTTGCTGAAGCATTGAAAATCCTGCTCTCCGACTAATAACGCAGCAGCCTTGTTCATGGTTTGAACATTCACCTGCCGGAAGAAATGCCAGGCAAGACCTTCGAGGAAGGGATTCCGTTTTCGTGTGATGCGATAATTGTATGTTCTCTCCAACGCATCAAACCGTGCATTTGCATCGGGCTTGACCTTGCGGATGGATTTGACGACAATATCTCTTGGGAGGAAAGAGTTCATCTTGATGATCATCGACTCATGCTCGAATGCTTTTTCAAGATCGCAGTGGAAAAATTGCTGCTCCCCATGTACGCCCGTATCGGTGCGTCCGCTTCCAATGATCTTGATAGGAGTTCGAAATATTTGCGATAAGGCATTTTCTATGACCGATTGTATCCCGATGGCATTAGCCTGGTGCTGCCAGCCCGCGTAATTCTTGCCATTGTAAGCGATCTCGAAGAAATAACGCATTGAAATAGGATTTTAAGATCGCCTGTAGGGCATCAGAGCCCTGCATTTTGCCTTGTAATTTTTGTTTACTTTGCCGCCAAGTTAAAGCAACCGCATTATGTGGCAAAGAATTCAAACGGTATTTCTGGTGATCGTCATTATCGGCGTACTCGTGACCTTGATTTTTCCAATCTGGACGATAAATAGCAATGGTGAGCAGACGGTGCTTACCGGTTTTTACCTTTTAAAGGGAAATGTTTATCAGTACACACCTTACGCAATAACAGCCATGCTCGCCATAGCTTCTGCGACGCTGGCGCTCATTCAGATCACAAAATACAAAAGCCGTGTGACGCAAATGAAGATGGGTGCCTTGAACTCCTTTTTTCTCGTGGGCGTATGCGGGAGCGCGTACTGGTTCTCTAGTCAACTTATAAAATTGATGGGGCCCGGTCAATATGGTCTCGGCATGTGGCTTCCAGCAATTGCAATCTTAGCCAACCTCCTCGCCAACCGCTTTATCCGAAAAGACGAAAAACTAGTCCGTGACTCAAACAGACTTCGATGAGAAGCGCTGTAAGCTACAACCTGCGAACTAGCGACAACGCACCGACTCATGACTCTTGACTACTCTTGACTCATAACTTATGACTATTTGTGTGACAACCTGTCAGCGGCACCAATGCTGGAACAACTTTTGAAATCCCTGCCCGCGCAGGGATTTTTCATTTATCACTGCCCATAATTTCTATTTAACCCGAAAAACTAACCATATGGCAGAAGTTCAAGAAAAAGGCACGATCTCGATACACACCGAGAACATCTTTCCGATCATCAAAAAATTTCTTTATTCCGATCATGAGATCTTTTTGCGGGAGCTTGTCAGTAACGCGGTTGATGCCACTCAGAAGTTGAAAAAGCTTGCCGCTATGGGCGAGTTTACCGGCGAGCTGGGCGATCTGAAAATCGAAGTAAGCTTTGATAAGGATAAAAAGACGATTTCCGTAAGCGACAAAGGGCTCGGTATGACGGGCGAAGAGATCAAAAAGTACATCAATCAGATCGCATTTTCTGGTGCCGCCGAGTTTGTGGAAAAATTCAAGGATAAGGGAGATGCTAAAGACATTATCGGCAAGTTCGGTCTTGGCTTCTACTCTGCCTTTATGGTCGCGGAAAATGTGGAGATTGTTTCGCGTTCGTACAAGGTCGAAGCAGAAGATGGAGTGCGGTGGATATGTGATGGATCGACAGAGTTTGAGCTTTTCCCTGCGAGCAAAGAAGCCCGCGGAACAGATGTCATCCTTCACATCAACAGCGACTCGGAGGAGTTTCTTGATGAATACAGAATCAAAGGCGTTCTTGAAAAATATTGCAAATTCCTTCCGGTCGAAATAAAGTTTGGAACCAAAGAAGAAAGTGAAGACGACGGGGCCGACGAAGAGGGGAAACCTAAATCAAAGAGCATTACCGTTGACCGTATCATCAACAATCCTTCGCCGCTCTGGGCTAAGTCACCAACTGAATTAAAGGACGAAGACTACCTTGCCTTCTACAAGGAGTTGTATCCGTTTACGGAGGATCCCCTGTTCTGGATACATCTGAACGTCGACTACCCATTTAATCTAACGGGGGTGCTATACTTTCCAAAGGTTAAAAACGACTTTGAACTTCAAAAGAACAAGATTCAGCTATACTCAAGACAAGTGTTCATCACAGATGAAGTGAAGGATGTTGTTCCTGACTTTCTGATGATGCTTCACGGTATACTGGATTCACCCGATATCCCGTTGAATGTGTCACGCAGCTATCTCCAGAGTGATGCAAACGTGAAAAAAATAAGCCAGCACATCACAAAAAAGGTGGCTGATAAGCTTTCAGACCTGTTTAAAAAGGATAGAAAAGATTTTGAGACAAAGTGGGATGATATTAATGTATTCGTAAAATACGGGATAATCAGTGACGAGAAATTCTATGAGCGTGCGAAAGACTTCGCCTTGCTTAAAAACGTCGATAAAGAATATTTTACACTACCAGAATACAAGGAGAAAGTAAGTGCCACCCAAACAGACAAGGGTGGCAGCACCGTTTACATATACACATCAGATTCCGGTAAGCAGGACAGCTATATTCAGGCTGCGCGCAACAAATCATACGATGTAATTCAAATGGATGGTGTATTGGATAGCCATTTTATCAATACCCTTGAGCAGAAGCTTGAAAAAGTGCAAATCAAGCGCGTTGACAGCGAAACAGCAGACAAACTAATTGATAAAGACGAAAAGCTGGAAAGCGTACTCAGCCAGGATGAGCAGGATAAAGTAAAGGCAGTATTTGAAACTGCGATCGCCAACAAGAATATGAGCGTCGCGGTGGAGTCATTGTCGCCCACTGACCTTCCGGTAGTGATCACCATGAGCGAATTCATGCGGCGAATGAAAGATATGGCGAAACTCGGCGGCGGAGGCGGCTACTCTTTTATGGGAACGATGCCTGATAGCTACAACGTGGCTGTCAATGCAAACCACACCATAGTGCAAAAGATATTGAAAGCAGAAAGTGACGACCAAAAGTCGAAACTCGCCAAGCAGGCATATGATCTTGCCTTGCTTTCGCAGAACATGTTGACCGGATCCGATCTTACAAGCTTCATCAGGCGAAGCGTTGAGATGGTGTCGTAACCCCATGGAAGCAAACTTGCGGTCCCTTGCCAATTGGGCAGTCCATGCCCCTCTGTTTTCATTAACGGAGGGGTTTTTTATTTTTGCAATATGAACCTGTCCGCAACGTTCACAATTGATATGCACGGAATGAGCAAATTGTTAGCACTGATACTCGTAACGATTCCGCTGATCTCCTGGTCTCAGGAAGTGGAAGAACAGCGGTTTACGATCGATACGCCTGTCAATCTTGATTTTCAGAAAGAAGAAGAACCAGTCAATACAAAAAAGAAAAAGGTAAAGAAGAAAGTCTACTACGGAATAAAGACAAAAAAAGGTTTTACACGCAGAGGTGAGGGCGACCGCGTTAGCTACGAACTGTTTTACTATTTAAAGAAAGCTGAAAGTCCCGAGATATTCGTAAGAGATATTTATTGGTACGATTACACACGCCACGAAATAAGGAAGACGACCACTTTTGACCCTAAGAAAGGAGTATTGCTGCATGGACCTTATGAGAAAAGGCAGGGACAGGTAGTTCTTGAGAAAGGAATATTTTACAAAGGAACAAAACACGGTCGGTGGATGAAATACCTTCGTGACAGCGTCCTGGTCGATAAGGAACGTTATTACCGCGGGTGGCCCAAAGAGTCTTTGGTGAGCTATTATGACCCATCCCAAAGACAGCACATGAAGGAGATGATCCCCATCGAATACGGTGAAAAGGAAGGGTACTATTACTTTTTTCACGACAACGGAATGGTTGCTATTCAGGGAGAATATCAGTGGGATACCCGCGTCGGTGACTGGACAGAATACTATGCGAATGGAAAGAGGAAAAAAATAATCACATACCCCAAAGGGGCCTTCGATGATATGATGCGTCCCTACACCAAAGCGGAGTGGAACGAGAAGGGCAAGGAAGTGTATAGGAATAATAAGATGGCGAAGAAGTAAACACCAATGAACATCCCCGACCAGCAGACTATCGAAGACGCCCACGAGCGTATACGTCCTCACATTCATCGCACTCCTATCATGACTTCAGCGAGCATCAACGGAATGGCTGGCGGCAGCCTGTTTTTCAAATGCGAAAATTTTCAAAAAATTGGCGCGTTTAAAGCGCGCGGTGCGATGAATGCCGTACTTTCTCTGCCCAAACAGGAACTCCAAAAGGGTGTAGCAACACATTCAAGCGGCAACCATGCGCAGGCTTTGGCACGTGCAGCGACGATGGTGGGCACTAAATCCTACATCGTGATGCCGTCTACCTCCCCAGAAATAAAAAAGCGCGGGGTTCGAAGTTTCGGCGGCGAGATCTTCGAATGCGAACCAACACTTGCTGCGCGCGAGTCCATGCTTGCAGACGTTGTGGCGAAAACGGGTGCATATGAAATTCATCCGTTCAATAATTTTGACGTCATAGCAGGCCAGGCGACTGCTGCCAAAGAGCTATTCGAAGAAGTACCTCACCTTGACGTAATAATTGCACCCGTTGGTGGTGGAGGTTTGCTCAGTGGTGTTTGTCTCGCGACTCAATTTTATTCGCCCGGGACCCTCATCATCGCCGCCGAGCCTTCGGGGGCCGATGATACCTTTCGTTCAATGAAAAGTGGGAGAATCGAACAGTCGCAAAGTGATTCCATTGCAGATGGCTTGTTGACAACGGTAGGTGACAAAACCTTTCCAATTATTCGCCAATATGTTAATGAGGTTATTACAGCTACGGACGAGGAAATTGTAAAAGCAATGCGCCTGATTTGGGAGCGTCTGAAAATTATTATAGAGCCTTCCTGCGCAGTGCCTGTTGCAGCGATCCTTAACTCAAAGAAAACGTTTGCAGGCAAGCGCACTGGAATCATTTTATCCGGTGGAAATGTGGACCTCGAACGGGCGCTACAGCTGTTTGCCAAGTTTACTTAGACCGAGACATTTTTTAAAAGTCAGTAAGGCTTCGTTCAATTAAATGCACGAGCTCAGTCAAAATCTAATTAGCTTTTTTAAACTGATCGAACTTTGATGTCGACGCCTTTTTGGGGAACACGTTATTACTCACTTCCACATCCGCAAGTTCAGCGTTCGGATCCAACACCACGTTTACAACTTCTTTATCCTTGATAAATAACTTCGTGATCTCGCTCTCGTTGGTTCGCCAAACCTCCGCGGGTATGCGCTCGATTTCCTTTGACCCGTCTTTGTAAGTCCATTCGATCACAAGAGGAGTTACAAGGCCACCCTGATTTTTAAATTTAATTTGATAAATATTTTTCCCTTCCAGCTTTGCACGAATAGCATTGTCATCCCCTCGCGATCTGAATTCGCCGTTCAATGCCTCCGGTGTGTTCGTTAGAGTAAATTGCTGGGCTCCTCCACTGAAATCATTTGCGCTGCTTGCCGATGACAAATCCCCTTGCATGGCTTTAATCCCTTTGCGTTCCGGATCCGTTGCACCGGAATTTAGTTTGAACCATTTCACTTCCGCAAGATCTACATCGACATTATCCGTGGTGTAAAACCAACCTCTCCAGAACCAATCGAGGTCGACCGCAGATGCATCTTCCATACTTCTGAAGAAATCAGCTGGCTTGGGATGCTTGAATGCCCACCGCTCAGCATATTCTTTAAACGCACGGTCAAACAGTTCAGGTCCCATAACCGTCTCTCGAAGTAGTGTGAGCGCTGCAGACGGTTTGGTATAAGCGTTTGGACCAAATTCGGATCGCCTGATATTGTCTGAATTAGACATGATCGGACGCATCTGACTTTTCTCGCCGCGCATAAATGGAGCAATACCTTTTGGCGTACCGTGAGTTCCAAAAAGATCCGGATAGCGGGTGCGTATCGTTTCCTTTTCCAAAAAAGTATTTAGTCCTTCATCCATCCACGACCACTGACGTTCATCGGAGTTGACAATCATTGGGAAAAAATTGTGTCCCACCTCGTGAACAACGACCTGTACCATGGAAGTTAAAGTTTGCTTTGAATATTTTCCGTCTTTATCCGGCCTTCCGCCATTAAAGCATATCATCGGATATTCCATTCCCTGAGCGGCTGAGTGTACTGAGTACGCTACAGGGTAAGGATATTCAAAGGTGCGTGATGAATACAACTCCAGCGCATTTTTTATCGCTTTTGTCGACTCCTTTTCCCACAAAGGATTGCCTTCTTTGGGATAGAGCGATTGGGCAAGAGGTGTCTTGGTCCCAACCTTTACAGCCTGAGCATCCCAGATGAATTTTCGGGAACTTGCAAAAGCGAAATCCCGAACGTTCTCCGCCGCAAAAACCCAGGTAACTTTTTTGGTGGACTTTGTTTTCTCCTTTTTAGCGGCTTCATCTGCAGTGACAATGAATACCGGTTGATCAAAGGTCTTCTTCGCTTTTTCGAAACGTTCAAGTTGTTCCTTCGTCAGGACGTCTTTTGGATTCTGTATTGTACCAGTAGCCCCGACGATATGGTCGGATGGAACGGTGATGCGAACATTATAATTACCGAAGACAAGGGCAAACTCGCCCTGGCCGAGGAATTGTTTGTTTTGCCATCCTTCGTAATCATCGTACACACACATCCGAGGAAACCACTGTGCGAAAGTGTATAGGTAATTTCCGTCGACAGGGAAATATTCGTAACCGCCGCGTCCGTCAAATACTTGTCTGTCGGATTCGCGATAGCTCCATGCAACGGAAAAAATGAACTTCTCTCCGTTTTTCAAAGGAGCTGGAAGATCCACACGCATCATCGTATTGTTGATAATGTACGGCAGGTCTTTACCACCAGCATCTTTCACGGATTTAATCGTATATCCGCCCTTATAGTCGGATACGTTAACACCGGCAGAATTGCTGAAGAAGCTTGCGGGTACCGAATCCCGGATTACGCCAGCCTTGGTCGCAGAGGTCATGCTATTCGCCGCGAACAGATTTTGATCCAGCTGAAGCCACAGAAACCTTAACTGATCCGGTGAATTGTTGTAATAAGTTATCGTTTCCGTCGCGGTAAGCATCTGGGTGTTGTCGTCGACCTCGGCAGCGATTACATAGTCAGCGCGTTGTTGCCAATAATTTTCGCCAGGAGTGCCTGCGCCCGTGCGGTAGCTGTTGGGTGTCGGTAGAACTTCGTCCAATTGTTCAAATTTTCCCTGCCAGCTTTTTGTTTGCGCGTTGGCCTGCAGTGCCACGAAAGCAATCAATACAAATCGATAAATATTTTTCATTACTTCTAATTCACTTTAAACGCGGACCACAAAATTACAGCTAAGGCGCAACACTAGCTACCAGTTCGGTAGATAGGATCATTAACTATTTACTTTTTTTCTTAAACTCATCAAATTTCGTGGAAGTATCGGAGCGCTTGGGAAACACGTTGTTTTGAACATTTATATCAGTAAGCTCAGTCTTAGGGTCAAGCGTGATATTCGTTACTTCTTTTTGCTTCACAAAGACTTTGGTAACCCTTTGTTCATTCATCCGCCAGATCTCAGCAGGAATGCGCTCTACCTCGGTCGTACCATCTTTATAAGTCCATTGTATAATAACAGGCATAACGAGTCCACCTTTATTACTAAACGTAACTTCATAGATATTCTTGTCTTCGAGTTTTTTTGCAATTGCCTTGTCGTCGACCTGGCTCATGAACTCTCCGTTCAGTCTGTTGTCAGTCCCGATCACGCTAAATGGCTGCGCCCCGGATGAAAAATCTTCAAACTTATTTTCGGCGGAACTGGCATTAAGATCGCCTTTTGCAACGTTGAGCTTTTTCTTTTCGGGGTCTGCTTCTTCCTTCCGCAACCTGAACCACCTAACCTTATCGATAGATTGGTCGCAGTCATCCGTTGTATAGAACCAACCTTTCCAGAACCAGTCGAGGTCAACAGCAGAAGCGTCTTCCATTGTACGGAAAAAATCCGCAGGCTTGGGATGTTTAAAGGCCCAGCGTTGTGCATACTCTTTGAAGGCTTTATCAAAAAGCTCCTTACCCATAATGGTTTCGCGCAACATAAATAAGCCCGTAGCCGCCTTCGTGTATTGCTCGCTTCCAAATTCAATGACCTGATCGCCGTTAGTCATCAGCGGGCGCATTTTGCTCTTGTCACCCTTTAGATAAGGCGTAAGGCCGAGGGGCGTCCCCCTGCTCCAGGCGATGTCAGGATATCGCTCCATTTGCGTCATAAGCTGAACGAAGGAGTCGATACCTTCATCCATCCACGTAGACTGGCGCTCATCACTATTAATAATCATGGGGAAGAAGTTGTGGCCAACTTCATGAATAATCACGCTGATCGTATTTTGACGCGTCAACGGGCTGTACGTGCCGTCTTTCGCAGGGCGTCCATAGTTAAAGCAGATCATTGGATATTCCATTCCAATGCTTGCCGTGTGAACTGAAATGGCAACGGGATATGGGTAATCAATAGTGAACCTGGAGTAAACTTCAAGTGTGTTCTTTACAGCTTTCGTCGATTCCCTTTCCCAAAGCGGATTCCCTTCTTTCGGGTAGTACGACATCGCCAAAGGAGTTTTGTCGCCGATCTTGACGGCCTGCGCATCCCAGAGGAACTTGCGGGAGGAAGCAAACGCGAAATCCCTGACGTTGTCCGCATGAAACTCCCACGTCTTCTTTTTCGCCGACTTTGTTTTTTCTTTCTGTGTAGCTTCAGCTTGTGTGACGATCATCAGGGGCTTATCAAATGAGCTGCGCGCCGCGTTGAAACGCTCGATCTCGGTTTTTGTAAGCACTTCAGTGGCATTCTTTAACGTCCCCGTTGCAGCGACCATGTGATCGGCAGGAACCGTGATCCGCACCTTATAATCGCCGAACGGCAACGTAAACTCACTGCGACCGAGAAATTGCTTATTCTGCCAGCCCTCGTAATCATCATACACGCACATGCGTGGAAAAAACTGCGCAATCGTATAGATGTAGTTTTTGTCTTCCGGAAAATACTCAAGTCCACTTCGCTGTCCGAATATGCTTCGGTCGACAATGTTGAATGACCACTCTACATTGAACGCATACTTTTCACCTGGCTTCAGCGGCTGAGGGAGATCAACGCTCATCATGGTGTTGTTTATCGTATGGGGTAGCGGTGCCCCTGCGGTCGTTGATACGGTTTTTATGGCAAAGCCCGCTTTGAAATCCGATACCTGCATCGCGTATGTTTTGGCAGCCGCCGAATCCACCATGCCGCCCACGGATGTTAATGTGAGCGAGTTCTCATTGGCAAGTACATTTTGATCTAGCTGAAGCCACAGATATTTTAAGACGTCTGGTGAATTGTTGTTGTACGTTATTGTCTCTTTTCCCTGGATCGTTTGGTTCTCGTCATTTAATTCAATGCTTATAACATAATCGGCTTTTTGCTGCCAATATTTTGGACCCGGTGATCCCGAACCAGTACGATATTCATTCGGCGTGGGAAGCGCCTGATCCATTTGTTCGAATTTTCCCTGCCAGTTAGGCTGCCCCTGACCAACGCATAGCCCGGAAGTTGCGACGAACAGAACAGCAAAAATATTTTTTATGATCATGGGTTAATTAGAGTTATCCAGTCCAAAATATGTGGTCTTTCATCAATATAAGCGCGATGCCCGCGACGGCCGAGGATATAACCATTTTCCAATCCCTGCGGTTCAAACCGATCAGATCCACGAGGATGAAACAGACGGACATAAACAGCACCACAATGATGATCTGTCCAATTTCAAGGCCTAGATTAAATGCAAGAAGCTGTGTAATAATTCCCTTATCCTTCCCCAAAATGCTACGCAGGTAGTTTGAAAATCCAAGACCGTGAATAAGTCCGAAAAACGCTGCGTAGAAATAGTTTATGTGCATTGGTTTTTTCCCGATCGAAGTTTCATCCTTAAAAAGGTTGGACACCGCGGTAATAAATATCGTCAGGGGAATAAGAAATTCAATAAGGTCGGGCTTAACATTTACGATTCTAAGTGTTGAGAGGGCGAGCGTTACCGAATGACCGATCGTAAAAGCGGTAACAAGTATGAGCACACGCTTCCAGTCTTTGCTGACGTAAAGTGCGCAAAGGGCGAATACGAAAAGGATGTGATCGTACCCGTTTGCGTAGTCCAGAATGTGATCTTTTCCCAGTCCAAAGTACAGGCTGAACTCCGACATAAAGGCAAATTTTTGTTAGAAAAACAGCAAGTATAACAGATTATTTCCACCCAATTGAGAATCATCGCACTTTAGGGATGAGTGGCGGCTGCGCAAAAAATTCTATGGCTGAAAGAAATAACTTTTCGGTATTAATATTGAAAATCCAATCTTTGCACACGAATTCTGAGACCATGGTTTTTCCGATATCCTTTTTGTCTGCACTATGTCTGACTGGCGCAGCATTGGTTCACCCCATGCACGTATCGGTGACCGAAATTGAGATGGACGAGAAAGATACGCGGCTCGAAATCATGATGAGAGTGTTTATTGATGATCTGGAATTGACATTAAAGGAAAATTTCAAAGATCCGTCTCTTGATATCTTAAATCCTTCAAAACTGACGGTAGACCAAATGATGACACCTTACCTCGGTGCCCACTTTAAGATCATGCTTGACGATAAGGTGCAGGCCATTAATTATCTGGGCCACGAGAAGGACAACGAGGCTTTTATTTTCTATCTGGAAGTTAACAAAGTGAAGAAGTGGAAAACAATTCAGGTTCAAAATGATATCATCACAGAATTCTATAGTGACCAGTCTAATCTCGTTCACGTAACCTGGGTTGAAACAGTGCGGAGCCTCAGGCTGACCCGGACTAACCCTGTGGACAAGCTTTCGTTTGAAACGGGCAACTGATGATGAATCCTTCCTCTATGGGCATATACTTTAGAATGGTCATCTGCAGCGGCGTGCTCGCAGTGCTGCTGCCGGCCTGCGACATCGAAAAAGAAGCATGCGTATTTCAACCGGAAACGGAAGGCATGAAGGTCCCGATTCGCATTGAGCAATTACAGGACTCCTTCGTAAATGTCCGGTCAAAGACGGCCCTCGTTTCACTTTTGACGAAGAATCCAATTATTCGTGACGAAATCTTTCGCCGCGCGGAGTATCCCTCTGATTCCGTATTTATTGATGAGCTCTATACGCGCCTTAACAATCCCTATTTAGACACCTTGTCAGGGGAAGTGAAAAGTGTTTTTACTGACCTTGCCGGCCTCACGGCCGAGTTTCAGGATGCTTTTACCAATCTCAAATTCTACTATCCGGATTTTAAACCGCCCGCAATAAAGACAGTGATTTCCGGTTTTGATTCAGATCTGTTTGTATCCGATTCGTTAATAGTTATCAGTCTCGATTTTTATCTGGGAAGAGGCGCGAAATACCGACCAAAGATCTACGAGTACCTGCTTAGAAAGTACGACCCGAACGACATTGTTCCCTCCTGTTTGCTGATTTACGGAATCAGTGACCGGTTCAATAAAAGTGACGTTAGTGATCACACTGTGCTGGCGGACATGGTAGCATATGGCAAGTCATTTTATTTTGCCAAGCATATGCTTCCATGCGTTCCAGACAGTGTATTTATCTGGTATACTCCTGGAGAGATCAAAGGGTCGAGAAAAAATGAAGATTTGATTTGGGCAAGGTTTGTAGAGAGCCAGATATTGTTTTCCACCAACCACAAGATAAAGCAGGATTATCTTAGTGAACGACCTATTACAATTCAAGTAGGCGAAAAATGTCCGGGACGTATCGGGCAATGGGTGGGATGGCAGATCGTCAATAAATATGCAGACGCACATTCAATCCAGACATTGCCTGAACTTATGCAGATCCATCAGGCTCAGCACATATTCAAAGAATCAGCCTATAAGCCAGGACGGCAATAACATTTAAAACCTCGATAATTTTAAATCCCTTAACTTAAATCATATGCGACAAAAAATTGTAGCCGGAAACTGGAAAATGAACAAGACCTATGACGAAGCAAATATCCTGGCTTCTGAATTAAAAGGGATGGTCACCGACGAAGTAGAGGGAGATGTAAAAGTTATTCTCTGCGCGCCACACCTTTATCTGACATCGCTCAAAAAGATGATCGGCCACGACGCAAGAATTTCAGTCGCAGCTCAAAATTGTAGTGAGCATGAGTCAGGGGCGTATACAGGAGAGGTATCGGCTGCGATGATCGCTTCTATTGGGATCAAGTACGTCATTCTTGGCCACAGCGAACGCCGTCAATATTTTGGAGAAGACGGAAGACTTCTTGCCAAAAAAATTGATGTCGCGCAGAAGCATGGTCTGATCCCGATTTTTTGTTGTGGTGAGCCGCTGGAAATCCGCGAAAGCAATGGCCATGAAGACATGGTGAAAAGGCAAATTGAGGAAAGTCTATTTCATCTTTCAGCATCCCAACTGGAAAAACTGATTATCGCATATGAGCCAGTATGGGCCATAGGAACTGGAAAAACTGCTACCACCCAGCAAGCGCAGGACATGCATAAGGTTATCCGCACGCACCTGGCATCCAAGTATGGCCAGACCGTTGCAGACGCCATTTCGATCCTGTATGGCGGCAGCGTGAGCGCATCCAATGCGAAAGAACTGTTTAGCAGTCCGGATGTTGACGGAGGTCTTGTAGGCGGCGCTTCGTTGAAGTCGAGGGATTTTACCGAGATCGTCAAATCGATATAAAGTTTTAAAGCGAAACATCCGATCGCAAACAACAAAGGCATGTTCCATACTCGGCTAAGGGTGGTTTGTGAGTCTGGTTTCTCCGAGTTACTGATAGCCGAAATCGCAGAGGTAGGCTTTGACAGTTTCCTCGAAACTGATGATGGCTTCGAAGCCTATGCTGAGATGGAAAATTTCAATAGAGAAGCGTTGCAGCACATTAAGGAAAAGTATGAGGTACAAACTACGCTCGCCTTCCATGAAGATAAAATTCAAAAGCAAAACTGGAATGAGCTGTGGGAAAAAAGCTACCATGCGATTGTTGTTGATGATAGGTGTTTGATCCGTGCAGAATTTCATAAGATCGAGGAAACCTATCCGTATGAGCTGATCATTACGCCTAAAATGTCTTTTGGTACCGGCCACCACCAGACTACCTATTTGATGATCAAAAACCAGATGGACATCGATCACCGAAATAAACAGGTGATGGATGCAGGATGCGGGACGGCAATTCTATCGGTGATGGCTTCCATGCTCGGTGCCAAAAAAATCGAGGCTTTCGACATCGACGAATGGAGTATTACCAACAGCATGGATAACATCGCGCTCAACCATTGCACGAATATCCACCATCAGCACGGGAAACTTTCAGAGCTGCATTTTTTAGAACCCTTCGATATCATACTTGCAAACATCAACAAGAACGTTCTGCTGGATGAGATTAAATTATACAGCGATCATTTGGTGCCCGAAGGCGAACTGCTGATGAGTGGGTTTTACACGCACGATATCGCCGATTTGGCGAAGGCAGCGGAACGCTACGGACTCTTCGAAAAGCGTCGGGATGAGCGGGAGGGATGGGCGTGCGTAGTATTTGTGAAAGCGGCTCGAGAATAACATTACCTCTTTTGGTAAACGGAAGTGGCTGGTGAGATCTAACCTCGGCAGCGTTGCATCCAACTTTTATTTAAGAGGTTATTTTTGTGTTGCCCGTTGCTCTATATTTCTCATATTCTGACCTCCTTAAATCTTCCTGCCATGAAACCTACCATATTCGCCAAACTCGCCATTATGATGCTCCTGGAATATTTCGTTTGGGGAGCGTGGTATGTGACAATGGCCACATACATGAAGGAGCATTTGCATTCCACGGGCATTCAACTTGGTTCTGCCTACAGCGCATTGGCGATCGCCACAATGATATCTCCCTTTTTTATAGGGATGATAGCGGATCGATATTTTGCAGCGCAGAAGATTCTTGGCGTTTTTCACCTGCTCGGCGCTGCATTGCTCTACTACGCTACGCAGGTTGATACGAACAGCGCATTCTATTGGATCATCCTCGTTTACTCTTTAGTTTACATGCCAACCATCGCGCTCACAAATAGTATAGCCTTTACTCAAATGACAGATCCGGGCAAACAGTTTCCATGGATAAGGGTATTTGGTACTGCTGGATGGATTATCGCGGGACTTTTAATTGCCGCCCTCGGAATTGAAAAAACATCCTCTACGTTTTACATGGCTGCAATTGCCTCTGCTTTACTGGGTGTCATTGCTTTTGTCCTTCCCAATACGCCGCCGAAAGCGCAGGTCGATGGATCAGCATCCAGGGCCCTCGGTACAGAGGCCTTTGTGTTGTTCAAAGATCGTCCATACCTTATTTTTTTTATTGCTGCTATTCTTGTTTGCATCCCGCTTTCATTTTATTACGAGGGCGCCAATCTTTTTCTTAACGACCTGAACCTGGAGAATCCCGCGGGAAAAATGATACTCGGCCAGGTGTCAGAGGCGCTTTTCATTCTTGCTATTCCGTTTCTATTTTACCGCATCGGCGTGAAGAAGATGTTGTTGCTGGGCATGACCGCCTGGATATTGCGTTATGTCTGCTTCGCATTCGGCGATACGGGCGCAAACATGTGGATGTTGTATGCTGGAATTATCCTGCATGGAATATGTTATGACTTCTTCTTTGTTACCGGATATATGTACACCGAAAAGAAGGCAGGCGAGAAAATCAAAAATGCTGCTCAGGGATTATTCACGTTTGCAACGTACGGGGTAGGCATGTTCATAGGAACGCTGTTCGCGGGACTTACATTCGATCATTACACAGTTGCCGGCGAACATCAATGGCAACAGATCTGGTATGTGCCCGCCTATATAGCAGTGGGTGTACTTATTTATTTCATTATTTTCTTTAAAGAAAAGGTTGTCATTGAAAAAGCAGGCTGATCAAAATATTAAAACATGATAATATGAATATAGCGATGTTGGGCTCGGGGTTTATCGGTCGTTTCTATGCCGATTCCCTGCAAGGTTATCGTAGCAAGGATAAGATCGTAACCATTTATTCGCGTAAGTCTGAAAGTGCCGATAAGTTTGCTGCTGATTATAAAGTCCCTTTTTCAACAACGATGTTGGAAGAAGCGATCAACAGACCGGAAGTGGAAGTAGTTTGCATCGTCCTTCCCAACAACCTGCATGAAGAAGCCGTGATGCTTTGCTGTAAACATCGCAAGGCGGTTATCACCACGAAGCCACTCGGGCGTAATGGAGCGGAAGCGAAACGAATGCTTGACGCGGTAGAACACGCCGGAATTTTCAACGGGTACCTTGAAGATTTAGTGTATACGCCGAAGTTTTTGAAGGCTCACGCAAGTGTAAGAAATGGCGCCTTGGGTAGAATCCTTTGGGCTAAATCGAGAGAGACGCACCCTGGGCCGCACTCCGATTGGTTTTGGGATATTGAGCAGGCCGGAGGTGGCTGTATTCTCGACCTCGGATGTCACTGTGTCGAGATCACGAGAAGTTACATAGGGAAGGACATAAAGCCCATCGAGGTAATGTGCTGGGCAGACACGCAGGTGAAGCCAATCGACGCAGAAGATCATGCGATTGCCTTGATCAAATACGAAAATGGTGCCATCGCCCAATTCGAAGTGAGTTGGACATTTCGCGGCGGTCTCGATCTGCGCGATGAAGTAATGGGCACAGAGGGCACCATCTGGATAAACAGTTTTCTGCGAACAGGTTTTGAAATGTTTACGACGGGTAAGGGAGGGGATTACATCGCAGAAAAAGCGGAGAGTAATTCCGGTTGGCTTTTCCCGGTGGGAGACGAGCTAAATGAGCTTGGCTACAACCACATGTTTATGGATATGTTCAATGCTATGGAAAGTGGCGTGGCTCCAAAGGAAACTTTTTACGATGGGTATGTTGTAAATACCGTTTTGGATGCGGCCTATAAATCAGCGCGTACCAAACTCTGGGAACCTGTTATGCTGGACACCTGGCGCGGGCAGTCGGGACTGTCAAAGGGCCAGCATTTGGTTTCATTTGATGAAGAACACTATCTCGTGAAGGAAGAAATGACACATTACGGAGCTAAAAAACTTATTCTGAAAAATAAGGAGACTGGGAAAATCTTCGAGCGGGAGTTATGATGCCCTCACCGGCGATGAGGATCTTGTAGGGTGTAGACGTCATTAACCGCAAAGGCGGAAAGGGGCAAAGGAAACGCAAAGAAGTACATGCGTTGTAACATTGTCGCTTTCTTTACCGAAACTCCGTAAACAACGAAACAAACTCCTTGCTCAATGCCTTTCTCGAGTACCTCGCAACCGCCAGCTCCCGGGCAGCACGCTGATACTTTTCAAGCAAAAGTTTGTCTTTAAGAAACGGCTTGATAACCTTAACGAAGTCATTCGGCTGTTGCCTGTTAATATAAACGCCGCATCCTTGTAATTCAATTTCCTTCTTTATCCATCCTTCGAAATTTATAAGGATAAGTTTACCAGCTGCAAGTCCATCAAAGTACTTGTTGGGCGACCCTGTTTCAAGAATTTCGTAAGGTTTATAGCATACAAAAGCAGCATCAGTAATATTGAGGAGATCTCGAACACCGTTCCGGTTTGTAAAGGGAAGGAATGTAAAGTTCGACAAGTTCAGTCTGCTCACGGAATTTTTGTGCCGGTTTAACAATGCACCGTCTCCACAAATAACAAAGTGCACGTTCCACCCTTGCTGATAGCACGCGCGCGCGCATTCGATAAAATAATCTAACCCATTGGCTACACCTACTGCACCAATGTATGAGACTACAAACTTGTTCTCAAAAACATTCGCGCGAAGAACTTTCGTATTCTCCGGTATTAGGCCAAAGAAGTCCGTGTCAGCCATATTTGGGATCACACGGACAGCAACGTCAGGAACTTTCTCTTTGATGGCCGATTGAATCGACGTCGACAAAGCAATCACGGCTTTCGCTTCGCGATAAATCAAACGTTCAAGTCCGAACAAAAGCTTTTTCAAGAAGTAATTTCGAATATAGCCGAGGGCAATTGGAGCATCTGGCCATAGATCTCCTACTTCGAACAAATACGGTGTACCTCTTGTGCGTTTCAGCCACCATGCGGATATTCCAGTAGTCAACGGTACGGATATAGCATAGCACATTGCAACGCCATCAATAGTTCTTGCCAGTTGTACGGATTGCCAGGTAAAGTGAAGGAAAGATCTCACCCGTTTCCAGAAACCGAAGCCGTTATCGTAAGGAATGGGGAGATAGTTGATTTCAATGTTCTCCAGCGTGACCTTCTTCGCCTGTGGATCGTCGCCGCCGGTGATGACAACGGGTTGAAACCCATTGTCCGCCAGTGCTTTCGCAAGATAATAGGAGCGAAGGGCTCCACCACTTTCCGGCGTCTTAAAATGCTGATGAAGTATTAAAACTTTCACTTCGTAAAGAAGCGCAGAAGTTTTCACCTTTTACTCCGCTCCTCACTTTTGACTTTCCACTTTTCACTGATTCTCGTAGTTTACATGAAATTCAAATAACATGACCAAAAGACTATTTGCTGTTTTATTGCTTTGTGCAATTGTATCCTTTTCAACAGCCCAAACGAAATTATTTAATGGACGTGACCTTTCCGGTTGGAAGGTGCATGGAACGGAAAAATGGTTTGTTGAAAAGGGCGAGCTCATCTGTGAGAGCGGTCCGGATAAGCAATACGGTTATCTTGTTTCCGAAAAATCCTTTAAGAATTTTGAGTTAACGGTTCAATTCAAGCAGGAGTCTAACGGCAATAGTGGCGTATTCTTCCATTGCTCGATTGAAGGGACCAAGATCAGTGGCTGGCAGGCAGAGGTCGCGCCATTCAATAAGAGCACTGGTGGTATATACGAATCCTATGGACGCGAGTGGCTGATTAAGCCGGCTCCTGATAAAGAAAAGGCTTTGAAAGAAGGCGATTGGAATACCATGGTCGTAAAGATGCAGGGCAACAAGGTCACTACATGGCTCAATGGCCAACAAATGATTGAGCTTGACGACGAAAAGATCGGCGCGGCAACAGGCAAAATAGCGTTGCAAATCCACGACGGAGGTGGCGTGAAAGTAAGGTGGCGGAAAGTCGAAATAAAAGAATTGTAAGACGGTGGGAGAACCGCCTCCACTCCTGAATTAAGTTCGGCTCTCCATAAGGCTTTGAGAATAGCAGAGGATGTTTTGCACAACACTGGAAGAAGGTTCCATCTGTGAAGCATCCATGCTTTTCTTCATTTCTTGTAGCTCTGTGAAAAGGCCTTGCAATTCACTATCGCAGATCAGCGCATTTTCAATCTCCGTCGTCTCCTTCTCCGTGGTCTCTTGGTATAAATACCTGATCAAGTCCGTTTGGGTAAATATTTTTGTCATAGGCTCTGTTTTTCACCATCCGTTTGCGCAGGTTAATGAGCGCATATCGCATTCTTCCCAGTGCGGTATTGATGCTCACTCCTGTACGTTCAGCAATTTCCTGGAAGCTCATCTGCAGGTAATGCCTCATGATTAATACCTGCTTTTGCTCTACAGGTAACTCTTTAATCAACGTCCTCAGCTTGGCACGCGTATCTCTGAAGATTTGTTTATCCTCGACAGATTCTACGGCAAACTGCATAGAATTGAAAAGTCTGCTTCCATCCTCCAACACCACTTCCGGGTAACGCTTGTTTTTTCTGAAGTTATCAATCGCAAGATTATGCGCAATCCGACTAATCCAGGGCAAAAACTTCCCTTCTTCGTTATAGCGGCCGCCACGAATCGTGTTAATCGCTTTTATGAAAGTTTCCTGCAGCAGATCTTCAGCCGTATACCTGTCTTTTACAATCAGGTAAATAGCGGTGTAAATCCGGGATTTGTGTCGGTTTAAGAGCACCTCAAAAGCTTCTTGGTTACCGTTCTGATACAGTGACACTAGTTGGCTGTCACTTAATCTTCTATCAATCATTCTGTCTCACATTTAGGTAACGTAGATGTCTCTCTCGATATTGTATGGGGTTATTTGAACAATCGGTTTGAAAAGATAGAAAAACTCCGGACAAGCACAAAAAAATTTAAAAAATTCTTGTCTCCAACAAAATTTATTACCCTCTTTGCTCGCAAATACGCATTTAACACATGGCGGTCAGCAAGAAAAAAGTGATAAAGAGTCTTGAGAAGCTTTCGGAAGACTTGCTTGAGCTAATCCATAGCCAATATCCCAATGGCTATGAAAGTAGTATTACACGGATTACCAATGCAAAGCGTGAGCCAATCTTTGTGTTTCCGCTCGAAACAAACGATGCCACCTACCTTGTCAAGGTTCCTGTGACCAAGAACAGCGACGGGGAGTATGACGTGGAGTCCAAACCGGAACCGGATTTTGAAAAGGGAGAGGATGCGTTTGATGCCGCAGATTCTTTCGAAACGCCAGCCGCTGAAACCGAGGGGGAGCCTGAACGGGATTTCGACGATGAGGGTGGTGGCGGTCGTAAAGGACGCGAGGAAAGCTACGATCCCGATTTCGATAACTGATATCGTTGATTTCTTCAAGTATCGGACACCATCTTTGAGGATGGTGTTTTTGTTTTGCCGCCGGCCTCACAAGGCCAACCAATATCGCGTGGGTTATGTTATCATGTACTGCTATGTTGTGCGAAAGACCTCTATCTTTAATTTCAAACAATGACTGACTACCTGACCAAAACTCAATTGCCTCATATTGATGCTCATTTAGATGAACTTAGCCCTAAGGAATTCATCATAATAAAAAGGGCAAGGGTCAATAATCTAAAAAATCTAAGTGTTGCCATACCGAGAAACAAACTGGTGGTTATCACAGGCCTGTCAGGGTCCGGCAAGTCTTCTCTTGCTTTTGACACGCTGTTTGCCGAGGGCCAACGCATGTACGTGGAAAGCCTCAGCTCCTATGCCCGGCAATTCCTTGGAAGGATGGAGAAGCCGGAAGTGGATTATATCCGAGGCGTCTCACCCGCGATCGCGATCGAGCAAAAAGTTAACACACGCAATCCCAGGTCAACAGTCGGTACAACGACTGAAATATATGATTACCTGAAACTCTTATTTGCCAGGATCGGAAAAACCTATTCTCCAATTAGCGGCAATGAAGTGAAACGCGATACGGTCACGTCGGCTGTCGATGCGATAAACCGGCTGCCGGCACAGACGCGGATTATGGTCGCTTGTCCGCTGCCTGTGAAAAAAGGAAGAAAACTGATTGACGAACTTAACCTTCTGCTAAGCAAAGGATTTGCAAGGGTGTTGGTAAATGGGCAAGTAAAATTTATTGAGGAGATGGTCGCTCCGGTTGAAGGAGTGAAAAAAAAGAAAGCCGTTAAGGAGGCTGAAAAAGTTGAGGTGCTCATCGACCGCTCCGCTGTGAATCCAGGCGACGATGATACTATCTTCAGACTGTCTGATTCGGTTCAGACTGCTTTCTTCGAGGGTGAAGGTGACTGTATAGTATATCCCGAAGGTCACGACGTAATGCATTTCTCTGACCGTTTTGAATTGGATGGCATGAAATTTACGGAGCCATCTATTAATTTTTTCAGCTTCAATAATCCGTTCGGCGCCTGTCAGACATGTGAGGGTTTTGGCAAGGTTCTGGGCATCGATGAAGACCTGGTCGTCCCGGATAAGTCACTTTCAGTTTACGAAGGTGCTATTGCGCCATGGCGAAGCGAGACGATGGGCGAATGGCAAAAGCCGCTGCTGAAGAATGGTATCAAGTTCGATTTTCCTATTCACCGGCCTTACAATGAATTGACGAAGGAGCACCAAGATCTCCTATGGAATGGCAATAGCTACTTTGAAGGGATCCACGCTTTCTTTAAATATTTAGAGACTAAGACGTACAAAATTCAATATCGCGTGTTGCTATCTCGTTATCGAGGCAGAACAAATTGCCCTGATTGCAAAGGCACGCGACTCCGAAAAGATGCACAGTATGTAAAGATTGAAGGCGTATCGATTGCAGATCTGGTTCTCATGCCCATTGAGGACCTGCTCACGTTCTTCCTTAAAATAAAATTGCCGGACCATGATAAAAAGATCTCAGACCGGATCTTAACGGAGATACGTTCGCGATTGGAGTACATGACAAAAGTGGGATTAGGATATCTAATGCTCAACCGCCTTACGGGTACACTTTCCGGAGGTGAATATCAACGAATAAAACTCGCAACGGCACTCGGTAGTGCTTTGGTAGGATCCATGTACGTGCTGGATGAACCGAGTATCGGGCTACATCCAAAAGACACCGACCGAATGGTTGGCGTGTTAAAGTCGTTGCGCGATCTTGGAAATACAGTTATTGTCGTCGAGCACGAAGAGGAAATCATGCGAGCCTCGGATCAGATCATCGACATCGGGCCAGATGCGGGTAGCCATGGCGGTGAGTTAATGTTCCAGGGTTCCGTTGAGGACATCGATGGTAAGATCAGATCGCATACTACGGACTACCTCAGTGGAATTGAAGAGATTGCTATCCCGAAGTCACGAAGGAGCTGGAAGGATTCTATCACCATTCATGGCGCACGAGAAAACAATCTGAAGAATCTGACTGTGAGATTTCCGCTGGGGGCGCTAACGGTCGTGACAGGTGTAAGTGGTTCCGGAAAATCAACACTGATCAAAAAAATACTTTACCCAGCGATTGGACGCTTAAGTGGCTCCGTTTCTGAAACGCCAGGGAAGTATGATAAGTTTGACGGCGATTTTGCCCGCATAACCCAGGTCGAATTTGTTGATCAGAATCCTATCGGAAAATCGTCGCGTTCAAACCCGATAAGTTATGTGAAAGCGTACGATGCCATCCGGCAGTTATATGCAGATCATCCGCTGTCGAAACAGCGCGGTTATAAGCCATCACACTTTTCATTTAACGTCGAGGGCGGCCGTTGTGAAACATGCCAGGGCGAGGGGGAGATTAAGGTCGAAATGCAATTTATGGCAGACATCTTTCTTAAATGTGAAAGTTGCCTTGGTAAACGATTTAAGCAGGAAATTCTTGAAGTGGAGATAAATGACAAGCATATTGCAGATGTCCTGGACATGACCGTTGAAAGCGGGCTGGAATTTTTCAGGGATAAGAAGCTGGTATACGACAAGATTCTTCCATTGCAAGATGTAGGCCTGGGTTACGTGAAGCTGGGTCAATCATCAAATTCATTGAGTGGTGGCGAGGCGCAGCGTGTTAAGCTCGCTTCGTTTCTCGGCAAAAACTCGCCGGACGGCCATATACTTTTTATCTTTGACGAACCAACGACCGGGCTACACTTCCATGACATTTCAAAGCTTCTAAAAGCTGTCAATGCTCTGGTTGACGGTGGGCACAGCGTTATCATCATTGAACATAACCTCGAAATTATAAAATGCGCCGACTGGGTCATCGACCTCGGCCCAGAAGGGGGCGAGAAAAAAGGTGGTACAATAATGTTTGAAGGCACTCCCGAGCAAATGGTTAAAACGGGGAAGGGTTATACTGCTGAATTTTTGAAAAAGAAGCTGAAGTAGCGCTTTTCAAATTTAACAGTGCCTCAAACGAACAGGCCTACGATTGTCGTTCAATCAAATCTTTTGCAAAGGCAATTAGGTTTGTGGTCTTGCCCTTGTCACAGCTCAATTGATCGAGCCTCAAAAATCCTTTTCTGAAATATTGACTTACTTTTTTTTCAGTTATCGCAGCAAGCTCCAGTTTGTCATACAAGGCTTTAACAGCCACAACTTTCTTCTTCTTATCAAATTTTTTAGCTGCAAGCCATTGCGCTAGTTCTGACTTTTGCCTTCTGTTAACCAGTTCCAACGCCTTAATTAACAGAAACGTTTTTTTATTGGCGATGATGTCGCCGCCTACCTGCTTTCCGAATTTTTTTGGATCGGCGTAGGCATCAAGTAAATCGTCTTTTAATTGAAAGCCGATGCCGATGTTTGTCCCGAACTGACGCAGGGCAATGCAGTCCGCCGCCGGGGCCTCTGCAAGAATCCCCCCTAACTCAAGGCTAAAACCAATTAAGACAGCAGTCTTTTGCCGCACCATACTAATGTACTGCATTTCCGTGACGCGATCGTCTTGTTCAAAGGTCATATCCCACTGCTGGCCCTCGCAGACTTCTGCGGCGCATTTGTTAAAGGATCGCAAAACATTTTTTATTTTCCGCTCGTCAATGCCGAGTAGCATTTCATATACCTTGACCAGCATCACATCCCCTGAAAGAATTGCAGTGTTCACGTTCCACTTTTCATGCACCGTTGGATTCCCGCGACGCAAAGGCGCATTATCCATGATATCATCGTGCATCAATGTAAAATTGTGAAATGCCTCGACGGCGGCTGCATAGGGCACAATATTGCGGACATCATCCCGATACAAAGAGTAGGCAAACAAGGTCAGCATCGGGCGCAATCTTTTTCCGCCAATGCCCATCAGGTAGCGAATAGGTTCATAAAGGGAAGCTGGCGTATTGCCATACCGCTGCCTTGCGATCTCCTTTTCGATCCACTTTTGATAATGAAGTGCCTGCGCTGACATGCTACATGCTAATCTTCAGACGGACCCTTAACGGGAATCTGATCAAATACGAGGTCGATCATTCTCTTATCGATATCCGTTTTCTTGACACGCACACGTACCTTGTCACCGAGCGTGTAGACCTTCCGTGTTTTTCGTCCGACGATCTTATAGTTCTTTTCATCAAATTCATAAAAATCATCTGTCAGGTCAGCCAGCCTTACCATCCCCTCACATTTGGTTGCAATGATTTCAACGTAAATGCCCCATTCCGTAACGCCTGATATTAAGCCTTCGAATGCTATCTTCTCTGCAGAAGCCATAAACTCCACTTGCTTATACTTAATCGAGGCTCTTTCTGCGTCCGCTGCGCGTTTCTCTCTTTCTGAAGAATGGACACATTTTTCTTCATACTCAGCCTTGCTGAAGGGCTTACCTTCGTCGAGATAGTGTTGGAGCATCCGGTGCGCCATCATGTCCGGATACCGTCTGATGGGCGATGTAAAGTGTGAGTAATGATCAAAGGCGAGACCAAAATGACCTTTCGCATCTGTCGAATACTTTGCTTTCGCCATGGTTCTGATGGCAAGCTGCTCCAGTATATTCTGTTCAGGCTTTCCTTCAATCTCACTCATCAGCTTGTTCAGCGAACTGGAAATCGTAGTTTCATCGACGTTCATCTTATGACCAAACTGGCGGGCGAAGACCGAAAAGTCCTTCACCTTTTCAGGATCTGGAAAATCATGGGTACGGTAAACGAATGTGTTCTTCTCTTTGCCCTTTCTAAGGTTGAAGACAAAACCTGCCACTTGCTTGTTGGCCAGCAGCATAAATTCTTCGATTAACTTGTGAGCATCCTTTCTAACCTTAGGAATAACTTCCAGAGGTTTACCCTGCTCATCAAGCTTAAATTTGACTTCAGTGGTTTCAAAATTTACCGCACCTTTTTTGAACCGTTCCTTTCTGAGTTTTTTTGCAATGTCATTGAGGATCGTCAACTCTTCTGCGAATTTTCCCTGTCCAGTTTCCAGTACTGTTTGTGCTTCTTCATACGAGAACCGCATGTCGGAATGAATGATGGTTCTTCCAAACCATTCCTTCCGGATTTGCATGTTGCTGTCGATCTCAAACACGGCGGCAAATGTTAGCTTATCCTCATGCGGTCGGAGTGAGCACAATTCGTTCGAAAGCTTTTCCGGCAGCATTGGTATCGTCCTGTCGACCAGATACACAGAAGTTGCGCGGTCAAAGGCTTCCTGATCAAGTATTGAATTCGGCTTGACATAGTAAGTTACGTCGGCAATGTGCACACCAACTTCGTACGTGTCATTGTCGAGTTTTCTGAACGAAAGAGCGTCGTCAAAATCTTTCGCGTCTTCCGGATCAATTGTAAAGGTCGTTACCGGACGGAAATCCCACCGATGCTCAATTTCTGCTGCTGTTATGGCTTCATCAATTTCCCTGGATGCTTCCAGCACCTTTTCATTAAATCTAAATGGCAGATCGAACTCAGCCATGATGGAGTGTATCTCTGCTTCGTGCTCCCCGGCTTTACCCAACACCTCCACGACTTTAGCCTCAGCTTTCTTGTCGTCCTGACCCCAGGATATTACTTCGATTATAACCTTATCACCGGTCCTTGCGCCGTTTATATTTTCCGGATACACGAAGAAGTCCGCATGCATTTTTCTGTAATCCGGTACAACGAATGCGAAATTCTTAGAGACCTCAACCTTGCCCACGTAGCGGCTCCGGTGACGCTTCAACACCTTTGTAACTTTTCCTTCTTCATGGTCGCCGTGACGCGTTGGAAGAATGATGATGCTCACTGTATCTCCGTCGACAGCGCCCCCCAGGTCCTTACCTTTGATAAAGATGTCGTCTTGATCTCCACCCAATCGGATATATGCAAACCGGGAACTCACGTGATCAACAATCCCCGTTACTTCCTCTTTGCTGCCACTCTTGGTAACCTTGTCAGTTTGGTCTACGCCGCCATCATCCCTCAACTTATCAAGAATTAATCCGGCGGCTTTAATGTCATCCTTCTTTATCAAACCCAGTTTCTTCACAACGTGTTTCAGAGAATATACTTTACCAGAGCCGTCATCCAGCATGGAAATTATAGCCGACCTTAATGTTCCTTTCTTATCGCCCTTCTTCCTCTTTTCCTTTCTTTTCTCTTCTTTCTTCTTCTTACCCATTTGAATACTTTATTAAAGGCCGTTATCCAGCCGATTGTTTGTCATTAGTACTTTGAGGCGAGGATCACCAATTTTGATGGCCAATTTTTGATAGCATGCTTTCATTATTTTCCCGACTGCAGCCAAAACCTGACAGGGATTGGGCGAATGAAAAAATAGCCGTCTCGCCCGTATTTCATAGGGCGGGTGTGCACTCAACACCAGGAACGAAGGTAATAAAATAATTGCGGTTACAGAATTCAATCCGCGCCAATCACCTGCAGAGCACGGTTTAGGTTGATTGCCTTCAGTCTTAGAAACACCTGAGCGAGTACAACAACATCTCTCACACAGTAGTCCTTGATCTTTTCAAGGTCCTTGTTTTGATGGTATACATTATTAACGTTGCTTCCATCCATATCCGTTTTGCTGGTCGGTATATTAAAGATCGCTGCCAGCAGGTCAAGGGACGTATAGTTCTTGAAGTCACCAAACTTCCACATTTCCATAGTGTCGAGATGTGGGATATCCCACGGCTTTCTTCCAGCGATATTCAATGCAACTGGAAGGCTGACATTATTTACCAACATCCTTCTACAGAGATATGGAAAATCAAACTCTTTGCCATTATGCGCGCAGAGCTTAAGTGTGTTGGGATCCATTTTTTCCACCATTATTTTGAAGGCGCATAATACTTCCCGTTCATCGTGCCCATAATAAACTTTGGTTTTCAACGCCAATCCACCCGAATCCGTATCGATAAACTTGCCAACTGCGATGCAGATCACCTTTCCGAACTCGGCATAAATACCGGCGCGGTCCTGGAAGAGCGTTTCATCCGTTTGGTCTGTATTTCGTCTCAGTACATTTGCCTTTCGGGCCCATTGCGCCTTAAGCCGTTCGTCTAAAAACTCAAAGTCAGCCGTACATGCTACGGTTTCAATATCAAGAAAAAGTATATCGCGAAGTTCCTGGATCATTGGTCGTATTCTAATTTAGCGAAATAGCGAATTAGCCGAGACATCTTGTGACAATCCCGATAACAAGCACCCACATTCAAGCGTTTTTTTTGCGCGTGGGCAGCTGAAGACCAGGCAGATCACGAGTGCAGGATACCCTCCATCTCAAGTTCTTTGATGAAAGAGACGTTCTCTTCGCGAATAGAGTCAGGAACGAATACAAATCGCTTGTCAAAAATTTGCGTACCGATGTAATAGCTCACCCAGTATTCGTTGTTAAGATGAAAAACAGCTGGATCGATCGACTCGATTACCATTGAACTGCTCGCAGGTATGGTGTCAAGAAAGTGCCGAAGAATAGATGTTCGCTGGGCTTCCCCGTCCTTCTCGCCATAGCCTTTGCTGGCGACCAGTGTATTCTCTATTGCATAGTCATTGTTATTGATCAGGTAAACCTTCCACTCATCCGGTTGATCAGGATGAGTCTTGCGAGCGACAGCCAACGTCACATTTTTTACCTCTGGAATTTTGATATCCTTAATCATATCTGAAATTATCGGGGCTATGGCAAAATCATTTCATCCGTTCCTGTTTGCAGGCCCTCGATTTCGAGTTCAAACAAGTTTGTCATTTTTTCCTTTAATATCAATTGCACGCGAGCCATGTCAACCTGGTGGCCAAGTTCTTTTTGGAGAGAAGTTACACTCTTGTCTTTGATACCGCAAGGTACGATGTGATCAAAATAATTCAGATCGGTATTCACATTTAAAGCAAATCCGTGCATCGTCACCCAGCGGCTGGCGCGTACACCAAAGGCGCAGATTTTTCTTGCGGAACGCTCACTTTCCGAATCCACCCATACCCCTGTCAATCCCTTTATCCTGCCAGCTGGAATATCAAACACTACAAGCGTCTGAATAATCACTTCTTCCAGCAACCGAAGGTACTGGTGAATATCCGTGAAGAAATTTTCAAGGTCAAAAATTGGATAACCAACAATCTGACCGGGACCATGATAGGTTATATCTCCACCTCTGTTGATGTGGAAATATGAAGCTTGCAACGAAGGCAACCCATTTTTGTTTAAGAGAAGATTGCTCTCCTTTCCGGATTTTCCGAGCGTAAACACATGAGGGTGTTCGCAAAAGATCAAATAATTCCCTGTGATCTTTTTATCGTTTGGTTCGAGGTCACGATTCGACGTTTTTACAGAAAGAATTTTTTCGAAAAGTCTGGTTTGATATTCCCAGGCGTCCTGATACCCGATCAGACCCAGGTTTACAAATTGCGTTTTTTTATTGAGACGTGTATTCAATCAGAGAGCGGCTTGGTTGATTCTTTCCAGCGGATTCATAATGTAAGTCAACATTTGGTTATCCTTAGTGAGCTCTACAACACGGAAACCCCTATAAGATGTTCCCCAGCTACCGCCAATGTGCGAATCCCACATATAGGGGATTTTATCAAACATCTTAACGTTGTCCTGTTTGTGTTCATGCCCGTGAAATATTCCTCGCACATTTTTGAAAGATTTGAGTAGTTCAAAGAATGCGGGGGTTTCCAGCGATCCGCCATTCCAGTTAGCTTGTGGAATATGAAGGAACAGGAAAATATTTCTGGCTTTGGTGTTAGAAGCCAGCCGCGCCTCTAACCACTCAAGGTCGGGACTTAAAAAATCACCACTTTCATTGGAGGTAGTGGCCAGCAGAATAACATCTTTTTCCATATGCACTTCGTGATTAACGGGCATCGACCACACCTCCTGCCAGTATGCGTCGCTCACTTTGTCATGATTTCCTTTGGTGACATAGTACTTTACGGGAAGTTTGTCATAATGGGATTTTGCTTCAGTGAGGAGCGATCCCTCATCGTGAATTATATCGCCATTGATAACACAAAAATTTAACGCATTGGATTTGTGAAAGTTTGTAATGTTTTTAACAAGGTCCTCATGGAATAATCCGTATTCAGTTTTTGGTTCGCCGTAATGTCCATCGGAGGCCACAGCAAATCTGAACGTTACTTTCTTCTGCATCGAACGTAAATCCGAAGCAGATAATTTGATTACACGTCCGCCAAACAAAACAAGAGATGCCGATGAAACTTTCTTAATAAATTCACGGCGCGAGGGATTCATATCGACGTTGTTAAGTTTTACAAGGCATTTTTAATTATTGCAATTCCTCATGTTGCTACCTCAGCTATGATCGTATTGCTCTCCAACGCGCGCATACTAGAGACTATGGTTTTCCTGATGTCATTCCCCGGTTGTCAGAGGCAAAATGTCTACCCAAAATTCAATGCATCGGAAATTTCAATTTGAGGTCTCCAGTGTATTTTATTGTTGTGACCATGAACTTAAATTCAAAGTAAAGGTAGACTTAAAAATGGTGAGCGAGAAAAAAAATACCGGCAATAAGGGCGAGGATCTGGCAGCAGAATTTCTTGTGCGCAAGGGGTGGGAAATTCTTCGCAGAAATTTCAAATTCGGATACTGCGAGATTGACATCATTGCGCGAAAAGAAAACTGGATACTATTTGTTGAAGTAAAAACAAGGTCTTCATCCTACTATGGGTATCCGGAAGAATTTGTAAGTTCTCAACAGGCAAATTGTATTTTTCGCACGGCCGACGAGTTTGTGCATAAAATCAATTGGCACGGCCACATCCGGTTCGATATCATCTCAATCATTCCTGGTGTGCCACCGGAGATCACGCACTTTGAAGACGCGATTAATTAGGTGATTGCTGCGGAAGTCTTCCGAAAATCGCGCCAGTGCGCAGTTGCAAACTTTTCAATGTGCCTCTAACCAGTTACTCCCAATCCCAACCTCCACCTCCATGGGCACTTCTAAACATACCGCATGGCGCATGAGCTTGATTACATGTGGCTTCACGATATTCACCTCATCTTTGTGCAGATCAAAAACAAGCTCATCGTGTACCTGCATAATCATCCTGGACTTCAACTTTTCTTTACAAAGCCAGTTGTGAATGTTAACCATCGCGATCTTAATAATGTCAGCCGCACTTCCCTGAATAGGCGCATTGATTGCGTTCCGTTCGGCGAATCCGCGTGTTGTAACATTACGTGAATTAATGTCCCTCAAATATCTTCTTCGACCCAGTAATGTCTCAACAAACTCCTTCTCCCGTGCATTATTAATCGAATCATCCATGAAACGTTTGATGGCCCCAAATTCGGTGAAATAGGATTGTATGATCTCGGCCGCTTCTGAACGCGCGATTCCTAAATTCTGCGCCAGACCAAAGGCCGTGCTTCCATAGAGGATTCCAAAGTTTACCTCTTTTGCCTTTCGGCGCATATCCGGTGTTACTTTTTCGAGCTCTACCTTAAATACTTTCGCCGCCGTGGTTGTATGGATGTCCCGCTTATTTCGAAATGCATCGATCATGGTGGCATCCTGCGCAAAAGATGCCGCGATTCTCAGTTCAATCTGCGAGTAATCTGCTGACATAAACAGATAGTCCTCTCCTCTGGAGATAAATGCTTTTCTGATAAGTCTGCCCTTTTCCGTTCGTATAGGAATATTCTGCAAGTTCGGATTATTCGAGCTTAGCCTGCCCGTTACGGCAAGGGCCTGGCGGTAGTCAGTATGAACACGGCCATCCGACTTGCTGATCATTTTTGGCAACGCGTCCACGTAAGTGGATCGAAGTTTCTCATATTCCCTAAAGTCCAGAATCTTTTTGGCAATATCATGCTTGGGCGCCAGTCCTGTGAGCACATCCTCGCCTGTAGCGTACTGCCCTGTCTTCGTCTTTTTTGGCTTTTCGATAAGCTTAAGCCGGTCAAATAATATTTCTCCAAGCTGCTTCGGGGACCCAATGTTAAATTCTGCCCCGGCGAGTTGAAAGATTTCGCGTTGAACCCGCTCGCTTTCGAAACGCAATTCTTCAGACATCTTCGCCAATGCTGCGGTGTCAATATTCACACCTTCATACTCCATAGCTGCCAGGACGGAAACGAGTGGCATCTCTGTGTCGCTCATCAGCTTGGAATGCCTTCGCTTTTCAAGTTCAGCCTGCAATGTTTTTCTAAGTTGAAATACCTGATCCGCGCGTTCACACATCCTTTCCTGAGCCGATGCTGTGCCAGGGGCAATCAACGTATAATTGAGATATTGCGAACATAGAATAGCAATATCATGGGATGCTTCCGCTTCGATGAGATAATGAGCGAGCATGGGATCAAACAACGCACCATTTACCTCAATCCCATATTTCTTAAGTGCCAGGATGGTTGCCTTGATGTTAAAGCCAACCTTCATTACTCTCGGATTGGCCAACATGTCAGACAATCCTCCTAATAGATTTTTCACCTGACCCGCATCCTCTAGTGGAATGTAAAATGCCTCGCCTTCACGGGACGATAGTGCCAGGCCTGTTAATCTGAAATCAAAATTAGCTGCATCATCTGTTAAAGAATCTATGGCCAACACAATGCGGTCACGAAATTTTTCAGCAAGGGATGCTATCTGCTGAAGAGTTTCGATCCGGGAATATTGTACAGGGATCGATCCAAGATTTTTAGTTTCAGCAGTGTTTACAGGTTCAGCGCCATCCGTTGGACCAAACATTGATAGCTGTGAATTTTGGGCAGGTCTGGGCGCTTCTAATGGCGCGGGCGTTTCATTAAAGGCGCGGGCAGAAATATTTTTGAACTCAAGTTCATTAAATATCGGCTTCAGCTTATCTTGGTCAGGCCCGGAATACTTCAACGCATTTTCATCGAATGCAACAGGAACATCTGTTACAATGGTTGCAAGTTTTTTAGAAAGTATCGCCTGTTCACCGAACTGCATGACCAAATCTTTCTGCTTTCCTTTTAATTCTGAAGCATGAGCGACGATATTTTCAACGCTACCATATTTTTTCAATAGGACGGCAGCTGTTTTAGGGCCGAATCCTGGAATACCTGGAATATTGTCTGAACTATCACCCTGCAGGCCCAGCACATCGATTACTTGTCCGACATTGTCGATATCCCATTTTTCACAAACCTCTTTTGCCCCGAGAATATCTACGGCATTGCCCATATACGCGGGCTTGTAAAGGAACACGCATTCATTTACGAGCTGTCCGAAGTCCTTGTCTGGGGTCATCATGAAAACTTCAAAACCCTTGGTGCATGCTTGTGAGGCAATGGTTCCAATGATATCATCGGCTTCAAATCCGTCCATTTCTAAAATGGGTATGTTGAAGCCTCGTATAATTTCCTTTACAATCGGAATTCCTGTCCGTACGTCTTCCGGAGTAGCCTGCCTTGTCGCCTTATACTCCGAGAATAATTCATCCCGGAAGGTTTTCGCAGTTGTGTCGAACGCTACGGCTATGTGCGTCGGCTTTTGCTTTTGCAAAACTTCAAGCAGTGTCATTGTAAATCCAAAAGCCACTGAGGTGTTAATGCCTCTGGAATTTATCCGTGGTGTTTTGGTGAATGCAAAATGCGCGCGATAGATCAGTGCATATGCGTCCAGCAGAAATAATTTTTTATCCGGCCTGGTCATAGTTCAATGCTCACTCTTTTAGCTGACCAGTAATAACGCGGTCGTAGGTTATAAAATCAGTGTTAATGGGTTGAAATCCCTTTTGGCGCAATAACATGACGATTTGAGCACGATGATAGCTGGAATGATTCACCAGATGTATCATAATCATCTCTACGTTATTGATATAAGGCTCTCCTACATAATTATGATAGGTAAGTGCCCTGTTGAAATCCTCTGTTTGCTCTACATAGTCCAGCCACAACGTGCCCACTTCTTCCGCCAGCGTAACCAGGTGAGGTAAGGTATAGGTTCCCCAAAGTTTCACCTCCGCGGGAGGAAGGCCCTTGATGCGGTGCAACCATAAGAATTGCGCTGCTACAATATGGCCCATCAACGTAAGGATTTTCTCATCGTCAACCTGTTGAGACGTCAGACAGCCTAAAACGCGTTTGTTTGACCAGGCGTTGTATTGATAAAGTTTAAGAAAATAATGCTTCATTCCGATATGCATTAAAAATGCCCGGCAATTTACAAGCTTTTCACAAAGCACATTTTACTCTGGAAGAAAAAGCGGGTAAACCGAACATAATATTTATCTAATTCAGATTGCCTCGCTTGAGATAGCTGCAAGCTACAAGCTGCAAGTCAGATTGTGCGACCTTGAACACTTATAACCAACCCTTGAGGCTTTAACCATTTAACAAATCATCCTCGCCATCAAACGCACACACAGGCTTGAAGCTTCCCGCAGCTTGCAGCTCTTTCACACGTCTCCGTACTGGTCAAGCAGCCATCCGGTAAGACTTAAGCGTTCGCGTGTGGCGGGCATGACTTCGTGTTCGACCATGTCACTGCGGAAGCAAACCAGTCTGCCGGATATCGGAAGTATATCGAGCGGACCCGATGGTGTGTGCATCCGCAATTGACCACCCTCCGTTTCATGCCAGTCTTTGTTTAGATAACAGATAACGGAAAGGATGCGATGATCATCCTTTTTAAACTGATCCAGGTGCCGTTTATAAAACGTCCCGGGAGGATAGACAGCAAGATGTACCTCATGGTCTTTTATACTTAAAAAGAGGCTCTCCTTTAAAAAAGCAGAAAGTTCAAGAAGCTTGTCCAGATATCGCTGTAATGGTGGCGCTGCTGAATTTTTATCCAGCCACTGGATATAATCGCCCCTGATGGCTTCGTTAATCTGCAGATGCTGATTCTTACCCGTCCCCGCTTTCTTAAATCTTACCAAATGGTTGTTGAAAGCATCCAGATCGAGAATTTCATTTATCTCCGAAGGTGATAAAAAATCATCCATAACGGCAAACCCGTTATCCGAAAGCGCATTGGCAACAGGATCGTATTGATGAAACATGTAACAAATTTAGGAATAGAATGTCTATACTTACTAAAAGGAATATGGCACATAAAACACATAAGTTTTCGGCACGCTCGGCAAAAACATTGCACACTTATATAGGAAGGTTTATTTCATTCGTTTTCTTAGCCCTCTGCGTTAGTTGTAGCGGACCTAAAGAGAAGATTGTTCTTCGTCAGATCCGCGACGTTGTAGTCGATGCAAACTCGGATCCGGTGTTGAAAGCGAACGCAGTTTTCTTTAATCCGAATGACATGCGGGGTAAACTTCGCAGGATCAATGTTGTTGTTTACGTAGATGGCAAACGCGCTGCCCATGTAGACCAGAAGTTAAAGACCATGATCCCCGCGAAGGATGAATTTACCGTGCCTCTGGAAATTAATTTGTCGATAAAAGAGTTGGGCTTCATGGACACCTTACTTGGGGTCCTCGGCGGAAAGAAATTCGAAGTCCGTTATGAAGGTTCCTTAAAGCTTACCTATCGCGGTGTGCCACTAAGCGTGCCGGTGAATTATAAAGATGAGGTTAGAATCAAATTCTAAAGATCATTTCCTTACAAACTCTTTTTTTGTCGATGCATCCTTGAATTCCAAAGTGCCTCTTTACGAATAGCGTCGTGTATACTAATATTAATTTCATATCCAATCAGCAACACGGTTGTAATTATCTGGATTAGTACCATGAGGGCGATTAATGCTCCGATAGAACCATAGACTTTATTATAAGTACCGAAGTTGGTGATGTAGAACGAAAATCCGTAGGTGACTGCCAGACAAAGGAAGGTGGCCATCATAGATCCAATTGAAAAAAAACGCCAGTTGTAATGTATTGCTGGTCCAAAGTAGTACACGAAGGAAATGGCAAGGAAGAAGGCGATAAAAAGCGCGAGGAAACGGCAGGCAAACAACAGAAAAATTGTAAATGAGTTGATGTCCAGCCAGCTGAATTCCGGCAGGTTTGACATCACATAGTTTAAAGCAAATTGTCCAACGATGAGCAAGACTACAGCAAGCAATAGTGCTATCGCCATATTTATGGTCAGGCCCGTCGCTATTAGACGTGTTTTGATAGCGCTTCGGTTTTCTATTGTTCGATAGCACGCGTTGAAGGCCCTCATCAACGCCATCATTCCGTTGGTCGAAAGGAAGAAGGAGAACAGGAAGCCAAACGATAGCAATCCACCGCGCGGTATGCTTACGATGTCCTGGATCGTGGACGAAATCACACCGTACATGTTTGGAGGTATCTCTTCACCCAAAAACTGCATGATGGTTTCAGAATTGATGTCCGGAAAAAATTCCGTGATGTACGGAAGCATGGTAAACAGGAAGATCACTGCAGGAAAAATCGCAAGAATAAAATTGAATGCTACACCATTCGCCCGGTCTATGATTTCATCGTCATCCAGGTTGTTTAGAAATATTTTAATAATCTTGTAAAGCGAAACGTTTTCGTATTTGCCGAACCTGACCTTTTTCATCCAGGAAATCACCCAAATACCGGGGCTCAACCGGAAGAAAAATCGTTTGTACTTATACTTCATTTAAAATATCTCTCCAGCAGGTTCAGCATTGCCTCAGGTGGGCGGCAAGGTTTTCCTGTGTGTTTATTCATAAAGGCCAACATTGTCTCCCCACGGTGAATGAGCTTGTCTGCCTCATCAAAGATATCATACTCAAATTTAATGCGCACACCCGGCTTCGCGCGCAATGTGGTTACGATCCGAAGGTTCTCATCATATCTTGCAGGCGAAAGATATTTTGATTTGTTTTCTAAGACTGGCATCATGATGCCCATCTCCTCCAGTGCTTTGTAGGTTAAACCTAATTGTCTCAGGCTTTCAACACGGGCGACCTCATAATATAGGGCATAGTGTCCATAGTATACGTAACCCATCTGGTCAGTCTCAGCGTAACGAACGCGAATACGTGTCTCCGATCGATACATTAATTCTGTTGCTTCTTCAGCGCCGCACCTTTGCGTTGTTCAATCGTCAATGCCCGTTGATACCTTATGGCATTGCTCATATGTTCGTCGTAACTGTTGGTAAAATTGTGACGTCCTGAGAAGTCCTCTTTCGCACACATATAATAGTAATCACTCTGAAAATAACTCAGAACTGCATCGAGTGATCCAATCTCGGGCAGGTTGATCGGGCCGGGCGGAAGACCCGGATGGAGATATGTATTGTATGGGGAATCGATTTGTTTGTGTTCGTTCAACACGCGCTTCAGCGAAAAATCATTCGCCGCGAACTTCAAGGTTGGATCCGCCTGCAGCGCGATGCCCTTTTTTAATCTGTTTAGATAAAGGCCTGCAATTATCGGCGCCTCTTCCGATTTTATGGTCTCTGCCTGAACAATTGAAGCAAGTACAGATACCTCCACTGGTGTTAGGCCTACAGTTTTCGCTTTTGTCTTCCGTTCAGCTGACCAGAACAAATCATATTCATGATACATTCGTTTAACGAGGGCGTCCGGTGTAATGTTAAAATAAACCTCGTATGTGTTCGGAATAAACATGACCATGATGTTTTCCTTGCTTAATCCATAGTTGTTCGATGTTGCGAAAGCATTCAAGGCGGTTTCGAACTCCGCCGTGGTCATGTTCAGATTTTTCGTAATTTTTTCGGCAAGGTCATGGACGAGCCTTACGTTATTAAAGGTGATGCGCACCGGCTCCTGCTTCCCCGATCGCAAAATTTTCAAGACTTCCATATTGGTCATGTCCTTCTTGATAACATAACGACCAGGCTTGATCTGGTCATCGTAGCCGGTAAGCTTCGCCAGGAAACTGAAGGACACAAGATCCTGCACATAGTTCCCCTCGTGAAGCTGTGCCTGAACATCCTTGAAGGTAGCCATCTCTTTCACTAACAGCAATCTGTTCTCCTTACCGACGAGAAAGTTCGGTGTGTAAACCATCTGATTCGCATAAAAGCTGAATGAGATCCCCAGAATGGCGAACAGTAAGAAGAGGACTAGGCGTGTATTTGGCTTCATAACCGGAGTTGACATCAAAAATAGCGAGAGAAGCCTCAAGCTGCAAGCGAAGACAGAACCTTCCGGCGGGCTTCGCTCGAGTTGAGGCTTGCGGCTTTTTTGCAGCTTGCAGCTTCCTTACTACCTTTCCGTCATGGTGGCCGAATTTTTGCGGATTCACAAGGAGAATCCGGAGGGTAGAAAGATCAGCCACGTCGTGGACGTGCTGAAAAAGGGAGGAATCATTGTATACCCTACGGATACAATCTATGGCGTGGGCTGCGACCTGATGAATCGAAAAGCCGTGGAGCGATTGTGCCGGATACTCGAAATCAAACCGCAAAAGCTTAATCTCTCATTTATTTGCAATGACCTGAGCCACATATCGGAATACGCCAGGCGAATAGAAACACCCGTCTTCAAAATTCTAAAAAAAACCCTGCCGGGCCCCTATACATTCATTCTTGAATCCAGCAGCAGGGTGCCAAAGATTTTAGAGGTGAATAAGAAAACTGTGGGGATCAGGATACCGGATCACAATATTCCCAGGGCTATTGTACAGCTGCTTGGCAATCCGCTTATTACCTCTTCGATCAAGGACGACGATATCATTAAAGAATACACTACAAACCCTGAAGAAATCTATGAAGACTTCAAAGGCAAGGTAGACCTTGTGATCGACGGAGGGGCTGGGGGTAATGTGCCGTCAAGCGTTATTGATTGTACAGGTGATCAAATAATCGTTGTAAGGAAAGGACTGGGCAATGTTGACCTCTTCCGGTAGTTCGTCAAATGCCTTACTCTTGACAGCCTTAATCGAAGTTCACTACCTGCCCAGCGTTTCATACTTCTCAGCGCTTCAAGGATGCAGTATCATTGTGCTGGAAAGGAATGAGAATTTTCCGAAGCAGACGTATCGCAATCGCTGCCAAATTGTTGCAGCGAAAGGTCCCCAAAATCTCATCGTCCCCGTTACAATGAAACCGGGGAAAGTGCTGATAACCGATGTGCGGATCGATTACAGCCAAAAGTGGCTCAACAATCACTGGAGAACAATCCAATCGGCTTACGGTAAAGCCCCATTTTTCGAATACTATCGGGACGACCTGCACGATACGCTAATGAAAAAAAGCGCGTTTTTATACGACCTGAATCTTGAATTGCTGTCAATGTGTCTCAAATGGTTGAAGCAGGATGTGACGATCATGGAAAGTTTGGCGTATGACAAAACAGTGGAAAAAGGTACGGCAGACTTGCGTTCCATGATAAACGCGAAGAATATGGCGGATTTAAAGTTTATTTTTCAGCCTGTCCCTTACACCCAGGTATTTGGCAATGCGTTTGCAGCTAATGCCAGTATTATTGACCTGATTTTTTGTGAGGGACCGGGAGCTGCGCGGATTGTTCAGAATTCGAAAGTCGGCGATTGAACAAATAGTAAGCCAAACACGTTTCTACATCATTAATCTTCAGTTGTCAATAGCGCTAAACACGCAAAAAACTTTACATTTACATTAACCATCATCATATTTTTTATGGAAGCTAAATTTTCCAATCGGGTCAAGGAAGTGATTTCACTTAGTCGGGAAGAGGCGTTGCGTCTCGGGCATGATTACATCGGCACTGAACATCTTGTATTAGGTATGGTTCGTGAAGGTGAAGGCGTGGCCGTGGGCGTTTTGAAAAAGCTTGGTGTCCCGCTGGATGAACTTCGGAATGAAATTGAAAAAATATCAAAAGGTACCGCTACCCATCAGATCAAAAACCTTGCGAACATACCCCTTACAAAAGCGTCAGAAAAGGTTTTGAAGATCACCTATCTGGAAGCTAAAATATTCAAGGCTCAGTTGATCGGCACTGAACATTTATTGCTTTCGATATTGCGTGATCAGGATAATCTCGGTACCCAGATCTTAAACAAATTTGACGTAAACTACGAGACTGTAAAAGAAATGCTGGAATATCAGAATGAAGGCCCTATGGCGTCCCAGGATACAGATGATCCGGATGATGACTCTTCAAAAATATTTGGAGGTGGAGCCGCTGGCGGAGCGGGCGCTGGAAAGGAAAAGAAGGGAACAGAAAAATCACGCACACCGGTACTGGATAATTTTGGACGTGACCTCACCCGCCTTGCGGAAGACAATAAACTTGATCCAATAGTAGGACGCGAAAAAGAAATTGAGCGCGTCGCACAAATACTTTCCAGAAGAAAGAAAAACAATCCGATCCTCATCGGTGAACCGGGAGTTGGAAAAACCGCTATTGCCGAAGGTCTCGCGCTTCGTATCATTCAGAAAAAAGTTTCACGGGTGTTGTTTGGCAAGCGCGTTGTTACCCTCGACCTGGCGTCCCTCGTTGCAGGTACGAAGTATCGTGGACAATTCGAAGAGCGGATGAAGGCGGTAATGAATGAGCTTGAGAAATCGGCAGATGTCATTCTCTTTATCGATGAGCTGCATACCATCGTCGGTGCCGGTGGAGCATCAGGATCACTTGATGCATCCAACATGTTTAAACCCGCCCTCGCGCGTGGTGAAATTCAATGCATTGGCGCTACTACGTTGGATGAATATCGTCAGTACATTGAAAAAGATGGCGCTCTGGCACGTCGATTTCAAATGGTGTTGATTGACTCGACCTCTCCGGAAGAGACAATTCAGATCCTTGAAAATATCAAAGAAAAATATGAAGATCACCATCACGTGATCTATACAAAAGAGGCTATTGAAGCATGTGTGAAGTTGTCGGATCGCTATATCAGCGACAGGTACCTTCCAGACAAAGCTATTGATGTACTTGATGAAGCCGGTGCTCGCGTACACATCAACAACATTCACGTGCCCGATGACATCGTGAAATACGAAGAAGCCATTGAAGAAGTGAAGCGTGAGAAGAATCGCGTCGTCAAGAGCCAGAAGTATGAAGAGGCGGCTCAGCTGCGCGATCGTGAAAAGAAGCTTATCGAGCAGCTCGATATCGCGAAAGTAAAATGGGAAGAAAAAACCCGCACTGAAAAATACACAGTCAATGAAGAAAATGTAGCTGACGTTGTCGGCATGATGACCGGGATTCCAACGAATCGTATTGCGCAGAAAGAGAGCAGTAAGCTCTTGACCATGGCGAGCGAGCTCAACGGTAAGGTTATTGGCCAGGAAGAAGCAATTAAAAAATTGACGAGGGCGATTCAGCGTACCCGGGTAGGGTTGAAAGATCCTAAGAAGCCAATTGGTTCTTTTATTTTCCTCGGCCCGACAGGGGTGGGGAAAACAGAATTAGCGAAAGTTCTCGCTACATATCTGTTCGATAAAGAGGACGCCTTGATCCGCATCGACATGAGTGAGTATATGGAGAAGTTCTCTGTGTCGCGACTTGTCGGAGCGCCTCCGGGATACGTTGGCTACGAAGAAGGCGGCCAGCTTACTGAAAAAGTCAGACGCAAGCCTTACTCTGTTGTGTTGCTGGATGAAATTGAAAAAGCACATCCGGATGTATTTAATATCCTGCTTCAAGTGCTTGACGATGGAATTCTGACAGACGGTTTGGGTCGACGCGTTGACTTTAGGAATACAATCATCATCATGACCTCAAATATTGGGGTTCGTGATTTGAAAGATTTCGGCTCTGGAATCGGCTTTGCCTCTGCGGCGAAGCGTGAAAACGACGAGGAGCACATGAAGACAACGATTCAAAATGCTTTGAAGCGAGCGTTCAGTCCAGAGTTTCTAAACCGGTTGGACGATCTGATTGTTTTCAACACACTGCAGCGCGAACACATCCACAAGATCATCGACCTTACATTGGCGAAACTTTTCGACCGTATTATTCAGCTTGGATATCATGTTGAGCTTACCGACAAAGCCAAAGACTTCCTCGCAGAAAAAGGTTACGACTCACAATTTGGAGCGCGTCCTTTGAACAGGGCGATCCAGAAGTACCTCGAAGACCCGGTTGCAGAAGAGATCCTGAAAGGTGAAGTTGAAGAAGGCGGAACCATCATGGCGGAGTATGATGGTAAGTCTGACACTTTAACCATCAAAGTGAAGAAGGCGAAAGCCTCACCGAAAGAAAAGAAAGATTGACAATAAACGTTTTGTTAAAAAGCCTTCGCGAAAGCGGAGGCTTTTTTTATGGGCTGATATGAGTGTTAAGCGCGAAGCGCGTCACTTGGTCCCACGATGTCCGAAGTCTTACAGAACTTGCCGCCGCTCGATTATCCAGGGCACCGGAACTTTTCACTTTTCAATTGAGTTAATAGCTGCCGTGGAATTTCCTGGCAAACCATTCAACGCTAACAATCATCAGCAACAGCCAGAATACCAACTTCAAATTGATCAATGACTGATATGATTCGTCTGTGTGAATAATGCTTTTCGCCTGCGCCTTTTGAAGTTCCGTCTGCAATGCATCGACCTCCGGCAACGTGTAAAATTTTCCTCCTGTATTAGAGGATACTTTTCTTAGCAGATCAAAATCAGCAGTAAGGTTCTGCAGTTCCGCCTGGCGTTGAACGACAGCGAATTCCCCCCTCACCTGTTCCTCTTTTCCATTGATCGTAGTTCGGGAAACGTATTTGTAAATTCCTTCCTTGAGGCCACCGATTTGGTATCGGACATTACCAGGACTGGTTGTATAATTATACCTTGTCCTTTTACCCGCTTCGCCGGTGAGATCAATATTAATTGAATGGCCGTACACAGGTTCGAAAATATCATTGTATACCTGACTCTCGAAGACGGAAGCTTCAGTATCGGAAAACTCCTGCTTAATTGGATAACTTCTGAACTTGCGCTTATCCTCACCTGTACTTAAATACTGAATCAACTTGCTGAACACTTCATCGAACGCCGCGGTATTTTCAAACCGATCGAATTCGTTTAACTTCCACCGCCACAATCCTTCACCCAGCATGACTCCAATTTTTCTACCCTCCTGAACATCCACGTAAAGCAGTGGCTTCTCCGTTGTGACGCTGCCGACCCGTTGGAACAACAGCGGCGTAGAAGAACCGGGGGTTTTCATCTTTCCGAAGGGAACGGAAACGGGAGGGTAATTAGGTATTTTCGAATTGGTTTCTGTGGATATTAGGAACTGGGAGAAGGCTGGATTTGCACCGGGAATAACTTCATCATAATCTCGTGGAGCAGACTCAAATTTAACTGGCATATTTTGGCGCGCAACTTGTGAGAGATCAGTTTGGGAACCAACAATTAAGAACAGAGGTGTTTTACCGCTGGCAAATTGCTGAAATATTTCGCGTGTCCGCCCTTTTAGGTCAGGCGCCTGATGGAAAATCGCAAGGTCGACTTCACCAATTTTAAGGTTCGCCGGCGACTGCTCCTCCACGCCGGGTATGTGCAACAAGAATTCGTAATTCGGATTCTTGTCAACCACTTCCCTGAGAGCCTTGATATCTGGATGCGGAGAGGATGCAACCATGAGAATTTTCTTCCTGCCTTCTACGACTTCAACAAATACCGTCGAGTGATTATTCCGCTTGTTGTACTCTCCTTCCTTTACCTCAACTTGAATGTCAAGTTTCTGAATGCCCTGCTCCGCGGCAGTCGGCTGGAAATCATAAGTGATCAGTGCATCACCGGATGATGTTTTTGTGATCTGGTCCAACACTTTGCCGCGTCGTAATAAGGAAACATTAATTAGTTGATTCTGAAGATTCTTAACCAGCACCTCAACACGCACCGGAAACTTGTTGCCTTGATAAACAATTTTGTTGTATGCAACGTCCCTGATAAGCACATCCGTCCGTTGCGTTGTATCCCCGACCCCAAGTGTATAAACTGGATAATTGTACGTGGTATACAATGGTGAAAGACCTTCATTATAAATACCATCCGATGCAAGTATGACGCCGCCGAGCTGGCTGCCTTCATATTGATTTGATATTTTTTTCAGCGCGCCACTCAGATCAGACACCGAGGCCTGAAATGTTGGAGCTTCCATCGTGGCTCCTTCAAGATTGGTAATCTTCACTTCGTAACCCTTCTCACGAAGCAGTATCGCCGTTGTATTCATTTTGCTTTCGAGTAATTCGCGTGTGACGGAATCGGTGGTCTCGCGTATAGACGCCGAGTTATCATAAACAAGGACGAATAGAGGCTTCTCAAAAAGGTTGCTGATCTGTTTTATAATAGGCCCGAGGAGAAGAAACATAAGAATGAAACTCAGGATAAATCGTGCGCCGAAGAGCATTCGGTTCCATGTCTTGTTCCATGGATGTTGACCTTTGTAAAGCAGGTAGGCGGCAGCCGCGGCCATTATAACACACAGTAAGACGTATGCCGGTGACGACTCGAATATGATCCTCTGCTGATTCAATCCCGCTGTATTTAACCTGAATGTATAAAATGTTCCTAACAATGACCTCTAATAGCCGTACTTCTCTTTCCACCGTGCACGGAGGTATTTTCTTAACTCCTCCTCCCGTGGATTGTTGCCTGGATCATAAAATTTCGTTGACTCAAGTCCTTCTGGCAGGAACTCCATTTGCACGAAATTTCCGTCATAACTATGAGCATACTGGTAACCCTTTCCATAATTAAGCGATTTCATGAGCTTGGTCGGCGCATTCCGTATGCTCAAGGGCACCGGTAGATCTCCGGTTTTATGAACTGCATCGATCGCACCTTCTATTGCCATATAGCTTGCATTGCTTTTTGGCGAGGTTGCAAGGTAAACGGCGCATTGAGAAAGTATTATCCTCGCCTCAGGATAGCCGATCAAATTAACAGCTTGAAACGTAGTTGTCGCCATAACCAGCGCCGTAGGGTTCGCATTGCCGATATCCTCCGAAGCGAGTATTACCAGGCGCCGGGCAATGAACTTAACGTCCTCTCCGCCTTCGATCATCCTCGCCAGGTAATACACGGCAGCGTTCGGATCGCTTCCACGAATAGACTTTATAAAGGCGGAGATAATGTCGTAATGCTGCTCGCCACTCTTGTCATAAATAGCAATGTGCTTTTGTGCAACCTCCATCACGAGCGCATCAGTGATCATCACGTCTCCGGTGTTTGAGTCCGCGATGAGCTCTACTAAATTCAGAAGTTTGCGTCCATCGCCGCCGGAGATATTTAGAAGCGCCTGGTGCTCCCTTACTTCTATTTTCCTCTTCTTTAGTTGAGGATCACGCTGCAACGCATGACTAATAAGTTCCAACAGTTGGTCTTCACCGAGGGGTCGCAGCGTGTATACCTGGCAGCGGGAGAGAAGGGCTGCATTTACTTCGAACGACGGATTCTCAGTAGTAGCGCCAATCAGTGTAATGGTCCCTTTCTCCACTGCACCAAGCAATGCGTCCTGCTGGCCTTTATTGAAGCGATGAATTTCATCAATGAAGAGTATCGAACGAGGGGAAACTTTGGCTTTGTCAATGACCTCGCGAATGTCCTTCACACCGGCACTGATCGCACTGAGTGTGTAAAATGGTTTATTGATTTCATTCGCAATGATGTTGGCAATCGTCGTTTTGCCAACACCCGGCGGCCCCCACAAAATCATTGAAGGAATGTTTCCATGTTGGATTGCCCTTCTTATTACGCCATTAGCCCCTGTCAGATGCTCTTGCCCTACCAGCTCGTCGAGTTTTGCGGGGCGCATACGTTCGGCCAGAGGCTGACTGGAGTTAAGTATCATTTTCCTATTTTTTCGTAGGAGGTGATAATGCCTTTTATAAGAGACGAACTGAATCCCTGGTGTTCCATTTCGTTGAGGCCGGCAATCGTACATCCTTTTGGTGTCGTCACCTTATCTATCTCAGCCTCAGGATGACGCTTTAATTTAAGCAATAGCTCGGCGGCGCCTTTTACCGTCTGCGCCGCGATAAGATTTGCAGTAACCGCATCAAAACCAATTTCAATGCCGCCCTGAGTTGAGGCCCTGATGAAACGCAACGCATAGGCGATTCCGCATGCTCCCAGCACCGTAGCGGCGTCCATGAGCTTTTCGTCAATACTGATGGCGACTCCAAGTTGGTTGAAGAGTGAAGAAACATACTCGGTCTGTTCTAGCGACGCACCAACGTGGCACAGGCAGGTAACTGATTCCTGTATCGCGATAGCGGTATTTGGCATTGCTCTGAAAATCGGGACGCCATTCCCTACAATTGCCATAAGGTCTTTTAAATATAGGCCTGTGACTACGCTGATAATTATGTGGCGCAGTGGATCGAACTGATCCCGTAGACTGACCATGACCTCTTTGACATTGTAGGGCTTTAATGCGACAATGATTACATCACTTCTCCTGACCGCTTCTTGATTGTCACTTGTTGTATGAACCCCGAGCGATTTCAACGGAAGAAGCGCGTCAACGTTCCTGCGTGTTATTGTGATTTGCTCCGGGGCAATAAATTTACTTTTTATCAATCCTTCGGCGATCGATGCCCCCAGGTTTCCTCCCCCCAAAATGGCGATTGTCAGATCTTTCATTGTGTTAAAGTTGATGCGTTATGCTTCCTCTGCAAAAACGGCATAAAAATCAATTTTATGCAAGTTGTTCGCTATAATTGCACCCGTCGATAAAATTTTTTGTCTAATCCTCGTCACCTTTTTAATGATCGAAGCTTTGTTGCCCACCTCTACCAGGAATTGCCGTAAAGGCGAATACTAAAAACAAGGCGTTACGCATCTCTAAATGGATTTAAAGCTCCAAACAAGTTACAGGCAGATTCTTGGAATGGCGCTGCCGATTTCGCTGGCCATGCTTGTGCCACAAATCAACTTCATTACCAATAACGTTTTTTTGGGCGCACTTGGTGAAAAGGAATTGGCAAGCGCAGGCATTACTGGCGTATATTATTTGATCTTCGCAGTCATAGGTAATGGCTTAAACAACGGGATGCAAGCGCTGATCTCCAGGCGCGCCGGTCAAGACCGGCCAAAGGAAATCGGGACTTTGTTTCTTCACGGCGTCTGGGTAGCACTTGCAATGGCTGCGATTGGCATCGCGCTAACATATCTGCTGGCGCCCTCGATCCTGGATGCCACCATTCACGATGGAGGCATAGCCAAACAGTGCATCGACTTTTTACTAATAAGGATCTGGGGGCTGCCACTTTTCTATTTGTATGTGATGCGCAACGCGCTCCTCGTCGGGACCAATCAAACCAAACTTTTAATATGGGGAACACTCGCCGAGGCAATCGCGAATATTTTCTTCGACTATGGCTTAATCTATGGCCACTTCGGCATGCCTCGGTTAGGATTCAACGGGGCGGCCTATGCGTCAATCATCGCCGAAGGAACCGGATTGTTGGTTATTTATGCAGTCATTCGCATAAAGGGGATACACAAATCATTCGGGTTCTTTGACGAATCAAAATTTAATCCCTCTACAATAAAGCTCATCCTTATACAGTCGTCGCCACTTATTCTGCAATATGCAATTAGCGTGATCAGTTGGGAGTACTTTTACATTCTCATCGAACACCATGGACCAAGGGCACTAGCTATCTCCAACACGATGCGAATTATCTTCGGACTGTTCGGTATTTTTTCATGGTCCTTCGCGTCGACCACGAATTCCATGGTTAGTAACATTATTGGCCAGGGAAGGCAATCCGAAGTTATTCCACTCATTCACCGAATTGTGCGGGTGAGCTTTTCCCTTTCATTGGTTCTATTTGTTTTACTAACGATGTGGCCTGAGTGGTTCCTTTCATTCTATGGTCAGGGTGATGATTTTATTCGGGATGCAATTCCGGTGGTGCGAATAGTATCCGTAGCCCTCCTCATTATGTCGTTTTCAACGGTATGGCTAAACGCTGTTACGGGCAGTGGGAACACCCTCGTAACCCTTACGATCGAATTCATAACGATTGTTATTTACAGCATCTACGTCTACGTGGTCCTTGAGGTACTGGACATGCCGATAACCTGGGGATGGGGATCAGAGTGGGTTTACTGGACGTCTATGTTTACAATGGCATATCTATATATGAAATACGGAAAATGGATGAACAAGACAATCTGATCTATTTTCTCTGATAAAAATAGAGATATGATTTTTTGCCTTTGTCCTTCTCACTCAACGTATAGAAACCTGAGTCATCCGCTGACCAGGCAATCGCTTCACCCTGTGGCTCGACCTCATAGGGCACTTCGACAGGCAGTTGTTTCAGCACGTCTAATACGCTCAGGCTATCAATGTTTTTCCAATAGTAGATATGGCGATAATTCTTGATCAGGATCTCGTTACCCGTGCTTGAGATTGCCGCCGATGTTATTGTCCGAAGGTTAAGCGACCCCACCCGGTTCGCGGTAATGATGTCGCCGGAAGCATAGGGATACCGTATTTGATAGATGTAATTAGGATCGCTGTACTTGGATATGACATACAGGTCTTTGGTTTTTGGATCAATAAGCAGTGCCTCGGTGTCGCGTTTTGAGTCGGATAATTGAAAGACAATTGTATCGAAAGCTGTGATCGTAATTTTCTTTTCCGCGCCCTCACTTGCCTCGCTAAAAACAGGTTCTTCAAACCGATAAATATATTTATTCGAATGGATTGCAAGGTTATCGCCGATGTCTGCTACGTATAGGTAGTGCCTGGAAGGATCTGGGCCCGGACCGATGGCTATATCCTCCCAGTCCCGGTTATCGACACCATCAAGAACATAGGTCTGCCTTATCCTGGTCTCCGTATCGATCAGGTAAACTTCTGCATCGTTTCCACTGTCGTTGTGGGTCCATAACAGGCCTTTGTTGCTGAAGCTTGCCGCAAGTCCAGATACTTCACCAAGTTTCTTCGGCTGCAGCTCAGCGAGACGCTTGCCTTTCATGAACACGTCTGAGGAAGTAGGGTTTAGGCGTTCCTTTTTCTGACTGCAGCTGGAGGTACAGAACATTGCGGCGAATATCCATACCGTGGTGTTAACTAATTTTAATAGCATGATGAACGAACTTGATTGCAAGGTGGGCATAAATCTTCACTCCCACTGACTGGCCGTAATGCGTGGGCATGCGAAAAGCCCGCCGAACATTTAAGCAACCCATGCGGCGTCCCCCTATTGCCCTTATCGTCCCCTGCCGTAACCAGTCGTGCCTGGGGGGCGTCTGTTCTTCCGAACATCCGCTGGACGATAGAGCCTGTCAATTTTATCTTTAATTGATTAATTTTCAAACTGTTAGAGTTTCGCCCAGCCTTTATTGTTTCAATTATGCGAAAATTTTTTTCACTCATTACTCAGAATATTGTTTACGTCAGCATTTTCCTTATGATGGCGCTTATTACGTTGACAACGGTATTGGCGTTCCGAAACCAAAACGTAATGAAACAAACCAACAGTCAGGTCGCCGAAGCTGAAATAGTGATTCGGAATGTTGAAGGGATGTGGATAGTTATAAAAGAAATGGACCTTGGGGTGCGCGGGTACGCCCTGACCAGGAAAGAAGGCTTGCTTCAGCCATATAATCAGGCGGTCACAAAAAATCCTGCTCATATCGATACAATCCGGAATATCACCAAAAAGCAAAATCTTGATCCGGAAAAGCTTGAAAAATACCTTGTCTTAAATGATAATTATGCCGAGCTCTGCAAGCAGATGATCGCTATGGTGGATCAGGACAGCATAAAGGGCTTCATCGCGTTGTTAGAAGAAGACAGGGGGCTGGCTCTTTGGCAATCCTACTTTGCCTTTTCTTCCGAGTTAATAAGCCATGAGGAGAAAATAAAAACGGCAGCCGCAGTGAGCTACACCGCAGCGATCACAAGTAATACCATTCTCCAGCTTTTGTTATTCTTATTGGGGGTGCCATCCTTATATGTCACGTACTATAAAATTCGCAAACAGTCGGCTAGTACCCGTATGCTGCTGTTAGATCTGGAACAAAATAACAGGAAATATGTATTCGATCCGGGGACTCCGATGATCGAGGATCATAAAGCGATTATGGATTCGTCGATAAGTAATTTGAAGAAAGCTGCAACGTTTATCGGGAAGATCACGAAAGGTGAATACGATGCGAGCTGGCCCGGAATGGATGCAAAAAATACGGCAATGAATCAGCATGGTTTATCGGGAACGCTCATTAGCATGCGCGATCAGATGAAGCACATCAAAGAAGAAGATGAGAACAGGATATGGATTACGGAAGGATTAACGAAGTTCACAGAGATCATTCGCCAGTATCAGGAAGATGTCAATGGACTATGCGATCAGGCCATCCGTTTTATCACAAAGTATATGGGCGCGCAACAAGGCGGCGTATTTCTTCTTCAGGAAGAGGAGGAAAATCAATATCTCGAAATGGTGGCCTGTTATGCATTTGACAAAAAGAAATTCGTCGAAAAAAAGGTCGGACTAGGCGAAGGGCTTATTGGACAGGCCTTTCTTGAAAGTAGCACTGTTGTCCTTAAGGAAGTGCCGTCTGGCTACACGCATATTACATCCGGTTTGGGCCACGCGACGCCTGATTGCGTGTTGATAGTTCCTATGCGATACAATGAAAAAACAGAAGGGGTTGTAGAGATCGCAGGCTTTGTAAATTGGAAAGACCACGAGAGAACTTTCATTGACAAGGCCACAGAATACATGGCCGCGTCTCTTTCGTCCGTAAGATCAACACAGAAGATGAAGATCCTGTTGGAGCAAATGCAGTCACAAACCGAAGAGCTTCATGCGCAGGAGGAGGAAATGCGTCAAAATATGGAGGAGTTGGCCGCTACAAATGAAGAGATGAAGCGAAATGAAGCGGCCTACTTGAAAAGTGAAAAATAGTCGTATCAGTTTGTTGTACTAAAAACCACATTTACTCTGGTATAGTACAAGGTAGTCACCCCCTCGAATCCGGATTCAGTCCCGACGATTAACCAGAGCTCTCCCTTGCTGCTGCTTTTGGCTACGAACGGTGTGGCGTTTGATCCTCCATTTGTGCGGGCAATAAGCGCATAATCGTTCGTGTTATAACCCACAGAAATGTCGCCCAGGACCACCGTTGTTTCACCAGATGCACTTTGGTTGCCCTTGTCGACATTGAGGGTATATTGGTCCCCTTCTATTACCTTCCTTGGTTCGATGTCGGTTGCTCCTGCTTTTAAGAATACACTTTCGCCTGGCGCGCCTCCGATTCCCACAGCACCCTTTGAAGCATTGGACGCCAGTTCAACATCAAACACAATAGTATAATTTGTATTTGGAGATAGGCCTGTGATCTTTCGTTTCATGAACATAAAAAGATCATCACTGTGATTATTCCCTGATATCAGGATTGCCTTAATATTCGTCCCGAGGTTAGCCGGACGATCCGTATAGGCAAACCGTAGCGAATAGCCTGAATCTGTCGTGTCTGTGGGAAAGTCAGTGAAATCCCCCTGCCAATCCCCCTGTTCCTGACTGAAATCGAAGCTTTCGGTAAAAACGAGAATTCCCTCCCGGTCCGCAGACAGGTCGCACCCAGTCACACTTATCAGTAAACCCACAAGAATTAGCATTCTACACGTTTTCATAGCCAGATTTTCACTCTCATAGACACCCAATTTGAGGCAAAAGTTGCAATGTGATAGCATATCAAAGGGTCGATCGTAATGGGAATCACACTAAATTTATTACTCTTCCGTCTATTAAAAGAAACTCAGATTTAATATCTCTCGTTTAGTACCACAACCCTGATTATATGAGCGTTTCTACAAGTAAAGATTTCCCGTTTCGGTCAGTTTTGAATTTTCGGTTACTGGTGGAGTATTGGGAAAAGACCGTTAGAGATGGTGGATTGCTGGTTGGCGGGCAGCAGCTACTGGATTACTTACAATCTGCGCCCGAACTACGTGAGCCCATTGAGGACCTCACAATGGTTGAGAAGCACAAGCCCATAATCGATTTTATGATGTCTGCGGTCATTCCCGCTGCGACCAACGACACGGAACGAGTTGCTGCCATCCTGCCGTTTCAGTTTAAATCGGTGTACAGTACCCGTGCGTTCACTAAGACGTTGGATCTTAATCGCCTGGAGGAACAAGTCACGACAAATTTTCCCGGCAATAAAATGGTATTGGGTAAGACGGCCAATGCCTGTCTGATGATCCTGCAAAAGTTCTACGGCTTTCAAAGCAACTTTAATAAACCTATTCTCTTCACCATTAAAAATCCTGAGTCTGGGCTTGATAAAGTTTATAAAGTTGACATGTATCCGCAGTTTTGTGAAATCATCCCAACAAATCCAATAAGACCAATCCAGAAACATGTTATTAAGTTTCTCATGGAGAAGGTATACGATTCAGATCTTTGGCTGCAATACGTTCGACCGGAAGATTTTGAATTTCATGGATTCATGGTTCTGCATCTTGTCGACGTGACAGAGCATGAAATGTTGTCGTCGATCAAGTATGACCTTCTGGAAAAGAACGCGATCATTCGTAAAGAGAGCTTTGCCGGCATTCAGCAAAAGTTAAGGTCGCTATTTGAGATGTCAGAAATGAGCATGGGACTAGCGTTTCTGGATCCCAGCAATAACATGGTTTTAAGCACCGGTTCCACTGACTGTTGGAAGAGCCTTGCAGACGGTTCTGTTTTGAACCGGTCGTGCGACGACTTTTCAGGTTCCGTTTATGAGCGTAGCTGGATGGAAAAGAGATACGTGACTGTTGAGAATCTGAGAGAGTACCCGTTTCCGTCCAAAGTGGAAGAAGCATTGCTGGCGAAAGGAATAAATAATATTCTTCTCGCCCCGCTCATTGATGATGGTGAAACGATCGGTATGCTTGAACTCGCGACGGCAACGCCGGGCAAGCTGAATCCGATCAGTGCCCACAGGGTCGAAAGCGTTCTTCCAATGTTTACCGCTGCAGTAAAGCGTGTGAAAGAAGAAATGTTCACAGAGGTTAGAGCCCTCATCCAGGAAGAGTGTACTGCCATTCACCCAAGCGTGCAGTGGCGCTTTTTTGAGGCTGGCGTAAACCTGATGAACAAGCGTCGAGTTGACGAGAAGGCCGCTCTTGAAGAGATCGTCTTTAAAGATGTTTTTCCATTGTTTGGCCTGGCCGACGTGCGCAACTCCTCAATTGAGAGGAATACCGCGATACAAAAAGACCTGCAACAAAATCTCAGGCTGGTGAAAGATCTGCTTCAAAAGATCAACGGACAGAAAAAGTTGCCGATCGTTGAGGAGGTGATCTTTAAAACAGAAGAACAGCTTCAAAAAATAAACAGAGGTCTGGCTTCAGGAGATGAAAGTAACGTACTGGAGTTTTTAAACTTTGAGATCAACCCGCTTGTAGAACATTTCGAAGATGATCCATCGCTTGGCAAGCACATATTAAAATATCGAAGCAATCTCGATCCGGTTTTTGGTGTGGTGTACAAACGAAGGAAACTATTCGAAGAAAGCCTGGGCTTGATCAATAAAATGATCGGCGATTATTTAGACGAGGCAGAAGTCGGTGCGCAGGAAATGTTCCCTCACTACTTCGAAAAGTACAAGACTGATGGCATTGAATTCACGCTTTACCTGGGAAGTTCATTGGTAAAGGATAAAAAATTTGACTCCTTCTATCTTAAGAATTTTCACCTGTGGCAATTGATGACAATGATCGAAATCGACAGGCGCATGGACCTTCTTAAGCCGAAACTGAAAAATAATCTTGATATAACTCAGTTGATCCTTGTGCATGATCAGCCGATCTCAATTCGGTTCAGGGCCGATGAAAAACACTTCGACGTCGACGGCGCCTATGATATCCGTTATGAAATCGTTAAGAAAAGAATTGACAAGGCATACATTAAAAACACAGGTGAACGTCTGACGCAGCCCGGAAAAATAGCCATTGTGTACAATCAGTCTAAGGTTGAGGAACAATACCGAAGGTTTTTCCACTACCTGGCTGGCAAAAAGCTCATCTCTTCCGAGGTTGAGGACCTTGAGCTCGAAGAGCTTCCTGGTGCGACTGGATTAAGAGCGTTACGGATTCAGGTCTTGAAAGGTGAAAAAGCAAAAGCATTACTACCTGGAGACGAGTTGATGAAAGATATTGAGGACGCTTTGCAAATTCGCTAAATCAACATGAAGGCTTACCTATCTTAGCCTTCACTTGCAATTATGAGACGACTCTTATTTTTCGGTATTTTTCTGACTGTTGTCTCCTGCTCACTCGCTTATCCCAGGACGACATAAGAATTGATTCTTTAACATCCGGGAATGATACGCTTTACCAAATAGATCCGACACCAAGGCAACTCTTAAAGCTTGTCAAACACGGGTATTTTAGTGAGACGGTGAAAATGCAACGAATCGGTAAAAGTCACTGACTGTGTCCGTCATTCTTCAAGCCGCACTGATTGATGGCGACGAATAGTCTTTCGTGCCAGTATGAAGCTAAGCGCTAAAGAGACCGTCGCGCCAATCCAAATCCCTGGCGCAAAGGATATAGCCCAGAAATAATCGTAAGCACCGTGAAATACGGCCGCTGAAAGTAATGCCAACACACTGTTAAAGAGATTTCCTTTGTATGCAAATTTCGCCTTGCCAACGAAGTAGCCCATCATTAATGCGAATACTGCATGCGCGGGGACCGCTGTGAACATCCGTAACAATCCCGTTGTAAAGCCGTATTGAAAAACGTAAATAATGTTTTCAATGGTTGCAAAACCCATCCCAACCATGACGGAATACACCACCCCGTCAAAGGGTTCGTTAAAGTTTTTGTTGTAGTAAAGTATGAATCGAACAAAAATGAACTTACTGAATTCTTCAATCAGCGCGACTTTCAAAAAAGCACTAAAGAATTGATCCAGAACGTCAGTCGGCCGTGAAACAAAAAAAAGGTTAACGGGGAGGCTAATGATCAAGGTGATACCGGTGCTGATTCCTCCATAGAGGAAGCTTACCATTAACAACCAGAACGGTTCACGTTCATGCTTGTCGCGCAAGTAGATGTAGAACATGATGGCTGTTCCCGGAGCAAGGGCAAGAGATAACAGGGCTACAGCATTCATGAATCCAAATTGATGCTCAAGTTAACTTAAATCATCAATTACGGAGTTACCCGATCATTCCATCACCTCTTCCACCTTATCCATCTTGGCTTCGGAAAAGCGCCCGGATGTCGCGTAAACAATTTTTCCCGTTGCATCGAGGACAAAGAAGTAAGGGATATCTTTCTTCTCGAAATCCAAAGCTTCTTTGTAGGGCTTAAGATCTCCTTTATAAAACAAAACGTAGGGCAATAGTTGTGGATCGATATTCTTCAATGCTTTGCGTTTGGCTGTGCCCGTCGCTGCAGCATTGATGCCGGTGAACATCGGAACAAAATATACGTTCACGTCGTACGAAAATCCTGACATCAGCCCACCTGCCTTCTGGATAAATTTTTCAAACACTGGCTGAAACCATGAGTTCAATTCGTCTTCGGATTTTTTTGAATAGGCAAGTCCGATCAATGTATACTTGCCCTTAGCTGCTTCGGGCAGCATAACCTTTTTGTCCTCTACCGTTTCAGCCTCCATATTCGGAAACGTTTTACCAACCACCTGAGCATGCAACTCCAGGCATGCTGCGCACGCCATAAAGAGAATAAGTAATCCTTTCATAAACGGGGTTTGTTTGAATATCAAGTTACTAAAACCATACCATAAGACTCCACATTAGCCTTTCCAACGGGTAATTTTGAAGCCATGCAGCAGGAGGAGTAGTTAAGTGGTCGCCTGCTCGCATGTATGATGTGCCGAGAGCACTGCAAATTTATCGGGTTTATCAACAATCGTTATTTCAAGCTCTTTCTTGTGCTTTTTCATAAATTTACATCGTTAAAGATGATACCATGAAGAAGTTGATGTTCATTATGTTGATCGCTGCGGGGTGCGCACCGGTATACGTTCCTAACGCCAGAAATTCGCCACTTTTTACGGAAGCCGGCGAGTTTCAAGGCTCGATCGGGATTGGAAATGGTATTGATATTCAGGGAGCTGCTTCCATAACGAATCACATCGGAGTAATGGCCAATTATTCGTATGAAAGCCGCAATTCAAATGACTATTATTTGTCAACTGATCCTGATAATGCTGAATACCATTATCACCGGTTCTTTGAAGGAGGAATAGGGTATTTTGAGAATCAGGGAAATTGGTGCTATGAGGTCTTCGCCGGTTATGGAAAGGGGGAGGGCGCCAACAACAATTCCTATCAATGGAACACCGGGCAGCCGGGAATCGCTACAGGTAAATTTGAACGCTACTTTATACAACCTGCGTTTGGAATGAATAAAAAGATGGTCCACGTTTCATTCATACCTCGTATAGCCATCGTAGATTTTAAGGAATTTTCCGACGACGTTAGTACATATAAAATCAATGGTGATCCTGTAGTTTTTTTCGAGCCCGCCGTTGCCGGACGTGTGAACCTTATGGAAAATCATTTCTTTTTCGGATTTCAGCTCGGAATGTCCGTGCCCATTAGCTCCGACGTATTTTATGACTTGAGGCCGGTGCAGTTTTCTACTGGCATTGGCTTCCGCTTTGGCGGTGCCAAAAAAGAATCAATCGACGTTTCGAACTGATCTATTTAGGAAACAAACTCGCGTCGATATTGGGTATCACCTTTAACGCGGTTTTATAATAGATCTTTTTTAACACGTCGTCGGGCAAGTCAAGCCCATACATACGCCAAAATGCATGATAACGTTTATGGTATGGGAAATAGTCATCGGCTGTTTCAAGAACCCTGAAATAAGTTGTGTATTCCTCGGGTACCCATGAATCCTTGCCGAACATCACGCGATCCTGATATTTAGTGAGAAATGCTTTAGCTGCCCTTGGCTGCCTGCCTAACTCGGCTATTACTGCGCCGATCTCCGTATACATGTTTGGAAATTTATCTAATAGTTCTCCAAGTTTTTTCAAATCACTGCCGTACCACCCGAGGTGAGCATTGATAAATTTGGTTTTAGGATGCTTCTTAAAAATGTTGTGCTGTTCCGCTAAGATCTTTTCCCATGATACAGTGTCTGTATCATGTCGGCGGCCCGGATGGGTTTTCAACTCCAGCCATCGTTCATTATTCTTGTCGATCGGCTGCCAGAACTGTTTTGGATCTGCTGCGTGTATCAACACCGGTATCCCTAACTCGCCGCACTTTTTCCAAACAGGATCGATACGCGGATCATCGACATGAATCCTATTGCCTTTGCTGTCTTTCGCAAACATCCCAAGCGTTTTATAGATCTTCAGACCATTGGCGCCCTTCTTTACGTCATCTTCAAGTGTCTTTACTGTTTGAGCTGACCAATCCGGATTATCGATGCCCGCGAAATCGACGTTTGTAAATACAATGAATCTCTTGGGGAATGTTTGTTTTATGTTTTTCAATGAACTCTCAAGCAACTGTGCGTCCCCGCGGCCGCGACCGCTTAGATTCACCATCACAACCATATTGAGTTTATCCATTTCCTTTACCAGACCTTCAAGGTCCTGGGGGGTCATGGTAAACTGATGGTTGTGGACGTCAATAAAAGGGAATTTGGCTTTCGTCAGCTTATGTTCGGGAACAACTAGCGTGGACGGCGGTTCATAATCTTCGAAGTCCATCTTCATGTCTAATGGTTTCTCCTGCGCGCAGGCAGAGAATACAGCAAGGAAAGTAAGGCAGACGAGGAAAAGTCTTTTCATATCATTAAAATGTGCTTTAAGATACAGTGATTACCATAATCTATTTAGAAAATTCTCCAGACGGAGCAATCGTTGTTTGGAAGTCGATGGCGGAGGTGGCAAGATTCCATTTCGCGCTTGCGGCAAGGTGCATTTTATGCATAACTTGCCAATGACCCCCGTACTTATTGCGGCGGTGTAAATGCGCTACAGGATGCAAAAAACCATTTTCATTTTCTTAATAATTTCCTGTTCAGGATTAGTGTGGGCCCAGGATGCACAACTTGAGGCAGCGCGGAAAAAGATCGATGCAAATGACCTGGCTGGAGCAAAAAATGACCTTAGCAAAATAATCGATGCTGCACCTCATAATAAGCATGCTCTCAATCTTAGAGGGCTGACAAAGGTAAGATCAAATGATTTTTATGGAGCGATCGGCGACTTCAATTTTGCCCTTGAAGCGGATTCAACTTTTGCGGAAGCATTGAACAATCGTGGAGAGGCAAAAATGGCGCTGGGCGATAACGAGAGCGCCGTCGCTGACTTCGAAAAAGCCATCAAATTCAATCCAAAATTTGGTGCGGCTTATACAAATCGCGGACTTGCCAAGTATAACCTTGAAGACTTGCCGGGAGCCTATTTTGATTTTTCGAAAGCATTGGAGCTCGGACCTGTAGACGCCGATAAATTCTTTAACCGCGGAATAACAAAGGCGGAGCTCGGTGAATTCATTAGCGCGATTGATGATTATTCGAAAGCCATCGAATTGGATAAGTCCGATCCCGGCCTTTACAATTACCGGGGCGTTGCGTATTACAATGCCGGTAACATGGACCAGGCTATAGTCGATTTCGATGAAGCCATTAAGCTTGACCCCAAGGATCCTCAAACTTATGAAAACAGAGCACTAGCGAGAGGGGCAAAAGAGAATTTTAAGGAAGCACTTGAGGACTATAACAAGGCTGTTGAACTCGATCCGGAAGAACCTGAAACGCTTAACCTAAGGGGTGTGGTTAAACACAACCTCGAAGACCACGATGGGGCTGTTGCGGACTACACGAAAGCCATCGAGCTCGACGATTCGAATCCTGTTTATTTTGATAATCGCGCCTTGAGCAGAACTGAAAAAGGAGACTACGCTGGCGCAATTGATGATTACTCATCATCCATTGAATTATATCCAAATGACGCGGAGACCTATTATCAGCGGGCAATGGTAAAGATGATGATGAATAATAAGTACGATGCATGCCTTGATTTTAAGCGTGCCGAAGACCTTGGTTCAGCTGAGGCGAAGACAGCCATCAAAAAGAACTGCAAGTAATCGTACCCGCTAATGGAGATTTCACGTGTATCAGCCGTATGTGATAATTTTGATCGGATCCCATAATACAATTCTCCATCTTTCGTTCTAACGCGCTTCCCCCATGTACCGAGTTTGCTTGATCATTGCTTTCAACGTTTTATTCTCCGTTGCCTGGGCCCAGAAGATACAGTCGCCGGAAGAATTTCTTGGATACAAACTTGGTGATCGGTTTACACGGCACCATCGTGTGGTCGAATATTTCAAGCACGTAGCAGACGTCCTTCCCAATGTCGAATTAATACAGTACGGTGAAACTTACGAGCACCGCCCTTTGGTCTATGCAGTCATAACATCCCGTGAAAATTTTGAGAAACGTGAAGAGATCAGGCTTGACAATCTTAAAAGGACCGGAATGATAGAGGGCACTGCGTCGGGTGACAAGAAACCTATCGTCTGGATGAGCTACAACGTTCATGGGAATGAAGCCAGTTCATTGGAAGCCTCCATGCTTACGCTGTATGATCTGGCAAACTCAGAAAATAGCCGCACCCAGGAATGGTTGAAGAACGTAGTCGTGGTCATGGATCCGTGTATCAACCCCGATGGGCGCGACCGGTATGCAAACTTTTACAACCAATTCTTAAATGATCCCCCAAATACCGACGGCGTTGCGAGAGAACATCGCGAGCCATGGCCAGGTGGCCGCTCCAATCACTACATGTTTGACCTTAATAGAGATTGGGCGTGGCAGACTCAATTAGAATCGCAGCAAAGGCTTCTAGTCTACAACAAGTGGATGCCTCAAATCCATATAGACTTTCATGAGCAGGGAATAAACAATCCGTATTTCTTCGCGCCAGCAGCCGAGCCGTTGCACGGAGTTATTTCGCCATGGCAACGCGAGTTCCAAATGATGATTGGGAAAAATAACGCAAAATATTTTGATGAAAAGGGTTGGCTATATTTTACAAAGGAAGTTTTCGATCTGTACTACCCGAGCTACGGTGACACCTACCCGACATATAGTGGCGCAATCGGAATGACCTATGAACAAGCCGGTGGCGGGTACGCCGGACTGAGCATAACGACGCAGGAAGGAGACCAGTTGACTTTAAAAGACCGGCTCATGCATCATTACACCTCCGGGCTGTCTACAGTAGAGATTACCGCAGCAAATGCAACCCGCGTTGTTGATGAGTTTGAGAAATACTTCCGTGAAAATCTCACTGCACCCGCCGCAGCGTACAAATCCTACGTAATCAAATCCACAAACAATTCCGATAAAATTTCTAAGCTTACTCAATGGCTCGATCTTCACGGGATCAAATACGGACATCCACAGGCAGCGAAATCCACTCGCGGATACGACTATCAAACCCAGACCTCCGGGGTTGTAAATATCAACGCCGACGATATTGTCTTCAATATTTTTCAGGCAAAGTCTCGTTTTATCACCACAGTATTCGAGCCTCAGTCAACGCTATCAGATTCGTTGACCTATGATATTACTGCCTGGAATCTTATGTACGCTTACAATTTGAGTGGCCTTGCCGTAACAGAACGAATCAACGTGGCCCGCCCTTATCAACCGATAAAAGTTGATAACGATAATATTGCAAGCAATCCCTACGCTTACCTGTTTAATTATCAGAGTCCGAAGGATGTTGAGTTCCTCGCAGCATTGTTGAAAAAGAAGATCAAAGTTCGCTCAAGTACACAACCTTTTACTGTTGGTGGTCAGAGCTTCGAAGCGGGTACTCTTATTGTTACACGGCGCAATAATGAAAGCCAGCCGCGTTTCGATTCCACGATACGGTCAATGGCAAACGCGATGGGTAGAAAAATATTTACGTCCACAACCGGATTTGTAGAAAAAGGCCGTGACTTCGGCTCCTCGGAAGTACGATACATTAAGGCACCCTCCGTCGCTGTGCTGATGGGAGAACAGACTTATTCGCTATCCGCCGGTGAGATATGGTATTATTTTGAACAGCAGATCCATTACCCGATCACACAGATTGGCACGGATTATTTTAAGACTGTCGATTTCAAAGATTATGATGTTCTTGTCATCCCCGACGGAAATTATAAAATGTTCGACGAGTCCACGCTTGATCAATTATCATCGTGGGTCTCGGCAGGAGGTAACCTTATAATTATTGCCAACGGCCTTTCTGCCTTTTCCGATAAAAAGCAATTTGGCCTGAAAGCTTATACGAAGGATACAGAAAAAACCGAGGCTGAAAAAAAGGAAAAAGATCTTAAAGAAAAGAACTTGCTATTACCTTATAAGGATGCAGAGCGCAGACAGGTTTCTGATGCCATTTCAGGGGCGATCTATAAAATAACACTGGACAACTCACACCCGCTTGCGTTGGGTTTGAAAGACTCATACTATTCCCTTAAGACAAATGAACTTAGATATGGATTTCTTGAAACCGGATGGAACGTCGGCGTAATGAAAGGTAAGGCAAGGCCAGTTCAGGGTTTTGCCGGCGCAAGGATAAATCAGAAGCTGGACAACAGCTTAACGTTAGGGGTAGAGCAAAAAGGAAAGGGAAATGTAATTTATCTGGTTGATAATCCCCTGTTTCGTTGTTTTTGGGAGAATGGAAAAATGCTATTTAGCAATGCGGTCTTCATGGTAGGTAACTAGTGGTCAGCCTGTTTCTCCCGCTCGTAAATAGCCGTAACCTCTTCCAGGTAAAAATATCGGATGTTGATATTGATAATGGTTTTGTAGGGAATGGTTATGTACCTGCCTGGAATTTCATAGTACCTGTTCTCCAGCAAATCGTCTTTCAGGAATCTGCGTTTGGCATCTTTCAACACAATATTTTCTAATCCGCCCTCATCAGAAAGATTAAAGTGGATTAGCTCCCCGATGTATATCATTTGATCGACTCCAACTTGAGTAAGTACATTTACAAGTTTGAAACTCACTTCTTCAGGATCGTCTGGCACCTCAGGAAAATCCAGAAATTCACCACTCAAAAGGTAATGCCAGTCATTTGAAAAACGGAATAATTTAAAGCGGCGATCCAACTTCAGCCACCTTACCACCTTTCGGCTGGCGTGGCCCGCAAAAAACGATACACCAATCACATAGGTGCAATAGTAGAGGTAGGAAAGGAAAAATGACGAGTAATTATTTTCCTGAAAGATCATGTCCAGTAACGGACCTAACTCAAAATCAAACCGGAAAAATCCCTCCACAACCGACAGTATTCCATACGCCAGGAAGTGCATGGCAATCGAAGGAAATAAGGCCCAGAATACTTCGTCCAGTAGTCCAGAAAATTTAAGCTTTCTTGAAAATACAGAGGATAGGTATGCCCGTTTAAAAGAAATTCCAGGCAGGATAAAGAGGAATAGAAATAATGTAGATACTGCTAACGCCACGTGGTGCTTTTACTAGCCAAGTTCCCTTACGAAATAGACTTTTTCGCCCACGCGAAAGGTTTTTCCCGCAGCATCTATTTCCTTGTTTATATCAATTATCTTATAGACCAGCTCGCGGCTCTTCTTAACCTTGCTGGATATCCAATTCTCTTTGTTATCTAACTTTGATCTCATCACTAGGATCTCATTGGTCTTAACGCAAATTATCATAAAAAAGTGACAGCCCGTCACTTTTTTACAATCTCGTTCACGATTTTCCAGACTAATTCCGACTCATAGCCCTTCGAAATGGCAAATCTTGCAAGCTTATCTCGTTTTTTGAAGGCATCATTCTCATTCAACAAAGAGGATTTTTTACGAAGGAGTTTTGAGAGGGCATCGACGTATTCGTTTTCAGATATCTCCAGGATTCCTGATTGAATGCATTTTTTTGTGAGGCCACGTGCCTCAAGCTCGTGGGTGATCTTTATGCGTCCCCAACTTTTAATTCGGAACTTACCTCCGGCAAATGCCTTCGCAAAACGCTCTTCGTTGAGATAACCTTCAGTGATTAACAGCGCAATGGTTTCATCTACGTCCTGTCTGTAGAGTCCGAGGTCGTATAGCTTCCTGCGTACTTCCTGATGTGAGCGCTCCTGATATGCACAGTATGCGTATATCAGCTGTTTGATTTCTAGCGGCGACCGGTTTTCCCCTGATTTTTGCACACGTAGAATTTAAACCTTAAAACGACAAATTCTTTATCTATTTGCCATCGCAAGTTTACTTCAAAAGGCCCTTTGCACGGAGAATGCTCGCCACAAATTTCCTCTCATTATCAGTATTGAAAATTTTGTGAGGCCAATAGATGATCTGCGCCTTATTGACAAACAATGCAAAGTAATCCTTGCCGGCCTCCGCGCTTTTGATCTGGTCCCATTTCATTGGCATTCCTTCCCGTGGGTTTAGCTTCATCAAAACCTGCTGGCTGCTGATCTCATACGAGAATTTTTCAAACAACATTTTTCCTTGTTCAAGCTGGGTGACCCCGTAAAATTGTATCCACCAAAACAACAGGTACAGACCTAATCCAATGAAAGCGGCAATGAACCACCAGAAACTGGCAGCGCCGGGAATGAAATAGCAAAGACACAAAACGGCAGCTCCGGCAAGGGCCATCCAGCCTTGCTTTCTGAGTATGCTCTTAAGAGCCATTTTGATATAAGTTTTCTTGTCGAGCTTGTAGTTTTTCGTCTTAACAATCATATTATCTTTTCACTAAATATCATACGCCTTCAGGCTTAGGTCCAGACTCCTTACCGAGTGCGTCAGCGCCCCCATCGATATGAAATCAACACCGCATTCGGCCACCTCGCGAATTGTCTTTTCCGTTATGTTACCGCTTGCTTCCGTTTTATAGGAGCCGCCGATAAGCGTCACGGCGTCACGCATCTGTCCGGGACTCATGTTGTCTAACATGACAATATCAACACCGCCTACCCGCAGAACTTCTTTTACCTCCTCCAGATTCCGCGTTTCAATCTCTATTTTGAGGTTATGATTCCCGGCGCGAAGATAATCTTTTGTTTGAATGATCGCTTTTTCAATTCCACCCGCCATATCAATATGATTGTCTTTCAACATGATCATATCGTAAAGGCCTATTCTATGATTCGAGCCCCCGCCAATGCTAACAGCCCACTTTTCGAGGAGGCGAAAGTTTGGAGTTGTTTTGCGGGTGTCCAATAATTTTACGCCTGTTCCACTTATGAGCTCCATAAGCCGGCTGGTTTTTGTTGCTATCCCGCTCATCCGTTGCAAGCAATTCAGGACAAGCCTTTCCGTCGAAAGTATCGACCTGGCCGCTCCGTGAACAGAAAAGGCAATGTCGCCTCGTTTTGCCAAAGCGCCGTCCGCCATATAGACTTCGACGCGAAGATCCTTGTCGAAAAATTGAAAAATTTCTCCGGCCAGTGATATGCCCGCCAGCATTCCTTCATCTTTCACCAATAACCTCGCCTTCGTTTGAGTATTTGCAGGAATCGCCGCAAGGCTGGAATGGTCGCCGTCACCGATGTCTTCGGAAAGCGCGAGCGCAATAAAATCTTGTACAAACTTTGGAGTGATATAGGATGGTCGCACGGGTGCAAAAATACATGCCCCGGCAATCAATCTAGTTGACGACGTAAAATTTTTCAGCCTTTCCGCTATTCCTTTGCAAAGGAAATTTCGTGCACCAGCTGTTGATTGTCTGCGGCCTTAATTTTCATGTAAACCCGATAGGTTTCCGTGCCGCTCTTATATTGCCCTATGCCGAAGGTTTGTCCGCCCTTGGATGTGCCCTGATGAATAATGTTAAATTCTTCAGGTGGGTGTTGTTTGAAAAAGTCGCGAAAAACGAATTCCGCCTGAGTTTTGCTATACGATTGCGGACCATCGTTCAAAGTAACGTCGATGGTTTCGTTCAGAAATCTTGATAGTTCCTTGGCGCTGCCGGCTTTGATCGTTTCTTTTACCTGACTAATGACGTCCCCTTGCGCAAATACCGATGCCTGGACAAAAAAAGTAGCAATCCATACGAATGCCCTGAGATACCTGTTTATTTTCATGTCGGATAACAAAGGAGGCTAAAACTATGCCATTGTCGCAAGATAGAGAATTATTGAATGAAGAGATCTTCGCATATTTGCCCCCGCTCATTCGTATTCCAATAAACTACCGCTTCCTATGAACAAAAAGGTTCTTTTAATGATCTTGGACGGCTGGGGCATTGCTAAAAACAAAGCTGTTTCCGCAATAGACCATGCCAAAACGCCTTTTGTCAATTCTTTAGCCTCTCGATTTGCCAACAGCACGCTGGAGGCATCCGGGTTAGCAGTCGGTTTACCAAGGGGACAGATGGGAAACTCTGAAGTAGGCCATATGAACATCGGAGCTGGCCGGGTTGTTTACCAGGATCTTGTCAGGATAAACAAAGCGATCGAAGAAAAGGAGCTTGATGCGAATCCGGTGCTGATCGAAGCGTTTGAGTATGCTAAGGCAAATGGCAAGGACGTCCATTTCATAGGTCTGCTTTCAGACGGCGGCGTTCATTCGCATATCGAGCACCTGAAGGGGCTGATCACAATTGCACACAATAACGATATAAAAAATCTCTTTATCCATGCGTTCCTCGATGGCCGCGATACGGATCCGAAAGGGGGCCTTGGATACATTCAGGACTTGACGAATCATATGAGCGTGCGCACTGGAAAGCTGGCAACCATTGTCGGTCGATATTATGCCATGGACCGCGACAAACGGTGGGAGCGGGTTAAGCTCGCGTACGATGTAATGGTCAATAGTTACGGAGAGAAAATCACGGACCCACTGGCTGCGCTTCAACGGTCATACGACAACAACGTAACCGATGAATTTATAAAACCTTTAGTTCTGGTTGAAAACCAGGAACCCGTTGCCACTATTAAACCTGGAGACGTAGTCCTGTGCTTCAATTTTCGCACGGACCGCGGCCGTGAAATTACGGAGGTTCTCACCCAACAGGATTTCCCTGAACAGGGCATGAAAAAACTTCTGTTGTACTACGTAACGCTCACTAACTATGACGATACTTATACGGGTGTAAAACTCATTTTCAATAAAGACAATCTTGAAAAAACGCTCGGCGAGGTCATATCGGAAAATGGAAAAACCCAAATCCGCATAGCCGAAACAGAAAAGTACCCTCATGTTACTTTCTTCTTCTCCGGCGGACGGGAGAGTCCCTTTGCCGGCGAGTCAAGAATACTCTGCCCTTCCCCAAAGGTCGCTACGTATGACCTTGCGCCCGAGATGAGTGCCAACGAAATAAAGGATCGCATTATTCCAGAACTCAACAAAAAGGAGCCCGACTTTATTTGCCTGAATTTTGCAAATCCAGATATGGTGGGGCATACTGGCGTTTTTTCCGCTGCGGTGATAGCTTGTGAAACGGTTGACCGTTGCGCTGAATTGGTTGCTGGAGCAGCATTGAGAAACGGCTATAGCACCATCATCATCGCCGACCATGGTAACGCCGAGCTTATGATCAATAATGACGGCAGCCCCAATACTGCGCATACCACAAACCTTGTCCCGTGTATACTTGTTGACGATACCTTTAAAGGGAAACTAAAAAATGGAAAGCTGGGCGACCTGGCTCCAACGATCCTTACATTGATGGGCCTACCCATACCCCCCCAGATGACCGGCAATGTTTTATTGGACAATTAAAAGTTCGTCAATCGGAAGATGTGTTTGCAAAACCCTGATGATATTATTGGGGTCCGGCATCTTCTCGTGTGACCGCGACCACATTCGCACGAGAGATCTATATGCCATAGACAGCCTCTTAAACAGACAGGTTGTTCATTTAGCAAACCACCGTGCAACGATCGAAAAAAAAACAACGCTGGATAACAAGCATAGTAGGGTACGTCTGCTGCCAACGGACACGATAGCCTGGAAGAAAGAATTTGAAATATTCAACGTGCTGAATTCAATCAACAAGCCGGTGAACAGACCACGTTATCGCATTGAATTCCATTCTGATAAGAAAAGCAATCTTAAAGTTAAATCTTTCCTTACGAATGACGACCTGAGTGTAAAGTATCTCAGGATCTACTATCAGCATTCGCCAGTACAGATAAAAAAGATTGAGGCATCTTATGATGAATCGAATGCTTTGTATCACAGCGCAAAAATCTTGTCGTTGCAATTCGAGCAGATCAGGGATACATCGGTGTTGACATCGTTTTCAATTCGGGGTGGTCAAAAAATGTTTCTGGATGATACGGTGCATTACAATATCAGCGGAAGGTTAACACTGGGACACAAATAGTATGGCGAAACGCGGGGGCAATGAGGCGCTGAAAGACGAGGAAAAAAGGAAACTAAACCGGCGTAGCCTAAATCAACTTCTTGGCGTTTTTAAATTCGCCCTTCCATATAAGGCATGGTTCACAGCGGGACTAGTAGCCCTGGGGTTGTCAAGTATTACATTACTCGGATTTCCATACCTGGCCGGCAAGCTCCTTGATATCGCGAGCGGAACACCTGTCCCATTCTTCAATTCCATTAATCAGGTAGCGTTGGCGCTATTCGCAGTACTTTTCCTCCAGGGACTTTTTTCCTTTACCAGGGTATACACATTTTCTGTCGTGAGCGAACGATCCCTTGCCGACCTCCGCAAAGCAATGTATCAGAAAATGGTATGGCTTCCATTGACCTTTTTCGACACAAGACGTGTAGGTGAATTAATGAGTCGCATAACGTCAGATGTGGGTACGCTGTCGGAACTCTTCGCATTCACTTTAGCAGAAATGTTGCGACAGGTGCTTACGCTGATTTTTGGGCTTGGTATAATTTTCTATCTCGCGCCGAAGCTTACCGGATTTATGTTATTGACCTTTCCCGCGCTTGTCCTGGTTGCGCTGGTGTTCGGCAAATACATCAGATCCCTTTCAAAGCAAACTCAGGATAAGCTTGCTGAAGCAAACGTCGTTGTGGAAGAGTCCCTGCAGTCTGTCACCGTTGTTAAAGCTTTTACGAACGAAGCCTTCGAAACTAACAGGTACGCAGCAGCGCTTTCTGAAGTTGTAAAGGTCGCGATAAGAACAGCCCGGTTCAGAGGCTTGTTTATTTCGTTCATAATCTTTGCGCTATTCGGCGGAATAGTTGCCGTCGGCTGGTACGGCGCACGTCTTGTACAGACGAACGAAATCACAGTTGGCGAGTTATTTTCATTCGTTATCTACACTTCTTTTATTGGCGGCTCCATTGCTGGCCTTGGCGATATTTATACCCAGGTACAGCGGGCCATTGGAGCATCCGAGCGTCTTCTTGAGTTGCTCAACGAAACTGACGAGTCCAGGTCACAAGGCGTCGGCGTCGATAAATTACAGGGTAAAATTGTATTTGCTGATGTTTCCTTTTCCTATCCCACCCGACAAGATTTTGTTGTTCTGAAAAACCTGGATTTTGAAATCTCTTCGGGTGAAAAAATTGCGCTGATTGGACCAAGTGGCTCTGGAAAATCCACCATCATCAATCTTATCATGAGATTTTACGATACCAGCTCGGGTAACATTTCGGTTGATGACATAGCTGCTAATACTTTTGATTTATCCGGATATCGAAGGAACATAGGCATTGTTCCGCAAGAGGTGCTTTTGTTTGGGGGAACGATAAGGGAAAACATAGCCTATGGCAAGCCAAACGCGTCCTTTGAAGAGATCCGTGAAGCCGCCCAAAAGGCAAATGCATTAGAATTTATAGACAGCTTTCCGCAGCAGTTCGATACCATCGTGGGCGAACGTGGTGTAAAATTGTCGGGAGGACAACGGCAGCGCATCGCAATTGCCCGGGCGATATTAAAAGATCCGGCAATACTTATCCTCGACGAAGCAACGAGTTCGCTGGATGTCGCCTCGGAGGTGTTGGTTCAACAAGCCCTGGATAAATTAATGGAAGGACGAACTACAATTATTATTGCCCACCGGCTCAGCACCATCAAAAAAGTTGACCGGATTTTTGTGATCAAGGATGGCAGGCTGGCAGAAGTCGGATCTCACGCAGAACTCACCGTGTTGAGTAATGGGATTTATAGTAACTTGCTAAAGCTTCAGTTGACGTAGGTTTGCCGGGGCCGCGTTATTAAAGTTCGCTATTGTAGAATGGGCACGATGTCAGAAAGGTTACTACGGGATTTCAAACTCAGATCGACGCCGAACCGGCAGGAGATTTTGCATCTTTTCGTCTTGAAAAATTATGCTTTATCGCATGGCGATATCGAGAAAGAAATTGAAAACAATCTTGATAGGGTTACTGTTTACAGGACCCTTAAGACATTTCTTGACAGAGGGCTAATTCATAAAGTCCTCGATGATGAGGGAAGTTTAAAGTATGCCCTGTGCAAGGAAGCCTGTACAACAGCTGGGCATCATCACGATCATGTGCATTTTAAGTGTACTCAGTGTGGTCAGACTAATTGCCTTAATGTGGAGGTTCCTACTGTAAGGCTACCCAAGGGCTACCGGGCTTCAGAGACAAATTTATTGATACAGGGAGTGTGCGAACGTTGCAGTGATTAATTTTTTTTACGGGGTTTCATTTTGCTTGCTCGACGGATTAACCAAGCTTATCATATTTATGACAATAAATATTTTCAGTTTTGAATTCGATGGGATTGGTAAACCTGCAAATTTTTGATATCTATACACGCTTATAACCGGAAATAACGCTCCTTTGCCTTCAGTGCTCAACATACTTCTATTCTCCCTTTTCGAAAACTCCAATTCAAAAGAGACCATATTGTTTGGCGTTTTTGCGTTTATCATCATCCTTTTCCTGGTTCTTGATCTTGGTTTATTTCATAGAAAGGCCTCGAAGACAACCACAAAATCAGCCCTTTATCAATCGATCTTCTGGGTTTTTATATCTACGCTGTTTGGGTTTTTTATCTATAAATCCGAAGGGCCTGATCACGCCATTGAATATTTTTCGGCTTACCTGACGGAATATGCCCTTTCCGTTGATAACATTTTCGTCATACTATTGATCTTAAAGTATTTCCAGGTCAAGGAAGAGTACTACCACAAAACCCTTTTCTGGGGTATACTAGGTGCCATAGTTTTCCGGGGTATATTCATCTTCGTAGGCGCCATCCTTATCCATAAGTTTCACTGGATTCTTTACATTTTTGGCGTATTACTGATCTACTCTGGTATCAGAATTTACTTCGAGGATGGAGACCAAAGTATAGAGCCGGAGAAAAATCCTGTGATGAGGCTTTGCCGAAAGTATCTTCCGATGTCGAAAGCAGAGCATCCGGGAAGCTTTTTAGTGAGGGAAAACGGTAGGCTGGCTTTTACGCCGCTTTTTCTGGTTATCGTACTGATCGAAACAACGGACCTTATTTTTGCGGTTGACTCAATCCCTGCAGCTTTTGCAATTACTCAAAATGAGTTCCTGGTCTATACCTCAAACATTTTTGCCGTCATGGGGCTGCGGGCAATGTTTTTCCTGCTCGCGGGTATCATCGACAAGTTTTATTTGCTGCAAAAAGGACTCTCAATCATCCTTTTCTTTATTGGTGCGAAGATGCTTATGGAGATCTTTGATCTGCACGTTGGAGTGTATACGTCTTTCGCCGTCATCATCGCTACACTCACTTTGTCAATTGTATTCTCAGTGATCATCCCGAGAAAGGTAAAAGAGGTAAAAGACGAAAGTGTCTGATTATTTCCTGATCCCCTCTGCGAAAAGCGTTCTTGGCAGTACCTTTAATAAAACCGGCAGGGTCAAAAACTTCTGAGGTAAGGAAACCAGACTAAAAGATGGGATGGTCCTTATTATCCTGATTAGCTCGAGTCTTACTTTTTCCTTTTCATCGCCTTTCAGTTCATTGGAGCTAGCCTTTCTGATCAGGGCGAGAACATCGCTGTTTTCTGATATGCTTTTCACCAGTTTGCTTTTGTGTCGTTCAGCAATTGTTGCCAAACGCTTCACAAATTGGGCACCCACCTGGTCGTAGTCCTGACTCTCCTTAAGGTATTCAAGCTCTCCCCAATGTTCCAAAACAAAACCTTCTATTGCGATCATGCTATTTTCAAGGTCGTCTTCCGAGAATCCGAGGTAGAGGCAGAATCGCTTGAGGAAATCCAGTTCTTCTTGTTCCACTTTTTTGTCTGCCAGGATGGTAAGAATACCAACTTCAAGGAAAAATTTTTTGAGTATCCAAGAGTTTTCCGATGGCAGATTGAGATTCTCGAGCGCAAAACCTTCCTCAAAGATCTTCAATGCTTCTTTGCGTCTTTCCGACGTTAAATCAGCGCTTTCGATAAAAAAATCATAGAGTTCGCGTTCTTCAAAAGATATCTCTTTATTAGAATGCGCGGCGGCGGCGATAACTTTAATGACCGAAAATCTAAGCTCTTCACGCTCAAATCTAAAAAAGTCCGAAACAATGCGGTCCGCATTTGTGTGAATCCATTTTCCATAAATAAACACATCGAGAAACAACAAACTGTTGTGAAAGAAATTTGACCAAAAGTTGCCGTCGAATTTCCGGGTCTGCTCAATGCGTTTGTCTAGAATTGTTTCAGCCAATTCGATCGGCGATTTTTTACGACCCAATAAAGTCTTTTTGGGAGTAGCCAGTTCAGGGAAAATGTTGTTGTAAAAACTACCAATGCTCTCGAGGGTTTTTTCGATAGCGGCTGAGATATCGTCAGGACTTTTAATCGGCTTCTCGTAAAAAAGAAGAGAACTGCTGATGAGACTCTCCGCAAGCAGGATCTTTAAACGTTCCTTATCAGTCCACTTTTCACTATCGGCTAATGGTACACCGCCAACTGATTGACCATACATCAAACCCGTTGGTTGAATGATCCTATACAGTGATTGTTCCGGATGCGAAGCCCTCTGATCCTTCTCTCCCGCCCCCGCGATAATGAACTCCTTTCGAAAATCAAGATAGTCTTTAAGCCATCCCTTATTATTAAGATTCATAACCCGTATAGATCAGCAAATCGAAATTACTGCTTTTCAGGTCAAATGGTTACTGCGTTATCATGAAGGGTCTTTCCATCCTTTTGATTCCATTTTTTTGGCGGCAGACTCTATTTTAACTTTCAATGATTTCTTGAATTGATCGACGCGCCGACCCATTTGTTTATCCTGCGAACCCAGAATCTGTGCAGCGAGTATGCCAGCGTTCCTCGCTCCGTCAAGAGCAACTGTTGCAACAGGTACCCCGGCTGGCATCTGAAGAATTGACAATACGGAATCCCACCCATCGATGGAGTTGGAGGATTTAATTGGTACACCGATAACAGGAAGCGATGTGATAGAAGCAATCATCCCAGGTAAATGCGCCGCGCCTCCAGCCCCGGCGATTATTACTTTTATTCCTCGTTGCCGCGCCGCAGTTGCATACTCAATCATGCGAAGTGGTGTCCGGTGTGCCGAAACAATTGTCACCTCGTGTGGAATTTGAAACTCTTCCATGATTTCGGCAGCCTCTTTCATGATCCGGAGATCGGACTGACTACCCATTATTATTCCAACGATCGGCTTCGCCATATCAGGTGATTACTTTTAAAATGTCTTTTACGAAATGTGCTTTTCTTCGGAGTTCTTCTGTATCGTTCTCGACGATTGTCACGTGCCCCATTTTGCGAAATGGTTTAGTATTCCGCTTTCCATATAGATGAACATGTATCCCTGGCACCGCGAGAATTTGCTCGAACCCGAGATATCTTGCAACCCCGGCGTGCCCCGGCTCACCTAATAAATTTACCATTGCACTCGGCGAAACAATACGCGTGTCACCCAGCGGCAGACCAAGTATCGAACGCAAGTGTTGTTCATATTGGGATGTCACATTCGCTTCGATAGTATGGTGCCCGCTGTTATGCGGCCGAGGTGCGATCTCATTTACCATGACTGTCCCATCTTTTGCGACGAACATTTCCACCGCCAGCAAGCCAACCATACCAAGCTTCTCTATTATCGTGCAGGCTATACGTTCGGCTGCTGAAGCAACGGCCTCTGAAATATCAGCCGGCGAAAAAAGGTATTCAACCAGATTTTGTACAGGATGAAACACCATTTCGACCGGGGGAAATGTTTTGATCTCGCCGAGAGCATTACGGGACACGATGACCGCGATTTCCTTTTCAAAATCTATCAAAGACTCCAGCAATCCCGGCGCGTCAAAAGCCTTATCCAAATCTGCAACGGATCGCATGATCTGCACACCACGGCCGTCGTAGCCTTCCCGGCCCAGCTTGTTTACGGCCGGCAAAAAGTCCGCATGTCGCGCTACATCGTGCGCGCCATCTACCAGAACAAAGTCAGGAGTCGGAATGCCGGACTCTTTATAGAATCCCTTCTGTAGCCGCTTGTCCTGAATAAGCTCGATCACTTCGGGTTGCGGATATACCTTAATGCCCTTTTTAACAAGGGCTTTCAATGCCTCCGTGTTGACGTTCTCGATTTCGATGGTGACAACCTCGCATTCAGATCCAAACCTATATACCGTATCGAAGTCGGTGAGCTTTCCGACGTGAAACTCAGCCAGGGCCGAACATGGTGCACCAGCGTCCGGATCAAGCACCTTGAATTGAATATTGAAATCTACGCCAGCCTGGATCAACATTCTTCCGAGTTGGCCCCCTCCTAAAATTCCGACCTTTCCTTCAAGTTGAAAAGATTCCAATGTTCTGATTTTGACTCCAAGTTAGCGAGCAGCGCTTCAACCACCAATATCTAACTAAAGGATTGATAAACGATGAAAGCAGAAAGGTATGCGAGGGCCGTCATGTAAACGAGCTGGATCATTGGCCACTTCCATCCCTTGGTTTCGCGATAAACAACTGCGAGGGTGCTCGCGCATTGCATGGCAAATGTGTAAAAGACCAGCAGGGAAAATCCTACGGCTGGCGTAAACCTGGGTCCGCCGGTCTCGGGGTTAACCTCAGCCCGTAATCTGTCTTGGATCGTTGACGAATCCTCTACACTAACGCTTCCAATACTATAGATGGTTGCTATCGTGCCTACAAAGACTTCACGCGCGTAAAACGAGGTAAACAACGCGATGCCGATTTTCCAATCATACCCAAGCGGCCTGATCAATGGCTCCATTGCTTTACCAATCAATCCTGCGTATGAATTTTCTAATTTATATGCAGCAATCCTGGCTTCCAGCCCCTGCTCTGTTAATCTTGCATTCTTGTTTTGCGCTAACACGATTTCCCTCGCCCTGGGAAGTCTGTCTCCCGGACCATAGCTGGCAAGTACCCAAAGAATGACGGAAACGGCGATGATCACTTTTCCTGCTTCCAGCACGAAGGCTTTCGTCTTCTCGAGTATTGTGTAACCCACATTTGACCATTTCGGCACCCTGTAGGTGGGTAGTTCCATCATTAGAAAGCTGCGCTCTTTAACCTGAATGATGAGGTTCATTACCCAGGCAGACACCAGTGCCGCGGCAAATCCTAGTAAATACAGTCCCATCAGGGCTAAGCCTTGCAAGCTAAAAAAGCCGAAAGCCTTGTGATCTGGTACGACTAGTGCAATAAGAATTGTGAAGACCGGAAGCCGCGCGGAACAACTCATCAATGGTGTCACAAGAATTGTAATGATTCGCTCTTTCCAATTGTCTATTGTTCGTGTTGCCATGATCGCGGGGATCGCGCAGGCGACGCCGGAGATGAGTGGCACAACGCTTTTGCCGTTCAGACCAAACTTTCGCATGATCTTGTCCATCAGAAATACGACGCGCGCCATATAACCCGTCTCTTCCAGGATGGCGATGAATGCAAATAGGATTGCGATCTGCGGAACAAAAAGTACAATCCCGCCAATTCCAGGAATGACCCCTTCCGCCAGCAAGCGGGTAAGCACTCCTGCAGGAAGTGTAGCAGCAAGATACCTGCTCACCTCAGCAAAGAATTGATCAATCAGATCCATTGGTGCCTGTGCCCACGCAAAAATTGCCTGAAATATCAGTAACAGAATCGTGAAGAAAATCAGGTATCCCCAAACGCGGTGTACCAGTATACGATCCAGGCGCGCTGAATACTTTTTCCAGGAATTATCAGAAGTCTTTAGCGTTATTTTCGTGAGCAGGTCCTGGATAACGCTATATCGCTGTATGGTTTCTGCTCCCTGAAATTTTCCGGGAAAGAAATCATACTTCTTTCGGATCGTATCAACCAATTCCTGTTTAGCCGGGCCAAGGAATTTTAGTGATTGTGGCTGGTCAAGGAACTGGTACGCCTCGTAGGGATTATCGACCCCGAGCTTTTCTATTACTTCTGCAACAGGTGCTTCCGATTCTTTGGTGAGACTGAATATCGGCGCTTTCGTGGCGTAAAGCGGTTTTGCCATTTGACTCTTCAGCTCTTCCAAACCCACCCCATTGCGCGCGTTGATCGCTACTACCGGAATTCCAAGGGATTTCGACAGGGCTATAAAGTCATAGCTGATCCCGGCCTTTGCTGCGAGATCCATCATGTTAAGGGCAAGGATGGTCGGCAGGCCGAGGTCAATGATCTGCGTCAGAAGCAGAAAACTTCGTTTCAGGTTAGTGCCATCCACGACTACAACCACCTTTTCAGGTGTCGAAGGGGAATGATGGTCGAGCAAAATTTCCGCGACGATCCTTTCATCCATGCTCCGCGGATAGATGCTATAAATGCCCGGTAAGTCAATAATCTCCGCCATTTTGCCATCGGGCAAAGTGGTCACGCCTGACTTTTTCTCCACCGTTACCCCTGGAAAATTTCCGATCTTCTGATTTAAGCCTGTGAGGTAATTAAATAATGATGACTTCCCGGAATTGGGGTTGCCTACAAGCGCAATTTTCGTCCGAGGGGAGGGATCCATTAATTGAGGATTGAGATAGAGGCCGCCTCTTCAAGCCGAAGAGAGAGTTCATATCCTGAAACACTGATACACACAGGGTCACCCAGGGGAGCGGTAAAATTGAAACGTACGGAAGATCCAGGCAAACAGCCCATCTCCATTAACTTCACAGAAATAATTGCGTCGGTGAACCCGGTCACGATAGCGACATCCCCCGGGCGCATCTGTGCAACATTCTGAGCCATTACCTTATTTAGATTAATTTTAAACAAGGCAAATATAGAGATTTAGTGATTCACTAATCAATCATTCACCCTAGATATCCGTGGCTAAAAAAACACGTTTAACCCGTTCATTTGTATTGGTTAGAATCTCGTAGGCAATTGTGTTGATCTTGGCGGCAACACGCTGAATAGGCAGATCTTTTCCAAAAAGGATGACCTCATCGCCCTCTTCGGTAGTGATACCGGTAACGTCGATCATTGTCATGTCCATACAAACATTTCCAATAACTTTCGCCGTCATTCCATTCACCAATACCTCACCAACACCACCGCTAAACGCCCGGCTGAAACCATCTGCATATCCAATGGCTATGGTGGCAATTTTAAGGTCTTTTGCAGCCACACCGCGCCTGCCGTACCCAATACTTTCACCTTTTCTGACCGCCTTTAGTTGAGAAATGATAGTCTTGAGGGTGGCGACTGGTTGTAATGGATAGCTCCCATTTCCCGTTGGATCGATGCCGTACATGCCAATTCCTAAACGAACCATGTCAAGTTGATATTCCGGGAGACGCAAGATTCCAGGTGTGTTGAGGATGTGATAAAGTGGTTTATATCCCACTGCTTCCGATATTGAATTGGCTGCAGAAAGAAAAGTATCGAATTGCTGACGGGAGAAGTAATCATGCCCTCCTTCATCAGCCCCTGCGAGGTGGCTAAATACAGAGGCAATACGAAGGTTTGAATTGCTGATGAGGATCGTTTTCAACTCCTCGAGTGTATCAGAATCGAAGCCCAGACGACGCATCCCGGTATCCAATTTAAGATGAATTGTGCACGGCCTGTTCTGCAGGTAGATCAAAATAGAACGCAGTATTTTGATGCTGTATATTTCCGGTTCCAGGTTGTAAGCAAAAAGTGATTCAAAGCTTTCTTCCGTCGGGTTCATTACCATTATGGGAAGGCCGATATTGTTCCGTCGCAGCTCAATACCCTCGTCCGCATAAGCAACTCCGAGATAGTCAGCCTGATGGTATTGCAACAGATTAGCAATCTCCGTGCTTCCGCTGCCATAGGCGAATGCCTTAACCATGACCATCACTTTCGTTGTGGGCCTTATGCGCGATTTGAAATAATTGAAATTATGGACGAGTGCGTCCAAATCAATCTCCATTACTGTTCCGTGAACTTTTCGCTGTAACCGCGAAATGATTTTTTCAAATCTGAAATTTCGGGCACCTTTAACCAATATGACCTCATCATGCAGCGTAGAAAAATCAAATCGATCTAAAAATTCCTGTGTACTTAAATAGAAAACAGCCGACGGCGGAAAGCTCGATCTAAAACTAGAGAGTACAGGACCAATTGCTACAACGGTTGGGCTATCATTGTTGTCCAGAATTTTCAGCATGCTGGCAACCAGCGCGTCGCCGCTTAAACCGGATTCAAAGATGTCAGACAGGATAACCCTCTTCTTCTTTTTTTGATTTTGATTCGACAAAAATTGCAAAGCAATTTGTAGGCCGCCCAAATCATTATTATAGGTATCATCAATTACCTGACAACGATTGACCCCGTCCTTTAATTGCATTCTCATTTTGACGGGCCGCAAGCCGGCTATTAGCTTCTGGAGGCCCGAGGGTGCATAACCCATAACGATCATTGCCGAAATGCAATGAGATAAATTTTCAATGGACGCAGCGTCTGAAAATGGAATACTGAGATATGTGTTTGAGTTATGATACGCGATTGTAAGATGCTCCTGATGATGCGATATTTTTATATCGCTATCTTCGGTTCCCCAGGTGATGGTCTTTAGATTTGAATTTGAAATCAAATTGTGAAGCGCTTTGTGGTCTTTGCAATAAATCACAATATCCGAGTGTGAAAACAACTTAAGCTTCTCATTGATCTTTTCGTTGCGGTCTTTAAATCCCTCATCATGGGCAGTCCCAATATTTGTAAAGATTCCAATTGTTGGCCGAATTACTTGTTCAAGCTTTTTCATTTCGCCAGGCTTTGAAATCCCAGCTTCGAAAATCGCAATTTGGTGATGCGACTGTATTTGCAATACCGATAACGGTACCCCTACTTGAGAATTGTAGCTGCCCGGATTCCGCACGACCACTTTGTCACCCGAAAGAAGCTGGGATAACCATTCCTTTATTATTGTCTTCCCATTGCTTCCGGTAATCCCCAGGACCGGGATTGAAAAATTTTTCCGGTGAAATGCTGCCAGTTGTTGCAGCGCGATGACACTTGACGCTACCTGAATGATGTTACATCCATTCATCGTTCTCAGATCAAGCGCCGTTGTCTCCACAACAAATTGGCGGAAACCTGCTTTATAGAGAGCCTGCAGATAATCATGACCGTCGTGACGCTCACCGCGAATGGCAAAGAAGATACTTTTCTGCGGGATCCCAGCCTTCCGGCTGTCGATGCAAACAGACTGAATGTCTGTGTCGATTGAGGACGAAAGCACGGAGCCTCTAATAATGCCTTCGAGTTGAGAGAATCTGATCATGCTTTAGAACAATCGTGAACCATTTGGTATCTTTTTATCTATTGAGGCTAATACAACGTTCTTGTCTGCATCTGCAAACCCTGTAACCAATACCTCTGAAATGAAGTTTGCTATTTGGCGTGACGGAAAGTTAACAACACAGATCACCTGCCTGCCCACCAGCTCTTCCAAGTTATAATTTCCGGTTATCTGGGCACTGCATTTTCTTATCCCCATTTCGCCGAGGTCGACCCATAATTTATAGGCAGGCTTTCTTGCCTCGGGAAATGCCTCTGCCTTTAAGATCGTGCCCGCCCGAAGGTCTACCTTTTCAAAATCGTCCCTTAGAATCTTCGGCATTGGCATAATTTGTCCTTAAGTTTTATGACCAAAATTCCAAAAATTTGGGGATAAAGGGAAAAACATCGCGATATAGCAAAAGATGGTCTGATTATGGCAGTTAATTTTTGTATTTTTCAGAACAAACGTTATTTTACGGCTGTCAGAGCTTGATATGAGAACCAGCGCCTCTTGCGTATTTCTTACACTTTTGTTAGCCGTGCTGGCTCCCGAGGGGGTGCGATCTGCAATGGCGCAAGACGGAAGTTATTCTCTGCCGGAAGATGATGAGGGTGAATTAGAGCGTGAGCGTGTTATATACGCTCCGGGCGAAGCGGATCCTTCACAGAATTCCAAAATTCTTTACTCTGCTTCAAAAGACTCGGCTAGCGTTAGGCCAGCCCGAAGTAGTAAACCTCAGGCCGAGGCACAAAAAGGTTCTGGGAAGCCTGCCTCTCAGGAAGACGATTCTATTCTGTCGTTTAATTTCCTCTACTTTATTTTCGAAAAATACAAAATGCAGGACATGGTTGACTAACCCTCGTTCCGCTATTGCTTTTTTACAAGGAATTGCTCAAGATCCTTTAGAGTAAGGAAGCCTTCATAGTAAGCTTTCCCGAAAATAACGGCAAAGATTCCCATATCATTTAGGCGTTTGATATCATCAAGCCCTCGTACCCCGCCGCTCGCCAGCACAGACATTTCTGGAAATGCTTCAAGAATCTCATGGTAAAAGTCAAATGCAGGCCCTTCGAGTACACCGTCGCGGGACACATCAGTTGATTTCACATATTTTAATCCCCGGGAGTAGAAATATTCAAGGTGTTCAAAAAATGTGATCTTCGATTTTGTGCGCCATCCCCTGAAGAGCAGTTCTTTGGATTTCCGGTCAACTACGTCTGCGCCGAGTGTCATTTTTTCACGGCCATAGGAAATTATCCAGGATGCAAACAACTCTGGATCCGTTACGGCAATGCTTGCTGCAGTAATGTACGCTGCACCAAATTCATAAGCCTTGCTAATGTCGCCATCCGTAGATATTCCACCTGTGAAGTCAACTTTAAGCTCTGTATATCCCGCAATAGCTTCAAGAACATGCCAGTTCACGGGGCTGCCTTTTTCGGCGCCGTCGAGATCGACCAGGTGGATAACCTCGACACCATGATCGTAAAAGCGTTTAGCAAGGTCCAGTGGATTTTCGTCGTATTCTTTCTCACTTGACGGATCGCCTTTCCTCATCTTTACGACTTTACCGTTGCGAATGGCAATAGAAGGAATCACTTGTATCATGGTGTGATATTAATGGAAAAGCAGGAAACGAAGGTACAATGCTTCGCTGAAAAACATGTTGAGACGACTTAAAATCTGGAAATATTTGGGCCCCGTAGAATCTGACCGACCGCGCGTCCGGAATTCTTTACTTTTGATGTACAATATGATTATGAAGAAATTTACGCTGATCCTCTTGATGCTTTGCGCAGCAATCACATACACTTTGGCCCAGGCAAACACACGGAGGTTACCAAGCATTATAAATCATCCTTCGTTCAATCTTTCCGCGCCCTATATCAGTTTGGATGGCAATGCAATTCTTTTCATCTCCGATGACGGTGAGGACGGATCCCTGGTGGTTTCATATTCGTCTCGCGAATCGGATTGGATACAACCTGTCATTTTACCGAAGCATGTGAATCACAGGATCACCTATTTGCCTGGATATGCTCTTAGCGCTGACGGCAAAAGGGTATTCTTTACTGCTGCTAAATCACCCATTATCGGAGGGTATGATATCATGACATCTGATCTCAAAGGAACAACATGGTCAGAACCTCAAAACCTTGGCATCCCGATTAATTCCAAGACGAACGATGGCTCCCCATCCTTTACTCCGGATAACAGCGCAATTTATTTTATGCGTTGTGAAAAGATGAACCAATCACTCGCGTCAGGCTGTGCAATTTTTTCATCGAAGAAAAAGCCGAATGGACAATGGGAAGAACCGATTGCCTTACCCGCTTCAATCAATACAGGAAATTCACAAACACCTCGGATAATGGCGGATGGCGCAACGCTGATATTCTCGTCAGATAAGATCGGAGCATCAAAAGGTGGGATGGACCTCTTCGTAACGAAACTAAAGGATGGCAACTGGGCCGATCCGATAGCAATGGATTTTGTTAACACTGCCAAAAATGATCAGTTCGTTAGCGTAGCTGCGCTGGGCAGGTATTTAATAAAGGAAACACCGGGTTCGCGAAAAACAACTGAGCTCGTAGAATTTTTAATACCCGAGGCAATTCGCCCGCGGGGTGTGATGAAGGTAGAGGGATCAGTAAAAGCTTCTAATAATTCGCCGGTACCTGCATACATCGCGGTGACTGACGTAGGCTCTGGTAAAAGAGTTTTCAGCGGCAGACCGAATGCGGACGGCAATTATATGTTTTACCTCATGGAAGGCGCGCGATACGAAATGTCGGTGGACCCCGAACAAAACAATATGACCTATTACTCACGCCAGATTGATCTGACCGGGGAAAAAATACTTCAAAAGGAACGGGTTAACGTCATTCTTGGCCTGCCGGTCGCAGGAGATGAGTTGCCGCTCAACCTCGTGGAATTCAAGCCCGCTACCACGGAACTAAAGGCAACCTCGCATTCCGAAATAAAAAGGCTTATGCGTATTGCTAAGGCAAATCCGGAACTGTTGTTCGAAATACAAGTATCAATGACTGGGTATCGGCAAGATTCGCTGCGGTCGGATCCGGATCTTACCGAAATACGCATTGATTCGGTAGTCTCTCAACTTGCGCACGTGGATTCTTTGGGGGTGCTCACAAAGCGCGACACCGTATTTACAAAGGAACTATTTCACAATGACCGCACGGCAAACCAGGCTCAGGCAATTTTGGATTTTATCGTCAAAACCGGTGGCGACTCACGCAGCTTTTCATATAAAACGATGGCTATCCCTGCCTCCCCTCCTGATGAACGCAAGGTGACGGTCAAGGCTGTTGCAAGACAAAGGTGATTAGTAGGAAAACGGTACGGCTACTAGCGTCGCGTCCCAGATAAGGACCATCTCCACTTCCTCTCCTACCTTTTCAAAAGAAATGGTGAATTGTTCGAATTCGCGATCACTTTGAACAGCGTGAACTGAAAGGGAAAGCACATCGCGCGTAGGGTCACGGTTGGCTTCACCCTCAGGCCCCAGGCCCCACTGCCCATGTTCAGCATTGAAAATGATGGTCCACGTCTCTTCCCCTGGGATTGTCCACAATGAATATTTTCCTTTCTTAAGTATTTTTCCTTCGAAGGAAAGATCAACGTTCGTCTCAAAAGTAGTCGCCTCATTCGCGCCGGTCCGCCATACCTGGTCGAACGGCACCAACTCACCGAAAATTACGCGACCTTTCTTGGAAGGTCGGTTATAAAAAACCTGAATCTGCAGATTGTCCTGGTGATAGGATATTTGCTCCTCAGGGCTAAGTGACTTTTCCTGCTTAGTCATAACATACCGCACCACCCCTCCCAGAATGATCAATACCGCAACGGCGATACCCGCAATGATTAAAAACCTTTTCATGAATATGTGTGCTGAGCTGCTAAAACGAGGTTAACAAGCTAAACAATTTTTAAATCTTTGTGCAAAAGTTATGCTGAATGAGTCTATTTTTACGAGGTTTAAAAAAATAAGTTATGGACGTAGCATCTTGGTGGCCATTCTTTGTTGTGATAGCCCTTTTTATTCTAGCCATCGTATCTCCGTGGATCTTTCCGAACAAGATGGTCAGCAAGAACAAGCACGACAACAAGTTCTAGTGGCCGTACCCAGTGCGTTGAAGCATGAATGTCTGCGTCTTCTGCGGGTCGGCAATAGGTAAAATGCCGCTTTATGCTGACGCGGCGCGCGAATTGGGTCTGCTGTTTGCAAAGTCCCAGCATCGCTTGATCAAATGCGTACAATGGTGACAGAGGTGTTCCTTAAGTCCGATAATCTGAACTTCTTGCTGGTGGAGACTTCACCATCAGCCTTACTTAATCGAATATGTTTGGTTTAAGATATCCTTTATTCAAATTTGCAGGCCACTGTTTATGATCAGAAGAATTCTGATTTTGCTGGTTTTCTGTATTGTCGTAAACCGCCTGTATGGGCAGAATCTTGGGTTTCATTTAACTGCTGGAAAAAAGAAAGTCCAGATCCCCATTGAAATTCATAATAACCTGATTGTTGTACCTGTTGTGTTGAACGATGCGCTTCCATTGAAGTTCATTCTGGATACTGGCGTACGCACCACCATTCTAACACAAAAGACGTTCACTGATATTCTCAACCTTGTCTATGCCAGAAAGTATACGATCTCTGGTCCGGGTGGCAAAAATGTAGTGGATGCTTATGTTACCAATAACGTCTCGTTAGACTTACCGGGAGTTTCGGGTAAAGGTCATGCCATGCTGGTGCTGGGACAAGATTATCTCGAACTGCGCAACTATCTTGGAACAGACGTGCATGGTATTCTGGGATATGAATTGTTCAGCCGTTTTATCATTCAGATCGATTATGAAAAACGGTTACTGACGTTGATGCTTCCTGAGAAGTTTCACCCAAGGAGAAGATTTCAAATGATCCCCATCACAATAGAAGATACAAAACCCTATGTGCAGTCAACGGTAGTGTTCCAGAATGGAAACACGTTGAACGCAAAGTTACTGATGGACTCCGGTGCAAGCCACGGCCTGATGCTTGAGCCCACATCCGATTCGAGTATACAAGTCCCAAAAGCAAGCGTCAGCAGCCTGATTGGGAGGGGGCTAGGAGGGGAGATCGTTGGAAAGGTGGGACGTATAGAATCTATTTCCGTAGGGTCGTTCGTTTTGCATAAGGCAATCGCCAATTTCCCGGATCCGAATAGTTACATCGATAGCATCAAGGTTGGAAATATTTTTCGACACGGTGCTATTGGCGGTGAGATCCTAAGCAGGTTCGTAGTAATTTTTAATTTCCCCCGGGAGAAAGTTTATCTGAAAAAAAATTCTGCATTTAAGAGAAATTTTTATTACAACCTTAGCGGCATAACCATCAAAGCAAAGGGATCACAACTCACCACATTTGAAGTAACTGAGATTCGCGATAAATCCCCCTCAAAATTGAGTGGCGTAGAGCCTGGTGATATCATTGTCACACTAAACGGAATCCCCGCCCAGAATCTTGATCTGAACATGGTAAACGGTATGCTTAACAGCAAGCCAGGAAAGAAGATAAAGATCGAGATTGTCAGGAACGGAGAAAATTTCAAAAAAGAAATTGAATTGAAAGACCCGATCTGATGATCAATTTGCTGCGCCCAGCAACAACACCTTCCGTTTTTTGTACACTTGATAAAGAAATAGCTGCGTTCTCCTCAGCTTCAAAGAATTTTTCAAAGTATTATAAAGTACCTCCGGGGAAAGGTTTTGTTTAAGGAGATAATCCAATATGCTCGCAGAACCAACCGACTCACTGTAATTAGAATTTTTCAAAACCGTGATGGGAACATCCCTGGTTGTGCGATTATTTGATAACGTGTTGACGGTCTCTTCGAGTTTTAATCTGCCAATATTGTCATCGATAAAAATGATGTTGGGTCGGAATTTAAGCAACCGTGAAACGATGGTTTTCAGATCAAACGCGATCTCTGCGACGATGCGCTGCCCACGAACTTGTTGTAACTTTTCTAAAACGCTACCCATGTCCATCGGATTATTACCGACAAGAAGTACATTCAGTGTTTCAGGAGCCCTGTAATTTTCGATTTTTGTTTCCATATTCAAGGTAGTGGTTTAAACATGTTATCAATCAAAAAGGTTACTTCGCAAGATTTGGTCCAGCGCCTAAACTTTGCCTGGAGGGCTCTTTGGGTGTTTTATTTTCTCATAAACAGACAATTTTCTTGAATAGAGTCATCGTTATTGGAGGGGGACTGGCCGGATTGATCTCTTCGATTGAGCTGGCAAGGGCCGGTATTCAATGTCACGTGGTGGAGAAAAAGAGGTATCCTTTTCATCGGGTATGCGGGGAATATATCTCTAATGAAGTGGTTCCCTACCTTGAATCAGTTGGACTATATCCGCATCATCTACGCCCTCCTAAAATAAATACTTTCCAACTTTCGTCTACTGTTGGGAGGTCCAAAGTTATGCAACTCGATCTGGGCGGCTTTGGAATCAGCCGGTTTGCCTTCGATAATTTTTTGTACAACGAGGCTCGTAAACTCGGTGTCGAATTTTTCCAGGACGAAGAAGTAAAAAGTGTTGTGTTCAGAGGAAATACATTTTTAATAAAAACGGCATTGCACGAATGGGAATGTGACATTGTAATTGGTGCTTTCGGCAAGCGCTCCAAAATCGATCATCAATTAAACCGCTCTTTTACAAGGCAACGCTCTCCATACGTCGGCATTAAATATCACATCCGGACCAAACATCCGGATAACCTCATATCACTTCATAACTTCCAGGGCGGCTATTGTGGTCTCAGCAATATTGAAGAGGGTAAAACAACGTTGTGCTATTTGTCCCATCGCAGCAACCTCAAAGAATTTAAGGATATCAGGGAAATGGAACGCAGAATTTTGTACAAGAACCCTTTGCTTCGGGACGTATTCGAGAATGCAGAATTTTTATTTACTAAGCCGGAGGTGATCAACGAAATTTCCTTTCAGCCAAAGTCACCCGTTGAGGATCATATATTGATGACCGGCGATGCTGCTGGAATGATTGCCCCCCTGTGTGGGAACGGGATGGCAATGGCGATACAGTCTGCCCGTTTGGCAGTACGCTCTGTAGTAAAGTTTATCGAAACATCCGGTACACGGCAGCAAATGGAGGAAGATTATTACAAAGCCTGGAGAACACATTTCGAAGGACGACTGTGGCTGGGGCGGCAAGTACAAAAACTTTTCGGAAGAGATATCACATCCAGGTTTACGGTCTCATTGGTCATGAACATTGAAATACTGGCAAAGGCCATAATTAAAAATACCCATGGTCAGCCATTTTGATATTAAACAGCTTAGTCCCGGAAAATAGCAAAGTTTAAAAAGCACACACAGCGCATAGTCGTAATGGAAAAGCAGGACACAGGAGCATTACCCAGAACCGTATTTACGAAATATGAAACGTTTGTCATTGCTATTTTGGCGATACTTCAATTTACAGTAGTGCTCGATTTTATGGTGCTGTCTCCGCTTGGGGCATTTCTTCTTGAAGAGCTGGACATCACGACGTCACAATTTGGCTGGGTGGTTTCCGCGTATGCCTTTAGTGCGGGAGTGTCTGGCCTGTTAACTGCCGGCTTTGCAGATAAATTTGATCGTAAAAAACTTTTGCTTTTTTTTTATTCAGGATTTGTTCTTGGAACATTGTTATGCGCATTGGCTCCGAACTATCACTTTCTACTGGCCGCGCGGATCGTGACCGGATTATTTGGTGGGGTAATCGGGAGCGTCGGCTTTGCCATTATTACAGATGTATTTAGCATGGAAGTTCGGGGACGTGTAATGGGCTATGTCCAAATGGCTTTTGCCAGCAGCCAGGTCCTCGGCCTCCCTATCGGACTTTATCTTGCGAATCATTTCGGCTGGCATTCCCCATTTTTTATGATCGTAGTGGTGAGCTTGTTCGTAGGCCTCGCGATCGCGATTTATTTGAAACCGATTAATGCCCATCTAAAGGAAAAATCCGAGCATAAAGCCCTAACACACCTTGTAAAAACGATCTCCAACCGCGTGTATCTACGGACTTTTGCAGCAACAACACTCCTGGCAACTGGTGGATTTATGTTGATGCCTTTCGGTAGCGCCTTCAGCGTAAATAATCTGGGCATTCTACCCACTCAGTTGCCTTTATTATATATGATCACTGGAATCTGCTCAATGATCGCCGGCCCTCTATTAGGAAAATACAGCGATGTGATTGGCAAGTACATAGTGTTTTGTATCGGTTCCGTTCTCGGAATGATCATTGTGGCTATTTATTGCAATCTCGGGCTGACACCGTTGTGGATTGTTATTTTGCTCAACGTGTTATTGTTTATCGGTATATCGGCCCGAATGGTCTCGGCTTCGGCTTTGATGACAGCTATCCCTGAAGCGAAAGATCGTGGGGCATTCATGAGCATAAACTCTTCAGTTCAGCAAATGTCAGGAGGTGTCGCATCCATTGTTGCTGGCCTTATTGTTTTTCAGGCCGAGTCGGGCGTTCTATTGCATTATGATACGCTTGGCTATGTCGTTGTCGGGGCAATGATGATAACCATATTCATGATGTTCTTTATCGACCGACACATCCGGGAACGTACGACGTCTTCTTAGCGCCATCAAATGATGTGTCTAATTGTGAAGTGCATACGATTAGAATGCCCAAGTCATAAAAAGAAAAAATGCATTTAGCGTTGTTGCGGAAATGAAATTCAGCCACATCGTATGTCCATAATCCGCCGCTTCCCGCGACCGATAGGTTTTTATAAACCAATGGCTAAAAAACGCCACAGCGGGAAACAGGGCAAGCAGATATGCGATTGCCAGTTGCCAGTTATAAAATGTAACGAAGTAAAGCGTGAAGCAAACACTTACCAATCCGAAAATTGCGGCGACAAAATAAAATGTGCCAAGTATTCCCAGCTTGCGGCTAAGTGTTTCATCGCCTCTTCGCCCATCCTCCTCGTGCTGATAGATTTGGGTCATGGGATAGCTCGCCCATAACATAATGCTGCACAAAATTCCAGGGACGACGATCTCAGGTCGCCAAATCGACTGCAACGTGCAGTTATTGATTCCAATGTAGCACATCAGCAATGTGAAGAATCCCTGGAAAAACCCGGCAACTAACCATCCTACAATCGGCATTTTTTTCAACCTTACATCGGGATGGCTATACGCCTTTGAAACAATGCCATAAATAAGAAGCATGACTGCAAACGTCAAATTAATTGTAAGCAGACCCAGAATGATGGCCAGGATATCGAACAATAGGGCGAGGTGGTACAATCCCTTGTTTACAGGCGGTGGATTCTTCAACCCACCAATGCTTTTCTCATCCTTATCGAAATAACTGTTGTATCCATTGCTCGCCGGATACAACAGTAGGTGGATTATCGCGAAGGTCCAAAGTTCAGCCTTAACTGACGCATCGGACGAAATTGCCAGGGCGAACAGGAAAACAGGAAGCAGGAAGTAAGAGAAAGGAATGCGCAGGTGTAGCCAGGAGGAACGGGAAAGCATGAATAATATTTATTTGTTTAAACGATGAACAGTATGGCCGAAATTAGAGTTTTATGAAATATATTGAATCGCATGAGTTATATAACAGCGATTGGTACGGCCAATCCGCCTTATCGTTATGAACAATCTCAGATTGCAGACTTCATGACAAGAGCGATGCGACTGGATAGTCGTGACAGTCGAAAGTTGCGAACAATTTTCCAGGCGAGTGGCATAGAATATCGCTACTCAGTACTGAAAGATTATGGGCAGAAAAGCGGATACACTTTCTTTCCCGACAACGATGACCTTGAACCATTCCCTTCAACGGCGACACGATTAACCCTTTTCCGGCATCATGCATTGAAGCTATGCGTCGAGTCTGTTGAAAATATGGTCCGGGACGCGCCACATATTAAATTAGAGGATATTACACATCTTGTTACCGTAACGTGCACAGGATTATACGCTCCCGGACTTGACATTGAATTAGTCAGGCAACTGGGGCTGCGTTCAACGGTAAGTCGAACAGCAATAAACTTCATGGGCTGTTACGCGGCAGTCAATGCGATAAAAGTTGCTGACGCATTTTGTCGCCAGCATGCAGACGTTAAAGTACTGGTGGTTTGCACTGAATTGTGCAGCCTACATTTCCAGAAGGTACCCACTGAGGATAATTTGATTTCGAACGCCCTATTTTCCGATGGGTCGGCGGCGTTACTAATAGAAAGCACCAGTGCAGCGGCAAGACGACTCGTGCCGGAAGCGTTCTGCAATGACCTCATCCCCGCGGCTTCAGAAGATATGGCATGGAGCGTAGGCGATACCGGTTTTGAAATGAAGCTATCTTCCTATGTCCCGTCGCTTATTAAAAGTGGAATTGCATCGCTGGCAAATAAATTACTTGGTGGTTACGATAAAGAAAATTCCGACCTGCATCATTTTGCCATCCATCCTGGCGGCCGGAAAATCCTTGAAAACGTTGAACTTGAATTGGGATTAAGTAGAGGACAAAGTGAAGCGGCTTACCATGTCCTCCGGAACTTTGGAAATATGTCGTCGGCTACCATCATCTTCGTGATCGACAGGATCTTCAAGGGGCTCACAGTAAACAATAATGGCGAAAGTATCCTTGGACTAGCCTTCGGTCCAGGGTTAACGCTGGAGAGCATGCTGCTCCGGACTGAGATCGATGCCTGAATTTTCAAAAAGATCGGAGGCTAACGAGATAATGGATGACCTCCACTATGCCGGCCCGCTCATGGACCGTACACTGCGCGAACTTGAAGTTATCAACAGGTTTCTCGGAGGCAACGCTGTGACGCTTACCGCTTTGGACAAAATCACCTCTAGCTATTCACGAAATTCACAATTGTGCATCGCTGACCTGGGCTGCGGCCGGGGAGACATGCTTCGGCTAATTCATCAATGGGCTAAGAAGCGCAAACAAAGAGTGGAGCTCCTGGGGGTCGACGCCAATGAATATGTAGTCAAAGCCGCCCAACAAAATTTAAAAGACCTTCCTCATATAAAGGTGCTTGCGCAGGACATTCTTTCGGATGAGTTCAAGCAGCATCGCTTCGACCTCGTAATCGGCACGCTCTTTTATCATCACTTTACCAATGATGAGCTGGTTGCTTTTTTTAAGACAATGAAACGCAACACCCGCGTTGGATTTATCATTAATGATATTCATCGCCATCCGGCAGCATACTATTCCATCAAAATGCTCACCGCCTGTTTTTCCAAATCATCAATGGTTAAATTCGATGCTCCATTATCTGTTTTACGGGCATTCAGTAGAAATGAACTAAAAATGATTCTGGAAGAATCCGGTCTGCAGAATTTTGAAATACGTTGGCGTTGGGCATTCCGTTGGCAGGTCTTGGTTTATACGAATCTGTGATTCTCCAAAGAAGTGTTAGCGTCTTTGATAGTCTGGCACAATTTTTTGTACTTTTAAACGCAAATCCTTGTGGAAACATCTATGAAAGCTGTTCAATTTCATTATCTCTTTTTCGTGCTTTTGTTCTCATGCACGTCCAGTCAATTGGGAAAAAAGGTGAATGAGCCCTTTCAAGGCAGTGCCTATGAGTCTAATAATAGATTTTTTCGCGGAACTGGTAAAGGTGCCAGCTCACAAGACAATATTGCTCGCGGAAAGGCAGATCTCGAAGCGAAGTCACAGCTTGCAGGGCAAGTTAATTCCACTATGAAACAGGTGGCTGATCAATACCTTGGCCAGACTGAAAACGAAAAGGCCGCCGATGTTGCGGATAAGTTTCAAAGTCTCGTGAGACAGGTTATGAACACAAGCATGGCGGACCTGAGAAAGATGGGCGAGAAAAAATATTTTAATGAGAAGGAGAAGGAGTATACTGTGTTTATCGCTTATGAAATTAAGAAAAACGCGATGTTTCGTTTCATGAAAAAGCAAGCGAAAACGGATAATACAATCGACGAACGACAGCGCGAAATTATTGAAAAGATCCTCGATGAGGAATTAAAAAAAGCAGACGAGGCTGAAGAAGCCGGGTCTTAAAAGTTAGTTTACAGGACGAATCAGACCTGTTGGGTATCCATCCTGGCAGGTCTTTTTCTTTTATAACTTTACATTTTCGTTTCAGAATTTTCCATTGGAAATTTAAACGAAAAATGTAAAATTCTGAATGTAAAATGTAAAAGGTTCGCTCGATTCAAACTTGTGGTGAGCTTGCCGCTTCCATGTTTTTCAGATATTGCGCATAAATTTACATTCGAGGGAATTCTGTAATGATTCGTGTTTATACTATTGTTCAGGAAAAGATCACACAACACAAAAATCCCTCGTTCGTGGAAATTTCGGCGCTGCAGAATATCATCTGGCTGGATCTGCAATCACCGACGCCCGCAGAAAAAGAGTTCGTCGAGAAGAACTACCGGATTGAGTTTTTCACTTCACAGGAGTTGCAGGAAATTGAAAGCAGTTCAAGGTTTCAGGAAACAGATGAGACGATTGAAATAAACCTTGGCTTCGTTTTGAGTGAAGGTGAGTTGACGGTTCAAAGCGTCACCTTTATCTTAAAAGGAAATATTCTTTTTACTTACAGGCAAGGTGATCTCAAGATTTTTGGTGAGGCGGTGCGCAGACTGAAGTCTGCGAGTTCAAGCGAAAACAAAGGGCATGGGTTAAATGTATTTCTTACCATTCTTGAGACTCGCATCGATGGGGACGCCGATCTGATCGAGGGGGGCAATCGTAAGCTAAATGGAATCAGTAAGGACCTAATACACCGGCGCTCTCTCAAACAAGACCTCCTACTAGAGATCACACAGCTGCAGGAAAATGTGATGCTTTTACACGAAACCATCACGGAAAAACAACGCGTCGTGAGCTCACTGATTCGTATTCCGGAGTTTAACAAAATTGAAAACGAGCGGCTTAAGATTATACTTAAAGATATCGCATCGCTCCTTCAACATTCCCAGTTTAGCTCGGAACGTCTGGAGTATCTGCAAAACACTTTTTTAGGTCTCGTCAACATCGAACAAAATCAGGTGATCAAAATTTTCACCGTCGTAACGGTAATATTTATGCCCCCTACGCTGATTGCGAGCATTTATGGAATGAATTTTTCCTTTATACCCGAATTGAGCTGGATCGCTGGCTATCCTTTTGCGCTCGCATTAATGATTTTATCTTCAATGGCATTCCTTTGGTATTTCAAGCGAAAAAAATGGCTGTAGCTTTTCGAATTAAAACATGAAAGGCCTTTCCTTCAAAACTATGATGAGACTGACAATTTTGTATTCAATGGTTTTAATGAGCTGGGTTGCCATGGCTCAGCCAGGAACGGAAATATTTTTGTTTGATCTGAAGGTAAAAAATGATGAGCTTTTTCTAACGAATGGGAGGAACATTACAAACCGAAAGGGATACGACAATCAGCCGCATTTCCATCCAGAAGAAGCGTTACTCTACTATGTGTCCGCAGATAGTACCGGACAAACAGACATATATTTTTACAACTACGTTTCCGGAAATACCACGAGATTGACCAAGACCAGGGATCGGGAGTATTCACCAACGGTAACACCTAATAAGAAATTTATTTCGTGCATTATTCAGCGTGAGAGTGGCGCGCAGGACTTTGGCAAATACCCCATCAAAGGTGGTAATGAATTGATGTTGGTAAATAACCTCACCGTCGGGTATCATACCTGGATGAATGACGAAACGCTTGCCCTATTTGTCTTGGGCGAACCTCCTACACTTCGGCTTTTCGACATTGCCAAACAAACAGATTCCACGATCGCGAAAGACATTGGAAGATCGCTGCATCGGATCCCAAAAAAGTCTGCTATAAGTTTCGTCCAAAAGTCTGGTAATGAATGGCTCATAAATCAGGTTGACGAGAAAACTAAAAATATATCAACGGTAGTAAGTAGTTTACCTAATAGAGAAGACCTGGCCTGGACGCCAGACGGCTTAATCATCATGAGTGATGGCAAGAAGTTATTCTTCATTAATCCGTTAAATAATAAGGGATGGAGGGAGATAAAAGTTCAATCAACATTTAGTCTAAAGGCGATCAGCAGAATAAGCATCAATGCGAAAGGCGACCTAATCTCGCTCGTTGCCGAAGAATAATTACATGCATGGAAGAATGCAACATATAGCGGTTTGTGGAAATATTGGCTCTGGGAAAACAACGCTTACCGAGAAACTCGCGAAGCATTACGGTTGGATTCCCTTATATGAATCAGTTGAACAAAATCCCTATCTCCGCGATTTTTATGATGACATGACCAAGTGGGGATTTCACTTGCAGATATATTTTCTAAACAGCCGCTTCCGGCAGGTGATTAAAATTAAGGAAAATCAAAAACCTACGATTCAGGACAGAACCATTTACGAAGATGCATACATCTTCGCGGCAAATCTCCACGAGAGCGGGCACATCAACGACCGTGACTATGAAAGCTACCGCAACATTTTCGACTCAATGATTGAATTTGTGAAGCCGCCAGACCTGTTAATTTATCTTCGGGCAGACATTCCAAAGCTGGTTGAGCAAATCGAAAAGCGCGGCCGTGATTATGAATATTCGATCCGACTGGATTATCTGAGGATGCTCAATGAACATTATGAAAACTGGATTGGCAGCTATAAGCTCGGGAAGGTTCTCGTTCTCGACGTGAATACGGTGGACTTCGTAAAAAACACTGAGGATTTCTCACAGGTCGTAAGTCGTGTAGACCTGGAGTTAAACAGCCTGTTTAGCTAAGTACCGATCAATTGGATTAACTGTTGATTTCGGCCTTCCGAAGTTCTTTCTTCTTATAACTTATCATCAGTACACCAGCAATAATGAAAAGCGTTCCGGCAATCTGCAACGCGTGGACTGGCTCTTGAAGAAATATATATGCCTGCAGGATTGTACTGATTGGTCCTACGCTGGCGACAATGGCGGTATTGCCCGAGCCGACCCTCCGTATTGATTCCGCGATAAGATAAGACGGTATGACAGTGCTTACCACTGCCATGAGGAAACTATAGAGGTACACAATAGGCATTTGATGGAACAAGGATGTCTCCGTGGTCAACAAAAAATGCATCATCACTGCGATCGCCGCGAAGGTCATTGCGTAGCTATTAAACTTTGCCGCCCCCAGGGTCGGGATCAGCTGCCCGCTTCCAACGATGTAAAGTGCATAGGTGATTGCACATGCAAATATCAGCAGGCTACCCCTGTAGAAGTCGTCACCATCAACCTGTATTGAGGCCTCACCCCAGAATGCAATTAAGAGACCAGCGTAGGATATAAAGACTGCCAGCCATTGTATCCGACTGATCTTAGTTTTGAAAAACATTGACGACATCAGCAAGACCAGTGTAGGAAAAATAAACAGCACCAACCGCTCTATGCCTGCTGAAATGTATTGAAGGCCTATAAAATCAAGGAGACTACTGATGTAATAACCAAGGCAGCCAACCAAAGCTACCATTCCCCATTGCTTTCCCGTAAAACGCACGTTGCTGCTTTTCTGGGAAGCATAAAATGCAGAAAATAAAAAGAAGGGTAAGGCAAAGAGCATCCGCAGTGCCAAAAGAGTAACTGCATCAACCTGCGCTTCGCGATATGCAAGTTTTACAAAAATCGCTTTGGTAGAAAAGCAGATTGCACCCAATACTCCTATAGCAATCCCCACAAAGAATTTCGAATGCATTGCTTGCTTAGTCCTTCAGGCGATTATATAGAAACAATAAAAGGGAAAGTACAATGCTAACGATGATCGAAGTAGTAAGTGGAAAAAAGAATCGGAAATTTTTTCTTTCAATGGAAATATCACCCGGAAGCTTTCCAGGGAATGGAATTTTGGGCCCATAGGTAATGAAAAGACCCAGGATAATGCAAACTATTCCCACGATAATTAACAACTTGCCCATGACGATTATTAATCTCCGAATTTAATGCATATTCACCAATATCGACCGGAGTTACGATGAAGAAAGGACACCTTTACCTTATCCCTAACATTATTGCTGAAGGCACTGAAAATGATGTGATATCGTCCCGAGTAAAGACTGAGCTGCTACATATCGAACATTTTCTTGCAGAAGATATTCGCACGGCGAGGAGATATTTAAAAAGCCTTGGGACATTTGATTCAATCGAACGATTGCAATTCCAGCTCCTCAACAAGGATACAAGCCAGGCTGAGATCAAGGCACTGTTCGATCCTATTTTCGCTGGCCTCGACATTGGCGTAGTCTCAGACTCAGGATGTCCGGGAGTCGCTGACCCAGGGGCGCTCGCAGTGAGGTTTGCTCACAACAATGATATAACTGTCATCCCGCTCGTAGGTCCATCTTCCATTCTTCTCGCATTGATGGGATCGGGACTTAATGGGCAGCGATTTTCATTCTATGGGTATTTACCTATTGATGCAAAGGAGTCTGCGAGGGTGATCCATGAATTAGAAAAAGAATCAAGGCAGAAAAATCAAACGCAGCTGTTTATTGAAACCCCATACCGAAGCAACGCGCTCTTCCAGCATTTGATAAACAACCTGCACGAGGAAACGATTATTAGTATTGCCGTTGATCTGACATCGGCTAATGAGGTCGTGAAGGCGCATCCAGTTAAAAAATGGAAAAGGCTCGATATGAAACTGCCAAAAGCACCAGTGGTCTTCTCCTTTTTAGCTAATTAAGGCTTCTCAGCTGAATTACGTTTTTGTTTTACGTAAATCGCAATAAATTTGTGACTCTTAAATTCACCTATCTAGAAATTATTACTAACAAATCGCTGTATGCCCCATTTATTCACATCGGAGTCAGTTTCGGAAGGACATCCCGACAAAGTTGCAGATCAAATATCAGATGCGCTTATTGATTATTTCCTGGCGTACGATCCTAACTCAAAGGTTGCTTGTGAAACTCTTGTTACCACGGGCCAAGTTGTTCTTGCGGGCGAGGTGAAATCCGAAGCATATCTCGATGTTCAGGAGATCGCGCGTGAAGTCATCCGAAAAATTGGATATACAAAAAGTGAGTATATGTTCGAAGCGAACTCGTGTGGTATCCTTTCGGCTATTCATGAACAATCTCCCGATATCAATCAGGGAGTAGAACGCCGCCGCAAGGAAGATCAGGGCGCTGGCGATCAGGGTATGATGTTTGGCTATGCAACAAATGAGACGGATAATTTTATGCCGTTGCCTCTTGAGCTAGCCCACCTCCTTCTTAGAGAGTTGTCTGCCATCCGGAAAGAAGGGAAGGTTATGACCTATCTGAGACCAGATGCGAAATCGCAGGTAACAATTGAATACAGTGATGATAACAAACCACAACGCATCGACACGATTGTAATTTCTACACAGCACGACGACTTCGACAAAGATGCCAGAATGCTGCAACAAATAAAGGAGGACGTGATCAATGTCGTGGTTCCGAGAATCAAGAAAAAATTACCTAAACGCGTTCAGAAGCTTTTCGGTGAGGACATAAAGTATCATGTGAATCCAACGGGCAAGTTTGTTATCGGTGGGCCACATGGCGATACCGGTTTAACAGGTCGCAAGATTATTGTTGACACCTATGGGGGCAAAGGCGCACACGGTGGAGGTGCCTTCTCTGGCAAAGATCCTTCAAAAGTTGACCGTTCTGCAGCCTACGCGACCCGGCATATCGCGAAAAATCTTGTCGCTGCAGAAGTATGTGATGAGGTTCTCGTGCAGGTTGCTTATGCAATCGGCGTCGCCCAACCTGTCGGTCTTTACGTAAACACATACGGCACCTCAAAGATCGGAGTGACTGATGGAGAGATTGCCAAAAGAGTGGCAAAGATTTTTGACATGCGTCCTTATTTTATAGAACAGCGATTCAATCTCAGAACTCCGATATATGCTGAAACCGCTGCCTATGGACACATGGGACGTGAGCCGAAAGTTGTTGTCAAAGTCTTCAACCAAGGAAAGAAATCTGAGAAAAAAGTCAAGGTTGAACTTTTTCCATGGGAGAAGCTTGATTACGTGGATCAGGTGAAGAAAGCTTTTAAGATTATGTAGTCATACTAAGAAGATAAGAAGGCCCTGCAAATCAGGGCCTTTTTTTGTTAGGGGTTCAGTAGTACCTTTGGCAGGCGGAACTTTTATACCAAAAAAATGAAGTGCAGGACGATTTGTGCATGTCTTCTATTAATCAGTTGTGGATTTCGGGAGACACTTGCGCAGGAAATGCCCTCAGTGCGCGACACAGCACAAGTCCTGGACGAGATCGTGGTTCAGGGATATCTGTACAACCGACCTTTAAGCGAAGTACCGGCTTCCATAGCTATACTTCGGGAGCAGGACTTTGAACGCTTCAGCAATACGTCGCTCCTTCCTGTGGTAAACACAATTCCTGGTGTCAGAATGGAAGAGCGATCACCCGGAAGCTACAGGTTTTCAATTAGAGGAAGCCTGCTTCGTTCGCCATTTGGCGTACGGAACGTAAAATTGTATTGGAATGGCTTACCGCTAACTGACGGCGGAGGTAACACGTACCTCAATCTTATTGACTTCAATGCAATCAGCGCCGCCGAGGTGATTAAAGGTCCGGGGGGAAGTCTTTACGGAGCGGGTACCGGGGGCGTTGTACTTCTCACAAAACGGGTTTCAACTGTTCCTTCCCTTACATTTTCGGCAGTTGGAGGAAGTTATGGTCTGCAGCGATACCAAATTCGGGGTGAAGGCGGAACCGAAAAAGTCAAGGCTTCAATCCAATATACTCGTCAGCAGTCGGACGGCTATAGAGAACAAACGCGCATGCGGCGTGACGCTCTAAATAGCGACATCATTTTTGCAACAGGTTCTAAAAGCAGTTTATCGATGACGCTGTTCTACACAGACCTGTTTTATGAAACTCCGGGCGGGCTAACAAAAATGCAGTTCAATGAAAATCCAAGGCAGGCAAGACCGGCAAAAGTGTCCCCGCCTCCACAGCCAGGTGCCGTTGCGGCAAATGCTGCAGTGAGTAATAAGACAGGCTACGCGGGTGTGGTTTATGATTATGCCTGGAATTCGCAATGGTCATCAAGCACGGGCGTTTATGGATCGCTAACTGCCTTTAAAAATCCGACCATCCGAAACTATGAATCGCGCGAGGAGAGCAACGCCGGTGCGCGCCACGAAACGCAGTATGCATTTTCGCAGGAGAGATGGAAGGGTAAAATTACAATTGGAGGAGAGTATCAGTACTTTTTCTCGCCAGTTGATGTTTACGACAACGTCGAAGGAAAGTCGGGAAACCCGCAGTCAAGCGATGAATTAAAGTCCAGTCAACTATTAGTTTTCGGACAGGCGGAACTAGAACTGCCGGCATCGTTCTTTTTGACCGTCGGGGCCAGCACCAATTTTTTACAGTATGATTATTTTTCAAAGCTCGTCGTACCTCAAATCATGCAAAGCCGGAATTTCGATCCCGTTATTTCGCCTAGAATTGCGCTGTTAAAAAAAGTTACGCCTTCAATATCAATCTATACAAGTATCAGCAAAGGTTTTTCACCTCCTTCTCTTGCAGAAGTTAGACCGTCTGCGGGCACCTACAATAACTCACTTAAACCCGAGCAGGGATCGAGCTTTGACATTGGAATACGTGGTGAAATCTTTGCACGCCAATTATTATTTGACATTACAGCCTACGACTTCAGGTTAAATGAGACCATCGTTATTCAACGTACCGCGGATGGGGCGGAATATTTTATAAACGCCGGCAAAACATCACAGCGCGGATTGGAAGGGAAGTTGTCCTGGTCGCGAACGATGACTGCCAAAGTTGTTTCTTCGATTAAGCTGTGGACGAGTTATGCATACAATCACTACCGCTTCAGTGAGTATGTTCAGGATGACGTAGACTATTCTGGAAATCGCCTTACAGGAATCGCACCTACAACGCTGGTATATGGCGTGGACCTAACTGCCTGGAAAGTATATTTAAATATGACTGGCAGTTATACAGATGCAATACCGTTAAACGATGCAAACACTGACTACGCAGAAAGTTATTCACTGATCGGGGCTCGCGTCGGATACAAAGATCGTCTATCAACAAATTTCATCTTTGAGGTTTTTGGCGGCATCGACAATGCCTTTAATGAGACTTATAGTCTGGGGAATGACCTGAACGCAATTGGCGGACGCTATTACAACGCTGCGGCTGGACGAAATTTCTTTTTCGGTGTTAAGCTGAACCCAAGGTGGCCATAGAAATGGTTGGCTAATAGGAGCAAACTTTTACCTTTTACATTGGGAATTTTACATTTTGCGGTTTATTAAATTTCCAATTGAAGTCCTGAACATTAAGGAAAGTTCAGGATGACGGAATCTTTCCTCCCTTCAGCACAGCAACAATCTGCGACGCGTGCACGCGCGAATTTTCGATAAACCATTTATTGGTTTTCATTCCTCCGCAAACAACACCGGCCAGGTATAAACCCGAGACGTTAGTTTCCATAGTCTCCGGATCAAATTCGGGAGTTCTAAAGTCATCGTTCCCAAAGGTGATACCGCACTTACTCATAAAATCAAACGGAGGCTGATATCCCGTCATTGCCAGCACAAAATCATTCTTCAAGACAATTGCACCTTCAGGAGTCTGAATCTCTACCGTTTCCTCATTAATCCGCGTAATCGCCGAGTTGAAATATGCCTTGATTGACGACTCTGTTATCCGGTTCTCAATGTCGGGCCGCACCCAATACTTAACATTTTCACCAATGGCACTCTCCCGAATAATCATCGTCACGTTTGCTCCCTTACGGTACGTTTCCAACGCGACATCTACCGCAGAGTTGGAGGCACCTACAACAATCACATTTTGCCTGAAGTAAGGATGCGGTTCATCATAGTAATGCTTCACTTTCGAAAGCTCTTCGCCGGGCACGTGCAATAAAAAAGGCAGGTCATAAAAGCCCAGGGCAAGGATGATTGCCGCGCCTGTGTATGTTCCCTTATTAGTGGTCACGGTATGTCTTTTTAATTCCCTTCTCAGCGCAGTGACCTCCTCATACAATTTTACATTCAGATCCCAGGTAGCGCAAACTCTGCGGTAGTACTCGAGTGATTCGGCGCGATTGGGTTTTGGACCGTGAGAAATAAAGGGTACATCTCCAATCTCTAATTTTTCTGATGTCGAGAAGAAAGTCATGTTCAAAGGGTAGTTGTAAAGCGAATTGACGAGACACCCCTTTTCAATTATAACATAACGCATTCCCGCTTTCTTTGCTTCAATCCCACAAGCCAGTCCAATCGGGCCCGCACCAATTATTACGATGTCATATTCACTTTCCTTTTCCATGTCCGGTAATTGTCAATCAAAAGTAAAAATTAATTAAGACCAGTTGACCTTGGATAAGAATATAGACTTCGGCTCGCAGCCTGCTGTTTTCATTCGATTTCGGAGGCAAACCTAATTGCCCAAAACTTGCCGTAAGTCCTAAATTCACTTTACCTTTGCTCTCAAAATTTTCGGTTCTGGATGAAAGATGTTCGCGTAAGGTTTGCCCCAAGTCCAACAGGCGCACTACATATTGGTGGTGTTCGAACCGCTTTATATAACTATTTGCTTGCGCGAAAGTATAACGGCAAGATGATCCTTCGTATTGAGGATACTGATCAAACCCGGTACGTACATGGTGCTGAAGAATACATACAACGTGCGTTGCAATGGGTGGGAATTACGATCGATGAGGGATTGGGTGTTGGCGGTCCACACGCACCTTATCGGCAATCAGAACGAAAGCCGATGTACATGGAGTATGCACAGCGACTTGTTGATAATGGCAATGCCTATTATGCCTTCGATACAGAACAAGACCTTGATGCCATGCGTGAGAGGCTGAAAACGGCCGGAGTGAATTCGCCACAATATAATAGCATCACGCGCATTCAAATGCGGAACTCGATCACCTTACCAGTCGATGAGGTGAAAAGTCTCTTAAGTGCCGGAACACCTTTTGTAATCCGGCTCAAGGTACCGCGGAAGGAAGAAATACGATTGAATGATTTGATACGTGGCTGGGTGATGGTGCACTCGTCTCAGATTGATGATAAGGTGTTGATGAAAAGCGATGGTATGCCAACCTATCACCTGGCGAATGTCGTAGACGATTATTTAATGAAGATCTCTCATGTGATCCGCGGCGAAGAATGGCTGCCCTCTGCGCCGTTGCACGTCCTGCTCTATAAATACCTCGGTTGGGAGGCAGATATGCCACAATTTGCACACTTGCCATTGTTGCTAAAACCATCCGGCGACGGAAAGCTGAGCAAGCGGGATGCAGATCAAATGGGGTTCCCAATTTTTCCGCTGGATTGGATCGATCCAAATACCAACGAAAAGGCTTCCGGGTTCCGTGAAGCGGGATATCTTCCAGAAGCGTTGGTGAATTTTCTTGCTTTCCTGGGTTGGAATCCAGGAACGACGCAAGAGATCTTTTCAATGGAAGAGTTAGTCTCCGTTTTTAGTGTTGAACGTATCGGGAAGGCGGGGACAAAATTCGATATCCACAAAGCACAGTGGTTCAACCAGCAGTACCTCCGCGCGAAGAGCGACGACGAGCTGGCCGACTTTCTGCTTGCCTCCCTGGCCGGAGAGGGTGTCGATTGCACTCGGGAAAAGGCTCTGAAAATCGTTGTGATAATAAAAGAACGGGCTATTTTTCCCAAGGATTTCTGGGAGCAGGGCAGGTTCCTGTTTTTTGCGCCGACATCCTTTGACGAGGCAGTTGTTAACAAGAAATGGAACGATGACGCCATTAAGGTTTTAGGGGCATTCCGCGTGGCACTTTCAAACCTGTTAAGCCCAGATGCCGCCGCATTTAAAAACACCCTCGACGAGGTCACCCATCAATTAGGTATCGGCACGGGAAAAATCCTGCAGGCATTGCGTCTTTCCGTAACCGGTGCGGGAGCCGGTCCAGACCTGATGATGATTATGGAAATACTTGGACGCGATGAGGTTGTAAAGCGCATAGGATATGCGCTGGAACATTTAAAATTGAAGGTCGCCTAATCTTATCGCCTCGATGTTTCACTTCGTCCGCAGATCAAGATATTTAAAATTCCTTTTCCAGGTGGTGACGCTTGACATCAACCAGATCGTTAACTTTGATTATGAGCAAGAAATCCAACAAGCCATCAAATAAGCCAAAGCCCCGGGTACACAAGGACCTTCAGGGACTCGACATTACTATCGATCAATTCGGCGAGATCAAGGCAAATATGGACATAGAAAAGTTAAACGACTTTCTCGACAAGAATGTTGATGATAAGAAGCTCGCCGAACGCGACGATTATGACGACATGAAAAAGGGAGAACCGAAGAAAAAGAAGTAGGACCTTTGTGATTGTTTTGAATTGAGCAACACGCTATGGCATTCTCCCGTTCTACTTCATAATAAAATCAGATCGAACATGAATAAATCGCATGAAATAGATTTTAAGATCAAGGGAGAAAGTATTCAAATTGTCGAAATTGAACTGGATCCTTTGGAAACGGTCATCGCTGAAGCAGGCGCCATGTTGTACATGGAAGATGGAATTCAGTTTGAATCGAAAATGGGCGATGGCTCCAATCCCCAACAGGGATTGTTCGATAAATTGCTTTCTGTGGGCTCGCGCGTGCTGACCGGAGAATCAATTTTCATGACTCATTTCACTAATCACGGCCGTAAAAAAGCCAAGGTTGGTTTTTCTGCACCTTATCCAGGAACGGTTATTCCCGTTCAACTATCGGAGAGTCCAGGGAACGAGTTGATCGTTCAAAAGGATGGATTTCTCTGCGCAGCCTTTGGAACGAAAGTGGCCATCACTTTTAATCGCAAGCTGGGCAGCGGGCTTGTAGGTGGAGAGGGATTTATTCTTCAAAAGCTAAGTGGAGACGGTAAGGTTTTCGTGCACGCGGGCGGAACTGTGATTGAACGATATCTGAACAATGAAACATTGCGGGTGGATACCGGTTGCGTTGTAGCTTTCGAATCTCAAATAGATTTTGATGTGCAATCTGCTGGTGGAATGCGGTCAATGCTCTTTGGTGGTGAAGGAATTTTCCTCGCTACCCTAAAGGGTACTGGCAGAATCTGGTTGCAATCAATGCCTATTCGAAAACTGGTTCAGGCGCTGGCGCCTTACGGACAAAACAGCGGTAAAGAAGCCGGTTCTTTATTGGGAGGACTGTTAGAACGTTGATGTTTCAGCGTTGCTATCGTAAATACAATTATTCAATCCACTGGCATTAAAATGTGACGTGGCATCGCGTTTCATAAGGTTCAAATACGAGATTCTTCCACGCCAGACATGCAAAATATCAAATTAGGTCTCATCAAGGAAGGAAAAGAGCCGCCGGATAAACGTGTCGCCTTCACTCCGCAGCAGGTTGAGGAAATTGAGCAACGGTTCCCCTATGTAAAAGTTTTTTGTCAGGAAAGTGCTATACGCTGTTTTTCCGATTTGGAGTACGCTTCTCTAAATACTGCGATTCTTCCGGAAATGGCCGAATGCGACATTCTCATGGGGATTAAGGAAGTACCTCTCCACGAATTGATACCAAACAAAACGTACCTATTTTTTTCTCACACCATTAAGAAGCAGCCTTACAATCGCGAATTGTTAAGAAGTGTCCTTCAGAAAAATATTACACTCCTGGACTATGAAGCATTGAAAGATCAGCAGGACAACAGGCTTGTTGCTTTCGGTCGCTACGCGGGGATTGTGGGTGCTTACAATGGATTGTGGACCTACGGGAAACGCTACGGTGCCTATACGCTAAGGCGTGCCCACGAATGCTTTGATGTGAACGATCTGAAGCTAGAACTCAGAAAGGTTCAGCTGCCGCCCATCAAGATCATCCTTACCGGTTTTGGAAGGGTAGGCAAAGGCGCAATGGAAACACTGGATACGGCCGGTATCCGGAAGGTTCAGCCCATCGATTTTTTGTCGCGGACTTTCGACGAGCCTGTTTATGTGCAGCTCAACAGCAGTGACCATCATACCCGATTATCGGGCGGACATTTTAACCGCGCCGAATTCCACCAGTATCCTGAACGGTATCAAAGTCAATTCATTGACTACACGAAGGAAGCCGATGTGCTGATGGCGGGAGCGTTTTGGAATCCTGCCGCACCGGTATTGTTTACTCGCGAGCAGATGGTATCGTCTGATTTTAAGATTAAAATTATTGCAGACATCACTTGCGACATTAACGGATCAATTCCAAGTACCATCAGAGCCAGCACGATAAACGATCCACTATATGATTATGCGCCCGAGACAGGGTTAGAGCACAAGGCATTCAGCAATCCGTCCTTTGTTACTGTCATGGCTGTTGATAATCTGCCATGCGAATTACCGCGGAGCTCTTCGGAAGAATTTGGTAGAGATCTTATCGATAAAATTTTGAAACCACTACTGCAAGAAGACATTGAGGGGATAATAGAACGTGCCACCATTGCTAAAAATGGAAGACTCACGAATTTTTTTCATTACTTAACGCAATATGTGGAAGGCAAAGACTGATTCTAAATCTTTCCACCGTTGTAAGATTGCTGCGTGACCGAGCCCATCCAGTAATTTTCGCCTAGCAATGCCGTTGTATTAACGGGCTGGCTTAAGCTCAGAGAACGTTCCTTAAAGTATTAACCGAAAAGGCTGCAAGACGTAGAGGATACGCAAAGGAGTACGCGATTCAGGAGCGCTTATTTGAATGCCAACGCCTTTCTCAATGCTTCATTCGCTTTAGAGAGTTGATCCTCGAGGTCCGAGATCTCCTTTCTCTTTGTTGCTGTATCAGCGGTATAACTTTCATTCTCGCGAAGCATTTTTTCACTTTTTGCTTTTGTCTTATCCGTTTCGTCGTCTGATTTGTTTTGCGCTATTGCCTTATCAATTTTATCAGCCTTCCGGCCGTTAGACTCGATATCGCGGTGCCGGCTGTCGATCTTGTTCTGGAGTGATTTTATTTGCTCATCATAAAATGTTTTATAATGATAGCGCACGTAATTTTTAACGAATGCGCCAGCCTTGGCAAATTCAGCTTTGTATTGCTTCGGATTGAAGTGGATATCATAACCGGGGCTAAAAGTAAAAGTAACGGTAGTCCCCCCAGAAAATAAGGTGAATGCAGCACGTTGATCAATCCGAAGCACTGAAATTTCCGCGATCGCGAACTTCTCCGCCATCAGCAACCCTTTGCTTTGCTTGTACACCTTAACTTTAAATGTTTCCTTCATAAAACTTTCGTAACTATCCATACAAAAGGCCACATCCTGATCGAGCGTGGTCACCCATGCGTCGACGTCGTTTTTTTCATCGATATTTGTTTTGCCATCTTCGACGGAAAGTGATTGAGCTGCAAGTGGATTTATGCCAAGAATTAGCAGAAGACAAATCAAAATTCTGCGGAAGTCCATAATAGATATATTGTTTTGGAGAAACGAAATTTATCACAGATAATTGAACTTCCTAAGGACGCTGCAAAAATTATTGATAATCCATTTACGAATCAATAATAAGCGGCTTGTCACTTGCGCCGATTTCGCGACCTTTGTGCCTATGTTCTTATATAATGAAACGGTGGGAATAGATAAAGATGTAGAGACAGAGTGGCTTCGATGGATGACAGAAGACCACATTCCCAGGGTAATGAATTGTGGGATGTTTTTTCAGTTTAAGATATACAAAGTGTTACACGACCAGGATGATGGAAGCATTTCATACAGTGTGCAATATTTTGCAGAAACAATCAACCACATTAATACCTATTTCGAAAAATACGCACCGACCTTGCTAGCGGCGCATCGCTCCCGGTTTCTCAATAAGCATGTGGCTTTTATGACTCTGCTCGAAGAAGTCAAAAGTCAGTAAGCGGGATGAGGCCAGTTTTTTCAACCTTCAAACGCTCTTTACTGTTCAGACTTCAATTTTTTTCTGAATTTTTCAGCACAGCGGATATTTGATCGCGCTCCAACAAGCAGTTCAGCCACGTGTTTCCAATTTTGGTACCGTACTTTCTGTAGAAATCAATCGCGGGCTCATTCCAGCCCAAAACCTGCCACATCATGCCGGAACATTGCTGATCGAGGGTATGCTGCATCGTTTTTTCAAAAAGCAATTTACCAACTCCCTGCCCGCGGACCGATTCGGTTACGATAAGATCTTCTAAATACAATTGCTTTCCCTTCCAGGTGGAATAGCGCCAATAGTATAATGAGAGCCCGACGATCTCCTCGTTCAGGACCGCAACAAAGAACCAATATACTGGATTCGGCCCGAATCCATCCAGTTCCATACTCGCCACGGAATTTTTTACTTCATCTGGTGCTTTTTCAAAGGAAGCCAGTTCCTGGACAAGTTTCAAAACGGTGGGAAGGTCTTCCTTTTTTCCTTCGCGAATGGTTATGGCGTGTTGCATGATACATTTAACAGATAACGTACTCCAATTGCAAGAACGTTAAAGGACGTTCAATAAAAAAAATGAAGTTGAAGCCGAAGTATGGCTGCCTGAAAAACTCCACATTCAAACGCCAAATAAAAAAATACTGATAATAACCCTCCAAGATAAAAAGGTTGGTCTGTTGATGTATTGTTTTTTCCGGGAAATGTGAAGTTTAGTGATCGCTTCGGCTGGATTTACTAAAACCTCTTAAACCTATATCAGCCCGTAGACACGACGGTAGCTTCTAAAAGAATCCCCTTTCATATTCAGAATTGGCTTTTCGAAGATGTTATTTACAGTGGATGTGGGTTCAAACTCAACAAGTCCCGAATAAACCCGCTAGCTGCAAGTATAAAACATCAGCATTTTTTCAAAGTAAGTTTTCCGCAATGTCTTCATTGATCCTGATCATAAAATCAGGCTTTCTCTGATGTTCCCGACACCACCTGTCGGCACCTTTGCACTTATTGACCATACCGCTCATGAATACCGTTATCCCAAGTGTAGATAGGCGCCACCCATCGCCTTTAAAATTAAGCGTGCATCAGACTGAAAGAAATTCAGACCCCTCGTGTTTTTTCGACGAGTCGGTCTATTTCACAGCTTCTGTACAAAAGACGTATTAAACATCAAATTTGTGAGATTGAAAGAATTCGGCTTAAGAGAAATACTCAACTCCATAGTGCTTGAGTTAAACGAAATCATAGGAGATAAAAACATTGTGCGTCTTTTTATCGAAGATAGTATTCCGAACGCATATCAAGGGCAATCTTCACCGATCATCCAACCCGTCACGCTTGCGTCCGCATTCATCGGGGCAAACCTTGTTAATGGGATCCTTCTTTTCGAATTGAAAGAATGGAGTAAGACAGGAAACGAAGTCACCTTGGATGTAACCATTACAGGAAGCGGCACCAATGAATCAAAAATTTCACCGCAGTATAAATCGGACGCACAGCTGGTTCAACAATTTAAAATTTTAAGTTCATCATATCCGCAGATATCCTTTTCTGCAGAAAACGGAGAAATGATTGCTAAGGTCAAACTAACCCTTGAGCTAAAGGATAAAAATAGTTCTTCGGCGTCATCCCAATTTCATAACAAAAGAGTACTTATAGTTGAAGACAATGAAGTAAATGTTTTAGTGTTTACAAGTTTCATGGAAGGCTGGGGAATAAGTGTTGAATGTGCTTACAACGGAGAGGATGGGGTAGAGATGGCGTGGACGGGTGAATACAATGCTATACTAATGGATATCTATATGCCTAAGCTATGTGGAGTTGAAGCCACAAGAAAAATAAGAGAGTTTAATGACAAAATACCGGTTATTGCTTTGTCTGCCTCTGCCCTCGATCAGGACAAAAAAAACGCTTTCGATGCCGGGGTAAACGAATATCTGTCGAAGCCCCTTTCAAGTGATACGCTTTTCAATGTGCTCACGAAGTTTTTATAACCCATTTCTGCACCAAACAGTACCTGCACCTAAGAATCGCAGTACCTTAAAAGTAATGACTCACGCACTATTGATTCAAAAAGAAAATATAACGGAAAATCTTAAATATGGAAACTGAAATATTAGCCGGTAAAGGTAAACTCAAGAATAAGAGCAACGGAAATGGCCGCGATAAGGAGCAAATGCTCGACATGAAAGGGAAGCTTGATGCAATCAATGCGGCCTTCGCATCTATTGAGTTCGATCCGGAAGGAAATATTATTCATGCTAACGATATTTTTCTCGAGGCCATGAGGTATCGGCTCAGCGAGATCACGGGGAAGCATCACAGTATGTTTGTCGATCATACGTACGCACGAAGCAATGAGTATCAAAAGTTCTGGAGCGACTTGAGGAAGGGCGAGTCACAATCAGGTCAATTTTCACGAATCGCCAAAAACGGCCAAGTTATTTGGCTTCTGGCGTCTTATACGCCCGTAGCCGATGAAAAGGGCAAAGTGTTGAAAATAATTAAACTAGCTACCAATATCACCGAATCAAAAACAACAAATGCGGATTTCCGCGGCCAAGTGGATGCCATTAGCAAGTCACAAGCTGTAATTTCATTTGATATGGCGGGGACTATAATGGAAGCCAATGAAAACTTTCTGCAACCGATGGGGTATACGTTGGACGAAGTTCAAGGAAAGCATCACCGAATGTTTGTTGAAGAGAGCTACGCAAGAAGTTCCATGTATACTGAATTCTGGGCGAAATTAAACCGCGGGGAATTTATTTCAGACGAATTTAAACGCGTAGGTAAGGGAGGAAAGGAAGTTTGGATACAGGCAACTTACAACCCCATCTTTGACTTAAATCATAAGCCGATTAAAATAGTAAAATTTGCCACAGATATAACGCGGCAAAAAATTAAAAATGCGGACGACGAAGGCCAGCTAGAAGCTATCGGAAAATCTAATGCTGTCATTGAATTTAATATGGATGGGACAATCATTACTGCCAACGACAATTTTCTATCAGCGCTGGGCGGATACTCGTTGACTGAGATAAAAGGGAAACATCACCGGATGTTTGTCGAGCCGTCCTACGCTATGAGTAAAGAATATTTGGAATTTTGGAGCAAACTAAACAACGGAGAATTTTTTGTAGGAACCTTCGCACGAATCGATAAACGCGGTAAGGAAGTTTACATACAAGCCTCTTACAACCCTATCATGGATTTGAATGGCAAGCCATTCAAGGTTGTGAAATATGCATTGGATATGACTGAAGTTATTCGGGCAATAAAAGGCATGGCCAATGGTGACTTAAGTTTGCGCTGTGATACGTCTGTAGATAATGAAGGTCTGACGGCCGAAATCAACAAGGCGCTCCAGAATCTAAATGGCGTTTTGAGCAATATCAGCGAAGGCTCGGATGTTGTGGCGCGATCTTCAAATTTATTGCAGAAAAAAGTGGACGATATGAAACGTAACACAACCGAAGTCGCCACCGCAATCGCACAAATGGCGAAAGGAGCACAGGATCAAGCACAGAAAACGGATGAATCTTCCAAACTAGTCAACCATGTTATGGCATCGGCTAACGAAATGGAAAACAAAGCCAATGTGATAAATAAAGCGGCCGAGCGTGGATTGGAAAGTTCAAACCAGGGAATGAGGACTGTGAAAGTATTAGTTGAAAATATGACAGGCATCAAAGAATCGGCTACTCAGACTTCCCAATCTATTGATGTTTTAACAAAACGAACGGAAGAAATCGGAAGGACCTTAAATGTCATTACAGACATTGCTAGCCAGACAAATTTGTTGGCCCTTAACGCAGCGATTGAGGCTGCGCGTGCTGGTGATGCCGGGCGAGGCTTCGCAGTGGTTGCCGAAGAAATTCGAAAGCTAGCCGAAGATTCAAGAAAATCTGCTGTGGAAATCGAGAAGATTATTGGTGATGTGCAGAAAGATACGACCGCAGCCGGCAAAGCCATTACTACAATGGAAGCCAGTGTGAAAGAAGGAAACAAATCAAGTATAGAGGCGGAGAAAATTTTTCAGGAAATCGCAAAGTCAACAGAGGAGACGTTCGGGGCATCAAAGGAAATACAGATTGCAACACTCACCCAAAAGGAGTCCATCGCTACCGTTGTAAAAAATATTGAACAGATTGTGGTGGTTTCTGAGGAAACCGCGGCGGGCACACAACAAGTAGCGAGTTCAAGCCAGCAAATGAACAGCGGGATGCTGGAAATTGCAAAGGCTGGTGATGAGCTATCCGCAGTGGCTGCTGAGCTGCAGGCAGGCGTCTCACAATTCAAGCTAGTGAAGTAACATCGATAACATGAGCGACATAACATCAAAGAATCCTATAGCTAACGCACAACACGCGCAAGTAATGCAAGTTGTAGTGTTCAAGCTGGGTCAGGAAGAGTACGGTTTGCCTATCCATCAGATTAAGGAAGTGGTGACCACCCCGACCGTTACATGCATGCCACAAACTCCCCCGTTTGTAAAGGGTGTTGCCAATGTTCGTGGTAATATAATTGCCATGCTTGATCTTGAAGAAAAATTTGGGTTGGTGCGCAATCCCGAGAACGGCAGTAAGGGAAATAAATTTACCCTCGTAATTGAAAGCGAAGATTATAAGATGGGTATTCTAGTGCGGGAGGTACCCAACACACTGTCCATCTTGTCTACCAATATTGAAGATTCGGTTTTCACAGGCGACCATCAGTCAGAACAGTCATATATCACCGGAATTGTAAAATTAGAGAAGCGACTTATCATCATGATAGACATTTTTAAAGTGATCAACGAACAGGAAGCTCAGAAACTTTTCAAGGAGCAGGACAGACAGCCGGTCACAGTATGAAGAAACGGATGCTCAACATCAACGAAGTTGAAGTTCATGGTAAACCGGTTGTTTATACGTGCTACGGATTGGGCTCATGCATTGCGTTGTTCATTACTGACGGTAGAAATGGATTGTCAGGAGGGGCTCACATCCCATTGCCCTTTTCGTTGGATGCAAGTGACTTTCAAGATGCTTCTTCTATGATTAACCGACTCCTTCTGGCTTTCAGCGCGCAGGGTAGCGATTTGAATTCTCTGAGTGCTAAAGTTACCGGCGGAGCGCAGATTTATCAAAGTTCGATAGGGATTGGGCAACAAAACGTTCGGGTTGTTCTGCGAAAGTTGATTAAGGAGAAGATCTACATTGCCGCCACGGATGTTGGCGGCGCTGTCTCGCGCACAGCTCGTTTCAACAGTATAACAAGAGTATTACAAATCTCTACGTCGGAGAAAATAACGTATTGTATATAAAAAGAATCTTATGGCTAAAAATGTTTTAATTGTTGATGACTCGTTGTATATGAGAACGGTGATCAAGGACGCATTGGAATCTGCCGGCTTTCATATCGTGGGGCAGGCGTCAAATGGCGAAGAAGCTATCGACTTAGCCTTCGAGCTTCAGCCCGACATCATCACGCTCGATAATATTCTTCCCGACATGATCGGTACCGATATCCTGAAAGTGTATACGCAGGAGGGCTTATCATCCAAAGTGATTATGATCAGCGCTGTTGGTCAGGAGTCTGTGATTCAGGAGGGATTAAGCTTAGGGGCAAAAGCCTATATCGTAAAACCATTCACTTCTGATCAGCTGCTGGATGAAGTAAACAAGCTCTAACAATATTCACCAGGATGCCTGATGCTAAAATAAGAACCCTGCTGATTGATGACTCCGGGTTCATGAGAATCTTATTGTCTGACTTATTGCGTAAAGATGAAAATATAGAAGTGGTGGCAACGGCAACCAACGGGTTGGAAGGAGTAGAAAAGGTAAAGAAATTCAGACCAGATGTGGTTATAACCGATATGTTAATGCCTCAATATGACGGGCTTTACGTTGTGCAACAATTGATGAAGGAAATGCCTTTGCCGATAATTTTATTAAGTTCATTGAACCGCACGGATCCAAAAATATTCGACGCCCTTAAAGAAGGTGCCTTTGATTTTTTAGATAAACCCCAAGAAAACGACGTTTCGCTTGGATACCCGCCACTGACCACCATGGTTAAAGAGGCTTCACTGACGGATCATCTTAAAATCCGCCAGACGGTTAAAAAGAGGAATAAATTCGTTCATACGTTCGAGGCCCGACTCAATTATGACATCATTGTAATTGGCGCCTCAACAGGAGGACCCAGTGCTGTGGAATTTTTAGTTTCCAATCTGCCGGTTAATCTGGTGGTGCCCGTAGTTATCGCACAGCACATGCCGGACCGATTCATAGAGTCATTTGCTTTACGACTTGCAGATACCATAGGTGTACAAATGAGTGTAGCAAGAGACGGCGAGCACTTGCTAAATAATCACATTTACCTCAGCCCGGGAGTAGCCAATATCAGACTAGATCGTTCAGGATCCGGTCCTGTAGTGAAATACATTGTCGACCAATATAAAGAGTTTAATCACCCCTCCATTGATTGCCTGTTTGAATCGGTGGCTTCTATCTACGGCAGAAGGTCGATCGGCGTCGTCCTCACCGGGATGGGCAAAGATGGAACCATGGGATTGAACAAAATCAGGCTGGCCGGCGGACTTACGTTGGCCCAAGATGAAATATCGTCCATAGTATACGGAATGCCAAAGGTTGCTTTTGAATCGGGTGCAGCACAGCATCAGATACCCTTAACAGAAATCCCAAACTTCATCATAAGCGCTTTATGAGTAACCAGGAAAAAGACAACGAGTATCGGGAAATTTTTTTAGCCGAAGCGCTGGACAGTTATACTGAAATCAACCGGGTTCTTACCATACTTGAAAAAAATGTAAACGACCGAAGTGCTATTCAAACACTTTTTCGAGTTACACATACCCTCAAAGGCAATGCGACCGGCATGGGTTTCGAGAAAATTGCCGAGTTGGCACACGTCATGGAAGATTTTTTTGATGAAGTGCGAGAGGAAAGAATTTCTCTTGGGAGCGAAATATTCGCTTCTGTTTTCAAAGCGGCTGATGTATTAGGCGAGTTGATCGAAGCCATCAAAATACCAAAGGAAGTAAAGTATCGGGGTATCAAGACCAAGCTTGAGGTGTTCATTAAAAATGCCAAACAGGATATTACGTCCGTTAGCAGTAGGTCCGAGGCTGACTACGTTTCTGAAACCAAAGTCTTAGAAGGTACCGACGACGATGATACGAATGTTGACACCGGAACGGCGTCTACTAATGTTTCATTTTCAGACCTCGTGCAGGTGCCTGTAAAAAAATTGGATAACCTTCTAAATCTTGTTGGCGAACTCATTATCGAACGCGATAGGATTATAGCAAATGGGGCCGGGACGCATTCAACGAACGAATTCTCACGGCTTAATCGCATTTCATCAGACCTACAATATTCGGTAATGGATGTGCGCCTTGTACAGGTGGGCTTCTTGTTCAAAAAGTTTCACCGCATTGTTCGCGATGCCTCCTCAAAAGAAAATAAACGGGTTATGCTAAAACTAGAAGGGGTGGAAACGGAAATTGACCGGAACATTTTACAAGTCATTAGCGACTCCCTAATCCACTTGATTCGAAATTCAGTGGGCCACGGAATTGAAAAAGCAGATGTGCGACTGAACACTGGAAAGCCAGAGGAAGGAACCATTACACTTTCTGCCAGTAGCGAATCAGACAAAGTTTTCATCAAAATCAAAGACGATGGAGCAGGTATTGATCCGCAGCGAATAAAACAGAAGGCCATTGAGAAAGGTGTCATTTCAGCACAGGACGCCAATCAAATGAACGACCGCGATCTGACCAGGCTTATTTTTGAACCTGGATTTTCAACCATGGATGAGGTGACCGCTATTTCAGGCAGGGGAGTTGGAATGGATGTTGTAAAAAAAGCGCTTGATTCCATAGGCGGAGTAATCCAAGTCGACTCCATGATTGGAGACGGGTCTATTTTCACCTTAAGCCTTCCCTCTTCCATGGCAGTGAAGTCGACGCTTCTTTTTGATTTGAACAATCAAACTTACGCAATACCGCTTTCCTACACAGAATCGGTTATATCAATTTACAAATTGGATATTCATAAGGCAGCTAACGGACTCATTACAGTGCATCTTGGAAATACTATTCATATAGTTTTCCTGTCAGATCTGTTTGCTCAAAGTCAGGGGAAAACGAAAGACAAGTATACCTCCTTTGATTTGCTACACCCCGAACACAAACTGGAAATCGTAGTTGTCTCTTATAACGGAAAACGCATCGGGTTCATCGTTGACAAGTTACTTCAACAAAAAGAAATTGTAGAGAAACCTCTTCGAAAACCTTTTGATTCTATTCCCTTCCTAAGCGGAGTAACGATTCTAGGAAATGGCAATGTCTGCTTGTCACTAAGCATCCCCGGAATACTCAAGGCCGTCTTTAGCAATCAGGTTAACAGAACGATTAATGCTTAGTTATGCACAACGGAAAGGAAGATGTCATTGAGATGAATTTACAGAGTGCCTTTGAGGCAGGGTTTTCAAATGCTGCCAGGGCACTCTCTCAGGTTATTAAAGAGAAAGTTAATTGCAATAATTTTTTTCATACGCGCGCCTCCTTGGAAACGCATCGCTTGAATGATACCGCTTTCATCAAACCTGGAAATTCACAAGTACTAATTACTACAGAAGTTTTTGGTGATGTTTCCGGAAAAAGCTATCTCCTCTTAAATGAACAAGACTTTGAAATACTGACCAATGGCATTACCTCTGGTAATAATTCCCAGGCAGAAATGAAAATAGAATTTATTAAAGAGCTGGACAACATCTTATCGGCCGCTGTTATCACCAAATTATCCAACCATTTGGGACTAAAAATGTACGGAAACATCCCACGATGGGTGGGGCCGTTGGAATGCGGGATTGTTGATCTCATCCGCAATGATTTTAATGAAGAAACTGCGAGGGCATACATAAGCTCTGCCTGTTTTTCATTAGACGCATATCCTCATGTCCGCCCTTTTTTTATTTGGATCATGAATGGGAAAATTCTGCAAGCCCAACACATGGACCCCGTTAAATTATAAGGTTATGCAAAACAAACTACTATACTGGGGTGCCCTCATATTGAATATTAATTTCCTTGTAGTAAATATATTTCAGAATCACGCGACGAGTTGGATTTCAGTTGCCTTCGTACTCAATTTAGTCCTTCTAATCGCCATCGGTATTTCCTCGATATTTCAAAAGAGAGCGTTGTATTCGTTGATCGTGAAAGACAAAGGATCTTGGGCCGGAAAAATATCCGTTAAAGGCTATTTGAAAGAGATGCAATCATTTGTTCAACAAGTGCAGGTTATGCTCAATAACATTACAATAATCGGGCAGGCAGGGTTTGCCGATTCCATAGGCAGTATTAATGATACTTCTATCCGAACACCGTTGCTATCGGCAAACAGTAAAATTGTGGAATTGCGTAAAAAGGAAGCGGAAAATATATGGATTGCCAGAGGAGTTGCCGCCATTTCCGAGTTGAAGCAAAAAGATAATAGTATCCGCGACTATACATTTCAAATTATTTCCACAATCGTGAAGTATTTGAATGCGCAGCAGGGGTGCTTCTTTTTAGAAATTGAAAATGGCGAAGACCCTTACTTCGAATTATCGGCATCCTATGCATACGAAAAAAGCGCTCCCATCGGCAAGCGGGTCAATCACGGCGAAGGCTCAGTGGGACAGGTTTTCTATGGAAAGGAAATAATCTACCTAACAGATGTACCTAAAGATTACCTCAAGATTACATCAGGATTGGGCGAAGCTGTCCCGCGTTGCGTTTGCATAATACCGCTTCTTACAGACGGGAAAATATATGGAGTGATGGAAATCGCATCATTGCACGAACTCGGTGCTGCAGAAATGGAATACCTAAAGAAAATTGCTGAAAACGTAGGGTATGCCCTTAGTTCAATTGAATATGTCACGAGAACAGAGTTACTGCTAGAGGAGACTCAGAAAATGGCAGAGGAACTCAAATCGCAAGAAACGGAGCTCCGGCAGAACATGACCGAATTGGCTGTGACACAAGAACAAATGAAAAGAAAGAAAATAGAAATGGATTCGTTGCTTTCTTCTTTATCTGTTATAGAACTTGATTTGGATGGTAAGATTACCTATGTCAATGAAATCTTTACGGGAACTACCGGATACGCCCTGGTTGATATTGCCGGAAAGCACTACAACTACCTTACACAGAACGAGGATCCAGCTCAATTTGAAATCATGTGGAACAGCATTTTAACAGGTCGCGTTTTTTCAGGTGAATTTAAGCTCCTGAACAGTGAGCAAAGAGAAATTTGGACCGCGGGCAATTTCACTCCCATTCTGAACGAGGATAATCGTCCCTACAAAGTAATAGTGATTTCAGTCTTCACTACCCGCGACAAAGAAAAACTATTGGAACTTCAGGAACTGGTGTCTGCTTTTAAGGCCTGTTTCGCAGTCGCCGAAATTAATCAAGACTTAAGTTTCAAATCAGCCAATGACTTGTTCTTATTACAGGTGGGTATAAAAAGATTAGAACTAAAGAAAATGTCCCCGAAAGGTGTTTTTCAGGAAGAATCGTACAATATCCTAGAAAAATATTTGCAAACAATTGATGAGGGCCCTAATAATACCACCCTTGATATCGTGCACAAAGACGGAGCGATTAATAGTTTCAATTCAACGCTCTTCAAGTTGAATATTGGTAGCCAGAGAAAAAAGGGCTTGGTGATTTTAAAGAATTCCATATAGCCTATTATGAATAGCGACATTGTTGAGACAATAGCGATTTCGGATGAAGAGCTTAAATCTTTAACGGATGCAATTCAAAAGCGTCATGGTATAGACTTTAGTTGTTATGAACCAAAATCGCTAAAACGCAGGGTGGTAAGGGTACTGCATATTTTCAAACTGAGTGCAGTGCATGAATTGTGGATTAAAATACTTAAGGATCACGCGTTTATTTTTCCCTTCATGGATGAAATAAGTGTCGGACTTACGGCCATGTTTCGCGATCCGGTGCTTTGGAAAAGGATACGTCGTATTTTGAAAGAGGATTTTAAGGACAGGTCCGATTTGTCCATTTGGCATGCCGGTTCTTCTTCCGGAGAAGAAGTATACACGATGGGTATTGTATTGAAAGAGGCAGGACATAACAAGCTAGTGACGGCGCGAGCCACCGATATCAGTAAGCAAGCCATGGAAACCGCCAAGAGCGGTGAATACCACAAAATGAAGCTTAAAGATTATGAGCAAAATTATAAAGAGTATAATCCGGCGGGTGCACTAACCGCATATTGTAAGGAAGACGGAGAGGTGGTGAAATTCAATACTACGCTAATCAGTCACGTTAAATTTGATTATCATAATCTCATCACAGATTCATTTATTGGAAAATACGATATTATTTTTTGTCGGAATGTGATGATCTATTTCGACAATGGGGCCAAACGCAAACTTTTTGAAAAATTTCACCAGTCGTTAACCAAAAACGGACTCTTGATTATTGGATTCTATGATGCCGTGTTGCCCCTGGTAGATGAGAAAAAATTTAAAATTTATGATCTTGATGCTAAGATCTTTCAAAAAATAGAAGAATACTAAACGGGGATTGCCACAGATTCGTGACCTTCCGATGCTAGCGGGCTGCGCCAAACGCGTCTTGTCTTGTACCCAGGACGGGGGTCGAACCCGTACAGATATTACTATCCACAGGATTTTAAGTCCTGCGTGTCTACCAATTCCACCACCCGGGCATAAATAATAAATGATTTGGCGATTATGGGGCCCCTGTGTCAGGGAACGCAAAATCTCCAAATCACTCATTCACTACATCAAAATGTCATTGAGCGGGAAACGAGACTCGAACTCGCGACCCCGACCTTGGCAAGGTCGTGCTCTACCAACTGAGCTACTCCCGCAATTACCCTTTCCCGCCTGTTAGCAGTATTGGGAGTGCAAATTTAAGTCTCCTGCCTAATTTTCCAAATTCAGCCCGCAAATAGTCAATTTCGAAACTTAACCTCGTCAGGACTATTTAATAGCAATGCAGGAAATCTCTACATTGGCGCCCTTCGGCAACCGGCTTACCTCTACGGTTTCCCTCGCGGGGGGCTCGACCGTAAAATAGGTCCCATACTGCTCATTGACCTTGGGGAAATTATTCATATCCGTTAGAAAGATCGAGGTCTTTACCACATTGGAAAAATTCATCCCCGCTGCCGTTAACACGTCACCAATATTCTTCATTACCTGGCTAGTCTCCTCTCCAATATTATCAGTGATCATTTTTCCCGTAGAACGCTGAATTGCGATCTGGCCGCTTACAAACAAAAAGTTATTTGCTTGAATAGCCTGACTGTAAGGACCGATCGGCTCGGGAGCCTTTTCAGAATAAACGACAGATTTTAACATGATTCTTAAGTTTAAAATTTAATTTAGCACATGCCAAAATAACCATCAGCCAACGATTAAAGAAAGGAATGAATATTTTAGTTATTGGTGACGAGGTTAACCTTCTGGAGTGCAAGAAGAAGTTTGGTGACAAACAAAATTACTCATGTGTTCAGGAGCACCGCGACGCGGAGAAATTTCTACCAAGTAATGACTTGATCTTCGATTTTATAATCGATGAAGAGCCTCATCAATTTGAGATTTACCGGGACGATTCAACACCTGTATTTTTAAACACCTGTAAAATCAGCCTCGGCGAACTTGTTCACCTTGTAGACCAGCCCTTTAGCGGAAGTATTTTCGGATTCAATGGATTGCCTACAATGGTAAACCGCGAGTTGCTGGAAGTTAGCATATGGAACCCGCAGGATGAGGGAGAATTGAAACGCATCTGTTCAGAGTTGAAAACCGACTATCTTCTGGTAGACGACCGTGTTGGCCTTGTAACACCACGTGTAGTATGCATGATCATCAATGAAGCTTACTATGCGGCGCAGGACGGAACAGCGACACGCGCCGACATTGATTTGGCAATGAAGTTGGGTACGAATTATCCGTATGGCCCATTCGAATGGAGTCAGCGCATCGGAATAAAGCATGTATATGAGCTGATTGAAGCACTGTATATCGACACCCAGGACGAACGGTATAAGATCTGTCCCTTGCTAAAAAAAGAATACCTGCAACGTTAAGAAAAAACTCTTTGGATTAAGTTATCCTCAACTCCTGTTTCTCTCCAACGTTTTAGTACTATTTTAGCGTAATCACGGATCAAAATTTGGAAACCCCGGCTTCACCCATAGAACCCGCTCGCAAAAACTGGAGCAACTTCCGGATCGTGATGTACGTGCTCGGAGCATTTTTCCTTTTCCTTTTCGCACTTGAACTATTGACGTCGTCCTTGCAGCATATGACAAAAAACGCTGCCGATACAATTTTAACAGCGACGTCAAATCCTTTCACAGGCCTTTTTATCGGGCTGGTCATTACTGCTATGCTTCAAAGCAGTTCTACAACGACTGCGCTGGTGGTCGCAATGGTTGCCTCTGGCGCACTTACTTTTGAAGGCGCCATTCCCATCATAATGGGTGCAAACATCGGAACTACCATCACCAGCATCATTGTCTCGCTGAGTTTCATCAACAAGCGAAAGGAATTCCGAAGAGCTGTTGCCGCGGGAACCTACCATCATTTCTTTAACGTCCTCACTGCAGTGATTCTCTTCCCGTTGGAATATTACTACGGTTTCTTGTCTAACCTGGCGGTGCTGATAACAAAGACGCTGTTCAGTTCCAGCTCGCTGCCATCTGTCACGACTTCTCCAGGGGGCTGGACGCTTACCCCGTTGACGGGCTTCTTTCTTCAGATGATAGACAACCCCTTTATCATCGCACTTTTCGCATTGCTGCTATTGTTCGGATCGATAATGATATTCCGCAGGTTGATCTCCGTTCTTTTGAAGGCGCGGTCACCCGAATCCTTTAGCCGCTTTTTCTTTAAGAATCAAATCAAGTCGTTCGCATGGGGACTGGTCACAACAGCGGCGATACGGTCAAGTACAGTTACTACGTCTGTCGTTGTACCGATCGTTGCAAAAAAAATTACCAGCCTTCGGCAGGCTGCTCCGTTTATTATGGGCGCCAACGTAGGGACTACAATCACCGCTTTTATCGCCGCAGCATTGTATACAAGCACTCTTAGCTCCATCAGTATTGCGATCGTGCATTTTCTCTTCAATATGCTGGGTGTTGTTCTCTTTTTCCCAATACCTGTGCTTCGAAAGTTGCCCATTAAAATGGCGGAGTGGATGGGTGAACTTACTTTGAAATACCGGCTCATCGGATTCGTGTATATCCTGTTGGCGTTTTTCTTCCTTCCGTTCTCATTAATCTACTTCAATCAGGGTGCGATCGATGCCTTTACCCTCACTTACGAACGCGTCGATTCAGTCAACACGATTTCACATTACAGGGTGGAAACCCGCATGAACAGGCATACCAATATTGGCTCCTGGACAACCTATGAAGGCAATGATACGGACGCAAATGAAGAGCCTTCACTTATATTTCCTGTTTCTCTCAAAAATGAATCGCTCTTCATCGGTCGCCGGATTTTTCAACTTTCAAGACCGGGACTCTGCTGGGAGGGATCAGATGAACGAGGAAACATGAGTTCATGCCTCGAAAGGATTTTACCGTCATTTCGCGCGGCCGGCCGCACGTTTGATTCTGTATTCGTTTACAGGGTAACATACCCTTCACCACGTGATACTTCAATTCACCGTTATTATCTGAGCGCACCGTATAAAGTAATTTTACAACATCAGATCACTTACCCAAAAGCGTCAGAGATGACAGAGAAATTGGTACGTTTCGACGGCCTTTGATCGCCCTTTATTTGATTCTTATCTCTATATTGCATCAACTGAAATTTCACTTGCGTGCTGAAGCATAGAAACCAAACTGCAGGAGGTTGTTAAAAAGCCAAAAAAATAGTTATGGATCTCTTTGAACCTAATGACCAAAAGAAGCTGGATCTGCTTAATCGATCATCCATTCATCGCCAAGGTGTGGAAGACGAGGTAAAACAAATCTCTGAACGGACGCAGGATATTCTTACAAAAGCGTTGATTGTCGGTGGGGCAGTCGCGATCACCTATCTAATTGCTCGTAAAATTTCGAAGCGAAATACCAAGAAGAAGGGCCGCGGTAAAAAAATAAAGAACGCTCCGGAATCGATCCTCCATGAGGAGGAGCATCACGCAGAAGAAGGTTCAGAATCACCAGGTGCGTTCGGAAAAATTGGTTCCGCGTTGCTCACACAAGCGACGATTTTTTTATTGGGTCTGGCAAAGCAAAAGGTTTCACAATATTTACACTCTCCGGCCGAGCAGAAAGCGGAAAATAATAATGGACATTCTTAAAACCCTGGCGGAATCGCGCAGGCGGGGGAAGAAGTCCATAGCAATCCTGATTGATCCGGACAAAGTGGAGGACCCTTCGCGCTTGCTTCATCTTATCAACCTGGCAAGCGAAAATTGCGTTGATTTTTTCTTCGTTGGAGGAAGCTTAATTACCACCTCCAATCTTTCCGCTGTCATCCGAACAATTAAGGACAATGTCGCCATCCCGGTGATACTCTTTCCGGGTAACTCAATGCAGATCGACGCATCGGCCGATGCGTTGCTTTTCCTGTCATTAATTTCAGGTAGAAATTCGGAACTGCTCATTGGCCAGCATGTCGTTGCCGCCCCAATCATAAGAAATGCAAAGCTTGAAGTAATTCCCACTGGCTATCTGTTGATCAATTCCGGTCGTACCACATCAGTCGCCTACATCAGCAACACCACGCCGATTCCAGATGATAAATATGCATTGGCTGCTTGCACGGCGATGGCGGGCGAAATGCTCGGACTCCAGTCTATTTATCTCGACGCCGGTAGTGGAGCAGAAAAGGAGATCAGCCCCAGGATGATAGCAACTGTCAGAAAAGCTGTCAGCGTGCCGCTAATCGTAGGCGGTGGCATCAATACCAGTCAAAAAGCATTTAACGCTTTGGAAGCAGGAGCTGACATGATTGTAATTGGAAATGCCCTTGAAAAAAGTCCTAACTTACTCATTGAGATCGCTGACAAAGTGTATGGCTGGAACCAAAGCATCCAGGCACAGAATTAATTTCAAATATTAAAGTCGGCGTTTAAATATTTTGCATTCCTCTGATTAGCAGGTGATCGTTTGTGCATCGACTTTTCATAATTCTCCTCAGGATGAAAAACATTACCTTACCCTTTATTCTTCTGTTGATAATCTTCAACAATTGTACTCCAGTCGAAAAACGAGAACATGAGACTATGCTGACAGACCCTCACTCATTTTCCATTCCTGCGAATGCACGGGTGTCACATTTAAAGTGGACCGCCACGGTTGATTTCGAATCCAGAATTATCAAAGCTACTGCCACATGGGAGATCAAAGCTTCTCCCGGGGAGGATTTAATCATTCTGGATACGAAAGGACTTTCAATAAGCAAAGTGACATTGGATGATAACAAACCTGGGGAATTCCGTCTGGCGGAAGTGGATTCGTTACTCGGTCAGGCACTGGCGATCATGATCCATCCGGACACCAAGCGCATCAGTATTGATTATCAAACTGCGCCAGGTGCTGAAGCTTTGCAATGGCTACAGCCCTCTCAAACGGCCGGAAAGAAGGACCCTTTTTTGTTCACGCAGTCACAGGCTATCCTGGCCCGCAGCTGGATTCCGTGTCAGGATTCTCCAGGTGTACGTTTTACTTATGAAGCAGATGTCACTGTGCCGCCGAACCTGCTCGCGCTAATGAGCGCCACGAATCCTCAACAGCTGAATGAGAATGGAAAGTATCATTTCGAAATGCAGCAGCCGATTTCATCTTACCTCCTCGCACTTTCCGTTGGTGATATTCAGTTCAAAGCGGTCAGTGCCAGGAGTGGGGTCTACGCCGAGCCTATGATGCTTGATACCGCAACGTGGGAATTGGAAGATCTAGAAAAAATGATTGCAGGCGCGGAGGAACTTTACGGTGATTACTCATGGGAACGATATGACGTGCTTGTGCTCCCTCCAAGCTTCCCGTTTGGCGGAATGGAAAACCCAAGAATTACGTTTGCCACGCCGACAATTTTGGCAGGCGACCGATCGCTAACTTCCCTGATCGCGCATGAGCTCGCGCACAGTTGGTCGGGTAACCTTGTGACCAACGCAACATGGAACGATTTCTGGCTTAACGAAGGCTTTACAGTTTATTTCGAGCATCGGATAATGGAAAAGCTGTACGGACGCGACTTCGCGGAAATGCAGGCCTCGCTCGCGATGCAGGACCTGCAGGAGTCTATATCAGCGATGCAGGCAGCGAATAATGGCGCCGACACGAAACTAAAGCTTAGCCTTGAGGGTAGAAATCCCGACGAAGGTGTAACAGACATCGCCTATAATAAAGGATACTTTTTCCTTCGCGCGATAGAAGAACAGTTTGGTCGCGATAAGTTTGATGAATTCCTTCGTAACTATTTTTCAAGCCACGCCTTTTCAAGCATGAATACCGACAGCTTTATTAAGGCATTGAAAGATTTTTATCAATCTAAATTCAACATCGCACTTCAGGATCAGATGTTAAATGCGTGGATTTTTAGCGAAGGGCTACCCGCGAACCATCCTGAACCTAAATCTGAAAAATTAAAACAGGTTGATGCCTTTATTACACAATGGAACAATAATGGAAAAGCTGATGCTGGGCTTGTAAAAGAATGGAGCACTCAGGAATGGCTTCACTTTCTAAAAAATCTTCCGGATACGCTGACGCAAAGCCAACTCGTTTCACTTGATAAATTTGGAAACCTCACAAAGTCCGGCAATTCAGAGATCGTAACGGCATGGCTGGTGATCGCAATACGCAACAATTACACCATCGCATTTAAACGGCTGGAGGAATTTCTCATAAACACCGGACGACGAAAGTTTCTCAGTCCTTTGTATAACGAGCTTATCAAGACGACTTCAGGTCGTGAACTTGCCTCAGCCATCTATCAAAAAGCAAGACCAAATTATCACTTCGTAGCGACGAACACATTTGACCCGCTTCTCCATCAATAGCAGTTACTGTAGCCATGGGAATTTTTAGCAAACTGAAATCTACGGTAGGCATTATGCAAAGTCTTGATCTTGAAAAGATCGGAAAGCTAGCCTCCAAAGTTGACTTGAATAAGATGATAGGCCTTGTAAGCAGTATGAAGGATGAGGACCTTCAAAAGCTTGTCAAGTTCATGGAGGGCGGAAAGAAGAAACACGAGTTTCCAGAAATAGATGGCGACTTCTATGACCTCCATGCAATACTTACTCCCGAGGAGCGGGCCATTCAGCTTCAGGTCAGAGAGTTCATGCTAAAAGAAGTCAAACCCATAGTAAACAACTACTGGTTGAAAGACGAATTCCCCCATCAGGTGATTCCTGAAATGGCAAAGCTCAACATCTGCGGACTTACCTATAAGGGTTATAACTGCCCTGGAAGATCGTCGCTGCTGGAAGGATTTCTGGCAATGGAAATGGCGCGTGTTGACTGTTCCATTTCTACTTTCTTCGGTGTGCAAAGTGGCCTCGCCATGGGTTCAATCTATTATTGTGGATCTGAAGCACAAAAGCAGAAATGGCTGCCGCCTATGCAAAAGATGGAACTGATGGGAGCGTTCGGTTTGACCGAGCCGGAGGTCGGGTCTGGCGTTGCCGGTGGGTTAACTTGCGTTTGCAAGCGAATCGGCGACAAATGGGTTATTAACGGTCAGAAAAAATGGATTGGCAACGCAACATTCGCCGACATCGTGATCATTTGGGCCAGGGATCTGGACGACGGTAATGTAAAAGGCTTCATTGTTGAAAAAGATTTTCCTGGATTTAAGGCAGAAAAGATCAAAGGCAAGATGGCTCTTCGCATTGTTCAAAATGCACTGATCACACTCACCGAATGCGAAGTGCCAGAGCAGAATCGCCTTCAGCTCGCAAATACATTTCGGGATACTTCCCAGGTGCTGCGAATGACCCGCGCCGGGGTTGCCTGGCAGGCGGTGGGCTGTGCGCGTGGCGCTTATGAGAGTGCTTTGCGGTACACCAATGACCGCAAGCAATTTGGTAGAACAATCAGCAGCTTTCAAATGGTCCAGGATCTACTGGTAATGATGTTGAGCAATTTGACAGCTATGCAAACCATGGTCTGCAGACTCTCTCAATTACAGGACAGCGGCAAGCTCACCGACGAGCAAGCATCGCTGGCAAAAGTTTTCTGCACGTTGCGTACCCGTGACATTGTCAGCCATGCACGGGAACTATTCGGCGGTAATGGAATATTGATAGAATACGACATTGCCAGATTTGTGGCCGATGCCGAAGCCATTTACTCTTACGAAGGAACTAAGGAGATAAACACACTTATTGTGGGCCGCGCGATCACTGGACAAAGCGCATTTATTTAATTGATCCCTTGCTTTTCTAATTTAGCCGAAGCTCTGCCTTCATTCCTTGGAGTTGGTTTAGCAGCGCTTGTTGCCACGATACATCTGCGTCCCATTTGGTGCCCAAAAATACATTGCCAGAATCGATGTGCTTGAAATAAAATTTATACACAGGAGCGTTGGTGGCAATCTTCTTTGACTGTTGAATTAAATCTGGATACGTTACAGAGATCAACTCATCTCCCGCTTTACTTACATCATATCCTAAAAGATCTTGTGCTGCTATATTGCGGGTACGCACCACGCATAGTACATACAGCAAACCTTGCTTGCGCAGTTCCTTTTCAGTAAGTCCTTTTGGTGCAATTTTAAACTTCAGGGAATAATGACTATTAAATATCTCTTCAAGTTCCTTGTCAACAATGTCATCACCGGTCCGGACCACCGCCAATGGATCAACCTTCGTGTCAATTGCAAAAAACTCATTGCGCTTGCCGGGTATAGGATTTACTAACGCTCCTGTCTCTGGCGCTTCATTAATCAAGAGGTTTAATCTTTTTTGCTGACCTGCAGCAACTTTGTACATTTCCTTAAGTGCGTCACCAAACACGCGGTTGTTAATGGACCATGCCTGCTGGGCACTGTCAACAATTGTCTCTTTTGCATTGAAGGGAGTAATCGTTAAGCGATAAGCGATTGGTAGCTTTTCAATTAATAGAAGGTTCACAATTTCGCGTTTAATTAGGTAATCGCTGAAGGCTTTGCTTACGTCCTTACCTGCCATTACCACATCCAGTTCAAAATGAACCACTGCATCGATCCCGGTGCGTTGAAATTGTTTCTGCGCCTCACCAAGCTCCTTCGGGGACAACTTGTAATCATAAAACACCGCTGTGCGGGTGCTCAGTAATTTGTCCGGTAACGCCCCATTCAAATTGAGCTGTTCGACCCATTGCTGTTGATCTTTTACGAACTGCGCATGGATATTGCCGCAGATAAAAACCAAAAGAATTAGAATAGCTCTCACGAATGCAATGTTGACGTTATGTTATGTAAACTACACAACGAATGTAGACATAAATCTATTTTCAAAGGGCAATAAAAAATCCTGAATCGTCAGATCTAACGGCATAGGTTAATAACGAAGGACAGGAAGAATCGCACGCCTGTCCTGAGTCTAATTGAAACCGATAATGATGCAGGGGACAAATGATCTCGCCAAGGAAATTAACCTTCCCCTTACTAAGTGAATCACCCTGATGTGTACATGAGTCTTGTACTGCATAGAATCGGCCGTTATGACGGGCCAGACAAATTCGCTTGCCGTTGATAATAACAAGTTGAGGTGCGTGCTCCTGAACCCTGTCTCTGGCCTTGCCCTCACTTTCAAATATTTTGAACCACTCCATCGAATTACGTTTGTCCCGTTAGACTAAATCTTTATATTGTTTCTTTCAAATTAATTAATCGTAAGAAGAAATGCCATTTCTGTTTCCGGGCATTCCTTTGTCGCTGTTAATGGATTTCAATCGATTTGTTTCCCTGTAAAAATTTTTGCTAATATGATAAATGGCGGTCTAAGAAAAGTCAACCCAGTGAAATGCCTGCTATTCCTAGCATTTCTTTTTTCTGTTATTTCCGTTCGTGCGCAGTTGAGCTCAAAGGCGCAGGCGAAATTGGATCAGCAGGCAGGTGCAATGGAAGCAAAGGTTATCGAGTGGCGCAGGTATTTTCATGAAAATCCCGAACTATCCAATCGCGAGACAAAAACTGCCGCGCGTGTCGCAGAACACTTAAAATCCTTAGGCATCGAGGTGCAGACGGGCGTAGCAAAAACAGGGGTCATCGGCTTACTGAAAACAGGCAGGCCCGGGCCGGTGATTGCCCTTCGTGCCGACATGGATGCCCTCCCTGTCACGGAAAGAAATTCATTGCCATTTGCTTCTAAAGTAAAGACTGTTTTCAATGACCAGGAAACTGGTGTCATGCATGCGTGCGGACACGATACGCACGTCGCTATACTCATGGCCGTCGCCGAGATTCTTGCAAAAAACAAAGGCGACCTAAAGGGTACTATCAAGTTTATTTTTCAGCCTGCTGAAGAAGGACCGCCAAAAGGCGAGGAAGGTGGTGCCTCCCTTATGGTGAAGGAAGGCGTTCTTGAAAATCCGAAAGTCGACGTAATCTTTGGTATGCATATTCAGTCGATTTCGAAATTGGGAACAATATTATACCGTCCCGCAGGAATGATGGCAGCCTCTGATTGGTTTTCGATCAAAGTAAAGGGTAAGCAGTCTCACGGCGCCGCTCCATGGATGGGAATCGACCCGATAGTGGTGAGTGCACAGATCATCAACGGTCTTCAAACAATTGTGAGCCGTCAGACTGAGTTGACGAAGGAGGCCGCTGTGATCACAATCGGAAGATTTCAGGCTGGCGTTCGGGAGAATATCATCCCCGAAGAAGCATTTATGGCAGGTACCATCCGCACCCTCGACAAGGACATGCAGGCCATGATCCACGAAAAAATAAAACTCACCGCAACCAAGATCGCGGAGAGTGCCGGGGCAACTGCCGAAGTCATAATAGAAAGCAAGACTCCTGTAACATTCAACGACATCGCGTTAACAGAAAAAATGGTTGGCAGCCTGGAGAAAGCTGCAGGAACCGCCAATGTTGTCCGCATCAACGCGGTAACTGGCGCTGAAGATTTTGCATACTTCCAGCAAGAGGTCCCTGGCTTTTTCTTTTTTGTCGGCGCAATGCCGGTAGACCAGGATCCCTCGAAAGTTCCTGCCCACCACACCCCGGACTTTATGATTGACGAACGGGGAATGCTTACAGGCTTGAAGGCTATGCTCAACGTCACAATGGATTACATGAATAGTCCAGGCATCACGCGGAAATAGATCATTCGAAACCTTAGCCGATTAACCAATTGCTTTTATTGCGCTTTGGTATCTTCTGGCAATTTCTTCTCGCCGAAAATGATGACCCTGTTTTACCACCCACTTTCCATTGACCAACGTCCCCAGCACAACAGACGAGTCTGCTGTATAGAGTATTGACGAAAGCCATCCGGAAAAATCATCACGCATTAGCAGCGGATACTGAGCATCATATACAATTGCATCAAATGGCTGACCAACAGTAAAAAATTGCCTGATCTCGTTGCCCATTGCACTTCTACCGGAGGCTAACGTTTTTGAATAAAGGGCTAGTGCGCCATCAGAAAATGTACCTCTGTTATGGGATGCGAGCCTTTGCCCATAATCAAGCCACCGCAGATCTTCCAGCGGATTAAGGCTGATGTGACTATCGGTACCAAGTGACCATTTTCCTCCATAGCGGTTAAAGTCTGCAAGCCGGAATATTCCATCACCCAGATTACCTTCAGTGCCCGGACACAACACAACGTGTGCGCCACTTGCTGCGAGGCCGATGACTTCCTGATCATTCATGTGTGTGCAGTGGACGACGTGAAATCGTTCGTCTACCGGAAGATTTTCAAGCAGCCACTGAACCGGTCGCCTTTCAAGGTATGCAGTGCAGTCTTCTACCTCCTTCAACTGTTCCGCCGCGTGCAGGTGGAAGGGAAGATTCGCAGGACCTCCTTGAAAAGTCGCAATTACATTGTGATGGTCGACGGCTCGCAAAGAGTGCACACCAAAGCCAAGGTTTACACCAGCATATTGGGAAACAATACCCGCGGTATCATCCAACAGGTGAAAGTATTCATCCAAGTTCGTACAAATAAATCTCCGTTGCTGAAGATGCGCTTCGTGACCAAAGTTTCCTTTTTGATAAAACACCGGTATGAGCGTGATCTTTATACCGGCAGTGACGGCGGCGGCAATTAGCCTTTGTCCCATTTCGGAATAATTGGCATAATGACGACCATCCTTGTCGTTGTGTAAATAGTGGAATTCTGCAACGTGCGTATAGCCATTACGTAGCATTTCAGCGTATAGCATGGCTGCGATTGCTTCCATCTCGTCTGGATCCATGGCCAGCGCACACCTGTACATTGCCTCGCGCCACGTCCAGAAATCATCCCGTTGCTGTGAGTGATGGACCTCCGCCAGACCAGCCATCGCATACTGGAATGCATGACTGTGAGCATTTTGAAACCCCGGGACCGCCAGGCCCTTTACCAGTTCCGCATCCTGTGAATCGATCGGAGGATTTTCACTCAGGTAGGTAACAACTCCGGCATCGTCAACTCCCACGAAACAGGGTTGTATCCAACCCTCCTCCAGCAACAGCCCGTTGAACCGGTATAGCTTCATTTACTTTCCGTTTAAAGCAAGCGCCTCCATGAGCGCTTCAAGTGTCCTGCGTAGCACCACCCTTATTTTATCAGCGCGTTCATGATCAAAAAACAATTCAGTGTCATCCATGTAATTGATCTTCGTCATTTCGAGCTGAAGTGCCTGCTGATGTTCCAACGGCTTGCCGTACTCACGCGTGATATATCCGCCCTTAAAAGGAAAATTGTGCGAGACAGAAAAAGTTGATGCACTAAGCGACTTATACGCGGTCTCGATAACGTGTGGTGACGCCGCGGCGCCTTCGCCATCTCCCAGTATCAAGTCCGGAAATTTATCGCGGTAAACTTTAGGAACATATTGTCGGATCGAGTGACAATCCCAGAGCAAGACCTTGCCGAATGTACTTTTCGCGCCTTCTACTAGTTTGCGTAGCGCGGCATGGTAAGGATCATAATAGGCAACTTTCCTCCGCGCTATCTCTTCGTTTTCGATGGCAACAGACTGATCAATGTACAGCGGCTCTCCCGCGAAATCTGTGAGCGGACATAAACCCGTAATTATTCGTCCATCCGTATACAATGGCGTGCCATCCGGATTTCGATTTAAATCAATCACCCAGCGATGATAATTTGCTGTGATCATGGCGATACCCATGGAAGGAGCAAAGTCATACAGCGTGTCCACAAACCAATCCGTGTCGTCCGGTCTATCGAGAAGTTCAGGACGGATCAGCGTTTTTATTTCATCGGGAAAAGCAACACCACAGTGCGGAACGCTTATTACAATTGGAATGCGTTGTCCGTCCGGCGCATGGATGTTGAATGGGTTCATCCTCTTTTTTTACGCTTCGATTTCTTTTTTGGTGCTTCGTCGGCCTGCTTCAAGGCTGCTGGCTGCTGCTCCAAGGCCTTGATTCGCTCCTGGTAGGTCTGCATTTCTTTGTTAGCCTTTTCGAGCGCTACAGTAGATCGTTCCAAAGCTTCTTCGTATTGAGCGATGCCGTTGTTTGATACCATTTTCTGTTTTAGCTTCATTATTCTTCTAAAACTTTGGTTAACACGCTCTTCGTTGATTTCACCATTGGCAATCATTTTTCGAATAATTTCATGAGCGATATCGACTATCCGAGCCTCTCTGTCCTGCAGATTGTTGGAAAAGGTCATGATGTCAACTCCGCCTTTGATCGCTAGCTTGATAGCCTCTTCCAGGCCATAGTGTTTTGTGATCGCCTGCATTTGCATATCATCCGTGAAAACAACTCCTTCAAAGTGCAGTTGATTGCGAAGTATTCCCGTTAGGATGTCTGACGACAATGTGCCCGGGTTTCCAGTTTTATCCAATTTCCGGTTAACAATATGGGAAGTCATCACGGCATCGGCGTATCCGGAATCGATCAGAACTCTGTATGGTTTAAGCTCGCGCTCCTCCCACGTGTTCGTCACGTCCGCAATGCCGAGGTGCGTGTCTGCTTTAGAGCTGCCATGCCCTGGAAAATGTTTAAGGGCTGTCATTACTCCATACTTGTGATGGGCCTTGATAAATTCTTTTGCCTGTAACGCAACGCTGTCTTCATTAGCCGAAAATGCCCTTCCAAATTTCGCGATGATGGGATTATCTGGATTTGATGCAAGGTCCACTACTGGCCCGAAGTTTATGTTTATGCCCAGCCCAGCAAGTGTCGAGGCCGTCGATTCTCCATAAAAACGCACGGAGTCGAGGTTGGCTGACTTGCCCATTGCCGCAGCAGTAATGGACTTAGGAAAACCATACTTATCTTTGAGTCTGTTGACCCTTCCTCCCTCCTGATCTATGCCAATGAAAAGCGGAATGGGGGCTGCGTTTTGGTACGTCCATGTAATTTTTTTAAGCGCCACAAATGAATTTTGTGGTGGAATATTTTTCTCAAATAGAATTATTGATCCAACCCTGCCTTTTCGAACTTCCCCGAGTACATATTGATCAACCGCGGGACCTGGAAATCCAATAAGTATCATTTGGCCGATCTTCAGGTCAAGACTGTCGATTGTCTGTGCTTGCGTTTTGTGCAAGCCGGTAATGAGCAACAATCCGATCAATGTCTTTCTCACCATAATATTCTGTTTAAAAATTTTCATAGATCCGACGTAAGATGATTTGCATATTGTTCCTTACTTCTGATGTAGGGCCGGCAAAATTACTGTTCATAAACGAGAATATCAGCGTCTTTCCCTTTCGTGTCACCAGGTATCCGCTAAGGCAGTGATTATTGCTGAGAGAACCCGTTTTTCCGAAGATGTATGGCGGCTCGGCTTTATATAAATTTCGTATTGTACCCGCTTTTCCTCCGATGGCCAGCAAGGGGAAAAGGCGTTTGCTCGGAACCATCTTATAAAGCTTCTCCCAAAGCTGAACGATGCTACGCGGCGTAAAGAGATTATAGCGGGAGAGACCCGATCCATCTATCCATATAGGCTCATCGGCAAGATCTTTCAGACCGTTTTGTTTCATGTATTTGATTGCAATTTCCGGCTTCAACGTGTCACTAAGAATACCTGCGCAGACGAGCAATAGCTGCTCAGCGATGAAATTGTCGCTTTCCTGCATCATTACTTTATAGATGCTGTCTGAAGGCGATGCGTAAAAAGTCGCGGCATTGTCGGGCAGCTGCTTGTCCACCAGAGTAACCGTCCGTTTTAAGGTGTCCGATAGCAGATGCGCGACGAGGTCATTATCCATCCTCGCAGGAATGTGCGTTTCAAAGTTCTGTATTACCGGCACGTGAACGTTGATGATGTTGCTGTAAGGGTTTCGCAAAGCGCGCTGGTTATCCGGCAAGGTAGAATAGGAGATAAACTTCTTGTAATATTCAGGCATTACGTCGATGGCGCTCGGACTCGCGATCAGGTGAATGAGATTTCCATAGACAGGCAAGGAACTTCGCTCGGCGGAATAGTAATCGTTATAGTCATCCCAGGCCCAGCCGTTTCCAAAATGTGATGTTTGATAATTGCCCGAGGCGAAGTAAAGTGATTTCTGTGTGCTGCCCAGAAAGGAAGTCACTCTGTCGGTGCTGTACACCTCATCATACAACAGTGACGGATCAGCAGTGCCCCAAAAGATCAGCGAATCCCCACGTTCTACATATCGAAACGCGGGTATCGAATCGCGAATGATGCTTAATGCAGTGTAGAAGGTAAAGATCTTTGTGTTTGATGCCGGTGTAAAATACGTTGCACTGTTATACTCAAAAATTGACTTTTGGGTCTGGGGGTCATAAAGCATGAAACCAGTATGGTCGCGAAATCTTGCTTCTGTTTCCCTAAATGTCCTGTTAAGCGAATGTTTCGAAACTGGCGAACAGGAGAAGACTAGGAATAGTATAGCGGGAACTACACCAGCAAAAAATAATTTGTTCACCATTGCAAATAGCGCTCCCGTAGGATTTTACAATGATGAGATTCATGACCGGGAATTATAAAACCCAGATTTAGCACGGATAGTGTTGTTTTCGTTGCAATGCCTTCACGCAGAAGCATGTCCGCGGAAAAGCTGTTGTAAAGATCTAGTGTGGACTGGCGCAGCCTCGTCATTTCCAACGCGATCTGTTCAACGGTGCGGCTATGCGCGTTTGATTCAGGGGCATAGCTGTTTTCATCGAAACCGGGAAGTGGAGTTTTGTCATTTCGCGAAAACCGCAATGCGCGGTATGCAAAAATACGCTCAGCATCCATCATATGGCAAAGTACCTCTTTAATGGTCCACTTACCTTCGGCGTACCGAAAGGTTCCCTTTTCTTCAGGGATGGTCTTGATAAGTTCCTGCGCCTGGACATTTGCCCGATGTAGGATATCCATCATGTCGTCGTCTTTGACGTACTCGACATAAGTCATGTAAAAAGGTGGAACTCCAGCCAGATCGGGGTGTGTCATGTTCAAAAATACTCAGAAAAGATAAGAGCTTCAAGCTTCAACCTGTCGATGAATTGCCAAGTTCGCACACCCGCGACTTGCACCTTTTAGATAGATGCGACCGTCGCCCGACCCAACACTTACTAAACCACCTCGACTCTTGACTAACTCATGACTATCCTAGCTTATCCTGCTCCAATTAACGACCGACTTCCTCATCGATTCAATCTGCGCCTTGATAACCACGTTCTCAGTTTTCTCGAGCTTCGGGTCATCGTATAGCAGTGCGGCAGCGGTCTCACGGGCACGTTTGAGTATTTCACCATCCTTTCCAAGGTCGGCAATAAGCAAGTCCAGGACGCCACTTTGCTGTGTTCCCATTAGATCTCCAGGCCCTCTCATCGAAAGATCTGTTTCAGCAATTTCAAATCCGTTAGTGGTTTTTACTAAGGTGTTTATTCGAAGCTTGGAATCTGCGCCGAGCTTGAAGCTTGTCATCAATATACAATAGGATTGATCAGCACCGCGTCCGACGCGTCCGCGAAGCTGATGAAGTTGTGAAAGGCCAAATCGCTCAGCGTTTTCGATAACCATAACAGACGCATTTGGGACATCAACCCCAACTTCAATTACCGTAGTCGCCACCATAATCTTGGTCTCGCCTTTTTTAAAACGCCCCATTTCAAATTCTTTTGCAGCGGGCTTCATTTTACCATGAAGAATGCTGATTGGTAAATCAGGAAATGCACGGCTAATACTTTCATAGCCATCCATTAGATCCTTCAAATCAAGCTTCTCAGATTCCTCGATCAATGGATAGACCACATATACCTGGCGGCCTATCGCTATCTGGTCACGAAGAAACTGATTGACCTGCAGCCGGTGTGCGTCGAATTGATGAATAGTCTTGATGGGTTTGCGCCCGACCGGCAACTGATCTATTACAGATACGTCCAGATCGCCATACAACGTCATCGCTAATGTACGGGGAATCGGCGTCGCTGTCATTACAAGGATGTGGGGAGCATAAGTCGTATTTTTTTGCCATAGCTTGGAACGTTGGGCGACCCCAAACCGGTGCTGTTCATCGATAATTGAAAGCCCAAGATTTTGAAATCTAACCTCCTCTTCCAATAGCGCATGGGTTCCAATCAGAATGTTAAGTTTACCAGAGGCCAGTTCCGCGTGTATATCCCGTCGCACTGATTTCTTTGTAGATCCTGTTAGCAGCGCGATTGAAATGTTCATCTCATCCGCATACTTTTTTAAATTGGCGAAATGCTGTTGCGCAAGAATTTCGGTCGGCGCCATCAGCGCGCACTGGGTTTCATTGCTGATGGCAATTAGCATACAGATGAAGCCCACGATTGTCTTTCCGCTTCCCACGTCGCCCTGCAGTAATCTGTTCATTTGCGTCCCGGATTTCAGATCAGCGTAAATTTCTTTGATCACTTTTTTTTGCGCGTCGGTCAGCGCAAACGGCAAGTGATCGTTATAAAATTTCGTAAGCAGTGAAACCCTCGGAAAGATTTGTCCGGCGGCTTTCGACTGCCTGACAAGCTTCATCTTCAATAATCGCAGTTGCACATAAAAAAGCTCTTCAAATTTCAATCGTTGCCGGGCGTGCTCGAGTATTTCTGCATTTGTCGGAAAGTGAATATTTAGTATTGCGTCCCGCTTGGAAATAAACTTCTCGTGCAAAAGAATTCGCTCCGGTAGATTCTCACGAATTTTGTCAACCGAGATCGCAAGCAAATTCTTCATCACCTTAGACAAAGCCTTATTGTCGAGTTGCCTGGATCGCAAACTTTCGGTGAGTGGATATATGGGCTGCAGATATCCCTGTTTTTCGGCGGCAGTGACTGCCGTATCCATTTCAGGATGCGCGATGCTGAATTTGTTTCCGTATCGGCTTGGACGTCCAAATACAACGTATTCTGCACCAGGTTTGATGTTGTCCTGGACCCAGTTCATTGCCTGGAACCAGACTAGTTCCAATTCTCCGGTATCATCCCCTAATACAGCTACGAGCCTTTTTTTGAATCCAGTGCCAACCAATTGTTTCGAACGTATGATGCCCTTCGTTTGAACATATTGCAGCGTGTCGTTCAGCTCATTGATTTTGTAAAACGTCGAGCGATCTTCATACCGGAATGGGTAGTGCTGAATCAAATCGGCAAAGGTGAATATCCTCAAATCTTTATTAAGCGCAATCGCACGTTGCGGACCAATGCCTTTTAGGAATTCAATCGATGTATCAAAATAACCCGCCATTTAACGATTTGATCATACAAACAAAATCGAAATTAAACAGGGAGCATGATGAAGTAGTAAATTTTTCTCACTTACCTTTGCGCGAACGATGTTAACCGGTGGATTAAAACATGCTGGTTGACTATAGTGATGGAATGATATGAAGGTTAACTCATCAATTTACAAAGGCATCCAGTTTGTGCAGGTTAATGCACTCCCGGCAGATCAGAAGGACAAGCTCCTTAGTACGATCAATAGAGAGTTGCTCATCAAAATTTTAATCGACGGAAAACTTGTTGGCAACTGCCTGCAGTTTAAAGATTACGAAAGTTGGTTTGACAATTTTTATCAAAGTGATCAAACTATCAATAGAAACTCCAAAGTGTTGCAAAACACAACCGAAAATCAGTTGGTATCGTTTGCAATGAAAAGCACGTCCTGAGCGCGAATAGAATTCAAGTTTTATCTTAGTACTTGAACGACTCTTTTAACTCGACATACTCGTTCCACATTTCTTCCAAAATCGTCGCGGCAGGCTGTATCGTTTTAATTGATGCACAAATCTGGCCTATCTCGAGTTCCCCTTCATCGAGATCTCCTTGGAAAATCCCCGCGCGTGAACGCTTCCTCCCAAGCAGCGCTAACAATTCGTCCTTTGTGGCACCCCTTTGCTCAGCGGCAAAGATGTTTTCATAGAACTTATTTTTGATCAGTCTCACAGGAGTCAGTTGCTTTAAAGTAAGTACAGTATCGCCCTCGCTGGTTTCTGTCACTCTAGTCTTAAATCTTTCGTGCGCAGAGGATTCATCGCTGATGGCAAACCTGCTACCGACCTGGAAGCCCTCAGCCCCAAGAACTTCTGCAGCCACCATTGACCGGCCGCTGCCTATCCCGCCGGCTGCGATTAAGGGTATGGAGAGGGCTTCCCGTACAAGTGGAAGGAGAACGAATGTTGTTGTCTCTTCCCTGCCATTGTGCCCGCCTGCTTCGAACCCTTCCGCTACAATCGCGTCAACCCCGCTTTGCTGGGCTTTGACCGCGAATTTCACGCTTGAAACGACGTGCACCACCGTGGCTCCTGCATTCTTTAAATGGCCGGTCCACATTGCCGGGTTGCCGGCAGAGGTGAAAACAATCTTCACGTTCTGGCTTACTACAACATCTATCAGTTCTTCAATGCGCGGGTATAATAAAGGCAGATTGACTCCGAATGGCTGAGTCGTTGCGCCCTTGCATTTAACGATATGCTCAAGAAGCAGGTCCGGAGTCATTGACCCGGCCCCAATCAATCCCAGGCCACCCGCACTGCTCACGGCAGACGCTAGGCGCCAACCGCTGCACCAAACCATCCCCGCCTGAATGATTGGGTATTTAATCTGGAAAAGTTGCGCTATTCTTGAAGAACTGCTTGATCCCATTGTTTGTAATTTCCGGAGAGAAATTGAATATTTCCAGACAGTCTGAATATCCGGAAATTAGGCGAAAAAGGATCAGTTTTGTATGGTTTTAGAAGGCTTTAGAGTTGTCCACAAAGAAATGATTAAAAATTCCCTTGTATTACACTGATAATCAGTTGTTTCAATGGTATGTCGATGACGATGTGGACAACTCACTAAATTTGTGGAAAACTTTTTTTTTGGCGTTAAGTATTTGAAACCGAGCGGTTTTCTTCCAAGGTTCAATCCGTTTTGGACGGATGTTTGTCACTTTTATCAAAAAATGTTCAGTATGAGGAGGTATTTAGTAATTGTTGCCGTTTTAGCATTTCACAGCGCCAATGCACAAGTGGCCAGGGTCATCAAATTTGATGAGTTGGAATCCATCCTAAAGTCTGAATCAGATGACCTTTTGGTAATAAATTTCTGGGCCACGTGGTGCGGGCCGTGCGTAAAAGAATTGCCACTGTTTGAGGCCCTGACAGCGAAAAATGATCCGGCTCTTAAAGTCTTTCTCATAAATCTGGATTATGCAGACCAGATTGATAAAGTCAATGCGTTCATCGCGCGCAAGAAAATGAAGTCAGAAGTGTTACTTCTCGATGAGACGGACTACAACGCCTGGATCGACCGCGTTGACACATCGTGGGCTGGAGCCATTCCGGCAACTCTGATACTGAACGCGAAAACCGGTCAGAGAAAATTTATAGCCAAAGAAATGGCAAATGGCGAGCTTGAATCTTACATTGAAGCCGTGAGGGCTGGCCTGTAAATAATATTTAAATGAAAAAATTAACATGGAGTTTTTTGTTGGCGTGCACTGCATTCTCATTTGCATCGAGGAGCCCTTCATATGAGCTGGGTGACGTCGTTTCCAATTTCAGCTTGAAAAACGTAGATGGCAAGACTGTATCCCTGGCTGATTATAAAACGTCGAAGGGGCTGATCGTTATTTTCGATTGCAACACCTGCCCCTACTCTAAGGCGTACAACGACCGTATTATTGACTTGGACAAACGCTATGCCTCCCTGGGGTTTCCCGTCATAACCATTAATGCCAATGACCCTGAAGATTCTCCCGGCGATTCTTTCACGCAAATGATTTCATTGGCAAAGAAGAAGAATTATAAGTTTCCATATCTCGTGGACCAAACGCAGGAGGTGGCAAAATCTTTCGGCGCGACCAACACCCCGCATGTATTCATCCTAAAGAATGAGGCGACCAATTTTATCGTTGCGTACATCGGTACGATCGATAACAACTCAAGGGATGCCTCGTCGGTAACCCGAAAATATGTTGAAGAGGCCGTCGACCAGCTCCTTGCAGATAAACCTGTTTCGACAACCAAGACCAAAGCCATCGGATGCGGAATTAAGTGGAAGTAAGGTTCGGTCAGAATTTGAGGTGCTGCTAACGCTTTATTCTACCGCCGGCACGATCTAAAAAGATTTTCACCCGCTCACAAACGATGGCACGGAGGTTGCGTTAGTAGGTGTAAACACTCCCCAAATGAAAAGGTTAATGGTTTTATTGCTGCTTGCGAGCAGCAGTGTTGCGCTTGCCTATGATTCTGGAATTGCCGTGCAGACAGAGAAAGGAACAACGATGCAGGTATACGTCAACGGCAAACTATTTAATAAACAGCCGGGAAAATTCGTCAGGGTAAGAAGCACTCCCGGATTGTTTCATCTTGAAGTTAAGGTTCTAAATCCCTGGAACAAACAATGGTATATTGTTAGGAAGGATATTCATGTCGACAAAGGGTTTGAATTTCAGTATAAAGTAGTCTTCATTAATAAAACAAAGCCTGAGCTGCGCGAGATAAAACGCTACCCGGTGTATTCAAAATATTTTTTGAATCCTGGTCTATACAACAAGCATCCGATTACATAATGCTATATTTTTCGGGAGCGGCTCAGTAAAATAATTATTCCTGCTATCACAAAAATGGTAACGCCATTCCAGTGAAAATCAAAAGGCCAGCTCCAATCAAAGGCCCAGCCAAAGATCCAGCTAAAAACACTAAAGGCGGCGCCGGCAACGGCTCCGATTATTCCGAATATTGCACCGAATATCCCTGCGATCATTCCAAAAATTCCGCCAGCGATGCCCAACCAGATAGGTGTGCTAAATACCACAAGTAGGACAATCAAAATTGTTGTCGCAGAGGAAGTCCGTGAATGCATCATACTTCGTTTTTTTCAGAACGAACCAAAAACTATGCAAATAAAACGAACGCATTAATTTCGCAGCAAACAGGCCTTTATCCTTCTACAAGTTGTTTTGGTGTTGAAAACTGAACAGGTGTTTTTACATTTTTGAACACCAGCAACAAATTTCAAAAAGGGTATGCCGCCTTTTCGATTGCAAAGTTTGCAACTTTACGGCGGGCCTCTTTCAGATTATAAGGATCTATTTTTGTAAACCGCTTCAGGCCCATCAGCATCAATCTCAACTCATCGCCGGTCGCGAACGATGTGATCGCCTGCTTCGCGGACGAAGCGGCTTTTTCCATTGCGTGGTGCAGGTAGATAATGGCCATCTCTTTTTCAATTTCGCATCCCCCAACTCCCCGAATTCCAATAAGCTTTTCAACCCGCAGTAATGTCGATTCTGCTACGTAGCACTCAATGAGTATATCGGCGAGGTTCATTAGCACTTCCTGTTCTTCGGAAAGTTTCATCATGAACCTTTGTACAGCAGCGCCAGCTACCATAAGGCCTGCCTTCTTCAAGTTTGCAAGCGCCTTTTTTTCCTTTGCGAAAACGCCGTCGTCTTCCTGACTATTAAAATCGGGGATCGCTAATAGTTCCTTCTGCACCGCCATTGCAGGTGCCATCAAATCAATACTGCCTTTCATCGCACGCTTTACCAGCATGTCGATTGTGAGCATTCTGTTAATCTCATTCGTTCCTTCGAAGATCCTGTTTATCCGGGCGTCGCGATAGGCACGGTCCATTGGACCGTCTGCAGAGAAACCCATTCCCCCATAGATCTGAACACCTTCATCGACGACAAAATCCAGTACTTCAGACCCGTGTACTTTCGTGATGGCGCATTCTATTGCAAATTCTTCAAGTGATTTAAGCTTGGCCTTGGAGGCCTCTGTTCCAGCGGCCATCAGTGCCGTCGAAGCATCATCGATATTCTGCCCTGCCCGATAACAGGCGGACTCGCTCGCATATACTTTCGTGATCATTTCGGCCAGCTTGTGCTTGATGGCTCCAAAGTTTGCTATGGCCGTTCCAAATTGCTTTCGCTCCTTTGCATATTTCAAAGCAAGGGATATTGTGCTCTTTGAACCACCCACTGCCGCGACCGCAAGCTTGATGCGTCCGATGTTCAGTATGTTCACCGCGATCTTGAATCCATTCTCACGGTCAGAAAGCATATTTTCAACTGGCACCTGACAATCATTAAAAAATATCTGCCTGGTTGATGATCCTTTGATGCCCATTTTATGCTCTTCCTCATTCATCGTAATCCCGCCAAAGGACTTTTCGACGATGAAAGCGGAAAGGTTCTTGTCAGCCTCAATCTTCGCAAAAACAATATAGACATCTGCAAAGCCGCCATTCGTGATCCACATCTTCTGGCCAGTGATAAGGTAATGCTTTCCGTCTGCACTTAACGTTGCTTTGGTCTTAGCCGAGTTAGCATCGGACCCGGAGTCAGGTTCGGTAAGGCAATAGGCGGCCTTGTATTCGCCTGTCGCGAGTTTCGGCAGGTACTTCGTCTTCTGTGCCTCATTGCCGTAATAAACGATCGGCAACGTACCGATTCCAGTGTGTGCTGACAGTGCCACGGCCACCGAGTGACCTCCGCCGATTACTTCGGCAACAAGCATCGTTGTATTGAAATCCATTCCAAACCCACCATACTCAACCGGAACAGAAGTGCCTAGCAAACCCAGCGCTCCAGCCTTATCGAGTAGCGTTGGCATTAGCGTCAGATCTTTCATGGAGTCGATCTCATCCAGCCGGCCAATTACTTCCTTATCCAGAAAATCCTTGCACTGCTGCTGGATCATAAGCTGTTCCTCGTTGAATTCCTCCGGGATAAAAATTTCCTGCGCGAGTGTTTCACGGATCAAAAATTCTCCTCCGCGAATTGCTGCTTTTTTTTCGGTAGTCGTCGACATGTTGTGATGTTTAGATCTGTACTTTTTTCTATGCGATCATTTCGTAAATGCCCGCTACGCCCTGGCCGCCACCAACGCATGCTGTAACGAGGCCATACTTTTTCTTCTGTCGGCGCAACTCGTTAAATAAGGCCATTGAAAGCCTGGCGCCTGAACTTCCCAATGGATGACCCAAAGCAATAGCCCCACCGTTGACATTAAGCTTTGCAGGATCAATATGAAGATCGCGAACTACAGCAAGCGATTGCGCTGCAAAAGCTTCGTTTAATTCGATCAGATCAATATCGTTCAACGATAGGCCGGCGCGTTGCAACGCCTTGGGTACTGCTGCAACGGGTCCGATCCCCATGATGCGCGGATCAACACCAGCAACTGCATAACTTACCATTCGGGCAATTGGTTTTGCGTTCAGTTGCTTCATGAGCTTTTCAGACATCACGACAGTAAAGGCTGCTCCATCGGTGGTTGGCGATGAGTTGCCTGCCGTCACCGAACCGCCTGCTGCAAAGACCGGTTTTAATTTTGCCAAAGCCTCCATTGAAGTGTCGGCCCTTGGACCTTCATCTGTGTCTACAACGGCATCGCGCGTTTTCTTTTTGCCATTCTCGTCAACGAAGACTTCGTGCGTCGTGATGGGTAAAATTTCTTCCTTGAACTTACCTTGCTCTTGAGCGGCCAGAGCCTTTCTGTGTGACTCAAAAGCAAACCTGTCCTGGTCTTCACGTGAAATCTTATACTCCTTTGCAATCTCTTCGGCCGTCAGACCCATGCTGGTGTAGTATTCCGGATGATCCTTAGCAATAGTGTAGTTAAGCGCTGTCTTCCATCCCATGACAGGGACCAGCGACATCGATTCTGCGCCGCCGGCAATGATGCAGTCAGCCATGCCCGCCTGTATCTTGGCAGATGCAAGATGGATCGCTTCGACACCTGAGCCGCAATACCGGTTGATCACCATTCCTGCATTACCCATTCCAAGGGCCGTGAGTGCAATCATCCTTCCCATTTGCATTCCCTGCTCTGCTTCCTGAACCGCGTTGCCAACGATCAGGTCATCCACCATCTTGTTCTCGAGTCCGGGTACGGATTCGACAAGCGATCTTATTATCAATGTTGCAAAGTCATCGGGCCTTGTAAAGCGCAGCCCACCTTTCTTTGCTCTTGTATTTGCTGTCCTGCGCGCAGCTACGATATATGCGTCCATATTAATTTCTTAAAGGTTTTCCTCCAGTTAAAATTGATTGAATTCTTTCAAGCGTTTTCTTTTCGCCTGTTAATGAAACAAATGCCTCCCGCTCCAGATCGAGCAAATATTGTTCGCTCACCATTTGGGGAGCAGTAAGGTCTCCGCCACACATCACGTTCGCAATCTTCAATGCTATTTTCTGATCATGGGCTGAAATGAAATTTCCCATGCGCATTCCCTGAACACCTGCCATAAATAATGCGAGGCCAGATCTTCCCTGGACCTTGATATTCTTCGCAGGTACTGGCATTGTATATCCTGCATCAAACAACTCAAGTACCGCTGATTTCGCGTCTAATAGTTGTCGGTCGCCATTAATAGTTATCCGGTCAGTTTTGCGCAGTATCCCCATTTCGCGCGCATCTTCGGCAGAAAGCGCAACCTTCGCCGTCGCGATATTCATGAAAGTATTCTGAAGGGCATTGAGCTCAACATCCCCCTCTTCAATGGAATCGCTTAAGCGTTTTGTAAATTCTTTTGTGCCTCCACCTGCTGGGATTAGTCCGACGCCAACTTCTACAAGGCCAATGTACGTTTCAGCTGCCGCCTGCGCGATGTCTGCGTGCATGACCATCTCGCAACCTCCCCCAAGTGTCCGTCCATGTGGACAAACCGCAATTGGAACACTCGAGTAGCGGATACGCATTACAGAGTTTTGAAACTGCCGCACCATAAAATCGATCTCGTCGTACTCCTGTTCAATTGCAAACATGAATACCAACCCGAGGTTCGCCCCAAGTGAAAAGTCGGCGCCCTGGTGACCGATCACGAGACCTTTATAATTTTTCTCAGCCAGATCGATCGCGGAATTCAGACCTTCGATCACACTGCTACCAAGTGTGAAGCTCTTGCTGTGCCAGGAAAAATTCAATACCCCGTCTCCCAGGTCGGTAACTTTAGATTCCGCATTTTTCCAAACAACATTTTCGCTGAGATTTTCAAGAATAATAAATTCCGCTTTGCCTGGAACGGGCAGGTACGACCGGGTGGGTATATCATAATAATATCGCTGACCCTTTTCGATTTTATAAAATGACTTGCCGGCCTTTACCATTTCATATACCCATGCCGCCGGCTTATATCCGGAAGCCTCCATTGCCTTCACGGTGTCATCAACTCCCGCAGCATCCCACGTCTGAAATGGTCCCAGTTCCCATCCGAAGCCCGCGCTTACAGCATCGTCAATTTTGTAAAGCTCGTCTGCAATTTCTGGAATACGGTTAGACGCATATTGAAACAATGCATAAAACGAGTCGCGATAAAAGTCACCTGCATTGTCCTTGCCCGCGAATAAGACCTTAAACCTGTCCTTGACCTGGTCAATTGATTTCGTCGATTCGAGTGTCGCGAATTTGGCTTTCGCCTTTTCCTTGTACTCCAGTGTTTTAAGATCGAGCGTTAGTATTTCTGTTTCTCCCTTCGTGTTCTTTGTTTTCTTATAAAATCCCTGTCCTGTCTTATCACCTAACCACTTGTTCTTCTCCATTTGAAGTACGACATCCGGCAGCTTGAAGTAATTGCGTGCCTCGTCATCTTTGAGACCTTCGAAAAGATTTCCGGAAACCTTCACCAGTGTGTCCAGCCCTACAATATCAGACGTTCTGAACGTCGCTGACTTTGGCCTTCCAATCACGGGCCCCGTGAGCTTGTCTATTTCATCGATATTTAATCCAAGCTTGTTCATTGAGTCGACCACCTTCATGATAGAGAATACTCCTACGCGGTTCGCGATGAAAGCCGGCGTGTCTTTGCAGAGTACCGTTGTTTTTCCTAGAAAGAGATCACCGTAGTGCATCAGGAACTTTGTGATTTCGGGATCCGTATACTGCGTTGGGATAATCTCCAATAGTTTCAGATAACGAGGCGGATTGAAGAAATGTGACCCACAGAAATGCTTTTTAAAATCATCACTTCGCCCTTCGGCCATCAGGTGAATGGGAATGCCCGAGGTGTTGGATGTAATGATCGTTCCGGCTTTCCGATATTTTTCAACCTCCTCGTAAATTTTTTTCTTGATCTCCAGATTTTCTATCACGACTTCAATGGTCCAATCATAATCCTTGATCCTTTGCATATCGTCTGTGAAATTTCCTAGACTGACTCTTGAAGCAAACTTTCGGGAGTATAGGGGTCCGGGATTAGACTTGATGGAACGGTCGAAGGACATCTGAACAATCCTGTTTTTTACCTGCGGCGAATCGACCGTAAGTCCTCGGCTCTTTTCTTCATCAGACAATTCACGAGGAGCCATGTCCAACAATAATACCTGACAACCAATGTTTGCAAAATGGCATGCGATTGCAGATCCCATTACTCCGGAACCAAGAACAGCTACTTTACGAATGGAACGTTTCATTGACTTTTATTTAACAAGATTGTAGCGGTTCGGATTCCCGACCGCCTAATTAGTTTGCTAATCCTGGCCGACGTTTTCGCCTTGCACTACCCCCTGAGTTGCAAGAAGGTTTATCTCATTCATCACCTCGAAAAATGCCTTCAGCTTGTTTGCTGAAATGTTTTCCCTAACCTTATTATTGAAGAACAAAACAGTCTCCCGCGATTTTTCTTTTTTTTCTTTTCCTAAATCGGTGAGAAAAATTCTGACTGACCTCTTGTCCAATGGATCGGGCTCTCGATAAATCAGCTTTTTGCTTTCCATCGTCTTTAACATTCTGGTAAGGCTTCTGGCTTCCAGCCCCATTAATGGAGCAATTTTCGTAGCCGGAGTCCCCTGTTCCGCATGGATATTGAGCAGCACAAAACCGATGGCCGTTGTAATCGCGTGCTTTCCTGCCTGTTGGTTATACATGCGCGAAATTGCATGCCATACTGCCTTAATTTGATGGTCTACAGTTTCCTCTCTACGCATACGATTTCGCTGGAGACCAAGTTAGACAAATTATGTTATGCATGCATACCAACTGTTTGAATTTCCGGCTTTTGCAGTTGAACGTGCTATTATGAATGGCAAATGGGCAATACAGGTGATGGTTGAACGAATTGTTAACCATTCAATGTCGAAATTGCACCAATGAAAATTGTCCTCTCTTTGATCTTATTTTTTTACAGTGCTTCACTTTTCGCACAAAAAATCAATGAATCCTATCAACTGCACCTTAAGCCCGCATTGGCGCCTATAAACATCGATGGTATTCTCGACGAGGAGCCATGGTTACAGGCCGAGGTAGCTGCTGATTTTTATATGGTTCTGCCCATGGACACCAGCAAGGCGCGGGTGCGAACAGAAGTTAGAATGACTTACGACGATCAGCATTTGTATCTGATAGCAACATGCTATCATTTGCTACCCGGCCGTTATTTTGTCGAATCATTGCGCCGGGATTTCAATTTTGGAAAGAATGATAACTTCCTGCTCTTCATGGATCCATTTGACGACCAGACAAATGGATTTTCTTTTGGTGCAAATGCCGCAGGCGCTCAATGGGACGGTACGATGTATGAAGGTGGTAAAGTCGACTTGAGCTGGGATAATAAGTGGACGTCATCTGTGAAACAATACGAAGACAAATGGGTGTTCGAGGCGGCCATTCCGTTTAAGAGCATAAGGTACAAGAGCGGTATTACGCGGTGGGGCATCAATTTTGGCAGACTGGATCTAAAAACGACAGAGAAATCCAGCTGGGCGCCAGTCCCCAGGCAATTTCCAACTGCCTCACTTGCTTACAGCGGAGTGTTGGTTTGGGATGAGCCTCCGCCACGCGCTGGGCCTAACATCTCAATCATTCCCTACGTTCTGGGCGGCGTGTCCAAAAACCACGCTGAAGGAACGCCAACCACCTACAAGCGTGAGATCGGCGTCGACGCAAAAGTGGCAATCAGCTCTTCATTGAATTTGGATCTCACTATCAATCCGGATTTTTCGCAGGTTGATGTAGACAGACAGGTTACGAATCTCGACAGATTTGAATTGTTTTTTCCTGAACGCCGCCAGTTCTTTCTGGAAAACGGAGATTTATTCGCAAACTTTGGTTACTCAACCATTAGACCGTTTTTTTCGCGCAGGATAGGATTGGGAACTCCCATAGAATACGGTGCGCGGTTTAGCGGAAAGCTGAATAAAAATTGGCGTATCGGTGCAATGGACATTCAAACCGGAGACGTTAAATCCCAGCATCTACCGAAGCAAAACTTTGCTGTGTTCGCATTGCAGCGCAGGGTCTTCGCACGATCAAATATAGGTTTGATCTTCATCAATAAAGAATCGTTGAACTATACACCGAGTGACGATCCGGCAACCCCCGTTTATTCCCAATACAACCGAAATGTCGGACTTGAATATAACCTGGCGTCGTCAAACAACTTATGGACTGGCAAGACTTTGGTCCTTAAATCATTCAGTCCAGGCAAGTCATCCAAGGATCTTGCACATGCCGCCAATTTGCAATACGCGGACCGTCGACTTTCAATCGCCTGGGAACATGAATTTGTTGGCGAAAATTACAATGCTGAAGTTGGGTATGTTCCTCGTCGAAATTTCATCAAAGTAAATCCTCAGGGCGGCTACCTCTTTTTTCCTACTGGGAAAAGAATACTAAGCCACGGGCCCAAGTTGAGTTCTAGCTATTACTTCGACAACAAATTTAATCATACAGACAATACAACCTTTCTTTCCTATACAATAACATTCAGACAACAAAGTGTTCTTACAGGTTGGATCGCCGACGATTATGTAAAACTCCTCCAACGTTTCGACCCTACAAACTCCGGCCTTGACTCGTTATCGATTGGAACTGAACATCGGTGGAATTCTTTTGGCGTTGAGTTTACTTCAAAACCTCAAAGTCTTTTCACGTATTTCCTCACAACACGCTATGGCGGTTATTATTCTTCCGGAACGAGGTTTAACATCGGTGGCGAAGTTGGCTACAGGTTGCAACCATACATGAGTCTGGCTGTTGCATTTAACTACAACGATATTGATTTACCAGAACCGTGGGGCAAAAACAGATTCTGGTTAATTGGTCCGAGACTGGACGTAACAATGACGAATAAACTATTCTTTACCGCCTTTGCGCAATACAACGAGCAACAGAACAATGTAAATCTCAACACCCGTTTTCAATGGCGTTACAAACCGGCGTCGGATTTGTTCATTGTTTATACAGACAACTATGTGCCCGAAACCTTTGGAGTAAAAAATCGGTCACTGGTATTGAAGTTCACCTACTGGTGGAACATTTGAAATTCCTCAGCAGTTACAATATCAGAATTGTGGTTGTGCTTGAGGTGTATCCACCCGGCCAACTACGTTAAAGGGCAAAACTTTTTTGAGGTAGCAAATCCTCGATGTCGTTAACCTTTCTGTTTGGAAGTTCTTGAAGGACATGCGTAAGCCACTTCATCGGATCAATTCCATTGGCCTTGCAGCTTGCAAGTAATGAATAGATCATTGCAATGCGCTGAGCGGATTCATGTGATCCGGCGAACAAGTAGTTTTTTCTGCCGAGTGCGATGGGCCTAATTTCATTCTCGATCTTGTTGTTATCAATCTCAAGCCTTCCGTCTGTAGTAAACACAGTTAACTCCTTCCATCGCTTCATAGAATATGATAACGCCTTACCTATGGGAGAGGTGGGCGTTACTGCTTGATATTCTTTAATCATCCAGGTGTGAAGCGCCTCAAGTTTGGGTAGGGTAACTTCCTGACGTAGCTTCCCTCGCTGCTCCACAGTTAAGTCTTTCATCTGCCGCTCCTGTTCATAGATCTCCTGGAAGGCAAGCAAAGCATACGTTGCACGCACCTTGTCGTTTTGCTCCGCTTCCTTGAAGTAACGACGTGCGTGTGCAGCACAAGATAACATCGTTATACTTTCACGCTTAGCAAATTGATCATAGCCTGCATAACCATCGGTCTGCAAAAAGCCTGTGAAGTCTTTCAACGTTTTGGCAGGACCCCCTTTGTTACGCCCTCGTTGATATTCAAACATTACCAGGTTCTGTAGAACATCCCGATAGGCCCACAGATAACCCTGATGACTGCCTCCGTTCTTTTCGCTGTCCAGCACTTTTATCCCCGTCTCATCTGCTTGCAGGTAGCGACATGATAGTATTTTCCGCACCAGCAACTCGTATACGGGTGTGAGCACGTCTAATCCATCGTTGGTCCAATCCAGAACTGTATTGTAATGCAGTGTTATGCCTGCACGCTTCAGAATGGCGAGCTGACGATAGATTGGAAGATGGTCAATAAACTTTCCGATGATCAGCAGCGCTAATACCGAGGCACCAGGAATGCCTTTATTAATAACCCGGTTGGGAAGCAGGCCAATGGCAATACCCTCAGCTTCCTTGCGTACATACTTACGACGGACATAGCGCTTGACATAAAACTCTGCTGCCTTCACTTCCAGCACCTCGGTGACTTCGTCCTCAAGGCGGCTGCAACCTGTGACATCTTCCGAGGGTTCAATGATGATCTCCTCTCTGCGAAGGCTGGAGGGCAATGGATTGCGGCCAGGATGCTTCTTGGCTTCAATCTTTAGCTTGGCCCGATCATGTTCTTTTATGGTGGTTTTCTTTACCTCAACTTCGGCTAAAGGTTCTACCAATACACCAAGGGAAAGTTGATTCGCAGGCACTTCAGCAGGAAGTTTGAAGCGATCAGTCCGGGGACCGAAAACCATCTTTTGTAAAAGTGATACCTGATGGTTGAGGTGAATCACCTGTTTAACGAGTTCTTCTTTGCTTAAGCTGGAGATAATTTTATCACTCACGGTGAAGCAAAGATATTACATAATTCATGCTGCGGAAGCGTTGTTGATCGTATGTTGATAACGTGGTCTAAGGGTTACTTTTTCCAGATTGACACCTGCTAAAATAAAATTGAGCTGCTCAGCGGAAATGTTCTGATGGGCTGCACTTCCATCAGGCATCTCGAAGGTTCCTCCCTCAAGTCGCTTCTGATACAAGGCAAATCCATCCTGATCCCATAACAGAATCTTCACCCGTCTGCGTGCACGACAAAAGAATATAAACAACTCTCCACTCAATGGGTCTTTGCCAAGTTCATCCCGGATCAAGCCACATAAACTATCAATCCCTTTGCGCATATCTGTTCGACCACGATAAAGATAGCAACGATGAAAACGTGTAATGGAAAGCATCACCCAACGAGTTCACGAAGCCAGGATGCCGATGGCTGTCCCTTGAAAAACATACGAGTACCAGAGAGAAAAATAATCTCAGATCCACCTTCGTGCTGCTGATTAACTTGCTTGACTACATTAAACTGCGTGAAGCCAGTAGAGGAGGCCGAGCTATTGCGCTTGCACCAATAGTGAAAAGTATTATACTTGATACTCCTCTGCCGGCAGAATTCCTTTTTACTTATTCCTGATTGCTGCCATTCAACCATGATCACTTCCATCTGTTGCTGTGTATACCTCATAATATTTTTCTTACAAAGAAAAATATCTTCTACCTTCCGGGAAAGACGTAGATGGTCGGGTGTTTACCTTGAGGTTGCGTGCTGAAGTCTCCACGCAGCTGGCGAAACCGCTTACGTGCTTCAGCAGCATATACACTTCCGGCATGTTTCGTAAGAAAGTCGCGATAGATCTCCATCGCTTTGTCCTTGTCATTCAATTGCCGTTCATAAATTTCACCCTGAAGAAAATATGCATCGTCAGCCAAAACATCGTCGGCATACTCATCAATAATTTTTTGAAGCAATAGAACTGCTTGATCAAATTCGCCGCGGTTCATTCTGATATTCGCCTCCAGCCAATAAACGTCGTCCAGAATTGTACGATTTGAAATTGTCGCGCCGGCGCCGGAAATTCCTTGTTTAAGATTATTGATTTTTTCAAGCGCTACGCCAGTCTTGTTCTGATATTGCAATAGCTCAATCGACGCGTAATCCTTGAGGGCGGCGCCGACTGAATCAAAGGCAACATTTTCTTTAATTCTCATACTGAGCTCAAGCGCATCATTGGCAATCTCACGTGTGGTTGCTTGTTTCAAAATGTCGAGATGTTCTTGAGCCAGTTGAAAGTCACCCTTGTAATAGGACAATTTTGCATTTCTTAATTTTGCTTCATATCCTATAAGATTCTCCCGCTGTGTTTTTTCTACCTGGCTGTATAGTAGCGTCGATTCCCAAGGTTCACCATTGAGCATGTAAATATCGCCAAGATCCAGCTTCGCCTTAGCTTTCAGGTATTGCGTCGCCTTTACATTTCCAATGAGCTTGTTTAAAATTTGTATGGCAGAATCTTTTTGGTCGAGATATTTTGCAAATAGCAGTGCCTGACTTTTAGAAGCTTCAAGAGCGTTAACATTATCAGGATACTGTCTAATGAAATTCTTGTAATCTGTGATAAGGGTTTTAACAGAATCAGTATGAACAGGGAAGGTTTTTTTAACTCTTTCTTCCCGGGTCCTGAGAAGACCCAGACGAGCCATCAGATAATTTTGTGAATTTGGATATTCACGAATAAGATAACGGTATACTTTCAGTGCGTTGTCGTAGTCTTCGTTATCAAGCGCAACCCTCGCGACTTCCATGGTTTTTTCTCCTTCTCGCTTGTACCGTTTATCATATGCGCGAGCCTGAATAAAAGAAGCGTAGAAATTCTTTTGTTGCATCGTGACCCAGATCAGCAAATCTGCGTAAACTTCAACGTCAGGAAACTGTTGAACTTTATCGTAAAGCAATTTCTCAAGGCTCTCCAGCTCTTCCGGCTTCGTGAGTAATGCCTGGAGGACGTTCTTCACATACTGAATGTTTGCCGAACTTTGTGTGACGTAGCTTAGATATTCCTGCACCATCTTATCCTGGTTTCCCTTAACACGATACAGCATGGCGAGGTCGAGACAAAAAAGATAAGGATTGCCCATTGCCTGTCTGCTTTCATTCAACGCTATAATTCCATAGTCAGAAAGCGTATGAGACAGAAAATAGTCTGATATAACTTTAATGCGTTGAACGTTGGTTTTATTTTCACCAATCAGTTCCTTAAAATATTTATCAGCTTTTGAAAGATCACCTGATCTGATATAGGTTAGTCCGACATCTAACTTGTATTGAATATTTTGCGGATCGTTTTTCAAAACTTTTTTCAAGTAACTCTGGGCTTCGTCGATCATGCCCAGGTCGATGAGGACGTTGACGTAATTGTTGTAAATAAAGGAAGTATTGTTCTCATTCTTTGACAGATCGCGATATAATTCAACCGCTTTCTTTTTGTCACCCTTCAAAAGATATTCGTTTGCAAGCTGTATTTGTTCCTGTGTTTGTCCCTGAGCAACCGAAGAATAGTTGAGGAGGAACAAAGCAATCCCCAAAGCAGATGGGCTTATTATTCTTATTATATATATTATTATATAGTTATAATTAGTCATGTGCAAATGTGGACAAACTAGTCTCGTTTTTCCATGTGGAATTTATGTAGAAATCCAACATGTTGTATGGCTTTATCCGTCAAATAGTTAGGCAGTTGTTAACATGTTGTCTGACTGTGTATAAGTATTAAGTGTACAAGCCTAATTTTTATTCGTGTGCATAAGTACGATGTTGTGAACAGGTTCCGTTGCGGTTTTTAGGATGTTTCTTCTTTTCCGTGTTTTAGCTCCCTTGCTGTGAAGCTGTGAACATCTTGTTAGTATGTTATCAACAGAGGGCCTAGCTCGAAATTTGCTTTTAAACGGATTATTTGATTCCTATTTTCGTCGTGGTAGTAGACCACAGGTTCGGGTTCTTCTTTTTTGTCGAAATTTCCTGGTGACCACTCACGATCGCCATTTTTGTCAATCGCGAGTCGGATTTTGTATTCTCCTGGCTGAAGATCTTCAAACGTTGTTGTCGGTATCGAATACCGGCTGGCGACGACCTTATCTTTGGCAAGCAACTCAATGATGTAATTCTTTTCGGCGGTTTTTATTTGAACGATGATCATCCCTGTGCTTTCCAGTGTTGCAGGTTTGGCAGATGCCTCGATTCGCTTGCTGGAGTCTCCGTCGATGCTTACAAAAGTGCCACCGCCGGCATAAAATGTATATTCACGTGTTTTGGTATTTTGAATTGCTCTCGGTGCAGTTTCGGTACTCCTTGGTTTGCTTTGCCGCGCGGCTATTTCCTTGGGCTTAAGAAGTAATTTTTTGTCTATCCGGCGGGTAATGGTCAGCAAGTTATGGATAGTGTCGTATTGGACATTTTCTCTTGTGAACGGGATGATTGTCGTTGAGTCTATTTGGTAAAACAGGCTGTCGAAACTCAGTGCAGCGAGCGGTTTATTAACTTCAAATGAACCAGTAAGGGTACCGTTAATTGCGCTTGCCGTAAATCCATTGTTGTTAATCTGAAACGGTTCGGGTTTCAACTCTCGACTTGAAAATTTAACATATAAGGATGTGTCAATTTTATGGGACATGCTGTCTGTCGCTTGGAGGTGGACCAGTAGGCTGTCCGTTATGTAGCCCGGATTGTAGACGCGGATGTTTTCCTGGTCTGCGCCGAAAGATGCATATACGGTTTGGTTGTCCCGTGTTGACAGAGAATAGCTTTTTATGTTTTTCGAGAATTTAATATTAAAAAATGTTTGGGTTGGCCGTGCACTTGTTAGCTTAAGATTTCGTGCATCTAATCGTACCAGAGAGATCTCAGTGTTCTTTATGTTGCTCGTTAGAGTCAATGGAGTTGCTATGAAACCGTAATTTTCTGAACGGCTATCTGCTACCAGGTTTTTGTTATTGTCTACGATTGCGTAGATGAAGTAGTTTCCGGGTTTAAGGTTGGATAATTCGAAATAGCCTTTGTTGTCCGTCTTGGTAAAAAATATGGGTTTGTGACGGAATATATTGAATGTATCTTTTTCGTAAAGTGCCACTGTACCGTCTTTTACCGGAGCGCTGGTGAGAAGTTCGTATAAGCTTCCAGCGATCGATAACGAGTCGATGTACTCGCCCGTGCTGAAGGCGATGTGAACATTCTCTGCTGGATTTTTCTCAGTGATGTCTTGGATTGCTTCACGTAGGTTTACAGAGTACGTCGTGTTCGCGGTTAACGGGTTGTCAAAGCGGATCGTTACTTTGTTTTTTTTTAGGGTTGCTTCGAAATCTTTCCCTACCGCAGGAGTGATTATGATCTGGTCCTTAGGTGTGTTGAGTATGAGCGCTTCATTGAACGTCAAATCGATTTGCTGACCAATAAAATTAATTTCCCCGTGTTTCGGATTTGATTGAATTAGGATTGGAGGTATCGAGTCTTTGGGACCGCCGGTTGGACTTGTTACCCTTGCGCAGGACAATGCAAATAGCATGCATACGACCCAACGGATTTGTTTTAGTATTTTCATTTCCGCGCAATGTAAATCAGACTTGAATATTCTTTATTGCTGGCCGCGCTGATGTTTGATTTTAATCCGTTGATCATTCCTTTTGCGTGCGTTACCGCTGTTGCTTTTCCTCCGTTTTTATACTTTTCGCTCAGGAGGCTTACATAAAACGCATCGAGCTTCATCGGTACCGTTGCGTCCAACGTAAAGCCGTGTGTTCTCAGCAGGCGGCCCATTGTATCCTGAGAAAAATGCCATAAATGTCGAGGCACATCGTAAGCAGCCCAGTACTTGTTGTAATGCTCAGCATCATCACTTTTGTAATTGGGAACCGCGATGAAGATCAGCCCCGCATTTGCAAGTTTTGAATGGAGCGACTGGAGTGTTTCGTGTATGTCGGCGACGTGTTCCAGGACGTGCCATAATGTGATTACGTCATAGTCAGCAATGCCAATTTCATTTAGGCTTGCCGCAACGGTTGTTTTTGTCAGCTGTGATGCCACCTTTCTCGCGATTGGAGATGGTTCGATGCCTGTTATCACCATGCCCTGCTGTTGGCTGTACTTTAAAAACGTTCCAGTCCCGCAACCATAGTCTAACAGCTTTGGAGACGGCCCGGAACAATATTTATTTATTAGAGCGTACTTCCACCGCAGTGTAAATGTGCGCGCGAACCGATAGGTGTGATCTATTATGTTTGACGAATGTTCCGCGTGCGAGACATAAGCATCTGACAGATAATATTTTGCGAGATCGGCCGGTATAGGATAGGTAAACCTGAATTGGCAATCAGCGCATTTTCTAATCTGAAAGGTTTCATGTGAAACACTATGATCCTCTACGGATAGATGACGGTGCGATGTGTCGCCGTGGCACACAGGGCAAGGCGGTGGCTGCTTCATTTGCCCATGTATACTGTAAGGACGGAAAGATCTGCCGGTGACACGCCGCTGATTCGTGATGCCTGGCCGACCGTCTCTGGTTTTATTTTCTTTAGCTTTTCGCGTGATTCGGATGATAACGCCTTTACCATATCATAATTAAAGTCTGGCCGTATCTTATAATTTTCGAGATTCCCCATCTTTTCAACCAACTGCTGTTCGCGTTCAATGTAACTGTCGTACTTGATGTTAATTTCCACCTGTTGTAGAACTTCAGAACTGTATCCGGTTAATACGGCCACTACATCTTTATGCAATGTCTTAAGTCCTTCCATGCCTATCTGGGGACGTTTTAGAAGTTGTGCGAGCGTAATTTTCTCTGAAATGGGCGAGGTGTTCAGCCTTATAAGCCCTTCATTCAGGACCTCTGGCCCGAACCTAGAATTCTTCAATATCTTTGACAGTGAGGCAATTAGACTCTTTTTTTCTGCCACTAAACGTTGGCGTTCTTGACTGGCCAAGCCTATTTGATGTCCTAATTCCGTGAGCCTGATGTCTGCGTTGTCCTGTCGAAGCAAGATTCTGTACTCGGCCCGGGATGTGAACATTCGATATGGTTCCTGCGTGCCTTTGTTCACCAGGTCATCGATTAAAACGCCGATATATGCTTGGGCACGACCTAAAACAAAGGGTTCTTTGTCGTGAACTTTGTTGTGTGCGTTAATTCCTGCCATCAAACCCTGACAGGCGGCCTCTTCATACCCCGTGGTTCCATTGATTTGGCCGGCAAAGTACAGATTATCAATTAATTGTGTCTCCAGGGTCGTGCGCAGTTGAGTTGGTGGGAAATAATCATACTCGATTGCATAGCCCGGCCTAAACATGCGGACGTTCTGAAATCCTGGAATTTTCGTGAGTGCTTTATACTGAATGTCCTCAGGCAGCGAAGTTGAAAATCCATTAACATATATTTCCACCGTGTTCCATCCTTCTGGTTCGACGAAGATTTGGTGACGTTCACGTTCGGCGAATCGGTTTATTTTATCTTCAATGGAGGGACAGTATCGTGGCCCGATACCTTTGATCCGCCCCTGAAACATTGGAGATCTTTCGAAGCCTTTTCGTAATTCCGAATGCACCTCTTCATTGGTATAGGTAATCCAGCAGCTCGCCTGGTTTTTTAGGGGTTCTGTATCGGTATAAGAAAATTTTCCAGGCTCCTTGTCCCCGGGCTGTTCTTCCATCTCTGAATAGTCGAGGCTTCTTCCATCAATTCTAGGAGGCGTCCCGGTTTTCATCCTTCCAGACTCGAAGCCTAGCGCTACCAGCTGTTCCGTCAGGCCGGTTGCAGCCTTCTCTGCCGTTCTTCCCCCTCCGAAGCTTTTCTCGCCAATATGTATTTTGCCATTCAGGAACGTTCCATTCGTTAGGACGACCGCATTGCTTTCAATAGCCAGGCCCAGGGCTGTTTTGACGCCCACGACCCGCCCGTCTCTGACCGATATTTCGCTAACCATCTCCTGCCAGAAATCGACATTTGCATTTTTTTCTAAAGCCATGCGCCATTCTTCCGAGAAACGCATTCGATCGTTCTGCGTCCGAGGACTCCACATTGCGGGTCCTTTGGATAAGTTCAGCATGCGGAATTGGATCATTGATTTGTCAGATATAATCCCAGACATCCCGCCCAAGGCGTCTATCTCGCGGACAATTTGGCCCTTCGCCACGCCGCCCATTGCTGGATTGCAAGACATTTGGGCAATGGTGTTCATATTCATGGTCACTAAAAGTACCTTCGACCCCATAGTGGCGGCTGCGTGAGCGGCTTCACAACCCGCATGCCCTGCCCCAACCACAATCACATCGTATTTCGGAAACATCGTTTTCTTTAGTTTCTGTTCCACGTGAAACGACACTTACCCACAATTTTCTCCACATTTCCACATCGTTCCACGTGAAACGCTTGTTACCTCCACAAAGATAGATAAGCATCTTCTTTTTTGCGCATTAAAGCCTTTTTGTTGCGATTTTTATCCGAATAGCCAGCAAGATGGAGCACTCCATGAATAATGACCCGGTGTAGTTCGGTTTCGAAAGGGATCGCCAGCTCTAACGCGTTTTCCTTCACACGGTCGATGCTAATGAAGATATCTCCGCTTAGAATCGAACCTTCCTCGCTGTTATCGAATGTGATGACGTCGGTATAAAAATCGTGGTTCAGATAGTCCACGTTTACGGATCTCAGAAATTCATCAGTACAGAAGATGAAATTAAGATCTCCCAGACTTTGCCGTTCGAGTTTGATTGACTCCTTAATCCACGAACTTGTTTTTCGCTGGTGTGGAATAGAAAAGCGCACTCCTTCATTAAAAAAACGAATGGAGGGCATTCTACGAATTCATGTAAAAGCTCAGTTCGACGATTCGTCCATTTTCTTTAAAATCCACTTCATCAGAAAGGTGCTTCATCAGAAAAATACCACGCCCTCCCAACTTCTCGATGTTTTCAGGGGATGTAGGATCAGGTAGGTTATTAAAATTAAATCCAGTTCCCTCATCCTTAATGACAAACCGAAGCAGGCTGTCGTCGAGCGATAAACTTATGAAGACATTTTTAGACTTATCATTTCCGTTTCCATGGCGAATAGCATTATTGACAGCCTCAGTGACAGCGATCATAATGTTGCCATACATGTCCTCATCCAAATGGAATCTTTCCTTTGCATTGTCGATGAAGCTTTCGATCATTCTAATATTCTCCGTGATTGACGGAACCTGGATGCTGATGGTATTCATGCGATGTTTACCTCGTTATGCATTTAATTGTCTCCGACTCTTTTAAAATACTCATTAACTTCCTTTTTGTAATACGGATATAGCTTTGGAGGCACTGTCTTCAGCAATTCTACCTCTTTTTCTTTTAGTCGCAAATATTCCTCAAAAGCCTTTGGCATTTCTTTCTCGTAGTCCTTCGCAGTCTCGCCCTTCCGTTCATCATCCATGTCTTGCTCTCTCGCCGATTTCTCTGTTTCGAGTAACCTTGTAACAATTTCTTGTTGACGTTTCAACATCTGATCAGTCAGCTGTTTGTTTACGAGATCCATCTCCGTTTGTTCCATTTTTCCCGGAAGATCCCCTCCGGGCATTTTTCCATCTTTCATTTTGTTCTGCATCTCCTGGAGCGCTTTCCTAATCCGCTCCTGCTCCGCAGCCATCTCAGCAAGCTCTTCCGATAATTCTCTCCCTGACTTTCCGCTTCCTTTTAAATCTTTGATGCGCTGATTCAATTGCTGCTGCATTTGTCCAAGGCTTGGCTTGCTTCCCTTTTTCTTTGACTTCCCCATAGAAGGCTGCGCATTTGCCATCATCTCCATCATCATATCAAAGTGGTCGTCTAGCATCAACGCTAAATTGTTAATGGAGGTCATGGTCGACTGCATCTCACCAGAAGCCTGCGGGCGGCGCCGCTCGCGGTTCGCTTCAATCACCTTATCGAGGTGCTCATTCAATTCTCCGACCTCCCGCGTTACGATAGAACCCATAAAAGGATCGCGCTTGCCTAGACTCAAGAGGCTGTCTTCCAATACCTTAGCATCATCTTTCAGCTTTAACTGCCGCTGAGCGATCCCGTTAAAAGCGGGATCGTTCTGACTTAACTCATTAAAGTTTTTCATCAAGGTTTCCTCGTCAAACGATAACTTAACAAGACCGTGCAGAATGTGCCGTAGCGTTTCCAAATTCTGCATGTCAATCTCCATCGACATCGAGCTCTGCGATCCTTCCATTTGTTGTTGCATCTGCTGCATTTTTTGCAAAGCCTTTTGCTGAGGGGCTTTCGCCTTTGATGGACTATTCTGGTTAAGCATCTCCTTGCTTTCCTGCTGCTGGTCCATTACGTCCTTTGTGTCTTCCTCTGAAGGCAACTCTCCGTCGTTTTGCAATTCTTCGTCCAATGCCTTTAACTCATCAATTTTTTCTTTGGTCTTATCGAACTCGTCCTTCAACTTTTGCTGCTCTTCTGCTAATTCCTCACTCTCCGAATTCTCCTCGTTCCCTTTGTTTTCGTCACCCTCCTCGTTTTCCTGGCCCTTGTCATTTTTCGATTTATCGCCCTCCGAATTTTTTTCGGGTTTCTTGGCCTGATCGCCCTTCTTTCTTTCTTTCTCCTCCGATTTCTGTAACTCCTCTGTATTCTTTAACACTGATTCCTGCTTTTCCACCTGATTCTTTAAGTCCTGGATGGCCTGATCCAGTTTGAAATCATATTGTAGCTGTTTAAATAGCTCCAAAGTTCGTTCTAACTCCTTCTCCAGATTGTTCGTGTTTTGATTAAGCTTGTCCAGGATTTTTTGGATCTGAGATACATCACTGTTCTCTTTCAATAATTTTTGAAGCTCTTCAAATAACTTTTTGGTCTCCTCATCCAAAAGTTCGTCCATTAACTTTTGAATTTGTTCCGCCTTCTCTTTAATCCGCTCGTTTTGCTCAGTAAAAGCATCCTTCTTCTGATCAAGGAGTTTGTTTTGATCCTTAAGCTGCTCAACCATTTTGTCCAGCCCTTGCTTCTGCCCGATGATGTCTTCGAGCATCTTCTTGTCTTGCCAATCAAGACTTTGCTTGCCTTTCAATTTCTGATTTGCCTGCTCAATTTGTTCCTGAAGCTTATTTGCATTGCCCACACTCTGATCAATTTTTTGTTTTGTCTTCGATTGTGAACTGTTTATTTCCGCAACAAGGTTGTCGGCCGTCGGTACGAAAAAAGAATATGTGGGAGTCTTAGCTGATTTACTTCCATTGACGCCGTCATTATCCCACACCTGCATATAGTATTCAAGGCTACCACCTGGATCCAATTTCAAGGAATCCAGTTTCCAGGGATGAAAGAAACTTTGTTGTGATTGGTTTTTTGAAACAGGGATGTAGGAGGTGCGTGATGCGATCTCTTTTCGTTCGGCGTCGCGAACTGTATAATGCAGTGCAAGCTTGTTCACGGCATGATCATCGGCAACAAGTCCGCTAAGTACCACCATCTTATATAACACGGAGTCCTTAAACTGATTCAGCTGAATTTTCGGAAATTCATCTTTCACTACGGCAATATGATACGCGATCTTTTCCTTGTTCCGGCTGTTTTCATTTTCAAGGATCACCTCATAGCTCTCGGGATCCTTAAACCCTTTGCCGAAACTAAATAATTGATCATCTGACTTTTGAAATGCAACTGTTTCCTTGCTCGAAGAAAAAGCAATTTGCGCATTGGCGGCATTTGCCGTTGTTAAAAGCCAGGTCACATGGGTGCCTTCAGGGATTTCGAGATTTCCAGCGTTTAAAAGCGCCTCGCGCTTTCGCTGCAGATAAGCAGGAAATCGAAGCTCTACATTGAACTTCGTCAGTTCAGGCCGGCTGGCAACTGTAACTGTGAAAGGCGACGAGTAAAAACCCGCAGCCTCTACCTGAAATTCGAAACCTTCACGGATATTTTCTATTGTATAACTAAACTTCCCCCCACTAGATTTTTCTAGTTTCAAGCGTTGGGTCCCCTTTATAAGGTATGCATCTTCGGGTACAGCATTTCCGTCAAGCTGGATGTTGAGCGTAAGATTTTCATTCTGAAAGCCCTTAAGGCTTTTGCTATCTACTTGAAATAAAAACGGCGCCGCAGGAGAATATTGACGGGTGAAATGTACAAGCCTCGTAGTGCTTTGCGTGAGGATACTATGGTTAATGAGCAGGATGACCAAAATAACACCAACTGGTACGAGAAGATACTTGAGGTATTTGCGATTTTGACCGATGTCAATGAAGCCATCGAAAGAAACGGTTTCGAATTCGCGGGACTTTTGTTCGATGCTCGCGTATGCAAGCGCGGTGTTGCTACTGAGGGTGTTCAGCTGAATAAGATTTAACAGGCGGTCCTTGATGCCGGGAACATAGTCACCAATTACACGGGCGCTTTGTTCTTCCGAAAGTCCCCGTTTTACAAGCCACCATTCAAAAGGTTCACGTAGAAACCGGTAGAGACAGAAACCGGCTATTCCGAAAAAAGTAAACAGTATCAGAAAGCGTGCCCATGGCCCCAGCCATAGATTGTACTCCAATACAGCGGCCAGGACAAAATATGAGAACAGAATGGACAACGAGAGTAAAGTACCCCGAACGAAAATGTTGAGGTAATACTTTTTCTTAAATGATCGGATCTTATCGTGTATACGCTCCACTCCTGCTCCCATGTCGAATCAAGTTGAACTGTCTAATATAGCGAGACGTGAGTCATCAGTCAAGAGTCGTCTGATCTGCTATTGATAAAATTCGAACAAAGCATGAAGCCCTATTCATTCCGTAAGCCCACGCACTAACCGCACAAATTAGAAGGGAATCGCCGACTCTTGACTCATGACTCATGACTAATTCCTGACTCATGACTCCACCCAAACTCCTTCTCAAAATATTCAATCACATGCATCTTCAGCAGTCGTTCCTGTTCGGTGAGACTCACGTTTGGAAGTTTTTTAGCAATCTTCCAATGCGGCCACCCGTCCTGATCCAGACCTTCCAATTGATAGTAGCCAGACAGGCTCAACACCTTACAAATGCCAATGTGCATGAGGTCCTGTTTTTCTTCCTTACTAAAAACCTTTTTTCCCTTACCAAGTTCCTGGACCCCGATGAGAAATAATACAACATTGAGATCCTTTGGCTTCTTGCCAAAGACGGATTCAAGGCTCAATAGCAAGGCTGCCCATGTCCTTTCAAAATCAAGGTCACGCTTGAACATCTTCCAGCCCCTCCCAATATTTAAATGCCCGTCGCAGATGTGGTATAACAAAAGTGCCCCCGATAAGTGTTGCGATACCGTAAGCGTTGAATTCTTCTGGCAATCTCATTTTAATTTGATTTGTGTATCTTCAGAATACCGTTACTGCAAAGATATTCCAAATGAACAATTCCGTTGTAGCCTCCATGCTTCGTGATTTCGTTTCACTTTTTTTTCCACGTGCCTGCGTAGCATGCGGCGATGCATTGGTGAAAGGCGAGGAAACAATTTGCACCTATTGCATTCTCGAACTCCCGGAAACGTCGCATCATCTTAACCCTGACAATACCCTGCATAACCGGTTGTCTCCACGGATACCATTAAAACATGGTATGGCCTGTTACAAGTTCACCAAAAATGGCCGTGTTCAACATCTGCTCCATGCATTAAAATATAAAGGGCACGACGAAATTGGTATTACCCTCGGAAAGATCTACGCGGATAAGATCAGGGACTCGGGAATTCATATCGATTTTGAGATCATTATTCCTGTCCCGTTGCATGCGTCACGTCTCAGAAAACGAGGCTACAATCAAAGTGCAAAATTTGCTGAAGGACTTTCCCACGTGTTGATGATTCCCTTTTCAGACCACGTCATGGCACGAAAGTTTAAGACAGAAACGCAAACCACAAAGTCGAGATTAAGCCGTTGGGAGAACATGGGTGACGTGTTTATAGTAACCAGGCCAACTGAAGTAGCGAACAAACGCATACTTCTGGTGGATGACGTTATCACCACGGGCTCTACACTGGAGGCCTGCGCGATGGAACTTATCAAAGCAGGCTCACGCGAATTGAGCATTGCCTGCATTGCCGAAGCCTAGAAACATAAAGAGCTCCCGTTAAGGAGCTCTTTCTTATATTTTGATTTAAAAATTCTTAATAATTCGAACCAGCGCGGATCATCGCACAACGGAAACCGATCGTTGCAGTAGCAGAATCCTGATCGAGGTAACGCCTTGTACCAGGGGACATCCAGTAAGCAACATCTTTCCATGAACCACCCTTGTAAACACGTGCTTTATCGGTAATCAGAGATGTAAATGCTTCGGGATTTTTTTCTGCGCTGTTATATCCTGAGTTCGTGCCAGACGCCGGATCAAGGAAGCCATCACGACGGATTGGGTTAAGATCATCAAAATCCTGGAATGACATCGGACGATAAATATCCTGGACCCACTCACTCACATTACCTGCCATGTTATAAAGACCGTAATCATTAGGAGGATATTCATAAATATAAGATGTGATCAGCGCACCGTCATTCAGACGGCCGGCGATACCTGCGTAGTCACCGCGACCACGCTTAAAGTTGGCGAGCATAAAACCCATTTGCTTTCCGTAAGGATTACGAACTGCGTGTCCGTCCCATGGATAAATACGTTGGTGAGTCTGAAGCTCTTCTAACCACTGGGTTCCGATCAAAGCCTGCGCCGCGTATTCCCACTCTGCTTCTGTCGGCAGACGGTACGCTGGAACAACTATGCCGGATTCAAGGGGAATACGACCATCACTTTCTGCATATTCTTCACCCGCATCTTCTGCCAGCTTGATGTTTACCGCGCGGGTTCTCCAAACTGCAAATTTGCTTGCCTGGTTCCACGTGATACCCACTACCGGGAAGTAACGAAAGCCAGGGTAGCGGAGGTAATGTTCAACATAAGGATCATTGAAGGCAAGCTTTCCTACCCACACAGTTGTGTCGGGGAGCGCAGCCTGATATGCTTCTTGTGAAGAATCCTTTGCCAGGTAGTGCATATACTCCAACCAGTGCACGTTGGCAATTTCAGTTTCATCCATATAAAAAGATGCTACCGAAACAGTTCTTTCAACGTTATCTCGAGAGGACATAACATCCTCCTCGAACGAACCCATTACTGCACGTCCACCTTCGATGAACACCATGTTTGGCGCGTCGGGTTGACCTTCATAAGGGTTGACCATAAATCCACCTTGATCTTCATCATTGTAAGCAAGTCCGGTGGCTGTACTTATTTGACCTGGATTTGAGGCATTGGGTTTTCTTCCTTTACCTCCAAACAGAGAGCAGGCAGAGAGTGCAACGGATCCGCCGATGACATACAAAAGAACCCTGAAAGAATACTTCATTTGGTTTTCAGTTTAAACAATATGCTAATTAACGGGATATGGCAATGTTTTGCAAGCTGATGCAAGTTTATAGGCGATTATGTAAAAGAATAGAAACCTGCACTTTAGGAACGCTTAACTAAAGTGCTTATTGTTTTGGGAATGGACCCTCCACTTTTGGGAAGATGAATAATCAAATCAAGGGTTTAACGCACAGTTTTAACAGTTAGTACGCATGGCATAGAATTTTGATAGGGTGGTAAACAAACTACCCCACTATGCTACGCTTACAGGAATTTAGAGTAATGCCCTTCGAAAAGAAATGTGATGTAATTACATTTTACGGAAATTATCTGGCGCAGAGGAACCTCGCTGATTGTAAGGTTTTCCTCTATTTCACAGAAGGATTTTTCATTGAAGTATTCTACTCTCCAAAATACAAGAAGGTTCTCATGATAAATGCCTTTGAAAAGGTAATCGGTCTCGACCCCTACCTGGACAAAATCTCGCTGGAGGATTTGGAGCTCGCCTGACCGGCCATACGCTGAAGAAATTCAATGGCGATATCCACCGATTTCACGTCTTCAACCAGGAGCATCGCTTTTCCTACGCTGTCTTTCATTTTGCACTGGCGTGGATGCTTCTGGACAAATGACAAAATCTGACCAAAGATGTCCGATTTGAAATAAGCATCTTTATTGCTGACAAAGAAAGCGCGCAACTTGTCGTTCTTCAGACTTAGTTTTTCAAAGCCAAGCCGCTCTCCGATCCACCTTAGTCGAACGGTATTGATGAGTTCTTCTGTAGGCGGAGGCAAAGGCCCGAAACGGTCTTTTACTTCATCTGAGAATTCTTTAAGCTCCTTCTCGTCTTTGATGTTGTCAAGGCGTGAATAAAGTTGCAAGCGTTCGCCAATGTTGTTTACATAACGGTCCGGAATAAGTATTTCAAGATCTGTTTCGATAACACAATCCTGAACGATCAGCTTTGCCTTTTCCTCGAGCTCTGCGGAAAACAGTTCTTTAAAGTCAGTTTCCTTAAGCTCCTGGATGGCGTCATCAAGAATTTTATGATACGTATCAAAGCCAAGGTCGGTAATGAATCCGCTTTGTTCACCGCCCAGGAGGTTGCCGGCACCGCGGATGTCAAGATCGCGCATGGCAACTTTAAAACCGTCACCCAGGTCTGAAAATTCTTCGAGCGCCGCCAGCCGCTTTCTTGAATCGGCTGTCAGAAGCGACGCAGGAGGTGTCAGTAAATAACAGAAAGCCTTTTTGTTTGAGCGACCGACACGGCCACGCATCTGATGCAGATCCGAGAGACCAAACATATGCGCCTGATTGATCATAATAGTATTGGCGTTAGGAATATCCAAGCCAGATTCAATGATGTTCGTGGACACAAGCACATCGTATTCAGCGTCGATGAATTTCATCATCGCCTTTTCAAGCTGGTGACCTTCCATCTGGCCGTGGGCAATGCCAATGCGTGCGTCCGGAACCAGCTTATAGATGACGTTCGCTATTTCGACAATGTCATGCACACGGTTATGAACGAAAAATACCTGCCCACCGCGCCTTAGCTCGTAGCTGATCGCATCGCGTATAACCACCTCGTTGTATGAATGAAGTTCGGTAGTTACAGGCTGTCGATTGGGAGGTGGCGTCGAAATAATGCTTAGGTCACGGGCACCCATTAGAGAAAAATGCAACGTACGGGGAATCGGTGTTGCGGTCAGCGTGAGGACATCAACATTTACCTTCAACTCCTTTAAACGGTCTTTCACCTTTACGCCAAACTTTTGCTCTTCATCGACAATCAACAGGCCCAGGTCTTTGAATGCAACATCCTTACTAACAATTCTGTGAGTGCCGATAAGGATATTGATCTTACCCTCTTTCACTTCCTGAACGATATCCTTAATTTCTTTTTCAGACTTAAACCGCGACACATAATCGATCTTTACCGGAAAGCCGGAAAGCCGTTCACTGAAGGTCCTGTAATGCTGCATGGCCAGGATCGTCGTAGGCACAAGCACAGCAACCTGTTTCCCTTCAGTTGCCGCTTTAAATGCTGCACGAATGGCAATTTCAGTTTTGCCAAATCCGACGTCTCCGCAGACGAGCCTGTCCATAGGATGAGGTTGTTGCATATCGCGTTTAACATCTTCAGTAGCCTTACCCTGGTCGGCGGTGTCCTCGTACATAAATGAAGACTCAAGCTCTGCCTGAAGGAAACTGTCCGTTTGATAAGCGTAACCCGGAGCAGTTTTTCTCTTGGCATAAAGCGAAATGAGCTCTTTGGCAATATCCTTTACTCGTTTCTTTGCCTTCGACTTTTTATTTTCCCACTCCTGTGTACCAAGTTTGCTTATCGCCGGTAATGCGCCGTCGCGCCCAGAGTACTTGGATATTTTATGAAGCGAATGGATACTTACGTAAAGCAAATCATCATCGCGGTAGACCAGCCTGATCGCTTCCTGCGCATGACCATTTACTTCTTTCTTTTCGAGGCCAGCAAATTTTGCGATTCCATAGTCGATGTGCGTAACAAAGTCACCTGGCTGTAGCATCTGTAGCTCACGCAGTGTCAACGCCTTTGATTTAGTAAACTTCTCCTTTGCGCGGTAGCGATGGAAACGCTCAAAGATCTGGTGGTCTGTGTAGCAGAGAATTTTTTGAATTCCGTCAATAAAGCCCAGGCGCAACGCGAAGTCTAGCGGCTGGTAATGAAGCTGCTCGTTAATTTCTTCAAAGATGCCTTTAAGCCTTTGATTCTGACGTGGAATGTCCGCGACAATAAAGTTGCTGAAGCCCTGCAGCTCATGATCGTAAAGATCCTTCGCAAGGAGCTCGAAGTTTTTGTTAAATGAAGGTTGTGGTGAGGACTCAAATTCAAATATTGTCGCACTTTCTAGCGCGAACCGGGTACCAAACTCAATGCAGGTAAAATTCTTTAGCTTGTTAACGAATGATCCACGTGTATCAAAAAGCTTATCAGGGCCAGACACCACGTGAGCACCGCCAGTGGATTTGATAATCTTGTCAAAAGATGCTTCGCCTTTATCAAAACTTTTTTGGATGACATCCGCAGTTAATTCAAAGTCTTTCACCCAGACACGTGTATCTGGAGAAATAAATTCAAAGAACGACTGGCGTTCTTCCTGCATTAGCTTTGACTGAATGTTCGGTATAATATTCACCTTTTCCAAAGCATCGACGGATAATTGTGAACCGGGATCAAAGGTCCGGATGCTATCCACCTCGTTGCCAAAAAGCTCTATGCGAAAAGGCAGATCGTAAGCGAAAGAAAAGATGTCGATGATGCCTCCGCGAACCGCGAACTGGCCTGCCTCGAACACGAAATCAGTTTTTTCGAAATCGTAATTGTGAAGAAATTCTTCCAGAAAAGTAACATCAAGCTTTTCACGCAGTGCGATGGAAAAGGTATTAGTGGTCAGCGTCCTTTTATTAATTACTTTTTCACTCAGGGCTTCGGGATAAGAAATAATGATTTCAGGTGAATTTTTGCTGGCTAACCTGTTTAGCACTTCGGTTCGCATCAGAATGTTTGCGTTCTCCGTCTCGTCAAATTCGTATGCCCGTTTGTACGACATAGGAAACAGAAGGATCTCCCGCCCCAATAAATTCTGAAGATCATTCTGAAAGTATGACGCCTCTTCCCGGTCATGAAGGATCACCAAAGCATCTTTAGGATTTATCTTAAACGTAGAGGCAAGTATTACGGCATCCAGGCTTCCCGTGAGCCCTCTCAATCTGACGTTTCCATGATTGGCCGTTTTAATCCCTGCGGCTACGGTCTTGACAAAACCATCCGCGGAATAAATGCTTAAAAAATCATCCGGCCTCAAATCCTAGGTAATTATGCGCTTTGAAAAGCGACAAGGAGGCAAAGATACTTCTGTGCAGGTCACAACCCAGTGTGTGAAAAGAAAATCCACCTATTTTTGTCGATGAAATTTCTGCAATGGTGTTCGCTGGCCTTCAGCATAACCTGCCTGTTGTTGATGACCGCTGGATTCTTTAAGCCCTGGCTGTTGCTGTGGTGGAAAGACGTTCAAACTCGGCGTTCAGTAATTAAATATTATGGGACACTTGCCGGTATAAGTTACTTTGTATATTGGATTCTGATTATTGCTGAATGAAAATCGCTGCTGCTTTCATTTTTTTCCTTGTTACTTTCTGCGCATGCTCCAACACATCGACGAGCGAAGCCAAGACACAGTCTGAGACTTCGGTGAATGAGCAGCCAAACATGTCGATTACGCTGATCGATAACTCTAACCGAAATGTCCGAGATCTGACAGGAGCAAGCGTGCTGATATTTTTTCAACCCGACTGCGATCATTGCCAGCGCGAAGCAGCAGACATCGAAAAGAATCTTGACGCTTTTGTTGATACATCTCTTTATTTTATCACTGCAGCGCCGATGCAAGAGATCATCCAGTTCGCGCGAGACTATAAATTGTCCGATCGTTCCAACGTTCATTTCGGATTTACTCCAGCAAAAAACATTTTAGACAACTATGGTGCTATATCCGCGCCATCGGTTTATATCTATTCGGATAAACATAAGCTGGTCAAATCCTTTAATGGAGAAGTGGCGGTGGAAAAAATACTGTCTCACCTTTAAGACAATTTTTCAGCGACGGCCAGGAATTTTTTTGTTTGCCCAGAAAAACCAATTAAAAACTTGTCTCCTCCGTCTTGTAAGCCGGTAGCGATTTTTAGATCGTGGACAGACATTGGATAATTTCTCACCGTGATGTTCGCTTTACCATCTGGATAATATTGTTTCAATAATTTTGCACGGGGCTTGACAAATGCGCGAATCTCGAAAGTCCGTCCGGGAAAATTTCTGACCAATTCCTCAGAAGTATATAAGTGCGTGCTTGGTGCAAGTTTGTGAAGATTAAACCAGAGACCTATCAGCTTAAAGGCGCCAGCTTTGAGCAATGCGGCATTGGGCTCATATATGTATCGCAACGGATCAGAGAATGAAGCCGTTGCTTCCTGCTCATCTGTGACGGTGAACGAATAGCTTGTGTCCTCACGCGCAATATTTGAAGCAGTTATCGTGACAACTCCACTGAATCCTTTTTGAGCAAAGAACAGCAGCTCTTTGCATTCATTATTTACAGACACAATGTAGACATTACTTGTAAAAGGAATCTCGGTTAATCCCTGGGTGATATCAAGCAGTGGCGAAGCCTTCAGCAATAAATATTTGCTCTGCTGGAAAATTTTGTCGAGTAGTACTGTGACATCGGGAATGCAATCTTTCAGCGAATACACTTTACGATGTGATCTGCTCCTTCTTGACGGGTCGATATAAAAGAGAGAATAGTTTTTAGCGCCTTTGTTAAAAAATTCTTCGGCTTTAATGTTTTCATAATTGATATGACGAATGCCGACCAGGGAATGATTGTGCGCACTGATGTCCAGGAGTATCTCATCAGGTTCAACCATCGCGCCTTCCTTAAACTCGTAACCAATGAAAAGCGTATCTACACCAAATCCTCCGCTAAGGTCAATGAATGATTGCCTGTCGCTGATCAATTTGTGAACGATAGTTGCTTTAAAACGGGCAGTAGCCTCGGAAGAACACTGCTCCATGTTTATGCCGGGGGGATAAATGACTCCGCGAGTATTATAATACAATGGAATTTTCTCCCTGGCCTTTCTTCGCCCGTCGATCTGATTTGCGATGACTGACATTTGAACGCCATCGACGTTACCATATTTTAAAATCAGTGTACTGACATCATCATGCTCGTGTTTCTGGAGAAACTCCTGAACAGCCATTGATCCTATCGACGCGAGATTCGTGTTCAATTTAATTTTGCCCGATGGCTTCGTGAGTATATGAAAATGTTTCGTGTGTAAGCAACTAATCCGAGGCTTTGTGAAACCAGGAGGACAGGATCTCTCCTGTAAAACCCATAGATGAGGATCATGACAGACGCAACAAGGCTTAGAATCCAAAATCCCAATGGAAGCACCGACATTTTTTTCCTTTCGGAATAATACCACTGATAAACAAAGCGCAAGTTAAGCGTCAACTGCCCGACGGCGCCCAACAGGCTTAATGGATGAAGTAGATTGGAGCCGGTGAAGATCTTAACAAATGTTTCAGAGTCGCTGAGGAGCAAGACCCATAAAACAGTTACCGGTAAAATGCTAAGCGCAATCCTGACAAGTCTGTGAATACTTTTCCAATTATTTTTAAGCTGTAAATTCCGGATGTAAATGTAATATGAAAGTATCTGTCCCAGAATGATGATAACATCGGTTCGCAGGATACCATAGAGAAGAATAATAAATGAGCCGATCAGGCTGAGCTGCCAATACAACGTAGGAGAAACTACTTTACCTTGTTTCTCGGAATAAAACCATTGAACAAGAAGCCTCGCACCGAAAAGAGATTGCCCGATAAAGCCCACTCCATAGATCCAATACCGCGTCAAAAACTCCATGTCGCGCCAAGATGAATAGAAATAATAAATTTAGGATATGATTTATGACCTTATTGTCGTGGGCGGTGGTGCGGCAGGATTTTACGGCGCGATTCAACTGGCATCATCCCGACCAGGACTAAACATTTTAATCCTCGAAAAGACGTCGAAGTTATTGTCAAAGGTGAAAGTTTCAGGAGGAGGCAGATGCAATGTTACCCACCATATCGATAACCCGTTTCAACTTGCGCGACATTACCCGCGCGGTGAGCGGTCATTGAAATCACTCTTTAAGGTGTACAATGCCAGGGACGTCATCGACTGGTTTGCGTCAAAGAATGTAGAATTGAAGGTTGAGGCAGACGGCAGAATGTTTCCGGTAAGTGATAATTCGATGACGATTGTGAATTGCTTTTTGGAGGAAGCAAGCCGTCTGAAGATAAGGATCCAGACAGGTGAATCCGTTAGCAAGGTAGAGATAGGAGCTAACGGATTTATCTTATCAACGCAAAATGAATCACGGTTTGAAACGAGAAAAATCCTGATCGCAACGGGGGGAAGCGCAAATGCCGGATCTTATGAATGGATTCATTCACTGGGTCACAAAATTAACCATCCCATCCCTTCCCTGTTTACGTTTAACGATGGTGAGAAAAGATTCGCTGATCTTATGGGTATTTCAGTGCCGGAAGCGGAAATAAAAATTCAAGCAACCAGGTTGATGGGGCGTGGGCCATTACTGATAACACACTGGGGCCTCAGCGGACCAGCGATTATTAAACTTTCGGCATGGGCAGCCTCACATTTATATGATGTGAGCTATAAGTTCGACGTCTCCGTGAATTGGGTCGGCGTTCCGGTAGAGGGGTGCCGCGCGCAATTATTAGAGAGTAAAGACGTGAGGTCTCGTCAAAAAATAACTTCGAACCCTATGTTTGCGCTACCTCAACGTTTATGGCAAAGGCTATGCGAGTTATCCGATATTCAGACTGACAGAATCTGGGGTGAAGCTTCTAATAAAGAAATTAACCGACTGTGTGAACACCTTGTTCACACAGTATTTCACATCAACGGTAAAACTACTTTTAAAGAAGAGTTTGTCACGTGTGGGGGAGTGGATCTCACCGAAATCAACCTGAGCACCATGGAGAGCAAGCTGGTTCCTGATGTGTATTTCGCAGGAGAAGTTCTTCATATTGATGGTGAAACAGGAGGATTCAATTTTCAGTCCGCGTGGACAACAGGTTATGTAGCGGCGCAGGGGATCGCGGAGCCTTCTCAGTCTACCGGAGTAAGCAACGTCTCAGACTGAGTTACGGCGATCTTCATCCTGCTGCCGTGCTGCCAGGCAAGATTTGGATTTTCATGGCCTGAAGGAAAATTAAAAGCGATAGGGAAACTTGAATTCTGCATTTTTTTCAAAACGATGTCATTGATACTTTCCCCGAATCCTGGTGTCGTATCTTTCAGATCCGTGATGTGCCCGATAATAAGTGCTGCGAGGTTGTTAAGTTTTCCTGCACGTTGGAGATGGGTGAACATTCGGTCAATACGGTAAAGGTGCTCGTCTACCTCTTCGAGAATAAGAATACAGCCGTCCAGTTCGGGTTCCGAAGCTGTGCCGAGGGCGTCCACCAATAACGACAGGTTTCCTCCGACGACCATTCCAGTTGCCTGTCCTTCCCGGTTATCTACCGACGGCTCAGCCTTAATAACCTCCGGTTTCCCAAACAATGCGATTCTCAGGCTTTCCACCGATGAGCTTGCGTCGGAATTAGCGAATAACAAAGGCATCGTACCATGGATGCTTACAATGCTCATCGTAAATAACTTCAGGTGAAGTGCTGTTACGTCGCTGAAGCCGACGACCCACTTAGGTTGTTTAATTAAAGGATCAAAGTCTATGTCATCCAGAATTCGAGTTGTTCCATAACCACCGCGAGCGCATATGATCGCTTTGATAGCTGGATCGTTGATCATACCCTGAAGATTGGCACGCCGGTGTTCATCAGAGGCGGCGAGATAGGGATGTTCGTCGCTAAATAGATGAGTTCCCAATTCTACGTGTAGACCCCACGATCCGATCATGGCAATAGCGGAAGCTAAGTCGACTGCAAATACCTTTTTTCCAGTCGCAACGATTCCTACTTTATCTCCTGACTTAAGGGCCAATGGTCTGATCATATTCGATAGATAAACAAGCAGGTGTAAAATAAAAAAACCCTTCTAACATCGTCAGAAGGGTTTCAAAATAAAATCATTTACCTATTTAGGCGGTGAATTCAGCGGTTTTGGTTGCTGTGTAGTCGCCGGTGGCGTTGTAGCCGTTACCGGCTTTGGCGTAACGCCCAGCTTCTTCAAGACCAGATCAGAAACATCCATTTTTTCATCACCGTAAAGAACAACATCCAAACCACCAATTTGTTGATTGAGCACAAAGGAAAAGCCATTCTCCTTGGCAACTTCATCAATGCCTTTTGCAACTTTCTTGTAGACGGGATCCATCAATTGAGTCTGTTTTGTTTGAATCGAAGTTTGCGCATCAGCTTGCAGCTTTTCTATATTCTGCTGCATCTGCTGAAGTTCGCGTTCCGTGTTCGCACGGACAGCCTCAAGCATTGTATTAAGGTTAGCCTGATAGTCTGCAAGCTTTTTCTGAAAGTCTGCATACTTCACATCTATCTGATTTTTCAGTTGTGTTTGTGTTGACTTCAGTTCGGCGTCAATAGCCTTTTGTTCAGGAAGTTGGGAAAAGATATAATCGACATCAGCAAATCCAATTTTTTGAGGAGCTGTCTGCGCCTCTGCTGTAAGTAATCCAAATCCGAAGGCAAGAAATAAAACGAGTTTTTTCATCACTGTAATTTTAATTTTTTATTTTATCATTAGGGTCACCATAACCCAATTGGTCCAGTACAAAATCCGTATAATCATGCCGGGGATCGGTGTATATCATCACCATTGCCCCTGATTTGTCAAACATGATTGCCAGGTTATTCTCTTTACACACTTTTTCGCTCGCGTCCCAAACCTTCTCCTGAATGGGTTTTATCAGCTCCTGCTTTTTTAAGAAAAGTAGTCCGTCGAATCCAAAAACCTTTTTTTGATATTCTTTCAGCTCGGATTCCTTTTTCCTCATACCATCCAGGCGTTCTTTTTTCATTTCCTCCGTCAAAAGCACTTGTTCCGCCTGCAGCGCGCTGTACAGTCCATCTATCTTCTTCTGACTTTCCTGAATTTCCTTTGCCCAGGCGTCAGAAAGTTGATTTATCTCATCCTGAGCTTTTTTATACTCAGGCATCTTGCCCAGGATAAAGTCCGTGTCGATGTAACCGAACCGTTGTGCTTGGACAAAATTCAGGCCGAAAATGAGAAAAATAATCGTAATAAAACAAGCCCGCATGCCTATCGTAGTTGTTGACCGATTGTAAAGTGAAATTGCGAACCACTTACGTCCCTGCCGCTACCTAACGGAACGGGATCAAATCCATATGCCCAATTAAGACCGATTAGCCCGAATGCTGGCATGAAGATCCGCGCTCCCACACCTGCCGATTTATACATCTTGAATGGATTAAAATCTTCATAACCACCCCAATTGTTTCCAGCTTCCATAAAAATAAGGCCATAGATAGTCGCCGCATTGCCCGTAGTCACAGGATAACGCAACTCAATTCCTAATTTTTCATAAACCACGCCGCCGCCTTGCTGAGTTGAGCTATTATTAGCAGAATAGGTTGGTGGCGTGATCTGATTGTCTTCGTATCCCCTTAAACCGATGATCTCCTTACCAAGCACAAACGAGTTGAATCCGCCGGCAAGTCCACTGCCGCCTAGCACAAATCTTTCGAAAGGACCAATGCCCGTTTTCTCTTTGTTATAGGCGCCAATGAATCCAAAATGCACTTTGGCCTCAAGCACGAGCTTCTTCTTATTATCCAAAGGCAAATAATAACGAGCATCAAACATCCATTTATGATATTCCTGCCATTTGTTCTTTTCCGCCGGCTCCGCGGTCGTATAATCGAGGTTGTTAAAAGCGGAATAAGGGGGTGTTAACGCCAGGCTTAACGATACGGATGAACCCTGAGACGGATACATCTGGTTGTCAACGCTATTTCGCGACAATGTTGTGTTGAACGTGATCGCGTTGGACGAACAGTTTTCGCATCCAATACCATAATTGATATTCTGGAGCGTATAAATTGCATATCCCAAGGAATTCGTAAGCGTAAAATAATTGTCCGGCCATTCGAGCATTCTGCCTAATCCTACTGAAAAGTTGTCGGCTTTTAACATTGAATTGAGGTCATTGTAACTCTTAGCGCCTTGGCCAGCGTACCTCGAAAGCGACCGAACATAGCTTACGCTAAATGAGTGTGGCTTGCGACCACCGAGCCATGGCTCGGTGAAAGAGAAACTGTAGCTCTGAAAGGATCTTCCGTTGGCTTGTACACGCAAAGACAACTTTTGACCATCACCAACAGGGAGCGGCTTCCAGTTTTTAAGATGGGGAATGTTGCGGATGGAGAAGTTATTGAATGTTAGACCGAGAGTTCCTACGAATCCATAGTATCCACCCCAACCACCTGAGAGCTCAACCTGATCATTGGACTGCTCTTCAACCTGCCATTCGATGTCAACAGTTCCATTAGCAGGATTTGGGTTCAGAGCCTGACCAATTTTATCTGGAGCGAAATAACCAAGTTGTCCGAGCCTTTGCTGGGTACGGATAATGTCTGAACGGCGGAACTTTTGCCCAGGAACGGTGCTAAGTTCACGGCGGATAACGTGGTCACTGGTACGGTCATTTCCTGAGATCGTAACCTCATCGATGATAGCTTGATCACCTTCGAAAATGCGCATTTCCACATCTATTGAGTCACCGCTTACAGCAACTTCAACGGGATTGATACGGAAGAAAAGGTATCCATCATCCATGTACAGACCGCTAATGTCAATCCCTTTTGGATTGAACTGGAGCTTCTTCTGAATATTTTCATTATTGTAAACATCTCCCTTGTTGATGCCCAATACTGCGCTAAGCTGCTTGTCGGTATAGATATAATTACCCGCCCACGTGATATTCCGGAAGTAGTACTTCGGTCCTTCTGAGATTACAAAGTCGATATCAATCGTGTTGCTATCGTGGGCGTAAATGGTATCAGAAATAATTTCCACGTCACGGTAACCCTGAGTGTTGTAGAACTCAAGCATCTTCTTCTTGTCTTCGTCGTAATCCGCTTTGATGAATTTCGAGCTCGCGAAAATATTGGGCTTAACGTGGTCCAGCAGAAAGGCCAGCATTTCTTTCTTACCTGCTACTATAGCAGTATCACCAAAATACGTCCGGGGCTTGATGCCAAGAACGTGCTGAATTATCGCACGGTGAAGCGAAAAACGCGGACGCTCATGTGTTTTCTTCAGCTTCTTTTTCAGTTTCGCATCAGAAATACTTGTGTTCCCCGCAAAAGTGATGTTGTTGATCTTCACTTTCGACTTAGGATTAACGGCTATTTTTAAGCGCATCCCGTCGCGATTCAGTGTATCGTTCTGTTGAGTAATTTTCACTTCAGTGTTCAAAAAGCCTTTCTTGACGAAATGCTTTTTTACGGCTGATTCAGTATTTCTGATCATAGCATCCGTTACGATCTTTCCCCGGATAAGCTTCAATTCATCTTTAAGGCCGCTCTCTTTTGACTTTGATATCCCCTCAAAGTAAAATCCAGTCAGCCTCGGCCGTTCTGCCAGTGCTATGGTTAGAAAAACATTGGAACCTTCGATTCGGTCAACGTTAATTGAAATATCTCCGACGAGACCATACTTCCAGACCTTCCGGATGGCATCGGTAATTCCGTCACTCGGAATTTTTATCTTATCTCCTACTTTCAAACCTGAAATGGAGATCATTGCATTTTTATCAAGAACCGTAAGACCTGTAACTTCAATTCCGCCGATGGTATACTCAACCGGATTTGCATAGTTGAGGTTACTTTCCGAAGGTGTAGACGATGTTTCGGTGCGGTTTCTTCGGAACTGTGCCCAGCCTTCGCTAACTGTTGTAAGTAAAATAACAATAAATAAAAACCGCTTCATCAACTAACAGGATTCAATTGTTCACTTGTTTTTCCAAATCTACGCTCTCGTTGCTGGTACGCCAAGATGGCCTCGTACAGGTGCTCTTTCCTGAAATCCGGCCATAATGTAGGCGTAATAAACAATTCGGTGTAGGCAATCTGCCAGAGCAGAAAGTTACTAATCCTCATTTCCCCACTTGTGCGGATGAGCAGTTCTGGATCTGGGATGCCGGAAGTCTTCAAATAGTTTTCGAAGACCTGCTCATTAATATCTTCAACTTTAAGTTTTCCCGACGCAACTTCTCTGGCAACGTCTTTAACCGCTTTAATAATCTCCCAGCGTCCGCTATAACTAAGGGCAAGGATCAATGTCAAACCCGTGTTATCCTTCGTTTGATCAATTGCCCAGCGTAAATTCTCCTGACAGTCCGGCGGAAGATGAGCGGTCTCACCAATTGTGACAAGCTTCACGCGATTTTCCGACAGGCGTTTGATTTCCTGTTTCAGCGTATTCACGAGAAGCTCCATCAAGCCATCAATTTCGGCCTTCGGACGACTCCAATTTTCCGTTGAAAAGGCGTAAAGCGTGAGATACCTGATGCCTAACTCTCCACACCCTTCTGTAACGTCCCGAACAGCTTCAACGGCATTGCGATGTCCAAAAATTCTTAAAGCTCCCTTTTTCTTGGCCCATCGACCATTTCCGTCCATGATAACGGCGATGTGCTGCGGAAGATTATTGGGGTCGATATGTTCCTTAGAGGAAGCCACAAGAGTTCAAAAGTAATAAAAGATATTGGTTCTTTGTAAGGCGAGTATGCGGAGGTATTACTTATAGGGATTCGCCGGGCACGGAATATCGTAGAAGGTTCGCGTTACACTGATCCCAAGAAAAAAATAATGGTCTTTGTCATTGGGATTACCATACTGATAATTTTTGTTTCTGAGATCACCATCCGAAACGTTATCCAGGTAATCGAAAAAAGTTTTTCGGATACCGAACTCCAACGCGAAGTACCACTTGGGATTGTAAACGTACTTGATGCCACCGCCAAAAGGAATCGCCGCCTGAACATTGCTGTATTCAGCATTCTTTTCCACGTCGCCTGACAAGCCAAAAAGTGCTACGCCACCGAAAAGATATGGCGTGAATCGCACAAATCTTTTCGTGTCACGCCAGTTCAAAAAATGATATTCCAGCACTGTGGATGCCTCAATCAGAAAAAGATTGAAAGAGGCTTGACGCTGTTTGGCAAAGGCATCGAGCGGAATTTCGCTGCCAGCGATCTGACCGCCGGTGATGGAGGCCCTGAAGCTAACTATCTTGTTAAGATTGGACCGGTAAAATACCGTCGCCGCAGGCCGGGAATATTTGAAATTATAACTATGCACCAAATCGCCGGTGTAGTTCAGCGTGCCAATGCCGGCGCCAACTTCGGCACGCTGTGCGGACGCAACGTTTGCACAAAGAACGATAATAAACGCGAATACAAGTTTTCTATAGATATAAGACATTACCTGAATTTGGCCGTGTTCATTGATTTCCCGAGGATGAAGGTAAGCTTGAATGTTGTTACCATAAAAACATCCTTATCCTTCTCGCTCCCTCGTAAATTATCGGGATGTTCCGCTCCATAACCGCCAAGTACTGAGTAAGTCTGGCCATCGCGACCAACATATGTCTGATTCGGAGAATTCAGCTCGTTTGACCGATAGGACATTGCCCTTGCCAACTCATCGCCGCCAAATACGCCCAGATCCACATAGTTCTGGCTGACGTCATCAATGTAATCTGTGAATAGGTATCTAAACCCTGTTTCCACAGAAAAATCAAGGATTTCGCTCACTTTAAAACGAACCCCAATTCCAAATGGTATTGCAGCCTGGAATTTTTTATAATCCTTCATTCCGGAGTTTACATCGTCTGGTAACAGCGCGGCGTTCTGGCCCTCGGTTCCTAAAGGTTGCAGATCCACCCATTCTCCTGCATCTGACAATGGATTGCCGTTCAGGTCGTTGGCGGGCGCAAGCGCCTGTGGATTGTGCAAAATGCCGGAAATTCCAACAAACCCATAAGGTGTCCATTTAACCCGGCTGATATATGTTGCAGTATTTGGAAATAGATCAAAGCTGCCCACGACTCCCAATTCCTTGATCCTATTTCGAAAAGAAAGGTTTCGCTGGTAACGATAGATGCCGTTGGCGGTATCGTTCTGGTCAGCGGACTCGCTGTCGTCACCCTTTAATGTACCATACATAAACGACGCAGTCACAGCGTACCTTGGTCCGAAACGGTGCGAGAAAACCAAAGAAACGGCGGGCCGGGTGAAATTGATGTCGGTGCTGAACCGGCTGGGGCGGGGAGACAAATCACCATAATAATTCAGTGCGCTCACTGAAATACCTGCCATGTTGTAAATCTTCTCCTTTCCAAACCAGCTCTTCTGGCCCCGGAAATTTGACATCTTCTTGTTGTTCTTCTTGATCGCGCGTCGATTCATCTGGGCTGAAGCATCGACTACCCATGAGATCAGAAAAACTGCCAAGGCAATTGAAAAAAACTTTCTCATTTAAGGTGCATATAATGCTGAAATATACAAAGTTACAAAAAAATCAGTTTCGGACGTCAAGGCCCCAGTTGAGCTTTTGGCGGAGGGTTTTGAAGTAATGATGCGTCTCCAACTGGACAAGGTGCACGTTGAAGTCCGCCTTCATGATCTTCAGTTTAATTGAGGCGTCTACGGATGCCATTCTCGAATCCAGGGAAACCAAAAATTTCTTGCTCCGCCCTTCAACCTCAATCGAAATGTTGCAATTATCGGCGACGACAATCGGGCGAACGGTAAGATTGTGCGCACTTACTGGCGTAATCACGAAATTCCCAGATCTGGGAAAAATTAAAGGACCACCGCAACTGAGTGAGTATCCTGTCGAACCCGTAGGCGTGGCAATTATGATCCCATCGGCCCAGTAAGAATTAAGAAACTCTCCATCGATGTAAGTATGTATCGTGATCATCGAAGAGGAGTCTTTCTTTACAACGGTACAATCGTTCAGTGCAAAGTTAAGGCTACCGAAAATATCTTTATTCGTTTCCAGTTTGAGAACCGCCCGTTTGTCGATTGTAAAGGCACCTTCAAAAATATGGTTCAGGGCCTGTTCGGTTTCCGCTTTGCTGACAGTAGCAAGAAAACCGAGTCTTCCCGTGTTTATCCCAAGGACCGGGATCTGTGATTTTCCAATATGTGTGATTGCTTCGAGGAGCGTTCCATCCCCACCAACACTGATGAAAAGTTCTATTTGAGAAAGATCTGCTCCGGGCTCGTATACCTGGAATCCAAGGTTGCCCAGTGGCTTTTTCAGATACTGAGCAAATTTGGATGATACAATCAGGTCTGCCTTTAACCTTGTCAAAATCTCAAAAATGTTGATTATGAAGGGCGCGGAAACGCGATTAAACTCCTTTCCGTGCACAGCAATTCTCATGAAATCCCCAGTTTACGTTTCAGGCAATGCGGTTTTTCCAACCTAGAATAAAGATAGGTATGTAATCAGGAACCGCAAAAAAGGCTGCAACTAAATATCGAGGTATCGTAACAACATGTCGATACGCTCTTTCCCTTCGCCTTCGGGTTTCGACTCCTGGTAACGGCCGATAACCCGATAGCCAAATCTTTCCAACGTAGCAACAATACGCAGCAGATCAACCTGATTGATCTTTAAAGTCAGTCGCAACTTAGTCGGGTCCAGTGGATCTTCCTTGACAATGCTGCTAAGAACTTTTGCGTGATTTTCTTCAATCAACCTGCTTATCACTGATAATGAGTAGTCCACATGATTCATTGACAACACGAGAATAGCCCCAGGCAATTGCACCGCGGCCGTTTGAGCGAAGCTGGTTAAGGTGTCCTGAACGGTAATTAATCCACAATAACTCTGGTCTTCATTCACAACCGCCACCGCCTGCAGCTTATTGTCGGCGGCTATCTTTAGGATGTCGTAGAAATGGGTGTCAAGGTGAACAAAGCAATTTTGTCCGACGAGATCAAAATCTTTTACAGTTTTCTCGATGTCATTAGATTCTAAAATAATTTCTTCCGAAATAAACCCCAGTAGCTTACCGTCATCCACAACGGGTAGAAAATTGCAACGAAATTCTTCCATCCAGACGATCGCTTTGTGTGCATCGTCCGTTCCCTTTAATGGCGGGATCATATGGTTTATAAGGTCTTCTGCAAGCATAAGTACAACTCTAGCCTTACATACATAAATACTAGGTGGTTGAAACGGTTTTTCTCAATTCTAAAAATTCCTCTACGAGTTCATTAAATTTTTCAGGGTGTTCCATCATTGGTGCGTGACAACATTTGTCGATAAAACGCAATACCGAATTTGGGATGAGTCTGTTAAATTCATGGGCTACCAACGGAGGTGTTATTGTATCATTCAAACCCCATACCAAAAGTGTTGGAACTTTGATATTTGGAAGATCTTCCGCGAGATTGTTCCGCTGAGCGGATTTTGCGATTGCAACGATTCGCAAACACTTGGGAATACTGTTCGTTATATCGAAAACCTCGTCGATCAGTTCTTTGGTTGCAACCTCCCGATTGTAAAAAGTATACGACACGCGTTCTCGAATGTAATCATAATTGCCTCGTTTGGGATAAGATCCACCCATTGAATCTTCAAAGAGCCCGGAACTTCCGGTTAGCACAAGGTTTTTGACTTTAAGTCCATTATGCAACGTGTACATAAGTGCCACGTGTCCACCGAGACTGTTACCTATAAGGATCATATCTTCCAATTGAAGAAACGCCACGAAGTCTTCGACAAACTTGCGTAAGCCTTCCAGGCCAGCTTCGCGTATAGGCATCTCGTAAATTGGCAACATGGGAATCAATACCCGATGGCTTTTAGAGAAACGATCCACAACGCCTTCCCAGTTGCTTAACGCACCAAAAAGACCATGCAACAACAACAGGACAGGTCCCCGCCCGTGCTCCACATACTTAAATCCATTCTCCTCTTTTATAGAAAGTCCCATGATATGATATCGAGGATAATTAAAAAATAATAAACGAGAACCAAAAATATATTTGCAGCCACGCGGCTAAAAAACGTTCTTAAAAAAGGGCACGAAAGCACTTATCCAGTCTGTTACCTTAGGCGCAAATCCAGCAAGATGACTGTAAAACAATGAATCTTCTGTCCATCGTTCAAAAAATTTGAGGTTAAGGGAATCCGCAATCCACAGCATTACGCTGATCATAAAGGCTGTTCTAACCAGACCCAATATTCCGCCAGCGACCTGGTCAACACTTCCGAGAAATGATTTGCTAACGGAAGCTTTAACGATCTTACCCAGCAGATTCACAATTATTACAATGATCAGAAACACTACAGCAAAAGCGGCATACGGCAAAACCTTTTCGTCGATATTGAATTTGTTATCGAGCATAACCATGGCGATGCCCATGAGCTTAAATCCACCAAGGATACCCAGTATCACTGCCAAAAGCGAGAACAATTCCAGAAGAAATCCTGATCTGTAGCCTTGAATGGCCCCTATCAAGATGATGATGAGCAGAACAATATCTAATACTTTCAAATGCTGAGAAGTCTTTTGACCTGCTCAGAGATTTGCTTACCGTCGGCTTGACCAGACAAAGACTTGGTGGCGACACCCATTACTTTTCCCAGATCCTGAATACCTTGTGCATTCACTTGTGCAATAATCACTTTCACTGCATTTTCAAGATCTGTTTCTGAAAGTTGTTTCGGCAAGTAGCGTCTAATCACGTCGAGCTGAAACAATTCCTTATCGGCAAGGTCCTGACGGTTTTGCTGAATGAAAATATCCGCAGACTCCCTGCGTTGCTTGGCAGCGGTCACCAACATCTTGTTTTCCTTCTCTGATGAGATCTCTTCCACAGCACCTTTGTCAGTCTCAGCAATCAGTATAAGGGACTTGATACTTCTCAATGCCTCAAGCTCTTCCTTTTGCTTCGCGAGCATGGCCTTTTTTATGTCGTTATCAATTTGTTGCTTTAAGCTCATAAAGGATCTTTGTTAATAAAAATTCGTAACGAATTTCAGTACAATTAAGTTATAACCAGTATCAAGAGTTCGACAAACAACATGACCAGACTAAGCGTCAATATTAATAAAATTGCGACACTCCGGAATGCCCGGGGTGGAAATAATCCCAATGTAATCACCGTGGCAATGGACTGTGAACGTTTTGGCGCGGAAGGCATCACAGTTCATCCACGACCTGATGAACGACACATCCGCTATGATGACGTTCTTAAACTGAATGACGTTGTAACGACCGAATTTAATATTGAAGGTTATCCAGACGAACGCTATCTTAAATTGATACGTGAAGTCAAGCCTGCGCAGGCTACGTTGGTTCCAGATCCACCGGATGCAATTACGTCTAACGCTGGTTGGAACACTGTCAAACATGCGCAGTTGCTAAATGAAATTATTGCGGAAATTAAATCAAGCGGAGTACGGGTATCAGTATTTGTTGACCCATCTGCAAAAATGGTAGAGGGCGCTGCAAAAGCAGGAGCAGATCGTGTTGAAATATATACCGAACCTTACGCACACGGTTATGCCAGCAATAGATCAGTTGCCGTTAGGCCCTATATTGAAAGTGCAGCACTTGCGCGCGATGCGGGTTTGGGTGTTAATGCAGGGCACGACCTGGACCTCAACAATTTGAATTATTTAGTACAAAGCCTTCCATACCTGGATGAGGTGTCCATCGGCCATGCGCTGATCAGCGATGCCTTGTACTTCGGTTTGGAAAATACCATTCAGATGTATTTAAAACAATGCGTCCGCAGCTAGATGGCAGATCACAGAACATAAGGTTATTAATTGTAAAAAGTCGGATTCCCAACAATTACTAAGGCCAACAGTGCATAGCATGGTTTTGCCATATGCTGTGAGTATCTTTCGACCCTGAAAAAAAGCAAGCTTGCCGTGACGAGCTCAGAACAAAAGATGAAAATTCAACAACGCCTAAGCGATTCGGACCTGCAACGCATTAAAGATGCAGTTGCAACGGCAGAGGCAAAAATTTCCGGTGAAATTGTTCCTGTAATTGTGGAGCGAAGTGGTCGCTACCTCATCGCCAGTTATAAAGGCGCCATTATCGGAGGATCTTTTGCATTTCTTCTTATGATCCTCCTCGATCGTTACATCTTTTCGAATGCGAGCAACGGGTTATTCTACGACCCGGTTTTCATCTTTCTTATTGTGATTATAGGTGGCGTGCTGGGTGCACTGGTCCCCCGGTTCTCCGAACCGATGAAGAGATTTCTGGTCGGCAAGACCTATCTCGCGAACGCGACCCGCCAACGCGCAGAAAATGCATTTCTAGAGGAAGAAGTATTTAACACCAGATTCCGCACGGGCATAATGATATTCATTTCGTTTTTTGAACATCATGTAATTGTAATGGCTGACAAGGGAATCAGTAAAATGGTGGAGCAGAAACAATGGGACAGAATTGTTTCAGATCTGATTGCAAAAATTCGCGCGGGCAATATTGTTGAAGGCCTTGAACTTGCAATCAGGCATTGTGGCGACATCTTGTTGGAGAAAGGTTTCGTCAAGAGTGATGATGATACCAATGAGCTTCGGGATGACCTTAGAATAGACTGATCTCATGGGGCGAACCACTTGCAACCTTTATATCGCGAGGCTGAGATTGCTTTTTTTCCTTCTTGCACTTCTCACACCGGCCTCTGTTAGCGGCCAGCTTACAATTCCGGAACATGGAGGCATTTGGGTTCACGATGAGGCTGGAGTAATGTCATCAGATACAAAAACCAAACTGGAGTCGATTCTCAAAGCAGATCGCGACTCGACGAGTAACCAGATCGCGGTATTGATTATTTCCTCGCTTGACGGTCAGCCTATAGAAGATTATGCGCTGCGCGTAGCCGAAGCGTGGAAGCTAGGCCAGGAAAAGAATGACAATGGTGTATTGTTGCTCATAGCGATAGCCGATCGTCAAATGCGAATAGAAACAGGGCAGGGACTGGAAGGCGTCCTTACCGATGCGATGTCGAGTCGTATAAACAGAAATGAAATTGCCCCGGCATTCCGCCAGGGGGACTATGATGGAGGAATTGAGGCAGGCGTTAAAGCAATCATCCTTACTATTAAAGGAGAATACAAAAATGAAGAGCCCCCGGTTAAGAAGCGATATTCAAAACGTTCCCCCTTCGGCACGATTGCTATTATCATCATCATCTTCATTTTGATCTCGCGTAAAGGAAGGGGAGGCCGCGGCGGCAGAGGCGGAGGCTATTGGTCGTCAGGTGGCGGTTGGCTTCCCATGGGAGGAGGCTTTGGCGGATCATCTTCCGGTGGTTCATGGGGCTCAGGTGGTGACTTCGGTGGTGGTGGAAGTTTCGGTGGCGGAGGATCGAGTGATTCATGGTAATAAATACAGCCATAATGAGGCGCATCATTGGTCATTATTTTATTAGCGCCGTTCTGATCGGAGCGTGCCTGGCGCCATCCTTAAGCGCCAACGGGCAACGGGCGATACCCGAACTGTGGGGGCTACACGTGCATGACGATGCCCACGCCTTGACAACGTCCACGGTCGAAGCCCTGGAAGCCAGGCTTGTTCAATATGAAGACTCGACATCAAATCAAATCGCTATTCTTCTCATTCCTTCGCTGGAAGGCGAAATCCTGGAAGACTACGCCTTACGCGTCGCAGAGAAATGGCAGCTGGGACAGAAGGATAATGATAATGGTGCCTTATTGCTGATTGCGGTCAACGACCGGAAGATGAGGATTGAAGTGGGACAAGGACTCGAGGGGGTTCTAACGGACGCAATGTGCAGCAGGATTATGAGAAACGAGCTTTCGCCAGCATTCCGGAAGGACGATTATGATGGCGGCATTTCCGCAGCGATAGACGCGATGATCGGTGCAATTGGTGGTGAATATAGCGCCGACGCCACCGACGCCACCGCTGATGAATTAAGTTGGAAAGAACGCATCCTGCTTGGCCTCTTCATTTTCGTAGTGCTTGGGATCTTTACCGCCGCAGGCGTTTTCAGTCCCGGCTGCGCAGGCTGGTTTTTATATGTTTTTCTAATACCATTTTATGCCTTATTTCCAATGGTAGTCCTGGGAACTACTGGCGGACTCATTATTGTCGGAATCTATATCATCGCTTATCCTCTGTTAAGATTGTTGATTGGCAAAACAGCCTGGGGCGAAAGGATATCAAAGAAAGTAGGAAGTGGTTCAGGTCGTGGAGGAGGATGGATGATGGGTTCCGGCAGCTCGGGTGGTTGGTCGTCCGGCGGCGGTGGAGGTGGCTTTTCAGGAGGCGGCGGAAGCTTCGGCGGCGGTGGAAGCAGTGGTTCATGGTGATCGGAGCCATACATTCATTAAGAAATTGAATCCAAATCGCTGTCCAGTTGCGTAAATCGGGGTGGAGTAAAACTCCATGAATAAGGTTTTAAAATGCACAGACATAAAAGATGCGGCAAATCCCTAAATCGACCATCACCAAATCGCTAAATGATTTGCGTTGTCCACCCACTACTGTATTTTTGACCCTTCTTTAAGACACCCAATAGATAATGAAACGAGACAAAGCCATCTTTGAATTAATTGAACAAGAACAGCAGCGTCAGGAAGGCGGTATTGAGCTTATTGCTTCCGAAAATTTCACTTCTCTTCAGGTAATGAAAGCACAGGGATCTGTGCTAACCAACAAGTACGCGGAGGGCCTTCCAGGAAAACGATACTATGCTGGATGTGAGGTGGTGGATGAAGTTGAACAGCTGGCGATTGACCGGGCCAAAGAACTTTTTGGTGCTGAATGGGCCAATGTTCAGCCGCACTCCGGAGCCCAGGCAAATGCAGCAGTGATGCTTGCTTGTCTGAAGCCGGGAGATAAAATTCTGGGATTCGACCTATCGCATGGAGGTCATCTTACACATGGATCGCCCGTCAATTTCTCTGGTAAACTTTATCAGCCTTCGTTCTATGGCGTAGAGGAGGAAACCGGTTTGATTGATTTCGAAAAGGTTTTTGAAATCGCACAACGCGAGAAGCCGAAAATGATTATTTGTGGCGCGTCGGCTTACAGCCGGGATTGGGATTACAAAAAGCTTCGGGAAGCTGCTGACAGCGTGGGTGCACTACTGTTAGCGGACATCTCTCACCCGGCGGGTTTGATCGCGCGCGGCCTTCTTACAGACCCTATGGAACATTGCCACATCGTAACGACGACCACTCACAAAACGCTGCGTGGACCACGGGGGGGAATGATTCTGGTCGGAAAGAACTTTGAAAATCCATGGGACCTTCGAACGCCAAAAGGCGAGTTAAGAAAAATTACATCAATTCTTGATTCGGGCGTGTTTCCCGGAACACAAGGAGGACCATTGGAGCACGTAATCGCCGCAAAAGCGGTAAGTTTTATGGAAGCGCTTTCCGATGATTACATGCAATACGTTCTGCAGGTATCAAAGAATGCAAAGACGATGGCGCAGGCTTTTGTCGACAGAGGATATAAAATTATTTCCGGTGGAACCGACAATCACCTGATGCTGATAGACCTCCGGACAAAGAACCTCACTGGTAAGAAAGCTGAGGAGGCATTGGTTCAATCAGACATCACGATTAATAAAAACATGGTTCCTTTTGACACCCAATCACCGATGGTAACATCGGGGATGCGCATCGGTACGCCGGCCGTAACAACCCGTGGGTTGGGTGAAAAAGAAATGATAAAAATTGTAGAATTTATTGACGAAGCTCTTCAGAAACCGGATGATGCTAAGCACCTCAAAGAGATAAAACGGAAAGTGAATCGTCTTATGACCAAATTTCCGCTCTATTAACGAATGCAGCGATTGATTAAGCGCTGCTAAAAAAACAACATCATGCCATTGGATCAGGAGTTAAATGAAGAGAAGGAAATGAGTTTCCTCGATCACCTCGAGGAATTGCGCTGGCATCTGATCCGTTCTTTAATTGCAGTAGTCACTTTTACCATTGTCGCTTTTGTCAGCGCCCAATGGGTTTTTGAAAATATCATCTTTGCGCCGGCGAGGCCACAGTTTATCACGTTCAGAGTTTTGTGCAAATTGGGCGCGTATCTCGACTATGCAGGTCTTTGTATAACTGACATTCCGTTCAGGGTTCAGAGCCGGAATATGACGGGCCAGTTCACGATGCACATCATGGCATCTTTCATTATTGGGTTGGTCGTCGCTTTTCCCTATGTGTGCTGGGAAGTATGGCGTTTTATTAAGCCAGGATTGCAGCGAAGAGAACGAAAGTATTCAAAGGGTGCAGTGGCAGCGGTATCACTACTTTTCTTTTTTGGTGTCGCCTTTGGTTTCTATGTAATTGCGCCTTGGATGGTCTACTTCCTGGCTAATTATAGCATCAGCAGCATGGTTGTAAATGAATTTGACATCACGTCGTATGTCTCTACCGTTGTACTTATGGTGTTTGGTTCGGGAATGCTTTTTCAGCTTCCGGTGGTGATTTATTTCCTTACCAAGATTGGTATCGTAACACCAGAATTTCTTCGCAAGTACAGGAAGCACTCCATCATCATCATACTCATTGTTGCCGCGATTGTAACACCTCCTGATCCATTGAGTCAAATGCTGATCACCTTGCCACTATACCTGCTTTTTGAAATCAGTATACTTATCTCTTCCTCCGTTGCAAAGCGAAAAGCAAAGGAGGACGCGGAGGAATTGCTTCGGGAACAGGAATCGTCAGCAACACTATGAAAATTGCAATAGGCAGCGATCACGCGGGGTTTGAATATAAGGAGGCGCTTAGGAACGCACTTTCAATTACCGGTCATGATGTGCGGGATTTCGGCACATATTCCATTGAATCGTCGGATTATGCAGACTTTGCCCATCCGGTCTCTGATGCAGTTGAATCGAAGGAATTTGTTTTCGGTATACTGGTGTGCGGAAGTGCAAATGGCGTGGCAATTACCGCCAATAAACATGCAGGGATCCGGGCAGCAATCTGTTGGAACGTAGAACTTGCAGCGCTGGCGCGTTCTCACAATGACGCGAACGTGCTTTGCATTCCCGCGAGATTCATCAGTCCCGATCTTTCGAGCTTAATAGTAGAGAGATTTTTAAGCACCCCCTTTGAAGGCGGCAGGCATGCGCGTCGAGTTGGCAAAATTACTTGCTGACTTCTGCTCGAATGTAGTATATGCCCTTCCGGCTATACGCCTGCTTGAGCTCAGGCAACCGTTCCATGAAAGGTTTCATCAGGTCATTTTTATCGCGGATAATTTCCGGCGGATCATTTTTAAGACCGTTGTAGACTTTCATTATGTTCTCGTAATACTCAGGCTGAGAAAAGATGTCCTTCGCCAGGTACCAGTTCAGAAATGGGGACGCAAGTCGATTATCCTTATAAATACTCCATGTATCATCCAGCACCAATAATCGTTTCCCTTTGTGCGACGATGATTCTGCAGGAACAATCAAATCGTTGTATTGGACACTGCCGAGCACCTGATACCGCGCGAGATAACTTACAATCACGGTGCCGCACAAGAAAATCCACACCGCTTTTGAAGCAAATTTCTTTCGGGGCAAAATCAATAAGCAGTGTGTGATGAAGAAACTGAGCCCCGGAATGACGGAAATAAAATTTTGAGGACGAAAATCTTTCGAGATCATCACCTGTATTAAGGAAAAGACCGTCCAGAAAAACATAGCCTGCACAAGCTGAGTCTGATACTTCGACAGGCGCGCCTCGCGATTCATAAGGACAAGCGAAATAACGAGGTAGAACAACGGCAGTGAAAGCAACGTCCAAAGACTCGCATTGCTGATATAACTTATTGAATCGAGGTTCAGATTAGCGAGATAAAAAAATTGCCACAGGTCCGATACACCGTCCTTCAGGAGGTATATCGCGAAGAGCAGGAGGTGCGGAAGCAGAAATCCCACCACTAATAAAATATACTTGCGCACTGTGCTTCTTGTAAAAAATGCCAGCGTTATAAGGGCACCTATCAGGAAGACACTGTAAGAAAATGTAAAAAGTGATGCTATGCTTATAAATAAGCCCAGATTAAAGATTGATTCGCTTCGCTGTTCCCTGAATTCGATTTCTTTGAACAAATTATTCAAAGCCGGCAACAGGGCGCCCGCGCCTAAAAGTTCTGGCGTTAGCGACAGGTTGTCGAAGGAGAAACAACAGGCAACGGCATAGATCAACGATGGAATATAGGTTCCTTCGGCAAAAGCCTTCTGATTAGAAAAGATGACGCCCAGGTAAGATGCCTGAAAGAAGATTACAAAAAACGCCAAAATATGCCTGGCCAAAAGTGAACGGCCAAAGCAAAAATGCAGGAAGCCGTCGAACCACCCTGCTAAAGGTCCCACGGAATCTACAACCTCAGTATACAGTGAATTACCTTCATAAACTTTTTCGCCAATAATGAAGCTTTTCAACTCCGGATATGTTAATGCCGGCGAATCGATGAACAGCGGCAGGAGGATAATCAGGAAAATAGCTAATAATCCAATTAAGCGGTAGGGGTCGTTGATTCTAAAATACTGTAGCAAGTAAAACGCGGTTCAGGGTACAAATTAGAGTAGGTTTTTATAATTGCCAATGGTTCATTGCTAATTGTTCGTTGATCCGAGATATTTGTCATCATGAGTGGCACAACCAGACAACAGAAGTACGCTAAACTCATTCAAAAAGAACTGAGTGAGATTTTTCAAAGGGACAAGCGGGGTATTCTCGACAATGCGTTTGTTACGATAGCGGACGTCAAAATGAATCCTGATCTGAGCGTGGCGAGGGTTTACATCAGCATGGCGCTTGCCAGGGAAAAGGAAAAGACTCTCGAAAATATCAACACGCATAAAAGTGAACTGAGAAAGGCTCTTGGAGATAAGATTGGGAAGCAGGTGCGAATCATTCCTGAATTGATATTCTATAAAGATGAATTAGAAGAAAACGCTACACGCATGGAGGATCTTCTCAAGAATCTGAACATCCCGCCAGATAAGAATAGCTAATGGTTAATAGTTTAATGCCGATCACCTTTTGAACCTTTCCCTGTTTATTGCGAGACGTTATCTTTTTTCGAAGCGGAAGAAGAATTTCATCAATGTGATATCCATCATCTCGGTTATTGCAGTTGCATTGATCTCCGCCGCAATCATTATTGTCCTTTCAATATTCAATGGTCTTGGGGATCTGCTTCACTCTATAAACAATTCATTTGATCCGGAGATCAGGATCGAAGCGGCGAAAGGTAAATCATTTATCAACAGTGAATTGCTTCTCAAAAAAGTCAAGCAAGTGCCCGGTGTATCGATCGTTACCGAGGTAATTGAAGATCACGCCTATGCCCGATATAATGGTGCCGACCAGGTTGTGACTGTCAAGGGCGTAAGCGATAGCTTTATGGATCAACAACGCATCCCCAAAACCAGCATCGTGGAGGGAGAGTTGGCGCTGAAGAAAAACGGCGTCGACCGCGCGCTGATCGGCTATGGCGTGAAAAGCTCATTGTCTATTGCGATCGACCAGGATTTTTTTCCGCTGCAACTATTTTATGTAAAAAGTGCCAGGGGAGGCACTATGGATCCCACGAAACTTTACACGCAGAAAAATATATTGCCAGGTGGTGTATTTTCCATCATTCAAAATTTCGATGAAAGTTACGTTATCGTGCCTCTGAAATTTGCCCGTGAACTTTTCAACTATGGCAACAAGCGGACGTCTTTAGAGATAAAAGCAGCGCAAAATGCCAATGTTGAAAAAATAGAGGAAGCGTTGCAACGTGCTTTGGGTAGCGAGTTCAAGGTACTAAATGCCGAAGAGCAACATCAGGACCTCTACCGGGTATTGAAACTTGAGAAACTTTTTGCTTCCGTTGCTGCGGCGGTACTGTTATTGATCGGTTCAATTAATATTTATTTCAGTTTGATGATGCTTGCGCTTGACAAAAAGCGCGACATCACGATTATGTCTGCGATGGGAGCTGACGCAAGATTGATTCAAAAGGTCTTCGTAATGGAAGGTATTCTTATTGCCGGCCTGGGCACACTTGCCGGTCTTGCATTGGGTGCATTTACGGTTTTACTACAACAAAATTTTAGCATGGTCAGCATGGGAATGAATTCTTCCGTAGTGGATGGATACCCGGTGAAAATGGTGTTTTCTGACTTTGTTTACGTCTTTTTCATTATGACGGTCGTAACAATACTAATTTCTTCCCGGCCCGCGGCGCTTGCTGCGCGATTTGCTTCCGTCCGGCATTTATAACATTCGTCGACCATATTTGCAAAAAAAGTGGCATTTTCGGTCCATTTTGCCTAATTTTCAAATTCCGTTTTTATCAAATTGGTGTTTTCTGGATGAAGGTCTCCGCTTCTCAACCATTTCAGATTATTTATTCCTTGTACCAGCACGAGTACCTGGGCTATGTCTTCGAATCCTATATCGTCCATCTTGACGATAACGGTAAGCTAACTTATCAGCATCAGAATATTTCTTCTAAGAATGCGCGCGAATTTTCAAAAGGCCTTGATGACCGTGATTTTGAGCTGATCGACGTGATGGATTCAATGTCACAGGAGGCAATTGTGAAGAAATTCTCCGCCAAGTTCATGAAGCCTGAAGAATTCTTTACGAAGACTTATGACAAGGTGAAAGGCGCTCATCCCGTTCAGGAGCAGATCGAAGAGTATATGGAGAAGCGGCGCTCCAAAATTCTCGAGAAAATGAAAGGAAAAGTTCTTTTCGAGATGGGCAACGATGGCGAACCAACTTGGAGGAAGATTGAGGTATTGGAAAAACGCGCTTCAATTCAGTTCCATTTTATGCGCACGAGTGAAAACACGAATTATTATCCCACAATCTTTTATCAGGGAAAGAAGATTGAATTGCCTAATGCTTCCGCATACCTAATTTGTAAAAGCCCGGCGTGGATGGTGTTAAATGGCAAGCTTTATGGCTTCGAGAAGCATGTTGATGGTAAAAAGCTGGTTCCTTTCTTCGCCAAAAAATATGTTGTTATACCCAAGAACGTAGAAGAAACATACTACAATAAGTTTGTGGCCCCCCTCATCGCCTCCTTTGACGATGTTGAGGCAAGCGGCTTTGAAATAAATAAGAGCACGTACGATCCTCATCCTGTGCTAACGCTATCTGAGCTACACACTTCCCAATCTTCGACAGCGGCAACGCTGTTTGATGATAATCCTCCTCCTCAGGAGGATCTGGGAGACGAGACAGGTAAAATTGTGTTTGATTTATCTTTTAGATACGGCAAGCACCGGTTCCGTGGAGATAATATTGGGCCGGTGAGTGTCACAGTTGACAAGCAGGGAGAAGGTTACGTGTTTCATCGGGTGACCCGCAAATCTGATGACGAGAAAAATTTTCTCCATACACTTCAAAAGCTGGGCCTTCCCATGAAGGGCTTCAGAGTAGCTATCCCTAAATCCGAAGCTTTCTCCTGGCTCAATGAAAATCGCGTCAACCTTCTTAACCTTGGATTTGAGGTTAGCCAACCTGAAAGCCGTGACAAAAAGTATTTTGTTGGTAAGGCGGTGATTGAAGTAGAAGTCAAAGAGAACATTGACTGGTTCGATATTCACGCCAAAATCCGGTTTGGCGAATTCGAGATTCCATTTAAGGAATTGCGCAAACTAATTCTGCGCAAGAAGGTAGAGTTTAAACTGCCGAATGGAGAGATCGCGATCATTCCCGAAGCCTGGCTAACGAAGTACGCTGATCTTTTTATGCTGAGCGAAACGGACGGCGAAAATGAAAAACCTGTACTTCGCAAGCACCACTTGAATTTGGTGAAGGAATTGGAAGAGGGAAACCTTGCAAAAGTTCATTTAAGCGAAAAGTTAAGATCGCTCAATTCATTCAGCGGTATAAAAAATTATCCAATTCCTGTCGGTTTCCGCGGGCAGCTTAGGCCTTATCAAAAAGCAGGTTACAACTGGTTGAAATTCCTGAATGAATACCGACTTGGTGGCTGCCTTGCAGATGATATGGGTCTTGGTAAAACGGTTCAAACCCTAACATTGCTACAAGCGGAGAAGGAGACTGGTTCGGGCACCACATTGCTTATAATGCCAACGTCCCTGATCTACAATTGGGAAATGGAGGCCGGAAAGTTTGCACCCGAACTTAAGATACTGAATTATACCGGCACGCTTCGGAACAAGGACGTCAGAAGATTTGAGAAATATGATCTGGTGTTGACGTCTTATGGCATTACACGCCTGGACGTGGAGTTGCTCCGCCAGTTTTATTTTAACTATGTGATCCTGGATGAATCGCAGGTTATCAAAAACCCGACTTCAAACATTGCAAAAGCAGTACGCGAATTGAAGTCAAGACATAAACTTGTGTTGACGGGAACTCCGATCGAAAACACAACGATGGACCTATGGTCGCAAATGTCTTTTATAAATCCTGGAATACTTGGAACGCAAACATATTTTCGAAATGAGTTTCAAAACCCAATCGAAAAAAAGAACGATGAATCGCGTTCGAAAAAATTACACGCGGTAATAAAACCGTTTATTTTAAGAAGGCATAAATCACAGGTGGCAACTGAGCTACCCGAAAAAGTCGAGAACGTTCAGTATTGTGTGATGACGACAGAGCAGGAAAAGCGGTATGAAGAGGTCAAAACTCAATATCGCGAAAAAATATTTAAGCTTATAGACCAGGAAGGCTTGGGCAACAGTCGTTTCATGATCCTCGAAGGCCTTACAAAGCTACGACAACTTGCGAATCATCCGCGTATGGTCGAACAAGGTTATACAGGTGACTCTGGTAAAATGGAGGACATCACACACATGCTGGAGAATGCAATTGCGGAGGGTCACAAAGTTCTTGTGTTCAGTCAGTATGTGAAGCATCTTGAAATTGTCAGACAATATCTGAAAACCAATAAAATTGATTACGCTTACCTTGACGGATCTAGCACCGATAGAAGGGAGCAGGTTGAAAGGTTTAACAGAGAAACGAACCTAAAAGTATTCCTGATTTCCATTAAGGCTGGTGGACTTGGATTAAACCTTACCGAAGCGGACTATGTCTTCATACTTGACCCGTGGTGGAATCCCGCGGTAGAGGCGCAGGCGGTTGATCGTGCGCACAGGATCGGGCAAAAGAAGAAAGTGTTTACTTATAAGTTTATTACAAGAAACACTGTTGAAGAAAAGATACTTACGCTGCAACAACGCAAGATCCGACTCACGACTGAATTCATTACTACGGAAGAAAGTTTTATGAAGCAGCTGACCCGGGATGACATTGAGCAAATGCTCATTTAGTCAAGAGTCAAGAGTCAAGAGTTATGAGTTATGAGTTATGAGTCACTGTTGTCCGGGGAACCCGGAATAAAAGCCAAAGAAAAAGGGAGGTAAAACCTCCCTCATAGTTATTTTTAGTTTTCCACAACAAAAAAACGACTATGAGTAAAAGTACATTTTTTACCGGACAGCCGGTACTGAATCAATTATTACAATTAATTCCGGGACATCTAGTTAATCGACTGTCCAAAAGGTTTGATTCTGACCGTTATTACAAGAAATTCAAAACCTATGACCACCTGGTCACGATGTTGTTTTGCGGGTTTCATCAATGCACCTCATTGAGAGAACTTATTACGGGACTACAGGCTAGCTCGAGTCGGCTAAACCATTTGGGGCTCAGGTATACCCCTCGCCGTAGCACCCTGGCAGATGCTAATAAGAATCGTTCCGCTGAGTTTTTCGAAGCGCTTTTCCATGAACTGTTCAGATTCCATTACGGCTTTTTACCGGACAGCCCAAAGAGTGTTTCCTTATACGATAGAATGTTTATAATCGATTCAACCACAATCTCTTTGTTCAGCGACGTAATGAAAGCGGCAGGATACTATAGAAATGGAAAGAGAAAAGGAGGAATAAAGGCCCATACCCTGATGAGTGTCAAAGATCGGGTTCCAGCGTTCGTGTATTTAAGTGAGTCAGCAAAAAATGATCGCGTGTTTATGCCTATGCTGAAGCTTCCGGCCGGTTCGGTGATTGCTATGGACAAAGCTTATGTCAATTATACTGTTATGAATCAATGGACACAGGATAAAGTCACTTGGGTGACTCGTATCAACCAGAGGGCAGTTTATGAGGTTACTGAAAACAGAGTAGTGACAGCATACCATAATAAAAATGGTGTAATCAGTGATCATAATATCATTTTAGGCCATCAGCAAACACAAGACAAAAGGCCGATACAGAAAGCGCGAATGATAAATTATCACGATAAATCAAAAAATAGAACGTTCACCTTTATCACTAACAATTTAGAATTTAGTCCTTTGACGATAAGCAGCATTTACCAACGCCGCTGGGACATTGAATCACTTTTTAAGCGTGTAAAGCAAAATTTTCAATTCCACAACTTTTTAGGTGACAACGAAAACGCTATCAAAATTCAAGTCTGGTGCTCCCTTATTGCTGATTTATTAATCGCAATCGTGAAAGAGAAAATTGATAGGATGAGAAAATCGAAGTGGGGTTTTTCGAACATCGCTGGCCTAATACGCCTACACCTGAATACCTATATAGACTTATTCAAATTTTTGCTCAATCCGGAAAAGGCAGTAATTAAATATTCGAGAGAGATAGCTTCTAAACAGATCCTCCTTTTTGAAACGTAGGGGTTCAAAATCCAAAATAGCATGAAATCCCTTAATTTTAACTCGGATGCCAACATCAACACACTCACTCAAGATTCCCCGGACAACAGTGAGTTATGAGTTATGAGTTCGGCTCGAGCCAGAAGGTCCGTCTTTGCTAGGAATGGTTCGAGACAACGTCTCGAACATGACGAAGCAATCCCCGGGTTGCGAAGTGCTAAGCAAGTTCCGGTGACTGATTTCATCGAGTGCGACTGCCCAGCAGCATTCCATAGGATGGGGGTTGCTTCGTCGTCATTTTAACGAGTGAAACCTCGTTAAAGACTCCTCGCAGTGACGGAACTTTCTGATCGCGTCCCCTAACTCATAACTCAAATCACAAACCCGTGCCTCTACTTACTAGAATGCAGCCCTAACTTATTTCCTTCAGTGTCAGTAAACAATGCGAAGAAACCCATATCCGGGCTAATCTCAGTTTTGGGGACAATTACTTCTCCACCGTTCGATTGAATTTTTTTTAAGATGGGTTCCATATCATCTCCTGCATTCAGATAAATGAGTGGACCGTGAAATGATGGCTTATAGTCTTCACCTTTAACCAGTACAACGTTGACAGTTTCTTCGACACTGGGAAGTACGCCCATCCGCACTCCACCCATGTCAACCTCTTCGATTGCAACGTTCAAAATGGATTGATAAAATCCTACCGCTCTGGTAAAATCTTCCGTTGGGATTTCAACGATGGAAATTAAATTTTTCATGTTCTGTTTCAAAATTGTCTATACAAATTTCACAGTATCTCCGAATTCAAAATTGTAAAAACGCGACAGACCATTTTACTTGTAAAAAAGCGCTGAAAGCGCCATGCCCTCATCTGATAGAAACGCTTTGGGTGTTGTTCCTGTAAATTCTTTAAAATCCTTGATAAAGTGCGCCTGATCATAATACTCGCTATCATATGCGATCCTCGTCAGGTTTTCGGATTCGCAATTGATCAACATTTTTAAGGCAGCCTGTAATCTGATCACTTTACCTAATTGCTTGGGACTGATGCCAATTTGTTTTCGAAACTTTCTTTCGAGCTGCCGTCGCTTTGTTAAGTCCTCTTTAAGAATAGCACCTATCGGTTGACTTCCTTTGGTCGACAACATCGTGTCAACCGTCGATTTTACGACGCCCGCAATAGTTGCCCCGATGCTGAATTTATTTAAAAGAAAGTCTTCAATAATTTCTATTCGTCTCGGCGTGCTTGTTGCCTTAATAATTTTGTTTTCTAGTTCTTTTGCTCCCCTTTCTCCAAACAGCAACTCAAGTGGAGTTTCTTTATTTGCCAAACTTTTTATTGGTGTTGTTACGAAGGCCGCAAACCCGTAAGGGTAAAACCGAGCGGCAAAGGAGTTGACACATCCGGTTGGCTCGATGTAAAATGGTTCAATAGTTTGACCAAGTATCATTGCACGGGGTTGAAGAATAAACTTATCTCCTTCGATATATCGCTTTATGTTGTCTCCAAGGATAAACGCCATTTCAATACAACCATCAGGTACAATTCGTTGCCGTTGAGGATTTTCTTCAGCATCAGCTTCTAACGTCCAATAGCATTTTACCACAGAATCCAAATCTCGGTGCGGCGGAAATGTTTGATAGTTCATTGGAGGAAGGAGTTATGAGTTATGAGTTCCTTTCTCCTCTACGTCCGCCTTTATGTGTCGCTTCTTCCACCGATTATGCGACCATAACCATGACGCAGGGTCTTCTCTGATCAGGTATTCTACTTCCCGAACGTAGCTTTCGAGTATTTGCTTGTTGTCTTTATCGTACGGAGGTTTAGCGAGTTCGACGATCGTTGCTTCATAGTATCCGCGCTTGAGCTTGCGGATTGCGTAATACATTACGGGATACTGGGTAAGCAGGGCGAGCTGAACAGAGCCATAAAAAAATACGGTTTCCTGATCCATAAATTTTATCGGGAACTTCTTATCATGGCCGTACCCCGGATATTGGTCTGCAACGAGGGCAATGTTGCGGACGACATTTTTCCGTTTGATGATATTGCGCGCCACGCCGTCTCGTTTTATTGGATACGCACCGAAACGAGTCCTCGATAAAAGTGAAAAACGATTGAAGAACTTATTATGGACCGGCTGATAAACGAAGTCCATCTCACCAGGCAAAGAAAATGATCCAGCGGTAAGGAGCCATTCCCAATTGAAATGATGGGATGCAAGATTGAGTATGGAGCGTCCTTGTGAAATATATTGATTACAAATGTCAGCGTTTTTGAAAACGACCCGTGTTCCTAACTCCTCACGGGTGATCGTTAAAAGCTTGAGCATTTCAACGGCATAGTCACAGAGATTGCGGAAAAACTGTTTTTCAATGTCCCGCAATTCGGCAGACGATTTTTCGGGAAACGAGGCCGTCAAATTTTTCCAGACGAGCTTTCGACGGTAACGAATGCAATAAAAACTTACGAAAAAAAGAAAATCAGAAAGCGCGTAGAGTATGGCAAATGGCAATCTTGACAGGATTTTCACCAGGATCATAACAAATCGGCAAGCGCCCAAGTTAAGCAAGTATTGTTATTTTTGAGCAGGGGTCAGAATGGTAAGAGGTTTAGTTTGTAGTATTGTATAAGGCTAAACTACTTGGATCCGTTCAATTGTGAGACCATATGCGGATTAAGATATCTTGAATAGAATGAAGGGCAAGGTCGTGATCATAACTGGCGGATCCTCGGGTATTGGTAAAGCCCTTGCCTTGGCGTTTGGCGTGGGTGGCGCTAAAGTCATGATCACCGGACGAAATGGTTATAATCTCGAAAAGGTGGTGGCTGATCTGGCCGGCAGGGGAATCGACATTGTAGGTTTCCAGGGTGACGTCGGAATTGAGGACGACAATCGCAGGATGGCCGAGCAAGCTATACAACAGTTCGGTACCATCGATGTACTCGTAAACAATGCGGGGATCAGCATGCGTGCTTCATTTGAAGAGACCGAGGTCGATGTGATACGACAGGTAATGACTACAAACTTTTTTGGGCTCGTGTACGCAACCAAATATTGTCTGCCCGAAATAATAAAAAACAAGGGATCGATTATAGGGATTTCATCGATTGCCGGATTTCGCGGCTTACCGGGAAGGACTGGATACTCTGCGTCCAAATTCGCATTAAATGGTTTTTTGGAGGCACTGCGCCTCGAACTCGCTCCGACAGGTGTGCATGTGTTGACAGCATGTCCCGGATTCACCTCGACAAATATCCGCGTACGCGCATTAACAAAAAACGGAATGACTCAGGGCGAATCGCCAAGGGAAGAAGGTAATATGATGTCTTCAGAAGAATGTGCCCATTACATTTACGAGGCGACGGTGAAACGAAAGCGCACACTTGTATTGACAACGCAAGGGAAACTGGCAGTCTTTATGAACAAATGGCTTCCTGGACTTGCCGACAGAGTAATTTTCAACTTTATGTCAAAAGAACCCAACTCCCCGTTCTGATCTACGTCTTGCTTAGAAAAACCATTTTGATGTGATCAGCCTTGTTGACATTTCGATAAAATTCAACCAGCTCATTATAAGTTTCTGGAGCATTCACCCCTTTGAACATTCGGATCTTTCTGATGTATATCAGCGTGTCCTGATCTAACGTAAAGGAGGCATCATATTCGCCAAAGCGGCTCCTAAGCTTCGATACTGCAGGAAAAAACTCGGGATAAATGCCGGGTGGTAATTGATAGGAGACCGTATCAACGTTGGTATAAGCTACCCGGGTAACAACGTTATTCTTGCGGGACTCCGTTTTCTCCGGTAAAAGAGTAGAGCGGTTCATCAGGTTCGGAGTGAAAAAAATACGCTTACCGCTCGTGGTGCCATAACGTTTGAGTGCGAGGTTCATCGTAACGATCGCGGTAGGATTCTTTTCTTTCACATCTTTAATACTAAAAGTGGTTATGTCAAAGGTGGGGATTGCTGTAACTTTCTGAAGCCATTTTTTCTGATCCTCAGCGTGGTGGTCAGTGTATACATCCGCGTATTGCTGCCCGCGATAAGTCGTTTTAACTGTCGCAGTAGCGTCACCGTTAGATTGCACGACAACTTTAGCTGTTCTGAACTGGGTGTTCTGATCTACATCGTAACGAATGGTATTGACCAGCCTACCGCCATTTTCGGTGACAAGCATAGCTTTTCTGTTACCAGTAAATGTTCCCAAATAACCGAAAGGATCTGTTTGGCTCGTACATTCCATCCAAAGGGTATCCATTCCGTTGGGAGCCGCGACTATAATGTGGTTCGATTGGTCACTTGGGAAGTCTGCAATAACGTCCTCTGCACCTGCGCCAGCCCGGACAGTAGCATAATAAGCCGTAACACCTGCTTCTTTTAACAATGCGACGGTGTAGTTCGAAAGTGCCTTACAATCTCCGTATCCGGTTTTATCAACTACCGATGCCTCGAAAGGCTGCAAGCCGCCTATGCCCAGCTGAACGCTCACGTACCTAGTCCGGCTCTGCACATATTCGTAAACGACTTTCGCTTTTTCCTCCGTGGTCTTAAGACCTTTCGTGATCTCCCTGATCTTTTGCTTTGTGCTTTCGGGTAGCACATCACGACCTTTGTTAAGTGAAGCTTGCCATTTGCCATAACTTTCCCACGTGCTCATATCTCCTGGATATCCTTCGTATACAAATTCCGTTGGCGAAACACGGACTGAGGGCACCACTTCATCCGGGCTTAATCTTTCAAATTTTTCTGGTATGACATTCTCGAAAGTCCACACCATGGATTCCCTTTTGTCAGTTCCAATTTCCAGCTTTGGCTGCTGAATTTTAAACAGCCGGTAGCGCAACTTGAGGTCTTTTGGATGGATGACAGTGTACTTCACCTTTTCCAAAGAAACTTCATCGTCGGTGTAAAGCTGAAAATCGCGCAAGTCGTACAAATATTTATAACTGACACTGTACTCAAGTTCTACAGTGTAAGGGTAAGCATTTTGCGAAAGGTCACCATGTCTTACGCGACTGTCCGCGAAAAGAGTACCACCAGAGATTGCACTTTGATCAACAACGTCGAGTTGCTTGAGCTTTTTGATCAGGTTTCCTTCGGCGTCATAGACACTCGCTCTGAAGTATTCAATTTTTCGAAGCTTATCGTAAAATACCGTCAGTGCCGCAAGGTCCTCCGCTTTTTCGTTTAAAATGGTAATTACCCGTCGCTCGGAATAAACCGCGCTACTTTTACTCTCTATAGACCATTCTGCTTCACTTTCCCTTATTACGGCATACATCCCTTTTTTCATGTCTTCCTTGATCGCGCTTACAGGATATTTTGGCTCAGCGGCATATGTCGAAGCCGTGGTCAGAAGCAAAATTATGGATACAACAACGAGCTTCATGATGCTATTTCTTTTTTAAGACAATTTGTTCCGCCTGTTTTGCTACAACCTGATTATAAAACTCACGAAGGTTGGGATATTCATCCTGCGAAAAAAGACTGTTGTTAATCTGTAGATGGCTTGTCAATGTTACGGTGTTTCCGGATTGGGTCATATTGTAGGTATACTTCGCGGCATTGGCGGGTAACTTTAGCAATTTACTTTGAGGCAATTCATCTACTCCGTAGCCGTCCGGAATAATTATCTTGCACATATATAATACTTCTTCAGGGCTGCCAAAATCCACGGGGTATTGCCGCGTTTCAGTCTTGAATGGATTTTCTTTTAGCTGCAATGCAACAAATGGATTGAAATAGATAACAGCATCCGTATAAGTCACGTGATCATTGATGACGATATCGTGTATTTCCTGGAATGATTCTGTGATCACTTTTGCGTTGATGAACTCGCTCTTCGCGACAACCCATGGGCGATTTCCAATAAGCTGCTTTATATAATCGCTTTCACCTTTTGCGACATAATTTTTTCGCCCACTCTGTGCAAAATAACCAGACTGGTCAACTTTTATTTTACCCTTCAACTCACCGTCCGCATTTAGAGAAAGGTCAGCATTGTAAAGCGTTCTGGATTTTTGGTTGGAGGTCAATGGAATCCAACTGAATCCTTTCGGCGAAACAACAAACCCCATTCCGTTTAAGCAACGCTCAGGCAAGGCGCCTGTTGTGAGAAATTTGTCAGTTGCGTCAAGCAGGAAAGTCTTGTCTCCTGCTTTCGCCATGCAGAGTACATAGTTAAACTGACTAGACACGGGGACTGACTCGCGCAGGAAGCCGTGATCTCTTGTGCTAATTAGAACGGGCGAAACGTCAATGCCGGCTTTCTCCAGCAGAGACGCCATCAAAAGATTGATTTCGGAAGAGCTCCCCTTTCTTCCTTCAAGGACCTTTTTCAACGACTCATCGGTATACTTTCGTGAGGTTCCATTCCATTCTATGTTGTTTCTGACATAGTTATTTATCGCATTGATCTTTTGATCGGGTGTTGTTAATCCCTTGGTTATCTCTTCAGTAAGCTTTTTTAGATAACCATTGCCCGTTATTTCTTTTCCGAAATGATCATTTTCATCGTAGAGCTTATTGATGTCGGCCCATGTACCCATATATGACTTCACTAGTTGATTGGGAAACTTTTCATAGGCGAGCTCAAAGTTGATCTTGGAAATATAATCCTGCGAACAGGTCATGTAGGGTTCGATCTTGAACGCCGGCACATCCTGTATTGCCCAGCGGTAATTGTTTTGTATGAAATCTATTCGGTTATTATTTGCCGAACTGCCACTGTAATGCGCACCAGATGTGGCCGTGAGAGAGTTCTGCACCTGCTTACTCTCATTTATCGTTAAGCCGACATATCCTTGCGTAAAACGCTGGTAGAAATAAAACTCGGGTATCTCCGCACGATATTCGCTCCAGCGTGTGGGAATGGATCTTTGAAATTCCCAATCCTGAAAATTGAAAAAGAAGTCGGACGTGACTCTATAAGAAACCTCCAGCACCGACCCAGCCCTTACGTTAGGCAGCGTGAATTTCATCTGGTTAACGTTGTCATTTACTTTTTCTTTGAAGACAGCGTCGCTTCGCAGTTTTGATTCCACGATCTTCTTATTCTCCAAATTGTAGGTAACTGCTTTAAGAGACCCCAGCTTTTCATCGTCGGCACCATCGTGATATAGCGGGACAGTGAACGTGGCCCAGTCAAGGCCCTCTTTTGTCAGCACTTTCAGCCGGATAATCCGATTGAATACTAAAGAAAAACCATCGGAGGGTGTGTATTTAAGCGAAGAGACTCCATAATCCGCTAATACTACCGCCTCAGCGGATGAATCCTTATCATATTTTACCATTTCCAGGTCCTGTAGAGGAACCTCTCCAAATTTGATTGGATCTTTTTGCGCAAGTGCGAAAGTGGAGGTAACTATAAGGAAGGATGTTATTAAAATCTTCATACAACGTTTCATTAAGATAGTGCTACTATTGAAAAATGTATTCAATTTTATCCATACAGGTTATACACTCCGTGTAACCTCCACCAATCGTTAATTCTTGAGCTGTGGCGAAACAAAAAAGCACATTCTACTGTCAATCCTGTGGGTATGAATCTGCAAAGTGGCTGGGAAAGTGCCCTTCCTGCAGCGCCTGGAATACATTTGCCGAGGAAGTCATTGTAAAGGAAGAGACAGGTAAAAATGAATGGCGCCAGGAAAATGGACGTGTACGTCAGGTGAAGGCAAAGACACTCGCAGAGGTAGAAACCACAGAAGATATCAGGGTCGTCACGGTCGATCAGGAGCTTAACCGCGTGTTGGGAGGTGGAATCGTACCTGGCTCGCTCATATTGATTGGAGGAGAGCCCGGTATTGGAAAATCGACGCTTATGCTTCAGGTCGGTTTGATGCTTAAGAAGCAACGGGTTCTTTATGTATCGGGCGAGGAAAGTGAACAACAGATCAAGATGCGCGCGCAGCGATTAGGAGGTGAATCGCCCAACTTCTATGTGCTGACGGAAACAAACACAAAAAGTATCTTTCTCGCGATTGAGTCGGTCGAGCCTACCGTCGTTGTTATCGATTCAATTCAAACATTATATTCCGGACAACTTGATTCTGGCGCTGGTAGCATTGGGCAAGTGCGACAATGCACTGCCGAGCTGATGAAGTTTGCAAAAGAAACCAACACGCCAGTATTTCTGATAGGGCATATAACCAAAGATGGCATGCTTGCCGGGCCAAAGGTTCTTGAACATATGGTCGATACGGTGTTGCAGTTTGAAGGGGACCGGCATCTTGCGTACCGCATCTTACGCACAACCAAGAACCGATTCGGTTCGACATCGGAGATTGGAATTTACGAGATGTTAGGCACAGGGTTGCGCGAGGTTTCAAATCCATCAGAGATCCTAATTTCTCAAAAAGAGGGTAAGATCAGCGGAGCTACAATTGGCGCAACCATCGAGGGAAACCGGCCGCTGTTAATAGAGATTCAGTCGTTGGTAAGCCCTGCCTCTTACGGTACCCCACAACGCACGCCAACTGGGTTTGATCAAAAGCGATTGAATATGCTTCTAGCAGTGCTTGAAAAACGGTGTGGGTTCAGAATGGGTACCCAGGATGTCTTTCTTAACATGGCAGGAGGAATAAAAGTAGAAGATCCTGCAATCGACCTGGCAATATGCATATCGATGATCTCTTCGATGGAAGAAATACCCTTGTCAGACAAAATATGTTTTGCAGCGGAGGTGGGTCTCGGCGGTGAATTAAGAGCTGTTAACAAAATTGAACAAAGGATCAGCGAAGCTGAAAAACTTGGGTTTGAAGAAATATATATTTCGAGGTACAATCAGAAAGGACTGGAAGCTAAAAAATCCCGTATCGTTATAAAATCATTTGGAAAACTTACAGATGTATTCGAAGAATTATTTGGATGACTCTGCTGAAAATTACCATAAACACCTTCTAGCATGGAAAGCTTTTTTGCGGACACATTCGGGATACCAGGAAACATTTTTAGCTATGTGGTTTTACCGTTGCTGATTTTTTGCGCTCGCATCTTCGATGTGTCCATCAATACTATAAGGATAATTTATGTGTTGGGCGGAAGGCGGTGGACTGCAACATTGATGGGATTCTTTGAATCGTTCATCTGGTTAATGGCCATCAGCCAGATCTTCGGTCACCTCGACAATTGGATCTGCTACATCGCGTACCCGGCGGGATTTGCTACCGGAATTTTCGTTGGAATGATAATCGAAGAACGCATCGCCTATGGAAAAGTCATCGTAAGGATCATTACGAGAAAAGATGTTAACCAACTTATAGACTACCTGAATGATAATGAACTTCGGTTTACGCACGTAAATGCACAAGGACCAGACGGGCACGAGAATCTCGTATTTACCGTCCTTGAGCGCGAACGGCTTGAAGATGTTCTTTACAAACTCAGAGACATTTTGCCAACTGCATTTTACACTGTTGAAAAAGTAAACCGCGCGACGGAAGTAGGTACGTTAAGTGAGGAGACCTCACGGTGGAACATAGCTACGTGGTTAAGAAATGTGATAAGGTAATGTCAGAAAGTCCGCACTATTTTTCGCGCATCATGCTTAGTATATCATCGACATACTCTCGTGAGTTGGCGAGTCGCGGCACTTTGTTTTGACCACCCAGCTTGCCCCGCCGCTTCATCCAATTATAGAATGTTCCTTCCAGCACACTGTGAATTTTCGGCGCGATAAGGGCAAGGTTATGCGCGCGTTTTGCATCATAGTCTGAATTGATCGATCGAAGAGTTTCATCCAATACCTTTGAGAATTCATTCAGGTCGGCTGGTGCAACTTTAAATTCTATGATCCATTCATGGCCGCCTTTCCTCTTTTCTTCAAGATAGATAGGTGCGGCGGTGAAATTATCAATGACGGCGCCGGTGGCCTGACAAGCTTTCGTTATGGCGGCTTCTGCGTTCTCGACTATTAATTCCTCACCGAAAGTATTAATAAAGTGTTTTGTTCTTCCGGAGATCTTGATGCGGAAAGGAAGCGTCGACGTGAACTTAATGGTATCGCCAATATTGTAGCGCCACAAACCCGAATTCGTTGAAATCACCATTGCATAATTTTTGTCAAGTTCGACATCGCGAAGGCTAACGGTCCGAGGATATTCCATATCTATTTCCTCTGCTGGAATAAACTCGTAGAAAATTCCATAGTCGAGCATGAGAAGCATCTCGTCAGAATTTTTCTGGTCTTGAATGCCAAAGAAACCTTCGCTCGCGTTGTAGGTTTCCCAGTACATCATCTTATCGGAAGGGATCAGACTTTGGAAAAGGGAACGATAGGGAGCGAATGCCACTGCGCCATGAAAGAATACTTCGAGGTTAGGCCATATCTCGAGAATGTTGTTCTTCTTCTCGAGCTGTACGATCTTTTGAATGAGCAATATCGTCCACGTTGGGACCCCTGCAATGTTGGTAACATTTTCTTTCGCGGTCTCACGCGCGAGCTTTTCTATTTTCTCTTCCCAATTGTCCATTAACGCTGTCTCAAGGCTAGGCGTCCTGATAAATTGAGCCCACGGCGGAAGGTTCTGCATGATGACGGCCGAGACATCGCCGTAAAAGGATGTGGCGGTGGGGTCCAATTCGTTGATTTGATGGCTCCCGCCGACGGCTAACCCCTTACCATTAAACAACTTCGTGTCTGGCACGCTATTGACATAAAGTGAAAGCAAATCCTTGCCACCTTTAAAATGACAATCTTCCAGACTTTCCTGAGAAACCGGAATGAACTTGCTGCGGGCATTGGTAGTTCCGGATGATTTGGAAAACCACTTTATCTCCGACGGCCAGAGTATGTTCCGCTCCCCGCGCATCATTCGTTCAATCATGGGATGCAGCTGTTCGTAAGTCTGTATCGGAACGCGCTCCTGAAATTGTCCAAGATTCTGAATGCTTGCGAAGTCGTACTTATGACCAAACTCCGTATGCTTCGCCGTTTGAATCAATCTTTTGAATAATTCCTCCTGAACTTCATTGGGGTACTTCATGAAAAGCTCAATCTGATGAATGCGCTTCTGCATCACCCAGGTAAGAATCGAATTAATCAGGCCCATAACGGTGTACGCATATTTCAAAAGTAACAAACTTGGCTGTGATGTTACCTGTTGTAATGAGGAAGAAGCAATAATTTACTTGGCTTCGGAAGGGTCTTGCCAATGCTCGGTGTTTGGAGCTGCGAGTTTTGATCGCCTGAGTTCGAAATTTTGTCCCAGATATACCTTTCGTACTTGTGGATCGCTTGCTAATTCTTCGGCAGTACCAGCCTTGAAGAGCTTACCGTCAACCATCAAGTATGCACGATCTGTGATGGACAGCGTTTCATCAACATTATGGTCAGTAATAAGAATTCCAATGTTCTTACTCCGCAGCCTTGCAACGATTGTCTGAATTTCCTCCACTGCGATAGGATCAACACCAGCAAACGGTTCATCCAGGAGGACGAAATTTGGGTTGACTGCCAGCGCGCGCGCAATTTCAGTCCTCCGGCGCTCGCCGCCAGATAACGACATGCCCTTGTTCTTCCTGACTTTGTGAAGACTGAATTCATCGATCAATTCATCAACTTTATCAGTCCGCTGTTGTTTGGTGAAGTCGCGCATCTCAAGCACGGAAAGAATATTCTCTTCAACAGTGAGGTTGCGGAAAACAGAGGCCTCTTGTGCAAGGTATCCTATTCCCTTGCGCGCACGCTGATACATTGGTAATTGGGTGATTTCCACATCGTCAAGAAAGATCTGACCCGCATTGGGCTTGATCAAACCCACCATCATGTAGAACGAAGTTGTTTTCCCAGCCCCATTTGGTCCCAGCAAACCCACGATTTCTCCCTGCTTGACATGCACGGAGACATCATTCACAACGGTTCGCGTTTTGTACTTCTTTATAAGATTTTCCGCGCGTAGAACCATGCTAAGAGAATTTAATGTCTTTAATTCTTAGTTGAACGGATGTGATGCCGTTGTATGTATTCTCTTCGATGGTAAAAGCAATCTTGAAATGTTCGCGCCCGGCAAGCCTTTCATAATGCTCACTGAGGTCAAAACCGACGGCGTGAAAAACATTTTCACAGTTGTGTTGACCCGCAAGAAATCTCACATGTCGATCCTTAAAGGAAGATAGCGAGTTAAAAACATAAATGCCGCTTGCTTCAAAAACAGGGCGCGGATTTCCAGGGCCGAAGGGTGCCATTTGCTTTAGAATACCAATAAACTTTGAAGTGATCATATCAAAATCAATTGGAACGTCCATTTCCAGAACGGGCGTCATCATATCCGGTGTGATTGAAGCTGACACCACTTCTTCGAACTTTTGTTGAAAGAGTTCCAGGTTGCATTGGTCGAGCGTAAGGCCAGCAGCATACTTGTGTCCGCCGAATTTCTCAAGCAGATCGCTGCATTCCAGAATCGCACCATATAGGTCGAACCCATTAACACTTCGCGCGGAGCCTGTAATTTTATTGTTTGATTCGGTAAGGATCACTGTTGGGCGATAGTATTTCTCCACACATCTAGCAGCAACTATGCCAATGACTCCTTTATGCCACGTGTTCTTAAAAAGCACTGTTGACTTAGCATTGCGCATTGTAGCGTTTCCTTCGATCATGGCCAGCGCCTCCTCAGTAATATCAGAGTCGAATTGTTTGCGGATTTCGTTCTTCAAATTGATTTTTTTGGCGAGCGCATTCGCTTCTGATTCGGTGCTCGCGTTCAGAAGTTCGACTGCGGCGCTTCCATGCGCCACGCGTCCAGCAGCATTGATCCGGGGACCCATAGTAAACACGATCCCGGAGACGTCCAGGTCATATTTTGTTCCGGCAATTTCTTTTAAAGCTTTTAGTCCGGGTACCGGATTTTCATTCAACTTCTTTAAACCGAAGTGCGTAAGAATTCTGTTTTCTCCCGTGATCGGAACAATATCAGACGCGATGCTGATGGCAACAAGATCCAGGTATTCATAAACAGCACGCTCATCACCATACCGCCGTGCATAAGCCTGAATTAATTTAAACCCGAGACCACAGCCGCTTAACTCTTTGTAGGGATAATTACAATCTGACTGTTTGGGATCCAGTACGGCAACGGCATCGGGAACAAATGCATCCGGAAGGTGGTGATCGCAAATGATAAAGTCTATTCCCTTCTTGTTGGCAAGAGCAACGAGCTCTACCGACTTTATGCCACAGTCCAACGCGATGATCAGTGTGCAGTTATTTGTTGCCGCCCATTCGATTCCAGCGAGCGACACTCCGTAACCTTCCGCATTGCGATCGGGAATATATACGTCGCATTGTGAGTAAAATTTTCTGAGGTAGCTTGAGACCAGCGCGACGGAAGTTGTTCCATCAACATCGTAGTCACCATATATAAGAATTTTCTCTTTTTCAACAATAGCCTTGTGTAGCCGCTCTACGGCATCCTCCATACCTTTCATTAAAAATGGATCGTGCAGGTCGGTCAATGATGGGCGAAAATATTTTCGCGCGCTTTCATAATCCGCAATCCCGCGTTGCAAAAGAATTGCAGATAGGTGGCTGTTAATATTGATGGCACCCGATAACGCAGCAATCTGATCCACCGCGGGAATCTCTTTTATCAGCCATCTTTTGTCCATGTTATTTAATTTGAATTACCATACTTCCTTTTTCGCCTGATATTCCAGCCTTATTGTATGGGCCAGGTTCGCCATCTTTTCCATTTTTCTTTGACGGACCAAGTCCTGCGGCGCCGTGATAACCGCCTCTTCCAGACGCACCAGAAGTCCCACCACCGACTTGTACAACAACTTTCTTCGCCAGGATGAGATCCTTGAAAGTTTGAGGCTTGGGAATATGGATCTGAAGGTATCCTCCATTTCCACCATTGCCCCCGGGACCAGCCATACCTCCGTTTGCACCGTTCCCGCCGTTGCAATGCATGGTACCAGGGCTTCCCCCGCCGCCATTGCCACCGCTGCCTCCTCTCCCTCCGTTGCCTCCGGAAACATCAATTGTTAATTTACCCCGTATTGTAACCCGTTCAAAGTAAACGAACAGGTTAATACCACGCGTCCCATCAAGTCCTTTAGTTCCACCTTTTCCCGGAGTGCCATTTAAACATGGGCCCGTCGGTGTGACGCCATTCACGCCACTTCTCCCCTGCTGTCCATTCACCCCCTTAGCATCAATTACGCAGTCTTTTCCAAAGCGACCAACCTTTACCCGAAGAAAGTTTTCCGGTTTAAGTTTGTTCATAACCAATCGCGACGAGTCCATCATGATCAATGTGTCGGCCACCAAAATATCTGAATTCTGAAGTGTGTAAACTTCGTGGGCTTTTATGACCAGTTTTGATACTCTTACCTGCGCCTGAAGGCTGCCCGCCACCAACAAAAAGAGAATACCGAATCGCCGCATATGACAAAAATAGTGAATTTGGTCTGGCCCAAAACAAAGAAAGCAATGCTTATTGCACTGCTTTCAAAGGTGATTATTTGATTAGACTAGTTGGCGCTCTCTGCCGGCTTATCACCCACCACACCTTCAAGCACATCTTTTATCTCTACGCGCTGTCCTTCCTTATAAGGAACTATCCACGCGTCTTTCACGCCCATTTCACGCATGTACTTTTTGAACGTATCAGCTTCCCAATAATCGCGAAAAATACCAATGGTTAATTTTTGGGGTTCACCATCTTTGGCTTCGCCACCAAAGTTGGGATTGTTGTCAAAATATTTCGCAAGATTTTTATTCTTAAACGCGCCGATCTGGACTTTGAAAACGACTCCCTTTGAGAAATCCATTGAGTTCGCCGGTGCTTGCTTCAATTGCTCAAGTTCTGCCTGCGAAGCAGTGAGCTGACTCCTCATCTGTGATAATTCATCTTCAAGGGAAGCGATCTTCGTATCTTTTTCGGTTATCGTACCCTGCATCTGCGTCAGCTTCTGAGTTTGATCCGAAACCGTATTGTCCGCGACCTGCTTGTCTTCAGTTAACTGCTTAAGTGTAGAAGGGTTTTTGGCAAATTGCTTTGCCTTCTTTTTCCATTCTTTCTTTTCTTTCTTGGAAAGCTGCCCAAAAGTCTGCGTCGAAGCAATCATCAGCGCAAGGCAGAATAAGAATACTATTCCTTTTTTCATTCTAGGTTGGTTAAAAAATGAGGTCGGTTAAAAAAATCACATTAAAGGTACAAATATTTTGTTAAATGCTTATATTCCTTATAGCCCTCCAACCATTTTTTCAGGTCTTACCCATTCGTCAAACTGCTCCGAAGTAAGGAGTTCTAATTCCACGGCTGCTTCACGCAATGTCTTATTCTCCTTGTGTGCCTTCTTGGCAATTTTCGCCGCATTCTCGTATCCGATATGTGTATTAAGTGCGGTTACAAGCATCAGCGAATTTTCAAGGTGCTGCTTGATAATCTTTTCATTAGGCTGTATACCTTCAGCACACCTGTCATTGAAAGAAACACATGCATCGCCGAGCAGTCTGGCACTTTGTAATACATTGGCGGCAATAACGGGTTTGAAGACGTTGAGCTCAAAATGACCGGTAGCGCCACCGATAGAAACTGCTACGTCGTTGCCCATTACCTGTGCGCAAACCATGGTCAACGCCTCGGGCTGCGTTGGATTTACCTTTCCCGGCATGATGGATGAACCTGGTTCATTGTCAGGAATGATCAGCTCGCCAATACCGGATCTGGGCCCGGAACTAAGCATACGTATATCATTGGCAATTTTCATCAAAGAAACTGCAGACCGTTTTAAGGCTCCTGACAACTCGACCATTGCATCATGCGCGGCGAGTGCCTCGAATTTATTTGGAGCCGTGACAAAAGGATATCCTGTCAGCAATGCGATCTTTTGCGCAACCAATACATCATAACCCTTGGGAGTATTGAGGCCAGTACCAACAGCGGTGCCGCCAAGAGCAAGTTCACGAACCATCTCGAGCGCATTTTTTATCGCGCGAATGCTGTTGTCGATCTGTTGTACATACCCGGAAAATTCCTGACCCAATGTTAATGGCGTCGCATCCATGAAATGCGTACGGCCTGTCTTAACAACGTCCTTGAAGGTTGTCGCTTTTCTGTTCAGCGTCTCGCGTAGCTTGTTCATTCCCGCGAGCGTAACTTCAACGACCTGCTTATATGAAGCAATATGCATGGCCGTTGGAAAAGTATCGTTGGAGGATTGTGACTTGTTTACATCGTCGTTTGGATGCAACACTTTCTTTTCGTCTTCCAGCTTTCCTCCCTGCATTACGTGCGCCCGGTAGGCAATGACCTCATTAACGTTCATATTGCTTTGCGTACCTGAACCAGTTTGCCAGATTACGAGGGGAAATTCGTCATCGAGCCCCCCGGCTAAGATCTCATCACACGCCTTTGCGATAAGGTCACGTTTTTCGGCAGACAGAACACCAAGATCATGGTTTGCCTCTGCCGCCGCTTTCTTAAGATATGCAAACGCATAGATGATCTCCTTAGGCATGCTTGATTCCGGTCCGATTTTGAAATTGTTTCGTGACCTTTCAGTTTGCGCGCCCCAATACTTATCGGACGGTACTTTTACCTCGCCCATGGTGTCTTTCTCGATGCGGTAGCTCATGCTGATTTGATTTGAGGCAAAAATAGGAAAAAGCTTCAAGCGGCAAGCTACAACCTACAAGCCTGGTGAGTGCGTTCCCTTAGTGGTGCATATTGGACAATAGATTAACCCTATCCGTCCATCAGAAACCAAAGTTACTTCTTAGCATTGTCGATGAATCGAGACATTAGCACAACCTGACTTGCAGCTTGCGGCTTGTAGCTTGCAGCCTCTTTCAAATAGATGTGTCGCCGCCCATCCTCCCCCTAATAAACAACATTGATAGTAAACAGAGATATGATGAACTTTGCAGTTAGCGCTTATTACATTCGCCAACAATATGGGCACAGCAGTTTTACGGAAGCCATCCAACGATAAGCGGTACTTCATTGCGATAATTCCGCCATCACCAATATATGAGCAGGCATGGGAGCAAAAGCAATATTTGTGGGAGCATTTTGATAGTAAAGCATCGCTTAATTCTCCACCTCACATAACATTGCACATGCCTTTTAAATGGAGTGAGAAAAAAGAACAAGAGTTAGCAGCAATGTTGGGCGAGTTCACAAAAACACGCGAACCAGTTAAAGTTAATTTAGACGGATATTCATCGTTTCCACCCCGGGTTGTATTCATTAACGTTCTTATGAGTGAGCCTCTGAAAAAGATGCAATATGATCTTCAGCATTATTGTAAGGTTGAATTAAACCTCTTCAATGCTAACTACAGGGAGCTTCCATTTCATCCCCACATAACGATTGCTTTTAGGGATTTGAAAAAACCCAATTACCAAAAAGCTTGGGACGAATTCCGCAGTAAAAGTTTTCAGGCAGAATTTCTTGCAGACACGTTAACATTGCTGAAACACGATGGAAAATTCTGGCAGCGTCACATTGAGCTCCCATTCAAATGATGGCTTGGGGCCTGTGTATTCCCCCAGTGTGTATTGCCATAATCTTTGACCCCTCACGAAAATATCCTTTGTAAATTAAATCGAAGATTCCGAAGAATAATTTACCCGAGTACACATTTTCAATTGGAAAATGCTGGCTTGTAAATTCTTCTGTAAATAGACGGAGCGCTGGTGGCATCTTCGCGTATCCGCCGCCATGGTAATCCTGGATAACTGTCCAGTTTGAGTAGCCGGGATTGTACCTTTCAATTTCGGAACTCCAATCATCCCCTTTTAACACGGTGAATCCGAGTATTTGTTTTTTTCCACCAAAGCTTTGGATTAGTCCGGCCATCGTAGCCCCTGTTCCTATTGGACAACAAAGAAAGTCGAAGTCCGTACCCAGCAATGTTCCGAATTCAGAGATCCCCTGTAGTGCAAGCGCATTGCTTCCTCCTTCGGGAATTAAATAAAACGCGCCAAAACGATCTTGTAAGTCTGCCAGCATTTCCGGTGAACCCTTACTCCGGTATTCGTCGCGTTTAACAAAATGAAGTTCCATCCCGTGGTCTTTAGCAAATTGTAGAACGGTGTTGCGCGGCACCACTTCTTCGCCGCGTATGATGCCGATACTTTTGTAGTTCAATTCACGTGCAGCAGCTGCTGTAGCATAAATATGATTTGAATAAGCTCCGCCAAAGGTTAACAAAGTAGTGCATCCTGTGCGACCCACTTCCACAAGGTTGTATTTCAACTTCCACCATTTGTTGCCCGAAACCGTGGGGTGATTTAGGTCCTCTCGTTTGACTAATAGCGTAACTCCAGCGGCCCGCAACCTGTAGTCGTGTATTTCCTGTATTGGGGTTGTCGTGTAGGTGAGCATGTGCAAGGACGACATCGAAACTATTCAATTTTGTTTAATACATCAATTATGGGATTGTTAACTAATATAATTAGCTTTAAAAGCCAAATAAATTAGTTAAGATGGATAAGGAAGACGGATATTTCATGGGGCGTGGGGCGCAGATTAAAACTCAAAACAAATTTTTGAAGGCGCAATACGTGACAGACCACATTGAAGGTTTGGATGAACCCCTGTTTTCGTCGCCGACAACCCAGGTCTTCTTCGAAACACCCAAAAAAGTCGTGAACAAGGTGCCGAGTCCGGACCTGGGTATGATGTATTCCATCAATCCCTATCAAGGTTGCGAGCATGGGTGCATCTATTGCTATGCAAGAAATTCGCACGAATACTGGGGATTTAACGCCGGGCTTGATTTTGAATCGAAGATTATCGTTAAGAAGAATTGTCCCGATTTATTGGAAAAGTTTATTCTTCATCCGGACTGGTCGCCGGTTCCTATCAGCGTGAGCGGAAATACAGATTGTTATCAGCCGCTGGAAAAAAAATTTGCGCTAACACGCGGCATCTTAAAAGTTCTCGCAAGGTATCGTCACCCGGTTGGGATGATTACTAAAAACGGACTGGTTACGCGCGATCTCGATCTTTTAACTGACCTTGCGGCAGATAACCTTGTGCATGTATACATTTCTATTACTACGCTTGATGAGGAACTGCGTCGTGTGATGGAGCCGCGAACGGCTAGCGCGGTCAAGCGGTTAAAAACTGTCGAGGCTTTGGCTAAGGCAGGCGTTCCTGTAGGTGTTATGGCAGCGCCAATCATCCCAGGTCTCAATCACCACGAAATACCACAAATATTGAAGGCAGCTTCTGACCATGGCGCAGGGGGAGTCGGCATGACCGTTGTAAGATTAAACGGGTCGATCGGCAAGATCTTCGAAGATTGGTTAAGAAAGAATTTTCCTGACCGCTTCGAAAAGGTTTGGAATCAGATATGTGCCTTGCACGGAGGAAGCGTTAATGACTCACAATTTGGAAGGCGCATGACAGGTGAGGGTCACTACGCCGAAATTATCCAGCAGCTTTTTCGTACCTCCAAAAGGAAATATTTTCAGAATAAAAGTATGCCTCCTTTCGATCTGACCAAATTCAGAAAGGGAGGAAACCTTAGCCTATTCTAATCCGAAAAGATCAGTTATTTTTTTTGCTAAAATTCCTGTAAAAGGCTACGATCGTCTCGATGCCCAATGTGAAATTCTTGATGCCGTAGTGTTCGTTTGGCGAATGAATAGCATCGCTGTCAAATCCAAAGCCCATTAATACGGTATCAAGGCCGAGCTCCTTTTTGAAAAGTGCCACGATTGGAATGCTTCCGCCGTCGCGGGTGGGAATAGCCTCTTTCCCAAACACATCTTTGAAGGCCATGCTTGCTGCCTTGAATGAATGCGATGCAGTAGACGTAACCGCAGGTTCGCCACCATGGAGTGCCGTAACCTTTATCGTCACATAAGGCGGCGCAATGGATTTCATATGTTTCGTGAAGAGCTCCGTAATTTCTGTACTCACCTGGTCAGGTACCAGGCGCATTGAAATTTTTGCGTGCGCCTTAGAGGGTAATACTGTCTTCGCCCCTTCTCCTGTATATCCACCCCAGATTCCATTTACATCTAGGGTTGGCCTGATGCCTGTCCTTTCCAACGTTGTATAGCTGTCCTCTCCTTTTATTTCGTCAATACCCAGCTCCTGCTTGTATTTGGCAAGATCAAATGGGGCTTTATTAAGAGCACGCCGATCGTCAATGCTTAGCTCAAGGACCTTGTCGTAAAATCCTGGTATGGTTATCCGGCCTGAGGCATCATGCAGGGATGCGATCATAGTGCAAAGTGTGTTTATCGGGTTAGCAACGGAACCGCCATATACACCAGAATGCAGATCCCGGTTCGGTCCGCTAACTTCAACCTCCATATAGCTGAGGCCGCGTAGCCCTGTCGTTATCGATGGCTGTTCAAGGGAGATTATTGATGTGTCCGAAATCAGAATAATGTCTGCACCGAGCTTGCCGGTATTTTCTTTTACAAAATTTGCCAGGTTGTCGGAGCCAACCTCCTCTTCACCTTCTACCATGAACTTGATGTTGCATGAAAGCAAGTTAAGTTTCGACATCACCTCAAATGCCTTCACATGCATATAGACTTGACCCTTGTCATCACATGCACCACGGGCGTAGATCTTATCATCCTTAACTACCGGCTCGAAAGGGGGCGAGTCCCAAAGCTCAAGAGGGTCTGCAGGCTGAACATCATAATGTCCGTATACCAGGACCGTTGGATGTGCCGCATCAATGATCTTCTCTGCATAAACTATCGGATGACCTTTCGTTTCATAAATCTGAACTGACTCCATGCCGGCGGCGGACAGTTGCTGTTGCAAATATTCGGCAGCCCTTCGCACATCCTGCTTGCGACTCGAATCCGCACTCACCGAAGGTATGCGTAGCCATTGAAACAATTCTTCAAGAAAGCGCGCCTTATTTTTATCAACGTATTCTTTTACCATAATTATCTGTTCACTCACCTTCGCTTCTCCACTCCAGCGTATTAATGATCTGCATAATATCTTTTTTCATATACTCGATAGCCGGTGCCAATGAGTCATTTGCAACCTGTGTGTTAAAATACAAAGCCCCACGCAGGAAATTTTTCGAAGAGTCCGTGATGGTAAACTGAAATTGGCTCGGAACCTCACCCTCCAATTCCGCGATCACCGCCGTTTTTCCGCTAGGAGTTGTTGTAATGACTTCATTGATCGCGTAAGCTTTGATCTGGTGCTTTGACGTGAGCTTGTTGGCATCATCCATAAATTCCTTCAATAGCTTTTGGCTCGTGATGGTTTTGTAAGTTATATGGATATTGGATTTCACCTGCGGATAATATATTTCTATCCAAAAGTTCTCGCTGATACGTGATGTATCGCGGAGTAGGGTGGCATGCTGTGAATATTCGAATGAATAAGGAAGCGTATCGGGTAGCTCAAGGTATTCATGCGGGGGGAGAATGAGTCGGTTATATCCCAGCGGTTTTGGTTGGTAATCTGAATTGCAGGCGCCAAGACAAGCAGAGGCGATTACGGTAAAAAGGAAATAGTGCTTAAGGCTACGCTTGTGCATGGATATTAACCCTGACTCTTTTGATTCTTTTTTGTTCTACGGCCTCAATGACGAATGTGTATTGCTCATAATAAAGTTCGTCACCGACCTCCGGAAGTTCGTCGTTGAATTCGATAATAAAATCTTCGAGTGATTCTTCTTCTCCCGGTTCACGGAAGAAAGGATGTTCCTGATCGAGTACTTTAAAGAAATCCTGGATGGGTGTGCGGCCATCAAAGACAAATGTATTCTCATCCACTTTACGAAAGCCATTTTCAGGGATTTCGGAGTTGTCGGCATTCAGTTCGCCAATGATCTCTTCGATAAGGTCTTCTAGAGTTATCAGGCCTGCTGTTACGCCCGCTTCATCCTTAACAATTGCCATGTGCACTCGTTTTTCCTGAAAGTCTTTCAGCAAGAGATCAATCTTTTTATTTTCAGTTACAAAAAATCCGGGACGCAGCATCCCACTCCATTTGAAGGCTGGCCCTTCATCGAGAAATGGAAGCAGATCCTTAATGTAAAGAACTCCTTCAATGTTGTTGAGGTCGTTGCGATATACCGGAATCCGGGAATAGCCTTCCTGATTGATGAAGGTTACGAGTTCCGAAAAGTTTGACTCTATATTCACTGCGATTACGGAATCCAGCGGGCGCATCAAATCTTTTACGCAAAGGGCCCCAAAATTTACGACGCCTCTTAAGATCTCTTTTTCATTATTGGAATCTGTGGTAGACGAACTCAAATCTAAAACCTGTGCCAGCTCGTCCTGTGAAAATTCCTTTTCCCTCGACAGTTTTTTCCATTTCGCCCTGAACTTTAGAATAGGCGCTACGATGGGCCTCATCATATTAACTAGCATCTTTAGAGGCTTGACCAGCAAAAGTGAAACGGATAGATCATTCTTACGAGCATATAGTCTTGGAAGCAGTTCACACATGATAATCGCAAGTGATGCGATAAAAATAATAATGCCGACGCTCGCATACTCAGTGGTTTGCCATGCCAGGACCAGCAATAGGATCGTAAGCGCCACTTTGACAAAAACATGGAGAAATACGAGGCTGATGCGCAACGATAGCGGATCAGCCAACAATGCCGCAATCATTTTTTCCTGTATGCTTCTGCTATTTTTCAAGCGTTGCACAACAGGCAGCAAAGCAAATACAGAAGTTTCTGATGCTGCTATCAGGGCAGAGAGCAGCATCAGTGAACAAACTGCAAGTGTTGCTAGAATCAGCGATAATATTGATCCCGAGAAAATAAAACTGGGAGGCTCGTCCACAGGGTCAGTTTTGGTGAAACATCAGAACGGCAGGTCGTCGGTGCTCGTATCGACCGGCGCATTAGCTCTAAAATTATCGGCCGCACTGGTTTCAGCTGTCGCATATTGAGACCCGGAATTTCCTCCGCTCCCTTTGGTGGATAACATAGTCATATTGTCACCCACGATTTCCGTAGTATAGCGGGTGACGCCCTCTTTTTCCCACGATCTTGTTCTTAGCTTCCCCTCTACATAGACCATATCGCCTTTGTGAAGGTATTTTTGAGCAATCTCCGCGAGGCCACGCCATAACACAATATTGTGCCACTCCGTAATCTCCTTTTTATCGCCTGTAGTCTTATCCTTATAACTTTCAGAAGTGGCTACCGTAAAGTTCGCCACGACTGCTCCGTTTTCTAAATTTCTCACCTCTGGATCCTTGCCCAGGCGGCCCACGAGAATGACTTTATTTACTCCTGACATAATGATAAAAGTTTAAATTATTAATAATGTTTCACACAACGGCAAAGAGCAAAAGTACCACAATCAATAAACTATAAAAAATAGTGATCCTCCAGAAAACGGCTGATAAGGACCGGCTTCGGCAAGGCTGCGATTTTTTTTGCTGAATAAAATTTAAGTGTTCTGTCTGAAACGCCAAAACCTTTGACATCCTCCACGACAATAAATCTGGAAAATATAATCTGATGCGTAAGAACATGTTTGTATTCAGCTGAAATATCAGGCTCCTGAACATTGATGTTCGAACACGCTGATTGATTAAACTCTTCAACTAAATTCCTGACGTTTTCAGGTTTCTCCTTTTCTATCAAATAAAAGTCGTACAGACCTTGCCAGATGTCTCTTTCTGATCTTTTTCCCATCAGCAAAGACTTCCCTCGCTTCACTACAAAATAGTAAAAGTATCTTCTTCGGGACGCCTTCTTTTTTGCCTTTAGGGGTAGCATGTGCTGCAGTCCTTTTTCTGCTGCAAAACAAGTGTGAAGAAATATGCAGCGTGGGCAATCGGGATTCCGCGGCGTACAAAACAAGGCGCCAAACTCCATTATTGCCTGGTTGTGAAGGTCAGGCCTCACATTGCTAATGAGGTCATTGGCCAATTTTGTAAAAGTGCTTTTGCCCTCCGGACTATTGGTTTCAACGTCGACACCAAATACACGTGCCAGAACCCGGAAGACATTCCCATCCACAACGGCTACCTTTTCGCGGTAGGAGAAAGAAGCAATGGCGGCTGCGGTGTAGTCCCCGATGCCACGAAGTTTCTTTAATAGCTGAAAATTTGGCGGGAATTGTGATTTAAAGTTATTCACCACCTCCTGGGCGCATTTATGGAGATTTCGGGCTCGGGTATAATATCCGAGACCTTGCCATAGCCTGAGAACCTCCTGTTCCGAAGCAGCTGCCAGCGCCCCTACGTCAGGAAATTTTTCCAGAAATCGTAGGTAATATGGCATACCCTGAGCAACCCGAGTCTGCTGCAGAATTACCTCCGACAACCAGATCTTGTAGGGGTCCTGCGTTTGGCGCCAGGGAAGGTCCCGCTTGTTGCTTTGGTACCATTCAACGAGTTTATCAGAGAAATAACGTTTGTCCATCTTGCTGATTATCAGATTTTTTCAATATTCATTTTTAATTCTGAGGGTAGCTTTTAAATTTGCCCTCCCTAAAAATTTTAGTCCCTAAAAACCAACACAGTGACAAAGGCAGACATTATTAACGAAATCGCAGAAAAGACAGGAGTGGACAAGGCGGATGTTACAGCATCAGTGGAAGCTTTTTTCAGCGTGGTGAAGAGTTCAATGTCGAATGGCAATAACATCTACATCCGTGGTTTTGGAAGCTTTATTAACAAGAAGCGAAAGAAAAAGATCGCCCGCAATATCTCCCGCAATACTGCACTGGTTATCGAAGAGCACTTTGTACCTAGTTTCAAGCCTGCGAAAATCTTTGTTAACAAGATCAAGAATAGCGATAAGGTTAAACAACTTCAGGAAAAATAATCTCTGCATCGCGCATTAAGTGACCGTGAGATAGTGCCATGCATTATTGAGCAGTCGTGCACACAAACATGCTCAAAACACGAATTCTACTAATTAGCAGCAGCCTCATCGTTATCGTACTGATATTCCTGCTGCCAAAGGCTGTTGTGGACAATGATGGAGAAATGGCTACGGCAACTGATTCCTCAGCTGCGGTGGCGCCAAGCCATGCGGAGGCTCCGATAGAATTGCGCTCGCGGATCACAGCGTTCCGGCTTCAATTTCAGCAAGGTACATCGAAAGAAAAAAATGCTATCTTTGCCGACTCTTTGGCAAAACTTTACCGAATTGCAGGCAAGTTCGATAGTTCGGCATGGTTCGCTGAAGAGGCATCAAAGTTCTTTAATACTACTGAAAGCTGGATCAAAGCCGGAGACGAATACTATCAGGCATATTCATTTGCATTAGATCAGGCCAAACAAACGCGGCTTGCTGAAAAGACAAGGGAATATTATCAGAAAGCGTTGGATGTAAATCCTCATAACCTGGATATAAAGACTAAGATGGCCATGACCTACCTGAGTTCGGGAAGTCCTATGCAGGGCATCAAGATGCTTAGAGAGGTTTTAGCGGAGGACCCGAAGAACGAACCGGCCCTGTTTAACATGGGCATGCTTTCGATCCAATCGGGCCAGTACGATCGGGCAGTCGAGCGTTTGAACGAATTAATAAAGATCAACCCTAACCACACACAGGGCCATTTGTTGTTAGGAATTGCGTGGATGAATACAGGAGAAAAGGCAAAGGCGCGGGGGGAATTCTTGAAAGTAAAGGAAATGGATAAGGATCCGGCTGTTCTGGCAACGGTCGACTCTTATCTGAAAGATTTAAAATAATTGTTAAACCATTCCTCGGCATCGCGTTGGCGGCACATCGCGGGCAAGTGGAGTAAAATCAAAATCATCTATGCCTAGCGGTAAGAAAAGGAAGAAGCACAAAATGGCCACACACAAGCGAAAAAAGCGGCTAAGAAAGAACCGGCACAAGAAGAAATAACCGGGTTTGATTTCAATACTGGCAATTCAGTCAGTCTGTACACATCAGTTTACTTTAATTAATCAAGGTTTTGAGTAATGAACTAATTATTAGTGCCACTCAGGACGGATGTCGTATAGCCCTTCTTAAAGACAAAACGCTTGTAGAATTCCACAATGAAGCAGAAGAGAGCAAATTTACTGTAGGAGACATTTGCCTTGGAACCGTTAAAAAAGTGGTCCAGGGCCTTAATGCTGCGTTTATTGACGTCGGCTATGACAAGGATGGATTCCTCCATTATCTCGATCTCGGACCACAATTCAGTTCGCTTCAAAAATTCACAAAGCTGGTTCGTTCCAGAAAAATGAATGGTGGTAAACTAGACAAATTCAAGCCGGAGACCGACATCGACAAGCATGGGAAAATCACCCAGCAATTAACGAAAGGTCAGGTTCTCCCGGTTCAGATTGTTAAAGAGCCGATTTCAACAAAAGGGCCCCGATTATCCTGCGAATTATCCCTGGCTGGGCGATATCTGGTATTGGTACCGTTTTCCAATACAGTTAGTGTTTCAAAAAAAATTACAAGTGGAGAGGAGCGGAAACGCCTTCTTCGCCTGATCCAATCCATCAAGCCTGAGAACTTTGGCGTCATTATCCGAACGGTGGCAGAAGGAAAGGAAGTGGCGGAACTGGACCGCGACCTGCGCACCATGGTGAAAACCTGGGAGGATGGCATGTCCCGTCTGGCGGACGTCAATCCCTCCGAAAAAATCATCGGCGAGCTGAACAAAACCTCCTCGCTCTTGCGCGATATGCTCAATGAGTCGTTCGACAACATTCACGTCGATGACAAAAAAATGTTTGATGACGTTAAGGCATTCATTCATACGATTGCTCCCGACAAGGAGAAGATTGTAAAGTTATACAGTGGCAAAGCGAAGATCTTCGAACACTATGGCATCGAAAGGCAGATAAAGTCAGCCTTCGGACAGACTGTTAGCCTCCGGGCGGGCGGATATCTTATCATTGAACACACGGAAGCCCTGCACGTTATCGACGTGAACAGCGGTAATAAATCTAATCGCGAAGAGAATCAGGAAACGACGGCGCTTTCAGTTAATATGGAAGCTGCGAAGGAAATCGCCCGACAGCTAAGGCTGCGTGACATGGGTGGCATCATCGTGGTGGATTTCATTGACATGAAGAATCCGGATAACAAGAAGCTCATCTATAAGATTGTAAAGGATGAGATGGAGGATGACAAAGCGAAATCAACTGTTCTGCCTCTTTCTAAGTTCGGATTAATGCAGATAACACGCGAGCGTGTACGTCCGCAGATGAATATTGCAACGAAAGAAATGTGCCCCGCCTGCAACGGCACAGGGAAAATAACGGCATCGATACTGGTTTCGGATCTCATCGAAAAGAACATCGAGCACCTGCTGGTAAAGCAAAATGAAAAAAATCTGGTGCTGGCGGTTCATCCTTATCTTCACGCCTATTTTACCCACGGTCTCATCTCGAAGAGAATACGCTGGTATCTAAACTACAAGCGATGGGTAAGTATGGTCAAGGACACTTCCATGGCAGTCATGGAGTACAAGTTTTTGAATAAGGAGGGGGAGGAAATCCAAGTCACTTAAATAACTTCAAACCTCAAGCTTACTGCCTGACTTTGCTCGAAGCGACACTTCTAAAATGTAAAAGTACGGTCCCTGAAATCATACTGTCATAATCTCCACTTCCTTCTTCTTCATAAGGGCCTCGATCCTCGCAATATAATCGTTGGTCATTTCCTGAACCGTTTCTTCGGCGTTTTTAACGTCGTCCTCTGAGGCTCCTTTGATTTTTTTGATTTGCTCGTTGGTCTCCTTTCGCACAGACCGTACGCTGATCTTGCCAAGTTCGCATTCCTGCCCTACCTGCTTAACCAACTGCCGACGCCGTTCTTCTGTAAGCATCGGCACATTGATGATCACCTGCAGTCCGTCGTTCTGGGGATTGAGGCCAAGGTTTGCATTTTGAATGGCCTTTTCAATCTCAGGAATAGTTCCTTTCTCCCATGGCTTAATAAGAATCGTCCGGGCGTCTGGCGTTGTAATGGACGACACCTGATTAAGTGGCGTCATTGCTCCATAATACGTGACCATAATACCGTCCAGCATCGAAGGATTGGCCTTGCCGGCGCGGATCTTTGTAAGTTCATGGGAGACATGGGTAAGACCCTTACTCATTTGATCCCTGGCTTCCTCGAGGTATAATTCTATCTCATCCATGATGAAAGAGGTTGAATTGCTATTTTAGATTGTGTAGTGATTCAGATTAACTGATAATGGTTCCGGCATCCTCACCCTTTGCGACCTTCAAAAGGTTTCCTTTCTTATTCATATCGAAAACAATGATAGGCAATTTATTCTCCATGCATAAAGTGAATGCTGTCATGTCCATGATATTAAGACTTTTTTCATAGGCCTCCTGAAAGGATAACGAATTATAGCGCACGGCGTCCGGATACTTTTCCGGATCTTTTGTATAGACTCCGTCAACACGAGTTCCTTTCAACACGACATCCGCCTGAAGCTCTATGGCGCGCAAACTGGCAGTCGAATCCGTTGTAAAGTATGGGTTGCCGATGCCAGCGCCAAAGATAACGATGCGCCCTTTTTCCAAGTGTCGGATAGCACGACGGCGAATGAAAGGCTCACAGACCTGCTCCATCTTTATCCCCGACATAAGTCTGGTATAAAGTCCGTGTCGTTCCAATGCGCTTTGCAATGCCATTGCATTTATCACCGTCGCCAGCATGCCCATATAATCTCCCTGCACGCGATCTATGCCCAGTGACTCAGCCTGTCCACCACGGAAAATATTTCCACCACCAATTACAATTCCAATTTCAATATTGTGATCACGGATGGCCTGAATTTCAGCGCAGTATTGCTCCAGGACATTGGGGTCGATATTGGTGGTCTTATTAGGACCCTGCAGTGCTTCGCCGCTAAGCTTTAGGAGTATGCGTTTATATTTCATTCAAGCATGGGATTAAAAACGCCGCAATATATCCATATGGGCCTCAAGCTACAAGCATCCAAACGCGCTGGTCTCGGTAGGTAATACCCTGTGTATTCATGGAAAAGGTGTTTCTCAGCGTTAAATGACAGGCAGTGAGCATGCGAGGAACTCGTGGTATGGCAGATGGATGGGTTAAAATTCGATGAGCACCTGATTCTTTTCCACCGAATCTCCCTTCTTTATTTTAACAAGCTTTATGATGCTATCTGCGGGTGCTTTTATAATGTTTTCCATTTTCATCGCCTCAAGAATGAGTAACGGGTCGCCCGCGCGTACAGACTGACCCTCGACTACACGCAGTTCAATAATCAACCCTGGCATAGGAGCCTTCACATTGTTCACTTTGCCAGCTGCCGTTCCGTTGAGCCCGAGTTTATCCATCAGTAAATCAAATTTATCCCGTAGCCGCACAACATAATGAGCACCATCGAGCTTAAACACGAATGTCTTGGTGCTGGGATCTTCGCTCACCAACTCCAGACTATAGCTCTTTGATTCATGAATGAAATGATAATGTCGGTCGGAGATCCGGGCGAGATCCCAGGAGAGCTGTCTACCGTCAACCATAACGCCGGAGTCTGAAACTGTTACTTCGTGGGTCGCGGTTGCATTGACTAAGGCCTGATACATATTCCAAAGGTTCTGCAGTAAATGTGCAAATTTTCGATGACCTGTAAAGGAACAACAAGTAGTAATTAGTGATGAATAGTTTTCTCTTCACAGAAAGGCCTTATTTTTTTAAATTTTGAAATACTTGTTAATCTGACGAAGACACGGCTACCTTTGATCGTCGAAAGACAAGGGGTGCCATAAAACAACGGGCTGAGATCATACCCAACGAACCTGATGCCGGTAATGCGGCCGAAGGGAAAAAGGCAAGGTTAAACGTAAGCAAGCGCATTCCCCTGTGCGCTGCAGGTTTAAACCAAATTAACAAATGTTCAAGTTTTTTTTCGCTGCAGCAATGCTGTGGTCAGCATGCGCATCCGCGCAGGAATTTTCAATTAAAGGAAAGGTGCAACGTGTGGGCAGTACGCAGATTCTAGCGGGCGCCAGTGTCGAGATCAAAGAGCTCGACCGACACGCTGTTACTGACGATGCGGGCAATTTTGACTTCACGAGAACACCTGCCGGGAGTTATACCATAGCGGTAAGATTCCTGGGCTTTACTCCTGTGTCAAGATCGGTGACTGTGCCATTAAATGAGGTCGTGCTCGTCGAGATGGAAGAGTCGTACCAGATCACGGATGAGGTAATAGTCTACGCTACCCGAGCCAACGACCAAACACCGACGACGTATTCAGACGTAAGCAAACAGGAGATCCAGAAACAAAACTTCGGACAGGACCTACCCATGGTATTAAACTGGACGCCATCTATGGTGACAACCTCCGATGCCGGCGCCGGAATAGGCTATACCGGAATGCGGATCCGCGGCAGCGATGCTACGCGGATCAATGTCACCATCAATGGAATTAGCCTTAATGACAGCGAATCGCAAGGCGTGTTCTGGGTAAATACACCGGACATTGCCTCATCGGTACAAAGTGTTCAGGTGCAACGCGGCGTGGGTACCTCAACAAACGGTGCGGGCGCCTTTGGAGCTACAGTCAGTATCCAAACCGACGCATACAATCCATCTCCTTTTGCAGAGGCAACTGTTTCAGCTGGATCATTCAATTCTCGAAGATTCACGCTTAAGGCTGGAACCGGGTTAATAAATAATCGGTGGGCCTTTGAAGGGCGGGTGTCTGACATACGATCAGACGGTTATCTTGATCGGGCATCGAGCAAATTAAACGCATACCACCTCAACGGCGGCTACTATGGTGACAAGACCATTATTAAAGCTGTGGTATTCGGAGGACACGAACAAACCTATCAGGCGTGGAACGGTATTGATCCTGAAACGCTTGCACAGCGCAGGACATTTAATTATTCCGGCGCCATCTATGATAACGAAGGAAACATCACGAACTATTATGATAACGAGGTTGATGATTACCGCCAGGACCACACCCAGCTTCATTTTTCACACCAAATTTCTGAACACTGGAATGTTAATGTGGCGCTTCACTCAACCTACGGCCGGGGATTCTTTGAACAATACAAGCAGAATGAATCGTTCGGTGGGCTTGGGTTGCCCGACGCTGTCGTCGGAAATGAGACAATATCCGAAAGCGACGTAATTGTAAGAAGGTGGCTGGACAATCATTATTATGGTTCTACATTTTCATCGACCTACAGCCAGGGAAATTCTTCGTTCACTTTTGGTGGGGCGTATAGCCGGTACGATAACGCCCGGCATTTCGGCGAGATAATCTGGTCGCAGATAGCGGTAGATATTCCAATCCGACACGTGTACTACGATGGGGAGTCAAAAAAATCGGACTTCAATGTGTATGCGAAGTGGAACTACGCCATTACGTCAAAGCTATCATCGTACGTGGACCTCCAATTTAGAACTGTAAATTACCGGACAGCAGGCATCGATAATGATCAAAGCGCGTATTCCATAAACGACAGCTTTGACTTCTTCAATCCCAAGGCAGGGATTAATTATGTTTTAAATGCGAATAATTCTTTGTACGCATCTTACGCGATTGCCAATCGGGAACCGAATCGCTCAGACTATCTTGACGGCGCAAACCGGCCTACAAACGAACGATTGGGAAATCTGGAATTGGGTTGGAAAAGATCATCATCTAATTTTGGCGTGGAGGCTAATTATTACCTTATGAACTACACTGACCAGCTTGTGCTGACTGGCGAAGTTAGTGATACCGGATACCCTATACGCGCAAACATCGGCAACAGCTATCGCACGGGCATCGAAGTGGTTGGTATTTTAAAATTATCCCAAAGGCTTAACTGGACGGGCAACATTGCATGGAGTGTTAACCGAAACCAGGACTTCGCTTATTCAGACGAGAATAACAATCAAGTTCGGCGAAACACAACCATCATTCTGTCGCCCGATTGGATTGGGGGAAGCCAGCTACAATGGAAGCCATTCCGGAACTTTCAAGCCGTTTTGCTTACCAAGTATGTGGGCAAACAATATCTGGATAACACTGAAAATGAATCCATCAAACTGAACCCTTATTTCATCAACGACGTCAGATTTTCCTATGAAATACATCCTCGTGGAATAAAAGCGATTGAACTAAGCTTGTTGGTGAACAATATATTTGATGTCGCGTATTCATCCAACGGATATGGATATGGGACCACACCATATTACTTTCCACAGGCGGGGATCAATATTTTAGGAATGGTTGCTGTGAAATTGTAGCTCGGCTGACAAGGCAATACTGCCTTGATTTATTGAACCAAACCTCGCATCTTTGATCGTACGACTTGGGCGTCATTAAAAATTATTCATGCAGGTTACTCAAATCTCCATCGGCAGATTTCATCATTTTCACCTAGCCCGGCAGTTAGAGAAACGCATGATGCTGGAGGCTATATATACTGGCTATCCTCATTTCAAACTCAAGGATGAGCAAGGTATTCCGCGGGATAAAATCAAGACATTTCCGTGGCTGCACACCCCTTTTATGATGCGGGGGAAACTTGGCTTGGATAAATGGGAGTGGCTGAATTCTGAATGGGCATGGTTAGCGGCAGGGTCGTTAGACAGATACGTGGCGAAGCAGATTAAGGAAAAGCGTTTTCTTGTAGCCTTGTCCGGAATGGGTCTGCACGCGGGGAGAGTTACTCAGAAGATGGGCGGTAAATATATTTGCGACCGTGGATCCTCACACATAGTTTTTCAGAACGAAGTGTTAAAGGAGGAGCATAAGATCTGGAAATTGCCTTTTCACGAGATTGATAAAAGAATAATCGGCAAAGAGGAAGCTGAGTATGAGCAGGCGGACAGGATAACGGTTCCTTCGGAATTTGTCCGCCGATCATTTCTTTCGAAGGGCGTTCCCGCAGAGAAAATTTCTAAGGTTATTTACGGTGCGCGACTCGAACGTTTCTCAAAGCAAGGCTCACCAGACATTTCAAAATTCGTTGTGCTATGGGTCGGTGGGGTTAGCATTAGGAAGGGTTTTTTGTACCTTCTTGAGGCTTTCAATCAATTAAAACACCCTAACAAGGAGCTGAAAGTCATCGGGCCGATGAGCCCTGAAATAAATGGGCTGATCCACGGCCGCATTTCTTCAAACGTTAAGTTTTTAGGCGCGGTATCAAACGATAAGCTGCCAGAACTTTATAGCACGGCCACGGTTTTTGTACTACCCAGTCTCGAAGAGGGCCTGGCAATGGTTCAGGGGGAAGCGCTTGCTTGTGGATGTCCAATCATCTCGAGCACAAACTCAGGAGCAGAAGACCTGATCACAAATGGAAAAGAAGGGTTTATTGTACCCATCAGATCTTCATCCGCCATATTGGAGCGTTTCCAACAGCTTGTGGACACGCCGACGCTCAGAGAAACCCTGTCACAGGCTGCACTATTGAAGGTTAAAGAAATGGGAGGATGGGATACATATGGCGAGAATTATGTTAGCTTGTTAAAAGGGATGGTCTGATAAATTTAGTCTCGTGCCGTTTTGGCAGCCTCCGGTTTCTGGTTCAAACCTTGCTTATTTAGTAAACTTAAAACGCAAAAAAATGGGAATTGGAGCTTTGTTAATTACTGGTTTTTTCATGCTTGTGGGTTGGCTCGTGAGTTCGAGGCTGAAGAGTAAATTTAAAAAGTATTCAGAGGTTCATCTGACGAAGGATTTGACTGGCGCGGACGTTGCCAGATTGATGTTGGCGGATAATGGAATCCACGATGTTGATGTTACTTCTGCAGAAGGGAAATTATCTGACCATTATAATCCGGCAAACAAGACGGTTAATCTCAGCCACGACGTTTTCTACGGACGTAACGCGGCAGCTACTGCCGTTGCTGCGCACGAATGTGGCCACGCTGTACAACACGCGCACGCTTATGGCATGCTGAAGTTAAGATCGGCAATGGTACCGGTGCAAAATATAAGTGCAAAGGTGATAAATATGGTCTTCCTGGCGATGATGTTTGGTGCGTTTGCCGTGAAAGGTCTTTTTTCATTCGATACGGCCCTACTGGTGATAATTGTCTGTTACGCAATGTTCGCTTTGTTCGCAGTGATCACCTTGCCGGTAGAACTCGACGCCAGCAAGCGTGCTTTAGCCTGGGTAGAGGCCCGCGGCATCGTTAATAAACAAGAACACGCAATGGCTAAAGACGCTCTCAAGTGGGCTGCAATGACTTATGTCGTAGCGGCTATTGGAGCAATCACAATGTTATTGTACTACGTCATGATGTTCATGGGGCGCAGGGATTAAGATTTTTGAGATACCTTTGCAAGGGCCTGCAGTTAATATTGCAGGCCCTGTTTTTTTTACCTGAATGAAGTAACTTACTGTATGAATTTTCAGCTTACAGAAGAACACCTGGCCGTACGGGATGCAGCCCGTGAATTTGCCCGGACGGAATTGCTTCCAGGGGTTATTGAGCGCGATACACATCAAAAGTTTCCCCATGCTGAGATAAAGAAAATGGGCGAGCTTGGATTTCTCGGTATGATGGTGAGCCCGGCATACAACGGGGGCGGTATGGATTCAATTTCGTATGTGCTGGCAATGGAAGAAATTTCCAAAATTGATGCGTCGGCTTCAGTATGTATGTCAGTAAATAATTCGCTGGTTTGCTGGGGACTGGAAAGCTTCGGCTCTCTCGAACAGAAGGAAAAATTTTTAAAACCGCTTGCAGCCAAGGGTATCGGAGCATTTTGTTTATCAGAGCCGGAAGCAGGGTCTGATGCAACGAGCCAAAGCACGACCGCTGAAGATAAGGGTGATCACTTTCTTCTTAATGGAACAAAAAACTGGATCACTAACGGAAGCACGGCCGATGTATACATCGTCATTGCCCAAACAGATCCCCAGAAAAAACACAAAGGGATTAATGCACTCATCGTCGAAAAGGGAATGCCTGGATTTGTAGTCGGGAAGAAGGAGGATAAAATGGGAATCCGCGGGTCCGACACGCACTCACTGATGTTCAACGATGTGGTGGTTCCGAAAGCAAACAGGATCGGTGATGATGGGTTCGGATTTCAATTCGCCATGACCACCCTGAACGGTGGGCGTATCGGAATTGCCGCCCAGGCGCTAGGCATTGCTGCCGGTGCATACGAGCTGGCATTGAAGTACGCGAAAGAAAGAAAGGCCTTTGGTAAAACGCTGGCAGAACATCAGGCCATCCAGTTCAAGCTTGCTGAAATGGCAACCAAAATCGATGCAGCGCGACTGATGGTTCATCAGGCAGCATGGATGAAAGATCAAAAGCAGGACTTCGTCAGGGCGGCTGCGATGGCGAAGCTATTTGCCTCACAAATTGCTCAGGAAGTTACCACTGAAGCAGTACAGATCCATGGTGGATACGGATATGTCAAAGAGTATCACGTGGAAAGGCTCATGCGTGATGCAAAGATCACGCAGATCTATGAAGGCACGACTGAAATTCAGAAGATGGTAATCTCACGATCGATACTACGGTAGGCACACCGTTGTAAAATACTTTTCGATTATTCGTAGGTGAAATCTCCTTGCACGCTTTTTACGACTACGGTTTTGCGCGCCGCAGATTCTACATGACCGATCACCTTAGCCTCGAGATTGAAACGTCCGGCAACAGCGATAACATCCGCTGCGTGCTTTTCTTCGAGGTATATTTCAAAGCGATGACCCATATTAAATACTTTATACATCTCCTGCCAAGGCGTGCGGCTTTCCTGTTGAATGAGTTGAAATAATGTCGGGATGTCGAAAAGGTTATCTTTTACAACGCGAAGATTATCGTTGATGAAGTGAAGGACTTTTGTCTGTGCACCGCCGCTGCAGTGAACCATGCCATGAATTTCTGACCGATTTGTTTTTAAGATCTGTGTTACAACGGGCGCGTAGGTTCGCGTAGGCGAGAGCACCAGCTTACCGATGTTTAACGGCACACCTGGAATTTCGTCGGTAAGATGATATCGACCAGTATAGACGAGCGACGACGCAACATGCGGATCAAAAGAATCTGCGTATTGTTCGGCATAGTCTTTATGGAACAGGTCATGCCGCGCGGAGGTAAGGCCGTTGCTTCCCATTCCGCCGTTGTAAGCGTCTTCGTATGAAGTTTGGCCAGACGATGCGAAGCCAACAATAACATCTCCTGCGGAGATCCGGCTGTTGTCAATCACTTCATCCCGTCTCATTCTCGAGATCACGGTGCTATCAACAACAATGGTTCTCACCAGGTCGCCAAGGTCGGCGGTCTCACCACCAGTTGAGATGATGTCCAGTCCGTGAGCGCGAAGCATTTCAAGAATTTCTTCAGTGCCATTGATGATGGCAGAAATAACCTCTCCGGGGATCAGGTTTTTATTTCTTCCAATTGTTGAGGACAGCAGTAACTTTTTAGTGGCACCGACGCACAGCAAATCATCGACGTTCATGATGATAGAATCCTGTGCAATACCTTTCCAAACCGAAATATCTCCCGTCTCTTTCCAATACAGGTAAGCGAGCGAGGATTTTGTTCCAGCACCATCGGCGTGCATCACCGTGCAATAAGCATCGTCATTTCCTAAATGATCCCGAACGATCTTACAAAAAGCCTGTGGAAACAGGCCTTTATCGAGCTTGCTAATCGCCAGGTGAACATCTTCCTTGGAGGCAGAGACTCCCCGCTGTGTATATCGGTCAGACACGGATAAATTTTTTACCTGGCAAATGTGCAAAAATTAAGGGGATATGCTCTCAGCAGCACCCGGCAGACCCAATCGGGAATAATTTAATTTCTGAAAGATATCCCAGACTACGATCCCCAGACATACAGAAACATTCAAAGAGTGTTTCGTTCCGGATTGCGGTATTTCCAACGCAACGTCGGCCTCGTCTACGAGCGATGCGCTTACTCCATCCACTTCGTTACCGAAAACCAAACAATACTTTTTCCCGAGCACCGGCTGAAACATCTGGAGTGAAATGCTGGCGGTTGTCTGCTCCACAATCACAATTTCATAACCTTCAGTTTTCAACATCCTACCGGCTTCAAGAGGGTTGGCGACATAGCTCCATGCAACAGATTCAGTCGCGCCCAATGCAGTTTTTTGAATTTCACGGTGAGGTGGCGTGCCAGTGATCCCGGTGAGTACGATCTTGTCAAGGCGAAAGGCATCCGCTGTTCTAAAGGCAGAACCAACGTTGTGAAGACTTCGGAGGTTATCCAGCAAAATACAAACTGGCGTTTTTGGTGACTCCTTGAACTCGCTTACGGAGATTCGTCCCAATGCCTCAAGGCTTTTCTTCATGTGCGCAAAAGTAAGCTTTGGCCGCCACAGATAGAGGACCGGCAATACCAATTTTTATTGCCAGGTTTTTCTGTTGCATTTCCCTCCCGATGCTGGAAATTTCTAATATGTAACTTCTAAATTGCCGGCTATGGCAACAATGACCGGCCCGACAGAAACGCCGCTGATGAAACAATACAATGTCATCAAGACAAAGTATCCTGGTGCGCTGTTGTTATTTCGTGTCGGTGACTTCTACGAAACTTTTGGTCAGGATGCGGTGACGGCCAGTAAGGTGCTGGACATTGTGCTCACCAAGAGAGGGGCGGGTTCCTCCTCAGAAATCGAACTGGCCGGCTTTCCCCACCATTCGTTGGATTCTTACCTGCCAAAACTCGTACGTGCGGGTTACAGGGTAGCCATATGCGATCAACTCGAAGACCCAAGGTCGGTGAAGGGGATTGTAAAACGCGGAGTAACTGAGCTGGTAACGCCGGGGCTTTCGTTCAACGATAATGTCCTCAACCGGAAGCGAAACAATTTTCTCGCATCGATCTCTGGGGGAAATAATTCGTATGGCATCGCGTTTTTGGATTTGTCGACTGGTGAATTTTATGCAGCGCAGGGGGATGAAAAATATGTCCTGAAAATTATTCAAGGCTTTGCACCTTCAGAAATAATTTTCAGCAAAAAGTCACGTGCTCATTTTGAGACATTGCTTCAGAACGAATATTGTATTTTTTGTCTGGATGAATGGGTCTATGGTTTTGACTATGCACATGAGAAGCTTATTGCGCACTTTAAGACTGCCTCTGTCAAGGGCTTCGGGATTGACGGACTTGGTGAAGCCATTATTGCCGCAGGTGCTATTCTGCATTATCTGGAGGACACGGAACACAAGGACACATCACACATCACATCGATCTCACGGATCGATGAGGATAAATACGTATGGCTCGACAAGTTCACCATCCGCAACCTGGAGCTCGTCTCACCTCAGCAAGAGGGCGGGACACCTTTGATTGAAGTACTCGACCACTCCCTCACACCGATGGGCTCCCGCCTTTTGCGAAAATGGATGGTCTTGCCCTTAAAAGAAAAAGAACAGATCCAGGAGCGACTCAACATTGTCGACATTTTTTACAAAGACTCCCAACTTCTGGAGAAGTTCACCGGATGCATACGGCATATTGCAGATCTCGAGCGGCTCATATCGAAGGTGGCAGTTAACCGGATAAATCCCCGCGAGCTTATTCAACTCATGCGATCCTTGCGCTGTCTTTCGCCGATCAAGCATGATTTAAGCAAGCACAATTCTCCAGTCCTTCAAAAGTTGGGTGACCAGCTCCACAATTGTGAATTTCTTACGAGCAAGATTGAAGAGCAACTTCGCGAGGACGCACCACTTGCATCTCATTTGGGCAATCTGATAAAAGCCGGGATCGACGAGGAACTTGACGAGCTGCAGCAGATTGCTTACTCAGGGAAGGATTACTTGTTGCAGATCCAAAAGCGTGAGATTGAGCGGACCGGCATTAACTCGCTAAAGATTTCTTATAATAAAGTTTTTGGATACTATCTCGAAGTAAGCAACGCAAACAAGGAGAAGGTTCCATCCGACTGGATCAGGAAGCAGACCCTGGTGAACGCTGAGCGTTATATCACCGAAGAGCTTAAGGTATACGAGGAAAAAATCCTGCATGCCGAGGATAAACTGGTGGTCATTGAACAAAGAATATTTAATGCCCTGGTCGCCACGGCGTCGGAATTTATCCCCCACATCCAGCAAAATGCGCGTGTAGTCGGTCAGTTAGACTGCCTTATGAGCTTTGCAGCAACTGCGCGTAGAAATCATTACAATAAGCCGGAGATAAACGATTCGCTCGTGTTGGATATCAAAGGAGGCCGGCATCCGGTGATAGAGCGCAGATTGGGAGTTGGCGAAACATATGTACCCAATGACATTTGCCTTGACAATGATAAGCAGCAGCTGATGATCATAACGGGTCCGAACATGGCAGGAAAGTCTGCTTTGCTCCGGCAGACTGCCCTCATTGTATTGATGGCTCAGATTGGCAGCTTCGTACCGGCCGATGCAGCATCGCTGGGGATCGTTGATAAAGTATTTACGCGCGTAGGCGCTTCAGATAATCTGTCTCGCGGCGAATCAACATTTATGGTTGAGATGACCGAAACAGCCAGCATCATTAATAACCTGAGCAACAGAAGTCTCATCCTAATGGACGAGATTGGCAGGGGCACAAGCACATATGATGGCGTTTCTATTGCGTGGGCAATCGTCGAATACCTCCATAATCACAAAGACTTTAAACCGAAAACGCTATTTGCCACTCACTACCACGAGTTAAACCAATTAGAGGAAGACCTTGTAAGAGTGAAAAATTTTAACGTGTCGGTTAAGGAGGTTGGTGACAGAATAATTTTCATGCGTAAGCTAAAGGAAGGTGGAAGCGAACACAGTTTTGGTATTCACGTTGCGCAGCTTGCGGGAATGCCGAATAAGATCGTTCTGCGAGCGAATGAAATTCTTCACTTTCTGGAGCGCGATAAGCACAAGAACGAAAATGAAAAAATGCGGGATCTCCCTCCGCCGATTCATCAGCTTAGCCTATTTGCTAGCGATCCGAGGTTTACGGAAATTCAAACGCTGTTGGCCAACACGGACATTAACACAATCAGTCCGGTAGAGGCGCTATTAAAACTTAATGAAGTGATTTCGGCGTTGAAGAAGAAGTAGATTTCAAGTCTCTCGCCGAGAGCGTTATTGAAGGCTCAGAACAAATTGAGTTACCTCTTCCGAGCATCCCGCTTAAAAGGTCGTCTGCGTTGTGGCGCTCCGTTTGTACTTCCACCGCCACTACCGCTGCTATGCTTTTTAGTTCTCGGTTCGTATGCCGGGCCTTCGCCAATGGCCGCAGGCAAGGGCATCTTCGAAATTGTATTGCCTATAAGGCTTTCAATGCTGTGAAACTTATTTTGATCCCTTTCATTGATAAAGGTGATCGCAGTTCCCGTCGTTTCTGCCCGTGCTGTCCTTCCGACACGATGAACATAATCTTCAGGGTCAGGGGGAACATCAAAATTAATGACAAGACTAATTCCCTCCACATCAATACCGCGTGAGAGCACATCTGTGCCTATCAGCATATTAATCTGCTTATTCTTAAATGCGCGGAGGATAACCTCACGTTCGGGTTGTTCCAAATCTGAATGAAATGCTTTTGCCGGCAAGCCAGCTTTTTGAAAAGCAACATCAAGCTTCTTTACAGTTTCTTTTGTCGAGGCAAATACGATGACGCTATTCCATTCTTTGGATTTAAGCAAATGCTTGATAAGCGCAGGCTTTTGAGTGTCATAAACCACATAAGCTTGCTGAAGAATACCCGCCGCCGGTTTCGCGATAGATATATTGATTTCAACCGGTTTGTTCAAAATCTTCGTTGCCAACGTCCTAATCTTTGGCGGCATGGTAGCAGAAAACAGAACAGTCTGACGATCCTTCGGCAGATAGTTAATGATCTTTACAATGTCATCATAAAAGCCCATGTCGAGCATTCGGTCTGCTTCGTCCAGAACAAGGTGCTCCAGGTGATCCAGAACAATTTTGCCCGTTGCCAATAGTGCGATCAGACGACCGGGCGTGGCGATGACCATATCGGCTCCTTGCTCAAGTGCTTTACGTTGCTGATCCCAGGTAGCGCCGTCCCCACCGCCGTAAACAGATATGGAACTGACACCAACGAAATAGCCAATGCCTTCGATCTGTTGATCAATTTGCTGGGCGAGTTCGCGCGTTGGCGCAATTATGAGCGTGTTCAAATGACGCTTTTCGGCTCTGATTATCTTGTCGAGAATCGGTAGCAGGTATGCGGCTGTTTTGCCGGTTCCAGTTTGGGCACAAGCTATCAAATCCTTCTTTTCGAGGATAACGGGAATTGCTTGCTGTTGAATGGGCGTGGGATTGTTAAAACCCATGGAGCTAAGGCCATCCATGAGTCTCTCATCGAAGTTAAAATCGTTGAAGGTCAAGAACTAATAAAATTTACAGGTCGAAAAATATTTTAATCAAATTGAAGTATTGCACTCTTAATATCAGGAGGAAATGTTCATGCGCTCGGATTCAAATTTTTTCCGAAGAACTGCCGCCTCCTGCTTATTCCTGGAATCACGTATGTGTTTAGGCACTTCTTTCAGGTCCCAAATCAGTCCGGCCGCGGCAAACCCACGGAGAATGTAATACGTGATATCTATTTCCCACCAAAAAAATCCCTGCCTGGCAGCGACCTCATAATAGTGGTGATTATTATGCCAGCCTTCTCCCATTGTCAGTAAGGCAAGCCACAAACTATTCCGCGATTCGTCATTTGATTCGTACCGTTGTGTGCCCACTTTGTGCATAATAGAGTTAATGGAGAAAGTAGCGTGATATAACACGATGGTGCTTAAAAAGAATCCTGTAAACAAGCTCGAAAACCCAGCGTGCGTAAACATTTCGGTTATGCTCCCACCATTGAAAATGCCTCCTAATGCCATCACAATCAGTGCGAGCATAATAGGAGGTACAAGGTAATGTTTATTCAGCCATACCAACTCCGGGTATTTAGCGTAGTCCCCTATCACCTTATAATCGGTCTTCTTGAAGTCTGGCCCGACAATCCAACCGATGTGAGAATACCAAAATCCATAGATCTTCATTGAATGAGGATCAGACGGCGTATCACTGTTACGGTGATGGTGTCTGTGGTGAGCGGCCCACCATAATGCACCCTTTTGAGCCGTAGTTTGAGACATAAACGCAATGACGAACTGAAACCAGCGGGAAGTCTTATACGATTTGTGGGCAAAATACCTGTGGTAGCCACCCGTTACCCAAAACATTCTGAAGAAATAAAGGAATACACACATCATCCAATCAAATGCTGTTGCACCTGTTATCAGGGCACCGAAAGGCATTAGGTGAACCACCGCAAACGTGATCTCCTGCGAAATTATTGGCTTACTCCGAACTTCGGGAATCAGTGAAGAAGTACTCATAATGCAGTAACCAAAGAAAGAGAAAACTAGTGCGTGAAATAGTAAGATCTTTGTTTAGCACCGCAAATGTAATGCTTTCAGGCTGAACCATCTACTGAATTGTCGGGTTGTCTTCCGAACGACCGGCCGGTCGCCGAAATGTCGGCATAAAACGGGCCTAAAAGTTGTTAACATCTCATTGGCATCACCTATCTTTACACCACCTATGAGTCTTGAGCAAACGATTACTCTTTATCAGCCTTTGCTGCACAACCTTGCATACAGCATTGTGCGCTCCAAAGAGGATGCTGAAGACATTGTTCAGGACACGATCGTAAAGTGGCTGAATCTCGGACCCAAGACGATTGAGAATTCTAAAGCATATTTGATTGCCGCTGTGCGCAACAATTGCTTTACACACCTTATTGCGCGTCGTAATAAGCGCGAGGAATTGGTTGAACAGTCTGATGAATTGGACCAGACCGCCACCCATGAAATCGGTTTCAGTCATTTAGATCTGCAGTCCGATACGGTGATGGCAATGGGAGTTTTACACGCAAGGCTCGAACCGCTGGAAAGAGCGATCTTCCTGTTAAAGGAGGTTTTTGACTTCGACTATGAAGTTTTGCAGGAAACTTTCGACAAGAAAAAGGAACATTGCCGTCAACTGCTTTGCCGGGCGAAAAAGAAACTCAGTGAGGAAACTTCTAAAATAAATTTTGAGTTACCTGATACATCCAACCTTATTGAAAACTTTCGTAAGGCTTGCGATTTCGGGCACGTCGCCGACTTGATTAATGTCCTTAAGCAAGACGTTGCAAACAGTCTTTCAAAATAAAATCATTTTTTTTTCTAAAATCTGTCACAAAACCGGATCGACATTGTCTTGCAGATAAAATGTCCTGAAAAGCCGGCATTTTTACAACAATATTATTTAAACAACATTATTCATGACCGTAATTTTGGTATTTTTCATAGCGCACTGGTATCTGTCGCTATTTTTCCAGACTTTTTTCCTGCACCGCTATGCGGCTCACAAGGCCTTCACGATGAACAAAACAACGGAGAAGGTATTCTTTGTATTGACCTGGATTTTCCAAGGGCCCAACTATCTGAGCGCGTATGGTTACGGCGTTATGCATCGCATGCATCACGCATTTGCCGACACGGAAGATGATCCACACTCTCCGAAATATGACGAGACGATCTGGAACATGATGTGGAAGACCAAGACCATATATTCTGACATCGCCAACAAGAGATTGATTCCTGAGAAGCGTTTTACGGAAGGCGTTCCGCAGTGGGAGCCGTTTGATAAGTTTGCACGGTCATGGCCGTCGCGGATTTTCTGGGGCGCGCTTTATATTGCGGTCTACGCACAGTTTGCAACACATTGGTGGTTATGGCTTCTGTTGCCAATCCAATTCCTGATGAGCCCGGTGCATGGCGCCATCATTAACTGGTTCGCGCATAAATATGGATATAGGAACTTCGAGGTTGGAGATACGTCCAGGAACTTTTTGCCTGTCGATTTCCTGATGATGGGAGAAAGTTACCACAACAACCACCATAAGCACGGATCCCGACCTAATTTTGGAGGCATTCGCTGGCACGAGATTGACCCGACTTATCAGGTCATTAAGGTGCTGAATAAATTGAAGATCATTCAGATCGCGACACATAAGGAGATCAAATTTGAGAACGCCGAGAAGCAGCGGGCTGCGTAAAAGGGATCTCGAAACTTAAGAAGTTCGCTTCGCGACATATCAAAAAAAAGGCTGTTTAAAGACAGCCTTTTTTTTGTAGCGTGGAGGGTTGTTGAGAAATCTTGAAACCTTTTATATTTTACATTCAGAGTTTTAAATTTTGCGGTTTAAAATTTCCAATGTAAAACTCTGAATGTAAAATGTAAAAGTAGCTCGATACTTAGTTGCCGTCGTTCTTAAAGTATTTGTCTTCGTCAAACACCTCGTCGCTTTCCAGCGTCTTCGGCACAACGCCAATCTCCAGAATTCTGAATTCGGTCCGCCTGTTTTTTTGCCGCCCGACAGGATTATCTGTTCCGTCGGGATTTGTATTGCGGGCGATGGGGCTCTCTTCTCCATATCCTTTTGCCACTAACCGGTCGGGAGCAATTCCGTGCTGTACGATATATTTTACCGCAGATTCAGCGCGGCGCTGAGACAGTTGCAGGTTATAGGAATTGTCGTCTACGCTGTCTGTGTGAGATCCTAGCTCTATGCGAATCTCAGGATTGTCTGCAAGCAACTGCACTAACTTGTCAAGTTCTTTGGCGGCGTCATCGCGAATATCTGCCTTGTTGTAATTGTAATAGATGTTATCGAGCGCAAAGACCTTATTCAGTTCCACCTTATCAAGAACAAGCAAAGTATCAAAAGTGATGTTCGTAATCAGCTCTTTCAATGATGCGGGATCGACCGATCGACCCTTTGTGGTGTAAAATTGGCGTTTCACAAGATAACCATCTGTCTCACCTACCATATTATAATCCTCATTATCATAAACACGGAAGAGAAATTTGCCATCATTGCCAGTCACGAAATCCTGCATTATTTCTCCCTTCTCGTCCAGCACAGTCACCTTGGTGTTGGGTAATAGCTGAAGCTTGTCCTCCTTATCTTTTGTATATGTTATTCCTTGCAAATAATAGTTAACAACCTTCAGATTAGGATCTTCATTAATGAATGTATAGATATCATCATCTCCCTTTCCGCCTTCGCGGTTGGACGTATAGAATCCACGGTCTGGACGAAACAAAAATATTCCAAAATCGTCGCCAGTCGAATTGACTGGCTCTCCAAGATTTTCAATCGAAGTTTTTCCATTCGAGCGTTTTACAGCAAACAGGTCTAATCCGCCAAACCCGGGATGCTCGTCAGAAGAGAAGTAAAGCTTTGCATCCTCTGCGACGTAAGGAAAGTTTTCATTTCCGGCAGTATTAATTTCAGGACCCAAATTTCGAACACGTGAAAATCTACCACGGGTATCCATCTGTGCAGAATAAATATCTGTTCCCCCATAGCCGCCTTTGCGATTTGAAGCAAAGTATAAAGTACGGCCGTCCGGGCTAAAGGCAGGAGCAGAGTCCCAATATTCCGGCTGATTGATATTTATTATGACGGGCTCCGTCCAAACATTATTTCTGTATCGTGACAAGTAGAGGTCAACATCGTAACCACCCTTTTTCTTTCCGGAATTTCCTTTAGCAAAGACCATCGTTTTTCCATCGGGCGAAAACGTGATACAACCATCATTGATACTGGTTGAATTAATGCCGGCAGGCATCGCAGCTACAGTTGCAAGGTCGACATTGGCACCTTTGCTAGCGACTTTATAAATGTCTGTGAAGGGAGTTCCTGTAGCCTCATACAGTTTATCACTTCCGCGTGATGAGGTGAAATACAATTCATTATTAAGGTATACAGGTGAATATTCCGACGCTTGCGTATTAATCAACTCCATGTTCTTTACCTTGTAGTAGCTGGGCCTTTCTTTCAAGGATGATAGATAATCCAATCCCTTGATCTCTGCCTGCGCGCGATCTTTCATTGCATTGACAGTAGTGCTGGTTGAAAGCTTCTCCAGTTCTGCTTTTGCCTCAGCATATTTCGCATTAGCCTTCAATGCATGAGCGTGGTACAGATGAATGCTGTCTTTGTCAATGCCACGTCCTGCTGATGCCTTGGCATAAAAAATTTCTGATTCTTTGATCCGATTCGAAAGCCGGTAAGATTCTGCTACAAAGTAGTTCGCCCGACCATTGTTGGGATTGTTGGCCAGCATCTTTTTATACAATGCGATCGAACTTTCATATTTCCCAAGTGTAAAAGCCTTGAAAGCTTTTTTCTCGGCGCTGCAGGCGGCGAGAAAAAGCGGCACAACCAATATTAAAATTCGTAACCTCATCATATCGCAAGTAAACAAATCTACAAATTACTATCTAACCCGCTACATTTTCCGTTGGCAAATAACGTCTCAGCCAACTCGAAGACGCAGGCACCATTAAACCTTTTTCCAGGTCTGCCTTCGTGGGAATCAGCAAATTGATGAACTGGCTCTCATGGTGTAGCAGGCCTTCGTTAAAACGTTTTTTCAAGCTTGCCATCGGAAAAATCATTACACGCTCGTTCTCAAAGAAGGCGATCGAAGTCCTGTCAAAAAAATCTATACCCAAACGTTGACCCAACTCCTTGATGGTTCTTACCGCCCCGTCAATTGAACACCCGCTTGCGGGAACGTGCTGTTCATCCGCAGCAATCACAATAAACTGATCAAGCTTAATCTCAAAGGAGGTCACGAGCGGCGAACCATGTGCGCTCCATTGCTCAGTAAACGACGACAGCGCATCGGAGATAATGGATAATTCTTCATCCGTAAATTTTCTATTTGACTGGTAAATCCATAGGCGAGAATGATCAGGCAGCGACGCAAAAGGAATGAACATATAGCAGTTTTTACGTTAAACCCTGCGCTTCAGCAATAAGTTCTGCCAGGTCTCTGACCTGTACTTCACTTTCTTTATCCTTATTTTTCACCCCATCGATCATCATCGTCATACAAAACGGACAAGCAACGGCGATAGTATTCGCTCCAGTGGAAAGTGCCTCCTCCGTTCGTTCGATATTGATATCCTTCCTCCCTTTCTCCGGTTCCTTGAACATTTGCGCCCCCCCGGCGCCGCAGCATAATCCCGTTGAGCGGCATCGCTTCATCTCCACAAGGTCTGCATCGAGTGCTTCGAGCACCGCACGTGGTGCGTCGTAAATATTATTGGCTCTGCCCAGAAAGCACGAGTCGTGATAAGTAATTTTTTTTCCCGTGAAAGACCCACCTCCTTTCAAATGGACTTTACCAGCGGCAATCAATTCCTGAAGAAAGGTTGAATGATGAATTACCTCATAATTGCCGCCGAGTTCCGGATATTCATTCTTTAGGGTATTGAAACAATGAGGACATGCAGTTACCACTTTTTTCACCTTATAACGGTCTAGCGTCTGTATGTTATTAGCCGCCTGCATTTGAAACAGGAATTCATTGCCAGCCCTTCGAGCAGGGTCACCCGTACACGTCTCTTCATTTCCCAACACTCCAAAACTAATCTGCACTGCCTGTAATATTTTTACAAACGCGAGGGTCACACGCTTGTAGCGTTCGTCGAAGGATCCGGCACAGCCAACCCAGAATAGAATATCCGGTTGTTTTCCGCGGGCTTCCAACTCCGCCATCGTAGGGACAGTATCAATAGGCATTGCTTATTTTCTTAAATCGTTGGCCCAATTGAAGCGATCGCTGGGTGAAAACTTCCATGGTGCAAAGCTTGTTTCGATATTTTGAAATGTCGCGTTCCATGCGGGAGGCGAACCTGATTCCTCCATCGCCACATATCTGCGAAGTTCCAGAATGATTTCCAGAGGATTAATGAGCACAGGACACGCCTGCACGCAGGCATTGCAGCTGGTGCAGGCGTTTATTTCTTCACGCGTAATGTAATTATCGAGCAAACTTTTGCCATCGTTTAACCCAGGGCCGCCTGCCTGAATGCTCTTACCTACTTCTTCCAGGCGATCACGGGTATCCATCATGATTTTTCGCGGCGACAGCTTTTTCCCCGTAATGTTCGCAGGGCATTCGGACGTGCATCTTCCGCATTCCGTACACGTATAGGCAGCCAGCAGATTGTTCCAGGCGAGGTCATTGACATCCTTAGCTCCAAAGCGCCCCGGGTTCTCAACGGTAGGGGTATCTGCCACAGCCATACCAAGCATCAATTTAACCTCGCTTGTAACCACCGGCATATTTTCCATATGGCCTTTAGGTTCCAGATTCGCATAGTATGTGTTCGGAAACGCCAGAAAAATATGCAAGTGTTTGGAGTAGGTGATGTACACGGCGAAACCAAGAATGCCAATAATATGAAACCACCAGGCTACACGCTCAATCATAATGAGCGCGGAATCATTGAGCTGGCTGAGTGATGAAACGAACATACCACTAAAAAACAATGAACCAGTTGCTGGATATCCTGTTGCCCGTTGCTGCAGAACCTGGTCAGCTCCGTTCATCGTGAGAATAGCACACATTAAAACAACCTCTGTCAAAAGGATAATGTTCGCATCAAGGCGAGGCCAACCATTCATTTCGATTGACCAAAAGCGGCCAACACGTAATACATTTCTTCTGAAAAGCATCACAAGACAGGAGACGAGCACAGCAACAGCCAGAAATTCGAATACATTCATCAATGCCGGATAGAATGGAAGATATGGCGCGAAAATTCGATGCGTACCAGCAAGTCCATCTATCACGAACTCCAGCACCTCAAGATTTATCACAATAAATCCCACATATATAAACAGATGCAGGATCGCGGGTACTATTCGCGCAAACATTTTCTTTTGCCCAAAAGCAACCAGCAGCATGTTCTGAAGACGTTTACCATCTTGTTCTTTCAATTCCCTTGCCTTCCCCAACTTGATATTTTTGCGAATACGCGCTGACCTTTTCCAAACAACGAAAATGGTGAGTGCGAGGACCAGGGCGAAGACTATCTGCTGAATCATACCGGAATAAAAGTACTAATAACGACCTATTATACAGAACCAATAAATACCATTCCTATTTTGCATGGAAAGTAAAAATACATACTTTTGTGCCTCATTTTTGGTGATGTAGCTCAGTTGGTAGAGCAAAGGACTGAAAATCCTTGTGTCGGGGGTTCAATTCCCTCCATCACCACGAACACGAGCCTCCTTTTCCGGGAGGCTTTTGTTTTACGGGGCGAATCAATTTTATATTTTAGCAAGAGAACACCGACGCAGCGTCCTAATTAAAAAAAATGGGTCTACTTAACTTTTTGACCGAAGCTACCAGCCGGGTGTTTTATATTTATCTGGCTGAATGTTCTTTGGGGCTCATCTTTTTTTTTGTTTTCCGACATTTCGGCAAGCTCTACCGGCGACGTTTCCTGCTTAGCTGGTCATACAGTTGGATCACTTACTCTACCTATACCTTCACGTCAGGCGTTGTTCAGATCTTTCTGATCGATACCCAGGATTGGCCGCGAGATATGCTAAGTATCATCGCGCAAGTAGCGTGCTTTCTTCAAATTATTTTGATCCTGCGGGGAACGTATGAATTAATATACGATCGTGCCTTCTCCAAACGAAAGTTTCGTTTGATCTTCATTGTAACTTTTGGCTTTGCTCTCTTTACAGTCATTGCTTTCGGCCAGGCAGGACCGTTCTCGCGGTATTTGGTCAGCTTCGGAAGTCGCGCAATCATAACTGGAATTGGGTTTCTGGTTGCGGGTATCGTAGTCTGGACGAATAAAAAATTTAGTAAAGGGTTTGGTCAGCAGCTGCTTTCGAGCTCGCTGATCAGTTTTAGCGTTTATCAGTTATATGACTTTACATTGCGTTTGCTCAACCTGTTAGGAATGAGGGTGGCAGGCCTTAATTTGTTCGGCTCAATAGACCTGATGCTCGTAGCGTTAATGGGAATGAGCATGGTGATGTGGTTTCTTGAAGACGAACGCGAAAATCTAAATAAGGAAAACAAAGAGCTAGACAGCTTTCTGTCTAATACATCTCATGATTTGCGGACGCCCATCGCCTCCATCCTCGGACTCACCTATCTCGGAAAGCTCGAACTTCAGGAGGAGAAAGCGAGGTCATTCATGTCAATGATCGAAGAACGAATAAAGAAGCTCGACCTGGTGATCGGTGACATTCTGAGTTTGTCGAGAAGCAAAAAGGTAGACTTGAAAATTGAAGAACTCGAATTTGGCAAGATGCTGGATGAAACCATTGCCGACATACGCTTTAATAAGGGTGTCTCCGCGATCCAATTGGAATACATTGAGGGAACCAATGATACGTTTCGTTCGGATTATAATCAAATGAAGATAATCCTTAATAATCTGATGGCGAATGCCGTAAAGTACCACAACCTCAACCAGCCCAATCCTTATATCAGAGTGTCGTTCAAGCGAACGAAGAATGTTGTGGAAATTGCTGTTCAGGACAATGGAGAGGGAATCGCTAAGGAGAATATCCCAAGGATCTTTGACATGTTTTACCGGGCTTCAGCGAGAACAGAGGGTACAGGATTGGGTCTCTACATCGTTCAGGAGGCACTCACAAAGATCAATGGACTTATTTTGGTTGAGTCTGAACTGGGTAAGGGAAGTACTTTCAAGGTATTACTTGAGCACGCATAAGCAAACACGCATGTTCGAAGATTTCTATTTGAAATGCTTCAAAAGAATAAGCTCCTCTTTTTTCAAAAACCGCCACTCCCCACGTCCTAAATCTTTTTTGGTGAGGCCCGCGTAGGAAGATCTGTCGAGCTTCACTACCTGGTAGGACAATGATTCAAAAATTCTTCTTACCACCCGGTTCCAACCAATGTGAATCTCAAGTCCGAGTGTCTTTCTATCATCTGAAATAACTGCAAGATCGTCAACGATGGCACGTCCTTCTTCGAGTGTTACGCCTTCGATCACCTTGGTAGCATCGGCTTTAGTCAAGGGGCGATCCAGCTCAATCTTGTAGATCTTCTTAACGTTGTGCGAAGGATGCATTAATTTATCAGCAAGATCACCGTCATTAGTCAGCATTAGCAGCCCGGTAGTATTTCGGTCAAGCCTTCCTACTGGGTATATACGTTCTTTGATCACTCCACCAAGGAGGTTCATTACGGTATTTCTTTCCTGAGGATCTGTCGTAGTAGTCAGAAAACCCTTCGGTTTATTCATCAGGATATAAACGGGCTTCTCGGCACGCAGTACCTTACTTTCATGCCTCACCTCATCGTCCGAGCTGACTTTATGACCTAAGGTTGTCACGACCTTTCCGTTGACGGAAATAAGTCCCATAGTTATAAGTTCGTCGGCTTCACGTCTGGAGCATACGCCGCTATTGGCGATATATTTATTCAGGCGTATTGTTCCCGCGGCCTTCGCGGGTGTGGCCGTTGGCACGTCGGCCTTAATTGCCCTGTCTTTTTTGGTAACGCCGGTTCGGTCAAACTTTTTCGGCGCTTCAGGGCCAGACCCCTCTGATCGATCATCCCTTTCCCGCCTTGCGCCACTTCGAACTGGTCGACTGCTGTCTGCTCCTCCCGAGTCGCTTTTGGTAAAATCATTTGAGGACCTCCTGGGTCGTTTTTCAGGGCTACCAGAAGCTCTGTCTTCACTTCGGCCACGGAAGGGCCGTTCTTCATTGGTTCCAGTGGGCCTTTTAGCAAAAGGACGTGAATCCGAGGTTGGTTTTTTGTCAAACCCGCCTTCAGAACGGCGACGAAAAGGCTTTTCGCCCTCCGTAGTTTTTCTGGAACCTTTACTATCCGAAGGCTTGTCGAAAGATCGTTTTTCACGCTCCGGACGTTCGTGATCGCGGGATCGACCCTGGCTCGGCTTTCCTGGAAATCTTTTTCCGAAAGAACCCGGTGCGCCCGACTGACGCTTACTGTCAGATGATCGATCACGACCAGAAAACGACCCATCTCCCTCAGAGGCTCCTCTTGGACGTTTGTCTCCATGGGAACCCGCTGTTCCTCCTTCACGTTGATCTTTGTATCCGCCCGGACGGTTACGAGATGCCCTTTCATCGCGGGTTGGTCGGGGCTTTTTATCATAAGAGCCCGAGGATCCGCCAGTCGGTTTTTCCCGGTCACCATCGGGGCGAGGGGCACGACGTGCAGAGGAAAACTTTCCGCTATCAGGTTTTTGAAATTCGCGCTTCTTCTTGAACGGTCCACCTGCGTCGCCCGAGCCCATCGAAGGTCCGCGTCTGCTTTTTGAACGGTCTGGTTGCTTACGGCTGGGCATCGGGCTCTGGTGTCTCCGGATTTTCTCCGATTGTATTTACTTCTCCAACAAAATCTTTTGGCAATGGAAGCTCGGCGAGATCGTTGATGCCGAAGTACTCCATAAACTTTGGAGTTGTTCCATATAACATTGGGCGGCCAATTGTTTCGGCTTTTCCTGTGATCTCAATAAGTGCCTTATCCAATAATTTCTGTACAGCGTAATCACAATTTACACCGCGAATGTTTTCTATCTCAGTTTTAGAAATAGGTTGTTTATAGGCAATAATGGACAATGTCTCCATGGCGCTGGTAGATAATCGCTTTTTCGATTGCTGCTTTAGCATGATGCTAATGCTCGCCTGGTAGGCAGGTTTTGTGAGAAACTGATATCCCCCAGAGGTCTTATACAGCTGAAACGAAAACTCTTCCGCTAAATATTTTTCCTCAACCCTTAACAAGGCACCTGCGATATCTTCCTCCGGCACATCCGCATTGAACATTTCTGAAAGGCAGGCCTTTATTTCCGACAGCCTTATTGGTGTCGGGCTGCAAAAGACCAACGCTTCAATGTGATTTTGTAAGAAGTCCAAGTTTATGATAAATTGAGGGTAACAAAAATCCGTCAGATGCACAGGATCAATCCTGCTGCATCATTTTAGCTTCAATTGACTGCGTTGTGTGTGGCACAGCAATCAAACGTTCCTTTGGAATAAGTTTGCCGGTCACCGAACAGATTCCATATGTACCATTTTTAATACGCACCAGTGCGTTCTCAAGGTTCATAATGTACTTTTGCTGACGCGCAGCAAGTTGGCTAAGGTTTTCTTTCTCTGCTGTTTCCGCGCCATCTTCCAACACTTTGGTATTTCCGCCAGACGTAGCGTCAGTACCTTCGTCATTGTTTCTGTTCAGCGTTTCCTTAAGTATTCTATACTCATCCTTCGCTTTATCCAATTTTTTATGGATCAGCGCTTCAAACTGAACCAGCTCATTTTCGGAATATCTGGTTCGTGTATCATTCGCCGAAGGTTTCACGGGTTGTTTATGTGCAATTGGTCTTTGATTTGGCACAGGAAAATTAGTTAATTGTGGTGGAGCGGGTTTGGAAACCACTGGTGCCGGTTTGGCGGCCACCGGCTTCTCAACCTTTTCCTTTTCCTTTATTATAGGCGCAACTTTCTCCACTTTGGTTTCTACGGGGGTCACTGCCTTTTCTTTCTGGATCTTCGACGCTGAGGGCTTCACTGCTGGTTTTTCTATCTTTTTCGGCATTACTTTCTTTGGCGCTGCTTTCTTCGCAACTACACTTTTCGTTGACGGCGCTTTAGCGATACTTTTTTTCGCGGGTACTTTCTTAGCGTTGGGAGCAGCTACTTTTTTTGCTTTTACTGGTGTTTTCGACTTGGCAGGGCCTTTTTTTGTTGGTTTTGCTACTGCTTTTTTGTTCTTAGCCATATAAAATCCCGGTTAATAAAAGATGCGCAAAATTATGCGGTCAGTTCCGAAAACAAAAAATATTGGCTAATTAATTCCCAAAGCCTTAATCCGCAGGAATTTTCAGGTTGGTTACTCCTGCATTCCAATGTTAAACCCGTTTTGTTATTTCTTTCCTCATTTCGAATATCTAAAATCCCGCACCGACAGCGACACTCTTCCGAATGACCCTGACATTCCCGGAGGCGTCAAATACCTCAAACCAGATCATGTAATATCCAACTCTGGCTTTCAATCCGTCTTCGGTATCTCCGTCCCAACGTAACGCACCTTCCGTGCCAAGGATCTCATTATTTGCAATTTTCTTAATTAAACGACCCCGGTTGTCATATACTTTAACATTGGCCACATAACCTCCCTGTTCAAAGCTGTATTGAATGCGCGTGTAGTCCGGCTGACCGTTCTTCGGAATGAATGCGCGGGGATCGATCGTCACAGCCTCAGGGGGCGAGGCGGACCCGGGGTAATCATTGGAATTGAGATATCCCGGAGTTGCAAAGCCAGACCTTTCACTCGCTGATTTCCAATTCCAATTATCGTTCGACAAAATTCCGGTAAACGTTCTTTCCAGGGATACGCCTTCCGGGTCACGGATAAATATCGAGTGCATCGTCGCGGTGTAATGCACATGGTCGATTACTTCCCCTTGCTCATTGACAATTGCTGCGGTTCCGGAATCATCATTTAACGGAGGCAGGTCTTCTGCATTGATAATTTTCTTGGCAGGGGCCTTCGGGTATGCCGACAGCAGCAATTCGCGGTCTTCGGTGATTGCCAGATAGCCATAGGGTTGTAGAATGACATCTTTGTCAGTAATTAATGAGATGCCTTCAGTAACCCCATCAACATAATTTGCCAGCGACCAGTTTGAAATGTTGATGAATTTGCCAGAAAGATTGCGCACTTCTATAAAATCACCTGTGATTGGTCCGGGATTAAAAAGAATTTCGTTGATCACCACATCTCCGATTATCGCAGCTTCAGGGTTTCCAAAAATGAAAGCGCTGAACTCTGGTTGAATGACATTTCCTGCACAATCATAGACATCGGCGACGCTGATAGAATAACTTACGCTATTCTGGATCGGTTGACTCAGCGATATGGTCAATACGTTAAGTGAAGTCTCCATGAATTCTACCTTTTCGATTTCAATTAATGGATCAACATGAACGGATCCTGCCTTCGGTACAATTGCGGACAGCCTCTCGTTAAACACAAGTTGAAGCGAATTATTTTCTATGGCAATAACGGATATTAGTTGTGGTCCGGACAAGTCCGGTTTTTCAGAATATACGTTGTTTTGTTTTCCGGCAGTTCCCCCGGTTGGATCATCGGAGACGATCCAATTTTCTTTGTCACTGCACAAATTTTCCGGGTAGATCAGTTCAAGAGACCACCCTCCGTGCTTCCGTTCACTGTCTTTGTACCATTCGTCAGTATAGTGAATTGAATCTATGAGAACACCGTCTGCGCTTTGTAGAATCAATACATCTCCACTATTATTCAATGAAGGAAAATCTTTTGAACCTAAAACTTTTCCGAACGACTTGTATTCTTCAAAGTCGCCGGTGAGTATAAGATACTCCCCGGGACGCAAAGAAATTTCCGGAATTGTCATGACAGAGGCCGCATCCCGAATTTGCCAGCCATTAAGGTTGATTTCGTTCGGGGATCGGTTTAACAGCTCAATGAACTCAGATGGTGGGAGGCCAATGGCGGGTGAAGGATCGGGAAATATCTCATTAAAAATAATATCCTTCCATCCCGACTCGCCGATTTCTTCGTTAATGGATGATGTAGGTGTCAAATTGGGATTAGCGAACGCTTGTTGGGTAAAAAAGGAGAGCACAAACGTTAACGCCGCGGCCGACGCAATTAATTGTATAACATTTTTCATTAGCACAACAGTATTAATAGTATTTTTGTAGCCTTTAAATTTAATTAAAATGAAACTCGCAATTGTAGGTGCTACAGGACTTGTAGGGCAGGAAATCCTAAAAGTTTTAGAGGAAAGAAGTTTTCCTTTCGATGAACTCTATTTAATCGCTTCGGAGAGATCAAAGGGAAATGTTGTCGAGTTCAAGGGAAAATCATATACAATCAAAGGGATTGAAGAGGGAAGCAAGCTTGGCGCAGACATCGCTATTTTTTCTGCAGGAGGCGGGACGTCACTCGATTGGGCGCCGAAGTATGCGGCGGCGGGTACAATTGTCATCGACAATTCATCCGCGTGGAGGATGGATCCTGGAAAGAAGCTTATTGTGCCGGAGATCAACGGTCATGAGCTTTCTATCGATGATCGCATTATCGCTAATCCAAACTGCTCGACAATTCAGATGGTGATGGCGCTTGCTCCGCTGCATGTCAAATATAAATTGAAGAGAATAGTTGTGTCGACATATCAATCTGTGACAGGAACAGGTAAGGATGCCGTCCAGCAAATGATGGATGAACGGAAAGGCGTTAACGGCACCAAGGTATACCCTCATCAGATTGATATGAATGCATTGCCCCATATCGACTCGTTCCTTGATAATGGTTATACCAAGGAAGAAATGAAGATGGTGAATGAAACCAGAAAGATCCTTGGTGATAAGACATTAGGGATTACCGCTACAACGGTGCGCATACCCGCTATTGGTGGGCACTCGGAGGCTGTAAATGTAGAATTCTATGAAGACTTCAACCTTAGCGAAGTCCGCTCCATACTTGCAACAACACCGGGCGTCATCGTTCAGGATGATCCCAAAAATAACGTATACCCTATGCCAATCACATCGCACAACCGCGACGAGGTATTCGTAGGGCGCATACGTCGGGATGAGTCTCAACCAAACACGCTCAATATGTGGGTGGTGGCGGACAATCTACGCAAAGGCGCGGCTACGAATGCAGTGCAAATAGCGGAATTCATGCTCGAAAAAAGTTTGGTTTACTAAGCCGGACTGATCAGCCCGATATCGCTACGTAAAAAACTGAAGGAAAGCATACATTCCCAGTATGAGAAGTATGGTGCCGGGGAGTACTTTTAGCAGTATACTATCATGGATTTTGGTAACTACTTTTTTAGCCAGATATGCGAGAAGCATAAGCAGTGCAAGAGCACCAAGGGACACTCCAAAAAGATAACTATGCAGCTGTAAGGCGCTGGTAAGATCTATCCACTGCTGACCTTTTAGATAGGCGGTTGTCCCAAGCCAAAACGGCAGGGCCAGCGGATTGAGAACGCCCAATATCAGCCCTCTTCTAAAACCACTACTATAAAATTTCTGTGAAAATCTGGATGGCCTGCGCGCCGACCATAGGGAAAATATTCCAAGCAACGTCATCACCACGGCTGTGATCAATTGAATGTTCTCCAGAATTAGCGGAGAGGTGGTGATAATGGTTTCGAACTTAACGGCAAGCCACGCGTAAGGGTACTCAACAAGGGCGGCAGCAAAGGCAAACCTCCAGGCCATACCCAATTTATTCTCAACACCCAGCTGAAGGATGCTGATGTTCAGCGTGCCTGGCGGAATCGTTCCGATAAAACTAAAAAAGAATGCCAGCAAAAAATTCATGACTGCGATCATGAAGCGGAAGTAGCTGCCTTAAATTTTTTATAATGCTGCATTGCGTCTTTTAAAGAAACGTATGGCGTGCCGCGTTTCTTGTTCTCATTTGCGATTATGAAAATGTTCCTCCAATGCCGAAACAGAACAGCGACAGCTTTTCGTAGGGAGTATCCAGGATGGTAAATATGTGCAGGCTCCGCTCCGCAACCATTCAGCTCCATGATCTGGATCTTTCCCTCATAAAGATCTTCAACACTGCCACACCGAAGATCAAATCGCCCAAAATAAAAACCAGGTATTTGTTTGCTGATACTATCGAAAGTAGACGACAGCCTGTCATTGATCAGATGGCTGCCATCCAGGAAGGTCGTACCAAGGCAATGATTCCCAATCGAAACGAGTTCAATTCGCTTCCCGGAAACCGGGACTTCAGAGAGGCGGCCATCAAATTTGTTTTGTAAAATCGGCCACTGCAATCTTGCCCGGTCTAGTTTGAGGATTAGTTCCTGCAGAGAGGACCTACCATTTCCGACTACAGTCAACATCTCTTTCATAACAACGGATGTTACTTTTCCCTCGCTCTTATGCGGGAACCTCGTATAGAATATACCAAACTCAAGCGGGAGATTGACAAGCTCCTGCACCAAAAAATCGCAGCGCACTCTCGAAATGTATTCGCCAACATCATTCTCATCGTTAATCCTTTCAACCATAAAGCCACGCTCACCAAGATCAGGTTTAAGGATTACAGGAAAGTGAAAGCCTTCACGTGTAATGGTCTTCACTGCGTCTTCTCCGGTTGTAGAAGCACGAATTCTGACAGTTTTAGGAACATAGCGGGAGGGAATTTTATCCAGCACGTCAAATTTGGATTCCCCAAACATCCCCCCCATTGTGATGCCCGGGTTTGATGCAGAAAAGAAAAGGAGGGATCTGGCCCTCAGCGAAAGCCATGCAAAATATAGGATCACAGGAAATTGAATTATGCCAAAGGGCCAATATTCCCAACTCTTCAGTTTAATAAAAAATCGGCTTCGCAGTAGTCCGTCACGCAACGACATTCAGTTCCGGAAATCAATTTGAAACTGGCAGCGATGACTCTTTGTACCGAATAGTTGATGCCGCTATACCGAAATCCGGCGACAACGAGATATACGAGGCAATTTCACGTATGCCGATCTTCATAATTGCCATGTGATGCACCGCGTGTTCGATATTGTACACCAGTTCCCGCATTGCGGTAGTATGAATGGTTAGGAAATCATCGTTTTCAAGATCGTAGCCCACCTCTAGGTGAAGAGTCTTTTCCGAAAGGTTAGAAATAAAGGATTTGATTCTGTCAATATTAGAGAGAGCGATAAACTTATCGCTCTCAATAAGTTTGTCGTGCGCGCGTTTGTCATAGTTGATGATCCCATGCTCATAACCATTTTCAAAGCAAAGGAAGAATTCCAACGTGTGCCTAAGGTGCTGTCCGATAGTTGAATTGCTCAAAGTTTCCGCGGGCTTTACGAAGTCGTGCTCGCGGATCTGTCTGACCAGGTCCGTCAACTGCGCCAATATATTTGAACATGCTTGTGTTAAGTCCATGTTAAGCTAAAATTTTTCTAATTTAACCCAAAAGAAGGCACATTTGAAAGGGTTGTATTCAGCGGTGCCTTTTAAAAGGTATCAGCGGAAGATCTTTAGCCTGTAATGATTCGACCGCAACTAATACGATTATCTTGCGAAACTGGATTCACGCCCTCTTATACCCTCTCAGTACTTTTAATGATGTTGTTGCATCAGGAATTAGGTAAACATTATACAACGTCAACATGCTATATCGATTTTTGGTTTTGATGGTAATAAGCGTCACAGCCCTTGCGCAGAAAACTGACTTGGCCACACCCGCAAATCAATTTCTTTCGACGCTTGATGCACCGCTAAGGGAAAAGGCGGAATTCAAGTTTAACGACAACGAGCGATTTAATTGGCATTTTGTTCCGCGGACGAGGTTAGGTGTGTGCATGTGCGATCTTTCAAGCTCACAAAGAGGCTTCGCACTCGATCTGCTTAAGGCCTCCCTGAGCTCGCAAGGCTACGAGAAAACAATTGAGGTTGTATCGTTAGAAAATGTTTTGCGCGTAATAGAAAATCGGGGTAAGTCGGATACCTACCGCGACCCGCTGAAGTATTATCTAACAATCTTTGGAACGCCTTCACCGAAAGATACCTGGGGCTGGCGTTTCGAAGGACATCATGTGTCACTAAACTTTTCAACTATAGGCAACAAGATCGAATCTTCCACGCCATCCTTTTTTGGTTCGAATCCTGGTAAGGTGGCCGATGGACCAGATAAGGGAAAACAAATTTTGAAATCAGAAACCGATAAGGGATTTAAGCTAGTGAACGCGCTTTCACCTTTGCAATTAAAATCAGCGCTGATATCGCCGAACGCTTACAGTGAAATTGTATCATTTAATAGTCGGAAAGCAACGCCGCTTTTACCGAAGGGGTTGTCTTTTAAAGAGATGAATGAAAATCAGCAGGGTATGTTATTGGATCTTCTACAGGTCTATGTAACCAACTATGAACTGGGCTTTTCTGATAAGCTGATGAGCAGGATAAAAAAGGCGGGAGTTGAAAATCTGACATTCGCATGGGCAGGCAGCGTTACGGACGGCAGCGGTTATTACTACCGGATTCAAGGTCCGATGTTATTGATTGAATTGGATAACACACAGAATGATGCAAATCATGTGCATTCTGTTGTGCGGGACCTTACGAATGATTTTGGGGAGGATATATTGCGTGAACATTATGAAAGTGAACATCAGGGACGAAAGTGAGTGGCCCTGACTGCCGCAGAACAGCCGGGTATCGTGATAGCTTTCATGCCAGAAATTCTTTTCTATTCGACGTAAAGAATTAATCCTTTCAGGTATTCGCCCTCAGGGTGAAACATTGAAACCGGATGGTCTGCTGGCTGCGAAAGGTGCTGAAGCACCTTAACATTTCTTTGCGCCTGAATGCTCGCAGAAACCACAGTATCATAAAACAACTGTTGGTCGACAACCTGTGAGCAGGAGAAAGTAAAAATGATTCCTCCGGGACGAATGATGCGGATAGCCTCGGCGTTGAGGCGCTGGTATCCTTTTACAGCCTGATGGCGCGAGTCCCTTTTTTTTGCAAAGGCAGGAGGATCAAGCACTATCACATCGTATTGGTCTTGCTTGTCTTTTATAAAGTCGAAGGTGTCGGAAGTGAAACATTTATGATTGCTTTCATCGAACATATTCAATTCGATGTTTTTTCTTGCCAACGTGATTGCCTTTTCTGACGAATCTACAGAGTGTACAATTTCAGCGCCCTCGGCTATTGCGTAAACGCTAAAGCCACCAGTGTAGCAAAAAGTGTTCAAAACCTTCTTCCCCTTTGCATAATGACCAAGGAGCCGACGGTTTTCCCTTTGATCTAAAAAAAATCCGGTTTTTTGTCCCTCCTCCCAATCAACAAAGAACTTGTTTTGGTTCTCCCGCACCACGTGGGGAACACCACTCAGGCCATACAAATAGCCATCACTGTGTACATCACGCGTTCTCGACAATGTAGCTTGACTTTTGTAATAAACGGATTTCAGATTTTCACCCCACACATTTTTTATGGCCAACGCGATCTGTTCACGATTCGCATGCATCCCATGCGAATGCGCCTGAACAACAGCGGCGCCATCATACCAATCAACGATTAGACCAGGGAGACCATCACCTTCGGCATGAATCCATCGGAAGCAATTTGTTGATTCTCCTGGCAAATGCGCAGCGCGACGAAGTGAAAGGGCAGCCGTTAGTTTTTGGGTATAAAAATCCGGACCCGGCCGGCTTTCGCCGAAGGTTAACATCCTTACAGTGATGCTACCTTCCTGAAAATGTCCGGTGCCGAGGAGTTTCCCGTTGTGTTGAAGAACATCCACCCAATCTCCATCGTGAATATCTCCATCCGTCTTTTGAATCGCCCCCGAAAAGATCCATGGATGGAATCTTTCAATTGAATAAGATCTTCCCTTCTTCAGCGTTACTTTTCCCGATATATCCATCACCTAATATATTGGGATAATGCAGTTAAAAAAAGATATATAAAATCAAGATCAGCCGTTTATTGCAGCCCATATATCACCACTATTAAAAATGCAAGGACCCAAATTACGAGCAGAACCCTAAGCGTTTTTAATTTCCGTGGAACCTAAATCCGAAAGATTTCGTATTTAACTGACAGTCGGGCATGAGGCGCTGAAAATTAGACAGGGAAGATGCCAGCCTTACTGACAAAAATTCGTCCACACGCTTTTTGCGCGATTTTTGTGCTTCAAAAGAAAGTCTTAAATAAAAACAGTACGTATGAAAAGATTTGGGTCGTTAGTTCTCGCGGCGGTGCTCGGGAGTGTGTGCACGGTGGCCTCGTTCGAGTGGTTGAATAAAAATCAGAAAGAGGTAAAGCTGAATTATCTCTCTACTGCTCCGACTTCCAAGGTTGCCTTTAGGGTGAATGAGGATGGAAAAGCTGTCCCTGTGGACTTTACAGCTGCCGCGGCCCAGGTGATGCCGGGCGTGGTGTTTATAAAATCAACGCAGGAAGGACAGCCTGAGTCGGAAAGTGAAATCGCTGACCCGTTCAGAGAATTTTTTGGACCAAGGGGTCAACAGGGACCTTCCCAAAGTTCAGGCTCGGGGGTTATTGTTAATGAGGGTGGATATATTGTTACGAATAATCACGTCGTTCAGGATGCTGACATTGTGGAAGTTACACTATACGATAATCGCACGTTAAAGGCCGAGGTGATTGGAACAGATCCTGATACAGACCTGGCTGTACTTCGGGTAAAAGAACAAGGCCTACCCCACCTTTCGTTCGTTGATTCTGACAAAGCGAAGGTAGGCGAATGGGTCCTGGCTGTTGGCAATCCCTACAACCTTACGTCTACAGTAACGGCTGGTATTATCAGTGCAAAGGGAAGGAATATAAATATCCTAAGACGCAATAACGGCGAAGGAAACACAGCAATTGAATCCTTTATTCAAACGGATGCGGCAATAAACCCCGGTAATAGTGGTGGAGCGCTCGTGGATCTTAATGGCGGTTTGCTCGGAATCAATACAGCAATTGCCAGTCCGACAGGATCGTACTCAGGATATGGATTCGCAGTTCCCTCGAACATTGTAAGCAAGATTGTTGAGGACCTCATCAAGTTCGGAACGGTACAGCGGGGATGGCTAGGCGTGTCTGTTCAAAGTGTCGATAGCTACCTTGCAAAAGAAAAAGAATTGCAGGTTAACGAGGGCGCCTATATTTCGGCATTTCCGGCTAACAGTTCTGCCAAAGAAGCTGGTTTAAAAGAAGGAGACGTTGTGGTGAAGATTGATGAAGCTCCTATTAAATCAAGTACTGCCTTGATTGAGTACATCGGTCGTCACAGACCGGGTGACAAAGTGAACATGGTTGTAAACCGGAAAGGCAATCAGGTTGTTATTCCCGTGGTTTTGAAGAATCGGGAAGGCAAAACAACGGCAGTTGCCGCTGAAGTGCGGGATGCGGTCTCGATCTTAGGCGTTCAGCCGGAAGATTTGGATGGAAAAGTCCTGAAAAAATTAGACATTGACTATGGTGTCCGCATTGCAGAGCTGGGTACGGGTAAAGTCGCAAGGCATACCGATATGCGGAAAGGCTTTATTGTTACGAAGATCAATGATCAACCGGTGAAGACGGCAAAGGAATTCCGCGAATTGTTAAAGAAAAGGAAGGAAGGCGATCTGGTTATATTTTCTGGAACGTATGAAGATTTCCCACGTGAATTTAACTATGCCATAAGGATATAACGTGTTAATGGTATATGAGGAAACTTTTTAAGAAAGGCGAACGGGTTCGCAGCAAGATTGATGGCAAGGTGATGGAGGTGTTAAAATACATCAAGGACAATCTTGTAGAAGTAAGATGGTTCGATCAGGAAACAAAAGAGATTAGAACAAACAAGATCAAAGAAGAAGAGCTTTCTAAAGCAGCATAGAATAACGAATCTGTTGCAATTCACCTCGCAACGGATTCGTTTCATTTACTCAAACCGGCTACCTTTGTTTCGGTTGCTATAAAATATTGCTATCAAAAAATTTCAGATCCCCGCTTATTACCGATCGTCCATTACCGGAAAGATCAAAGAGGCGCGCAGAATAAAAGATCTGCGGAAGCAGGATTTTTCCCCAACCATCCTCGATTTTGGCTCCATTCGTTTTTACATCGCACGTCATTTTGGTTTTTGCTATGGTGTGGAGAACGCAATAGAGATTAGCTATCGGGCTATCGAAGAAAATCCAGAGAAGCGCGTTTTTCTTTTAAGTCAGATGATTCACAATCAGGAGGTGAATAATGACCTGACAAGTCGTGGCATCAAATTTATAATGGACACGGATGGGCACCAATATATACCATGGAATGAGTTGCATGCGGATGATATTGTAATCATTCCGGCATTTGGAACCACCGTAGATATAGAAAGGAAACTTACAGAGCGAGGCATTGCCGTTGAGCGATACGATACAACCTGTCCGTTCGTAGAAAAGGTGTGGAACCGGTCAGAAAAGCTTGCGGGCACTGGCTTTACGACCATCATACATGGTAAGCCAAACCACGAAGAAACGCGTGCCACCTTTTCACGGAGCGCACAAGCAGGGCCGGCCATTGTTGTTACGGACATGAAAGAGGCAATGGTCCTTGCTGCATACATACTTGGGGAGAAATCACGTGACCAGTTCGCTCAGGATTTTGCGGGTAGAAGTACTGGCGGGTTCGATTCAGAATTACACCTCGTACGTGTGGGGGTCGTTAACCAAACAACCATGCTTGCAACCGAAACACAGGCTATCGCCGAGTTTTTCAAGCAAGTGATGGCTAAAAAATATGGCGAGGAGAATTTGGTGGCCCATTTTGCAGAAACGCGCGACACACTTTGTTACGCGACCAATGATAATCAGGACTCTACGTATAAATTGTTGGAGACAAATGCGGATTTGGTAGTTGTGGTTGGAGGTTATAACAGTTCAAACACATCCCATATCGTTGAACTTTGCGAGCGAAAGTTCCCAACGTATTTTATAAATTCTCCACGGGAAATCATCTCGCCGCAAACAATTCAACACTTTGATTTTGTCAGTAGAACACTCAGGCAAACGACGCCTTACTTACCGGAAAAAAATCCTACAGAAATAATACTGACCAGTGGAGCATCCTGCCCAGACACCGTAGTTGATGAGGTTTTGTTAAAATTATTGGGATATTTCCCCCATACCCGTGACATCAGGGATGTTATGCTGGATATGGGGGTTAAGCCAGATTAGGCTACTTTCTTGCGACTTTCTTCAACACGCTTGCCGTTCTTATGTTCGCCTAGAACGATAACGTCTTTGGTGATCTCATACTGCTTAGCTGCCCGCATCATGGCTTCCTTAGTGTCACGAATAATCACGACACCCGATTTCGCGCCCTTGTTGCGCAATTCGAGATAAAATCCGTCTTTCTTTTTCTTCGGTAATACTGCAGGTCTTCCCATTACTTTTTGTTGTTTTTTTATTGAAAGCGTGCCGAGAGCACGAAATATGAACCAAAAAACACGCTTTTTAGTTCCGGCGCGCAATATCGGAAAAATATGCGTTATTAAATAGTTAATGTTAGGATGGGAAAAGGACCGGGATAGCTGGCAAGGGGCGATTGCGACGCTTAACCATTCATTTTGCGTCCTCGCGTCAACACGGCGGGGTTACCCGCATAAATCGACCAGGCCTCGAGATTCTTAGATGCAACCGAGTTCACCGTTAGAATAGCGTGAGATTTGCAGATGATGCCTGGACATACCACAGACTGTGCACCAATCCAAACCCCATCTTCAAGCGTAATTTTTCCTAACCGGTAAGGAAACGAGCTGATCGTATAATCGTGATTGCCCGTAAGGAGCATGGCACCCTGAGAAATACAAACGTTATTTCCGATAAAAACATCCTCAAGGTTGTCAATCCAAACAGACTCTCCTATCCAACAATGATCTCCAATAGTAAGGCGCCACGGGCTTTTTATCCTAACCTTCGGTTTGATAACTGACCCAACACCCACTTTCGCTCCGAACAATCTCAGCAGGCCGAGCTTCATTTTATAAGGCCACGGCAAAGCACTATGGAATATGTAATGGTTGATAAAATACCAGATTGCCACCTTAAAGAAAGGTCCAGCTTTGTAATCGCCAACGTCAAATTTTGAAAGATCAGTTTGCTGCATTGAGTGTGTCAAAATTTTTTTCTATGTAGAGATTGCCGTCAGCAACCGTTGGGCTGCGGGCCCTACTGCAAAGTTCTTTTCATAAATCAACCGTGCCCTCGCGGCCATATCCTTTTTTTCATCCGCTGTTGCGCTGGTCCAAAGGCTCAGCAGTTCATCGGCGCCCTCCAACGTATCATTTGCAACCAATCCACCCCCACCGTCTTTGACCTCTCGCCAGATATTGACTTGATTTGAAATTAGCACTGGCTTGCAACAAGCCAAAGCTTCGACAACAGCGATTCCAAAATTTTCCTGATGACTTGGAAGTATAAACGCCTCACACCCATAAAACGCACCCCACTTAATATCTCCTGACAGCATCCCAACAAAAGTCACAGGGGCATTACTCTCATCGACGATCTTTTTCATGCTGATGCCATAGGTCGTTTCAAGTCCGGGACCGGCGACTACCAGGTTGTGCTTTGAATGTTTGGTGTTTTTACTTGAGTTTAACAGCAGGTCTACGCCTTTCTTTTCATGAATACGACTGAGGAAAAGTATGAACTTGTCATTACTGCCGCCGAGGCAATGGGCTCTAAACTGTTGAACCAATTGATCGCGATATTTCGGAGGTTCTTCGACGCCAAGACCGACAACAAGCTCGTGCGCGGGGTGATAAGGACGGAAGGGTTCTCGAGCAAGATTGCGCTCTTCATCGCACGTAAACAATAAACCATCAGCCCTGTTCACAACATCCGCCTCAATGACTTTCCAATAGGCCCAATTTCTTATAGCTTTTATTTTTCTTCCGGCCGCTCTTTGGAAATAGGGGTCAAGCATACCATGAGGCATGACAAACATTTTCGGTATGAAAGCTTTTGCAGCGATATCTCTGCGCAACAGTTGCAGCGCTTTACCAACCGCGAAGCTATGAAACTGCCAAAGACCATGAACGATTACGACGTCGTAGGTCGTCACTTTTTCGAGCAACCAAGGAGTTATCGCAGCGCTATATGCCCAGGGGCCGCGCGCCGGTCCTAGCGCATGGATCTTCAACGGGTCCGTACTCAAAAATGAAGCGTCAGGAGCATCGAGACTTAAGACTTCGTTAATTACATCAAGCTGGCTAAGACCAACTGCTATGCTCCTGACGGCCTGACAAACCCCGCCCATTTTAGGATCCATTGATGTGATGACATGTAATAATTTCATTTTAGAACCAGAGCATTGTAGATAGATTCAATTTTATTTAACGCATCGTCCGTATTAAATCTTTCTGCATTGTGTATTCCCTTGGCAACTGCCACGAGACGATTCTCTTCGGAAAGCCCGATAACATTTGATACTACATCAGCGGCTGATGTTGCCCACTCCTTTTGCTGCTTGACGTCTTCCGGTGCTGCAGGTATAAGAAAGCCGGCATCGCCTGCCACTTCGGTCATCGGCGCTTCGTTCGTTGTTATGGTAAGGCAACCACAAGCCATCGCTTCAGCAATTGGCCACCCAAAGCCTTCTGCCAAAGAAGGAAAGAGAAATAGCGATGCACCACTATAGGCGTCGCCAATGAAGTGGTCTTCGAGGTCAGTAATAAAGTGAATGTCAGATTGCATGGTAGAAGAATTGAACGCATCCATCAATGACTTGTCAGGCGTTTCACCTACCATAAGAAGTGCAAGGCGATTAGGGTGTGCGCTTTTACGCCATGCCTCATAAATCGTCAGCACACCAACTCTGTTTTTGTACCACTGATTACCGCCCACGTGAAGAAAGTATCCTTCCGTTACATCGAGATTAATTCGTTTTCCGATCGTCGCGCGGGCGGCCGCGCGTTCTCGCGGAACAAACTTTTGATTTAATCCATTGTAAACAACCTCGGAAAATGATGGTATGTGGCCAAGAAAATGATGAAGGTCGCTTCTGGTCTTCTCAGATACCGAAATGAAATTCTTTCCTTGCGCATAGCCTCTCCGTATTAATTGCTGGTACTTTTTCCCTGTCCACCCCGTTGGATTTTGTGGTACCATGTCCATTGCTGACGCTTGTGCCAAAAAATCATGACAATGAATTACGTGGTGACGTTTTGCCGTTAATGGCACCCACGGGCCAAGAGCATGGTCAGTAAATATGAACAGGCTGTTTGCAGGTTGGGCCTTTATTGACTTTTTTACCAAAAAAGGAAAAACGATAAACTGATCCACGTAGCCCAGCCACTTTTTTATCATCGACGAACCCGGAAGATTAACAAACATTCCTTCCGGCGAAAATATCTGTATTGTGTGGCCGCGCGCTTTCATGCCTTCTGTCAGCATCCGCGCAAATCGCGGCATACTTTGATGATTAAGAAACGTCGGGTGGGTAAAAAAAACCAAATTCATCCTTACAATATTTACCGTACCTCTATGATCTTTGCCATTGAAAAATAGGTCAAATTGGATTTGGAGCGGGGCTAAATCGCAGACGCTTCCGCTTGCTAGTGAAAATCCCAGCAATAACCCGGGTGATGTGGAAAATAACGAAGTACAGTAAGACCATTTGTATCCAGCCGCGTATCAGGAATGTTGCTCCAAAGACAACACTTTCAATGCCGAAAAACTGGAACAGGAACGTAAGCACAAGCACGCCACAAAAGCTGAGCTTAAATCTCGATTCCGATTCTTCCACGACTTGCTCATCAACCTTTTTTACCGGCCTGAAAAATTTATCAATGAGATAAAACACAGGAATCATTACGGCACCCAATAGAAATAAGTACCACCATCCAAATGTCGACATGCCTGTGCCGGCAATGTGACCGATGCGAAGGCCCTGAGGCGTGCCGTTACCACCTGACAAGATGTAGAGGTAATCGCCGAAAGACATCAGAAGTGTTCCCTCTTTATCAACATCAAAATCAAATAGCTTAATTACAGGATCTGGCAGCGCGGCGATCAACTGATCCAATGTGTACTCCTGCATATCGGGGTCAAAGTCGCCAACCCTGGAATATGTTATGAGATTGCTGTCATTGAATTTAATATTCGAAAATCGTGCAGTGAAAAGATTGTCAAGATAACGTTCGTCCCAGTCCGCGTCCATTGATGCGCCCCTGTCCTCTTCTCTCCTACGCTCAATTGCGACTTCGTCGTCCAGCGCTTCAAGCGTAAGCGTGATAAGTTCCGCCGGCGGTATGTCTTGGACGCGCTCTGCATCTCCGCGGACAATAAGCATGGCGATTCCTAGGTCGCCAAGCGGACCGGTAAGGAGGAAGATCACGGAACCTCCAAGGATCACGTTTCGGGCCGTCATGATTTTCGTCTTAAACACGCCAAGTAATAATCCCAATACGTAAGCAAAGGCAGGAGTTGTTAATCCGAAAATGAAAGCGGAGCGACTGTTTCGTGCCAAACTGATAGCAAAAAGAAGTACGGAGTAGGCCAGGATCAGTGGCAATGAAGAACGCGGGATCTTGTTATGGTTTCCGTACAGTTTCCCCAGCGGTATGAAAAATGGAGCATACATGAACGGTACGAGCGCCTGGACAATTTTATCTCCTGCAGCACCGGTTACTTCCTGACCAATTTCGGGCGAAGCAAAATGTACATAGAATGACGATGCCATTCCAACGAATCCCATGATCCATAACTGTAAATAGGCCGGCGCCTGAAAAAACCCTGCTTTGTCCAATACTGATAAAGGTCGGTCAGGTGATGCTCTCATAAGGAAGCGATAACTCGCGTGGGCTATTGCCAATACGAGGAGGGCGAGGCTTGAGTGCAGGAACACCTGTTCTGGTAATTCAAGATTATAGATCAGCGGCTTGTTTTCGATGGTCGTGAAAAGGAGCGGAAAATAGAATTGCGAGGAGGCGAAGCCGAGTATCATGAATGTCGACAGCAGATACCGCTCTAGCATCTTTTTGGTGAGCCAGATGTTTGTTACTATTGCCCAGGCCAGTACGACGGCAGATATCGCGATAAGATTAACAATTTCGGGGAAAAATATTATCTGGTAGACTGCGGTGGCAAAAAGAACGACCCATGATGCCATAACAACCCGTTTCAGAAAACTGGTTTCACTTTTCTGCCGCTTCAGAGGCGTAATATCCTGTTGTAGCTCTATGGGTCTCATTTGGCAGAGTGCTTATTAAATTAAAAAATCACTATGGGGTGTCAATGTCACGCTCCATTAAAAATAACCGGCCTTAACCAAGACAAGTTAAAATTATAAAAAATTTGAGTCATGACCGTTTCCCAGAAATACTCTGTACATTTTCTACTTGCGGCTATCCCAGATTTCTCTTGCCACGATGCGGCTCACGGCAAATCTTAATTGCTCCGACATGGCGAAAGGTAAGCATCGGATGAACTGAAAACGCCAGAAAATCGGTGATTTCAAGCGCATAAATGACTTAAGTGCCTGAAACTTACCGAAGAATGCTGACTGTATAGCACTACGCAGGTGAAAGGATGCAATTGTAATGTTGTAAAATTTGATAAGCTTCTGTCGGTCAGAATTTGGCGAAAGATGGTCGATGATTTTTCTATAGACTTCAAAGGATTCCTCGTGATATTCGCCCTTTGTGATGATGTAGGTTGCAGCTACCCGATCATGCCTCCTGATGTAGGTCGCGTCAGCAGTGCTGATGCGAATGGGCATCTTTCTGCATATGCGCATCCAGAAGTCATAGTCGGCGGAAAAACGGGTATCATATGAATAATGTTCCGGGGCGACAAGGGCGACCCGGCCAGAAACCTCTGAAAAATTCCCGGGGAAACATCCGAAAAGGAAGAAAGCAAAATCGGAGTCGATACCTCCGAGGACTTTCGGAAGAAGCTCATAGGACAACTCATCGAACTTATTGTGTTTTTGAGTCCGGTTCATCCAGTTGAAGGTTATCAACCCTACTTCCGGTCCGGCTTCACTCCATTCGGAAAGAATTTTTTCCAACGATCCTTCATAAAAATAATCGTCAGCGCATAGTCCCATGAATATGGGGGATGTCGCCTTGTTAAATAGAAAATTAATGTTCCGGTATACGCCAATGTTTTTCTCGTGTCTAAAAACCTTTATTCTAGGGTCCGTTAAAGAGCGCAAATATTCGCTTGTGCCATCGTCAGAGGCATTGTCAGCGATAATCATCTCCCAGTCCTGATAATTTTGACTGAGAACGGAATCGACACATTCTTTAATGTAAGGCAGTCCGTTCCATACAGGTGTCAAGATTGAAATTGTTGGCGCTTCGGGCATAGTTGTAATTTTAATGTATTGTGTTTAAGGGGTTTTTCACATCTTAGTTGGGAACTCGTTGCCTGCGTTTTCAATCTCACCTTTGGAATTAGTCTTAACGAATCTTTTCAATACTGGGACAGTACTTAGCAGCCTATGAAAACCAGATGTGGCTATTGCAGGCAAGGCGGCCCAATATCTCCAAACATTTAAGGCGAACAGGGCCATTGAAATGCCTAGGATAAGCCACTTAAAGTCGGGCATCCATAACAAAAATTCGAGGGCAGAACTGGCGATTAGGACTGATGCCAGTGCCAGTTTAAAGCAGTGCGCAGGCCATAGCATGTCATTTTGATGGAGCCACCGTTTTGCATGAAAGTAGTAACCGACGGCTCCGGCTATTTCAGCAGCCAACAACGCAATGCCTGCGCCGACAATTCCAATTAGGGGAACAGATGCCGCGAGGACGGCCAATACTATGATTGCTGAAATTGCCGCCAGCACCAATTGTATCCTGGTCAGATTATTCCCAATTACGACCGCGATGGCGGGCTGAATGACTGCGTAAACCAGAACGCCAAGGGAGAGCAGGGAGAAAAGCAGCGGATCGAAGGTAATTTTCCCCTGCGTCCAGAGGACGAAAAGAGGTTCCGCAAACGCCTGAAGAATTACAATTCCCGGTGCGATAAATGCGACAACAACAATCCAAAGGGTAGCGAACCCGGCGTCAACACGTGGCTGATCACGGTCATGGAGGAATCGCAACAGATCTGGAAGCAATGGATGTATAATAGTATTAAGACCCTGTAAAGTCACGTTGGAACCAGTTCTCATTGTGGAAAAAGCAGCCAGACCCACAGGACCTGCCAGCGGCGCCACGAGAAGCCGAACGCCTTGCTGTCGAACGTTTTCCAGAATTGCCTTTCCCAGCAAAGGGGTGGACAGCAGGAAATTCGAAAATCCGAGTCTAAACGAAGGTCTAACCAACCGAAATCCTTCCTTTTTTAAACTGCGTAACAGGTAGACGTATAACGCTACGCCATGAATGAGCGAACCTGATGTGAGCGCAATGCTCGCCAATAATAAATCGCCTCCTGCAACAACTGCAATCAATGGAGCTACCGCTGTTACAATCGCAAATACAACATTCCACCATGCAGTTTTTGCAAAATATCCGAAAGCAGCCAGGGTTTTTATCATCAATCCCGGCCCACTCATTAACACAAGCCAGGTTATGCCTTGCAATACCAATGCGATGCCGGCGTTGTAAATTAGATCGGAATCGCCGCTGCCTGACTCTCCGATCAGAAAAACCATGATCCCTGTAGATATCAAAATGAATATTAAGCCAATTTGAAGAACGCCAAGCCCTGTAGCGAAAACTATCGCCGATGACAGTGATTTGTTTAAGCTGGGAATATTGTTGCGGCCGAGCTTGAGAAATTCAAAGCTCATATAATTTTGAAAGCCCAAATCGAGCATTGAGAGAATACCCATGATTCCATGTATTGCTAACCAGACTCCATACGTTTTTACGTCCCAGTAGCTCAGATAAATTGGCACCAGCGCAATTTGGGATGCCATCGTAACGGCGATTTGTGCCCATGATGCCACAGTTCCGGAAATTACCCGTATAGCTGTCGACATGTGGGTACAAAGTTCATGATATGGTAATCAATTATGGCGCAATAAACAGACATCAATGCTTCTTCCCAATGACAGACGTATCACTTGACCATGATGTTCGTCACTGTAAATTGGCATATTAATCTCTTGCAATATAGTCCAGGTGCCGCACACGTTGACGATGTGTTGTTCGGATTCCGGTAAGCTGACTATAAGCGTCGCCGAAGCTAAATGTATAGCAATGAGCAAATACAAATCGACTTTAAAGACCTGCGAGTCTCATTAAAACAATTTGAATAGGGACCGAATGTATGCTGCTGTTTTTGATGCAAAATCCGTGGCCTTAACAATCGATTTCTGTCGTTAGCATGACACATTGTGAAGGTGGCAACATAAGACACGTATGTAATGTTTACCATGAACCCTGATATGTCTTTTGACAGCGATTTTCTTTTTAGCCCACAAATAGTTAATTCGCCGATCCCGGTTTCGCCGACAAGTCCTATTCGCCAACCTTTGCGCACGAGCGTTCACAGAGTTGGTTAACTATACTTATTGATGTGCGTGTGTAGAATGGTGGTAAACGTTTTTAAATCTAAATTTCGAAATATGAAATGGATAATCCTGACTTTGAGTTTGCTATGCACCCACGCGTTTGCTACAGACTATTATGTTGGTGGAGCAGGGGCCTCAGATAATAATCCTGGAACTTCTTCTCAACCGTTTGCAACGATCCAAAAGGCCGCGAGTGTTGCCAAGGGTGGTGACGTCGTAAACATTCGCGCAGGGCTTTATCGTGAAACCATCACGCCAACCAATTCAGGTAGTGGCGGAAATCCTATAATCTTTAAGGCAGACAACGGTGCGGCTGTAACTGTAAGCGGCTTGAATACTGCTGATGGTGGATGGACGGTTCACAGCGGCAATATTTATAAAAAAAGCATTACACTTCCGGTCAATGGATACGCGTCAACGATTACAACAAATACTTCGCTCATGGCAAATCAAGTTTTCCAGAACGGCAATATGATGTTCGAAGCAAGGTGGCCGAAAATCAATAATGTTGACGAGCTTTTCGATATTTCAAAACAGCGATTTTTACCCGCCGCGAACTTTCAACCCACGTGGTTATCAGATTCTGGTCTACCCAATGTTCCGGGAGGATTGGGAGGGGGAACAATAATTGCCAACGGCTGGTTTATTGTTTCATCAAAGACGATAAGCTCACATTCAGGCAATCAGATCAACTATCCTAATATCTGGGATAACTCTGGCGCAGGAGTCAAAGTACGCAAATCATATTACGTCACAGGTAAGCTGGGATTGCTTACACAGGCTAAAGAATGGCATTACGAATCAGGAACACTTTACCTCTGGCAAGAGGGCGGCGGAAGTCCGTCGGGTGTAGAGTATAAAGCGAGAAACTGGGGGTTCAATCTTAAAGGAAGATCTTATATAACTGTTGTAGGTCTTACATTTAAGGGTTGCGAGCCCGTGACTGGCGATGACAATACAAATTTCGTTACGGTCGATAATATTCGTGCATCCTATACCAATCACAACGTAAGACACGACGTCGGAGTGTGGCAGGGATATGGCATGTCGAAGCAAATGGGCATCAGGCTAGGTGGAACAGGAAATGTTTTCAAGAATAGCGAATTAACTTACTCTGCATCAAGTGGCATCTGGATTGGCGCAAACGGAAGAGTTGAAAACAACCTGATGCATCATATCGGATATGACGCGTCTATGGGTGCGCCGGTTGCACTTTGGGGTGTGCGCACTAATAATCAGGTGATCACAAGGAACACTTTTCACACCACTGGCAGAACGTGTTTTGATTGGGGGTATGATTGGTGGGCCGATAAAGCGGCAGAAATTGATAATCACGGCCATCAAAATGTCGAGTTAAGCTATAATGATTTTTCAAACTATTGCCTGCTTAACGTAGATGGTGGCGCTACCTACGCATGGGGTGCGATGAAACTGGATGGAAGTGTTGTGCATCACAACTGGATTCACGATTGCGGTGCAAAAAATGCTAATCAACAAGATGGTATCCTTGTCGGATTTTACTTTGATCAGGCAACCGGTAGCGTTACCATTCACCACAATGTAATGTGGAATAATGGCGTTACTGATTTTTACCATGAAACGGCCGCACATTATAAGCACGCAGGACGGGTAAATTATATTTATAATAACACAATGGGTTGGAATCCGACCAACACCACTTATCACTCGTACGTGACTTACGTCAATAGCCCGAGCGACGTAATGCGAAATAATATTTGCCAGGCCAACCTTATATTCAATTGGGGGAATAGTGCCGGTAACAGTGCGAACTCTATTGTGAAAGGAACCAATCCTCAATTTGTTGGAAGCGGGGGCGGTGGTTTAAATTACCGAATTCAGGCAGGCTCGCCCGCGCGAAATACGGGAATTGCGATCCCCGGAATCACGGACGGAAGTGTAGGCGCTCCCGATATGGGCGCATATGAATTTGGTGGTGACGAATGGGTTCCTGGATATAAGGCAGTAACAACACCTCCGCCAGTAAATGTGCCCCCTGTTGTTTCTATTTCAGCTCCGGCGAGCAATGCGACCTTCGCTTCAGGGCAAGCTTTCACCATTGACGCGAACGCGACAGATCAGGGAGGAAGCGTTTCCAGAGTAGAATTTTTTGACGGCGCGAAAAAACTTGGTGAAGATCTCACCAGTCCTTATTCCTTCAACTGGACAAATGCCACACCTGGAACTCACACCATTACTGCAAAAGCAACAGATAACCAGAGTAGCGCAACGACGTCGGCGCCGATTAACGTGACTGTTACTGGGGTGGTGGTCAGTATCCCGCCCGTTACAGCGATCACGGCGCCAGCAAACGGCACCAAGGTAACCTTTGGAACTGCGGTGGAAATCACCGCGACAGCAACGGTCGCTACGGGTTCGATAACAAAGGTGGAATTCTACTCCGGGACGAAAAAGCTTGGCGAAGACACTTCCAGTCCCTATAAATTCTCCTGGACAAACGCCTCCGAAGGTGCGCATGCGCTGACGGTAAAAGCGTACGATAATGCGAGTGGTGTCACAACCTCCACGGTAATAACGATCACCATTACAGCTTTGCCCGTTACACAAAACAAACCGCCTGTGGTCGCTTTAACATCTCCCCAGAACGATGCGCAGTTCAACACGGGCGCCGTGATCAATATCGCCGCTACAGCAAAGGATGCCGACGGTTCTATTGTGAAAGTTGAATTCTTTGACGGCACAACGAAGCTTGGTGAAGATGCATCGTCACCATACCTGTTTGCCTGGACGGATGCGGGAGTCGGAAGCCATGCAATCACGGCAAAGGCAAGTGACAATCTCCAGAACTCTGTCGTCTCGGGCGTCGCGAATATCACAGTGAACAGCGCGGCATTGGTAGCAAATCCCACGGTGTCGGCGGGCGAAGACATCACCCTGTTTCTACCTCAGAACTCAACGACGCTGATAGGAACAGCATCCTCCCCGGCGGGCAAACTTACTTACGAGTGGGTACAACTCGACGGACCAAGTAATTTGACTTTGTCAGAACCTCACCTTCCGTCACTGTTGATAAACGGCCTAATTGCCGGTACATATCTTTTCGAATTGACGGTAACGGATGTTGATGGCCGAAAGTCAAAAGACATGGTAGAAGTGAACGTGACGGCAGACGAAGAATTTTCGGATTCAACAATCCCCAGATACTTTACACCTAATGCCGATGGCCAGAACGACACATGGCAATGGCCGCAGACTGAGATAGCACAAACTTCACATTTAACAGTTTTCAATCGCTTTGGCCAAAAGGTTTATGAGAGCACCGCTTATAACAACTCATGGGACGGTAGTTCAGAGGGAAAAGCCCTGATGGATGATGCTTACTATTATGTGATCAGGCGAGAAAATGCATCGGATATTAATGGTGCTGTGAGAATAATCCGGTAGAGCGAGACAGCCTAAAACATTTATAAGCTATCGAAAAATCACAGCAGCAATTTAATCAAGATTTGAAAGCGTTGTTCGCCCGGCTCCCTGAGCTCCGAACAACGCTTTTTTACTTAAAAATCGACTGACAACGCTTGCCTGAACATTATTAACTTTCCGGTTTTTTGGGACAGATGGAACCAACAGCGTTTCGGGTGTGATCACATACGGAAATTGTCGGCATGGCTTCTGTTCGCGATAAATGTGTGATGAACGTTCCGGCTTGCAAAGAAGAACGTCAACGCCAAATCAATTGGAGTAAATGCATTCTAGAAGATCAACATATTTCAAATTCGCTGCAATCTTAGTGGGATTGTTCCTAATCGTTGAAATAACCCTGCGATTAAAATGGGGTTTCGGTTCGATGGTGCTGTTCGACGACGATCCGGCGATTGAATACATTGCCAGGCCGAATCAGGATCGAATGAGATTCGGCAACAAAATTATATACAACGAATTTTCAATGAGGAGCAAGCCCATCCAGAGGTCCGATAGCTGTATCGTTCTTGGGTTTGGCGATTCGGTTGTCAATGGTGGAGCCTTAACGGACCAGGACAGTTTGGCGACGAGTATTGTAGAGAATAGATTAGGCGATGATTTCCGTTTTTTGAACGTGAGTTCAGGGAGCTGGGGGCCGGACAACTGTGCGGCGTATCTTCGGAAGTTCGGGCATTATAAGGCAAAGTTGATCGTGCTTTTTGTAAACAGTCATGATGCGCACGACAATATGACATTTGAAAAGACCGTAGGGGTGCATGAATCATATCCTGACGCACAATACCCGTTGGCGACAGCCGAACTAATAGATAAATATCTTCTTCCCCGCCTGCGGCAGGCATTGGGGAGCGCCGCAGAAGAAGACAACCTAATGATCAATAAAGGAGGCAAAACCTTTAACACAGGCTTTCAATATTTTCTCGATTATTCCCGAACGAACAATGTTCCCTTATTGATATTTCACCATGCTGAATTGGCTGAAGTCGAGCAAAGCAAATTCAATGACCAGGGAGAAGAGATTATAAATTTTTGCAAGGCTAATAACATCAGGTACATCTCAGGGCTTGACAACGGTGAGAGCAAGGAAGACTTCAGAGATCAGATCCACATCAATGAACACGGCCAAAAGCGCTGGAGTAAAATTCTGGAGAACGAACTCCGTCAAACTCTTCAGGGGTGTATCTGAGGACATAAAGCAATGTCGTGGAGTTAACGCGCGGTCTCCAATCATCCTTAATATCTTGATGGGAAAGCTTCAAGGGGGAAGCCGCTCCGTTCGCGTGCGTTTCCCATACGGGCACTTACATCAATGAAGTAACAATCCCCGGTTAGGAGATTGTTACTTCACGTCTTTCACGCTTTTTCTTTTTCGACCCGTAATTGTATCCGTAGCCATATGCCTGTCCAGCGTTCTCCGTGACGTCATTCAGAACGATCATGGGGTGAGCAAGCTTCTTGTTCGTGTAGATATCCTCGATCAGATCAAGATTGTTTTTCCTGGTGTAGTTACTACGCACCAGATAGATCGTTGAGTCGATGAGCGGCGCCAGGCTAAACGCGTCTGCAACCCTGCCGACAGGCGCAGTATCTATAATGATGTAATCGAAGCTTGACTTTAATGAGTTCACAAGATGCGCCAGGTTGTGTGACATCATCAGCTCGGCCGGGTTTGGAGGCAGTGACCCTGAGCTCGCGATGTAGAGCCCTGGGACCCCGCTATGTGGCCTGATGATATCTTCAATGGAGACTTTCTTTGACCCAACGAGGTAATCAGAGATGCCGAGGCCAGCGGGTTTGCCTAATTGTTTAGAAAGGCTTGGCATACGCAGGTCAAGTTCCAGTAACACAACCTTCTTTCCGACCAGCGTAAGGCTGGCGGCAAGGTTTATACTAAAAAATGTTTTACCCTCTCCACTCGTACTCGATGTTACCATGAGCACTTTATTTTCCTTGCCAGCTGTGGCGAACTGAATGTTCGATCTTATAAGCCTAAACAGTTCCGCGATTGAAGAGCCAGTCTCCTCGGTAACGATAAGGCTCTTACCGTTCGAATTGTGAGAAATCTCACCAAGGATCGGCGTGCGTGTAGCACGGACGATATCGCGCTTTGTTTGGATTTTGTCGTTAAGTGCATCTTTAGTGTAAATGCCAGCAAGGGGCAATCCAAAACCAATAACGACGGCAAGCAGATACACCAGTGTGCTCTTAGGAGTTACCGGCTTATCGCCTTCGGTGGCCAGGTCAAGCATACGTGTTTTTGATACTGTTACCTCCAAAGCAAGGGCAGATTCTTCACGCTTTTGCAAAAGGTAGAGATAAAGGTTCCCCTTGGTCCCTTGCTGGCGGCTAATTTCCAAAAGATCACGTTCGATTGATGGAACTTTTTGGATCTGCGATCTGAAGCGTCCAGAGGTAGATTGCAAACGCTTTTGAGTAATTAACAGGCCATTTTTGATGTTGTGCAAATTCTCAAGGATGTTCAACTGCAAGCCTGCCAGCTGCTCATTCAAGTCCTGAACCAAAGGATTGTTAGGAAGTGTCGTTCTCAGCATCCGTTCGCGCTCAAGCTGCAGCTCATTAAAACGGGAAATCAATTGAACCAAGGTTGGATCCTGGATTGTAAGATTGCTCGGGACCATTTCATATTTTCCAGGCTGCTTATTGATATAGCTTTCGATTGACTCCAACACTTCAATCTGAATGCCTAGCTCGGAAAGCTGTTTGTTTGATTCGGTAGCCTGCGCGAGATATTGGTCTGCATTAGAAGTAACGTTTGTAAGTTCATTTGCCCTCTTGTACTCTTCAACATCCTTTTCAACGTCTGTAAGCTCGGAGGTAAGAAATTTTAATCGCTCGTCTATGAATTGAATCGTAGTGTTTGAAACGAGATTTCTGTCGGCCATCGCCTCATTTGAATAAACATCAAGGAGCTTATTGATAATGTCCTTCCCTTTTTGTGGAACTGAATCGATCAGACTTATTTTTATTACGCTCGCTTTCTTGTTGACCGTTTCGACCTTCAGTTTAAGATTATATGCATTCGCTAATTTTTGCATGTCATGAAACTTCACTACAATCGGTTCATTGCTCCGACGATCAGGCGGTGCGATAACAGTGAAAATTCCATAAGGCTTACTTACCTCTTCGCCAAATTTATGGGTGCTTAGGTCGCCGGTCTTTTCCTCTAAGAGTTGGTACGTTGTGCTCGTTTTTCTTGTAATGGTAACAGTTTTATCAAACGCTGTAGGGTGGAGCTTCGTAATGCTAAGCCGTATTGGTACTTCGGACCCGTAAATTTCTTTCAGTTTAAACTGCCCGTGCACGTAGAATGTGGCGTTGAGAGAAAGCTCTTTAAATACGCGCTGCATAAGGCTGTTCGCTCTGAGTACCTCTATCTCATTATCGATTTTATTCTTTGTTGAGAACAAGTTCAGTTCGCCTGGCGCCGCCGAAAGGGAATTGCCGTCGGTATCATCGTTCTTTAACAATAGCGTACTGGAAATCCGGTACTCCGGGGTGGCCATGTACAGGTAGACAAAAGCCAGCGCTACGCATAATGCTATGCTTAACAAAAACAGGTACCAACGCTTTGCATATTTGGCGAGAACCTCTTTTACATCTACGTAATCAGTCTCAGTGTGGAATGCGTCCTTTTGGCTCATGATGATTAAATTAGTTTTTCTTGCTTAAAAAATTACTGGTAAATAGAGATTAGCACAAACCCAACAGTAGATATCAATGCTGCCCACAGGCCGATAAAGCGGTTACCGGGTGACGTGTCCGCCACTTTAACTTTGTTATCGGGCTCGACGTAAACAATATCGTTTTGCTGGAGATAGTAGTATGGTGAGCCTAGCACCTCCTTATTATTCAAGTTGATTCGTGTAGTACTTCTAACCCCATCCTTTTCACGAATAATCAGCACATTTTCACGTCTCCCGTAGGCAGTCATATCGCCAGCTAAGCCGAGGGCTTCAAGGACGTTGATCTTGTCACTGCCGATGGCAAACGTTGCAGGGTTATTTACTTCACCGATCACCGTCACCTTGAAGTTTACGAATCGCACGTTTACGATCGGATTCTTTACGTGCGCTTTAATCTGATCCGTCATTTTTTCGGTGGCTTCTTCTTTTGATAAGCCGGCCAGCGAAATTTTCCCAATTACTGGAAAGTTTATAAAGCCATTCTTATCAACGAGGTATCCATCATTAATTTTATCGGCCAGAACGTTGGCACCGCCTGTCGTCGGTAATAACACATCATTGAAAAGAACATTCGATTCTGGACTTAAGCTGCTGACCGAAATGCTAAGAACATCATCCGGCTGAATCTTCGGGGATGCATAGTTCTTAATTGGCATACTCGCGTCCGATGACGCCAGGTTGCTGAAGTAAACAAGGTTTCTCTTACTGCAGGAGCTCAGCGCTACGAGGAGTAGAAAGTAAATGATCTTAGAATTCAATCGCTGGATAGGCATTTGCATTTTTTTCACTTGTTGGAGAGGTTGGAATGATTATAATTTTTATTCAATGAATTTTCACATTAAGCCTTGCATGCGAATTAACTAACAGGCTGAAAAAATCTTTACACCCAAATCTAACCGTCAGCACCTCTACGACCGCCTACTTTCGCGATTACGCACGAAGACTGGTCTGATTAAAAAAACAGAGTCCCAAATTACCACCAAAATATTTCAAATCCAGATTGACAATTTCTGGTGACTTATTATAATACAAATTACGCATGAAAAGGTAACCTTATGTCACGATAAGAGTCTTTATTAGACGTGATTCTCGTCGTTAAACCTCCCAATATGCTTAGCCTGCCTGATTTTTTGGCAATTCGTCCCCGGAGCCGATAAATACTTCGGGCATGGAGGGCTATTGCACAGTCCTCAGGGGGCGATTATGGGATACTGGGTTCGCTTAATATAGGGTTAAGAGGGCTTGTTTTTGAACTTTTTCAATTGTACGCGCAAAGCATCCGTGGCCAATTCGGTAGCGGCCTCAAAGGAAGTTGCCTTTTCCGTTGCAAACAGGTTGTTCCCCGGAACGCGCAACTTAATCTCTACCGTCTTATTTTCTATTCCTTCGTTGTTGAGTCTCAGAAACACTTCTCCATCAACTGTTCTGTCATAAAAAGTTTCCAGCTTGTCGAGCTTCTTTTGAATAAAATCAATAAGCTTAATGTCTGCGTCGAAGTGGATTGATTGAACTTGCACCTTCATAGTCGTGTGATTTAGTTTGAACAAAAAAGTAATTCCGCTTTCACTGGTGATCTAATGTTTTCATTTCGTTAATCCTTCTAATTGGTAAAATAATCAGGCTTTGGGATGAGCCTGATCAAAAACCTTCTTTAGTTTATCGAGAGAATTGTGGGTGTAAACCTGCGTTGCAGCAAGACTTGTGTGGCCTAAAAGGTCTTTCACAGCATTTATCTCAGCCCCTTTATTAAGCAGGTGGGTAGCATAAGAATGACGGAGGATGTGAGGGCTTTTTTTTTCGGAGACCGTAGCCGCCCTGAGGGATTTATTTACAATTCTGTAGATCATCATAGGATAACAAGGATCGCCCTGGCCAGTGACAAACAGCAACCCGTGTTCCTTTTTGTCAATTTCTTTGTTCCTTGATGCCTGGTAGGTATTAATTAAAGGAATGATCTTCCTTGAAAAAGGAATTACCCGCTCTTTGTTTCGTTTTCCCAGCACCTTTATCGTTGTATTTGCAGTGTCAATCTGATTCTCCCGCAGCCCGATGAGCTCTGAAAGGCGAATGCCCGTCGCGTAGAACAATTCCAGAATTAATCTATTTCGATGCCCTTCATGGGTCTCAGAAAACAAAGTTTCATCCAGCAGGCTTGCCATTTCTGATTCCTTGACAAAGGACGGAAGCCTCTTTCCCGTCTTCAACACGCTTATTTTTGTTGTTGGATCTCTCGATATTGTCTGGCGCTTCAATAGAAATTTATAGAACGCTCGCAAACTGGCAATCTTTCTGTTAACGGAAACGGCTGACATTTCATCGTCGACCAACGAAATAATCCATGATCGGGTCATGCCGTAATCTGCAGTTGCGACAGCCGGCACCTCGAAATTCGATAAGATAAAATCGGAGAATTGTAAAAGATCGGTTCGATATGCGGTCAGCGTGTTAGCGCTAAGGCGTTTTTCAAATTGCAGATAGTTGAAAAATGTTTCAGTCATGCTTGCCAAGCGATACCTTAAGATGACCTAAGTTAAAAAAAATATCCCTTCAGGAAAGTTGAAGGGGATATATGATGACCAGCTGAAGAAACTTAAATTCCCACAGATTTAATCTCGAAATGTTTAAAACTAGATCTTGGCTTCCTTGAGTCTCATCTGTTCACGATATGTCGCGCGGATGATTTGAGTTCTGCGGCTCACAGAAGGTTTCATAAACGAAGTGCGGGAACGCAACTCTTTCAGGACTCCCGTTTTCTCGAATTTCTTCTTGAAACGTTTTAAAGCCTTATCGATCGATTCGTTTTCTTTGACGTTAATAATGAGCATAATAAGTATTTAGGGCGACAAAGATAGGAAACGAATAATCTTTTCGCAATTTCTATTTCAAAATTGAACGTGAAATAACCAATTTCTGTATTTCGGAAGTGCCCTCGCCAATCGTACAAAGCTTGGCATCCCGGTAAAACTTTTCCGCCGGGAAATCCTTCGTGTATCCGTAACCGCCAAATATTTGCACACATTCATTGGCAACGCTCACAGCCGCCTCCGAAGCAAACAGCTTCGCCATCGCTGACTCCTTCGTAACCTCCTTACCGGCATTTTTAAGATCTCCGGCCCGGTAGGTCAACAATTTGGCAGCCTCCACCTGGGTAGCCATATCCGCTAGTTTGAACGCAATTCCCTGAAAGTTGGAGATTGGCTGATTAAACTGCTGCCTTTCCTTAGAATATCGTAATGCCGCTTCATAGGCCCCCATAGCAATTCCAAGACTCAAAGCTGCAATGGAGATACGCCCGCCATCGAGAACCTTCATAGCCTGGATAAACCCTTCTCCCTCTTTACCTAATCGCTGCGACTCAGGGATCCTGCATTCTGTAAAGATCATTTCGGCGGTCTCAGAGGCTCGCATGCCAAGCTTGTTTTCCTTCTTCCCGGCGGTAAACCCGGGTGTTCCTCGCTCAACTATGAAAGCAGACATGCCCTTTGAATCGCCTACCCTGCCGGTTCGGGCTATAACGACTGCCAATTCCCCGGATATACCATGGGTGATGAAGTTTTTAGCGCCATCTAATATATAATATCCACCCTCCCTTCGGGCCGTAGTTCGCATATTGCCTGAATCAGAACCAGTGTTAGGTTCCGTAAGACCCCACGCGCCAATCCATTGGCCAGTGGCAAGCTTAGGCAGGCAGTGTCTCTTTTGTTCTTCGTCACCGAATTGGAGAATATGATTCGTGCATAGGGAATTATGTGCCGCCAGCGACAGACCTATGGAGCCATCAATCTTCGAAATTTCGGCAATGGCCATTATGTACTCGAGGTATCCAAAGCCTGAACCACCATATTCTTCCGGTACGAGGACGCCCATCAATCCCAAGTCTCCTAACTTGCGAAATAATGCGATTGGAAAAATCTGGGCTTCATCCCACTCCATGATATGAGGGACGATCTCAGCAGCGCCGAAATCACGAACCATCTGCCGGATTAGACGCTGGTTGTCGGTTTCGAAAAAACTAATAGAAGAAGAGCTGTTCATAAGAATTGCCAGGAAATGCAAATTTAACGGATAACCTCGGACTAACAAACAAGTGTTAGTAGCCTTTTTAAGTTGGATTATTTAATATTTGAGCTAAGAAACTCAGATCGTGTTCTTCGCCTTGTATTTTTCGGTATTTAGCGGCCGGAAAAAAAACCATGATATGAAAATAGCTGTAGTGGGTACTGGTTATGTCGGTTTGGTGACCGGAACGTGTTTCGCCGAAACCGGGAATACCGTAACCTGCATTGACATCGACGTTGAAAAGGTTAAAATGCTTCAGGAAGGGATAATCACCATTTATGAACCTGGTCTAGAGCAGCTTTTTGAAAGAAATCTGAAGCAACAGCGTTTGTTTTTTACCACCAACCTTGAAGAAGGAATCAAAGATGCGAAGATCATTTTCCTCGCACTTCCCACGCCTCCGGGCGAGGATGGTTCCGCCGATCTAAAGTACATTTTAAAGGTTGCCGAAGATCTGGGGTCAATACTGGAAAACTATACAGTCATAATTGACAAAAGCACAGTGCCCGTGGGCACAGCTGAAAAGGTTAGGGAAATGATCGCCAAAAACGCCAGCGTTGAGTTTGACATTGTTTCAAACCCGGAATTTCTCAGAGAAGGCGTTGCCGTTGAAGACTTTATGAAACCGGATCGGGTCGTGTTGGGAACGTCTTCCACTAAAGCACGGAAGGTAATGGAAACCCTGTACGCGCCTTTCGTCAGGCAAGGCAATCCGATCATATTTATGGATGAACGTTCTGCTGAACTCACTAAATATGCGGCGAATTCATTTCTGGCAACGAAAATTTCATTTATGAACGAGATTGCGAATCTGTGTGAGCTGGTAGGTGCGGACGTCGATGCCGTAAGGAAGGGCGTCGGCACGGACAGCCGGATAGGAAAGAGATTTTTATTTCCTGGCATTGGGTACGGAGGTAGCTGTTTCCCGAAAGATGTTCAGGCGCTTGCAAGATTTTCGAAAGACATGGCGTATGATTTTAAAATTCTTAACGCTGTGATGGAGGTGAACGACTACCAAAAAACGAAACTGATACCAACGATCAAGAACTATTTCAAAGGCGATTTGAAGGGTAAAACAATAGCAGTGTGGGGCTTGTCATTTAAACCCCACACCGATGATATCCGTGAGGCACCGGCGCTTTATAATATCGAAGCGCTATTGAAGGCAGGCGCAATTGTTAAAGCGCACGATCCGGAAAGTATGAAGAATGTTGAGAAAATTTTAAAGGATAGGATTCAGTATTGTGAGACCCCCTATGAAGCGGCCGAAAGCGCAGACGCCATATTCATTGCAACTGAATGGCCAGAGTTCCGTACGCCCGATTTTGATAAACTCTCAACTATCTTGAAAGAAAAAGTTATTTTTGACGGTCGGAACTTGTACGACCTGACGCTTATGAAGGAACTGGGATATGTTTACTTTAGTATAGGGAGGGACGTAGTCAATGCCTAAGCAACGGGTTTTAATTACTGGTGGCGCGGGCTTTCTGGGCTCTCACCTCTGTGACAGGTTTTTGAAAGAGGGGTTTCATGTCATTGCCATGGACAACTTGATTACGGGCGACCTGCGGAATATTGAGCATTTGTTCAAGCACGCCAACTTCGAATTCTATCACCAGGATGTTTCGACTTACGTGCACATACCGGGGGAGTTGCACTACATCCTCCATTTTGCTTCTCCCGCCAGTCCTATAGACTATCTGAAAATACCCATACAGACATTAAAGGTTAGCTCTTTGGGGACGCACAATCTACTAGGGTTGGCACGCGCGAAGAAAGCGAGAATTCTGGTGGCTTCAACATCCGAGATCTACGGCGACCCTTTGGTACACCCGCAAGTGGAGGAGTATTATGGAAATGTCAATACCGTCGGTCCGAGGGGAGTTTACGATGAAGCCAAACGATTTCAGGAAGCGATCACCATGGCTTACCACACTTATCATGGACTGGAAACAAGAATTATAAGAATATTTAATACCTACGGGCCACGAATGCGCCTAAATGATGGACGTGTTCTCCCCGCATTTATCGGCCAGGCGTTGCGCGGTGAAGACCTTACCATCTTTGGCGATGGATCGCAAACAAGATCCTTCTGCTACGTTGATGATGAAGTGGAAGGAATTTTCAGACTGCTGTTCTCCGACTATCAGCTTCCAATGAATATTGGAAATCCGCATGAAATCACCATCAGGGATTTCGCGGAAGAGATTGTCAAGCTTACCGGTACAAAACAAAAAGTGGTGTACAAGCCGCTGCCACAGGACGATCCAAAACAGCGCCAGCCAGATATAACGAAGGCAAAACAGCTTCTTGGGTGGGAACCAAAGATTTCCCGGTCGGAAGGATTGAAAATCACATACGAGTACTTTAAATCGCTGCCCCAGGAGATACTCTTTCAGCGCGATCACAAGAATTTTGAAAAATTTGTCAGATAGAAAGCAATGTCCAAAAACATTCTCATTACCGGGGGCGCTGGTTTTATTGGATCGCATGTAGTTCGACTCTTTGTAAACAAATACCCGTCGTATAATATTGTTAACCTTGACAAGCTAACTTATGCGGGGAACCTTGAAAACCTTAGGGACGTCGAAGACAGTCCGAATTATCACTTTGAAAAGGGAGATATTCTAGACGTAGAATTTCTAGCAGCGACCTTTAAGAAATACGATATCGACGGGGTTGTCCATCTCGCGGCAGAATCTCATGTAGACCGCTCACTGCATAATCCTGCGGAATTTGCTGCCACCAACATTATCGGCACGCTTAATTTGCTGACCGCGGCTCGCACTTTTTGGGGCGAAAATTTTGAGGGAAAACGGTTTTATCATATTTCAACAGACGAGGTTTATGGTTCCGCTGAGCATGGTGGATTCTTTACAGAAGAAACTCCAATAGACCCGCGTTCACCCTACTCAGCCTCAAAGGCCGGCAGTGACCATTTTGTTACGGCTTTCGGAAACAGCTTTGGGATGCCTGTGTTGATCAGCCGCTGCTCCAATAACTACGGGCCCTTTCATTTTCCTGAAAAGCTTATTCCACTAATGATTAACAATATTCTCAACAACAAACCTCTGCCGGTTTATGGGAAAGGTGAAAATGTGAGAGATTGGCTTTTTGTTGAAGACCACGCGGCCGCCATCGATGTTATTTTTCACAAGGGAATCCTTCAAAATGTATACAACATAGGTGGGAACAATGAGTGGAAGAACATCGACCTGGTTAACTTCCTATGTTACACAATGGATCAAAAGCTCTCGCGTGAAGATGGTACTTCGGCAAAGCTTATCACTTACGTCAAGGATCGCGCAGGCCATGACCTGCGTTACGCGATTGACGCCTCTAAGCTAATTAGCGAGACGGGGTGGAGTCCTCAGGTAACTTTTGAGGTCGGCCTTGAAAGGACGGTTGACTGGTATCTGGCTAACCAGGATTGGCTAAAAAACGTTACCTCCGGAGAATATTTAAAGTATTATCACCAGATGTACCAAGGGTAACTGATCGCTTTTTGTCACTTTAACGCTTTGCAATCAGCGTCTGATGATTTCGAGAGACGAAATCCACATCACACCCCTTGCACTGAACTGAAAAAATTTTACTTTTGCGAAGTTTCTTAAGGATTCTTGAAGAGGGGACAGAAGTCCCCTCTTCGTTTATAGACCTTTTTTAAAATGGAGATTGCGGAGGAAATCAGGAAAATCGTTGAAGGAAAATTGTCTGACGAGGCACAGTTTGTAGTAGATGTCGTTGTTTCACTCAGGGGAACGCAAAAAGTGCTGGTAACGATAGACGGGGATCAAGGTGTGACCATTGAGGATTGCGCCGCGATAAGCCGGGAATTGGCGAAAACCCTTGACGAAACATCGCTTCTGAAAGATAGTTATCTACTGGAAGTCGGAACACCGGGACTCGACCAGCCACTGAAACTAACACGGCAATACACGAAGAACATTGGCAGAAGACTAAAAGTAAAATTGAAAGACGGCGCTATTCAGGAAGGAAAGTTGACAGGGGTAGAGCCGGAAAAAATAGTTGTTGAGCAGGAATTTGGAGTTGGAAAAAGCAAAGAAGCGACGCCACTTGAAATTCAATTTTCAGATATCGATAAATCATTTGTGTTAGTAAGCTTCAAATAGTAGTAACCATGGATGCACATGAATTAATTTCGTCGTTCGCCGAATTTGCGAAACAAAAAAACATCGATCGCCCGACCATGATCAGAATACTTGAAGATGTATTCCGCAACATGATCAAGAAAAAATTCGGCTCAGATGAAAAGTTCGACATCATCGTAAATGCTGACAAAGGAGATCTTGAAATTTATCGCTTTCGTGAAATCGTTGACGATGATTCAGAAGACATCTGGGATTTTGACAAGATAAGCCTGACGGAAGCGCATAAGATCGAACCGGATTTCGAAGTGGGAGAAGAGGTTTCAGAGCAGATTTTTATTGATGATTTTGGCCGTCGGGCGGTTACAACTGCAAGACAGACACTGATACAAAAGGTAAAAGATCTCGAGAAGGATATTCTGTTTCAAAAGTATAAGGAACTGGTCGGAGAGATCATTGCCGGCGAAGTATATCAGGTGTTGAGCCGCGAAGTTCTTTTGACCGACGCTGAGGGCAACGAAGTGGCTATACCTAGAGGGGAGCAGATTCCGAAGGATCGCTATCGCAAAGGCGAGAACGTAAGAGCAATCGTTCATAAGGTGGATATGGTTAACGGCAATCCGAAGATCATTCTTTCACGCACGTCACCGGTTTTTCTGGAGCGGTTGTTCGAACAGGAGGTACCTGAGGTTTACGATGGATTGATAACAATAAAAAAAGTTGTTCGCGAACCGGGTGAACGTGCTAAGGTGGCTGTTGAGTCTTATGATGATCGCATTGATCCGGTTGGGGCATGCGTAGGCATGAAGGGTTCACGAATTCATGCTATTGTCCGCGAGCTTCAGAACGAGAACATCGATGTTATAAACTATACAGAGAACCTTGACTTGTACATTCAAAGGGCATTGAGCCCGGCGAAGATCGTGTCATTAAAGATTGATAAAGATAATGGACGCGTTTCGGTATATCTGAAGCCGGACCAGGTTTCGCTTGCGATAGGCAAGGGGGGCTTGAACATTAAGTTGGCGAGCCGCTTAGTTGGTTACGAGATCGATGTATTCCGTGAACTTGCTGAAGGTCAATCTGAAGAAGATGTTGATCTGAACGAATTCGGAGATGAAATTGAAGGTTGGGTAATTGATGAGTTGAACAGGATCGGGCTGGATACTGCAAAAAGCGTATTGGCGCTATCCAGGGAAGAGCTTGTGAGGCGAACCGATCTTGAGGAGGAAACAGTTGAAGGAGTGCTAAATATTCTGAAAAAGGAATTTGAGTAAAGGGAGTTTATTGGAACCTTATGAAAACTCCGGTGGCAATCTTCGAAGATGAAGAACGCCTAAATTTGGCGGGAATGAGGGATTAGGGTTTTAAAGTCTTTAAAAAACAGGCATATTTGAGTATGGCAGAGGAAAAATTGATAAGGTTGAGTCAGGCGGCGAGGAAATTGAATGTGGGCCATAATACCATATTGGAATTCCTCGGAAAGAAGGGCTTTGAGGTTGAAAACAACCCCAACGCTAAGCTTACGCCCGAGCAGGTCGGCCTTTTGTCCAAGGAGTTTGCCTCGTCTGCTACAGAAAAATTAGAAGCATCGGGACTTTCAATCGGAGTCAAGCATGTTGAAAATGTTGGCGCAGAAAAGGAAGCTTTTAAGAAGCGTGTCGACGAGGAAGAGAGCAATATCATGATCAAGAACCTTGGCTCAAAAGAAGTCAAGGGAAAAGAAGAACCAAAAACAGAAAAGGTCGAAGCACCCAAGCCAAAGCTCGAAGGCATAAAGGTTGTTGGCAAGATTGAGCTGGACAAAAAACCGGTTACTGAGGAAGTAAAACCGGAAGTAAAGGAGATAGTAGAGCCTGAGGTTACCGTTGTGGAACCTGTGGCCGAGGTGAAAGAAGTAGCTCCAATAGTCGCGCCGATCGAAGTACCAAAGGTTGAAATCCCTGTAGCACCGGCGAAGAAGCCGGAACCTGTAATAATAGAGGAAAAATTGCCCGAGCAAGAATTAATTAAAGGCCGTGCAGACAAGCTGCAAGGTCTAAAAGTGCTGGATCGCATAACACTTCCTGAAAAGAAGAAAGACGCACCAGTAGCTTCTTCAGATACACAAAAGGACAAAACCGGCAAGCGTCCGAGAAAAAGGATCGCTCCTGATCCAGGACAGTCAACGCACACTGGTGGCGGAACGGGTACAGACCAACGCACACAAAGGCCGATGCAGCCTCCGCAACGCGGTCGAGGGCCTGCGCCTGCACGCGTGCCGAAAGCCGAGCCAACCGAAAAAGAGATTCAAGATCAGATAAAAGCTACTCTCGCTAAGCTTAGCGGCGGTGGAAATAAAAAGGGAACAGGCGCGAAATACCGCAGAGAAAAACGTCAGGCAAATTCTGATGCGCATGAGCAGCAGATGCTTCAGGATGAAGCCGCATCGAAGACTCTTAAGGTTACAGAATTTATCTCTGCCAATGACCTTGCGTCAATGATGAATGTTTCTGTGAATGACGTGATATCTACTTGTCTTAGCCTGGGCATGTTCGTGTCCATCAATCAGCGACTTGATGCAGAAGCAATCACTGTTATAGCCGATGAATTTGGATATGCTATTCAATTCACGTCTGCAGAAGAAGAACTTGAAGTAGAAGAAGATATTGACAACGAGGATACGCTTCAGCCACGCGCGCCGATTGTAACGATCATGGGTCACGTTGACCACGGTAAAACGTCATTGCTCGATTACATAAGAAATACGAAGGTTACGGCATCTGAAGCTGGAGGTATCACGCAGCACGTTGGTGCATACGACGTAATGACCAAGAGCGGTCACAAAATAGCTTTTCTTGATACACCAGGTCACGAAGCTTTTACCGCGATGCGTGCACGTGGAGCAAAGCTTACCGACATCGCGATCATTGTGGTCGCTGCCGACGATGATGTAATGCCTCAAACAAAAGAGGCAATTAACCATGCACAGGTTGCGGGCGTACCGCTCGTTATCGCGATTAACAAAGTAGATAAAGCTACCGCAAATCCAGAAAAGATCAGAGATTCACTTTCAAAGATCAACATACTGGTTGAAGAGTGGGGCGGAAAATATCAAAGTCAGGAGATTTCTGCTAAGTCAGGATTGGGTATTGAATCCCTTCTTGATAAGGTATTGCTCGAAGCGGAACTTCTTAACCTCAAAGCAAACCCGGACCGGAATGCTACGGGTTCTGTTATTGAAGCGTCCCTTGACAAGGGCCGTGGATATGTATCCACGATCATGGTTCAGACAGGTACGTTGCGCGTAGGGGATATATTGATCGCGGGCGCAAATTACGGTCGTGTAAAGGCGATGTTTGATGATACGGGAAAGCGCGTTACCGAGGCCGGTCCGTCTACCCCAGTCGTTGTGCTGGGCCTTGATGGCGCACCACAGGCTGGTGAAAAAGTTACGGTCCTTGAAACAGATCGTGAAGCAAGAGAGATTGCCACCAAGCGCGGGCAGATCATGCGTGAGCAAAGTATCCGTACGAAGAAGCACATTACACTTGATGAAATTGGACGAAGGCTGGCCATCGGTAACTTCAAACAATTGAATGTTATTGTCAAAGGTGATGTGGATGGTTCAGTGGAAGCGTTGACGGATTCACTGTTGAAGTTGTCGACCGGCGAAATTCAAGTTGCTATCATCCATAAGGGTGTTGGGCAGATATCTGAATCTGACGTGTTGCTCGCTTCAGCTTCTGATGCGATCATCCTTGGATTCCAGGTTCGTCCTTCAGCATCGGCAAGAAGGGTCGCTGAAAACGAAGAGATTGAGATTAGGTTATATTCGATCATTTACGATGCGATCAACGACGTTAGAGCCGCCATGGAAGGTATGCTTGCGCCGGAGACAGAGGAGGTCATTGTCGGTAATGCCGAAGTGCGTGAAGTATTTAAGATCTCCAAAATCGGAACGATTGCAGGCTGTATGGTTACAGACGGTTCAATCAAACGTAGCAATCCTATGCGACTTATTCGCGACGGTATTGTTGTATACGCAGGAAAGCTTGGATCATTGAAGCGTCATAAAGACGATTCAAGTGAAGTGAAAACTGGTTTTGACTGCGGTGTCGGCATTGATGGATTTAATGATATGCAAGTTGGGGATGTGATAGAGAGCTACGAGCAGCGTGAAGTGAAGCGCACGTTGTAGGCAGTAGTAGCGCGACGGAGCGTGAGCGTGGGTGTGGGGCGCGACGAAAAAACAAAGTGTGCGTGGTCGCTCTCGCTTCCACACTCACCCTGTTTTAGCCCCACCACCACGGCAGGGCTCCTCTCTAAGCAAGCAGAGAGTTGTATTTTTAGAATTCTACTTTAGGAGCGTTTTCAGAGCCTTGAGCAGCCTCAAAGCCTTTGCGAATTGCGAAATCTTCGCCACCACCGAACCAGCCGAGTGCCATCTTTTTGAAGAATCCGCGAACATACGTGTTGTAATTTCTTATTGAATCGTTGTATCTATCGCGTGCAACGTTGATTCTATTTTCGGTGCCTTCAAGCTGTGATTGCAGGTCCTGAAAATTTTCTGTCGAGCGAATTTGTGGATAGGCTTCAAACGCAAGGTTTATGGCAGTATTGATCTGACGGCCGGCCAGCTCAAGGTCCTCAGGTGTCTTGGCATTGACAATTCCCGCACGCGCCTGTGTAACCTGCACAAGAATGGATTTTTCATTTTCTGCTGCACCCTTGACAGTGGCCACCAGGTTTGGTACCAGGTCAGCACGCCGCTGATAGGCGGCCTGAACGGCGCCCCACTGCGCATTGACATCTTCCTGATACTTCACAGCGTTGTCGTATGTGCCGCTACCCCACGATACAAAGATCAGGATAAAAACGACTATTACTCCTACTATTCCGAGACCGGCAATAAGTCTTCTGCTCATATTTAATTTTTTAGCGTTAGCGCAAATTTAGAAAAAAGGAATCACTCCAAAGGAAAATAACTTATTGTGTAGCGCTTTCCATCATTCTTTCGGCGCTGTCAGCAAGTCGAAGCTGCTCCACAAAATTATCCAGCTCGCCATTCATGACCGCAGGAAGGTTGTGTTGCGTAAAACCAATGCGATGATCAGTGACGCGGCTTTGTGGATAATTGTAGGTTCGGATTTTTTCAGAACGGTCACCTGTTCTCACGATAGACTTCCGGGTGGCGCCAATCTCCGATTGCTGTTTTTCCAGCTCCATCTCATACAGCTTGGTCTTCAGCATTTGTAATGCGCGCTCCCTGTTTGCGTGTTGGGACCGTTCTACCTGGCACGTGATGACAATGCCGGATGGCTTGTGGGTAAGTTGAACTTTTGTCTCTACTTTATTGACGTTCTGCCCGCCCGCACCGCTGGATCGCGCCGTTTGGTATTCAAGGTCTGCAGGATTGATGTCAATTGACACATCTTCGACTTCCGGCATCACAACGACGGATGCCGCGGAGGTATGGACTCGTCCCATTTGTTCTGTAGCCGGAACACGCTGAACCCTGTGGACGCCAGATTCGAATTTTAGCATTCCATATACGGCTTCACCGCTGACACTGCAGATAACTTCCTTATAGCCACCCGCGGTTCCTTCCGTTACGTCCAGCACGACCATCTTAAGACCTCTTCTCTCACAAAACCGTTGGTACATTCGCCACAGGTCTCCAGCAAAGATCGCTGCCTCATCACCGCCCGTTCCGGCCCGGATTTCAAGCATCACATCTTTGTCGTCATTCGGATCCTTCGGAATCAACAATTCCTTGATCTCTAAATCCAGCCTTTCAATTTTAGGATGTAGTTCGTCAATCTCGAGCTTGGCCATTTCACGCAGCTCTTCGTCTTTCTCTTTCTGAAGTACTTCTTTAGCTTGCTGCAGGTGATCATTAACATCAACAAGCTGGTTGTATTTCAAAACAATCTTTTCCAGGTCGCGATACTCCTTGCTAAGCTGAGAGAACCGCTTCATGTCCTTCATGGTCTCAGGCTGAGCCAGTAGCAGCCCAATTTCTTCAAATCGATGCTTTAATTCTTCAAGTTTTCCAAGCATATGCTTAATTCAGCCCGCAAAGTTAATAAAAAGTCCGCCTTCGAATCCGAAGGAGTTTAGTTTCGATGTATTCTGCAGGAATGAATGTTTCCTTAGGATTTTTTAGCCGATCAGGTCAATTTTGAGGTATGAAGATCGCGACAATCATCTTAGTAGTCATATTAACAGGGTGTGGGGGATCACTATCCGACGAACAACGCAAGAAACTTCGCGAAGGGATGGAGGATCAAACGATAAAAATGATCCCCGATGCGGAAATTGTCACGGCCTCGTTGGATGAGGGACGGTTAATTTTTGCAGCGCTTGAAAAAGTTGGCTTTGATTCCGTGAAGTGTGATTCTATTGCAAACCAATCAGCGGTTCGCCTTCGATGGGTAAAGGCAGGGTCTCCAGGCGCGATGGAAGTGGAAGCTCAGCTGATACAGGCTTATGTCACCGGTGCGGAAACCGGTTCAACACAGGATAATATTCAAAAGTTGAGAAACAGCCCGCAATCTGAACAATATGATACCCTATTATATTCCCGCCCTGTCCTAACACCTTTGCCAGACGGCGCAGTGAACGTTCAAGGTGTATGGAATATTTACATGGCGAAAAAAGATATCGTGAAGGGTTATAAAGAAAACTAGTGGTGTTATTTCATTTGCACTTCTTCATATCTCCAGCAGGATGTAATGTGGTCGTTAACAAGACCGCAGGCTTGCATGTGGGCATAGATTACGGTACTTCCGACAAACTTGAAGCCGCGCTTGATTAGGTCTTTACTTAGGGCATCTGATTCCGGGGTGGTTGGCGCTACTTCACTCAAACTTTTCCATTTGTTAACTTTAGGCTTACCGTTAACGAACTTCCAGATATAATTATCGAATGATCCAAACTCTTTTTGAACCTCCAGAAACCTCTTTGCATTGTTTACGGCGGCGTATACTTTCAAGCGATTCCTAACAATTTCAGGATTCAGCAACATTTTCTCCAGGCGCTCTTCAGTAAATCGCGCAACTTTTGCCGGATCAAAATTTGCAAACGCCTTGCGATAACCATCGCGTTTCTTCAGAATAGTAGCCCAGCTTAAACCCGCCTGCGCACCTTCCAGTATCAGAAATTCGAAATGTATTTTATCATCGTGCACAGGTACGCCCCACTCCGTGTCATGATATTTAATATAGTCGTCAAACCCAAGGCACCAGCTACACCTCACTTTTTCTTTTGGCATATATAGTTTTTAATGTTAAGCCTTCATCCATTCGTACACCGTATAGTGTGACCCATCCATCCCCATTGATTCATAAACTTTCATGGCCCGTGTATTGGACTTGTCGACATATAACCTGATGCCGATGAAGTTGGAATTATTATTGACCATGTCGGTCAGATTTCTAAACATTGCTTTAAATACACCAAACTTCCGGTAGGGTTCAACTACGTATAGTGACTGAATCCAAAGGACTGTTCCGTTTTTCCACTCACTCCATTCTGTCGTGGTCATATGGCATCCGACAACTTCTTCGCCTGAAAGCGCGACGTAATACACACCTTTCGAAGGATCATCAAACATGGCGGTCAAACCTGTATGTAACACCTCGGCAGAAAGAATTACTTCTTCTGTTTCCTGTGCTAGACGTTGTTGAAAATTGACTAAATCTCCTATATGTTTAATCGAGGCTTTTTCGACAGTAATCATACGTCAAATGGTTAGGATTTGTGAAGTAATTCACACGTCATTCTGAAAATTGTTCGAAAAATATCAATACATTAAGCAAAAACGTTACAAATTCTTCCAGTTATGGCAAAAATTTTCAAATCAACGCACGGTTCGAGAGTCACAAAGAAAGAGGCGATGGAATGGATCGACAAGTACGATCAGGAGATGCGCCCTGATAAGGAGAAAGACACAAAGTCAATTTTTTATGGCCGGGATGTACTGCTTAACTTGTTGAGTCAGGAGGGTAGTGCGGGCATAACGTTTTTTCTGGCGTCGAGGTATGAGGAGGCGGCGAAGAAAGAAACGACTCAACTTGTCCTTGTTGCGACCACGGAAGACGGCAAACTACTTTGGGGGGACGACGGTATTTCTGCGCAAAAAACTAGTGAAGGTGGCTCGGGAGTGTTTGACAGAGGTGCACCATGTCCACCCTATTGTCCAACATAGTTACCGGCGGCTAACTGACGATGAGTTTAGAGATTTTTTATATAATCTTCGAGATCTCAAATTTCCTTGCCATCGTTATTGTGCTGATGGCTTTTATTCCGTTCAAGGGAAGGAATTTTGAGTCGCGTATTATTGGGGTGGCGTCGCTCATCATGGTAGCTACCTATCTCATTTTAATTTCGTTCACATTCCATGGCAAAGAGGTGAACATCCCGCAAAGCGTCGCCGTTGTTTTGATAGTCATTACGCTTGCCCTTCTTTATCACATTTCCTTACAGCGGCGGTACAGTCATTTTTTTTTCATTAGCACCGCGGTGTTTTTTATTTTCTCCGTCTGTAATTTGTTTTTTTGGCAAAAGGACGAGAATAACTCCTATACAGATGCAATAGGATCATTTTTGCTAATTATCTATGGGATCATGTATTTGTACAGGTTGCTCGTCGATCTTCCTGTGCAACAATTGCATACTGTCCCAATGTTCTGGTTTAACGCTGCAATTTTAATTTATCGGGCGGGAGCACTATTCCTGTTTCTTTTTACGCACTATCTCGTTAAAGTTTTAAATAACGACTTGTTGATTTACTGGACTTTTCATAACATCTTGGCCATAGTTCATCAAATTGTTATTACCATTGGGTTATGGCAGGACCTTCGGAATACCAAGTTGCGCTCCTTATCGCCATCGGTACCGTAGGCATGTTGCTGCTTGCCATCGCGATTATCCTCTTCATGGTCTTTTATCAGAAAAAAATGATTCAGGAACAGTACAACCGGCAAGTACTCGAAATTAAATATCAGCAAATGATGATGGAGGCCGCGTTGGAGTCGCAGGAATCAGAACGCAAACGCGTTGCGGGAGATCTTCACGACAGCGTAGGGGGTATGCTTTCGGCGATCAGGGTAGGACTCACATCGCTGGCCAGGCAACTTCCAGATCCCTTACTCTTCGAACAACAAAAGAGAATGCTGGACGATGCGATTGGGTCAGTGAGGGCAATTAGCCGGGACCTGATGCCATCGACGCTTGAAAAATTCGGGCTGATGCAAGCGGTTAAAGAACTGTGTGAACAATATCGTGACACGGCATTGATTAATATCTCATTTATTGAACATAACGAGGTATCAGCTCTTATTCCAAGCAAGCAGTTAATGACATTTCGTATAGCCCAGGAGTTAGTCAACAATGCTGTTAAGCATTCTCACGCCGCTGAAATTATTGTGGCCGTAAAGGAGTCAAACAATCTTGAAATCGTAATTGAAGACGATGGGATCGGCTTCGACGCTGATGCGGTTCGCTATGTAAAAGGGCAAGGTAACGGTGTTGGCTTGTTTAATATGGAGAGTAGGGTTAGACTGCTGAATGCCGCACTAGTGCAGGATAAATTACGAGGCAAGGGAACAAAGTTTACATTAACCGTGCCTTTGTGAACAAAGAATATAAAGTCTATATAGCCGACGACCATACGCTTTTCAGAAAAGCAATGGTGACGCTTCTTCAAACATTTGAGCACGTATCTATGGTGAAGGATGCCGAGAACGGCAAAGAACTTCTTACGCTGATAAAATTCGAAAAGCCTGACGTTGCCATCGTAGATCTCCAAATGCCGGTGATGGATGGCTCGGAAACCTGTGGTCATATCATCAATAGGTACCCAGAGATAAAACTGATAGTGCTGACGATGCATGATAGCAGCAAATTTATCCTTCATATGATGGAAATGGGTGTGCACGCTTTTTTGCTGAAAAATACTGAACCCGACGAGTTGGAGAGGGCTATCTATGCAGTCGTGGAGAAGGACTTTTATCATAATGAACTGGTTGCATCCGTCTTGCGCAAGAATGTCAAGCAAAGGGTTCCGAAAAGCCGTTCTTTATTTCAGGCAGCGGAACTTACGGAACGCGAAAAAGAAATTCTTTTGCTGATCTGTCAGGAATTGACGCTAAAGGAAATCAGCCAACGCCTTTTTCTAAGCGAAAACACCGTTAGAAATCATAAGGTCAACATTATGGAAAAGGTGAGCGTGAACAATGTTGTGGGCCTCGTCAAATTCGCGTATGAAATGGGCCTCGTAACCTAATTTTGCCAAAATCGTGAGTAGTACAATTGTACTATTTTTCTCACGTCGTTTCTGCCGGAAAAATTTCAATTTCAGTCTAATTTGATCATTTAAGCAGATATCGTTTTTTTCCGGTTTATACTTTCCGGCCAATTAATTCCCATATCCTTTTTCTAAGCGATCTTTAATAACGGTTGGAGAAGATTCAGATAATGCGTCTCTCTCCGGTCGGAATGAAAATCCTTGTGGTTCACAGGCAGAAGTAAAACGTTGATCTAATCAAGTCGGTGCTTAGCAGTAGCAATCCCGTTGTGCTTTATACTGAATCTGGTTTGGATGGGCTCCTAACCTCGCGAATCGAACATTTCGATTTAATAATCTGCGGCACCGACCTGCCTGTTGTTACCGGTTTCGAATTAGCCAGGTCAATCAATAACGAATTCCCTAAACAGAGACACACCGGTGATCCTCGTGTCAAACTTAATCGACGCTGCCGTGAGATATTTAGCCACCACTCTCGGCGTTATCGCACTGCTTTCACCTTTTGAGATTGGGTTTCGGCTCGGAACGATAGTAGTCAGCAGGTACAGGCGAAACCAGACCGGGTGTCGCGCCGGTTGGATACCGTATCCCTGTAGTGATCAATGTAAGCACTCCATCGAGCATCATTCGCTCTTATTCTTTGTGACGTCGGAAATCAAACTGTTCAAAACCGACAGGATGAGGCTAAAGGCCAATGCCCACCAAAATCCATCGACTTCAAAGCCGGGGGTGATAGTGTCGACCAACAGTATGATTAATGCATTAATAACAAGTAGAAATAGCCCCAATGTCAAAAGGGTAATCGGTATCGTCAAAATAACAAGAAGTGGTTTTACGATGGCATTTACAACGGAAAGTATAACCGCCACCAGCAGTGCATAGCCAAAGTTGACTGTGTGCACTCCTGGAAGTAGATAACTTGTGATCAGAACGGCAACGCCGGATAAAAGAAACCTAATAATCAAATTCATTTTGCTATAATCGAAATTTGAGATAAGTTCTGCTTTTACGTTCACTTCTCAAATTCTAACTTACAGCCATGTATGCGATTGTTGATATTGAAACGACGGGAGGATATGCGGAAAAGCATCGCATCACAGAAGTAGCCATTTATAACCACGATGGCATTCAGGTTACCGATGTCTTTCATACTTTGATTAACCCCGAAAGGTATATTCCACAATTTATTACAGGACTAACTGGGATTACCACTGAAATGGTGGTGAATTCCCCAACGTTCGAGGAAATAGCGGACGAGATCCTTAAACGTCTTCAAGGAAAGGTCTTCGTTGCCCATAATGCTCATTTCGATTATGCGTTTCTTAAGAAAGAATTTGAGCAGGTTGGCGTAAATCTGCAGTCGAAAAAACTCTGCACCGTCAGATTAAGCCGAAAGATCATTCCCGGTCTGCGTTCTTATAGTTTGGGAAGTCTGGCGGAAAGCCTGGGTATAGAAATTTTGAACCGCCATCGGGCCGGAGGAGACGCCGCCGCTACAGCGAGTATATTTGATCACCTGCTGCGCCGCGATCACGACGGATATATTGTTAAGGCGTTGCGAAAAAATTCGGGCGAAACAATCTTGCCTCCTAATCTTTCCAAAGAAGAATTCGATAAGCTTCCGGCGTTGCCTGGAGTATACTATTTTCTGAATGAACGTAGTGAAGTGATCTATGTTGGTAAAGCGATCAATATCAAAAAGAGGATCGCCGGCCATTTTGCGGGTGACGCGCGGGAATGGAGCCGTTCTAAAATTAGAAGCGAGATTCATCACATCACGTATGAGTTGACCGGCAATGAGCTTATTGCTTTAATCCTGGAGTCACAGGAGATCAGACGCCTTTGGCCAAAATACAATCAGGCACAGAAGTTCAGAGTAGAGGAATGGGGGATTTATCATTATGAAGACCGCAATGGCTATCTGCGATTCTCTGTCAATATTGTTACCAAGGGCTCCAGGCCACTCATAAGATTTAGCACCAAAGGCGAAGCCTGGAATTTTCTTTGGGAAAAGGTTCGTGAGTTTGAGTTGTGCCCGAAGCTTAGCGGATTGCAAATATCCAAAGGGCTTTGCTTTGATTATCAGTCAGGCGGATGTCACGGCGCCTGTATGTGTGTTGAGCAGGCCGAAACGTACAACAGAAGGGCTGAGCAATCCATTGAGTCATTTCATACTGAAGGAGACACCGTTGCAATCATCGGGCGGGGAAGAAACATTGAAGAACAGTCACTGGTACTGGTGGAAAAAGGCGCCTACGTCGGTTTTGGATTCTGCGATCGCGAAGTTGCTATTGCAGATTTTGAGTCAGCTAAGAATTACATCAGGCGCAGCGTTGAAAACAGGACCGTTCAGAATTTGATTAACTCTTATATCACCAACCCTCGTGGCTCGGCGGTGAAAGTTTTTTAAGATGGCGAGCTTGTCAATTTTACGTTTAACATGCAGTACAACTCAGTTTTTTACATTTAGCGGTGTGACTTTCTATTTCAATCTCAAAATGCAAAACACGAATCACCCCTGAGACTATCAACTGTTGCGCACGTTTGCGCCTGTTTTCCAGTCGGCTGGGTGAGAGGATATTTTCCCTACACCAAGGGCGCAATTCGCACTTGGCCCGCAGGGCCTATATACCTTAGCCCAGGCTAACGCCCGAAGGGATGCAGGCCTGGGTAGGGAAAGCCCCGCGCGGTCGGACGCTGTAAGGATGTCACCTTTGCGCACGTTCAAACATCGGTGAAGCAAATGCCACGTTCTGCCGGAAAAAGCCATTAAAGGTTGCTGTCCCCTCGTTCTCCACTGTAGCGGTATCTCTCTTTGAAGAAGGATTCAAAGAGAGATAGATGAATGTTTGGATAGCGGCTACCGATTGAAGCATGTTAATAAAATGCACCAAGACTTGAGCGTGTGCTCGGTCACATCATTACAGGCGTCCGAATTTGTGCGTCTTTTTTCCCAGGCCTGCATCCCTTCGGGCCTTTAGCCTGGGCTCAGATTTATAGGCCTTGCAGGCCAGGTGCGCAGTGCACAATGGGTGTATATTGATGTTGATTCAACATTCAATGTCGTTAGTGAACGCCGATGCCTCGATCATGCTCAATATCTTGACAGGAAAAGCTTCAACCTGTGCGTGTAAAACTATTTGACCCTTAGCCTCTCTTCGCCCTCCCCGCGACGCCAGGGTACAAAGACGGAACGGGATCACTCACGAATGTTTCTTTCGTATTTACATTCATCATGCTCAGCACACCGCTCCATCCCGCCCCGGTATCCATCATCCATACACCGCCGGCGGTTAAAGGTTGATTGCCAGAGATGGGCGTGTGGCCGATGTAAACCTCTTTAAATTTGGTCAGCGGCGAGTGGTCATTCCGCTGGAGGGCCTCCAATGTTTTTCTCGCCAGCGTTCTATCCCATAAGAAAAGCTCCTGACCTTGATCAGCAAGATCCTTCGAAGGATCAATGCCTGCGTGCACAAACAAACAATCATTGAGAACTACGAAGGGATGTGCCTGTTTAAAGAATTGGAGATGCAAGGGTGGAACACCATCGCGATAGGCTTCAACGGTAGCCTGACCGCCTTGTACAATCCATGATTCAGGCGCGTTACCGGTAAGCATCCATTCTAATGCAATGAGATCGTGATTGCCCATGATATAGGTGAGCATACCTAATTTCAGCAATTCATCAACACACATTTTAGTATCTGGCCATCCGTCACAAACGTCACCAAGACATATGAGGTGGTCATTTTCGATACTGAAAGATGACCTCTCCATACATTGGCGCAACGCATGGTATCCGCCATGAATATCCCCAACCACAAAGGTGTTAGCCGTTTCGATATGTTTCACATGAGGATTTTCTGTCAGAAATTAAGAACCTAAATGACAATAATTACGCTATTTTTGGCGTGGTCTAATATAATATTATTGCATGGACGCCATAGCGGTCGAGAAGCACGAAGAGCATAAGGAAAAGATCAGACAGGTATATTCCGAAGTCGCCAAAGTTGTGGTGGGACAGGAATATATGGTAAACCGCCTGCTGATTGGATTATTTACCAACGGACACGTTTTGCTGGAAGGCGTACCAGGGCTTGCAAAAACCCTGACAGTGAGCACGCTTGCTCAGGTGCTGCACCTCGATTTTCAACGAATTCAGTTTACTCCCGATTTGTTGCCATCCGATCTGGTCGGAACCATGATCTACAATCAAAAGGATGGCAAATTTGAAGTGAAGAAGGGACCGATCTTCGCTAACATTATTCTCGCGGATGAAATTAACAGGTCTCCCGCGAAAGTTCAGTCTGCATTGCTTGAGGCGATGCAGGAAAAGCAGGTGACAATAGGTGAGACTACTTTTAAGCTTGACCGGCCCTTCCTTGTGATGGCCACCCAGAATCCAGTTGATCAGGAAGGAACATATCCGCTACCTGAAGCACAGGTGGATCGTTTTATGATGAAGGTCTTTGTCGATTATCCTACTAAGACTCAGGAGATGGAGATCATGCGGCGTATATCCAACATGCAATTTGATTTCACTGTCGGCACAGTACTTAGTAAAGAGGACATTTTCGGCATACGAGACCAGGTGAACAAGGTCAAGATATCTGAATCCCTTGAGCGTTATATCATCGAGCTGGTGTATGCGACACGGAATCCATTGGAATATAAGCTGACAGAACAGGCACAATACATCCAATTTGGTGCATCCCCACGTGCCAGCATAAATTTGAATTTATCCGCCAAAGCTTTGGCATATCTTGAAGGCCGCGACTACGTTTTGCCGGAAGATATTAAAGAGGTCGCGCGCGATGTGATGAATCATCGTATCATCCTCAATTACGAAGCAGAGGCTGACAATGTGAAGACCAACGATATTATTAAGGCAATTTTGAGCAAGGTGCCGATAAGCAAGTAGGTGATTAAACTAGCATCAGGCGCTCGTCTTCACGCTGATGTCGAAAAAATCGACATCAGCGAGTCAGCCATACTTCATCAATAAAAGCGGCAGTCACGTTAGCATTTGGCCATAGGGCGAGATCAATTTGTTGCAGGAAAACCCATTATTGGCAACTGATCGCTATTGATTCCCACATAAGCATTCCTTCAACCGGCTCTTCTTATTGCTCGACGATCGAAGTTAAAAATCGATTAAGCCTTTTTGAACTAGCCTTAAAAGTTTCGGCGAAAAGGCTGTAAACATTTCAAGCTCAAAAGTCAAAATTCATAACATGTTTACTGCGATAAGTTCACGCGAAATTGCAATTAAGTTCACAATCAAGTAACATGAAATTCTCTCATTCGCATTAGCGAATTATCAACCCATTGGGCTCTTGCCACCCCGAGTTAGTTGTGCATTAGATACACTAGAAATATTTTAATTACACATTTTAAACCCTATTATCATGAACCACCCCGTTATTCATCATTTCCCAGTTTCAAAGGAGAGATCAGGGCATTCGCTATTTTTTTTTATTGCGCTGTTAATCTTTCTTAAAGCAAATTACACCAACGCTCAAACAACGCAGTCTTTTTTTCACACCCAAGTTCAACGCGGGATGGTGAAAAGTTCCCTCGGAACGTCGACGCAGTATAATCCTCAGTCGACTGGAAGTTTTTACGTTGGCAACGCAGCTTTTGACCAAACAAACCGCGGATACATTGTTTTCAATATTTCCAGTATACCGGGTAATGCTACGATAACCGCAGCCACGCTGAACCTTAAACCTATTGCATCAACAGGCAATACCTCTTCGTCGACATCTACCATTTTATTTAAAAATTTAGTAAACCGGCCGACGAATTTTAATTCGGCCGAGGATTGGACATTATTAAATGGTGCTTCACAATTTACATCGCTCATCGCGACCGTCAATTCGCCGTTGATTATTTCCACTGTTGACTTGAAAAACAAGGTCCAAAGTAGTCGTGCAGAAGGCTTCTTTTATTTTGGATTAGTAAATGCAAGCGAGCCATCAAAAGGGCTTTCATTTTCAACGGCAAACACAGATCTCTTTTTGTCCATCACCTACACGATTCCTGTGCCAGCTGCACCCACGAGTTTGCAGGCCAGCAACATTACTACCTCCGGATGTACGCTCGCGTGGACTAAACCAGCCGGAACTGTTACGGGATATAGAATTTATAGGAACGATGTCCTATATCAATCCGTGACAACGCTCACCGGGGCAGTTACGGGACTAGCCGCAAATACCAGTTACTCATTTAAAGTAAGTGCATATAATATCGGAGGGGAATCTCCTAAGAGCAGTCCGATCGCAGTTTTGACCCTCCCTAACCCTGTGGCGCCAATTGGCGCGACTTTTAGCAATCCTATCAACATTGGAAACCTCGGAATCTGCTCAAGTTATGGACATGGAGCAGACATAGGCCCTGGCACTAATTATGGAAATGAGTTTGGTAATAACACCGCTGATGTTTATTACAAATTTAATCTTACGACCGCCGGAAATGTCTCGTTAAGCAATTGCAAACCAGATGGAATCTCAGGTTCGCTTTATTTGTTGAATGCTTCCGGCAATTATGTTAGCGGAGGTGTTTTTGGCCCCGCTTGCGATGTTGGCTATGATGTTAATTACACCCTTCAGCCTGGTGTTTATTACGTCGTAAGCGAAGGAGTGGAAGGCTCGTCTCTTACTTGGCTAACAATGCAAATTTACGTCAACCCTATATTAAATACCTCTCCCAACGTAACAATTCCAGCCGGCAGCGCAACGACCTTGTCGGCATCCGGCAGCGCCGCTACCTATTCCTGGTCTCCATCGACTGGGTTGAGTTCAACGATGGGTGCCAGCGTTATAGCATCCCCGACCGTAAGCACGTTTTATACTGTTACGGCGAGGGCGACAAATGGTTGTACTGTATGGGGTCACGTTCAGGTCACAGTAAGTGGTGCCGTTGGAAGTACATTCACAAATCCCATTGTAGCCAATATCGGGGGATGCGGATTCAATTCTGGAAGCTTAAACACCACCGGCTATGGAAATGAATATGGCAGTCCATCGGAAGATATTTACTTTAAATTTACGGTCTCCACCGCATCGGTAGTCTCGTTCGATGCGAATGCAAGTGATGCCGCCCGCATTGTACTCTTAAGTAGTTCCGGTAGTTTCCTGGATCAGCAATATTATGACTACATGGATTCTGGAGATGATGCAGGCACGCGCGTCTGGGGGCCAGTTGATGGTACTTACCTCACGCCAACATTACAACCAGGTATCTATTACCTGGTTGCTGAGGGCACGGATCGTAACGTAAGAATAAGCGTTGGCATTCAAACGCCTGCTGGTTATTCATGTCGGAAGGCGGTACCCGTAATCAAAGGCTCACCAGCATCAGATAGTATAGTGATTGCCGATGAGGAGATTGAAAACATTGAACCTCGACGGTCAAGCCCCGACGTAGTGAAAGGTGAAATTTTTCCTAATCCGGCAAGCAGTTACGTTTCAGTCTCCATGCGCGCTGATTTTCAGGGGGTTGTTCAGATTTTGAATTCGAATGGAACTAAGGTAAAAGAGACCTTCACGGACCAATCCAAGGGTATAGATATTACTGACCTACCGGTCGGTTTATACATGGTTAAGATAATTCAGGATGGGAAAATGCGGGTGGAAAGACTATTGGTTCGAAGGTAGCCATTTACTTGCGACCAAGCCTATGGGTTTTTTGATTGTCGAATTCGTGACTGTGGTTCCTCTAATGAACGAACAATCTCAAAGGCAATTTTGCTTGATTCCAGCTTGTGTTGCCAAACCAAAAATAACCTGTCTGTTGGCGAAGATAATTCCGTGAACATCGCCTTAACAATATTTCATACTGTTAAGGCCTCATTAACGTCGTTAAAGAATCTTTTCCCTAATGTTAATGCCACAAAATTGTAAAATGCTGATTATCAAATATTTAAGTTGATTAGAACCAGCGTTAGATCATATTGGTAGCCAGCGTTGCCTGGCTCTTAACAATTTGGTAACAAGTGGATACTCGTCAGTTAATATTGCGACGCGACATTTGACCAAATTTATAATTATGCGGCACGTCCTACTCATTTTAAGCGCGCTCCTGACATCCGGGTACGCCTTTTCACAAACCGGCACGTTGAAAGGAAATGTAAAGGATGCGGCAAGCGGTGAAGGTATTGTTGCAGCAAACATATTTCTGGCTGGCGCTTCTCAGGGCGTAGCCGCAGATGTTAATGGCGATTTTGAGATTCAAAAAGTAAAAGCAGGCAACTACGCGCTTATTATTTCATTCATTTCATATAAAACTGATACGTTAAAGGAAATTACCGTCTATCCTGATCAAACTACTATAATTAACCATAAGCTGCATGAAGAGGGTGAACAGTTAGGCGAGGTTGTAGTGTCCGGCATACGGTTAACAAATACTGATTATGCTGTGATTACAGAAATCAGGAACAATAATTTAGTGGTCACGGGAATTTCTTCTCAGCAGATTACAATGTCCCAGGACCGTGATGCTGCACAGATTATGAAGCGCATCCCAGGTGTTACTATATTAAACAACAAATTTGTAAATGTTCGCGGCCTAAGCGAACGGTACAACACGGTTCTATTGAACGGAATAATTGCCCCAAGTACAGAAGTCGATTCCAAGGCTTTTGCTTTTGATCTGGTGCCCAGCAACATGATCGACAGAATGATGGTTTATAAGTCTGCAGGTGCCGAAATGCCTGGTGAATTTGCAGGAGGAATAATCGGAATTCATACGAAAAGTATTGTTGAAGAAAACTCACTATCCGTTAACGTCACGACCGGTTTCCGGGTAGGTACTACATTTCAGGATTTCTCCACAACGCCAGGAAGCTCATCCGATAAATTTGGTTATGATGATGGTTTTCGGGCTTTGCCTTCGACCTTCCCAGCTCAAAATTTGCGTGAACTTTCCCAGTCTTCGACAGACGCAGATCTTCAAAAGCTAGTAGCGGCTAGTAAAAGTTTGCCAAACCGTTGGGATGTACAGAGGAAAACAGCTACTCCGGATTATCGCGCAACTGTTAATTTCGCGCACGTTTTTGATCTGGGAGAAATGAAATTAAGTAATATCACATCATTAAATTATTCCCGCACCTTTCAAACGATTGATCAGCAGAACTATTACTATGAAGCCTTTGATCCAAACACCGGGTCAAGCGGCAGAAGATATTTCTTCGACGATATGCGTTCCATGGATAACGTGAGAACGGGATTTATAAGCAATTTCATTTTGGAACTAAATCCTTCGCACAAGTTAGAGTTCAGGAATTTGTTTAATCAACAGGGAACTTCACAAGTAACGTTAAGGTCGGGTGTTGAAGATGTGCAGGGATTTGATGTACAAAATCAAGCACTAAATTATTATAGCCGTGGGATTTATTCTGGCCAACTTCAAGGAAAGCACAACATTGGCGACCATTTTTATTTTTCCTGGATTGGAGGTTACTCTTCAGTGAACGCGGATCAGCCGGACTATCGGCGAATACGCTCGCAACGCAGTATTGGAACAGATGACGATTTTTCAACAATTATACCTCCTAATGCGAGTGCTTTCGATGCCGGTAGATTTTATTCAGAACTAACCGAAAAGATATATACCGGAACTATAAATGTTGACTATAAAATTAATCCTCAGGCTGAGGAGGATAAGCAATCAAAGATATCCATCGGAGCGTACGTGGCCCAAACTGAACGAGACTTTGATGCGCGTTGGTTTTCCTATAAATGGTCAACACTGGGAAACCGTTCACCTGAAGTTTTAGTGCTGCCCTTTACCGATACCTTCACAGAGCCCAATATTGGGTACTCAAGCGCTAACGGACAGCCACCATATTTCATTTTGGAGGAAGGCACTAATTTCTCTGATCGGTACAGGGGTGAAAGTCTGCTACAGGCGGGGTTTGTAAACTTTACGGTTCCGTTCGCCAATAAGTTTCGCGTAGTTACGGGTGTTCGGGTTGAGCACAACAGGCAACAATTAAATTCGTTTAATTCGGACGGCACGGAAGTGAAAGTAGACAATCCTATAACCAGCGTACTGCCGTCTCTTAACCTTACTTACAACTATTCTGAGAAGTCGTTGATGAGGATTGCTTACGGCAAGACGGTTAATCGTCCAGTCTTCCGCGAATTAGCACCTTTCAATTTTTATGATTTTGATCGAAACGCTAATCTCTACGGCAATCCGGAATTGACAACGGCGGATATACACAATGTTGACTTACGATGGGAGCATTACCCATCCACCAATGAGAGTATATCCTTGGGGGCATTCTATAAATACTTCATTGACCCGATCGAATCGGAGTTGATCGGTGGTTCAAACATTATATACACTTATAGAAATGCTGTGTCCGCTACGAATTATGGAATAGAGTTCGAGGCTAGAAAATCTTTGAGTGAACTCACTTCTAATAACTTTTTGAACAAGCTGTCAGTGGTATTAAATGCTGCGTGGATCGCCAGCGAGGTTGATTTAGGGGATGTTGACAATCAGGAAAAAAAGCGCGCAATGCAGGGTCAGTCACCTTATATTGTCAATGCAGCCTTGAATTATAATAACCTTGAAAGCGGCTTGCAGTTTAGTGTTGCGTACAACGTCTTTGGAAAACGTATTTACGCTGTTGGTGACCTCGATCAGAATGCAACCCAATACGAAATGCCGAGAGACCAGCTTGATTTTACAATTTCAAAACAAATTGCCAATCGTTGGGAAATCAAACTAGGAATTCAGGATATCCTAAACGCTCCTTACCGTCTCACCCAGGACTCGAATCGGGATCGTAAGATAGATTCTAATGATGAGCCGATTTCAAATTTCAGAACACGCCAATATTTCTCTCTTGGAGTAACCTTTAAGGTATATTAGCAAAGGGCTCCGAGACGTGTAGCTCAAGGGGTCTGAGTGATTTCTAAATTGTTAACAAACTTTAAATATTACCTAACATTAAAGTAACACAAAGTAGGTATGCCCAAACTACTTTTGATGCGAATAGAGGCTAAAAAGATACAAATGAAAACAATGAAAAATTTACTCAATTACTTAACAATGATGGTGTTTGCGGCACTTACGCTCACTTTCACATCCTGCGATGACGATGAAGATCCTAACTTCGCTGCGCCAACAATAGTTATAAGCCCCACGACATCTTCCAATCTACCTGGTGAAACGGTTTCGGTAAGTGTAGCAATTACTGCGGAGGCTGGTTTGGCTTCATTGAAGGTTAATGGCACAGATGTTAAAACATATACAACGGAAAAAACAGATGCTTTTTCCTATGACTACGCGGTACCGTTGACTGCAACGGTCGGAAGCACTGTTACACTTGACTTCATAGTTGCCGATAATAGCAACCCCGCAAAAACGTCTAGCGCGAAGGCTACAATTACAGTAGGAGACCCAGGAAAGGGAACTGTAACCGTTCAGGGTGTTATTACTGCTAATACGACATGGTCAGCAAGCAAGTATTATCTACTTAAGGGAAATGTTTACGTCCAATCTCCAGCAGTCCTAACGATTGAGGCTGGAACCGTTATTCTTGGAGACAAGGTCAGCAAAGGTGCTCTCGTCATCAACCGTGGCTCTAAAATCCATGCTGTTGGAACAGCGACCTCTCCAATTGTCTTTACTTCTTCGGCACCGAAAACATTCCGTAACTATGGTGATTGGGGTGGTTTAGTTTTACTAGGCAAAGCCGTTAACAATCAAAGCGCTAGTCAATCCATCGAAGGCGTTACAGGAACTTCTGGAGATGACGGAAGATATGGAGGTACAGCCGACGACGATAATTCAGGTGAACTTCAGTTTGTCCGGATTGAATTTGCGGGCATAGCACTTTCTACAGATAATGAACTTAATGGCTTAACCCTTGGAAGTGTTGGCAGTGGCACGACAGTAGACCACATTCAGGTTTCATATTCTGGCGATGACTCATATGAGTGGTTCGGTGGAAAAGTTAATGCGACGCACCTTATTGCATACAGAGGCTGGGATGATGACTTTGACACTGATTTTGGATTCACAGGCAATGTTCAATACGCCGTTTCGCATCGTGATCCTAATATCGCTGATAAATCAGGCTCAAATGGCTTTGAGTCAGACAACGATGGTTCAGGTAGCGCAGCGAGTGCTAAAAGCCCGCTTACCGCTCCTAAGTTTTCGAATGTTTCATGGTTTGGTCCTGGCGTGTATGCAAGGCTTAGCTCTGGTGCATTAAATAAATCAAACTTTAGCCCTGCCTATCAGTTTGCAGGTCATTTAAGAAGAAATACAGCAATACAGATTTACAATTCGATATTTATCGGTAGCTATCTAGAAGGCATACATTTTGATAAGACAAACCCAGCGGCTGTGTTTAAAGGAAATTATCTTGGCCGCATAGGAGTAAACGTTGCGTTCGCAGCGAAGAAGGCTACTGCAGGTAACGCGGACGGTGAGCTCGATCTTTCGAATTTTGACGCTGATAACTTTAATACGACCAGCAATTTGAGTACAGTTGATTTATCGGCTGTTATTGCAGGAATGACTGCTACCAATTTACCAGTAGAGACGCCGTTAAGCCTTCTGGCGCCGGCTTCATCGCTGCTAACTGGAGCAAAAACAGTTCCAGCCGGCTTGACGCAGACGACCCATATTGGCGCGTTTGACGCTACAACAAATTGGACAAGTGCTGCATGGGTTAATTTTGACCCTAATGCTACGCAGTACTAGTCGAACGATTTTCAAATAAAAAATATTATGAAAAGTAAAGCCCGGAAATTTCCGGGCTTTACTTTTGTTGAGGTCTCAGCATTTTCCACATCAGAAACGAATGTATGAAAGGAGTTCTTTTTATTGCCTACCCGCTCCTCATTCTGTTTTTTTGGTCTTGCCGAAACGACCCATATCTACCGGATGGATTTCTGACCGCGGAGCAACAACACAATTTAATTCGCCAAACAGTTTACTATTCCACTAAACTTCCACCCAACGCAAATGGCAAGGATAGGTTTACTAGAGATTTCGACTGGTATTACGACCGCGCAGCACGGGAGACCAAATTAGTGCGTTATCACAAAGAGTCTGATAGCAGTGGTTATTTTTTGATGTCGCGTGTTGCTAGAAGTATCAGTCCCATGCGGGAGGGGATAGCGGGAAAAGTGACCATCAGTTCTTCTGGAAAGATTTTAAAATATGAGGAAGTCTTCCGAACCTGGAAGATGCATGAGGATTCATTAACAATTCGCGGAAAGATGTTGTTTGAAAGAATGGTAAAGGCACGAGATCTAACCTTATTTTATTCTAAGTTCCAGGGTGACCGATTTATCGAATTTCCTGATAGCCGTTTCTATTTTGATAAAAGTGAGATGCGATGGAGAGATATTGATAGCATTAAGTTGCGGTAATAGTCAATTTTCCACCTTACGCTTCTGAAGCTAAGTAGCATCAAAATTGCGTTCCTCGTTAATATCATAGCCGAACATTTTGCTTTTCGTCCTGTTATCTGAGTGATTTGCCTTGGGAAAGCGGGAATCAACGTTCGCCCGTGCGCAATTCGAGAACATAAGAAGAACATTTCCATGAAAACAATTCTGATTACAGGCGGCTCAGGACTGATCGGGGGCGAATTGACCAAAAGTCTCCAGCAGCGCGGTTATAACGTTCGGCATCTTGCACGTGAGAAAAGGACCCGTGATGTGGAGGTTTTCACTTGGGGCATCGATCGCCAGGAAATTGAATCCGGAGCATTGCAAGGTGTGGATGTAATCATTCATTTGGCCGGCGCCGGAGTTGCTGACAAACGGTGGACGGAAGCAAGAAAGAAAGAAATACTCGAAAGCAGAACGAAGTCCACGTTGTTGCTTTCCAACGAATTAAAGAAAGGTTCGCACAATGTGCAGTCTTTTATCTGCGCATCTGCGATCGGATATTATGGTATCGACTGCAAAGGCGAAATTTACAAAGAGGAAAGCGGGCCAGGTTCTGATTTCCTGGCGGATGTAACGAAGCGATGGGAGCATATAACGGAGGCAATCAACGACCAGGCTATCCGCGTTGTAACTATTCGCACTGGGGTAGTACTCACAGCAAGGGGCGGCGCGCTTCAGGAGATGGCCCGGCCAATAAAATTTTATGTTGGCGCACCTTTAGGATCAGGCGAGCAAGTCATTAGCTGGATACATATTGAGGATCATTGTAACATCATCATCAAGGCAATCGAGGATGTGCAGTGGGAGGGTCCGTACAACAGTGTGGCACCACATCCGGTTACGAATAAACAATTTACAGAGGCGATCGCAAAAGTTCTTGGTAAGCCACTTATCCTGCCGAATATTCCATCGGTAGTTCTCAAGGGATTGCTTGGCGAGATGTCGAGTGTGGTTCTATTTGGTTGTAATGTTTCGGCGGCGAAGGTGATGGACGCGGGTTTCGAGTTTAAGTTTGTTAAGGTGGAGGATGCGTTAAGAGATTTGTTGAAAGGTGGCGGTGCTTAGCCAAAGCGCCCCAGAAGGGAGCGCATGCGCGCCGAGAGACTGGACAAGGACAATTTTTAGAACGGATGAGCAATAGGCCATTACATTTATCGAGTGCGAACTGGCCCGATGCACTTCGTAGGATGGGGTTTGCTTCGTCGTCAATTTAACGAGGTGAAACCTCGTTAAAGACTCCTACCAATGACAACATAAGTTAAGTACTCTGAGTCACGACCATATTGAGTTCCAGCGCCAGTTTGTTTAGGTATCGCTGTTTCTGTTTTAGGATTCTTTCTTCGTAGAGTGCGACACCTTGCTCCACGTAGGAAGCGCCCTTCACCATTAGCCTCCAAAATTGCGCTGCAATTTTTCTCGCTGTTGCTTTGATTGCGATGGCGGGCCCCTTTCGTCCTTTTAGTCTTCTACAGAAAGCACCTAATGCTATTTTTTTGCTGTTCATCAGGCTTTGGGCCATTTGACGGAATAGCTGTCCGGCTTTAGGTCGACCCTTTCTCGCGTTTTTCTTTTTTTTGCCAGAATCGTTTTGACCAGGTGAGAGTCCAAGCCAGCTTGTAAAGTGTTTTTCCGTGGGCCAACGTGAAAGATCATTTCCGACTTCAGAATAAATCTGAAGCCATGAGTAATCGGTGATGCCGGGCATTATGCTTGCATCCTTTCCACCAAAAATCGATAACAAGTGACCCCCTAAGTTTTCAACATCCGGACGATTATGCCGAATGGGTTTTCTTTTACCTGCCTGCGTAGGCATTCCATTATTAATCTCTTCAAGCACCCGTTCAATCTGAACATCGCATTCTGCGATTTGCTGTCGATAAAAGTTGTAGGCGCTATATGCCTGACGCAAAGAAAACAATCCAGCTTGGGTATAGTATCCCTCAAGTGCCTTGAGGACCTCCTCTGACTTAGTTTTCTTTATCGATTCGTGACATAATGAGAGAAGTGCGTGTTTATCGCGTTCACCTGCCAGAATGGCCTCGATCATGGCTATTCCACTTTTGCCGTGAATCTGGCTGAGCACCTCCGTTAGGCGGATATTCATTTCAGTGAGTGCTTTCTGCATATGATTAATATGCATTGAGCTGCTGCGCAAATGATCTTCGCGAAGACGCTGATAACTTCTAAGTTCTTTTAGTGGACCATCAGCAACAAAACATCGGTTCAGTAACCCATAGCTGTGAAGCTGCTGGATCCAACTGCAATCTTTAACATCTGTTTTACGCCCAGGCACTTGTTTGGTTTGCCGTCCGTCAACCAGCCACACTTCCAAGCCACGCTCAATAAGCATATCGTAAAGCACGACCCAATAAACCCCTGTTGCTTCCATCGCAACAGTGCTCACACCTTTTTCCACCAAAAAATCAGCGAGCAATTTAAAATCAGAGGTGAAGGTTTGATAAGAACGGACCTCACCGTCTTCCAAGCCAACAAAAACTTTGCTGGCGCCGATATCAATACCGGCTGCATTCTTCCTTATTTTTTCCATACACATTTAAGGTTTAAATAAACCTTTGTGCCCTGAAGACGATTCGTTTTGAAATGCTACCAATCGGACAAACCCATAAGGGCCGTACCATACTTTTTGACTCAGACCCCAGGAACCATACTCGCAAACAGGCACTAAGCACTATTGGAACTACTGGCCACACTGCACAAAAGTTCGACTAAGGTAACAATGTCATTTCACTTTCTGAACCGGTAGGAATTTAGACTCGCAATGACGGAACCTCTGGCTCCAGCCTATAACTCATAACTCATAACTCATAACTAATTCCCCCTATTGCTCCATCACTGCGGCCGCTATGCGCGAGTCCGCGGTGCCGTAGTATAGAAACCATTTTCCATGAAACGGAACCATCCCCTCGATGAAACAAACCTGGTTTATCTGACCTTGAATTTCATATGGTTTGTCAGGCTTCATAAAATTTCGTTCTAGTCTGTCGATTAACATGGTTGGATCATTCTGATCAAACAAAGCCTGACCGGCACAGTAAGCTCCATTCGCGAGCGATGGGTCGCCGCCTTTGTCAAGGTTCATTCCATTGTAGATCAAAACTATTCCTTTACTGGTCAGCAATGCATAAGGCCCACTTTCTACCAACCTGCTATCGAAGTGACCCGGTCTCGGGCGCAATACAGATTTTAATTTGCCATTCTCTTCCACCGGTTGCCAATGTATAAGGTCATCAGACGACGCCATGAAGAGATCGGTGTCTCCAAAGTACATCCAATATTTTCCGTTGATCTTAGTAGCCACAACAACAGAATTTTTTAGCTGCGCGACGATAGCACCAGACTTGCTCCAACTGTCTTTATATTTTCCGGTCAATACGAGTCCATGTTTTCTCCAATGAATCAAATCCCGCGAGCTGGCCAACAACAGCCTTGCTATCTTTCCATCAAAGGCCGTATAGGTCATGATGTATTCGCCAGTTTCTGATATGACTACTCTCGGATCTTCAACGCCACCCTCCCACTCATATACTTTAAGACTGTCGTTGTCAGGATAAAATACCGGTGAATCCATCTTTGTAAAATGTAACCCGTCGTCGCTCACAGCAAGTCCGATGCGGGAAGTCCCTGCGTATTTGCCTATCGTGTCTTCCGCGCGAAACAGCATATATACTTTTCCGTCCCGAACCACGGCTGCCGGATTGAACACATCCTTGTTCTCCCACAAGATCTGTTTCTTCAGAATAGGGCAGACAAATGAATTTTTTCCAGGAATTAATACCGGGTTGACACTGTCTGCTTTGATAAATGGAAGCATCGCCCAACTAGAATCGCGGATTATAGCTTGTCCAACCTGGGCACTTTTGTTTTGACATGAAAGAAGCAAGATGTACAATACACCAGCTATCATGACTTGCCGGGCGCTCAATATGTTTTGAATCATCTATTCATGTGCGTTATTTGCATGGAAGTTATAATTATGAAACCGAAAAAGAAAAAAGTTGATGAAATAGTAAGTCAGGCTGCGCTGGATGAAGAACAACGCATAAGACAGGCTTTCAAAGACAAGGATTGGGCAGAGATCAAAGGCTCGAATAGCTGGATGATCTTCAAGGTTATGTCGGAGTTTGTTGAAGGCCTTGACAAGCTCGCGAAGATTGGGCCCTGTGTTACAATCTTTGGTTCAGCCAGAGTAAAGCCAAGCAATCCGTTTTATAGAATGGCGGATGATATCGCGTTCAAGCTGGTAAAGCATGGTTATGGCGTCATTACAGGTGGTGGCCCTGGTATAATGGAGGCCGGTAATCGAGGGGCAAATCGTGCCAAAGGAAAGTCGGTGGGATTGAATATTTATTTGCCTCACGAGCAAAAAGGCAACATCTACATCGATCCGGATAAACTGATCACCTTTGATTACTTTTTCGTAAGGAAGGTTATGTTTATGAAATACTCACAGGGCTTCATTGTAATGCCAGGAGGATTTGGAACACTCGACGAACTTACCGAGGCGCTCACGCTCATCCAGACCAAAAAAATCGGAAGGTTCCCTATTGTTATGGTAGGTAAAAAGTTTTGGTCAGGGCTTATTGACTGGTTCCGAAAGAAACTGGTTGAAGATAAGATGATATCTTCCGACGATCTATTCCTCTTTAATCTTGTCGATACGCCTGAGGAGGCCGTCAAGGTCATTGATGAATTCTATGCAAAGTATTTGCTTTCACCGAACTTCTAAGGAAGGAACCGTTGTTGCAAAAGGATAACCTGACGTCGCACTTATGCCTTCTGTTATTGATAAAACTGAAACCATTACCAAAGTCCTGTTCGAAGCTACGACAAGACAAAAGATCTGCAGTCTTTCGCTGGAAGATGAACCAGAGGTGAGAATTGTGCATCCCTATGGTGTTTGCCAGACTGGAAAAAATAAAATCATGATTATCTGCTGGCAGGAATCTGGCTTTGCCGGAGGCTCAAAAACACCTGGTTATCGGAATCTCGCGCTGATGAAGTGTACAACTGTAGAGCTATTGGATATGCACTTTCTCATCCGTGGAGATTTTAATCCACTGCACAATACCTATTTGGATTGGGTATTCCATGTGGCAATGTCGAAATAGAAGCCGAATCGCCTTTACGTCTTCCCACGTTACTCCATCTCTCTCAGCGAGATTTGATCGGCATAAAATTTTATGCGCGAGTGAACCGGATCCAATGGGACGATCTTTTCAATTCGCGACACCTTGTGGTTTATGAAGACCTCTAGATAATAATTTCCAAGGAGGAACAAATTTACTTTGTATTTATAATAACGAATGGACATAATGAATGTCCCTTGCTCATAAAGCAAACTGATTTGATCTGCTAATATCAACTCCTCGAATTCGGCACATGGGATCATGCAATAAACATAAATTAAAAATATATTGGGAGCAATGTTGACTCGGGCGTAGATTTTCCTACTGACGGGCAAGTCTATAAACCTACCCCATCAATGGTTCAAGCGACGCGCTTTGCGCCGAAAACCTGAACGGACTTTCTAAAGTGATCCAGGGTAATGCTTGAAAAAAAACTTTGGGTGGTAAGCGATACAAATGTCGACACGTTTAATCGCTGATTTGAAGTTGTTGGCAGATTTGCCTAAAAGGATGAAAGAGTTTGAGGAAACGCTACTGGCTCAGCATTTCATTTCTTGTAAAAGCATGCAAATTCAGGCTTAACTGATCTTCACCTGCCTACGAATATGTAAGCATCAACATGCCGGGATGACACTCGAAATAGAATCTTTTTTTAGAAACAGTTCTTCATAATGATCCAGATAATCATCACCCCACTGAGTCATTACTTCCAATACGGGCAGTAAACTTTTACCGCAATCAGTAAGAAAGTACTCCACCCTAGGTGGCAGCTCGTTATGAATTACCCGATGGATCAGCCCGTGAAATTCAAGCTCACGCAGCTGGAGATCCAGCGCTCTGCGATTCGCAATTTTTATCTCCTTTTGCAGCTCGTTTGGACGACGCATGCCATGGCTGATCAGATGTAGCAAATAACCTTTCCATTTGCCGCCAATAACTTCCATAAGAACAGACAGGCCACAGTCAAAAATTTTTGGAATCTTCTTTTCGTACATACCTTGGTTTTATTACTGCAAAATTATTAAAATCAGCTAACCTATCCTCTACGGAAAAAATTATCCGTATGGGAAACCATTTTCCTATGTTGAGTGAACCGCCTTTCTTCAATTCTTTTGTGAGATTATTTAAATCTTATAAATATGGAAAAGCAAGAAATGGCCAAGGTATCTGTAATTGGCCTTGGCATGATGGGCTCATCAATCGCAGCAGCATTTTTAAAAAGCAGGGCTACGGTATCTGTCTGGAATAGGGATGAAAGCAAAGCAGCTAAGATTGTGGAGCTTGGAGCTTGTGTAATGGCCACGGCAGAGGAAGCTATTCTTGCCAGCCCTGTTACTGTAATATGTGTATCTGAAAGCAGCATTGCGGCTAAAATTCTTTCTGGGGATGGAGTTTTAACATCGCTCAAAGGCAAAACTATTGTTCAGTTGAGCACCGGCACACCTGATCAGGAAAGAAAAATTCAAAAATTATTAATAAATAATGGAGCAAATTCGGTAAATGGTGCAATAATGGCCTGGCCTGGTCAGATAGGTGAAGCAGCAACTACTATCCTTGTTTCGTGTCCTCAGGATATTTACAACACTCATGAACCTCTGCTTAAGGCATTGGCCGGAAATCTAACCTATATGGGAGAAGAACCTGGCTCATCGGCAGCACTTTTCGCTGCCGTACTCTCTTATCTGGCGGGAAACTGGATAGGGTTTTGCCATGGTGCATTGGTATGCAAAAGCGAAGGCCTTCGTGTAGATGATTTCGGGCAACTGATACAACAGATATCTCCCATACTGGCTCATGAATCTAAGAATATGGGTGAAGTGATTCAGTTTGGCCGATTTACTAACCCGGAAAGTACAGTCCACACTACAGGTCACGACCTTGATATTCTCGTTGCGCAGGCCAGAGATCGAGGAATTAGCGTGGAGCTGCCAAAATTTGCGGCAGATATTTTCAGGAGGGCCATAGATGCCGGATTTGGTGGAGAGGAACATGCAGCAATTATAAAAGTGATGCAGCCTTAACATCAGTTAATTTAAAAAGAGGGATTGGAAATCCTCTTCACTCCTTCTTCTAATTTAAATAATAAGGACGCATTTTTACATTAAAACGGATTAAGTGCAGTAAGAATAACTTCTATAACTGTATTAAAAATCCTGCTTGCTGCGGTAAAATTAGATTTCCAAAACTTAAAGATGAGGAAACACGCTTAGTTCAGGCATTACACGAGCCATTATCAGAGGCTTTATTTTATAAAGTACAGGAAGTAATTGAAAAAGTAAAATCAGCAAGGACCTTTGGTCAGCCTATATCCACTCCGGAAGATTTAGTTCTAAGGGGATTTTTAAATGCCCAAGATGCAATAGGATGTTGACTGGAAGTGCTTCTAGAGGAAAGAAAAATTACATAGTCTATTATCATTGTACCTCGAAGCGCGGAGCTCGTTTTAATGCCGCCAAGCAAATGACCTGTTTATCGAAGAGTTGATGGGTACCTTCCCCGAAAGGGAATGACGAACTTTTTATTCAGGCAGTCACTGACAGCTACCACAATCAAAATAAGTCTGCTTATGATCATCGTAAAGAGCTAATCCGCCAAATAAATCAGCAGACTAAGCGAATAGATAATGCTCGTGAACTTCTATAAATAGCGATATAGAGGCCGTCGACTTTCGCAAGGTTAAGGAAGAAGCGAAGGAAAAAATGAATAGACTGGAAGTGCAATTGGACGCATAAAAAGTTGAGAGCTCTGCACCTATAAACATAAAGCCTATCGCAGAAAAAGCAATTCAATGTCTACAGTCATTGGACGAATTTTATGATACTGGGCGTAGAAGGAAAAAGATACCTAGTAGCTACATTATTTCCTGAAAAATTGGAGTTTAATGTAGGGTATCGAACACCCCTTATAAACAAAGCTGAGGAGCTAATATATCTGAAAAACAAAGAATTACGAGCAAAAACAATGGGGCAAAAATCATCAGAAAAGACTTCGCCCCATGATGGGTGAATGATGGGTCTCGAACCCACGACCTCCAGAATCACAATCTGGCGTTCTAACCAACTGAACTACATCCACCGTTTTTAGGGAGTGCAAATTTAGCCAGAGGCGCTGAATTTGCAAAACAAAGATCAATTCGACGTATAGATCAATTTCCAGCCCCTTAATTTATCTGTGGCGATCGAATGCAAGCCGTAAACCCTTCACAGATTCATCAAATACGCCATTCTGATAAACAACATGGCCCGATACTAACGTGTGCGTAATACTTGAGTTAAAAGTTGTTCCTTCGAAGGGCGACCAACCGCACTGCGACAGGATATTGCCCTTTTCAACTAGCCATGACCTTTTAGGGTCCACAACAATCAGGTCGGCGAAATATCCTTCCCGGATATACCCGCGACGATTGATCCTGAAAAGAATCGCAGGATTGTGCGCCATCTTTTGAACGATTGTCTCCAGCTTAATCTTCCCCTCGCGATAGAGTTCAAGCATAGCGAGCACGCTATGCTGTACCAACGGGCCACCGGACGGTGCCTTAAAGTAAGTGTTTTGCTTTTCTATGAGTGTGTGAGGTGCATGGTCCGTGGCGAGCACATCAATTCGGTCGTCGAGAAGTGCAGCGAGGATTGCCTGCTGATCCTCTCGCGTCTTTATCGCCGGATTCCACTTGATAAGCGTTCCAAGCGCCTTATAATCGCTGTCATTAAACCATAAATGATGAACGCATGCTTCCGCCGTAATTTTTTTCTTTTCTAAAGGGATCGCATTATCAAACAGCGAAGTTTCCAATGCTGTAGAGATGTGTAAAATGTGAAATTGTGTTCCGTGTTTCCTGGCCAATGATATCGCAAAGGACGAAGATCGGTAACAGGCGTCGGCACTTCTGATGAGCGGGTGACATTCAATGGGCACATCCTCTCCATAGCGAGCGCGAAATTCATCCGTATTCTTTCTGATGGTTGGCTCATCCTCACAGTGGGCTGCGATCAATGAAGGAAACCTCGAAAAAAAACTCTCCAATATTTTAGGATTATCTACCAGCAGGTTACCCGTCGACGATCCCATAAAAATCTTCAAACCACAAACGCGGGTAACGTCAGTCTTCATTACCTCATCAAGGTTATCATTGGCAGCTCCGATATAAAAAGAATAGTTAGCCAAAGATGTTCGTGCTGCAATCGAATACTTATCCTCCAGCAAGTGTTGCGTAAATGTTGGAGGATTGGTGTTGGGCATTTCCATGAAACTTGTAATGCCGCCTGCGACAGCAGCCCTAGCCTCGGAATAAATGTTCCCTTTATGTGTAAGGCCGGGTTCCCTGAAATGCACCTGGTCATCAATTGCACCCGGCAGAACGAAGTGGCCCTTAACGTCGATCACCTCGTCCACCTCCCTTGAAGACAGATCCTTGCCGATGGCTTCAATGAATTGACCCCTTACCAGAATATCGCCTTCTGATACCTTGCCTTCGTTGACTATATTTGCGTTTGTTATCAACAATGATTTCATCGTCCTAAAAATAAACCTAAAGTGTCAGCGAGCGCATCTTTCCAGGATTTTAATCTCAACAGACAACTGTTGGATGCCGTTGCCGACGAAGGGTTTACCGACCCAACCGAAATTCAGTTAAAATGTATCCCAATCATCCTCGGAGGGCAAGATGTTATTGGAATAGCACAAACCGGGACTGGAAAGACCGCTGCGTACACCCTTCCGTTACTCATGAAGGTCAAGTATGCTCAAGGAATGGAACCACGGGCACTTATCCTTGCCCCCACGAAAGAATTGATCATACAAATAACAACGCACATTCGCGCATTGGCAAAGTACACCGACCTCCGCATCGAAGCGCTATATGGAGGGATTGGCCCAAAGACGCAGATCGAAATGATACGCAAAGGGGTCGATATTTTGGTTGCCACACCTGGCAGATTCCTGGAACTATATATGCGTGGCGAAGTTCCTACTGCCGAGATAAAGTTTCTTATTCTTGATGAGGCGGATCGCATGATGGATATGGGCTTTATGCAGCAGCTGAGAAAGATCCTTGAGGTCGTTCCGCGGAAGCGTCAAAACCTGTTGTTTTCGGCAACATTCTCGGAAAGAATTGAGGGGCTTTCTGCAGAATTTCTAGAGTTTCCATTAAAGGTGGAAGTCACACGGCAGGCGACAACCGCCAAACAAGTAGAACAAGAGCTCTATCACCTGCCTAACAACGGCACGAAGATGAACTTCATCGAACATTTGTTAAGTGATACGGAGACTTTTAACCGTGTCATGATCTTTGTAAGAACAAAAGAAGGGGCGGATATCATTTTCAACTTTATCGAAAAGCATCGGCTTGGACCCGTCCGGGTAATTCACTCCAACAAAGGACAGAATAGCAGAATCAATGCTGTAAATGAATTCAAGGAAGGAAAGCTTCGGATTCTCGTATCAACGGATGTCACGGCGAGGGGAATTGATGTTTTGAAAGTGTCGCATGTGATCAACTATGATGTCCCTGTATTTCACGAAGATTACGTTCACCGCATAGGCCGCACAGGCCGCGCCTTTCGCGAAGGAAGGGCAATCACATTTGCTACCCCGCCTGAACTTTATCACGTTGAAAAAATCGAAAAATTGATTCGTGAAAAAATTCCCTTGAAAGAATTACCACAAGACCTTAAGATTGAAAAGACCACCTACAACGAAGCTCAGGCGATGGCATTAGACATCGATTGGCAGAAGCGAAAGGATGATCCGGAATTCAAGGGCGCATTCCATGAGAAGAAAAAGAAGTGGAATAAGTAAAAATTCATTGTGCTTCGAGGCATTGGAAAGATAGCGTTCACTTTTGATTCGGAGATTACCAGTACCAAACGTGCCGCGAAGATCGTATTATGTTTTTCTGAAACCATTTGGCTTCTTCACCAGCAAAATCTTCACTCTTATACATCAAATTGTTTTTAGTATCCGAATGCCAAAACACACCGCAAGCATGTCCCATTTCATGAGATAGCGCAATATTTGTTTTAAGGCCTACGCGGTCCAGGATGACGTAATCGGTAAGCACCGGGATGGAACAACCACCAAGATCTGTTCCGCCTTCACCTTTCAAATTATTAATGACAAAAACCGTTATCGGATTCGTCAACGTGATGGGTATACCGCCAACCCACCCCGCAAGATTATCATTGAAAAAATCTCCGAGGTCCTGGAATTGTGATTTCCCTGCACAATCGTATTCCTGAGCATCTCCTGGAACTTCGCCCGGAAATATTTCAATGAAGTTTTTGCTATAGGGTATGATATTAATGTTAAATAGTTTTTTGTAGATGCGTTTTGCATTTTCCACCGCTTGTTGTGCCAGCGCCGGCAGGGGTAGCTCTCCATCTGGCGGGACTTTTTCGTCGGACAGTATGAGGACATACAAGCGCAATTTCTTGGCTGGTAAAAGGAACCCTAAAATTAAATCAGGTAAATTCAAGGTTAATGCTGTGGCAATTGTCATTGCCACCCGCACTATCATTCTTACGACTGTTCTTATGAATCTTACGACCTTTTTTACTACGCTTTTTAATTTAGACCAGAAACCCATAACGATTGAAATTTCTTGTAAGTGTGTGTATAAGGTACAGGCTATTTGATACCAGTTTTTACGTAAACCGGGAATATATTTACGGCTAGCCTTTAAATGCTAACTGATTCCAGCGATTAAATTTTGAGATGACCTGCGACTTTTGATGTTGGGATAGAAGCGCGCTGAATTGGAGTAAATCTTTCAACTTTGCTCCAGTAGCATTTTGATCTTATCCTCAGCAGCAAGATTTTCAAAAGAATCGCGGGCAGCGAGGTCAAACATCCCTTGAAAATGTTGTAGGAAAAGTATTTCAGCCTTTCGAAGCGAGGAGACTTCTGTTATATAAGTAGGGACACTAAATGATTTGCTGGTCCCCCCGGCGTGTTTTTCCTTATGCTGACTCATCGACCTCCGCCAATTTTCATTCGGCACTCTAACGTTTTCAGGAAGGTCTATTCTGGCAGTATTTTTTAATGTCTCAACAACATGAAACACACAACCTTTTTTGATGAAGGGAGGAAGAGGATTGTCTGCTTGATTTTTTGACCTGTCTATTACTGGCAGACTTTCTTCGAAAGCCTCGAGGTATTTAACCTTTATAATCAAGTTAGCGTCTTTCACAAGTTCAGATAAACTGACTTCCGAAGATTTGATGATGCTCATGGCTGGAAGAAAGAATCGTTTGAGCTAAATCAGAAACACAGATGATTGGAAATTGCTGCTGAAACGATTTTTCGTTAACCCCTTCTCTTTCACAAAGTATGACACAATGGTATCGGAATATTCGCGCTTACATTTAAAATGCTGAGGCGTTGCTTCTATCTTGTTAGTCTGAAGAAGACCAGCCAATACAGGCTTGTCTTTGGCTCCAATTTCTACATTCTCTTTAATCTTTGCCTCTATACCCTTTATGATGGCATTAATCTCTTCTATCTGAACCGGTGAAAATTTTGTCATGCGCAAATTTAGTGATTTTTTCATGGAGAGGGTTAGGCGCCTTTAATTGCCAAAGGCTCTTGGTATTTCTTTGCGTCTTTCGGCTTCCATTGCCCGCCGTAACGTCACGTGAAGGCGGGGCGGTTAACACTCTTAAGACATACAAACCCTCCCACAGTTGCTTTTTTCTAACTTGCACTGATGCACATTGACATCAACCAATTTTTGACGCTTCGTCATGATCTTCCTGTGGTGGATGTCCGCTCGGAAGGAGAGTATGAACATGGCCATGTACCAGGGGCTCGCAATATTCCGATCCTCAATAATGAAGAGCGCCACCAGGTAGGCATTGACTATAAGGAGAAAGGTCAGCAGGAAGCGATCAAGACTGGTTTTAAAATGGTTGGCCCCAGGTTATCCCAAATTATTGAAGAGGCTCAGCCCTTGGGAACTGAATTTATCGTTCATTGCTGGCGTGGTGGTATGCGGTCTGCAAACTTTTGCCAGTTCGTTCAGATGGCAAATCAGAAAACGCATCAAGTGGTAGGCGGTTATAAGGCGTATCGCCACATAGTGCTCGACTCTTTTGAGCAGCCGCTGAACCTTACAGTACTTGGAGGTTGCACAGGCAGCGGCAAAACCGACGTCCTTCATGCCCTGGCAACAAAGGGCGAACAGATAATTGATCTCGAAAGCCTGGCACATCACAAGGGTTCTGTGTTTGGTGGGTTGATGATGCCACCCCAACCGTCGACTGAACAATTTCAAAATGACTTGTTCGAAGCACTGCTTAAGCTCGACCGCAGCAGGAGGATATGGATTGAAGATGAATCGCTTCGAATTGGAAAGATCTGTCTTCCTGAATCCTTCTGGAGGCAGATGAACAAAAGCCCGATCATTGAGATCGTAGTAAACAAAGAGGAGCGCATCAAACGTCTGGTAAGAGAATATGGACACACCGACTCTGATGCTTTCCTGGAAGCAATGACCAAAATCACGCGCAAACTTGGTGGACAGCATTTCAACACGGCGAAAGAAAGAATGCTTCAAGGAGATATGGCGTCTGCCATTGAAATCCTTCTCGGGTATTATGACAAAGCCTACCGGATCGGCCTGGATAATAAAGCAAGCCGCGTAAAATTCAAAGCCTCCTGGGATGGGGAAAATGAGAACCCCCTCTGCAAGGAACTACTTTATTATAAAGAACAGAATTAAGGATGCGGTGATCATTGATCGCGCATATAAAAATCCTTCTATTAACTTATGAACGTGCAAGAAATCAGATTAACACAGTACAGTCATGGCGCCGGATGTGGTTGCAAGATTTCTCCGGCAGTTCTTGACAAAATGCTTCATTCGGATTTGCCAAAGGCTGCGTTCACCAACTTGCTGGTTGGAAATGAATCTAAAGATGATGCCGCCGTCATGGACCTCGGTGATGGGCAATGCATCGTAAGCACTACGGACTTTTTTATGCCCATTGTGGATGATGCACATACGTTCGGAGCAATTGCTTCAGTAAACGCTATAAGCGACGTGTATGCCATGGGTGGTGAACCTTTAATGGCGATCGCCATCCTTGGCTGGCCAATCAATAAACTCTCTCCGGATGTTGCAAGAGATGTACTGGAAGGCAGTAGAAAAATCTGCGCGGAAGCGGGCATACCATTGGCCGGCGGTCACAGCATTGATTGCCCGGAACCGGTATTTGGACTTGCCGTCACGGGCAAAGTTTCAAAAAAGAATCTGAAGCGGAACGATACGGCAAAGGCAGGAGACTTGCTATACCTTACGAAGCCCCTCGGCATAGGCATTGTGACCACCGCGCAGAAGAAGGAAATTGTTAAACCAATCCATTACGACATTGCCATAAAGACAATGCTCACCTTGAACAAGCTTGGCGCCAGCATCGCGCACCTTGACTACGTGCATGCAATGACGGATGTTACCGGCTTTGGTCTGCTCGGCCATTTATCTGAAGTTTGTGAGGGCAGCGGACTCTCAGCTCGAATTGCGTTCGACAAGATTCCTCGTTTCGATTTTCTGGAAGAGTATATCAATCAGAAAAGTATACCCGGTGGAACGAATCGAAACTGGGATAGTTACGGAAACAAGGTTAGCCCGATAACGGATATGCAGCGGACAATCCTTGCCGATCCCCAGACCAGTGGCGGATTGCTAATTGCCGTTGATGCGGCGCGCCAGACAGAATTCGAAAATTTTACAAAGTCACAGCAGTATTCATTGCAGCCATTCGGCAGACTGGCGCCGATAACAAACAAAGTTATTGAAGTGTCCGAAAGGATGTGACTGTAGCCGCGGGAATTGCAAAGGTGCGAACATATTCCTCGTCAACACTATGGCTATACGCTCAGCGAAACAAAAAGGTTACATGAGTTTAAAAGTAATTTTTTAATTTTTAACTGATCGATTTTGAGTCAGTGTTCACAAATTCCGGACACATGCTATTTCGTACACCGCGAGGATTCGTGTAATAATGAACATCGTTACTCAAAAAAATATTTGGCAACATTTTAGCGTATAGCGAGTAGCCTCCCAAAATCTATTTGCCTGAAGTTTCCTCTACGTTAGTCTATTTCCTTTGTAACCATTTTAATTTTTAAAAGTAATCTGTGTATGTTAAAAAAATTCAACTCTTGGTTGGGTATAGCAGGACTGCTATGTCTTACAGTAATTGCGAAAGGACAGGTTGTGTCAGACACACCGGTCAAAGGAACTCCCTACATGCAAGAAGCATATGTAGATGGAGTAATATACTATGCCAGTAAAAATCTTACGGCACCAATAAGATATAATGCCTATCAGGACCTGATAGAGTATAAGCAAGATGGAAAGGCGCTGGTATTAGATGCCAATTCAAAAATTCAAAAGGTTCAGCTTGGTGATGAGGCGTTTGTTCCGCAGAAGTATAATCTAAATGGAAAGTCTAAGTTGGGATACTTTGCTTTGCTGGACAGCGGCAAAGTAATGTTGTTCGCGAAGCGAAAAATTGTCTTCTCGCCCGTGCAGAAGGGTCGTGCGTTGGACGGGGTGGGCGACATGCCTGCAGAGTTTAAGAGGACGGCAGATGAGTTTTATTATAGGATAGGCGATGGTGAGTTACAAGAGTTGTCTAACATCAAGTCAATGATAGCAACCTTTCCCGATAAGCAGAGCGAAGTAACACAATATGCGAAGAAGGAGAAGATTTCGCCTAAAAAGGAGAAGGAAGTAATTATGTTGGTGCAGTATTATAACTCCCTCTAAGAATCGGAAGTGAAAGGTGAATTGGCGGGCCTTTGCATGTTGAGATTTTTAATCCCTCATAGTAATGCGCCGCCTGGTCACTTTTCACTTTAGTTTTTGTGTTCCTTACAAAGACATCATGTCTTTAAACTTCGCTGCCTGCCTACGGCTAACTTCCACCTTATCACCTCCGCGAAGCTTTACCATCAGTCCGCCGTTAAACCATGGTTCTATACCTTCTACCCAGCTGAGGTTAACAATATGTTTTCTACTGGCGCGAAAGAAAGCACGTTCATCAAGTTTTTCGTCCAGCGCATTTAGCGACTTATGGATCATCGGCCTGTTGGCATCAAAATATACTTTGATATAATTGCCATCCGACTCAAAGAGGCGCACGTTGGTGAGGCTTACAAACCAGCAGCGATCGCCGTCTTTGACAAATACCTGATCCTGTAATCCGAGTTTTTTCTCCGGACCGCGAACGGCAGCATTCTTTGCGCGTTCTTTGTCTGCAAGCTTCGCGACTGCTTCAGAAAGCCGTTCCGGCTGTATTGGCTTTAGCAGATAGTCTAAGGCGTTCACCTCAAATGCCTTCAACGCAAATTCATCATACGCGGTGGTGAAGATTACGAGTGGAACAGAGTCCAATTCTTCGAGCAGCTGGAAGCCGGTTTTGCCTGGCATCTGAATATCAAGGAACAGAAGATCGGGGTTTAAGTCATTTACCAACTGGATCGCTTCATCGGCGTTCATAGCTTCACCTACCACCTCAATGCCTGGATGATCTTCCAGTAATTTCATCAGTTCTTTCCGCGCCAAACGCTCATCATCTACGATTAATGCTCTCATGTCTTATGTTTTGTGGAATTACCAGTTCAGTTAGTACAAAATTATCGTTTTCATTTAGAATCTTAAAAGAAGCCTCATCACCGTAAAGCAGCCTCAGCCTTTGAACAGTATTTTTTAGACCCAGACCCGACTTACCTCTTTTTACCCCGTTTACCAAATGACCGCTGTTGCGGATATGTACCTTCAGCTTGTCGTCCGCAACGTAGGTCTTGAGCTGTATGATTCCACCAGCCGTTAGTTTGGAGATGCCGTGCTTAATACCATTTTCAACGAGCGTTTGGATCATAAGCGGCGGCACTAAAAACCTGTGGGAATCAGGATGAATATCGAACTGGGTTTTAAGGCGCTCTTCAAAGCGGATACTTTCAAGACCGAGGTAATCCTTGACAATTTTAAGCTCATCATCGAAGTTCGTCAATCCTTTTTTGTCAGCCGCCAGGGAATTTCTCAGAATGTTCGACAACTGATTGATGGCAAGCTTCGATTTGAGTGGATTTTCGTCCACCAGCGCACGAATGCTGTTTAACGCATTAAATATAAAATGGGGATTAAGCTGTGATTTTAAATTGTTCAGCTCTATTTCAATCATCGATGCATCGTATTTCAACGATTTATTATACCGGTCGAAATAGTGATAGGTGAAGTAAAACACAGTCCAGAGAAAAAACACTATAAAGTAAAACAAGGATTGCTGAAGGACTTGCTGAACGTCAAATGCAGTGCGAGGATTAAATAATCGACCTAACATAAGGAAGACGGGGATCCGCAGAAAGTAGACTATGAGTCCCATAATGAATACTGCCACCAAAACACTGGGCAGTAATTTATGCAACGGATCATACAGCCATTTCCATCGCTGAAGCAAATTCCGAAAAATGTGGGTGATTGCGAGACAGAGAAACGCTTCAACAATAAGAAAAATGATCGTTCTGGACGTGATGCTTCCAGAGTCCATAAAGGTGGCAACCATTTGCGCTACCGCAAATACTGACCAACCAACTATCTGCAACGCGCCATATATCCTGTTTCTATTCACCTGGTGTGGGCAAGTTCAAAAGTAGCAATTCACAGATATTTAAATTGAAGTAAGTAGAGGAATAACACGCCGACAATTGCGATTAACACCCAGGTGATAATGGCGAGCATTTTTTTGTATTTCACCAGACGAGGCTCGCCCGCAAGCGCGTTGAATATAAAAGCTGCACCGGCGAGAAGGTATAGACTCGCCTCGGGCAGATCGTGCTTCACCAATTGAAATACTCCAACTGCAATAAAGATGAAGGCAAAAGCATATTGTCTGAGAATTGAACTCATGAAGCGTTTATTTAGTCATTTCGCGATTTAGTGAATTGCGGGAACAGGCTTGTTCAGCGCCAGCGGTTTCAGTTCTTCTTTGAGGAATTTTCCAGTGTAGCTGGCGGGATTTTTTGCTACTTCTTCCGGCGTTCCCAGAGCGATTATTCTCCCGCCCTTGTCTCCACCCTCAGGGCCCATATCCACGATAAAATCTGACGACTTGATAACGTCCATGTTGTGTTCAATAACCAATACTGTGTTTCCCTTCGATACGAGCTTTTGAAGGACATCAAGCAAATGGGAAATGTCCTGGAAATGCAAGCCTGTTGTGGGTTCATCCAGGATATAAAACGTTTTTCCCGTATCCCGTTTGGAAAGTTCAGTCGCCAATTTTACGCGCTGTGCCTCGCCACCAGATAAGGTGGTAGCATGCTGACCAAGCGAAATATAGCCTAAGCCAACTTCGCTTAATGTTTGAATTTTGCGAAGGATCTTAGGCTGATTCTCGAAGAATGCAACGGCTTCTTCTACCGTCATATCCAATACATCGCTGATGGACTTGCCCTTAAACCTCACCTCGAGTGTTTCTCTGTTGTAACGCTTTCCCTTGCAGGTTTCGCAGGGGATGTAAACATCAGGAAGGAATTCCATTTCAATCAGCCGCAGTCCCGCTCCCTCACAAGTCTCGCACCTGCCACCCTTTACGTTGAAGGAGAAGCGTCCAGTCTTGTAACCTCTGATCTTTGATTCGGGCATCTGTGCGAAGAGATCGCGTATGTCAGAAAACACCCCGGTATACGTAGCAGGATTCGAACGAGGAGTCCTTCCAATCGGAGATTGGTCAACCTCGATCACTTTGTCGATATGCTGCAGACCGTCAACCTTTTTATGCGCCAATGGTTCAGTTCGGGAGTTATAAAAATACCGGTTAAGGATGGGAAATAATGTTTCGTGAATGAGGGTCGACTTTCCACTTCCTGAAACACCCGTGATGCACGTTAGTGTGCCCAAAGGAATTTGCAGATCCACGTTCTTAAGGTTATTACCGGTAGCCTGGGTGAGCGAAATATTTTCACCACTTCCTTTCCGTCGTTCACTGCTGTACTGAATACCGATTTTCCCGTTTAAATATTTTGCAGTAGTGCTTTCGCCGCGGAGGAACGCCGCCGGTTCCCCCTCTGCAACAACGTGTCCGCCGTGCCTGCCTGCACCCGGTCCGATATCAATTATGTAATCTGATTCGAGCATCATGTCCTTATCGTGCTCTACAACAATAACAGAATTGCCGAGGTCACGGAGATCTTTCAGTGCCTTGATCAGTTTCACATTGTCACGGGCGTGAAGTCCGATGCTAGGTTCGTCAAGAATGTAAAGTACGCCGACGAGCTGTGTTCCAATCTGTGTAGCCAATCTTATGCGCTGCGATTCTCCACCACTGAGCGTGCGTATAGGACGATTGAGATTCAAATATTCCAATCCAACGTCCAGTAAAAAGCCAATTCGTTTTCGGATCTCTTTCAATACCTCGGTGGCAATAATGCGTTGTTTTTCATTTAGCCTTTCTTCAAGGCCTTCAAACCATTGCTTTAACGCGTTGATGTCCAGAACTGCGAGCTCTGCAATATTTTTTCCATCGATGCGAAAATGGAGTGATTCCTTTTTCAGCCGGGCGCCATTACATTCAGGACAAACCTTTGAGATCGTAAAATCATCTACCCATTTTTTAATCGCCTCCGAGCCTTCTTCCCGTTGCTTTTCCAAAAAGCTAATGATGCCTTCAAATTTTGTATTCCACTCCGTGCCGGGATATTTTACAGAGGCAACCGAGACAGGCATTTCATCGCCATAAAGCATGACCTGCATTGCCTCCTTGGGTATATCTTTCAAAGGCGTGGTCAATGTTTGCTTGTGGCGTTTAAGGATCGCTTCAATTTTTTTAAAGATCCAGATGTCACGGTATTCTCCAAGGGGAAGTATTCCGCCGCGACTAATGCTCAACGATTTATCTGGGATCACGGAAGCTTCGGTGATCTCTTCAATCTGACCAAGGCCATTGCAGTTAGGGCATGCGCCATATGGCGAGTTGAATGAAAACGTATTGGGCGCCGGTTCGTCATAGGATAAACCCGATTTCGGGTCCATGAGAAACTTAGAAAAATGATACACTCTGGATGCTTCATCCATTATCATCATCACTCCCTTTCCTTCTTTCAAAGACTTGTTGATTGATTGTCCGATGCGGGCGCGATCATTGCTGTCGGCGACAATCCGATCTATCACAATTTCAATGTCATGTATCTTATAGCGATCAACCTGCATCTTGGCAGTTATCTCCAATAACTCCCCGTCTACACGCACTTTTGTAAAACCTGACTTTCGGATTTGTTGAAACAGTTCACGGTAATGACCCTTTCTTCCTTTTACAATGGGCGCTAAAAGTATGAGCTTTTTAGACTTGAAATTATTTAGCAGTGAATCGAGGATCTGGTCCTCGGACTGCCGGATCATCTTGTCGCCGGTGACATAGGAAAAAGCTTCTCCCGTACGAGCGAACAAAAGTCTCATGAAATCATATATTTCGGTTACCGTTCCGACGGTCGACCTTGGATTGCGCGACGTTGTCTTCTGTTCGATAGAAATTACGGGGCTTAGCCCGTTGATCTTGTCGACATCGGGACGTTCCAGGTTGCCCATAAAGCTACGGGCGTATGCCGAAAAGCTTTCCATGTAGCGGCGTTGACCCTCGGCATAAATGGTATCGAAAGCAAGTGACGACTTTCCGCTTCCGCTGATGCCCGTAATGACGATCAGCCGGTTGCGTGGAAAGGAAACGTTGATGTTCTTCAGATTGTGTTCCCTGGCACCGACAACTTCGATCATGTCAAGGTCAGGTACATTGGGCAATGGTTTTGTCGCTGTGCTTTTAGCCATGGTGTAATAGGATACAAAAAAGAGTGGCTTATCGTTTCACGATTAGAGAGATCTTTTTGAGATATCGAAGGCAATTAACCGCAAGAGACGGTCAGACGCAAAAAAAGCGCAAAGTTTCCGTTTGTCGTGATGCTGCTCCTTTTACCGTCAAATGTTTTCAATCCAATTAATGACTACCTCTACGAATTCCCTGGGCTTCTCCGCCTGCACCCAATGGCCTGTGTCCATTGTAACGAGCTTTGCATGAGGAAAAATCTTAATGATGGTGTTCCAATCCGCATCGGGAACATATTTGGACGAAGATCCGCGTATGAATAATGTTTGCTTTTCGAACGTTCCGCCGCGAATAAGATCCACGCCGATATTGCTTAGCTTTTCATGGATCACCGGGAGGTTTATCTTCCAGCTGAAGCCACCTTCGGGCTTGCGCTGCATATTCTTTAACAGGAATTGTCGCACATCTTCCTCTGGAACATCTGCAGCAAGTGCGGTATCGGCGTCGTTTCTAGAGACAAGCGTAGCAAGCGGAAGTCTCATTAATCCCTCAACAAGAGCATAATGCTCGAGGTCGTAAGCACGCGGCGAAATGTCTACGACAATTAATTTTTTCAACTTATCAGGATGCGTGAGCGCAAAGGTCATTGCAGTCTTCCCGCCCATTGAATGACCGATCAGTACAGGATCTACAATATTCTGATCATTGACAAATTCTTCGAGGTCACTTACCATGGATTGGTAATCGAAGGTATCGGAGTGAGGTGAAAGGCCGTGATTGCGTTGGTCAATGGTATACACTTTGTATTTCGGCGACAGCAGCTTCGCTTGCGTAAGCCAGTTGTCACTTGACCCAAGCAGACCATGTAGTATAACAATTGGCGGGCCTTCGCCATACTCGCGGAAAAATAACTTCATGTGTAAATGCTTGAAATTTCTTTTAGCCGTTTAGGCAACTATTTGGTGTGCTGAAATGACATTTCTTTCGATCAAAAATAGAATTAAGTCGCAAGAAGTCAGAATTTACATTGTGAAAGGTATATTTGAAACTTTTAATTTTTAAGATGGAACTAACAGACGGAGCATACACCATTCAGGGACTTAATGTTTTAGATATCGCGCAGCAATTTGGAACCCCTTTATATTTATACGATGGTGATAAAATTGCAAATCAGATAAGAAGTTTAAAAACAGCATTTTCCGGCTCCGAGGTTCGTGTAAAGTATGCAGCTAAAGCGCTTACCAATTTGTCGGTGCTGAAGCTTATCCGCAAGCATGGTGCAGGAATTGAGGTGGTATCGCTGCAAGAGGCATACATCGCACGGAAAGCCGGATTTAATCCAGCAGAAATTGTATTTACGCCCAGTGGAGTTGATTTCGCCGAGATCGTTGAGGGTGTAAGTATTGGAATGGCCATCAACATTGACAATCTGCCTGCACTTCAAAAGTTTGGAGAGAAATACAGGAACAGCTATCCCTGCGGCATTCGTTTGAATCCTCATATTTTGGCCGGAGGCAATTATAAAATTTCGACAGGTCATAGCAATTCGAAATTTGGCATATCGATCTATCAGCTTCCGCAAATACGTGAACTGGTAGATCGCTATCAGATCAATGTCAACGGCCTTCACATTCACACCGGCTCCGAGATTACCGAGACTGATATCTTCCTTAAAATGGCGGAGATCCTTTTTGGCATGGCTGGTGAATTCCAGGACCTGAAATTCATAGATTTTGGAAGTGGATTTAAGGTGGCGTACAAGGATGGCGATATGGTCACAAATGTCTACGATGTAGGTTTGAAGCTCAGCAAACTGTTCAACGAATTCTGCATGCATTATGGACGAAAGCTTGAACTCTGGATTGAACCAGGAAAATATGTCGTGAGTGAAGCCGGCTCCCTCCTTGTTCAGGCGAATGTTATTAAGTCTACGCCTACGGTCACGTTCGTGAGTGTTAACAGCGGGTTGAACCATTTAATCAGACCGATGATGTATGACTCCTATCACACAATTGTGAACATTACCAATGTAAAAGGTTCTCAAAAGGTTTACACGATTGTTGGATATATCTGCGAAACCGATACGTTCGGAACTGACCGCAAACTTCATGAGGTTAGAGAAGGTGACATTCTGGCCATTAAAAACGCTGGCGCATACGGTTTCTCCATGTCATCCAATTACAATTCACGGTTGCGACCTGCAGAAGTGCTGGTAATAAATAAGGAAGCAAAACTGATTCGTGAACGTGAAACGGTGGAAGACCTCTTGAGATTGCAGAAAGAAGTGGACGTGTGACAGCCGACGAGAATCGCGACGGCCAACCGACTGACCAACTTTTTGATGGGTGCATGTGTTATCTTTACATCGAAACACCATCATGCTGAATAGACTTATTCCTGCTACTGTTTTTTTCCTATGCGTCGCATCTTTCGTCAACGCACAAATTCTTCAGCCCGCTAAGCTGACAGCGGAGACGCCCACCGGAACGCTAATGGTTGGTGACGAAATCGAGCTAGTATTCAAGGCGAGTATAACCAAGGATTGGTATATATACACTGTAGGCTTCGATACGACCTGCGGTCCCCTTCCAATTGCAATTAAGCTCGAGAAAGACCCCAGCTTCCAGAAGGTGGGGCCATTGGTCGCCGTAAACGATAAAGCAAAGCATGACAAAATTTTCGACTGCGACGTACGGATCTTCAGTGGCTCGGGCGAATTCCGGCAGAAGATTAAGGTCCTATCAGACAAGTTAAGGCTTGTTGGTTCTTATGGAGGTCAGGTATGCTCAGAGGAAAAATGCGTGTTGTTTGATGGTGATCTCACATTCGGCAACATCAGCGTAAGCGGCAAAGCACAATCCACGCCGCAGCAAAAAAAAACTGAAAGCGCACCTGTCAAGACGATAGAAAAGGCCCCAACGGTGGATTCGGCAATGGTCGTGCCCCCATCTTCATCCAGCTCATCATCGCCGACAGCATATGGCGAAAACAAAGGTCCCAGACTTGACCCTGATCGGATCAAGGAAGATCCCAGGCAACGATCGCTTTTAGGCTTTTTCCTGCTATCGTTTCTGGCAGGTATGGCAGCGTTGCTGACGCCTTGCGTTTTTCCTATGATCCCGATGACGGTAAGTTTCTTCACGGGCAAAGCGAAGTCGCGATCAATGGCACTTATCTACGGCTTATCCATCATTGTTATTTATACGCTGGTTGGGGCAGCTCTGGCGCCATTGATGGGACCGGAAACAGCGAACCATCTTTCAACGGAATGGCTACCCAATCTTATATTCTTTGCAGTATTTATAGTCTTCGGGCTATCCTTCCTAGGTTTGTTTGAGATTACGCTGCCCGGCAGATTTATCAACAAGATGGATCAGCAGGCAGAAAAAGGCGGCTTTGTCGGCATTTTCTTTATGGCTTTTACCCTCGTCCTTGTCTCATTCAGTTGTACCGGACCCCTTGTGGGAAGTATTCTTGTTTCCTCGGCCGGGGGCGAGTTTGTGAAGCCAATTCTGGGCATGTTTGCTTTCTCTCTGGCTTTCGCAATCCCGTTTACGCTTTTCGCATTTTTCCCCCGGTGGCTGGCCAATCTTCCAAAATCCGGTGGATGGCTCAACGCCGTTAAAGTGGTTTTGGGCTTTATTGAATTGGCCCTTGCTTTTAAATTTCTCAGCATTGCTGATCAGGCCTTTCACTGGCGGATTCTCGACCGCGAGATTAACATCGCTATCTGGATTGTTATCGCAACGCTCATCGGCTTATACTTGATGAAAGCCTTTTTTCTGCCGGGTGATGCCGGGAAAGATGTCGAAGACAAACACTTGGGGATAGGTCGACTTGTGCTGGCGATGATAACCTTTACTTTCGTCGTCTACCTTGTTCCCGGCATGTGGGGAGCGCCGCTTAAGATGCTTGCCGGCTATTTGCCGCCCCTATATACCCACGATTTTAACGTACTGGCTGCCAGCACGCAAGGCGATCAAAATGAAATTTGTGACGACGCGAAATTCGCCGACTTCCTGCATCTTCCGCACGGGCTCCAGGGATATTTTGACTACGATCAGGCAATGGCTTGTGCACGTCAGCAAAACAAACCACTCTTTATTGACTTCACAGGTCACGGATGCACGAACTGTCGGGAGATGGAGGCCGTCGTGTGGTCAGATCCGGAAGTTCTCAAGCGGCTACAGAATGACTTTGTTGTCGTCGCGCTTTATGTAGATGACAAGACTGAATTACCGGAAGATCAGTGGTATACTTCGTCCTATGATGACAAGGTTAAAAAGACGATCGGCAAGCAAAATGCGGATCTTCAAATCTCAAATCTTAACAATAATGCACAACCATTTTACGTTCTTGTTGGCAATGACGAACGTGTTTTGGTAGCCCCTTACGGCTATCACAAGAGCGTTTCCGACTTCGTAAAGTTTCTGAATAGTGGAATCAAAAAATTCAAAGAATTAGGTACTCCTTAAGGCAACTGATAACGAGGTAATTGACGTACAATTCTTACCCCATCTTAAGTAAGATTTGATAATTTAAGGGCTTAGAGGCTCATTTTGAGGCTTTTGAAATATAAAAGGAACCTTTATATTTGAATGTTATCGCCTTTCTTACATGCCTCTGGCTATATTTTTTAAAGGTGTTAACTTTGAGTTTCATTTTTTCACTGCCTGCGGGCCAAACTTTTTTTTCGAATGCAAAAACGCCTCTTTGGATTCTTCGGAATCGCTCTCTTCACTGTAACGGTCGTAATGGTCAACAGGTATTTTACAACATCAACCTTCCTCCCGGTTGCAGCTGTAGACGCTGTTCAGGATTCTGTAACGCTTACGAAAGAACCGAGCGTGCTTTACGGCATGGTCGTGGACAACTATACTGTCATTGAAGACAAAGTCAAGCGCAATGAAAATTTAAGCGAGATTTTAGAGGCGTACAACGTACCCGCTAACATAATCCACCAGGTGTCACAACTTTCGAGCAACGTGTTCGATGTTCGAAAGATCGCTCCTAACAAAAAGTATACACTGCTTTGCAATCAGGATTCAATGAAGACTGCGAAAATTCTGGTATATGAACCCAACCTTATCGACTACATTGTCTTCAGATTTGAAGATACCCTTTGGGTTGACGTGTGCAAGCGCGACGTAGTTATATTGGAGAAAAGCATAACGGGCGAAATACGGTCGAATCTTTCGGAGACTATCGAGGAGCTTGGCATTTCACATGAGCTTACAAACAAATTTGTGGATATTTTTGGATGGCAGGTTGATTTTCAACGCCTTCAAAAGGGAGACAAATTCAAATTGATTTATGAGGAGGCTCAGGTAGAAGGTGTTTCTGTAGGCGTCACCAAGATCAACGCGATATACTTCGAGCATTCAGAGAATCCGTATTATGCTTTTCCGCTTGATCAGGGTGAAGGTGTTGACTTCTTTGATGAAGATGGAAAGAGCATGCGCAAAGCATTACTAAAGTATCCAATTGAATTCACGAGAATCAGTTCACGATATAACCTTAAGCGTTTTCACCCCGTTCAAAAACGATGGAAGGCACATCTTGGAACAGACTTCGCTGCGCCGGTCGGCACGCCTATCCGTGCCGTTGGGGATGGCATTATTCAGGAGGCACAGTATAAATCGAATAATGGAAATTACGTCAAGATCCGTCACAACGGGACGTTTACTACACAGTATTTACATATGTCTCGCATCGCGCCGAATGTGCGTGCAGGTATGAAGATCCGCCAAGGTCAAACAATTGGTTTTGTAGGAAGCACTGGTCTAGCCACGGGTCCCCACCTGTGTTACAGGTTCTGGAGAAATGGTGTACAGGTTGACGCATTGCGTGTTGAGCTTCCACCATCACAGCCAGTTCAGAAGGAATACCGCGAAGCATTTAATAAAGTGAAAGAAGAACTTACAAAGAAACTTGATCTTATCCCCTTTGCTCAGCACGATGCGCCGCTTGCTTCTCTTTGATATTTTTAGCGAGTCATTGCAACAGAGAAATAGAAACCCAACGCAATGTTGGGTTTCGTTTTTTTAAGAAAATTTAACATGTGGATAATGTAGATGACGATCGTTGAAAAACCAACGTCTCCGACGTGTTGATCAGGTATTATTATTTGAACCGCCTTCAGCCGAATTCAATATTTTTAGCTAAGTTTAATACCAAATTACAAAACTTAAGCTGTGCATGAGGCGTATTTTTTTCTCCCTCCTTTTGATAGCAATGACAACAAGCTACTCAATGGGTCAGGTTGTCCAGTGGGCTTCAAAGGTTATCGAATTTTCTTCTGAGCTCACACCCGTCCAATACTCTGCGAGTCAGTCATTGGGCAAACCAAATGTGTTGCCCGCAGGAGGACAGAGTCCAAATGCCTGGGCCCCGGACAGGCCGAAGCGAAAGGAATTTTTAAAACTGGGGTATGCAAATCCTATTAGCATTCGGCAGGTCGCCATTGCAGAATCACATAATCCAAGTGCAATATATCGCGTCCTTGCCTACGACGAAGCCGGAGCAGAACATGTAATCAATACATTTAATCCTATGTCCGTTCCGTTAAAGGGACGGATGCTCAACGTATTTATGGAGCCAACTCCTTATAAGGTCGCGGCCATCAAAATTGAATTTGATGGAGCTGCTGTTCCAGATTATTATGGCATTGATGCAGTGGCCATCTCCGATTCGAATTTCCCGATCATAGCTGACATCCCCACGATGCAACTGCTGGCCTCCGGCATCCTTATCGAAACGTTGGATAAAAATGTGAACAGTGAATTCGACGAGTTAAATCCGTTGCTTTCGCCCGATGGAAAGACATTGTATTTCAGCCGTCGCAACCATCCTGGTAATGTTGGCGGGGCAAACGATAAAGAAGATATTTGGTATTCGGAATTGGATCAGTCTGGTCAATGGCAGCTGGCTCAGAACATGGGCACAAGATTTAATAACGAAGGGCCAAACTTTATCAATACAATTCAGTCCGTTACACCAGATGGCAAATCCGCGATCATGGTCCTTGGCAATAAATACCTGCCTAATGGAAAGATGCTTGCCGGCGTTTCGATCAGTACGCGAGTCAATGGTGTTTGGGGCGATCCTAAGGGGCTGGAGATTGACAACGACTATAACTTTAATGAGAAGGCCAACTACTTTCTAACGGACAATCGTCAAACATTGCTAATGTCGATCGAGCGAGAAGATACGCATGGTGATCGCGACCTTTATGTTACGTTCATCAAGCGCGACAGCACATGGTCGGAACCTTTAAATCTTGGTGATATTGTTAACAGCGCAGGAGAAGAATCTGCACCCTTCCTCGCTTCAGATGATAAAACCATGTATTTCTCCTCGAACGGATTCAGTGGTTACGGCGGAAGCGATATCTACGTAAGTAAAAGACTGGATGATACATGGACCAAGTGGTCGGAGCCGGAAAATCTCGGACCGGAAATCAACTCTCCCCTGGAAGATCTTTTTTTTAACATCCCCGCGTCGAGCGAGCATGCCTATTACTCAAGGGGCGTAAACGAAAAGAACACAGACATCTTTAGAATAAAATTACCAATCATTAAAGGCCCTGAACCATGGGTAACCGTTAAGGGAAAAATAATAGATAAGGCTACAGGCAAACCGATGGGCGCGAAAATTATATACGAGCGATTGCCGGATGGTAAGGGATTGGGCGTTGCGCAATCAAGTCCTGAAACCGGAGCGTATGAAATACGGTTGCCGGCCGGTGAAATGTATGGCGTGCGTGCGGAAGGCGATCAAAAATTGTCCGAAAGCCAAAATCTTGACTTGCGCGATGTAAAAGAAGACAAGACGATCGAAACCAATTTTGATCTTGACCCTATCGGAGTTGCAAACGTAGAAGCGAATGCATCAATTCTTCTCAACAATCTATTTTTCGATCTTGAAAAGGCAACGCTTCGACCTGAGTCTTTTCCAGAATTGGACCGTATTGTGACATTGATGAAAGAGAAAGCTGTAATGGAAATTGAGATATCAGGACACACAGACAATTCCGGATCCGAGGGATACAACCTGGCCTTGTCAAAAGCGCGCGCGGAAGCAGTTGCAACTTATCTTTCACAGAAGCAAATTACCAAAGAAAGAATGACCATTCTATTTTTAGGTGAATCCCAGCCACGAGAATCTAATGACACGAAAGAAGGTCGTGGGAGAAATCGCAGGGTGGAGTTCAAGATCTTGAAATTGTAACCACAATAAATATGAGAAAGGAATTTTTTAAACTTGTTGCTCTTCTTTTCCTCATTACACCAACATACAGCCAAGTAGCTGACACACTTGTTTATGCTGAAGGGCAAATTCTGAGCGCGGAAACGAAAGCGCCCATCATGGCGCGCATCACCTACCAAAGTTTACCCTATGGTAACAAAGTAGGAGTTGTTAATAACAACACTTACTCATTCCCGATGTTTGACAAAGAAAAGTATTCAATTCTTGTCGAGGCCCCAGGGTATGACATCGCGAAGTACATGCTGGACCCCGCCGAAGCGAATGGAGCGATGAAGCTTGTTAAGCACATTGAGCTCACGAAAGGCGGTCATGTAACCGGCCAACGGCTTTCGGTTGGCAATGTTATCCGCCTGGATAACTTGATTTTCCAGGTTAGCAGATCGAAGATCAGTGAGGAATCTTACTCAGAGCTTGAAGAAGTGGTAACGATGATGAAAGAAAATTCCGGAATGGTTATACAACTCGAAGGACATACAGATCCCCAGGGCGATGCAAAGGAAAACCTTAAGCTATCACAAGCCCGCGTTGATGCTGTGAAGCAATACATTCAATCTAAAGGTATTCAAAAAAGCCGCGTGAAAACGAAAGCCTATGGTGGCACCCAGCCGTTCTCGAGGGAGAATACACCTGATGCACATAGGATGAACAGGCGAGTGGAACTGAGGATATTGGAGAATTAGTTATGAGTTATGAGTTATGAGTTCGGCGCGAGCAAGAGGTTCCGTCATTCCTAGAAGTGCTTCGCCTCGTTAAGGACTCCTTACAATGACCTGGCTCGCTAACCTCGAGCCGCTAACTCATAACTCATAACTCACTGTTGTCCGGGGAATCTTGAGTGAGTGTGTTGATGTTGGCATCCGAGTTAAAATTAAGGGATTTCATGCTATTTTGGATTTTGAACCCCTACGTTTCAAAAAGGAGGATCTGTTTAGAAGCTATCTCTCTCGAATATTTAATTACTGCCTTTTCCGGATTGAGCAAAAATTTGAATAAGTCTATATAGGTATTCAGGTGTAGGCGTATTAGGCCAGCGATGTTCGAAAAACCCCACTTCGATTTTCTCATCCTATCAATTTTCTCTTTCACGATTGCGATTAATAAATCAGCAATAAGGGAGCACCAGACTTGAATTTTGATAGCGTTTTCGTTGTCACCTAAAAAGTTGTGGAATTGAAAATTTTGCTTTACACGCTTAAAAAGTGATTCAATGTCCCAGCGGCGTTGGTAAATGCTGCTTATCGTCAAAGGACTAAATTCTAAATTGTTAGTGATAAAGGTGAACGTTCTATTTTTTGATTTATCGTGATAATTTATCATTCGCGCTTTCTGTATCGGCCTTTTGTCTTGTGTTTGCTGATGGCCTAAAATGATATTATGATCACTGATTACACCATTTTTATTATGGTATGCTGTCACTACTCTGTTTTCAGTAACCTCATAAACTGCCCTCTGGTTGATACGAGTCACCCAAGTGACTTTATCCTGTGTCCATTGATTCATAACAGTATAATTGACATAAGCTTTGTCCATAGCAATCACCGAACCGGCCGGAAGCTTCAGCATAGGCATAAACACGCGATCATTTTTTGCTGACTCACTTAAATACACGAACGCTGGAACCCGATCTTTGACACTCATCAGGGTATGGGCCTTTATTCCTCCTTTTCTCTTTCCATTTCTATAGTATCCTGCCGCTTTCATTACGTCGCTGAACAAAGAGATTGTGGTTGAATCGATTATAAACATTCTATCGTATAAGGAAACACTCTTTGGGCTGTCCGGTAAAAAGCCGTAATGGAATCTGAACAGTTCATGGAAAAGCGCTTCGAAAAACTCAGCGGAACGATTCTTATTAGCATCTGCCAGGGTGCTACGGCGAGGGGTATACCTGAGCCCCAAATGGTTTAGCCGACTCGAGCTAGCCTGTAGTCCCGTAATAAGTTCTCTCAATGAGGTGCATTGATGAAACCCGCAAAACAACATCGTGACCAGGTGGTCATAGGTTTTGAATTTCTTGTAATAACGGTCAGAATCAAACCTTTTGGACAGTCGATTAACTAGATGTCCCGGAATTAATTGTAATAATTGATTCAGTACCGGCTGTCCGGTAAAAAATGTACTTTTACTCATAGTCGTTTTTTTGTTGTGGAAAACTAAAAATAACTATGAGGGAGGTTTTACCTCCCTTTTTCTTTGGCTTTTATTCCGGGTTCCCCGGACAACAGTGACTCATAACTCATAACTCATAACTCATAACTCATAACTCATAACTCATAACTCACTTATGAGTCAAGAATCAATACTTCACGGAGGTCTGGGCTTGTGCAGGGGGTAATGCGGCCTGGAGTTTGGCGCCTACGGCTTCGGTGGTCTTTTCGAGGCATTGTTGTTTTACCGCTGGAGCAAGATCGCTCTCAAGAATGGTAAGCAAAACAATGCGGGAGTATTCGTCTATGCGCGATGAACGATAAAGTTTTGTTGCACTAACGAGGTGGTTAATTGCGCTAACAAGGTCCTGCTTGTTATAGGATGCAACAGAAAGGTTATAATGCATCAATCCAAGCATTTCGTCCAGACTGACTTCCCGATATACCTCTGTGGTGTATTCAAAGTAAGTCTTTGCAGCATCAGATTTTTGTAGTTCAATCTTTCGGTAGCCCTCAATTCGCGCCCGAATTTTTTCCGCCCCTTCTACAAAACCATTTTCCGGATCGGTTGCTTCAATTAACGCTTGCGTATCGCCGGATTGTGCAAGTATGAAAATATGGTGATTAGTTTCGATGACCTGATATTCAATCTCAAAATGGTCGAGCAATAAGGCATACAAAGCGGTCCCGGTAAGGCAATTGTAAGTTCCCCCGTGTACTAACTGCCCAAAGGTTACTTCACTTGAATAAGATCTCAGGAACTTGCGATGGGTTTTGTTAAAAAGGTAACTTATGAATTGCCTTTGAGAGCCAACGGATGCTTTCTTTTTCTCCAACGTTTTAATGAATCTCGTCAATGCCTCAGAATTCGGCGCACTCCCGTCAGCCTGAGTATAGGCATTCAGGTAGTAGTAGAGTTTTTGTGATCCCTGGAGCACTAAAGGATTAGGACCGTTACAAAATGCAACGAACGGCAGGAAAAGCATCGCTACCAAGATTGTCCTCATGTTACGCCAATGTTACCTCCATGTTATCAAAGATAATATATTGATAACATATTGCAATCGAGTGTAACCAAGGTTTTCCTAAAATGTAGGATTAAGTCGTTGAAACGCACGTAGCGCGGCTTAACCGGCGCTACAAAATTCGGCGCCACTAACAACGCAAGTGAATGCCTTCCGGTGGCCCGAGCTAGGTGCAGTATGACCACCATAGAATTTTGCGCCGATACGGCACGGTTTCACGCGCCAGGACGTTCAAGTTATTACCCATGGCTTTAGTACCTTTGGGCTTTTAATCGGTCAAAAACCATTTTTTTATGAATAAAGCGTTGAAGTGGATACTCATCGTCGTTGGCAGTATTGTGGTACTGTTTCTTGCCGCCGCCTTAATTATACCAATCGCATTCAAGGACGACATAAAGGCAGCAATCGACAGGGAGCTGGCAAAATCAGTAAATGCCGATGTTCATTTCGACATTGATAATTTCGACCTGTCGGTGTTCAGGCATTTCCCGAATATTACGGCCGAGATGAAGGACCTTGGAGTTTTTAACCGGGCGCCGTTTGAAGGAGACATACTTTTTGCTACCGAGAAGCTGGAAGTCGAAGTGAATCTGAAGAATATTTTGTTTGGCGAAGAGCTTCGACTCAAGGGTATAACATTGTTACGGCCTGTTATCAACGTAAAAGTCTTAAAGGACGGTCGCGCAAATTATGACATTGCCATTCCATCAGCAGACACAACAACAGCATCATCGGAACCATCTGAGTTTTCTTTTGGCATAGACCATTGGGAAATTGTTGACGGCGTCGTGGTCTACGACGATAAATCAATTCCATTTATCATGGAGGTGAAAGGTTTAAATCATACGGGTAAAGGCGATTTCACACAGGATGTCTTCGATCTGTCAACCCATACCGTGGCAGATACGCTAAATGTCGGCTATGACGGGGACATGTACATGAGCGAGAAGCGCCTTGAACTCGATGCCGTCGTAACCATAGCCGAAGACTATACGAAATATACTTTCAAGGAAAATAGCGTCAAGGTCAACGAATTTGCAATGAGCTTTGACGGTTGGTTCAAAATGAATGAAAAGGATTTTGGAATGGATCTTACGTTTAAAAGTCCTGACAACTCCTTTAAGAGCTTGTTGTCCCTTATCCCGGGTATGTACTCTTCCGATTTCAAAGACATTGAAACAAAGGGCGACCTTGCCTTCAACGGATTCGCCAAGGGCACATATAGTGAAAAGCAAATGCCTGCCTTCAATCTGAACTTGCTGGTAAAAGACGCAATGTTTAAGTATCCAAAACTGCCCACGCCAATTAAGAACATCGCGCTTGATCTTATTATCGATAATAAGGATGGTGTTATAGAGAATACAACCCTCAATCTGAAGAAACTTCACCTTGACCTGGGAACCAATCCCGTCGATGCACAAGCCCTCATCACAAAAATGTATCCCACCAACGTGGACGCTACTGTGTCAGCAAAGCTTAATCTGGCTGAGCTCGGTAAAATGTTTCCAATGGAAGGGTTAGAAATGAAGGGTAACTACGCGCTCAACTTGAAAGCAAAAGGTGTTTACGACAGTTTGAAAAAGATAATTCCTGCTGTAGACGCAGATATGCGTTTGGCTGATGGATTCATTAAATCTTCACAGTTTCCTATTCCGATACAGGACCTTCATTTCACGTCAACGGTAAAAAATTCTTCAGGGAAGATGGCCGATACCTATATCCAGGTTAATGATTTGTCAATGTTGATGGAGGGTGAAAAAATTGCAGCAGACCTTCTTTTGCAAAACCTTGATGACTACGCCTGGGATTTAAAGGTAAAGGGTGGCTTCGACCTCGAAAAGATAACGAAGGTTTTTCCGGTAGAGGGTATGGCGCTGGCCGGCAAGGTTAAAGCTGACATTCAAACGAAAGGAAAGTATTCAGATCTGAAAGCGGAAAAGTATGAACGCCTGCCGACGAGTGGAACGGCTAGCCTCGCAAACTTCAAGTACACCGCCAAAGATTTGCCCTATGCTGTTACACTTTCGGAAGCATCTATGGTGTTTGATCCTAAGAAAATCAATTTGCAAAAGCTCGAAGGTAAAATTGGACAAAGCGACATCAGTGTTAACGGTGCGGTTATGAATTACCTGGGCTATGCGCTCGGGCAGGAAGGTTCCATCAAAGGGAACGTTAACTTCTCTTCGAACTTCCTGGACCTTAACGAATTTATGACTGACAGCGAGACTTCACCATCAGACACAGCTGCATCGTACGGCGTAATCCCCGTGCCCGACAATGTGGACTTCGTGTTGAAGTCATCCATCAAACGCATCCGGATGATGGACTATAACATGACTGATGCCTCAGGGGACATCATTGTAAAGAACGGAATTGCCAATCTGAATGGACTTAAATTTGGTTTGCTAGGAGGTACTTTCGTCGTAAATGGCAGCTACAACACACAGGATATTGTACATCCCAAATACGACTTGGGATTGAAAATTGAAAAGGTGTCGATCCGCGAAGCAGCGAATAAGTCCACCCTTGTGAAAAGTTACGTGCCTATCGCGGGACTTGTTACCGGAAATTTCTCAACAGATTTTAAGATCAGCGGCGAACTTTTGCCTACAATGATGCCAAATTTGGGTACGGTAAACGGTGCCGGTCTGGTTAAAATCGCGCAAGCTTCACTTAAAGATTCCAAGCTTATTTCAGGCATCACGTCACTTACAAAATTGAAAGATGCTGATCAGGTGACGCTTAAAGATGTATTGATGTCGACGTCGATTACAAACGGGCGGCTATCGGTTAAACCTTTTGACGTTAAGTTCGGAGATTATAAAACGACTGTAGCCGGCAGCACCGGACTTGACATGTCGTTGGATTATTCATTGAAAATGGATGTGCCGGCAGGGAAGCTTGGTACAGAATACAATAGCTTCATTTCCAAATACACTGGAGGCAAGAATGACCCAAATGCAAACATTCCATTAACGATCAGCCTTGGTGGTAAGTACAATGATCCTAAGTTTGGTCTGGCCACAGCCGATCAGCAGGCACAGGTGACGGAGGCCGTAACGGCTGCAGCAAAGGAAGAAGGTCAAAAAGCAATTGAGAAAGCAGTTAAAGGAACTGATGCCGAAAAAATTGTTAAGGATCTTTTCGGTGGAAGCAAGCAGGATTCAACAGCCGTAAAGGACACTACGAAAACCACAACGCCTGCCAGCACCGAGGACCTCCAGAAAAAAGTAGAAGAAGACGCGAAGAAGAAAATCCAGAATTTTTTGAAGAAGAAAACGTAGGGGTTAGTTAAGAGTCAGGAGTCAAGAGTAGTCAGACTATGACGGGTGTGCGAATGAACCAAGGATGCATTTTAACACATGTGTTTATTAAAATGCATTCTACACTTCGGAAACAGACTCATGACTCATGACTCTTGACTGGACCTACACCAATCAATCCTTTCCCTCCTTCTGCAGGGCGCCGAGATACTGCACGAGATTTACAAGATCATCTTCGGTCATACTTGATTGAAGATTCGACGGCATCAGCGAGCTGGTGAGTTTCGAGCGTGATTCAATGTTCGACTTGAGCAGAGTTTGTTTATTGGCCATATACTGGAGTTCTACCTTATCGGAAGTTTCAGAAATAATTCGTCCAACTGCGGTAGCGCCGTCTTTGAGCTTGAACCTATAACCTTCGAACCCGAAGCTGATTCCCTGATCTGGAAACAATATGGAACTGTAGACCGCTTCTTTGGAAAGCTTGTCACCAATCTCGCTGAGCTCGGGGCCAAAATTGACGCCTTCTCCCGAGACCATATGGCAATTCGCGCAAAGGGTACTAAATACTTGTTTGCCTTTTGTTGCGTCCCCCGTCTTGTCAACCATTATTGAAATTGCGGGCATTGGCGCACCTTGTTTCATCCCCGGAATTTTTAGATACTGCGAAGCTTCACTCCGCAATGTTGCACGCCAGGCATTTTGAAACACTCCACCCGCAGCTGTATGTAACTGCGCGGGAATTTTATCTTCCTTCGCAAGAAGGAGCAACCTGTCTTCCGCCTGCCATGGACCCGCAAAAGTTTTTACGGCAAGTTTCCGCAGCTCCAGATCTTTTGTGCTGTCCATCATCAGACTTTCCATCATCCCAATAGCTTTCGGATTGTACATGTGGGGCTGAAGTGATTTTACAATAGCCTGCGCCTCCTCCACTTTATTGCTGTTCAGTGACTTTGAAATCATTTCAACTTTATCCCATCCGAGCAACGTGCGCATCGACTCTTTACCAACTGCGCTATCGGGATATTGGAGAGAAATGTTAAGCAAATCACTGGCGCGATCCTGGAGCTTGAATGAGGTTACCAATTCAACGAATTCTATCTTACCTTTTTGATCTTCCAGGACTTTGTTTAATGATGTTTTTATTGCTGGTGTCATTTTCAGCTTGGTGGCATCCATATGCTTTAATGCATACAATACCTTGTCACCTTTGGATGATTGAACAAGGTCTGCAAGGTATTGTTGCTTCGAACCGTCTGTATGAAAATCGAACGATCGGAAGTAGCGAAGCATACCCTTGTCATTTGAATCTTTAATTAGCGCTGCAAGAAGCGGGATTGAATGTTTGCTTCGGCTTCTCCATACTATATCGCGATTTGATGACTTTGTCCAATCATCGCCGACCTTTTGTTTCCATGCGCTGAAGTATTGATCCCAGTTTCCATCAGCGCCGATGCCTAGCGCCTCCAGATACCAGCGATCTTTTCCGTCGTATTGCAAGGCCAACTCAGCCCATACACGTGCAGCCTCCGGTGACTTGTTTCCGCGCAAGGCAATGATAAGGTCACGCCGAACCTGAGGCGATGGATCCCTGGCCAGTGTTGTTGCGATTGGTATTATATCTTTTTTCATCAAACGGGCGATCCGAATTCCTGTGATGCGAATATTTGAATCTTTATCATTCAGGGCTTCCTCGATGTAGTGTTCAGTTTTACCGGGCAGTCGCGACAACAGCCACAGGGCTTGTGCACGATGTCTTGGGTTGTCTGAATTCCACAGTTTCTGCAACGCACCTTCTGCCTCGTCCCCGGCATCTGCAAGGTTCATCCAGCCGCGATAGCGAGTAGCATTATTAGAATTTTGCAGCGCGTTGATTGCCCCATCGACTGAAGTGATATCAATGTCGGGTAGCTTGTAAGTAGACTTTGCCGGCGCGATCCTATAAATTCGTCCGCGATTTACATCCCCTACCTGATGACCGCCAACGCCCGGATCATACCAGTCAGCGACGAACAGTGAACCATCTGGCGCAATGGCGACGTCAATGGGGCGAAACCACTGATCTTTCTGCGCTTCGAGAAGCTTTATTATTGAAGCCTTGTAACCTGCGCCATCGTTTTCCACTGGATAGGAGCGGACAACATTATTGCCGGGTTCGGCATGGATCATCTGACCATAGAATTCTTTTGGCAAAAGGGTTCCTTCATATACTGTAATTCCCGAAGGCGACCCTGCTCCAGTCTGCAATATGTTTGGCACTACGCCTGGATCGTTTAGATGCCAATGCTGCAAAGGAATTTCCTTTTCCATATTCGTGCGTCTTGAACTCCAGCTTGCGCCTGTCATCTCATCACGATAGCCATAATTGCCGTACTCCATCACGTAATTGATACGCGTACCTTTATTGCCATCGTCATCATTATCTGATTGCCACATCGTGCCATATGGATCGACCGAGATTTCAAAATTATTTCTGAAATTATGCCCGAGCACTTCAACGTTGGAACCATCGATATCCGCTCTCATCACCATTCCTTCGCGATAGGGCTTTCCATTAGTCACCACCTTGTGTCCATGGACGTCAACAACAGTATCTCCTTTGGCGGTAAGCAATGATTTTCCTTCATTGCCGAAGTTGAAGTAGATCTTTCCATCTGGGCCGAAAACAAAAGTATGCATCCCGTGATCATGCTGAAGACCCTGGATACCCTGGTAGAAAATCTCTTTCTTATCGGGAACATCGTCTCCGTTTGCGTCGGTAAACACGAACACATTGGGACTGCAGGAAACAATCACTTTGTCGCCGAGAATGGAAATCCCCAATGCTGAATTTACATCGGTTCCCTGATAGAAGATTTTGCTTTTGTCCGCTTTGCCATCACCATCGGTATCCTCCAGGATCATGATCCTGTCACCTTCCTTCTTTACAGGATTTTTCGGGTTGTACTGATTCCGGTAGTTGAATGCTTCGCAGACCCAAACCCGCCCGCGTTCGTCAATCGCGATGTTCGTGGGATTCGTGAACATGGGTTCGGAAGCAAACAGCTTCACCTCGAGGCCATTGTAAACTTTTAAGTCAGCCAAAGAGCTTTCCGGGCTGTGCTCGTCCCCTGTGGCCTTTTCCTTGTCCTTATCGTTGCTTTTATCACAAGAGATAAGGCTGATGGTAATTAAGACAATGGCAAGCGCCCGCGGTGTCGGCATGTTTAAGGGGTTTTGGTAACGTTTGAAGGTACGGAAGAGAGAGGCGGGAGTCAAGAGGAGTCATGAGTCAAGAGTCAAGAGTCGGAGCTTTTCACCAAACTTATGCGATTTGAGCTAATGTCTTCACAGATCTGAGAGAGCCTTCGACCGATCTTCATATTGCACAAATCTGATCACAGACGAGTCTTGACTCATGACTCTTGACTAACCCCGTTACTTTTCTGTTACCAAACCGTTAACAACTTGAAACTCAGGCATTCTATTTACGTTATTTACTGTGTCAAACAACCACTATTGCTATGACAATGAACTACCAAACGCTCAGGATCATGGAATCTCTGAGTACATTAGATGCCTTACAGGCTGAAAAAGTATTGACATACATTCAGGTGCTCAACCGTAGGGCGCCGGAAGAAGAGAAGTACAAAACGTTTAAGCGGCAGGCGATGACCGAGATCAGGAAAGCGCTGGGGAATAGTTATGAGTTATGAGTTATGAGTCAAGAGTCTTTGCACGATTGCAGATCGCATTTTAAATTATCGCGGGTGCACCCACAATTTTTCGTCTTAGGCCACACACATCGAAGTCCGGCGACTCATGACTCTTGACTGTTGACTATCTTAGTTGTACTTCACATAATTCTCCCACTTCTCCACCGCTTGCTGAAAGTCTGGCGGCCAGGGTGATTCGAATTTTACAAATTCTTTTGTGAATGGATGTAAGAAGCCAAGGGTTTTGGCGTGCAATGCCTGGCGGGAAATAACGCTAAAGCAGTTTTCAACAAACTGCTTATATTTTGTAAATACCGTCCCCTTTACAACCTGATCCCCTCCATACATGGCATCATTAAAAAGTGGATGACCAATAAATTTCATATGCGCACGGATCTGATGCGTCCTACCCGTCTCAAGCTTACACTCAACAACTGACACATAACGAAGGTCCTGAAGAAGCTTATAATGTGTAATGGCGGTCCGGCCATGATCGCCCAGTGGGAACACCGTTGTAACCCTTCTGTCCTTCAGACTTCGGCCGACGTATTTGTCTATCGTGCCATCTGGAGGTTCCGGGACACCCCAAACGATGGCATTATAACGTCGTTCGATCGTGTGATCAAAGAATTGTTTTGCAAGGGCTGTGAGCGTAACCTCATCCTTCGCGACAACAAGCAAACCAGATGTATCCTTATCTATCCGATGTACGAGCCCCGGCCTTCCATTGTTCCCGGGTAACTGTGGCAGGTTTTGAAAGTGAAAAGCCAGAGCGTTGACGAGCGTGCCGGTCCAGTTTTGAAAGGCCGGATGCACAACCATACCCGCGGGCTTATTGATCACCATAAGGTAATCGTCTTCATAAACAATCTCCAACGGGATGTTTTCCGGTATCACCTCCGTATCACGGGGTGGCTGGGGCAGCGATACCGTTACTATGTCGGCTGGATGAATCCGGTAATTTGCTTTTGCTGTCTTATCGTTCACTTTGATAAAACCTTCCTGGATAGCCAGCTGTAATTTAGTGCGGGTCACATTCGGCAAACGGTGCATGAGGAACTTGTCAAGACGGATCGGCGTCTGGCCGCCATCCACGGTGATGCGATGATGCTCGAACAGTTCATCGTCATGTTCTTCAGAAGAAATATCTTGCTCAGTCATTGAAATAGCGCGCAAATTAGGAAAAAAAGTCCTTAGAGCCCTCCTAATTCTTACCCCCACCCGCGGGGGGTAGTTGAGGGCTTCCGCATAAAAGACGCCCCGCGGCGTCCGGAAAGGCGAATGGTAAAATCAATAAGTCAAGTGATGTATCAGTCTTTGAAAAATCGATCGAATTCTTACTTGTGTCGGAATACGCCATGCAATGCGCATACCCCAGACGTAGTAATTCCGACCTTGCGTCGCAGGAAAAATACGGACGACGTGCCTGTAGGAGTTAAAAGCTGTAAAAATGATATCACATCCGTTGAAACGCCTTAATGCTAGTTTTTTCATATTTGTTTGCCTGTCCTGGAGCATCGTTTCGCAAGGTCAAGCGTTAAATGGAAATTGGGAAAAGGAGCTGACGAAATCCCTGGACGATTTTATGAAGTGCGCAAAGTCCAATTCTGATAAATCCACATGTGGTGCTACCGTTGGACAATCTCTCGCCACAGTTTATAAGCAGGATGCGTTCTTTTCGAAAAAGCTGAATCGCTTCCTGAAGGCAAACGAAATTTCGGAGATTGTGGAGGAAAGCAAGCGATGGAAATTGATGGGTTATGCCTACGATCAGAAGGTTTTAAATCAGGCGCAGGAAATGGCCAACACCAACAAGCCGGTTATTGCGGTTTACCGGATGAATGGATTGTCGCATGTTGTGCTGATCCTTCCGGGAGTGTTGCACTATTCTGGATCATGGGGCAATAAGGTTCCAAATTCAGCTTCGTTTTCTTATATCGATCCTGACAAATCCTATGTTGGAAAAGGTCTGTCCTACGGCTTTCAAAAAAGCATGATGAAGAATATCACGCTTTACGAAATGTTATACTAATGCGTCTTAAAAGAGTAAGACAAGTTCAGTCCGCACCCCTGGTATTGAATAAACTTTAATATCGGCATGATGAAGCTGAAGAATCTGTTTGGCAAGCGCGAGCCCAATACCCGACCCATTTTTTTTAGTTGTAAAAAACGGAACAAAAATATTTTCAATAATTTCTGAATTTATGCCGGTCCCATTATCAATGATAGTAATGACAACTTTTCCATCGGGCTGGATCACTTCAGCAATGGTGATCATTGGGTTTGTGCTTTTTCCTAAGGCGTCGATAGCATTGCGTAAAAGGTTGATGAAAACTTGTTCAATCAATTCTGCATCGAGCATTATGGGTGCATCTGAAACCTGAATTAAAAGCTTGATATTGTTTATCAACAGATCACGCTGCAGCAGCACTTTGACGCGGCCAAGAAGGGCGTTCAAATTAGTTAAACGGAAAACCGGCGTTGGAATGCGCGTGAGCCTGCGGTATGCTTCGGTAAAGTGATGAAGTCCCTCGCTACGAATTCGGATTGCATCCAGGCCCTGATCCAATGTGCCGAGCAACGCTATATCTTCACTTTTCTCCATTTGTTTTTTTACGAGTCCATGAAGCGTTTCACTTAACGACGTGATGGGTGAAATCGAATTCATGATCTCATGAGTCATCACCCGGATTAATTTTTGCCATGCCTCCATTTCGTGAGCATCCAATTCTGAACGAATGTTCTGCAGGCTGATCAGCTTAAAGTATTCGTTCTCGAGCTTAAATTCAGCGGCATGCAGCGATAATTGCAACAACTCGTTTCCTACTCTGACTTTGATCAATTTCGTTTGACCAGCCTGAATGTTTCTAACAGAGCTCAGTAATTGTGCGTCAACACTTGCCAACATTTCCACAGACGAAAGTATTCGACGCTGGAGCAGTTTTTTAACCGCATCGTTTGCGAGTTGGATCTTTTCGTTTTTATCAAAACTAAGTATACCGACCTGGACATGATCAACCAGCATTTCAAGATATCTGTGCTGGATCTCTTTTTCACCGCTTATTTTTTTGAAGGCGGCGGTGATTTGATTCAGCGTTTTGTATAGCGCATTGAAACTTTTACCCTTGCCAGTGTCATCGAAATAGGTAGTGAAGTCGTTTTGAAGCAGGTTGACCATAAAAGTCTTTATATGACCGTTAAATCTGTCAACATACTTTATCAATTCAACGACTATAACAATTACTGCCGCACCGATGTAGAAGCTCCTGAGATAGTAGTGATACACAATGCACCAGGCGAGAAGCGTGATGCAAACAGCCAGTAAGGCAACGCGAAAAATAACGTTAAGCGTAAAATTTTTAAAGACCATAGGTGTCTATTCTTCGGTATAACGCGCCTCTGGATAAGCCAAGTTCTTCTGCCGCGTGACTTACGTTGCCATTGTGTTTTGCAATAGCTTTTCGGATAGCCCAGGCTTCAAGTTTTTCAAGGTTGAGATTATCGAATATGAACTCATCCGGGTTTGTTTGAAGTTTATCAAAATCCGCTGTTGTCAGAACTTCTGTTTCACACATGATCACAGCCCTTTCGATCGCGTGCTCCAGTTCCCGGATATTTCCGGGCCAATGATATTTTTCAAGGTACTTTATGACTTCCGCGGTGAGGTGGAGATAGGGCTTTTGATATTTTTGACTGAACTTTTTCAAAAAGTGCGCACCAAGTAGACTTATATCCTCCGGACGATCAAATAGCGAGGGGACTGTAATTTCTACCGTGTTGATCCTGTACAACAGATCCTCTCGGAATGTGCCTGAAGCAACCATGCGCCGCAGGTCACAATTCGTTGCGGCAATGATCCTCACATGAAGGTCGATGGATTCATTAGCGCCTATTCTAACAATTTTTTTGTGTTGCAGGACTGTCAGGAGCTTTGCCTGCTGGCCCGGTGTTAGGTTACCTATTTCATCAAGAAAAATTGTTCCACCAGCGGCGGCCTCGAATCGGCCGATCCTGTCTTCGCGTGCATCTGTGAATGCACCTTTCCTGTGACCAAACAGTTCGCTTTCGAAGAGGGTTTCACTCAGGGATCCAACGTCAACGCTCATAAAAACACCGTCGCATCGTTTTGATTGCTGATGTATCTCACGGGCGATAACTTCTTTACCAGTCCCGTTTTGTCCAAGTATTAAAATCTCAGCATCGGTAGGGGCAACCTTTTGAATGGTGTTTCGAATTGCGCCGATCGCCGGCGATCGGCCAAGGAAGGGTTCATGTACGTTCAAAGCCGAGACCAAAGATCTTTGCTGAGATCGAAGCTGCTTTACTTTTTTCTTTTCCAGACTAACTATGTTCGCCGTTTTCACAGTGGCAAGGAGCTTTTCATTCTGCCAGGGTTTAACAATAAAGTCCAGCGCACCTTCTCTCATCGACTCTACTGCAACAGCGATATCTGAAAATGCTGTCATTAAAATCACCTGAGTGTCTGGTGAGATGGAAAGTATTTTCCTTAACCAGAATAAACCCTGATTCCCCGAAGTATCCCCATGCCGGAAGTTCATGTCGAGCACTACCACGTCGAAATGCTCCCTCTCAAACAGTGCAGGTACTCTCTCCGGATTATTAGTGGAGTGAACCAGGCTAAAATGCGGCTCCAGGAGCAACCTTATGGAGAGCAATACCAAATCATCGTCGTCCACAAGCAGTATCTTGCCGGATGCTTTCGCCATAACATCATAGTTTAATAGCGAAGGTATTCAGGGTCAAGCATAAATCCAGAACAGGTGCCCAAAAATGGACAGTCATATTTCTATCGGTGGGCACTTTGAAAATGAATGGCGTGAAATACTTGTCAGTCCCTGGAAAAAGCGCACTTATGATGATGGCATTCACTTGGCACTTGACGTAGAAAACCAAATATATGCTCAAGCATACGCTTCTTATAATATTTAGAAACTTCAAGCGCTTCAAAGGGTCCTTTCTTATAAACCTGATGGGACTTTCGAGTGGACTCGCCTGTGCCCTTATTGTCTATTTATGGGTCAATGATGAACTACTTGTCGATAAGTTTCACCTCAACCGCGATCGGCTATATAAGGTGATGGAGTTCCAAAAGAATTCCGAAGCAAATATCAGAGTAACGGACTCCACCCCTGGGCTATTGGCGGATGAATTGATGTCCGGGATACCTGAAGTTGAATCGGCTGTCACCGTGACGCCGTCCTATTGGCATAATCCATTTATTCTTTCCGTTGGCGAAAGGCTGATTGACTCACGCGGGATATACGCAAGCAGTAAATTTTTCTCAATGTTCTCGTTTGACATGCTTCAGGGCACGAACGTTAAAGCGCTTGCCGATAAGAATTCTATTGCTATTTCTGAGTCGACCGCGACGGCGCTATTTGGTACCACAGAGAATTTGTTAGGAAAGGCAATCGAGTTTCAGCATGAGCGGGAATTTTTTGTTTCTGCAGTTTTTAAAAATATACCGTCTCGGTCGTCTCAGCAATTTGATTTCGTTCTGTCCTTTGATGTTCTGAAGGATGCTGCTCCGCAAGTTGCGCGATGGGAAAATTCTGGTCCGATGACGTTTGCCTTACTGAAAGGAAGCGCAGATCCGGAATTATTTAATAAAAAGATATCTGGATTAATTAATAAGCATATTTCTGAAAAGCACCGTTCTCTTTTTGCCAGAAGGTTCGTTGATGTCTATTTGTACGGCAACTACAATGATCAAGGCATTCAGTCAGGAGGACGTATAGAGTACGTCATTATGTTTTCTGTGATCGCAGGTTTTATTATCGCTATCGCATGCATCAACTTCATGAACTTATCCACAGCGAAGGCAACGCGCAGGATCAAGGAAGTGGGGATTAAAAAGTCAATCGGCGCCAGCCGGCGAATACTGATCTTTCAGTATTTGGGGGAGTCAATGTTAACAGCTTTTGCTTCTCTTGTCCTAGCCGTGTTAATTGTCGACGTAGCCCTTCCAGAATTCAATGGCATAACGGGTAAGCAGCTTTCTCTTTATCCTGAGCCACGGCTGATTGTTGCCTTTCTTTCCATTACCATCATCACCGGGCTGGTCGCCGGTAGTTATCCCGCGTTATACATCTCGCGATTTAATCCAGCGCAGGTCCTCAAGGGACGGTTCAATGGGTCCATCGCGGAGCTTTGGGCGAGAAAAGGTCTCGTGATCTTTCAATTTGCAATCTCCGTTATATTCATCGTTTCAGTGTTGGTGGTATATCGGCAAATAGAATTTCTTCAGACAAAACATCTTGGATACGACAGAGAAAACATCATTCACTTTCCAATGGAGGGCAAGCTTGTGCCAGGCCGTGAAGCGTTTCTTTCAGGTCTTCGTGCATTGCCAGGAGTTGTGCATGCATCAAGTATCAGCCAGAGCATGGTCGGCGGCGGAAATACAACATCCATAGAATGGGAGGGCAAATCTCCCGGTGACAACACCCCGTTTGCATTCCGACCTGTCAACTATGATGTCATTGAGATGCTGAATATAAAGGTTGTTGAGGGAAGATCTTTCAACCGTCTGAATCAGGATAGCATGGCCGTTATTTTTAATCAAACCGCGATCAACGTGATGGGGTTAAGGAATCCGATTGGACAAACGGTGACAATAAGAGATATCAAGGTAACCATTGTCGGGGTTGTAGCAGATTTTCATTATGAGTCGTTGCGCTTTGGGGTGCAGCCAATGTTTTTCGTGCTGGCTCCGCAGTTCACTGAAAAAATCATCGTAAAGCTTTCCGCGGCTGTCGAGACGAAAAGTTTGGAACGAATTGAATCCTACTTTAAGCAATTTAATCCCGGATTTACTTTCGATTTTCGATTTATGGATCAGGACTATCAGGCACAGTATTTTGAGGAACAACGCGTATCCATCCTCTCCAGGTATTTTGCCGGAATGGCCATTCTAATTTCTTGTCTCGGACTATTCGGCCTGGCCGCTTTCACTGCGCAAAGACGAACTAAGGAAATTGGAATACGCAAGGTCCTGGGTTCAAGCGAACTCGACATAGTGTACTTGCTTTCAATCGACTTTACAAAAATCGTTTTTGTTTCAATCATTATCGCGTTACCCATAAGCTATTTTATACTCGACCAATGGCTGGGAAATTTTGCTTATAAAATACCGTTGGCGTGGTGGTACTTTATTGGGTCCGGAATGGTTGCATTGTGTATTGCATGGCTTACTGTCGCGGCTCAGGCTTTTCGTGCTTCGCGAGTTAATCCGGTGGAGTGCCTTAAGAATGATTAGCGTTGCCTTCATCAACAAGTATGATAATTCGCGCTTACAACAACTTAGGCTTTTTCACCGGGTTCTGTGAGAGCCCGGCTTTGACGAGCAATTTTTCGTACTCACTGCGACCTGACTTCGCGAGTATGTTTGCTGCCTCCTGGGCCAGCACGACATCCATGCGAGAGATCTCTGCGCCCACATCCGAATGATTTCGAATTTTACCATAGTGATAATTGAACAGCGCCAAACTCAGGCCTATTGCGTCTTTCTCTCTATCCATAGCGACGAGCATCTCAGCAGTCTGCAGATTAGTATATGACGGCAACAGGTGCGTCGGATATAAGTTATCGAGTGAAAAATCCAATACCTTTTCCGCCATTTCGAAATTCGTACTTTGCAAGTAAGCGGCTGCCAATGTATTGAGGGATTGGCGTGCAGGAATAATCATTTTGCTATGGAAATCTTCGTAATTGAAATAGATTTTCTCGTCGGATAAATTTGAATAGTCTGCCTGATCAATAAGATTCTTGAACATCAAGTCTGTGTCCAACGCAATATAATCACCCTCAGGCCGAACGGGTGAAAGCCGGTAAACATTGCCTTCCTGAATGACGTGTGAGTTAAGATCCAATCCGGATGTATTGAGCGCGGTATAATTAAAATATACCGGTCGATTCCAATCATTGCTGGTCAATAAATCTAAAATTGCAAGCGCATTCTTTTGGAGAAAGTTACCTGACACATGAAATGTGATTTCTGAGGGAGGGATTTCAGATGCTTGTTCAACGGGCAGCGCTGCCAAAATATCGCTTTTAAATTTTTTCGGATCGATCTTCAATGTCAGTAGCCTGGAAGGAAGAATTGTATATGGATCTCCAGTGTTTGATCGGGTGCGGAGCGGGCTATTGTCATCTTTCAACATGAGCAGAAACTTTTTCAGGTCGATGCCTTTCTTTATGCTTTCCTGCACATATAAAACATCGTTCGGTCCGTACTGCAGATAGTCGTCCTGATTGAGTGTTAGATTAAATGATGCTGAATTGTAATATGACTTTCTTAACTGATTTATGTACCAGTCGGTGTTGAGATAGCTAAGGACCACAACGCGCACATCTGTTCGGACACCTTCGACTTCCTGGAGATACCACAACGGAAAGGTGTCATTATCACCACCGGTAAAAAGTATTGCATCAGGTGCGCAACTTGATAATAAATTTCGTGCATTGTCGATTTGGAAGGTCCTACCGCTACGGTCGTGGTCATCGAAATTTTGCCACAGCAAAAGTAACGGTATGGCTATACTGAGTGCGATCACAGGAATTCTTATCCATCGTTTTTGAATTGCGTTATATAGTGAGATGATCCCGAGGCCAATCCAGATTGAGAAGGCCATGAACGAACCGATGTAAATATAGTCGCGTTCACGTGGCTCGACAGGTGGTGAGTTAAGGTATAGCGCGAGAATCGCCCCTGTGATTAAGAAGAACAATGCAACCACGAATGTACCTTTAATATCTTTCCTTGCTTGACCAATGAGGCCGGTAAACCCTAATAACAGCGGCAGCATCCAGTACTGATTTCTTGCCTTGCTGATATAAGCCGTATTTCCCGCAGCATTAAAAGTAGCAAAGGGTGTCAGCCATGAAGCATTTTGCTCATCGCTTTCGCGTCCTGAAAAGTTAAATAGCAAATATCTGGAATACATATGGCCAAGCTGGTAGGAGAGCATGAAATACATATTGTCAATAAAAGTTGGGAGATCGGTGGCGGACTTCCCAAGCCATTGACGATAAGCTTCTATGTGAGCCGGATCATTGCTGTGTAATCGGGGAAGGATCGTACTTCGTGAAGGGTCATAACCATATTCCACCATACTGCCTGAGAATTCATAGCGGCCGGCAGATTGGTGGTAAATGTTTTTCTTTATTTTAAAGTCTTCGATCTTTGCATCATAGTAGGGTCCGTAGTGCAAAGGACTTGAGGGATACGATTCGCGATTCATGTAAGCTTTTATCATGGCCAGATTTTCGGGATTATTCTCATCGATCGGAGGATTCTGGTTAGAACGAATGAAAAGCATCAGATAGGGTGTAAAGCCCAATACCAGGAAGATGAAACTCCAGGTATATCGTTGGACATGAGCAAATTTTTTTACCAAGTAAATACAGGCACCAGTGATGGCGACAACAAAAACCACAGCGCCGCTGTAGAACGGCAGGTGAAGACTGTTCACAAAATAATAGTCGAATGCGAAGGCCAGTTCAAAAGTGCCGATACCTATCAGCCTGTTGATAGCCAGCACCAGCACCAGGCCGCCTGCGACACTCAATAACGTATTCCATGGCGTCACACTGCGTTTGGCTGTGAACCACACAAATGGCAGCAAGGGCAGCGCCAGCACACACATTGGATGGATACAGTAGCTTAAACCGCCAATGTAAAAGATCAATATAAGCCAGCGCGACCTAAATGGCTCGCTGAGTTGAGGCCCTTTCAAAATCATCATGATCAGGAGAACAAGAAAGAAACAGGCTATTCCGTATGTCTCCGCTTCAACAGCGGAGAACCAGAATGTGTCAGAGAACGCAAAGGCAAGGCTGCCGCAAATCGCTGCAGCCACGGAAATAGTTTTTTTTTCAGAGGCGATCACCAATTCTATTCTTTTACAGAAATACAACACAAGGTGATAAAGGGCATAGACTGACAATGAAGAGAAAAAAGCACTCATGGCATTCAAAGTCCACGCAACACGGTGCACATCATTTCCTGCAAGCATTGTAAACATTCTTCCAACGAGAAGCGACAGGGGGGTGCCTGGAGTATGGGGCACCTGCAGCTTGTAGGCGGACGCAATAAACTCAGAGCAATCCCATAAACTCGCCGTTGGCTCAAGTGTAAATAAATACGTCGAAAAGGAGACGACTAATACCGCGAACCCGCAGAGATGCTTTAGCGTATTGAGCTTTATCCTGGTTCTTGTGATGGTTGAAATTCCGAGGATCCCCAAGACAGGGATGATGAATCCCGTCAGGAGGATTGGAGGCGCAATCCAAAGTGTAAGCGCGCCAAACCCGTTGGGAGCAGGGTCAAAAGCCATGAACAGAAATCCTGTAATAAGCAGCGTTATGGAAGCGGCGAAAAAAATGAAGTCGGTCCTGGAAAACATCGTGCGATCGGTTTGATTCGATTGCAATTTTAGGCAGGCTCCAATCCTCTGGGCGTTAAGAACTGTAAAGAAGTGTTAATGGAGTGTTAAATAGGAAACAAACATCTTCCCAAAGAGACAAAACCTATACATTAGTCTTATGAATCAACGATACCTCGGCAAGACCATCTTATTTGGCACTTTAGTTCTCGCTTGCCTAATGCTGTTGCAGATATATTGGTTTCGAAAGGCTTTCGATGTTGCTGAAAAACAGTTTGATCATCAGGTTCAGGTGGCACTCCGAAAGGTTGCCGATTCTATATCCCGTGATTCTGAAGTTCAAAAGTTGTCATCAAATTTCTTTTTTGTTGCGACCGAAAGTGAAGTGAATAATGAAGCCCTGAACGATTTACTCAAAAATGAATTTCTGCTTCGCCGCCTTAACATTGACTATGAGCTGGGTGTATACAACGCGGACGATGATACATTGGTCTATGGGAATTATGTGAAAGCCACCCAAAAACAAACAAATATTCATGTTTCAGATGTGATGGATGGGAAACACAGGGAGAAGAACTTTGCCGTTTATTTTCCGGCAAAAGAGAGTCATGTATTCGGAAGATTGAATGTCTGGATATTTTCAACCTTCATACTTGTCCTGATGACCGGGTTCTTTGCGTATGCGATCTATTCCTTGCTTCGAGAAAGAAGATTCGCTGTCTTGAAGGCTGACTTTGTTAACAACATGACGCACGAGTTCAGAACTCCAGTAACCAACATCGGTATTGCGGGGGAAATACTCAAAAATAGAATTGAATCCGGAGATGCATTAAGTGTATACGTCGATATCCTGCTGCGTGAAAACGAGAAACTTCGGAATAAGATTGATCAGGTGCTTCTGGGTTCATCACTTGAGCATGTAAAGTCACCGGCTCTTACCAGAATTGATGTTCATCAGCTCATCACCGATTGTGCTGACGCTTTCAGGCTTAAGTTGGAAGCGCGTGAAGGCAGCATACATCTGCAGTTCAACGCGGCAAATGCCTTGATTTTGGGTGACAGAGATCTTTTGACACAGGCCATAAACAATGTAATTGACAATGCTGAAAAGTACTCGCCTGATAGTCCGCGCATCATTGTAAGAACAAAAGGCTACCCACATGGCGTCGGTATAGAAATTGTTGATGAGGGAATTGGCATTCCTGATGCGCTGAAATCAAAGGTATTTGAAAAATTCTTTCGCATCCGGTCGGGTGATATCCATTCCGTTAAGGGTTTTGGACTTGGACTTAGCTTTGTAAGAGATGTGATTCGCACGCATCGCGGAAAGGTTACCCTACTCAATCAGCCCGCCAAGGGAACAGCAGTTGCCTTTTACTTACCGTCAGCATGCGGTTAGGCCGCGAGATATTACTGGTGGAAGACGACGAGAGCCTTGGATTTCTCATCAAAGACTCGCTTGACGCTTGCAACTGGTGTGTTTCCCTTTATACAAACGGTGAGCAAGGTCTGACGGCATTTCATAGCCACAACTTTGACTTATGTATCCTGGACATCATGCTGCCAGCCCGAGATGGTTTTGATCTGGCAATGGAGATACGAAAATTCAATCAGAGCATTCCAATCATTTTCCTGACGGCCAAAAGTCAGACAGAGGACCGCATCAGAGGCTTTCAACTCGGCGGTGACGACTACGTTTGCAAACCATTTAGCATTGAAGAATTTAAATACCGGATTGAAGCGATCGTCAAACGATCTGCCGGTGTGGGCGACCACCGTTCCTCGTCATTACTACAGGCAGGGCATTCAACACTCGACGTAGCAAATCTTTTACTGACATCTAACGGCACCATTACACGCTTAACTTATAAGGAAGGTAAATTGCTGCAATTGTTTTTCCGACACTCCGGCAAAGTCATCGAGCGCGATATTTTCCTCAAATCCATCTGGGAAGATGATGGGTTTTTTGTAGCTCGCAGCATGGATGTATTCATTTCAAGACTCAGGAAGTATTTGAAAGCAGACATTGATCTGAAAATTGAGAATATCAGAGGAGTGGGATACATTTTAAGGACCAACGCGCAATCAGACCTAAAGGAGTAACTGTTTCTGGTCTTCCATTGGCTCCGCAACTGTTCACTTTTTGCTACCAGCTGTACATTAACGGATAGTTGGTTTTTTAAAACGTTATCAGCATGCTTTATTTACGGCATTTGAGGTTGGTAAGGGTTTTGTGATGTGTTCAAAAAACAATAGTCATGCGAACGCTTCTTAGCTTGATATTATGGTGCATCTTGTTTGTGCTTTGCTGGCCGCTTGCACTGATCATACTGATGCTTTACCCACTTCTATGGCTTGTCCTTTTACCTTTCAGGGTTGTTGGTGTCACTATTGAGCTACTGTTCAAACTATTGTCTGCTGTCCTTCTATTTCCCTTTCGAATCATCCGTGCGATTTAATACTTCACGTCAATAGCGCAAGAACCCGACATGTCAGATTGGTGATAGCCCGCGTCCGGCACTGCAAAAATAGTGTTTATTAGGAAGCTATAAGTTTGGTTTTAGGAGGGTCTAATTTTTATTAGTTGGTAATTCTCAATATGTTTGGGATCGGATGCATACCCTAACGGAAGAAAATTATCTCAAGACCATCTACAGACTTTTTGAGTCTTCAGGAGATAGCGTTTCCACCACTGCGATCGCGGAAAGGCTGCAGATCAATGCAGCATCAGTTACGGACATGTTTAAAAAGCTGGCCCAACAAAAGCTTGTACTTTATGAAAAGTCGCGCGGTGTCAAGCCTACTGAAAAGGGAAAGAAAGTGGCGTTGCACATCTTGAGAAAACATCGTCTTTGGGAAACCTTCATGGTTGAAAAGCTGCGGTTTTCCTGGGACGAGGTGCATGAGGTGGCGGAACAGTTAGAGCATATTCATTCAGAGATACTCATCGAGCGGCTTGACCAGTTGCTTGGATATCCCAAGTTTGATCCTCATGGTGATCCCATACCGGATAAGAACGGAAAAATGCCGCTGGTTACGGCAATCCTGCTGTCGGATGCGAAGGTGGGCACCTGGTATAAGATTACTGGAGTTGCAGAAAACTCAGACCGCTTTCTGAAATATCTCAACAAGCTTGGTCTCGCTCAGGGAAGTTCTTTCATAGTGCAGGAGCTTGAAGAATATGACGGATCGATGAAGCTCATGCTGCAGGATAAGAATGAGTTGGTGTTGAGCAAAGAGGCTGCGGCAAATCTTTACGTTTCCTGATTTAGGAAACGGACAATGACTCCAGACTGGTGGCCGGAAATTATATTGTTAGGGTTGCCTGGGGCAGCAGCAGCGCGATGAGGAAGTTTGTTCTTTATTAAATCGCCTCTTCAAGCATTTCGGTCATTTCGTCGAAACTGAATGGCACAGGATTGTTTTTGGATTCACCCGATTTCGCGAATTTCGCTATATCTGCCCTTGTAATTTCATAGTTCGACAACCTCGGAATTTTCATTTCTGTTACCCACTGTGCGATCAATTCCACCAGGTAATCGGTATAGTAATCCTCCGACCTGGTTTTATCATCACAAAATATCCTCCCTGCTGCCGCATATTTGGCAAGGGCCAGATGCCCATCTGTCCTGGTGCGTAATAGTCTAACAGTAATTTTATTTGCCGATGGCATGAGTGCACTGCAGATCACGCCATGTGGAATATTTTTATAACCTCCAATCACGGCTGCAAGTCCATGCACTACTCCTAACCCTACATTTGTCAGCGTAATGCCAGACAGGTATGCTGCTATTGCCATACCCAAGCGTGCATCGAGATCATCTCCGTCGCGATAGGCCTGCCGCAAGCTCGACGCAATATGCTTTAAGCCTTCCTGGGCCAGCAGATCAGAAAAAAAATTCGAACCGCTGGATAGATATGACTCAAGCAACTGTGTAAAGGCGTCCATTCCGCTGTACGCTGTAACACGAGGAGGGCAGGTTACCATGAGGTGCGGATCGAGAATCGTTGCATTCGATACAAAGTTCACGTGTCGCAAGGATCGCTTGTAACCTTCTACTCCCACTTCCGAGAGCACCGCATTTCTGGTGGATTCACTTCCCGTTCCACTTGTAGTGGGAACAGCAATTAACGGTAGTTTCACACCTGGATGAATATTTGAACCCACCCTTTCAATATAACCCTTTACGGACTCATTGAGTGGAATCATAGCGGAGATTGCCTTCCCCGCATCTAACACGCTTCCACCACCCACGGCGAGTACAGCCATAGGGTTGTAAGCAGCAAACCGCGAGACGGCGGAGTCAATTGTATGAGGGGAAGGCTCACTGCCAACTTTATATTGTTGCCATTCAAATCCACCATCCTTTAATTGCTCGAAAAGTTTCAAGTGTGCATCAGATCCATCGAAAGACTTCGCCCCTGTTATCAAAAGAATTCTTTCTCCATACATTTTAATAATCTCACCGATGGTGCCGGCCATACCTGGACCAGCATGGAGAATGGGTGTGGACGCTGTTCTAAATGAAATAAAATTCATGATTTGTTCGAACTTATTAGGGAAAGTTTGGTGTAACAATATTTTATAAATAAAGTTTAAAGATACGCACAAAAAAAAATTTGTGACAATGATCGGGGGAGTAAACAATTGTGAACAATTTGGTACAAATGGGGAACTTGTTCCGTATAAAGTATTGTGGAACAGCTTCAGATTGCGCGATTTTAACCTTTGAGAATGGTATGCCTTTTGGGCCACGATATAAAAATTGATTTACATAAATCTGAAAATTATGAAAGACAATAAAGAAATTACCGAGGTTTTGAATGACCTGATCAGAATTAATCGCGACCGAATTGCCGGTTATGAAAAAGCGGTTGAAAATTTGGAAGAGGGCGACGCTGTACTACGTACTTTGTTCTATCAGCTTTCTGACGAAAGTCAAAACATGAAAGAAGAACTTTCTGAGGAAGTTGTAGCGCTTGGCGGTGAGCCAGCAGAAGACACTACAATGTCAGGCAAGATTTATCGTGCATGGATGGATATTAAAGATGCCTTCACTCCTGATGATGCAAAATCCGCATTGGAAGCTTGTGAATACGGAGAGGATGCAGCGCAAAAGGCGTATGCAGAAGCATTGGAGGACAGCGCAGGCTTCCCGCCCGCTGTTGTTGCACTTATTTCAGATCAAAAGGATTTGTTGAAAATCTCGCATGACCTGATCCGTGATAAGCGTGACGCTTTTGAAGCAGCTGCACATCGCACACACGTGTAGTAAATCAACTAGAAATAGAAAATGAAGTATGTCTATGTTCGAAAGAGCATAGACATACTTTTTTTGTGCCTAAAAGTTTCTTCACTTCATTTCGTTGCAAGTATAGGTCGCGTCGACGCTTACATGTTTTTACAGCGGTCGTGGATAAACTTAAGCTTTCCGCATCTGGTACACTCAACGCAGTGTGACTATTCCGCAATAAAATCATCCAGAATCTTCGATAGCTCATTAATAGGGTCGTGGAAATGCTTTTTGTTTTCGCGCCATATTGCCGCGAAGCAGCTTACAAGAGAAGCAGCCAACGTTATGAACGCGCCTGTCGGATTGCCCAACGCGCCGCCGGGAACATATAACTTGAAAGTTAGAAATACACCAACTGCGCAGCTAAGTGGAATGAGAAAAAGCTCATAACGCTTTTTAAATTTCATGAAGCTTTGAAGCAGTGTGCGCTGGCTGAGTACATATTGCCGAATGGAAGAAGGAGATCCGGGCTGAATCCGCATCGATGCCATTTTTCTAAATTCCGTCAATAGCATGATCGTAAAAGGAAGGAAGATCAGAATGCCAAATAGTGCCGGAAACACCGCAGAACTGTCGTACCAAAATTTAATTGCAACATGTGATAACAGTGCATACACCAATATCTGCAGGGCAAAGGAAGCCCAAAAATATCTGAATGCTATTTTAGTTTGTTTGCCTGAACGGCTGTTCAAAACTTTTTTCATAGACACAGCATCGTAGCCTGCGTGTGATGCAGTGTCGCAATTCCAGTTCTTTTTTAGTCTGTCCAGGGTTTCCATATTATCTCTTTAGATTATTTTTTTCATAAATAGTTGTAGTTCCTTTTTTATTCGGACGAGCCGCACGCTGACATTTGTTTTTGTCAGACCAGTAATGGTTGCAATTTCCTCGTAGCTCATATCCTCCAGGTAGAGTAGCACGATGGCCTTGTTCAATGGTGACAAGGCCGCGATTGCCTGAAACATGAAAAGCATGTCTTCGTCATCTGTGCCGCCTGATTTGTCAGCTATATTATCGTGATGCGCCTTCAAACGCTCGCTTTGGTCTTTTCTGCTCTTGCGATGATATGTGAGGGCTGTATTCAGACACACGCTATACATCCACGTAGAAAATTTGGATCTTCCGTCGAACGTTCGAAACGATTTCCAAAGCTGATACATCATCTCCTGCATCACATCCTGACGCGTGTCCAGGTCATCAAAATATATAGTGGTCACCTTTTGAGCGATACCCAGGTTATCGTTGATCAGCTTTAAAAAATCACTGTCAATAGAATCGGTCATTGAGCGCGTTGTATTTAGGTAATAAGTGCTTACTGAACTGGAATAACTACACACATTGCAATTTATTTTCGTTTGTCAAAATGGCCAGCAATTTCTTATCGGCAACCTTTCAACGAGACATTACGTTGAACAGGCCAGATGAAGAACCGCCATATTATATCATTTTGTTCGTGTACGAAGCATTGCTTTATGCAGCACTTTCATTCGGGAAAACTTTGAGATGATCTTAACGAGATGACTACAAAAAAGCCCCGGATGACCTCCGGGGCTTTTTTTTGACAGAGTAATGTTTTGCAGTTTCGAAGTCGTACTTCATGTTGAATTCTAATATTCAAAAAGCTTAGACAAATTTTAAATTCCATTTTTTACGGTAGCGCAAATTTTAAACACAAAGAGATATGAGAACGAGGCACATACAGCATACATTTAATGGGAAGGAAATCGTGGCATTGCAGGAAGATGGCGTTATTGTTACTAACGCCAGGGAATTTCATGATTTAATATTCAATCTTCCTTCGGACAGAATTGTATTATACAAGGAGAACATCGATGAATCTTTCTTTGATCTCCGGACAGGATTTGCCGGCGAAATCCTACAGGAAACGCTAAGCCATTCCAAAAAGCTCGGTATCATTGGTGACTACTCACGTTATGCGAGCAGAAGCCTGAATGCATTCATTTCTGAAGGAGGCGATGAAACACAGATAGTGTTCGCGGACTCGCTGGATGAAGCGCTCCGCAAATTGAGCGCATAAGGATGTCAAGGGGAACCTTTAGGCAGGTAATCGTGCCGGCGACTTGCTCAATGATAATTTATTTATGATAAATCACTCGGTTGGTTCTATGTGTATCATGACGTCGCCAAAGGTCGGATATTGTTGCTGTATCAGGTCTTTCACTTCATGCGAAATGCGATGACCTTCCCGCACCGTTAGGTCCTTGTCGACCCAAATGTGTAAGTCAGCAATTTTAGATGAGCCCATCTTCCGAATTCGGCATTGTTCAACATGAGCAACCTTATCTACCTTGAGTGCTATCGCTACAATTTCATGATTTAATTTTGGGTCTAACTCCTCGTCGAGAAGCTCGCCAATGGCAGGCCGGGCGATCAGACACGCATTTATAACAATTACAACGCCCGCAAACAAGGCGGCATAATCGTCCGCTACCTCATAGCCCGGTCCTCCAATTAGGCCAATAGAAATTCCAATGAAAGCGGCCGCAGAGGTAATTGCGTCGCTCCGGTGATGAAACGCGTCAGCCTTTACAGCGCCGCTGTTTATTTCGTTTCCGGTCTTGAGCACAAACCGGTAAAGAATTTCTTTTGCAACGATCACCACAATCAGTATGATCAGCGTATAGGCCTCAGGTACCTTGTGAGGCGTGATAATATTTTTAATGCTTTTGATTCCAATAATAGTGGCCGCAGCAATCAATACCATCCCAATCCCAAGCGCAATCAATGCTTCGCCTTTACCATGTCCATACGGATGATCTGAGTCCGCTGGCCGCAGGGACCAGCGCAGCCCGAACCAAAGCATTGCAGAAGAGAAAACATCAGCAGCTGATTCAATAGCGTCCGCAATAAGGGCATACGAGTTGCCAAGAACTCCGCCAACGCCTTTTCCGACAGCAAGGATTGCACTAACCACAATGCCAATGGCGGTGGATTTCAATCCTTTTTTCTGATTAGCCGAGATGCCGTTGTTCTCCATTGGAATGAGATCAAAAGTAATCAGAAGACACGTAACAATCTCTCAATGAAGAACAAACAACCTAGAGTGTAATTCCCTTGCCCAGGACCGGTTTGAATATATCGCCCATCTCTCTTACTCTGGCGACAGCATTGTGAATATTAAAATCGCTCATTTTTAAACCCTTTTTTACCTCTGACCAGTCTAACGGCATCGATACTGTTGCTCCTGGTTTTGGCCGCAGTGAGTACGGTGCAGCAAGCGTTGCCTTGGGACGGTTTTGTAAAAAGTCCAGATACATCTTCCCATCCCGATGAGCGACCTTGCGTTCAATGCTGGTAAATTTTGGTAACTCATGATGCACCTGGGTGACAATTGCTCGCGCCAGCTCTTTGGATTGTTCATACGTGTATTGCGCACCCAGTGGAATATAGATATGCAAACCTGTCGAGCCGCTCGTCTTGCAATAGCTTGGCACTTTGATATTTTCAAGAATCGTATGCGTAACCTGTGCTGCCTGAATAACCTGATCGAAGGAGTTTTTGTCGGGGTCAAGGTCGATTATGCACCAGTCAGGATGATCAGGTTTGTGTATCGTGCTGCTCCACGGATTTAGTTCTATGCAACCTAATGAGGCCATTAGCAGGATATCTGAATCACTCTGAGGAACCATAAAGTGTTTATCCACTTCTTCATCGTTGCTGTGGTAGAGATAAGTTTGAACCCAGTCCGGCACCTTGCCTGTTACATCCTTTTGATAAAAGCTTTTTCCGTGGATACCATTGGGAAATCTATTCAAAGACTGAGGCCGATCCTTAAGATAAGTTATCAGATATGGTGCTATCTGATAATAATAGTTCAGCATATCGCGCTTTGTAACTTTATCTTCCGGCCAATAAAATTTACTGAGGTTTGTGAATTTCATCGTATGACCGTCGATTTCACGTACCTGCGTTTCGTCCGTCGGATTGAGAAACGTCTTACGGTCGCGGCTTGTTTTTGCCACAACCTTCGGTATTACTTTGTTACTGGTTGCTTCATTATCGGATACTGCTTCTGATGTGGGTACTGCGATTTCCTGTGTGACCGTCTTCGCGTCCTTGTCGATCCGCATCCCCTGGAATGAAGAGTGCCGCATGATGCCATCGGATGTGATTTCAGCATAAGCTACTTCGCAAACGAGTTTTGGCTTTAGCCACGTTGCATCCGCCTTCGGAGGTCTCGGATTAAAGCGGGATGGCTTATTGTAATCTGGCGCTGAATCAAAAGGGCATTGATCCGTAATCAAGGGTTTAAACGATTCCAGCATTTCGCGCTGTAATTTATCCTTGAAGCCCGTACCAATTTTTCCCGTATAAATTAGGTTCTCCCCGTCGTACACACCGACTAGTAAAGCACTGAAAGGCTTGCTTGTGTTTTCGTTCTTCGTAAAGCCGGCAATAACTACCTCGTTGCGCTTGCTCGCTTTTATTTTTAACCAATCACGCGTTCGAACTCCTGATTGATAAGGGCTACCAGCTTTTTTCGCAATAATACCTTCCATTCCCATTTCTCGGACCGAAGCAAGGAAATCGCTTCCCGAAATGGAGAACGCATCGCTGAATCGAATGGATTCATGTTGAGGAAGGACGCTCTGTAATATCTCGCGTCGTTTTAAAAGTGGCAGCTCCCTCAGGTCTTTTCCATTGAGCCACAGAATATCAAAAACGTAATATAGTAATGGTCCGTCTGCTTCGCTGCGCCAGTTTTGCAAAGTTCCGAAATCAGGCAGCCCATTATCTTTTAGCGCAACGATTTCTCCGTCGATCACTGCGTTTTCTTTCCATTCTTTCAGGGCGTTGTGAATAGGGTAAAACTTTTTGTCGAACGAGTTGTCGTTCCTCGACTTTACTTCAAGCGTATCCCCATTTTTAAAGGCGACCGCTCGATAACCATCCCATTTTATTTCATAGATCCAGTTGGCGCCTTCAACCGCTTTGTCCACAAGGGTTGCCAACATCGGGCTCAACGAAGAAAAGAATGCACCATCCGGCGCATGGACGACGACAGCATCGGTTGCTGGATCATTTACTTTTTCCTGGGCTTTTTTTTTAGCGGGCGCTTTTTTCTTTGGCGGCGTAGATGATTTTTTCGCCTTCGCGGCGGTGATGTCTTTTTTTGAGGATGTCTTTTTCACGTCTCCAATTTGTTCAACAGTATTACCTGAAACAACAGAAGTTTCCTGTAACAAAATGTCCTGGGAAGTAGCATATTCATCCTTTATTTTCATCAACAGCCAGGCATTTTCACCTCGGCCTTTTGATTTTATCAAGACAAATTCGCCCTTGAGCTTTGTGCCGTTCAGGACAAATTTTAGTTTACCGGTGTGCAGCTGTCGGCGCATATCTCTATCCGCCGCTGCCTTTTCAGTAATGCCACCTTCTGAGGGAAGATAATTTCCCTCATCCCATATGATTACCGAGCCGGCGCCGTAATTACCCTCGGGAATAGTTCCCTCGAAATTTCTATAATCGTAAGGGTGATCTTCTACCATCATAGCCAATCTTTTTATCGCTGGGTCCAGCGAAGGTCCTTTCGGTACGGCCCAACTCTTTAAGACACCCTCCATTTCTAACCGAAAATCATAATGCAGATGCGATGCTGCATGCTTTTGAATGACGAACTTTAAGGTATTGGCGATCGCTTTTCCTCCGGCAGGCTCTGGGGTGCTGGTGAAAGAACGCTTCTGCTTATATTTTACGAGGCTCATGTGTCTACCGACTGGATTTATATATCATTTGTAATCCAGCGTCCAAAAAAATGCCAGAAAATCTCACGGTGATCATGATGATAAGTATGCCAGTACCTCGCTCAACTGATGTGAAGATTTTTATACAAGGAAGTAGGACGATGGTAATTAATTCCCCGCAATAACCAGTTTACATTGAATGTGTTCGTATACATGTAAGTCAATTGGGTGTGCATCATTTTGCGTATCGTTCGTTTATAATTTCGGTGCTGATAAGTAACTGCGTTGGAGAGCGTATTAGCCCGAGACATGGCAGGTAACGTTTCGAAAAAATTCAACAGCACCTGGGGCAATGGCATCACCGGTTATGCTGCGCCCGTGCCGGCTTTAAAAATTGGGGTTGTTTGCCCTGTTCGCCTTCGCCCACGCAGGGAGCATTGTTTTGGAGGGCAGGATAGATGCCCAAAACAAAGGGTTATTAATTGATGAGATTCTGAGCGTATTCCGGTGGCTTTTTTTCCTGACACAATTGTGAACTTAGACAGGTCGGAAGCAAGTAAAAACCACGCTGCAGGAAGAAAAAATAATAAAATTCCATACCTTTGATTTCCCTTTTTTGACTCCAGAATATTTTATCAATATTAGCACGTTAATCAAGGTAAACGAACAACACTATAATAATAACAAATGGCCCGACCCCAGGAGACATTCAATAAGAAAGAGCTGGAGAAGAAGAAGCTCCAGAAGCGCAAGGAGAAAGAACAGAGAAAGGAAGATCGAAAAGCGCACGCAAAAGAAGGTCAGTCTCTCGAGGACATGATGGCGTATGTTGATGAGAATGGCAATATATCTACAGTCCCTCCAGATCCAACTAAAAAGCGGGACATCCGTCAGGAGGATATCGTTACGGGTTCCAGAAATTTTGAATCGGCCGGCTCCGCAGCAATCAGGCAGGGAAAGGTGTTATTTTTTAACACGAGTAAGGGCTACGGTTTTATAAAGGATGTTCAGTCGGGCGAGAGCATTTTTGTGCACACGAACGGTCTATTAACGCCCGTAAGCGAAAATGACCTTGTATCTTTCGAAACAATGAAGGGAGGAAAAGGCTTGAACGCTGTTAAGGTGCGCGTGGTGAAATAACCAATCTTGCTAACGAAAAAAAAGCTACCTGATGGTAGCTTTTTTTTTGGCTTGAGCTTGGGAGGAACGCATTAGGCAGACATGCCTGGCTCCTCGTTTTCTTTTGCTACCGGCGCAGGTTCTAGCGGGGCCGGACGTTTAACATGAAATACGAACTGCTTATCCATGTTAAACTCGAAATGGTTTGTCTGCATGAGTTCCGCTGCCTTGCGCGACATGTTGAGCATGTTTAAAAGATCCTGGGCCATCAGGGATGTCTTTATATTGTTAGTGGCCTTCCCCTGGTAGGCTGCCAAAGCAAACGAATAGCTTTTTTCTTTCGGATTTAATGCCTTGAATTCATGATCGAAAAACTTATAACGCTGGGGTGCTTCGGCGGAGTTAATCATCAATTGTATTATAACAGGTCGATACTTATTCCATAAGGAGATATAGACCTGATTCGACATCGTACTGAAAAACTTGGGTTCCATTGTGTTTTACTTTATTGTTGAAGGTGTGTTTATCCTAGATAGGTTTTCAGTGCGCGGGTTTGTGCCACGTTTCTCAATCTGCGTGTTGCCTTTTCTTTAATTTGCCTCACCCTTTCACGGGTCAGATTGAATTTGTCACCGATCTCCTCTAATGTCATCGGATGTGTGTCATTCAGCCCAAAGTAACAAGAAATCACTTCAGATTCTCGCGCCGTAAGCATTGCCAGCGCTTGACGGATTTCCCCTTTCAATGACTGCACCATTAACTCCGAGTCTGGTGTATCCTGGCTGTTGCTCACCAATACATCCAAAAGACTGTTTTCTTCGCCCTGAACAAATGGAGCATCTACCGAAACATGCCGGCCAGTAATGCTGAGGGTGTTTTCCACATCTTCTATACTAACTTCCAATGACGTGGCCAGCTCTTCCAGTGATGGTTCACGTTGATACTTTTGCTCCAAAGATGCGAACGTCTTGTGTAATTTATTCAATGATCCGACCCGGTTCAGCGGCAAGCGTACAACTCGCGCTTGTTCGGCGAGTGCCTGGAGAATTGACTGCCTTATCCACCATACGGCGTATGAAATGAATTTAAAGCCGCGGGTTTCATCGAATCTCATCGCAGCTTTTATCAAACCCACATTGCCTTCATTAATGAGGTCACCAAGTGATAAGCCGTTGTTCTGATATTGTTTCGCCACAGACACCACAAATCTAAGATTTGCTTTAGTCATTTTCTCTAGTGCAATTTGGTCTCCTTCCCTGATCCTTTTTGCCAACTCAACTTCCATCTCGGCAGTAATCAAATCTACTTTGCCAATCTCCTGTAAGTATTTGTCCAGGGATTGCGTTTCCCTGTTGGTGATTTGCTTGGTGATTTTTAGCTGTCTCATGAAGAGTTATTGATAATTAGGGTGGAAGCAGGAGAACAGTTTAGGTGGGCTTAACCCCTAATTGTTTCAACAACCTCGCATGGCTCCCCAACGCCCCAATAAAAGTCCGCGCACTACGATACGGTAAGCCAAATTCTGCTGCAGTTTCCTTAACGATGCCTGAAATCTTTCGATAATGCACGTGACAGATGTTTGGAAAAAGGTGGTGTTCGATTTGAAAGTTTAGTCCCCCGACATACCATGAAAACCATCGGCTTTCGTTCCCAAAGTTAGTAGTTGTAAGCAACTGGTGTATTGCCCAGTTATTTTTTAACGCCTGATTCTCATCAGGTAACGGAAATTCCGTCCCTTCAATAACATGCGCTGGCTGGAAGATTATCGCAAGCATAAATCCTGCAATGTATTGCATGATCACAATACCTAACAACACCTGCCACCAGGCGAGCGCTGTAAAGATGACCGGGATAACAAAGATGTACGTCACATACAACATCTTCGATCCAAGAAGTATCATCCATTCCGTCGTGATATTGGCGTTGTTCTTCTTTGCCAGGCCTGTCTTATGATATTTGCCAATGCGGTAAAAGTCTTTATACGTCAGCCAAACAAGAGTCATCATTCCGTATAGAACCCACGCATAGATAAACTGATATCGATGGATCCATTTCCATTCTGAATGTGGGGAAAGCCTTAGAACACCGCGCGGGCTGATGTCTTCATCTTCCTCATGAATGTTGGTAAAGGTGTGATGGAGCACGTTGTGCTGCATCTTCCAATTGAAGGCATTTGCTCCAACAAGATTGATTGAATATCCGATCACGACATTCACCCACTTTTTTGTAGAGTATGCGCCATGGTTTGCATCATGCATGACGCTAAGCCCAATTCCTGCAAGCCCCAGGCTCATTACAATTACGAGGAAGATCAACATTGGCCATGAAGTTACGGTGCTTGAAACAACGAGTATGTAAGGGACGAAATACAACGTGAACATGCATATAGTTTTAATAACCATCTCGCTATTGGCATGGCGAGTGGTGCCAGTTGTCTTGAAGTAGTCACTAACCCTTTTGTTAAGGGTTGTAGTGAAATCACGGTTGGTAACAGCAAACGTGATAGGTTTAGATTTTGTCATTTGAAAGGTATTTGTATTGATTATTATAACCAGCTAATGGATAGCAAAAATGATACTGATCATTGTGATCAAATGATAGTAGCGGTATAATAAGGTCAACACTGATTTTGATAAATTAAGTTTCGGTTCTTAAGTATGCACTCGCGCAGTTTTGGATTCGACAAACAAGACGCCAGACCGACCTTAGGTGAAGTAAGATCTTTTCGAGGAACCCAGATATTCGATTTCAATTGGGAAAAATCAACGAATGATGCCCGGTGCATGCGAGGCAACTTCCGAAGGATTTCAAAAAATTGAAAGTATAAAGGTACGCAAAATTCCCGATTCTACCTCAGATGCTGATGGCCGACAGCGTTGGCCACACCCTCGAAAAGCGCAAATGCTGATAAAAATCCCCACTTTGTAGCTAATTCAGCAACATCCACTTTTCAAGACGTCGGATTTGCAATCCCAACCACATCGAAGAACGAAACGCCTCCGTGGCACAAATTTTAAGTAATTTTAAGATATGCCCCTTTCCACACAGATAATTTGGCTTTTGGTGCTTGCAGTACCTATTGCATGCATCGCATGGACTGTCACGCATGAAGAGGTATTTAGAGAACCCAGAGAGTTCTGTTTGAAGCGGAGTAGAGAAGGCAGAACAGCTACGCAGCGAAAATTCTTTTACCTTTTTACATGTGAATATTGCTTCAGTCACTATGTAACCATCCTGTTTGTAGTCCTGACGGACTACAAACTATTAATGGACGACTGGCGAGGATACCTCATAGGAGGGTTCGCTTTAGTGTGGGTTGCAAACATTTATATGAGTTTGTTTGCGTTAATCCGAATTGACATTAAGAAGGAGCGGACGGAAATTGAGTTGTTGCAGGAAAACTCGGAGAAAATTGACGGTAGCGCCAATTTGCGTGAGAAAAAATGGTCGCCTAAAATAATCTCTGAAAGAAGGGCAGCCGAGGTGAAAAATTTGTAACCCTGCTGGTGCCTAGCAGAAGTTAAACTATGAAAGCTACCATAAACGATACCTCGGTCTTCTACAACGTTGAGGGTACTGGCGAGGTGACTCTACTGTTCATTCACGGATCATATATTGATCAAACTTACTGGAACAAACAAGTTCAATACTTTGCCAGTTCTTATAAGGTCGTGGCCGTAGATCTACCGGGGCACGGTAAATCTGGTCAAACCCGCCAGCATTGGTCAATAACAAGCTTTGCCGATGATATTGTTGCGCTAATGGAACTTTTGCATCTGCGACAGGTTATTCTGATCGGTCATTCAATGGGTGCTGAAATAGGTTTAATTGTAGCAACGAAGACGGATAAGTTGGCAGGATTCATAAGTGTAGACTATTTTAAAAATGCTGCGACAGAACTTCCCAAAGAAATGGTTGCAGCTACGCTCAAGGCGTTAGCCGAAGATTATGAAGGTACAAATGAACAGTTCGCAAGAACAGGACTTTTAACCGAGCGAACACCCAAAATAATTGCCGATAGGGTGGTGCAAGATTATCGCAATTCTTTCAAACCGATGGGGATGGCGATAATGCCTGAAATGTTAAACCTGGCTATCGTTGAGCGCACCTTGCTGCCAAGGTTGACGATGAAACTATATTTGGTTGTTGTAGATTATTCTCCGACGAACGAGCAGCCGTTGAAGGATTATGTAAAATATGGCTATGAAATAACTAAACTCTCCGGCACGTGTCATTTCCCGATGCTTGAAAGCCCAGAAGAGCTGAACAGGGTCTTGGGAAATATAATTAATGTGATTGAATCGGGTCTTGTTCCCAAAATTGTATAAACTTTATTGCCCTAAGCAAAGGGTATGAGGGATCAAACAGCTGCTCCTTTAATAGGAGGTTGCAATAGCATTCGACCGTTTCCAATCAGGCTCAAGTGCAGCGAATTACTAATTATTATTCTTTCCCTGTACCGTCATGGTACCCGTTAACCAGTCAATAATTACTCGTAACCTGGTATTTGATTGAGCGTCCAGATTGAAATCATTCAACGTCAGGTTCGATCCCTGAAAATGTGTAACAGGTTGGGTGTTGGCTGTCGCGTGCGCTAAGTTTATATTTTCCATGGCGTTTGATTTAAGATTACAAACCACTCCAAAATTTAGCTACCATTTGATGATGCAGGTTAGCATGAAGAAGGACTTTCATCACCAGACATAAAGCCTGCCACACTTATAGACATTGCCAAGTCACCGCAATCGACGTAACCTTACCTAAAGGCGCGTTTTTAAGGCAAATAAAAATAAGCCCAATGACCCCAAAAACTGTCAGTATTTTTCGGGTTATTGGGTATAACAACAGCCCGCTTTTTACAAAAATTACATGTATTAAAGTGGTAAGGGTGTCTTTCTGGCCAATCGCTCGCGGCTTTGATTTGGATCAACATTTATGGTTTAGATGAATCCGACAGCAACAAAAAAGCGCCGTCGGAATTTCCAACAAGGCGCCTTTTCAATCCTTCAATTTACTTGATCTAATATTCAGAGCCGGCATTTGACCCCATAAAGCTTCCCCAGCCAGAGCTGTATCCTTTATTCTCGTGAGAATTTGTTTCTGGCCAATGCGATTTGTCAAAACCGGGAGCACTTTCAAGCTCTTCCTTGCTGCGATTTAAAATGAATGCATGCTGCTCAGTGTCGACTGACATCGCATTAAAGGGGAAGGCGAAGTATTTTTCACCCATTCCAAGAAACCCTCCAAATTCTACAACGATGTATTCGATACTGCCATTGTCAAGATTGATCATTATATCCTTGATTTTACCCAGATCTTCGCCGGAAGGATTTAGAATTTTATCACCAATGATGGATGATGCAGCGAGGTTTCTTACCGGAACATTTGGGCGAGCGCCAAAATGGTTTTCACCAGTTTTATTGTCAACGTCAAGGTTAATTTTAAGATCGTTATTGAGGTTTTCCATAAGATTTAATTGTTAAGACTGATTCAACTAGAGCAATATTCGGCCCTATTTTGGGAATAGAATTTTTTGGACAAATAACCGTTTTTTCGATGGATGCATGACCATCTTTTACACGATCGTGGGACAACAATTCCACCCGTTGCGGTGATTACGATTCGTCTTTGGTCGTCCGGATCAGGCTGAGGCCGGATAGAAGAAAAATAAATCCGAGCACTCCATAAATAATAAGCGCTCTCGTATTTTGATTTCCACTGTTATTGTTGACAAATAATATGGCACCATAGACAAGGCCGATAATTCCGAGAATGGTTAGTGTCGCTCCAAAGATTCTTTTTATGTTCATGTTGATTGGCTTATTATGAGAATTTATGTAAAGCAATTTACATTTATTTCCTAGTATGGTTTGCATTCGCCTCACTGATATATTTACATCATGAGTGCGCCACTTACTAAAGCAAACGGAGGATTATTCATCTCGTGCCGTATACGGGTGAATCTGCGATCTGGCATTTATTGTTGTGGCTGCTGGAACAGTGCGTTACGGTCTGTTCATGCTGGCAATCGGGGCATTTTCGAGACCAAGAGCATGTGACACGTTCTCAATAAAATGTAGCCTGATGGGGAAGTTTTATTTAAACATTTTAAGCTCGAGCCCATCAAATGAAGCGAAAACAATATTTGGATGTGAGTCAATGTGAAACATGTTGCCATGCTTATCGATAGCGATCGCACCGGCAAATCCGTCGAACGGAAGTAGCTCCGAGAAGGTTCTTTCACACGCCTCTTTCACAGATAGCCCATCCGTTACCCGAGTAACTATCTTAGCGGCCACGGCGCCACTTACGATATCCTCGCCGACACCGGTGCAAGACACTGCACAAAATTCGTTCGCGAAATTACCTGCGACGGTCGCGGAATCAGATACTCTGCCAGGGAGCTCAAAACCCTTGCCCCCCGTTGAGGTAGCAACGGCTAATTTACCGTCCCTATCCAAGGCAACGCAGCCAACAGTACCCAGGCCAGCCGTTGCGCGTTTGGATTCATACTCCTTGCGCCGATGATCTGTTTCAGTATTAAAGTGTTCAAATCCCTTTTCCCTCGCAAAAGTTAATGCGCCTTCTCCGGCAAGAACCCGGTCAACTTCCTGTAATAGCGTTTCGGCAACTTTGATCGGATTTTTTACATTCTCTATATTAATAACTCCAGAGAATTTCAGGCTGCTGCCATCCATTAGTGCGGCACTCATCCGGATCTTTCCATCGCGCTGAATTTGTGAACCGATGCCTGCATTAAAGAGATCGCAGTCTTCAAGAAGCGTGACCGCGTTAACTACTGTATGCAATGCGCTATGACTTGCGAGGAAGCCGTATGAGAATCTTGCGATATGATCGAGGGCATTTTGTTTGGCCTGCTTGATTGAATCCGACGTATCTGCTTCGCTAAAGAAGCCGCCATGAATGATGATTCGTGGCTCCGTCATGAATCGGTCTGCATTTTTTTCAACAGCAGGCTTTTTTCGAGTCTGTGAACCGTGAGTTTATGATCATCAAGATCATAAAGACTTCCTTTTGCCATGACGTGAACGACGAGGTGGTCTATTGAGATTGGCTCACCAAGCTCAATCTCGGTAAGGTTCGTGTCATTGATATAGCGGCCGTCCACCAGGATGACGAGCCCTGATCCTATTGCCTCCATCTTGCTCCCCCCTATTATGAGCAAACCTGTGTCTTCGCCCAAGCCTACACCCAAGACCATCGGATTGCCGACGACAGCCTGAAAAAGCCTGCCTATCCTACCGCGGTGAACGAAGTGGGTATCAATGATGACGTTATTAATGAGGCCCAGGCCACTGGTGATCTTCACTTCCCCTTTAAGCATCGCTTCCGTGGCTGAGCCTTGATAGATCATATGATTCGAGCAGGCTGCAGCGCCAGCCGAGGTTCCGGCAATCACCACCGGCTCGCTATTGTATTTCTGAAGAATCTTTCGATGGAATGCAGTTCCACCTAATATAGACGTCAGTCGCAACTGGTCGCCACCCGTAAATACCACGATGTTGGCTTTTTCAATTCTCGCTATGGTGTCGATTGCATTCGCCTCTTCACGCGTTTTAATCCCAAGCACACCAACGTTCAAAGCGCCGAGGTATGTAAACGCCTTCATATATTCATTACCTACTTCTTCCGGGATTTGTGAGGCGGTAGTAATTACTTCAATGCGAGAGTTGATGGCAAGCTCTGATTCAGTTATGATACGCCTGAGAATTCCCCGCTCGAAGAAATTGAAATTTTTTTCAATTTCCTTTTCATCATTCTTTTCAGTAAAGCTGCCTTTATCTACCGCGCCACCGATTACGATGAGTTTACCTCGACGTTCCATGACGTAATGTTAACGGTTTCAGTTCTATAAACAATTCAGTTCCGTTTGAATTCAACTATACTTTGCTTATCCTTAGATGCCAGCGACCTAGACTGATTGCAAAGACGCCAATGAAAATACTTAAAATCCAGGCCTTACGAGGACCTAATATCTGGAGCGTTAACCGGAGAAAGCTCATTCAAATGCGATTGGATATTGAAGAGCTGGAGAATCGTCCAACAAACGAGATTGAAGGCTTCGGAGAAAGGCTTGAAGCAATGTTTCCGACGATGTATGAACACCGTTGTTCAGAGGGCGTGCCTGGCGGATTCTTTTATCGAATAAAGAGAGGGACGTGGATGGGTCATGTTATTGAGCACATAGCCCTCGAGATACAAACGCTTGCCGGTATGGAAACCGGATTCGGCCGTACGCGTGAGACAAGAACACCCGGAATATATAATGTTGTATTCAGCTATACAGAAGAGAATGTAGGCATGTACGCTGCAGAAGCATCCGTACACATTGCACAGTCGCTCGTGGACGGTACACCATATGATGTTACTGCAGACATCCGGAAAATGCGTGAGATACGCGAAGAAGATCGCCTGGGGCCGAGCACAGGCTCGCTCGTAGACGAAGCCGTTGCACGGGATATTCCCTGGATACGACTTGGCTCGAACTCTCTTATTCAACTAGGTTATGGTATACACCAGGTGCGATTTCAGGCAACGATCACACAAAATACCAGTCACATCGCTGTCGACATTGCAAGTAATAAAGCACAGACAAAGCGACTGCTGGCGATGGCTGCAATACCTGTAGCCAAAGGGGATATTTGCTCTTCAGAGGAAGAGCTTCTAAGCATCATAGAAAATATTGGTTATCCTATTGTGATCAAGCCGCTTGATGGGAACCACGGAAAAGGGGCATCGATAAATGTGAATTCATGGGAGAAGGCTGTTGATGGGCTGGCTTATGCGCAGACGTATTCCCGCCGGGTTATCGTTGAGCGTTTCATTACAGGTCATGATTTTAGAATCCTCGTGATTAACAATTGCGTCGTCGCCGCGGCGCTGCGTGTACCCGCACGGGTACTTGGTGATGGTATGAAGACGATACAACAACTGATTGACGAAGAAAACAAGGATCCGAGGAGAGGTTATGGTCATGAAAATGTTCTCACAGAGATTACGGTAGATCGTGATACGCTTGACCTTCTAACGTTAAAGGGCTATGCGCTGGAGACGATTCCCGCAAAGGATGAGATTGTGTATCTGAAGTCAACAGCGAACCTGAGCACAGGGGGAACATCGGTTGACGTGACCGACATGATGCATCCGGAAAACATTTTTGTTGCAGAACGTATTGCACATATTATAGGCTTGGATGTCTGCGGCATCGATATCATGGCGCCTAATCTTACACAACCGTTGAAAGAAAATGGCGGAGTTGTACTTGAAGTGAACGCTGCCCCGGGCTTTCGGATGCACCTGGCCCCATCGGAGGGTTTACCGCGGAATGTGGCTGCTCCGGTCATCGACATGCTTTATCCACCAGGAAAGCCATCAAGGATACCGATAATAGCGATCACCGGTACGAACGGAAAAACTACAACGACCCGGCTACTCGCCCACATCATCAAGAATGTCGGACACCGCGTTGGCTTTACAACCTCCGACGGTATCTATGTCCAGAATCATTTGCTGGAAAAAGGGGATACAACTGGACCCCTAAGCGCGGAATTTATTTTAAAGGACCCGACCGTGGATTTTGCAGTGCTCGAAACGGCGCGCGGCGGAATCCTGCGTGCAGGCCTCGGGTTCAACCAATGCGACATCGGCATTGTCACCAATATAACTGAAGACCATCTGGGCCTCAGTGACATTGACACCCTCGATGACCTCGCGCGTGTAAAATCGGTCGTGGTGCGCAGCGTTAAAAAGGATGGATGGGCCGTGCTCAATGCAGATGACGAACGCTGTGTGGGTCTTTCCCGCGGACTCGACTGCAAAGTCGCATACTTTAGTATGCGCGAGGACAATCCCGTCATCGTCCAGCATTGTAAAACAGGAGGGATTGCCGCCATATATGAAAGTGGATTTATAACAATTAAAAAGGGAGACTGGAAGATAAGGATTGAAAAAGTAACGACCATACCCCTCACGTTTGGCGGCAAGGCAAAGTTTATGATCGCCAATATACTGGCGGCATCAGTTGCCGCCTACCTGTATGGGTTTAAGACCGAAAGCATAAAGCTTTCATTGGAGACTTTCATTCCTTCGCCCGCGCTGACACCCGGACGCTTAAATATTTTCTATTTCAAAAATTTCACGGTGATGATAGATTTTGCTCATAACCCGGCAGGATACATGGCCATCGACCAGTTTTTGAGCACCATCGATTCGCCAAAAAAGATCGGTATCATCTCAGGAGTAGGCGACCGCCGCGACCAGGATATTATTGAGGTGGGGAGGCTGGGAGCAAAAATGTTCGATCATATCATCATAAGACAGGAAAAACATTTGCGAGGCAGGCTTGAAGAAAACATTATTGAGCTCATCGTCCAGGGTATTAAGTCCGTGGACCGGAAGTTTACATACGAAGTGATCCCAAAAGAAGTTGAAGCAATCAAGCATGCGATCTCCATCGCTGAACCAGGTACATTTATTACGGCCTTGAGTGATGTGGTCACAAACGCCATTGAAATCGTTCAACAATACCTTGATAAGGAATCTGGGATAATTGATTGAAGAATGGAATGGGCAAAACTCAGAACATTTTGTTAGCATCGGCTACTATATACAAAAACCACCTTATGTCAAAAAGCAAGTCAAGTCAAAACGGAAAAGTGTGCTACCTCGAAATCCCGGCTGTGGACATTGATACTTCGGCCACTTTTTATGAAGCTGTGTTCGGATGGAAGATCAGAAGGTCAGAGGAGGGGTCCATTGCCTTCGATGATGGCGCGGGTCAGGTAAGCGGCATGTGGGTTAAAAATAAAAGGCCAATGTCGGAGCCGGGAATCATTGTGTCGATTATGGTTGATGATGCAGAAGAAACGGAAAAACGAGTGCCGAAATCTGGGGGTACAATTATTGCGTCAATGAAGTTGGATTCAGGCGAAGTGATTGTGCACTTCAAGGATCCCGCAGGCAATTTCATGGGAATGTATCAGGATGGAGGGAATTGAAAAGAAATTCTTCATTATTGGGCGACCCGACCGGCTTATTCCAGCGATATGAAAATTAATGGGCTGAAGATGAACTTAATGCACACCGAAGGGTGTTGGATAATGCGTGCTCTTATGTACGCGAAAAATATTGCATGAAAAACAAAAACATTATTTTAACGTTAGCGATTGCGGCTGTCGGTCTTTGCTCAGTTCCTGTTTTAGCCCAGGATGCCAGCAACGCAGCTTTCGATAGAATGGATAGCGTACAGACGCTAGACCGTGCTGACCAGGTAAAATCGCAGAAATCTCAGGACGCGCAAAATATGTCCGACTTAAAGGCTTCACGAAAGGAAACGAAGTCGAGAGCCAAGGAAGCCAGAAATGCAGAACGCAATGCCAATAGTGCTGCACGGGAGTCAAAGTCAGCGTACAAGACTGAAAAGAAGGCTCAAAAAGCACGGAGACAGGCTGATAAGCAAACCAAGAAAGCAGCAAACGCACGAGAGAAAGCGAATGACAATTAATTGCAATAGTTGGTGTTTCGCCAATAATATAGGGTGATACGCTATTCAAAAGCATATAATACCTGTAATCAAGTTTATTGCACGATTTAGGCGATAAATAGCAGCCCAGCGGAGATAAAAGTGTATCTTTGTGTTTTACAGTCAAATACAACCAAATTCCTTAAGCCCAATAATTTCCCAGACGGTTCGCCGTTCTGAAAGCCTCTTTTTTCGAATATTATTAACTAAAACCATAGTTCATGCGACAACTTAAGATCAGCAAACAAATTACCAACCGCGAGAGTCAATCTCTGGACAAATATTTACAGGAAATCGGAAAGGTAGATTTGATTACTGCCGAGGTTGAAGTTGAGCTGGCTAAGAGAATAAGAGAAGGTGATCAGGTTGCCCTTGAAAAACTGACAAAAGCGAATTTGCGTTTTGTGGTTTCTGTAGCGAAACAGTACCAGAACAACGGACTTACGCTTGGTGATCTTATAAACGAAGGAAATCTTGGTCTTATCAAGGCTGCCAAAAGATTCGACGAGAAACGCGGATTTAAGTTCATCTCTTACGCTGTGTGGTGGATTCGTCAATCAATCATGCAGGCGCTTGCAGAGCAATCGCGTATCGTTCGGCTTCCGCTGAATCGCGTTGGTTCATTGAATAAGATCTCAAAGACGTTTTCAGAGCTCGAGCAGCGGTTCCAGAGAGAACCCTCGACTGAAGAGGTTGCCGAGGTAATCGGTGTGACTAACCAGGAAGTTCTGGACAATCTTAAAGTATCAGGACGGCATGTTTCAGTGGACGCTCCTTTTGCTCAAGGTGAAGAGAACAGTTTGCTGAGCGTACTTTCCGATGCGAATGAATCAAAGCCGGATTCTGGGCTGATGGCGGATTCGCTCACGCTTGAAGTTCAACGCGCTTTGTCTACTTTAACTATAAGAGAAGCACAGGTATTGGATCTTTATTTTGGTTTGAATAATCATGAAGCAATGACTTTGGAAGAGATTGGAGAGAAATTCCACCTCACCAGGGAACGGGTCCGGCAGATAAAAGAGAAGGCTACACGTCGTTTAAGGCATATGACTAGAAGCCGTACCCTTAAATCATATCTTGGTCAATAATAAAAGCAGAAGTATAGGAAGCAACTGAAATTTTACTACCTTTGCAGAGCATTTAAGAACAGTGCCCTTCGACAGGTTATCATCCAGTTGTTTTGCCTACCTTAATAAAAATAATCTTCCTTTTCTGTCTTTAGACAATCATGAATTTTATTGCAGTTGAATAGTTACGCTATTCAGGGTTTTAAACAGTTTTTTTTTAATTTTTAATAAATAATACAATGCAAGGAACAGTAAAGTTTTTTAATGAGACCAAAGGTTTTGGATTCATTACGCCGTCAAATTCAGGCACAGACATTTTTGTACACACTTCAGGCCTCGTAGATGAGATTCGTGAGAACGATCAAGTTGAATACGATGAAGAAAGAGGTAAAAAAGGAATGAATGCTGTGAATGTTAAAGTTATAAACTAAGAGTTTTATAAAACATTCTGAGAAAAGACCGCCCTTCAAGGCGGTCTTTTTATTTACTAAATTGTTGCAGGTTGAAACAGATTTAGTATAATGTTCAATAAACAAATTGCAAAAACCGTAATGGCCCCTCCCAACAACACTAGACGAAGTGTATCCCCTATCTCTTTTTCACAACAGCGGGTACCAGGAAAGCAGTACTAGAAGCCTATGCGCTTTCCGTTCAAGGTTTTTTCTTAAGCCTAACTCCATTGACGACCTGGAAAGAATGATCCGTAAGATTGTGGAGTACTGGCGGGAGTGCATCGCACCAAACCATTTCGAAAACTAAACTTTCTCCCTAATGATCAGCGTGGATGGAATATCCGCCAACCAAAAGGTCTTCTTATCCAACAATTTTGTCCAGCTATTTACACTAACGAGCATCAAATTGTATTGCTGCAGAAGGGATTTTTCAATAGTCTTCTCAGTTTGTAATGAGATATGCTTCGGTGAGATTCGCTCAATAGACCTTATCATCTCGTAAAGTTCCGCATTGCCACGGATAGCTCCTGATACGTCAAGAATTGCTACCTGTGCATCTATATTATAAATAAGTTTTTGAGCATAGATGATAAGAAAAGCATCGGCAAGTTCATAGACAGGTACGAGCACACGTTCGATGTGTAAAAGTTGCTTCTCAATCAAGATTCCAACAGAGGCGTCAGATTTCGCAAGTATCTGTCGTGTACGTTCATCGAACGGTGAAGATTTGAACAGGCTGTCCTTCCGTGTGACAGTCTTGATCAGCTTTTCTGGGTTAATAATCCGCGTAGTAAATCCCAACATCTTACCGAGCATGCTACCCTCAAATATTGACTGCCCAATACCCATCAGCAGCAGATCATACTCGCCCGAATTGGTTACTTCGTTAATGTCAGTGATGATATCCGAAGACGATTTAAACAAAGTTGTAATCTTTTGTTGCAGATGCACTGATTCTTCTACAACTGGAGCAAAGCTTTCCTTTTCATAAACTTCGGCATTGTAATGTGTTAACTCAGTTGCCGGGGATAAATGAAGGGCAGTTAACGAAGCATCGCCAGTCGTTTTTTTAACGAGGCTATGTGCCACGCGGACCAGAGAGCGGCCGGTTTCTGGATTTCCAAACGAGATTAACACTTTGTACTTGCTGTGATCGGTCGCCGGAGTCGATTTGATCCTCGTCTTAATGCGGAATGCCCGATCGATCAAGTCGAGCGCGGGGCTTGTCATAAATGTTGTGACCAACGCCATGATGACAAGCATTGCAAATATTTGTGGGTTCAAAACGCCAAGATCATATCCAATGTTTAGCACCACTAACTCAACCAGTCCGCGCGTGTTCATCAATGCACCAATCGAGAGGCTGTCTTTCCAATTTTGTCCAACGAATCTTGCAGCCAGCGCGCTACCCAGAAATTTTCCAGTCACCGCTACCAGTATGATAATACCCGTTATGCCCCATAGGTGCAGATCATTTAATAAACCGATTTGGGTACGAAGCCCCGTGAACACGAAAAATAGCGGAAGCAAAAGGACCATCGCGATGTCTTCGACTTTTTCGATGAATATGTTTCGGAACTTAACGTTCTCCGGCATAATAGCCCCCGCCATAAATGCACCGAACAACGCATGGATCCCAATAACTTCTGTGACATACGCAGAGAAAATGAGGATGAGAAAGAAGATCGCTACGATTGGTTTGCTAAGATTCTCGCGCGATGTGTGAAGGTCACCAACGCGTCTTAAGAATGGCCTGACAATCCGGATCATCACGATGACGTAAGCGAAGGCTAAGAGGATTGTATAAATTGCGCTGACAAAACTTCCGGCCTTCACTATCGCGATCACCAGTGCCAAAATGCACCAGGCAGTAATATCATCGGCGGCGGCACAGGTAATAACAATTGTCCCCAACATGGTTTTGTGTATTCCACGTTCCTGGACAATTCTCGCTAGCACCGGGAACGCGGTTATGCTCATCGCGATGCCAATAAATAATGCAAATGACAGAAATTGTACGCCTTCGGGTGCGAACGATTCGTATAAAAAATAGGCCAACCCCATGCCTAGAGCAAACGGAAATATTATGCTGGCGTGGCTGATGACTACCGCGTCGCGCGCCTGATTTCTCAATACTTTCAGGTCGAGCTCCATTCCTACAACGAACATGAAAATGATCAACCCTACCTGGCTCAGTATTTTCAGATTATTTAAAGAGCTAACTGGAAACAGAATGGCTGAAAATTCAGGAAAATACATACCAATCAAGGATGGTCCGAGCACAATTCCTGCAATGACTTCACCCACAACAGTAGGTTGTCCGATCTTAGTGCAGATCCAGCCGAAAATCCGCGCTATTAAGATGATCGATACGATCTGCGCGAGAAGTAATGAAAGTGGATTTTCGAGATTAAGAACCAGTGAATCTATAAATTCCCCCCACTGGCTTTTGCCCGAATTTGGAATAGAGATGTTCCTTCCCTGTTCCAGCTTTGCGCCAAGCAGGACAATCCAGTACATAATGACCGAGAAGCCTGCAACAATGGCTGCATAAAATGTGATGTTTTTCGCTTTATTCATTTTCTCTGCGAACGATTCCCATTACGTCGCTCAATATAGCGACGGCCTTCTATCCAGGAAATTCGTCCATACCGAATGGCGTGAGCAAGGGATTTTGTCAAGGTGCCAATATATATAACATTGCCATTTCTGTCAAGGCTAGCCATGGGCATCATCGGTTTGCTCTCGTAGTCGAAATCATAATCATCTTCAATGATTGCAAAATAAATCCTTGCCGCGAGATGGTTAGACAATCACGCTGTAAGGATGGGAGATAATGCGTACGCAAATCCGAGATTCTGTATTCTCCGATCCAATAAAAGCAATGAGCGCAGTCGCTCCGTCGGGAAGATGTTAAGTTTTTGTTACGTGCATGAATACAATAAAGGATGAATCTGCGGGCGCGGCCGCTACCCGCGTTTTTGGGAACCCGATTTTTAATTGGCAAGTTAAAACCAATTGAACTGGCATCATTTTAGTAACTTGACTATTAAAACACAATCCAATGAACGAATCAGAAAAAATTTTTCAGGGCTATAGCGATAGCGAAAAAGTTGCTTATCTGGCAGCCATAGCATCGGTCGCGACAGCTGACCGGTCTGCTACGGAGGAAGAAGTAGATTTCCTGCGATCCCTTGCAAAAGCTGCAGACCTTCCCCAAGGTCAGGATGAGGAAGTAATTAACGCTGCTATGGGTATCTCTGGCGAAGAGTTAAAAAAGGCGCTCGACGTCCTACAAAATAGCAAGCTGAGATTTTCGCTAATCACTGACATCATCACCTTCGCAAAGGTTGATCAACGCTACACCGCAGAAGAAAAAGAAAGCATTCAAAAGATCGCAGGGTATCTGAAGATAGATCCGGCGCAGTTCTCTCTTCTGGATCAATTTGTGGATAAAGCTACTCAGTCACCAGTAACATCTGGGGAAGGGCAGCGTCCAAACATCCTAGAATCACTCGGACTAAAAAATAAATTTGAAGGTGCTGGAATAAATACCAGCGGCTTTGGTGGCGGAATTCTTGCCATGTTAGGACCATTGGTGCTGCAGAAAATCTTCGGAGGCCGTTCGGGCGGCATGTTCGGCCAAGGCGGCAACACGATGGGCTCTAGCGGTGGATTTGGCGGCCTTGGAAGCATTTTCTCTATGCTAACCAAAAGTGGCGGGCGTGGTGGATTAGGAAATATTCTTTCTAAAATTTTAAAATAGATATATATGGGACTAATGGATTTTTTCAAAAAGGGAAAAGAGGAACCGGTAAAAGCTAAGCCGGTTGCTCCAACGCAGCCTACGGTGCAGCAGAACAGAGAATACGTAGTCAAGAGTGGCGACAGTCTGTCAAAAATCGCGAAGCAATACTATGGCGATGCGAGCAAATGGAACAAGATATTTGAGGCCAACCGAGACAAGATTAAAAATGCTGACCTCATTCAGCCCGGTCAGAAAATTATTATACCATAATATTCGAAGTCATATGAATATGAAGAACACATTAATCGCATTTCTTTTTCTATTAGTAGTAACATCATGCGGGAACAAGTCGTCGGAAATGACAAGCGAAGAAAAGATCGCTGGCACTGATTCCAAGACATGGCAGGCTAAGCGTGAAACAGATGCTTCCGGCGATAAAGATAAATTAACGAAGGCTGAAAAGAACGAGCGGATAACATTCTCCCGCAACGGTAATGTTCAAATGGGAGATGAAGGTTCCGTAATGAACGGGCAATGGTCATTAGAAGGAACAAATTTAAAACTGCATTTCGCAGGTGAAAATGTAACGGAGAATTTCGTTGTGCTTGAGTTGAACGATGATATGTTAAAACTTAAAGCTGGTGATGGGTCAGAGATGACAATGAAGCCTGATTAAAAGCTTTTTTAACATCGTCAATTTGAAAAACACCATGCAGTAACATGGTGTTTTTTTATTCCTATCAAAATACAACACGTAGGTGCTTTGCAAAAGTCGGCTTATTACCTGAATTTGGCGCAAGTGCACCCTAGCTAAACCAAGTTGAATTATAACCTTTGCATATAGCATTAAACCACAACTAGACCGTTAAATTTTGAAATCATGAGAAAAGTAAAATTGCAAGTGCAAATTAGTTTGGATGGATTTGTCGCTGGCCCGAACAGTGAACTGGATTGGCTGACGTTCCAATGGACCGACGATATTAATAAGTACGTGGCCGAGATTACAGAGCCAGTGGATACGATCGTGCTGGGACGAAAACTTGCGGAAGGATTTATTCCTCACTGGGCTGGTGTGGCTGCTGATCCGGCGGGGCCTGAGTTTTCGGCCGGTCAAAAATTTACAGAAACAAAAAAAATCGTGTTTTCAAGAACGCTTGACCAGTCAGAGGCGGCAGCGAAGGATTGGAAAAACACAATTATTGTGAAGGAAGACCTTGTTGACTTCATTTCTCGCTTGAAAAAGGAAAGTGGAAAAGACATCATCGCTTACGGTGGCGCGAATTTCGTTTCCGGGCTTATCACCGAAAACCTTATTGATGAATATCACCTTCTTGTAAACCCCGCAGCGATAAGTAACGGCCTTCCAATATTCAAGGATAGAAAAAATCTGAAGTTTGTTAAGGCTCAGGCGTTTGATTGTGGAATCGTGGCGATGGTGTACGTTAAGTAGCATCCCTGACCAGAAGTCGACCGCTGCAAAAGCACTGAACCAACGCCAAGGCTAAGCGCCTCTTTGCTGTCTTGGCGTTTTTGCGTCTGCTGGTTTAATTTTTCTGTTTGGTTGCGCTCTTGCCCTTATTGATGTCTGAGCTCTTGGTGCTATACTCCAGCAAGTACGCAACCGATAATCTTAGTCCTTTGTTTCGCCCTTTTAAATTGTCCTGGTAATCTGCAGGTACAAGAAACTGTGAACTTTGGGGCGTGCCTACGCGTGTATGACCAATTTCGTAACGCAGGTCAATGATAACTTTTCTATTGCCGCCTGGCTCAAGCACCAGGCCCGCGCCGACATTCATACCGAATTGAAACCGCTGCGCGTCGCGGATGTATAAAATATCGGCATCATAGTTTCCGGGACGGACGCCAAATTTGATGCGGTATTTGAGCTCGGGTATTCCGTTTTCGCTGAGGTCTCCAGATTTTACTCCGCCCTTACCACCTATCCAGTAGCTAATGTTGGGACCTGCGCTGACGTACCACTTAAAATCACGGGTTTTTAAAATGCGTCCTTTTAAATGGTAAGAAAACAGAATGGGAAGATCAGCGTGGTGGTAGGTCACTTTATCTTTTAAATTGGGGTCAACCTTACCCGTGGCAATTTTTCCCTTCTGCGAGTAAATGAGCTCTGTAGTGAGAAAATATCGATCCTTCACTTTAAATGCTACAACCGCACCAGCATGAAAGCCAACTACGGGGTGGATATCGGCAATGGGGCTATACTTTTGGTCGTCTGACTTAAACCATGATAATTGGGGCCCTGCTTTGAACCCTGCGCGTATTATCTGCCCATCGCACGGACGGACAATAACCAGGCCTATCATCACCGCAACGCTAACCGCAAAAAGAAATTCTTTCATACCATTCAATATTTGAGCTTGTTCTACAAACTGCTTTGACTATCCAAAGGTCCTGATAATAATATGTGCATTGTTTAACATTATGCTCTAATTATTACATCAAAAGTATAATCGTCACGAGACGAAATTTTTTAATTGGCTACCAACACCATAGTTTTCGGTATGAATGAGTACTGGGAAGAGGGCGCGGGTTTGTGCATTCACCATTCAGTTCTCCTTTCCTTTTTTTAGTTGTCAATTTTTTTGCCATGCGATAAACCAACGCCGGCAAGGCTCTATGAAAAAACTTTTGTTATTACTTCCGCTGCTATGGTTCGGATACCTGGCAGGTGCTCAAGAAGTAAACTGTAGCAATGGCGTTGATGACGACGGAGACGGATTCATTGATTGCTTTGATGGAAACTGCGCAACCAACCTTTCATGTAAAGACTTTTATGTAGGCCGCGATAAAGCTTGTCAGACACCTCCAACTGGAACGGCGAACTTTGGGATGACCATTGGTTCAAGATCACCTAATCGCACGAACTGGTCATCCGGCAGATTAGTAGTTGGCGATTTGGACAACGATGGCGTTCCCGAGGTAGTCACCGTGCACCAAAGTGACAAAAAAATGTACATTCTCGATGGGAAAACGCTTGCTATTAAATACACAGCAAATACTACGGGAGACCCCGAAAATTATGACCACACAATTGGTAACATAAACAAAGATAACTGCGCCGAAATTTTCATTGCAGAAAGAGTGTCCAGCACATTTTTCATTTCATCCTACGATTGTACAGGTTTGCTTCTTTGGAGAAAGCAAGTTTATGGGGAGCCCATCACTATGGGCCTGGCTGATTTTGACGGCGACGGAAAGGTCGAATTATATTACCGGAATGAAATTCTGGATGCTGCAACAGGGACACGGCTCCTACAAGGTAGTGGTTCCTGGGCAGCCATTGACGCGGGTCCCGTCGCTGTTGATATTCTTGACAATGCGGCATGTGCTACTTGCGCAGGCCTTGAATTAGTTTTAGGCGGTAATATTTATGGAGTAGACCTAGGCGCAAGAACTGCAGATGCCGGTACGCTTTCTTTGGCTAAAAGCATTCCCGCGGCATCAAATTATTATCCGAAGAACTCGACCTTTGGGTATGTAACCTCGCTTACCAGCATTGCCGATTACACGTTGGATGGATCATTAGATGTCCTGACCAGTGGTATCAACTCTGTTACGACCAAAACAGCCGTCTTTCTGTGGGATGTCAAGAATAATACCTATAAAACTTTTCTTCCCTCAACCAACTGGCAACATGGAACAGGCCGGATAAACATTGGTGATATCGATGGAGATGGCAAGCAAAACGCTATGTTCGTTTCGGGCAGCAGGCTTTTTGCGTTGAAAGATGACTTTACTCTTTTTTGGAGTATTCCTATCAACGAGGCTACTTCAGGGTATACCAGCACCACGGTATTCGACTTTAACAATGATAATGCAGTTGAAATCGTATATCGCGACGAAGCTTCCCTATATATTATAGACGGAAAGGCAGGCACGGTATCTACCTCCGCTGTGTGCAAATCTAGAACGGCGAATGATTATCCCGTTGTCGTTGATGTAGATGGAGATGGGTCTACTGAAATTTGTGTTTCATGCGCGACGAACGACGCTGACGTTGTGGGCAATACTGCGAACACGCCAAACGGTCAGATCAGAACTTTTAAATCGAGTCTTGAGGCGTGGATGCCGTCCCGAAAGGTATGGAACCAGCATGCATACTTCAATGTGAACGTCAATGACGATCTGACCATCCCCATTATCCAACAGAAGCATCATTTGGTGTTTTCCGCGGTCTCTTGCCCGGGCGGAACCGGACCAACCCGCCCTCTTAACACATTTCTTAATCAATCGCCCTTTCTTGATACAAAAGGATGTCCAACCTACGCATCGGCTGATATTACTTATGATGCGAACTCTGTAAAAATAATTCCGCCCACGTGTCCGGACCAGAATTTTACAGTCTCCCTCGACATTAGAAACGTCGGAGATCTGGGCTTATCCGGAACGCTACCAATTACCTTCTATCAGGGCAACCCTATGGCTGCTGGCGCATTGAAGCTGAATACAGTGAACATTGAATTGACAAAGTTCAACGTGGGGGCTGTCGTTTCGCTGACAAACCTTGCAGTTCAGGGAACAGGTAATAATTTTACGATGTATGTGGTGCTGAATGACAATGGGTCATCTGTACCCTCACCAATCACCTTACCGAATTCAACGTTCGGCGAGTGTAATTATACCAACAACATCGTTTCCGCGTCGGTAACTCCTACGCCTTTTGCTATTCAGTCGGCGTTGATTTCCAATAACATCAAATGCGGAAATAATGCGACTCCGGACAACGGTGTAGCGGAAGCATTCAGGATAGTTGGAGGTGTGAAAATTACTGCAGGTTACAACTTCTACTGGTTCAATGGCGCTACCGTAGGCGATACTGCAACCGCAGCTTTTAAAGGTGCGGTTCGTTCAGGACTGGCCGCAGGAACATATTCAATAGTGGCTTTTCATAAGGGAGTAAAGTGCGGATCCACCTCAACGCAAGTTGTAGTTGGAGATCAGTCCAAAAATGTAGTGGCTGTAATAAGCGAGGTCAATCCGTATTCTGACTGCAAGAATCCTAATGGCGCAATGAAAGTCGTATTAAATGGAGGGGAACCTTCGGGAAACTTTACCTACCAATGGTTTGAAGGAAACGTCTTTGGAACAAGTCCCACGTTATCGACAAGCGATCAGCTGACGAACATCAAAGCACTTACCTACTCAGTGCTTGTTACAGAAAAGGCAACTGGTTGCCAGATCCTTGAATCTGCAAAAGTCGTTGACAAAACTATACAACCCCTGGTGACGGCAACAAGCACAGACGCGAAGTGTAACCCTGCGAATTCGGGAAATGCTTCCGCTAATGTGGGGGGGAATACCTCTAACTACACTTTCGCGTGGTACATTGGAGCAAGCGTAAAACCAGCTCCGGACTATACAGGCGCCACCTACGCCAATATAAGTGCTGGTAATTACACAGTCATTGCAGCACACAATACGACGGGATGTAAATCAGAACCTTACACCGTTACTGTCGGGTCTTCAACAACTATCCCAGTCGCGGCCAGCGTAACTGCACAACAAACTTCATGTACTGTACCAAACGGTTCGGCTAGTGCAAATGTATCAGGTAGCACAACGGGCTATACATTCAAATGGTTTAAGGGAAATAATACACTTCCAGCAAACCTTATTGCTTCTGCTGCTTCGGTTACAGGCCTTGCGGCGGGTGTGTATACGGTGGAATCCACAAATACCGCCAATGGATGCGTCGATACAGAGGTGGTAACCGTAAACAATGTCATTATCACGCCTGTAATTAGTTCGGCAAATGTCACCTCACATTTAACAAAGTGCTCGCCCTTCAATGGTGAAGTCACGGTTTCGGGCACTCCCGCAGGTTCCAATACATTTTATTGGTTTCAAGGAAATGTAGGAACACCGGACACGCTTGCATCCAATTACAAGGGTGCAACATATACAGGCATTAATGCCGGGTATTATACTGTGGTAATGGTAAATAACTTCACGCGATGCCAGTCGGCCCGAAGCGTGGTGCAGGTGTTGGATAATACCACTAATCCGGTCGTAACTACTACCTCGACAAATCAAACAAGTTGTACGGCTGCTTCTCCGAACGGACAAGCATCGGCGAACGTAGGTGGAACCACTACAGGATATAAATTCCGCTGGTTTGCTGGTGCAGACACTTCCGTTTTTCTAGCGCAGTCGGCAAGTATCACAAACCGGGCAGCCGGTACATACACTGTCAAGGGCATCAATACTGTTACAAGATGTTTTGAATTACGGCAGGTCACCATTAGCAATGTACTCGTGAATCCCGCACTTACCAGCACGATTGTCAATAATACGAACTGTTCTGGGACGACGCCAAATGGATCAATCACCCTGCAGATAAATGCCGGCGCGAATCCAGTAACAGATTTCATCATCCAATGGTATGAAGGAAACGGAACGACGGTAGCGCTGGGAACAACTATCGGAAGCACCACCGGTGTTAATAAAGAAAAGGCGCAAGGGCTGTCCGGCGGCGTGTACACGGTGAGAGTTACAGACAATACAACGCCAGGGGAAGGATGCTATATCATAAGCACATTCACCATCACCAATACTCCTGTCACCATTACGGTTGACAACGCAGATATTGCATTATCACCACAATCGAACTGTAGCCCGGTGAACGGCAGTGCGACGGTTAACGAGATCACCGTCAATGGCGCGGGTGCAGGTAATACCACAGGTTACACATTTACCTGGTATCAAAGCAATGGTACAACGGTCATACCAACCTCCGGCACTGCTGCTACGATCGGTGTGCCACTTGGCGCAGGAAGTTATTATGTGAAAGCTACAAACTCGGCTACAAATTGTACATCGGCACTGGCACCTTTTACCATTACGGACACGCATGTGAATCCGGTAGTGACTGCAGCCACGACGGTGAACAATACAAATTGTACGGGTACTACGGCCAACGGATCGATCACCATCAACGTTGGTGGCGCAGCTCCTGTAGCGGGACAATATACGATCGCCTGGTTTGAAGGAAACACGACGACCACGGCGCTTGGCACTACGGTGGGCAGCGTTACGGGAGCCAGCAATCAGACGGCACAGGGTCTTCCTGCGGGAACTTACACGGTGCGTGTAACAGACCTGGTCACGCCAAACAACGGCTGCGCTACTACTCAGACATTTACCATCACCAATACTCCTGTCACCATTACGGTTGACAACGCAGATATTG
>JBBJMI010000010.1:0-205333 GCA_037720155.1 Chryseolinea sp. | reverse complement strand
GTATTATCAGTAAAGACCGAAGAAAAGACCTTACACCGACCAAAAGCACAATTGATTACTTTGGAAAAATCGATTCGACGTATAACACAAGCGGTGGCAATGAAGATTTTTTTCAATTTATGCAGGCAGAACTAATGCCCTACATTGAAACAAATTATAAAGTTGGATCATACAAAATTTTTGCTGGGCATTCTTTTGGTGGCATTACAACTATAAATTGTATGCTTACTCACCCTGATATGTTTAATGCCTATATAGCGATAAGTCCTTCGCTTTGGTGGGACAGTAAGCATATATTGAAACTTGCAGAACACAAATTGACAAAATCATCGTATCTCCATAAAAAATTCTTTTACAGTGTAGGAAATGAAGGGATTAATGATCCGAATTCATTTCACACTGACATATTGCGATTTGATAGTTTGATTGTAAATAGAACACCAAAAGGGCTTCTATATAAGTACAAATGCTACCCGGAAGAAAGTCACATGAGTGAACCAATAGTTGCGTATTACGACGCATTACGATTCATTTATCAGGACTGGATACCGCCCGTGAAAAAATAATACAGGAAGATTATCAACTGAACTGGCGTTAATCGAGTAGACGGCCTCACCGCTTGAAAGCGTTGAGCATCTGGCATTTTCTTGCTCAAGTGCGTATTCCGGAGCAAACCTTACCACCGTTCCGCCGCAATGTTTACCACTTGTTAGCGCAGGGACTCCACTGGGTTTGTCCTGGCCGCCTTCATTAATATCGTAGCGACCGCGGGGACGTGAAAATTACCAGGCCCAATAATCTCAGGCTGGCTATATATAGAAGGCAAGTAAGCTGTTTCCAAGCTTTAGGGCCATCTATTGACGGGGCTATACAACTGTGAATCGGATCAGCTACATTTGATTTAGTAGGCCTTATAAATGCGTTAGCTAAAATGGTCTTTGAAGATAACCTATTGATTGCTTATGAGCATTCAGCCATTTAAGTCGGATTTTACGTTTGCCCTGCTGCTGGTGTTCCTCTTTTGTGGATCACTCGACGCACAGCAACAACCGTATCAGTTCCAACATTTACCACTAGAAGATGGACATGGCCTATGCATTCTCCAGGACAGCAAAGGTTTTATGTGGTTTGGTACAAGAGACGGACTAAATAAGTACGACGGATATACTTTTACCAATTATAAAAATAGCGCAGAGGACACCGCCAGCATTAGCGGCAACATAGTGCGTGATATTATTGAAGACAAGCAGGGATTTATTTGGATTGCAACCTTCAACGGCCTTAACCGATACGACCGCCGCACCAATACCTTCACTAATTTTAAAGCAACAAAAAGCAAAAGTGAGGGTCTTACCAGTAACAATGTTGTGTGTCTTTTCGAAGACAGGCTCGGTGAACTTTGGGTCGGCACAACCAATGGAATCAGCAGACTAAACAAAAACAAGAATGACTTCAAAAATTACCTTAGCTCAAAAAGCAATTCATCTGGTTTAAGCGGTGATGAGATTATGGATATCGATGAAGATAGCAATGGAAATGTTTGGATCGCTACATCAAACGGACTAAATCAATACGATCGGAGAAATGATCGGTTTATTCAATATCTTCCAGTGCCCTTGAATCCTGGTAGTATTAGCCATTCGTTTACACGACGAATATATAACGATCGAAAAGGAAAATTATGGATCGCTACTAAAGGAGGTGGACTTAACCTCTTTGATCCCAGTTCGCGCACTTTCACTCATTTCACCCATGATCCACTGAATAAGTACAGCATAAGCAGTAACGAAATTATTTCGCTTGCGGATGATGCCGACGATAAGCTTTGGGTAGGAACAGAAAACGGCGGTCTGAATATCTTCGATAAGAAATCGGGTAAATTTCAACATTACAATCATGACGCTTTTGATGCAAATAGTTTAATACAAAACTCAATTCATTCGCTTTACAAAGACCGGCAGAATAATATGTGGCTTGGAACGGCGACGGCGGGGATCGACTTTTGTGATTGGAATAGAAAACAATTCACGCATTATAAAAACAATCCGACTGACAGGAATAGTTTGATCCATAACAATGTGCGGACGCTGGCGGAGGATAAGAAAGGAAATGTATGGATTGCGACAGATGGAGGAGGCATAAGTGTATTCAATCCCGTTACAAAATCATTCAATCACTACCACAAGACTTCGTCATCCGAGAATAGCATCAGTGGCAATTATGTTACCTCACTTTTACTTGATAAAGATGATAATGTTTGGGCGGGTATTTTCGGAGGTGGAATTAATTTTTTAGACCGGAAAACGAATCGTTTTACCTTTTATACGGCGAACCCCCAGGATCCAAAGGGGTTAAGCGGAATGAATATCTTTGCCATTACCGAGGATCATCTCGGTGATATTTGGGTGGCCGTATTTCCTGTTGGAGTTAATCGGCTAAAGAGAAACGAAAATCAATTTATTCATTACCTTCCTGATTCCGACAGTTCCAATACAATAAGCAGCAACCGCCCTTACAGTATCTTTGAAGATAGTAGAAACAACATTTGGATTGGACACGAACTCACAGGCCTTGATTTTTTTAATCGCAAGGAGAATAATTTTATTCATTTTTCGCACGACGATAATAACACGCACAGTCTAAGCGACAATGTTATACAGGATATTTTTGAAGATAGCGATGGCACAGTATGGATTTGCACCAATGGAGGATTAAATCGGTTCGATTATACTACCGGTCACTTTAAAGCATATAAAGCAGTTGATGGTTTGCCTACAAATGCAATAAGAAGTATGCTGGAAGATGATCATGGAAATCTGTGGCTGGGAACTAATAAAGGAATCACCCAATTCAATCCCAGAAAAACAACGTTCAGCAACTTCACAATCAACGACGCTCAACAAGGAAGCGACTTGAGCGTGAATAGTGCGTTAAGAACGCACGATGGAAACATGTATTTCGGAGGGAACAACGGTTTTACCATTTTTCACCCTGACAGCATTTTCACTAATCCCTACGTTCCACCCGTTTTCATTACCGACTTTCAACTTTTCAACAAATCAGTAACACCTGTAAAAAATGGGACGTTAACCAACCCGATTGGCGAAACAAAGGAGATTCAATTATCTTATGATCAATCTGTATTTTCATTTGAGTTTGCCGCATTAAATTATAGCTCCACCGAACAAAATCAATACGCTTACAAATTGGAGAATTTTGATAATGAGTGGAACAATATAGGTACTAACAGAAAAGCAATTTATACCAATATCGACCCAGGAGAATATATCTTTAGAGTGAAAGCTTCCAATAATGATGGATTATGGAACGAGCAAGGAGTTTCATTACGCATTATTATTATACCTCCCTGGTGGAAAACCTGGTGGTTCAAGATCCTGACGTTGCTATCAGTGATCACTCTTGCGTATATCTATTACTGGAGCCGCCTCCATGCGGTAAAAAAGCAAAATCAAAAACTGAAAAAGCTAGTGGAGGAAAGTATCAGGGAGTTAAGGATATCAAACGAACAACTATTCACAAGGCAAGAAGAAATCAACACACAGAATGAGGAGTTGGTAGCTGCCAATGATGAACTAGTACAACGGCAGGATGAAATAGCGATGCAGAGAGATCTATTAACTGTGCAAAACACGAAAATGCTGCAGGCGCAGCAAACCATTGAACAGCAAAACATCGAAATCCTTTTCCACAATCAGCTGTTAGATCAGCAGGTCAAAGAACGGACCTTTGAGTTGGTGGAGTACAATCAGCAACTGGAACAATTCGCTTTCATTGCCGCCCATAATTTAAGGGCGCCCGTCGCACGAATTTTAGGATTGGGTCATATCCTTAAACTGGGGCAATTAACCGACCATGAAATCCGCACTGTTACTGAGAAAATGTCGCTCACCGCTGAAGAGCTTGATAGCGTGGTAAAAGACCTGAATACAATTTTAGAAATCAGGAAAAACAATACATTAAGTATTTCGGAAATTAACCTCACGGAACAACTTGCTCTTATCAAACAGAACCTGGACAGCGAGATACAACATACCGGTACGCGCATACATGAAGATTTCTCGATGTTAAACATCGTATACGCGGTGAAACCGTATCTGGACAGTATTCTGTTAAACTTGATAAGCAATGCTATCAAATATCGTGATCCATCACGCGATACTGAAATCAGTGTTAAAACGGAAATTATGGATGATTTTGATTGTATCGAGATAAGTGACAATGGATTAGGCATTGATTTGCTTGCGCATGATAAAAAGTTATTTATGCTTTACCAGCGCTTTCATACACATGTGGAGGGCAAAGGCATCGGGTTATATCTGGTGAAAACCCAGGTAGAAGCATTAGGCGGTAAAATCGAAGTTATTAGCGAAGTTAATCAAGGTACAACGTTTAAAATATATTTAAAGAAGCATTCTCTTAAAGTAACATGAGGCTAATTTACTACCTACTGATTCTAACTTGTTCTTTTTCGCGTACCGCACCCGAATATCATTTTTGCGCCCCTATACGGTCTCGTTTAAAATGACTCCTATTGAGGACATACTGAGTAACACGAAACACCGACCATTTGATTGTCCGACAAGTAGCTGGACCTACTATCAGGAATGGAACAACGCATTGTTTTTACATTGGCGGGTACCTTAATCTCCGTGAAGCCGAAAGATGATGCCGAGCGAAGCCGCTTGCACCAATATTGAAAAGTATTATACTTGATACTCCTCCGCCGGCAGAATTCCTTTTTACTCATTCCTGATTGCTGCCATTCAGTGAAGATCACTTCCATCTGTTGCTGTGTATACCTCATAATATTTTTCTCACAAAGAAAAATATCTTCTACCTTCCAGTAAAGAGGTAGGCGGCCGGGTGTTTACTTTGGAACAACTCAATGTTTAGCCCTTCATTGACATGTGAGTCCTCCGGATATTTTCCGGCTCGTTGCTATCAACTACTACGGCCTCTGCACGCTGGCGCCGAAGCTTTAGCGTAGGAGCCTGACTTCTCCTTAATGTACACGACATCAGGAGACCTCCCCAGGTAAGACGTTTATCCTTCGATCTATTCCTGCTGCATCTACATAATCAAGCAAATGCACCTGAAGGGCTTCGGTAAGCGTGGCTACCTCACCCACCTGATTATGCCTCCGTATGCGGTTTCTGTTCGTCAGTACAGATCTATGTAGTCCTGCTTTCTTCACCGAATGCCTCACGACAAACCAGCTTGCAGCTTACTAACGCGCATCGATGCTTGCACATAAGGGACTTGCACCCTCAGGATAATCTGTTTACTTTTCCTTCTGACAAGTAAACGCGCCATACTGGGCGCACACAGGCATAATACATATGCTGTATCGTAGGTTCTTAACTTGTGTGCTGTTAAATTTCGTCAGCAATGCTGGACAAAGATGTAGGTATTTAAACGCATACGTCTTATAGCTAAGCGATAGTGGCAACGGAAAAAAGAAACAGAGTAATTAAAAGCAGGTAGTTTAACTTTTTGCATTGGAAGATGATATGTAAAAGAATGAAGCCGTCTCCTTCAGTTAGTCAATACATCAAAGAATATTTGTTGGTGCATTTAATTTTTGACCCTAAAGAACTCATTCCTATCAAAGTGTATCCTGTCAATCCGAAAACAGGAATTACTTTCCAATGCAAGGGACACCTTACAGCCGAAATTCCATCATTGAATCTTATTGAAAAAAGGCCGGCAGTTAATATTTTTACTATTTCTTCATCAAGGCAAAACTTTTATCAGACACATGAATTTATGCTTGTGAATGTTGAGTTTCATCCGGGTAAATTATCCCCATTTTTAAAAACCAACATTATTGAGATTGCCGATGGAAATTTAAACGCTTCATTAATTTTAGGAAACGAAGTCGACAAAGTAAATGACCGTTTAGCTAACGCTGTTAACTACCAAGAAATTCCGGTTATTTTAGATGACTATTTTACTCAAAAAATAAAACGAATAAAATACAATTCCTTACTCATTGATAACATAGGGCAAACGATTTTTGCTAATCCGTCCGGTTTCAGGTTAGAGAATGCTGCTAAATCAGCTTGCATGAGTCAAAGAACTTTTGAGTATAAATTTTTACAAAAATTTGGTGTAACGCCAAAGTACTTTGCTCGTATTAGTCGCTTTTATCAAGCTTACGAGCAAAAAGAGCTATTTCCAAAACTTGATTGGCTCAGTGTCGCAGTTCAAAATGGATATGCAGACTATCAGCATTTAGTTAAGGACTTTAAGCAGTTTGCAGACGTTACACCAAATATATTCTTAGAGCACGTTAAGTTCAATCCCGAAAAAAGGCTTTCCATAAACTCTGATTTTGTAGGGATATAAATTTGCGATTTTTTACCATTAAGTCGACAATACCCATGATTAGTTTTGTGAGGTGACCAAACCTGACATTATCATGGAAAACACTTATAAATACATTAGCTGGTTCTTTATAGCATTATTAGCAATTATTATTTTTGGATTCCAAAGGTACTTTCTTTCGTTTCCCGATTTTAATGGGTTTACCTATGTTCACCATATTCATTCAATAAGTCTGCTGCTATGGTTTGGGATGCTTTTCATACAACCTATCTTAATCTATAAGAAAAAATTTGAGCTTCATCGTCTTTTAGGCAGGTGTTCCTATTTTCTTGTTCCATTCATCGTATTTTTTATGCTGATGGTGATGAAAACGCAATACCTTAAAATGGCTGCAGAAAAATTGCCCGAAGAGTTCAATCTGGCATTTCTATATTTACCGACAGCGGCATTAATTCCTTTTGTCCTATTATACTTTTTGGCCATTATTAACAAAAAAACAACAAAGTACCATATGAGATATATGGTATCGACCGCAATAGCGCTGTTAGGCCCCGGAATAGGACGCATAAACTTTGGGGTTACTGACATGACGCAGGCTGTCATGTTTGCATTTGCTTTATCAGACCTGTTTTTTGTAGTTCTGTTGGTGTTTGAATATTTCAAAAACAAAATTTACAAGCCCTATATAATCTCCTTGGCGATTTGCTTATTTTTTCATGGGATATATCCGGTTTTCCCTTCTACCAACTTTTGGCAAACCTTTGCATCTAAGTTTGTACTTTGGTTTTAGCATATTAAGATTTCTTATTCCAATAGGTTAATGCAGTAGTCTAAAGTAGCTGCCACGAATCGAGTAGACGGCCTCGCCGCTTGTAAGCGATGAGGTGCGCCTCTCACACCACTGTAGGTACGGTCTCGTATACAGCGGTTCATTAACCGAACTAGAAATACGTCCGAAGAACGTAGGTATGCGTCCGCTATAGATTAACCGCCAAGCCCGTAAGAACTTGACGCTGGAAGATCTGTTTGTCTGTTTGGCTCAAAAGCCGATCTATTCAAATCTGATTTTACGCTGCTGCTAATTGAGCGAAAAACAAAGAGAGATCGGGGTAAGCCATTCCGTGACGTGATATTCTACCTTAGAACAAACAAATCAGATTTTCCAAAAAAAGATGATACTGGCTTAGCAAACCTGTTCCACCGCGAGTTTGGAACCCATTTGGATTTAAAACTTAATCCCCTGCGTAAAGAACTTTCCCCAGAAAATACTGCTGAATTCATTGTACCAGTCCTTGAACAGTTGGTAAAGGAGCTGACCGCCCAGAATATTGCAGTCGAAGACCGTATTGTAAGGAATGCTTGTATACCGCTAACCACAATTAAGATCCTGGAGGGAGAGCTATCCAGGAAAAGTGAGATTAAGGAATGTGAGGACTACGTTTTCAGAATCGAGGTCAAGCAAAAGGTTCGTGTGAACGGCGCTGACATTGAGTGGGATTTCGGAAAAGAGCAGGAGCTGCTATTCGTCAGATTCAGCAAGATCATTCCAAGAAATCGCATTTACTTCGCAAGTAACGATCGAGAAACGTTTCTCGCAACGTTGCAAGCGCTAATAATGAGATTACCTCAGATGGAATCGTTAGACATCCAATATTTCAGGGTCGAGGATCGATAAAAGCCCGACCTGGGCAACTTTCCGGTGTATACTCATCGAATTTTGTCAGGCCACACCGACAATCCTATTCCGTTCTCAAAATATTCGCAGGGTTGGAAGTTGCAATTTTGAAGGTTTGGAAAACGATCGTCATGATACCCAGCAGCAGAAGAATAAGTGCGCTGAAAATTACATCGAAAACCGATAGCTCTATGCTATAATACTGTATCCCGCTAAGAATCCGATTGGCGATTAAGGCCGTTATTGGAGCAGCAAAGAGTATTGCCCAAGCCATCATCTTTACATAATCCCGGGACAAAAGTAATGCAACGTTGGTGACAGTAGCACCCAGCACTTTCCTTATGCCAACTTCTTTAGTCCTCGTCTCCGAGGTATAAACGACCATTCCAAGCATCCCGAGCAGAGATATTGTAATGGCAAGGACGCCTAAAAATCCCACAATCTTCAGAAGCACTTTGTAAGTTGAATATGCCTCATCCAATTCATCATCAAAATATTTGCCGAGAAACTTTTTCTCCGTTGGCAGGCGCTTCCATTCATTTTCCATCTGCGTAAACATATCAAAAGCATCCATGGAGGTAACGCGCATATTTGCATACGCAAATTCTGAAGGTTTCATCCGGAAGAAAAATTTCCCAACCGGGTATTGAAGTGGCATATAGTGGAAATTTTTTAAGACGCCAATAATCTCAAGATCCTTACCATCGACGCGATAAATCTTTCCCAATGCATCTATTGGTGTGTCAATATTATTCGCTTTCAGGAACTCTTCATTGACGACGATGTGTCTTTCGCCTTGCCATCCCTCATTTCTGAAATTTTCGCCAGCCAGAAATTGTAGATTCATGGTGGAAATAAAATTGGGGTCAGCAAACAGTTGTGCCACCTCGATCGAATCGTTGGCGCCGGTCCTGACCCAGGTGAACGATGAATGTACTCCTAACAGCCCCGAGGAAAAAGCGACGGATTTTACGGCAGCGAGTTGCGTGAATGCCATCTTGAAACGATCAGGATCTACATCCTGAAGATGAACGGCGACGGTGTTGCTATGTTCGAATCCGAAATCAAAATTTACTGAGTATCGGTATTGTCTGCTGAAGACAATCAGCGAAAGAATAAAGCCAAATGATAATGCAAATTGACATATAGTCAAGACCTTCCGAACACGCATAGATGACCCATGCGTATTTATCTTGCTTTTTAAGGCTTGTATAGGATTTAGCCTTGCAAAATGCAGGGCCGGGAAGACACCGGCAGCCAGACCAGTCGTAATTGCAAACATGAAGAACATACCAACCATCCTCCATGTTAAAGAAAGGTCAAGGCTTGACCCTGCCACTAAAATGCTTTTAAATTCCGCACGGATTAATATGAAAATTAATAACGCGCCTCCGAGGGACACCACCGTTATTAGAAGCGTCTCGGTAATAAATTGAAAAAAAATCTGCTTGCTGACACCCCCCATTGTTTTTCGAAGACCAATTTCTTTAGATCTTCTCAAAGCGCGGGCAATCGAAATGTTTGCATAGTTGAAGCACGCCGGCAGCAATATAAGCGAGCAAAAAATGCCGAAGAGCAGGAAGCCGCTTGCTTCCCACTTTACTCCTATCGCCGAGCGTAAGTCGCGTCCCATTACGATGCTCTCCAAATGCTGAATACTAAAGGTGACCTTCACCGGCAAATTCGAGTATGTTCTCGCCGCGATCCCATCGATATAATTCTGCAAGTCTCCCGAAATGGCACCATCCTTTAACAGGACGTAAATATATTGCTTTGGATAGTTGCTCCATTGATCTTCCACCCTCAATTTACTTTCAGATATGGTGCTATAAGACAATAACATCTCAAAACTCAGATGTGAATTATTGGGATGATCTTCCATTATGCCACCTATCTGAAATGTCCTTCCGTCCAAAAGCTCAATAGTTTCTCCGATCACATCCATCGAATCAAAGAGCTTGATGGCCAGCGACCGCGTCAATATTGCCCCGCGCGCTGCTGCCAACACATTTGGGTTTCCCTGAATCATGTCAAAGGAAAAGACTGACATAAATTCGGGATCGACATAATATGCCTTCGCGGGTAAATCTTCCTTTTCCGTTTTTACAGTACTTTCGTATGCCTTTACGATTCGCACAACCTTATTAACTCCCCCAAACTCGGCTAAGATTTTGTCGGCCAATAGGTGTGGAGCTGTTGAGTACTCCAGTTCCTCCACATCACGTTGTTGTTTTGAAGTGATTGTATAAATACGATCCTTGTTTACGTGAAAATTGTCATAGGTGCTCACAAAGCTATATAAGGAAATAAACAGCAGGCTGACTGACATCCCAATGGCCAGACCAAATGCATTTAGAAACGAAAAATATTTATGCTGGTACAGATTCCGCCACGCCACTTTTATGTAATTGCCGAAAATATCAATGGTAAATACAGATGAATATGGACTTATCCTCACGTCACGTTTCCGCTTCGTCAGCGCATATGAGAAACTTAAAGATAGAACGCTCTTCCAATAAAATAGCTGGGCACGTAAAAGCGAATGCGTTCTAACGTGGTGATAAAACCATTCGTCCAGATCGCCTAATAAATCATCGATATCTGCTGATCCAGACAATAGTTTAAAAATCCTGCGCGCAAGACGCGGTGGCCGGTTCTTCATTTCAATGCAGGTTTGATTTTTGATATGCTCCACAGTTCATCGCGTAGACTCTTCGTTTCCGTGACTGCCGACTTTCCCGCTTGTGTTAGTTCATAGAAGCGTTTACTTCGCCCGCCGCGCTCGGTGGTTGCGCCGCCTGTCCAGGACTTTAAGAACCCCTTTTCCTCTAACCGGGTGATCGTAGAATGCAGTGCTCCAATGCTAATTGAGCGATTACACCGCTTTTCGATGTCCTTTTGGATTCCAACACCGTATGCCTCCGGAAAAACCGCGGCAACGGTAAGCAAGACAAGCTCTTCAAATTCCCCAAGATATGGTTTCATCTTTCCAGGCATTTTTGACGAAGAACGGAAAAAGCTACTATTTGTTTCTATTTTTAAGAAGAAATAGTTTGTTTGTTGGAGAATTCGTTCCCGGGGAGAATCCCTATCGAAGCCAATAAACGTACGCGATGGTGTATGTAAAATAAAAAATGCTGCCGTAAATCGTTGATTCACAGCAGCATATAAAGGGCAAAGTAGTCCCAACGGGAATCGAACCCGTGTTACCAGAATGAAAATCTGGTGTCCTAACCCCTAGACGATGGGACCATTATTTAAGTAATCGTCTTTCTTCCAAAAACGAGGTTGCAAATATAGATCGACATGGATTAAATGCAAACCAGTGCGGTAATTATTTCGGAAAGGCTGGTTTATTTCGTTGGTTTTGGCCACCGCGTAGTCTATTTTTGCATCGCAAAACAAAACAATTAAACAATGACCAAAGTAGGAATAAACGGTTTCGGAAGAATTGGCCGGCTGGCTTTTAGGGCTGCCATCAATCGTAAGGATATAGAAATCGTTGGCATCAACGATCTCGTCGATCCAGAGTACATGGCTTACATGCTTAAATACGATTCTACACATGGCAAATTCGACGGAACTGTTGAAGCCAAAGACGGCGGTCTCGTTGTCAATGGCAAGAAGATCCGCGTAACGGCTGAAAAAGACCCTGCAAATCTGAAGTGGTCTGAAGTTGGAGCCGAGATCGTTATCGAATCCACCGGACTATTCCTCACTCAGGTTGACGGTCAGAAACATATAGCAGCAGGCGCGAAAAAAGTTGTTTTCTCCGCTCCAGCGAAAGATGATACCCCGACTTTCGTCATGGGTGTTAACCATAAAAAATTAACGGCTCAGCACACAATTGTGTCAAACGCATCTTGTACCACAAACTGCCTCGCGCCGCTTGCGAAAGTGTTACAAGACAACTTCGGCATCGTTGAAGGCTTGATGACCACCGTACACGCGGTAACTGCAACCCAAAAAACTGTTGATAGCCCGTCATTGAAAGACTGGCGCGGCGGACGTGGTGCCTACCAAAACATCATTCCATCTTCTACCGGTGCGGCGAAAGCTGTATCACTGGTGATCCCGGAATTAAAAGGAAAGCTTACCGGTATGTCCTTCCGCGTTCCCGTGGCGGATGTGTCAGTCGTTGACCTTGTTGTGCGCCTTGACAAGCCCGCGAGCTATGATCAGGTTAAAGCAGCGATGAAGAATGCATCCGAAGGAGAGCTGAAAGGCATCATGGGATATACAGAAGATGACGTAGTTTCTCAGGACTTCCTGGGCGATGAGCGCACATGTATCTTCGATGCTAAAGCCGGTATCGCCCTGAATGATAAATTCATTAAAGTGGTAGCATGGTATGACAATGAATGGGGTTACTCCAATAAGCTCGTTGACCTTGTTCAGGCTTTGGCAGCAGTTTAGAGTCAATATTCTCAAAGAAAATAAAGGCTATCCCTCACGGGGATAGCCTTTTTCATTTTATCTTTAGTTACGGGCCTATTGCGCCATCCTGTTACTCTTTTCGTGTGGTTCAGCTTCATTAACGTGACAAATTATTATCAGGTATTAGGGATAGATCCGCAGGCGGATTCAAAAAAGATCCGGTCGGTGTATAAACGGCTGGCCATGGCGTTTCACCCTGACAGAAATCCGGGGAACCGCGAAGCTGAGGAAGCGTTCAAGATCGTAAATGAGGCGTATCACACGCTCTCTGACCCACTCAAGAAGGCGCGTTACGATGCCTGGCTATTCCCGCCTCCGCCCGAGCCTAGTTATGTTCCACCTACCATCCGCTACGTAAAGAAGCAGGCGGCACCAAGTCCATATTACAAAGTTGACAAGCAGTATTTCAAAATGCAGGGGCTGTCAATCCTCGTGTTTCTCATTATGGCGGCTTTCTGTTTTGGAGTCATGAATGTTATTCATTATGTCCTCGAAAGTAGAACGTTGCGGGCCTATGAGGCAAATACGAAAGGCCTGAAGCAAGCTGGTACTTTGTTTGACGCTGGAAAATTTGATGATGCCTTTGCGGCAGTCCACTCCTTGAAACAAAACGGCATTATTGAATACCGGATACACTACACGCTGGACAGTCTCGTATCCGTACTTCATAAGGAAGCAAACTCCCACTTTAAAAAGAAAGACTATGCGGAAGCGGTATCGCTTTACCTCGTACTCAGGCGTTACGAATCACCGGTCACGACCGAGACCATGCGCAACATTTCAATGAGCCAATATCAGCTCGGCAACTATGTCGAATCAGTGGACGCAATAAAAGAGCTTTATGTGTTGTATCCCGATAATCTTGAGTTAACGTTCAGCATTGCCACCATCAGTCTGGAGAAGCTTGGAAATGCTGCCGCCGCCAGAGAATACTTTGACAGAGCAAAAGTCATTGTGCACGCAGACGAACAAAAGAGAGTAGAAGCTGGGATAATGAATGTGGCCCACGCGTCAACGGAACCAGCACTTCATTTCGATGTCTATTACGGAGCAGCCGTGGCGAATATGCGCCTCGAAAAGTTTAATGATGCTTTAGTTGATTGCAATGGCGCGATCTCCTTGCGGCCTAATTCAGGAGAAGCCTATAAGCTCCGCGCCGAGGTAAATGCCAGATTGCAAAGGCGGGATAAAGTTTGCGATGACATCCTTATGGCTGGAAAATTGGGCGCAAAAAACCTTGAGGAAATACGCAGGAAATTCTGTCGTTGATCGGTATATTTTTCTGTTCAAAGCACACTTAACGGCCCGTAAATGTGGCTGGGACAAAGGGGATTCTCGTCCATATAGCTTATTTTTACCCGACGGCTATGCTACATCGCAGAATCCAAACAAATCACGAAACCTAATCGAAATGGAGCTTCAAAAAGAACAACTTTCGTCAGTGCAGAAAAGCTATTTTAACATCCTTGCGCTTTTCCTTGGATATGATGCGATCGAAAGCCGCTTCCTGCGTTGCCTCCTGAAGTGGGGCTTCCAGCTTAAGCTGACTCCGGAGGAATTGAAGAACGCCGACGTCGATATATCTAACTTGAAGTTTACCTCGGTAGGTGATAAGGTGGAAAAGCTGGAGGCTGTATATCATCTTGTTTACATGATCTACCTCGACGAAGTGGTGGAAGATATCGAACTTGAAGTTGCAACGATCTACGCGGGCAAACTTGGCTTCAAGCCGAATGTCGTCAGTGAATTATTCAAATCGATTGCAACTGCTACGTTCGATGAGACGAAAAACAGGAATGTTAGAAAGGAAGTAATTGATTTCCTTAGCTTATATGAAGTGTAGGAAGATGTAACTTCATGTAACATCCTTTGAAAAAAGTGAATGTTTTTTCATTTTACAACCATCGGGTTGTGCACTCCGCATGTATCTGAAACCTTATAAAACACCTTTCTGGCGTCAAAATCGATGCATTATTAGCTGCCGATCATAGGTACAGCTAATTGGCGTTCATTTCTTTCCCGTCGCGTAGAAATTAAAATTTACAAAAACCTCATCCTCATTGGGGAAAACCAATCATTTAGAGCGCTGTTACATCGATGTATCATTTTCAAGTAATGCTACCGATGTATGATTTGAACCGAGTTTCGGTGGACCAAACGCTTCATGTTACCGATATTTGTTTCATAACAGACAGCAAAATTATGGCATACACAAGAACCGTTTCAAACTCGAGGATTGCAGACCGGTGGAGACAGGTATTGGTTTTGGTTTCAACCATTGTTGTTGGAATGCTTGTTTCAGTTTTTATTAATTTCTAAGCCAGCAGTTAATGAGATAAAGATAATGGACCGAAAGGTTCCCCCGCTGAATTTCGACTATGGCTGGAAGGGCTGGTCGTAGTTGAAGCCAGTGGAGATTGTTAGTTGATTTTTTTTTTAGTCCCACGTTTACGTGGGACTTTTTTTATTTCCACCTCTGTACATTCTTTCTACTTTTGAAGAATGGACCTATCGCAGAAATCTTTCCTAAACTTCTTAGCGCAAACGACCGATGCTCCTTATCTCATTCCTATAGAAAGGGCAGAAGGAATTTATCTATATGGTCCTGATGGCACTCGTTACACGGATCTGATATCTGGAATTGGCGTTACGAATATTGGTCACCGGCATCCGGCCGTTATTAAGGCAATCAAAGACCAGCTGGATAAGCATTTGCATGTGATGGTCTACGGTGAATACATTCAGTCTTCACCAAACCTGCTAGCGAAAAGACTTGCTTCGCTGTTGCCCCCTGGCCTGAACTGCAGCTATTTTGTTAATTCCGGAACCGAGGCAAACGAGGGCGCCCTGAAACTTGCAAAGCGATACACCGGACGTACAGAAATGGTGTCCTTTCGCAAGTCTTATCACGGAAGTACCCACGGTTCTCTCAGTGTCTCTGGAAATGAAACTAAAAAGGCAGCCTTCCGCCCGCTGTTACCCGATGTCCGCTTTCTGCATTTTAATGATCTTGATGATCTGCAAAACATTTCAAAGCGTACAGCATGCGTGATCGTGGAGACGATACAAGGCGACGCAGGAGTACGGATCCCTTCTAAAGAATATATGAAGGCACTGCGCCAGAAGTGTTCGGAGACCGGTGCATTGCTTATCCTTGATGAGATACAATGCGGAATGGGTAGAACCGGAACTTTGTTTGCCTTTGAACAATTTGATATCGTGCCAGACATTCTTACTGTTGCAAAGGCTTTCGGAGGTGGATTGCCCATCGGCGCATTTATTTCCGACATCAACATTATGAAGATGCTCTCGCATGACCCGATGCTCGGTCATATCACAACATTCGGAGGAAACCCCGTGTGTTGCGCATCGGCGCTGGCAACACTTCAGGTCATCGAAGCGGAAGGTCTGTTGGCAACAGTTGAAGAAAAGGGTCGACTTATTGAGGAATTGTTGACGCATCCTGCGATAAAAGAGATCAGGAGGATTGGTTTGATGTTCGCAATAGATTTTGAATCAGCCGATCTTGTTTCTGCCATAGTGGAAGAAGGCAAAAAGCTTGGAATCATTTGCTACTGGTTTTTATCACATCCAAACAGCTTCCGCCTTGCGCCACCTCTTACCATCACCGAAGAGCAGATAAGAGATTCCTGTGAATTGATCTTGAGAGCAATCGATAATGCTAACTCACCACGATCGGGATCCACCCTTGCATTGTGATAAATTAAGATGCTCCGATTCGAGAACTACCTCCAAGCTATATCTTCTCAATCAGAATATTGTGATTGGTGTAAATGCAGATGTCTGCAGCAATGTTCAGACTTTCCCGCACCATTTCTTCAGCGCTAAGGTGTGGCGCATGCTTCTTCAGGGCGAGCGCAGCGGATTGTGCATACATTGAACCGGATCCGATGGCTGCAACATGGTTGTCTGGTTCGAGCACGTCGCCGGTACCAGAGAGCACGAGTATTTCATCCTTGTTGGCCGTAATGAGCATCGCTTCCAATTTCCTAAGGTATCGATCCATGCGCCAATCCTTGGCAAGCTCAATCGCTGCGCGCTTCATATTTCCGCCATAGGCGTTAAGCTTTTCTTCAAATCGTTCAATAAGCGTAAACGCATCCGCAGTGGATCCGGCAAAGCCCGCAAGGATTTTTCCATCGGCCAGCTTTCGGATTTTTCGCACATTGCTCTTCGCCACATAGTTTCCCATCGTTGCCTGGCCATCGCCGCCAATCGCCATTTGGCCATTGTGAAGCACAGCAAGGATCGTTGTTGCGTGAATTTTTTCCATGAGATATAAAATAGAAGCCCCGGCTATTAACCGGGGCCCTTAGGTTTTAGATATTTACTAAATGAGAATTCTGACCGGATCTTCCAAAAATCCCTTAAATGTTTTGAGGAAAGCTGATCCTACCGCCCCGTCAACTGCGCGATGGTCACAAGACAATGTAACCTTCATTACGTTACCGACGGCAAGTTGTCCGTTTTTGACTATTGCCGTTTCCTTTATACCTCCAACGGCAAGGATACAAGCATCGGGTGGATTGATGATCGCTGTAAATTCTTCGATACCAAACATGCCAAGGTTAGAAACCGTGAAAGTGCTTCCCTCCCAATCTGACGGCTGCAACTTTCTTTCCTGCGCTTTTTGAGCAAGCGCTTTTACTTCCGTACCGATATGTGAAAGAGATTTATTATCCGCAAAACGAATTACCGGAACAAGCAAGCCATCCTTTACCGCTACAGCTACACCAATGTGAATGTGATGATTTTTCCTCATCTTATCACCCAGCCAGCTAACGTTTACGTCCGGATGCTGTCTTAACGCTGCGGCTACAGCTTTAATAACCATATCATTGAACGATATCTTCACCGGGCTCACTTCATTGATGCTCTTCCGTGCTTCAACTGCCTTGTCCATGTTGATCTCCATGGTGAGGTAGAAATGCGGCGCGGAAAACTTGCTTTCTGCCAGACGTTTGGCGATTGCTTTTCGCATTTGTGATACCGGAACGTCTTCAAAGCTCTCCTCTCCCACCACCTTCGGCAATGCTGGAGTAGCTGCTCCGCTTTTGGAAGTTGCAGCGGGAGCGGCAGCGGGTTTATAATTTTCTACGTCGCGTTTTGTTATCCTTCCCTGGTCGCCGGATCCTTCAATTTTGCCGATATCGACGCCTTTGTCTTTCGCCAGCTTCTTCGCTAACGGCGATGCCTTAATGCGGCTGTTAGTCTCGTGCGTAGCGGATGCCTCGACCGGCTGAGCTTCCGGGGCAGCGGGTTGCGCAGCTTCCGGTTTCTTATCATCATTTTTCGGGGTCGAGGCAGGTGCGGCACCCTTTTGCTGATGTGCTTTTAATAGTGCATTAAAGTCTGCATCCTTTTCGCCGATAATCGCCAGCACACCATTTACGGCAACGGCTTGTCCGGCTTCTGCTCCCATATATAATAGCGTACCCGTATGATATGACTCATACTCCATCGTTGCTTTATCGGTTTCAATTTCCGCCAGAAGTTCGTTCGCCTTTACAGGTTCGCCAACTTTCTTGTGCCATGCTGCGATCACGCCTTCCACCATTGTGTCGCTCATCTTTGGCATTAATACAATGTCTGCTTTGATGACGGCCGTATCGATCGGCTCGGCGCTCGGCCCTTTTTCCACGGCGTTTTCAGGTGCTGCCGCCTTTTCTTGCGCAGCAGGCGGGTTTGCCGTTGGGTTAGCTTCCGCAGCTTTTCCTCCGTTGGTGGCGGCACTTGCGGCTCCAGAGAGTAAGGCTGTAAAGTCTTCACCCTTGTTACCAACAATTGCAAGCACGTCATTTACTTTCACGGCCTGCCCTTCCGGTACCCCGAGATGAAGCACCGTACCCGAGTTAAATGATTCATAGTCCATGGTGGCCTTATCTGTTTCAATTTCAGCCATCAACTCACCTGATTTAACAGTGTCGCCTACTTTCTTATGCCATTTCGCTACCACGCCTTCCGTCATGGTATCACTCATCTTGGGCATGCGTATGATCTCAGCCATTGTAAATTTACTTGAATTTTAGAATGCCAAAAGTAAGCCTAAATCATTCGAATTTCAAGTTATCAGAATCCGATATTCCCCACCATAAACTCAAATACTAATCCGCTTGTGTTAAAGTCGTTAGCAATGCGATAAGTCGACCTGAATCCAAGCTCGAGCTTTGGCAGCAGTCGGAAGATGTTAAAATCGAAGGTTGTCTCTATCCCAACGGATTGATATGTTTCATTGCTTGAGGAAAAGTAAACGCGGTTCGAATCAGCATCATAATAGTACACCTTGCCCGTTCCTTTGCCCACGTCATAAAATACATTGGCTTTTACACGCTGGATGTACAATATTGGTCCAATATCAATGTCGGGATACCAAAGTGGCAGTGCGTAATTGATTGACCCGGCAGCAAATGTTCCATCATCTGGATACTCATGACCCCGAGGTTTGGGAATTTGGTTTCTGAAAGTATAAATGTTTGTCTCAGCGCTTTGCAGTTGCTCCTGATAGGCAAGCCGCAAATTTAAAAAATGGTGCTTTGCCAGTCCAGGGAAGTATAGGGTTGACCGGATTGCAAACAGCCTGCCTTCGAAATCACCATTAAATGGAGTATTGTAAAGGTCAGCCTCCAGCGTCTGCCCCCACCTGTATAGAAAGTCGCGCTGACTTCTTTTAAGAAGATTGAAAAAAGAGAAATTGAATCTATTATATATCAGATCGCCATTGTTGAGTTGATCTTTGTAAACAAATATCAGTGTATCATTTACCGGTGTAATGCGCTCGGTGCCGTTGTAGATGACACTCCCGTTTTCACTCACAGTGTTCTCGAAAGAATTTGTGCGCGTCAGACCAATCGCACTGCCTACGGTGAGGCTCCGACTGTATTTAGATCTTGTCAGTAGGAACGGAAGGCGTAATCCGCCCTCTATAGTAGATTCTTTCCACTTGAATTCAATCTCATTCCCAAACGCAGTTTTATCACTCTTCCTGTTACCCGACAAAGCGTCGAGATCGATGATCGGGTAAAGTCCCTGGTAACTGATGCTGGTCTTCCATGCCGACGTTCTTTCATCGATGTCCCACATATATCCAGCGCTCAAAGACGTGGTGCTCAGAATATCGCGCGACGCGATTCCGATGTTGATTTGTGTAAGGTCGTTGCCCACGAACGCCCCCCAACCATAGGGGTTTATAATGCCGCTGAGCTTGGAATAACGATTTACAGACAATGCATTTTGTGGGATCGAATCCCAAAAACCTGCCGTTCCCTCCTGTTCTACAAGTGATTCCGCCAGCCTCTCCGTTACCGAAGGTGCACCATCAATAAAACTATTCCATGATGCGGGCTTAAATGGAACCCTCACAACGTCGAGCCCGTCCCTGCTTTGATCATTGTAGTATAACCACTGCTCGTCGTCCGTCACGGATGGGTTATACGCCCCATACTTGCTAGAAGTTACTTGATAACGCTTTCCATTTGTCAGGTCGACCGCGTAAATATTGTCTATGCCGCTGGCCGGTGAATTGAATAAAACATAGTGCCTGGTTAAAACGGGATGTCCTACGTTTTCGTCGCTCAAGGGCATCAAATCCCTGAACTTCTCTCCAGAGACGTCCAACTCGGATATAGTCTTCCCTCCCTTTCCGGTTTTTAGCGCAACAACGCTTTTGCCATCCGGCGACCAACGTGGCATGCTGTACAGGAAATTCTGAGCATTCGGAAATATCTTTAATGTACTTCCTGTCGCGGCATTGAGTATCAACAATTCGTTCTTATAATCCTCGCGTGATCGAATGACAACGAGCTTATTGCCATCAGGCGACAGCGCAGCTGCCGCATAACGATCACGTGGATTGGCAACGATCCAGTGTTCATTGGTATGTTGTTCATATATCTTGATACGGGAAAATGTCTTTACCCTCCAGCGCGCATCAAAGCCATATTCTGTCCATACAATTCTATCTGCATTCCCCGATAGCATTCCGGCGTCATTCACAAAGCCGGGAGTAAATATTTTTGTTTCTTTTCCGTCCCGGATGTTTACAAATTGCTCGATCTCGCCAATTCCCCTTTTCATTACTGTGACAGATCCGTCATCCATCGCTTGTGGATAAAGGAAGTCTGTATAGGACGAATTTTTACGTACGTTCACCCTTTCAAATTCGCTTACCGTGATCGCATTGATTTCTGCCTGCCACTCCTGTTTCATCGTCGTGACCATTTCTTTGTATACCGCTCTTACATAGGAACCGGTTTCACGATGGAGCGCATTCGAAAATGTGAATGGCATGATCGGCACATTCCAGGCGCGCGCAGTCACTTTACTCCAAATCTCAGGATCCTGGGTCTTTCGCCTTAAATGGCTAACCATGTAATACCCTAACACGTAATGGTCGGGTACGTAGTGCTTATAAGATCTTAGATATTGTTTGTGATAGTTGAATTTGCGGCCTTCAATCAAATTGGTTTTAAAAACAAGACCGAAATGCGGAATTCGACCGCGACCTCCCGGCGTAAAGGCCGTCTCTGTTGCCACGGCATCACCTTCCCAGAACCATTGCGGAACTGCTGCGTGGGAGACGCCAACCATCGTCGGTGCGCCGAAGAGAAAATAAATCCATTTGTTCAGTCCGCGGATCGCATGGCTGTTCTGGACAATGTGGCGGTATTCGTGAGACGATAATAATCCGAGCCAATCGTTGTTTCCAAGGAAATTATAATCCTGCGCAGGCATAGTATAAAACTCCGACCTGCGCGGGATCATAGATACAAAGCCATTGGACAATGATGATTGATTCTGAAGAATAACAGAGATCTTTCTTGGTCCACGTCCGAGCGTCCTCGCTTCCGGCGCATGGATATATTCAAGTGTGTTTGCAACACGTGTTGCCGATGTGTCAAACCCCACTGGAAACAAAACCCGAAAGTGTTCAGTGTTTACCTGGTTCCACTTCAATCGCGATGGATTGTTATCCAGAACGGTTTGAGCTGTTAATTCAAAACTGAGGTAAGTACATACGAGGCACAGCAGCAAACCTTTCATCCAGCCTGATTAGGGAGGGAAAGATGAAGTTCAATTTCGTCAAAAGCAACTGTTGCCTTATTCTTTAATCGTGATCCTCCGTTTTTCAAGGGCGCTCGTTTGAAAATAACCGAGTGCTCCATTGCTAAGATTTGTGCGGGAATTTGAGGGCGGCTGACTAAACAATCCACCATCGCTGGTGAGCAAGGTCTGAAGATCATTGTAGAAAACAAATCCTGCCCTGGAAATACTGTACATCTCAACATCAGCAACATCACCGGGAGCGTAGTAAAGGGGTGATGGCACTGCGTCTATGTCTTCACCCAATGCCTCGTCATCGGCATAGTAAATGTCAGTGTCACCATCAACCATTAATGAATCGTTGCGATAGAATTTAAACAAGTAAAAATCAGTGGTTTGCTGCGGCTCGTTCGCATACAGCAGCACTTCATAAAATTTTCCTTCGTCTACGGGATCTTTTCGCTCTTCCTCGTCAACGCGGTAGCTAAGCGAATCGATCTTGGTAACTGGGTTCAATACATCTGTTGCTTCAAAGTTTTCGCCGTCGACCACCACGCTTAATGAATAAGTTTTTCCAATGACACCGGTAAAGGGTACCGCTGGCAAATAATATCCGCTGCTATCGGAGTCATTTCCAGGACTGTGAATAAAGAGAAATTCGTTTCCGTCATCATCCGTAACGATTACTGTAGCATCTTCCACTACCGGAGCGTCGCCTGTGTGATAAAACGCAGAAGACCGGGACACTTTTACGTATTGATACCCTGGCTGATTGGTCACCAAACCTTCAATGATCACGCGGGGTTGCGTCTGGTTCAAATCCAGTAATACTGACTTTTCGCATGAAAGGAATACGACAGCAACTAATATGATTGTAAATATATTTTTCATGTCTTTTTTAAAATTTGAAGTTGTAAGTAACGGATGGTAGAATGGGAAACAGGTATATCATTCTCGCCTCTTTCGTCCTGCCGTCACCAATCACGTCGCCATCACCATTTTGTGCTGTCCGTGTATAAATCGTGAATGGATTTGCCCGATTGTAAGCATTGTACACGGCAAAGACCCACTGCCCATGCCACTTCCGCCCGGCATTTTTTCGCGGCGTCAGCGTAGCGGAAAGGTCAAGCCGATGGAACGCGGGAAGTCGGTATCCATTTCGTTCGGATATTACGTCAGGGTTGTAATCCTGAAATTCAAACTTACCTGTAGGTAATGTAGTTGGACGCCCTGTACTAAAAGTGAAATTGGCTCCAAACGTCCACCGCGCATTGAGATCGTAAGCTGCCTGAATGTTGGCCACGTGGCGCCTGTCATAGTTTGCGGCAAACTCACGGTCCAGGTTAACTCCGTCTACTTTCCGCATCGCCTTGGACAACGTATAGCCTACTGAACCAGTTAGTTTTCCTTCCTTCTTGGTCAACATCAGCTCCAGTCCGTAAGCCCACGCTTTTCCCTGTCTGAATTCTGTTGAAAGATCTTCGTTGAAGAAAATATCCGCGTTGTCTGCAAAATCCGTGACGTTCTTTATGTCCTTGTAGTACGCTTCCGCTGAAAACTCATATACGTTGTCTCTGAAATTCCTGAAATAACCTGCGGCGACCTGGTCAGCGAGCTGTGGTTTCAAATAATATCCGCTTGGGTTCCACGTGTTGAATGGTACCGGTACAGTGCCTGCAGCAATAAGATGCGTATTTTGAACCATCCGGTTATAAGAAAGCTTAACCGACTGCCCTTCACCGATCATGTACCGTAGCGCAATTCGCGGCTCTACGTTGATATATGTCTTAATATTCTCCCATCGCTTGTAGTGTATTGTATCAGTGCGAACGATCTCTAAATTATCTGTTGGGTCGTCGTACGTGTAAACGTCGCTGCTTCCTATATTTTGAAATATGGAAAGGCGCACGCCATAGTCCAGTGTGAATTTATCTGAAAGCCGCTGCTGGTTACTTACGTACAAAGCGTGATCTAATGCATACATATGCTGAAGCTCGACTTCCTCAAAGATGGAACCGTCTGTGTTTGGCGCAATTCTTCCTGGCGAGAAACGGCGACCAGTCAGGTGATATCCAAATGTCAATTCATTGTTTGTATTGATAAAGTAAGCGAGGTCATATTTGACACTAAGCTCTTGAAGGTTGGAAGTCCAGTTGAAGCCCTGCGCCGGATCATTCAGCTCAAGCTTATAGTCAAAGTTGCTGGCAATAATCGTGGCGTTAGAAAACAGTCTTTCGCTGAAAAGGTGATTCCACCGGAAGGTTGCTGTTTTGTTTCCCCAGGCGAAACCAAACTCATCGGCAAATTTGAAGTCATCTCTCCCGGCGTAAAAGGCAGCGAAGAATCTGTTGTTATTATTACCCTTCAAGTTCACTTTCGCATTGATGTCATAAAAGCTTACAAGATTGTCCTGGTTAGCTGCTTTGAGAAATAAATCGACGTAGGACCTGCGCGCCGAAATAATAAAAGAGCTCTTATCCTTTTTCAATGGTCCTTCGATCATAATCCTGCTCGCCATTGAACCAATGCCTCCATTAACTTTAAATTCTTTATTGTTCCCATCTTTCGTTCTTACCTCAAGAATTGACGACAAGCGGCCGCCGTATTTGGCCGGGATTCCGCCTTTGTACAATTCCGCATCCTTAATCACGTCGGCATTAAAAACTGAGAACAAGCCAAACAAGTGAGATGGATCGTATATAGGCGCTTCGTCGATGAGAATAAGATTCTGATCGGCGCTACCGCCACGGACGTAAAAGCTAGATGTACCTTCGCCGGCTGTGATCACGCCCGGCAACATTTGAATGTTTTTGATGATGTCCACTTCTCCGAAGAGGGCTGGGAGCTTGCGTACACGATCGAGATCGAGTGTATTTTTACTCATTTGAAGTGAGACTACATTCTCGTCAACTCGTTTCTCTGAGATCACCACCTCATCAATCATTTCGGCCTTGTCAACGAGCTCAATGTTGTTAGCCACATCTTTGTCTAGCGTGACCGTTACCGTTTGCACTGCGTATCCAACGTAGGTATACTGTATTTCATAAGTTCCGGGAGGCAACGTCAGTGAATAGAAACCATACGCGTTGGAAATTGTTCCCGCTTTCAGCAGCGGAAGATAAACTGACACGCCAATCAGTTCTTCACCATTGGCAGAGTCCTTTACATAACCATTGAGCGTAACCTTGTCTTGCGCTGATGCTGCGAAGGAAAGCAACATTAGAAAGGCAAAGAGAGATTTATAAAGCATTTTTTTGGGATTGGTTTTAGTTCAGACAATTAACAACGGCAATCCCCCTATGCCGGAGAAAAAATCCTTTTATAAAATTGCTTCGCAGGAATACAGACGTATAAAATGGCAAATGGTTACCTTGTTGAAGAATAACGACACTGTTATTCAGCAATATGAACTCTCTATGTTCCGTAGGTTAAGAGAATTATATCACCAATATAAGCCTTATGTGCGGGTAGATCTTATTATGTATGGCGTACTGATCCTTTTCATCTTTTTGTATTTTCTCTTCACAGTTCTGTTCGAGTAGAATACAAGCTACAACACTCAAAAAATAGATTGCTCATCAAAGAGCGAAACGGGTGGGTTTGTTTAGAAGTTAGCAAGTTCTAGATGGACGGTTGCGGGCGGACCCCGATCAGTGAACCTATTTCCATCACCTTACGCTCCCGGTGATTTAACTCTCCATGGTTTGTGTTCGGATTCATTTTCAGGGAACAGCACTTTCACTATTTTGAATGCAACGAGCGCGAAGAATCCGTAGGCAAATACGAAGCAAAGAATGATAAGTAAGATATTCATGGCGTTTATGGTTTCATTCTGTAAAGAGAATTTAATGCCATTGCGCTCGTTTGGTAACCCACACTGACCGCAAAACTTAAAAAGTCAGGAATCGGGCCAGGAAAGCGCACTTTTAAAACGATTAAGGAAAGGCCTGTTTTTAACAGTGCATCAGAACGCCCCAGAATGAGACACATTTATCAAGCGGATTCTCGTGCGGGGAATGAGTGAGTTAGAAGTTTGAGTTATGAGTTATGGGCTCGAGGCAGGCGAAGAAAGTTCCCGTCTTTGCTTCGTCATCATTTAACGAGGTTTTGCCTCGTTAAATGATGACGAAGCAACCCCCACGCTATGAAAAGAAGGCGGTCGCACGCGACGAAATCAATGCACCGGAACTTTCTATGCACTTCGTAGGATGGGGGTTGCTTCGTCATGTTCGAGACGGTGTCTCGAACGATTTCTCGCAATGACGGAACCTCTTGCTCGAGCCGAACTCATAACTCATAATTCATAACTCACGACGGCCCATACTTTCAAACACTAACTCATACCCCTATCTTGTGCCCGACCCGAACGCATGCTGAAAATCGACTGCCACACCCATATACTTCCAAAGAAATTGCCAAACTGGAGCGAGAAGTATGGGTACGGGGATTTCATTTTTCTGCAGCACCATAAACGCGGTTTCGCCAAAATGATGCGGGGAAATCAATTTTTTAGAGAAATAAAGGACAATTCCTGGAATCCAGACATCAGAGTAAAGGAATATGAAAAATACCATACACAGGTGCAGGTGGTCTGTACTGTACCTGTTATGTTTTCCTATTGGGCGAAACCATTCGACTGTCTGGAGATATCTATGTTTCTTAATGACCACATTGCTGAGCTTGTCCACAAGGATCCAAAGCATTACCTCGGCCTTGGAACGGTGCCCATGCAGGACACTGAACTGGCCGTTCAGGAGCTTGCAAGGTGCAAAGAGATTGGATTGCAGGGCATTCAGATTGGATCAAACATCAATGACTTAAATCTCAACGAAGAACGGTTCTTCCCCATTTTTGAGGCCTGCGAAAAGCTGGGAATGGCGATATTGGTGCACCCATGGAATATGATGGGGCAAAAGCAAATGCAACGCTATTGGCTGCCATGGCTGGTAGGAATGCCCGCGGAAACCACGCGGGCCATCTGTTGTATGATTTTTGGGGGGATATTCGAACGATTACCAAAGCTTAGGGTTAATTTCGCCCATTCTGGCGGATCTTTCCTTACGACGATTGGGAGAATTGAACGCGGCTTCGAGTGTCGGCCTGACCTCGTAGCAATTGATAATGCAACCAGCCCACGGGATTACCTGGGAAGATTTTGGGTTGACAGCATAACGCACGATGCACTAATGCTCGAATATGTGCTGAAGCTGCAGGGATCCAAAAGGGTAACGCTAGGCTCCGATTATCCCTTTCCGCTTGGAGATTTAGAAATTGGCGAGTTTATTGAAAGGATGAACCTCGATGAGACAGTTCGAAAGGACATCTATCACGGCGCAGCATTGGAATGGCTTGACCTCAAAATTGATCGATTTATTGCATAATGAAACACTTTTCCATACTAATTTGTCTTTTAACACTGCAGGGAACGTTAAATGCTCAACAGGGTAAAGTTGATGAGTACCTGCTTCAAAAAGAGCAGATAAAAAAAACGGATTTACTTCGTGACTTAGACTCGGGCGTTTATTTCATGGAGACTGGCAATTACAAAGTTGCTGATGAAAAATTCCAAAATGTGCTCGCGAACGTAAAAAGCGTTCCTTCCGACCTGACCTTCTTTTTCGGTAAAAATTCTTACCATCTGCAAAAATATCAGCAGAGTATTGACTGGTTAAATAAGTATATACAGCTTAAAGGAACCAATGGACAATATTCGGAGGAGGCCGTCCAGTGGTTGAAAAAATCAGAAACCGAGTTCCTTAAGCAATCCGCTACCGCGACAATCAAAGCACAGCAAATTTTATCAACAAGCTATGACATTGACTGCGGACCGGGTAATAAGGTTACGTGCCCGGTTTGCAAAGGTGATCACGTAGTCGTTACGAAAGGGGCATTCGGACCAGGTTATAAGACTTGCGGATATTGCAACGAACATGGCTGGCTGACCTGCGAAGCCTATAATCAGTTGCTTCGAGGTGAGCTTCGGCCCAAAGACTAACCCGCAAAGACCTTTGCCGGGTTCACTCTGATATTGCTAACTTTGCCTCGATTAACCTGCAATTAATCTCATGGCTCTTTACAATCGAATTGATGGGCGCTCCCTCAAGGCCCAAATGCAAGACCTTAAGGAGAAAAGGGTAACAATCTCATTTTATAAGTATCATCCGATCAGCGATCCGCAAGCATTTCGTGATGCACTATATGTCAATTTAGAAACAATAGGTGTCCTGGGTCGGATCTATGTGGCATCCGAAGGCATCAATGCACAGATCAGCGTGGCGGACGAAAAGCTTGAAGCCTTCAGGATTTATCTATACAGCATAACTTTCCTCGAAAATGTCAGACTAAATATAGCAATCCAGGACAGCGGAAAATCTTTCTTCAAACTGAAGATCCTGATTAGGAAAAAGATCGTCGCAGACGGCCTTCCCGATGACACGTTCGACCTGCGCAATACGGGTAAACATGTAGATGCAGCGACGTTCAACAGTCTGGCAGATGATCCCAACACGGTCCTTGTCGATATGCGCAATCATTATGAAAGCGAAGTCGGCCGCTTTCGCAATGCCATATGTCCCGATGTGGATACGTTCCGTGAAGAGTTGCAGGTTGTAGAAAATCTCATGAAAGATCAGCAGGACAAGAATCTTCTGATGTATTGCACAGGTGGAATAAGATGTGAAAAAGCAAGTGCCTGGATGAAGCATCAGGGCTTCAAAAATGTCTTTCAACTTGATGGAGGGATCATCGAGTACGCGAGACAGGTGAGAGCGTCGGGCATAGAAAACAAATTCATTGGAAAAAACTTTGTGTTTGATGAGCGGCTTGGCGAGAGAATCTCTGATGACATCATCGCTGTTTGTCACCAATGCGGAAAGCCTTCTGATGACCATACAAACTGCAGGAATGATGGCTGCCACCTGCTATTTATTCAGTGCCCTGACTGCAGTGAGCGTTATGAAAACTGCTGTTCCACTGCATGTCAGGACATCCTTGCGCTGCCCGCACCCTTACAGAAGGAGATCAGGAGGGGAATAAACAAAGGCCGACAGGTTTTTAAAAAGGGACGATCTGGCAATACCGCCTGAGATCAGGGCTCCTTGGCTTTTCAGACGAAATAGCCGAGTTTGCGTAGTCGGACGCAAGCTTAGAGCTTACAGGATTTGTTCAAGGAGGGCAAAAGCCCTCGTCCTGGCACCTAAATAGCAATGCAGAAATCAAAAGTAATCCGGATCGGAATTATCAATGTTTCAGACCGGGCTAGCCAGGGCATTTACGAAGATATTCCTGGCAAGGCTATTGTGACAACCCTTGAGGAGTATATCACCAGTCCCTGGGAAAAGGATTATGCTGTTATTCCTGATGAGCAGGTTTTAATCGAAAACACCATGATCGCGATGGCCGATGATCGGGGTTGCTGCCTGATCATCACATCCGGGGGTACCGGACCCTCCTTTCGGGATGTGACGCCTGAGGCAACTGAGGCTGTTTGTGGTAAAATGATGCCTGGTTTTGGGGAGCTCATGCGCGCGAAAAGTCTTACATACGTGCCAACTGCGATTCTTTCGCGCCAGACTGCTGGCATAAGAAACCGTACCTTGATAGTGAACCTGCCCGGCAAGCCAAAAGCCATCCGGGAGTGCCTTGACGCAGTGTTTCCGGCCATTCCATATTGCATTGACCTGCTGGAGGGGCCGTTTATCGAATGTAACGAGGACGTTATTACGCCTTTTAGGCCTCGCTGATTATATTTAAAGCTTATGGCAAGAATCAAATACTATTACGACACGGAAACCTGCAAGTACGAGCGGGTGAGGACGCGAACAAGCGACGTGGTCCTCAATGCGTTGGGCATGGTTTCGATGACTGTCGTGATGGCTGTTGGGCTCCTGATATTGTACAGTACCTACTTCGAGTCGCCCAAGGAGCTAATGCTGAAAAATGAAGTGAAAGAGCTTGAGTTCTATTATACCAAGCTAAACTCCGAAGTAAAAAACCTCAGTACAATCCTTAATAATGTTGAACAGCGGGATGACAATATTTACCGGGTGGTGTTGGGCGCAGAGCCAATTCAAAAATCCGTCCGTCACGCAGGCGTTGGCGGCACGGAACGGTACGCGGAAATCAAGGATAAGGACTTCTCTCACCAGGACCTGGTGTTGAAGCTTAACGAAAAAGTAGATCTGCTGCGCAGAAAATTATACATCGAAACAAAATCGCAAGATGAGGTTGTTTCGCTGGCGGAGAAGAAAGAAAAGCTCTATGCGTCAATTCCAGCAATTCAGCCGATCTCCAATAAACAGCTTGTCGCCCTTGCATCAGGTTTCGGTTGGAGAACCCATCCGATTTATAAGTTGAAAAAGCTTCATACCGGTATTGATTTCGCGGCATCCATTGGGACGCCGATTTATGCCACAGCCGACGGATCGGTTGCAGAGGTGAGCGTCAAATTCAGCGGCTATGGCAAAATGGTAGAAATCGATCACGGCTTTGGATACAGGACACGTTACGCCCATATGCACGAATTCGTTGTACATCGCGGACAAAGGATAAAACGAGGCGATCTTATTGGCTACGTTGGGAACACGGGTATGTCAACAGCACCACACCTTCATTATGAAGTTCTGATAAAAGGAAGCCAGGTAGATCCCGTTCATTATTTCTATAATGACTTATCAGCTGCGGAATATGAAAAAGTCCTCGAGCTTGCCTCGATTGAAAATCAGTCATTGGGAATGTAAGGCAACGATGGGTTGAAAACTTCGCCCGCTACTCAAAACTTCACCTTAGCGCTCTGTAATCGAACATCATTCCAGGTGGGCTACCCTATCAAATAGCAATGGGACGCCTGGCGCAAAAACGCGGACTTCAGCGGAAGCTTCAGGCAGGGAAAACTGGAATTTAAATGGGTTCTGAAAAATACCGATCGCCGTATTACTGGGCAGCTTTTGTTATGATCGGGGTTCTGAGATTTACTCTGCCCATACAGTAGTTTATGATTTTCGTCACAACTACTGTAAGGTGCAGATAAAACACTGTGAACGCTATGGCAAAAAAGCTTTTCACTGTGTGGAGAGAACTTTAAAGTAAGGGGTTAAGTTCGACTTTTCCTAAGGAATTTTTTAAACTTTGTAAAGCATGAAAATTTGGCCTTTTTAATAGATTATATTCACAGCCTCATTTCAATTGTTTATTAACACCCACATCTTGACTGACACTAATTTATTAATAATCAGACACATAGGCCTTTATCAACAAGTAGTTCACATTCTTTCCACATCCCTTTTCCATGATTGAGGATAATTATAGGCATCGGGGTTTAAGGCAGAAACTGATTAAAAAACTTTCTGAAAAAGGCATCAAAAGTGACGCGGTTTTAGCGGCGATAAACAAGGTCCCCCGACACGTGTTTTTCGAGAATGCGCTGCTTGAGCATGCCTACCAGGACAAAGCATTTCCCATCGGCGAAGGGCAGACGATTTCACAGCCCTACACCGTAGCTTTCCAAACGGAAAACCTAGAGATTAAGGCTGGTGACAAAATTCTCGAAATCGGGACGGGCTCAGGATATCAGGCCTGTGTGCTCATGGAGATGGGCGCCAGGGTTTACACCATAGAATACAATCGAAAGCTGTACGAAAAAACCCGTGACTTTCTGCCAAGGCTCGGATACAAACCGTATTTTTTTCACGGCGACGGCTCGAAAGGGTTGCCGGTAAAAGCTCCCTATGATAAAATCATCGTCACTGCGGGTGCGCCTGTTGTGCCGGCATCACTGACTGACCAGCTCAGTGAAGGCGGCATCCTCATCATCCCCGTTGGCAACCGCGACAAGCAGACCATGTTCCGCATCCGGAAAAAAAATGGAAGTCTGATTAAAGAAGAGTTGTCCAGCTTTGCGTTCGTGCCGCTGCTGGGTGAAGATGGATGGAAGAGCTAGGCGCCTTAAAAACGATTTAACATAAAATCTTTTATCGCTTCAAAATCCTTATCCAGCCGAATCGTTTTCTTTTCCCGGCTGAGGAATTTCTGCAGCGTTGGCGGAACAGCAACCGGCTCCCCGATTGCTGCTTCAACAACCTCTTTAAACTTGGCTGGATGTGCAGTCTCCAGGAAAATACCCGTACAAGGAAGGTTTGACTCCTCCATAAAACGCTTCACCCCCATGTACGCAATTGCGCCATGCGGGTCCATTGTGTAATGATGCTCAGCAAATACGGTGTTCATCGCTTCCTTCGTCTCATCATCCGAAAATGCATAGCCCTTAATGCCGCTTACCATCGCCTCGATATCGCCTTTATAAAGGTCAATCATCCTAACGATGTTGCTGGGATTACCAACGTCCATCGCGTTGCTGATGGTTTGCTGTGAAGGGCGAGGCTTGAAAACATGTGTGCGGAAAAACTCAGGTACCACGTCGTTGCTATTCGTGGCAGCGATGAGCTGGCTGATTGGAAGCCCCATGCGTTGCGCCAGCAATCCGCCAGTAACATTTCCGAAGTTACCGCTCGGCACACAGAACGCGACAGGTTTACTCTTATCACTTAATTGTCCATAGCCGTGAAAGTAATAAAAGGACTGAGGGATCAGTCGCGCGATATTGATGGAATTAGCAGACGTCAAAGCAAACTTCTTCTTCAAGTCGGCGTCTAGAAAACTTTCCTTAACCAGCTTCTGACAATCATCGAATGTGCCATCAATCTCCAGCGCGGTGATGTTTTGGCCAAGTGTGGTGAACTGCTTTTCCTGGATGTCGCTAACTTTGCCGGTTGGATATAACACAACGACCCGGATACCCGCCACGCCGAGAAATCCATTCGCAACGGCACTCCCGGTATCGCCGGAGGTCGCTACAAGTATCACTACCTCCTGGTCTTGCTGCGATGCAAAATAGCCTAACAATTGCGACATGAATCGCGCGCCAAAATCCTTGAATGCCAACGTCGGCCCGTGGAAAAGCTCCAACGCGAAAATATCTTGTTCAAGTGCGACTAATGGAGCATCAAATTGAATGGTGTGGTTTACAATCCGGACAAGTTCCGTGTCAGGAATTGAGTCGCCCAAAAGGTTACGGGCCACGGCGACGCCAATTTCCTGAAACGAAATCCTGCCAAGACTATCAAAAAAAGATTGGGGAAGTCGCGGGATAACTTCCGGCATATAAAGCCCATTGTCCGGGGCCAGTCCCTGCGTAACGGCCTGCTTCAAATCAACTTTCTCGTCAGGGCTATTGGTGCTGTAAAATTTCATTTCAAGCGACGTTAGAATTTAAGACACTGGTCTCTATGTCAAAGACACTTGCTCCCGCTCCATTGATGCGTGAAACAAACACGTCGCTCTTTAACTTCAGTTGGGTAAACTTTTCCTGCATCGCCTTTCCTACGTGCTCTGCAATTGCTGACGTTGTGCTCAGCGCGAAAATAGTAGGGCCAGAACCCGAGATCCCACAACCCAGGGCACCGCTTTTTATTGCGATCTCCTTGATAGCAACGAATCCGGGTATTAACACGGACCGTATCGGTTCAGCAACAACATCATGCAAAGAACGGGTGATCAATCCATAATCCGGCTTCATCAGCCCGACAACAAGGCCGGCAATGTTTCCCCATTGGGTTATGGCATTCTTCATAGGAATTGTAGCTTTTAACACGCGTCTTGAGTCTTCTGTTTTGAGTTCCAGATGAGGATGGACAAGTGTACAAAAAAGGTCGGGCGGAGTTGGGATCCTTGTAACATCAAGCGGATCGTATCCACGGATTAATACAAAACCGCCCAGCAGCGACGGCGCAACGTTGTCGGCATGCGCAGAACCGCACGCGATGCGTTCGGCTTCCATCGCAAAAGGAAGTAATTCCTCGCGCGTACATCGATTATCATGAAGGTGGTTTACGGCAACAAGCGCAGCGACAGAACTCGCAGCACTTGATCCCATGCCACTTCCAAGCGGCAGGTTCTTGTGCAATATAATTTCAACCCCGTTGTTTATGTTCATCGCTTTCAGGTAAGCCTCTACAGCCGCGCCTGCAGTATTACGGCTCGCATCAAGGGGCAGCCTCCCGCCATCGCCGGTAATTTCCGTAATTATCACGCCCGGCTCGTTACGCAAAGTCATGATCACTTCGTCGGCCGGAGCTTCGACGGCGAACCCAAAAATGTCAAAACCACACGATACGTTCGCGACGGTCGCCGGTGCTAATGCTTTTACTGATCTCATATTTCCCGTATCATTTAGTATAGTGGCCGATGCGAATAATATCTGCAAAAACACCAGCCGCGGTTACGTCTGCACCCGCGCCTGGACCCCGGATAACCATGGGTCGGTCATGATAGCGCGCAGTGGTAAGCAATATGATATTATCGCTTCCGGACAATGAATAGAAAGGGTGCTTCTGGTCGACAGATCCTAATTGAATGCTGACCACGCCATTGTCGAGAATAGCCATGTACCGAAGCTTTTCGTTTTTGTTAGCTGCATTTCTGCGCATCTCCTCAAATTGGTCGTCGTACTTTTCGATGCAGGAAAAAAATTCTTCAACGCTCATCTCGCCCCGGCAACTTTCAGGAACAAGATTTTCGACCTCTATGTCATCCAGTTCCATCGCCAGGCCCGCTTCACGGGATAGTATCAGGATTTTGCGCGCGACATCCATTCCATTCAAATCGTCGCGCGGATCAGGTTCAGTATACCCCTTGGCCTTCGCCTCCCTGACTACTTCACTGAATTTCCGGCCTTCCTCAAAAGAACTAAAAATAAAATTTAACGTGCCGCTCAGCACTGCCTCGATGCGAACCACATTGTCGCCGCTCAGCAACAAATCATTCATCGTATTGATGACGGGAAGCCCAGCGCCAACGTTGGTTTCGTACAGAAACTTTGCGCCGCGGGAAAATGCTGTGGACTTTAGTTGTCGGTAAGATTCCATCGACGCCGAGTTCGCTTTCTTGTTCGGCGTTACAATGGAAATATTGGCGGATAGAATTCTCTCGTAGTATGCCGTTACATCCGGGCTCGATGTGCAATCAACAAAAATGCTATTAGACAGGTTCATCGCCAGCATATTCTCATAAAACCCATCCATTTGCATCTCCTCCCCCGCTTCATTCAAATCGTCAACGCTATGGTTGAGCGCAAGACCTTCTTCGCGAAATAGCATTTTTCTGCTGTTCGCAACGGCCACCACATTAACTTCCAGTAAATTATCCTTTGCAAGTTTTGTAAATTGCTCCTTGACCATTGCCAGCAACGCTTTGCCGATTAACCCAGTTCCGACAAGGAATACGTGAAGAAGTTTTCGGTCTGATAAAAAGAAAGCTTCGTGTAAAGCATTCAAGGCCTTTGCCACATCAATCTCTGGGATAACTGCGGAGATATTTCGCTCTGAAGAACCCTGAGCAATGGCCATTACATTCACTCCGTTTTTACCGAGAGCACTGAACATCCGTCCACTTGTACCGGGGCTGTGCTTCATTCCATCACCAACGACAGCGACGATACACATGTCGTTCTCAACCTGCACTTCGTCGATCTCCTCACTCTTAATCTCATACTGAAATTCCCGTTCAATCGAAGATTTCGCTCTTGGTGCAAGAGTATGTTCCACTGCAAAGCATATAGAATGCTCCGAAGACGCCTGGCTAATCAGTATAACATTGATGTTCTCCCGTGCCAATGTTGCGAAGAGTCGCATGGATGCTCCTACCACGCCTAACAGCCCACTTCCCTGCAAGCTTAACAGGCTGATGCCACTCATTGAAGAGATGCCTTTAATTATCTTGCCGTTGGCAGAATGGGAATGGATTGCCGTTCCCTTAAAAGAGGGATTGAAAGTATTTTTGATCCATATCGGGATGTGGTTTATCATCGCCGGCTGCATCGTGGCTGGAAAGATAACCTTTGCTCCGAAGTGCGATAACTCCATAGCCTCCTCGTAGCTCATTTCCGGGACAGTAAAAGCTTTCTTGACTTTTCTTGGGTCCGCCGTCATCATCCCGTCGACATCGGTCCAGATTTCAAGCTTGCTGGCACTCAACGCGCCGGCAAAGATGGCCGCCGTGTAGTCGGAACCGCTTCGGCCGAGTGTAGTAGTTTCACCGCTTTCTGAAGTAGCAACAAAACCTGTGATGACCTGAACCTCCGTGTGCTGTTTGAAATGTTCCCTGATAAGCTTGTTGGTAACTTCGAAGTCTACTTTCGCATAGCCGAAGTGACTGTCCGTTCGGATTACCGTGCGCGCATCGAGAAATGCGACGGTATGCCCACTGTCTTTCAGTGATTCTGCAATAATGTAAGCAGACAACCTTTCACCAAAGCTCATTATGTAGTCCAGCGTTCTTACCGTCCGCTCCTTTACAAGGAAGACACCGTGAAGAACGTCCTCAAGCTCGTTCATCATAAACTTTACCTGTGCGAGTATTCTGCTCTGACGATGAATGTCAATCAGTTCACTTACAGCTCCGAGATGGCGTGATTCAAGTGCCTCAAGTTTGTTCTTGTACTCAAGGTTTCCCTCCAGCGCCAGCTTGCTAATGAGGATTAACATGTCTGTTACGCCTCCAAACGCTGAGAAAACAATGGCCACTTCTCCGGCCAGATCAGGCTTCACTATCTCAGCAACAGCCTTTATCCGGGCAGGGGTGGCAACGGACGAGCCACCGAATTTCATGACTTTCATTAAGCGTGATCTATTAGAATTGTCTTTACTAGTTTATTTCGAGAAGATTATTCGCCCGGCTCCTGGAGCAAGGCATAACCGGAATAGCTTGGGTATACGATTGCGACGGGTCACCCCGTAATCGATGGAACAATAATCGATTTGATGGGAAATATGCAAGTAACGTTTATCCTTGCGCAAAGGATCGAATTATCTAGAAGATGTTTAGCAGCTTGCATCATGGCGTGCCGAAATAATGAAATGATAAACTTGATTGCAAAATATTTTTATGATTTTTGCACGAACTAACGATTATTACCGTCTGGCAACGTTTGAGGGCCGATTAATACGCATTTATTTGCACTTTGTCAGAAAATAATATTTCCTCCAGCACATGCCTTCATTACCCTCATCCCTTTAACTGAATGGCTCGAAAAAAGAAGTTTCCCCGCGAATCTGCTGTCAGCATGATCGAACTGGTGCTCCCCAATGACACCAATACACTGAGCAACCTCATGGGCGGCAGGCTGATGCATTGGATGGATATCGTCTCAGCCATCGCAGCCCAAAAACATAGCAACCGCATTGTTGTAACCGCGTCCGTCGATAATATATCGTTTAGGCATCCGATTCGGCTTGGTAACGTCGTCACTCTTCGCGCTAAGGTAACACGCGCTTTCAGCACTTCCATGGAAGTACGCATAGACGTTGACGCAGAAGATATCCCTACGAACACCAAGACTGAAAGTAATAGCGCATTCTTTACCTTTGTTGCTGTGGATCAGCAGGGCCACCCGGTGGAGATTCCGGAGCTTGAGCTTGAAACTGACGAAGAGAAAGCACTATATGAAGGAGCGTTGAGGCGGCGACAGCTTCGACTTATCCTTGCCGGCAAACTGAAGCCCTCCGAAGCGAAAGAATTGCGTTCTATTTTTGATATTACAGAGTGATAAACACAGTGAGGTCTCTCGAAAATACTTTTGCGGAAGATTTATATAATATTCCTCCAAAGGTCCTTGTTATCATTTCGATACCATGGAACAAAGTGAAAGATGAGGATCGTGAATTACTTTCCCGAATTCTAGGCGCGGTAAAATTGAGTTTGGCTGGTGTCCAGATAGTTGTATTGAAGAAATTTACAATGGCCGACGTTTCAATTTTCTCTCCACGGTTTATTATCGCATTTGGCATCTCGTTAGAACCTGCCGGTGAGATCTACGAAGTTTACGAGAACGAGGGGATCACAATGCTTCAGTCTGAAAATCTCGATCATCTCGACGACTCTCGAAAGAAAAAATTGTGGAAGGCTTTAAAGCAAATGTTTAATTATTGATGGCGCGCTGTTTATCTCGCGGGATCCCGTCCCCCTGTCCAAGCCATTTTGCACACGCAACATTAGATCACGAAGTTTTATTTAGTAATATTCGACTTAAATTAACCGGGTTCTTTTCCTGTTAGTCACGACATCCATCGCCCAGCACGATATTGCAGGAGAAATGGAAGGCCTTTGAGGATGAAACAGGTCAAGCAAAGGCAACTGTTGAAATTTGAAATGAATGGAGCATTTTGTGGTAGGATAGTTAAGATTATGAATGGCGAACATCTTGCCCCATTTGTGAAGAATGTCCTAAAAATGACGACCGGTACGAGAAAAAAATCATTAAAATGGAAATAATTCGCGGTCTAAAAAGATACGGCGATTATTCTAGCGTTGGCAGTGTCCTCGATCCTCCGTACGGTAAAGTCTATCGGCGTAAAATCTGGATAGAAGGTAAAATGCTGATGTTGCACGGATACGGGGTCCGTTCTACGAAACCAAAACTTGGAGAAAATCATCGTGAAAAGCAGGTATTCTAACGTCAAAATTCTAAAATTGCGGTAATTAGTGGGTTACTAAGCCGTTAAATCATGGTATACAGGTCGAGCTCCATCACAGACGAAAAAGAGATTTTCGAACGCATTTGCAAAGGCGATGAGAAAGCTCTAGAGTACTTGTATCAGAAATATTACAGGATGATGACCAAACTGGTCATTACCAACAGCGGTACAGAAGAAGAAGCTCGCGACGTCTACCAGGACGCGTTAATTGTATTTTGGCAGAAGGCAACGTCGGGCAATCTGGTTTTGACTTCTAAGATGAGCACCTATATCTACAGCATTTGCCAAAATCTGTGGAGGAAAGAGCTTGACCGGAAAAAGAGATTGTCAAACGAAGAAAAGGATACGGCTGTGTCGATGGACACAGATACGGTTGAAAGGGAAACGATCCTTGCGAAGTGCATCGATCAGCTAGGCGAAACCTGTAAGAAGGTTTTGATGTATTATTATTTCGAGGAGATGTCAATGCAGGACATCGCTGAAAGACTTGGGTTTGCCAACACCGACACGGCGAAAACAAAGAAATACAAGTGCAAGAAAAAACTTGATGAGTTGGTAAAAGCGCAATATTCAGAACAGGATTTTTTAGATTAGAGACTATGGCTTCAGAAAGAAATTTGGAATTGTTGGATGATTATGTAGGCAACAGATTGAGTGCCGAAGACAGGCTTGCTTTCGAGAGAGCCCTTGAACAAGATAACACTCTGAAGAAGGAATTAGATATTCAGCAACGTATCGTGGACGGCTTGCGAAAAGCTCGTACAACGGAGTTGAAGAAGATGCTTAACAACGTGCCGATGTCTTCCATCCCGCAGGAAGGCCCCTCCGCAGTGGCAAAAGTAGCCACATGGGTGGTGGTCGCCGGTCTGGTCTCGACGGGATTGTACTTTTACTTCAGAGGAGAAGAAGCGGTCAAAAATCAGCGGGAAACGATTACTCAAACAGAAAGTGCACCGGATAATATTGAGGCTGTGGACCCTGGCCCTTCGGCGATTGGTAAGACTGAAGTACCCGCTGCCAAAAACAGCGACGAGGTGACGTCAGAGGTAGAGACGGCGAAACCGTCTGATTCGGAAACTTCCGAAGAAGGCGTGCCTTCGTCAGATAACAACCCGGTATCACCCGCAGCACGCGACGTGTTCGATCCGAGTGAAGAGGGTAAATCAGTTGACCCTGTCACTGTAATTGAGGGCGCAAGTCCTTCGACTGCAGCTGGTCCATCTATCGCAGTAAAAATTGATGCCGGCACCAAATTCGGATTCCACTACCAATTCAAGGAGGACAAACTATTCCTGTATGGAGTATTCGAAAAGAACTTGTATGAGATCATGGAGTTCTTCAGCAATAACAAGCGGACGATGTTCCTTTATTACAAGGAAAATTACTACCTGTTAAATGAAGAGAATGACAAGGTAAAACCTCTCAGTCCCATAGGCGATCCGGCCTTATTGAAAAAACTAAAAGATTACCGCTCGAGCCGTTAATTAAATAGCACACTGAACCCCGCACACCAGCGGGGTTCTTTATTACGTTCATTCGGTAGCTCGCGCTATGTTATATTTTCCACTAACTTTGACGCGATGGAGAGTCAGAAGAACAGGCAGAAAAAGTTAGGTGGTTACCCCGCGGTTGGTGTGATGATCAGCATCACGCTCTCTCTTATTGTGATCGGCACCTTCGGCATTCTAATTATGTACTCCCAGGAATTGGAGCATCAGGTTAGGCAAAATATTCGCGTACAGGTCTATTTGAAATCAAATCTTACGCAAACACAACGCCTCCAAATCGAGAATAATCTTTTAAATCAGAAGTTTGTCAGCAAGGAAAATGGTACCGGCGTTGTCTTCGTCTCCAAGGACGAAGCGGCCAAGAAATTTATTCAGGAAACGGGCGAGGATTTCGTTAAATTCATCGGAGAGAACCCTTTGCGCGATGCCTATCTGGTCGGTATTGCTCGCGAATATCATTCCCTCAAAGAAATCGAAAAGATCAAAAAGGGATTACAGGCAATGAATGGCGTGTTCCAGGTTTATTACGTTGAGGGATTAATTGAATCAGTAAATACCAACGTCACCAAAATAGGGTTGATCCTTCTTGGACTTATTGGGATCCTGCTGATCACGGTCGTACTGCTCATAAACAATACCTTGCGTCTGGCGCTTTTTTCTCAGCGCTCACTAATCCGAAGCATGCAGTTGGTAGGTGCCAAAAACTGGTTTATCCTCAAACCATTCCTTTACCGCGCCAGCGGATACGGACTGCTCGCCGGCATTATTGCTTCAGCGCTGCTTTGGAGCTTGTCACACTACGCCGAGACAAAGATCGAAGACCTGTCAATTCTTCATAATGAAGATCAGTTTACCGGTTTAATGGCATTGTTGCTTTTAATCGGTATTGGCGTTGCCGTTATCAGCACATTATTTTCCGTACGACGATATCTCAGAATGTCTTTAGATCAACTATACTAGCCTATCTCATGCAAAGTAAACTTCCGTTTGGTAAAAAAAACTATCAGCTAATGATTGCGGGCGTGCTTTCTCTGGTGCTCGGTTTTGTTATCATGTCGCTTGACAACCAGCAGCACGGCTTTGGTTTTCTAGGCCTGACACTTGGACCTATCGTGGTCATGGTTGGTTTCATCATTCAGCTTTTTGCCATTCTGCACAGACCATCGAAGTAGTGAGCAGTACTTAATATTTTCTCAAACTTTTTGCTATGACGATTTTGTATGCCATCATTCTTGCCATCATCGAAGGTCTGACGGAATTTCTCCCTGTTTCATCTACGGGGCATATGATCATCGCATCGTCACTAATGGGAATCGCCTCCGACCCTTTCACGAAACTTTTTACCATCGCGATTCAATTCGGCGCAATCTTGTCTGTGATAGTCTTATACTGGAAGAGATTTTTGCCAGCGAAGCCCATTCAAAAAGCATTTCTCTTTTATGCAAAGCTTCTTGTCGCCTTCATTCCTGCGGCCGTGATCGGACTTTTATTGAATGATTACATTGACCAATTGCTGGAGCGTGTAGATGTAGTGGGATATGCTTTGATCATTGGCGGGATATTTTTCCTTTTTATGGATTCAATCTTCAAAAAAAACGAATCGCCGGAAGAGCAGGTTGTATCCTTTCCCAGCGCTTTTAAAATCGGAATGTTCCAAACGATTGCTATGATTCCGGGCGTCTCGCGTTCCGCGGCCACGATCATCGGTGGATTAACCCAAGGTCTTAACAAGCGGACCGCTGCTGAATTTTCATTTTTTCTGGCAGTTCCAACAATGTTCGCTGCCACAAGCTATAAAATGCTGAAGTTCTACGATGGTGCCGGTTCGCTGAACACCAACGAACTTCTCCTCCTTGCGATCGGCAATGTGGTAGCCTTTGTCGTCGCACTGCTCGCGATTCGATCGTTTATTAGTTTCCTGACAAAGCATGGCTTTAAGATTTTTGGCTATTATCGCATCGTAGTGGGAGCCATTATCCTGGTGTTATACTACATGGGGGTCGGCCTGACCATTGTGTAATGGAGGCCATACAGGTAGATGCCGGAAAAGTTTTACTCATCAACAAGCCATTGACCTGGACGTCCTTTGACGTCGTCAACAAACTTCGATATAAGCTGAAAACAAAAAAGATCGGCCATGCGGGAACGCTTGATCCTCTTGCCACGGGATTGCTGATCATTTGCGTCGGTAAAATGACAAAGCGCATTGACGAATTTATGGGGCAGGAAAAGGAGTATACTGGAAAATTTGTGCTGGGTAAAACGACTCCATCGTTCGACCTTGAAACCGAAATATCAGAAGGCAAAGATATCACGCATCTGACCGATGAAATGATCCAAAAGGCAGTGCTTCCATTTATTGGAAAGATCAGTCAACTTCCGCCGATGCATTCCGCTATAAAAGTTGGGGGGAAGAGAGCTTACCAATTTGCACGACGCGGAGAGGAAGTGTTGCTGGCGCCACGAGAGATTGAAGTGCGGGAGTTTGAGATCACTTCAATTGCATTGCCGGAGGTTAACTTTCGGATCGCGTGCTCGAAAGGAACTTACATCCGAAGCCTGGCACGCGATCTTGGGAATTCTTTAGGGGTGGGTGCGTACCTTGCCTCCCTTTGCCGCACCCGAATAGGTACTTTTACACTGCAAGAAGCCCTTGAGGTTGCTGACGTAGAACCTCACGGATGAGTGCGCATAACCGTGACGTTGGACAATTGGGAATGAAACACATGAAAGCTTCAATGCGATGAAGATATATCATGGAATTGATGACTTTTTGCGGCTGGAATATGCCGTAGTAACCAGCGGTACCTTTGACGGTGTTCACGTCGGGCATCAAAAGATACTATCAAGACTCTCAGAAACCGCTTTAAAGAACGGGGGTGAGACCGTAGTGATTACTTATTGGCCCCATCCCAGGTTAGTCCTTCATCCGGAAGATACTTCGTTAAAGCTTCTGAACACATTCGAAGAAAAGGCCGAAAAATTAAAAACTTACGGAATCCAGCACCTCGTTAGAATTCCATTCACAAAAGAATTTTCACAGCTATCTTCAGAAGAATTTGTAACCAACATTCTGGTTCAAACAATCGGCACAAAAAAACTGGTAATAGGATACGATCATCATTTCGGAAAAAATCGTGAAGGAAGCTTTGAACAGTTGAAAAACAATGGGCCGAGGTACGGCTTTGAAGTTGAAGAGATTCCAAGGCAGGATATTGACCACATTGCAGTAAGCTCGACCAAGATTCGCAAGGCCCTCGAAGAGGCTGATATCGACACTGCAAGTCATTGCCTGGGCCACCCCTATAGTATTACAGGTCGGGTGATTATCGGCGATAAGCTTGGTCGCCTGTTAGGCTATCCTACTGCGAACATAGAAATTGATACGGCGAACAAGCTTATCCCCGCAGATTCCATTTATGCTGTAACAATTGAATACGGACATGAAAGATTTAAGGGCATGCTTTACATAGGGAACCGCCCTACCGTTCAGGGAACAAAAAGAAATATTGAGGTAAATATTTTTGACTTCAACCGTGATGTATATGGTGAGTCGCTTACAATCAATATTCACAAATTGATACGCGGCGATATTAGGTTTAGTGACCTCGAGCAGCTTCAACATCAGCTCAGACTGGACAAAGAGGCGGCCCTCACGATGCTGTCGGATACTCACATCTGAAATGACATCACCAGATTCACCCTTGTGGACGCCGTCAGAACAATTTGTTGAGCAGTCAAATATGCGGCAGTATATGAAATGGCTGGCGCAAACAAAACGTTTAGCTGTTGACGACTATCGCGTGCTCTGGCAGTGGTCTGTTGACCATACCGAAGAATTCTGGGAATCCTTACTAAGTTATTTTTCAGTTGATTTCAGCGGAGATTACGAGACAGTCACCAACGGTATGCCTATGCCCGATACCCGCTGGTTCGAAGGCATAGCAGTGAGTTACGCTGAACATGTTTTTAGAAACAAGACCCATTTGAGGCCGGCAATAATTTTCAGGTCGGAGTCTGGTACACGCGAAGAAATTAGTTGGCAGGAATTGACCGAAAGCGTTGCGTCCCTGCAACATCAGTTCAGGCTCCTGGGTATCGTAGAAGGCGATCGCATTGCGGCTTTTATGCCGGGCACTCCGGAGGCTACGATTGCCTTCCTTGCGGCGAACTCCGTCGGGGCAGTGTGGTCGAGCTGTTCGCCGGATTTTGGATTAGCTGCCGTGGTTGAACGGTTTGCACAGATCCAACCGAAGATTCTGGTGGCTAGTGTGAGACATTCTTATGGGAGCAAAACATTCGACCAGTCAGATACGCTTGACCAACTGGTCAGTGCGCTCTCAAGCGTGCAGGCGCTGATACTCATCGCGGATGAGGCAATTGCAAACGGCATTGCCGTAAAAACAGTGTACTGGAAAGATGCGCTCAAACACAAAAATACAGCGCCCACCTTTGTTCGTGTGCCGTTCAATAATCCTATTTGGATCTTGTATTCTTCAGGCACTACGGGAATACCGAAAGCAATAGTTCATTCAACAGGAGGAATATTGTTAGAGCATCTGAAGTATTGCGCTTTCCATAATAATTTCCGTCAGGGTGAGAAATGCTTTTGGTTTACAACTACAGGGTGGATGATGTGGAACTACATCCATGGTTCTCTTCTTGCCGGATGCATTCTTGTCCTGTATGACGGCAGCCCGGCGCATCCTGATCTGAATGTATTGTGGAAGATGGCTGCCGAAGAAAGGTTACAACATTTTGGAACCAGTGCATCATTCATACTGTCGAATATAAATAACGAAATTATACCCGCACAGATCTCTTCGTTTGGCGCCCTTAAGTCAATCAGCGTCACAGGAAGTACGTTGCCTGTGGAGGGTTTTGAATGGGTTTATCGAAATGTGAAAAAGGATGTATGGCTGGTATCCATGAGCGGCGGAACAGATGTGTGTAGCGCATTCATAGGCGGAAATCCAACTGGGCCGGTGTTCGCGGGCGAGATTCAATGTCGTGCACTTGGCTGCAGCCTTGAGGCTTACAACGAGGCAGGGCACGCCGTAATTGGTGACGTGGGTGAAATGGTCATCACCAAAGCAATGCCATCAATGCCAGTATTTTTTTGGAATGACGAGTACAAGCAACGTTACCGCGCGAGTTACTTTGAAATGTTTCCTGGCCTTTGGCGCCATGGTGACTGGATAAAGATTTCAGAGAACGACGGCATCATTGTCCTGGGAAGATCCGATGCTACCCTCAACCGTGGGGGTATCCGCATCGGAACGAGCGAAGTATACAACGCTTTGAACTCCGTAACAGGGGTCAAAGATGGTCTCATCGTTTGCATAGAACAGAGTGGTGGAAAATTCTGGATGCCTTTGTTTGTTGTATTGCAAGATGGCGTTCAGCTGAACGATGAGCTCACGCGAACGATCAACAACACATTACGAAGAATGTACAGCCCCAGGCATGTACCTGATGAGGTCATCGCGGTCCCAGATATCCCATATACGCTAAGTGGGAAAAAGAGCGAGATGCCAGTGAAAAAAATTCTGCTTGGGATGGAACCCTCCAAGGCTGTAAACGCGGGGGTACTCAGAAATCCAGAGGCTTTAAAATTTTTTATTGACCTGGCGCCCTGAGTACCCGGCAGGTTCCCCATCTGATTCAATAAATCAACAAAAAATTCCCAGCGCAGAGACAGGCGCCTTATCTTCGTGCGCTATGAAAAAATCCACGATTAACTTCACGATAGAATTAGATCAGCAAAATGTCCCTGAGAAAATTCTTTGGGATGCCACCGACAAGCCCGAATCCGGAGTTTCTGAGACTAAAGCCATAAGCATTTCCCTGTGGGATAGCGCCGAAAAGAATACCCTTCGCATCGATTTGTGGGCCAAAGACATGCCCGTTGAGGATATGAAACGTTTTTATGTGGACTGCATTGGCGGCCTTGCTCAGTCCGCTTTGTCGGCAACCGGCGATGAATTTATGGCACAGGAAATGAACGCCCTGTGCCAACGACTGGTTGACCATCTTAAGAAAGAGTAGCCTTAACAATTTTAGCGGGAAGCTGTTTTTTCACTGGAACAATCGATTGTTTCGGTTTTTTTTCTTTAAATTCCCCGAAAATATCATCGGCATGCATAACAAAATGCATCGGGTTACATTTTCGAAATTTAACATCAAGGGCTATGAGGGGATCATACTGTACTTCAACAACAGCTTGTATAATTGTTTGCATCACTACGACATTTTGTATTGCGCAAACCACGATTAGTGGGAAAGTCACCGACGGTCAAAGTGGTGAAGCCCTTGCTGGTGTCAATATCATTGTAAAAGGAACTGTACTTGGAACAATTTCCAATGCGCGCGGCGAATTCAGCTTGAAAGCCAAAGATGCTCCTCCGCTTGCACTGCTTTTTTCATTCATCGGATATGCAACACAGGAGCTTCAAATTACTGATGCGGCAGCAACGGGACTTGAAATCAAGCTAATTGAACAGACCACGCTAGGGCAGGAAGTTGTGGTGTCCGCCTCCCGCGTAGAGGAAGGAATTCTCAAGTCACCGGTAACCGTGGAACAGGTAGATCTTTTAGCGATTCGCCAGGCGGCTACTCCAGACTTTTACGATGCTCTCGCAAATGTCAAAGGTGTTTCCACAAATTCAGGGAGTCTAAATCTTACCTCGGTAAATACGAGAGGATTCGCCACGATCGCCAATACCAGATTTGTTCAGTGGGTCGATGGGATGGATACGCAGGCACCCCTTCTCAACTTTCCGACCGGCGCAATAATGGGTTTAGGTGAACTTGACGTCGAGAGCATGGAATTGATACCCGGCGCGGCGTCAGCCCTTTACGGGCCAAACGCTTTCAACGGAATACTCATCATGCAAAGTAAGAGTCCATTCGACTACCAGGGACTCAGCGCCCAGGTAAAGCAAGGAATGACGACATCGGAACGCGGTGGATCGCACCCCATGGGACAATATACCATTCGCTATGCGAAAGCCTTTAATAACCGATTCGCGTTTAAGGTCAATTTCTCATACATGAAGGCAACGGATTGGCTAGGGGATGACTACAGAACCGACAGGTTGAATCCTGAATCCACCACGGACTTAAGTGGAATGAAAAACTTTGACGGATTGAATCTTTATGGCGATGAAACGCAAATATCAACGCCTGTACCCAGTGTCGGAATTATCACAAGAACAGGCTTGAGAGAAGAAGACGTGCTCGACAGTCGGGATGCAAAAACACTTAAGGGTGATGCTGCTCTTCACTACCGCATAACGGACAAGATCGAGGTCCTCTACAACTATCGTTACGGTGGGGGCAGCTCAATATATCAGGGAACAGAAAAATATGCTCTCCGTGACTTCAATCAGCAATTTCATAAGCTGGAATTCAGGGGAGATAACTTCTTTGTTCGTGGCTATATCTCATTGACGGACGCGGGAGACTCTTACAACCTGTCTGCGTTGGGAGCATACGCAAATGAGGCGTTCAGCCCATCCGCCGCCAGGTGGGTGCCGGATTATATAAAAGCCATGCAGGGCTACCAGGAAGATCCGGCTTACACTGGGACGGTAGTCGCCGGCGATCACGCCTCAGCGCGTTTGTATGCGGACCGTGTAATCCCATTACCAGGTACTCAAGCGTTCAAAGATACGGTCGACCTGGTCCGCAAGCGTTTTTTTCAACGACGCCCGCCCGGAGCTTCTTTCTTTGACAATTCAAAGCTTAAGCATGCCGAGTTTAATTACAATTTTATGAACGAAATTAAATGGGTCGAACTGCAAGTGGGTGGCAACCTTCGACAGTACGACCTTTACTCTGACGGCACCATCTTTAACGAAGCCCCGGAAGACGGCGTAAACTTTGAGCGAATCAAGATAAACGAGTTTGGCGTGTACACCCAGGCATCGAAGACCCTTGCGGGTGCATTAAAACTTACCGCCTCCTTGCGCTATGATAAGAACGAAAACTTCGAAGGCCAATTTACCCCACGCGTTTCCGCTGTGTATACCATCAACGAAACTCATAATATAAGGGCATCATTTCAAACCGGCTTTCGAAATCCTGACACGCAGGCACAATTTATCTATTTTCCATCCTCGAGCGGAACGCTGCTGGGAAGTTCCAGGTCAAATGCCGAACGATATGGCATTCACAACGGAGGCTCCTACACGCAGACATCCTATCGGTCATACATCGAGTCTGGCGGATCACTTGAGCCTGTCAATGGCACCCCTGTTGGTGGGGATCAGTCACGGCTTGTTACCTCAGACTTCGACTACGTGCAACCTGAAAAATTGAAGTCATTCGAATTGGGTTATAAGGGTGTTATCGCGACAAGGCTTCTTGTCGACGTTAACGGCTATTACACGATGTATACCGATTTTATCGGTGGCGAAATAGTTACGAGTAAGTCTTCTACAACACACCAGGGTACTTTTCTTCCGGCCGGTAGCTTATTCTCCCCGTATACGAACTCAAAAGAAGATGTCACATCATTTGGGGTAGGCTTAGGGCTAACTTATATGTTTCCTAAAAACTTTATATTAAATGGAAACTGGAATTACGCAACCTACGATGCGAACGAGGGGCCGAACTTCCGTGCTAATTTTAACACACCCGAAAACAAATTTTCAATCGGTTTCGGGAATAGAAAGATCTTCAAGAACTTCGGTTTCAATGTGAACTACAGATGGCAAGACGCATTCCAGTGGCAATCCACGTATGGTGACTGGTTTGTTCCTGAATATGGTCTCGTTGACGCTCAGATAAATTATAAAATCAATTCCATTAAAACGGTGCTTAAACTGGGTGGTACCAACATTGCGGGAGGGGATTATAGAACCAACCTGGGCGCTCCGTTTGTCGGTCAACTTTACTATATCTCGTTAACGTTTGACGAATTTTTCAATTAACGGTAGCAACCACAATAACTATGAAACCCGTCAGAACTTTATTCTACGCGTTGGCATCACTGGTGATGGCTTGCGACCAGGAAGTAATTCAACTTGAAGAGCCTATTGGTCCTCAGGAGGAAAATTGCTCGGGAGTGGCAGCTGGGTCAGCAGACTTTTCCAAATTTATCTCTATTGGAAACTCTTTCGTCGCAGGGTTCCAGGCGGGGGCTCTTTTTACCGAAGGGCAAAACAATTCACTCGGAGTTATATTGAATCGGCAGTTCGAATGCGCCGGCGCTCCCACTGCTTTTAATCAACCCGACATAAATACTGAACTCGGGTACAATCTTTTTATAACGCCAAACCCAACGGCTGGCGGTGTCGTGCTGGGTCGATTGCTTCTGCAGGGAGCGTCACCGAGACCAACCCCCCAGGTCTCAAACAATGGCGCACTTCCGAACCCTGCGGTAAATCCATCCTTTATCTACACGGGAAATAAACTCGAGCTAAATAATTTTGGAGTGCCAGCCATTGTGCTTGGTCAGGCGCTTATTCCGCAAACAGGTGCATGGGCCGGCGCAGGTGTTGATCCAAGATTTAATCCCTTCTATGGCCGCCTTGCATATCCCGGCAACGGTACCTCTACACTGATCGGCGATGCTGCCGATGCAGGCGGAACGTTCTTTTTGCTTTGGCTGGGCATGGATGACTTCTTCCTTCACGCTGCTTTTGGAGGTGATCCCTCAAAGGCTCCACTTACCTCGCCTGCGGCGTTTCAGGCACAATATGGTGCAGCCGTGGGTGCTTTGCTGGGATCCAATCCTGCCTTAAAAGGAGTGATCGTGAATTTCCCAAGCATTTTTGCCATGCCGCATTTTACTTCAGTGGTGTGGAATGCAGTGCCGCTGGACGCCGCGACGGCCGCTAATCTGTCATCGTCGCTTGCAAACAACTATAATGCGTTCCTGGATGGAATGGTAGCTGCTTCAGTCATCACGGCTACAGAAGCTGGACAAAGAAAATTGCTGTACGCAGCAGGCCAGAATGGAATCCTGATATCAGATGAAACGTTGACGGACCTCAGCCCCTATATGAGCGGACCCTACGCAGGCCTTCTCCCGTATGCGAGGGCACGACAAACAAAGAATACAGATATCTTACCATTGTCAGCCGGCTCAATCATAGGAACGGCGATTGGCGGTGATGCGACGAAGGTGTATGGAGTATCGGTTCCCCTCCCCGATCAATATGTTTTGATTCCTTCAGAAAGCTTTGCTATTGAAAACGCGCGACTTGCATTCAATGCAACGGTAGCGGCAACAGCCAATGCCAATCCTGAACGGCTCGCTTTTGCCGATGTGGATAAGACCTTCCGGGATTTTATTCTCACCAGGATCTATGTGTACAACAATGTCACGATCACACCCAACATAAATCCCCCGACCGGAATTTATTCAGAGGACGGTGTTCATCCAAATAGTCGCGGCTATGCCTTCATATCGCGCACAATCATTGAAGCCATCAATGTGAAATTCGGAGCTTCTATCAAACTCACCGACATTAGTAAATACAAGGCAACTGCATTGCCAATTCAGTAAAGGCCAGAGGCTAAAGCGCGAATTATCGCTTTGGCCAGGGTTAGTCGTTGGGCGCGGCCCGAGGAAGGCCAAGGTTGATCCAATCATCAAATCCATCTTTGAGGGCATACAATTCCTTAAAGCCGGCCTTGCTCATTTGTTCGACGGCTCGTTTGCTTCTTGATCCCCCCTTGCAGTAAACGAAGTAAGGTTTACTCTTGTCGAGCGTCTCAATCTTTGTTGAAAAGTTCGGTGCGTTATAGTCGATCACAATTGCGCCAGGAATCACGCCAGCCTCTACTTCGACTGCAGTGCGTACATCAAGCAAAATCGCACCTGGTCTCTTTGCAAGCTTTGCCTGAAACGTTTTAGCGTCAAGTATCTCCGGTGATTTACTCGTGGCACCAGATTGTTGCGCATAGGTGAATACAGTCGCCTGGAAAAGAATTAATATCAAAAATGCCTTCCTCATATCCATCTCGTTATATATATCCCGCCACTTTATAAGCAATAAAACCCATCCATTCTTTTGCCAACTTGTGCCAGATGAGCATCGCATCAAGTTTTGGTTCAAGCAGGGAGTCAGGATAAAAGTTCGTAGGATGTGCGTAAAAATCCGTGGTGAAGGGTTCAATGTTTAATCCCGCTTTCCGATAGCATGCAAGGGATCGCCTCATGTGAAAGGCGGAAGTTATCAGCAGACAATCGTTCGGGACGTAGTTTAAGGAGTCAAGCATGGGCTTTACTGCAATAGCCGACTCATAAGTATTACGCGTAGCGTTCTCAAGGATAATGTCGTTTTCCGGTACACCCATGAGAACCATCGCCTTCTGAAATTTATTGGCTTCTGGTTCATCTTCCTCAATTAGCCGTCCACTTCCGCCACTGATTAAGATCTTCTTGATTAAGCCTAGCTTGTAAAGCTGAACGGTGTGCGTTACACGGTCAGCGCCGCGTGCAAAATAAATTCGGTCATCAGGTTTGAGTAACGGCATCGTAGTACCGGTCAATACAATCCCCAGCTCATGAGGACTTAAAGAAGAATAGGATTGTGTATCGATCTCCCACGCTTGCATAATTTCATTAGAAATAAAATCGTTGGAAAAGAAAATCAACATCGTTAAAGCGAGAATCAAAAGTTTTTGCTTCAACTTCGGATTTTTAACGAGCCATGCAAACAGGACCGTCAGGCAGACAACGGTGAACGGCATGGCTAGAAAATTGAGAGTTTTTGAAAGGATGAAAAACATAGCCTTTAATTTTTATATAGCGGGTTCGATAGATTTCCGATTCCGTCGATAATTCTTCTGAGGAGATCAAAATATAAAGCGATCGCCAATGCAAGCGTCATCGACCATATCACAGTGGTGTTAAAAAAAAACGTATCGATATTCTCATTGAGAAAATGCTTCGCTGGCATGTAAAACTGCGCATCGAAATCAATTGAGTGATCAGGGTCGGGATCTTTGTAAACCGGAAAGACCTTCTGAACAAGCTTGCCGTCCTTTTCTACTATTCGGTGGGTCTCCGTTAGATTTTTGACAAGATCTGTAATGGATTCGTTATGATAGCTTTCGCGGAACATATTAAACGCGGCCTGCTTTTCGGGCGTGCGGGTAAGCTCAAATATCTTCTCCTCTTTTTCCTGGTCAGCACGATTGTACTGGTTGATATAAACTTTCTTCCTGGAGTCTAAAAAAGCAGTGATCGCACGGTATGTTGCAGAATCAAAACGCTGTAATGTTAAATTTTCCAGGGCCGCAATCTTTATGTCAGCCTTCTCCAACTCTTCCTCCACTTCGTGTTTTGCAAGGGCAAGGTTTGCCTCCACACGGTTGCGAATTTCGGGGGTTACAGATCGGAAATTATTTAAACAATATTGCAGCTTGGTTTCCAGCTCTGGAATATAGTAGACCTTACGATAGTCAGCATTGGCCATCACCTTGTCGTATAGGTAAAACTCCCGCTCGTAAATATTGTCCTTGAATTGAGTGACCATTGCTGCTTCGAATGCCCACCGTGAAGCCATCATATCACCGACAAGTGGTACGGATGCCGTATTGCCAATAGCGGGGTTCAGTTTATCAAATTTCACCACCACTCCACTAAGTATCAATTGAGGAATCAATAGCAACGGTATTAAGATATAAATCGTTACCGCGGAATTAAAGGCTGACGAGATATTGAGGCCAAGCAAGTTGGCGAAGCATGCGGTCGTAAAAAGAATGTACCAATGGTGCATGAACATCCCTTTTATTTCAAGAATATAATTTCCTACCACAACGAAGCAGAGCGTTTGAATGCCCGAAAGCAACACGAGTATTGATATTTTTGAAAGAATGTAGCTACTTCGGCTGAGGTGCAGAAACGCTTCCCGCTTCAGGATCTTACGATCACGGATAATCTCTTCCGCACTAACCGTAAGCCCCATGAATAAAGCGACAATGATGCTCATGAAAAGGTAGGCTGGCAGGTTGGGATTTTTGCTGAAAATATATCCTGATAACAATTGATCGTCCGTGTTGTAATAACGTACGATGAATGCCAGGATGAACGCAAGCACCGGCGCCTCCAGCAAATTGATGATCATGTATTGCCTGTTATGCAGCTTGGCCTGAAGATCGCGCCGCGAGAACAGATGTACTTGCTTCAACCTCGTGGGTATGTCCAATGTCGAGTGCGGAACCTCGTTTGATTTTGCCACTGTAAATGGCCGGTAATTGTTTTTAAAGATGGTGTTCCATTGGGCCGACGATATTTTTCTTTCGTTGGTGAAATGGCCATATTCATTGATCACCTTGGTCTCAATGATATTGAATATTTGTTCCGGGTTAACGTTTCCACATTCATGACATTCTCCTTCTTCGCTATTCAACAAATTGATGCTCTTCTTGAAATAAACAATTGAGTCCACAGGATTCCCATAATAAATCTGGTATCCCCCATAGTCAAGAATCAGCAACTTGTCGAACATTTTGAAAATGTCGGAAGACGGTTGATGAATTACAGCAAACACAAGCTTTCCTTTCAGCGATAACTCTTTGAGAAGATCGATGATGTTCTCCGAATCTCTTGAAGACAAACCGCTCGTTGGTTCGTCGCAAAATAGCACTGCGGGTTCACGAAGCAATTCCAGGCCAATGTTGAGTCGTTTACGTTGACCTCCGCTGATAGTTTTCTGCAACGGGGAGCCGACTTTCAGATCTTTAGTTTCAGACAGGCCAAGGTCCTCGAGCACTTTTGTGGCCAATGCGAAAATTTCGTGCTCTGATTTTTTTGTAAAGCACAGCTTAGCGGCATAATACAGATTTTGATAAACAGTCAAATCCTCTATAAGCAGATCATCCTGCGGAACAAATCCTATGACGCCTTCTACCTTTCCGGGCTCCTTGTGTATATCGATGCCGTTGATGAGCACCTGGCCCTCTGATGGGCCGTCGGAACCGTTCAGAACATGCAGCAAGGTTGACTTCCCCGCCCCGCTTCCTCCCATCAAAGCAACAAGGCTACCTGACTCCTCGCTTAGTGTTACACCACGCAGCCCAAGCTTGCCGTTCCTAAATTTAAAACTAAGGTCCTTTCCCTCGAATGAAAGACGGGGATACTGACCGAATTTTTTAAATCGATTAAGAATATCGCCGTAATACACCGGCTCGTCTTTCTCCCACCTGAGCATGCTTCCTACAGCAAGCACCGCTATCCTTCCTGATTTTACAGGCACACCATTGAGATATACTTCAGAGCTTCCGAGGTACTTTATGAAGTAGAACTCCGCCTGTTCAACATATAGTACTGAAGTAAATCCGTTAAGGTGCTCCCGTTTTATATGCGGCGATTTGGTATACGTAACAGTTGATGAAGAATCAATAATGAGTATGCGCTGATGATCGAGGAATTCCGGTCGACTCCCTAACACAAATGTTTTTATTGCTTCAACTTCCGATGGTGCGATCTTGAAATTGTCTGCAATCACGTTGAGCATATCATTCTCACGGGTTGAAATTGCGCCGTCAGCCTGAAGTATGTTAACTAGTTCAAGAACAATTACAACCTTTTGCTTTTGTGTAAGGTCAGCGTTAATCTCTGCACACAGTTCATTGAGACGATTGATCTCGCTCACCCCATCGGCGCCTTTTGCAGGAAGAATTTGTGAATACTCGTCAAAGGTGCGCATATAAGATTCAACGCCAGGCTGGCTTAGATGCTCATCAAGAAAGATCTTAATCTGATCGCGCTCTTGCTGAGTTACCTCGCCTTCGCGCGCAGCCACAGCAAACAATCTCAATATGGCTTTCAATAGCGGTTCACTCATACAATTTGTTTAGGATCAGATGACTTAAATATAATTAAAGAAGAAGTAAGACCGAAAAAAAAGGGACCGGCAGCTTGCCAGTCCCTTTCGTTCTATAGCTCCTTTGATAATGAGCTATTCGGTAATACTTTTTCTAAGTCTCTCGACGATATTGGTGATCTCTACCAGGTTCTTATCGGTAAGAACGAGATTCGCTTTGTTGTTTTTAATCTGCTCGTCAATGTTCAAAGCATTGTATTCGGTTTCTAATGCCTTAAGGTCTGCCGTAAGCCCGGTGATGGATTCGGTTTGCTCTACAGCACTAAGCATTTTATTAAGCTCGATGACTGATTTTTTTTGTTCGAGTACAATTCTTATCAGCGGTGTGAGGACGAGGTTTTTGGCATCATCCGGCAACAGATCTTTAGGATAGGATTTTACCAGGCCGGTGGAGATATAAAGACCTTCAATAAAGCTGCCAGTAACCACCATCGCCGAAAGCTTGTTGCGATTATCGTCCATTAGAAATGTTTGCGTCTTCTTGATGGTCCTGTCAAGCAATCGTGTCAAAGAATCCTTATTGGAGATATTCGCCTCGAATTGTTTCAGTACTTCAACATCGAATGAACCAATAACGCCGAGGCCATCCGCCAATGTTTTAGCCGATTGGAGGTAATCGATCGCCTCCTGGGTCTTGTCATAAGAGCTTAGATAGCCAATGTCGGCAGCGTATACACCGAGATTTAACGCAGCCTTATCGGTGCGTGACGAATACTGGTCAACTTTTGTACGCGGGTTGAGAAGACTTTCATTAAACTCAGCGCCAGTCGTTTGTAACAGGTAAGGAATTTCAGAAGGGGATGGAATGTTGTAAACGAGCTCTTCAATATGGGTTCCGAGGCTGTCGGCCTCTTCGAATTCCGAAGTATTTTTATCCTTGTCCGTAGAGGATGTTCCGCAAGATGCCATACCAAGGGCTATCAGGACACTGAAAGAGAAATAAGTAAGACGGTAGAATTTCATGTTGAGGTTCAGGTTTTGGAGTTCCAATTTTACTACAATTTTCATAGCTTTAAAACCGCCTTCTGTAATTTTAGGTGATTTTTTACCCCTGTAAGTTACTTTTTGGTGCGTTTATCTGAGCCACTTTTGAAAAAAATGTTATGCCGCGACTTGTCGAAAGGACATTGTTAATTGACGATAGTGATATCGATTTATTCATTCAACGACGGTTCCTGGAGGTCTATAATTTCTCTGAAGAATTATTTCTTTATAAATCTGCGGAAGAGGCGCTTGCATGGCTACACAGCATGCCAGGTGATTTACCACCTGACATCATATTTCTGGATCTCAATATGCCAGAAAGCGATGGTTTCTCCTTTCTGAACGACTTCAAGGACCTTCCGGAAAACATTAAGCTTAAATCAAAAATCGTCGTTTTAACCAGTTCAAACAGTTCGAAAGACCGTGAGCAGGCGTTTTCTTTTAAAAATGTCATTCAATTCATTACCAAACCGCTTAAGCAAACGGACATCGAAGAACTTAGAAAAATGCTGGCCTGATTAATCTGCGGCGCTTCCAATCTGCGGACGCAGGAACCAAATCACCAATCGCGACCTACAAAACTCCAAATAATCCAGGGAATAGCTATTTTTGCAGCCTCAATGAAAATCGATGGCCGAGTATAGCAAAGACGAAATCAAACGGATTGAAGAAAAGTGGAGGGTCCTCTGGCAACAACGTGGCGACTACGCAGTAAGTAACTCATCTGATAAGCCAAAATATTACGTTCTGGACATGTTCCCATACCCATCGGGTGCAGGTCTGCATGTAGGCCATCCACTAGGATATATTGCGTCGGACATCGTTGCACGGTACAAGCGACTTAAAGGCTACAACGTCCTCCATCCGATGGGTTTTGACGCCTTCGGCTTACCCGCTGAGCAGTATGCAATCCAAACAGGACAACACCCGCGTGTGACAACGGAGAAAAACATCTCCACCTATATTAAGCAGCTGGAAAAGCTTGGGTTATCGTACGACTGGAAACGAAAGGTAGAGACGTCTAATCCGTCATACTACAAATGGACGCAGTGGATTTTCGCGGAGCTTTTCAGTTGCTGGTACAATTACGAGGGCGGAGATGAAAAAAATGGGAAGGCAGTGCCCATTGCAACGCTGGTGCAACATTTTGAAGTTCACGGCGACAGTGGTGTTCGTGCTGCGTGTGATGAATCCGCCGAACAGTTTAGTGCCGCGAAGTGGAATGCAATGCAGCAGGTTGAGAAAGAGAGCATTCTTCAAAAGTACAGAATTGCATACCTGGCTGAAACAATGGTTAACTGGTGCGCAGGCCTTGGGACAGTTCTGTCAAATGATGAAGTCAAGGACGGGGTGAGTGAACGGGGTGGCTACCCGGTGGAACGAAAGAAAATGTTGCAGTGGAATATGCGAATTTCCGCGTATGCCGAACGATTGCTGTCGGGACTGGATACAATAGACTGGCCGGAACCGATGCGAGAAATGCAACGCAACTGGATCGGTAAAAGCCTAGGTTGTGAGCTCGACTTTCCATTGGCTGATGAACAGCGAAGTCTTCAGATAAAGGTTTTTACCACGCGGGTTGATACGATCTATGGCGTTACCTTTTTGGTGATTGCCCCGGAGCATGAACTGGTCGAAAAAATTGTCTCGGAAGGTCAGCGGTCTTCTGTAGTGAGCTATGTCGAGATGGCAAAGAACCGCAGCGAGCGCGACAGGATGAGCGAAGTAAAAAAAATTACGGGCGTCTTTACAGGTTCGTACGTAATAAATCCATTTAATGAGGAGCGGGTACCGGTGTGGATCGCCGACTATGTGCTGGCTGGCTATGGGACCGGTGCCGTTATGGGGGTGCCCTCTAACGACACAAGGGATTTTGCTTTCGCAAAACACTTTAGCCTGCCCGTTATTGCCGTACTCGAGGGACCAATGGCCGATATAACGCGTGATAATTTCGAGCCGAAATCCGGCAAGATGATCAACTCAGGATTTCTAAATGGCCTTCCCTGGAATGTTGCTGTCGAAAAAGCCGCCCAAAAAGTAGTCGATCTGGGAATTGGCTTCCGCAAGGTAAACTACCGAATGCGGGATGCAATTTTTGGTCGGCAGCGCTATTGGGGCGAACCGTTTCCTGTATACTTTGAAAATGGGATTCCGAAACTCGTTGACATAAGTGACCTACCTGTTACGTTGCCCGATATCGACGCTTATAAACCCACCGAAAACGGTGAACCTCCTCTTGGCAGGGCAAAAAGCTGGAACTACAAAGGACATCCCTTTGAGCTAACGACGATGCCGGGGTGGGCTGGATCCAGCTGGTATTGGTTCCGTTATATGGACCCGCAGAATACCACTGAGTTTTGCAGCAAAGAAGCACAAGCATATTGGAAAGATGTTGATTTGTACATCGGCGGCTCGGAGCACGCAACGGGGCATCTGCTTTATTCGCGCTTTTGGTGCAAGGTGCTTAAGGACCTAGGATTTGTCGATTCTGAGGAGCCGTTTAGAAAACTGATTAACCAGGGACACATCCAGGGTATATCAAAGCTCGCTTACCGCATAAATGGAAGCAATACTTACGTATCCTTCAATCTCCGGGCCGATTATGAAGTAACTCCCTTGCACGTAGACATTAGCTTTGTCGACGGTGACGTCCTGAACATCGAAAAGTTTAAAGCTTGGAGGGACGATTTAAATGATGCTGAATTGATCCTGGAAGATGGAAAGTACATCTGTGGCTCGGAGGTCGATAAGATGTCAAAGCGTTATTATAATGTCGTTAATCCTGACGAAATTGTAAATAACTACGGCGCTGATACGTTGCGCATGTACGAAATGTTCCTCGGTCCGCTCGAACTTTCGAAACCCTGGAATACGCATGGTATCGACGGTGTCTTCAAATTTTTGAGAAGGTTCTGGAACCTCTTTCACGATTCCAATGGAGCCTTTAGTGTCCGCGATGAAGATCCTGCACTTGAAGAACTCAAGGTCCTGCATAAGACGTTAAAAAAGCTTGAATACGATATCCAGAATTTTTCATTCAACACGTCTGTCAGCGAATTCATGATTTGCTGTAACGAGCTTAGCGCACTGAAATGTAACAAGCGATCTATATTGTCGCCGCTGTTGATTGCCCTGGCGCCATATGCCCCTCATATTGCTGATGAGCTTTGGGAAAAACTGGGGAATGTTAAATCCATCCTTCATTCGACATTTCCGGTACACGACGATTCTTATTTGAAAGAAGATTCGTTTGAATACCCCATATCGATCAATGGCAAAGTGCGTGCAAAAATGAACTTTGCGCTTGATATGCCAAAGGAAGATATTGAGAAGCTTGTCCTCGCATCTGATAAAGTTATCAAGTGGACCGACGGCAAGGCTCCAAAGAAAATAATCGTTGTACAAGGCCGCATTGTGAATTTGGTATTATAGAGAATCAATTTTACTTTGATCCTCCGGAGAAAGACGCGCTTACTTTTATCAATTTCAAACATGCTTAATCCGAACTAATGCGCTATTCAAAGATTCAAGGCATCGGCCATCATGTTCCGGAGCAGGTAATTACGAATGCCTACCTGTCGACTTTAATGGAAACCAACGATGATTGGATTGTCGAGCGAACAGGAATTCACGAACGACGATGGATAGATCCCTTGAAAGATACGGTGGCAAACATGGCTGCGAAGGCATCCAGAATGGCATTGGAAAGAGCCGGGTTAACGACGGCAGATATCGACTTCATTGTCTTTGCAACCATCACGCCTGACTATTTTTTTCCCGGCTCGGGAGTCTTGATGCAACGTGAGCTTGGGCTTGATGGAAGGATCGCTGCGCTGGATATCCGGAACGCTTGCTCAGGATTTATTTATGCATTATCAGTGGCAGATCAGTTCATAAAAACGGGCATGTATAAAACGGTACTCGTTGTCGGCGCCGAGATCCAGTCAACCGCGCTCGATATTACCACCCGCGGACGTAACACTGCTGTAATTTTTGGGGATGGCGCAGGCGCCGTTATACTCCAGGCGAGTGACAAGGCCGGAATTCTTTCCACACACTTACATTCTGACGGAAACTTCGCGGAGGAGCTTTTTCTAAAAGATCCGGGAAGTAGCAGGCCTCATGCAGAGCGGCAGGCGGACCAGATTCTAGACACTTCCACATTCAAGGTAGTCATGAACGGCAACCAGGTGTTTAAGCACGCAGTTGTACGTTTTATGGAAGTTATCGGAGAGGCGCTACAGGCAAACAACTTAAGCAAAGACGACATTAACTTGCTTGTTCCACATCAGGCAAACTTAAGGATCAGCCAGTATATCCAGGACAAACTTGGACTTGCTCCCGAGCAAGTGTACAATAACATTATGCGATATGGAAACACGACGGCTGCGTCGATACCCATCGCTTTAAGCGAAGCCTGGTCCGAAGGTAAAATCAAAGAAAATGACTTAATTTGTTTGGCAGCGTTCGGCAGCGGGTTCACCTGGGCCTCTGCACTGATTCGTTGGTGAGAAAAATAGTTAACAGCGATGAAAATGTTGCCCGCACCCCATTACGACTACTGCTTTAAGAATAATTTCGCGAAGAGATAATGAAAACCACCTCCTACAACCCCAGCCCGCTGGAGATCGAGTTTGCAAACGCATTGTATGTCCTCCAAAAAGAACTGGAAAAAAATCTGACCGGCAATCAGATCGTCAATGTTGAAAGCAATGTCAAGCGCGATAATCCCATGGTGAAATTTAGTCTCCTGGATAAAGATGGCGATCCTCACGAAGTAGTTGTGCGGATCATTCAGATTCCTGACAAGTTCTGAGGGGCCGCCACAGCTACGCTATTTGCAGCGAAGAATTTTTGTTTACATTCAATCCCGGAATAATTGACCTTGTAATCGAAACTGCAATATGTCTATCCTAATCATCCTGTTCTGTATTGCGATACTGATCATTCTCATTTCGCAATTTAAGATTAATGCTTTTCTGGCGTTTTTGGTGGTCTCAATACTCGCTGGCCTGCTGCTTGGTATTGAGGTGTCAAAGATCACAGCGTCTATTCAGAAGGGCTTGGGTGATATGCTTGGCTCATTGGTAATTGTCGTAACGTGCGGCGCTATGTTAGGTAAACTCGCGGCGGAAAGCGGTGCGGCTCAACAGATAGCGTCCGGGTTAATGAGATTGTTCGGTGTTCGTTATATTCAATGGGCTTTAATGATCACTGGTTTTATTATTGGCATTCCTTTGTTCTACAACGTCGGATTTGTTCTTGTTATCCCACTTATATTTTCCGTAGCGTATAAGTATAATTTCCCGGCCGTTTACATCGGTGTTCCTCTCCTTGCATCCCTTTCCGTAACACATGGATTTCTCCCTCCCCATCCCTCCCCTACTGCACTTGTTGCCCAGTTTCACGCAGATATGGGTACGACCCTGATCTATGGAATCCTCATCGGGATACCGACAGTGATTGTAGCCGGGCCATTATTTGCAAAGACACTGAAAGGACTTAAGTCAACACCGTTACAAACTTTCAAGTCCGCTGACCTTCCTGAAGATAAGTTGCCTGGCCTGGGCGTTAGCATCTTGTCTACACTGTTACCAGTGCTGCTCATCGCCCTTACCACCATTTTGAATAATGTTGTAACAACGCCTGGCGTTTTGAAAACGCTGATCGTTTTCTTTAGCGATGCCGCGATCGTCCTTCTCCTTTCCCTGGTTATTGCCACCTATACCCTTGGACTGCGAATGGGAACTTCAATGCGCAAAATTATGGACATTTATTCCGATGCCGTAAAAGACATTGCCATGCTGTTGCTGATCATGGGGGGAGCTGGAACCTTGAAACAGATATTGTCAGACAGTGGGGTAAGCAATGAGATTGGCGCCCTGCTGAATGGCATGGATGTTCATCCATTGTTACTTGCCTGGTTCATTGCGGCTGTTATCCGGGTGTGCGTAGGATCGGCGACAGTAGCCGGATTGACAGCAGCTGGTATTGTAATGCCATTGATGGATCGACCTGATGTTGACCCTAACCTCATGGTACTTTCTATCGGTGCAGGCAGCCTGATGTTCTCCCATGTAAATGATGCCGGCTTCTGGCTATTCAAAGAATATTTTAATCTTAGCATAAAGCAAACAATAAGGTCCTGGTCACTAATGGAGACGATCGTTTCCATATGCGGCCTGGCAGGTGTGATGTTGATATCATATCTGACGTAGATACCAACTAAGGGCCAGAGAGCAAAATTAACAGTAAATAAATCTGAATGCCATTAACTCCAGATCAACGATTCGAACAACTTGGGCTAACACTTCCGCCCCCACCCACCCCGTTAGGTGTTTACAAGCCTTTCCTGATCGTCGGGAGCTTTGCCTATGTGTCCGGGCATGGCACCGTTAAGGAAGATAAAAGTCTTATCATCGGCAGAATCGGAAAGGACCTGACAATAGAAGAAGGTAAGCTAGCTGCCCGCCAGGTGGGGCTTGCAATACTGTCTACTTTAAAGGCCAACCTTGGCAGCTTTGATAAGATCAAAAGGGTTATAAAGGTCCTTGGCATGGTTAATTGTGTCCCTGAATTTGAGCGACATCCATACGTGATTAATGGGTGCAGTGAACTCTTTGCAAAGGTGTGGGGTGACGAAAATGGCGTGGGTGTCAGGAGCGCCGTTGGCATGGGCTCATTACCTGATAATATTCCAGTAGAAATTGAGGTGATATTTGAACTGGCCTGAGATGAGTTACGAAAACGACTGGTATGCTATCGACAACATTGATAAGGTTGACACGCCTGCATTGGTACTGTATCCGGAGCGGATAAAGGAAAACATCCAATTATTGGTGAATAGCATTGATGACCTTCACCGTTTGAGGCCCCACGTTAAGACGCACAAATCTCTGGAGGTTATACGGCTAATGATGGATGCAGGCATTACTAAATTTAAGTGCGCGACCATCGCCGAAGCAGAATTGTTGGGAATGGCCGGCGCCATTGACGTATTGTTGGCATATCAACCTGTGGGGCCCAAAGCTTCCCGCTTTGCAAAACTAATTAAGCAGTTTCCTTCAACGGCATATTCTTGCCTCGTTGACAATGTTAACACAGCAGGCAGCTTATCATCCGTGGCGGCCGAACGGGGGATTGCGATAGCAGTTTATATCGATGTGAATGTTGGAATGAACAGAACAGGCATTGCTCCAACGGGCGCCCTGGAGCTTATCGAAGCATGTTTAACCCTTCCCGGTATTATTTTGAAAGGGCTCCATGTGTACGACGGACACCTTCGTGACACCGATCTACAGTTACGAAAAGAGAAGTGTGACAAAGCATTTGAGGCGGTTTTGGAGTTGCAGGCTGTAGTAAATAAAAAGTTTAACCGAGATCTGACAATAATTGCCGGAGGAATGCCCACCTATCCAATCCACTCTCAAAGGAAAGACGTGGAGTGTTCGCCTGGAACCTTTGTTTACTGGGACAAAGGATATTCGGATTTGTTAACCGAGCAGCAATATCTGTTCGCTGCACTTGTGATCACCAGGGTGGTTTCTAAACCGTCAGAAAGCATTATTTGTTTGGACCTCGGGCACAAGGCAATTGCATCCGAAGGGCACCTCTTAAACCGTGTTCATTTTCTTAATCGCTCCAACCTCACGCCTATTGGTCACAGCGAAGAGCATATGGTGATGCAGGTGGAGGGAGTAAATGATTACTGCGTGGGCGACGTGCTGTACGGTGTGCCATTTCACATCTGCCCTACCGTTGCGCTCCATCAGACACCAGCAATTGTAAAAAACAAACAAGTCGCCGAATATTGGAATACTATTTCCAGAAGCCGGATGATAACGGTTTAGGCAACAACCCTAACGCACACGCTACATGTTCACGATCGATGCACACCTTGACCTAAGCATGAACGCCATGGAATGGAACCGTGATCTTACGAAGTCCATAGACGAGATCAGGAGCCGTGAATCTAATATGACGGACAAACCTGACCGTGGGAACAACGTGGTTTCCTTTTCTGAATTGCGGAAGGGAAATATCGGCCTGGTGGTTGCAACGCAAATTGCCCGATATGTAGCGCCTGAAAACACACTGCCTGGCTGGAATTCTCCCCAGCAGGCCTGGGCTCAAACACAGGGGCAATTGGCATGGTACAAGGAGATGGAGAGTGCCGGAGAACTTGTACTGATTACAGACCTCAATGGCCTTGAGCGCCACGTGTCCATGTGGACGCAGGGAGTTCCTCAAAACAATTCACCTATTGGATATATTCTCAGCCTCGAAGGAGCAGATTCCATTGTCACCATCGGTCATCTTGAAAAAGCGTTTGAAAGAGGACTTCGTGCAATCGGGCCTGCGCACTATGGTCCTGGGCGGTACGCACAAGGAACAAATGCTTCGGGAGGCATAGGCCGCGCGGGCAAAGAATTGTTGAGGGAAATTGAGCGCCTGAACCTTATACTTGATGCCACCCATCTTTGTGATGATAGTTTCTGGGAGACGATGAAACACTTCAGAGGAAATGTCTGGGCAAGCCATCATAATTGCCGAGCGCTCGTGGACCATAACAGGCAATTCGATGATGATCAGCTGAAGGAGCTCATTGCACGAGGAGCAGTGATCGGTGGTGTACTGGATACATGGATGATGGTGCCGGGATGGGAAAAGGGCAAGTCGAATGCAGCAGCAATGAATTGCGGCCTTGAAGTACTAATCGATCATATGGATCATATTTGTCAATTGGCAGGGAACGCGGATCATATCGGAATTGGTTCGGACCTTGATGGCGGCTTTGGCAAAGAGCAAAGCCCGTACGATCTCGAAACTATCGCCGACCTTGGGAAAATACCAGACCTGCTGCATAAAAGAGGCTATAATGCCGAGCAAGTGCAAAATGTGATGCATGGGAATTGGTTGCGCTTCCTAAGACGCGCTTGGGCATGACCGTCCGACCGGCCGGCGATAATTCTTAGGTAATAAAATCCCCCTGTTAGCGGTCATTTTCCACCGACAAAATCCGTATTTTTCAGAAAGGGAAGGCAGGAGATACTATTTCTTGTAAACTGCGTTTCCTAAGCACAACAATTGAACGATGAAGAAAAAGCTTGTAGTTCCCCTGCTGGTGATATCATCTCTGGTAGCAGCGTCATTTAGCAAACCTGCCGAGCGTTACTTTGAAATTGCCAAGAACCTGGACATTTTCGCCACCCTTTTCAAAGAGGTCAATGCATTATATGTCGATGAGGTGAATCCCAATAAGCTTGTGCGAACGGGTATAGATGCAATGCTCACATCGCTGGATCCCTATACAAACTACATCCCTGAAGACGAGGTGGAGGATTTCAGAACTATCAACACTGGTCAGTATGGCGGTATTGGAGCGATCACCCGCGAAATTGGAAAACGCACTATCGTCACCATGATCATGGAAGGATACGGCGCACAAAAGGGTGGACTGAAAATCGGAGACCAGGTTCTAAAAATTGATGATGTAGAGCTTTCAAAGCTTTCCAGGGAAGAGTCAGGACAACTGATGAAAGGACAGGTAGGAACTCCTGTTAGCCTTACCGTTAAGCGAGCAGGCACGGAGAAGACTATAAAACTCGAATTCAAAAGGGAAAAGATCAAGCTCAATAACGTTCCCTACTATGGGATGGTAAGCAACGACATTGCCTATGTACAATTAACCGACTTCACACCAGACGCCGCCAAAGAAGTGAAGAATGCGATCACCGCGCTAAAAGAACAAGGTGCAAAGGGTGTGATACTTGACCTCCGTGGAAACCCTGGCGGATTGTTGATCGAAGCCGTAAATATAACAAACCTATTTTTGCCAAAGGGCAAGCTTGTTGTAAGCACAAAGGGCAAGATCCCAGAAAACAATTTAAACTATGAAACATTAAATACACCGGTAGATACAGAAATTCCAGTGACAGTCCTGATTAACCGAGGTAGCGCGTCTGCCTCCGAAATTGTTGCAGGTACGTTACAAGATTATGACCGGGGAGTTGTTATCGGTGAAAAATCTTATGGTAAAGGGTTGGTGCAGGTTAGCAGACCATTATCCTATAATTCGCAGTTAAAGGTTACAACTGCAAAGTACTACACTCCCACCGGACGATGCATTCAGGTTCTTGATTACACGCACCGGCGCGATGATGGTAGTGTCGGTTCAATTCCTGACTCGTTAAAGCAAGCATTTAAAACCATGCATGGACGTGAGGTTTTTGACGGCGGGGGAATTGACCCCGATGTAAAAACAGAAGGCAGGGAAGCCCACATTTTGACGCAAGTACTGTTTGAAAAGGGTTTTTTATTTGACTATGCTGCCCTTTATGCTCAGAATCATTCCCAACCTGTCGATGCGCGTGCGTTTGCTTTAACCAATGATGAATACCAGCAATTTATAACCTGGATGAAGGATAAGAATTATGCGTACAAATCCTATTTGGAATATGAGCTGCAACAATTCACCAACGAGGTAAAAAAGGAAAAATATTACACGGATTTGAAAGGTCAGCTTGATCAGATCCAGGCGAGCATTGCAGAGAACAAACGCAATGAACTTATGAGTTATCGCGATGAGATAAAAATGTTACTGGAGGAAGAGATTGTCTCACACTACCATCTCGAACGGGGCAGCATTGAAGCGGGGTTCAAGTATGACAATGAGATAAAAATGGCGTCAGCTATTTTGCATGATTCGAACCAATACAAAAAAATACTCAACTTGCAGTAAACAATGGCCATGAGGGTTGGCGCGAAGGTGAGGCTTTTCTTCATCCTTGCAGTTTTCTTAATTTCTGTCTCGCTGCATTCGTGCATGACCTTCCGGATGAGCTCGCAGGAAATAAACAGCTACTTCGCTTCCCGCAACATAACTGCGACACAGCATAGCTACTCCGTTGGAACGCGCGAAATCCACTATGTTAAATCCGGTGATGCCAAGAGTCCTTTAGTGTTATTTATCCATGGGTCCCCTGGGTCACTCAGTGCCTTTATTCATTTCCTAGCGGATTCGAGTTTGTTGCATCACAACATGCTTGTTACAACAGACCGGCCGGGGTTTGGCTATTCAAATTTTGGGATTGGTGAAGGTTCGCTCGCAAAGCAGGCTGAGATTCTCAAGCCTATACTTGATCAGTACAAGAACAACCGCCCGATCATTCTCGTGGGTCATTCCCTGGGAGGGCCGTTGATTGCCCGGATGGCGATCGATTATCCTGATCTCGTTGATGGATTGATTATCGTCGCGGGTTCAATAGACCCAGCGCTGGAACCGAATGAGACGTGGTTTCGCGCGCCTTTGGCAACTCCATTTCTGAGCTGGATCCTCCCGCGTTCTTTCCGAGCATCAAATGAAGAGATTTATCACCTCAAGCCTGAGCTGGAAAAGATGTTACCGCATTGGTCATCGATAACCTGCCCTGTCATTGTGATTCAGGGAGGGAAAGATTCTTTGGTCCCTGCGAAGAACGCAGAATTCGCCAAGCGAATGTTAACTAACGCTCCTGTGGAGTTTGTGATCAAGGAAGAGATGGGTCATTTCGTTCCATGGAGTAATCCTGAGCTGATCCATGATGCCATCGTTAAGATAATGCATGGTCAGTTGGCGGAGAAATATAGTTTGCATTGACTACATTCAGTAAAGGCTCTGGATGACTTTGGGAAAATCCGACCCATCGGAACTTGGGGATGCTGTAACAAAAAGCGAATCCGGGTAAGGGATCCGCTTTGATTCTACAGGTTTAGGTTGAAGGTGTAGAGCTTTTCCTATCTAAGGAATAACAATTCCCGGTATTTTACCAATGGCCAGTCTTCGTTGTCTACAAGCAACTCGAGCTTGTCAACTGAATCGCGTATGGTCTCAAAATACTTCTCTTTGATGTCATCACAATATCCGATCGCCCGCTTGTGAGTGTCGGCTATCTTATTGAGACGCTTGCGCTCGTCTACCATAGCACGTACACCGTTCTTGATCGTGTCAATGTGCCCTGAGATTTCTCTGATCGTCTGGATAACCGCCGAATTGTCAATGTTAAGGCCCTGCAGTCCGTTCGCGTTAGCAATAAGCTTTGTTTGGTAGGCAATTGCCGTCGGCACAATGTGATTGAGTGCGAGGTCGCCCATCACACGCGCCTCGATCTGTACACGCTTGATGTAGGACTCCAACCTGATCTCTACACGCGCTTCCGTTTCCTTGTGACTCATGACGCCGTGCTTTTCAAACAAGGCAAGAGCCTTTTCTGTTAAGTACGCATCCAGCGCCCGAACCATATTCTTAACGTTACCAAGTTTGCGCTTTTCCGCTTCCTTCACCCATTCGTCAGAATATCCGTCGCCTTCAAAACGCACATCCTTCGATTCCTTAATATACTTGCGCAGCACAGAAACAACAGCCATCCGCTTCTCTTCTCCCTTCTCAATTTCCTTGTTAACGGAATCATAAAACTGAATAAGCTGTTCAGCCACAATCGTGTTAAGTGCTGTCATGGCTGTCGCACAATTATCTGCGCCGCCTACCGCGCGGAACTCGAATTTGTTTCCAGTAAACGCAAACGGCGAAGTACGGTTACGATCGGTCGCGTCAAGGATGATCTCAGGTATCTGATCGATACCGAGCTTCATATACATATTATCACCTTTCTCAATCTTTACATTGCCACCTTTTTTCTCCAGCTCATCAAGGACACCAGTCATTTGTGAACCTATAAAAACCGACATGATCGCTGGCGGCGCTTCGTTTGCCCCAAGACGGAAGTCGTTCCCTGGGGTGGCGATACTCGCTCGCAGAAGGTCAGCATATTCGTGTACAGCCTTGATCGTTGTGATAAAGAATGTCAGGAACATGAGATTGTCGCGGGCGCTGCTCGTTGGAGCATAGAGATTAACGCCGGTGTCCGTTATCAATGACCAGTTATTATGCTTTCCAGAACCGTTCAGTCCCGCAAAAGGCTTTTCATGAAACAGGATACGCAGGTTATGATGATCAGCGACGCGGGCCATCACATCCATCATTAGCTGGTTGTGATCATTAGCGACGTTGACTTCCTCAAATAGTGGTGCAACTTCAAATTGACTTGGCGCAACCTCATTGTGGCGCGTTCTTACAGGAATACCAAGTTTCCAGGCTTCGATTTCGAAGTCTTTCATAAAGTCGTATACCCTTGGTGGGATAGATCCGAAGTAATGATCTTCCATCTGCTGTCCCCTAGCCGGAGCGTGGCCGAAGACAGTGCGTCCCGCCATAACCAGGTCCGGTCGTGCATCGAATAAAGCTTTATCCACAACAAAATACTCTTGCTCGGCACCAAGCGACGCAACGACGTGCTGAATATCCTTGTCGAACAGCTGACACACTTTGGTTGCCGCGTTATCTACTGCTTTTAATGCTTTTAAAAGCGGGGCTTTCGCGTCAAGTGTTTCGCCAGTATATGAAACGAAGATAGTAGGAATACAAAGGGTTTTTCCATAGAGGAACATCGGTGATGTAGGATCCCATGCCGTATAACCGCGTGCTTCAAAAGTACTTCTAATTCCTCCGCTGGGGAAAGAAGAGGCATCTGGTTCTTGCTGAACGAGCTCGCTACCTTTAAATTTTTCGATTCCGGAGATTGCGTCGAAAAACGAATCGTGTTTTTCGGCCGTTCCTCCCGTCATAGGTTGAAACCAATGGGTGAAGTGAGAGGCGCCTTTGGCTATTGCCCAGGACTTGGCTGCCGAAGCAACTGCATCCGCTGTTACTTCATCGACCTTCTCATGGTTCTTAATCGCCGAGCTAACCTTTTTATATATGGCGGGGGAAAGCGTCCCGCGCATTTGTTCTGCACCATAGACGTTCTCGCCATAAAACTTCGATACATTATTATTTGGAGATTCAACCGGAACACGAGTACGGTTGCTCAATTTCTTAAGAGCTTCAAATCTTAATTGCGCCATAAAGGGTTAGAATTTGGGGTATATGTTTCCAAAACTATTGGAATTTTTTAAACCTGATGAAGATTTAATGCACTAATTTATTTTTTTGTTAAGAATACGTTTGCGCAGGATTAACTTATCGGGCGATAATTACCTCAAACCGTCGCCGACTGACATTTATGTCAGTCGTTACGTTGGCGCGATACTTTTATGAAATGATGAACAACGGTGGTCTGGTCCTTTAAAGACGGGGTCAATTTGATTTTTTAACGGATCCCCCACTGCTTGAGTCGGTGATTGATTTGGCAGGGTTCCCACGATAGCGGACGCTTCCGCCGCTGCTCGCATGGGCAACCAATTCCTGCGTCGCGCTTACTTTGACAGAACCGCCACTACTCGCTTCGGCCTCAACTCTGGCTGACTCAAGATCAAAGGCGTCGATCTCGCCAGCGCTGCTAGCATCCGCCAGCATAGATTTAGCGTTGCCTTTGAGCTCTGCCTCGCCTGCGCTGGAAGCACTGATCTCTACGGAACCTGCATTAATTTCAATTTCTATCGCACCGGCACTTGATGCACTCACCTCCAGAGAATTTGCCTCGATGACGCCCTGAGAAACAATACTTCCCGCCGAGCTTGCCGATAGCTTATCTAGTTTGACATATGTCACATATACCTTTGCGTTGATATTACCCTTATAGTTACCGTCGCGCATGTGCACCTTCAGATAGGAACCGGAGACCTCAGTCAGAACATTTTTGATGTCTGTTCCCGAAACCTCGACTTTTGCCCCCTCCTTACTTCCCTTGATCAGATATACATCAATTCCTTCAGCTACCTTAACTCCGGAGAATGACTCCAGATTGCGGTTCTCCGTCTGCTGTGCAAGGATTCCGCTTGTTGTGAATGCAAAAAGGATAATTAATATTGATTTGTTCATTCTAACTTAAATTTTGACTAAAGACAGAGGAAAACAACAGGGGTTGCACACTTCGTGCCATTCCCGGATTTATTTTGCGGATGTACCAAAACATCGCATTCTACGCCGCATTTCATCGTATGATTTGCAAAATTTGTCTAATAAACGAATACCATGAATCAACCCCATACCATGAATATGATCTTTGACAAGAAATCTGAATTGAACGTGCTCATCAACCTCGCCGCTAGCGATAGTAACGTGGCCTCCCGTGAATCCAAACTTATTCATACGATTGGTACGGCGAACGGGATCAGCAAAGAAGATATTGATAACCTGTTGAAAAGCCCATCGCCGATTGGCGGTATTGATACGCTCACTGAAGATGAAAAATTTGAGCATCTCTATCACCTGATCCAATTGATGAAAATGGATGGCCAGGTATTTAGAAGCGAGATTGTCTTTTGCGAACATATTGCTGAAAAGCTAGGATTTAAAAAGGGTGTTGTGGCAGAGATTTCGCAACACGTGTACAGCGATCCTACAATCACAGCAGATCGCGAGATGGTAAAATCAAAAGCAATGAAATTTCTGAAAGGGAACTAAATTTTAATCGCCATTAGTAAGAATTTAAGGCTGTCCTTCCGACAGCCTTTTTTACATTATTTTCTTTAAGGTTTTGTATAAGCAATCTTGCCGCCCACCACTACTGCCGACACCTCCGTGCGAAGGATGTCGTCTTCCGGGATCGTCATGAGATCACGTGTGAAGATTGTGAAGTCTGCAAGTTTCCCGACTTCTATTGAACCTTTCAGGTTCTCCTCAAAAGCGCCGTAGGCGGCATCCAGCGTATAGGACCGCAGTGCCTGATCCCTGGACATTTTTTCCTTTGGCTCATAGCCTCCTTTCGGTTCGCCCTTTAAAGTTCGGCGCGAAACTGAAGCGTAAAATGAGGGAATCGGATTCACTGGTTCAACGGGCGCATCTGTGCCATTAACAATCTTCGCTCCCGTCTTCAAAAGCGATTGCCACATGTAGGCACCGGTTTCAATTCTTTGTTTTCCCAAACGCTCTATCGCCCATGGCCGGTCCGAAGACATATGAATTGCCTGCATCGCCGGAATGACCCCAAGACTTGAAAAGCGTGGGATATCCGCCGGATCCAGGTGCTGTGCATGTTCAATCCTAAAGCGGGGATCGATTGCCCCGGGGGAGTTTTCCTTAAACGCCATCTCGTACCGGTCAAGGATCTCACGATTCGCGCGGTCGCCGATAGCGTGAGCGCACACCTGAAAGCCATGTTTCAAGGCTTCCCTTGAGGTCTTAAGCACGGTATCCATTGGGAGTGTTGCCATGCCGTGAAAACCAGCCCTGTCGGAATATGCCTCGAGAAGCCATGCTCCTCTTGACCCCAGTGCGCCGTCGCAGTGTAACTTGATAGAACGGATGGTTAGCCACCCGGTAGAGTCGATTTCAGGACCTTTGCGCAACCATTCGTACATGAGCGCGCGGTCCTCGCCTGTGATCATGACATATAAGCGCACTTCAAGCTTGCCTTCATTTTTATATTGATGATACAGGTCAATAGTCTTTCGTCCTGCCCCGGCATCGTGGAAGGATGTAATCCCATTTCTCAAGCACGCCTTAAGGGCGAGCTCGAGCGCCTGCCGATTGCGGGAATCCGAATTCTCCGGTACATGTGATTGAATAAGTGACATAGCCCGCTCGTTAAAAAGACCAGTGGGATTGCCTTTTTCATCCCTGATAATTTCGCCGCCCTCGCCTTCTCCTCTTTTAAGCTGTTCGCGCGAAAGCTGATTCACACCGGCAACTTCCATTGCTTTGGCGTTGGCAAACGCAGCATGACCGCTTGCGTGATGTAAAAACACTGGATTATCTGGAGAAGCTGCACTGAGCTGGTCGTGCAACGGGAAGCCCTTGATAAGCCTTTCAGGCGCAACCTCCCACTTGTCCTGATGCCACCCGCGACCAATAATCCAATCGCCGGGTTGCGCTTTTTTAGCCGCAGCAGCGACCTGCGTGACCAATTCATCAAAACTTTTTAACCCTGTCAGGTCAAGCTCAAGTTCGTTATAACCGATGCCCATCAGGTGGCCGTGTCCCTCAATGAATCCAGGTGTCGCAATCCTTCCTGCCAGGTCAATGATTTGTGTGTTGGTACCTATATGCTTGGTGATATCCGCTTCATTACCCAATGCCACAATTCGGTCACCTTTAACCGCAACGGCTTCTACAACCGGAGTCACCCCTGCCATTGTATAGATTTTCCCGCCACGAATGACCAGGTCGGCAGGTGACTGCCTTGTACTGCATGACACGACGAGAAGATATGACGTTAGTAGTAAAATAAATCTCTTCATAGACTGAGTTTAGTGCTTAATGTTAAAATAAAATTTTGATGAAGTAAGACTTCTTATCTTTGAGGACTTGACTTTTTTAGCCGCCCGGCTACTTGCCGTTTCCAAAAAATGAAATTCAATTTAAGTTATGTCGGCCAGATTCTGATGCAAGCCTTGCGACAGGGCACGACGCCGCGTAAGCTTGCAGTGACATGCGCACTTGGTCTAGTGATGGGGATATTTCCTGTTTTTGGCGTAACAACATTCCTATGTCTCGGTGTCGCTGTTTGGCTTAAGCTGAATGTGCCTGTTATTCAACTTGTGAATTTCGTTGTTGCGCCAGTTCAAATATTGCTGATGATTCCATTTATTAACGCAGGCGCATACGTTTTTCAACTCGATCCATTTCCGATGCACTACGATGAGCTGCTGGCACTTTTCAGCACCGATGTATGGCTTTTGTTGAGGGAAGCTGGACTATCGTTATTAACAGCGATAGGGGTTTGGGCGATACTTTCCGTTCCTCTTTTCTTCCTCGCGTTTTATCCTGGCTTTTGGTTCTTCAGTCAATGGAAAGTCACGCGCTATCGCGAGTTGTAATCCCAGTATAGCTTCTGCATATAGCTTTTCCCTTCCTCAACGCTGCTTTCCATCGTAGTTGGGCCTGTGGTCCTATTGGCCACGTTATCAAATACCATGATGCCGTTCTGTTTTATCATACCGAAACCGTTATTGAAAACGAATACTGCAAAAGGATTGTAGTTGCGGGCAAAGATATCATGGCTGAATTGAAACTTGCTGTCGTACAAGCCAAGCTGACCAAGAATGGTATTGGGAATATCTGGCTGACCCGCCACGCTGTGAACTACTGTGTCTGACTTCGCCAGCGCACCGCCTAACCACAACATCGGGATCCTGAATTTATCGGGATTCGAAACGCCCGGGTTGTCAGGATATATGTGCCCATGATCGGCGGTAACAACAATCAAAGTATTATTCCACCAGGTGGAGACTTTTGCACGGTCAATAAAATCACCAAATGATTTATCAGTATAGTAAGCTGAGTTAAGAAATTTAGTTTTATCGTCATCGCCCTTGATAACCGTTTCCATCGGGACGTCGAACGGCTCATGGCTGCTTTGCGTCATCATTACCTTAAAGAATGGCGGCTTCGTCACAAGAAGTTCCGAAAGAAACTTATCAAATACGTAATGATCATGAACGCCCCATTTGCTGGTGTTTAACTCTTGCGGGAAGTCCTTGCTGTGAGTCACATGGTCAAAGTCTCCCTGTAGCAAATAGGAGTTGAAGTTGGCATAGTTAATATTATATCCGTAAGTGAATGCTGTATTATAACCGTTTGCTTTAAATACTTTATTGAGATATGGAAGGTGCTGGGTTTTTCTCGGCTCTTTAATAAGGGAGGAAACAGGTTGTGAGGGATAGCCGTTAAGAATTGCAACGATACCTTTATCCGTACGATCCCCGCTCGCGTAAAAATGATCGAATAGGATACCTTCTTTCGTCAATGCATTGAAGCGAGGGGTTACTCCGGTCGCGCCGCCGAGTGCCTCAATCAATCCCCAGGAATAGCTTTCAAGAACAATGATAACGACATTCGGATGTTCAGTCCGCAACAACCGTGTTGTGCTGTCCGGCGCCGGGAAAAGCGTACTGAAATTCTGCGTCGTTTTTTCTTTATCAAAGTAATTATCGTCATAGCGCAGCTTGTTCATTTTCTGAACTGCATACGCGAAATTCCATACGACATTAACGGCCGCATGGTTTGCGAACGCATTGGTCTCATGAAAGTAAACGAACCCCGTGTTCATTGGAGCAACTCCCAGGCTACCCCGGATAGGGATTATCAACAACGCGGTTGCAAACACCACTACAGGCAACGTGGCCAGTGAAGTCGCGCGCATCGTTTGAAACTGAGTCTTAAAAAAGCGCGAGAAAAGGAAAAGACTTACGGTAAACAATGCAATGCAATAAAAGATCAACAGTATCGAGGTTGCCAAATCACCGGAGCTGGCGGCCTCCTTTCCCATATACATGAGCGGTGTGGCGTCTAACCTGAATCCCCAGTGTCGATAGAGCTCAAAATCCAATACAATAATAAAGCTCGTAACCAGCAACATGATCCCGTTGTAAACTATCCAAATCGGCCATACCTGGATCCCGGTCTTGAAATATAATATTCCCAGTATTAAACCAGACAGCAAGGATAGATACCCTGCCATAGACAAGTCCATTCGAATGCCGTGCTTGAATATTTCAAATATATCAGCGACGGGCAACTCAGCCACCAGGCCTTTATGATATAATAGAAACAGGGCACGCGCAATTAAAAAAAATAGTGTCCAGGCCAGGAAGCCCGTAAATAGAATAAACAGTCTTTGCTTCATGGATTATTCATACGTTCTAATATCTTAGGGTAGACGGTTGCGAGCGCACGTGCCAGGTGATTTTCGTCATCAATTTCGCACCACGCCAGATCCTGAATTACCTTGATAAATATATTATAATTACTGGCAGCACCGACCATTGCGTCTTCATAGTTCATCTTACGGCTTCCCCTATCAAAGGCCGGTTCGGCAAATGCGATCATCGCGTTCAGCGCAGCGCGGGAAAGTTTGGAAATACCAACAAGCTCTCCATCAATATGACTCAAGAGCGTTTTGTCTTTGCTCATATTTTCAAGAAACGCCTTTGGAGAATGTTGAATGTACACTTCATCGCCGGAATTGGTTGCGCTACTCGCCAACACGATATCTTTTTTCGCATCCAGCAACAACAAATCAAGCGCTGCCTGATCATATAAAAGATCACTTTCAAGCAGAAGAAACGAGTCTTTAATCAATTCCCTAACAACGTACAACGTGTACATGCTTCCGGTAACAGCATAATCCACATTCCGCATCGTTGTGATCCCAGGATACGAGCCTTTCAGCAAATCAAATTGTTCGTGAAAATGGCCAGTACCTATAATGATGTTAGTGATACCATGGTCTAATAACGCTTTAATCGAACGATCGATTAAGGTGCTTCCATCAATTTCCAGAAATCCTTTAGGACGCTCCTCTGTGTAATCCTTCAACCGGGTACCCATTCCCGCAGCCAGAATCACCGCAGTCCTGATGGCCGTCATGCAGAAATGAATTTCAGAAGCCGGTCTTTCACTTCAGACGGCTTGACGGTTGGCCTGCCCAGTTCCGTCGGAGATCCTTGAGATATCTGTAAATGCACAAAGGTCAGGACGAGTTCACTTTTCCAATCTTGTATAACCTTCGATAATTCTGAGATGGAGCTGACTTTGAAAGAAAACGGATAGCTAACCGAACCTGCCACTCCGGCAAAATCAACGATATGCGATACCGTGGCCTGTCCGCCTGTAGAGTCATGGGTATTGTTATCCAACAGTATGTGCATCAGATTTCGCGGCTGATAGTAAGCGTTCGTTGCGAAGGATCCCATACGCATCAAGGCAGAACCATCACCGTCTATTACGATCACTTTTTTATCAGGACGTGCGATCGCCAGTCCGAGGCCCAGCGATCCAATACAGCCCATGGACCCAACCATGTAGAGGTTATTAGGTTTGTCTTCAACTTCAAACAATTCGCGCCCGGTCTTTCCAGTCGTCGCCAGCATAACGGTATGGCTATCCGCAAGGTTCGATATGCACCTTAGCGCTTCGGTCCTTAAGGGCCGCGCGGGACTTTCAGTGGAACGCAACGTTTTAATATTCGCCCGCTTGAAAAGTTGCTGATCTTTTAATTTGATTTCGTGGAAAGTATTCTTCCTGACAACGAAGAAAAATGTATCGCCAGTCTCTACAATGGCGTTCGCTTCTTCCAGCTGAACACAAGCGGTATTCACATCATCAGAAAGGTAAGCCCATTTTACCTGCATCAATTCGAGCATTCTTTCCGTGATCTGCCCCATGAGCTCGTGCTGTGGTTCATCTTTCACCCCAGGTTCCCCTCGCAAACTGACAAAGCCCAGGACTGGCAATTTAAACGTGTAGTTCAGCGATGTAAGAGGCGACGTAGCGTTGGTAAGGCCAGAATTTTGCATAAGGACCACTGATTTTTTGCCGCCCAATCGTGCACCCGACGCTATGGCTACAGCATCCCCTTCATTGGCCGCCATGACATAATCACATTCGTTAATGGCATAGTTAATCAATGCCTTCAGGAAGGAGCATGGAACACCCGAGTAAAAATCAAAACCCAATTCCTTCAGTTTGTCGCCGAATGTTGTTGTATTGATCATTTTGAATTTTTGAGTTGGATTATAGTCTCAGTTTACCCGCGTTTTGAAGATCGACCAGGGTATCAACGTCCAGCCACGCGCCGCTAATGTACTTAACAGCAATAGCATGTTCTTTCGATATATCGTTGAACAGGTCTGCGCAAGTCATCGATTTAAAATTTTCTGCATGGCTTAGCCTTTCAAGAGATTTAATTACCTGACCGGCACCAGCTTTATTAACTTTCCAAAGCCCGATGAATTCTCCGAAGATTTCCTTCGACGGCAGATTCGATCCCATTTTCTTAAAGGACGAAGTTCCGAGATAATTGGTACGATCGTATTTTTCACTTGCAAAGACAAAGTCTTTGTCAATGCCTTGCTCATCGCAGTCGGCATCTACCACAAGAGTGATATTGTTCTGGTCGTTTAGTAATTCGTGCAATACAAATCGTTTGAAAATAATATCGCCATACCCTATGAGTGTGTTTTCCCTTATCTCATGCCGGGCCAACCACAGCGAATAGAGTTCTTTGGTGGTCGTGAATTCATCATTGTCAATTGTCCGGATGTTGCTGAGCTTGACTTTTTCCTTTGCGAAACCACGCACAACGCTGACGTCCTTTATGCCGAGCTGGTTGAATTCTTCAATTTGAGTTGACAGCAAGGATTTGCCGTTCACTTCAAGTAAAGTCTTGGGCGTATCTTTCGTGAGGTCGCCCAATGATCCCTGGCTGGCCGCGAGGACAATTGCATTTACTTTCTTTCCCGTTGTAGGGAGATACTTGTCTTCTGCGGCCTCAAGCTCCTCTGCACCCTGAAGTCGGAATATTTCATTTACAGAGACGACTTTGCTCTCTACATTGATCAAACTTTGTTCAGCGAATATTCTGGCGGATGTTTCTTGCATCCCTTTGATCGCTGTACGAATGTTATGATTTGCCCAGATGATGGTACTTATCCCAGTCCGGCGGAAATGGTCAGTTGGTACAGAGTAGTACTTCGTAGGAACTATTATTACCGGACACCGGGTTCCCCATGCTTTCATAAATGCATCAATATCGGATGAGTCGGCTTTCTTACTGTGGCAAAGAATTGCATCTGCGCCCGCATTGTGATAGGCGTCGGCGCGGCGCAAGGCTTCGTCCAGGCCCCAGCCGGCTATGAATGCTTCCAGCCGGGCAACAACCATAAAGTCAGCATCAACCTGCGTATCCTTTGCTGCTTTTATCTTGCCACTAAACTCATCAACATCTGCCAGGGGTTGATTTTCACCCCCGATAAAAGAGTTGGTCTTCGGAAATAATTTGTCTTCAATACAGACTGCCGCGATATCGCGCTGCTCCAATTTTTTTACCAGGCGTCGCATATTGTTAAAGTTGCCGTAGCCAGTATCCCCATCCAGAAGAATAGGTATTGAAGTTGCATCGCTCATGAATTCGAGGACATCTAAAACCTGAGTCCAGGATGCTTCGTTATTATCCCGAACGCCGAGCGCAGCGGATATAGAAAGCCCACTTCCCCAGATTCCCTTAAAGCCTGCCCCCTCAACAATCTTTGCAGACAAACCGTTATGGGCTTCCATCAAGAATGCCATTTCTGGTGCATTGATCATTTCCTTCAATTGTGTGGTTTTCTTCATTTGAAACACCTCTTTAAAAAAGGCGTCGAAAAATACGATGTTATTGTAATATTTTCAGTTGAGGCTCTAATAAATATGCCTTAAGAAGGTCATTCTTAACGATTAATTGCTTTTTTTGCGGCTTATGAGACCATATCAGTACCGCTGTAATGATTACTCATGGCTGACTCCAACATTCAAGCGATGGGTCATCTCTCCATTAACTAAACTTGTACCATGGAGTATTCCAGCGAACATCATTACGTTGACATCAAATTTGTTTGTCTATTTTGGGTTATTCTTATCTTTTCGCGCGCACCCCTCAAAGCCACTGTACGCCCTTTCTATTGCTGCCTGCCTTATTATTTATCTGATCGGAGATCATCTCGACGGTATGCAGGCAAAACGCACGGGGACGGGTTCGGCGCTAGGGGAATTTTGTGACCATTACCTGGATTCTTTCAATAACGGAATTATCATTTATACGCTATTTAATGTTTTTGGTCTTACCAACGGTGCACTTATCTCAGGTGTAATTGCTATTTCGTACCTCGCCCACATGGCCGTATTTTATGAGCAGTTCAGAACGGGCTGGCTTACATTCGAAAAGATCGGGTCATTGGAAGGTGTAATGCTATCTGCAATCATCATTGCATTATCTTCTATGAGTTCCGTTTACCACCTCATGCTACAACGCGTTGTGGCAGGTTATACAGTTATAGAGATCTTCGTGCTTGGTTCAGCGGGTGGCGCCCTGATCACATTTCTGCAAACCTTAAAAAGGACCGCTGTTGTACAAAATGGTTATTGGCTATACACCGCATTAATGCTATTACTCGCTATTGCGCTACCATTCTTGCTGACAACGTACCAGGTATTTGCCATCCTTACTTTATATGCCAGTCTGTACATTGGAAGACTAATGTTTGGGCACCTCATAGATGGTATTGAACGCCAGACCGATATCATCGTACCACTGGCAATTATTCTGTCTTATTTGCTAAAACCAAATAACAGCGTGATCTATCCGTTGGTGGCCGTTTATTTACTGGTCATGATTCTGATTCTTATCGTTAAAACTTTTTCCGTTTTGGGCATATACTGGGTCTGGCAGAATCCGAAAATATAAGTGAAGAAATAAATTATGCAACCAATCAACGTAGATCGCAAGATCCTTCTTAATCCAGGGCCCGCCACGACAACGGAGAGTGTAAAGCGCGCGCTGGTTGTCTCCGATATATGCCCGCGGGAAAAAGAGTTTGGTGATCTATTGGACGGTATCAAAGATGATCTTGTAAAGGTTGTACATGGTGAAGGTGAATATGTAGCAGCAATTTTTACCGCAAGCGGCACCGGTGGATTGGAAGCGGCTATTACGTCGGCCGTGCCTCATGGGAGAAAATTACTAGTCGTTGATAATGGCGCTTACGGAGCCAGGATGGCCGCTATCGCCACAACTTTTGGTATTGATGTCGTACATTATAAAGTTGATTATGGGGATTATCCTCAGGTAGAAAAGATCGAAGCGCTCCTCGAGGAAAATCCCACCATTAGCCATCTGGCAGTTGTGCATCACGAGACCACTACCGGTATGCTTAACCCTGTTCAGGAGATATGTGATCTGGCGAGGAGAGCTGACGTTGAAGTTATTGTGGATTGCATGAGTTCATATGCCGGCATTCCCATTGACATAAAGATGTGGACCGCCAGCATAATTGTCAGCTCTTCCAATAAATGCATTCAGGGAATGCCAGGCCTCGTATTTGTGATTTTTAAAAAGCAGCTACTTTCCTCATTGGAGAAAAACAAGCGCTCCTTTTACTTCAACCTTTTTGATCAGTACACCGGTTTTCAAAAGACGGGGCAAATGCAATTTACTCCTCCTGTTCAAGTAGTCTACGCCTTACGTCAAGCCATTAACGAGTATTTTGAGGAAGGAGAAAGCGGCCGATGGACCCGCTACCGGGAAAACTGGAATTTGTTATACGAAGGACTACGTGATCTTGGCTTTCAATTCCTTCTGCCCAGGCAATATGAATCACAAATTTTAATGGCAGTCAGGGAGCCTGCTCACTCCGGTTACGATTTTGATAAAATGCACGACTACCTTTATAGTCGTGGCTACACCATCTATCCCGGCAAGGGTGCAAAGGAAGCAACCTTCAGGCTATCTGTTCTTGGTGATCTTCGCAGCAATGATATCAGGAACTTCCTGGTTGAGTTGAAGGCATATCTTCTGCAATTGTGATTTTTGAATAGAGCCGGCAATAGAAATTTCCTTTGCAGCTCGGCTGATCTTAAGATTAACAACTATCCGATGAAACATTTAAAGCTTTTGTTCATCATCCTTACTGCCTGTTCCTCCGCGTATGCACAGGAGTTTGGATTATCATTTTCATATTTTATTCCAAAGAACGGATACTTTTCGATGCCGATCAGTCCGTTTTCCATCCGGGGGGTTGGTTTTGACATCAACCGCTTTCTGGCATTGGAGACTGGTGCATCGCTTTATCGAATGTCAGGTCTGAATGTAAAGGATCTTCCATTCGAAACGAAGGATGCGCTCGTCGGTCCCAATTTTACGATACTCGTGCCCGCAGAGCTTGTCGTTCAATTCAAGGGCAGCCGGATAGAGTTTGATATAAAAGGAGGGGTATTTGGGTTTTATGGGTTTAGCCAACGGATAAATTATGGAAACTTTGACAGGGCGCTACGAACATATTCCGGATGGCAGGTTGTGAACAGCGACCTAACTTATAAAAATAAGCCCGGATGGGGCTACCATGGCGGTGCAGAGCTAACGGTTTATGTGACCCAGCAGGTAGGAATTTCGATCGAAACAAATTACCTCGCCGGCGATTCTGCATTTCCGCTGAGGGGAACTTATGCTGGCGGAAACGACTCGATTGAAACGTTGAACGCTGATTTCCCCGACGCAAAAATTGATTTAACTGGCCTTGAATTTTCAATCGGCGTGATTATGAATTCAGGCGGCGGCCCTGCCAGGAAAAGAAAACGGTGACCGATACTGGCAGGTTCCCGTGTGACGCAGCAATTATTTCACTTCCACAACGGGCCGGTCATACGCAACTGGCATTGTTGTCATTTCATTCACGTTCCGGTTATATTTTTTAAAAAGCAGCCTGGAGTCGTCAACAAATGTCTTGAAGGATGCGGCTGAAGCCGTGTCTTTGATAGACAAAATTCCCGATGGTAACGCTGGCAGTACCGGGATAATAAAATAGTCTTTCGCTGCATCGACAGTCTTGTGAACGTATTGGAGAAAATAAGACGCGCGTTCAATGGTAGTTATTGTACTATCCTTTTTGACGCGGATTTTTTGAAGTTCTACATAAGCCATTGCGCCTCCGTCGGTGTATCTCTTACGCTGACCGGAAACAAAATTTCCCAGTGAGTAAGCCACAAACTGATTGCTCGCCTTCCTCCACTCCATTGGTTGGACTACATGGGGATGAGCGCCTATGACAAGCTGCACACCCAATGCAAAGCAAAACTCAGTGAGGTCTTTCTGTTGTTTCGAAGGCAGCGCCTGGTATTCGGCTCCCCAATGCGTAAAGACAATAATTGCATCTGGCAAAAGGGATTTGGCGAACAGTATATCTTTCTTCATGATGGCGGTATCCAGCAAATTCACCACGCTGTTTTTAGGGATAGGGATACCGTTGGTGCCATAAGAGTAAGTCAGCACTGCCAGATTGAAACCGTTCTTGCGAATTATCAATGGTGTCTGTTTGCGGCGGGCGGCGGAATCAATAAAGGTACCCGTGTGCGGGATGTTAAAGCTATCGAGCCTGGCAATGGTTCTCTCCAGGCCTTGCTTCCCGCGGTCAATGCAATGGTTATTGGCCGTCACCAGTGCGTCAAATCCACTATCCTTTAACGTGAGGGCTAGAACATCGGGCGAGCTGAACTGCGGATAGCCTTTGAACGGGGGCCCGGCGAGTGTCACCTCAAGGTTGGCGAGCGCCACATCAGCAGCGGTAATCAATGGCTTCACATATTTGAAACACGGATCGTAGTCATAAATATTGCGAGAGGCATTGTACGCAGCGCTAATCTGTGAATCATGACCCATCACATCACCTCCGAAGAGAAGAGATATCCGGGTTGTATCAGGCGTAAAAGCCAGCGTATCTGCGTAAGAACCGGACTTGATAGAATCCTGGGCCCAGGCGAGAGATAAACAGTTAAAACACAGGAAAACGTTGAATAGAAAGGCTGATTTAATCATTAGGCTGAACAGGTATAATTTTGTTTTCTGCGATTACAAAAATTTTGTCTTCTTTCCGTGGATGTATGCGTGCAAGGCCGGTAAACTGTCCGAACGCCGGTAACAAGCCCGAGCAACGACCGAAGTAAAAACAAGGTAACGTAATTGACTGCTTCGCTTTACCGCGCATGCTCACTCCGGGATGAAGATGGCCTGAAACGTTGTAGCAGTTTTCTTCCACCTCCTCCATCGGATGGTGCGTAAAGATGAACGGGTCGATACGCAGCGTCTTATGTACCAGGATACCTTTTCGGCGATATTGCTGTTCGCTCATGATATCATGGTTCCCGAGCACAAGTTCGAAAGAAGTATTGTGGAAATGCTTTACAAGTTCGCCGAACACCTCCCACTCAGGGTTGTAATGACTATGGAACAAGTCGCCAAGGCAGATAAATCTTGCAGGATGGGTCGCTTGCACAAGATCGACAATCATTTCAAGGTTTCGATTGTTGGCTTTGGTGGGCACTGGAATTCCTGAACGGCGGAAGTGATTGATTTTTCCCAAATGAAGGTCCGCAAGAAAAAGGATGCTCTTACTTCGCCAGAACACCGCCTTTTGTGGGTAAAGCTCCAAGGCTTCTCCGTAAATATCCGCCTTCAACACGGCGGCAAGCTACTAAATCAGCAGCAATCCACACGCGCAAATCAACCAATTGAAAATCAATATGTTATCTCTTAAAAGGTGCCTAATCTGAAAAAAAGTTAACATAGGCTTAACACAGTGAATAGTAATTCAGGCTAGATTGCTCCCGAATTCTCGATTATGTTCGAATTAGATTTGGCGCATTCAGCGCTTCTGGTTGCTTGTCTGATAGCCGCCTGTTCCTTTGAATTTGTTAATGGATTTCACGACACTGCCAACGCAGTGGCGACGGTGATTTATACAAATTCCCTCAAGCCCTGGATTGCCGTAATCTGGTCTGGCATCTGGAATTTCCTAGGGGTTTTTGCAGGAGGAATAGCAGTGGCTGTTGGCATCATCAACCTGTTGCCGGTGGAAACGTTGGTGGATCAGAACATTGCGCATAGCCTCTCGATGGTTTCGGCGCTGCTGATCACAGCAATTTTTTGGAATTTGCTCACGTGGTACCTCGGCATTCCCTGTTCAAGCTCCCACACACTTATCGGTTCCATACTTGGCGTCGGCCTTGCCTATTCTATGCTACCTGAGGCCCTGGGCGAAGCGGTAAATTGGGAAAAGGCTAAGGAGATCGGGTTGTCCTTGCTCCTATCGCCTTTATTTGGTTTTTCGATGACCATCATCCTGATGTATCTGATCCGGTCTCTGACCAAAAAAACCTCATACGGCGACAGCCTCTTTAAAGAGCCGAAAAAAGATAAGCCGCCACCAACATGGATCCGTGCGATCCTTATTCTTACCTGTACGCTCGTCAGTTTTTTTCACGGATCCAACGATGGCCAAAAAGGAGTCGGGCTGGTCATGCTCATCTTAATAGGTATCGTGCCAGCTTACTTTGCTTTGAATGAAAATTTCTCTCCAACGAGAATACCGGAATCGTTGACCAAAATCGAGCGATTGATAGATTCGATCGATTCAACGGTGCTTTCACAGCCAGATAAATTATTGTTTACAGAGGCTGGCAGGATGAATCACCGGCTGCAGGAAAGATTTAATGGATTAGCGACCATTACGTCCATTCCGATGGCAGAAAGATTTGTGGTGCGCAAAGACATCATGGTAATGGATCGCCACTTACAACACATTGCCGACCGGCAGGAAGTGAAAATGAGCCGGAATGATCAAAAACTACTAACGGATGAACTTAAAAACATCAGACAGGTAACTGACTATTCCCCTAAATGGGTCTTGTTAATGATTTCCTTGTCACTGGGACTAGGTACCATGATCGGATGGAAACGAATTGTCAGGACCGTGGGTGAAAAGATCGGAAAAGAACATCTAACGTATGCCCAGGGCGCCAGCGCCGAAATGGTTGCTGCGAGCACGATCGGTTTGTCGTCGTACTTCGGTTTGCCGGTTAGTACTACGCACGTATTGTCCTCAGGCATCGCGGGTAGTATGGTTGCAAGTAAGGGCGTAAAAAACCTTCAGCCAGATACTGTTCGGAATATTCTCATCGCATGGTTCCTGACGCTTCCTGTCGTGATGATCATGGCTGGAACATTGTTTCTCCTTTTCAGAGCTATTTTCTGATCGGGTAGCATTTATTCTATTCTTATTCAGTTCTTAGCGAATCAACTGGATTCATTGCCGCAGCTCTCACCGCATGGTATCCCACTGTGAAAATGGCAATCAAGCCTGTCACAGAAATTGCTGCTATAAAAATCCAGGCTCCAAAGTTTACCTTGTATTCGAAATTTTCGAGCCATCTATTCATTAACCACCAGCTAACCGGGGCGGCGAACAGAAATGAGATCAAAATAAGGGTTGAAATCTCCTTTCCAAAGATCCATATCATCTGTACGACACTTCCCCCAAGTACTTTTCGAATACCTATTTCTTTGGTCTTGTTGGTCGCCATAAACGACACCATGCCAAAGAGCCCCATGCATCCTATGAGAATTGCAATTGCAGCAAATGCCTGAATCAATTTCGGCATGGTTTCCTCCGTTTCATAATACTCGGCAATACTCTGATCTAGAAAAGCATAATCATAAAGCTCGGCGGGGTACATTTTTGACCAGGAGCTTTCGAGCCCAGCCAATGCGCTTTTCATGTTTTCTCGATTCAGTTTTACCGCATAGTAATTGTATTTCGCTTTCTCCGTCGAAATAAACACCGGCTTAATCTCTTGATGTAGTGACTGGTCATGAAAATCTTTAACAACACCAATAATCGGTCCCTTCATGTCATTGGACGCGATAGAATAACCAAGTATGTCTTCTGGTTTTTGCACGCTCATCTTTCTGACAAAGGTCTCGTTGACGATGAATTCACGCGCGCTGTCAGACGGCTCGACATTCCTGCCTGCAACCAACTCGAGGTTGAAAGTTGAGAGGTAGTTTTCATCACCACCCTTAAAATCGATTGAGAAAGCTTCATCTTCCGCTCGGTTATCATATTTGAAAGAAGTGCTCCAGGACCATCCCGCGGAAGGGGCAGTAAAACACAACGAAACTTTTTCAACACCGGGGATTTCATTGTATTGGTTTTTCAACGTCGTCATTTTTTCATCCTGTGTGCCGGTTGGAATCATAACGATGGCATCCTTATCAAATCCAAGGTCCGTTTGTTTGATGTAACCGATTTGAGACACGATGACGATGAGTGCTATTACAAGAAGCTGCGTTATCGAGAACTGTGTAACAATCAAAGACCGACGCGTGTTGATACCGCGCTTGTATTGACCACCTAATTTGCCTTTTAATGCCGTCACAGGCTTAAATCCTGCGAGGATAAGTCCAGGATAAATTCCAGATAAAATAGTAACAGATACAAACAATGCCACCACGAAAGAAATCAACGGCCACTGTGTAAAAACTTCAGCACCGATGGACGACTTAAGCCAATTGCTTACCAGTGGTAACGCTGCGTTTGCAATTGCCAGCGCAAGAAGTGTAGAGATGAAAGTGATAAAACCCGTCTCCAGCATAAATTGCCAGAAAAGCTGCTTGCGCAGACTCCCCAAAACTTTACGAATTCCTACCTCCTTGGAGCGATACGTAGCCTGCGCCGTTGCGAGATTTACAAAGTTTACGCAGGCAGTGAGCAACAGAAAAAATCCAATTGCAGACAGCACCCACAAATAGCTTTTCTCCATTGCACCATTGTATTTCGCGTCGAAGTGTACTTCAGCAAGTGGTTGAAGTTTATAATGGTGAACGTTCTTGCTGTTCTGACGGAACTTCTTCACGTAGGCGGGAAAAACAGCTTCAACCTCAGCTGTAGACACACCGGGCTGCAACCTGACAAAGCATTTCATTTGGCTTGAAATGCCTCCCCATGAATCGTCGCTTGCAAACCATTCATTGAAAGACTTCAGTGTGCTATAAGAAAAGAATATTTCGGTTTTTAAATCGGTGTTCTCAGGCAATGGTTTGAGCACGCCGGTTACAATGAAATCAACTTTGTTGTCGAGGCGAAATGATTTTCCAATCGCATTGTCGTTTCCAAAGTATTTTTTTGCGATGGTCTCCGTAATAATCGCTGAATTCGATTCTTTCAACGCGGTGCGAAAATCACCCTGGCTCAACGGATAATTAAAGATTTCGAAGAACTCGACCTCAGCAAACGCCGCCTCGTGCTCTTTAAACTTTTTCATGCCATCTTCCTGTCCAAGAGCGATCGTAACATCATTGAATGTGGCAATGCGACCCACCATTTCAGCAAAAGTGTAATCCTCACGAAATACTTTCCCTAGCCGATTTGGCACACTTGCCTGATAGCTGATTTGATCTCTATGCTGCTCTGTCACGAGCCGGTATATGCGTTCGCGCTCCGCATGAAATTGGTCAAAGCTGAGATGGTGCCGGACTATAGCGAAGATTATAATTGCACACGATAGTCCCAATGCCAAGCCAAGGACATTTATGATTGTATAAGACACGTGGCGTCTGATATTTCGGAAGGCAATCTTGCAATAGTTGTAGAACATAGGCGGTCGTCGTGCGGGATGTATGTTCCTTCATATCACAATCGTGCCAGGCAATAATATGGTTTTTAGTGGTTGCCGTAAGAATTTTCGACAATTTGATGTCCGATTTTATATCGCGGGTGTCCGATTTCACTCCTCGTGCAAGCTTAGCCCGACTGAGTATCAAAGCGGCGCCAGCATTATTAAGGGATTAAGCAACGTAGTCAATTGCCATCCGCTTTATTCTATCCTCTAGCTTCTCCGTTGTGAGTTTTTCTCGCATGTGATCCACCATGATGGGGAAAGCGAAGGGTGTTGGTTTTTCCGGAGTAGTAATAATTATTCTTTGCGAAGAAATACGTTCGAGCGCAGTGCGTAGGCGGGCTTCTTCCAATTGAAAATCCATTACCTCCTCGAAAGCCTGCTGAAGCAAAAGATTGTGTTGTTCATATTCATGAAACACGTTAAAGAACAATTGGGCCGAAGATTGAAGATGACGATCTTTCACTGGCTTGCCCGGATAACCTTTAAATACCAGTCCCGAAATGGCTGCGATGTCGCGGAATTTTCGACGGGCCATCTCCGTGGAATTAATACTTGCCTGGATATCTTTGAACAAATCGTCGGAACCAAGAATGTTGGTTTCGATTGCTTCTTCGATTGGAATAGGCTGATCGGAGAGCAACTCAAATCCATAGTCGTTCATTGCAATTGAAAATGTTATCGGCTGAATTTGCGCAATACGGTATGCGACAAGGGCAGCAATTCCTTCGTGCACGAAGCGTCCTTCAAAGGGGTACATGACAACATGGTATCCTTCCGTTGTGTGAAAGTATTCCACCAGAAATTCATCCTTGGCGGGTAGGATTGAGCGCGCCCGTTGGAGATCAAATAAAGGCTTCAGGAATTGCATTTCAATATCTTTTTCGGTTCCGTGTACCGCTTCATCAAGCTTGATCCGGATCATGTCGCTCATTTGTGATGACAACGGCATCCTCCCGCCCTGCCACGACGGAACAACACCAGACTTTTTAGTGGATTTTCTCACCTGCGCTTCCATTTCTTTGATGCGCACCAACTCGAGATTACGTCCTGCGAACCAAAATACATCCCCCGGGCTTAATCGTGAAATGAAATACTCTTCGATGGTTCCAAGATATTTCCCGGAGAGCATACGCACAAATAACGAGCTGTCACCAACGATGGTGCCTATTGAAAGACGGTGACGCATTGCTATTGTTCGGTTATCGACTTTGTAAATGCCTTCCTTTATACTAACCTTCCTGTATTCATCATAGGCTTGCAGAGAGTCACCGCCCGTTGTAATAAAATTAAGCAGCCAATACCATTCATCTTCGGTGACCGATGAATATGAAAACGTTGTTTTGATCTCTTCAAAAATTACTTGAGGATCAAAGCCGTCTGAAACTGAGAGGGTGATCAGGTATTGAATTAAAACATCGAACGAGCGAATATAAGGGAAGCGATCTTCGACTACCTTTTGAGTTACAGCCTCGCGGATTGCAGCTGCCTCCATAAGCTCGAGAGAATGAGTCGGCACAAAGTATATCGTGCTCGTTGCACCCGGCTGATGTCCGCTTCTGCCCGCACGTTGCAGAAAACGGGCTATGCCCTTTGGTCCGCCAACTTGTATTACCGTTTCAACTGGTCTGAAGTCAACGCCGAGGTCAAGGCTTGATGTACATATCACTGCCTTCAGCTTTCCTTCATGCAATTGATCTTCCACCCAGCTTCTTAATTCCTGACTGATAGAACCATGATGCATGGCAATCAGGCCCGAAAGTTCCGGCGCTTTGTCGAGCATTCTTTGATACCAGATTTCGGCAAAGGAACGCGTATTGGTAAAGATCAAGGTAGTTGTGCTTCCTTTGACGATGTCGATGACTTTTTCAAGCAGTTGGATGCCGAGATGTCCAGCCCATGGCATCTTTTCAAATGAATCAGGAAGGACGGAGATGATCTCTACCTTTTTTTCAAGATCAGCCTTAATCACGCGGTAATTTTTTGCATGGTAATAGTTACCGAGCAAGGCTTCCAATGCCTGATCCATATTCCCTATGGTAGCAGAGATGCCCCAGATCTTAAGGCCGGGGGAAATTGTTTTTAGACGTGAGAAAGCAAGCTCTACCTGTACACCTCGTTTCGACCCCATCAGCTCATGCCACTCGTCAGCAATAACGGCCTTGACATTTTTGAAGAAGTCGGGATAATCGCGTTGCGCCAGCAGCAGATGCAAACTCTCTGGGGTGGTGATGAGCAATTCCGGAGGACTTTCCTTTTGCTTCTTTCTTTCATTGAGCGAGGTATCACCGGAACGTACCCCTACACGCCAGCCGAGTCCCAGGCCATCAATTGCGCGCTTCGCGGATAATTCAATTTCTTTTGAAAGAGCGCGTATCGGCGTTATCCATATAGCCTGCAGACCACTCTCCTTTCTGCGTTTAAATCCCGGATTACTTCGCATGAATTCAAGCAACACAGGAACAAGTAGCGAGTACGTTTTACCACTCCCCGTCGGCGCATTGACAAGCCCGTTCTGCCCGCCAAGATAGGCTTCCCATGCTTCAAGCTGGAACGGAAACGCTGTCCATTCTCTGGCCTTGAACCAATCTTTTCCTATTTTTAAAAACTCTGGCGCCATGATCAACAAAATATGCTTTTCACTTCCTCAAAACAATTTTAATGGCGAAGATGTTAACCTTTTTAAACTCACCCAATGGGCCGGTACTCAATTAAAGATTTAGAACAATTATCAGGTATTAAGGCGCACACAATAAGAATATGGGAGAAGCGGCATCAGATCATTGTCCCTTCAAGAACCACCACCAACATTCGATTTTATTCGGACGAAGATCTGAAAAAAATAATCAATGTCTCGCTCCTTAATAACAACGGAATTAAAATTTCGAGGATCGCTGACATGTCCGCGACCGAGTTAAATGAGAAAGTTCTCGCCATAAGCGAAGACCAAACTGATGCTAGTATTCCAATCGATCAGCTGGTTGTAGCCATGGTTGATATGGATGAGGAAAGCTTTGAGAAGATTCTGAACAACTTGATTCTGCGCTTCGGATTCGAAGGAACGTTTACTGAGATTGTCTATCCCTTTTTAGAAAAAATCGGACTTTTATGGCAGACAGAACAGATTACTCCCGCACAAGAGCATTTTGTATCTAATCTGATACGCCAAAAGGTTATTGTAGCGATTGATGGCTTGCCATTACCTCCACGGACGTCGAGGAAGGTTCTATTATTTTTGCCGGAAAGTGAACTGCACGAACTTGGCCTTCTTTTCTATCATTATCTGACCCGCAAAACTGGATATCGCTCTTTTTACTTTGGCCAGTGTCTCCCGCATATCGATTTAGTACAGAGTGTCGCCATTCATACACCAGCTCTTATGGTCACTTGCATCACAACCACACCGCTCGTCCCGTTTCCGGAGTACGTCTCCTTATTAAAGAGTGATTTCTTGAACATCCCCATCCTTCTTTCAGGTTATCAGGTTCGCAGCAATAAAGAGCTGATTACGGGCAACTTACATCCGTTCTCCCAGCCAGATGAATTTAAATTCCTCATTTCTGACGATGGTGTAGGATTGAAGCCTATCAGTTTTGTTTAACTTTTATTTTAAATAAGTAAACAAACTCAACCAAAATTGCCAGATCGTCGTATATTTGTTTATCGTTTACAATAAAACAATAAACAATATGGACGGCATCGAATATACAAACCAGATCGCAGGGATGCGCACAACGCTAAGGGCTTTTACGAGAAAATTTACAAATGACCATGATGAGTCATTGGATCTTGTGCAGGACACGATGTTGAAAGCACTAACGTACCGCGACAAGTTCCGAGAAGACACCAATCTAAAAGGCTGGTTATTCACCATCATGCGCAACACATTTATTAACAATTACCGGAGAAATCAGCGCTCACGATTGGCGAGAGATTCGAGAAAAGATCTGATGGAGCTAACCGTTAAAGATGATTATACTTTTAATAAGCCTGAAGAGTCTCTTGAATTCAAAGAGATCTGGAAAAATCTAAACAATCTCAAGGACGAGTTGCTTACACCATTCAAGATGCACATGAGTGGTTATAAATATCATGAAATCGCGAGAAATCTCAAGATCCCCATTGGGACTGTGAAAAACCGAATCTTTCATGCGCGAAAGGAAGTACAAAAAAATCTATACGGATATTGATTCTTCCCAAGATCTACGATGAAGCGTGTAGCGGTTATAGGTGCTGGATTTTCCGGTTTGTCTGCGGCCTGCTTTCTTGCGAAAGCTGGCTTTGATGTAACCGTGATTGAAAAGCACGATAGTCCCGGCGGAAGAGCACGAAAGTTTTCTGCGCAAGGATTTACTTTCGACATGGGTCCCAGCTGGTATTGGATGCCCGATGTATTTGAAAAGTTTTTCAGTCATTTTGGAAAGACTCCTGCCGACTATTATCAACTCGTCCGGTTAGACCCCTCCTATCGGGTCATTTATTCACATACGGACACACTGGATATTCCCGCTGGTGCGCCCGCCCTGCAGAAACTCTTTGAAGATATCGAACCTGGAAGTGGCGGGTTGTTAAAAAAATATCTTGCGGAAGCTAAGATCAAATATTATCTGGCAATGAACGTTCTTGTTCACAATCCAGGCTTGTCCCTAAGAGAGCTTTTTTCAAAAGATCTTCTTTCCGGACTGTTAAAACTGCATGTGTTCGATTCGATCTCCTCACATGTTAGAAAGCTCTTTAAATCCTCAAAACTTATTCAATTATTGGAATTTCCTGTTTTGTTTCTCGGAGCGAAGCCTGAAAGAACGCCTTCGTTGTATAGTCTGATGAACTATGCAGATATCCAGCTGGGTACTTGGTATCCTTTGGGCGGAATGCATAAGATCATCGAAGCGATGGCAGCCCTTGCGTCGTCGCTTGGCGTTAAATTTCAGTATAGCACCACCGTTGAAAGGGTTGAGACTGGACCAAAAAAGATCACCGGCCTACAGGCTAAAGGAAAACATATTCCATTCGATTATGTCGTTGCTTCTGCCGATTATCACCATGTGGAACAGGATCTTCTGCCCGACGATAAAAGACGTTACGACGAAAACTATTGGAACAAAAAAGTATTAGCGCCGTCGAGCCTGATCTTCTATATCGGCGTCAATAAAAAAATTGACCTATTGCACCATAACCTGTTTTTCGACGCTGACTTTGCACTTCATGCGTCGGAAATCTATGACGATCCCAAGTGGCCCACCTTGCCGCAGTTTTATGTTTGCTGCTCATCGAAAACCGATGATACCGCCGCGCCGCAAGGTTGTGAAAATGTCTTCATTTTAATTCCTGTTGCCCCCGGCCTGCAAGACTCACCAGAAGTGAGGGCAAGGTATTTTGATATCATTATCAGTCGGATGGAGAAGTCGTGCGGACCGTTTCGCGACAATATCGTTTATAATCGCAGCTACGCACATTCGGATTTTATCCTCGATTACAATGCATATAAAGGAAATGCATACGGCCTCGCAAATACATTAACTCAAACTGCAAATTTTAAACCCTCCATTGTAAACAAAAAGCTTAACAACCTGTTTTATACAGGACAGCTGACAGTGCCAGGCCCGGGGGTACCACCCTGTATTATTTCTGGTCAGGTTGCAGCGCAACAATTATTAAAAGTACATCGAAGACAACTTCATAAGCATGAAGGAAATATTTGATAAAGTCTCTATCCACTGTAGCAGAATAACCACGCATGCGTACAGTACCTCTTTTTCTCTTGGGATTAAGTGTTTGGCGCCGCAGTTGCGCGATCCAATTTATGCCATCTATGGTTTCGTGCGCTTTGCGGATGAAATTGTAGATACCTTTCACGACTTCGACAAAAAGGATCTCCTATCGCGTTTCAAACATGATACTTACTCGGCGATAAAAGATGGCATAAGCCTGAACCCAATCTTAAACAGTTTTCAGGCTGTTTACAGGACCTATAAAATTGAAGAAGACTTGGTCGAGCAGTTTCTTAGAAGCATGGAAATGGATCTTACGAAAATCAACTACGATCCGGATACCTTTAACAAATATGTGTTGGGGTCTGCCGAGGTGGTTGGATTGATGTGCCTGCGTGTGTTCTGCCAGGGCAATGCCAATCAGTTTGATGATCTGAAACCTTATGCGATGCGCCTTGGCGCTGCCTTTCAGAAGATAAACTTTTTGCGCGATATGAAGGTTGACTACCTTGACATGGGCCGAAGTTATTTTCCTGAGGTTGAAATGCAAAATTTCAATGATCAGTGCAAACTTAAAATTGAGGAAAGCATTAAGAAAGATTTTGAAGAAGGCTTCAAGGGTATCAGGCAATTGCCGCGTACTTCGCGGCTGGGCGTATATGTGGCATATGTCTATTACCTTGCACTGTATGAAAAGATCAGGAACACCCCGTCTGAAGCAGTTTTGAAGAGTCGCATCAGCATCTGGAACGGACACAAGGCTGGTTTGCTCGCCTACTCCTACGTTAAACATCGACTACACCTCATCTGATGGAAGAAATCATACTGGTCGATGAGGAGGATAATGCAATTGGCACCATGGAAAAGCTTGAGGCACATCAAAAGGGTGTGTTGCATCGTGCGTTTTCGGTGTTGTTGCTAAACGGAAAGGGGCAGTTACTTCTTCAAAGGCGTGCTGGACATAAATACCATAGTGGCGGGTTGTGGAGCAATACTTGCTGTAGTCACCCCGGCCCCAATGAATTAATTGAAGATGCAACGCGCAAGAGACTAATGTATGAAATGGGGATAGACGTCCAACCTGAATTTGCATTTAAGTTCCTGTATAAGGCCGCGTTGGATCGTGGTCTTATAGAACATGAATATGATCATGTCTTTACCGGGCTGTTCGATGGTACGCCCATTATTAATAAAGATGAGGTGACTGAGTGGATGTTTGTTGACATCCAAACATTAATGCTTGATCTCTCGCACCAGCCAGAAAAATATACACCCTGGCTGAAGCTAATTTTGCAGCGCTTCTCTCCCATCACTTAATATGCATCTGTGTACAACGATGAAAACATATCAGTTGGCGGCATAACCTGGGAAAATGATTTCAGCCCTTTCACAAAGGACAATTCAGTATTTTGGTTCCGCAGGGATCTTCGACTATCTGATAATGCTGGTTTATATCACGCGTTAAAAAGCAACAAGAATGTCATCCCCCTCTTTATCTTCGACTCGCAGATATTAGAAAGCCTCGAAGACAAAACAGACGCGCGGGTAGTTTTCATTTTAAATTCCCTCGAAGTAATGAAGCAAGAGTTGGAGCTTCAGGGAACTGCTCTTCGTGTTCTGTATGGCGACCCTGTCATGCTCTACAAGAAAATTAAGACGAAGTCTGTTTACACCAATGAAGACTATGAGCCATACGCTCGACGCCGTGATAAAGCGGTAAACGATATTATAACGTCGAATGGCGGCATGTTTAAAACATTTAAAGATCATGTGATCTTTAGTCGGGGCGAAGTTTTAAAAGACGATGGCAGTCCGTACACCATATTTACGCCGTACAGCAGGAAGTGGTTAGCAACGATGAAAAACTTTTTCCTCAAAAGCTATCCTACTGAAAAATACTTCTCAAACTTTTTAAATTCCACTCCGCTCCCATTCCCTACCTTACAACACATTGGTTTTGCCGAAACGCAGGTGGAGCAACCAGAGCGTGTTATCAAGAAGTCCGTGATTAAGACCTATGACAAAACGCGCAATTTTCCTGCGAGTGAGGGAACGTCGCGAATTGGAGTTCATTTGCGTTTTGGGACCGTCAGTATTAGAAAGCTTGTGCGTATTGCGATAAAGGAGAACCAAACCTATTTAAAGGAGCTTATCTGGCGCGAGTTTTATCAGATGATTTTGTGGCATTATCCCAACGTTGAAAATGGTTCTTTCAAACCGGCGTACGAAAAAATTCAATGGCGGAATAATATTGAAGAATTTGATGCTTGGTGTATGGGCCAGACTGGCTATCCGATGGTAGATGCAGGCATGCGTGAGTTGAACGCAACTGGTTATATGCATAATCGCGTACGGATGGTTGTTGCAAGTTTTATGACGAAGCATTTACTCATAGACTGGCGTTGGGGTGAAGCATACTTTGCCAAAAAATTGCTGGATTACGATTTTGCCTCGAACAACGGCGGTTGGCAGTGGGCAGCCGGCACCGGCTGTGATGCAGCGCCATATTTTCGCGTTTTCAACCCTGCGTTGCAGGCGCAAAAATTTGACAAGGCATTGGAATATGTAAGGCGTTGGGTTCCTGAATTTGACACGAAGGATTATGTCAGGCCGCTCGTGGAGCATTCTTTTGCGCGCAACAGGGCCTTGGCTGCCTATGGAGAAGCGTTAAATTGATTGCTACAATAGGATGACTACTTGAAGGCTGGAATGCACAGTTCGAAATGACGGAACTTGGGGGAGGACCGGCCTGATCATTAATGTGCCGATATAAATCAATAAAAAAACAACTCATCAATAAATACCCAAGACCTTTCCCCTTTGCCATCGTGCCATTCGGGTAACCTAGGTACCTGGCGGACGACGAGTTTATAATACTTATGCGTCGAGGGCGGAATGGTTACGGATATCATGTCAACCTTTAGTGCACCATTTTCAGTAGGCTGTTGTGGCGTGAATTTTTTAATAAGCTTCAGGCTAATTTCGCTCTCCCCGCCCCACACCTCAACCTCTTTAGGTGGCAAACTGTAACCGCCTATATTACGCGCATAGCTTATTACAATCTCTTTTATTTCCGGTGGCTGGGGCTGAAATTCTACTCCGACAACAAAAGGATTTTTGCGATAACCCAACCACGATGGCTCTTTCAAAACGTCTGCTACACCCTTGCGTCCATCTGTCAGACTCTGCACACCTTCACCAGGGTACTGCGGGTCAGGTTGAGTGAGTAATATCAGTTCGTCCGGTTGCTTCCCACGAACAAAGCATGTGAACTCAGCCATGTCGCTGCAAAACCATCCATCCTTGCATCCTTTGGCTTTAACTACCGTGGTTTTTGTAAACTTGAACGGGTGTTCATAGGCCAGACTGTTAACAGAGTCAGGCACCGATCCGTCAGTAGTATAACGAATTGTTACACCGGGCATCGGATGCCGAAATACAATTTGGTCGTCAGGCTTGATGACACCCTCGTTGACGAGCATAGGTTTACTAAGACGCAACATGGAATTGTCATCGAATTGTGTAAGTAAGATGGATACATCGGGGTGCTTACCGGCCAGAGAATCGCGTTGGGAAGCAGTAATGTCGGTGCTCCAGACGTAGAGTTGCTTCAGCTCAGGCAGTCCTAACACCGGCGCGAGATGCCGTGCCGAAACCTTCGTTCCCGACAGGGACAACGACTTCAAATGCGCCAGAGCTTCGAGCGATCGCAGGCCTTCCCCTTGTATCGAAGTGAAATTCAGGTTAAGCACCTCGAGATTCTTAAAGCTTGCAATAATGGTAAGATCATTATCGGAAACGGGCATTTTAGAAAGGCTCAGTACGACAAGTTGATTCGCTATAGCTTTTAATTGCTGAAGTGATTTAATATCAAACTCCTTACGCACATAAAAGTCGGCCTGCAACGCAGGGCTGTTCAAGTACAGCGCGGACACTGACAGGAACGGTGTGTTCATCTTTTCTAAATCATCATCAGATGCCGCTTCAAATGTGTAAATCTTTTCAATCTCCTGAACAGGTTCTTTAGATACCAGCTCGGCGACCCGCAACTTCAAGGTATCTCCATCCGGAAATTCCCCTAATTTTTTATCGAAGTCTGCGCCAGATTTTATCCAGGACTTTAGCACTTCAATCTCTATTAATGTCAGCTGGGGCTTGCCGTCAGGGGGCATGTGCTCATCGTGATCCAGAGGAAGATAAAATGCTTTAATCATTCGACTTTGTTGTGGCTTCCCTTCCACCCAGGGCTTGCCATGCTCGCCACCGGCTTTAAACCTGTCAATATCTGTCATCACAAGCTTGCCTTTTGCCTTCGACTCGTTATGACAGGAGTAGCACTTTTTTTCGAAGATGGGTGCGACTGCGTACTGAAAAACCGAAGCATTTTCAGCAGTTAAAACAACAGACGATTTATCCATGGGGCCGAAAAGAAAATTTTCTCCATGCGTTAATATTGATCCAGTATGCCCGGCGAGTACGAGTACACCGATAACGCCAGCACCGAGGCTCAGAAACCAAACGCGCTTCACCTCGAGGCTATCCAGCACAACAAGGAAGTAGCACAGCCAGCTTAAAATGACTCCACTGATCTTGTGTTGTTGCAATGCATCGCCACCATATTCCCCTTGAAGACTTAAGAAAAATCCGAAAAGCGCTGCAACAGATGCTGAGGCCGACGTTAGCAATAAACCCATTCGAACAACGGTACCCCTATCAGCAGCGCTCGCCTTGGGCGCAAACAATTGCAGCGATACCAGAAAGACACCGACACCAATGGGAATGTGCAGAACCAACGGGTGCATTCTGCCCGCAAGTTGTAGGAAAGGCGGTAGGGATATGCTGTCTTCGACCAAAAGGAGGAACAACAACAGTATCTGAATACAAAAAATTATATTGCTAACGACGCGCGACGTGCTATTCATTCGTTATGCAAGGATTCCGTTAACCACCTTTCCCGCCACGTCTGTGAGGCGATAGCGTCTGCCCAAATGTTTAAAGGTAAGTTGCTCGTGGTTAAGGCCCATCAGGTGAAGAACCGTCGCGTGAAAGTCATTTACATGTACCGGATCTTTTACGATGTTGTAACCGAATTCATCCGTCTCGCCATACACCATCCCAGGTTTGACTCCCCCACCGGCCATCCAGATCGTATATGCACGGGGATGGTGATCACGGCCATAATTTTCTTTCGACAATGTTCCCTGGCAATAGTTCGTGCGGCCAAATTCTCCGCCCCATATAACCAATGTTTCATCCAATAGTCCGCGTTGCTTGAGATCCATGACCAGTGCAGCCGTTGAACGGTCGACATCTTCGGCTTGCAATGGCATTTCTCCCACCATGTTGCCGTGCTGATCCCAACCTTGATGATACAATTGCACAAACCTTACGCCCGACTCAGATAGTTTACGTGCAAGCAAACAGTTAGATGCATAAGTTCCAGGGACCAGGCAATCCGCCCCATACATCTTGATGATGTGGTCGGGCTCCTGGGCAAGGTCAGAGAGCTCAGGCACTGCAGTTTGCATACGATAGGCCATCTCATATTGCTGAATGCGTGTCTGAATTTCGGGATCGCCAAATTCCTGATGGCCCAGTGAATTTAACTCAGAAAGATTATCAAGCATTTTGCGCGTTGCCTGACGATCTCTGCCGTCAGGATCCTTCAAATACAATACACGCTCTTCGCTGCTGCTGAATTGTACACCCTGATGGATGCTATCGAGGAACCCGTTTGTCCACAATTTTGAATACACTCCCTGACCATTCCCCCTTCCACGAGAAAGCAATACGCAATACGCTGGGAGATTTTTATTATCACTTCCGAGACCGTAGCTCATCCAGGCACCCATGCTCGGCCTATTACCTTGCTGCGCCCCTGATTGCATAAACGTTAGTGCAGGATCGTGGTTGATGGCCTCTGTATTCATCGTCTTAATGAAGCATAAATCATCCACGATCTTCGACATGTGCGGAAATAGCTCACTTACCCACGCGCCGGACTGACCATATTGTGCAAAAGAAAAATGCGAGCCAACCAGCGGAAATTTTGCCTGCCCGGACGTCATTCCGGTTAGGCGCTGACCTTTTCTTATCGACTCCGGCAGCTCCTGACCCGTCATCTTATTAAGTAAGGGTTTGTAGTCAAAACTTTCTAACTGCGATGGTGCACCATTTTGAAAGAGGTAAATAATCCGCTTTGCCTTGGGAGCAAAATGTGGAAGGCCTGCCAACTGAGGTATCCCATCATCGGAAGGTTTAAACAAATCAGGAATAAGGAGAGAACCCAATGCGACGGATCCAAGACCCAGGCTCATCTTGCCAAGAAAATGTCTCCTCGTGATTTGAAAGCGTTGCTTCAACAATTCATTCTCCATAATCAAACCTTTGAGATAGACTCATCCATGTTATACAATGTACTGATCACCTGCATCAATGCCGCGACATCCACTTCCCTGTTGCCTGAAATGATTGGATACTCCCCAACATGTATCAATTGCTTTGCCTTCTCTGGCGCGTTCGTAAAGGATTGAACTTCCTCTTCGTAATACTTAATAAGAATCGTTAATTCCTTATCGTTGGGTTTGCGACATAAAATGGATTTGAAAGCGATATTAATATTGTCTTTTGCCGTTCCCTGCTTTTTCACCAGCCGTTCGGCGAACACTCTCGCAGACTCTAGCATCATTGGATCATTCAATATTAAGAGCGCCTGCAAGGGCGTATTCGTCCGCGGTCTGATTACTTCACATTGATCCCGGTTACTACCATCAAATACAAGCATCCCGGGCGGTGGCACCGTTCGTTTGATAAAGCTGTACAACCCTCGACGGTACAATTTATCACCGTGGTCCTGCACATACCTGGCGAGTACACCTCTGCCAGAAGTTGAAGATTCCCATATACCCTTTGGCTGATAAGGCTTAACACTTGGTCCGCCTATCTCACGCACCAATAGCCCGCTCGTTGCAAGCGCCAGATCACGCACCGCCTCGGCGTTCAAGCGCATGCGCGGCCCACGGGCAAGTAATATGTTATCAGGATCAGCAGCATATTTTTCTTTGGTGATGACTGACGACTGACGGTAAGTGGAGGACATCACCATTTGCTTCAACAGTCTTTTGATGTTCCATCCATTGTTCATAAAATCCAGCGCCAGCCAGTCGAGCAACTCAGGATGGGTTGGCATTTCACCTTGCATACCAAAATCTCCAGTCGTTTTTACCAGCCCACGGCCAAAGATCTCCTGCCACATCCGATTGACGAACACGCGCGAAGTAAGCGGATTATTTTTATCGACAACCCATTTAGCCATCCCCAGTCTATCGTTGCCATACCTTGCTGAATCAAACGGCATTACCGAGGACGGAAGGCCCGCTGCAACCTTGTCACCGGGCGCATCGTAAGCGCCGCGCTTCAAAAGGTACGTGGGGCGCTTGGCGGACAGGTCTTTCATAACCATCACTTGTACAGCGCCCGTGTCTCTTTTATTTACGAAGGTCAATAACTTTTCAATGTCATCTGATGTGATCCTCATGTTCGGCGGATCGGCCAACGACGCGAGTGTGATGTCTCCAACCAGACCCTTCTCAGGAACCTGGTTAAAAAACGCAAACGCCCGGTAATAATCCTTTTGCAAAATCGGATCGTATTTGTGATCGTGGCACTTCGCACACTCGAAAGTGAGCGCAAGGAAAGCTTTACCAAACGTATTGGTTCGGTCCGTGACGTACTCTATCCGATACTCTTCGTCAATCACGCCGCCTTCCTGAGTAATTTTGTGATTTCGGTTAAAGCCAGTTGCCAGCAATTGTTCCTTCGTTGCCTCAGGCATCAGATCGCCCGCCAGTTGCCACATGATGAATTTGTCATAGGAATAATTTTTATTGAAGGCGTGAATCACCCAGTCACGCCACGGCCACATGGTTCGAAGGCCATCGTCCTGATATCCGTGGGAATCAGCATACCGGGCGACGTCCATCCAGTACGTTGCCATCTTCTCGCCGTAAGCAGGTTGCGCAAGTAATTCATCAACAATTTTTTCGAACGCGTCGGGATCTTCGTCAGCAACAAACTTATCCTGCATCATCAATGACGGGACCAGGCCCGTGAGGTCCAGACTCACCCGCTTGAGCAACCGTTCTTTATCGGCCGCATCATTCGGGTTTATACCTGCGCGCTCCATTGCATTCAATGTGAAGCGGTCGATCTCATTTGAGCCCCACGAAGCATTTTTTACCGGTGGTAACTCCACGGCTTTCGGAGCAATGAATGCCCAATGCTTTTTATATCTAGCTCCCTGCGAAATCCAACGTTTTATCAGTTCTATTTCGTCGGCATTGAGGGCAAGATTCGATTTGACAGGAGGCATTACTGATGCGGTGTCACGGGACGCTATCCGCAGGAAAACTTCGGAGTGATCAGGGTCTCCCGGCACGATGGCATGGGCCGAAGGATCGTCCTTTAACGCTGAAAGAGCGCCCTCAGGCGTATCCAGCCTCAGATTTGCTTTTCGTTGGTTGCCATCTGGACCATGGCATTTGAAACATCTGTCTGATAAAATTGGTCGAATATGCAGGTTATAATCAACAGAGTCTGTTACCCCCGCCATTTGTGATCGTTCCTGGCAAGACCAGACGAGCACCGCGAAAACGCAAATAGGCAAATACCGGGTCAACAATTTCATACAGCTATCCATTCGACGACAATATTCAAGTTGAAGTATTTACAGGGATTTTAAAACCCTTTTTCCTCCAATTTGTTATTGAAAGGTATGAAAATCTACTCATTCAAGCGTTTGCAGGTGCTGCCGGTCTCATTGAGGGACGCGTGGGAGTTTTTCGCTTCCCCAAAGAATCTTGCTATGATTACCCCTCCAGAAATGGGGTTCAACATTCTTTATCGTTCGGGAGGAGAAAAAATGTATTCAGGCCAAATAATCAGGTATAGAATTAAGCTTCCATTCGGAATTAGTGTCGAATGGGTAACGGAAATTACGCACGTTGAGGAACCCTTCTTTTTTGTCGATGAGCAGCGCAGCGGCCCATATTCGCTGTGGCATCATCAACATCACTTTCGGGAAGTAGGCGATGGAATAGAGATAGCAGATGAGGTGAATTATTCGATCCCTTATGGCTTCCTGGGACGGTTCGCCCACTTCTTGTTTGTGAAGAAACAGGTAAATGCTATTTTTGATTACCGTGCAAAAATCCTGGTGCAACACTTCTGCAACGAAACAAAAGGGAGGCCTTGAATCAAACTATGGATTTCATAACGGTGTTTCTCTGTTCCACAATTGTCATTGGTACCTTTCTATTCTGGGAGTTCGTGGCATGGTTTACGCACAAATTTATTATGCACGGCTTTCTATGGCGATGGCACAAATCTCATCATACCGTGCATGATCATAAGGTTGAACGAAATGATTTGTTCGCATTGGTATTTAGTATCCCATCCATTGCGCTTATCTATTATGCGACGCTTGTTGTATATGATCCGTATTTATTATCTGTCGGAATTGGTATCTTTTGCTATGGTGCTTTCTACCTTGTGTTTCATGACGTCATTGTTCATCAAAGATTAAAGTGGAGACCTAAAAAAAGGAGTCAATATTTACAACGCATGATTAATGCTCATTACGTACATCACAGTCGCCATGATAAAGAAGACGGTGAAGCATTTGGTTTTCTGATCGTGCCGAAAAAGTACGAAACCAGGAAATTCACCTTCAAACGGTCCAGACAAGAAACCCAGTAAACGTTGACATCCAAATACCTTTACCTCACCATTGATCTTGTTTCTTTCATCTTTCCATTTGCGGCAAGTTTTTATAAAAAAGCACCTTTTTACAAACAATGGAAATATTTAGGGATCTCGCTGGCCATTATTGCAGGCCTTTTTATTATCTGGGACGAGATATTTACCAGGTTGGGTGTCTGGGGATTCAGAGAGCAATATATCACCGGACTACACATTGGCTCCCTGCCGCTCGAAGAGGTACTTTTCTTCTTTTGCATCCCTTATGCCTGCGTGTTCACCTATTTTGCCCTTCAACATCTTATTGAAAAAGATGTATTGTTCCCGCACCATGAACTGATCTCCAGCGTACTTATTATTACCCTGCTGATATCGGCTATCTACAACATCGAAAAAATATATACCGCAATCACGTTCATATCGCTCGCGCTATTTCTTGCCTTTCAAATGCTAAAGCTACGACCGAGATATATGGGACGGTTTTATCTTGCTTATGCGGTTTTACTTATCCCCTTTTTAATTGTCAACAGCATACTCACGGGGTCCTTCATTGACAACGAGGTAGTTTGGTACAATGATCAGCACAACCTGGGAATACGGTTGGGCACCATACCCATTGAGGATTTTTTTTACAGCATGTTGCTGATGCTCCTGACAATCTCGCTCATGGAATGGTTGGAAGAACGTGCATACTACAAAAACAAATGAGCCCATCGCTGGGCTCATTTTTGTTCTTACATGTTATGTGTTAGCGCAACTATACCGTTTCCATTTTATGAGGTTTCGCAAGCTTGAAGTCCGAAGATTTCTTTCCCTTGCCTGACTTACCCTTCACGGCGTTTTCCATGAATTTTGCAGCCTTCTTGATCTTCTTGTTCTCACGCTTGATTACATCTGCATAAATGGAGGCAAGCTTCTTAGCGTTTTGTTCAACCACTTTGCTTGCTTTCTTACCTGGCGTCGGCAGTTGTAAACCTTTCAGCGCTTCCTGAATAGAGTCAGTTATGAGTCCCCTGAGGGCTTTTTTTGAAGTTTTAGCTTTTTCCATATCGAAGATTGTTGATACCCGAAAATACCAAATGTTAAGCTAAAAGGGGCGACTTAACACAAAATTAACATTGGTCGCAGAAAAGCCTATTTAGAGGCTTTAGAGAGCACTTTTTTGCTTAATTACGGCACAAAAACACCCCGCCTGCTACTCGTATCTGAGTGATTCAACTGGATTGCTGTTTGCTGTCTTTATCGACTGAAAACTGACCGTTAGCCACGCCAAAATCAGCGCTGCGAGCCCGCTCGAAAGAACAATAAGGGGATTGACAGAAATGCGGTAGGCAAAGCTCTCCAGCCATTGAAAAGAAACGTACCAACCTCCCAATGCCGCGGGAACAAACGCAATTAAAACCAGCCTGGTAAATTCTTTCGAAAGCAAAATAGTGAGGCTGGTTACTGACGCACCCATCGCTTTGCGAATGCCAATCTCCTTCGTTCGCTGCTCGCTTGTGAAAGCTGCCAACGCAAACAATCCTAATGAAGCGATAAAAATCGCCAGCCCGGAAAAAATGCTGAAGATATTTCCCATGCGTTGTTCTGCGCGGAAGAGCTCATCAAAATTGTCATCAAGAAAAACATACTCGAGGGGCTCATTGGGCGAATGTAATTTCCAAAGTTTCTCTACATGGGCAACGGCATCTTTCGGATTTCCATAATATCGAATTAATAAGTTTTGAGAATTCTTCGTGTACCGAATGGACATTGGACGGACCTGCAGCTTGAAAGACTCGAAATTAAAATTTTTCACTATTCCGATAATTTTAAGATGTTCAGCTTGACCCTCTCCATTATGGTATATCAACTCCTCTCCGATGGGCTCTTTAAAACCGAACTCCTTTGCTGCCGACTCGTTCAAAATGATCGCCGTGGAGTCAGAAGGGTAATCTAATGAAAAGTAACGACCCTCTTTAAGCTCAAACTTCATTACATCCTGGTGATCGTGATCGGCATAGTACACGCCCATAATGTGGTCCTGTTCCGAGCCCGCTGATTTGAAGATGGTGGTATTATTAACACCTGGGAATGTATTGTTAGAATAGCTGAGTTTCTCAATTCCCCTTTGTTGAGAAAGTGAATTCTTAAATGCATCCTTATTCGTTCCCAGCCGATCCGTGTTTTGCAAAACCAGGATATTGTTTTTATCGATTCCCAGATTCTTCTCCTGCATAAACTGGATTTGCTGATACACGACGAGCGTGAAGATGATCAGGAAGATGGACAGTGCAAACTGAAACACAACCAGGGTACTGCGGATACCTTTCGTCTTCATCCCTGATCTCACTTTACCCTTCAGAACTTCTACAGGGCTAAAGGAGGTAAGATAAAAGGCAGGATAGCTACCTGCTATCAATCCAACAAGGATGATCAGGCCAAGAATGGCCACAATAAATGTTGGGCTCATCAGGATCTTCATCTCGAGTTCTTTTCCCGAGACAAGATTAAACTGCGGTAATAGAAAATAACAGCACACCAACGCGAGGACTACCGCAAGCAGACTATAGAGCGTTGACTCCGCCAGGAATTGTCCAATCATCTGGCCACGCAATGAACCAAGAGTCTTTCGCAGTCCCACTTCCTTTGCCCTGCCAGCAGAGCGCGCGGTCGACAGGTTCATAAAGTTAATGCAGGCGATAACCAGGATAAAAATTCCAATCGCCCCGAAAAAATATACATACGTCATGTTGCCACCCGGTTCGATACCATCGACTGTCGTCGAACGTAGATGAATGTCTGTCAGTTTGGTTGAGAAATATCCATACTCGCCGCTTTGCTCCCGTAGTTGCTTGAGCGTGGTTTGCATAAATTTTTCTATCTCCGGACCCACATATTTTTCCACAAGGGCTGTAAACTTCTGATCAACTGCAATTACCGATCCATTGGGACGAATCAAAAAGTACGTATACATAAAATTATTTAACCACACCCCGCGTTTCAAATGTTCAGCCGACTGGGAGGAGATCAACATATTAAAACGAAAGTGAGAGTTGTGTGGGGGATCGGCCGCGATGCCGGTAACCTTGAACGTCTGATTCTCATCTCCGATGACGAGAAGCTTGCCCAGCGCGTTGTCGGTGCCAAAATATTTTTTTGCCATTGTTTCGGTAACGACAACATTGTTTGGAGCTTTCAATGCGGTTTTGACCTCACCTTCCAGTAACCGGAAGCTGAAAAACTCAAAGAAATTTGAATCTGCGTAATAAATTTTATCCTCCGCCAACACTTTGTCCTGATACTTGATCGCAGGCTTGCCAAAAGCTGGTACGACACGGGTTGCTGCTTCTACTTCAGGGATGTCAGCAACCATCGCTTCAGCTAATGGGGGACATGTATTCGCAGTTCTTATGTCCTGCCCTGCGATCTTGCCATGGAGACCAACCTGATAGATCCTATCGGCGTTTGCGTGGAATCGGTCATAACCCAGTTCATCCGAAACGTATAAGATGATCAGAAAGCACGCCGATACTCCGATCGTCATGCCTAAAATGTTGATCGCTGAGAAGAATTTATGCTTCAGGATGTTCCTGATGGCGACGTTGAAGTAGTTCCGGAGCATTTTATTTAATGGTATGGTGTTTAGACGCGGACGAGGGAGTTAGGTTACAGAGTCATCTATTAGTTAGTAGTTATGAGTTATGAGTTCGGCTCGAGCATAACTCATAACTCATAACTCATAATTCATAACTTCTACTCTCCAACTGACTCAAACCGCCGCTCACTCCTGCCTCAGCGTATTCACTGGATTCATAGACGCGGCATCGAATATCTTGAAGCCTACAACAACGGCTGAAACGAAGAAAAGGATAAAAACGGCTATGGCTATCGTTATTGCTGATGCCGTTTGATAATAATCCCAGATACTGTCCATCATAGCCTCGACTGCGAAATAGCTCAGGACGGAACCAATGACAGATGAAATAAGCAACATAATCACGAACTCCGTATTGATAATGCGTGTGATGTTGGATATAGACGCGCCAAGTACCTTTCGTACACCGATTTCTTTCATTCGTTTGATGATATTTAAGGAGACCAGCGTATACAAACCTGTGACCGATAAAAATATTGCGACGATACCGAGGAAGACAAAAGTCTTTACAATGTTATCGTTTACCGTAGCAGCCTCAACCATAATCTCGTCAAGATAACGCCCGTTGTATAGGCGGTTTGGGAAAGTTTGTTTCCACTGTTGCTCCATCTCGCTGTTAAGCTTTTTAATTTCGGAAACCGGTGCGCTTACAATAACGTGCGTGTATTGGTCACGGGGTGCGTTTCGGATCATCATTGGTTCGAGTTCACGCCATAAACCATTTGTATAGACATCTTTTACGACGCCAACAATAAAAAACTTCGACGTATCCATCCAAGTAATCTCCTTGCCCAACGCATTGTCCCAACCGAAGCGTTTGACAAAACTTTCTGTTACGATCACTGACTCCTTTCTGTCCGTTTCAGAATCCTTTTTAAAATCACGTCCTGCCACCAGTGTCAGACCCATGGTTTGGAGGTATTCGTCCCCGACCTCAATGATGTCGACCTCGACCTGCTTTGATTCATGCTTAACAGGATCGTTATAATGGGACGAAAATATGCTATGCTTCGATCCGGCGATGTTAAGGACGTCCTTGTTTTGCGCAACGGCATTTTTATAAGTTTCAAATTCGCCCAGGTTGTTCACATAAGCGATGATGATTCCCTTGTCATTAAACCCGAGATCAAAATCTCTTTGAAATTTTGAATTTTGATAGAAAGCGATGGCAAAGATGACGGCTATCAATGAAAAGGAATACTGCAGTACCAGCAAAGTTCTTGTGAAGTAGTTCGTTCCTCCAAACTTTAGCTTTCCCTTGAGTATGCTGACCGGTTCGAAATGGCTTATATAAAAGGCCGGATAGCTTCCAGCTACCATGCCTGTGAAAAATAAGACCGCGATTAAAAAAATGAGTACATCGGGTTGATCCAAATAATGGGAAGCCAGTTTCATATTTTCCCACAATGCATTCCATGAGGCAAGTAAGAGTTCACCCAGGAAAATACCAGCGATGAGGGAAAGAAAACATATAAAAAGTGTTTCGCCAATAAACTGCAGGATCAATTGACTGCGAAGGCTGCCCATCACCTTCCGTATACCAATTTCTTTTAAGCGTCTGGATGAAATGGCTATAGACGTGTTAGTCATATTAAAACATGCGATCAGCAATACCAGCACGGCCATGATAACCGGGCTTATCACTGCCGCTGTCGGACTGGAGCTTCTCGTCCTAGACCATGTATCGTTCGCCATGTCGCGCCTCGCCATCCCGACAAAAGGATCGAGTACAAATTCTTTAATTATAAAATCCTCCCTTACCTTATTAGCGTTGTCGCGGTACGATTGCAACTGGGTTCGAACGGCCTCCACCCTGGTCGGATCTTCAATCATCACAAAAACAGTGCTTCTTGCCTTCCAGTCATTTTCTTTCAGCTCGTTGTCGTCATCATAAACATTGTCAAAATGCATGTATGCCTGCTCCTGAAAGCTTGAATTGAAAGGCTGCGTTTCGAAAACGCCTCCGACCTCAATTTCCTTTGTTTTCGGGCCTAACACTTGTGTTAGTTGTTTACCTACGACGTTGGTAGTCCCGAATAGTTTCGTGGCGAGCTGATCGCTTAAAAAAACCTTTGATTTATCAGCAAGTGCTGACTGCGTTCCATAAAGTAGCTTAAAAGAAAATACATTGAAGAAATCGGGATCGACGTAAGCGAGACCTTCCGGCCTGAAAACATTGTCTTCAACTTGCAAGTCAGAATACGACCAGGCTATACGCACGGCACGGGTAACATCTGGTACATTCTGCTTTATAGTAGCGCCCAATGGCAGCGGCGCGTGTCCGTACAACTTAGATTCTCCTTCAAATTCCCGCAATGAACTTACGCGGTAAACTGTAGGACTATGCAGATGATTGTCATCAAATTTCGCATTAAACTCCCAGTTGAAGTAGGCAACAATACAGCAGGCAATTGCAGTACCCATTCCAAAAACGTTGATGAAAATAAACACCTTATTCTTGATCAAGTTCCGAAACGTGATTAAAAAGAAATTTTTTACCATGCAGTGTGTGTTTGAGGGACTGAATCTTATAACAATGGTTTACGCATTGAGCCGAATAATGTTGGGCTCACAATAAAAAACCCGGCGAAGATTTTACTCCAGCCGGGTCAAAGTAAGGGTCATCAGGTTTTTGCTTCGCGCCAAACGGGATGATGACCCTACTTCACCAGCATCTTTATATAATTAAATATGGAATTGCTCCTTGATGTTTTCTGTAACAACCTTTCCATCGAAGAGATTGATAATTCGGTGTGCATAATTCGCGTCATATGGTGAGTGAGTTACCATGATGATCGTCGTTCCTTCTTCATTAAGCTGTGAAAGGAGTTTCATTACTTCTTCGCCATTGGCAGAGTCAAGGTTACCGGTTGGCTCATCGGCAAGAATCACTCGTGGCTTTGCTACTATCGCACGGGAAATGGCCACGCGCTGCTGTTGTCCACCGGACAACTGCTGCGGAAAGTGATTCCTCCGATGCATGATGTTCATTCGCTCAAGAACTTCCTCAACGCGTTGCTTGCGTTCAGCTGCAGGAACTTTCATGTATAGCAATGGCAATTCAACGTTTTCAAAAACCGTTAGCTCATCGATCAGGTTGAAACTCTGGAATACAAAGCCAATAGAGCCTTTGCGTAATTGTGCTCTCTGACGTTCAGAGTATTTGGCAACTTCATGCTCGCCGAAGTGGTACTCTCCGCCAGAAGGATTATCCAACAAGCCGAGAATATTCAGCAGTGTGGATTTCCCACAACCTGATGGACCCATGATGGCGACGAATTCTCCCTCTTTGATCTCCAGGTTAATATTATTTAGCGCGGTTGTTTCCACCTCTTCGGTAGTGTAGACTTTTTCAAGATTTTTGAGTTTGATCATGGCTGGTATTTACTTTTTGATGTTTTACAGTGCGAATTAGTTGTATTGAAAATACTTCTTTATTTGTGAAAGGTTACATGCCTGCATGCATTCGTGCTGCTTTATCGGTGTCGCGCAATTTTTAGTTCAGCAGGAGTACTTCATTGGTACCAAAATTTTCGTAGGACGAAGTGATCACTTTCTCTCCTGGTTTTAAACCCTCCAGCACTTCAAAATACTCGCTTCCCATTTTGCGTCCAAGCTTGATCTCGCGCTTAACTGCACGATTACCATCTTCAACAACAAACACCCAATTTCCGCCAGTATCCTTATAAAATCCGCCAACAGGTAAAAGCAATTCTTCCGACGACTGGCCTAATTCTATTCTCAGTCTGAGTGACTGACCGCGGCGGATGCCTGGCGGCGTATCTCCAATGAAATTCATATCCACTTCGAACCTGCCGTTTACTACAGTGGGATAAATGTATTTAATCTCCAGCTCATAATCCTTGTTGTTGTAGGTCGTCGTGGCCCGTAACCCAGTAGTGATGCGTGGAGAATACAATTCGTCAATTGGAACCTTCACTTTATAGCTTCCGACGATATCGATCTGACCCATGCGGAATCCTTGGGTAATGGCTTGCCCTGGATCCAGTTGAGGTCTGGAAAGTTGTCCATCGATCGGTGCACGTATAATTAAATTTTCCAAAAGCTTCCCAACTCCCTGGAGATTCAGACTCATCCGCGTTTCAAGCGACTTAATATCGCTGAGCTGTCGTCCACGATCCATTGAATCATTGCGGTAATCCTCATGCGTGAATTTCCTTCTGTCAATGTTATATTTATAGTCCGCTTCTGTCTTTTCGAATTCCTGCTTTGAGATCAATTTTTTCTCGAACAACTTTTTTTGTCGTTCAAATTGAGGCCCCAGTGTTGCAAGTGCGTTGTCAATTAACGCTAACTGGCTACGTTGCTCCAGTTCATTTTTTGTTATCCCCAATCGTGTGTCACGGTTACGGTTGATACTCTCACTCAACTGCGCTTCCTGACTTAAGACTTGCAATTCGAGGGTAAGGTTGCTTAGTTCTAAAATTATATCTCCTGCTTTCAGCATCGCGCCGCTTTCTGCCACTACACGTTTCACTGTTCCTCCCTCTACAGCGTCGAGATAAACTGTCCTGCTCGGTTCTATCGTACCCGTTTGAGGTATGTACTCTTTGAATTCACCTCTTTTAACTTCGGCGATTGTAATCTTGTCCTTTTCAATCTTCAACTTTGACCGGCGGTCGGCAAAGATGAATTGATACCCTACAAATATCACAAACAGCGCAATACCGCTGTAGGTGGCAATGCGCTTCAGGGTCCACGTCTTCTTTTTGAGTTGCTTATCCATTCTTCAGTTTTTTCACCAAGCCGAGGTCGTTGAACGCCCGGCTGATGTAGGGCAGGTTGCCAACAAGTGTGCCAACCGCGAGAATGGCATTTTAAAGGCGTTTTCAATAGTCAACGTCCACCCGTTCGTTCATATGTGAACGAGAATGTCCGTAATCGAACGCATTAATCGTCAAAATTGGCTGTTTTTCGCCGAATTACGCATAAAACCATTTCGGTATGCGCTTTGCCCACTAGCGGACAGCTGTGTTTGTTAATGATACAGTTTACCCCCCTAAACCGCCAAACGAATGGAACAAAAGCAAGGTAAGATTCTCATCGTAGATGATAACGAGGATCTTTTGAAAGCAGCAAAAATGCATCTGAAGCGGCATTTTGCTCAGGTTGACATCGAGAAAAATCCAGAAGCCATTCCCGCACTCATGCACAACGATGATTACGATGTGATCCTCCTTGACATGAATTTCACAAAAGATGTTAGCAGTGGCAGCGAAGGTTATTATTGGTTAGAACGAATTTTGCAGCTTGATCCGTCAGCAGTAGTAGTTCTCATTACTGCCTACGGTGATATTCAAATGGCGGTGAAAGCGATCAAGGCTGGGGCAACCGATTTTGTGCTAAAGCCATGGGAAAATGAAAAGCTGCTCGCCACCCTGTATTCAGCCATGCGCTTGCGCGAATCGCGCGACGTTATTGAAAATCTCAAGAACAAAAACCATGAGATCAACCAGGCTTTGAACGAGCGTTACAGCGAAATCATTGGGCAGAGCAGCGTGATGCTAAAGATATTTCAAACGATCGATCGGGTGGCGAAGACCGATGCCAACGTTCTTATTCTTGGAGAAAACGGAACTGGCAAAGAAGTGATCGCTCGCGCAATACATCGAAACTCAGCACGGAAAAACGAAAACTTCGCGAGTGTTGACCTGGGTTCCATTACAGAAACCTTGTTTGAAAGTGAACTATTCGGCCATAAGAAGGGATCCTTTACAGACGCCAAAGAAGATCGCGCAGGAAGGTTTGAGCTTGCCAACCATGGCACTCTATTTCTCGACGAAATTGGGAATCTATCGCTACCCCTACAGGCGAAACTCTTGACGGTATTACAAAACAGGAAAGTGAGCCGCGTCGGTTCAAATAAAGATACCCCCATCGATATCAGGCTCATCTGTGCAACCAACATGCCGTTATATGACATGGTCAAGGAAAACAGATTTCGTCAGGATCTGCTATATCGAATCAATACAATCGAAATTGAAATTCCGGCGTTACGTGAACGCTTTGAGGACATCCCGCTTCTTGCAAATCATTTTTTAAAGCATTACGCCGCGAAGTATGAAAAGCAGATTTCGAAGATCAGCGAAGGGGCAATGGCGCGGATGCACAAGCATCCATGGCCGGGTAATATCCGTGAGCTCCAGCATTCGATCGAACGTGCAATTATTCTAAGCACGTCCAGCGTGCTGCAGCCGGAGGACTTTAACTTCACTGCCACGGCAGCAAAGGAAGATGGACAGCTAAGCCTTGAGCAATACAATCTTGAAGAGGTTGAGAAATTACTGATTAGAAAAGTATTGAAGAAGTACAACGGCAACATTACCCAGGCAGCCTCTGAATTAGGCCTAACGAGGTCATCGCTGTACAGAAGGCTGGAGAAGTACGGACTTTAAAAAGCTGCGAGCTTCAAGCTTGCAGCTATTCTTCCAGCTATTTGTTTTCTGCTTCGAAACCGGGAACTTGCCAGCTAATAACAACCTCCGGTTTTGAATTTTGGCTTTAACGATTTCCGCGCCCGGGTAATTCTGCGGGTGATCTTGTTGGGGCTGACAATGTCCCTGTTCATGTACATGATCACACGGCCGAACATGATGTTCGCCGCGATCCTGATGTCCGTGATAGTGTTTCTGCAGCTTGTAGACATTTTCAGATTCGTCAATCAGACCAACAGAAAGCTTACCCGGTTTCTTGAATCTGTGAAATATTCAGATTTTATCTCGGGTTTTGCATCCGACAATAAACTGGGTCGATCCTTTAAAGATCTGAACATTGCTTTCAACGAAGTATTGGAAGCCTTTCGCAAGGCGCGGTCTGAAAAAGAAGAACAGGGTCAATATCTGAACACCGTTGTCCAGCAGGTGCGAACGGGCATCCTTTCCTTCGACACGGAAGGAAACGTGCAGCTGATCAACACCAATGCAAAGCGCTTCATTGGTGTTACAAATGTGAAAAACATCAGGGAACTCATCGCGATCAATCCGAAATTGTATCACTCGATCAACAGCGTGGAGCCCGGGAAAAGTGAGCTATACAAAGGCAGCAACGAGCTTTACCTCACGATTCAGGCAACAGAAATGCGAATCCGCGGAACAGACGTGAAACTCGTAACCCTGCAAAATATTCAGCCGGAATTACAAAAACAGGAACTGGAAGCATGGCAGAATCTCACACGGGTACTTCGTCATGAGATCATGAACTCGATAACGCCAATATCCTCACTAACGTCCACCCTACGCGAAATTCTCGATCATGACATGGAGAAGAAAGATGAACACTATGAATTAAAAGAGGAAGGCGCGGACGATCTGCGGGAAGGGCTAAGCACCATTGAAAACCGAAGCAAAGGATTGATCAAATTCATTGACGCGTATCGTGAATATACTTCACTCCCTAAACCAAAAATCTCAACGGTCCGGCTAAAGGATCTCATTGACCATGTGGCGCAACTCATGAGAACCGAGTTGAAGAAGACCCATATTGACTTTCATTATTCCTGCAGCTCGGAATACTTAACGATTCAGGCCGATGTTGAAATGATTGAACAGGTACTGATCAATCTATTAAAAAATGCTATTGAGGCGTTGGTAGAAACAAAAAATCCGACGTTACAACTTGTTGGACGCTATGACGAGAATTCTGTTCTAATTGAGATCGTAGATAACGGTCCAGGCATTATTAAAGAAGCTTTGGAACACATCTTTGTTCCATTTTACACAACCAAGCGAACGGGATCCGGTATTGGCCTAAGTTTGTCACGCCAAATTATGCAAATGCACAAAGGGTCCATTAATGTGGAATCGGAGCCGGATGTAAGAACAATCTTCACGCTCCGTTTTTAAAATCTTATTGGCACGGCAGCGAGACAAAAAACGTCGTGCCCTGTCCAACTGTCGTTTCAAACCAAATCCGACCTTCCATCTGCTCAATGGCCTGTTTGGCTATAGCAAGACCAAGACCCGAACCTGATTTCTTCGTGCTAAAGTGTGAAAGGAATATCCGTTCAGCAATATGGGGCTCAATACCTTTTCCATTGTCCTGAAAGCGGAGCTTATAATGAGTACGAGATGCTTCCAAAAAAATCTTAAGCTGTTGTGGATGGCCTGGCCTCGCTGACTGGTATGCATTTAGAATGATATTGGAAAACGTTCGTCCCAGTAAATTCTCGTCACCGCGTATATAAGCTTCCCTTATGGAAGTAATAAACGTCAGTTCACCGGATTGACTATGTAGCAGAACAATTCGTTTCACAAGTCCCACTAACTCCAAACGTTGCATCACCGGTTCGGGCATGCGCGCGAACGTACTAAACGAAGAGGCAATATCATTTAGGGTATCCACTTGCGTAAGCAATGTGGCTACAGCCTTCTCAGTCTTCTCTGATGAATCGGTTTCGGATTTAATAGACCTCTGAAGTTGTTGCAACGTCAGCTTCATGGGCGTTAAAGGATTCTTGATCTCATGCGCGACCTGTTGGGCTATTTCCCTCCATGTGCGTTCCCGCTGGTTCTGTTCCAGTTCCGCTTTGCTCTCGCTGAGCTTAAATAACATCTGATTGTATTCCTTCACCATCAGTCCTATCTCGTCGTCAGCCTTCCAGGTTAAAGGTTGATTAATTTTCGTAAGGGAGGTGCGTTGCAATGACTGCGTTATAAATTTCAAGGGAAATGTCAACCATACCGAAACGAAGTATGATAGTATAACCAAGGCAATAAAAATCAAGGCGAAAATGTTAAGAATGTTTGAAACGATACTGATTTGCACTTTTTCCATGGAATATCCACTTTGAAAAAACGGTATTCCAAGTATACCGATGAGCTTGCCCGTAAGCGGCGCCTTTAACGCCGCATAGGAAACATAATACTCCAGAGAGCCGATGCGCTCGGTTTCAATCGTCAGGGTGTGACCCTCCCGGATAAGTTGGAGCGCATGGGCATTGATATACGTGGAGACCAACTCGTTCTCAAATATCTGCGGCTGGCTTGTAGCCAACAGTTCGCCTTTGGCTGTAAAAACATTCGCATCAAGGTTCGTAAGCTTCGCCAGATCCGTCAGCTGGTTTTGAAAACTGACGATATTTTCGCCACGGCCATTCAGGTAGTCATCGAGCTGCGACGACAGCTGACTGCTAAAGGTCTCTGCCTTGTTCAGGTATTCGTTATTCAATTGATTTTGGGAAGATTGGCTCGTAAGCTTCAGTGTCGTAATACTCACGAGGATGAGCGGCAGGAAGAAGGCAAGATTCAAAAGCAGTTGTATTCTCGCAGAAAAGTAAAGCTTCTCTCCCACGAAATAATTGATGACTCCCTGGGCCAACAGGAAGAGGAGAATGATGCCCAGACCCAACACCAGGAAAAAGGAAAAGTTAGCGAGCGCAAACATGTCGGGTTGTAGCTGCGATGATACAATGGCGATTCGATCGTTTTGATCTTCTTCGGCGATATGTAGATAGCCTCCTGCCTCCAGGCCATTCCGATACAAGGCGGGGTTCCCCAACCATTGTCGCCCGAACGAGAGGTCATAATTGAATTTTCCCGAGCTGAAGAGCAACGTGGTGTCGGAATACACTGCGTAGCTTATGTCCTCTGCGTTGTAAAACTGTTCAAAGCTTCGATCGACCAGCAACTCTGGATAGACATTTTCCGGAATCACCTTCTTAAGCGAAAGCTCCAACATGACATAGGCAGAAGTGAAACCACTGCGAACAATGGGGATCTTCACCAGGTATTTTTGTGCCACATCGCGCGCTGGACTGGGCACAAAGTAGACGCCTTCATAGGACGTCCGGTAAGCATCGTCCTGGTCGTAGCTTCCAACAAACTGTGACAATGAAACTGTTGATCTGTTGCTCAATGGATCTCCTGTCGCGGCAAACAATGAAATGTCGACGTCATACTTATTGAAGTACGAAGGAAGAAAAACCTGTCTGATTTTTTGTCTGATCGCATCGCGACTGAGAAACGGAATGTTTATTCTCGTTTGAATAAATACATCCTTTGCTATTTTGTTTGCCGTCTCACGCAGCAGGTATTCGCCAAAAATATCCCGATCTATCAAAAAGTTATCAGCAAATCGAAATTGATTATCGACCCGTTCCTGCATGCTGAAACTTCGGATAGCATACGCCCCGTTAGCGGACAGAAAGGAAATGGCGATGAATAAGTACGAAAAGGTCGCAAATGTAAGTCGTCTTAAGCCAGCGTATAGCTTGAGAAAGTAAACAAGAAAAAAATAGAAAGTTCCGAGGAGTAGTGTCGACTCATATTCCTGGTTACTGAAGGTATTAATAGCAGCAAAAATTACTACCGATAAAAAAAAACAAAAAATTATTCTCACCCTATTGCCATCAGCGATTAACAATCTAACAAACGTATGGGCGAAAAGAAAAGAACAAACACCGGCCAGGAGCACGATGATAATTGCGGTCCACCTGATCCCGTCAAACCTAAGTGACTGCGAGATATCGAGGATGATAGCAGAGTTGTTGTAAAGCGTCTGTATGGCGACGTAGGGGAAGAGGGCAGCAAAAAGGATACATACACCCGAAAGGATCGAGATCGCCCACGAGACCCAGCTCTTAAAAAAGAGGAATTGAAAGACTTTGAATCGCTGATAATTTTTGAATAGATACAGACATATAATAAGTATTGCCACCTCATTCAAGACGACGTCGCCCAGAGAATAATTTATGGTAGAGGAAGCGAATATCTGTGGATTAAACAGCCACGATGGGTAGTGTACTTCTGGAACGCCAATGCGTATCATCATTAATCTGACACTATAAAAAAAAACAAACAGCACCGGCACGCCTATTTCGGGATATGGCGATTCTTTACATTTTCTTATGATACAAAGGCTGATCAAAACGATCGCCGCAAAAATCAATGCAGCGCCAATCGCCTGAGCCACAGGATAAGCAGATACGGTCAACGGAAGAAGACTTATCTTGAACGGGCATCCTCCCCGGGCGCAAACCGGCAGCCCAAGCGTTGCACTATGTTCAAGAATAGTGATGTTGCCGGAAGTGAAAAGTCTTCGATTCCACCACGTTTGCAGATAATCATTCGTGATGTTGTATTGCCTGTAGAGCGGGATCACGGCGATCAAAAATTTATCTCCGCTTATCTTCCACTTCTTAGCGAGGTAGTCGCCGTTGCCCGCCTTGAGCAACTTGACATTAAATGTATCGGCCACAGAAGCGGGTGTGGGGACGAATTTGTTATCAGACCATGAGACAACCTGCCCACCATCGTAAACAAAGAATGAATTACCCTGAAAATTGGTCGGAGCGAAATCCGGTGATGCTTTAATCTCCTTCATGAAGACAAGCGCTTTGCTATCCATGTCTTCCAGCATTCGATCAAGCTTACCGGACACCTTTTTAAGGGTCCATGCTGGATCTGCGGGTCCGTTAAAAAAGGCAAGCAGTGACAAGCCTGCCAACAGCAAAAGTAATGCGGCAATTAGCGCTTGTAGTGACTTTATTTTCAACAGCGAAAGGAAATGAATGGCAGCGAAGTTAAGAAATTAACGGATCAGGGCTTATAGTCGATCCCACCGAACCAATACAGGTAAAAAATGCGTGAGTATCTATAATTGGCCGGCGCCAGCAATACCATGACGCCAATGACAATCGCAATTGTGATCCATTCTGAGGGGTTCCATGTTACCGCCAGGGTTACGCCGATAATCGCGATGACTGCAACGGTGAAACCGTAACCAACGTACATGGCTCCCTGGAAAAAGCCAGGCTCAGGTTCCAGCCTGGTGCCACAATTAGGGCAATGGTCATTCATTACGCTGAACCGTGATATGCTAAATATTGAGTACTTAAAAATATCGGCTTCGCGGCAGCGCGGGCACTTACCTTGCAATAGTGCGGCTAGATAACTCCTTCTGGGCATGTTTACTTGATTTGAACCAAAGGTACCCAATGATCATTATGGCGAGATAGGGCATTACAAGAAGATATAGTATTCCCGTATTTATGCCTGCGCCAATTCCAGGATTTCCCGCAGAGTAATTATTTTCAAGGGTTGACCGACACATTGCACATTGCGCAGCCACGTCGGACAATGACAATACCAGCATGGCAAACATGGAAATAAATACAGTCTTCACCATAATCGCTAATTAATGTAATACGGACTTATCATCAAATAAACTATCACACCTGTCACCGCCACATACAGCCATACCGGAAAAGTGATTTTCGCAAGCTTCCGGTGCCGGACAAAGTCTTCCTGCCATGCACTTAAATACGTAAACAGTACCAGGGGAATAACACCGATGGACAACAAAATGTGCGAGATCAGGATAAAAAAGTATGCATAACGCACAGGGCCTTCGCCACCGAACGGGGTAGAGTCGCTAGTCATGTGATAGAGGACGTAAAGGACCAGGAAAATTGATGAAAGTATCATACACGCTTTCATCAACCTCTCATGCCAAATGCGGGTACCCTTTCTGATCGCAATGACCGCCGCGGTTAGAAGCACCGCGGTGATTCCATTAATTGTTGCATAGATGGGAGGAAGAAAGCTAAAGTCATATCCCGGTACTTTCACGCCGAACAGGATCGCTATCAAAACCGGAACAACTATCGACACAGCGATGATCAACCTTTTGTATTGATCGGCGCGTTTGGGAACGACAATGCCTTTGTTTTCCATCTAGTATCTCTTTTGGATAATGGTCACCTCGGTTAACAATCTGTCGATCTCATCGCGATTCCCGCTGGTATAATTTCCACGAATGCCTCCGCGCGTGTCAAACAGAACAACATCAAAGGGATTTTTGAGAAAAAAAAAGCACCGCATTATGGTCGCGTTTGTTACCGTGTCCTCAACGGAAAAGACAGCAACGCCGTCGTTACGAAGTTCCTCTTGAACCCGTCGGAACTGATTGGCAGCCTCATCTTTTATCGCGCCGAAGAAGACTACAGAGAGGCTATCCGAACCTTTCGAGTAACCCTTTATTATGCTGTCGGGAAGTATATAAGGAAGCTTGCGTACGGGAGTACACCCGGCAGAGACAGAGGGAAAATTCTCGGAGTATAATGGCTTGACGGCAAATTCATTTTTGCCAAATGTTCTGAGAAAGAGGAACACGAAGACGGGCAGTAATAACGCCAGGAAAAGGTAGACGGCTTTTTTCACGTTCATAAATAATCCAGTCATCTCCCATTATCAAAAAAAAGGCTTAAGTGTTAGCTCAAGCCATCTATAAAATGATAATGCGAATTCTAATAACGAACTGCGCCAATCGCCATTCCCTCGTACACAAACGCCACCAGCATCCAGGCGATAAAAATCAACGGAATAAGTATAGACCAGAACAATACCTTCACTTCGTAACGCAAGTGCATAAATTCACCAACAATATAACCAGCCTTCACAATCGTTAAGCCCACGAAAATTGCTGTCTTTAGCGTTCCCGCATTCATCGTAAATGCTATCACAAATTCAATGGCAGTGACAATTCCCAGGATTGCCGCCACAGTCCAAAGCTTTTTAATCTTCGCTTTGTCGGGAGGAAGTACGGTCACCTGTACATGATCTTCGATATGTTCCATAAGTTGAATTTTCAATTGCGCCGTAACGCTGTTAGACAAGGTAGAAAAATGTAAATACGAACACCCAGACGAGGTCAACAAAATGCCAGTATAGACCTACCTTCTCGACCATCTCATAATGCCCGCGACGTTGATAGACGCCCGTCACTGTGTTATAGTAAATTAAAAAGTTAAAGCACACCCCACTGAATACGTGAAAGCCATGAAATCCTGTGATGAAGAAAAAGAAAGCTGCAAAATCCGGTGGGCCATAGGGATTGTGGGCCAGACCCGCATGTACAAACCCACCGCCTTCCGACTCGACGCCGTGAATAAAGTGGGTCCACTCCCACGCCTGGCAGCCTAAGAAAGCAAGACCTCCGAGAATAGTCCATAACATCCATTTCTCTACGGTGACGCGGTCCATCCGATGGCCTGCCTCAACAGCGAGAACCATTGTAACGCTGCTCATGATAAGAATGAAAGTCATGATACCCACGAACACCAACGGCAGGGAGACTCCATGCAGAAAAGGCACGGATTCAAACACTTTTTCGGGGATTGGCCAGTATGCCTGGCTGAAGACGAAATTTTCTACTTCGCCTGTGTATCCCTGATGTGAAGAACGAACAAGGCCATAAGTAATCAGCAGCGCCGAGAAGGTAAATGCATCAGAGAGTAGGAAAAACCACATCATGAGCTTGCCATAGCTGGCGCCCATTGGGGCCGCTCCGCCATCCCATTCACTTCGGCCCGGGGCCGGTGCTGCTGTAGTGCTTGCCATATAGTATTCTATTCGATTATTTTAAGTTGTAGCTGATTGTGTCTCGTGCCCGTTATTAGCGGTTCAATAATAGAAAAACAAATAAATATAGCCAAAGACCATCCAAAAAATGCCAGTAGGTAGCGCACATTTCAATTTGCGCCAGCTTTCGTGAATGTACCTTGTACTGAAATGTAGCGACTAACACAATCAGCAGAAACACTACGCCACCAATGATGTGCACCCCATGAACCCCCGATATGACGTACACAAACGATCCGGACGGATTGCCCGCAAAGTAGACGTTGTCTCTAACCAGATCACCCCAGGCAATGAACTGCCCAATTAAAAAGGCAATACCTAACATGGTCGTTACCGCCATTGCCAGCCTGGTCATTTCCATGTTGTCTCTTTTCGCGGAATAGTAGGCCCAATGCATCGTAACGCTGCTCAGCAAAATAATCGCGGTCGTAACAAAAAATGAATCGGGCAACTCAAACACCAGCCAGTTACCTGCCGCCTGGCGCACCATGTATGCGCTGGTAAACGCTGCAAATATCATTACAACGCTAGCAATGAATATCCACAACGCGAATTTTTTAGGATGCATCGCCAATTGCTCGCCGGCTTCCTCAACAATTTTAATATCTGTTCTCATATCCACTATATCCTCCTATCAGATCTTATCAAGTATATACGCGATCTGGACGATCGGCAAGTAAAAAAAAGACGCAAACATGATTTTCAATGCCGACTTGCGGTCACCAGATTTCATCAATGAAAACGTCAGAGCGAAAAACAAAACGCCGCACACTGTGGCCACTATTGCGGAATTAATGCCGGTGATTCCAAAAGTAGCCGGCAACAACCCCAACGGAATTAAAAACATGGTATAAATCATTATCTGAATTGCTGTGTTGAGATCCTTTTGACCGCCAGAAGGAAGCAGCTTGAAGCCGGCCCTCTTGTAATCATCGTCTGCAACCCAGGCAATTGCCCAAAAGTGCGGGAACTGCCAGATAAACTGAATGCCGAAAATGATCAACGCATGGTGTGATAGCTCGCCCGTCGCGGCCGTCCAGCCCAAGAGTGGTGGAAGGGCTCCAGGAATTGCGCCAACAAACACAGCGATGGGTCCGACGCGCTTCAGCGGCGTATAGGCAAATGCATACAGGACCAATGACAAGACCGCGAGCGTTGTAGTTAGCGGATTGGTGTAAACGATAAGTATTGCCACTCCCGAGACGGCGCATATTGCGGCGAGAAGGATGGCCTCATTCACTGTCACCCGATGTGTGGGAAGTGGGCGATTCATCGTTCGCTTCATCAGCAAATCGAGATCCTTTTCAATAATCTGGTTTATAATAACAGATGCCCCTGACAACAGAAAGCCACCCAGGAAAAGCCACATTAATACATTATAGCTCACTTTGGGTGAAGCAAGGACAAAGCCAAATGCGCAGGAAAATGCAACCAGAAAAGACAATCTAAACTTCAAGAGCTCCCAGTATGCTTTCGCTTTCGCGATAGCAAATGTAAACCCAGTCAACCCATCGACATGTCCAACAATCATCGTGTTATCAAAGACGGTTCTTCTTTTCTATTTAGCTTCAGCAAGAACATAAACTGGACGCCGAATGTTGCGGTAGCCAGCAATAAATGTATCGGCTGAAGGAAGGGTGGAACAGCCAAAAATGCCATACCCAAACCCGTCAAAATTGTTCCCAAAATTAGCAGGATTAGGGTAAGGGCGAAAGCTTTTGACCCTTGAGTTTTGTGCAATTTCATTATTAATCCAACATGCAGAAGAAGCACTATCCATGAGAATGAACGGTGGATGATAAACTCGCTGCCGAGGTTGGCAATCCACGCTTCTCTCGAGGCAATTGTGGCAACGCGGTCAATCGCCTCGCGCACTTGTGTGCCAAGAAGAATCTGAACCAATAGGACAGCCATGCAGGCTAGCAGCCACCAAAAACCAAGCGATGAATTTATTTCTCTTCCAAAGCTGCTTTCGTGCAGAAGGAAAATCAACAGCGCGACGATGACCAAAGCCAGGAACATATGTACTGTAATGATCCATGGTGTAAGATTTGTTGATACCACTACGGAGCCGATCCAGCCCTGAAAGCCAACAAGAATAAACGTGAGAAACGCAATCACCGGCAGTCGCCTGTTCGTGCCCCAAAGCCGAATTGAAGAAATGAAGATTGAAAAAATAAGGATCCCGATGACAACACCAACCAACCTGTTCAGGTATTCGATCCACGTCTTGACCGGATTAAAATCACTTTCCTGATGGACTGGAGTCTCAGTAAGAACGCTATTGGCCGTGGCCGTCATGCCCAAAGCATTGAGATATGCAGCAAACTTTCGGCTCTTTTTTTCCCGATGCGATGTGAAAACGGCTTTGTAGTCAGGGGGTAGCTCAGACACCGTTGTCGGAGGAATCCATTTGCCAAAACACCGGGGCCAGTCAGGGCATCCCATTCCTGAACCGGTGCTTCGCACTATTCCCCCTACAAAGATCAGAATGTAAACCGAAATCAACGTAGAAGTTGTGAGCCTGCGGAATGATCTCATGTTTTTTTTCCTGCGCGGCCGCGATTCAGTCGAAATCCATCGGCTGCCAATTCTCTACAACTTTACGCGCTCGCCTACTAGTGTTTCGTTCCTTCGATGACAATAGCGCCATCCCCATCAGAGGTCTCCAACTTGATCAGGTCATTTTCGTGGGGTAGATTAGATTCCGGAGTTTCAGAATGTGGAATGTGTTGCGGAATGTAATCTTCCTTCGCTCCTGGTTTGCTGTAGTCGTATGGCCACCGGTAAACCGAAGGTATCTCTCCTACCCAGTTTCCGTGACCCGGCTTGCGCGGTGTAGTCCATTCCAGCGTGTTGGATTCCCAGGGATTGGCAGAAGCCAAACGCCCACGGAACATGCTGTAGAAGAAATTGAACAAGAATATAAACTGTGCGAGCAGTGTCGCGATTGCCGCAATGCTTACGAGCATGTTAAGGTCTGCAAAGCCACTGAAGGTCTCGAAATTTGTCCATGAATAATATCTCCTGGGAAAGCCTGCAATACCGATATAATGCATCGGGAAGAATACAAGGTAAACACCCACGAAAGTTATCCAGAAGTGAACGTATCCCAGCGTAGGATTCATCATGCGGCCAAACATCTTGGGGAACCAGTGATATACGCCAGCCATCATACCAAAGAACGAAGCGCTTCCCATCACAAGGTGAAAATGGGCCACAACAAAGTATGTGTCGTGAAGCTGAATGTCGATGGCTGAATTTCCAAGGAATATACCTGTGATACCGCCGCTTAAGAAGAACGACACCAGACCTATTGAGAACATCATCGCAGCGGTGAACCGGATATTTCCTTTCCAGAGGGTAGTTACATAGTTAAAGATCTTAACCGCTGATGGAACAGCAATAATGAGGGTAAGTAACATGAAGACTGATCCCAGGAATGGATTCATTCCCGTTACAAACATGTGGTGGGCCCATACAATAAAAGAAAGAATACCGATAAAGAGCATCGAACCAATCATCGCTTTGTATCCAAAAATTGGCTTGCGCGCGTTCGTTGCAATGATCTCAGAAGAAAGTCCGAGCGCAGGAAGGAGTACAATATACACTTCGGGATGCCCGAGGAACCAGAACAAATGCTGGAACAGTACAGGGCTTCCGCCGTCGTGCGCAAGCGCCTCGCCGCCGATATAGATATCGGAGAGGTAAAAGCTTGTTCCAAAGCTTCGATCAAAGATGAGAAGCAATGCGGCTGCGAATAATACCGGGAAGGATAAAACGCCGATAATTGCCGTGAAGAAGAACGCCCAGATTGTCAATGGCATTCTTGTGAATGTCATACCTCTTGTGCGCATGTTGATAACAGTAGTAATATAATTAATACTTCCCAGCAGCGAGCTTATAATGAACAACGCCATGGCTACGAGCCAGAGGGTCATGCCAGTACCTGATCCATTGATTGCCTGTGGCAACGCGCTAAGAGGTGGGTAAATCGTCCAACCACCCGCCGCGGGTCCTGTGGACAGGAACAATGATGTGAACATTATGCAGCTGGAAGCAAAAAAGAACCAGTAAGAAAGCATATTCATAAATCCGGATGCCATGTCGCGTGCACCGATTTGCAACGGTATCAAAAAATTTGAAAAAGTACCGCTCAACCCTGCCGTAAGCACGAAGAATACCATAATAGTTCCGTGCATGGTCACAAGAGCAAGGTAAAACTCAGGATCAAGTTTCCCTTCGGCCGTAATCCAACCTCCCAGAACAGGCTTTAACCATGCAAGACTTGCGTCTGGAAAACCAAGCTGCAAGCGGAAGATCACGGAAAGGATGCCACCCAAAAGGGCCCAGAAAATCCCCGTAATAAGAAACTGCTTCGCAATTACTTTATGGTCTTCACTGAATATATATGTCCTCCAAAAATTGGTTTCGTGGTGCTCATGTTCTTCATGGTCGTCATGGTGAACATCCTGATGTGTGTGTATATTAGTTGTTGCCATTTCCTTGTAGATCTTTAAACTCCTATTCGTTCACCGCTGCTACCGTCGCCCCGGGATCCTTCTCCATTCCGGCCTTGATCATTGCCGCTTCTTTCAAATTCGCAGGCACCGACTTTAGATAATCCGGATTTTGCTTCAGCCACGATTCCTGCGAAGCCTTCCAACGCTCATATGATTCTTCGTCCTCGACGATAACAGACATTTTCATAGAAAAGTGGCCACGACCACAAATTTCTGTGCACGCCATTTCATAATTAAAATTTGGATTGCCAAGCTCGTCACGCATCTCCTGCGTTGTTTTAGTCGCAATGAACTTAAACTGAGTGGGCATCCCGGGAACGGCATCCATCTTCACACGAAAATGCGGCAGAAAGACACTATGCAATACATCCTTGGCGCGTATCTTCAGCAGCACTTCCTTGTCTACAGGAATGTGAAGTTCGAGCGACTTGAAGTCGTCGAAAGAATTTTTGTCAGTCAGATCCAGGCCAAATTCATTTCCAAAGTTGTCGATGAGCTTGTAATTCACTTTACCAAGTTGCTGATCCTTAACTCCAGGATAACGGACCGTCCAGGCAAACTGCTGACCAATCACTTCAATCAATTCGGCGTCTTTGGATGCAGGGTCAGTGATGTCATTCCATGCCCTTAGTCCTGTGAAAATGAGCAAGGTCAGGACTATAGCAGGAATTATCGTCCAGGCTAATTCGAGGTAAGTATTATCAGCGAAGAAGGTTGCCCGGTGTCCGTCCTTGTGCTGATACTTGTAGATAAAGATGAACATCACAATGCTGATGATCACAAACGCCGCCACAGAGACTACCATCGTTGTCCAAAACAATCCATCGGTTAGCTTTCCGTGCTCAGATGCGATTGGCAAAGTGTAATCTTCAAAATAAGCAAATGAATAATAGAAGAACCATCCAAGGCCCAACACCATGAAAACGATGAAGAGTGCGGCGTTAACCTGATTTGCAGTTCCACCTTTCTCCTCTTCCTTTTTCTTCGCAATAGTTAACAGGTTGCTCACCCTGAAGATCATATAGAGGATCCCCAGAATCAGAACAACACCAATGAAAATAACCAAACTCATCATATCTATTCTAAATATTAAATGTGGTGATGGAGGCTTTCTTCCAACATCGGATCATTTTTGCCAAACAAAGGAACCTTTGACAAACTGTTGAGCACAAACAGAAGGAACACCGAGAACAATATCACAAAGGTGCCGATCTCCAAGAACCCGATGCCACCATCGTGCTTCATTACACCAGGCGTTACCATATTGAAGAAATCAAACCAATGTCCGACAATAATGATAGGGCACACAAGCTTTAACGTTGACAACTGTCTTTTTGCGTCGCGGGTCATCAGCAACAAAAAAGGTAACACGAAATTCAATATAATGTTCAGGTAGAATATCCAGCTGTAGGGGCCGACTTCCATTCGCTCGACGAAATACACAGTCTCTTCAGGAATGTGGGCGTAATAGATCAGCAGAAACTGGCTGAACCAGATGTATGTCCAGAATATTGAAAAGGCAAAGATGAACTTACCAAGATCATGAAGATGGTTGGAGTTGACAATCTTCAGATAACCGGCGTCTTTTAAAAAGGCAACAATCAATGTGATGGTTGCCAATCCGGTTACCCACCAGCTGGCGAACACATACCAGCCAAACATGGTGCTGAACCAATGGGTGTCAATACTCATCACCCAATCCCACGCAGCAATTGAAGAGCTCGCTCCGAAGAAAACAAGGAACCAGGCCGACGTGCCGCGGTTGTTATACCAATATTGGGTTGACGGGTCAAGATCTTCGGCAAGCATGTTTCTTCTGATCTTCGTGTAAAACCAGTACCAAAGTCCGAAGAAGAATACCATTCGGAAGATATAGAACATTGGAAATGTTCCCCCTGCCAGTGGCCAGTAAAAAAACGGTGCTTTTTCGTTAATGAGCGCATCAAAATTCTCTCCACCCTCTTGATACAGGTCAGCGTGAGTCCAATGGAAAACATCGCTCTTCGTAATAAACCAAAGTACCAGCGTTAAGATTCCGGCAACTGGTATCCATGAACCCATCGCCAGCGATACCCGCTTGACACCGACCGACCAACCGGCCTGCGAAGCATATTGTATGGTGATGAAGAATAATCCTATGATTCCCATGCCCGCGATAAAAATATTATTCATCCACAGGGTAGCAAACAGTCGTCTCAGCCAAACCGGTTTCTCATGATGATCGTCCGTCCTGGCCGGCTCTTGTTTCGCGGTTGTTGGCTCGTGCTGATCAACGCTTGCAACAAAGGTCTCCTGAACAACTGAAGAATGTCCGCCGCCGTGATCTTCTCCTCCCCCGTTGCTCATGGCAAGAATTAATCCGATAGCAAACAGCACAACTCCGGCAATAATTGAAATATAGAGCTTCCGTTTCGTCTCCGGCCTGAATGCATAAATTTCTTCTACAACTTCTACGTGATGAGCCATTGTCTTTTCGTTATCCTTTATCTTACTCAGGTTTACTTTTGCAAAGTCTTAACATACTTCGCGATCTTCCAGCGTTCTTCCGGATTGACCAACGAGCCATGTGGCCACATAAGATTTTTACCATGAGTTATTACGTGAAAAATGTGGCCTTCGGAGATACCCTTTAGCGCGTCCGATTTATAACTCGGCACACCATTATATTTTTCAGAGACTTTGCCGTCTCCTTCGCCTTTCGCACCATGGCAATGGTCACAATACATTTCATACAAAACCTTCCCGTCACCCACCATCGCTGCCGAAGAATCGAGGGGATTAGGTATGTTCGCTGCAAAGGCGAGGCTATCCTTTCCGAGGCGATAGGGAAGCCAGCCACGTCCGTTTCGGCTTACCGTATTTGCTGGTGACTCACGCATGTTCATCCGAAATGGGTTGAGCTTATTCGAATTGAAGAACTCAGCGTGGCCATCTCTGTACTCAATGGAGGTTAACCAACGGCCAGCATCTTCATCCACGATTTGAGTATAAGGCTCATAAGCCACAGAGTGGTACATGTTCGGAGCATACTCAGTGCCCTGGTTGTCGCCGTCAGCACTACAGGAAGCCAATAGAATTGCTGCCGAAACTCCTGTTATCAAACCCGATAGAAAGCGCATTCGCATATTGGATATCTCAGATTTTTCAAAAATTCTTTTCATTCACTTCAGTTGCTCCAGCAGCCTGAAGAATACTCGTTATCTCGTCCCTCGATTTGCCTTTGTTCAGGGCAAGGTCAATGGCCATTACATGCTTATCGTCTGTACTGCGAATATCAAATTGTCTGGGCCACCGGTAAGGCTTCAGATCGCTTACGATCATAAAAGTTCCCACCATTCCCAAGGCCGCAAGCAGCACGGTAAACTCAAAGGTTACGGGTATGAACGGTGGCAACGACGCGAAGGGTTTACCGCCAATGATCATCGGCCAGTCATAGCCAAGCATCCATATTTGAGTAAAGAGGGCCAATGAGGTACCGGTCATGCCGAACAAGAATGCCGCGATTGGTAAGCGGGTGCGCTTGTAGCCTAACACCTCGTCGAGGCCGTGTACAGGAAATGGAGAGAAGACCTCATGTATCTTCACGCCACTTTTGCGGATGCTCGTTACACCATTGAGCAATACATCCTCGTCATCAAATATTCCTACTAAAAAGTTTTTGTCTGCTTCCATACTTATCATTTCAAATTGCCAGCAGTTTCATTTCAATGCTCGATGTCTTTCTTCTTTTCCGATCCCACCTTGATAATACTTTTCACCTCTGCCATGTTGATCATCGGGAAAAATTTGGCAAACAATAGAAAAGCGCAGAAGAATAATCCGAACGTGAAGAGATATTCTCCAATGTCGTAGATCGTGGGGTGAAACATCGTCCAGCTTGAAGGAATGTAATCCCTGTGCAGCGATGTTACAATAATCACAAAGCGCTCAAACCACATCCCTATATTGACGATAATGGATAATACGAATGTCGCGGCGATGCTGGTCCTGATCTTTTTGATCCAAAAAAGTTGAGGTGAAATAACATTACAAGTCATCATTGACCAATAAGCCCAGGCATAAGGACCCTGAACACGGTTATAGAACGCGTAACCTTCGTACTCCACGCCCGAATACCAGGAGATGAACAATTCTGTTATATAAGCCACGCCCACTATCGACCCCGTTACAATGATGATTATGTTCATCAGCTCGATGTGGTAGATCGTGATATAGTCTTCCAGGTTAAACACAACGCGCGTTATCAGCAGCAATGTAAGCACCATGGCAAACCCGGAGAAAATAGCTCCTGCAACGAAGTACGGCGGAAAGATCGTTGTATGCCATCCTGGAATGACGGACGTTGCAAAGTCCATTGATACGATCGTGTGAACCGAAAGCACAAGCGGTGTTGAAAGGCCTGCAAGTATTAACGCCACAGATTCATAGCGCATCCACGTCTTTGCTCCGCCCTGCCAGCCGAAGCTCAGCGCGTTATAGATGTTGGCGCGGGTCATGCGACCCTGAACCACTGCGCGATCGCGAATTACAGCAAAGTCAGGAATTAACCCGATGTACCAGAAAACAAGAGAGACCGTGAAGTATGTTGATATAGCGAAAACATCCCAAAGCAATGGAGAGTTAAAGTTGGGCCAAAGGGAGCCGAAAGCATTTGGAAATGGGAGTGTCCAGTAGAAACCCAACCATAGCCTGCCCATGTGCATAAGCGGGAAGGTTGCAGCACAGATAACGGCAAAAATCGTCATTGCCTCTGCGGCACGATTTATTGACATTCTCCAACGCTGACGGAACAACAAAAGAATGGCCGAGATCAATGTTCCGGCGTGACCGATACCAACCCACCACACGAAATTTGTAATATCCCACGCCCAGCCTACTGTCTTATTAAGTCCCCAAACCCCTACTCCTGTCCAGAGAAGATAACAGATACAATAAAGACCAAAAAGAAAAAATACGGATGAAACGGCGAACGCCATCCACCAAAGTCTTGTCGGCTTTCCTTCAACCTGTCGGCTTATATCATGCGATACATCCTTAACCGTTTTGCCACCGGTTACAAGAGGATCGCGTATTGCTGAACTTACCTGCATTTATCGTTGATCGTTAATCGTTATCAGTACTATGCTTTTGTCGCTTCTTTATTTCTAACCTTGGTCAGATACCAGATGTTGGGTTTCACACCAACTTCTTCAAGCACTTGATATGCACGCGGATTTCCCGCAAGCTTATCGATTTTTTCAGGATGCTTCGGATCCCTCGGCTTGATCTCAAGCAGTTTAGAAATCTTGCTCTCCGGATTGTTGATGTCACCGAAAACAATAGCACCTGTTGAGCAGGACGCCTGACATGCTGTCGTCACTTCTCCGTCCACCAGCAGTCTTTTGTCTTTCTTCGCAGTCAGTTTTCCAAGCTGGATACGTTGTACACAGAATGAACATTTTTCCATCACACCGCGTGAGCGGACGGTAACATCAGGATTCAGCACCATTTTGCCAAGGTCCGTATTCATCGAAGGGTTAACAGATTCAAATTCGCTGTTGTCGTGATATTTGAACCAATTAAACCGTCTCACTTTATACGGACAGTTATTTGCGCAATACCGTGTTCCAATGCAACGGTTGTAGGTCATCTGGTTAAGACCCTCTGTGCTGTGGGTTGTCGCTGCTACGGGACAAACAGTTTCACATGGCGCATTGTTACAATGCTGACATAACATCGGTTGAAAGACAACCTCCGGGTTATCCGCAGCTTCTTCTAGTCCCTTCCGATCGTCAGGAGCTGCATCGCTGCTGTAGTAGCGATCGATTCGAAGCCAGTGCATCTCGCGGCGGTTAATCACTTCCTCCCGCCCGACAAGCGCCACATTATTCTCAACGTTACAGGCAACGACGCAAGCACCGCACCCAATGCAACTATTTAAGTCAATGGACATACCCCAGTGATGATTCGGGTAGTCATGGCCATTCCATATTTTGATACTTCCAGGGTCTACCTTATGTTCTTCAGAAGTCCAGGTGGTTACTTTCGGTTTAAATTCACGCTCCCAATTTTCGTCCTTATACTTGGATAGGGATGTTTCCTGTATGACCGTTTGACGGCCCATAAATGTATTGTGCGTCTGCGTCTGGGCGATCTGATACGTTTCCTCCGTACGCTCGAACTTGACGTTGGCAACGGAGTAGCTAAGCGACCCATTCACCATGGCCACCATCGGATAAACATTCTGGCCAATTCCGTCCGCGACCTTTCCTGCTCTGGTACGTCCATAGCCAAGCGGCACGCCGATAGTTCCCGGAGTCTGTCCGGGCTGCACAAGTGCCGGCAATTTGATTGTTCTCCCGTTAACGGTTATACTATAGAGTCTGGTGATGCTTTCAGAGAAATCAATATCCTTGGCATCCTTAGGTGAAACGGTCACATAATGGTCCCAAACAGCCTTGGTGATAGGATCAGGAAGCTCTTGTAACAGGGGATTATTTGCCTGCGAACCATTGCCGATAGATCCGCTTTCGTATATCACAAGCTCAAATCCAGAGGATTTATAATTCGCGATCGCAGCCGCAGCTGCGTTCACGTCGCCCGAAAAGGCGGACACTGTACCAGCAGAACTCACCGGGCCTGCTAAAACTCCGTCATACAGGCACTTATCCCAGAAAGTTTGGAACGGCTGTGACGAATCCTTGTAGAACCACGTGCGCCAGTTATTTTTTACAAATTCAAAGTAGTTAACGTCAGATTCGCCTGCCCACACCAGGAAGGATTCCTGGGCTGGTCTTGACTTGAAGATCGGGGTGATAACAGGCTGCGCGAGACTGAACTGATCCTTCTTGGGCTCCGCATCATTCCACGCTTCGAGGTAGTGGTGATCCGGCGCGAGGAATTGTGAAAGCAATCCCGTTTCCTCTTCCTTATATGATGTGGCGATGGAAAGCGTAAGCTTCTTCATCGCTGCTGCTAACTTTTCTCCAAGGGGATGGTCGTATACAGGATTACAGTTAAAAAATATAACCCCATCTACCACGCCCGCCTCCGCATCGCGGATTACTCCAGCCATCGCTTCATCATTACCCTGACGGTAATTTACCGGCGAGCTGGTGAGTATCGTTGCACCATAGCTTCCCAAAATGTCGTTGATACCGTTCACAACGACCTGAATAGCTTTGTCATTTGAGCCGGCTACAACTAAAGCTTTGCCGCGTGCTGCCCATAGGTCATTTGCCGCCTGTACAAGGTGTGTTTTTTCAACGCCCCCGGACAGTGTTGATTTGCCAGCCTTCCCTGCAATCAAATTGTATAGCTGAATGATTACAGCCCCCTCTTCCGAAGGTTTGATTTGAGTCCTATAGTCGGCATTCGCACCGGTGATCGTTAAAATGGATTCAAACTGGTAATGACGCGACATGTCACGCTTTTCCGCAGAAACTTCGCGGGTAAGCCCGTATTGCTTTGTAAATTCAATTGGGGAAATCCAGCTTCCCAGAAAATCGCCAGCTACACTGACAATCACGGATGCTTTGCTGAAATCGTAAGACGGAATCATGGGAGTTCCGAATGACTCCTCATTTGCCTTTAGCATTCCATACTGTGACGCCTGGTCGTATTGAACAAGCTGCGTTCCAGGATATTTTACGATAAACCGTTGGATTGCAGCCTTGGTACTCGGGCTTAGAATTGTATTACTTACGACGCGCAATTGTCCACCCTGGCTTCCTATCTGGCCAATCTTTGCGATTATTTGTTTGTCAAGGTCTTCCCAGGTAATTTTGTTCTGGTTGGCGAACGGGCCCCTCAAACGGGAGTTGTCATACAAAGAGAGTACGGAAGCTTCTACCTGTGCACTCGTTCCTCCCTTTGAAACCGAAGAAAGCGCATTGCCGTCGATCTTAATGGGGCGGCCTTCGCGCGTCTTCACTACAATGCTGCAATAGTCACCGCCATTGGTGTATGTCGATGCATAATAGTTCGGTATACTGGGGTCAATGTCAAACGGCTTGTTAACATATGGAATAGCTTTCCGCACCGGCGCTTCGCAGGCTGCGAGCGCCACAGCTGACACGCCAAAGCCCATCATCTTCAAAAAGTCTCTACGTGAGTGGCCTGGGTCTTCATCCTGCGGTGCCTCGGCAAATTCTTTATGACCGTTCTTTATGAACGTCGGATTATTCGCCAGCTGCTCTATGCCTTTCCAGTATATCTTTTTTGATTCTTCCATAAATCGTTTATCGCGACCTGTTGATTGTAATAATCTATTCTAGTAGTGGCACTTAGCACATTCCAAACCGCCGATATCTTCCACTTTCATTGGTGTCGTACTAGTCTTGCTATGGTACTCCACTAATTTATCGTAGTAAGCATTGCCCTTGTTATTGACATTGGTATTGCGATGGCAATCAATACACCAACCCATGGTCAGCAGTGAGTGCTGGCGGACCACGTCCATTGTTTCAATGGGTCCGTGGCAAGTCTGACATTCAACACCGCCGACATTCACGTGTTGCGCGTGATTAAAATACGCCAGGTCAGGAAGGTTATGGATACGAACCCATTCGATTGGCTTCTTATTATCCCAGGCAGCAACGACTTTAGCAATTTCTCCTTCTCCTGTGACAGCGCCCTGACGGATTTGGTTGTGGCAATTCATACAAATATTGACGGATGGGATTGTCGCGCTTTTTCCCTTCGCGGCACCAACGTGGCAATACTTACAATCTATCTGATATTGGCCTGCGTGAATTTTGTGCGAAAATGCGATGGGTTGTTTCGGCGCATAACCCTGCTGAACGCCAATTCCGTAAAGTCCGTTGATAACTGCTTTGAAGCCCAGGGCTGTTACAAGAAAAATTACGATGAACATAAATCCGGAACTTCTGGTAATTGTTCCGAAAGTAATCGGTGAATGGACAACCTCTTTGTCTTCTGGTGTCAACTCCTTTTGATCAAGGAAGCGTTTCAGCGATGAAACCATTAAACCTAATATCACCAGGAGTAATAAAAGGATAAGCAACATACCTATCAAAATAACATTCAGGTAAGTTGATGGTAGACCTCCCACATCCGGTGCTTGTCCGGTTGGAGGTGTATTCGCTGTTGGTCCAGCAGCTGGTGCAGGCGCCTTTTCAGATTCAGTTTTAATGTAAGCGAGTATGTTCAGAATGTCGGCATCTTTCAATGACGAGAAAGCCGTCATCTGAATTTTGTTGTATTCATTGTAAAGTTTAACTGCATAATCATCGCCGCTTGCAATTACGCCGGACGAGTTGTGTACAAACTTTATTACCCAATCAATCGATGGAGCACGATCGTAAACTTTTGCAAGATCTGGTCCAACCAACTTCTGCCCTACCCGGTGACATGATTTACAGTTTGCATCGAACAAAACTTTCCCAGCCTGCGCAGCAGCGGGTTCTGTCGGAATTTCCTGACCGAATGATGTATGACTGAGGAGCGTGAAAACAAAAGCGAGGAAAAAAAACTTGTAAGCGGAGAGAATTAAAGATCTATTCATGTGATATCCAGTGTCCGGTTTCAAAACAAGTGGCACAAATCTACTATCGGAACGCATTTTTTCAAATTTATTTGGGTAGCACCGCAATAATTAATGCGTAAAAAGGCCTCCTGATCAAATCGCCGAAAGGTAGTTCAGGAATGCTAATTTGCAGGATTTATGTTTAATTTAGAATGATTTTAAATAGCGTGCGAGGCGCAATTGGAAGAGGCTACTCAGTCGCTAGGATTGTTAATCTTTCTTCAATCGCCTCAATTTCGACCGGCTCTCTTCGATGCCTAATCCGAACAGTGCAAAATCATACTTTATTGGATCCTGAGAATCAAGCAGCCGCAGGTTGCCAGTCAATTCGATCGCGGTGAGCCAATCGGTTGGCTTCCGCTCAATGAGCTTGAACCGCCTCGCCACCCGATCAACATGTAGATCACAGGGACAAATGAGTTGAGAAGGCTTAAGCTTATTCCACAACCCGAAGTCCACACCTTTTCCGTCATTTCTCACCATCCAGCGTAGGAACATATTCAAGCGCTTGCAAGTTGATTTTCTCTCGGGGGTGGCGACATGCTTTTTTGTCCTGTGTGGCGAATCGGGGAGGCTGAAGAAAAGATTGTGAAACTTGGCCAATCCCAGCTGAGTATCAGGGTTGTTTCCTTCCACGACGAAGGCATCTTCCAATGATTTATTGCGCGCGTAAAACCATCTTAGGAAACGGATAAAGTACAGCGTATCCGTTGCGTTAAATGTCCGGTGTTTGAACCCTTCAAATGACCGTAGATCCGTTTCTTTGTGGTGGAGAATAAACTGATATGGATCGTTATCCATCATGGCAAGAAGTTCCCTGCACTTGCGTATGATCGTCACCCTTTGGCCCCACGCCAGCGTTGCAGCGAAAAGGGCGGCGATCTCAATATCCTGTTGCCTGCTGTAGCTGTGCGGAACACTAATTGGATCCAATTCAATGAATCCGGGATTATTGTACAGCGCAAGCTTTTCGTCCAGAAATGGCTTGAGCGCAAGAATTTGGTTGGTTCGTGATTTCGTAACGAGTGATTTAGAACAAATATTCGAATTTGCAGTCATCTTTAAAATGTACACGTAAATAAAGCAATGCCTTACATTTGACGTTAATTCTTACCCGAATTAACTTATCATCCCGATCAATACATCATCAACCACAATATGAACAAATGTTAAAAGCGCTGGCGTTCTTTCTGCTGGCCATCGTCGGTGGCTTATTATTTTACGTCGGCATTACATTTCCACCCGTGATGTCTGGAATGGCGGCCAAGACAACCTGCTCCTGCATGTTTCTAGGTGGCCGCTCGGAAGCGAGTATCAGAGAAAAAGAGTTGCAGGTTTTTCCCGGTTTATCATCCGCTTCAATTAATATCGATGAGCGCGATTCAACTGTCTCAGCGACGATACTTTGGAAGACAAGCAAGGCGATATTCCGAAAAGGATTGGGCTGTACGCTGCTGGCAGAAGCCAGCGAAGAAGAAGTGCGGAGCCAGCAGATCGCAATTTCGTTAAGCGCGCCTGCCCAGGATTCTTTGGATTGGCCGACAGGTGATGTGATGTTCGAACTCAGACTGGATTCAACCCGTCAGAAATTGATCGACGAAGCAATTGCACAAGGTTTTCGCGATGAAGAACCTGATCGTCCGAAATTTACATCGGCGATCATCGTAGTATACGACGGCAAGATCATAGGAGAAAAATATGCGGCCGGCGTAGATCGCAACGCCAGGCTTATGGGCTGGTCCATGACGAAGAGTATCACCAATGCGTTGGTTGGAATTCTCGTAAAAGACGATAAGCTGACTTTGGACGCACCTGCACCTGTTCCTGAGTGGAAAGATGATGAACGCGGGAAAATCACATTGAACAATTTATTACAGGCAACAAGTGGATTAAAATGGTCTGAGTCGTATTTCATTCCTACATCATCATTTCATGGCATGTTTATCCGAAGCGATGACAAAGGTGGTTATGCAGCAAGCATGAGCGCCGAGTCGGCTCCTGGAGAAAAATTCGAATATTCCAGTGGCACAACTAATATCTTATCGGCAATAATTCGACGAACGACAGGAGATCAACAGTACTATAAATTCCCGTATGAAAGGCTTTTCTCCAAAATCGGTATGAACAGTGCGATCATAGAGCCCGATGCATCGGGTACCTTTGTCGGCTCCTCATATAGCTGGGCAACAGCGCGCGATTGGGCGAGATTTGGAATGCTGTATCTCAATGATGGTGTATGGAATGGTGAACGGATTCTTCCTAAAGGTTGGGTGGAATACACGACTACACCATCGAGTGCGGCCCTACGAGGTGAATACGGCGCGCAATGGCACCTGAACGTTGGCGCGCCTGAAGATGATCAGAACAGGAAAATCCCGACGCTTTCTCTGGATGCATTCTGGGCGGATGGGTTTGAGGAGCAATGGGTAATGGTAATTCCTTCCCGAAAGCTCGTTGTAGTCCGGTTGGGCGCGTCGCACCATGGTGCGGCTTTTCCAAAATTGGTCGCTAAAATTATTGAAGCGTTAGATTAGGCTGCTAATGCCTGATGAAGTATAAGCACATTCATTTCCACCCGATTTGCAGGGCAATCAGTACGCGTCTCATCTCACGTTCAATGGTAATTTTGCTTGGTGAACCTGCTACCCATATTCCAAGAGGATTGGTATAGAATGTGGGGTACTCGTAATACGATGAAACAACCTGTCGTTTCATACCTAAAACCAATCCAATACGGACGTCGCGATATTTTATGCGATATCCAATCTGGCCGCCCAGCATTGCGCCGCCATTGACATCAATTAAACTGAACTCTTCCGGTCTTCGGTTATCCCATGCGTGCGCCCAGCCATACTGTGCATCCAGGAACAACGCGTTAGTATTCCTTGTTCCAAGGACGTCGTAGCCAAGCTGACCGAAAAAAGGAATAGTCTGCCAACCGTCGTAAGCGTCGAGGCCAATACCGGCACCCACTCGAAATTTTTTGCCTATCGTTATTCCGTGAACAGTCGATGTTGTGAACGTTATCGTATTGGGAGAAGCACAATTATCACACCCCGCCAGGGCGCCAACGTTTATATTAAAGTAGTAACTGATGAATTTTTGGTGCTCAATAGTGTCCTTGAACACTCGCGGTGATCGCTTTGCCGTTTCGGTTTTGGGCTTAGAAATGGGTGTGTACCGGATAGAATCTGCATCAAAGTCCTGGGCTCGCAAGTGAGCATTGATCGCAACACCAAAAACGATGAGGAATATTTTTGTCATAGCAGGCATCCGAGTCGAAGAACATATGTCCAAATGCTCAGACACAGCGCGAGCGGTAAAGGTTGTAAAGTGCGAACGATTAGGTTAATGGTACCATGATCGTTTGATTGCGCTGATCCTGTGGTTGCAGGGCTTCGGCGCGGGCTGCAGTCTGAAGACTGCAACGTGGTAGACACAAGTTTGAAAACTTGCGCCAGCTGCGGGCATCAGCCCTCCTATCTTCCGAAATCGTCCTGAAGTCTTACGATATCATCTTCGTCAGATGGTGAATTTATGTCGGTGTGCTGCCAGATCTCAGCGACCATGCCCCAGCCGTCGAGACCGACCAGACGATGTCGCTGTCCCTGTCGAAGGCGAATTATCTCGCCTTGTGCAAGTTGTTTAACGCTGCCCTCCGTATCCGTTTCACTGGTTACAACGCCCGCGGTACCCGCAACGAGCTTCCAGATCTCTGCACGGCGATCGTGAAATTGCCATGACAGACGCTTCTGCGCGTCGACCATTAGTATCTTTGGACTAAGTTTACCGCTGATCTTAAGTGTTGAAAGCTCGACTTCCGGAAAGTAACGCTTTCCAAATTCCGCAGCCTGTGACTCGTCCAGGACGAAGAATCCGCCCCATGGGCGGTTGAAATCTTTTGAAGCGATCTTAAGGCCAATATCCGTAAGATGCTTTTCCACCGTAGCAAGTACCTCCTGCTTCTGACCACTCAACTTAAGCCCTTTTTCCATAGTTCATGATAATAGAATCCGAAAAGTACTAAATTTTAATCAATTGAATCCCGTCTCGCTTTTTAACGATCTGCCGGATATGTTATTCTACATTGTTCGCGAATTCTGTCTAGTGTTTCCATCAAAAGTAACGAGTCGGAATGTTTCATTATCGGACTTTCAATAAGCTGTTGTTGAAGGCATTCTGTAACGTGTCGCGCTTCAAACTGATAACCCACTCCTTCCTCGGTATGCACGTCAACGACTTGCGCAGGTTCCTTTCCTAGCGTCAGCTCAACTTTTGACGAAGCATTGTGAAAGCGGGCCTGCATGCGGACAAAGCCTTTCGAGCCCATTATTGTTGCCTCCACAGGAGTTTCTGCCTCAAACGAGGCGCTAAGGACAGCGAGCGCACCGTTGTCGTACTTGAATTGCATGGCGATTTGCTTATCCACGCCGCTCGGATACGCATTCATCAAAGCGTTTATGCGAGTGGGCCGGCCTATCAATGACGTAGCCATGAAGACGGGATAAATGCCGATATCCAGCAGCGCACCTCCGCCTAAGGCGGGATCGAAGAATCGTTGAGGAGTGGGTTCTGCCGCGAGAAAGCCGAAATCAGCCTGGACCATTCTGATCTCCCCTATCGCGCCTGACGATACAATGCTATCAACCTGGCGATATTGCGGTATAAACTTGGTCCAGAATGCTTCCATAAGGAAGACTTTATGTTGTTGCGCCGCGCCGATCATTTCCTGCACTTGCGTGCTATTGAGGGCGAACGCTTTTTCACATAGCACAGCTTTTCTATGTCGAATACAAAGCATGGCGTGTTCGTGATGAAGACCGTGGGGCGTTGCGATATAAATAACATCAACGTCCTGGCTACGCGCCATTTCTTCATATGATGAAAAGGCAAGAGGCGCACCATATAAATCAGCAAATGCTTTTGAGCGTTCGGCATCCCGTGAGGCAACGGCCATGAGCATTGCCCCTTCTACCAGCTTCAGATCAGCAGCGAATTTGTTGGCGATCTTCCCGCATCCAAGGATGCCCCACCGAATCTTTTCCATTGTTCTGGGTACTTTTATGTTTTGGCTCGAAGCAGGAAGGTATGAAAAGGAAATCTCATTTTCATTTCAAAAAGTTTTCATTACATGATGACCTTTGCGCGATGAAGGTAGGCACCGATAGTGTTTTGCTTGGTGCATGGGCCCACCTGGATAACCCACAGTTCATACTGGATATCGGTGCGGGATCTGGCCTTATCACCCTGATGATGGCACAGCGCAGCGGGCCCACTGCGCACATAGATGGCGTTGAAATGGAACGGCAAGATGCCATGCAGGCCACGCAAAATGCCTTGGAATGTCCGTGGAGTGAAAAGATATCCATTCACCATGCTAGTATTCAAAAATTTACCTCCCCACATCTATATGACATTGTTATATCCAATCCGCCATATTTCATCAATAGCGCACATCCTCCTGACACAGGCAGAGTCCACACACGCCATACGGTCTCGCTTGACTACAATACCCTACTGAAAAATATAAAGCGCTTCTTAAGCAAGGACGGTAACGCCAATGTAATTCTTCCGGCTATTGAAGGACAATTATTTATCTCGCTTGCTCGGGAATATGGATTCTTTCCTACCCGAAACGTTTTATTCAGGACGAGGCCCGAGAAGGCTGCAGAACGTCTCCTGCTAGAATTGCGCCTAACGCCGGCGATTATTGAAATTGGAGAGATACTCTTATATCGAGATGGTTCGAACTGGAGCAAAGAATATCGGAAACTCGTTGAAGAGTTTTACCTGGCGACCTTTTAATTTCTAAGGCAGGAATTGAAAAATTTGCTTGCCACGAAGCGCCGTCCCCCAACGAAATACAAAATTACCGATAGTTCCGACCACCTCGCTGCCGATAGTTTCCGCGGCACCGGGAACATAATGAAGCCATTTTTTGTTCATACTAATCTCCCGCACACTGCTACTACGAGAAAAACCAAAATTTATTTGTTTAAACAAGTAATATTCCAAACTTACATTAACTTTGCACTACAAAAAGAAACCAAAATGATGAAAAAAGGAAACGCTTTATTAATTGCGCTTATTGCCGCTGCAGGAAGTACATTCGCGCAAGGCACTTGGGCTGTTGACAAGTCTCACAGCAAAGTTGGCTTCGCGGTCAGACACATGGGTATATCAGAAGTTGATGGAAAATTTAATGACTTTGATGGTAGTGTAGTGAGCAAGGCCGAAGACTTCAACGGGGCTGAGGTAACATTCACTGCGAAGACCGCTTCGATTGACACTGACAACGAAAAAAGAGACGGGCATCTCAAATCCCCCGATTTCTTTGAGGCAGAAAAGTTTCCTGAAATTTCTTTTAAAGGAACCCTTGTTAAAGATGGTGGCCAATACAAATTGAAAGGCGATTTTACAATGCACGGCGTTACGAAGAAGGTTGACTTTGACGTGACTTATGGTGGTACAATGGATACTGGCAAAGGACAAAAGGCCGGCTTTAAACTTACCGGCAAGATTGACCGGAAAGATTTCGGCCTCACATGGGCGAATAAATCTCCAGGCGGCGAACTTGTGGTTAGCGATACCGTTGAAATTGTCGCGAAAATTGAAGCTGATAAAAAAGCTTGATATCTTTGAACCCCGGCGAACCCGGGGTTCATTTTTTATCAGCAGGAACCAATGAAGATTGAAGACGAGATCAAGCAATATAAATTTAGAAATTCCCACCAAAAAGCAGTAATCAACCTGCTATACACTACAAACTGGGTATTGGCGAAACAAAAAGATCTGTTCCAGCCTCATAATATCACAGGACAACAGTATAATATTTTAAGGATTCTAAGAGGGCAGTATCCCAACAGCATCTCGGCTACCGAGATTAAATCCCGGATGCTAGATAAAAACTCAGATGTGTCAAGACTCCTTGACAGGCTCCTCGCCAAAAACATCATCTCCAAGCAAACCAGTATTAGTGACAAGCGTGCTGCAGACATTTATCTAACCGAGGAAGGTCTCCAACTGCTGAACGTCATCGACCAAAAGCAACACCTCCTGGACAGCATACTTTTGCTCAGTGAGGAAGACGCATCTGTGCTCAGCGACCTGCTGGACAAATGCCGCGGTTAGATCCGGGAAAGCTCTTCACGTACAAACGCCATAAGCTCCCTGATATAACTCCTGCTGAAGTCGAATTTGATTCCCGCCGCCTGATAGATCTCTGGTATAGGCCTGAGGTATCCAAGTTTAAGGGCATTCTGATAGCCTTGTAGTCCTTCCTCCGGATTTTTTCTAAAATTCTTCCACATGGCGATGGCCCCAAGTTGGGCCATACCATACTCTATATAATAGAAAGGAACTTCGTATAGGTGAAGCTGCTTTTGCCATAGGTAATCCTTTACAACTTCAATGGAACTCCAGTCCGTGGCCGTATCGGCAAAAGAGTCAAAAATCCGATTCCACGCTGATCTTCGCTGCTCCATCGAATGCCCTGGATTCAAGTATATCCAATGCTGAAAACTGTCGATCGTAGCGACCCAGGGGAGCGTTTCGATCAGGTCCTCAAGATGCTCGCGTTTTGCGCGTTTCAGATCGCTTTCGTTCGTAAAGAAAACGTCCCAATGATCCATGGAGATTAGTTCCATTGACATTGACGCAAGCTCGGCAACCTCGGAAGGTGTCGATTTGAAATCATTAAGCTCAAGGTCCCGCGTAAGAAAATTATGGATAGCATGACCTCCTTCGTGCATGATCGTCACCATGTCCCGCAAGGTCGATGTAGCATTCATAAAAATGAATGGAACTCCGATCTCTGCTAATGGATAATTGTATCCTCCGGGAGCCTTTCCCTTTCTTGACTCGAGGTCAAGGTGTCCCATTTCGCGCATGATGGAAAGACACTGACCAAGAAATGGATTCAACCTCCTGAATACTTCGATCGTCTTTTCCGTAAGCTCGCTTCCACTTGTAAAAGGTTTAAGTGCCTCTTTGCCTTCTGGATCAACAACTTTGTCCCAGGGCCGAAGGACAGAAACATTCAGGTCCTCCTTTCGTTTCCTGGAGAATTCTTCCTGAATCGGAACTACCTCATGCTGGATGGCGTCGTGAAAATCAAAACAGTCCTGGGGTGTGTAATCGAACCTGCCAAGTGCTTTGAACATATAGTCCCTGAAATTTCCAAAACCTGCGTTGGCAGCCACCGTGTGTCTCAATCCTACCAATTTCGAAAACAACTCGTCGAGCTTCTCTTTATCCAATAATCGGCGGTTGGCAATCTTGTTATACACTAACTCCCGCTGTGCCCGGTCAGGCGATTGCAAAACAACAGCGGCTTGTTGTAGCGTCAGCTCTTTGCCGTCAAGCTCAATTGTCATGGCCCCGTTGATCTGCGCATATTTTTGAGTCTCCATGCTGATCTCGGTATACACGGGAACATTTTCCTCCCTGAAGATCTCAATTTCTTTCCTGAGGCTTCGGATCATGATATCATAGCCTTCAATCCCAGCGAGCTCGTTAAGGAACGGAGATGCCGCTGCCTTCTTGTTCAACTTATTGGATACAGGTGAAATCTGCGGCTGAATGTTTTCTACAAAAAACTGATAATTCTTAAGGTTCTCTTCATTGTCCGTGTAGCACGTCATTTGAATATAACGCCACGCCAGGTCTTCGCCGATGACAGACTCAATCTCACTGCGATCCTGAAACCACTTCTTGATGTCCGCGACTGACATCAAATCCCGGTACAACAATTCTTCAAAATGAGGTTGTAAAACGTCCCATGAGTTGGCCTTGAAATCTTCAGGCAAAAACTTTCTCGTGGGGCGCTTCGGTACCTGCAATGCTTCTTCTTCCATGAAAGTCATTTTATATTAACTGGCGCAAATTAAACGTTTCTCTTGGTTCCTGCGTATAGCTCGTACTCAAAGAGTCTGCAGTCGAGTCGGGCTGTATAAAATTCAATTTTTCGACTTGCGCGCAAGCCAATTTTTTTTGCCAGGTCAAGATTGCCTGTGAAAATATATCCGAGGTATCCCTGGCATTTTTTCTTCATAAAGTCACCCATGCGCGCGTATATTTCCTCCAGCTCTTTGAGATCGCCGAGCCGTTCTCCGTATTCTGGATTAAAAAATATCGAACCTGCAGATATCGGGATCTCGGTTTCTTCGAAGTCACATTGCTTAAATTGGATTAGTTCTTTCACACACGCGAACTCGGCATTTTTCATTGCAATTTCAATTGCATTCCTGCTGATGTCGGTAGCAATTACAACGAGTCCGGGGGCGTCGATAACCTGGGCCCTAAGCGCGCGCAACGCCTTGTTATAAACACCTTTATCGTAACCCTGAAAATGCATGAAAGAATAATTTTCGCGAAACAAGCCGGGGCGCCGGTTGGTCGCCATCAACACAGCCTCGATGGCAATGGTACCTGATCCACACATTGGATTTACCAGCGGAGAAACTAGGTCCCACCGTGAGGCCATCAGCACCGAAGCTGCTAATGCCTCCAGCATTGGCGCTTTACCAGGGATCTTGCGGTACCCATGTTTGGCAAGCGTCTCACCAGATGTATCTATAAATACTTCTGCCTCCTCTCCTTTCCAGAAGATGTATATCACCGCGCCTTCAAGTGCCGCCCCTGAGTCAGGCCGCCTGCCGGTGACACGAGTCATGCGATCAACGATTGCATCTTTGACCTTTACATTAACGTACAGATTATTATTTACCGTGGGGTGATCAACATTGCTTGTTACGGAGAAATACCCATCCTTTTTTAAGATGTCCTCCCAGGGAAATTCCACCAAAACTTTATAAACGTCTTCAGGGTTATCCGCCCGAAATTGTTTCAGGGAGTAATGCACCTGACTGGCGCATCGGAGATTCAAGTTCAGCGTGATGCAATCATTAACTGTTCCTGTCAACTCCAGGCCAGTAGGAAACACGCGATCCGGCGAAAAATCCAGTTGCCTCACTTCAGCCTCGAGGTATGGGGAAAGTCGCTTGCTGCAGGTGATGATGATGCGACCGGGTGTGGTGTATATTTGCATTGATCTGCAAACTTAACAGAACTTTTGAGCTTGGTTGTTACGACCCTTAGTTCACATACTCCAATTCTTTCACGTCAAATAAAAGTTCTTTGCCCTGAGCACTAACCTTCAAATGGCCAATCCCATCGATGCCGGTAATGGTTCCTTTGAACTCACCCAAACTTACATTCCTGAAAGTGTGTTCTTCATGTATCCAGTACAGACTGGCCAGGTATTCGTCCATCAAGGCTGAAAGGCTGCCCTGACGCAGTTGCAGGTAGCGTGACTCAATCAAAGGCAGGAGAATCTCTAATTCAGAAGGAAGATCAAATAATTGCTGTTTTTCGATCGCAAGGGAAATAGCAGTCGGAAGCGCAAATGACATTTGATTGATGTTTAGACCTATTCCTAGAATGGTGGCATTAAATTGATTTCCTGACAGTTGATTCTCGATCAGCATGCCGCATACTTTTTTATCGCGGATGTAGACGTCGTTTGGCCATTTAATTCTGACCTTATCGCAATGATGAAGAACTAGATAGTCGCGGATGGCCAGGGAAGAGAAGATATTAAGATAATACTGATCGCGAATGCTTAAAAAACGAGGTTTGAGAACGATGGAAAAGGTGAGATTTTTACCTGATTCTGCCAACCATTCCTTGCCTCGCTGACCCCTCCCCGCTGTTTGATTTGAAGTTATTATCAAAGTTCCATCGGCCGGGGCTGACGGTTGTTGGCAGAGATCTAATGCAAAAGTGTTTGTTGAATGACATTCCGGCATGAAAACGAGGTTCTTACCTATGAAAAGGGTATTGGCAGGAATTTTATACAAAGTAATTTGATTAATTTTGTGGGTTAAAACGAAAACGAATATAGATTAATGGCAAAAAAAAGGAAGGGAGCTAGTTCCGAAAAGTTGAGTGAGGTGATCGTGAAGGGGATGCAGGAAAAGAAAGCGGCCGATATTGTAGTAATGGATTTAAGGAAAATCAAAAATGCAGTCGCCGACTTTTTTATAATCTGTTCTGGTAATTCTGATAAACAATTGGACGCAATTTCTGATTCAATTGATGCGGAGGTTGTAAAGACCTTGAAGGAAAATCCATGGCATACTGAAGGCAAAAACAATAAAGAGTGGATGTTACTCGACTATATCGATGTGGTGGCGCATGTATTTAGAAAGGACAAGCGCGAGTTCTACGCCCTGGAAAGGTTGTGGGGCGACGCAGAGATCACTGAAATCACCGAAATTGAAACAAAGCAGGTAGCCAAGAACTAAAAAAGACTACCTGCGTTAATGATTTGAACTCTTTTTAATATAATTCACAATTAGTAGAATGGCTGACAAGAAAGAAAATAAACCACTATTACCGACAAAGTCACCCCGCGGCAACTATCAGATATGGGTGATTTTGGCAACCATCGCGGTGATTCTGGGCGTGATGTACTTTAGTAACTCCAGCAATCTGAAGGATCTGGACTATGACGATTTTAAACAAATGGTTCGAAGCGGCGACGTTCGCCGTGTCGTGCTGGTACAAAATAGAAAGTTCGTTGAGGTAACATTAAAATCAGAGGCGCTTCAGAATGCTAAGTATAAGGATCAGCTAAACAGTCCCACATTTAGCAGCGGCACAAACACAGGCCCTCACTTTACGATGAAGGTTGTTGATTCCGGAAATTTCGATCAGGAGTTTCGTGTATTTAGAGACACCCTGAAGGCTGAGCAATCGCCAGAGTATAAGACGGAAGACCGGGAGGATTATTTCCAGGTCTTTATTCAATGGGGATTTCTGTTTTTATTACTGTTTGGCTTCTGGATGCTGATGAGGAAGATGACGGGCGGCGCAGGTCCCGGCGGCCAAATTTTTAACATTGGAAAATCGAAAGCAGCCTTGTTTGATGCAGAAAGCAAAGTGAAAATCACCTTTGCAGACGTGGCTGGCCTCGATGAGGCGAAAGAGGAAGTAAAGGAGATTGTCGATTTCCTTAAGACTCCTGGCAAGTTTACGCGCCTGGGTGGAAAGATTCCCAAAGGTGCGTTGCTCGTAGGACCTCCAGGAACAGGTAAAACACTCCTGGCCAAGGCCGTGGCGGGTGAAGCGGGCGTTCCCTTCTTCTCCCTTTCAGGATCTGACTTTGTTGAAATGTTCGTCGGTGTTGGAGCTGCCCGCGTCAGAGACCTTTTCAAACAAGCGAAGGAAAAAGCGCCGTGTATCGTCTTCATAGATGAAATTGATGCGATTGGGCGTTCACGTGGCCGTGGTCAGTTACCTGGCGCGAACGATGAGCGCGAGAACACGCTAAATTCATTGCTCGTCGAAATGGATGGATTCGCTACGGATTCCGGAGTTATTATTCTTGCCGCAACCAACCGTCCCGATGTACTGGACTCAGCACTATTACGGCCTGGTCGTTTTGATCGCCAGATTAGCATCGATAAACCAGATATCGTCGGACGTGAGGCTATCTTTAAGGTCCACCTCAAACCAATCAAATTAGATCCAGGTCTGGATCCCAAAAAGATTGCAGCGCAAACGCCTGGTTTCGCCGGTGCAGAGATCGCCAATGTTTGTAACGAGGCCGCGCTTATTGCAGCCCGCCGGGACAAAAAAGCTGTAGACATGCAGGATTTCCAAGATGCGATCGATAGGGTTATTGGTGGTCTGGAGAAGAAAAATAAGATCATCTTACCTGAAGAAAAGAAGATAGTTGCGTTCCACGAGGCCGGGCACGCTGTCGCGGGATGGTTCCTGGAACACGCAGATCCCCTGGTCAAAGTGAGCATTGTTCCACGGGGTGTTGCCGCATTGGGTTACGCACAATACCTTCCTCGAGAGCAGTTCCTTTACCAAACAGAGCAGATGATGGATGAAATGTGTATGGCCTTTGGTGGTCGTGCAGCGGAAGAAATCGTCTTTGGTAAAATATCAACAGGCGCACTAAGCGATTTGGAACGCATCACCAAGATGGCGTATAGCATTGTTACGATTTATGGAATGAATCCAGCGATCGGCAATGTGTCATACTACGACTCAAAACAGTCGGAGTATTCCTTTCAAAAACCTTATTCTGATGCTACGGCAGAGAAGATCGATAATGAGGTGAAGAACATTATAGAATCCGCGTATGACCGCGCGAAGCGGTTGCTGTTTAAACACCGTCAGTTCCTAGACCTTATTGCAAAGGAATTGCTTGAAAAGGAAATCCTTTTTCAGGCGGATCTCGAACGTCTAATTGGAAAACGACCATTTGAAAAGCTTACAACTTATCAGCAGTTTACGAATGGCTCTGGTAAATATGAAAAGAAGCAGCACGAGAACGAACAGCCCGGTGTCGACCCTACTCCCACCCTCGATGGCGAGCGTCCGGAAGAAGTCTGATAATCTGAAGTTTCATTATTAGTATTACTTTTGAACTCAGGCGGCATACCCGCCTGAGTTTTTTTATGAGCGAAACGCTTTCGGTACCCGAAGGAAAAAAAATCTTCTTTGCTTCTGATTTTCACCTTGGCGTACCGACCTACGAAGCGAGTCTCGAACGTGAAAAGCGTATAGTCAAATGGTTGGACGCTGTTCGGGATGAGGCGCACAGTATATACCTGCTGGGCGACATCTTCGATTTCTGGTTTGAGTACAAGCACGCTATTCCAAAAGGATTTATTCGTATCCAGGGCAAACTTGCGGAATTACGCGACGCCGGGATTCCCATCACATTCTTTACCGGCAATCACGACATGTGGATGTTCGATTATTTTGAAAGAGAATTGTCGATTCCCGTCCTAAGGCAGCCAATGTCCCTAACCATAAACCAGCACAAGTTTCTTATCGGTCACGGTGATGGGCTTGGCCCCGGGGACCAGTATTACAAATTTATGAAGCGCTTTTTCAACAGTAAATTGTGCCAGTGGCTTTTTGCCAGGCTGCACCCGAACTTTGGCATCGGTTTGGCAAAGGTTTGGTCACGTAAGTCCCGGATTACAAATCAAAAGCGTGATGAACAATTCCAAGGGGAGGCTAATGAGTTCCTGTGGGTTTACTGTAATGAAATCGAAAAAAAAGAGCATCACGATTTCTACGTCTTTGGGCATCGTCACCTGCCCCTCGATTTGAAGATAACCGACTCGAGCAGGTACATCAACCTGGGCGAATGGGTTAATTTTACAACGTATGGGGTATATGACGGAAAGCAAATGGAGCTTAAAACGTTCTCGCCATCATGAAAGCTACTTTCCTCGTTCTCTGTTCTTTGCTTACGCTACCGACCTTAGGGCAAAAGGCGATCAAAGTCTTTTCAGTCCATCGCGAGGTAGTTTTTGCGACCGTTGATCGCCCCGGTGACTTATATCTTGTCATGGGTGATGGACAAATCCAAAAGTTCGATGTTGACGGCAATTTATTAAGTGAATATAAAGTCAGCCCCGCGCCTGCTTTATTCGACGCACGTGATGGTGCTCGCCTTTTCGCGTACTTCCGTAAGGAACAACACTACGCGTACCTTAGTCCATCCTTTGAGATAACTGCGCGTCATGCCGTCGATCCATCCTTTGCTGTCAAGCCATGGCTCGTGTGTGCATCAGGAGACCATAACATCTGGATACTGGACGAAGTTGACAACTCTATCAAACGAATCAACAATACCACGTCAGGGGTAGAGGTCGAAATTACATTGCCCGATGGATCTGATAACTCACGCTTGACCTACATGCGTGAATACCAAGGCTTCCTGTTTTTGCTGGATCTTGATAAAGGGATTCGTGTATTCAGCAGCATGGGGAAACCATTGATGACCCTTGGCTATCCCGGACTGACCTCATTTAATTTTTTCGGCGAGGAATTATATTTTGCAGAGGGAAATAATCTCAAGCTTTTCAATCTCTTTACGGCTGAGAAGCGGGACATTCCGATAGCCAGAAGCGGAGACATTATATTAATGACAGATATCCGATTATTCTCGATACAAGGAAGCAAAGTTGAGATCACCAAACTCTCACCTTAACAACTTATTGCATCTTGTTGCCACCATGCTTCCCTAATTTTGTGATGTTTGGACATTTGCTATTCTACGACTGGATGGTCTGAGCAGCCAGGAAAGAACGCTGAGGATCCCGAAACCCAGCGCAAAGCTTGATGCTCCAATCGTGTCTCCTGAAAGTAGATGTGAAACAAATGCACCGCCGAACAGAATTACTACTCCTGCATACGCCCATTCCTTTTGTAACGGGAGGCCCGGTAGAATTATAACAATTGTAGCAAGTAGTTTGCACCAGCCAAGAATTAACGCAATGTATAGCGGATAGCCAAGATGGTTAAGTACTTCATAGGCATAATTTTTATTCACGACATTGAAATCCCACAAAGCACCATACACGAGCTCAAAACATAACAATAATGTCAATATCCAGAACGATACAATTTTTATTTTTTCTGCTTTCATATTAACTGAATTTTAAAGTATTAGGCTATTAATGGATTGTCTGTCGACGATTAACGCTCGGCACGTGGTTAGCTTTCAAAGTAAAGTGACTTGAGCTTCTGGGGATCCAGCAATGCATTGATCTGCGCGATTTTCGCTTTGCGAAGATCCAGTGTGAATACCTGGCATGAAGTCAGTACGCCATTCGCAATCGATAACAATGCCGGCTGATGGTTCACTTCCGTCACAATCAACGTCGCTCTGGTAAGATATTTTTGATACACCATCAATTGCAACGCCGCCACCTGCGAGGAGCCTATACAATTCAATGAAGCCACCGGAATTTTGCCGCCACCGTCCGCGTGAAATTCGATGTCAGCAGCCATTGCGCCCTCAAGTTTTTGAGTATCCCGTTCTCGAATGGCGATAATAAAATTCTCGAGTACGGCCCTTTCTTGCATCCGCATGGTGGGGTTACGTTTTGAACCGGGTTTAAACAACTCCGCTTTCGCCCGGCTTAAAAGTTTCCGCGAATGCATTTCTGTAATTGCAAGAAGGTCTGAAATCTCCTCGTGCGAATAGTCAAAACTTTCTTTCAGGATAAAAACAGCGCGCTCTTTTGGACTTAGCTGTTCCATCAGTATCAAGAGTGAATACGACAGAATATCCTTTAAATAAATGTCCCGGTCAGCCTCATCACTTGTGGCGATGGGCTCTGGCAGCCACCGCTCGCCCTCTCTCATGGTCTTGCGCTGCCTGGCTTTCATATTGATCGAAAGATTAATTACCGAACGTATCAGGTAATTTTTTTCGTCAGTTAGATATTTGCCGGCCTGACTAACGTGCTTTGCCATTGTCTCCTGCACGGCATCGCGTGCGTCCTCCACCGAGCCCAGCACATTATAAGCGTAGGGGAATAGCTTCCGCGAATAATCTTTATCTACGAAACTCATTTTTTCTGATCCTCCATGGAAACAAAACAACTGAGCCCCGCGAAACGTGACAACTTTTTGCCTTATGTCCGCTTTTGAACATCTTTGTACATTATAGAACTCTTAAAGATCGCGTGTAAGGCCAATTATGCGGTTTAAGGACTTGGCACACATTTCCCTATTAATAAACATTCATCCTAACGCCAGACCCATTGAGTACTGAAGGTGGTAAAATTTTAATGATCGACGATGACGAAGACGTTCTGCTCGCAGCCAAGATGTTGCTTAAAAAGCAGAGCCATCACGTAATCATTGAGAAGAATCCTAAAAAGATTCCTTTCCTCTTAAACAACGATACGTATGATGTTATTCTGCTTGATATGAATTTCAGCAAGGATATCACTAGCGGCAAAGAAGGTTTTTTTTGGCTTGAACAGATCTTACAGCACGATCCGACTGCAGTGGTAATCCTCATCACCGCCTTCGGCGACGTGGAAATGGCAGTGCGTGCGCTTAAGCAGGGTGCAACTGACTTCATTCTGAAACCATGGCAGAACGAAAAACTGATCGCAACCATCGCGACGGCCATTAGGCTGAAGCAATCCTACAACCAGGTTGACAAGCTAAAAAAGGCGAAAGAGATGCTCGAAGAGCAGATCAGCAAGCCGTTCGGCGAGATCATTGGAGAAAGCACTCCCATCAGAGATGTATTTTCGTTAATCGATAAAGTGGCCAGAACCGAAGCCAATGTTTTAATCCTCGGGGAGAATGGCACTGGTAAAGAGCTCATCGCCCGCGCAATTCATCAGCGGTCGTTGAGAAAAGACAACAGTTTTGTGTCGGTCGACATGGGGGCGATTACCGAAACACTTTTTGAAAGTGAGTTATTTGGTCACAAGAAAGGCTCGTTTACGGACGCAAGGGAGGATCGGCCCGGCCGTTTCGAACTCGCCAACGATGGCACCCTCTTCCTAGACGAAATAGGTAATCTCAGCTTGAGCCTTCAAAGTAAATTGTTGAGCGCGCTGCAATCCCGCGTAATCACACGCGTCGGTTCTAACCAACCGGTGCCCGTAAACCTGCGGTTGGTTTGCGCCACAAATATGCCGCTTCACAAAATGGTGCAGGAAGGAACGTTTCGCCAGGATCTGCTATATCGAATAAATACAGTGGAGATCAGGGTTCCACCATTGTCGGAGCGAGTAGAAGACATTGCGTTACTTGCCACTCACTACCTGAACTACTACGGGAGAAAATATCACAAGCAAGTAAGTAACATCGCGCCCGAGGCCATGGATCGTTTGAAACGTTACGCATGGCCGGGAAATATAAGAGAGCTTCAGCACGCGATCGAAAGAGCTGTAATCATGACCGATTCACCATCGCTCCAGGAAACCGATTTTCTCCTTAGTCGTTCACTCACATCAGGTCCGGTGAACAATACATTAAACCTTGATGAGGTCGAAAGGGCAGCGATTGCTAAAGCGCTTCAGATGCATAATGGCAATATTTCCAAAGCAGCTGATGAACTGGGTTTAACCCGCGCTTCCCTTTACCGGCGGATGGAAAAATATGCACTTTAACTGGAAATCTCCTGTCCTCCCTCGGGTAGCATTTCTTGCCGCTTCAATTTTCCTCTTTGCATTCTTTGCTTTCTCCAGGGAAGACTGGCTTTACGCTATGTTGTTTCTTGCCGTGAGCGGCTATCAGGTCAAGATGTTGATCGAATACCTTGATCGCTCTAATGAGAACATCGCATCGTTCCTTGACTCTATAGAATTCGATGATTTGTCATACTCGTTCAAAACAGCAAGCGACGATCCCGCAGTAAAGAGGCTCCACCAGGAATTAAATGAAGCGATGTTAAAATTGCGAAACTCCCGGCGAGAAAAGGATTCCGAATTTCTGTTCTTTAAGAATATTGTAATGCATGTTGGCATTGGGCTGATGGTATTTAAAGAAGATGGAAGCATAGAGATATTTAACAGCGCTGCGCGCAAACTCCTAAAGATCAACGGGGCAGAAAATATTAGCGATCTAAAGCTCGTCAGCGAAACCCTCGTCAGCGTATTCCAAAAGCTAAAGACTGGTGGCCGCGAATTATTGCGGTTAAAAATTGGCGAAGAGCTTGTGCAATTATCGATATACGCAATTGAACTTACGTTGCGCGGTGAAAACGTGAAGTTGGTCTCAATCCAGAATATTCAAAATGAATTGGAAGAGAAGGAAATGGAGGCGTGGCAAAATCTTGTGCGGGTACTGACGCACGAGATCATGAACTCCGTTACCCCAATTTCCTCCCTGGCAGGCATAGTCGAAGAAGAGCTTAAGCCGTTTGTATTAGATGATGAAGACAAGACCCTGACGAGGGAGCAGTTGAGCGATATCCACCTCTCTCTTCAGACCATTAGCAAGCGAAGCGATGGTTTAATTCATTTCGTGAAGGAATTTAGAAGCCTCACCAGCATCCCTAAACCAAAGCCGACGCAGATCGATGTCCGTACGTTGCTTGAGGAGTTGACAATGCTCCATAAGCGCGACCTCGCCGACAGAAATATTCAGCTAATGATCAGCGTTTATCCGGAAGATCTAACAATTACGGCTGATAAAAATATGGTCGAACAGGTGTTGATAAACTTGCTGCGCAATGCCATACAAGCCTTCGATGAGCAGGAGAACAAATTGATCGATATTAAGGCATCCGTTAATGAAAAATCAAGACCGGGGATTTCTGTCAAAGACAACGGAACCGGTATAGATCCTGAGGCGATGGAAAAGATATTTATTCCATTTTTCACCACCAAGAAATCCGGTTCGGGTATTGGACTGAGTCTATCGCGCCAAATCATGCGCCAGCACCAGGGAACATTAACCGTTAAATCAACGGTAGGCAAGGGCACCGAATTTTTCATGCGCTTCTGATTAACGGTGAACCGCGGGAACGAGTCTTCCATTTTGCACTAATCAGTATCCCCTATTCACTTTTCGATCCATATTTGATACATTTACCAAACAGTTTATCGCGCTATGCAAGACATCCCCCAGAAAGTCACCAAAATATTGACTGAAAAACTAGGCATTGCAGAATCTGAAATAACCCAAGACGCAAACTTTGTTAAAGACCTCGGAATAGATTCACTCGACTACGCTGAAATCGTAATGGAATTTGAACAGACATTCGACATCCGTATTCCAGATGATGATGCAGAGAAAATGCAGACCTTTGGGCAGGCCGTTAAGTATATTCAGGAGAAAATGAAAAAGTGACGGATTCCCGTAAGTTAAACATCTGCCGTATTAGAAATTATCCAGTATTTGCAAAAGTTTAGTCCGTGAATGAGGACGGCAAGAAACTACTCTTCATAGTCAACCCCACGGCCGGTTTCGGTCATGGCAATAACCTGGCAGAGCTTATCAATATAACGTGCCGTAAGCATCATAGCGCCAGTCACATTGAATTTACAAAAGCCCCCGGTCACGCAACGGAACTTTCTTACAACGCCGCAGCAAATGGATTTCATCAAGTTGTCGCCGTAGGAGGCGATGGTACAATCAACGAGGTAGCGAAGGGACTTTTGCATACCGGGATTCCGATGGCAATGGTTCCACAAGGTTCAGGGAACGGATTGGCGAGGCACCTCCATATTCCATTGAATATCCGACAAGCTTTACATTCGATCTTTGATAGCAAATTGATCACCATGGATACCTTTACCGTCAATGGTAAGCTATCCTTAAATATTTCGGGAATTGGTTTCGATGGGCACGTTACAAATCTGTTCGGGATAAAAAGCACCAGAGGATTCATAGGCTACATCGCCCTTTCAATTACAGAATTTTTTAAGTTCAGGGAGTTCAACACGGAGATCATTACACCAGAGAAAAAATTAGTTCGCGACGCATTTATTATTGCCATTGCCAACTCTTCTCAATACGGCAACAATGCCATCATCGCTCCGACCGCGTCTGTTTGTGATGGTTTGTTGCAATTAAATATTGTAAGAAAAGTTCCATTTTACCGCCTCGACTTTATCTATTCGATATTTTCCGGAAACATCGGCCGTTCAAGTTACTGCGAAATAATCGAAGCAGATTCTGTCAGTATTAAAACCGATATTCCGGTGTACTATCACATCGATGGTGAAGCTTGTGGACTGGAGGATACTTTCGAAATCTCCATTCAGCAATCTTCGTTAAAGGTACTCGTGCCAAAATGCGAAGCGACGAAAAGTAAACTATAAATACCGCGTCGCGGGTGACCCCAGGCAATGGGCCTTTTCAAGTATATTTATCAACAAAAATTGATCTGTATGAAAACGACCTTACTCACCGTCTTCTCGCTTATGCTCACTACCATGGTAATGGGCCAGCTTTCTACTCCGCCAAGCGGGTGGAATCAAAAATCTTCTGTGACACAATGGATAGGACTGGTCGAAGTTACTATAGCGTACAGTAGCCCAGATGTCCACGCTTCAACGGGTGAAGACCGTAAGGGGCATATTTGGGGAGAAGTTGTGCATTACGGCTTTGTTGACCAGGGATATGGAACTTCCAAGGCCGCTCCATGGCGCGCAGGAGCTAACGAAAATACGACGATTAGTTTTTCACATGATGTGAACATAAATGGCAAGCCACTAAAGGCCGGGACGTATGGACTTTTCCTGGATGTTGAAAAAGAGGGACCGTGGCAATGGATATTTTCCAAGGACGCGAATCATTGGGGAAGCTATTACTACAATGAAGCCAGGGATGCGTTGCGTACGAAGGCAACACCCGCTGCAACCGCCTACACTGAGTGGCTCACCTATGGGTTTGATGGTCGTCAATCATCATCTGCTGTCGCTTACCTCGCCTGGGAAAATAAACGTATCGAATTCAACATTGAAGTGACGGGTCTTAACGAGATGTATGTCGAGAAGTTCAGGCATGAACTCATTGGCAGTACCAAAGGCTTCACCTATTTGAATTATATGGAGGCTGCGCAGTTCTGTGCGCAGCATAAGGTTCAGTTAGAACAGGGACTTCAATGGGCCCAAGCCGCGATCAGCGATTCTTTTGTCGGGAGAAAAGATTTCAATTCGCTCCAGACGAAGGCACAGGTGTTATATGCAATGAGTAGAGAAAAAGAAGCGGACGAAATCATGCAGGAAGCAATTAAAGATCCAACGGCTACAATCATAGATCTGCATCAATTGGGACGCTCCCTGGTTGCCTCAGGAAAAAAAGAGAAAGCAATGGAAGTTTTCCAGCTTAATCGCAAGCTTCATCCAAAGGATAAGTTCACGACTTACGTCGGACTTGCCCGTGGTTTTACAGCAATGGGTGACAAGGAAGGTGCTATTAAAAATTGGGAGATCGCCATTAAGAATATTCCAGAGGATCAAAAGGCATCCGTAGGTCAGTACGAAGCAGAGCTGAAGAGGCTGAAAGGTTAGCGCGCGGGTGAAGTGCACGTTACTAACGATGTGGCTACACGTCATTTAGCAGAGTCTCCCGTTTCGGGGACTATGCGAACTAGCGACAAACCGATTACTAAACGACTGCGTCTGCCATCAGTTCGCGCCTAACCGTAAATGTGAATGTGGATCCTTTTCCGAATTCACTCGTGGCCCAGATTGCGCCACCATTCTTTTCGATGAACTCCTTTGTTAATAAAAGCCCTATGCCTGCCCCTTTTTCTTGCTGGGTACCAGGGTTGGTAAAATGTGTTTCAGCATTAAATAAGCGTCCAAGATCTTTCGCCGTCATTCCCACACCCGAATCATAAACAGAGATCTCCGTGAACTCCCCTAATCTTTTCTCTTGAATTTTGATAATGCCGCCGCGCTTGTTGAATTTGATCGCATTCGCGAGCAAATTGCGCATCACCAAACCCATATGGTTGACGTCTGCTATCACGGATAGGGATTCATCAATCTCATTGACGATAGTAATATCCTTTTGCCGTGCTATTTCACTAAACAGAAGTATTTTCTCGTCAACGACGGGACGGAGACGCAGCGGTGTGGGATTGCTCTGAAAACCGTTTAACTGAGATTGCGCCCATGCCAGTAAATTGTCAAGGTCCTGCTGAACGGAGTCCAGATTTTTTCTGAGGTGATGGGAAGAAGCAACGAATTCTTCATTGGTGAGCCCATCCATTCCCATGATTTCCATGAGGCCACGCAAGCTGGCAAGTGGACCTCTCAGATCATGGCTGATGATTGAGAATAGTTTGTCTTTAGTAACGTTGATGTTCTTTAATTGCTGCGCCTGTAATTGAATTTCCGTGTTCTTTAATCCAAGCGCATCATTTGCTTTTTTCTTTAACCCGTTGTTATAAAACAAGACAAACGCCAAAATTGCCATCAAACTTAATAGGCCCGCCGATGAATACGTCCACAGACGGTGGCGATTGATTTCCTCCTGCTTCAACTGCGCATTCTTGTTCAGCAAATCTATTTGTGCCTGTTTTATTTCTGAATCAAAGCGCGCCTGCATGAGTGCCATTTGTTCACTGCTACGTTGTTTGTAAAGGGAATCATGCGCTATCAGGTATTGGCTTTGATACTCAAACGCTTTGTTAAGATCTTTCTTCGCTGCATAAATTTCCGAAAGAAGCTTTAGCGAGCGCTCTAGTTCGCTTCGGAACTTATGGTCCCCGGCGATGATCACATTCCGATTCAGATAACCGATCGCGCGATCGTAGTTCTGAAGTTCGAAGTAGGTCTTGCCAATTCGATGAAGCGTAGAGACTTTCAAAAAAACATTTTTCACGCTATCTGCTATTTTTAAAACGCTGTTAAACTTTGCCAGGGCATGTTCAAAGCGTTTATCGTGCAGGTCAAGATCACCCAGCGTTCTCAATGCAAATGCCGACAAATACGGAATCGAAAATTTCTTGCTTGTCTCATACCCCTTCAATGCATATATCCTGGCCGAATCGATCTGGTTGATATGCAGGAAGCAAAATGCAATGTTGTTCAGGCTCCTTGCCATTGAAGTCCCGTCACCGATGTCGCTGCTGATTTTGAAAGCCTTCTGAAAATTTGAGATTCCCATCGCATGCTGGTTTTGTTCGACGTTAACTGCGGCGATGCTATTGAGACATCGGGCAATCAAGGGAAGATCATTGAATGACTCACCAATTGATAAGGCTTTAACAGATAATTCAAAGGCTTCAGAATAGTCGCCCGTTCGATAATGGATCCAACCGAGATTTTCCAGAGCGCCGCCAAGCCCGCGCAAGTCCTTTAGCGACGTCGCGAGGTCGCGGGCCTGCTGGGCATAGCGTAACGCCTTATTGTTATCGCGTTCACGCAATGTTGTTACAAGCGTATTGAGTTTTCGTACTTTTGTCGTATCGGCAGGCATCGACTTGACGACATTCTCCAGGCTATCGACATCATGGTGCTGCGCCTCGCAGACGAACTGCAGTTGCACAAGAATACACAGAAGCATCACGCGGAAAAGCATACGAAAATGCCCAACTGAGGGATTCGCAAATTCGCAAAGGTCTATACAACTTACTTGTCAAAGGTTGTCGAAAACCTACATGGGTCAAGACCAAAATGTCATACCGCTAAAATCCCGTGTAACGTTTTTGCGGCTTTAAAATTGGCCACAAAACTCATACCCGGACATTCCGATTGGCGCTCCGGGAGGTATGTTTGGCGCTTCTGGTGTCGTTTGCACTTCTGGATGTTCTTTGAATTGACGAATTCGCTCCAGTGCATACATGTAATGTGCTTTCCATGCCTCTTCCGTTGCCCCATTTAGGCGTCCTGTCAGCCAGGATTTGAGTTGATCGGCCTTGAATTGCGCAACCGCACGTACCTGGGAAGAAGCACCTTTGTTCAAACAGAGGTTGAGCAGATTACTAAGTAATACGTCATTCGTTGTACGTTGTATTTCACCTTCGTAACTGTTTTTTATCTTGCTTTTGAAAGTTGCGCTAATCACTTTATCGATCACCTGTTCAAGCGACGGTTGATTGAAGTCACGAGCATGATGTTCCAGCAGTCTTCCGGCACGCGCTGGATTAAGAATCAATGCAACGGTCATTTGCGTGGCTGTTTCTGCAGCTGCCAGCGGATCGAAGGTAAGATCAGTTCTTCCTTCGATGAGTTCACGGTGACGGTCATAGCCCATTGGCCTTGGTGGAATGTTGCTGATGATACTTTCAGACAACATCAGCGACGACGGCGAAATGGTCTGAATCAATCTGTCCAAAGCACTAAGCTGTTGCGCAGGTTGGATCAGTTCTGTAACGGGTTGTCCGTCATCCCGCAATGCATATCTGTAGTTGAGTCCACCAACGACCTTTGCCGCGGCTTCCACCTGATAGCGATGAAAGAAATAAATCGGGACCAGCACTTCTTCCAGCGTTGCCATTGGCGCACCGGGACGAATGTTTTTTATTCCAAAGTTTTTTAGTGCCAGTTCTCTGATCTCCATCACACGTGCCAGCTCTGCTGAGGCATCCGACCCATTGTCCCAAAGGTGTGCGTATGGGTGAGCGCCCCCCGCCGGCCTTGCATCGGCATCTGAAAGAAATGTGTACCCGCTCCCGATTCCATCCTGGATGATCCTGTTTAGCATCGCGTTCTCGTCGGTGCCATCGGAAAATTGCTGGTATCCATATTGAACAGCAATTTTATCCCATGGCCCGATTTTGTTGTCATAGGCCTTTTCCAACGAGATCGTACCGTTGACAGCGGTTACCTTTGGATGTGGATAATCCATCACGGACGCATCATGCTCTGCACTGGAGCTATAAGAATGTGCAATTCCGATGGTGTGACCGACCTCATGAGCGGCCAATTGCCGTAGGCGGGCGAGTGCCATCTTCTCCATATCCGGCGGAACATCTTTGCCAGAATAGGGAGCGAGAAGTCCTTCTGCAATGAGAAAATCCTGCCTGACCCGCAATGATCCTAGCGTTACATGGCCCTTAATAATTTCACCAGTACGTGGGTCCATAACGGTTGAGCCATACGACCAACCCCGGGTAGAGCGATGGACCCATTGGATTACATTATATCGCACATCCATGGGATCAGCATCTGCCGGCATCATCTCAACCTGAAATGCATTTTTATAACCCGCTGATTCAAAAGCCTGATTCCACCATCGTGCCCCGTCGAGCAAAGCAGAGCGAATAGGCTCGGGTGTCCCGCGATCCAGATAGTAAATTATCGGCTCAACGGCCTCACTAGATGCCGAAGACGGATCTTTCTTCTCGAGCCGATGACGCGCTATAAATCTTTTCTCTATTGGCTCGCTGATGGGCGTTGCATAATCATAGTATGCGATTCCAAAGAAACCCCCTCTTGGATCGAATTTTCGAGGCTTAAAATTGGCGTCTGGAAGCTCTACAAAAGAATGATGTTGCCTGACTGTAACACTCGATGGCGTGGGGACAACGCTTCGTATAAAATCGCCGGTTGCCTGTCCCGTAAATGTAAGTGTGACTTCAAACTCTGAATTTTTGGGAAAATTTTTTATGCCGGGGAGGTAAAAAGCTGAGCGTGATTCATCCAGTCTATAGTCGCCCTGTTTACTTGCACGCAGTCTCTCTACAACCCCATGAGCGTCACGAATAAAAAACGCCGATGCATCTACCAATACCTTATCGCCTTCTGCAGCTTCGATTTTAAATCCCCAATGAATAGATTGTGCAAAAGCTTCCTCGGCCGCACGACGCTCGTCTTTACTATCAGTGATCGCGCGATAGCGGTAGTTGGGCTCGATCATCATCACCTTGGGACCAATGCGTTCGAACTTAACAATTCGCTCTCCTCCCAATTGACCTCTGTCCAATCCAATGTCATTTGATCCCACGCCTGCGGTCAGGGAGTTTATATACAGGAATTCAACGTTGAGCTTGTCAATCAGCATGAAGATCCTGTCTGATTTCTGATCATAATAAAACGCGAAGTATCCTGGGAACAATTTCATGCCCGCGATCTTCGCGTCAATTGTCTCAGGTGATGAGGTTACCGGCTCGCTTGCTTTTTTTTGTTTTTGCGAAAGGGCGGAAACCGCCAACGCCAGCGTCAGGAGCGTGAGAAATAGTGACTTCATCATTGATCAGGTTAATTAGCCTAAACTATGAATAAAACTGAAAGATCGGCAGCAGAAAGATAAATCGTCACCGCAAACTACAGTTTCGTTAGCGTATACGCTCCTTTAGCAGGATCTACAGGTCTTGTTCCACTAATAAGCTCGTACGACCACGGCGCCGTTATTGTACCATCGCCTAGGCAGCATTTTTTTCATAAAAAAAACCCTCCCGTCCGGAGGGTTCACCCTTCTGAGAAGTTTTATCATTAACCTAAACTTATGAAGAAAAGTCTACTCATTTTTTTGAAGGATTAATGCAAAGGTGCAACGCGATAGTGAATTATATGTCACCCGTATTGGACCATATTGTTAAGAAATGGTCTGATAAATCGCCGAAGCTGCGCTTTCAGTTGAAAACAAGCTTCGCATTGAAACTGGGGGTTCTTCACAAAAAAGTGTGCAGTGTCCGCTGTAAATTCGCCGATTGAAACGCGAGTTTACTTTGCTGTTGGCTTTCATCACCTCAGCCTTTAAATTAGTTTTTCAAGGTTAGCTTTGGCAATGGCCTCGGACTTGCTGTTGACCTGCAGCTTCGAGTAGATATTTTTAATGTGCGTCTTGGCAGTCTCCTTTGAAATAAATAATTCTTCGGAAATCTGTGTATAGGTCTTTCCTTCGGAGATTAGCTGTAGAATTTCTGTCTCCCGTTTGGTGAGAGGTGAATTCGGATTCACATGGAAGTTGTCGATCACCATTCGCGCTATCCGGCTGCTCATCGGTGCACCACCTTTCACAATCTCCTCCAATGCTGATAACAGTTCCATATAGTTCGCACTCTTCGTTATGTAACCCGAAGCGCCAGCCTTCAAAGCCTCGAACACGAGCTCACTGTCCTCGTAAACTGAAACCATGATTATATCGGTAAGGGGACTCTTGTCTTTAACGACTTTCGTTCCCTGGATTCCATTTATGCCAGGAAGTTCGATGTCCATCAAAACAATTTCAGGTTTATCCCGGTGCAGGCTGGCGATTGCATCCTCACAGCTCCCATAGGCATTAACAACCGTGAATTTTTGAGAGCTGTTAACGATAAGCGTATAGCTGTTCCGTATCTCCTGATCGTCTTCCACGATCATCACACGTTTCTTAAAAGGAAGTGCCATTTTTTATTGTTTTAGAAATTGAAAAATTCAAAATAATTTTCGTTCCCTGTTGTCGTTGACTTTGTATACGTAAAGGCGTGTTAATCCTGTTAGCCCTTTCCCGAATATTTTGTAGGCCATTTGATTTCTGCATCGCCTCCAGATCAAAGCCGATGCCATCGTCTTCAAGGCTCATTTCAAAACCATCGCCACTATCGCGTCTTAATATTAATGACACGTTTTTTGCTTCGGAGGATTTAAAAGCATTCGTCATTGACTCTTTAAAGATGAGGTTTGCGTGCCTGCTGAATCCATATGGTAACCTTATTTTTTCCTTTACATCATTGAACGCCCGGAAGTTTATTCCCTTTTCCTCGAAAAGTTTTTCACCAAAATCCCGAATGTGAATAAATAGCTTTGACAACTCGTCATTTACCGGATCGATCGACCAGATAAAATCGCGCGTTCCACTGTACAGATATTTTGCAGAATCTTCGACCTTGGTATAAAGGTCATGGCCATTCGTATGACCGTGAACATAACCGTATACGTCATTACCATCATTGGTGTTGCCCGCGTGTGCGCTTCCATTTAGCTTGAGAAGGCTGACATAATTAATTATTCGTGTAAGTTGATTTCCCATCTCATCGTGAAAATCTCGCGCAATCTCCTTCCTCAAAAGCTCCTGTTCTCTTTGCCTGACACGTTCCAATACCATAAGCCGATTAACGCGATGCTGCACGCGGAGATATAGGATGAGGGTTATCAATCCCCCGAGGAAAATAAATATACCGGTCAGGAAAGATGCTGTTTGATAAAATGGCGCTTTTACGGAAAACTTATATGCAATTCGTGTATCGGACCAGCTTCCGCGGTTATTGGTACTCATCGCCCTGAACGTATAATCACCTGGCGGAAGGTTACTATAGGTTACCTGATTTACGGACGACGGTTGTGACCACGTTTTATCAAAATGTTCTAAGAGATATTTGTATTTAACCGATTGAGAATACCGCTTGTCTACACGATTGAACTGAAACGTTACATGATTTCTGTCAGGTGGCAAAGACGGCTGGTATGGGATCTTAAAAAATCCGTACGTACTGTCCGCGTATTCGCGTGATGAATATTCCCCGTACAGGATTTTGATATCTGTCAGGTGAATATCAAATGATCGCATCTCCTGCCTGTCGAGGTCATTATACTCATAAAGGCCATCGACGAGGCCAAAATATTTTGTGCCAGGACTTAGATAGAACGCGTTCTGATTTGTTTCTACTCCTGCTAGCCCATTGTCATGATCAAAGTGCAGATTTTCTGCTATGTCATGATTTCTATCCAGCCGAACCCGGTTTATTCCCTTTTCGGTTCCAATCCAAAGATATTCCTGTTCGTCTACCACAGCGAAATAGGCAAAGTCTGAGGCAAGGCCATCGCGGGTTGTGATGAGTTTCCGATGCCCTGTAATTGGATTTACCAGGACAACACCAGCCCCTCCGGTTCCAACCAATAACAAGGAATCCTGGTATGTAAAAAAACTAATCACGGATGTGTTCATTATTTCAGGTATATCCAACATTCCGATATGGCCATCCTTCATCGTGTTGACGGCCATTTCAGTACCAATGAACAATGTCTTATACTTTTTCAAATAACGGAGCGACCATACCCCATTTGCCGCAAGTCCATCATCAACAGAATAATTTTTGAATTTTGATCCATCAAAATAACTGAGACCATTTCCTGTGCCGATCCACATGCCGTGTTCATCAAATGCAATATTCATTGCGAAATTTGATGGCAGACCATCACTTTTAGTATACCACTTAAATGTGTCCGTGGCCTTGTTGTACTTACCGAGGCCGATGGAAGTTCCCACGTACAACTCACCCTGTGGGGATTCAGCGACGCAGTAGATCACATTGTGGATCGGTGCCACTTCCTCAACATAAGAGGTGAGCTTTCCATTTGAAATCTTCCACAAGCCTTTGTTCATTGTACCGACCCAGGTATCACCATGTCGGTCCTTTGCGATGGCCATCACGCCTCTTAGATTGTCGGAGGATACTCTTATAAAATCCTGTATGAAATATTTGTATAACCCTCCGCCATTCGTGGCAAACCACGTGTTGCCCTCAGAGTCTATCAACGCCTGGTCTACATCTGTGTCGTGCAGAATAGTATCAGCCCTGGAGATATTATTTCTTATCGTTTCTTTGAGGAGCGCGTTGCCATTACTTGTCCAGAACACGTTTTCCTTTTGATCATACAATAGCACGTAGCTCGTTGTTCTCCATGGCAGCTGAATGAGCTTACGACCTTTCATGTCAACCTTATAAATGCCGGTTGATGATTGAATTAGTACATCTTCCTTGTAACTGAATAGGTTAATAGATTCTCCCAAAGACAGACCGGTATTAAACGAATGCGTTTTTCGGCCATCTCTTAAAACAATTGATCCATCAGACATATATTGATAAACCTGGTCCGCCGACGTGACGAGTGAAGCTGCGACGGCCCTTCCGCCATGAATATTTTTTTCCCAATAGTATAACGAGTCGCGGTATATTTTGCCTGTTAACCCTTCGCCGGTCAGAATAAACAATGTATCCTGCAGGAGATACATATTTCGACGCCCCATAAATTTTGACTTGGACGCCGAACCCTGGAACTTTTTAAAATGGAAGCCGTCAAATTTGGTAACACCACGCGGGTGCAATATCCAGAGATTGTCATGCCGATCGAAACACAGGCCGATAACCTGATTGGCCAGTAAGCCATCAAGGGTGGTGTAAACCCTGAATTCGCGGCCATCAAATCGCGCCAGGCCACCCCCATCTGTACCGATCCACAGGTAGCCACTTTTGTCCTCCACAATTGTTCTTACCTGGGATTGTGGAAGTCCGTCTACGGCCGTATAATTACGGGTTGCATTAAAGGAATTTTGGGCATACCCGAATGCAGTGCAGAGACAGAACGCAATAAGGAGAAATATTACCCTGAACATGATGTTAACCTGCAAAGTAGCCGATCGACGTAAAATATGTAATACCCCTGCGTGTGGGATAAATCGTTTTATTGCGAAATATTCATTGCGGTACACTTCCCGCGTCACGAAAAATCTATACTGGAGCTTTAGTAACCGACAAATATGTTTAGGAATTATCTCCTCATTGGAATCCGAAATTTAACGAAACATCGGTTCTATTCCCTAATTAACGTGGCGGGGCTGGCGATTGGCCTGGCCGCCGCCTTGCTTCTTTTTACCTGGATCTTTCATGAGGTCAGCTACGATAAATTTCATGCGCGCGGTAAGCTAATTTACCGAGCGTGCATGGAGTACAGCTTCGGCGGCCAGTCTTCCAGGACTGCTGTCTCCCCAACGGCGTTATTGCCCGCACTTCAAAAAAGCTTCCCTGAAGTCGAAAATGGGGTTCGCGTCTACGATCCTACTGCTTATAATCCCGTAATTGTGCGGCGAAACGATAAAGTCTTCCAGGAGAGGCGATTTTATTTTGCGGACAGCACTTTCTTTCAAATTTTCACATTCCCAATCCTGCATGGAGATTCTGCTCATGCACTAACATTGCCCTACAGTGTTGTGCTCACTAAAACAACGGCAAAAAGATATTTTGGGACAAATGACCCTCTCGGGAAAACAATTCAGCTCAATAACGACAAAGACTACATCGTTACTGGAATTATCGACGATGTTCCTTCAAATTCGATCCTACAGTTTGATTTTGTTGCCTCATTTTCCTCCGTTGCCGCATCGCGGGAGCTTACCTGGGGAAGCGCAAACTATGAAACTTTCGTTGTGCTGAACGCGAATACAGATGTGGCAGCGTTGACTGAAAAAACTCAAGACATGGTACAGAAAGCCTTTGGTGACGAATTCGTGCAACCCGGCGACTATGTCAAGTATAACTTTATTCCACTTCAAGACATTTACCTTCGTTCAGACATGACAGAGTTGCGTCCGGTGAGCAGCATTCAATACATATATATATTTGGTGGCATCGCGGTACTGGTTTTATTGATCGCATGCATCAACTATGTTAATCTTGCCACAGCGCGGGGCGCCGTTCGTGCTAAGGAAGTTGGCATTAGGAAGGTGGTCGGTGCGGCACGCCGTCAGTTATTTATTCAATTTATTAGTGAGTCATTATTAATCACTGCGCTTGCTTTAATTTTTGCTTTGATAATAACAAAGCTTTCTATCCCTTTATTCAATATGCTTGTCGGAAAGAATTTTGCGGATGCATTAATCTTTAGTCCTGATTCGATTGTCATCATCCTGATGGTTTCGCTGTTTGTCGCATTAATTGCCGGATGTTATCCAGCTATTGCGATGACGTCCTTCAAACCGGTACTTATATTAAAGGGCAACTTTAAAACATCAGGGAAGGGAATCTGGTTACGCCAAAGTCTTGTTGTTTTTCAATTCGCTATTTCGGTTATACTCATCGTTGGAACCCTTGTGGTGTCCAAGCAGCTTGATTTTATCCAGAATAAAAGGCTGGGCTACGACCGGGAGAATATTGTTGTAATTCCACTTGATTCAAAAACAGAAGGTGTCTATAAACAGTTGAAGACCGAGGTAATGCGAACCGGTGATGTTGTCCATGTGGCACGCGCAACCGAATCTCCGACTGTCATCGCGGGAGGTTATTCTATCCAAATAGAAGGTGGAACGAACACGGCCGGAATGGTTGTCACGGCAATGTCGATAGATGAAGAATTTATACCGGCATTGGGAATGGAGCTGGTAGTCGGGCGAAATTTTAATGATGCTGATCAACTTAGGGCCGAGCAGGATACTACATATTCTTTCATTCTCAATGAGTCAGCGCTGCACGAACTCTATCTCACCAACGATAAGGCTATTGGTACATCAGTTTCTCTTGGGGGGCGACGGGGTAAAATCGTTGGTGTTGTAAAGGATTTTCATTTTGCGCCGCTGCAGTCAAAGATCACCCCGCTTGTTTTCTTTAATCAGCAATCAGACTACAACTATATCTTCATCACGCTTAAGCCGGGAAATCCGGTGACTGCGATTTCGCGGATAGGCCAGATCTTAAAAATCCTTACTCCTCACCGGCCTTTTGACTACACGTTCCTGGACGAGGAATATAACACATTGTATGACAATGAGCAGCGTATGGGCAAGATCATCACCACATTTGCCGTTCTGACGGTGTTCGTCGCCTGCCTGGGGCTACTCGGCCTGGTATCGTTCTTTGCGACCCAAAAGACAAAGGAGATCGGAATCAGGAAAGTTCTTGGTGCCACACCTACAAACATTGTAATTCTGATCACGAAGGATTTTACCAGGTTGGTGTTAGTCGCTATTTTGATTGGACTACCCCTTGCTTATTGGCTGATGTCGCAGTGGCTGAATGAATTTGTGTACCGTACCGATGTGGGGATTATGCCACTTGTTGCTGCATCTGCCCTTTGCATTGCCATTGCATTTGGTACGGCTAGTTATCAGGCGATGAGGGCGGCGTTTCTTGATCCGGCAAGGACGTTGAGGTCGGAGTGAAAATTCACGCGTCACGGCGACAATTCTAAATCAGCAATATGTTGTGTCTTTTACGCAACCTTTGCATTATCACGCTGCATCGTCAAGGTGTTTATGACCTTGCAAAGGATTATAATCGGCAAACCACCAATTCACTAAGTCATTGTCTGAAGAGGATTTAGCACACGAGAATAGGATCCTGGAGAAGTCCCGCAAGGACCCGCGTGCTTTTGGCGAACTATATGAAAAATATTTTGATCGCATTTTCAATTTTATCTTTCGTCAGACTGACGACGAAGACTTAACTGCCGATCTGGCCTCCCAAACGTTCCTGAGTGCGTTAAAAAATGTAGGTAAGTATGAATTTCGCGGTTATCCGTTTTCAGCGTGGCTTTATAAGATTGCCAGCAACGAGGTGAACAAGCATTACCGAAAATTAAAAACGGAGAAAGTATTTAGCATTGAAGAGCTTCGCATCCGCGAGCTTATTGATCAGGCGAACGTTGACTGGGATGAAGAGTTGATCGGAAAGCTAATGAACCATTTAAAAGACTTACCCGTAGAGATGCTGGAGGTTCTAGAGCTCCGGTTCTATGAGGATAAAGATTTTAAGGAGATCGCGTTCATTCTCGATATCACCGAAAGTGGGGCGAAGATGAGAACATACAGGGCATTGGATCGGTTGCGGAAGAATTTTAATTTACGAATCAAATACGATGGGTAGGAATGAAATTCGACTTAGACGGCATAGGATAAGTTCAGGTAACATTGCACGTCATCGGAACTATGGAATGCTTATGGAGCGTCACCAGCGCGATCTGCGAATACGGCGGCTGGCGGTGGCATGTATTTATATTTTGATAATCATTTCTTTGATGGCGGTCTACCTTGTCATGCGAAAACATGAGCAACGGGCGGCTCCTTTGAAGTCGGTGTCATCAATCGCATCATGGGGTAAAATTGCAAGATACAACGTCCAATAAGTGACACATCATATTTTGCCGGGAAACCGTGGGTATTTCTCTATCTTACTGAATTGCTTTGCGAATCAGCGCGGACCATTTTATGGATACGGCCGGGGACCAGACGATCAAGTAAGGCAGCGATTCCTGGAGTGAACCAAACAAATAGCAAAACACCTCCAATATTAAAAATCATGTGGGCATTTGCAATCTGCCGGGCGACACCTTGGGGAGTGATATAACTTGAAAGTGACCCGATCATGTCATGTAGTAAAACCCCTATCACTACCGTTACAACGTTGAAACTTATATGAAAAATACCAGCCTTTAAAGCGTCTTTTGACCTTCCAAGACTAGCTATTAAAGTATCAGCGCATGTTCCGATCTCTGCCCCCAACATCACAGTAATGCCGACCGCCAAAGAAATCATCTTTTGCGAAGCCAATGTGATGACTATGCCCATCGTCGCCGACGAAGATTGAATGATGGCCGTCAATCCCGCGCCGACAAGAACACCCTTCCAGGGACTTTCAAGAGTATGTATCCAGACTCTGAAGCTTTCACTGTCTTTAAGCGGCTCAGTAGCTTGTCCCATTAACGCAAGACCGAAAAAGATGAGCCCAAAGCCAAACAATGTGAGCCCAATGTACTTTACTGTTTTTCTCTTTTTATTTAGAAAATAAAGCACAAAGCCGACGACTAATAGCACAGCTGAATACTCGGCGATCTGAAAGGCAATAATCTGACTTGAAACTGTGGTCCCTATGTTCGCCCCCATAATTACACCGATGGAACGTTGAAACGGAATTATTCGCGCGTTCACAAGCGCTATAACCATAATGATCGTTATCGACGAGGAGTCAAGTACAATTGTAACAAACATGCCGGAAAGAACTGCGAAGAACACATTGCTCGTAAACCGTTCAAGAATATCTTTCATTCTATCGCCGGCTATTTTCCGGAGACTTATGGAAAGTCTGGTCACCCCATACAGAAATAGGGATAGGCCGCCCAGAAGTCCTAAAAATATTGAAACATAGTTCATAAGAAATCCAATGTAAGGCCTAATACCATATCCCTGTATTAATTAATTATTAACCAATTTAATTTTGAAATACTGTGCACCACATTTGCTTTAATTGCAATCGTGAATCCCGACTTTGCACTACACACGAAATAATTCTATGCGAGAATACATTCTGACCACACTTTTTCTCATTGTTTGCTTATCTCTACCAAGCCCGGCACAGCATAACAGGGAATCGCCGATATACCTAACCAACTACATCATTTCCAGGGACGCAAATGCAATAGGATATGTAAAACTCAAAAAGGGCGAAATACGGTCGGTCGAACTCGGCGGTGAACATGCTGAAGCGTTCAAAATCAGCAGGGACTATCAGCTTTCTGTAAAACAGAATAAGTTGAATCCCCAAACTAAGTGGTTCGACGTCGTGCTGATAGTCAGCGGAACGGCGGGTGACATCACTAAGACTTTTAGAATCGTAAGAGACGAGTTCATTCACAATAAAGTAATAGCGCACCGTGGCGCATGGAAAAATACAGGGGCACCAGAAAATTCGATCGCTGCACTCAAACACGCGATTGACCTTGGCTGCGAAGGCAGTGAGTTTGATGTCCATATGTCATCTGACTCGTTACCAGTTATTAACCACGACCCAGCCATACAGGGCACGTCTATCGCCAAAACACCATCCAGCCGACTGTTAACCCTGGAACTTGGCAATGCCGAAAAGTTACCAACGCTGGAATCCTATCTTCTTGCTGGATTGTCGCAGAATAAAACAAAACTCATTCTTGAAATAAAACCATCCGAGCTTGGTAGGGACGCTTCTATCGCGCTGAGCGGAAAAGTTGTTTCGCTAGTAGAAAAGCTTCACATGGAAGCATGGGTTGATTACATCAGCTTTGATTACGATGTTTGTAAAGAAGTTATAACGATAGCGCCATACGCAAAAGTATCGTACTTAAAAGGTGACAAGTCGCCGGCCGAATTGAGAGCGGATAAGTTCTACGGGCTGGACTACCACTACAGCATTTTGGAGAAGAATGCGGGATGGTTAAAAGAATCAAAGGAGCTAAAATTGACTATAAATGTTTGGACCGTGAATGAAAGACAAATGCTTGAGAATCTCCTCAAGCAGGAGGTTGATTTCATTACCACAAATGAGCCGGAGCTGTTGCTGTCGTTGGTAAAGTGAGTGGCGTCGACGTGTTTGTTTCTCGAACGGCACAACAGGGCCCGCAGCTTGATGGCTGGTACATGGTGAACCGCGGAAGTCCAATAGTCTAGCCGGAAAGGGAGTTCCTCTCCAAGGTTCGCAGAACGGTTGTTGGTCCCTTCGGCTGAAAGCAGTTGGTACTCCCGAAGAACTGAATTATTAAGGCATTCGATGACGGAACTTCAGCGGATTCACTTTGCCAGGCACCGCAAAGGCTGAAAGACACGGGCAAAATCCAGAATCTTGTCATCTTCTGTCGAGTAAAATAGAATAGTTCAAAACGCAGGGTTACCTTATGAATCCACCTCACATTAATTATACTGTGCACCCTTACCTTTCAAACAGTAGCCCCGGAAGTATATTTCAATAACGTCAACTTCCCAGCATGCTTAGCGTTATTGGAATAGAGTTAAGGTAAGTGCATACCGGATTTGAGATTTTCGCTCGTCGATAATCAGCGTAAATATAGTTTTCTATGACAATTGAAATTATGGCCGGAACGACCGCACATCTACCAAGTGGTTCGCCGCTAGATTTTGTACAAAACGCAAAGCCCGTCCCGACCAAAACAATGAATATTGTTTTTCTTACGCATCCGGAGTTTCTGGGGCATGTAAGTTTGCCCAGGTTCGCTGGAATGTTGTTCGACGGGATGCGAGAGCGGGGGCATAAGGTTCAATACTTATCCCCAAAAGCGCGGTTTGTCAATCTTACGAAGTCCAAAGTCGCTAAAAAATGGCTTGGATATATTGATCAGTACCTCATCTTTCCAGGAGAGGTAAAGCGATCACTAAAAAACTATCCGTCTGACACGTTGTTTGTTTTCACCGACAACGCCTTAGGTCCATGGGTTCCATTGCTAGCGCATAGGCCTCACGTCATTCATTGCCACGACTTTATGGCCCAGCAGTCGGCGTTAGGGATGATAGTGGAAAATCCGACTCGCTGGAGTGGCCGTAAATATCAGAAGATGATTGTAGATGGTTACTGCAAAGGAAGGAATTTCATTTCCGGATCAGAGAATACAAGAAAAGTCCTGCAGAAATTTATTAGCTGTGATACTTTAAGATCTGAATTGGTCTACAATGGCCTCCATCAATCCTTCGAGCAGTTTGATCCAGGGATTTCGCGGGCGGTGGTAGGAAAAGAATTTGGCCTTGAATTAAGTAAAGGATATCTGCTACATGTTGGCGGAAATCAATGGTATAAAAACAGAACGGGAGTTATTGAAATGTATGATTCGTGGCGATCGCGCACGGAAATGACTCTGCCTTTAGTTTTAGTAGGACTGCCACCGACGGCAGAAATCATGAAAACGTATTCCAGTTCCGCATACAAAACGGATATTCACTTTGTTACCAACGCCAAAGACCGAATCATGAATCTAACATATTCTGGTGCATCGGTGTTTCTGTTTCCTTCCAAAGCCGAAGGATTTGGTTGGCCGGCGGCAGAGGCTATGGCATCCGGATGCCCAGTGATCACGACCAATGAGGCGCCGATGACTGAGGTAGCAGGCACAGCTGGTTTTCTCATCCCGAAAAAACCGCATCAACAATCATTGACTGCCGCGTGGGCGCAAGAAGCTGGCGCAATGATTGAGAAAGTTCTTACGATGTCATATGCGGAACGACAATCGGTAATCGATGCTGGCCTGGCGAATGCCAAACGGTTCGACACTGACAAGGCACTGGATAGAATCGAAAGTATATATCTGGATATTGTGCGATCATAGTGGCCGCCGCCATCATTCCGGATCTGCCTCTTAAATTTTTCAGCTGTACAACCCAAAGCGAGACGCATATATCCTTCCTGACAGATTCGGTAGATAATACCGAATAATCCGGCACTCATTTATAGAAAGTCCTACATTTCTCCTATTTTGTCAAATCAAAGCCTTATACAACCGATGACCTAAAAGGGTTATTGATTTTCAATTTATTTCACACTTCATTTGACAAACGGGGCCAATAGAAAATATGGACACTATCAAGCCCCTCAATTTTTTTTCACCCTGGCACATGGAGGGAGATTTTCCAGCCTGTATTATAGGTAAAGGAGAAGATATTGCGGCAGAAACAAACCGTTTCAGAAAGACACCTTCGAACACATTGAGCCACCAAGTAGGTAATTATTAAAACATAATTATGAAAGCCAACCCTTTGTTTAAGGCGTTCATTTTGACACTGACTGTTGTAATCGGTTTCATGATTTGTCTGGAATGGTATTGGCGCAGCAGAGGTTTTAAAATTTCGTATAATGATGATAAAGTGTTTTGGTCTGTCCAGCGAAAATCGGTGCATAAGGCGGGTGACCAAGCCACAGTCGTTATAGGTTCATCGCGGATTAAGTTTGATTTCGACATTCCTTGCTGGAAAGCGCTTACAGGAGAGAACGCTATCCAGCTAGCCTTGGTGGGAACTTCGCCTCGAATTTTGCTGCGCGACCTTTCCCGCGATGAGAAATTTAAAGGCAAACTGATCATCGACGTTGCAGAGTTTGTACTCTTTCCAATTGATACCGGAAGATGGGATAAATCAGCCAGAGAATGTTTGGACTATTACTACCATGAAACCCCTGCTCAGAAAACCGGCGCTTTAATTAACAGTTTCCTTGAATCGCAGCTTGTTCTATTGGAAGAAGGCAAATTTGGACTAAACGCTTTGCTCAATGATTTAGCAACACCCAATCGCCCACGTGTCTTTGCCAGGCCAGTTTTTCCGAAAGAATTCACAGAGTCAAGCTTCGAGCGGCAATCAAGAATGACCCCCATGTTTTTAACGGATTCATCACTTCAAAAAAGAAAATTAGACACCTGGACAAGGTCCTTTAATAAAAAAGCCGCCGGGATTAAAGGCGATACACTTGAAGCTGTTTTTAAAGAAATTAAAATGGCTATAGATAAAATCAGATCGCGCGGTGGGTCGGTGGCATTTGTTCGCCCTCCTTCTAACGGCGAGTTTTTAGAAACTGAAAATCATTTATATCCGCGGCAACAGTATTGGGATCGTTTACTGGACTACACGAAGACGTCTGGCATCCATTTTTTAGATTATTCAGCGTTAGCAAAATTGACCTGTCCCGACTGGTCGCATTTAGCACCTCAAGATGCAGTAACGTATACAACGCAATTGGTTAAAATTCTCGAGCAGGAGGTGGGCTGGACATTTCCAAATAAAGTCGGCCCGGCTTCTCGTAATGCAAATTCAAAAGCTGATGGTCTTTAATTCCTATACGTTCATTGCTTTTTTTATAACGATCCTGGTCCTCCACAATTTGCCTTTTTCATGGAAGGTAAAAAAAGTAAATCTTTTACTCGCCAGCTATATCTTTTATGCTGCCTGGAATCCGCCCTTCATTTTTATCTTATGGCTTTCTACAGTTGTAGATTATTTTGTTGGTCGTGCTTTATACACGGAAGAAAATAAGCACAAGAAAAAATTGTTGCTTATTATAAGCCTCATGGGTAACCTGGGTATGCTTTTCTTTTTTAAATACGGAGTATTTTTGTTGGATAATTTTGTTGCATTGGTCAATCTGGTTGGTGTTGATTTTTATCCTGCTAAACCCAACATCATTCTACCAGCAGGAATTTCCTTTTACACGTTTACCACGTTATGCTACACAATTGATATGTACAAACGGAAAAGTAAGCCGGTAAAATCGCTGCTTGACTTTTCTTTATTTGTTACGTTCTTCCCGCATCTTGTTGCTGGCCCTATTGTTCGTCCACATCAACTTGTCCCTCAATTTGAAAGCCCACGCCGTGCTACGCAACAGCAGCTGATGGAAGGATTGTTCCTTGTTTCGTTGGGATTATTTATGAAGGTTGTGCTGGCTGACACCCTACTGGCGTCTTCAGCTGATATGGTCTTTGATTTTCCGCGGCCATTGCTAGCAGTAGATGCATGGTTAGGTGTGCTGGCCTTTTCTGGACAAATATTTTTTGATTTTGCAGGTTATTCCACATGTGCCATTGGTGTGGCTTTGTGTCTTGGGTTTTTATTACCTGAAAATTTTCGTTATCCATATGCGGCAATAGGTTTTTCTGACTTCTGGCGTAGGTGGCACATAACATTATCTACATGGTTACGTGATTATTTGTACATACCCCTCGGAGGAAATAGAAAGGGAGAGGTCAGGACCTATGCCAACCTATTGATAACCATGCTGCTTGGTGGGCTTTGGCATGGCGCATCCTGGACGTTTGTTGCTTGGGGTGCTTGTCATGGAATATATCTTTGCGTGGAGCGCTTTATGAAAGAGAAATTTTTAGTAAAGCCTGAACAACTTAAGAAGGAAGTTCAGATGGATGTTATGGCAAAGGCATTGGCACCTTCTTTTTTAACAACTAAACCGGTCAATAATTTTCTATTGGCCATGTTCACTTTTTTTCTAGTCAATGTTACGTGGGTTTTTTTTCGTGCCTCTAATTTTACCACCGCCTGGCGGATTCTAAAATCGATGTTCGGCCAATCGGTACAAGGAATCGCTGTCCTTCCCACAATAGATATTCTTAAAGTGGCAATAGTTATTCCGTTAATGTTGGTAGCGCACTGGTTCATGCGCAATACAAGTGTACTTGATGTAGCCCGAAAGGTGAGATGGTGGAGCGTCGCGCTGTTATGGTCATTTATGATCATAGCATTAATTATAAGTCAGAAGGCCAGTGATTCATTCATTTATTTTCAGTTTTGATCTGAGGTACGTGAGCGGTTCGTCGTTGATGAATTGATGTTCCTAGCATGCTGATAGGCAATAAATATAGACAAACGCCTTCCCTTCGGGAGTCTCAATGACACGTTCAAGTTTTTTTCTTGTCACATGTTCAATTTTCTTGGCAACCGGGCTCCTGCAGAGGGAAACATACGACGTGCAGATAAGCCGCAAAGATAATGGCAGATAACATTCTAGGCGGAAGTCTCTTCAAAAAACTAATGCACATTCGCGAAGGCGAATTTATCACAAGCTATCACCCAGGTAAAACGGTTGACGAGACGGAACCTACGCGTGACTGTAACTTGACTTTGTCTCCATCGCAAAACGCAATTGTTCTGTAACCATCACATTTGACTTCGAACACATAACGGCCGTCGACGAATGGATATGGCTGCTAGAGGACTATTACTATTTTCTTCATTGAAATAATGGATTCCTATTCTAGGACATTCCCATTTCAAAAATAAACCAAAATGATTATTGTGTTTTCTTAAATGGGTGTACCTTGCCCAATAGCCAACAAACTATGACAAAAATATTCTATTATTTACTAACAAACGTCCTTATTTTATCTTCCTTTTCTTGCCAGTCTCAGGGAAACAAAGAGGCAAAGGAATTGGCAAAAGAAATCGAATCTACAATAGCAGCTACCGCTGGAACAGTAAAATCTTCTCCTCAGGGCTACTATATGAAGGCCAAAATAAATGGAAAAGAATGGATTGCAACAAATGTCCTCAACTATGATGATATTGTATATGCCCACAGGATTTACGCAGAAAAAGGAAAAACTTTTATTGGATTTCCTTTTGATGAGCGTTGGGATCGTGTTGGTAAAAAAAGAACCTTCGAAGAAGGTAGTGTTGCAGATTTATCTTATACTCTAGGAGATAACAGCACCTGGGGAGGAAATAAGGGAGAAATGGAAGTTACCAAAGCAGACGACAAGGTAATTGAAGGTAAATTTTACTTTACTGCCACCAGCTCAAATTCTAGCAAAGTGATAGAAGTAACGGAAGGATATTTTAGAATTCCGCGTGAAGTCAAAAAATAAGGTTGTTTTTGGCACCCTCCAGTAATCGAAATGAATGAAAGTTACTACGGATGTATTTTAATTATTCAGACATACTTCAAGAAGAATAATTTCTATCCTACGCGCAATCTCCCCCCACTAAATGTCACACAGTGTCTCTGCTGATTACGAAAGTGACTCGTTGACCTGATTGATCCACGCTAATAATCTTATCCATCGTCTGCCACCCCATTATAGCCCTTCACCAAGAAAAAAGTCATAAAAAAAAGTAAAATCGATCTAGACGAGAATAAAGAGTTTCCGTTATTTAAGCTGGCTTATAAAACGAAAAAGTTTTAATATATCACCATGAAAATAACTTCAATTTTAGGATTTACTTTGGCAATTGCGGCAGGTGTTATTTCTGGTTCTTGCAAAGAGGAAGATACATCGCCGGCAAACCAGACAGTAGATTTAATCATTACAGCATATGATCCTAATACTGAATCCACGATTCCTAATGCAACCGTAGTGGTTATAAACAACGGTAAAAAAGATTCTATTATAACAAATTCCCACGGATCAGGTTTGTTTCACTCGGTAAAAATAGGGTCCAGCATCCCAGTTACGGTTAAAGCAGAAGGTTACACCCGTGCGAAACTTTTTGCAGATGTGACGACTTCTGATTATCGACAAAGTCAATACACCGTTAATGTGAATCTATACGCCCTCTTCGGTCCTTCAACTGCTACAGTTCGAGGAAAAGCGGAAATAGAAACGGATCTTACAAATACTCAGAAAGAAAAAGTTCCTGCGGGTATTGTAATCACCGCACTTATAAATCCAGATCCTAACCTTGAGGGAACTAGTAATGAAGTAAGCATTACTACTACAGTAGATGCAAGCGGAAACTATTCTTTAACTGTTCCAACTTCTTTATCTGGGATGCCAATTAAGTTAGTGTATCCTGATCTTGAGCTAGATCAAAAAATAGCTATAAATAGAGTAGATGAACAGCCATCCTTCCCGAAAACTTCACCTTCTTTACAAACAATAAAGACGGTTTTTTCAACCTCGGAAGAAGCCATTAAAGTACCTATAGTGGCTCCCATTTTTGCTCTTGTTAACGGGGGTACATCGCCAGCAGGAGCGGTCATCTATAGGATTACCCCTGAAAACAAACTTGAAAAATGGAACTACGGCGTAAATGATGAAAACGGTGGTAGTGGTTTTTCTCCAACTGCAACTATACCATCAGGCTCTATTGTTGTTACATCTCTGCTCGGCCAAACTACTGTGGCCAAGGCCGCCGCCTATTCCAATAATGAGGGTAAGATTATCAGCATAGATATCATCGAGGGAGGTGCTGGCTATCCAACACAATCAAATGTAAATATTTCAAAAGTAGATCCTACTTTTCCCTTAGAGACTGTATCAATAAAATCCGGAGATATTAAAGTTTTTAATATCAACTATGGAACGGGTACCAGTAGAGCAAAAGATATACAATAACTGTCCGTAAGATTCCCCTAGGTAGCAACGCTTAAAAATAGTAATTATCATCACAAACCCCTTATTGGAATGTGGGATACTCAGCGTCGGCTTGAGCGGCTCTGAGTTTTTGATATTTCAATAGGAACGCCGGTGGCGTAATGTTTTCTAAACGGTCGCGTGGCCGCATGTTGTTGTACTTCCAGATGAATTTTGGTTGGGCTTTCCTGGCTGAATGAATTTCAGTTCGATGCCTTGATCCCTTGATCCTTACACCATTCTGACAATGCGAGAAACTCAGGTCCATTATCTACTTTCCCAACCGAGTGCTTCGGGACACGGATGAAAAAAGGTACGATTGCCAAGCTCACGGCCCGTACTCGCCGCTCGACTCGACCCTAGTACTGCCTCAGGCGTTTGTCCGACCTTATCTGATTGAGATGAACGATGTATAGCATTGAGAAAGAAAGTAGCTTTGATGCCTACTGAGTCGCAACGAATTGATCAAGCCATTGACGGATGACTTGTTAATTACTGCCAATACCTTTCGATAGACGACATCGGATGTTCCACCTATTGCCACGAGGATCATCAAAAATAGTTTCGAGGACACTCCGCGAATAAGATTGATCTAAAAGAAAGATAGAAAATAATTACTTTCAACCGCCGTCTATTGGGTCGAAACGGCTTAACTGAATATTTCGGAGGTATCTGACCCACTTTATAATCAACTTATTGGGCCTTTTCAATTAATTTCCTTATTTGCTTCTGAAAAGAGAATGAAATGGGGAAAGAATTCCTGAATGAATTCGAAGAATTGATTTTGACGCTGGTTGCTGCCCTTCGAGAAAACTCCTATGGAGCTGCTATTACGATCGAAATTCAACAATGGCTTAGTCGGAAAGTTACGCTCAGTGCGGTACATGTAATACTTTACCGGTTGGAAGACAAGGGCTACATAAAATCGAAAGTCGGAGGTGCAACTAATGAACGGGGCGGGAGGCGAAAAAGAATCTATTCCATTACGAATGCAGGACTTGCCGTCCTTCGCTCCATGAAAGAAACAAGAACCAAAATCTGGAAGCTGGTGCCACTGTTGAAAATAGTCAATAGCTAAATGAAATCACTTCCGGCATGGTCAGAAAGATTCCTTCGGGCAATTTGTCCCGATGAGTTGTATGAGCAGATTGAGGGAGACCTGATAGAGATATACAATTACGAAGTTAAAACGGTGGGTAATCGAAAAGCGAAACTACGTTTTATCCTGGCATGTTTTCAATTCTTCAGGCCAGGGATTTTTCTAAGACACAAATTTTCATCGAACACCAATACAATAGATATGATTTTTATCTACTTCACAATTGCCTACAGACGCTTGGTGAATCGTAAAGCATTTTCGTTGATTAACGTAACCGGTCTGGCTGTTGGAATAACAGCGTTCTTTCTAATTATCCAGTATGTAAGTTTCGAGTTGAGTTACGACCGTTTTTACCCGAACAGTGATAGCATTTACCGTATCGGCCTCGAACGGTATAAAAAAAACGGACTTCAAACATCGTCATCTGAGAATTTTGCCGGATTGAAGGAATTGATTCGTGAAAACTTTCCGGAAGTTGATGCTGTCACTGGTTTTTACAAAACACCCGCAAACACAGGCGTATTCTTTCGCTACAACGGAAAAATCTTTAATGAATTGGGCGGTGAACTCAATACCGACTCAACCTTCTTTAAAGTCTTCCCGGGTAGGTTGGTGAAAGGTGATGAGGCTACGGCGCTTCGTGAACGCCATTGCATGCTTGTGTCTGAGTCTATGGCCAAGAAAGTTTTCGGTGATGATGAACCTGTAGGCCAGCACATTCAAATGCCCAATGACGGAGGTGGTGTAAGTGAGCGGGTAATCACAGGCATTTTCAAAGATTTTCCGGCCAACTCACACATGCACGCCAATTTTATGTTGCCGTTGGAACCCGTCATGAAAGATGGAGACGAATGGAGCCAAGCCTTTTTGCATACATATGTTTCGCTTAAAGAAGGTCACCACATGGAAGCAGTGAGCAATCGCCTCAACCAATTCTATCGAAAAATGGCGGTGAAGTACCCGGAAATAAAAGAGACAAAATCATTTCTTCAACCGCTTACCTCTATTCATCTCGCTTCCGATATGCAAGATGAGTTGGAAGCTAATGGCAGCAAAGACTTAGTCTACATTGCCTCAGCTGTCGCGCTTATCATCCTTATTATTGCATGGATAAACTATATTAATCTCGAAACGGCCCGATTTGCAACTCGCGCACGCGAAGTGAGTGTGAGACGCATCATTGGATCTGCCAAGTCCGATTTGGCACTTCAATTTTTCATAGAATATTTCTGTGTTCTTGTTTTGTCCATTTCTCTAGCAACATTGTTGATGACTTTCATCATCCCCCGCTTTAGTTACCTCACAGGAATTCCCATTGATTCAATCCAGTGGTCTCAGCGTTCGATATGGCTCATTGCGTTTGCGGTGTTAGTTGTTGGTTCAATTTTGGTTGGCATTTATCCGTCGATATTCCTGCTTCGGTTGAACCCTGCGGCAAGTCTGAAAGGAAAATTTGGTAACACAAGCGGTGGACGTACCATTCGAAAGACCCTTATCATAATTCAATTCAGCGTATCACTCATCTTGATTGCTTGTGTGCTAGTAATGCGCGGCCAGTTAGACTTTATGCAAACCGTCGATAAAAAGTTTGATGTTGACAATGTTGTCACTTTGCGGAATCCAACTGCTTATTCCAGTGAAGAAGTAGTTGAAAAAAATACAGCCTATCGAACGCTGGAAAATAAATTAATGGAAAATTCTTCCGTACAAATGGTCAGCAGTTCATCGGCAATACCAGGCACAGAAATTGGCTTCACTTATGTGAATCTTTTGAAACGAAATGTCAATGATCCTTACGACCCCACTCGATTTAAAACGCTCTTTGTGGACCATAACTACCTTCCGTTTTATGGTGTCAACCTTTTGGCAGGACAAAATTTTGGTCCCGCCCGGCCAGCGCAAAAATGGATTGATCCATGGGACGATGAAAACTGGCTAACATTGATTCTAAATGAAAGCGCTATTCATGCATTGGGCTTCAATTCACCGGAAGAAGCTGTCGATAAAATAGTGGAATTCGAAAATTTTGAAGATCATTTTCAAAAGCATAGAATAATTGGAGTAGTTGAAGACTATCATCATGAAGCGGTGAAAAAAGAAATCTTCCCAATGATCTTTTCACCCAACTACGGAAGTTTTCAGCAGGTGTATTATTCTATCCGCTTAAATCCAGCCAGCAGTCCTGAACAAGCACTTGACGACATTCGGAAAAGCTGGACGGCAGCTTTTCCTGATAAACCATTTGAGTATTCATTCCTTGATGATTATTATGATCAGCAATTCAAATCAGAACTCTATACAAAGCGGATCTTTTTTGTATTTGCCGGAATAGCAGTTTTTATAGGATGTCTTGGCATTTTGGGGATGACTTTTTTTGAAGCAAGCGCCCGGCAAAAGGAAATCAGCATACGCAAAGTATTAGGCGCATCGGTATCCAGCTTGATTGGTTTGCTGTCAAGAGACAACGTGAGGTTGATTTTGCTTTCTGCCGTTATCGCAACACCATTGATTTTATTCATTGCACAGAAATGGCTTTCGACCTATCCGATGAGGATCGATATTTCTCCGATGTTTATTGTAATCCCACTGGCAATCCTTCTCGTGTTAGTAGCATTCGTAAGCTCATTTCAAACAATCAAGGCGGCTAGTATTAATCCTATCGATCACTTAAAAAATGAATGAGTTGGTGAACAGGCATAATCATTTCACAATAGCCACATGAAATCAATTCCGGGATGGTCAGAGAGATTGCTTCGGGCCATTTGTCCTGATGAGTTGTATGAACAGATTGAGGGAGACCTGATAGAAATATACAACTATGAAGTAAAGACAATAGGGAAGCGAAAAGCGAAGGTACGTTTTATCTTGGCATGTTTTCGATTCTTAAGGCCAGGGATTGTCTTGAGAAATAACTTTTCGGTTAGACCAAATCAGTTTTCTATGATACAGCATTTTTTCAAAATGTTTTGGAGGGCGTCATTAAAAAATGTGGGCTATTTTTTAATCAATATATTGGGCTTGGTCATCGGCTTGACGGCCTGTACACTCATAAGTTTGTATGTGCAGAACGAAATGGGCTATGATAGCTTTCATATTAACAAGGAGCAGATTTATCGAGTACGGCATGACAGGTTTACCAACGGAGAATTGAACAGGCAATGGGCCGCTGGCCCAATGGGAATAGGGTCTGATTTGAAAAGTAATTTCCCTGAGGTCGATCGTTTTGTGCGTTTGAACAAAGGAGTGAATGAACATAAGGTTTTATCAAACGGCAGCGTTTTCTTCAGGGAAGACCATATATTTTATGCGAGTGAAGATTTCTTTAAGATGCTCTCTTTTCCATTACTAAAAGGTATCGATTCACTCGTGCTGCGTGATCCCTTTACCATGGTAATATCAGAATCGTTTGCCAGAAAATATTTTGGAGAGCAGGATGGTGTTGGAAAAATTTTAAAATGCGATGGCAAGGAGGGGTATCTAATTACCGGAGTTTTCGAAGACCTTCCCGAAAATACACACTTGAAATTTGATGCACTTCTTTCTTTCGAAAGTTTGCTCAAAATACTCGGCCCAGTCGAAACCGAGGAATTAATGAGCAATTGGGGCTGGGAGGGTAACTATACCTATATTGAATTGAATTCGTCAACCAATGCAGCACAGCTCCAATCCAAACTCCCAGCCTTCGTTGAGAAGAAGATGGGTAACACATTGCGCGAGTGGAACGAATGGATGGAATTCACACTCGAACCGATTTCTTCGATCCATTTGTATTCCGAGGCTCCTGATGAGCTTGAACCAAGCGGCGATGGACAAACCATCAGATTTCTAGGTATGATCGCCGCATTTATTTTAGTTATGGCATGGATTAACTATATCAACTTGGCTACTGCCAGATCTATGGAACGGGCTAAAGAAGTTGGCATCCGCAAGGTATTGGGAAGTGGCCGTTCGCAACTGATTAAACAGTTTCTTTTTGAATCACTCATCATCAATTTAATAGCTTGGTCGATAACGGCGGTATTGGTTGCATTGCTGCTTCCTTCCTTCTCAACCATGATTGGGAGACCAATAGACTTAAACATTTTAACGATGAAGGGCGTGTGGATCTTTATTGCCTTCATATTTATACTAGGTGTAATAGGCTCCGGTTTGTATCCGGCGTTGGTGATGTCTGGATTCAAGCCCGTCAGTGTTTTAAAAGGAAGGTTCCAAAATACCGTTAAAGGAATTTATTTGAGACAAGGGTTGGTCACGATTCAATTTGTTTCCTGTATTGTGCTAATAATAGGAACTTTTGTTGTGTACTCCCAAATCAGGTTTATGCGTAATACCCCCTCTGGTGTTGACATGGAGCAGATATTGGTCATCACCGGACCATCGGCCACTGACTCCACATATTTTAGTAAGCTCAAAACCTTTTGCCAATCACTTCTACTGTATTCAGATGTAAAAGATGTTAGCGTTTCCTCAGATGTTCCTGGCCATCATGTTAGGAACAGCAATGGTAATGCTCGTCTCGTCGGACAAGATGTGAAATCGGGAAATATGTATCAGGCGATCATGACAGATGAAAACTTTATTCGCACTTATGGTCTGTCATTGATCGATGGTAGAAATTTTTCTGGTAACCTGAATGATCAATGGAACACAGCCATTGTGAATGAAACCGCTATGAAACTGCTGGGAATCACTGATCCTGTGAAAATAATCGGTCAAAGCATGCACTTGTGGAGCGACACTCCGCAGATAATCGGTGTTATCAAAGATTATCATCAGGAATCGTTAAAGCAGCCAGTAAAACCATTGGTGCTCGTTTATGATACTGAAGTGACTGATTTTTATTCGATAAAAATAAAAACAACTTCCTCCTTTAAGAAGATAATTAATGTGGCCGAAGGTAAATTTAGGGAGACTTTTCCAGGAAATCCGTTTGAGTACTTCTTCCTGGATGAACACTATGATGCGCAATATCATTCCGATCAAAGGTTTGGAAAAGCGATTGGGCTATTGACGCTTCTCGGAGTACTTATTGCGTGTTTGGGATTGTTTGGACTTTCATCCTATCTAGTATCACAGCGCACAAAGGAAATTGGAATTCGCAAAGTATTGGGAGCCACAGTTAGGCAGATCATTGTTCTTGTTTCAAGAGAGTTCATTCTGACCATTATTATTGCCAATATTATTGCATGGCCAATCGCTTACTTTTTCTTGGAAGATTGGTTGAATGGTTTCGCGTACCGCATTGACATTGGACTGCTAATGTTTCTCATACCCGGTGCGTGTATTTTGCTAATCGCATTCCTTACGGTTGCGACACAATCGGTCAAGGCAGCGAATACAGATCCAGTCAAGAATTTGCGGACAGAATAATTGGAACGTAACGTCTATCCAACAAATAGAATCGTAATATGAACGTGTTGCTCGGTCGGTGTAATCAATGCAAACTAATTGGTTAAATACTCAAATCTATAATTGACGGATAAACTCCTGCATGCGCACGTTCAGCCAGCAACTGGTAAAAATGGCGGGGGCATCGGGGTGTTTGGGGAACTGAAAAATTTAACCCCCTCCCCCCTTCGATACTCGTGGCTGCAAACATCTTTTCCATTTTAGTAAGAACAGCGTGGTGAACTACCGAATCATAAAGCGCACGCCGACCATAAAACGCACGATACCTCTGAGTATTCCGTACTTGAATATATACGCAATGCAAGAAAGGCGTAAAAATGGGAGTGTCACGTGAGCATCAGGATCGAACTATTGTAATCGTGCGTATTCATAGTTAAGGAAACTTGTTGCGGCGTCTTAGGAAGCAAACAACTTGCAACTCAATTTGGCCAGGGGTTCCACTTACTATCATCGATAGGTCAATTAGTTTTTATTACTTTCAATGGGTCCATTGTGCCGGCGCGCCATGCTGAGTAACCCGAAGCAACGAACACCATCGCGAATAACAGAAAAGCTGATTGAAGAAACAGCGTAGCATCAAGCGAAATTCTGTAGGCATACTCACTGAGCCAGTCATTCATCAGCCAATATGAAAGTGAGAGTCCAATAATCATTGATACGAACGCAATTCTCACAAAGTACAGTGTCTGCAAACCCGCAATGCGCGTAATAGTCGCACCAAGAATTTTTCGGATGCCGTACTCTTTCATGCGGCGTCCTGAAATGTAAATGGAGATTGAGAAAATTCCGACAATCGATATTAAAGCGATTACGATCGCTGCGACCTTCATAGACTCGAACGCCTTTGACTCTCTTCGATAGTTACTGTTATAAACATCGTCAACAATACTGTACGAAGGGATTGAACCGGGTATGACAGATTGGTAAATTGACAAGATTTTAGGAATCACCTGCTTCATATCGCCGATGACCCTTACGACCAAACGCTGTCCTGGCCATTCATCGTATGGTAGGCGAATGACTAATGGTTCAATCGGATCATGAAGCGACATGATGTTGTAATCTTTAACAAGCCCGATTACATATCCCTCCACCCTATTATCATGATATTTTATTTTTTTTCCGATGGGGTCGTTCCACCCGAATTCCTTCGCGGCGGTTTCATTTATAATGTATGCTGTAGTTGGGTCAGATAGGCTCGTAATGTTAAAATTCCGACCGGATAATAAAGTAATATTTAACGTTTTGAAATAGTCGTAATCGACAAACACTTCGTTAATAAGCCTGGTCGTTTTTTCTCCATTAACCTCAACGTCATATCGGTCTTTGAAATATGGCGATACCACCGGATAGTGAGTGATACTTGAGGAGGATACACCTGCCAGTTTATCAATTTCGTTTTTTAACGCCATGGCCTTGTCCATAATATGTGTATCTGGAATATCGAGCTGCACAAGGTTCGATCGGTCATAACCAATGTCCGAGTGCTTAAAAAGGTTGAGCTGTTTACCCACAACCATCGTAACGCAGATACAGAATATTGAGATTGAAAATTGAACCGTCAGGAGTGCCTTGCCCGTTCTGCTGAGTAACTCATTACTTACGATATCCGCAAGTGGTCTTTGGGATGACAACTTAAACGCGGGGTAAGCGGACGAAGTGACGATAAGAAGCGCAACCATTGACAGGATGAGTAACACATTTTGACGTTGGAAGATGGTATCCAGAGTAAACGCCACCTCGGTGAGCGTGCTGATCGTAGGTGACAAGATATATAACAGTATCGTTGCGATTATTAGTGAAAGACCAGAAATGAACGTAGTTTCAATGATGGCTTGTAAGCTAATCTGTTGCCTGCTGGCTCCCATAATCTTTCGTACGCTTATCTCTTTCATGCGACTCTCAAAATCAGCAATGGATAGTATGGTATAATTGATTACCGAAACGATTATTAGGAATATTCCGAGGATCAAAAATACCTTAACGAAAAGCGGATTCCCCACCTTCATAAAGAAGTTCATGCTCATGGACGGCCCGAGATAGACATCTGCGATTGGCTGAAAGAATATTCCAAACTTGCTATCGGCGCCATCTGCATTCTCGTCGTGATGATTGCGCATGACTTTAGACACATTTGTCGCCAATGTGGTCATGTTTTCATTGGCGGCAAGTCGAACGTAGAGAAATACCGACCCGTCCCAAGACACTTCGATTTTATTTGCGTCGGGCGTTGACTGCGCGTCCAATTGCCGAAATGCATGTGCGTACAAATGGGAATTTTCCGGAAGGTCAGCGATGACGGCCGTCACCTCATAAATTGCGTTAGCCTGCTCGGTAAATGTTATCAACTTATGCATTGGATCCACGTCGCCGAATATTGCCTTGGCAATTGTCTCTGTTAACACAAGTGAACCCGGACGTTCAAGTGCATGCTTGTCGCCATGAATAAACTGAAAGGTAAGCACATTAAATACAGAGCTGTCTGCGCCGACCATCTTAGCGATCTCGTGTTGCTGGCCATTGTAATTCACACTAACGCTGCCTCCCAGGTCTATTCTTGCGAAACTGATCACTTGCTGAAAGGATTCCATCAGAATTGGACCAACCGCCAACGGCACTGTAGCATACTGTTTGAGAACTTCGTTTTCTGCACGAATGGAATTTACCCTGCAGACATTTTTGTAATCATCGTGGAACTTGTCGAACGAAAATTGAAAGGCGAGGTATACCGTGATTATCAATAAACAGAATAGTGCGGTAGTAAGTCCAATAAGCTTGAATATAAAATTCAGCTTTTGCTTCATCAAGTGCCTAAAGAGAGTTTTCAAGTACATCAGGTGGAGGAGTTAGTAAATGTAAGAATTCTGTACTTACGGTTTCTTACATTTAAAATAATGTCAGTAGAATACAAACCTATGTGATAATCATCTGCGCTTAACGCCACTTTTTGTGCATCTTCCACCTGGCGTCGGTCATCATGCCTGAATTTGATCCTGATCTCGTCCACGATTTTATCCTTGTTGTATTTCAGGATCCACACCTTTGTTACTTTATCGCCGATCTCTATCGAATAAAATTTTGGCTTTGTATCGTCGCCGCGAAGTGCAGTATCCCGGTAATGAAGATGAAACCAGATACCCATTTTTTGCAATAACGGTCCGGCCATTGTATACTTTTGGCCAAGTAAAGGGCTGGCAAAACTCCATCTTTCAAGAAACATGTAGCTGTGCGGGTAAACATTTATTGAATCCAATTATGCTTCTGCTTCCTTTCAATAAGCTAAGACCATATTGATCAAAAACCGAGATCAGTCCGTTGAACTGTTCCTCATTGAGCACATGTATGTACAGTTATCATTTCAATTTTAATCGTTACGCAAGGCATTTACTGGATTCGTTTTTGCTGCCATTACCGTTTTCAAACCTACCGTTAAAACAGCAATTAATAGTACGATAAAACCGGAAGCCAGAAATACCGAAGGACCGATGCTGACTCGAATTGTGAAATTGCTTAACCAACTGTCCATAATATAGTAGATGAATGGCCACGCGACAATATTCGCAATCCCGACAAGGATTATGAACTCCTTTGTTAGTAAATACGATATTACGAACAGATTTGCTCCTAGCACTTTTCTAATGCCGATTTCTTTCGCACGCTGCAACGTCATGAAGGACGACAAGCCAAACAATCCGAGGCAAGAGACGATAACAGCAAAAATTGCAAACAGTATAAATACACGACTAAAGCGCTGTTCTTTGTGGTATTGAAGGTTGAAGAATTCATCCAGAAAAAAATAGTCAAAGGGATCACGCGTATGAACTTTAACATATTCACTGCGAACCTTCTCAATCACCGAGGACTGTGTGCCTTTTTCGAAACGAACTAGATAAAAGGGCGAGTACATTGCATACAGCGAAAAGAATATTGGTTTGACATCGCGGTGAACCGACATCTGATTGAAATTCTCCGCAACTCCAATCAGCGTAAACATCTGACCGCCATTCAATGAAATTGTCCTGCCTATCGCATCTTCCACTGACGTAAAACCGAGTGCGTACACCGCGGATTCATTTAAGATGGCGCAAGCTGTATCGCCACTTAGCCCTCGCCGAAAATCCCGTCCTGCAAGAAACCTAATATCTAGTGTTTCGAAGTATTCGTAATTAATCCAAGCGTTTTGAACGAATTTGTATTCTGAATTAACATCATCCCTTTGGCGGACGAGAATCCCTTCCTGTATTTCCTTACCAGGGACAAAAGAGCCACCCGTTGCAGCTTTAATTTCGGTATAATTTAACAATGTATTGATGAACGCGGCAGTGTGGGCTTGATAAGCTGGGGTAAGCTCGTCTTCCGTAACCCCGGGGCCTCGTACTACCATTACGTGGCTCATATCAAAACCAATATCGGCTGTTCGCATGTGATGCAATTGCAAATACACCAACATCGTTCCTGCTATCATTATAACAGAAGCCGCAAACTGAAAAACAACCAATGAACGCCGGATCATTATAGCCGAACCGAAGGCGCTAAATTTTCCCTTTAACACGGTGGAAGGACGATAAGATGATAAAGCGAACGCCGGGTACAGGCCAGCGGTGAAGGTGCCCAACATAAAGCAAGCAATGAGATTTTTCCAAAAATCCGGCTCTGTTAAGAAAGAAAGTGTCAGGCTTGAACTTGTTAATACATTGAAATACGAAAGTCCGAGCGATACAATCCCGATTGATAAGAATAAAGAGAGGAAGCCCATCACAAATGCCTCAATCATAAATTGGCCTATCAACTCAAAACGCCTCGCACCTACCGTCTTCCGCACTCCGACCTCTTTTGCGCGTTCGATAGCACGCGCTGTAAAAAGATTAATATAGTTAATGCAGGCAATCAGGAGGATAAAGAAAGCAATGAGTGTAAGAAAATGAACAGACTCGCCGTCACCCTGCTGGTCTGGATTTAGTTCTTGGTCCATCTTGGAATGTAAATGAACATCGGTGATTGGCTGCAACTGAAACTCCTGTTTTTGACCTACCGCCTGATTCACCTTTCCGCGCTCCCGAACGAAAAGTTTTTGGAATCGTTTAACAAAAGCTTGCGCCTTTGTGTTCGGATGAAGCAGTACATACTGATAGTATTCGTTACTCCACCAGCTTGTTTCGGCCTCCCCCTCAGACCACCACTTAATTGTTTCATAGGAAATAAGAAAATCAAACTTTAGGTGGGAGTTGGCCGGGGCATCCTTAATGACACCAGTGACCTTAAAGTCTTCGTTACCGTCTATGGCAATAGTCTGTCCAAGAGGCGACTGGTCATTAAAGTATTTCTTCGCGGTTGTTTCTGAAATGACTATCGTCCTGATTTCGTTCAGTGCAGTTTTGGGGTCACCTGAAAGCATCGGGAACGTGAAGATTTTGAGGAAGTCGGGATCCACCATTAACACATCGTCTTCCCGGAACTTAACTCCATTGTGCGACACAACGAGACCAGGGTAATGCTTGACCCTGGTAAAGCCTTTTACCTCAGGCATCATTTCCTTCATGAAAGGGGCGATGCGGGGCGGTGCTGTAGCGGAGTTCTTTGAAGTACCATCCTTTAATAGGGTATTTGTGTAGGTTATTCTATATAGGTTCTTATGGTTTACATGGAATGTATCATAGCCATTTTCGTAGGCCACATATTGAATAATAAACATGAATGCAGCCATACCAAGTGCCAGTCCGCCGATGTTCAACATAGAGTACATCATGTTACGGCGAATCGTTCTAAGCGCAATTGTGAAGTAGTTGGCAATCATGAAGTGGGAAATAGTGACATGGAGCGAGGAAGAGTCAATTAGCGAAAATAAGTGATTTCAAAGGATGTCACAAAGGTATCTGTCAATAGTCCATCGTGCTGTCTAGGTATGACAACAACATGACTGGCACATGTTCCGTCTTTGCAATTGCTCCGATACTCGTTCAGCCAGCGGAACTGATCGATGCCTTTAGGAGTCTTCACTACAGCCACCTGAGAGGATAAAATATTACTATTGTGAATAACGCGCTCATTTTTATTTCTTTTTAACGTAAGCCTTGTTTCCTTTCTTCATAATAAATTATTTCCGACCGCTAGAGCCGATATGCATTGTCTCACTTGAAGAGCCGGATGAGTATCAACTCAAACTGGATGTACCTGGTGTATAAGCCTTAATCTGCTGAGCGCGGTAAATGTTTGGCGTCTTTGTGTAGTCAGTCTTTCAGAAGTCCAAAGACGGCAAAAGATGGAGCACATCCATAGCTAACCCAATGATTAGAAGAGAAGGGACACTGGCCGGTATTAAGTCGTTTCGCATTCATATTTAACTCGTGCGATTCATAAACTGTAAGAGATAATCTCGATCGAAACAAAAGAGCTTTTCATCGGCAAACTTCAACGTATCATGATTGATCAATTTAACCTGATCTGAGGGAATGTTGTAATAGTAAACGTGCTTCTCGTTTTCGGTTGAAAGGGCGTCTTCCCAAAAATGAATCAGAAGACATTGCTTTGGATTGATGGGTAGGTATACGGCTCTCATCCAATCGAAGTGTGTGTTCTCCGAATGCCAAACACCATTACTCGACGATGAGGTATTGGCAACCGCGTTGCTGGATCGAATTTTATTCCACTGCGAACTAATTAATCTTTCCGGAAAAAGCTATCGTCTAAAAAATCGGAAGCCAATTTTTGAATCTTAAAAATTTACCGTTTTATTTACTCACCAGTTGTGCATTCCTGTTGCCAATTGTTGTGCACTCCTATTTGCCAAAAACTGTGCATTGTTGCTTACCGATTACAGAAGACCACGATCACTATTTAAGGCTATTACTACGTCAAAACAAACCCATCAGGTAAATCAGGTGTTAACCCGGGTGCCAGAATGCTCCAACCTGTTTTTTTGCTTATTAGTTTGGCAGGAGATCTTAACAGGCCGTGTGAGCATTTAACGGCTTTTTCGTTAACTATTTTAAGTTGGTATTACCTGCCAATCCACTTGTTTCTGCCACATCTCTCACTGCCTTCGGCGTAACGTCCGGGGTTGCTAATGCATATTTTGCAATCTCATCTTTTCTGGCAAACCAAACACCATCATGTGTTTTAACATATTTTAAAAATCGGTCGATAACTCGTACTCTGGAAGCGTGACCGGATATCCTATCGTGGAAACTAATCAACATCATCCTTCGCCTCGAAGCACCTTCTTCATATAGTTGGTCAAATTCATCCTTCATTTGCTGCTCATAATCCTGAGGAGAAAATCCAGAAAAATCATATGAACCGATATCATTCATGTGAATAGTATAAGGCATCGTTACAAAAGGCTTCCCGTTCAAATCCTGAATGTAGGGCTCATCCCGGCTTAAATCATTATTATGATAAATAAAGCCTTGTTCTTGAAGTAAGCTGAGAGTATGTACACTGCCCCTCATCCAGTAGCAATCATATCCTGAAGGAGTTGTGCCTGTTGCTTTGATAATGCTCTTTCTGACAGATCGAATCCATTCCTTTTCCTCTTCCTTCGGCAAGTTGTATTGCCAGCTCCATTGTTTACCGTGCGCTGCTGCCTCGTGACCCCTTTTTACAATTTCCAGAGCTAATTCAGGGTTTTTTTCTACCGCCTGGCCAACCATAAACGAAGTTGCTTTTATTCCATATTTGTCGAACAGATTGAGAAGTCGGGGTATTCCTTCCTGTACACCATAATCAAAGTAAGAATTAGTCGCGAGATCAGGATACCCCTTTTTAATGGGTTCTGGGATGAGTCCTGCAGCGCCTGTGATTGGTTGCCCTCCGCCCTCAAACTGAAGCGAGATTGAAATGGCAAGCCTGGCATTGTTCGGCCAGAATTTCCGTTTGTTATCGAATCGACACGGTTTTCATTTTTTGTGTTGATGATGGCTTTGGTATTTAATGGATTTGAGGTAAGCGAGACGGCACCAAGTGAACCGGCGGTAATGAATTTTCTTCTGTCCATATCTATTTTCTAATTGATATATGATCAAAGGTCGCTTTTGTTTAAACGGCCATTAAGTAAAACGGTGTTATATTTTTGTATACTTCCGTCATGAAGCGGTATTATCAATATCAACCGATAGTTATTGAAGATTTCGAGGCAGCGACATGGCGCCACCCTGTACACCGGCATAACCATTATGAATTGATATACATCAATAAGGGAACAGGATTTCATGTAATTAATGGTACGGCCGATTCGTATAAGAGTGGGGATATTTTTTTGTTAGGTCCCGATGACGATCATTATTTCGATATCCGCGAGCAAACCCGTTTCATTTACGTGAAATTTGTCGACCTGCATATATACAAGGGCTCGATTGTGACTTATCCCGGGTTACAAAAACTGGAGTATTTAGCTAAAAGCGGACATGTACATTTTTCAGAGTTTAAGCTCACGTCTGAAGATTTAAATACTATAGATCAGCTCTTTAATGTAATGTCGTCATTAAAAAGCCGCAATACGCAGAACGAAGAAATCATCTGGTTACAGGTTCTGTCAATTGCCGCTATCCTGCAAAGGAATATGCCGGAACTGAGAGTGACAAAAGCGGGAAAGAGAAATAAAGAGATGCAGGCGATATTTTCTTACCTGCACCAACATATCTATGGTCCTGAGAAGTTAAGGGCAAAAGTTATTGCTGCTGAATTTAACACGACTGCGGATTACATTGGACCTTACTTCAAACGAAATACTGGTTTTACCCTTAGAAACTATATTCGTAATTATCGGAAATCGCTGATCAACCAACGGATCTCGAGCGGCAGATACAGCTTGAAAGAAATTGCCGCCGAGTTTGGCCTTACCGATGCAAGCCATGCTAGTAAAGGTGATTAATTAAGATAGTATAAAAACAACATTGCGATATTTGCATTTAACAAACGGGATGTGCGGAGAATGCTTTCGGTTTTTTTTCTTTATCCCGGCAACCAATTGAACGATGGCCTTCGTAGCTATTAATTATCAACCACCTCCATAAAAACCCTAAACCCTACCGCTGCGCCCGGTCTTTGATAGCGACTAACACTATGAATCGTAGACTCCGAAGGCAAATGATCCCAGCTCCCCCCGCAAGCTTTTCCAATCTCGTCGATCATCTCGGCAACATTGCCCACTACATCATATAACCCCATGTTGTTCGGAAAGTAGGAGGCTGTTCTTCCCATCATGCTCCAGCCGTCGTAATATGGATTGTTTGCTGGACACGGACGATCAACGTATTCCACTTTGAAGTTGCCCAGGAAACAGTTCTTGTGATTTTGAGGGCTTCTTCGATAATAATATGACCCGTACCACGGATATAAAACATCGTGGGCCACCGGGATAGACTTGCGTACGCCCTTCTTAGGAAGCATGTCCACACTGTCAGGGGATATGATAACATCTACACGATTGTCCTCAAGTTGCCAGGACTGAAACTTATCATAACCCAATGCGGCAATTTGCCATTCTCGAAGAGTGGGCAGCCTGAACAATACCCGCTTATATCGTTTCTTTCCAGCATGTACGTTGTATTGTTCAGTAAGCCACCGGCAATACTCCTGGGCCGCGGCGTGACTGATATTAACAGCCGGGTAGTCGCTCCACTCCTGAGGACCGATGTGTGGCGTTTTGATTGTATCTCTCGTTGACTTCCTGAATTTATACGTAGTTACATATCGAGTGAAAAAAGCTTTCGAAGACTTATCGTAAGCGGATAAATCATATACACACTTTCGGTTAAGTTCCAGAAGGCCCTGTTCTTCCAAGGAGGCCAAGAACAAGTTGTATTGTTTGTTGGTTACTTCAGTCTCCATTCCATGGAGGCTGCCGCGAATAACGCGGAGGCCTTTTTCAATGTCCTTAGTCCTGACGGCGACCCGGCTGATGGTAATAGCATCCAGCAGCACGAATGATTCTTCCAAGTAAATTATCTGTCCGGGTTGAAGACTTCCCAACGGCATCTCGAATGGCGCATATCCGAGATGCGTCACGGCGAGCGTGTCCGTTGTCTCGATTGACGGCACCTTGAGCTCAAATTTTCCATCCTCCAAACTAATGGCTCCTCGTGCTGTGCCCTTTACACTTATGGTGGCGAAAGCCAAGGGTTCTTTAGTCTTCTTGTCGACAACAAAACCGCTCAATGTATTGGGCTTCTGTCCATAAAGAGAAAGATGCCATAAGACGAACACAACGACTGAATATAAAAACTTCATGTTCCGATGATTTGTTACACAAATATAAAATATATACATTACATTCACTATTGTATAACAAATATGATTCTAAAAGGAAATTATCTTGGCGAATTCCAAGAACTGGTTTTACTTTCGGTAGCATCACTCCCAGATAAAGCGTATGGCGTGTCTATTATGCACTACATCACCCAAGAGACAGGACGCGCTGTCAATATAAGTGCCGTGCATGAAGTATTGAAAAGGTTACAAGGGAAAGGCTACTTAAAATCCAGCATGGGAGGAGCAACAGCGGAGCGAGGGGGAAGGAGGAAGCGCTACTTCATTCTTACTGCAAGCGGAAGGAAGATATTGGAAAAGACAATGAAACTTAAACTTCAGCTTTACAAACAGGTTCCCAACTTCGTATTTAAATTATCATGACTCCCACTCCTCCAAAATGGGCCGACAAGTTGCTGGCATGGTACTGCAATCCCGACTTACTAGAAGAGATTCAGGGCGACGCACATGAATTATACTTTGAACGAGTTGCCACGGACGGAAAGCGGACCGCAGATCTAAAATACATCTTTGATGTGCTGCGGTTCTTCCGATGGTCAAACATCCGAGAAGGCGAAAACTCATTTAAACCTTCAAGATGGAACTTACTCTCTTTTAATTGGAAGGTCGCGGCGCGTTCGGCTGGTCGGCATAAAGTTCTCTATTGCATAAAAACGATCGGCGTTTCAATATGCCTGGCCTTCACGCTCATACTTACCGGCTTCGTAATCCATGAACTTTCATACGATAAGTTCAACGAGCATCACAGTAAGATCTATCGCGTCACCTCGCGTGTAGATTTTCATGACCATGTTACGCACTACGCGGTCACACCCTTTCCTATTGGTGGTGCTATGCTGGATGGAATTCCTGAAGTAAAACGCTACTCACGATTTGTGTCTCACGGCCAGCCCATTTACCGTGTTGGCGACAAGATCCTTGACAAGGAGGTTACTCTGGTTGCTGACAGCAGCTTTTTGAAAATGTTTTCGTATGCGTTGCTGCATGGTGATAGAACAGCGCTCGATCACCCTAACAACGTTGTGGTCACCGAAATGCTTGCAACCAAACTTTTCGGAACCACTGACGTCATCGGTAAGCAACTGTCTGTTGGTGATGATCTCTTGCATGTGAGCGGCGTTTTAAAAGACCTGCCGGCTAATTCACATCTGATGTTTGATGCGCTCATTTCATGGGATGTTTCCAGAATGCAGGATGATTGGGGCAATCTGAACGCTTACACGTATGTACAGCTCAAGCCTGACGCAGATCTGGCGGCAGTCAAAGGAAAGATGCCCAAACTTCTGAAGACCTTTCACGAACTGGTAGCACGCGAGTATAAGGCAACTTATGAGCCTGTATTTGTGCAGTTAGGCGACATCCATTTCTCTGGACCGCTCGACGAAGATATCGCCATAAAGGGAAGCCTTAACAATGTCTTTATACTGGGAGGAATTATCGCGCTATTGTTGTTAATGGGTATTGTGAACTTCCTCAATCTGTCGATGGCCGAGGTCACTACCAGTCTCAAGAAGATTGGGATCATCCGCATCTTTGGAGGAACGGCTGGAAGCCATCGAAATCTTTTGCTTGCCGACGGTCTGATTGCCGTTGCCACAATTGTTCCGGCGACGGCCTTCCTCGCATATGCGGGCTGGATCCTCTGTGACCATTATATGTCCATCGTCATTGAACCGGGAGTCATAAGGAACCCAATATTCCTGGGCTTGACCGCGGGCAGCATTTTAATGATCCTCTTCATATCCCAGTTCAATGCCGTGATCTATTCAGGGCCGGCAACTACTATGCAATCTTTCAAAAACATGTTCCGTCCGAAGAATAGCGGCCGCCTATTGAGAAACGTGCTTGTAGGTCTCCAGTTTACTTCATCCATCGCTATGATCGCTTTAATCCTCGTCACGCGGGACCAGTTCGCTTTTATTCAGGATAGTGACAAGGGTTTTGATACCCACAATGTTGTGCTGGTCAAGGTCCGTGATGCACGGCCGGAAAAGGTAATTACATTTATAGACGAACTGAGGCGACTCAGGAGTATTTCGAAAGTTGGTGGCAGTACGTATGCACCAGGTGTTCTTGAGACTAAATATGTCTTCCAGGTTGAAAGCAAGCAAGGCATGACCGAACTGCTTGTTCCGATGATGGCTTGTGGAATTGACTACTTTGACGCACTGAATATCCGTTTGTCTAAGGGTCGTAACTTCGATATAAACAATGGCGACGACCACGGCGCCTTCATAGTCAACGAAACGGCTGCACGCCAGTTTGGCTGGACTGATGCCATCGGAAAAAAGATTGCGGGACCAGTGCAAGGTGGTGGTGAGGCAATGATCGAGGGCGAAGTTATTGGCGTAGTACAAGACTTTAACTTTGCTTCACTTCACAGTAAAATCGAGCCGATGATTATCTTCTTAGCGCCGAGAGGTTGGTCCACTGAGTTTGTGTATATCAAAACCAATGCAATGACTTCTCCTGATCTTATTCCATCCATTAACAGCGTCTATGAAAGGCTGTGGGAAAACGTTCCTTTCGAATGGCAATTCCTCGACACGCAGTATCTCAGATTGTACGAAGGTGATCAACGAGTAAGGCATATCTTCGAAGTCGGCCTTTTGATAAACGTTCTTATTGCAGGGCTGGGCATTTTTAGTATCTCCGCTTTAATGGCCAATTTGCGGGCAAAAGAAATGGGTATACGAAAGGTTGTTGGGGCGAACGGAGCACATCTCTTTTTCCTGCACTTGAAAAGCTTTGTACTTTTTCTTTTGGCGTGTATGTTGATCGCGTGTCCGCTTATATATGGGTTATCTTTTCTGTGGCTCAGTAATTTTGCTTACCGAATACAGTTAAGTGCTTCACATTTTCTCATACCGGGCGCGTTGGCCGGGATGATACTTGTCGTTGTGGTTGGATACCATGCCCTGAGAGCGACAAGGGTTAATCCGGTTGAAATGCTCAAGAATGAATAACGAAGGGGCGGCAGTCTATAAAAACTTGATTTACTGTATGACATTACTTTCAGGAATGGCCCACGGCCAGCAAAATGAAATTCACCTGTATGATGGACCGGCGCCGGGTTCTGAGCATTGGACATGGCAGGAAGGAGTTAACGCAAGACAATCGGATCATTTTGCAAAAGGAGAATGCACTCCTTTTGAGGGCATGGTCGAAGAGCGTTACAAAGAGGTAAAAAGCTTTTTTTCCGAAAGCCCCATGAGCTTTCAACAACCCAATTCAATGCGCTAAGGCTTTGTTGGGGGTTTAAAAACGACTTGTTCACAAAGACGAAATGATGTACCTTGGTGGCTGCCTCTTAAAGTTGCGGTAAGAGAATTAAATGTCTGCACGTTGCATTGCCCCGAATAATGAGCTTCATTAATTAAAGTAAAATGATATTCACGAGCACGGGCCAAAATATATGCTTTGGCAGATACGGGTTTATGATCGTCTAGTAAGTTCTGTACATTGCCATCTCGTTGGATCAGCATAAGTGTCTTACGAGCGAAAAACTTGTCTTCGGCGCTCGCCATTGAATCATTCATTATTTCTTCAGCCTGTGATTCTAGCTGTTCGGTCGGTAGTTCCGATGTAACGGAGAATGGACTACGTGTAGTGTAACTTTTGGTCGCCAATTCAATTGATGTATTAATACAGGCATTTTAGAGTCCACGAAGTCGTCCGCCAAAAGTGGAGCAAGTGTCCTTATGTTTTGAATGTCACTCATTGTCTGCTCTGTAGTGTTTCGAGTAAAGCATCAAGTTTTCTTGCAGGAGATTAAACAATTTTCTCGGCGCATCTCTTCTTCAAGGGAAAACTCACAACTGAAATGGCTCCGCCCACTATCTACTACAAAGCTGAACAACTTGCGCCTCGACCGAGAGTACCCGATGGTAACATGCATTGATCCTGGAACGAAAGTTTTGAAATTTGCATCCAGCGAAACGTCGAGTCTATACGATGGAACTCCCGCTACCGCACGCCACCTAGCCGTAAAAATGTCGTTCTTGATGTGAGTAGCTGGACTTGCGACTGGTGGCTGCGGAAGAGTAACGGTCCTTACTGAGAAGGACATCAGCAGAGCCAATGTGAATACGTGGGCTACCCGAATGCGTGATCGGTCATAACATTTATTGGTAAATGGATAGATGTATTTTATTGTCTTATTTTCTTTTTCATAGGAAACTCAAACCCGAATCGCGCATTCACAACATCAGCATAAGGACTCTTTCGATGAGGATCAAATGGCCGTAGCATTACCATAGCCGTGCCCTTAATTTTTTTGTACAACGTATAATCCTTTTTAATTCCAACAAATAGGCCCCAAACCCATTCTCTTTGGCCAGGATCTGTTGGGTTAGCCTTTGTATAGGGCGGAACAAAAGTGTTCATAATTTCAATCTCTAGGCGAGGTGAAAATCCTTTACCCAACTTGTATTCAGAAAAAATTCTGGGCCCGTAGATCTTACTTCTATCTGAACTCCAGGTAGTCTTGTCGGTGTTGTATCCAACTCGTTGGTTCCAGCCCCCACCACTTGTGAAGCGCTTTGTAAGGCGGTAACCGAAATACACATTAAAGTCTACGAACAGATCATCATTCTTCTTCTGCAACTGGAAGGCTAAGCCAGGAATGATTCTTTCAATCAGTGGCTTTCCTTTCATTTCATTGGGAGCCTTCTTCGGGATATCGTTCAGGCTGCCGATGCTGGAAAACTTCTGCTTATATTTTGAAATGGACTGCATTGCGTTGTTCAGTTTCTCCTGATGGCCGGCAAAATGATCAATGGCTTGTTCTTTGACTTCGTTCACCAATTGCTCTTTGAGTTTTTCCTGGTCTTGAAGTGTAGTGGCAGTGCTGGTCAATTCACCAACGCTACCCAACTCCGATTGTACATCATTGACGACTGAGATATTCGTTGCTTGCTGTTCAGCTATCTTTGTTACACCATTCATGTCTTTCGGAAGTTCAGACAACTGGTTCTGATACTCTTTCACTTGGTTACCAACCTCTCCGACTTCAATTGACGGCATGTCAATATCTTTAATGTTTTGAACCGAATTGACGATTTCAACGCCAGGTAGATCCGGAGGGGGAAGGGAACCGATCATATATTCTTGAATGGAACTCTGTAAATCGGCATTCGGTAGCGTTACATCCAGCTTGTTGATAACGGAGGTTAAAACGTCCGCTTTCGCCCGAAGTTCAGGAGGAAGTTGGAGGCTATTTAATTGTTCGTTCACATCTGACTTGACCTTTTCGATTTTCGATGTGATCGCATTAATCTTTTCTGACTTCCAACGGCTCAAGCTGTCAAGCTTCATGGTGAGTCGATTTGTGTTCTGGTGGAGTTTTTGAAGACTGTCAATCTTTATATAAAGATGATCTATGCCAGCGTTTGCTGACGTTATCGTTGAATCGTAAGATTGACGGAGCATCGTAAATTGAGTGGCGGCAGACAGTTGGATGGTGTCGAGCTTGTTATTGATAGGTAGATTTATCGAATCAATCGGGAAAATCGGATTGAGCAAACTTTCTGCTCGCTGCGCCTGAAGCCAGGTTGGCAAAATTACAAATATGGTAATTGCTAAACGGGGTGACATTTTTATGCACAAAGATGTTAATCGACTAAAATTCAACTGGCGGAAGTTCCGAATACATTATCTTTTGATGACAATATAACAATGGTATCAGAGAAGACCATAGTTCCTCAGGGCATTCTTGATTTTGTATTTCCGCTTTGATAATTCTGCCATCTTTTAATCCTATTCGACGTAAACTGTCCCAAAATCGTACTCCGTAGTTGGGAATTTTCTACCTATCTCTAAGAGGTCTAGTTGCTTACTAACACCAGCACAAATTTTCCAAAAAGTTCCATTGGGCAGGCAAAGCCGCGTTTGAACAAAAGCATTGCTGATAGAATCGTTTTGCTCAAAGATCAAGCTGTCGTTTAAAGTATAGGTAGACTTGTAATTTACTTTAAAAGCGCTCATTATACCTTCGTATACTTCTACCTTAATGTATTTAACTCGCATTCGAAGCTTCTAAGTTTTACTCATTTTTGGTAAGGACCAAACTATCCTCTACTCCAGTTAGGATCAACATTGAAGTGCCCCGGCATTCCATCTTAAATTTTCGCCAACTTTTCTAAGGGCTGCTCCGGTACAAAGCCGGGTTTTGATTTTATTTCTTTTCAAACCTATATCGCTTTCCACCCTCTTGTTCAACCCATTCAAAAAGATACCAAGGAGGATTATTTTCTAAAATACCGGTACTCCCAGAGACTAATACAAAATAATTTCCACCTTTTTTGATTTTGTTCATTTCCTCAAAATCTAATGTTACTTCCCATCTACCCTGACTCTTCTCCAATCTCCACTTGCCGACACCATTAACTTTTTTTCCAGATACATCTTCCTTTTTAACATAAAATGAAAAATATTCCGCTGGGAGATCTTCACTGGTAAAAGTACCATCCTTATTGATTTTTAGTGTTGCTCCATCAGAGCTAACCCACTTACCTATCATTTCATCTTTTTTCGGATCAGTACCCATACATGCTTGGAATAATATTGCTAAAATGAAGATCGTAAATTGTGCAGTGCTTTTCATTTCCATGTTATATTTTCTGTCCATGTGAAAGTTTGTGTTGTCTTTGATAAAGGGCCACTGGAAAAAAAGTTGTTCAACGGTTGACCAATATTACTGCTCCACCATGATGTATAACCAATGACAGGTGGATGAGTCGCGGATTCAATGGTGGACGAATTGTCTATTGTAACATTACTGTAGCAACATTACCTTTTAATGCAGAGACTAAATATTTTAAGCCATATGAACCAAGATAAGTTACTGCGAGATTTCCTGTAGCTCCTCCAGTTAATAACGTTGAATAATCTTTAAGATATTTACCAACACCTTCAACACCTCCAAGTCCATAAGGATTACTACCTTCCATCTGCCCATTAGCAATGCCAGCCTTTATGATTCCACGTGTTGCCTCAACATGTTCATGTTGCTTTAACATTTCCAGAAATTCTCCTTCGGTAAAGTCACGATGTCTTGGCCCTGTGCCTGTTAACCATTCCCATCCAACTTGCCAAGGTGATGGCCCACCGTTCCCGGCCTCGCCATTGCGTTGCTTCCCGCGACCTAAAGCTGCATCCATTGTGGCTGCTGCATTCTGCCTGAGTGCTGAAGTCGCGGCCGCCAGATCTGCATTAGCATTCCCTTCCTCAGGTTTTGCGTCATGTGATCCGCCGATAAAGCCGCCTTCCCCCACACCAGCATATCCACTGTACGTTTGATTACCAAAGTCGTCAGCCCACATTCCGTCCGGATCAATGAATCTTAGAGGATTATCGAGTGCATAGTTGTATGGACTCCACCTTCGACCTTTCTCACTCATCGGATCTGTCACACCCCACCGTCCAATCTCAGGCATATACATCCTCGCCCCATAATCATACCAGCCCAACGCCATTTCATCTTGCAACTCCTTACCGTTGTATAGATACTTTTGCTCCAGGCTTCCTGTTTTTTCTCCTGCATTATATGAAAGTCCAAAGGGGAAATAATCTGCAACGCTTACAATAGGCGATGGTGTATGACTGACCGTAACGTCATCAAAATGCACGTCTACATAATAGGGATGCTCATTGCTTAGAAACACAAAGGCATATCCAGCCTCTGGCGCCTTTGCTGTGATGGACATTGTGTCGTAAGGGGGTTGCTTCACCGTGTTACTTGTCTGTGCGCCGGTTGTTGTTACCTGATCCCAGGCGGCATCAATAAAGTTATAATCTTTATCAAAGAAAAGAATGGTGACGAAGGCTTTGGGTGCTGATTTATTGTTCTGGTAGTGGTCTCCGGCCGGAACGATGGCAGCATAACTATTGAGTCTATTGTATATTTTCAGCGCTTCGCCGGTAGATCCTGCACCAACACCAAAGGCCGATGCTAACGAGGTGATAAATGCATTTGGGTTACCCGTGGAACCCCGGGCATCACTGCCAATGATTTGGCAAGTCCGACCCGCCGACCCGCCCACTAGTCCCGCCGTTGAGGGATTGAACCTTTTGCTAGGTAGTAGCGGCATCGGTGTGTTCGAGGCTTTGACTGTAATGTGCTTCACCCCCGTAAAATTTACCAAATCGCTCATGATCTGTTGATCGGTAGTAGTGGGTAGATACATTTGTTTAGCTGATAAATCATTGATGGAAAAATACGGTACCTCGATCAACTCGAAGAAAAAGAAAAGTCTGATTTCTTCGCTCTACTGGATTTGTTAATTGCTAAGAAAAAACTCAAAGACAATCTATGCAACCTGGTCGCTGGTTAATAAAAACAAAGAGCCGGTCTACTTTTGAGACAGTCTCTTTTGTTTTTTTTAGAGAACTTCAATTCACTACTGAGGTATATTCTTAAATGCAAAAGCTGAAGCTGCAAAACTCACAAATCCAATAATAACAATTACCCAAGCCAGAATCTTTATTGTCGTCTTGTCCCATTCAGAACTCTTCAGCTCTTTATAGATGTCATTATACTTGCCCTTGTTTAAAAAAGCAAAATAGAATAAGAGCAAAGAAGACAACATCAACCACAAGTATCCTTGAGTGGATAACTTATGTTCAGTCAAAACAAACTTAATAATGTTTCCTATTCCAACTAACAACAAGCTTAAAGAGACACCAACTATCCCGAATGCTGTTAAGTGAGGTATGTCATTCTTATAATTTCCATCCTTGTAATATGAATTATATACATGAAAGTATATAACAGTCAGAAATTTCATTTATCTGTATTTTTGTTATAAATGTAATTGAGTCCTTTATCTAGATATCCCGTGTAATCCAACAACCCGACTCCTAACGAAATAGTTAACCCTAAGGGATTTGCTTTCAGAAACATTGCCCCAGCGTTGATTCCGAATTTAGTGAGATTTGTAAGATTGGGGTCATTCCAAAGAACCATTCCAGAGGTCACTATTCCAGTCACTCCCAATATTTTCCCTGCGGCACCCAATACTTTACTGTACTGTGTAGTTGCTTCAAAGGATTTACTAAATGCTACTTTGTATGCCTTTGCCGCACTCTTGTATGAATCTCCAATTACTTCCGCTTCGGCAATCCCACCAGCTAAAGCCCATGGACTTGCAAATGCAGAAATTCCATCACCTATGTTATCAGCTGTATTCCAAAAATTTAAACTACTACCAGGCCCGTTTCCGTTCTTTGAATTGCGTTGCTTATTCTTCCAACTCGCGAAACCTTCACTAGCGGAACTTGGACTTACGGCACCCGTTGAAGGACCATCGACGTTTTCATTCTTATCAGTTACCGACCCGTCCCCAGCCGCTGTACCTGATACTATTCCCCCTTCTCCAACACCTGCGAATCCTGCAATTGTTACATTTCCAAAATCATCTCTGCCGGTGTTGACAGTTCTTACAGGTTGCGCCTCCATTCCGTCGGGATCAACGAATATTAGAGGGTTATTAAAGCAGTAAGTATAGGGTGACCACCTTCTGGCTTTCTCCGCCAAGGGGTCCACTACACCCCACCGTCCAATCTCAGGCATATACATCCTCGCCCCATAATCATACCAGCCCAACGCCATTTCATCTTGCAACTCCTTACCGTTGTATAGATACTTTTGCTCCAGGCTTCCTGTTTTTTCTCCTGCATTATATGAAAGTCCAAAGGGGAAATAATCTGCAACGCTTACAATAGGCGATGGTGTATGACTGACCGTAACGTCATCAAAATGCACGTCTACATAATAGGGATGCTCATTGCTTAGAAACACAAAGGCATATCCAGCCTCTGGCGCCTTTGCTGTGATGGACATTGTGTCGTAAGGGGGTTGCTTCACCGTGTTACTTGTCTGTGCGCCGGTTGTTGTTACCTGATCCCAGGCGGCATCAATAAAGTTATAATCTTTATCAAAGAAGAGAATGGTGACAAAGGCTTTGGGTGCTGATTCATTGTCCTGGTAGTGGTCTCCGGCTGGAACGATCGCGGCATAACTATTCAGTCCATTGTACATTTTCAGCGCTTCACCGGTAGACCCCGCACCGACACCAAAGGCGGATGCTAACGAGGTGATAAATGCATTTGGATTACCAGTGGAACCCAGACTCATAT
>JBBJMI010000009.1:0-278740 GCA_037720155.1 Chryseolinea sp. | reverse complement strand
TGAAACCTCAAAAAGACTCCGCGCAATGACGTGAACTTTCCGCTCGAGCTAAACTCATAACTTATAACTCATAATTCATAACTATTCCTTCCCCACTGGCGCGCACAGAAAATCCGGGTTCAGCAAATTTTCTTTGTTATACCTCAACGGAAAGTTCGTATCCGCCAGGGTGATTTGCATGCCGGTTTCAATGACGAGGATGTGCGCAGCGGCGGTGTCCCATTCCATGGTGGGACCGAAACGGGGATAGAGGTCAGCCTTGCCTTCGGCGAGAAGCGTAAACTTGAGGCTGCTGCCGGCGGAGACGAGCACCGCGTGGTTCAGTGCGTGAATGAATGATCCGGTTGCCTGGTTCATGTGTGATCGCGAAGCAACAACGCGAAGTCCCGCTTGCTGCATGTTGATCGAGGGGCGGTAAGGCAACTTTCTTTCGGCTCCGCCACGCCGAAGGTATGCGCCGTTTCCCAGCGTTGCGTAGTATAGGTCACCCGTTACAGGAACACCCACGACACCGAGGACGGGACTGTTGTTGCATATCAGCGCAATGTTTACTGTGAACTCATCGTTCCGCTTGATAAATTCTTTTGTGCCGTCGAGTGGATCAACCATCCAGAAGTATTCCCATTGCTTCCGCTCTGCATAAGGTATGTCCCTACCCTCCTCTGACAACACTGGCAGATTACTTTCAGATAAAATTTTGACGATTATCTCATGCGCATTTTTGTCAGCGCGTGTAAGCGGTGAGTTGTCAGATTTGGCTTCGGCATCGAAGTCGCCGGAGTTGTAAACGTCCAGTATGGCGATCGCTGCTTTTTCGGCGGCATTGATGGCGAGCGGCAGAAGCTTTTGAATATTCACTAACATATTTTCAGACGATCATGCCTGCGGCGACGGTTTCATTGGTGGCCTCATCAACAAGGATCACACTGCCCGTAATCCTGTTTTTCCGATAGCTGTCGATACTCAACGGCTGGGCTGTACGTATCTTGACACGCGCGATCTCGTTCATCGCAAGCTGGTCCACGTTCTCTACACGCTGTAGTGTATTGATGTCAAGCTTGTACTGGATCTCCTTGAGTACGCCGCGTACATCCTTGGTGGTGTGACGCACATGGAACTTTGAATTGACGTGTAAGGCACGCTGATTCATCCAGCAGAGCATAAGGTCGACATCCTGAACTGCCTGCGGGTGGTTGTTGGGCTTGGCAATAATGTCGCCGCGGCTGATGTCAATATCATCTTCCAGGGTGATGGTCACGGACATCGGTGCAAAGGCCTCTGGAATATCCTGATCTCCAAGCGTCAGCGTTTTAATCCTTGACGTGAAACCGGAGGGCAACACAAGCACTTCGTCGCCCGCGCGGAAAATGCCGCCGGCAATGCGACCGGCATACCCACGAAAGTCATGATGCTCCTTCGACTGTGGGCGAATGACATATTGAACAGGAAAACGGCTGTCGATGTGGTTATAATCACTCTCTATGTGAACGGTCTCAAGCATGTGCAGCAACGTCGCGCCCTGATACCAGGTCATCCTTTCGGAGCGGTGGACCACGTTGTCGCCGACGAGGGCACTTATGGGAACAAACTGGATGTCTGACACCTCCAACTTGGATGAGAAAGCCTTATAATCTTCAACGATCTTTTCGTAAACCTGTTCGTCATAATTCATCAGGTCCATTTTGTTGACGCAGACAATCACATGCGGAATCTTCAGCAACGACGCAATGAACGAATGGCGGTATGTTTGTTCGACCAGTCCTTTGCGTGCATCGATAAGGATCAATGCCAGGTTGGCTGTTGAAGCGCCCGTCACCATATTGCGGGTATACTGAATGTGCCCCGGCGTATCGGCGATAATAAATTTTCGCTTTGGTGTCGCGAAGTAGCGGTACGCGACGTCAATGGTTATGCCCTGCTCGCGTTCAGACTTCAGTCCATCGGTGAGCATAGAGAGATCTACATAGTCATAACCCTTCTTTGCGCTGGAAGCTTCGACTGCTTCCAATTGATCTTCAAAAATGGATTTACTATCAAACAAGAGTCTCCCGATAAGGGTACTTTTTCCATCGTCAACGCTTCCTGCCGTTGTAAATCTGAGTAGTTGATTGTTCATATGTTAGCTTCAAGCTTCAAGCAACGAGCTTCAAGCTGTTTGTAGTTCTTTACTTTTTTTACTCTCTATAAGCGGCGACGGAAAGTTCCGTCATTGTAAGTCGCCTCGGCGACGAAGCAATCCCCTCCCTACAAAGTGCCTGCGGCTGCCTCACCACCCTGTAGGCTGGGGATTGCCACGTCATCATTTTAAGAGGCGTTGCCTCTTAAAAGATTCCTCGCAATGACGGAACTTTTCGCGCTTCGTCGCCCTGCTTTTACGGGAACTTTTCGTGCTTCGTCGCCCTGCTTTTACGGAACTTTCCGCTCTTCGCAGGACCTTTCCTCGAGCGCGACTCATAACTCATAACTCATGACTCATGACTCTCGCACACCCTTCAAATCAACCTCCCCCCTATCCTAAAAATACCCACTCTTCTTCCTATCCTCCATCGCCGTATCCGATCGCTTATCATCTGCCCTCGTACCTCTTTCAGTTTTACGCGATGCTGCTACTTCTTCAATTATCTTTTCTACTGTATCGGCCGTTGATTCGACAGCTCCTGTTATTGGCATATCTCCACATGTTCTGAAGCGGACGGTCATTGTCTTCGGCACTTCATTTTCCTTAAGTTTCAACCATGGCGATGTCGACAGGATCGATCCGTCGCGGGTGATCACTTCGCGCTGATGCGAATAGTAGAGCTTTGGTATGGGAATGTTTTCTGCATGAATGTATTGCCACACGTCCATCTCGGTCCAGTTGGAGATCGGGAATACGCGGAAGTGCTCACCAACATGTTTGCGGCCATTGAAAAGGTTCCACAATTCGGGACGCTGGTTCTTTGGGTCCCATTGTCCAAATTCGTCACGGTGAGAGAAAAACCTTTCTTTCGCCCGCGCCTTTTCTTCATCGCGTCGTGCGCCACCCATGGCAGCATCGTACTTATTTTTTTCGATTGTGTCCAGTAGCGTCACCGTTTGAAGTGCGTTGCGGCTGGCGTTAAATCCCGTTTCTTCGCGAGCTCTGCCGCTGTCGATGCTGGCTTGAACTGAACCAACTACGAGTTTCACGTCAAGCTCTTTGATGAGCCAGTCGCGGTACTCCATCGTTTCTGGAAAGTTATGACCTGTATCGATATGAACAAGTGGAAACGGAATTCGCGCGGGTGCGAATGCCTTACGCGAAAGGTAAGCCAGCACGATAGAGTCCTTTCCACCGGAAAACAACAACGCGGGGCGTTCAAACTGCGCCACAACTTCACGGATCACGAAGATGGCTTCGGATTCAAGTTCCCTGAGGTGGCTGAGGTAGTATTGAGACATAATTTAGAAGCTACAAGCTGCAAGCTTCAAGCTGCAAGCCTGGGTGTAATGGGTGAAAGTTTTGAGCGTTGTAGGCCGCAGAGTCCCTGAAGCAGGAGACTCTGCGGGGAACAGATTACGAGCGTCGCCGCGAAACACAAGTACGGGTAATGCAAGCGCGATTTCTCCGCAGAGTCGCTCGTCTCGGGGACTCTGCGGGGACGATCCCACGACCCTGGCTATAGCATCACGCATATTTTATCCGATTTTGCACGAGCTCAAGAAGTTTTATAATCGATTCGTCAACCTTCATCGCGACAGTATTAATGATGAGGTCGGGAGACGTTGGAATTTCATAAGGTGAATTAATGCCGGTAAAATTCTTTACTTCGCCGGCGCGTGCTTTTTTATAGAGGCCTTTAACATCGCGTTGCTCGCATACTTCGATAGGAGTATCCACAAATATTTCAACATAGTTTTCAGCACCGGCAATCTTCTTCACCTGTTCACGGTCAGCCTGGAATGGTGAAATAAATGCAGATAAAACAATTACGCCCGCATCAAGCATCAATCGCGCGACTTCGCCGATGCGACGAATATTCTCAATACGTCCTTCATCGGTGAAGGGCAGATCTTTGTTTATTCCCGCCCGGATGTTGTCACCGTCGAGTAGATAGGTTTTATATCCTTGCCCATGCAACTGAGCTTCAAGTTGCACTGCAAGCGTTGACTTCCCGGAACCCGACAAACCCGTGAACCAAATCAACAACGCCTGCTGCGCCATCAACCGTTCCCGTTGCTCCTTACTTACTTTAGTCTTTATCGGATAAATAAAATCTTCCATATTCTTTGCGTTTCTATTTCCGCTGTAGCATTTCTCAAAGGAGGGCTTCACCCGCCGTAGCGCCTCGCGAAGGAGCGCTTCGCCCCCCGTAGCACCTCGCGAAGGAGCGCTTCGCCCGCCGTAGCGCCTCGCGAAGGAGGGCGGTTAATCTCCTTCAATTTCGCGCAAAAACCCTCTCCATCTTCCAAAACGAGTGTATCATCTCAATAAAACCCGCCATATCACTCAATGGTACCATATTAGGCCCATCACTTAGCGCCTTTTCCGGCTTAGGATGCGTCTCAATAAAAAATCCGTCAACACCCACCGCGGCGGCGGCGCGTGCTAGGTGCGGGGCAAACTCGCGCTGCCCGCCGGACGATCCACCCTTGGCGCCAGGTTGCTGAATTGAGTGCGTCACGTCAAAGATCACGGGCGTATATTGACGCATGATTGGCAAAGCACGCATATCCACAACAAGCGTATGATATCCAAAGCTGCTCCCACGCTCAGTGAGGAACACATTGTTGTTGCCTTCTCCACGCACTTTGTCGACCGCATATTTCATATCCTCCGGAGCCATAAACTGTCCCTTCTTAACCTTCACGGCCTTGCCCGTTTTTGCAGCTGCAACAAGCAAATCGGTCTGGCGACAGAGAAACGCCGGTATCTGGATAACATCAACCACCGTTGCAACTTCAGCACACTGGTAAGACTCATGAACGTCTGTCACGATTGGAACATTCAGGTCTTTCTTCACGCGCGCGAGGATCTCCAGCCCGCCCTCCATACTAGGACCGCGATATGACGCTGAAGATGTCCGGTTGGCCTTATCAAACGAAGATTTAAAAACATAGTCAATGCCCAGTCTCTGGCAAATCGCCTTTACCTCTCTGCCGGTCTCCATACATATATCATAGCTCTCGACGGCACACGGGCCCGAAAACAGCACCATCCTGTCATCCCCCAATGTAATCTTATCCGTTAGCTGTACCTTCTCTTTAAATCTTTCCATTTGCATCGCCCTTAATTCAAAACTCCAGACTCATAACTCATAACTCATAACTTATAACTTATAACTTATACTTCCTCCCTCAACCGTCCTCCCTCCCCACTCTATCAAGTATCCGCTCCATATCCCCACGCGCCGCCAGCACCAGGTCTGCCACTTCACGCAATACACCCCTACCACCCTTCATGCGGGTGACCATGTCCGCTTCTTCTTTGATATAAGGAAGCGCGTCCATCGGGCAGGCGCTTAAGCCACATACCCGGAAAATGCACAGATCATTGATATCGTCGCCAATGAAGGCGATCTCCTTTGATTTAAGGGAATAGTGTTTCGCGAGCTTTTGAAAAACAGACTCTTTGTCAACAATGCCCTGATGACAAAAGTCCACCTTGAGCTCCGCACATCTCTTGGACGTCGTCGGTGAGTCACGGCCGGATATCGCGCCGGTGATGATGCCCGCCCTTCTGAGATGGCTGATGATCAAGCCGTCCTTAACATTGAAGTTTTTAAGTTCTCTGCCCTGATCATCATAAACGATCATACCATCTGTCAGTACACCGTCAACATCAAAAAATATGGCTTTGATGTTCGATGCTTTTCTGACCTGGTCTTTACTGTAGTTGTTTAATATGGATTTCAAAGCGTATGGAAAACAGGCCGAAAATTAGGAAAAGGTTCTACTTTATCCGAATCACATCTTAATGATTTGATTTTTACAACATTACGTTGTTCATTTAACGTCCTTATCCGGAGACACCGGCCAGAGGCGTCCAAAGCATCCTATGCGCATCTTTAAGCTGCTCACTTCACTGTTTATCACGATCGTACTGATTTACGTTTTGGATAACCGCTGGGTGATCGGAGGAAATCCAGTGCCGCCGATGGCGAAATTCCTGGATCCTTTTAGCGGTTTCTGGCGAAGTATGGACTCCGGACGTGGTAGACCGCCGGAAGGTATAACTTTCCCGGGTGTTCAAAAAAATATTTCGGTGGTGTATGACAGCCTTGCCATCCCACACATTTTCGCGTCGAACGACCTTGATTTGTATTTTGCCCAAGGCTACATCACGGCCCGGCAACGGTTGTGGCAAATGGAGTTCCTGACGCACGCCGCATCAGGGAGGGTCTCCGAAATTGTTGGCGCTGGCCCCGGCAATTCGATTCTTGACTATGACCGCGGGCAACGCCGGTTGGGAATGGTCTATGCGGCGCAACGAGGCCTTGAAGCGCTGGCTGCAGATCAAAATGCCATGATCATGGTCGAAAAATATACGGAGGGCGTTAACGCATATATCCGAACACTGTCATACAAAAATTATCCGTTTGAATATAAACTCCTGAACTACAAGCCCGAACCCTGGACGACACTTAAATGCCTCTTGTTACTCAAAAGTATGGCGCAGTCGCTCAGCATGGGTGATAAAGATATGGAGATGACCAATGCGCTTTCGCTCTTCGGCCCTGAGATGGTAGCCGTGCTCTATCCCGACCGTGAAAATGTAGGCGATCCAATCGTGAGCAATCCAGGAAACTGGAGCGCAAGTGCTCAAATACCCGATAGCATACCCCTGGCGTTGCCTGATACCCTCATTGGCATCAACAAACTTCCAGGCCGCAATCCATACACCGGAAGTAACAACTGGGCGTTGTCAGGCAAAAAAACTGCCACAGGGTCACCGATATTGGCGGGTGATCCACATTTGGATCTCAGCCTTCCGTCATTGTGGTATGTCGTGCAGCTTCAGGCTCCGGGCATTAATTCCATCGGCGCTTCATTGCCAGGCTTACCAGGCATCATCATTGGGTGCAGCGATTCGATTGCTTGGAGCGAGACGAACGCCCAACGTGATGTGGTCGATTGGTACGAGATCACGTTTCAAAATGAAACACGAAATAAGTACCTGCTCGATGACGAATGGGTAGACACAAAAAAGATCGTGGAAACTTTTAACGTCCGCGGCGCGCCGGTGCTATATGATACAATTGTCTATACCAATTGGGGACCTGTGCCCTATGACGAAAATTATCGCGCGAGTGACCAGAAAAAACATTACGCCTTCCGTTGGATGGGCCATGAACCGACCTCTGATATCCTCGGAATTTACAAGCTCAACCGGGCGACAAACTACAAATCATTTACAGAGGCAATCAGTTATGTATCATGCCCTGCGCAAAATATTCTTTATGCTGATGTGTCGGGTAACATTGCCATGCACGTCCAGGGGAAGTTTCCACTCAGGCGTGCAATGGAAGGAAAATTCGTCCTTGACGGTAGCAGGCGAACGTCGGGTTGGAATGCCTTTATTCCCAACGCCGACAATATCTTTTCAAAGAATCCCGCGAGAGGTTTTGAAAGTTCTGCGAATCAATATCCGGTCGATGAGACCTATCCATATTATATCACCGGCGACCAGTTCGAAGCCTATCGAAATCGCAGGATCAACAACATATTGCGCGAGCTACACAGCGTTCAACCAGAAGATATGATGAAGCTTCAGACCGACAATTACAATTTAAAGGCGGAGGAAGTTTTGCCGCTGCTGCTGTCAGCGCTGGATAGTACGACGTTAACTGGTGATCAAAGGAATACAAGAAATACACTATCAAAATGGGATTACCAATACAATGATCAGTCCGAGGCAGCCTCATACTTCGAAGCCTGGTGGAACACCGTTATGGCACTGACGTGGGATGAAATGCAAAATGATGACGTCAGATTGGAAAGGCCGACCTCTTATACGACGATCAAGTTACTTCGTGAAGATCCGGATTTTACATTCTTCGATATCAAAGCCACACCCCAGCAGGAGGCTTCAAAGGATGTTATCCGAATGGCGTTTAGCCAAGCCGTTGAACACGTATCCCAATGGAGGGTGGCGCATAAAAATTTATCGCCTGCGTGGGGTGATTACAAGGACAGCTTCATTAGGCACCTGCTCAGGATAGAGCCACTCGGAATACACGTAAAAGGTGGAGGCAATCATGATACCGTCAACGCGTTAACGAGGACGCATGGTCCGTCATGGCGGATGGTTGTAAGCCTTGAGAAAGCTGGAGTGAAAATGTGGGGCGTTTACCCCGGCGGACAGTCCGGTAATCCCGGCAGTACGTATTATAATAATATGACCGAGGCGTGGGTCAATGGAAGGTATTATGCGATGAAGTTGATGAAGACACCTGAAGAGGGCACGGCCACGATGTTATACAGAATCGAACTGCACCCCTCGAAATGAAAATAGCGGATACCACCTTTACAGTCATGGCAGAAACAATAAATATTGTATGAAATTTTTAGTACAATTTGTTGCTGTGCTTTTCTTTTCTCACTTGTTGGATCTTTTTCTGCCGTGGTACTCAATTGCGCTTTCAGCGTTTGTGGTCGGATATTTTCTGAGGTCCAGGTATAATTTTCTTGCCGGCTTCCTTGCCATTGCCACGTTGTGGTTGTTCAATGCCTGGTTAATTGATTCGTCAACCAATTCAGATCTTGCTACGCGCGTTGCAAGGATCTTCGGACTTGATCACACCATTCTGCTTTATCTTTTAATGGCATGCATTGGCGGGCTTGTAGGTGGTTTCGCCGCACTAACGGGCGCGCTCCTGCGCGACACGACGGCAGAGTGATTGCCTTAAACCTCCCCACTCCCCTCCGCCACAATCCTCAACCCTGTCAATGTTAAATACGGATCAATCTCGGTAAAAACCTCACCCAACGTGGGAATTATCCGACACAATCCGCCGGTTGCAATGGTCTTCACATCGTGATCATTTAACTCTTCTTTGATCCTTTTCAACATATGCATAACCATTCCCTCATAGCCAATTAGTACACCGGCCTGTACGGCCTGCGTTGTTCCTTTTCCGAGGACGGTTGAAGGCATTTCAAGTGGAACATCAAACAACCTTGCGGTATTCTGAGAAAGGGCGCGAATTGCTGTCTTCAATCCGGGTGCAATTGAAACTCCCAGTATCTCACCGGAATGCGAGATGGTCGTAAAAGTAAGCGCCGCTCCGAAATCAACCACGACACAGTTCTGACGAAAACGCGAATGGGCGGCCAACGCATTGGCAACAAGGTCAGCACCAATTTCGTATGGATTGCGAATGGTCAGCGGCAGATTCTTATAAAGATCGGGACCAAGCACAAGGGGACTCCTTTCAAATAATGCTGCGGCTACCTCAGCGAAATTTTTCGTCAGCTCAGGGACGACGCTGCTGATAACGACCTGTTCAACTTGTTCGTGCTTAAGGCCGCTCTCCAAAAAATTGTTTATGATCCGCATGCTATAATACATTTGCGGCCGATCTGCAACGGTCGGGATACGCCAGACGGGATTCCAACCATCCCCGTTGCTTATTCCCAAAGTGATGTCGGAGTTGCCGATGTCAATAGCCAGCAACATACAAATTATCTCTTGATCAGTTTTCCACTGCCGAGGATGCTGCCGCCCTGCCTGACCTGATAATAGAACATACCCTGTGGGGTACGCGCATGCCAGGTGTACGTGTACTCACCTGGTACGCTTTGTTCTACGGCCGAAGTATCTACAACACGACCCATGGCATCAAAAATCCTTAGATTGACTACCCCTGGGCGCGGAAGGCTATAGGTAAAATTAACTTCACTGGTGAATGGATTTGGCGACGCTGTTACAACTCCGTCCACAGATTCCGTTTCAACATCGGTAATCAGAACTGGAAGGTTTTGATCAAGCCAGTCAAGGCGCTCGCTTACCCATTGCTTCATCCAATTCACTTCCTCTATGAAACCGGCACCGACATAGTAGTTCGGCCATATATACTTGCCCTGCACTTTCCATGCAATGAAATTTCTCTGCTGTGCTTCAGCATTTAACAATGTGTATACCGAATCGATATACCCATTTATTTCTGACTTCTGTAACGTCGTAGCCCGCAGCTCAGCCCAGCGTGAACCAACTCTAGCGCCAAATGCAGGATCCTGGAACAACCTTTTCCACCAAAAGGGAATTAGCCAGGTGTCGGCAGGGCACAGCTTATTGAACTCCGTCACAAATCCTGTTGGCGTCCCCGTTGTACAGTAATTAGCATTTCCAAATCCAAGGTTGAAATCCCAGACGGGGCCCATAAAAATTTTACCTCCGTCTGAATCACGCTTTTTGTACATAAATGTGCTCAACCGGTAACCATCCACGTTCTTCGTGAGCTCCTGCATGATAAAATAGTCAATAAAAGAATTGACATCAATGTATTTTTCATACCCGTCCACGGGATGGTCGAAATTTGAACTCGCTAGATTGTCTTCAAAAGATTTTACATACGATTCGATGTACGCTGCCTGCACCGGCACCATGTCTTCGGGGTCGGGAGTTTCATATTGAAAATATATCGTCTGACTTGTGCCATGCGTGGGAGCGTAGCCTGAATGCCATCCCTCGCCACTGCCACCCGTAAACTTATCAATCTTAAATATATATCCGCCCGTGAGGTTGTTACCACTTACCTCATCGGGATCCAGCTTGTTAATATTAACACGGTTCTTATCGCGTTTTATTTTTTCGATCAGCACGTAAACGCCTTGATATACACCATTTAAAACTACTTCGCAATATTTCGTCCTCGGCGCATAGCCGCCTAGTTGTCTGGCAAGGCCGTAGGCAAGGGCGTCGCGCATCAGGGTCTTGTCATTGTATGGCGCAAATAAAATCCAGTCCTCTTCTTCAGGCATGCCGAGCAACGAAACTGCCACGCCTTCGCCTTGCTCATCGACAGTTTCAAAACCATATTGCTTCTTGGGGAACATCTGGGATGACGAACCCCTAATCTCAATTCCTATCTTCCCGGAAAAATTATTGAATGGATCGGATACATTATTTCGGGCAGCACCATTGTCGATGATTCCCATGTCTACAATGATCTTTGGTTCGTCGGGGATTGTCTGACCGCCTGTGTTGATTACAACGATGGGAAGATTCGATGACGAAAATGGAACTACCTCATCCACCTGCGCATAGCCCGAAGAACAAAAAAACATCGCCACGTACCAAAATTTCCTGCATCCCATAACGCTCATATTTACCCTAAGCTAGCACACTAATGCAGCAAATAAAAGCACTTTAACCAGTCAGCAAGCTGCCAACGGCATAAGCATCTGCCTGACTTTTTCCATTCCGGTGCTGGCCTTTTCTTCTATTGCATGTACGAGCGGGATATTGTTCAGATTCGGAATACGTGGGTCAACGATAAATCGTGGCGTGTCGAAGGGCACGTAGTTTATGAGGCCGGCAGCGGGATAAACAGCCATCGAAGTGCCCACGACGATAAAAATTTCTGCGGCGCTCGCATGCGTTGCTGCGACATCCATCAGCGGAACCATCTCACCAAACCATACGATGTTGGGACGCAGCTGAAATCCCTTTTCACACTTGTCACCGGATTTCAGTTCCCAGCCATCAATGGGATACACGAGTGAATCATCGCCACAACTTCTCGATTCAAATAAGCTACCGTGTAGATGTATGACGTTGCTGGACCCTGCGCGCTCGTGGAGGTTATCAACATTTTGAGTCACGATCGTAACGTCAAAATACTGTTCGAGCTCCGCAAGGATCTCATGCCCTCTGTTGGGTTTCACTTCCAATGCTTTTTTGCGTCGCTGATTATAGAAATCCAGGACGAGCGGCGGATTTTTTTTCCATCCCTCCGGGGTGGCGACTTCCATGACATCAAAGCCTTCCCATAGTCCGTCGGCGTCACGGAATGTGGGTATGCCGCTTTCCGCGCTAATGCCTGCACCGGTGAGGACTACGAGCTTCTTCATAAAATGCAAGTTAACCGCGTAGACGCAGAGGGGCAAAGAAAACGCAAAGAGGAATTATTTTCCTTTCTTCTTAGCAGTGGTTTTCTTAGCGACTTTCTTCGCAACTTTCTTCGGGGCTTTTTTTAGAGCAGTGGCCTTGGCCTCCCCCTCTCCTTTAGGAGATAGTTTGGGTGAGGGTCGTCCGAAGCGCCCACGTTTTTCTGGAGTGTTGGCGGCAAGCGTTAGACACTCTTCGAGTGTCAATGAATCGGGCTCCTTGCCTTTCGGGATCTTGACGTTCTTTTTGCCTGCTTTAATATAGGGTCCGAATCGTCCATTCAATACCTGCACCTCTGGATCTTCAGCAAAGAGCTTGATGGTTCTGTTAGCATCGGCTAAACGCTTGGCTTCAATGAGTTCAACTGCCTTCTCGAAAATAATTGTATACACGTCGTTGTCCTTGGGGATAGAGACAAACTTCTTGTCGTGCAACACATACGGTCCAAAACGGCCAATATTTACAACCACTGATTTCTCTTCATACTGTCCGAGGTCACGCGGCATTTTGAAAAGCTCCATCGCATCGGCCAGTTCAATGTTCTCAATGAATTGACCCTGCCTGAGGCTGGCGAACTTTGGTTTCTCGCCGCCGCTGTCATCAGGGTTCTCTCCTATCTGAACATATGCCCCGAATTTGCCGAGCTTTGCATAAACGTTCTTGCCTGTCTTTGGGTCAACGCCAAGCTCTTTGCTTTTACCGACTGAGGAACGTTCCACCTTTTCAGTGAGCGATACCTTGGCATGAAAGGGTCCATAAAAATTATGGATCATCTTCTTCCAATTTAACTTGCCTTCAGCGATCTCGTCGAACTCCTGCTCTATTTCAGACGTAAAAGAATAATCCGTGACGTCCGGAAAGTGTTCAATCAGGAAGTCATTAACGATCATCGCCGTATTCGTCGGAAAAAGTTTATTTTTTTCTGCGCCGGTGATCTCGCTGTCTTCGATTCTGGATATCGCGTCGTCTTTTAAAGTAAGTACGGTATATTTCCGTTCCACACCTTCGCGTGCCTCTTTAACGACATATCCGCGTTTTTGAACCGTTGTAATTGTTGGTGCATAGGTTGAAGGACGTCCAATGCCCAGCTCTTCGAGCTTCTTTACAAGGCTTGCTTCCGTATAACGGGGAGGGTGGCGGGAGAAGACCTGCTTACCCACCATTTGCTCCAGGGTCAACGTCTGGCCTATTGACAAAGGTGGCAGAACTTTGCTATTGTCTTCTTCGTCGTCCTCATCTCCCGACTCCATATACACCTTCAGGAAACCTTCGAACTTGATCACTTCACCGTTGGCAACAAGTGTCCGTGGCGAAGTTGATATACCAATGGTCGCCGTCGTTTTCTCCAACTCAGCGTCTGCCATCTGTGAAGCGATGGCCCGCTTCCATACAAGTTCATATAACCTCAGACCGTTGCGGTCCATTCCAGGATCCATTACAGAAAAATCCGTGGGACGAATTGCCTCATGGGCTTCCTGGGCAGAAGATGATTTCGTTTTGAACTGACGCGGAAACGAAAACTCTTTTCCAAACGCTGATTCGATTTGTTTTAACGCACCACTACGCGCTTCATCAGAAAGATTAACGGAGTCAGTCCGCATATAGCTGATCTTACCTGCTTCATAAAGCTTCTGCGCAACCATCATGGTTTGTATTACGGAGAATCCAAGCTTGCGGGCAGCCTCTTGCTGTAGGGTAGACGTTGTAAAAGGCGGTGCCGGAGAACGTTTTGAGGGCCGGGTCTGAAGGTCGTTAATCGTGAACCGGGCCCCTTTACAAGACTCGAGAAAGGCCATCGCCTCTTCAGCAGTATTGAACCGCTCAGCAAGTTCAGCGGTTACAGTTCGCCCTTTGCCTACATCGAATATCGCATTGATACGGAACGATGATTTGGCTGTGAAGTTCGAAACCTCACGTTCGCGCTCAACAACAAGTCGTACGGCTACGGATTGCACACGGCCAGCTGACAAGCCCGTCGCGATTTTCTTCCATAGGATCGGTGAAAGTTCGTAGCCGACCAACCTATCCAATACACGCCGCGCCTGCTGTGCATTTACCAGGTCTATATCGATACCCCTCGGATTCTCAAGCGCGTTTAATATTGCCTTTTTGGTGATTTCGGTAAATACAATGCGACGGATTTTCGAATCTTTAAGATCCAGCGCCTCCTTTAGATGCCACGAAATAGCTTCTCCCTCGCGGTCTTCATCGCTTGCCAGGTAAACCATTTCGGCTTCCTGGGAAAGTTTTTTAAGTTTTGATATAATATCTTTCTTGTCGGGGCTAATTTCGTAGGTCGGTTCGAAATTATTTTCAACATCTATCGCTCCACTACCCTTAGGCAGATCGCGGATATGCCCCATGCTCGAAGTCACCGTGAAATCCTTTCCCAGATACCCTTCAATCGTTTTCGCTTTCGCAGGAGACTCAACTATAACGAGGTTTTTTGACATGCTCTATCTTTAGTTCAACGGGCCCAAATATCACCAAAATTTCAATTAGTCAAATTTCAACCTACGTTCCGGCACCTTAAACACGCCTTAAAACGTGTAAGGTATTTCTTTATTTAGGTACTGATGTTCACAGGATTAGGAGTTTTTTATCACGCTTCCTAAACTTTTTTCGCGCACCTTAGTAATATTGAATACACAATGTTCTGTCCGGGAAATTTTTAGTTAATCATATGCCACGATACTTATATCTATTACGCCATGCAGAAACACAGGAGAAACAAACAGGACAGCATGACCGTGAACGCGAGTTAACGCAAACAGGCGTACGCGAAGCGTTGCTTATCGGCGCATACCTGCATCGGGAAAAGATCACCTTTGATTCAATTCATAGCAGCACTGCGGCTCGCTGTGTTGCAACCGCGGGTATCGTGGCGGATGCCATGAAGGTTGAAACTGGTTCTATCCTGTTAGAAGAAGCATTATACGATGCGTCTACACGCACACTCTTTGGATTTGTTACGCAGCTGGACGATGATAACGGAACTGCGCTTTGTATTGGTCACAATCCTGTGATGTCTTTCCTTGCAGAGTCCCTGACGAAAGCGGAGATCGATACGATACCACCAGGGGGACTGGTCATTATCAAATTCAATGTGGACCATTGGAAGGATATCGCGCCGGGTGGTGGGGAGTTGCAAAACTTTGTGTATCCAAAGATGTTGATGGGAAATTGAACGTTTGCGTGGTCGCCAGAGAATTAACCGCAAAGACGGAGAGACCGTGCATGTCTTTGCGTTTACGTTGCGTGTCCGCCTAGCCTAGCGGAGGCGGGCGTCTCTCCGCCTTTGCGGTTAACACCTTCCGCTCGTGACAACCTTAATCCCTCCATGTCCCTCACTTCTCCACACTCAACTCCTTCGCCTCCTGCTTAAATGGATAATCAAACAGACCCAGCTCCTTGATGGCCTCTTCAACTTTGTGTGGTACAAATCTTTCCCATCCAGGCTCTCCTTTCCTTATCATCGCCAACACATGGTCAGATATGATGTGAAGATTTCTAATATTAGCGCCATTGATTTCTTCAAGCTTGTTGTTGTCGATAAGATACTTAAATAAATTTTTCAGATTCGGCGGCAGCTGGGCCTCAAAATCAACCAGGTTAAAGATCTCATCCGAATCCTTTTTAACCGCGGGATAGATATACAATTTTACATTCGTTCCGAAAAGCGATGCGAAGCATTCCAGGATTCCACCACGTATGTTTTCGTACGTCTTTTCTTCAAAAACTTTTTGAAGTGCGTATATCCCCATCGTTATTCCAATCTTTTTCCCTTTTGTGATCTTAGACAGGTAGTCCACCAGGCGATAGTACTCGAAATAGTTTGATATGAGCACATTCTGGCCCAGACTACAAAGAATGTCTGCGCGGTGAAGGAAGTCACGTTCATCTACCTTGCCGTCTGAGCTAAGGTCATTCAACGTAAGCTCTGAAATCAACACGATGTTCGCGCGGTCAACATCTGATTCGTTTTTGAAGTGGCGTCGCGATGCGAGCAACATGTCTACATTTACATGGGTCGGTGGGCGGAAACGTCCGCGCAGCACGAGTACATTCTTTTTGTAAAGCTCGTCCGAGGGTTGCATCACATTACCGTCAGGTCCGAACATTGCAGCCTTTGTCAGTCCGTTCTTTACAAGCTTCAGGGCCATCAACCTGTTGTCTACGTGCTTGAAGTCGGAGCCGTTGAGGCGGAACATATCGATCTCAATGCGACGTTGTGTAAGGCCATCGAGGAGCGACATCAAAATATCTTCCGGGTCTGTAAGAAACATACAACCGTAGAGCATGTTGACACCAACTATGCCAAGCGCATATTGTTGCTGCAAGGGATCCGTGTCGTGCATCTTCAAATGGAAAACGCAATCGTTTGGCTCACTCTGGGGACGAAGCTGGAACCGGAGTCCCATCCAGCCGTGCCCCTGATTTGTTCGTTCGTAATTTATAACTTCAACTGTATCCGCAAAAGCAAAAAACCTTGTCGATTCGATTCGATGTGGTAGTCTTTCAGCCAGCAGCACATACTCGTGATCAAGCATGCGGATGAGTCTCTCCTCGCAAACATATCTGTCACCGACGCCATAGATCGCGTCACTGAATTTCATATCATATGCTGACATTGTTTTTGCTACTGTGCCGCTTGCACCCCCCACTTTAAAAAAATTTGCGGCAACTTCCTGGCCTGCGCCGATCTCAGCGAATGAGCCGTAAATTGCTTTACTTAAGTTGATTCGGAGGGCTTTTTCCTGGGTGGTAAGCTTTCTGAATTCTTCCATAAACTGCTTTCTGCTCCTAATTTACCTTATAACAAGAAGTGTTGAAAGATAATTGCAGATTAAATGCATCCGAGTCAGGCAGCACGTAAAAGAAGCTTATCGGTTCACGAGAGACTTAACGGCAAAGGCGGTAAGGCGCAAAGGAGGCCACAGCGGATTAAACTACAAATTTTTGCTTAGCCTCTTCTTTAATCTCTTCCCACTCATCCGGTGGTGGCGGTGTACCCCGGTCAAATTCCTCTATCAACCACGCTACAAGTTCTTTTTTCATACCGAACCGTGCGACAGCTTCTTCACAAAAATCAATTTCATACTTGTCAACCACACCATCGGCATACACCATGAGTATAAGATCATACAGCAGATTCATTTTATCGTGATGATTGTCTGGAACCACCACTTCAAGCTTTTCATCCATGTCAACCAGCTGCTTCACCTGCCTATCTTTAAGTCCGTATTTTTTTCCAATCCGATAAAGCAATGCTTCTTCCTCAGGATGCATGGTGCCATCAACCTTAGCCAACGCCAGCAAGTTTTTAATGTGACTTTTTTTGTAAGAAAGGTATTGGTGCTCGAAGAAACCGATCATAAGGAATAGTTATGAATTATGAGTTATGAATTATGAGTTGGTGTTTTGTCGTATAGTTTGTGCGATTTAATTGACAGGCGAAAATTCTGAACAACGAATATCGTCTATAAGCGAGGCTCGGGCCGAACTCATAATTCATAACTCATAATTCATAATTCTTTAAGCGGTCGCCGCAAGATCTTTCCCACATTCGACTTTGGCAACTCTGTCCTGTATTCCACGCTGCGGGGGACTTTATAGTTCGTGAGATTCTCGTGGCAGTATTTAAGTAACTCTGCATCGGTGAGACTTTGATCTTTCTTTACAACGAAGATCTTGATCGCTTCACCGGACTTCGCATCAGGCACGCCTACCGCTGCAACTTCAAGGACTTTTGGATGCGCCGCGACGACGTTCTCTATTTCATTGGGGAAAACATTGAAGCCTGAAACTTTGATCATGTCCTTTTTTCGATCGACAATCTTAAAGAAACCATCTTTTTCCATGAGTCCGATGTCACCCGTTTTAAACCAGTCACCAGGCCAGAAAACTCCAATATTCTCGCTGCGCCAGTAGCCAGACATCACTTGGGGTCCCCGGACACAAATTTCACCAATTTCTCCCTGCGGAACTTCTTTTCCATCATCATTAAAAATCGCTACCTCAGTACTTGACATCGGTAGCCCAATAGTTCCCATTCTGTTTGTTCCATCCAGCGGACCACAGCATAGTGATGGTGACGTTTCACTTAGTCCGTAACCCTCCACCAATTCAGTACCAGTGACTTCCTTCCAACGTTTCGCTACCACATCCTGTACGGCCATGCCGCCCCCTATCCCGCCTTGAAGAAAAGAAAAATCGAGGTCCTTAAATTTCGGATTATTCAATAAACCGTTAAACAATGTATTTACACCTGTGATGATGGTAAAGCGGTGCTTGCCTAACTCTTTTACGAAACCAGGAATATCCCGGGCGTTGGTAATCAATACGTTTTTCACACCGTTTGAGAACATCAGCAGCCAGTTCACTGTAAGGGCAAAGATGTGATACAATGGCAAGGCGGTAATCATGATTTTATCTCCACTGCCGTTCAAATAGGGATTGAACCACTGCGTTGCGATTGAATTATGGGCTACCAGGTTTGCGTGGGAAAGCTGTGCGCCTTTAGAAATCCCTGTGGTTCCGCCAGTGTACTGTAGCAAGGCGACATCGTTCAACGCTATGGCTACTGGAACAAGTTTCAACGTCGACCCTTTTTTCAAGGCATCCTTGAACTTCAGTGCCTGGGGTATGTTGTAAGGCGGAACCAACTTCTTTACGCGCTTCACAATGAAGTTGACCATCATGCTTTTAAATCCGCCCAGCATATCGCCAAGCTCGGTAATGATGATATGCTTGATAGAAGAAGTGAACGGAACCTTTTCCAGGTTATGCGCAAAATTTGCGACGATCACTAAGGCCGAGATTTCCGCATCCCTGAATTGGTGCTCCATCTCGCGCGGCGTATAAAGCGGATTTGTGTTTACTACAATCAGACCTGCCCGCATGGCCCCGATGAACGCTATCGGAAACTGCAGCAAATTAGGCATCTGTATGGCTATACGCTCGCCCTTTTTCAAACCTAATCCCTGCTGCAGATAAGCGGCGAAGTAATCGGATTGTTGATCGAGCTCTTGATAGGTCATTTTTGCGCCCATGCTCTCGAAGGCAACACGCGTAGGATATTTCTTACAACTGGTGTTGATGAGGTCAACCAGAGAAGTGAACTCGTAGAGCTTAACTTCTTTCGCGACGCCTTCTGGATATTGTGCAAACCAGGGAAAATCTTTCATAAACAGCTGGCTTAATGGGTGAGGACACTATGCTTACCAAAGCAAACGATTGTTATTCAGCAAACCAATAGCCTACGTCAAATTTAGACTTCTATCCAGGCTTTCTTCGAGCGATATCATCGTTTCTGTACGCTCTATTCCTTCTACCTGCTGTATTTTGTCGTGAAGCACGAGTTTAAGGTGGTTTGTATCCTTGCAGTGTATTTTCGTGAACATACTATAGTTCCCAGTGGTATAATGGATACTGGTGATTTCGGGAATTGTTTTCAGCTTTGCCATCACCTGATCATAAAGGGCGCTCTTTTGTAAAAAAATGCCGATAAAGGCGGTAATATCATAGCCCAGTTTAGCGTAGTTCACCTTTAACGTCGTTTTTTCAACGATACCCGCCTCCTCCAGCTTATTCATCCGTACATGAACTGTACCTCCCGAAACGAATGCTTTCTTCGCCACTTCCGTATAGGGCTTTTTAGCATCCTGCATCAGGATCTCTAAAATCTTGAGGTCCACATTATCAACTTTATAATTTTCCGCCATATAGAATTTGAGTTTTGAGTAATTCTCAAAATTATGAAATAATATTAAAAAATATATAAATATTATGACATTCATTGATCCATAGGTCAGCATATGTGTTACTTTGTTAAAGAATTCACAAACAGAGTATCAAAAACACAAATTGTAGGGTGTTGAAACTTGGCAGACAAGCCCTCCGGTCTCGGGGGTGGGGATTACGGGATAAAGTCCAGCCTTTGGCGGCCTAACCGCTCCGTGGAGGTTCGAACCCTCCCTCTACAGCGAGATGATGCAACGAGAGACGCTCCTGCATTAAGTAACGAAATGTAAAAAACATATTGTAAGGTGTTGAAACTGGCAGACATGCCCTCCGGTCTCGGGGGTGAAGGCTCCGGGAAAAAGCAAGCACTGATCCGAATTATAAAATCCGGATCAGTTCTCGGCCTAACCGCTTCATGGAGGTTCGAATCCTTCCCTTACAGCTAGCTCAGTTTAGGTTAATGAGTTATTCAGAGCTGCCCGTTCCGGTTTTCCGGAACGGGTTTTTTTTGCCTCACCCCAGCCCTGTCCCCCTGGGAGAGGGCTGGGGTGAGGGTTTTCGCGCCAGGATTAAATAGCTCACATGAACCTTAAAATGCCTTTTTTGTTATACTTTTGTTATTGTTTGAAGTGGGTCTAAATAGCGTTAGATGAGTAAGGACAATCAAGTACTGGAAGAACTAACCTCGAAGGAATACGAGCACGGCTGGACTATTAATATAGAGACTGATAGTGCTCCAAAAGGCCTGAATGAGGACATCATTCGTTTTATCTCAACAAAAAAGAACGAACCTTCCTGGCTGCTTGACTGGAGACTTAAAGCCTATGGCCAGTGGACGAAAATGAAAGAACCCACCTGGGCGAATGTCACTTATCCTGCCATCGATTATCAGGACCTCATTTATTACGCCGCGCCAAAGCAAAAAATCTCTCCGAATTCTTTAAAAGACGTCGATCCCGAGCTCATAAAAACATTTGAAAAGCTGGGTATCTCCCTCACAGAGCAGAAGCGCCTCACGGGCATTGCCGTAGATGCGGTGATCGACAGTGTTTCGGTTGCAACGACCTATAAGGAAACACTGGCAGAGCTGGGAATTATATTCTGTTCTTTCAGCGAGGCCGTTCTGAAGCACCCCGACCTCATCAAAAAATATATGGGATCGGTTGTTCCAGTTAGCGATAATTACTTTGCAGCTTTAAACGCAGCCGTCTTTACGGACGGGTCGTTCTGTTATATCCCGAAGGGCGTGCGTTGCCCGATGGAATTATCGACTTATTTTAGAATCAACGCAGCGAATACAGGACAATTTGAAAGAACGCTTATCGTTGCCGACGAAGGTTCATACGTAAGCTATCTTGAAGGATGCACTGCGCCCGCGCGCGATGAAAATCAACTGCACGCCGCGGTTGTTGAGATCTATGCAATGAAAGATGCGCAGGTGAAATACTCAACTGTTCAAAATTGGTATCCTGGTGACAAGAACGGAAAAGGTGGGATTTATAATTTTGTAACAAAGCGCGGTCTGTGCTTTGGTGACAACTCGAAGATCTCGTGGACTCAAGTGGAGACAGGATCATCAATCACCTGGAAATATCCTTCCTGTATATTGAAAGGCGATGGCTCTATGGGTGAATTTTATTCCGTAGCCGTTACCAATAATTATCAACAGGCGGATACTGGTTCAAAAATGATCCACATCGGAAAGAATACACGCTCACGCATTGTGTCAAAAGGTATTTCGGCCGGCCATTCGCAAAACAGCTATCGCGGCCATGTACACATCATGAAAAGAGCTGAGAACGCCAGGAATTTTTCTCAATGCGATTCCCTGCTCATGGGCAACCAATGTGGTGCGCACACCTTTCCATACATTGATGTGGAGAACAAATCAGCACGCATCGAACACGAAGCAACAACCTCCAAGATTGGAGAAGATCAGATATTCTATTGCCTGCAGCGCGGCATTGACGAGGAGTCAGCGGTCGCACTTATTGTCAACGGTTATGCTAAAGAAGTATTGAATCAGTTGCCGATGGAATTTGCAGTGGAGGCTCAAAAGCTTCTTGCCCTGACGCTTGAAGGAAGCGTCGGATAGGCAAATGCAGCGTTTAATTTTAAAGAACACCCCTATGCTCAGTATTAGAAATCTACAAGCCAGAATCGGTGATAAACAGATTCTGAATGGAATAAACCTTGAAATAAATCCGGGGGAAGTGCACGCGATTATGGGACCCAACGGCTCCGGGAAAAGCACACTGGCCTCGGTTCTCGCGGGCAGGGAAGCGTATGAGGTTACTGGCGGAGAGGTAGAATATCTGGGTAAGAATCTTCTCGACATGGCACCGGAAGAACGAGCCCGCGAAGGGGTGTTCCTCGCGTTCCAGTATCCGGTAGAAATTCCAGGCGTCAGCACAATAAATTTCATGAAGACAGCCTTAAATCAAGTGTTGAAGTCACGGGGTCAGCAGACGCTGGATGCTGTCTCGTTTTTGAAAGTAATGAAAGAGAAAATGAAGCTGGTTGATATAGACCAGTCGTTGCTGAATCGCGCCCTGAACGAAGGATTTTCTGGCGGAGAGAAGAAACGCAACGAGATATTTCAAATGGCAATGCTCGAACCGAAACTTGCGATCTTGGACGAAACGGACTCAGGTCTTGATATCGATGCTCTCAAGGTAGTTGCGAACGGCGTGAACAAACTGCGTTCAAACTCAAATGCCACGATCGTTGTCACCCACTATCAAAGGTTGCTCGATTACATCGTCCCCGATTTCGTTCACGTACTTTATAAAGGAAAGATTGTGAAGTCAGGCAAAAAAGATCTGGCCCTGGAATTAGAGGCGAAGGGATATGATTGGGTGAAAGAGGAGGCGGGAGTGATGAGCCAGGAGTTATGAGTTATGAGTCATAAGGCAGTTATGAGTTATGAGTTATGAGTCTGGCTCGATTGATAGGCGCACGTATAGCAAGGCACTGCCCACAGCTTATAGCTTGAAGCTTAAAAAGAGATGGTAAAAGAGAAAAATATTGAGGCGGTAATACTGAATACGATCGATAGCTCGGTCGGTTTGTTTCCGCATGTGCAGGAATTACGGCAGGAGGCGAGGGAGGCGTTCGTGAAGTTAGGGCTGCCTGATAATAAGTCCGAAGAATATAAGCATACGCCAATCACGAGGCTGTTGAATAAGAACTTTTCGTTCGAAGGGGAATCGCCGGTTGGGGAACCTGGTGAAATCGGAATCGCCGGCGTTGATGCGTATCTGATGGTTTACATCAACGGTAAATATTCGGCACAGCATTCAAATATCGAGGGGGATGGCATTGAGATTGGAAATCTGTCTGAGGCGGTAGCAAAGGGGGATGAGACGGTGCTTGCACATCTCGGAAAGTATGTAAGTTTTCAAGCGGATGGATTTGCTGCCTGGAACACAGCAGCGTGGGATAACGGAGCGTATATACGCGTTCGTGAAAATACAATCCTCAGTAGACCCGTCCTTATTCATCATGTGAACGACGCATCGAACGGTGAAGTGATCACGGTTAACCGCAATCTCTTTGTCGTGGGCAGAAGCAGCGAAGTGACGATTATTGAGAAATATGATTCCAGAGGAAAGTCAAATCATTTTTCCAATCATGTTACGGAAGCTTTCGTCGATGAGAATGCAAGCCTCAACCATTACACTATTCAACACGATCCTGGTAACAGGTATCTAAATGCCTCAACCGGCATCCAGCAGTCTCGGTCGAGCCGCGTGAACACCTTTACTTTCACTTTAAGCGGAAAGCTGATTCGAAATACTCTGCACCTTGCATTGGATGGCGAGGGTATAGAATCTCACATGTTTGGACTTTATCTTATATCGGGCGACACAATCGCAGATAACCACACCGTTGTGGATCATCGTAAGCCAAATTCCTACAGCAACGAGATTTACAAGGGCGTGATGGACGGGCACTCAAAAGGCGTGTTCAATGGAAAGATTTATGTGAGGCCCCACGCGCAAAAAACGAATGCTTTCCAGGCGAACCGAAATATTCTGTTGTCCGATTCATCGACAGTAAACACTAAACCTCAGCTAGAGATATGGGCCGACGACGTGAAGTGCTCACACGGCTGTACTACCGGTCAGTTGGATGAGGAGGCTATGTTCTACCTCCAGACACGCGGTATCGATAAAGAGACCTCGCGGGCAATGATGCTGTACGCGTTCGCATCGGAGATCCTGAATAATGTCCGCCATCCTGAACTAAAAACCTACTTCGACAGGTTAATCAGTGAAAGACTTCACAAAACATTTGACTAATGACAACGTCTGCCATAGCCTCCGCCATTAATATTGAAACGATCAGAGAACAATTTCCTGTATTACATCAGCAAGTTAATGGCCGCGACCTGGTCTACCTGGATAATGCGGCTACAACTCAAAAGCCGGCGGTTGTTATCGAAGCACTTACCGAGTATTACCAGTCCTACAACGCCAATATTCACCGCGGCATTCATACGCTTGCCGAGAAAGCTACGAGAGCATATGAACAAACCCGCGCCACTGCAAAGGAGTTCATCAACGCAAATTCTCTACAGGAGATTATATTTACGCGGGGTGTTACAGAAGGTATCAACCTGGTTGCGTCCTCTTATGGACGAACCTTTGTAAAGGCGGGAGACGACATCATCATATCTGCACTCGAACATCATTCCAATATCGTTCCATGGCAATTTGTATGCGAAGAGAAGCATGCAAACCTCAAAATTATTCCGGTGTCTGATGAAGGCATATTGGATATTGATGCTTTCAAAGCGCTGTTATCAAACCGCACGAAGATCGTGGCCGTCAATCATGCATCGAACAGTCTGGGCACGATCAACCCCGTAAAAGAGATGATCGCATTAGCCCATGCAGTCGGCGCAGTAGTATTGATCGACGGCGCGCAGGCGGGACCGCATCTTGAAATTGACGTACAAGATCTGGATTGTGACTTTTATGCCACCTCCTCCCACAAGATGTATGGTCCTACGGGGACTGGATTTCTATATGGGAAGCAGCTTATTCTGGAAAGCATGCCGCCCTACCACGGTGGCGGAGAAATGATTAAGGAAGTAACCTTTGCAAAGACGACCTATAACGAGCTCCCTTACAAATTTGAAGCAGGCACGCCGAATATTGCCGACGTTGTCGGCTTTAACTATGCGATGGATTTCATCTCGTCGCTCGGGCGCGCAAACATCGCAGCACACGAGCACATGCTCCTTGAATATGCAACAAGTCGCTTGTCAAAACTGAAGGGAATAAAACTTGTTGGGACGGCGCCTGAGAAAGTCAGCGTAGTATCTTTCACCGTTGACGGTATTCATCCATTTGATATTGGCCAGATGCTCGATGCACGGGGAATTGCAGTTCGCACAGGGCACCACTGCACACAGCCTCTGATGGATCGTCTCGGAATTGAAGGAACGGTAAGGGCTTCATTCGCCATCTATAACACAAAGAAAGAAATTGATCTGCTTGTTGAAGGCCTGGAACGCGTCATAAACTTTATGAAGTAAATGGTCATGACCATCAATGACGTACAGGACGAAATTATCTCCGAGTTTGCGCTGCTGGACGGCGACATGGAGATGACCGTTTTTTACATCATGGAGCTGGGCCAGAGGCTATCCGCTCTTCCGGAGAACGAAAGAAAAGAAGACAATGTTGTCAAGGGTTGTCAATCGAAAGTCTGGCTTGCTGCCAAACTTGAAAATGACAAAGTTATTTTTGAAGCTGACAGCAATACAGCCATCACTAAAGGATTGGTAAGCTTGTTGATCAGAATATTTAATAACCATACGCCGGATCAGATCTTAAGCTCGGAACTGCACTTTATGAAAATGATCGGAATGGAACGGTTTATTGGAAGCCAGCGATCGAATGGGTTTGCAGCCATGATCAGGCAGATGAAAATGTATGCGCTGGCATTTAAAACGAAGCTTGAAGTTGAACTATGAGTGAACAAACCACCCCTGTCGAACAAACGGCGCAACTCGCAATTCCCGATCTGCACGAGAAGGTAATGAGCGCAATTAAGACCGTTTACGATCCGGAAATTCCCGTTGACATTTATGAGCTCGGCCTCATCTACGAAATTAATGTTTATCCACTGAACAACATTTACATTCAGATGACCCTCACGTCACCCTCCTGCCCTTCTGCGGAGGCCATTCCGGGAGAGTTGGAACAGAAACTAAAGGCTATCGAAGGTGTGAATGATGTTAAAGTGGAGATTACCTTTGATCCACCCTATACCCAGGACATGATGTCAGAAGCGGCGAAATTGGAACTTGGATTTCTATAATTTGTTATAGTACTGTACTAAAAGAACAACCTTTAATATGTATCCTGAACAACTAGTAGCCCCCATGCGGTCTGATTTGACGATTGCGGGCTTCAAAGAATTGAAAAGCACAAAAGAAGTTGAAGAGGCGCTTGGAAATCAATCAGGCACGACGCTTCTGGTAATAAATTCGGTCTGTGGATGTGCTGCTGGTGCGGCACGCCCTGGTGTGAAATGGGCACTAGAGCACGCGGAGAAAAAGCCGTCGAATCTGACCACTGTATTCGCAGGTGTTGATAAAGACGCGGTCTCACGCGCGCGTGAATTTACACTCCCCTATCCCCCATCTTCTCCAGCGATCGCGCTGTTTAAAGATGGAGAGCTAGTACATTTCGTTGAGCGTCACCACATCGAAGGCCGCAATGCACAGATGATTGGACAGCATTTGGTAGAGGTATTCGAGGAGTATTGTTAGAGGAAGCGTATAGGTTCTGGATGACGGAACTTGGGGGTACTCACCTCAGCCCGCGCTCCAGCATCAGCCTTGTCTCTTCCAGGTCAAGCTCATACTCAATGCGCCTCATAGCTTCGTCGCTTATCTTTGAATCCGAGCGGAGTGCGAGAATGAAGTTTCTCTCTTTGTCAAGCAACTCCTGCTGTATGCGGTGGAACTCGTTGATCTGCTTGTCATCGAGACGCTCCTTGGTCGCGTCTTTTCTCAATCGCTGAATCCGAATTTCATACTTCGTCTTGATTTGATTGAGTACCTCGTCGCTTAATGAAAGACTATAATTCTCTTCGATGTGTTCAATGACGGCAGCGGCCAGCTGCAAACGCGCCTCATCTTCATCACGCTTCTCCTTGTCGTCGACTTTAATGCCAAACCATTTTATCATCGGGCGCAACGTAAGGCCCTGCAGGACGAGCGTAGAAAAGATCACACAAAAGGTTATGAAAATGATGAGCGACCGGTTCGGGAAAGCCTTGCCACCTTCCAGTGTCAAGGGCAACGCAAGGGCGGCGGCCAGAGAAACAACGCCACGCATACCCGACCATCCGACTATTGTGACCAGCCTCATCGACGGTTTCGGTTCTCTCTCCCGTATCGATTTGACTAACCTGGGAATATAGGTAGCGGGATATACCCAGAGCATTCTTCCTACAATTACAGTGGCACTGACGATGGATCCATATTTGAGCAATGTCGAAAAAGAGTTGTCGGGTATGTTCGCGAGGATCTCAGGTAACTGGAGACCAATGAGGATAAAGACAATACCGTTGAGCATGAAAATGGCCGTACTCCAACTTCCGTAGGCTTGCATCCGCGTCTGTTGTGAAAAAATCGTTGATGAGTTCCAGCTCAGGAACAGACCGGCTACCACCACGGCCAGCACACCACTAACATGAAGCGCCTCGGCTGTCAGGTAAGTTACGAAGGGAGCGAGGAAAGTCAGCGTTGTATCCGTTGTCGGATTATCCGGCGTGATTTTATGAATCCATTTAAAGATATACGCAATCATCAACCCCAGGGCTATTCCACCAGCAGCTACCACGATGAACTGAATTCCTGCCTCCCAGAAACCGACCGATCCTGTGACCACTGCTGCAACCGCATACCGGTAAGCAATTAGGCCAGTCGCATCATTCACCAGACTTTCGCCTTCAAGTATAGTGACAACCCTTTTGGGAATTCCCAATCCCTTTGTTGCAGAGGTCGCGGCAACGGCATCTGGCGGGGAGATGATGGCACCGAGTACAAAAGCTTCGGGCCAGCTGAGACCGGGAATAAAGAGCTGTGCTATCCAAGCGACAGCACAAGTCGTGAAGATCACACATCCGATGGCCAACAGGGTGATGGGACGCTTGGCTTCCTTAAAGTCTGCCCAAGAAGTGTTCCATGCGGCCGCATATAAAATTGGTGGAAGAAAGATCAGGAAGACAGTCTCGGGATGCAGCGCAATCGGCGGTAAGCCGGGCACGAGCCCGATGCCAATGCCAGCCAGTACGAGCAATATTGGATACGGCACATGGATCCTGTCCGTCACCTCAGCAAGCGCGGTGACGACCGTCATCAATACGATAATGGTGGCGATACTCTCCATCCTTTCGAACTAGAATCTAGGTATTAAAAATTCAGAATGTGAACCGGGACAGAAATTCGCCGAGCTCAGTTTTCAGCGAATTGTTGTTCTGAATACCAAGTGTATCGTTCACAAAAGGATTCTTCTTTACATTTAACTCATGCAACTTAAGATGCTGATTAATAAAGATAAACTCTAAATCCGGAATGAGTTGCTTTAACTCATCTACGATATCAAAAACCTTAATGCTTTTTTCCACAAGGTTGTAGGTTCCGCCGGGTAGTGCGCTAAATAATAGATTGTTCAACGCGGTGGCCACCTGGTCAACATGGATGAAAGTCCGGGACTGCTTGCCGTTGCCCTGGATGGTAACGATCTTGTTAAAGTTCGCCTCAAAAACAAACTTGTTGATGACGGAATCGAAGCGCATGCTTTTGCTGTAGCCATATACGTTTCCACAACGAAAGATGTAGGTGTCCAGCTTCCCGATTAGGCGTCGAACGTGCTCCTCTCCCCTAAGCTTTGAGATTGCGTAAAAGCTCTTCGGGTTCACTGCCGATTGCTCATCGACCTCCGTATCTGAAGCGCCATAGACACCTGAGCTACTTACAAAAATAAATTTCTTGACGTTGCTCTCTTCGATGGCATATACCAGTTCCGCCGTTCCCCAATGGTTAACCTGCTCGTACGCGTGAGAGTCCTCGCTGGCGAAAGGGGTAGTTACCTTTGCCGCCAGGTGATACACTACATCAACACCTTTCAGGACTTTACGCAGCGACCGTGAATCAAGCAATTCGCCTTTTACGAATGTAATTTTCTGATGTTGTTGCAGCTTGAGGCCGAGGAACATGTTATAGTTCATCCGGCTCAGGTTGTCATAAACAATTACTTTCTCTACTGCATTATTAGAAATCAACAAAGTGATCAACTCGGTGCCGATATAGCCGGCGCCGCCAGTAACTAAGACGTTCATTATCCTCTATTTGTTTATCAAATCAGTGTGCAGGCCGCACTCGACTTTGTTCATGCCAAACCACCTTGCTTCACGCTCCTGCATTTCGGGATCCAATTTACGTGTGCAGGGTTCACAACCTATGCTCACAAATCCTTTTTCTTCCAGGGGATGCTTTGGTAGCGCATACTCTTTTTGATACTGCCAGATCATCTTTGCGTTCCAGTCGAGCATGGGATGAAAACGCAGGCACCCATGTTTCGCAGGCTGCTCTTCCTTCATGGCCGCGCGTATTGAACTCTGGTCGGCGCGCACGCCGTTAATCCAGATGTCATGCGACAATAAAATTGCGTCTACAGGCTGGGTCTTGTTAAGGTGGCAACAGTGGTCCGGATCGGACGTAAAAAGCAGGCGGCCTTCCGGATCGCGTTGCATAAACTTAGGAACATCGGATCTCAAGTCAATGATTGGAAGTCCAAACTGCTCGGCGATCTGATCTTTAAAACGCACGGTTTCCGGGAAATGGTAGCCGGTATTAATAAAGTATATAGGAATGGTCTTATCGATCCTACTCAGAATATGCAATAGCACCAGACTATGTGATTGAAATGAACTCGTCGTGAACATTGTTTGCCCCGACGCCCGGTAACCCTCTAACTTTTCTTTGATCTTTTCGAATGTCATATTTCCTATTCGCCAATGTTTACCTTATTCTCTAAACGCAACTAGCGTCTTCGCGGTTCGCCACAGTTCTGGTCACATTCGCGCCGCAGTTCGTTTTCTCCGCCTAGTTTGTACGGCAGGACGGTCCATATCATCCTCCAAAGTTCGTCACCTCGCCCGCGTTAGTTCGTCATCTTGAGCTTTCCTAATGTACTTCGCCTCCATGTCTGCGCCAACAATTTGCGCCCTCCCAACCACTACCAACGTTCCGCGAAAGACCTCCAGCATAGTGCATCTGAGAAAGCCACAGCCCCACCCAAAGCTGGAATTCAGCTTTAATTAAAACCATCCAACTGCCTAATAGTCACTTGCACTAATTCACTATGGTAAATAATAACTTTAGAACCATATTGGTTCCGGTCTAACCAAACCATCCCCAAACATTGAAACCTAAATTTCGCCTACTCTTAGCTTTTGTGCTCACCCTGCTGGCCTTTTGCGGACAAATTGTCGCCGCCAGATTAAGCCAGCCAGTAAGTCATCCAACTACTTCGGCAAGTGTTTCCCCTGGCCATTTTTCCACCAATAACACCGAATAAAATGAATTTGTCCGCAGTTGCGGAGAAATTTTAAATTCTGTTTTGGTAAAAAAAGGGCAGCCTGGGAATCAGGCTAGCGCAAGTCGTCACCCCCCATCTCCCTGCTCCCACTTTAGTTGCTGAACCTTTTGCCTATATTCCTGTTTAAGTATACGGATGAAAGTAAAGGTTTCCAGGAAAGAACATTTCAATGCAGCACACCGGCTGAACAATCCAGAGTGGTCACCGGAAGTCAATGAGAAGGTCTTTGGCAAGTGTAACAATCCTAATTATCATGGCCATAACTACGAGATTATCGTAAGCCTCACGGGCGAGCCTGATGTAAAGACCGGGTACCTGTTCGACTTGAAAATTCTAAGCGACCTCGTACGGGATAACGTGCTTGTCAAGTTCGATCATAAAAACCTTAATCTGGATACCCCGTATTTTAAAGACCTCAATCCCACTGCCGAAAACATTGCCATCATTATCTGGAGAATCCTTCGGCAAAAAATTGACGAGAAACTCGAACTGAAAATTACACTGTATGAGACCGAAAGAAATTTCGTTGAATATCCGGCCTCTTAAGCCGCTGGATGAAGAGCTAGCCGATGACCACATCCCATCGTCAATGGACACTCCGTTGCGCGCCGATGCGTTTGATCTTAGCGACGACATCAAAATTGAAAAAATCGAAAAGCACTTTCGCGAGATTATGAACATCCTCGGACTCGACCTGACGGACGATAGCCTCAGCGGCACGCCGCGGCGCGTGGCCAAGATGTATGTCAAGGAAGTTTTCAGTGGACTAAATCCGAAGAACCGGCCCACAGCCCGACTCTTTGAAAATAAATACAATTACGATCAGATGCTGGTGGAGAAGGACATCACTTTCTATTCTCACTGCGAACATCACTTTGTTCCTATATATGGAAAGGCGCATGTAGCATATTTTTCAAGTGGAAAGGTGATTGGGCTAAGCAAAATCAACCGGATCGTTCAATACTTTTCGAAGCGTCCGCAGGTTCAGGAGAGACTCACTGTGCAGATTGGGAAAGAAATGGAGAGGGTGCTGCATTCAATGGATGTGGGTGTTGTAATTGACGCCAATCATATGTGCGTCGCTTCACGCGGCGTCGGCGATACAAACAGCAAGACCGGTACCGCTTATTTCTCCGGAAAGTTCAAAGACGAAAATATCAAGCGGGAGTTCCTCAACTACATCAATAGCAAATAAGGCAGTCACAACATCTCCGGATTTACAACAGGCAAAGGTTATGTACTGACCTTTGAAGATTTTTCCGTTAATCCCTCGACGGCTAACGCTTTCAATCGCATCCGCTAAGCGGAAAATTGCTATTTTAGCGTCGCTAAATTTAAAACTATGGTATTTGATTTTGACATGCTTAAGGCCTTTTACAAGCAGTTGCCCAAACGAATTGCTGCAGCCCGAAAAGTTGTAAACAAGCCCCTCACCCTTTCCGAAAAGATATTATACTCACATCTTCATACCGATCAGAAAATTGACACCTTCGCTCGCGGCAAAAGTTATGTGAACTTCTCACCTGATCGCGTAGCGATGCAGGATGCAACGGCACAAATGGCGCTGTTGCAATTCATGTCAGCCGGCATACCTAAAGTTCGTGTTCCTTCAACCGTACATTGTGATCACCTTATTCTGGCGAAAGACGGCGCTCAAAAAGACCTTGCAGATTCGCTCACGGCAAGTGGCGAAGTTTTTAATTTCCTGGAATCGGTTTCCAACAAATTTGGCATTGGCTTCTGGAGCCCAGGCGCGGGCATCATTCACCAGGTCGTTTTGGAAAACTACGGATTCCCCGGTGGGATGATGATTGGCACAGATTCACACACTGTGAACGCTGGCGGTCTTGGAATGCTAGCGATTGGCGTTGGCGGGGCTGACGCTGTAGACGTTATGGCGGGAATGCCATGGGAGCTGAAATGGCCAAAGCTTATCGGTATAAAACTTACCGGAAAGTTAAATGGATGGACATCATCAAAGGACGTCATCCTCAAGGTGGCGGGTATCCTAACCGTGAAAGGCGGCACAGGAGCTGTAGTTGAATACTTCGGACCGGGCGCACAAACATTGTCATGCACGGGGAAAGGAACAATATGCAACATGGGCGCAGAGATCGGAGCCACGACTTCTACTTTCGGCTATGACGAAAAAATGGCAGACTATCTCCGTGGCACGGGCCGTACCTCTGTCGCGGATCTTGCTGACAAGGTAAGAGAACACCTCACTGGCGATCGGGAGGTATATGAACAGCCTGAACTTTATTTCGATGAAGTCTTTGAAATCGATTTGTCAACGCTTGAGCCACACGTCAACGGACCTTTTACTCCTGACCGCGCTATTCCGATTTCGGAATTCGCGAGCGAGGTGAGAAAGAACGGATGGCCACAACGGCTTGAAGTCGGCTTAATAGGCTCATGTACCAACTCCTCCTACGAGGATATCACCCGGTCAGCATCACTTGCCCAGCAGGCAGTTGACAAGAGACTTCAGGCAAAAGCCGAATTTACGATCACACCGGGATCCGAGCAGGTTCGTTATACAGTTGAACGCGACGGCTACCTGTCAACCTTCGAAAAAATGGGTGGAGTAGTTCTTGCCAATGCATGCGGTCCGTGTATCGGTCAATGGTCACGACATACCAACGATCCAAATCGTGCAAATTCGATTATAACTTCATTTAATAGAAACTTTGCCAAGCGCAATGATGGCAATCCTAATACACATGCCTTTGTCGCATCTCCGGAAATAACTACGGCATTCGCCATTGCAGGAGATCTTACTTTCAATCCGCTTACTGATTTATTGACGAACCAGGATGGTCAATCAGTGAAACTTGATGAACCACGCGGCCACGAGTTCCCACCTAACGGTTTCGATGTTAAGGATGCCGGATATATCGCTCCGGCAAACGACGGGGCAGCGGTGACCGTGAAGATCGCAGATGACTCGAACAGACTACAGGCACTAAGCCCGTTTGCGCCGTGGGATGGCAATAACCTTATGGGCATGAAATTGCTGATAAAAGCGAAAGGTAAATGTACAACGGATCACATCTCCATGGCCGGGCCGTGGTTAAGGTTCCGCGGGCACCTTGATAACATCGCAAACAACACATTGACGGGTGCGATGAATTTTTTCAATGAAAAAACAGACAACGTAAAGAGTCAACTTACCAGTGAGTATGGACCCGTGCCTGCTACGCAACGTGCGTATAAGGCTGCAGGTATACCAACGATAGTTGTTGGTGACCATAATTATGGGGAAGGTTCATCGCGTGAACATGCTGCCATGCAGCCGCGTCATTTAGGAATCCGTGTGATCCTTGTAAAATCATTTGCGCGTATCCACGAAACAAATTTGAAAAAGCAGGGAATGCTAGGTCTTACTTTTGCATTTGAAACTGATTACGAGAAGATTCAGGAGGATGATTCGATCGACATTATTGACCTGGTAGACTTTTCACCCGAGAAGCAATTGACTTTGGTCCTCAACCACCGCGATGGAACGTCTGAGAGTATCAAAGTAAATCATACTTACAACGCAGGGCAGATAGAATGGTTTAAGGCAGGTTCGGCCCTAAATGTGATGGCCAAAGCAATCGTCGACAAAGGAAACGCTTCGTTATTGGCTCCAGTAAAGCATGCCGCGAAAGCGATCGTTGAAACGGTGACCGATAAATTTGTCTCTGCAAAAAAGGCGGTGAAGAAAACTGTAAAGAAGATCGTCAAAAAGAAGACTGTTGCGAAAAAGCTTGTTGCTGTAAAAGCCCGGAAGAATGGAGTGGTAAAGAAATCGGGGAAAAAGGCGGCACCTAAGAAAGTTGCCAGAAAGGCGATAGCAAAGGTAAAGAAGGCATTGAAGAAGATAGCGCCGAAAAAGAGTGTGAAAGCTTCGAAGAAGAAGAAGTAGTGCAGGACAGTGACGTGTGGAAAGCTTTGTGTTTCATTGTGTGGCGTTAACCGCAAAGGCGGAGAGGCGCGAAGAAGGCGCAAAGGGATACTGTTTCATTTTTTGGTTTGCATCCGTAGGTAACGATCTAGCACAAACGTGCCGAACGGGATAAGTGATGCTAAAAAGGCAGCGGCAAAAAATAAGAAGGACCACCGGTAGGTGATCTCGGCCAACACCAGCACCATTACGTATCCAATAAACAAAACGCCGTGAATCCACCCGACGTACCTGACCGGTTCGGGAATGTGAAGCATGTATTTCATGGGCATTGCGATGAACAACAACGCCAACAAGGAGATCCCCTCTGCAAGGCTGATTAAGCGAAAAATACGTAACAAAGACATTTACTGATTTGGTGATTTACTGATTTTGCGGTCGGAGACGTCCGCTACTCCGACTGGTTCCCGAAATGCGATTTTGGCTGGCCCCTTTGACACCTTATTGTGCCGCCGTTGCAGCTTCTCCATTTGCTTTTCTTTTTCCTTTTTCTTTCTTCCCCACCAAATATAAAATCCGGTAATCGGCAGAGAAGCAATGATCAGGCTTGCGAAGAACGCGATAAATTTTCCAGCCAGGCCCAATACTGCGCCGGTATGAATATCATAATTCATGCGTATAAGTTTGTCGCCGAAGGAAGCCTCGGATTGCCTGCCGTAAATGTGATCAACAGCGTACTCCTTTAACGAATATTGATCAAAGTAGCGATAATCTGTTTGCCAATACGTCTCATCATCATGGTTTATTGCTACTTCAATTGAAGTTGATGAAGAAGATGGAATATGTATCTCAATGATCGGGGCGGTTGGATATTCTGCACGCATCCTTTGATAAAGATTATCAATCGGCAAAGTGGTATGGAGCGCTACGACAGATGTATCTGATTCTGGTTCGCTGTACACCAGGGAACGTTCGCCGCCTGCAATCTTGTGGAGGCCATTGGCAAACCAGTCGAAGCCCCAGACCAGACCGGTTACGGCCAGGATGATGGCGATCCAGGTAGCATAGAATCCGAGTACGTTGTGCAGATCATAATTCTTGCGCCTCCACCGTGCATTCCACTTAATAGAGAAACGCTGCTTAGTGGCCCCTTTTTTCTTTGGCCACCAAAGCACGAGCCCCGAGATCATCATTACCAGGAAGATCAGCGTTGCACTGGCCACCACTGGCCTGCCAATTTCAACGGGTAGCCAAAGATAGAAATGGCCATCTAGAATAAATGCAAAAAAGCTGGCATCGTGATCGCTGATTTCCAACACTTCGCCACTATAGGGATTGATGTAGGCGATGTAATAATATTCAATATCGTAATAGCTGATTTGGGCGGCATGTCCGGGTTGGGCGTAAAGAATTCCGTGCATTTTTTTCCCAGGCAAAATCCTTTCGCCAATTTCTTTTAAAGCCGTTGGCTGAAGCATAGGCTTATCCTGAATTTCGACAAAACGGTAGGGCTGAAGCATATCTTGTATTTCCGCCTGAAATGCGTAGATACAACCGGTAATCGCGATGATGAAAATGATAAGCCCAGAACCGAGTCCAAGCCAAAGGTGAATTCGTCCGATCCAGTATTTAAATGTCCTGCGCTGCTCTTTCACGTGCCTTGGGCTAAGTATAAAACCTAGGGCAATAAGGGCATCCACAACACTGTGGACAATACCCTTTGGAGGGTATAAATAAGCGAAAATGAGGCTATTTCGGCTTGATAAGGCCAAAGTCCAAGGCGTAAATCACAAACTCGGTCGGAGACTTAATATTCAGTTTTTTAATGATACTCTTTCGGTGAGTATGAACAGTATGTGGACTCAGAAAAAGCTCGTCGGCCACTTTCTGCGTTGAATATCCCGATGCGAGCAATTTAAGGATCTCCGTTTCACGCATCGTCAATATGCCCGGGACAATCTCTGCCTCTTGCGGGAAATGTTTTTGCATGATGATATCCAATATCTTATGACAAAAGAACTTCTCGCCCCTACCCACGGCTGCTACAGCCATGATGATTTCCTCTTTACTACACTCTTTAGTCAAATAGCCATGGACGCCGGCCTGGAGCACCTGCAAAATGTTGGCTTTGTTATCATCCGATGAAATTGCGAGGATATTCGTTCCGGGTGAATAACTTTTTACATCGGCGAGGTCCGACTTCGTAACATATCCAGGCGCGTTGTAATCCACAATCAACAGATCAGGACGATGGAGCCGCACCATTTCGGGCAGCTCTCGCTGTGTCTTTACCTCTGCAATTATTCTGATGTCATTCCGGTCTCTGAGAATGTAGTTCAGCCCTGCTGCTGTGAGCGGTTGATTATCGGCGAGCAACACGCTAAGGATTGACATGCTAGAAAGATTGGACCCGATTCCCGTTGCAATGGCTGACGCTGAGCAGTAAGTCCTTGATCATCAAAGCGTAGTTAAAAATAGTGGCGCATCTCAACTTAGAAGCCACAATGATATTGCTTATTTAGAATGATTCCAAATTACATTTTCCGACAAGACCTCTAGGCATGGCGAGCGATCACGTCGCGCAAGACACTGCGGAATTCATTTAATACCATCGCGGTCGCACCCCAGACGGTGCTATTCTCAACGTTGAAGTGGGGAGCCATGAGCCTATATTGTCCCGATACGAGGATTTCACTTTCGCGAATGGACTCATCGTGGACTAACTCGTCGATCGAGGCCGCTAGAACGCCTGCAACCTCCCGGGCATCAGGCACAAACGTCGGGCTCCCGCTTAGCGTAGCCACAACAGGAGTGATTATATAATTGCTGGGGATTACCAAAAAGTTGCTTAACACGCCAAGGACCTTTGGCGAGTCGCGACGGATACCAATTTCCTCCTCAGTTTCTCTCAGTGCTGTTTCGACTGGCCCCTCGTCGGACTCAGTTCTTCCACCCGGAAGGCTCACCTGGCCGCTGTGAACACCAAGATATTCCGGGCGTCGTATTAACGGGAATTTGATCACGCCATGATCTTCATAAAGGAGTATCAAAACAGCGCCGGGCCTCGGCGGCAGGCTGTTATCATACTTCGGCCTGAGCGCCCCAAGGGAAGTCGCGCGCATGCGATCGTGTGCCAGTGAAGCTGGCAACGGCTGGGTTAGACGCAAAGCTATCAATGATTCTATTTCGACTAAGGTCATAGGTCGGGGCATCTTAGCACAACGTCCGCCGACGCAATTTCTTTACCATCCACTGCCTTCCTGAAATTCTCACAGGCACGTGTCCTGTCTCCGGAATTCCAATAGGCTTCGCCGAGATGATAATGAATTTTTTCAATAAAAGGATCCATGGAGGCCGCCTGTTCAAGCAATCGTACAGCGTCCTTATGTTGGCCGGTCATGGTGTAGTAAATTCCTTTGTTCCGGTAAGCCCACCCATTATCCGGATCTTCCATGATGCTTAGATCGATATCAGCTTTCGCTTGTTGAAGATCATTCGTCAGCAAACCAATGTAACCACGGTTATTTAAAAAGAAGGCGTCTGCTGGCCTGAGTGCAATGGCTTGCGCCAGCAAACGCTTCGCGTCGTCATAATTTTTCAGCTCGACTTCGATCATTGCGAGGGCGTTGTAGATATTTGCTTCCTTCGAATCTTGCTTCAGCGCGACTTGCAGTTCGCTTCGGGCACTATCGTATTGCCTCATATAATAATGGACGGTTCCGAGGTTTACCGCTATTTCAGTATTTGAAGGATCCAATCTTTGCGCCCTTCGAAAGCTTGCAAGTGATTTATCGAACTCTCGTAGTCTGCTGTAGTTCAAGCCCTGCATAAAATATGCTATCGCGGTATCGGGTTTGATGCTGATAACCTTGTTGATGTCAGCCAACGCCTTGTAGTGTTCCCTTATTTCATAAGCAGCATTCGCACGGTTCAAATATGCGGTTAGATAATCGGCCTTACATGACAACGCCTGATCATACTGCGCGATCGCTTCTCCATATCTCTTTTGATTATAATATAGTGTCCCGAGATTATTCCACGCGTCAGCAAAGCACGAATCAAGTTTGAGGGCTTCCTTGAGGTAATACTCCGCCTGTTGCTCCTGATGGTCGATAGCCAATGCGTTACTTTGAAGAAGAAAACGTTGTAACCTCGTCTCACGGCTGTCTCCGCAGCTCAAGAAAAGGAGTAATAACAAAAAAAGAGGGTTTCTCATTGATTCGATATCATGGCTGCGAACAAGTGTACGCCATTGCTTATAACAAACTTACCGCCGGATCAGTTTCGGACTGCTATCTGAACCCTGATTTTGGAAATATATAGTCGTGCATTTTGAGATGCGGTAACAATTTGATTTATTAGCACCCGCAAATGAGCAACAACCGCATCAATATCAGCAACCACCACCATCATCAAGGTAAGCACATTGTGCGTGGCAAAGCTGTATCTTGATGAACACATAAAGATTTACAAAAGGCTTGTCACCACGTGACAAGCCTTTTTTGTTTAACAGTTATAATATGGACAAGTCAATGAATATTTTGCTTCGCATCGCCATCCAGAAATCGGGCAGGCTTCAGGAGGGTTCCCTGGAGCTTCTTAAGGAAAGCGGCCTTTCATTCAGTAATGGCAAAGATCAACTTAAAACACAGGCCCGGAATTTTCCTGTGGAAGTGCTTTTTCTCCGGGATGACGACATACCCCAGTATGTAGAAGATATGGTGGCCGACGTCGGTATCGTTGGCGAAAATATATTCGCTGAAAAACAGAAGAAAAATCAGATCGTAAAAAGACTGGATTTCGCCAAGTGCCGGCTATCGATTGCGGTACCGCGATCTGATAACTTTGAAGGCGTTGCTTCACTTGATGGAAAGAACATCGCTACCTCATACCCGAACATCGTAAAAGAGTTTTTGCGGAAGCACAACATCTCCGCGGGGATACATGAGATCAGCGGCTCGGTCGAGATCGCGCCGGGAATAGGATTGGCTGACGCGATTTGTGATATTGTCAGTACTGGCAGCACATTACTTAGCAATGGTCTGAAAGAGGTCGAGGTGGTCATGCATTCCGAAGCAGTTATAATTGCAAATCCGTCCCTTGACCCGGCGAAACAGGCAATACTCGAAAAATTACTGTTCCGCATCGAAGCAGTCAAAAAGGCTAAGAATAACAAATACATCCTAATGAACTGCCCGAACGATGCCATCGAGAAGATAACCTCTGTTATACCGGGAATGAAAAGTCCTACGATCATCCCGCTCGCACGTCATGGTTGGAGCTCACTGCATTCTGTAGTTGATGAAAATGATTTTTGGGAGAAGATCGATTTGCTCCGGGCTTTTGGGGCCGAAGGAATTCTCGTTATCCCTATTGAAAAAATGATTGTCTAAGCACAAATCAATCGATTCACCGTGAAGATATACAACAACCCTTCTCCAGATTCTTGGACGCAACTAACGGTAAGGCCACAGCTTGAGCTGGAATTTCTGGAAAGCTCGGTGCGCAATATTGTTAATCGAGTTCGCAAATCGGGTGATCACGCTCTCCGTGAGCTTACTTTACAATTTGATAAGGCGGATGTAAAGGAATTACAGGTTACGAACGACGAATTTGACAACGCCGAAAAATCCTTAAGCAGTTCACTAAAAGACGCTATTCGTAAAGCTGCGGCGAACATTGAAAAATTTCACGCAGCCCAGCGTCGCGAAACGGTTCGGACTGAAACAACGGCTGGGGTATTGTGCTGGCGCAAAAGTGTAGCCATACAAAACGTAGGGATCTACATTCCTGGAGGGTCGGCACCATTGTTCTCTACCGTGCTGATGCTCGGCATCCCGGCAAAACTTGCGGGCTGCAGCCAGGTTGTATTATGTTCTCCACCCAACAAGGAAGGAAAGATCAATGATGCAATCCTTTTCGCTGCACGACTCGTTGGCGTATCAAGCGTGTACAAAGTTGGCGGCGCGCAAGCAATTGCTGCTATGGCATTCGGTACGCAAACAATTAAAAAAGTATTTAAAATATTTGGACCCGGTAATCAATACGTTACCAAGGCAAAGCAATTGGTAATGGAGTTCGGTGTTGCCACCGATATGCCTGCCGGGCCCTCTGAGGTGCTCGTCTACGCTGATGCGCAGGCTAATCCGGCCTTTGTAGCAAGCGATCTGTTATCACAGGCAGAACATGGTGAAGATAGCCAGGTGATCCTTCTGGTGAATGATGCTGAACTGGTTTCGCCGATACAGAAAGCAATCACCGAGCAGTTGAAGTCGTTGCCGCGAAAAGTAATCGCGGAAAAGTCATTGTCCAATAGCCGGGTCATCGTTTTGCCCGATGAAAATTCCGCGGTAGCGTTCATCAATGAATATGCTCCAGAGCATCTCATCATAAACACAAACGATGCTGAAGCGGTATCTCAAAAAATTGTTAACGCGGGTTCAGTTTTTTTGGGAAACTATTCACCGGAAGCAGTTGGCGATTATGCCTCTGGTACCAACCATACACTTCCAACAAACGGCTTTGCCAAAGCCTACGCGGGCGTTGCTTTGGAAAGCTTTACGAAATACATCACCTATCAAACGCTTACGGAGGAGGGTATCAGGAACATTGGACCTGTAGTGGAGGAAATGGCAGAAGCCGAGCAGCTCATCGGGCATAAAATGGCAGTCAGGGTTCGACTGGACAGCCTCAGTAGTAATACCAAATGACGAAAGCACAGAACAACGACGTTATGTCCTCAAAGAATCCCAAAACGGAAATAGCTAAGCTGATTAGAAAGAACGTACGTGATATGAAGCCGTACTCGTCCGCGCGGGACGAATTTCAAGGAGAGGCTGACGTTTTTATGGACGCCAATGAGAATCCATATCCGTCACCCTATAATCGGTATCCTGATCCACTGCAATTAAAAGTCAAGGAGAAACTGTCTCTTATAAAAGGCATCGAACCTGCGCGGATCTTTCTGGGAAACGGCAGTGATGAAGCAATCGATTTACTGATCCGCGCCTTTTGCGAACCGCATGAAGACAGTATTCTTATAACGGAGCCAACGTATGGTATGTATGCTGTTTGTGCAAACGTAAATGCTGTAAATCTTAAAACCATTTCGCTGGACAAGAATTTCGATCTGAACATCGATGCATTTCCCGACCTCGGAGATTCCAGGTTAAAGCTGATTTTTCTCTGCAGTCCCAACAATCCGACGGGCAACCTTATGAGCAGGGATCGAATAATTTTTCTACTTGAAAACTTTCAAGGCCTGGTCGTAGTGGATGAAGCCTACATAGACTTTACCGAGAGTAAAAGTTTTCTTACTGAACTTGATAAATATCCTAATCTCGCGGTATTACAAACATTTTCAAAGGCATGGGGACTCGCGGGCCTTAGACTGGGAATGTGTTTCGCGTCCAAAGAGATCATTGCCATTCTCAATAAGATCAAGTATCCCTATAATGTCAACATCAGTACACAGGAATTGGCGTTGCAGGCACTAGACAATGTCGAGAAGACCAGATCGTGGGTTCAGGAAATTATTCTCGAACGCGAGAGACTTTCGAAAAGCCTGGCTGCACTTCCTCTAACAGAAATGGTGTATCCGACAGAGGCGAATTTCTTACTCGTTAAAGTTGAGAATGCACCGACTATATATCAACGCCTGATGGAGCAGGGAATAATAGTTCGCGACCGCTCCAATGTCCAGCTTTGTGCAGGCTGCCTCCGCATAACAGTCGGCACACCTCATGAGAACCACCGGCTGGTGAATGCTTTAAGAAAAATGTCAACCCGCTGATAACCGACATGAAAAAAGTTTTATTTATAGACCGTGATGGCACGCTCATTTTAGAGCCTCCGGATCAGCAGATCGACAGCCTCGAAAAACTCGAGTTCTATCCAGGCGTGTTTTATTGGCTGAGTCGTATTGCAAAAGAAACCGAATTCGAGCTTGTCATGGTGACGAATCAGGATGGCCTCGGAACCAATAGCTTCCCGGAAGATACATTCTGGCCCGCCCAAGAAAAGGTGATCCGCGCATTTGAAAACGAAGGCGTAAAATTTTCGGAGGTTTTTATTGACCGGTCGTTTCAAAAGGAAAATAGGCCAACGCGGAAACCAGGGACGGGAATGCTGACCAGATTTTTGGACCCCGAGTATGATTTGGAAAAGTCGTACGTTATCGGCGATCGTGTTACTGATGTAGAACTTGCGAAAAATCTGAAGGCAAAAGGCATACTTATAAACGATGGGGCACTCCAGGGAAAACTTCAGGAAAGCGATCTTCAAACGCATTGCGCGCTAGTTACCACAGACTGGAAGGATATCCATGCACTTGTATCCAACCCAGCGCGTAAAGGCACCGTTGTAAGAAAAACGAGAGAGACAGATATACAGGTTAGTATAAATCTCGACGGGCAGGGAATTTCAAAAATTTTCACAGGACTTGGCTTTTTCGATCATATGCTGGACCAACTTGCACGTCACGGCAATCTTGATCTTGAAATAAATGTGAAAGGTGATCTGCATATTGATGAACACCATACAATAGAGGATACTGCACTCGCCCTGGGCGAAGCGTTCCTGACGGCATTAGGCTCGAAGAGAGGAATCGAACGTTACGGCTACTGCCTGCCAATGGATGATTGCCTCGCACAAGTAGCCATCGACTTTGGAGGCCGGCCATGGCTAGTGTGGGATGCGCAGTTCGTACGTGAAAAGATCGGTGAAATGCCCACAGAGATGTTCTATCATTTCTTCAAATCTTTTACGGACACGTCGAAAAGCAACCTGAACATAAAAGTGGAAGGTACAAATGAACACCACAAAATCGAAGCTATCTTCAAAGCATTTGCGAAGTCAATCAAAATGGCAGTAAAAAAAGAAGGTGATCAATTGCCAACAACGAAGGGGATACTGTAATAAACTTAAAGGTAGATTCCAAGATGAAGCTCGCGATCATTAAATATAATGCCGGCAATATTCAATCCGTCTCGTTTGCACTCGAACGATTGAATGTAGATTTTATCATTACCGACGATCCGGAACAAATCACCCAGGCCGACAAAGTTATTTTTCCTGGTGTGGGTGAGGCAAGCACTACGATGGGATATCTGCGCGACAAAAAGCTTGATCAGCTGATCAAAAAATTAACCCAGCCGGTGCTAGGAATATGCCTTGGTATGCAACTGATGTGTTCCTATTCCGAAGAAAACGATACTACATGCCTGGGCATCTTTGAGCAACCCGTGAAGCGCTTTATTCCCTCCGGCGATCAGAAAGTTCCACACATGGGATGGAACAATTTGACGCTAAAGAATGATTGGCTCGATGGCGCTCTGGAAAATGCCTTCGCCTACTTTGTGCATAGCTATTATATACCAGTGAATCAAAACACATCCGCCATCACTGAATACATTGTACCGTTCAGCGCGGCAATGCGACGCGATAACTTCTTCGCCGTCCAGTTTCACCCAGAAAAGTCAGCCGCCTCCGGCGAAATTGTATTAAAGAACTTTTTACAGTTATGAGAATCATTCCAGCTATTGACATTATCGACGGAAAGTGTGTTCGTCTCACACAAGGCGATTATTTACGAAAGAAAATATACCATGAAGACCCACTGATGGTTGCAAAATCTTTCGAAGACGCAGGCCTTACCCACCTGCATCTGATAGATCTGGACGGCGCCAAGGTGGGGCAGGTTGTCAATTGGAAAGTAATCGAAACCATAACATCTCAAACGCGATTACAGGTGGACTTTGGCGGTGGCATTAAGCAAACGGACGAAATTGTTAAACTACTGGACCTGGGTGTCCAGCAGGTAAACCTAGGCAGCATTGCCGTCAATGAACCCTTAAAAATAACGGAGTGGTTGGAGCAATTCGGAAAAGGTAGGATCATTCTCAGCGCCGATGTCAAGAACGAAATGATCTCAATCAATGGGTGGCAGAATGATGCTTCAATCAATATCGTCACGTTTCTGCGTGACTATGTTCAGAAAGGCATTGAACATGTCACCTGCACCGACATAGGAACAGATGGAATGCTTACCGGTCCAAATATCGAACTTTATAAAAAAGTGCTTCTCAGCTTTCCGCAGCTCCACCTTATTGCCAGCGGGGGCGTTAGCAGCATCGAAGACCTGGAAGAACTAAAGTTGATTGGCGTGGATGGCGTGATCGTTGGTAAAGCGATCTATGAAGGGCGAATTTCACTCGAGCAATTAACGAAGATATAGTATGCTCACGAAGCGAATAATTCCCTGCCTCGATATCAAAGACGGAAGGACGGTGAAGGGCGTCAACTTCCTTAACATCCGCGATGCAGGCGACCCGGTCACGCTTGGTGCGCTCTACGCAAGCCAGGGAGCAGATGAGTTGGTGTTTCTGGATATTTCCGCAACAAATGAAGATAGGAAGACTTTCGCCTCCCTCGTGAAAGATATCGCCCGGCATATCAACATTCCGTTTACTGTTGGCGGCGGCATTGGAAGTGTTGCAGACGTTGCTCCGTTGCTTGAAGCAGGCGCCGACAAAGTCAGCATCAACTCAGCGGCTGTACGCAACTTGAAGCTCATAGACGAACTCTCTCGCGCATTCGGTGCGCAATGCATTGTGCTTGCCATCGACGCCAGAAAAGTCGGCGAGCGCTGGATGGTGCATACGCATGGCGGAAGAAATCCCACTGATAAAGAACTTTTCAGCTGGGCGAAAGAGGGTCAGGATCGTGGTGCAGGGGAGATACTCTTTACCAGCATGGATCACGATGGCACAAAACATGGCTTTGCAGTGGAGGCGCTCCGTAAAATGAATGGCCTCCTCAGCATACCCGTGATAGCGTCTGGTGGTGCCGGCAACATGGAACATTTTGTTAATGCTTTCACCGATGGCAAGGCCGATGCCGCCCTGGCGGCGAGCATATTTCATTTTGGTGAGATCAAGATTCCCGATCTCAAGAATTATTTAAGGAACGCAGAAATTTCAATCCGGTAATTTATTTGCAATGAAAAACGCAATGATAGACTTTAGTAAGCTCGACGGTCTGGTACCTTGTATAGTTCAGGACGATCGCACAGGCACAGTGTTGATGCTGGCTTTCATGAATGAAGAAGCTTATAACAAAACCCTTGCTGAAAAGCGTGTAACCTTTTTCAGCAGGAGTAAACAACGGCTTTGGACCAAGGGCGAGACCTCGGGTAATTACCTTACCCTGGTGGATATTCTCGTGGACTGCGACCAGGACACACTGCTTATCAAAGCTGTTCCCTCCGGACCAGTATGCCACACCGGTGCGGCTACATGTTTTAGTGAGGCAAACAATACCTGGGATTTGTCATCACTTGAGCAAGTAATTCAGGATCGCAAAAAAAATCCTCAAAAGGGATCGTATACTTCTTCATTGCTGGAGTCTGGAATCAACAAGCTTGCGCAAAAAGTCGGAGAGGAAGCCATCGAGCTTGTGATCGAAGCGAAGGATGACAACCGTGATCTTTTTCTCAATGAAGCGGCAGATCTCATGTATCATTTTCTCGTTTTGCTTACCGCCAAGGAAAGCAATTTTAACGACGTCGTTGAAGTTCTGCGCGGAAGGCACGCGCACAAGTAGTCGCGTCGTTGTTTAATTGAGGAAAATGAAGATTTTATCGAATGCGCGTGTTTTAAATTCAGGCGCAGAGGTAACACCCTTACAGGGCTTTCGATTCGTGCGTTATCGTTTTCCCGGGGCTGCAGCCTTAACAGGCCTGACCCCGGGCTCAGATTTTTGGGTCTTCCAGACCCGGATCCTGCTCCACAATGTTCAACATATATAAATATGTTTCATCATTTAATGAGCCTCCTGCACAATCCATTCATGAGATATGTTACCCAAGGTCAGGTTTACAGACTTGAGATTGCCCGAGAAGGGCATTGCTTCAGAGAACGACGAAGACGGAAAAATTGAGGTTGCCGTATTGCATTGAAATAGCTGCAAAGCAGTCACCATCCAGGGGAACAAAATCTATTCCCGATGAACATTGGGTCGCACCACCCAGGTCTGGAAGACCTAAAAATCTGAGCCCAGGGTCAGGCCTGCTAAGGCCGCAGCCCTGGGAGAAATAACGCGCGCAAATCGGAAAGCCCTGCAAGGGTGTTACCTCTGCGCACGAACTAAACACATGCGCATTTTATAAAATATCGCCCCTCCTAAATTAAAGAGCAACAACTGTAGACGGAAATTTCGGCAATAAACTTCTATGCAAAAACAATATCCTGATAAACACCGCTGCAACATGTGCGGCAGGAGAGCTTACCTTTTAGCGCACAAGGTTTGAACATCGATTTGCCGAGCAGCATGCGCACACATTCCTGGATGCCTTCTGTAATGGAGGGATGAGGATGAACACATTCCGCCAATTCCTCTACTCCTTCTCCCATAGAAATCAGCAACGCAATAGATTGAATCGCGCTCGATGCATGATTTCCAACAATCTTTACACCCAAAATTCTCATCTCTTCGTCGTTGGATACCAGGAGTTTAATAAATCCCTGCGTGTTGCGTTTGGCAATTGCCCGGGGGATACAACTGTAATCAAGCGTGACTACTTTATAATCGATACCCTTTTCGCGCGCCGCTGTTTCGTTAATTCCAACACCGGCGACTTCCGGGTTGAGAAACATGATCGTGCTGATGTTTTCATAGATAAGTTTCCGGGCGGGATTACCGAAGATCTTCTCAACTGCATGCCGTCCTTCCAACTCCCCGACGTTAACCAGGGATATGTCGGCGGTGATATCGCCAACAGCGTATATGTTAGAAATGTTGGTTTGTGTATCGCTTTCTTCGATGCCGCGCTTTGAGATTGTAATGTTCACACTATCGTCCCAGAGCCCTTCATAATTGGGAGTTCGTCCAACCGCTACGAGTGCCTTGGCTACGTTGAACGTCCCTTTGGTGCCATCATCATACTCAAGCTCATATTCGACACGATGATGCTTCACCTCCATGCGAATCAATCGCGCATTTCTGTGAATCAGCACGCCATTGTTTTCCATGTTTCGTTCTATGACACGAACGATGTCCTCGTCTTCAAATGGTAAAATGCGAGCGCCCTTATCTATCAGGTGCACCTTGGTTTTTCCGAAGCCCGAGAAAATCGTTGCGTACTCGCATCCAATTACCCCGGCTCCAACAATTACCATACTTTCGGGAAAGTCATCCATCAACTCGATGCCATCGCTAGTCATCACAATTTTCTCATCGATGGGAAGCTCTGGAAGATAACGCGGCCTGCTGCCTGTGGCCAACACAATATTCTCTGCCCAGACAATCTCTTTTTGATCCGGTGCCGTTTCAATTTCAATTTCATGCTCACTTATCAGCCGGCCCGCGCCTTTTTTGAAAGTGAGCAAACCCGAATACCGTGAGTCCTTTAGCAAATGCAGATGATCTTCGAGCATGTCCTTCCTTTCGCCAACGGCGCGGATAACCTCTTCCTGGATCTCCTTATAATTTATGCTTGGAATTTTAATATTGAAGCGCTTCAGATTCTTTCTAAATGACGCTGTGTCCCTTGATAACTCCCACCACGTTTTTGACGATAACGCGCCATTGGTGACACCTGCCCCTCCTACCTTATCTTTCTCAATAAGCAATGTACGCTTCCTGAAATCCAATGATCGCATCGCCGCCGCGTACCCGGATGGTCCCGCGCCGATTACGACCAGATCAAATTTCTCCATAAAGCGAGGTGTAAGGTTGGATAACAAAGAACGGGAAAATACTCAATCGATTCCGCGTAAAAACGGAGCAAAGCCTACATGGTAAATCCCGGGTAATAGGGAGATCAAACGACGCCTTTGTCAATTGAAAGAAGATAGGTTACAAGGACCATTACAATTACTCAATATTCTATAAATTTGTGTAGTTTAGGAATAATCCAGCCGCAAGAACAAATGCCGTTTCTTCCTTCCCTTATCAATTCTGGAGATCAGTATACTACATCGCCATCAGCCAAAAGGGGCCTCCAGTTATCCAATACCATTGCCCTGATACTTTTCGGACTTGCCGTCGTCGTCGGGGTCACTTATTATATTTGGTACGGGTGGAGTTTACTTACATATTTAATTCCTGCTATCGGCGCCACCTCGATGGTGGTCGTCATTTTAAACGCTGGGGGTTTCATTTATGTTAGCCGAATCTGGCTAAGCGTTGGCCCTGCAGTGCTCATCATGTTTCTATCGGTATACTCCAAATCATTACATTACGCACAACAGCAGGAACTCGATTATTTCACGTTCCGTATGGTGATGCTTGGTACGTGTGTTATTCCATGGGTTATCTTTTCCCTCAAAGAAAAAAACATTTTGATAACGTGTTCTGTAGTCTGTTGCGTCATTATTCTTGCACATGACCCGCTGCATTCATTCTTCGATGTGCCCTACCAGCAAACCAAGCTAAAGATCTATAACTATTACTTCACGAACATTATCGTTGTGATCACCTACACCATCATCACAGGAAGTCTGGGATTTTTGAAGTGGGTTTCGGACAAGAATGAGGAGAGGAATGTCGAATTGCTTGACGACCTGGCCGAAACCAACCGGATATTGATGGACAGGAGTGCCGAAATTGAAGCACAGTCGACAGAGATCCTTGCACAAAGCGAGATCGTTATGACCAGTCAGAATAAACTCATAGAAGCAAATAATCTTATTGAAGAACAACGAAAGCAATTGTTTACGAGAAATTTATCGTTGGAATCAGAGTTGATCGATAAAAATGCAAAACTTACGGAAACCAATTCGGAGCTCATCAAGCACAACAATGAACTGCGCCAGTTTTCGTACACCGTGTCGCACAACTTACGGGGCCCGGTCGCCAGCCTTCTCGGACTCGTTGATTTGATAGAACTAAATAGCATACATGAAAAAGACAGAGAGGCATTCGAACACATTATCTCCGCCTCGCATCAACTCGATCAGATCATAAAGGACATTAGCAAGATTATCGACATACGCCACGATATATTTAAGATCAGAGAACGGATTGACCTCGACCTGGAAATTTCTGATGTTGCACGGGTCCTGCGAAGGGAGCTGGAAACACATCAGGTTCAAATTGAGAAGCAGCTGAATGTTTGTCGCTACATATATTCCATCAAGCCGATGGTGAACAGTATTCTGTATAATCTTATCAGCAATGGAATAAAGTACAGATCCAATGACCGACAACCTGTTATAGTGATTGCTACCCTTGAGGATGATGACTTCTATTTTATTTCTGTAGAAGATAATGGGCTGGGCATTGATCTAAAACAGAATAAGGACAATATGTTTAAGCTTTATAAGCGCTTCCATTTTCACACGGAGGGTAAAGGCCTTGGATTGTTTCTCGTAAAATTGCAAGCTGAGTCACTCGGAGGAACCGTTGAGATTGATAGCGAAATCAACCGGTACACGCGCTTCACCGTGAAGCTAAAAAAGCCTGTTAACATTGACCGCCAGGTGTTGTATCAGGAATCATATGCTGAAATATTCTATGACGCCCGTGTTAACGCTACAGGTGTTATCTGGAAGGGCCCGGTGAGCAGTGAGCAATATCGCGCCGTTTTCCGGAAGTGTCTTGAATTTGTCCGCTCCTACAATACGCCAAATTATATCGCCGATCTCAGACAGCAGGGCCCGATTGCGACTGGTGACCAACACTGGATGTTCCATGAAATTCTCCCACAGGCAATCCGCAATGGATTAAAAAGGATCGCGGGAATTGCCGGGAATTTAGACGATCCTCTCGTGCTTGAATACGTTGAGGGAATTAATAAAACAATTCTGAAACTCGGCGCCACTCAAAAATATTTTTCCTCACGAGAGGAATGTTTTGAATGGTTGCAGCAAGAGAATCAACGAGCATCAACTAGTCGCGAGCAATGATCGAAACACTTGGTGCGCTTGATGCAAAATTGTTTCAGTTCCTGAATGGCCTACATGCGGAATGGTTCGATCCGGTGATGTACTATGCTTCCAAGACGGAAGCCTGGCTGCCTCTGCATCTGGTGCTCTTGTATTATATTTTTAAGCATCACAAAAAAGACGCGTGGGTAATATTACTTGGCGTGGCTCTGACAATTACCTTAGCAGATCAGATCACGAGCACTTTGATGAAACCATACTTCGCCAGGCTACGCCCCTCGTGGGAACCGGCGCTCAGTGCATTGCTGCACGTCGTAGACGGAGACCATGGGGGTAAATTTGGATTCCCATCAAGTCATGCAGCGAATACTTTCGGAACCGCGATGTTTCTCTGGCTAGTGTATCGGCCCAGCTGGATGGTGTGGTTATTTCTTTGGGCCGCGTTTGTCAGCTATTCAAGAATCTATCTCGGTGTTCACTACCCTGGCGATATTATAGTAGGCGCAATCATCGGAATGTGTATTGGATGGGCACTCTACAAGTTAACGTCTGAGACGCTCAGACGCAAAGCAAACGCAAACTACTGAATTGTTCTTTGCGTGCTCTGCGCGTCTTTGGGCCTTGGCGGTTAATGTTTCCGCATCAACCGCGAAACGTACTTTCCAATAATATCGAATTCGAGATTCACTATATCCCCATCTTTCAGCCTGTTAAAGTTGGTGTGCTCAAAAGTGTATGGGATGATTGCAACCGTAAAGAGACCAGGCTTGGAATTAAAGCAAGTGAGGCTTATTCCATTGACCGCGACGGATCCCTTTTCTACTGTAACATTGCCCGGCGATACATCGTAACGGATATCAAACAGCCAGCTTCCTCCAACGTCTGTGACCCTTTCAACGATTCCCGTCTGGTCAACGTGGCCTTGAACGATATGTCCATCGAACCGCCCGTTGTTAAGCATGCATCGTTCAAGGTTAATCTCATCGCCACGTACAACACCTCTCAGGTTTGATTTCTGCAAGGTTTCCTCAATTGCAACGACGTGGTGCGTCTTGCCCTCTATTTTTACGACCGTGAGACAGACGCCATTGTGTGAAACGCTTTGATCTATCTTTAATTCGGGACCGATCGTGCTTTCGACTTCAAAAAGGGTGTTGGATGATTTCTGAATTCCTGTTATTCGTCCGGTGGTTTCTATAATGCCTGTAAACATTGACTGTTTGCGATTGAGATGGCGAGTTAACCGCAAAGGCGGTAAGACGCAAAGGAAATGCAAAAAGATGTTTAAAAAAATGTAATGCAATTGAACAGATGGCTGTATCGATTTTAATACACTTACAATATTGACGCAACGCAATATATTCGATAAAATGCTGATTGATAGAATTTTACACTGCATGGCACGAGCATTGACTAAGCATTAGAAAAAGTAACTATTTACCTATGCTTCTGTTGACCTACATTCGTCTTGCGCTCAGGAACATGCTCCGGAACGTAAGGTTTTCGGTCGTGCACATCCTGGGCCTGTCTGTCGGGCTTTCGTCTGCTATCCTGATCGCATGGTATATCCACGACGAATTAAGTTTCGATACCCTTCCCGAAGCTGATCAGGTATATCGAATCAATACTTATTGGGGAGATGATCCGACGGAAAATATTTATGCGACCACCCCTCCCCCACTTGCCGCAACCATTGCGGCCGAGGTCCCCGAAATCGATAAAATCGCCCGCGCGTTTACATGGAATCATTCAACGATGAGGCTACCAGCCGGCGAGAACCAGGGCAAGGATGAAGTGGTGTTCCGGGAGACGCGAATTTTCATTGTTGACCCGGACATCCTAGAAGTGTTACAATATCCTGTCATTGCAGGCAATCGTGAGTCTGCATTCGAACGAAATGAAGCAATAGTACTCACCCGCAAAACTGCGGAACGCTATTTTGGTAAAGAGTCCATCACCAATGGAACCGTTATTGGAAAATCAATTCTCTTTGGTGGTGACCGCACGGCGAGAGTTGTCAGCGCCGTGGTCGACCCTCCTGGCAAAACACACTTTCATTTTGACATGCTCGTAAGTATCAACTTCGGATATACCGTGCTCGACACAATGAAGGTATGGACGTGGAATGTCATGCATACGTATGTGAAGGTTCACGAAGTGCTGAAAAATAACCTCCAAAAACAAAATGAGTTGCAGGCGAAATTATCCACGATCGCCAAACGCGTTCTGCCCTCATCGCCAGAGGCGATTAAGGAGGTTTCGGCTGCAGATTTCAGGCTTCAGCCAATCGCCGATATTCACCTTCACTCAAACCTCCTTCGCGAACATGAAGCCAACGGTGACTACTCAACCGTGCAACTGCTTGCAACGGTAGCCATACTTATTCTTTTACTTGCGTGCGCAAACTTCATCAACCTCTTTACAGCTCAATCAGCGCGTCGCGCGAAGGAAGTCGGTGTTCGCAAAACATTAGGATCATCTAAAGGTCTTCTCGCGATACAATTTTTTGTCGAGTCGGGATTATACATTGTTATCTCGGCATTTCTTGCACTGAGCCTCGCAGAATTGCTGCTCATCCCACTCAATTCTCTTACCGGCAAGCAAATCAAATTGGCATGGATGGATCACCCTGCGCTACTCGGAGGGGTAGTGACGGGTTTTATTTTGATAATGCTCTTATCTGGTGGGTATCCCGCTGCCTACCTGTCATCGTTCAACCCAGTGCGTGCACTCAAAGGAAACGCGATCAAGCAAAGTCGCACGAATCTATTCCGAAATGCGTTGGTCATATTTCAGTTTACTATTTCTATCGGACTAATGATTTGCAGCGTGTTCATCTTTAAACAACTGCTGTTTATGCAAACTCGTGCGCCCGGTTATCAACGCGAGAATGTTGTTATTGTTCAGAACGACCGCGAGATCCAGGATCAGTGGCAGGCATTCCGCAATGAGCTCATCTCAAAGTCCCAGATTATTAATGCGAGCTTCACTACCGGCCTGCCCGTTCAACCGTTGAATGTGACGCGGGATTTCCGACGAGCCGGCGATCAGTCAGGCTTCGGCATGAACTTGTTCCTCGCCGATGAAAATTACGTATCAACGCTCGGCCTTTCGTTGGTGCGTGGTTCAAACTTTAGTAATACGGAGATCAGCGAATCAAAAAAGGTATTGGTTAACGAAACGGCTGCACGCATGCTTGGTGACGTTGGTGGAGTTGGCGAGGAACTAATTCAAAACTATGGCAGCAATGATGAAGACAGGCTAGAGATCATCGGCGTTGTGAAAGATTTTAATGTAGAGTCACTGCACAGTAGTGTGAAGCCCATCATTTTCAAATATTACATACCGGACTTTACCCTGGACTATATCGCTGTGAGAATTCGCCCTGGCAATCCGGCCGCCGGCCTGGCAGAAATTGAAAAAGCGTGGCGGAAATTTGAACCGGAAAATCCGTTCGTGTATTCATTTTTGGACGAGGATTTTGAGCGGCAGTTCATTTCTGAGCAACGCTTAAGTCGGCTATTCGGAGCGTTAACAATGCTGGCCGTTGGCATTGCCATGCTGGGATTAACAGGCCTCGCTTCTTTTATGGCAGAGCAACGCACGAAAGAGATTGGCATTCGTAAAGTACTTGGAGCTTCTGCCGTGGGTATTATCGTTTTGTTCTCCCGTGACTTCACCCGTCTGATTGTAATATCCATGGTGATCGCAATTCCAGCCTCTTTCCTCCTTGTGCGTGAGTGGTTAAGCGGTTTCGTGTATCGCATTGAGATGACACCCACTGTATTTATCCTCTGTAGCGTTAGTGCGCTATTGCTTGTTTGGGCAACGGTTTCGATACTGTCTCTAAGCGTGGCGAGGCTTGATCCGGCGAAGACGTTGAAATCGGAGTAGGCGGAGCGTGTGAGGGGGATGGTTTAGATATAAGTTGAGTTATGAGCTATGAGTTAGGCTCGAGCGAAGGTTCTAGTCATGAGGTTGGCGAAAGTACAGCCGATGGGACGGCCTGGAAACGCACCATCGAAATGAAACTTAGCAAGATCGATTAAGTGCAGCGCGTCAAGACGCGAAGCACACGCACAGAAAAAATTACACTAGCTGCGTTTCGCTAAGTAGGCAAGAGGGAATTGCACCCTCAAGCCTCTCACAGAACCGTACGTGAAGCTCTCACTTCATACGGCTCGTATTATTCTTTTATAAGTCGTCATTCTGCGTGTCCAATGATAAAACAGGTTCGGCTGTTGATCGTGTAAGGCGGCAAGGATCGACTTGGCGGCCCGAGAGCCTACCTTGTGTTTCCTCATTAGCCATTTCAGCAATCGGCCGTCCAAATAAAGCATAGTATTTCTCAGGTGTCGCTTGCCAAATAGTCCAAAGTAATTAATCCAACCGCGTAGCTTGCTGTTTAATTTCGTCGCAATTGCTTGTGGGTCAAGCGTCGTGTTCCGCCAAGTGATACAAGTTCGGATTTCGTCCCGAATCTTTTTCTGGTTTTCGCGACTGATCTCCCCTGTAAAGACGACGTAGCTGCTACCTACATTGATCTTACTCGGTGCTGTTCTGGGTTGAAAACTAAACCCTAAAAATCCAAACTGCGTTTTGTCGTGAAGTGCTTTCCTGCGGTAGTCTTTACAATAGACTATTTTAGTCTTCGCTTCATTTAATCGCAATTTTACTTCTGTGAGACGCTCCTTAAGAGCTTTGAGTAATTCCTGAGCTTCTTTCTCCGTTGCACAGTGTAATACTATGTCGTCGGCATATCTGACAAAGCTTACTGATGGGTAATGTTTCGCCAGCCATTGATCGAGTGAATAGTGCAAATACAAGTTGGCTAGTAGCGGGCTGATCACGCCTCCTTGAGGTGTCCCTTTCCCTTGATGTTCTACCAGCTCACCATTTGCCGTTTGAACTTTCATCTCTAACCATCGCTTTACATACATTAAAACCCACTTCTCCTCCATCATCGCCTCCACTGCCTTCAGCATTAGTTCATGGTCTATCTCATCAAAGAATTTTGATATGTCCATGTCGACAACCCAATCCTTCTCTGAAATATTTTCCCTCACTTGCTTGAGGGCCTCATGGCTGCTCTTCGTTGGCCGATATCCGTAAGAGTGTTCATGAAACTTTATGTCGATGCGCTTTTCCATGTAGTCTCTTACTACTTCTTGCGCTATCCGGTCCCGCATGGTGGGGATGCCAAGTTTCCTCGTGCTCCCATCCTTTTTGGGTATCTCTATTCGTTTCACAGCCTGTGGAAAGTAACTTCCTGAGGCCATACGATTCCAGATCACATAGAGCTCCCTCTCGACTCCTTTGGACTCAAATTCTGCCCAGCTTTCCTCATCAACTCCAGGAGATTTGCCTCCCTTTCTTACTTTTTGGTACGCTTTGGCAACCATCTCATAACTGATGGGAACCACTCTTCTTACGTGAACATCCATGTTAAATCATTCTCTCTTTGAGTTGTTTAATTGTTGATCACTTGAATAATCCAGACCCTTCGCTCCATTCGAGTTACCGAACTTCATCACTACTATGGTCTAGTCCGACTTCCTGAAAGCTTATTCCCTTCCTTTATGTGAGCCCTCGTCCTATCTTTATTTTCGGACGCTCGTTGCCGGATTTAAGTTTAAGTTCACCTTCCAGGATCTCCTATGTTCTCTTTCAAAGCCTATGTCAAAGTCATGCTGCCTGTATGGCGGTAGGGATGCGGCCAGTATGTTCAGGTGTCCGCCGCACTTATCGTCTCTCCGCAAAATGAGAGTACTTTTCCGCTACATCTTAAGATTTCGTCACTTCATCAGCAGTTCACTTACGTTCATCTCTTTGACACTCACCTGCGTCGTTCTCCGTCGCTTTTCCCTGGCCGTTCAATACCGCGATCTCACGACCGTAGCACCGCAGGGTGGTTTAACAACTCCTCCTGATAAGGTGTCGTTGATGAGTCATTTTTTTTTTCATCATCTTTGAAAGAACTTCATAGCACAATTTGCGCTCCCTCTGCGTCTCTGCGACTTTGCGGTTAATGGTGGAATCACTGCTAACCGTTTTGTATCTTGCTCACATGGAATTCGGCAAACTCGATACTGAAGATCTTAACACGGTTGATTTTAGGCTTCCACCAGACAACCCGGCAACAACCCGGTTGTTAGCATCATTGGCGCCTGGAGCAACAACAAAATTTTTTATCGGTTGTGCAAAATGGGGACGCAAAGATTGGGTGGGGAAAATCTATCCTCCCAAAACAAAAGAGGCTGATTTTCTAGATCACTACGGGCGACATTTTAACAGCATAGAGCTTAATGCCACATTTTACAGAATGCCTTCCGTTGCAAGGACTGCCGAGTGGGCCGCGAAGGTCAATCCGGAATTTAAATTTTCGCCGAAGTTTCCCAATCAGATCACCCACATGAGGCGTCTGAAGAATGTGGAAGAGCCCACTGATCGCTTTCTAAAAGCTGTCAGCGGTTTCGGCAGTACACTTGGGCCGTTGTTCCTCATGCCTCATCCAGGCATGGGCGCTAAGGATCTTGAAAGGATAGATGCCTTTCTTGGATACCTGCCAAAGGATGTGCAGACGGTTGTGGAATTACGCCATCCGGAATGGTTTTCAGATGAATCCATTTCACAAAGTTTGTTCGCAGTGTTAGAAAAACACGGCGCTGGCACTGTGATCACGGATGCTTCTGGACGAAGAGATTGCCTTCACATGCGCCTCACTACGCCGGATGCTTTTATTCGCTTTGTGGGTAACGATCTGCATCCCACTGACTACACGCGGATCGACGAATGGGTGAACCGGATTAAAGCATGGAAGCACGCTGGTATAAGAAATGTATATTTTTTTATGCATCAGAACGAAGAAGTGCATTCTCCAGAAGCTGCGAAGTACTTGATACAACAATTGAACTTACACTGCGGCGCGGCGGTACCCGAGCCGAAATTTGTTGACCCCCTAACCGTTGAATCTGAAGCTGTGTCAAAGAAAAAGGGAACCGTGCCGAAAGGAAAGAAACAACAAGGGTAAACGACAATCAAATTGACAAAGTCAGTAGCGATCTTTCATTTGTCAGACTGACCAACCTCCACAGGCAAAAGCTTTCGAGAACTCCCTTGATAATTAAAAATAGTAATCTCTTTAATGCCCGGAGACATTCTAAAATTGCGTGTAGATTGGGAAAGGAAACCGGAACCGTAATAAAACTCATAACGCTGGCTTCTACCATCATGAAAAGAAATCTGCGCGTAACTTTCATTAGGCATGATCTCTATGACCTCTCCTTGTGATAAGCCGACCGACTCAAATACTGCAAGACTGCCCCTGTTTTGAGAAGCCAACCATAAATCATTACCCATGCCATCGAAACATTTTACTAATGCTTTCGAATCGCCGGTTGTATAAAGTCCTGTCTTACCCGAGTTAAGTGGTTGAAAATTTCCATTGCCATCACCTGCAAGCACGAGCCCGGTAAATGCATCATAACGACCCGCGAACACCTCGTTCCCATAATCATTTCCAACCATCACCACATCCATGTTACCGTCATTATTCAAATCCTGGATTTGCAATCCATTAACCGGTGCGATCTGAGCGGCAACAGGCAGTACTTTTATTGCAAACTTTCCATTGCCAACATTTTCTAAATAACTAGACGCCATGTGATTCGCTTCCAGTACCAGTGCATCTTTTAGATCATCCTTCGATAATAGGTCATCAATAGTAACGCTGCTGTATTGACGATAACGGGCGAATTTATTTCGGAACTTCGGGCTCTGCGAATTTATCTCGTCCCAAAAATGTACTGGATATAACTTCTTTGTGTCTGCATCCATGGACTCACGCTGATAGCAAGCCAAAATCGGATCAATACTACCATTGCCGTCGAAATCTTTCGCAAAGACCTTCAGCGAATGTTCGAGATCCACCTGATAATTATTATTTAACCCTAAGTTTCCTGCGATGTAATCTATGTCGCCGTCATTATCGAAATCTCCGCCGGCCAGGCTATTCCACCAGCCCTTATATTTATCCACGCCAGTAGAATCCAGTTGAACAAGTTTCTTACCATCGTTGATCAGGAACGTAACGGGCATAAATTCGCCGGCGACGATTAGATCCGGAGTTCCGTCTGCATTAAAATCACTCCACAATGCATCAGTGACCATTCCAATCTTTGCAAGCGCGGGACTGATCGCTTGTGTGACATCCGTAAATTTTCCGCCATCATTGCGTAAGAGGTAACTGTCGGGCGGCAAAGGATAGCCGCCGCGAACAATGCGTCCGCCAACAAAAAGATCCAGATCGCCATCGCGATCATAATCACTTGCTTTTACGCACGAACCACTAGCCGTCAGGTTGGGAAGTGCTTTCGCATCCAAAGCAAAATTCCCTCGTCCGTCGTTCAGGTAAAGTCTGTCAAGATAGTCGTTCGGTTCTTGTGATTCTGCACTGCCGCTTACCACATACAAATCGAGGTCCTTATCGTTGTCAGCGTCAAACAAGAGCAGACCTTGATCCTCCTCTTTTTTGGCTGGATTCTTTTTCAGTTCGTTTTGTAAATGAAAAGTTCCATCTCGTTGCTGGAGGTACACCGTCGCATGATAATTTGTTGATCCGCCAATGACAATATCTTCGAGGTTATCATTGTTGATGTCGCCTACTGCAAGGCCCGGACCTGATTGCGAAAACTTGTGAGGTATCGTGCGTTGCGTGTTGAAGTCAATGAAATCGTCTTCCTGGTGATGGTAAGTTGGCGTAAAACGGTCGTCCGCGTTGACAAATAGATCGCGTGCATTGTCATTCTGCTGGGGAACAGCGCTATTTGATTTAACGTAATTAATGGTTAGCACCTGATCGGACTGAACCTTTTTTACTACCTGCTTACTGCCATCAGGCCACTTTACAATTAAAGAATCGATTGTTTGGTTTTCGCCAAGGCCAAAATGTGCGATTGGTTCTACAGAAGAAAGAAAACCCCTGTACACATTCTGCTCATAGTATTGCATCTTACCACCAGGCAGATATAGTGTGATGGTTGTACCGAGAGCCTTTTGATTCTCTTTCGGACCTTTCATCACTATCCGCAAAAAGTGCGTTTGAGGTCCATTATTTTTCTGCTCCCTGGCATAAAGCTTATTTTCAAATACGAATGCTTCGTCGTTGATATTGTTTACGACGTAATCAAGGTCCCCGTCATTGTCAAGGTCGGCAAAGGCGGCGCCGTTTGAAAACGATGGCTTTCCGATACCCCATTTTTTGCTCACGTCAGTAAATGTGAGGTCTCCATTATTCTTGTAGGCGTAGCTCGGGATTTTGATTACTGGAATAGAATCTATGAGAAGCGTATTGCTTGCCACGAAGCCGACATCAGCTCTGTAGTTGGCAAAGTCTTTATCCGTGATATCTTTTGGGAAACCATTTGTGATGAGCAGATCCTTGTTGCCGTCGTTGTCAAAGTCAGCCATCAGAGGAGACCAACTCCATTCCGTCTGGTGAATTCCGGATAGCTGTCCTACTTCGCTAAACCGTATGCCCTTATCCATACCGTTGTTGAGCTGCAACATATTTCGCGTATACTGATAATTGTATCCGAACTGGTCATTGTTGATGTAGGTCAAATAGCTTTTGTTGCCGATTGTGGTTTTCTTCCGTGCGTTGGTTTCCGGGAGCATGTCGACCGTGATGATGTCGGGAAGGCCGTCGTTGTTGATATCGGCCGCATCATTGCCCATAGAAAACTGGCTTTGATGACCGAGCCATTCTGTTGTGCCATTCGTGAAAGTGCCGTCCCGGTTGTTGATGTAAAGGATGTCGTTTGATAAATAATCATTCGAAACATAGATGTCGGGCCATCCATCCAGGTTCACATCACTTATTGCCAATCCTAAGCCAAAGCCTTCGTAGGTGATTCCCGCGTCCATGGTAGCATCTGAAAAAGTACCATCACTTTCACGTCTGAAAAGCTTGTCATTATTTTGGGCCGAGCCATCTGTGATCTGTGGCCGATAGTTGGTTGGGACATTTGTTAATTTCTGATTGACCAATACGTAGAGATCGAGGTCACCGTCGTGATCATAGTCAAAGAACGCTGCCATGACGCTATGACCGTTGTAGTCAATTTTATATTTCGCCGCTTCCTCCTTAAAAACCAGATCGCCTGAGGAACTGGCACCTTGATTAACGAAAAGCATATTCCTTCTCTTTTCAGGATCGGAGTGTGTGGTTGCGCACACATAAATATCCATCCAGCCGTCGTTGTTGATGTCGACCACAGCGACTCCAGCGTTCCACCGGCCTGCAATATTTACGTTGGCTTTCGCGGAGATGTCTTTAAATGAAAAATTTCCTTTGTTCAGGTAAAGTTTGTTGCCCACCTGACTTGCTGTAAAAAAAATATCCTGAAGGCCATCATTGTTGAAATCGGCAATTCCGACGCCTCCTCCGTTATAGATGTAGTCGTAGGTAAGAATATTGAAGCTATCGGTTTCTTCAACTTGATTTACAAAATCAATACCCGTGTCGGCCGATTCGCGGAGTACGAAAAGGGTTTCTACTTTCTTATTGCACCCAATCAGGTTCAAGAGCAAATAGCATGAAATTACCGTTATCTGGAGAATGGCTTTGTTCATCGTTAGGGCAAAAAAATAAGGCCAATTTACATTGGCCTTATTAAATTATTCGGATAAAAAATTAATTAAAAACCAGGGTTCTGAGTCAGAACACCAGGTTTTAAATCCAACTGCGCTTGTGGGATCGGTAGGTATCTGTCAACTGGACTGAACGAACTGTTAATCAATGATCCTGAAGGAAGCAATGGTGTTTCATAGGTTAAATAAGCAGACAACACTCTTTCGATATAGTCAGGGGTTGCAGCACTAGCGTCACCATATGCGCCACTCCAGCGTGCAAGATCGTAAAAACGGTGACCTTCTCCTGAAAGCTCAAGCTTGCGCTCGAATCTTACTATCTCACGCGTTGCGTTGTCCTTAGCCCAACCTGCGGCATATGGAAGAATTACGTAGTTCGCAGCAGGAACGCCACCTTTCATAACGAAACCTGCAGGATTTGCTGCGCGATTACGTACATGGTTAACGTATTCTCTAGCCTTTTCAGGACTACCTACTTCGATTTCTACTTCTGCAGCCATCAAGAGCACGTCAGCAAAACGAATAATCGTGTAGTTTATCGCCGTGTACCCTGGAGTCCAGGTTGAATTATCCTGTAAGCTCCCTTTATCAGACTTATAATACGCATACTTTTTAGTTTGATACGGGCCGGCATTTGGCTGGTTACGCACCCAAGATTTTCCTGGGAAATCTTGCCAATCAAGGTATGGAATTCCGCGACGACCGATTGAATGGTCGAGGCGCGGGTCAACTGTACCTGCATCGGGGGTAAAGGGATCTTTGCTTTCCAGACCCATGTCAGTTTTCAATTGATTAGCGCCTACATTGTATAACGGGTCGTAAGCACCAGCACCATCATCCAGCAAAGGCAATCCAGCAACTGTACGGAAGGAATTACCCATTTCAAAAGTTGGCTGGAAGAAGCTACAGCAATTTCCAGGACCATCTGCGCCGGTGTTATATGGCCAGTTAAGGTCAAACTCAGGGTTGGCGTTGTTTACGCTACCCGTGTTGGCTGCTGCCTGATAAGCCCAAACAGATTCTTCGTTGTTATCATTTGATGCTTTGAAAATGTTTGCGTAAAGAGGCACAAGTCCGTAAGTCTTGCCATTGGAAGTCTTACCACCTACACCTGGTCCGCCATATGTCGTAGGAATGATCAGATCAAACAAAGTTTTAGCTTCCGTAAACTTGCCTTGATACATATATATCTTCGCAAGGTAAGCAGCTGCAGCCCATTTGTTGACTTTTCCAACTTGACCCTGAGTTTCAGGAAGGTTGGCATAAGCAAACTGCATATCGGCTTCGATCATCGGCCAAAGTGAAGCGTCATTTTTAATGTCGCCAGCACCATCCTTGAGGTCGATATTTTCATCGATGAAAGGCGTTTTATTAAAACCTCTGGCCAATTCAAAGTAAGCATGCGCTCTAAGAAATCTCGCTTGTGCTGCATACGAAGTAATTTGCTCAGGCAATACATCGGGACCAGGGGTTTTCAACAGTTTCAGCGTTGAATTCGCCCGCGCTACTAGTTCGTAATTGCCACTGTATTTATCATTGACAACCCCCTGCGTGCTGAACGCTTCGTAGCGCTGGATCGGATTGATATCTGAAAAGTCTCCAGGGTCAGTTCCTTTATTGGCCTCTGCTCCCCTGATACTTCCCCAAACCCAATTTGACGGACTTCCCATACGGTTGCCACGGCCGTTTACTTGGGAATATACGGCGATGATAGAACGCTCGAGACCTAACGAACCGGTCAAATCGGCCTCCTTAAGCGATCCCGTGGCCGGAACTTCCAAAAAACTATCAGAGCAAGAGTACATCACGGACACTAAAGCCATGGTACCCCAGATGAATTTATTTCTTATTATTTTTTTCATATGTTGTTCTATTTCAAATTAAAATCCAAGGTTAACACCAAAGGTATAACTTCTGTCAAGTGGTGCGTTCCCAACATCAATTCCAAATTGGGTATCGACCGCGCCGCCCACAGAAGGATCCAAACCGTCATAACCAGTAATGGTAGCCACGTTGTTCGTCGAAGCAAAAATACGAAGCTTCGTCATTCCCCATTTGTCGAGGAGTGGAGTTGGCAATGTGTAGCCAAGCGTGATGTTCTGTAACCTTAAGTAGGAACCGTCTTCCACATAAAAAGAGTTCGCTTGTTGGTTGGTGCTAAAGTTAGATGCGCTTTCAAATACAGGGATTGTTGCACCTCTGTTATCGACAGACCATGAATCCTTAACACGCTCGCTGATTGCTGCACCCTGGAACGATGGGTAAAAATCTGTGAACCACTTAGATTGGTTGAAGATCTCGTTACCAAGGGATGTATACACATAGGCTACAAAATCGAAGTTTGCATATTTAAGTGTCAGGTTCAATCCTCCGGTAAAGGTAGGGATAGGGCTGCCAATAAAAGTTCTGTCTTCGTTACCGATTTTACCGTCAGGAATTCCATTAGGAAGTCCGTCAGCTCCAACGCCGCTGATATCTCTGTATTTGAATCGGCCCGGCGCCGCACCACTTTGTGTAGCATGCGCAGCAACTTCCTCTGCAGATTGGAACAAACCTTCGACCTTATAACCGTAGAAGGCAGAGATAGACTGTCCTAAACCATTACGGATAGGAGTAATTCCTCTGAAGCCAGGGTTAAAACCAGCAACATAAGTCTGTCCTTCCGGTAGTCCTGTAATTTCGTTAGAAAGCAAGCTACCATTCACCGAGAGTTCGTAACCCCATTTCGGGTTAAGGTTTCCTTTGAACGTAATACCCAAATCAATACCCTGATTGCGCATTTCAGCAATATTTACAGCAGGAGCAGCAACATTACCTACAATGGCAGTGATTGGCACAGGCATCAACAGGTCTTTCGTATCCTTTCTCCAGAAATCCAGTACAATATCCACCTTGCCATCATAAAGAAGGGCATCAATTCCGATGTTAGAAGTAACACTGCTCTCCCACTTCGTGTCATCGCTACCGATTCGGGTACGGTTAAAACCAACAGTCGCTGCGCTATTAGATCCGTTTATATCATATGACGAATTCGCCACGTTTCCAGCATATAGCGTAAATTGATTATTCGGATCAACTGGGCGTGAATTTCCCATCGTCCCTAAACCACCACGAATCTTCAGATCGCTGATGAAGGTAAGGTTTTGCATGAACGGTTCTGCCGAAATTCTCCAAGCAACTGATGCTGCTGGAAAGACAGCATATCTATTATTGGAGCCAAAGACGGAGGCGCCATCACGACGTATTACACCCCCAATAATATACTTCTCGTTAAATATGTATTTCACGTTCCCGAAGTAAGATGAGAAGTTCACGCCGAAACCCTGACCGCTATTTGCAGGTTGCGCCGTTACAAGACTCATGTTGACAAAGTCAGGATTCCATGAGAAAGGATTTTGACCTGATTGATTGTAGTTCCAGCCCTTGCCGGTGTTCAACGCTTCCTGACCAACCAACACTTCTAAACCATGCTTACCAAAGGTTTTCTTGAAAGTTGCTGTGTTTGTGAATACCCAGGAGAAGCTGTAGCCTTGAAATTGATTGAAGCCAAAGGCAGAGTTGTTCTCTGAGTTTTCATACTGCCAGCGGGTAAAACCAGCGCCGAAGAAACTTCCGTAATTACCACCAATACTGGTTCTAAGCGTAAGGCTTGGAAGAACATCAAGTTCTAAATAAACATTACCGAAGCCAAAGGTTTCGAAGGCTTTATTATTATTCAATCCCTCGCGGTTCGCGACAGGGTTTCTTGGGTTGTTAAATCCTGACGCTGCTGTACCGGCATAACCGCCGAATATATCGTGCACTGGAATGATGCTTGGCATACGGAAAGCTTGCAGATAATCATTTTCGTCGTCAGCAACACCAGCTCCACCGCCGTCTCCCTGAAGTCCAAGGACCGAGCGATAGGTAAACTGCATATTTTGTCCGATGCGCAGATTTTTCAAGATGTCAAACTCCGAATTCGCGCGGAGCGCATAACGGTGGAATGACTGATTAATCATAGTGCCTTCCTGATCCTGAGCGGACAAGCCGATGTAGAAACGATGTGTCTCGCCGGCACCGCTGAAGCCTAAAGTCTGGCGGTGAAGCGGAGCGGTTGAGGTAAGCGCATCATACCAGTCTGTGCCCGCTCTGTTGGCTTCGATCACCTGATATATTGATCCCTTGCGGGGGTCAACGTTGTACTTCGCTTGCTCAGCAGCCAAATCAATTGGCCCATTTACTTTAGAGGCAGTGCCTACTCGTATATAGTCAGGTATAGTTGGCGTTGCGCCCCCTCCAAACTGTGGATGATTAAAAGCAGCCAAGGCGGCTGTGTAGTTCACGGGTCTGCCAGCAGCCGCTGCGTTAGCATCTTCCGTATTCCGCTGTGCCTGCCATGTCCAATCCACAAAATCCTGAGGATTCATCATATCCTGGCCTTTGCCTGGCGTAGTAAATCCAAACATACCATCATAGGTGATGGCAAGCTTCTGACCTTTCTTAGCTTTTTTTGTCGTGTAAACAATTACCCCTGAAGCAGCTCTTGCTCCGTAGATTGATGCTGACGCAGCATCTTTCAGAACGGTAGTTGTTTCAATATCATCGGGGTTAAGGAAGCTTACATCATTGGTAGGCACGCCATCAACCACATATAATGGAGAGTTTCCACCGAATGAACCGAATCCGCGAATACGAACCTGGCTGGTAGAACCCACCTGGCCGTTCTGAATTACGGTTACACCTGGTACACGACCCTGCAGCAACTGTTCAACGTTACCGGTAGGAGTTACCGTCAAATCCTTCGTCTTTACAATAGACACAGCACCTGCGATTTCGCGGCGTCTGTCTATACCATAACCAGTGACGACAACCTCGTCCAGCGAAGACAAATCGCCCTCGAGCGCCTGGTCTATCGTGGTACGTTCGCCAACGGCTACTTCCACACTCTTGTAACCAACAAAAGACAACACCAAAGTAGCATTGGCTGGTACTGCCAAAGTATACTTTCCATCAACATCCGTTACCGTGCCGGTAGCGGTTCCTTTCACCAGAATGTTCACGCCAGGCATGCCTGCTCCGGTCTCATCTGTCACAGTACCCGACACAGTTCGTTCCTGTGCCAGAGCCACTGTAGCCAGCATTAGCAGCGCGGCTAATGACAAACTCAAGCTCTTGTAGAGTTTTTTCATAAATGATTGTTTGGGTTTAAAATATTTGAGTTGAAAAATGGGCACTACCAGACAGATTTGTGGGCATTCTGGACAGTGCATTGTTCGAATGTAGATATTTTGTCTCATCGCAAACGAAATAGTACGAGAATATATTTCTGCAATCGTTACCGCAATCGTTTACGATGACGAACACGCAATATTGTTGTCTATACTCGCAATCGGTCGAGCACACGATGTAGTGTGGAGGTTTTATGCAGCCCCTAACGGCTTCGCGGGACCGTTAACGGTTTCTGAGGAAAGTTATGAATTATGAGTGATGAGCCGGCGACGATAACAGTCTTGGCACCCATCTCCATGTTAAAAACCTCTACGTACTACCGACTCTTGACTCATGACTCTTGACTAATCTGGCTCCATCCCATTATATATCGTATTTTTCGCCCCATTTTCCGCCATGCAACCGTACGAGAAACACCCCCTTCATCTAACTAACTCACTCTCCGGAGAAAAGGAGCTATTTACGCCAGTTCAACCTGGCCACGTAGGTATGTACGTCTGCGGACCCACGGTATACAGCGATGTTCACCTCGGCAACGTCAGGACTTTTATGATGTTCGACATCGTTGCACGCTACCTCCGCTTCCTCGCCTATAAGGTTCGTTATGTGCGCAACATCACAGACGTCGGGCACCTGGAAAACGACGCCGACGAAGGCGAAGATAAAATTGCCAAGAAAGCAAGACTTGAACAGCTCGAACCCATGGAAGTGGTCAAACACTACACAGAGGGCTTTCACGAGGTTATGCGTCAGTTCAATATACTTCCGCCCAGCATTGAACCCTCGGCGACGGGGCATATTGTAGAACAAATTGAGATTGTAAAAACGCTGTTGGAAAGAGGGTTGGCGTACGAAGTAAATGGGTCAGTATATTTTGATGTCAATAAATATGCAGAGCACCATCATTATGGTATTCTCAGCGGCCGGGTCATCGAAGACCTCCTGGAAAGTGGACGCAAGCTTGACAGTCAGGACGAGAAACGAAATAAGATCGATTTCGCGATATGGAAGAAAGCATCGCCCTATCATATTATGCGATGGCCTTCACCCTGGGGAGACGGATTTCCGGGTTGGCATATCGAATGCACCGTGATGAGCACAAAGTATCTTGGCCAGACGTTTGACATACACGGCGGTGGCATCGACCTGAAATTTCCGCATCATGAATGCGAGATTGCACAAGCTGTTGGCGCCCATGAAAAGTCGCCGGTGAACTATTGGCTTCACACAAACATGCTCACTGTTAACGGACAGAAGATGAGCAAATCGGTGGGTAATTCTTTTTTACCAAGCGAGCTGTTTGCAGGAACCCATTCACTGCTTGAGAAAGGATACGGTCCAATGACGGTCCGGTTTTTTATGCTGCAGTCGCACTATTCAAGCACACTTGATTTTTCCAACGAAGCACTGCAGGCAGCGGAAAAAGGTTTTAAAAAACTTTCGAATGCGCTGGGTATAATTAAGAAGCTCAAACATCCCGGTGGAAGCGAAATGCAAATTAACAGCGACCTGACCGCGTCCTTAAATAAATTATCGTCTTCGCTTTATGAAAATATGAGCGATGACTTCAACACTGCAAAGACACTGGCGGTTTTATTTGAGATGACTTCACGCATCAATGATTTTAAATCGGGGAATGCAAAACTCACCAATATTAGCGAAGGTGATTTTGAAACATTCAGGAACGCTTACATTGGATTCATGGAGTCTGTGCTGGGGTTAAAGGAGGAAGACGTTCACAACGACGAATTGCTTACTGGTATCATTCAAGTGCTGATAGACTTACGCAAGAAAGCCCGCGCCGACCGAAACTTTTCGCTTTCCGACAGGATCCGCGATGACTTGAAAGCAAGGGGTGTTCAGTTGATGGATGAGAAAGATGGAGAAATGAGTTACTCAATACAATAGCGAATTTTATTTAGTTACATACGTTTGGAGTCACGCAGAGTCCCCGAGACGGGAAACTCTGCGGTTGAGACTGCGAGCCTGGCTTTTGTTGCGTTAGTCTATTGCTGAAATTTGACAATTGCGTGCTGAAAAAAATTTTCATACTTCCGATAAGGTTTTATCAACTGGCAATCTCACCGCTGTTGGGATCGAATTGCAGGCATACACCTACATGTTCAGCGTACGCTATTCAAGCAATAGAAGAATGGGGCGTACTTAAAGGCATTTGGCTCGGAATGAAAAGAATCGCACGGTGCCATCCCTGGGGAACCCATGGGTACGATCCGGTGCCGAAGCAAAATGAGAAGTGAATGCCTTTAGTGCTTGTTAATATTTACGGTTAGTGAGTGTCAAATGTTGATAACCGCAAAATGTAAAATGTAAAAATTAGAATGTAAGAGTTTTGGGCGCATCAAGGTAACCCCTCAGAGCAGCCCCTTTCCACTTTTCACTTTTACTATTCACTTTTCACTTTTTAATACTATTTTCCCCTTTTAAATTCTATGGCCGATTTTCAGATTAAGAAAACGCAGAAGTCCTACGACGTATGCATAGTAGGTTCAGGTGCTGGCGGCGGAATGGCTGCTTATGTGTTGGCTAAGGCCGGCATCAAAGTAGTATTGCTGGAAGCCGGACCACTGTATGACCCCGCCAAAAATGTCATGCAACTCAAGTGGCCATGGGAATCTCCCCGTCGCGGCGCGTCGACACCGCTGAGGCACTTTGGTGACTTTGATGCAGCCTATGGTGGTTGGCAACTCGATGGCGAACCATACACCCACAAAGACGGAACCGAATTCGATTGGTTCAGATCTCGTATGGTTGGAGGAAGGACAAATCATTGGGGCCGTATATCATTGCGGTTTGGTCCAAAAGATTTTAAAAGGCGAAGCATTGACGGCCTGGGCGATGACTGGCCAATAAGCTATGAAGATGTCGCTCCATATTATGATAAGGTCGACAAGCTCATCGGCGTATTTGGATCTAAAGAAAATCTTCCGAATGATCCGGACAGCATTTATCTCCCAGCTCCCAAGCCCAGACTTCACGAACTTTTTATACAACAGGCAGGCGGTGCATTAAATATTCCCGTTATTCCATCACGTCTGTCAATATTGACAGGCAAGGTGAATGACGAACGTGGCGTATGTTTTTACTGCCGGCAATGCAATAGGGGCTGCACCGTTCACGCTGACTTTTCATCCTCTTCAGTGTTGGTTAATCCTGCGGTAAAGACAGGGAACGTCGATGTCATTGCGAATGCGATGGCGCGTGAGGTGATGACGGACGCGTCTGGGAAAGCGACAGGCGTTTCATTCGTAAACCGGGATGATCTCCAGGAATACACTGTCAACGCGAAGATCGTTATACTGGCAGCGAGCACATGCGAGTCAGCAAGGTTGCTGCTCAATTCTAAGTCATCGCGCTTCAGCAACGGGCTCGCTAATGGCTCGGGCATTGTTGGGAAATACCTGCACGATTCTACCGGTGCGTCTATGGGCGGAATATTGCCACATCTTGTCGGGCGGAAGCGATACAACGAGGATGGCGTCGGTGGTATGCATGTATACACACCGTGGTGGCTAGACAATAAGAAACTTGACTTCCCACGCGGGTATCATATTGAATACGGTGGAGGCATGAATATGCCTGGCTACGGATTCGGCTTTGGAATGCAAACTACGAACGGCAAATATGCAGGGCGTGATGGCAAGACAAAAGAAGGTGGCGGATATGGTGCGTCACTAAAAGATGACTATCGCTACTTCTATGGTGCGAATGTTGGAATGGCTGGCCGCGGCGAAGCGGTTGCCCGTGAAGACAACTATTGTGAGATCGACCCGAACACTGTCGACAAGTTTGGTATCCCTGTGCTGCGCTTCCACTACAAGTGGAGCGATTTTGAAATTAAGCAGGCAAAGCACATGAAGGAGACTTTCAAGGAGATCATTCATAAAATGGGTGGCATCGTCACGTCGGGTGATAAGGATGGTGCGCACAACGACTACGGCCTCGCAGCACCCGGAAGAATTATTCACGAAGTGGGAACGACGCGCATGGGCGATGATCCTAAAAAATCTGCTTTGAACAAATTCAATCAGGCCCACGAATGCAAGAACTTGTTCGTTGTCGACGGCGGGGCCTTTGTATCGCAGGCTGATAAGAATCCAACGTGGACGATACTCGCCCTTTCCATGCGGGCATCGGAATATATCATAGACGAGCTAAAGAAAAACAATATCTGATCTTTTGAAATTGCGGGTACCCTGAGGGTTGGTTCACTCAGCGTGAAATTATAAACAAGTAAAATGTATGCCTTCTAAAAAACGTGCTTCTTCCAATAGCTTTTCGCGCAGGAATTTTATCAAGCAGGCCGGCGTGGCTGCAGCCGCCTTTACTATCGTACCGCGTTATGTCCTGGGTGGTACAGGTTACAGAGCACCTAGCGACATGCTCCGCGTTGCAGGCATTGGCGCTGGTGGAAAGGGTGAAAGTGATATTGCAGCCTTCGCGAAAAGCGGAAAAGCCGACATTGCTTTCCTGTGCGATGTAGATGACCGCCGTGCAGCAAAGTCAGTTGCATCATTCCCGAAAGCTAAATACTATAAGGACTTCCGGCAGATGCTGGACAAAGAACACAAGAACATAGATGCTGTCTCCGTGTCTACCCCGGACCACAATCACGCTGTGCAGGCCATCGCCGCCATGCAACTCGGAAAGCATGTGTATGTACAGAAGCCGTTGACACACGATATCTATGAGGCGCGCATCCTGACAGAAGCCGCAAAAAAATATAAGGTTGTGACACAGATGGGAAACCAGGGTGCGTCAGGTGATGGCGTACGCCAGCTGAGAGAATGGTACAACGCCGGATTGTTAGGCGATGTACATACAGTTTATTGCTGGACGAACAGACCGGTGTGGCCGCAGGGAATACCCTGGTCGGATAAAAAAGTTCCAGTACCAAAGGAGTTGGATTGGGATCTATGGCTGGGCACAGCGCCTTACAAAGACTATGTCGAAAAGCTTGTGCCATTTAACTGGCGCGGATGGTGGGACTATGGAACCGGGGCACTCGGCGATATGGGCTGCCACCTTGTTGAACCTCCATTCCGCGTGCTCGGTCTAAAATATCCGACAGATGTAACATCAAGCGTGGGCAGTGTTTATGTCGATGAGTTTAAACAAGGTTACTTCCCTGATAGCTGTCCTCCCTCCTCCTACTCAGTGTTAACGTTCGATGGCGCCGCTGGCAAGCCTGCGATAAAACTGCATTGGATGGACGGTGGCATCCAGCCTCCACGCCCTGAAGAGCTTGGACCGAACGAAGTGATGGGTGATGGCGGCAACGGCGTGATCTTCATTGGCACGAAAGGAAAGATGATGTGCGGTACGTATGGTGTAAATCCCCAGCTGCTGCCAACATCGAAGACAAAAGAAACGACGGTAGCCCAAAGCATCAAGCGGGTACCAGGGGGTGCAGAAGGACACTATGCACAGTGGGTAGAAGGATGTTTAGCCGGTTATGGAAAGATGGAGTTGAGCTCACCTTTTGAAATTGCAGGTCCGCTTACCGAAACGCTGTTGATGGGCAACCTTGCGATACGGAGCTATGATATCCGTAAGCCAAAGCAGGACAAGCCCAACCAATTTGATTATCCAGGACGAAACATCAAGCTCGTATGGGACGGTCCAAATATGAAAGTGACCAACTTCGACGAAGCCAATCAGTTTGTCAAACGCGAGTATCGCGCAGGTTGGAAACCGTTGTAGCAGCTACAAGCTTCAAAAACTTAATCATCAGGAAGGTCCACGTCTTAATTTAATATCCCTATGCCTTCTGTAAAAAAACTATCGCAGCACTACTCACGTAGAACTTTTATCAAACAGGCGGGGGTGGCGGCAGCTGCCTTTACCATCGTACCACGCTTTACGCTGGGAGGAAAGGGATTCATTGCACCCAGTGACACCGTTTACATTGCGGGGATCGGCGTTGGCGGAAAAGGCACTAGCGACCTCACAGGGTTTGCAGCAAACCCACATGCAAAAGTCACATTCCTTTGTGATGTAGATGACCGTCAGGCGGCCGAATCAAAAAAGAATTTTCCGGCTGCAAAGTATTACAAGGACTTCCGGATCATGCTTGACAAGGAACAAAAAAACATTGACGCCGTATCCGTGTCCACTCCCGATCACACCCACGCTGTCGCTGCGATGGCCGCCATGCAGCGGGGCAAACATGTCTACGTTCAAAAGCCACTTACGTATTCAATTTATGAAGCCCGGATGTTGGCAGAAGCTGCAAAAAAATATAAGGTAGTCACGCAGATGGGAAACCAGTATGCGTCCGCTGACCATGTGCGCAAGGCGAAGGAAATGGTGAACGCGGGACTTATTGGCGATGTACATACCGTGTTGACGTGGACAAACCGGCCCGTGTGGCCACAGGGTATCCCTACCCCTACTGGAAAACATGCAATACCAAAAGAGCTCGACTGGGACCTGTGGTTAGGGCCGGCACCTGCAATTGATTATAACCCTGCATACCTTCCTTTCAACTGGAGAGGTTGGTGGAACTTTGGTACTGGTGCACTTGGAGACATGGCTTGTCACATCATGGATGCCGCGTTCCGAATATTGCCAATTGATTATCCAAGCGAAGTAGAATGCAGCACGACTACTGCATGGTCCGGCTTCTTTGAAGAAGCAGATTATAAGGACAGTTGCCCTGCTTCATCAATTATACATTTGAAATTTCCTCGAAAGGATGGAAAAGGCGACATCAAATTCACATGGATGGATGGTGGACTTCTTCCTAAACGACCGGACGAGCTGAAACCAGACGAAGCACTCGGTGATGGCGATGGCGGATACATTTTTGAAGGAACAAAGGGCAAGCTTATGGGTGATTTCAATATGTCGCCTGTGCTATTGCCGACCGCGCGCATGAAGGATGAAGTACCCCCTCAAACAATTCCGCGCATCCCCGGCAAGGAAGCAGGGCATTATACACAATGGGTGGATGCCTGCATGAAAGGCTATGGCAAGATGGAGTTGAGCTCTCCGTTTGAATACGCCGGCCCAATGACGGAGTCTATCCTGATGGGCAACCTTGCGCTGCGCAGCTATGCCATGCATGGCGGTGACAATAAATTCATTGGAAGGAAAAAACTTCTGTGGGATGCAAAGAATATGAAGATTACCAACTTCGACGAAGCTAACCAGTTTGTCAAGCGTGAGTATCGCCAAGGCTGGACACTGGGCATTTAGGAAGCCTTCGGCGAAGGACTCCCATCCTACAATGTTGCAATTCCCTCCGGGTAATCAATCGCGCTTCTCCGCTATGACATTAGATTCAACGTCGTCAATAAATACTGACGATAGTTTCTACCAATTGGAATGTCTTTGTCCGCAACGCGAACGGTCTGATCGCCGAAGTTGACAGCCTTAATGCCGCTCTTCCGCACGGCAAATAAGGTGTGCACTTGTATAAAATCTTCACGGGGTAAACGCGCTAACAGATCCATAAGGGTCATGTTGACACTATGACTGCTCTGCTCTGTAACGATGAAACAAAATTTATCATCCACCACTTCAATGAGGAGTATATCGCGCAACCGGATCTTTAAGACCCTTGCGCTATCCTTAATATAAAGCGTATCACCCATCGCGGCCGGCTGAAGTACTGTTCCGTCAGGAACAGGTTGTGTGAATATGGCAAGCTCAATTGCCGACTGCAGACTTACAGGATCGAATGGCTTAACGATGTAGGACATCGGAGAAATAAGCCGGCCCGTAAGGAAGGTTTGCTGGTCTTTGAACGCAGTAAGAAAAATTATTGGAATGCGTCGGTTGGTATTTATGCGTGCAGCAAGGTCTGTCCCGCTGATCACGTCTTTGATGTCGGTGTCAATAAGAATGAGGTCAGGCAAAGCTTCTTCGACCAGTTTCAAGGCAGCAAATGCGTTATCGACTACGCCTGCCAATTCGTATCCCAAGCCATTGATGATCGACGAAAGCAACTCTATATAGGCCTCCTCATCCTCCACCACCATAATCTTAATCGTCGACACGCCCATAATCTATCTTAACACAAAATACCGCTTTTAGGATAACGGTTTTAATAATTAAAGGCAAAAAACCTTTAAAACCGGTATTTATCCACTGTTAAAGACTATTTTTTCAGAATAAATTTTCTGAATTGTGAAGAGGTTTGTGCAACACGACGGGTCATCCCTTCATTATGAGGTAGTTGGAACGGGAAACAAACCCTTACTCTTATTTCATGGGTTTGGTCAGGACCGCAGCATCTTCAAAAATCTTGTCCTTCCGCTGTCAACGCATTACACGATATATTCCTTCGACCTCTTTTTTCACGGCCACAGTGTCTGGCTCCAGGGTGACAGGCCACTGGAGAAATCCACATGGCGGGAATTCATTATAAAATTTACAACTGCTGAAAAGTTAAATGAATTTTCCATCGCCGGGTTTAGCCTTGGGGCGCGGTTCGCTCTTGCGACTTTCGAATTATTTCCTGCGATGACAGCGAAAATTTTTCTGCTCGCACCAGACGGAATTCATGAAAATGTTTGGTATCGCGTCGCCACGCAGTCTTACATAGCACGCAGGTTCTTCAAAGGAATGGTATACGATTACACCAGGTTCGTGAAAGTTCTTGAGATGTTGCGAAAATCAGGATTGGTAAACGAAAAGCTGGCACAATTTGCCGGACATCAAATGAACTCTGAATTCCGGCGGAAGCGGGTGTACTACTCGTGGGTTGTTTTCCGAAAACTTAAATTCAATAAAAAAAAGCTTGCCGACCTTTTCAATACCCAACATACGCCTGTGATCATCATTCTTGGCAAATACGACCATGTGATCCGCCCGGAAGATTTGGAAGGTTTTCTGAACAGTCTGCAAACCGTTCGAAAAGAGATTGTCCCAACCGGGCACCACGGCCTCATTGAAAACTCCGGGAGATTTTTTATGGATGCCGGGACTGGTAGTGAAAAATGAAAAGATCATGTATTTTTGTGGCCTCGAAACCACTCTCCCGAATCCATGATTTTATTTTTCCGTTCGAAGGCCAATATCATTTATGCGGTTGGCGTGGTGCACAGTTTGGAAACTGCAGACATTCAAAAGCTTACGTGGCTATTTCAGACGGCTGAGCTGCTGACAGACAAGACCCTGCAAGGCAATTTTCTCGGGCCGCGCAAAGAGATGATCACACCCTGGAGTACCAATGCCGTAGAGATCACGCAGACCATGGGAATTCATGGCATCGGGCGCATTGAGGAGTTCGTTATCGTTGCCAAGCCCGATGTAAAGTATGACCGCATGCTGCAGGTTCTTTATGCTGTCCTTGACCAGGATCTTTTTACAATTAACCATTCGCCGGAACCCATATTAGAGATTGATGATATAGCTTCCTACAGTGCTACAGAGGGGCTCGCGCTTAATCCTGAGGAGATATCATACCTGGAAAAGGTTGCTACTTCACGTGGGAAAAAGCTTACCGACAGCGAGGTATTCGGATTCTCGCAAGTCAACTCGGAACATTGCCGTCACAAGATCTTCAATGGCACTTTCATCATCGATGGAAAAGAAAAGGAGCTGACGTTATTTCAGCTCATCAAAAAAACGTCGAAGGAAAACCCTAACCTGCTGATATCCGCTTATAAAGACAATGTCGCGTTCGTGAAGGGGCCACGCATCGAACAGTTCTCGCCACGCCGGCAGGATATCGCAGATTATTTTGAAATAAAAGATATTGATTCAGTTATCTCCATAAAAGCCGAAACGCATAATTTTCCAACCACCGTCGAGCCATTCAACGGTGCGGCTACTGGTGCCGGTGGAGAAATACGCGACAGGCTTGCAGGCGGCAAGGGTTCATTGCCGCTCGCCGGTACCGCAGTATACATCACATCATATCCACGCGTCGAAGGCGGCCGTGCGTGGGAGAAAAAATTTGCAGCCCGTAAGTGGCTGTATCAGTCACCAGAAGAAATTCTTATCAAAGCGTCAGATGGTGCGTCTGACTTTGGAAATAAATTCGGTCAACCACTCATCTGCGGAAGCGTTCTGACCTTTGAGCACTTTGAAGGGAACAAAAAATTCGGGTTCGACAAAGTGATCATGCTCGCAGGCGGCATCGGCTTTGGAAAAGAAAAAGATAGTCAGAAAGAGCACCTGGCCGCAGGTGACAAGATCGTGCTGCTTGGCGGTGACAACTATCGGATCGGTATGGGGGGCGGCGCTGTTTCGTCAGTCGCGACTGGCGAATATGGCAACGCCATCGAGCTCAATGCAATACAGCGCTCAAACCCGGAGATGCAGAAGCGCGTCATGAACGCCATCCGCGCAATGGCGGAATCCGACAACAACGAGATCGTCTCCATTCACGATCATGGCGCCGGCGGGCACTTAAATTGTTTGTCAGAATTGCTGGAAGAAACTGGCGGCACCATTTACCTCGATAAACTTCCCATTGGCGATCCGACGCTCTCCGATAAAGAGCTCATCAGCAATGAATCGCAGGAACGCATGGGCCTTGCTATCCATGCCTCCGCCATTGAAACGCTGGAAAAAATTTCGGCCAGGGAACGTGCACCCTTCTATGTTGTTGGTGAGGCAACAGGTGACCACAAACTTGTATTTCAGAAAACCGGGCAGGACCAAAAGCCTGTAGACCTTCAGATGACGGACCTCTTTGGATCGTCCCCCAAAACTATTCTGAACGATGTTACCGCAATTGTTGCGTATGCGACGATAACCTATGATGTTTCCAGGCTGACGCAATACCTTGAGAATGTACTTCAGCTTGAAGCTGTTGCCTGTAAGGATTGGCTAACCAACAAAGTCGACCGCTCCGTCGGTGGAAAGGTTGCCAGGCAGCAAACGTGTGGTCCGATACAGCTGCCGTTGAACAACGTCGGCGTTATGGCGCTGGACTTCATCAGCAACAAAGGTGTTGCCACCGCGATAGGACATGCACCCGGCGCTGCGCTTATCGATCCCGTTGCAGGAAGTCGTCTCGCGATTGCCGAGGCGCTCACAAACATCATCTGGGCACCGCTCACCTATGGACTTAAAGGTGTCTCTCTGAGTGCGAACTGGATGTGGCCGGCAAGAAATCCCGGAGAAGATGCAAGACTTTACAGCGCGGTCGAGGCGGTCAGCGATTTTGCTCTAAAGCTTGGAATCAATATCCCGACAGGGAAGGATTCCATGTCAATGACACAAAAATATCCTGAGAACGAAGTAGTTTATGCGCCGGGTACAGTGATCATTTCAGCAGCCGGTGAGGTCTCGGACATCACAAAGACCATTTCGCCTGCTTTGGTGCCTTTGTATGGCTCAAAGTTGATCTATGTTGATCTTTCCAAAGACACGCTAAAACTTGGAGGCAGCAGCTTCGCCCAGTCCATCAATATGCTGGGCAACGAGGTGCCTACGATTAACGACGCGGCATACTTTGCCCTTGCTTTTGATACTGTTCAGTCGCTAATCAACGAAGGGGCTATACGCGCTGGTCACGATATATCTTCCGGCGGCATCATTACCGCATTGCTGGAGATGTGCTTTCCCGTTCCTGACGTTGGCCTTACCGTCAATGTAGAAGGGCTTGCCGATGATATTATCACTACCCTTTTTAGCGAAAACCCAGGGATCATTTTGCAAGTCAGTGATGAGAACAGCGTGATCGATTCCTTCCGCAAGGCCGGGATTGTATATCATCTGCTCGGCCATGTGTCTGAAGAGCGCAGGTTAACCATTCAGTACAAGAATGAACTTCTGAAATTCAAGATTGATGATTTACGCGACACGTGGTATAAAACATCATACCTGCTCGACAGCAAGCAACGATCACCCGTTCATGCGGAGAAGCGTTTTCACAATTACAAAAAGCAAATTCTTGAATATAAATTTGCGGCTACTTTCACCGGACAGTTCGATGAATATGGCATCGATCCATCACGTCGTGCGCCGACTGGGATCAAGGCTGCCATCATCCGTGAGAAGGGGGTTAATGGCGATCGCGAGATGGCCTATACACTGTACCTCGCTGGGTTCGATGTGAAAGATATTCACATGACTGATCTCGTCGCTGGCCGTGAAGACCTCAGCGACGTCAACATGATCGTTTTCGTTGGCGGCTTCTCTAATTCCGATGTACTCGGGTCTGCAAAAGGATGGGCTGGCGCATTTCTATATAATCCCAAGGCAAAAGCAGCACTCGACAATTTTTATAAACGCACCGATACCTTAAGTCTTGGCGTCTGCAATGGTTGCCAGCTTATGATGGAGCTGGGATTGCTTTATCCTGAGTGGAAGAACCATCCGCGGATGCATCACAATGGCTCGCACAAATTTGAGTCAGCTTTTGTAAATGTGACCATCCCCGAAAACAACAGCATACTGCTAAGTTCCATGGCAGGATCTCGTCTCGGGATCTGGGTAGCCCATGGTGAAGGACGGTTTGCGCTGCCAGAAAACCAGTCGCTTTTTGAGGCCGCTGCATTTTTTTCTCAGCCTGAATATCCCGGCAATCCAAACGAATCCGACTTTGCCGTCGCTGCGCTTTACTCTAAGGATGGACGACACCTCGGCATTATGCCTCACCTCGAAAGATCGCTTTTTCCGTGGAATTGGGCCCATTATCCCGCAGATCGGAGAGCAGATAAAATTTCTCCCTGGATCGAACCGTTCGTCAATGCCCGTGACTGGGTAAAAAAACAGTCACCTCAGTAAAACAAAAGGTTCCTCAGGCTTGTTGAAATGCCCAACGAATAATCCTATATTAACATCGGATAAAATTGTTGACGGCATGAAAAGATACTACCCACTCCTCTTATTATTGATCCTTTTTGCTTCCTGCCTTGGGTACAAAGAACTGCCCGTCGAATACGATTACAGCTACAAGGGCAACTTTAAAAAATACAGGACATACGATATCATGAAACCTGCGGGTCCTCCTGATTCGAGCATGACCAATGCAACAATTGAAAAATCGATCGTGGCGCGGATGAAATTTCTCGGATATAAACAAAATCCCAATAAGCCACATTTGATCATTGGTTTTAAGATGTTTGATGACAGCTTGAAATTCAATGGTTATAGCCAGCCAGAAATTGAAGAGTGGATAAAAACACAAAACGACGCCATCAACTACGACCAGCAAAAATTTACGTTGAACTCCGGGACGTTGCTGATCCAATTTTACGATCGCCGTCAGAACCGTTCGATATGGCAAGGGTATGCTACCACGCAATATGGCAGCATCGATTTCAATAACAGCCGTCACCTGCGTAACGCTGTAATTTCGATCCTGGATAAATACAGGTTCTGGGCTGAAGGCTTCATGGAAGGCGCTACCGCCACCGCCGGCGAAAAAGATCTTTAAAGTAAGCTGATCCCATTTTTCTTTTGAAAAGATTTCGCAGGCCCCTACAGGGTTGTAGTTTCACTATGATCAAAAAGCCCTAATGCAGCCTTTCCACGCATATATTGCCTGAAAATAAATATTGGATCAAAATTTCTTTGCGGTTTCTCTGCGCCTTTGCGCCTTTGCGGTAATTCTTCTACATTTGCAAGCCCAAAAAGGGCGTAAAACCCTGGGTTGTTTTTGTCCGATGGTGTAATAGGCAACACGCCTGATTTTGATTCAGGAAAGTCCAGGTTCGAGCCCTGGTCGGACAACCTGATTTTGAGAATCCCGTCAAAGGCGGGATTCTTTCGTTAATCGTTGAATGTCTCCACCATGAGGGTCATGACGCATAACGGTTGACTGAAAAACACAAGAGCATGTCCGTAAAGATCTTTAGTGGAAGAGCCACAATCTACCTCGCCGAAAAGATCGCCAACGCGTATGGCGAGCCTTTGGGTGAAGTGAATTACCAGCAATTCAGTGATGGTGAGATGTCTCCGTTTATCACAGAATCGGTGCGCGGCCACGAAGTATTTCTTATTCAGTCAACCTTCGCACCCGCGGATAATCTGATGGAGTTGCTGTTGATGGTGGATGCTTCCAAAAGAGCCAGCGCGTCCAGCATCAACGTTGTAATACCGTACTTTGGCTACGCACGCCAGGACAGGAAAGATAAACCACGGGTTGCCATAGCGGCCAAGCTCATTGCCAATCTCATCTCTGCAGCCGGGGCAGATCGCATTATGGCCTGTGACCTTCATGCCGACCAGATCCAGGGCTTCTTTGACATTCCCGTCGATCACCTCGATGGTTCCTATATTTTTGTTCCTTATCTGAAGTCGTTGAAGCTCACCGACATCATGTTTGCGTCTCCGGACGTTGGCGGAATAAAGCGCGCACGCGCCTTTGCGAAATTCTTTAATGCTGAGCTTGCCGTTTGCGATAAGTTCAGAAAGGAGGCGAACAAGATCGAGTCCATGCGTTTGATCGGTGAGGTCGAGGGCAAGGATGTAGTGCTTGTTGATGATCTGATAGATACGGCGGGCACAATCTGTAAGGCCGCTGCCTTGCTGAAGGAGAAGGGCGCCAAGACGGTGCGGGCTGTATGCACGCATCCTGTTCTCTCAGGCAATGCCTATGAGAACATTGCAAACTCCGTGCTTGAGGAAGTTGCTGTGAGCGATACCATTCCCTTGAAACAACACGCTCCTAAAATTAAGGTGCTTACTGTATCGACGTTGTATGCGAAAGCGATCAGGAAGATTCACGATAACGAATCCATCAGCTCGTTATTTATTAAGCTGTAATTAGTAGTAGAAAAATAAATTAAACAAATAAACAATTATGAAAACTCTGGAGATTATAGGGTATCGAAGAGCAAATCTCGGCAAGGCTGATTCACAAAGGTTGCGTGACGAAGGTAACGTGCCCTGCGTATTGTACGGTGGTGATAACCAGGTACATTTTTATTCGCCAATGATTCTTTTCCGCGATCTGCTTTATACCAACGAAGCACATTTTGTTCATCTTAATGTTGAAGGTGAAGAATCGCAGGCAATTTTACAGGAGGTTCAGTTCCATCCCGTGAGCGAGGTTATCCTGCATGCTGATTTTCTGCGCATCAGCGAAGATCGCAAGATCAAGATGAACATTCCTGCCCGTCTGGTGGGCCTTGCACCTGGCGTTACCAAAGGCGGAACGCTCGTACAAAAGAGAACGTCCCTTAAAGTGTTTGGCTTTCCAAAGGATATGCCTGACCATATTGATGTTGATGTATCGACGCTCGATTTCCATCACGCCATTAAGGTATCTGACATCAAGTTTAAAAATCTTGAGTTCGCGGATCCGCGTCAGGCCTCTGTAGCTGTTGTGGAAGTGCCACGTGCCGCCAAGCTTGCTGCTGAGGAAGCTGCTGCTGCACCTGCTGCTGAAGCCGCTGCACCTGCTGCCGATGCTAAGAAAGCTGAAGCACCTAAGAAGGAAGAAGGCAAGAAGTAGCCGCACCCCCACCCCCTTCAAGGGTTGTGTTTTGAAGAAGTCTTTGGAGGTCCCCCGATCATGTCGGGGGATTTTTGTTTCTTGGAATTTGAGATTAATTGTTAGTGCAACAATGAAATATTTGATCGCTGGTTTGGGAAATATTGGAGCCGAGTATGAGCTCACCCGTCACAATGCCGGGTTTCTCGTACTCGACCAGCTTGCTGACCAGCACAAAATGGATTTCACAACGGAAAGGCTATCTGCCCATGCCGAAATAAAGTACAAGGGACGTGCGCTGCACCTGATCAAGCCCACTACCTTCATGAACCTTAGCGGAAAGGCAGTTTCTTACTGGCTGCAGGAGTTGAAGATCCCCAAGCAAAACCTTCTTGTCGTTGTCGATGAGATTGCCTTGCCTTTTGGCAGTTTGCGTCTTCGGCCCAAAGGCAGTTCTGCCGGACACAATGGCTTAAAAAACATCGAAGAAGTTCTTCAGGGCCAGGATTATCCCAGGCTTCGCTTTGGCGTCGGCGACCATTTCCCCAAAGGTCGTCAGGTCGAGTATGTACTCAGTAACTTTTCCAAAGAAGAATTCAAGCAGCTTCCCGACGTTATGATCAAGGCTACGCAGATGATCCTCGGTTTCTGCACCGTAGGAATTGAGAAGACCATGAGTGAGTTCAATGATTAGGTTTTGTTTGGTGTTCAATAAGTGTGATGCAACCACGCTGATTTGAAGTGTTAAGCGCATAAAGCCTGGCTGGTTCGAGTGTTAGTGCATAAAGCGAGGCTGGTTCAAGTGTTAAGCGCTTCAGCGCGTCACTTGGACCCATCACGTTGCAGTCTTCAGACTGCTGCGCATTTTCAAATTCATGCACGTAGTCATCTGACACACGTTTGGATATTTCCATACGCGTCATGATCATCATGCGAAGCACCTTAAACCGGCGCTGCAGTCTGAAGACTGCATTGTCGTAGGTCCAAGTGACCGCGCTGAAGCGCTAAACACTTGAACCAGCCGCGTATGTGCGCATCTCCTACGCGCCAAACGATAAATGAAAGAGCGGAAATATCAAACAGAAATATTTCTGGCAACTGCCACCGCGGCCATACCAAGCACTAGCGCACTGATTAAAACAACCGTTGTGACTTTTCTCCTCGAATTATTCCTGTAAATGAGGAGACCGAAGACAATCTCAATTAAGATTCCGAGCATAGATAAATATAGCCAAATCCCGGATTTTATCAAAATGCCTAAAAACTAATATTATTGGCTTTGACACTCATTGTCACGGTTCATAAAACTAATTTTATTAGTTTTATGACATGGCCGGGTAAATACGGTCCACACAAAACAACACGCTATGTACGTCACCATCGAAAAAATTGAGGATACAGCCTTATCGAGGTTGTTTCCTGTCGAAGATCAGTTTCTAAAGGAATGGTTTCATTCCGTGATTTTCTCCTTTGAGCGTTATGGAAAGCTTGACTTGACGCCGTATGAAAACTATGCGATAAACTACGAGTTTGATCAGCACACCTACCAGAATAAGATAAGATTTGTTGGCAATGGCGGTGCAGTGCTCACAACGGAAAAGATGGTCATCGAATACAAGAAGACCAAAGGTTCCTTTTCCGGAAAAGATATCATCCTGATCATGAAGCGGAACAGGTATTTCCGGTAGCACACTCGGAGGGTCGGTCTATCGAAGCGAATACAGGAATTGTGATCAGGTCTGTGACATAAGAATACACTTATATTTTTAATCACGTGAGCAAACGGCAAATAATACCCGATGAAGTAGTCATGAAGAAGATACACCTGATCAGAGGACAGAAGGTGATGTTGGATATGGACCTGGCCGAACTATATGCAGTGCAAACCAAGCAGCTTAAGAGGGCAGTCAGGAGGAATCGTGTGCGATTCCCGGAGGATTTTATGTTCGAGTTGAAGAAACCGGAATTAGAAATCTTGAGGAGCCAAACTGGTACCTCAAGCTGGGGAGGTGTGCGTTATCTTCCGATGGCTTTTACAGAGCAAGGAGTTGCCATGCTATCCAGTATATTAAACAGTGAACCGGCTGTGCTGGTGAATATCCACATCATCAGAGTCTTTACCCGCATGCGGGAAATGTTATTGACGCACAAAGACATCCTGTTGAAATTAGAACAATTAGAAAAAAAGGGAATGGAGCATGAGGACGACATCAAGCGAATTTTTGAATACCTGAAAGAACTTCTGAATCCAATTACAGAACCTATGCGTAAGATCGGGTTTAAACATGCGAGAGAAGGCTAAAAAGCTTCTTTGCGCCTTCTTAGCGCCTTAGGTCTTAGCGGTTAGAGCCGCTACGAACCCGCCAAGCCTTAATCAAATGCCCTCTTCCCTGCCCTTCCTCGAAAACAACTCCGGATAAAAAACCACCAACCCATCATCATCCACCCGAATCACGGCCTCGAAATCATTTGGTACATTTTCATAGTGATACTCCGTCGCCGACAACCGCGTATACTTCTGATGAACTGCCTTTACTTCTGCCAGCAACAAATCAATGTAAATCACTTTTATTTTCTCCGTGTCATCATCATACAACTTTAGTCGATTCACCGGAAGCGTATTTGTAAAAGGCGTCAATGGAATATCAACATCGATACAACCTAAAAATTCTTTGGCAACAACGCCATCACGTAGCCATTTTCCATTGCCATCACCTTCCAACCGGATCTTTTGCACCCTTCCCTCGTGACGACATGACACGTCGACAAATTTCGTAACCCACTCCGGCGTTGTGCGGATTAAATAGTCCACCCGGTACATCTTCTTTTCATAGAATCCGACGATGACTGAATTGATCTCGTAGCCATTATCGGATTTTTCTACCAGGCAGTTCTCCAGTGAATAGTATTCTATGCCAGTCCAAAGGATATTTGTTTGAAGCCCCTTCATGTCAATTTCTAATTGTCCCTTTTCATTTCTTTACTGAGCCTGTCAACTTTTTTGTCCACGCGGATCAATAAAATAATCATGGCGGTGAGCATAATCACTAGAGAGACGACCACCGTATATATCTTACCGTCCTGCCTTAGCACATCTGCCATTTCAACTTTTTCGTTTGACTGGCTAAAGGTGTCAAGGGCCAGGAAGATAAGCGCCAACAACATCGCTATTCTAAAGTGTTTCATCGTAGGATCTTTTTATAAGCCGCAATTTCAAAAATATGGTAAAGAACCACCAACCCAGTGCGATGAAAGCTATGATCGCCGCATAGACCACCAGTTTCATGTTGTGCGAAGTATCGAATAATCTGAAGGTGGGATTGTTGCCGCTGCCCGGATGCAGCGAATCCGTCATGCGCGGGAGAATATATATCAACGGAATAAAAACCGAGAAAGAGAAGATGTTATACACCGCGCTCAATCGACCGCGTGTTGTCTCATCTGCCAGAGATCCCCTTAGCACAAAATATGCTGCGTAGATCAGCAGTCCGATGGCCGTGTTATTCAACTTCGGATCGCTCGTCCAGAAGGTGCCCCAGGTTGCATTACCCCAGAGCATCCCGGTAACCAGGCCAAGTCCGCCAAACAGGAAAGCTACCTTAACTGACTCAATGGCTTTGTCGTCGTAGTTGATATTTTGCGTTCGCAGATATTGGATCGACGCCCAGACAGAATAGGTAAAAAGGAACATCATGCTGAACCACATGGGAACGTGAAAGTAGTTCATGCGTATGCTTTCGTTCAGGATATGAAGACGTGGGACCGGAATCAGGAATCCGCCGATCACGGTATAGTACAGCAGGGCGATGGTAAGGATCTTCCACCAGGAGAGTTTATAGTTGGTTACCATTGACATCGACCCTTAAAGTTCCCAGACTCGTTTATATTCAATGACCGCCCACATATTGATGGTCTTTTCAAGAAACACCACATCTCCTAATCCGCACTTAGGGCCACAGGTAAACTCGTAGTACAAAATGGCCCTATCTGCTTGCGAATTGAAGTACACTCGGGAGAGGGCAAATACCCCAATACCCTCACCATAAGGCTTATCCTTCCGCGCACCCCTGGGTACTATTTCCATGTATCCCACTGCCAAATCCGCGGCACGAAGTTCTGCAGGTTTCGAAAGTGAATCTGTCACGGTCGACATCGCTTCACCTTTGAAGTGCTCATCGATGAAATCGCCTTTTAAGCGTTCATTAATGGTGGCTATAATATCCGCGGGAAGCTCGTCGACGTCTCTGAAAATCTGAAATTCATTTGTGTAATCAACTACACACCGGGGAAGTGCATTTTTTCTAATCCTCTTTAATGAATCACCGATTCGGAGGAACTTCTCTTCTGTTATTTTATTGTTAAAAAAATCGCTGCGGGCACTGTCCGTGACTTCATTGGGCGGTAAGCAAAGCTGGTAGAAGTGCTCGGTAATTAACTGATCCAATACATCGCCATACAATTTAACTTTCTCATCGATGGCAACCTCGCGTCTTGATTCACATGCAAAGAAAAAAAAGATTAGAAGCACGCTTATGCGCATTTTCATATGAGAAAATTTTTTAACATGGTATCCTTAAAGCTAACCATTTCAGAATCAGTTAGCCTTCATAGTCCAAATGAATCATGCATCCTTTTGTTTTTACACTTTTTAAATTCCTGTTAGTCCCTTCTCAGCTGATCAACCGGATTACTTTCTGCCGCCCTTAGTGTCTGAAGACTGGAGACAAGAAGCACCATTCGTCACACTTGAGCCCGCCTGGTCTAATATTCGCTCCAGCGTTTGGCCGACAGGATCGAAGTGTCCAAAAACAACTTTTTCGCAAGCGTCTCTAAAAAAATCACACTGCCTGGGTTTTTTAGAACATCATTCGCTTGACCATGAAGTAGCAAAAACGGAAAAAATACAGCAAAAAAAGATGAGTCAGCATTGATTACGCCTCCGGGTTCGTTGAATATTTCACCCTTGTGGCGAAATAGAAATCAGTATTTGCAGGCGTCTTATAAAAGCCGATAGCTTCCCGCACCTGCGGGAAATGTTCCTTTAAAAAAAACTTCTTAGCCCGGGAATGTCTTGGCCGACCTTTCGAGTACGTCTCCTCCGAGTACCGTTTAAGGCCTATAGCAAATCCGCGACCGCAAGACCGAGGATGTTGATGAGCGCAAAACCTTGTTCCGCCACTGATTTTGAAATGCTATTTAAAAGTGTTCGTTAGCATTGGTCAGGGTTTCAAAGCGATAATGGTGCTCATTCTGTTAATGACCTGACTAAGTTGAACTTTTAATCCAATTGCCTCCAGCTTTCTAACGACTTCGTTGGTTGATATCCTCACCTTCTTGTAAGAACTGACCCTCAGCTTCCAGCCTGTCTCTGTTCTTTCGTGAAGCAAGTCAGTAACATTGACCATCTCATTGTCATAGTCAAGCACACAGGTTAAAATTCTATTTTCGTCGCTCCTAACCGGAATAAATCTATTGTCGCCTGACAATTCCGTTGAATAGTCACGAAACGACAATATTAAGTTACCTCCACCTAATAACGTCTCAGAGATGTCAACTAGTAAATTTTCAATTTCCTTTCTATTGTCAAGATGTGAAAGGGTATCGCCACAACAAACAATTAATTCAACTCCTTTGTCAGCAAACCGCCTGATGTTTCTGATATCATCATTTACGATTTCAATGTTTAGGCCTTCAGCGTTGCTTTTTAATTCAGACAAAAGCTGTTGGCTGAAGTCTATTGCCGTTACATTAAAACCGAGCTTTGCAAGTGAAACACTTTGAAGTCCATGTCCTGCACCAAGGTCGATAGCGATTTTAGTACTTGTTGGCGTAATGGCGTTATCTTCAAGAAACTTTTGAAAATCCTGTTGTTTGGTCGTAAAGTCTCCTACTATCCATGAGTAGAAGTCTGCCAGGTGCGTATCGTAGTGTTTTTTAACGTTCATAGAGCGAAATTTACGTTACGCACCGGAATATTGAGTTCCGTGCAGCGGGAATAATCTATCTGCAGGCGCAAAGCAAAATTGCGCAAAGAGGAGGACACCAGATTTCGTTCAGACTAGCGACCGAAAAGAACTCTCGAAAACCAGAGTGACCCAGTTCACAGGTATTTTTTTTGATATACCGTAATAAAAGCGCTAGTATACAACTCACACCATGGTCAATTGTCGGCAGTTATCATCAAAACAACACTTTTTATGTGGGTTGCATCCGGCCTGCCGCCTGAATAGTTTTCATCCTGTCGGCGCGCTGCGGGGGACTGCCAGTGCTTTGAGCAGTAAGCGGCGTCTTCGTGAATTCTGGTAGTGGTTCAATTCATCATTACAATTGTGCTCATAAACGGGATGCGGTTGACAAACAATCAAATGGAGTATTGAGGAATATCGACACGGGACTGAACAAAGACCAGGTGGCGCTAGTGAAACGGAGAGGCCTCGATAGCCTCGCATTAGAGCACTCCACGAGCGTGAACGGAACCTCAAGGATTGTTGGAAGGAGCTATTCGATAAGCACAACTTGTTCTCCGAGCTTTGCAGAACCGCATTCTATTTTATAAACTTGAACCTATGAAAAATCAGGTTCACGTAGCGATTCAAATTGTCCCGATCTCAAAAGAACATCCCTATCCAATAATTGACAAGGCGATCGCGGTTATTAACGATTCCGGTGTTGACTTCCGAGTTGGTGCGATGGAGACGGTCATGCAAGGCGATTATAAGGCGCTCATGGATATTGTTGAGCGCGCTCAGGATGCCTGCCTCGAGGGTGGAGCGGAGGAAATTGTCGTGACCTTAAAGGTTCACGCAAAACGAAATGCTGATGTCACGTGGGCCGAAAAGCTCGCTAAATATTAAATTTGTTGTGATGTAAGTCACGATGGATTTCTTTCCAGCAAAGAAACTATCTCCCACCCTCAACTGAACGACGTCTATTTGTCCGTTGTTTACGTTCGGATTAAGAAAGTGAACACTACGTTGACGCGCGTTAGAACTTCGGAGTCAATGACCTTGAGTATTGACAAAGCGATTTACAATTGTGAGGAGTTTGTCTGATGTCAAATCGATCTTTTGCATGTACTCAGATATCATTACGTCTTCTGTTTCCTTAATTCCCAAAAAGCAAAGCCCCTTGATTGTGACAAGTGTTTGCTTGACGTCGTTTGAGACACGGGTCATTTGGATATTTCTTTGGTAAAGAGAACGCTCTAAAAGGTGTCTGTTCCTTTCCAATTCATCAGTCCTTTCTCTCACTCGATCTTCCAGTCGACGGTTTGCCTCACTTCGGGCCCTATTATTCTTAAGGAGGATAAAAACCAGTACCATGGATAAAATTGCAAATGCACCGATGAAAACATTCAGAAGTTTTTGGCGATTGATGACTTCTTGATTTAAACTCAATATTTGATTTTTGGCTAGCGTTTTAGCTCGATGCTCCCTTGAAATATATTCAACTTCAATCCTCATCAGGTTAGTAGTGAGTTCTTCATCAAAAATAGTGTCCTTGAGCTGAATGTACTTCTTTTGATAGAAGGCAGTCCTTTCAAAATTACCTAGCTTTTCAAATAGTTTAAAAAACCCGTCATAAAGCTTAATTAGTTCAAGATTATAAGGGGTACCATTACTTGTAAATCTTTCAGCCATACCTAAATATCTCTCAACGTTTACTAAGTCGTTTCTTTTCAGGTAAATTTGAGACAAGTAAATGATATTGTCCAGTTGAAATCGTTCATCACCTTGGCCCTTTGCGTAATGCAACGATTGTAAGAAGTGACGTTCTGCCTCTACATCATTTCCCTCAAATAAACAGGCGATACCCGAGCATAACTCGACACTCAACAACAATGCCTCATCGCAGGTGCCCGCACATGCGGCAACAGCCTTTTTTACGAAAATTATCGACTCCTTGAAATTGCGTTTATTAGCATAGCACAATGCAATGTTTACTAAAACAAAATCGCGATCTATTTTGATATTATCCTCATTCTTAATCTTCAATGATCGTTCATAATAGGTCAACGCTTTATCGAAATCATCAAGCTTATAAAAAATAAGCCCTAGATTGTTTAACGTGATGCTGATTTCCTCTTTCGTTCCACTTTTTTCACGTAACTCCAGTGACCTGAAGTGATATTCCAATGACTTGTCATATTCCGCCTTCACTAAATAAACATTCGCCAACGCATTTAAAAGCAGTTTAACTTCATTGATATACCCATTTTTTTCCGCAATTGAGAGCATTGGAGAATAGATAAAAATTGCTGAATCTAATTTTCCCATTCTTTGATGAGACAATGCCTTAAGGTAACTCGAGCGAACAATCAAGTAGCTGTCTCCAAGCATCTTCGCCATAGCTAATGCTTTACGAGAGTATGCTAACCCTGCATGATTGTCAACGTCAATATATTCATATGCCAACCGAGTGAGGATATTACACTTGGCCACCCCCTGACTCGATGAAAGTAGAACTTTAAGCGAGTCAATGTTTTTGCATGTAACGTCTAAAGAAAATAGCAATATTAACATTGTTAACACGCCTTTACTTGTGTTGCTTTGATGCAATCTGATCCATTTTCGATTTGAACCAATATTAATAATATTCTCCATGGGTGTTAATGAGTATCCATTTTCAAATGTCCATACATCTTGCCAAAAATCATTTCTATAAAATGTCGTAATTCATGTACTGTGAAATTTCTATGTCTCGTTCAACTCAATAATTACTTCGCGACTTTGGGCGCTATCGAAACGAGTCATAAAGTTTGGTTAATTGCTACGAATCTTGATTAGCTCCCTTTTAAATGGCGTGACCTGACTTGCATTCCAATTGAAATAATGCGCTTTCTGAAGCCGAAGGCCGTTTCACAATTCGGATTAAATATTTGAAGCTTACTTCCGCTGAAATTTTCATAACTTCTAGGATTACCGGATTTGACAGTTACACCTTCTTGTTTAAATTAAAGTTTTAAAACCAAATTTCCCATGTCAATTATCGTCTCGTCTCGGAAAAACTTTGACTCGGCTATTGCGCGACAGGCCACAGAAGCCTGTGACCAAATAATGAATGAAATGGGCGCCGAAATACACGACGATCTCATTCAAAAATTATCAATTTTCCGATTTTACCTGGACCGCCTCGAGGGATCCGGTCCGATGAATAAAGAAGTTGAAGAACTTATCATCAATATGCGAACGGATTTCGAAAACGTTTCACAAGCGGTGAGAAGAGTTTCCCGGCGCCTGCTGCCGATGAAAATGGAACACGATTCATTTAGAACCTCGATCGAAGTACTCTGCCAGAACATGGAAAGCTGTAAAGCGGGAAACATCCATTTCGAACACGCGGGCATTGAGAAAAACATTTCTGCCGTCAATCAAACTCACTTATACCGGATCATCCAGGAACTTATTCACAATGCTTTCAAACATTCCTCTGCCTGGCATATTTGGGTACGTCTAACCTGGGAAAGCACCAAGGTGATCGTTGAAGTCGAGGACGATGGTATAGGAGTTCATAACATTCCCAATTTCATGGATCGCCTTCGAAAAAAATACAACACGCTAAAGATGCGAACAAGGATACTGGGTGGTTCTATTACTTACATTCAAGGCGAAAAGGGACTACTTGCAAAAGTAGAGCTACCTATCCTTTGATCGTAAATGTAAATCCATCACAATATTCCGTTCCTAAATGCATAGGCTAGCAACCCTGCAGTGTTGTGGACCCCAACTTTTCTTATCAACCTGATCCTATAAGTCTCTGTAGTTGCCTCGCTCATCTTCAGGAAGGGCGCAATCTCTTTAGTTGTCAGGCCGCTTGCAATTGCTTTCAATAATTCCTTTTCACTAAAATTCAGTACTACAGGGGGCACCGTATCCCACCGATGTGCGTTTCCCTTTATCACATTTAAAATCTTGTCAGAAAAAAAACTTCCCAATTCCAGCGTTTTCCTGATTGTTTTGAGAATCTCCTGATATCCATCCAACTTATAAACAATTCCGTGGACCCCCGCCTGCAATAAGTTCATAACGAGTTCAGTTCCCTCCAGACCAGTTAGGACGATAACCTTAGGTGGCTCCTCCTCCTTTTTTAGAAGGGCCAGCAATTCTATCCCATTGGTGTTTACCAATCTAAAATCTAAAAGCACAAAGTCAGGCTTCTTCTTGATCTGCTGCTCAAATTCAGCTTTGTTAGCGGCTTCATAGATTATTTTAACAAAGGGTTCCTTTTCCAAAAGGGCCCGCAGCCCATCCCGAATTAACACCTCATCCTCTACCAATAAGAAGCTGTATTTTTCCATCGTTCGATTATTTAAAATTCATAAATAAAAGTATAAAGAAGAGCATGAAATCCTGTTAGAACCTCTGACCGGAAATCCTGATATAATTTGAATACTTTTTGAATCAACGGGAGATCTTAAGACTTTCGAGGGCTTTAACTCGAGTCATGCGGCGAAAATATTCGCGTTTGCGTATTTGTTAAGGAGCAATCGTTTTTCAGGGCAATGATCCTTTTCTTTTGTGCGCTATTTTCCAGAGAGGTTAGCCCTGCATTTGATTGACCAATTGAATTGATTCTATGGGCTTGTCAGCTGATGATGGAGCCAGCAGCCACTACTTCATTCGGCTGCAGCAGTCTCAACTTTCCATCAGCATCTTCCGCCATGAGAATCATCCCTTGCGATTCAATGCCCATCATTTTTCTAGGAGCTAAGTTAACGAGAAGGGTCACCTGTTTTCCCAAAATGTCTTCAGGAGCGAAATGCTGCGCAATACCACTTAATATCGTTCGCGTATCGATCCCGGTGTCAACTCTCAACTTCAGCAGCTTATTGGATTTCTCCATTTTTTCGGCCGCCACCACTTTGCCTATCCGGATGTCAAGCTTTGCAAAATCATCATAGGTGATCTCTTCTTTAATCGGAGCGACGGACGGTTTATTCTCTATTGTCTTCAATTTATTCTTAAGCTTATCCAATTGTTGCTGGATCAATGCATCTTCCACTTTTTCAAATAACAAAGAGGCGGTTCCCAGAACATGACCAGTATCCAACAAATCAATTGCGCCGGCAGTATGCCATGTGCCAGGTTGCTTATTTAACATGGTATTAATCTTCTGCGCCGTAAACGGGAGAAAAGGCTCACAGAGCACTCCAAGATTTGCTACGATCTGTAAGGCAATGTTTAATATTGTGCGCACGCGGTCTGGATCTGTTTTATACAGCTTCCAGGGCTCGGTCTCTGCGAGGTATTTATTGCCAAGCCTGGCGACATCCATTAGCCCTGCCGTTGCCTCACGGAATCTGAAAAGATCTAAAGATTGTGCAATCCGTCCGGGCAATTCCCGCAGTGCCTGTATTGCGGCTTCATCAACTGAAGCCAGTGTCATTCGCGGGGGCACCTTGTTATCAAAGTACTTTTGCGTGAGCACAAAGGCGCGGTTGATAAAATTTCCAAGGATGGCAACCAATTCATTGTTGTTGCGGGATTGAAAATCTTTCCAGGTAAATTCGCTATCCTTTGTTTCGGGAAGATTCGCGAGCAGGCAATAGCGCAAAACATCCGGCTTCTCAGGAAAATCTTCAAGGTACTCATGCATTTCTATAGACCATCCCCTGCTGGTGCTCATTTTATCACCTTCGAGATTCATGAATTCATTTGCGGGAACATTATCGGGAACGATATAGTCGCCATGGGCATGAAGCATGATGGGAAAGATGATGCAATGGAAAACAATATTATCCTTTCCAACAAAATGGATAAGCCGCGTGTCATCATCCTGCCAGTATTTTTTCCAGTCGTCCACTTTAACTTTTCCGAAGTCACGCTGGGGTTGCGCATACTTCAAATTGCCAGCGCTTACCTCTTCGAAGAATGCGCGGGTGGCGGAGATGTATCCTATTGGCGCATCAAACCAGACATATAGAACTTTGCCCTCGGCGTCTGGCAATGGAACCTTGATACCCCAGTCCAGGTCGCGCGTCATGGCGCGCGGTTGTAAACCAGCATCGATCCATGATTTGCACTGTCCGAAAACATTCACCTTCCAATCCGCCGCATGCCCCGCGATAATCCATTCCTTTAGCCACCCTTCATACTTTTCAAGAGGAAGATACCAGTGTTTTGTAGATCGAAGGACCGGCTTGTTTCCGGTTAATGTAGAGCGTGGATCAATAAGCTCCCGGGGACTTAATGATGAGCCGCACTTTTCGCATTGATCGCCGTAGGCATTGGGGTTCGCGCACTTTGGACAGGTACCGATGATGTAGCGGTCGGCGAGGAACATTTTCACTTCGTCGTCATAGTATTGTTCGGAGATCTCTTCATTGAGCAGTCCCTTATTATAGAGCGTGAGAAATATCTCTTGTGATGTCTGATGGTGCAATGCTTCACTCGTGCGATGGTAGACGTCGAACGAAATACCCAGGGCTTTAAAACAATCTCGCATTTGGGCGTGATACTTATCGATGATTTCGCGCGGGGTAGTGTTTTCTTTTAAGGCCTGGTTGGGAATGGCTGTGCCATGCTCATCACTGCCGCAGGCAAAGAACACATCCTTGCCCAATGATCGGAGATATCGCACATAAACGTCCGATGGAACGTATGCCCCCGCCAAATGGCCAATGTGTTTCGGTCCATTAGCATAGGGCAGAGCCGCTGTGACAGTATAACGCTTAAACTCCTTCATGAATCAAATATTTGCTTACGATAGCCGGCAAAGATGACAAGAGAATTGGAGGTAAAAAAATTCCCTGGCGATGGGTGTAGCGAGGCAGGTCGGGAGAAAAGCACAACAGCTGTCCGCTTGGTCAGCCGAGCCGTCTTTCTAATTTGTGAACTTCGTAGTAAGGCGTTTTTGGAAAAATCACGTAAAACTCTGTATGTCCCTCAGGAGTTGTCAGGAGTCCAACGCGACCGCCGATTTTCTCTGTAGCAGTTTTCGTGATATAAAGGCCAATACCACCCGTTTCTGAACGCTCAGAGGCTCTCGAAAACATTTGGAATAGTTTGCCTGGGCTGGATTCGCTGATGCCAATGCCATTGTCGATTACCCGCACCTTGATCGCATTACCGTCAACGCTGCTGATGTGGACCTTCATAAACGAGTCTACCCTATCCGAATCGTTGTAAAATTTAATGGCGTTGTCAATGAGATTTTCCAGGACAATCCTGACTAGCTCTTTGTCTGACTCCATTTCTGCATCCGGGTCGATGTAGGTGGTGATTTTCAACTCAGGAGGGAGCCCCTTTTTCTTTTCAAGCATCAGCACGTCGTGTACGATTGCTTTAAAGTCAATCGCTTCTACGGTTAATTTGGAGTTATTGATCTGGTTAATAATGACCAGTCGGGTAAGTATTGAGTTAAGACGCTCGGCTGTAGCGTCAAGTTTACGCAGATAGTCTAAGGCGATCGGATCCTTTACATCAAGCAGTGCGACGTTGCACATTCCTTTCAAGCTTGCTAATGGGCCGCGGATATCGTGTGATGTCTTATAAATGAAGTTATCAAGCTCGTCGTTTACTTGCTTCAGTGATTGATTAACACGCGCCAGGTCAACTGTTTTCTTGTCAACTTCAATGTCGAGCTCCCTGTTTTTATTTTCGAGTTCCGAATTCTGCTTCTGGATAACTTCTTTGGCTTCTGATAGCTTGGCGTTAACCCTTTTGATGTTTCGATTTCCGAATTGAAGAACTAAGACCAATAAACCGGCAAGCATGGCAATTACCGCGATCGCAACGTTCAAATCCCGTTGCTGGCTAATTACAACTTCTTTAGACGCGATCGTCGCTATGTTTTTCCGTTCTTCATAGTCAGCTTGAATTTTTGCGATATTCTTAACAAGGTCCTGGCCTATAAATAATTCCGACTGCCTAATTAATTTATCCTGAAAGAGTGAAGCATTTTTATAGTCATTTTGCTCGGAGTAAACTTTAATTAGACTCTTATAAATATCAATTAGGATTTGGTTGTAATCGCCCTTTTTTGCTATAGACTCTGCTTCACTCAAAATTGTAACTGCATCATCGTATTTCTTTTGCTTCCAAGCCGATGCGCCAAGATAGGCAAGATTCTCTGCCTGCCATCTCATATCGCTCGCTTCTCTAGCAATGCGCAATGATTTATTTAAATGGAGGTCTGCGTCCGCCAAATCATTTAAGTGAAAGGATGCTTCACCAAGTCCATATTCTCCCATAATTCTTATCTCTTCACTGCAGTTATCACAAATTTCGAGTCCCCGGAGTGTAAACTCCTTCGCATCACTGAATTGTTTTAATTGCAAATAACACAACCCCAAATTTAAATACAGCATGTTCAAATCAACTGTATCCTTAACTTCCTCCTTGAGCAGCAGAGACTCATTATAATACTTTAAAGCACCTTCATAGTTATGAAGTTTAAAATACACTAACCCTATATTACTTAACGAGACACTAATGTCCGCCTTATTACCTTCCTGCTCACGAAGAATTAGCGATTGAAAGTGATAATCTAACGCCTTGTCATATTGTGCCCGGAAAGTGTAGGCTACAGCTAACGCATTTAGAATTTTCTTTTGCTCATCACCGAATTTATTTCTCACAGCAATAGGAAGTACTTCTTTGAGCGAGGTTATGGATTCTTGTAATCTATCAAGCCTACGAAAAGCTTGACCCATAATCCTTCCACCCTTGACAATATTTGCACTGTCGCCAAATTGCAATGCTAGTCTGTAACCTTCTGTGGAATGCTTGAGTGCTTCCTCATCATTCAATTTCAGAAAGTACCAACCTAACTCAACCTTCACCTTCATTAATTCCTTGTCGTCTTTGACAGACTTCAAAACATTGTACAACGAATCAAGAACTCTTTTTTCTTGAGCATTCGCTTGTTCAATGTATGCGATGAACGTCAGCGCGAGAAAAGCGAGTTTAGCAGTTTTGAAAAAAATACAGTACACAAGTAACTAAGAAAAATTTGTTGCTATGAAACAATGAAAACGATACCCCACCTTTGACTTAACAATTTAGTCCTAAACAAAGCGATTTCAAAAACCTTAAACCTAATACCATGAAAAAAACCATTTATATCTTATTGATTGCGTTCGCTACAGCGATGACTATTACAAGTTGCACTGAAGAAGAAGTTAAACCTTCTACATCCATGAGAAATGGTGGTGGTGGTGCCTCTGACCCCAAATAATCGTCTTACAATTAACTACTAAAGCCTGACTTATGAAAAAAATCATATGCTTACTCCTTATCACTTTCGCTTCATCAATAACCTTTGTTTCATGCACAGAAGAAGAAATTTCTCCTAGCACTGAGATGAATGGCGGAGGCGGTGCTTCAGATCCTAAATAGTTTATCACTTAAACTTGCCAATTCCTATGAAAACTAAAATAATGCTTCTACTTGCTGGCGCTGCTGTCGTAACGCTGTCATTCACATACGCTTCCACAACCAACCGCGCTGAACAGAAACAAGTAATCACTTCAGTTTCAAATCAATCAGCGCCTGCTGGCGGATTTGCAATGGAAGAAAAGTAAGCCCTGTTCACCTCCTCGTTATTCAAACCCAGGTAACTGCGTCTATGGCAGTTATCTGGAACACAGATAAAGTAAAGGCATCGAAATTCTAAGTAAGTGCCATGTTATCAACATTTAATCCACGCGAAGTCCACATCCCTGCGTGACCTCCTTCTCCAGCCCATTTCCATGAACAGCCGTATAAATCGGCCAATTAATGTACGCAATTCAAAGCTCGAAAACCGCAATCACATTTTAATTCACATTTTTTCCACAATCTAATGTGGATAGAATAAAGGACCCATCAGCGGTCGAAACGCGGTTACCCCCACTTGACCCCCTGCCCATCCGTAATTCAGGGATATAAGCGACTGATATCATCGTTAAAAGGAAAACATAAGACGAAAATTATTGTACCCCCGGAAAAACAGGGTGGTAATGGATACCTCATTTTGTTACAATCCTGCCTCAATTGTCAACAAAGTTTCGCAAACCTTACATCTAAAAATATTAGAAAATGCCCTTTTTTGAGTTATTTTTTGTGGGCAGGGCGGGGATGTAGTTCAAGAACCTGGAACATTTCCTGGTCCCGGAGACCCCCTGGATTCGGGGTGGTGAGTAGCTTGTCGCCGGCAAAAATGCTGTTTGCGCCAGCCATAAAACAGAGGGCCTGTTCTTCAAGATTCATGCGCACCCTTCCAGCCGACAGCCTCACCATGGTGCGTGGCATGATTATACGTGCCGTGGCGATCATTCGTACCATCTCCCAGACCGAAACACGGGGCTGATCCTCCAACGGTGTGCCTGGAACGGGCACGAGGGCGTTCACAGGCACGGATTCAGGATGCTCAGGCAACGTAGCCAACACACGCAGCATCCCTATGCGGTCGTTCTCATTCTCGCCCATCCCAATGATTCCACCAGAGCACACAGAGATCTTTGCATTGCGCACACTCTCCAGCGTCTCGAGTCTGTCACCATAAGTACGCGTGGTGATAATATCATTATAGTATTCTTCACTGGTATCCAGGTTGTGATTGTACGCATACAACCCCGCATCCTTTAGCTTTAGTGCCTGTGCAGGCGTCAGCATTCCAAGTGTGCAGCACACTTCCATGCCCATCGCACTGACACCTTTCACCATATCGATCACCTTGTCGAAGTCGCGGTTGTCCCGCACCTCACGCCACGCAGCGCCCATGCAAAAACGCGTACTGCCAGAATCTTTCGCTTCTGTTGCACGCTCCAGGACTTCACCAACATCCATGAGTCGCTCCACCTTAACATTCGTGTGATAACGGGCGGCCTGAGGGCAGTAGGAACAATCTTCAGGACAACCACCGGTCTTCACCGACAATAAGGTGCACACCTGCACCTCCTGCGGATCATGATAAGCGCGGTGTACTGTAGCCGCCTCATAAATGAGCGACAATACCGGACGATTGTAAACTTCCGCGATCTCTTCGCGCGTCCAGTTATTCCTGATGATCATGCTGATAGCAATTTAATTCCTAATGGATCTTCAATTCGAAGGGCATGCGGGCCTGGGTGCCCTGATATGTTTTGATATGACGCAGCTGCTGATATAAATAATAGTGCTCGCCCAACTGCGCACGCATCGCTTTCTCCTCCCCCTCCTCCTCTATCTGATCAACGATCTGCTCGAAGAATGACGGCGTATATTTAGGATAGAAGCGAATCCGGTAATCGTCTTTCACTCCGGCTGCAGATGCCGCTATGGCGACGGCATCATTGAAATTGCCAAGCACATCAACAAGTCCGCGCTCACTTGCCTGCACGCCGGTCCATACGCGCCCGGAGGCAACTTTTTTAATGTTGTCCTGCGTCATGTTCCTTCCTTCCGCTGCCTTTGCTGTGAATGTATCGTACACTTCTTCTGTCCGTTGCTGCCAGATGGCTTTCTCTGCTTCGGTAAGCGGCCGCGTCACCGTGACCAACTCTCCTATCTCTCCGGTCTTTAACTCTTCTGAAGTGATTCCAATCTTGTTGTTAAGAAATCCGCTGGCGTCGTAAAGCACACTGAACACGCCTATCGACCCCGTTATGGTATGCGGCTGCGCGACGATGGTGTCGCATGCCATGGCCATATAGTATCCTCCGGAGGCGGCATAGTCTGACATCGAGGCGATGACGGGCTTCACTGCGGCAGCCAACGTGATCTCACGCCACATAATATCCGATGCCAGCGAGCTACCGCCGGGAGAGTTGATGCGTATTACAATTGCCTTTACACTTTCATTGTCGCGCGCCTTGCGCAGCTCCGTTGAAAAAGATTCTGCACCGATGATTGCCTGACCGGTACCAGCCTTGCCGGGCATAATGGGTCCTTCCGCAACAAGGACAGCCACTTCATTTTTGGAATCCTTATAAGTAGAAAAGGTCCTCTTATACTTTGCATAGTTTACGAAAGCAATTTTCTGCTTGCCTTGAAGTCCCAACCTTCCCTTTAACTTCTCCTGTACCTGGTCGTCATACAATAAAGAGTCAACAAGCTTTAATTCCTGTGCCTGTAACGGATTGCGCGCGCTCATCTTGTCGGAAATCTCTCTCAGGGTCGCCTTAGGTATTTTGCGCGCCTCAGATATTTTGGTGATCACGTGGTCATAGATGGATTCAATCATCGAAGTGAGCTGCAACCTGTTCGCATCGCTCATTTTCTCCAGCATAAAAGGCTCCACGGCACTCTTGAATTCACCGACACGAAATACTTCGGGTTTTATCTCAAGCTTGTCGAACATCCGCTTAAAGAAGGTGAGGTCTACAGCCAGTCCGTTAAATTCAAGGTCACCTTCAGGGTGCAGGTACACACGGTCCGCAGCCGATGCGAGATAATACGCCGACTCCGACATGTTTTCACTGTAGGCCACTACCCACTTGCCTCCTGATTTAAAATCCTGCAGCGACTCGCGTACTTCTTCGATCATGGAATACCCCGCCTGTGGATAGGATACTGTGAGGTAAATACCTTTAATTTTCGAATCGGTCTTCGCGTTGGCAATCGTCTGACGCAGCTGAGCAAGGCCAATTGGTTTTGCCGTTTCGGAACCGAAAAAAGGAAGTGAGCCGAATGGGTCCTCCCGTTCTGTCTCTATAATGGGTACGTCCAGGTCAAGTTTTAGTACAGAATTCTCGCTGATCGCCACCTCGTCATCGCCTGATGCGGATACTATTACGATGACGCCCACCAACACCACCACCATCGCTACCAGTGCGCCAAGACACGAGGCGAAGAAACTTTTGAAAAAACTCATAGAGAACGCTTTAAGGTTTCAAAAGTAAGCAATACTCATTCGAATAAAAAAGTAAGTTTGTGTCTCGGATGATGAACCAATCTGTCTTTCTGCTGTTGGGGACCAACATGGGTGACCGACGAAAAAACCTTAGCGATGCGCTGTGGGCGATCGAGGCGCGGGCGGGCATGATACGCAAGCGTTCCGGCATCTATGAAACAGCCCCGTGGGGGAAGTCAGACCAGTCCGCATTCTATAACCAGGTGATTCAGATCTCAACGTTTTTAAAGCCAAAGGACTTGCTTGATCAATTGCTCACGATCGAAACGACGATGGGCCGATTGCGTAACGAGAAATGGGGAGAGCGCATCATCGACATAGATATATTGTTTTTTGGCGACCTGGTCATTGAGGAGGAGAACATCACGATCCCACACCCACAGTTACCCAATCGGAAATTTGCCTTGGCGCCGTTATCGGAGATCGCAGATGACTTTATTCATCCGAAATTATTTCAGACAGTGCATGAACTGTTAAAGAACTGTGAAGATTTTCTTGAGGTAAAGAGGGTTTAGAGGTCTTACAAGTGTTTTACGTTCCGCTAAATCATCTCGCGATCCAAAATTATACATGATTGTTGTTGCACTAACTATCTAACACACGGACGACAAATAAGACTTGAAGCTTGTAGCTACTCCAAACTCTTCGCTTCCACTCCGTCTGCAATCTTCTTCACCAATCCCTGCAATACTTTTCCAGGACCACACTCGATAAAAACATCAGCTCCATCCTTCACCATATATTGTACGGACTGCGTCCAGCGCACAGGACTCGTAAGCTGATCAATGAGATTTTTCTTTATCGTGTCGACATCAGATGAGGGCGTCGCATTTACATTTTGATACACTGGACAAACCGGTGACTTGAAAGACGTCGCGGCAATAGCATCAGCGAGCTCTGCCCGGGCGGGTTCCATCAGCGGTGAGTGAAACGCTCCTCCTACCTGCAACGGCAACGCCCGACGCGCGCCGGCAGCCTTAAGTTTCTCGCAGGCGACTTCGATACCCTTCATCGTCCCTGAAATAACAAGCTGCCCCGGACAATTATAATTTGCAGGAACAACGACGTCGTCGATCGAAGCACATATCTCTTCTACTTTCTGATCATCCAATCCAATGATCGCCGCCATGGTCGAGGGATTAATCTCGCAAGCCCGTTGCATGGCGATGGCACGCTTCGACACCAGGCGAAGCCCATCTTCAAACGAAAGTGCGCCCGATGCCACGAGGGCGGAGAACTCACCAAGAGAATGTCCCGCAACCATATTGGGTAAAAATGTTTCGCTCGTCAGCGCCAGGGCGACGGAATGCAAAAAAATCGCCGGTTGTGTGACCTGCGTCTGCTTCTGCTCCTCTGCAGAACCAGTAAACATAATTTTTGTGAGGTCGAAACCGAGTATTTCATTTGCCTGATCGAACAGCTTTTTTGCCGACGGAGCCGATTTGTAGAGGTCATTCCCCATCCCTGTGAACTGTGCACCCTGACCGGGGAAAATGTATGCCTTCATATCATGCGTTTGCAGGCAAGTTTAACGGGAAAGATTGAAAGTAAAAAACGCACCCTTTTTAGAGAGCGGTGGGACGGAAGCCGCTCGTTTCATCATTCATCCAAAAACAAGTAGATGATGTTGTAAAAAAATTGACTGTTTTGTATTTTTGCCGAATACGTTGGTCCTGTTTTGGCCCTTACCGGATGAACTTATGGAGCGCACGGGGCGTTCTATTTTTGAGACCCAATTTAATTTTGCATGCTTTCCTATACATTTAATAACAACAAGACAACATTTTTTAAAAACTTAAAAGAAAAAGTTGACCAATACTTCGTAGAGCACAAGCTGCACAAGGCTGGCAATACTAAAGTGTATTGGAAAGGCGTCATCTTGTTTACGATTGCGGCAGCGCTCTATGTCACACTTGTTTTCTTTACCCCAGCGGTCTGGCTATCCGTCATACTTTGCGTTCTAATTGGATTAACGATCGCTTGCATCGGCTTCAACGTAATGCATGAAGGCGGACATCAAAGTTTTTCAAAGCACGCATGGATTAATAACCTGTCTTCCTATTCCCTCAACGTGATGGGTGGAAATTCTTATTTCTGGAAGATCAAGCATAACATCAACCACCATACCTTCACCAATATCGAAGGGATGGATTCCGATATCGATGTAAAGCCGTTCATGAGACTGCACCCCGGGCAACCGCGGCGCAGTTACCACCGCTTCCAATCAATTTACTGGGTCGTTTTATATGGCGTGTCCTATATCGCCTGGGTTTTTTATGAAGATTTTGAAAAGTATTTTCTTGGCAAGCCGTCTGCAACGGGGCCGAAGAAAGAATTTCCGATGAGCGAACACATCATTTTCTGGGTTAGCAAGATAATGTATGTCCTGGCCTACATCGTGGTACCCATTATTATGGTCGGCTGGCTGTACTGGCTGATTGGCTTTCTCATCATTACCTTCAGCTGTGGAATTACAACAAGCATAGTATTTCAACTGGCGCATGTTGTAGAAGGAACGCAGTTCGCTCAGGTCGAAGCGCAGGATCAAAGGCCGGAAGAGCTGAAGCAGGACTGGGCGATACATCAGATATTGTCGACAGCAAACTTTGCTACGAGAAGTAAGTTATGGCATTGGCTGCTGGGTGGGCTTAACTTTCAGATTGAGCATCATCTTTTTCCGAGGATCAGTCATGTTCATTATCCGGCAATTAGCAGGCTGGTGAAGGAAGAATGCGCGAAACATCAGGTTGCGTATGCGGAATTTGGTACGATGCGGGAGGCGATTGGATCGCATTTGAAGCATCTGCATTCATTGGGGAGGAATTAAACATGCCTGCCGCGTAGGTGAGGGTGCCAGAACCGTTGAGGCATTAACCGTCCACCTTCGCGAGGCGCTATGGCGGACACTGCCCTCCTTCGCAAGGCGCTATGGCGGACATGCAGAGGCGGAAAGGCGCAGAGTAAACGCAAAGAATTAAAGCTTTAGGTGGACCCAGCCTTTGATGGTTTGGGTACTGTTCTGGGGATCGATGGAATCGAAGACAACTTCGGCGACATAATAATAGATCCCTGTCGACAACATTGCACCGCCAGCATCTTTGCCGGCCCAGTCGATATAGATTGAACTTGTCTCGCTGCCGGTTCTTCCGAAGGACTGATAAACTTCCTGACCCCATCGATTGTAAACTGTGAAGGTGACACTTTGCACGAAGCGCGCACATTTCATTCGTAGCTCTGCCGGTATGCAGTTTCCTTCTTCTCCACAATCATAACCACGAATGCTGTATGCGCTGAAGAAGTCATTGTATTCGTCATTATTCGGCGTGAATACATTCGGCAGCTCGTAGTAAGGACAGTTGTCAATACAAAGCGCTTCACTTAGTTCTCCGATGTTTCCGGAAACGTCCACCGCCGCTACCTGATAACATCGCGCAAAGGACAACAGGTTATTATCGATATAGAATGTGTCACGTACATTTTGAGCGATCAGCGCAAACTCTCCGCCTTTGGTGCTGGAAGCATAAACATTGTAGCTCCGTACATCGTTGCGGCAGGAGGCGTCAACAGCGCGGCTCCACATGATGATGTTGCTGTAGTTATCCTTCTGACAATACTTTTCATAGTATTCATTACAATCCGCATAGTCCAGCGTGCTGCGCATAGGCGGCTCAATCTTGCAGGGCGGTATTGTGTCGCCAGGCTGCGCGCAGACGATCTGGGAAAAGTTCTTCAAGGGTTGGCGTATAGCAGGGTTCCCATAGCCACCCCGTGTCATGATGCGGTAACAATAGGTCTCGCTGTCAACGAGCGGTTGGCTGTTCCATTGTCCTTCGTCGAGGTAGACGAAGCCGCTGGCGGATACATCAACACTGTCAATAAGAACAAGGTCTGCTTCCACTGCACCTTCCGGTCCGCGGTAGATGAAATGCTTCCTGGGAAATGTCTGTATTTGGTTTGACCACGGAACAAAGGCGCTCCAGTTAAGCTCGATGCGTTTTACTTCTGAGTTGGCATCTAAGCGTACCGATGAAGCGGCTGCTGATGTTCCGAGCAGTCCACCGTTGGATGCATAGCCGGTGATCGTATAATTGTACACATTCTCCAGGGTATTCAATCCATCATCAACAAAAGTGGTATCTGCAAACTGCCCGGGAGGTGAAACGTTTACTGAGTCGGCACCTCGCGCAAAGCCAACGGCGCGATAGATCTCATAGTAATACGGTGGAGGAAACTGAACTGGATCCGCATCAAAAGGTTTGCGCCAGCTGATGCGAATTTCTCCTTCTGTCTGATGGGTCTTGTCAACGGTTACATGTGTGATGATGGTCACGTCGGCGAGTATAGGTCCTACGCAAGTATCTACGGAAACATAACTTTCTCCACCGCGTGGAAGCGGGAAGATGGCGACAAGTCGATAGCAGTATCTTGCTCCAGGGGCTAATCCCTTTTCATTGTTGGTATCGGTGTAAGTCGTTACAGGTATGCCCGGGTTCCCAGGCGTGCCGGGAGATTTTATGGGAAGTGTATTGATAAGTTCGTAGCCGAGAAATTCGGGCATACCCGTCTGACAATTATCCGGTTCAAACGCTGCTCCATCAACCTTTCGCCATACCTGCATCGTCTCGGCATTCTGACAAAAATAGGGATCCCACGTAAGTGTCGTTGATCGTGTCGCAAGGTTAAGCTCGGCGTCTTCCCATTCTGGCGCCGGACCAACAACGCGGATGAACCAGGTTTTAAACGTCACCAGCTTGGGTCCATCCACCGGATTGTCTGTAATTTTGAATACCACCTGATAAGGTTGATCCTTCACGTGAAGGCATTCCGTTTCCCAATGAAATTTCGTCTCTGCAGGTGACGGACGAAAGTCACCAACCTTCGGCTCAGGAGTATAAGCCGCCGGCGATTGTGTAATGGGAAACTCAAAGATCTCAGAGAACGCTTCGATCTTCACATCATCATCGTCGGGGTCGAACCCAAGTATTGTGGCGTCTAATGTGGTGCCAGCAACCACGCAGGTATCCATAGGAACAATTAGGTCCGGACGCTCGTTATCACATTCCACGACTAGAATCTGCATATCACGGCGCACATAGCCCACCCGGTAGTAGACGCCGTTCTTCCTGCGCCATTCAATGATATGAAAGGCGATGTTGTATTCACCTACCGCCCCTGGCGCGTCCCACGTCAGTGTACCATCAATTGAATTGATCGCAAATGTTGGCTTGTCGGTGCCAGCCTCGTTGCCTGTTTCATAATTGGTATAGAATTTTGCATCGTTTGGACTTTTATAATTAATCACTTCGGTATTTCGGTCGCCGAATGGAATTTCAAGGCTATAGGAAAGGCTGTCTCCATCGGGATCGAAGGCACCTGGATTGTGCGTGAACGTTGCTCCGGAACACGCCATGTCAATTGGCGCCACGCGAAGTCTCGGCGTATTGTTACAACCAAGAAACGGGTCAACTCTTACTTCCGTTTCAAGGTAGAAAGTTGTTCCGATCGAATTGGACATGTTCAGCACGCCGCCATTTCTATTGGCTTCTCTGTAGCTGATCACATAAGCACCCACTCCGGGATAGGTATGTGTGATGGTAAAGATAGCCGACGCAACGGTACCGTCAGGATTCAGGTCGTAACGAATGGTGTTCACGATGTCATCGAAAGTCATGATTTCGCCATCACCAAAGTTCAACTCGCCACCACCGAACTGCACGTCGGACTTGGAATTGGTATATACCGTAATAGTAATGGTATAGGTGAGACTGCTGCAATTTTCCCGGAGGGCGGTGATCTCACCTGCGCGCAGGTGAGTAGCGTTCGCGTGAAAGGCAGTACAAAAGGTTAGCAGCAATAGAACTGCACATTCTCTAATGGACCTATTGCTGCACGCTGCAAATTTCATGGTAACACTATCCCGAGAATGATGCAATAACATATCTAACCGTTCAAAACACCTTCGGGAAATGCACAACCCGCTATCGCACGCAACTTCGGGTGGTGCGGGAACGGTGGGCGCTATAGGCGCCGGGCATCTTTGTTCGGCAACTCTTCCCGCTAAAATCCATCTTCGATGAATCTCGCCCTCAACCCCTCGTCGGGGATCATACAACTGTCGCGCTTGCCGTACAAACTGTAACGGCTCCTGGAGACTAAATTATATACACCATCACGAATAAATCTTGGAATTACTTTTAGTGCCGCCAATAATGACCAAGGGCGGCGCAAATTTGAGGCAATTTTCATGGCGGCATCGCTCTTTTGGTAAGCAATACCATCGTCGATAACCACAATGGAGTGAAGTGCGTCGGGATCAAAATTGTATTTGGACAGCTGGGACTTCCCGAATGAAGATTGAAGAGAAGCAAATTTCATCTTGCCGGCCGAGTCGCGTTTTACGATGAACTGGACGGAGGCGTTACAAAGATTACAGATGCCATCGAAGAGGACAATCACGGGCTACAGCTTCAGGTGGACCCAGCCTTTGATCTTTTTGGTGTTGTTCTGTGGATCAACGGAATCGAAGACTACCTCTGCGACGTAGTAGTAAATACCGGTTGATAAATCCACTCCGTTATTATCTTTTCCATTCCAGTCTATGTAGATGGTGTTGGTTTCACTTCCCATGCGGCCAAAATATTCGTACACTTCCTGGCCCCATCTGTTGTACACGGTGAAGGTGACGCTTTGCACGAAGCGCGCACATTTCATTCGTAGCTCTGCCGGTATGCAGTTTCCTTCTTCTCCACAATCATAACCACGAATGCTGTATGCGCTGAAGAAGTCATTGTATTCGTCATTATTCGGCGTGAATACATTCGGCAGCTCGTAGTAAGGACAGTTGTCAATACAAAGCGCTTCACTTAGTTCTCCGATGTTTCCGGAAACGTCCACCGCCGCTACCTGATAACATCGCGCAAAGGACAACAGGTTATTATCGATATAGAATGTGTCACGTACATTTTGAGCGATCAGCGCAAACTCTCCGCCTTTGGTGCTGGAAGCATAAACATTGTAGCTCCGTACATCGTTGCGGCAGGAGGCGTCAACAGCGCGGCTCCACATGATGATGTTGCTGTAGTTATCCTTCTGACAATACTTTTCATAGTATTCATTACAATCCGCATAGTCCAGCGTGCTGCGCATAGGCGGCTCAATCTTGCAGGGCGGTATTGTGTCGCCAGGCTGCGCGCAGACGATCTGGGAAAAGTTCTTCAAGGGTTGGCGTATAGCAGGGTTCCCATAGCCACCCCGTGTCATGATGCGGTAACAATAGGTCTCGCTGTCAACGAGCGGTTGGCTGTTCCATTGTCCTTCGTCGAGGTAGACGAAGCCGCTGGCGGATACATCAACACTGTCAATAAGAACAAGGTCTGCTTCCACTGCACCTTCCGGTCCGCGGTAGATGAAATGCTTCCTGGGAAATGTCTGTATTTGGTTTGACCACGGAACAAAGGCGCTCCAGTTAAGCTCGATGCGTTTTACTTCTGAGTTGGCATCTAAGCGTACCGATGAAGCGGCTGCTGATGTTCCGAGCAGTCCACCGTTGGATGCATAGCCGGTGATCGTATAATTGTACACATTCTCCAGGGTATTCAATCCATCATCAACAAAAGTGGTATCTGCAAACTGCCCGGGAGGTGAAACGTTTACTGAGTCGGCACCTCGCGCAAAGCCAACGGCGCGATAGATCTCATAGTAATACGGTGGAGGAAACTGAACTGGATCCGCATCAAAAGGTTTGCGCCAGCTGATGCGAATTTCTCCTTCTGTCTGATGGGTCTTGTCAACGGTTACATGTGTGATGATGGTCACGTCGGCGAGTATAGGTCCTACGCAAGTATCTACGGAAACATAACTTTCTCCACCGCGTGGAAGCGGGAAGATGGCGACAAGTCGATAGCAGTATCTTGCTCCAGGGGCTAATCCCTTTTCATTGTTGGTATCGGTGTAAGTCGTTACAGGTATGCCCGGGTTCCCAGGCGTGCCGGGAGATTTTATGGGAAGTGTATTGATAAGTTCGTAGCCGAGAAATTCGGGCATACCCGTCTGACAATTATCCGGTTCAAACGCTGCTCCATCAACCTTTCGCCATACCTGCATCGTCTCGGCATTCTGACAAAAATAGGGATCCCACGTAAGTGTCGTTGATCGTGTCGCAAGGTTAAGCTCGGCGTCTTCCCATTCTGGCGCCGGACCAACAACGCGGATGAACCAGGTTTTAAACGTCACCAGCTTGGGTCCATCCACCGGATTGTCTGTAATTTTGAATACCACCTGATAAGGTTGATCCTTCACGTGAAGGCATTCCGTTTCCCAATGAAATTTCGTCTCTGCAGGCGGCGTAGAAGGACGGAAGTCATCAACATCTGGCACGGGCGTATAGGTCGCGGGTGACTGTGTAATGGGAAACTCGAAAATCTCGGAGAACGCTTCGATCTTCACATCATCATTGTCGGGGTCGATGCCAAATATTGTCGCATCCAATGTTGTGCCGGCGACCACGCAGGTATCGGCCGGGAGGATAAGGTCAGGACGTTCGTTGTCGCATTCATCTACGAGTATTTGCATATCACGGCGCACATAGCCCACCCGGTAGTATACCCCGTTTTTCTTGCGCCACTCGATGACGTGAAAGGCAATGTTGTATTCGCCAATAGCGCCCGGAGCATCCCAGGTGAGCGTACCGTCTACCGCGTTTATGGCAAATGTTGGCGGCCCTGCCCCTGCCTCGTTCGCAGTTCCAAAGTTCGTATAGAATTTCTGATCGTTGGGACTTCTGTAGTTGATTACTTCCTGGACGCGATCACTGAAAGGAACGACAAGACTATAGGAAAGGCTGTCTCCATCCGGATCGTACGCACCTGGATTGTGTGTAAAGGTAACACCAGTACAAGCCTGGTCAATCGGTGCTACCAGTAGTCTTGGCGTATTGTTACAACCTAGAAAAGGATCAACGCTTACTTCGGTCTCGAGGTAGAAGGTCGTATTGATCGACGCATCCATGTTGAGGACGCCTTCGTTCCGGTTGGGCTCCCGGTAGCTTATCACATAACGGCCTACACCAGGGTAGGTATGGGTTACCGTGAAGGAGGCTGTCGCTACGCTTCCGTCAGGATTAAGATCGAACCGAACGCTGTTCTCTATTTCGTCAAACGTTACTCCCTCGTTGTCACCGAAATCCAACTTTTCTCCATCCCCGCCAAACAACACCGTGGTGTTTTTTGTATTCGTATAAACTGTGATCGTGATGGTATACGTTAGACTGCTGCAATTTTCTCTAACGGCGGTGATTTCGCCTGCCCGCAAGTGAGTCGCCTGCACATGGTATGCAGCACAAAGCATCAGCAGCGAAGCAATTGCACATATCCTGAGAAATACTTTCCTGCCCGCCGAAACTTTCATGGTACGAAAAACACTGTTCTGGGAATCAACCCACAATATATGACCAATTGCCGAACTTAAATAACACCTTAAGTAACGTAATCCGGCTGGAAATTAGTTTTCAAACGGACAAATTCTTTTAGGCTTCAAGGTACAAGCTACAAGCTGCAAGCGGGGGCCAGCTACTTCATGGGCGCACTATTCATCCAAAGCTATTAAATGTGCCACCTTTCAAGCCTCTGCTCACAAGCTTGAAGCTTGAAGCTTGCAGGTATTCCGCTATCTTCGTGCCTCAATCCACAGACCTATGCGCGTAGTTGGGGAAATTCCACACAGTGAATGCAAGATCACTGTCTTTGCGTGGAATAATCGCTATCTGATTAAAGTCGAACAAGGACTGCTTGAGCAGACCTTCAAGCTAAATGAATATGACGTTACGTCTGAAGCGGAGTTGCATACCCTTATTGACGAAACTTTTGTTCAGGAGGCCATCACGCGTTTCAACGATATGAGATCCAGTCTCCAACAGGCTTTACAACGCGCTTAAAGTCCCGCCTTTTTGCACGACCAACTGGAATTTGTCTTATTTTGCACGTTCCATGGAAGTAGCAGAGAAGAAAAATAAGAATAAAGGGTACAAGCCGATCCTGGACGGTATACCCGATTGGCCTGTCTATCAGTTAAGCAAAAATCGCATAGAGTTTATTGAAGAGGTTGCTCAGAAGGCATTCAATGAAATAAAGAAAAATCGTCCGACCCCCAAGCAACTGCTTGACGAATTGGAAGCAACGGTGTATCGCGAGCAACAACGCATGAAGCGTAACCGATGGCGCGTTGATGCGAAAGATGAGCCGCAGTTCTGGGCGCAGATGAAAGAGGAGCTCGTAACGCTTGCAACCAAAACGCCGGAAGACGGTTTGCCAAAGGCAGATGAACTTCTATACCGCATTGTACATCGGTATTCAAATGAGATCGCTGGAAATTTCAAGGCTAGCTCGTATCGTCTAACCCGCGAAATTGTTAAGTTTTGGTTTGCACGTCTCCTGAATGGGGCCAGGGTAAAAAAGTTCGGAGCCTTTTTCCGCAGCAGATATACACTACGTGACAAGATCCAGATCGTCGGGAAAGTAAAGCAACTGAGAACCCTTGCCACCGAGGGAACGGTGGTGATGGTTCCCACGCACTTTAGCAATCTCGATTCTATTCTTATTGGATGGATCATCCATTCGCTCGGGCTGCCGGCGTTTATCTACGGCGCAGGTTTAAATCTTTTCAACATCAAGATATTCGCCTACTTCATGAATAGCCTCGGGGCATTTAAAGTAGATCGCAGGAAAAAAAATGTTCCCTACCTCGAGACGTTGAAATTTTATTCGATGCTCGCCGTGCAAAAGGGTGCACACAGTATTTTCTTTCCCGGTGGTACGCGGTCAAGGTCTGGTGGCCTTGAGAAGCATCTCAAACTTGGACTGCTAAGCTCGACAATAGAGGCGCAACGCAACCTCTACCTGGAGACCCCATTAGATCAACCCGTGCGAAAGATCTTTATTGTTCCTGTTACGCTTAACTATCATTTCGTACTGGAAGCACCCGACCTTATTAACGAATACTTGTCATCAAAAGGGCAGGATCGCTATTTGCCGGAACAGGATAAATATGGCAGCTGGCAATTGATACAATTTCTCTTTAAATTTTTCACCAAGGGATCGAATATATCCGTGTCTATCGGACGCGGACTTGATGTGATGGGCAACTATGTCGATGAAAATGGCGAAAGTCTGGATGCCCAGGGGAGGATTATTGAAACACGTGACTACTTTATCTCTCACGGCGACCTTACCGTTGACAAACAGCGGGAAGACGAGTATACGCGCATGCTCAGCCAGAAGATCGTAACGGAATACCATCGCATCAACAGAATCTTTGCGAGCCATCTGGTCGCCTTTGTCGCCTTTGAAATATGGCAGAAGAAACATCCATTGTTGGATCTGTTCGGGTTGCTCCGTTTACCCGAAGAGGATCAGGTGCTCATCTATGAGGAATTTCGTGCGGCATGCAAGCGTGTACGAAAACAAATTTATCACATGAAATCAGAAGGCAAGGTATCGCATGCGACGCACCTGAAAGGAAAGATCGACCTGGTACTACGGCATGGCCTCGACAACGTTGGCATATTCCACTTGAAGAGACCTTTGTTGCTGAACAAGGATGGCAACATCATAACGAAAGATTTCAACACCCTTTATTACTACCATAACCGGCTGGCTGGATATGACCTTGAAAAGTTTATCTGATGATAAACCCGTCGGGGTAATCGGCGCGGGAAATTTCGGAAGTGTTGTAGCAAACTTACTGGCACGCCAACGCGATGTAATTCTTTACGTCCGCAGTGAAGAGACAGCACAACGTATTCATGATACGCACGAGCACCGCGGAAACAAAATGAGTCCGCGTATTAAGGCGACAACTGATCTCGGGATTCTTGCCGATCAGTGCGATGTGATATTTCCGATCGTTCCATCGGCGCACTTCCGCACATTGATGAAACAGCTTTCTCCTTATATCCGCCCCTACCACATTCTCATTCACGGTACAAAGGGATTTGATGTAAGTCTGCCTGCTGGTCAAACGATTGACACTTTACCAACGCTGGATCGCAGCATGGTGAAAACGATTAGTGAAGTGATTCTCGAAGAGACTGTTGCCGTACGGGTTGGCTGCCTTGCCGGACCAAATCTTAGTAAAGAGCTCGCAGAAGGACATCCGGCAGCAACGGTAATAGCCAGCCATTTCAACGAGGTGATCAACATTGGCCAGCGTCTCCTTCGATCCGACAATTTTCAGGTCTATGGCAACAACGACATCGTGGGCGTGGAACTCGCAGGCGTATTGAAAAATATCATTGCCATTGCAGCCGGCGCGCTCAGCGGCATGGGATATGGCGAAAATGCCAAAGGTCTTCTTGTTAGCCGAGGCATGGTTGAAATGATCTATCTGGGCCGGGCCCTTGGAGGGAACACGAAGGCATTTCTTGGGGTAGCAGGTGTTGGTGACCTGGTCACTACTTGTAACAGTTCATTGAGCCGCAATTTTACAGTAGGCCACAGGTTGGCCCGTGGTGAGAAGCTTCAGGACATTCTGCAAAGCTCGGATGAAGTGGCCGAAGGTATCAACACGGTGAAGATCACAAAGAAGTGCGCGGATCATTATAAGGTTCGTGCACCGATCACGAGCACGTTGTATCATGTCCTTTTCGAGGACATGACAGTAAAGAAAGCGCTGGAATATCTGATGCGCTATCCGTTGAATGTAGACATTGATTTTCTGGAAGATTGAGAGTAGCAGCGGGGAGTGAATGCGAACGATCGGCACTTCGTCGGTAGGGGGTCGCCACGTCAACATTTTTCGAGACGTTGTCTCGAAAAGTTGACTCGCGATGACGGAACTTTCGTGCCCGCTACCGGTGCATCAAATTAATAGGTGTGTCGCTCTTATAAAAGAATTTCGCGAACGTTCTCGCGCATCTTGCCAGCGAGTTCGTCCAAAGGCAGATCATTCACGTCGCGGCCAAAAGGATCTTCGATCTCTTCTGCAATCAGCTCGACGCTCAATAAAACAAAGGACACCAGCAGCACGATGGGTATGGTCATATATCCGGACTGCGTAACGAACCCGAAAGGAAGCGTGATGATGTATATAAAGATGAATTTTTTCACATACATCATGTAGGAGTATGGTATCGGCGTGTACTTAATCCGCTCGCAAGCGCCCATCAGATCAATGAAATCTTTTAATTCTTTGTCAAGATTGATCAGCTGATCACCGGATATTTTTTTTGAAGTATACATATCGTTGACCCTTTTATACATCAATGACGCGATACGGTTGGGCTTATGCTTGTACTTTTTCAGGTCATTGAAGAATGACTCGTCAGGTGCATCCAGCTCCGCGAATTGTACGCCTGTACGCAAATTTTCTTTCATGGCAAAAACAAAGTTTGAGATCATTTTGGCAAACCATTCGCGGTCTTCATGATTTTCCGCACTCACAAATGCGCCAATTTTCATTGCAAAATTCCGTGTACTGTTCACCATTCCTCCCCACAGACGCCGTCCCTCCCACCACCGGTCATATGCTGTGTTGGTCCTAAAAACCAGGAACAAACCCAATACCACCCCCAGCAATTGGTGCATCGCAGTGGTTGGCTGAAAGTCCGCTTGATGTAGTCTGAAAAAATCGATAGAAAAGTAACATAAGATCGTGGAGTAAACTGTCATGAACATCAAGGCGGGCCAAAGGGTTACCAAGACACGCTTACTATAAGAATGGAATATGAGAGAAAGCCACTTCTTGGGGTTATAGATGACCATAGGGGGTGATTATCCTGCAATAACCTGAATCAATAAAATATATGCAACCGCAAACATTCGGGATACCAAAGGTTTGGCTCCAGCTTCTTTTATAGAGCGAAAATAGGAAAACGGAGCAACGCTTATAATGAAAGTTTAATCGCTTATCTTTCCATTCTAATTCGTCGTCTATGAAATTTGGCATCCTTCACCTCTTCCTTATCCTACTCCTGCTGCTGGCTTATTTATGGACTGGTGCGCAGGATTATGTGGTCACCTCAAGAGGCGATACCATCACAGGGGAGGTAAAGCCACTGCTATTCGGATTGGATAAAAAGGTGCAAGTGACTAGTGAGGAAAAAAAGAAAACGACGTACCCGATGTTTCAGGTTCAGACGTATTCATTTAAGAATGAGCTTTATCAGCCGGTAAAGGGTCCGGACGGCTACACTTTTATGAAGCTCGTAAAGTCTGGATACCTTTCACTTTATTACTATCAGCTTCCAAATCAGATGACATTTGATGGAAGCTTTTTGATGCGTAAAGATGGTAAGGGCATGGACGTGCCAAACATTGGTTTTAAAAAGTCAATTCGAAATTTTTTAAGCGACTGTAAAACCGTCGCTGACCGGGTTGATAACGGCGAGCTTTCCAAGAAAGATCTCGGTACCATCATTGACCAGTACAATGAATGCATTCAGGGGAAGACGGACAAGCATGATCAGGTTGTAGCTGAACAGGCCGTACAAGAAAAAGTCATCAGCGCGTGGGATGTATTAGAAACCAAAGTTAAGGAGGAGCCTGACTTCGAAGGTAAAGTGAATTCTTTGGAGATGATCCAGGAGATCAAGGGGAAGGTCGCAAAGTCGGAGAAGATTCCCAATTTTCTTTTAGAGGGGCTGAAAAATTCTCTGAAGCAGGAAACGCTGCAGGCTGCACTTGCGGACGCTCTCAAAGACGTTAAATAAATCTCGAATTTTACTCTAAATTCTTTACTGTATTCCTTTGCGAAATCTTCGCGCCTTTGCCTGTTGGCGGTTAATGGCTAATGGTAACCGGTTAATCACAACACGACCGGACTCCACGTTTTATCATTATCATAGAATATAGCCCCATCGTGAACCCTCAACGGAGAGGGGAAGTTATCCTTATAAATCGCTCCAGTCCCCAAGCCCTGCGGCATCGTTAAACGATAATTAGCCACAAACTGACAAATGGCATTCAATCCAATATTTGATTCAAGCGCCGATGTTACCCACCATCCTATCTCCAGTTTATCCGCGATGTCGATCCATTCTTTACAACCTTGAAGTCCCCCGAGCAGCATAGGTTTCAGGACAATAAATTGTGGTTTCAGCCGCAACAGAAGCTGCTTTTTGTTTTCGTAGGTGGTGTGCGTAATTAGTTCTTCATCCAGAGCGATCGGGATTGGTGAAGTACTGCAAAGCCTTCGCATCGCTTCGTTCGAGGGAGCGAGCGGTTGTTCGATCGAGTGAATATTGAACTTCTTTAGAGCCTCTAACCGTGTCATCGCCTCTGACGTGGGAAAACTGCCATTTGCGTCCAGCCTGATCGTGATGCCCAATCCCGCAAGCTTTCGTACGTCTGCGATAAGTGATAGCTCCGTGTCGAAATCAAGTCCGCCTACTTTTAATTTCAGGCATGTGAAGCCCTGTGACAACTTCTCCTTGACTTGTTGCAACATTGACGCAGCATCGCCCATCCAGATGAGGCCATTAATGGGAATCGGTGCCCCCCGGGTAAAGTCGTTGTGATAAATCACTCTTCTTCCACCGTGTTGAAAATCCATCAATGCAGTTTCCAATCCGAAGCGAATCGCTGGAAATATTGGAGGCACGAGTACGTGTATCTTTGCCGCGAGGTTATCCAGTGAAATGCCTGTTTTATTGATCGATTCAATACAAAGGTGTAGCTGGGTCTCAAAATCCGGGCGATCATCAATGCTGAGTCCGGGCAACGGACCACATTCCCCTATTCCGATGTGCCCTGGCTGCTCGGTATCCGACACGCTGATGAACCAGGATGTCTTCTGGTGCATATCGCCGCGTGAGGTACGTGCTTCGAAGGCAAAGTGAAAGTCTTGCTTGGTATAAGAGAGTTTGAGCGGCATGTAAAGGTGAAATTAGCCTTTTTTATTGCGGCTCTGAATAGTAGGGCGGCATTTATTAGAAGGCGGTCATTGACCTCGGTATCTACTACCAAAGCTACCAACCATTGCATCTATGGAAATACAGCGTACAACTGAATTATTTTAAAGCTTAAATGAATTTTTCGACCAACGAAATGTACTTTGTTTTCAGACCTCTGACATGTATGAACACTCGTACAATGCTGGCCCTGGCAGGCGCCCGGTGATAGACCATATGCAGATTTACTTGATTTTAGAACAGGAGGATCGGCCGCCACTTATGCAGCCATGATGAAAAGCCTTGACGATGGCGTAGGTGTAATAATGAAAGCGTTGGATGACGCGGGATTGTCAGAAACTACTCTTGTAATTTTTACTAACGACAATGGCGGGGAAAAATATTCGGACAATGGAGGCTTGAGCAATTTAAAAGGTACGTTATGGGAAGGTGGAATAAGGGTTCCTGCATTTCTCAGATGGCCGGGCAAGATTATCCCAGGGAGTACTACACAACAAGTTGCCATCACAATGAATTGGACGGCTACGATGCTTTCAGCAGCAGGGCGAAACCGCATGCCAACTTAAGATTTTCAATCTGTTTTTGTAGATGTGGAACGTTTCGGTCAACTGTTAGACCAATGTATGGGTCAGCCATGATCTTATCAGGTCAAACAATTACCTTGCGCCAAGTTATGTTACTTAACCTTCAACAATACACATACGTCCTTCCGTCCGATCGCATCGCCATTCACCCGCTTCCCGAACGTGATCAGTCCAAACTGCTCGTCTATAAGGCAGGAGAAATCCAGCATGATACATTCACCTCTATAACGGAACATCTGCCGGCAAATTCCCTGCTGTTTTTTAATGACACTAAAGTAATACCCGCGCGAATTCTATTTAAAAAGGAAAGCGGTGCTGAAATAGAAATTTTTCTACTGGAACCAATTTCGCCTGCTACGCTATTGGTGACTGCAATGCAGGCGACAGGCACTGCCATCTGGAAATGTGCAATAGGAAACGCAAAACGTTGGAAAGACGGCACGACACTGATGAAGGAAATCAGTGGCATCAAACTAACCATATCACTGAAAGACCGGGAAAAGGGCCTGGTGCGCCTTACGTGGAATGACGAAACGTTTGCAACACTGGTGTCAGCAATGGGAGAAACACCTTTGCCACCATACTTGAAACGTCCCGCAGAGAAATCAGACCGCGAACGGTATCAAACAGTTTATTCAACACGTTCAGGCGCGGTTGCCGCACCAACTGCCGGCCTACACTTCACGCAAGAAATATTACGGAAACTGGCTGAAAAAAACTTAGAAACCGACTTTCTCACATTGCACGTGAGTGCCGGTACATTTCAACCTGTTAAAGTTGATAATGCCCTCGATCACGTCATGCACCATGAGCAAATAACGGTGTCGAGAAAAAATGTTGAAAATCTGTTAGGAAAAAAGTTCATTGTTGCAGTCGGCACAACCTCCATGAGGACATTGGAGAGTCTATATTGGTATGGTGTAAAGCTGTTGAAAAATCCGGAAGCGTTCTTTGTCATTGAACAACATGATGCGATGAAAAGCGATGCAACATTGCCTTCTGCAACGGAATCCCTACGGGCGGTACTCCGATCCATGAAAGAAAAAGGTGTAGAATCTTTAACGGGTGAAACTTCAATATTTATTGTACCCGGATACACTTTTAGAATTTGCCAGGGGCTGATTACAAACTTTCATCAACCGGGATCGACGCTGATTCTTTTGGTTGCGGCGTTTATTGGCGAGGATTGGAAGAGAGTATACGACGCGGCGTTGCAGAATGACTATAGGTTTTTAAGTTATGGGGATAGTTCGCTGTTGTTGCCACGGTCGGTTCTCCAATAGGAAAGGTTTGTGTGATGGGCGAGGCATTAACCGCTGAGGCGCTAAAACGCGAAGGAATACACTAAAGCTTTGCGGTTTCTTAGCGCCTCTGCGACTTTGCGGTCAGGACCCTGGTGACGTGAGGATCGCTCAGCAATGTATCAACTCAATTGGCTGCTGCGAGCTCAGTCAGATCTACAATCTTTACTTCTACCCTGCGGCCCTCCTCTTTAGACACATTTTCTTGCTTAGTCGCGCCATAGCCCTTGGCGATGATGCGGCGTCGTACTACGCCTTTATGATTAATATAGTCAAGGATGGCGATAGCCCGCTTGTTGGAAAGATCTCGGTTCATCTCTTCGGTCCCTTCGGCAGACGCAAATCCTGAGATCTGTACGCCCAGGTCGGAGTACTTGGTGAGTGACTGTAACAACGCATCAAGCTGCGCATTATATTGTGCCTTCAAATCGCTCTTGCCTGCATCAAAATAAATATTTGCAGTTTTCGCGAGCAACGTTTTATCGTAGGTGGCCGGCTTCTTGTCCACAAGTCCTTTTTGCTTTTTTATCTCTTCATTCACCATGAATGTCGGCAGTGAAAAGATGGTCTTCCCGTCTACTTTCTTTTGTTCAAACTTGCTTTCGTCGCTTTCATCATAATAGTATGTACGTGTAGCCACCTCGATGCGCGAGTTTTCCTTTTCATTGAAGTTAACCTGCTCAATAGGATTCTTCATTTCGATAAGGTCTGATAAATACTTCATTCCGTCCTTGTCCTCGCTGGCCATTAAGTCCAGCATCATGTCGTAAACGTCAAGAGACCCTCCCTGAACGAGTTTTGCTTCATGCGTTTTCCGCAGATCGGCCTTTACATCCTGATCGGTGTCATAGAACGCGTTCTTAACCTGCACCTCCTGTCCTACCACAACATTAAATTGCTTGATAGTCTTCAAGCTTACCAATTGATAAAGCTCGTAAAAATAGGTCTGGTTCGGAACGTTGATATTCAGCGTATACGGCAAAAACCCTTCGGATTCTATCACAAGATCATAATTCTTTGACGGAGGCAGAATGATAAGGTAATTTCCGGTAACTGGATCGGGGTCATAAACGAATTCAAGCTTCTTGTCGCTTTCACTGTCGATCACATATATCTTCGTGGGCAATGGCTTGCCGGTTTCCGCATTAATGATCTTACCCTTTATCATGGTCAACGGAATGTTCGCGGATTCAGCAGGAAGATCTATGAAATAAATATCCTGTCCACCCATGCCACCTTTTCGGTCAGATGAAAAATAGGCTCTCGTTCCATCCGCGATCAACGTAAAGTAATTGTCGTTCACGGTCGTGTTCACCGGGTAACCCATGTTCTCAGGCGAAGTCCATTCGTTGTTGTTCAACCGTGTGACAAAAATGTCCCTGCCACCCATCGTGTTGTGACCATCCGACGTAAAGAACAATGTCTTTTGATCAGGGTGAATGAAAGGAGCATCTTCGTTTGCCTTGCTGTTCACCTGCGGCCCTAAATTAACAGGCGCGGACCAGGTATTGTTTGCCTGCATTGATGTTCTATAAATATCAAGCCCCCCTTGTCCACCGAGACGATCACTCGCAAAATATATTGTCTTGCCGTCAGGCGTAATGCTTGCCGTGGATTCGAGATACTTTGGTGTATTGAGCGTTGGCGTAACCAAACTAGGCTTTGACCATGTATCACCAGCCTTTGTAATTTGGAAGAGACTGCCAGGATCAGTAGCGCCGCCCATGAAAATTAACATTCTTTGTCCGTCGGCGGATATCCCTGCCGTGCCCACATTATAATCGTGCGCAATGGGAATGACCTTCGGCTCAGTCCATCCACCATTCGCATTATAGCTGATGTATACCTCTTCAATAAATTTGTCGCCAGTCCTGGTCTTGCCTGTATTCGGGCGCAGCGCCGTATAGGCCATGATGCTTTCATCAGCAGAAACGACAGGATTGTATTCTGTGTACTTCGTATTTATGATCGAGTTAAAGTGCGTCACCTTGAAGTCGCGAGGTATGGACATCAACGCGACCGCATTGTGGCATACTTGAATAGCCTCATCAGCCATCGCCATTAATTTTTTATCAGCCTTGCTGCTTACGCTCTTAAATTTCTTAAAGTATTCTGACGCGCGTTGAAGGTTTTCATCCTTGAGATATATGGCACCAAGGTCATAGTACAGTTGACCAGGCAGATCTTTACCATTCTTGATGGCGTGCTCGAAGTAAGGAATGGCTTTGATCTGCTCGTCGGTCTCTGGTGACTTTTGATAGCACACACCCGTCTTATAGTGAACAAGTGGATCCTTCTCGCCCGCCTGAATTGCAGCAAGAAACTTTGGCAACGCAACGTCATAACTGCGCACGCTGAAATAATGTTCAGCGTCGGCCAGCGTTTTCTTGTCCTGGGCCTGCAGCTGAGCTATTGAAATAAACAACAGGAAACAGTATAAAATTCTTCTGATCATAACGGCGCTATTTTTTCAAATTTACGAAGTTTAAACACCACGGATACTTCGCTTTTCGCACTGAAACTTACAGGCACAACATACTAGACGAAAGTCCCTTCTTAGGATTTTTGGAGGAATATCATGATTTTTAGGGGTACTAAGACTTACCTTTTAGAGTGATGGATATTAAAATACGTTTAACTGACAGGTCGTCCGTCGGCGTATTTGCAACTGCACACATTATCCGCGGGCATAGCGGAATCCCTGACATTCAATGATGAGCCCCGGAATCGACGTTTTGATAATATTTGCTGAACAAGATAACCAACCACCTGGCTGGGTTACGTCCTTCCGGAATTTTCTTGAAGCGATGCTTGGTCAGGTATCGGGCGAGAAACCTAATGTAATGTTAAAGAGCGAGTTTGATCCACTCACCTCGCCGAAGCTTGACAATGCGGGAGTTTTAGTCACGATATTTTCAAAAGAGTTTGTTCAGTCGCAGAACTGTTTAGATTACATTAATCAGTTCTCGGCAGGCACCGAGAGCACTGCACAACATATCAACAGGATATTTAAGGTTTTTAAAAGTCCTTTGACGGCGCAGGAGCAGCCTCCTTCCTTGCGCGATCTTTTCGGCTATACGATGTATGATCTCGATCTCGACTCAGGCGAGGTAAAAGACTTTACGGATTATTTCAGCCACGATGCGGAAAAGCAATATTGGATGGAGATGATCGACCTTTGCTACGACATCAACGACATCCTGTTGTATCTGAAGTCCGGAAAGTCTGTTCGTAACGCGAAAGAAATTTATGGCCGCAAGACTGTCTATCTCGCGCAGACATCACATGATCTTGCAGTCCAAAGAAGTGTTATTTACCGCGAGCTCCAACGGTTAGGATATTCGGTACTTCCGTCGCAATCCTTACCGGGTAATATCGCTGAGCTTGAAAAGCTGGTACGGAGCGATATGGCAGAATCCGGGATATCGATTCACCTGATTGGATCTGACTTTGGCATTGTCCCGGAGGGAAGCGAAAAGTCTGTTCAGGAGCTGCAACACCGGCTTGCCTCCGAGCGTGGCGCACTGGCGGCAGAAAGGCGTGAGGACTTTCCCCGATTGATCTGGATAACTCAGGATCTGAGCCGGGCGGGCGAGCGTCAGAAAAATTTTATCGAAGCATTGAAGAGGGATGTCGAAGCATCGGAAGGCGCCGAAATCTTGCAGACACAGCTAGAGGATTTTAAGACCATCATTCGGGAGGAGCTCGAAGAGGCAAGCGAGAAAAAGATGCTCACGGAAGCTACGGGGCAGACAATTTACCTCATGCACGACAAAGTGGATCATCTTGCTGTTAAACCTTACATTGATGTGATCAAATCCGCCGGCTTCAATTTGCTTATTTCTGACTTCGAAGGAGATCTGTTGGAATTGCGCCAAAAGCACATCGAAAACCTTCGCAATCTCGACGGCGCAATAATCTTTAAAGGAAAAGTTAACGAACAATGGGTGCACATGAAGGTGCTCGATTTACTGAAAGCGCCCGGATTTGGTCGCAAAAAACCAATCCTCGGAAAAGTGATCATCGCGGGTGAAGGGACGTCAATAAACAGAGAGTCTTACAAGGCCCAGAATCTCCGGGTAATTGAAGGAAATGAACAAAACTCCCTCGTAGCCGTTCGTTCTTTTTTACAGGAATTTAAGACCTGAACTTCGCTTTAACCTGAACACCCTTTTTGCTCCTTGGAGTATAGTGTTAGTTATTCTATTTTAGCCTTTTGAACAACTGCTGATCTCTTACATGGAAATCTTCCTTACCGCGGAGGCATGGCTCGCTTTATTAACCCTTACTTTCTTCGAAGTCGTCCTTGGAATTGACAATATAATTTTTATCTCGATAGTATCTAACAGACTTCCCGTTGCCATTCGGGCAAGGACAAGAAATCTGGGCCTGATGCTGGCCATGCTTGTGCGAATTTTATTATTGCTGACGATCACGTGGGTAATGAAATTTAAACAACCGCTGTTCACCATTCCCAATACACTTATCCTGCAGGAAGAAATGGCTATTAGCGGCAGAGACCTCATTCTTATCCTGGGTGGTTTATTCCTTATTGCCAAAAGTACACGCGAAATAAACCATGAGATGGAAGGCGAGGATGACCTGGCAGAAAGTGGGAGCGGGAAAAAAGCCAACATCGCGGGCATCATCGTGCAAATTATTTTACTTGATATCATTTTCTCTTTCGATTCGATACTCACCGCGGTCGGACTAACCGAACACGTAATTATCATGATCGTGGCCGTGGTGCTTTCCATTGGTATCATGATCATATTTTCTGGTCGAATCAGTGCATTTATTAATAGGCATCCGTCGATGGAAGTGCTGGCCCTGGGCTTCCTCATCCTGATCGGCTTCATGCTTTTCCTGGAAGGACTACACAAAGAGGTTCCGAAAGGATACATTTATTTTGCTATCGTATTTTCAATGGTGATTGAAATGATAAACATCCGTGTACGGAACAAACGCAAAAAAGCCAAAGAGGAATTCCATGAATGACGATTTACACCTTCGATATCCTGTTGGTAAGTTTTCACCAAAAGAATCTTATTCCACGACTGAGCTCAGTCAATACATCGATGAGATTGAAAATTTACCCGCTGAAGTTCAAAAGATTACTAACGCGCTATCAACACAGCAGCTCGATAAAACTTATCGCGACGGAGGATGGACAGCTCGCCAGGTGCTCCATCATTTGGCCGATAGTCATATGAACGCATACGTGCGTTTTAAATGGACACTGACTGAAGAAAGGCCAATGATCAAAGCGTACGACGAAAAAGGCTGGGCCGAGACACCAGAAACAAAACTTGACCCGACCCTATCGATCCAACTGCTGAATGCGCTTCACAAAAAATGGACATCGCTCTTGCGGCGGCTCGACGCTGCTGCCCTGGAAAGAAAGTTTATACACCCCGACACCAAGCTTGAAATACCCCTTAGCCGGATGATCGCTACGTATGCATGGCATGGTCAGCACCACCTGGGACATATACGCATTGTTGAGAATAAGGTCTGAACGGTGCTGCCTGGCTATAAGCGTCCACGCCTGCTGTTCTCCCCTCATTTGGAGACTATCTTTCCCGCATTGTTCCGAAGAGTTCGCAACGTTGTCTATCAGCGCGAAAGAATCCAAACACCCGACGATGATTTTCTTGACCTCGACTGGTTGAAACAGGATTCCCGGAAGATTGTGATCATATCCCACGGACTCGAAGGGAATTCGACGCGCGCATACATGAAAGGCATGGCACGCGCGTTCTTTCGCCAACGCTATGATGTGGTTACATGGAACTTCAGGGGATGCAGCGGTGATGTAAACAAGCAGCTTCGATTTTATCACAGCGGTGCAACAGAAGATCTGGAGGCAGTCATAAAGCATGTGATGAAGCGACCGTATGAAACATTGTATCTGATCGGCTTTAGCCTCGGAGGAAATCTCACCTTAAAATATCTCGGCGAAGGTAATGTCCCATCAATTGTAAAAAAGGCTGCCGTGTTTTCGGTACCTCTTGACCTGCACGGAAGCTGCCTGAAGCTATCAACGCCTTCTAATCGCGTGTATGCAAAGCGATTTCTCGAAAATCTCAAGAAGAAAGTAATGTCGAAGGCAGCATTGATGAAAGGTCTTGACACAAGCGCCATTGATGATATCAAAACTATCCTTGAGTTTGACGACCGTTACACAGCACCGCTTCATGGATATCTTAATGCATTGGATTATTATCAGCGCTGTAGCTCCCTATACTTTCTCAAAAAAATTCGTGTTCCATCGTTGATTGTAAATGCGTTAAACGATCCTTTCCTGAGCGACAGCTGCTTTCCAACAGCGCTGGTAACCGAAAATCCCGCACTGACTTTAGAAGTCCCACGCTTCGGTGGTCACGTAGGATTCAGCCAATTCAACAAAAATGGGCTATATTGGTCGGAAGAGCGTGCGCTTGCTTTTTTAACAACATGATATGATCGATAGGTATAGTATAACCGCTCCCGCCTCGAAGATTCGTGAAAGGTTTCGCGCTGAAGTCATTGAATCCTTCAGTCCGAAATACAACGCGGCGCCTACCCAATTGCTTCCTGTGATCACGCAAGATAGTCCGCATGGCGTTTCTACATTCTACTGGGGCACGTCACCAGAGTGGTCGAAAAATAAAGCATTAAGTGAAAAGCTGATCAACATCAGTGCAGAAACAATTCCAGAGAAGGGTGCATTGCGAAAGTCATTGATGAAGATGAGATGCATCTTGCCCGCCGATGGTTTTTACGCGTGGAAAAAAGTCGGAAAGAGGACAGCGATACCTTACCGTTTCGTGACCACTGACCAGGAGTTGTTTTCACTTGCTGGATTTTGGGAGGAGTTTGAGGACAGCAATAGCCACGTTGTTCATTCTTTTCGATTGATCACGATTCCGGCTAATAATATCGTAGGCACCACACAGGAAAGAATGCCGGTGTTGATGGAGCCAGAGGCGGAGAAGATCTGGTTGAATAGCGACAGCAGCGAGATCCAGTTGCTGAATGTATTAAAGCCGTACTCAGACGCGCACATGAATTATTATCCGGTATCGCCACGGATTACGGATGCGTCGATTAATCTTGCGTCGCTTATTATCCCCACTTCGCCTGCGGATCAGCATGGAAATCTGACGTTGTTCGATTGAGATGTTCAGCCCTTTGTGGGCGGGCTTATCTGATATCTCAACTTTGTCTCCCCGGCCGGAGGGCCGCGCTTTTGGAACGCAACTCAATTTTACCTGTTCGGTTTCCGCAATTAAAACCCATCATCATCTTCCTCTTCTTTCTCTTCTTCCAGCGGCGCTATTTCCTGAGGGTTTTTTTCCTTCTTATTCTTCTTTTTCTTTTCCTTCTTTTTCTTTTTCTTTTTCTCTGGCTCCGCACCGGTTGTCTTGGGCTCGGTGATGTCCTTGCCCTTCTTTTTCTTCCGGAATGACCCGGAACTCTTCTTCTCAGGAGCCACATTTACATCGGTCGTATCCGGCGCTCCCTCATTATCATCCACGTAATCAAATTCTCCTGGAGGCTTAACCTGTGCGGTTTCAGTTGAATCTGAATTGCGTTTCTTTTTCTTGAAGAGATTTTTAAAGAATCCCGAGATGCCTTTCTTCGCCTTCTTAGGTGCGGCATTTTCAGCCTCCTGCATATTTTGTGCAGCGCGCACATCGGGAAGGACAAGGTGTTTGCGCAAATACCACATATAGTTATCCTGTTCTACATTAAAACGCACCTGTTGAACACGGTACCTTGGCGTTTGCACGACGTATTTTCCGCTCGCTTCGTCATATACCAGGCTGTCCGGCGTCTCATATTTCAGCAATCGAACCTCTTTGTCTATCGAGATCATATACGCGCTGTCCACTACCTCGGCCGTTGTATCCACCGGCACATCAACAATGTAGGTGCTGTCTATCACTGAGCGGGCAGCAAGGTCAAGCTCTGCGCCAGGCACCACGCCATCCTCTCCCAGCAGGCCCTCCTCCCCGAGTTTCATTGAATCTGGAAGGACAGGATTGATATCTCTCATCTCCACCGTCTGCATGCTTCGCAATTTCTTGCGATAGGAAACCGGCTCAGCGATTAAGTACTTTGTTTTGCTGGCTGTCAGGAGTTTTGGAGTAGAGTCTTCAAGGAAATAGCTAAACTTCTTTCGCAACTCATCTTTGTCGTATATAAAGGCACTTTGATAGGCAGGGCAAATCAGCTGTTGGGTACAGGCGCTTAGAAGCAGGCTAACACATACTAATGCAAAAAATGGCCTTGCCATGAATGGGGTAAATCTGTCAAAAATACGGATTTCGGGCCAATTATCTCATCTGTAACCGTCTGAATGGCCGTTATATAGATTGTAACGCTGCTTTTTGGCTTTTAGTGAGCCCATTGACGACTAAAAGGTAGGAATCGTCGATTAACTGCATTACCAGTTTTTCGGGAAGCATGCCTTGTGTCGCCACCGTTATCCAATGCTTCTTGTTCATATGGTACGCTTGCGAAATCGCTTCATACCGTTCGCGAAGCTCAATTCCCTTTTCCGGGTCCACCTTAACATTTATTCCACTAAAATCAACGACGCCAGCCAGCGTGAACATTTTACCCATCACCTTAAACACAACAGTGTCGTCGCCAAAAGGAAATTCCTCTGTGACTCCATTTTTAGAAAGACAATGATTCCTAAAAGATTCCAGGTCCAATTACCAAAACCGTTTTGCGATCAAAAATATAACCCCCAGCAAGAAAATGGCTATTGAGATCTTGTTGATCCCATGCATCATTTTGATGTTAATGTTAGTAGGCCGCGAGGCATCCTTTTTTCTGAAAAAGTACCCTCCTACCTCACCCAGCGTTGCGGAATCGCGCCAGCTTTTCTTTTCCGTTTGAAGTTCTTCTTTCGTTTTCATATTCACAATCAGTCTCCACGCTAATCTAGTTCATTAACATTTCCTGTTCAAGCCAATCGCCATTCTCGCGGATAAGATTGATTAGCTCATCGACCGCTTTCGCTGCCGGAACATTTTTTCTTACAACGTCGCGGCCCTTATATAAGGTTATTCGCCCGGGCCCTGAGCCTACGTACCCGTAGTCCGCATCCGCCATTTCACCAGGACCGTTTACAATGCAGCCCATGATGCCGATTTTTATCCCTTTAAGGTGACTTGTGCGGGACCGTATCTTCGCCGTAGTCTCCTGAAGATCAAACAAAGTTCTTCCGCAAGATGGGCATGAGATATATTCCGTCTTAGATATACGCGTTCTGGTTGCCTGCAGTATGTTGAAGCCCGTTTCGTTTATTTTCTTGTCAGGCCCGCAGTTTTCAGCGGCAATGAAAATCCCGTCACCCAGCCCATCCACAAGCAAACCACCCAGGTCAGTGGCCGCGTACAACTGTAGCTGGTCAAACGAAAGGTCGCGATAAGCTTTTCCGATTATTACTGGAACATCACAGTCTGCATCCATCAGGGAGACAAATATCCGCCGCTGTTCTGCCATCCCATGTTGATTATCGGTGTCGATGAAGAGCACGGCTGTCACGTCGCTCTTCAATTTCTGCACCAGCTCGTCGTTGATGTCGCCAAGGCAGGCGTAAACAAAATTTACAATCGGCGAAAGCTCGACTCCCTCAAGATATTCTGAAGCGCGCAGGAACGGATATGCCCGGGGCTGATCCTTTTGCGCAAGCCACGTCTTATGGTTGTATAATAGGGCAAGCGTTCCAGGTATTTCGAATTCGAGAAATCTGTCGCCGAGAAAAATAAAGTCACAGGCCATATCCGTGATATTCCATTTATCGAGGGGAACAGAATAATGATATCCCAGTGCGAACAATGAAGCCGGGGTGATCTTATCTTTCATTGAAAAGTCCGCGACGACGCGCGGAACAGGATGTGCGCCGCCGATGTTCAGCACGCCACGGCTTTTGCGGCGGTTGTATTCAAAGGGCGTGATGGGATAATTGACGATCGGGGCTATCATCGCGTGACCCTGCCGGTGATCGTACCGCCTCGCTAACTCATAGGCTACTGGAACTTCAGCCTCCGGTTCTTCCGTTAGTGAAACACGTATGGTATCGCCCAGCCCATCTTCCAATAAAGTACCTATTCCAACGGATGATTTAATCCTTCCGTCTTCGCCGTCACCGGCTTCTGTCACGCCAAGGTGGAGTGGATATGGTTTAAGGTTTTCTTCCTGAAGTTTTTGAACCAGCAGCCTGTAGGCCTGCACCATCACCTGTGGGTTGCTTGACTTCATGGAAATGACAATGTTAAAATATTGTTCATCTTCACAAATCCTCAGAAACTCCAGTGCCGATTCCACCATTCCCATTGGACTGTCACCATAACGGCTCATGATGCGATCGGATAATGAGCCATGGTTTGTGCCAATGCGCATGGCCGTACCGTGCTCCTTGCAAATTCGGATAAGTGGCAAAAACTTATCCCGTATCCGGTTAAGCTCGCCCTGGTAGGAAGCTTCGGTATAGTCTATAATCTCGAAGCGTTTTTTATCCGCATAATTTCCCGGATTGATGCGGACTTTTTCGACGATCCGGGCGGCGAGCTCTGCGGCGTTTGGCGTAAAGTGAATGTCTGCTACAAGCGGTGTTTTATAGCCACGTTTCCTCAGCTCCTTTTTGATTTCGGCAAGATTCTGGGCTTCCTTAATACTAGGGGCAGTGATCCGTACATACTCGCAACCCGCTTCGATCATTCTGATGGATTGTTCAACGGACCCCATGGTGTCCATGGTATCTATTGTAGTCATCGATTGTATTCGTATCGGATTGTCACCACCCAGCGGCACGTCGCCGACCGGCACCTCAATAGTGTGCCGTCGACTGTAACTTACGAGACTGTTGCAATAAAGGGGCATAAGAGCTTCCGGCTGCAAGCTACAAGCTGCAAGCCTGTTATTCAAATAGGTTATTTAGTGCCTGTTAGAGAGGGCGTTGGTGTAGTAAAAACACCCCGATTGTAGCTTGAAGCTATCACAAATCACCCAGCTGCGGTCGTATCACAATCTCCTCCACAACACTCCGTTCAGATAACGCGAAGGCGCTGTAGATTGTTTCCGCCACATCCTCCGGCGAAACGAACCGGCTATCGGGTAAGGACGTTCCTGCCCAACTCTCCGTCCGCGTAGCACCCGGCATCACCGCAGACACGCGAATACCCTCTGGCTTAAGTTCTTCACGGAGACACTTTGAGAAACCAAGTAGTGCGAATTTCGAAATCGCATATGAGCCACCATTTGGATATGCCATGAAGCTTGCAATGGAACACATATTAAAAACGTACCTGCCCTTGCCATTCTTCATGAGTCCAATCAGCCCTTTCGTTGTGTGATAGGCACTGTACAAGTTCGCCTGGATCATGCGTTGTAAGGTGTCTTCAGCCTCATCGACAATTTGGCCGGGTATAAAATATCCTGCATTATTCACAAGGACATCTACCGGCCTCTTAAGGCTTCGAACAAATTCGCAGAAGGTATGCACTTCATCCAGTATGGATAAATCTGCCTGATGAATAAATACTTTTGCCTTAGAATTCGTCGATGCAAGTTCCGATTGCAACTTTTCCAAAGCGGGTAGTTGCCGTGCACATGTCACTACGTCAAAATCCTGTGTAATAAACTTTTCGATGATCGCGCGACCGATTCCCTTGCTCCCGCCAGTCACCACGATGAGTTTGTTCATGAATACGAGATGTTAATTTTTTGGGTATCTTTCGCAAGGTAGTGATTGCCTTCGTTTATCGTATTCTATGATCCAGGAGATTGGTAAGTATTTCATTTTTCTCGGCCAGCTGTTGGTCAACCGTGAGACCTTTAAAACCTATTACAAGCTTATACTTGACGAATGCATTAGCATTGGGATCGGATCGCTGTTCCTTGTAGCATTGGTATCAACATTTATGGGCGCTGTAACTACTGTGCAAACAGCCTATAACATGGTCAGCGATTTCATTCCAAAGTACGTTATTTCGCAGGTTGTTCGCGAGATGATCGTATTAGAGCTGGCTCCGACAATTATTGCTGTAATATACGCTGGTAAAGTTGGCTCCAGCATGGCCAGCGGATTGGGTACCATGCGTATAACCGAGCAGATAGATGCGCTTGAGGTAATGGGTATCAATTCAATTTCCTACCTCGTGCTCCCCAAGATTGTCGCTTCTTTATTAATGTATCCGCTTCTGGTAATTGTGGCAGGTGTGTGCGGAATGATCGGCGGATATCTTGCGGGAACGCTCACCGGCATCATTACACCGAACGATTATATATACGGCTTGAGGTCGAGCTACAATCCTTTCACCGTTCAATTTGCACTTCTCAAATCCTTCGTGTTTGCATTTCTTGTGTCATCGATCTCTTCTTACAAAGGATATAATACACAGGGCGGTGCGCTTGAAGTGGGTATTTCCAGTACCCAGGCCGTGACAACCAGCGTGATTGCCGTATTGATTGCTGACTACCTGTTGGCTCAACTGCTTCTTGCAAAATGATAGAGATTAAAAATATATCGAAGTCCTTTGCCGATAAGACAATCTTGAAAAACATTTCCGGGGTTTTCGAAAAAGGGAAACCGAATCTCCTCATCGGCGCCAGCGGTACCGGAAAAAGCGTGTTGATGAAATGCATTGTAGGTCTTACACATCCGGATGAGGGGCAGGTATTTTATGATGGCCGCGATTTTATTGGAAGCGACCGCAATACAATAATTGAGATTCGTCGTGAGATGGGAATGCTATTTCAAGGTGGCGCACTGTTTGACTCCAAAAATGTGGAGCAAAATGTAATGTTCCCGTTAAATGTGCTGACCACGATGCCATGGCCGGAGAAGCGCGAGCGGGTAAACTTTTGTCTGAAACGCGTCGGTTTGGAGAATGTAAACAGCAAGATGCCTTCGGAGATCAGCGGTGGAATGAAAAAACGGGTTGGCATTGCGCGGGCGATTGTTAATACTCCGAATTACCTTTTCTGCGACGAGCCCAACTCCGGACTTGATCCACAGACTTCCATTGTTATTGATGAATTGATACAAGACCTTTCAGAAGACCTGGACATCACTACTATTGTGGTGACGCATGATATGAACTCCGTGATGGGTATTGGCGAAAAAATTATGTTTCTCTACAAAGGTGAGAAGCTTTGGGAAGGCAACAAGGATGACATTACGCATTCCGGCGTAAAAGAGCTCGATGATTTTGTTTTTGCGAATAAGGTGATGAACAGCTTGCGGAATAAGTAAGCAATTAAGTTTTTTTCCTTTGTGAAAGTTGGGTTGTGCCGAAAGAGATATGGCGATGGCGCGAGCGGCGACAGAGGAAGCAACCCCCTGGCTACAGCGCGCGATGGTTCGCACGCCTCACGCCACCTCTGTGCGTCCGCCCCGCAGAGTCCACGAAGCGGGAGACTCTGCGGAGAAAGTACAGAACTAAACGTTCACGATGACGGAACTGGAGGAGGCCGGACACCGCTGCTACACCTTCACAAACACCGCCGAAGCATTATGCCCTCCAAATCCAAACGTATTGCTCATAGCAACTCTCACATCAGCGGTCCGTGCTTTACCTGTAATTATGTTCAAACCCGCGGGCAATCCCGGATCAATCTCTTTTGTATTGATCGTTGCTGGAATCATACCTTCATGAATCGCCTTGATACATATAATAGCCTCTATTGCTCCAGCGCCACCCAGAAGGTGACCTGTTGCAGACTTCGTCGCGCTGATCAGCAACTTTGATACGTGTTCTCCGAAGAACTTTGAAACTGCCTTCATCTCACTCTGGTCGCCGACAGGCGTAGAGGTTGCATGAGGATTGAGGTAATCGACATCGGCAACAGACAGGCCTGCCTCTTCCAACGCCCACTTCATTCCGAGTACGGCACCCGCACCTTCTGGGTGCGTAGCGGTAAGGTGGAACGCGTCGGCGGACATGCCGCCACCAGCTACTTCTGCATAAATTTTTGCGCCGCGTGCCTTTGCATGCTCATATTCTTCCAACACCAGGGCTCCCCCACCCTCACCCATGACAAATCCGTCGCGATGGACATCGAAGGGGCGCGAAGCTGTCTGCGGATCGTCGTTGCGCGTCGATAGCGCTTTCATGGCGCCAAACCCTGCAATACCCGCCTCGTTGACTGCGGCTTCCGAGCCGCCGGTAACGATGATATCGGCTTTATTCCAGCGGATATAATTCATTGCTTCGATAATCGCTGAGGTTGATGTTGCGCATGCCGATACCGTTGCAAAGTTGACGCCCATAAACCCGTACTTAATCGATATCCAGCCAGAGGCGATATCGACAATGACTTTCGGAATAAAGTATGGATTGAAGCGCGGGGTGCCGTCGCCCCTTGCGAATTCCATTACCTCCTGCTGAAAGGTATGAAACCCCCCATTGCCTGAACCCCAAATGACACCAACCCGCGTTTTGTCAACTTTATTCAGATCCAGGGACGAATCCAGTATCGCCTCTTCTGCGGACACCAGCGCATACTGTGTGAACGGATCGATCTTTCGCACCTCCGGCTTTTCAAAATAATTCAACGGATCGAATCCTTTTACCTCGCAGGCGAACTTCGTCTTGAATTTGGTAATGTCAAACCTTGTTATTGGCGCAGCTCCGCTCTTGCCAGAAATTAAATTATCCCAAAAGTCTTTAACAGTGTTACCCAATGGAGTAACTGCACCCATTCCTGTCACGACAACTCTTCGTTGTACCATAAGCTATAAACTGATTTGTGTTAATATGTGATTGCAATGTTTTAGAACAGCTTTCATCGGCTTGTCTGACGAGGTCACCCTGGACATGACGATGGCCCCTTCGATGGCGCAAAAGAAGGTTTGAGCCAAATCTTCCGATTGAATGTCTGATTTAAATTCACCAGACGCTTTGCCCTTTTCCAACAGTGAGGCGATCATACCTATGGTTCGTCGGATTTCTATTTTAACTGTTCTTTTAAGAAAGAGCTGATAATCATCCGCCTGAACCGCATTATTAATCATTGGGCAACCTCCTGGAATGGGGGAATGAAGAACATATGCGCCATAAAATTCCAGCAACCGGGTAAGTTTGCCTTTGCTTGTAGATTCTTCATCCATGAGCTTGCGGGATACATTTCTTACCACATCCATGGAATAACGAAAGACGGCGCGCGCGATACCCTGCTTATTTTCAAAGTTGCCATAAAGAGCACCTTTCGTGAGACCCGTAGCTGTCGTCAAGTCCAATAGCGACGTACCGTCGTAGCCGCGGATATTAAACAACGGTGCCGTTTTTTTTAAAATAAAATCTTTTGTGCGGCTTGATTTTGTGCTCACGCGACAAATATACCCAGATTGTTTAAATTATACCGATCGGTATAATTTAAATCACAAGATCGCCAAATTGCTTTCTGTTGTAATGCAATACGGAGTCGCCCAAATGGGAGACTCCGTAGAAAAGTCAAGGGTGTTAATGGAGGAGTTTAGTACACCACCTGGTGCTGGTGTACGGACCACAGGTTACGCAATAAGCTGCTGCGCGTAGGCCATTTGAACCAACTGTGCCGAGTTCTTTGCCGCCGACTTCCGCAGTAAATTCTTGCGATGCGTCTCCACAGTGTGATAACTGATGTTGAGCTTTCCTGCAATTTCCTTTGTTGTTAGTCCGACAGATATCAAAGCCAGCACTTCTTTTTCTTTTCCTGTGAATGAGCTCATGTTGTATAATTTAAGTTTGATTACGGCTTTTATGTTAAAGCGGAAAACAGGTAACCCAATCGATAAGATGTTTTTTTGCTGGCATTTGAAGTGTAGGGAACTTCATTAATTACTTCGGGCCAATAATTGATTCGAAGTCATGGGCTGTTCAAAGTGGAAAACTTTGCCATTTATCGTCAAGACTTCACTGTTGTCTGAACAAACCATGATGGGCGTGTTGTTTTGCCTGGGGCTGTTGTATGTACTGTCCGCGTGCCGCACCAGTTCAATAGCAAAACTACCAGAGACCGTACCGAATTCTCTTTCAACTTTGCGTTTTGCTTCGGCGATACTTAGTTGGAACTGCAGCGGCAGCTGCCACATGTCTTTAAGCCTTCGGCCGCTCGCTAGGCTTTCACCATGCATATTATAAAAGGCGAGCCAAATTTCATTATTATAGGTAAAGGCCGCCATATAATGTGACGGCCCCTTTGTCCATTCAACGTTTGATGCACCGGCAAAGTCCGTTTCAAACTTTCTGCCAATAAAGGATTTAATGCGAAGATTCTCCTGTGCTTTGAGATTTCCAAAACTCATCACGACGAGCACTCCCAATGTTAAGAACGTGTGTTTCATATATTCTTGTTGTTAGTATTTGATCTTCATGTCGCATTAATGATGATGTAACGTCCCTTTTTTCATGGAATTTGTTACTTTCGGAAGCGCAGCCGCCAGCATGGCCTGTTTGGACATGCAAAAAATTTTTTTTCTCAGTTGGGTTACATTATCTGGCGGCCTACATAAAAATACGTTATGAAACAGGAAGACATCATATTTAAGATCCGTTCAGGTGGTCAGTCAGAGCTGGCCGCTGTATATGAGGAGTTCCGGTCCGAATTCCTTCATTGGATTACAAGGGAATTCCGTTGTTCGCAGGAGGATGGTCAGGATATTTATCAGGTAACCATCCTGATTTTCTTTGATAATATCCGGCAGGGTAAGTTGCAGCATCTGGTAAGCAGTGTGAAAACCTATTTGTTCGGTATTGGAAAGAACCTGGCGCTTGAAAATCTCAGAAAGGAAAAAAAGTTTGTTCCTATGGATCAGGAAAAGTGGCTCCGGAATTCTCTTGTCGACGAGCCTACAGCGCACGTCGAAGAAAGTGTTTTCGCTCAGGCGAAAGAGGCATTACAGAAATTAGGTCAGCCCTGTCAGCGCCTCATTGAATTGTTTTACTATGAAAAGAAGTCAATGCCAGAGATAACAGAAACGTTGGGCTACAAGAACTCGGACACAGCAAAAAATCAAAAATGTAAGTGCATGGCCAGGTTGAGAAAATTATTTGAACAGGAAACGACTTCAAAATCAATCGTTATAAACTCATGAATTACCCGGAAAACGATATTACCCTTGTCGAAAAATATTTCGATGAAATGCTAAACAATGCTGAACGAAAGGATTTCGATCGCAGAATGCAAACTGATCAGAATTTTAAAATGCTGGTCGAGCGGGAGCAAGTGCTCATCAATTCTATTCGTATGCATGGAGTGCAGGAGGATCTTCAGTTTTTGAAAAAGTTAGAAGAAACACTGAATGATAAAAAAACAGTCACCCTAAACCCGTCGTCGAAAAGATGGTATTATGTGGCGGCTGCTGCAGTGATTGCATTTCTCATTGTAGCCAAGGTCTTCTATACTCCTGCGCCATCTCCTGAAGAGCTATTTCACGCATATTTTAAACCATACCCAAATCTCTTCGAGCCCACTGTTCGTGGTGAAGCTACCGCCACCAGTCGCACCGAAGCATTTAAGGCGTACGAACAAGGTGACTACGAAAGAGCGGCAACGTTATTCAGCAATTTATTGAAAACTGAAAAGGAGCCTGGTATACTCTTGCTATTGGGTAATTCTAACTTAATATTGGGTAACATTGAAGAAGCCAAAAATAATTTCATTACTTTAAACTCTGATTTTGACGAACTTGACATTCAATCAAAATGGTTTTTAAGTCTTTGCTATCTTAAAAGTGGTGACATGGAACGTGCGAAGCCGATATTAGCAGAGCTTGGTAATACAGAAATTTCATATGCCGCCAAGGCTAAAGAATTATTAGAAAAAGTTAAATAAAAGTTTCACGCAAAACGAACAATTCTATGGCCGCTGAATCAACTGGTGATGAGAAAAAAGAAGACCAGAAAATCAGATTTACCCTGGAGGTTTCCTCGTCACTGTCGCAAGGTACAGTTGGCAAGATTGACTTCAAGATGAATCTGAATCCCACGGAAACGATTATTGGCATTGATGAAAATCTGTCAGGATATAAAGAATTGTTAGTCATCTTCGAAGAAATCGGACGGGTACTAGGCGATATCAATGCACGCACAGACAACTACAAAAGCGCGACGAAAATCGATCCTGAGGAATTTAAAAGGCTTCAGTTCAGTAGAGGGTATGATGAGAACTTTATGCCTTCATTCGGAAAAATAGATAAAATCCATTTCAAACATGAAAGTCCAAGGGCTGCCAACGTGTCGTATACAAGAACTTATAATGGGGACATGCCCCCTCCTAACTAGACCTTTTTATTCCTAAGGACTGCGATCAGCATGATCGCACCAACAATTAACCCTGCAATCAAAAGATAAAGATTGCTTGGATCTTTTTTAAAGATCCTATTTAAGCTGCCATATGCAACTAGAGGCGCCCATGATTTTGGATCAGCAGTGAGTTCATCTGCTGCCACAAGATAATTTAGTTTGGCTCTGCGCAACGCATCATCTATCTCGTCACCCTCCAGCAAATATTGATAAAAATTATCCATAAGTTCAGTAGAAGCCTGGTCATTTACCTTCCATAGGCTCATTAAAGTATTCTCGCAGCCGGCTGCTGTAAAAGCACTGGCCATACTAATCATGCCTTCCCCTTTGTACCCTTTACCTAAACCAGATTCGCACGAGCTGAGAACGGCCATCAACGCTTTCAATTTCATGCCGTATAACTCGTAGGAGTGAAATTCGCCGTCATCCACTGAATCGTATTTCGATCTGAAGTACAGACTTCCTGAAAAGTCGGTCTTTATATCACCCTTCCCATGAACAGCGAGGTGAATGATATCAAAATCAGGAGATAATGATTTGAAATTCGATTCAGTAGCTTGCTCTTCAACCAGAAATTTGCCCTCGTTAAACCGTTTTTGCAGAACCTCAATCTCTTTTTCTGCGCCTTCAATCACTTCAAGCTCGTCGATATCTAATTGAGGGGCGCGTAATCGCTTGCCACCTGTAAATGCTATTGCTAATAATGATGGATTGCGTACACGGCGCGTACTCTTTTGCTTCATCATCGACGTGGAGTAGGCGTAGCCGACGCTATGTGACCGCAGCAAATAGCGCAGGGAACGATAGTCGACCGTTTGCCCCACCGGTCTTTCCTCTAAAAGAATCTCAAATGGAATCTGGGCAATGAACCCATCCGGAATGATCTGGATGCGTTTAGCCGCTTTAATCATTGATGAAAAAGGAGATATAAGGTAGTCGTGCAAACCGCTGGCACTAGCCACAAAAGATTGAAAAACCTCCCGGCTCGTACTTGAGTGCTCGCCTTCCATATGTTCCAATAGCGAATTGATTTGCCTTTTAAGGCTATCTGGTCTGCCAATCCTTGCGAGCAAAACAGTATCCGCATTTATAGCTAAACCATAAACCCATTCTGAACCCCAAAAATAATCAAGAATGACCTGATCTCTGCCTTTTAAAAGGGTTCGAATTGACTTAAGGTTAGGCGTTGCATTTCCGTATTTTACGCTGAAGTAGCCAGGATATTTTTTTTCAATCGCCGCCTTGCACACTTGCACCTTTCGGTCCAGCGCGGCAATCTCTTCCCTGAGGCTATCGACATTTTCATTGTTCGAATTGTTAGCCAACAGGTCGCTTATGCTGTTCTCGGCTCTAAAGATTTCAGTCTTAAGAAATGAATGTGTTTGCAACAAAGTATCATTGGTATTGATCCGGCTGGATTGTTCGGCTAGTGCAAGCGCATCCGCTAATGAACGGGACTTACTCTTTTCTAAATAATGGAATACCTGTGCAATTGACTGATACCGCGATGCGGCGTTGGAGTGATCATACAGGTTTCCAACAATCTGTTCATAAAGGTCATAATTCTTATCGAGAAATGTCCATTTAGCGTCCTCTGTATCGAGCGTATTACGCTCTTTCGATAGCAAGCTTTCCGCAAGTTCAAGACATTCCAATATTTGTGATGAATACTCCTTCTTGCGAGACAAAATAAAAATTTTTCCCATGACCGCGGCCTTCTTTGCTAGTATCTGGCCCACATAATAGTCGAATCCAATCGCCTCCTCGGAAGGGTTATCGCCAGGCTTGACTGACGTGAACCCGGGAATCGCCGCGCGCAAGGATTTCTGATAGTAGAAAAGGGATGAATCATGGCGGTTAAACCTTTCATGGTGATCACCCACAAGGAGGTAGCATTCCGCAGCTACCCTACTCTTAACATTTTTTTCCTTCGGAAGCCGTCGAAGGACACGCGTAATCGTCTCGTAAAAGTTCTTTTCGTCGCCTTTTAATGAATAGACGTAACCCATCTGAACCAACAAAAGGGTATATAACCTTTGGTCCTTTTTTGTCGCCTCACTAAACAAGGCATCAGCCATCAAGTAATACTTCATGGCTTCATTGTATAAGTTATCAATGGCCATGGTTTGGCCGAGGCTTTGGTAATACCATGCCCGTCTATTTAAGTTCATTGTCTTTTTATTAAGATGAAGGGCATCTAGATAATGTTCCTTAGCCATCGCTGAGTTTCCCATGTCACGATAGATATTTGCTACAATCGCATGGGTGGCCTCTTGATGTTTTTCCATGAGGTGGCCGGACAACGTCAAGGCAACGGTCCCATAGGACAAGGCTTTCTCAAAATCATGTTGCGATCTATTGGTCGCAGCCAGACTATAATAATTTTGATACAATGCAAGTGTATCCTGCGAATGAATTCGTTCCCTTATTTCTAAAGCGCGCTCATAATTTTTTTCGGCATTTGAGTAGTCAAACGAGTTATACTTGTATACATCCCCAAGGCCGTGATAGCACTTTGCAATTTTGTCGCTCCATTCTCCTGATTTCGAGATATATATTTTAATTGCCTCATAGTAATAGCCAAGCGGCAAATCAACCTGAAAGTCACGGAAATAAAATTTTGCTCCGTTGCAATAGATTTCTGCCATTAATGAATCTGAAACCTCTGGTCTTAAGATTTTAATGGCTTCCGCCGTCCATCGAAATGCAGAGTCGTAGTTACCGTGGTCTTCGAGCGCAAGCTTACCTAACTGGTCGACTGTAAGCCCATAAACCTGCCATTGCTTTTCCCGCCTGGCGATCCGCATTGAAAGAACGAAATCATCAAACGCGCCTTCCTTATCGGACAATATCTTCGCTTGACCGGATTCATATAGCGCTTGTGCGTTTTGGGAACCTTGGCACGTCGCGGACAACTGCGGGGTAAGGGCAAGCAGCAATAGTACAATTTTCAGCGGCACGGTCATCCCTGAATATAGGGACACCTCAGTTAAATACAAGCGGCTTAGGGGCTTTTGGCTTTAGGATGCATTAAGTGTCCAGACTTCCAGCAAGTTATGTGTCGAACTTTCCGGCGCGTTGTAGCCCGGGGGTTGCTTCGTCATGTTCGAGACGGTGTCTTCGAATGCTTTCCTCGCAATGACCGGAACTTTCCCTCGCTCATCACGCCATGACTGAACTCCCCTGGCGATGGCGCCCCCTTAGCGCTGTTTCACGTATAGTTTTTGGCCTGTTGACGCTGCGTTCCAAGTCCTTCGATGCCGAGCTCAACAACATCTCCAGCCTTAAGATATATCGGAGGCTTAAATCCCAGGCCGACACCTGAAGGCGTTCCCGTAGAGATGACATCACCGGGCAGCAATGTCATAAACTGACTAACGTAGCTGACAACAAACGCAACATTAAAGATCATATCGTCGGTATTGCCGTCCTGCATGGTTTGGCCGTTCACTTTCAGCCACATCGATAGTGCGTTCGGATCCTTGATCTCATCGCTGGTAACGAGGTAAGGTCCCATCGGTGCAAAACTGTCACAACTTTTTCCCTTTACCCATTGGCCATTGCGCTCGAGTTGAAACTCCCGTTCGCTGTAATCATTGTGCAGGCAGTAGCCGGCAACGTGATCCAATGCATTGCGTTCATCAACATAGGAAGCCTTCTTGCCTATCACAACTGCTAGCTCAACTTCCCAATCTGTTTTCATGCTGTTCTTTGGAATGATCAACGCATCATTCGGACCGGTCAGCGCCGTAGTAGATTTAAAAAAGATGATGGGTTCCTTTGGAAGCGGCATGCTGGATTCCAATGCATGCTTCGTATAGTTAAGACCAATGCATATGATCTTCGAAGGTCTTGTAAAGGGTGCTCCAAGCCTCGATGTCCGATTGCCCTTGGGAAGTTTGGAGACATTTTGATCCAGCCACTTCTGCAACCTGACGATGCCATCGGCACCAAAGAACAGTTCATTGAAATCTTCACCAAAAGATGAGACGTCAATGATGTCATCACCAATTAATACTCCGGGTTTTTCCTTACCCACTTCACCAAATCGCAAAAGCTTCATGTTTTATTAATTATGCACCGTGATAAAAATAACATTCAAAATCCTTTATAAATTGTGCCTGTTTGAAATAAGCTTCAAGTTGCAACATCAATAAATATCGTACTACGTATTAAGCTTGACAAATCCGCCGTCGATGGGATAGTCGCAGCCAGTAACAAAAGCCGCCTCATCAGAACAAAGGTACAACGCCAGAGCGGCAACTTCCGAAGGCTTACCCATTCGTCCAATGGGTTGTGTTGCCGATAATTTCTCGAACATCTCCTTTTCCTGGCCCGGATAATTTTTTGCAAGAAATCCATCGACAAACGCCGTATGAACGCGCGCGGGAGAGATGCTGTTGCATCGTATGTTTTGTGCAAGATAATCTTTTGCTGTTGAGAGCGTCATTGAAATAACCGCGCCTTTGCTCATGGAATACGCGAATCGGTCGGATAGCCCCAGCGATGCCGCTACTGAAGCAACGTTCAGTATTACGCCACTGTGCTTGTCCTTCATGTGTTGGATAACAGCGTGCATCACGTTGTAAACACCTTTGACGTTCACCTGAAAGATCTTATCGAAATCCGTTTCCTGCGTGTTGTCTAACCTTCCTATGTGAGAGATACCGGCGCTGTTGACGAGTATATCGATGCGACCCTTCTCGTCATTGATTGTAGATATGACCTGTTTGACCTGCGCCTGATCTGCTACGTTGACAGCGATTGCTTTCGCCTTACCGGAAAGACTGGTTATATATTGTACAGTTTCATCAGCTGCAGCCTGGTTGAGCTCCAGAATAAAAACATCGGCTTGCTGTGCTGCAAACAATTCGGCAATGGCCTTTCCGATTCCACTACCTCCACCCGTAATGACGGCGACCTTATTTTCTAAACTGAACATGTCGATGATTTAAGTGTGATTGCCATTGAGAAATGAATCCCACTCGCCTGCCTGGCCGTTCATATGGTCTTTCAGAAAGATAGCATACGAAGGTTTATATGGTTTTTTACGCAGCGGCATGTTTGCATCTTCTGGAGAATAATCACCTTTCTTAGCGTTGCAGCGTTTGCAGGCAGTGACGAGGTTCATCCACGTATCTGTACCACCTTTTGCCCTCGCTGTCACGTGGTCGATGGTGAGCTCGCGGCGCGTTCCGCAATACTGGCATTCAAAATTATCCCGCTTGAATATATTCTGCCTGGTGAGATTAACACCTTTGTAGGGCGCGTTAACATATCGGTTAAGACGAATAACGGAGGGCATAGGGAATGTTTGCGTAACTGAGTGAAGACGATGCCCGTTGGCCGGTCGCACGAGCTCACTCTTGTTCAGAAAAACAAGAATAAAGGCTCGTTCTACTGAACAAACCATGAGCGGACTATTATCCTGATTGAGAACCAATACCCTACTATTCATTCTTATTCATCACTATTCCTGAAGGTAAGTTAAACTTTTAATTTCACATTTTATATTGAGAATTTTACATTGGAAATTTAACCGCAAAATGTAAAACGTCCAATGTAAAATGTAAAAGTGGGTGTGAGGTACTAGACCGTGAGCACCCGGCGGATATGAGACAAATGATGGGAATAGATCTTGGTATCGAGGTTCAGAATTCCTTCTTCATTCAGATGGTCGATGCGCACGCGTCCCGATGCATGGATGATGCGATCACCTTCGAGGAGGATGCCGACGTGGTTTATTTTTCCGGCGTCGTTCTTAAAAAATGCAAGATCACCAGGTTGTCTTTCGTCAATGTTCTTGATGGCCTTGCCCTGATTGCTTTGCTGTCCGCTGTCACGCAAGAGCTTGTAGCCACAAATTTTAAACACCATTTGAGAGAAAGCGGAACAATCAATTCCGAAAGGACTTTTACCACCCCACGCATACGGTGCATTCAGATATTTGAACGCAACGTTCTTCAGAAATTCAAACTCCCTTTTCTGTCCAACATTTTTCGCTTCTCCATTAAATGCAAATTGTTCTTCCATCTTGAAAAGCTCAAAGCTGGAGATGGGTATCATACTTCCTATCAGTATGAGTTGAGGGCTTTTGTTATAAAGTATACTGGCCGTAACATCCGTGGTGATTTTGAATTCTGCGCGGTTCAGGTATTCGTAGTACTCTGGGGCAATAGTGTGATGTTGCTTGTAATCTATCCAACCTTCGTACTGGTCAAAATTAGTAACGACCTTAAGCCACTTGCGGTCGGCAGTCTGCTCTGTCACTACATAGTGGTCCCCAAAAAGGAGTTGCGTAACTTGTTCTCCTTTGTCATCTGCCTCCATTCGTACCGGGACTACACTTAACCGGCAAACACCATAATCCAATATGTCCATTGAAGGCATTATTTAATTTTCAACCGGTCGAGCTCGCGCTTGGCTTCGCGTTCCTTTATACTGTCACGCTTGTCATGGATTTTCTTTCCTTTCGCGAGTGCTATCTCAAGTTTAGCGATTCCACGATCATTGATAAACAGGCGAAGCGGAACCAGCGTCAGTCCTTTTTCTTCCATCTTTCCTTCAAGCTTATTTAATTCCGAGCGTTTCAATAACAACTTTCTCTCACGTGTGGCCTCATGATTGTAATGGGTGCCCTGAGCATAAGGAGTGATGTTTATGCCCTTTACGTACATTTCGCCGTCGTTGAGATAGCAATAGCCGTCCTGAAGCATCACTTTTCCTTCCCGTATCGACTTGATCTCCGTTCCAGTAAGCATCATACCTGCAGTGTGGCGCTCGAGTAATTCATACTCAAACCCCGCCTGCTTATTTCTGATGTTTATATTATTAGAAAATCTTTGCGGCTTCATAAATCGTGCACAAATGTACTATATAACTTAAAAACTATTTGAGTCAGAAAGGCATCCTCGCTTTAGGCGTTACGTCAAGGCCACAAAATTCGCCTTTGTGAAATTTATGATACGCCGCTATTGCAATCATTGCGGCGTTATCAGTACAATACTCAAACGCCGGTATAAATACATTCCACCTATTTTTTTCCCCGGCCTCCATGACGCGTTGACGCAGACCTGAATTTGCAGAGACACCGCCCGCGATTGCAATCTCCTTTATGCCTGTGTTTACGCTCGCCTCGGTAAGCCGCGATAACAACATTGAGATAAGATGATCTTGTAAACTGGCGCAGATGTCATGGATGTTCTCTTCGATAAAGGCAGGATTTTGGATTAAAGAATCACGTAGAAAATACATAAACGCTGTCTTGATGCCGCTAAAGGAAAAATCTAATCCCGGCATTACCGTAAGGGGAAACTTATAAGCTTTAGGATTGCCCATTGTCGCATACGAGTCGATCAGCGGCCCGCCAGGATACGGCAGACCCATGATCTTGGCAGCTTTATCAAAGGCCTCGCCAACAGCGTCATCCTGTGTTTGACCTATTACCTTCATCGAAAGATAATCGTCCACGCGCACAATTTGAGTGTGGCCACCACTAACGGTGAGGCAAAGGAAGGGGAATTTTGGGTGTGGCTCATCGATAAAATGGGCTAGCACATGTGCCTGCATGTGATTTACCTCTATCAGTGGAATTTTTAGCGCCAACGCCATGCCTTTTGCGAAGGAAATTCCGACGAGCAAAGACCCCAACAATCCAGGACCCCTCGTGAACGCTACGGCATCCAGATCTGTTGATTTTACGTGGCTTTCATCCAGGGCCTGCCGTACTACGGAAACGATGTTGCGCTGGTGCGCACGAGACGCCAATTCGGGCACTACACCCCCGTATTTTTGGTGAATGGCCTGTGTCGCGATAATATTATTAAGTACCTTGCCGTTTAATATTAGTGAGGCTGACGTCTCATCGCAAGAAGACTCAATGGCAAGGATAACGGACCGCATGTGTTAACAAATGAACCTGCAAGTTATCAAAAATAGGGTAGGTAAAATATTAGCCTACACATTTACGGCCATTGTTTTCCTCCTGATATCCTCTTTCCTCGTGTTGCAATTACCGCCAGTCCAGCGGTTTCTCGTCGGAAAATTTCTAAAGGATTTCACCCAGGTCACAGGGTTCAACACAAACATTCAAGGTTTTCGTATGCTCTGGTTTGACAGGCTTGAACTTTTGGACGTCTCTGTTTACGATCCGGAAGGCAATAAGATGATCAGGGCAAAAGAGATTCTTGTGAACTTTAAGCTCATGGAACTGATGGATGTGCGCGGTGTAAACATCGACGGCGTATATCTCGACAGTGCGCACGTATTTTTAACGAAGATCAATGAGTCTGACACATCGCGCGACCTCAACCTCAACGTGTTTATCGCCAACATCAACGCACGGTATGGCGGCAGTGGCGGAGGAGGAAAATCACCAAAAATCAACATCGGCGAGGCATTCATCAATCGCAGTCAGTTTACCTACAACGACCAGGACCGCGACAGCATTAAAACCGGTTTTGATTATCAACATTTTTCGCTGGCGGTCGACGAAGGACAGCTAAACAGCTTCGTAATCCTTGGTGATACAACGGAATTCAACCTCCGGACGCTGATCGCGCAAGATCTCAGCACTAAATTTAAAGTGAATCAGCTTTCAACTTTTTTTCGATTGTGTCAAACGTCGATGGAATTCGTTGGGCTAAATCTTGATGCGGGCACGAGCACGATATCGGATACCGTCATCTTTAAATACAAACGCCTTATAGATCTGAATGAGCTTGTGGAACGTGTTAATATTTACGCCAACCTGCGCAACACAATCATTGAACCGAAAGATCTTGCACTGTTCGCGCCTGGAATAGAACGGGTTGATCAACCTTTCAAACTCAACGGAATATTCAACGGGCGCATCAACAAATTTAAGTTCACCAGGATGCAGGTTGATATTGGCCGATCACATCTCACGGGTTCATTAGACATGGACGGACTGCCGAACATCAATGAAACTTTCATGATCATAAACCTCAAGAATTCTGTGGTAGACCCGGCAGACCTAGCTTTTCTTTTTAATGAGAACACGATGCAAAGGCTATCGCCGATGGGACGCCTTACACTGAACGGTCAGTTTCTCGGATATCCCACCGACTTCGTAGCAAAAGGGGATTTTTCTAGTAACCTCGGAGCTATAAAGTCGGATATAAATTTTAAGGTTAACGAAAAGGACATAGATAGATCCGTTTACAGCGGCAGCCTTTCCCTAATGTCGTTTGATCTCGGAACCTATCTGAAAGATACCGCGACCTTCCAGCGTGTAACCATGGACGGACGTATCGTCGGATCGGGATTGACACAGCGCACAGCGGATTTTAAACTGGACGGGCGTGTGCATTCGGTTGGAATAAAGGGATACAACTATAGAAATATCATCACGAACGCGAGGGTTGCATTGCAGCGCTTCGATGGGTTTCTCGAAGTGGATGACCCTAACCTCCAGGTAAAGGCAAGGGGATCAATCGACCTTCGTGAAGGAATGAACACGATAAATCTGCAAGCTTCCCTCGATACTGCTTTTCTCCACAACCTCAAACTTTCGAGGGATAGCATTTTTCTTCGCGCAGATTTTATTGCCAATACAAAAGGCCTGACACTTGATTCACTTGATGGCACGGCGAGCTTCAAAAACTTTCAAATCGATTTTAACGGGGAGTCGCTCAAATTGGAAAATATTCAGCTTGATGCCCGCCGAGATGCAGAAAACAGATCAATACTATTACAGACGTCGCTGGCGGATGCTGAAATCAAAGGTGCTTATTACTTATCGGATCTGTACGAAAATATCAGAGCCCTGTCAAAGGAGATTGCACTTAATATTCAGAACAATGCAGTTGCTACTGCGGACTATTATCGTCGGAAAGTCACTAAACCGGAATCATATCAAGCTAATGTTACTGTCACTTTGAAAGATATAAAACCGCTAACATCTCTTCTCCGTCTGGATGTTGCGCTCTCTTCCAATACCATAGTCCGCGGCACTTTTACGAGTGGATACACTACAATATTTCAGGCCTATGCCGGATTCGATACGCTCCGGTACAACGACATACTTCTCGTGAACACCCAGATAGATTTAAACGCCTCGAAAATATCCGACAGCACGAATGTCCTTGGCGCCATTTCTATTGTGTCAGACAACCAGGAGATCGGGCCAAACGTGAAAATTAAAAATCTGTTGGTAGAAGGCATCTGGAACAGGAACCACATTGACTTTGGACTGGACGGGGACCAGGTTGGAACAACCAACTACGTGCGATTAAAAGGATCAGTTAACTTCCTGCAGGACAGCACCCAGATAACGATGGAACCTTCCACGGTCAAGCTGCTGGAAAGAGAGTGGCAGTTTGCGAATGGTAACTATCTCACCGTCGACGACGACAATTGGAAGTTTCACAATATGGCCCTGGTTAACGCGGAACAATCTGTCGGATTAAGCGGACAGATTTCGGAAGATCCATCGAAGCTTCTTTCGCTGGTCATCAACAAAGTAGATCTCTCACTGTTGAATACAATAAGCACCAAAAAATTTACCGGTGTACTTGATGCAAGGGTTGATATCAGCAGCTACTATACAACTCCATCGATACAGAACGAGCTACATATTGATGAGCTTACCATAAATGAATTTGCTATAGGTGATGTCACTGGCAAAAACTCGTGGGATACCACACGTCGGAAATTTGAAACAAACCTTTTTATAGACAGGCTTCAGGATAGAATCGTCAATCTTACAGGTGAGTATGATCCGCGTGACAAAACTTCTCCGCTCGACCTCGTCGCAAAACTCGAGAAGGCAAACCTGAACATCATCGAACCGTTCCTGGAAGATATTTTCAGCAATATCGGCGGTACTGTGTCCGGGGATTTCAAAATAACGGGCACGCTGGACGCACCAAAGATCGTTGGTGAAGGAACAATTGGCAGTGGCCAGATAATGATTAACTATCTCAAGACAACGTACCGCCTGACAGGAAAGATTGGGCTAACTACCAATTCCATTTACTTCAAGGAAATCGAGCTCGAGGACACCTATCGAAACAGAGGCACTCTGAATGGCGCCATCACACACCAGAACTTTGGAAGCATGGCCGTAGGGATCGACGCATCTTTCACGAACCTTCAGGTGTTAAACACGAGTGTCAAGGATAACTCTTTGTTCTTCGGTCAGGCCTACGCATCAGGCACTTTGGAGTTTCGCGGTCCTATTTCCAACCTCAAAATCAATGCGGCGGCCCGGACGGAAAAAAATACCAGGGTTTACATACCGGTGAGTGGCATCTCTTCGACTGAGCAAAAGGATTTTATCAATTTTGTCTCCTTCACTGATACCACCAAAAGCAAAACGATAGTTCAGCGCATATCGAACAAGGTAAGCCTTACCGGGGTAACATTTGATCTGGAGCTTGATGTAACACAGGATGCGTACTGCGAGATTATCTTCGACGTCAAATCAGGTGATATCATCCGCGGTCGTGGAAATGGTAAATTAAAACTACAGGTAGATTCAAAGGGAGAGTTCAACATGTTCGGGCCGTTTGAGTTTACCGAAGGCAGATACAACTTCACCTTGTATGACATTATCAATAAAGAATTTGAAATCAAAAAGGGAAGTATGATTACGTGGTTCGGTGATCCCTATCAGGCGATCATGGACATCGACGCCTCGTATAATCAGCTGGCTTCCATATACCCACTGCTCCCCACGTCTGATTCGCAGGAAGGATCGTCTCAGCTCCGCCGCAAATATCCGGTGCAGGTGATCCTGCTAATAGACGGGCCGATGCTGTCACCGACCATCAACTTCGACATTATTGCCAAGGACCTGCCTCAGAACGTAGCGACATCAGACGGTAGCCCGGCCGTTAACCTTGACCTTATCTTCACAGCGTTCAAAGCAAAACTTGATGAGCAGGAATTGAAACGGCAGGTGTTTAGTTTAATCGTGCTGCGTCGTTTTTCTCCTCCCGAATCCTTTGACACCAGCGGATCAGTTGCGAGCAGTCTCAGCGAATTGCTTTCGAATCAGCTTAGCTATTGGATGAGCCAGGTGGACCAGAACCTGGAGATAGATGTCGACGTAGCTTCTATGGATCAGGAATCGTTCAATACATTCCAGCTTCGATTTTCATATACATTCCTGAATGGAAGGCTACGCGTTACCGGCGACGGTACTTACTTTAACAGCAGCAGTCAGCCTAATTCAACGCAGCCGAGCCCGACGAATGTTGCGGGCGACTGGAGTGTCGATTACAAGCTCACTGCCGACGGCAAACTTCGCGTAAAAATGTACAGCCGCACCAATGTGAATCCCATCCTGGCGTCAGTGAATAATCAGACTACGATGACGACCGGCGCAAGCATCATTCATACTCAAAGCTTTGATGAACTGCGCGACCTGTTCTCATCTTCCCGACGGAAGCGCAAGAAGGAAGAGGAGCAGCAGATTGAACCAGAAATCATTCCGATTGATGCCGGTGCATTGAAAACAGATGGCAGTGTTGATTAAAGCGGTTGTGTTAGTTGTATTGCTTCTTCAAGGCGTTGCGCATGCGCAGGCAATCGATTCGACAAAAATATACCAACGACGGTTAACGGCAGTTTCAGTTGGCGCGGCGGTGGCCTATGGCATCACGCTTGCTAGCCTGGACCACCTTTGGTATGATGATAAACCCAAACAATCCTTCCGCTTTTTCAATGACAATTCTGAATGGAACCAGGTCGATAAGTTAGGGCATCTTTACTCTGCTTTTTACCTCAGCTACACCGCGGCCAGCGCGCTTCGCTGGTGCAATTTAAAGCCTTCAAAGGCTGATCTCATTGGATCGTTGGCAGGCTTTGTTGTGATGGTACCGATAGAGCTCCTTGATGGGTTCTCGATGGATTATGGCGCTTCTGGAGGAGACCTACTTGCCAATGCCGCAGGCAGCGCGCTGTACCTTGGGCAGAAGCTTTGGTGGAATGAGGTCAGGATTTATCCAAAGTTTTCTTTTCATCAAACGCATTATGCGCCAAAGCGACCCGACATCCTGGGCGAAAGCCTCCCTGCCGAGATATTTAAAGACTATAATGGCCAAACATACTGGGCGTGTTTCGACATGGACAAATTCATCCGGTTCCCCAGGTGGCTTAACCTGGCCGTTGGATATGGGGCGGAGGGCATGATTTACGCGCGAGATCATCAAAACGCGGACGCAGGATATCCCCAGTCCTACCGGCAATACTTTTTATCGATTGACTTTGACCTTCGTGCCATTAAAACGCGATCGAAGTTTGTAAAGGGTTTGATATTCGTCGCCAGTATGATCAAGTTACCTGCGCCGACGGTGGAGTTTACCAAGAAGGGCGCAAAACTACACGCCCTGTACTTCTGAAACAGCAAGTTAACGGTTCTGGCGCGGACGCGACGGGGGATTTTTCCTAACTTCCGTTGACCTAACATCCCCTAGCATGAAATTCTTAAATTATGTCCAGCAGTATGCTGAACAAATTGGTGGCGAGTACACCGACTATGATCACACCAAATCAGTTCTCGTCGTTCCAATCACCGGCAGCAGATTTCAAACGGTACTCGCGATTACGCAGACCAGCGCTGTGTCCGGAAGAGATCAGGCGCTTTTTACCTCGAAGGTCTGTGAATTTACCAATAGCATCGACCTCAAGGCTTTATTGGAGCAGAACGGCCGTTTCGACTACAGTAAATTCATCCTGGAAGAGGGCTATCTGAAAATCGAGGCTTCATGTCTCGCCTCTTCGGTCTCGGAGGAGCAGATCAAAGAGATGATCCAGGAAGTTGCCCAACTTGCTGACCACTATGAGTGGAAGCTCACAGGGAAGGATGTTCATTAAGTCAAACAAGTACACTAAACTTAAATTCGTACCTTCGCTCTAAGCAAGGCCGCCTTATCGCTCTGCTGGCGTTACAGTCAGCGGGGAGGAAAGTCCGGGCAGCGCAGGGCAACGTACTTCCTAACGGGAAGGACCTTTGCTTAAGGTAAAGGGACAGCCAGTGCCACAGAAAATAAACTACCCCACACGTTGGGGCAAAGGTGAAAAGGTGAGGTAAGAGCTCACCGACCGGGTGGTGACATTCGGTGCGAGGTAAACCTTACGTGCTGAAAGGTCAAATAGGCCCCAATCCTGAGCGGCTCGTTCAATTCCGGAAACGGAATGTTGGGGCGGGTAGACTGATTGAGCCGGCCAGTGATGACCGGCCCAGATAAATGATAAGGGCTCCGTTCATTCGGGGAACAGAACCCGGCTTACAGGCATGCTTATTTTAAACCTGTCAGTTTACAAAGCTGACAGGTTTTTCTATTTTTAAACCTTAACAGTTGACACAATGTCAAAGATCCTCATCATTGAAGACGACAATAAAATCAGATCTATTCTGAAAGAAATTTTGGAAGAGAAAGATCATGACGTAGATGAAGCTGCCGATGGCCAGGAAGGATTCAAGCGGCTGGAACAGGGAAGCTACGATCTTTGTCTTTGTGATATAAAGATGCCCAAGATGGATGGACTCGAGGTGCTTGACAAAGCAAAGGAAGCGGGTATTCCAACAAACTTTATTGTGATCTCTGCGCATGGAACAATCGATGTTGCTGTTGAAGCGGTAAAGAAAGGCGCGTTTGATTTTCTTCAAAAGCCTTTTGATCTCGGTCGCCTCGAGATCACACTTCGGAATGCGCTGGATAAAACAACGTTGATAAAGGAAACAAAAAGTCTTAAAAAGAAAATCTCGCGGAAGTATGAAATGATTGGCGAATCAGAACCCCTTCGTCAGGTTAAGGACATGATTGAGAAGGTAGCTGTCACGGACGCCCGCGTACTGATTACCGGACCGAATGGATCAGGCAAGGAACTTGTGGCCCGATGGATCCACGAAAAAAGCAAGCGCAGCAATGGATCATTGGTCGAGGTCAATTGTGCGGCCATCCCCTCCGACCTGATTGAAAGCGAGTTGTTCGGACATGAGAAGGGATCATTTACTTCGGCAATCAAACAGCGATTGGGAAAATTTGAGCTTGCAGAAGGCGGCACTATTTTCCTTGATGAGATTGGAGACATGAGCTTATCGGCGCAGGCCAAGGTGTTGCGTGCGTTACAGGAAAATAAGATCACGCGTGTTGGTGGTGATAAAGAAATTGCAGTAAACGTAAGGGTCATTGCGGCCACGAATAAGGATCTGCGTAAAGAGATCGAAGAGAATAAGTTCCGTGAAGATCTGTATCATAGATTAAGTGTTATCGTAATAAAAGTCCCTGCTTTAAATGAACGCCTTGGAGACATCACGCTTTTAGTGGATAAATTTCTCGATGGTATTGCGGAAGAGTACGGTGCACGTAAAAAGATTATTCAGCCTGGCGCGATCACTGCGCTCGAAAAACACAATTGGACAGGCAATATCAGAGAGCTCAGAAATGTCGTAGAGCGATTGGTCATCATGAGCGGCGAGGAGATCACTGCCGCAGACGTTACGAGTTATCTTTAAATTTCTTTGCGTCTCCTTTAAGCCTTTCCGCCTTTGTATATCCGCTGTAGCGCCACGCGAAGGTGGGCGGTTAATCCCGTTCAGTATTTCAATACAGCTTAGCGGCTCTCCAACTGCTTAACCGCGGAGGCGGAAAGATGCGAAGGAAACGCAAAGAGGGCGTACCGGCTTGCAAAATATTATTAATTTCATTATATTTAAGAAACTTATATATAATGGAATCAAAAGAGTTTATACGTGGCATGTTGAAAACCATCATTCTCAGGCTGTTGGCGCAGACCAGGCAGATGTACGGTTATGAGATTACACAAAAGGTCGGGGAACTTTCAAAAGGAGAAATTAAACTTACCTACGGGGCGTTATATCCGGTCTTATATAAGCTTGAGTCTGAAGGATTGCTCGTTACCTCAACGGAGATCGTCGACAACAGGGCTAGAAAATACTACTCCCTTACTCCCGCTGGCAAGAAAGTAGCTAAAGTGAAAATCTCGGAACTTCAACGATTCACCGAAATACTTAAAACAATTCTCGATGATGGGTACAAACCTAAGATAAGTCTTATGGTATGGGCAAACTAACTGCTGATCAGCGCACCAGGCTTAGAGCCTCTCTATTCCAGTCAGGTCTCACATTCGAACCTCTGTTGGACGAGATAATTGACCATGTTGCCTGCGACCTTGAAGATCAGATACAGCAGGGGCAAACATTTGAGCTGGCTCTTGAACAACTGATAACACAACTTCCTGAAAAACATTTTCAAACTATACAACTTGAAACTATGGAAACGATTGGAAAACGATTTACCCTTTCCCGAAGCCTCTCTTTTGCTGCTGTCGGGTTATTCTTTGTCAGCATCATTTTCAAACTGATGCACCTGCAGTACTCCGAGCAACTGCTTTTGGTATCATTCGGCCTCACGGGCGCCGCGCTAATGGTTGGCTCCCTTTCAGGAATAAACACATACACTGAAAAAAAAGGAGTTGTCCGGATCCTCGCTGTAATAGCAAGCATTCTATTGTTAATGGTAGCATATAGTTTTAAAATGCTGCACCTTCGGGGGGCAGACTACGTGATTATGGGAGCCATCGGTATGACCCTTATATCCTTACTTGTCAATACTGTCTACGTCTATAAAAATGCTTTGCGCGGGACTAACCTGCTCACCTTCCTTCACGAAAAATATACCCCAGGTATTGAGCGCTTCCTTCTTCTGTTATTGATACCAATAATGGCTTATAAGATTTTTGCCATTGTTACCCATGCAGATTCCTTCCTAGGCAACATTATTCTCATCGTAGTGATCTTTGGTGCGGGACTGCAGTTTATTGCGCTGAATTGGAGAAAGATGGAAAGTGATGTTATGAAGGGCAGCTCCTATGTAACCACCATGATGTGCATATTGGCAGTATGTTTTACACTGCCATTTTTAGGTGGTCTGTTGCCAATTGAAGTCAGGCTTATTGCTATTGTACTATTCAGTGTGATCGCCGCCTGGGTGACATATACAATGGGAGAAAGAAAAAATATTCTTACGGTAATTATTGTTTGCCTCATACCGCTCTTATCTCTAGCGGAATCTTTAATCAGGCTGGGAATTCTTTCAGTGTCAGCAGCCGGAATATTCTTTAATATCCCATTGATGCTGCTACTTTGTCTGGCGCTGTTTCTAACTCCAAAACATACCATTTTACAATCTTATGTTTTGATATCGCTGGTGTCATATGTACTTGAGTATCCGTTGCATGGAGCATTTGCTTCTCACTAATGTGTATTACTCTTTGCGGCTCCTTTGCGTCTCTGCGCCTTGGCGGTTAGGACTGTTCAGTATTTCAGCGACAGCTTAGCACTTCGCCACAGGCTTAACCGCAAAGGCGGAGAGGCGCGAAGTAAACGCAAAGCAATTGCGCTCAGGATCCTTTAAATCCTGGCTTGCGCTTTTCGAGGAAGGCGCGGACGCCCTCGCGGTGATCATCAGTGTGACCAGCGATCTCTTGCGTTTCCGCTTCAAGCGCGAGCATCTCCCCTATTGTCGATGACCCGGATTTTTGTAGCATTTGCTTGATCAACCCAACGGTCTTTGTCGGAGCACTTGCGAAGTAATCAACGTAAGCCTTCGTTGCAATGTCGAGTTGATCCTGAGGCACGACCTTGTTGATCATACCAAGTTGAAGGGCTTCGGCGGCCGATATCTTGCTCCCCATCGTACACAGTTCAAACGCCTTTGCGGAGCTGACGAGTCGAGGGAGAAAATATGTGGAACCGGAATCGGGCACCAGTCCAATATTGATGAACGCTTGTACAAGATATGCATCCTCAGATGCTACGATCATATCACAGGCCAGCGCGAGAGAACAGCCGGCACCAGCGGCAATACCGTTCAATTTGCAGATAATTGGCTTTGGCATATTGCGCATAGCCATAACGATAGGGTTGTACCGCCTCTCAACCGAATCTTTGTAGGAAAAGTCCGGCTTCCCAGAAACACTTTTAAGGTCCTGACCAGAGCAAAATGCCTTGCCGCTACCGGTTAGCACGACCACACGGACGGAATTATTGGCCGCAATTTGCTTTAACGCGTCCTGAAGCTCAAACGTGATCTCATCATTCAACGCATTATATACTTCAGGCCTGTTCAGCGTCAGCAATGCTGCGCCATTTTCTTCAGATAACGTCAAAAGTTTGTACACCATACATCATTACATTAAAAGATGAACATCATGCTGCCGAAGCTCGCTACCAGACCCACGATAGCGCCGGTAATAACCTCCCTCGGCGTATGGGCATTGAGTTGCAACCGTGCCGTCATTATAAATCCGGCAAGCGCAATGGCGCCCACTGTTGGATAGAACAGCATGCCCTGCTCAGAGAGCCTGTTAAGTGGAATCAGGATACCAATGAGGCCCCAGATAGCCATACTATGGACACTGATTTTATAGAAGAATGTTATCACCGTCGCCAGCACTACCAACAGGTCGATGATGATCAAAAACTTAAGAAGATTGTCGTCGATGTCTATTTGCGTTCGCGAATAGAAAAGATAGGTCACTGCGACATAGAGGATGGAAATAAATGAAAATGGCACAACACGTTCTGCGCGGCTTTCAAGTGCCAACGACTTGATTGTTCCAAAGGTTTTAAAAATGAGCAGGTTCATTGCCGGCAGCACGAACGTTACGAAAAAGATAAGCAACACGAAATTCCACTGGCCGTCTTCCTTTATCGGCGCCATTCCGACAGGAAACGCGATCGTGAATAATCCAAATAAATATGTTGCAAGTAAAAGCGGATGAAAAAGGATTGTAAATATTCTGGCGAGCACCCCCACACTACATCTCCTTTCTTAGTCGGGCGACGGGAATATTAAGTTGCTCCCGGTATTTGGCCACCGTTCTGCGCGCGATGTTATAGCCCTTCTCGTTTAATATGGTTTCAAGCTTGTCGTCGGAGAATGGATGGTCTTTATCCTCACTTCCGATAATGTCCTTAATAATCTGTTTTACTTCGCGGCTGCTTACCTCTTCACCAGAATCGGTAGCAATGCCCTCTGAGAAAAAGTACTTAAGGGGATAAATTCCGAAATCGGTTTGAATAGCCTTACTGCTGGCCACACGCGACACGGTGGAGATGTCCATGTTGATCATGTTAGCGATGTCTTTCAGGATCATTGGACGCAGCTTCGTCTCATCTCCCTCAAGAAAAAAATCGTACTGAAAATCAATAATTGCCTTCATCGTCCGAAGCAAAGTTTGCTGACGTTGCTTGATTGCGTCGATGAACCACTTGGCGGCGTCAAGCTTTTGCTTTACGAAGGTCACTGCTTCCTTAAGCTTTTTATCCTTTTTGTTGCTTTTTTCGTATGCCTTAAACATATCGGTATACGAGCGGCTGATGCGCAGGTCGGGGGCATTCCTGCTATTGAGCGTCAGCTCAAGCTTGCCATTGTTGTTGGTAAGAATATAATCCGGAATGATGTATTGATTCTTGGTAGCATTCTGCGTGCTTCCTCCTCCCGGTTTCGGATTGAGCTTAATGATGACTTCCATTGCATCACGTACGAAATCTTCATCCTCGGTATCAAGCTTCTTCTGGATTTTTTGATAATGCTTTTTAGTAAATTCTTCGTAGCAATCCGAAATGATTTTTTTGGCAACCGCGACGTCGATATCATGACCGTTGTCCATTCGGTCTAGCTGAAGCAACAGACACTCCTGTAAATTTCTAGCAGCGATTCCCGGCGGATCGAACGTTTGAATTTTTTTCAAACAAACTTCCACCTCTTCCGCGGTTGTTTCAATTCCCTGCGAGAACGCCATGTCGTTTACGATTGACTCCAATTCACGGCGAATATATCCGTCGCTTTCGATGCTTCCTACCAGTTGCTTTCCAATCGAATATTGTCGTTCGTCAAGCCCCAGAAAATCCAACTGACTCATGAGTTGCTCATGAAGTGAAGAAGACATCGGTATTGGCATCTCGCGATTTTCTTCGTCGCCATCGCCATCACCCTGCATCTTGTAACCGCTGTAATCTTCGTCCTGAAGGTAATCTTTGATGTCAACGTCTTCCTCGGAGCTTGATGATTCCGGAAATTCCTCTGCTTCCGACTCGTTGCTGCTCTCCTCTGGCTTCTCCTGTTCTTCACCCTCTTCCAGAGCAGGGTTCACTTCCAGCTCCTCTTCAATCCTGCCGTCAAGCTCGGCCGTCGGTACCTGCAGCAGCTTTATAAACTGAATCTGCTGAGGAGAGAGCTTTTGCTGTAATGACTGGTTTAAACCAAGCTTTTGCATCTACTAATTATTAAAGATCAATTAATCCTCAAAGTTATAAAAAAATAGTCATAGCACGACCACAATTCCGGCCACCACTCGGATACGGAGCCGTCGGGCCGGAGGGCTCTGTCAAGCGTTATTACTCTGGCTGAAGCTATGAAAATCTTCCGGATTTTCGTTTTTTGCGAGCCCTTTCCAGGTAGGATAATACCTGGTCAATATGAATAGTAAAATGAAGCGGACAAAGATCAAGCAGCTTTTGGCAGACGCACCCACCGGACAAGAGGTGATAATTATGGGATGGGTGAGATCATTCCGGAACAATCAATTTATTGAGATCAATGACGGTTCAACAATAAAAAATGTGCAAGCTGTACTGCAGCGCAGCGCAGTCGACGATTCAACGTTAAGACGAATAACCACTGGCGCATGCCTGTCGATAACAGGCAATGTCATTGCTTCATTGGGCAAAGGGCAGACACACGACCTCGCGGTAAAGGAATTGACAATCATCGGAGATTGTGACCCGGAGAAGTATCCGCTGCAATTAAAGAACCGACCGAGCCTGGAATATCTGCGCGAGATTGCCCACCTGCGATCGCGCACCAATACCTTTGGGGCAGTGATGCGTGTGCGACATGCCATGGCGTTCGCCGTGCATAAATTCTTTAACGATCGCGGCTTCTTTTATCTTCATACACCCGTGATTACTGGTTCCGATGCCGAAGGTGCGGGCGCGATGTTTAGGGTTACAACAATGGATCCCAGCCATCCTCCACGCACGGCGGACGGCCAGATAAATTACAAGGATGACTTTTTCGGAAGGGAGACCAACCTGACTGTGTCGGGCCAGCTGGAAGGAGAAACGTATGCCATGTCGCTGGGCGACATCTATACCTTTGGACCAACCTTTCGGGCAGAGAATTCCAATACAACCCGGCACCTCGCAGAGTTTTGGATGATAGAACCAGAGATGGCATTCTACGACCTCGAGGACAACATGCAGCTGGCGCAGGATTTACTGCATTACCTTGTTCGCTATGCGGTGGAACACTGCACTGATGATCTGGAGTTTTTAAACAAGCGCGCAGCGGACGAAGAAAACACGAAGCCACAAGATAAGCGAAGCGAGCTCGGCCTGATGGAGCGACTCCGGTTTGTTTCGGAAAATGAATTCCAACGGGTATCTTATACAGAGGCGATCGATATTCTTAAAAACTCCAATCCGAATAAGAAGAAAAAGTTTCAGTTTCTTATTGACAGCTGGGGCACGGACCTGCAATCAGAACACGAAAGGTTCCTGGTGGAAAAGCACTTTAAGAAACCGGTCATTTTATACAACTATCCCGCGGATATCAAATCATTCTACATGCGTCAGAATGAAGATGGAAAGACTGTCGCAGCGATGGATGTGCTTTTTCCGGGAATCGGCGAGATCATCGGTGGTTCTCAGCGCGAAGAGCGTTTTGATAAACTTTCGCGCCGCGTGCAGGAGCTTAATCTGCCGGAGAAGGATCTTTGGTGGTACATGGAGCTCAGAAGATTTGGCTCTGCCCCGCACAGTGGTTTCGGCCTGGGCTTTGAAAGGCTTATGCTCTTCATTACCGGCATGACCAATATCCGGGACGTCATTCCTTTTCCACGATATCCAGGCAACGCGGAATTCTAATGCAGGAAACCGCAAAGACGCAGAGGCGCAAAGTTCACGCAAAGAAATACAACAAGATCGCTAAGTAGGCAAGAGGGAATTGCACCCTCAAGCCTCTCACAGAACCGTACGTGAAGCTCTCACTTCATACGGCTCGTATTATTCTTTTATAAGTCGTCATTCTGCGTGTCCAATGATAAAACAGGTTCGGCTGTTGATCGTGTAAGGCGGCAAGGATCGACTTGGCGGCCCGAGAGCCTACCTTGTGTTTCCTCATTAGCCATTTCAGCAATCGGCCGTCCAAATAAAGCATAGTATTTCTCAGGTGTCGCTTGCCAAATAGTCCAAAGTAATTAATCCAACCGCGTAGCTTGCTGTTTAATTTCGTCGCAATTGCTTGTGGGTCAAGCGTCGTGTTCCGCCAAGTGATACAAGTTCGGATTTCGTCCCGAATCTTTTTCTGGTTTTCGCGACTGATCTCCCCTGTAAAGACGACGTAGCTGCTACCTACATTGATCTTACTCGGTGCTGTTCTGGGTTGAAAACTAAACCCTAAAAATCCAAACTGCGTTTTGTCGTGAAGTGCTTTCCTGCGGTAGTCTTTACAATAGACTATTTTAGTCTTCGCTTCATTTAATCGCAATTTTACTTCTGTGAGACGCTCCTTAAGAGCTTTGAGTAATTCCTGAGCTTCTTTCTCCGTTGCACAGTGTAATACTATGTCGTCGGCATATCTGACAAAGCTTACTGATGGGTAATGTTTCGCCAGCCATTGATCGAGTGAATAGTGCAAATACAAGTTGGCTAGTAGCGGGCTGATCACGCCTCCTTGAGGTGTCCCTTTCCCTTGATGTTCTACCAGCTCACCATTTGCCGTTTGAACTTTCATCTCTAACCATCGCTTTACATACATTAAAACCCACTTCTCCTCCATCATCGCCTCCACTGCCTTCAGCATTAGTTCATGGTCTATCTCATCAAAGAATTTTGATATGTCCATGTCGACAACCCAATCCTTCTCTGAAATATTTTCCCTCACTTGCTTGAGGGCCTCATGGCTGCTCTTCGTTGGCCGATATCCGTAAGAGTGTTCATGAAACTTTATGTCGATGCGCTTTTCCATGTAGTCTCTTACTACTTCTTGCGCTATCCGGTCCCGCATGGTGGGGATGCCAAGTTTCCTCGTGCTCCCATCCTTTTTGGGTATCTCTATTCGTTTCACAGCCTGTGGAAAGTAACTTCCTGAGGCCATACGATTCCAGATCACATAGAGCTCCCTCTCGACTCCTTTGGACTCAAATTCTGCCCAGCTTTCCTCATCAACTCCAGGAGATTTGCCTCCCTTTCTTACTTTTTGGTACGCTTTGGCAACCATCTCATAACTGATGGGAACCACTCTTCTTACGTGAACATCCATGTTAAATCATTCTCTCTTTGAGTTGTTTAATTGTTGATCACTTGAATAATCCAGACCCTTCGCTCCATTCGAGTTACCGAACTTCATCACTACTATGGTCTAGTCCGACTTCCTGAAAGCTTATTCCCTTCCTTTATGTGAGCCCTCGTCCTATCTTTATTTTCGGACGCTCGTTGCCGGATTTAAGTTTAAGTTCACCTTCCAGGATCTCCTATGTTCTCTTTCAAAGCCTATGTCAAAGTCATGCTGCCTGTATGGCGGTAGGGATGCGGCCAGTATGTTCAGGTGTCCGCCGCACTTATCGTCTCTCCGCAAAATGAGAGTACTTTTCCGCTACATCTTAAGATTTCGTCACTTCATCAGCAGTTCACTTACGTTCATCTCTTTGACACTCACCTGCGTCGTTCTCCGTCGCTTTTCCCTGGCCGTTCAATACCGCGATCTCACGACCGTAGCACCGCAGGGTGGTTTAACAACTCCTCCTGATAAGGTGTCGTTGATGAGTCATTTTTTTTTTCATCATCTTTGAAAGAACTTCATAGCACAATTTGCGTCACCTTTGCGCCTTAGCGACTTAGCGGTTAAGACCTATGAAGTAACACAAACCTATCCCCATGAAACCCACATTCGCCAGTGATAATTACGCAGGCGTCCATCCCGATATTATGGACGCTTTACAGCGTGCCAACGCCGGGCACGCCGGCTCTTATGGGGCCGACCCATATACCGACCGCGCTATCAAAAAATTCAAGGAACACTTTGGTGATGACGTCGATGTATTCTTTGCTTATAATGGCACGGGCGCAAACGTGCTTGCGCTTTCCGCATTAACTTCATCGTTTCATTCTATCATCTGTTCCTCGCTGGCGCACATTCAGGTGGACGAATCTACAGCCCCGGAAAAATTCACAGGATGCAAGCTGGCTACAATTCCAACCGTTGATGGAAAGATCTATCCCGCGGACATTGAAGCGAGCATTCAGCGCGTAGGCGACCAACACCATCCGCAGGTTAAGGTAATTTCCATTTCACAATCCACGGAGTATGGAACGGTTTATTCCATTGATGAGGTTAAAGCAATAAGCAACATCGCACGGGCTCACAACCTATACCTGCACATGGACGGTTCAAGAATTGCCAACGCGGCTGTTAGCCTTGGCGTTGACCTACGCGCAATCACCCGTGACGCAGGTGTGGATGTGCTTTCTTTCGGTGGAACGAAAAATGGCTTGATGTTCGGCGAAGCAGTAATCTTTCTCAAGCCGGGATTGTCGGATAATTTCATGTACATCCGCAAGCAGGGTATGCAGCTTCATTCAAAAATGCGTTTTATCAGCGCTCAGTTTGAAGCGCTTCTAAGCAACGATTTATGGAGGAAAAACGGTCATCATGCAAACAGCATGGCACAGCTTCTCGCCAAACAACTTTCTGCAATCGCGGGCGTGACGATTACACAGCGAGTCGATGCCAATGGCGTATTTGCTATGATACCATCGCGACTCATACCGGCTTTACAAGAACAGAATTTTTTTTATGTTTGGAATGAGAAGACCCAGGAGATCAGGCTAATGTGTGCTTTTGATACAAGCGAGCAGGAAATTTCCGGATTTACCCGGAAGCTAAATGCGCTGGCAGCCGATAGTGCTACAGCTTGAGAAATTTGTAAGTGCCGCGGAATTTGGATTGTTCATCCTTCAACGCAAGCAAGTAGTACCCTGCATCAAAGTCTTTAACCCGGATCTTCAGTTCGTGGTCGTCGATTTGCTCAGGTGATACCGAAATCTGGTTACCAATGATGTTGTGCATGGTAACCGTCATCTTTCCTACGTTAATATGCTCAAAGCGGATACTGATGAAATCGGTGGTCGGGTTGGGAAACAAAGTGACACCCCGTTTCATATCCAGACGTTCCGGTTGTTCACTTTCGAAACCGATTGGGCCCTGCGCGATGGCTGACCCTACCAGGGAGCAAAGGAAGATAAATACGTAAAGTGTTTTCATGCCGGTTGGTTAAGTGAATATACGACAAGTTCCACACCAAAGTTTTACCGAAATGTTAATTTTGTCGCATTCAATACCATTTAGATGTAATGATCGTTCAAAAGGTTTAAATCGCTGACAAAAATTTTCGCAGAACGTTATTCCCTCCTGATTTTCAGGTATGCAGCCGGGAGAAAGTTAATAATATCAGTAGCAATGAGGCTGTTCATACCTTTTTTCACCGCAGCAAGGTCTCCGGAAAGGCCATGAAGAAAAGTGCCCAGCAGTGCTGCGTCCAACGAGTTATACTGTTGGGCGAGCAATCCGGTGAGAATTCCTGTCAACACGTCCCCAGTGCCAGCTGTGGCCATTCCGGGATTGCCGGTCGCATTGAAATACACGTTTCCGCCGGGTTCAGCAATGGAGGTAAAAGCTCCTTTCAGCACTATCACACAATTTAACTTATGAGACATTTCTCTTAATTTTTCCAGTCTTTGAAAATCATCGCCCCACGTGCCTACCAGTCTTTCGAACTCTTTTGGATGGGGTGTTAGAATTGTTCCCTCGGGTAATAAGGGCAATAACTCAGGATTTTCAGCGAGAATGTTTAGTGCATCAGCATCGATTACCATTGGCTTTCTGAAGTGCTGCAGGATAGATTTCATCGCCTTGACCGTGTCGCTTGCCTTGCCCAATCCGGGACCAATCCCGATGGTTGAATACCGATCGACCGTAGGAGGAGAGGTCAATATCTCTTCACTTCTGTCCAGGCTCGCCATTGCTTCCGGAACTGCCGTCTGCAAGATAACATTGCCACACCTCGGAACGTGCACTGTTAACAGACCCAACCCCGAACGAATGGATGCCTTTGCACTTAATACAGCGGCACCCATTTTGCCGAGGCTTCCGGCAATAAGGAGCGCATGCCCATAGGTACCCTTGTGATCGAACCTGGACCGACGCTTCAGTATTTTCCGGCATCCTTTAAGGGTGATGTAATGATAGTGCGTCTCCGCCCGGCTAATGAAATCCTTATGAAGACCGATTTCAACGAGCGTCCATTCGCCCACATACTTATAGGACCCGGGAAGGAAGAAAGAGAGTTTTGGTAATTGAAATGATACTGTGTAATTCGCTTGAAAGACTGACCCCGTGGAGGTCTGGTCGGCCATCAGGCCCGTTGGAATATCAACGGCTACCCTTTGTGCTGTAGCTGCGTTCATCTCGTCAATGACCCACTTGAAAATACCTTCAACGGGACGGCTAAGCCCGGAGCCAAATATTGCATCGATAAGCACATCCGTTTGTTCAAAGGGCCGCGTTTCAGGATCATCATGAAGAATCTCAAAGATCTTGACTTTCGTGCGTTGTGCTCTTTGCAGGTTTTGTTCAAAGTCTGCAGTGGTGTCACCCTGTCCCTTAACAATCCATACAGTGACTGGAAAACTTTTCTCTTTTAAGAGCCGAGCTATCCCGAGTCCGTCGCCCCCGTTGTTGCCTGGACCACAAACAATCCCCACCCGTATCCGCTCATCGAAGTTCGCCACAAACCAATTGACGAATGCGCGGCAGGCGCGTTCCATAAGATCGATTGATGATATTGCATCCCGTTCGATGGTGTATGCATCAAGCACCTTTATTTGTTTTGCAATAAGGATCTTTAACATAGGCTAAAGTAATAAAGTCACCTGTCTACCTCTCCCATGACCACATCAATTGAGCCAATGATGGCAATAAGGTCTGCAATGAGAATTCCTTTTGCAATTTCAGGCAATACCGAGAGGTTAACAAAACTGCATGAGCGGCATTTGCATCGGAAGGGTACATCGCTTTTACCGTCAGCGCGGAAGAAAAAACCCAATTCACCTTTAGGTATTTCCGCACGCGCATAGAAGTCCTGGGACCGTGGCCTGATCTTTTTTGGAACCAGGGCCTGGGGATCAAAGTCACGCGTTCTCCTGTGTTCGGCAGTAAGCTTGTCGAGACACTGCGTCACTATTTTTAGCGACTCGTGGATTTCCTTTACCCGCACCTGGGTCCGGTCCCAGCAATCACCAAGCGTACCCATCGCTCCTGTGCCTACCGGAATATCGAAGTCCAGCTCCGGATAGACGGAATAGCCATCGACCCGTCTGAGGTCGTAATGCAAACCCGAAGCACGCAGAATCGGCCCCGTTACGCCGCAGTTAATGGCGAGGTCTAACGGCAGCACGCCTACATTCGCTGTACGCTGAATGAATATTTTATTGTCGAGTAGCACCGTCTGAAGCTCTGCCAGCTTCGGACCAATGTATGCAACAAATTCGCGGCACCGTTCCTCGAACCCTATCGGCAGATCATAGAACAAACCTCCTATCCAAATGTAATTGTATAACAGCCGGGCGCCGGATGCCCACTCAAGCAATCGAAGCACGTGCTCGCGGTCGCGCATCAGCCAGAAGAACGGTGTGAATGCACCGATATCCATTCCATAGGTGCCGACGGCAATAAAGTGAGAAGCGATACGGTTCAATTCTGCGACAAGCACCCTTACATATTCAACCCGCTTAGGGATGAGGTGATCAATGCCCAACATGCGTTCAACGCCCATCGCGTAGGCATGTTCACTGTTCATCGAGGCTACGTAGTCAAGTCTGTCAACAAAAGGAATGACCTGGTTATATGGAAGACTCTCGGCATGCTTTTCGAAGCAACGGTGCAGGTACCCGATGTGAGGAACAACCGCTTTGACGATCTCACCTTCCATCAGAACCTCTAGCCTCAGCACCCCGTGGGTAGACGGATGTTGGGGCCCGAGGTTGATGATCATCTCCTCGGAGCGCAGCGCGTCTGCATTGAATTTCCCTGGTGCAGAATTGCTCAGGTTTTCAGGCTTGGACTTGTACTGTACCTTGTCGGCGGACATGTTGCTAAAATTCAACTTTGATATCCCGGTAATATTCCTGCTGCTTGTAGTCCTTCTTCAGTGGATGACCTTCCCAATCAGAAGGCATGAGTATCCGCCGGAGGTCTGGATGATTTGAGAAGTGAATTCCAAACATGTCGAAGATCTCCCGCTCATGCCATTCAGCCGTCCGCCAAAGGTGGCAAACAGATGGAACGCTGGCACCCTCCCGGGCGGTCTCAACTTTAACCATCAGATGATGATTAAAGGGTATGGAATAGAGATTGTAGGCAACTTCCATGGTGCCCATAGCCGGGCCGTTGTCAATTCCAGTCACGCATGACAGTGAGTCGAAATATAACATGGAATTGTTCAATAACTCCTGCATCATTAGCTGAAGGTCATCGACGCTTAACTTGATACTCTTCGGGGTAGAATTGACATCGGTACTGTATGGATGATGACAGACGCCACCAACAATCGATATGATTTGATCAAAGGTCTGCATTGCCGGGAGCTTTTTCCATCAGTCTCTGAACAGCAGTGGGCGCCATCAGGGTTTCGCTGCGTATTTTCTCCTGTAATTTGAGAAAACCGCCGATCAGTGCCTCCGGCCTTGGCGGACAACCAGGGACATATACGTCAACCGGGATAATTCGGTCTACTCCTTTTACTACGTGATAGCCATGCTGCCAGTAAGGTCCACCACAATTTGAGCAGGAGCCCATGGAGATGACGTAACGAGGCTCTGCCATTTGCTCATATAGCCGTTTTATACGGTCGGCCATCTTGAACGTTACTGTTCCTGCTACGATCATCACATCGGCCTGCCGAGGACTGGAACGCGGTGCCATGCCAAACCTATCCATATCATAGACTGTGGTGCCTGTACTCATAAACTCAATCGCACAACACGCGAGGCCAAATGTCATGGGAAACATCGAAGATAATCTTGCCCAATTGAGGAGGTCATCAAGACGCGTGACAATTACACCGCCGCTTTCAAATTTTTGATCAAGCAATCCCATATCCGTCCGTTTCAGTCCAGCGATTTCGGTTTATACTTCTCATTGATCGCCGTATATAACTCCTTTGGAATGATTGATTTGTATGTTGTTGGAGAGGGCTCTGGTTTTACCCAATCGAGAAATTTATTCTTCCATGCGTATGCCAATCCAAGTGCAAGAACGGCAATGAACATGACCATTTCAACCATGGCGAACCATCCCCAGGATGGAGCTTCCTTGATTAAAGTTGGATCTGCATAGACGGTTGACCACGGGAAAAGAAAAACTATCTCTACTTCAAACAATAAAAAAATCAGTGCGACTACATAGAAGCGCACGTTAAACTGGGTCCATGCGGAACCAACCGTCTCTTCACCGCTCTCGTATGTTGCAAGCTTTTCAGGATTTGGCCTGTGCGGGCGAATTAGCCTCGACAGAAACATGGTAAGTAAAATAAAAAGAGCTCCGGCAATGATGAACAACAATATTTCCCCGAATGCTGAAATGTATTGTTGTTGATCCATCGCTCCAAAGATAAGCATGCGATGCGACAATGCCCTGCTATTTCTTTCCGCTATAGATTAGAGGTATTGAAGGTGTCACCCTGTGACATGTCGCCAGACTCGAACCCCTTTTTAAACCAACGCATCCTTTGTTCAGAGGTACCATGCGTAAATGAGTCCGGTACGACCTGGCCCTGGCTTTGTTTCTGTAGGCGGTCATCGCCGATCGCACTTGCAGCGTTGAGGGCCTCATCAATATCGCCGGGTTCAAGGACCTTGCCCATGTTCGCGTGATGCGCCCAGACACCGGCCAGAAAGTCTGCCTGTAACTCCAGCTTTACAGACAGCTTGTTGTATTCTTCCTGACTAACGCGCTCGCGTGATGCGTGCACTTTATCGGTGATGCCCATCAGGTGCTGTACATGATGTCCAACTTCGTGTGCAACGACATAAGCCTGCGCAAAGTCGCCAGGTGCATTGAACCTTGACTTTAACGCTTCGTAGAAGCTCAAATCGATATAGACTTTTTCATCGAGGCTACAATAAAAAGGTCCCGTTGCCGCGCTGGCGGAGCCACAGGCGGATTCCACACCACCTGTAAACAACACCAATGTCGGTTCACGATAATCTTTAATTTCTTTATTCCAGACATCTTCTGTATCTGCCAGCACAACGCGCACAAACTGGCTCAGCTCGTCCTCTTCAGCAGTTGGTTTATAGTCGGTCGTTTGTTCCGTGGATGCAGTTCCACCAGATCCATTCATTTCTTGAAGAACCTTCAACGGATTGCTCCCGGTTAAGAGACTAATTACGATAACTACGGCCACCGTTCCCAGTCCGCCCTTAAATGCCATCGGCCCAACACCGCCACGGCCGCGCTGATCATTTACATTTGTGCTTTGTCTTCTACCTCTCCACTGCATGGCAATTTGTTTTAGTTGCTAAATAACGGAGGAAAGTACAAAAGCTAAAAACATCGTGCAACCGGGAATTGCCAAAAAGACAAAGAAGTTTTGGAAGTCACTCTTAATCTTTACCCGCTCCAGGGTCGCGTTTCAAAAACTCGTCATAAAGTTCCGTCTGGCGACTTACCATCGGAATCTTCCAGCCCCCGATAAAGACGTGGAGAATATTTGTTTTGGTCTCAAAGGGATCGCCGTCGCTGACAAAAAGAGTAGCGTTTTTGCCAACCTCAATAGAACCCATTTTATCAGCAACACCAAATATTTCCGCAGGTACAATTGTGACTGACCGCAGTGCCTCTTCTTTGCCCATCCCATACGCCGCTGCAAAAGCAGCATTGTATGGCAAGTTGCGCACATTCTCCGCCTGTGTTGTACGCAACGCAACCGTTACGCCAGCCTTTTTCATGAGACCTGGATTTGCATATCCTTTGTCATACCGGTCGTAATCGCGTGTAGGCACTGCCAACACGGGACCTGCAATAACCGGGATGCCGGATTTTGCGATCTCCGAAGCGACCCGCCACCCCTCGGCAACGCCGGTGAGAATAACCTTTTTAACTTTTTTCTCCGCTACCCATTTTAAGGCGGCGAGGATGTCTTTACTGGTGTTCGCCTCGATCATGAGGGCGCGTTCGCCACGAATGACTCCTAGTAAAGCCTCCATTTCCGGGTAATACTTAAGCACCTGCCGGGCGGAATCTAACTTATTGTATTGAATGGCCAGGTCCCAGGTTTCATTTAATTTCTGAGCCGCCTTATCAGAGGATTTGCGAACTTCTTCCGAAGTCCGCCGATCAAGAAACCCTTTTCTTCCCGTATTCGGATAGACTAGTACCACCCCTTCAAACCCAGCGAACATCTGGTCTGGCGTATAGCCATGGAGGTTGATCAGCGCTGCTGTACCCGGAATCAGATCACCCTCGGGGCTCGAAATCACGGTGGTTACGCCACTTACCCGCGTGACGGGAATGAGTACGGAGTTAGGATTTATCGCAGAAAGGGCCTTGAGCTGAGGGATCACATCACCTACCTCATTGTAATCGCGGGTGCGGGGGTCTGATCCAACCTCGCTCAACCCGAGCTGAGTTCCGCCGTCGATCATCCCCGGATAGATCCATTGCCCCTTGCAATCTATTACCTCCGCACCGGCAGGGACCGCGACACCGGTACCGACCGCGGCTATCTTTCCATCAATAATAATTACAGACCCATCCAGTATAACGCCCTTCGTCACAGTTTGCACAGTGGCATTCGTCAATGCAAACGAACCCGACTTTGCTTTTTGCCCCTGTGCGCATATCGACAGCGTTGCACACGCCAGGTAAATTGTTGATAAAATTTTACTTCTTGTTTTCATTGTTCCGGAGATCACCTGAGATCAAAAATGGAGTAGAAATTCTCTTCGGCCTGCTGCATGCAATTATCAATATAGTCCGTACTTGTGTCTATGGTTACGGCATCGAGCGGTTCTTTTGGGTCGACATAGATCCTTACATCATCGGGATCCTTTTCGCGGTCAAACCTAACAACACCATCGACGATCGTCATCATGGGCACTGTATACGATGAAAGCGGATGGCCTTGAAAGATTGCTACATCACCCTCTTTTCCCACCTCCAGGGAGCCAACCCGGTGCTCGATGCCAAGTTGGCGCGCTGGATTAATTGTAATCAAGGACAAGGCTTCATCGTCGGATAAGGCTCCATATTTTTGAGTTTTGCCGGCTTCGTGATAGAGGTGTCGCATTAACTCACCATCATCGGAGTTTATCGAAGTCACGACACCGTTCTTCGTAAGTATTGCCGCATTGTATGCTGTTGAATAATACACTTCAAACTTGTATGCCCACCAGTCTGCAAAAACCGAAGCCATCGCCCCATATTTTGCAAGCTCTGGTGCCACTTTAAAGCCCTCGTTCACGTGTTGGAAGACCAGTTTCTTAATTCCGAAATCGGCGCAGACCTTTAACAACATATAGATCTCGTCTGCGCGATAGCTATGGCAATGGATAATGATATTTCCTTTTAGTATCTCAGACAATGTTTCCATTCGAAGGCTATACGCTGGAGGAGCTCCCCGGAATCCCTTTTGGTTCCTGGCTTTATTGTACTTATCCCACACAGCGCTGTATTCTTTTGCCTTTGCGAAAGCTTCTCTTATAACAAACTCCACCCCCATACGCGTGCGCGGCACGATGTTGTTCCCTGCGCCGTGTACTCTGGTAGGATTTTCCCCTAGTGCAAATTTTATTGTTCTCGGCGCACCATCCATTCTTAATTCATCCACATCTTTTACACCATAACGAAGTTTGATCGTTTCACACTCGCCGCCAATGGCGTTTGCCGACCCATGCATTGCGTGAATGGTTGTAACACCTCCGCCTAATGCACGGTACAACGAAACCTGAAAGGGGTTTAAAACGTCGCCGGTGAATACTTCGGCAGTGACAGGATTTGTCGCTTCATTGATGGCATCCAACGCAGCATGTGAGTGCGCATCAATAATTCCAGGCATGACAAACTTCCCCGTCGCATCAATCACCGTAACTCCCGCGGGCGGCGAAATATTCTTCGCAATCTGTGCGATCTTTCCGCCCCGAAGCAGCACATCAGTACCTTCCAGCGTTCCTTTGGTAATGGTTATAACGGTACCTCCTTTAATCAGCAGATTTCCCTGCCGCGGCTGCGCGTGGACGACAGCCATCACCAAACTCATCGCGAACAAAAGTGTACTTCGATAGATTTTCATTTTTAAAAAATTGCTTTAAAATGTTGAGGGTAAGAATCAGCGCTTCTCCGGTTTCTTCTCCCCCTCGGGTTTTTCAACTTTCGGTGCCGTGATTTTGAAGATCTGCCCTTCAATAAAAACGTATTGCACTTTTGATTTCTCATTGAAATAAGGTTTATGACTTATTATCAGGTTGGCAATCTTGCCGGGGTCAATCGTTCCTAACCGGTCAGACAATCCGAGAGATTGTGCAGGATTGGTAGTAAGCGCAGCAAGTGCACCGTCTTCACTAAGGCCTGCCTTGATCATTCTGCGAAGGTTCGCTTGTACATCTTTTGATTTCACAGAGAGACCCGAAAAGCCAAATGGCACTGCCGCTTTTTCGAAGGTTGCTGCTTGTCCGACATAGAGCGTCCTGAAATCCTCGATGCGTTTTTCCAATGCCAGTCGTTCAATGCTGTCGGGAATAATCATCGCCTCATCATCCCGTTTCTCTTTATCTTCTTTTCCCTTGTCCTTTTTCGCTTCGGGCAAGTCAAGACTTAGGAAAACACGCGTCGTAGAAGATTTCAACATCGGTACGAGATCCCAACCCTCCTTCAATTCGGCAACAATCAAATTAAATCCAAGTTGATCTTTCAAAGCAAGCACGCGCTGCGCGTCCAGATTTTTTTCAGCTTTGAACAACACAGCCGTTTGCTTTTCTATCACGGGATAAAAAGCTTCCAAAACACGGTCTGCTCCGGGTGACTCAAGACCCGACCGATTGGAAGCATAAAGTGAAGAATAAGATTTACTTAATGACGCCTGCCTGTACAGCTCTTTCCACTTGGCAAGTACACCGAGAATTGTATTGGGATACATTCGCTCGGCAATGGTAAGCTCGGAATACATTGTCGACTTCGGTACAACAACCATTTTATCTACAGGTCCACCATGAAGAAATATTACTGCGCCGGAACCCGGGAGCATTCCGCCGTAGGGAACTATATTTGCAGCAGTAAAGCCAATAGCCCGCCATTCCTCGATGGTACTTTCGGACGGATTCAAATAACTGCGGACATCCTGATATGGAGTTATGCCAGCGGCCTTGGCGGGTGGATTGCCTGGATCCTTTGGTTTCTCTTTCGTAGCTTCTTCTTTAGGCTTGTTGACGCCGACGCGGGATAGCCCATCGATAAACCCGGCATAAACGTAGAGGCTATCTCCTTTTATCATTGTCGCATCAGGTGGAATCGAAAGGCCTTTACCCACGGCGGCAATGAGACCGTCCCTGATCAATATGGTTCCAGCATCGATTTTCCGGCCTGGCCCTTGAATAACTGTTGCATTGCTGATTACAAAGGTTCGCGATACTGCCGGCAGGACTCTAACGTCCTGCGCGTGACCAAGGGTGACAATCGCGATTAAGGCAACTGAAAAAATCCATGGCAGTGCGCGGTCGATGCTCCTCATGTACGGGCTTGGTTAGGTGTGCGAAAGCTTTCAAGATAGAAATGTTTAGCCCATACTTTTCCCGCAGAATACACGGATGGCGTTTTAAAACCATCGGGGGAAAAGCAAACGTTATAACTAACCGGAACGTTTGGCTTTGTAACCTTCTTTCTGCAAGATCAACACGATCTTGTCGCGATGGTCGCCCTGAATGATGACCTCCCCTTCTTTAACAGAACCGCCAACCCCGCATTTTGATTTCAACATCTTTCCCAACTGTTCAAGGTCTGCCGCATTGCCAGTAAAACCGGTAACCAGAGTCACCTGTTTCCCAGCACGCATACTCTTGTCCAGCAGTACGCGGAGGTTTTGTTTTGACGCAGGAAGCGTTTCAGATTCCTCCTGTTTCTGATAGTTAAACTCAAAATCAGATGCAGTTGAATACACTACTCCGTCACGCTTTTTCCAGTCGTTATTTTTTGCCATGGCAATCTAGAGGACAAGTACAATAAAGATCAGAAATACAAGAATTACAAAACTAGTAACAGCCAAATTAAAACCATAGTCCACGCGTTTTCGAAATATTACAGCCAAACCCGAAATGATTAGCAGCGCAAGCGGTGCAAAGATAAAATTTCCATAGATGGTTGTTTTAATTTTCTCCGTGTGCTGATTCCCTTGAACCCTTAGTGGCACAGCAAAAAAATAGGATGTGTGTATGCGTACCTTGTCCTTTGGCTGATAAAAATCAGATGCGCTGAAGGGCAAGTCGATAATGTGCCCTCCGGAAGTTTTTATCACCCACCATGTAGTGGTGGCGTTGCGTGAGTATGAAACTCTTGTAGAAACGGTGGAGATTTGTTCGTCGGTTATACGAGTGGGCCACGCAAAATCAATGAACAGCAGTCCGGCAACGGCAAAGCACAAAATAGCAACTTTTTGTGTGTAGGGCAGATAATGCGCCATAAGGTCCCAAATCCGCTGCTGATCACTTTTTCGGCGAACCCTCGGACGATTTGGTCGATATGCCGGATCCCTGTGCTTTGGAGTTTGTTCAGGTAACGGGCCGAGCGGATTTGCTAATCTTCCGTCATACAAAGCTCTCTTTGCAGGATCGCCTAAAACATCATAGGCTTCGTTTATCCCTTTAAAGATGTCTTCGGCCTGAGGATCGGCATTTTTATCTGGGTGGTATTTGATTGCCAAACGTCTGAACGCACGTTTGATATCACCTTCACTGGCAGATTGTTCTATGCCCAATACTTGGTAATAATTCATATCGCCACAAAGTTGCCATCACGATCGTTAAAATGCCGGCGATTAAGCCTATCCCTTCTTGCGTCGTTTGGTTACGAATGTTAAAACCGGTCGGCGGGAATGGCTCACGACGTCTTCGGCGATGCTCCCCGCCAGTACGTGCGCAAAACCAGTACGACCGTGTGTTGACATCGCGATGAGGTCGGCATTGACGCTCTCTGAGAAATAAATGATGCCTTCTTCTTCACTCACATCATTGAAGACATTGATAGTATAGTTCTTCAATTGCAATTTTTTCGCGAAATCCTGCATGGCCTTTTTAACGAGTGCGTCACGTTGGAAATTTCCCGGTGTATTGATACGCACAAGATGAACCGTTGAGTCATAAAGTTTTTGAGTCGAGCGAACAATGCGGGAGAAAACTTCCTCTTCTTTATCCATTGACGTGGCGTACACAATTTGCTTGAATTCTTTGCTTGATGGTTTGTTGTGCATTGTAAGCACAGGGCAATGGGCGGTGCGGACAACTTTTTCAGTATTCGATCCGATGATCATATGCTCAAGGTCTGAATGCCCAGCGGTTCCCATGACCACCAGGTCCACTTTTTTCTCCGTGATGATTTTATTCATGCCATGATAGGGCGTTCCCACGCGCAGCTGCTGATTAACCCTGATGCCTTCAAAGCGAGGATCTTCAGTCAGCTTCGTCATTTGCTTCTTTGCTTTTTCGATAAGCTTCATGGTGAATAACTTTTCCTCCCATCCCCCATCAGCAGACACCTGACCTTCAACGTTCATTGAATTTCCAATGGCCTCTTCGATAACATGGAGTAGCGTAATTTCTGCGCCAGCTCTCCTGGCGATATCGGCAGCCACGTCGCAGGCAATTGATGCTGGCTTCGAAAAATCGGTAGGAACAAGTATTCTTTTCATGGTATAAATATGGTTGTGTAAATACTACATAACGGGCAATTTTAACCCTCAATGCTCTTCTAAAATTAGAAGAAATCCCGCACATTCAAAGGCCTCCATTGCAGTGAGTTATACCCTGTCCGCCTACCTTCCTTAGCCGCTCTTTATCTTAACCACAAGCGTTTCGCCGATACCTGACTTTAAAAATCTATAGCGCAATCCATAAATAACCACGCTGAACGCACAAATCGGAGCAAAAATATCGAAATCGGCTCCGCCAGAATCCTTGCACCTCAATGAGCATTAATTACTGTGTTTTACCTTAAACATCATCGGACGTGGGATACTCAAACCTAATTTTTATATTTTTAGGGAAATTTGACGCGCACGATTTTGTTAAATATTGCGTGTTAAAAAAATTAGTAACAACCGAGTATGCAAATCAAAAAAAACACAGTAGCGGGTATACATTATACTCTTAAAGACGATAAGGGAGAGATCATCGACACCAGCGACGGGCGCGAGCCACTATATTATCTCCATGGTGCGGGTAACCTCATCGTTGGTATGGAGGAAGGCCTGGAGGGAAAGACAACAGGTGATACATTTCAACTTCGAATATCTCCTGAAAAGGGTTATGGCGATAAGGATCCGGCCATGACCCAAAAGATTCCGCGTTCAGCTTTTGGAGATCAGCCAGTTAAAAAAGGATTGAAATTTTCAGCAGGTAACGGATCCGTTGTGACAGTGATCGACGTTGGTCTGGAGACGATTACGGTCGATGCAAACCACCCGCTTGCCGGCGTGCCACTACACTTTGCCGTTGAGGTAGTAGAGGTACGTGACGCCACGGAGGAAGAGTTGTCTCATGGGCATGTTCACGGGCCGGGCGGACATCATCATCATTGATGAGGTGACGTCGTTTAATTAACGCGGGAGTTTCGATCAATGGGAAAGATTCAAGCCACAAGCTACAAGCGGCAATCCTGTGCGTGCGTTTCCCATAGCCGGCACATGAACGATCGATTACTCACCCCGATCTATCCGTCAGAAATTTACGTTCAACTCCTGATCTGGTGATGGTTATGAATGCCTGATGCACAGGCTTGCAGCTTGAAGCTATCTAAAAGTCCGGGCAAGGAATTATCAACTTATCTTTTGGTGGCTTGCGCGGATTGCGCATTGGCCATGTGTATACAAGGCTGAACTCATGCGCACCACCGCTGCCGGTGCCAAGTTTAGAAACAGTATAATCAAAGCTATAACCGATGTTGATGGCATCTTTAGATCCTAGCTGCGTGAAACCAATAAGCAGAACGATCGACTCGTTGTTCACAAAATCGTCTATATTTTTAAAAGGTACTCCCCGATACCATGCTCCTAGTACAAGAGGAGCTGCAGTAAAGTACATCCCGACATCCATCTGATCAAACTTTCCCTGGTGCCTGTATTGGAAAGCTGGAGCAATACTGCGCTCTGATTTCTTTGTATATATGCCATTGCCTGTGCTGCCTGACTTTAAATAAAACTTGAAACCACCATGGACTGAAAATTTCCGTGGCAGTGGGCTGCTCTCATCTATGATCGATTGATTCGGTTCCGTTAAATGCCATGCGGAGACCCCTAGCCATGCCGTGCGCGTAAAAAGTACGCCACCGAAAGAGACGTCTACAAAAGTCTTGCGAAAATTGCTGCGAAAGGACTCGGCCGTCGGTTGATCGAGGAACTGACCTGTGGCGGGATTAAACTGATCTCCGAATGTAAGCTTCCCGAAATTAATGTCTCTATTGAATAAGGCTACCTGAACGCCCGGGCGAAAGCCAAGATTCTCATTGATTTGGAGCTCGTAGCTATATTGTAATCCAACGCTCAATGACTGAAGCCCCGCCAGACCTTCACGATCCCTGGTGATAATAACACCCACGGAGCTATTATAATCTTCAATGAAATAATCGAAGTACGCCGACATTGTCGTGAAGTTAGCGTCGATGGCCGGCCATTGGTTGCGATAGTTAATTCCTGCGCGCGCCTGACCTGTAGATCCCGCCATAGCAGGATTAAGATATAAAGGTGCAGCATAGAACTGGGAAAACTGAGGATCCTGAGCAGTAACAACACTTTCCAGCGTCAGCATCAACACGCAAAAAACCAGGGATACCCTGTACATCCACATTCTCATTATGTTACGCAATCAAAGCAAATTAATGGGATATCAAAAATATATAAAATAGTTTATCCCCCGAATGATGGCGTTCTCTGTGAACTGCGTTATCATCAGCGGAGACATCTAAAGCGGTCGAGGTCCCACCCCATCTGGAAGCTTAATCGCCAACTATTAACGACAATTTTAGCCAAATTGTATACTTTAGCTAAACTTGGGCGTTTTACCATTGATCCGTCAGATTTTAGCAAGTAAGTTGAAGGGTGATTCATTATGAAGAGGCTTAAATTTAGATTAATACACGCCCTGCTGTTCGCGCTTATAACAACAGGCGCATCGGCACAAAATTTTTCTGGATACAATTGGTACTTCGGCAACGGTCCGCAGGGTGTTCGTTTTAGCCGCTCCGATAACACTGCTACTCTGGTAAATAACCAGGCAACTCCTTTTGGAACGGGTGGAAGCGCTGTTGCAAGCAGCCAGGTAAATGGAGATCTTCTTTTCTATACTGATGGCGCAAATATTTACGATGTCTCCCGTCAGGTGATGCCACAAGGCACCGGTCTAATTGCAAACCCATCAGGGAATCAGCCAGTTGCTGTTGCCAAGGTTCCGGGGCAGGACAACCAATTCTATATATTTATGAACGACCCAACGGGAAGCATATTCTTTCGGACGGTCGATATGACAGCGTTTGGAAATGCTGTCTTCCCAACGCCAGCGTTAGGCGATGCGACTTCGACAACAAACAGTCCTGTTACTGGACTTACCGGCCGTGCTCCTGCGATGATTGTAGTACCTCATGCGAACGGTGATAACTTCTGGCTCATCACCCACGCGAATGGCTCTCCCGATTATACGGTCACGCTCTTTACGCCATTGGGTCCTACCACGACGACAACCTTCACCAACCTCGGACTGATTGACATACCAGCGAACTTCGCCTATCATGCAGCAAGCAACAGGATTGCTGTTTCTCCTCAGGAACCCACGCGGGATGTTGAGGTTCTTACATTTGATCCGGCAACAGGTGCTCTAGCATTTCAGCAGCGGATTTTAAATTCCGCTGTAACCGCTGCTGCGGGACTGGCAATTTTTGACACCGAGTGGAGCAGCACCGGTCGCTTTCTTTACATTTCCCGTGTTGGCCAAACTGGTGTTCAGGCAGACGTTTTACAATTTGACTTTAGCAACCCAGCAACATCACTGGCCACAATACTCCCTCAACCGAATTCCATCTTTAGAAGTTTTGGATTGCAGATGGCACCAGACAGCGCCATCTATCATTTATATCAGCCTACCTCGGGGGGACCATTTTTATTGGGCAAAATAACGGACGCAGATTCCGTGGCCAGCCTCGTTATCTATTCACCACAGGCGTTCCCGGGAAACATTAATTTCAATGGTACACAGTTCCCTTCGTTTACACCAAGAGATACGGTGATCATCACCGTTGCGTTCACCTCGGAAGGCCTCTGCGCCAATGCTCCTACAGGCTTTTTTCCCGCTGTTACACCGGGCGCAGACAGCCTTCAATGGAATTTTGGTGATGGTTCGGGATCCAGCGACTGGAGTCCGGTTTATACTTATACCGCGGGCGGCGCGTTTAACGTATCGGTTACTGCGTTCTTGAATGGCCAAACTGTTACAGCTACCCAGCCAGTAACAATCACGGATTTCGATACCCAAATAAGCCTTGTTCAGGATACGACCGCCTGCAGTTGTGAACTGCCATTTCCCAAAGCACCCAATCCACCGCAGCAATGCGGGCAGTTCAGTGTAAAAGCAACGGTCAACGGTAGCGGTACTGCACAACTTCAATGGTTTGGGCCCGGAGGATTGATCGCCGGCGCAACGTCTGAAACATTACAGCCTGATTCTGCGGGATATTACTATCTCGTGGCCACTGTAGGCGGATGTTCAACTTACGCTGGAGTTAACATAAAGGAATACGACGTAGAAGATCAGCGAGCCAACATATGGTACTTCGGAAATTTGGCTGGTCTCGATTTCAATCCGTTACCCGAAAATCCAGTTATCGCCATTACCAATCCTGTGATGAACGCTCCGGAAGGTACGTCCACTATTAGTGACCGGAATGGTCAGGTGATCTTTTTCACAGACGGTGACAAGGTTTGGAATAGACAAAATGTAGAAATAGCCACGGGCATTGGTGGTGAACCCGGATCCTCCCAAGCAGCGCTAATAATGCCTGTTCCCGGGGACGAAACACTATTTTACATTTTCACAACGCAGGAAGTACAGGGATCCAACACCTACGAGCTGCGCTATTCCTTATTTGACCTCAAATTAAATGGCGGCACTGGCGGACTGATCGAACAAGATGTATTACTTTTTGCAAGAAGCACCGAACGTATTACAGGTAGCGCCAATTGGCTGATCGCGCATGAATACGGAAACAATTCCTTCCGGGCGTACAGAATCAGTAACCTCGGCATTGGTAACCCAGTCATCTCGGGCATTGGTTCAGACCATACAGTAACCTCTGCCGAGAATGGTCAGGGATATATGAAGCTGGGGGCACAAAACCGACTTGCTGTTGCGCTCTCAACGCCAGGTACCTCTAACGTTATTGAGATCTTTGACTTCGCAGATTCGACCGGAACGGTGTCAAACCTCCGGACTGCAAATCTGAACAATCCCAGTGGGCAGGTATATGGCGTCGAGTTCTCTCCTGGCGGAAATAAATTATTTGCCACACTTAAGGGGGCGACATCCCAGATAGTGGAGTTCGCCTTTGATTCACTCGCGATTCCCTATCTTAAAAAACCTCCTATTGCCCCTGTAACGGAAGAGCTGGGCGCAATTCAAACAGGCCCTGACGGACAGATCTATGTTGCGGTGAATGGCGAACAATTTCTTGGAACGATTCAGGCAGACGAGGACACAACAAGAATCTCTACGTTCACATTAAATGGTATGGCTTTGCTGGGAGGAACGAACAGCAATCTTGGATTGCCTAATTTTATACAAAATCTTGCGGACCCGGCACAAGGGCCGTCCATCTCTATTGCTGGTGAATGTATACAAGACTCGGTCCAGTTTCAGGGAACACCGACAGACCCTATTGATAAGTTTTTCTGGCAGGTTCGACTTGGACCCACTGTGGTCACAACCTCAGCGGAAGAGGCATTCAATTTCTTGTTCACAACGCCTGGCCTATACAACGTCTCGCTAAGGCTTACCAACCGTTGCGGACTGGATACAACTTTAACAAGGCAGCATCGCGTCAATGATGTGCCACCCAATCCCTCTGCATCAGTGGTTCTTTGTACAAATGAAGTAGTCCTTGACGCAAATCCATCCGACCTCCCGGGACTTACCTACGTATGGTCGACCGGCGAGACGACGGAGACCATTACGGTGAATCGTCAGGCAATCTATCGTGTTTCTGTGTCCAACGCCGCGGGGTGCAGCACGGACGGGCGAATTCTTGCCGCGGATAACCGGCCGATTGCAGATTTGGGAAATGATCTTACTGTTTGCCAAAATACACCAATTGCTCCACTGGACGCGGACAATCCTGGCGCTACATATGCCTGGACCATTAATGGTGTTCCTTCCGGTACAGGAAGGACGCAAAGAGTAAACACTTCTTTGCCAAGTCCACCTACTTTCGAATATGAAGTTATCATTACAGATCCCGTCACGACATGTTTCCTGAAAGACTCGGTGATCTTTACGATAAATCCGATACCTGTTATTACACCGCCTGTCACGACAAACCCCACCACATGCGGGGCTAACGATGGTACAATCAATCTCAGCATTACCGGTCCGGCAAATGCGCTGTTTTCATACTTTATCACCGGACCATCAACTTCGGTATCGGATTTCGACCGCACTGCGGGCCCCATACCTCCGGCTTTAGGCCTCGGGGCTGGAACTTACGGCATCACTGTAACCGATCAGGTTTCGGGTTGTGCTGTGACTACAACGGCCGCTGTCAACGATGGCGCGTTTACAGTTGCCGGATCAACCAATGATACCTGTGATCCGATGAACATTGACGTTGTACTTACACAAGTCACGGGCACCGTGACCTTTCCATTTACCTACCGCGTGCTTGATGTTGCCCTCCCCGCATCGCCTACAGAAACTGGCTCAGGGGGTAGTCTCAATTTTTCCACTGCAGCTACGGGCCTGCCGAGCGATGGTCGCCAATACGTCATAGAGGTAACTTCAAATGGCTGCGTCGCATCCAGTCCGAATATTTTAATTGATCAGGACCCAACGGTGCCGACAATGCTAACATCAGATGTCTGCGTTAATCCAATCACAATCACATCATCCGGAGGAGCCACTTTTCTATGGACTGGACCTTCTATTGTTGCAGGAACCGAATCACAGGCTACTGTCTCTGCCACGCCAGCAGCCGGCACGCATACCTATAATCTAACAGTGACAGACGTCGGTTTTTGTGCGCTCGACACAGCAATAACAGTTACTGTACAACCTCCAATCACGGCAGCCATTGCACAGGGAAGCGCTTGTGCAGATCAGGTTCTCGTGACGGCGACACCAAACGGAAACTTTTTGTACCGGTGGTTTCGTAATGGTGTCCTGGATCAATCCATTGCTGGTCCTCAAGTAACTGCGAATTCCGCAAATGACGGACAGCAATACTCCGTGACACTTTATAGTCCCGTTACAGGTTGTACAAGTTCATCACCAGCCATTACAGTACAGGTCGATGGACAGCTTGAGGTTGAAGTAACTACAACCACACCCTGCGAGGGCTCTCCCTTTACGCTAACGGCGGTACCAAGCCGTGCGTCAACATTTCAATGGGCATTAGATGGTTCAGTGATCGCAGGCCAGACTGCGGCAACATTACAAGAGGAACGGTCCGGTACTTATACTGTAACAGCCACCGCTTCAACGTGTTCAACAACTGCTGAAATTGAAATCTTTCTTGCGCCTGCAACCCCAGGGCTGCTGAATGAAGAGGTGTTTATTTGTCCTGACCCCGCTAATCCTGATCCAAATACCCGGGAGGTTGTTTTACGTCCAGGTGAATTCGAAAGTTATGACTGGCTGAAGGACGGCGTAAACCTTGGCATTGCTACACCAACTTTTACGGCTGGCGAGGCTGGCTTATATTCCGTAAATCTGATCAACTCATTTGGATGCCCCAGTTCTGATAAGACAAATGTTTTGATTCAATGCGATCCTGTAATTGTCGGTCCAAACGCATTCCGACCATCGAGCGGAGTTGTAGGGCTCGAAGGTGATTTTGTAAATCAATCATTTCGATTGTTTACGTTCTTTATCGACGACGAGGGTTTTGAGGTGTTTATATTTAATCGGTGGGGTGAAATGATTTTTCACTCACCTGAGCGTGATTTCAAATGGAACGGCGCCTATAATAACGCCGGGCCGTTAGTGCCAGCGGGCACCTATACGTATGTAGTTCGCTATAAGAGTTCGTACAGGAAGGGGTTGGGGATTCAGGAGAAGCGAGGCGGGGTTGTCCTGTTAAGATAATCATGTCCGTCAGGTGGGTGATCGCGCAATTGAAAAAACGTTTCAAAACCTGTTTCTGAGGACAACTAATAGATTATGGGTTTCAAACATAAAAGACTATGAGAAGTTCGCTAAAATTTGTTTCGCTTTTGACTTTAGTAATCGCTGCGTCAGCATTTCAGATCATCAAGACATCGCTGACTATTACAGTCCGTGATGAAACTGGCAATACAGTTGGCGGCGCCTCTGTACAATTGTTTGAAAAAGAAGAAGATTATAAAGCTGAAACAAATATTGTTGCCCAGGGTGTCACCGATGATAAGGGAGCTTTAAAATTAAAGGAACTAAAGCCGGCATCTTATTTCGTTATTGTTACGAAAGGCGACAAGGACAATTCTGACGGAGGCGAACGGACTGCCAGGCTAGAGGAGAAGAGAATGAATAAGGTGACAATTATTATTCAATGATTGATCATCAACCCTGGAGTACATCCCAGATACCCAGCGATTCCCGCAAGAAATAAAATTACACCAACCACAATCCATACCGTAATCATACTCTGATCATTTGCTGAAAATGTATAAATTCGGAAATGCTCCAGATCAATAAATTACACCACGTGGCAATTATTTGCAGTGACTATAAGGTTTCAAAAGAATTTTACGTGAACATCCTTGGGTTCAGGATTTTGGCGGAGCACTATCGTGAGAAAAGAAACTCATACAAGCTTGACCTAATGCTGGGAGAGAACTACTGCGTCGAGTTGTTTTCGTTTCCAAACCCGCCCAAACGCGTTTCTCGGCCAGAGGCGAATGGTCTGCGGCACCTGGCCTTCGAGGTAACTGATATCGACGCAGCGGTAACCTGGCTGAATAATCATCAAGTCAACACTGAACCAATACGAATAGACGAATACACGAACAAGCGATACACATTTTTCAGCGATCCTGACGATCTTCCCCTTGAATTCTATGAACGCTGATATGGTGAAACTCTCCGATTTTATTAAGCGCTTTACGCTTGCATTCCCTTCGTATAAGGGCACAGCATGGGACATTCCCCCTTTTATCGATGACATTCTAAGGGAAAAAATCAAATCTTTACCAGCCGAATACAGGATCAAAGGTGATGCCGCCATTCACAAATCTGCGCGTATCGAAGAGCACACCATTTTAAAGGGGACGATGATCATCGGACCGGGGTGCTTTATTGGTGCTCACGCGTACATCCGTGGAGGCGTATTCATGGATGATGGTGCCGTCGTCGGACCGGGTTGCGAAGTAAAGACAACCATGATTTTCAAGCAGAGTGTACTCGCACATTTTAACTTTGTTGGAGATTCAATCATTGGCCAGGGCGTTAACATGGAAGCAGGAAGCGTCATTGCAAATCATTTCAATGAACGAACCGATAAAACTATTCACGTAGTTTTAAAGGATGTAAAGACGCCATTGACCATCGTAAAGTTTGGTGCTTTAATTGGCGACCATTGCCGGATCGGAGCAAATTCCGTGTTGTCGCCTGGAACAGTGCTCGAACCTGGCGCCGTGGTGAAACGGCTGGAACTCGTCGAGCAGGTGTGAGTCAACGCTACGAAGCGGTAATACCGAAGTGCGACATATCAATAAGCATAGAGGTTGAACAAAAAAAAAGGCCACCCTCCGGTAGCCTTAACATTCTTCATCAATACGTTTTAGAACTGTATCGTCCTTAGATTTCCGTTGTTATTGGAGATCTCAAAAGTAAGTACGCCAGTTACATCCTTTACAGAGAACAGCTGAGCGTAATCGCCTGAGATGTCTTTGCTGCTGATGTGAACAAGGTTGTTTGCCTGATCAAAGATCTTCACCGTGATAGTCTGCGCGCCGCTGTTGGCAACTGACAAAAGGAATTTACCTTCATTGTTAGCCAATTTTGCAACATGAATGTCTGCCGCAGATTTTGCAGGCTGATAGCTCACTTTTTCGACTTTTTTACCAGTCGCATCAGTCAATTCAATTGTGTACTCGCCGAACTGAAGGCCGGAGAAGTTCAACGGGCGGATAAAGCCGCTAACGCCATTCATGGTTTCAGAAAAAATGATTTCAGAGGATGCATTGTAAACATTCAATTTTACCTTGCCCAGGTTTTCACCCTTGTAAATAACCTTGAATACTTCAGATCCTTTAGAAGATACAACGGCCAGGCCGGTGCTTCCAGGTTCATCTTTGCCGACTGCAGTTACCGCTACAGCTACCATCATCAGCGCTGCTATGTAAAGTGATTTAGTTTTCATTGTTGTAAAGTGTTTTAGTTTATGTACAAATATACGGGGGCACCTCGGTCGAGGCCGTAAGTTGTAAGTAAACCCGCTTTATAAAGTTAAAAATCGATTGCGCTGAAAATTGTATATCAATGCGTTAAAAGTCTACTTCTAAAATGAGCGCAAACGCTGCCGGAAATATAAAATTTTATACAACGATTGCGGTAGGCGAAATTGGACAAACAAAAAAAAGCAGCCGTGAAGCTGCTTTTTTTTGCGGGGGCGTCTCTCGACGCTGAAAGAATTAATAACTGATTGACTTGGTGTTGCCACTGCCATCAGTGACTTCAAAAGTGAATTTTCCGGTATACTTCTTCAAATTATATATCCTTGCGAAGTCGGTGCTTACCGTCTGAACTTCATCGTAGATTATCTGATTTTTGCCGTCGAATATTCTCACCGTGATATCATCAGATTTCTTGTTTGACACTGTAAGAAGATACTTGCCATCTTCGCCAGTTACCTTCAGAATGTGTGCAAGATTTTCTGATTTATCTCTTACGACGTCAATATTTTCGCTGTGACGATTATGGCGATCAGCAATCTCGATCGTATAGTGGCCTTCAGCAAGGTTTGTAAAGTTGTAGGGTCTGACAAAGCCATCTACGTTAAACAAAGTTTCTGAAAATAAGACTTTCTTATCCGAATCAAGTATTGAGACTTTTACATTATTTGATTCAAATCCTTTATAGTATAGCCTGAACGTTGTTCCTTGTTTAACAATGGCTACACCAGAAGATGCATCAGGTTTATCGATGCCTCCGGCAAATGCAACACTACTAATTACTACTAGCACAACTAATACTGAAACTATCTTTTTCATACGGGGTGTTTGTTATAGCATTAAGACGGCTAAACATGCCGTAAGGTTGCCGCTTCAACATTAATAAACGGTAAACTTTCGACCGTATTAATCATGAAAATACGCGCCGCTTTAACGCCTATTATTGACGTTAGATGCAATTACTTCGAAAATAAATGGAGATTATTTCAGGCACCTGAGGTTACCTTTTACACCTGTTTTCAAGCCTTTACAAGACTCATTTTTGACATTTCATGTGATCAGTTGAGGTAGTAATTGTCTTTACTTTTTTCTTCCCTTTCCAAGATGTGCATCTGAAATTTTAGTCTGTTGAAAAGGAAACGCGCACGTTTATCTTCTGCGAAGATTAAAAACTTATACCGATCAGTTGCATCGAGGTTCAGTTCATTTGCTATCTGGTAAATGTTGAACTGCGCCTTTTGCCTGTTGATGTTTCTCAGCTTGAGATATTCCAAAAACAGATCATTCAATTCGGGTGCCGACAGGACGTTTTGTTGCAACTTCCAAAACCGAACATCCCCACCAGGATAAAGTTTCGCAGTAAACGTGCGCGAAAGGCGTGTTATGCTGAAAATATCTTCACACTTAACAATGATATCAGCCTCCCCGCCCGGAAATCGTTTTATTATGCTTTCCAGCTTCATCAATGAACCGATTTTCTGACCATTGCACTCATGACTAAAATAGATACCGAATTGCATATCATTAATCTCAGCATCCTGAAGAAGTTGTTTATAGCGAGGTTCAAAAACATGCAAAGGGACGATTTCACCGGGCAGTGGAAGAAGTGCCAGCGGGAACATGGGAATGTGTACAACCTGTGACATGCGATCGTGATGATTATTGATAATTCACTAAATATTGAGGATCGATATTAAAACGTTCCTTGATTTTCGCTTCGCCAGGCAAAAAGGCGAGGTTGATTATAAAAGAAAAGCCTACAACAATACCCTGCAAAGATTCAACCAATTCGGCTGTAGCCATCGCAGTTCCGCCAGTCGCAAGTAAATCGTCATGCACCAATACGCGCCACCCCGGTTTAATGGCATCTACGTGCATTTCAATTGCCGAAGACCCGTATTCCAAATCGTATTCCCGTCGTTGCGTTTTGTACGGAAGCTTCCCGGCCTTACGCACCGGAATAAAGGAACAGCCCAGTTCGTAAGCCAGTATGGATCCAAAAATAAAACCTCGTGCCTCCGTTGCAGCGACTGCGTCGATGCCTTTGCCGCGAAACGGTTTCACAATTGATTCTACCACGTCCCTCATCATTTGAGGATCTGATAAAACTGGAGTTATGTCCTTGAATGTAACGCCATGCCTGGGATAGTTTTCTACGTCCCTGATCGTCTTCTTTACGTTTTCGATAAGCTGCATGGATTGTCTAAATTATATATGTCGGTGTCAAAAATAGAAGAGTGACACCTGTTATCAAATTAGTTGTATGTTTAATAATTAAAAGCACAGGTGATGAAGATAACGACGCGCATGATCGAAGAAGACTTATTTGAGTCCTCCAATATTCACGGCAATAAGGTCCCCATTGACATGCGAAAAAAACCTCTTAAAGAAGGTCTATCACCTGTTGAACTGTTGCAAGCGGCGCTTGCCAGCTGCGCAGGTGTTGATGTTGTCGCGATGTTGAAAAAAAGAAAGAAGCACATCGAGGCATTCACCATTGAGATTGAGGCGAAGCGAAAAGAACACCATCCGCGGTGGCTAACAGACATTCATTGCAGTTACTTGCTTACCTCCCTCGATGTGACAGAAACGGAACTGACAAAACTGGCGCACCTTGCACTGGACAAATACTGCTCTGTTGCATCCTCGTTGAAGTCAGTAATTACCATTTCCGTTCACGTCATCAAGCCGGCATCACATGTTGACGATACGCAACTTTAGAAAAAAATATGGAGACACCTTGATCCTTTCCATACCTGAGCTTACAATAACAACGGGTGCATACTGGATAAAAGGGTTAAATGGGTCGGGAAAGACAACGTTGTTCAAATCATTGGGTGGGCTTATACCATGCGAAGGTGAAATCGCTTTTGACGATAACGTGAGCCTGCAAAAAGATCCGGTGACTTACAGGCGCCGCGTTAACTACAGCGAGGCTGAACCACTTTACCCTGGCTTCCTCACGCCCCTCGAGCTAATACGATTCGTGGGAAAAGCCAAAGAAGCCAGTGATGATCAACAGAAAATGTTGATGGGCTGGTTTGGCATTGACCGATTTCAGCATAAAGCATGTGCCAGCTGTTCCAGCGGAATGATAAAAAAGGTTTCCCTGGCTCTGGCTTTCCTCGGAAATCCACGCGTCATCATTCTTGATGAACCACTAATCACTTTAGACGAAGAATCGCGACAAATGTTGTCAGCCCTGGTCCGCAAATACATAACAGAGAAACACGTCGCCTTTCTCCTTTCCTCCCATCAGATCGTAGATGATAGTTTTATAACTTTGCGCGGATCGTATGAAATAGCGAGACAAACACTCGTGGCGATATGAGCCCCTTGCATTCAATTTTCACAAAAATTTTCGTAGCCGAGTTTTATCGAAAACACGCTACCCTCTTCCTTTTGATCGTCGGATTGGGATTTGGTTTTATGGGTGGCTATGAACACATGGTACTCGCCTCCTTCCTTACGTCATCACCAATTTTGATGGCGATACCAATTGGCGTTTGGCTTGCCTATGCCTTGCTCGTCGAACGTTTTAATACGTCGACCCTGTTGGCTGATGAGAATGAATTTATCCATATGATATCATTGTACCCAGCACGCGACAGACATCGCATATGCACCATCGTGGCGATCTTTCAGTTGTCTCCGGTGTTTGGCTATGGAATATTTCTAGTGCTCGTGGCAATTCGGAACCATATGATAATTCCTGCATCAATGGTTTTTATGAGCTTTGCATTGATTATTGCCATTACCGCCATGAGGTTTCACAGCAGCCTTACACACATCAGGCGTGAAATGACGTTGGGATGGTTCACCAGATTCATCAATGCCCGCATTGCAAAACCATTCGTGCTATTTTATCCGGAATGGGTAGCACGGAATGAACCAATTTTGCTGGCAGGAACAAAGATGGCCTGCCTGCTGATATTGTACACTACAGCACAACTTTATCGTGGAGAGACGTATGACCTTCGTCTTATGGGACTTGCTTTGGTGATGGTATCTTATGGCCAATGCAATCTTGTATGGCACCTGCATCAATTTGACAATCTTCATCTAAGATTAATACGGAACCTTCCGACATCCCTGGCAAAGAGAATGTCTCATCTGACGATAACGTTTCTAATAGTTCTTTCGCCCGAGTTTGGCATGTTGATCAGTGTGTTCCCCGACGGACTTTACAACGGTGGGCTATCCTCGTTGCTGTTTTTTGGAATAAGCGTCCCGATCCTATTGTATGGATTTTTATACTATCGGCCACTCCTGCTGGATCGGATGACGACGGTAGTTTTCTATATGTCGATGGCCACTTTTCTGCTGATACTGTTCAAAGTGCCCATCTGGCTGATTGGTTTGATCAATCTGGTAGTTGGGGTGGTTCTCATTAAATGGTTCTATTACAGACTGCAGTTTTTCGAGACCGTGGACCAACCGCGCGGTGCTGATAATGATTAACCGCAAAGACGCAGTGGAAGCGCAAAGGAACATCATAAGCAACTATCGCCCGAAACTCAGGAGATGATCTTCCCGTTAAGGATCACCGTTTGTACTAAGCTCGAGCCAAACGCGTAAGGTAAATAACCAAATGAGGGAATGGGTTTCGTTATAAACACGTTGGCCACTTTGCCGCGCGTAATTGAGCCGTGCGTATGTTGCAGTTCCAACGCACACGCTGTGTTAATTGTACAGGCGTTGATTGCTTCCTCCGGAGTCATTTTCATCTTGATGCATGCAAGCGAAATAATCAATGACATATTGCCAGAAGGCGCACTGCCTGGATTGTAATCGGACGCAATGGCAATTGGCAAACCAGCGTCAATGATTTGGCGGGCGGGCGTAAAAGGTAGTCCAAGAAAAAATGCAGCGCCCGGTAACGCCGTGGGGATAACATTGCTGCCCTGAAGTGCGGCGATCTCCTCAGTTCCAATGTTCTCCAGATGATCAACGCTTATTGCTTTTACCCGCACACCTACCTGTACGCCGCCTGAGCGATGCAACTGATTGGCATGAATTCTGGGTTTCATCCCATATCTTTTGCCTGCCTCCAGAATAGCCTCGGTTTCATCGGGTGCAAAAAAACCCTGTTCACAGAAAACGTCAATGTAGTCTGCCAGTTTCTCTGCCGCGACTGCAGGAATCATTTCTTCTATCACAGACGCAATATAGGTCGCCTTAAGTTTACCAGCTGGAACAGCATGTGCACCAAGGAATGTTGTCCTGACGGTCAATGGTGAATCCCTTCCTATCCGCCGGGCTACGCGCAACATCTTAAGCTCATCTTTGGTGTTGAGTCCATATCCGCTTTTGATTTCTACAGCACCAGTCCCGCTGCGAACGATCTCGTTGGCACGTTGCAGGGCAGAATCAAAGAGTTCATCTTCGGAGGCGAATTGCAGTTTGCGTGCTGAATTGAGGATACCTCCGCCCCTGGCCGCGATTTCCTCATATGACGCGCCCTTGATCTTCATCACAAACTCTTCCTCCCTGCTGGCGGCAAATACAAGGTGCGTGTGAGAATCGACAAAGCTGGGAAATACGTAGGCTCCCGAAGCGTCGAGATCGTTATCGGACAATGAACCAGGAACGACCTCCATTGCTCCATAATCTGCGATGACGCCCTCCTTGATATGAAGGTAGGCATTGCTGATGACGGGGAGTTGGCCCATCGCAGCACCCGCCAGCACCGTTGTGGGATGCTCTCTTACCTGTACTAAACCTTTGATATTTTTTATCAGTATATCCAAGGAGTCGGGAGCATTACAGCATGAAAAGGAAATTATTTTCCGAAGGACTCGACTTTATAATCCAGGTTGGTGCCGAAGACAGGGAAGCTGATCTTAAACATGACGTAAAGGCCTCTTCCACCAAGTGATGGTCTGTAACCCATTTCTCCGCCATAAGACCAGCTGAACATTCGGTTGAAGCGGCCTTCCATTCCGCCGCGGAAGCCAATCATTTTTTTATCGAGGACACTAACGTCATAGGTATGCGTACCGGTAGTCGGGCTGTTTGGATTTTCATCAACGTACACAATGTTGTCTACCTGAAGGCTTGGCGCGATGAGCGCGTCGAGGTATACAGTGAAAATCAGATCATCTATTCCTTCTTCAAATTTATCGAAGTTGACCGCGACATTCTTTATCCAGGTCATTGAACCGCCGACGTACACACCCTTCGATGCAACATTGCTGAAGACGTCAAAGGATTCAGTATCGCCGTTCTTAACGATCGTAAGAGGAAGGCCTACACCTTCATCATTCTTCAGGTCAGCATTGGTGAGACCCTGTTTCTCCAGCGCCCGACCAATATCGGTAGAGCTGTCCCAGATGATGCCTCCCAACCTGGCGCCATAAATCTTTCTTACCTTGCAAGGGATCTCGGCATTCAACGGAACGCGAGCTGCCCATTTGTTCCCTTTGTAACTGTTCTTGTAAAGGAACATCTTCGTCTTAGAGCTTTCTTCAAAGTCTTTGATATGGTAGGTACCCCCGAACTCATAATAATTATAAATCTCCGCACGGTTATCGACGTCACTTTTCTTCGTCGCCAGGTCGCGGGTGAAGTCGAAAAATTGCCGGCTATATGTCTTTCTGAAATGCACCCTTACGTCGAACTTGTCCTTATGAAAATATATTGCCTCGGCTCCATACCCCGCGTTGACGTTCGTGACAAACATATCAGCGTACAATGGTATAAATCCTACGAACAACTTATTAACTGAATAAGGCTCATCATAGAGCTCTTCATAGGTGACCGCGGTCTTGTCCTTTCGTTCGCCCTGCGCAAAAAGACTGGCGGACAGCGCCAGCAACGCAGTAATAGAAATCAAAAAACGATGATTCATAACCCGGTTTATTAGGTATCTACAGGTAAAAATAGTCAAACTCCTGCTAGCAATTAGTACTGCTGAATACGGCCTACCTCACAGAGGTAATAGTTTCAACGAAAAATAACATTAATTGGTCCTCTTTCCGACGAGTTTTCTGAGCTCCTCAAGCTCGCGATGGGTTGCTTCCATATGAGCTTCCTTACGCTTCCTTTCGGTAATATCTTCAAACATCCCCAAAACCGCCACCACCTCGTCGTGCTTGTTCAGCACCGGCACTTTACTTGTCATCACCCACGACTCAACGCCCTCGCTATTGACGTTTCGCTCCTCGAGGTTAAGGCGCGCCTTGCGGCTGCTCATTACGGCCTTATCATCCTCGCCATAGGCGTCGGCATGTTCCTTCCATGGCATATCATGATCTCTCTTACCGATCAGGTCGTTCGGTGACTTTATGCCAGCACCCTGCGCAAAAAGCTTATTGCATCCCAGGAATTTAAGGTCCCTGTCTTTCCAGAATACAGCGCGTGGAATATTGTCGATTATGGTCTGCATAGTCTCCTGATCATCGCTGAGCTTGTCAAGCATGGCATTTATTTTCGCAGTGTTGTAAGCAACCGTGATCAAATCGGCGCATGACTTCAGGAACTCAACGTCTTCATCTGACCATTCCTTTTGCTCATGGGTTTGTTCACAACACACGATACCTGTAATTTTTCCTTCGTTGAAGAAGGGGACATCTAATAAGGACTGTATGCTATGCACCTGAAAGTAGTTTGTCGAGAACTCGCGTGTGCCGGGATGTGTATGCGCATCATTTGCCAATATGGTTTCCTCACTGGTGAGGGCTTCCATGTATGCCGGATAATCCCGGCCCAAAAGCACCTGGCCCGACTCGAATTTATCTTTGTTCTTGGTGTATAGCTTCGCGCAGGTAATTTTATTTTCACTCCTATCATACTCCCATATGCTGCAACGCGATACGTTCAGTTGCCGGGCGACAGCTGTTGTTATCTTCTCAAGTGACTCTTCCCATTTTCCTTCCTGAATAACTTTCGTTTTTGTCAGCTCCATGATCATCTGACGATTCTTGTTGCTGATGTCGTTGCGCTTCTGTTCACCATCAAGCATATTTTGGATATGCTTCTCTTTCCGGCGCATCTCCTCCTGCGTAGCTTCAAGCTCCTCCATATTCTGCCGCATCTCTTCTTCCTGTGCGCGCATCTCTTCAGCCTGTTGCTGCGTTTTTTCCAGAAGAATGCGGGTGCTTTCACTTATGCGTACTGCAGATATCGTTGACGCTATACTTTCAGTCAGTTTCTCCACCAGCTCAACTTCATGCGGGGCGTATTTTTCGAAGGTCGCCAATTCCAGCACACCAAATATTCTGTCATTAACCTTGAGAGGGACCAGCAGGAGGGCATTGGGAGGGGATCCGCCCAGACCCGACGTTATTGTAACATATTCCTCCGGCACCTCCAGCAAGTAAATCTTTTCTCCTTCAAGAAAACATTGACCGACCAGTCCTTCTCCCGGTACAATCTTCCTCGTTAGATACTTCTTCCGTTCGAAAGCGTAGCACGCTGTGAGCTCCAGAAATTTATCTCCCTCATTTTCTTCGCTTAGTATAAATAGACCACCCTGATTACTTCTTGTATATTTTACGACGAATTTGATAATGTTATCATACAATTCGGTGGTCGACGTAGAATTGACGCGTAATATCTCCCCGATCTGTGCAAGCCCGGACGTTGACCAGTTTCTTTTTCTGTCATCGTCTGCATCGATCTTTAACTTGTCGCGCATGCTGAGCAATGTGGTTCCGAGATTGTTGCCATCATCCTGCAATTCCAGATCGGCAGCATAGTTACCTGCGGAGATCGCTTCAATAAATGATGAAAGAGATTTTACTGTCTTTCCCTGCTGTGAAAGTCGCGCGTCATGTTCCCGTGCCATTTGCGACGAGTTTTGCTGAAGGGTAAATAACCAATAACAAATGCCTGCAAAGGCTAGTGTTAAAAGACCGATTGAAACCCATGATAATATATCCATCCAGGACGATTCATTACTCAGCCTGTTTTCAATGTGATCTTGCAGTGTTTGCAGGGAGGCTACCGATTGATCGAAGGTGAGATCGAATTGGAGCGCGAGCGCATCGCCTGCCTTGCTGCCACCCATGGCAGCTGTTGAATCAGTGGCGGGCACTATCGATTCAACGTTCGCTTTCCACCGGGTACCTGCCACATCAACAACCTTTTCAACATCAAAGATTGCCTGCTTCGTTAACATTCTGGATTCGTCGTCCTGCAAGCCAGTGTAGTCTCGTCCCTCAGTCGGTGCGTTGTTATACATTGCCTGAAGCGCAACCTGATTCGCCTTGAGGGGACCTTGTACGTCTACGTCAAAATTCACACCCGGATCACCTGATAGCAATTTTTCGAAAGCAATGCGCGAACTAATCGCATCATTGTTCATCTTTTGGAATAAGGTAATATAGGGAAGGTTCTGATTGTAAGTCTTGAGGATTCCACGCTGTACAAAGACGGTGAAGAGAATAATGACCAGGCCAACTGAGGCAAGCCCTATTGTTAACTTAAGCGCACGATTCCTCATAGTAACTCTTCTGATAGATAATGGTGATCAGGGAAAAGTTAGGTAATAATCAGTTTAAAATAAAAGTTGGAGCAGTGCGTGTGAGGGAGATCAAACGATTACAATGTATGAAATAAGCATGTTTTCAACATTTTCACTGCGAACTGTGCAATGTGCTCAAGTTACTGTCACAGTGAATCGATTGCCTTGGCGCTGGCGTCCAGGATCCTTTCGATAGCCGTGCTATCAATGGCTGTTGAAATGAACATTGCTTCATATTGTGACGGCGCAATGTAGATGCCTTGTTTAAGCATGGATTGAAAAAATGTGGCGAAGAGTTTTGTGTCTGACGTGGTTGCTGTTTCGAAATCCGCCACGACCTTGTCAGTAAAAAATAGTGTAAACATGGAGCCGACCTGATTCACAGTAAAATTCATCCCCTTTTCGTGCATCTGTCTACGAATCCCGTCCACGATCGAAGTTGTACTCTGCTCGATGAGCTGATAGGTCGATGGAGTGTCTCTAAGGTATTTTACCATAGCAAGTCCGGCGGCCATAGCCAGGGGGTTGCCTGACAAAGTGCCGGCTTGATAAACGGGGCCCAACGGCGAAACAGTGTCCATGATCTCTCTCTTTCCTCCGTAAGCTCCAACAGGCAGTCCCCCGCCGATAATCTTTCCCAGTGTAGTCATGTCGGGGGTGACGCTATATCGCTGCTGTGCTCCACCGAGCGCCAGGCGGAAACCGGTCATCACCTCATCAAAGATAAGCACGATGTTATGCTTGTCACATATCAATCGAAGTCCCTCGAGATAACCGGGTTGTGGCACAACGCATCCCATATTGCCCACTACTGGCTCTAGTATTATTGCAGCTATCTCGCCCACATTTTCCGCGATGATGGTTTCAACCGCTTTCAAATTATTGAATGGTGCAATCAAAGTATCCTTTGCCGTGCCGCGTGTAACCCCTGGGCTGTCTGGTGTACCAAAGGTAAGGGCGCCGCTGCCTGCCGCGATAAGAAATGAGTCTCCATGGCCGTGGTAGCAACCCTCCATTTTTATAATCTTTTCTCTGCCTGTAAAGCCCCTTGCTACCCTTACAGCCGACATTGTGGCTTCCGTGCCCGAATTCACCATACGAACCTTTTCAACAGAGGGAACAACGGAACATATCAGTTCCGCCATTTCAACTTCTCTTGCGGTCGGGGCTCCAAAGGAGGGTGAGGATGACAATGCCTTAACAACTGCTTCCTCAACTAATGGATGGGCATGTCCCAGGATCATCGGTCCCCAGGAATTAATCAGGTCTATATATTCGTTCCCGTCTTCGTCATAAAGGTATGCGCCGCTGGCGCGCTTCATGAAAATGGGATTACCACCCACGGCTCGAAAAGCCCGTACGGGAGAGTTTACACCACCCGGAATAAATTTTTTTGCCCGTTCGAACAGGTCTTTACTCGCAGATAGCATTGACGAAAATTGAAATTTAGGGTGAAATAAAAAATGAACGCTATTTTTTAGAAACGATCTTCACATTCCCATTTTCAAACTTGATGAAAGGGACGACCTCGTTACTACGCCCTGTCTGATAGTTGAAACCTTCTGTGAGGTAACCGGGAATAACCCCGGCTTTGCTCATTGCTTCCTGAAAATAAACGCCATTCTTCTTTAGCTGGTTCCCAAGAAAGAGCATCAACTCATAACCCGTGCTTGCATAGCTTGTGGGAATACGGCCGTGCGTCTTTACATATCTTCTGGCAAACGCTTTTGATATGGGCTTTTCTATAACAATGTAATTTGGCGCCATCAAAACAATTGGAAGGTTTTGAAACTTCTCAACATCAATTGAGTGCTGGTCAAGCCATGCCTCTGATCCGACGACCACGACATTATCGCCACGTGTTTCAATTCCACTGATAACTTTTGCGTATATCAAAGCATCATCAGAAGCGACAAAAATACTTCCAAGGCTGTCCTTCTTCAGTGTAAACTCTTTGGGATACTTGAACTCATCATACTCCGTCGGTGTGGCAAGGATGGTGAGAACATTTTTCGAATCCTCGCGTGACAGGCGATTTGAAGAAATTATTTTGATTCCCTTTTCATTGGCCGTGTATAGGAAATTTGCCGCGAGAACTGAATCCCTCCGCGAAGTACCGTAAAATACCATGCAAGTCTTTTTTGCAGGGTAACCGGATAAAAATTCAGCCGCCCTCTTGCCCATCGTCTCGAGCGAAGGCTGGAACATAAATCCATAAGGATTGCTGTTCAGCAGTTCCATGTTATTGTGCAGTGGATTGAAAACATTCACTTTGTTCGAAACCGAAAATTCGTTAATGGGCTTGCACTCCTCCTGGAAAAAAGGTCCAACCAGCAAGTCTGTGCTTTTAAGCTCCTCCATATTTAAAATGGATTTTATTTTTTCAGTTTTTCGCTCTGTGTCATATGCGCGAAGGCTGATCTTCACGCCTTGTTTGGACAGGGTATCGACAGCGAGCTTGATTCCTTCATAGAGATCCAGTACGTTCTGATTGCGTTTTGTTGAGGGTGACGGATCCAGCGTATTTACCATCAATGGCAGCATAACGGAGACTGAATAAACATCTTTAAAAAATGTTTTCGGCGCTTCAAGAATGAATTCCGCTTTGTTCAAATTGAATTCTTTGACTAAGCTTTCAAGCATGCTTTTGTCTGCAGGGCCCGAAGCGTTCTTTGCCAATGCACCCGCCAGCATTTTTCCCACGATTGGGTCTTTGGGATATTCTTCCCGCATCATCCGCAAAGTCTCGACATCCGTAATCGTAGAAAGACTCTTCGTCTTAAGAGATTCTATCAAAGGCTGCAAACTCTTATCCTGGATCTTCGAAAGTACTTTCATACCCTGAAAGTAATCGCGATCCTCTATGTTGATCTTCCCTATCCAGAAGTTGACTTCATCAATTTTATCCCAGGAAGGATAAAGCTTCTTGATCTCGTTAAGGCTGTTCTTTGCAAGCGGTTTATAATTTTGATGATACGCGGAAAGCGCATAGTAAAAAGAAGCATATTCCGAGAAAGGATTGTTCTTGTTATACGGGGCTATCGACTTGAACATTTCCATGGCAAGGTTATACTTCCCCTCCCGCAGCAATGTTTTCGCACTGGCGTATTGCTTTGTATAATCAATCTGAGCGAATGCCGGGAGTTGAATCACCAGCACAAGGCATAATACTAGCGTTGCTTTTCCCATTTGTCTTTTATTCAAACACCGGAGACCCGGTAAATAATTAAAAAAAATCCAACACGTCGATCATTCCCATTCAATCGTAGCGGGTGGCTTAGAGCTGATGTCGTATACAACGCGATTCACGCCCTTGACCTTATTGATGATGTCACTTGAAACCGTGGCAAGAAACTCGTAGGGCAGATGGGCCCAATCGGCCGTCATGCCATCGGTGCTGGTTACTGCGCGCAAGCTAACGACCCGCTCATAGGTCCGCTCATCCCCCATCACCCCAACGGACTGGACAGGCAACAACATAGCGCCTGCCTGCCATACCTTATCGTACAACTCAAATTTTCGCAGCCCTGCTATAAAGATGCTATCTACCTCCTGGAGGATGCGAACTTTATCAGGTGTGATGTCGCCCAATATCCGAATGCCAAGTCCGGGGCCGGGAAATGGATGTCTTCCCAAAATTGATGGATCGATGCCCAGGGTCCTTCCCACGACCCTTACTTCGTCCTTAAAAAGCGTATTCAACGGTTCAACGACCTTGAGCTTCATCGTTGCAGGCAATCCGCCAACATTGTGATGCGACTTGATTGTTTGTGATGGGCCGTTGACGGACACTGATTCGATGACATCGGGATAAATCGTTCCCTGACCTAACCACTTCACGTCTTTGATCCTGTGCGCCTCCTCATCGAAAACTTCGATGAAGGTTCTGCCAATGGCCTTGCGTTTCGCTTCTGGTTCAGTAAGGCCCTCCAGGGCGGAATAAAACTTTTCTTTTGTGTCGACGCCCTTCACATTTAGACCCATGTGCTTATAAGAGTCCAACACCTGGCCAAACTCATTCTTGCGCAAGAGACCATTGTCTACAAAAATGCAGTGGAGATTTTTTCCAATTGCCCGATGGATCAATGTGGCAGCGACCGTTGAATCAACTCCCCCTGACAAGGCCATCACAACCTGATCTCCGCTGAGTTTTTCCTTTAGATTATTGATCGTGCTTTCAACAAATTGATCGGCCGTCCAATCCTGAGAGCACTTGCAAATGTGCACGACAAAATTTCTCAAAAGATTTTTTCCTTCTGTCGTATGCGTTACTTCTGGATGAAATTGGATACCATAAACTGCCCGGCCTTTTAATTTGTAAGCGGCGACGTCCACCGATGGCGTGCTGGCAATAATTTCAAAGTTGTCGGGCACAGCCGCTATTGTGTCGCTGTGGGACATCCACACCTGAGTTCCCAACGACATTTCTTTCAACAAATCATTGTGATGATCAACCGTGGTCAGTAACGCGCGACCATATTCACGGTTCTGCGAGGGCAGGACATTGCCACCCGAAAGTTGTGCAATCAGTTGGGCTCCGTAGCATACGCCCAGTACGGGAACAGAGGCAAACGAATTGATGTCAATTGATGGAGCGCCCTTATCTCTGACTGAACAGGGGCTGCCCGAAAGAATAACGCCTTTGACGTCGGGTGTTAAAGCGGGCACTTTGTTATAGGGATGGATCTCGCAGTAAACGTTGAGTTCCCGCACCCTCCTGGCGATCAATTGTGTGTACTGTGAGCCAAAATCGAGGATAAGGATCTGCTGCATGGCTGCAAAGATAACAGAAGCATGCAGGCATGGCGGCCAGTGGGATAAAAAATTCTATGACCTGTATTTCAGCGGGTTGCTTCACCACTGCGTGGCAATCAACCCTAGTTGAAATCCAATGGTAGAATAGTTTTTATATCCATAGGTTTCACTTTTGTTTGTTGAGTAGTCATAATGGACCGCGGCCATGAGCCCGAATTTCCGGCGACTTCCTATCCGCACGAGAATTCCCGCCTCGTATCCGTGGATATCGAATATGTTGTATAGTTATTGAAATTAATGTTCGTATCGTAATTGGTGGAGACGACCAAATCATCCAATAACCTGAGGGTATCTTCTTCCGGCTGACAGGACCATTCTAGTATCCCGACAGAAAGTAAAGCGAGAAATTTCTTCATAGCGTGAGCGTAAAACTTATCTTGAAACGAATGCCTGAAATGGAAAATTGCACCGGCTGTCACATAGACACAGAAATTGGGCCAGACGTTTAAAGTCTAACGCAACATCAATCCGACGCCAAACAGAATTACAAAAAGCAATGTAGAGAGTGCCATTTGTTTAAGAAACGGATCTAGCTCGTGCGATGGCTTTTGTCCTACGGCGATTCCGATCCGCAGAAACAATGGTGCGCTGAGGATAAAAAGAAATTGCCACGGTGATTCGTATGTAAGCAAATTGTATAGCAGCGCACACATCAGGCCACCGAAAATCAGCATCCAATGATAGACAACGGCGCGATGTTTCCCAATGCGCACGGGAATAGAAAACTTGCCTGCTTCACGGTCGGAATCGATATCGCGTATATTGTTCACGTTGAGTACTCCGATTGAAAAAAATCCACAGCTAGATGCAGGCAACATCTGGAGCCATGAAAAATCCTGCGTGAAGAGGTAATATGAACCCATTACTCCTACCAGGCCAAAAAATATCAGCACTGAAAAATCTCCAAGCCCCGTGTAGCCATACGGCCGTCTGCCTACCGTATAGGCAATCGCTGCTGCGATGCTAAGCATGCCCAATCCGAGGAAAAAGAAAATTGCCCTCCAGTTCATGCCAAAAGCAACTGCGAGTAGCGTGATCCCGCTTGAGAGACACAGTAATACAAATATTATTACAGCAGATTTCATTTGTCTGGCTGTGATCGCGCCGCTTTGAACGGCACGCGAGGGTCCTTTCCTGGCCGGGCCGTCCGCGCCGTGGATCGAGTCGCCATAATCATTGGCCAGGTTGGACAGTATCTGCAAACACATCGTGGTCAACACGCAAAGGAGGAAGATATCCCACTCGAAAGCGTTTTCCGATGCCGCTAAAAAACCACCCATCGCAATACAGGACAACGCAAGCGGAAGTGTCCGGAGACGGAAGGCCATAAGCCAGCTTTTAAAGTCTGGTGAATGCATGGAACTGTTTGATGGCAATTTTTTTTGTTAATAGATTTTGAGGATCACTTGTTCCTTTCCGTTGAACGAAAAATTGTCGCCGACAGACTTATTTGCGATAGCCTTTCCGAGTGGCGACTGCGGTGCTATAATTAAGTATTCGCTATTCTCGACAACAACTTTTCCAATTCCTATGGCAAGAAAGATTGTGTTATTTTTTGTAATCACCAGACTCCCCAGCACTGCGCGATCATGCCGGTAGGTGTTATTGATCTGAACAAGTGCCTGCTTCAACTTTGCACCCTCTTCGATCTGGAGTGCCGCATTGTCACGTTCAAGCTGCATCATCGCCCTGCCTGTTTCATACTTATCGCCTGCAGAACTTTTCTCTTCATCGTTAGCAGCTTTCTGGGCATTGTTCATAGCCTGTGTGGCAACCGCAATCCGTTGGTCTGCGAAAGACTCACAATATTTGAGCAACTGGTGCTTTACTGCTTGGCCATCCATGTTAATTACCGGTTGAGGTGAAAATGAGGTTTTCCTGTCTCGACGGGATTAACCGCAGAGGCGCCGAGTAGGCGCAAAGAAATAGGAAGCGTTGAAGGTTCGGTCATAAATTTTCCAGCGCGTCGCGGACTACAGAATCAAGCGGACTGATGCCTGACGAAAAGAACCTAACCTTATTGCCCTCGGCGCTCACGACATACTTTCCGAAATTCCACGACGGGCTTTTTCCGGATTTTTCTTCCAGCCATCGATAGAGATCATGTTTGTCCCGACCCTTCACTGATATTTTTTGAAACATCTGAAAGCTAACACCAAAATTCTTCACACAAAATTCTGCGATCTGATCATTGGATGCAGGCTCCTGCCATAGGAAATTGTTGGCTGGAAAACCAAGAACCGCCACCTTGCCTCCATATGCGGAATGTATTTTTTCAAGGTCTTCATATTGTGGGGTGAAGCCGCATTTTGAAGCTGTATTGACGATCAACAACCGCTTACCGCGATAGGCGGCAAAGTCAATGACTTTACCATCAAGGCCTGGCACCTTAAAATCGTAAATCGAAGGGGGCAGCGGCGAATCCGGATCGTTTGAAATGCGACTAGAAAAAATTGCTCCCAGGCTCATAGTAAAGACGAATGACGCAATCCTTAATTGATTTCGCTAAGGATTTGGGCGTCCAGCGGTTTGACATCGGGCGCAAAGAATTTCACCGTGCCATCCGCTTTCACAAGATATTTGCTAAAATTCCAGGTTGGCTCATGACCAGTCTTTTCCTTCAACCATTTGTATAATTCGTGCTGGTCTGCGCCCTTAACGGAAAGCTTTTCAAACATTTGGAAAGTGACACCGTAATTCTTTTCGCAAAATTCTCCGATTTCAAGATTTGTTCCAGGTTCCTGGGACCCAAAGTTATTTGCAGGGAAGCCCAACACTGTGACCTTGGAACCAAACTGTTCGTGAAGGCTTTGAAGATCTTTATATTGTGGCGTCATACCACATTTCGAAGCCACGTTTACGATCAAAAGGTTTCTGCCTTTGAATGATGCGAAGTCAACAGGCGTTCCCTCCAGGGAATTCATTTTCAAATCGTAGATGGATGTCATGGAAGTGAAAAGGTATAATATCGTTCCCAGAATTGCTTTCATAAGTGTATTTACTATTAAAGTCGAATTTATCGAAAAATGTTTCCGTTAAACGTGCATTTTTTTTGGAAACCGGAAACAGTGGTGAATATAACCCCCGGAAACCGTTATCACATTTTGTCTGGTACAATTATTCCCAGGATCCTCATCGCTTTTCTGATCGTGTCTGCGATTACCGTGGAAAAAGCGATCCGGAATTTCAATTTGCCGGGGTCGGCCTCGCTGAAGATCGGTATGTTCTGATAAAACTTATTGTAGCACTTAGCCAGCTCAAAGGCAAAATTTGCGACTAAGGCAGGTGAATATTCCCGCATTGCCTCCTGCAACCTGACCTCATATTGGCACAACGTCTGCAATGCTTCCCGCTCAGTCGGTTCGAGAACGCCGACTTGTTTAATATCCTCAATTGTAACGTTGATATTGAGTTGCACCGCTTTTCTAACGATCGCGCGGATACGGGCGTGGGTATACTGGATGAAGGGACCCGTAAATCCCTGCAACTGGATAGACTCGTTAGGATCAAACATCATCCGCTTCTTCGGATCCACCTTGAGAAGAAAGAATTTCAGGGCACCCAAGCCGATCATTTCGAACAAAGGCCCCGTTTCGTCCGCCGGCCATCCCTCTATTTTGCCAAGCTGACGGGTCTGCTTTTCGGCTTCATCCACCATTTCCTGCATCAACTCGTCCGCGTCCACCACCGTACCTTCTCGGGATTTCATTTTACCGGTAGGCAGGTCGACCATTCCATAAGACAGGTGGAAGCAACGTTGCGCCCATTCAAATCCGAGCTTTTGAAGGATGAGAAAGAGCACCTTGAAATGATACTCCTGCTCATTGCCTACAGTATAAACCTGGCCAATGATACCCGGAAATTCCCTGAACCTAAGGATTGCTGTTCCAATGTCCTGAGTCATGTAAACCGACGTGCCGTCAGAACGCAGCAAAACCTTTTGATCCAGCCCATCCGTTGTCAAATCAACCCACACAGAGCCGTCTTCCTTGCGGAAAAATATACCCTTCTCGACCCCTTTCAGTACTTCGTCTTTTCCCAGCAAATATGTCTCCGACTCGTAGTAAAGTTTTTCGAAGTCGACACCCATGCGCCTATACGTGCCGTTGAAGCCACTGTAGACCCAGGTATTCATCATTTTCCACAATGAAACTGTGTCCTCATCCCTTTGCTCCCACTTGCGGAGCATTTCTACAGCTTCCTGCATAACAGGGGCTTGTTTTTCGGCTTCCTTCTCATTCAGGCCTTTGGCGATCAAATCAGAAACCTCGGCTTTGTACACCTGATCGAACCTTACATAGTATTTGCCAACAAGGTGATCGCCCTTCATCCCGGAGATTTCCGGTGTTTCGCCATTGCCATGTTTTTTCCATGCGACCATGGATTTACAAATGTGTATACCCCGGTCGTTGATAATCTGAACCTTATGAACTATATAACCATTCGCCTCAAAAAGCGCGGCAACACTGTAACCCAGGAAATTGTTTCGGAGATGGCCCAGGTGCAGCGGCTTATTCGTGTTCGGCGAAGAATACTCTACCATGATCTCCTGATCATTCGAAGGCAACTGGCCAAAGCGCGGATTCGAGAAAATTGTTGCAAAGGCGTCAATCCATAGCCGGTCCGTAAGGACGAGGTTCAGAAAGCCTTTGACTACATTAAAGCGTTCAACAAAACCCGAAGTTTTTACAAGGTTGTCGCCAATCTGTCGTGCGGTTTCCTCTGGTCCTTTGCGCGAAAGCTTGGTCAATGGAAAGCATACAACGGTATGAGAGCCTTCAAACTCCTGGTTGGTTGGCTGAACCTGAAAGTTGTCGGGAGACTCGCCGAATAATGAAGTTATGGATTGTTTTACTGCCGCTCGCAGTATCTGATCGAGATTCATGACGTCAACTTTCGAACCGTAGTATGGAAATGCGCGCTTTGAATTTTATTCCCACTTCATTCATCACCATTCCAGGACGTATGCGAAGAGCAGCGGCGCAACGATCGTAGCATCGCTCTCGATAATGTATTTTGGAGTTTCAATACTAAGCTTACCCCACGTAATTTTCTCATTAGGCACGGCGCCGGAATAAGATCCATAACTCGTTGTCGAATCACTGATCTGACAAAAGAAGCTCCAATAAGGAACGTTATCTTTTTCAAGGTCCTGGTGTAGCATCGGAACGACGCATATCGGAAAGTCGCCGGCTATTCCTCCGCCAATCTGAAAAAATCCAATGCCATCTTTCTCGGCATTTTTGATATACCAATCGGCCAGCCACACCATGTACTCAATTCCACTCTTCATTGTCGACGCTTTCAGCTCTCCGGAATAGACGTACGATGCGAAGATGTTTCCCATCGTCGAGTCTTCCCACCCTGGCACAACCATAGGCATATTGCGTTCTGCTGCTGCGATCATCCATGAATTTTTTGGATCGATCTCATAATATTGTTGAAGCGCCCCGCTGTTTAAAAGGCGAAACATGAATTCGTGTGGGAAAAGGCGTTCACCTTTGTCTTCAGCACCTTTCCACACTTCGTAAAGATGTTTTTGCAGCTTCCTGAACGCTTCCTCTTCCGGAATACAGGTATCTGTCACGCGGTTCAAATGATTTTGAAGCAGATCCCACTCCTGTTCAGGAGTTAGGTCGCGGTAATTGGGGATTCGCTTGTAATGTGAGTGGGCAACGAGGTTCATAATATCTTCTTCCAGGTTAGCCCCTGTACAGGAGATAATCTGTACCTTGTCCCGACGGATCATTTCAGAAAAGCTGATTCCTAGCTCTCCAGTGCTCATTGCACCGGCAAGTGTCACCATCATCTTCTTCCCCTCTTCAATATGCTTCTTGTAGCCTTTCGCTGCATCCACTAACGCAGCAGCATTAAAGTGGAGATAATGTTTTTCAAGAAAGGATGATACCGGACCGATTTGACTCATAGTAAATGCTAATTGACGTGAAACTCACTTCCCGGGCGAAATTAAGGAAAAAGGTTGATGATTAAGGAGTATTTTTAACTTGTACGATTCGGGCTGCCACAGCGTTAAGCCATTTTTTAATTATAACTCATCATAATGCTAAATAACCTGCCCTGTTAATGTCTACCCTTTTGGCTTCTTTGATATTTATCCTGCTAACCGTCACCGGTGCTGATGTACTGCACGCTCAGGTTAATGACGGTTTCACGCTGGTAAAGCGCGAAGGGGTGGTTTCTATTTATGAGAAGTGGGTGAATTATCCTGGCGCAAATCCACCGGTGAAGTCGCGCGAAATGAAGGCTGAATTTTATTATCACAACTCGATTTATGCGGGCCTCCGCTTGCTGCGCAATGAAAGCATGATCACCAAATGGCAAAGCCATGTAAGCGAGTTCAGGATCTATCCCCAGCGCGACACCACGACCTGGCATGAATATTCATATCACGACATACCCTGGCCGGTAAGCGATCAGGACCACTTTATGGAATACAAAATTGCACTGAATCGCCCTGGCATGTTGGTTTTGTCATTTCGGTCAAAAACGAACAATACCCTTGCTCCGCTTCGAAAAGGTGCAAGCAGGATGGTCCTCAATGGAACCTGGACATTGGAGGAAGTTGGACCGGGAAAAATTAAGGCGACATATAAAGTGCTATCCAAACCGGCGGATATCCCAAGGATGTTCACCGATCCTGTCGTCCGAAATAATATCGTAACGACGATGCAACAGTTTATCTCTATCCTCGAGAAAAAAGTTTAACCGGGTTATTGCGCCAGAACGGGTCTGTTGGCTATGGCGCGCGCTATTGATTCGATGATCTCAAACGCGCTTTCGGCCATCCTGTTTTCTGTGTCAAGTGTTGGATTCACCTCCACAATCTCCCATGCACATACTTTTGCATCCTTTGCCAATTCGGTGTTCAATATTCTTGCCTCCTCAACGGTCAGGCCGTTGGGCACTGGTGTACCCGTACCTGCAGAAATACGCGAATCCAGTGAATCAACATCAAATGATACATATATAATGTCGCAATGATCGAGCATTTGCAATGCAGTTTGGGCAATTTGTGCTGGTCCGAATTTCTTAACGTCCTCTGTGTCAATAAAATTAATATTGTATTTATTCACCAGATAGTTCTCCGGTTTTTCCAGATCTCTTACCGCAACAAATACAATATCTTCCGGGTAGATCTTCGGACCTGGCATTCCAACATTTTTTATCTGTTCCCAATAATCCAGGGTCTCCCCTCTTGGGTCGTTGACCTTGCACTCAAGATTATCGATCCCGCACGCCATGGCCAGCGCCATACCGTGCATATTACCCGACGGAGTGGTAAAGGGAGTGTGAAAGTCGGCATGGGCATCGATCCAGATCACACCCAGGCGGGTCTTCGGCTCTGCCTTTTTGATGCCCGCGATGGTGCCATAAGCCGTGCTATGATCGCCGGCGATGATCAATGGAAAGAAATCTTCCCACATGTTCTCATAGACCTCGAGACATACACGTTCCTCCATGATCATTACGCCATCGATAAACTTCGCATGAGAATGTTTGGCATCATCAAAGAGGAGCTCGTTCACATTCTCGACCTCAATGGATTCATATTTCTTGAAGAAATCGGAATGGCTGTCCAGGCTTGCAATCTTGATTGCCTCGACTCCCAGGCTCGCGCCTCGCGTACCAGCTCCGATTTCGGATTTGACTTCGATGATCTTCAACGTTTTCACAAAAATATAATTAAGGTTTCAAAAATGGATTGTCCCGGTAATGACAAACTGGAGTATTCCTCGCTATTGCACCGACCCCAAACTCTCAAGGACCAAATTCTCGGAACGGACCGGCAGTGGGAAGCCAGGAGACACTCCTCCTTTGCAAGGCCTACGGCGGAGACGCTACAAGTCAGGCAGGGCGCGCATCCCGAACTCAGCCGGGACACATTTTAAACAGGGCAACAGATCCATCATGGGTTCCGAATGTATTGCAAAGATGGCAAATTTATCACAATATTGCACTTCTTTGATGGGCAACGCTGCCCTGCAGAACGATAGGTATTGATCAACTAACAAAAGGATAGTTTATATTGAAAAAGCTTAAAATTTCGCAATTAGTTACGGTCACCCGGTTACGACTTACCCGCCTGGATTAAATGAAGAGTTACCGCGAACTTGTTGAGCAGACTTTCGAGTTTCCTCAGAAAGAATTTAAGGTCCGTGACCATGAATTGCTTTTCAATGATGTACCACTGATGGACATTATCAAGCAGTATGGCACACCCCTCAAACTAACCTACCTGCCGCGCATTAGCGAAAATATCAGATTCGTTCAGGCCACATTCAATAGTGCCATTGAACGATTCCGGTATAACGGAAAGTACACATATTGTTATTGTACCAAATCATCCCATTTCTCGTTTATTACTGAAGAGGCATTGCGCAATGAAGATGTTCACCTTGAAACATCTTCGGCATTCGACATTCCGATTGTAAGGTCACTGTATGACCGAGGGAAAATCTCCAAAGACACCTATGTGCTTTGTAATGGTTTTAAGATGCCGTCATATCGTCAATATATCAGTGAATTGCTGAATGACGGTTTTCACAACTGTATGCCTATACTGGATAACCTGGGGGAGATTGACTTTTACGAAGACAACGTGAATGTTCCCTTTAAGGTGGGAATCCGAGTGGCCTCCGATGAGGAGCCCAAGTTCGAATTTTATACTTCAAGGCTCGGTATCCGCTATAACGATATTAACAGTTTTTATAAGGGTAAGATTGAAAACAGCACAAAGGCGTCGCTGAAGATGCTGCATTTTTTTATCAATACCGGCATAAAAGATACCGCCTATTACTGGAGCGAGCTCAGCCGCTTCATCTTTAAATATTGCGAGCTCAAGAAAATTTGCCCGACACTTGATTCGATAGACATCGGCGGAGGGTTTCCTATAAAGACTTCGCTTACTTTCCATTATGATTATAAGTACATGATTGAGCAGATCGTGGAAAATATCAAATGGATCTGCGACAAGAACAACGTACCTGTGCCCAACATTTTCACTGAATTCGGAAGCTATACCGTTGGTGAAAGCGGTGCGGTGCTTTATTCCCTGGTCGACCAGAAGCTGCAAAATGACAAAGAGCTTTGGTACATGATCGATGGTTCATTTATAACGCACCTGCCGGACGCCTGGGGGTTAAATCAAAAGTACATTCTGCTTGCTTTGAACAAATGGGATGATCCTTACCACAAAGTGAACATTGGTGGTTTGACTTGTGACAGCATGGATTATTACAACTCGGAGGCCCACACCGGTGAGGTTTTTCTTCCCATGATCACTGATGAGGAGCCGTTATTTATCGGGTTCTTCCATACAGGGGCATACCAGGAATCGCTGGGCGGCTATGGAGGTATCCAACATTGCCTGATTCCTGCCCCGAAGCATGTGCTCATCGACCGGAATGAGGATGGTGTTATTACAACCAAATTGTTTGCGCAAGAGCAAACGAGCGAATCGATGCTAAAAGTCCTTGGCTATTAACGATCGGCCTAAGCGTTATTTTTGATAGGGAAGCTTCGTTTCTTTGAAATCTGCGGGAACAATAAAGTCAGCAGCGGCCAATGATTGCTTCTTGATCTCAGTAACCTCCATTATCATGAGTCCCTGTGGCATTTTCATTTCCATTTTTAATGGAACTCCTTCAATCTTGTCATAAAAAAGAGACTGAGAGTTACCCGCCATCCGCTGATTTTTTAAATTTTTAAAATCGATCCCCTCGATGTCAGTCGTCGTCCAAAACACCTGTTCCATTTTTTGTCCGTTCAACGTTGACTCTGCAATGTATTTAGTACAGTTGTGGTTCATCACCTTGCCGGTTTCAGAGGTCTTCGTAACTTTGACATCCATTTTATTCTTTTCGTCTTCCTTATATGGAGGCATGACAGAGTAAGTCTTCGCCTTTCTGTCAAGCGTATATGAAAGATTTTTATCGCCAAGATACAGGAACTCCATATTGCCCAGCATTCCACCCTCCATTGTAGTGAGGACATTCTTATTCTTGAGTTTTATGGTATAGCTTTTAGGCATTGCCGCAGAGAATCCCCCTGTTTGCGCGCCTTTCATTGCTTCAATCTGGGCCTTAAGTTGTGGGTTCGCGTCCAGCATTGCCTTGAACTCAGGGTCATTTAGCTTCTCTTCCATTTCCTTAATTTGAGCCTTCGTTGCAGGATCGTTCATCTGTTTCTCGGCCTCTTCCATCTGGGCTTTGATCTTGGGATCGGTGATCTCAGACGTTATCTTCCAAACCATTATTCCTTCAAAAGTCTGCGCCCTTAAATAAGTTGCAGACACTAATAAAACGAGGATGAGTAATCTTTTCATTCCGGTAGGATTATAAAGTAAAGATATAATCTATCCATCCGGATGCAAATAACGCCTATCGACCTCAACGGGATTCTTGAGGCTCTGACACTTGCTGATTACCGTCCATCATATTAAACCTGTAGGGTGGACCAAAAACCCTTTTAACAATACGCAAATAAAATCCAGGCTAAAATGGCGAGATTGACCATGATCGGCCCGCAAAGTAACTCTCCTGCATGGAGCGGCCGGTTGAAAAATGCGTGGATTATTAAAATTTAAATTTACGAACTCCCGGAAACGATTGTTTAACTAACGACTTTTCATAGTTTTGTTCTAAGCCGCCCAGCTCAGTGAACAACGCCATCGTCATCATCCCAACCTATAAGGAACGCGAAAATATTCGCGCCATCATTGATACAGTCTTTGGCCTTCCGAAGGATTTTCACATTTTAATTGTTGACGATAACTCACCTGATGGTACGCCTGAGATTGTCGAGCAGATGCAACAAGAGCATAACGAGAAAGAAGTAAAGTTGCATATGGTAAGGCGGAATGGCAAGCTTGGTCTTGGCACCGCCTATATTGCGGGGTTTAAGTACGCCATTGAAAAGGGCTATGATTATATCCTGGAAATGGATGCGGACTTCTCGCACGATCCCAAAGACCTTGTTAACCTCTACCTCACCTGCTCCGAACGTGGCGGCGACGTGGCAATCGGTTCGCGCTATGCGACGGGCGTCAATGTCGTGAACTGGCCAATAGGCAGGGTGTTGCTTTCTTATTTCGCCTCCAGCTATGTACGGCTTATTACAAGCATGCCAATACGAGATACAACTGCCGGCTTTCTATGCTATCGGCGGAAAGTATTAGAAACGATCCCACTCGATCAGATCAAATTTGTGGGATACGCATTTCAAATTGAGATGAAGTTCCTAGCCTGGAAATTTGGTTTCACGTTGGAAGAGGTTCCAATCATCTTCACTGAGCGTACCCGTGGCGAATCTAAAATGTCGGCCGGAATATTTAAGGAAGCGTTCTTTGGAGTTCTTCAGATGACAATACAAAGTTGGTTCAGGAAATATTTGCCCTTCGGACAATAGCCCCGAACAAACTTCACTTATTCCTCAAATCCTATGAACGAGATCGGGCCAACGTGAGATTTAACAAGTTCCAGATCTGGTTCTGTAATCTCTGCTTCATATCCATCTTCTTTCAGCATGTTGAGAATATCGTCCGCCGCTTCCCTTTGCTTATAAATGTGATAATCTTCACGGGCAAAAACGGGATATCGTCCCAATTTTTGTTCCCTGTCAACAAAGTTGAAACCGCATAGATACAGCTTGCTGTCGGTATGCTGAATTCGAAACAATGGCATCTGGGGATATTGCTGTAACCACTCAACAACCTCTTCGCGAGTACCCTGAATGATTTCCGTGAGTTTGTAAATCTTCATCACGTCTCCCTGATTGGGTTTATCCAACATTCTCAGGTCGAAATTGTGTACATAAGAAGACAAACCAACGCAACCACACAACACCATCAATGGATTTTGGGCATCGCCATGTAGGCGGACATCCAGGTTCTTCGCATTGAAAAAAGCCTGAAGCCGTCGATTTCGTTTTTGAATTGTGTTGGTCAGGTCGGGCCTAACCGGATTTTTGAATTTGAGTTGCATAACAATTGAACATTTCGGATAAGGGTGGGCTCCCTGGTAAGCAAAAATAAAAAATTATTTGAGTTTAATGCCTACCACTAGTCAAACCGAATGGTTTTAATTGGATTTATCCTGCTAATGATCATAGTGGGGATCAGAAGTACAAGGGCGACGACCAAAAACGTAAAAACATTTAACAATAATACAACGTCCCAATGCCAGCTGATAGGCACGAAGCTCATGTAATAGTCGTGCGGATTAAGCTTTACGATCTTCAAACGATCTTGCAAAAAGCAAAGGCCCAGGCCCACTACATTACCAACGAGCAGGCCCTTAAGAATAAGATGAATGCCGTTAAAGACAAAAATGGAACGGACAAACGCGTTGTTGCCGCCCAGGGCTTTAAGCATTCCAATCATTTGCGTTCGCTCCATCACCAGTATTAATACAATTGAAATCATATTAACGCATATCACGATGAGAATTATTCCCAGCAAAATGTTCACCTGACGGCTTAGCAGGTGAAGCCATTCGAACACCTGTGTAAACTTATCGCTGATGCGCTCGATGTTTAAATCGAAGTCCATGGTTTGTCCGATCTCAAATCCGGCTTCATCCGCCTGATCAACATTCTTGACAAAAACTTCAAGGCCGCCTGCGAGACTATCGGACCAATCATTCAGTCGCTGAATCATTCTGATATCTCCGATAATAAATTTGCTATCGAAGTATTCGGATAAATTGGTTTCATAAATTCCGGTAACCGTCAATTTCCGGAAGCGAGGTGGATTTTGAAAAAAGTGGATGATAATATTATCTCCGACATTCGCCCTCAGCTTATCTGAAATGATCCTGCTGATGATAACTTCGCGCGCATACCCGGAGTCAGGCAAATTCAGGAATCTCCCTTCAACCATATTGCTTTGAAAGGCTTTGACGTCATAGCCTCTTCCAACGCCTTTTAGCAATACTCCCAGGCCCTCATCGTTATCTGTCTTGATGAAGCCGGGCATGTGCGCATACTCCTGGACATGGCGTAGGAGAGCGTATTTTTCAACATGATCATATATACCAAGGTGATAATTCATCGGTTGCTCAGCCGGCGAGTTGTTCATGGTAAATTTTGTGATCATCAAGTGACCACTAAAACTGTATACCTTGTTCTTAACGGTTTCCTGGAAACCAAGCATTACCAGAAAAGATATGATTGCCGCCGACAGTCCGACCCCAATACTTGCGATGGCAATCTTGTGAATAGCGGAGGCGAAACCTTGCTTTTGTTCGCGGCTTATTCTTTGTGATATGAAATATGAGAGATTCAGGGTTATTACTAAATTAAAGCCACGATAGTCCCTAAAAGTAAGTCAACATTCATCCCCAATCAACACCGTTTTCTAAACATTCTTTTGTGCCGTACTCAATGAAAAAGTCTGAAAAGGTTAATGACATCCTTGCAATATTAGAAAAGTACTTTCCGGAACCGGAGATTCCTTTACAGCACAAGGACGCTTATTCCTTACTCATCTCTGTTTTGTTGTCAGCACAATGCACGGATGAACGGGTAAACAAGACCACTCCTGCCTTGTTCCAACGGGCGGATAACCCTACCGATATGGTGAAGATGTCAGTTGACGAGATCCGCGAAATAATCAAACCTTGCGGGTTATCGCCGATGAAGTCCAAAGGCATTCATGGGCTCTCTCAAATCCTGCTCGATAAATATAATGGCGAGGTCCCCGATACTTTCGAGGCGCTGGAATCACTTCCAGCCGTAGGCCACAAGACAGCGTCAGTGGTTATGACGCAGTGGTTTGGAAAGCCAGCGTTTCCCGTCGACACCCACATACATCGGCTGGCTTATCGATGGGGCCTGACAAATGGAAAAAATGTGGAGCAAACTGAGCACGATTTAAAGCGACTGATACCTGAGCAAAAATGGAATAAATCACACCTCCAGATCATCTATTTTGGAAGGACATATTGCCCGGCACGTGGTCATCTGTGGCAAGAGTGTCCGATGTGCCGGAAGTATATGAGACGGGAGCTGAGGAAGTAGGAAGAGTTATGATTATGAATTATGAGTTATGAATTAGTCAAGTGTCAAGTGTCGACGGTTTGCGGCTTTGACCAGGATTTACTAACCTCGCGCTATGCAGGAACTTAGGATCATTTTCATGGGCACACCAGACTTTGCTGTTGCAAGTTTGGAGGGGCTGATCTTACACGGTTATAACCTGGTGGCTGTAGTCACTTCGCAAGACAAACCCCAGGGACGTGGGCAAAAAATTATTTTTTCGCCGGTAAAGGAGTGTGCGTTGAAGCACAATATCCCGGTGTTACAGCCACCGAACCTGAAAGCTGCAGAATTTTTGAACGAGCTGAAAAGTTACAATGCCAACCTCCAGATCGTCGTCGCCTTTAGAATGCTCCCCGAAAGCGTATGGGCCATGCCTGCAATCGGGACGTTCAATCTTCACGCCTCATTGCTACCGCAATATCGCGGTGCAGCACCAATTCATTGGGCAATCATCAACGGAGAAAAAGAAACGGGCGTTACGACCTTTTTCTTAAAGCATGAGATCGATACAGGAAGTATCATCTACCAGGAAAGGGAAATAATTCACGAAACTGATAACGTAGGGATGCTTTATGAGCGTCTGATGGTAAAAGGAAGTAGACTGGTCTTGAAAACGGTAGACGCTATCCAATCAGGATCCTTCCCTGCGATCGCTCAAGAAAATGCAAAAACTCTAAAGCATGCACCAAAAATTTTTCGCGAAACCTGTGAAATCAATTGGACCCAATCCTGTGAAAGCATCAGAAACTTTGTCAGAGGCTTGAATCCATTCCCCGTTGCGTGGACCGCACTATCAGGAAAAATCTATAAAATATTTTTGGTGTCTGTTGCTTCGCACGCGGACAATGCAAACCCCGGGGACTTTAAGACCGATAACGCGAATTTTCTTTATATCAAGGCGTCAGACGGCTGGCTATCCATTGACGAGGTGCAGCCTGAGGGTAAACGGAAAATGAAAGTTCAGGATTTTTTCCGCGGCAATAAGATCTGACTTAGATTGCAAACCAAATCGGACCATTCGCCAAATGCCTATATCACTGATAGCAGCTTGTAGCAAAAATCGGATCATTGGCAAAAACAATGATCTGCCATGGAAGCTTCCAGACGACATGAAATATTTTATGGAAACAACCAAGGGACATCACGTAATCATGGGCAGGAGGAATTACGATTCAATTCCTCAAAAGTTTAAGCCATTACCGAACCGCACTAATATCGTCGTAACGAGGCAAACTGGTTTTATTGCGCCGGGATGTATCGTAGTCAATTCGTTGGATAATGCTTTGGAAATCGCCCAGCGCAGCAGCGAAGTTGAAACATTTATCATAGGCGGGGCGGAAATTTACACACTCGCGATTGCAACGGCCGATAGAATATATCTGACAGAAATCGATGCGATCATTGATGGGGACACGTTTTTTCCCAACTTCGATAAAGGGCAGTGGAACGAGGTCTCGAGACATCATCATCCGAAAGACTCCACACACGTATACAGTTTCGACTTTGTGATTTATGAACGGGTGTGATGTGGCTCGACATAAGTTTTATAACACGGCTTTGAGACTATGGGCGAGCTAGCAAACAAAGTTGTGTGGATCACGGGGGCGTCTTCCGGCATTGGAGAAGCAGTAGCCTACGCGTTGTCTAAAAAAAAAGTACGGCTAATTTTGTCAGCCAGACGGACCGCAGAATTAGAGCGGGTTAAGAATAAGTGTGTGGAGCTGTCCGGACAATCGGTTTACATTTTGCCCGTTGATCTGACAGAGACGGAATTATTGCCAGCGATCACCAGCGATGCAATTAAGTGTTTTGGCCATATTGATATTCTCGTTAACAACGGCGGAATTAGCCAACGCAGCCTGGTGCACGAAACGTCTATCGAGGTGTACCGACGATTGATGGAGGTGAACTTCTTCGGTGGCATTTCTTTAACTAAATATCTGATTCCTCATTTTATTGAGCGGCGACAAGGGCACTTTGTTGTCATCAGCAGTGTTACCGGAAAATTTGGCACTCCTTACCGTTCGGGCTATGCGGCGTCAAAGCACGCCTTGCACGGATTCTATGACGCAGTGCGCGCAGAATATTTTAAGGACAATATTATTGTAACGATGATTTGTCCAGGAGTAGTTCACACACCAATTTCCCTTTCTGCGCTTCGTGGTGATGGAACGGAAAATAACAAAATGGACACACTACAAGCGAAAGGAATGCCGGTGGAGGAGTGTGCTACACACATTGTACGGGCGATAGTCCAACAGAAACAGGAAGTATACATCGGAGGAAAAGAAGTAGTGCTGCTGTACATAAAAAGATTTTTGCCAGCCCTGTTTTCGAAGATTATTCGAAATGTGACAGTGCGTTAACGACATCCACTTAATAAATATTTAATCCGTTGAACTTATTTTTTATCATTTTCCTACACTCAGGTGTATCTTCAACAAGTTTGGGAGTTAGCGTTCTATGCCCAGGATAGTATTCCTGCATTACCACGGCATTGGGCATCTCAACCCGTTTTTTCCTCTTGCCAGAATTCTTCTTGATAATGAATATGAAGTCTTTTTTGCTGGTGTCGAGGCTTTCAGGGGACATGTCGAACAAGCGGGGTTTGAATTCCATCCTCTTCGCTCCGTACCATTTGGATTGGGTTTCGAAACCTGGTTGAACACAATAGAAAAAAAGAAGAACATATACCTGGCTTCCCTGAGGGACCGGATCAGCGACCGTGTCTATCACAAACGCGAAAAAGACTTAACGGCAATGTTAGCGCATCTTTGTCCGGATATCATCTTGATAGACGGGGCGCAGATAACAGATTTTATCGTGCTCTATCCACACATAAAAGGAAAGGACGTTCGGGTCGGTATATTTCACGCAATGCTCCCAACCCATGTATTGCCGGGAAGGCCTCCGGCGAACAGTGCTGCCTTTCCTGAACATCAAGCGCAGGTGATGCGCGCAACGATAAAAATGAAGTGGCTTAAGGCGATAAGGGCGTTGAAGCAAAAGCTATTGTATGCCTTTTTTGACGACCGGTACATCGTTGATCGTAGAATAAAGAAAAATAAAGTTTCAAAAAATTATCGCTCGAGGGTTGATTCGCTTTTCTATTTCAACGCTAAGAATATTCCAGAGCTTATTCCAGTTCCGAAAGAATTTGATTTTCCAAAATTTAAAATTCCGGCAATGCACCATTACCTCGGGTTTACAGTGAACAAGGTGAGCAATGGGTCGATTAATCGCGAATACCACGAACAACGTTCAGACATCCTGCTTCGCAAGCATCGCGATGGATGTGCGCTGCTTTACTGTTCGTTCGGGACGACGGGAACAGGCAAAAAAGCAATCGTTTTACTGTTCCTTCGGAAGCTAATTGAGGTTGCTATCTCACGTCGGTATCTGCTGGTTATTTCGACCGATCATTTGAACGACCTTCGCCTCATCGATTCAAACCGCGTCTTCCTATTTTCCTCTGTTTCGCAAGTCGATATGCTTTCATTTTCAGACCTGTTCATCACACACGGCGGCCTAAGCTCAATAAAGGAGGCAATAGTGGCCGAGGTTCCAATGCTTATGTATCCGGTCCATGGTGACTACGATCCAATTGGGAACTCGGCTCGGGTAGCCTACCATGAACTAGGACTTCGTGGCAATATCAGAACAGATTTACCCACTGATATTGGACAAAAAGTTAACACCCTGCTTACCGACAAGCGATATGTGAACAACATTAAGTTAATGCGTAAAAAGAATTCGCATTATAAAAGCGAAACGTTTATCGATCTGATCAATAACCTGCCACACATTAGCGCGCCGTCTTCTATCGGGTAACGTGATTATAAATCATTTCTGAGATCTTTGCCATTACCCGGATTGCAGCTTGCTCGTCGGTGAAATCTTTCGACAACAGAATTAATACGTAGCGGCGGCCGTCAGGAAGAATCACAATTCCTGTATCATGATGAATACCTTTGATCGAACCAGTTTTGTGCGCTACCTTAACATCAGCTGGCAACAATGCAGGGATGATATCGTTGAATTTTTGGTCCAATAGGACATTGATCATTGCATCCGACGCTTCGCGATTAACAATTTTTCCGCTGGCCAACGCGCTGTAGATCAACATCAGGTCATAAGCTGTCGTCGTATTGTTTAAACCTTGTCGAAACGCCGCGTTGTCCTCCACCCCACGCAGCACCTGAATATCAACGGCACCCAAACCCCGCATAGTCTTCATAACCTGTTTCGCATCGACCAGCTCAATAATAAGATTTGTGGCCAGGTTGCTACTGGTAATTATCATGTCATACATAAGAGAATAAACAATTTTCCGCTTTCCAATTTGCAGGTAGAGCTCATGTTCACTATCATCCTTAGGCGAAAGCGAATAATGACTTCCATCGGCAATGCTCGTAAAGTCGTTCTTTATTGTTAATGAGTCATGAAGCGATATTTTACCTTCATTAGCTTGATTGTATACCTCAATCATTACTGGCGTTTTCATTGTGCTAGCAGCATGAAACACCTCGTGTTCTCCGATAAGTATTTCATCCTTTGTCGCAAGATCTTTGAACGCCACAGCAAAGGTTCCGGAAACTTGCGTCATTTGTTTTTCAATATTTTTTTTCAACGCTTTTTCAGTAGATTCACATGCAGCAGAAATCATAGCTGTTATAAGAAAAAGGAGACTTCGGTTAATCATATGGAACATGCTTTTGAAAACTCATCGGCTATCTCCAATCTTGTACCTTCCTTCTACGGGGTAATGATCAGTTGTATTCAAATCATATCTGGTGTCTAGTGTGATAGAATGTAACCCCGTCGTGAAAAATTGATTGTCAATCCGGAGCATTTTAAGTGTCTCTCCATGATAGGTGAAGCCAAAACCGTGGCCCGATTCCTCGAAAGCGTTCTTCATGTACCGTTTCAGATATTGATATGTGTAAGAGTATGGCATATCATTGAAATCGCCAACGCAAATTACTGGGTGAGGTGATGCTTCTACAAACGTTGCTACCTTCTTCGCTTGTTTACTTCGCTCGAAAACTCCTGACTTAAGTTTACTCAGCAATGACCGTGTCGATCTTCGCACAGAACCAAGGTCGCCTCTATTACGCGGGTCATACCGGCTTAATCCCATTGATTCGAGATGGACGTTTATGATTCGGACGGTATCTTCTCCAATTTTTATATCGGCATATGCAGCACGGTTAAAGCCCTTGTTACTGCTCAGAATATCACCATGTGCTATGATGGGAAACCTGGACACAAAAAGGATTCCTGCAACGGAGTATTTAGCATGCGACCTATCTTCTTCCATTGAAAAATAAAACTTCCGGTTAAGTTTTTTTAGTTGATCTATTACATTTAAATGCTTGTCCCAGGGATACGTGACGAACTCCTGATAGCATTGAATATCCGTATCAGGATGGAGGATCATATTCTTCAACGCAATCCTGGCGCTATCACGGTTATCGCCCTCACTTTGTTTCACATCAAACCCCGCAATGTTATAATTTAATACGGTAAATGAAGCGGAGTTTGGAGTGCTATCGTTGAAATATCCTTTGATACCAACTGTCCCAAGCATATACGGAATTCCGATGATCATGGGAATGACAAAATAGACAGAAGACTTTTTTCGCATTACCAGCGTCGCGATCAGCAAAACAGTATTTGCCACCATTGCTACCGGTATTATAAAAATTGTAAACCAAAGGTTATACTTTTCTGATGGCGGAATCTTTCCGGTTGCGTAAAGCAGAGATAAAAGAACTGCCGCTATAAAGTTGAAATACTTCACCTTCGTTTTTGTAATAAGAACATTTAGCTGCGGGACGGAGCGCCTTACTTTTGGTGAAAGCTGGTGCTAACGAACTTCATTACCTCTGGAAGTGACGTGCGCCAATAAGTCCAATTATGACTTCCTTCCCGAACCCGGAATTCGTGATCGATCTTTTTATCTATCATCAAGCTATGCAAAGCCATGTTGCCTTTGATTAAAAAATCTTTGTCACCACAGTCAATGTAATACCTAACTGATTTTAGAGTTTCAATATTCCCTGACGAAACGAGGCTGAGGATCGAGTTTTTGGAATAGTGCTCTGTTAATCTTTTTTTTCCGACAAGCTCTTTGCCGCCATATAGATCACCCAACACCACCTTCCACATTTCATCTTCTCCGTCGACAATTTCGTCATTGGTAAAAATGCCAGCGCTTAGGGGAGCTGCCGCTGAAAATAACTCGGCATGCTTGGTAGCCATAATCATGGTTCCATAACCGCCCATTGACAATCCAGCAATCGCACGGTAATTTTTGCTAGGCCGCGTTCTGTAAGTTGCATCGACATGGGGAATGAATTCCTTAATAAAAAAATCCTCCCATTTCACAGTGCCATTGTGATTATTTATATACCAGCTCACACCAGCATCTGGCATTACAATGATCATCGGCGCTGCTCCACCCTCACCTATCACTTTGTCGGCAATCAAGTGCGCTTCGCCAAACTGCGTCCAGCCAGTATGATCGTCAGAATATCCATGTAACAAGTAAAGCACCGGATAAATACGGTTGGAACGTTCGTAGTCTGCGGGAAGATAGATGCTGTACTTTACGTCTTTCCCAAGAACAGCGCTTTTAACCGATAGACTTTCCTTGAGAAAACCTTGCTGTGCAGTGGCGTGGGTAGTGAAAAATATGAGTGCGAAAATGATTAGATGTTTCATACGAAATTTTAAATGAGCGTGAGCGTGCCTTAAATGGGAGCAATCATAACTTTAATTCACTCGCTATTGGTGGTTGTCCAGTGGCGGCCGATTTTAGAAATTCCGGAACCCTTCTGTTCTTCGAGATCTGCTCATAAGCATAGGCCATGGAGATTAAATCCCCTTCTGCGTATGGCAAGCCGATGAAAGAAAGTCCGACAGGAAGTCCAAACACCTGCCCCATCGGTACAGTAATGTGCGGATAACCGGCAATGGCGGCGGGTCCATAAACGCCATACCCTGTAAAAAAATCGCCATTGACCAGGTCGGTGCACCATGATGGACCATTTGTGGGTGCACAAATTGCGTCGAGTTTTTCTTCTTTGAGAAAATGGTCCAGGGCATTTCTTGTGGTGGACAGAATTTTTTTCAGGGCCTCCTGATATTCCTTGCTGACGAGTCCACCTTTTTCCTGAGAGCTTTCCAGAATATCCTGTTTAAAATATGGCATCGCTTCGGCTTCATGGCTTGCATTGAATGCAATTATATCCTGAAGTGTTTTAACTTTTGCGTTGGCACCGGCCAGGTAACGGTTTAATCCGTCTTTGAATTCATATTGTAGCACAAGAAAAGGAGCTGGTGACATCCCTTTCACCATTGACATAAAATCAATTTCGACAATAATTGCACCTTTCGAACGCAATGCGTCCAGCGCCTTTTGCAGAAGCGCGTCCACGGCTTCATGGCCCTTAAGCATTGATTTTTCAACGCCTATGCGTTTACCGGCCAGAGCATCGGCGTCCAAAAATTTCGTGTAGTCCTTTTGGATCTTTCCTTCGCTTTCTTTTGTAATGGTGTCTGCGGGATCGACGCCTGTAATTCCTCCCAACAGGATAGCAGCATCTCTCACAGTCCGTGCCATGGGTCCAGCGGTATCTTGCGTATGGGAGATCGGAATGATGCCGGACCTGCTCACCAGGCCGACCGTTGGCTTGATCCCTACCAGGCCATTAATAGACGACGGACAGGCAATGGATCCGTTCGTTTCTGTGCCAATTGCGACGGCACATAAATTCGCCGAAACCGCCGTTCCGGAGCCTGAACTTGATCCACAAGGATTCCGATCGAGTATGTAGGGATTCCTTGTTTGTCCACCGCGACTGCTCCAGCCGCTGCTTGAACGATCTGATCTGAAATTTGCCCACTCACTAAGGTTGGTTTTTCCAAGTATCACCGCACCCGCGGCGCGCAACTGTCGGACAATAAAGGCATCCCGGGCTGCGATGTTGCCTTCCATTGCCAATGCCCCGGCCGTTGTCATCATCTTATCACCCGTATCGATGTTATCTTTAATCAGAATTGGAATTCCATGGAGGGGGCCTCTTATTTCCTTTGTGGCCCGTTCCTGGTCCAGCGCGGCTGCAATCGCTAAGGCGTCGGGATTGAGCTCGATCACAGAATTTAAAAAAACACCTTGTTTGTCAATCGCATCTATACGACTGAGGTAAAGTTCACAAATTGATTGCGATGTCTGCTTACCGCTGGCCATCGCAGCCTGAAGCTGCGCAATATCAAATTCTTCAAGTGCAAACGACTGCTTATCACTCGTGTCGTCTTTTGGTACACTTTTTTCTTGCTGACAAGCAAACAGTCCAACTGCCGATATCGTAATGCCCACTGTGGCGCCCACGCGAATAAATTTTCTCCTCTTCATCGTTGCAATTGGGTAATCGATCAAATTAACATTAATAGACGATAATCTAAAATTATGAAAATCGTAGATTTGAATATCACGGAATGCAAACGAAAGGACGGCGCCGCATGAACATTGTATTTCGGCGGAGAATGCAAGGGAACTCAGAACTGAGCTTGCAGGAGAAATATTTGGGGACAATAATTGATCACTAAGGTACATTGAGAAAGAAACTGGAGAAAATCAATGGTGTCCGTGGAGAATTCATGGCAACGTTTGTGCGGATAGGTTCCAAGAGGAATTATAAGGGGTATTCAGAGGAGACTCTGCTATTAAAAGATATCCAGTCAACCGAAACGAAATCCGTTGTAGCCGATCACCTTTGGTTCAGCTATACCAAAGGATTTCAGTCTATATCGCTCACGCCAGGGGCGATCATAATATTTGAAGCACGTATAAAAAAATACACGAAAGGATACGTCAACAAAAGCTATGGAATGGACCAACGGAGAGAGGACTATAAATTGAGTCATCCGACCAAGATGAGATTAATTGACAATATGCCCACTGACAATTCAAAGTGATCTCAATTACTATCTTTACAGGTTGAATGCTCAGACTCTTTCACCATATCCTCAGCAGACCCCTCGTTTATCTACATGAAAAACTTTCTACCAGGCAGTTCTTCATTGTCTCGAGCGTTATCGTTGGGTTTTCCTCCGGCTTGGCGGCCATCATACTAAAATATTTTGTTCACTCGATTGCGTTATTCGTTCGGTACTATTCGAATCGATTCGACGAGTTTATGATGTTTGCACTGTTCCCGTTGCTTGGAATTTCGCTTACCGTATTGTTCATAAAATATGTGCTCAGCGATCAGTTCAAGAAAGGAACTGCCGAAATTGTTTATGCTATTGTAAAGAAGTCGAGCATTCTGCCGCTTCAAAATGTTTATTCACATATGGTCACCAGTGCGCTGACCGTTGGGTTTGGTGGTTCAACCGGCCTTGAGTCTCCGATGGTCAGCACCGGAGCAGCCATTGGTTCGAACTTCGCCAGGATTTACAATCTATCTTATAAGGATCGGACGATATTGCTGGCTTGTGGTGCAGCTGCTGGAATTGCCGCCGCCTTCAATTCTCCCATAGCCGGTGTGTTGTTTGCAATCGAAGTGCTTCTTACAGATATTGGGGCGCTGGCCTTCATTCCGTTGATTATTTCCGCAGCGTGTGGCGCATTGCTTTCCAAAATCATTCTGAAAGAGGGCGTAATATTGTCTTTCTCGCTCCAGCAGCCATTCGATTACTACAACGTACCCTTTTACATTCTCCTCGGAATACTGGCCGGGTTTATTTCCATTTATTACGCCCGGATGTTTACCCTGGTCGAATCCAAGATACGCGATATAAAAAACGTATGGATACGGGTAATCGGCGGCGGCCTTATGCTCTTCGGCTTGCTAATTCTCTTTCCTCCACTTTTTGGAGAAGGTTACACATCGATTGAAGTGTTGGCGAAATTGAACCCCAGAGAATTGATCAAAGCCAGTATTCTTCATGAATTCATTGACTCCGAAGTGCATTTGTTGATCTTTCTGGGGGCGCTGGTCTTCCTGAAGACTATTGCTGCCGCCATCACAATTGGTAGTGGGGGTAACGGGGGAAGCTTTGGCCCATCACTCTTTGTGGGAGCATATCTTGGCTACGTGTATTCACGTGCGATAAATTTGATGGGCTTTACCCAGATCCCGGAGACCAACTTTACACTGGTTGGCATGGCCGGCATATTAAGCGGCGTTTTTTATGCGCCCTTGACAGCCATCTTCCTTATCGCGGAAATCACCGGCGGTTATGAGCTTATGATTCCTTTGATGATTGTATCAGCGCTTAGTAATACCGTTACACACTACGCAGACCCGCTTTCTATGGAGGGGAAAAAGCTGTCGAATATGCTGAACCAAACCGTGGAGAATCGGGATAAATTTTTACTGAGCAAGCTTGACCTTTCCTCATTGATTGAAACAAACTTTTCTGTAATCGGCCCGGCCGAGCCCATACACTCTCTGATCCGGGTAATATCATCGTCTAACAGAAATACTTTTCCAGTGGTGAACGATAAAAATCAATTAATGGGAATTATTCGTATGGATGATATTCGGAGCATCATTTTCAGTCCGGAGAAGTATGAAAAATTAAGTGTCACCGATCTCACCACCAAGCCTGCCGCAATCATTGCCATGGGCGAAAACCTGCACACCGTATTGAAAAAGTTTGATGACACGAACCAATGGAACCTGCCTGTGGTTGACGGCGATCAATACATTGGATTCGTGTCGAAATCAAGTGTGCTCGCCAAGTATCGCTCGGAGTTGCTTAAATCCGTTTGATAAGTTTCTATTCTTTTGCGAAGGGGTTATACAGATATTTTCTATCAACGTAGTCATAAAGCGTGAGGCCGCGGAGGTTATAATATTCCATCCAAAAGGACTTCAATGCTTCGATATAGCTGCGTTTTGCATCGTCCTTTTCCGTCAGTGCGATGTTCAGATTAGTAATATCAATTTTACCAATAAGATAGCGGTTTTGAGCGACGTTGTAACGTTCAAATGCAACCTCATCCGCTTTCTTGCTGATCTCGATCTGCAACTTCAGCGTTTCGAACTGCCGTACCTTCGTGATTACTTCCTGTTCAAAGGAAATTTCCTGCTGTGCAATGAGGTAGTCCGTCAGTCTCTTATTTGCATAGGCTTGCTGCATCATGGATTTTCTACGCCCCCAGTCCAGCAACGGGATATCAAAATTGAGCGTTACGTATTGTTGACGTGCCGGATCCTGATAAAGATCATTGAGCTCCGCGCCAACGCTATTCAAACCAAAGCCTCCTGCCAAGCCAATGGTATATCTATTTCCTTTCGCTTGTGCGACGCCTGACTCAGCCTCGATCTTCCTTCTTTTGAAACCAATGTATTCCGCGCGCGTTTCCTGGGCATGTTGCAATGCCTCGCTTTCAGTGACCAGTACATCCGGAATATCCATTGGCATAATGAGGTCAAAACTTTCGCCATTGCCCATACCGATGTAAGTCCGCAGCTGTAGACTGGACGTCTGGAGGTCAAGTCTTGCCTTGGCTACATCCTGCCTGGACCTAAGGAGCTGCAACTCTACTTGCAGCAATTTGTCCTGGGAAGTGGTGCCGATGTTATATCTCCCTTGCTCAATTTTATAAATTGTATCATTGTTAGCCAGGTTATATTGAGCAATTTCCTGATTAACCTGGGCCTGTAGCACATCAAAAAAGATATCTACAGCATCCCGCGCAATTTGCTCCATTGATTGTGCGTACTCACGCTTGGACTCTTCGTAACGTATTGGTTCAATTTGCTTGTCCCATTTGTATTGATTGTACGAAAAAACGGGTTGCGTCACCCGCACATAAAAAACCTGGCCATTCCATTGTTTGGTGTTCCCTTCATAGTCTTCAAAATAATTGTAGGCAGAATTCATCGAGATAACACCACCCGTCCATTGGATTGGCTGCTCAAGTCCGAGATTGATACCGGGATTAAATTGATTGACCTGTAAATAACGAACCGTCCCGTCCGGCTGGAGAACACGACTGAAACTGTTATTGTATAGAAGTCCCGCATTGCCCCCTGAAAGTCTTATTTGGGGGTTATAATTACTCTTGTACGTACGGTATTGCCAATACCTGTTTTCGCGAATAGTTTCCTGAACCTTGAATTCAGGTGACTGCGACTGCGACCGGTGGATGACCTCTCCGATAGTGAAAACATTTTGAGCCATTGTACAGGGGCCATGGGCAAGAAGAATAATCAGTGCAATTTTATTCATAGCGCAGAGATTGAATGGGATCCTGGCTGGCCGCCCTCCGTGCCGGTGCAATACCAAATATCAGCCCTACCGTTGCGGCCACGCCAAAAGATAATACTATCGAAGAAAAAGTAATAACGGTAGGGATATTAGCAAACTCAGACACCACCAATGCCATTGAAACCCCAAGCAAAACACCTATTAATCCACCACTGACACTGATCATAATCGCTTCGAACAGGAACTGTTGCACAACATCACTTTTCTTAGCACCGATAGAAAGCCTCAATCCAATCTCTTTAATGCGTTCGAGCACAGAGGCTAACATGATGTTCATTATGCCGATACCGCCGACCAGAAGGGATATTCCGGCAATAGCACCCAGGACGTAATTAAAGATATCATTCGTCCGCTGCTGCTGCTTCAGCAAAAGTTCTGGAATTTCAATTTCGTAATCCACCACGCCGTAATGCCTTCGTTCCAGGAGTCGTGAAATAATTTCTGCTGTCGGGGTAAGTTTTTCTGTAGCATCAACCTGAATTACTAATCTGTCAAGCTGGTGATAATTTTTTTTCTCCGCTTCATTTTCAGCGTTGGGTGATTCGTTGAAAACATTTCCCTGGCTGCGCATGGACTCGAGGCGGAGTTGTTCCGACGTAATTTTGTCACGGTCCCGGTAACGGGTCAAAACTGCCTGCAACGGAATATAAATATCCATGTTGTAGTCACGTATCCCCAGCTTGCTAATGCTGGTTTTCGACACAAGCCTTTCATTGAGCAGCCCGATAATTGTAAGCCAGTGTTGCCCAACCTTAATATTTTTCCCCACGGGATCGTCAGTGGGAAAGAATTTTGATTTGATGGCGTTACCAATAATGCATACCGGAGCGCCTAGACGCAATTGCTCCTTGTTGAAGCGCTGACCTGCGGCCAGATCAAAATTAAAGATATCAAAATATGACGGTTCGACACCGACAAGCTTTGCCGAACGACGGTAGCCGCCGCGAATGACATATGTCTCAAGAATAATCTCCGGGCTAATCATCGATATTCCTGGAATTATTTTCCCTATGCTGCGAACATCTCTTATCGTCAATCCCGGAGAATATTTCTTCTGCTCTTGTTTGCCCGCGCCAGCTTCAATTTTTTCCTCCTGCTGTTCAATGACCGGTTTGATCACAATATTGTTTACTCCGACCAGCTTGATCTGGTCGAGGATTTCGCGTTGGGCTCCATTGCCGATAGCAAGCATGGCAATTACGGCTGCCACACCGAAAATAATTCCCAAGGCCGTAAGAAGAGAGCGAACCCTATTTGCAATCACGGCCTCAATGGCAATAAAAAGGTTTGCTAAAGTTCGCGGTGGAATCATACGGATCAATTTGCCGGTGTTATGGCCGAAGCAACAGTTGTTGAATCCTTAGCTGCCTCACCACCGCCAGGCTGCTGTTTTTTGCGCTTGCCGTTCATTTCACGAAGCAAAGAGACTTCTGCGCCATCCATGCCGGTTGGTACTGACAGGAATAACCGGTCTCCTTCAGCTAAGCCTTTTAGAATAACGACATCGTTCGCATTGGTGTCGCCGATCATAATCTCCTGCTTCACTAACTTCATTCCATTTTTTTTATAGACGTATGTTATCGTGTCTGCTTCATTATGGAGACATTCTAACGGTATGTATACTGCCTGCTTTATCGTCTTTGCGATGATCTTATTACTGGTTGTCATTGCAGGTCTGAGGGTGGGATCCGTCCCTTCTATCTCAACCGCCACCTCGAAAACTTTCGAATCCGAATTCGGTCTTTGCTCGCCGACATTGGCAACCCTTATAACTGAGCCATTGAGTTTTTTTTCCGGGTAGGCGTCAAGACCTACCTCAACCTTTTGCCCCACTTTTACCTTTCGGACGTCCACCTCATTAACATAAGTCTTCGACATCATCTTCGTAAGATCAGGTAACGAGGCTACCGTCGGATCCCACAGGTGCACCTGGGAGCCAGCTTTCAGCGGTTTACCGTCCCAACCCTTGATATAGATAACCATTCCTGGTTCCGGAGCATTTACGGTAAAAGCAGCCATAAGCTTCGTCATGTTGCCAAACTCATTTTGAACTTTGCGGAATACCGCCGACTGTTCCTTCATCTTTTCAGCATTCTGCCGCAGCTTAATTTTGTAGTTTTCTTTTGCTTGCTCGAATTCACGGGCGGCTTTTTCGAGGTTGATCTGCGCCTGCTTTATGGTCGCCGGCGGCTCAAATTTCGATTGCTCGAGTATTATCCGCTTTTCTTCAACTGCATACTTAAGATTAATAAGCTGGTCGCGCGCTTCTCTTAGCACCAGCGTAGTATCCAACTGCGTCTGTACAAATTTGGCGTTCTCCTTTTCCAGCTCTATTTGCTTGGAGCTAAACTTTGTTTGAAACTCCGACGGGTCGAGAGATGCAACCCAGTCACCTTTTTTCACAACCGTACCTTCGTCGACAATGCTCTGGATAACTACGTTCCATATATCGAACGTGCGCAATTCTGATGGTCCCAATATTTTGACAGAATTTTTAGCCTCGAGCTCGCCCGTGGTTTCAATTTCAACTTTAAACGGACCGCGAACGGCCGTAGTCAGAATCTCGCCAGTGTCACTTACACGAGTGCCACGGACAACGAAAAATCCAATTACCAGAATAAGGACAACCCCGTGGCAAGAAGCAACTTTTTCTTTTTCATGAATGGAAAGTATGATCTTCAATATTCGACGTCAGGCCCGAAAGACCTCTTTACTTCTCTTCGGTTGCTTTCCACAATCCTTATCACAAGGGACACCAAGGATCGATTACTATTCTGCTATCATTCGGCTGGAGTCTCTTGCCAACAACGTCATTCGCCATACCGATCACGAAAAATAACGAATTACTTTCATTTTAAATTGTGCCGCGGGCTAATTAATGGTGACAGTGCCGCATAAAGGGACGCGACAGTGCTTCCATTTCACACGTTTATAAAGTAAAAAAGCCCAACTCTTTATCGGGAACCGCGCGCGTAAAGTTTTACTGATTGCTCCCCTTCTTCACAACCATTTTACCCATAGTAGCATTCTTATCAGCCTTTCCAATGTTGAACTCTTTCAATGACGATCCTTTTAAAGTGATTTCAAGCGATGAAGGAATACCGCATCCGTCGCATTTTGTCATCGCCACCTGAAAAACGAGAACCTCATCATCTTTCAGGCTTTTCACCGTTCTGCCGTATTCGACGATGTTATCTTTTAACTCCTGCTCGAATTTCGGATAGAGGTCTTTAACTTTTTTGTCCTTCGTCTCCTGATCAACATTATTTAGTCCAAGTGTAGGCATTACATAACGCTTTGAAAAGTCACCCTGATCATAGCCGCTATAAAGTTGCATGTAATAAATCACTCCGAAGTCTTTTAGTCTTTCGAAGTTTATATTCTCGCCAACAAAATATGTCTTGGAAAGGTCCTGACTGTACAACCGTGTAAAAATGCTTGACAGTAATTCAAGGTCGGGTGCCACATCATCAACCGCTTCCGTGTTTATTACTTTAATCCGTTTCAATGCTTCCGCTCGCGTGATTTTGCCTTCACGCAATAGCGTAAGGTCAGCCTTTAACGTTTCGACTGAAAGGTGCGTGCGTTTCGGGGCGCTGAAGTATTGGTTCACCCAGCCTCGCGGTTGGTTACCCTGATTTGAAACAATCACTTTCTCGTGCGGGCCAAGCTGGGCGATAAGATCTCCGTAGTCAATGAGGAACGTTTTTGCGGCCTCAATTACTTTCACATTGTAAGAATCGCGGATACTGTCAAGGTCAAGTTGCCGCTTTTCCATAACCTTGTCCTTTAACGTTATCGTTTTTTCTGAAGCCGATGTTTCCTTTATCCTTTGAGTTGCATCAGCCGCTTCGCGTTCGCCATTAGTACTAAAGTTGACCTGACCTGCCCTGCCACCCCACATCGCAGCATCCTGCGATCCTTGCATGAATACGATCGGAGTTGTGTAGTCGGCGGGAAGGGAAAACGTTATGCCATAACCCGGCTGGTAGTTGCCTTTGATCTCAAGTGCAAAAAAAGTCCGTTCGTTGTTAAACTGATGCTTGATCAGTGTGCCGAGCACATTTTCCGACACGGCGATATCGCGCTGTAATCTTTCAGTATCGATTTTCTGTGCGTTCGCAAATTGAATGGAAATCATTCCACTGATCAAAGTGCAGATCACTATTTTAGTTGTCGTTCTCATGCCTTACTTTCTTTGAGATTTAATTTATAACACCCAGTGAATTTTTGTTGCCCACTGAGGAAATAATGCTTGTTAATATTTGTTCCGTTTCCTGTTTAAATACATCAGTATTTTGTTCCAGGCTTTTGAATTGTGTCTGCACGACCTGCAGATCATCGTTGCGTTGTTGCTGTAAATATTTCGCAAAATCTACGAGCAGCCCTTCGATGTATACTTTTTGTTCCGAAGCACTGAGTTGAAAGTAATTTTTTACCAATGCTACATTTTCTGCCTGAATCCCTGTCACGAACTGCCGTATCTGATCCTGCGATGCAACCGATGATTCACGCACCAGACGATCAATTTTTGCTGAGCTTGCTGCAAGATTTTTAGAAATAGAAGCGTCAAGTTGCTTTTGCGTTTCCGCGAAGTTTAGCTGCATGGCAACATTGCTTTGGCTAAGGGAGGAATTGATCATTCGCTGAACTTGTTCCTCCGTCAGTAGTGCCTCCGTTGCAGCAGGTTGAGCTGAAACAGTTTCTTGCTTCTTCTCAAGATTTCCAAACCCCATCCTCAACTCATTTTTCGAATACACCACCTCGAAGTTCGAGATTCTTGCCGCCAGCATAATCACCAGCAGCGACGCTGCAATGGTCATGATTGTCTTGAAATAGGGTGCCTGGTAAAAGTTACGCGCACGATTGTCACCGAGAAATAATGGAGGAGCGATTACTTCCTTGTCATGCAGTTGCGAAATGAGGAGCCTTACTTCTCTGAGTCGGTCCAATTCCAGGCGAGCTTCCGCATTTTCTAAAAGGTATCGCTCAAGCATTGCCTTTTCCTTTCCTTCAAGCTCTCCGTAGAGATAAGCCATCAGGTCGTTTTCACTTGCTTTATAAGCCATATCCGATAGTCTCTTTATTAATTTTTTTACGTTCCAATATTTTTTTCAATGCATCCAGACCATAATACATTCTGGATTTCGCAGTGTTTTCAGAAATATTCAGGACTTCTGCTATCTCCCGGAATTTTAATCCTTCATACTCCTTCATTATCACGACTTCCCGCTGCTCGTCATTGAGTTCAAGCAGTGCCTCCTGGAGTACATCGGCAAGTTCTTTTTGCTGGAACTGTTGTTCAGGGCTATCAAGGCGTTGTGCAGATGACTCCCATTGTGGCGAGGCCTCCGCGTCCCGATTCCACACCACGTCGAAGGAGATGGCTCTGCTATTTTTCTTTTTTCGGGCTTCTTCGCGACAATAGTTTACCGCGATCTTGTACAGCCAGGATTTAAACCGTGCATTTTCCTGCAACGAGGGCAGATTCCGGCACATGGAGATAAATGTCTTCTGTGACACCTCCATGGACATGTCGTGGTCCTGAAAAAACTTATAGGTGAAATTATAGATGCGTTTGTACCATAGCTGCACGACCTTGCCTTGAGCATTCTGGTCGCCGGCTTTCGCCAGGGCAATGAGATTATCAGAATGCATCATCGCGGTGTCGAGTAGTGTTTCGGTCACAGATCAGGCTTATTGTCTCCGGCAATACGAAGATGATAAGCGCCGTGGAATAGTTTTACCCAGGACCAAAAGTTTTTTAGGGGCAATGAACAAATAGCCAGTATGTATTATGAATTGCGCTTTACCTTTGCCTCGCATGAAAACGATCATTTCCTGGCTAATCCGTTATGTGCCACGCAGATACCTTCAACGGGTAAGCGGAATTGGGCTCAAGGTGATGGGCGTGCTGTACGCCGGCGTCGCCGTTCAATGCCCTGTTTGCTCCAGAAGCTTCCGCAAGTTTCTACCCTATGGACGCATCAATACACGTCAAAATGCGTTGTGTCCAAACTGCCAGTCGCTGGAACGCCACCGGCTGATATGGTTATATCTAAGAGACACCACTGACTTTTTCCGAAGGCCGCAGAACGTTTTGCATATCGCTCCTGAAGCGTGTTTTATGACGCCCTTTGAAGCCGTCCATCGTGACAAATACATTACCGCTGATATCGAATCTCCTTTGGCCAAAGTAAAGATGGATATCCATTCCATTCCTTTCGCAGATTCGACATTCGATATCATTCTCTGTAATCATGTTCTGGAGCATGTCCGTGACGACATTGCAGCCATGCGGGAAATTAGCCGCGTGTTGAAACCGGGAGGATTGGCCATACTGCAAGTTCCATTCTTCCGACCTATTCCTGAAAGCACATTCGAAGACAATAACATCGTTGATAAACGTCAGCGCGAGCAACTTTTCGGTCAGGATGATCACGTTAGAAAATATGGTCTCGATTACCCCCAACGCATTCGTCGCGGAGGACTCGAGCCTTTTGAAAGTCATTTTGTCGATGAGATCCCGGCAGCGGTGCGGGAAAAATATGGGTTGGTGAAGGGGGAGATTTTGTATGGGGGGAGGAAGGAATTATGAGTTATGAGTTATGAGTTATGAGTTATGAGTTATGAGTTATGCTCTCGAGCAAAGGTCACCAGGACTTTAGCGGGTACGTTGCTTTAGTCGCCGACTCATAACTTATAACTCATAACTCATAACTTACCCTCAGCCCAATTTCTCCAACACATCCATAACTTCTCTCACAGCAATACGGCTGGATTCGAGGAGTGCGCGTTCGTCTGTATTGAGTTCAAGTTCGATGACTTTTTCAATGCCATTCTTTCCCAATACAACTGGCACACCAAGGTAGCAATCTTTAATCCCGTATTCTCCTTCCAGTTTGATGCATACAGGGAACACACGGCGCTGATCTTTCACGATTGCTTCAACCATTTGAGCAGCAGCCGAACCTGGTGCATACCAAGCTGATGTACCCATAAGTTTCACCAATTCGCCGCCGCCTACTTTAGTGCGCTCCAGGATGGCCGTTAGCTTATCCTTATCGATCAATTCTGTAACAGGAATACCGGCAACGGTCGTATAGCGAGGAAGTGGCACCATTGTATCACCGTGACCGCCCATCAGCATTGCCTGAATATCTTTCGGAGAGATGTTGAGCGCCTCCGCCAGAAATGCGCGATAACGTGCAGTATCCAGAATACCCGCCATGCCCATGAGACGTGTACGTGGAAACTTACTCGTAATGTGCGCCTGATAGGTCATCACGTCGAGTGGATTCGATACAACAATAATTATCGAGTTAGGAGAATGTCTTACAATGTTTTCGGTTACTGATTTCACGATGCCAGCATTCGTCCCGATAAGGTCATCGCGGCTCATCCCTGGTTTACGCGGCAAACCAGAGGTGATCACGACCACGTCCGACCCTGCAGTTTTTGCATAATCATTTGTCACACCTACCGTCCGGCTGTCATACAAATCGATTGGGGCTTTTTGCCAGATATCCAGCGCTTTACCCTCTGCGAGGCCTTCTTTGATGTCAACCAGAACAATTTCGTTGGCTACTTCGCGATAAGCCAACACATCAGCACATGTGGCTCCCACATTACCAGCGCCAACTACAGTTACTTTCATTTTAGATCGGGTTTAGTTAAGGAAATTCAGGCCTCCGTTTAAGGCGCGGCAAGTTATTAATAAGACAGCATTTAGAAAATTATTTTGGCTAAAAGGCCCTGGTCACGCGCTCGTCAGGGTCAAGCTAATGCGGGACGTCGTCTGACCCGTAACTTTGAAGCGGTCATCTATCCTGTAACCCGCCACCCAGATAATCATGCCATCTGATTCAATTACCGTCGCCCGTTCTTTGTCCGCCATCGATAATTTCAAGTCGATAAAAAAATTGCTAAGCTTTTTCTTCCGAGTCATGCCGAGCGGACAAAAAGAGTCTCCCGATTTCCATTTCCTCCATTTCAGGGGAAATGTGAGCAGTCGACTATCCAGGAGGGCTGTATTTTCATTCAAGGGGATCTCAGGGCCTGCCATGGTCGTGATATCCAGCGTCCATGGTCCCAAATAAGAGGTCGTCTGGGATTTCTCGATCATCGTTTCGCCCCAGTTTTGGAGTCTATCGGTAATGATTAAATTTTGCCGGTCGATCACCAATGTAAAACCATGTGTGATAAATTTCTTACCCGCCTGCGTATGTAGTGCGCGTGAGATGTCTTTTGCCTGCTCGAAATTAAATCCAAACTCCCGACAGCAGCGCCAAACCATTGCAGGATTGTCTTTGTAAAGCGCAAAGCCTGCCTTGTCGATCGTGACCCTCCCCTTTTCGGACTTAACAAAGTCGGTCTTCCACTTTTCGTAAAGTTCATGAAGGAGGGCGATTTCTCCCTTCACTTTCTCGATGCCACTGTGCCATGTTGTTTCGAGCGAGGGATTTAAATCCTTAAGTCTTGGAATGATGTGATGGCGTATAAAATTGCGTTGATAATTGTCTGTCATGTTGGTAATATCCTCACGCCAGACCAAACCTTTCATTACAGCATACTTTTCAACCTGTTGCCTCGACGCAAATAGCAAAGGCCTGATAGTTTGATCATTTTTCACGGGTATTCCCGCCATCCCGTCGATGCCCGAGCCGCGGCTAAGGTTCAAAACGATCGTCTCCATGGAGTCGTCAAAATGGTGCGCCGTTGCCAGCCATGCATACTGGTGTTTGATCAGCAATTCTTTAAACCAGGCGTACCGGAGCTCACGGGCTGCCAACTGGGTAGATAAAGTCCTTTCCCACGCATAGGCTTCCGTATCGAAACGCTTCGTGTAACACGTTACTCTGAGCTCCTTGCAGACAGTTGTAACAAATGCCTCATCACCATCTGATTCGCGGCCGCGGAGTTGAAAGTTACAATGCGCGACTGCTACCTTATAACCCGCCTCCCGAAAAAGATACAACATCGTTGTCGAGTCAAGGCCCCCGCTTACCGCCAGAAGGATCTGATCCGATTTCTGACAAAGTTTAAATTTATCAATATGGTTCAGAAATAGGTCAAGCACGGGTTATTGGGTGATAAGTGATTCGCTGTAAAAATTTTGCAATCATCAATCGTTGCTCAGATGGTTAGTCCAGGGGCTAAATTACGTTTTTTGGTCCAACGATTGTAGCTTGCGCGGTAATGAAATGGATGCGTTCTTTTAATGGTGCCTGCGAGCTGGTAATGGTGAAAAGTGTAGTTGTTCTGCTGTTGATTTTAGCGGGGCACGATACACTTCTGGCGCAAAAGCGGGTAAAGCTTAAGAACGCTTCGGTGCTCAAGAGTGGAAAGGACAAGGAAGGCAACAAGTTTCAAAGGGTCATCGGCGATGTCGTCTTTGAACAGAACAAGACCACGATATATTGTGATTCAGCGTACTTTTATAAGCTACAGAATCGAATTGAAGCTTTCGGCAACATCAGAATACTTGAAGGTGACTCGATCACCATTACGGGGAATAAGCTGGAATACGATGGTGACCTGAAGCGGGCAAAGCTCCGAAATAATGTAGTGTTTACGAAGCTTGCAACGTCTACCCTATATACAAACAACCTTGATTTCGACAGGCCTAAAAATCTAGCCTACTATTTCAGCGGTGGAAAGCTTGTAGACAGTATCAATGTACTCACCAGCAACAAGGGATATTACGACCTGAATTCGAACCTCGCCTCGTTTAAAAAGAATGTCGATGTAAAGAATCCAAGTTACACGATGACATCGGATAGCCTGCAGTATAATTCGCGTACGAAAGTAATTTACTTTAGAACGAAAACGGTCGTAATAGACCGGGACAGCAGCAAGTTTTTCTATGACGGGGGTGAATATGATACCAGGACCCGGCAGTCAAACCTGGCGTCCGGAATGGGTGAATCTCCGGACTATACCCTCGTGGGTAAGGGTTATCAGCTTGATGGAATCCGGAAGATTTATAAGTTGCGGGGCGATGTGATAATGACGTCCAAAAAAGAAAACCTCCTTATCTACGGTCAGTCAGCTGACTACTATAAGGCAAAGGGTATTTCCAAAATCTATAATCAGGCGTATATCGCCAAGATTACCGACGACAACGATACGCTGTTCATTACTGCTGACACGTTGGTCAGTGTTGAAAGCATAGATCCTACTAAAAAAAGGCTGCTTGCTTATCACAATGTGAAGATCTTCAGAAATGATCTGCAGGGGGTAGCGGACTCCCTCGAGTACCGCGAATCGGATTCAACGCTATACTTTTACAAAAAGCCGATACTTTGGACTGAAGACAATCAGATGACGGCCGACTCGATCCAGATGCTTCTTAAAAATAAGACCATAGACCGCATCTTCCTAAACGTCAACTCTTTTGTAATCTCAAAGGACTCCATTCTGAATTTCAATCAGATCAAAGGAAGAAGAATGGTAGCTGAGTTTCAGCAGCAGCAGATCAGCCGCGTTCTGGTAGAAGGGAACGGCGAGTGCATATTTCACGTACTAAATGAAAAAGATGCTACGCTGATGGGCATGAATAAAATTATCTGCAGCGCGATTACCATCAGGTTCAAGGCCGGAAAGGTTAACAATTTAAGCTTCTATGTTCAGCCCGAGGCGAACTTCATACCGCCCCATGAGCTTAAGAAAGAGGACAAAACATTGAAAGGATTTCTTTGGGCTGAAGACCGCAAGCCAAAACGGGCCGATGTAGTCAAATCTTTCAGTCCTTAATATCAACCACTTACATAAGGCGCAATCGATTGTATTTTATTGTCGCCCAGTTGCAACGAAAATCCGGCCTTCATATTATGACAAGCCGGTATAAAAGTTTAACTTTTGTGCAACTGGTTTTCGCGTATGTCCCTTCGGTTGTTGGCGGTTATTTTCCTACTCTTAGCAAGTTCGCAAGGATTTGCCCAGGGATTCGAGCTCGCGAGCCTTCAGGATACCTATGCAGGCGTGATTGGCGAAACTATAAAAGCGCCAATCCGTTTTAGAAATACCTCAGAAAAGACCCTTACACTCATCGTTCGAAAGGTTTTGGGTCAGATTGGCAGTACCCAGAAAAATTATTATTGTCTGGACAACAATTGTCTCGATCAAAAGGCAGACGATTATATTGTCAGGATCGATCCGGGCCAAATGCTTAATAACTTTTACGTCGTCCTTGAAGCCGGCCTGGTGTCGGGAGAAAGTGCGTTGAAGTATGTTGTTTATAACAGATCGAACCCAACACAATCTCTTGAATTTGAATTAAATTTTAACGTGACAGAGAAACCGGAAAAGGAGAATATCTATTCGTCGAGATTTGTCACGTTGAGAGATGTGTATCCAAACCCCGTTATTGATCAGGCTGTGATCGAATATAAGATTCTGAACGACAGGATAAAGGCTAAAATCCTCGTGCATAACCTTCTGGGTAATGTAGTGAGCGAATATGCACTGCCAATTTATGAGAATCTTGTACGGCTAAAGACTGACGATTTAAGCCCAGGAATCTACTTTTACACGCTTTATGTCGATAATGAGAGCGTCATCACCCGAAAACTGATCGTTAGAAAATAATTATCAACGACAAGATGTGTTACTCCTTGAAAAATCCGTTTTTCATATAAATCTTCTTTGTCTTATATTTGCGAGCTTATGCAAAGAGTGTCTCCCTACGTATTCTTCGTTGTCGTCCTTTTCCTCGCTACTTCCTGTAGCAAGTTCAGAAAGATCGAAAAAAGCCAGGATTGGCGGGTCAAGTACGAGGCGGCCTTAAATTATTACAACAACAAGAAAGATTATTACAAGGCTTCCGTTCTCTTTGAGCAAATCATTCCTATTGTGCGTGGTCTCCCCGAGGGTGAAAAGGTTCAGTTTTACCTCGCTTATTGCCAGTTCAACGAAAAGCTGTATTTGCTCTCTTCTGAGCAGTTCAAAACCTTCTATGAGACTTATGGCCGAAGTACACTTGCCGAGGAGGCGCGTTTCATGTATGCATATTCCCTGTTTCAATCATCGCCTAACCCAAATCTTGATCAAACCAGCAGCATCGATTCCCAATCTGCCATGCAGTCATTTCTCAACCGTTATCCGTCCAGTAAATTCCGGGACCAGGCGATCGAAGTAATTCTCACCACGCAGGTAAAACTGGAAAAAAAGGGGTTTGAAAATGCTTATCAGTATTACAAGATGCGAAGCTACAAGGCAGCAATTGTCGCGCTCGATAACTTTATTGACAATTATCCTGACTCAAAGTCTCTGGAACGCGCATCTTACCTGGTGATCGTGTCGGAATTCCGCTTGGCCGAACAAAGCATTTATTCAAAACAGCTGGACCGGTACAAAGGTGTGGTAGATCACTACAAAGAGTTTGTTGATAAATATCCAAACAGCAATTACCTCCAGGATGCGGAGAAATTATATGCCTCCAGCCTGGAAAAAATAAACAAGTCAAAAAACAATAACATCTAGTATTATGGCAGTTCAATCATCAGTTATTACCCGCGATTTAGAAAAGATCGCTAATCAAACAGGCAACATCTATGAATCTGTCGTGGTAATCTCCAAGCGTGCCCGTCAGATCGCCGTTAACATTAAGGAAGAATTAAATAACAAGCTGGCAGAATTCGCTACAACTGTCGATAACCTCGAGGAAGTATTTGAGAACCGTGAGCAGATAGAAATCTCCAAATTCTATGAGCGCATGCCCAAGCCGACAACAACGGCGACGGAGGAATTCATCGAAGAGAAATTGAACTGGCGCCTCCGCGGCGATGGTAGCCCGAAGCAGGAGCTTTAAGGCTGGCCCATGCTGAAAGGCAAGCGAATTATACTTGGTATTTGTGGAGGCATCGCTGCTTATAAGACAGCTACGCTTACACGCTTGCTGGTGAAAACCGGGGCGGAAGTACAGGTGATCATGACTCCTTCCGCGCACGACTTTGTAACGCCATTAACACTTTCTACTTTATCAAAAAATCCTGTTCACACCGCTTTTTCCAAGGATGATTCAGGAGAATGGACAAACCATGTGAACCTCGGTCTGTGGGCCGACGTGATCGTAATTGCACCTGCCACTGCCAACACCATTGCAAAGATGGCAAATGGTATTTGTGACAATCTTCTACTGGCTGTCTATCTTTCGGCAAGATGTCCCGTGTTTCTGGCGCCCGCGATGGATGTTGATATGTTACAGCACCAGACTACCAAAGACAACCTCGAGCGAATATTGAGTTTTGGAAATCATATCATCGATTCGGGATATGGTGAATTGGCAAGTGGTTTAATCGGAAACGGCAGAATGTCTGAACCGGAAGATATCCTTAAGAAACTTCAATCATTCTTCGCCGAAGGGGAACCGTTGACTGGAAAAGTGGTGCTGGTGACTGCCGGACCAACATACGAAGCCATCGATCCGGTGCGTTTTATCGGAAACCATTCGAGCGGAAAAATGGGATTTGCTATTGCCGAGGAGCTGGCAAAAAAAGGCGCTTTAGTAAATCTTGTATGCGGACCCACGCATCAGCACACCAGCCATCCAAACATTACCATTAAGCAAGTCACTTCAGCAGCAGAGATGTTTAATGCGTGCAAAGCACTGTTTGATCGGACCGACATCACTGTCTTGGCAGCGGCGGTAGCGGATTATAAACCCTTGACAGCAGCAACACAAAAAATAAAAAAGCGCGATGAAAGCTTTACGCTGGAGTTGACTAAGACTCAGGACATTGCTGCGTCGCTTGGAAAATTGAAACACAACGGTCAGATCATTGTCGGTTTTGCGCTTGAAACAGAAAATGAGCTTTCAAATGCAAGGAAGAAGCTGGAGGCAAAAAACTTTGATCTCATTGTGCTAAACTCGTTGAACGACAAAGGAGCGGGCTTTGGTCACGACACAAATAAGGTTACGATTATTAACCGGGATGGGGAAGCCGTTAGCTTCGATCTTAAGGACAAGGATAAGGTGGCGAAAGATATCGTAGAGGCAATACTTGAAACGATCACCAACGCCGACAAGGCATTAAAGATCTGACAACGCACGCACGCGTACCATTTAGAATGCAGCGATTCTACATATCGTTCCTGGTAATTTTCTTCCTGAGGCTCAACGCCCAGGCACAGGAACTCAATTGTACTGTAACCATCAACTCCACGCAGATCACTACTTCCGATCGGGGCATTTTTCGGGACATGAAAACTGCCATAGAGCAATTTATGAATGCGCGAAAGTGGTCAGGAGAGGCGTACAAAAATTATGAGAAGATTAACTGTAATATGCTGATCACCATCACGAAAATGCCCTCCGTGGGCAATTTCTTTGCGTCGGTACAGGTTCAATCTGCACGGCCGGTCTATAACAGCAATTACTCCAGTTTGACGTTCAATTTTGCCGACCGCGACTTTGAATTTGAATACATTGAATCACTCCCCCTGGAGTACAATGACAACACATATACTACCAACCTGACCTCTATGCTGGCGCTCTACGCCTATATGATCATCGGCGTAGATGCTGACTCTTTTAGTGAACTTGGAGGATCTCCTTATTTTCAACGGGCGCTCGCGGTAGTAAACAATGCGCAGCAGGCGAATCGTGCGGGATGGCAGCCACTAAATAGTAACCGAAGTCGTTACTGGATCGTCGAAAACTATAATAACGGTCAGATGACGGAAATGCGTAAAGCTTTCTACGCCTATCATAGACTTGCACTCGATACGTTTGACAAAGATCCGGACAAAAGCAGGGACATTATTCTTCGCGGTCTCCGCGATGTAAAAAAGGTGCGTGATGTAAATCCAACGTCAATCATCGTCGTTAGTTTCTTCGATGCAAAGAGCAAGGAGTTGGCAAACCTTTTTTCAACCGGCAATATTCAGTTGCGTCGTGAAGCGTATGACATCATCACCGCGATCGATCCGTCGAATCGAAGCGCGTACGATAAAATGATCCAAAATTGAGGAGCAGCTTGTAGCTTGCGGCTTGAAGCCATTTTCAAAATATGCAGCTGCGGCCGGCGCACTAATTGTAATTAATCAATCAACCCATGGGTACAAAACAGTTGCGTATCAGCGACCCGAAACAAATAAAGATTAACCTCCTGAATTTTGTTGGTAAAAAAATTAATATTGTTCTTACCAACAACACGGCAATGCTTGGAATACTAAAAGAAGTGAGCGAAACTGAACTTCTTTTTGTGAATATGCGATTAAAAGGCAAACGATATCCTATCAGCGATATCGCTGAAATTTACGCAGATACAATAGTCTGAAATGCTCACTAACCTTACTATAAAAAATTACGCGCTCATCCAGCAACTTTCGCTGGAGCCCTCAGCGCGACTCAATGTCATCACAGGAGAAACTGGTGCAGGGAAATCCATTCTACTCGGTGCTATGGGATTGTTAATGGGGAATCGCGCTGACAGCAAAGTCCTTTGGGACGACACACAAAAGTGCATCATTGAAGGATCGTTCAGTATCGGTGAGTATAAATTGAAAAGCGTCTTTAAAGCAGAGGATCTTGATTATGATGAAACGACTGTTATCCGTCGGGAGCTCAGCCCTGGCGGAAAATCGCGTGCATTTATAAACGATACGCCCGTGACGGTTGATGTTATGAAGCGTCTCGGTAATTTACTGATGGACATTCACTCTCAACATGAAACGCTACAGTTAGGACAGCACGGATTTCAGTTGAAGCTGATGGATGCCTTCGCGGGCAACCAAAGCGCTTTGGAAAAGTATACAGAGCAATGGCTTAATTATCAGAACGCTAAAAAAGAGCTTGACACTTTATCCTCGGAAGCCGATACGCTACGCCAGGAGGCCGATTATGTGAAATTTCAACTCGATGAGCTAGTCAAGGCGGATTTCGATAGCGCGGAGCAAGCTTCTCTGGAATCCGAGACACAAATCATGGAGCACGCAGGTGAGATCAAGACGCGGTTCCAGCAAATACTTGATCTCGTAAACCTTTCGGAATACGCTTCGCGCAACAGTCTTGCAGAAGCACGCGGCCATTTACAGACAATAGCATCCTACTCCAACGGGTACGCTTCGCTCGTGGAAAGAATGGAAAGTGTGATCATAGAACTGGACGACCTGACACAACAGATTGAGCGTGAGGGCGACCGTATAGAGTTTGATCCGGCACGGGCGGAGCTCGTGCGTGATCGGTTAAGCGTCCTTTACAGACTTTTAAAAAAGCACAAAGCTACCGACGTAAAAGAATTACTGTCAATACAGGAAAATCTTTCAAACAAGTATAGCCTGACATCAAATCTTGATGCAGCCCTCGATAAAGCGCGCGCTGCCCACGACCTATCCCTGCGCCTCGCAACGGAGACCGCCAACAAGATCAGCGCCTCACGCGCAAAGGTGTTCATGCCGCTAACTAAACAGATCACATCACTGCTCGCAACGCTGGGGATACCTAACGCAACGCTACAGGTAAATGCGGAAAAAACAGCATTGTCGGCGACCGGGCTGGACCGAATTGACATATTATTCAGCGCAAACAAGGGTATCGCACCAAAACCTTTATCCCAGGTGGCTTCGGGTGGTGAATTCTCCAGGTTGATGTTCTGCATCAAATATGTGATGGCAGAAAAGACAGCCATGCCAACGCTGGTGCTGGATGAAATTGATAGTGGGATATCGGGCGAAGTAGCCATTAAGCTGGGCAATATGATGAAGATGATGTCTGCCAATCATCAGCTCATTACGATAAGTCATCTGCCACAGATCGCGGCAAAAGGAGATGCTCACTACTTTGTATATAAGGATAACGCAGCAGCTAAAACGAAGAGCTCAATTAAGTTGTTGGATGACAAGCAAAGAATTGAAGAGATTGCGAAAATGATCGGTGGCGAAAAACCATCGCGCATCGCCCTCGAGAATGCCCAGGAGCTCCTCGGCCGTTGATCAATTGCTGCTGGATACTTCCCTTGTCCGAGCTTCTTCCTTCATTCTCCTTCCCTCTGATTTCACTTCCTCCTTTACGCGTTGTCCCATTGTACCGCGCAGTCGCTGCCAGAATCCTTCACGTTTTGTGATCGATACAAAGTCATCAACATAGGCCGTCGTAAGATTTATCTCTGGCAGATTCTTGCTGTCCAACTCTAAGATGTCATACACTACTGGCACTGACTTCACGCCAGGACAATAGCGCTTGATAAAACTTCGTAACATACCTGACTGGAAAGGATCCGTGGCGAGTGCAATCTTTTTATACCCCATGGCTTTTGCCATTTTCCACGAGTAGTAAATGTTCTCTGTGCTATGCTCGGCTCTGGTTTCCGAAAATGTGTGATCTGTGGGGATGCCAAGGGAATCTGCAATGATCTTCATCGCGATTCCTTCAACGTATGGGCTATACACCGCAGAGCCCGAAAATATTATATTCCTGGCATAGCCGCTGTCATACAAGTGCTTTGCCCAGAACACACGCATTGCCATGATTGAAGTCGTACTTTCTTTCTCGTATGGAATGCCAGGCACAATGATCACATCGAAAGGCTTTTCCTTTTTTGCTTTCGAATACGATACTTTGGCATAATGTGAAAAACTGCAATGCGTAAGCAGAAGGCCAGCGGCCACAATCAGATGAAAATACAAGAACAGCTTAAGAAATTTTTTTACCGACTGCGACATAACCATTTAACATCAAGTTACGGTTTTTGTTTAGCGATACCCAACTTCCACAAGGTATCGTATTGCAACACACCCTCGTCAACCATATCACGCACGACGTCAACGAATAGCTCCTGATCGATGGGTGATATATATTCCTGCACTTGTTCCACTGTCAAAGGTTTGTCATTTAAAACCCGTAGTACCTCATGACGCAAATTCTCAAAGGCAGCTGAATTTTCCTTTTTTCTTTGTGCAATGCAAACGTCGCAAATACCACAGCTTTTGCTGCTCACTTCATCAAAATAATCCTGAATGCGTTGCATTCTGCAACGTTGGGCAGACGTAACAAAATCCGCCATCGCTTTCATTTTAGACAAAATCAGCTTTCTACGCTCAAGAAGTCGCTGCAAATCCAGCGGGAGTCGATCTGCATCCTGCCTTGGAATGACAAAGGTGATCTGTGGCGTATCTTTCACGGGCTGATATATTGCCACACGCAGGTCATTCAAGTGCTTCAACATCTTGGTTACCTCGTCCACAGTAATTTTGAGTACACGGGACAATTGTGGCTCCGATATTTTCGAAAACCCCGAAAGCATTTCCCCGCCATACATCCGCATGAGCGTCTTTATTAACGGATCAAATCGCACGTTAGCAACCTGAAACTGGTACAACCTTGCTTTATCGAGACTGATGTGAATGGAGGATGGGCTATAAAAACTATCGTTAAATTGGATGATGCCCTCTTCTTCCAGCTTTTTCAGAGCGGCATATACTTCAGTTGGATGATAATGAAAACGCTCGCAAAATTCGTGTAAGTCAAAGTCATAACTTTCACCGGCACTACTGCCCATGGCCAGCTGATAATAATTGCACAGTGCCTGGTATACCTTTCTGAGGAAGGCTGGTTCCGGCTGGGATTGCGCCGTTTTTTGCTCAAGGTTTGAAACGTCGGCATCGTGATAGATCATCACAGCAAACGCACGCTTTCCGTCACGTCCTCCCCTGCCCGCTTCCTGATAATATGATTCAAGGTTTTCCGGCAGGTCGAGGTGAATCACAACCCTCACGTCCGGTTTATCAATGCCCATACCGAAGGCGTTGGTCGAGACCATCACCCTGCTACGGTTTTGAATCCAACTATCCTGTCGGTTGGCACGCTCTTCGAACGATAGGCCGGCGTGATAAAATGAAGCCGTTATTTTTTTCTTGACCAACCATGCAGCAATTTCTTGCGTCGCTTTGCGCGACCGGACGTAGATAATGGATGATCCGGGCACCTTTTGTAAAATCTCCAATACCTTCCTCTCCTTGTTTTCTGTCCTGCGTACGACAAATGACAGGTTGTCGCGCGCAAAAGATTTTTGGAACGTCACTGAATCCTTTTTGAATTCGAGCTTTATCGCGATATCCTTCCGCACTTGCGCCGTGGCCGACGCAGTTAAAGCAATGACAGGCACATTGGGGTGTAACATGCGGATCGAGGCTATATTCAGGTAAGCAGGCCTGAAGTCATAACCCCACTGCGAGATGCAATGCGCTTCATCTATCGCAAGCAGCCCTACATTCATCTTTTTTACCCGTTCGATAAAAAGCTCATTTTGTAATCGCTCAGGAGACACGTAAAGGAATTTTATGTTGCCATAAATACAATTGTCCAGCAACAAATCAACCTGGGCCCGTGGCATGGCTGCGTGGATTGCTACCGCTTCAATTCCTTTACTCTTTAATTGTTCTACCTGGTCTTTCATCAGGGCGATCAAAGGCGTGACCACGATGCACAAACCGTCACGCAGCAATGCCGGTACCTGAAAACAAACAGACTTTCCACCACCTGTCGGAAGTAGGGCAAGCACATCTTTTCCTGTAAGACTCGCGTGAACAATTTCCTCCTGCAACGCCCTGAACTGGTCGTGTTTCCAATACTTTTTTAATATGGATAACGGGGTCTCCATCTGGCGATATCAGGAAAATGCTGGGATGAGTGTGGGCATATCACCAGGTCACCTCGGTCTTGTTGAGAAATGCGTTGATGCCATTTTTGCAATCCGTCGTTCTCCTTGCTTCAGCATTTTTTTTAACGGCGTAATCCAACGCTTGCTCCAGGGGTAGCGATTGAACTTTAGAAATCATTCTTTTGGTTTCAATCATCGCCTGAAATGAATTGGATTTCACAAGTGAAGCCGCAAAGGTGTCCACAGAAACTTCTAGCAACTCCGGAGCAACAACCCTGTTGACTAATCCGAGCTTTAATGCATGGTCTGCGGTAATCAGATCTCCAGTAAGCAGCATTTCGCGTACTGGCCCTTCGCCCAACTTCCGCAGTAAAAAGACCATGACCAGCGCTGGAATAAAACCAATCTTTACCTCAGTGTAACCAAATTTGGCTTCAGGGACAGTAAATACAAAATCGCATACGTTTGCAAGACCGCAGCCCCCAGCCAGTGCGTGGCCCTGCACCTGGGCGATCACTATCTTATCCAAAGTATAGATCTGTAAAAAAAGGTCGCGCAGAAAGCTGGAGTCCGCAAGATTCTCCTCCAGCGTAAAATCCTGCAGCTCCTTCAAGTACTCAAGATCTGCTCCTGCACAAAATGAGCGTCCGCTTGACTTCAATACAATCACCTTCACCGCCTGATCTTGCTCAAGTTCGGCAAAGGCTTCCCTTAGGTCAGACACCATTTCGTGATTCAATGCATTGCGCTTATCGGGTCGGTTAAGCGTGACAAACGCGAAAACTCCATTTTTGCCGTATTCAATAGTGGTCATATATTTAGAACTTTAATTGAAATGCGCCCTGATCCAGGACGGAATATACATTGATATCTAACTCCCGCGCTTGCATTACAACAGCCGATGCGAGTTTATAAGAATTACTGCTATCCAAAACAAGGTGCCGCGTCTGGATGCGGGACGATAGGTCTTTAAGCTTTCGTACCGCGTTATTGCTTATGATCACCACATCGACGGCAACTTTTCGCGGCAAATTGAAATTTGGAGTTACTATTCTCAGTATGCTTTTGCCCTTCCACACCATAAGAGAACATCCATTCATCGATTTCGATGGGACTTGCGATACTATGCTCATGCCTTTTAACACAAGGCGATTGGGAAGGATGTGGAATTTTACCTTTGATTCGTCGACCATACCATCGGACCGGATAAAATGAGTGTTTCCATTTGAAGTAAGGTCAACAGCCGTTGTTCCTTTGAAGGCGTATACGGTAATGCTATTCGATCGGACCGTCGATGTAAAGTGAAGCCACGAGGCAATTGAAAAAATTAAGCATAGTAACGAACCAACGACAAGCCAAACATTGCTCTTCGATTCTAACCAAAGCAACGCTACCACTATCCCAAAGATGCCCGTCCAGCACTGTAAAGTAGTTATGTATATTCCATCGAATACACTGAACGGAAATTGTTCAATCCCAAAAACAATTGAGTTCACCAGTTTAATGACCCAGTGGGTCAACCAGCCGAGCAGTTCAACGACCGGTTCCAGAAAGCTGCTTATCAGCATGATGATACCCAGGATGAGCACGATGAACGATCCGGGGATCACAACCATATTCGTGATCAGGAAGTAATTTGGAAACTGGTGAAAATAAAATAATCCAATGGAAACAGTGGCCAGTTGTGCAGCGATGGATACCGCTGCAACCTTCCAGATCTCGTCCCAAATCCAAAGCCTCGGTTCCCAAAGTTTGTAGAGTCCAGGTTGCAACGCCACAATTCCTATGACGGCAAGGTAGGAAAGTTGAAAGCCTACTGACATCAGCATAAATGGGTCGTACACCAGCAGACAAAAAGCAGATGCCGCTAAAATGTTATAGATATTTACCCGGTGATTAAATGGCTTGGCGAGTGCAGCAAATGAAAACATCGTCACTGCCCTTAACACCGAGGCTGATATTCCCGTAATGAAAGCATAAGCCCATAGTACAGCAAGGCTGACACCGAGTAAAATCCACTTCGTTGACTTGAATTGATTAAAAGGCTTAAACATCAGTAGCAGCAGTCCGTAAACAATGCCAACGTGAAGGCCTGACACTGATAGCACATGCATGGCCCCAGTCGCGGCGTAAGCATTCATCAATTCATTATCCAGCCCTTCCGTTACTCCCAACACCAGCGCTGATGCCAACGCCTGTTCTCTTTGTCCAGGAATATGATCCTGTAACACTTTGTCGGCCCACTGCCGTGCTTCAATTGCATGTTTTTGCAGTTGGCCAGGTGCACTGTGGCCTATACTGCGGACGCTGCCTTCGCGAAAGAAATGTTGGTGGTAGATCTGCTTGTAACCCAGGTATTCCCGGTAGTCGAATTCATATGGATTTGAAGGACCTGGAACAAGTGTAGGTGTGCCAGCGACCAAGATCAGGTCGCCATAATCGAAGCGATTTGGGAAATGCCTTTTTTCAGCATAGAACATCACTTTACCCTTGCGCTTAGCCCAACCGTGTTTTGTCCGGGCCCATTGAACAGTGGCTTCTCCTTTCCACCGCGAACCTTTATCCTGGGCCGGTTGTGTAACGACGGCTTGATAATAATTGATCGTCTCCTTTAAATTACTTAGATGTTGGCGGTCGCTGTACTCGAGCTTGAATTGTACATTCAGATATCCGCCTAAGCAAATTGCGCCCATCGCAACAGCTCCTTTTAGTGTTGAGCGCCTTCGAAAGCGAAGCGCGAGCGCACAATAGGATATGAGTGTGACAAGAAATAGAACAACACCCGTTGTGACCTCAAGCCCCTGGGGAAACTTGATGCCCAGAAGAATTCCTGCGCAGAAAAAAAAAGTGATACGGACAAAGGCGTATGGTATCCATTTGAACATGAAGAAAGATAAGGATTTCGCCTAAGATGGCTCCTTGCCGTACGCTTCCAGAACATCCTTCACCAGCCTGTGCCTTACCACGTCTTTTTCATTAAGTTCCATCATTCCGATGCCTTTTACATCCTTCAAAATGCGAATTGCTTCCTTCAGGCCGGAATTTTGTCTTGAAGGAAGGTCCACCTGAGTGATATCACCAGTAACAATCATTTTGGATTCCGGACCCATCCTTGTCAGGAACATTTTCATTTGCATCGGCGTAGTATTTTGAGCTTCGTCGAGCAGGATGAATGCATTGTTTAGTGTGCGGCCGCGCATGTAAGCGAGTGGCGCTATTTCAATGATCTCGCGTTCCATGTAGTATCCAAACTTTTCATGCGGGATCATATCGTTCAGCGCATCATAAATTGGACGCAAGTAAGGGTCGATCTTTTCTTTCAGATCGCCTGGCAAGAAGCCGAGGTTCTCCCCCGCTTCCACCGCTGGCCGTGTGATGATCAGCTTCTTGACCTGCTTGTTTTTTAATGCCTTCACTGCCAACGCAACGGATATATACGTCTTGCCCGTTCCTGCGGGCCCTACGGCAAATACGAGGTCGTTATCCTTTACCGCCTGAACGAGCTTTTGTTGATTAACGGTTTTCGCCTTGATAGGAGTTCCCTTCGTGCCATACACGATTACATCATCACTGTTGCCCTGCGAACCCTCCGGCAACATTATCTGACTCTCCTGATGGATCATTGCCTGAACATTCTCCTGGGTAACGCGGCCATATTTGTGATAGTGGTCGACGAGGGAATCGAGGATATCGTTGATGTGAATAAGCTCTTCACTCGACCCTTTCAAAAGTATTTGATTGCCTCGCGAAATAATGCGGCTCTTGGGAAAGGCGGCAGATAATGTATCAATAGTTTTATTCTCTAATCCGAGAAAATCGACCAGGGAAATATTTTCTAGCGTAACTACTTTTTCGATCAATTGAATGCGGTTTTAGTGATGAATATATATGGTTTAAATATGTTTACTTTGCCTCGGTAAACTTAGTGAATATCCCCGGCAGCATCAACCATGGCCATTGTAACCCTCCTGACAGACTCCGGCGAAAGCGATCACTATGTAGCCGCCATAAAGGCGAAGGTTATCAGCATCAATCCGGGAATTCGCGTTGAGGACATCAGCCACCGCATCGAGCCGTCCGATATAGCCCACGCCGCGTTTGTGCTGAGAGCAGTTTTCAGAGACTTTCCGCCGGGAACCGTTCACCTTGTCGGCGTAGATGCAACAGGAAACCGCGACGATGGGTTCATTGCACTTCAGCTGGAGGACCACTTTTTTGTTGGCTGTGACAACGGACTTTTCGGCCTCATCAGCGACAAGCAGCACCAGCAGTTGGTAGAGCTTAATGCAATCAATCCAATTACTACCACCTTTCCTGAACGTGACATCTTTGCGCACGCTGCCTGCAAGCTGGCCAGCGGTGTATCAATTACGAATCTTGGAAAACCGAAACCTGCGTTCAGGAAGATGATCGATCGCCAGGTAAAAGCTACGCGAAAGCAAATTACGGGAAGTATAATCCGCGTGGATGGCATGGGCAACCTGATCACTAACATTTCCCGGGACACCTTTGCTGTCCTTAGTAAGGATAAAGCTTACACGCTGCAATTCGGCGGCGAAAAATTCAGACGGGTACACACACAATACAACCAGGCCGATCAGGGCGAATGTTTCATTGTTTTTAACAGCCTGAATTTGCTTGAGATTGGTATCTATAAGGGGAACGCTTCAGAGCTCTTGGGGCTTGGGTATGATAGTACGGTGAATATTATGTTTGATGAATAGTTAAGAATTCGGGTGTTTGGCTGGAGTACACTGGGCGGGTACTTGTGGGTATCTGGTAACAGTTATGAATTATGAGTTATGAATTATGAGTTCGGCTCGAGCATCACTCAATCGAACTTGGCTTTAGACTAAAACCGCATACATGCTGATACGAATAGTCCATATGCATTTTAGGGAGGATGGTGTTGATAGCTTCCTGCTAATATTCGCCGATCACGTTGATGCAATAAGAAATATGCAGGGTTGCAGGCTGCTTCAATTGTTACGGGATGCTGATGATCCTTTGCACTTTACAACCATCAGCCATTGGGATGATGTTGAAAATCTAGAGAGTTACCGGCAGTCGGAATTGTTCCGGAGGGTGTGGGGTTCGGTTAAAAAGTTGTTTTCCGGACCGCCGTTCGCCTCTTCAATGGAGAAATTTCTTATGCGTGACGACTGATGGATCTGAAATGCAGTCAGCCACTTTAACAATGTTGATTCGCAGTCGCCAAGAGGAAAACCAAACCATTTAAACGGATAAGGCCCCGCCTACGCGGGACCTTAAGTACCTGATAATCAGCTTGTACCATTTATGGTTAGAAAGTCGAACCGTTAAAGGAGTTTAAAATTACTTGTGAAGAACGGTTGATTGTTCACTGGGAAATTGATGACCAGCATTTTTGTTTAGGAGTTTATAAAAAACGAATCTCTTCCTTAAAAAAAACAATCTCATTCAGCCATTTAAGACTTTGCTCATGCAATACTTCAAGACTGGCTGACAATAAATATCCGAATTTTGGACTCGCTATCAATTCCACGCATCTAAGGTTTTAATTTACATGCAAAAGAACAGAATTCGATGAGCGAACAGCATGACAGGAATCATTTTGGTTATCTGATTTTTTTCATAAAGATGTATATATAGGATGAATACATTTATGACATGATCATGCTTAGACCTGATACCAAATTCGGATAGAATATGATTATGATAGAATATGATTACGTACGACAAACCAACCATCCGGTTTGAAATTTAAGCCGGTTTCATTGATGGTATCAGTGTATCAGTCAATAGGTCTATTGCTGATTAAAATGGTACATTACAGAATTAATCATTGCGGACAGGAACTTATCAAAGCGGAAGAACAATTCAGACTTGTTTTTGAAGTTAACAACAATATCTAATGAATAGGTCCTAATTATGAGAACTAATATAATTGAAGATTTTTAATATCCGAAAGAGGGAATAAGCAATCAGGTATTGCTCCAATCCGGAGGAGGAAAAGCCATTCTATACACATTTGCACAGGGAGCAGCTCAAAAACCCACCAAAGCTAATTCGGATGTTTTAGTGCTTATCCAAGAGCGAACAGCGACCGTTACACTTGAAGGAGAAACATTTGAAGCGCAACAAGGAACCTCTATTGTTTTTAAGGAAGGTCAGCCACATTCACTTATGGCAATAAGAGTTTCAAAATGTTATTAATTAAATAAAGTATGATGACTGAACGTAAGGATCTGCAGACTTTTATTTCTGATCAAAAACTATGGATAATGCTATTCTTTGGATTTTTTGCCCTAATAAATGAAGGATTTGCTCAAGAAGCAAAAGTTGAGGGAAGCTCTTTGTTTTCCGAACCTGGACTCATTATCATGGTATTTCTTTTCCTTTTACCACTTCTTATGGGAGTGATCATCTTCCTCTTTAAAATAAAAAATATTTTCGGAATAACGGAAAAGAATGAGGTCAAAAAAGAAGCCATTAAATTCGCAAAATACATTAATGAACTGGATGTAGAACAATTGGCTTTAATCCGGAAGCGAAATGAAAGTCTGGATTACAGACCCAAGGCCAATGAGCTATCGGGAATACTTCCAGTTGATGATTCAAGAGGACTGGTTGTTTCAAGTAGAGAACACGTCAATCCCCAATTTATTGCGACGAAGCGAAAAGCGCTTCCCCGACCGGCGATTGATCCTGAACTTACTAAACTTATCCTTTGGTTTATCGGTACAGCCACATTCTGGCTTGTTTTTGGAACTTCAATCGGAGAATATTTAGGGATAAAGTTTGTTGCACCTGATGTAGACCATGTAAGCTGGCTAAGCTTTGGTAGACTTAGGCCTATTCATACTAACGCAGTATTTTGGGGATGGTCATCCCTGGCTATGCTTGGACTGGCCTATTATGTTGTCCCAACGGTGAGCAATACCTCCATTGCAAACATTAACATGGGTTGGCTAAGTTTAATATTAATCAATATATCAGTAATCTTAGGTACCCTCTTTCTAGCTGCAGGAATAAATAACGGCGGCGGAGAGTTTCGTGAATATATATGGCCGGTCACACTTTTATTTGCCATAGGAATTATTCTTACACTCAGGAATTTCTTACTGACAGTTGCACGGCGTAAGACTAAAGAAATATATGTATCTAACTGGTATATAATTTCGGCCACTATTTTTGCTATCGTGCTTACTGTTATAGCTTATGTTCCTTATTGGCAAAATGGCTTGGGTGAATCGATTATACAGGGCTATTATATGCATCAGGGTGTAGGCATGTGGTTTATGTTGTTTACACTTGGTTTAGTTTATTATTTCCTCCCACAGCAACTTAATCGTCCCATTTATTCCTATAGTATAGGCATACTTGCCTTCTGGATACAGATCCTATTTTACACCTTTATTGGTACCCATCATTTTATATTTAGCGCTATCCCATGGTGGCTTCAAACAGTTGCTATAGTGGGAAGTGTAGGTATGATAATACCGGTAGTGGCAGGAACAGCCAACTTCTTATTGACTTTCAGAGGTGGATGGAATAAACTAAAGGATAGTTATACACTGCCTTTCTTTCTTGTTGGGATTATATTTTACTTCACAGGTTCTTTACAGGGAACCGTGGAAGCTTTCCGTTTCACTAACCTGCTTTGGCATTTTACTGATTTTACAGTAGCCCATTCTCACATAACGATGTATGGTATAATTACATTTTTCATGTGGGCGGGAATTTATGCTATGGTACCCAGACTCACAGGGAAAGAACCATCACAGCTTTTAGTCGGTGCTCATTTTTGGATTGCACTTATTGGCTTAATGTTCTATAACATTCCCCTCATGATCGGAGGTACGCTAAAAGGCTTAAGCTGGATGGAAGGAAAACAATTTATTGAAAGTGTGATATTAATGGCGCCCTACTGGCTATGGCGCGCCATAGGTGGAAGTATGATGTGGTTTGCTCATTTGATATTTGCTTTTAATCTGTATAAGATGATTGCCAAAAAATCAATTCCGGATGTAAAAGACCTTGCCTTGGAATATTTGAACCGGAAAACTACTGAAATACAAACCGAAACGTCAACCCCAAACATTTAAGTATGGATTTCTTTAATAATCATAAACATTTATTTGGAACAGCATTCTTGCTATTTCTTGTGTTAAGTATGGTAGTGGCTATTATCCCCGCCATTAAAAATCAGAATAATAATGCACCCTTGCCTAATGCAGTCGCTTTGAGTGAAGATGCCGTTAAAGGAAAAATAACATATATTAATGAGGGATGTGTTGCATGTCATACCCAGCAAGTAAGAAATGTGGACATGGATAAAATGTGGGGAACAAGGCCAAGCGTTGCCGCAGATTATGCTAACATTCACCGTACAGACTTTTGGCGCAATAGTGCCACCTTGATGGGAACAGAACGGACCGGCCCAGATTTGATCAATATCGGTAACCGACAACCCAGCCAGGATTGGCATTTACTTCATTTATACAATCCAAGATCGGTTGTGTCTCAATCTATTATGCCGGCATATTCCTGGTTATTTATTGAAAAAGAAAACACGGATGAGGATGATGTTATCATCAATGTGCCGGATAATTTCAAAAAAAATACCAAACGAAGCATTGTGGCAACTAAGAAAGCTTTGCAACTGGTAGCTTATCTGCAATCTCTAAAACAAGTTCCTTTACCAGATGGCACACCTGATCCTCTCTTTCTTTATAAATCACAGAAAGGAGATTTAGTAAACAGCATCACTAATTCCGACAAAGCGATTCTTCCTGATGGACAAGCATTATACACTGCAAACTGTCAGGCTTGCCACCAGCCAAATGGAGAGGGATTAAAAGGGGCATTTCCGCCGTTGAAGGAAAGCAAAGTGATATTGGATGACAATCCCGAATTAATTGTTAAAATTATTATGCAAGGATATGATGCAAATCCTGCATATGGCGTAATGCCTGCTGTAGGAACCAATAATAAATTAAAACCTGAAGAAGTTGCTGCCATCATAAATCATGAGCGAACCAGTTGGGGAAACTCAGCCAGAAGTGTATCTATAGAAGAAGTGAAAAAAATCATAGATTTAATTGGGAAGGAAGCAATTCAATGAGCATACCTTTAAGTGGATTTGAATAAAAAACCACGGTTAAATACTTATGAACGAGAACAAATTATATAGGACATAGCTAAAGTTTGAATGTTTAAAACCTGATCAATGAATGCTAAACACTTCTTCAATTTGAAAAAATATTTATCAACATTTACCCTGCTTCTCGTTGCTAAACTCATTATTGCTTGTCCGTTATGTGAAGAGCAACAGCCAAAAATGCTTAAAGGAATATCACATGGGGCAGGCCCTGACAGTAACTGGGATATGGTAATTGTAATTATTACAGCAATCATGGTTCTGGCGACCTTATTTTATACAGTTAAGTGGCTTATTAAACCTGGAGAAAAGTCAGCAACACACATTAAAAGATTATTTATTGAAGATTAATTGAGCAAAGTATACCGAATGTATACACTTACTCTACACTTAAAACTTATGGATTATGGAACAAAAAAGTAAAGTAAAAATATTCATAGATAGTGAAGTTCAACCTTTTGCTGAATTTGAAACGCCTGTCAAATTTGAGTTGGATACCAGGAAGCTTTCGGACGGTCTTCATGAAATAAAAATTGTCACTGAATCATGGTCAGGAAAGGAAGGCATTAAAGTGATACCTTTTAAAGTGCGGAATGGCCCGGCCATTGAAGTGGAAGGGTTAAAGGCAAATGATATTGTAGATGGAATATTGCCACTTCTGGTAAATGCATACAGCAAAGGAGATCAAAAAAAGTTTATCATCGAGGGAAGCGAAACACCCAGACATGTTCCAAGCTGGTTATGGGTATTAATCGTTGCTTTTGTCGGTTGGGCCATCTATTATAATATTGTTTCAGGAAGCATGCTTCGGTAATGAAAGAAGTACAAATCTGTGGTTTGACAAGTGCCGGAGCATCGTTTACACCATCTCCGGTCATTGCCGCTATATTCCCCGCTTTTTGATATATATCTGCAATTTCTAATTTTTGCTTTGGAGTTGTTCGGCCAAATACTGAAGTGTTGAGTATCTTTTTCTTCCAATCTTCAGTAAGCGTATCCATAGCAGGAAGATCTTTGCCGGTAATTACCTTGTCTTCATCCTGTTCTACCAGCCCTGTCTTCTTTGCGATGTTGAGTGCCGTCATGGGATGATCACCGGATATTTGATGTCTATCGAATTAATTTTAGCTTAGGGAGTGTCCGTATTTAATGTCCATTTCCAATTACGGATCTCTGGCATATCTTCACCGTGAATGTTAATGTAATCTTTGTGATCAAGCAACTTGCTGTTTATAAACTGCCTGAAATAAGCGCCTCGTGATCCGAGTGAAGGCAATCGGTCAATCACATCCCCGGCAAGGTGATATCGATCCAGATCATTGAGCACAACCATATCAAAAGGTGTAGTGGTTGTACCTTCACCTTTGTAACCGCGCACATGCAAACTGTCATGATTTGTTCGGCGATAGGTGAGACGGTGTATGAGTAATGAATACCCGTGAAAGGCAAATATGATCGGTTTGTCTTTTGTGAATAACATATCAAATTCTGTATCGGTCAATCCATGCGGATGTTCGCTGTGGGGTTGAAGGGTCATCAGATCCACCACATTGACGACACGAATTTTTAATTCAGGAAAATGTTCTCGAAGAAGTTGTACCGCTGCGATTGTTTCCAGTGTAGGCACATCTCCGGCACATGCCATGACCGCATCGGGTTCGGTACCTTCATCATTGCTTGCCCATTTCCAGATTCCTAACCCTGCGGTACAATGTTTAATCGCATCTTCGATATTCATCCATTGCCATTCAGGTTGTTTACCTGCAACGATCACGTTGATATAGTTGCGGCTTCGAAGACAGTGATCAGTGACAGATAGCAGTGTGTTAGCATCCGGAGGAAGATAGATCCGGATAATCTCTGCTGTCTTATTAGCTACCAGATCAAGGAATCCCGGATCTTGATGACTGTTGCCATTATGATCCTGTCTCCATACGTGCGATGTCAATAAGTAGTTCAATGAAGCGATGGGTTGTCTCCAATATAATTTTCGTGAAACCTGCAACCATTTGGCATGCTGATTAAACATAGAATCAACAATATGAATGAACGCTTCGTAACAAGAGAACAAACCATGCCTGCCGGTTAATAAATATCCTTCCAGCCAGCCTTGACATAAATGTTCACTCAATACTTCCATGACGCGTCCGTCAGGAGAAATGTGATCATCGGTTTCCAGGATTTCAGCAGAGGACGTTCTTTCAGTGATATCAAATAAATGGGAGAGACGATTGGACGAAGTTTCATCGGGACCGAATATTCTGAAATTTCTTTTCTCCCAGTTGAGCTTCATAATGTCACGCAGAAACAAACCCATAGTTGAAGTGGCTTCGCCCAACACGGTGCCTGGCTTGTCTACTTTTATGGCATGCGTTCTGAAGTCGGGCATTACTAACTCTTGCAACACCATACCACCATTTGCATTTGGATTTGCACCCATGCGCATTGTTCCCTTTGGAGCAAGATCAGCAAGCTCATCAATGAGTTTTCCTTCTTCATCGAAAAGTTCTTCTGGTTTATAACTCTTCATCCATTGCTCCAGCAATTGTATATGTGCTGGCTTGGTAGCTAATTCAGCCAGCGGTACCTGATGAGCACGCCATGTTCCTTCAATCTGAACACCATCCACTTTGTCAGGACCCGTCCAACCTTTTGGAGTTCGAAACACAATCATTGGCCACTGAGGCCGTTTAGTAAATCCATTTATCCGGGCATCCTGCTGAATACGTTTTATCTCAGCAACGACAGTATCCAGTGTGGTCGCCATTTGTTCATGAACCTTTTCAGGATCATCGCCTTCAACGAAGTACGGTTTATAACCATAACCCAGGAAGAGGTGTTCTAATTCTTCCTTTGGTATGCGCGCGAGTACTGTAGGATTAGCAATCTTGTATCCGTTAAGGTGCAGTATAGGAAGGACTGCACCATCATGCACGGGATTTAAAAATTTATTGGAATGCCAACTGGTGGCTAGCGGCCCGGTCTCTGCTTCGCCATCACCAATCACACACGCCACAAGTAAATCAGGATTATCAAATGCCGCACCGAAAGCATGCACCAATGAATACCCAAGTTCACCTCCTTCATTGATTGAACCTGGAGTTTCAGGAGCAACATGACTGGGTATACCACCAGGAAATGAAAACTGCTTGAATAACTTTTTCATTCCACTTTCATCCTGGGTGATGTCGGGATAAGTTTCCGCATAAGTTCCCTCAAGATAAGTATTGGCTACCAGACCCGGGCCTCCATGCCCGGGACCGGTAACGAAGATGATGTTGAGATCGGAATTTTTAATGATCCGGTTAAGATGAACATAAATAAAGTTCAATCCAGGGGTAGTTCCCCAGTGACCGAGTAATCTTGGCTTGATATGATCGATAGTCAACACATCTTTCAGCAGAGGGTTATCATACAGATAGATTTGTCCCACCGATAAATAATTCGCTGCCCTCCAGTAAGCATTCATTTTTTGAAGCAACTCAGGAGTGAGCGTTGGTTTTAATTTAGTGATCGTTTCCTTTTTCATTTGTTGATTGTTTATTTATGAAGGCGCTAACCAATCGCGCAATCATCACCTCTTCGTTTGTTTTCATTACCCTCACGCATACTTTGCCAGCTCCGGAAGAGATGATGGTTTCATTACTTTTATTTCTGGATTCATCCAAAATGATCCCCATGTACTGCAACCCTTGACATATCCGCCCACGAACCTGGGGAGAGTGCGCTCCAATTCCGCCTGAGAAGATTAATGTGTCCAGTCCACCCAGTGCAGCAGCAAATGAACCTATACATTTTTTGGTTTGATAACAAAACAAATCAATCGCTTCGGCTGCCCGAATGTCCGAGCTTTCACTCTTCAGTATATTGCAGATTTTAGTTATAAAAAAATTAGAAATCGTGTCCTTTATTTCCTGTGCTAAAGTAATAGCGAAAACGAGGGGCCAGTATGATTTAAGTCATACTAACTATCTGACTTACGTCAGGTATTTGACACTAACAACACATGAGTAGGTAGCTAACACAGTTGTAGAATTAAGCATGCTAAAATATTTTTAGCTGCATATCTTTCGTTCTGGCTATTTCTGTTTGGTCATTGCAAGTGTAAGTAGAAAAAAGGTTTCTTCTAACGCCATCACACTATGTGGAATATTTTCATGCAGTGCAATCATTTGTCCTTTTTCTAATGAAACCGTTTTTTGTTCGGTAGTGAAGTTTATTCTTCCTTCCAGTACCTGCACACAAATAACGCCGTTGGCTTGATGGGTTTTTAATTCTGCATCTTGGTGCAAGCCCAACAAAACAATCCGCATGCTATCTGACTTAAAAATTGTCATGGCGTTACGGTCACTTTCTGCCCAGGTAGATTCCACTTTTATTTGCATAATGAATTGATTAAGATCCATTTCTACTAAATCGGCATTTAGAATTCGCTCACCCTCCGGACGTTGTGGTGTAGCTTGATTTGATTTATTGTCCATCTGAAATAAAGTGCTTAATATGTTTATATTTTTCAACTTTCATGATACAGTACTATAATTTAATTACGTCATACGCTTTCTATACTTTGATATGGCACTTGTATTTTTTAGTGTTATGAGGATTGTTTTTTGCGGGTTATATCTAGCCCGAACACAAACCAACATAACGTTAGAGTGCCTATAGCGAAAATAGTATCCCCTACAACACGAAGCCATTTTAGTATGTGCATGTGCGGCAATTGCATGAATTCAGCTGAACGTGCATACCACATTCCTTCCTCAACGCTTGCTATTGTTTGCAGAAAACCAATTGGGAGCAAACTCAATACTACCATTGCCATTAAACCAATATTAATTGCCCAAAAAGAAATGGTTAATAATTTTTCATTCCATTTAATGTTTCTGTACATACTTCTAAATACAAATAGCATCAATCCGATACCCAACATACCATATACACCAAACAAGGCAGTGTGGCCATGAACAGCCGTCGTATTTAAGCCTTGCATATAGTATAAGGCAATTGGGGGGTTTATTACAAATCCAAAGATGCCTGCACCTAGAAAATTCCAAAAGGAAACGGATAACAAATAATAAATAGGCCACTTATAATCTTTTAACCATTCGGTTGCTTTGCTCAGTCTGTAATTGTGAAAAGCTTCGAAGCCAATTAATATTAATGGCACTACTTCCAACGCGCTGAAAGTGGCGCCCAGTGCCATAATTGCTTTAGGTGTTCCGGTAAAATAGAGGTGATGAAATGTCCCAAGTATACCGCCTGAAAGAAATATAATGGTGGCAAATAAAACACTGTTGGTAGCGGTCTTAGTTTGCAATAAACCCATTCTTAAAAAAAGGAATGCAGCCACTACCGTTGCAAATACTTCAAAAAATCCCTCGACCCAAAGGTGAACGACCCACCAACGCCAATACTCTGCAATGGCTAGATTTGTTTGGCGTCCCCACATTAGTCCTGCTCCATAAAAAAGGGCAATGGCTGTACATGAAACAAGAAACAATACAAGTAAGTGCTTTTCTTCTGTTCTCTTTCTAATTACGGGTACGATAGGACGTATCATTAACAATAGCCAAACCAATAATCCAACTAAAAGAAATATTTGCCAAAATCTTCCAAGGTCAACATACTCATAGCCTTGATGTCCAAACCAAAAATTACTTACAAATCCGAGCTTCTGCATTATCCCCATCCACTGGCCTGCCAGTGAGCCAAGCACAATAACCAATAAAGCATAGAAAAGAAAGTTCACACCCAGCTTTTGAAATTTTGGATCGTTGCCTGATAGAGATGGCCCAATATATAGTCCCGTTGCTAACCATGCTGTGGCAATCCAAAAAATAGCGAGTTGTACATGCCATGTTCTAGCAGCAGCATACGGAAAATAATCAGACAATGGGAAACCGTAAAAGGCATTTCCTTCTACGCCATAGTGAGCTGTTACAACGCCCATGATTACCTGGAGGAGGATTAATAAATTTACTATCCAGAAATATTTTTTAACTGCTCTCATAGAAGGCGTAATGTTCTGTCGCATTAACGGATCTTCCTTTGGCGCGGCAGGCCCTTCTTCTTCTTTAGTTTTAGCATGATAAAAAATTAAGATTCCGATGCCTATCAGTAACATAACTACACTGAAGCCTGTCCATAAAATAAGGTCTCCGGTTGCTCTATTTCCTACTTGTTCATCGGGTGGCCAATTGTGTGTGTAAGAAACCTTTTCATTCGGGCGTTCCGTAACGCATGCCCACGCAGCCCAGAAAAAAAAATACGTCATCTGCCTCATTCGTATGCTGTCTTTAATAGCATTTTTTGGAATGGCATAATCGGAACGAAGCTTATCCAATTCAGGAGCATTGGTAAATAACCCCGTATAATAGTTGCTTAGATGTGTAATTGCTTCCTTTCGTAAAGGGGAAACAGTAAGGATTTGAGTTTTCGGATCGAACGTATTTTTTCTTAATTCATTTTGGAGTCGCTGTTCCAATGCGGCTTTTTGCTCACTATTAATTTTATCAAACGCCTGGTTAAAATCTGCTGTTGAATATTTATTTAGAATAAAGTTTGCTTCTCGATGTAGCCAATCAGCGGTCCAATCTGGAGCTAAGTAAGCACCATGTCCCCACACGGTACCAACTTCTTGTCCGCCCATACTTTGCCAAACATTTTGACCATCTTTTATGTCCTGCCCCGAAAAGAGAACTTCCCCATTAGTAGTTTCTACTTGTTGGGGTACAGGGGGCGCTTGTTGATAAATTTCATATCCGTAATAAATTAAAACAGCAAATGAAATACCCATCACCAGGGCAAATGCAATCCAAAGTTTTTTTTCTGATTTCATAATAGTCGTTAGTTCATGTCGGTCTAAGGAATTATTTCACTGTTGTTTGTTGGGTTCTTGCGCTAACGTTTTCTAACTCGTTTGCTTTCCAGTGCCAAATTTTATCCTTCAAAATAATAGCCAAAACGAGGGGGCCGGTATGATTTAAGTCATACCAATCATCTGACTTACGTGACTCATTTGATATAATATGATTCTTCAACGTGTCTTAGCCCCCTAATAGGCTGCGCAAATTCTGAAAAACAGATTTGTTCAACTAAATTAGGAAAACAATGGCATGAACAAGAAGAACATTCAGTATCGAGGATCGGCTGAGTCTGCTCAAGGAAGCAGAATTGGATATCCGCTCCATAGTACGCTACGGTTCCGCTATAAAGTACGCCAGTGATTCCGGAGTATAGTACGCCACGATTCCGCTGCAAAGGTGGCCACTTATTCCGCTGCAAAGGTCGCCACTAAGAAGAGTTTAACTGTTATTACTACGCGCAATCAATGTTGGTAACTCTTAGGAGTTATCAATACTGATGGCGATTTGGGTTCTTCAATTGCATTTCAAATTCGTATGGCGATATGTTTCCGTGTGCTTGATGTGGTCTATCGTAATTATACATCCACACGGCCTTCGCCGTCATCTCAAGTAGTTCCTTCCAATTTCCAGGGCCGTAGCCGGCCAGGTAGTCATTTTTTATCGTACCATTGAGGCGTTCTGCACATGCATTTTCATAGACGCTTTCGCACATACTATTTTTGATCTTCTGCGCTCTTGTGATGCTCAGCAATTCTTTGGAATAATATTGGCCTCCTCCATCTGAATGGAGAATAGGCATACACTCATTAATCCCTTTACGCATCTTCTGCGCCATTTGTAAAGCCCGTATTGTTGTCTCCTCAGCTGCTGATGATCCTTTGCACTTTACAACCATCAGCCATTGGGATGATGTTGAAAGTCTGGAGAGTTACCGGAAGTCGGAATTGTTCGGGAGGGTGTGGGGTTCGGTTAAAAGCTTATTTTCAGAGAAAGCACAGGCATTTTCCATGAATGATTCTCTTGTGAGTAATTGATTAGCCATCCATGAGAATTCCCAAGCCCTGGAAACGGACACTGGTACCGTAAACGAACATCCGTAGATTCGAAAATACTTCAAAAAATTACTTTTCGACCATGGTACGACCTTTGTCATATGACCATCCAGGACATAACGCTTATGCTAAGAAATTTTGCCATACTCTTTGTGCGCAACCTAATGCGCCAAAAACTCTTCTCTTCGATCAACCTGTTGGGATTGACCGTGAGCATTGCCAGTACGTTGTTCGTTTACTTGTATGTACGGCACGAATTCAGCTTTGATGATTTTCATCCGCATAGTGACCGGCTTTACAGGGTAAATCAAACCTTCATCTGGTCCGATGACGGTGACAGCCAATTTTCCCGAACCGGGCCCGGCGTCGCGCATGCTCTCCTTGAGGAACTTCCTGAGGTGGAAATTACCACCAGCCTGCACACGCCCGGCAACTTCATCATCTCATACGTTAAACGAAACAACGAGGTGGTAGTCTTTGAAGAAACCAAAGTACTTGCCGCCGACACCAATTTTTTCAAGGTGCTCAACTTTCCACTCCTCCGCGGGAATGCCGCTTCGGCATTCAGTCAGGCCAATACGCTGGTGATGACGCAGACAACTGCCAGGAAATATTTCGGAGACGAAGATCCAATCGGGAAAATGGTACGCCTTGGTGGCGTAAACGGAAATGAGCAACAAACCTATGAGGTAATTGGCATAGTCGAAGACACGCCTGAGAACTCTACTCTTCAGTTCAACTTGCTGTTGTCGTCGAAAGGATTTGGCATTGATCGCAAACACTGGAGTTGGGTGTGGACACAACTCGAAACCTTTGTGCGGCTGGAACCCAACGCCGACATCAATGTGGTACGCGAAAAACTAAAAGCCATCCCGCGCAAGCGCGCCGAAGAATCGATAAAGGCCGCCATGGGCATGACCTATCGCGAATATATCGCATCGGGCAAAAAATGGGAACTATTCCTGCAACCCATTACCTCGCTTCACTTGCCTGCATCTCCCGTGATCGGATCTTTCCCCGATGTGGGAAGCATCCAGATGATCTATTCGTTCATTGGCGCAGCCATCTTCATCTTGTTGCTGTCATGTATAAACTTCATGAACCTCTCGACGGCACAGTTCACTCGCCGCATTAAGGAAGCCAGCATCCGTAAAATTCTAGGACTCGACAAAAGAGAACTTAGTCTGAGTTATTTTTTCGAGGCCCTTATTTTCTGCTTTCTTGGTCTGATAGTCGCCATTGCCCTATCTCAACTGCTGCTACCCGTGTTCAATGTCATGACGGGCAAACATTTGCAGTTGACACTTTTCAGCGATCCCTTGCTCGCTGGTGGATTGCTGGTGCTCACGGTGTTTATGGCACTAATCTCTGCCAGCTATCCTGCATTTTTTCTCACCACGTTTCATCCCGCGGAAGCCATCAAGGGGAAGGCAAAAGCAGGACGCGAAGGCAAGTCATTCCGGTCGGTGTTGGTTGTATTTCAATTCAGCGTCTCGATCATCCTTATCCTCTGCACCTCGATTGTGTTTCGGCAACTCAAATATGTCTCCGAAAAAGACCTTGGTTTCAACAGAGAAAACCTGTTGGTGTTGCATCATGTGGAGCATGTCCGCAACCGCGAGAACCTGGTGCAATCAGCCTTGGACGTTCCCGGCGCCGTCAGTGCTTCCTGGTGTGCATCGGCACCTCCTTACATTTACGGCGGTGACACATTCACGGCCGAAGGAACAACCGACCTTAAGTTTCCGCTCAACTATACCGCCGGTGACGAAAACTTCATTCCCACCCTAGGCATCCGGATGAAGTTCGGACGAAATTTTCAGACGGACATCCCCGCAGATTCAAACCGCTTGATCCTCAACGAGGCTGCCGTCCGCAGAATTGGGTGGACGTTGGATGAGTCCGTCATCGGAAAAAAGGTCGGCTATCCAAACAGTGGCAGCGACTTCACAGCATTCGAAGTGATTGGCGTGGTGGCCGATTTCAATTATTGGAGCCTCGGCGCGTCGATCGAACCCCTCGGCATCTTCAACTCAAAGAACAAACTAGCGATAGAAGACGGCCAAGATTTTATGCTCTTAAAAATAGCACCCCAAACCGGCGACGCGTGGCAGGACACGTTCAATGGCCTGCAAAAGATATGGAAGCAACATGCCGGCAACACACCCTTTCAATATTCTTTTGTCGACCAGAACTTTGCCGAAACGTTTGCCACACAACAGCGATTTGGAAAAGTGTTGCGCATAATGTCCTCATTGGCTATCCTGATTGCCAGTCTCGGCCTGCTGGGCATGATCGTATATTCGCTGGAGCAACGCACAAAAGAAATCGGTATACGCAAAGTGGTTGGAGCATCGGTCTATAGTATCCTGGTGTTGGTATCATCGGGATATATCAAACTGATCGTGATTGCCTTTGTTATCAGCGCACCGATTTCATTTTGGATGATGAACCTATGGCTGCAGGATTTTGCTTATGCGATCAAGCCTTCGGTATGGATATTCGTGAGCACCGGCGTGAGCACGCTTTTGCTGGCAATACTAATCACGGGCTATCATTCGGTGAAGGCTGCGATGACGAATCCGGTGGATGTTTTGAAAGATGAGTAGCTGATTGGTTGGACGACGATCCGACGATCCCCAGCTTACTGCAGGAAGAAATTTCTAAGTAGGTATACGGAGCATTCGAAAGTTTCGGCATATTTGCAACCTGGCTTAGAGTTTTGACGGGCCCACGTGGCCTCCCCGATGGCTATCGGGATTGGTAGACGCCAGGATTGATATAAAGGCCAAAGTGGCGGAATTGGTAGACGCGCACGACTCAAAATCGTGTACCGTAAGGTGTGTGGGTTCGATTCCCACCTTTGGTACGAGCTGATTTTCAGTACTTTACAAGAAATTTCCTTGTGTTTTCAGCAGGGGATTTTTTTTGATGCAGAACAATTTGCAGATCACTTTCTTTTATTTGCCCTTTCGGTATGTACGCCATCCTCTGCGTTGCGAGCGAATCTTTAAGTTAATTTTGTTCCCTTGTAGGAACGTTGAAATGAATGCAGTCCCCATAAGAATTCCCGAAACAAAAGCGATAACTGTTAATATGTGTTCCTGCTGGTATTTTCCATTGGCTTGATCGACCGGTGTCAATGGGAAAACAGTCGTTTGCAAGCTAAGGTCGATCGATAATCTTTCTCTAACCGCCTCCTTCCCCATGTTTATATTAAAGCCTCTGATGTCGAATTTGATAGTATGATACTCGGTGTTTTGGAGAAATTCAATTTTACTAGCATCCAAATCGTGCCAATAAACGAATTCCAAAAGAAGAGGACTTCCATCAAGCGTCAACCCCCAGACGTCCACCACGTAGAGCGAATTAGGTATCTTAGATTCCTTAGTTGCATTGGTATATGAAACAATTCCCTGGTGTGTGTTGATCGTATGAGAACCAACCATCACATCCTGTGAATTGCTGTCATAGGGCCTCCGCCGCTGCAAGTACTCCTCTCGTCTTTGTGCCGGAAATGATGCTCTCTACCAAGCGGTCCGCGAACCGGGATCATCGGGTGCCCACATTGCACACAGGTACAATGACAATCCTTCCCTCGTCGTGGCATTGGAGGGTTTTCAATATGAATAGGCCAAGCATTTAAATCGTCCCACACTATACTAGTTCTCACCATAACGCAAAGACTATTAAATTTTGAATTAAGATATAATAACATGGGCAGGAAAGCTCGAGTTGTAATTAAAATTTCCCGTGGTCCAAAATAAAAAAGAGCGTCCTTCTCACCGGAAAGTAGCCACTGCCCTTTACACCCTAGAGAGTGGGTACTTCCTTGTGGTAGCATGACATTTTTATGGTTTTTCAAACTCAGTTTTAGAAAAAAAGTTAGCGATGAAATGACGACCTCGGGCCTTACCTATATATTTTACACGTTGCGGTGCAGTTCGCATTATGGGATAACGTCGTCCAAAGCAGCGTATTTTGTTAGCGGAACACTAGGAGACTACGAACGAACCTTTAGCATGAAAATGGTTCAAGTAATTGGAATAATCTTCTTTATACTCGGTAGACCGCATAGCTTTCCTTATTGATATTTCCGATATTCATTAAGCAGGTTAGCATAATTCGGCCTTACACATTGCCAGTCGGCTCATTGCTTCCTACATGTTCTTCAGAGGCTTCCCCACTTTTCATCCTAGTTTAAAAAATGTTAAAAGAGCAGTTTATCGGTAAGGGCGAGGTAGCAGGCTTTACCTTCCAGCAAGTATACATAGACACCGCATGGTGCATTTACCAAGTGACTTCATATGGTTCGCGACATTATGAAGTATTTAAAAGGAGATTGTTTTTCACTTCCGGGGAAGAGGTTTATCCAAAAGCAAAGTCCTTTGGTGATTATTCCGGAGTATCTGACCCAGTGATTCCGCTAATGGTTTGACCCACCCCTTTTGCGATTAGAATTTGATGTCATAAAGGTATTAGTTTTTCTTTGAGTCAGTGGTTGATTTTTTGCGCAGCGATTCGCCCTTCAATTCGATGCGGTTTGCGTTTGTTAAAAGTCGATCCATAATGGCGTCGGCAAGGGTGGGTTCATTTAGATAGTCATGCCATTTTCCGATCGGTAACTGAGATGCAATAATGAGTGATTTCTTTGCGTAACGATCTTCGAGGATTTGTAGTAGTGCGAGTCTTGTATTTTGATCCATTGGTGCCAGTCCGAAGTCATCCAGGATTAACAAGCTCGCTTTTTATAATTGATTAAGTAACCTGACAAAGGAGCCATCTAACTTAGCGACCATGATCTTTTCAGTGAACCGGTTTAAGTTCAGGTAAAGGGATTTGTATCCCATGACACATGCTTGGTGTCCCAATGCGCACGCAAGAAAACTTTTACCAGAACCAGTGGCCCCGCTGATAAGAATGTTTTCAGCGCGATCCAGATAAGAACAATCAGAAAGGTGGAGTAGCTGTTCTTTTGATAAGTTGCGTTCATTCCCGCAAGTGATTTCTTCCAATAATGCAGCGTACCGGAGTTTACTGAGCTTAAGATAGATCTGTGTCTTGTATGCTACACGATTTTGTTTTTCAGCCTGAGTAAGTTGTGCGATAAGCGCATGCGCTTCCGGCTGTTGATGCAAGGGCATCTGCATTATGGTCTCATAGCTTCTTGCCATGCCGGCTAGTTTAAGTTCCTGGAGTTGCTCCAGCGTTGCTGTAGTGTTCATGTTATTTTTGTTAAAAGGTTTATAATTCTATTTTAGTTGTGATCTTTATTGATATCGGCTCGCTCCCCTAATCTGGTCATGTGGAGGGATAGGTGAGATTACGGGGGCACTACTCACCTTGTCTAGACCACACTTCAGAATATTGGCGATGACGCCATAGTTAACAAAGGGTGCGTCGGCAACACGCAGACATGCTGCTTCCAACCGGTCGTTTCCATACTTCTTACCCAACCGAAGGATACCCAGACAGCTGTTAAAAGTTTGTTGAAGGAATATCTTTGATTGCAGCACGCGACAGATTACAGCAAAGGTGTATTCGCCCACAAACCTGGCTTGTTGTTCAAAGTATTCTGCATCCCATCCCCGTTGCTCAATCATATGTTGATGATTGAGCGGCATATGTTCTTTCATGGTGGTGAAGGCATTTTTCTTATAGTTGCGTGCATGCACAGCCACGCGCTTAAGATCCTGGTATATCTCCACCGCTAAAGAAGTGTAGATAATCTTCAGCTGCTTACCAATCAATGTAAACGGCACACTGTAATGATGCCAGTCTTCACCCAGGATGACGTGGTAGTCGCGGCTGACTTTGCTTTCGGCCACATGCTTGATCTCATACCTGGTAGCGGGTAACGGTTTTAGAAGATGTTTTTCGTCATCTTCAAACCACTGCCTGCGGCATCCTGTTTTATTTTTAAAAGCGCGTCCATTGAACAAGTCAAGTTGCTCCCGGAAGGCAGCATTGAGCTGGGACAGACTGTAAAAGGTTTTGTCCCGCAAAGGAGCATAGATCCGTTTGTAGGTTAAGTCGACCGCCTTCTCGACGTGAGGTTTATCGCGGGGCTTGCGCACACGGGCAGTGATAATTGTTGTGCCATAGTGAGCTGCCAGCATATCCATGGCGTCGGTAAACTTAGGCTCGTAGCGATTGGCTTTGGCTACTACTGTTCTGGTATTGTCAAACTTAACGCAAGGTGGAACCCCTCCCAGATAAACAAAAGTGTTTCCCATTCCATCAGCAAGTTCCGCTTGCCTTTGACTGGGCAAAGCTTCCACATACATATAATTGCTATACGCCATGGTGCAGACCAACACATCACATTCTATCCATTCACCAGTGGTGATATCAACATACCCTGCTTTGTCTCCCGCATAATCTGCTTCTAACACTTCCCCAGGCTTATGAGTGAATCTCATCACGGCCTTATCTTTCTGGTTATGCTGGCGAAGGTGTTCGCAGAATTGAGAATACGCATAGCCTTCCGGATATTCCTTCCGGTATTCTTCCCACAGCAATTGTCGGGTAACACCCAGTCTATGAAGTTCGCTGTTATAATGGTCCAGCTTTTTCTCTATGGTAGGGAATCGCGTATCGACTTTCCGACCGCTATGTCCTTGTTCGAAAGCTTCTGATTGAACCATGACTACCAGGGCCTCTTCATCTAATGCTAGCAACTGCGAGGGGCTTAGCCCACTACGCTGAATTCGTCTCACATAATCACGGACCGTATTGCGGGAAAGCCCAGTTAAACGTTTGGTCTCCCAGATGCCACGACCGTCCTGTAGAAGTTCAATGATGCGCTTAATTTGATGCATAGGAATTGCGTTTGCCATGATCTATTGTGAGGGTTTAATTCGCCTCAAAACGAGATCACTTGTGCATCAAATCCTAATCCTTCAGGGTGGGTCAGATGATTAGCGGAATCCGACAATTTTTGACCTGCCAATAGGTGGGTCAGACGATTGCCGGAATGCCTGGGTCAGACAATTAGCGGAATCGATGGGTCACACCATTGGCGGAATAAGTCGCCGAAATCTTCGGATTGAATGGGTCAGATGATTCCGGAATATTCACCTTTGGAGTGTCTGCGTGGAGTATGGACTCCCTGGCAAAAGCCTTCTTGAGAATCGGATCGAATGATCGAATAGCCTCTCCGTCTGAGGCGCGGCTGCCATGCCCTGGTACAGAACAGTTTAACGTATTTGGCACTTTGACTTCAAGAGGCGCACACAGCTAACTGCAAAACTAAGTTGTCTTGATTGCGCAAAACGTATGAAAAACGCCCGCTGCCAGAATGAAGAGAGCTTTCTTTTCTCGGTTCGCGCCGAAGCCAAAGGTTTACGTTTTTTGCCGAATCCGATCTGCATATTGTATGCCATCTGGTTCGATACATTCTGGTTCCTGGGGTTTCGCGGTTGGTGAAGACTCGTTATGGGCGCGATGTAGAGCCTGCCGGTCACAAGCCCTGGTCTGCTTTCTAGTGCAATTGCACCCTTGGAAAACTCGAGATCACCCAATGCCCTTCCTGTAAGTCGCGATCTTTGAGTAGGTCAATGTATAGCTGTCCTTTTGTCGATTGACCCTCTTCATCATTCATAATGCAGTAATATGCGTTTCTGTATAAGCTATATATCCGATCGGCAACCTCAAGCAAATTGCGTGACCACGTGAAGTATCTGAGAGAGGGACGTTTACCTGAAGACGTGGTGTCTAGTGTATCTGAAAGTGTCGTGTTCAACACAAGGCAGATACCGTTGATTTAGGCCGGGTCGTTAGCCATAATTTTTAAGTGTTTTCGTTCTGTACTAATAGAATTTTCCTTTATGTAACGTTTCTGAATTATCAGATAAGCTCTTTTCGTGCTACTCATATTGATATAGGGGAGGAAAAAAACGTCGCAGTAATCAACGGAAGACTAACTTGGATATTTGAGCAGCATGCTGTCTTGTGAAATTTAAAATTTGATCTAATTATTCGGCTGTGCCTTTTTAAGCTTGTATTGAGCGCCAAAACGAAATGTGCTCTGCTCAAAAGTAAGGTGTCTTAATGCTAATACGTTGTAAAGTATTTGAATGTTCCAATCAAACCGCTTGGTCAATGCAAATGTGCGCGAGATACCAAAGTTGATAGACTTGCATCGCCCTTGATTGTCGAGCTTATATCCCGTTGTTACCTTACTAAGAATTGAGTATTTCATTATTTCACCTTCGATATGTACGGAAGCGTTTCCTACGACTTTATAATTGGCGAATGCTCGAAAACCGATCCCATTATCCAATTTATTGTACTCCATTCCCTGGATATCAATGCAAGCACGATAAGTCCCCCCAACATGCGCTTTGAAGCGGTCGGAAAATTGATAACCAATATATGGTGAAAAGTTTAAGCCGGTCCATTCAGGGCTAATTTTATCAAGTTGAAAACTAACCCCTGGTATTAATCGCTCAACAAAAGGACGACCTGTTAATGACGTAGTTGGTCGTTTGGGAAGCTTCCTTGTGTCTGCGAGGCTATGGTATTTTTTCTGATACTTTGAAAGTTGTTCCATTCCCGATTTTATTTCTTTCGTTTTGCCCGCGAATTGATCAACAAGAATCCTCTTCACCCCTCCTATTCCCTCCTTCTTGATTCCATCACCATCCTTCAACGTACCGAGTGCCTTCAAGTTTCCAGTTAACCCATCAGCTTCCTGAATCGTTTTTTTGACTGGCGTAACAATTTTTAAATCGGTAACTTTTTTTTCCACAATTTCAGGAAGCTTCCGAATATCGAGGACACCGGCTTCTTGCTTCAATCTTTGAGAATAATTTTTTACCACGCCCGCGTTTTTTTCGGCGCCTTTCAAATCTCCTGCGGGAACACGAAGCAAGTTTTTTGGAGTACTTGGTAAAGAAAAGTATTTCGAAACTAATCCAACTGTGCTGAGATCTTCCGTTATAATACCTGTAGTAATAGTGGGCAAGGAAAAGTCAAGAAATTTCTCCCCGACGGCGGGCAACTTTGGAACTTTGCTTTTTAAAACTTTATCAAACACCTTTTGCCCCATCCCAAGAACTCTTAAGCTATCCAAGAAAGACTTTTGCTTTTCGACGCGTTTAGTAAAGGCATTTGCGGCTCCCTGCACTCGCACGGACAGGCTATCACCTTTACTCGTAAAAGAATTGAATGTCTTCGATCTTATAATTTCATAAAGACTGTCTAATTTATGTTGGTAGCTCGTGATGTTAAGATTTCGCAGGGATAAAGTGTCAACAAATTGATTCATTGACTTGGTAGCCGAATCAATTCTACTTAACGCGATTGCTTCGCTTTTATTTATACGATCTAGCGCTTGCGATGGAATCGTATCGCGGCTACCAATGCTTAAATCAATGCTATCTAATTTAGTGGTAAATTCAGGTAGCAAATAATCTAGCTGGCCCATTGTATGATGACAACTAATCGCAACTAAAACAATTGTAAATGAAAAGAATTTCATCAGGCTACCGCTTTAAATGAATTGATCCGGCCTTCTTCAAAACATTCTGAATGCTATTTTGCAAGCATTTGTAGTTCAGCTGATAATAGTATACACCTGGGGAAGCTTCTACGCCTTCCACGAATCCATCCCATTCTCTAATCGCATCAGTTGTGTGGAATGCTTTTCCCCCCCAACGATTAAAAATTTGAAAGTTTAGTTCCGAAATATTTTGATGAGTCAAGGGCGAAAACACATCATTTTTCCCGTCTCCATTCGGCGTGAATATGTTTGGGATAAAAAGATTGCAATTGCAATCCACTATATGAACATTAAAATCAATCCTTCGTTCATAACAATAATTTTGAATGTTTACATAGTAGTGCCCCGTTGTTAGAACTTTCAACGTCGACTCCTTGTCACCCGTAGACCATTGGTAATCAGAGAACGCCCTCTCGACATTCAACACAATTTCCGTGTCGGAACAGAATAGTGTGTCAACAGATGTTTGGTCGAAATTAGAGATTCCATGAACGTAAATAGAATCCGTGGTAATGCAAGAATTCCTTTCTGCCACTATCCAGTATAGCCCAGGCGCGGAGACCTCGATTTCACTATCGTTAGATCCTGTACTCCAATGAATGGTATCAAAAAATTGATTCGCAATTAGCTGAATGGATTTGTCCTCACAAAGGATGGTGTCCAGCGGCAAATTAAGACTAATCTTAGGTTGTAAAATAACAAACATTGTGTCTCGCCTCATACATAAGCCATTAGCTGCTTTTACCCAAAGAAGACCTGGTTGTCTCACCAGTAGAGTCGGTAGTACGGAGCTGTCAGACCATAGATATTCGGAAGCGATATCACTCAGATCTAATTGTATAAATTCACCCTCGCAAAGAATCCTCTCCACCTCTAGCTTAATTTTTGGTGTTTCTTCAAATTGAACATAGATAGAATCGCGTTGGACACATCCCGCGAATCGGACGTCCACCCAATACCAATCCGTTCTTTTAGCGTTAAAATTCGGTAGTGTACTTCCGTCTTGCCATTCGTAACATGTGGTTTCTAAATATGGCGCAGTTAGAATATAATTTGAGATGTCGCAAAGGGTTGTATCGGGACCCAGACTGACGGTAAAGGAGTTCCAAACTACTTTCTTATCCTTTAACAACACATCGCCGGACTTCAATGTGATTATTGCCTGCACATTAAAAATAGCATCTCTTCCGAAAATATGCCCAGGTCTAAGTTTAGATGATTCGTTGAAGTTCGAATTCACATCGTTGAAGGTCCAAGAGACCGATTGAACCAATTCTTCATGTGCCAGTCTAAAGTCCACTTGTTGATTGTCACATTGCTTTGAATAAATAATATAAGGTTTCTGATCCACAAAACTTTGGACAAAATCATTAAGTCCTATTTGTGGGCCTCCGCTCGAAAATTCGAAGTTCCGGGCCTCGTAACCGCACGACAAGCCTGTGTTATTTGGATCATTAATCACATGCAGCAAATTAGTATATATCTTGCCATCCATACCAAGTTGTAGGGCACCAGCGCCTCCCGGTGTAACGCTGGAAATTAAAATGGCTGAGTGTTGAATCTCCTCGACAGTGTTAAGGCTAAGATCAAATTGTGTTAACCGACTATTATCATTGTGTGTTACATAGAGCTTTGAGCCATCAGCTGAAAATTCAAGCCCGTATGCACTCGGTCTCCTTAATGTGATGCCGTTTGACAGGATACCGGTCTCATTGTTGAAATCAAAAACTTGGATGATTCCTTCACCTCTAACCGCCATCGCCAACTTTTCGCCACCGGACGTAAATTTCATTTGGCCAAGAGTATTAATATCATTTGAATTAGTATAGTAGAATCCGACCTTACTCTTGATCGCACCAGGATTAATTCCGTCTTCGGTTACCAGGTAAGCATAAAACTCATCGGAGTCCAAAGGATGAGTTAATACCCAGGTATCTGTGCCATTTGCGTGATGAACGGCGGATACTTTTTCGGCTGTTGATCGTGCCAAATTAGTGTTCTTGCCCTGTAACAATACATCTCCAAACCCCGAATTCTCACATAGGCTGACGGTAGAATAGTTAAGGCCCCTTATGTCATCATCTATGTAAGATCCAGCATCTGTCGTGAAAAGATAATATAAATCTGGATTGGCCGGCTTTGGAACTATGAGCGCAGACTGTGTCGAGGATGTGTGGCCGTGAAGGCCATAGCCATTCGGCATTGGGAAATGTAGTCTATCCCAGGCATCGACCCCTGTCGAATAAAATAGTAGATTTCCCAACGAATCAGAAATAGTTGACATTCCGTCTAAATGTTCGTTCGCTGAGTTCTCTAGTAAGGTAGGTGGAGCTAACGCAAAATCATAAACCAAATAATTGCCAAAACACCATATATTGCTTTCACCCTGCGCCAAAGCGCACTGGTAATTGGGAAAAACTAACGTCCAAAAGAATAGGATTTGTGGCGCAGGGGTATATCTAAAATTTTTATTAAAAAAGAGATGAAAGTTGGTTAAGTTCAACAACATTTATATAGATTGAGTCTGACTGTTTGCTTTGAATTACAAGCCTTTAACGTATCAATTCCCTAAGCATATCCTCATATCCGTTATGTTGCAAATTTTCTAGGAGCAGATCACTAAATATTATTCTATTTAAATCTGCCACATGGACTTCAAAATGACCAAGACTAAAGCTTTCCATAGCTTTTTTGTGAAGCATTTTGTAAAAAATCCAAACAGATAATTCCTGCCAATCTTCGCGTTTTGATTTTTGCTCAGCCAGCCCCCAAGCCTTCGTCAAATTTCCAGATTCGAAACCAGTTTCGTCAATGAATTTTCCGTCCGAAATGTCAATGTGTCGGGGCCAGAATCGTAGCGTTTGCTCAAAAAGTTGGTCTTTCTTGTTCATAGTTAATTACCAATAATGTTCCCATCTCCATCTATAGTACTTCTTAGCCTCGTTTGTTTTGAGAAAAACTAACACACCTAAAAATTACTTCTTGGACGGCTCCGAAACCTGTGGACAGCTCACTTTCACATACTTATGTAAGAAAAATTAACATCAACTGCGTTGAGAACTATAGCTCCTTAAACTTGCCATCATCGATGTGGTATTGAACGTGTCTAAACGCCTCCCTCAAATCCCAAACCTTGTCCATTAGTTCATCATGGCCATTCGCCGAAATGATCTCGGGAATAATCTTGGAGTAGATTTCATCCATCGATTCAGCTATTTCAATTAAACCATATACTAGAGCCTCTATATCAGGGGAGCTAAGTATATTGTTAGAAAGCAAAATTTTCGCGAGTCGATCAGCATCTCGCTCTTTAAAATTATTTGTCATTTTTTTAATCCAGACTAATACCGTGTTTGTCCATGAATTCCAAGATTTTGCCGATTGATGTTTCAAAAGTTCTTATCTCCCGCTCCACTGAACTTTTGTATTGTAACGAATCTACTTTTCCTTTATGTGTCGCTAATTTCTGCTGAAAGCTCTTTAAACTTTTTCTAATACTATTAGGCCCGTCTTTGGCAAGTTGCCGCTCCAGCTGCGCCTCAAACGGGTCGCTTGACGAACCGCCATTCATATTAAGGTTGTGGACTCTCGCTGCATTAATTGTTGAAACAGGGACGGGGAAGGTGACAGGAACACTTAAATTGGGAGTAACCAGCACCGGGCTCCCTCCTGGCGTATATGTACCACCACCTATGGTATAAAGGCTAGTTAGCATTGCCGCTCCTTGGCCGAGCTTTAATGCTGTATCGTCCTCACCGCCGTCAAAGCCAAAGTTTGTTCCAGACCAACCCTTATTTATACTTGCCGCCAAAACTGTTGAGCCAGAAAGAAGCCGCCTGGCATCATTCAGAAAATGTTCACTGGTAAAATACTTTCCCATATCCTGTGCGTACCAACCTACGATACTGACACCTCGTAGTGCCGCCGTAGAAATCGAAGTTGCTACCTCACTTTTTGCAACAATATCGACCGCATCCAATAAAAAATAGAGACACGGTGGTGGACACCCGCCGTCGGGGTCAGTTCTAATGTTCGGTTGATTCGCCATTCCAATATAAGGCGAGTTGAAAGCCCCTCGAACAGGGTCTGCCGAGGTCCATCTTCCTATTCGAGCGTCATATAACCTCAGTTCAAATTCCTGCATTCCAGTAGTAAGATCTTTCTCGGAGAATTGCCCTTGCATTCCATAACGATATGGCTCTGTCGTGACTTCCCTGTTTTCCATTACCAGACCGAATGGATAATAATCGGCGCCGGCTACAATTGTAGAATGCTGCTGTGTTACTTTAAAATCATCAAAGTAAACCCAATTCGGACTATCACTCCGATTATAAAGAAATATGTATATATACCCAGGCTGATCTATTAAAATTTGAGGTTGAACAATCTTTTCCTTCGCCAAATTCCCACTAGCTGTAACCCGTTGAAAACCTCCGTATAAATAATTATAATTTTTATCATAAACGATATATTGTAGATATGCAGCTGGCAATGTTGGTGTACCACCGCTTCCAAGACCCATGTTAGTAATTCCACTGTTTATCCTGTTAAATATTTGCCCGGCCTCCCCTGGCGCGCCTGCGACTCCGCCAAAAGCTAGCGCTACGGCGGTGAGCACTGTACTCTGCACTATCGTATTGCTATACCCCGAGCCGGACTCATAGTACGCCCAGGCTTCGATATCTATTTTGTCTCCAGGACTGACTGGCATATTAATAGTCGGTCCATCGGGGCGCGTGTTATTCATTCTTACAATTGCACTGCCGCCCGGAGTATGATTCGCACCGACGTGTGTTTCTCTTCTGGCTGAAATATTTTTAAACGGCGGTTCTTCAACAGTCCCAGCCTCCATTGTAGCCAAGTAAACGTCAGTGTCTGGAAGACCGATAACTGCCCGTACGTTGCCCAAGTGATCATCAACTTCATAAAAATAGGTATTAACCAGTGGCTTATATAGCGCTATTCTTCCAGATCCATAGATGGGCACTTCTAACAATTGAATAGCTCCACCGGGGAGCATTTGGCCATAAGTTGCTAATACATTACCGGATACATCGGCAACATAAGTGGTCTTGTTGGAAGCAACGCCAGCACTATATGTTGTCTTACTAATTCTGTTTCCCCGGTCATCATAGGAAAAAGCAGCCATCAATTGACTCGACGCATTTTTTACGTCTTTAACTTTCCCCCATGCATTATAAGTAACGTTTAAAGTATTAGATCCTTCAACCTGCTGCGTCATTTGTCCGATGGGGTTGTAGGTATAGTCTATGAATAAACTCCCGTTATTATTCACCTTATCAAGTCGATTGGTATTTGTCTCATACACATAGTTGTAATTTCCCAAAACGTTATTAGTGCTGCCGCGCCTAACGAGCGAACTTATATTTCCATTTTTATCATAACTGGGAACGCTTTCCTTGTGGGAGTCAAACGCATCGGGAGTGAAGCCTCCGGAAATGTACTTCCCAAACTTTGCTTCATTTAACTGATATTTTTTGTCATAGGTAAAAGCGTAAGTTCGAGGAACATTATTGTCCATAGGGCTATTCCAGCTAATTGCCTTTGGAATTCCGTTATATTGGTTGGAATAACCATTAATTACTTGGGCGCCAGCATTATGGGCAGCTCCCTGATAGTCGTTATCATAATAATGTTCCGTTAATCCGAACACATCCTTTGGAAAAGTCGACCCCGCCTGCCCATCCATTGCAGGATCTCGCGCTGGATCGGCATTATTTATGGACTTTAGCTCATTATTGATGGTGTAAACGTAATCCATGCCTTGAACAGCGGTTAAGCCGTTCAGCAGTTCAACCCTTTTTACTGGTCCGTGTAAATAGTAATAATATTTCGCTCGAATTGTTTTATTAATTCCATCCTTGCTGGTCCACACTTCTTTCAATCTTTGATCCGGATCATAGACGTAATGGTGATAGAATGCATCGGCACCTTGCCCCTTCTGATAGGCGATTTCAAGCGGCATTCCAAGAAAATCATACTTATAGTCAATTGTTTTTGCTGAAAATCCGACGATATTTTGCTTCGACCAGGCACTGTTCCCGAATTCATCATAAGAATACCAGGTTACTGAATTAAGATTTTCAGTCTTTGATACTTGACCAGTAAGATTCAGTTGTGCCGGATGATTGGGATCGGTTATAAAATCCAAAGCTTGCGCATCATATTTGACGAAGGTATAGTCAGTACATCGAGTCGCATCCAATTTTCGGGATATTCCAACAAATGAACCGATAGCTTCAATGTCCCGGATTTTGTTCTCCGCAATGTTCAAAACACTATATGGAGCTATATTGGTGGTATTATGTGATTCGAATACATAAGGGTTTGTTCCGCTACAAGTGTACTCCCCGGATTCAATCATTCTACCTAATTGATCATAGTTTGAATATGAAAACTTTTTATGAGGCGTAGCATCACGCTGTTGCTGATTTTCGCTGAATTTAATCCGCCCATCAAAATCATAAGTGAATTTAGTCGTGCCCTCATCTGGCGACTTAGTCTCAATCAATCTGCCTCTATGGTCGTATTTATACGTCGTCACAAACGTAGGGAACGTACTAATCGCAGTGTTGACACCGTTGGGTGAGACAGACGCAACTATTTGACCTATGTCATTGTAAAATGAGTAGCTCCAATCGTCATAAGTTGCTCCGGTCAACGTAGCCGAAGCAAGTGGCTTCCCGTCTGCATCAGAGTATTGGACAATTTTCTTTCCGTTTGCATCGGTATGAACATTCTTGTAACCAGCCACGATTGAGGAAGTTCCGCTAGTCTTAACAAGCTCAATGGCATTGACTTGAAAAAATTGACCAATTGCTAAAGTCCCGGACCAAAGAACACCAAGCCGCACCGAAGTCACTCCGGCGGGGACCGTAAATGGGGCTTCTACCCAAGCTTCGTTAATTGCGCCAGACGGCAACGGGGGGCCGCGCCAGACTAGATTGGTGTCCGTGGTCCCATACTTAACTAACAAATAAACATTCGATGCGGATTGGAACCCCCTTACTCGCAGTTTATAAGTCTGGGAAGGCGTGACAGGTATCACGCCCCCGATAGGGTATAGGCCGGGCGTACTTGTAGCTTGGTTCGTTATGCACTTTACATAGGTTTCCCCCGATTGTGCTACTGTTGACATCGAAACATTTTGATTAGGAATAAATCCCAAAGTGTTATCACAAGACGAGCTATAAATAACTTCGGCAGAGTTATTATCATTTACAAAGTGGCTTCTAATTTGAATATAATGGCTTAATTCTGTTACTGGAAATATCTGCCGATCATTTACCACCTCGTGGTTAAGACCCATCCGAAATTGATCACCTGCTATTGCCTGCTTGCTTGAAATTGGGTTGGGTCCTTCAGGGATGAAATTCCGAGCATAAGGAAATTGAGAGATTGGTGTTTGAGGCTCCATCGTATTCGAGGTGCTGTAATACCAACCTAAGGAACCCACGCCGTTATTGTTGACTGGCGTCGGGTTATTTACCTCACCAGATGAATTGTTATTTACACGTAAATCAAAATCCGCTGCACTATACCTTTCATTGGATGGACTGGTTATGAATCTGTATCTGTACGCAAAGCTAGAGGAATTGATCGGTGCTGGTAACGTTACTAGTGATGCTTTGCCCCTCGCATCGGATACATTTTGAGTTGCCAACACTTGATTGGAGGTCAAAGCTTGAGCTTGCGATTGCAAAGAGTTGCCAAACCCATCGTAATAATTTCTGTTAGCTCCTGCTTGCACTAACGTGCCCGCCTCGTCCGTCTTAAAATTAGTTGTCCCGTTCCAGTTGATGAATTGGTCACAATTATTTAGAACATTAAGGGTAATGTTTGCATAGGCGACGCTTTCGCAACCACCTGAGCTCACATTTTTTACTTTATATACATAGTTCCCAACATTGACATTAGCCGGCGTATATGTAGGACCAGTATACAAAAGTTGGTCTAACGAGTTATACCAATTTAAATTATTTACAATTCCAGTTGTAGTTAAAACCTTGTAATCCCATTCGCAAAATGAAAACGTATTCGGATTTGGCGGAGAGGGCTTATCGACAGTCACCGAAACGCTGGCAGCGGTTGAATTCCAACATCCGGCCGAGCTTACTGCGCTTAGATAATACGTATTATTCCCCGGAAGAGAGGCGGTGTAGGTCGCGGCGATCGCCGCACTTGTCGTTTGATCTTGGCCTGAACTATTGACGCCTTGCCAGTACCATGATACCCCATCCGGTGGAACGCCGTTCTTGTATAGCGTCTTATCATTGCAAACATTGGTCGAGTATGTCGGAAACGCAGGCATTTGTGGAAAAGGGTTGACCGTTGTGGTTATGGAAAGCGAATTGGTGGACCAACTATTTCCGCAATTTGCTTTGGCGCGTAGGTAATAGGTGCCAGATGTGTTTGCATTAAATGTGAAAGGATAAAACGTGCTTTGTCCGTTCGCAGATGATTGCCAATACCAAGTAATCCCCGATGGAATGGTTCCCGCATAGGAAAGGATTTTGTCACCACAAGGGTTAGAGGTTTGGGATAAAGTTGCAACTGGGCCAGGTGGGCTAGGACAAACCGCAGCACTAACGTTTACGTTAAGAGTAGCGTATCCACCCGGCCAACTACGTTAAAGGGCAAAACTTTTTTGAGGTAGCAAA
>JBBJMI010000008.1:0-337769 GCA_037720155.1 Chryseolinea sp. | reverse complement strand
CGTAGCCCTTGATCATCTGTACCGTTTTTAGGAAATGCTGAACATATTCATGGGTATGAAATCCTATAAGATCCGCTCCGAGGAGCCCGTCAATGATCTTCTCTTTCCAGCGGCGGTGAAGCAACCTGAAAATCTCAAATGAAGGGAACGGAATGTGCAGGAAAAAGCCAATCGTTGCGTCAGGTTTCTGCTGCCGTATCATCCCGGGTAGCAACAATAATTGATAATCGTGTATCCACACAGTGTCATTTGGACCAATTATAGACAGGATGCGTTCGGCAAATAAGCGATTAACCTCCTCGTAACTTATAAAGGTTTCACGCTCGAATTCAACAAAGGATGGAAAGTAGTGAAAAAGGGGCCATAGCGTCGCGTTGCAAAACCCATTATAATATTTCGCATAGGTCTTCTTTTCGATAAAAATTGGCTGGACGGTATAGGGAACTGCGTCTAGATTTTTTTTATCAAATCTCTGCCAAATGGTCTCATTGAAGTCTGCAGAACCGATCCACAGGACGGAGGAAAAGTTTTGATTACTGGAAGAGGTGCTTTCAAAGTAACTTTTCAGTGCACTCACCAGGCCACCATCGCTTTCTTTGATTTCAATTTTGTTTTTCTGCTTTACCAACTGAAATGGCAGCCGGTTAGATACTATAATTAATCTTGCTGGCGATTGCGACTGCGTCATGCATTCTCGTTAAAAGCTAAACCCACTCATAGCTGTTTGAAGGTATTTGTGTTTTGGTAGGCCAATCAGAAACTTTTCAGTTGTTTCAAAGGTAGCTTCATGGTGATAGAAACCCGCACTTTATCATTAAAACGAGATTAAAACGGCGTTAAAACGCCCAAATGGTCTGGCCGATACAGCTAATAATTTTTTTTAAAAATTTAATCGCATTTTAATTTCCATTTAATCGAAGCAGCGACATGTTGGACAGACTTTTGTAAAATATTAAATACAAGTAACAAACTCTGAGATGCAACAAAAGGAACCAATTACAATTGTGATCGACAACAACGTGGATAATCTTGCTTTGATCGAACAGGCTGTTAAGTACGTACGGCATAAAACAAAGTGCATTTGCCTATTGCATGGCGATGAGGCGATAACATTTCTCAGCTTGGAGTTAAAGCACCCACCTGCCTATATTTTTATAGATGCTAATATGGTTGATCTTACAATATCAAAGTGCCTCCTGATTTTGAGAAATAATCCGACGTTGAATCATTCTTGTGTGGTTGTTTTCTCGACGGTCATGCCCGGGGCTGTAGCGGATGTATACAGGCAGCAAGGCGCTGACTTCGCATTTACGAAACCTTTTACAACCCCGCAGGCTAAAAACCTTGTGGAGCATATTATAAGCACAAATCCCAAGCGCCAAAACCTTGCATTTGTCTGAACACCTGATTTTTTTATTATAAGTAATTAGAATTGTTTTATGAAAAACGAACAAGTGGAAACGATTTACAAGAACTTTGCGGAGTTCCACCTGCGATTGCATTTGACTGAGATAAGAACAAAGTATCTGCCGAAAATCATTGAAGATGCCGCGACCCGAAGGCTCAAAGAGCATTATAAAATTTATCGACAAGAGCTCAACGAAAAGCTCGTGCAATTGGGACGACATGACTTGATAGCCGTTTCGGAGCTTGAAAGAATAAAGAAGGAGTATCTCGATAAATTCGAGGTAAAGACTTTGATGAATTAGGTCGGGCTTTGCCGACCAATCTCAAATTGTTAACCGCTATTCGGAGGTTTAAACATGTGCAGTGGCCCCTTACTTTAAATTGAAGTATTATTCACATATTAAAGGTTCAGATTTCGACTCAGACTTTTTTTGAGAATTTGCTTTCCTGGAATAACCTGGAAGAGTATGTATTCTCGGCTGTTTTTATTTTAGGAGAATAATACTTGCACGAATTGTAATCGTATTTCGATTTGGAGTGTTGTTCGATACGGGCCTCGAAAAGCTTTCTCAAATTCCGGCCATCGTTAAATCCATCGTACAGGCGACAGGTAGTGTGCGTCTCGACCGGGTACACTTTGCTTCGTAGGGCGCGTATAGCATAGACTTTGAAGTTGTTTATTATATACTCGATCCCGACTACACGTTTTATATGGATACCCAGCAACATATCAATTTGGAAATGTACAGACAATTTGAAAATACAAGCGTTCAATTTGCTTCTCCAACATATTCCGTAAATGTTAACGGCAATATTGAAAATGAATATACCGGCACGGACTCTATTTTCAGGAATAGTAGCAACTAGTTTATTTTTTCCGGAGCTCGGCAGCCGGATCGGCCGGGGAAGTCGGTGTTTGCTCACAGCAAAGTATAATGAAAGTGTCACAATTTTCATTATATTAATTACTATGAAAGTTCTAATTGTAGAAGATGAACTACAGGTATCCTCCTTTATCAAACAAGGCTTAGAAGAACTCGGATTCGGCGTGGATGTGGCCTTTGACGGACACATCGCAAGGCGTCTGGCTTTAAGCCGGGAGTACGACGTAATTTTAATGGATGTCGTCATTCCCGGAATAAACGGATTCGATTTGTGCAGAGAGCTTAAGGATCAAAGGCCTGCCGTACCCATTCTCTTGTTGACAACATTGGCAACAACAGCCGATAAATTGACAGGGTTCGACGCTGGTGCAGACGACTATTTACCAAAGCCGTTTGAATTTGAGGAATTGGTGGCGCGGGTTAAAGCACTAACAAGAAGAAAGGCCAGGGATTCAGCTAGCTATGGACAATTACTAAAATTTGAGAAATTGATATTAGATCTCGATAAAAAAGTGGCCACGCGCGATGCGAAAACTATTAAACTTTCTGCGAAAGAATTCTCACTGCTCGAATTCTTTATGCGTAACCCGGAGCGTGTTATCTCTAGAGCCGAACTGGCAGAGAAGGTCTGGGACTTGAAATTTGAAACTGGAACTAACGTCGTAGAAGTCTACATTAACATGTTAAGGAATAAAATTGATCGCAATTTTCAGCCAAAATATCTTCACACACGTATTGGTTTGGGTTATGCCTTAAGTTCAGGGGAATGAACATTAGAACCAGATTGACGCTGATTTTTTTTTCAATTGTGACTGTCGTCTTGACTGTAATGGCCATTTCCACTTATTATTTTTCAAGTCAGTTTCGGAAACAGGATTTCGTACAAAGGCTTAAGAACAGGGCAATAAACGTTGCAAGAGTATTGACGCAAGTGGAGGAGGTCGATGCGGATTTGTTGAAGCGTATGGAACGCAACAATCCAGCTAGTCTCACAAATCAATATATAGTGGTGTTCAACTATCGCAATGAGGAATTATACCGATCGGAAGGCACCAGAACCATTCTTGTCGATGCTGTTATGTTGAGCAGGATCAGAAACACCTCAGAAGTCCGGTTCGTAGCTGATGATTATGAAGGCATCGGATTTCTTTACAATGCCGATTCCGATAGATTTATTATTGTTGCAACAGCAACAGACGTCACGGGCTTTGAGGCTTTGGCCAATCTAAGAGACATCCTGCTGACGACACTTGGCGTTTGTATCGTTATCGTGTCGTTTCTTGGGTGGTTCTACGCCGGACGAGTGTTACGTCCGATTTCAAGAATTATCAGCGAAGTCAGCAACATATCAGAAAGCAATCTCAGTTTAAGATTAGAGAAAGGAAATCAAAACGATGAGCTTGGCAAGCTGGCGTTAACCTTTAACAAAATGTTGTCCCGCCTTGAAGGCGCCTTTCTTTCTCAAAGAACCTTCATCGCAAATGCATCTCATGAAATTAAAACGCCAATCACTGCAATGTCGGGACAGGTAGAAGTCGCTCTACTTCAGGAACGGGACAAAACCTATTATCTCGACCTTCTTCAGAAGATCATGTCAGGACTCAAGGGCCTAAATAAACTCTCAGGGCGGCTTTTGCTTTTGGCACAAAGCACAAATGACCAGTCGAGGGAGAATTTTGAGGCGGTACGTGTCGATGACATTCTCTGGAGCGCGAAGGACGAATTATTGAAAGCACAACCTAACTATTATGTAGATGTGCGCTTTGACCTTAACCTACAAGACAATTTATTATCAATTCAGGGAGATGAGCAGTTACTCAGGGCAGCAATTCTTAATCTCCTGGAAAACGGGTGTAAATATTCTACTGACAATACAGTTAAAGTGGAACTTATGGTCGAGAATCAGGGCTTTCTTACAATAACCTTTTTGAATAACGGCCAGGCTATACCAATTGAGAATCTGTCAAGAATTTTTGATCCCTTCTACAGGTCGGGAGCCCAGGCATTCTCAAAAAAAGGGTTTGGGGTGGGGTTGTCAATAGTTCGAAGCGTCGTCTCATTACACTCTGGCAGCATTTCAGTCGCTTCGGACCAGGACAAAAATTTGTTCATCGTCAATTTACCTATCTGACAGGTAAGATACGCTACTTGCCAGTTCAAGCGGCCTCAGTACTTGTAAACAAGAGTGATCTGTGCAAGCGCACGCTAAACACTACTGCTTGAGCAAGAAACCCACACCCACGGCGAATGACCAGCCAACATTTCGGAGTTCGACAGCATTGTCACTTCGATCAACATTATTAAATCCAAAACCATAGCGCCCGTCAATCGTGAAGAAAAGTCCACTCTCCCTCGTTTCAATGTCTATGCCTGCACCAACAAGGCCCCCGATATCCGATCGGCGTATATCCGCTTCGTTTGCCTCTAGCTGCGCCCCGCTTCCCATGTCTTCACTGGTATATCTTGCCTTTGTTTTAAATGCGAAATTTGGACCGAGGAAAACGTGTGGAAAGATAACTTCGCCAATTGGGAGCCGCACTTTAGCCAGTACGGGCACTTCAAAGTAGTTGATGACGAGGTGCCGTCTCGAGCCCTCAACCGTATAATCGGCACCCTTCTGACTGAAAAGAATTTCTGGCTGGATATTGAACACCGGGCTGATTTGCGCATTCAAAAATGCGCCTCCCAACCAACTGGTTCTGGCGTCGACATTTTGTGCATCCCCTCCTTTAAAGGTCGTGATTCCGATGCCCCCTTTCGCCCCTAAAGCAAAGCCTACCTGCGCGGAAGACTGAAAACTTGTAACACAAATCAATGCAGTCGCGGTTAAAACGCCTACAATGCATTTACTGTTGAAAATCCATTTTTGATTACACTTGTTCATTTTGTTGTGGTTAATGTTTTGAGTTCTCTTTCATTTAATCCGCCTGACACTAGCCTCCAAGTACTGACCATCCCATGCAGTGGATAATCAGACGTTGTATTGATATTACCCGGTTGAATGATTATCATATAAAATAATGCCGAAAATATTTCGTGATGCAACCCCTTAAGCCTACCAGTAACATTGATGCAACCCAAAAGTTAAATGCGCTCATTTTTTACCGAGCCTACAGTTCCGCCAGATAGAACCCATCGATTTTAGGACAAGCTTATCTGGATTTAATGCCGTTTTAATGTGGGGTTGTACGGACGAACCTATTCTTGAGATCTGGTTGGGAATATGCTTCTACAAAGACTGCTTTGGGATAAAAATCCCCAAACATGGTTGGTTAGTTCAAGGATTCTCAGGCTGATGTGGTAGCGGCTGTTTTCTCGATAACTCGCTATCAAGATCCGCCAGACTTTCAAACGAAAGGTCATTCACATTTGCCGGTTCATCCTTGTGTAACATTAGCCCCACAGTCATAATAATTCCTGTAAATAAGATGGTGTATAGTAAGATTCCGCTACTGAACGAATCGTGAAAATACTTTGCCGGTATCCCAAAGAAGAGCAGTATGGTGATCAATCCGCGGGGAGCGATTAATAGCTCTGTTAAAATATCTTTCAAAAAGAATCGCAGGAATACGAACCTCACGGTATACAGCGCGGCGACAATACTCAAACTGATAATGGCCGTTTCGAGATTGAACAGGGATTGTAGATCAAGTGTGATTCCGAAAACGACAAAGAAAAAGGTGCGCACGACAAAAGCTGATTCAAGTGTCACCAGGTGAAATTCCTTTTTAGTGCCTTCTAAAAAATTGCCGTCAATAAACCTTTTGAGTTTTCCTGAGAAAAATAATTGATAGTTGCTTAATGTCAGGCCAAAGATCAGTATTACAATTAGCGATGAAAGATGGAATATTTTGCCGATAGAATATAGCATAATAAGAACCGAAATCAGCAAGAACAGTCGCGCATTGTCCCGGATGCGCTGGAAAATCAGCACCAACAGGTAGCTTAATATCACCGACAAAATTATGGTGATAACGACATTGGCTGTGACCTCTATTATCGTTGAGGTTGCCGTGGCATTCTCGTTGGCATCGATGACGAAATAAAATAACATGATCCCTAAGATATCTGAAAACGTGCTTTCGTAAATCATAAATTCTTTCTTCTGCTCCGGCAATTGCTTCACACTGGGAATGATGATGGCGCTGCTCATCACGGAGAGGGGGATGGCATAAACAAGCGCAATGTAAAAATCAAAGTGAAGTAAATGAATAAGGATTACTGCTATTGCAGCACAGGACCCGGCCAGCGCAAGCAAAGCCACGAAAAATGCCTTCAAAACTAAGGATTTTTTTTCCTTTGTTAGTTTAAGATCGAGCGCAGCTTCCAGTACGATCATAATGAGACCGACAATTCCAAGAAGTTCAAGTATGTCCATCAAACGGGGACTCACATCCAGATTCAAGCTCCGCAGCAGAAATTGAAAACCGATTCCTAAGATAATTAGCAGCAAAACAGTTGGCACTTTAGTGATTTTGGAAATCCAGCCAAAGGAATAAGATAGGATAACTACACCGCAAGTGATGAGAATGTCGTAATATACATTTTGCGTGATCATAACTTTTTTACTAAAATAGAATTATTATAGTAATCGTATAGAAGGTAGCGAGAATGGGTAACGAACCAGGGCTCCAAATCTTCCTTTGGATTAATTAAAGAAGTATCGGATGACAAAGGTACATAAATTCGGAACCTTCGGTGGAGTTTTTACCCCTTCTCTTCTTACCATCTTAGGCGTAATCATGTACATGCGATTGCCTATGATTGTCGGCCAGGCAGGGTTGTGGGTCACCATAGGTATCATAGTTCTGGCGCACCTGATCTCCGTTACAACCGGGCTCAGTATTTCCTCCATCGCGACGGATAAAAAAGTAGAGGCAGGTGGAAGCTACTACATGATTTCGCGGAGTCTTGGTTTGCCGATAGGAGGAACCTTAGGCCTGGCGTTGTTTGCAGGTCTTTCGTTGAGTGTAAGCCTTTACCTGATCGGATTTTCCGAAAGTCTCCTGTCATACCTGGGATATGAGACAAACACGAATGCTATTCGTTTTGTCGGAACCATTGTATTGATTGCTGTTACGACGATAACCATTGTCAGCACCTCGCTGGCCATTAAAGCGCAATACATCATCATGGCCACCATGGTGCTCTCCTTAATTTCAATATTAATCGGGGAGCACGAATTTGCTGCACCGGCCAATGAATTCGTTGCGCCTTCTTCTGACAATATGGTTCCCTTTATGGTCTTGTTTGGGATTTTCTTTCCAGCAGTTACAGGTTTTGAGGCTGGCGTTTCGATGTCGGGAGATTTAAAAGATCCGAAAGGATCTATTCCGTTAGGATCAATCACCGCAATTGTTGTCGGCTTGTTTGTATACCTTGGCCTCGCTGTATTCCTGGCATTAACAGTTGATTCGAAAATGCTTTCCAGCGACCCCCAGGTTTTGCTAAAGGTATCATGGCTACCAGGTTGGGTTATTGCAGGTATTTGGGGTGCAACGCTTTCGTCTGCATTGGGTAGCATTCTAGGCGCGCCGCGCATTTTGCAGGCAACAGCTGTGGATAAAATTACGCCTCGGTTTTTCGCAAGAGGTGTTGGGGCGTCAAATGAACCGCGTAATGCATTAATACTTACGTTCCTTATTGCCGAAACAGGGATTTTAATTGGTGATCTTAACGTTATCGCGCGCGTAGTTTCGATCTTTTTTATTACTACCTATGGTTTTATTAATCTTAGCTGTGCTTTTGAAACCTGGACGAGTGCAGACTTCCGTCCCACATTCAAAACCCCTGGGTGGATAAGTTTATTGGGTGCGGTGGCCTGTTTCATCGTAATGATCGAACTCGATTTTATCGCGACGGTTGCCGCTTCCGTTATACTAGGGTTGCTATTTTTTTACCTGAAAAGAAAAGAACTTTCATTACAATCGGGTGACGCATGGAGTGGGGTCTGGTCGTCCCTGGCAAAAACTTCATTATTTCGGTTGACAGGTGCAAAGGAACACACCAGGAATTGGCGGCCCAATATTCTGATGTTTAACGGTGCCGACGAAGCGCGACCTTATATGATTCAGTTGGGATATGCCATCGGTGGAAAGTTGGGACTCTTGTCGTCATTTGAATTGGTGCAGGCGGATGTTACAAAACTTACCAGGCTTGAACGAGATAAAAAGCCATCAAACAGAAGTGAGAAAATGTTTCATCATACTTATTTCTGTGAGGATATCTATTCGGGCATAGACGAAATAATCAGGGTATACGGATTCCCTGGGGTTGAACCGAACACAGTTTTAATGGGGTGGACTAACAGAGCAGAAAACAAGGACAAATTTGTTGCCCTCATGAAACGAATTCAGGAGTATAATTTCAGTTCTCTATTTCTCCATCACAACAACCTGGGAGACTTAAACGGTAATTCATCCATTGACATTTGGTGGAGCGGACGAGGTAGTAATCTTTCACTTGCTCTTAATATACTGAGACACCTTACCCTTTCGGATCTCTGGAAAAAATCTTCAATCAGAATATGCACTATCCTGAATAATTCTGATGATAACAGCAAGGTCGAACGGTTTTTGAGAAGTATTTTGGCTGAATCAAGGATAACAGCTACAATTAGAATTATAGACAACTCTCTTACTCTTCAAGGTGAACAGGATATTATTGGAAAGGAGTCCGCTGGCACCGCGCTGACCATTATCGGAATGCAGAACATTATCAGCGGTAGTTTGGAAACCACTTTCCGAAACATACAGAATATTTGCGGGCACTTACGCAGTGCGCTATTTATCCATGCATCGGATGCATTCGAGGAGTATAATGTCATTGAAGCAACGACATCGGCCGAAACGCTGAAAAGTGCTGAATGGATCTTGCCGCCCCTCGAAGGTTCTAGATACTCTGAGATTGACGTCGATATTGAGAAAATAGATAATCATGGCAAGGACCTGGTGATTGCACTTTACAATAAAGTTTTCAGACCCTGTTTTAGACTGGACGACGAGCTTTACGACAAAACTTTTTCACTTGCGAGGGCCACCGCGCATTCAATCCGAAAAATCTCATCCCTTAAACCGTCTCAGAGGCCGGAAGCAGTTGAAAACGCGCGGAAACATTTTTTGAAGCAAGCCGATGAGTTTGTATCGTATTCACTAGCGATTTCAACATACAATCAGACCGCCTTAATAGCCGAGGGCTTGATTTGGTACTTGCAACAAATAGAATCGGACGTTAACCGATTTCCAAAATCAAAATACATCCGCCATGAAAGAAGGGAATTTGCGGTCCAAAAGTTCGATCGCTTTGCATTGCGATGGTTTAAGGTAAAACAAAGAGTGCTGCGTCCGTTCTCTAACAGACCGATTCCGATTAAGATCACATTCAGAAATGGTGCGTCGTACTTTTTCAGGGATACCCGTTATCATTTTCTTACCATGATTACTGAAGACGTACACCGGATATTATCAGCCTCGCGAGAGAGATTGCACAACTATTTGGCCTGGGCCGATGAATCATTTCATTCTGTCATTACTAGACGGCAAGATCAATTCGCCGTGAGCGACTTTGCAAGACAGCTCGAAGACAGGGCACAGCGGCTGGTGACTCCTCATCAGGATTCAATGTCGCGTTGCTTAGGAAGGTTGCAAGTAGAGTACCGGAAGAATGTAAATTTCTTCATGCACCAGATAGAGCACTTAGAGTTTAACTGGACCATTCGAAAGAAAAGAAGAACGCGTAAATTTTATCTCAAGAAGAAAAAACTACTGAACAGTTTTTCGGCGGAGTGGCAGGAAAAAGCAGTCCTGGATTTGAATTCGTTGAAAACCAATATTATGATACGTCAGTATTATGGCGCGGCCGCTTTGGAGGTCGATCAATTTCGGGCGAAAATCGCTCAGTTCTTTGATAATCAGAAAAACGGTATTTCGGAAACAAAGGAAGCACTATCAAAAATATTAGTATTCCGGGCGGGCGATTTTAAACAAGCGGCCCTGCCTGAACTGAATAAGCATTTAAATTACCTGGATGAATGCGTTCAGGAAATGTCCGAACAGTTGCTCGTATTGACAGGCGATGTCGCTGAACAAATTACGATTAATGTCCCCGATCATAGAAAGGATAGAATATACAGGCTTCCACTTCAGGCGATGATTAAACATCTTGTCGAAACAACCCTTTCTGCGCCTTTTGAAACCAAGGTTGCCGCTGTTTCAAAAGAAGTAAAACGAGTAAGCTTTGTTATTACCGATCGCGCAAAGCTTTCCATGTTCAACGCGTTCAATCTGCAACATGAAGATGCGCGTGGCATCTTGGAAGAAGAAGTAAAAACCGCACTCGATTCTATACAGGAGGAATCGGAAACTCTAGACCAAATCGCGGATTCAATCCTGAATGATATTAATGAACATTTAAACCGGTTGAAGCAAAGCCTCAACATCCATGAACTTACCGGTATGTCGGGCGACTTTTCGCAGTTACTACGCCTGCGGAAGACACGACAGTTTCGAACACGAGTGACTCGAAGGATATTTGGTACAGCCGGTGTATTAAAAACGGCTTTTATTTCCGCTCTTTATTCCAGGACTAAAGGGATTCTTCTCGCACAGCAATTGTCGTCTGAAACGCAAATGCTATCCGTGAATGAACGGATCCTGGAACAAGTCGTCAGAGCGACACCGAAATCAGATATTTTGTTAAAACTTCCACATTATTACGTTTCCCTGTTTAACAGACGGTCGAGTATTGGTGATAATTTTTGGATACCTAAGGCTGTTGAGGAGCAAGAGCTTGAAAAAGTTTACGATCGTTATCGCTCCAGCGGTAAAGGAATGATCCTGGTGATCGGTGAGCCGAATGCAGGAAAGTCAGCGTTGTGCAAACACTTTGCCATAGAAAAAGGTGACTTGTACACGCCTTATCATATTTTCCCGCCCGACGACGGGTCGATAAGCATTTCGACTTTGGAGGAGGTGCTCCGAAAAGCAACCGGCATTCAAGGCGATTCAGAATTATTGTTAGGTATGCTGCCTGAAAACAGTATGATCATTCTACACGATCTGGAGCTATGGTGGGAGCGCTCTGAACCCAACGGGTTGGATGTGATCCGCCATATCAAATGGATGATCGAGGAATTCTCTGACAGATATCTGTTCGTCGTCAACACGACACCTTTTTCGTTTTCCATTATCAATACAGCGGAACCATTGGACATCCTCTGTGCGGGAATTGTCAGGTGCCTTCCATTCAATTCTTTTGAGCTGAAGCAATTGATAATGACCAGGCATAATTCCAGCGGCCTGTCGCTGGAGTTTATTCGAAATCCGGAAGGTGCTTCTAATGAGATTAAAATGGCGAGAGTGTTCAACAGACTTTTCTCACACTCCAATGGAAATCCGGGTGCTGCAATGAATGCCTGGTTGGCAGGGATACAGGATTATTCAAATAAGATGATTATGTGGAAAAAGCCATCTTCTTTTGATGGACGAACAATACGAGAGATGCCTGAAATTTGGGGCCATTTTTGTTTTCAACTGCTTATCCATAATCGGATGAGTTTAGACAAAATGGTCCGCTGCCTGGAAATGGAACGAGAGCAGATAGTCGAGATAATCACCATTATGGAGCGGTTATACCTTATCACAGAATGCACAACGTCCGTCTATTGCTTAAACTCCAATATGGAATCACTGTTGGTTGCATATTGTAAAGAAAAGGAGTGGGTATGTTAAACACTATTTATCTGATAGCAGCCGTGGCGTTAACGCTGGCCCTTTTCCGGATAGCCAGAGTTTTAGGCGTGCACAACAGAACCGTGCAAAAAGTTATGCCAGTGTTGGTGATGCTGGAACTGGTATTGTGGACGATCATTGTTTTCTGGTCAACGAGCATATTCTTATCCTCCCGCTCATACTATCCCATTCTCGTTCTTACGTTGGCGATTGTTTTTACCTTGCTGATTACCTGGTTTTATCTGAAAGATATCGTCGCGGGTTATATTTTCCGGATGCGCCACAATCCCGTTAAAGGGCAGATCCTCACATGCCAGACTGGCCATGGTAGTATCAGGATACTAGGGCTTTCACAGCTCACAATAGAAACAAAGGAAGGTCGATGGCTGCGCATTCCCTATTCTTCTGTAGTAACGAATAGTCTTTCCCTACAATCACCTCAAAGAATTATTGCAGGGGAAACAACCCTTGAGCTGAGCGCAATTAGATGGGATAACCCTTCAAAAATGGAACGGGTCCTTAAAAAAGCATTGGCCCAGTCACCATGGTGGATTTCCTCTAAGCCAATCAAAATTCACTTTTCTCCCGAGGAAAAAAGAATAAAGATCTCATTTTTTTTACTCGATCATGTATACGTTCAACAAGTGAAGGACAGGCTGACAACTTCACTCGAGAACCTTAATAGTATTACCGGAAATCCGTATACCTAATCTTGTTCTTTGTTGCGCTGATCATCGAATTGATGGTTTAGGCTTAGCGCAGCCGTTATCAATCCCAGGTGTGTGAACGCCTGGGGGAAGTTTCCTAAATGCTCTCCCTGAAACCCCAGCATTTCAGCATAAAGTCCAACGTGGTTCGCATAGCCCAGCATCTTCTCGAAGTAAAGACGCGCTTTGTTTAATTGACCGGCCCTTGAATGGCATTCAACATGCCAGAATGTGCACATCGAGAATGTTCCTTCAACGCCTTTAAGGCCATCGAGCTTTTCATCCGTCCGGTAATCGGTACCAGCGAATCCGACACCAGTTGATCCTCGATGCACTTCAGAGTGGATAGCCATCGCGGATCAGTGGGACCAATGAAACGTATAATGGGCATTAGCAATGCGGCCGCATCGACCGTTTCGGCTCCCTTGTATTAAATGAATGGTAGAGAAACGCTTTTTTGCCGCCTCGTACCTCCCAGATTCCCTCGTCTTCATCCATCCAATGCTTAGTGACCCAATTTACCTGGTTGGTTAAATCAAGTCAGAAGTTATACGATCGGCTCCGCATACTTGTCATATAAGTAAACAGCATCGAGCAACTCCCCATAGATATCAAGTTGTATTTGGTTATAGGCGGCGTTGCCAATGCGTACGGGCTGCGAATTTTTGTAACCACTTAGGTGCGTCAGTTCAGTTTCAAACAAATCCTTACGCCCATCGATACCATACATCAGACTAAGGCTTCCCGCTTCACCGATATCCCTGCATTGCAACTCAACCCAGCTTATAAATTTCCGCGCCTCCTTTCTATAGCCAAGCTTCAAAAGTGCGTAAATGGTAAAAGATGCGTCACGAATCCAGGTGTATCGATAATCCCAGTTGCGAACACCGCCGATTTCTTCAGGTAGCCCGAAGGTTGGTGATGCCACCACAGATCCATACTTTAAGGAAGTCATCAACTTTAACACGAGTGTGGACCTGTGAACCATCTCCAGCCATCGGCCTTTATGATTGGATTTTGAGACCCGATCTTTCCAATAGTTGATTGTATCAAAGAGACTTTTTTCGATGAAGTGATCCATCGCGATGATGAGCTCGGACGGATCGGTAACGCACTCAAGTATTAAGGTGGCACGATCTCCGGTTTGAAGGGTGAATGTCTTGATCGCATCCGCTTCGCTTACCACCATTGGAACAGTCGAGCGTAGTCTCAGCGTGGTCATATCAATCCCATCGCTGATAAATGAAATTTGTTTATCGTCTTGCGCAGTCACCTTGTGTGTGGCACGCGCATAGTCGAACCGTGGCCTGCATTCCATCTCAAAGGTAAGTGTTCCCCGTATACATGAAACGGTAGGCACCAATTCCTTACCGATCTGAATTTCCTCCACAGGCATATAGTCCGTGATCTCACAAACCATCCTGAGCGAGGAATCGGGTTAAAAGCACATTTGTACCGGGGAGGTAATGCTGTTTATGGCGGACATTATTATGGCAAGGCGATATCTTAAAAAATACGCCTTTTTCTTTATCCAGCAGCGCTGCGAAAACGCTGGGTGAATCGAAGTTGGGGAAACAGAGAAAGTCAATGGAACCGTATAGTCCGACCAGCGCTGCAGTACTAAGATCTCCGATCACTGCATAGTTTTCAATAGGTTGATACGCTTTTTCGTCCATCATATCTACTCAGCCATACTTACTTGCCAAATAGTATTGCTCGAATCATCTGCTACCAATAAAGAACCATCAGCAAGCACGGTAACTCCAACGGGTCTGCCATGCACTCTGCTCTTTTTTGCGTCTTCAATGAAGCCGGTTAGAAAATCTTCTGGTTTGCCGCTAGGCTTTCCATCCTTAAAGGGAACAAATAACACTTTGTAACCTGACAGTTCTGATCTGTTCCATGAACCATGTTGACCAATAAACGCACCGTTGTGATATTTTTCAGGGAAAGCTTTATGTTCATAGAAGGTCAAGCCGAGGGAAGCTGTGTGCGAACCTAAGTCAACCTCCGGCACTATCGTTTTTTTTACCAGATCCGGCCTTTGTCCTTTCATACGGGGATCTTCATTAGCACCGAAATAGGCATAAGGCCATCCGTAAAACCCATCACGTTTCACACTGGTGATGTAATCGGGAACAAGGTTATCTCCTAGTTCATCCCGCTCATTGACAGCTGTCCACAGTGTCGTACTGCCGGGGTAATAGTCCATCCCGACGGGATTCCTTAAACCTGCCGCAAATATTTTCTCTTCAGTACCATCGGGGTTGATCTCTAGAATGTTGGCCCTCCTAATTTCCTTATCCATTCCATTCTCTCCATTATTGCTTCCAGAGCCAACGGATACCATAATCTTTTTTCCATCGGGACTTGCAATAATATTCCGTGTCCAGTGATTGTTATACCCGCCAGCAGGCAAATCCAAAATTTTCTTACCGGTTGCTGATATGTTAGTTTGACCTGCTTTATAGGGATATTGGATAATTGCATCAGTATTGGCCACATAGAAATACTCACCTAACACAAGCATTCCAAATGGCTTATTTTGATTAGATAGAAATATTTCTCTTACGTCATATTTTCCATCTTTATCGCTATCTCTTAAAATAGTGATTTGGTTTGCACTGGAAGGCGTTGTGCTTACCTCACAAACAAACAAATCGCCATTCGGTCCTGCGTAAATCCATCGTGGGTTGTGAAATCCATCAGCGAATTTTCTTACTTCAAACCCGACGGGCGCAATTGGCATTTTTCCTTCTTTCCAACCTGTTACGAGAGTATTGTTAACCGCTGATTTGGTTGCGTAGGGTTCGGGCAGTGCTGCTTTTTGTTGAGCCTCAATTGTAAAAAAAATTCCTGTAGTGAGGTTCAATATGATGCAGACAACTAGTTTAAAAATGCGATTCTTCATTATGCTTGAGATTTTAAGTCCATGTAAATAATTTCCAAAAACCATTCCAACAACTGGTATTCCTGTAAAGTGATAGAATACAGTGAGCACCATGTAATAGTTTGGCAATATTGTTGACAAATCTATTCGTAGCTTCTAATTTTTTAACGTATGAACCAATTCCGAAACATCTCGCTATCATTCATCTTCTGTTTCCCGTTGTTTACAGCCGCACAAACTCCACAACTCGTTAAATTATGGGAAACAGACTCTACATTGAAAGTCCCTGAAAGTGTATTACATCATACTGGCGGCAAAGTGTTGTTTGTTTCAAACATTGATGGAAAATCAGGTGAAAAGGATTTAAAGGGGTCAATAAGTAAGGTAAGTTTAGATGGGAAAAGAATCGAGAAATGGGCAGTTAATTTAAGTGCTCCCAAAGGAATGGGCATCTATAATAGCAAACTATATGTGGCGGATATTGATGAGGTTGTCGCTATAGATCTTACAAGTGGAAAGACTTTACAACGAATCCCAGTGGCCGGCGCTATTTTTTTGAATGACTTAGCGATTGACAAAACAGGGATGGTTTACGTTTCGGATTCGAAGACGGGCAAAATACTTGGTATTCAGGATGGCACAGTCAGTACCTATTTAGAGAATCAAATGGGCGTGAACGGACTTCTGATTTCAGGAGAAGATTTGTACTTTGTAGTAAAAGGTATTTTATGGAAATCAGACAAAAATAAAATGCTTACTAAAATTACGGAGGGCATGGATGAAAGTACTGATGGGATCGTACAAACCAATAACGGTTTCATTGTTTCATGTTGGAACGGGATTATTTATCACATAACACCCAACGGAAATAAACAAACATTACTTGATACCCGAGCTCAAAAATTGAACACGGCAGATATTGGCTTCGACTCTGAAAAGGAAATTCTCTATGTGCCTACTTTTTTCAAAAATCGAGTAATAGCTTATCAGTTCAAGTAGGTGATACTTCGAAAGTAGACATGCGCTGTTTTTTCCTTTTGTTTTTTTCGTATTGCCTTGACGAGATTTGCGTCATTTTATAGCGTTTCTTAGGTAGCGCCTGTAAGCTAGTGGATCTGTCGCGATCCGTTTATTACTATAAATGTCATCGCGATGACAGTAACCGCCGGACAATCCGTATCAGCAAAAAGTTGCGCAGAAGAATCAACGACAATCGCGCTAACCCGATTTCGATTCCCTTAAAAGCTAATCAAGAATGGGCTATGGACTTTAGGAGCGATGCGCTGGCCAACAGACGCGGGATACGAACCATCAACATCATCGATCACGTCAACCGCAGCGTAAGGTTTTTTTAGGCATACAACTTCTTTAATGATCCCAAGAAAAAGCTCCGCTTTAAAATTCAGAATAGGCTTTACCATTCCAGTCGGTTGAACTGATCCCTGTAAATAGGTTTCAGTTCACCAACACAAATTTCAATTCAGTACTCTATATTTACAACCTGTGAAAATTCCCATCCATTTACTAAGTGAATTCTAAATTTATGAATCAGTTGAAATTAAAAGTAGTAGTTTGTCAAGCCGTGCTGTTGCTAGCCGTTGCTTGTAGTGATGAAAAAAGTATAAACCCTATCCCAGTTCTGGCAGTTACGACAATTGCTCCTGCTGTGGGTGTGGCGGGAACCACCGTTACGATAACGGGCACCGGCTTTAGCCCAACGCCAACTGATAATCATATAACATTTAACGGTACAACTGCCGCCATTGCAGCAGCCACAACTACGCAACTCACCAGTATCGTGCCCATTGGCGCAACCACAGGTGCAATTTCTGTTGAAACAAATGGTAAGGTAGCTACTGGCCCAATCTTCACCGTTACACTTGTATCAACACCAGTCATAACAGGAATCGCTCCAGCAAGTGGTAAGGCTTCTACACCTATTACCATTACAGGTGAAAACTTTGGTACCGATATTACTGCCGTAAAAGTTTTTTTTAATGATAAAGAAGCTGTCATTTTAACAATTACTAACACGACCATAACAACAACAATCCCTTCCAAGGCAGGCAGTGGAGTAGTAAAAATGATAATGAAAGGAATCACCTATCCAGGCCCTGCGTTTTTGTATCAAACCTCATTAACGGTAACAACACTTGCAGGTTCGGCAATCTCTGCTTTTCAGGATGGCCAGGGAGCATCGGCTCGCTTTAGCAGTAATTTACATGTGACAACCGATTCTAAAGGAAATATTTATGTGGTGGATGAGGGAAATGATCGAATAAGAAAAATAACTCCTGCAGGTATGGTGAGTACTTTTGCGGGCGATGGCAATGAACTACATGATATCGGCCATCCTAATGGCATTTGCGTGGATGGTGATGATAACGTATATGTCTCGGAAATTTATGGTATAATAAAAAAAATCACACCGACTGGCTCAGTAAGTGTTCTTTCTGGAGGGTTTGAAGGGGTGGGTCATGCTGATGGAACACGGGAAAAGGCAAAATTCTATTATCCATACGGACTCGTGTCTGACAAAATAAATAATATTTATGTTAGTGAGATATCAAACTATGATATTAGAAAAATTGATCCGTCTGGAAATGTAATTACGTTTGCTGGCGGTACCGCAGGTGACGAAAATGGTACGGGAACACTGGCTAAATTCACAAGTCCGCATTCGATGGCTATTGACGAATCAGGTACGCTCTACTTAGCTGATTTTGGTAGTTTTAAAATTAAAAAAATAACATCTTCTGGCGAAGTATCGACATTCGTAGGCAGTACCCAAGGGCACCAGGATGGAGTTGGGGTCGCAGCGAAAATGAAGTATGTAAATGCAATATGCAGAGATCCGCAAAGTGGTAACATGTACTTTGGAGAAAATGAAATTCCTGGTGACTCTGTTTTTATCCGAATGATTACACCATTAGGAGAAGTTAAAACACTCATTGGAAATGTAAATGGCCATGCAGATGGATCTGAAGAGACAGCAAAATTCGGTTCTATTTTAGGTATTGCCTGCGATCCCAATGGAATAATATATGTAAGCGAAGAAAGAATGATTAGAAAAATTGTAATTGAATAATCAATAAATTTTGATCCTTCATTTATTGGATCTGTAAATAAAAACTGTGTTGTGCAATAATAATAATAATCGTAATCATATCGGCGCGGTTGGTACTCACTACAAAGTGAAAGGTGTTACAATAAACACTCTCTTTCACTTCAAGTCGCAGGGCGAAGACTTGCTAACCACCGGATTACAATGGCTGTATTTGCCATCAAAAGCAATCTCGAAGTCTTTGTTTGGACTCAATGATTTTAGGTAATAATCTGTACTGATCACCTGTGCCCCTGACCGCATGGCCGCTTTAAACCTTGTCTTGTCTCCAGTTCGCGCCTCTCTGGTGTCGGCATCAGAACGGGTGCGTACCATAAATCCCTGCTTTACCAGTTCAGCTATATCTTTCTCCTGTTTGATGGGATCATTCAAGATAAAAAAGGCAGCATGCGAATTTTCTGCGTCGGCATTGGCAAACATGGGTCTTGCATAGTCGTCATCGCCGCTTACGTACAATTCTGTAAGCTCCTTTTCCACATCCAGAACGAAAAGTATTTTTCCTCTCGCCATGGCAAGGTCTGGCCACCCATTATCTACGATTGCTTTTCGAAGTGTTTTTTGTCTTCCCTTTACCTGTTTTGGAGTTATCAGTTTATCAGCTTCAAATATTTCGAGTATTTCCTTATCCAGTGCATCCAATACTTTTTTATCAAAAGGTATGACCTTTGCAAAACCCGGCCTGTCAAGTCCTGAGGTCTTTGGATTGATTGTAATGACTATTGGCAAGTGATCAATGTGCAATTTTGACCAGTCTTTAATATCAGACAGACATGCTTTAAATGTTGAACAGTGCGTCCTGAAATCGATATCAGGTACGTGAAGCACTTTGAAACCAGGATCTTTCATGGCCTCCGCGTTGTATGGTTTGGTCTCCACTCCCTGAGCGTTGAGCATTTCCAACCCTTTCGGATGCGAAAATAGCCCTCCCTCAGGATCGTATAACACATCTATCTCCAGGCCTCTCAAGCCCAAATCCAACTGTGCTGTTATGGGGATGTGTGCATAATCCAATGCAATTGCTTCTGGACGGTCGGACAAGACTAAGTCCATCAACGGCTTTTCAATACCGATTTTGTAACTATTATGACTTCCGATGACCTGCGTCTGATTCATCTTAAGTGTTTGAGCTTTTATAGTGCCAAATGGCAGGCAGATGAAAACGGTTAACGTAAAGTATTTGTGCAGAAGGCGCATAGCGGAGTTATTAAAATAGTGGTCTGATCGAAGCAGCACTTTTACATTTTACATTGAGAGATTTACATTGGAAATTTAACCGAAAAATGTAAAACTCTAAATGTAAAATGTAAAAGTACGCGGTTAATATCCAGAGTTTTGCACGAGAAATCCCTTCTCGCTCGAAGCACCGTCGATTGCTTTCTGGGGGATCGGGAACAATCTTTTGTGTACGTCGGCATCGGCCTTGCCAGTCCAGGATCCTTCGTATTTGCCAAACCGTATTTGATAGGTTCTTCTCAAGCCTTCCCAATACAGTTCGAAGCCCGTCTCACGGAAAAGATTATCCAAATCGATAGCAGCTAAAGCCTCAGGAGTCTGCGCCGGGCGGGCGGTTCTGGAAGTTCTTAATGTATTAACATCTGCCAAAGCTCCTGCATTGTCACCATTTCTCAACTTCGCTTCTGCACGCATCAAATAGATCTCGCCCAAACGAAGCAACACAACGTCCACGCTACTGTAAGCGCAACAATTGGTCGCTGTGTGGCTGAACTGATACTTCGAAAATCTGTGACCTGTGTTGTGTAAACTTCCCTCGGCGGTAAAATCAACCTTGAGCGTATGGTCCACATATCGGAGGCTTGCACCACTGGTCCTTCTATTGATAACGGGATAAATCCTTACCGATCCGTCGTCGCAAGTCAAAATAGTTCCCTTAGCATCTTTTCTTGGGCCCCAGATAATGCCACGAAGTATTCCCCTGTCGATTTCGAAATCCTGAGCCTTTATGCAATAGTAATGCTCTGAATCATTCGTTGGAGTTACACCTGTCAGATCTTTGAGTTCGTCTGGTATAACCGTGTTTTCCTGATAAAAGCGGGAATCTGCATCGGCTGGATCAACACGGCCATAAGCATCGGTCCAGGTTTTAATAAAGTCAGGGGTAGCTGCCGTAGCATCGGTCCCTCTTGTGCTTGGGAATTCTGGTCTTGGAACCTGGTCTCCCGAGATAGGCCAATAAGCCCATCTGCTGTGCTCGGTTTCAAGGACACCTCTTTGGTCGAGCGCAAAGATAAGTTCAGTGTTTGTATGATTACCATCGCTGAACAGGTCAAAGTATTCGGGGCTCAAGGAATGAGCCCCTGAAATAATACTATTTGTATACTGGATAACTTTATCCATGTCTTCCTTTTTAAAGTCAGGCGTTCCATAGGGATTGCGATAAACCGCAGCATTCATGTATAGCCTTGCCAGGAGACCACTCACGGCATCTTTGGTAAGTCTACCTGGGTTGATGTTATTACTCATCACATCAACAACCGACAATAGCCTACCTTCAATATAGTCAATTGCTTCTTCGCCCCTTAGAATTTCGGATACCTGATCCGAACGCTCTTTTCTGAAAACCAAACCCCAATTGTCGAGTGCTAACATGTTGAGGTATGCATTCATCGCGATCATTTCATACAGTGCATGCTGTGCATTCTGATTACCACTTTCAACTTCTGTTCTTAATCTTTCCTCGGCAAGTACTGCCCTGGATAAACATAAGGTGATAGCTGTCCAGGTGTCCCCGACCAGCGCATTGCTGGATGTCATGAGATGTTGGTGAACTGCTATGAACTTTCCTCCATCAAACCAGTCTGTGCCGCCACGGTAGGGGAGGATGGCCTCATCTGAAGCAACCTCCTGAAGTCCAAAATTTACAGTATGGAACCATACCTGACGGAGAAGGCCATACACGGGCGCTATTGACCCACTTACAACTTCTGCCTGGCCGGTGCCAGTGAGAGACTCATCAAGAATTTCTTCCTCTAATGAGGTGCACCCGAAAAATGCGAGCAAGAATATTGTTATCGGTAAAGATCTATTGAATGTGATATTTTTCATCTGACTTCGTTTTTCTAATTGATACTAAGAGAACCGTTCGATTTCTTTCTAGAATGTTACATTAAGGCTGATCAAGAATGTTCTTGCCTTGGGATACGTAAAGTAATCGATCCCGAAGGTTTGAATTCCTGCTATAGTCGATCCCGTATTGATCTCAGGATCAAAACCGGAATAATCGGTTATAACAAATAGGTTTTGCCCCGTAACTGACACGCGGATATTTTGCAATACGTTCGACAGTCCGATCCTGTCTGAAGACAGGTTGTAGCCCAGCGTTGCGTTATTCAATCTCAGGAAAGAGCCGTCCTCCAAATAACGTGTGGATACGGTATTGGAATTGCTCACCACTTCATTGGGATATTGAATAGCAAAGTCCGTTGTATTGTTGGACTTAGCCAATTGCGCCTTGGCAAACAGGCCCATGGTCGTATGATTATAGATCTTGTTTCCTGCTACGCCATTGAAGTTAAAACCCAGGTCAAAAGCTTTGTACTTAAAATTCAGATGATAAGCATATAGAAACTTTGGAATCGCGCTGCCGACAACGCTGCGGTCATTATCAAGCGTCGCACCATCTCCATTAATGTCTCTGAACGCGTTAAGACCGTTGGCACCAATTCCATCAAATTGAAACATATAGAACGCGCCTATTGGCTCGCCATTGACATAACCATTAATGGTCGCACCTGTTTGACCAGCACCTTGCGCCGCCCCGGTTGTCAGGACTGCATAGGGCGAGTCTTTTACTTCGTTTTGAATGTAGGTTACGTTACCACCGATATTGTAGGAGAAGTTGCCACCTGCATTACCATTGTAGTCCAATGACAGTTCAATACCATTGTTTTGAATTTTCATGTCCGGGATGTTGGTCCAATAGGTAGCGGTAGGCTGAACAGGATCCGCTGGAGTTACTTCCAATAGAATGTTTGACGATTCTTTTGCGAAGTAGTCCACACTGCCATTCAGGCGGTTATCAAGAATTGCGAAATCAACGCCGAAATTAAGTTGGGTAGATACTTCCCATTGCAAATCCGGGTTTGCCAGACGTGTGAAGACGATTCCGTAAGGGTAGGCGGCAATTGAATTGGCGTTTGGTTCCAAAGGATAAGTGCTAAAACTCTGCGCGCCTATAATTAATCGATCTTCTGCATAGCTGGCCTTTGTGATCTTGGAAGGAATCTCCTGGTTACCGGTTTGACCCCAGCTCGCGCGCAATTTCAGGTTGCTAAACGTCGAGTTGCTCATGAAATTTTCATTGCTGATGTTCCACCCCAGCGCAACAGAGGGGAAATAGCCATACTTGTTGTTTTCTCCAAATTTGGAGGATCCATCGGCACGAAGTGTTGCAGTAAAAAGATATTTATCATCGTAGATATAATTCACTCTTCCGAAGTATGACTGCAGTTCATCCTTAACCGCCGATGAATTCACTGTTGTAGGATATGTAGGTGCACTAGGCGTACCAGGTGTACTGGGTGTACTAGGTGGGGGTGTACTGGTGTGGTCCTGGTACTTGGGTTCTATATTGTTATTGGCGAAAACACTGTAGTTAAAGGTTCTGTTTTCCTCCAAAAAGCTTTGATAGGAATGTCCTGCCAATAGCGTCACGTTGTGAACATTCTTATTCCAATTGTAGGTAAGCGTATTTTCTACCAGCTTATTGGTATTCGAGCTAATCAGAGTAGACAATGAGCCATTTGAAATATTGGACTCATTTACAACAGAGGGAAAGGGTTCGTACTGCTGGTCCCTGTTTGTCGTGGAATAGTCAACACCAAGGTTAAGCTTATAAACAAGACCGTCGAGTATTTCGATTGACGGTGAAACGCTCATTAAAATACGGTTGTTAAGCGCCTCGTCACTGTAGATCTCATACCGTTTTAAAGGATTCAAGGCATTTGTGGTCAACAAGGTCGGCTCACCGTCAGTAAATGCAGGAATGGTAGGGTTCAAACTGAGCATGTCACTTATGGTGGAATTGATACTCGGCCGTAAATTTTTCGTGTGAGATGCTACAAGATTATAGTCCATATTCAGCCTGCCGTTGAATGCCTTTTGACTCATGTTTAACTTTGCCGAATAGCGTTCCAGATTGCTCTTCCACAAGATTCCTTCCTGATCCTGAACGCCTACTGAAGCATAGTAGGAAAATTTCTCTGTGGCCGCTCCGCCGATGGAAAAATCAATCTGTTTTGACACGCCTGTTTGATTCAATTCATCCTGCCAGTCAGTATCTCCTCCAACGTCAATCAAATTTCCACCCTCGGCCGGCACTACCTCACGGAACGCATCGGCACTGAATACATCAATTTTATTGGACATGGTTGACCACGCAGTAGACGCCGACAAATTCATTTGATTTTTTCCAGCTTTCCCCTTCTTCGTCGTGATTACAACAACACCATTCGATGCTCGGGAGCCATATACTGCTGTAGCACTGGCATCTTTCAGCACGTCTATGCTTGCAATATCGTTAGGGTTAAGAAAGTTGAGCGGGTTGGTGTCGAAACCCTGAGACGAGTTGTCGAGCAAAAAGCCATCGATTACGTAAAGCGGCTGCGTTCCGGACCGCAAGCTCCCAACACCACGAATGATGACGTTTTGCGCAGCACCAGGCTCACCACTTGCACTAGTCACATTTACACCGGAAACTTTTCCTTGTAAAAGTTGTCCCGGATTTGTAACGACCCCTTGATTAAAGTTTTCACTCTTTAAAGAACTGATTGCACCGGTTACATCTGATCTTTTCTGTGTACCGTAGCCGATCACCACAAGTTCCGCCAATGACACAGCGCTTGCGGGTAGCGTCACGGAAATATCTGACTGATCACCAACTGTCACTTCTTTTGTTTCAGCGCCCACAAAGCTAAATGCCAGAACAGAATTTGACGATGACACATTTAGTCTGTAGTTACCATCCGCATCACTCACTGTTCCGTTGGTGGTACCTTTTTCCAGAACGTTTACTCCAGGCATCGCGACGCCCTCTTCATCTTTTACATTTCCCGCTACCGAAATTCCTTGCTGATAGCTGTAGCTTTTTGCCACTACGTTTTGTGGCAGGCAGACTAAGGTTAACAATCCAACTACCAAAAAGGACTTTAAGTCCACTGGTAGCTGTTGACGCTCCGCCCGGAGCAGCTGGTACAAATTTTTCATAGAAAGAGTTTAGAATTATGGATGAATGAATTTTCCGATGACCTTTCTCCAGGCCGAAACGAAATCCAAAATAAGGGAGAAATGGAAGGAGGAAATGAAACTGTCTGTTAAGCTTAAGTTAGTGGTTCTTTAAGCTTTTGCAGAATAGTTAATGAACACTTTATGTACGGTGAGCGTGCAATTAAATCGGACACGTTTGCAATGGAGGACTATTCGCGTTTTCTCTGAATGATTTGTTTGAGTGCTGGGGTGACCGCGAAGAGATGCGACGATCCGAACACGACAAATACCCTATCGTATTGATAAAGTGCACTGTCAATTTTCGCGAGCAATGCTTGATCACGCACAATCTTCGTAGCACGGCCAACATCACCTAACACGCCATCATCAGTCAGGTAGAATTCATGCACTTGCACAAGACTGTCTAAAACGAAATTTTGGTGCAAATACCGCTTGTAAATTGCCTTAAGTGTATCCAGCGATTCTTGCTGAAGCGTCAACCCCAGGCCGGAACGGCGCATATAAGGTATGAACTTTGAATGCCATCCGGCTTCCAGGGTCATCCCCGGAAAATGTCCTTTATGATATCCGTTAAGGAATCGTTCGATAGCCATATAGAGATATAGCTGATCTCTTGGAATGGCTTTCTTCAGCGCCATCATTTCCTCCCGCTCATTCATATCCCCATCCTTCATCCGAATACGTGCACTGTCGCAGAGTAATTTCAACACCCCGGTTTCGCCGTTGGAAATAATAGCAGAATCCATTGAAGAGTATCGACGATCTCGGGGAATCTCTCCCCCTTCATTGAATGCGACTTCCGGTTGGAATGCTTTAAACAAAGCGGCAAGCTGGCGGAATTGCGGGTGATGCAGGTCACGACTGTGCGTGGCCCCGAAGAAGATTAGATGTTTTTTGCCATTATGGAATTCGGCATACGACATCTTAAAGGAACCTATTGAATCGTATTCAGATTGAATTTTTGCATTGAAGGTATCGAGATACAGCTTAACGGTTTTGTAATCGCGGACGGTGTACACGTCTGCGATTGGGCGCTCCACCTGACTACAAGCCACCATCGTAGCGAATAACATGAGAAGAATTTTGTTGGTCATTGAATGGCGAAGCGTCAAAAATAGCGATTCAGCCCTCAACCTGAAATCGCTCGTGCAAAAATCTCTTGCAGCATATTTCGTTATGATCCAAACGGGATGTCCGATTTGATTTTCTTAGCGAATTGTTTTGATTTGATGCTCATCATGATGTTCCTCACCCTTCGTACGGTGCGAATGTCGCTTCATATCAGTTTTGGGATACGTGTGCTTTTCCTCAGATCGACCCCAAATATTACGACGTCGTATGGCGATATTTCGAACATAGGGAATAAGGGCAAGACTTTGGGCGATGAGCAATACGGGATCCTCGCGAAAAATGGCATATATGATCGTTAAGGTGGAGCCGCTAAGACTTATTAACCAAAAGCCCATTGGGAGTATCGATTCATGGTGCTTCTCGGCGTAATAAAGCTGATACAGGAACCTTACATTGAATAGCAACTGGCCGACGATACCAAGTAAGGCTAACGGATGGGCATTAATAATGAAACCACCGACGGGAGGGATCGGCATGGAAAAACCAGCGATCAGGACATATGATAACGCCGGAATTAGAAGAATGACAATACGCGAAATCAGCGGAATCCCGGACCAGTATCCTATTAATTGAAGATTTCTGATGTAGACAAAGTAGCCAATGCACTGTCCAATGACAATCGCAATATCGTTTCGAATGATTCCATAAATTAGGAATACCACTGCGCCGATAAGGCTTAATATCCAGAATATCAGAGGAGAAGCTATTCGCTTTCGCTTTTCTGTTATCCACCATTGGACCAGTACACGCGCACCAAAAAGAGATTGTCCCAGCAAGCCAAGCAGATAAATCCAGAAATTCACCGGCATCCAGCTTTTCTACTAATTGTATATTGAATCTTACTTTTTTGCATCCACCGGAAGGCTACTGAGTCAATAAAGGGGCCAGTCATCCTGTTCATCAGGTTGTACTTTGCCTGACCCGCGTATCGTGGAAAGTGTTGTACCGGAACTTGTTTTACGCTGCCCCCTAATAGCATCACCATATTTGGAATGAACCGGTGCATTCCCCGAAAGAACGGCATCTGTTTGGCTAAGTCCGTTCGCATGATCTTTAGCGGGCAGCCTGTATCAATAATATCATCCTTTAGCAGCCATTGCCTGAAAGAATTAGCAATCGTAGAGGAAGCTTTTTTTATTAAGGTATCTTTCCGATCCTTGCGATAACCCATGACAAGATCATAGTCGTTCATAAATTCGATAAGCTTTGGAAAGTCGGCTGGATGCGTTTGAAGATCTGCGTCGATATAGCCTACAAAAGGTGTATTGCAATGATCTATCCCTGCCTTCAACGCCGTGCTTAATCCCTTATTCTGAATAAATGAAATAAATCCGTAACGACTGTCGGCGCCACAAATCGCCTCAATCGCCGCTTCGCTTCCGTCAGTTGATCCGTCATTTATAAACAAAATTTTCGTCGAGCTGGAGGCGTTCAAGAATTCCGTTAGCGCTAACGCCAAGGGACCGATGCAATCCCTTTCATTATAAACAGGAACCAAGACGGTTAGTAACCCCTCCATACCCTATAAAACTATGTGCCTAGAACTCGCCACAATTCTATCGAAGAATTCTGTAGAGATTCTGGACCGATTAAACTGTACATCACCACAGAAAGCCTACAGATTCTTCTTGTACCTATGCGGTATTCTTTAATCCGGTTATGCATTTTATACTTTAACGCTTGTCCTTCAATACGAATTCTTTCAATTCATGCCCAATCAGGAGACAGCAGTTATCGAATTACTCGCCAGGAAACGTTACGAGAAAATATTATGGGCATCGGTCGCGTTGATCTGTTTTGCCATGTTGGCCACGAGCAATCTTTGGGGAGTTGTCGAAACAAGTGAAGCTCGATATGCTGAAATAAGTCGCGAGATGTTGAGGTCTGGCGATTGGATGCATCCCAAACTTCTCGGTATCTACCACTATCACAAGCCTCCACTAACATATTGGCTTACAGCTACAGCTATGAATTTGTTCGGCATTAATCCATTTGCCGTTCGGTTTTTCCTGGTAGTAGCTTTTGCTCTTCAGGTACTTCTAATCTATAGGATTTCCGCCACTCTTTTTAAAAATGCTTTTACGCCGCTTTATGCAGCTTCGGTCTACGCAAGTACGCCCATTGTCCTAATCTCAGTGCGAGGTTTGACCACGGACGCGTACACCATGCTGTGGACACTGCTTGCCATTTTCAGTTGGGTTAAGTTTCGGTCAGAGGATAGGCGATCGTACTTGTGGATATTTTCGCTCGCCGTAGGCCTAAGCTGTCTAACCAAGGGCCCCGTTGCGTTTGCTATCATTATACCTTTTGTGATTGGGACATGGCCAATGTTTCCCACTATCCAAAAGCGAGCAACTGACCTCTTTTTGGGTTTCCTGATAATTATCGGAGTTGGTTTTGGCTGGTTTATTTTTCTTATCATACAAGATATTCGCTTCCTGGATTACTTTTTACTTCATCACCTGGTCGATAGAATAGCACATGCCGAAATGTTTTCGAGAAGGGAACCGTGGTATTATTACTTGCCTATCATTCCTCTTATCAGCTTGCCGTGGACCGTCGTTCATGTGTTTGGCGTGAGGCAAGTGTCCGTATTGCCGCGTGACAAACGTACTTTTATCAAAGTTTTGATTTGGAGTATCGGCATTCCGTTGATCATATATTCAGTGTCGAGTTCCAAGTTACTTTTATACATCCTTCCGATCTTCGCCGGATTCAGCATGGCAACGGGTCATCTTCTGGCCACTAGTGACTCAACAAAAAATAGAGCCGTATTGATTGCACCCGTAATTCTGATTTATCTAGCACTCTTGATCGCCCCGTTTTTTATTACTGATCTGGTCGTTACGAATTTCATGATCATTATAGCCTTGACTGTTTTGCTTGCGGCGGTTTCCTTATTTCTATCTAACATGTCCTATCAAGTCTTTATACTATCGACGTCAACACTTTTTGCCACAAGTTTGATCCTATATTCTTCAATGTTGTTTAAATCGAACGCCCTGAAAGTAAACTCAACTACTCCAATTGCAGCGTTTATAAAAGAAAGAGGATTTGCCAATAGAAATATCTTGATATATAATGAGTTGTTGCCATCCATAGCCTTTACACTAGATAAGATGGTAATTTCAGTTCATGCTGACAATTCCTCGCTGGAGAGGGAAACTCAGTTTGAGGTCGATGCGGCTTGGAGGAAAAACTTGATTCATATAAGGTCTGCGCTTCCGCGGGACTTCCTCGTTCTAATTTTTCAACAGCCCTACATTTTTATTGTAAAAAGGGATTTGCCCGCTTCAATTAAGTTACTAGTGCCAAGAAATTCGAAGAAGCAGAAATTGGAACGATGGACAATATATTATAGTGATTGAATGGTTAGTAAGCAATTGGTACTGACGCATTTTTAAGGCTCACAATAAGCAGCCCCACGGATAATTGGAGGACAGATAATCTACAGAATCATGATGCAATTTTGGCGTAGTTAAATCACAATCGTAAATTACTAATCAATAAAGCCCAATGAAATACACTGCATTAACAATCCTTTCGTTTGTAGCATTCGTGAGCAACGGCCAGAAGGTAGACTCCAAATTTGTTCCCGATGCCATTCATTCAAACTTTGTAAAAAAGTTTCCTCATGCTAAATCAGTGGCATGGTCGATGGAAGGCGAGGATGAATATGAAGCTGAATTTACGAATGCCGGCGTCGAGCAGTCGTCAAATTTTAATAAAAATGGAAAATGGCTGGTGACCGAAACCGCGATTAAAGTTTCCCAATTGCCGTCGGCAATACAGAGTTCGATTGACTCTGAATACAACGAGTTTAAAATTAAAGAAGCTGAAAAGGTTGAAGATGCGGCCAATCAGATTTTCTACGAAGTGGAGTTGGAAAAGCGTGAACTAAAGATCGAAGTGAAGTTCGCGGCGGACGGCAAAACCATTAGCAAAGAGGAGTACAAAGATTAAGCGTTAGAAGTGCTTTTGTTTTAGGAACCATGTAAGTAGTTTAACGCCCAAAGACTGATAAACGCGGAATCCAAAATCAGATCGGTAGCGCCATATACATTCCGAATACTTTAGCTCCATATGTAGGCATGATGATCATGCCAGCTGCTTTTTTCTTTCTATTGTGCCATCGGTTCTCGTGCGACATATAGGCAAGGTTGGTCGACAATATTCCAATCCCAGCGCCGACAAGGACATCAGACGTCCAATGCCTATTATTTAGCATCCGCAAGACCCCAATTCCGGAAGCTGTCGTGTAAGCTATAATGCTATAGATTGGATGGTTCTTGCCGTACTCTTTATGTAGAAAGGTTGCAGCTGCGAATGCTTGTGCCGTGTGGCCCGACGGAAAAGAGTTCGGTGCTCCCGTATCGGGGCGTGGAATCGCTGTAAGCTTTTTTAAGGGAAAAATTATTGCCGTCATGATAAGTTCAGACTTGATCAACAAAATGGTCTGATTAAGCATATCATGCCGACCCTTTACGCCAATAGCGTTTAGACCGTATACTATGAGGATCGGCGCATACTGAATATAATCGTCGGCGTGTGTTTGAAACCGCGGCGTCAACGCATTCCGCTGCTCGGCGATATCCTTACGATCAAAAATATCGTTATCTGTGGTGGCAAACAGACCTGAGCTTATCAAGGCGGCCGAGGCAATGAAGGTCTTTTTCCAAACCGGAGAACTGCGCGTTGTTGAATCGGATTGTCCTTGTGCGTGCAGCAATGACGTTGCGCTTGAGACAGACACTACGAGTAAGGTGATTATCAGCAAGATCTTTGATATCATAATGGTTTTATTCTCAAATGTTATTTCTTGCTTTGTATGCAAAAAGCTTCTTAAAATAAGCAACAACTTACTATCGCTTTCAGGTCTGTAAAACACAACCTTTATTCAAATAAACTGAGGAATTCTGTCTGTTTTCTGTAGCTCGAAACTAGATTTAGTTGATTACTGTATTTCACAACGCATGCTAAAGTAAGCTGAGTTATACTTTTAATCCGGTACAGAATGTCTACAGATTCGTGCCGTTGTTTTATAGCGTGACATCAATGACGAAATGTCTCATTTATATCCCTAAATTTGTTGCGTCGGGGGTAGTTAGCAAGATAGATATCATTGCAGCGCTTTTTGGGTATCCTGCACGTCTAATACAATTGTAAGTTTTACTGCAGCGGCGGCCTCATTCAGTATCAAGAGGGCGATCCAATTAATCGTGGCGATTGCCAGATATCAATCGGTCAGCTATTCATTCAAATATTAATTGATGAAATAAAAAGTATGCTGTTTTGAAGATTTTAATCATAGAAGACGAAAAAGAGTTGGTCAATAGCATGGCTCAGTTTCTCAGACAGGAAAGCTATGTCTGCGAGATAGCCTACTCCGAACGAGAAGCTAACGAAAAGATCATGTTGTTTGACTATGACTGTATTCTCCTTGACATCAATCTTCCCGACGGGAACGGCCTAAAGGTTCTTGAAAAACTAAAGAACAGCAACAAAACCGATGGAGTGATCATTATTACAGCCAGAAATTCAGTTGACGATCGCGTTAAAGGACTTAATATGGGTGCAGATGACTATCTATCAAAGCCATTTCATCTAACAGAGTTGAGCGCGAGAGTCTCTGCGGTTATAAGGCGAAAGAGATTCGACGGAAACAATGCGCTTGTATTCAATGAAATTACAATAGACCTGCTGGGTAAGGTAGTAAAGGTGAAGGATACAACCGTCGACCTCACGCGCCGGGAGTATGATCTTCTTATATTTTTGGTCGCTAACAAAAATCGTGTAGTTTCGAAGAATGCGATTGCTGAGCACGTATCCGGTGACAATGCTGAATTACTTGATAAGTTCGATTTCCTTTACTCCCATATGAAGAATCTCAAGAAAAAGCTAGCTGAAGCGGGCTCTGATGACTACATCAAAACCGTGTATGGACTGGGCTATAAATTTTCAACATGAGGTTACTGCAGGTTAGTTTAAGAAGCTCCCTCATCTTCTCATTGCTATTAGTCGTTGTTAGTATACCCGTTTCTTTGTTCTCCATCAGTGCCCTCTTTAACGAAGAGGTTGATGAGTCCATGGAGCTTCATACGCAGCAATTTTTGAAACACATCAAAAGCTATGCGAACCTGGACGATCTTGAGACGGATCTAGAAGTACTGGATCAGCTTTCATACGATATTGATATCAAGCCATCTTCCAATCAAATGGTTTCAAGAGCTTTCCGGACCACGGAGATTTATGATAGCGTTGAGCACGAGTTGAGATCCTATCGAGAGCTCTCAAACGGCGTAGACATAAAGGGAAGACACTATGTACTCACTGTGCGCATGGCGTTGGTAGATAATAAGGAACTCATCCTGACGATTGGCCTGGTCCAATCCTTTCTGATAATATTGCTGGCTGCAGGACTCTTGTTACTAAACCGCAGGATTTCGAAAAGGTTGTGGAAGCCGTTTTACAAAACGCTTAACCAACTTAAGGCCTATCAGTTGGACCGAAATGAGGCAATCGAGACCGATAAGACAAACATTACTGAGTTTGATGATCTCAACACTACAGTGCGCATGCTGACCGACAGGAATAGAAAAGTGTTTCTTGACCAGAAAGAATTTATCGAGAACGCTTCACACGAGTTGCAAACACCAATCGCCATTTTTCAATCGAAACTTGACCTGATGATGCAAAACCCATCAATGTCAGAATCCGAGGCCGGTATGATCAGTGAGTTGGAAATGACGGCGCAAAGGATGTCACGTTTGAATAAGAATCTACTACTGTTAAGCAAGATTGATAATGACCAATTTAGCACTAAGGAGATTATAGATGTTACCTGGATCACAAAGGAAATATTGTATGACATAAAATCAATGGCTGATGTCGAGGCTATATCTATTTCTCATGATATCCTGCCTGTTGAGATTATGGCCAACCGCACACTTATCGAGGTATTGATCACAAATTTGTTAAACAATGCGGTCCGCCATAATGTCAACAATGGATTTATACGTCTCAGCTTGAACGAAGGCCGCCTGACCATCGTTAATAGCGGACCAAAGGTGCAGATGCCTCCTGAGAAAATGTTTGCCCGATTTAGCAAGGAGAGCGCCAACACGTCCAGTTCCGGATTGGGCCTGGCCATAGTAAAACGAGTCTGCGACTCTTGTGGGTATAAATTGAATTATCGCTATGAGGAGTCTCACATTTTTACTGTTGTATTTTGAGAAGTGCCGACCGGAAAGTGCATGTAGTTTTTTGTGATGAGTATTAAGGTTGAAGGTGCCACGGAAAACTTAGTGAGATCCTAAAACTTATCGACTTTTATTTGCTTTATTAGGAGTTATGGCACCCTGGATACTATATGCAATAATATCAATGATATTTGCCGGCCTTACAGCAGTTCTCGCTAAGTACGGTTTGCAAAATATCAATGCGGACCTGGGTCTTGGAATCAGAACCACCGCTATCTTTATTATAATAACGGTGTTTAATCTGATTGGAAACAAATACAAAGATATAGGCGCCCTCTCGCTGTTTCAATTAGGCCTTCTTATTGCCTCTGCCATTGCCACCACGGTGAGCTGGGTGTGTTACTACCGGGCTATGAAAGAGGGCCTTGTTTCCTATGTTGCTGCGATCGACAAGGGAAGTATCGTGATCACGCTGTTATTTTCTTTCCTCCTCCTTAAAGAGCCTCTTACCTCAAAGGTAATTATCGGCTCATTGCTGATTTTGGCCGGCATGATTGTGTTGGTCTGGAAATAACGCGATTTGCTCGTGACCAGTATTTTTATTTCAAACGATTGCATTCTAACTTTTTTTTTTACTTTTAAGGTCAACAGAGTGAATGGCCTCGCACAACGATCCCTTATTTTCAAAAGAATCTAGTTCCAATTCGGCTTCGTCTACCGATAACGTCCGAATATTGAAACCTGATCATGTTGATCCACTATCGTTGTGGAACTCCTTCCGTAAGGGTGATGAGCAGGCTTTCGTCTCAATATTTGATTCGTACACCAAGGTGCTTTACAACTACGGCTATAAGATATCCGGTAATCATGATCGGGTAAAGGATGCGATTCAAGAATTATTTATCGAAATATGGCGCAACAAGGAAAAACTTGGCGAGACAACGTCGATTAAATATTATCTTTTTAAATCTCTTAGAAGGAAACTCATTCGAACTCCTTCCAAATTGGAGAAAACGTTGATGGTTCGGTGGTCTTTAGGCATCAAGGAGCCGTCGGTCCCTTGCCACGAATTTATCCTCATTGCGGAACAATCTTCGGCGGAATTAAAGCAAAAAGTCCAGACGCTGTTGGACGGACTCACGAAAAGGCAACGGGAGGCAATTTATCTTAGATACTTCGAGGAACTGAGCTATGACAAAATCGCCAGTATTATGGACCTGTCCCGGCAGGCTATCTACAACTTAATCAGTAAAGGAATATCTGAACTCAAAAATACGGTCACAAATCACACTGATTAATACCTATCGCGTTCGCGAATTCGTCCTGGTGACCACCTTTTAAAATATTTTTTAAAAAATCGATTAGATCCCGGTACCCTTATGCCTTTGCCTCGGTAAGACCACTTCTCGCAATTGCATGAACTATCAAAAGTATTCAGCGCTGGATTTTGCAAAAGACAGTTTTTTTATTCGCTGGATAAAAGGGGATCCTGATCAGGAAACAGATTGGTTTTGGAAGTCTTTTTTAAAGGAACACCCAGAAAAGTTTGAAGCTGTTGAACAGGCCAGGCATATGATCAATGCCTTGAACTTTTCCGAAGATAAAATATCGCAAGATACGTTGGGCTCCATGCGCAATCGACTCATTATGGAAGTTCAGGCAGACAAGGAGAATGAAAAGGAGCGAGAGCAAGAATTGCCCTTTCCTATTAAGGCAAAAGGCAGATTTAACGTATTAAAATGGGCGGCGATAATTCTTTTTCCTTTACTGGCTATTGGCTTATATAGTACAAAAGCATTTAAAGCACGGGTTTTTGAAGAAATTTCCTCAACAGGTAAGGTTGACAAAAAAATCGAACAGCGTCTCAATCCCCGAGGCCAAAAATCGGTGCTGTTGTTGTCGGATGGAAGTAAAATCTGGTTAAACGCTGACAGTAAAGTTAACTATGCCAAAAATTTCGATCATGGTGACACTCGGGAAGTGTTTCTGGAAGGCGAAGCATACTTCGATGTCGCCCCTAATCCTAAAAGACCTTTCATTGTACAAACTTCTGCGATACGAATTCGGGTATTAGGCACTGCCTTCAATGTCAAGTCATACCAGGAAGACAAGACAATCGAAACCACTTTGGTTCATGGAAAAGTAAGCATTAATAAAATCAGTGATGACCTAAATGAAGGAAGCCTTATTCTCAAACCGAACCAACGGGCGATTTTTCAGAAAAAAATGAAAACTATTAATGTGGAAGAGGTAGAGGCCGCTGCGGCTACCGTCTGGCACTACGATCACCTTGTTTTTGATGAAACACCTTACCATGAAGCGCTGACTCAAATAGAGCGTTGGTATGATGTTAAAATTCATTTGGAAAAAGAGCAAGACCTAAATTGTCTGCTGACTGCAGATATTGATAAGGAAAGCCTGGACGATGTTTTGAAATTACTGGAAGTTTCCAATAAGATCAATTACACTGTAGACGGCCAGGATGTATATATAAAAGGAACTCTCTGTAAATAAACTTACCCTATCAAAATGATTACATAACATCTATAAAAAGGCATCGGAAGTGGTGAAGCACTCCCGATGTTCGTATTGCCCTTGCCGGTAGGCAAGGGAACACATTTTGTTTATAATAAACCCTTAAAAGTATGAAAAAATCTCGACTTAACGATGAGAATTATTCTTTACTGACAACCCAAACGGCAGACACCAGACTTTTCAAAATCATGATGACATTCATCATCGTTGTACTTCAGGTATTTCAGGGTCACGCCAAAGATACCACGCTCGAGCAACAGAAAATTTCTATCGTGAGCGAGTCTGTCTCTATTAAACAAGTGCTGAAGCAAATTGAAAAACAAAGTGACTTCAGGTTCTTTTATAATAACCAGCAGGTAGATACAAGGCAGACCGTTAGCGTTCACCTTAAAAATGTTTCATTAAGTCATGCACTTGAGGAAATTTTTAAAGGAACGCAGATCAACTACAAAGTTACTGGGCGACAGGTGCTTCTTTATAAGATAGAGCAAGAGGCTTCGGCAAGACGTCCGGATCAAACTACCAATATCAAATTTTTAATATTTCAAGTAAGTGGTATCGTAACTTCCGAAGCTGGCGAGTCTATGCCAGGGGTTAATGTACTTGTAAAAGGAATGACTACGGGAACATCTACAGATTCAGATGGCCGGTATAAGATCGAAGTTCCTGAAGGGACTGAAACTTTAGTTTTTTCCTTTATAGGTTATAAAACAATAGAGATTCCAATCGGTGGACGAACTACCCTTGACCTCGCGATGGAGCCCGATGTTCAGTCGCTCCAGGAAGTCGTCGTCGTTGGTTATAACTCGCAAACTAAAGGTGACATTACCGGAGCAATTGATATTGTAAAGAGCGCCGATCTGGACCGGATCACAGCGACGTCGATCAGTGACAAATTGCAGGGACGTGCTCCGGGCGTAACTGTTCGACCTTCCGGCCAACCCGGAAAGGCCGCGGATATAGTTATTCGAGGGGTCACAAATTTTACAGATTCCGGTCCACTTTGGGTGATCGATGGCATTCAGACTACCGACTCAAGAGACATCAATCCGAACGATGTTGAATCGATACAAATTTTAAAAGATGCGGCGTCGACTTCACAGTATGGCGCACGGGGAGCAAATGGTGTCATTATCGTAACGACAAAACGCGGCCGATCAGGTCCAATGAAGGTAGATTTCGATGCACGTGCTGGTATTCAAAATATTACGAAAAAATATGATCTGATGGCGGGACCAGAGTGGGCTGAAACGACACAGATGATGTATGATAACCTTAATGATCCAACCCAACCGGTAATCCCCGCGGTTGGCTGGGTCGGAACAGTTCCTGAAACAGATTGGCAAGAGGCTTTTATCCAGCAGGGAACCACACAGCAATACGATTTAGCAGTATCTGGTGGTACAAATGATGCCAACTACAGAGTGTCAGGTGGATATTTTAACAATAAGGGGGCTATTGTTGGTACAAATTTCGAACGATATACAGCCAGAATAAACGGTGGCTTGAAGGGCGGCAGAATAAGTATTCAGGAGTCTTTGCTGTTTTCAAAATCATTGTCGGATGAAATGGACGGAAACCCGTTCGGAGATGCTATCCGAATGTTTCCAGTCATTCCTGTTTACGATGCTTCACAGCCTACAGGGTTTGGTATTGGTACGGCTGATGCGCCAACATTAGGAACCAATCCCGTCGCGAATCAAAGTATAAACGACAATACCGTAGAATCCTATAGGATTATGGGTAATGTAACAGGGGAGTTAAAAATATTTGATTATTTAAGCTACAAAATCTCCTTTGGTACAGAATTTAACAACAGCAACTTCTACAATAAAAGAAAAGAAGGTCAGGTTTTTAGAAGTCAACCAGAACCTTACTCCAGGTATAGTGAACAGAAGGACCAGACATTTAATACCATCTTCGAAAACTTTTTAGTATTCAATAAGCAATTTAATAAGCATGCAATAAGCGCGTTAGTTGGTTATGCAGAAAATAAGTATCACTTCAGATCGTCGTTAGCGTCCATCAAGGATGTCGCGAAGACCTCGGCAGGCGATTATTACTTCGAGCTTTCGAATGGCACTACAACAGGCGTTAGCGGAAAAAGCGAGTTTAATGGGCTTAGAAGTTTTATAGGACATCTCGACTATGATTATGCAGGCAAATATCTTCTTTCGGCAAACTTCAGAAGAGATGGATCTTCGCGCTTTGGCCCCAGTAACAAATATGGAAATTTTCCTTCTTTGTCCGTGGGCTGGAGGATCAGTGAGGAAGACTTTTTCAAGGGCGTTGCAGCCTTCAGCAACTTAAAATTAAGAGCAAGCTACGGGTCGGTAGGGAATGATGCCATCGGAAATTATAAATATGATGCGTTCATTAATACAAATGCCAGGTATATTCTAGGAACCGGTCAACAAGTAGCACCTGGATCGATTCAACGATATATTGCAAATCCCAGTGTACAATGGAATGCTCAGAACACAACTAATTTTGGATTGGATATCGGATTATTCAACGATCGCCTTTCAATTACTACAAACTACTACATTTCCAAATCAGAAAAGTTACTCCTGAATGCGCCTATTCCCTGGACCAATGGATATGCCGATCCGGATTTTGGGCAACCAGACCAGGCACCTCCCGTGAATGTAGGCTCAATGGAAAATAAAGGCATTGAGATGAGTATTACTTACGCTGAAGTCAAAGGAGATTTTAGCTACTCAATTACAGCGAACGCTTCGCACAATAAAAACAAAATCCTGTCATTGGGTTCACTCCCGACGAATGAGCTCAATGCCGGCATTGCGCGATCCATTACCGGGGAGGAGCTAGGTCGGTTTTTTGTAATCCAAACAGACGGCCTATTTCAGCAAGGAGATGATATACTTGGTTCAGCGCAGCCTACTGCACAGCCAGGCGACCAACGCTATAAAGATGTTAACGGCAGAGACGAAAACAATAAGTTAACAGGTCTGCCTGACGGACAAATTACAGCTGATGACCGTGTTTATGTCGGCTCTCCATGGCCAAAATTATTATACAGCCTGAATTTGAATGCTTCGTACAAGGGAATTGACCTAAGCATGTTTTGGAATGGCAAATATCGTGTTACAGCCAACAACGGTTCTGAGGGGGCTTTGACAAATACTGCAATTCTAAGCAATTACAAAAGGGGACTAAATCCATGGACACCTGCTAACACCGAGACAAATACTCCACGCGCAGTGTACCAGGCGCCGGTGCGAGGAGACACCGATCGATTTTTAGATGATGCATCTTTCTTGCGGCTCGCAAATATTCAGATCGGTTATTCGTTACCGCAATCAACGTTGGAGAAATTAGGCGGCATCAAAACGCTAAGGATTTCTTTAACCGCTCAAAACCTGCTAACGATTACAAACTATTCGGGCCTGGATCCTGATTTTACAAATGCAGGGCTGCTTCAACCTGGACAAGACAACACTTCTTTCCCTAACGTAAGATCATTTCTGGCAGGCCTTCAACTTGGCTTTTAACAATTAAGAAGACACTCATGAAAACGAAAATAACTACGACGATCATCTTGTGCATGTTGTTAACATATGTAGGATGTGACGACTCTTACCTGTATGAACCTAATCCAAATCAACAGACTATATCAAGCTTTTGGAAGACAGCCGACGATGCTCAAAGGGCGACGATCGCGTGTTATGCAGGCCTACAGGAAGAAGGTACTTTCAAGCGATGGTTTGACATTGCCTTTGAAGGGAGAGCAGATTTGATTTATAGCAGCACGGAATTCGGAGCACAAGTAAATTTTACAACGTTTAACATTATAAATTACAATGAAGACCCCTTTCAAACGGAGATGTGGCGTGATCACTACCGGGGTGTGTTCCGTACGAATCAAGTAATCACATACGTCCCGGAAATACCCATGGACGAAGATTTGAAGAATCAGTTGATCGCCGAAGCGAAATTTGTGAGGGCGCTATTGTACTTCAATCTTGTAAATCTTTGGGGTAATGTCGCACTGCAGTTAACACCTTCCAACCCGAATGTACTTCCTCCCTATGCAACTGAACAAGAGGTCTGGGGCCAAATTATTCAGGACCTGACGGAAGCACAAACTTTTCTTCCCGACGTTTATGCAAACCCGACAACTGAATTGGGCAGAGCCACAAGAGGAGCTGCACGTGCCTTGTTAGGCAAAGCTTATATGCAATTGAAAAACTGGGGAGCAGCAAAAATCGAATTTGAAAAGGTTATCACCTCTCCCGCAAATTATGCGCTTGCAACAGACTACGGTGATAACTTTCGGCATACAAACGAAAACAATAAGGAATCCGTATTCGAAGTGCAGTTTTCGAATGAATTCAATGGATGGTTTTGGGATAAGGATCTTCCCACAACTTCAGAAGGATATAGACGAGGAACTTATTTTGCCCCGAGATTTGCCGCGGGAAATGCCGACTTGACCTGCCGGCCCTGGTTTATCGAAAAATTCTTTGAAGAGAAGACCATTTCCGGTGATTATGATCCTAGATTGTACACAACATTCCTTTGGAACGATACGACAAACGGTAAGACTGATGTATTGTATTACGGAAAGAGTTTTAAAACCAACATTGAGCCGAATAAAATCAATCATGTTTATTGTCGAAAATATTTGCAGGACCAATTCCTGGAGCAGGAAAATGAACACTCTCCAATCAACCATAGGGTTATCCGCTACGCCGATGTTTTACTGATGTATGCTGAGGCTTTGAATGAGCTTGGCTCCACTGATCAGGCTTATCAATATATCAATCAAGTGAGGGCCAGAGTTCAGCTTCGACCGTTGGAGATTGCGCATCCTGAAATTGGAAACGATCGCGATAAAATGCGTAGCCAAATCATGGATGAAAGGATTTTGGAATTGGGAGGCGAAAATGTTCGCTGGACTGACCTTAAGCGCTGGGACATGTTAGCAACGCAGTCGGGCATCGATTTTCTCAAATCTCATGACGCTGAATTTAAGAACTTCGAAGTTGGTAAAAATCATTTACTTCCTATTCTTACCAGGGAGATAGATCTCAATCCTAATCTCAAACAAAACGACGGCTATTAATTTTAAGGTTACGGGCCGCAACGCTACTTATTCCATTGATTTAGATGAGCCACCAAAAACGTATTTTGCGCTGGAAGAGAATATTTCTGTCGGTGTGTATCCTTGTTGCTTTCTCTAGCACTGCTACATGGGGACAATCATCCGTAACGGTAGATTTTTCGATAAGCGTAGATCCTCCGTTATTGAAAAATAAGTTTAATGTCTATCAAACGCCGTTGGCAGGTCTGGACAGGTTGCTAAGAGACAATGTTAATCTAAAAGACATTGCAGTCCGTTCGCTGCGATTTGAGACTGCATGGGGAAAGAATATTGACTTTAACCCTCCCTCAATTTCCGGGTTTGCACCCAATTTTAAATATAACCGCGCGGATTATACGACTTACGTGCAAAGCGTTATAGCACAGGACGCAGAACCTTTGCTTACCATGGGCTACACGCCAAACCCGTTAAAGCCAGTGGGGGACGAATGGCGAAATACGCCTAACTCCATGGCTGCCTGGCAGCAGATCAACTATGATTACGCCGCATACTGGTCGTCCCTGCAGATAAAGCCCATAAACTATGAAATTTGGAATGAGCCTGATTTATCCATTTTTTTTCTTGGAAGCAAACAAGATTATTTTCAATTATATAAATACGGTGCGGCGGGCATAAAGCGTGGAGACCCGGATGCGAAAGTTGGCGGTCCTGTTGCAGCGTTTAATGGTTGGCATGCAGATTTTCTTTCGTTTGTAGAAGGCGAGAAACTACCGATTGATTTTTTATCAGGTCACGCCTATGGCACATTTGACTGGCAACTTGGGGCTATGCGCAATGCGCTTAATTCGGCTAAATGGAATTCCGTCGAAATGTACATGACAGAATACGCTTCCTATACAACGGATCCCCCTAACGATATCCGTCCTCATGGAGATCAGGAACGCTATGTTGCTGCAGGGGACTTTTTTTCAGATGCGCTAGGCCTTCTGGCATATAACGACCTTGGAAAAGTTTACTGGGCACAATGGTCGGACGTTACCCTGAAGGATTCGCAGGGAAATTGGTTTCTGGATCCAAATACAGATAAAATGGGATTACTGGATTATTCAGGAAATCCGAAGGCCTTGTATAACGCTTTTAAAATTTATAATGAGTTGCCTGTCGACCGGAATGAGGTGACCCTTCATAGCACTGACTTAAAATCCATGGCGTCGTCAGATAAGCATACCGCGGGAGTTGTAATTTGGAATACGTCTGAGGTTGAAGCCACCGCAGACATTAAGCTTAATAACCTCCCCATTGAGTCGGGTATGATAGAACTATATCGTATTGATGCCGCACATTCCAGTTACTATGAGAATCGTGCGAATTCAAAACTGGCGGTTGTGGAAACATTTCCCTTGTCCGCTAATTTCTTCAAATGGACTGGTTCAATTCCGGCAAAAGGAGTTATATATCTCAAAGCATTAGATGGCAGCGGAGAATCGGAGCTTAAGTTCATGTCTGTTGCTAAAGTTATTCGCACACATCACTGGTTTCCGGATAGGTTCGGAACGTCTTTTGCCGATTTTGATCGCCAGACCTGGACCACACGGCTTGGGATGGGAAGCGCCAAAGATAAGGCTTTGGCTCAGGTGGGCGTTGTTATGGAGAACATCCCGGCAATCGTTAACGTAAATGCTTCTTCTTCTGGAACAATGAAGGACTTAGATGATAACTCAATATTTGCGGTGCGCCTTGACTTTCAAGATTTGTCGGGGCAATACATTCATAGTGTCTTATATCACGCAGGTTTATACCATGACGGCCGAAATTCAGAATTTCCATGGGGAACTAAGCAAAAGCCGGATAAAATAATTCCTTTAAATGATCTTACGGATTTTAATATAAATATTAAGGATGAGGCGCCTGAGGGATTCAGAGGTCGTGTAATTTTTTCAGGCTTACTTGAAAATACCGGAAAGGATTCTCGGGCAAAAATCAAATTGACAAAAGCCAGTGGTGAAATAATTCCTGTCCAGGAATTAAATGTTACGGAAGTAAAAAAACAAGATGTAGGAAGTTTAAATATATTTCCGAACCCATTTAATAACCGTATCCGAGTCGAATATCCCGAGGAGCCTGAGCTTTCGTTTTATATGGAAGATCTTTTGGGGAGAAAGATAAAGGCTCTGCCGCACGAACAGACCGGAAATGGATTTGAAATTAGTACAGAATTTATTAAGCCAGGTGCGTATATCCTGACCGTAGAAAATAGAGAAGGTATTATTGGTCGTCAAACGATAATTAAAAATTAGGATGGGTTATCGCATTGGTTTATTAGTGACGATATGCATTATGCTTATTTTTTCGTGCAAGCCTTCGGAAAAAGGCAAAGCTAAAAAGCGCGATGCTACCTTTTATCAAAATCCTGTTCATAATTTGGATTTTCCGGATCCTACCGTTATTCGCGCCAATGACGGTTCCTATTATGCTTACGCTACGCAGGCGGTTATTCAGAACGATACTTTTAATATCCAGGTAGCTAAGTCAACCGATATGGTTAATTGGAAGTTTATCGGTGATGCATTGCCGCAACGCCCGGAGTGGGCCAAAACAACCCAGGAATTTTGGGCTCCTCATGCGTCTTATGATTCGATGACCCGCACCTATTACCTGTATTACTCGGGGGAGTCAGATGACAAGCAAACAGGAAAGTGCCTTGGCGTGGCAACATCCAAAAACCCACAAGGTCCATTCGTTGATAGCGGGAAACCCTTGATATGCGGAACCGAATTTGTTAACATTGACCCCATGGCCTTTGACGATCCAAAAACCGGCAAAAAATTGCTATACTGGGGTTCGGGTTTTCTGCCTGTAAAAGTTCAGGAATTGAGTGATGACCGCCTGCGTTTCAAGGAGAATACAATACCTCTTGATCTCGTGCTGCCGGGGAAAGATTCGGACTATAACATTTTGATAGAGGGTGCCTGGGTCAGCTACAGGGAGGGAAAATATTACTTATTTTATTCGGGTGACAATTGTTGTGGCAAGAAAGCTAATTATGCGGTCATGGTAGCCCGCGCCGATCATGCGCAAGGACCTTTTACCAGGTTAGGCGAAACGAATGAATCGAAGAGTAGCACCATTCTTATTCGTAGTGAAGAATGGAACGCACCAGGACATAATTCAATTATCGTAGATGAAGCGGGAAATGATTGGATATTTTATCATGCTATTATGACAAGTGACTCGATCGTTGCGCAGGGTGAAGCGCTTGATCGGAATGATAAACGCGTCATGTTACTAGATCGGGTATACTACAAGGACGGATGGCCTTATGTTAAAGACCGAATTCCATCCTCTACCAAACTTATGGCACCGGTAACGAGGTAATCACAGCCATGGTTCATTACTCATGAAGTTCTTCTGTATATTTTTAGTCTTGGCGGGTTGTGTATCCTGTGTCAAAAAGGAAGAGACGCTGTTTAAAAAACTTCCATCGTCGCATACAGGAGTAAATTTTATAAACGCCATTCATGAAAATGACTCTGTAAACGCTTTTACAAATCAATATTTGTTCAATGGCGGCGGCGTTGCGATAGCCGATTTCAATAACGATGAATTACCAGACCTGTTGTTTACGGCAAATTTGGTTAGCTGCGAACTGTATTTAAATAAGGGCGAATTGCAATTTGAAAATATCACAAACGTTTCTGGGATTCGAACCGCCACCTGGGTCAACGGCGTTACCGTTGTGGATATAAACCAGGATGGGCTAAAAGATATTTATATTTCTGCAGGTAATTTTCATCATCCGCTGGAGTCTGTAAACCTATTATTTGTACATCAAGGTTCCAAGGATGGAATTCCAAAATTCAAGGAGTTGGCAAAAGAATATGGTTTAACAGTAAACGCATATTCTGTACAGGCCTCGTTCTTTGATTATGACCTTGACGGCGACCTGGATATGTATCAGCTCACGAACGGCTTTCTTGAATCAAGAAGTAATAATACGCCTCGACCGAAGCAAGTAAAGGGTGAGAGTATAACCATTGATCGATTGTATCGCAATGAAGGAATGAATTCGGCAGGACATCCGTATTTTACAGATGTGACCCTGGAAGCCAATTTGCTGATCGAAGGTTATGGATTAGGCCTTGCTGTAGCAGACATTAATGATGATGGTTGGCCGGATGTTTACGCTGCAAATGATTTTCTGAGCAATGATTTAGTTTGGATAAACAACAGAAATGGAACATTTTCTAACCATGCCGCTCAGTATTTGAAGCACCAAAGTTTTAACAGCATGGGCATTGATATCGCGGATTATAACAACGATGGCCTACAGGATATTTTCGTTGTAGACATGGAGCCCGAGGACAACTATCGTAAGAAGATGATGTCTACGGGACCGAACTATGAAAAGCACATCCTCGGAATAAGGCAGGGTTATGAACTTCAATTTGTCCGCAATGTCCTCCAGGTAAACAACGGAAAACTTCCAGATGGATCCATTTCTTTTAGCGATGTTAGCCAGCTAGCAGGCGTTCATCAAACGGATTGGAGCTGGTGCCCATTGCTTGCTGATTTTGATAACGACGGATGGCGCGACCTTTTCATTACCAACGGTTTTAGAAGGGATATCACCGATCTCGATTTTGTGGTTTACAATTATAACCAAGGGATGTTCGGAGATAAGAACCAACAGCTAAAAGACTTTAAGTTGAAATATAAAGAAGTGCCTGAAATTAAGCTGAAAAATTATGCATATAAAAACAAAGGTGATCTGACGTTCGCCAATGTCTCAACTGTTTGGGGCCTTGATGACCTGTCTTATTCAAACGGCGCGGCTTTTGACGATCTTGATAATGATGGTGATTTGGACTTAATCGTAAATAACATCGATTCAGAAGCTTTTATTTATGAAAACCAGTCTCAACAAAAAGCTTCAGGGCATTATTTGAAAATCAAACTTGTTGGGCCAACGGGCAACCGGGATGCACTGGGCGCTAAGATTAAGCTCTATACTAAAAAGGGTTTACAATTTCATGAGCATAGGAATACAAGAGGATATATATCTTCTATGGAAGACATCATACACTTCGGCCTGGGCGATCAGCAGTATATTGATTCTGTGAAAATCATTTGGCCTAATGGCAGGGTATGTCAGCAGACGAACGTAAAGAGTGATACGCTTTTGGTTTTACAGTATAGCCATTCAGTTGAAAAACCAGACTCCATCAAACGTCAGTCCACGCTTCTTACAAAGGTGACTCAGTCCAGGGGAATTGACTATCTACATCAGGAGACTGATTTTGTGGACTTTGATATTAATAGACTTATTCCACATAAGCACTCGCAATACGGACCTTCTGTGGCCACAGGTGATGTAAATGGAGATCAGCGCGATGATTTCTTTGTCGGTGGCAGTAAGGATTTTCCCGGTCACTTCTTTCTTCAACAACGGAATGGGAAGTTTAGAAAAGAAGAATTCAGCGAACACATTCGTCATGAGGATGTTGGTTCGTTGCTATTTGATTTTGACCTCGATAATGATCTCGACTTGTATGTAGTTAGCGGTAGCGTTGAGTACTACAAAGGTGTTAAAGAATTTCAGGACAGATTGTATGAAAACAATGGTCAGGGTCTTTTTACACCAAGAGCAGATCTGTTACCTAAAATGCATGCGAATGGCTCTTGCGTTAAAGCGGCAGATTTTGACGCGGACGGCGATCTTGATTTATTTGTCGGCGGTCACGTGGTTCCAGGGCAGTATCCAAGGCCGGACCGCAGCTATCTACTGGAGAATTCCAACGGAAAATTTATTGATGTAACACAAAAGATAGCTCCCGGCCTGGATAGCATAGGCTTGGTGATGGATGCACTCTGGACTGATGTAGATAATGACGGAAGCATTGACCTCATTATTGTTGGTGAATGGATGCCGATTACTTTCTTCAAAAATGAGATGGGTAAATTTAAAGACATTACGCCTTCCACTGGACTTGCTTCTTTCTCAGGATGGTGGAATAGTATCTCATCAGGCGATTTCGATCATGACGGTGATATCGACTATGTGTGTGGCAACCTAGGCTCGAATTCGGAGTATAAAGTTTCCGTTGATGAACCTATGAAACTATTTGTTAAAGATATGGATAGCAATGGATCGCTTGATCCAATACTAACATATTATAGGAAAGGTCTTACAGGCCGAAGAGAGCCCCAGGTAGCCTATGCCAGAGATCATTTGATAAGTCAATTGCCTTTTATAAAAGGTCAGTTTACAAATTATGGTGATTATGCGAAAGCACCCTGGAGCGAAATTTTTCCGGAAGAAAAACTGAAGGGTTCACAGATATTTCAAGCGACATGTCTTCAGACTAGCTATATTGAAAACAAGGGTGCAGGTAGGTTTCTAATGAACGCCTTGCCGATACAGGCTCAGATTGCCCCAGTTTTTGCAATGAGTATAATGGATATAAATGCTGATGGCGATTTGGATATCATAGGCGTCAATAATTTTTATGGGGCGGATGTGAAAATGGGTAGGTATGACGCGGGTATAGGCCTAGCTTTGATCGGTGATGGGGAAGGCCATTTTAGATCTATTGAGCCGCAGCAAAGTGGCTTTTTGGTTAGTGGGGACGCAAAGGCACTGTCCGTGATCACTGACCATGAAGGGAACGGATTGGTGATCGCAAGTCAGAATCGCGATAGTTTAAAAGTATTTTCGGTTCCAGGCCGATACCGTTCTATTAGTCTGAAGCCGGGTGATTTAAAAGCAGATATTACATATAAAAATGGGCGTAAAGAGATACAAGAATTTTATTACGGGTCGTCCTTTCTTTCTCAAACGTCAAGAAAAATTCATTTCACGGATGAGCCTGAAAAAATAGTAATCAAAGATTACCAAGGGCGAGTCCGAACTATCTTCCCTTAATAAATATTAATATGAAATTTTATCGAATTACCCTCGTCTTATGTTTAACCTTGGCAGGAAGTATCGGTTATTGCCAACAAGGAAAACAGTGGACGTTGGAAGAAGCGAACGCTTGGAATCAAACACAACCCTGGCTCGTAGGTGCAAATTATATTCCTGCCACGGCGATCAATCAGTTGGAAATGTGGCAAGCTGAAACCTTTGATACGGCTCGAATCAATGTAGAACTTCAGTGGGCAGAAAATATAGGTATGAATATAATGCGGGTATTTCTTCACGACTTGAGTTACAAGCAAGACCCGAAAGGATTTGTTGAGCGGCTGGATACTTTTTTAGCCATCGCCGACCGTCATCACATTACCATTTTAATTACATTCTTTGATTCTTGTTGGGACCCTTTTCCGAAAAGTGGAAAGCAAAGAATTCCTAAACCCCATGTTCATAACTCAGGGTGGGTGCAGAGTCCGGGTCAGGATGCCTTAAAAGATTCGAAGCAATACGAACGCTTGAAGGTTTATGTAACGGATGTTGTCAAGCGATTTAGGCAAGACAAAAGAATTTGGGGCTGGGATGTTTGGAACGAGCCCGACAATATGACAGGGGCAGCCTATGAAAAAGTGGAAATTAAAAATAAGGTAGAATTAGTAACAGCGTTATTGCCAAGGGTTTTTGAATGGGTTAAAGATCAAAAGCCTCAGCAACCGGTAACAAGTGGAATTTGGATTGGGGACTGGAGTAGCGATGACAAACTACGGCCAATCGAAAAAATCCAGATTGAATATTCTGACGTGATAACCTTTCACAATTACGATGGCGAAAAAGAATTTGAAAAACGTGTATTATGGTTACAACGATATGGTCGCCCTCTGATATGCACAGAGTACATGGCACGCGGAAATAATAGCACCTTTCATGGGATAATGCCGGTCGCTAAAAAATATAAAGTTGGCGTAGTTAACTGGGGCTTTGTTTCAGGAAAATCTCAGACGATTTACCCGTGGGATAGTTGGGAGAAGACCTACACTGCTGAACCTCCATTGTGGTTTCATGATATCTTTCGCACAGATGGAAATCCATATCGGCAATATGAGGTGGATTTTATTAAAGGCATTACTGCTAAGTAGTGATTTTCTGACACGTGTCATAGAAGTAGCGATAAGAAAAGTAAGAAAGAATACGCCATCCAGGTATAACCATCATATGAAAAATTTGTCATCTCTAGCGGTTATTTTGTTTTTGATTTATTCTGCGGATGTTATAGGACAAAGCGCTTCCAAGGTTAATAGTTCTAATGCACCGTACGTCACTAGCAGAAGACCACTAAGGTTAAATCCGTATATAGAATTACCACTTGGTAGTATAAAGCCAAGAGGTTGGTTGAAGGAAATGCTGTTGACTCAAAAAAATGGTTCTACTGCCAACCTCGATAATTTGTATCCCCTGGTTATGGGAAAACGAAATGGTTGGCTCGGCGGTGATGGCGACCAATGGGAGAGAGGTCCTTACTGGATTAAAGGTCTACTTCCGCTCGCCTACATTCTTGATGACAAGGAACTCATTGCTAAAACCAAGCCATGGATTGAATGGGTTTTAGCGAGTCAGGATGCAGAGGGACATTTTGGCCCTTCAAAAGACTATGGCCCGGAGCAAGGTGTTCAAAGGGATAACGCTCGCGACTGGTGGCCAAAAATGGTCATGTTAAAAGTCCTACAGCAATATTATTCTGCAACGGCAGATCGACGTGTCATTACGTTCATGACTAATTATTTCAAATATCAATTAAGGACGTTACCAGGCAAGCCATTAGGTCACTGGACTTTTTGGGCAACCTACAGGGGTGGAGATAATCTTATGATTGTATATTGGTTATACAACATCACTGGCGATAAGTTTTTACTGGAGCTCGCCGATTTGCTGTACAAGCAAACCTATGACTTCACTAACATGGTGCTCAAGTCGAACCTAATTCCTGCTCAGGAAGAGATGCATTGCGTAAATCTTGCGCAAGGCATAAAAACACCGATCATTTACTACCAACACCATCCTGATTCGGTTTATACCGCTGCCTTCGAAAGGGGACTGTCGGATATCAGAAAATTTATGGGGCAGCCTCAGGGAATGTTTGGCGGCGATGAAGCGATAAGGAATAGTGATCCAGTAAATGGATCGGAGCTTTGTTCAGCCGTAGAGCTGATGCTGACGCTCGAAAATGCGATTGGTATTACTGGAAATGTCGAATATGCCGATCATCTTGAGAGGATCGCATTCAACGCGATGCCTACGCAGATTTCGGATGACTTTAACACAAGACAATATTTTCAGCAGGCAAATCAGGTAATGGTTACCCGCCATGCCAGGAATTTTAGTGTGGATCACCAAGGTACGGATGTTTGTTTTGGTCTTTTGACGGGTTATCCCTGCTGCACATCAAATATGCACATGGGATGGCCGATGTTTACACAAAATCTTTGGTACGCCACCCCAGATCGTGGTCTGGCTTCTTTAGTTTTTTCTCCGAGTGAAGTGAAAGTAAAAGTAGGAGACAATGTAGAAGCGCATGTGATCGAAGAAACAAATTATCCTTTTCTTGAAACAATCAAATACACGTTTAATTTTGATAAACAAGGTAGCGTGCATTTTCCATTTCATTTGCGCATTCCCACATGGTGTAAGCAGGCAAGCATTACTATTAACGGGAGGCCTTATTTACAAGCTGGGAACAATCCAATTGTTAAAATAGACAGAGAATGGAAAAGCGGGGACATATTAGAGCTTACGTTACCCATGCAAGTTACCCAAAGCAGATGGCATCAGAATTCGACTGCCATTGAACGGGGACCTTTAGTCTATGCGCTAAAAATTGGCGAAGATTGGAAAAAAATTGAGAATGATAAAGATCCTGTCCAGTATGGTGATTATTACTTTGAAGTACGTCCGACAACCCCATGGAATTACGGCTTAATAGAAGTTCCTAAAGAGAAATTTACAGAAATGTTTAAGGTGTTTAAAAAAGATTCAGTCTCTTTATACCCTTGGAATATTAAGAACGCACCCATTGAAATAAAAGCAAAGGCCAAACGAATGCCTCAATGGCAATTATATAATGAATCCGCCGGGCCGCTGCCTTATTCTATTCAGTGGGATCAGACATTAAATACGAAGGAAGAGGAAGTGACATTGATACCCTATGGTTGCACAACCCTTCGGATTTCAGAATTTCCACGTGTAAGAAACTAAACGACTTGCACCCATTGCAGATTCCAAGCTTGCTCTGGTTTGGATGCTGAAAAATCAATAAAAGGTTGGTCGTTTCCGTCAGCTAACAAAGCGATCTGTCTTCCATTCTGGCGCCGATTTTAAATGTAAATATTAGGTATCTTTTTTCTCTTTTTTAAGAACTTCAGGGCTGAATTTTTTGAGCGTAAAAGTCACTTCCTCCAATTTAATCGGTTTGCTTAGGTAATCATCCATCCCTACGGCCAAACAGATTTCACGATCTCCCTGCATGGCGTTGGCAGTCATAGCAATGATGATAGGTTGATATTGGTCTAAACTTCGCAAAATGCGTGTAGCCTCCAGCCCATCCATCTCAGGCATTTGCAAATCCATGAATATCAAATCATACTTTAATTGGTTCATAACGGTCAACACCTCTATAGCTAAAGGCTACAAGGCCTACTTCAGAACAATCGACGAATTGCTCAACATGCTTAAACTTAAAGACGTTACCCGATCAGCAATGAGCGAGTATAAACGATTGGAAAAAGCCAATCTCATTGTCATCGATGATATCATGTTGTTCCCAGTGGAGAAATCTCAGGCTGTCAGCTTATTCAATTTTATCAACCAACTGTATGAAAATACTTCCTTCATTATTACCACCAATAAGATGCCGGCCGACTGGGCCAAATTACTTGATGACGAGGTATTGGCAACAGCTTTACTGGATAGATTACTATACCACTGTGAGATCATCAACCTCACCGGAAAGAGCTACCGACTGAAAAACCGAAAAGCAATTTTTGAATCCTGAAATTATATCATTCCTTTGCTCACTAAAGTTGAGCACTTTGGTTGCCATTTTCTGTGCACTCTGGTTGCCGAATGTTGTGCACTCCTAATTACCAAAAATTGTGCATTCCTGATTACCGATTACACTTTTGACTTTAAGAAATAATTCAAGAGATGAAACCGTGATTCTTGAACGAATTTAGTACACTTGGAAATTGACCTATACCGAAGGTTCCTTCACACCCAATCAATTAGACAATTTGATGGAGTTGCACGACCCCTGCTACGAAGGGTCATCGAATGATTTCACTTTAAGTGCTGTGTAAAAAACCTGGTGATTGCGCCCACGGACTCCGAAACCTGTCTAGGTTGATCATAGAAATCGAATTGTGTTCCCTTAGTCCACCGTAATGCTTTGTCACGATGTGGGATGTCATTGAAGAATTTTTTGGCATTCTGCGGTAAAGCGGCATCCTCTGAATGAATCATTAGCGTCGGCTGAAATAACCTGGTAGCCGTTGGCATTGGATCGTAAGTAAGCCAGTCTTCCCAACTCATCACAGCAAATTTGTCAGCGCTCCATTCGGGTATTCCTCCCCGGTCTTTTACTAAGTAGTAATCGAATTCACCAAACATGGCTGCGTTTTTATCTGTTCTGCTCACAGTCGGAATGTACTCTACTGAACCGGACTGGGCGAATTTCCGTTTTGCATCTCTGGCCTGACTAATTTTCGTCTTAACACCTTCCTGACCTCCATAGATTGGCTTTACCGATTCCGCATCATGAAGCCATGCTGCGACTGTTGCAAAGCCTCTGACCCGTTTATCTTCAGCACACACATTGGACAAGTAGCCGGCGCTCGCACATACGGCGACAAGAAAAATATTATCAATATCAACTCCTTCAACGGTTTCCAGAAAGGAAAGTGAATTCTTATAATCTTCAGTTTTAGCCTTAGGGTTCTCCCAGAATCTCGGCTGACCTTCACTGCCTCCGAAGAAGCGTGGGTCGATTGCAAGTGTTATAAAGCCCTGCTCTGCTAATTTGGCTGCGTACAATCCGCTCATTTGTTCTTTAACAGTCGTCCATGATCCGCCCACTACAATTGCCGGATACTTTTTTGTTTTGTCATAATCCTCGGGTTTGTATAGATCACCAGCTAATACGAGGCCCTCACTGGCAAAAGTTATAGACTGCTTTTGTGCGCGCGAACGCTTGAGTTTAAGAACTTCCGTGGCCTTCGCCGACAGTTGACTATTTCCTTCCTGCTTAGTGACAATGAACTTGTGTTTGGTAATTCGCCACCCATCATTTGTTTTACGTAGTTCCGTTTCAAATGTGCCTTCAACTTTCCAAACTTCTTTATTCAGAAAGTGAGCTGCCTTTCCCTTATAATGCACCACAGCGTCCTCACCTTTCACCGTTCTCTTAAAGTCAGAGACCTCGTGATGTGTTGCATCAAAGCCAGGAAGAAAAGATGCCCATGCGGCCGCTACCTCATCAGCCGTTTGTAGTTTTGGCTCACCGCCATTTAGAGAGGTATAATCAATCACCACTTCGTCCGCAAGCGCATTTGTGATTTTTAGCCAGTCTCGTTCGTCCACACCGGTAAAAATATCGTTGATAGGTTTAGTTATTTCAGTATCCATCCTAGTTAATTTGTTTATCTGACGATTTTGTTGCCCGAAAGATGCTATGCTGCAGGTCAATGCGTAAATAATAATTTTGTTCTTCATTCCTGAATTTGTAAACACAAATAAAGAATCCCGGAGTTTAATGTTAGTGACCAAATTCAAACGCCGTATAGCAAGAATCAAACATTTGGGTGTTTCCGATAATATTGAGGGGTAAACCCTGTAGCCTTTTTGAAGAATGCCACAAAATGTGTTGCCTCGGTAAAATGTAGTTTGAACGCTACTTCCTTTACCGAAAGGTTTGTCTGGCGAAGCCACGATTTTGCTGCCGTGATTACGACATTATGAATGATCGAGGATGCGGTTTTTCCTGAGAGGCGCTTGACCACTGCATTTAAATAATTGGGGTGGACGTTCAACCTTTCGGCGTAAAAAGAAGGTTGCCGCGAACCACCATCTGTGTCTTCATCGGAGATTTTGGTCTCGACCATTGTTTGGAATCTGGAAAGCAATATAATATCAGTGGTCCGGTTGTTATTTAGAAACGTTTCACCGGCGGGGATCTCACGGAAGTATCTTTTTGTAAGCAGGAGCAAGAGGGAAGTATATGATTGAATGAATTGAAATTTATCTGAATGTGCTGAGTGATATTCCAAATATATGCTCTCGAAAAGATTATCGGCCAGTTTAATATCTTCCCCAGTGATATTGAACGGAATGCTTTTGTCCAACCTGAAAAAGGGAAATTCAACAATAAAGTTTTTCCATGCCGGATTCAATGCAATAAAATCCTGGCCGAATAGAATGTACCATCCCTTCCAATCCGGCAAAACATCCCATGAAATAATTTGGTAGGGTGAATTGAAGAATAGATTCGTTTCCAGCAATTTTCCATTAACTTCTTTATTTGCTCCTTCATGCCGCAGAGCAATGGCATAAAATTCATGCCGGAAGGGTGATTGCTGCGCATTCTCGGTTTTGACCTTATCCTCGAAACGCCTGACATCGAAAATTGCGTGTCTTGGCAGGGGAATATTAACTTCTGCGCAATATTCTGGAATGGTTGTAATTATATTCAGAGCTTTTTGTCGTTTATGATTAACAGATTGTGAAATGGCGGATCAATAAATGTGCCTTAATTACTGGCTTGATAATTTTTATGCGAATAAAGGCTTACCTCCGGCAAAGGAAAGCGAAAGGTAATGGAAATTAAAGGGCATATTTATAATTTTGATGCCACTGCTGACGGCCTCTGATTGCAATTAAGATCAACAACAGATGAAATGTTTGTCAAAATTCTATACACATTCAGGCTCAACGTAGACTGATTGTATAATCATTTTCATGATCCTCCAAAGCGACCCTCACCCCGCACTTCAACATTTTATAAAAAGGATCACTTTGATCCGGTATCAACTAGACACCTCCCGTCCAAGGCCTGTTAACCCGTTCCCTCCACAGCCGGAGAACTGTCTTTTCTTCTATCCTTATGATAAGGTCACCTGCCGTAACTACGCCGATGGACGCATTGAAGAATTGCCCAGGAGCATTCTGGTGGGGCCACAGCTGTCCCGGGTGGATTTAACAATCGGTTATAATATGTTGGTAATTATGGTAAGCTTTCACCCAGGGGCAATGCACAGATTGCTGCATATACCTATGGATGAAATGCTGGGAAGGCCGTTTGATGCGACCCTGATATTAGGCCGGGAAATTGAACAGATTACCGAAAGGCTCAATGAAGAAACTGAATTTAATGCGATGATCAACATCATTCAGCAATACCTGTTTCAAAAAACGAGCGTTTTAAAAAACAGACTCCCTATCGAAAAGGTAATCACACAAATGATTCAACATAAAAATTACTTGAACGTTGATCAATTGGCAAAGCAGGCATGTGTCAGCATCCGGCAGCTGGAAAGACAGTTCAAAGAAAGAACCGGAATGCCGCCAAAAGTATTTTTAAGACTGGTTCGGTTTTCCAAAGCGTGGATAATGAGGGAAAAAAATAATGAAATCTCCTGGGCTAAAATAGCACATGCCTGTGACTATGCAGATCAAATGCATATGATCCGTGACTTTAAAGACTTTGCGGGTGTATCCCCCGGTGTTTTGCAAACCGACCTTGGAAAAAGTTCATTGAGACTCCAGGGAACAACTATCGACTAAGCAGCTCAAAGGATGTCGCATTTGTTCTATGCCGCTGAGGGGGGATCGGATACTTATGATGCACACGCCAAAGTATGCTATTGGCAGTCAGCTAAAGTCGCTAATGTTTAACGGGGTAATGGTAGGCATCGTTGTGTACGCCGCAGCAACTCCCTGCAGTAAAAAGTGTATTAACCATAATAGATGGAAAAATTGTATATCAACAACAGGTTAAGTCTGTTCGTAACCGTTGAAAGCACCTCTCAGGGAAATCATTCATCTCTAAGGCATTCGGTCGGATTAACTAGCGCAGCTTTTATCGCCTGCGTCCCAACTGTCAGCCATGCAAGAACCAGGACAAAAAATCCGACTCCTGCGAAGAACCACCATTCAAGGGTGATCTTAAATGCGAAATTGTCTAGCCAAAATCTTGCCGCGAGATAGCTGACCGGGGTTGCAATCAAAATTGCTAATAAGACAGTTTTTGTAAATTCAATTGACAGCAAATAAACAATTCCCATTACACTTGAGCCGAGCACTTTGCGAATTCCAATTTCCTTTGTTCTACGCTGGGCAATGAAGGTGGCTAGGCCGAACAAACCCATACTTGAAATCACAATTGCAATGAAAGCAAAATATTTGGCTAAGGATGACACCCGTAACTCAGCGGCATACAGCTTTTGATAATCATCGTTCATGAACTTGAAATCGAATGGTTCATTTGGGAAACGCTTCTTCAAAAGCTTCTGAAGACTTGCAATCGTAGATTGTTCGGTACCTGCTTGAATGTTTACGGAAATGTTCGGTGCATTCTCAATAGGGGTTACTAATAGCGCGCAAGGCTTCACAGCCTCATACAAAGATTCAAAGTGAAAGTTTTTAACAACACCAATAATCTCCTTCTCTTCACCTCCAATTCTTATTTTTTTCCCAACAGGATCCTTGAGATGCATCCTTTGGATAGCACGCTCGTTAAAAATAATTTCGTTAAGTGAATGTGAATTCTCCACAAATGAATACCCCTCAGCCATTTTCATGTCAAGTGTTTCGATCAATCCAAAACTCATCCACACGGTTGAAATAAATACGTCGTCCTGCTCTTTTTTTCCTTCCCAGTTTAGGTCATTTGTTCCTCCGAGCCGATTTCCAGGCAATATTCGGCCACCACCAGCCCTCACAACACCTGAGATATTTTGTATTTCCGCCATGATGGCATTAGTCATCCCTGAACAAGGGAAATAGAGAACTTGATTCCTGTTGAATCCAAGGTTTTTTTCTTGTATAAATTTCATTTGCTGGTAAACGACAGCTACTCCGGAGACTAATATGACCGCAATAGCAAATTGAAATACGATGAGGCCTTTCCTTGTGATCAGTCCGCCGACGGAAGGGGATAGTTTTCCCATCAGCGCTTTCGCTGGATTCGGTCGTGAAAGGTAAAATGCGGGATAGCTTCCGGAAAACAAACCAGTGAAAACCCCTAAAGCCAATAGGGCGATGATGAGATACTCATTAAAGTCCAAATGAAGATGCTTGCCTGTAACAGAATTGAAGGTAGTCATCGACAAATCGGCGACTAGTATGGCGAGTGCAAGCGAAATAAATGACATGAGCATTGATTCGATCAGGTGTTGAATGGCAAGCGTTGAGCGCCTTGCACCCAACGTCTTTCTTATACCAACTGACTTCATTTGATCCAATGACCTTGCGGTTGACAAGTTCATAAAATTGATACTGGCAATAACCAATATCAATGCTCCTATGATCGAAAAAAGCTTGATGTATGAAATTCGACCACCCACAGACTCACCATTTTCGTACTGACCATGTAGATAACGATCAGAATATCCCTGAACAAACAAAGTCGCATTGGAATTACTGTCTTGCCGCTTGATAAACTCATTTATCTTGCTATTAAAGTGAGTTTGAGATATATCTTTCTTTAGAAGAATGTAAGTGTGAGGGCTACTATTGCTCCACCCATCAGACGGATTGACCTCTTCATACAATTCATAGTTTAACAAAAAATCAAACTGTCTGGTGGCGTTGGCTGGTGGAGACTGAAACACTGCTGAAACAATATAAAGGCCTTGTATTTCCTGCGTACTCCATGAAATGGTTTTACCCACTGCTTCCTTTAATGATTTAAATAGTTTAAGAGCTAGTTTATCCGATATTACAATGTTCTTTTTGTCGGCTAGTGCTTTTTCTTTTGTTCCATCCAGAAGTTTATAGGAAAATATCTTGAGGAAATCCTCGGAGACATACTGCCCTGCAGATTTAACATGGTTGTCACCAACTGACATAGTACCGTTGCTGATGTTAAACGAAGCAGGAATCACGGACGCGGACGATTCTACTTCAGGCAATCCTGCGATCAGCGCTTTGGCTAAGCGTCCGGGGGTGGCTTCCATGGTTTGAATCCCCGTTTCTCCCTTTATATTTTGCATGACCTGGAAAATACGTTCATCGTTCTCAAAGAATTTATCCACGGCCAGCTCATCTGCTATCCACAGGTAGATCAATAGCGCTGAAGAAATGCCTAATGTTAATCCAGTGAGATTAATGAAGAATGAGCATTTTGACCTTTTGAAACTTCTTATTGTCAGGCGTACGTAGTGTGTCAACATGGTGTAAATGATTAGGAAATCTATGATTTGGTGAATGACTGTAGCAACCCCAAAACCAATTATTATTTCAGAGTTGGATATCCTAATCAGTGCCATATTTAAAGGCTCCATAATCTGACCCAAAATGGCGCTTAGTAGTCAAAGTAAAGTTCGAATTGTCCACGCATAGAAATCTTGCTGTTCAGAAACGGGCATGCCGGGATGTCGCCGGCAACTTCGTTGAGATTAAACACGCCACAATTGATCTTGGTCTCCAAGTTCGTTCGATTTTAGCACAGTGCCAGGTAGCCTGACGTCAGGGTTGCCGCTTACATTGATGCAGGATGGTACAGGTACTTATGGTGCAGACTTTTTAGCACTGCTTGATAAGGTACGCATCTGGGACCGCGTAGTCACGCCAGCTGAGGTTTCAGAGATATTGCAAGCGACAAAGGGAGCGGAAAGGCGGTGAAGTTGATATCATTCTTGGCAATGAGACGTCGGAAGAGGAAGCACCGTTTACAATTTATCCGAACCCTGATCCACAGGGGGACATTCCCACTACGGAAGAGCAAAAATCATCGATCTTGATGCGAGGAGCATGGAGATCCGCAATACCATAAGATTAACCTTTAGCTACGTTCCACCTGGAGGAAGAGTTGCCGGTTCGGGTTCATACGGTGTGTCGTTGCGAAAGAAATCGCCTTAGCAGAACGCCTTTGATTTGGTGTCTTATCCCATATTCATGATGGGAAACAAAAAAAACGTGCTAATTTCAATTGCACGAAGAGGTCGGGCGTGAAGTCCGACCTCTTCCTATTAAAATATACACGTAAGGACGAAAAAAATTGGTGTATGAATCCGAAAGTGAATTGGTTCTTTGACAAACAAACCAAATGGCAAGAAGCTTATTCTGAATTGAGGGCGCTTGTTCTTAAATGTGAATTTAAAGAAGAATTGAAATGGGGTTGCCCTTGTTACACTAATGAAGAGAACAATGTTGTCTTAATTCATGGTTTTAAAAATTATTGTGCATTATTATTTATGCAAGGAGCCTTGCTAAAAGACACAAAAAGGGTTTTAGTACAACAAACTGAAAATGTACAATCAGCACGACAACTTCGTTTTGAGAGTGTTAATGATATTAGGAAAAGCAAGGTGTTGATAACGTCATACCTAAAAGAAGCAATCAAGATTAGTAAATCCGGGGTAAAAGTAGAGCTAAAGAAAACTGCTGACTACAAAATGCCGGAAGAATTTCAAATTGTTTTAGAGGAGATTCCTGAGCTGAAAACTGCTTTTAAAGCGTTGACACCAGGAAGGCAAAAGGGTTATTTATTATATTTTTCGGCAGCCAAGCAATCCAAGACAAGAGAAAGCAGGATTGAAAAGCATATTCAGAAAATCCTAGATGGAAAAGGGATTGATGATTAAAGGAAAACAACAACCCATCCGACACATTCAACAACTCGGCAACTCTTTTTTGCCTTAGCAGTGGCCGTAATGCACCTTCGCTTATCATCAAACGAAAAGTATGAAAGCGATCCTTATTCTGCTGCTAAATTTCACAACCATTGCCCTATTTGGCCAGACAAATATTTCGGGCAAAGTGACTGATGGGAAAGGTGAACCTGTTCCTGGAGCCAATGTAGTTATTGAGGGGAGCTATGACGGTGTCAGTACTTCAGCTGACGGTGCATTTTCCTTCCCTACGTCAGAGACGGGCAGGCAGACACTAGTCGTAACCTTTATCGGTTATAAGGAATCAAAATTTGATCTGGATCTTGACGGTAAATCGGTGAAAGTATCGATAACGTTGAAGGAGGAGTTCAACACCCTTGATGCGGTAGTGATATCGGCAGGTTCATTTACGGCTGAAGGAAGCCGAAGGACAATACTGAAGCCAATGGACATCGCGACAACCGCAGGGGCCACGGCCGACATCGCGGGCGCCTTGAACACGCTTCCCGGTACACAAAAGGTCGGGGAAAGTGGGCGTTTGTTCGTAAGAGGTGGTGATGGCAGTGAAACGCGGACTTTCATTGACGGCATGGTCGTATTGGATGCCTATAACAGCACTGCTCCAAATACGCCTTCACGTGGAAGGTTTCTTCCCTTTATGTTCAAGGGGACAAGCTTCAGCACGGGCGGCTACAGCGCCGAATACGGACAAGCATTGTCATCAGCCCTGGTGTTAAACTCTAAAGACAAATCGGAAATAACCCAGACAGACATCGGGATCCTATCTGTTGGTGCGGACGTCGCCCATACCCAGGTGTGGGATCGCGCCTCATTGTCTGGCAAAATTCAATACACTGATATCAGGCCGTATTTTAATTTCATCAACCAGGTGGTGGACTGGAAAAAACCACCTGTCGCCATCGAGGCACATTCAGCGTATAGGCAAAAGGTTGGTAAGACAGGCTTATTGAAGTTGTATGGCAACATGAGTAATACCAAATATAGTCTTTTCAATCATGACGTTGCAAACCCATCAATCAAGCAGCTTCTGGCGATGGACAATAAGTACACCTATGGAAACGCCGTGTACCAACAAGCGTTGAATGAGACATGGAACGTACGAGGGGGACTTTCCTACTCTTATAATCAAAATGCAGAAACGTTTGACGAGAAGCAAGGGTCCCAGACGGAAAACGGTCTTCATGGCAAACTGGTCTTTGAGAATTCAGTATTGGATAATCTTGATGTTCGACTTGGAGTTGAAACGATATCACGGCGATATGCTGAAACTGCACCAGACACTATATCCCACGTGGCACTCGGGCGTTCATTTAATGAAACTATCACTGCTCCTTTTGTCGAGGCGGAAGTCTACGCTACCAGCAGATTTGTTGCAAAAGCTGGGGTCCGGGTGGAATATGATAACCTGAATGCAGTTGCCTCTGTTGACCCCAGGATATCTCTCGCTTACAAACCCGGCACGCAAGGGCAATTCTCCTTTGCCTATGGAAAATTCAGACAATCCGCACAGAATATTTACCTCGTGAACAATCGAACGCTTGCTTCAGAAAAAGCTCAGCATTTCATTTTGAACTATCAAATCATCACAAATCGAAAAACTTTTCGGATAGAGACTTATTATAAAGAGTATTCAGACCTCGTAAAATATGTCGATACTGATAGACTTCAAACAAGTAGTGATGGTAAAGGGTATGCTAAAGGTATTGAGTTATTCTGGCGGGACAGTGAGTCAATTTCCAATGTCGATTATTGGATCTCTTATTCATTCCTCGACACAAAACGAAACTATCTTGATTTCCCACACAATGCAGTCCCGACTTTTGCATCGCGGCACAATTTCTCATTTGTTTACAAGCATTTCATCCCCTCTGCGAAAACACAGCTCGGTGTAACTTATTCATATGGAAGTGGTCGCAGCTATTTTAATCCCAACAGTGGCGACTTTCACTCAAATCAAACTCCCGACTATCATGACCTGAGCGCAAACCTTAGCTTTCTCCCCACACATTGGATCGTTATCCACGCTTCCTGCACGAATCTACTTGGCAGAGACAATATCTTCGGATTTGAATACAGCGATTTTCCAAATTCTGATGGTTCGTATAGCGCCCGCGCGATAACGCAACCGGCAAAGCACTTTCTTTTTCTCGGTGTCTTTATTACGCTCTCAAAAAATAAATCCGTGAACCAGCTGCCAAATCTTTAGCATCTATATATCAATCCATATAATCAGTCAATTATGTTAAACAATTCAACTATGAAAATCAGAATAACAATCACGTTCCTACTGATCACCGCAATAACCCTTGCAAACGATCAAAAATACCTTCAGCTTATGTTGCAAAACATTGAGATGCTTTACAAGGCGCAAACAATTTCAGAATACCAACAGTTAGTAAACACGTTTTCGCGCATCGCAGGCGCAGAGAAAACAAAGTGGGAGCCATACTACTACACGGCATTCGGTTATCTCATGATCGCCAATAAAGAAACAGATGCGGCGAAAAAAGACCAGTGGATTGACCTGGCAGAGACCGCAGTGAAGAAAGCCAAAGAGATAAATCCGCAGGAATCTGAAGTCATCGCACTGGATGGCTTTACCCAGCTGCTACGGGTCACCGTTGATCCAGCCACACGGGGTGCAGAATACTCCGGAAAGGCCACGGCGCTTTTCAGCAAGGCAATCGCCCTTAATCCTGAAAATCCACGTCCCTACGCCATGCTCGCGCAAATGCAAGTAGGCACGGCTAAATTTCTCAATGGGTCTACGGCTGAAGGATGTGCTACAGCGGCAAAGGCGAAGCAACTGTTTCAAACGTACCGCTCTTCCAATCCTGTCGCGCCAGTTTGGGGAAAAGAAATGGCGGAACTTCCCGATTGCAAGTGATGGCCGAAGGCGGACTAAACCTGTGCTGTTCAAAATGCGCACTAATCAATTTTTCAATATCTTCATGACACTGAAAAATATGAAAATGCCTGATAGCTTATCACCGGCAAATTTTGAATCGGAAAAAGTTTCTGATTTCAGCACAACGCGACCGGTAAATAATCTGGTGTTCGCAGCATTTTGTCTGACGATGAGTATTCTCATTTCTTACTTCCTTTGTCCAACCTGTCGTTCAGACTCAACACAATTTCTTACGCTTTCCGCCTTTAGCTTTTGCTTGTGGATATCGCTTTGGCCTGCCAATGCTTTCGTGGCGCGCCGGATTGACCGATCGGTATCCTGGATTGAGGCGCCAGGTAAGCGTTTCATTCTTGGTGTGCTTTCCACCATTATCACATCCATGGTCATTTTGTTTTTGACCATTTGGTTTTTCGATTGGGCGCTTGACTTTTCCTTGGGTTCTAATTTGAAGGGCACAATTATGTCTACACTATTTTTTACGATCATTTGTTCACTTTTTCTTTATGGGCAGGAATTTTTGATGAACTGGCGAAAGCTTGAACTGGACTCAGTGAAGATGCGCAATGAAAATCTATCTTCAAGGTATGAGTCCCTAAAGAATCAACTTGACCCCCACTTTCTGTTTAACAGCTTAAACGTCCTGACCAATCTTGTCTATGAAGATCCGGACAAATCAGCCAGATTCATTAAGCAACTATCAGAAGTTTACCGGTATGTGATCGATATGCGCGGCAAAGAATTTGTGACTATCCAGGAAGAGTTGCAATTTGTCAAAGCCTATCTTTACCTTCAACAAATCCGTTTCGGCGACAAGCTGGTCGTTCATAACAAATTGGAAGATACTACTGGATATGTTCCCCCACTCGTTATTCAGATGTTAGTGGAGAATGCAATCAAGCACAATACGATCTCAAATGAAAATCCCCTGTTCATAACTTTGTATGAATCAAATGGGAATATAATTGTTGAGAATAATCTCCAGGCTAAAGAAAGCATCTTTGCTGATTCGTTAGGCGTAGGACTAAACAATATCAAAAAGCGTTACGAGCTACTCAGTAGCAAACTTGTGAATATCTCACGCGAAAATGGGAAGTTTAAAGTGGATCTGCCGGTGCTCACCATTCAGGAAAACTAACCAACTTTCCATTGTTATCAATTAGTAAATGACATGAATGCATGAGGGTTTTGATCATTGAAGACGAGCCCCTGGCGGCGGCCAGAGTTGAAAAATTGGCGAAGGAGATCAATTCCGAGGTAATCATATTGGAAAAAATTGATTCCGTTGCTGCTGCCGTTGCATGGCTGACTAAAAACACATCTCCGGATCTGATCCTAATGGATATCCAACTTGCTGACGGGATGAGTTTTCAAATATTTGAGCGCTGTAACGTGTCTGCTCCTGTCATATTCATTACGGCGTTTGACGAATATGCCATCAAGGCTTTTAAGGTAAATGGCATTGACTACATACTCAAACCCGTAGACAAAGATGAACTTTCAAACGCCTTCAAGAAGCTGGACAATTTATCCAGGCCAAAGGTGACCCACCAAATGCTTGAAAGTATGATGAATAGCATGCAGGCGATGACCAAAAATTACAGAGAGCGATTTGTCATCAAGGTTGGCGAACACTTGCGGACTGTCGCCTTGGTTGACATCCTTTATCTATATAGTCTCGATAAGATTACATTTGCCCAGGTTAACGATGGACGCAAATATATATTCGACTTTACGATGGATCAATTGGAGGCGATGGTTGATCCTGCTCGCTTCTTCCGCATTAACAGGAAGTACCTTGTTTCTCTCGAAGCTATCCAGGATATGATCACGCACACGAACAGTCGACTTAAGCTGATTCTAAAGTCAAGCGACGATACCGACATCATCGTTGCCAGGGAGCGGGTTTTGGAATTCAAGGGATGGCTCGAGAGGTAGATACTATCTATCAATGTAATGCCGGTGCTCCGATAATCCTCAATATCTGGACGGGAAGGCTTCAAGCGGCAACCACCAACTGGCCGGTAAGAGACTTACAATTTCTTGAATATTTGGGATCTTGCGATACCTGTCCCCATACTGGGCGCACACAACAGCCATAAAACATGTGCTTAATTGTAGGTTGTTAAAGTATGTGCCCTTAAATTTCGATCATCAACCCATCCAAGTGTACAGATATTTATCGCACACGCTTATAGCTAATCGTTCCTTGCTATTTTACGGCGACGACAAAATATCGTTATCTCGGTCGGATAGACCAGAATATTCAATGAAACATAATCATGACTCAATCGCTAGAACCAGGATAGAAGCAATTGACCTGTTAAAAGGTTTAGTGATGGTGATAATGGCACTTGACCATGCGAGAGATTATTTTCATTATTCTGCTTTTATGTTTGATCCATCAGACCCTGCACGGAGCACTTTACCCATCGCTTTTACCAGATTTATATCCAATTTTTGTGCTCCTGCATTTAGTTTTTTAGCAGGACTTTCGGCTTTTATGATTGGAAAAAGAAAATCACCTAGAGAACTATCAAGTTTCTTGTTCAAGCGCGGACTTTGGTTGGTTTTTATTGAAATAATTATTGTCTCTTTTGGATTTAAATTTGACATTCAGTTTAGACATATCGGTTTGCAAACCATTTGGCAATTAGGTATGAGCATGATAGTTTTAGCTGGGTTGATACACCTTCCCCAAAAAATTGTATTGGCCTTTAGCTGTATTATCATTTTTGGTCACAACCTTTTGGATGGTACTCATTTTGACGGCAATATTTTATGGGCTATGCTTCATGAACCTAGACTTTTTGAATGGTGGAATGGCCATTATTTTCGTACTGCTTACCCTCTATTGCCCTGGATTGCTGTGATGTCTTTGGGGTATTGTTTTGGTTCGCTTTATGATCATTCGTTCGATGTAGAAAAAAGAAAGAAAATATTGACCAGTTTGGGCATTGGCAGTATAATACTTCTCTTCATACTTATTTCTATAAATATGTATGGCGATCCAGTACCATGGACAAACTATGGATTCACAGAAAAAACATTGATGTCAATTTTTAATATGCATAAGTATCCACCTTCCTTATTGTATTTGTTGACAACACTGGGCGCTACAATGCTATTTTTAGCAAATACCGAAGAATTGAAAGGTAAAATAGTAGATTTTTTTTGTGTATTTGGCCGTGTTCCCTTTTTCTATTATATCATCCATATTTATCTCATTCATATTATTGCTGTATTCGTTGCCAGGTTTACAGGGTTTGGTTGGCATGCGCTCGTTTTACCTACATTTATCACCAAGGTTGAGGCATTAAAAGGATATGGCGTAAATCTGATTTTCGTTTATTTAATATGGATTAGTGTGGTTGTTTTATTATATCCACTCTGCAAAAAGTTTGATCAATTCAAACAGGGCCATAAAGAAAAATGGCTGTTGAGTTATTTGTAAACTAATGTCATTAGCGTCCCGTTAAAAAAGGTCAAATTTGTATAACCGAAATTGCCGACCAGTAGTACTGTGAGCGGTCGATAAATTGAAAAACACACTATGATCAAAGTTAATTCTATTCCTACGCATTCCTTTTTTTTGGTTCTCTGTCTCATCGCATTCATACAAACAGCGGTTGGCCAGGCGGTACTAACCTCTCCGGACAAAAATCTTGTCTTAAAGTTTGACGTCGGTGCGGCGGGAATTGCAACGTATGCCTTAGCCTTTAAGGGAAAGCCTGTGTTACGCCAGAGTCGGCTGGGTCTGGAGTTAAAAGATAGTACCTCGCTCATGGAAGGATTTGCCATTAAGAGCACAACTCAAAATGCAGTAGATACAACCTGGGCACCAGTATGGGGCGAAGAGAAAGCTATTCGCAACCACTACAACGAACTGGCAATTGTGCTGGAACAAAAATCAGCGCACGGCCGCCAGATAGTGATCCGATTCAGACTCTTCAACGATGGATTAGGTTTCCGTTATGAATTTCCGAAACAAAAAGCACTTCATTATTTCGTTATAAAAGAGGAACGAACGGAATTCAACCTTGCAGGTGATCATAAGATTTTTTGGATTCCAGGTGACTACGACACGAATGAGTATCCCTATACAACATCACTGATCTCCGAGATTCCGGCACTTCAGAAAAAAGCAACGGTTTCCATTTTGGCACAGCAACCCATCGCCAACCCTTCTGTTCAGACACCTTCCATGATGAAAAGTAATGACGGCCTTTACATCAATATTCACGAAGCCGCATTGATTAACTATCCGGCTATGCATTTGAATGTTGACGTAGCGAAATTAAGCTTAAGCGTTCACCTTACACCCGATGCAGTAGGAAATAAAGCCTATATGCAAACAGCCTCTCAGACGCCCTGGAGAACAATCTTGGTAAGTGATAAAGCAGGAAACATTCTCACTTCACGCATGATCTTAAACCTTAACGAACCGAGCAATTATAGTGATGTTTCCTGGATCAAGCCGATCAAATACATTGGTATATGGTGGGAGTACTTCGTTGCGGGCAAAAGCAGCTGGGCTTATGCAAAAGAAAATAACGTAAGGCTCGATGAGGATTTCAGTAAACTTACGCCAAACGGAACGCATGGCGCAACAACAGAGAAAGTTAAAAAAAGTATTGACTTTGCCGCCACCCACGGATTCGATGCGGTGCTGGTGGAAGGCTGGAACATAGGTTGGGAAGATTGGATTGGAAATTGGAAGGAGGAAGTCTTTGACTTCGTTACGCCATATCCGGATTTCGATGTAAACGCCCTTCACCAATACGCGAAATCCAAAGGTGTGAGCATCATTATGCACCACGAAACTTCGGCATCTGCAACAAATTACGAGCGCAGACTAGACCGGGCTTTCAGCTTCATGAACGATCATGGTTACAATGCCGTCAAGACCGGTTACGTGGGGCAGATCATTCCACGTGGAGAACATCACGATAGTCAGTGGATGGTTAATCATTACCTTCATGTTGCGAGACGGGCTGCTGAATACAAGATTATGGTGAACAGTCACGAAGCAGTCCGCCCGACCGGACTACACCGGACGTATCCAAACTGGATTGCTCAGGAGTCTGCCAGGGGAACTGAATTCGAAGCGATGGTCGGTCTTGCTCCGGAACACGGTACGATACTTCCCTTTACCCGATTGATTGGCGGGCCGATGGATTATACCCCGGGGATTTTTCAGACTGATCTTTCTTACTACGGCACGGGCAGCAAACAACGGGTAAACACTACGTTGGTGAAACAGCTAGCCTATTATGTTACCATGTATAGCCCTTTGCAAATGGCGGCAGACCTTCCCGCAAACTATGAGCGTTTTCCGGACGCGTTTCAGTTCATTAAAGACGTTGCAGTAGACTGGGATGAAACACATGTGCTGGAAGCGGAGCCCGGAGATTTCATCACCATGGCAAGGAAGGCAAAAGGAGAAAATGAATGGTTTATTGGCGGTATAACAGATGAAAATCCACGAGTAGCAGAAATAAACTTTGGCTTTTTACCAGAGGGAAATTATGTCGCAACGGTATACAGTGATGGAGCCGGTGCGCGTTATGATAAGGATCCGCAAAATTACGAGATAAAAAAATTCCTGGTAACACCGAAAAGTAAATTAAAGCAGAAATTGGCGTCCAGCGGTGGCGTGGCAATCAGCATCCGCCCTGCAGCAAAAGATGATATAAAGAAAATAAAGAAAATGTGATCAGACGAAACTATCAAATCTTTGTGTAGGGGATTTTCAAGGCGTTGGGAATAGCCGGGCTATTCGCCGAATCCCGTTTAGCCGAATTGAAATTTCCTTTACGGTCATTAGTAAGCTTTAATCTTTATATTCATTGGGCACCAGCAGCGATTTATTTTATACTCATTCATTTTTTGATTACTCGACATTTGAGACTTGTCGACGTCTTGAACTGCCTAAAAAACAAAACGGCCGCAAAAATGGATGTTGTGAGCTTTCAAGTGTTTTGATTTGTCAATCAGTGATCCTGCTGGGTTCCGATAGCAAAAACCAGCATATAACAACATTTACACGACCTTTCACGTGACCCTTTCCATAAACTTGTAAAAAAACAGTTGCGAAAGTAAGGGACTTATTCATTCTCTCATGTGGTACATTCTTGCCCGATCGGGATGTTAATAAGCTCAAGTACTAAATTGATTTTTGGAACAGGATTGTTTCTTCGAATTGAGATCGAGTAGGCTTAAAGTTGTAAGCGCTTTAAGTATCCCTGACGCGAATTAAATTTTGAGATTGACCTTTTGAATTTTCTGACAAAAACCCACCATTTGAAATATTTTACAAAATCCCGATCGTTTTTGGGGACCTATTCGTCAAAAGAGAAAAACAAACGAAATGGAAAGTTTAAAAGACAAAGTAGCCGTGGTATTTGCTGCATCCGGAGAAATTGCCGGAGCGGTTGCCCGCTCATTCGCTCAACATGGGGCTAAGGTGTATGTCACCGCAATAAACGTTAAGTCCGCAGAAATACTGGCCAGCGAAATAAAAGCCAAAGGCGGCCGCGCGGAGGCGGGCAAAGTAGACGCGTTGAACGAGGCCGAGATTGATAGCTTTTTACAAAAGGTGGTCGCCGAAAATGGAAAACTGGATATGGTCTTCAATGGCATCGGAACTTATTACAAAGACGCAGGTAGCGGTACGCCTACGACGGTAGCTACCTTCGAGCAGTTTTTGAATCCTCTGCAAAGGATTTGTGGTTCGCAATTCCTTACCTCAAGGTGGCAGCGAGACATATGATCCAATCCGGTTCTGCGGGCACTATCTTATTGTTGACAGCATCTATGTCGAGAACCAAGACACCTAACATGGCAGGGTTTGCTTCCGCATGCGCGGCCATAGAAGCATTGACGAGGGTAATGGCTGCTGAATTCGGTCAGCATGGAATAAAAGCGATCTGCATTTGCTCTGGCGCATTGATGGAGACTAACAAGATACAGGGAATGATCAATGACTTCTCCGAACTCTTTGGCATTTCGCGGGAAGAAATGACTCGGAACTATACAAGCTTTGACATCCTGAAATCAGGACCGACTTTGAAACAACTTGGCGAGACTGCTGCCTTCCTTGTTTCCGAAAATGGCATAGCTTTTAATAGTCATGTAATCGATTTTGACAGCGGAAAACTAAACGTACTATAATATACAAATGCGTTACGTTTTACTTTACTGCAACCCATTACCTTGATAGCAAATTGACATATGGAAAAAGAAGATGTTCTTAAAAATGCGTTGCGCGGCGATATCAAATCATTTCAGGTGCTGTTTGCGGAATTTCAGAACCACCTGAAATCTTATCTCTATAGATTAGTGACTGATCGGAATGACGTGGATGACCTCATGCATGACACCTTCATCAGGGCATTTGACAAGATATCCACGTTCAATCAAGATTCTGCACTCAAGACGTGGGTATTTAAAATTGCGACTAACCTTGCCTACGATCATCTGAGAAAGCAAAAGAGATGGCCGGGTGATGCGCAGGATCAGGGTGCAGGTTTAGCCATCGGCTCCCAGAAGATTCAACGATCATTCGGGATTGTTCATCAGACGTCCAAAGCCGGCGTGTATGAAATGAAGGAGCACATCGATTTCTGCTTCACTTGTATCTCGAAAACCTTACCCATAGAAAATCAGGTAGCACTAATCTTAAAGGATATTTACGACTTTCCAGTCAATGAAATATGCCTCATTCTGGATTCCTCGGAAGGCGTTGTAAAACATCTACTGAACTTATCCAGGACTACGTTAACCGGTGTCTTTGACAATAGATGCGCATTGGTAAACAAAAACGGCGTGTGTGACCAATGCAGTCAACTCAATGGAATATTTAATCCCAAACAAGATCAGCAGGAAGAGCGCATGAAATTGGAACTGGTAAAAGCTTCCAAAAAATTCAACAGGGCGGAACTCTTTGCATTGAGGGTAAAATTGGTGAAGGCTATTGACCCGCTGCATAATTCAGGCACAGACCTCCAGGATATTATCATGCGATGTACCAGGACGGCCATTGGTGACGTAGATAATTTTTTTGAATCACAGGAAGGTAAAGTCAACCAAAGCAAATTACCCAACGCCTAAGGTTACCCGTTTTAGACAAAAACAGAACCTGAAAATTTGTTGCCAAGTGCTATTACGACCTACGGACAAAGACACTTTTCACCATTTACTTTAGAAAAGACACTCATGAAAAACATTAAATCTAAATCTCAGCTAAAAATGAAAACCAAAATGATCTTAATCCTTGCGTCCGTCGCACTCCTTACTGGCTGTCAACAGACTGCATCAACAGATGTGGCCAAAATAAAAAAAGGTATGATTAAAGTAACAATACTATATCCAAACGTTAAAGGAAAAACATTTGACATGGACTACTATTCCAACAAGCACATTCCGATGATTGCAACTTTATTAGGAGATTCATTAAAGTTGGCAACAATTGACAAGGGAATAGCAAATGGGACACCCGACCGACCAGTACCGTTTTTGGCCATTGGATATTTTTACTTTGACAAGCTATCCGCTTTTCAAAATTCCTTCGGACCAAACGCGGAAAAAATCACACGTGACGTTTCGAACTATACCGATATTCAACCAGTAATTCAAATCAGTGAGGTGCTCAAATGAGCGAAGGTCAAATGAAATGGTAAGAAATGAATTTTTGAAAGCGCCGATTCCTCTGATCTTTAATACTACGAAACTGCACAACCCCGTTAGGCAATAATCAGGCGAACTGATTATTGCCTAATGGCGCTTAGCCCTTTAATTTCCATTCGGGTCTTTCATGGTGGCACGTATATCCACCTTTATTTTTCTGCAGATAGTCCTGATGTTCTACTTCTGCATTCCAGAAATCCCCTGCGGGAGCGACTTCCGTTACTATCTTTCCTGGCCACTTGCCAGAAGCATCCATTTCGGCAATTAAGGAATTCGCCGTATTGCGCTGCTCTTCGTTTGAGTAAAAGATCGCGGACCGATACGAGCTACCCACATCATTGCCCTGGCGATTGCCCGTGGTAGGATTATGAATTTGAAAAAAATACTCCAACAACTTCCTGTACGACATCACGGCAGGATCAAATTCAATTTCGATGCCTTCGGCGTGCGTGCCATGATTTCGATAGGTAGCATTCTTAACGTCCCCGCCGGTATATCCCACAACGCTCGAGATAACGCCAGCTTGATGCCTGAACAATTCTTCGACCCCCCAGAAGCAGCCACCTGCCAATATTGCTTTTTCAGTACTCATATGATCTTTGTTATAATCGAACTTGGTATTCTTGTGGTAAACATATAAACGTCGTGAATAATTCATGAAGTTTTAAGCAGAAGAAGTGACCTGATTTAAAAATTCACTGCCCAATCTGTATCTGTAGGAGAATTGCGCGACACGAAGTGCTAGCTTCTAAAGAACACGGTAAAGCAGTAAACTCCTACGAGGAGCTCTATGGGTGCAAACATTCGAGATATGTCTTAAACACTTCTCGGTTATTATAATTTAAATCAATTGAGGGAGTGAGCGTTTGATCAGGAACGAGATGGTCGTTATGATTTCTATAATCATCATAAACGATCACACCATATTTGAAAGCAGGACCGTACATGGTTTTGCCCGCCATGAAATGAGATTTATTTTATCGGGTGAGGTTAGCGACCGCTCCTCCTGCGCCCATGAAATAATAATCCTCGACGGTTCGTTTTTGAATTTGCAGGGTTGTCATCGCCACGTACGGGATGTGCCAAAATCAATCCAGGATCTAGAGCCATGTATGTTCGGCGCACACTTTCCAAATTTAAAGTTGAATTTGTCCTCTAAATTGCATGCATTTACACCCAATGTTGTCGTTCATCTTATTTGTCATACGTAATTTGGCAAGGTCCCTGAGATCATCTGGCCTTATTCTCATCACCATAGTCTTGGGATTTAAACCTGGGTTCGCACAGGAGTCTGTATGGGGGAAATTCTTTGACAGCAAGTATGGCAGTGTGACAATGGAGGCATGTGCAGAGGAAAACGGTGATGTAGTACTGTTTGGATATTACAATGATGAACTCGTAGTTGGTAGCTACACGTTCGTTGCCCGTGATCGTGGAACCAGCAGCTGTATCATAAGACTGAACAGCAGCGGCGGCGTAGTTAATGCCATCAATATCGATGGTCTGCAAGTTTATGTCGAGAATGCAAGGATAGACTCCAATGGTGACTATGTTACAGCGGGACGTTTCTTGGGTAGCATCGTGTTTGATGGCGTGGAATATTTAAATGAAACATCTCCAACAAGTGAAACCGCTTTCGTTGCCAAGTATTCTCCAACAGGGAACCCGATCTGGATTAAAACATTTTCAGGAACTACTTACACCAACCTCGCTGTAGACAATAACGATTACATCTACGCACTTTCCACCGAGATGATGAATTACTATCCCTCGTCTTCAACTCTTAGAAAGTACAGTTCAGATGGACAACTTGTCTTTCAAAACCAATACGTGGATGGATCTGCTCAGTCATATTCCCGATGCATCGACGTAAGGAATGGCGAGGTGATCATTGGTGGGTCGGTCTATGGAAGTGGCACGATATTCAACTCTCTGACATATAGCGGAACGGGTTATGGTTTTTACATCGCCCGTTTCAACACAGACGGAACATTGAAGTGGGCTAAAAATCTGGGTACCACCAACTACAATAACGCCGACATCTCAGACATCCATTTCAATACAAATGACGACACATTTTTTATTGCTGGCGGACTTCCCGATAACACACTGCTTGCCAAATTTGGAGGGAACGGAACATTGATGTGGAGCAAGAAAAGTTTGCCTCAAAGTTTTGCACAGGGTTATGTGCAAATAGCAACGGATGGCAGCATATTATTCACGGCGAATTTCTTTGATAAGGCGGAGATCGACGGGGTTGTACTCAATGCAACACCGGATTCCCATCTGGTAAAAAACGCACCAAATGTTGGCTTGTTCAAAATGGACGTAGATGGCATTGTCACCGGATACCAGCAGTTTGATCCATATGTAATTAATAGCGTTCTATCAGTATCGATCAATTCTTATGACGAAGTTTTCATTTCAGGTTTTTCAGATGCTCCGGCCATCAGAGTGGGCGTTGTGAACATCACTTCTCTAAACGACACGAAGGAAAATAATGGCGACGGATATGTCGTTAAATTCAACGGCAGCACACAAGTCACACCAAGATGTCAAATTCAGACCACTGAAGTTTGCGTATCGGAACTGATGACCTTCACAACAAACTTTGAGGGCAGTAAGATTAAAAATATACAATGGATTTTTGGTGATCCATCAACAGGTGCTCAAAATTTATCTACCTTGGCAACGCCGTCGCACACATATTCATCTCCTGGATTCTACAAGGTGAAAACCGTCATCACAGATCTTAATGACAATCAGATACCAGCATCATTGATTTTTGAAATCCACGAACCTCCGACTGTCTTTCTCGGCGACGATTTTCAGTTGTGTGTTGGGCAAACAAAGCAACTCGGGGCCGTAACCAACGAAACCGTGAATTACCTTTGGCAAGACGGTTCGACCGAGTCACACCTTGACATCACCGGTCCCGGCTCGTATTCGGTGATCGTCACCAATAAGCACTGCTCCAACAGTGATGTGGTAAACATCACAGGCGCTAGCCTGCCGATCGTTAATGTCGAAAATAAAACGCTATGTTCCGGTGATTTTTATAAAGTTGATCTCACGAACGTGAATGGCTCTATTTTATGGGACGATGGCAACACTTCAACTGTGAGGAACATCAGCGAGGCTGATATTTATACCGTTACTGCGGCCAACGAATGCGGTAGTGCATCGGATAACTTTATCGTTACCGTCATAGGAAAACTGACAATCGATGTGGATGATACGACCATTTGCCGCGGTGAAACGCACAGGGTTGATCTCTCAGACGTGGAGGCGGCGATCACTTGGAATACGGGTGAAACAAACGACATCAAAGAATTCAGCGATCGCGGAACCTATTCCGTCCAGGCAACCAATTCCTGCGAGACGACATCCACTACATTTTCTGTGGAAGTTATTGAACCATTTGATTTCAGTCTTGGTAATGACCGATCTATGTGTGATCGTTCAAAACCAATAGCAATCCATGCACCTAAACTCAATTCCACTTATAGATGGAGTGACGGATCAACCTCAGATGTGATCATCGTGACACGTCCCGGCACTTATTGGTTGGAAATAACTGATGCATGCATGACTGCGCGCGACACAATTGAGGTCATCAGCGCGTCGCCGAAAGACTTGAACGTTCCCAACATCATCACACCAAATGGCGACTCAAAGAACGATTACTTTATCCTCGATGCCGGCATTTCCGGCTCTTCATTACTCGTCTACAGCCGCTGGGGACAAAAGGTTTATGAATCGGACACATACAATAATGATTGGAACGGCGAAAACCTTGAAAACACCGTTTATTTTTATGTGGTGCCTGAATTTTGTATCAAAGGATGGATCCAGGTAATGAGGTGATTCAATGACAACCTCATTTTTTCATATTTAGAATTTATATATGAATATTTCTTGTGGCTACCGTTTAAAACTGGAGCTACCAAATGAAATAGCCTGGGCAATCTTCGCGCGTTCTCCAGCCAGATCAGGCGTTAATCGCTCTTCATGGAGATTTTTTCACGGTCTTTTTTTTATTTGATCAAAAGTGGCGGTGGGAGGGTGCGAGTAAATCCCTAAAAACAGGATCTTGTGCCGAGTTGGGGTGAAATTGGAATACTTTGGTAAGATTTATCAAAGCTCTGTAACATTAATTAGATCGCAACGTCATGGGTAAGTTATGAACGCAATGAGTAGGACAAATGAATTTTCACCCAATGTATACGCCCGCGTCGGCGGTGTCCTGTACCTGATTATTATCTTTGCTGGCTTGTTTGCCGAGATTTTCGTAAGAGGGAAGCTATTTGTTCCCGGTGATGCTACTGCTACAGCGAATCAAATAATCGCTTCTCCCTTCCTATGGCGCGTTGGCATCTGCGTCGACCTAATCATGCAGGTGTGCGATATCCCCTTAATGGTCATCCTTTATGTTTTGCTTAGGCCTGTCAATAGAAATCTTACGCTGCTCAACTTACTTTTTAATCTTATCCAAACGGCTGTTCTGGTCGCTAACAAACTAAATCTTGTGATGGCACTAATTTTTTTGGGAGATGTCAGTTACTTAAAATCCATCGATCCAAATCAGCTGCATTCACTATCCTACCTTTCTATCAAGTTGCACGACCATGGCTTAGGCGTGGGGCTCATATTCTTCGGTGTAGTATGTATCATCGAAGGATTTTTAATTTTTAAATCAGGATATTTTCCAAAAGTGCTTGGTGTGATGATGGCAGTGGCGGGTGTTTGCTATATCGTCAATAGTTTTAGCTTGCTTCTTGCGCCCCCGGTGGCGAGTCTCTTATTTCCTTTGATTCTACTGCCTTGCGTGATAGCAGAATTTTCGCTTGCAATTTGGATGATCGTGAAGGGTGTTAACCTTGCAAAATGGAGGGAGTGCGTTTAGTGCCATTGTTGGCATCACCCGAATCGGATATAATTCCGCATGTAGCGAAAGGTATATATATTGGGTCTGTTGAGAGCCAATGATGTGAAAGCAACATTGTGGCCGTTCGGAGTGGCGTATGCCGAGGGAATAGAACTAGCCTTAAAACTTTGAAAGCATTGATAGGTATCTTCTTCAATCATCTCGTATCCCATTACCTGCTTTCAGTCTTTTGCAGACTTGGCACGATTTCCGATTAGCTTAATTGGCAGCTATCGCAGCGCCGTCTTAGCCGACTCCATACAAAGTAATGGGCATTGGCCAGTTTAACTCCCATTTGAAAATCATGGGTTTTTTTCAGCTTCTTTAAATTTGGGAGTTGTGTAGCTAAATATTTGATATTTCAATTCACTCCATGCCGCTTCGTTTGGAAAGGGTTTACCAGGATACAGCTCATGATCGACCGGAATAAACTTAATTCGTATCCGAATCTGCGATGACTTTTGAGTAAGTCTCGCAGGTATTAAAAATTCATCTTCTCGGAAACGTCGGTTTGAAGTTCTTATCGTGTATTCACGTTTATCTAATTCGCCTTTTGGAAACGAAAAGACACATGTGTTAGACCCTGCTAAATACCATACTCCCGCAAACTTCCATTCATCCTTTTTGCTTTTCGAAGAGACGCGCTGTATATAGACTTCCGCTTTTTGATTAGGAAAGCTATAGTCTAGAGTCCTGCGTAACAACACACCTAAATTTTCCTTATCGAGCTTTACCGTAAACTCAGAAATGCCCTGAGTGGTTCTGCCATCCTGCGTATGTAAAGGAAATACTTGCTTGCCAATCAGTTCCTTATATCCTGGTGGCTTTAGTGTATCTAACCTGCCGGGGATGACCCACGGTCGGGCTGGGAATGTATCAATTCCTAATTCGAATCTTGAAGAAATAGTCGTACCAACGGATGCCTCGGGCGAAGCATACGAATGACTTTCCTCGCTTGCGATATTACCAATATCAATTTCGTCCGTTTTAATTAATGTTGGTGCTGGAAGGCCATACCAATATGTTATGGTTTCATAGTGCTCGGTCGAAAGATTTTCGCCACCGTGTTCAAACTGAATAAGCGCTCTTCGTCCAAAAGGCATTAGGTCTGCAAGTAAAAAGCGATAGTAGGATTCGATCAAATCTTTTTCATGTTTGGCTGCCTCTTTTGATGGTGCTCCACACGGATGACCAACAAAAGGCAAAGTCATATTTTCACCACCCCAAAAAAAGCCTCCTCCACCCCATTCTTCCGTCCCTGTTCCGTAAGCTTGCGGACTTTCGCTGTCATCAAAAAAGAAGCGTGGATCTCCTTCAAGTGTATGTAAACCTCCACTATGCGAGAAAATGACAGAGTTCCCTACAAAGCTTCCTGACCATTCGCTCTTTCCCTCAATATCTTTTGTGTCTAACAATATCAAATCTTTCCTCACCACTGGCTTAGGAATGTCTTTATAGGTCGCATGAAAATAACTGTTATCTACTACTGGTGATGCCAAAGGTTCATACCTGATTTCATAACTGATTTCGGTATCACCAGGATTTACATTAGCAAGTTCAAATTCAGCAGACTTGAAAAAAGGCATCGGATAATAGCATGCCAGTTCAACTTTTTTAGCATCATAATCGAATCGAATATTAATAGGGAAGCCCTTAACAAGATATTCAGCACTATCGCGATTATAGAGTGTGCCCACTCCAAACAGAAGGCATAACGGAGCATCGATTGAAGCATGCGCTGCCCCATCCCATTTGACTATCAAGCGAAGTCGTTCCAGGTCCATTGCATTTTCAAGCGGCAAAATGATTTTGAAAGCACGAATAACAGAGGGCGCTGCCGCTAACTTAAATAGCGACACCGTTTTTTTATTTAAGATTATTTTTCCTTTGCTTTTATTGATGTTTTGCGGAGCAATATCTGTTCCGGCCTTTTCTATCAATTTTGTAACTCCGACGTTTGCCGCTGAATCAATGCTCCACGAGCGAATTGGTCGGGATAAATTCTCTTCATTGGCATATTGGTGATAAATGTAATAACCCGTTCCAAAGGAGGTTCGTGAGTAGGCTAACTTAAAAGATGTTTCAAATGGGATTGGCGTCCAAATTAAGTCTGCTCCTTTGGTAATTCCCCATGTCAATGAGAGTGGCTCTGGGAATGGTTCAACAGGTATGAAGGATGCGGTTTTGAAAAATTTTCTGGCATTGATGGGATTTTCAGTCGCCGTTTCTTTAACAATATTATCTTTTCCATCTACTATAAAGTGCCATGGGATTCCATGCCAGAAGTTACTTCGAAAGAAATACAAAAATCCTTTTCCAGCGACATCCAATGTAAAATTATAGTCCCCATCCTTCATGTAAAGATAATTGCTCATGTCTACGTTGCCCCCACTTCGGTCATGCGTACTTCGCATATACGCCCGGTTACCAATCCTTTGCAAGGGCCATTGATCCCAATTTAGATACGCATCCCAGCCAACAGGTATGATCGGGATTTTATTGATTTTTTTGTCTTGTGCAAATCCTTGCAACGAAATTAGAAGGCATGAAATGGTTATCAGTCTCGCTTTCCGCGAGAAAGCCAGGTTACAAATTAGTATTATGACAACGGTGAGCGAGATAAAGGTGGATGAATCAACGAGCATAGGACTTGATTTTTTAATAGTTCAGTACAATGTCGAACTACTGTTGCGGGAAATTTCATTCTGCTTTCATTCCTGCGATCAAAAAAAAATCTATGAATTAACCCCAGAAATTGCTTGATAGCTTCGACCCACAGGCGTGACAAATTGCGTAAATAAATGTCATTGGCACAATCGCCAATTCAGGTGAGGCAGGTTGTAATGATCCTTTAAAATCTCAAAGGATTTTAGACGATATGCTGTCTGATGGCTTTGACCACGGCCTCAGAAGCTGAATTCACGTGAAGTTTCTCGTATACTTTTTTAATATGTGTGTGTACAGTATTGATACTGATCTTACAATCGTCCGCAATCATTTTATAACTCTGGCCTTTTACCATGCAGCCCAATATCTCTTTTTCTCTAGGAGTCAAAGGTTGAAAATCTTGTGCTACCTGAACAAATTGATGTTGAAAAAGATGATAGACTTTTCGTGCAATCGGGGGTGACATAGGCGAACCTCCAGAATACACTTCCTTGATGGCTTCCAATACTTTTTCAGACGCAATATTTTTTAAAATGTATCCTGAAGCGCCTGCACAAATCGCGGCAAACACTTTATCATCCTCTTCAAAAACGGTTTGCATCAAAATCGGAAGATCGGGAAAAGTTTTTTTTATTGCTCTGAGCGCCTCGATACCCGAGACACCAGGCATTTGAATATCCATAAGAACCACATCGGGTTTGTCTTTTGTTAATACAGAAACTGCTTGCCGCGCATTTTTATAAGCTCCCGTCAGAAAGAAACCTTCCGAATTTGCCAAGAGTAATTTTAACCCCTCTAGTAAATTCTTATTGTCATCAAATACTGAAACACGAATCATCGACATGAATTTTTAAACATATCGCACAAATCTACAGAACCTATGGCCAGTCACAATCGCCAATTCAGGTGAGGCGACATTGCAGATGAATTAAAGTGCCTTTGCCTGGGGAAGAATCAATTTGCAGTTGCCCACCGATCATTTCCGCACGGCTGTTGAGATTGAACAATCCATTTCCTAGTGACGGTTGTCGACAGTCAAAGCCTCGACCATTATCGCGAATGCCAATCAGAATATTTTTTTCCTCGACTGCAACAGCCATGTTTACAACAGTGGCGTGAGAATGTTTGGCAATGTTATTAAACGTCTCCTTGCATATGAGGTAAATATTTCTTCTGAGCTCCATATCCATTGGCAGGGAATGAAAACGTGCTGGATATTCGACACGGAACTCAATGTTTCTTGTCGACAGAATTTGGTTTGCAAATCGGTGTATTTTATCGAAAAAAAGAATTGTATCATCGTTTTTAGAATGAATTGCCCAAACGATTTCATTCATTGACTGCATCATCTCCTGCGAACTGCTTTCGATTTTTTCCAGCATTGGCAACGCATCTAAACTGTCTTGTTTAATTTTCTTTTTTGCCACTTCACTAAATAGATGGATGCTACTCAGTGTAGAGCCTATATCGTCATGCAGTTCGGATGCTATTTTATTCCGAACTTGCTGAATCTTAAGTTGTTCCTTATATAAGGCTTCCTTCTTTTCTTGCTCAATGAGTTGGGCTTGTGTGGATTTCAGCTCCTGATAAGCTTTTTCAATCTCACCGGCTTGCGCCAATTCTCGTTCCCTTGTCCTGTCGCGCTCCCTGGCGAGCAAGCGGGCACGGTTAAACCGATTAATAGCAAATAAACTCGAAACAACGCCAAGGCTATACACGGCATACGCCCACCAAGTATGCCACCAAGGGGGAAGAATTAGAATGGATAGCGAAGCACCTTGCTCATTCCAGAATCCATCGTTGTTGGAAGCCTTTACTCGGAAGGTATATTTACCAGGGTCAAGGTTGGTGTAGCTGGCATAGCGGCGCGTAGCGCTATGGATCCACCCTTTATCCACGCCAATCAGTTGATAAGCATACTGATTCTTTTCAGGGGAATCATAATTCAACGCGACAAAATCAAACGATAGAAAATTTTCATAATAAGGCAGCGCCAACTGATCCGCGGGAATAGCGCGGCGTTCTTCCAGCACTTTTAAACCTGTAAGATGAACAGGAGGAATAGTTGTATTATCCATGATACTGTCAGGATGAAATATCACAAAGCCATTCCGGCTTCCCAAAAGTATCCTGCCGTTGGACTCTTCAATACTTCCTACATTAAACTCATTATCAGGCAGGCCGTCGATCATGTCAAAGTTTCGAAACATCGTCCGACGTGGATCAAACCGAGACAATCCCTGGCTAGTCCCTAGCCACAAGTTTCCATGTTCATCGGCGGTGACACTTGTAACTCGGTTGCTAGGCAATCCTTCGCGCGTAGTAAACCTTGCCAGGTCCTTTGTGTCAGGATTAAACCGATACAGTCCACTTTCGGCCGTACCCAGCCAAAAAATTCCTTCAAGATCTTCATAAATTGATAGCACCGTCTGATCATTAAGATTGACTTCTTCGGTTGAGCCAGTCGAATTATAATATGCAAACTTCCCTTTTCCATGTTTTAATCGATTTATGGGGCCGTTACCAACCCCAAAAACTTCCCCTTTACTAACCACCTAAAATAAAAATAAACGCCAGGTGCCCAAAATTGTATTTTTTGTAACGGTCTCGTCAGGCGCCGATTCCGCGGGATAATAATGAAATTTTTCAGTAACCGGATTAAAGCTGAATATTGCGCCGCTGTTTCTCAAAAATCCGCCCAACCATAAGTTTCCTTTCGCATCCTCAGCCAAGAATTGAATGGGACTTTGAGTCGGATATCGGACAAAGTTTTCTTTCCCGGTAACCAGTTGGTACAACGCTTGATTTGTGCCGACCCAGAGTCGCCCCAAATGATCTTCATAGAGGGCCTCCACTCCTTCACGTGAAAACCTTTCAGAGGCCTTTGCGTCTGATATGGGTTTGATGTGTTTGCGAGAACGATCCATTCGATACAAACCTTTTGGACTGCCTAGCCACACCGTACCATCGCGGTCTTCCAGTATCGCCTGAATGTCGTTCTCAGCCAAGTGCACACGTGTAGGCGGATGAATAATCTTATGCGTTTCAAAGAGTTTCGGTCGCGCTACCGCTTTGTTGATCCCATTGTCGGTACCTACCCATAGAGTACCTTCACGGTCCTTAAATACAGAATGAACGTTGTTGCTGCTGAGACTACCGGGCCGTGAAGGATCCGACCGGTAGGTAACGACTTGATTGGTTTTTTTATCTACCCGCTGCAGCCCCTGCGTTGTAGCCAGCCACAGAAAACCTTCTGCATCTTCATAAATACCCTGAGCATAGTTATTGAGACTTTGATTGATTTGGCCTTTTGGGTTGTAAGGAATTAACTGTAGCGGGTTAACTTTCGTGTCCAATCTGAACAATCCATTGGCATCTGTGCCAACCCACAATACACCTGCTGCATCCAGGTGAATAGCCGTAAAAAAAGATGGGTTTCCGGAAGGAGCATTCAGGGGTATAGGTGTAAAATCTCCATTTTTAGAATTTAAGTAAAATACGCCCGACCTGGATATAACCCATAACCTACCAGCAGCGTCCATCCCTCCCACGTTTGTCGCGATGGGTAGGGGATACTTGGTATACTTTTTAGTCTGAAGGTCGAAGCGAAGGATACCTGGAACGGCTCCTAACCATAAGATCCCGGGCCGTTCTTCGTAGATGGTTAATAAGACATTCCAATTATTGGTTCTGATAGGTGGAATGCCATAAGGAATTATTTTACCTGTGTTCTTTTCAACCTCGTTAAGACCGCCTCCCAGCGTCGCGACCCAAAGTCTACCGGTACTGTCTTCATAAATATCCTTGGGTACGCTGTTCTGCAACGAATGATCTGGTTCATTCGGGTCAAACTTAAAAATAGTGAAGTTGTACCCATCGTATTTATTCAATCCATCTAACGTACCAAACCAAAGAAATCCGTCCCGGTCCTGACAAATGTCGCGTAGTGAATTATTAGACAACCCGTCTGCAGTACTTAAATGTTCAAATCGCAAGTTATCCGTTTGCGCAAGCCCCTGTCGTCCAAAAAAAAAGAGGGCCAAACCAACAAAGGAACCCTGGAAAAAAGTTTTCATTGCCGGAAGATGAAATCGCAGACCAAGATAGCTAAATCGGTCAGATACGCGTTCCAAAAGTTGAATTTATGTCAGCAGGGTTATCTTAAAAAAAATGGCTTACTACTCTTTACATTAAAGGCCAATTTAAGGTAAACAGTCTTAGTTTGGACTTGGGAAGAAAGTTAATTTTATCAAATGATGTGGTTGTGTGTTGAATTGATGATTGAGTAATAAGCTCATCCTCAAACGTCCTAAAAACGTCCTGATATTCGAATACAGGCGTGATTGTGATCGCATGTGAAGCGGCAAAATTACCCTTGTTGAAATCTTTCACTGTTGATTCAATTTCTAATAATGCGATAGAGCTATCCACCCCATGAATTGAAAAGAATAGTCCGATTATGCTGAATGAATCGAAGACTTCTTTTCCCGTATGAAATCAGACTTCTTATCCTGTTCAATAATTAGTTGGCCAAAAAATCCTCCACCCGACAAATCCGGATGTCCATGAACAGCCTTCGTAAATACTTCTTAAGATGGGACGTTAGTTTGCCCCATTTGTCGCGATATGCCTTTTGATTTAGAAACTCCTCATTGCTGAATATTCCGGACCCATTTAATCCACCGATTCCGGTAATTTACCTGACACATGAATTCCGGTAATCACTTGACCCACCCAGAAGGAGTTAGGATTGATGCAAACCGAATACGCCATCAGGGTACTGACTTATTTAATTACAATTCCCTGCTTATCCACCGCACGTACCGGTTGTTCTTGCTTCCGTACATCATCAGCTTCCCGTTATACAATTCACAATCTTTGGGTTTGATCGTAACGTCGGCATCTTTCGTGCTAAACATAACTTCTCGGGTTTGCTTTCCATCAGGACTGATAGTCACTAATACGCTTTCGTGAAAGCTACTCTTTCCCAGGTTTGCAAAAGCCACGTATTTTTTGTGGTTTTGTTCAGTGTAATAGTAGTGAGCGTTAAAGAGCTGGAGGTCTTCCGCTTGTTGACTTTTGTTGACTTTGTGTATGGCCGCCACAACACCTGCAGCGCTTACATCGACGATCGCTAGATCATCCAAATGATTGACTGTATAGAATGTATTCTGGACCCGCTTGGTCTGCGTAACGTTACGCTCCCCTATCAGGGTATAACCCCCATTCTTGTTAAAATGAATATCGGCGAGGATAAAGCGATATTTAAGATATTGCTCTTTCCCCGCTGTTAACCCATTCATCTTGATGGAAATATCGCTGGGCATTTCGTAGGCATTGCCAAACTCCTTCGTCGATTCCTGTATGGCACCAGTCTTTGCATTCACTGTTAAACATGCGGCTCCTGTAGGCATTTTCTCTTCTTCGAGGGGAGAATAAAAACCGACTAGAACAAGATTTCCATCTGGCGCAATTTCCACGTCGAGTGCGTCATAAAATCTTTCCTTATTGACGATGGGAATGATCTCAGTGCTGTTATTTTCGAACTTGATAATCCGGTGTTCGAATTTCTTTTTATACTCCATGGACCGGGTTGACGAAAGCATGTTGGACTTCTTCATCGACACATTTTTATCATGCGCCTTTTCATTTTTGAAGTACCTTGATTGCAAATAAACATCCCCTTTATTGCTAACTCTGAACTGATCAAATAAATATACTCCGTCCGACATATCCAGATTGCCCGCCCATTTATAAACTTCCTTCATGGCCGAATTCAACACTACAAAGCCGAAGGTAAGCATGCTGTCATCATTGTCTACCAAGCCATAGGAGATCAGCAATTTCGATTTGTCACGCGACAGTTCTGATTTGAAGCTTGCTCTTTTGTAATCTTTTTTGACCTGCGCGAAAGAAAGCTTTACGACCTGTTTCGGATTCGCTAGCTGAAGATTCTTTTTATCCACTTCAAGCGCATAAAATGAAACGCTTTTTTCCTTTTTGTTTTGGACAGATGTAAAAACTATGACTTTGCCATTTATCTCCTCGGTAAATTCGTAGCTTGATGCTTGTCCGTCAATCAAAAAATTGACAGGATTTCTCTGGACGAGCTCGGCCTGATCATTCACTCGGAAAAGGTAAAAATCAGCGTCTGCGATCATCGGCCCGGCGATTACTTCTGTGTACGGAATCGCCATGTAATACACTCCTTGATCGTCTTGGCCTAGAGGCTCAATATCGGCCCAGCTCTCTTTCATGGTCTGTTTCACCATCTGACCCAAGCGAACATGCGGATCAGTTTGCGAAAATGTTGACGTAGAAGAAGCCAATAGAGGTAAGAGGAAAAATAACTGGGTGAAGCGTTGAAATGTTGTCATCGGTCTAAAATTATGTCATGGCAAAATCTCGCTTTTATCGATGACGTATCCGATCAACGGGATTTGCATGTCACGCATGTAAGTTTCCGCGTCAAAACTATAGCGACCTGTCCGCCATCTTTTTATTTAAAATAGGAAAAGAAATAATGTCGCGGTTACCTTTTGTGTAGCACTTCTCCCTTCATGTATTTTATAGTGCTGCATATCGCATGTCGACAGGGCAAATGCACTGCTCGTAAATGAAGAAAAAAATCAAAGCGAGTTTAAGTTCGTGGCCGGGGTGAGTGTCACCACGAATAAATAGCTTTTTGGCTAACGTATCGATACTAAAATTTTTAAGCGGTAATAACACCTGCACCCGTTCTGCTCGCAATATCATTGAACGCTCGTATTAGTAGCTTCACTAGCTCTGTCCGAAGTTTTCTCAAATCCAGTGGGACTTCCTCATTCTGCATGAAAGTCATAAAGTCAAACATCCTTTGAGGAATTTGAGAAACAAGAGGCAGTGCGTGGAAGCTTGCACCTGCGCCAAAAAGATAAGTTACATTTTTGGCCATATTCTGGGAAAAACTGGCAACCAGACTAACAACCTCTAAATATTTTCACAACTTTTTTAAATGAAAAAAGCCTGATTCAGGCCTTTCCACGCTTTACAAAGTGATCCCGCTGGGACTCGTATCTTTTGCCACTAGCTTTACGTATATTTACCTTAAGTGTATCGAATTACACTTTTCCCCTCTGAAGAAAGTATAATTTTGTAAAGTTGCTGTAAATCTTTCATCGCAACCTAACTAGCAACCAGAAGGGATTTACTAGCAACCAGACTCGCAACCGTAAAAACTATGGAATTTGATATCAATCTGAAGTCAGGCACCGGAACGGCCGCCCTGGCGATCGTGGTGGCTTACCACAAGACTTTCGAGGGTCACAGGTTCGTGTACTCGACCGGAATAAAAGTTGATCGTGAGCCATTTAAGGCGGGCAAGCGGGGCAAGGCCCTGAACGCGGTTTTAAAGGCGTGTGAGGAAGCTTACAAGTTGATGACAGAAGAAGGCGCGGTCATCAATAACAAGAGCCTGAAGGCCCGCATTCAGCTCGTGCGTGACCGTATGGCGTGGGTTGATGATGAATTGCATATCTATGACGGCAAGAAAATCGAAAGGCACACCATACCCATAAGCGTTAACCGTGAAAAGTTGACGGGCAACATTCAATTGCAATTGCAGAAGGGACGGGCGAACGTAAAAAACGTTATTGACTATGCAGTTAGCGACGGGGCAAGCGAATTGTTCGGCTTCTGGAACAGCGTGTTAGATGGCAAAATCAAGACACGGGGTGGTAAGAAATTGCGCGCGTCTACTGTGATTGCAAAGCGTCAAACGTTAAAAATCTTACAGGCATACCGGCCAGATGCAAGGTTTGATGCAATGGATAGAAAGTTTTACAATGACTTCACAACGTCGATGCGCGAGAAGGGGCTTGATGAAAACACTATCGGCCGTCACATCAAGGAACTAAAAAGCGTATTGCATCTTGCAGCCGCCAATGAATTAACCACGGATTTACGTTTCAGTTATTGGCCGGTCGTGAAATTATCCAATGAGGCCGTGCCGTTGTCCAAAGAAGAAATTTTGAAAATCGTTGATCTTGACTTGACCGGGACCATTGCCGACGTCCGGGATATATTCATTATCGCTTGTTTTTGTGGCGCCCGCATTAGCGATTTTAAGCAATTCACCAAGGAGAATGTAACAGTGAAAGCCGGGATTACTTATATCAGCTACGTTGCCCAAAAGACAGGCACAAGCGTAAGTGTGCCAATCAATCCAATAGCAGTAAAGATCATTGATAAGCACGACGGCGCATTCCCAAAAATGATTGCTGAACAGAATTTCCGGGCATATGTAAAAGCCATTGCCAAAGAAGCGGAATTGAATGACCGGGTTGTATTGAAGATACGCGACGGCAAGCCGACGTATGCAAAAAAATGGGAAGCGATCAGCCCGCATAGTAGCCGTCGGACGTTTGCAAGTTCATTGTATTATGGTTGGTTCGGCCGTCCCATGCCCGCGGCATTGATCATGTTGTATACCGGGCATAAGAGCGAAAAAAGTTTCATGGCTTACATTGGCGCAAGCAATGCCGACATACAAAAAAGGGCGTTGGAATATTTTGACATTCAGCCACAAATGAAGGTGTCATGAGTGACTATACCCCGGACAACGATCTTGCAACGTTGGGGTTAGGCGATGAACGTGTTTACATTGCTGACAACAAAACCTTTAGTCGACTCAAGGCAATCTTTTTTGGTAAACAATTTAAAATTGAAGACGGAGTAAGGACTGAATGGGATCCGTCGTATCACGAAAGGCTTTGGAACTGGTGTTATCATTCCGAGTATGTCCCTCTTTGGGCAGGTACGCGGATGAAGCTTGGCCTGTTCCCACCTCTAAGCATTTATAAACGTGCCCAGGGGAAAAGCATTCGCGCACAACAAGAGAACTTATCGGTTCAAATGGTGAATGACTACGTAAAAGATGGTCGAGCCAAAAATAAAACACACGCTGTGAAGGAAGTAGCGGATTACTTTGATATCGATCCAGCGAATGTTTGGCAATACCTTCGGAAGCACGAAGACCGGCACAAGCAAGACGTCATATCCATCATTCCCCAATCATTAGCGGAATTCGAAATCTTAAAGGATTTCGTAATTACCAACTACCCCAACCAACTAAGCCGCAACGGCATTCCCTTGCTTTAAGAAATCACTGATGAACTTCGAAATTCATCAGTAGTTCCAACGTCGTTTTGCGTTTCCTTGCCATCAAATGCAAAGAAAATGGAAACAACAGCAGCGATTGAAAGCCTAACGTTGAAAGTCGACGTCATGGCCGGCACCGTGAAATGGATCAAAGATCACATGACGGAGAAGCTTCCGGACAAAACACCCTTCAACCAATTTTGTAAGGATCACCACATCACGCGGCCAACAGGCTACGCGTGGGCCGACCGTGGTATTATCCAAATAGAAAAGATCGGCGGAAGATTGTTCGTTATCCGATCAAGCGTTGCCCCGAACGCGTCCAAGTATCAACGGTCCGTAGACCATTAGCAACCCTTATAGCAACCAGCAACGTCATACCTACCTTAATATGCTGATAACTAGCTTAATGAATGGATCTTACTTGGACTCGAACCCTGATGAACATTGTAACAACTTAAACCAAATTATATATGGACCCAACACACAAACAAGAAAATGATGTGTTATCACTTGCTGACCGAATACCGGTCTGGCAGGCACAAGAAATCGATCCCCGCACCATTGACTTCTCAAAGGTCAATACGCCCGATGTCAAAACGAAAGTTCAGCTTTTCGATTACTTGCGTGGGACGGGGTTGCCGGAAGATTCGCCATTGTTTATGCGGGCGTTCGCGCACTTTGGAAAAAATCTAAAGCTTCGCTGATGGAAAAGCGACTGATTACTTATCAAAACCCACAGCTGTCAAACTTGCTAAAGTTGTACGACGCAGGCCTTGATATCATTCCCCCTTTCCTCGAAACAGCGACAGAATTTGAAAAGGCAACTGGCATCGTCATTGTCAACAATGACCGGCATACTTTCAGCGATTTCATGAAGCTGACAAGGGCCATTCCATTCTCCGACACACGCATGATGAAATTTGAATCCGACCTATTCAAGGACGCCGATGATTTCACGGAATGGGTTTTGGATTCTTGGTATGTAATGCACAACGGGCGGCATACAGCAACAGGACTTCAGTTAACACGCGAAGCCTTCCGCGAAGGACTGCAACGGCCCTATGACTTGATTGATGAATTAGTCCGGCGCAAATATGAAATCGAGTATTGGATGCGATCCGGTGTCGACGCTGATCTATTGCAATACTTTACAATCGAAGGTGGCAAACTTCAAGTTCAACCGGGTGCAAGGGAAGCGATTATTGATGCGAATACGACCTATGCGACAACCAAGCAGGTTGAATTTCACAAAGCGGCAACAGAAGCGCTGAAGGTTCTTGGAAAGCTTGAAGATCAATACAACGTGTCGGGTATGCTTCGCGAGTCATTGGTAAGAACTTCGAAAGGCTATCAATTGAATCCACAAAACTTAATTCACATTCAATGAGAAACGAAAAATTTATTTATCCGCACACCGGTAACGAGATTGCAGATCCACACCAACATCAGAGCTATGGCCTCACCAAAGCGCAAATGGCCGCTCTTAGAGTAAAGCAAGTCGAAGGAACAGAGGAAATGATGCCGGCGAACAATTGTGCAAACATTGGCGATCCATTCTTCAAGAAAGATTTCGAAGGGTATCAAATACCACGGCATGAAGACAATACGGTCTATCATGTGGCCACCGAGTCAAGAACCTTCAATCAGTTTGGCGAACGGGTTTCAATTGCAGTTGTGAAAAAGTTTGATCCGACCATGTTTCTTTTTATGCAGAAGAATCAAGGATTCGCCGGGCAGCTTACCGTGATCTTGCACGATCCATCGAAGGAACTCGGATACAAGCAACCCGTATTGCGCGAAGAACGATTTGAAAACGATGATCCGGAAATTTTCAAGTATTGACCGTTTGAATTCCAAATTAGGAAGCATCAATCATTCAGTGACTTAGCATTGATCAATAATCAAATATTTCAATCGTGAGGGGCGGACGTCGAGAAAATTCAGGCAGGAAGAAGGGAAGCGCGTCGAAGCGCGTAATCCAATGGGAAGAATTCGGGCGGCAATTGTTCGATGAAAACTTACCAAGGGTGCAAATGATCCTGAAGAAATCCAACGATCGTGAGTTTATGGCGCACTTTCTTGACCTCGTGGCATACTTCAAGCCAAAGCCGAAGCAGTCAATGGAAATTGATATCAGCCAGGACGACCCGATTAAAAATTATTTGAAGCTGGGAACTCCCCTTGAAAAGCACCAATACATTGAAAATCTGAAGCGAAAATTGAAAGTATGAGCGACGAGGAAACACTTCGAGCACTGCAACAAATCGCGTTGCTGGAAAAGCTTGGCCCGGATAATTCCATTTGGATTTTTGATGCTGAACGTGGGCTTTATTATCAGGAGCAGGCCGATAGAAATGATCCAACGAAATGCTTCACGCGTGAGCAGGTTGACGAAATGCTTGGGTTGTTAGACTCTGAAGTCAGCTATGAAATTCCTGACAACGGTCGGGACTGAAACAAAAAAAAACGCCGGCGATTATGGAAACCCGCCGGCGTAACACTTTAAACCTTTTCAACAGTGCAAGATAATTTAATTTCCGTTCCCCTCTCACTCGCTCACCTGATGTTTCAACGGAAAAGTCGAATCCGATTGTTCCGCTTATATCTATGGTTGAAATGTCACACTTCCGGAAAGTGTCGTGTTGAGCAGATCGATTATACCGAACTGCTAAGTGTGACAAAGCGCACGTTTGAAAAATACTTATGCCAGCTTGATGAATTGGGCTTCGTCGGCTATGACAAGAATGCCTGCATCATCCATCTACGCAATAGCAATAGGGTCTGTAAGCATTACAATGTATCAGGGCGAACCGTTGGCATTTTGCCAGCGAAGTACTTGGAAAGCTACGAGAGGTTTGAGGCATGGCTCACGGCCCTGGAGCAGGAGCAAATATCACGTTACCACAAAAGACGATCAGTAAATCCGAGAAAGTTTAAGCGTTCAAAAGGAAAGGGACAAGTCGCCGTGAATAGCCAATCCCCGACTAAGCCACGTTCCAATTCTTTAACGTCTAAACCTTCTCAGATCAAAAAACCTGAATTCGCAGGACCGCCGGTAATTGCCGGAACATCGGCGCGATACTTCGCTGCTAAAGTAAGGGTTTCCCGGAACACAGCACATCGCCGTTTGAAAAATGCTAAGAATCAAAAGACGGTTACCGCCCGTCAGCAATGGGTCGTCCTTGATTTGTACAACCACAACCAGACGAAGCTTTTAGCAACGCCGGGGCAATACGATATCGCCTTTGTGATGGAAGAACTTCCCTTTTTACGTGGCATGATAGCAATGCGGGAACAGGTTACACGCGTGGAAGATAATGCGGGGGGATGGAACGTAACGCGGGAAAGCTTGCCGCATGTTCGTCACCCTGATATTCTCGAAACACGGGTGACAATAAAACGCCGGAGGAAATTAGACCGTGCAAAGATTGGGACAATACTATAGCCCTCCTTACCCCCGACGCAACATTGTGAAGGAACTAGCAACCCTTATGACAACGGAAAAGGGAAAAACCTTCAAAACGCCGTAATAGTGCGCATTTAAGCGATCCTGCGCGGACTCGAATCATCAATCAATAACTAAGCTGGACAATTAAAATAGTAAAATCTGAATGGCCATGAAAACAAAACAGACTAGTAGGAAAAGTTTAAGCGAGCTTGTCCCTTATGAGGGCAACGAAAATATTTATAGCAGACGACAGGACCTGCGCGAATTGGCTAAGTCGATCAGGAAGCATGGTGTTCTTGAACCTTTGATAATCAATCAGCAAAACATAATTGTTTCAGGCAACAGCCGATACAAGGCGTGTCAAATGTTAGGAATGATCGACGTGCCCGTTATAAAAATTACTACCGTGTCAGACAAACATTTGCGCGAACTGGTTGTCGAATCGAACAAACAGCGCGTAAAGACTTCACAGGAGGTTGTGAGAGAAGCGTCGCGTGATGCTGAGGTTGAAGAGGTAGAACGAATTTTTGAGTATACTCAAAAAATCAACTTCGACGGGAATTTACTCAGGACATCGAAGGCAGATAAAAGTTGCAACCTACATTCAAACACACTGAAGCCATGGACAGACGCTTTGCTGAAAATATTCGTCGAGAACTTCGACTACCTTCCGATGAGTGTGCGCGCGGTATTTTATCAGATGATCAATCACGGGTTCGGCAACACTCAGAAAATCTATATGAAGGTTTCTCGCTTGCTGACTGTCATGAGGGAGACGGGAGTTATCCCTTACAATTACCTTCACGACGGGACGCGCACTAATCACAAGGCGTGGCAGCACACAAACAAAAATGAATTCATCGCAGAGCAACATGAGCAGTACCTGGAGGGATATACGCGCGACCTTCTTCAGACGCAACAATTTACGCCGCTGTTGATGATTGAAAAGACAACATTGTCAGCAGTCGTCGAACCGGTGTTAGATCGGTATGGTATTCCAGTTTTCTATTCCAAGGGTCAGACTTCAGCATCACAGCTAAACGAAATTAAGAACTACTTGAATGCCTATCAGCGGCCGGCATTGTTGTTCATCATGACGGATTTCGATCCTTCAGGATTCGCAATACATGACAATTACATCAATAGCCTAAGGAAGCTCAATTGTGAGGTGAATCCGGTGCGCGTTGGCGTGACACATGAGCAGGTTAAAAAATATAAACTTCCGCCGAACTTAACGGTGAAAGAAAAAGACACGAACAAAAAGTCATTCGAGAAAGTTACGGGGTCGAGCCAGACATGGGAGTTAGACGCGATCAAGCCCGCTATCATGGCTCAAATCTTGGACGAGGCGATCACCAGCCATCTGGACACTTATGCATACAACCAACAAGTGGAAATCATGAATTCAGAACTGCAAGAAATCGCTGATTTGAAAAAGGGAATGCAGTAAAAAGCAGAAGAAGACGAAAATAATCAACAAGAATTTTAAGGATGGAATCATTAACACTTGAAACCGTGACGCCTGCAATGGCGAAAGAACTTCTTCAGTTACCCCGGAAATCCGACCGAAAAATGGTGACATGAATAAAGGGCAAATTTATTATCTTTAATAAACCCCCCTTAGAACGATGTTGACTGCCATAGCTGTTTTCGTGAACTTCTTATCGCTGCTCATTGGCGTTATTACGGCGCAGAAGAATTACCACCATCCAAAACGAAAGCTATTCGAGAATTTTTTTGCGAATAGAAATTATTTGCGCGTATTCGTCATCTTAATTGTATTCGTTCTTCTTAATTGGTGGTACATAAGGCAAATGGACAAAGTTGAAGCAGAGAACAAAAAGGAATATGCCAATCAGCTTCAACAAAGCGTGCTAGAAATCAACGACAGTACCGCAAGGCGGTTCGATAAAATTACCACGGAACTCGCCGACGAACTTCGAGGAATTGGGTACGAACTTGATAGTGCGAGCTTAACAATCAGCAAGCTTCAAGAAAGAGTTAACAGACCAATACCGGAAATAAAACCAACGATAGAGTTGCGTTATGACCTAATGAAATTGACTCGAATCAGTAAAGACTCTATTGAGTATAAAGTCGTTGTTAGAGCAGCGGCTGAAAATGTCTACAACATAGACTTAAAATGTGATGTGCTGCTCCAATTCAAAGACAAGGGCACGCAGGTAATTGTTGGCAGAAACGAAAATGGGTTGTTTGCACCCAATACAAATATTGAAAAAGGATCTTTTCAAACCGTTGTGGGGAACATCGCTTTAATAAACTACACACTCAACCACACTTACGAAGACATTGAAAGAGTTTATTTCTACGTGCAGGGTTCTTATAAGAGCAATAGGGGGGTCAAATACAGCGCACAATTAATGGCACACTATGATTTCAAAAGGGGCGAATTTATGGGAACGCCAATGCCGTTATTCCCTGACGTTATCAGGCGAATTAACCGTGAGAAAAATTAGGTTTTGCTACAAGTTCAATTGCAGAAGATGGCCTTTGAAGAATTCTAGTCACTGCAAAATTTTAACAACAGACTTCAAGAATGCAAAGCAACTTTACCGTGAACCATAACCGGCTGTCAGCAATCAATAGCTTCGCCCAATGTTTTTCACCGATTTAAGTTTCAACAATCCAACAGCATTTAGTAGCTTCAGACTTATAAAGCATTCTTTAACTCAAAATCTCAAACCGATGTGTAAAACCAAACTAATGATTTTAGTTTCCGCCTTGTTCTTGCTTCAATGCACCGCCAAAACTTCTGAACCTAGTGACGTTACCGCCGACAAAGCGCCCGTGGAAGATCAACCTTCTAAAGCTTCTGATCCTTGGCAAGTAATAGCCGTGAAGGATGATTTTGGTGACGTCATCAAGGGAAAGTCAACGGTAGCTGCCGAATTCAAGGGGACGATGGCAAACAGTGCAACTGCAAATGCACCGTTAACGGTCCGACTTCAGGTAACCCCCGATTCCGTCCTCATTGCCCAATTCTTTGAATACAACAAGGGCCCCGCCGCTAAATTGCCACCAAATGAATATGTGAACATAAAGATCAAACCTTCGTCAGGTGAAACGATGGAGTTAAAACTTATCATGTTTCAAGATATGTTGGTGGATAGCGATAGGAAATTGCTGAATCTCCTACGGTCCGAGAAGCTTCCGATCAAAGTCATTGTTGATTTGTCAAAGCTGTATGACAAATCACAGAATACGGCATATAATTTTTCAATTGATCCGGCCGGCCTGAAGGAGGCCATGCGAAATAGATAACGAAACATTAATAACTTTGCATTAGATCACTTACAAGCCCGGCACTGGTGGCAACCGGAGAGCGTGAAGGCCTTATATCGAAGCCCGGATTTGTCGTCCGGGCTTTTTTGTGTCAAAAGTGGCGAGCTAGCAACCTGACTAGCAACTGGGAAGGGGCAAAAAGGCCACTTAAAAAGAAATTACCTGATAATCAGGCGTTTAATTCTTTACATCTGTGATCCCGCTGGGATTCGAACCCAGGACCCATACATTAAAAGTGTATTGCTCTACCAGCTGAGCTACGGAATCGGCCGTCTTCGTGACTAAGGCCCTAAGGCAATTGCCACGGTAACGCAGCCATTTTTCAGGCTTTTTACGCAATTTGAGGTCGCAAAGGTAACAGGATATGAAAAATATGCAAAGGCAGATTTTAAAATAGTACCTATTTTCTTGCTCCTGAAAAACGGACTTTCTTCAACCTTAACTGTTGCGGAAAAGACAAATTGAATAATTTGCAACCTCTGACTTCATTTAAAGAACAAATCAGAACTGTCGTTGTCATAATTTGATACAACTGCGGACCAAATTAGTCACACACAAGAACCTTCATCAATGAAAAGAAAGAACTTCTTCACCAACCTCTTACTATTCCTCTCTCTACCAACACTAAGCTTCGGCGGTAAAAATGCTACACCACAGCAAACAGCTACCAAGGGATTTAAAGCCAATAAAGGCGAAGGAAGAAAACACGAACACCTACAATTGAAAGGGGTCAACTCAAACGTGCTGGACGTAAAAATCTCCGGTTCGGACACAAATGGTGGTCTTGCGATATTCGAACAAACATCCCTTTCCCAAGGACGCGGAACGCCTTTGCATGTGCACCCGGCGCAAGACGAAATTTTCTATGTACTCGAAGGCAATTATATCTTTAAGGTAGGAGAGGAGAACTTCACGTTAGCAGTCGGCGAAACCATCTTCCTACCGAGGCAGGTACCGCATGCCTGGACTCAAGTCTCCGCGACGGGTAAAATGCTGGTAGTATTGCAGCCGGCGGGAAAACTTGAAGACTTCTTCGTTACGATGGCCGCCATGGATCACCAACCTAAACCCGAAGAAGTTGCAAAAGTATTCGCAGACAATGAAATGAAAGTCGTCGGCCCGCCACTAACCCTGAAATAACGTCGTCGATAGGCGGCGATTACGAAACATCTTCCCATTTCTGATTAATTGCTCCTCAGGCTGTTCGCCGGATTTGTTGTCGCCGCGCGGATCGTCTGGTATCCAATCGTTACCGTGGCGACCCCGATCGTCGTCAGTATCGACACAGCAAAGATGGCGGGATTAATGTCGATGTGATAGGCAAACTCCTGCAGCCATTGATTCATTGCGTACCATGCTAAAGGCGCGGCAAACAGAAACGCTACGACCAGCAACAATATAAACTGACGATAGAACAGAAATACAATACCCTTTACAGAAGCTCCCAGCACTTTACGAATACCAATTTCCTTCTTGCGTTGCACAGCCATCCATGACACCAGGGCGTATAAACCGAGGGATCCGATGAGGATCGCTATACCGGAAAATATCATGATGGCGTTGTAGGTTTGTTGCTCCTGCTTGTACATGCCCGCGATTCGCTGGTCAAGGAATTCGTAATTGAACAAATAGCCAGGATTAAGTCTCGTCCATATGTTGCCGATGGCAGTCAACGTTTCAGTCATATTCGTGGGATCAAGTTTCACGCTCACCTGACCATTTCCATCTTTGGCATACACGAGAACCAACGCTCGTATTTTCTTGTGCTTTGATTCGCTTTGAAAATCCTTCACCACACCTTGAATGATGGTTGGGGTATTTTCAATCATCACCTTTTGGCCTATCGCTTTTTCCGCTTCGCTGACACCCATTCTTTTGATGAGCGTTTCATTTACAATTACATTTAAGATGGAATCTCTCCCTTCCCTCTTTACAAAGGGTTCACCTGATAGGAGATCGATTCGGAACATGGTAAGATAATTGTCATCAATCTCCTTGATCTCGGTAACATCCACGTCCGTCATGCCCAATTCAGGACAAGAGAAGTCGGCGAAATTTGAATTGTGCGTCGGACTCGCCGATGCACTGGCGATATCTTGTACACCGGGCAGATTCTTCAACTCCTGATAAAGTACGTCAGACTTCGCTCCGGCTGGAAACGATATGACCGCGTCTTTGACAAACCCGATGTCGCGATTTGTGAAGAATTCCATCTGACTGCCTGCTACAATGGTCGCAATGATGAGCAACTGAGATATGGAGAATTGCAAAATAATCAGCGCTCTGGCTGAGAGAGAAATTCTCCCGGTACCCATTGCGTTGCTTTTTAATGCATCTATCGGGTGCGCGGCCGACTGTACCACAGCAGGGTAGAGGCCAGCAAGTAAAACGATAGAAACGGATACGGCGAGTACCGTGAAGATAAAATCATTTGTGAGCAAATGCTGCGGGCCGATGTTGACTTTCAGCAGCGTCGCTATGAGCGGTGCAAAGGCAAGGATCCCGGCGAGTGCTATTACAATTGAAAACGTGACCAGCAATGTGATCTCTATTAGGACTTGAAACATCAGCTGTTTCCTGTAAGCGCCTAAGGCCTTTCTGATTCCCACTTCTTTCAGGCGCTTGATGGCCTGGACTGTTGCCAGATTAACAAAATTTATGGAAACGGTAATCAAAATGAATATTGCAATTGCCGCTAATCCATAAATTGAATCTTTAGAGCGCGGCATACTTGCCTGTTGGATGTACTTCTGATCAAAATGGATTTCACGCAGTGGCTGCAGAATGAGGTCTGCCTCTTTTGCTGCCTCTTCTCCCCAGTTCTTTTTGAGGAATGGATCGAGTTGCTCCGCGATACGCCCCGCCATCCGGGCATCTGGCAATGTAACATAAAGCGATCCACCGCTAATTGACCAAAAATTATTAGTTAAAAAGTCCTTTTCCACCGTTGCCCAGGAGACGAGGAAAGAAAAAAGAAAGTGTGTATTGGAAGGAAGATCCTTAATGACACCTGTTACATGGAGGTCGCGGCGATTGTCAAACTTCAGCACCCGACCGATCACGTCGGTACCTCCGAAATACTTTCTTGCCAGCGATTCAGTGAGGATAATCGCATCAGGTTCGCTCAGGCCCGTTAATCGGTTGCCTGCGATCCATTCAAAATCGAAGATCTTCATAAACTCGTTATCTGCATAGCCGTACCAGGGCTCATTGTAAAGATCATCGTCAACCTTAATCAGGCCACCGGACTGTGTGAAATATTGAGATACATTTTCAGCCTCCGTAAGGTCAGTGCGGAATGCGGGAGCGACAGCGAATGAAACACTTGGGTTATAGTCCAGCGAGTGAATTGTTACACGATATGTACGATCGGCCTTGCTGTTAAACTGCTCATAGGATAGCTCGTTCTTTACAATGAGAAAGATCACCATTGCCGACATGATGCCAAAAGCAAGGCCCGTAATGTTGATGATGGTGTAGCTGGTATTTTGAACGAGCTTACGGAGCGCAATCTTGAAGTAATTTTGGAGCATTTTTTACTTTTAAATAGAGAGGAGCCTGTGACAATCGTCCACGTGACGAATACCATGCCATAGGAGTAATGCGTTAATCGCCCGTTTTCGGGGGTAAGGTTGACCTGGAAGCTTTTATGTTGTTCGATGGCGGACACTTGTGTTCGATAAATAGTCCTTCTCAACGTGCGGGCAATTGCCCGAACTATCGAATTTGATTCAAACTATATAGAAAGACGGAACATCCATGTGTTGGCGAATTACCTATTTTAACCGAACGAACAGACCGCCGCGGGAAATAATTTATTATCGTTAACGTTAACTCATTGCGCTTCAATAATCTCATGAAATCCGTTGGCCTGATAATGTTGTCATTCATCGTTACGAGTGCGTTAGGGCAAAGATTCACGATCAATGGCACCGTGAGAGATAGCGTAAGCGGCGAACATCTTATCAATGCAAGCGTCATCAACCTTCGAAGTCTTCAGGGTTCGACAACAAACAATTACGGTTTCTACAGCATCACACAAACTGCCGACTCCATTCTATTTAGAATTTCCTATGTCGGCTATCAGAATCAAATAATAAAATTTCTTCTCGCGAAGGACACCGTGGTGAATGTGATGTTGTCTTACGGCACAACGCTCAAGGAAGTAGTTATTGATGGAAGCGCTGCCGAGAAGGCACACGAGAGCACGAGGATGGGAACAATTGACATGCCCATGAATCAGATTAAATCCCTGCCAGCCTTCTTAGGAGAGGTAGATGTATTCAAAGTTCTTCAGCTTCTCCCAGGTGTTCAGTCAGGTTCGGAAGGATCTAGCGGGCTTTATGTACGCGGAGGAGGACCTGACCAAAATTTGACGCTGCTCGACGGCGTACCAGTATATAATGCGTCACATCTTTTTGGGTTTTTTTCGGTGTTTAACGCTGACGCCATCAATCATGTGGAGCTCGTTAAGGGAGGCTTCCCGGCGCGCTATGGGGGCAGGCTTTCTTCAGTAATCGATATCAATATGAAGGAAGGCAATAACAAAAAGATTCAGGCTGAAGGGTCGATCGGTCTTGTCGCTTCACGATTAACGGTGGAAGGACCAATCGGTCACAGCCGAAATACAACATTTATTGTATCAGGCAGACGAACCTATATCGATATTCTCGCGAGTCCGCTCATAAGACTCACTACGAAGGGGGACGAGAGAGCGGGTTATTATTTTTATGACTTCAACGCAAAGATCAACCACCGTATCAACGACAGAAACAGAGTGTTCCTGAGTATGTATTCAGGAGATGATAAGGCGCATGCAGAGTCAAGATATATTGCAGACAACACATTTGAGACGTATGACAATCAGGACAACCTCGGACTGAAGTGGGGCAATGTTACAACGGCGTTGAGGTGGAACAGCATTATCAATAAAAAACTGTTCAGCAACGCTTCTGCAACGTTCAGCAAATATCAGTTTCTTGTTTCCGCCGATTCCAGAGAAACGATTACACGGCCTGATAGCGTCACTGTTGACTATTTCAAAACGCGATATCAGTCTGGGATCACGGACTATGCACTGAAGGCTGACCTGGAATACTTGCCCAATCCCAAACACTACGTCAGGTTCGGGGGACAAGCAATTGATCATACTTTTTCGCCTGGCGTTTTGAACTACCACTCTACAGAAATAAGCGACACCACACTAGGTTCCAGGAAGACACGCACGCAGGAATTTGCATTATACGCTGAAGACGATTTCCTCGTTACAACGGCTTTAAAGGTCAATGTTGGTCTTCACGCCTCAGCATTGGCGGTCGAAGGCAAGGTCTTTAAATCCCTGCAACCCAGGTTATCGGCAAGATTTTTAATAACACCCAAATTTTCCGTGAAGGCGTCATACGCGCACATGACGCAATTCATCCATTTGCTCAGTAATGTTGGCATCGGCCTGCCTACCGATCTGTGGGTACCGGCAACCGCCAGGATCGGTCCGGAGAATTCATATCTCACCTCGGCAGGGGCAAGCTATACCTTGAAAAACCAGTATGAATTCACCATTGAAGGTTTTTACAAAAATATGAAGGGGCTCATCGAATATAAGGATGGAGCTGATTATTTGAATGTTGAAAGTGATTGGCAGGACAAAGTTGAAGTCGGCAAAGGATCAAGCTATGGCGCTGAATTTTTCGCACACAAGAAAACGGGAAAAATTAGTGGATGGATCGGATATACATTGTCCTGGGCAAATCGCACATTCCCCAACATCAATGAGGGACGTTCATTTCCATACCGATATGACAGGCGGCATGACCTTAAGATCGCTGCGATTTACGAAGTAAAGCCCCTTAAGGAACTTTCGTTGACGTGGGTATACGGTTCTGGCGCGGCCGTGACGCTGGCGAAATCGAGTTATCTGCAGAGTCCTGGAACCCTCTCTCATTATTACAACGCGGATGGCCAAACAATCATAAACTATGGCGACAGAAACAGTTATCGAATGAGGCCGTACCATCGCCTGGACCTGAGTTATACGATAACGAAAAAGATGAAATGGGGCGAGCGCTCGTGGAGCTTTGGCATTTACAATGCTTACAGCCGTCGAAACCCATTTTTTCTTGATCGAACGCAAGATGATAAAGGCAGACAGAAATTCGTTCAGTATAGCTTGTTCCCGATTATTCCGTCCGTTGCATACAGGTTTAAATTTTAAGCGAATGAATCGACTTTTTCTGTTCTCGTGCTTTATCCTTAGTGGATGTGAGATGATTGTTGACGTCGATGTTCCGTTCGAGCAGCCGTCGCTGGTAGTGAATGCGTTGTTTTCGGCCGACAGCTTATGGGGCACTTATATCAGCCAAACCAGGCATGTATTTGATACAGTTTACAAGCAGGTAGATAATGCGATCGTTGTTGTCTATGAAAATAAAATAGCCGTCGACACCCTTGTTCGCAAGAGCACCGGTTATTATCGATCAGAGCAAAAAAAACCACTCAATGTCAATACATATGAGATCCGTGTCATGGCGCCAACCTTCGAAACGGCAATAGGCGAGTCAAGCGCTCCAATCCCCGCGGAAATAAGTAGTGCATCAAGAGGGACAATTAAATACCTGGACGGGCAGGCGTATTCAGAAATGCGCATAAAATTCCAAGACGACGGCGGTACAGAAAATTATTATGAGATATCGGTGCAAACCGCAAATGAGTATATTGACCATTCCGGTAATGTTCAACAACATAGTGGATACCATCGGCTTTTACCAGATGGTCTGGTGGGTGAGATTGACGGTGACTTCGATTACAAAATTTTATTGAAAGACATTCTTTTCAATGGTAAAGAGACAGAAGTTAATTTTAAAGCCCTACAAGGAGGTCTCTATGGCGGTCGGGTGACATGGTATCTCAAAACGATCAGCAAGGATCTTTATCAATACCTCGTAACGCTTCAGCGACAACAAATCACCGGTGAAAATCCGTTTTCACAACCAGCAAATGTATTTAGCAACATAAGGAATGGAAAGGGAATTGTCGCCGGCTACGGTTTGAATACATTCGCAAAAAACGAACCTAAACCTGCGATAACATCTGTGTCCCCGCAGCAAGGAAGCGCCGGTGATCATATTTTCATAACAGGGGATAATTTTTTGAACGAAGGGTTCGGTCCAGGGGTGATGTTCACGGCCGATCAATACATTGTGCATTCTAATGTGTTAAGATTTAGCAATACAGAAATTGAAATAGTCATTCCCTCTAGGGCACGCAGCGGTAAACTGTATGTCCAAACTGAGGGTGGGATTGTTGTCTATGAAGAATTTGTCATCTCAGACTAAAAAGACGCGGATGTGAGCTTAACAAACCTAAACATGTAGAGAATCACATGCACGCTCATCCCGCCAAAACTACAACACTGCGTCTAAGGCTTAAAAAGCGGCTTTTTCTTGTGGCATGATTCTTCTTCTGAGCAATGCAGCTCGGCTTACCGTTGCCAGTAAACTTACTTTTTAGTAAACCGATGATTTTTCTAGCTGAGCGTGAGGGGTAATGACTGTTTGACTGTCATCCAGGATTCGATTTGATTAACAATTTCACACATCGCGTGTTTTCAAGGAAGATTGAGGTCTCAGCATCAGTGCCATTTGTATGAGTAAATCCGCCGTAACATTCGAAGCTACATACGACCGGTACAGTCCCGTGCTTTACGGCCTTGCCTTGGAAATTGCGAGCACAGAGCAGGAAGCGGAAGAAATCCTTATGAGCACATTTGAAAAAGCTTATCAGCAAAAGATCTTTGACCACATTGGTTCCTCAGTACTGGTAACGCTCATAAAATTAATGATTCAGCTTGCGTACGATAAGCTTTATCCCGATCAGCAAATGTTCGCCTTGAAATTGAAATGTTTTGAAAACACTCCGATGCTTCATCGCGCGTTCTGCGAACCAAAGGGATTTGAGTGTTATTGCAATGAAAATCGTCTTAGCAGGGCCGATGGATTCAGGCAGATGCGCTCAGAATTTCATACGCTTCGTATGGGGAGCCTTGTTAATCGCGAAGCCTCACTTAATTGATGTATTGTATAAGACAGCGTCTGTCGTGACAATTACTTCCAGCGGTTTGTTGTTCTGACGAATACGTTGCATGACCAGATATGCAGAATCGACACGTTTGTTCCGGATCGTTGCATAACGTGCACGCGCTTGTCGGAATTTTTTTTCGAAGACCTTCGCAGATTTGCCGCTTTTATCAAATCGGTTATGTCCGATGTAAGACAGGTTGGGTAAACGACCTCGGTAAAATTGATCATAAAATTTGAAATATTCTGCCGCATTTGGGATGACATAATTAAGATGGCCAAGCTCATGACATAGCAGAAACAGTGCTTGTTCAGTTAACCACACATCAACTGCAACGGAATGATTTCCATAGACAGAGGTGATGGCGTCTTCATCTATTACTGACTGCTTAAAAAAACTTGCTGCGGATAAATTAATTTTTGCGTCTTCCTTCGGTATCAACTTGACTTCAATATCAACCGACCGTCCCCTTTTATCCTTAATATTATTAAGTTCATTAAAAATCTCAGGGCATACGATTCTCAATTGTTCGATAATCTGATCCGTCAATTGATAATAAGAAATGAGATTGACAACTTCTTTTATGGCTCGTTTAAGTTTTCCTGTGCTGCCATGGGAAAGGCTTTGATATTCTGATAATCTTGACCGTAGAATCTCAAGTGAATCATAATGTGCCTGAACTTCATTTTCATACCCATTTTTAATTGTACCGAAGACGTTGCTCGAAAGGAGTATGAGCGCCAGGATAAAAAGGCGTGTATTCATATTAATAAATTTGAATTCAGTAAAACGCAGATAAAATTTCACGACAGGTTACCACATGCTGATTGCGAAATCTGGTGTGCAGATTCAATTCGAGTGCCGCAATGGCGCGGTCACGTTCAGGTATGAAATTTTTTTTTGTTTAACGTCAAATCGTTGTCCTATCGACGTTATTTCGTCCTTAATCATTTAATGTGAAGACGATGCCACGCAACGAATGTTACGAGACATTTTATTATCGTACAAAACGCCTAATTATTTCGTCCACTTCTGAACAGATTCGATTAATGAGATGTTAACGTTAAATATCTCATGTACCCTTGGCTCCGAACGGGTTAGAGACTCAGATAAAAGCGGATGACTTAAAGGAGATTGAATTGGAATTCCGTTCAATAACAGCGACTTTCGCGTGAGACATTTTCGGCTGGCCACCTTGTTCCATCGTACCGGGTCATATAACTTCACACCGCGTTTTCACTAACTATACTATAAATCATTATGACAAAATTTATTCCGGCTCTTATAATAACGACATCCATTGGGCTGGCATCCTGCGGGACACAAACGGCTGATACGGCTGATGCTCCAAAAGGAGATACTACTGCTACCGGATCTGTCGAAACTAAGGATGCTAACACAGACTACAAGCCCGCCTTTGAAGGCCAGACTAGGATAACATCGGTAAAAACCGTCACACCTTTTGAAGGGAAAGTATTGTCCAGCGACCTAAAGAAACCCTGGGGATTGACAGGCCTGCCGGATGGTCGTCTGTTAATAACTGAAAAAGAGGGAACTATGCGTATCGCTACTGCTGAAGGAACACTGAGTGCAGCCATTACGGGTATCCCCAAGGTGAACAGTGATGGGCAAGGGGGTCTTCTGGGGATTTGCGTTGACCCTGCCTTCGAAACAAATAAAATGGTATACTGGGTATTCGCAGAGCCATTGAAAGAGGGTAATCTCACAGCTGTGGCAAAAGGTAAGCTTTCTGCAGATGAAACCAAGATCGAGGGTGCTACAGTAATTTACCGCGCCACTCCTGCGTATAACGGTACGTTGCATTATGGCGGACGCATCCTTTTCACAAAGGATGGCAATCTCATCATCACCACTGGCGAACGTTCAGATCTTGAAACGAGACCTCAGGCGCAGGACACGAATTCCGGTTTGGGTAAAGTAATTCGAATAACTACGGAGGGTAAGCCTGCTGCAGGAAACCCCTTCGAGGGAAAAGCGGGTGCACGTCCAGAGCTGTATTCGTACGGACATCGGAATGTTCAGGGTATCGCGTTTCATCCTGTTACCGGAGATATTTGGGAAGGTGAATTCGGTCCAAGAGGTGGAGACGAACTTAACCGTATCGAAGCAGGGAAAAACTACGGTTGGCCTACCATCACTTATGGTATCGAATATGCCGGTGGCAAGGTTGGCGACGCAATACAACAAAAGGACGGACTTGAGCAGCCTGTATACTATTGGGACCCGGTTGTTTCTCCTAGCGGAATGACTTTTTACAACAGTGACAATGTTCCGGAATGGAAGAACAATCTCTTCATTTCCTGCCTTAGCGGTATGCACATTGCACGGATCGTTATTGATAATAATAAAGTAGTGGGGGAGGAAAGGTTGCTTAGCGAAGAGGGTCAGCGCTTCCGCGATATAACCCAGGGGAAAGACGGCGCGCTGTATGCCGTGACGGATCAGGGAAGACTTTATAAAGTGGATAAAAAATAACTCCAAACCAATCTTATGGCCGGGTCCAAGTCTGTTTCAGAAAAGCTAGGAATAAAAAAGGATTCCCGTGCGATCTTCATCAATGCTGATGAAGAAGCATTGGAAGCTCTTGACCTTACTGAATTAGAAATTGCAACGCGGGCCACGGGTGTTTTCGACTATATCCACGTCTTTACAACCACTCAAAAGGATCTTGATCAACAATTCACAAAGTTGAAAAAGCGGCTTGGCGCGACGGGGATGTTGTGGGTATCATGGCCTAAGGCAAAACAAAAGGAAAGAGACCTCGACATCAAAAGTGTTATCCGAATTGGGTACGACAATGGGCTCGTGGAGAGCAAGTCTATAAGCATAAACGAGACATGGTCGGCCTTGAAGTTCACGCATCCAAAAAAAGGCAAAACGTACAACAACAGCTATGGGAAACTGCCCTCCTAGTCATTCCACGCGACAATGCAGCATCACTTGCCACTAGATTGGGCAATCCCAGGCCAGGGACGGTCTCCTTCAATTCACCTTTGGCTTCTTCCCCAGCACATCTTCGATAGATACCACGGTTGCCTTTCCAAGCTTTTGCTTATTGACCTCGGCTTCAATCTTGGACGCGTCGCCAACGATTACCACAAGAAACTTATCAGGCAGAATGTATTTCCGTGTGGCTTCTTCTGTGCTCAATTGACTTACTGCAAGCGTTTTGTCAACGTAAGTATTGAAATAGTCATCCGGAAGAGAATTTGCAACATACTCATATAACTTAACGGCAATCGCCTCAAGTGTACTAAATCCGCCGGCATATCTCAGCGCCTGGTAATTCTTACCACGTTCAAATTCATCCGTAGGCATTTTTTTCGTTATTGCATCAAACTCATTGAAGAATTCTTTCAATGCCGGACCAGTTGCATCCGTCTGAACCGAGGAACTTGCAGTGAAGGGCCCCGGTACCGGCCAGAAATCAAAATGTGAAAAAGCACCGTAACTATAACCATGCGTTTCCCTCAGATTGGTGTTGAGGCGCGAGGTAAATGAACCGCCAAAGATGGTGTTAAACACTTGTATTGCATTATAGTCCGGGGTAGCACGATCGGCTCCAATAGCGCCGATCATGATCACAGATTGCGCAGCTTCCGGCTTATTAACAATTAATATTTTCCGACTCTTATACTGTTCGGGGATTGAGTTTCCCGGTCTTTTCATCATCGCGGAAGAATAAGACGAGAAGAATTTTTCAAGTAACGCAGTGATCTCGTCTTTTGAGACATCACCTACAACAATGATTGACGTGTTGCCAGCGACGAAATTCATTTTGTGAAAATTGACCAGGTCTTCACGTGAAAATGAACGCACCGATTTTTCTGACGCTGATTTGCCGTACGCACTTTTATTGCCGAATAAGTACTTGTTGAACGCCTTTTCAGCGATGATGCCAGGATCATCGAATTCCTGCAGAAGCTCATTGAGCCATTCTTTCTTCTTTCTTTCAATCTCTTCCTGCGAGAACAGTGGTTTGAGTGCGATAAGTGACATCAGTGCAAGCGATTCCTTTAATTTCGACGCAGGGGTAGAGCAGGCGATCGTAGACCTGAATTGTTGCGCAGATGTGTTTATACTTGCGCCGAGATAATCTATTTCATCCGCGAGCTTCAACGCGTTGAGGGTATCAGCACCTTCATCCATCAAGTCGAGGGCGAAGTCCGCCAGCCCTTCCTTGCCCGCAGGATCGTGGAAAGGACCGGTTTGAATAATTAGGTTCACCTGAACTAGGGGTACGTTCCGCTTTTCCATCATCACAACCCTGACGCCATTTGAAAGGCGGAAATTTTGAATGGAAGGCAATTGGAGGTTTTTTGGCTTTTCCGATTTAGGTGGCGCGGAACGGTCCGGTGACTGCGCCCATAGGCACGTCGTTGTTAAAAGCGCAACCAGCGACAAAACGAATATGTTGGAAAATTTCATGAAGATTAATGTTTAACGGCAAGCGCTGTTTTACCTTTTGGAACAATACTCATAATAAGGCATGCGTCCTTTTCGAGATATTTTCGGGCAATGGCGGTAAGGTCACTGCCATCAATAGCCTTGTTTCTTTGAAGGTGTTCATTGATATAATCAGGGTTACCAGTGTAATAATAGAATTGGTTGAGTAAGTCGGCTTTGTCTCCCGTGCTTTCCAGTTGGTTCAATATTGTTGTCTCCAATTGGTTGACTGCCCTTTCAATTTCGCGCGAAGCTGGGCCTTCTTTTTTTATCAGGTCCAGCTCTTCCCATATTACCTTTTCGATTTGCGAAAGCGTGACTCCTTCTTTTGCATCCACGCTTATATAGAATTCTGAATTCAGCAGTTGTGATGACTGAAATGCCTGTACATCCTGGGCTATCTGCAGGTCATACACCAGGCGCTTATAGAGTCTGGAGTTTTTACCATGCGTCAGGATGCTTGCCAGTATGTCGAGTTCTCCATCACCAGGTTGAAAAAATGCCGGTGTTAGCCAGACCATCATTAATCTCGGGAGTTGCACATCGTCTTCCAGCACAGAAATTTTCTGCTCAGTTAACTTTGCGGGTACCACGGACACCCTGGATGGCGCAGGGCCGGCAGGTACATCATTAAACCACTTTTCAACCAACTGACGTGTCTTAGTATACTCAATGTCACCTGCTATACATAGGGAGGCATTTGAGGTCGTATAAAAAGTTTTAAAAAAATCAACCACGTCCTGATGACGCGCGGCTGTGAGATCTTCCATAGAGCCAATGGTAGACCACGAGTAGGGGTGACCCTTGGGATAAAGCAGGACAGGCAGCTCGAGGTAGGCCTTACCATAAGGCTCATTCTCATAGCTCTGTCGTCTTTCATTCTTCACAACGTCGCGCTGGCCATTGACCGTTGAGTCGGACATGGTCTCCAATAAAAAACCCATTCTGTCCGATTCGAGAAACAGCGCAAGTTCTAATGCATTGCTGGGAAGATTCTCGTAATAGTTTGTTCGGTCATTACTTGTTGAACCGTTGTTAGAGCCACCTGTTGCTTCAAGCCATTGATCAAACTTCCCTTCGGGTACATTTTTCGATCCTTCAAACAAGATGTGTTCGAAAAGGTGCGCAAACCCCGTTCTGCCAACTTTTTCACTACCGGAACCGACATGGTACCATACATTGACACTTACCTGCGGAAGGGTCTTATCTTCATGGAGGATGACGTTGAGTCCATTCTTCAGCTTAAATTGCTGATAGGGAATGCTAAGCTTTTGCGCATGAAGCCATCCAACATTTAGTAAAAAGCCAGAGGCGACAACAGACCAAAAAATATTTTTCATTTCAACGGATTTGTTTTGCGTTGATAAGATAGGCCCGTATGTCCAGAATTAGGTCGCCAGCAAAAAATATTTTTATCCGAAATTGAAATTTTTGTAGCCTTTGACATGTTCTTTAGGCCGAAATCACGCTTCGTTGTTAATATTTGTTGTTCAATGTGGCTGAGTTTCCGGCTCTTTCGTTTCTAACGAGGGCGAATGCCAATCACCCCTTAATTATATCGTGACCAAATGAAGATCTTATTTAACTACTTAAAAAATTACAAAGGCCTTATTGCAATCGCACTCTTCCTGGCGGCAACCAGTCAGGTTTTTTCCCTGCTAGATCCACACATCACGGGAAAGATCGTTGACAACTTTATTGAAAAGAAAAGCACGCTCTCACGCGAGGATTTCATATCTGGCATCTTATATCTCGTTGGCCTGGCAATTGGCGCAGCAATGGTGTCGAGAATTGCTAAAAACCTTCAGGACTATTTTACAAGCATCGTAGTGCAGAAGTTAGGAGCAAAAATGTATGCCGACGGACTGAAGCATTCACTTGAACTACCTTATCAGACATTCGAAGACCAGCGTAGTGGTGAGACTCTGGGCATTCTGCAAAAAGTGAGAACGGACTCTGAAAAATTTATTACGCAATTTGTCAGTGTACTGTTCGCCAGCCTGGTAGGATTGATCTTTGTTGTGGCCTATTCACTGACTGTTAGCTATAAGGTTACATTGGTTTATTTTGCTGCAGTACCAATCATTGCTTTAACTAGCTGGCTGTTGAGCCGAAAGATAAAGGTCGTCCAAAAAAGTATTGTGAAAGAGACCACGGCCCTGGCAGGGTCCACCACAGAATCCTTGCGCAACATCGAGCTGGTGAAAAGTCTCGGGTTGGCCAATCAGGAGATTCAGCGTCTGAATAACACAACTTATAAAATACTTGACCTTGAATTGAAGAAGGTCAAGTTCGTGAGGGGGATGAGTTTTCTGCAGGGTACTACGGTCAATTTTATCCGCAGTGTGATGGTAGTAATTTTACTGATACTGATTTTTGACAATGATATCTCGGCGGGAAAGTATTTCACGTTCCTGTTTTACTCATTCTTTTTATTTGGTCCACTGCAAGAACTCGGTAACGTGATCATCGCTTACCGCGAAGCGGAAGTGTCGCTCCTTAACTTCAATCGCATCATTAATTTGCCTAAAGAGCCGCGTCCTCAGAACCCTGTGCCCGTCGGCAGAATTACAACGCTCAGCTTTAGAAACGTTAGCTTCAAGCATCAGTCTGCAAGCAGCAATGCCCTCAATGCGATATCGTTCGAAACGCACAACGGACAGACTGTTGCCTTCGTCGGACCTTCCGGTTCGGGAAAGACGACATTGGTAAAGCTTCTGGTCGGACTGTATCCGCCTAAGGAGGGTCTTGTTCTGTATAATAACGTATCGAGTATCAACGTAGACCTCGATCAATTGCGTGAAAAGATCGGCTTTGTTACTCAGGATACTCAACTATTCTCGGGTACGATTCGCGAGAATTTGCTGTTCGTCAGACCAAATGCTTCTGACGAAGAATGTCTCATGGTCTTGCAAAAGGCCGCCTGTCAAACACTTCTGGCGCGCGCCGATAAAGGTTTAGATACCGTGATCGGTGAAGGTGGTGTTAAAGTTTCCGGCGGTGAAAAGCAAAGACTTTCGATTGCACGCGCATTGCTGCGACAGCCTGATATCCTCGTATTCGATGAAGCAACATCGTCGCTTGACTCCATCACGGAGGAAGAAATCACCGAAACAATACGCGACGTTTCAGTTATCAAGGACCACATTACCATTCTGATTGCACATCGCTTGTCGACGATAATGCATGCGGACAAGATTTTCGTACTGGAAAGGGGCCAAATTATCGAGTCAGGCAGGCATGAGGAATTGTTGTTGGAGAAGGGATTGTATTACGCAATGTGGCGTCAGCAAATTGGCGAAAAGGAGAGCGTGGAAGTTTAAGCATAATTTCCTTAACATTAACTTAACCTTTACTTGATCTGCCTTATTGTAGCAGGGTGTATTTTCATGCGCCTTTCTTTAAACATATTTTAATCTTTATTGCATGAAAAAATTACTACACCTGATCCTTGTAACCACTTTCCTATCACTATCCTCCTGTCAATGGTTCGAAGACCATAAGCCGCATGAAGAAATTTCAAAATTTACACAGATCGGCAATATTGCATTAACGGGCGGCGAGACGGCAGCAGAAATATCCGCCTTTGATCAAAAAACTAATCGGCTTTTTGTAGTCAATGCTGCAAAAGCATCCATTGATGTTGTGAACATGGAAGACCCTTTTAATCTCGTTTTTGAAAGTGAGATTTCTATTGCACAATATGGCGCCGTGGCCAATAGCGTCTCAGTTAACAATGGTTTACTTGCGGCTGCGGTTGAGGCTTCGACCAAGACTGATCCGGGAAAAGTTGTCATTTGGAACACAGTAGACCTGACCGAAAGAGCCGTGGTCACGGTCGGATCACTGCCGGACATGGTAACATTCAGCCCTGACGGAAAATACATTGTTTGCGCGAATGAAGGAGAACCTAATGAAGACTATTCGATTGATCCGAAAGGGTCCGTTTCAATTATTCGTGTTCCAGGATTTCGGGTATCGACCCTTGACTTTTCATCCCTTAGCGGGCATGCTGCTACATTAAGGAAAAAGGGATTCAGAACTCCAGGTCCGGACGGAACCTCTTTTGAGCAGGACGTCGAACCCGAATATGCGGCCATCTCGCACGATTCAAAAACTGCCTGGGTTACGCTCCAGGAGAATAATGCAATCGCGAAACTTGATCTACATTCAGCAAAAATCGAAGCAATATTTCCTTTGGGTTTCAAGGATCACGCCATCCCGGGAAATGAACTTGATCCATCCGATCGCGACGGTGCTGTGATGCTCGGCAATTGGCCGGTAAAGGGAATGTACCTTCCTGATGCAATCGCTGTATACAAATCTTCTTTGTTTCCATATGTGATCACCGCCAATGAAGGTGATAGCCGTTTGCGACCAACTTCAGATGATGTACTTGCGCCGCTGGATGAGGGAGATATTTTCAATGAGGAAGAACGTATAGGAAATGTAACACTCGATCCAACAAGGTTCCCCAATGCCTTGGAATTGCAGAGCAACACAAAATTAGGCCGTCTCAAAATAACGAACACCCTTGGCGATATAGATGGTGATGGCGACTATGACGAGCTCTTCTCCTTCGGCACGCGTTCCTTCACCATTCGCAATGGTTTCACTGGGCAAATCGTCTATGAAAGCGGAAGCGCCCTGGAAAAATTTCTTCTTGAGAAAGCCGGCTCACTTTACGATGATGGAAGGAGTGATGACAAAGGAGCAGAACCTGAGTCTGTTGCTGTGGGCAAAATTGGATCACGTGTGTTGGCATTCGTGGGACTTGAGCGGGCTGACGCGTTGGTTGTTGTTGATGTCACAAACCCCTACTCCCCATTGTATCTCCAGGTGTTGCACACAGGTGATGCGCCTGAGGGAGTTTTGTTCATACCTGCTGACGAAAGTCCTAATAAAAAATCTCTGATTGTTACCAGCTGCGAAGGGGACGGCACTGTCCAGGTATTTCAACTAAGTGGCGGAGAAGCTGAAATGATTCCCTGATTAGCAGCTTCTTTAATAGTCGGTTTGCATTCAAAAAGTCCAGAATTACCTGGACTTTTTTCTTGATCTGTTTGCGCCTTCCGATGTGACTTTTACTCGGCTATTTGCGTGAAAATTTTACAATGCGCATGGGTTCTTCCTTGCCTAGGTTGTCAATATGCCGAACAAACGTTTTTTGTGGGATTCACGTTAATCTCCTTTAAATTTAACATTCGAGTAAGGTATTTTCAAAAGGCACTCTCTTTGCTATCCAACCGGGATCTATCTTTCTAAGTTTTTATCCAAATCGTTATGCGTCACGTTTTTAGCGAAATTTTCCGTAAGCAGGGAGTCAAGATTGCGCTCTACTTGGTGGTGGCGCTTATTCTCGTAGACACCCTGCTGACGTATCAGTATAAATCGACGATGAGCCGAAACCTTAAGATTCAGGAGAAGCTCAATGAAGTTGCTGCCCGGAAAGGCACGATTATTTCTGATCTTAATAACATTGACATGAGCCTCAGAGGTTTTCTGCTGGTGGGCAACGAAGCCTTTGTCGATACTTATAATAAGATTAAAGGCCAGAACCGCCCAACGATGAAGTTCCTCAGCAATAGCTTGCCAGAACTTGGTATTCCTGCTGCGTCGCTTTCTGAGATGACGAAGATGCTTGATAAATATTTCATGCTGATGGATCGCGTGACCGAGCTTGCGCGCGACGGGAACAGGGACGAAGCATTAAAAATTATCAAAGAAGACCATGGCACGGCAGTATGGCAAACGTATGTTAATCTTTCAGCAATCATTGATCCTGTTATCCTCCAGCAAAAAGAGGTGTCTCAGGAAAGGTACAACACGCTGTTAAAAATGAATCTTTTCTTTCAGATTATCCTATTTGGAATTGGAATTCCTACGTTAATCTATACAGTCGTCAGCCTTACGCGAAATGAACATAGGCGTATCACCTTATTTAAACAGTTAGATGCTGAAAACCGTAAACTAATTTTTGATTCAAACAACGACACAGATGTCGAGGACGAACACCTCGTTATCAACGAAATTATTGCAAATCTCAACAAGGCTTCGACATTTATAAAAGGTATTGCGACAGGCGACTATCAGGTTAAGTGGGAGGGGTTCAGCAAATCCAAATCCGATAAGAACAAATACAATATTTCTGGTGCGCTATTGATGATGCGGGAGGGTATGAAGGAAAGGCAGGCAATGTCTTTAAGACAGCAGTGGGTAAGTGAAGGACTAAACCGGGTCGCTGAAATAATCCGCGATCGCCAGACAGACTTTCAACTGCTTTCAGAAACCACCCTCGCTTTCCTTGTAAAATATGTGAACGCTCAACAAGGTGCGCTCTTTGTTATCAACGATGAAGATGACGGTGAAGACCCGCACCTTAAGCTGATAAGCTGCTACGCGTTCGATAAAAAGAAATTTGTTTCCAAGCGGGTAGCGATCGGGGAGGGTGTTTTGGGCCAAACCTTTCTAGAAGGCGAACCGGTTTACCTCACTGAGGTGCCGAAAGATTATGTGAAGATCACCAGCGGGCTGGGCGAGTCCAATCCGAGGAGCCTTACTATCTTTCCATTAAAGCAAAATGAAGCAGTAGTTGCTATTATTGAAATTGCCTCCTTTGATGCACCTGATCAATATGTCAAAGACTTTTTAGCCGGCGCAGGAAGATCCCTTGCAGCGTCCATCATTACAATTCGAAGCAGTGTCAAAACCAAGCTGCTTCTTGAAAAGGCAAATCAGCAGACGGAAGAACTGCGCGCCCAGGAGGAGGAGATGCGTCAGAATATGGAAGAGATGCAAGCAACTCAGGAAGAAATGAAGCGTCGAGAAACGACGCTGGATTAAAAAGGACGCATGCAACAAGAACTCAGGCCACTTTGGTCGCGCTTATTTTTTTTCAATTGGAAAGTTGGACTGTTTTTGATTCTGGCCGTTTGCATTCCCAGGTTTTTTCTTGTCCTGTACGCGAATGCCTCGGGAAACTACGGTTCGATTGGAATCATTATGATGATTTCTGCAGCATTACCTTTCATCTTTTTAACAAAATACGGACGAACACGCATCGGTATCGTCAATCCAGAAAAGTACTATTGGCTACTCGTCGCTTTCGTATCAGGATTAGGATTCAGCGTTCTACTATACTTAATTGGTGAAGGTTTGTACGGGCAATCCTATGAAAACTGGTATGTGTATATCGGAAGATCCTATAACCTCCCGGAGAATATTAATGCCCATGACAAACAAATCTTATTCTGGGTTGTTGCCGGAACGGGAATGATTTTCAGTCCTATAGGAGAGGAGTTATTTTTTCGCGGCATTGTACATTCAAGTATCGCATCTTCCACGGGTGAGCGTAAGGCGTCAATCATTGACAGCGCTGTCTTCGCGCTAACCCATCTATCTCATTTTGGTTTGGTGCTTATGAACAATGAATGGAAGATACTACCGTTCCCTTCCTTGATTTGGCTAACAAGCATGTTCCTGGCTAGCTTGCTTTTCTTTACTTTCAAAAAATATTCCGGCTCGCTGTTAGGCGCCATAATTTGCCATGCCGCCTTTAACCTCGGCATGACCTACTGCATATTCTATTTGCTGCCATAGCGCATAACACAGTGTCGTCTGCGTATCGGACATCGAGAGGTTTTGCATCTTCATGAAAGGGCGCAAGCTACAAGCTGCAAGTCCGCTTCTGCGAACTTAGAAGCTCTCCCCTCCAGATATTGAGCATGATCGAACTCGCGGAGTTAACTTAATGACCTTAACTCATAACTCATTGACTCATGACTTTCGTCTACTCCCATCTCCAATCTCCCGCCAACCTCAGTGGCTCCTCCAGGTGACTATCAATAAGAAATTGCTTCGTGGCCTTCGGATTCATTTTTGAGGCAGGAAGTTTTTCAGCGTTTGAAAGCCCGTACAATATCATGGTGCCGAATCGCGCAGTGTTCAACAGGTGGTCTTCGTTTACGAGTTTAAAATCATCGCAGTTCGCATGGTAGCAACCATAGACCGCCTCATCAAGATTGCCGACCAGTCCCAGTACGGGTATGCCTTCCAGCATGAATGGCTGATGGTCACTATGGAGGTGCGATTCCGGAGAGAAAGTGTTTCGGAAGATCGTATCCACCTTAGCCACCTCGGCGCCGAGGTTATGGAAGAAGGTGGTATCGTCGAGATTGCCACCGGCATTGATACCGATCGGGTTGCCAGTCATATCAAGGTTCATCATATACTTGATATTTTCAATGGAGCCATCCTTAACCGCCTCGTTCACCATAAACGTGGACCCAAGCAAACCCTGCTCTTCGCCCATGAACATGATGAACTGTACCGTTCTCCGTGGTTGAAGGTTGTTTGCCTTGAATGCTCTCGCCATATCCAACACGGAAAAGGAGCCAATGCCATTGTCGATAGCGCCTGTTGCAAGGTCCCATGAATCCAAATGCCCGCCAACGAGAATCCGTTCATCCGGCAATTCCGATCCTTTCAGAGTAGCTACCACGTTGCGGGCCTTGATCACGTCGCTATGATTCGTCATGGCGATGTGCGCACTTACCTTTTTAGTCTTTAACTTTTCTTTCAATGCGAACCCCTGTTCTTTAGGTATGCATATGGCAGGAATATCCAGCAGGCTGCCGGTAACTGAGGCCGTACCCGTAAACATAACTCCTCCGTCAACCTGATTGTATATGATGACGCCGATTGCTCCATGCCGGATGGCTATGGCGGTTTTCTCGCTGCGGTGGAGATTGCGTGCGTCTTTCGTGCTGCCCGGTAAAATGCCAATATACAGGAAGGCAATCTTGCCCTTCACTGCGTCCGGATTGACTGTGTAGTCCGCTTCAAGCCCGCTTCCCACATCCACGAGCTCGCCCGTGACCTCCGACTTTACAGGCGCGTGGCCAAGTGTTACAGCCGGAACAGAATCGCCATCAATCTGGACGGACAGATCGCCGCGAGACCAGGCCTCGACTTCGAAATTCTGATAGGAGACCTCTTGAAATCCGTATTCTTTAAATTTATTAAAAACATATTCTTCTGCCTTTGTGCCATTCGGAGATCCCGTCAGACGATGACCAATTGTAGAGGTCGCTTCCTCCAGTGTGACATAGGCTTTGGAATTTTTCTTTATTTCGTCGTCGAGCCTTGTGAATGTGTCATTTAGATTTTGTTTCTGTTTGCAAGCGGTGAAGCAGGTGAACAAGAGTAATAGTAAAGGGAGCGTTTGTTTCATAAGATGTTAATGCGGAAAGATAGACTGTTGTCTCCAAAATCGACTGCACGGGGAATGGAATTTATTTTTGTAGATGTCGCTACCCTGAGGGGTATTGCGATATCCCCTTTCGCGATGTGCAGAAATATTGTAAATTTTCGAACTTCCATAGTAATATCAATAAAAATCATGCAATTGATCGTTACCAAAATTATCCCGTCGAAAAAAATCACAATAGCGGTTGCTACGCTTTTATTTCTGGCTTCCTGCGGCGAAAAGAAAACCGAAGAAGTCGATACCGCCTTTAAAGTACCCGTCGATTACTATAAGCTCGACAATGGGTTAAAGGTTGTGCTCTCGCAAGACAAGACTGCTCCTACAGTCGTGGTCGCCGTTTATTACAACATAGGATTTCGGATTGAGCCGAAGAACAGAACTGGCTTTGCTCATTTGTTTGAGCATATGATGTTCCAGGGTTCTCAGAATTTAGGAAAGATGGAATTTGTTAAACTCGTGCAACAAAACGGGGGCATTCTTAATGGCTCGACCCGTTTCGATTTCACCAATTACTTCGAGGTGATGCCGGCGCACAAACTTGAAACAGCGTTGTGGGCCGAAAGCGATCGGATGAAAGGCCTGGCCATCACGCAAGATAACCTTACCAATCAACAGGGCGTTGTAAAAAACGAAGTGAAGGTGAATGTACTCAATCAGCCCTATGGCGGTTTCCCGTGGCTCGACATGCCTCAATACGCCAATGAGAATTGGTTTAATGCGCATAATTTTTACGGTGACCTCAAAGACCTTGACTCCGCCAAGCTTGAAGACGTAAATAGTTTTTTCAAAACTTTCTATTCGCCAAACAATGCGTCGCTGGTGATTGTCGGTGATTTTGATCCTGCAGAGGCAAGGAAGTGGATTGACCAATATTATGGTAGCATTCCGTCCGCGGAGCTCCCTGCGAAACAGGACATTTCTGAGCCACGTCAGGAAAAGGAAAAACGTGTTGTAAAAGAGGACAAGCTCGCGAATAAGCCGGCCATCGCGGTCGCTTACAAAATGCCGGAACGGAAAACACCAGAATATTATGCCATGGGACTGATTGATCAGATGCTTTTGCAGGGACAGGACAGCAAACTGAATCAGGCACTTGTGCAGGAGAAAGGTTATACAGACCGAGTTAACGGAGGCATTAACTACCTGGGCAACATGCACAATTACAGCGGCCCGATGCTTTGGATGGCAGATCTTATTCACGATAGCAATGTCCCTGCGGATTCAATTATTGCGCAGGTTGACAAAGCTGTCAATCATCTTCAGACGGACGTCACGCAGCAGGACATCGACCTGGCAATTGTGAAAATACGTTCAAGCTTGTATGACAATCTTGGAGAACTTTACGGTTTTGGAAGGGCTGACTTGCTCGCAAGCTTCGCGTTATTTGACGATGATCCCGCTCGCATTAATACTTTAGAAGAAGAGTTCCGAAAGGTTACACCCGATCTGATCCGCAAAACCGCCGAGGAATATCTGCGCAACACAAACCGAACTATATTGATTATTGATCCTAAAGCTGTTGCCCAATGAAAAATAGCATCATTATTACAGGTTTAATATTAGCGATCGCACTACAATGCATCGACACCATCGCTCAAAAGCAGACTCCACCTGTAGGGGGAACGCCAAAAGATTTCAAGCTTCCGCCTAAGAAATCGAAGACGTTGGACAACGGGTTGAAAACAATAATGGTTCAATACGGCTCCATTCCCAAAGTAACGGTTCAGTTGATCATCAAAACCGGCAATGTACATGAAGCAGCAAACGAGGTTTGGCTTGCTGACCTAACAGGCAAACTGATGAGGGAAGGCACTTCATCGATGGACTCAAAGACGATCTCCAGCAAGGTTGCGGGCATGGGCGGGCAACTCGACATCTCCGTTGGCATGGATCAGGTCACTGTTTCCGGAACAGTACTTTCAGAGTTCGCGTCGGACCTTGTCAAGGTCATTGCCGACATTGTAATGAATCCGTCATTCCCGACAGGTGAAGTGCAACGTCTGAAAGCAGACCTTAAGAGACAATTGGTGGTTGATCGGGCTGTGCCTCAGGCGCAAGCTGCTGAAAAATTTTTCAGTACAGTCTACAAGGATCATCCTTACGGAAGGTATTTCCCCACAGAAGCTATGCTGGATGCTTACAATGAAACGTCGGCAAAAGGATTTTATGAAAAAAACTTTGGCGCTAAAAGGTCTGCACTCTACCTGGCGGGCAAGTTTGACGACCAGGCTGTTACCAAAACGATTGACGAAACAATTGGAAAATGGAAGGCTGGTCCGGAAATCAATTATCCACCCGTCACTGCCACAAAGTCCAATAACATTGCAATCATCGACCGCAAGGATGCGCCGCAGTCCACCGTCATTATCGGACTACCGACCTTGATACCGAAGGATAAGGACTTTGTCGCCTTACAAGTCACCAACGCTCTCCTGGGTGGATCTTTCGGTTCGCGAATCACTGCAAATATCCGTGAGGACAAAGGGTACACCTATTCACCTCATAGTGTAATACAGACTCGAAAAGGCACAGGTGTTTGGTATGAAGAGGCTGACGTCACCAGTGAGCATACAGGTGCCTCACTTCAGGAGATCGCAAAGGAGATCAAAAAGCTTGAAAACGAAAATCCGCCAAAGGCAGAGCTTGAAGGTATACAGCGTTACATGGCAGGAACCTTTGTCCTTCAGAATTCAAATCCTGCCGGCATAATCAATCAACTTAACTTCATCGATCAAAATGATCTCGATGAAAGTTACCTGACCGATAGGGTCAAAAATATCTATGCCATCACCCCCCAAAAGGTTTCACAAATGGTGAAAGATAACTTCAAGTATGAAGATATGACGCTGGTGCTGGTGGGTGATAAAAAACTTCTGGACAAGCAGATAAAAGCGCATGAGGACGCCAAAAAATTGAAATAAATTTGCATCCTGTTGAAACACTAAAAACACACATCCATGTAATGTGGTATTTTTTTCATATTTTAGAAGTAGCACGAGTCAGCACAGACGCACGGCCACCTTTCTGCTGAAAAATGAAACTCTATATTAAATACATGGTCAGTCTCCGATGCAAGATGATTGTAAAGGAGGAGTTAACAAGGTTGGGAATCAATGAGACTGCACTTGACCTGGGGGTTGTTGAGCTTACAGAAGCCATTACAGAAGAGCAACGGCAGCAACTAAAGGAAAGTCTTGAGCGATCAGGTCTTGAACTTCTCGATGATAAGAGGAGCATCCTTATAGAGAAGATCAAAACTGCTATAATTGAAATGGTTCACCATAGCGACGAACTGCCTAAGGTCAATTACTCCGACTACATAAGTGAAAAGCTGAACTATGATTATACTTACCTGTCGAACATTTTTTCTGAGGTAAAGGGAACCACCATTCAGCATTTCATAATAATGCATAAAATCGAAAAAGTTAAGGAGCTCCTGTTATACGATCAGCTAAACCTGTCAGAAATATCTTTCAAACTGCATTACAGTAGTGTCGCACATTTGTCCAATCAGTTCAAGAAGATCACAGGTTTGTCACCATCGTTTTTTAAAAAATTAGGTAGGAAAAGGGCAGATAATTTGGAGGACGTTTAGTCTCTGCTGATCGCGGGGCAAAATGTGCTAAATTTGCCGTTTTTCATTGTATTTCCGCCTAAATTAAGCAGTCGCGAAACCGGTTACCGATGTCGTAATTATCAAATTAAGGTTATCTCTTACCTTAATCTGAAGGATATGCGACACCTGATAATTAAAGAACTAAAGCGCGTACGGTCGGTAATCCAAAAAACTTTCGAGTTCCTCATTGCGCCTTAACCCATAGCCTAAACACTGTCATTGCGTACGTCATTTCGACCAATGCTGACCCCGTCTCTCTCACGCGCTCACTCTATTTGTGGTCTTTCTGACCAGATATTTCAGTCGACGCAATCGGGTTACAATGAGGGTGCGCGTCACAAAATCGACATCAATATCCCGCGGCGCCACCGTCGGCGCTTCGCGAATCGGCTGCGCCTGACAGCCGACCTGTCTCGTGATTTTTAGTAATACCCATGGCGTGCCCCTGGCCTGCATGACGCAGTTCGTTAAGGGTATGATGCTTGTCTACGAGTTTCTGCTGTGTATCGGGAGATAAACCATATAATTCAAAATCCAACACATCCGGAAGCCATTGGTGATGAATGCGGGGAGCTTCGATCGCCTGCGCAATATTCATGTTATGATCGATGACGTTCAATATCACCTGCAGAACGGTATTGATAATTGTACGTCCACCGGGTGTGCCAATCACCATAAAAAACTTTCCGTCTTTTTCGATTATTGTTGGCGTCATGCTCGATAACATACGCTTACCGGGACGAATAAGATTGGGAGTGCTTCCGATAAGACCCTCTGAATTAGTAAGACCTGGAACAGGGTTAAAGTCACCCATTTCGTCATTCAGGAAAAAGCCAAGGCCATCGGCAACGATCTGTGAGCCATAGCTATTCTCTAACGTATAGGTTAAGGAAACCGCATCACCTGATCGGTCCACGACAGAAAGGTGGGTCGTTGACGTCCCCTCGTAAAGCTCGCCATACTTTGTTGAATCGCTAATGGATGCTTCATCCATCGAAATGGTTTGTCGAAGCTTGTCGGCATACGCTTTCGAAATGAGTTTAGCAACAGGGATGTCTGCGTTGAAATCGGGATCGCCCAGGAACGCAGCGCGATCAGCATACGCCCGTCGCATTGCCTCCGTCAATACGTGGATGTAATCCGCAGATTTATACCCTAAAGACTTTAAGTCGTAGCCTTCAAGGATATTCAGCATTTCAGCCAATGCAACGCCGCCGCTACTGGGCGGACCCATGGTATATATTTTATATCCGCGGTACACCGTCTCAAGTGGCTTGCGTTCGATGCATTCATACTCATCCAGATCCTGTTGAGCAATCAGTCCATTATTTTTCTTCATAAATGCGACGAGCTTGCCTGCCGTTTCACCTTTATAAAAGCCATCGCGACCGTGTTTTTTTATCCGCTTCAGCGTCCTTGCAAGATCGGGCTGTTTCCAGATATCGCCTGGGCTGAAAAAACTCATGTCTTCCTTATACATGACCGCAGCCGTTGACGGTATCTTCTCCCACGAGGATCTAAGATTTTTTGAATGCTGGTTTAGCGCGTAAGTAAAAGGAAATCCTTTCTGCGCCAGATTGATGGCCGGCTGAAGGAGCTTTGACCACTTGAGTTTACCATATTTCGAGTGCGCCTTGTACAGTCCGGCAACAGTTCCGGGAACTCCGATGGAAAGAAAACCGCGATGGTTGATATCTTCTATAAGTTCACCGTTTGGACCAAGGAACATTTTTTCGGAAGCCGCCAACGGAGCTTTCTCACGAAAGTCGAACGTTGTAACCTCTCCCGTATGCTTTCGATAAACAATGAATCCTCCTCCACCGATATTACCCGCCGAAGGCCAGGTCACTGCCAGCGCGAAGGCGGTAGCAATGGCCGCATCCATTGCATTGCCTCCGTTTTTCAAAATATCCCGGCCAACTTCAGATGCAATCAACGACGATGATACAACCATTCCGTTCTCCGCGTAAATGGGAATACGCCCACCCGTCGGAACAAATGCAAAAAGCGGAATGATGAAAAGAAAGAAACGCATAGTAGAAACTTGGACTGTAGTGGAGCCTATCACGCGTAAAGATATTAAACGCTTGCCACAGCTCAATTCACGTAGTCACTATGTATTTCCTTCCCCAGCCTGGGGAACAAACTTGATTTTTGTTTAATGTTATGTCTCAAATCGTTTGCTTCTGGTACGCAGGGTTAAACAATCATCCGAGACACGCTTGGAATGCTATTTGAGCAACGAGAGGAAACAAACTAATAGGTTATGGAGAATAATGCATCAAAGATCAAAAACCTTACGCATACTGAAGCCATTGAGAAGTTTCAGGAACTCGTTAAGCACGAGTCGACTTGTTTACTTACCACTCGCTTAACCGAACTTCCACTTACAACGCGACCTATGTCTGTGCAAAAAGTATGTGACCAGGGAAACTTCTGGTTCATCAGCGCATCGGATAGCGACAAAAATATTGAAATTGCTGCTGACCCTAGAGTGCAGTTATTTTTCCTCAATACTTCGAATTATGAATTCTTGTCGGTTTATGGGAAGGCCAGCATTAGCCGCGACCGTGAAAAGATCGAAGAACTTTGGAGCGACATTGCAAAGGCGTGGTTTCCCGAGGGCAAAAATGATCCAAGGGTCACAATCATTAAGGTAGAACCAGAGGAAGGTTTTTACTGGGACACGAAAGATGGCAAGCTGGTGTCAATGATCAAGATATTGACATCCGCTGTTGCTGGCAAGACCCTAGAAGAAGGTGTCGAGGGAACCATTTCCGTTCGATAGTGGATTTCAGTTTTAGTGCTCCCTGAATGGGTTGCGCTTTGTTCAAAAAAAAAGACGGACCGCTTTCGGTCCGTCTTTTTTGCTACGACTGATCTTCGAAATTTTAATATCCCTGATTTTGAGGATATCCGCCTACTGTTCGGTCAATTTGCGCCTGCGGAATCGGACGATGCGTGTGAAACTCCTTGATGTTTGCTGCGCCCCCTAAGGTGCCACCTACGTGCGCCTGGGGATTATACAAGGTAACATATTCAATAAGTTTTCCGGTCCGGGCAAGATCAAACCAACGGGCTTGTTCTGCATCCAATTCCAACGCTCTTTCAAGCAGGATGCGATCGATGGTAACGTCACCCGCTACGATCTGCATATCAGCAATCTTTCCGGGCTTTGCAGCACGGGTTCTGACAACATTGATATCGTCCGCAGCCAGTTGAAGTTTATTTTGCTTAAACCTCGCTTCCGCGCGTAGAAGCAACGCATCGGCTAAACGCATGTTAAAAATATCTCGGGAACCACGCTCCCATTGAATTGTGGGTCTGCGCGGATCAAGAAATTTGCTGATTGCTGGAAACAATCGTTCGTTGTAGAAATAGGGATCAGACGGATAAAAGTTAGCGTCATTGCTTGCCAGGGTACTTGCGGGGTAAGACGCTTTGCTCCGCGTAATCACAGAATACCTTACTTTTAACTTTTCATCCCCCAACCAATCAGCATCCTTTCCGGGACCTGGCAGGTAAAGTGCTGTATCGCCAAGAGCAAAGCGGTTCTTTCCGATGTCGGCTGGCGTAACGGTAGAGCCATCCGCCTTTTTTGCTCCCTTGTCAACGTGAATTTGTTTCCACTTTGGTATGCCGTTGCCGGAGGTTCTATTGTCATTACAATACCATACGCTTTTATAGGTATCGTCATATCGCTGGTCGTTGTCCCGTGTTGCAGCCCAGATGTCGAGAAGGCGTTCCGTTGGTCGGAACCTTTTGAAGGGACGTCCATTAGCAATATCCCTGATCATGCCTGCCTGTATATCGTACTCCATTCCGAAATACAAGTGACCCCGGTTTCCAATACCCGTCTCCCCGCCATTCAACACTACGTCAGTTGAAAATTGTATTGCCCAAATAATTTCTTTGTTGAGCTGGTTATCTTGATTCCAAAGATCCTTGTGTGTCGCGACAAGAGAGAAACCATGATCATTAATTACGTTTGTAAAATACGTTTCAGCTTGCGCAAAATCATCGGGTTTAGCGAAAGATTTATATCCTCTTGTCAGCAATGCCTTTGCTAATAAGAACTGCGCTGCAGGCTTTGTCGCTCTGCCATAGTTACCCTGTGTCGTTGGTAAGTTTGCGATGGCAAATTCGAGGTCCGGAATTATTGCGTCGGCATAGATGGTTTCCTCGCTTGTTTTATTTGCAGTCACCTGCGCGCCGACTGTTTCTTCAAGGCTTAAATGTACATCACCCCATGTTTGCACGAGATAGAAATAATAGAATGCGCGAAGAAAGCGGGCTTCGGCCTGGCGCTGCAACTTTAGATTTGGATCGAGTCCTGGAACGGTTTCTGCGCGGCCAACCACGGCATTTGCCTGGTTGATTCCCTGATACAAATTGGTCCATTCTTCAAGCAATATGGCGGCTCCGGCATTTAGTCCGTTGTCATAATAATTGAAGGATTTCCAGTTCCCATCCGCACCGTTGGTGTGCGTGTCTGTTCCAAAAACAGTGAGCATGTAAGCACGCTCGTCACTGTAAATGTTCCTCAGGAACGAGTACGTGGCATCAACTGCGTCTTCAAATCCGGCCACTGTTGAATAGTAGCCTCCTGCAGATACACCTGACACTAATTTTTCATCCAGATAGTCATTACAAGATTGCACACAGAGCGCAACGATACTCAGTGCAATGCATATTGATTTAGTTATTTTCGTTTTCATGATCTTCCTTTTTGATTTGTTGCGTCAGAACCCAATTTCAATTCCGCCTAAAAACAATTGATATGAAGGCATTTCACCAGAAGTAACGTTACCAACTCGTTCCGGGTCAAACATTTTATATTTCGACCAGATGATTGGATTTTGTGCGCTGGTAAAAACGCGAAGGTGCGTCATTTTCAATTTTGATGCGATGCTTCCGGGGAGCGTATACCCGAGGGTAATGTTCCGCAATTTTATAAAGCCTCCTTCAACATAATTCATCGACGACCCATAGGTGATATTCTCCTGGTTTTTATTTGGTCTCGGATACGCGTTTGTAGGATTGTCGACGGTCCAGTAGTCGATGTTCAGATTGTTATATCTGCCCTGCATTGTCGCCTGGTCGTTGCTGAACTGGCTATTGATCATGAATCCAAGCCTGTAGTAAAAAAAGAACGAAAGATCAATGCCCTTGTAGGTTAACCTGTTCGTTAGGCCGCCATACGCTTTTGGTACGTCATTGCCTATTACTTTCCGGTCGTTGGTAAGGTCGATCTTTCCATCATTGTTGACGTCCTCTAGTTTTATCTCTCCAGGAAACTGCCCGTAGGTGGCTGCCTGATCCTTCTCCTCAACCTGCCAGATTCCGAGCTTATTATAGTCATAAAAAACCCGGACAGGCTCCCCTATAAACCAGCCGTTGCCCACATCATTTTTTAATTCGCCGTCAGGTCCGCGTTGCGCAAGGTCAACGATTTTTTCCTTCAGACTTCCAAGGTTAAATTCTGCACTCCACTTCAGTCCGTTTGGCTGGTCGAGCAGGGTTGACATAAGTGTAATCTCAAAGCCGCTCGTCTCCGTTCCACCAATATTTTGAAGAATGGAAGCATAACCCGACGTTGGCGGAAGCTGCCTGTTCAACAAAAGGGAAACGCCTGTGCTTGTATGATAGTAGTCAAAGTATCCTGTTAATCTTCCATTGAACAATCCAAAATCCAATCCCGCATCGAACGATTCGGAATACTCCCATCCGAGTTCTTCGCTAGGAATTAAATCCAGCCGGAAGCCCCTGGCATCAACGTTATTCCAGTCGTACAGGGTATTAAGTAATGTGCCTTGAGTTTGATAAGGACCAACAGCAGTATTTCCTACCTTTCCATAGGACGCTCTCAACTTCAATTCGCTGACAAAGTTAACACCTGACATAAAGCCTTCATCCTTTATCCTCCACCCCGCTGATACTCCCGGGAAGTTTGCCCACTTATGACCCGGCGCAAGGCGGGAGGAACCGTCCCAGCGCATACTTGCCTGCAATAAATATTTTCCCTTGTAGGAATAGTTGATGCGACCCATAAATGAAAGCAACTGGTACTCCTCATAATTGGAAGGAAAGGATGTGATGCTGCCGAGTCCAAGATTATTCCAAAGTGCCGATTCGTAGGGCAGATTAGACGCCGAGACAGCGTTTGACTCAAGCGTTTGTTCCGCTGCACTTTGAAGAAAAGTAAGTCCAATGTCGTGGTCTCCGATTGACTTTTTGTATGTAAGAAGATTCTCTAGCGTGTAGCCGAACCGCTGGGCTTTTTCAAGAGAAGCGGAAGGAGTTCCGTTTTTTCTTGTGTTGGTAAACTGCCCTTCGAAAATGCCGCGTTGAAACGTTTGAAGGTCTTGGCCAAACAGAAATTTATACGTCAGGCCATCGATGATCTTCGCATCCATGTAAACAGAAGAAAAAACACGGTTAATCTTTCTTTCATCTACTCGTTTACCGGGAACAAGCTCGCTTAAAGGATTGGAGCGTATACCGTCGGATATTGGTAAAAAGATGATGCCCCCGTTGGCATCGTAAGGAAGCCCCAACGGTGTTTGATTAACCCCCTCTGAGATTACAGAACCTGAACCCCAATTTTGTTTTGCGTTTGAAATGATCGACGAAATGCCAACCCTGAAACGCTTTCCAATGTCCTGATCCGCATTGATACGTGCGGTATACTTACCATAATCCGTACCTTCAATGAGGCCATCCTCCTGAAAATTGCTGATTGCAATCCTTATGGACGATTTCTCAGACCCGGCCGATACACTTAACTGTTGATTTAGCTGAGCCCCATTTTGATATATTAAGTCCTGCCAATCTGTTGAAAGACCATTCTGCACAGAATTTAATTCTACAGCATCGTTGAAGACCGCCGCATCCGCTGGTATCGTTGATCCAACATCACCCCAGGCGGCTCTCCCTGATTGACCATTCGCACCAAGTCTATTTGCTTCGCGCTTTAGATTTGCGAATTGTTCACCGTTCATCATGGGGATGAGTTTGAACGGTTGTGACACCCCATAGCTGGTTGAAAAATTCACTGACGCCGTGCCAGGCGCGCCTCGTTTTGTCGTTACGAGTATTACCCCATTGGATCCTCGTGATCCGTAAATCGCTTGTGATGCAGCGTCTTTCAGCACTTCAACCGAGGCAATGTCTGCAGGGTTAAAATCAGCGATTGAGGAAATTCCTGCAGTCATCGGTATACCGTCAATAACAAAAAGTGGTTCGTTGGAAGCGGCTAATGAGCGGCGCCCGCGAATAACTACTGAAGGCGATTCTCCTGGTCTGCCTCCATTTTGTAAGATGTCGACGCCGGCGATCTGTCCTTTCATTGCGTCCATGGCATTACCGGTGGGAATTCTTGAAAGCGCCTCTCCGCTGACAGAGGAAATTGACGATGTAACGTCGCGCTTCTCCTGACTTCCATATCCTACCACGATAATTTCCGAAAGCTGTTGAAGATCAGGTACCATCATAACGCTTATGGAACTTTGATTATTAACGGCGATCTCCTGTGGCGTATAACCGATAAATGAAAAGACGAGCGTTGAATTTTCTTGTCCGGCTTTCAATCTCAAAGTATAGGCACCATCGGAATCGGTGGTCGTCCCATCGGAGGTGCCTTTAAAAATAATGTTAACGCCCGGCATACCGTTGCCGGTGTCATCGGTAACCTTTCCAGAAATCGTCGAGTTCTGAAAATAGTGTAACTCGTTTCCTGATCCGTGAACGAAGGAGAACGAGAGATCGCGGGAATGGGCGCAGAAGGCGATACTGCACATTGCCATCCACGATAGCTGAGGTAATAATCTTCTCATAGGTGAATGTTAAAAGGGTTAATTATTAATTACATCGTCGGAGCGATGGCGGGAGGCAGGCACTTTACCACTTACGATAAATGTGAAAGACCAAAGCAATCGATTGCACAATATATTAAAAATTTTGACCTTTTCTACAAACGGTTGAAACACTCTTTTTTCAGGTGTTTCGGCATTTAAAGGGAAGGAGGTAATGCGCCAACCTGACCTGAAACCTTTTGTCCTTAATGCGCCACCCTAGCATATGGAAAAGTCAGTGTTAATTCTGAACATTGCGACGCTAAGGCTGTTATCGCAGTATGCTAGCAGTCAAGTTTATGAGGTCATCTTAACAGGTCGGTAATCGTACAAACAATGCCATTTCATAATGTTCTGCTGATTGATGATGACGAGGACGATCAGGAAATTTTTCTTACCGCGGCGAAGGAGGTGTCGGGCCGAGTAAAATGTACTTCACTCTTTGACGCCCGAGAGGCGCTCAAAAAATTAGAAATTGGAGAGCTTGTTCCTGACGTGATCTTTTTAGACCTGAACATGCCGGTGATGAACGGACAGCAATTTTTAACAGAAATAAAAAAGAAGCTGCGACTAAAAAGCATTCCAATAATAATCTTCTCTACGACGTCGAATGACGATACGATCGTGCGCATGAAAGCTCTCGGGGCTCATGATTTTATCACGAAGCCTAACCGATATGATCAGCTCTTGGAGATCTTAAAAAAACTGCTGAATTGACTAGGTGAAGTTTCGATTTCAGCTGCCTGCTCATCAATCCTCCCCTAAATCGCTTAGGCTGTAATGGAAATTGCTTTCTTTGAGGAATGAAAGTTTACATATTTTTTCATTTTGAACGTCAAGAATAGAAATCTGCTTTTAATTTTTGTCTGTTACCTGGCTTTTATCAGCCTAGGTCTTCCGGATGGATTATTAGGTATCTCGTGGCCATTTATGGCTGTCAAGCTTGACCTGCCGCTGGATTCATTGGGAGTCCTGCTGATCAGTTTTGTGACGGGCTATTTATCTACAAGCACTACAAGCGGTAAAATACTATCGCGCATTCCGCTCGGGGTGTTGTTGAGTATCAGTTGTGCGATTACTGGATTTAGTCTCCTGGCATATGCATTTTCATCCTATTGGATCCTTGTTATAATAGCAAGTTTCTTTCTAGGCGCTGGCGGAGGCGCGATCGATACTTCCATCAATACATTTGCTGCATCCAGATTCAGCCCGAGCGTTGTAAACTGGCTACACGCATTCTATGGTGTTGGCGCGACAGCGGGTCCCGTTATTGTCACCTGGATGTTGTCGAATAGAAAAGAATGGTATGATGGGTATATCCTGGTTGGTATCACGCAGATCTCGCTGGCGGTATTATTTCTTACGACGTTAAATTATTGGAAAGTTTCACCCGATAGTAAGGACAGTACCGTACCTGGAAGCTTTCGCGACGCAGTACGTGTGCCATTATTCTGGGTAACGCTATCCATATTTTTTATATACACCGGACTTGAGATGGGCGTGGGCCAATGGATATTTACCATTCTCACTGAATCCCGAGGAGTCGCAGTGAAAGAGGCCGGACTATGGACAAGCTCGTATTATGGAAGCTTGACGATCGGCCGTATCCTTTTCGGATTTATTCTTACCAGAGTTCCGGTATCACGTGTTTTAGCGTGGGCGTTCTCTGGAATTTTAGTGGGAACGATTTTATTGATGATCCCCCAAGCAACCTATTTGACCTGGATGGGAATAATGATCATTGGGTTATCCAATGCGCCAGTTTTTCCCTGCCTAATTTCCATGACCCCGAAACAGGTTGGTGAAAAGCAGGCGGCCAACGTGATTGGATTTCAAATTTCCGCTGCGCTGGTAGGAGGGGCATTGCTGCCCGCGTTCGGAGGACTACTGACAGGCTTCTTTAGCTGGGAAATTATTCCCGCCATGTTTTTTATTGAAGCAATCGTGTTGTTGCTGCTACATCTAGTGGCTCGGAAACGGCGTTTACTGCCCGATGCATAAGTCACTGGGGATACTTTCCATGTTAACAACGGCCGCACCCATTATTTCCTCGCGCATTACCGTCAGAAATCAGCTAGCCGGCAACGATTTGGATACTTTATCCAGGCTCTGAACTAAAAAAAATATCGGACATACAATACCTGACGCAAATATGTACTTTTAAGAGATTGGCAGAATGCCGGATGTTCAAAAAGCGAGCATTTCGGCAGCCCAGATAAAAGCTGGTCTAAACAAAAGCTGGCAGATGTGCATTTTGCAGTATGACGAGGTGAATCGGACAGCAGTAGGTCGAAATTTTGAAATTGAAGTGAAGATTACTTATGTCAACTCACGCGCAGCCAATAATTCTTGTTGAAGACGATCCCGATGATCAGTTGCTCATTGCGGAGATCACGCAATCGCTCAACCCTAATAGCGAAATTTTGATTTTCGACACCGGCGATGCTGCATTGGAATTTCTCCTCGCGACCACTCAACAGCCATTTATCATCATATGTGATGTCAATATGCCCAGGATGAACGGTCTGCAGTTGCGGAGAGAAATCGTGAGCAACGAGCGATTGCTAAAGAAAGCAATACCCTTTGTGTTCTTTTCGACTACAGCTGTTGAAAAACAAGTGGACCTGGCTTTCGATATGGTTGTCCAGGGTTATTTCGAAAAGGGTAACACCTACGAAGAGCTTAAGGAGGAACTAAAAATGATTTATGACTATTGGCGTCATTGTAAGCACCCCAATACCTTTAAATAATTGCACGTCGCTAAAATTCGTAAACTTAGTTCTACCGCTTTTGCTTCTGCAGCAGGCCATCGACAAGTCCTTGCCATTGAATTTTTGAAAAGCTGAATACCCCCGCTGCGCCAACCACCGCATCCCTGATTTTATCTATGGTGCTGTCTGCATTTTCGTTTGGTTTGGTGTTCCGGTCTTTAACAGCTGCACTAACAACGCAACCGACGCGCGTTACGAGGAAGCTGCTGGTTGATTCCTCAGAGTAAAAATGGGCTATATCCTTTTTTAAATTGTTCGGATTTTCCGTTGGTCTCACTCGAAAACCAAAGCTCTCACCACCGGTGTCAATCTTGTCCTCAACGTCTTCTACAATGACCCAGTCAAAGCCATCGCCTGTACTGCTGCCTGGTCCGGGCACATTGATCTTGAAATAGTCACCTTTTTTAACAGCCCGGTCGACTTCCTGGCCATCCGTACCCACAATTTTAAAAATGGCTGAAGGAACCTTCGCGAGGTCAGCCCAGTCATTCACGTTTTTCAATCGCCTCTTGGCGATCGTAAAGAACTCCTTTGCGTTACGCTCATTATTGAACTCAACACTGCCAGTTGCGTCAATGGCTTTTCCGGTAATCTGTTCCGGGACGATTTGATTTGTTTCTTCCTTGCCCATAACCGTGCACAAAGCAAATTCATGCCACGTTTAAAGGTTTATTAATAAATTTAATGATGCGCTATTGAGGACTATATTGATCACTTCCTTGCGCGACGAAGAGAGGTATTTAATCATAGGTGCCAATTGAAGCGAACATTCTCTACAAAATTGGAGAAACATTCCCTAAGTCGCAGAAGTTTTAATTCAGTTGGGATACAACATTAAATTACGATGAGGTTGTTTTTAATCGCATACTTCACGAGCTGCGCCGTGTTTTTCAGGCCAAGTTTGTCAAGGATATGCATTTTGTGCGTATCCACTGTTTTAATGCTGATGAACAGGTCGTCTGCAACTTCTCTGTTACTTTTTCCATTTGCTATAAGCGCAAGTACCTCTAACTCCCTTTTCGTAAGGTCAGTCAGCGTGAGTTGCTTTTTCGTCTCATGCGAAGTCCTTTCCTTTATATAAAAGTCTTCGAAGATCAACTTTGTCACAGCCTCATTGAAGTATTTCTCTCCCCTGTTAACTGCTCTGATAGCATCGATCAGTAGGGTTCGATCACAATCTTTCGGCAGATAGCCATCAATACCTGACTGGATACCGGCGGAAACAAATTCCTTTTTCACCTCTCCCGATAACAGGATAACTTTGACTTTATTGTTGCGCTCCTTGATCCAGCGTGTTGTTTCGATGCCTGTCATTCCCTTCATGAGAATGTCCATGATCACAATGTCAGGATTTAGTGAACTGAGTTTATTCAGCAGTTCTTCGCCGCTTGCCAGAGAACCTACTATCTGAACATCGTCAAGTTGGTTTAACATCATAGCAAGTGCATCCCGCACCATCGTGTGGTCATCCACTAATACCATTCTTATTTTATCTGTGTTGAACATTTTCCAGCAGGTTAATTATACTTAGAATCAAATTCTCGTCATCAAACGGTTTGGTAAGAAAAAGGTCGGCACCGGCGGCAATGCCCTTGCTTGCCGTCTCATCATTTGTATCAGCAGTGATGATAATGATCGGTGTTAAAGGCTCGATATTACCGGAGCGCACAAAGCGGATGAAGTCATACCCGTTCATTTCGGGCATTTCCAGATCAGTTATGATCAAGGCAGGTCTGTCGCGTTTAAAGAGCAACGTTGCTTCAATGCCATTGTAGGCCACGGAGATAGAATATCCCTCCATTTTTAAGGTGTCGGCGATATTGTCAGCGAGCACCTTTGTATCATCCACGATTAAAATCCGTGTCATATTTAACGATAGGCGTTCTCCTTTAAGCGTTGGGTATAAAAACAGAGAACACTGATCCTTCATGTAGTTTGCTGGAAACTGTAATTGTACCTCCTAACAGATCAATGGCTTTTTTCACAATAGATAGGCCAAGGCCGGTCCCGGGGATGGCGCCGGCATTAGAACCTCTATCGAATGGTTCAAAAATTCTTTCCAAATCATCGCCAGCAACTCCAATTCCTTCGTCCTTGATATCGAAGCGAATACCGCCGTTCGATTCAGTCACGTTAAGAAAAACTGTCGGCTTACCCGGTGAAAATTTTACTCCATTTCCTATAAGATTGATAAATATGTTTCGAAGCAAGCCTTCATCCGTTTGAATTTCTTTTTCGGTGAATGACAGTGTACACTTTACGACATGTGATTTTCCAAAGTAGCCTTCAACTTCCCCCTTGATCTTATGGCAGAAGGCGACGATATCAACAGTTGATTTGTCAACACGGATCGTAACATCATGCGTCTTGCCAAGTGTCAGAACATCTTCTAATAAGTGTGACATGTGATCAACCTGTTGGAGGACGGTATCGATCTTAGTGTCTATTGATTCGGGTGTGAGTCTGTTTTTATAACGCTTGATGTGGTTGACGGACAGCCGGATCGTTGAAAGAGGCGTCCTGAACTCATGCGACACCATCGACGCAAATCGGGTCTTCACCGTAGATAATTCCTTTTCCCGCGCCAGTGCAATGTTCAGTTCTTCGGTTCTTAACAGTACCTTTTCTTCTAGGGACTTCCGGTGTTCTGTCAACTCAGTAATGTCCTGGCCAACGGCAATGATTCCAACGATCTCACCCACCGAATTCCTCCTTGGTGTAGCACTTAGCAAAAGAATGTTGTTTTTTCCATTCTTTTTCGTGATCTCAAATTCTTCGTGTGTCAAATGATTGTCTTTGAGCACAAACTCGATTTTCTGTTTTGCCTTATGGCGCTTTCCTGGCTCTACGATGAAGCTTGCGAGTTCCTTACCAAAAACATCACTTTTCTCATAGCCTGTTGTGATGATTGCATGCGTGTTCCACTCATTCACCAGGCCGTTTGCATCTATTCCAAGGATTATCGCATTTGCATTTTCAATTAAGTCTGACAAGTCTCGCGCAATTGTAGTGATCTTACTCTGGTATTCTTTGTGAGCAGTCATGTCCGTCTGAACTACGACGCATCGGGCGAGCTTATTTGCGTCGTCAAATACCGGATTGATTGTATTCTTAACCCAAAATGGTTTCCCTGATTTCGTATAATTCAGTACTTCCTCATCGATAGATTCATGGTTTTGAATGCGCTGGGAAATGCGTTCCATAGCGGCGTTATCAGTATCGGGGCCCTGCAAAATTCTGGTGGTTTTCCCCATAACTTCCTGAAGGGTGTATCCGGTTCTCTTCACAAAAGCGTCATTAACCCATTCTATCTTTTCTTCGCCATCAGTTATGATGACAAGGTTATCTGTTTTGCTTGCCACCAGAGAGAGACGTTCGTTTTCAGCCATTGCAATCATTCGATCGTCGATGTCTTGCATTGTTCCGATCATCCTTATGGGCTTGTCCTGGTCGTAAACGATGTAGACACGATCATAAATATATTTATAGACATTGCTCGCGCATTTGAAGCGGTAGATGCCATTCCAGTTAATTTTGATGCTGCGCTGTGTTTCATTCAATTCACGCAAGACGTCCTCTTTATCCGCCGGATGAATTTTATCGGCCCACGTTTCGCAAGTGTTGCCTATACTGTGGTTTTTATATCCGAAAAGCGTGGTTAAGCCATGATTCCAGACCACGGAATGATTGTTTTGAAGGTCGCAATCCCGTATGGCTTCATTTGTTGTCCGCGTGAGGATTTCGAACTTTTGATTTGCCTCTTCAAGCTTTTTTTCAAGGCTTAAAATCGTTGCATTTCTTTCAAGCTCTAGTTGTTTACTGCTTATATGTTTGACCTGATTCATGAAATATTCAATAAGTTTAACAACAACGATAATGCCGTGGAATGTTGCGACGTGTTATTCATAGTAAACACCTGAGCCTTCATCATGAGGCTCTTTAATAAGTAATCTGATTTTATTAGAAGTTAATGGCTTAGATATGAAATCGCTAACAGAGCCGTAAGCCCTGGCTTTGAGAATATCGTCTGCATCGATTGATGACGTGAGCATAAATATCTTTGCTTTTTCCACCAGCGTTGCAGGAAGCTTTTCAAACTCATCCAGGAACTGCCATCCATCCATCACCGGCATATTGATGTCGAGGAATATAATGTCTGGTATTTTATCGGGAGAGGAAATAATCAGATTTTGCAAATGAATAAGCGTTTCCTGAGCATTGGTGTATGCCTCAACGATAAAATTGAATTCCCTCATGATCAACTTTGTGTTGATCATATTTGTGACCGGATCATCGTCGATCAATAAAACCTTTTTGCAGACTTCAGTAGGTTCCATAATTTATTGGTAAGTATACTTTGAATGCCGTTCCCTGATTAACCACGCTTTCAACTTCAACGCGTCCACCAAGAGATTCCACCTGGGTTTTTACGAGTGTTAAGCCAATTCCCTTGCCAGGTATTGCGTCTCCGTGGAACCGTTTGTACAATCCGAAGAGTTTTGATCCATCTTTTGCAAGATCAATTCCGCGTCCATTATCTTCGACTGACAAGCACGCGAAAGAATCTTCCCTCGTCGTTCGAACATGAATGCGCAGCGGTGTCTCAGGGCGTCGATATTTTATTGAATTGGAAACCAGATTATAAAGGATACTATAGAGATACGTCTTGATTGTTTTGATTTCTTTTATTCTTGAAAAGTTGCTCGTAATTAGTGCGTGGCTGTGTGATATTTCCGGCTCCAGCTGTTGAATAATTTGATTGAGCTTGCCGCAGAAATGGACTGTTTCTGCTTTAACCAGTTCGGTTTTTCGAGCGGCTACAATCAGATTAATGTCTTTGACAATCATGTCAAGATTCTCCGCTTCGAGGGCGATCAGTTTAATCAATTCGGTGTCTTCGGACGAATCGGTGCCCATGATATTGGCGATACCCATGATCTTGGCAATCGGCGCGCGGAGGTTGTGAGAGATTATGTACGAAAATTTCTGCAAGTCCTTATTTTTGTTCTGCAGGTTTTCAATCAACAACAATGTTTCTTTTTGTAGCCTTTTCTGTTCAGTAATGTCAATGAGCATGTTTGCCGCGCCTGTGGGGTTTCCGGCGGCATCAAACGTTGGACTTGAATGCGCAACGATGTTTCGTCTCGTGCCGTCTGGCCGTTCAATAAAAGTCTCCGTGCCCTGAACGGAATCTCCGTTGTTGCTTGATGCGTGCATTTTCCGTTCGCTGTGCGATATGTAATTACCATCCTGGTCAATCATTTTGACGGAGCCGCACCATTTATCTTTTCCAATTTCTGGTTGACGTCCCCACAGCTCTGTTGCTGCCTTATTATATAGGGAAATCAAGCCATTCGTATCACATGTGTACACTGCGACGGGCAGATCTTGCACGAGATCCTCGTATTGTTTTTTCGCGTTTTCAATTTTCCGTTGCGTTAGTATCTGTGCGGTAACATCCACCGCAAAGAAGAATACACCCTCGACTTCGCCTGCTGCGTTTCGGTAGGGCTGGCAAACGTAGTCCCAAAAGACCTCATTGAGTTTTCCATTTCCGTCCCGGTCGAAATGGAGAGAAACCCGTTTGCGCTGAATCGTCTTTCCAGAGCGGTATACTTTATCCAATAATTTATTCAAACCTTGAGGCTGCAGTTCAGGAAAGGCTTCCATCGTTGTTTTTCCGATGATGTCCGTGCGTCCGGTGAACTCCATGAACAGCGGATTAGCCATTTCATAAATGTGGGTCGGGCCTTTCACCAGGCCAATGGCTGCAGGTGCATCGAGGAATAGTTCAAGGAGTCGTTGCTGCTCATTCTTCGTTATTTGTTCTAACCTTTTTTTTTCAGTGGCATCTTTCGCCGTACAATACATCAGTTTGTGGTCATCGTCCCATCGGGCCGACCACAACAATGGAATGACTTTTCCATCTTTCCGAACATATCTGTTTTCAAACATCGTAACGGCGTTTCCCCTCAGGATTGACGCGTTTACAGCCGTGCTTGATGAAATATCTTCTGCTAAAACAAAGTCGAGGTATTTTTTCCCTACCAGTTCCGAAGTTTGATAGCCCAACATGGTGGTGGCGGCGGCGCTCAAGTGCATGAACTCTCCTTTCTCATTTATCGTACAAATCAGGTCGGGTGAATTGTTGTCGATATTCAATAACACAGCCTCAATTTTTTGCTGTTCACGGTTTCTTCTAAACTTATCAAGCACACCAGTGATCGCGACGGGTAGCCTTTGCAAACGGTCTTTCAATAAATAATCATCTGCTCCGGAACGCATCGCTTCCACTGCAAACTCTTCGGAGACTGTACCGGTTACCAGTATGAAGGGAATGTTCAGCTTTGAATTCTTCAATAGGTCGAATGCCTCAAGCGAGCTAAATGATGGGATCGTGTGATCGCTTATTACCAAATCCGGTTCAAATGTTCTCAATGCGTCCTGATACATTATTTTTGTATCAACAACCTTAATGTCGGTATCAATTTGTGCCTTGCGCAACAGGTAGGCTACCCGATCAGCATCTTCAATGCTATCTTCCAGATGGAGTATTTTGATTTTGGGTATTGGGGATTTCATGCGATTGCGTCAAAATGAGCCGAATTCATATCATGGCGACTTTTGGTTGATTTAGCTCCTTTATTATGTGTGGGATTTTTTCAAATTCGTGCGACTTGTCGAGAAAGTAATCGGCGCCGAGGAAGAGGCATGTGTTGCGATACTGGTCTTCGGCCAGGTTGGTAAGCATCACAATTTTTAAATCAGCATATAATTTCCTAAGACTAATCAACAAGTTGATTCCATTCGCATTGGGCATTTCGCTTTCGAGGTGAATATCAAGGATGACAACGTGAGGCATTTCTTTTTTAGCGAGCTTGAGCGCGCCCGCAATATTGGTGGCATTTCCCCTGTAGGCCACGTCCGGCATCTCACTAAGCATCTCTCTTAGCCTTTCTGCTACTATGGCCGAGTCGTCTACGGTTAATATTTTTAGCATTGCGTTCCGTCACCTGGGGCGGCGAATTAGGTACATGCAAGAAGCAGCTTTCTCATCCTTTGACTCATAGGACAAAGCATGAAATCCATGTAATTGTTTCTACTACAAGAGGCGGTTTCCTGGGTGGTGAATGGTTAAACCAACCCGTTATCGAGGGCATAGCGGGTTAATTCCGAGTTGTTCTGAAGGCGCAGCTTTTCCAGGATCCGTGCTCGGTAGGTACTGATCGTATTAATACTTAGGGATATCTCCTCCGCTACCTGCGAGACTGTCCTGCCTGCTGCCATCAGCTTAAGTACTTGCATTTCACGGTCGGAAAGCTGTGCGTGTGATTGATGAGTTTCTAATGAACCAGGCATTTCTAAAAGCCTTTCGGCAAATTTGCTGGAGACGTATTTTTTACCAGCAAGTATCTTCTTCAAAGCAACTAGTAATTCATCGGGTGCACTTTCTTTACTTAAGAAACCGGAAGCACCTGCCTTTAATACCCTTAAGGCATACTGATCTTCTGACTGCGCGCTGAGCATCAATATTGGCGCGGTAACGCCGTCGGATCGCATTTGCTTAAGCGTGTCGATACCGTCTCGCCCACGCATTGAAATGTCTAGTAAAATTGCGTCCCACGTTTCTCTGCTTACCTGCTCCAGCACTTCATTGCTGTTGGTTGCCTCGCAAACTTCCGCTTGTGGATACTGTTCTAATAAGAGTTGGACAAGACCTTTACGCACAATTGCGTGATCGTCTGCTACAAGAATTTTCATTTAGCTATCGGGTATGTTGAAATCATTGGCTAACGGTATATTTAACAACACGTGAGTTCCGCGACCCGGTAGGCTTTCAATGCGCAGGTCACCACCCATCATCGCCGCCCTTTCTCGCATGCCAATTAGGCCAAGAGTTTCTTTGCTTCCTGCTTCCGCAGGGTTAAAGCCTTGTCCATTGTCCTTCACAGTAAGTGTGACAAATTCCTCGGACGTCCCTATCACTGCTTCTACATGGGTCGCTTTTGCGTGGCGGGTAATATTGGTTAAAGCTTCCTGATAGATCCGGAATATTCCAGTAGCCACGCTCCGTTCTACCGTGATCTCGGCCGCCTTAGCATTAAATGCACAATGCATGCCGGTATTTTTTTCAAACTCCCTGCTCTGCCATTCCAACGCGGGGACAAGCCCCAGATTATCTAGGACTGCGGGTCTGAGGTCGCTCGAAATCCTACGAATGGTTCTTACCGTATTATCCAACATTGCAATCATGCTGTTTAACTTGTCATGCGCGGATTTCTCATCTAATGGGATCTTTCTTGAGAGCCAGGATGCGTCCATTTTAAGACAGGTTATTTGTTGACCCAGTTCGTCGTGAATCTCCCGCGAAATCCGTGTGCGCTCCTCCTCGCGAACGTGTTCGAGATGGGTAGTCAGCTTTTTAATTTCCCTGGCGGAGGAAATAAGATCCTGCTCTCGCTTTACGCTCAGTGACACATCGATTCCTACCCGCACTAGATAATCCTTGTTGTTGAGCGATACTTTGTGTTCGCTGAAATGATAAGGCACTTTTTTCTTATCCTTTGAATAGAAATACGCGGTAAATTCGTCGCTGCCTTCTGCGACTCCAGTTTCTATTCTGCCCTGTATAAATTTTCGATCATTCTCGTCATAAAAATCCAGTGGGTGCATGGCGGCAATCTCTTCCGAACTGAACCCGGAGCGTGCTTCAAGCTTTTTATTCCACCTTGTAAATACTCCTTCCTTGTCATAGAGGTAGAAGATCCCTGGCAGAGAATCGATAAGCGTATCTGAAAATTTCTTTTCCGCACGGATCTGCTGCTCTGCCTTCTTTAGCTCCGTGATATCTTGGACAGTACCTTCCAATCGGATTGCATCACCATTTTCGTCGCGAACAACATTACCCGTCGTAATAAAATATTTGGTAAGGCCGTCGCCGGTTATGAACCGAAATTCCGCGTGCAGTGGTTTATTAAATTTAATGGCGGCCAGCCGCTTTTCGTTGAGCAGGTGGCGATCATCTTCCTGCACCTTATCCAGGAACGTGGCATACCCGGGCGCAAGGTCTCCACTGGTTTCAAAGAGGGAATGCATTTGGTCGGACCAGCAATGATTGGAATCTATCAAACTTTCCTCGTAGTAGCCAAGTCGCGCTATCCTCTGTGATAAGGCAAGTTGTTCGTTGGCTTTTTTTATCTTCTTCGCGTCTGATATTCGTTCCGTAATGTCCTGACAAGTTCCAACGGCGCGTATCGGGCATCCCTGAAGATCACGAAAAATTTGCCACCGCTCTTCAATCCATTTGACTGCGCCGGTGCCGGCGATGATTCGATGCTGTGATTTATTTGGTTCATTTGTCTCGAAGGACCGTTCGAACCGTTCCTTTGCGTCTTGTACATCATCCTCGTGCACGTAGGTAAGAATAGTACCAATTGTCAGCTGTTCTTCGGGCAGTTGAACTTCGAATATCCTATATGTTTCGGAAGACCACGATGCCTTATTGGTGCGCAAATCAATTTCCCAGCTTCCTACCTTTGCTATCGCTTGTGCCTCCAAGAGCCGATTCTCGCTTTGCTTTAAATTAAAGTTCGCATCGATCAAGTCTTGTTGGGCTGCTCGAAGTTGGTGAATCACGTCGAAATGGGCCTCCGAAATTGTGGCGGATCCATTGAGCGCTTTGTCTTTTAGGTCGCCCTTAGACTCGAAAGTTTCCTGGTTTTCCTGCGACATTATTATAACGGTTATGCTGTTGCCGGATGAGTAACATGTCCTTAAATTTGCGTAAAACAAGTTTTCGCCAAAAGATGGTAGCGAGTTAATAGCGAGTTAATTACGTAACACCAAAACCTGGGAAAACGTTTCCATAGCTACGGCTCTTTTGCCTGATTCAACTCCTTCCCTTTCAAGCTGCTTCGACGAAGTTAAGGGCACTAACTCCTCAACCCAGGCAATTTTAGCATCATCCTATTGCTTCGTGATGGATGAAAGGCGCTCGGGATTCGGCATGTCATTTGTCCTCCACTATTCTAAAGATAATATAGATATGGCACACAAATCAAAAAACAATAAGGAAAAAACGCGTGAAAAAGCGCAACCGGACGATGGTCAGGGCGCTAAAGGCGATTTAGGCTCCGAGGGTGACTATGGCAAACCAGAAAAGAAAGCTGATAAAGAGAGCGCTCCCATCCCAATAAAAAAGAACAACGACTAGTCGAAATACCTTTTCACAATTTATCCAGAAGAGACAGGAATTCTTCTTTCTTTCTTCTGGATATGTCTACGTGGTGATTTTCCAAAAGGATGACATACCCTCCCTCTCCTTTGATGTATTTTTTAACATGCCGTAGATTTATGAGGTACGAATGGTGCACTCGGCAAAATCCTGATTCAGACAACATACTTTCAAAGTCTTTCAGGTTTTTTGTGACAAGAACCTCTTGATTGTTTTTAAGTACTACGCGTGTGTAGCTTCCATCGGCTTTGCAATAAATTATTTCTTCCGTATTATAAAAATCAATGCCTTCCTGCGAAGGGACAGCGAGTCGCTCTATTCGTCCATGATTAAGTTGAATATTATTCAACACAGATTGATATTGATATGGCGCTGATTCGATATTCATTTTACCTTTAACCTTGTTAACGGCATGAATTAATTCATCAACATCGACTGGTTTAAGCAGATAGTCAAGGGCACTAAATTTTATTGCTTTAATCGCGTATTGATCATGCGCTGACACAAAAATTACGTCGAATGTTATTGGCGACGCTTGTTGTAAAACATCAAACCCTGACATTTGAGGCATTTGAATGTCTAGAAATACTAAATCGGGGCGTAACGATCTTATTGCTTGTAGTCCAGCGTGGGGCCCGTGAAACGTTCCTATGATTTCGACGTCTGGACAATATTTTTCCAACGCAATTCTCAGCGTTTCGATACCCGTTAATTCGTCATCAATTATTAATGCTTTGATCATTTCTCGGCGATTGGAATGTGCAGCGTTACGGATGTGCCCATTGCATTATTGAAAAGGTCTTTCAGGTCTGTGATAAAAATGAATTTTTCCATTTTTCTTCTACTTAATAGCCGCAGCCGCTCTTCAGTTATTTTCATACCCAGCGATTTGTTGTTAAGCAACGAGTGATCCTTTAGCTCCTTTGCTTTGTCACGACCGACTCCATTATCTTCGATTATACACACGAGCTGATCATCCTGTGGCCGGACGTCTACTTTGATGACCCCAGGTTCGTTGCTGCCTTTATGTACAATCCCGTGCCAGATCGCATTTTCGATTACAGGCTGAAGGATCATGGAAGGCAGGTACGTATTTTGAATCCCAATCGACTCATCAATTGAAATCTCATATTTGATTTTTCCTGGCAAGCGCAGTTCTTCCAATTGTATGTATGACTCTATCAAAGCTATTTCGCTTTCAAGTGTCACCGACGCGGCCTCTGCGTTCTCAAGAATTTGCCTCACCAGTTTCGAAAATTTTGTCAGGTAACGGCAAGCGTTCTCCGTTTCGTTTTGACGAATCATCAAGTTGATCGCATTCATGCAATTAAAGAGAAAGTGGGGATTGATTTGTGCACGCAATGCTTTCATTTCCAACTGCACGACCTGACTCTTAAAGTCAGCCTCGTTGATCTGCGCGTTTTTCTCAGCGAGCAATGAACGTTGCCGGAAGATGTACACAATCAGACCGCCGAAGAGGAGCGTAGCAATAAGCCCACCGGCAAAGGCTTTATTCAATGTACTCTGCTTTTCGACTTCTTTCAATTGAACTTCTTTTTCTTTCGCCAGCACTGTTATCTGTTGGTCCTTCTTTTCAGCTTCATACTTAATCATTATTTCATTCAGCTGTTTCGCACGCGTTTCTGTAAAAATGCTGTCCTTCATCTGGCTTGCCAGCCCGTAATAATGGTAGGCCTTTTCGAAGTCCCTCTTCCCGAAATATAGTTTGTTGATTTCTGTGTACACATCAAGTAACAATGAGTTCGAGTTTACTTCTTTTGCGACCTGCAACGCTTCTTTTAAAGATTCTTCTGCTGCTCCGTAATTACTCAGCATCGTGTACGATTTGCCAATATTGGTCAATGAAATTGCAAGTGACCGTTTCCTGGTGCTGGTCCTCCACATCGCCAGCGCCTTGTGATGAAATTGCAGCGCGGTCTGATATTCATTCTTTGCCTCGTACATATTTCCCATATTCCCGAGGACTGTTGCGATGAAGACAGGATTTTTAAATTTGGTAAAGATCTTAAGTGCCGCCTCATAAGAAGTTTTGGCAGAGTCATAATTTTTAAGGGCGAGGTGGATGTTTGCCTTATTCTGGACGCTCATCCCGTAATCAATAAGCATACGATTTCCTTTGAAAAGCAAGCTGGCTTTCTGATAGGCCCCGAGGGCGTCTGTAAGTTTCTCCGCCCTTTTGTAAGTAGAGCCGATGACATTATAGATGTGTGCAATTTTATTCACGGTGTGGGTCTTCTCTTCAATGGCAAGCGTTCGATAAAGCAGCGACAGGCATTTATCAAAATTTCCAAGGTTCAGATTCACCAATGCTATATGATATAGGCCTTTGGCGAGCAACGTCGAGTCGCCCTCCGATTTCGCATATGCGGAAAACGGTTTTAATGAATCTAGCGCCTGTTGATATTGCCCCTGAAAGGAAGATATCAGACCGTAATAATAGGTTGCCAGGAACAGGCCTCGTCTATATTTAATTTCTGTGGACAATAATTTTATGCTATCCGCATATTTTCTGGCTAGGAGCAGGTCTGAGGTAACCTCAATATGATTCATGCATATTTTCTCATACAAATCGATTTTTCCCGTACCCTTTGGCGTATGTGCTGCGATAGCCAGCAGGCTGTCCAGCTTCGCCGGTGTTTGTCCATGAAGAAAAGAGGACATGAGGAGACCGGCAATGAACGCAATGCAACATTTCATCTGTAAGTTGGATTTAAAATCTTATACAATATAGGTATCCGTGTCGTTTAGTCAGGTATCGGGATGGCGACTCCTATTGCTTTCGATGTTGGTGTTTCTGTGGTATGGATCGATTGGAAATTCTTTCAAGCCTTATTATCTTAGCCCCTGAGCCCATTTATTTCCTACTGAGGTAGGGAAGCAATGGGCTTTATTGTGAAACGACATGCCGGTGACGATCAAAAGAATCATGAGAACACATTCGCTAACATATAAAATTTTTGCAACCCTGGTTATGCTTCAGGTGTTGATCCTTAACGCGTATCAAGCCAAAGCGCAGGAAATAATTGCCATCGAGGAAATAAATAGTGTTTCCAGCAGTGTGACGGAAACACTGCCCTTTGACCGCCCGATATTATTAAAATATCTGAGTCGGGAAAAAATTCAGATTGAATACATTGGGCTCGTTCGGATCAAAAAGAAAGATACGCAACAATATTATAATGAATTGTTGTCAAGCCCGGGGCAATTCGTAGCACATAGTGCTGGCGACTACCCGAACGAGCAACTGTCGACGTCGCAGACTGTCAATCCAACAGGTGCGAATAAATTTCAGCTAAACATTTTTTTGCCACCATTGGATCCAAATCGATTCTATGACATTTCACTTTTGAGAAGGCCGACGTATGCAGAAGCCGAGTTGTATTTCGAGCTCTTTCAAATATACTTCGATGCCGGTGAGGTGAACGAGCTCTTTAATGAAAAGCTGCGGGAGATCAATGAGATCAAGAAACCATTCCAGCACATTGTTGACGAAGGACAAGCCGAAGGTCAACTTGATTGGGAGCCGCTGATCAATATCTACAATACTCAATTGAAAGAACACTATGCAAAACTTGCTGCAGGTGGGAGGGATGAGAAGAGTACCAACGCGATTAAGTCCACTATTACCGAGATCATCCGAAGCTTTAAGCCAACTGCTTCTGGTGCTCCCGACCTTTTAATTTTTGGCCAGTCACTGCGCTTAAGCACTACTTCGCTTAACTTTGACACCCGAACGTCGTTTTCCATTACGCCGGATTTCGGCTATGTATATTATGGCTATCGTGGCGGTTTTCAGGGCCTCGCGCCATACCTGGGAGCACAAATAGAATTCCGCTATTACGATAAAGACATCCCATTTCGACTTATCCAAAACAAAACCTGGCTTCATTACCTATCTTTCACAACTGGGATCACATTGACTTCAGTCGGCAAGGAAGGGGAGCGGGATGATTTTTTCTCAAAGAAATCATTGTTAACAGGGCTCGGATTCAGATTGTCAAATGCGATCAGGATAACCGCCGGTGGAATCTGGTATTATAAAGAGGGTGCAAATCGTGCAGTCGAGGATAAGAAACTAAGTGTGACTCCGTTTATGGGTATATCGATTGATTTGCGGTTAAAGTCAATAATGGGTGACCTGACGGACCTTGTACCATCGAATCGCAGGTAAAACGAGACGACCAGGCGGATTTTCCTGCTAGTGCATTGCTGATACAAATGGAATATTATGAAGGAGAACCTCAATGACCTGAACCAAAATTTGCCGGAGATCTCGAAAGAGATAAGCAAAATGCTTGAGGAGAAGTTTGGTATTACAGGTCTGAACATTAGTCAGATCCATTTCACGAAAAGTAATAATTGTCCCCCGGGTTATACTCAGGTCTGTAAGTATTTCGGCAATAATCCGGCTACAGGCGAGCCGATCATCAGGTGCAAATGCGTGAAGAAGAAAGAACGGAAGTAACGAACCAGAATATGAAAGAGGCGACGTACCTTATATTGCCAGCGAAAGGACTCAGCGCAGCGCGTGCTGAAGGCGATCCGAATGTCAAAGATTTTCTTGAATCTTTGATTGGATCACGGAAGCCCTATACGCTAACGTCAGGCAGGCTTAACAAACCGCTGCCGATGAAAGTGGTTGATTCGGTTAAAAATGATGGCGCAAAGCTGGTGAGACTGGATCCCGCAAAGATATCCGATCTTCATTTGGCCTACCCCGGGCTTCGAATAGTTCCGGAAGTATTCTTTTACAGGGCCGTTGTTCCACCAGAGAAGATTGCTTCGCGCATTCAAAAGCAGACGCCGGTGAAAGCGATAAAGGTCACTGTTGTTGGAAAGGATGGCGAGGTGATTGCAGGCGCCCAGGTTATCGCCTTTACCGATTTCGAAAACAGGCAAGGGGCGCAGGGCAAGACGACCAGCAATGGCACCACCACTTTGAATCTTCCAGTTTCCGGGGAAACGATAGAGCGCCTTTACATTTATCCTGAAAGTTCTTACTGGCCTTTTTTAAAGAAGAATGTTAAACTAAGTGGTGCAATCCTGGAAGTAGCGCTAACGATCATTGAACGCGGCTATCCGGATGCGGTGCGATATTTCTATAAGAATGATAGCCTTCCTCCAGTTGGCGGAACGATTAAGGTTGGCGTCATCGATACGGGTGTGGGACCTCATAAAGAAATCAACCTTGTTGGCGGTGAATGTACTGTTGAGAATGAGAAGTCAACTGACTATGCGGATTACCATGGACACGGTACACATGTCGCTGGAATTATTTCGTCCTTTGCCAGAACATCGGAAAACAAGCCAGGTATTGAGATATTGAGTTTTCGCGTCTTCCCTAAAGTTGGAGAAGGGGCATCAAATTATTCCATTGTAAAAGCGATAGATCGGGCCGTGGAAAGTGGATGCCATCTGATCAATATGAGTCTGGGAGGTGGTGATGCAGACGATGCTACGAAAGATGCCATTGCAGATGCGCAATCAAAAGGTGTAATATGCTTTGTCGCAACTGGAAACGACGGCCGTGGCGGTGTATCGTTCCCTGCGCGCTATTCCCTGTCCTTAGCGGTAGGCGCTATGGGTCGGAAAGGAACTTTCCCCAAGGACGCAGAAGCTAATGATTCGATCAAGTCTCCTTATGGAAAAGACAAGGATAACTTTGTAGCTTCTTTTTCTAACGTAGGCCAGGAAGTTGATATGATCGGACCAGGCGTTGGGATAGTGAGCTGCGCGCCTGGAGATCAGTATGCGGTCATGAGCGGCACCTCCATGTCGTGCCCTGCTGCAGCAGGTATCGCGGCCAGGCTCTTGATACTTGAAGGAAACATTATGAATCAGCCTGCTGACGCGAACCGTGCAAATAGTATGATTAAATTTCTTGGTGCGAATATTAAATCCCTGGGATTTGGGGCGGAGTATGAAGGACGCGGGATGATTATTTGAAAAATGTGGCGATGCATAATGACATCTGCCTAAGTTCGTAAAGAGTAGTTATTTTATTGAGCTTATGGCAGTGCACAAATGGATATTCAGGTTCAACGGAGAGGCTATTGCGTCTCATGGCCAGCTACTTTTATCCGTGCTTGAGAATCATTCGATAGAAATTATTGATAATTCTCTACCGAAGCTGCTGCTCGTAAGTTGCAGCGAAAAGTCAATTGAAGACGTCCGTGAACAGATTGATTCACGATGGGTCATCGCGGCAGAGAATTCAGGCTATCAAATTCCCGACACCAAAAGAAAACTATACTAAGTAAATAAACTTTTCTTCCTCAACCCTTTTTTAACCTCACTTTTATGGCGAAGGCCTCTGCGGGATTCTTTTTGAACAAAAGGTCTAATTCGTGAGGGGTAAAACCATTCTCCTTTAGCTTAGGAATAAGAAGGTTCGCAATGGTGGTATACGGTTTAAAATCGCCACCTGATGGTTCACCCACATTGTACCAGCCAGAATCCTGTGAAACGAGTACCCGCTCCAATAATTTTTCAGACTTCATACGTTGCAAGTACCCGACATTTGAGTCGACGCTTTCAGGACTTACTCCGTCGAATGCTACCCAGCAATTTTGCTGTGCTGCTTCAATGTGGTATTTCATATCTGGTTCATTTTGCGAATGAGTCCATACTCTCGCAGATGGATCAACGCCAACATCTTTTAGAATCTTCACCTGTTCGTTGGCTGCAGCACCATTCCCGGTGTGCACGAGCATTGTAAGGCCCGTTGCTTGATGCGTCAATGCAGCCGCAGTAATGATCTTCCGCTGGGCGACAGTCAATGGTGCAATGTCGGTACTCGTTTTTATAAATCCAGGTTTTATGCCTGTGCCTTCAATACCCTCGTGGAATTCTTTTGTCCATCGAGCAGCCAGCTGTTCCGCGGTTTCCGTGTACACATGCCGTGGTAGAAATTTTTCCTGGACAGCTCCATAGTATCCTGTATTGGTGATGATATTCAATCCCGATGCATCGGCAAGCTTTTTAAGAAGGATGACATCTCTCCCAAGATAGGCGGGGGAACAATCGACAAAAGTTTTGCACCCGGTGTTTTTAAGCTCGACCAGACGTGGCAATGCCGTCTTGTATACGTCGTTTGCATCATACCGGTCTTTGCTGTACTTCTCCGCGCCGATAAAATCAGCAAGCACATGTTCATGCGTAAGCGTAAAGCCCATGGCGTCAGCATCCATTGGCCCACTGATTGTCATAACTTTTTCTTTTTCCTTAGAATCCGCGGTGACATATGGTAGCATTGTCAGGCCAGCTAGCGCGATGGTGCCTTTTTTGATGAATTCTCTTCGGGGATACATTGAAAACTTAGAAAGGGAAAATGTCTTTCTTATCAAAGCTCGTAGTAATTTCGATAATTAGAAAAAGCCAGGACAGACAACGGTGTTTAACGGACGAAAGGCGTTTTGCAAGTGCAAACTAAATGATTAAGCTCATCGGGCGATTTTCGTTGCCTCCAATTCTTCCCAGGTCCAGGGAGTTGTCCGACCGTTATATTGTTCCCTGATTTTCTTTACTTCGTCAGGTTGTACCAGGATGCGATTGACAAAGTCTTCGCCGAGGGTTCCGGGGAACGCACGCTCAGAAAGCCCGATATCGTAGCGCAAATAGCTCAGGACAGAGGCAATCCATTTGTCGTCATTCATGCCCATGGCCATCATGTTTTCGGAATAAGTTTTACCATTCACCGGTCCGGTGAGACCATGCAGTAAAATCCCTATTAACGCGTTTTTGTTTTGCAAGTATCGTCTGAAATTGCCTGCGAGCGGCGGGGCAAGCTTTGTAGGAACCCCTTTGCCATCGATACCGTGACAGGTTGCACACAACGATTTGAATATAATGGATCCGTCCGTTACCATTTGTCTGTTTGCCGCAGTGAGCGAGCCCATCTTGGAACCTAACTTTTTGATATCCTCCGTTTTTGTCAGACTTCTTTGTGCACCTTTAATCATTTCATTTGAAGAATTTTTTGCTACGATATCGGCCGACAGCTGGCGCGCTCTGGGTGAATGACTTTTTGATAACGATAACAGAAGTTGTATTCTGACATCATGGCTTGGATCATTCATCAACTCCTCTAACTGGTCCATAATCCCTTCGTCGCCCTTTGTCAGAAACGCTTCACTACTCCAGACAGCAGCCTTTCTGACGTCTGCATCGTCATCGTTCAACGCGGTTCCGATCGTCGCATTGTCTAGCGCATCAAGTCCTGATAACGTCCACAAGGCGTGGATTTGCGCAAGGGGAGAAGGTTTGTCCTTCAATGGACCCTTTTCACCCTGAGCAATCTTTTTCAGATGGTCGCCAACCGCTTTTTCATTTCGAAGCACGATCTCTTTCTGAGCGTTGTCGCGCCACCATCCGTTGGGATGATCAAGATGAGCAACAAGCTGTTCCGAAGATTGCTCCAGCATGTTCGGTCTGGGACCGCGCGGCATGCCATCGTAAACAAGCCTCCATATCCGGCCACGTTGAATGTTTTTTTCCAGTCCAAGTCGTAAGATTTGCTTTCTAAGGTAGCTGCCTTCACCTGTCCACGTCCCCTCCTGAATAATTCCACGATTCATGTCCACGATGTAAAGGCAACCATCTGGTCCGGTGTAAGTATTCACTGGCCGGAAGTTCATATCAGAAGACGCAATAAACTCTTCTTTTTCGTACGCATTTTTAAGAGTTCTTTTTCCGTCGGTATTGATAACCTTGGCCCGTCTAATGATGCGGGCTACTGGTTCGCAGATAAGATAATCGCCAACAAGCGTGTTGGGAAGACGATCGCCTCTGAAGATTGATTGACCATTGGCGGCGGTAAAATGATTTAGTGTCGTGTCTTCACGGATGCGCATTAGACCACCTTGAATATCCGGAGTTTTTATGATTGGCCACACTGCGCCAAATGTTGAATCGTTGTATGCATCCGCGAACTCAAGTTGCCCATACGACGGATTTATGTGAAATCCTGAACCGGCATTTTCCGCTCCGGCTCTGCTATAATAAAGTCTGCCGTAATTGTCATGGGTCAAACCCCATTGGCCATTCGAACCACTAATTAAAGAATCTGCCTTTAGCAATCCATTCTTATATTGGAATCGTATTGGATCCACAGTAACATAGATCCAGTTATCAAGATTCCAATCGAGACCGCTGCGTTGATGCTCAAGGTTGCCAAATGCTTTTTTATCCGTTTGATAGACGATTCGTTTTGCGTCTGCAATACCATCATTGTCCGTATCCTTGTAGGCAGTTACATTATATGTGTCCGTAACGTTGACCAGTAGCTCATTGCCAACCGCGAGGATCATTCGGGGAAGCATGAGGTTTTTAATATAAACCGTCCGTTTGTCCATCTTACCATCGTCGTCGGTGTCCTCAAGCAAAAGTACTCTGCTCGCTGGTGTGTGCTCGCCGGTGGTGTCCACGGTCTGCATGTATGTTTCCATCTGCGTCACAAACATTCTACCATTTCCATCCCATGAAACTGCAACTGGCTCGCTTAACATATTTTCGTCAGCGACGAGCTCCATTCGGTATCCTTTAGGCAGGCGAAAGGAATTTATACTTTCTTCAGCACTTAAAAACCGCGGGGTCGGATTGCTAAGAACTACTCGCGCACTATCAAAACCGCCTTCTTTAACGTCGTTGTCATGCCGACTGGAACAGGTTGCAAAAAGTAATATAGAAACGGTGTTCAGGGTTATTAATTTGAACTTCATTTTTTAGAGTATTCGCTAGCACTAAGGTACACTTCTGCGTCAATTCACAACGGGCTTAAGTTTTTACTGGCGCTTACTATTTTTTTAACCAAGCCAATCTGGCCCAGATGATAAACGTCATGTTGCACAACCCCGACTATCATATGATCAAAAGTATGGGCTGGTGTATATTGCTTTAAAAGGTCGCGGTCTCTCATCCTGCCAAGCATCCCCAATAATACTTTCTGAGTAAGCTCAAAGTCTGACAGAAGTGTCTTCCATCCTTTTTTTCGAACTGCTTCCAATGGAAGGAAATTTAGTTCCGCCATTGTCCGTTCTCTATATCCATACTCTCCGTTTAGAGAATTTATTAACACCGTTCTCCAGTAGCAACAATGCCAAACGATTTCCGCGATACTATGGACGCCAGGCACGGGTTGTTGAAAGGCCGTCATTTCATTGACATCGTTTAACTTATCAATAAAGTTTTCTGCTTGCCAGCTTCCGCCTTCGTAGTTCTGAACAAATTGCTCCACATACGTCCGGACCTTGGCGTTTGAAACATCTTCCGAGTGATAGTGCTCGACTTTCTCTTCAAATTCTAGCAAGATACCATCGTCTTCGGGGTAGTACTTTGCTTTTTCATAGTCATTTCCAGCGAAAGCTTTGATCGATTCAATATTATCCCATTCAGTGACAGTCCAGCAGTGGACGCAATCATCGCCAGGCCTTGTCCAGACTTTCGCAGATATGTTCCCCCGGGTTTCAAGGTATTCTTTCGTTCCTTTTTCGGAAAGAAGCTTTTTATAATATTCAGCATTTTCCACACTGGTGCGTCCGTGCCATATTCGCGTAATCATAGCATTTCGTTTTGTTGCATTTAATGAGGCGATTGTGCCTGTTCCTTTTAATAACTAAATCCTTGAAACAACGTCGGCTGTTGGCGATTAAAACAAATGCAATACAATGCCGCCAACAAACTTTGCTACTTCATTCCATGTTGACATGAACATACAACACATTTCGAATTTCGGCAATGGCACAAGAAAGCATCAACCTCAAAATTCCGTTCTCCATTTTGGATCTCGCGACCATTGCACAGGGTCGTACTGCCGCAGACGCATTTCATCATAGTCTTGAGGTTGCCCGGCTCGCCGACAATCTTGGGTTCAAACGCTATTGGCTGGCAGAGCATCACAACAGCATTAGCGTCGCCAGCTCGGCTACCGTCATACTCATTGGATACATTGCGCAGGGAACGACTTCTATCCGCGTGGGCTCTGGAGGGATAATGCTGCCGAACCACTCGCCCCTCATTGTTGCAGAGCAATTTGGTACGTTGACGTCGTTGTATCCTGATAGAATTGACCTTGGACTGGGTCGCGCTCCCGGAACGGATCAACTCACAGCCCTTGCAATACGCGGAGAAAATCAGAGGGTTCATGACTTCCCGAATGATGTAGTGAAGCTGCAAACCTATTTTTCGGCAAATAATAACACCGCAAAGGTGCGTGCAATACCGGGTGAGGGACTAGACATCCCGTTGTGGATTTTGGGATCCAGCCTGGATAGCGCACTTCTGGCGAGTTCATTAGGGCTACCTTACGCATTTGCCAGCCATTTTTCGCCATACTACCTGCTGCCAGCCATTGATCTTTACAGGAGATCATTTAAGGCTTCTGCGCAACTTTCCAAGCCATACGTCATGGCGTGTGTGAATGTCGTCGCTGCCGACACAGATGCTGAAGCGGATTTACTAGCAACATCTTTGCATCAGCTTTTTCTAGGTGTGATATCTGGAAAGATGAAGGCACTTCACCCGCCTCAACGCAACATGGCAACTGTTTGGGATGAAGATGAGGAACTTGCCGTACTCAGCCGTCTGACTTATTCTTTCATAGGCGGCGCCGACAAATTGAAAACAGGAATGAATGCATTCATTAAAGAGACCGGAGTAGACGAGATCATGATTACATCGCATATCTATGATCAGGCTGCCCGATTAAAATCGCACGAAATTTTCGCGAGGGTGATGAAGTAGGAGGCAAGAATTTACATTTTACATTCAGAGCTTTACATTTTGCGGTTACAAATTTCCAATGTAAAACTCTAAATGTAAAATGTAAAAGTGTCGGTCAGATACGAGCTACTTTGCTGCGGTTACTGCTGGCGTAATCACAATGTTTCTTAAATCAACGGGGCCGTGGTCTCCCTGGAAAAAGATCGGTCCCGGTTCGCCTTCTTTGCTGTCAAGTGCACCTCCTGTAATACCAGGAATCTCCTGATTACTAATAACCGTTTTTCCATTTGCCACGACCGTCACCATGCGACCGATCAGTGTAATGTCGAAAGTCTGCCATTCGCCGGCCGACTTAGCAACCATTTCGCTGGGCGTGAGAAATCCGTATACTGCTGCCAGGTATCCCTTCCATGGTTCTTTGCCTTTGCTGTCTTCGATTTGCACCTCATATCTACCACGCAGGTAAACACCACTGTTGCTACCTTTCTCATAACGAAACTCCACGTGCAATTTAAAATCTGTAAAAGTTTGATCACTGATTAGATTTGATCCTGATTTCAAGCTCCGGAGGACACCGTTTTCCACCTTCCATTGGTTTTCTCCCACTGTATGCCATCCCTTTAAGTCGACACCGTTGAACAATTTTACGGCCTTACCCCAAACGGGTTCACCCTGACGCTTGAGTAACGGGGCCCGCACGCCAGTCCACTCATATTTTTTACCATCGGTGAAGGTCATAACGCCTTTGATGTTTTCACCAACCAGCTCGCCTTCGAAGTCCATGTTTCTGTTACCAGACTCCCATTGAGGTGGAATAGAAAAGTTAAATTTCCCGTTCGCAATGTTTACCACGGAAATCGGCCGCGCGCTGCCGGATTCGTATACGAATCTTCCGACGAGCGTATGAAGTCCCGAGTGCTCAATCTCCAGCCATGAGGGAAGTAGTTTGCCATCCTTTTGAATAACCAGGTCCCACCGACCTTCTACAGCCTTCGCGAATACACTGTCCTGTGATTGTGCATGTAGCTGCACGCAAAGCACTGATAAAAATAATAAGCAAAAGATGGTGCCAGCTGACTGTCCGGCGAATTTTAATGTGTTCATAGTGATCTGTTTTATCGGCATGAATGTAATATTTTTTCTTCATCAACACGACGCCTTTTATGCGGTCGGTTGTTTGTTTTTTCGAAACAATACCTGGGCGGGCACAATGATCATCAGGCATAAGAAAACAGAGCATCCGGCATAAAACCTTTCACCGATTGTCCAGGACAGGCCGCCGATAAAGGAGATAACATTGGCCACTAAAAAAATATAGTAAACGTTCAGCGGAGTGTTATCGGGCCTTTTAAACGTTTCAACCATTTGCGGCACCGTCGCGATTACTACGGCGAGGCTACTGGCTATTATTCCTGCCTTTTCTCCAGACATGTACCAGGTCGCAAGACAAACGAAAACCAGAATGGAAGTCATAGTTTCTACCCGGGACCATGACACGTGGTTTTTTAAAATAAGAATGGTAGTGATTGTTGCTGATCCAATCACATTACTGAACGGAAGCCAATAATTGCCATGGTGCAAGAAGGTAGTGGCGGTTGCAATGCTATCAAGTAACGCCCACAAAAAGAAAGCTGCGAAGCTTTGAACAGCGCGGTTCTTTATAATAAAAAAAGCCAGTGGCACATATGCAAAAAAACCTATCATTGCGGCTACAACCTGCAGTGAATGTTTTGCACTGATTTCAATCGTTCCTCCCATATTCTATAAAACTAGAGAATTGCCCGGCACTATCCTTGTTAGAGCAATTGCATGGATGCATATGAAACCGTTATTGCCAGCGAGCTCTCCGTTTGGACGAAGCGCATGGAATCAAGGCCAACTTTGATTAATTGGGCCGCCAAGAAATTGCAGGTGAAAATTAATAGCTGGATCCCTGAAAAGATTCATTTGGCACTAACCACCGCGATCAAACAAATGACGCGCACCGTCTGCTTTGGAGCGGGTTTTATAACGTCTAAACCGGTAGTGGGACTTCCTTTTCAGGAAATTGAAACAGCTGCCGATAAAAAGATTTTAAACTACGCCCGCACAGCAAGCGCTGAAGGCGCTATTACTGGTGCAGGTGGTATCCTGTTAGGCCTTGCTGATTTCCCGCTGTGGCTTACTGTTAAGATGAAAATGTTATTTGACCTTGCGGCGCTATATGGGTATGACGTCAAGAATTATAAAGAAAGAATTTATCTTTTGCACATTTTCGAACTTACATTCTCCAGCCAGGCGAACCGTAGAGAAACATTTAAAGTGTTGAAGAATTGGGAAAAATACGCGGAGACCCTTCCGAATGATATGAATCAATTCGACTGGAGGAATTTTCAGCAGGAATATCGCGATTACATTGATATCGCAAAGTTATTGCAACTTGTTCCCGGAATTGGGGCGCCGATTGGAGCCATTGTGAATTTCAGGCTCACCCGAAAATTGGGGAATATGGCAAAAAACGCCTTTCGCATGAGGAGAATTCATTCAAGCCTGTCTCTGCTCGAATCACCGACGGCTCAACTCTTGAAGTCTTAATGAGATTACGGATAAAAGCAGGGACCTAACATTTTCAAATTACGGATTGGGCTACCTTTGTCTCATTTTGATCCTTGCTCTTTTAAAGAAATTCGTAAAAAAGTTACCGGCAATTTTATATACAGCGGTGGGTATGTGAATACACAGCAGCTAATTTTTCTTGTGAAAATTCTGGTCGAGCGCTTTATTTTCAAGGCACGTGAGATATAGAATGCTAAGTACTTTTCGCTATTTTTTTCTTTTACATTCAAGTAGCTAAATAAGAAAAAGTGATTCGCTGATCTTTGAATTTGAGGATTCGCACAAGGGGGAATTTCGAATTGTTGACAAAAAATCTCCTCATCAAATGGTTTAAGAAATTTCAAATTTTTTAAGTGAAATGCAGCATCAAAGTTGGAAGCGCAATGGCACGGTTTTAGGTTAAGGGATGTCCAAATCGATTGACTCTATGATATCAACTATACTCTGTTTTTCTCATCTAAGGTGGAATTTTGTTTATCAGCGTCCACAACACCTTATGAGCCGTTTTGCCCTTAAAAGTAAAGTGTTTTTCATTGAAGAATATGTTATCGACGCCACATGGTCTGGCTTCGAAGTGCAACGGCCGTCTGGCACCACCGTTACGGTTCTGGTTCCTCACATTATGGCTGATCTACCACACTGTGAAATCAACGATCAATTACGTTCGATGTTGACAACCTTTCTTGCAACCAATGAAATTCATCATTACGTTTCATGGTACTATTCTCCGATGGCGCTCGCTTTCACAGACACGCTTTCACCAGGAGTGGTGGTTTATGATTGTATGGATGAATTGTCTGGGTTCAAGTTTGCACCTCCGGAATTGCGAGAACGCGAAGCACGTTTGTTTGAGATGGCCGATATTGTATTTACTGGCGGCCATACTCTTTTTCAGGCGAAGAAACACCAGCATCAGAATATATTTCCATTTCCTAGTAGCATAGATAAAAATCATTTTCTCGCTGCCCGTAATCAGGATTCTGATCCGGCAGACCAACGTAATATCCCCTCACCAAGATTAGGATTCTATGGTGTACTTGATGAACGTTTGAACATCGATCTGTTGGGTCAGATTTCGGCGCTGCGCCCTGACTGGCACCTGGTCCTGATTGGTCCCGTGGTAAAAATAGATCATGACTCTTTACCGAAGAATCCTAACATTCATTATCTGGGAGGTAAGGATTACAAAGAATTGCCTTCCTATTTATCTGGATGGGACATTGCCATCATGCCGTTTGCAATGAATGAGTCAACCACGTTTATTAGTCCGACGAAGACACCGGAATATCTTGCAGGTGGCAAGCAGGTTATCTCTACACCGATATTGGACGTCGTAAATGACTATGGTATAGAAGGCCTTGTTTCAATTGCGGAAACGGCAGAGCAATTTGTTCAGCATGGTGAACGAATTCTCAACAACAGTGACTATGAAGAATGGATAACGAGAGTTGATGAAAAATTGTCGGATATGTCGTGGGACAATACCTGGGAAGAAATGAAGCATCTCATAGAAGAGACCATGAACAATAAAAAAGTATACACCGAAACCTCTATAAAATATGTTTGATTACTTAATCATTGGAGCAGGATTCGCTGGATCGGTGCTCGCGGAAAGACTCGCATCACAAGCAAATAAAAAAGTTCTTATAATAGATAAGCGAAAGCACATCGGTGGAAATACCTATGACTTTTATAATAAGGATGGAATACTAGTACATCAATATGGGCCCCATATATTTCATACGAATTCCCGCGATGTGTTTGACTATCTAGGCAAGTTTACGGAATGGCGTGCATACGAGCATCGTGTTCTTGCCAGCGTGGATGGAATGCTGGTGCCAATACCCATTAATCTGAATACTATCAATTCGCTTTATGGATTAAACCTGAGCTCAGATGGCGTTGATAGCTTTTTGAAGCAGCGCGCAATTGTTAAGGATCGAATTGTTACTTCCGAGGATGCGGTAATCTCGAGGGTCGGTAAGGATTTGTACGAAAAGTTTTTTAAAGGATATACCAAAAAACAATGGGATCTGGATCCTTCAGAGTTGGATGCATCAGTAGCGGCAAGAATACCAACGAGAAATAATCGCGATGACCGGTACTTCTCTGATACCTATCAGGCGATGCCACTACACGGCTACACGCGGATGTTTGAAAACATGCTTGACCATCCTAATATTAAAGTCATGCTTAATACGGACTATAAGGAAGTAGAAAGCCTTATACCATATAAGAAGATGATCTTCACGGGTCCAATAGATTACTACTTTGACTATTGTTATGGAAAGCTGCCCTATCGTTCGATCGAGTTTAAATTCGAGACACTGGAAATGGATCGATTTCAATCAACAGGTACGGTGAATTTTCCAAATGAGCATCTCTATACCAGAGTAACGGAGTTCAAACACCTCACCGGGCAGAAACATCCAAAGACATCGCTGGTATACGAATATCCGAAAGCAGAAGGCGATCCTTATTACCCTGTTCCACGCCCGGAAAATGCGGCGCTGTATAAGAAATATCAGTCATTGGCTGAAGAGATTCCCGACACGTATTTTACTGGTCGCCTCGCAACCTATAAGTATTACAACATGGATCAAGTGGTCGCACAATCACTCGCCTTGTTCAAAAAAATAGGTGCTGGACAATCAAAGATTCGTCATGTCAATGGACATCAATTCTCGCCAGCAGAAGCTTGAGCTATGGGGTGGCGTCGAGTGTACCATCAACCGTGTTGGTGATAAGTTCCGCGATCAGCTTCTGGAAACTGGGTATTACAAACGCGACGGCGATTTGCTGCTGCTAAGTTCATTAAATGTGAACGCGCTGCGCTACCCAATCCTATGGGAGCGTCATCAGCCAGATCAGAAAAGGGAGATTAACTGGGAATTCGCGGATGGCCAGCTGAGTTCACTTCGAGATCTGGGTATTATGCCAATTGCAGGGCTGCTTCATCACGGGAGTGGCCCTACCTTCACCAATTTGCTCGACGACAAATTCCCTGAAAAGTTTAGTGCCTATGCAAAACAGGTAGCCGAGCGGTTTCCGTGGATCGAATATTATACGCCCGTAAATGAACCGTTGACAACAGCCAGGTTTAGCTGTCTTTATGGTTATTGGTATCCTCACCATGCGGACGATTATAGTTTTGCGAAAGCCCTGCTGAATCAGCTTAAAGGTGTGGTGCTGGCGATGAAAGCGATTCGCCAGATTAATCCAAAGGCGAAGCTGATCCAGACAGAAGACCTCAGTAAGATTCACAGTACCGGAATTTTAAAGTATCAGGCGCGTTTCGAAAATGAACGACGTTGGCTTTCATTCGACCTTTTATGCGGAAGGGTTAATCGCGCCCACCGGATGTGGAAATATCTTACGGATGCAGGCATCACGAAAGAAGAACTCGGTTTCTTTATCGTGAACAAATGCCCACCAGATATTTTGGGCTTAAACTATTACGTTACTTCGGAACGCTTTCTCGATCACCATACAGAACGCTATCCTAACGTTACGCCTGGTGGTAATGGAATTCATTCTTATGTAGACGTCGAGGCTGCAAGAACAGGCCATTCTCAAGGATTGGAAATTTTGCTTCAGGAAGCATGGAACCGACTGCAGATTCCCATGGCAATAACCGAGGCGCATCTTGCATGTACCCGGGAAGAGCAGATGCGTTGGTTCAAAGAAATTTGGGATGCCGCCTGTCGATGTAACGAGCAGGGAATCCCTGTCAAGGCTGTCACAGCCTGGGCGCTCTTTGGCGCGCGCGATTGGAATAGCTTACTAACCCGGGAGGCTGGACATTATGAGTCGGGCGCATTTGATATCCGTGGACCCATACGTCGAACCGCACTGGCGAAAATGATGACGGTCTTAGGATCCCGCGGACAATTTGAACATCCGCTGCTCGAGGACAAAGGTTGGTGGCACCAGGGAATTCAGCGAAAGGTCCAGACGACGCAACGGAAACCCCTGCTCATCATCGGAAAAAATGGGACCCTGGCGACAGCGTTCTCCAGATTATGCAAGGAACGTGGCATCTTTCACCTCGCAATGTCCCGCCATGAGCTAGACATAACAAATGAATCTGAAGTGCGTGAAATAATTGGTAAGATAGATCCGTGGGGAATTGTTAACGCGTCGGGCTTCGTGGATGTCGACGAGGCGGAATACGAAATGTCAGCCTGTTTTTCTTTAAACGCATTTGGACCTGCCATCCTTGCCGGTGCGTGCCGACAGTTTGGGATAAGGTTTATGACATTCTCTTCTGATCAGGTTTTTAGTGGTAGTAAAAAGAGACCCTACAAGGAAGACGATCGCGTTGATCCTTTGAACTACTATGGGCATAGCAAAGCCAAAGCGGAGGAACTCATTTCAATTGCTTACCCCTCCACACTAATCATTAGAACCAGCGCATTATTCGGCCCTTGGGATAATTTCAATTTTGCGCATGACGTACTCAATGCGCTTCAGCATCGCGCGCCTCTCAGTGTCGTAAGCGACATAATTGTCTCGCCAACCTATATACCACATTTTGTGCACACGGCACTCGATCTATTTATTGACGGCGAAGAAAGCATCTGGCATCTTTCTAATGAAGGCGGTATGCTGAGCTGGGCAGAGTTTGCTCAGGAATTAGCAAAACGCGGAGGTTATAATGCGGACAAACTGATCATACTATCAGCAGATGAAATGAACTGGAAGGCTAAACGGCCTTTGTACAGTGTGCTGCAAAGTGGCAAAGGCGTTAGACTTCCAACACTTGACCACGCCATCGAAGATTTCTATAACCAGATGGTAATGCATTCATCAAGCTAATACTTAAACACGGAATAATGGCAGGCAGTAAGTTTATGTTCACCACTGGGATTGAAAACAGTTACCCGAATATTCCCTTACCTGGTGGCGGCACGAAACGTATCGATGAAATGGCAAAGACAGATCACTATAAAAGGTGGGACGAGGATTTTGCACTTCTACAGGACGTTGGCATCGAATTTCTCCGTTATGGGCCTCCATATTACAGCACCAACACCGGCCCCGGGCAATATGACTGGAGCTTTACAGATTTGACCTTTAACCGCTTGCGCGAGTTAAACATAACGCCGATTGTAGATCTGTGTCATTTCGGACTGCCTGATTGGCTCGGAAACTTTCAGAATCCAGATTTCCCCCAACACTTTGCAGAGTATGCTAGCGCCTTTGCGCGGAGATTTCCATATCTCCACCTGTATACGCCGATAAACGAAATATTTATCGCCGCTATGTTTTCTGCTCAATACGGCTGGTGGAATGAATGCCTTACGTCAGACACCGCGTTTGTTACGGCCCTCAAGCACCTTTGTAAGGCAAACGTGATGGCGATGCATGAAATTTTGAAGGTTCAGCCAAATGCCACCTTCATCCAAAGCGAATCCTCAGAATATTTTCATCCCGTGTCGCCTAAGGCGGCGCAGCTGTCACGCTTTTTAAATCAAAAGAGATTCTTATCGCTGGACCTGACCTACGGATTTCCGCTTAGCGTAACGATGTACGAATATCTCATTCAACATGGAATGACTAAACCAGAATTTCAATGGTTTAGAGAGAATCAAGTTAAGGCCCGATGTATTATGGGTAATGACTACTATGTAACAAATGAGCATCTCGTGCATGAGGATGGGATGACGCAGGCCGCAGGAGAGGTATTTGGGTACTACGTGATCACTATGCAGTACTACAACCGATATAAGCTTCCGATTATGCATACTGAAACCAATATCAAGATGCCGGCGTGCACTGAATGGCTATTTAAACAATGGGCAAACGTGCATCGGTTAAAGCATGACGGCGTTCCGGTGATAGGTTTTACATGGTACAGCTTATTGCATCAGGTTGACTGGGATTCGGCGTTACGCAATGATGCCGGCACAGTTAACGCCCTTGGTCTATACGACCTTGACCGCAAAATAATGCCGGTAGGCGAGGCCTACCGCGAACTAATAAAACAATGGAAAGATATTATTACGGAAGAAAGCTTCGGTTTAATTTACCACAACTGGTAACAACTATCGAGTAAATTTGATCTTCATTTTGATGATGCTGGCCGTAAAATATCCGAACAACCCCTCTTCATCGATTCTTTTCACGGGAGGCTTTTGCGAAAACATATTGATTGACGATCCAACTCCTTCAACTTCCTTACTCGACGTTGAGTACTTTACTGCGCTATTTTTCATGATTTCGATTTTGTCTTATAAAGTGAAAACAATGCCATGCTGCAAGCGACCAATTTGGCGCGTATTGCAACTTTTTCTTACAACGAACCATGTAAGGTATGTAAATTTATCTACACCGCCTGACAAATTTTACACAGGAGGGTAAAAATCCGCCGCGCCGGGAGACGCATAATGGTTACTTCTGGAGCCAGAATTCCATAGATGGCCGAGGCGAATTGTCGCAGAATTGAATCGTACCCAACAAGCTAAAAAGGACAACACATTGTGAGAAATTTTTTTTGGCTGTTTATTTTTTTCAGCACTTACGCGTTCGGCCAGACGAATAAGACTGTCGTAATCGGCACAATGACTAGCCGGCCAAATGCTGTGCTCGTACTGAATCCCCCGGATGGCAATCAGGGCTTCCTGGTTCCTCAACTCTCCAGCACACAGCGACAGTCCTTTAAGCCTCAGTCACCTGCCGAATACGGTTTAATGGTTTTTGATACTACTGAAGGTGCGTTCTTCTATTGGGGAACCACGGGTTGGATTAGAGGACTTGGTAATGAATCTACACCAATTTTCGCCTATGACGCTGCGACCTACAAGTTAAGGTTTAATTCTTCTGAGGTCGACCTATCAAGCCTGAAAGAAATTCCGTCACTGGTCGGCCAGAAGGGGAACATACTGACTAATGATGGCAACCAGATCTTGTGGGCATCACCTCCTGCAGCAACCGGGGATGTGCAGGATCTCTCACTCCTGGGAAATACCCTAACCCTGACCAATGACGCTACCGCAGTCAATTTAGGTAGCATTATACTAAGCGGTACCAATATTACTGACGGTTCAATTAACAGTCTTGATATTGCGAGCGGCGCCGTTACCCCGGCCAAGGTTTCCCCGGGAGCTAACAACACGATATTGACAACCGACGGCGCAGGCGCTGTGATTTGGGCTGCCCCATCCGTATCGACGGATGCTCAGGATCTTACCCTTACCGGAAGCATTTTAAATCTTACAAATGATGGTACGTCTGTAAATCTTTCGACGTTGAATTGGGCAGGCACAAACATAATCGATGGCTCGCTTGCTGAGCTCGACTTGGCCAATGGAGCTGTTTCGCCTTCCAAGGTAACTCCGGGAGGCAACAACACGGTATTGACAACTGACGGTACGGGGACTGTAATTTGGGCATCCCCGACAGCATCGGCTGATGCACAAGATCTTTCGCTTAGCGGAAATGTTCTGAGCCTTACCAACGATGGTACTACGGTAAATTTAGGATCACTTGCTTTAACGGGCACAAACATCACTGATGGAACCATTGCTGCCTTGGACCTCGCAAGTGCGGCTGTCACCCCAGCGAAGGTTTCCCCCGGCGCTAACAACACGATATTGACAACCGACGGAACTGGGGCTGTTGTTTGGGCCGCCCCGGCAGCATCCACTGATGCACAAGACTTATCACTTAGCGGCAATGTTCTTAGCCTTACCAACGATGGTACTACGGTAAATTTAGGATCACTTGCCTTAACGGGCACAAACATAACCGATGGAACCATTGCTGCTGTCGACCTCGCCAGTGCGGCAGTTACACCCACGAAAGTTGCGTCCGGCGCGCCGAATACGGTCCTCAGCACAGATGCAGTAGGAACCGTTGTCTGGAGTACGCCGGCAGTTTCACCCGACGCTCAGGATCTCTCCCTGACAGGCAATGTTCTCAACCTTACAAATGATGGCTCGTCCGTGGACCTTAGTTCGATAGTAGTAACGGGCACCAACATCACCGATGGAACCATTGCAACAGCTGACCTTGCGGGCGGGTCGGTTACCCCGGGCAAGGTTGCATCGGGCGCTGCCAATACAGTGCTTACAACTAATGGGGTCGGTAATGTTATCTGGTCAACGCCCGCTTCTGACTCAGATGCACAGAACCTTACGCTGGCGGCAAACACGTTGACCCTGACAAACGATGCTTCACCGATCGATCTTAACCTGATTACGGCCAACGGACAGGTTATTGGCCCATTAAATAGTCTCGCTGTATCCAACAACAGCGTAACTACTGCACAGCTTCAGAATAGTTCCGTTACAGTGAGCAAGCTGGTTACGGCCGGAGTACCGGATGCTGGCAAAGTTTATACAACCAGTGCAACAGGCGTGCCGCAACTTGAGCTTAAAGGCACTCTATTTACAGGCGTGACGGCAGCTGGCGACCTGAGCGGAACATATCCAGCGCCATCAGTAGCCAAAATTCAGGGCAATAATGTTAAGGGGGGTGCACTTGGCGTTCCGGACATCGGAAAAGTACTCGTATGGGACGGAACACAGTGGGTTCCCTCGATAGTAAATGGAGTAAGTCCCGTATCACAATATGTCACGCTTGACCCTGCAGACTTTACAAACCTCAGGGAGGATGACACCAAGGACAAGGACAACATCATAATCTTTGAAGACAATTCTACTTATGTGACAACGATCAAAAAGAACGAGGGTGCAGGATTGATTGCGCCCTTGCACTTACCGCACGGAGCTCAACTGGAGGAGGTTACATTGTACTACCTCGATAGGGATTCGCGGGCGGTGGAATTCACCGTCTATCGAAAAACCCCAATAGGCGCAAATCAAAACGTAACGACTTCGTGGTCATCAACAGGAAATATAGCCACGATCAGATCGTCAGTTCTGACCCCTATTGTCGGGACAGAAATTATTGATAATGATGCATACTCATACCGCATCGTGATCAGGCTTGATCAAACCAATGATATAGTTTCATCCAGCGATGCCGACCTCAGGGTTTATGCTGTTAAGATCAAGTACCTTCCGTAGCTTAGTAATTTGAAGGAAGCAGTCGGCGGCGCAAATTCAACGCGCTCTTGTGCTCAAAAAATGAAAAAAAGAATCCGGCCTAGATAGTGGCCGGATTCCAAAAAATCCTCATTCAAATTTTATCCGTAAACTAAAATCTCACGAGGTAAACCAACTCCTCAATTCATCACACCTGTGAAAATTGTTAGTGTTACGTTCTTCGATAAAATGTGCTTTGGACTAGACATGGTACCTCCTTTCTTTTAGTTGGACAAGAGCGTTGCGCGTTGCTCAAATAATTTATGGGTCTGGCGCAATGCCGGTAACGATCGCTACCAGGAACAACAACGCCGGATGATTCGAAAATGTTTGCCTGAGGCAAATTATTTTTTCAATTAGCTGGTGGCAATGCATAGGAATGCGTCGGGTGGAGCAAAGGGCCATTACTTTGACTCCGTTATGCCTTTTGCATTTTCGATGAAATTGCTAAGTTTTGCGCTAAACTTAATAACATGCCTATTATCAACGCTGACGAATTCCTCCGGACCCTTGATCAACCCCAGGTGATCGTAATCGACGCGCGTGGAGGAGCGGATGCAACATTGCAATATCGCACGGCCCACGTACTGGGCGCATTGAGAATAGACCTTGAGACAGAGCTTTCCGCAAAAACAAATGATGCCGCCGATGGTGGCCGTCATCCGCTTCCACAACCTGCGCGGTTTTCTGAAGTGCTATCCAGGCTGGGTATCTCACCCGATTCCCGTGTCGTGGTATACGATGATAAGTGTGGAGCGAATGCCGCCGCGAGGTTCTGGTGGATGATGAAATCCGCGGGCCACGGCCAAATCGATGTTGTTGGGGCAGCCATCGAGCGCATGAGAAAGGCAGGCGTACCCTTCACATCAGACGAGTCAATTCGCCCTTTGGCTACATCATACCATTTTGATCGGTGGAGTTTCCCGATCGCAACAATGCAGGAGGTCGAGCGCGCGTCGACAGACCATGGACAGATGATCATCGATGTTCGGGAGAATTATCGATACCGTGGTGAGAAGGAGCCGATAGACCTTATAGCGGGGCATATTCCCGGTTCCGTCAATGTACCCTATACCGAAAATCTTACCGACAAAGGTGACTTCCTTGATGCGGTAGATCTGATATCGAAATATAAAGATGTGACGCAGAATTTTGCGCCTCAGCAGGTAATTGTTCACTGCGGTTCTGGAGTAACGGCTTGCCACACGCTGCTGGCGATGCATTCAGCTGGACTTGAGGGCGCGAAGCTCTATGTCGGTTCATGGAGCGAATGGTCCAGGAATGGCAATGAGATCGCTACTGAGTATTAGCCGGCTCAATGCGGAAATGAAAACTTACCCATAGATAACGAAGGAATTTTAGCCCGGCTGCCAAAATCCACATTGCCCCCCACGAGCGCTTCATTGGCCAACACAGCAAAAAGGATAGCTTCTTTTGCATCTCCAGGAACGCCAATTGATGATGTAGTTTGTAACCTGTCAACCCCAAGAACTTCCAATAGCCATTGCGTTAGCAAGGGATTGTGAGCACCGCCGCCGCTCAGGTAGATCTCAAACTTATTTTTTCGGGTAACTTTTTTTATAGCCAGTCCAACGGTCTCTGCACTGAAACGGGTTAAGGTGGCCAGCAAGTCATCTGCCGCAAGATCGGGTGTTTGTGATCTGTTTTGGGCAGCCTTAACATACTCCCCATTGAACAACTCAGGTCCGGTCGTTTTCGGAAACCGCATCTTGAAAAAATCGTCCGACAATAATTCGGTAAGCAAAGCCTGGTTCACCATTCCCGCCTTTGCGCGCCTCGCGTCTTTGTCATAATATTCGCCGGGATAGAAAGACCGCATTGTTTGGTCGATCAATGTATTTCCAGGTCCGGTATCTGTCACAAACACCTTTCTGGCATTATTCCCTGCAGGCAGATAGGTGAAGTTGGCAATTCCTCCGATGTTAAGCAGCAGTCTATTTTCAGTCTTGTGGGAGAGCAACAGGTAGTCTCCATAGACTGCCAGTGGCGCGCCTTCACCACCTTTTGCAATGTGCTTTTGACGAAAATCGCTGATGGTAAGTATCCCAGTTGCAACAGCGAGATGATCACCATCTCCTATTTGAAACGTTGCATTGATCTTTTCCTGCGGATGCAAAAATGCAGGAGCGTGGAAAACCGTCTGACCGTGAGAAGCGATAGCATCAATGCGGCTGGCGGGAATCTTCCATTTACTCAGGCACTTCTTCACCATACGGGCATGAAGTAATGCAATCCATGGATTGAGGATACAAAGTTTTTCAAAGTCAACCTGCTTTCGAGCAAAGACTGCGGAGATTTTAGTTTTGGTTTCAGGTGAGTAGGGGACGGTTTCGAAGGCTAACAATTTGCATTTAGTGTCTAACCCATCATCCTCAAATCTGCAAAGCGCCACATCCAGTCCGTCCATCGATGTACCAGACATGAGGCCAATGATCGTACGACTTTTTTTTGACGCAGTTTTATGAAGACGGCTAATGTTCCTGTTCATTAGCCTAAATATGCAAATAGTTCTGTTACGCTACTCAGAACTTCTTGTTTGAATCATAGCGCCTTCCGCCAAGTTGCACGAGAGCTTTTTTACTAAACATCTTTCCACTGGCCCTGTACCAGATTCTTACTTGCTCAAGCTGCCGACCTTCTGCACCTAGTTCCACCAATCTGCTGCGCTCCCCCTGAAGAATTTTTTCTTCGATAACTGGCTTCAGGATATCGCCATTGATAAGCAGAACCTCAACATTTCTGATTTCAACGTCGCCTTCCTTCACGTATACGCGCAACGCCGTAAATTTGTCCCGGCTTTTAATCTTGAAGACGTCATTCTCCCGAAGGTGATTGACCTTCTCTTCACCAAGAAAGCTCCACCCTCCCTCCTGGTCGATAAATTGAGTGGTGCGGCAAGAGAACGTCGTCGCTAATAGAAGGCATCCGAGAATTGATAAAAATTTGCTCATTGTAAATGGTGATTATTCAGAGTATCGTGCCATCCAAAAAGAGTGCCGGAATATGACTAACCCGTTGAATCCCGCTCAATAAGCATGGACGGAAGCACGATGCTTTCCTTTTTTAGGATCGTACGCTTTTTGTCCAATGCGTTCAGCAGTAACGTTGCGGCAGTTCGACCCATCTCAAATGCAGGCTGCGTAACCGTTGTCAATGATGGTCTGAGAAGACTTGCGATCGGAAGGTGGGAAAATCCAATAATTTTGATGTCCTCCGGTATGGATATTTTTAAACGATGACAAACCGAGTAAGTCTGCGTGGTTAACTTTTCAGAAGAGCAGATAACGCCATCGGGCGAGTCCTCCTGCGTGAGGCGCTGACGTATCAACGTCATGGTTTCGTCCTCCTGATGTCCGCATGTGAGGACAGGGTTTAGCTGCGTGTCGATCCCATGATCATTAATGGCCTTCAGGTAGCCCGCAGTCCGGTCCTTAATGATGTTCAGGTCGCCGCGCAAGGCAAGAAAGGTTATGCGCTTGCAGCCTTTGCGAATCAGCAAACTGGCCGCGCTGTAGGCGGAGTCAAAATCGTTTGTCACCACGTTGGCCGTATCAATTGCCGTATGAACCCTATCAAAAAATACTACCGGGACGCCATGTTCATAGAGTCCCTGGAGATGAGGGATGTCGGAACTGTTCGACACTACAGAAATTAACACACCATCGACGCGACGGTGCCTGAGTTCGCTTATGATAGCGTGCTCGCGTTGAGCATCCTCGTGGGTGAGGTATATCATGACGTGATAACCCTTCGTCTGCGCGGCTGCCTCAATCCCGTCGATGGCACTCGCAAAAAAGCTGTCCGCTATTTCCGGCAGGACGACTGCGATATTTCGGCTCCGGTTGTCCTTTAAACCGCTGGCGTAAGGATTCGGCTTATATTCCATCCGCTCCGCGTATTCGAAGACGCGTGCTTTCGTTTCCGGGCTAATCTCATGACTATCGCTTAACGCCTTCGACACCGTTGAAATGGCTAGTTTAAGATCCGCAGCAATTTGCTTAATGGTTACCCCCATTTTTCCATAAAAAACATTCGGGTTCAAGATGCAGCCTTTTAAGTAACCACGAAAACGGTTTCGTAAATAATGGTCCTGAAAACGTTGAAAAAAGGCCAAAAATAGCGAAATTCGACAAACAATTTCTAATCATGGAAAAAGAACCGGTGACAGACAGAGGCGAGAACCATCCACTCGGTAATCTTGATCAGTGGGAAGATGACTTGCTCAAAAGATATCCCGATCCGGAGGCGATTGCTTCCGAAAAATCTGTTGAAACCTACCGCAATTACGAGAACCCGGAACGCGATACCGTGCGGGAATTTTACCGGTTGAACCATAAATATCAGACGTTCGATTTCGCAATGGGCAAGCGCCAGCAATATCTCCCTTTCGACAAAAAGGAGATGAGCGTTTGGGGCGCATTCGATTTCCTCAACGAACTGGTGGATGATTCAGATCCGGACACTGATCTCGATCAGATGCAACATCTGCTGCAAACCTCAGAAGCAATTCGGAGGGATGGACACCCTGACTGGTTTGTTCTGGTGGGTTTGATGCATGACATGGGTAAAGTGCTTTGCCTCTTTGGTGAGCCGCAATGGGCAGTGGTTGGGGACACCTTCCCCGTCGGTTGCGCACATTCCGATAAAATTGTCTATCCGGAATTCTTTGCTGCAAACCCCGATCATCAAAACAAGGATTTCAATACTAAATACGGGATCTATTCGCCAAACTGTGGCCTTGACAATGTACATATGTCGTGGGGACACGATGAATATGTTTACCAATTAATGAAGAATTACATTCCTGAACAAGGACTATACATGCTCCGCTACCATTCATTTTATGCGCAACATCGCGAGCATGCTTATAATCACCTTCTGAATTCGCATGACCATGAGATGTTCAAATGGGTTGATCTCTTTAATCCCTATGATCTCTATTCCAAGAATCCTACACCGCCTGACTGGAAAACGTTGCGTCCTTATTACGAAGATCTTGTAGCGAAGTATCTTCCTGCGACGCTGAAGTTTTAAAAGAGCAGGGAAAGGCAATTACTTCTTCATGGACAACAATCGCCAATGAAAGGACTGCAGGCCGGAGACTATATCGTCTTCCTGATTTATTTCATAGTTGTCGCAGCCTACGGATATTACGTTTATAAAAAGAAGAGCAAATCTTCATCCGGCGATTCTAAGGATTTTTTCCTTGCTGAAGGCTCTCTAACCTGGTGGGCTATTGGGGCATCGCTCATTGCATCAAATATTTCCGCAGAACATTTTATCGGCATGTCGGGGTCGGGCTTTGCCCTTGGCCTTGCAATATCCACTTATGAGTGGATGGCAGCAGCTACGCTTGTTATAGTAGCGATATTTTTCATTCCAATATATCTTAAGAATAAGATATACACCATGCCGCAGTTTCTCGCCATGCGTTATAATGGAACGGTAAGTACCATCATGGCTGTCTTTTGGATACTTGTCTACGTTTTCGTCAACCTCACATCTATTCTTTACCTCGGCGCCATTGCAATCAATTCGATTACCGGAATCAGCTTTGGCTGGTGCATCGCTGGCCTGATCTTTTTTTCAGTCATCGTTACACTCGGTGGAATGAAAGTGATTGGATACACCGACGTAATTCAAGTACTCGTATTGATTCTTGGCGGCCTTGTCACTACTTACCTTGCGTTGACGCTGCTTTCAGAAAAGTCAGGATATGGCAGTGATGTTTTCAAAGGACTGTCGCTGCTGAAAGAAAAGGCGGATTCGCATTTTCACATGATTTTTGAGAAAGGTCATCCTTACTACCAGGAACTACCGGGTCTGACCGTTCTAATTGGCGGTATGTGGATCAATAACCTCGCGTATTGGGGATGTAATCAATACATTACACAACGGGCGCTCGGCGCAGATCTCAAAACAGCCCGGAACGGAATTCTCTTTGCGGCGTTTATCAAACTTTTGATACCGGTCATCGCTGTATTGCCTGGAATCGCTATGTACGTTCTGTTTCAGGATGGAATGTTTGGAGCGGAAATGACGGATAGCGCTGGCGTTGTAAAACCCGACCATGCGTATCCGACCCTGATGAATTTATTGCCTTCAGGCCTGAAGGGCGTTGCCTTTGCGGCGCTTACCGCTGCCGTTGTCGCGTCTTTAGCAGGAAAGGCAAACAGTATTGCAACTATCTTTTCACTCGATATTTATAAGAAATTCTTTAATAAGGATGCCAGTGAGCGAGTGCTGGTACAGTCGGGAAAGTGGACAGTCATTGTTTCACTGGTAATCGCTGGCGTTGTTGCACCAGCACTTCGGTCGCTGGATCAGGCTTACCAATTTATTCAGGAATATGTCGGATTTATTTCTCCTGGAGTCCTGGCGATCTTTTTAATGGGGCTTTTCTGGCGGCGCACTACTTCGGCTGCAGCGCTCGCAGGCACTCTTTTAACCATTCCAGTCTCAACAATTTTGAAGTTTCTTCCGCAATTGACGAATGGAGCCTTTCCCGATTATCCCTTCCTGGACAGGATGACGATAACTTTTGTTTTTATCGTTGCCGTCATGGTCTTCATGAGCATTTTACGGCCGAAGAATCAACAGGATAATTATCAAATCGAAATTGATCCCCGGATGTTCAAAGTTACACCAGCTTTCCTAGTGGGATCGATATTGATTGTCGGCATCCTGACAGGATTGTATACAGCATTCTGGTAGGCCACCACAAAGACGCTGAGGCGCAAAGACAGCCTGGACAAAAGTTTCGGCTAGACAAGTAAGAGCAGGATTGTGCAAGTGTTACCTATTGATATATTTATGTGACTGTACAAGACATCTACACAATGACAACCAAATGTTCAACTGAAATGCGTTTTTGTTTATCCATGGCCGTCAGCGCACTACTTGCCCTAAGTAGCTGCACTAAGCCGATCGCAGAGAAAGCGGCGGTCGCCGATTCAACGAAAGAAAAGGATTTCATTTCAATTTTCGATGGCAAAACGCTGGAAGGCTGGGAAGGCGATACATTGTATTGGAGCGTTAGGGGAGGCAGTCTTGTCGGGGAGGTGACACCCTCCACCTTGTTGAAAAGAAATACGTTCATCGTATGGCAGGGTGGCTCTCCCGGTGACTTCGAGCTGAAGCTTGAATTCAAAATAGCCGCGACGGGCAACAGTGGGGTCAATTATCGCAGTGAGCAGATTGCTGATACTCCACACGCTTTGAAAGGATATCAGGCAGACATCGACGGAAAAAATAGTTATACCGGTCAGAATTATGAAGAACGCGGACGAACAACGCTTGCGTATCGCGGCGAAGCTGCCGTCATACAAACCCAAAATAATTCAGCCGATGAGAACTCGTTCGGATCGAACATCAAAAACAACGCTTGGGGTAGCAGGGAAATAACTGGATCATTGGGTTCGATCGACTCCTTGAAAATACTTATTAAAAGCGAAGACTGGAACAGTTGCCACATTATAGCGAAGGGGAACAGGCTGCAGCACTACATCAACGACGTGCTGATGAGCGATGTAACCGATGACGATACAGTTAACAGGAAGATGTCTGGACTGCTGGGTGTACAGGTTCACGTGGGACCACCGATGACTGTGGAGTACCGGAATATTCTTCTCAAGGAACTTTGAGAGCCGCGTGAAGTAGATACCATGTCCAAAAACCTAAAGTCTATTTACAGCGCGTTAATTGCAAACGGTCTTATTGCAATCACAAAATTTATTGCGGGAGCGTTCACAAACAGCTCTTCTATGATTTCCGAAGGCATCCACTCTGTCGTTGATACTGTAAATCAGCTGTTGCTATTGTACGGACTTAGAAGAAGCAAAAAACCGGCTAATGAACGCCATCCCTTCGGCTACGGAAAAGAATTGTACTTCTGGGCCTTCATGGTTTCTATTTTGATCTTCGGAGTAGGCGGTGGCGTTTCGATATACCACGGTATCGGATTTTTACTCCATCCGGAAAGTCTGGATAATCCGAAAGTAAACTATATCGTGCTGGGGCTATCGTTGCTCTTTGAAGTTATATCATTTTACATCGCACTGAAGGAGTTTAACTTATCACGGGGAGAATTGCACTGGTGGAGCGCTGTAAAAAACAGTAAAGACCCCTCCAGCTTCCTCGTCTTGTTTGAAGATGCGGCGGCTTTGGGAGGTTTGCTGATCGTTTTGATACTCATGCTGATCAACCAGGCATTTGACCTCCCTTATCTTGACGGCGTTGCATCTATTATGGTTGGCCTATTACTCGTCTCGGTTTCGCTTTTCCTGGGGAGAGAGAGCCGAAGTTTGTTAATGGGGGAGGGCGTCTCTCCAGAAACACAGGAAAAGGTGAAGGTGCTGGTAGAAACTGACGAGGCCGTGCTGAAGGTAACGGAGGTACTTTCCACTTATCAATCTCCGGAAGAAGTAATATTGATGCTGAAGGTGCAATTCAAGCCCGACATGGACACCAGTAAAATCACAGCCGCCATCGAACGGATTACTCAGAGTATACGCGCCCGCTTCCGCCACGTGGCCTATGTACTCATTCAGCCTGCATAGTTGGGCTTTCAGTTGTACGTTCTCCGACGCATGTGTCAATATTCGGCCGAATAGCCTAAAAGGCCAATCTTCAATTACTGAAGTAAGTTCTCTGCTAAAGCAGGCCAAAACCAGGGCGGAGCTTTGCGTAATTTGCCTGGTGCAATATGCTAAATTTTCCCTCCCCATTCGTAATTGGAGTTGCGTCTTGAGCTCGTGGACGTCGGTCCCTGATTCCCGGGAGGTAAAAATTGCGAGGATACTATATTAAGTTAACGTAAAACTTCGATGAAACGTCTCTAAACCATTGGGTTAGTAGTAATAACAATATTATATTGAACAGACTTTTTTCAGGCCCCATTTTTTTACAAAGTATGCGCTGGCTCAATTTGACCCCTGTAAAGCAGGTCTTGATTGTAATTTTTGTGGTGTATGGAGTTCGAAACTCCTATGGCCAAACTTCTTGTGGATGCCCGGTGTCCCCGAATTGCAAACCTTGCGATGGGGGTATAAGTACAATTACTTTTAAAAATAACGGCCCTGAGGCTGAAATTCAAGTATACGACAATGGTGACGATATTTATGATGATGATGTAGTCACCGGAGGAACTTTTACTGTCGGACAATCCAAAAAATTCAAGGGCACCACAATTGAAATCTACAGTAACACATTTGCCTCGCCGCAAGTGATCGACATCACTTGCGGAATGGTGTTCGATCCGTCCATCTCTTATGGAAATCTAACAATCGTCAGTGCCATGAGTAAAAAGGGTGGACCATTATGCTGCACTTCAGATGGGGGATCAACCAACGATCCCGAAATTCTTGGATGCACAATCTACATTCAAGTCCCCGCGACAGCCGCTTGTACGGCTCCAGTGAGTTGGAACGAACCAACAGTCAATCAGTGTGATGCAACCCTTAAATCGACTCATTCACCTGGCGCAACTTTTCCAATAGGAACGACAACGGTTATCTATACAGCTACCAACTCTAATAACAAGACAAGTACGTGTGAGTTTAATGTAACCGTGGTAGACACGAGTAAACCTGTTCTGGTGACCCCAACTGCGCCAATACCAGTAGATGCTGATCCGCAATGCAAGGCAAATCCTACTTGGACGCCTCCCGCTTTTTTTGATTGTTCGCTCCCCCTTACATTGACAAGCACGCACAATCCTGGCAGCACCTTTACTTTAGGCACTACAAATGTCACCTATACCGCGAGGGACAAAAATGGCAATACCGCTACGACTACGTTCGCAGTTACCGTTAAGGATGTGACTGCTCCGACAGTCGTGTCGTGCCCGTCACAAATCAATTTGAACGTCACGGGCAATTGTAAAGCGAGCGCTACCTGGACTGCACCCGTATTTTCTGACGGTTGTACAGCCGTTACGGTGACACCCTCTCATAGTTCGGGAACAGAATTTCCTGTTGGCGCTACTGAAGTCACCTACACTGCCGTCGACAAAGCAGGGAACACGTCATTTTGTAAGTTCAACGTGGTGGTTAAAGACCAGGTTGCGCCTGTGTTGTCTTCCTGTCCGCAGGATACAACGGTATCGGTAACTACATTGCCAGGTAATGTGGCGATCGATTGGCTGCCACCGGTCGCGTCAGATGACTGTGGGTTAGTAACCCTGACTTCGTCGCATAAACCAGGTGACAAATTTTCTGTTGGTTCAACGGTCGTCACATACACGGCGTCCGATATTTCTGGAAACACCTCCACGTGCGATTTCACAGTAACGGTGGGCTGGGAATCTACCAATCTCGAGATTGGGCAGTTGGTGACTCCAGATGGTAATCAGGAAAACGATCAGTGGATTATAGGAAACATAGAAAAATATGAGAACAACAGGGTAGTAATCGTTGACCGATGGGGTAATGAAATTTATTCGGTTGCGAAATACGATAATGTTCGAAATGTGTGGAAAGGCGAAAATTCTCGAGGAAATATGGTTCCCACAGGTACTTACTTTTATAGTGTTTTGCTCTACTCCGGATCCGCCGTAATTGAAAAGAAGGGTTTTATTGAAGTGATCAGATGAAGGCCGGCGCAGCAACAATATTAGAAAGAATTAGGCTTCCCGGGATTACCATCCTGTTGATCTCGTACTGCGCCATCGGTTGGGCACAGCAAAACGCCCAATTCACCCAATACATGTTCAACGGACTGGTGATCAATCCTGCATATACAGGCATGGACGAAGCACTAAATCTTACTTTTGTGAACCGCAGCCAATGGTTAGGAGTCGATGGGGCACCGGTAACACAGACGCTTACCGCCCACACGCTTTTCAGCAAGAGTAAACTCGGGATCGGAATGTTACTGGTGAATGATAAAATCGGTGTGCACAAGAATCAGAAGGTCGCAGGGAGTGCAGCATATCATCTAACGGTCTCGCGAAAGGGTACTCTTTCCTTCGGAATGCAGGGTGGACTGAATATTTTAAAATCCAATTACGGTTCTCTTAATTCAACAATCGACCCTCAGCTGGCCAACGTAAGCATTTCACAAGCCTATTTCAACCTTGGACTGGGCTTCTACTACCGAAGCCCGAAGTTTCACGCTGGAGTTTCCCTTCCAGACTTGATCGCCCAGCGTTTTGTACTGAATGACACGGCATCGATTACATGGCAAAAGGCACAGTATTTTATCTTCTCGAAGTATATCATTACGCTCAATGATTTCCTTCAGCTCGAGCCAAGCATTCTTGTAAAGTACAAGCCGGAGCTTCCACTGTCGTTTGATTTAAATGCCTGTCTGATTATCAAGCAGGCGCTGACGCTTGGTCTGTCATACAGAAAGTCTGAATCAATCGATTTCTTATTGAAGGCCCAGCTTACTCCCCAACTTCAACTTGGCTATTCTTACGATTTCGTCACGGGTGAGGTGAGCAACCTTAGCCGGGGATCACATGAGTTAATGGTTAGTTACCTGTTCAAATATTCGCACGACAATATTGCGTCACCAAGATGAATGCTGAGAGCACCTTTCTGATTCGATGTGCCGCGATAGTGTCGCTCTCATTATGCTTTTCACTACGGTATAGCTATGCTCAAACACAGGAGACGGTATTTACTTTCCTAAAATCGGATGAGAAAAAAGCTAATGAATATTTTGCGCAAAAAAAGTATAGCCAGGCGTTAAGTCTGTACGAATCGATGTCGGCGAAGTCGCACACTGAAAAATATTCGTTGCCGATCGCGCGCGCTTACTTTTATTTGCACCAACCTGCTGACGCCGTTACATGGTTCTCCAGGGCGGTTGCCTCAAATAGCAACTTGCCAGACAAAGACATATTACTGTTCGCTGAATCGCTTTCAGCAGTGGGCAAATATGATGAAGCAATAAAATTTTTCGCGAAATACCAGGCGTTACATACTGATGATGGCCTGGTCATGAAAAAAATATGGCAACTGAAAAATCGGACTTACCTGTTTGAAGATTCAATCCACTACGATATTCAGCGCACGGGCACAAACTCAGGGGCGTCTGACATTTGTGCTGTTCCTTATCGCGACGGCTTTGTGTTCCTTTCAAATAGAAAAAGACAAAAATTGATTGACAAGGTTGATGGAAACAACCGACCATTCTTCAGTTTATATTATTCCGTAGCAACCATAGATACAACCGCATCAGATCTGAGGGTCTCATTTAATGCCCCTGAAAAATTCGACGCAGGATTATCATCGCGATATCAGCGAGGCGCTGTTTCGTTTTATGGCGGAGAGCAAAGTCTCGCGCTTATCGCAACAGGTGAGGCGAGTATGGGCAAACGATCACTGCAACTCTATTTTACCTCCCTGGTGGCGGGTGAATGGATCGCCCATAAACCTTTCGTATTTAACAATCCTGAATTTTCGTATACAGCTGTAGCCATGCAGGAAGACGGACAGGTTCTTTATGTTGCGTCTGATATGCCTGGAGGATTTGGCGGTCTGGACATTTACAGATCAACCTTTGCGAATGGTCAGTGGACTAAACCCCAAAACCTCGGTGAGCTGATCAATACAGCCGGGGACGAAAACTATCCCAGCGTGTTGGGCAATGCACTATACTTTTCGTCTACCGGACACCCAGGCTTAGGAGGCATGGACATTTTTAAAGCAATGAAAGACGGGGAAGGCTTTGGCGAATCAGTAAACCTTGGATACCCGGTTAGTACTAATTTTGATGACTTTGCTTTATCTCTGACGAACGACGGATCCAGGGGATTTTTGTCTTCGAACCGGGATGGCAGCGATGATGTATATGAATTGATAAGCCACCTCAGGTCCTTTCCCTTTACCATTGCGGGCTTGCTTAAGGTTAAGGATGAAAGCTGGAGCGAATCCGGTGAGCTTCGGATATTCCCCAATGCCCAATTGTCTCTTATCGACAATCAAAAGAATACAGTGGTTCAAAATACTACTTCAGATGATGATGGTTTGTTTTCGTTAACGATACCCTATTTCAGTCAGTATCGCATCAAAATTGTCAGTGAAAAGGACGCCGAGGAAGTCGTAGTGAGTCTTGATCTTTCCAAGACGAGAAGCGGAGAGAATAAGTACGAGATCGTGGTTGTGAGAAATGCTTTTAAGAAGGCCTACTAAAATTTTTTTATCTAATGTATCGAAACATAGGGTGGTTTACTTTCATTATTTTTTTATGGTCTGGAACGGCGTCGTTCGGCCAGGATAAAAATCTAGTCCAGATCAAAGCGTTCGATCAGCAAATGAAGCCAGTATCGAACATTTCAGTGTCTGTCAATGGCAAGGAGTTTTTTGCACTTGAGGAAAAAAAACCAACCTATCATGAGATTTTGGTTGAGGATCTTCCGCCAAAGTCGATTAAGGTAAACAAAACGGAGCTTGAGGTAGAATCATGGAACTACAGTAAGGGCACTTTGCAGATTATCATCCGAAAGAAATTATACAACATCGTTGACTTACAGGTGATCACAGCAGATAAGCGCCCTGTGGGAAATCTTCCGGTGAATTTCAAAGGCAGGCAAAATTTACAAGTAGTTACCGGATCTGCCGGGCAGCTGCAAATTCCGCTCGCGCTGGATGAGCAGATAAAGTCGCAATCGCAGTTTAACGTCGCCGGTTACAAGGTGGTAAAACTTACGACGACAGACAAAGTGAAGACACTCGTTGTGGAGGCATTGGCGAAGAAAGAGAAAACACAACCGACTCAGTATGTAAGAGATTTCAACTTGGCGCAGCTCGATTCTATAACGTCGCTTACCGTTTTCTATCATGTATTTAAGAATTATGATATGTCTTCGCTAGACGCAGCAACAAGGGCGAGGGTGGACGCAAAATTCAATGAACTTATAGGCAAGCTTCAAAAGCCAACAAAAAAGGAATTCATCGGACGCATCTCAGATTCATCATTTGTCAAAAATGATGTGAAGAACTTATTGGAACAAGCAAAATTGGAAAATGAATTACTTGATAATTTCCGTACCGATTTTGATGGGAAAATGAAGATCATTAACGAAAAACTTTCAGGAGGAACTGCAAAGTTAAACCCGGAGGATAGGGAAAAGTTGCTCACGGACCTGGGAACTCTGGAAAGGGTTCTGGAGCAAAACGAGGATAAGTTTTATAAAAACATTTCTGATTATCGCATCATACTCGGCTCTTTGAAGGCATCTTTTACCGATATTAAGGAGCTTGAAGATAAGTTAAGCCTGAGTGAAACGAAGCGCCAGGAGGAACAGCGAGCATTTCGGGAAAAAATAATTGTTGCCGCGACAGTATCCATCCTATTTGGGGTGTTAACCGTACTCCTTGTGCTGTTGCGTATTCGGGTTGAAAAACAGAAGAAGAGTTTGGTTAAAGCGAATGCGGAGGTTCAACGCATAAACGAAAATCTGGAAGCACTCGTTTTCGAACGATCCAAGCTTTTGGTTGAAGCATATCAGGAGATGGACATATTCTTATACCGGGCGTCCCACGACTTGCGGTCACCTATATGCACCATCATCGGCCTTTGCAATCTTACGCTTCTGGCGCCGCATGGAGATCATGAGCTCATCAATAAGATATCCAATACAGCAATCAAGATGGATGGGATGCTGAAAAAACTCAGAATGATCAGCGAGGTGAATCATCCAAGTAATTATTCTGCTGTAGATATATCAAAAACGCTTACGGACGTCACCGGATTCTTTAGTCGCCTGATCGGTGAAAAGAATGTCGAAGTGATTATCGACAACGAGGTTACAGAGCCTTTCTTTTGTTACCCGGACCTCCTCGAAATCATCCTCTATAATTTATTGGAAAATGCTCTATTCTTTAGCAGCATGACTAAAGAGCATCATCCAAAAATACATATTATGGCCAGTCTGGAGGATGATAACCTCTTCCTTAGTATTTATGACAACGGAATAGGGATTGATGAAAAGATTCGCATCAAATTATGGGATATGTTCTTTGTCGGGCACGAAACTTCGAAGGGCAATGGGCTGGGGTTATATATTGTACTCAAATCCGTTCAATCATTGAACGGTAAGATTGATGTGAAGACTGAAACCAATACGTACACGAGATTCTCTGTAACGATACCTGTAAATACAAAGGTGTCTTCTGCGCTTAGCCGGTTGGGTGTGGACAGGGAATTGACAAAAGTATTGTCTGCATAGTAGTTTGGTTAGAAGGTCTTTAGAAATTTCTTTTTGTTTTAAGCCTTTTTCATTCCCAATCTTTTCAGAGTCTCCCGACTGCGCAGCAGATTCTAGTGGTAAACTTTTTACATTTGGGCATTACTTAAGACGAGATAATGCAAAGGTTGAAGGTCCTACTCATTCTTGTGGTTGTGACATGTTCATGTAAACAGCCAAACGTATCAACCTCCGTTTTTACTGCCTTTACCGGCGCCACAATAATTGATGGCGGTGGAGGCGACGCGATCAAAGATGCTGTGTTACTCATTGAGCGCGGACAGGTCGTTGCAATTGGTTCGAAGGATAGCATAGTCATTCCTGACGGAACTCAAATCCGGAATCTATCGGGAAGATATATAATGCCGGGGATCATTAATGGCCACGGGCATGTAGGGGAGACAAAGGGAATAGTGGGAGGTCATTATTCGCGTGACAACGTGATCGAAAATCTGGAAATTTATGCGCGCTATGGTGTTACTACGGTTGTCAGCCTCGGCGGCGACAAGCAGGAGGCAGAGCCATTCCGATTTGTAAATGATTCTTCTTATAATCATCGCGCCCGGTTATTCATTGCAGGAGAAATTGTCAATGGCACGACCGGCGAGGAGGTGGTTGCTGCATTGAACAGAAACCATCAGCTGGGGGTTGACATCATGAAGATCAGGGTTGATGATAATCTCGGTACCTCGTCGAAGATGCGCGAAGACCTTTACCGCACAGCAATTATCACATCACACACCCTTGGATATAAGCTGGCAGCGCACATGTACTATCTTTCTGATGCGAAAAAGTTGCTCGAAGCCGGGGCCGATATGCTGGCGCATAGCATCCGCGATGCGCCGGTCGATAGCACGTTAATACGATTGATAAAAGAAAAATCTGTTGGCTATTGCCCAACGCTGACCCGGGAGCTTTCAACTTTTGTCTATGCGGATACCGCTGCATTCTTTTCAGATCTTTTTTTCTCCCGCGAATACCAAAGCGAGACAATTAAGCCTTTAAACGACCCGAAACATCATCAAGAGGTCAGGATGGATTTTCGTGCAAAAACATACCGCAAGCAATTGCCGGTAGCGATGAGCAATCTCAAAAAGCTGAGTGACGCAGGTGTACCGATCGTTTTTGGTACGGACAGCGGCGTCCCGACGAGATTCATGGGTTATTTTGAACACATTGAGATGGAGATGATGGCGGAGGCTGGGATGACCCCAATGCAAATTATTGTTTCGGCAACCAAAACGGTCGCTGACGAGTTGGACCTGAAAGGACTAGGAATGTTGCAAGCTGGAAACCAGGCGGATTTCCTTGTACTGGACCGGGATCCGTTGCGCGACATTCGAAATACGAAATCGATCGCCGCAGTTTTTATTGGCGGAGAGCAAGTAAGAATGAAAGAATCGAAATGAAAAACGAAGCACCGTGCAACCTTATCCCCACCGACAGCGTCATTACCTAAAAACAATCATATGAAGATTCTGATGGTATTGATTGCAGTTACCCTGGTTGGCGGGCCAGCTTGTGTAGCGCAGGAGGCAAAGTATTCGTTTAAGGAAAATTTCGTGCTGAATTCGCCTTCACAGGTTTCAGTTTCTTCTTCAGATGGAAACATCGAAGTTGTCGCAATACCGGGAACCAGTACCGATGTGTTTTACATTGTCAGGAAGAACAACAAACTCGTAAACATCACTCGCGAACAGTTGGAGAAAGAAGTCCACCTGGATGTGAAGCACGAGGGAAATAATTTAACCATTACAGTGAAGTATAAGGATGAGTTTAATTTGATGGATTGGAAAGACAAACTGATCATAGATTTCAGAATTCAGGTTCCCCCTGCAACTTCCTGTAATCTTCATACCTCAGATGGGAATCTGAAGATCACGGGATTGACGCGCGATCAGGAGCTAAATACGAGCGACGGGAATGTTGATATCGACGATATCATGGGTAATGTTAAAGCGACGACATCAGATGGCAATATTACTGTCGAAAAGGTCAGCGGGAAAGTAGAAGTTAAGTCGAGTGATGGCAATATTACAATGTCGGATGTGCGTGGAGATGCGAATGCCGGTACCAGCGATGGTAATATTTCGCTGACGATGGTTTCGGGAACAACGTTCCTCAAAACCTCGGATGGGGATATCAAATTCAAGGATCTATCCGGTTCATTAACGGCGAGAACGTCTGACGGCAATGTTAGTGGCAACCTTCTCAAATTAACGAAGGAACTAACAGTTAAGACCAGTGATGGCAACATTTCCATAGGCATTCCGGCGAAACTGGGTCTCGACCTCGACATCAAAGGTGAATCGCTGGATGTACCGCTGTCTAATTTTTCTGGCAAGTCAGATGACAATTCCATCGAGGGCAAAATAAATGGAGGCGGTATAGTGGTTAATTTATCCACCTCTGGAAATGTATCGTTGTCGTACAAATAGTTAATTAAATTTGTCACCGGCATCGTAGCTTTTTAATGAAAGTCTTTCAACAGGAATTGCGTTTGCAAGCATACCCCAGAGGGTTCCACCTGATAACATCGCAGGTGGAAAAGGCGATCACGGGGATTGCAGAGATCAAAGCGGGACAGCTCCATATTTTTATCAAACATACGTCTGCAAGCCTTTCTTTAAATGAGAATGCAGATGGAACCGTGCGCGGTGATTTCGAACGGCACTTCAATATAATGGTGCCAGAGAATGCACCTTACTATAAGCATGACACCGAAGGCTCCGATGACATGCCTGCGCATATCAAAGCATCGCTTTTGGGCGCTTCGGTGACGATCCCCATTACAAATGGCGAGCTTAACCTGGGAACATGGCAGGGAGTTTACCTGTGTGAACACCGGAATCGCGGCGAACGGCGAAAGCTTGTCCTTACTGCCTTTGGGATTTAAAGACGGTGCAGTCAGATTCGATTTTATGTCACCTGGTGGCCAAATCTTCTTTCTCCAACCTGTTGCCGCCACATGGCATAGTACAATCCTTTCGCGGATAACAGCTCGTCATGGCTGCCGGTTTCAGAGATCTTTCCCTTCTCGAGCACATAAATTGTTTTGGCATGCATGACGGTCGATAGTCGGTGTGCTATTAAAATAGTAATCTGATCTTTACTATTCGAAACGTCGCGTACCGTATTCGTAATGTCTTCTTCCGTCAATGAATCGAGGGCAGATGTTGCCTCGTCGAAAATGAGCAGCCTTGGCCTTCTCAACAACGCGCGCGCAATTGATATCCTTTGCTTCTCGCCGCCAGACAGTTTCATCCCGCCTTCGCCGAGAATTGTGTGTATGCCATGTTGAGACTTTTGTAACAATCCAGCGCACGATGATCTGTTCAGGGCATCAATCATTTCCTCATCAGTGGCATCTGCCTTAACGAACAACAGGTTATCACGGATAGATCCTGCAAATAGCTGTGTATCCTGGGTTACAAAACCGATCTGTCTGCGAAGCTCGTTATATCTGATTGCCGTTGATACGACATTATTAAAAAGTATACTGCCCGAAACTGGCTGGTAAAGCCCTACCAACAACTTTACAAGCGTAGATTTTCCGGAACCCGATGGTCCGACAAAAGCAATCGTTTCACCCCGGCGCACTTCCAGCGAAACTCCGTCAATCGCGTTTAACTGAGCGGTATGATGTCGAAACACAACATCTTCAAAATGAATTGAATTCAGAGGTCCGATCTCAACAGGTGCCACAGGTCGCCGTTCGATTGGTTTCTTCATCAGTTGATCGAAATTGTTGAGTGATGCCTCCACTTCGCGGTAATTCAAAATGACGTTACCAAGTTCTTGTAATGGGCCAAATATTGACGTTGAAATGAATTGCATGGTGATGAGTTCGCCAGTGGTTAGAACGTGGCGGAAAATGAGCCATAGTAAAATAAACAGAATGGATTGCTTCAGCAGATTTAAGGACACGCCCTGCAAAAACGATAGGGTCCTTACCCGCGCCGTTTTGGTCATCTCCAGGTCGTAAATCATCTGTGTCTGAACTTTTAATCTCCTGATCTCCGGAAAAGTAAGGCCAAGACTTTTTACCAATTCGATGTTTCTGAGAGATTCAGTTATAACTCCAGCCATCTTGTTTGTCTCTTTATTGATGGCACGTTGAACTGTTCGGATCTTTTTGCTAAGCATCCCGGTCAGCGAACCAAGGACCATGATGCCTATTACAAAAACAGGGATAAGCATCCAGTTCATAGTGATTGAGTACCAGATGAGGAAGCTCATCCCGATGAATGAGGAGAAGATTACATTGATGAAAGCGTTCACGAACTTTTCGGTGTCGGTCTTTACCTTCTGCAAAACGGAAAGTGTTTCACCGCTGCGCTGTTCCTCAAACTCCTGAAAGGACAACCGGAGGGTCTGCTTTAAGGCCGTCATTAAAGATTTGCATCCCAAAATGTTGAACAGCCTTGCGGGTATAATATTCCTGAAATGCTTTCGCAATGCGGGACGCCAGGGCGACGAGGATAGCGATCGCAAGCCAGTATAGCACACCATTTACCAGTTCGCCTTGTGGCATTGTGTCCACATTGGCCGCATAGTCATCGATGATTTTACCGAAGATAATCGGATCGGTCAAACCAAGAAGGGTCGATATCCCCGCCAGGAGTAAGGCGAAGGCTACGACCCACTTCTGGTGCTTCAAATAACTCCAGAGTATGTGCATTTGACGGCAATATATGAACGGCTGTCCAAAGGCGAGAGAGGAGCGTGGATCATTGGTACAGCGATTTATGATAGGCTCTGCAACCCGCCCTCAATGTCGTTCTGAACTTTGTGTAAAATTTTACTCATGTACCGATTTTTTACTACATAGCCCGCGAAGCTTTATTGTATTTCGGATATCGCAGCGCTGATTTTCCTTCTATTCTCGCTTGTTTCCGCCATTCAAAGGTAGCGGACGGGCTGCAGAAGAAGTATCAGGGCGTAAAATGCGATGTAAATGAATTCGGCCCCGGGCAGAAAAAAAACCCGGCATAAAATTTTCATCGGGTCAGTGAAAAGCAATAGCCATGAAAAAAACTCCTGCAAAAAAAACAGCGAAAAAAAGTGCAGCTAAGACGTCTGCATCTATGCCGTCGGGCAAAACACAATCAGCGCTTATCGAATTCTTTACCGATGAGATAAAGGACATTTATTGGGCAGAAAAGCATCTTATCAAAGCGCTCCCTAAAATGGCCGAGGCTGCTACTTCTGAAGAACTTAAAGAGGCGTTTGAAACACATTTGGTTCAAACTCAAGAGCACGTTGCAAGACTTGAAAAAGTTTTCGAACTGCTTGAAGAAAAAGCTCAGGCAAAGAAATGCGATGCAATGGCAGGTCTCGTCGAAGAAGGCGAAGGCATCATCGAAGATACTGAAGATGGAACGGCCACCCGTGACGTTGGACTTATCCTGGCTGCTCAAAAGGTTGAGCATTATGAAATCGCAACTTATGGCGGTTTGACTCAACTAGCAAAAACAATTGGCCGCGATGACATCGCAGAAATTCTAGGAACAACGTTGGGCGAAGAAAAAGAAGCGGATGAACTTTTAACTGAAATTGCCGAGAGCAGTGTCAACTATGAGTCAGCGGAGGAAGAAGCCTAAGGGCTCTTTCTTTTTCATCACTACCCTAACTATAATTGAATTTGTAGTTTCGGTATGATTAAAAAACTCAAAGAAAGATCCTTTCTTTACAAAATGGACTGGGTCTGACCATCCTTGCCTTTATGGTGATTTTTCTTGTTGCCTAGTTTATAACCGGGTGGCACACGAGAAACGCAGAACTGGAAGAGGAAGGTCAGGCCCATTTGTCTACGCAACAGTGTCTGACAAGCGGTCATTTTATACAGGCAACATTTGAAAACTGGGAAAGCGGCCGAAGCATATCACAAAGTGATTTTGGTGCCTTTCACTGTTTAATTTACTTTTGCTGCTTATCACATTGTTTGAATGTCTAGCGAGAAACGTCTCATTCGCGAGGTTAATGTGACGCGTTATGTTACACCCCTGCGCGAGGGAGGATCTTTGCCTGCTATCGTCGAAGCCGATGATGACTTTCTCTATGTACTTAAATTCCGTGGGTCCGGGCAGGGAAGCCGCGCACTGGTCGCGGAGTTAATAGGTGGTGAAATCGCGAGGGCGCTCGGTCTTCGTGTCCCTGAAATAGTTTTTGCCAACCTCGATAGCGCCTTCGGAAGAATGGAAGGCGATGAGGAAATTCAAGATCTTCTAAAAGCCAGCACTGGTTTGAACCTTGGGCTGCATTATCTGTCGGGCTCCGTTACGTTTGACTTGCTCGCAACCCAAGTAAGTTCATCATTAGCCTCCCAGATTGTGTGGTTGGATGCCTTGTTGATGAACGTAGACCGTACCGTTCGAAACACGAACATGTTGTGGTGGCACAAGGAGCTTTGGCTAATAGACCACGGAGCGGCGCTTTATTTCCACCATACGTGGGACGGATGGGAAAATGCAGAACGGCCATTTCTTTATATCAAAGATCACGTACTATTGCCGGTTGCCAAGGATCTTGAATCAGTAAACCATGCGTTTCGCGAAGTTTTAACAGAGGAAAAGATAAAGGACATTGTATCTCTGGTACCGGATGCATGGCTGACTGAAAATCCATTTAATTCTCTTGAAGCGCATCGTGCGGCCTATACGCAGTTTTTAGTTTCAAGAATAGCGAACGCCGAATATTTTTTAAAGGAAGCGCAGTATGCACGAACACTTATTTGAGTATGCAGTAGTCCGTGTTGTTCCTAAAGTGGAGCGGGAGGAATTCCTTAACGTCGGGATTATTTTATTATGCACGGGAAAAAACTTTTTAGAATCTCGTGTTACTGTGGACTCTGGTAGAGTATCTAATCTTTGTCCGGCCGTTGATTTAGAAGTTGTAACTGAGCATATAAATTCGTTTCGACTGATTACGTCCGGCGGAGCGATGGGCGGCCCTATTGGATTACTTAATCTGAGGGAGCGATTTCGATGGCTGACCGCGTCAAGAAGTACAATGATACAAACCTCCAAAGTCCATCCAGGACTTTGCGAGAGTCCTGGAAAAATGCTAGAGCATTTGTACCGCAGCCTCGTTGAATGCTAAAATTTTTTGTCCTGGTCAACAGTGGTAGCGTCACGTTTCTGGTAAGCTGGTTTGAAAAAAGAGGACAAAAAAAAGGGCCGGATAAATCCGACCCGTTTCTGAAAAAGTCAATTAATTATCAGTAATTGGCTTTCCTTCGGCGTCAAAGCGATACGCCTTAACTCTTCCTTCAACTTCATCTTTTATTTCAACAATGAAAACATTGTTGTCTGCATTGGAATAAATTGATCCACTTTCCCATCCTTTAAACTGAGGACGGTCAAGCGTAGATTTCAAACCAGCTGGAATCTCAGTTGCCTGAACCTGCATCATATCTTTGCGATATGCTGGTGCGGCTGGAACGGCATCTGTGGAGGGCTGCGGTTGCTCAATGGTCGTGGAATCTTTTGCCGGTTGTGATGATGGATCTTGTGCTTGTACAGTTGCAACGCCCAAACAAAGTGAACCTGCCAAAACTAAAATTAACTTCCTCATGTTATCTTTTTTAAAGTTAGAATTCATTTTGATTGATGGGTATCAATACCGTGCCATATAGCCTGAGTGGGCATAATTGCGGCTTTTTTGTCGATGAATGGATCATTTTTGTAGGATAATTCTACAGATTAGGCAAAAAGCTGTGTGACCGCGTCTACATCGGGAACGATCTGCGTCATGAGTAAATCTTTAATCTATTCCATATCCGAAATACGAGATCAGCCCTACACCACCTCCTTAGAATAAAATACACATCCCTAGAGGAAAATACCCATTTACATTCTTGCAACATTCAATTTGTAAATGGTAATAGTCCTCGCAACAAGCCCGGTCGTTGAACAGTTCGCGTAAGTTGAATTGGAAAGATGTCGCCAGGTACCTAATAGATCAATACTTTTACCCAAGTGAAATATTTTAGACGAAGGCCTCGGAATAGGAAATTTTTAAATCGGGTTGTCGCTTTATGTGGCATAATTTTTTTACTGCTCGGGTAACGGTAAAGAATTTATATAATGGAAAATACAAAGCAGTTTGCCCTTGTTACTGGAGGCACCAGCGGCATTGGATATCAACTTTCGAAACTTTTGGCGGAAGATGGTTATAACCTTGTCTTAGTAGCGCGAGATGAATCTGACCTTCAGCGCGTGGCGTCGGAACTTGCTACACAATACTGTATCGAGGCCATCACGATTTCGAGAGATCTATTTGATCCTGAAAATGCATTTTCGGTATACGATGAAGTAAAATCAAAGGCAATTGATATTCAGATTTTGATCAATGACGCCGGACAAGGTCTTTACGGAGAATTTATAACGACCGATATCAGAAAGGAACTGGATATAATCCAGTTGAATATTTCAAGCCTGGTCGTTCTGACAAAGCTCTTCCTAAAGGATATGGTCGAGCGTGGGTCGGGAAAAATTCTGAATCTCTCATCCATAGCTAGTAAAGTGCCCGGACCCTGGCAATCGGTTTATCATGGAACCAAGGCTTTTGTACAATCTTTCACAGAGGCAATCCGTAGCGAAGTTAAAGACAGCGGCGTGACCATCACGGCACTGCTGCCTGGCGCTACGGCAACAGATTTTTTTAATAAGGCTGATATGAATGACGCCAAGATTGTGAAGGAGGGCAAACTCAGCGACGCGTTGGATGTGGCACGCGATGGTTATAAGGCGCTCATGGAAGGTGATGATATGATCGTGTCGGGAATAAAAAATAAACTGCAGGTCGCGATAAGTGGTGTCATTCCAGATGCGAGGCTGGCGGATAAAATGAAAAAGCAACAAGCTCCGGTATCAGACGAAAAAAATTGAGTGTTAGCAATTTTTTGTAATGTCGTTACCGATGATTGTCCGGCGCCCGTGGTGCCGGACAATCTTTAATATAAAATCTGCATGCCTTAGGTGGGTGCGCGACGGCGATGGAGGAACAGGGTGGAATGTTTGGGGACGGGGGGCGCAGTAGAAACATGCCGGAGGGTTTATTAACTTATTACCCTGAAGTTTTTGATGCATCGGCGAGTCGCGAATTTTTAATGGCATTAATGACCACCACATCGTGGGAGCAACGCAGCATGAACATGTTTGGCAAAAAAATAGATACACCGCGCCTGACCGCCTGGTATGGGGATCCAAACAAGAGTTACGCATTTTCTGGGCATCGGTTTAATCCGTTGCCGTGGACACCCTTGCTGCTTGAAATCAAAGCAGTGATTGAATCCTTGGCGAACGTCACATTTAACAGCGTTCTGTTGAACTATTACCGCGGTAGTAGCGATTCGGTCGCGTGGCACAGCGATAACGAAGAAGAGCTTGGCGAATGCCCGATCATCGCATCAGTAAGCTTTGGACATGTCAGACAATTCGACATTCGTCCAAAAGGGGTAACAGGGGAAAAATATTCTATTCGGCTAGAAGACGGATCAGTGCTTTTAATGAAAGGTGTTCTTCAGCAAAAGTGGGAGCATCGGGTACCAAAGGAGACTTCTTTCATGGGGCCGCGCATCAATCTTACCTTCAGAACGATTGACTAGCTTTTAATTTTGGTAAAGAGGCTGGAGGAATTTACACCATCCCTTAATCGATTTTTCTGATGCGATGATCATTCATGTCGACGACATAAATAGTTCCATCTGGCGCAATTTCAATATCGCGTGGTGATCGAAACAACGCGAATTCAAGCGTCCCGTCAAAATGCCCGTCGCTCCTTCCGGAAAAAGTAGTGACGTTTCCGTTTGCATCCACCTTGCGGATGCTGTAATTTTCAGTATCAGCTACGTAAATACTACCGTCCGACCCCAGCGCCAAACCTGCGGGATAGTTAAATAGGGCTAAATCTTTCGGACCGTCTACGAAGCCCGGTTCACGGAACCCGGCGACAGTAGTCACCAACCCAGCGGGTGTAATTTTACGGATTCTGTGATTAAAGGAATCCCCGACAAAGACATTTCCCAACGGATCAATAGCAAGGCCAACAGGCCGGAAAAATCCCGCTGCAACCCCCGTTCCATCCAACCAGTCGGCGACACCACTACCCGCAAAAGTTGTCACCATCCCCGCAGGTGTTATCTTACGAATTCGATTGTTTGCCTGATCGGCGACGTACAAATTATCGTCTTTGTCAATGGCGATGCCACTTGGGTTTGCAAAAGAAGCCGTTGAACCCATTCCATCGTTAAATCCGTACACTTTGCCTGCAAAGGTAGTTGCAGTCCCATCCGGGGTGATTTTTCGTATCCTGTTGTTTACTTCGTCGGCCACGAAGAGGTTGCCGGCCTTGTCGAGAACAGCTCCGTGTGGACCGGCAAATCTTGCGAGTTCGCCCGGACCATCCTGAAAGCCAAGACCCAGCTTGCCTGCGAAAGTTGTCACTGCGCCTTCACTTGATATTTTTCGAATGCTGCCGTTTACATAATCAGTAACAAAAAGATTTCCCGTGACATCTAACGCTATGCCTGAGGGCGCGTAAAATTTTGCCGCCACTCCGAGTCCGTCTACGAAACCCCGCTGGCCGCTACCTGCAAATGTGGTCACGGACAATTCGTAAGTAAACGCCGGCTGTGAAGAGAGCGCAATCCCTCTTATTTTAGTATTTACTTTTCCTGACCCCGCCTTTTCGGGAACTACAACAACGATCTTGTTATTAGTAACTGATGTTATCTCGGCCGGTTTGTCATTGATGGTAACTTCGACCTCGGCTATTACAGTTCCGAAGTTGGCACCAGCGATCGTAAGCTGAGTCCCTTTGGGTCCGGCGGTTGGACTGATAGCAACAATTTCTGCAGCCGGCGTTTCCTCGTCATCTTTACAAGAGAAGAGTATCGGTGCGAATAACAAAATAGCAACCAGAGAAGAAAAGCCGTGCCGGGGAAATTTCATGGATAAGTTTTCAATTAATGAATCATTTTCGAAAGGTAACCTAAATTTGTAGGGTTATCGCTCAAGTCTAATGATTCAGATAGTCAGGTTGCTGGTAAATTTGCGACAAATTACTGGCAATCGGGGCTGGTGCTGGAACCCTAGTCGGTATTAAATTCCTTGAGCCAGCGGCAGCAAGCTGGCCTTTTACCGACTGGCCGGGCATCAAGCGCTGGATCATGAAAATAAAATCTTTTCATGTTTTGAACATTTGCCAGCCGCAACGCACTGTCCATACGATCTTTTTGATAATCAGAGATGACCCAACTCATCGGATATCCTTCCTCGTACTTTTTGTTATGGTCCTGCGGACTATATGACTTGTCATACAAATTATATTCAATCAGGGAATTAACAGTGTCTTTGGCGAACAGTAGGAAATTTCTGGTGAGTACACCGTTGCTAATGCTCGTGCTTGCCCCCTGCATTCCAGCGAGCGTAAGTAATGGTGCCAGCAGATCATTTGTGAGTGGATGAATATTTTTGCTTTTTTTCGGCAGCACTTCGGCGTTCGAATTATGGAGAATATGAAATGAAAATTTCCCATGATATTTGGTTGAGTCCTCAAAAAGCTTGTTGATTTCGCCCAACAGCTCAAGAATTGTTCCCGCGCCTGAATTGTCGAAGTAGCCACCATCAACGTAATAGTTTCTTTTAATCTTACCGGCCGGGGAAACGTATGGAAAGCGAGAACTTAAAATTGCAGCGGTACTTAACTTGAGGTTTAATCTTTCCTTATCAATCTGAATACTGTCGATAATATTTAAGATGTCGTTTCTTTTGAATCGACTGATAGCTGTACCGTGCTGATCAACCCAGGCATACCATCGTCCACTTTGGTACTCGTAATGTATAAAATGGGAAGAGCACCGGTATAGTCAAATACGTCCGTGACCTTTGAATCAAAGTATTTGTTGAGTAATGGATCCCGTGATCTTGTTAGCAACGATTCAAGCGCTGCAGCGCGATCGTCCATGTCGATGGGCACCAGATGTCGTATCAGGTCAGGCCCCAAAAAGCGCCCTAGGGTGAATGTAAGGAAGTCGCTATGGAAAAAATCCCTGGTATGGCTCGAGTAGTCCCCCCGATCCTTGAATGAAGGATCATCTGATAATTCAGCTTTCAGCAAGCTATAAAAAGCACAATTTCCCACCGAACCACCAGAGGCACCAGCGATGGCAAGGATATGATCGCCAAATTTGTCAGCAGGATTCCTTTGCCTGCTCACGTCCTGCAAATGACTTAAGACGCTTGTTGTCCATTTACCTGCCCGGGATGCTCCGCCATTCGAGAGCACGATATAAACATCAAAGGTATCTCTACCCGACGCGTACTTTTCATTTAGACGGATCTTTTCCAATCTTTTATCGAGCCAACTCGCAACATAGACGCGCGGTGTTGGTCTGTTTGCGAAATGTTTCTTTGGACCATCCTTTACGAGCCGCACCTGATAGGGATCCCGAAATACATATCCAACGATAAAGGCAATCAGATAAAGAATAAAGAAAACACTGAACCCAAGTCTTATACTGCCAACCTGAATAACGTTAGCAAGTCCCGTAAGGATACCAAAGGCCAGAAGCGCCAATGCCAATGGGCCCATGTAGGTACTGAAGCTGATATTGAAAACTGCGCCGAGATAGAGTGCGCCAGCTACCGCAGACACGCCATTAAAGATCTTAAAATATGGCGCTTCCAGATCACTGTATCTTGGATGGCGCAACCATTGCTTTGGGCCACTATCTTCACCATGTTGCATTCGTGAACCACGGGTGAAATAACCCGGCGCCGCAGGGTTAGCTGCAAGTGTTTCATCAATTTTCTTTCGCCGTCGGATAAAAAACACAACAGACGCAAGTTGAAGCAGAAACAAAACAACAACGATAACCCTCAACCAGAATTCATGGCGGTCAGGTTCGTCATAGAAAACATTCATACCCAAATCATAACCACAAGTAGCGGCATCAATCAAAATAAACCCACCGTAAAGGCTGATCATAAGAAGACTCGCTACTCCATATTTGGTCTTTTGTGGTTTTTTACCAGTGAGGTAAAAGTGCAGCAGCATATACAGAATGCCATGCAGAATTATTGAAAGCATGACGAGCCATGTATTCCATGCGTAAACGGTTGGAAGATTAAAAATGGCGACCTGACAGCAGACGAAGCAGTTGTATGCAAGGAAGCGCGGGAGGTGCTGATAAAATTTAGTGGGAATAGTGTAGCGTTCATAATTATCGAGGAACTGCCGGTCATCTTTGTCCTGTCGCACATAGCTCAACGTTCTCGAACTGTACCAGAGAAGGTATGCCCAAAGGATAACCGCTGCGACCGCGAGGATGCCACGTTCGGGATATTCGCCTGCGTGTATCACTACATCGATTCCCTGCTCGACAGTAATTAACAGAATATACATCACCACAACGGAGACGAAAGCAGCAAGAAAAATCCAAATGCTTTTAAAGAGATTGGCCAGAAATGTGACAACGGTAAACAGGCTATCCATCAACAATGATATAAAAGCGTTGTGAATTTTATCGTTTATTATTAAGTGCGCACCGCCCACTCGCCGGATTGTATGGCTGTGAACTGCTTTCTGAAGGTAAATGAAAAAGGCGTGTCCCCGTGGGCCCTAAGATGATTCAGGCGTTCAACGGCGTCTCCTACGGTCGGTTTATAATCGTTAGGAACATACCACAGCGCCATGTATTGCTGGTCCATTTTACTGAACCACTCCTTTCGCCGTTTAAACACCTCCGCATGATCCGACCGGTAAACAAATGCACTCAGGTCCTCAAGGGAGCGCCAGACAGACATGTTTACGATGATGAAATCGTCGTCATAAATTTTGATGTTCGTAGCGTTTTCGCTGTCATCTTTAAGCCTCCAGACAAACCCTTGGCTGCTTTCCGCCAGCCCGTTGATGCGATCCAGATTTGCAACGAACTCTGACATTACGGGGCTGTCGATCGGCGCCAGCATTTTGGCTATGTTCACCTGGGCAAGCATGGAGGGTGATTCGGTAGATGGAGTTTTCACAATTAATTGGATTGACTGGAGTGTTTGACAAAATCGGTAATTTATTTTTTAAACCTAAGCGGCCAAATTCACAGAACTAATAAACGGTAAATGACGCTTTAGGTTCACATCAAAAACGGAATAGCCTAGGTTTGTTAAATTGGGGGATGAAGGATATAGTGATCGTTGGCGCAGGTGCTTCCGGACTGATTGCAGCGAAAACTTTGCTGGAACAGGGATATCATGTTACGCTCCTGGAAGCGCGCGATAGACCGGGAGGTCGTATTCATACGTTCAAGGAAAAGTTCTCATGCCTGGTAGAGGGCGGGGCCGAATTCATACATGGAAAGCAGGAGCTTACTTTTTCGTTGCTTAAGGATGCACGTGCCGAAGCGATCCTTTTGAAAGGGAAGCATTACACAATAATTAATGGAGTAGCAGAGTCCGGGGATCAGCCAGACGACGGCTGGGACGTCTTTAACGAAGCCCTGAAAGAGTTACAGGCTGATGCTACGCTCCAACAGTTTCTGGATCAAAAATTTGCGGACGAGCAATTCGCGGACCTACGGCAACGCGTAACGCGTTTCGCGGAAGGGTTTGACATCGCTGATACAACCCGTGTTAGCACACTTTCTCTACGCGATGAGTGGCTGAATAATGACGAGGCGCATCAATATCATATCGTTGGTGGATACAAAACAATTGTGGAGTACCTCGAAATGCAGGTAAAGCGCCTGGGTGGGATAATTCTGTTTTCTTCGATCGTACAGGAAATCCACTGGAAAGAGGGCGAGGTAAAAGTCGCCTTGACAGACGGCCGTGACTTCCGTGCCAGTAAAGTTCTGCTCACCATTCCGGTGGGGTCCATGCAGCATGGTGACATAAAATTTAGCCCGCCAATACCAGCTTATCAAAAGGCTTTCCAGCAGCTCGGATTCGGAGGAGCAATAAAATTCATCTTCGAATTCAACGAATCCATTTGGCAAAATAATTTCCCTGAGCCTTTTAAGGATGCGTCCTTTATTTTTTCGGATGCGGAGATTCCAACGTGGTGGACGCAGCTGCCGGACGAAACACCCATATTAACGGGATGGCTAGGCGGCCCGGCCGCGACCTATAGTACTAATAAAAAGGAGATTCTGTATGACAGGGCTGTGGCATCGTTGCAAAACATCACGAAGTACAGCCGGAATGAGATTCAAAAATATCTGGAGCATTGGCATATTGCAGACTGGGTTGGGGACCCATTTTCACGGGGTGCATATAGCTACCCAACGATTAATGGAAACGAAGCCCAACGATTTTTAAGGCAGGGACTAGCGCGTACAATATTTTTTGGAGGAGAAGCTTTGTATCATGGCGCGAGCGCAGGGACAGTCGAAGCCGCGTTGGTTAATGGAAAGAAGACGGCTATAAAAATAATCTCGCCCACTGACGGTAGTAATTTCTGATGGCTTCTTTAAGGGCCAACCCAACCGGTAAGCCCATCTTTCGTCCGTATAAATTCAAAGTCTCGGTAGACCGCAAGCTGTTCAACCCGTTGCGGGGGCAAAAACTTGATCGGTGTCGCGTTTGGGTGGGCCGAGGTTAACAGCCACGTGTCCTGCTTTATGTTCAATTGCTTACCATCATCAGCAGGCTGGACCTTTATTTTCTCAATAAAGCCTTCCAGGTCTCCAGCGGTCTGCACTCTATACCAATCCTTACTTTGCCCAATAACTTTGACGTATGATTCCTTATTAAGTTTTGCCCGAATGTCAGATTTTGCGGACGGCCCCACGTGTATTGTGGCGCTATTCGGGCGGACCCGAAATACTATCGCTTGAAAAAGGGTGTCTGGCGCCAGTTCATTAACAAGTTTTTCCATTGTCCTTATGTAGGTGATAGGATCTTTGCTGGACTGTTGATAAACTCCGAAATGCAGATGGGAGGGTGTGTATCTGGCGTTTCCCGTATTGCCAACGGTACCCAACACCTCGCCCTGTCGAACCTTCGCTCCTGATTTTACGAATTGCGAATCGAGGTGTGCGAAGTAGTAGGAGTGACCGCGTTTGAGATCGTTCATCCAAATTATTTTACCGCCTATCCCACCCGTTGCTACCCGGGTCACAACCCCTGTTGTAGGTGCGATCACCGGTGTGCCTTTTGCAGCGAAAATATCGATACCCTCATGTTTTCTTTTGCCCCCATCCCTGGGATCACCATAAAAGCTACCTATGGATCTATTACTAGCGCCTTTAACTGGATTTAACAACACCGGTGTCACACTTAGGGTAATTGAATAATAGGTGTTGACTAATAATTCGGGCTGAAGCCTGACGAGGCAGCTGCCACTCTCGCTGAATTCCTGTGTCAGGGTCAATGAGCTGTCGGCGTGGTTCAAAGGCTTCCACTCGTTATCTTTCAGAACGAAGACATCAATAAACAATGACACTTTTTCTTTCGATTTCAAAAGCGATGTAAGTGTTAACACTTGTCCATCTTTTACTTCGAATCTATAGAACCTTGCCTGAGCTTCAGCGGAGGATAGGTATCCAGTTTCCTGAAAAGGCAACGTAACCTTAACTGAATCATGTGTGGCGGGATTGGCTGCAGCTAACCAGGATTTGCCCATGGCAGTATAGGCAAGTTCGCTCTTTTCCAGTTTTTTTGTGTAAGACTCATGGGGAGATTGTGGTACAACGTTGGTAAGCGTTTGGATCGTGTTGCATGCCGCAAACACCAAACCTATAAACCCCACGAGTAATTTTCCTCTAAAATTGTTTCTAAGTGAATCGCCTGCGTTCCTCATATTCCCTACTTCTGTTAACCCTACCGGACTTCGTTAGCGATGTGTAAATATCATGCCAGCCCAGAACGCCATACTGAACGCATTGAGACCGAAAGTTAGCCATCTGGCTTTCCAGTCACCAGTCCTTTTAATGCGCTGTGATATTGGGACGTAAGGAATTCTGTGATTGTGAACTCCGCGAGGCGATGAATGTAAAAGGGATCTTCGCTGACAATTTTGTCAATCTCTTCCCGGTTGGCCGCCAGCGCCAAAATAATCCCTCCCGTTCGCGGGACTTTTCGGCCTGAAGCGACAAACACATTTAGCTTATAATACTTTTTTAGAAATTTCACATGGTTTGCCATGTAGTCGTCAAGCTTTGGTAGCGGAACGATATAATTTAAATCGATGATATACATTTTCAGGCGATGAACTTGATTAACAAAAATGAAAGATAAAACCAGTAAATAAAAATCGCGAGGCGAGCGCAAATTCATGATCATCGTTAGCGCTACTCAATTTTCCCTGACTTATTCAACGGTTAGTATCTTGCCATTTAACCCCTCAGAAACGACGCTGGCCGTCACTTTCTTTTTGACCAGGGTCACCACCGTTTCGCCCCGGGTATGAACAGAACTTTAGATCACATCTCCTCTCTTTGGGCAGATTGAGTTCAGCCAAAAGCTAGTTTATAGTTTTCTTCACTTAAAAACCACCTATGAAGTTATTGACTCTATTGTTTTTCGTTGCGCTCTTGCCGGCATCAGCCAAGAGCACAGACGCAGATAGCGCCGGCTTATTCCTTGATAGTTTGGAAACCACTTTCCGGTATCAAACTGGAGAGATCAAGTTTGATAACGATATCGGTACTTTCATAGTGCCAACAGGGTTTAAGTATCTTGACGGTGAACAGGCCCAATACATCTTGCACGACCTGTGGGGAAATCCTGCTGGCGAAGGGACCTTGGGAATGATTGTACCGTCACACATTCCGATCACATCACCAGAATCCTGGGCATTCATCATCACCTACGAAGAGATGGGTTATGTGAAAGACGATGACGCAGACGAAATAAACTATGATGATTTGCTTGAAGACCTTCAGGAAGAAACGGCTACGGAAAATGAGTCACGGGTCGAAGCAGGATACGAACCAATAGCGATCGTTGGATGGGCCTCAAAACCATTCTATGATAAGGACAAAAAGGTTTTGCATTGGGCAAAGGAGATAAAGTTTGGAGAATCAGAAACCAATACCCTGAACTACAATGTAAGGGTGCTCGGCAGAAACGGCGTGTTGGTTCTTAATGCTGTGGCTGCCATGGAATCACTTCCGGAAGTCACTGCAAATGTCAACCCTGTTCTAAGTGCTTTCAATTATTCCGATGGAAAGAAATATGCAGATTTCAATCCCGAACTGGATGAAGTGGCGGCCTGGACCATTGGCGGATTGGTGGCGGGCAAGGTCCTGGCTAAAGTTGGAATTCTTGCGCTTCTACTGAAGAATATCAAGTTGATTGGACTTGCCCTATTGGCAATGGGATCGGGCGTCTGGAAGTGGTTTAAACGAAAAACCCAGCCGCCAACGGTTAGAGAGTTCCCGACAGAATAGGCGACACCGATAACCTCAACCTTTGGCCTGGTGGCAAATTTGTGACAACATAATTCCCCTGCCGTTTCTCCTGCGCTGGCAGCGCCACGCATGATTTCGGCGCCGTTAAATGCAATGGTGTTGCAAAAGGATATTGCAGTGCGTACTTTTAGCGGAGATGAGGGGAGAGTTAGATTTTTATGGCATGCGACCGTTAGACATGAGGGCTCTTTTGAGAATCCTTTGTGTAGCGGTCCTTTTGCTGTTCTACCTCGCCGGAAATACACCGTTCACGTTCATCCACCAGTTAGTTCACCCGGACGAACTTCAACATGCTCACTCTGCAACGGATGAGATAGATCCCTGTCATAGAACCATATATCATGGTGGGGAAAAGGGATGCAATCACGAATTTCACATCGAAAAAGTAAGCGGGTGCAGCCTCTTTCACACCGTTGTTTACACAGACCAGATATGTTTTGAATCCTGTCAGTCGAACTTCATTCGTCCGGTTTTGTCGTTTCATGTCGACGTCACTACCGACGCATCAGGTGATGTCGGATTTTCATTTCTCTCCAGAGGCCCGCCCCTTCGCAACGGAATATAATTCTGTTACAGAATTAAAGTCTGCTTTTTTCTCTCAACCGGGCGCTGACCCAATTACTAATTTTATGCAGTTCTTTAGTCTTATGCTGTTGATGCATGCATCATTCCTGTGCATACATGGAGTAGCCCAGCCGTTGTGTTCAGGAACATATTCAGGGATTGTTGTAGACGAGCATGGCCAACCCATTGTTGGCGCTGCGATTGTTTTATTTCCGACACAACAGGGGCAAACCTCTGATGCTATGGGCCAATTTAACTTTACGGGATTATGCCGGAAGCTTTATACGGTAAAGGTTCAATTTCTGGGCTACAAAGAAGAAAGCTTTGAATTGCGGGTTAATACCGTAGATGCGAGAATCGTCTTGCAAGAGCTAGTAACTCAGCTGGACGAAGTTGTGATCAGGCACCACGACGCCGCCCATACTGAAAGCGCAACGAATTTTACAGAAATGGACGAAAAGCAGCTGGCAGAAGCGGCTGGCAAAAGCCTTGGTGAGGCAATGAGAGAAATGTCAGGTGTTAGCACGCTGCAAACAGGTCCCGGCATATTCAAACCAGTAATCCATGGCGTTCATAGCCAACGAATACTTATACTCAACAATGGTATCAGACAGGAGGGTCAGCAATGGGGAGCAGAGCATGCCCCTGAGATCGATCCTTCTGTAGCTGCAAATGTGGTGGTAATAAAAGATGCGTCCGCGATAAAGTATGGAGGGGACGCGCTGGGTGGAACTGTAATAGTCAACCCGGCTGAGCTTCCCGTTGCGCCGGGGATCAACGGCTCCATCAATTCTATCTTTCAGACAAACGGAAGGTCAGCTACCCTTTCGGGGATGGTCGAAGGGGGGTTAGCGAGGCACGAGGGCTGGGGGTGGCGTTTACAAAGTTCGGCAAAGCGGGCGGGAGATTTTAACACTGCAGCGTATAACCTGACCAATACAGGTATCAGGGAGCTGAATTTTTCTGCTGCAGTCGGTTATCACAAAGTCAAGGCCGGGTTCGACCTGTATTTTAGTCGGTTTGGTACCGAGATTGGAATTCTTAAGGGCACTGCGGTGGGCAATTTGGACGACCTCGTCGCGGCGATGGAACGGCCGGAGCCGTTATATACCTCAAGCTTTTCCTACGCGATTTCTGAACCGCGCCAGCAGGTAAGCCACAATCTCATAAAATTGAATGGCCACCTGACCACTTCACGAGGGGAATGGAGGGTGCAATATGGTTTCCAAAACAACAACCGACAGGAATTTGACAAGCGCATTGGTCAGTTATCTAAGCTTCCTGCTATGGATTTGCGGCTCAATACACATACAATTGATGCGGAATGGGAAAACTTGCACCACGGCGAAGCGACTTTCACTTTCGGGATTAATACAATCCTGCAGGACAATGAAAATGTACCCGGCACCCAAAGAATCCCTTTCATTCCCAATTATTTGAACGTTAGCGCCGGTGTGTTTGGTGTTACAAAAATTCAGCTTGATTCCTGGACACTTGACGCGGGACTACGGTACGACTACAGGCATTACGATGTAAAGGGTTACGACTTTAAGAATGAGCTATATAGTTCCAGTTTTAATTTTGCAAATCTGAGTGGAACGATTGGAGCCACGTGGAATATCAGTACAACCCAAATGTTGCGTTTCAACGGTAGCAGTGCCTGGCGTCCGCCTCACGTCGCAGAGCTGTATAGTCTTGGAACTCATCAAAGCGCTGCGTCTATCGAGTACGGGCTCTTGCTGAACGACGCGACCAATGAGGTAATGGATTTGGATGACGTCAATTTCAATCCAGAGCAGGCTTTTAAATTCGTTACGACCTACAGCTTTAACCGCTTGCCATGGGCGCTTGAAGTGAGTCCATACGCCAATTTTATTCTCAACTATACATATCTGCGCCCAACCGGATTGACCCGTAATTCCAGGGGCGTATACCCTTACCTGAGAAATACGCAAACCGACGCCCTCTTCATTGGTGCCGACGTTACCGCCAACTGGCAGGCTACACGCAGCATCCGCGCATCGGCGACTGCATCGCTGTTGCATGCTTCAGATGTCAAAGCGAATGACTATCTCGTCTTCATACCTTCAAACCGATACAATTTTACACTGCGTTATGAAAAGCCCGCTGTCGGTGGGTTACGAAATTTGTACGCAGAGTCGAAGCTGTATTTCGTTACGCGCCAGTCACGCGCCCCCCGTGTTGTGACAGTGAGTAAGCTCAGAGAAGCACAGCGTGCCGGTGTGAATCCCTTTGAAGAGGATGATTCGAATTTCGATTTCATGGAAGCTCCTGCAGGATATATCCTATTAGACTTTGCCGTTGGATTTTCTCTTAGAGCAGATAAAGTACAGTACGATTTCAGACTTGCGTCTGAAAATTTAACAAATGAATTATACCGTGAGTACACTAACCGCTTCCGCTATTATGCGGATGACCGTGGGCGAAATATCACAGTATCGATAAGATGTATCTTCTAAAACTTATTAAAAATGAAAAAGAAACTTTTGCTTGATCTAAAATTATTAAAATCATTATTATTTCTTGTGCTTTCTGCAGCGATGGTGTTATCGTGCGACGATATTGCTCCGGAAAGGGAGGAAACTCCAGAGTTGATTACAAAGGTTGTATTAACCTTTACTCCAATGGCCGGTGGGCCAGCCGTTATAGGCACTGCCAATGACCCCGACGGAGACGGTCTACAGAACATGACCCCAGATGCTGCAATTAACTTAAATTCTAATACCAGTTATTCGTTGGAAATATCCCTGCTTAACGGCTTGGCAGATCCGAGTTCTGCTGCCTACGACGTCAGCGCAGAAGTAAAAGAGGAGGCCGATGAACATCTGTTCTTTTTCGGATGGTCCGGAGGACTGTTCCAGAATCCGCAGGGGGACGGAAATATTGAGGACCGTGATGACAACGTTGACTACAGCGACACAGATGCCAATGGCCTTCCGCTCGGCCTCGTGACGGCATGGACCACAGGCCCCGCCGAGAATGGAACCTTTCGCATAGTGCTAAAGCACCAACCTAATCTCAAGAGCTTAATGTCGGGATCTGATATTGGGGAATCCGATCTTGATGTTGAATTTAATATAACAATAGACTAACATTCACAGACCGGTTTCGCAAGGATGTGTGGAAAGTCCCCAGCTTTCCTTGTGCCGGTGGTGTGAGATAACGCAATCTGACTGAATTGATACGGTGAGGCGGGAGCTACCCGTTGGTACAGATATTGTCAAATAATAAACAACCAAAACGAATTCCGATGGAACATAAGCTAAAAGAAGGTACCGCGATACAACATGCGGGCCGCGAGTGGATAATTACCGAGGTTGCAGAAGACAATGAGGGTCAGGTTGTGTACCATCTTAAATCCGGCGACGAAGTCGACGTTTTGAGAGAAACTGATCTTCCGAAAGATGTTGAGACGCTCGTGAAATGATGATTGACTGGGGTTGTGCGGCGGCATTACACACGAATAATGTAAAGTCGAATTTTGGCCAATAAAAAGGGGTTATTAAACGCGTACGTCTAATAGCCCCTCTTGTCAATCTGCTCCTTTCGCTGGCATAATCCAGGGCAAGTTTATAGGATTTAATCTCAGACGCTATCTTCGGGTTATTTCGGATCCAGTAAAACTCTCTCACCAAGCAGCTCAACCGTAACAACTCGTAAAATCATCGCGTCACTCCTGAAGATGTAACGACTAATGTCTTGTAATAATCGTGCCAACTCCTTGGCTGCTTTTTGTGATTATTCAACCCTCCACTTTCGTACTTATTCGATTACGCTCGTTATTCGTTTGATCTATCTCTGGGAGCTGTTGAACGGGAAGATTGTCAGTCGACGTGCTTGAAGGCGTGACAGCCGATAATATGATGCTTACGAACAGACCTGTGACCAGCAAGTCAATCCATGCCGCACCATACCAAACTGGTCCCGCCGGGGGCGCCCAAATCGAATATGCGCTAAGCGCAACAACCAGTACTAAAAGGAAGGACCAGGTGCTTCGCCATGGACCTTTCGTTCGTAGTCCATAGACGAATGCGGATGTGAGCATTCCGCTTAAGATGGAGACGGCAATCATCTCTGGGAGTGTCATAACATGAAGATTAAAATGAAACGATCGATTTTAACCATGTCAATATGTGTGCCATCGCAGCCTTCGTCGAACTCACCAGGACATCGTGCAATTGGTGTGGATTTTTCTATTCAAAATGTGGTCATTGCAATTCTTCCCAGCGACTGTGTGGCATTTGTTGGGTAATTAGGTTGCGTTTCTTTGCCTTTGACGGATTGCTTAAGGGATGGCACGACTTTTTAAGTCTCTATAAAAAAAATCAATTGAAAGAGATAAAAAGCAATGAAATGGCTAACGATCACTACCCGAATGGGGCTGGGATCGAGGTGGAAAGTTCTATAATGCTGAATAACGAAAAGATTGCAGTGGTATTTTACGAGATTGTAAGAAACCGTCTGCAACATGTTAACTCCTGGACAATTATTGCTCCTGGGCTTGGAATAAATTTCCAGCTGGTAAATAGATCTGGAATTGAGGTGTATAGGAAGGCACAGGAAGGCGATTTAGTTCGAATGGTGGATATGGCTCATAATAGCAACCGGAATGGGAAAATTGACTGGGTCCGAATTGACTCACTCGAAAGCAGTGCCGGCGACTCCGCCGACAACTTTGCATTTAATGTTCAGCCATCGACTAATCCAGTGAGCAATAAGTTTTGGGGTGAGCAACCGCAAGCTTTAATCAGGGCCACTGGCGGATTTAGCGTTTCAAGAGTTCATGCAAAAGTAACTGCGTCGGTCTGTCTTCATGAAAGTAACGTGAAGGTGAACAGTGAGCATGTATTTGATCGGCAGGCAACGGTTCCTTTCAGTTCACCATTTTTGCTTTTCAATAATCTTTCATGGCAAGCACTAACGGACGGCTTAATAAGCAGATAGTTGCAAAATGTTTTGAATGATACTTATCGTTGATGACAACCAGGAGACATTTTTTCACTAAAGGCGCTCCTTTCACTTCATAAATTCGCGGTGGACACTGCATCTTCCGGTGAGCAGGCATTGAAGAAGATATTACAGCAAAGGTATTCACTAATTATCCTTGATGTCCAAATGCCTGAGATGGATGGCTTTGAAGTTGCTGAAGCGATATCCGGGTCAAGTAAACTGAAAGATATACCCATAATTTTTTTATCCATGGCGAAAGCAGGCGGAGATTTTACTTGAGCGAAAAGTTAAAGAACGAACAGCTGAATTAAGCCGCGCAGATCAGCGACTTGAGCAAAGTAATAAAGAGTTACCGTGCTTGAAAAAGGAAGATCGGGCATTTTTCCATTGAGTCAGATGAAGCAGTACTCTGAAAATTATATTCTCGCCGGGGGAAAGAAAGATTTTTCTTCCTATTATACCGCGTTGTACACCGCGGTGAAATTTGATGAAAGGCTAAGCAAAAGATTGGTGCTGTCAACGCACAACCTTGTTTCAGACGGGACGTTCAACGAATTCCAGCTTATTCTCTGTCGAAACGTAATGATTTACTTTGACAAGCCGTTGCAGGATCGCGCGCTTAAATTATTTTACGACAGTCTTGAGATGTTGGGGTACCTTGCCCTCGGTGCGAAAGAGACGATTAAGTTTTCCAAGGTAGCGGTGAATTTTAAGCAACTGCCAAATAAAGAAAGGATCTTGCGAAAGGTAACGTGAGCAGCATGATTGCGAAAAGCAAATGTCAACTGTTAATAATAGGCGGATCTGCAGGTTCACTTAACATGGCTTTGCGAATCATTCGCATGCTGAAGCCCGCCATGAACCTGGCAGTTATCATCGTATTCCATCGAAAAAAATCGGAAGAGGCAACGTTAATCGATTTGCTGTCTACACGCACCGAGATGGCCGTAAAAGAAGCAGAAGATAAAGATGATATCATTCCCGGAACAATTTACGTTGCGCCCGCGGACTATCATCTGTTGATAGAAAAGGACCGAACAATTTCATTGGATTTTTCAGAAAAGATAAATTACAGCAGACCGAGCATAGATGTTGCTATCGAAAGTGCCAGTGAAGTATTTGGCGCTGCGCTCGGATGCGTGTTGTTGTCAGGTGCAAATGCTGATGGCGTCGCCGGATTGGTCATGGCCAAACGCGCTGGTGCGCTCATAATTGTCCAGGATCCTGCTTCTGCAGAGTTTCCCGTCATGCCACAGCAAGCGGTATCGAGTGTGGCTGTAGATCTTTTGCTGCAGGAGAACAACCTTGACCATCTGATGCTTCTTCTGCGTTGACTTTTCAGCTTTTCACCCAGGATTGCTGATCTTACAAATCATGGAATTAAAAAGAGGTACCTATCTGAAATTCAAACAGCTCCGGTTCATTATCGCTAGCTGGGTTGCGCTAGGTTTCATTATCGCCGTTTACGATCACCTGGTGCTTCATACCCAGAACTCGCTTGGAACTTCGGTTAATTACTCTTTTGCCATCTCAGCAGCCAGGAACATGGGTGCAGGATTAATGGGCGCATTGTTGGGGGGAAGTCTCCTGGTATTCTATGTTAACGTAAAGTATCGCGACCGGCCGTACGGGCAAACCATTCTTTATGTCAGCCTTTTCTTCGTTCTCACCGTAGCGGCAGTCACTGCTGTCATGGCGATTTTAATGGTGCCGGTCAGGACAGGCAAACCCCTTCATGATCCAGTGACGTTAGCAGCGCTAAAGGATTTTGTCACTGATAGTCACCCGCTCAAAAGCCTTGTCATTTGGTCGCTCATCGTCGCGGTAACACAGCTGATGCTGCAGGTCAACAATAAGTTTGGGCAGGGGGTTTTAGCTGATATCGTTACAGGCAAGTATCAGATGCCGAAAGCAGAAAAACGCGTGTTCATGTTTCTGGACCTGAATGGATCTACATCAATGGCTGAGCAACTGGGCGACGAGCGATATCATCAGCTACTGCGGGATTTTTTCGCTGACATCACAAATCCAATTTTGGATAATCATGGTAATATCTACCAATATGTGGGCGATGAAGTGGTGGTATCATGGGAGTATGAACAGGGGATAAAAGGCGCTACATGTATTCAATGCTTTTTTGACATCAAGCAACATATTCATGACAGGATGGGCAAGTATGTGAGTCGCTATGGATTTGTGCCAACGTTTAAAGCGGGTATCCACTGTGGAACTGTGGTGGCTGGAGAAATAGGAATAATCAAACGCGACATCACCTATTCAGGTGATGTGCTGAACACCACGTCTCGCATCCAGAGTCTGTGCAAAGAGTTCGATCACGAAATCATTGCCTCTGGCGATGTTATCTCCGAGATGGGAAGCAGCGATATCTTTTCATCGCATTTCCTTGGTGCGATCAAACTGCGCGGCAAGGAAAAGGAATTGCCGTTAAATGGGATAAGGCGCAACATCAGCGTCGCATAGATCGCGACGACACCCCGGCGGCCGCTAAAAGCTCAATTTTAAAGGACGGAAGAAAAAATCGCATTTACTTTTTAACTAATTGAAACATTTAAATGAATCTATTGGTTTATAGACCATGCCAAGGTCTTTTCAAGGCCAGAAGCCGGTCAAATTAATAGATAAATTTAAATAAATCAATTCGTTATGAAGAAATTCCTTCAAACTCTGAACTCGCGCGATCTTTTAGCAGTATTTCTAATCCTGGTGATAATCGCGGGATGTACCTTAAAGGCCGATAATCTTGATACCAACCCGGCAACGGCAACGGCGCCGGCAATTAATTATACACCCGTCGATGGCGTGATTATCCAGCCCGGCACCCTTCAGGAGGAACTTGAAGTGGTAGGAACGCTTGTCGCAAACCAGCGGGTTGACATTTCCAGCGAGCTTACCCGCAAAGTGACACGTGTGCCAGTAAAAGAGGGCAGCAAGGTTTTAGCGGGAACGTTATTGTTTCAACTCGATGATGCGGATCTCCAGGCACAACTGGAACGGCTCCGCCAGGAGGAAAAGCTTGCAAGACTGAATGAAGATCGACTGAAAGACCTTATCGCCCACGACGCTATTGCTCAGCAGGATTATGATGAGGCATCCACCAACCTGGAGGTGCTGAGAGCCAGGATCAAAGAGCTTCAGGTGACCATTAGCAAAACACGTATCACTGCACCATTCAATGGGCAGATTGGAATAATTAATGTCCATCCCGGTTCAATAGTTTCGGTAAGCACGATTCTTACAGACATCGAGGACAACAGCGTGATAAAAGTGGATTTTTCGTTGCCTGAAAAATACACCAGCCTGATAAAGCCGGGAAGTAAGCATCCGTTTACCATTGCTTCCGACGGAAAGACGTATAGCGCTACGGTTGTCGCGACAGCAGCAAGTGTTAATCAGAATACGCGGACGCTACAGGTGCGGGCCACCACCAGAAACGCGGATGGAAGATTAATTCCCGGACAGAGTGCCCGGCTGACGCTTGCTTTGGCATCATCGGGTGAAGCTATCTCGGTTCCTTCTAACGTGCTTATGCCCACCTCCCAGGGTTATAGTGTCTATGTTTCCCGAAATAATAAGGTACAGGCAGTGCCTGTTGCCACGGGTCTTCGTGGTGCCGGTAGCGTCCAGATAACGGATGGTCTGCATAAGGGGGATACTGTGATCGCGAGTAACCTGCTGCGTCTGGGTCCTGGTTCGCCTGTTCAGTTTGTCACGCTGAAGTGACAAGCCATCTTCATCTAATTCAATCTTTTCAGTAATCTCCACGCCACATCATGAGTGCCATTTCACAAGTTAGTATTTCACGTCCGGTGCTTGCCGGAGTAAGTCAGTTTTACTCGTCCTTTTCGGAATTGTAGGGTATACCTATTTGGGGACCCGTGAGTATCCGGTAACAGAATCACCGACCGTCGCCGTCACAACGGTGTATCCAGGCGCAAGCGCCGACATCATTGCATCCCAGGTAACCAAGCCACTTGAAGAGGCGATTGCCGAAGCAAACGGCATTCGGGCCCTTTCATCTGTTTCACGAGAGCAGGTTAGTATCATCACTGTTGAGTTCAATCTTGACGCGGATCTTGAAGCTGCGGCAAACGACGTCCGCGATAAGGTTTCTAAATCGCGTTCCCAGTTGCCGGCGGACATTGAACCGACAATTGTAGAGAAAATGGGTCCGCCGGACATCCTTGTTTTTCTCACCGTACAAAGCGATACGAAGAGCCTGGAAGACATCACCGATTTTGTCAACATAAATATTAAAGAACGATTGCAATCAATTCCTGGTGTTCGATTGGTTGATTCCTACGCAGGGCGTAAGAGGGCAATGCGACTGCGCATGGATCCGGTTAAACTCGCCACTTACGGACTAACGCCTTCTGATATACAGGCGGCGTTGCAGCGTGAAAATGTGGATTTGCCAAGCGGAAGAATTGAGGGCCAGAACACGGAAGTCACCTTACGTACTCAGGGCAGGCTGGTATCTGAAAGCGACTTTAATGACATGATCATCCTGGAAAAGGATGGTGCCATCGTACGCTTTAAAGACATTGGCACTGCAATCATGTCATCTCAAAATGAGCGCACCGCCATGATCGTAGGCGAAGGAAACTCCGCCCGATATGGCGTGGGGACGGGCGTCCAGCCTCAACGTGGTGCCAACTCACTGGCGATTGTGGACGAATTCAAAAAGAGATTTGATGAAATTGTTAAAACAGCACCGAAGGATTACATCATTGGATTAGGAAAGGATTTCACGGTACCAGTACGCAACTCATTGTCAGAGGTGGAGGAGACCCTCTTCCTTGCTTTCGGCCTCGTGTCACTCATCATTTTTATTTTTCTCAGGGACTGGCGAAGTACCCTCATTCCGCTTGTTGCCATTCCTGTCTCGATAATATCGGCATTCTTCATCATGTACCTCGGCGACTTCTCGATCAATGTATTGACCCTACTTGGTTTAGTACTTGCCATCGGGCTGGTGGTCGACGATGCAATCGTAGTCCTGGAAAATATTTACAGTAAGATCGAAAAGGGTATGTCTCCGATGGAGGCAGCCCGCAAGGGTTCTGATGAAATATATTTTGCCGTTATCTCAACCACCATCACACTGGCCGCGGTATTCCTTCCGATACTGTTCCTCGGAGGAATCACCGGGCAACTATTCAAGGAATTTGCCATTGTCGTCGCAGGTTCTGTATTGATATCCGCTTTTGTCGCGCTGACGCTTTCTCCAATGATGAGTGCGTATCTGCTTAAGGCAGGCGCTTCGAATGGTTGGCTTTACAGAAAAACAGAACCGTGGTTTGAAGCATTAAACAACGCTTACGAAAGATCGCTTAAGCTCTTCTTCCGGCAGCGCTGGCTTGGATTTGTTTTATTGCTTTTATCATTCGGCCTTGCATGGATATTACTCCCGGCATTGCCGTCAGAGCTTGCACCATTGGAAGATCGCTCAATGATTGGCCTGGCGGTGATCGCACCTGAAGGAACATCGTATGAAAGCATGGAGCAGACGATGAAGGAGATCAACAGATATGTTTCGGATTCTATACCGGATCTAAACGGAAATCGTACCTATGCCGGCATTGCTGCCACCGTTGGATCGCTTGTGCAACCGGTGAACGGGGGATTTCAATGGATCTTTCTGGAGGACCCGAAAGACCGAAAAAGCGGAATGACTCAGCAGCAGGTTTATGAAAAATTGGTTGCTGCATCGCAGAAGTTCAGGGACGTAATTATCGTTCCGATACAAATACCAACAATAGGTGGATTCTCGAGTTCACAACCACTGCAATATGTAATCCAGGCGCCTGACCTGAAAGGCTTGATCGATAAAATGCCCGCGATCATGGGAAAGGTGATGCAAAGTCCAAAGCTTAGCTTCCAGGATCCTGATTTCAAGATCAATCGCCCGGAGATCGGAATATCCATCGATCGGCAGAGGGCTGCACAATCCGGAATTTCCACCGAGGAAATAGGTCGCACTTTGCAACTTGCGCTGAGCGGCAGGCGGTATGGATATTTCATTTTCAACGATCGGCAGTATGAGGTAATTGGTCAACTGGACAGAAAAGAGCGCTCTGCTCCCGCGGACTTAAGGTCATTGTTCTTGAAAGCCGGAAACGGTGAGATGATTTCCCTGGACAATCTTGTTACGATGAAGGAGTCGGTAAGCCCGCCCGCCATCTATCGTTATAACCAGTCTTACAGTGCCACCATCTCTGCTACCCCAGCACCTGGTGTGAGTCTCGGTGAGGCGATTGAAGAGATGGACGCAATTGCAAAAAGCGTTTTACCAGCGGGATTTAACACTGCGCTTGCCGGTCAGAGCCGCGATTATTCTGAAAGTAGCGCAAGTCTGATCTTCGCCTTCATCTTCGCGATCATACTGATCTACCTTGTCCTTGCAGCACAGTTTGAAAGTCTAATTGATCCGTTCATAATTTTGTTGACAGTTCCAATGGCACTAACAGGTGCCTTGCTAAGTCTGTGGATCACGGGACAGTCCATCAATGTGTTCAGCGAGATAGGCATCATCATGCTCATCGGCTTAATTACCAAAAATGGTATACTCATCGTAGAGTTTGCCAATCAGCGAAAGGAAGAAGGAATGTCCGTTCGGGATGCTGTGCTTTCCGCGGCAACTTCGCGTTTCCGACCAATTTTGATGACCACGCTGGCCATGATATTCGGAACACTGCCCATAGCGCTATCGTTGGGGACTTCATCCGGAAGCCGTACATCGCTCGGAATAGCGGTGGTTGGTGGGTTGATCTTTGCCGGTTTCCTTACGCTATTCGTGATACCAGCCGTCTATTCTTATTTCTCAAGGGTTCATGTTCCGAAGCAGGATGCTGCGATCAGCAAAGCACACCAAACGCCGGCAGTCTCAACCTCCGGAATATAACTCCTACAAAACACCATTCAAGAAACACATTTCGCGACAGATGAAAACAGAATTTAAATATGTAGCCCTGGCGTTCCTACTGGTAGGGCAGGCTGCACCATTAATAGGCCAGCAGGTTTTGAGCTTACAACAAGCGGTCGAGATCGCCAGTGAAAATAACCCAGAGCTTCAGGCGACCGGGCTAGAGGTTGACAAATCCAGGCAACAACAGGTGATTGCCAGGAGCGCTCTTTTGCCCGCAATTCAAGCGTCGGCGCAGGTAAATCATTTCTTCTCACTTCCACCGTTTTTCGGTTTCGGCGAAGCAACGTCCGATGAAAAAATTCCATATGGAAGATTTGGGGGCGAGGATCAACTGAACACATACATCTCAGCCGTCCAACCAATTTATAATGCACAGGCGTACCCGGGTCTGAAGAAGGCTGGTTTGCAGATTGAAGAAAGCAGGTTAGAAGCTGCTGCTAAACGATCTGAGATCGTGTATCTCGTTAAACAAACGTACCTCCAAACCCTCGTACTAAACGAGCAGATTAAACTGCAGCTTGAAAATGTAAAGCGGAACGTGCGTGGTCTTCAGGATTCGCGCTCCTTATTCCTTCAGGGCAAAGGTCTTCGGGTAGACACCTTGCGCGCTTACACGGCAGTGAAAAATCTGGAACCGGATTTAATGAAGCTAAATTTTGCACTTCAAACAAGCAAGCTTAACCTAAAGGCTTTGCTGGGCATTGATTCATTGAAGTCCGTCGAACTCACCGATTCTCTTTTTATCGTAGATCAGAGCCCGATCCCCGGAGAAGCCGATGTATATCGCGCTGCGAAAGATAACAACCCCGCTTACAGATTGCTCGAGATGCAACGACAGCTAAGTGAACAGGACGTTACCCTAGCGGCTGCGGCCCGTATGCCCTCCGTTGCAGCGATTGCGCAGTACCAGTTGCAGTCTCAGACGAATGGTTTTGAATATGGAAACGCGCATTACCCTTCATCTTCATTTGTTGGATTGCAGGTATCCCTGCCTTTATTTACCGGGTTGAGCAATCAGGCAAAGGTCAGACAGGCAAATTTATCAAAGACGCAAACATCTTTACGGGCGAATTATGCCTATGATGAATTGCGTGCTGCGGTTCACCACGCCGTGTCCAGCAGTGAAGAATCACAAGCGCGCCTCGAAACCACGGCATCGGTCGCTGAGACGGCGAGACTAAGCTATGGCATTACAGAATATAGATACAAACGGGGTATTTCTTCACGGCTTGAATTGTCAGATGCTTCGCTGGAGCTTTCATCCGCGCAATCTAATTTTCTCGAAGCTGTTTACGATTATTTGATTTCCCGCATCTCCCTTCAGCATCTCATGGGGCAGTAAGTGACAATGTGTTAACTTGCGTTGGAATCAAAAAACATATGAACATACGATCTGACATTGGGGATAATGGTAAGGGATCCTTTTTCATCGAAGATTCCGGACGGCGTCTCGGAGAGATGGTTGTCTCGGTTGCATCGGGTAACCTCACGGTGTTTCATACAGAAGTCGACGATAGTCTGAAGGGAAAGGGGGCAAGCACGGAGCTGTTGAATGCAATGACCGCTTACGCGAGAGAACATAACCTGAAGGTAATTCCCCTTTGCTCTTATGTTATTACCCAGTTCAAGAGGCACCAGGATGAATATAAAGATGTATGGAATAACGACGGGCACAATAAGTGAACCAACTGCCTGACGGGGCGCACGGCCAATACCGCTTATTTTTCGCTCTTCACCAGGCCTTTCAATAAGTTGATACCCTTGTCCAAAAGGGTGCTGTCTGGTTCAAGCGCATAATCACTGACCTCAAGTGTCCGCGTTTCGGGGTAGATGAACATCAGACTATTGGCGCTGTAAGTTCGAACCATTTTTCCAGGAAGATTTTCAATATAAGGGCTGTGGGAAACATTGCCCTTCCTTGATAGTACCCATACCATCATGTCTGTAGGATGCAACGTAAGGTCATGGTGCAGCGAAGTGATGTTCTTTATGGCAACGAATTTTAGTGACACTGCCACCTTTGTGACAGTGTGATGCCTTAACACCTCTTCATACGTGGGCACGTTCCCATACAGCGTGATGCTTAAGCTTAATTGCCCGGCAAGCCTGAACGTATCGCCAAGCCAATTTTTAAACCCTGCCTCGCGCTCGACGAAAGGCGGACAGATTAGATTAATGTTTTTGTGTATGTTCAACGGAAGGACGAACCTCGTTAAAAAAACATTCTGGGAAGTTTGGTTTATAAGCCCTTCGAACGTTTTGCCGAAAAGGATGTTTGACAGCGTGTTCTTGTCAGACCAGCCTAGCACAATATCCGTAATAAACATTTCTCTCGTGACACGTCGGATACCACTGCTGACGTTCTGGTCGATTGTTGTCATGATCTCAACCTTTTGATCGGCGGCAGCTGCATGGAGTATTGCCTTGTCAAGCATTTTGCGTGCCTGTACCAGTTTGCTCTGGGCAAGGTTATCATCTTCTACAACAGTGAGGCCAACGATGGGCGCATTGTTTTTCGGTTCCTTAATAATGATCGCGAAATCAATTAGCTTTTCCATTGTCTCCGGGTTTGAAACGGGAACAAGTATCCGTTGCGTTGTGGATCGCAATACCTGCGTTTCTTCCGACTCACTTTGGAGCACTACTTTTTTTCCAGCATTCTCTGTAATGAATGACGCCACGAGACATGTAACGAGAATAAGTACGATGGTTCCGTTCAGTATGGCCTCATCGATTATTCCAAGATTGTAACCCACTAAAATAACGGCTAACGTTGCAGCCGCATGGGCGCTGCTCAGGCCGAAGATTAGATTGCGCTGAGCTTTCGTGAATTTAAAGATGAATCCGGTCGCAGAAGCGGCAAGCCACTTTCCTAGTAGAGCAACCGTTGTAAGCACGCCAGCCACCACGAGGGCGCCTGTTCCATTTCCCAGCACTTTAATATCAATCAGCATTCCCACGCTAATCAGAAAAAAAGGTATGAAAAGAGAGTTTCCAACAAACTCGATACGATTCATCAATGAAGATGTATTTGGAATAAGGTGATTCAGGGTAAGGCCCGCGGCAAATGCGCCAATGATAGGTTCCAGTCCGGAGAGTTCGGCAATAAAAGCACAAAAGAAGACTACTGACAGTACGAAAATAAAGTGGGCATTCTTTTCGTCCTCAAACTGTTTAAAGAACCATGCAGATATGCGGGGAATAATGATCACGACAATGCCAACAAAAATGGCCATCGAAACGGCCAGTCTAATCCAAAGATCTGAGTTAAGTCCACCCTTTTCGGCGCCGGAGATGACGGCGAGGATAATTAAGACCGCTGTATCGGTAAGAATGGTTCCACCGACTGTTACCGCGACAGCCTCATTCTTGGAGATACCCATTCGACTCACAATCGGATATGCAATCAGCGTATGCGTAGCGAACATACTTGACGTGAGAAAGCTGGTGGATAAATTATAGTCCAGCAAATAGTAGCAGACGGGAAGCCCAAGTGAGATAGGAAGTATAAACGTAAGGAAGCCGAAGACAAGACTCTTATATTTATTTTTGTTGAACTCACCGAGATCCAGCTCAAGGCCCGCGATGAACATGATGTAAAGCAAACCAATGGTTGAGAATAGATTTACAGCCTCATTTTTTTCTAACAGGTAGAATCCATGAGGACCAATGACCATACCGGATAGAATCAAACCGATTATCCCTGGAATGCGAAGCCTCTTGAGTATAATAGGTGCCAGGAGGATTATAAACAGAATTACAGAAAAGATCAGAACCGAGTTCTGAAATGGCGTTCTAAATTCTTCCAGTAATCGTTCCGTAAACTCGCTCATGCCTTGCCTTTAACCGGCCGCAAATTGGTGATATGCAAAATGGTATGCTATTTCAACGGTAATTGTTTAGTAACTTTTTTATAAAGCGCTCACGGGAAGGGTTCATAACTATTATTGCTTTTGATACGCACTCGATCAACCTATTAACCTCAGTGTTCCGAACGATGATGGTATATGAAAATCAGGTGTTGCACTGTCAGGGTGAACCCAACTAATCCATTCCATGTGTGCCTGGGCGTCAATGGCCTGAACGCAATTGGCCCGATACAGTCCGGCTTCTATCCGGTCACCTTTTAGCAATCCAAGGTCTAGCATTGCTTTTTTGGAAATAGCAAACTCGACTCTATAGCCTCCAGTGATTTCAGTTGCTGTAATTTTTAACTGATCCTTTGGCCATGTCCATGGATAGTTGAACTGACGGTGAAATGTCGCCTCATAATCGAGCACACGGCCCTTTGGATCAATCTCCAGGCAGTAATATGGATTCATTTCATCATTTGATCGAAAAAATATTTCAACCCTGTCGCTACTGACAACTTCCCACTTGTCATTTGTGACGACATGTATAATAACATTTTTGTCCGCTGCTTCGAAGAGAAAGTAAAGCCAGGAAGCATCATGAAGCGCGCGGAAGGAAGTGTGTGGTGCCTGCCCACTATCCCAGGGGTACTTAAAATCTGTTAATTCTTCAGCATCATTCCAATTTTTATCGATCTCCCAACTGTTAAGGGTATGTGTTTTCTTCCTGAGCCGCTGAACGTTGTAAAATTTCTCACTTATTGGCGACGGGCTCATTTGAAAAAAGTTTGATCGACGAAAATGTATAAACCTAAGCTTGAAAATGAAAGGCTTCGGATTGAAATTAGCAATTATTACCTCAGTCAATATTCAGCATGAATTCTTATTTTAGCGCGTATGGAATTTAGACAGTTTGGGGGGTCGGGGTTGCGTATCCCAGTCCTCAGTTTCGGAACAGGCACGTTCGGAGGAACAGGCGATTTTTTTAAGGCATGGGGTTCGACCCAAGTTGAGGAAGCCACCAGGCTTGTAGATGTTTGCCTGGACAATGGCGTGAACTTTTTTGACACAGCGAATGTGTACTCGAGGGGTCTGTCAGAGGAGATATTAGGCCGCGCAATAAAGGACAAAAAGAATCGGGTTCTCATTTCATCAAAGATGACTTTCCCAATGAGCGATGATTTAAATGATTATGGGTCATCAAGGCACAACATTATCAGATCCTGTGAAGATAGTCTACGGCGCCTCGGCGTTGACCACATAGACGTTTACCATATGCACGGATATGATGCGAATACTCCCGTGGAGGAAACGTTGAGTGCATTGCATTCGCTGGTACAAAGTGGCAAAGTTCGTTATATAGCCTGCTCTAACTTTTCAGGTTGGCACCTAATGAAGTCGCTTGCTGTTTCCGAACGGTATGGTTGGTCAAAATACATCGGTCATCAAGCCTACTATTCGCTGCTCAACCGCGATTTCGAGTGGGAATTGATGCCTTTAGGTATCGAGCAGCATGTCGGGACGATGGTTTGGAGTCCGCTGGCATCAGGCTTACTCAGCGGGAAATACCGGCGCAACCAGGCCAGGCCGGATGCGCGTGTTGCCCAGGGTGGAAGTCCGGTTCCGGGTTTTGCCGTTTCGGATGACTTACTTTACAAAATTGTAGATGTGCTGGATGAAATTGCAACAGAGATTGGAAAGACTATCGCACAAGTTGCCCTGAATTGGTTACTGCAGAGGCCGACGGTTGATAACATCATTATCGGCGCGAGGAATGAACAGCAATTGATTAATAACCTTGGGGCTGTGGGTTGGAACCTTTCGGTTGATCAGGTCAGGCGACTCGATGCTGCAAGCGACGTCCCGCCAGCTTATCCTTACTGGCATCAGCGACAGCAACCGTTTCTGAATGCTTCGACAGACTTGTATAAAGCTAAATAAAGCTTCGTACCCGCCTTCATCGTGCGCTCAGCTCATCAATGAAATACCACCTGCAAATCTTCCCGCGTCGCCTTTCCGTGCCGAGAAGAAATGATTATTATCCGTGACGGTGCACAGTCCGGCGATCTCAATGTTTACGTCCGGCACACCAAAACTTTTTAGTTGTATGGCATTTGCTTTCCAAAGATCCAGCCTCGCCTTTCCAGCATCACCAGCAATAAACAGATCTTGATTGGTACCAAAGGAGGCATTCACGGCTTCGATCACCTCGCTTCCCACTTCATAAGCGTCCTGACTTACCGAAGGACCTATTGCTGCGAGTACATCTCTGCCACGCGTTCCATACTGACGTTGCATCTCGTGCAGTGTTCTTTCCAGGATCTTTGCCACTGTTCCCCGCCACCCCGAATGAATGGCCGCAATTACCTGCTGCGCCTTGTCATAAAGTAAAATCGGAACACAGTCCGCAGACATAACAGCTATGCAAACGTCTTTATGGGCAGTGATTAAAGCATCTGTTTCGAGGAGATCTGCGGGTTTGCTTTCAGGTGTTACGTGAACGATTCTGGTGAGGTGAACCTGTGAGGGAAAATATAGCTGGTCATCAGCAACCTTCATCGCCCGCGCCAGAAGTTTTCTGTTTTGTCGAACCTCCTCTTTATCGGGCGTACTCGAAAAGCTCAACGTGAATGGCTTACCATGGCCATTTGAATTCCGGTCGGAAACAAAGTGACGTATGGACGGCTCATCTGATAGCCTGTCGAATTGCCATAATCCAATTCCATCAAATTCTTTTCTCTTCATATTGCAAAGGTGGATCCGGACCAATAGTATTTTTTCTTATTCACAGGTCAACGGCAACATAGAAATTGGACCACCGCCAAAGTTAATGACTTAATATCCCTAGCTCTAAGCCACGCAGTTCGGCAAGCCCTCTTAATCGCCCAATCGCGGAGTATCCGGGATAAGTAGTTTTATTCAAATCATCCAGCATTTGATGGCCGTGGTCGGGGCGCATGGGAATGCTTACGTTTCTTCGTTTCATCAGCGCCACAATCTGTTTTACAACCTCCGGCATATTGGCATCTCCTTCAAGATGGTTTGCTTCGAAAAAATTCCCCGAAGCATCGCGCTTGGTGCTGCGCAAATGGAGGAAGTGAATGCGATCGCCAAGGCGTTGTATCATGCCTGGAAGATCGTTGTCTGCGCGTGCTCCATAGGACCCAGTACAAAAGCAAAGTCCGTTTGAGGGAGATGGACACGCATTTAAAAGTTCTGTTGCATCTTTTTCTGAACTTACAATCCTGGGAAGCCCGAGTATTGGGTAAGGCGGATCGTCCGGATGAATTGCCAGATTGAGTCCTGCGGCCTCTGCTACCGGCGCAACCTTATTCAGGAAATAAAAAAGATGTTCCTTCAGTTTGGCGGCGCTAATTCCAGCATAAAGTTTCAGCTCCGCCAGGATCTGCTCCGGAGTAAACGACTCATCACTTCCCGGCAGTCCTAACAGGCAATTATGGAATAATTTTTCTTTGTCGGCTTTCGTCATGGATTCAAGACGCGAAGTGGCAAGGGCCCGTTCCTCAGGTGTGTAGTCCTGTTCCGCGCCGGGGCGTTTTAAGAGAAACAGGTCGAAGGCGATGAACGCCGCGCGTTCGAAATACAGCGCCTTGCTACCGTCCGCCATTGGGAACGAAATGTCAGTTCTCATCCAGTCGAGCACAGGCATAAAATTATACGTGACAACCTTTAGTCCACACTTTCCAACATTCTCCAGGCTTCTTTTATAGCTTTCGATATACTGCTTAAAGTTGCCGTATTGCCTTTTTATATCGTCATGTACCGGAAGACTTTCAATCACGGTCCACGACAACCCCGCCGCTTCAATAATCTTTTTACGCTTATTGATTTCCTCAACCGACCAGACCTCACCAACAGGAATGTGGTGCAAGGCGGTAACTACTCCGGTGCATCCCGCTTGAAGGATGTCAGACAGTGATACGGCATCGTTTGGTCCATACCAACGCATGGTTTGTTCCATTCTCATATTCGGCGGTGTTTGGTTGTCAAGCTAATTTATCAATGTACAAAGCTAAACGACATTAAATAATAATTTATAACTTCGTTAACGTTCTCAGCGATGATTTGATGAAGTGCGTGCTTGCAAAAATATCAAATGAATGTAACTATGGATAAAAAATTCAGAACACCGGTATCGCGGCGAAAATTTCTGCAAGCAACCGTCAAAGGCGCAATCGCCTCTGCTGTAGTTGGATTTCCCACCATAGTTCCGGCACGGGTATTTGGACCACATGCACCGAGCAACAGGATAAACATTGGTGCGATTGGGACTGGCCGTATTTCGAGAGACCACGATATGCCTGGTGTCTGGAAATTTGATCATGGAATGATCATTGGTGTATGTGATTTGGATAGCAAAAGGGCCTCGGAAGCAAAAGTGTTGGTGAATGACTTTTACTCCAAGAAATTCGGTAAGGCTTACGATGGTGTAACCGCATATGACGACTACCACAAGCTGCTTCTCAATAAAGATATCGATGCCGTGATTGTAAGCACTCCTGATCACTGGCACTCAATAATTGCTATTGATGCGGTAAAGGCAAAAAAGGATATCTATTTGCAAAAGCCTACATCCTTAACGATAGCCGAAGGACGGGCGCTTAGCAATGCTGTAGCCGGCAGCAAGCAGATATTTCAGATCGGTAGTCAGCAACGTTCGAGTCAGCAGTTTCGCTATGCAGCGGAGCTTGTTCGCAACGGTAGGATAGGTGATCTGAAAACCGTTTACGTGGGACTTCCTGGCGATCCCTCCGGTGAAGAAGAACCCGAGATGCCGGTGCCTGCTAACCTTAACTATAACATGTGGCTGGGTCCTACACCGGAAGTTTATTATACAGAAAAACGCGTTCATCCTCAAAACGGTTATGACAGGCCCGGATGGTTGCGTTGCGAACAATTTGGTGCCGGTATGATCACCGGGTGGGGCTCACACCATATTGACTCCGCCCATTGGGCTATGAATACTGAACTGACCGGGCCTGTTGAAGTTTGGGGTAAGGCTGCGTTTCCAACTTCCGGGCTATGGGATGTGCATGGTATTTTTAAAACTGAGGCGTTATATGAGAATGGAGTAAGGATGGTAGTCAGCAATGAGCTGCCTAACGGAATCAAATTCGAAGGTAGTAAGGGTTGGATTTTTGTGACACGGGGTAACTATCAGGCGACCGGCAGCGATCCGGTGCCCAATGGCGACGGTGTCAAATCTTTGGATGCAAGTGATCCGTCCATTATAAAATCTGTTATTGGGCCGGGTGAAATTCATCTTACTGAAAGCAAGGATCACCACGGCAACTGGCTCGACAGCATCAAATCCCGTCAGGCACCGATTGCTCCGGTAGAAGTCGCTCATCGTTCCTGCTCAACCTGCCTGCTCCACCACATCGCTATGAAACTCGGCAGAAAAGTATATTGGGACCCGGTCAAGGAACGATTTAAAAATGACGACGAAGCAAATGCAATGGTGTCCAGGACACAACGTTCGCCCTATGTGACTAAAAAGTAAAATTATCTTTTCGCAGTAATCAAATCCAGAACATGACTCAAGCTGCTTTAAGCATGCGATTTTCCCGCCACATCACCTTCGTCGGATTTTTCCTTCTTTCAATTTTTTCTTCCTGCAAGCCAGAAAAACAAGAAGTGATGAAAGAGCAAACCGTTGGCCTCGTAACAGTAGATCCAGGGCACTTTCATGCCGCACTCGTACAAAAGGCGATGTACCCCGGAGTGGACTCTACCGTGCATGTGTACGCTCCACCTGGCCCGGATATACAAATGCATCTTGAGCGTATTGAAAAATTTAATACCAGCCCGGAAGAGCCTACGCATTGGAACGAAGAAGTATACACGGGTGCGGACTTCTTTGAAAAAATGCTGGAAGAGAATAAGGGGAACGTAGTTGTATTATCGGGAACAAACGAAAAAAAGACGGAATACCTCGCGCGCTCGCTCCAGGCGGGATACAACGTTTTGGCTGATAAGCCAATGGTGATAGACACGGTGGGTTTTGAAATGCTGAAGAACGCATTCGCCACGGCCGCAACGAAAAAGTTGTTATTGTACGATATCATGACTGAGCGCTACGAAATCACAACAATACTGCAGAAAGAATTCTCTTTGATCGAGGACGTTTTCGGAACATTGGAACGCGGCAGTCCCGATACACCCGCAGTAACGAAGGTGAGCGTTCACCACTTTTATAAATATGTCTCTGGAAATATCCTAACACGTCCGCCATGGTTTATGGATGTACGTCAGGCGGGCAATGGCATCGTCGATGTTACGACGCACCTTGTTGACCTGGTGCAATGGGAATGTTTTCCTGAACAAGTGCTGAAATACGAAGAGGATATTGAAATTTTAAATGCCCACCGTTCAGCATCGGAGATGACGTTGTCACAGTTCAAAGCAATTACGAAGCTGGACTCTTTTCCTGAATATCTAAAAAGCACCATAAGAAGGGATTCAGTATTGCAAATCTTTTGCAACGGGGAGATCAACTATAAGATTCGTGGCGTCCACGCGCGCGTGTCTGTGGATTGGAAATACAAGGCACCAGACGGCGCGGGTGATACACATTATTCAATTATGCGAGGCACGAAAGCCAACCTGATCATTCGGCAGGGCACAGAGCAAAAATTTAAGCCGACCCTTTACATAGAAGCGGTGAAACCCGACGAAGCTTTTGAACAAAGAATCATCGCAAGGTTGAAAGACATACAGACAAAATATCCAGGCGTCGGGCTGCGTAAGAACACAAACGGATGGGAAGTAATCATTCCCGATAGCTATAAAGAAGGTCATGAGGCACATTTCTCCCGAGTGATGCACAAATTTCTTGAGTATCTTAAGAACGGCAATATGCCTGACTGGGAGGTGCCCAATATGATTGCAAAATATTATACAACGACTCATGCGTTATTGATGGCTACGAAATCTGAAAAGCCTTAATTATTTTCTTATGAAGACCCGCTTGACGGTACTACTTATTTTTTCTGCTATCTGTTGTTTTGCGCAGCCAGCAGATCAACCTATTCGAATCATTATGATTGGTGCCCACCCTGACGATTGTGACCAGGATGTCGGAGGCACTGCGATATTATTTTCCAAGCTGGGCTATGCTGTAAAGTTCGTTGCAGTCACCAACGGCGACGCAGGGCATCAGTCACAGGGAGGCGGCATATTGGCCAAACGCAGACTCGCTGAAGCCAAAGAAGCCGGTAAGCGATATGGTGTCGAGTACGAGGTGCTTGGAAATCACGACGGAGAGTTACTTCCCTCGCTTGAGGTCAGACTTCAGATCATTCGCGCAATCAGAGAGTGGAATGCAGACATCGTGATTGCGCCTCGTCCAAACGATTATCATCCTGACCACCGTTATACCGGCATTCTTGTTCAGGATGCCGCCTATATGGTAGCTGTTCCGAATGTTGCCTCAGACACTCCACCGCTGCGAAAGAACCCTGTATTCTTATACTTTCAAGACTTCTTTCAAAGACCAAATCCTTTCCGTCCCGACATCGCCGTTGACATTTCTTCCGTGTTTGCTCAGAAGATTCATGCATTAGATGCGCACGAGTCCCAGGTATACGAGTGGCTTCCCTAATCTAGAGTTAATATGTACCGGTTTAGGAAACGCACGCACAGGCTTGAAGCTTTTCCAATGCTTCTCACCATTAGGATATTTTGATTCAAGGTGTAATTTTGTCTCTCAAATATCAAGAGACTACAACCACGTAGATGCGACAAAACAATATAAATGCAAAAGAGTCAATGATCTATAGTATATTCACATCCGAAGATTACGTGACAGAAAATTTACAACCAATATCCATTTAATAAACTCTTAAATTTTAGAAACGCTATGGCAAAAAAAGCGAAAAAGGCTGCGAAGAAAGTAGCAAAAAAATCGGCAAAAAAAGCCGCCAAGAAAACTGTTAAAAAGGCGGCAAAGAAGGTCGCTAAAAAGGCTGCACCTAAGAAGGCTGCCAAGAAGAGAAAACCAAACGCGGCGTTCATGGCAGCATTACAGCCAAGCGCATTGTTATCTGAAGTGGTAGGCAGCAAGCCTCTGCCAAGAACTGAGGTCATCAAAAAGATATGGGACTATATCAAGAAGAATGGCTTACAGGACAGCAAGAACAGAAGGATGATCAATGCTGATGACAAACTGAAGCCGATTTTCGACGGCAAAGGACAAGTTTCAATGTTTGAACTTGCGAAAGTTGTCAGCAAACATGTGAAGTAAAACAACTTTTCGTTGTTTAAATTAGCGCAGGCTTGTCGTAAAGAACGATTCAAGCTTGCGCTAATTTTTTATATTGATATTAGTCTGAGAACACTAACCCATTCGCACGGATGAAGTTGTTAAGTATTTTCCTTTCCTGTTTGCTGGCCTATCACATCGCTACGGCACAGCAAAAAGTAATCAAACCTCAAATTGGAATCGCGCAGGATTTTGAACAGGACAGCCTGCTGTCTGCAGTTGGATACCATCACCTCGTAGAATCTATATCGAAGTGCCTGTCTCCGTTAAAATTTACTGATGAGCAGTTCGACGCGAAGGTGGAGATATACCGGCAGCTCAAGGTCCCGATCTATGCGTTAAACATCTTTATGCCTGGCGAGCTCAAGTTGGTGGGCCCTGAAGTAAGAGAGGCAGACGTCCTTTCGTATGCGAACAAAGTATTTGAGCGTTGCCAGCGTATGGGAGTTACAATGGTAGTTTGGGGGAGTGGAGGTGCCAGACGCGTGCCTGACGGATTTGATCCAAAAACCGCTAAGAAGCAATTCATCCAGCTGGCGCAAAAAGTCGCAGCAGCAGCAGCGCAATATAACGTCAGGATGGCGTTGGAAAATCTAAATCACACTGAAACCAACTTCATCAACACGGTAGCGGAAGCGTTGGATGTAGTAAAGCGAGTTGATCACCCCAATTTTTTGCTATGCGCTGATATATATCACATGTTAAAGGAGGGCGAGCCCGCTGAAATTCTGATTAAGGCAAAGCCATTTCTCATTCATTGTGATATTGCTGAAAAGGATGGTCGTACCCCGCCAGGGGTCCGGGGTGATAATTTTTCAAGCTACCTCGATGCGTTGCGCAGAATACATTATTCAGGCGTCATTGTTTTGGAGTGTCGTTGGTCAGATATCGCGACGCAAGCCGCGACTGCACGCATCAATCTACAGCGCCAGATAGACGCAGCCTATGATCGTAAATAGTTCAGGGGAGATTGCCCCTTAAATATTCTTCGTTGTAGTAATTGGCATTAAATGGTAATATAGCATCTGCCGGCTCTGGCGATCCATGCCCTGAGCAAACAAAAGAATGGAAAAGGTAATTGCACAATCAAGGTGGTACCGGCTTATTCCGGTAGTGTTTATAACTTACAGCCTTGCTTATCTCGACAGGGCGAACTTTGGATTTGGTGCAGCCGGAGGGATGGCCGAAGATCTCGCGATTACACCGGCAATGTCGTCGTTGCTTGGCTCGTTGTTTTTCCTGGGTTACTTTTTTTTCCAAATACCAGGCGCATTATACGCCTCCAACAGGAGTGCGAAAAAACTGATATTCTGGTCCCTGATACTTTGGGGCTTGCTGGCCACAGCGACGGGTATGATCAGCAACGTCAATATGTTAATTGTAATTCGCTTTATGCTTGGCGTTGTGGAAAGCGCCGTTATGCCGTCGATGCTTATCTTGTTAAGTCGGTGGTTCACAAAGACTGAACGTTCCCGCGCGAATACATTTCTCATTCTTGGCAATCCCGCAACAATATTGTGGATGTCGATATTGTCCGGCTATCTTATTGATGCCGTGGGTTGGCGCAATATGTTTATCCTTGAAGGCCTGCCCGCAGTGATCTGGGCGTTTTTTTGGTGGTTTCTGGTAAATGACAAACCAGAAGACGCGCGGTGGCTTACGAATGAAGAGAAACAGGCGCTGGCGAGCCAACTTCAATTAGAACAGCAGGGCATTAAACCCGTCAGAAACTATGCAGTAGCTTTTAAATCCAAAATCGTTATTCTCCTATGTTTTCAATACGCGTTCTGGAGCGTCGGCGTATATGGTTTTGTAATGTGGTTACCGTCTATCATTAAAGCAGCTCCCAACATGAATATCGTTACAACGGGGTGGCTGGCATCGCTGCCGTATGTATTCGCAATAATCACGATGTTATCGGCCTCGTACTTTTCAGATAAGCTCCTCAATCGCAAGGCTTTTGTCTGGCCGTTTCTGCTGATCGGCGCAATAGCTTTCTATTGTTCCTTCCTGATAGGTCCTGATAATTTTTGGTTTTCCTTCGCACTGCTAATCCTTGCGGGTGGAGCGATGTACGCGCCGTATGGTCCTTTTTTCGCCATTATACCCGAGGTGCTGCCTCACAATGTTTCAGGGGGGGCAATGGCGCTGATCAACAGTTTTGGCGCTTTGGGCTCTTTTGCCGGCGCATATCTTGTGGGCTATCTAAACGCTTCAACGGGCGGGTTTGGCGCATCTTACATTTTTATGGCGGGGTCTCTGTTGGTATCGGCCATCCTTACCCTCGTTGCTATTCAAAGGCAAACAAACGTTCCGGGGGTCCTGGCGACAGGACAAAGCCCGGTATAGTCCTTCGCCGAAATGGAATCTACGTTTCAGAACACCGGGTTGGTATCAAAGGGCAAATTTGTAATTTTGATTGAGAAGGAGCGCCAGATTCCAGTGCACTACCTTTGAAACCTATAAGGAAATCAATTCATTGTTTGCCGCTGTAAACCATCCTGAAACGCTTACACCTGAGGAGATCGATTCATACCTGTTTCGGGGATGGTTTCGCATGGGTCCAACAATCTTCACCACCAACTTCTTAAGCTTCAAGGAACGTTTATATGGCGCGATCTGGTTGCGTGTAAACCTCGAAACTTATCGTGGGGAAAGAACACAAACAAAGGTATTTCGCCTGAACAACTCATTAAGGACGGAAATAAAACGGGCCACGATAACTGATGAGAAGGAAAAGCTTTTTGAAACATATAAGTTGAGCGTCGCTTTTGAAGCATCTGCATCGGTCAAGCATCTGCTTCTGGGTAAATCGGACCGTTCAGCTTATGATACCTATGAAGTGAATATATACGACAACGAAAAGCTGATCGCTTGCGGATACTTCGACCATGGCGCAACCTCGGCCATGGGGATTAGCTGCTTTTACGATCCCGCATATAAAAAACATAGCCTTGGCAAATACCTGATCTACCTTAAGATGGCGCATTGCAAGACTTTAGGTTTGAAATATTTTTATCCCGGTTACTTTGTACCGGGCTATTCATTTTTCGACTATAAGTTGACGATGGCAAAAGACTCGCTCGAGTACTTGCAGTTAGAAACTCAACAATGGCACCCGATCAAGAACTTTGTGAATGAGCTTGCGCCGTTGGAGATCATGCGCGCCAAATTGCTTGCCCTGCAGGAGCGACTGTCTCTGGAAGGCGTTCCCTGCACAATAATGCGGTATGAATTCTTCGACGCAAACTTAATCCCCGATCTGGCCGGCGCTGAGCTTTTTGACTTCCCTTTATTTCTTTTTTTTCCAGGGCCACTTCAGGAACCCATCAACCAATTTGTCATCTATGATGTCATCGATCAGCAGTATCACCTGATACGTTGCAGAGGTGTATGGAAAACGAATTCAGGTAATGCGTCAGACACCATTTATTCTTCGTATGTATTGAAACTGGAAGACAACCTATTCTCTACACGTGTGATGGAAATGATCGCCGCACTCATCGCCATCGAAAAAAAACAATTGCTTCCTAAGACGGGATCGAGATCGTGATTCAATAGGACGCTGACAGCCTTTCTATGCTTGCCGATGGTGGTGGCGAAAGAAGAAATGCGAAATTGGAATAAGTGCTAATCCTGCTACCGCAAAAGCGAGAAATGCTATTTTCAGACTAAATGCATGAGCAAGATATCCTATCATAGGAGGTCCGATGAGCATGCCAACAATGCTATAGGTTGCGATAAGAGAAATAGCCATTCCAGGTGAATACTTTTTGCTCTGCCCGGCCAGCAGGAACGTCATTGGTATGATCGCCGCTGTGCCAAATCCTACCAGGCAAAAACCGACAAGAGCAGGCCAAAAGGTTGGGAAAGCCACCGCAAGGGCCACGCCACTAAATATCAGCATTGCGCTGAGCATATACATTCTCGGCATTCCAACTTGATCAACAACCTTGTCAGATATGAAGCGCGATAATGCCATGAAGATCATGAATATCAGATATCCTAAAGTAAAAAGGTCGACATGCACGACTTCCTTAAAATAAACGCCGCTCCAATCGAACATGCCGCCCTCGCATATGGCGGCAAAAAATACAAGTAAGCCAAGGTAAACGATGTATGGATCGGGCTTTCCAAGACTCAGTTTATTTCCTGACGTAGCACGATCATTTCCCGGCAGGTACCGGAATGCGCACAGCGTTGTGATCAGCGATAGCAACGCCACAATGAGAAAGTGCACGGAAATTGAAATGTCCATGGCAACGAACAAGGTCGAAATACCTACGCCAACAATTCCCCCGGTGCTCCACATGCCATGGAAAGTCCCATTAATCTTTCGATTAAAATGCTTTTGCAGGTGAATGGCCTGGGTGTTAATGGAGATACTCATGATGCGCGTACTAAAAGAGAAGATGCAGATGGACGCAACGAGTGTCGCGGTGGTCGTAGCCACCCCAATAAAGAAGAGGGAAATGGCGATCATTACAAATCCCGCGGTCATAGGTATTCTGCTATCATACCGTGAAACCAGCCAGCCGGAGATGGGTAGTCCGATCATGGAACTGATTGGCATGAACAGGAGGATAGTGCCTAGTTCGGCCTCGTTATATTGAAAATATTCTTTAATGGTGGGTATCCGCGAGGCCCAGGTCGAAAAACAAACACCAGCGAGAAAGAAGAAACCGTTTAAGAAGAAGCGTTGCCTGTTTTTTTCGTCCATTTCTCTACGATTCGCTTAAAGCACTGCCCCCGCGCCGATGACGAATTTAATCGCACCGTTTGCTAAAGCACTGGTTTTTAAATTTTACGGCTAAAGTTAGAAACAGGTATCATAATCAGGCAATGGTAGCAACCGCCTTCCGCATTTTGTCCAAACCGGTTTTGGCAACAAGGAAGGGATCCTGACTCCAATATTCACGGTTAAACAACTCAAGAGAAAGTATCTTTGGCCCTTTCATATTTTTAAGATCTGTTAAGATCTGCGTAAGGGGAGCTACGCCGTCTCCCGGATATACCCGATCTTTATCTTCCAGTTTTTCGCGGGGGATATTTTGCGGATAATCGTTCATGTGAAATATTTCAATAAGACTTCCATCAATCATTTTCAATCCTTCGAATCCTGAACCACCGCGATGCAAATGATAGACGTCGGCGAGAATGCGCACACCCGGATCGTTCGCAACGGCAGAAGCCATGAGGACCTGTCCGAGGTGAAAAAACTTTGATGCTCCCCAGAATTCCAGTTGAGGAGTAACCCCGGTTTCACGACCAAGGGCGATAAGCCGGGCAAACCGTTCTCCAACTTTGAACATATCGAGCTGTTCCTCTGCTTTCACACCTGCCGATGGCGCTGCCATCCGCGGGCAGCCTAACGCGGCCATCATCTCCATTTCTTCGCGCATCTGCTGCATTCCTGCATTCCGTGTATTATCGTCATCGACCATCCACGGCGAAAAACCGATAGCATCTACTACGGGCAGCTTACTATCATCTAATAGTTTTTTTAAGGCTTTAAGGGTTCCTCCTTTAGCGATGTATTCTTTGATGTCGCCCGTCCAGAGCTCAATACAGTCATACCCTGCGCGGGCGGCAATGTCAATATACTTTTCCACACCAGGCTTTTGTCCGCTGATGGTGCTGGTATTCAAAGAAAAACGGAACTTGTCCGCGGTTTTTTTGCCTTCCCTCGCGGTGGCAAGAGGGCCCAATACCGTTAGTCCAGAAACGGCGGTAGCGGTTTTTATGGCATTTCTTCTGTTCATAGCTAAATGATTTGCAATGGTAAGCAACTCGCAAACTTCTGCGATCTAAAATCGAAGATATGAATTTACTAATCTTACACATGACAATTTTTATAGCTGGTACTTGCACAATCAAGGTTGAAGCTTGTAGTTTGTGCCACCTGGTTCCGCTCCGACAGATACCGGATTGAGTTAACCAACAGGCGTATTAACGGGATATTAAATGATGACGAAAAAAATGAAACTCCGCGTCCTTGTGGCAGGATGCGGAAACATGGGAGCTTCCCACGCTGCTGCCTTTCACCAAATGCCCGACGTTGAGATATGCGGATTGGTATCAACAGGGAGCAGTAAGCATAGCTTAAATGTCAAACTCGGCGGTAAGTATCCCTTGTTTGATGATTACGATGAAGCGCTTGCGCGTACCTCACCGGATGCCGTCTGCATTTCAACATATCCAGATACCCACGAGGCTTTTGCCATCGCGGCATTTGAAAAGGGTTGTCATGTTTTTATCGAAAAGCCTCTTGCAAACACCGTCGCCGGATCAGAGCGTGTTGCTGAGGCTGCGAAGAAAGCAAAAAAGAAACTGGTCGTCGGATATATTTTGCGTCACCATCCTTCCTGGCAAAAATTCATTGAAATTTCACATCAGTTAGGCAAACCTCTGGTTATGCGGATGAACCTTAATCAGCAAAGCCATGGTCATATGTGGACAGTTCATCGCAATCTTATGGCGACGCTTAGCCCCATCGTGGATTGTGGCGTGCATTATATCGATGTGATGTGTCAGATGACCAGGTCCAGGCCGACGCATGTATCTGCAATCGGCGCCCGATTAACAGACGACATTCCACCTGGAAATTACAACTATGGACAACTTCAAATCCGTTTTGACGATGGGTCCGTAGGATGGTACGAAGCTGGGTGGGGACCGATGATCAGCGAGACTGCTTTTTTTGTAAAGGATGTAATCGGTCCAAAGGGATGTGTTTCGATTATAGCAAAGGACGCCGGTGGCGCTGGCAAATCTGACTCTGTAGAGTCGCACACCAAAACGGAATCACTTAGGTTTCATCATGCGGGCCTTACCAAGGAAGATGAATTTATCAAGCAGGATGAATGGATAGATCTCACTGATGAGCCAGACCACCAGGAATTGTGCAGCCGCGAGCAGAAATTCTTCCTTGACGCTATAAACGAAGACATTGATCTTGCAGACCATATTCAGGATTCAATAAACAGTTTGCGAATAGCCTTTGCGTGCGACGAATCAGTGCGAACAGGGCAGGTTGTAAAACTTTGAAGTCTTGACGCGCTGCGTTGAGGCATGGCTGTCTCCAACGATTCTTGAAATGGGTGCGTGAGGAAAGGGTAAAAAAAGAGAGCCTTCGTCTATGACAAAGGCTCTCTTAAAGGTTAATGAGTAATGCGGATTAGAAACTGACTTCCTTAGTACTACCTTTTGAGGTTGTTACTTGAAAGGTGACACCTGTAAAATTTTTGATAGAAAAGACCTGAGCAAAGTCACCATCTACCTGCTTGCTGCTTGTGTGAACAAGGTTATTTTCCTGATCGTAGATCTTTACAGTAATATCCTCGTGCGAATCATTTGCAACAGACAAAAGAAATTTTCCTGATTCAGCTAATTTTGCAATATGAACATTCGAAAGTGAACCGGCAGGCTGATAGCTGATCTTTTCAGATCTTGCGCCTGACGCGTCTATCACCTCAACTGTATACTCACCGGCGGCAAGTCCAGAAAAATTTAAAGGAAGAATAAAACCTTCCTTACTATTTCTGATCTCAGAGTACACAATCTGTGCGCTGCCATTGTAAATGTTCAATCTTAACTTACCGTTCGTAGTTCCTTTATAAATTACTTTTACAACGTTCGATCCCTTCACCGCCACTACAGTCATTGCATTTGCTTCAGGAAGTTCTTTACCAGGTGCGACTATTGTTGCCCCAACGAATAATAATGCCGCCAGATAAAGTGATTTAGTTTTCATAACAAGTTGTTTGTTTAATTGTATGTAAATATACGGGGACCCCAGGTCGTCGACTGAAGGTTGTAAGTAAACAGTAGATAATTCTATAAACAACGATTGCGCTGGGGAACACTTGTAAAGTCGGACTTTCAAGCCAATGCAACGCCTTTCTAGGTGGTCGGCTAACAAGAAATTTTTGCGATCGATTGCAGTAATTACTCGTCGATTATTTGAACCTTTGATGTATTGTTTCGTTGATGTTGGCGCCGGCAATCATTTGGGAGCAGAATTATCTCCCTGGGAGGAAAAATCCACATTTTGCAGGTTTTTTGCCTTTTTAGCGACTGAGGCGCGCCTTATTATTTGGTACATTTTTTTCTTATACCCCCACGATTACGGACGATTTTCACTCATGAGAAAACCTCTACCATATTTGAAGTTCGTCCTTGTACTGATTGCGGCGGCTACGGTCGTTTCGTCGTGTAGCAAGCGTCTTCAAAACAATACCGCAAATTCAAATGAGTCTAAAAAAGATTCCGTGAACGTCAACGCTGCCGCTGAAGTCGAGGCAAGAAGCGTTGCAATAGACACCGTTAACAATCGCGTATCAGACCAGGTGCGCATTGCCTACGCCGACCCATATTTTAGCTCGCGTGTTTCTTTCAAAACAAACGAGTTCTATTCACGCGGTGCGCAAACTAAATGGATGTATGATAACGCACCATCGTCAATCTACGATCACTTGCTTGATCTTTTCAGAAATGCCTCTCAATTTGGCCTGAATCCCTCAGACTATGATATCGAAAATATCGAACAACGTGTAGCCGCTTTATATAATTCAAAGCGGACCCCGGACACAATTGCCGAGCTGGATATTCATATTTCGGAGATGTTTTTCCTTTATACAACCCATCTATCTGAAGGCCGTGTCAGGACTGTGGCAAACGGCAAAAATATCTGGAAGAGAGACCTAACTGTATCTCCGTCTACCGCGGATGTTATGTTGCTTACCGCTGTTGAAAATGCTGAGCAGCTATCTGGTCTGGTGTCGGCAATTCAACCTGCGACAGAGCAGTATAGAAAGCTGCAGGACGCGCTGACCTATTATCGAAATCTGGTGGCTATTGCCCCAGAGGTACCGCCGATCGCCGTGAAGACGGCTGTGAAACCAGGGGAACTCAATCCCGCTGTCCCTTTGATCAGGAAGAAGCTTTCTTTGACAGATCAGACAGTATATCGGGCTCCTCTCGATTCGATGACCGGACTTCTGGACTCTTTACGGTATGACCCCAGCCTGGTGGCAGCAGTGAAATTATTTCAGCTGCGGCACGGCCTCACACCAGATGGAATAATCGGTGAAAAAAGTCTCAGGTTTATGAATCAAACCTTTCCCGAGAAGGCGAATACGATAGCTTTAAATATGGACAGGTTAAGGTGGGTCTCGCCGAACTACAGTGATAACTACATTGTGGTCAATGTGCCTGAATACAAGATGAGGGTATACGACCATCAGCGTCAGGAATTCGAAATGAAAGTAATTGTTGGTGCACCCAGCAGACCGACACCTATATTTTCTGAACAGTTGGAGCACATCGTATTTAGCCCAACATGGACAGTCCCGACGAGTATCATAAGGGAGGAGATCATTCCGCATTTAAAGCAAGATTCTTTATACTATAGAGACAAGAATTTTTTGTTTTTAAAAAACGGAATGGAGATTGATCCTGCTTTGGAAAACTGGCACGACGAAAAGATCAATCCGTATCAATTCCGCGTTGTCCAAAATCCCGGAACTGATAACTCATTGGGATCTGTGAAGTTTATGATGCCCAATAATTTGAGTGTCTATCTCCATGATACCCCAAACCATCGACTGTTTTCAAAGGACTACCGCGCTTTGAGCCATGGTTGCGTTCGTTTAAATGAGCCTGCAAAGTTTGCTGAGTATCTGCTTCGTGATCAGCGCGGTTGGTCGGCTGAGAGAATTACGAAGGCTATGAACGACAGTACTCCCTCGACGATTCTGTTGAAAAAATATTACCAAGTCAATATTGAATATTGTACCGCCTGGGTCGACGAACAAGGATTGGTAAATTTCAGAGAGGATATCTACGGCCATGATAAGGCCCAGCTTCGACACCTGCGACCAGCGATCACTCAACCTGCAGCCGCAATTTCTGCCGCAAGGGAGATGTGAAAAGTGAAATTGCGAATGCTTATAGCGAGTGAGATCTAACGCGCAGATGCGGTGAGTTCCGGAAAAAGATTCGACAAGTTTAAGTATGGAGAAGTCTGCAAATATGTTTCATCGTTGTAATAAGCAAAGATAACCGTCTTGTTCTTCACTACGTCAATAACCTTTTTACCGATTTCGACGGGCAACGCCGGGCAACCCTGACTGCGACCTAATCTTCCGTATTTTTTTATCCATGATTCGCTTACGTATTCGGCGTTATGCATAACAACTGCACGCTCGCGCATCTTGTCATTGTATCCACTTTCAATGCCATCGAGCTTTAGGCTATAACCCTTACTTCCAACGTACGTTTCTCCCGTTACATAAAATCCAAGGCTGCTTTGATTTGAATGAAGGATGTTGGAAAACGATCTGGCGGAATCCTCACCCGTATTTTTTCCGTGGCTTACATAGGTATAAAAACGCACCGCGAGTTTGCTTAAGTCAATTGTATAGAACCTCTTTTTGGTACTGGCCTTAGTGAAGTCAATGATGGTGATAACATGCTTGTCACTTAGTTTCCCCGTTTGCCGCAAAGAATAGTAGCCTGTCATCGCATACTTGAACACCTGATATGAAAGATCATAATCGGAAAGGTTAATCTTGTCATAAAGACTTTGAATCGAATCTTCAAAAACCGAGACAGATTGCAGGATGGGTTCTATTTCTGAAAGCGCAGGCTCCGAGGCCGTTTGAACGGCAATTTGAAAGGATGTAGTATCCAGTTTTGTGGGGAGCGGAGCTAATTGGAATGCGGAAGACTGTAAGAAGAAACAGAGGTATGCCAGATGATCCATGTATACAGCTCGGGGTTGAAATGAAGCTTAAATTTCCTCATTCCTACCTTGAAAAATCCCGCAAAGGTTCTTGCTTCGGTACGTGGTCCTTTCAACAAACAGATTTTCAGACCAATGGTTCTAATAAGGGGTTGAATTGCCTGCTGTGGGAAATGAATCCTCTATTTTTCCCGCCAAATCAGTCTGAAAAGCTATTTTTTAAAATCGGTAGTTCCGTCCTTCAGGTCTAGCTCCTTGATCCATACATTCCGAAAAAAGACATCATGGCCTTCAGCCTGCAGCTTGAGTCCGCCAGGGGTGTCAGTTATTCCATTACCATCTTCGTTGCCGCCGTCTATGCCTGAATTCGGTCCACCCCAGACCTTGCTGATCTCCTGGTTTGTATGAGCCTTGGTACCGTTGAAGTATACCGTGGCCCGTGCCTTCTCTATTAGCTTCCCGTCTTTAAATCTCGCAGCTTTGAAAACAATGTCGTAAGAATTCCATTTACCGACCCCATTGTAAAGTTTATAGGGTGATTCGGTATCGTTTATCAGGGCGCCCAGTCCATGCTTTGTTGAGTCGCCGTCAAGAATTTGAAGTTCATATCGATTCTGCAGATATACACCGCTATTGCCGCCAGATTTCGTGATAAAGAATTCGACGTGGACGCGAAAATCCTTGAACTGCTTCTTCGTTACAATGTCGGCACTTCCATACTTCCCACCAGCTGACGTTGGGTCGTTTGAATTTACAACGGTACCCTTATCCACCGGATCCTTAACGATTGTCCACTTTAGCGGTGGCGCTATTTGGCGCCCAGGACCGGCCCAATACACCCATTTTTCGTCGAGCATTTTCCTGCTGCCGTCAATAAAGACTTCAGCCCCCACAATGGGTTTTGTGCCCACACCAACCTGTGCCTGCACACTAAGTAAGCCTAGTGCAAAAGTGAGCGCCAGAGTGAGCAGGTGTGGTCTTAAGAAATAAATGCCTCGTTTCATGTTTCGTTATTTTAGTCGTGTATTAACAAATATATTCTATCACAAGCGTGCTTGTGGATAACATTAGGACGAATGGTTTATTGAAGGGATAGCTTTTCTGCTTAGGGAAGACGCAACCAATGAACCGCAAACGCGCTATCTTGCTGCCATATCATCAAAATCATGACAAAGTTCATCGAACTTACCACCGCCGACGAAGTCGAAACAAAAACCGAGCTTGTTAATATTGCCAGCATCGGAAGGGTCTACCCCAGCCCCCAAAGCCGGGTGAAAACTATTGTGGAATTAAACTATCAAAGTATCAACGACGCGCCTGTTTATCTTGAGGTGGAGTCGCCTTATGAGAGCGTGCGTGCTATGCTGCTCCAAACAGAGTAAATATCAACTTCAAATTAGGTCCCAGGCTTTCCTGTATGGTCGTGATAGGAATGCATTTGCTTCATCATCGCCATCAAATTTTTCCTGCTTCGCGTTCCAGTTTAATTTTCTGCCGAGTCGCCATGAAATGACCGCCAGGTGCATGGGTAGCGTCATTTCTCGTACATACGCGAGATTTGACTCCGGTTGAGTTCTTGATTTCACGGCGTTCACGAAATTTTGTTGGTGCCCTGGAGATCGGGGAAGGGTCTGCGCTATTTCTGGAATCTCAGGAACGGCTGATCCATTGATGGTGATTGATCGGGTTTCATAATCACAAATCAATGTGCCTTTATCTCCTTCAAAGTATGCGCCGATGCCCCGGTCTGAAGCCCCGGGCACGTCTGGCGGGTTCGTGGTCCAGAACATTTTCAATCCGTCGAATTCAAAATCTGCGTCGAGCCACTTCGGAGCGTCCGCAACTCCGTCCGTCCTTTCCCCTCGTGAAACAATGCTTTTAAGTCCTGTTGGATTGATTGCCCACCATACCACATCCGCAATGTGACACCAAAAGTCTGCGAAGACACCCCCGGAATAATCAAGAAAGTATCTATAGTTAAGGTGGCATTTTTCGGGAAAATATTCTGAGTATGGCGCTGGTCCCAGCCACATGTCCCAATTTAATGTCGGCGGAGGATTTTGCGGACTGGGGTGTCCCAAGCCGGGGGAAAAACCTGTTTTCCACATTCTTACGGTATTAACTTTTCCAATTGCGCCTGCGCGAATGATTTCAACCACCCTGTGGTAATTGTCACCGGCATGGATCTGTGTGCCTAATTGAAAAATGCGGTCGTATCTTTTTTGTTTTTTTAACAGGAGCTTGCCCTCGCTCACGTCGTAGGACAATGGTTTTTCACCATAAACATCCTTGCCAGCCTGAAACGCCAACATTGCGATTTGGGCATGCCAATGATCTGGCGTTGCCACCGTCACGGCATCGATATCCTTCCGGTCAAGAACATGTCTGAAATCCTCAAATGTGTTGGCCTTCGTCGCGGGCACAATTTCTTTCAAGGTTTTCATGGTACTATTCAGATGGAGTTGATCCACATCACATAAGGCGACGATGTCAACTTCTGGCAACGCAGCGAACCACTCCATGTGCTGGTTCCCCATTCCTCCTAAGCCGATGTGCGCAACACGAAGACGGTCGTTCGGGCCGCCTTTCGAAATAAGGGACGGCAGTATTGTCAGCGCAAATGCGGACGAAGCGCTCTTGTGAATAAATTCCCGTCTCGTAAATTTTGCTTTCATAAACTGCGATGTTTTTTTTAAGTCTGTATGATTGCTGCAACTTTGATAGGACGTTGGATAACACAATTTAAACAAAAACAAATGCCGAGTCGTAAAATTGATAGCAAGCTGCTAAATTCTGAACTTGAATTCAACGCGTCCAGAAGTGACGGGCCCGGGGGCCAAAACGTTAATAAGGTGAACTCGAAAATTACCTTAAGGTTTGATGTTACCCACTCCGCGACATTGACGTTGGAGGAGAAGCAACTGCTTCTTACGAAACTTGCGAACCACCTTACAAAAGACGGGGTTTTGGTTATTCACGCAAAGGAGAGCCGCTCGCAGCTCCAAAATAAGGAGGATGTTATTACGAAGCTTAACGCGATTTTCGATAAGGCACAGGCCACGATAAAACCAAGGAAGAAAAGCAGGCCGTCTAAGACCACAAAGGAAAAGCGGATACAGAGTAAAAAATTAAACGCGGAGAAGAAAAAATGGAGGCAAAAACCCTAGCCGCCAAAGACATTGTGTTTTCATTAATTGAGATAAGTCAGCGCAACTTTAATCCCTCGTTCCGGAAACCAGTCCCAATTTGGCACAAAAAGGATTTAAATTTGTTGCATTTTGACTTGTAAGGAGTATTTCCCGGCGTGGCATGTTTTTGCCTTGTAAGATAGGGAACGCTAACCCCAACACCATGAGTTTCAATTCAATTGTTGTTCGACTTTACCACATCCTCATACAATCTGATGGAAAAGTAAATGATGCGGAAGTTTCACTTGGTAAAAGAATGATAGAAGCAGAGCGCATTACCGAGTTCGAGTTTAATTATATGTTGAATGCTCTGAAGGAAAAGGATATGGCTACTATTGCGAAGGAGTGTATTGCTGATTTAAAGCGTTGCAAACGAGAACATCAGATTCGGGCAGTCGCATGGATGTGCGTATTAGCCAATTCAGATGGATTCATGGACAAGGCTGAGTGGCACTTCATTTACAAAGTTTATCACAAGGAGCTGACGTTACCTCTTGACGCAGTTATGGAAGTGCAAAAGGAACTTGCCAGAAAGGTGCAGGCGTTGATGACACCGACACCCTCTATGTCCACAGCGCGGGTATCTGCATTTTAAATTAACCTTTCTTACAGGAATTTGAGCTCATGTTTTCTGCTTTTTCTTGCTGGCTGATGGGAACAAAATATTATTCAGGATAAGACGATAACCAGGAGAATGGGGGAATTGATTTAAATCCGTTGGCCCTCTTCGCCGACCTGGTGAACCTTCAGGATCGTGGCCACCGTAATAAGTCCAATGCCCTTTGCCTAACTCGCCATAAATATATCGCACGTTTCCGGCGTTCGTATTCTCACCCAGCACGACGGCATCTGGCTTCACGACATGGCTGCTGAAGGAAGTCGTTTGTCCTGTAAATTCTTTAATGACATTTTCGTGGTCCTGTGTCAGAATTGATGGAATGATATCCCATTTGGCGGAGAAATTAAATAGCCGAAAAAAATCTTTGCTGTGTTCGAAGAAATCCGGACGCCCGGTGTTTATATCCGAAAATCGGCGACTGGTCCCGAATTCAAGTTTGAAGTTTTCGAAAGCAAGTGTTTTGCTAAAGTCAAGCTTGCTCTGAATATTCGGAGCGTCATCAAAAGAGGTCTCCAGAAATTCCATTCCTTCAGCTGCCAGCGCGATGTCAAAGGTCTCTGCGCCGGAGCACATTGCAAACAAATAGCCGCCGCCCGCACAGAATGCTTTGATGCGTTTGGCCACCTCCATCTTCATTTGCGAAACTGAGAGGTAACCTAACCGAATCGCCGTTGCTTCCTGCAGTTTTGATTCGATCATGGCAGACTCCTTCCACATAAACCGCCAGTGCTGACCTGTAAAGTCTTCGTGGTGTAAATGCAACCAATCGTATGCTGGCAGTTTATCACCCAAAACTTCCTCATCATAAATAATCGTATAGGGAATTTCCGCATAATCCATCACGGCAATGACGGCATCGGTTTCATCGGCCACCAATTCATTCTTGATAGAATATACGGCAATTCTTGGTGAGGTTTGGAGGCGAACAACGTTCATATTCAAAGCCGGACTGGAAATCTCAGCAAGGATCGCGTTCGTCCTGCTGTCGCTTATAATTTCCATACTCACACCGCGCACGCGACATTCGTTCTCAAATTTGTTATCGTAAGGAATCAGAAAACTTCCGCCACGGAAATTCAACAACCAGTCGACGTACGAATTTTGCTGGAGGACATAAAAGGTGACGCCATATGCTTTGAGATGATTTTGCTGATCACCGTCCATGGGGATAAGAATTGAAATGGATTGTGCACTTCTTAACCCAAGAAAAAAAATGAGGCAAACCAAACAGCATCTCAACATACCCGAAGCCTTCACAACTTGCTTGTTAAAAGCTCAGCAATATTTTCAACTTTTGCAATGTAAATGCAAACTATACCAGGATGGCGTCGCCATTACAACGCAATGTCGTCGACAATTCCCGGTTTGCGGTTGATTTTTGGTCGCCGAAATTTATATTTGTTCACTTTTGAGAAAAATTGCCTATGAGACTTGGTCAAATGGCCCGTAAGATGGCCATATCCCCTTCTGAAATTATTCAATTCCTCGCGTCGAAAGAGATTTTCATAGATGACAATGCTAATTTCAGGTTGGAAGACAGCCAGGTAGAACTTCTCCTTAGAAAATTCGCGCCTTCCTTGCAGTTGGATGCTCCGGCGGCGATTGCGCAACCGGTCCCTGGAGAAGCAATTCCGGAACCTTCTCTTCCACTCCCCGAACCCCTGACTAGCTTGAATGCAGTGGAGGAAATGGCAGTTGAGGAATCAAATGAACTAATCAAGGCTCCAAGAATTGCATTGTCGGGTCTCAAAGTTTTGGGAAAAATTGAACTTCCTGAGCCAAAGAAAAAAGAAGAGGAAGCCCCGGCAAAAGGTCAGGAGGGCGCCGTAGAAATTTCAAGTCTCTCGTCTCCGGTCGAACGTACGCATAACAAGGCGCCGAAAAAGACTGTGCAATATCAAGGCAAATATAAAAATCCGGTCGCATTAAAGCGCGAACGCGAAACTGAGGAAGAGCAGGAACGGCGAAAGCAAAAGGCGACAGAGGAAAAGGAGCGGAAGACGCAGAGCTATTTAAAGAAAGTCAAACTGTCACCGCCCACAAAGGCGATGAGGTTAGTTGAAGAACCCGTTATGCAAATGACCAATGCCGAGCTGAAGGAAGCGCCAAAATCGTGGTGGAATAAATTTGTGAAATGGATAAGCACGTAGAATTGGGTGTAATGATTGGGCATGCCTCCGAGTGCGCAATGAAAATTCGAGATCTTCTTAATAAACACCTACCTAATCCATACTTAACTTCATGAAGAAAATCGTCAAGATTGCAGGAATCATCATCCTGTTTGTTGTCGTATTGGCAGCCGCTGCTGCTACGTACATTAGTGTTGCACTTCCGGATGTTGGACCAGCCGAAAGCTTGACCATTGAGGGAACCCCGGAGCGGATCGAACGCGGAAAATATCTCGCATGGTCAGTCAGCGTATGTATGGATTGCCATTCAACGCGAGACTGGTCAAAATTTTCAGGTCCCATTGTTCCGGGCACTACTGGAAAAGGCGGCGAGCGTTTCGATCAAAGCGTTGGTTTGCCAGGAGTGTTTTACTCACGAAACATCACTCCCGAAGGGTTAGCCCGCTATAGTGATGGTGAATTAGTACGCGTCATCACAACGGGCGTAACGAAGGAAGGCGTGGCGATGTTCCCACTCATGCCCTATCCCAATTATGGCAAGATGGATCGCGAGGATGTATACTCTATCGTCGCCTATCTCCGTACCCTTGAACCAATAGCAAGCGAAGTCCCGCGCTCGAAGCCAGATTTTCCCGTCAATATTTTGATCCACACAATGCCTCAGAAAGCCGATCCGCAGAAGAGACCTGATGCATCGGACCCGTTGGCATATGGCAAATATCTCACAGGCATCTCGGGTTGCGCAGAATGCCATACACCTTTTGAAAAAGGAAAGAGCCTTCGGGAGTTTTCATTGAGCGGTAACCGCGAATTTCGTTTACCGGACGGGAGCGTGGTTAGGTCGGCAAACATCACACCGGACCCCATGACAGGAATTGGAAAGTGGACAATGGCTCAATTTGTTTCACGTTTCAAAAATTATTCTGATTCGGCATTTGTCCTGCCTGTAGTTAAACCAGGAGAGTTTAATACCATTATGCCATGGACCATGTATGGCAGCATGAAAGAAGATGATTTGAAGGCCATTTTTACCTACCTGCAATCTGTTAATCCCATTACCAAAAAAGTGGAAACATTTTCGACCGGTAAATGATAAGACAAAAGTGGAGCCTTGCGCAAAGATAAATCAAAGGCAAGGCTCCATAATTGATTACTGTTCGCTTTTCACTCTCGCGGGAGATCCTTTTACTTTATCGATCGTCTTTTGAGCAGTTAGTTTCATTACAAAGGGGACTACCATGCGGGTGAGCCAGGAAGCGGTTTTTAGTTTTTTCCCAATCAACATATCTATTCCCACTGATGACCCCAATTTCAAAAGACTGTTTCCGGTATTACTTTTGAAACCGCCGAAAAAAGAGATGATACGCGTAACGGGTTCGAACTTTTCTTTGACAGAGTTGATCTGCTCTTTAAAGTAGCCTTTTTGAATGATGAGGTCAGCCTCAAGCTTCTTTCGCTCCACTACCAGCTCTTCGTATGTGCTAATTCTCTTCATAAATTTTACGGATAATAATATTGCGCAAATTTGGGATGATCACAGAGTTTGCCATCAGAACAAAAAGCAGCAATAGTAATGCATAGAAACCACCCACTATAAAAAAACCCGCCTTCATGTTGTCCATCGTATCTCCTATCCACCAGGCTGCGCCCAGTGAGGCAAAGAGAAGTAGCAGAACTGTAACCACAAGCGACAATAAGCCGAATATGCCAACGGACGCTCCAAGTGACGCATGTTCAATTATACGGATCTTAGTTAAATTACGATAGGTCTCCAATAAGTCACCAGCCGCATCAAAAACCCCATCCTGCTTCAATCTATCTTCTTCTTCCATGATCAATTTTTGCTGAATCCTTCCAACTTTGTTCCAATTTCTTCGACTGCATCCTCTCCTTGATTTTGTATCTTAGAGATGACGTCCTTTCCAAGATCAAGTAGAGAGCCGATCTCGGCTAACCAATCTTTCGCTCCACCGGCGAGTTTCCTTTGAAGATCTTTTCCTTTTTCAGGAGCAAGTAACATTCCTAATGCTGCACCAGCGGCAGCGGCGACGGTTATACCCAGAATTACTTTCGTTGTAGTGTTCATGATTAATTTGTTTATACGTTAACAGTTTTGGTTTTCATTTTACGCTTTGAGAATATTGAACTGGCTTTTGACTTATCCTTTTTCAAGTCTTCACCGGGTGAGTCATCCCCTAATAACAAGCCCCAAGGATTCAGTTGTGGAACTTTATCAAAAATAACTTTTAACACCGCTAGCCCGGGTATAGCCAGGAACATTCCGGGAATTCCTGCAAGCGTGCCACCAACAAGGACGCCAATGATTGTAACCAAAGCATTTATTCTGACTTTATTCCCCACAATCAAGGGCATTGTAAAATTATTGTCGATAAACTGAACCACCGCCAACACAATCCCTACCCATAGCGCATCACTGGTATTATCTGAGCTCACCAAAGTTACGACCATACAAAAAACATTGGCAACCAGCATTCCAACATATGGGATTAGATTTAATAAAGCAGCAAGCAGCGCAAGAAAGATTGCATACTTTATTCCCAGAATCAAAAAGCCGGTAGTATTTAATGCAAAGACTATTGTCGTCTCAATTAGAAGGCCGGTGACGTATTTTTGGGCAATGGAACTCGATTGCGTCAGTATTTCACTAATTTCTTCGTCTGGCCCTTTTCTGAACACTGCGATGAGGAACTTTTTTATTGTTCTCCTATAGTACAAAATAAGGAAGGTGTAAATGGGTAACAGCAGTACGTAAGTAAGAACTCCGGCGAAGGATCCAAACGTTTTTCCAATGATTGAAGGCCCCTGATCCTTCATGTCTTCGAGGGTGTTTTTAATGTACTCGTTCTGTTTTTTTACAGTCACATGCGCATTTTCATTTACCCAGCTTTGAAATGATTTGCTTACCTCGCCGACTCGTTCCTTTAAAGCTGGCGCGTCATCAAGAAAATTAATAACCTGGCTGGTTAAGAAATAGAGAACGCCTGCTACGATGAGCAACGTAGCGAGTACAGGCAGCGCGATTGAAAGTATTTTATGAAATCCCTTTCGAACCAAAAAGTTGGTAAAAGGAAGTAACAAGGTTGCCAGCAAAATCGCAAACAGTATTGGAATAAGGATCTCCTTACCCATGATAACGCCCACGATCAACAATCCAAGGGAAAGAAGAGACAAACAGAATCGAAAATAAAAAGGTTGGTTGGCTTGGCTGGCGTCCATCTGATGGCTCATTTTAACGCAACCGGATTAATTACCGTGCCAATTTAATTTCTTCATATTGCTACAGGTTGCCCGCCGTGATGCCGGCGTTGGGTAATAATATCCACACGAATTCGCGCTTTGTTCTACATCGTAAACGATGTATTAAATCACCCGCGCCCTATACAACTGGGCGCGTTTCTTGTTCAATATGTATAAATAAATTTGTTGTTATCTGATGATCCGCTTCCTTCGCACCTCGTGGAGTATTCTCAAAGCTTCCGTAAAGAATTTTTTCGAAGATGACTCGATGTCGTATGCATCGTCTATTGCATTTTATACGATATTTTCACTACCGGCGATCTTAATTATTGCACTGTCCATCGGGAGCGCCTTCTATGAACGAACGGTAGTACAGGCAGAGCTTTTGAGTCAAGTCGGAAGGCTGATAGGACCTGAAAGTGCCAAGGAGATCGGAGAAATCCTTTCCAATGCGACATTTGACGCGACCAGCACTTTCGCGAAGGTTTTTGGTATTGTCACCCTGATCTTTAGCGCAACGACGGTTTTCATTTCCTTACAGACCAGCTTGAATAAGATATGGGGAATTAAACCCAAGCCCAGAAGGGGCATTGTGAAATTCGCACTTAACAGATTGCTCTCCCTGGCAATGGTGGGTAGCGTTGGTTTTCTGCTCCTTGTGTCACTTGTTATCGAGGCAATACTAGTATTATTTCAAGAGGTTCTTAGCCGGTTTCTTGAGGGAGTGACGCTTTATGTACTGCAGGGAATCAATATCGTAATCTCATTGGTGATTCTCACCGTCATTTTTGGTCTGCTTTTTAAAGTTCTCCCAGATGCAAGAATCAAATGGCGCGATGTATGGGTAGGGGCACTCGTGACGACCACCTTGTTCTCCATTGGAAAATATTTTATCGGGTTCTACCTCGGCAACAGCAGCTTCAATTCTGCCTATGGCGCGGCAGGGTCGCTTGTAGTAATTCTAGTTTGGGTTTATTACTCTACCGTAATTTTTCTTTTTGGGGCTGAGTTGACATCGGTATATGCGGAACAAACTGGCAGTAAGATCACGCCATATGACACTGCTGTAAAGGTTCAGGTGGTTGAATTAGAGAAGAACGAAAATAATGAGACAATAGCGGTAACGAAGGAACCTCTCCGACACACTTGAAATTAACTAATTAAGAACGAAAGCAATGGAAAAGAAGATAAAGAAGACATGGATTATACTGGGAAGCATTCTGGCATTACTCATCATAGCACGACTCATGCTCCCCTACTTCGTGACACGATATGTGAACAAGGTTTTGAGTGAAATTCCCGGTTATAGCGGTTCGATATCAGATGTTGACATAGCATTGATCCGGGGAGCTTACGTTGTAAAAGATTTGAAAATTTTCAAGGTTGACGGAAATGCGAAAGTTCCTTTTGTTGACATCTTGGCGATTGATCTTTCCGTGGAGTGGAAGGCACTTTTTGACGGAGCAATTGTGGGGGAAATAATTTTTGAAAAGCCTATCATAAACTTTATTGGTGGTGATGGGAAAGGCGAAAAGAAAACCGCCAGTGATAATCAGTATGGCGGCAACGTTGACTGGACCGAGCCTATAAAGAAGTTGTTGCCTCTTCAAATCAACCGTCTCGAGATTCAGCAGGGAACGATTTCTTATTTTGATTTCACTACTAAGCCGAAAGTTGATGTCAGCCTAAAAAACCTACAAGTGTTGGCCACCAACCTGAACAACGCGAAGGATGTCAAAGAAAAATTACCCTCTAATGTCAATGCTTCCGCGACATCAATCGGTGGAGGGAAGCTTCAACTCAACATGGCGATTAACCTGCTGAAGGAAATTCCTGACCTTGATATGGACATGAAATTTGAAGGTATAAATATGCCATCCTTAAATGACTTTTTCCTTGCTTATAGCAAGGTTGACATCGAGCGGGGTACATTTAATCTTTATTCGGAGTTGGTGGTTGACAATAGCAACATTCGCGGATACGTGAAACCAATCGCGAAAAATGTCAAGGTACTGAACTTTAAAAAGGACAAGCAAGACCTGGGAAATTTGCTGTGGCAATCTGTAGTCGGACTGCTCGCGGAGGTCTTTGAAAATCAGAAAAAAGATCAGTTTGCGACCCAGATCCCGTTAGAAGGCAATCTGAAAAATATTAAAACCGCCGTCTGGCCAACGATATGGAATGTATTGCGCAATGCGTTTGTACAAGCTTTCAAGATGAATACTGATGATGCCGTTAATTTAATGGATCCTGACAAACCGAAGCCGGAAGAGAAAAGCAAGCGCGAAGAACGGAAAGAGAAAAGAGAAAAGCGTCGGGAAGAGAAAAAAGAACAGGAAGAGAAGGAGGAGAAAAAGAACAAGTAAAATAGCGATGGAGCCATGTGCAATTAACAAATGCTAATTGCACAGGGCTCCATTTTTACTATTTAATCCTTCCGTTTTGCAACCAGAATTATCACCAGGCCAGCTACCGCCAAGACACCTCCAGTGATCGGAGACCAGTAAATAGGAGTCTTTTCTTCCTTATTAATTTCGATCGGGCCAACATCCACGACCTTCTTCTTGGTGATCAAATTAAATCCGGTAAAGACGGTCATGATAAGACCAATTACCAATAGTACAATTCCAAGCGTTCTCATAGTTATTTGTTTAAGTGAAAAATTTTAAGTTCTTATCAATTTAAGGTCCTATCCTTTTTGTTTTTCCAATCCCTTTTCTGTTTTCCTGCTATCAACTTTCTTTTTCTCTTTCTTTTGATTTTTCATTCCGTCCTTTTCTTTCTCAGCCGGAGTGTCCAACACGCTTGACTTAACGCCAGACATTAAGGACTTTACCCAAACATTGAACAGCGCTTTTCTCCTGTCTCTTTCATACTCAATAGTGCCGGTTCTCTTATCCTTACTGACACTTTTATCTTTGTCCTTTTTCAGAAACATATTCAGCACCCATGTTTTGAAATCATTCCTATCGCTCTCCTTTTTCTTTGTCAAGCCGATTAGTTTGAGGTTTTCATAGTTAATCAATATCGAGCCGTCTGATTTAAAATCGTCGTAATCAAAATTGAAGCTCAGCTGGTTGAGTTTCCCGGACTCCACACTTATAAATGCGAGACTTTCAAGCATGGGATTAAGGCGTGGGAGGGCAAGATTGCTAATTGAGCCTTTGGCATTATAGATCTGCGATTTTGTATAAGGCAAGGAAAATTCGGCGTCGATAAATCCGGTTCCCATCACGCGTGCCTTGGCCTTAATTGTTGCCTGCTTATAGTCCGGATAGTAATTTCGATTGTTTATATGGTCTATAGATGCATTGAGTTTCGTGAAAACGATGTGCCCCGTTTGATATCCTTTTTCGGGAAATTCCTGATACGTGATTTTCGAATCGATGATCTTTATTGAATCAAATGCTATCTCAAACGGAAGCTCGCGGAGCATTGCAATAGGAAGCGGCATATTTTGATCCTTGATAAATGGTAAGCGCTTGTCACGGTAAACATGGAGATTGACATTGCGAATATTAACAAGCTTGGCCACAAACAAGCTATCTTTAATCCCATCAAAAGCAAAGCCTTCAACATTGATTTTTGGAATCCTGAGGACGAACCGGTCTAACTGCCTTCCAACTTTTCTGGAAAAAGTATACCTGGAAAATTTAGGAATGAGTACAATCGAATCAACGTCAATACTGTGTTCATTGCTATTGGCATGAAGGGCAGCAACACTTAACCTGTACATGCTCTCTCTCGAATTCATTTTCAGGCCAGTCATCTCTGCTGTGAACGATCCGACGTGATATGCTTGCGGCACACTTGCGTCCTTCAAATTCTTTAAACGAAGGTCTTTAATTGTAATGTTTGTGCTTCCGGAATATTCTTCAATTGTATCATTTAAGATGCTGAAACTCATTTCCTTGAAAACAAGTTCTCCTAGACTTAGGCCTTTTAGGAATGCGGGGGCAGCCTCGGTTGAGTCTTTTTGAATTTTGAAAGCTGTATTATATGAAAGTGTTCCGTTGCTAACGGAAAGTTTTTTTATCTCCAGCTTCTTTGACTTTAGAAAATTGAAAACTCCGATTCCGCCGGCGTAAATTGTTTCAACCTTGCAGTGGTGAGTGTAGTGGGGGATACTATCATGGGCCTTCGACCACGAAAATTCTTTTATCGTTACCGACTGGCTAAATAAGTTTACACTTAAAGATCCGATCGTCATCCCCTGGGATAACAGAATACGGTCAAGCTTATTCTTCGCATAATTGGAAAGAATAACGCCAGCGATGAATAGTAATGCAGATAGACTCAGGATTATCATAAAAACAATCCTGAAGATCCGATGGGGGCGTTTCATAAAGAAGGGCTGTCGCCCGTTAATTATTGAGTATTACTCCGTACTAACGTAGCGACAGCACGTTCTTATCAAACCCTGTCACCTCTGATCAATCGGAAAATAACGGCGATTACAGCGATTACCAAAAGGATGTGGATGATAGATCCCGCGCTATAAACGAAGAAACCAAGGGCCCATGCGATTAACAAAATCACAGCGATGGCATAAAGTAAGTTACTCATAGTGTTGTCGATTTATTTTTTCCTTGACTTGTACATTATCGTGCCACCCGAAATTTCCTTTATAAAAGGAAATTTACGAGCTGGAACGTTTTTCCTTGTCTGTTTGTTTCCTCAAAACTGTGGCATAAATTCCACAGTGGATTGGGTTTGGTCCGGCGACGGGTAAACAACGGAGGTATACTCAATGGCATGATTTTTACTTTTTCTTTAAGAAAAAAGTCAGGATATGAGTGATTTCTTCGTTTTTGTGGCAGCATTACTAGTAACCTACTTGTGCGCCGTGGGATTTGTGATCGTGATGGTTAAAGTATTCTTTCCGCTAAAAACCAAAGATGAATGGGAAAAAGTCAGGTCGATTGAAGGGACTAAAGCCCATCGTCAGGCGTCCGGACTGCGCCCTGTTTCGGGAGTTGTTGTTGTTTCAGGTTCAAGACAGCTCGCATAACATTGGCGCCCCATGAGCAGAGTGTTAGTCGTTGACGATGAGGTGGAGATTTGCCTGTTAGTAAGTCAGTATCTGAAAAAGCTTGGATATGAAGTGGCCTTTTCACTATCTATTGCAGAAGCTTTGGATAAGATCTCGGCGCTCCCTTACGATTTACTTTTTGTAGACCTCAACTTATCTGATGGTTCGGGATACGACCTTATCAAAGTACTCCAGGAATCGCATCTGTCTACCAAAGTAATTGTTATCAGCGCATATGATAATGAGCGGACGAAAGCATTACAGCGGGGGGCTAGTCTTTTCCTCGCTAAACCTTTTACAAAAAAATCTATTGACGATTCCCTTCAGAAACTCAACCTTACAAATTAACCGATTAAACCCTCCGTATTGAGATATGCATAAATTACTAATCATAGACGACGATAAAGATATTTGTCTCGTATTGTCGAAATTTTTGGCAAAGAACAATTATAGCGTGGATGTGGCGCATAAGGGCGAAGACGGTTTGCAGCTGCTGCGAAACACGCAATACTCGGCAATTTTATGTGACTACCGATTACCAGATCACACTGGAGTCGAAATGCTTCGGAAGATCAAATTGTTGCAGCCAACCGTCGCCGTGATAATTATCACGGGATACTCTGACGTTAGAATTGCTGTTGAGACTTTTCGATATGGTGCAAGTGACTATGTAACCAAGCCCTTGTATCCGGACGAATTGCTGGTGACAATAAGAGAGACGATCGAGAAAAATGAAAAACGCAATCAGGTAGAAAGTTCTCCAGAAGAAAAGGTTAAGGGCAAAAAGAGCTCCCTTTCACCCAACAATTATATCGTTGGTAAAAGCATCCAGTCACAAACTGTCCAGAAATATATTGAACTTATCGCCCCTGCTGAGATGTCTGTCATTATTCATGGAGAGACAGGAACAGGCAAGGAATTCGTCGCTCAATCCATCCACCAGTACAGCAAAAGATCCGATAAGCCGTTCATTGCAATTGATTGCGGCGCTCTTCCTAAAGAGTTAGCTGGCAGCGAGCTTTTTGGTCACGTTAAAGGGGCCTTCACCGGCGCAGTAAATGATAAGCCTGGAAGCTTTGAAGTCGCTGATGGAGGAACCATTTTCCTCGATGAAATTGGTAACCTGTCTTACGAAAATCAAGTAAAATTACTTCGCGTTATTCAGGAGCGAAGGATTAAAAGGATTGGTGCTACTAAGGAGATCGGAATTGATGTACGAATTATTGCGGCGACCAATGAAGATCTGATTAAGTCTGTTAAAGAAGGAAGGTTCCGCGAAGATCTTTATCACCGCTTAAACGAATTTAAAATACAACTTTCACCACTTCGGGAAAGGAAGGATGATATTATCGTTTTTGCATCTTATTTTCTGGAGAAGTCCAACCAGTTGCTTCATAAGAGTGTGAAGTCTTTTTCACCGGGCGTATTAGAGCAGTTAACGAATTACTATTGGCACGGCAACCTCAGAGAGCTTAACAATGTAATTAAGAGATCGGTGTTGCTCACCACAGGTGAAAGTGTAGAGGCAGATAGCTTACCACAAGAAATTATTCAGGCAAATACCTCGACCGTTACGCCGGGGGCATTGATCGAGGATAACGTTGGGTTGCTTAAGTCCATCGCAGGATCCGCAGAACGTCAGGTAATTATCGAAGTGCTCGAAAAAGTCAATTATAACAAATCAAAAGCGGCCGAGCTTCTTAAAATCGACAGGAAGACTTTGTACAATAAGCTCAAGCTTTACAGCATCAACGCATAAAAAAAGGGTATCCCGCGTGAGCAGGGTACCCTTCAATAAACCCTCTAAGTAGGACAATTAATCTTGAGCAAAGTTAAAAGCCAAATATAACTGCGCATTAGAATTCTTCGCGTCCCCTAATAAAGCTTCCCCTCCGTTGCTATCAGCGACCTTCACCAGTCCGTAATTGTACCGCGCACCTACTTGCATCGCTCCAAAGTTAAACCCTATTCCTCCGGTAAGACCAAAGTCGAAAGCCGAGAAATCATCCTTATCGAGTTCGTCATTGGCATTAATGTTTCCGGAGTAATCGACATTTGCGTTCACCAGGTAACTTGCGTAAGGCCCTACATGGATCTCAGCGGATTCACCTAATTTTATGACCGCCAAAACTGGGAGGTCAATGTAATTCAGATTGAACTTTACTGTCTGATCGATTCCAAAAAAGGCATTTTTAAACTCATTTTTGGAGCCCTTAGTCGAGAACAGCAATTCCGGCTGTAAAGCAAACACGTCATTCGAGAAAATTTGCCCATAAACACCGACATTAAAACCAAACCGCGCATTTTCATCATCTACATCATCAACGTACAGATTACTCACATTTAAACCTCCCTTAACACCCATTCTAGCCTGTGCGTCTGCGCGGTTCGTCCACCCCAAGGTTAAAACAGTAAGAAGTACTAATAATGTGGTAATTTTTGTTTTTCTAACATCCATAGTTTGTCTAATTTGTTACACCCTTACCTATTAAAATCTACGCCAATTGCACGGTGCAATCAGGACGATGAATATGGTATTGTTTATGTATTTCACGAGGCGCTTGCGATAGACATAATTCCCCAGCTGTAGATAGAGGGCCCCAATATGAAAGGTACGTACGTAAAATTGTTGTTTCTCGGTATCGTTTTCTTCCTGTTCGCCATTAGCATTCTAACATACCGAAACCTAAACAACTACATCAAAGAGGTAAAACTGATAAGGCACTCCACAGAGATCCTGGAAACGCTGGAAATAGTGCTGTCAACAATCAAGGATGCCGAATCCGGCCAACTGGGATATCAGCTTACACGGGATTCAACATTTCTTCCGCCATACTACAGCTCAGCGCAGTCATTGCCGCGAGTGCTTAAGTCGCTCGATAGCCTGGTAACTGGCGATGAGTTGCAAAGCAAACGCGTTGATACCCTGCAGATCCTTGTCAATGAAAACTTCGCGGTGATCAGCGAAATACTGGCGAACGCCAGACGAAGCAAAGTATACATGGATCCCTACGAAAACGATTTGATAAAAAAGGGCCGTACACACATGAACAAAATTCGTGGGATCGGAACGCGCTTTCGAGCTGCGGAGGAGGCCATCTTCCAAGAGCGGATGTCTAGTGAAAGTGGTCTGAGAAGTATCGCCCCTGTTTCTCTGCTATTTTATGGTCTTGCGTCCTTAGCAGGTATTGCGTTCTTGTTTTCAAGGGTTCTTGATGAGCTTGAAAAGAGAAAGAATGCCGAGGATTCTTTGAAAGAAAACGTACAGGCACTGCGAAAGGAAGTTGCCATAAGGGAGTTTACCCAAAAGACCCTTCGAAATGTCCTAGACAACTCCCTTGATGGTATCATGGCGTTTCGCGCGGTAAGAAACGCCAAACGTGAAATTGTCGACTTCGAATGGATATTGGCCAATGCGGTGAGTTTTTTGTCCACAAGACAGGTAGAGAAAAATTTGGTTAGTAAACGGCTGCTCGAGATAATTCCTGAAAGTGCTGGTGACGGATTGTTTGAAATGTATCGAGAGGTAGTAGCTTCTGGCAAGCCCAAGCAAATCGAGCGACACCTCACGACTAACGGACTAAATAATTGGTTCAATATAACGGCCGTCAAACTGGAAGACGGATTTGTTGTCACGTTCTCAGATATTACTGCACAAAAGATGCAGCGACTTCTTATTGAAGAGCGTGAGGTTTTGCTAAAAGATGCCGAGCAGGTGGCAAATATGGGTAGCTGGAAATGGACCGAAAAAAATGATGAATTAATCTGGTCCGACGGCCTCTATAAAATTCTGGGAAAGCCAGTGACAAATGAACTGCCGAAGTGGAAATCGTTTCTGGAGAATATTCATTCCGACGATGCGACAATGATGCAGAAGTTTCTCGTGGAAGTAAAAAGTGACAAGCATGGCGTGAAGATGGATTACCGGATTGAACTGGATGATCGGATCCGGTACTTATCAATGAACTCGCGACCTGTTCAAGACAATGGAAGCAGGCTTCCAGACATTCTCGGAACGGTTATCGACATCACCGAGCGAAAGTTGTATGAAAATCAACTTAAACAATACACAGCCGAGCTAAAGCGCTCTAACGAGGATCTTGAGCAATTTGCGTATGTGGCCTCCCATGATTTGCAAGAGCCGTTGCGTAAGATCCGAGCATTTGGAGACCTCGCGGCGAAATATCAGAATAAACCGGAGGCTCCGCGGTCGGACTATATTCAACGGATGCAGTCGGCTGCTGCACGTATGCAGGTATTGATCGAAGATTTACTTTTGTTTTCCCGTGTCTCACGCGCCTCTAATGCCTTCGAAAGGCTGCCGATGAAGGCACTGGTGGAGGAGGTTATCGATGACCTCACGGAGCAGGTGAAGCGTGAACAGGCAATTGTGGAAATTCAAGCCCTGCCAGAGATTCGTGGCGACCGCAGTCAAATCAAGCGCCTTTTTCAAAACCTCATCAGCAATGCGATCAAATTTCACAAGCCAAACGAGCCACCTCGTGTCATTATAACTGGAAAACAGCTTAAGAGTCATGATGTCATGGATGAACTCCATGTAAACGTCGATCCGAAAGAATACGTACGATTTAGCGTTAAGGACAGTGGGATTGGGTTTGATGAAAAATATGCTGAAAAGATCTTTAATATCTTTCACAGGCTTCATGGACGAAATGAGTTCGAAGGCACGGGGATAGGGCTATCTATTTGCAGAAAAATTGTGATGAACCATAAAGGACATATTGTTGCACGTGGCGCCGAAAATGCAGGTTCCGAATTTATCATTATATTACCCGTTGAATAAGATGAACGTTGCTTCTAATTCGTTTGCTCTGATTTCATATTTACTTCAGGATAACGAAGGACCCACAGCATAGCGGTTTAGTTAAAAATAACGAGGGGAATGAGTGCTCAATTGATTAGGGTCTTACTGATAGAAGACGATGAAGACGACGTAGTCCTGGCACAGGAATACTTAAAGGAAAGTGATTACTTCACATTCAAGGTGGAGTGGGAATCCGATTCCCAGCGTGCGCGCGAAAAGATGCTACACAATCACTATGATTTATTTCTGATTGATTACAGGTTGGGCAGCGAAAATGGCCTTGACTTAATAAAATTCGCTCAGAATAAGGGCGTATTGGTGCCATGCATACTACTAACCGGGCAGGGAGATTTAAAGGTTGACCTTGACGCCAGCAGATACGGGGCAGCAGATTACCTCGTAAAGACGGATCTCAGTCCGTCGTTGCTGGAGCGAAGCATCAGATATGCATTGAGGCAGGCCTCTGTGATCAAGGAGCTGGACGAAAAAGAAAAAAAGTATCGTTCATTATTTGAACGCTCAATAGATCCCATTTTTCTGGCAAATGAAAAGATGGAACTAATTGACGTCAACACTGCTTTTCTGTCGTACTTCAACTATTCGAAAGAGGAAGCAATGTCAATGGAAATACGACATCTTTTTGCGGAAGAGATGGACTATGAACATTGTAAGGTTGTCTTGAAGGAAGAAGAGCAAATAAAAGATTTCGAAGTAGAGCTTGTCGGCGGTGACCGTCGCGCCAACATATGCTTGTTGAATTGCGTGTTTATCCCGGATCAGGCCTCTGATTTTTGTTGCTATCAGGGGATCATCCACGACCTGACTATTCGGAAAAAAGCGGAGCGGGATATGTTGCTGGCAGAACGACTCTCAATGACAGGCAAGATCGCGCGAACGATAGCGCATGAAGTAAGAAACCCCCTTACAAATCTTACGCTGGCACTTGATCAGCTTAAAGATGAGATCCCGGTACACAATGACGCTGTGAAGTTATTTAGCGATATTATTCAACGCAATGCGAACCGTATTGAGCAATTGATCGGAGAAATGCTAAACTCCTCCAAACCCAAAGATCTTAACCTGGAATTGGTAGGTATTGATCGAATCATGGAAGAAACGATGATGCTGGCCATTGATCGTATAAACCTCAACCAAATTAAGCTGGAGCAACGGATTGCTACTGATCTGCCGAGATTGCTTGTTGACAAAGAGAAAATAAAGATCGCTTTACTCAACATCATTATCAATGCGATTGAAGCAATGGTTCCCGGTCACGGTACCTTGAAAGTTGATGTCACTGCTTCGTCAGGTAGCATTGTAGTCCAAATCTCTGACAACGGGAAAGGAATTAGCCGCGAGGACATTGATAAATTGTTCGATCCATTTTATACCAGCAAAGAGGGGGGCATGGGGCTTGGCCTTACTTCAACAAAGAATATCTTAAATGGTCATAGCGCCGCAGTGGAGGTCACAAGCAAACCGAACGAAGGGACAACGTTCGCGGTATACTTCAAGTTAGCGGAATAGTAACCGTTAAAACGGATATCCAATTGCAATATTGAAGACGAGGTTTTCACGGCGCCACGCTCTGCTGCCGAAGTCAATATCCTTTATAACCCATTTGTCCTTTTCGTAGGGTTTGCGTATCGGAAACGCTGTATCAAGTCGTAGCACGAAGAAACTGAAATCTAAACGCAGACCCACCCCCGTACCAACAGCCAGCTGGTTCAAAAATGTATTCGCGTGAAACTGACCACCAGCCCGCGTACTGTCTTCCCTTATCAACCAAATATTACCGGCGTCAACAAACACTGCACCTTTTAGTGCTTTGATAATGTCGAAGCGATATTCTACGTTTCCTTCCAGTTTAAGATCTGCCCGTTGGTCGATGAAGAGGGTTCCCAGCGTATCTTCTTTCACATTATAAGTACCCGGGCCAACTGATCGCGCTTGAAAAGCACGAATACTGTTGGACCCACCAATTGAAAACTGTTTGATATAGGGAAGGGTTTTTGAATTTTTATAGGGATAGCCCGCGCCAACCACGATCCGTGACACTAATTTATTGTGTTCATCAAATTGCCAATAATGGCGGAAGTCAACATCGCCCTTTACAAATTGCGAGTAGGGCGATCCAAATAATTGATAAGGCTGTTCTGCATTAGGTCTCGTCGTCTTCTGAACGAGACTTAATAAGTTTCCTGCGATATCGACATTGCCATTGAAGTAGAAGTTGTGAACTCTGAACTTGCGTTTCTCATACTTGTCCATCGGATCTTCCCTTAGTTGTGTATTCACGGTGTATGAATACTTGGTTCCGATAATGAATTGATCGGCAAACGACGCCGCAAGGACAGGGTTAGCATTTACTCTTGATACGAATTCTTCAGATTTTTTATCTGTGCGAACATAGCTGATATCGGCTATGTACAACTCGTGTGACTTCGCCTCACTCTCCCGCCAGATATATCCGTACCCCGCATTTAATGAGTTAAGCCGGTAATAATTAACCCGGTTCTGAAAGTTGAACCCGAGTTTAATGATTGTTTTTGGAAGATACTTTCGGGAGTTGTAATTAATTCTAATCGGAGAAACAAATTTCGGGATAGTCAGGCTTGATTCTAAACCCATCTCAAAAGAGTTCAGCGGGCCTTCATTCTGCCTGCTGAGCTGAAATTCGTATGCAGTGGTAAGCTTTAGCTGAAACAATTCAGCACCACGAAGAAAATTTCTGTCGGTAAAGGAGCCAGAAATTCCCGGCCCAACGAAATTATTTGACTTGGAAATTGCCTGTGCTTCCGCCCTCAGAGATTTTCTTCGAAGTGGTGTTAAATAGATGTTTGCGTCAAGCAGCGAGGAGTCAGTGTTTGTTTCTGCAAATTTTATGTTGACGAACTTAAAAACCCCCAAACCCATAAGGTGAGATAGCGTGAGATCTTGCGCTTCGCGACTGTACGTTTCACCTTTTTTTAAGTTGATTACATCCGTAATCACCTTTGGGCGGAAATTGTGAACATTGTCGATATAATTAAAATTGTTGACTACCGTCGTGTCTGAGTCATGGATAAGCGAATCACGTGTAAGGGAATAGTTAGGAAAGACGTTTATGTTGTTAAGCGTGTAGATCCTTTTGGCGCGCTGCGGTATGCCTGGTTCCATCTTTAGATCCAGGCTTATCTTTTGCTCGCCGATCGTACTATCGGCTTCGAAGATCAAATAGCGATCGTCGAAATAGTAAAATCCATAGTTTTCAAGCACTTCCTCAATACGTTCCTGCTCAGCTTGCAAGCGTTCCAGCTTATAGCGCTGGCGTTGCTTGAGAAGAGATTCAATCTCTACCGTCCTGAGAATGGCTGAGTAGACGCTGTCCTTTGGTCGGGGGTAATGAATACTGTCAAGCACATAAGGAGGCATCAGCTTAACGGTGTAGATCACCACACTTTCTTTTTTGTTAGTTTTAATTTCGTGGCTTGCTGTAGAACGGAAGTAGCCTTCATTATTCAACTGTCCGCTCAGCACTTTCGCAATTCGCTCTGGTGCCACGTCTTTCATCAGGACTGGCGGTTGGCCAAATTTTTTCCTGAGGATGGCTTTTAAACCTTTCTTTTTCGGGTTGTCGCCACCAATAAAGTAAAACCAAACTCCTATCCGCATGCCGAATATTGATCCATTAGGTTTAGGCGTAATAAACGTATGCAGTTCTTGTTCTAAAACATTTTTCCGCCCGATTCTCTTTTCTTGCGTGTCAAATTTTATTTTCGATCCAGTATAAAAGCTTTCTCCTTCTTTTAAATACTTAGTCGTATTGCATCCGGCGCATATGCCGGCTAATAACAAGAATGTAGGCAGGCGGAAAATTCCGAGTGGAAAAGGCTTGCGGAAATTACTTTTTGTTTGCATTGGCCTTAAATAGTTCACGCAATGTATTGTAGTCTTTTATATAAATCAGGCCCGCTCCGGTTTCGATCAACTCCCCGGAGATAATATCGTAATTGGTATTTCTAAAACCTGTTATGCGAAATCTTCCATCTGGCGTTAGTTTGTATTCCAGCGCGAGGTCGCCAATGTAGTCAGCAAAGGAGCTTTGATTCGAAGCATTGCCTTCGATGTCTACATTACCGGAGACTTTAACGATAAGCCTGTCATCGAGCAGACTCTTTGACACGCCCAACTGTACTTCGGTCTGGCCTTCGCCACTGGAAGCGTCTTCATATGAATTAACATCAAAAGAAAGTTCAACTCCCTTCACGCCTGCAGACATTTTGTTCAACTGTTCGCTAAGCAGCTTGCTCACGCTACGCCGGGCGGTGCTGGATACATCGCCTCCTCCGGACGCAAAAAGATTGTCTGAAACAAAACGTCGGAGTATCAATAAGGCGAAAACCTGTTTGTTAAGGTCCGATTCTCTGGTATTAATATCCTGTAACTTTGCATAAATAGCGCCAGCGCCGGCATTTCGCTTGTCCATCGGCAAATCAAGGGCAAAGGATATTTCGGGTCTAAGCAATCGGCCATCGATGTTCAGATATACAAGAAAGGGTAGCTTATTTTTGAAATCGGGGTTGGGATTTTCTTCCTGAGTGGACATCAGTTCCATAGGAGATGCATCAACTGTGAAGGAGGCCTTGATGTCCATTGCCGCATTGAGTGGGTCACCGGACCATGTGATCGTACTACCTTTTTCAATGGCAAAGTTCCTCTTCACAAGCTTATAGAAAGTCAAATCATAAGAACCCTGGGTGATCTCATACCTTCCCGAAAGTTGAACATCGCCGGTAGGATCAATATCCAACGTAAGCGTGGAATTACCCTGAACGGTTAACTTGTCGCCCGTGACCGGATCGATAACTACAGACAAGATTTCTTTCTCTTCAATTTCAATATTCGCGGTAAGATCAAGGCCCGTAAAGCGAGAACTTACGGTGTCGTTCGCATTGATACTGGCAAGGAACCGATCGCCTTTAACATCTTTATCCTTCCATACTACAATGCCTTCCTGGTCCAGCACACCTTTTTCGGACTGCGGTACCACATAGGTTACGTTGGTGCCGTCATCCAGACTGATGTCCATGGCAACCTTAGGGTGCGTTAGCGTTCCGCTGATCTTTGCATTGGTGTTGATTCCGAGTTTTCCATAGAACATATCATTGTCGCCGGCCTTGCTGTTTAGAAGCTGAAAATTTTTAGCGGCCAATGCCAGGTCCAGGTCGAACGTCGTGTAAGATTTTGTAAGAAGCGATCCTTTGATGGTTGCCGCATTGTTTCTCTCATCGAGCACCCTGAAGTTATCAAGACGAATACCTTCCGCTGTAAACGCGACCTTTTCATCCCGCAAGGAGAATTTGCTATTCGTAACAGTTGGTATAAACGTCACATCCTGGAAAGCAAGAAAGCCACGGATCTCCGGAGATGTTGCATTTCCCTTTACTGAGATCTCACCAGTCGCGATGCCAGACGAGTTTTTCAATTGTCCCGCGGTGAACGGATCAATGATCTGCATATTTATGCGGGAAATATCCGTCGCGAAATCGATGTGCGTTGAGGCTGAATCGGAACGGACTGTTCCCTTCGCTGCCAATTCAACATTATCGCCGTTAATTCCAAAATCCAAGGAAAGATCACCCGTTGATGCCTGTGCGACTTTTAAACCAACGTCTCCCCATTCCTGGTCAAGGATCTTGAGTTTTTTAATATTTAGCGCGGAATTAAATTCGCCCTTTCCTGACACGACAAAATCACCGTTGATAAGTCCATCTGCGAGTATTGTGCCCTCGATCAAATTGGTGAGGTTTTGTAAATTAAGATCCTTGAACACCACCGCAGTGTTAGGAGACTTCCCCTGTTTGGTGATCAGCGAAATCCTTTCATTGATGTTCGTGATCGAAAAGTTGTGAGCCAAAATCCCTTTCGGTGTGAACCGGAGATAATTGTCGCGTGGAGTATCCCAGGGTGCATAATGTAAAATGACCTGGTCATGTAACAGCCTGAACTGAAACGCATCCTGCTGGCTGTAGAAAGCTCCGCCAAGCATATATTTTTGCTTCTGTAAGGAATCGAGTATTAGAAATCGCGTTCGTATTGAGTCGTTGGCAATCTTGCCTGTCAAACGCAAGGCTTCGATTCTCAAGGTATCAATCAGTATCTTTCGAAAGCCGAGTGTGTAAGCCAGCGAATTTTTATCCGATGAAACATTAAGTGACATCGAGTCCAGACCGATCGACCCGTACTTGATTTGCGATACATCAAACTGAAGGTTAAGGATGTTTCGTTCGCTGTCAAATTCACCTTCAATACGTCCGGGGACAAAAGGTTCAAGGTCCGGTAGTAAAAGCTCTGTCAGAAGCTCTGTATTTTTTAAAACAAGGTTGAATGAAAATTTTTGTGGCGCAATAGGCTTATTGTAGGTAGTGTCGTGAAGAGAAAAATACTCATTAAAATGTCGGCTTAGCGCATCGGGAATCGAGGCGAGGTTGATAGTTCCATCAAAGTCACCGGATAAAATATCGGACCTAATCGAGATGTTGCTTTGGCCTTTCTGATCAATTGACGCAAAAAGCATTGAGTCAACCACATACAATGCATTCTCATTGAAGATCGCGACCTTTCTGATATCAACGTTGCCGTTGATGCTGGTGAAATCAGTTGTAGCCAATTTAACATCTATTGTGGCCCGCGCCTTTAGCGTTCTTTCTGTTAAATGAAGGGCTTTGAAATCGGCATTTTTCAGCGCAAAGGTAAATTTATATTGTGCTACATCGCCAGTGTAATCCATGTCGCCAGCCAGGGCAAAATCCAGATTTTTATCTGTGAGCGATGCCTTACCAGAAAAAAAATAACGCTTGAGATTTCCGTTCAGCTTAAAGTCGCGATACGTGTACTTCTGGTACTCGAAACTTTTAACGGTTAGATCAACCCTTGTATTTAATTCATCAATAGACAATCCCGACCCCGCAACAGCGGCATTCAGTGTGAGCTTACCCATGGTTTCATTTTGACCAAGAATGCTCCCCACATCAAGGTCGTAGGTATTTAATAGGCCATTGTATTTCGCCACCGAGCCATCGGTCCTTGAAAGCTTTCCGGCTAATCTAAGATTCCCCAAGTCGCTTTTCATGGATGCGGCAATTTTTGGAGACTGCATCGTACCTTCAAGATCACCGCTGACGTTAATCCAGGCAGGAAGGTTCAGGTTTTTAGGTAATAGAGTATCAGGCAGGAGGGAAGTGACATCATTGCGTGTAGTGTACAGTTTATCAAGCTTTAGTCTCATCCCCGGATTGCTTCCGGGAAGACCCGTTATGTGGCCAGACATCAATAAAGATGTGCTGCTGAGGATTTGCACAGAAAGGCGGTCAATAAGAAGATCCTTAATCATTCCGTGTGCAGAAGCGTCAAGGCTTATCACTGACGAAGGTAAAATGTTGATTGGCAGACTGTCCAGCAGTTTGGGAGCAAAAAATAAAATATCGTTCATGGCAACGGTCGACTTTTTTAGCTTGAGATCGATGTGAGCGTCCGGATAGTCTTTACCAAGGTTTGATAGTGAAGGGAAGGTGCTCGTGGCAGTTAGCGCGACCTGGGTACCGGGAGTTTTAAGGAAAAAGTCATTGATTCTCACTGATGTGTCACTGAGTGCAAATGCCCCTTTCAAATCTGTTAATGACAAACCGCTTTGATCAACAAAGGTGAGGGATGTTATTGTTGCATCAATTTGATCACCCTCCATGGAAATTTTTTCAGCGTTGGCACTAAAACGCGTAATCCATAAGTGGCTAAAATCGATTCCCTCTGTTTGCCGAGGGGCATTGAAGTCATAGTACTGGAGGTTATTGTTTTCGAGCTCAAGCTCATTGACGGATAATATCCATGGTGGTGCAGCGGATTCCTCTGCCTTTGAGGGACTGATCTTGTTTTTCTCCACCTGTGGTTGGGAGGCCTGCTGGAACGAAAGGAACGTGTTTGCAAGCCGAACACTGTTCACCTTTACTGTTTGCGTAGAGAAATTCATTTCGTCCACGTTCACCAAAAAATCGCCGAGATTCAGGCGCATATGCTGGCCTGTAGTAAGTTGCCGGTAGTCTGCAGCAATTTGATGCATCTCCACTTCCTTCACTGATATATTAAACGCCGGTGCCTTTGCAGTATCCGGCTTTTCAGTCACGGGTACAGGAGATTTAAGCGCTGCCGTCCATTGGATCATCTCCGTACGTACATCACTAAGCGCAACCTTATCAATACTGAGCACTGACCTGTCAAGATCCAGTTTGTCTACATCAATCATCAGCTCAGCAAGCGAAAGTTTTAGATTGTTTCCTGACATCGAGTCGAGATATGCGACTTGGATGTCATTCAGATCAATATCGCCGACAGTAAAAGTCCAGGGAGTAGAAGTTGTGTCCGCAACGATTGTAGTGTCTCCGGCAAACGCTTGAATGATATAATCGAAATTGAACTTACCGTCCACTGTACGGGAGATCGACACGCTGGAATGTTCGAGCGAAATATTGTTAAGTTGGATTTCATTGCGAGTCAATGACCACAAATCAGTATCTACGGAAAGCTTGCCAGCATAAAGAAGTGTGTCTGTACTTTGATCTTCTATGTAAAGACCATCCAGGACAATTGCTTTGGGAAAGGAGAGACTGATATGATCGAGCGAAACTGGGGTGCCGATCTTCTTATGTAGAAATTTGACAGCTTCCTGGGTAAGTTTATTTTGAACCGCGGGAATCTGAATAGAAAGTGCAATAAGCACGAGGAGGCCAATGATTGACAGGATAACGATTCCTGTTATTTTCAATGCCTTGAAAAAATACTTTTTTTGTCCCCACTTCCGAAACATTCAGAGAAAATTAGCTGTTCAAATTACTAGGACGACAAAAATAGCTTTTAAATCAAAAATCAATTCCGGATTTTCTTCTTTTCAAATTTTTCTAATAACCAGGATCGCAATAGTTTGAAGAGTGATCTTTTAGCGTGCGAACGAGCCATAAGAGGCTCGTTCGTGCTAAAATTCCAACTTACCGGGGACCCGAAGGGCGGGTTCCCCGATTTGTCTTCCTGATTGGGATGCGTCTGAGAATAATAACCTCATTCACAGGCAACTTAATTTATTTCTCGTCAGTTTTTTCTGTCAGCGTTTCTTGAAGATGGTAGCGCCAAAAACAAGGGACAGAACGAATAGAACAAGGAAGATGAAGAATAAAACCTTGGCAATAGAAGCGGCGCCTGCTGCGATTCCTCCAAATCCGAAAAGAGCGGCAACCAAAGCGATGATTAAAAATGTGATAGTCCAGCGTAGCATAGTGTGTTTTAGTTTAAGGTGAATACTAGTTGAGTGGTTATTGTTTGTCGGATCGTTTCTCATTAAACCGAATTATGCAGGATCTTCTGTCACTGCCTGCTTCAATTCTTGCGTTAATGAATATCTAAATACGTTGAGACCAAGTATCCCAAAGAATTTGTCCAGTTTGGTCAAGACAAGTATTACAGAATTTAATGTGTCGATTTCGGAAGTAAACAAAGAATCTTCAGATCTCCTGTCTTCCTGGTAAACAAAATCAACAAGCTCATCCAAGTGGGTAATGGAGGCTTCTTTCTCTTCATACTTCCAGTTTGCAACAAAAAGAAGTTGAAACAGGCTGGGTAGGTTTTGGATAACCAGGTTAGCTTGATCGTGCGATAGCGTTCGGCGTAATTGAGATAAAACCGCCCTCACCAACTTCACAATTTTTCTAGTGGAAGTGAAACCGAGATTCTTCTTAACCTCTTTAAAGAAGCGGATAGAAAGTTCTTCGTGATCAAGAAACGAAATGCTGGTAACCATGGAGCGCTTGAGGGTTTTAGATTTTGACAGTCATAGTAAATCTTCGTACCAATTTGGAATCCTTGCCTTTCCTCTGAAAACGAAGGTTGGGTATAAGAAATTGTAGAATGTTGTCCACGACTTAGCATTCCCACCTACCACTTAATCCACGAAAGTATTGACCCGCGAGTTTTCTTTTGGACAGGTGATGGAAGTGGTGCTGTTGCATTATACAATCAAGTTGTGGACAACTTTTCCCGTTTTACAACAGATTTGTTCCAACGCGCCCTGCTAGAAAATGGCACAGAGTTTTCTATAACCATTCAAAACACTCACAAGTGTCATTGAAAACTATTCATTAAATCCTTAAACAAAATACAATTATGAAAGACGCAAACAAATTGATCGGTGGGCTTATGGCCGGTGCAGCATTGGGCATTGCTGTGGGTTTATTATTAGCGCCAAGGTCAGGTGACAAGACAAGAAAGAAGCTTGTAAATGATTCGCTTAAAATTAAAGACGATGTACTGTCAACAGTTGAGGGGTCTATCGATTCTTTAAGAAGACAGTTTAACAGTAAGTTTGACCAAATCGCCCGCGGAGGAAAAGAGGCGGTTAAGGAGGGTGCCAACTATGCGAACGAAAAAGTGAACGAGAAGATTAATAAGCTTTAATATTGGTTGCTATTGACGCTTGATTAATGAATTTATAACATAACGCGAAAATTATGAATAAGCTCGGATTGAAAGGAAACTGGAATGAGATCAAGGGTAAGTTGAAGCAAAAGTATGGTACGCTTACCGATGATGATCTTATATTTGCGGAGGGCAAAGAAGATGAATTGTACGGACGTCTTCAAAAAAGGCTTGGCAAAACCAAAGATGAATTGAGGAAGGAAATTGAGGAATTTTAACATTAAATGAAATTTTAGGCGTCGTCCTTCAGGGCGACGCCTTTATTTTAAAGATCTTTTTTTATGAAAAACATTTTTCTCTATATCGCGGTAATTTTTGCTTTGACTGGTTGCAGTCCTGCATCAGACAGAAAAGTAGAGGCAGCCCAGGAGAGTATCCGGGATGACATCAAGAGCCAGAAAGATAAAGTCGTTAAAGACTTGCAAACGCTGCGCGATGACATTAACGACCGACTAGATAAGGTCTCAGGCAAGCTCGAAAATACTACGGATAATTCTAAGGTAGAACTTGAAAGCATCAAGTCCGATCTGATCGCAGCACGTGAGCGCGTTGAGAAAAAACTTGATGAAATTGATAAGTCTTCCGATGACACCTGGGATGACATCCAGCAATCATCCAGGAATACCGCAGATGATGTTACAGTGGAGTTTGAAAAGCTGAAACAACGAATGAAGGAAAAACTTGATTAGAATTCACAACTTTATATGAACTATACGAATAAAATAACGGCTTCAATTGTCTTTTCAGCAGTGCTTTTAACAGCTCAATTATTTTCGGGCTGTAAGGCAACGAATACAACAAAGGGCGGTGCCATAGGAGCGGGGGCTGGTGGTGCCATTGGTGGAGTCATTGGGCACAACTCTGGTAATACAGTTGTAGGTGCTATCATTGGAGCTGCTGTCGGTGGAACCGCGGGCGCGTTGATTGGCAGGCGTATGGACAAGCAAGCTGAAGAACTCAAGAACGATTTAAAGGGTGCTACAGTAGAAAGGGTTGGAGAAGGTATCATTATTACTTTCGACTCAGGATTGCTCTTTGCACTGGACTCCTTCACCTTGCAAGATGCTACAAAGAGTAATCTTACTCAGCTTGCAAAAACGCTGAATAAATATAATGATACGAATGTGTTGATCGAGGGTCACACAGACAGCAGGGGAGAAGATGCATACAATCAAACCTTGTCTGAAAAGCGGGCTAAACAGGTAGAAGATTTTCTTGCCACGCAGCAAGTGCAGAACAGTCGCATTTCAACGAAAGGTTATGGTGAAAAACAGCCACTTGCTTCAAACGAAACCACGACTGGTCAACAATCAAACAGAAGAGTAGAAGTGGCGATCTACGCCAACAAAGAAATGAAGAAGCTTGCTAAGAAGGGTGAGCTGGGAGGATAATTTAATCATCGAACTACATCATAAAGAAGCTATCTAAAGGGTGGCTTTTTTTCTGGGGAAAATTCTGCGGGCCCCTGTAGACTAACCGGGACGCATATCATGCCGTCGGGGTTAATTTCGATGTTCGGGCCCATGGTATCAAATTTGACCGTGGATAATCAAATAACAAATGGCAATGAAAACGAAGACACCAAAATCCAACAATGCGACTTCCCAAGGGAAGAAAAGCATAAAGTCATCTAAGGAGAACCTGGAAGACATTTTTGAGGATCTGTTAAAAGATATCTATTGGGCTGAAAAACACCTTACGAAAGCACTGCCAAAACTGGCTAAGGCTGCCTTTAACGAAGACTTAAAAACTGCCTTTGAATCTCATCTTGTTCAAACTGAACAACAGATTGGAAGGCTCGAAGAGTGTTTTAAGCTGCTTGAGAAAAAGGCTGTAGCGAAAAAATGTGACGCAATGGAAGGCCTTGTTAAAGAAGGGGAAGAAGTTATCGAAGATCATGACGAGGGCCATGCCCGGGATGCAGCATTGATTGCAGCAGCCCAGAAAGTTGAGCACTATGAAATCTCTGCTTACGGTACGCTTCGCACGATGGCAACTGTACTTGGAAAGGCACAATGTGCACAGCTTCTGGAAGAAACAAAAGATGAAGAGGCTGAAACGGACGTAAAACTGACTGAGCTTGCAGTAAAGATAAATCAACTGGCTTCGGAACTTCAGGAAGAGGAAGTTGAGTAACCTTGTTTACTAATTCATTAAAAGGATATCCATTCGGATATCCTTTTTTTTTGAGAGAATTTTCTGCAGGAATTAACGCTTTGCCTGTGGCGGGCGAGGCTATTGCAGCCATTTGTAGTGAAAATTCCACACACGATATTCTTTTCCGGCTCTGCAACGCGGATTTACAAATGGCAAGCTTTTCACACTACCTTAAAATATTTCAATACACACAGCTATGACACCCAAAGATTCACCCCAAAGAAAAGACTCAACACAAAAAATGGTCACCCTTTCGGAGGCCATTAACCACGCGGTGAGTGAAGGTTTTACGGAAGATTTTCAATTCTCCTCCGGTGTGCTCACCACGACAGATCACAAAGGACGCTACACTCCAAATGATATAACGATACCCAACTTTTATCGGTTTGAGGGGTATTCTGATCCTCAGGACAACTCCATCTTGTATTTAATTGAAACTTCTGACGGAAAAAAAGGCACACTTGTAGACGCTTACGGCGCCTACTCGGATGCAAAGCTCTCTGCCTTCATTAAGACGGTTGAGGATATTCATAAGAAATAGCCTTTTGTTGTACCTTTCGCGCCACTGTTACATATCCGTATCGCTCCGCATACCGCGCTTATAAAAAAGCGACGCTAGAAGGATCCACCTGTTTTCGTAGATAACAGGACTTTTTATGGCTATCTAAACAAGAATTGGAATAATCCTAAAAGGATATGCTTGCATGCCGATGACACGGGTAGAAACTATTAAACTACGTCATAACTATCAACGGACCGCTGAAGTAGCAAGTCTTCAATACGTTAATGATGGTATGTGTGGTATCATCCGTAAGCGGAAGGGAACAGGTTTCAGCTTTACGCTAGAAAGTATTGGTGTGAGGGACACTGAGACACTAGCGAGAATTAGAAAGCTTGCCATCCCGCCAGCATGGACGCGCGTTTGGATATGCAGTCAGCCGAACGGTCACATTCAGGCAACAGGCTACGACGTTCGCGGGCGCAAGCAATATAAATATCACGAGCAGTGGAATACCGTACGCAATCAGACAAAATTTCATCGGCTGTTTGAATTTGGTAAGGAACTTCCGAAGTTGAGAGAAAGGATGGAGCGCGATATCAAAAACCCTCGGCTTTCGAAAGATAAAGTGCTCGCTACCGTTGTCAGTCTTATGGAAAGAACTTTCATCCGTGTAGGCAACAGCGAGTACGAAAAATTATATGGATCGTATGGCCTCACCACAATGAAGGACGGCCATGTTAACATTCAGGGTGCGACTATCAAGTTTTCGTTTAAGGGCAAGAAGGGTATCTTCCATACAATTACATTAAAGAATAAAAAACTGGCCAAGATCGTTAAGGCGTGCCGGGATATTCCTGGTAAAGAGTTGTTCCAATATCTTAATGAGGATGGCGTTCGCTGCACTATCGATTCAGGAATGGTGAATGGTTATATCCAGGAAACTACAGGTAAAGACTATTCGGCAAAGGATATCAGAACCTGGGCGGGAACACTTTCGATGTTGAGCTCATTTAAATCTCTGGGTGAAGCAGCGACTCAAAGCGACACAAAGAAAAACGTGATACAAGCGCTTGACGAAGTGAGTGCAAAACTTGGGAACACGCGTACGATCTGTAAAAAGTATTACGTCCATCCGGAGATTATCAAACTTTATGAGGAGAACAATCTGCAGAAATATCTCGCTCAGTTAGACGCTGTAGAAAACAGTGATGACGTAAGCGGTCTGACTCAAGAGGAAAAGGTTTTGATGAAAATCCTTAAGAAAATTGATATCAAGGCCCGCGCTCCGGTTTCCGATTCTGCATGAGTTTAACACACCGCACGCTTGCACCAAAGTCGCCCGGCCGGCAGGGGAATTTTTTCCCCATACTCTGGTGATCGCATCACTGCCTATCAGCCATTGCCCGCTTCCAAACGCGTCCAAATCGACATTATCTCTGGCACATTTTTAAGGCATTCATTGTGCTAAAGTGATTTGAATGAAATTTAAAGAGTTCCTCGCTAACCTCGCTGATATATATAGGTTCGTGTTACGTTTTTTTAAGAACGCTTTTTCCCCTCCGTACGAAGTTAAAGAAATTCTAAGGCAGTGTTTTTTTGTGGGTAACAAATCACTGTTCCTTATTTGCTTTACATCCTTCCTCGCTGGAATAGTATTTACAAAACAATCACGGCCGTCGCTTGCTTCTTTTGGAGCGGAGTCATGGCTGCCTTCACTTGTTTCACAGGCGGTAGTAAGATCACTGGGGCCACTTATAACGGGATTGATATGCGCAGGGAAGCTTGGTTCAAACATAGGAGCGGAATTGGCCAGTATGCAGGTCTCCGAGCAAATCGATGCCATGGAAGTTTCCGGAACCAGGCCCTTTGCCTATTTGGTGGTGTCACGGGTGATGGCTACAACGATGATGCTACCCATACTTGTAGTCTTTTCGGATGTCATGGCGCTTATCGGTTCCTTCTTAATGGTAAATAGTATAAATAATACAAGCTTCACCTTATTCTATAGCGAGATAACGGACGTTATTACACTCCTGGATATCAGTTCATCGATGATCAAGTCCGCTTTTTTCGGATTTTCTATCGGGATGGTAAGTTGTTATGCCGGTTACCATTCAGAAAAGGGAACGACTGGAGTAGGCCGATCCGCAAATACTGCGGTAGTTGTTTCCATGATCTTCATTTTCGTAGTGGATCTTATGGGTCTTCAGATCCTTAACTTATTCAGAAAATGAACACGCAACCTTTAACGATGGCAAAGGATATTACAACAGCTGCGGAACCGGTGGTTAAGATCCGCAACCTGTACAAAAGCTTTGGCGACAGGAATGTATTGGTGGATCTCAGCATGGACCTCGTTGAGCGAGAAAACCTTGTCATTCTGGGTAAGTCTGGGACTGGAAAATCTGTGCTCATCAAGTGCATGGTAGGGCTGCTGCAGCCTGATTCAGGCGAAATAAATGTACTTGGTTATGATGTCCCCTCATTGTCAAGAGTAGAATTAAACAAACTCCGCCTTCAGGTGGGATTCTCTTTTCAGGGCAGCGCATTGTACGATTCAATGTCGGTCCGTGAAAATCTGGAATTTCCGCTTAAGCGCAATTTGGGAATTTATGACGGGGCAACGTTAAAAGACATGGTAACGACAAGCCTACGGGACGTCGGGCTGGAATCGGCTTTAAACCTGCACCCCGCCGAATTATCCGGCGGTATGAAAAAACGTATAGGCATCGCACGCACCTTGATCCTAAATCCGAAGATCATGCTTTACGATGAGCCAACGGCCGGGCTGGATCCGGAAACGTCACGCGAAATCAATGATTTGATACTGTCCGTAAGAGATAAGTACCATACTGCTTCGATCATAATTACTCATGATATCAGCTGTGCACGGCAGGTGTCGGATCGCGTGGTCGGCCTTTTCGATGGTCGGAATAAAGTCGAAGGAACCTTTGAGGAATTGAAAAAACAAAATCCCGAAGAACTTGAATCGTTCTTCAATTATTAAATAAAAAAATTTTATGGAAACCCAGGAATTTAAGCAGAATTTGAAATTGGGAGTCTTCGTGTTTGCGGGGTTACTGTTGTTCTGCGTTGCACTTTTCTACATAGGAAAAGAAAACACTGTTTTCAACCGCACCTTTACAATATCCGCAGTCTTTAAAAATATCGAAGGCTTGAAGGAGGGCGATAAGGTATGGCTCTCTGGTGTAAAGATCGGGACGGTAAAGCATGTTCAGATCGTTTCTGAGGGGCAGGTGGTCGTAGCCATGTCGCTTCGCGACAAGCAAAATGAATTCATCAAGGAAAATGCAACTGCATTTATTGGTTCCGACGGATTAGTCGGCAATAAGATTGTTGTTATCCGGCCAGGAAATTCCGTAGCCATTGTACAAGATATGGATACTATCAATACGTTTTCTCCAACAGATACGCAGGAGCTGATTAACATTGCCAAAGATGTTGGTGCAAACACGCGAAGCCTTACCGATGACATTAAACTGATCACTGCAAGGATTAATAAGGGCGAAGGACTCGTTGGAGAATTGCTTCACGAAGGCCCTATGGCAAAAGAGTTGAGGCAGGCAGTTACCTCGCTGCGTTCCGCGGGAGAAAATACAAACCGTGCAACAGCCGATCTGAATACAATGCTGCGGGAGATCAACCAGGGCGACGGTTTGGTTACCAAGCTTATAAACGACTCCTCCTATGCAACGACCTTCGAAGCAGCACTAAATAACGTTGCTGAAGTTGGCCGCAACACAAAGGTGATGTCCGAAGAGCTGCGCACCGTCATAGGTAAACTTAACAATGGAGATAATGCTATTGGCGTACTCCTTGCCGATACGACTTTTGCCAACAAGATGAAGGTAACACTGGACAATGCCGAGTCGGCGTCTGCAAAGCTTGATCAGAATATGGAAGCCTTACGACATAACTTTCTTTTGAGAGGCTATTTCAAGAAGCAGAAGAAAGCACAGCAAAAAAGTAATTAGGCATTATCCACCCAACACGCGAACTTGATTTACCTTGGAAGTGTCGGGCGCATTGGCGCGCATAATTTTTAGTTTCCGTTTATAGAGAATCTCGAGAAAAGTTTCATTCGGCGGCTTTGATATTGTGTCGGCCAGCATAATGGAATCACGTTTCAGGACGCTGACCCTAATTTTGTCTATCAGATCAGGGTTAAGCTCATATAGATCACAATCCAGCTGCGCCTGTAGCTCGGAGGGAAGGGATTTAAATTTGGCGCTGGACACTTCTTTAAAAGTTGGATCCTGATTTACCTGTTTCATGAAATATGCAACCATTGGCAACGCAGTGCTGGAACCTTGTCCAAGTTCCGTTAGTCTAAAACGGATTCGCGGATCATCGGCGCCTACCCACGTACCAATTACCAGCTTTGGTGTCATCGCCATAAACCAACCGTCAGCATTTGCCTGAGTTGTACCAGTTTTGCCGGCCACATCATTATAAATTCCGTACCTCCACCTGAGCCTTGAGGCAGTGCCTTCATGTACAACACTTTGCATCATTCGGGTTACGAGTTGCGCCGTTTCCAATGACAGTGCCCGTTTACCGGTATTCGGTTTCTTAAAATCATTATAGATCTTTCCGTCCAGGTCATGAATGCTCTCGATGTAATAGGGAAAGACAGCAACGCCCTGGTTGGCGATACAGGCGTAAGCTCCCGTCATTTCCATTAGTGAAATCGACGACGATCCGAGTGCAATTGAAGGAACATCTGGCAGCTCGCTGGTAATCCCCATTTTCCTGGCAAGGCTGATTGTATTCTCGACACCCGCGTCTACAATTAATTTAACGGCCACTGTATTTACTGAATATGCCAATGCACCTCGCATGGTATATTCTACCTGATAGTCGTTCTGAGAGTTTCGTGGTGTCCACTTGACCCCTTCTTTGTCAATGTAAGTCTCTTGCCCGGCCGAAATAAGTTCACAGGGTTGAATACCTTTTTCAAGCGCCATGGCATAAACGATAGGCTTGAAAGTAGAGCCCACCTGTCGTTTAGTAGTGGTCTTAACGTGATCGTATTGGAAAACGTCGTGTTCTATTCCTCCAACCCAGGCCTTAACGCTGCCAGTCGCAGGCTCCACGGCAAGAAACCCTGCATTTAGATATTTCAAATGATGTTCAATTGAATCAAGAGGGCTCACAGTCGCATCCTCTTCGCCTTGCCAGGTAAATAACCTCATGGCTACTGGCTTTTTAAGCACTTTCATAATCTCTTCTTCAGACATGCCCTGCTGTTTCAGGTTTTTGTATCGCGACGAGCGTCGGATAGCTTCCTGTACGACAATCTCTTTTCCCTTCCAAGGTTTTTCCTTACCCCAGTGGTCGAAGAATTGCTTTTGCACAATTGTCATTTGTTGTGTCATGGCATTTTCTGCATACCGTTGCAATTTGGAGTCGACGGTGGTATAGATTTTCAGGCCATCGGTATACAGATTATAAGCAGATCCGTCGGCCTTCTTGTTATTTCGGCACCAGGTAAGCAGTTCGGCCTTTAGATATTCCCGAAAATAAGGTGCCAGCCCCTGATGATGAGAAATCTTGTTGATCTTCAATTCGATTGGCTTCACCATCAATGAGTCTGCGGCTTTCTTACCAAGAAATTTATACTTCATCATTTGACTCAGTACGACGTTCCGCCGATGGAAAGCACGCTCGGGATAAACCCTTGGATTGTAAGACGTCGTGGCCTTTAACATGCCAATCAGTATAGCACCTTCGTCAACGGTCAGTGTGCTTGCTGTTTTTGAAAAGAATCTCTGCGCGGCAGCCTGGATACCAAATGTGTTGTCTGCAAACGGGATTGTATTGAGGTAGAGCGTGATCAGCTCTTGCTTTGTGTAAAGTGCTTCCAGCCGGCTCGCCGTCACGACTTCACGAACCTTGTTAACCAGCATCGACAAGATCCAGTATCGCTTACGAGGATAAAGATTCTTTGACAGCTGCTGCGTTAACGTGCTACCGCCTCCAGATGATTCATCCTGTTGTAAGATTGACTTTACAAGCACGCGACCGAGGCTTATGTAGTCGACGCCCTGGTGTTTGTAAAAACGAATATCCTCAGTGGCAATTAACGCCTCCACAACCGCCGGGGAAATGTCTTCGTATTTTATTTCGGTGCGGTCCTGCGTATAGTATCGGCCCAACAGTACACTATCGGCACTGTAGACCTCGGAGGCTACCTGATTCTGGATGTTTTGCAATTCACGTTTTCCCGGAGTTTCGACCAGAACGATGATGAATAGTACGATTAGGAAAATTATGGGTGGACCCAACAGAAAGGTCAATCTGCGCGCCTTTGGATGCGTTTTGTAGTAAAGTAAGATGGTCTGATATCTTACTTTAAGGGCATTAATTACCGGGCGCGATTTCCGGTATGCCAGAATCAAATAATAGTAGCCAGATCGCCCAATACGTACAAACAATGCTTTCATAACATCAGAACTCCTTCAATCGCGGCGGAAGATAGCAAGGGCAGGCCTTGGTCGCAAACAATTAAATATCGCAATCGTGGGCAGCAGGCCGTTTGCATTGGCTTTCTGACGCCAATAACAGGCTTAACATTAGTCCGGAAATATTAAAAACTTTAAATTTGTTGAGACTGACCTAGTGGAAACCTATTAAAAATTTGATGCAGCTACACAAGCATACATCTGCAGCCGTCGACCTTGACCGAATCAAACAAAAAAAGGTTAAGAAATTCATCAATGCGCTCGGGTTGCACACATCATCAGACTTTGTAAAGTTACAGTCGGCAGGGTATAATGCCTCGCACGAGTCGACGTATCACACACACCGTAAAACGTTTTTGGTCAGACGATGTGTCGATCAGGTGTGGGAGGCTTACAAAACCATCCATCCCCGGGACGCATGGAAGGGAAACATGGTTAGCTTCGGCGTACAGTATTCCACACAAAAAGACAAGATCATATACCTTCACGATGAGTATGCAGGGATGGAAGTGGGCCAGATCATCATTCTGAATCTGGAGTTATTCTGGGGTGTAATGAATATTGCCGTAGCGCATCAGGTCGTGGAATTGGACGAGGAGAAGCGGTTGATTAAACTTTCCTATATGGCTGGAGGAGCGTCTGAGGGTTCGCAATGGATTACCATGCATCCCACCAAGGACGGCTTTACTGAGGTGCTGCATCATACGCTTTATAAGAGCGGGTCCAACTTCAGGGACAAGACGCTATACCCAGGGTTGCATACAAAAGCCATTTCTGAATTTCACCGCAGCGTGAAAAGGTTGGCGGAGCTTAAGCCAGAATAACAAGATTCAGCGTGGGTTTGGGCCGCCGAGGCGCTGCTATTTTGTTTCAACTTCAAATTTGCTGATTGCTTTCTCTGCACGTGTCCGTGCAAGTTTCTTCTTGAACTCAAACCACTTTCCGTCTATCAATTTACGCATAACGTTATCAGTTGTTCGCTGAACGGTGATGTTCCATATTCCTCCCAATTTCATTGGGATGCTGTGTGCGATCGTGCGAACTGACAAGGCAAAGCCTCCGTCGAGATATTCCATGTGGTGCCAGTAGCCGCTGGGCATGAAGAGCGTGTCGCCGTGTTCCATAACAGTGCTGTAGCCCCGGGCGTACTGCAATCCCGGATATTGATCGTAATCAGGGTTGTCAACATCCACTGTCGAATGCACATTGAATGGAAGTCTGTATAAGAGGTCGGACTGGTCAGGGGCGAATAAAACCACGCGCTTCCTGCCATGGAATTGCGTCAGGAAGACATTGCTCATATCAATATCCTGATGCATCCGTACGATCGATTTCGGAGGTCCAAAAAACATGAACGGGACCTTTATGTAACCGCTGGCAATCGCCGGATACCCAAAGTCCTTTAAAAGTTCCGGCTTGTGTTTGAAAACCGGGAACAAAAAGAGACGAAGGTCGGTGGGCTCCCGTTGAATAAGGTTCAAATATTCGTCAAAACGCATGGTCGCATTTGGGACCTGCAATGTCTTAGAGATATCTTCCTTGCGGTTGCCAAACAATCCTACCTCAATGCTGCCCATGGTCTCTTGAAAAAATTCCATGGTCCATTTCCTGTAGGCTGGGTACTGCTTCCACAATCCTCTTAGAACGACTGGTTTTTGTCTCCTGTAATACGTGTTCTGAAATTCTTCCCTTGTGATGGTAGTGCCATCAACAATAGGGATGGGGGTGTCTATGTTGAGCGCCATTTTTGTAACTTGATATTGCCACAAAAGTAGCGCGTTTTATTCTATAAATCGCTATTTCCGTGGGCTTTCTGCGATCTTTTGGCGAGCCGGCGCGCGGTTGGCAGGTCCGGTTAAGACAAGCGTAGCCCTTGCAATAATTAGGCACCATGCAGTAGCCTTTCATGATTCTATACCCATGGAGGCCCTTACCGGCCATGGCGATTCAATAACACTCACATCCAGATCTATCATCTCCAGCTTTCAATGAGAAGCCTGTCTACCGCAACAAAGTCACCCTCGAAGCGGCAGTTGAGGCCACGGCCAAGTGCACCTCGCTCGCTATCGATGCGGTAACGGCCTGTTATTTTTTTGTTGGCTGGGTATTAAAAGAAGCCGCGAGCTTGACCGCTTCATAGGCGTTCACCAGCCCTCCCGTTGCGCTCAGCGATGTAAAGGGAACATCGTCCGTCGATCCGGGCCGTGTAACCTTCAGGCCATCGAATTTCCTCGTCGACTCCTTCAAAATTTGCTTTACCTGCTTTGCAGTTAGCTCTGGAAAATAAGACCACAACAATGCCGCTACACCCGCAGCAACTGGACTTGCCATGCTGGTGCCCTCCAGGTTTTCGTAATGATTGTTGGGGATGGTAGAATATATCTGTACTCCTGGAGCGAAAAGATCCACCGAATTTTTTCCATAGTTGCTAAAGGATCCAACAAAATTCTCGTCGGCGCCAAAAGACGATGCTCCGATTTCAAGCCAATTGCTCGCCTCACTTCCACTTCCAAGAACCTTGCTTGGAAAGTTTGATTTCTTGTCCAGATCGTCGCCGTCATTCCCGGCCGCATGAATAAGAAGGACGCCTTTAGATTCGGCATATTTCACGGCTTTATCAACGGCTTCTTTTTGAGGAGAAAATGACTTGCCGAAACTCATGTTAATTACTTTAGCGCCATTGTCAACTGCGTATAAGATAGCATTTGCCACGTCTTTGTCACGTTCGTCACCATTTGGAACGGCGCGAACAGACATTATTCTCACATTGTCAGCGATGCCTTTAACACCGACATCGTTTTTTCGATTTGCCCCAATGATGCCAGCAACGTGTGTGCCGTGTCGTGCGTCGGGACCCTCCACGTCGTTATTACCATATCCCTTTTCATAAAGGTTGTTTGGGTCATCACCTACTACCGTGCGTGAGTTGAAGTCAAGGTTATATCCATAATCTACGGCAGTTCCATAATGGTTTACCCCATTCCTGAGTTGATGCAGATAATTTTCAAGCTCATTTAAAAATTCTGAAACGGCAATGTCTCCTGCAACATTCTCCATAACCTTGGCCAGCGTTTCCCTTGCAAACTTGATTGTGTCATTTGTTACTTCAATTTCTGAAAGTGACGACTTGTTTACCGGCTTGCCAAGGCTTTTAGTAAGAACGCTATCGCAAAAACGCAGCGTTGTAAAAGCATTCTCATACAGGTCAAGTTGTTGCTTATACTGGTCGTACTGGTCCTTATTAGCCTTAAAATCGTTGTCGTATTTCTTTTTAACGACTAACCATTTTGCATAATCATTCTTGTTTTTCTTCGTAACCTTTTTCTCATCCATGTTCTCAAAGGTCTTTTTCAGACGGATGTATTCCCGAGTGACCTCATAGGTATCCTCATCCACATTACCGGTTTTTCCGCCGATGAAATTCCATCCATGAATGTCATCGATATAACCGTTCTTATCATCGTCGATCGCATTACCTGGAATTTCATCTTCGTTAATCCATATTACATCTTTTAAATCTTCGTGTTCGACATCGATACCGGAGTCAATGACAGCCACAAGAACAGTATTAGAAGGTTTTCCTTTCAGGAGGGTGCTGTAAGTTTTTTCCGCGCTGACGCCTTGCATATGATCCACTTCAGGATCGCGGAGGAACCAATCTTTGGGAATGCTAACTGTGTCTTCCAGCAGGGTGTCCTGATGTAATAATACATGGTAAGGGTTAATACCCTGGACAGTGAATGAGAAAACACTAAAAATGGCTAAAAAAAGAAATCTAACCTGGGGGTTCATCATAGATAGGGTTTCGAAATACAAGTGCACAATATAGGCAGGTTGGCCCAATTCACGGCGTCATTTATACCAGTGGTGGGGTGACTAAATGCAAATGCCTTGCCGATCTCCGCTGAGTCAAAAAGGAAACGGGCCCGTGTTATCAAATTGACAGTGCGAAAAAAAATATATGGCCAAAATGGCCTTTTAGGTGCCGTTTTGTCCTGGTAAAATCTGTGGTATAAGGGTTGATCATAGTATCGCCGAAGGAGAACATATTTATGAAAAAGAGCAAGTATTTAGAGCTTTTGACCTCCGTTGATGTAATGAACGCACTAAATGGAGGAAGAGTACAGCCGAGGGTGAAATTATCACAACGTGAGGACCACCGGGAGATCCGTGTGCGGGTTCCGGGAGTTGACTCAGCGGGCATCGAAGTTGAGGTAAATAATGATCGGGTTTCGATCTTTTACATTATGGACGTTAGATCTTCCGGGAAAGTGATGCATTTGCCATATTCCATATATGAAAAACAGCAGCCATTCTTTGTTGACGTCAGCCGGATAAATGCAAAGGTTGAAGGCGACGAATTGATTGTCAGGTTGCCATTCAATGAATTGTCTGATGGCTATTACAAAAAAATAAAAAGTGACTAAGTAAAGATTTAGTCTGTGATGGCCTGGTAGGTAGCCACTTTAAATCTTTCACCCAGGCTCCACCCTGAGTACTGGTAGACGTTAGTGTAAATAACGCCTACCAGTTTTTCTTTTGGATCGCCCCAGTACTGGGTATTAAAAGCACCTCCCCAGGAAAACGATCCAAGTGAGACGGGGGATGCATAATCATTTCGTGCAGTTTCAAGACCGAAGCCAAGCCCGAAATTCTGATCAATCTTTTCAACCTGGTTGGTTAACATGAGTTCAACAGTTTTACGGCTAAGCAACCGTTTGCCTCCATACTGGCCGCCATTGATGAACAGCTGCAGGAAATGTGCGTAGTCTTCGACAGTGCTTGACAATCCTGCACCACCGGAAAAGTAGGTGCCAGCGGTATTTGGATAGTTTTGGACGACGTTGTCGTAGATTGTTCCGTTAATTTTCTTCAACGCGCCGTTGGCTCCGCTATATAGTGTCACCAAACGGTCTTGTTTTTCTGCAGGAAGATAAAAGTAAGTGTCTTTCATGCCTAATGGTTCGAAGATCCTTTGCTTCAGAAACTGATCAAATGGCATACCCGACCAAATTTCTACTAGATATCCAAGAAGATCGGAATTGAGCCCATAAGTATAGCGTTCTCCAGGTTGGTGTTTCAACGGCAGGCGGGCGAGCGTTTTCATCTTATCCGCGAGTGTTCCATTAGTGTTTCCTATACCGCTCGGCACGCCAGCCTTAGAATAGATTGCCTTGAACTCCTGGCTTCCGATGCCAGCATAATCAACTCCTGACGTATGGGTGAGCAGTTGCCGGATAGTGACTTCACTTTTTCCGGGTTCCGTAGTAAAACTGCTGTCCTGCATATTATATGATTTCAACACCACAAGATTTTTAAATTCCGGGATATAACTGGATGCTGGATCGTCCAGAAGAAATTTTCCCTCTTCCCAGAGCATCATTACTGCCAGGCTCGTAATCGCCTTAGTCTGTGACGCAATGCGAAAAATATCGTCCTTCTTTAACGGTGTTTTCTTTTCCAGGTCCGAGAAACCAAAGGCCTTGTGATAAATCACCTTTCCGTCACGCATGATGAGGGCGACCGCACCAGGTATTGATCCCGCTGCCATTGTCGCTTCCACGAGCTTATCCACTCTCTTCAATCTTTCCAGAGACATCCCGCTTCCTTCCCCTTTTGAGCTCGGCGATTTTGTTGATTGTGCAAATAACCCAAGCGTTGTGAACAGCAAGGTGGTGATCAGGATAGTAGTTTTTTTCATTCACCAGGAGACTAATAAATCAAAGAAAATAAAAATGTCTCAAAGGTCAATCCGGTATTGACTTTTGAGACACCGCAATGGACATTCAACGTTAGAAGTTATACCTTAACGTGTCCCCAGTTCTCGCCCGTTTTAATGCGGTGGATCTGCATGTCGGACACGCGGTATTTTTTTGCAAGCGCCTTTAACGTCGGTTGCTTTTTCGATCTGAATAGCGCCGTCTTGATAGACTTAACTTTATCGGCTGTAAGTTTTGGACCTTCCTCAGGATTCATTCTTACCAATACATTCGGATCTTTTAAGGCGTGCTTGATTTGATCTTCGTGTTTAACCCACTTAAGATTCGCAGCCTTGTTATTTTCTTTCTTGTGGTCGACATGAATGACGAACGTGGAGGTTCCGCCAGCCTGTTTGCAAAAATACTCTGCCACAAGACGATGAATATAATAATTCTGTCTGGTCTCTTCCCTGCCGATGGTTATGCTCGGATACCCCTGCGTAAGTCTGGGTTTTAAAATGTAACCTTCTTCAAGTTTTGTCTTGAAGCTCACAATTCGACCCTTATCAGAGACGGCATACCTTTTGGTGGTCGTGCCTTTTTTCAGTTTCAGTTCCTTCCAGGTCTCACCAGAAAGTAATTTGAGCTTCGGTTCTTTAGTTGCTTTAGCCATAGGTTAAAATGATAAGGGTTCGGATAGTTGGGGTATGAGGGTTTTGAAATGGTCTTGAATCTGCTTTGTTATCTTTTTGCCAGTACGGTCAATAATCTGGCGACCGTCTATTTCAATCACTGGCGTTAGTTCTCCCATAGTGCCGCTTGCGAACACTTCATCTGCTGTATAAAATTCACTCAACGATAGGTTGCGTTCTTGCAACGGTAGCCTAAGGCGTCCACAAATATCAATAACAAGCCCTCTGGTTATACCGCGCAGGCAGCCGTCGGGTTGAGGTGTCATTACTACTCCATCCTTTATCATGATAAGATTGGTATCATGAAGTTCAGCAACAAAGCCCATCAAATCGAGCATAACGGCAGCATCTACTCCAGCAACGGTGGCTTGAATTTTTGCGAGTATATTATTTAACAAGTTATTATGATGGATCTTATAATCCAAGAATTGAGGACTGTTTCTGCCTCGCAACCCTTCCCACACTGCGTCGCCACCTTGGACGGCGCTATCAAAACTCGCGTTGTATACGGGCGCTTGAAAGTACAGGTGGGAACTATCCATAACGGCAACTCATAAGTTAATTAAGACCGGAATGATTGCCTGTTGATTTGGGTTTCAACGAGGCAAAAAATGGCCTTTAGGGTTGCTATAAATATATATATTATTTCAGTTATTGGTCAAGGCTGCAGGGAAAATGGTGCAAGCGCCTGGTAATAAAACTGCGCTTGTTCATTGAGCCACCGAAGATGCGTGGGTAGGGGTTTTTTAACTAATTTTGCGCGCATGACCTTTCTGTATCCATCCTTTTTATGGGCACTGGCCGCACTCTCCATTCCTATCGTTATACACTTGTTTAACTTTAGGAAGACAAAGCGCGTTTATTTCTCAAATACAAGGTTTCTAAAGGATATCAAAGAGGCAACCACTGCGAAGAGAAAATTAAAACATTATTTGATTCTCGCTTCCCGGCTCTTGTTCCTGTTCTTCCTTGTGATCGCGTTCAGCCAACCAATAATTCCGGCAAGCGAACAGCTTGGAAACAACAGAAATATCATTCTTTATCTCGACAACTCGCAAAGTATGTCGGCCCAGGTCGATGAAAAAACCCGTGGCTTAGATGCGGCCATCAGCTTTGCCACAAGTATCGTTCAGGTATTTCCCCCGGACGCTAGATATAGATTGATAACGAACGACTTTTCGCCATACTCGAATACATACAAGACAAAGCCGGAGGTGCTGGACCTGCTGACACAAGTAAGGCTTTCACCGGTAAGCCGCACGTTGCAGGAAGTCCAGGAAAGAATTCAACGGGACGGATCTCGCCGAGCGAAGGAGATATTCTGGATCGCTGACTTCCAAAAGTCTACTATGGGACAGACGCAGGCGCCTGACAGCAATACAAGGTTCCATCTTGTCCCTATCGGATATAGTGAACAGTCAAATGTCTTTGTCGACTCTGCCTTTTTGGAAAATCCATTCTCGGCGGGCGGGGAGAAAAACGTCCTCCATGTTTCCATCCGCAACGATGGAAAAAAAGACGTTGATCAACTAAATCTAAAACTCACACTTAACGATATTCAAGAGGGAACAACGACCGTCGATATACCCCAGGGCGGAAAAACGGAGGCAACTTTTGACCTGGCAACGACGCTTTCAGGTTTGAATAAAGGAAAGATCACATTCAACGATTACCCTATCAGTTTCGACAATGAATTTTTTCTTGCATTGAACTTTACCACCAAGATCCGCGTGCTTGAAGTAAAAGCAGATTCTAAAACTACACCGGTTCAAAAAGTATTTGGAAATCCTGCCATCTTCAGCTTTCAATCTTTTCCGGTAAACAATTTTAATTACAGCCTAATGCAACAGGCAGATCTGGTTGTTGTGAATGGTTTGAACGATATTGAACCGTCTCTTGCTGGCGCATTGCGAAGTTTTATTGCAGACCATGGCACAGCCCTGATAATTCCTGGTGTTTCGCCCAATGCGGAGAACTTTCGTACTGCCCTTCAGTTAGCCTCATTGAGGATGCTACCGCCAACCGCCCCGGTGGAATTAGGCCGTCCGGATTTTTCAAATCCATTTTTTCAGAATGTTTTCGAGGAAAGATCAGTCTCGCTCGCGATGCCACATGCGAGTAAATTGCTTGACTGGGGCAGCGATCGCGCTGCCATCCTACAGTTTAAAAATGAACAGCCTTTCCTGTCGAAATTCAATCAAATCGGACAATTGTATTTGCTTAGCTGTGCCCTGGATGCAACGCAAACAGATTTCTACAATCACGCGCTCTTTGTTCCCGTCATGTACCGCATCGCGGCGAGTGGCAAGCGGGATGATTTTAAGACATACTACACAATGCGCGAAAGTTTCATCAGCCTGCACGTGGACAGCCTTAACGGTGAAGAACCATTGCGCTGGATAGGCAACGAAGAAATTGTTCCTGCACAGCGCAGGGTAGATGACGATGTTATATTTGACATTCCTAAGTTTTCCATTAGCCGGGGGTTTTATAAAGTAACCTTCCGCGGTGATACAATCAGCCTTATTGCATTTAACCTGGATAAGGCCGAGTCGCTGATGGATCAGTATACCGGAGCTGAAGTAAAGAAAATGTTAGGCGATGGAGACAATATCACAATTTTTGATGTCGGTGAGCAGGATGCTTTCAGCAACGAAATAAAGGAGCGATATTTGGGCAAACCTCTATGGAAATACGCCTTGTCGCTCGCAATACTTTTCGTTTTAGCTGAAATATTGTTAATCCGTTTTCTGAAGTAGGTGATGAAACATTGATAAATGAAAATACTGATACAAGGTCCTGAAATTATTGATGCAGCTTCGTCCCACCACAGAAAAGTAAAGAATGTTTTAGTAAACAATGGTCGCATCTCTGATATCGGAGACAAGCAATATACCGCAGACAAGGTCATTAATGCGGAAGGTATGAAGCTCACTACAGGGTGGTTCGATCTCTGCACTTATGTCGGCGATCCCGGTCTGGAGCACAAAGAAGATCTCGATTCGTTGGCCAGGACAGCGGCCGCAGGGGGATTCACCGGACTGGCCGTCTTGCCCAATACATCTCCCTGTGTCCAGACAAAAAATGAGGTTACCTACCTGATCAAGTCAAACGACTCGCAACTCGTTCAAATACATCCGCTTGCTGCGGTAACGCAAAATAATAAGGGCGAAGAACTCACAGAGATGATTGATCTGCACGAGGCGGGCGCTGCCGGCTTTACAGACGGCCTTAAACCCATCTGGCATACCGATATTTTTCTGAAGTCGTTGCAGTATTTGCAGAAGTTTAACGGTCTGCTGATCGATCATCCAGAAGATGTCTGGTTAAATCTTTTTGGACAAATGCACGAAGGCCTGCAGAGCACCATGCTAGGCTTAAAAGGCATGCCGCGTATTGCCGAAGATATCGCAGTGGGCAGAAATCTGGAACTTTTGAGCTATGCAGGAGGGAGGTTACATTTCTCCCGGATCTCTTCAGCTAGAGCCATCGATTTAATTCGCTCCGCTAAAAAGAAAATGAATGTAAGCTGCGACATTGCGATTTACCAGCCGCTGCTTGACGACAGCGTACTTTCAAACTTCGACACTAATTATAAGGTCAACCCGCCACTTCGTGAAAAGGTCGATAGCGACGCGCTCATCAAGGCACTCAAAGACGGAACGATAGATGTATTGTGCTCGGCGCATACTCCCCACGAGGATGAAAGCAAGAATCTTGAATTTGATCTGGCGGAGTTTGGGATGATCAATTTGCAAACCTTCGGTGCACATCTCGTGAAGCTTAGCAATAACATTGACTGGGAGGTTCTGTTCGAAAAAGTAACATCGAATCCAAGGCGTCTCCTTGGACTGGAGATTCCGGTCATTGAACCAGATGTGCGCGCCAATCTCACACTTTTCGATCCGCAAAGGAGCTGGACATTTGACGAGAAGTCCAACCTTTCCAAGGCGAGAAATTCACCGTGGTTAAATTCCGAGCTTAAAGGAAAGGCCGTTGCAGTGTTTAACAACGGACGAGCACGCATTGACGATTTGGGATGATGCTTAATAAACTGTTCCGTATTTCCTTGCGCTACGGCCTGGCTGGGGGAGTGCTTGCATTCGTGTTGCTGGTGATCATGTATTATTCGGGCAGGCATCCACTTGTTGTCTCTCCTTTCCTAGATTTCCGTATTCTGTTATTTGGAATATTTATCTTCTTTGCCCTTAAAGAGTTCAGAGATTACGACCAGGACGGCGTACTATATTTCGCCCAGGCAATGTTGGGAGGCCTCGCAGTGATATTTACCCTGTCCGCATTGGCTTCTGTCCTGCTGCTCATATTTGGCTATATCGAAGGCGATTTTGTAAAGGACTACGTGGTTAAAGTGACAGAATACATAAGATCTTTTTCGGAGGAAGATAAAGCGCGGATTGGAAAAGATATCTATGATCGTAATTTAGCAGCCCTGCCTGCGACGAACATCTCTACGTTGGCGTTTACGTACTTTATTCATGGATTAGTGATTGGTTTTTTTGTCAACATCATTCTTTCTGTAATTTTAAGAAGGCAACCTAAAACATAAAAATATGGAAGACAGTAGCACCCCCGCACTTACAACAAGGACCGTTGGAATCCGATTTGGAATGATTTTCGGCGTTATCTCAATCGTCTACTTCCTCATCTTCGTTCTCGCTGATCTTGATATGTCTCAAGGCCTTGGCCGGTGGGGCACGACAATAATTTCGTTTGTCATAGTATTCCTGGCGCACAAGTATTACAAGGAGAATGGTGATGGTTTTATGAGCTATGGCCAGGGGATTGGAATTGGTTTTTGGACTGGAATGGTTGCCTCCGTGGTTTCCAGCATCTTCACCTACATTTACCTGAAATTTATTGATGATAGCTTCCTCACAACGATTCGCGATAAGGCGGTCGAGGAAATGCAGGCAAAGGGGCAATCGGAAGAACAGATTGAAATGGCCATGAAATTTATGACCATGTTCACTAATCCTGAGGCGATGCTGGTGATGGGGATTGTTATGGGTATTATAACACTTGTGGTGGTGTCGCTGATTATCTCTATTTTCACGCAAAAACCACGTCCCGAGCAGATAGGTTGAGCAGCAGAATGAGACCAGATATTTCAGTGATAGTTCCGGCTAAGGATGAGGAGGAATCGATCCCTGAATTAAGCCAATGGATTAATCGTGTGATGGAAGCACACAATTTCTCCTATGAGCTGATCTTTGTCGATGATGGCAGCATCGATGATACCTGGGGCCAGATACTAGCCCTCAATGAATCCAACAATAACGTTAAGGGTATACGCTTTAATCGGAATTTTGGGAAGTCGGCTGCCTTACAGACGGGTTTTCGCGCGTGCACCGGCAAGGTGGTTATCACGATGGATGCAGACCTGCAAGACAGTCCGGATGAGATCCCGGAGCTTTACCGCATGATCAATCAGGACAAGTATCACCTTGTCTCAGGTTGGAAGCAAAAGCGTCACGACCCGATGTCAAAAACAATCCCGTCAAAATTTTTCAATTATATCACCAGGCGCTTGTCGGGTATTAAGCTCCATGATTTCAACTGCGGCCTTAAAGCATATCAGTCGGTCGTCGTGAAGAACATTGCCGTGTATGGTGAAATGCACCGGTACATTCCGGTCATTGCAAAATGGGCAGGCTTTGGCAGAATTACGGAAAAGATAGTACAACATCGGGAGCGCAAATACGGCTATACGAAATTCGGCCTTGAGAGATTTATCAATGGATTTCTGGATCTGATTTCCGTAACGTTCGTGAGCAAATTCCGGCAGAAGCCAATGCACTTCTTTGGCACGTGGGGCACGCTTTCATTTCTTGTCGGTTTTGTACTCACTGTAAAATTGTTCTGGGATAAAATTGACGCGCTATTCTTTACACTCGTGCCAATTAAAAGGGATATCACCAGCCAACCGATCTTTTACATGGCTCTGATCGCAGTGGTGATTGGCGTTCAATTATTTGTAACGGGATTTCTCGCAGAAATGATTGCCATGCAGTCCTTTTCAAAAAGGGAGTACCTCGTCATTGATAAAATCGGGATAGAGGAAAAACAAATAGGCATCAAAGTGGAAGGATAATAACAGTCCCAACTGGTTGAGACTAATTCCTACATTGCGTCCTCGAAAGGTATGACCAGCGCGCAATTTTCCGTCATTATTCCCGTCTATAACAGGCCTGTAGAAATCCTGGAACTGCTTACCAGTCTGGCAAAGCAACCGTTTCGGGATTTTGAGGTTATCATTGTCGAAGACGGATCTTTAGATCGTTGCGACCGCATTGCAGCGCAATTTCAAGATAAAATTGCCATCCAATATTTTTTCAAGCAGAATGAAGGTCCCGGTCCATCAAGGAACTTTGGCTTCGCTAGAGCTTCCGGTAAGTATTTTATAGTTTTTGATTCGGATTGTATCATCCCTGACACTTACTTTCCGGCAATCGTCCAATCTCTTTTCGTAAATCGATGGGACGCATGGGGTGGACCGGACAAAGCTCATGGAGATTTCACTGTGCTGCAGCGCGCAATGGGATATACCATGTCGTCAATACTTACAACGGGTGGGATACGCGGCGGTACGAAAAGCGCCGAAGCATTTCTGCCAAGAAGCTTTAATATGGGAATGTCTCGTGAAGTGTTCATTGCAACGCAAGGCTTTAACTTCACACACTATGCAGAGGACATTGAATTAAGTATTCGCATCAAGAAGGCGGGGTTTAGGGTCGGATTAATTCCGGATGCATTCGTTTATCATAAAAGGAGAACAACCTTTCCTCAGTTCTTTCGTCAGGTCTTTAACTTTGGACGAGGCAGGGCAATGGTTGGGCGTGCCCATCCCGGACAATTAAAACTCACGCACTGGTTCCCCACTATCTTTTTTCTGGGCTCGATGTCGCTTCTCGTATTGCCATTGTTAAACGTCCCGCTGGCAGTCATTGGTGCCTCTCTATTTTTTTTATACCTCCTGGCCATCTTCGTTCATGCCTGGCAAGAGTCTGGGGATTTAAGGGTTTCCATTTATGCCATACCGTCGGCCTTAATCCAGTTGTATGGTTATGGAACGGGTTTCCTCTCCGAATGGCTGGGCCTTCGCCGGTAAAACTGGCACATTAGCGTCATCAGCCCTATTGCTTGGGGTGCCTTATCGGGCAAAGGGAGTCCAATGAGAACGGCCACCCCAACTCCGTGAGATACTTATCAGTTCTCAAAGGCACGTACCGAAAAATCAACGGTCCCGCTACCTGCTGAACCATCTCCCGCCATACCCTCTACAAGGACGTGATAATCCCCTGTCAGGTCTGAAGTATAGAATTCGAGATGCTGCTTACCTATTTTGTCGGTAATGACCAACGGGGCCCAGAACAACAGGTTGCGCTGGTCTGGCATCCTTGACTCACGTTGCCTACTGTTCTCATATTTTGGCGTATAGAACTCGCGTTGGAACTGCAGGCCTTCATAATCAAGTACCAAACTCCTTGGATCCAACTGAAAGCCGCTGAGGTCACCATTATACGTTGTGAAGCTTACTATTCCAGGAAGGGACAATACGCCGTGGTAGTATCGCCGGAGAACAACTTCCAATTTTTTAACCTTAAGCGGATCGAATGCCATAATTTTATCGGCGTCGAATATTGGAATGCCATCCAACATGATGAACGGGTCGGTATCAAAAACTCCTTTGTTTACTACATCGAGATTGATGAAGTGAAAACCGTCTCTTCGTTTTCTAACGAGGACACCCGGAACATATTCACGCAAAATTTCTTCCATAACAGGAAATCTTGTGTAATCCTCAAGGTAGTATGTGGCATCAGGCTTGCCGTAAAATGCCGTGGTATCTACATTAGAACTCCGCGATTGCGCTCCTTTATCCTGATAAAAGATATCCTGCACCTGCATCGCGAGGCTGCGTTCGAGCAAATCGTTTCTCAATGTATAGTCGAGGGCAAATGGCCGACTTCTTCTCACCATAAATTTGTCTGAAAATGGGCTCAGGATTTTAATGCGGGTGGTGCTGTCCATTGTAATATTAGGCTGCACAACAATCCTTCTCGGGCCGCTGAAGTCTTTCATTTCGAATTTTATATTTCCCAGGTTATTACTTATTGAACCATAGACCTGCACATTCAAACCCGGGGACGAAAGATAGGTTGTCACGCCAGTGGCCGGCGTATTTTCCGCGGTCACGATTTTTCCCCGAATAATGTGACCCCTTACTTCCGGCACAAATTCCAGGATGCGCGAAGTTCCAGCGACAATGGTGTCCCATTTAAATCTTCGCCACCCATTTGTAAGCATGACATTGTCGAGAAATTGCCTTTTATCCTCAGTGATGTTGTGGAGAAAATCTGAGGGCAATGGAGGCATTTCGGGAAGGTCGGACGTCAGCCACAAATTGTTAAAGATATTTCCGCTGCTTCGATCTTGAATAGAATCTACACGGTATACGGCGACAGAGAGATTACCCGACACTGGCGCTTTCCCTGCGTTCGAAGAAGTTATATCCAACGTGACTTTTCTCCTGATACCGTACTCACGCTGACCTGTCTGAATTTCAAAGGACATCAACTTGTCGGGAACCTGGAAAAGGAGGCGTTCACACAACGGTTCCATGTTATAATTGAAAAGGGTAATCTGAGAAATGCCTTTGCGCATTATTTCCTTTTTGATCAGCACGGTCAACTTTCCAGTTGGCAAAAAGTGCATGGACGCGTTTGAGATCATGTTCCGCGAATGTATGACCAGAAAAATTGGTTGCGTTGTAACGGTAGATGAGTTGCTTTGAATCCGGATGGCGATGTTGCCCCCCACTGTGTCATATGCGCTCAACACATAGCCCTTTTCTACAATCTTTGGCATCGGAAAAGAAATTCTATTGCCTTTTTCATCTTCAACAATTGCACTGTACTCCTCATCGAATATCGGTTTTAAAAGAAAGCTCCCCATTCCTGTGCTATCGGGATGGAAGGTGGCAACGGTGTCCCTACGCTGGTTGATAATTGATCCCTGGTAAGTAGAACCTTTTGATGAATTGCGCCAGGTGAAAGCCACTTTGGACATCAGCCCGCCAACCAGATTGCCACCCTCTGGAAATAATTTCAAGTCGCCTTTCAATGGAGGTTTAGGTTTTTCCATCTCAAGTTTCCGGAAGGTATTCACGATGGATACCCCCTGGTGGAAAAAGAAATTCGGGCTAAAATTTTTCATCCAGCTTGTGTAACCTCGAATCGTATAAGATCCGGTGACGATGGACGCGGGGAGAAAAAGGGATCCGTGTCCATAACCGCCTTGCATATTAATTTTCGTTTGTAAGACGGGTCTGTTTTCAGTATCGACCACCTCGAGGTAAGCCACTTTGCTTACATCGTTAAGCGTATGTGTTGCGCCATTTACCAAATAAAACTTAAACCACATCGTTTCGCCTGTCAGATACACACTACGATCCAAATGGAGATAAACTTTTTCAGAGGGCTCAGATATTCGATAGGCGTCAAACTTTTTTAATAGTGTGTCGAGCACCGCCTGTTGCGCAACAGCAGCTCCCGGCGCCATAAACATCAATAGCAGTATGGATATCAAAAGATTTACTGCTCTGCTTCTAAATTTCATTTTACAATGATTTTCGATCCGTGTTTCCATTTTAATTTCATAACCACGTCGCGCTTTGTGCCGGCTTCACCTGCACATTTGATTTGAACATGGCATCTCACTGTGCGTGCAAATGAGTCGTTGTCACCAGAAATCCGGCCGTTGCAAGGTTCCGCCTCTCAACCTGCAGTCCAGGCATATCGACTCAGCCCAGGTGTATCCAATGATCCCTACACCGCGCTGATATATCGGGTCCTTCAGCAAAACCGAATTGGGCGTTGTGGGCAAATCTGCGAGGTAAAGGCTATCGATGTTCTCCTGTTCATTGCAGATCGGTCGGGGACGCAAGGCGAGTAGGCTATATGTAAGCTCCTGATAATCAATAAAAATTCGCTCTTCGCTTACCAATCCACCGCTGAAGTAGCCCAAAACATCGGCATTGCTCTCACTGTGAATATTTCCAAGTAATTGATATGGTTGGGAATCAAAGAGCCCACCTAAATCTTCAGAAGTTTTTTCAAGCTGCGACCAGAATTCATATGCCTCTTTGGTCAATGTTTGCTGTTGTACCAATATGGAGTAGCGGTTATTTAACTTAATGGATGAGGCGGAAACAAATGTGAGGGGAAAATCACTTATTATATTGGAAGACAGGCGGATTGAGTTTGCTACCAATATGCCCGTCGATTTATGCGAATCCCAGCAATTATAGATTCTGTCGTCTTGCGCGCGTTCAAAAGCTTCACCATTCACCATTTTATACGATGAGAAAAATGGCGCATTATATTCCCATGTCTCTTCATAGGTCCAGCGGAAATATTTCGAATTCTCATTTTGATCGTGGGTATTGACGAGTATTTCAATACCCTCTTCCTTGGCTCGCCAGGTAACGCTATCGATCGGCGGCGTAGCGGTAAGCTCTATGTAATCCGAAAAGTATGAAGACCCGTTGGACGTGGTGACAAGAAGCCGATAGCGTGAAACTTTATCGAAATTGATTCCCTCCAGTTGATAAATGCCATTGCCTTTTTCGGCGAGCGTATATTGAGTGGAATTTTCCTTTTCAATGATTACCGAAGCGCCTAGCTCCCTTTCGACCTCGGAGCTTGAGGTTAACGCGTTGGCATGTGAAATCGCTACGCTGGCAGTCTGTGCCGTTGTGTTTACGAAGCCATCGATGACGATAATACCCTCGGGCTGGGAAATGTTGTCCGGAACGAAAGGTTCAATACAACCTACGACCCCGAGTAATGACGTATAGAATAAAATTGGTTTAAGAAAACTGCGCATTTAAAAACGGAAATTATAAGTAATCGTTGGAATAGGCTGGGCAAAAATCGAAAGCTTATACCCGTTTACCTGGCCATTTTCGGAACGGAAGAAAATTGAATATGCATTTTGCCTTCCGGTTAAATTATAAACCGCAAACGTCCAGGAGCTGTGGGCGAGCTTCCTTATTTTATGATTCCCTTCCACATTAATGGAAATATCCGTCCTGAAATAATCGGGAATACGGAATTGGTTTCTGTCGGAATAGTACAGTCGGCTGCTGCCGCCAAGGTCATACTTTGCTAACGGTAGCGTTATTGGCCGGCCCGTGCTGTAAGTCATGTTGATTGAAAAATTGAAACGCCGGCTTAACTTGTAGTTCCCTATAAAATTAACGGCATGTGGCTTATCATAACTACTCGGATAATACTCGCCTTTGTTAACGGTTTCTGTGGCATTAACACTCTTCGCCTGTAAAAATGTTCTTGAATAAGTGTAACTGATCCATCCATTGAGTTTCCCCGCCGACTTTTTAATCATGAACTCTGCGCCGTAGGCTTTCCCCTTGGTATTGACGATATCTGTTTCAATGTGATGGTTTAGCAAAATTGTTGCGCCATTTTTAAAGTCAACGGTGTTCTCCATCATCTTATAGTAACCTTCGACAGAAACATCTATCGTACTGTTCCGCATTGTCTTATAGAAGCCAAGGGAAATCTGATCTCCCACCTGGGGACGTATGTAGCGATCAGTTAACTTCCAGATATCTGTCGGCGTAATGGCGGTAGTGTTTGAAAGCATTTGTATGTACTGCCGCATCCGGTTATAACTGAATTTTAAGGATGTATTATCGCTTACGCTATATCGAACTGAAAATCTTGGCTCTGCTCCATGATAGTTGGCAATCGCTTTACCCTTCCCATAACTCACCGTATCCTGAATGAGAGATTCCTCTTTCGGGCCGTCGGGATAAGTATAGACGTCTTGAGGGCCAAGGCTCTGATAAAACGAGTAACGTATGCCTGCATAAATCGACAGCTTGGGTGAGACTTCGAAATTATCCCCGATATAAACAGCGCTTTCCTGGCCCTGTTCCTGTTGAAGCACATCTGGCACGATCAACGACGCTGACCCTGACGGCTGAAAATTTCCCGGTGCCAGTTTATAGCGAACCGTATTCAAACCTGCAGTGACGGTGTGTTTCGCATTCAAATAGTAATTGAAATCCACCTTTCCATTTATCTGCTGAATTTTAAAATCGAGCGTAAAAGCGTTTACAGGGTTTGCATTCGTTTCAATCGAAGAACCGTACATGCTAAAACCTGCAGTCACAACACTGTAAAGTTTATTATTAAAGATGTGCTTCCATTTGATGGAACCATTCCTGTCGGTGTAACTAAAAGTCGTATCCTCAGCCAATTTGAACTTGTCCTGACTCATGTATCCTGACAGATAGACGTTATTTTTATCGTTGACCTTATGGCTGATATTAAGATTGAAGTCATAGAAGGACGCTTTGCTCTTGCTCAACTGATCATCATTGAGCTGGCGCATGATCCAGTTCGAGTAGGTTGATCTGACTCCCAGCAAAAACGAGGTTCTATCTTTTATTATCGGGCCCTCAACAGTGATCCTTCCCGTGATTGGGCTGATGCCACCTGATGCCGAAAACTTTTTCAGATTGCCTTCGCGTGAAGTGACGTCTAACACTGCGGATAACCGGCCGCCGTAGTCCGCGGTAATACCACTTTTATATAATTCCACACTCTTTAACACATCAGGGTTGAAGGTTGAAAAGAAGCCAAAGAGATGCGAGGGGTTGTAAACAACTGCGTCATTGAAAAGGATCAGATTTTGGTTTGTCGCTCCTCCCCGAATGTTGAGGCCCACGGTGCCTTCACCGACCGTCTGAACCCCCGGAAGGGTTAGCACCACTTTCATGATGTCGGTCTCACCAAGGGCGAGCGGCATGTTTTTCATTGTCTTAATATCGAGTCGCTCGACGCCCATTTGAACACCTGTCACGCGGACATCCCGTTCAGAATTTATCACCACCTCTTTCAAGGGCGTAACGTCCTGCTCAAGTTCAATCTCCAGTTTTCCGTCCCCGTACAACATGATCTGACGTTGTGTGGCTTTCATCGCGACGCTTTTTATCCTTAATTCATGCCGGCCCCTCGGGAGGGTGATAGAATAAAATCCAAACTGGTCGGTAGCAACACCGATCAATGGATCGGCTACATAAACTGCTGCACCAACAACAGGTTCACCGGTTGTTGCATCGCGGACTATCCCTGCCAGAGTGCTTTTACCCTGTAGGTCATTAGTTTTTGGTCCAATTTTATAAAGCCGGGATTCGACAAGCTTTTTCTGTTTCTCACGCTTTTCGTAGTCAGAAAAATCAAAGGCCTGGACCGTGACGACTTTGGTCTCCTGTCCCTGGCCAAAGAAGTCTTGCGGAAGGTCCGTCATGATTTCCCGGCCTTTGGTAATAAAGACATTGGTATGTGCATCGAGGGCGTAATGAAGTTCTGTACCTGTGAACAGTTGCGAAAGAATAAAACTTATGTCCTTATCCTGCGCCTGCAGTGACAGCTTTATACTGTCAACATCGGAAGGGTTATAATAGAAACGATAGCCCGTCTTTTGCTCGAGATCACTAACAATCAGGTCAACGTCCAAACTGTCATATGATACGGAAACTGAGCTTGGAGACTGCGCCCAACCCGGCAAGGTCCACGAAAGCACTAACAAAGTTGATAAAACACTCACCTTGAAAAATCGTACCATGGCACACATGCTAATTAGATTCTGCGTCATACTGAGATGCCATTTTGCTGATAGCGTCTTCCCGGTTCGTTTTAAAACGCATGTTATTTTTATTTAAATAAGCTGTGAGTGCCTGCTTGCGATCCTTTAATACTTTGAGCACGGATTTTTTGGATCGAACGGAATGGAAGATCCCATCTTTAAAAATGTACAATCGGTTCTTCTCTTCGAAGGTGTATATTATATCATTCGATTCAGCTGTTTGCTGTAAGAATTTCTGACGACGAGCATACACTTTCGTTTTACCATCAGATAATACCTCGTAAAATCCGACGTCAATCGTCTGATCAGGACTTTTCAGGTGGACAAATTTATGGTTATTGATCGTGAACGTGGAGACCTTCTCCGTGATCAATTCTATTTTCGCCCCGTTTAATCCGTGCTCGGTTATCACACGGTCGCGGCTAATGTCATAGAATATCGCCACATTCTCATATAGTTCGTCGTCGTAGAGAATGTCTCCATATGACCAATCATCTATACCGAAGTATGGATGTTCGTCATTTTTCGAAAAGTAATCTTGATATTCCGTACCGTTATAAAGACGTGACTGTGGCTTCATGTCATCTTCGTACCGGGCAATCATCTGTGTGCGGGCCTTAGTCAGAAACACAGTATCCGGTGCCGGATGCTGGCCGTAGGAAATTATTGCACTTGATATTAAAGTACCAGTTAAGAGCTGCCTTATGAGATCGGATAACATGCCTTCAGGGAGATGTAAACCTTTAAAAATACGTTATATATTTTGGGCGGCCTAAAACGTTTGAAAATGTTTTACCAACAGGCGGGCCAGTAAAAGCGGGTTTGGATCGCGAATTCGTGAGTTAAAAAAAGAAGGCCCCGGCAATGGGGCCTTCCTCTAACCAAAGATATTCTTATTATTTCGCGTAAGCTACACTCCGCATTTCACGAATTACAGTGACCTTCACCTGACCAGGATACTGCATATCGCGTTCTATTTTTTGTGATATATCAAAGCTCAACTGTCCCGCCCGCTCATCGCTTGCTCGTTCAGCATCAACAATAACGCGCAACTCCCTGCCTGCCTGAATTGCATAACATTTGTCAACGCCTTCGAAGCTTAGACCAAGTTGTTCGAGTTCTTTCAACCGTTTGATGTACTGTTCCATCACTTCGCGGCGTGCACCGGGACGTGCACCACTAATTGCGTCACAGGATTGTACGATGGGAGAAATGATGTTCGTCATTTCTATCTCATCGTGGTGAGCACCGATGGCGTTGCAGATGGCAGGATGTTCTTTATATTTTTGAGCAAGCTCCATCCCCACAATCGCATGAGGTTTTTCCAATTCCTCGGGCCATACTTTCCCAATGTCATGCAGAAGCCCTGCGCGTTTCGCCTGCTTCACATTCAAGCCGAGTTCCGTTGCCATTATTGCACATAGGTTTGCTACTTCCCGTGAATGCTGCAGCAAGTTCTGACCATAGGAAGACCGGAAGCGCATTCGGCCAACCATCCTTACAAGTTCAGGATGAAGTCCGTGGATACCAAGGTCAATGACGGTTCGTTCCCCCGTCTCAATGATTTCGTCTTCAATATTTTTAGCCGTTTTCGCTACGATCTCTTCTATCCTTGCAGGGTGAATCCTTCCATCCTGTACGAGGCGGTGGAGAGAGAGCCTTGCTATTTCGCGTCGCACCGGATCGAATCCGGAAATGATAATCGCCTCCGGAGTATCATCAACGATTATTTCAACACCGGTAGCGGCTTCAAGGGCGCGAATATTGCGTCCTTCGCGGCCGATGACCTTTCCTTTAATGTCATCGCTTTCAATATTAAATATTGAAACACAGTTCTCGATGGCATGTTCCGTCGCAGTTCGCTGAATAGTTTCAATAACGATCTTTTTGGCCTCTTTAGTAGCTGTGAGCTTGGCCTGTTCCATGATATCTTTGACGTAGCTCGAAGCTTTTGTGTGTGCCTCATCCTTCAGTGATGCAATTAGCTGTTCGCGGGCCTCGTCTGCTGTAAGTTTTGAAATATTCTCCAAAACCTGAATTTTCTGCTGGTTAAACTTATCCAGTTCTTCTTTTCTTTTTCTCGTATGATCGAGTTGGGCGGCAAGATCTGTGCGGATATCGTCCACTTCGCCTTCTTTCCGTTTTAAATTCTCGATTTCCTTGTTGAGAGTTTGTTCTCGCTGCTTGATTTTCAGCTCGTTGTTAATGATCAGATTTTTCTTTTTGTTGGCGTCTTCCTCAAATTCCGATTTCATTTTCAGGAATTTTTCTTTCGCTTCCAGAATCCGGTCTTTCTTTAGATTCTCGGCAGTGAGCTCTGCTTCTTTAATGATTAGTTTGGCTTTAGCCCCGGCGTCTTCTTCGTTTTTCTGAAGTTTTCGTTTATAGAGGATAGAACCGATCAGTAGGCTCAGCAGGATCGTAGCGATCACACTAGCCACAATAACGATGATGATCGTTGATGACATAAAAAAAAGGTTATATAAAAATAACCCGGCATTGCCGCTTTGGCTCAGGAAGATAACAGAGTGAAGCCTTTAAAGGATAGATTGGGAGACGAGGTGATTGATCTGACTGAGTTTTTCGAACACTGTTTGATCGATTGCCTGATAGGTGTCTTCTGCGGTCATCTTATCGATTAGGCAGTCGAATGCGACCATAGCCAGTAAATCCTGCTTATCGTCAATTCCAAATTGCTCCCTGTAAGATTTGATCTTTTCATTGATGAGTTTCCCGGCGATCCTAACCCGCTCTTCATCCGCGAGTTTTACCTTCATAGGGTATTCGCGGTCTGCAATCTTGATCTTTATAGAGAGGTCCTCCATGAACTATTCGTACAGGTTGCTTTATCTACTTAAATGGGCAATGCATTTGTCTATTTCACGAATGTAATCGTCCACTTTTTTCTTCAACTCCGAAACACTTCCGTCTTCCGGGCTTAAACTATCCACAATTTTAGTGATTTTCAGTTGATTATGAAAACCGGAGATTTGTTCGTCTCTAACCTTTACTGCATCCTTGAGCTCGTGGTTTTCTTTTTTCAGGCTCTTAACCTCCTCCTTCACATTCTTATGCTCACTGACGAGTACTAAAATTTTGCGCTCCAATCCATGAAGATTGGTCTTTAAAAGTTCCTGATCCATGCTATATTTTTGCTAGTGGGTGTTAGCCTAAGCGTTTAAGTCAAAGTACGTGAGACAATGAAGGGAGACTATTTCCTTATCACTGCTCCGAGTTTTTGTTCGAACGCGCTGATCAGCTTCTCCATCGTCTTATCGATTTCCTCATCAGTCAATGTTTTACTCTCATTAAGAAGCGTAAAACCGAGTGCGTATGCCTTTTTTCCGGAAGGGATATTCGCACCTTCATACACGTCGAATGCAATAATACTTTTTATTATCTTTCCTTCAGTACTTAAAATTAGATTTTTAATCTCGTCATAAGTCACTTGCTTGTCCAATACCAGAGAAAGATCTCTCCTCACCTCAGGAAATTTCGCAATCTCCTGAATTACTAACTTAGGGTTTGCATTCTGGAAAAGCAAGGATGAGTTTAGCTCAGCATAAAATAATTCCTGCTTGATGCCAAAATCTTTCAGTATGGCAGTTTTTATTTTTCCAGCCCTTCCAATTACTGCGCTTCCAATTGAAAACTTGACGCAATAATCAAACGACGGATCGTTAATATTCTCTTGCTGAATCTTAATGGCGCCAGACTTGAGAAAGATATGTTGCAAATGTTGTGCGATATCATAAAAAGTTGCCTGTTGAGTTTTGGCTTGCCAATTCTCTGTATCACGATTTCCTGTGACGTACAATGCAAGCCGACTCTCCTCCTGGTAGCCGCCGTTCTTCCGAAAATATACCTTCCCAAATTCGTATAGTTTCAAGTCGCGTTGCCGCCTGTTAATATTATAAGCACATACTTCAAGACCGGTGAAAAGCATGGTCTGGCGCATAACGCCCTGCTCTTCGCTTAACTTATTTAATATTTCGACAGGTTCGCCTTCAAATGACAAATTGTATTTCGACTGATATGAGAAGTTGGTTAGCGAGTTCGTCCAAATTTCGAAAAACCCACGGGCGATCAGCATTTCACCGATTGAGCGCTGATATTTATTGATATCGTGCTTCGGAAATTCTGCCAGGTAATCAGTGCGCGCAATGTTAGATAGCGCAATGTTGTTGAAACCATAGATGCGCAGAATTTCTTCAATAACGTCAGCCTCCTGACCCACATCTACGCGATACGGTGGCACTGAGACATAGTATCCGTCGTCATGCGCCTGCACAACTTCAATATCCAGTAGCTGAAGCAAACGATGCGCCTCCTCTCTGCTGATAACCTTGCCGATAAGTCTGTTGACATTTTTGTCTTTGACTTCAATTTTCCTGTTTTCAAACTTCGATGGATAGTTGTCCATGATATCAGACGAGATCAGTCCGCCTGCAATCTCCTTTATCAACAGTGCTGCCCGCTTCAACGCATAAACTGTATTGTTCGGGTCAACACCGCGCTCAAACCGAAATGAAGCGTCTGTTTTCAGCTGATGGTTAATCGAAGTTTTGCGTATATAATCAGGAGAAAAGTAAGCGCTTTCAAGGAATACATTTCGCGTTTCCCCGGAGATGCCTGACTTCGAGCCGCCGAATACGCCTGCAATGCACAAACCATTCCCCAAGGCGTCGCAGATCATGAGATCGTCGGCTAGCAAGCTACGCTCTCTGTTATCAAGCGTAACAAACTTTGTCCCGGCAGGAAGTGTTTTAACGATAACTTTTCCACCGGTGATTTTATCGGCGTCGAAAGCATGAAGAGGCTGCCCGATTTCATGACAAACAAAATTTGTGATATCAACAATGTTGTTTATCGGCGTAAGCCCAATGGATAATAGTCGCTGCTTTAACCATTCAGGAGAACTTGTTACGTTCACGTTGGTAATGGTTAAACTTGAATAACGAGGGCAGGCAAGTGTATTCTGGACTTCCACCGGAATGGCCAGCGCTTGATTATCGACAGCAAACTGGTCAACGATGGGCCATTTCACTTCGAGATTTTTAGCTGCCCTGATGTCGCGGGCAACCCCGATGTGAGAGGCAGCATCCGCGCGGTTGGGAGTAAGTCCGATCTCGAAAATGAAATCGGATTGAATATTGTAATAGGACGACGCGGCCATTCCATTGGGACTATCTGTTTCTAGCACAATGATTCCTGCATGGCTTTGCCCCAGCCCAATCTCGTCTTCAGCACAGATCATACCTTCTGACTTTTCGCCGCGAATCTTTGCGGATTTGATGGTGAAGGGGCTCCCTCCCTGTGGATACAACGTGGCGCCTGGTAGCGCAACAATCACTTTCTGCCCGGCAGCAACGTTCGGTGCGCCGCACACAATGGGCAAAATTGTACCGTTGCCCACATCGACCGTTGTAACGGATAGCTTATCTGCATTGGGATGCTTGGCGCAAGTCACGACCTGGCCTACAACAAGACTCTTTAAACCACCAGGAACCGTTTCGTGCGCTTCAATTCTCTCTACTTCCAGCCCCGTGGAAGTTAACAGATGACCAATCTCTTCTGCCGATTCAGGAATATCAATGTACTGCTGCAGCCAGTTGTAGGAAATAGTCATAGTTTGCTAATCAACCGTACTCAAATAGAGTTTGGCGGTGTATAAAAAGCAAAAATAGTGAAAAGCTGCAAGCTGCAAGCTACGATGCTCGCCTTATTCATGGTAGACCTTTTCACCTGCATTGATGGCCACGTGAAGGAGGTTTTGCCCGGGAGGAAAGGGGCACGAATACTTTTCGACGTAGGCACAATAAGGATTGTATGAAAGATTGAAATCCAGGGTGATGGAATTGCTGCCCGGAGCCTTTGTGATATCGAGATACCTCCCCGCTCCATAAGTATCGACGGCGCTTGTCTCGTCGCCAAAAGCAAGAAATAATTTACCGCGAAACTCACCAGCTTCCATCGTCTCCAAAATCAACAATTGGTTGTGATAGCCATCCAGATCAAATTCTGCATAGGCATACTCCAGATAGCGTTGTTCTTTCCCGTCATTTGTTCCGAGCATGATTGGCTTTTTATCCTTAATTGGTACCAATGATGCAGTGATCTTGTATTTGACATCGGGAGGGAAATATTTCAATCCCTGATACTTTTGAGTGGTATCTGAAAACGGTGATTCCTTCGATGTTCGCATGAACCGATCTTTATCCTCGCGTTCCTCTTTGATTTGATCCACATAGGCCGATTGATCCAGACTGCCGCTGAAAGAATAGAACAGCGTAATCAACGCTACGGCTACTGCAAGTAATATGACGATGGAGCGTGTTCTCACAACCTGGTGATCTTAAATTATGGCAACATTGACTGCTTTGCAAAGAGAAACTGACGCTCTTTTTCCCACCTGGCAATACTGTCACGGCTGCTTTCGAATAAATTAAAGAAAAGTGGAATTCCATTATCGGCCAGAGGGCCAGGTGCGTTGGCAAGAATACAAACAGCGATCTTGTGTTTGGGATTCACGGCAACTTCACTCCTGTATCCATTTACATAGCCTCCGTGGTAGATCAGTGTGTCCGCTGGGTAATGTAAGACCCGCCAACCCAATCCATAATAGGAACTGCTCAAACGATGCATCCGGCCATAGTTTCTATTTTTTGAAGGTGCTTTTATTACAGGGGTGAATAAAGTGTTCAGCGTAGCTTTCGAGATCACATCCGGACGGTTTCCGAGTAAGGCGATCATCCATTGGGCCATATCTGATATACTTGCGTTCACGCCACCGGCAGGGGCAACGTTATAATATGTATTTGTAATCTTACCCGGTACCCATTTAGTTCTTCTTTGTTGATGTGGCTGAGCAACGTTTTTATTCTTCATGATGCTGGCGTAGTCTATCGATGCAGTCTTCATCCCTAAGGGTTTGAACACTCTTTGCCGCATCTCATCTTCAAATGTTCCACCTGTGCGCTTTTGAATCACGTTTCCTATCAGGCTATAGGCTACATTCTGATAGCTATAAGATCGCCCTACCTGGCCCGCCAACGTAATATTCTTTAACCATGAAAGCATCGAATCCAGCGGTATGCCCTCCTCCACCATGTTTGTATACGCATGATAGGGGAGGCCCGTCGTATGCGATAGAACGTTGCGGATCGTAAGCTTTTCTGTTTCTTCCGGTGATTTGAGCTTGAACTTGGGCAGGTATTGAACTATCGAGTCATCCCAATGCAAAAGCGTGTCTTCTACGAGGATGCCAGTTAGAAATGCGGCAAAACATTTGGATACGGAAGCTATCCTGAAGACGGTGTTGACATCAACCGGAGCTGTATTGCCATTTTTTTTCAGTCCAAAACCTTTTAAGTAAACAATAGTAGAATCGTACACAATGGCAATCGCAGCACCAGGCGTTCTGGCTTCAGTTGCAAGCTTCGTTATTTCTACCTCATAAGCTTGTATTAGCTTTTCCAGATGGGGATTGGCTGGTCTGGGACCGTAATCTTTTTTTGCTTGATTTGGTTTCGTTGTGATAGGTCGTTTGCTCGACATCACCTGCCCGACCAGAATTGGTACAATAATGACGATCAGTCCAATTAAAACCGGATGCTTTATTTTCATCAACCGCAACATATAACGACTTACCTCAACATGCAAGTCATATCAGTCCTTCGTCTGCAAAGCTAAAATATTTCTGGCCGGCTAGAATAATATGATCAAGTACCTGCATTTCCAGCAGCTTCGCCCCGGCAACGAGTTTTTTGGTGAGGTCTATATCGGCCTGGCTGGCGTTAAGATTTCCGGAAGGGTGATTGTGGCCGAGGATAATTCCAGATGCGAGCTCCTCAAGCGCAGTTTTGAAAATTATTTTCGGGTCGGCCACTGTGCCGGCCACGCCTCCCTGACTTATCTGATATTTTTTTATCACGCGGTTGGCGCGATTCAATAATATGATCCAAAACTCTTCATGTGGAATGTCCAGAAGATTAGACTTCAGGATTTCATAGGCATCGACGGACTTGTTGATCCTTGGTTTCTCTTCTGGGTCATATTCCTTCCGGCGGCGGCCCAGTTCTAATGCGGCCACAATGGTCATGGCCTTGGCTTCACCGATGCCATTCACCTTGAGGAAGTCGTTAAGCGTCATTCGCCCGAGTTGATGCAGGCTATTATTCGCGTGGTGTAGGACGCGCTTACCAAGCTCAATTGTGCTGGCGGATTTAGTCCCTGTTCCTAATAGCAAAGAAATCAACTCGGCGTCAGAGAGTGCAGACTTTCCTTTTAGCTTAAGCTTTTCTCGGGGCTTGTCTTCCGGAGACCAATCCCTGATGTGTGTAACGGTCGTGATACCCATAAATGCAACGGTTAAAGTGGGTCCGAAAATACGTCATTGAAAGGCTTCGACGGAAACTTTTACGGCGGGCTATAAAAAAGAAAACCCCACAAAATGCGGGGCTATATTGATTTGGCAGAACAAAAATCTCAGTCGCGAATCAAGACGAGCTTACGACTTAAGCAATTTTTCGTACAAACTTCGTGAGTTTGGACTTCTGATTGGCGGCCTTCTTCCAATGTATAATATTCTTTTTCGCCAATTTATCGATCATTGACGATACTTCCTTTAAAAGAGTTTCAGCCTCCGTTTTTACAGTCAAAGACCTTAGTTTCTTAATCTGCGTACGGGTCGTTTTATGTTGATAACGGTTTCTTACCCGCTTCACTTCATTTGCACGAATTCTCTTCTCGGCTGACTTATGATTTGCCATATGGTTTTCAAAATAAGGAGTGCAAAGGTAAAGGGATTTGGCATATTTGCAAAAGACAAAGGCCGATTTCTGGCCTTGCCTGGAAAATAGTAGAATGCCCGTTTCTGCTCGAATTTCATGATTTCCGTTGAGCAAACCGAGTATCAGCGCCTACCGGATGCGTATTTTGAAGGCAGTTTAACTCAGATGCCGCTTAATACGAATACCCTTATTATTATGATCCACCTGTCCGCGTGGGGCTTTTTTGCGCACCAACGTATTAACAAGTTGGCGGTGTTCATACTTCCCCCGGAAATGATTGGGTTCTATAAAGCGAATATTGAATATATCCGGGAGGTCGCAGTGAATCCTGACCGTCGCCGGTATTCAATGCCAGAGGAAGCGCCAAGACATTATATTGATATCGACCACTATGGCGATAGCGCGTGGTCAATGCCCCATGCCTGGAATGAAGCGCGTGGCAAGTATTCCGAAGACACACTAAAGGCGTATGGCATAGTTCCGTGGCATATCAACAGGATGTATTATTCTTTGAGAGAAGCCTTTCTGATTGGTGATCGTGGCAAAATTCTAAAAATTTCTGCAGAGCTGGGGCACTATGTTGGTGATGCCCATGTGCCGTTACACACCACTGAAAACTACAATGGGCAGTTGACTGGACAGGAGGGCATCCATGGATTCTGGGAATCGCGCCTTCCAGAGTTGTACTCCGATGAATTTAATTTTCTCGTGGGAAAAGCTACATACATCGACGATCCCCAGGAGGCCGCGTGGCAAGCGGTTTATGATTCTCATAATGCCGTCGACTCGGTATTGCAAGAGGAGAAAAAACTTGCCAACAGGATGGCTGAAAAAAAATACGCCTTCGAAACGAAGGGCCGGCAGACGATGAAAGTGTACTCTACAACCTATTCGAAAGCGTATTTTTTGTTGATGGATGGCATGGTGGAACGAAGAATGCGCGCAGCAATCAAGCTAACGGGAAGTTTATGGTTTACGGCTTGGATCGATGCAGGACAGCCAGACCTAAAGTCATTGATTCTGAGAGGCCCAAGCGAAACTGAATTGGAAGAACGGCGGCGGGAGATTGAAGAATGGAAAAATAATACCGTAAAGCCACGTCCGCATGATGCGGATCATTGACTCAATAAAGATATCGCAATCGCGTCCCACTCCTCAGACAGAGATTTTGTGTACACGGGTTGACTCGCCCGGCGGTACCAATAGGCTGCGTTGCCCCCGTCACCTTCCTTTCGATGAAGGTAGGCATGGATCCATGAACCGTCCTTCGTATTGATATCCTGCGCAACATTGTGCGCAGTATTCCAGTCGCCTTTTGCATCATACCAAAGTGCTTTAAGCAAGGGCGGAAGCGGATTAGGTGGTTCTGCCTGCCGAAGTGATTCTTTAAATTCTGAAAGTGTCATTCGAATGCGGGTAAGGTTTCAGTTAATGTTAAGAGAATTGACAGATGACCATAACAAGCCGAAGTGACCTGACACCGATGAGGATTGGCTTCATACCCATTTACAATTTAAATTGCAACTCTGAAAATTAGGTATTCAACATGAGATACAAAAACGTAAGCAAGGAACTGTTCATCGCGAACCGGGCAAAGTTGAGGGGAGCATTAAAGACAAATGCTGTAGTCGTTGTCAATGCGAATGATGTGATGCCGACTAACGCTGATGGCACAATGCGGTTCCGGCAGAACAGTGATCTTTTCTATCTCACGGGCGTTGACCAGGAGGAGACGGTACTCGTATTATGCCCCTCGTTCCCTGACAAAAAATTCAGGGAAGTTTTATTCTTGCGTGAAACCAACGAACACATCGCTACGTGGGAAGGTCACAAGCTTACCAAAGAAGAAGCGAGGTCTGCAACTGGAGTCGAAACGGTTATGTGGGTTTCAGAATTCCCGGCATTGTTCAAAACGATAATGGTGATGGGTGACACAGAGCATGTGTATCTTAATACAAACGATCATTACCGCGCCGACGTGATAATTGAATCGCGGGACATGAGATTTGTTAAGTCGTGTATGGAGAAATTTCCACTCCACCGGTACGAGCGCCTTGCTCCGATTCTACATAAACTCAGGACAATTAAATCGCAGCGCGAGATCGAACAGCTTCAGCAGGCGTGCGATATAACGGCTTCCGGATTTAACCGGGTGTTAAAGTTTGTTAAACCAGGGGTAATGGAGTATGAAATAGAGGCAGAATTAGCACACGAATTTTTGCGATTGAGGTCGCGTGGTTTTGCGTACGAGCCAATCATTGCTTCTGGTGCTGATTCCTGCGTGCTGCATTATATAGACAATAGCAAAGCTTGTAATGCTGCTGATGTCTTGCTACTGGACGTCGGCGCCGAGTACGCCAACTACAACGCAGATCTTACACGCACGATTCCTGTGAGTGGTAAATATTCTAAGAGACAAAAAGAAGTGTATAACGCCGTATTGCATGTTCAACGCGAAGCTATAAAACTACTTAAGCAGGGAGAAAAGTATTATGATTATCACCGCGAAGTACAAAAAATTATGGAATCGCAGTTAATTGATCTTAAACTCTTAGATAAAACCGACATAAAGAACCAGGAGAAGGGAAAACCATTGCTGCAAAAATATTTCATGCATGGCACGGGTCATCAATTGGGGTTAGACGTGCATGACGTAGGAAATATGTATCATGAAATGGCGGTGGGCCAGGTCTGGACCGTTGAGCCTGGCATTTACATACGTGAGGAATCGCTGGGTGTGCGGATTGAAAATAATGTCGTGATTGCAGATGGTGGTGTATTGGATCTGATGGGCGCAATACCTATTGAAGCTGAGGAGATTGAAGAAATTATGAATTCATAGCATATGCGAAGAGTTGCAACAATATCGGTGTTCATGTTTGCTGCGGCCTTAATTTCGTATGGCCACGAGTTCTGGCTGCAACCTGTGAAGTATTTCATCAGCGCTGGCGAACGGATGACCGCGAGATTTGTGGTGGGCGAGAACTTCCAGGGTGAGCCGTGGGATTTGAAAAAGCATCGTATCGAGAAGTTGGAAGTACATGAAGCGGCTGGCATGAGGAGCGTCATAGACAGTCTGAATATCGAGGCAGGCCTATTTCAGTCAAGCTTTGCGGATGCCGGCACCAAAATGTTGGTGATACAAAGCAACAGTGCCTTTATTGAATTGGCAGGCGATAAGTTTAATGAGTATCTGAAAGAGGATGGACTGGATGAAGTATACGCAGTACGCGAGAAAGCAAAATTGCTGCAAGCTCCAGCCAGGGAGTTATATTCCAGACATAGCAAGCTCTTTATCCAGGTAGGGGACAAACTGGATGATGTTTATCAAAAAATAGCAGGGTTACCAATTGAAATTGTCCCCACTAAAAATCCTTGTGAGTTAAAAAAAGGAGATGAGGTTCACTTTCACGTGATCTTTAAGGGTAAACCTTTATTTGGCGCGAAAGTGAGGATATGGAACCGATTCGATAATCGGACAACGATCCAGAACATTTATACTGAAAAAGATGGTTCGATCTCTATGCGCATCAGCAATTCTGGCGCGTGGATGGTGAGTGTGGTTAAAATGGTGCCATCACAGGATTCAAAAGCTGACTGGCAGAGCTATTGGGGAAGTTTGGTCTTTGGCATCAAATGAGAATATGAGCAGTATTTTTTCGGAGCAAGCGCCTGATCCCGTTGGACCGTATCCTCACGCGAGGATAGTTGGAAACCTACTTTTCCTATCCGGCGTAGGGCCACGAAAAAAAGGAAGCGCTGAAATCCCCGGTGTAACCCTCGACGGTTCAGGTAACATCGTTGAGTATGATATTGCAACACAATGTCATGCCGTATTTGAGAACGTGAAAATTATTTTGGAAGCCAGTGGGTCTAAATGGGAGAACCTTGTAGATGTTACCGTTTACCTCACGAACATGAAAAGGGATTTTGCCAGCTTTAACGCGATATACAAACTCTACTTTATTGAGAATCAACCATGTCGAACTACGGTGGAGGTGAATGCATTGCCAACACCTATTGCTGTGGAGTTGAAGTGTATTGCGACGGTTTGAATCGCGTAGAAGTTCGTTGTTCGCGGTGCGTTGCCGGAACCTCCTTTCTGAGGGAGAAGTAGCTATACCCTCCAGAGGATTAACCGCAACGGCGCTAAGACGCAAAGTAAACGCAAAGAAATGCAAAACCGCTTTGCGGCACCTCCGCGCCTTGCGGTTAAGTCCTTAAAGTTTTGAGAAGCAATGGTAATAAAAGCGGTGTTTCAAACGGCAAAACTTTCACCGCAACCACAGGTGCGTGTAGCGTTCGGGTTGATGAATTGAAAACCCTTGCCATTCAGGCCATCAGAAAAATCGAGCGTTGTGCCTAAGAGGTATAGAAGGCTTTTTTTATCAACCAGGATTTTAATTCCCTTGTCTTCAAAAATCTGATCGGCAGGTTTTACCTCGTCATCAAAATTGAGGTCATACATTAAACCAGAACATCCTCCACCCTTTACCATCACCCTCACATTGTTGTAGTCAACTTTGCCTTCTTCCTTGCGGAGCTCAATGATTTTTTCTTTTGCCTTATCGGTTACCGTTATCATGATATGTTTTTTTAGGAAATAGGATTGAGCACCACACTGAAAACCGTAATGGTGTTCATATCCCTGCCATAATATAATTTTTGAAGTGCATTGAGGATATTGCTAGCCTTAAAGTATGAGGTATGCAATTCCGTATCACCTTTTGCTACCCATTGAATTGTATATGAATTCTCTTTTTCCTTATAGTTCTGAACATAGGCAAGCATTTTTCGCAATGAATCTACTTTGTCTGCGCCACTCTCGTTATGAAACAAAAAAGCTTGATTATGGCGAGGATTTATCGTGATCAGATCCAGCTTCACTTTGCCTTCCTGTACACTATATTCAAAAACGAGATCTGACGTCCGCAGTCCCAGGTAGTCTTTAATTTCCTGCTGAATTCGAGCGGCCTCCACATGCATTTCGCTAAGTGTTTCGGTCATGTTCCTAAAGATTCAATGTTCAAACTTCCGATTTAGGCAAAAAGTTTCTTCTTTGATGTAAAGTTAACAATTATGGAAAAACTTGAGCATATCGGTATTGCCGTCCGGGATTTGGAGAAGGCAAACGAAATTTTTTTCCGTTTACTGGGCAAATCCCACTATAAAATTGAGGACGTTGAATCAGAAGGCGTGCGCACCTCTTTTTTTCAACTTGGTGATGTCAAAATAGAGCTTTTAGAGGCACAGGGCGAAAACTCTCCCATTCAAAAATTTATCGACAAAAAGGGCGAAGGTCTTCACCACGTCGCATTCCAGGTTGCTGACCTGGCAAAGACTTTAAAGGAATGCCAGGAGAATGGATTTGTGGCAGTGAACGACCTGCCTAAAAAAGGAGCTGACAATAAAATGATCTGCTTCTTGCACCCAAAATCTACCGGTGGCCTTTTGATCGAATTATGCCAGGAGATCAGTATCGCGGCTTCAACTGGCTAGCACTCTTACCGCCAAACTGTATATCGTTGTAATACTTTTGTTTTTTCTTGCCCTTTGCGGTCTTGTAATAAGCCTTTGGGCCACAAGCGCCCAGGGTAAACAGAACTAAAAGCAATAACGCAGTAATCTTTCTCATATAGCACCAATTCGAATGTATAGTTAGGGAGAAAACAGCATTCAAATCATTCATATCCGTTCAGAACCTTACTTTTGCATGAAGGAGCGGATCATTAACGGTCCACTTAAGCCAGGAGTGTATTATGGATGAAATCAGATCAGAAGTCAGTCAATTAGGGGAGTTTGGCCTGATAGACCGTATTAAGTCAAAATTTACCCTTGGCAATAAAACATCGCTGACGGGAATCGGCGACGATGCTGCCGTAATCGACGTGGGCGACGACTGTTTGCTGGTGTCAACGGACATGCTGGTCGAAGGAATACATTTCGACCTTTCTTACGTACCCATTCAACACCTCGGTTACAAGGCAGTTGCAGTTAACGTCTCCGATATCGCGGCAATGAATGCTACTGCCGAACAGATTACCGTAAGTATTGCCCTCAGCAACAGATTCTCCGTGGAAGCAATTGATGCCCTTTATGCAGGGATCAGGGCTGCCTGCCAAAGCTATAAGGTTGATCTCGTGGGAGGAGACACAACCTCCTCCGCCTCCGGATTGATCATTTCCATAACAGTCCTCGGAAGGGCGAAAAAGCATAAAGTCGTTTACAGAAATGGTGCGCGGGTAAATGACATCCTGTGTGTAACAGGCGACCTGGGCGCAGCATTTCTTGGCTTGCAGGTGCTGGAACGCGAAAAGGCAGTATTCATTGCTGATCCGTCGATGGAGCCCGGCCTGGATAACTACGAGTACATTGTTGGAAGGCAACTGAAGCCGGATGGGAGGACCGACATCATTTTTGACCTGGAGGAAGCTGGTGTAATTCCAACAGCAATGATCGACGTGTCTGATGGTCTTGCATCCGATCTGCTGCACATTTCACGCCAGTCGGGCGTTGGATTTCGGATCTATGACGATAAGATACCCATTGACAACATGACTTTTGAGACGGCTATTGAATTCAAACTCGATCCGATAACGTGCGCGCTCAATGGTGGTGAGGATTACGAGCTAATGTTCACCATCACCAAGGAAGACCAGGAAAAGCTCAAGAACCATCCCGACATTCACTTCATCGGCTACGCGCATGATCGAAGAGACCTCAATGTTCTTGTTACAAAGGAAGGTAACATCGTTCCACTTAAGGCTCAGGGCTGGGACCATTTCAGATCCTGATAGCGACCTCTAAGTATTTACTAATCCACCGGGTAGGGAATAAAAACGAATTTTGTCAATTCAGGGTCGACAACAAACAGACAGCAGAACTCATCCGGGTCCTTGTAAGCGCTGCGAAAATCTTCCTCGCCTTCAGGTTTAAGCAATTCCCTTTGGACGAATTCGTCAAGAAAGGTGGCGTAATAATACCAGGTTGTACCGTGCATTGCCGGCTGCAACAACACCTGGCCAATAGGTTGCTCTTCTTTACAGATTGCGAAAATTGGGAATTTAAAGTTAGCCTTACGGATTTGATAAGAAGCCTCTTTCAATGTGTCGGAGACCTTCACAAAATCTTCTGAGATCGTTCCTAAAAATCTTCCGCTCAGTTCTGGATCGTTTTCCATGTTTTGTAAAACCGTTAAAGTAGTAAGTTTTCGTTCGCCTGCGAAAGAACCTGCTGGCAGTGGTTTGACAAATCCGGAAAAAAACGCTTAAACTCATCAAGAAATTCCTCGTAATACTCTTTCAACTCGACCAGCGATTCATCCATTTTAGAATCATGCCTGCTACGTCTGGCCATTCCGGTGAGGGCTTGGTTAATTCCATCAAATGTGCCATAAGCAACCAGCCAGTTGTCACGAATCATATAAGGCAGCATTTGCTTCACAGCATCAGGCAGGAAGGCGCGGTAGCTTTCAAGAACTTTGTATGTTTCCGCAGCAAACTCCGCTAAAGGTTGAACATGGTAATTATCCCAATATTTAGACAGAAAGTGATCATAAAACACATCGACGATCACCGGAGCGTAGTGCCTGTACCTGGGTCTTAACTTGAGCTTGCTCTCCCGCACAACCGGATGTTGGTCTGTATACTCGTCAATCGATCTATGCAAGTCAATTCCCAACGCGATCTCCGGAAGAAAGTGACCTTTCAGGTCGCGCCCCTTCACAAAGTCGCCGATAAAATTCCCAACCATAACGTTTGCATTGTTGCCAGACAAATAAATGTGTGCGAGAAAATTCATCGTTCGTAAAGTTATTGGTTATTTGGTATTAACTTATTCCGTTGACTGATCTGAATCGGACAACTTGTTAAACATCTAATAGTGAATCACAAAACTTGTAACTGTTGAGATATGGAGGCACTAAATCAGTTAAAATTGCTTATCAGCCTTGCGCAAATTGACGGCGTTGTGGCCTTACGCGAAAAAAACTTTATCGTAAATATAGGAAGGGCGAACAACCTGTATCCGGATCAGATTGATTCATTGTTTGAAAGAAGCCACAACATTGTGCTTCCCCAGGATCTTACCGACGATGAAAAATTCTCGTACCTAATAAGCATGGTTCAGCTAATGAAAATTGATGAGCGCATGTATAAGGAAGAATTGATTTTTTGCAGGACAATTGCAACTACACTTGGATATGAACCACAAGCGCTTGCGGAACTGTTGGTGCGCATAACGTCTGATGCAATGTCTGATGATGAGATTGCGGCGTTGAAAAGTGGTGTTCAGAAATACCTTAAATCTTAGGCAGCTACTCTGAGATAGCTCCCTGATTTTTTAACAATTCAATATATCCATAATGAAGAAAGTATATCTGCTTCTTACCATTCTCATGCTCGGGTTGGCGGTCAATGGCCAGAAATTGCTGCTGCATTGCGGAAACCTCATTGACGGGAAGAGTAGTGACGTGCAAATACAAATGACCATTGTAATTAGTGGGAATAAGATCACGGCCATCGAAAAAGGATTTACGAAAGCGGCCCCAGGCGACTCTGTAATCGATCTTTCGCAAAAGACGGTTATGCCAGGACTCATCGATATGCATGTTCATTTAGAAGGCGAGACGAGTAAGGATGCTGCATGGCAGCGGTTTACGCTCAATGAAGCGGATATTGCATTCCGGTCAACGGTCTTCGCCAAAAAAACTTTGATGGCGGGTTTTACCACCGTCAGGGATCTGGGGGGGTCCGGGGTAAACATCGCCCTTAGAAATGCGATCAATCAAGGGACCGTCGTAGGACCGAGAATCTTTACGGCGGGTAAAATCATTGCAACCACGGGGGGCCATGGTGATCCTACCAACGGTTCGAGAAAGGATCTCATGGGTGATCCGGGTCCGAAAGAGGGAGTGATCAACTCTCCTGAAGAGGCGCGTCAGGCCGTGCGTCAACGGTACAAGGATGGATCGGATATGATCAAGGTTACAGCGACTGGCGGCGTGTTAAGTGTTGCAAAGGATGGATCAGGTCCGCAATTCACTGACGAAGAGCTAAAAGCAATCATTGAAACCGCTAAAGACTACGGTATGCACACTGCTGCGCATGCCCACGGTGCCGAAGGGATGAAGAGGGCTGTCATGGCGGGCATTACAACGATAGAGCATGGCACCAAAATGACAGAGGAGGTCATGGACCTGATGAAATCGAAGGGGACCTACTTTGTGCCCACCATCACAGCAGGAAAATTTGTTGCTGAACAGGCTAAGGTTCCCGGCTATTATCATGCATTGGTAGTTCCGAAGGCTCTGGAGATCGGCCCCATGATCCAGGCAACTTTTGGAAAAGCATACAAGCGCGGGGTAAAAATTGCCTTTGGTACTGATGCCGGCGTTTTTCCTCACGGAGAGAATGGCAAAGAGTTCAACTACATGGTCGAAGCCGGAATGCCGCCAATGGAAGCAATCAAGTCCGCAACTGTTGCAGGCGCCGCAATCCTGGGCATGTCTGATAAGATCGGAACACTTGCCCCGGGCATGCTGGCCGACATCGTCGCAACTGACGAAAACCCTTTGAAGAATGTCCGCACCATGGAGAGTGTGAGTTTTGTGATGAAGGACGGAGTGGTTTATAGACATTGAGCCTAGTCATGAGTCAAGAGTCAAGAGTCGTCTGACCGTCAGGTTCGTACGATAGTTTTAAGCTTGTCGGTGGCGACCTCCGCCATATTAAAATGCAAATTCAAAATTCCCGCACCGACTCTTGACTCATGACTCTCTCGCTTTATATTCCTACTTTTGCAATCTTCAAATAGTGCCCTTCGAGGCTAAACGTACTGGCTCAGCGGAGCGCGCAATGGAAAACATAAGGAATTTTTGCATTATAGCCCACATAGACCACGGCAAAAGCACTTTGGCGGATCGGTTATTGGAATTCACAGGAACAATCAATGAACGCCAGATGGAGGCGCAGGTCCTTGATAACATGGACCTGGAAAAAGAAAAAGGGATAACGATAAAGTCTCACGCGATCCAGATGAACTATAAGCTGGACGGGAAGGACTATGTACTGAACCTGATCGATACACCGGGACATGTTGATTTCTCGTACGAGGTTTCGCGCTCTATCGCAGCCTGCGAAGGTGCGCTGCTAATTGTTGATGCAAGCCAGGGAATTGAGGCACAAACAATCTCCAATCTGTACCTGGCTCTGGAGCACAACCTGGAAATCATCCCGGTACTCAACAAAATTGATCTGCCGCATGCCATGCCGGAGGAAGTAACCGATGAGGTCGTGGAGCTGGTAGGATGCCGACGCGAGGAGGTGATTCGTGCAAGCGCCAAAGAAGGAAAGGGAATCGAGGAAATTCTCCACGCGGTAATACACCGTGTAAAGGCTCCCAAAGGCGATCCCAAAGCGCCCTTGCAGGCGATGATATTTGACTCTGTTTTTAATTCTTTTAGAGGTATCGAAATATATTTCCGGGTTTTCAACGGAACAATACGGACCGGTGAAAAGATAAAATTTATTGGCACCGATAGCGAATATGGCGTTGATGAGATTGGTATTTTAAAGCTTGACAAACACCCCAGGAAGGAGGTCAGCGCCGGCAACGTCGGATACCTCATCTCAGGTATTAAGGTAGCGCGGGAAGTTCACGTCGGGGATACTATTACCAACGCGATCAATCCTGGTCAGGCGCTGAAAGGCTATGAGCAAGTCAAGCCCATGGTCTTTGCAGGCATTTATCCGGTGGATACAACTGAATTCGAAGAACTTCGCGCGTCGATGGAAAAATTACAGCTAAACGACGCGTCGCTCGTCTGGGAGCTGGAAACATCGGCCGCCCTTGGCTTCGGTTTCCGTTGCGGCTTTCTTGGTATGCTCCATATGGAGATCATTCAGGAGCGGCTCGAGCGGGAGTTTGACATGACGGTGATTACAACGGTGCCCTCTGTGCAGTTCCAGGCATTTTTAACTGATGGCGAGCAACTGTTCATAAATGCTCCTTCCGAAATGCCCGATCCAACAAAGATGAACACCATTGAAGAGCCCTTTATCAAAGCTCAAATCATCAGCAAGTCAGAATACATTGGTCCGATCATTGGCCTTTGCATGGACAAGCGGGGCATTATTATCAATCAACATTATCTCACAACGGATAGGGTAGAACTATCATTTGAAATGCCCTTGTCGGAGATTGTGTTTGACTTTTTCGACAAGCTTAAATCTATTTCCCGTGGATATGCATCCCTTGATTATCATCTAATTGGTTTCCGCGAATCTGACATGGTAAAGCTCGACATCATGTTAAATGGAGAGAAAGTAGATGCACTGAGTGCCATCGTGCATAGAGGCAAGTCGCAGGATTGGGGCAGAAGGCTATGCGAAAAGCTAAGAGAGTTAATTCCACGACAGATGTTTGAGATTGCCATTCAGGCAGCGATTGGGCAAAAAATCATTGCACGTGAGAACATCAGCGCAATACGCAAAAACGTACTGGCAAAATGTTACGGTGGTGACATTTCGCGTAAACGCAAACTGCTGGAGAAACAAAAGAAAGGTAAAAAGAGAATGCGCCAGGTGGGCAACGTTGAAATTCCACAGGAAGCCTTCATGGCCGTGCTTAAGCTTGATTGATATTGAAGTATATTATGGTAGAAGCGACAACATACACGCTCATTGACGGACGCAAGGTCTCTAACGACATTAAGACAGAGATCGCACAGCGGGTGGCAGAAAGAAAAGTGCAGGGAAAGAAAATACCTCATTTGGCCATCATCCTTGTCGGTGACGACGGTGCCAGTCAGACGTATGTCGATAACAAAGTCAAGTCTTGCAAGAGCGTCGGGTTTCATTATACAATGATGCGCTTCGCCGACACCATCAGCGAAGAGCGGCTGATGAAGCATATCGATCACGTTAACAACGACGATGATGTTGACGGCTTCATAGTTCAGCTTCCATTGCCGAATCATATCAGTGTTGAACATATCACTGAAAAAATCCGATCTGATAAGGATGTCGATGGATTTACAAATCACAATTTCGGAAGCATAATTTCCAAGAACCCATTGTTGATGCCTGCTACGCCATTCGGTGTCATGGAGTTGCTGCGCAGGTATGATATCAAAACGGAGGGTAGGCATGCCGTTGTAATCGGAGCAAGCCGCATCGCCGGGGCTCCTTTGAGCATGATGCTTGCTGAACAGGGTCGCGCGACAGTCACAATTTGTCATAAGTACACGGAAGATCTTGCGTCTTTTACGCGCTCGGCAGATATCTTACTCGTTGCTGTCGGAAAGCCAGGTCTCGTTACCGCCGACATGGTAAAAGAAGGCGCCGTTGTCATCGATATTGGCACGACAAGGGTTGAAGGTCCCGAGTTTCAAAAAGGATGGGCGATTAAAGGCGATGTCGACTTTAAGACCGTTGCACCAAAAGCATCCTTTATAACTCCGGTCCCCGGCGGCGTAGGTCCGATGACAATTGCATCATTGTTACTAAATACGCTGCGTGCCACCGAACTGCGCCACCCTTAAAGCAGCTATATGATCCTGCAGCAAGAAAAGGTTTCGATTCAGAGCCTTCCACTCATGGAGGATTTTTACACGATTCAGGGTGAGGGCTATTATCAGGGTTCGGCTGCATACTTTATCCGGCTGGGCGGCTGTGATGTGGGATGCGTATGGTGTGATGTAAAGGAATCATGGGACGCTAATGCCCATCCGATGATTGCGATCGAAGAAATGGTTGTGCGGGCAAAGGCGAGCGGGACAAAGATCGTTGTGTTAACAGGAGGTGAGCCGCTCATGCATGACCTGAGTGTGCTAACTGAAATGCTACATGTCAATGGCCTAAGGACGCACATTGAAACTTCTGGCGTCTATCCCCTGACTGGCGCGTGGGATTGGGTCTGTTTTTCACCGAAGAAATTCAAAACACCTCATGAAACGGTCTACCTGCGCGCCGATGAACTAAAAGTGATTGTTTACAAAAAAAGTGATCTTCTCTGGGGACGTGATATTGCGAAGCGGGTAACTCCGGAATGTCAATGCTTCTTTCAACCTGAATGGTCGCGGCAAAGCGAGATGTTACCCTGGATCATTAACTACATTAAAGAGCATCCGGAGTGGCAGGTATCACTTCAGACGCATAAATACATGAACATACCATAACATCAGGGGACAAGCCATGATGCGAGCCAGTTTTATCAGTGAAATGAACAGCTTGGGACGGCATCGGATCCCGTTTTTATTTATCGTCGATTTTGCGCTTGACAAACCGTTATTGCTTCCATTGCATCGTGTCAACGCCGATAATATTCTATTTGATGTAAACGGGAAAAGAAATTATCTACCACAGGTACAAAATGGGGTGCACATCACATTGGAAAAAATGCCTATCACATTGCTTGAATATAAGTACAAATTCGACGCTGTATTTAAACGATTAGAATATGGAGATTCTTTTTTAACCAACCTTACAATCAAAACAGAAGTGAAGCCGAGCACTTCGCTGCGAGATATATTTTATCAAAGTCATGCGAAGTATAAATTACTTTATGAAAACCAATTTCTGGTATTTTCTCCAGAGACTTTTATTCAGATCAAAACCGGAAAGATTTATAGCTTTCCCATGAAGGGAACGATCGATGCCGCGCTGCCAAATGCCAGGGAAAGTATTCTAAATGATCCGAAGGAATTATCTGAGCACGTAACCATCGTCGACTTGATACGGAATGACCTTAGCCAGGTATCGAGAAACGTACACGTCCAAAAATTTCGGTATGTTGATGAGGTTAAGTCAAAGGACAAGATCTTATTGCAGGTTAGTTCCTCGATCGTAGGTGATCTCGAAGATGACTATCATTCACAAATTGGCGATATTCTTGTTAAGCTATTACCCGCTGGTTCCGTTTCAGGTGCGCCGAAGACAAAGACGGTAGAAATTATTGGCGAAACAGAATTGGAAGAAAGAGGATATTATACGGGTGTTTTTGGCTTGTACGACGGCGAAGCCGTTGATAGCGGTGTGATGATTCGTTTTATTGAGCACGATGGTGAAAAATATTTTTATCGAAGTGGTGGTGGCATTACCACGCAGAGTACTTTGGAGTCGGAATATCTGGAAGCTTTAGATAAGGTCTATGTCCCTATTGCTTGAGTCCATCAAATTGCTGGACGGTCAGTTTCAAAATCTATTTCACCACGAGCAGCGAATAAACTACTCGTTGAAGGTGCTATGTGGAGTGACTGAAGAGTTTAACCTCGAACGGTTCCTTGATAGGGTGGACCGGCCAATGAAGGGCCTTTTCAAATGTCGTCTCTCTTACGATGACCTCTCGAAGGACTTAGAATTCATTCCGTATGTTCCGAAGGTTGTCAGCACGCTGCGTGCGATCGAAAATGATCGCATCTCCTACGATTTCAAATATCTGGATAGGAGGGCCATTGACAGGATGTTCGAAGCCCGCAAGGGATGTGATGATATTTTGATAATAAAGGAAGGCCTTGTGACAGACTCCTCTTATGCCAATGTGGTGTTTAGAAAGGGCAGGGATTGGTTCACTCCCTGGTCCCCTCTTTTAAAAGGAACAATGCGTGCCTTTCTGCTTGAACGGGATTTAATTCAGAAAGAAGAAATCCGCGTGGAAGATATTGCTACCTACGACGCGTTCAAGCTGATAAATGCGATGCTTGAATTTGAGTCGCCTGAGCAGCAGATATCGAACATAATTTTTTAATTGTAATTTTCAGAATGACCCGATTCGCGATCCTATTTTTTGCGGCCATCATTTCATTGCAAGCGGCAGCACAAACCACATATACTACGAAGTCAAAGAAGGCTATTGAGCTATATACCCTTGCGGACAATTTCCGCGTCAGAGGGCAGTATAGCGAAGCCATCAATCTTTTAAACCAGGCGATTGCCAAAGACAGCAAATTTGCGGAAGCATATTTGCGACTCGGTAATACCTACTTTACGATGAAGCAGTATGGCAACGCCATCCAGCAATATGAAAAGGGCTTAGCCCTTACTACGGACATTGGCCGGCAAAAATTTTTTTGGTATGCGATGGGTGAACCTTACTTGTTGGCAGGAGAATATGAAAAAGCGATGAAGGTGTTAAGTGCGTTCATTAATAATGAGACAACCAACAAGCAGCGGATCGACAAGGCCACAATGCTTTTCCGCAGTGCGGAGTTTTCTTTGAATAACAAATCCAGTAAGACCACCTATGGCATACATCCGCTTAGTGATACGGTCAACGAATATGTACTGCAATATTTTCCGGTGCTCACCGCCGATCAGAAGCAGTTGATCTTCACCCGAAGAGTGACGAATGACAGTAACGACGATGAAAATCTTGTGGTATCCACAAAGGATGCGCGGGGCAGATGGTCCAAGCCAGTGTCGATTTCAAAAAATATCAATACCCGGCTCAATGAAGGGACTTGCAGTATTTCGGCTGATGGAAGAAAGTTGATACTAACCTCCTGCACCGGAAGGGATGGGATTGGAAGCTGTGACCTTTACGAAAGTAAAAAGGTTGGAGAGGACTGGTCGGTTCCTAAAAATCTTGGGCGAAATGTAAATAGCGCTTCATGGGAGTCGCAACCCTCGTTGTCTGCCGACGGACGAACGTTATACTTCGTTTCCGACAGGCGATCGGGGCTGGGTATGCGTGACATTTGGGTGTCAACAATGGATGGTCAGGGTGAGTGGACCAAAGCGGTAAATGCGGGCATGGAAATCAATTCAGCCTATGATGAGATATCTCCGTTTATACACGCCAATAACAAGACGCTCTTTTTTGCTACGAACGGACGACCTGGGTTTGGAGGCTATGACATTTTCTTGAGTGAGCGGGATTCCACGTGGTCCACGCCGCGCAACCTCGGCACGCCGATTAACGACCATGAAGAACAATTTTCTTTGTTTATCACAGCAGATGGCCAACGCGGATATTACTCCCATGAACAGACACTGGCAAGCGGAAATTCCAGGAGTAGGATTGTGGAAGTATTAATACCTACTGAAAATCAGATCCGTTTCAGGAGCAACTATGTGAAGGGAATTATTCGCGACAAACTATCCAAAGCTCCACTTAAAGCCCGAGTGGAATTAATCAATATAAAAAGTGACGTTGTTGAATCGCTCGTTGAATCCGATTCGCTCACCGGCGAATATTTAATCGTTCTTACCCAGGGTGATGAGTATGCGCTTTACGTGAATAAGCGGACCTATCTTTTCAAGAGCTACAATTTCAATTACGCTCAGGTTACGGATTTTGAACCCATCGTCGTGAACATTGATTTGGAACGTGCCAGTGCCGGGTCTGTGGCTGTTTTGAATAATATCTTTTTCGACGTTGACAAGTTCGAGCTTAAGGAAAAATCCAGTCCTGAGCTGCTGAAAATAGTGAGCTTTTTAAAGGAAAACGCTTCGGTTCGCGTTGAGATCAGCGGTCACACTGACAATTCCGGGTCGGCAGTGTATAACCGGCAGCTCTCGGAAAAGCGGGCACGTTCGGTTTTTACTTTCCTTTCGGAGCACGGCATTGAAAAGAGCAGACTCTTTACAAAGGGTCATGGGCCGGATCAGCCAGTAGCATCCAACGACACAGAATCTGGAAGGCAGCAAAACCGGCGAATTGAGGTTAAAATCATTAAGTAGTGACCAGCGTAAGAAACGCCGCTACCCTCATAGCCTCATGAAATAACGGTAGAGCCTCTCATTCGATTATCAGCAGCCCACAGTCCATTTTCTTGCTTTAAATCCAAAGCATTGATATTGCTTTTGGATGTGTCCTTGCCAGGGAATTTTTTTTATAAGTGGTTATACAAGGCAAAGTAGCCTGCATAATTTTGTCGCTCATAAATACCACGCTTAGTGGTATTGAATTTCTGGATCTATACCGCCTACTTCGGTATCATGTTAATTTTTAATTACTTTTTTAAAAGCTTTTTCATATAAGATTACCTTAATTTGAAGATTCATTAACCTAACACTAATTTTATGAGTAAAATTTTACAACTATGCGTTACAGCGATGTTTGCGCTTGCCTGCACTAGTGTGTGGGCACAAGATCGAGCCGTCTCCGGAACGATCACATCGACTGAGGACGGTTCATCTATGCCGGGGGTGAACATTGTATTAAAAGGTACCACGATTGGTACTGTGACCGATGCTGCGGGTGCTTACACCCTTAGTGTCCCCGCGACGGGCGGCACCCTTGTATATTCTTTCATCGGTTTAGTATCACAGGAAATTGAAATTGGGACGCGCAACTCGATCGACGTGTCAATGGTGCTGGATGTTAAACAACTTTCGGAGGTGGTGGTTACTGCCATAGGAATCGAGCGTTCCGAAAAGACGCTTGGATATTCCGCTACCAAAATGGATGAAAGAGCTATCACGCAGGGCAGATCATTCTCAGCAATGAACTCCTTACAGGGCAAAGTTGCCGGTGTAAATATTTCATCTTCATCCGGCGCTCCCGGTGCTTCCACTAAAGTCATCATCCGTGGTTATTCGTCTTTGAGCGGTAATAACAGCCCTTTATATGTTGTAGACGGCGTGCCAATTAACAACAATGCAAGCATTTTTTACGATGAGGGCAACTCAGTCCAAAGAACACAAGATTTTGGAAACAGAGCCAACGACATAAACCCTGATGACATTGCATCAATTACAGTTTTGAAAGGTGCTTCCGCTACTGCTCTTTATGGATCAAGAGCGGCCAGTGGTGTTATCATGATCACGACGAAAAAAGGCAATGCCAACGATGTTCGCGTGGATATATCAAGTTCAGCTGCGATTAGCTCGCCATTGCGGACGCCGGAATATCAGAACGAGTTCGGCCAGGGTTGGAGCGGTCATTTTGCCTTCGAAGAAAATGGTAGCTGGGGTCCTAAAATGGATGGAAAAGACAGACTTTGGGGAAATATCGTTGAAAATTCCCAGCAGATTAAACCTTTTTCCCCACAATATGATAATCTCAAAGATTTCTATGAGACTGGTACGTCATTCGTAAACACTATTTCTCTCAGCGGGGGTACAGACAAAGCATCCTATTACCTATCCTATGGAAATACAAGCGAAGATGGTATCATCCCAACAAATGCTGATTCTTATAAGAGAAACTCTTTTTCGCTAAGGGGTTCTACAACCGGCAAAAAGATCACGACTTCTGCATCCCTCAATTTTGTTCATAAGGATGCTAAGGTGGTAACCACTGGCCAGGGGGGAGACGGCACCACCGTGTTCCAGGAAATCATTCAAGTTCCCCGAGATATCAGTATCGTTGACTCTAAGGACATTAATTACAAATTCAATAACCTGGACAACTTCTATACTCAATATGCGCAGAACCCTTACTATCCGATTTTTAAAAACGGAAATGATTACAATGAAGACCGATTGTATGGAAATGTAAATCTTACCTACAATTTTACGAGCTGGTTAAACGCTACTTTAAGAGTAGGGGGCGATATTGCTAATGCGCAAGTTCATGATTGGATCGACGAGGCACTTATTACCGATGGTACTCCTAATGCCTCGGCTAATGACGTACCAGGTAGAATCGACAATAGATCCAGGTATACCCGAGACCTAAACGCGGACTTCATTGTCACCGCCAACAATAAAATAGGAGAAAATATTCGAATTAATTCACTAGTCGGATTTAACGCGAACGACCGTTATTCCGATAATCTACATGTGTTCGTACGTGACCTGGATATCCCCGGCTATTTTCACATCAAGAACAGTTCGCAGCCTCCTACTACAAATCGGACCCAATCGCAAAGAAGGTTGCTTGGGGTTTACGGTCAGGCAGAAATTGGATTTAAAGAATACTTATACCTAACGGTGCTTGCCCGAAATGACTGGTCTTCAACACTCCCTCAAAATAACAATTCATTTTTCTACCCTGGAGCAAATTTGAGCCTGGTCTTTACCGATGCTTTTGCCATAGAGAGCAACTTTTTGTCCTTTGGCAAGGTTCGGATAGGCCTTGGTAAAACTGGTAACGATGCTCCACCCTATAGCATTTTACCTGTGTTCGTTGCTGGAGTCTCTAATTTGCCCTCTGGTGATATAACATTCCCACTTAATGGCGTTAATGGATTTGAAGTCGGTAATGCAATCGGAAACCTAAATCTCGCGCCTGAAATCACGACCGAGTTTGAGGTGGGTGCTGATTTGCGATTCTATAATGACCGTGTTCGGTTAGATGCTGCTTACTACAATAAGAATACGGATGGACAAATTATGGCGGTACCACTTCCTACGTCATCTGGCTACACCGCACAGACCCGAAATTTCGGCAAGGTCAATAATGAGGGGATTGAAGTATTATTCAACGTGAATCCACTTAGATTAGAGAATGGCATCAACTGGGATATTTCATTAAACTATACTAAAAATACAACAACTTTGGTTAGCCTTGATGGCGGTCTTGAGAGAGCAGATTTGACTGGTCTCGGCGGATTTGCAGTTGGCGCCTATGATGTTGACTTTGTGGGATACCCCGGACAAAAGTTAGGTCTTTTCGAAGGACCTCGTATTGCAACAGATCCTGACGGCAGAATCATTGTGAATCCTGTTAATGGACTTCCTCAGGTCGATTTAGACAATCCGGAAATATTGGGCTCTTATCAGCCTGATTTTGTAGCGGGTTTAACCAACAGGATATCCTTCAAAGGGCTAGCCTTGTCATTTACATTTGATTGGAGGAAAGGCGGCGTGATGTATGCCTATACAAGACGCTTAATGGATTTTGTGGGGAACTCGACGACATCGACTTATAATGACCGAAATCCTTTTATCGTGCCTAATTCAGTGATCGAAGTTGTTGACGGCGATGGCAATGCTACCTATGATGAGAATACTACCGCTGTGGACATGACAAATCAGGCCTCCTATTGGGGAACAGGACCTTATATAGATCGGAACTTTGTTCTGGATAGGAGCTATGTTAAGCTGAGAGAGGTAGTATTATCTTATCAGCTTCCACAAAGTGTTGTAAGCAAAATTGGATTTAGAAATCTAGAGATCAGCCTTGTTGGAAGAAATCTGCTCTTATGGACGCCTAAAGAAAATAACGTCATCGACCCTGAATTATCAACTTTCGGAAATGACCTTTCCGGGGAATTCGGTGAGTTTGGATCTGGTCCAACAGTGAGAAGTTATGGAGTAAGCCTGCGGGCTGGATTTTAAATGAGAAATGAGAATATGAAAAAATTAAAATATTATCTACCCCTTCTTCTGACAATCGGGTTGCTGGTTTCGTGCGAAAAGAGCTTGGAGGAACTAAATATAGATCCGAATAATCCCGCAAAAGTTAGTGTGCAACTTGCTTTACCGGCTGGAACGGTGTCTGTTGCTGGCATTACTGGAGGTCGTTTCGCTGTCATCGGCGGGATTTGGTCGCAGTTTTACACACAGAACAATGCATCCAATCAATACAAGGATATTGATGCGTTCTACTATACGCCCTCAGATTTCGCCGCAACGTGGCAAGAAATGTATGCCGGCGGACTAAATGATTTACAGTACGTCCGTAGGGAAGCCTCCAAAACGGGGGACTGGAATTTCTATTTAATCGCCACCACCATGCAGGTTTATGCGTTTCAAAACTTTACCGATGTATTTGGCGATATTCCATTTTCGGAAGCGTTGAGAGGAGATCAAGGCATCAGCGAGCCTGTATATGAGACAAGTCAGGCAATTTATGATTCATTGATTACGAGATTGGATGTGGCGTTATCGAAGGACTTTACTGCGTCAACCAATACAAATGCTGGTCCTGCTGACTTCGTGTTCGGTGGAGACATGGAAAAATGGATTCATTTCGCGAATACCCTTAAATTGAAAATTTATTTGAGGTACGCAGAAGTAAATCCCTCCAAGGCCCAGGCGGGAATTGCGGCGCTAAATACCTCTGGAGTTGAATTCCTTTCCGAGGATGCTGCATTGGCTGTATTTGAAGATGCCGCAAGTAAAAGCAACCCGTTTTTTGAGCAGGATAAAAGAACCCTTAATACAACTCAAAATCTGAAGGCCAGTCGGACCCTGTTCGACTTACTGGATCAGAGCGGTGATCAGCGGAAGTTTGAAATTTACAATGCAGCTGAAGCTGGTGGGTACAAAGCTATGAATCAAGGTGATTTTAACGCTCCGACTACCGTGCTTGCTCCCCTGACAATATCAACGGCAAAAGTTGACGCTCTGGACCCTGTTTACCTGATCTCCGAAGCTGAAAGCTATTTCTTGCAGGCTGAGGCAGTTGAGCGTGGTTGGGGAACCGGTGATGCTGAGGCGCTCTACGAAATGGGTGTAACTGCATCCTTCGAGCAGACTGGCTATGGCGACGATGCTGCTGACCTGCTGGCTGGCGAATATTCGTTCGACACTTATTTTGGCGGTGGGCTAGCCGCCATACTTATGCAAAAGTGGATTGCTTTTGCGGGCACGCAACAGGGTATGGAGGCATTCTTCGACAGAATGAGGACAGGCTATCCGGAAGAGAGTCCGGTTTATCATTCAGATCCCGCCTATGAACCCGGACTTGTGGTATATCCAAAAGAAGGTACTACCCAAGGCCAGTTTGCAAGAAGATTATTCTTGCCTGATACGGAGACTTCGAGAAACCCCAATGCTCCCAGTCAAGCAAATCTCTGGGATCCGATGTGGTGGCATAAATAGGGTAAGGTTACAACACATATAAAATCAAACAAATGAAATTTAATAGCTATAAAATATTGGTATTTGTTGCCCTGGTAGCGTTGGCTGGTTGTGAACGTGACTTGGAAACCGAAGGCCTTTCACGGATTACATACTATCCAGTTTTTAAGATGGAAGGAGAACAATGGAATACTATTGCAGTTGGTGGAACGTTTACTGACCCTGGCATGACAGCCACCGAAGGAGAGCAGGAAATTGAGGTTCAAGTATCAGGCGATGCTGTGGATGTCAACACGCCGGGCGTTTATACAATAGAGTACACTGCTACGAATAAGGATGACTACTCAGTTACGGATTATAGGTATGTTGGTGTGATCGACCCCACGGCTGCTGCTACCGACTTGACTGGTCAATACAAGAGAACTGCAGGTGCGCAAGGCGTTGCAACAATCACCAAATTGGCTCCGGGGTTTTACTATTCAGATAATGTTGGAGGAACGGCTGCTGCTGGAGTAGGAGTTCACTTCTACCATTATGAAGGAAACAAATTGGGCGTTCCAGTTCAATTGGTAGGAGGATCCGCGTTCTATTGCACTGACGCCACGGTTGAAGTGGGTGTGAAATACAGTTGGGTTGTTATGAACTCAGGTTTTGGCACTGCGCTTCGCGTTTTTGTAAAGCTTTAATTATCGATTATTAAGACACAATTATGAAAAATATAAAGAGATTTCTTTTAATCATTGTAGTAGCGATGTTTGCGCTAGCTTGCCAGGAGGACTTAGAGCCAGGCGGAACTAAAGTTCAGGATCTCGCGGGCGAATGGTGGGTAAAATATGAAGTTGAAACCAGCCCAGGAGTGTTTGATGATGTTGGGGGTGGATATTACAAAATGATGACCTATAATACCGCTGCCGACGCAGAGGAAATATGGATTGACGATCTAGAACATTTTTGGGAGTATAAAGTGAAAGCGCCCGTAGATCTAACATCTAAAAGTTTCGCTGTTTCAGGAGCGGTAAATGCTACTTATGAAAGCACTGTGACAATTGAGAGCGGAGTGGTTGTAATTGGCGGTGGCCGATCAGTTAGCGGCGTTCAAACAGACAGCATCCATTTCCTTGCGTCTTTTGATGACGATGCCCCATCCTTTGGAACCAAATACCGAGTTTCTGGTCACCGTAGAACAGGTTTTCTGGAGGATGAATTAGAGTAAATAAATTCACTTAACAACAATAAAAAGCTGTCCGTGAATACGGATGGCTTTTTTATTTAAGAATTATAATGAAAAAATATTTGATTTTAGCGGCATTAAGTTTTCCAGTTTTACTTTCAGCGCAAACTGTTAATAACGTTACGGATCCTGTTATTAATAATCAGTTTGGCTACCTCACACAAATACCCGTCAAACCAGCCAATGTTATCGGCTCTGTTTACTTAAATGAAGACTGGAAAGAGACGACGGTCAAGTTGAAAAAAGAGACGCACGGGGTTTTTCAATTGGTGGCCGTTAAAATGAAGCTGGATTTGAAAAGCAATATGATGGAATTTCAGACTGATAAAGGAATTAAAATGATCGGGGGCGCAAATGTTGAAAGTTTTTTCTGGAAAAAGGATTTGCCTTCTGAGGTAGAGACATATTTAAATTGCGATAAATTCTCTTTCGGCGATACTAAGTTGTTGGGGTTTGCCCTCGTAATAAGCACAGGGAAAAAGATAGCACTTGTTCAACATAAGTATCTAGAATTTGTGACAGCAGATTATAACGTTGCGCTGGATGTAGGAAGTAAGGATCAGAAGTACTTAAAAAAAGATAAATTCTATCTATTGAAGAATAATCAGCTTATTTCAGCGAATAACAAATCAGTCACCAAAGCAATGGCGGACAAAAAGCAACTGGTTAGTCAGTTTAAGAGGGACCAAAAATTAAATTTAAAAGACCAGCGAGACCTGGCTTCTTTAATATCATACTACAACTCGCTCTAAGTTATCCCTGAAGTCGTGATAGGCATGAGCGTCAAAATTATTCGATATTTGATCTGAATAATTCAATCATGATCTACATCTCTCGTAAGGAACATTTTAATGCCGCCCATAAGCTGTACAATCCCAATTTGTCAGCTGAAAAGAACGAGGAAATCTTTGGTCCATGTGCGAATGAAAACTGGCATGGTCACAATTTCGACCTGATTGTCACGATAAAGGGCCAGCCTGATCCGTTGACGGGCTTTGTGGTGGACCTGAAAAAACTTAGCACGTTGATCAGGAGAGAAGTCATAGACAAACTCGATCACAAAAACCTTAACATTGATGTGGAATTTATGCAGGGTAAGCTTGCCAGCTGCGAGAACCTGATCGTTGAGATCTGGCGAATTCTGGAGTACACATTGCCTTCGATTACAAGTTTCGGGAAACTGCACGGGCTTCGGCTTTACGAAACCCCTCGCAACTACGTGGAATACTTTGGAGAAGAAAAGGCGGCGTCATAAGTCAACAGGATAATGGCATGAGATATTATATCATAGCAGGGGAGCGGTCAGGCGACCTGCACGCGGGGAATCTGGTGAAGGCCATTAAGGCAACCGATAACGGGGCAATCTTCAAAGGTTTTGGCGGCGATAACATGAGTCAGGAAGGGGTGGTCTTAACGGTTCATTACCGGGACCTGGCTTTTATGGGTTTGGTTGAATTAATTACCAATGCAACAAAAATCAGGAGGTATATCAAGCAATGTAAGGAAGACATCATTAGGTATAAGCCGGATGTAATCATCCTGGTTGACTATGGGGGATTCAACCTGCAGATAGCCAGGTTTGGAAAGAAGGAGGGTTTTAAAATTTTCTATTACATAGCGCCAAAATATTGGGCGTGGTACCAGAATAGAGCACGTTGGCTAAAACCTTATGTGGACCGCTTGTTTGTAATTCTTCCATTTGAAAAAAACTTTTTCAAAAAGTTTGATTGGGAGTCCGATTATGTTGGAAATCCAGTTTTAGATGCTGTTCTCGCGCACAATCCTGATCCCACATTTCTGAACCGTAATAATTTGTTAGCAAACAAGCGCTACGTTGCACTTCTGCCTGGAAGCAGAAAGCAGGAACTAAACACGATTATTCCGTTGATGGCTGAAATTGTAAAGCAGTTTCCTCACCATCATTTTTTGGTAGCGGCTGTGAATAATCTAGACCGCAGCCTTTATCAGGCCATTACTTCGTATGATAATGTGACACTGATTTTTGAAGATACTTACAACCTCTTGATTAATTCAGCCGCAGGCATTGTCACTTCAGGTACTGCGACACTTGAGGCCGCGCTTTTCAAAGTTCCTCAGATTGTAGTTTATAAGGCGAATCCGATTTCGTATTGGCTGGCCCGTGCCATGGTGAAAGTTCGCTACATCTCGTTGGTTAATCTTATCGTAGATCGAGAGGTCGTAAGGGAAATGATCCAATCCGATGCTACTGTCGGTCAGGTATCCGCGGAGCTCAGAAAACTCCTGGATGACATAGGGTACCGCGTGAAGATCGAGAATGGCTATGATGAAATTATTAGAATTATGTACATGGGTTCAGCTTCGGTGAACACAGCGGAGTTGATGAGAAAGTACCTTAATGAGGGGGGCTGATGTTGTGATCCCTAACGCATTCATTGGCTCCCAATGCTTCAAAGATTTTCACACAAAGTGGGGTGGCAGTCAAGTTGACCAAGAAATAATTAGGCAGGGCCCCGTCAACTGGCCTTTCTTCACCTTGGTCAAACTATAATTGCAGTCCAATGCTCATTCGGAACGTTAATGAAATTAGCATTCAAACGCATCTGACACCCAAATAAAAAAAGCTCATCATAGTGATCAGCTTTTTTAACTATTATCGATTTGAGAGGTGCTTGCGCAGTACTTTAGAAGCTTAATTGGAGTCTAAATTCATAGTGTAATGATCACCAATTGCAACCTCGCCATCTGAAGCGGTTGCCGTCACCCGAAGATACAAATCCTTATCAAGTGGAAGTTGTGCAGTCCTGCTCGTACCCGTGCCGAAGGGACTGTAATTTAACTCATCATAACTATAACGCCATGTATAAGTAAATGGACCGATGCCAATTGTAGACGAAGCCCTCCATGTATAGGTGCCTGAATTATTTCCCTTGGTTGGACCTGCGATTGTTACCTGCATGGAGGGATAGGTCGATGAATAGGCGGTTCGATCGTGAATTGAAAATCCGGCCCAGGCGTTCAGTGCTGTGCCTCCATTCATTATCGAATTTGGATCGGGGTTTAAGCCTGTATTTGGTGTCCCCGTAATTCCCGTTGCGGGCCCTTCGCCCAGTCCTGACCAGTTCGTGTGCCGGAAACCTACGCAATGCCCAAGCTCATGGGCTATATTATGTCTTTTTTGTCCGGTTGTCATGACACGATTGTTGTCAACATTGTTATTAATGCGAATTTGGGGGCCAGCGTTTCCGTTAACTGGCCATTCAGCCTGCGCTAATGTCCAACTCCATACCCAGCTCGACCCGTTCCAGACCCATGATCCATCATTTAGGGCTCCCGCGTCATCTCTTATTGTGATATCCGCAGGCGCGTTTGTAACATACTGCATCCTAATTCTGCTGTAGGGTATTGCATTGATATCGGCAATAGCCTGTTGCACTTCTGCCCTCCAGTCACGATCACCACCAGTGGGGATGGTCCCATCAACTAAAACTGTTATATTCCGCTGGTTAGCTAAATTAATCAAAACATCTACCCTCGCTTGCTCTGCTCGTCCATTGGCGGAAACGTCCTCCTCTAATGGCACGGCTCCTTGGTAATCAGCTAACACATCTTTCCGCAGCAGAATGTCATTTTCAACAATATAAAATTCACGATCATCCTTCAGGCCACTAATATCAAAACCTAATGCGCGTATTTTATCTTTATCCCCTTGGGCAATTTCGTTTACCGGCATTGCTTGTTTCCTTACTTCCTCTTGCTCACAAGACATGAATAGGAAAATGGTTACCAAGATACTTAACCACGGTTTGCGGTGTGTTTTTGATTGATGCATACTTTTTCGTTTATCTACCTTACCTACTCTATTTCAGCTTTTCGGTTTCCGCTGTAAATCTTAATTATCTATCGCAATAGCTTAGAGTTTCGAATAGCACTCTACATACACATACTGGAAGTAAAGCCGGTTAGAATTGCTTCGGCTCGTCCCTTTTAGTATTGCTTGCGTCATGGCGTCAACTACTAAACAAAAGGAAACTATGAATCTGACAGGATGAAAAGCAGTCCAATAAAACAAGGAATAAAATTGATCCAGCGAGGAGGTCATTTTCTATGATTTTAAAGCCAACGGTTATTTCAGCAGTGACGCCTACCCTGTCACTTTAAACAATTCCTGAATTTTTTAATGCAGACAATATTTAATGGTATCAGAGGCAGTCAGGATCGTTCTTTTGTAAAGAAAGCAATAATCCGATTAAATCAAATATGATGCGAATGATATCTAAGATGGCAGGTTGATTGAACTATCCTTTGTTTTGCTACCTTTCACTAAGGCAATTATTTACCAAAGCTGTTAGGTTCGTTGGCTCGGCACCTTTAAATTACATTTCCTGATTTCAAAATTCTGTTACCTCAATCAAAACTTAAAAAATTATGAGACACGCCAAGTTTTTTGCTTTTGCTTCAAGCATACTCCTTTCTAGTCTAACCAACTGCTCCACAGAAGACGATGTTATTAGACCTACGCCTCCGGCGTCCTCCTTGCTTTTTAACCAAGACGAACTTTCTTCCTTTGGAGGCTCGGAAACAGAACTGGAGCAAAACTCGGCTCTACACCGAACACCGACTGAGGTATCCTAGGCTCGGTTGCAACAACGCTTCAGATTTTTACATGACTAGAGTCGGGTCATCGAAACCCTTATTCCCCGGCATACACAAGTTAACGGCGAACACGTCATACATTGTTTGGGCTGAGGGAAACGTTAATAGCGCTATGATTTGTGTCACCCCCGGTAGCAGATATACAATAACGTCATTATCCGGATGTGAAGATGTGGGGCAGGGACAAACAGGAACATTAGGCAAGATAAAGACGACTACGCCTATCACGCCCAATTTTATCATAAGTATTAATGTTGCCGTCACCTGCGGAGGAGGTATGGGTTCTATACAAACAAGTTACGCATATATGACGCAGTAATACTGTTCGTCATCAAAATCAGGAGAGAAAGCTAGATCAGGTAGTTGCGTGAATTGGCAGAACCGTATTCACGCAACTATACATTTAATGATGGTTAGAAGTACAATCCATGTTTCGCCCTACACCTTATCCTTTTTTCTCACACCTCGCTGAATCATGTACCCGATAGCAACCAGCAAATATCCGCGTTCGGTAATTTATGAATAACTGGGCGAAACCTGCAAAATAAATTGCTAAACTTTCAGTGATAATCAAAGGAAAATGTAGTGAATTCGTTCAAACTTGAAGAAATTAATAAGGAAAACACCTTTGTTTGCCGTTCTTTTTCTTTCAAGTAGCGCGATAAAGCCTAAGCAACCTTCAGTTTGCTGTACTGTGATTTGCTGAACTTTTCTTCAGCGTATGCGCGATTAATTACGAGGTGACTGGAATTTTTATCTGAAGGCATCTCAAACATCGCATCATTGATGATGGCTTCGCATATGGAACGAAGTCCCCGGGCTCCAAGCTTGAACTCCATTGCTTTTTCAACAATAAAGTCAATTGCCCCGTCTTTGAACTCCAGCTCGATTTCTTCCATGTCGAACAGCTTTTTGTACTGCTTCATCAACGCATTCTTGGGTTCTGTAAGAATTTTACGCAGCGCCTCGCGATCCAGTGGTTTGAGATAAGAGACCACCGGAAGACGTCCAATTAATTCAGGGATCAGCCCAAAGCTCTTCAGGTCCTGTGCTGTAATAAATTGTAACAAATTGTCCTTGTCAAGACCCGCATTTGCATTGTCATGTCCGGCAATAAAGCCAAGCGGCCTGGTATTCAAACGATTTGCGATGAAGCGTGTGATCCCCTCAAAAGCGCCACCACATATAAATAAAATGTTCTCCGTATTTACCGTGATCATTTTCTGGTCAGGGTGCTTACGTCCCCCTTGTGGAGGAACATTTACTGCCGTACCCTCAAGCAACTTCAATAACGCCTGTTGTACGCCTTCTCCGCTTACATCGCGGGTGATCGAAGGGTTATCAGATTTGCGCGCTATCTTATCAATCTCGTCTATATAAACAATACCTCGCTCAGCAGCCTCTACGTTGTAGTCAGCCGCCTGAAGCAATCTCGTAAGAATGCTTTCGACGTCTTCTCCCACATAGCCCGCCTCGGTAAGCACCGTTGCATCAGCAATACAAAAAGGAACTTGTAATAATTTGGCCAGCGTCCGGGCAAGATACGTCTTGCCTGTTCCGGTTTCTCCAGCCATGATGATGTTTGACTTTTCGATCATAACATCGTTATCAAGCTTGCGCTGCATCAATCGCTTGTAATGATTGTACACCGCCACGGACATAATCTTTTTGGCTTCGTCCTGTCCAATTACGTATTCATCCAGGAACTTCTTAATATCGAGTGGTTTAATAAGCTTGAAGTTGGGAGTAAACCCAGTCTCAGTCTTACTCTTTTTCTCCTCACCTAGAATTTGATTTGCTTGCGTCACGCATTTATCACAAATGTGTGCGTGAATTCCTGAGATCATCAAGTCAACATCCTTCTTATTCCTTCCGCAAAACGAGCATGTTACTTCAGCCATACTATTGAAAATTTAGAGGTACCCGATGTGCCAAACACTGGCGCAAAGATAGTCAATATTCAGCACATCGGAGAGGAGCTTAAAAAACCCCTAATGGGCTATAATTTCTTGCGTTCGAGCACTTCGTCGATCAAGCCGTACTCCTTTGCCTCTGACGCCCGCATCCAGTAGTCGCGATCAGAATCTCTTTCGATCTTCTCATATTTCATACCGCTGTGTTTGGCAAGGATGCTATAAAGGTCTTTTTTAACTTCTAACGTCTGCTTTAGTGAAATTTCCATATCCGACGCCTGGCCTTGCATACCACTCATTGGCTGGTGAATCATCACGCGTGAGTGCGGAAGCGCAGACCTTTTCTTGTTTGCCCCTGCTGTGAGCAATACGGCTGCCATAGACGCCGCAAGGCCTGTACAAATCGTTGCAACATCCGGATTTACATATTGCATGGTATCATAGATGCCAAGGCCAGCATATACAGAGCCGCCTGGACTATTTACATACATGATGATATCTTTTTTCGGATCTGACGATTCGAGGAACAACAGCTGCGCCTGGATAAGATTGGCGATCTGGTCATCAACACCCAAACCCAGAAAAATAATTCTGTCAGAGATAAGGCGGGTAAAGACGTCGATCGCCCGGAAATTTCCCGGCCGCTCTTCGATGACGTACTGGGTCATATTTTGAATCTTATTAGCATAGCTGTCAATGGTGTTGCCACTCATGCCAAGATGATGCACAGCATACTTTCTGAATTCGTTGTTATAGTTCATATTTCTGTTGTTTTTAAATTTTACATAGAAAGCATGGGATGATGGCCTTGCACCGGCAATCATAATTAACCCAGCGATAAAATACAACCTTAAAACCTCGACGACTGAAAAATGGTTTAAGGCATCCGAAAACAGTGACGAATATCGAGTTTAAATATTGTGGCAAGCCATCAATGCTTGTGCTCGGACACGATTTTCTTAAACTCCTCGACAGTTACATTCTGATCTTCAACAGTTATGTTGTCGCGCACGTGTTTTAGAATTCTTTCGCTCCTCAGCTGATTGTACAGTTTCATGAAATTCTGTCCATTTTCGTTCTGAAGGTAATTATCGGCAATCCCGTCGAGGCGGTCGCTGATCTGCGAGGCAAAAGCCTGGCCTCCAAACTGCGAAATGATCAGATCTTTGGCTTTTGCGCGCACTTCGTCCGTTTCTACCTTAATATTATTATCGTCGGCAATGCGATTTTTTATGAGATCCCATTTCAGTCCGCGCTTATAATCTTCGTATTCCTGCGCAAGCACGTCATCTGTTACCTTTCCCTGGCTGGAGTTTTTAAGCCAGGTTTTTAGGAAATCGTCGGGAAGGTGAACTTCCGTATTACTAATGAAATAGTCCTCAATATGATGTTCGAGGAAATGATCTGACTCGCGCTTATAATTTTCAGCAATTGTTCCCCTTATTTTCGCAACAAATTCTTCTTCATTCGTCACGACGTCTTTGCCAAACACGCGATCATAAAATTCTATGTTTAACTCGGAAGGTTCAGTTTTACTGAGCGTACCGACTTTCAACACAAATTCCCCTTTGATGTCATTTGTTCCATCCTCTAACTCACCAAGAAGCTGGGACTTTGCATCAGCGTCTGCGAAGACTGCGTTAATATCGAACGTAACCTCATCTTCCTTTTTAATTCCGATGAATTTAGACTGCTGCTCGGGTATCACTTTATCCACAGCGATAAGCGCATTTTCACGTTTAAGGTCCCCTGAAATGGAACGCAGTTCGCCAAACAAATTGGTTTCCGCATCAGCCTGCTCCGGATTGGTAACTTTGCCAAAGCGCTTTTTGAGATCAGAAATTGTTTCCTGAATCGTCTTATCGTCGACCTCAATGATGAATGATTTAACTTTAGCTTTCGTTGAAAGGTCGTAGGTAAAATCTTCAACCATACCTATCTGGTATTCGAACTCAAAATTCTTCTGAACATCCCAGTCTATGCTCGATGCCATTTCATGATTTGGGATAGGCTCTCCCAAAATCTTGATCTTATTTTCTTTTATGTAATCTGATAGCTTATGAGATAACAGTTGATTGATCTCTTCTACAAGGATTGATTTACCAAACATCTTTTTTATCACACCCGTCGGCACCTTTCCTTGCCGAAACCCTTTAATTGTAGCCTTGCGGGCGTAATCTTTGAGCTTTTCGTCTACCGTGGGTTGATAATCACCTTCGGTTAATATAATTTTAATTAAACCTTCGGTGTTGTTTGTTTTGTTTAGTGTTATTTCCAAAGCTCGGATATTTGTATGTACCAAATAATCAAGAACCCTCAATGCCCGTAAGTGTTACGTTCATAGAGGGTTCAGTGCGGATGAAGGGACTCGAACCCCCACGCCTTTCGGCACCAGATCCTAAGTCTGGCACGGCTACCAATTACGCCACATCCGCAAAAAGGAGGCGCAAATTTATGGAATATTCAGAAATAAGAAATACTTTATAAGTGTTATCTCAAAAAGGCATGTGTTGGCCTTTAATGTGCTTAAAAATAACATTAAACCGTATAATCTGGTAGCAGGAAATGGTTATAGACGCAGAACTGGAGAAGAAGGAGATAATAGGCAGGTACCGGAGATTGTTGCGAAAGGCTAAGCCAATTCTAAAGGATGGCGACGCCAAATTGATAAAAAAGGCGTTTACAATTTCGTTGGAGGCGCATAAGGATATGCGCAGAAAATCCGGCGAACCCTTTATTTTTCATCCGCTTGCCGTAGCAGAAATTTGCGTGGAAGAGATCGGCCTCGGAACCACCTCCATTATTTCGGCCCTCATGCACGATGTGGTTGAAGATACCGAAATCGAGCTCGCGGATATCGACCGGATGTTTGGCAAGAAGATCACGCGAATTATAGACGGGTTAACGAAGATCAGAGGGGTTTTTGAATACGGAACATCCCAGCAAGCAGAAAATTTTCGTAAAATGCTATTCACGCTGTCCGAGGACGTGCGTGTTATCCTTATAAAGCTCGCGGACAGGCTACACAATATGCGAACCCTTGACAGCATGCCGCGCAACAAGCAGCTCAAGGTTGCGAATGAAACCATTTACCTCTACGCGCCACTGGCCCACCGCCTCGGGTTGAATGCGATTAAGACAGAGCTTGAGGATCTATATCTCCGTTTTACAGATAAGCCTGTATATGATGCCATCGCGCGTGATATCGATGCTACCCGTGCTACACGGACCAAATTCATAAAGCAATTTATGGTTCCCATCGGGGACGAGCTGGACAAACTAAAGATCGAATACGAAATTAGGGGTAGGCCGAAGTCCATTTATTCGATCCGGAATAAAATGCGAAAGCAGAATATACCCTTTGAGGAAGTATTCGACCTTTTCGCCATCCGAATCATTATCGACACGGCGCTTGATCACGAGAAACCTCTTTGCTGGCAGGTTTATTCCATTGTAACGGACCACTACACCCCTAATCCTAACAGGCTCCGGGATTGGATAAGTACGCCAAAATCGAACGGTTATGAATCTTTGCACACAACCGTCATGGCAAAGAACGGGCAATGGGTAGAAGTTCAGATCCGTAGTAAGCGGATGGATGAAATTGCCGAAAAGGGTTATGCTGCCCACTGGAAATATAAGGATAGCAATACCACCGCAGAATCGAACCTGGAAAAATGGCTGGCGAGGGTGCGCGATCTGCTGGAACAGAATAATCATTCGGCCCTTGATTTCGTAGATGATTTTCGCGGAAATCTGTTTAGCGACGAAGTTTTCGTGTTCACGCCAAAAGGTGAGTTGCGAACGCTGCCTTATGGTGCAACAGCGCTGGACTTTGCCTTCGACATACACACCCAGATCGGTTCAAAATGTATTGGAGCAAAGGTTAACAATAAGCTCGTTCCGATAAATTATGTTTTAAAGAATGGAGATCAGATAGAAATTCTGACTTCCCAAAAACAACGCCCCCACGAAGATTGGCTCCGATTCGTTGTTAGTTCCAAAGCGAAAACGCGAATAAAAGACCAACTGAAGGAAGATCGGCGGAGGTCGGCGGAGGAGGGCAAGGAAGCATTGCTTCGGAAGCTTCGGCAGCTGAAAGAAGAGCCCTCGCAGCATCTCATGGAGCAAATGCGCGAGTACTTTAAAGCGCCGGCCAATTTCGAACTGTATTTCAGGGTTGGAAAGGGCTTTATCACTACTGCGGACATCAAGCGCTTCGCAGAAAACAAACCGTTGCCGGCCCGCGTGAAGTCAATCGTACAACCTGAGAGCAGGCCGCCGGTAGACCCTGACAGCCAGCATGGCAAGGGTAGATATCACGATATCCTGCTCATCGGAGAGGATATGGATGTAGTGGATTACAAACTTGCAAAATGCTGTACACCAATACCTGGAGACGATGTTTTTGGTTTCGTCAGCGTCAACGAAGGCATAAAAATTCATCGGACTAATTGTAAAAATGCTCCCGAGCTGCTTTCCCATCATGGAAATCGTGTCGTGAAGGCAAAGTGGACGTCCCAGCACGAGGTCGCATTTCTCACAGGATTAAAGATCCTCGGCACTGACCGCGTTGGACTCATTAATGATGTGACCAAAATTATTTCCGAAGAGCTTAAAGTGAACATGAGTTCCATGTCGATCCATACCGATTCAGGCATTTTTGAAGGTGAGATAATGCTTTATGTCAATGATACAAGGCACCTCGAGCAGCTCATTGAGCGGCTAAGGGGAGTTGAGGGGGTTGAGAAGGTGAGTAGGTTTGACTCGAAGGAGTCCTAAGATAGTCAAGAGTCATGAGTCAAGAGTCGGTGGCAATCGCGTAACGCCTGCGTAATTTGCCAATCCAGCAAAACAAGGTAGGGCTTCTCCATGCCACCGCAGCTGTGGTATTAATCCAATACGATCCATGAAAGTCTGCACATATTGGGTAATTACCCACGACTCTTGACTCTGGATTCTTGACTCCTGACTCTTTCATGTTATCTTTGCGCGTTACTGCAGATGGTACTGAACATACAGGTCTACGAAGAGGTAAAGAAGATTTTCACAGCATACCTTGAAAACAAGGAGTTGAGGAAAACACCGGAACGCTATGCGATTCTGGAAGAGATATATTCGAGGGAGGGTCATTTTGACGTGGAATCGCTTTACATCAGTATGAAGAATAAGAATTACAGGGTTAGTCGGGCGACTGTCTATAATACTCTGGACCTTCTGGTCGAATGCGACCTCGTTAGCAAGCATCAGTTTGGGAAGAATTTAGCCCAGTATGAAAAGTCATATGGCTACAAACAGCATGATCACCTTATTTGCACCGATTGCCATAAGGTCATCGAATTTTGCGATCCCCGTATCCAAAATATCCAGACTACTGTTGAAGATATTCTGCATTTTAACGTTATGCACCATTCTTTGATCCTGTATGCATCGTGCACACGGGAGAATTGTGATAACCGAAAGTCTTTAAATTAATTTATATCATGACATTCAAGCATGAAATCAAGAGCGGTAAGCTCGTTCTGCGACTCGATGGAGATTTGATTGGGGAAGACAATGGCGCCGCTATCATTGGAGTAGTCAATGACGCGTTACAGGAAAAGACATTGATTTGTATAGTCGATATCTCCGGACTGCGTTATATCAACAGTTCAGGTATCGGTGTTCTGATCACAATACTTACGAAGTTCAGAAATAAGGGTGGCGAGGTGTATCTGATGAAGCCCTCTGAGAGTGTTCAAAAATTGTTGGTCATCACAAAGCTGAATGCCATTTTCCATATTGTGCAGTCAGAGGAAGAGGTATTTAACAAGTAATCCTGTTATTGTAATGTCGAAGGTAGATGTATTGTTAGGTCTTCAGTGGGGCGATGAAGGCAAAGGAAAGATTGTGGATGTTTTGGCACCCCGCTATGATGTTGTCGCCCGTTTCCAGGGTGGCCCTAACGCCGGCCATACGCTGGAGTTTGATGGCATCAAACATGTGCTCCACCAGATACCATCCGGCATTTTTCGCAAGGAAACAATAAACATTATTGGGAATGGGGTGGTGCTGGATCCTTTTGTGTTTAAAAAGGAAATTGAAAAGCTTCAGCAGTACAAGCTTAAAGTGAAGGAGAACCTGTTCATATCGAAAAAGGCAACGTTGATACTGCCTACGCACAGGCTGCTGGACCAGGCTTACGAAAAGGCGAAAGGTGATAACAAGATCGGGTCGACGCTTAAGGGAATTGGTCCAACATATCAGGACAAGATTGGGCGCCAGGGACTTCGCGTCGGCGACATTCTCGCCGACAACTTCGGGGAGAAGTTTGCTAAGCTCACTGAGATTCATTTCAGGATCTTAAAGGACTATGATGTGGTGTATGACTGGAAGGAACTTGAGGGCCAGTTTCTGGATGCGATCGATTTTTTAAAAGGATTCAACCTTATAGAGAGTGAATATTTTATGAACGAGCATTTAAAGGCTGGTTCAACGATATTGGCAGAAGGGGCGCAGGGTGCACTGCTTGACATTGACTTTGGAAGTTATCCATACGTGACCAGCTCAAATACTGTTACTGCGGGGGCGTGCACAGGATTGGGCGTCGCTCCCTGTCATATAGGTGAAGTGTATGGAATATTTAAGGCGTATAGCACCCGCGTTGGCGGTGGTCCTTTTCCCACGGAGCTTTTAAATGAAGAGGGCGAGTTGATGCGGAAGGAGGGCAAAGAATTCGGATCAACAACCGGGAGGGCTAGACGCTGTGGCTGGATTGATCTTCCTGCTTTGAAGTATTCCATTATGATCAACGGTGTAACACAGCTGTTGATGATGAAGGCCGACGTGTTAAGTGTTTTTCCGGTCATCAAAGCGTGTGTTAGATATCAGTTGAAAGACGGCTCGCAGACTGAATTGCTCCCATATGAGCAAGTCACGGAAAAAATTATTCCTATCTATAAAGAATTTAAGGGTTGGAGCACGCAGTTAAACCTGAACGGCGTATCCGTAGAAAATTTGCCTGACGAACTCAATGCTTATATAAAGTTTCTGGAAGACGAGCTGAAGGTTCCCATAACGATGGTCTCTACCGGTCCTGATCGTACGCAGACCATATTGAGGCAGCTGAGGCCGGTATAAAATATTTTTTGCCTGCGCTTGCACTGCGATCTCTAAACAGATACATTTGCATCCCCATTTAGAAGAAGTGGGTTTCCCGATAACGATGGGGGGGTAATGAAAGGGTTTTTTCGATTTAAATTGAAATAATCTACTGGTGATCC
>JBBJMI010000007.1:0-386870 GCA_037720155.1 Chryseolinea sp. | reverse complement strand
GCCACTTGGCGCAGGAAGTTATTATGTGAAAGCTACAAACTCGGCTACAAATTGTTCATCGACATTAGCACCTTTTGCGATCATTGAAAATCATGTGGATCCAGTGGCGAGTATCATAACATTTGGTGACAACACCCAATGCTCAGGCACACCCAGCGGGTTTATCACCATACAGATCGATGGTGGTATCAACCCCGTTACTGATTATATTATTGATTGGTTTGAAGGCAACGGAACAGCGACGCCCCTTGGTACAACCGTCGGTTCAACAAGCGGCGTGAACAAGGAAACCGCCCAATCGTTATCCTCCGGAGCATACACTGTTCGCATTCGTGACAACTCGACCCCTAACAGCGGTTGTTTCTCTACGGCGACATTTAACGTGAATGATAATTTTACCTATCCTTTAGTGAGTGGGGCGTCAACGCCTAACACGGCATGTGATCCAGCAAAATCCAACGGGTCTATAACAGCTGATGTAGGTGGAACAACTGTCGGCTACAGCTTTCGTATTTTCAAAGGTCAAAACACGTTACCGGTTAATAATGTAACTGCTTCCGCAACGGGCGGCCTGGCAGCTGGGGTGTATACGGTCCATGCGATTTCCAACGCTACTGGTTGTGCGGCGACGACGGAGGTCTCGGTTCAAAATAACATCACCCTTCCAACAATTGATAACACGGCATCTACGCTTGTAAACTCATGTACAACACCTGATGGAACTGCGTCAGTGACGGCCGTCAGCGTTGGCGTATTAGCAGACTATACATTCTCATGGTACAACGGTAAATCCGTGAAGGCAGCTGCCGACTATACTGGAAGCACAATTACAGGACTTTTAGCCGGCGACTATACCGTCACGGCGACAAACAATGTGCTTGGATGTGATGTTCAATTCCCTGTTAGCCTTGCCGTTGCCAATGCTCCGTCGACCGTCATCACAATAAATGAACTTATTGGAGAGCAGGTACAACCTGCAGTATGTAATGATGGTCAGGGTCAGCTTGGTGTCCAGGCATCGTCGCCCGGAAACGCTGCGGGCTTCTCATTCACATGGTTTCAGGGAGACAAGAATATCGGGATGACCGCCGAGGGTAATGGACAGAATTTTCCAGTAAACTCAAATCGCATTTCCAACGCAGCGTCATCTGAGCTCATTAGTAGCGGGTTGCATACTGTGATCGCTGTTGACAATACGACCGGCTGTTTCGATTCACTCTCCCTAAATCTTCCGTACAGCGATGAAGCGGCTTTACTGAGCGTGCTGACTTTTCCGCAAACAGACTGCCTTGCCCCTGATGGTGCGTTTAGAGCATCTATTCAACCAAGTGCCGGCACAGCCGGAAACCCCGCGAACGTCGGGCTTGATCAGGGGTGGTACAGGATCGATGTTTATCAGGGAGGTACGTTGATAAAGACTGTGCCTGGGGTAAATGGTACGCCGATCGCAGTTCCGATCGTCGTTACCGGTCTCGGCGCAGGAAATTACACCGTGCTTGCTGTTGAAACGAGGACCCCCCCGCTTCCGGGTTGCTCCTCTGAACCAAACGATGTGACCATCGGGGATAGCCGTGTTTATCCCGTCATCCTTGCGAACACGCTGAATGACAATAAGAACTGTACGGGGTCAACATCTGATACGGGTTCCATTACGCTCACTGTCGATGGTACACCCACACCAGGAGCGGGATATAGCTATGACTGGCATGATGGTAAATTTTTATCCGATCCGTCACTCGCAGCGGCCAAGGTATTGGCTCCCGGTCATTCAGCAATCAATATCGGTGGCGGATTCTATACAGTTCAGGTAACAAAAGCTTCTAACAATTGTAAAGCGGAAGAAACGCTTTATATTAATAACACACCATTCATTATATCGATCCCTTCAACTGACCTTAGTATCACTGACCAGACAAATTGTAGTCCGGCCAACGGTTCGGCTACGGTTCTAAACGTATCCACAGACGGCGTTTCCTCTGTCGGAACGGCTGGCTATTCTTTCGCATGGTTTGGCAACGACGGCACGACGATTGTTCCCTCTAGCACATCTAATGCTGCGATTGGAACCTTAATAAGCGCAGGTAATTATTTTGTTCAAACTACCAGTGGCGCTTCGAACTGTAGTTCGTCGCTCGTGCCATTTACTGTCGACAACATTAGTGTGAAGCCAGTGATCGCGATCAGTGCATCAATGGACAACTCAAACTGCAGCGGAGCGGCGGCAAACGGATCGATCACCATAGATGTCAACGGAGCCGCGCCAGCAGCGACTGACTTTTCCATTCAATGGTTTACAGGCGTTGGTACAAGCTCACCACTTCCAGGTGCTACCACAGCAACCCTTTCGGGCTTAGCTGCGGGCAGCTACACCGTTGAAGTAATCGATATCCTTGCTCCTGGAAATACCTGTTCCAGCACGGCGACGTTCGTTTTAACTGATGATCTGCCAATTTATTCTATCAGCGCCGCGTCTATCACTATCACAGACCAGTCTGATTGTGTTGCAAACGGCTCGGCCTCAGTCACCGATGTATTCATCGATGGCATTTCCAATGGGGGAGTTGCCGGATTTACGTTCCAATGGTTTGACGATGCAGGCTTGGCCATACCAGGCGCTGGTAGTGCTTCAACCATAGCGATACCTCTTGCCGCCGGAAATTACAGAGTGCTCGCCGCCAACATCACATCTCAATGCAGCTCGATTGTGAGTTTGTTCACCGTTGATGATATCGCTGTGAAGCCTGTAATTACAGCGAGCACGCTGACCAACAATACCAATTGTACTGGCGTATTGGCCAATGGATCGATTACAATTGATGTGAATGGGGCAGTTCCAGCCGCCTCAGACTATACCATGCAATGGTTCACCGGGTTGGGCACAGGTTCACCGATTGTTGGCGCAACTACTGCGACAATATCAGCACTGGCTTCCGATGATTACACCGTCGAAGTAATAGACATTCTTTCACCCGGTAATAGCTGTTCAACCATTTCTACATTTTTCATTGACAACGATCTGCCATCATATTTGGTCAGCGCGGGATTTATCAGCGTTTCGGATCAATCGGATTGCGTTCCGAACGGAACTGCTTCAATAACCGACATCCTTATCGACGGCGTTTCGAATGCCGGAGTTGCGGGTTTCACTTTCGAGTGGCTTGATAATGCAGGCGTCGTGATCGCCGGGGCAGGGAACGGTGCAATTGTTGGCGTTCCGCTCGCCGCAGGTGATTATTTCGTTCAGGCGACCAACACAACGTCAAGCTGTAGTTCTTCCCTTGCGCCTTTCACTGTTGACGACATCAGTGTAAAACCATTAATTACAATCAGTGCAAATGTTGACAACACAAACTGTAGCGGTGTATCCGGTAATGGTTCAATGAGCATCAATGTTAACGGAGCTGCTCCACTAGCAACAGACTTTAACATACAATGGTTTAGTGGTATTGGTACTGGTTCACCGATCACGGGCGCGACGACGGCAACGCTTTCAGGGTTAATGTCGGGCGATTATACCGTCGAGGTTACTGATATCCTTTCACCAGGCAACACCTGCGTAAACACTGCGACATTTTTCATCAACGATAATGTACCTGTATATTCTATTGATGTCGCAGCGATATCAGTTTCGGACCAAACAGATTGCGTCGCCAATGGGTCAGCAACCGTTACCGATGTTCTTACTAATGGTATTTCAAATGGCGGAGTTGGCGGGTTTACGTTCGAATGGCTTGACAACGCTGGTTTAACAATAGCTGGCGCGGGGAACAGCGCAACGACGGCAATACCGCTTTCCGCTGGAAACTATCGTGTGCGGGCCACCAATACATTATCGAATTGTACTTCATCATTCATGCAGTTTATTGTCAATGACATTAGCGTGAAGCCAGTCATAACTATCAATGCGTTGATGGACAACACAAATTGTGTTGGCGCGCCGGCAAATGGCTCAATGAGCATCAACATTAATGGTGTCTCACCTGCAGCGGCTGACTTTTCTATCCAATGGTATACAGGGACGGGTACTGCAGCACCTATCGTGGGTGCGACCACGGCTTCACTTTCGGCACTTGCCGCCGGTGACTACACCGTCCGCGTTACTGATCTTCTTTCTCCCGGCAACACCTGCGTAAATACTGCAACATTTGCCATTAGCAATGACCTTCCCGTTTACACTATTAATGGCCCATCGATCTCCATCACCAATCAAACCGATTGTGTGGGCAACGGATCGGCGTCGGTTACCGATGTTCTGATCGATGGGGTTTCTAATGCAGGCGTTGCTGGATTTTCATTCGAATGGCTCGACAATTCCGGCATCATAATACCTGGTGCAGGCAATGCAGCAACGATTGGTGTGGTGTTGGCCGCGGGTGATTACCGCGTGCAGGCGAAGGCAACAGGATCACAATGCAGCTCAATTATCAGCTCGTTCACCATTGATGATATCAGCGTGAAACCTGTCGTCGCTGTCAATACACTGGTGGATAACACAAATTGCAGTGGCGCAGCGCGGAACGGATCATTGACAATTACGGTGGATGGCGCCGCTCCGGCTGCCACAGATTTTTCTATTCAATGGTATACAGGTACCGGTGTGAGTACACCAATAGTGGGAGCTACAACTGCATCACTATCCGCTTTGGGTGCCGGTAGCTACACGGTTGAGGTTACAGACATTTTGTCTCCTGGTAACACCTGTTCAACAATTTCAACATTCAGCATCAGTGATGATCTTCCGATCTACACTATTGCCACTGCCTCCATTGCTGTCACCGATCAAACAGATTGCGTTAGCAATGGATCAGCCATGGTAACAGATGTTTTCGTTGATGGAGTTTCCAATGCGGGGGTAGCAGGATTTGTGTTTGAATGGCTTGACGGAGCGGCAACGACGATCAGTGGCGCCGGCAGTGGCGCAACCATAGGTGTACCGCTAGCGGCGGGCAGTTACTTTGTCCGCGCTACCAGCAATGCTTCAAATTGCGTGTCTTCGGTTACAGCATTTAGTGTCGACGACAATAGCATCAAACCTGCAATCACAATCAATAGCTTAACGGATAACACAAATTGTAGCGGTGCTTCTGCAAATGGTTCGATAACCATTGATGTCAATGGTATATCACCTGCGGCAACGGCGTTCACAATTCAATGGTACAGCGGAACGGATAAATCATCGCCCGTTTCCGGCGCTACAACGGCAACGCTTTCCGGTCTGGCCACTGGCTCGTACACTGTGGAAGTAATTGATATTCTGTCCCCGGGTAATACTTGTTCCAACGTTGCGACATTTTTTATCGGTGATGATCTTCCAGTTTACACCATTAGCGCTGCGGCCGTTGCAATTACGCACCAGACCGATTGTTCCCCTAACGGATCGGCTAACGTGTCTGATGTTGTCATTGACGGTGTTTCAAATGCGGGAGTTGCTGGATTTACGTTTGAATGGTTCGACAACGCGGGTGTAACAATATCCGGTGCCGGAAGCGGTGCGACGATAGGAACATTACTGGCGTCGGGAAGTTACTTCGTCCAGGCCCGCAGCACAGCATCCAGCTGTAGCTCCTCCCTGATACCTTTTACGGTGAACAATGTGAGCGTGCTGCCAGGAATCACCGTCAACGCATTATCCGATAACACCAACTGTAGTGGTGCATCACTCAACGGTGCAATATCAATCAACGTAAATGGCGTTGCGCCGGCGGCGACAGACTTTACTATCCAATGGTACACCGGTATTGGAACGGGTTCACCTATTGCCGGCGCTACGGCGTCATCACTTACTGGCCTGGCTGCTGGCGATTACACTGTCCAGGTAACAGATGCTCTATCTCCCAGCAACACCTGTTCAAGTGTTTCCACCATGGTCGTTAACAATGCTCCGTATATCATCGGTCTGAATAACACGCTGATTGCCATTACGGACAATTCGAACTGCGTGCCTACAAACGGCAGTGCACGTGTAACGGGAGTCATGTTTAACGGAGTGCAAGGGAACAATACGGCGGATTACACATTCGAGTGGCTCAATAAAGATCTTACGCCAATCGACCCCGGCACTGGCCCAACCGTTGGCGCGACTCTGATTGCTGGAGATTATCTCGTGCGTGTTAACCACACCGCGTCCACCTGCACGAGTGCACTTACGCCTTTTACTATAAAAGAGATGGCGCAGGTGCCAGTCGTTGTCGCCGTTAAGAACATGGATAATGTTGCGTGTAACACCAGCTACACAGGGGAAGCGAGTGCTTCAGTTTCAGAGGGCTTATCCAATGGTATTACCGCAGGCTATCTTTTTGAATGGTTCACCGGAGCCAACAACACAAATGCCGCCGACCTTATCGTTACAAACCCGGTGATGACGGGGCAAATGGAAGGTACGTACACCGTTCGGGTCACCGACACAACAGCACCATCAGCGAACTGCGCAAGTATAACCACCATTTCAATTAATCGGGACGTTCCCGTTATTAACGGTACCCTTACAGCTAGCCCTCAAACAACATGTGCTCCCATTCAGGACGGCAGCATTGTGGTCAATACGGTTCAGACATTTGCCCTTGGATCTACAACGACCTATAACATGAATGTCGCCAATGACCGCAACAAGTTTTCTTTTCAGTGGTTCAACGAAACGCGGGCGCCGGTTTCAGCACTAGCGCCAGGCGTTAATTTGAGTCCAAACTTTACGGAAGGGATTTACTACAGTCGTATCACGGATGCCCTGGGTTGCACCTCTGATTATATCAACGCTGTCGTTGAAGACCTCACCGTCAAACCGCTGGTTGCCGTACAGGAATTTACAAATCCTGCGGTATGTGTACTTCCGGAAGCGAAAGGAAGCATTTTGGTTACGGCGGATAATAATCCAAATTTCTCTGACTACACGTTTGAATGGCATGAAGGCGCTACGGACGCTGGACCCGTGGCAGAGCCGAACAATCCTCTGCTGACGAATGTGTCTTATACCGGAATCACTACTTATACCGTAAAAGTAACCAACAACGCAACCCAGTGTGTGACCCTGGAGACTTACAAGTTCCTGACTGATACGGTGGCCATACAGGTGGTTGCATCAGCCGTACCGTTGACAAGTTGTGTAACGGACGACGGAAGCTTGTTTGCCGCCACACGTACAGGCTCTGGACAACTCTATAACATCGAATGGTATATTGGCGCAGGTGTGGGCACGACACCGGACTTCACCGGTAACGAGGTCATGGTAGCACCAATTGCGACCTATACCGTGATAGCAAGGCACCCTAACCTGTCCTTCTGCGAATCCATACCGGATACCGTTGCCGTCACCGATGGGCGTTATTATCCGCCGGTCATGGTAACGCAAAAGGATGCGCTCACCTATTGTGATCCGTCAAATCCAAACGGTGTAGCCTACGCTTCCGTAAACGGCAAAATAGCAGGGTATTCATTTGACTGGTATGAGGGTTCACTGAATGGACGTCTGATCTATACGGGAAGCGAAGCTGGTATTCTTAAGGCCATAACGTATGAGGTTAAGGGAACTGACGTTATCTCAGGTTGCTACGGAACGGCAAACATTACTATTGAAAGTAATCCGTTGGTGACACCCATCCCTGAAGTTACACTGCTCTCAGATTATGCGAACTGTATTGCTCCAGACGGCGCGTTAAGTGCCGCAGTAAACGGAGTGACCAAGGACCACATCTTCAATTGGTATGATGGCACTGCGGTGAAAAATCAGCCGGATGCCGTCGGGGAAATGTACGTCGATCTTATCAATGGCACGTATGCCGTCACTGCAACGGATCGTGTTTCAGGGTGTATCTCAGCTGTTGTCCAACAAAATGTAACGGATGCCAGGGTGTATCCCGAATTCGAGGTCAAGACATTTAACACCAATTGTGACGACGCAATCGGAAAGGCGGAGTTCGTGGCACTTAATGATGTACTCGTTGCAACTTTTGAATGGGACATTGCAGGGGCGATTCAAAACGGGCCTTTTGCTACAGACCTTCCTTCAGGCAATTACACCGTAACCGCTGTATCATACAATTTATGTGAAACGACCATGTCATTTGAGCTTAAGTCTGACATCACGGTTTACAATGGTGTATCCCGGAATAACGATGGCAGCAATGATATTTTCGAGATCGGTTGTATCGGCGACTATCCGAATAACTCCGTAAGAGTCTTCAACCGTGCAGGAACACTAGTCTTTGAAACAAAAGGATACAATAACGAGGATATTTTCTTCGATGGGATTTCAAACAGAGGTATTAACATCCTCGGTAACACACTTCCCGATGGGACCTATTTTTATATAATTAGTAAAGGCGATGGGTCGGAAGACAGGACTGGTTACCTCGAACTTCTGCATTAACTATACGCGAGATGAACAGACTATTACTTCTCCCAGCTTTTCTTTTTGCAATCACATGTTCTGTGGATGCACAACAGAGCATTGTATATTCTCAATACATTTATAACGGGCTTCTTATCAATCCTGCTTATACTGGAAGTCACGTACAACTAAGTGCCACGCTCAACTATCGAAATCAATGGGTGAACTTTGATGGAGCACCGCAAACGGCAAGTTTGGCAGTCCACACCACAGTAAGCAAAAGCAAGGTGGGCGTCGGAATGCTTGCGACAAGCGATAACATTGGAAGTTATAGTAATAACAGTTTGTACGGAACGTATGCATACAGGATACGAGGTAAACGTGACGGTGTCTTTTCCATGGGATTGCAGGGAGGGTTTCAAAATTTTCGTGCAGACTTCAGTAAGCTGACATTGAAGGCCGGCCAGGATCCAACATTTTCTGGAACAATGAGTGAATTCCGACCAAACTTTGGTGGCGGAATATTCTATTCCAGCAAGAAGTTTTTCGGCGGTTTTTCTGTCCCGGTAATATTAAAGCACACAAAATTTTTCAGCGGTGGCCTGCAGCAACTAGCGCAAGCTCGGTATTATTATTTTTTCCTGGGCACAACGGTTAAGCTGGATCGCATGGAGAAGCTAAAATTAAGTCCATCTTTTTTAATACGCGCTCAGGAAGGTACACCACTCAATGCGGATATTAACCTTACACTGATCGTACATGATCTTGTGAGTGCTGGTGTTTCTTATCGGACTGAAGAAAGCGTTTCAACGCTGCTAAACTTTAAGCTGAGTGAGAAATTTTATTTCGGATATTCATACGATTGGGTAACGGCCGACATTCGCCGGTATTCCAACGGCACACACGAGTTCATGTTGAACTATCGGGTCAGGCTCCGCGGTATTCACAGGAACGTGGCCTGCCCTTCCTATTTCAGCTACTAGTCCGCCCGTCATTTATACAGATATTGTAACATTAAATTCTATTAGCTTTGCTTGGGTCAAGTAGATCATGGAATTCATTTCGGACAAATTTCAACTGGCGGCGACCGATCTGTCGAATCATCTCGCCTGTGCGTGCCTCACCCAGCTAAACCGGAGGGTTGCGGTTGGTGAGCTGAAAAGGCCCTATAGAAATGATCCATCGTTAGAGATTCTGGCACAGCGAGGGCGTGAGCATGAAGAAGCTTTTGTAAAGCATCTGCAACAACGGTATGCCAAGACAATTAATCTGAGGAATCAATCCGCTGATGCAACGGTCGCGGCGATGGCTGAGGGCATCGATGTAATTGTTCAGGCGAGACTTCAGCATGCACTGTGGATGGGCTATGCCGATGTTCTGATTAAGATCCCTGGTAGAAGCAAATTTGGAGATTGGAAGTACGAAGTCTACGACACCAAGCTGTCTCAAAATACTCGCGCCGGCACCATTCTTCAACTTTGTCTTTACACAGAGATGCTTTCCATCATGCAGGAAAGTGTTCCGGAGGCGATGTATGTCGTGCGGCCGACAGAAGAATTTATTCCGGATGCTTATCGCTACTCAGAGTTTCAGGCGTACTACCACATGGTGAAGAGGAATCTGACAAGCATCATGGAAGGGCCAGCATTGGAAATTTATCCTGTCCCTGTTTCGCATTGTGATGTATGTAACTGGTGGCAGGTGTGTGACAGGAAGCGTCATGATGATGATTACTTGTCACTGGTGGCCGGTATAAGAATGCTTCATATCGAAGAATTACAAAAGCAGAACATCAATACGCTGGAACAGTTTGCTAAAGCTGATACCATCGCAACTCCGACAAGAGGTAACAAGGAGACTTTTGTTCGCAGGCAGGCACAGGCCCGCGTGCAGTTCGATGGCCGAACACAAGACCAATTGATGTATGAGTTATTGCCAATAGAAAATGACCGCGGATTAAATCGGCTTCCCCTACCGGATTCCGGCGATATTTATTTTGACATTGAAGGCGACGCATTCTATCCCAATGGCGGCCTTGAATATATACTTGGTTATGCATCAAAAGATAATGAGGGAGCGATTGTTTATACAAACCACTGGGCGACAAACCGGCTTGAAGAAAAGCGGGCCTTTGAAGCGTTTATGACATTCGTTGTGGCGCGCTGGAGACAATTTCCGAACCTCCACATCTATCATTTTGCGCCCTATGAACCTTCCGCGGTGAAGCGGCTGGCGAGCGTTCATGCAGTCTTTGAACAGGACGTTGACGAAATGCTGCGTGCTGAACGCTTTGTTGATCTGCACGCCATCTTTAAAGAAGCCCTTTTGGCAAGCGTAGAACGATATTCGCTTAAAACGCTTGAAAAGTTCACAAAGTATACTCGTAAGCTTGACCTCCATGACGCCAGTACCGCGCGGAAGAGTGTGGAGTGTGCCCTTGAATTGAACGAGTTGACGTCACTTGCAAAGGAGACAATATCTAATGTCGAAGTGTACAATGAAGACGATTGCCTTGCGACAGAAGCACTTCATGTTTGGCTGGAGGAACTCAGAACACAACTGATAAGTAAAGGTCTGGACCTTCTGCGGCCGTTGTATAAATCACCGGAATCAAACGAAAACCTAAAAGGACAAGAAGCGCGATCACAGGCGCTATCAAGAGACTTGACGAAAGGTTTGCCCGATGACCGTTCGACCTGGACGGAGGAACATCATGCGAGATGGTTGCTCGCACATCAACTTGACTATTTCAGAAGAGAAGACAAAACTGCCTGGTGGGAACACTTCAGGATTCATAAATTAGAACATGATGAACTTACAGACGAGCGAAAGGCAATTACAGGCCTCCAGTTCATTGAAACACTTCCGCTAAAAAAAGGCCAGCGGCAGCCTACGCAACGGTATAGGTATCCGACACAAGAGGTTGGGGTAAGTCCCGGCGAGCAACTGATTGAGATCAATAGTCAAAGTGAAACGGACAAGATTGGAAGGGAAATGGGTACGGTTGAATTCGTGTCTCTGGAAAACAATACGATCGACATCAAGAAGAAGGGAAGCACTGTAGACTTTCATCCTTCTGCCGTCCATGTCTATGACAGGATTGATCCGGGCTCACTGTGGACCTCGCTTATGAATCTTGCAGCAACGGTTGATGAGGAAGGTTTAGCACATAAGGGTTCCTATCGCGCATCGAAGGATCTGCTTATGAAGAGAATGCCAAAGCTGCTAGATGGAAAAGAAGGGGCAGAATTGCTTCCAGGTGAAGATGTAGGTCAGGGCGCAATACGAATCGCCCTAAATTTAGATCGAAGTGTGCTCCCCATCCAGGGTCCGCCAGGTACGGGAAAGACCCATACCGGTGCGCGAATAATTATCGAACTGATCAAAGCGACAAAGAAGGTAGGCATCACAGCAATCAGTCACCGGGTTATCACTACGTTGTTGGAAAAAGTTAAAGAATTAAGCGACAAAGAAAGTTATCCAATTGCATTCGCGCATAAGGTGTCGAAGAAAATGGATTATATGCCTGCATGGATCCACCAGGTAGAAAAGCCGAGTGATGCGCTCGATGCAATTCACGGCGGAAAAGTTGTCGGCGGAACCGCCTGGTTATGGTCCGACGATAATTTTTCCGAAGTGCTCGATTATTTGTTCATAGACGAAGCCGGTCAGATGTCCTTATCGCAGGCACTGGCCGCATCACGGGCAGCAAAAAACATTGTTTTACTTGGCGATCCTCAACAATTAGAAGCTCCCCAGCGTGGAGCGCACCCGGAAGGGAGCGATGTTGCCGCTCTCAGCTACCTGCTCGAAGGCCATCCCACCATGACTCTAAGCAAAGGTTTGTTCCTTGGCGTGACGCGAAGGATGCATCCGGACATCTCCAGATTTACGTCCGAGATATTTTATGAAGGAAAGCTCCAATCATTCGAAGGAATGCAGCGTCAGCTGATCTGCGGCGGCACTCCGTTTGATGGCGCAGGGCTATTTTATGTTCCAGTGAAACACACTGGAAATCAAAACAGCGCGCCGGAGGAAGTGGTGGCTATTGGGTCAATCGTGCATGAACTGTTGGAGGCGGGAACGTGGACCGATGCCGGGAATCAGACCCGACGGCTGACAAAAGATGATATTCTTATTGTTGCACCGTACAATGCTCAGGTGGCAGCGCTTATTGCATTGATACCTGGTGTGTCTATCGGTACCGTTGATAAATTTCAAGGAAAAGAAGCACCCGTGGTAATCTACTCAATGACTAGCTCGACCGTCCACGAGGCCCCGCGAGGCATGACATTTCTGTTCAGCCCGAATAGGCTCAACGTTGCGACAAGCAGGGCAAAAAGCGTTTGCATTTTAGTTTCCTCTCCGACACTCGTTGAGCCGGAGTGTGTTACTATTGAACAGATGAGATGGGCCAATGCCCTTTGCAGATATATTGAGTTATCTCGAATAGTACTTGTCACGAGCACCGTGAATGTTTCTCCATGACACCTGAGCCATCGCCACCGTTGCGCAACAATTTTTCTTTGGAACCATCGACGTTGGATATCGAAATTACTGATGAGGAGTTCAATCGAATTTATCCGCCGAAAATAAGCAAGCTGGCCGAAAAACACTTCACACCATTGGCGATTGCTAAGGCGGCCTCTGAATTTCTAGTAACTAAACCTAGAGCGAGAGTCCTTGACATTGGTTCCGGCGCGGGAAAGTTCTGTATGGTTGGAGCCACCCACACACAGGGTCATTTTACTGGTATTGAACAACGGTCGGGGCTGGTCGAACTTTCAAAAAATCTTTCCGCTTCATACGGCATCCAGAACGTAACCTTTCTACATATGAATGTAGTATCGGGAGATTTTCACGATTTTGATTCGTTCTATATTTACAATTCATTCTACGAGAATATTGACAAGCATGATCGGATGGATGACGCCATATTGTTGACCAATCAGCTATACAGTTCTTACTTGATGTATACAAAGGAACAGCTTTCACGAGCGGCACCGGGCGCACGGCTTGCAACATTTCATACCATGCGCACCATTGTTCCGTCAGACTTTATGCTGATTGACTCATTGCATGAGGCACATTTGGAACTATGGCAGAAGAACCAATGAAAGATAAAAGGCACAGCAAGGACGCGGAACGGAGTTTTATCGAATGTCGCTATGCAGCTTCTTTAGCCGCCGTTTCATTCATCAACAACAAAACGTCTTTTGTAATGTCTTTCCCACCTGATAAATTGTGATAGAGACTGCCGATTGTATGAATCGGACCCCAGGGGAAACCCCACCAACCCAATACCATGGACATCAGGGTAAATGGCAGACCGACCATGGCGCCATTTTGATGTGCACGAACAAAGTAAATGTCTGAAGAGCGCTTAAATGTCATCAATATGACGGAGATCGTATATTGATACATAACGAACTTGGCACCCTGCGATAGTTCTAGATTGATTTGAGCCGTGGTTAGGCCTTCGATGTTTTTGATTGCCGGCATATGATTGAATTTGTTTATTCAATATACCGATTGTAGCACTTTCAGTCTTAATTAAAAGTTTCAGGTTATGACAGATGTAAGAATAAAGGCATAAGTAAAAGATAGCAAAAACTGAAGCAAACACAGTATCTAGAAGAACCAATCATTGGTGCAACGCTTTGCCTTTCAAAATGTTGATACCACGTCACCTACTCGTGCCGGATAGACTTAACGGGATCCATCAGCGCAGCTCTCATTCCCTGAAGACAAACCATCATCAACGTTACCACCATTAGGGTTGCAGCAGGAATTGCAAACAACGCAGCTGTTAAATCAATGTGATAGGCAAACGTGCTAAGCCAGTTTGAGATGAACCAATAACTGAAAGGTATCCCTGCAAGAAAAGCGAAAATCATCATGAGTACATATTCTCGGGAAAGTAATTTTAGTATGCTTTCTACTGAGGCACCCAGGACTTTTCTAATTCCGATCTCCTTTCTCCGTCTCGCAACACTGAGCGCAACGAGTCCCAAAACACCAGTCATTACGATGATCATCATAAGGATCGAAGCAACTTTTGCTGCTTTATTCATTTGCAACTCTGTCTTATACAATTGTTCAATTTGCTTATCTGCAAAAGCGTACACCAACGCCTCATCGGGGAATGTCTTTTTCCAGAGTCGTTCAACCTCCGCGACCGCTTCGGCAAGATCACCAGGTTGGAGTTTGAGCGAGTAATGCCTAAAGGTTAGGAAGTCACGGCTGTGAAGAATGGCGATTGGCTGAACGGCTTCGCGAAGAGATGAAACGTTGAAATCCTGAACGATGCCTACAATAGTAAACTCTGAATTTGCAAAAGTGTCAAACTTCAATTTATCACCTATCCCTACTTCAAGGTTCTTCTGGAGGGTTTCATTTATGACAATTGAGTTCGGCGCGTTTTTACCAGGGGCTTCAAAATAGACACCTTCAACCATTTTCATTCCGTAAACTTTAATATAGTCTTCGTCGGTTCCAGTGATCGTCGCAGCAGATCCTTCGGATATCGATTTGCCGCTTTGAAAGGCGACGCCTCCGCCCATGCTGAACTGGCCGGTAGGGGAGCCGGTAGAAAGTGCCATCGCGGCGATGGCAGGTGATTGAAGGAATTCGCGCTTGGCAACTTCCAAACGCTCATAGCCCTCAGGCGTCCACATCCGTGGTGCTGATGTAATAACGAGTACTGCGTTCTTATCGAATCCGAGATCCTTTTCCAAAAAGTACTTGATCTGCTTCGACATAATAACAGCAGCGGTAAGAATGACAACCGATATCGTGAACTGAATTGCAATAAGGCCACGTGAGAAATTGATTGTGCCTTTCACTGATCTGAATTTACCTTTCAATGATTCCAGTGTGTTCGTCTTTGACAAATACCAGGCGGGGTATGCGCCGGCAATTAAGCCAATCAGTATGACGGCACCAGTGATCAACATCCAGAATGATAGAGGGAATTCGAAAATGGAGGGCATTGTTGTATTCAACAAGGACTCGGCTTGTGTAAGCAATAACTGATACAGCGCTAAAGCAAGCAACGCGGAACATACCGAAAAGATCAGAGACTCCGATAAGAATTGCATCATTACCTGACGCGTCACACCACCCACCACCTTGCGCAATCCGATTTCCTTAAGGCGGGAAAATGATCCGGTGATTGTGATATTAATGAAATTGGCAACTGCGAGCAGTATTATAAAGGCCACGACAATATTGAGTGTTATTAACAGCGTTTGTACCGCCCCGCGATTCGTCAGGCGGTAATAATCGCTTAGCGGTTTCAGCGCTAAGGTGGGCATTTGAGCAGCATCAACCTGCAACGATTTTCGCTGTAAGATGTTCAATAATTTCTCAACCTCGACTGGATCAGCGCCCCTTGCTAATCTAACGTATGAGATAATCGTCAGAGGCCATTGATTTAAATCTGGTTCACCAAAGGAAAAATCGCTCGCGTTCTTGAGCGGAAGAAATGCCTGCGCATCCATGTTTACCAGATCCGTGACGGAGTTTTTCTTTTCTGGCGTAGCAATTACAGCAGTGATCTCAAGGTTTTTTGTTCCACCACCCTCGCGCGCAAGTATAAGATTTTCTCCGGCAACGTCCGGGCGACCGAAGAATTGCATTGCTACTTTTTCAGTGATGACAATCGTATTGGGTCGTGAAAGTGTATTGTTGACATCACCCGATATTACATGGAATCCAAAAATTTTAACGAAGCTGGAGTCCCCGATCATGCTTTGAATTCGAAGATGCGTGTCTCCATTTGAAAGTGTGACATTCCTATCCCAGAATCTGAAATAATTTTCGATAACTCCGGGATATAGATCCATTGCCTCCCGCAACAACGGCGCGGAAGTAAACAAAGGGTTACCATTGTTATTTTTACTGACGCTTTCCACAAAGTACAATTGATCGACGTCTTCGAGGCTTTGATTAACCTGAAGCTCCGTCCACGTAAAAGCGCCAATCATTAATGCAAAACTCATTCCTGAAGTCAGGCAAATGATATTGATAATGCTGTAGAGCTTGTGCCGTGTGACGTTCCTGTACATCACTTTAATATAATTCGTGATCATGGCGATTTATTTTAATTATCCTTTTACGGGTCGGGTGGAATCAAAGTCTTTGATGCTTTCGCAATATACGAGACCCGCAAGCCAGGTTAGCGTTAATGAAGTTTGAAGAAGTGCAAATGAAGTGTTAATGGCGGGGCACTTGCTTATATTTGCATCAACTATTTTGTGATGACAGTCAGCATTTTTGGGTGTGGATGGTTTGGATTGCACTTCGCGAAAACTCTGATAAGCGAAGGCCACGAGGTGAAGGGCTCCACAACTACGCCTGAAAAAATCGAGGATCTTCGGAGCAACGGCATACAGCCTTATCTCATTAATTTCTTGTCAGCTTCACATTCCCCTTTCGATACATCGTTTTTCAGATGTGACCTTCTTGTGATCGCCATTCCGCCAAAAGTGCGATACTCGACAGGCGATGATTACATGTTTGCCATCAAGGAATTAGTCCGGCAGGTGAAATCCAATCAGATCCCAAAGGTGTTGCTGATCAGCTCTACTTCTGTGCTGGGAGATTTGAATAGTGAAGTTGATGAATTAACCGTGCCGACTCCGACAAGCAGATCGGGAGAGGTTATGCTTGAAAGTGAGCTTCATTTCCGATCCGAGAAAGCCTTCTCTACGACTATCGTTCGTTTCGGTGGACTGGTCGGCCCGGACAGAGACCCTGGACGATTCTTCGCGGGTAAGAAGAAAATCCCCAACGGCCGCGCTCCTGTCAATTTGATTCATCTTCAAGACTGCAGCAGTATCTGCAATGCAATCATAGCGAAGAATGCCTTCGGATATACCATTCACGCCTGCTCGTCAGATCACCCCAGAAAAATGGATTTTTATCGACTTTGCACCAGAAAGTCGCGTTTGCCCGAACCAGAATTCATTGATGAACTGAAGGAGTGGAAAATTGTTAACTCCGTTCACATTCAAACATTGCTCGATTACGACTTTAAGGTAAAAAACTGGTCTGAATGGATCAACGCGGATTGATCAGGGATTGTGATAGGCTTCTAGATTCTTTAAGCGTCAGATCCAACAGTTTAATAAATGCCAACTTTGTTCATAGTTTCCTATTTTTGTCGGTTGTGGGTCCGTAAATCTCAGCGGGATTTACACAATTGCGTATAGATCAACACGTTTGAATATTATGAGGAAGCTGCAAGTCATAATCCTGTTTGTCATTTTCTTGATGGCTGTGTCAGGCGCGTCCGTATCTGCGCAGCGGAGATCGGAAAGAACAGGGTCGGCAAAGGCGGCTTATGGAAAGGCCGTCGAACAATTTCCAACGAAAAAGAAGGCGAAAAAAAGATCAAAAAAGTCGAAGAAGCACAAGGCTTCTAATAAGAAAACTGCTCCACTCTATCGAAAAAGAGACCCGTGGGTAAATTAAATTGTTCTCGGCACGAGTTCGCCCCCGCACAGCCATTAATCATCTCGCACTGGTGCCCTCTCCAATAAATCGACTACTGGCAAATCAGGTTGCTACGGCGCGAGCAATACCTGCAGTCTTTCACGCTCAATGGTCTGAACACTTTTGCCTGGAATCTCTACAACGAATCTTGTAAATGTACGATTCAAGGCTTTTACGATGACGGCTTCAATCTTGCCATCAATAAGGCATTTAACGCCTGCTTCTAAGGAATTCATAAAAAGAATAAATGATAATTATTGTAATACTTTGATTTGAACTAACCGGAGAAAAACAAATAGCTCTAGGTGGGATTTGAAAACTTCGACGATTAGCTGCAATGATAACGCTTTTAGTTCTATTTAAGTTGTCTGTTATATAATAGTTTAATGAATTAAAATTCTACTCCGCACGTGCTGTCCCCCATATTGTGAGCGGCTCTCCGACTTACCATTCTGGTCACGAAAAGTTAGCGTGAATTATCAAACGCTCGCTACGACTATTTCGTGAGCTTACAGAATATTCGTGCCAATATGTAGAAGCACGATTGTATTTTCTGAACGCAAAAATCCGGCGATGGTGCTGAACAATATCTACATGAATGTTAAGTGCCTGTAGCGGATCGTCCCAATAACTTGAGCTACAATTGCAGGTATGGTCCTAGCCTATGCGTATATTGAAATATGAAAAAATCTTTCAGCATTACATTAACCTTGGTTTTCGCTTTGATAGTTTTTGTTGGGTATGCACAATCAAATACCATTAAAGATTATCATGAACAATACCGTCCCCAAATACACTTCTCTCCTAAGGGTCATTGGATGAACGATCCGAATGGGATGGTCTACTTTAATGAGACCTATCACCTGTTTTATCAGTACTACCCTGACGCCAGTGTTTGGGGACCGATGCACTGGGGTCATGCAACAAGTAAGGATCTGGTTCATTGGAAGGAGCTTTCCATTGCTTTGTACCCAGATAGCCTTGGCTATATATTTTCGGGCAGCGCAGTTGTTGATTCAAGTAATACCTCGGGCTTTGGCAAGAACGGGAAGATACCTTTGGTGGCAATCTTTACACACCATGATCCGAAAGGAGACGCCGCCGGGAAAACGGATTTTGAGACGCAGAGCATTGCGTATAGCCTTGATAACGGTATAACCTGGACAAAGTATGCCGGCAATCCGGTGCTGAAAAATCCAGGAACGCGTGATTTTCGCGACCCTAAAGTCATGTGGCATGCCTCGCAAAAGAAATGGGTGATGTCCCTCGCAGTCCACGACCACATATCTTTTTATTCAAGTGGTGACTTGAAAACCTGGAACAAGGAAAGTGATTTTGGTAGCAAGGAAGGCGCGCATGGTGGTGTGTGGGAATGTCCTGACATGTTCTCTATGAAGTTGGGTGATAAGGTTTATTGGATCCTGATTGTGAACATCAACCCGGGCGGACCGAATGGTGGCTCAGCCACCCAATATTTCCTCGGCAATTTTGATGGGAGCAAGTTTACACCACTCGATACAGTCACGCGTTGGCTGGATTACGGACCTGATGAGTATGCGGGAATCACCTGGAGCAACACCGGCAGCCGCAAGGTATTCTTAGGATGGATGAGCAATTGGCTTTACGCGAATCAGGTGCCTACTGAAATATGGCGTTCCGCAACGACTTTACCGCGTGAGCTAAGTCTCGTGCAAAGTACGCAAGGAGTTGTTTTAGCTTCCAGGCCTATCAGTGAGTTGGATGAAATTAAAACGAAAACAACAGTGTTGCAGGATCTGACTTTACAGGGTGAAAGGGATTTTTCATCAATGATTTCGGGAACGAAAAGTCAATATCAATTAAAAATTACTGTAGCTGAATTAAAGGATTATACGGTGAAGCTGTCGAATTCTGATAAGGAAGAAATTCTCATCGGCTATGACAAAGAAAATGATCGATACTATATCGACCGGACAAATTCAGGCAATTCAAATTTTCACAAGAATTTCGCGGGCCGTTTTACAGCGCCTCGCCTGACAGGCAAAAATGAATCAGACATTACGATAGTTGTTGATAAGATGTCGGTTGAAGTGTTTGCCGACGGCGGCTTAACAACCATGACCGCGATCTATTTTTCATCCAAAGAATTTAGTGCCTTAACAATCCTGGCGCCGAAAAAGATTTCGATTCGCAACGTCGCAGTAACCGGTCTTGGTTCTATCTGGAAATAGAGGCTGAACCGCAGAACGCGTAAAGAGGCAATGATATAAAGTTGCCTTTCGATCCTTTGCTCGTATAAGTGTAAAAGCTACACAAAAACTTTTCCCATCTCAACCAATTTTCCACTGTTTTCTCAGTGTTAAGATTCACGAAAACGTTTTCGTAAAAAAAGGCGGAAATAATATCTGGGCACAGTAATTTTCTATAGTTTTCGCCCGAATCCCTAAGACGCCTTTTTTTCTAGGGAGCAATCGTTAAATAAAAATTTTCTAACCCACCTATTATTTATGAAAAAACTCTACATGAGATTGAGTTTAACATTTGCAGCGATGCTAATGTTGATGACTGCGATCCAGGCCCAAGACATTACCGTGTCTGGTACTGTGGTCGAGACCACCGGGGGCGGTATGCCCGGCGTAAACGTTCTGGTAAAAGGAACCCCAACTGGGACTGCAACGGATGCGCAGGGGCGCTTTACTATTGCCGCCCCTTCTGACGCAACGTTGATTTTTACCTTTATCGGTTATAAAACAACGGAGGTTGCTATTGCGGGTCGCACCACGATCGATGTAACCATTGCGGAAGATCTGACTTCGTTGGATGAAGTCGTTGTCATTGGTTATGGTACCCAGAAGCGATCGGACCTTACCGGTGCCGTAGGATCCGTGACTGAAGACAATCTTCGCGAACGTCCCTCGACTTCACTTAATCAGGCTCTGTCAGGAAAAATTGCAGGCGTCCAGGTGAATACGAACTCAGGTCGTCCGGGAGGAAAGTCAAATATCCGTATCCGTGGATTCAGCTCGATCAACTCTTCTAACAACCCACTTTACGTTATTGATGGCGTTCAATTACCACAAGGTAATCAGGATCAATTCAGCCAGGCAATCGATTACCTGAATCCAAACGATATCGTGTCTGTTGAAGTTTTGAAAGACGCGTCATCAACCGCTATTTATGGAGCGAGGGGCGCCAACGGTGTTATTCTTATAACCACAAGACGCGGAAAAGCCGGTGAAGGGAGAGTTACTTATAGCGCCGATTTCAGCGTGCCGACTATCGGACCAAACAAAAGAGAGGTACTGAATGCAGAGGAATACATGCAGGTAGAGGATCTCGCTTGGAGAAACATGGAGAAATTTGACAAGGCAGGTTGGGATGCCAACAAGTATGTCAATTTAAATCCTTCGCTTCGCAGAACTGACCCACGGTTATTCGATGCAAGTGGCAACAACCTGTATGATACTGACTGGCTCAAGGAAACAACCCAGCACAAAGTTTCTCAGAATCATCAATTGGGATTTTCCGGTGGTAACGAGAAAACAACTTACACGCTGTCTCTTGGATATAGAGATGATCAGGGCTTTCTGAAGAAATCATACCTCACCCGCTATTCCGGGAGATTTACCATAGATGATCAGGTTAAAAGCTGGTTGAAAATCGGTGGTACTTTGAGCTATAATAATCAAATCGAAAATCTGGTGGATGTTTCAGACGCGGTGGGTCGTCAAATCGTTGAGGATTTTCCGTTCCTTCCTGTTAAGTATGAAGACGGCAAGTACGCCAACAACAGAGACTACCCGAACGCTGAGGGATCGATGAGTTCTGTACACAGATTAAATGCAAGGAAGTATCTCCTGAATACCCAAACCACACTCGGTAGCGTTTATACCAATATCAACCTTGCTAAAGGTTTGGAAATGCGCACTGTGTTAGGGATGAACGTTGTGACACAGGAAAATAATGAGGCTACTAACAGCACGTTAAATGCAAACGGTCTCGGTCAGTCGCTCGCAAGTAATGAAAAGCAAACTTTCTGGTCATTGGAAAACTACCTGACTTATACCAAGACCTTTGCTGACATTCATTCAATCACGGCGCTGGCAGGTCTCTCGTGGCAGGAACAAACTCGATTCTTCATCAACATGGACGTTCGAAATTTTCCAAGTGATTACTTCCTCTACAATAACCTGGGTGCTGGAAATGACAATAAATTATTGGAATCTAATTCCCAAAGACATGCTCTGAACTCCTATTTTGGTAGGGTAAATTATAGCTTGATGGGCAAATATCTCCTTACTATTACAGGACGGGCGGATGGTTCATCTAAGTTTGGTGCGAATAATAAGTTTGCCTTTTTTCCTTCGGCAGCGCTTGCGTGGAGAGTGTCTGATGAGGGCTTCCTGCAAGGTAATAGCATCATTTCCAATTTGAAGGTGCGTACCAGCTACGGGCTGACTGGAAATTCTGAAATACCGCCTTATGCTTCGCTGTCACTGTTAGGATCTGGGTACCGTGCCGTCTGGAACAATGCAGCTGCGGGTGGAACGGGTCTTAACAGATTGTCAAACCCTGATCTAAAGTGGGAAAAGACAACCCAGAGCGATATCGGTGTTGAGGTAGGTTTATTCAATGACCGACTCACCCTCGAAGCAGATGTTTACTATAGAAAGACAACAGACATGCTACTGGATGCCCCTGTTCCACAAACCAGTGGATATGCGACCATCCGGAAGAATATCGGATCGATGGAGAATAAAGGTTTTGAAGTTTCACTGACTTCAGTGAACGTTCAGACTGACAAGTTTACCTGGCGCACGACGGTCAATGTTTCGACCAACAGGAACAAAGTGCTTTCACTTGCCACACCTTCCGATGTATTTAACGTCGGCGGGCCTGGCATTACAAATCCAACGAGTATCATTCGTATAGGTGCACCTGCAGACTCATTCTGGGGACTTGTACGCCTGGGCACATGGGGTACGGACGAAGCGGACGAAGCAGCGAAGTTCACAAGCTATCGGAACGGTTTGACGCTATTACCTGGCGATATCAAATACCTGGACGTGAACGGCGACAAGGCGATTACCGATGCTGACAGAATGATTATTGGCCGTGGAAGTCCAGATGCATGGGGCGCTTTTACCAACTATATTAAATACGGTCCACTGGATCTTACGGTTGAGCTCCAGTACTCCTATGGAAATGATCTCCTGGATATGAACCTGCATTCAAGTGAGGACCGTCAGGGTTTAGCAAACAGTTACAAAACTGTATTAAATGCGTGGACTCCCGAAAATCAAAATACCATGATCGCACAAGTTCGTGGAACAAGTGCAGGGTATGTAACAAACGTAGACTCTCATTGGGTACAGGATGGTTCTTTCATCAGAGGGAGAAATCTTTTACTTGGCTACACCTTCCCTGGTAGCGCACTTGAAAGGGTAAAATTGGATCGCTTGAGACTTTATACTTCTGTTCAAAATTTCTTCCTGCTTGTTAATGATGAAGTCATTGGCGATCCTGAGATCACACCAATCCGTGGTGGTAATGGCGACAACGCTTTCTCTCAAGGAATGAAATGGCATGAATATCCTAAAGCAACGACCTGGATGGTAGGATTGCAGATTGGTTTATAATTCACGATAAAGAACGACACAATGATTAATGATTATATTCGAAAATACGGAAGTAAAGTGCTTCTAAGCGCTACGTTACTATTTGGAGGCACGGCCTGTTCAGATTTTCTCGATGAACAAGATCCGTCGAACTTAACGCCGGAAAGTTTTTATACCGAAGCGAAACATGCGGATGCCGCAATCGCAGCTGTTTATGCGGATTCACGATTTTACGGTGATGGGGCAGGAATTTTCTCGTCTAACTGGCAGCTGCTTGAAGCAGTCACCGGCACCACAACAACCGAAACAGCGCAGAATTCAGATTTGAATAATCTGTATTCTCTTACCTACGATCCGAACACGGGCCATATTCAAAACTGGTGGAGAGGTCTTTACAAGCTTATCGCAAATGCTAATCTTGTAATCGCGAATGTTCCCCAAATACCAATGGCAGATGCTGCTAAAGCAAAGGTCATGGGCGAAGCATACTTCTTTCGGGCGTGGGGTTATTTCAACGCTGTCAGAATATGGGGTGACGTTCCGTTGATGCTGGAACCCCAGTATTCCGCGCTTGCTGAAAACTTTTTTCCAGAACGGACGTCTTCAGAACTTGTGTATAACCAAATCGTTGCAGATCTAAAAGCGGCTGAAGCTGCGGGCCTGCCTTGGACCGACGCTTCAGGTCGTATTTCACAATCTGCAGCCAAGTCTTTACTTGCAAAAGTATATCTCACGATGGCTGGGTTCCCATTGAACAAAGGAGCTGAGTACTACTCATTGGCAGCAGGTAAAGCAAAGGAAGTGATCGACAATGCGGGAACCGCCATTAAGTTGTTCAGTACGTACAACGAAGTACATGACGAAACGCTAAAGAATACAGGAGAGCATATTTTCAGCCTCCAGTACACGGCAGACGTTGCTGAAAATCCAATGGGAAATATGTATCCAAACTTTAAGCCTACAACATATCGTGGGCCTTCAGGGACTGGTAGCACAATTCCAACCGTCTCTTTTTACAACTCGTATGAGGTTGGCGATCTTCGCACAGTCGACCAAAAGGGCTGGTTTTATACAACCTATTATACCACCGGCACCGGAGCACCATTCGCTCTGGGTGCGCCTTACATCTTCAAGCACTTCAACGCCAGGGCAAATGGTAGTAATGTTTTCGCGCCAACGAAAAAGGATAACTTAAATGTTCCCATGATTCGTTACGCCGAGGTTCTGTTGATTTATGCGGAGGCGCAAAATGAAGCAGGGGGTATTCCTAATCAGCAGGCGTATGATGCGTTCAAAGCTATCAGGGATAGGGCCACGCTTATAACACTTCCGTTAGCCACGTTCACGCAAGCAAGTTTCCGGGAGGCTGTTTGGAGAGAGCGGTGGCATGAGCTGGCGTTCGAAGGCATCACATGGTTTGACATGGTTCGACTCAGAAAAGTGTACAATGAAGATACCAATGCCTTCGACGATTTCGTCGGACACATCAATAAAAACTCCGGTCAGGATTTAGAGGAAAAGCACCTGCTGTTCCCTATTACCCGTCAGGAATTGGTAAACAATCCAAACCTGCGTCCGCAAAATCCTGGATACAGCGGTATTTAAGATTTAGAATACTCACAATTGAAAAGGAGCGGCGATATTGCCGCTCCTTTTTTAATGCGCAATTTATTCAGATTGTAAGCTATTGACAGGATTCAAAAATGCCGCCATATAACGTGATGGTTTGTTCTTGTCCGGTTCATCCCTAATTTAGCAGGCACCTCTATTCATTCTATACATGTCTATCAAGCAGAGCAATATTTTATTTCTATTATTCTGCCTCTTTTTAATCGCTTCGTGTAAGCAGGCTAGCGACACAGCTAAAAGGCGCACAGTCATTTCAGGAATAGATTCAACTAGAAAACCGGGCGACGATTTTTTCGCATACGTTAACCAGATTTGGTGGGATACTGTGAAAATACCAGGCACCCAGTCAGGTGTAGGCTCGTACTCATTTCTTAATTATCCACAACGTATACGGCTTCAGGCAATTTTAGACAGCGTGGCGAAAAGCGATAATGCCCCAGGCAGCATTGAACAAAAAGTGGGAGATTTTTACGCTTCCGGGATGGATACTGCTACCATTAACAAACGCGGCTTTGATCCAATCAAACCTATGCTCTCCCGGATGGATTCCATCAGCGACGTGCCCTCGTTAATGAAGTTCGTGGCGGCAGCTGAGAAAGTGGGTAATAGCTCAATCATGGGTTTTTACATCGGCCCCGACCCAAAACAAAGCTCGGTGAACATCGCACAATTTGCACAAACCGGGATCGGTCTACCGGATCGTGACTATTATTTTAATACGGATCCATCGACCGTTGCAGTCCAGGACGCATACAAAAAATACATCGCGACCTTATTTGAGCTGACTGGGGAGAATGTCACGGATGCAGCTCAATTCGCAGCAACGGTTTATAAAATCGAAAGTCAGATGGCCGCATCGCACAAAACGAATGTCGAGCGCCGGGATGTTTTGGCTAATTACAACAAGATCGCTGTTTCAGCAATTGAAAAAAGGCAAGCAAACATTGGGTGGACATCTTTATTAATTGGACTTGGAATAAAGGCTGACTCGGTGAACATGGAGCAACTTGCATATTATGATAAGTTAAATGCGTTACTGAAATCAGTCCCTATTAAAGATTGGAAAGTTTATTTGAAAGCGTACTCCCTGAACACGTTTGCCGAGGTGCTGAGTAAACCTTTTGCTGATGCCTCGTTCGCATATTCGAAACTTTTGACAGGACAGGCTGTGCGAAAGCCACGGCCTGAGGAGATTACTCAAGAAATTGATCGATCGCTCGGACACGCACTGGCGCAATTGTATGTGAAGAAGTATTTCACCGAAGATGCGAAAAAACGCATGACGCTATTAGTCGATAACCTGAAAAAGGCCTTTGAAACACGTATCAACAATCTGGATTGGATGAGCGATTCTACAAAGACAAAGGCAAAAGAGAAACTGCAGGCTTTCACAGAGAAGATTGGCTACCCTGATAAGTGGAGAGATTATTCAAATGTAAAGGTGAGCAACGATACTTACTTCGAAAACCGGCTGTCAGCAAATGCCAATGAATACCTTTATGACCTTGCCAAAATCGGCCAGGCGGTTGACAGAACTGAATGGTATACAACGCCGCCAACGGTAACGGCTTACAACAACCCTCCGATGAATGAAATTGTTTTTCCCGCTGGAATTTTACAGCCTCCCTACTTTGACGTACATGCTGACGATGCCCTCAACTACGGCGGCATTGGTATGGTGATTGGTCACGAGATCACACATTCATTTGACGATCAGGGAGCACAATATGATAAGGAGGGCAACCTGACAAACTGGTGGACGAAAGACGACTACGCAAAGTTTAAGGCAAAGACTCAACAAGTAATTGATCTGTACAACTCTTTTACTGTACTGGATTCTATTCACTTAAAGGGTGCACTGACTGTTGGTGAAAATACGGCTGACATAGCGGGAGTAGCAATTGCTTATGATGCCTTTAAGCTAACAAAGCAAGGACAGGACACAACCAAATTGGATGGATTCACTCCCGACCAGCGTTTCTTTATTTCGATAGCCCGAATATGGCGCGTGAAAACAACTGATGAATTTTTGCGAATGTATGTTAACACCAATTCTCATGCGCCAGCAAGGTGGAGAGTAAATGGAACACTAATGAACATTGATCCTTTTTACAAGGCGTTCAACATACAATCGGGTGACAAGATGTACAAAGCTGAGGGTGAAAGAATAAATGTTTGGTAACGAGTTTATTACCATTGGTCATGTGAGGCGATAAGCGGGGGCTTTCGTCAAAACATATTGCTCCTCGATTGTGTTAAGGTTGGAGTGGATATTGCGCACCATCAACTACATGCGGGCAAAAAAAACTTTACTATTCTGCATCACTTTCCTCTACGCCTGTGCCTGCCTTGGTCAGGAAGAGGAGGAGAAGCAGCGGGTTGCCGGAAAGGTTTCAGATAAAGCTGGGGTGCCGGTGTCATTTGCAAACATTGGGGCATATGTGGATAGCGATTCGAGCATGGTTGCCGGAGTGCAGGTGGACGTTGAGGGCAATTTCATAATGATGCTTTTACCAGGTACCTATTCGCTCAAGTTTTCATTTGTATCTTATGAGACCCTGGTAATACCTAACGTGATCGTTGAAAGCGATGACCTGGATCTTGGTGCCGTTGTGTTGGAGGAAGAATCTGCAATCTTAAATGAGGTGGTAGTTACAGGTCGCAAAGATGCGATGGAGCTGTCTGCGGACAAGCGTGTATTCAATGTGGGGCAGGATCTGAGGACCTCGATGGGGAATGCATCTGACGTACTGAATAACATTCCTTCCGTGTCCGTCGATCCCGATGGACAGGTAAGCCTTCGTGGCAGCGAGAACGTAACGATATGGATAAACGGCAAGCCGTCAAGTCTCACGTCCAGAGATCCGGATGCCTTGCGCCGACTTCAAGGCAATATGATTGAAAGAGTAGAAGTGATCACCAATCCATCTTCAAGATATGACGCTGCGGGGGCTGCCGGCATTATTAACATTGTTCTGAAAAAGGAACAACGCGAAGGTTTAAACGGAACATTTACTGCTAATGCTGGCTACCCCACGATCCTGGGTGGCTCTTATAACCTGAATTATCGGAAGGGAAAGGTAAACTTGTTCTCTATGTATGGCATAAATCACAATAATACGCCGGGAAAGGGTAAGTCTTACCAGTATTATAATACCCCCGATACCTCTTTTATATATGATCAGCGATCAACGCGTTTGAGGAATGAGTTATCGCACAATGTCATGTTGGGTGTGGACTATTATTTCAATGACAGGAGTAATCTGACGGCGTCGGCGACGTATAATCCGTCCGTCGGCAAAAATTCAGGCACGACCATCTACAACGACTACGACGAGACGGGGATGCTCATCAACAACACGGGACGATATGAACGGGAAGCGGAAGATGAAAGTGATATCGAAGGTGTACTAACCTTCACACAGAATTTCAAAAAAGAAGGCCAGGTACTGACTGCTGATTTAAAATACATCAGCAGCCGCGATGACGAGATCACAAACTACGATCAATATTCCACGCAAGGTGAGACACTATTTCAAGAGTCACTAAACTTTGCTACAGAAAGAAATGTATTGATTCAGTCGGACTACATTCATCCTTTTGGCAAGCAAGGTAAGCTTGAAGCAGGTATCAAGGTTACACAACGCACCATTGATAGCGAATACAGTTTGAATCAAATGGAAGATGAGCAATGGAATAACGTTTCACAATTTACGGACAACCTTTTTTATGATGAAAAGATACAGGCAGCTTATCTTATGGTGAGCAACCAGTTTAACAAACTGAATGCCCAGGCAGGGTTGCGGGCTGAACGATCTGATATCAGCACTGCGCTTGAAATCGCAGATGTTCAGGTCAACCAGAATTATTTCAATCTATTTCCGACTGCAAATGTTTCCTATAAGGTGAAAGCCAGCAATACATTGCAGGCGAGCTACAGTTACCGTATTGGCCGGCCGGATTTCAGAGATCTATTGCCATCCGGTGATTTCCGCGACCCGCGTTCGCTGTTCCTCGGTAATCCGCTATTGAAACCGGAGTATACTCACTCCGTTGAACTTGGCTATCTCCTTGAATTCGAAAAGGGTTCGATTCTCGGAAGTGTGTATCACCGGCATAGAAAAAATGTAGTCCAACGCATCACTGAAATCGATGAGAATTCGATTGCCCGAATCACGCCAGTGAATCTTGCATCAGAAAATAATTATGGATTGGAGCTTAACGCCTCACTTAATCCGGTCAAGTGGTGGCGATTAAATGGCTCTGCAAATTTTTTTAGATCGATCATCGAAGGATTTTATAAAGAGGAGGAATACAACCGCGATACGTATGCATGGATGACGCGGACATCTTCCAACCTTACCATGTTTAAAGCCGTCGAATTTCAGTCGTCGTTCAATTATTTTGGGCCCCGTACAACAACCCAGGGAAAGGACCTCGCGTCATATTCAATCGACCTCGGCCTTTCCCACGATGTACTTAAAGGAAACGCGACAATAACGGCTGGCGTTCGCGATTTGCTAAACACTCGGGCACGACGACGTATTATCGATAGTGAAGGATACTATTCAGATTCAAGATTTCAGGGAAGGCTCCGTCAATTTACTGTAACCTTTACATACAGGCTGAACACAATCAAGGAAAGAAACCGCGATCGCAACGGTGGCGATCAGGGGGAGGAAAATGATGAAAATTAGCAGAGACGCAAAACGAGGACTTGTTTATTTAGTGCTTTGCAATTCTTCATCTATATCCGCTAAATACACTTTGTCCATGGGTTGCGTATATGGATCGAACCGCTTGTGACCCTTTATATAGTATGCCTTAGCTTTTTCCATATTTTGCTGATACTCTTTCATCTGCTTCTTTTTTTTGTAAATGAGTCCCAAGTAGAAATATGGCTCAGCTAAATAATCATTATAAGCTATTGACTTTTTCAGACACTCTATGCCTCCTTCAAGGTCTCCCGTCTCCATTTTTAGTACTCCTAAGTGGAGGTAGTCATAAGTCCATGGACGATAATCTTTTTCGGCCAGCTGCTTCTCGATAATTTCCAAGGCCTTGTTTTTCTGTCCAAGCGCCTTATAACATAAGGCTTTTGCAACATTTAAATGATAGTCACCATTAATCGAATAGCCTATGTTGTGGTTTGATAAAGAGTCAAGCTTTTCAAGGTCCATTATTGCTCCTCTATAATCTCTCACAAATTGATACCGGCACCATCCCCTGTAACCCAAATGGAGTTTCGGATTTAACTGAACTGCTTGATCAATCAATTTTCTCCAGGTGATAAAATCACCTCTTTTTAAGTATGGGACGGCCTTCTCAAAATACGCGTAATCAAAGGTTGGGCAAAGTTCTATCGCCTTGTCGAATTGTTCTTGTGATATTCTTGTGCCTTGTGCGGTGTCACCTTCTGTAGCAGTAATACACGCCTCGTAACAAGGTTGATTTTTATCCATTTTGTAAACATTGCAATTGGGTTGAGCATAGGTGATTATTGAAATGAAAAGACCCAGGATAGATAAAACTTTTATCATGGCATTATCTCTCTCAGTTCTCCATTTTCGATTTTAAATGTCAAATATTGATAATAATCATAGGTCTTTCCTTCGAGCGCGCCCGGGATCCAGCCATCTAGTTTTTTAGTTAAGGTTAATAACTGGACAGTCAAATCTTGGTCAAATGTTTTTTCATGGTAGTCATTGTCCATTCCATAGGCTCGGTAACGTCCCGTCTTGCCTTGACAGTTGACGACAAATCTGATAGTAAGAAATCCTGATTCCATCTTTTGGTGTTGTATTTTGTATCCGTCTTTAAAGTGTTGATTGATCTTTATCTTTTCTCCATTGTATTGAAGACCCTTCCCAAAATTATAATATTGATAAACTTGTCTTTCGTCACAAAGTGTAAAATCGGGATCGTCGACTGTCAGATCTGAAGCAATGTCACCAACTTGAGATGGATAATCGACCTTCTTTTGCTTCGGCTGTCCGCAGGAAACAAGTGTGCTGAGTAGACTAAAGAATAAAAGTACTTGTCTCATTTGCTGACCGGCTCTACGTTCGCTTCAGTTCTAACTTGCAAAGCTTCCCGCACCTTAGGGGCGATTTTAGTGCCGAAGATCTCAATGGATTTCATTAGCAATTCATGAGACGGGCCGCCAACATCCATATGTGCGGAGAAGCGGGTAAGACCAAACATTTCATGCATTTGAAGGATCTTATCGACGGCTTCATTCACGTCACCAATTAAATACGCACCCTCTTTGCTCCGTCCATACTCATATTGTTGGCGACTAAATGGAGGCCATCCGCGACTGCGGCCGACACGCGTCATCTGCGCGGCATAGATAGGATAGTACGCATCAGCGGTAGGCTTGCTCTCTTCACCAAAAAAGCTGTGCATGTGTACACCCACCTGGAATGCATTCATATCGTGGCCGGACTGCTCATATAGTTCCTTGTAGTACGTGAACAGCGGCTGAAACTGTGCGGGGTTTCCGCCGATTATGGCAAATATCACTGGCAAGCCTAAACGCGCTGCTCGTACAACCGACTCCGGCGTGCCGCCTACCGCCACCCAAATGTTTAATTTATTGTTCACCGCCCTAGGTAAGACTTGCTGATTTTCTAACGGCGCCCGGAATTTACCTTTCCACGTTACATAGTCCTCCCTGTTAATCTTCAGTAACAGCTCAAGCTTTTCCTCGAACAGGGCGTTGTAGTCGTTGAGATTAAAACCAAATAAGGGAAACGATTCAATAAAACTTCCGCGGCCGGCCACCAATTCAGCCCGGCCGTTGCTTAACTGGTCGACGGTTGCAAAGCTCTGGTACAATCTGACGGGATCGGAAGAGCTCACCACACTCACTGCGCTGCCAAGCTTGATCTTTTTCGTCACCGAAGCGGCTGCTGCCAGTACGATTTCAGGTACCGACACGGCATAATCAGGACGGTGGTGTTCGCCTATTCCGAAAAATTCAATGCCCACCTCATCCATTAGCTTGATCTCTTCTATTAGCTCTCGCAAACGTTCGCCAGCAGATAGCGGCTCGCCTTTGCTGTTGTAGTGGTTATCTCCGAACATGCCGACTCCCAATTCCATATTTTTTGTTGTTAATTTATTCGTTAAACAGATGACAACTTAATTGGTTCCCTTGCATTTCACAACTGGTCAGCAATGACGACGGATGAACTTAAACCCTTGTTTTAATCCCACGCTGCAACAGCTGTAAAATTAAAAAATGCACAACTGCGCGTGGTGTGTATCAGTCTGTAAACGTTTGTCATCACAACCGATGATGGCTCGAGATGGCAGGGTTACATCGAAATACAGCAAGAAAATAACAATAACATAAACCAGGTACATGAACTTATCGGTTAGATTTCGGAATAGAACACCGATATGGAATCAAGAAGAGATTTTCTGAAGAAGGCGGCCTCACTTTCAGGCCTCGGCGGGATGTACAGTGTTATGCCGTTGTCCGTTGCAAAGGCGTTTTCCATCAATCCGCCAGAGGGAACAACTTTTATGGATGCCGAGCATGTAGTGATCCTCATGCAGGAAAATCGCTCTTTTGATCACTGCTATGGTTCACTTGCGGGCGTACGCGGCTTCAACGATCCGCGATATGTTACGCTGCCAGATAAAAAACCGGTTTGGATGCAGACCAACGAAGCGGGCGAAACTTACATCCCGTTTCGATTCGATATAAAGCAAACTAAAGCAACCTGGATGGGATCACTTCCACATGGATGGACTGATCAGGTGGATGTGCGCAACGGTGGTCGTTGTGACCAATGGCTGACGGCCAAAAAGTCTGGACATGAAGAGTATAAAGACATGCCGTTGACGCTGGGATTTTACAACCGTGAAGACCTCCCTTTCTATTATGCTATGGCCGATTCATTCACGGTATGTGATCAGAACTTTTGCTCATCATTAGCGGGCACCACGCCCAACAGACTCTATCTTTGGACGGGTAAGGTTCGTGAGGACACTAATTCTCCTGCACGTATCCGGAACGAAGAAACTGACTACGATGCCGAAGCAAAATGGAAAACATTCCCTGAACGTTTAGAGGAAAATGGAGTCAGTTGGAAAATATATCAGAATGAGCTAAGCGTGGGTGTTGGCTTTGAAGGCGAAGAAGACGATTGGTTATCGAATTTTACAGACAATCCGATTGAATGGTTCGCGCAATTTCATGTCAAGTTTCACCCTGCTTATATAGAATACCTGCCAAAAAAAATTGAGTGGCTGAAATCTCAATTAGGCGAAGGAGAAAATAAGTTGTCTGCTTTGTCCCTCGGTAGCGACGAGCATACCAGGCTAAAGCGCAGACTCGAACGCGGAAAGCAAGAGCTGGAAATTTCGTTGAAAGATGTAACGGTCTATACCAGGGAGAATTGGGACAAACTTCCGCAGGCAGAGAAGGATATACATCTCAAGGCTTTCACAACAAACATTAAGGATCCGGATTATCATTCATTGGCCACTGTAACTTATGATGATAACGGTACTACCCGGGAGATGAAGGTTCCTAAGGGCGATGTCTTGTTTCAATTTCGAAAAGATGTTAATGAAGGGAAACTTCCTACGGTATCGTGGCTGGTGCCGCCTTCTCATTTTTCGGACCATCCTGGATCGCCGTGGTATGGCGCCTGGTACTTATCAGAGTCAATCGACATTTTGACTAAGAACCCCGAAGTGTGGAAGAAAACGATATTCATCCTTTGTTATGATGAGAACGATGGCTACTTCGACCACGTTCCTCCGTTTGTTCCGCCTGTGCCCAACGAGCCGTCAACCGGCCGTGTCTCGCCTGCCATTGATCCAGCAATGGAGTACGTGCCACTTGAAATGGATTTGAAGCGCAAGTCGGCTGATGATGCAAGAGGGAGTGCCATTGGACTGGGTTACCGTGTACCACTGGTCGTCGCTTCACCATGGAGTCGCGGAGGTGTCGTCAATTCGCAGGTGTTCGACCACACATCCATATTGATGTTTCTTGAAAAGTTTTTAAGTAAGAAGACTGGCAAGCACATTGAAGACAATAATATCAGTTCATGGCGACGGGCTGTGTGTGGTGATCTTACATCCGTGTTCCGACCTTACACCGGTGAGATGGTGAAGCTGCCGGAATTTGTTCAAAAGAACTCGTTCTACCAGGAAATACATCAAGCGCAGTTCAAAAAATTACCAGCCATGCCTTCACCTACGTCGGCAAGTGACATCGCTCGCGCAGTCACTAGCGGAATATTGCCGGCGGGAATGCCCATGCAGGAAAACGGCACACGGGTTTCAAGCGCACTTCCCTATGAGTTATACGTTACCGGAAACCTTGCGGACGACCGGTCATCTTTCCGTTTTCAATTTGATGCAAAGAAGGAGGTATTTGGGGATAAGTCTGCCGGTGCTGCATTTAATGTATACGCGTTGTCAAACGGGTGGGCTACACGTTCGTACGCTGTTGCCCCAGGCGAATCCGTAAGTGACGATTGGTCACTTGCTAATCTACAAGGTGGTCGATATCACTTCCGTGTGGATGGGCCCAACGGCTTTATGCGGGAATACCGGGGAATGACTGGTGGGAAGGAACGGCTTGTCGTGGAGGTGAGTTATGAGCAGGATCGTCGAAAAGGTTTTACGGGAAATCTGCGCCTAAATATTGTCAACAATCACTCCACAGGCATTGCGGTGGAAATAGTTGATAATGCGTATGGTCAACAGAAGGTGAAGAGGAAAGTGGCTAAGGGAGCAAGTGAACAGATTGTTCTTGATCTATCCAAAAGTCACGGATGGTACGATACAACGGTGCGGTTATTTGGCGTTGACATTGAAACGCGTTTCGCCGGCCGTGTGGAAACTGGCAAAGAAAGTGTCTCCGACCCGGCGATGGTAAAAGCCGTCGCCAGGCCGTAGACAATTCTGTTGGGACGCGCGTGACGCAGAATGTAACTTTTTTTGCGCAAGTATTAGTCCACAATTGCCGAATACACCAACGATTGGAATTTGTTTCCGGTGTCGTTATGAGCGTTTGGAAGTATCTGCCTATAAAGAATTCCAATAATTTTTTCTTTTGGATCAGCCCAATACATTGTACTGAACGCTCCTCCCCACGAGAAGCTTCCTATACTCTTCGGGCTTTGATAGTCATTTTTTGTCGTTTCAAGCTGAAAGCCAAGGCCGAATTGCATTTCGAGGTCGTGTGTTTGATTAGTCAGCATAAGTTCGATAGTCTTGCGACCTAATAATTGCTGTCCATTGAAGCGTCCGCCGTTTAAAAACATCTGCAAAAATTTTGCGTAGTCTTCCATGGTGGAGCTAAGTCCGCCGCCGCCACCAAAATACGTTCCTGCTACCAATGGATAATCTGCACTAAAGGCAGTGCCTACACCGAGATTTTCAAAGCCATCCTTTCCCTCAATGTAAGCCTTTACAAGCCTGCTATGCTTTTCCCTGGGGATGTAGAAGTACGTATCATTCATGCTCAATGGTTCAAAAATGCGCTTATGAAAGAACTCATCCAGTGTATTTCCGGAAACAACTTCTACAACGTAGCCAAGTACATCTGTGCTTAGACTATAGATAAATTCTTCACCTGGATTTGCTTTCAGGGGTAACTTGCCCAATGCTTTGATGTTGGGGCCTAACTTTCCCATCGGCAGATCCAGACCGGTGGGGATCTTCGCTTTTCCATAAATGGCTTTGAACTCGTCGCTTCCTATTGCTGCATAGTCTATTCCGGACGTGTGCGTCAGCAGCTGCCGTATGGTGATTTCGCTTTTTGCGGGGTGGGAGGTGAACGAGCTATCCGTTGGCTTGAACTTATCTAAAACCATTGGATCCTTAAATTCAGGAATATACTTTGAGAGCGGATCGTCAAGCAACAATTTACCCTCTTCATAAAGCATCATCACCGCGGTGCTTGTAATGGCTTTGGTTTGCGATGCGATGCGGAAGATGTCATCTTTTTTTAGAGGTGTTTTTTTCTCGAGATCACTAACGCCGTATGCCTTATGAAAGACAATTTTTCCCTTGCGAACAATAAGGACAGATACCCCGGGAAACCATTTTTTGGTCACCCCTTCGTTCAAGAGGTCGTCTATTTTTGCTAATCTCTCAACTGACAACCCAACCTCTTCCGGTTTGCCAGGGACAAGCTTTTGTGCAATAATGGTTGATGGAATTAAAATGCAGAGGAGAACGAAGGACGGAATTATTTTCATGAGTAAAAGGTTCGAGACAATTGTCATTTGAATTGCTTAATGCAACACAGACCAAAATACTCTGGTTTGGTATCAGATGAAAGGTTGTGAAGTCAAATAAATCGAAGGGTATAGTCTTTATATATTAAGTTGTCGCGTCTTAGCGATTCTGCCGGGACCTTAACCGCAGAGTCACAAAGGTGCAAAGGGAACGCAAAGAAATGTAGCTTCAGGTTTTCGAGCGCATCACCGGCGTCTATTGTATCTTGCATGCTCAGAGTAAACACATTAAAAATGAGTAAGACCAAAATAACGATCAACAACAACGGTTCCGCCAAGATTGACGGTGATTTCGAGATAGTCGATATGAATGGAAACGCCTACGGACTACAGGGCAGAACAATCGTCTCGATCTGTCGCTGCGGAATGTCGGCAAACAAGCCTTTTTGTGACGGATCACACAAAGGTCATTTTGAGCACGAGGCAATCGCGTTCGAGCTGCCGCCGAAGAAGGTTTAGGCCGATTTCAATCGAATGAAAGCGCGTTTTTTCCGTGGAGGCGGTTCATTTCACAGGAAAGGCGTATTTTTGCACCCGAATGAAGAAGATAATAGAATCCAGAAAACTCCTGGGGATCGACAAATCTGCCGATCTTAAAGAGTTAAAATCCATCTACAGAAATTTCATGAAGGAATGGCATCCTGATAAATTTCAGGACGACAATGCCATGAAGACAGAGGCCGAACAAAAAAGCAAAGCATTCATTGAAGCGTACCATTTCCTGGTGAGTGTTGCTCCAGAAACTCATGAACTTCAAAGTGAAGAATACACGCAGGTTGTTAGTTCGTCGCGCATTGTAGATTTTCAATATAAAGACAACACACTGCGAATTGATTTCGCCGATGGCATGGCTTATGAGTATTTCGGTATGCCAAGAAACATTTATATCAAGTTGACAAATTCAGACGCTCCGGATCGTTTTGCACGCAGACACATTTATCATTCATTTTTATATCGCAAGGTGACTAAGGCGATGGCGGAGTAAACAACCAGTCTACTCGCTTCTTAGAGCCCTGGTTGGATTAGCGATAGCAGCGCGAAACGACAAAAGGCAAATCACAAGGGACGCCACGACGAGTACCGAGACGCCTGCGATTAAGAACCTTGTCGGATTTATTTCGGCCTGCAATGTGAAATTTTGCTCCCATTGCTGGATCAAATACCATGTGAGCGGCGTTGCAACAATCAATGCAATAGCGATAAGTAATAAAAATTCTCGGGCAATCAATACGATCACGTTGCTAACAGAAGCGCCCAATACTTTGCGAATGCTAATTTCTTTGGTGCGTCGTTCGACGGCAAATGACGTAAGGCCCAGCAAGCCAAGGCATCCTATAAAGATAGCCAAACCTGTAAATGCCGTTGTGACTCTACTCAGCTGCTGGTCGGCCTTATACTGCCGATCGAAGTCGACGTCGAGAAACGAATAATCGAAAGGGAGATGAGGCACAAGCTCATTCCACTTTTTTTCAACGCGGGCGAAGGTCCCAGGCACATCGTCCTCGTCAATTTTAACCGAGATGCGGCTTACGTAATTTGTGAGCGCGATCATCAAAGGCGCGACGTCGTCGTGAAGAGAGCGGTAATGAAAGTCTTTCATCACACCAATGATCTTTCCCTTGTTTCCATGATCAACCCTTTTACCAAGTGCCTCTTCAGGCGTCCAGCCAAAATCTTTCATGGCGGACTCGTTAATTAGAAATGCCGTTGTATCATCTGATTTCACTTCGCGAAGGAAATTTCGACCCGATAACATCTTTATATTATATGTGGTGATAAAGTCATGATCGATAAAATTGAAGTTAATGTTCGTAGGTGACATCTTGCCATCTTCGAGTTCAATCTGGGTATAATGGTTGGTTGTAGATTGCCCCGGAACAGTTGAGGAGCCCGCCACCGATCGAACGCCTTCTACCCGCTTCATCTCATTCTTTATCGCTTCGAGGTGATTGACAACTGCACTATCTCCGTTGGTTGGTATTAGCAGCGTTGAATTTTTGCTGAAACCCAGATCCTCATTGCGCAGAAGCGTTAACTGATCATTTACTAGCAATGTGCCTGCTACCAGCGTAATGGAGATAATAAATTGAGTGGTCACCAATACTTTTCTAAAATTCTGATGACTGTAAATTCCTTTCGTGGATGGTCGAAATATTTGCAATGGTTGGAAGCCTGAAATAATTAGCGCCGGATATCCCCCCGCCACGAAACTGATCACTACAATAATTATCATTGCAGCAACGATAATAATCCAACTGTTCGGAAGTATTGCAAAGCTTAATGGCGTCTCCACCAGGGTTACGAATGCAGGAAGCGCAAGCCACGCGAGGAGTGCGCCCAATATTGATGCAATAATTGTAATGATCAGCGATTCGCCCAGAAATTGCGCTACCAACATCCTTCTCAACGCACCAAGCGATTTTCTAAGCCCCACTTCCTTTAATCTCCGGGATGCACGTGCCGTCGCGAGGTTTACGTAGTTGAAACATGCAATCAGTAAAATGAAGACTGCGATTATCGAAAGAATGTAAACGTTGTTCATACTTCCGCGCGTTCCGTTTTCCCATGAACGCTGAGGTGCCATATAGATGCTCGTCAGAGGTTGTAATGGAAGGGTTTCATAATACATGCCGCCCTTCTCAATATTCCGCTGAATAAAGGCGGGCATTTTTGCGTTGACATCGGCAATGGATTTTGCGTCACGCAGCAACACGTAGGTGTGAAACCCATTCCAGAACCATCCATTGTCTTCCCCATTTTTATTATTTGGATTGCTGCTCCACGTTGAGAAAGAAATAAGGTTTGAAAAGCGAAAGTGCGAGTTTTCTGGTACATCCTCCATCACGGCTGTGACCTTAAAATTTTCATTATCCATTTTTAACGTTTGGCCTACTGGATCCTCATTTCGGAAATATTTTATCGCCATGGATTCCGTCAATACGATTGAATAAGGCTCCCGCAATGCAGTTTTCTTATCTCCGTGTATAAGCTTGAAGCTGAATACGTCAAATATTGTACTGTCGGCGATATACGAATCGCGCTCATAATAGGATATTCCGTTTCGTTGTGCCAAAACATTCCAGTTTTGTAGCCGAACATAATGTTCGATTTCCGGAAAGTCTTTCTGCATCCGCGGACCCATCGGTGGTGAACTCGTTGATTGCAGCAGCAATTCATTTTCAGTCCTAAGGTTTTCAACAATTCGGAAAATACGATCAGCCTTTTGATGATAACGGTCAAAACTGAGCTCGTGGTAAACATAGAATGCAATCAGGCTAAAGGTTGCCAAACCGACGGCAAGCCCCAATATATTGATCATTGAAAATCCTTTACTTCGCATGAGCGTGCGAACAGAGGTGATAAAATAGTTTTTGAACATTGATGACGAGGGTTGAAAAATTGATGAAACACCAAACGATCTTATAATGCCCGGTCTAAACAAGCGAAGTACATTGAGCGAAAATCGAAGCCTGGCTCTCCGAACATTTCCAGTGTCCGCTTCTCGATAGAATATTTCGGTAAGGTCACCTTCAACATCCTCTTGTATTGCAGGATCGCAAAACCATCTAAAAAAGCGCATCAACGATTCGGGTGGGCGCCTGTTGGGTGGTTGTATCATGACTTTGGGAATGCCAGGCGTGGAATTGCGTTGAACATGTCAGCACGTTGTGTCTGTGTTTCGCGCAACACTCGTGATCCTAAAGCTGTTAACCTAAAGTAACGTTTCCGTTTGCCACCGCGTACTTGCGTAGACTCACCAAACTCGGAAAGGAGATAACCCTTGTGCTCCAGTCTTTTCAATACCGTCTGCAAAGCGCCAATGCTAACCTTGCGATTAAGTCGGCGTTCCATTTCGTCTATGACGGCCACTCCATAAGCAGCCTTATATAGAATGCCAACTGTGAGCAGCACTAATTCTTCAAATTCTCCGAGTTGATGTCGATTCACCATTTATATTTGACTTAAATGTAGTTAATATTTTCAAACTCGCATTAATTAAAAAGGGCTTGTCATTCCAACTTGGGGTGAATCGACGTTGACTTTGATTATTAATACTGGACAAGTTGTCAAAGGCGTAATGCATTAAACTACTATTGTTCCGGCCGGAACTGGAAGGTAGATGATCGATACCGGACTATGGTTTGTCATTGAAGAACTAAGGGCCAAATACAAAAGCCCTCAGGGTGCTTCAAAATCAAACTTATCTCTCGCATATCCAATTGGCTAACATTTTGCCATAGCGATGTCAGTTTAAATATTGTCATCATGAACAACATCCTCAGCCGCCTCTATCGAAATTTCTCGAAGAACAAATTCTTTACTTCGCTCACCATCATGGGACTTGCTATCGGTATGGCTATCTTCCTACTGGTAGCGCAATACGTGAAGTTCGAAACCAGCTACGAAGATTTTGTTCCAGATGCAGAGTCAGTTTTTCGCCTAACGCTCGATACCTATGATGGAACGGAGCACGTGCGCTCCAGCGCTGAGAACTTCCCTGCAGCAGGCCCCGCCCTGACCGCCGCGCTACCCGATATAACAGGTTACGCACGCCTCTATAACCTCGGCTTTAAAAACAACGCGGTCATCACGAACGAAGATGCAAAGCCAGATCCTATTGCAATAAAGCAACGCAGGTTCCTATACGCGGACGCGTCTTTCCTTCCAATGATGGGTTACCGCCTCCTTTCAGGTGACGTCGGCACCGCACTGGCAGAGCCAAATACTGCCGTGATCACAGAAGAGCTCGCCCGCCGATACTTCGGCAACGGTGATCCTATGGGTAAAATGTTGCGCATGCGCGATGATGATAACAACAACGATCTCGTCCGCATCACCGGAGTTCTTCCCCGTGTGCCAGACAATACACATCTAAAATTCGACATCCTTTTCTCCTACACGACTTTGTTTACGTGGCAAGACGAGGACTCACCTGACTATGGCATTCGTCGTTACGATCAAAGCTGGCAGCGAAGCGATATGTACACATTTGTAAAGCTTCAACCCGGCACGGACCCGAAATTTCTGGAAGGTAAGTTTGCAGACGTAGTGGACCGCCAGGTGCCAGAATTGAAACAGAAAAATAAACAAAATCGGCTGGCACTTCAGCCGGTAAAAGAGATCCACCTGACATCACGGTTGTCTGATGAAGCAGAAGCAAATGGAGATGGGCGAATTGTCCGGTTCATGGCACTTATCGGGATCTTTGTTCTGGCAATTGCCTGGATCAATTATGTAAATTTATCTACGGCGAGGGCGCTGGAACGTTCAAAGGAAGTTGGTGTCAGGAAGGCTTTGGGCGCAGCACGATCACAACTCTTCCGACAGTTCATCTCGGAAGCGGCGTTTGTCAATCTGCTTGCACTGATTGTCGCGTTCGCCGTTGTCGGTGTCGTGCTTCCGGCTTTCAATACGCTGTCGGGTTTGCCTTTAACAGCAAGTCACCTTTTCAAGCCCTGGTTTATTGGACTGACGTCACTGCTTTGGCTTGGCGGGACATTGATCTCAGGGTTTTACCCGGCGCTTATTTTATCTTCATTTCGCCCTGCCGCCATTCTCAAAGGAAAGTACAAGAACAGTTCGGCAGGTGTTGTGCTCCGACGTTCGCTCGTTGTGTTTCAGTTCATGGCCTCGGTCGCACTTATTGCCGGAACCTCGATAGTTTATCGTCAACTGAATTTCATGATGGACAGTGACATTGGGGTGGACATTGATCAGGTTGTTGTCGTGGAGCGCCCCGGAATCATGCCGAGTCGTGACGAGGGCAAAGATGCATCTTCGATAGATGTATTCCGTAATCAACTTAACGAAGATCCATCCATCGTAGCGATAGCGGCGTCGGCTACTGTTCCTGGCGCGCAACGTGAGTGGAAGTTCCGGATGAAGAAGTTTGAGGAGCCAGATGAAAGCGCCACAACTGTTATTCTGAATACCATGGACTATCAGTTCACAAACGTTTTTAAAATGAAGCTCCTTGCCGGCCGGCTTTTCTCTGAGGATTTCGTGGAGGATCCCGACACTTCGGTGATCGTCACAGAGTCAGCCGCCCGCGCTTTCGGCTTTAAGGATCCAGCCGATGCGATAGGCAAAACGATCTCTTTTGCAGACTATGACGGCAGTTCAATTATCGTGGGCGTTATAAACGATTATCATCAATTATCACTTAAAAGCAACATAGCACCGGTAGTATTTCGATGCAGTCCTTACGAAGGCGAATTTTATTCCGTGCGACTACACGCTAATGACAACGCCAACATGGATCGAACACTGGCCAGCATTCGTGAAGCGTATCAAAATGCATTTCCTGGCAACCCGTTTGACTATTTCTTCCTTGATGATTACTTCGGTCGGCAATATCGAAATGAACGCCAATTCGGCGCGCTGTTCACTACGTTTGCCGCACTTGCATTGGTCATTGGCTGCCTGGGGCTTTTAGGGTTGTCAGCCTACACAACTGTTCAACGCACAAAGGAGATTGGCATTCGAAAAGTACTCGGATCAAGCGAGCAAGGCATCTTCTGGTTGTTGTCTGTGGATTACCTGAAACTCGTCACATACGCAATACTGCTGAGTGTTCCAGTCGTATACTTCCTCATGAACAGCTGGCTGCAAAGCTTTGCGTATCACACGTCTATTTCATTGCTCACGTTTCCTCTAGCCGGCGCGGTTGTGTTAGCCATTGCGTTGTTAACGGTCAGTGTACAAACACTGCGAGCAGCAAGATCCAACCCAGTGAATTCGTTGAGGTATGAGTAGCGAATCAATGTGAAACGTAAGCAAGTGACCTGACGATGATATTGGAGTTCCGCTCGACTTACTTCTCCCCAACAGCGACGATCATCTCGCAAGGACCCGCAAACGCTCCGACCGTTTCAAATCTTCTCAGCGCAACTTCTATTTCGTTCCAGACATCTGCTTTCTCGTCATCAGACAGTGAACTTAGCATCTGGTGTAGTGCACCAAATGATTCTTTCTCAAACTGGACACATTCCTTTGCTGATGACATGACAACCGGAGAATTGACACGCAATGCACGTATGTTTTTAAAGCCGGCTTGCATGTACGCTTCTTCAATAACACCAGGAGCACCAAGACTGAACGGTCCGGGTTGTCCGGGCAAAGGTGGCGGAAGATTTGCGCGTCTACGAATGATGGAAACTGGTATTGAAAAGAACTCATTTTTATCCGCCGTAGAATATACGATTGCACCAATGTGCCCTCCAGGTTTTAATACTCTCCATGCTTCTTTCAAAGCTTTCTGCTGATTGGGAAAATAGATCAGCCCAACACGCGATAACACAAAGTCAAATGAATTGTCGGGGAGCTCGAGATTCTCGCCATCCATCGGTTTTGTTGCAATGTTACCAAGACCATTTTTCTTTGCCACCGCCTGAGCGTACTCCAGGATGTTTGGGGAAATATCCGTTGCGAGCACATATCCCGAAGGTCCGACTTTTCTGGCGATGGTAATGCTTTGTTCGCCTGCGCCTGCGGCCACATCCAATACGCTTTGTCCTGATGCAACGTTGGCAAGGTTGCACATTTCCTCGGTTGCTTTCCCAAGCCACCGATTGATCGCGGGGCTCCAACGGTGCCAGGCCTCCGCTGCGGATTGCCATTGTTCAAAGGTCGTCTGCTTGTATTTTGAAGCGTCGAATTTGGGTATAGTTGCCGTTTCCATTGCTGTGCTTTTAATTATAAAGGCAAGCTGGACAATATGGCAAAGAAAATCGCGCACGCAAAATTCAAATCCTTGCACAATTCATTCACCAGTGAAAATTTAATGGGACTAGCTCTTTGGCACGTTCGCCGGCGACGTTCCAAAACGCTTTTTAAAACTCTTTGTGAAATATGATGGGCTATTAAAGCCAGAGGCAAAGGCTACCTGCGTGACGTTTCCAAAGTCCTTATTGAGCAATCGCAATGATTTTTTCAGCCTCATTTCGTGAATGAGCGCATTGGGTGAACGGCCGGTAAGCGCAATGACCTTGCGATAGAGTTGCGGCTGACTGGTTCCAACTAGTTTGCAAAGGTTTAGTATACTGAACTGGTCGGTAAAAATCATCGGCGCCAATGCAGTCATTAAAATATTTATGAACTTTTCATCTTTCTGTGATAGGATCTTAAAGTACGTTCCGTTGTTTGTGTCGTGCAAGCCGTCGCTGTAAGCGTTCACGGTTTGCGAGGAAACTGTTATTTGACCATTCATTGTTATGTCACAGAGGCAATCACTGAGCTGCAGGACGTCTGCAAAGATTATTCTGTGTTCTGTAACCGGTGGTCCGGTACAGATGGTCATTGAAATTTGGGTTTTTTCGTTGTCCATCGCTTTGAATTCTTCATGCAAAGTTCGCGCACAATCGACAGCGTTTGAAGGGCTATTAAAAACGAACTTGATACGCCCGTTATTAAAGTCGACTTCACGTCCTTTAAAACGCAGCGCGATTTCCTTAAGCTTGTTAAAAGAAAATGGTTCGGGTGACAGGCAGATAACATCGGCAACGAGAAAACTTCGGGTTCCTGGGTCAAGCGCGCCTTGTGCATCCTCTGTGATATCAAATTCATTCACCTTCCCCTCACCCATGAAGATCTGATAGTCGCCGCCCTTAAGTTCTATGACATTGCAAGCAATATCTCCATGCGCTTCCTGATGGGTCGCAACGCACGAGTCTTTGTCTGGACCTTCCATGAGACAGAACACCAGTCCGGCGTCTTCATTGATCCAGTATTGCAGAAAGCGCACGCCGTACTTTGCCTGGGTTTTTAGGTCGGCGATGTGATTTCGCTTGATGTCTTCGAGGGTAGGCTTTTCCCCATAATCATCCGCCTTATGTAAATCCATGAAGATGGGCATAACATAGCATTGTTGGTTGTGACGAATTTAAGTATCGTGGGCACACTAATGTTGGGAATAATAACCATTTTGTTGTAAAAAATTCAATTTCGCAATCAAGTATTGGAGCGCTTCTCGTGCATATCCATAAATTGATGGCAAATGGTAAGATTTGTTATGACGCTAAAAGAAGCTGTTGGCTCGCTAAAATCACTAGGTAACGAAAAAATGTTTGCTCACAACTCAAAGAATGGTGCAGGCAAAAATCAATTTGGAGTGAAGCTTGGTGACATCCGAACGGTCGCAAACAAGATTAAGACGGATCACTCCCTAGCCCTTGAGTTGTGGAAAACGGGGAATATTGATGCGCGGCTTCTGGCAACCTTGATCATTAAGCCTAAAAAATTATCCGTGGATGAGTTAGACGAATTGGTTCATTCAATCGCCTTTGTACAGGAGGCCGATTGGGTTAACGCCTATGTGGTAAAAGAGTATCCACAAAAGGAAGCACTTCGAGAGCGGTGGATGAATTCAGCCAACCCATGGGCTGCGCGCGCGGGATGGAGTCTCACCAGCGGGCGGATTGTACGGGAGCCCGAAGGTCTGGACCTTGCGAAACTTCTTGATCGCATTCAATCCGAAATGCCCAAGGCACCGTCCGAAGCTCAGTGGACTATGAACACCGCGCTCGCCCAGATCGGAATAAACTTTCCAAAACATCGGAAACGCGCCATGGACATTGGCGAAGCATTAGGTATCTATCGTGATTACCCCGTATCCAAAGGGTGTACTTCTCCGTTTGCACCCATTTGGATTAAGGAAATGGTGAGCAGAAAAGCTTAAAGGATGGTGACAGATATCCTTATGAAAAAGAAAATGAAGCCCGGTGAGTTTATCGCGTTGTCGGCCTGCATGATGACGCTTACCGCTCTGGGGATTGACATCATGCTACCGGTGTTTGGCGAGCTCCGCAAGCACTTCAGACTGCCACCAGAATCGACTGCTGCAGCACAGATCATTTCATTTTTTTTCATGGGTCAGATTGCGCAAATTGTCTTTGGAGCACTTTCGGATCGCTATGGGCGGCTGGCTATTTTACGCGTAGGTTTCCCCCTCTATATGTTAGGTGGAATTGCGGCAGCTTTTGCACCGAGCCTTGATCTCATGCTTGCCTCCCGCTTTGTAACCGGGATGGGTGCGTCCGCAGTTTTGATGACCACGATAGCGGGGGTTCGTGACCGCTTTGTTGGCAATCAGATGGCCCGCGTCATGTCGCTGGTATTCACAATCTTCCTATCCGTTCCGGTGATTGCTCCATTCCTTGGATTAGCCATACTATCTGTTTCCACGTGGCAAATGGTGTTTCTCACACCACCGCTGTTTGCCGCAATTGTTTTTCTCTGGACATTGAGGCTCGACGAATCACTACCGCGCGAAAAGCGCACTGCATTCCACTGGAACACTATAGGCCGTTCGGTCAGGCATGTGATGAGCAATAAAACTTTTCTTCGCTACACGACAATCACGACCCTCCTTTTCGCAGCACTAAGTACATACGTTTCAAGTTCCGAACATATTGTAGGGGAAATTTATGGAAGGCCACAACTGTTTGCCTGGATCTTTGCGGGCATCGGACTTATGATGTCGATGTGCTCTTTCATCAATTCATTTCTCTCAACGAGGTATGGAGCACGCCTCACAATACGGTGGCTGCTTTTTGCATATGCAATAATTGCTTCCTCGTTATTTTTGCTCACACTCGCTTTCAATGACCCGCCGAACATATTCTTGTTTTTTGGCGCCGTTGCACTACTGATGGCGATTAATTTAGCTGTCGAACCAAATAGCAGCGCATTGGCGCTCGAGCCTATGGGAGATATGGCTGGAATGGCTTCGGCTATTTACGGGACATGTTTCTTTTTTATCGGCTCGTCGTTAGGTTCAATTGTAAGCAACCTGATGGTAACTGGTGTTCTTCCGCTTGTTGCAAGTTTCTTTATGATAGGAGTAGTGACGGTTTGGCTGGCGTTTACCGATAGTGCACCCTCCTCAAATTAAAGTAGGATAGAAGGTTATAAAAAAGCATGTGCGCATAAAGGGTGCGTACATGAAAAATGACCGCGAAAATGCTAGGCAGGGTTTTTTGCGTTGAGGGGCCGAATGCGGCTCGGCGTGACCACCCCACCCCAGCCCTCCCCGGGGGGAGGGTGACTGTCTGAAGAAGCGTGGCTCTGAAAATGTTATGGCGTATAGTCAGTCGATGATTGTAAGGATTTGTTCTTACGGTAATGTCCTTCTACCAATGACGAGATGATAAATTTATGTCTACAGGTTGCTGTTGATCATGAGTCTTTTAGAAATTCATTTTGGCGCTGGGAGAAAACTGTTTCAATATGCCAGAGAAAACAGAAAGCCGTTAACGCGTTCTGAAAGAAAGCTTTGGAATTGCATTCGAAACAAAAAATTGAAAGGGTTCAAATTTAGAAGACAGCATCCCATTGCCAATTACATCGCCGATTTCTTTTGTTGGCAATGTAAGTTGGTCATCGAAGTTGACGGCGGCTATCATCATAGCGAGGACCAACAAAAGCTTGACGACGCGCGTGATAAAGTTCTCAAGGAATCGGTATTCGTACAATAAGATTCACCAACACACAGATTGATAAAAGCCTGAAAATCGTTCTACGTGAAATTGAAAAACATCTGGTAATTGACCTGATCTCTCATCGTCCGCCTAACAAACTACGATAACCGACGCCAGTCTCAACCGCGCACTGCGCCATTGCGCCAGTCACCCTCTCCCCCGGAGAGGGCCGGGGTGCGGAGCACCCACCCTCCCTTCAACCCACCGCCCTATTATTGAAAGCGTTATTAAGCGCATAGCCATCGCCAAATAGCAAAACTTGCAATTGGTTAAAACTGCTTGATACAGGGAAAAGCGAACCAAATATCTCGCCCGATCTTAAAGTAAGCTTTAAGATTTAGCCGCTAAAATGCGTTTAAGGTCGTTGGGAGCGATTATTTGGGGTATGAAACGTTAACTATATTTTTATCCCAATATCAGTAAACCCTAGGGTTCGGTTTGGTGAGAGGTTATCTTTACCTTGGATAACTTGCCAAAGATAATATGAGCCGAGCGCGTGATTTTATACTTCTTGCCGAAGATGACGTTGATGATCAGGAATTAATCAAGATGGCTTTTGAGAGAGCGACCTCTGATCATTCATTCGAAATCGCCAATAATGGTCAGGAGGCCCTTGATATTTTGCAGCACCATGACACACTTCCCTGTGTTATTGTGCTCGATTTTAATATGCCAATATTGAACGGTATTCAAACGCTGAAAAAGTTAAATACTGCTTCCAAATATTATAAGGTTCCTAAAGTCATCCTTACAACTTCGGACAGTGAGGAAAATAAAAAGATGTGTTACCTCAATGGTGCTGTTGACTATCTCGTAAAGCCTGATTCAATGCAGGAGTTAGTCAAAACAGTGAGGAAAATTCTGTCTTATTGCCAATAATGCAACCCAATCAACAAAATTATTCTGAACTAAATGTTCTGATTAATCAGGCCGTTGATATTGCTGATGCTGTAATTTCGAAGGAGTATCAAAATGCTGATCTGAAGGGTGAATGGGTTGCAAAAAGTATGCAAGCACTTCAGCATAGTAAACTTACGGGCCTCGTTGTTCCAAAGGAAGTGGGAGGGCACGGCCAGGGCCTGTATGCGCTCGCGAGGATATGCGAGGTGCTTGGTAAATCTTATTCGTCCGCTGGTTTGTGTTTCGGAATGCACTGCGTGGGCACTGCGGTGATCGCCGCAAAGGCGACACAATGGCAAAAAGAGGCGTATCTGGAACCGATCGCGCAAGGAAAGCATATTACAACGCTCGCGTTAAGCGAACCTGGCACAGGGGCACACTTTTATTTTCCACAGACTTCGTTGATTCCGGTCGAGAATGATTCGTTCCTCATCAATGGTGGGAAAACATTTGTTACCAACGGAGCGCACGCTGATTCATACGTAATATCAACGATGGCCGCAAGTGAAGACGCAAGCGCCGAGCAGTTTTCTTGTGTTATTCTCAACGAGAACACGCAGGGTATGCAGTGGGGAAAGGAGTGGGATGGCCTTGGCATGCGCGGAAACTCGTCTCGTGCGCTTAAGCTTGCTAATGTTAGCGTTAACACCAAACACATTCTTGGTGAGCGTGGTGATCAACTTTGGTACGTGTTCAATGTCGTTGCTCCATATTTTCTGATAGCGATGTCTGGAACATACCTCGGAATAGCGGAGCGGGCGCTCGGAGAAGCTCGTAATATTTTATTAAACAGAATATATTCTCATAACGGAACGCAACTTGCGCAGGTCACCATTCTGCAGCACAGGCTAGGTGTATTATGGGCGCGTGTGGAAAGAACCCGTGCCCTTATTCATCACGCAGCACATCTTGGCGATTCCGGTGCAAGTAATGCAGTGCCCGCAATTATCTCGGCGAAGGCTGAAGTAGCTGGTTGTTGTGTAGATACTGTCAATGATGTAATGACCTTGGCCGGTGGTATTGGTTATCAAAACAATTCGCTTCTTGCAATGTTACTCAGAGACGCGCGTGCGTCACATGTAATGTCACCGACAACAGACCTTTTATACACCTGGTTGGGGCGCGCTATACTTGATCAACCGCTTTTATCCGAATAATGCATTTGGCAGCATGATTAGTTACTTCGGAACCAATGCGGCTTTTTTTGAGGATCTGAAGAATACATTGGATATTGATCTTTCTTCGTCAATGCGTCACGTAACTGATCCAAGTCTGGTTCAGTTAGAGAAAAGTGACCTTGTTCTGATTGGACCTGATATTGTTCAACCAGTCAAATATGTGCAGGAGATAGTCCATCAGGACAGATATATCTCGATTTTTGTTTTAAGAAATATGAATGACTTCCAAAGCGTTAAACAATCATTGCAGTTCTCACCATCTGTCGGTAAGAATTCGAGCGTTATACTTTTTGATCGAGGAATCAATTTTACAAACACCTTTCACAATGCAGTGACGAGAACACAGCAAAAAAGAAGTTTCGACAAGCTAAACACAGATGAAACGAAAATTGCGATGTTGTCGTCTTCGCCTGTACGGTTTGAAAATTTAGGTGATGCGTTGGAAATTGCGCCTATCGGGATTTTGATGCTTGATAAGGATGCTAATATCATTGGCGCCAATCGGCGATCAAAGGCGATGTTCAGCCAGATTCACCATAACATCATTTCGCTGCGGGACCTTTTCAACGAAAAGATGACTGAAAGGATATTGGCTGATGCTGTACAGAAATCGGAAAGTGTAATTGAAATTGAAGATTTGCAAGGACACTTCTATGAAATTACCAATTCCGGATTCAATGAGACCGGGGTATTGTTATTGTTGATTAGTGATATTACTGAGCGGAAAGAGAAAGATAAGCGAATCCATTTTATTCTTGAATCGTTACCACAAATTTCGTGGACTGCTGACGCTGAAGGAAGAATAGACTTTTTCTCGCAAGCATGGTACTCTTATACTAATCAAATTCAGGAGGACGCATTGGGCAACGGTTGGCACGGGATGGTTCACGCACAGGACCTTACATCTTTTGTTAGCAAATTTAAAGAAGCAATTCAACACAATAGGATTTTTCAACATGCTGTGCGTTTACGTCAGTCCAATGGTGAATTTCGATGGCACTTATGTCGCGTCGTTTTAGTCGAAGGTTTAAAGGCACTAACCCAATTTTGGGCGGGTACATTTACGGATGTTCACGATCAGGTAGTGAACACAGAAAGGCTGGAACAAAAAGTAAAAGAACGCACAAGATTGCTGGAAGAGACCAATGCTGAGCTTGAGCAGTTTGTTCATGTTGCAAGCCATGATCTTCGGGAGCCATTGCGGAAGATCAAAACGTTCTCTAACATGATAAAGGATGACAGTGCTGGAACACTGACTGAAAACTCAAAGAGATTTCTTGATAAGGTCATAGAGACGTCAGAACGTATGACCAGATTGCTTAAGGATTTGTTGAACTTCAATAGCCTACGAAACGATACCGGGGTTACTGATGTCCAATTAAACGATGTTATCAATCAGGCTATTGAGGATCTCGAACTCGTCATTAGCCAGGGCAATGCGGAAATTGACGTTGCGCCGTTGCCTTCGATAAAAGGAAGACCACATCAAATTAAACAGTTATTTTTTAATCTTATCGGCAACTCCCTGAAATACGTTACCGAAGGTGCTCGGCCTAAAATCAGTATAACGGGCACTATCCTTCCATCCGAAAAAATAATTGATTTCGAATACCTTTCTTTTAAGAAGTCCTATTTGGAAATTGTGATTCAGGACAATGGGATTGGATTCAGTCAGGAATATTCAAATCAAATATTTACCATTTTCCAAAGACTCCACGTAAAAGGTAGCTACGAAGGAAACGGGATTGGCCTAGCCATCTGTAAAAAGATTGTCACAAATCATGGCGGAGCGATCACGGCCGTTTCATCCCCAGGTAGCGGTGCGGCCTTTCACATTATACTTCCTGTCAATTAATTCTCCAACGTCCAGCCTACACACATAAAATGATAGGAAGCAAACTGGATCGCTGCCTCCTATCATTTTGGATGACTCTCTCTACCTACATCATTGAATTGTATTCACTTTAATATATACCGGGCGCTCGGTGACATTGAGTGATACGCTGCCGGCCGAAATTGGCAGCGCTGAACTTGTGCCATCAGTATCGCCTGATACCATGTCGATCTTGGTGGCGGAAGATGCTCCAGGTAATGATACCGAGAAGTTATTTACCGTATAATTTTGCCGCGTTTTTGCCCATACAACGTATGCACCAGCGCTGCTGTTGACATCTTTAAATTTATAAATTAGAATATTCGGATCGGAACTTGTCTGCTCGCCAATAAATTTCATGTTAGTCAGCGTATTCTTCATCGTGTAAACGTAATACCATGATTTTTTAGGTGTCCAATCGTCTTTCTGGGCAACCAAGCCAGATGTTGAAAAATGTGTCGCATCATTCGGATTAACGTCTCTCAGCATGTATTGCATTGCCCGGTCAACACCTGCAGCGGCGAAAGCAAGGTATGCCCTCACCATCCATTGACCCTGCACTTCCTGCACATCAAAGGGACCTATTGCAGGAGCGGCAAGCGACGATCCTTGATTGGTATCCCAACCGAACTCGGAGATCCAGACCTCAACACCAGGCAGATTTTGATTTCTGTATTGGACGAACGGTGTTAACTTTTCGCGGTAGCCATGCTGTTCAGGACTTTTCGCAGGGCCACCACAGGGGCCACAAGCGTTTAGCCACGCATAATCATGAACGTTAATAACGTCAGCGGCAAATTTATGGTCCACGCGGTTTGCATTAAACCAGGCCTTCATATCCATGATGTATTGAAGGTCAGTTTGAAAAATTCCTCCCATCACCATCTTGATTGTCGGATCTGCGTTCTTTACCCCGAATGTTCCTGTCCCCTGGTGCATGGTGTTTGCATGTCCATCGTAATTGGCACTTGCCATTGCCGCGTATTCCTGTGCGGAAAATTGCGCATTAGGTCCCATCCAGTTCTTGTCTTGCTCATTCCAGTCTTCGACATATTTCACCAATCCCAATCCTGAATTTCGGGGCTGCCCTGGCGCGAGCGTCAATTTGTTATCGGCAACGACTGTTGACCCATACCGTGCCGCAAATTGGAACATATGATGTGCTTTCTTTTCATAAGAGTTTGGATTGGTTGTGCTTGCGCCGGGTTCATCTATCGGTTTGTCATCACCGGGGAAGTTAGTTCCACCGTGCAACCAGGCGACAGATCCTTGAATAACAGGCGAGATAGTAAGTCCACCAGCCAGTACGTTGTTATAGAACGTATCGAAGTTCCAACCTCCGCCACCAGCTTCACTTGGTGCCCATTTCATTTGATTGTTTGGATAGCCAGGATATGCCTGATTGCCGCCACCTGACCAGATATCCCCTTCATCCCAATTCCAGTTGTGGTACTCCCGGATAAATCCTACTGCCTGCATTCGGTTGATAGGATCATCAACGAAAGCGTTCGTGCCCATAAATTTGTCTACGGTGATTCCGGACGCCGGAACAGCCGTGGTCGCCTTAGATACTACGTTTGATATACTTGAGGTGTTGTTTACTTCATCCAGGACCTTCATCGCAAAATAATAGGTAGTGGACGCAGCTAACCCCGATATTAAAAATGATTGGGAAGCTCCTGACGCCAAAGGGGTCGGTTCACCTGACGCCTGACTAGCACTTGCAAAATTCGCTGCCGTGATTGCTGAAGTACTATATCGAACATCGAAAGCAGTAGCCGTACCGGTATTACCATCGTCGCCGGTGGAGGACCATGATATTTGCACGGAATTATTTGATGCTGTACCCGCGGCCAATGTTGTAACGGCCGCCGGCGGCGTGGTATCTGGCGTAACCGTGCCAGAACATCCATAAATCACTACCTCTGCCACGTTCGCGCTCCAGTTGCCCATGGTAAAGCGAAGGTATTGCGTTGTAACATTGACGTTATGTTGGTTCCAACTCATGTAACCCGTTAGATTATCGGATATAATCGTTGACCAGTTGCCTGGCGTTCCCACCTCTATTGTGAATGGGCCACTATCATTTATGTCCCTGAGATATATGCCGTTGATCGTTGTGGAACTTCCGAAATTTAAGACTGCACTTGCAGGATATAGTGCTGAATTCCAACCGGCATGCCATGCGGTCGATGGCGCTCCACCACTACCTTGCGATGGGTTGCCTGCGATAGACTGCTCATCAACAAGCGCACTTACGTTTCCGGTTCCGGTAATCATCGAAGACGTCAACGTCAGTTTCCCTGGCGAGCAGGGTCCGCCTGTTTGCGAAGTAGTCACACTGATCTCATTACTGAAGGCCGAAAAGTTGTTTGCAGCATCTTTCGCCCTGACCTTGAATAAATAGGTTGTCGAAGCTGCCAGACCGGTGACCGGAGCGGTGGTACTCGCGACAGTGGAAAGTAACGTTCCATTACGGTAAATTTCATATCCCGTGACAGCGACGTTATCGCTCGAAGCACTCCAATTTAAGGTAACGCCAGTAGCCGTCACGTTAGACGACGCCAATCCGGTTGGAATAGAGGGTGCCTGATTATCTGTCGAAGCCGAACCAAATACCGCCAACTCACCGATTTGTCCATTTAATCCCGCGAACTCGAATAGTAATTGACTTGTCGATACATTTGTGCTCACGGCCTTCCATCTTTCCCCGTAGCTAAGGTCCCAGGTAAAAAGCTGAACCCAATTTCCATTGCTAAAATATTTCACGGTAAGCCCGGTTGCATTCCAGGAGTCGTACAGAGCAACCTGAGAGAGGGTTAGTGTTGATCCAAAATCAACCCTGACCTTCGGTGTTGTGCCCCAGCTCGGGATCCACACATTTTGGGGATGGGGATTGGCGGAATTATCCAACAGCGGACTGACGATCAATGATTGTTCGTCTACCAGTGGCGACAGGCTAATAGATGAATTACCCTGCCCTTGATAGTATGACAGCATGGAAGAGTTCAGCGTAACCTTCTGTGCCATCAGGTGGGTGCCTAAGAACAGTAGACACAACACGACATATGTAAATTTGTTTTTCATGTTGCGTTAGTTTATTTGATTATAACTTTCGTCGTCTGAACGTCTCCTTTGCTAATTGCGCGTAAGACATAGAGTCCTTGTTTTTTTCCTTCAAGATTTAGCTTTACGCGGCGTGCTCCGGCAGGGCTTTCTCGTAAAACCTCGTTGCCACTTTCATCAAAAAGCACCAGTTGCGTAAATTCTCTGTTCGGCAATTGTACGATGACGTCGCCCGATGAAGGATTCGGAAAAACAGTGACCTTACTGTCGTCGGTGTAAGTGGAAATTCCCAGGCCTTTGATTTTTACTTCACCGAAGAACTCGTGGCCCGGGTTGACGTAAAAAATAAGGTGATTGATTTTCGACGAATTAGATTGCAAATGTTGGATTACCTGTTGAAAATCTCCTGCGCCGATTTCCTGCGTGAGCAATTCAATCTGTTCATCGTTGACTGTCAAGCCATCAACACGGAGCGTGAACGGCCTGTCGGATTTAACGTCGAAAGATAAAAATCCTTCTGCCAGTTCTAGTTGACGGACGTCTGTCGCAAAAGATTCCCATGGCATCTTGCTCATATTTACTGTCACGACGTCTTGCTCTTGCCTGATTTTAAAATGGTCGTTACCATACCAGGTTGCTTGCGGTTCATTTGTTCTCGCAGTAAATGACAGCTGAATGAAAACGAGCATCGCCAGGCTCATGAGCCTGATTAGTTGTTTGTAAATAGGTCGTTTCATAATAGATAGATTAAGTTTTGATAATGGTTTTAAAAAAGGTCCCGAAATCCGGTTAAGGATTGTTTTATAAATAATTGCTAACGGACCGGCAGCGGTCAATTTTGGTGTAAGGCGCCAAACACATTGCATATTGCTCAATTGCTGTTTACTCAAAAACCGCTTTTTTACACCAATGCAATCGTTGGTTATAATTATGTGGGGCAAGTTGCCTTGATCCCTAACCTGTTTGGGTAGTTTTTTTGAAAAAAGGAGTTAATGGTGATGAAAAGGTATGCACCAGCGAATCTTTTTAGTCGTCCTGATCGCGTGCACATCTTGTGCTGAAATACGTTTACATATTGGCAAAACAACTTAACCCGCGCAAAGTCGTGGAGTTAACTTTGCCTGAACACTTCAAGGCACTGGCATCAGAGACCTTTGACGGAAAGTGACATGCAGGCGCAACGGGCTGACATTCTGTTAGCCCAGGGAAAAGCGCAGCGCAGCCCCTGGGTAAACGGAGCACGTGTCGGGGATAGGCCCCAAGCGCCGTGTGCGCCGTAGCGCTTCGCGAAGGAGGGGCTGACCCAACAGCGCACGCTCAAGTCTTGGTGTATCAAGTTCAACGTTTGCCCGGAGGGCCCGCAATTCTCCATTGCGTCAATCCAGCAATTGGCGTCTTACACTTGAATTCAAACTATTTTAATAAACCACGTCTTTGTAAAGTTAATACCAACGTTTACATTTTTGTCATCCGTAACTCCAACGTTTTTTCTTCTTTCCCGCCCTCCTGGGTCATAAACATTTCCATGTATTGGCTTTTTTCGTTTTCGATCGTAACAACCTGCCGGACCTTCATGTCTTTGCCTGTCATCGGATCAACGCACTTGCCTAAATAAATAACTTTCTTTCCAGGTTGATCCCATTCTCCTTCTAGAACCATCATACCCGTTCCCATATTATCTATCCACGAGTTCACAAATACTTTTTTGGTGTTGTCATAACCTAAAATGCTTATCCCTTCAAACGCCATTCCCATCATATCACCCTTATAAACTGTCTGCTGATACCTGCCTCCAAGAATCATGGACGTCTCCGCGGTGCCAACTGATTTTATCGCAGCAGCTTTTGGGTCCATGTAAGAGGACATTTCGGTTTTCCAACTTCCCACATCTTTGGCTAAAGTTTTATGATTGTCTGAAGGAGTCATGTAGGCCTGCCAGGCTTTCATCTCCGCTTCAGACTGTGCAAAGGCGGGTCCCGTACAAATGACGAGCACGAATAAGATAGACTTTAGATTTTTCATATTAATGTATGTTTGGTTTAAATAAGTGGTGAAATGTAAAAATAAAAAATGACGCGCTGACTGCAAAAAAATTTACTGAAGCGGATCATTTTCTGACTGCTGACTTACCGGCAGTAGTATACTGAAGGTCGAACCAACGGCAGGTTCACTATCGGCCCAAATAAATCCATTGTGACTTTCCACAACCTTCCAAACAATTGAAAGACCAATTCCGGACCCGCTATACGTATCGCTTGAATGCAACCTTGTAAATACTTTGAAAATCTTTTCAGCATCTTCCTGATTAAAACCAATGCCGTTGTCGCTTACCTTGATAAGATAAAATGATCGATTCGTGAGATCGTCCGCCAGGTCCTTTCCACAGGTTTTACCTGTCGTAATCGATGACACAACGTTTATTTCCGGAGCGACATCCGCCTTACAATATTTCAATGCGTTGCTCACGAGGTTCTGAAAAAGTTGTTGAAGTTGCCTTATACTTCCGGTCAGCGTTGGCAAATTCTCAAACGAAATAACTGCCTTCTTTTGCCGAATGATCAGTTCAAGATCTTCGAGTACAGAGGAGAGCAACGTTTCAAGGTGAATCTCTTCGAAAATTTGTGATCCCTTTGACGCATGTGAATATTCGAGAAGATTCTGAATTAGATTTTGCATTCTGTTTGCAGACTGTTCTAATCGGGTAAAAAACTTTATTTGTTTTTCATCCAATATGTGTTTCAGTTCCTCTTTTAAACGATTACTATAAAATTGAAACTTTCTTACGGGTTCACTCAAATCGTGTGAAGCGGCGTAAGAAAATTCCTCCAGGTTAGCATGCGCATATTTTAGATCTGACAAAGATTTTTCAAGTTGCAAAGTCCGCTTGCGTACACTTTCTTCCAGGAGAAGTTCAAGCTGCTTGTGTTCCTGAATATCGCTGCTGGTTCCGTACCAGGAAGTGATCACGCCATCTTGTCTTATGGGGATGGCCCGGGCAATCATCCACCGGAAGGAATTGTCGTGATGTTTATATCGAAGTTCGGACTGATAAAATTGTCCTTTGGAAAGCGATTCGTTCCAGATAGCGAGGGAAGCTTCAATGTCATCAGGATGCACCACCTGCGTCCATCCAAAATTTATTGACGCGTCTTCTGACAGCCCAGTGAATTCATACCATCGCTTGTTAAGAAAATTTATTTTCCCTTCCGCGTCGCCCCGCCAAACAATTGCTGGCATCAGGTCAGCAAGCTCTTTCCATTTTTTTTCGGTAGACTCAATTTCTTTTTTTGCAAGTACTTGTGCGGTCACATCGTGACCAACGCTAAAGACTCCGCTAACTATTTGTTCAGCCTCGTCCTGAAAAAAAGGTTGGTAAACAAAGTCAAAGTAGATTGTCTCAAGTCGCCCAGATCGATTTAGCAATAACGGAAACCCGTAGGCGTAAAACGGTTTACCCGTTGTTCGTACATGGTCTAACAATCCACGGGTACCCTGATCCTCTAACTCCGGAATAGCCGTAAAAAGGGGTTTGCCAATAACAGATTTATCTCTACCCCACGCTTCCAGAAGACCTTCGTTTGCAAAGTCTATGATGTATTCTTCCCCGCGTACGTATCCGATAATGACTGGAGCCTTGGTTAAAAATCGATAATCTTTTTCAAGATTCTTTGGTCCTTCAAAATTCTTTTCGGCAATTGCGTCGTCAGTTATATTTGTAGCGTTATGTACGATATAGGCAACGTCACCATTGATGTCAAGCAGAGGGAAACTCTTGTATTTCCAATACCTTAACAAGAAGTTGCCATGCGAATCACGTATATCGTACCGTTGTGATGGCAATTCATGCGACAATTTGTTTTTAATGACAGATTCAAAAGAACCCTTGATATTTTGCTCGCGGGTAGAAATTCCGTCATTTGGATTTTGCGGCAAGCACACAAAAAGTCCGCGGTGTAATATATCCTCCTTGCGTAAACCGGTAAGGGAAAGGAAATCATTGCTTGCCGCGACCAATGTAAATGTTGGAGCATCGGGTAGCACAATGACATTAACACCTGGCGTGGTCTCAAAGGCCTTGAATTCTTCTAAAGGATCTGGTGTGGCAACAGCTTTCATAGCGCTAACGAAAAGCAAAATAGGCTTTTATACGCACGTTAAATAGCGTTGGCGGTGTGGAAAAATATCACACTCTCTTTTTCCTGCATTTGAGATTCATTTAAGGGTTCATCCAAAAATGCCTATGAGCTCGTAACTTCCTGGTACGAGTCTCATTGCGGCCCCAAACGCATAAATCGAACGGCGCGTATACCCCCCCCGATGGTTTTAAAGGTTCCCGAAAAAATGCGCCGTTACCAGGGTTACTTTCCTTTCTCCTTCCATGAAGATCTACAGTGATGTACCCAACTACCGATCAGGGCGGCGTTTCGTCTGTCGGGGCAGCGTGTTCGCAAGGACGTTACTCTGGAGTGATTACTTCATTTGCTTACATTGGATTCCTTGCAACGGGCGCGATAAGCGCTAACGGGATCGGCCTCGTAAAATCCATCTTTTTATATTTCGTGTGCGTATTGATAGTATAGTTGACGACTCTGTCAGGCTTGCTTTTCTGTGGGATATCGCCAATATCGAACGGGCACATGCCTCACGTGCAGTTGAGTATTTTTGCGAGGATTAATGTTAACGCTATAAAAATATTTTTTCCACAGGCTTTGATACTCGAGCTCCTCTTCGTGGCAAAGACTTTCTGGTAGGAAGGCGCGATCAGCCTGCTGGTCAAAGTTGATGAGGACCTCGACCACTTGCTGCGTCAAACAATCATACTGTATACCGTAGTGTCGCTTGCGATCGTAAATAAGCCAATGCTGATCTGCATACCGATCCTTAAAGTGTGGCACTATCAGCGGAACAACATTAAAGTCAGGCGTTATCGAAGCATAGTATAAATCTTCCTTCGTCCGTTGAAATCGAACAAATGCTTCCATACGATGTTTCTCACGATGAACCTGATGTGCCACCTTCTTAAGGGAAACCACTCGCGCATCGCCGAGGTCGGATTCAATATTGGTGTTGCTGCTGAAAACGTATTTGATAAAGTCAGTGAGTAAACATTCGATGTCGTTTGATTCCGACAGAAATGCCTTATAAATATTGTTATGGGCATGACCTGAAAGCTTCTTTTTCAACCCCATCCATACGCGGTCGGATTTCGCTTTGTCGCTGACAATTGTCAATGCATCTCCTAACAAAACAGGTTGAAAGTGTGATTGTCGAACGATTCTGAAGTCGCTCAACTTTCTTTCATATGACTCGAAAACGCTGGTGAGAAATCCGTGGAACGTTCCATCGTAAACCAGTTGCGTCATGTAAACAAAGATTGCTGTGTCGTAATCGTTTTGCCGTACTTGCTTTGACCCAGGATGCGCTCGCGCAGTACGGAGGCGTCGATGTCGCGTGGCATCGTCTCCATTCTACTGTATACAATAAAATGCGATGCACGGCTCAACGCCATCCCGAATCGTTTAAGCTCTTCCCAACCAAGCTTTTTAAACTTGCGTGCCTTTACAATTTTGATCGCTGAACCCACACCGATGCCCGGCACCCGTAAGATCATCTGATAGCTCGCGGTATTGATATCTAATGGAAAGAGATGGAGGTTTCGAAGTGCCCAGCTCAACTTCGGATCAATGTCGAGGTCGAGATGCGGCCGGGTTGGGTCTATGAGCTCCTGAACCGAAAATTTGTAAAAGCGCATGAGCCAGTCAGCTTGATACAAACGATTTTCTCTGATCAACGGAACCGGGGTACCCATTTGCGGGAGGCGCGAATCGTTGCTGATCGGCACATAGCCTGAATAGTACACACGCTTCAACGAATACTTTCTATATAGCGTATCGGCTACACGCATCACATCCCAGTCGCTTTCAGGGGAGGCTCCAATAACAATTTGTGTGCTTTGTCCGGCCGGCGCGAACTTTGGCGCACTCCGCACAAGCTGCTTTTCATTGGCGGCAACAGTAATTCCTTCACTCAGGAATTTCATGGGCCGGATAATATCAGCATGATTTTTCTCCGGCGCCAATTGCTTTAAACTGGCTTCGGTAGGCATTTCGAGGTTTATACTCACTCGATCAGCATATAGTGCCGCCTGCCGCATCAGGTCATCGTCGCAACCCGGAATAGTCTTGAGGTGAATGTAACCATTGAATTTGTGGTCAATTCTTAACGTTCTGGCTACGCGCACCAAACGCTCCATGGTATAATCAGCATTTTTAAAAATACCCGAGCTGAGAAAAAGGCCTTCGATGTAATTGCGTCGGTAGAAATGCATTGTTAGATCAACTGCTTCTGATACCGTGAAGGCGGCGCGCTTGATATCGTTGCTTCGACGCGACACGCAGTAAAGGCAGTCGTATAAACAAAAATTCGTCAGTAGAATTTTTAGAAGGGAAACGCAGCGGCCATCTTCCGTGTAGGTGTGACAAATTCCAGTACCCGTGGTGTTTCCTAGCCCCTTTGCAGAGTTTGCACGTTTGCTCCCGCTTGATGAGCATGACACATCATACTTAGCGGCATCCGCCAATATTTCGAGTTTTTCTCTTACGCGCTCCCAATCCACCCCTCTAATATTAATAGTTCGCTGCCTATTGCAAAACTAATATAATTAGTAATAAAACAAAATTATTAGCTGTTGATTTACTCTAAAACAAAGCGCATTCCAACAAAACCGCGAATACCTTGATTTGGCGCGAACACATAAGTCGGGTCGAAGGTGAGGGCGTAAGGGTTGCCTTCAGAGGACACTGCGTTTTTATTTTCATCGAAAATTACCTCTTTATCAAACGGATCGAAGGACCGGGCAATGCTATTCGCAGGAGGAGTGTAATTCAGAATATTTTTTATCCCTCCATAAAGCGTAAAATGACTGTTAATTTCCCACGATAGCTGAATATTCTGCAGGCTCCACACCGGAGATTTTGGGCTGCGCGGATCAGTATCGCTCAGCAAGGGCAATAGCATGGGTCCATACACGTTGCCGGTATAATCAAATGACAAGTACTTTGAAATGGGGTATGACACCGACCACACCCCGGTAAATCGTTCTGAAAGCAGTTGACGGGATTTCCTCGTGCTACCCTGACCATCGGTTTCAAAATTATTTACATCCAATAGCGACACGCCCGCCAGTATTTTTAGGCCATTTGAAAAATTGAGGTCGGTGTTGAGTGTCATACCTTGCGACACGCCGTGCCCGTTCAAATTGCTATAGATGATTTCATTTGGATTCGTGACATAGTCGGGAAAGATCTTATTGTTGAAGCGCGTATAAAATGCCGATGCGTCAATGCCTATAAAGCCCCGCCCAACAACAATTTTTTTCACATAGTTGATGTTGACATTCCAGGAAGTCTCGGGTTCGAGATCTTCGAGAAATACAACGGTACGGGCACCCGTGAGCGCCGCATGGTCTTCCGTGAACACATTGGCAACACGATAGCCATTGCCGATGCTGACCCTTAAAATATCATTCTTTGAGAACGAGGACCACTTATAGTTCAGCCGGGGTGAGAAAATGTTTCCGTGCAGGGAATTATAATCATAACGAACGCCCACGAGCAATTTGTTTTGTTGGTTGATGGATAGCTCGTCCTGAATAAAAAATCCAGGAAGCCAGGTTTCAGAGGATTGGTTGGTCACACCGTCTGCAAGCTGTGTCGCGGCAGTATTGTCGTCGTAATACGTATAGCGCAGTGCTGCACCAAATAGCGCTTCATGCTTTCCTATCGACTTGTTCCAGGTCAATTGTCCGAAGGCAATTTTTTGATCAGCGAAGTAGGCCGTCGTACCATAATACGAATTCTGATGGTGACCATTGGCAGATACACTTAAAATCAGATCTTCCTGCACTGGCAATTGATACTTACCAATTAACTCCCACCGCTTGGTGTAAATGCTTTCACCGTAAATACTATCACCACCTCGAAACGCAGGTGTCCAATCAACATCACCACCCCATCGGTCTTCATAGTTGTACCTTCCGGCTATTGTGAAAACTCTATTCTTGTCGCGTACAAAATTTAGCTTGTCGAAAACGGAAATCCGCCTTTGCAGTGTTACATCAGTAAAGCCATCATTGTTTTTGTCGGCCGGGTGATCATAAAAGAAATAATTAACCCCGAGAAGTGATTGTACCTTTTCACCCATATTAAATTTAACGCCGACGTCGTTGTTGACTTCACCCCACGACGTGGCCATTACATCAACGGCAACGATAGGCGCATAGCCTGGCTGTTTGGTGATCACGTTCACCAGGCCCGCGACTGCTTCTGAGCCATACAACGTGGAGGCTGGGCCCTTAACGATTTCCACGCGTTCAATGAGCGAAGCTGGGATGCCGGTTAATCCATATACCGTCGAAAGGCCACTCACGATTGGCATCCCGTCAATCATAATCATGGTGTACGGGCCTTCGAGGCCGTTAATATGAATGTCGCCTGTGTTGCACACATTGCAATTGAGCTGCGGTCGGACACCGTTAATGTTGCTCATGGACTCGAACAGGCTTGGTGCAGGGTTCTTTAGGAAAAAGGTAGGAGAGTATACTTCAATGTTGATGGGACTTTCAGACTTGGTCACCTCTTTCAATGAACCTGAGACAACCATAACTTCCTGCAACTGGTTGTCTTGTTCTTCCAAAGTAATCTTTAAAGTGGCATTTGGGCTTTTGACGGTAATCGTCTGGGTTTTATAACCGGTAAAGGATACTGAAAGTTTGGCGAACGCAGCTTTCGCAACCGTTAATTCAAATGTGCCGTTTACATCCGAAATCGCGCCAACTTTTGCATCCGACAACATCCTTATGCTGGCACCAGGCAAAGCGGTTCCGGAAACATCGGTCACAATGCCGTGTATACGCTCCTGCGCGTGGCACAGGCCAGCGATGCAAAACAGGAACCAACAAGTCAGCATGAGGCGCATAATTTTCAATTTAGCTTCGTAAAAATACATTTTTAGATTAATCTAAAAAATTGTGATTTAATATTTATTCCAAAACAGTCTTTCTTACATTGGAAAGGCATAATTTAAAATCAGCTTGAAGGCAATCAATATGAATAAAATGAAAGCAATCCTCTGCACCGCTTATGGCTCTTTCGATGTACTTAGACTAACGGATGTTGAAAAGCCAACTCCATCCCCGAGCGAAATTCTCGTCAGGGTTCACGCCTCAACAGTAACGTTTGGCGACTGTGAAATTCGCAATCTCACCCTTCCGGCTTGGACGCGGTTTCCTTTAAGGCTGATCATGGGCTACTCAAAACCGAAGCGATTGATCCCAGGCATGGAGGTCGCAGGAGTTATTGAGGCGGTCGGAGCGAAGGTGAAAGGCTTTAAACCCGGCGATGCAATATTTGGGTCAACTGGGATGCGTTTTGGCGGAAACGCGGAATTTGTGTGTCGGTCCTTGCGCCTCGCGACGGGCAGGAAGCCTGACGATGTCAGCTTTGAAGATGTTGTTACAATCCCGGTAGGAGGAATCAACGCGCTGCATTTTTTGAGGATGGCGGACATCAAGCCACATCAACAAGTTTTAATTATTGGTGCAGGGGGCAGTATCGGGACGTGGGGCGTGCAGCTTGCTAAACATTGGGGCGCTCACGTCACCGCCATCGACCACACTGATAAACTAATCATGTTGAAGTCGATTGGGGCGGATGAGGTGATTGATTATACAAAAGAAGATTTTTCATTGAATGGAAAAAAGTACCACGTCATTTTCGACATCGTTTATAAAAGTTCTTTTTCTAAGTGTGTGAATGCGCTTACCGAAACTGGATACTACCTTATGGCAAATACCAATCCCCGTCGCATGTTGCGCGGCCTTGGGATTGAACGCATGACACGAAAAAAGGTCAGGTTTGCTTTGGCGGTGGAAAAAGAAGAGGACCTGAATTATCTTGCTGACCTGATCGCAGCCAAAAAAATTAAACCTGTGATAGATCGCATTTATCCGCTTGAGCAGACCATTGAAGCACACCGTTATGTGGAGCAAAGTTTGAAAAAAGGGAATGTGATTATATCTGTGCGGCCGTGATGATGAAATGCTCGTTAACAACCACCTTGTTCGCATTCGATGGCTTGAAATGGGTCTCTCCTAAGCTTCATATTTCAATTACCTGTAGTTATGTGGCTACACATCACCCATGATGCATTGCGCACCTGGCCTGCAGGGCCAATAAATCTGAGCCCAGGCTAAGGCCCGAAGGGATGCAGGCCTGGGTTAAGGTGGGCGCGGCGTTCGGACGCCTGTAAGGATGTCACCTAGCGCACGCTCAAGTTTTGGTGCATTTATCAAAATGCTTCAATGGGTGCCCACGATCCAAACATTCATTTCATCCTTCTTCAATCCTTGACCAGCGAAGAACTTAAGATGTGGAAAGAATGCATTCGAACTTATTCACCATATACCTATGAGAGCAATGCAATATTTTCTGGCTTCTTCTGGTAGAACCTGGAATTTGATTCATCGATAGACGATCGTGCCCAGAGGTGACATCCTTACAGGCGTCCGACATTGTGCGTTTTCCTTACCCAGGCCTGCATCCCTTCGGGCCTTAACCTGGGCTCAGATGTGAAGGCCTTGCAGGCCAAGTGCGCAGTGCGCCATTGGTGGAGGTTGATTTTATATTCACCAAAATTTAGCGTGCGTAGTGTTACAGCGCTTCTCCGCCAAGCCTGCACTCTAAATAATGTTCGCCCTTTCCTCTGCATACAACTCCGGGTGTTCGTACCTTTAACCGACGCATTCTTACAAGATAACTTCCAATTTCAAAACAAACTATATAATATGCCCTTACTCGGCGTCATTCTATGCGGGGGACAAAGTTCGCGAATGGGGAGCGATAAAGGTCTCTTACGATCAGGTGACGCCACGTGGGCACAGCTGGCATTGCATAAGTTTGAAAGCCTGTCGTTGAACGTCGTGCTATCCATTCGCGAAAGTCAGTACGAGGAATATGCGGCATTGTTTTCCAAAGATCAATTGATCATGGACGATGACGGATCGAGTATAGGCGGGCCGTTGAAAGGCCTGTTAAGCGTACATGATCGTTTTCCGGATAACGATCTGTTTGTGTTGGCCTGCGATCTACCGATGATGGATCGATATGTGATGGAACATTTATGCAGGGAGCATGAAAATCACCAGGCAGAGGTTACGCTGTTTTCAAACGATAACCAAATTGAGCCCTTGTGTGCGATCTATAGCGCAGCGGGTCTGGCTAAAACAAAAATTGATTACACACAGCAGAAGCTTAATAAATACAGCCTCCACCATATTATAGGAAGATTGTCCAGCTATTCCATTCTGTTAAGAAAGGAGTGGCAATCTTCCTTTCAAAACTTTAATAGTCCCGATGATCTGGCATCATCTTTTAACTTATCGCAGGAATAAGTCCAAACTCTTTCATTGCCTTCGGAAAATTTCTGTTTTCGTGGCCTGGCCTGGAAAGTTTCAGCAAGACAAATCGCTGAAGCGTCGACAATTCCTGCCACTGCATAAGCGACAAACTCAATTCGAGCTCGTGAAGCTTCTCGTTAACCTCATAGGGTATATCATTCGTGTTCGACCACGCTGGATCTTCATCGATCGTGAGCAGCGTTGGCTGACTACCTGTGTGTTTGAAGATCAGTTTCGCCAGATGCGTTTTGTATTCCAGTCTGTCCACATGCGAATCAGCAGGATGCTCAGCAAGAAGCGCTCGCTCATCATAACTCATTTTGCTCCACTCCTTCAATTTCAGTTTTATCCCAACGGCGTCTAGCTTAAAGCGTACAATCATGGGAATGCATCGGATATTATCCTCCATGAAATCTTCCTCAAAACGGAAGTATTCGATGGCAGGTGGGTGTGTCATAACCATATGTTTAACCAGTTAAAGGTGGTAGTGAGTTTAAATTCTAAGACAGCTTCAAAGGGCGTTACTATTTCCGGACATTCTATGGACAGCAACCAATTCTCTAACCTTTGAATTGGCACAAATCCGCTCGTCGACTACTTTCCCAATGACAATAATGGCCGGTGAACCTATTTGTTCAGCCATTGCAAGCCGATAGATCGCTTCGGCCGGACCTGTTATCACCTTCTCATCTTGTAATGTGGCATTTTGAATGACGGCCATGGGTTCGAGTGGTGATCTTAAATCCTGAATGATCGATGCGATCTCTTCCAAATGGGAAAGACCCATCATCACAATGATGGTAGCCGAAGATTGCGCGGCAAGAAGAATGTCTTTTGATATCTTCCCTGACGATGTTGTGCCCGTCACAACCCAAAAGCTTTCATTAATTCCACGCCGTGTAAGGGGGATCCCAGCCGAAGTTGGTCCCGCGAGTGAACTTGATACACCGGGAATAACTTCAACGGTTACGCCGCAGTTGATGGCGTACTCCATCTCCTCGTGACCTCTTCCAAACACGTTTACATCGCCACCCTTTAATCTAACGACGTTCGTGTAGCGCCTGGAATAAAAGACGATCAGCTGATTGATCTCTTCCTGCGGAAATTCTTTTTTGCCTTTTCTTTTGCCGACGTAAACGAGCTTACAACCCGCCTTGACTTCTGCCAAAAGCTCTTGCGCAACGAGTGCATCATATAGAACCACGTCAGCCTGCTGAAGCGCGCGCAATCCTTTCACCGTAATCAATCCGGGGTTGCCGGGTCCGGCGCCAACAATAAATAAAGCCCCACTACTGTTTTTCATCTTTCTGCGCATTATTACGTAATTATACGTAAAATCATTTGTTTAATACGGCCGTTACTGCGTATAATTACCTAATTAATGAAGTTTTAGTACTTAAATCGTTTGCAATGAAGCGGATCATCGTGGTGGGTAATGGAATGGTTGGCTACAAGTTTTGCGAAAAGCTAACGGCCCATTCGAAAGAGTATAACATTATCGTCTATGGCGAAGAGCCGCGCCCGGCCTATGACCGCGTGCATCTGAGCGCCTTCTTTTCGGGGTCGGCAGCTGATGATCTGCTAATGGCGCCGCGATCATGGTATGAAGAAAATGACATTGCACTCCATACAGGCGAGTTGGTAACGGAAATCAATAGAGTAGAAAAAACCATTCTCACGCATTCCGGAAAAAAAGATCACTACGACTATTTAATACTGGCCACAGGATCAAGTGCCTTTGTCCCAAAGCTTGATGGCGTGGAGCGTAACGGAGTATTTGTGTACCGGACGATTGAAGACCTGAATCAGATTAAAGAGTATGCATCTGGAATCAGTAGCGCAGCCGTGATGGGTGGCGGATTGCTGGGACTGGAAGCAGCAAAAGCGATGATTGACCTTAATCTGGAAACGCATGTGGTTGAATTCGCTCAACGCCTTATGCCCCGCCAGATCGATGATGCCGGTTCATCAATTCTTATGCACAAGCTAACTGGGCTAGGCATAACCATCCATACAAATAAGGCTACGACAAAGATCGAAGGCAACGGAAAGCTCGAAGGATTGGCTTTCGCCGATGGTACGTTCCTTAAAGTAGACATGCTGGTGATCTCGGCCGGCATAAGGCCCCGGGACGAACTGGCAAAGGCGAGCGGTTTAAATGTCCATGCACGCGGAGGCATCGTAATTAATGAGTACACACGGACAAGCGACGAATTTATCTATGCGATAGGAGAATCAGCAGTGTTCAACAATATGGTTTACGGTCTTGTCGCGCCGGGATATGAAATGGCTGAGGTAGCCGTACAGCAAATTACGGGTGAACGCGATAAAACATTTGCTGGTTTCGATATGTCGACGAAGCTAAAGCTTATCGGAATCGATGTTGGCAGTTTCGGTGATCCATTTTGCGAAATTACCGCAGGTGTACCGATCATTATGCAGGACCGACGCAACGGCGTGTATAAGCGCATCAATATCTCTGAAGACGGCAAGCATTTGTTGGGAGGAATACTGATAGGCGATGCGTCTCAGTATAATCTGTTCCATCAAATGGTGGTGAACAAGATGCCGCTACCGGCGCAACCTGAAATGCTAATCTTTGGCTCTCCGCGTAAGGGTGAAGAAGGCGCGGGCTTAAAAGACTTGCCGGATTCGGCCCAGATCTGTGCCTGCGAGAATGTATCGAAAGGGGATATTGCTTGTCAGGTGAGGGATAAGATGGTCACTACTTTGGAGGGGATCAAGAAATCGACGAAAGCCTGTACCGGTTGCGGCGGATGCACCCCGATGGTCAACGACATCCTGAAACTTACCCTTGAATCTCTTGGGCATAAAGTAAAGAAAACGCTGTGTCAGCATTTTGACTACAGCAGACAGGAGTTGTTTGATCTGATCAAAATAAAAGAATTGAAAACGTATGATGCCGTTCTGGATTTGCACGGCATAGGCGACGGCTGTGAAGTATGTAAGCCTGCAGTCGCATCATTGCTGGCAAGTATTTGGAATGAACCGATTGTTAGCCAACCGGTCATTCAGGATACAAATGATCGCTTCCTGGCGAACATCCAGAAAGGAGGAACATATTCGGTCGTTCCCCGAATAGCGGGTGGAGAAATTACTCCGGAAAAATTAATAGTCATCGGACGTGTAGCCAAGCGGTTTAATCTATACACGAAAATTACCGGCGGACAGCGTATTGACATGTTTGGCGCACGCATGGACCAGCTTCCCGAGATTTGGGAGATGCTGATAGACGCAGGTTTTGAAAGCGGTCACGCTTATGGGAAGTCGTTGCGAACGATCAAGAGCTGCGTGGGATCGACATGGTGCCGCTTTGGAGTGCAGGATTCGGTCGCCTATGCAATCTTTATTGAGAACCGATATAAGGGCATCCGCTCACCACACAAATTAAAGGGTGCGGTATCTGGATGTATTCGCGAATGTGCAGAAGCACAATCCAAAGATTTCGGCATCATTGCCACAGAGAAGGGCTGGAATTTATATGTAGGAGGAAACGGAGGATCGCGGCCACAACATGCAAAACTGCTGGTCAATGACGTCGACATGGATACCTGCACCAAACTGATAGATCGCTTCCTGATGTTTTACATACGCACGGCGGATCCTTTAACCCGTACGGCTACCTGGTTAAATAAAATGGAAGGTGGTTTGGAGTACCTGCGAGATGTTATTGTAAACGACTCTCTGGGTATAGCCCAACAGTTAGAAAATGAGATGGAGGAAATTATCCAAAATTATGAATGCGAATGGAAAAAGGTGGTTGATAACCCTGAGCTTCAACAGCAATACAAACACTTCATCAATTCGGAGGAGATCGATTCAACACTTTCGTTCGTCGAAACGCGTGGCCAGAAAGCACCGTCGGACTGGAACCCTATCAGACAGAATAAATTGAAATAATTACACAGACTTACCGCATCGACAAATGGAATTACTCAATGAATTGAAAATGCACTCCGTCTCAAGCACTGACAACATAAACGTCTGGTTCAAAGCGGCACGAACCACTGATTTTCCAGAGAACGGGGGAGCATGCGTGAAATATAAAGGCCTGCAAATTGCAGTCTTTAATTTTTCACGTAGAGGTGAATGGTATGCCTGTCAGAACTTATGCCCTCATAAGATGCAAATGGCGTTGTCTCGCGGGTTGATTGGCTCACATAACAATGAACCAAAGGTCGCCTGCCCATTTCATAAGAAGACTTTTTCGCTTCAAACTGGCGAATGCCTGAATGCTGAAGAGGAAAAGATAGCCGTCTTTCCAGTAAAAATAGAAGATGGCTTCCTCTATATCGGCTTCGCCAGGTGACTTCTCGTCCCGTCTCCCATTGTAAATGCTAGGTTTTTCACTTCCGGTCCTTTGGTATTTTTACGTAATTTGCTACGTATGAGGTTTAATTTCAAATCAGATGCCGACCTGCAATTCAACCAATTCTCCCGGTTAGGTATCTGGTACGTCCTCGCGTTAAGTATGATTGCGGCGGTCGCCATTCTCGGGCAGGTATTCATTCAGAGCTATCTCAACGACCAACTCACCGATTCCCATGTTGTAAACATCGCGGGAAAGCAACGGATGCTCAGCCAGAAAATATCCAAGGATATTTTGTTGCTTCAGGATGAAGCACCGGGTGAGCGGACAAAGCATTTGCATGCATTACGCGACGCGGTTAAATTATTTCAAACTTCACAGCATGCACTAATCGTTGGAAACGACAGCATGCACCTGTCAGGCAGCAACAGTGAAATCATTACCGGGTTGTTCAAACGGATAAACATTCACTATGAACGCATTTCCAACAGCGCGCAAGCCATTGTTTCATCACTTGAAAAAGATGTGGCAACCCCATACACAATCCTGGAGCCGGAAGTGCGGTCGATATTGTCTGAAGAGTTTTTATTCCTAAATGGGATGGAGGAAATTGTGCAACAATATGACAAAGAAGCACAAACAAAAGTATCGCGCCTCTCCATCATCGAGTTCGTACTCTTAGCGATCTCTCTTCTCGTCATCGCCCTGGAAATTATCTTTATTTTCAAACCCATCGCAACGAGAATTAATAGTACCATTGAAAAACTGACCTCGTCTGAAAAAAATTCACGTAAAATGGCGAACGAGATCAGCTCGCTGTATGCTTCTCTCGAAAAGTCGTACGAGCAGATCTCGCAGATCAACCAGCCAATAGAGAACCCACGTATCTATGCGAAAAGTGATCGCGGGGGCAATGTCACGTTCATTTCGCCTGCGTTTTCCGATCTCTCTGGTAAAAATGATATCAATGCGGAATATCGAATCAGCGACCTGTTCCGCGATTTAGCAAATGCCAATGATTGGATGGATGAAGTGATCGACTCTGTATCAGAGGGCCACACGTGGAAAGATGAGCTTCGATTTACCGGCGCCGGCCAGAAGGAATGCTGGACCAGCATTATCATCACACCGGTATACAATGACCGAAATGAAATAGAAGAGTTGGTGGTGATGGGGACAGATATCACCAAACGCAAAAGAGCGGAGCAAAAGATTAACAGCAAGCACCAGGCGGAGATTGACAAGAAAATAAATCAACAAAAATTCCGTTCCGTATTGATATTGGAGGGACAGGAAGAGGAGCGTAAACGTATCGCGATGGACATCCACGATGGCATCGGGCAAATGCTTACCTCGTTAAAATACCAGGTGGAATCAGTGGATCTAAAACGGGAAGATGACGTAGCGAGAAAGCTGCAGGAAATCGATCAGCTCATCAAACTTGTTATTAAGGAGGTTCGCAAAGTCACTTTCAACCTTAAGCCCACTGTACTCGGTGATTATGGACTGCTTCCGGCATTGAATGTGTTTGTGAAGGAGATGAGTAAGCTCATCGACGTTAAACTTGTTTTGATTGCTGACGATGAAATTGACCGCTTACCGCAGAAAGTAGAAAACAACATTTTCAGGATAATCCAGGAGGCAATTAACAATGCGATTAAATATTCATCAGCGACCTTCGTGGAGGTAAAGGTATCTCAGGCGGATAACGAAATTGTGTTTATCGTAAGAGATGAAGGCAAAGGTTTTGATACCCGGATTGTAGAAGAACGAAGCGTAAACATCGAATCAGGACGTGGTCTGTTTAATATGTATGAACGGACGGAATACATCAATGGCAGCCTGGACATTAATTCATCGTTGGGCAAAGGAACCAGAGTTACCCTAACCGTACCGATATCAACACTGGCAACAATTAAATAGAGCACGAATTACATGGAAAATAAAAAGATAAATATTGTTTTGGCCGATGATCACGCATTGGTGCGCAATGGACTTAAAGCCATGTTGGAGTTTGATAAAGACCTTATGGTGACGGGTGAAGCAGGCAATGGAATCGATGCACTAGAAGTTGCCCGCACGGTTAAGCCGGACCTGCTCATTCTTGATATCAGGATGCCAGGCATGACGGGATTGGAAGCGGCCGCCAAGCTGAAATCATTCTCGCCCAACACAAAGGCGGTTATCCTGTCAATGCACGATTCAGAAGAATACGTATTACAAGCGCTGGATGCCGGCGCGCACGGATACCTCCTTAAAGACACTGATAAAAACGAATTTGTAAAGGCACTCAAGCAAATTCACGGCGGCAACAAATATTTTAGCGGTGCCGTTTCAAACGTTCTCGCCAACCGCTTATTGAATAACAGGCCTGCACTGAAGTCGTCGGAGATTAAAGAAGATGTTTATAACCTCTCGAAGCGCGAAAAGGAAATATTAAGGATGGTCGTGGATGGAAAACAGAATAAGCAAATCGCTGATGCACTAGACAAAAGCATCCGTACGATTGAAACCCATCGATTCAACATGATGAAAAAACTGGAAGTCAACAATGCGATTGACATGATCAATAAGGCGGTCAAAGAAAATCTCGTTTAGTCACCAAAAAAAATGTCTTCCCTGCAAACGTTGTTCTACTGAAAAAAGCGAATGTGCAACTATTTTTGCGTATATATACGTAAATATTAGCGCGATTTACTTAGTTTTATTACGTACATAATACGTAAAAAGCTATGCACCCCTCTGATTTAAAAGCCTCCAAAATCAATCTGCTTGATTTCAAAACAGTCCCCATGCGGGCTTTCCACGTTACGTGGTTCACCTTCTTCATCTGTTTCTTCGGATGGTTTGGCATCGCTCCGTTGATGCCCATCATCCGTGAAGATCTCGGATTGACGAAAAGCCAAATAGGCAACATCATTATTGCCTCTGTATCGATTACCATTTTCGCCAGGTTGCTGTTCGGATGGATGTGTGATAAGATTGGTCCACGCATATCTTATTCCTTGCTGCTCCTCGTCGGATCGTTGCCGGTAATGTTTATTGGACTTAGTGACAGTTATGAAAGCTTCCTGCTATTTCGGCTAGCCATTGGCGCAATAGGAGCATCGTTTGTCATTACACAATACCACACTTCGGTGATGTTCGCACCCAACGTAGTGGGCACTGCAAATGCGACAGCCGCGGGGTGGGGAAATATGGGAGGAGGTGTTACACTCATCGTAATGCCGTTAATCTTCTCAGCCCTTGTCGGTGCTGGCTATCTTGATTCTGAGGCGTGGAGATACAGTATGGTGGTGCCGGGAGTTGCACTTTTCCTCATGGCGTTTGTCTATTACTTTTTCACCAAAGACACGCCCGCAGGAAACTTGAGCGACCTGCCAAAAGAAACTTCAGCCGTGAGTGAGAAGGGAAAATCATCCTCGACTTTTTGGAGTGCCTGCAAAGACTATCGCGTTTGGATATTGTTCCTGGCCTACGGCGCTTGTTTTGGCATTGAGATCACCATCGATAACATCGCGACACTTTACTTTGTAGATAATTTTAATCTGGGACTTCGGGAAGCAGGACTCATTGCGGGAACGTTCGGGATGATGAATATTTTCGCCCGCGCATTGGGTGGCATCTTCGGCGATAAAGCCGGTAGAAAGTTTGGAATCAGAGGACGCATCATTGTTCTGGCCGCGTTTCTTTTGCTCGAAGGATGTGGGCTCCTAGTATTCTCATCGATGAGCAGTTTGCCATGGGCGATTATCACCATGCTCATCTTTGCGCTATTTCTTAAAATGTCCAATGGAGCAACCTACTCCGTCGTGCCATTCATAAACACAAAAGCAATTGGAATGGTCGCAGGGATCGTGGGTGCAGGCGGAAATGTAGGCGCAGTGCTTGCAGGGTTTCTTTTTAAGTCAGAGACGCTGTCGTACAGAGACTCACTGTTTATCATCGGCGTCGTCGTCATTGTTGTTTCTGCGATTGCATTTCTATTAAGCATGTCGTCGCGTCTTAAGGTGCAAGCGCTTACTGAGCTTCAATCATCCATGTCGAAAGATGAGCTGGTCATGGCACACACGAATACAAACAACTAATATATGGCTACAAAAATACGCTCTTGTGCTTTCGCACTCGGATTACTGGTGGCCATCACACAGAGTTCATTTGCTCAGCTTACTATCTCCGGACAATTCCGGCCGCGTGCCGAATTTCGCAATGGTCAGGGGTCACCTCAGGTATCCGATACGGCAGCTGCCTTTTTCCTCTCACAGCGTACTCGTCTCAACGTCGGTTACAGTGGTTATCGGTATAAGATCTACACATCGATCCAGGATGTACGCGTATGGGGCCAGGATGCGTCAAGCATAAATCGGAGTACCAGCGACGCCAACACAGGACTGATGTTGCACGAAGCATGGGGCGAAATCAGCCTGATCGACACGGGCAAATTTACTGGTAACTTAAGTTTAAAAGTGGGTAGGCAGGAATTGGTGTATGACGACGTCCGCTTGCTCGGCAATCTCGACTGGCTTCAGCAAGGGCGCAGACATGATGCCGCATTGGTAAAATTCGATGTTAAGGGATGGACAGCACATTTAGGAGCAGGCTTTAATCAAAACGCTGAACGGAAGGCGAACACCATCTACAACGGGACGCCCACAGGCTATGCAGCCAGTACGAATAACATGACTGCGATGTACAAGTCGATGCAGTTTTTTTATATCGCCAAGAAGCTTACTTCAGGAACCGCCTCCCTATTACTATTCAAGGATGACTTCAGTAAGTATCATTTTGCAGCAACTGACATTGAAAAGAAAACTCCGATCTATGAACGTAAGGTGTGGGGCAGGTACACTACCGGAGGTAACTTTTTCGGAACGGCCTTTAAGCGATTTGGTATTGCTGCGAGTGCCTTTTATCAAGGTGGAAAGTATCGCGATGGAACTTCCTTAAACGAATACCTGCTTTCCTTGTACGTCGCCTATGAGGTAAATAAAAAGTTCAGTATTGGTCCGGGTGTAGACATTACTTCCGGTAATAACGGCACTGATCCAAATATGAAGTTTCAGCGCTTCGATCCATTGTATGGAACGCCACACAAATTTTGGGGACACATGGACTACTTCTACGTTGCGGATGGGTTCGGACCTAATGGTCTGATTGACTATTACGTGAAATCCAAATACAAGGCAAATGATCGTCTCACCCTTTCGCTCGATGTGCATCAATTCGAATTGCCAAGTGCTGTTTCGGACGACCCCGGCACAATGCTGACGAAAACACTGGGAACAGAAGTTGACCTTAACATCACCTATTCACTCACAAATTTAATTCGCATCGAAAGCGGTTATTCATCCATGTTCTCGACAGCAACACTTGCCTCTGCCAAAGTAAAGAATGTTTCGGAGGCTGATCGATATTCAACATGGGCATATGTGATGATTTCCATCAAGCCTGAGTTTACATTTAAATAATTACGACAACTGTGACGGTGAAGGCGGATAATAGTTTTAAGACCACTTGTTCCTACTGTGGCGTTGGATGCGGGATCATTGTAAAGCGGGATAGAAAAAATAATCTCGTGATAGAGGGGGACAAGGATCATCCTGTCAACCGGGGAATGCTATGCTCCAAGGGAATGAATCTTAATTACACCGTTCAAGATACCAGTGATCGTCTTCTTTATCCTGAAATGCGATGGAGCAGAAGCCATCCGCATGAGCGCGTTACCTGGGATACCGCCATCACACGTGCTGCGAAAGTATTTGGGTCCATCATCAAAGCGCATGGTCCCGATTCCGTTGGCTTTTATGTTTCCGGACAATGCCTCACCGAGGAATATTATGTAGCCAATAAACTTGTCAAGGGATTTCTCGGCACCAACAACATTGACACAAATTCGCGGTTGTGCATGAGCAGTGCCGTTGCCGGATACACCAACATGCTCGGTGAAGATGCTGTTCCTGTTTCCTATGAGGACATCGAACTTGCGGATTGCTTCCTTGTCGCCGGAGCGAATCCGGCCTGGTGCCATCCAATTTTATTCAGGCGTATAGAAGCCATTAAGCAGAGCAAACCCGACGTGAAGCTGATCATTGTCGATCCGCGAAGGACACAAAGTTGCGAACTTGCCGATCTGCATTTACAGATATTGCCGGGCACGGATATCTATCTGTACAACGCCATCGCCAGGGCATTGATTGAGAACGGTGATGTTGATCACCAGTTCATCACCGAGCACACTGAGCAATTCGAAAGTTATCGTGACGCTGTTTTTCTCGTCACGTTGGAAGAAGCGGCAACAAAGTGCGATGTTCCGGTGGAGGATATTAGGTTAGCAGCTTCCTACATCGCAGCGTCAAAAGGATTTCTTACACTCTGGGCCATGGGACTTAACCAGAGCGCTATTGGCGTGAACAAAAATTTCGCGCTTATCAGCTTAAATCTGATTACTGGCCATATCGGTAAGCCAGGCTCCGGCCCTTTTTCTTTAACTGGTCAACCCAACGCAATGGGTGGACGCGAAGTAGGCGGACTGGCCACCATGCTGGCAGCCCACCGAAGCATTGGCAATGAGCAACACAGGAACGAAGTAGCGAAATTTTGGGGCGTTGATTCGATTTCTTCCAGGCCCGGACTCACGGCTACACAAATGATCGAAGCCCTCGAGGGCGGGGATCTGAAAGCGATATGGATCATTTGCACCAATCCTTTGGTAAGCATGCCTGATGCGAACCGGGTGGAGGCAGCGATGAAGAAGGCGCGCTTTGTCGTCGTGCAGGAGATCTCACGTAAGTCGGATACCCTTCAATATGCAGACTTGATTTTGCCTGCCGCAGGCTATCTGGAGAAAGAGGGAACGATGACAAATTCTGAACGGCGCGTAAGTCATCTGCAGAAGGTGGTCGATCCACCAGGTGAAGCGCGACCCGACTATGAAATCTTATGTGCTTTTGCTAAAAAAATGGGCTTCAACGGCTTCGATTACAATTCGCCCGCAGAAGTATATGCCGAACATTGCTCACTAACCAAAGGAACCAACATCGACGTTAGCGGCCTTTCATATGAACGGCTGGTATCTGAAGGAACTTTTCAATGGCCGGTGCCAAACGCTGCCCATAAAGGAACCGCCAGATTGTTTACAGATCATAAATTTTATACTTCATCTGGAAAGGCAAAACTCTTTCCACTCCGCCAGCCTGAAAATACCTCTGAACCGCTGTCAGATGATCTGCCATTAATCCTCACCACGGGAAGGATCCGTGACCAATGGCACACGATGACCAAGACGGGTAAGGTGAATAAACTTCGACAGCACATCAATAAACCCTTTCTTGAAATACATCCGCTCGACGCTTTGATTCGAAACATTAAGGAAGGCGATGTCGTCGTCATTTCGAATGAAAGGGGCAATGTCCGTGTGTCGGCGAAGATCACTGACACAATAAAAAAGGGCGTTGTATTTCTCCCCATGCATTGGGGGAAGATCTTATCGGGTAATGATGCGCGTGCGAACAACTTGACCAGTACGTTGGTTGATCCGATTTCAAAAGAACCAGACTTTAAGTTTTCGGCGGTAGCCGTGAAGTTGTTTATTAAGCCAGTAGAGAAGATTGTCATCGCCGGTGCCGGTGCCGCATCGTTTCGCTTCCTCGCTACCTACCGCGCGTTGAATAAATCAGATGAAATACAGGTCTTTTCAAAAGAGAAATATCCGTTCTATAATCGCGTGCTTCTTCCGGAATATGTCAACGACTCTTTGACATGGAAGCAACTTCAGAAACTTCAGCCTCACGAGTTTGAAGCAATGCGAATTGAACTCGAATTGGAAAATGAGATCAGGACAATTAACCGGGAGGAAAAATTTGTCACGGATCAGCATGGAAAACGTCACAGTTACGATAAACTCATTCTCGCCACCGGAACACGTGCATTTATTCCTTCGGATGCACCAGTAAATCTTCCTGGCATCTTTACAATGCGGACGCGCCGCGATGCAGATACCCTTAAAGAATATTTGACGCCCAAAGGCCAGGTACTCATTGTTGGCGGTGGTCTATTGGGATTGGAACTGGCAGCCTCGCTTAGTGATATTGAAATGAATGTTTCAATTCTTCAACTGGGTAGTCGTTTGATGGAACGCCAGATCGACAACCTCGGTGGAGAACTGCTTTTGGACTTTATCGAAGAGCGAAACATTACGGTGTATATGAATGATCAGATGCTCTCCGTGACTGCTGCCCGTCCTTCTGGGGCTGCTGCCAAAAATGGATCCGTTCATAAAGATGGCAAGCTCCAGGCACAGCTTCGCAGCGGTAGAGTGCTTGAAGTCGACGCCATCATCTACGCCGTCGGTACCCGCCCCAACATTGAATTTGCACAGGAGGCCGGACTCGAATCTGCGCGCGGTCTACAAGTGAACGACTACATGCAGACCAGCGATCCGAATATTTTCGCCGTCGGAGAAATCGCGGAACACGACGGAAAGATGTTGGGTATCACGGCCGCCGCCGAAAAGCAGGCGGATATACTCGCGCATTATATCCACGGCGATCTCCAGAGTTTATATGATGGCGCGGTGCCCATGAACATCCTCAAGCTATCAGGCCTTGACCTCTGCTCCATTGGCTTGGCCCAGATGCCTGTCGACGATGAAGGCTATGACGAAATACTGTTTATAGACAAGTCAAAGCGATACTACAAGAAGTGTATCATCAAAGATGATCGACTCGTCGGCGCCGTTTTAATCGGCGATAAAAGTGAATTCGCGGAATTCAAAACGCTTATCGAAAACAAAACGGAATTATCAGAAAGACGAATGCAATTGCTGCGTTCGGGAAAAAAGGCGGAGCCCGTTATCGGCAAATTGATTTGCTCCTGCAACCAGGTGGGAGAAGGTAACTTTAAGAAACTCATCGACGCGGGATGCACCACATTGAATGAATTGTGCCAGCGTTCTGGCGGTGGATTGGGATGCGGAAGCTGTAAACCGGAAATTCATCGTTTGCTGGTAGAAAATTTAGTAACTATGAATCCATAATTCATGGAAGTGGGCGAGTGAAATGGAAGTAAAGAAAAAGAGCGATCTCATCAGGGCTTTTGTAAAGGGTGGTTTCATATCCCCTGCAGGCTTGTTAAAGATTTTGAACCTGTCGAAAAGCATTGGTAACAAATACGTTTTGTTTGGCTCCAGGCAGGATATTCTCTTCCCCCTACGCGACGCGAGTGAAGCTCAACTGGAGAATGCCTTTGACTCGATCCATATTAACTATGAGCTGGGAAGTGATCAGTCAATTTATCAAAACATTGTAAGCTCCTATGCAGCGGTGAATGTCGTCGAAACTACCCATTGGGTTAAAGAAGATACCTTCAATGTTATTACCGACAGTTTTGACTACAAGCCCAAAATCAAAATCAATATTGTCGACCCGCTGCAAAACCTCGTTCCGCTTTTCACCGGTGAATTGAATTTCATTGCCTCCCAGGAAGAGAACTACTGGTTTCTATATATCCGTGACTTCCGCAAGGACAGCATCATCGAACGATGGCCGCGTTTGATTTCGGCTCAGGACATCCCGCGTATCTCCAAGGCACTCGAAGAATTGTTCACGCGATATTTGTCGTTCACTGCAGAGGAGATGTACATGATCATCAAAAATGATTACGTGCGCATCAACTACAAACCCATCACCGAAAAACTGAAGCATTCAGAAACTACATTTCCCTATTATGAAGGGTTGAATGCCATGCTAAACAATCACTACTGGCTCGGACTTTATTGGCGGAACAACCAGTATGATATTGACTTCATGAGTGAGGCATGCGAGCTGTGTCAGCAAACGAACATCAGCAACATCAATATCATTCCGTGGAAGGCGTTCATCGTAAAAGGTATTAAGGCAAGTGATCGCATCAAGTGGCAAAAGCTGATGGGAAAATTCGGTATTAACGAAAGACACTCTTCACTTGAGTTAAACTGGCATTTACCCGTGATAGATGAAGAGGCCCTCGAGTTGAAGCGCTTCTTGGTGCGCGAGCTCGACTTACAAGACATCAGCACACACGGCTTAACTTTTGCGATTAAAACATCGCGCGATGCTTTTCCTTTCACGAGCATCGTCATTGAAAAGGATAAGAGTAACCATTCGGCCCAGCCGGATTCGTATACCATCTCTTATGCAAAGGACTTCAACCCGATCAATATTGTTTACAATACTTATGCACGCCGTGTGCAGAAGGAGATAATCCCCGCGCTGCTGATTGAGTTGAGCAAGTTGTATTTCCGTCAATTAAATCCGGAACGGCCCGCGCACCACGAAGATATTTTTGAAGTTCCCCTAAAGGAGTCATTGATCACAAGCTATCAATGCGCCCAGTGCCTCACAATTTTCGAAGAGAAGTATGGCGATGTCGCGGCGGGTGTGGCCGCGGGAAGCTCCTTTTTGAATTTGCCTGAGAGCTATGAATGCCCCGTGTGTAACGCGCCTAAAAGCAGTTTTGTGCCTGTCGTGAAGTGAGTGGCGGGTCCGTATCACGAAATCGTCGTGATGCCGGCAAGTTCCTCATTTAAGTCATTCGAAGGCCCAAAGGGTTGCAGGCCTGGGTATGGAGCGCGCACACGATCAGAGGGCTGTAAGCCTGATACCAGCAAAAGGGAATGTTGTCACGTCTTTCTTTTCACGCATAAGTTTAAAGTCCAGGTGTTTTTTATTGGTATCTTTTTTAAACCTGGTACAGGGATCGATCGTGTTAACTTGAATATGCGTGCGCAACTCTGCGTCTCTGCGCGCGATGGCCTGTTTGGCCTTCACACCTGAGCCCAGGCTAAGGCCCGAAGGGTTGCAGGCCTGGGTATGGAGAGCGCACACGATCAGAGGGCTGTAAGCCTGACACCAGCAAAAGGGAATGTTGTCACGTCTTTCTTTTCACGCATAAGTTTAAAGTCCAGGTGTTTTTTATTGGTATCTTTTTTAAACCTGGTACAGGGATCGATCGTGTTAACTTGAATATGCGTGCGCAACTCTGCGTCTCTGCGCGCGATGGCCTGTTTGGCCTTCACACCTGAGCCCAGGCTAAGGCCCGAAGGGTTGCAGGCCTGGGTATGGAGAGCGCACACGATCAGAGGGCTGTAAGCCTGACACAAGCACACGCTCAAAGTGACGCAACATTATTTAAAATTTTATCAAGTGTTTTATATAGCGTTTTAACGTTTGGGACGTTGCCAAAAAAAATGTCGTCCAGGTCTTCGGGGTCAGCAATTTTCAATTCCCGAATCAACTCGGTCGATTTTTCAATAAATTCCTCTTCATCTTTGCAGTCACCTGATAGTAAGCCAAACTGCAAAGTCAAATCGTGATTGAATTTTTCAGCTTCGGTTAAAATTGCCCGATATGTTTCCCTTGATAATTCGTCTGTGTCCATTTTGATATTCTTGTATCTTAACTCATTTTCTTGAAATAATATGTCCGCATGGAAGAAAATCAAGCTGCGGGGCAGCGCGGAGTGTATAAAGTGTGGAACATCACTCTGAAACCTATCCATTAAACATTAGATTAATGAAAAATGATTTCACTTCTTTTGCCTATTCTATATGACCTTACCTTATTTGTTGTTCGATAGAGATGATGCTTTATAGATGCCTTAGTTATGTTTAAAAATTATTTCAAGACCACCATTCGGCATCTTTTCAAGAGCAAAGTAAATTTTGCTTTTAAACTTGGCGGATTGACGGCTGCGCTATTTAGCGTTCTCGTCATTGTTATTTATGTATCGTTTCAGATGTCCTTCGACACGTTTCATGAAGACCATCGAAATATTTATCGCGTAAATTCCAATCGTTATGTGGAAAGCAAGATGGAAAAATATGCCATGGTACCCCCTGGTATCGGGCCAGCGCTCAAGGCGGAGTTTCCTGAGATTCAGTCGTTTGTCAGATTGTCGAGCGATAAAGTTTTGATCAGGTATAACGAGAAGCTCCTTAAAACGAGCGGGCTGGTCCAGGCCGATAGTTCACTTTTTGATGTCTTCAACTTTAATTTCATCAAGGGAGATAAGAGATCCCTTGGAAGACCAGGTACGATCATTCTCACACAATCGCTGGCAGAAAAGATATTTTCAGATGAAGATCCGATTGGGAAGCTTATCGTTTTTGCGGACAAGAGCGATCAGACCGCAGAAGTAACAGGTGTCATTGAAGACCTGCCTCCCAATACCCATTTATTTATCTCTGCCCTGATACCCATGAATACGGACGAAAAAACGCAATGGGTTATCACGTGGGATGGGTCGGTAAGCCTGTACGTAAAACTTCATCAGAACGCAGACCCTGCCGTGCTTGCCGGAAAGGCACAGTCATTGCTCAACAAGAATATTGCAAAGACTCAGGAGGGGAGCGAGAAGAATTTCAGCATCTTTTTACAGTCGATTTCTAATATCCACCTCGGCTCGGTAATGAGCATGGAGTTTCATGAGAAAGGACAGATACTTTATGTTTATATCTTTTTGACACTGGGATTTTTCCTGGTGATAATTGCCGGCATAAATTATGTCAACCTTGCCATCGCCGATTTCCGCCATCGCAGTAAGGAGATTGGAGTCAGAAAAATTCTGGGCGCTCAAAAAAGACAAATTGCGGTCCAGGTGGCCATGGAGTCCACAGCCTTTTGCCTGCTGGCGCTGCTCTTGGCCCTTTTGCTTTTGTACTTCGTGTTCCCGTCACTATTGCAATTTCTCGATCCAAGACTAAGCCTGCGGATGTTGATGGATAGAAATGTAATAACTGCTGTGATCGTCATCATAGTTTTTCTGGTATTGTTTTCAACAGCCTATCCGGCCATTCAACTTGGTTTGAACAAACCCCTTGGTGATTTAAAGAACATTTCCGGATTAGGAAGGAAGCCTTCCACAGCAAGGACTTTGCTCGTCGTGCAATTTGCGATATCAATTATTTGCATTAGTGCCACGGTTATTATCAATGGTCAGATTGAATTCATGAAGACAAAAGACCTGGGTTACGATAGGCATAACGTTGTGACGCTGGTTATGCCGGAGCAATACCCAACGGAAAAGGCGGCTACGCTAAAAAGCCAACTGGCTAATTTGCAAGGTGTGGAGGCTGTTTCGTTTTCTTATTATCACATGACCGGCGTACCCTATTTTAAAGGTTGGTATAAGATTGAGCTCAACGGGGAGATGAAGGCGCTCGAAATAAATGAAGTGTTTGTTGATCACGACTATTTACGCTTGATGAACATTGAACTGGTGGAGGGACGAAATTTTGACGTAGCCAACGTCGCTGACCGACACAGTGCATTTATTGTTAATGAAACTGCGGTAAGAAATTTTGGATGGACGGCACCAATCGGTAAACGAATAAGTGTCGGAGTTGGCGAGCAAACTGGTCAGACAGCGGAGGGCACCGTTATTGGTGTCGTAAAAGACTTTAACACGCGTTCGTTACGCGATGCGATTGAACCGCTGGTGATAAGATTGCCATATGATGCATACCTCGGATATGCTCTTAATATCAAAGCATTTGGGGATGTCAGGGCAATCTTGCCGGCCATTAAGTCAACTTATGAAACAGTGCTTCCAGGTTTCCTTGCTGACTACAGGATTGTAGAGGAGATGTATGATAAGCAGTATGAGAACGAGAACAAGGCGCTCAATGCGTTACAAATGGGGACCTGGATTATCGTGTTGATCTCGTCGCTGGGAGTTTTCTCACTCTCAATTTACTTGTCAATGAAGTGGATGAAAGAGTTTGGTATTCGCAAAGTAGTCGGTGCCTCGTCATGGCAAATTTCTTTTTTGCACGTGTCACATTTTCTGAAGCTCGCGCTGCTGGCCAATATCGTTGCATTACCAGTGGCCTATTGGCTCATGAATCAGTGGCTGGATACTTTCGCATATAAGATTCAGGTGAACGGACTAGTGTTTCTGGCGGTCGCGATCATTTCCTTCATTTTGGTAGCGGTTTCGGCGGGATATTCTTCTTTCAAGGCTGGACGAATGAATCCCGTGGATGTAATTAAAGGGCAGTGAAAGTTAGGTCCTATAGGCTAACGATATCAAATTGAAACCAGGCGTCATGATTATGTTGAAAGCACATCTCTTCCCAGCGTCATTATGCATCGCAGTTTTCTGCCTGCAGTCATGTCGACCACAACCACCAGCATCCGCTGACTTACCATCGCGGATCAGGCAAGTAGAAGAGAATCTCGTCGGGGCCATTCGCATCGAGGGACAGGGAACATGGAAACTTGAAGATAGAATGTCCTATTACAAAGTGCCGGGCGTAAGCATCGCAGTGATCAACGACTTTAAGCTTGAATGGGCTAAGGGTTATGGGTGGGCGGATACCCGTGACAAGCGAAAGGTGAACACAGAAACTTTATTCCAGGCGGCGTCCATCAGTAAATCGCTCAATGGTGTTGGACTTTTAAAGCTTGCTCAGGGTGGCAAAGTCGATTTGAACACAGATATAAACAGCTACCTCACATCTTGGAAGTTTCCTTACGACAGTGTGTCGAAGAGTAAGAAGATAACAATCTCAAACTTGTTATCGCACACTGCCGGACTTTCAGTTCACGGCTTTCGTGGCTATGCGCAGGACGAGCCGCTGCCGACAGTGCTTCAAATTCTTGACGGAAAGGCTCCTGCCAACTCAGACCCTGTGCGCTCAAGATTCGAACCTGGCATTCGACCTGAATATTCCGGTGGTGGAACAACGATCACGCAACTCATTGTGACAGACATCACCCATCGGCCATACGACGAATTTATGGACGCAACAGTGTTGAAGCCAATGGGAATGGAAAATAGCTTTTTCACACAGCCACCACCTGAAGGCAAGCGCGGCGCGCTGGCTACTGCCTATCGTGAAGGTGGGAGTGAAGTTATTGGCAAGTTTCACATTTACCCTGAGCAGGCACCTGCAGGTCTATGGACGAATCCCACCGACTTGTCAAAGTACATCATCGAGACCCAATTGTCGCTCGAGGGAAAATCATCAAAGGTGCTCTCCCAGGCATTCACCAAAACCAGACTCACTCCGTTTCTCGACAAGGTGGCGCTCGGCGTGTTTATCAGTGACATCGGCGGCGAAAAGTATTTCGAGCATAGCGGAGGGAATGAAGGTTTTCGTTGTGTCTATATGGGAAGTATGACCGGTGGCCGGGGCGTTGTGGTCATGGTGAATTCGGACAACGGAATGATTTTACAAGAAATTGTCAATAGTGTTTTTGCTGCTTATGGATGGGAGGGATTGGAACCAGTCACGAAAAAGATCGTCAAGCTAACGCCTGAACAATGGAAATCGCTCGACGGCCTTTATGAACGTGAAGGCGATAAGAACGTTCACTTACAATTCACTTCCCGCGGCGACAAGCTGATCCTAAGACAGGATTGGGATGGAAGGGAAATTACTTTTGAAGCTGAGTCAGACGTCGAGTTTTTCTGCAGGGATTTTCCTTTTCCACTTAAGTTTACCCGGAACGCAGAGGGCAAGGCCACGAAGGTGCTGGCGTTTGGTCGTGATGTATGGATCAAAGTCAAGGAATAAGCGTTGGGAGCAGAGGAGTTCATGGACAAGATGCGAAAGGATCTAATCTAAGACATGCAACGTCCCTTTGTAGGAATCAAGGCACGGACTGCTTAATGTGATAAAGTATATACCAACTGAAATTTTATCGGGCGACCAATTATTCTGATATGCCGGCGCATTGCTCATTAGAATTTGAAAAATCGACGATTTTAAATCAACGTCCTTAAAAAAGGATATGACCGCAGATACATGCAGGCCCAACGGGCTGACATTCTTGTAGCCCCCTCCTTCGCGAGACGCTACGGTGGGCACGGCAGGGAAAAGCGCAGCGCAGCCCTGGGTAAACATGGCACGGGTTCAGCAAAGGCCCAAAAGGCTGACCCAACAGCGCACGCTCAAGTCTTGGTGCATTCAAAATGACATGGGCATACCGTGGCGTGACAACAACGTTTATTTCACAATCTCTTTTGCTGACTATAAGATCTACAAAACACCAATAGGAAACGCAACGACATGCAGGCCCAAAGGGCTGACATTCTGGTAGCCCAGGGATAAGCGCAGCGCAGCCCTGGGTAACGGTGGCAGGTCTCGGGCAAAGGCCCAAAGGGCTGACCCAACAGCGCACGCTCAGGTCTTGGTGCATTCAAAATAAGATGCGGCAATGGTGCCATGCAGATTGAAACGCGTATTTATTAATCCCATTTTCCTGATTATATGATGTAATCAGTTTATTGGTCTATTTCACGTCATACCTTCGATTCAGAAACGTTGTCCAATCATTCTGGTATGCCACAGTCCCTGGTTCAAAATTATATTCACATCGTCTTTTCCACAAAGGGAAGGAAGAATTTGATTTCCTCCGAAATCGGGGGGAGGTTATATCCATACCTGTATGGAATTTCGAAAAATATGAATTGCTATCCGAAGTTAATCGGCGGTCATCTTAATCATGTTCATATTCTTTGTGACCTTCCGAAAACAGTCTGTTTAAGCAAGCTCATTGAACAGTTGAAATCGTCATCATCCAAATGGTTGAAGACGCAAAACCGGCTGGATAATTTTGCATGGCAAAATGGATATGCTGCGTTTTCTATTCAATATAGTAACGTGTCAACGGTGGTTAATTACATTGCCAACCAAGAGATACATCATCAAACTATAACTTTCGAAAATGAGCTTCGAAGGTTGTTAAAAGAAAATGCGTTGGAGTTCGATGAGCGTTATTTGTGGGATTGATTTATACAAAAATTTCGGGCCCTTCGGGCAGACGTCGAATTTGATGCACCGAGACTTAAACGTGCGCTGTTGGGTCAGCCCGTTGGGCCTTTGCTCGACTCGTGCCATGTTTACCCAGGGCTGCGCTTCGCTTATCCCTGGGCTACCAGAATGTCAGCCCTTTGGGCCTGCATGATTTCCAGCGAATTCCTTAGGCGTCCTCGATGAATTGACCAAATTGTTATGAAGATACCGCGTAACAGTTGCAGAATCTGTAGCCCTCGCAAACAACTTATCTAATCCCAATCCTCATAACCGCGACTGGTAATTTCACTGAACTGCTTCTCAAGTCTCTTCTGTAATCCATCCTCTTGTTTATACCCCGTAATCTTCAACAGACCCTTGCTGGAGCTGATATTGGATACCGGTGGTGTCATACAACTAACATTCATCCCAGCCTTCTGCATGGCATAGGTTTTATTTGTGAATGCATTTTCATTTGCAACCTGTCCGCACACTTCAAATGTTTTCGTCGAATCATCGCGAAGTATCTGCCAGAATCGTGTGATCATCATAAGTTGCTACATTTTGGTCCGGCAAGTTCGGAAAAAATTGCGTCATGCAGCCATTACAACGGAACACCTGCCGTACACGCCAGACATTGGTTGGCGAAGGAATCATATTCATCAAAGGCCGCCCCGGGTTTGCCATACAGCGTGATGATGCGATCAATTCTCACCCTTGCGCCAGAATCGAGACAAATAAACATTCCCTCGCCTGAAAGATCTTCGAGGTTAACGACCCTACCCACTACTTCATCCACCTTTAAATCACCAGACCAGAAAAATATTTTCCCGGTTGTGTTTTTGACAATTTGTTCCTGAATAGATTCACGGTATTCGTAAGCAACCGGCGTGAACGAAGTGTCCATAATATTTATTGTTATATTGTAAGTACAACTAATTTTTGTGTTAAATAATTCGCTAGATAATAAAATGATATGAAAGCATTCATCGTATTTCTGCTCTCCCTGGTCATTATTGAATGCTCCGCCCAAAAGTCAGCCAAGCTTCCCGATAATGTTGTCACCAATATAGAAAAGAGAATTTCATACGCACAAAGCCCAAGTATTGTTATTGGTATCATCGATAAAGAGGGTGCACGATTCTTCAATTTCGGTAACGTGAAAGTCAATGGCACAAAGGCCAATGAGCATACAGTTTATGAAATTGGATCTATTTCGAAAGTGTTTACGGCCACGCTACTGGCACAACAGATTCTTGATGGGAAGGTAAAGCTGGATGACCCCGCGCAGAAGTACCTCCCTGCAGAAGCAAAGGTTCCTCGTCGTGGTGGTAAAGATATTACGCTAGGCAACCTTTCTGATCATACTTCCGGATTGCCGCGGATGCCCTCGAACTTTACACCGTCAAACCCCGGAAATCCATTTGCCGATTACACTGTTGAGCAGCTATATTCCTTTCTGTCGTCTTATGACTTAACACGGGATATCGGTTCTGCTTACGAGTACTCTAATCTGGCACAGGGACTGTTGGGCCACATCCTCGCGCTTAATGCCGGCACTACTTATGAAGCCTTGATGGTAAATACCATAGCCTCTCCGTTGGGAATGAAGGAGACTAAGATCGCGCTTGATGAAAACATGAAAAAGAATCTTGCCACCGGTTACAGTGAGGGTAATGCCGTGCAAAACTGGGACATCCCGACGTTGGCTGGTGCCGGGGCTATTCGAAGCTCGACATATGATATGCTTAAATTCCTCGCTGCCAATATTGGGTTAACGAAGACGCCATTGCAGAACGCCATGAACATGACCCATCAGGTTCGCCATGATAAGGCTGGCGCCATGCGTGTGGGCCTTGGGTGGCACATCGCGAAGGGGAAGGCAGGGGACGTCATCTGGCACAACGGAGGCACAGGGGGGTACCGAACATTTGCAGGTTTTGTCAAGGAGACGTCCATGGGCGTAGTCGTCCTTACAAACTCCTCTACAGGCGCTGACGATATCGGTTTTCATATACTCAACCCTGATGCACCCCTTACAGAACCAAAGGCGAGCATCCTCCCTCTTGTAAGAAAGGAGGCTGACACGAAAGGAGCAGAAGCTGCAGTTGCCCTGTATCATGAGCTAAAGAAGAGCAAGATGGACTACGACTTTGGTGAGGACGCGCTCAACACCCTGGGGTATTCCTACCTGGATAAAAACCTGCCCGTTGCCCTGGCCTTTTTCAAATTGAACGTCGAGCAATTCCCGAAATCTTTTAATGTTTATGATAGCTATGGGGAAGCCTTATTAAAAAACAACCAGAAAGACCTGGCTATTGAAAATTACCGCAAGTCCGTGGAAATAAACCCCGGGAACACCGGTGGCATTAAAGCATTGAAGGAGCTTGGTGTTGACGTTCCGGAGAAAGAGGTAGACGTGCCCGAGCCTGTTTTAGAGAGTTATGTTGGCACCTATGAGCTTGCACCGGGTTTTAACATCGAGGTGACCAGAACTGCAAAGCAACTCTTTGCGCAGGCAACGAATCAGCCAAAAGTGGAGATCTATCCAAATAATGATACCGAGTTCTATTATAAAGTTGTGGTTGCCTCGATAACGTTTAACACGAACGGACAAAAGGTAGAGAGTCTGACGCTGCATCAAAATGGCCAGCATATGCCGGCTAAGAAAGTTAAGTAGCTAGAACGCTGATCACACCGGCGCAATCACGCCCTACCCAATATTTCCAAAATTATATTGCTTACTTCCTTTCCGTTATCCAGTATCATCAGGTGTCCTCCACCCTTGATTTCGAAGTCGGCGGACATAAATGGCAGAATCTTGTCATTCGTGCCGTGAATATGCGTTACGTTTCTTAACGTTGTTACGTTTTTCCAGGCTGCAATTTTACCAATTGCCCAGCTAAAAAATGTTTCATCCGTGTCCCTCAAGATCGCGGCAAGCAAGTCTCTCTCTTTTTTTGCCTTCGTTCCAAAAAACCAATACGTGAATGGGTTGACACTTTTTAGAAGTCTTGGTGGTATGACTTTATAAATACCGAATCTTGCCAACTTCCGGAGCGACGCTGGGATATCGCCAATGGTCTTTGCAGACGATATGAGAATTATCTTTTCAGTTTCAATTATTTTCCCGATCTCAATCGCCATCATTCCTCCAAACGACAGACCAATTAACGTGGGCCGGGCAACCGGAATTTGTGCCAGCAGACGCTTCGCATAACCCTCGATCGATTCGTTATCACGTGGCTCAATCCAATGAACATGATTTAGTTTAAAACTGGGAAGCTCCAGGAAGTTGAATACTCTTCGGTCTGCGCCAAGCCCGCTGAGTAAGTATATTTCTCTCATTGTTATTGCACTTTATTGAACAAGAATTTCTTAATAGAACAATTAATCCTTCATCTTGTTTTTTCGACGGTGCCAAAAAACGAAAATTCAATCAATGTAAGAACGCGTGAATTGACTACATCAATCGTTGATTTGGCTACACCCGCCAATCAGCGCCGAATGACCTTTGTACGAACAAAAACATAAAAGAAATGAAAATAGTCGTAACAGGTTCACTAGGGAATATTAGTAAACCGCTCACAAAGGAGCTGGTGGAAAACGGACATGATGTAACAGTGATCAGCAGTAATGTTGAAAAGAAAAACGACATCGAGGCCCTGGGAGCGAATGCAGCGATTGGGTCGCTAGAGGACGCCGATTTTCTCACATCGACATTCGAAGGTGCAGATGCAGTATACACGATGGTGCCTCCAAGCAACTACTTCAACCCGGAGCTTGATTTAATATCCTATTACCAAAGATTGGGTGATAACTATGCAAAAGCAATCAAAAGCGCCAGCGTAACCCGTGTCGTCCATCTCAGTACAATCGGTGGCCATCTTGACCAGGGCTCAGGAATTTTGATCGGTGCTCATAACGTCGAGGGGACGTTAAACAAACTGGCTCCGGCAGTGTCCATTACGCACATGCGCCCCACTTCATTTTTCTACAACCTATTTGGGTATCTGGACATGATCAAAAACCAGGGTTTCATTTCAGCTAACTACGGGTCGGATAAAGTCATACCCTGGGTTTCTCCGATTGACATCGCGGCCGCAATCGCTGAGGAAATCGTAAAGCCTGTATCTGACAAAAGAGTACGGTACGTAGCAAGCGAAGAACTCACGGGTAACGAGACCGCAAGAATTTTAGGTGACGCTATCGGTAAGCCGGATTTAAAATGGAAGCTGATTTCGGACGAAGAAACTTTAGCGAGTTTGCAAGCAATCGGAATGAACAAAACAATTGCTACAGGCTTAGTAGAATTATATGCCTGCCTTCATAATGGACAGCTGGCAGAAGATTACTATCGAAACAGGCCTGCGGTAATGGGCAAGGTAAAGTTGAAAGATTTTTCGAAGGAATTTGCTGCCGTTTTCAACCAAGAATAATTAACTTATCGTTATGCCAAGTGTTCAACCTCGCAGAATAAAGACTATCAGTGAATTCCATCAGCTGAGGGGTTTGCCGGAGCCTGAACATCCATTGATCAGCGTTATAAACTTTGCGCCCGTCGAACATTTAGGTGACAATGAGACCAAAAGTATATTTTTTGATTTCTATTCGATCGTACTTAAAAGAAACTTTTATGCGAAGATGAAGTACGGACAGGAAGCATATGATTTTGACAAAGGAGTTCTGGCTTTCATGTCACCTGGCCAGGTCTTTGCAATTCCTTCAGATTCAGCTTACGCACTATCGGGATGGATGATTCTCATACATCCCGATTTTTTATGGAATACACCGCTGGCGAAAATAATAAGCCAATACGAATTTTTTAATTACGCCGTGAACGAGGCGTTACACCTTTCCGAGAAAGAAGAAGCAACCCTGACTAACATTGTGCAAAACCTCGAACAGGAGTATCACTCGAATATCGATGGCTTCAGCCAGAATGTTATGATCGCGCAGCTTGAACTATTGCTAACGTACTCTGACAGATTCTACAATCGCCAGTTCATAACGCGAAAAATAAGCAGTCATCAAATACTAGAAAAGTTGGAACGCTTTCTTCACGACTACTTCAGCGGTGACGAGATTACAAGCAAAGGTCTACCCTCTGTCCAATTTATCGCGGAACATTTGAATGTCTCGCAAAACTATCTGGGTAGTTTACTGAAGGTTCTGACTGGCCAAAGCACCCAGCAACACATCCATAATAAATTGATTGAGAAGGCTAAAGTAAAGTTGTCTACTACGAACTTAACCGTAAGCGAAATCGCTTATGCATTGGGCTTTGAGCATTCTCAGTCGTTTAGCAAGATATTTAAAGCGAAGACAAAATTTTCGCCATCGGAGTTTAGGCAATCGTTTAATTAATCCTATAAATTAAACCTATTCTAACCTCGAGACGGTGTCATCCTACGAACAACTTTCGCACATAAGGCGTTGCGCACATGTCATTTCTTGTACTTACTGTCTTTCCACTGATTTGTTCCTGCCGCACTTTCTGAGATAAGTTGATTCAGTCGTTTCAGTCGCGTCGTTTCCTGCTTTGCACTCATTACCCAATGAGTCGATATCTTTCTGTAGGAAGGTGCTAGCGAGTGAAAGTAGTTCCAGGCTTTTTTGTTTGTTTGAAATTGTTTCTGAAAACCTAAAGGGAATTCTGCTACGCCTTTTTCGTAAGAATATATCTTTGACTTACTTTCTGATCGTTTTTGAAAACTCTCAAGTCCGGCTGGCTGCATAAGTCCTTGCCTTGTCAACTCTTCAATTTTTTTAATGTTAATTGCACTCCATATGCTTGTTGGTTTTCGCCGGGTAAAACGGATTTGATAACGTTCTTCATCTATTGATTTTCTAACTCCGTCGATCCATCCAAAACAAAGAGCTTCGTCAACCGATTGAGTCCATGTCATACTTGGTTTTCCGCTACCAACCTTATAGAAGCCAACCAGCAACTCAGTTTCCTTCAAGTGATTTTTTTGTAACCACCTTCTGAAATCAGATTGTTTCGCAAAAAAGGTTTGTGTTGTGTGCTTGTCCTTCAAAAGGTATTCTGTTAGACCTAAAGGTAATTAAATGACTCTCAAGTTTACGTACTGCGCTGCCTTCCAGCGTAAGGTCGCCAAAAGCAAGTAAGGTGAACCAGTAGGTCATCAGTACTACGATGAAGCATCTGTCTGGTTTTCCACATAAAAGCGCATTTCGTTTGGAGCTAGAGCTCTTAAACAAGCATCTTGAGGTATCGCTTCGACAAAGCTAAGTGGAGGCCATTTGGTTGTGTTGCCGTTCAGCTGTTTAAAAAATTATATAGGCCAAAAAAAAGGTTTCCTTTTAAGGAAACGTTAGTATATTTATGTTGCGTTGACAAAACAAGTGGATGAGCTCCAAATTCGAAGTTTTGTTCTTAGCCGAGGCACGAAAATTCCTCATTGAGTTGGACTTAAAGACTCGAGCGAAAATCCTTTATAATATTGACAAATCGAAAGTATTGATGGATCGAAAGCTGTTCAAAAAACTATCGGGAGAAATATGGGAGTTCAGAACAAAATTCAACGGACACCAGTATAGACTTCTCGCGTTTTGGGATAAGACGGACAAAGTTGAGACGTTGGTGATTTCGTCTCATGGCTTCGTAAAAAAAGTGGACAAGGTGCCATCGGTAGAGATAGAAAAAGCAGAGAATCTGAGACGCACATATTTTGACCAAAAGACAAAAAGAAAATGAAAACCAAAGGAAAAAAATTAAAGACATATACCTTTGACCATATCAAGGACGAAATGATTGGGAAACGCGGCACAACGGTCCGTGACGATTATGAGTTTGAATTAAATCTAGCACTTCTGGGAGAAATGATCAGGACAACAAGACTTAAGAGGAACCTGACTCAAGAGCAGCTGGGAGAACTTGTTGGCGTTCAGAAGGCGCAAATTTCAAAATTGGAGAAGAGCGCGAACAATGTTACTGTCGAGACAATTCTAAAAGTGTTTACCGCTTTGAAGGCTAAGGTGAATTTCAGGATTGAACTTCAAAACAAACAGATACGAATTGCGTGAGGCTAAGATTCAAGCATGTCAATCGGCTTTATATAATTCGCTGAGGTATGAGTAGGGACGACAAAGCATCTTACCCTAACTTTACTACAAAAACGTTGCATATTACCCTAACTTTGTGTCAAAAACGGAGGTCAATTACCCTGACTTTGTGCAATGTTTGACAGAGATCAGCAAAATGAGCTAAAATACTGGCTATACGCTTCCGCTACTTTCTGATTTGATCGAAAGTCCAGTGTTGCAGCTATCAATGGAATTATAACTGCCCTCTTTGATGGTCATCCAATACCTGCAATTTTACCCTCAGCAAAAACTTGAGTGATTTTTTCCTGCTCGAGCCTGATATTCTCGATCAGTACGTGTCTGTACAACGAAAATTCTTCTGCTGTGAGATGTATCAGGTTCTGCTCCTTCGCAGGAAAGCCAGAGGCGTACGGAAAGGCATTCAGCGTGTCAAAATCCATCATCACGGCGACCGTGTTCGGAAAGTATCCCCTGCACTGATTCAGAATCTGAAAACCTTGAGCATCAATATCCCCCCAATAATAGAACTGTTTTTCTTTTAGCCATTGTATATTCCGCAGGTAACTGATGTTGAATCCGCCGCCACTCCAAATGGCGATTGTATTTTCAAGACACGGCAACGTCAGAAAATTCATGAGGTTCTCGGTAATGAAGACTTTGTCGATGACGAAGTTATAATGCATCAACTCCTTTTCAGTAAATGAAATGTCTGTGATGTTCTGCAACGGACTCTTTGCCGCATCCAGAAATCGAATTCTGATGAGCTGCTCTTTCGAAAGGAGGTTAAACCGTTTTTCGAAGTCGCGTTCTTCGCTGTTGATGAAATCAGGAATCAGATGGTTGAGAAGGGACGTTATGATGGCCTTGTTGTCGACAATGTATTTTGTATGAACATCGATCGGCAACTGTCGGATATACTGATGGGGTTTGGGATTTTGAATGAAGTATTGACAAACCTTCAGGGTGTCCGCCCAGGTGTCGTGGTCAACGAGTCGATACGGGTTTGCTTTGATCCAGTCACTAAGTTGCGGCAGCTCACCTTTGATCAGCGACAGATTCCGGACAAAGGCGTGGTACTCGATTTTCTTGCCGGTTACAGCCAGGTAGTCATCGACGGAGTCAATAGAAAATTTCTCGGGTACAAGTTGCAGACCTATCTTGTCGAAGCGACGTTCAGCTGTTATCAGACTGTAGCCAGCGCGTTTTCCGGTCTTTGAATATTTTTTAAGCAGCGCAATGGATTCTGTGTAGCTGTTTAAATTGTTCAGAATATCTTTTGACGTTATCCGTCCAATTCTATTGATTTCCCTGGGGAAGCAGGCCAGGCCTTCGACGGTCGAAATCAAAACATCCTTCCACCAATTAAGACACTGATTCCGTATCTCTTCAGGGGTGATCATAAACTAGGTACCACCTCAATCCCGCTCGCTGCCAGATTCTTCAGCTGCTTCGTTGTTTTAAATTCCTCGATCGTCATGTTCTGAAGTTCCGAATTGTTGCCTTCGACATTGGATACATAATGTACCGTGCTGATGTAATTCTCAATTACGTGAATCTTTTGAAGCGGGGTCACGATCAGCAACTGCAGATTAAGTTTCTTAAAGAGTTCTAACCCATACTCCGCGCTGGCGTCACTACCCTTTCCAAAAGCCTCATCGATCACCGCGAACCGAAACGATTTGCTTTTCGAACCACCTATGCCGAGACCGAATTGGTAGGCCAGCGCAGACGCAATAATGGTATAGGCAAGTTTTTCCTTTTGTCCTCCTGATTTCCCCGAGCTGCCGGAATAAAACTCCTTCTCTTCGTTTGTTTCAATATACTTTTCGCTAGCGTTAAAGTCGAACCAGTTCCGTACGTCGGTCACTTTATTCGTCCATTCGGTGTCACGATTCTCGTTGCTACGGAACCGGTTCAGAATCTTTTGAACATCGTTGAATCGGTCTTCGGTGTAAGCGTCACTGGTATCGAGAATGTTGCTGTAACAAGCTTTCAGGTCCTCCTTGAATATTTTTATGTCCTGATCCCTGTTCCGGTCTGCGATCAGCTCGATGTAGGTTCCTTTGTTGAATTCGATCTCCCTCAGATGCTGATTGATATTTCTGATCTTATTCCTGATCTCTTTCTCATGAATATCGAGCTTGTTGTCGAAAGCGACTATGTCGTCGATTGTATTCTTGTTGAGCATCGTCTTCAACGTTTCTTCGTGCGCAGGCAGACCTTCGTGTAATATCTTTTTTAATTTTTCCAGGTACTCGCTTCGTGCTGCGATCTCATCCGACAATTCCAGCGACTCCGCAGGAAATTTCTCTTTGTACTCCCGCATTGTGTTGATTATCCGGTCGCGTGCGCGCGCCTGCCTGTCTGCAGATTTTATCCTCTCCTTATTCTTCTCCTGCAGGAAAGATTCTCTTGTTCGGTCAATGTTCCGGACGTTGAATGATTTATCATCTAACGCGGCCTCTATGCGCGGAAAATAGGTTTCGATTTCCACCTCGCTGAGCATGTTCGTCGCATTGCGGCAGACTATGATTTCTTCGGTATAATTTTCGATCCTGTCGTTGAGACTTCCTTTCGTCAACGTTAGCTGTTCCCTGGCAGATTCGTTCTCCTTAATTTCCACGATTGCAACATCCAGCTGGCGCTGAAGCGTTGTCAGTATATTGTTGCTGCTGCTGAGCTCGCTGCGCTCAACCTCTAGTCTTGCAATGAACTCCATCTCTTCTTTCCAGTTGAGTTCCTGCCAGTTCTTGTATGCGATTACCTGGGCAAGGCGCGATTGCAACACCGTAATCTCCCGGTTCTCAGCATTGAGGCCGGCTATTTTTGTATCGAATTCCGCCTTCTCCAGCTCCAGAGAAAGTATATGCGTCTCAATTGCTTTTATCTTCTCCTGGTTGGTCCATCCGAGTACAAAATTCAGCCGGTCCCAGAGGTCCCGTCGATCGTCTTTGGTGTGACGCTGATTGCCAACTTTGTATTGCCCTTCGGCGGTAATCACGTCGCCAGGCATCCGCTGAAACTCCTGTAGGGTCACACAACGGAGATTGAATCGTCGCTCCAACTCTGATTGAATCCAGGGTTCGAATGCCGAGTCTGATTTGATAACAATTTTGTTGACCACTGAATCTTCATCGATGTCAATGCGGAATTTCCCCTGTTTGCCTCCAGCAACTTTGAAGTAGTCCAGGCGCATGCCTCTGTTCCGGTTGTCAAGGAGTCGCTTTTGGTTGATGTAGTGGCTTACCTGCTGATAGTGCTGTTCTGGTACGAGCATGCTGATCCCGAATCCTCTCAACAAACGCTCTAACGCGCCCTCCCATTCTTTCTCTCCTTCATGAACCTTCATTAATTCCCCCGCAAAGGGAATGGCATCCTCGTCGATCCCCAACGCATTGGCTAGCTGTTGACGTATGGTGAGGAATTCCAGCGGAATCGAATTTTTCCGTTGCTTCAATGATGCCAGCTCTTTTAAATGGGTATCCAGGTTCTCCCGGATCCCGGAACTTTGCGCGGTGAGCTTTCCATTTTCAGCCATTACTTCGTCCTGCCGGAGACGCAACGCATCGGATTTCAATTCAGCGTTCTTCAGATTTCTGAAAAATGTTTTGTCCGTGTTTGCGGTTTCCAGCTGGCAGAACGACGCCAGGTCAGCGTATTCTTTTTGCTTTGCACGTTTGACCTCCGATGACTTTGTTCTCTGTTGAATCTCTTCAGTAATTTTTTCAAGACGCTCACCACCGTTGTTTCTGATATCCTGCCTGATCTGCACAAGACTGTCCCGGCGTTTCTCAAGAATGTCTTCGAGAGACGATAGTTGCCCATTGATTTGAAGCAGCTTTCGCTGGCCGTCTTCCAGTTCCGTCTCGAGAAGTGCTATTTTCCGTCGCGAGAAGTAGCCTGGAACAGCACTGACGATCGCGTCCATCTCTGTTATCTCTTCTTCCAGTTTTTGAAACAGGCCACACGACTCGACGAGCGGCGCGAGGGTATCCCGCTGCAGCCGCGCCTCCTGGACCGCCGCGAAGGCTTTGTTCAGATCGTCGAAGCGCTTTTTCAGATCTTCGATTTGACCCTTTATTTCTGTCCGCTCCAGCATCTGCTCACGCACGAAGAAGGTGAGACTGCTCACCGATTTCATGGACACTGTTTGATTGAACAGGTCAATTGCTTTGTCCGTCTGCATACCAAACAGGTAACGGAAGCGTTGGCTGTACCTCGAGAAGTTCTCATCGAACATCTCGGTATTCGGAAGTCCTTTGAGGCGTTTCCTCAATTCGCGTGGATCTTCGATGTCGCTAAAATGATCTTTGATCGAGAGCGGTTCTTTCTCCCGGATAATCAGCAGTTTCTGGACCTTGTCATTTTCGATCCAGAATACCTGCGCGAGCGCTACCGAGTCATGATAGTGATCGTTGGTGAAGTTTGCCAGGATCACGCTGAAAGTTACGTTCTTCGCATCGTTGTAGCGAAGCGTTACCGAACGCTCTCTCGTTGTATCACTATCGTCGTTCTTCGTGTTTTTGTATTCACCTTTGATATAAGAAGTCAGGTTGCGTTCGTTCTTTTCGGCACCGGCTGCTTTGTTGAAACTGATCTTTTGATGGGGAACAATCAGGCACGTCAGGGCATCCACTAAAGTCGATTTTCCCGAGCCGACATCGCCTGTTAAAAGCGAATTCTGACCGTGTGCCTCCAGTCTCCATACCTTGCCGTGAAACGTACCCCAATTCAATATCTCGACGGCGTGGAGCCTGAAGCCGCTCGCGGCGTTAGGCATTTCGGTTTCGAACATACTCATTCTGAATTCTGATTAGCATATTGCTGAAGTCTTTCCAATGAATCTTTGATCGTGTCGGCGTTTATGAATGCCTTGATGATCCTGTTAATTTCATATTGTTCGTCTTCTGTTTTCATTTTTCGGAGAAAGCCTTCTTCAATAACGCGCTTGAGCGCTGCATCAATCTGCTTTTGCTGGCTGGCCTCGTTCGAAGTTTCTTTGTAAAATGGCCGCACCAGCTGGTGAATTTCTTCTCTTGTCAAAATTGCCTTCGATGATTCTCCCTCGCGGTCGTTCTCAATCAGATGCTTGCGAAGGAGCAGGCACAGTAGCGACACGTGAAAATTCAGTTGTCTCCTGTCAATAAGTCTCGGCACATCTTCCGACTCATCTTCCGCTTCGCGTTGTTTCAGGTATGCGTATCCTTCTGCCTTGTCGACAATCAGCTGCAAATTGATGTCGGCGAAGTATCGCTTTACGTCATTTTCATTTTCCGGTCTGAGCAGGTCATTCCACACCTCTTCGTTTTGGCTATACACGATTCCCTTCAGGAGGGCAATCAGGATATGAGAATAAGGCTTTGTCATCTACAGAAAATTATATGGGGTACTTTCACCTTGAACGTCTTATTCGAGGCTACGTTGGTTACATCGATAACGTCGTACGCTTCCGCATTAATAATATGCCGGCTCTTATCGGCGCTGGCGATGTCAACGTAGGCAACGACTTCTGCCACGCCCTTCGTTAACTGATGCTGCTTAACCAGGTCGGCAAATCGGATGTGCGTTCGATTCTTCAACGCGCTGCGGATAGTAGCTTTAATATCAGCGATACTGATTTCAAACTGATCAAACAGCGGGGCATTGTCGCTCGTCGTGTGGCCTTCTTCAAATTTTGTTTTCGTGAAGCTGACCTTTTCCGGTGGTTTGAACCCACGTATTTCCCACGCGTGTGCCATCGTAAGGTCGATGCTGATGATGTCGTCCAGTTCGAGCATATTGAACCTGCTAAAATCTCTATCTCCCTGAGAAGTGATGATCTTAAGCATCTCCTGGATGTTGTCGTAAATTCTTTTGTTCTCGGTGAATGACTTATGTTCAAGATACTTTCGAAGCTGCTCCAGTAGCGAGTTCGTTGATCGCTTCGTCCTGTCGCCAGCTTCGATCAGGTCATTACGGATGTTAGCGATGGTGAAGTTCTCGCGTAATACTTCCTTCACTGCTGGAAGATCCAGTACCTCTACGATGAGCTTTTCAAATTCGTCCTGCCTGGATTGTGAAAGCAGGAATTCCCAAAATGCGGTAAAGCTTTTTCCCTGATCTTCATCGAGCAGATTCTGTTGCCGTTGAAATAACCCTTCCAGTACTTTTCCTTTAACCTGGGTTGTCGTAATGATCTCCTGCCTGAAACGTCTGTCGAGATCGCGGAAGTTTTGTTCTACCTGTTTGAAGTCAGAGAGTAGCCCTTGTGCCATCTCTTCAATAAAGAAATACTGCTCTTTTATCTGCCGGTTGTCGAGGACATCCATCTTCCCTTGCCTGACGTCATCGATCTCCTGTTCGATCTGCCTCTTTTTTTCTTCAAGTTCTTTTAGCCTTGCCGTTGAGTCGCGTCTGGATTTACTGGATAACATCTTCAAACTTTCGAAGAGGTTCTTCAATCGCGATTCCTGTCCGACGAATTCGCGTTTATCAAGACTGTCTATCCATTTGAAGGCATTTTCGGTCGAGGCCGTAAGCTCATAGAGGAACTCATCGTTTCTGCTGGGATACTTTCGTAAAAATCCGGCATTCGCCCAGTCGGTCAGATATTGTTTGGCAGGCTTTGGAAACTGCACTTCATCCCTATTGAGGGAATATAGATAGTCAGTAAGGGCGGTGATGAGATCTTTTTCTATGATTGCATCGGCCTTTAATCCATCATCATTTTGTTTGAAAAATTTGAAAAGAAAGCTGATGATCAACGGGGCATTGTCCGCAGCGATCAGGATTACTGTCCGATGCGATTTTAGCAGCTGGGTGATTTTTTGAAAGTTCATACCTCTACCGTTAGCTTCCGAAGCTGGCGGATCAGCAATTTAGTCAGCCACGGTCGACAAACCTCCTGAAAAGTTGTGACAAATGATGACAATTCGATTGCCCGTTTAATTTTTATGGTGGCGATAAGTCGCGGATAACCCAACGGATTTGATTCAGCGCTATGAATTGGGCACGTCGACGACCGGAAACGTTGCAAAGCACAACGCCTCAACGCAATCTTGTTTCCAGCCTGGATACTCCTCAACATATTTTTCGCGGCAATAGACCTGCAGCCGATTGCAGCCATCGAAAGTCAAGTTCTCACATTTATATAGATATGCTGCAAAGTGATACAGACTGGTAAGTGTGCTGAGTGCGGTAATGCACTCCAGATCGAATGATTGATTTGCCATTCCCCTTAATATTTCGTTCGTGCGGGCCTCATCAAATTGAAACATCCCCTTTCGCGACTTGTACTTATTCCAATAGCTGGTCAGGAATACGCAGACCAGGTCGCCGTAGTACCTCGCACTTATCAACGAAACGTTTGTCCCCTCATGCATGTATCGCATGAAATTTGAGCCAACGGCATTTGCTGTCTCCTGGATTTCGGTCCTGCTATTCAGAAACTTGTTTTTCCAGATTACAAAAGGTCTTCGAATCTCCCGCACTTGTTTTTTCCATGCGGCCGCAATCTTTTCGTCTGCTGGATAATCCGCCACTACTAGAATGTTTTTTTTCAGGTCGTTCAAATATTGGGCGATGTCGCTATCCGTTACATCGTCCTTGATATACTGAGACAGCAAGTGTATTGCCCAGGTACGGAGGATACTTTCACTTTCAGATAATTCTAATATTTCGTCTGATTTTTCGAATGCCTCCCTAATCATCGGGATTAATTCATCGGTCTCGTCCACCGCCAGCAGGAGAATATTTAATGCATGAAACTGATCAAAATGCGATACCGGCTCATCGATGAAATAGTTCAGAAAATTTTTAATGTCCGAACCTCGGCCTTTGCTGATAAGCCAGGAGATAATGTAAAAATCGCAGTACCCGGCTGCTCTTTTATAGGCGACGGGAAAGCGACCCCTTAAGTTCATCAAGAACGTTACGTATTCATCAACGCGATCGGCGACGAGATAATCGCAGCCCATTGCCAGTAGCGTTTCATGTTCCAGGCCCAGCTGATCCACTAAATGTGGGTGAGTTTCCAGGAATTTATCCAGATGGGCACGTTCTTCGTCGAGACCCTCTATGCTTCGATATTCATCCCACCACGCGGTGACTATGGGCTCATAAGGCTCGGAATCCTCAATGTCATCGTCATGGTCGAACATATCTTCATCCTCTTCGAGGTCGTCATCTTCCAGATCTTCACCTTCAATTTCATCTTCCGCTTCTTCGAAGAGCGTCAATGGATTGTAGTTTATGGACTCTTGACTGCCCGGTTTGTTAGCAACGAGTTCACGTTGCTGGTCCGCATCGGCGCAGCATTTCTTGTACTTTTTTCCGCTGCCGTAGTGGCAGGGGTCGTTTCTGTTTATGTTCACCATGGCATGGGTGCTAAAGGTGAAAATTTTTTTTGAATGTATTACTTGGCCGAAATGCCAAATGATTTTGAAGGTGAAAAAGTTTTAATTTGAGGCCTTGATCGCTCCTACAAAGGAACACCTCCCGTCGTTTCCCGAAATTCGTAAGGAAAGGGCGTGAATGTAGTGTCCATAATATTTATAATTAATCTGTTGATGTAACGAACTACAGAATTAAATAATTCGTTAAACCACGCAGTTTTTTGAGGACTAGACCTACTTTGTCAGGTTATAGTTTATGGCGAAGAGCGTATCTGATTTTAATATTGCGGGACATTCTTTTCGTTATTCAAGAATGAAGATTTGGATGCGCAGAACTACGGTGTATTATTTCTATTCGTGGATACTGTTCTTTGAACGTGGGTTGTGTCAGACCAGCCTTCGCGAGACGCTTCGTCGGGCACGGCCTTCGGGCCTTGATTTTCATATATGACAGTTGCTCGAGATGATTGCATGAATTGCGCCAACGGCCATGACTCCGAACCTTCACTCATGAATGATGAAAAGAATTCATCAGATTTCTTAATCCGCGAATACGGCCCGCCCAATTCCAATGAATTCTCACGACAAGCATATACGCGTGGCGTAAAGTAACAAACCTATCGAATGCAGGCCCGAAGGGCTGACATTCTAGAAGCCCAGGGTAAGGCGCAGCCGCCGCCCTGGGTAAAACGCGTGGGGTTTATCGGACACATGTAGGGCTGAAGGCCTGACACCAGCGCACGTTCAAAGCATGGTGCACAAAATTAGAAATGCGCAACAAGGTTCCTCAGCATTAAATTTTCATCCGTAGGTGAGCAAACAGATCTACGAAATATTATAAACAGATACGCTCTCAGTTACAAATTGTAACTGGACAAAGTGCGTCGGCATTTGTCAATTCGAACACAAGCAGCAGCACCCAGATATCTTTGGCGCCTCAAGCCACGTATGACCATAATGATCGCCTAACGTTATTCATATTTTGTCTGCTGGTCGAGTAAAGGTACAGATTCGCGGATGCTTCTTCACTTTTATTGGGTTGAAACTGTTATCAATTTGTCGGAGTTAAACATTGCCTCAGGGGAAATTACCTTTTCGGCCAACGGAATTTTTACTCCATAACGTTCTCGCATTTTATCCTTTACCACTTTGTTCGTAAGGTCAAACTCTCGTAATGCCTGAAGATTTCCGATTTCTACGTTCAATGCCTCTTTATAGATTTTCCAAACTAATTCTGAGCAATAGATTTTCTCATCTGACCATTCAAAATAGATGTCATACTCCTTTCCTTTGAATTTGGTTCCGAGGTCTTTCATCTTTTTAATATTCTCACTGGTTAATAGCTGCTTACTATCCTTTAGCCGCTTAATAACATAATGGGAATCTTGTCCTCTACTAATCCACTCACTCAGTTTAGTCAATTTAACAGGTTGTACTGCTTCGAAAACATAGTATTCTTCGTTCATCTCATAGATGATTCCCATGTGACTGTATTTGGAATGCGTCGCTAACTGAATTGCTTTGCTCTGGCTTGAGGTGGAGGTCTGAAAAATTATGTCGCCGTTTTGCGGTTTTCTAACATCAGTTACCGTTTCACGCGCTTCACTTGCCCTATCGCCCATGATTCTAAAGGCGAAAATGAATAACCCAAATGCTCCGACGATCCCTAACAACGCTGCTATGAGAATTTTCTTCATGTGGCTACCAAATGTTGTTTATCATTTTATTATCTATGATCTGGTGCGGCGAATTGTGGTGAACGATCGGTCTTGGTATCGTGAAAGCTGAATTCATTCCAATATACGCATCTGTTTTGACCACAGGAAGCAAGCAAATAACGATAGTCCGCGGGCGGTTCTTCAAGGCCTCTTCCGTAAGATCGCTTGATTGACATTAATTCTTCCTGATTTGAATCTTTTCAAAGGTTATTAAATTCTCGGCTGTTTCTTTAAATAGAACAAAGCCTTATTTAAAAAAAAGCCTAAAAACTTAAATAAGAAGGTTCCTTTGTTAAACTTTCTTAAATAAGGCTAATGCGCATCCGCGGGCTTGTGCCTACTGCCTTTCTCGTACAAATTTTTAATACATTGTATTGCTTCCAACCCCGTGTGCATGAATTTCTCCGAAGACCAAATCCTTGCAATGGCCCCAGACGACTCATCAAAAAAGTCAGGGAAGGAATTGGCAAATCCATCTAAATGGACAAAGCGTGAAATAAGCGAACGCGCATTATGGGGCGAATGCCACGGTAGCGGCAAGCTTCCATATCAGACGCAAGTCGACATGGCCAATGTAGCGTTTAAATGCTCTTGCCCCAGCCGCAAGTTTCCCTGTAAGCATGGATTAGGACTGCTATTACTATTCGCACGGGATAAGAAACTATTTGCATCTGCGACAGAACCAGATTGGGTCACGGGATGGCTGGATAAACGCGGCGAACAAGAAGAAAGGAAAACGGAAAGAAAGGAAAAGGAAAAGACAAGAACGGTGGATCCGGCGGCGCAGGCAAAGCGGCAGGAGAATCGTCTGAAGCGCGTTGAGGAAGGCAGGATCGAAATGCGCCTTTGGATAAAAGACATCATACGCAACGGACTGTTAAACATTCCCGGAAAGGATATCTCATATTTCGATACGATGGCGAAGAGGATGGTGGACGCACAAGCCTCCGGACTTGCATCGATGATACGATCACTGCGAGGCATCAACTATTTCCAGGAAGGATGGCAAACAAGTTTCCTCGATCAGCTCCTGCGAATTTACCTCGTGCTGGAAGGGTTTCCTCAGATGTCAACACTCTCCCAAGAGTTACAAGATGAATTGATGACACTCGTGGGCTTTGCACAAAATCAAGAGGAGCTAAAGAGTCAGACAGGCATTCGCGACGATTGGTTTGTATTGTCGAAGCGCGTTGAAGAAGACGACAACCTCACAACGGAACGCAATTGGCTCTATGGGCGGAAGTCAAAGCGATATGCGCTGATCCTGCAATTTTATGTCAACGGACAAATACCGGAAGTAAATCTTATACCAGGGGCGAGTGTCGATGCGTCACTGGTCTTCTTCAAGGGGGCGGCCGCGCTTCGGGCATTGGTAAAAGAACAATATGGCATGCAATCGGAAACAGCGGTGGAAGGCCTCAATAGCTGGAAGGAGATATCTTCTTATGCAGGCCACATTCACGCATCTAACCCGTGGGTGAATAGAATACCGGTCATTGTTGAAAACGTGGTGCCGGTAAAAGCAAACAATGAGTGGCTTTTGAAAGATGAACTGGGTGATGGTGTACTGATCCATCATAGCTTTCAGAGTATTTGGAAGCTGATGGCGATAAGTGGTGGCAGACCTGTTCGATTGTTTGCAGTAGGGAAGGAAAATAATTTCGAACCACTTGGCGCGTGGGTGGACAATCAATACAAAGTGCTGGCATGAAGTTGTGGGAAGACATTGTCAACAAGGCCACACTGGGTAGCGCAAAGCTTCCTTTGAAGTCTGTTGATGTTCCAGAGAACATCGCCGAGGAATATGAGTTGATCGATTCGAAAGATCCAGAAGATGATTTCCTGCGTTTCGCATCGCTTATCTTTCAATACAGACAAGCAGGATCACTTCCTTTAAATTTCCAAAGCGTAACGCAAACACAAGCTAAGCCGGAGATTAAAAGCTATTGTTCAGCAAAAGCAAACGGAGTTTTAAAAACTATTCTGGAAGAAGAACTAATTCCATTTTTAAAGATGTGGTTACAACTTTGTTCTTCCCGGGACGCGTGTGTCGCGCCCGAATTGATTCCGGAATTATTTGACGTTGCACTTCGAAAAAGGGAATTGGAAACACTTATACTTGACGTAAGTGGAAACAGAGGCGCATGGCTTTGTCACCTGAACTCCGAATGGAATTTCAATTCTCCGACCGTTGATTCAAACGAACTTTGGGAAACGGGAGATCGTGAAGATCGTAGAAAACTATTGCGTGCGCTTCGAACGACAAATCCTGCCGATGCGCTCGAGTTACTGAAGACTACCTGGGCGTCAGAAGGGGCAAACGAAAAGGTCACCTTCCTTGAGATGCTGCGGATAAATTTGTCATCCGAGGATCTTGCCTGGCTTGAAGATCTAAAAGAAAAGGGACAGAAAGTCAACGCGACGATCCTTGAATTGATAAAATCCATTCCTCAATCAACCATTGTGCGCGCGTATGCCGACGTTTTGAGGAAGGCTATAAACATCAGGAAGGGAAAGGCGCTTTTGGGCATGATCAATAAGACCAGCCTGGAGGTAAGCGATGATTTATTGATCCCTGAGTCAGTGTTTAAATCAGGCATCGATAAGTTAAGCAGCGACAAGAATATATCCGACAATCAATCTATCCTTGCGCAGCTCATCATGGCCGTTCCGCCAACTTTATGGAACGATCATCTTCAATTGTCCACGGAGGATGTCATTCGACTATTTCAAAAGGAAAAGCAAACGGCGTTTTATCTTCCGGCGTTGGCAATTGCATCGGTGAAGTTCGGAGATAAAGTGTGGATCAAAAGCATGCTGGACTTTGCCGATGCATCCGTCATCCGTGACTCCATTGTGTCATTGATCAATGGATTGTCAGGTAACGAGAAGGATATAAACGCACAAAAATTCTTCAAAGAAATGCCGAAGGAGATTACGCAGATCATGTTATACCAGGAGGAAGAGTGGAGCTTCGAATTGGCGAAGCTCGTTGTCAAATACGTCAGCTCTGACATCTATAGTTATAACCGCGGATTTTATCGGCAGGCGGCGCCATTGATACCGGTGTCCATTTTAGATGCGATGGATATGTTCGCGCAAAGCGACGAGCAAAAAGCGTATTGGAAAAATCAATCCGATGAACTGACCAGACTCTTAAACATCAAACAGCAGATACTACAATCGTTTAACGCATGAGTACATTACTGAGACAACACGCCGAGCAATTATTTGCCGAGGAACTTGAAGAGCTAAAGAAGAACGATAAGGACAAGCGCCCATCCAACTGGCACCTGTCTCCCCAGACGGTCGTGACATATTTGCTCGGAGGTAAGCTCAAAAACGGCTTCGAAGTTTCACCAAAGTACATCGGGAAGAAGCGGCTTATTGAAATTGCCGTTGCCACACTGACCACCGATCGGGGCTTGTTGTTATATGGATTGCCGGGTACGGCGAAGTCATGGGTATCTGAACATCTCGCCGCAGCGATCTCAGGAGATTCAACCATGATCATTCAGGGAACGGCGGGTACGAGCGAAGAATCCATTCGCTATGGATGGAACTATGCACGCCTGCTGGCAGAAGGGCCATCAGAAAAAGCATTGGTGGAAACGCCAGTTTTGAAAGCGATGAAGGATGGAAAGATTGTGCGCATTGAAGAGTTGACGCGTATCGGCTCCGATGTGCAGGATGCATTGATCACCATCCTGTCGGAAAAGACGTTGCCCATTCCGGAATTGAATATGGAAGTGCAGGCGATCAAAGGTTTTAACATCATCGCTACCGCGAACAACCGTGACAAAGGCGTAAATGAATTGTCCGGCGCATTGAAACGCAGATTCAATACCGTGATCCTTCCCTTGCCCGACGACATCGATGAAGAAATAGATATTGTAAGACGCCGTGTTCAAAGCTTTGAAAAAATTATGGAGCTACCGGCTGAGCCACCGGCGGTCGCGGAGATCAAAAGGATTGTGACAATCTTCCGCGAGTTGCGCTCAGGCGTTACGCAGGATGGTAAGACAAAGATCAAAGTTCCTTCGGGAACGCTGAGCACAGCGGAGGCAATCTCGGTGGTGAACAGCGGGATGGCCATGGCGGCATACTTTGGTGACGGCTCACTGAAAGCAGCTGACCTCGCGGCGGGCATTATCGGTGCCGTTGTAAAAGATCCGGTTCAGGATAAGATCGTCTGGCTGGAATATCTCGAGACGGTGGTGAAGCCGCGCGATGAATGGAAAGATATCTACAGAGCTTGCCGCGACCTGGGTGTATGAGCATACACGTTCTCGGCATACGGCATCACGGACCAGGTTCTGCAAGAAATGTGAAAGCATTTCTGGAGCAGGCCAAACCGGATGTTATCCTGGTGGAAGGTCCGCCGGAAGGTGACGAGCTTTTGCGTTGGTCAGCGCACAGCGATTTGAAACCTCCCGTCGCGATTCTTGCGTATCGTCCAGACAAACCTAACCGCGCCGTATTTTATCCCTTCGCTGAATTTTCACCCGAGTGGCAGGCGATTCATTTTGGAGCACACAACAATGTGCCTGTACGCTTCATGGACCTGCCATTGATATTCAGTTTTGCGATAGACTCAAAGCAGGAAAAGAAAGAGGACAACATTTCTAACTATACATGCAGCAACGCTACGGCTACCGAAGGAACGTATCCTGACCCACTTCGCTACCTCGCCGAAGCGGCAGGTTTTACGGATGGTGAACGGTGGTGGGAATCCATGTTCGAGCACCGCATAAACCAGGAAGGCGTATTTGATGCCGTTCATGAAGCGATGCAGGTACTGCGAACGGAAATTCCTGAAAAGAATGATAGGATCGAAAAACTTCGCGAGGCTTACATGCGAAAAATAATCCGTCAGGCAGAGAAAGATGGATTCAATAACATCGCGGTGATCTGCGGCGCCTGGCATGCACCTGCATTAACAACCCAGAAGTCACAAAAGTTGGACAACGATCTGCTCAAAGGACTTGCGAAGGTAAAGCTTGAAACCACGTGGATCCCCTGGACATACAATCGTCTGACGTTCGCCAGCGGATATGGCGCAGGCATTCAGTCACCGGGATGGTACGATCACGTGTGGCATCATCCAACCGATGACGGCACCCTATGGATGGCAAAGATCGCCCGGCTTTTCCGAGGCAAGGAAATGGATACATCCGTCGCGCACATCATCGAGGCCGTGCGCCTGGCCGAATCGTTGACATCATTGCGCGGGCTTAGCAAAGTTGGACTGGAAGAGTTAAACGAGGCAACGCTCGCCGTGCTTTGCAACGGAGATGAGATATTGCTGCAACTCATCCGCGATGAACTTATTGTCAGCGATAAGATTGGTGAGGTGCCATCGGAGGTTCCAATGCCGCCGCTATTACAGGATGTTGAAAAGTCACAGAAGCGATTTCGCCTTCCGGCAGAAGCGGGGATAAAAGAGTTGACCCTTGACTTACGCGAACCCCTTCAGCTTGAAAAGAGTGTATTCCTCCATCGCTTGCTGTTGATAGAAATCAATTGGGCACATGCGGTGAGTGTGAGAAGCAAAGGCACGTTTAAAGAATCTTGGAAACTCAAATGGGAGCCGGAGTATTCAATTGGCATCATCGAGAAGGGAAACTGGGGAAACACCCTGGAGGAAGCAGCTGCAAATTTTGTCTCGAACCAGGCAACGACGGCATCGAGTCTGCAAGAAGTCTCCGCGCTACTGGAATTGGTCATACCCTCCAATATTCCTGCGGCCGTCGACACACTGATCACCACGATTAACAACCTCGCAGCAGCTACGAACGATGTCGTGCAGTTACTCGAAGCGCTGCCTGCGCTCGTTTCTGTTTCGAGGTATGGAAACGTCCGACAGACCGATGAAACAATGGTGCTCGGCATTGTCAATTCAATGATTGCCCGTGTCTTTGTCAGCATTCCCGCGGCCTGCGTCGGTATTGACGAAGAAGCCGCGGCGACATTAACCGAGCACATCTATCAGTTGAACGAATCCATTGCATTATTAAATCAGGAAGGTCAGCGCAAAGAGTGGTACGAAACGCTTCAACTCATCTGCGATCATAAACATACTGCGCCCATCATCGCCGGATATTGCACGCGCATTCTCGCCGATGTGAAAGTCTACGAGGGCGACCTACTCGCTACGAAATTTAATTTCGCATTGTCACGTGCCGGCAACACATCAGAAAGTGCATCTTGGATGGAAGGATTCCTAAAAGGAAGCGGCACGATCCTCATCATCGATGAACGGCTGTGGTCGCTGGTGAATCAATGGGTAACGAATCTAAGCGAAGAAGATTTTATTGCATTGCTTCCGTTGATGCGTAGAACCTTTTCACAATTCTCAAACGCCGAGCGACGAAAGATCGGAGAGAAGGCGAAGAAGGGAGGCACGGTATCCGTTCAATTATCTGACACGTCTGACAACATCGACACAACGCGCGCGATGGACGCGTTGCCGGTAGTCGCGCAACTATTGGGGATAAAGAGGATACAGAAATGAAAACTTATATCGCATAACCATGGAGAAAGACCTGCGCAAGTGGAGAATGATATTGGGAGGGGACCAGAACGATGGGACGGGGATCACCTTAAAAGACGCTGACCTCCAAATTGACAAGACACTCGAAGCCCTTTATGACAACAACCGCGCCGGCGGACTTGGCCCCTCGTCTCCAAACGTAAGCCGCTGGCTCGGTGACATCCGTACGTACTTTCCCAACACCGTCGTGAAAGTGATGCAGCAAGACGCCTTGAAACGACTCAACCTCACGTCAATGCTTCTTGAAAAAGAGATGCTCGAAAACGTCGAGCCCGACGTGCACCTCGTCGCCACACTCATGACCTTAAGCCGCGTCATTCCCTCGAAGACCAAAGACACTGCGCGCCAGGTCGTGCGAAAGGTTGTTGAAGACCTGATGAAAAAACTTTCTCAGCCCACACGGCAGGCTGTCATGGGAAGTTTAAATCGTTCGTCGCGCAGCCGCCGTCCGCGGCACAATGAGATCAACTGGCACATTACCATCTTAAAGAACCTCAAGCACTACCAACCTGACTATAAAACCATCATCCCCGAAACGCGCATCGGTTACGGAAAACGCCGTCACTCGCTCAAGGATGTCGTATTGTGTCTCGATCAAAGTGGCTCCATGGGAACCTCGGTAATTTACAGTGGCATCTTTGGCGCCGTGATGGCTTCTCTTCCCGCCATCCAAACCCGCATGGTCGTGTTTGACACGAACGTCGTCGACCTCACCGACGAGCTCGACGATCCCGTTGAGCTTTTATTCGGCGTTCAACTCGGCGGCGGCACCGACATCAACCGCGCTTTAACATACTGCCAGCAAATCATCCAGCGCCCTGCAGACACCGTCCTCGTATTGATCACCGATCTATTCGAAGGGGGTGATGTTACCGACATGCGCAAGCGCGCGCGTGCGTTAACAGACGCCGGCGTGCAGGTGATTGTGTTGCTGGCATTGAATGATGATGGCGCGCCGGGGTATGATCACGGCAATGCAGAGTACATGGCGAGTTTGGGTATACCGGTGTTTGCATGCACGCCAGATAAATTTCCGGATTTAATGGCGGCGGCGTTGGGTAAGCAGGATGTGGCGATGTGGGCGGCGAAGGAGCAGTTGGTGGTGAAGAGGTAGGCAACTATACATAAGCCAACGCAAAGGACCAGACTAAATGGGATGCAGCTTCATATTACTTGTGGAATTATTGGCGTCCCTATAATTGTATCGACGATGGACCTGATTCGCGTCACGAGTAAGGAAAAAATATGTGCCTGTGCTCCTCGTTTAACTAACGGGTGCGGGTTTAGAGCCTATCCCCGCTACGAAGCCTAAGAGGCCGTTAATGAAGGGCTCTTTTTTTATGTATGTTAGGTGAGTTTCGCGTAGTTTAAGTTGACTTAGTTTGATGGAAATGTGTGGACTTTTTCACACAATTTTGAGTGTGAGATCAACGCGTAGTTTGGCTTTGGCAAGAACCAGAGCCTGCAAGAGTTGACTTTTAAGCCGTTTTCACCATATTCATTAAATATTCCTGCTAAAATCGATTGTGTATTAAAAAAGTCCTAGTTTTGTAAACTTAACTTATAAGTGAAGCGTTTAACCATTGTGCCTTACAAAACGCTGGAGAAAGCCAGTTTTTACACCCTAGAGGACGTCGATAAGAACGGAATCGCTGAAACCGATGAATTTATAGCTCGCTTCATCAATGACCTCATTTATCAAAGAGATCTTTTTGAAATTGCCACGTGGCTAAACAAGATTGGAGAGGAGTACGGAGCCTTGGAAAGATATTTTCGACCTGAAAGCAGTGCGTTGGCTCTCCCGATATACAAAAATAAACTTCGCCTTTATTGCATTCGAATTTCAGATGAATTATTAATCTTAGGAAATGGAGGAGCAAAGACATCCAAAAAAGTTCAAGATAGCCCTGACGCGTATCCATCTTTCCGCGCGATTATTGCATTGAGTAAAATGTTGGCGTGGCGCCGCCGCCACGGAGAGGTTACGATCTCCAATAGACTATTACATGGAAACCTTACATTTGAAATAGAATTATAAACGACATATATGAGCAAGCTTTTCGATCAAGCATTAACGCAAGTACCTAATGATATCAAGCGATTTATTGACAATTCATTTGACATTGCCAATGAAATCCATTCCATTCTTGAACGTAAAGGGAAAACACAAAAAGACCTGGCGAATATGCTTGGCAAGAGCGAGTCAGAAATAAGTAAATGGCTTACAGGATCACATAATTTTACATTGAAAAGTGTTAGCAAGATTGAGTCTGTACTTAACGAAAAGATTATTACAACTCCACTGCGTAGCCAACAAGATTTTATTGCTCTCGCGGCGAAGGCATCGGAAATATTTAGATCAAGGTTACGCGACTATTCTCCAGTAGTGAAAAAGGAGCTGCACCCAGTGTTCGTCGAGATTTCGAATACTAGAGCAAAGGTCGAGGGTAGAAAAAGAGAAAGAGATATCGTTATTGAACGTCAATCGTATGCAATGGTAGCATGAGTCTGAATTTGGATAAAATTCGAATGATAAAGGCATCATGCCTTTCTTTCTCGGTAAACAACTCAAAGCCAGAGCAGCTAATAGACGGCTTTTCGTTTGACTACACAACTAAGACGAAGGTAGATATTGACAATACACTACTTTTCATACAACTGAAAATAGACATTTCTGCCGCAATTGCCGGTGACGAGGCTAAGCATAAAGCGGCGTCGTTTGACTTTGGCTTTACGTATGAAGTCGACAATCTGGAACAATTAATTCAAGATGTTGAGGGCCATCGTGAACTAGATCGAACTCTTCATATGTCGGTCTTAGGAATTGCCTTTTCCACCGCTCGAGGTATTATTCTTACAAAAGCAGCAAATACTATTATACAAGACGCCTATTTGCCAATTGTTAATCCATCCCATCTACTCGATCCAAATTTTCAGATATAGTGGGAAGTCAAATAAAATGCGCCCCAAGCATTTCATCCTTATAGCAATTGGAAGTTAGGGTGTAAATCAATTTATGAAAAGACTTGGAATGAACTCCTCCAGTTCGAAACGTACGATCTTGTAGAAGGCTAGGTAGATACCGAAATGAGTGGTTCAATGAGGTCCGGAATAATCAGGGACTAAATTTGCGGTGGTGTAGCGTTTCAAAGTTTGGTAAATTCTGGTGATGTTGACCCAGGGTTCTGAGATGTTGACCCACCTGCGAAGCAGGGATTAAAATACTAGCTTTTGGAGTAATAGTACGAAGCGTAAATTAATTTGGTTTTGTTTTCTTCCTTCACAATGATTCCCCTTTTAGTTCTATTCTATGAGCATTAGCTGTCAATCTGTCAAGAATTGCATCGGCGAGGGTTGGGTCATTGATATATTCATACCACTTAGCTACCGGTAGCTGCGCGGTTACGATTATACTTTTCTTTCCGTAACGATCTTCCAACAATTGAAGCAGCGTCTGTCGCTCTAGATGGTTTAAGAATTTTAAGTATGATCCATCAAGTTTGGATAGCGTAACTTTTTCAATCAGTCGATTCATGTTTAGGTAGGTGGTTTTGTAACCGTGCAGGCAAGCTTGGTGGCCAAGGGCACATGCGAGATAACTTTTTCCGCAACCGGTAGGGCCAGTGATGAGAACATTTTCTGCCTGATTTAGATATCGCCCCTCGGCCAGAGTGGCCAACTGTTGTTTGGTTATGTTATGAGTTGGGCCATCTTCTCGTCAAGGGTTATCACACTTGAGGACCTGATAGACGAATATCCATAAGTTTACATCTTTTGACCCAAAAAAGAAGTATCGACCAAAAACATAGGGACGAATGTTTCATGCGCACTATCATACCTTTCGGAAAGTTCGTCAATGAGGAATTGGGTGGGATAAAAGTATGCCATAGATATTAAGAGAGAAAGGTTTTTCAACTTTCGGCTAGAACCTTGGTTTTATGTTCAGTACCAATGCGTCAAAGAAGTACATTTGTACCACTCCGCTTGAAACTATTCTCCGATGTTGCTTAAGCAACGCTGCTGGCAACGACCTCCCTCGTCAAAAGTTTTATAACTTAGAAAAGTCGACTAACCGGTAATGAACAGTTTTTTAACCGGCCGCTAGTAATTGGTTGTTTTTTACATTTTGTGGTTGAAAAATGTCCGACATTAAACTAACGTATGTAAAATGTAAAATACCTGGATCGAGAACTTTGGCAATTTTTTGGTTCTTAAAGTTCATGCACGTAGGCATTGCCGGCCATTTCGTTTTTTTCACACGGAAAAATATGTATTTTGAGGTTTGTCTCTTGGCCCACCTGATAGCTAGCCCCACGAGAGAGGCAAATGTCATTTTTTTACTGTTAACCAAACCCGACATTGGCCTTTAACGAAGATTCTCGTGTTAAAATACCAACCATTCTTCATTTGACGAGGCTGGGTTACAATTATCTCTCGCTGAAGGACCAAAAATGGGATGAGTCGAACAATATCTTCACTGATATCTTTAAAAATAGCATCAGAAATATTAATGCAGGCCTGGCTCTTTCAGATGGAGACATAAACAAACTTCTTTACGATGTCACCCTTGCGCTGGAGAATGAAGATCTTGGAAATGCCTTTTATCAAAAACTTATAGACCAATCTGGTACACGTCTAATTGATTTCGAAGATTTTGATAACAATACATTTCAAGTTGTTACAGAATTAACGTGTAAGAAGGATGATGAAGAATTTCGTCCAGACATAACGTTGCTTATTAACGGAATGCCGCTGGTATTCATTGAGGTAAAAAAGCCAAACAACAAAAAAGGTATTCAGGATGAAGTGGATCGTATAACGCGACGCGCACAGAATAAGAAGTTCCGGACTTTCATCAACATTACACAGTTGATGATCTTTTCAAATAACATGAAGTACACGGAGGATTCGCTTCAGCAGCTTGAGGGCGCCTTTTATGCTACTACGGCCTACGGCAAGCCGATTTTAAATTACTTCCGTGAAGACCCGGATTTCCATTTCAATCCGGTTCTTATCGACGAGGATGCTTCAATCGAGGATTACGTCCTGCGAGATACGAACTATGTCGGCATCAAGAATTCGCCTGAGTTTATTACCAATAAAAATTCGCACACGGCCACAAACATAATCTGCACGTCATTGTTCCATCGCGAACGCCTTGCATTCATGTTACGATATGCTCTGGTTTATGTAAAGACGATTCAAGGATTGGAGAAACACGTCATGCGGTATCCACAGATATTTGCGACAAAAGCAATTGAGGCCAAGCTGGAAAAGGGTCTTCGAAAGGGGATTATCTGGCACACGCAGGGAAGTGGGAAGACCGCACTGGCGTATTACAATGTCAAGTTCCTCATTGACTACTACCAGAAGAAAGGAACCATCCCTAAATTTTATTTTATCGTTGACCGGCTGGACCTTTTGAAGCAGGCCGCTAAAGAATTCAGAAGTCGTGGATTGGTAGTACATGAAGTAAACTCGAAGGTTGAATTCGTTCGGGACATCAAAGCGTCAAGTGTAATACACAACAGCTCAGGGAAGCCTGAGATTACCGTGGTAAATATCCAGAAATTTCAGGATGACCCCGACGTGGTGCAGAACCGTGACTATAACGTCCAGATGCAGCGGGTTTATTTTCTGGACGAAGTTCACCGAAGCTATAATCCGAAAGGAAGCTTCCTGGCCAATCTCAATGAGTCCGATCCGAATGCAATTAAGATCGGATTGACAGGCACCCCGTTGCTTGGAAGTGATTATAATTCACGCGCACTCTTTGGCGACTACATTCACAAGTACTACTACAACATGTCCATCGCGGACGGATACACGTTACGACTCATTCGCGAAGAGATCGAGACAAAGTACAAATTGTCGATGAAAAAGTTACTGGAAGAGATCGATATACTGAAGGGAGATGCCGACCGGGAAGTAGTCTATGCACATCGTCGCTATGTAGAGCCAATGCTGGAATACATCGTCCGCGATTTTGAGAAAGCGCGAATCACTGTTGATGATGCCACCATTGGGGCGATGGTAATCTGTGATTCTTCGGAACAAGCGCGTAAACTCTACGAGGTTTTTCAGGAAAGGTACGGTGAGACACGCGGAGAGGATATGCTGCAGGAAGCGGCCGAACCCCGACCTAGCTATGGGCGCGACAAAGAAACAAAATACGCCGTAACCAAAGCGTCCCTCATTCTTCATGATGCAGGAACGAAAGACGATCGCGACGACCTGATTGAAGATTTCAAAGCTGGAAATTCGGATATTCTTTTTGTTTACAATATGTTATTGACCGGGTTTGATGCACCGCGTTTGAAGAAGCTTTACCTCGGACGTGTCATTCGTAAGCACAACCTTTTGCAGGCACTGACGCGCGTAAATAGAACGTACAGGAACTTCCGCTATGGCTACGTGGTGGATTTTGCCGATATCGAAAAGGAATTTGAAAAAACGAACCAAGACTATTTTAATGAGTTGCAATCTGAGCTTGGGGATGAGTTACAGCATTACTCCAATCTATTCAAGTCGTTGGACGAAATTGATCAAGAGATCGAAGAGATAAAGGAAACACTTTTTCATTTTGATACGGAGAACGCCGAGGTGTTCTCGCAGCAAATCTCCGAAATCTCGGACCGTGCAACCATGCTTCAGATAACCAAAGTATTAAGCAATGCCCGGAACCTTTACAACCTGATCCGACTTTCCGGCAAATATGAGATGCTCGATAAGATCGACTTCTATAAGTTAACGCAGTTGTCGCGTCTTGCAAACAGTCGACTCGCCATGATCAATGACCGCGAAATGCTGGAAGGTGATTCCGAGGCGACCAATTTACTGAATGTTGCACTGGAAGACGTAATTTTTGCCTTTACCAAGATCCGTGAAGAAGAAATGGTGCTCGCTGACGAGCTGCGGGATACCTTGCGCAGAACACGTGAATCGCTTGCACGCAATTTCGATCAGAAGGATCCGATATTTATTTCCCTAAGAGAAGAGCTTGAGCACCTTTTCAAGAAGAAGAACCTTAGCGAAGTCACCAGAGGGGAGATGGAGCAGAACATCGAAGCCCTGAACAAGATTTACAGCCAGCACAAAGAATTAGAACGCAGAAATCAGTTATTACGGGCGAAATATCAGAACGACGAGAAGTATGCCCGTATCCACAAACGACTGATGGAGAAGGATCCGCTTACCACCAGTGAACTAAAGCTGTACGAAGTGCTGAGCGGCCTCAAAAAAGAAGTGGATGAGCAGATTCTACAGAACTCTAAAATGCTGGAGAACGAAAGCTTTGTGGAGCGTATGATCCTGAGGATCGTGGTAGATCAGATAAAGAATAAACATCAGCTTCCCCTTGATCCCGAAAAATCAAAAAGAATAAATAGTCTCATTGTAAAAGAATACATGAATGAATTCATGGGCAGAGCCGCATAATTGAATTTGTAAAAGAACATGACGAAAGAAATCGATTTTAGAAAAAAGACACTGGAGCTGATAGACGGCCTGAAAAGCGTTTGTGCCAACTATGGACTGGGCAACGACGGAAATGAGTTTAAGATTATTACGCAGACGTTCCTTTACAAATTTCTTAACGACAAATTTATCTTTGAGATAAAGAAGATCGATAAGAAACTGGCGAAGGCAGAGGACTGGGAAGATGTGCTAAAAAAATACAAGCGCGACGAGTACGAAATGCTACTCATGCAGTTGAACGAAAGTACGGCACGGCTTAGGCAAGAACAATTAATTTCCACTTTGTTCCGCAGGCAGAATGAGCCGAAGTTCGCCGAGATCTTCGACAACACATTACTGGATATTGCTAAAGAGAACAGTGACATCTTTTCGGTGGTAACCGAAGGCGGGGAGAAAATGGTGCTGTTTGAAAACATAAGCAAATACGTTAGCGATAAACGTGATGAGTTCTGCAAGGCCATCATTAACAAACTGATTCCATTCAGTTTTGAAAATATCTTCCATGAGAAGTTCGATTTTTTCGCGGCGATCTTTGAATACCTGATCAAAGACTACAACACTAACAGCGGCGGAAAGTATGCAGAGTACTTTACACCACATGCCGTCTCGAAGATCATGGCGCGGTGCCTTGTGCAGGAGAAAGTGAAGAACGTAACTTGTTATGATCCTTCGGCCGGCTCGGGTACTTTGCTAATGAATCTGGCCCACCAGATCGGAGAGGACAAGTGTACCATCTACTCGCAGGACATCTCACAGAAGTCTTCGAACTTGTTGCGTTTGAATTTGATCTTAAACAACCTAGTTCATTCTATCCCGAACATTGTAAAGGGAAATACTCTTGTTGATCCCTATCACAAAAACAAAAAAGGCACGCTCCAGAAGTTCGATTACATCGTGAGCAATCCACCTTTCAAGCTAGACTTCTCCGATTACAGCGCCGACCTGAACTCAAAAGAAAATCACGATCGATTTTTTGCTGGCGTGCCCAACGTACCCAAGGCCAAGAAAGAATCGATGTCCATATACCTGATGTTTCTCCAGCACATCATGCATTCGCTGAGCGACAAAGGGAAAGCGGCCGTTGTTGTTCCCACAGGATTCATAACAGCACAAAGCGGAATTGAACGCAAGATCCGCGAACGTTTGGTTGAGGGCAAGATGCTACGTGGTGTGATTTCGATGCCGAGTAACATCTTTGCGACAACTGGTACCAACGTTTCGATACTGTTTTTAGATAAAGCTAACACGAAGGGAGACATCGTCTTAATGGATGCTTCAAAGCTTGGTGAGACTGTGAAGGAGGGAAAAAACCAAAAGACGGTGCTTACCAATGATGAAGAGGAGTCAATCATTAATACTTTTAATGGGCATAAGGCCGTTGATGATTTTTCGATCGTAGTTAGTTATGAGCAGATAAAGGACAAACATTATTCGTTTAGCGCTGGACAATATTTCGACGTGAAATTGACTCACGTCGACATCACAAAAGACGAATTTCATGAGTCCATACGCGATTTTGAAAACAACCTTGCGGCACTATTTAAACAAGCCCATCAACTTGAGGGTGAGATCAAGAAGGGAATAAAATTTCTTTTCCATGACTAGAATCAAGGAGTACAAATTTATTGATCTTTATGAAATGGCTTCTGGTATTTCGACGAAACCCGAGCAAGCAGGTCATGGATCGCCGTTTGTTTCTTTCAGTACTGCTTTCAATAACTCCTTTCTACCACAGGGTGTTGGCGACCTGATGAATACTTCCCAAAAGGAACAGGAAATATATTCGCTCCGAGCTGGCGACATACTTTTGACCAGGACCAGCGAAACAATAGATGAACTAGGAATGAGCTGCGTTGTTTTAAACGATTTTCCAAGAGCAACCTACAGCGGTTTTCTAAAAAGGGTTCGGCCTATCCAGAATGATATTACATATCCCAAATTTATGGGGTTCTATCTAAGAAGTAAGCTGTTCCGGAAAACAATGACAAACAATGCGGTCCTTACTTTACGCGCTAGCCTTAATGAAGAGATTTTTTCCTATTTGAAATTATATCTGCCGGATTACGATACCCAAAAAAGGGTTGGAGATTTCTTATATTCTATCACCAGCAAAATCGAACTCAACAACCGCATCAACGCTGAGTTAGAGGCGATGGCGAAATTGATCTACGACTATTGGTTTGTGCAGTTTGATTTTCCCATTTCAACAGAGAATGCCCAAGCCATGGGCAATCCCAATCTCGAAGGCAAGGCCTACAAAGCGAGCGGTGGCAAAATGGTATGGAGTGAAGAGTCGAAGAGAGAGATACCTGAGGGGTGGACAGTTGGCACCATTAAAGATTTAGGCGAAATTATTGGAGGGAGCACACCTTCTACAAAAGACGAAGAAAACTTTGAAAAAGGCGGAACCCCGTGGATAACGCCAAAGGACTTATCATTGAATGTAGGCAATAAGTACATTACTAAAGGTGAAATATGTGTCAGTAAGAGGGGAAAAGAAAAAGCCTCATTGAAAATAATGCCTACAGGCACGATACTGTTAAGTTCGCGAGCGCCCATTGGTTACATGGCCATATCAAGAGAATCTCTTACAACCAATCAAGGATTTAAGAACATTGTTCCTAACAAAGGGTACAGTACTGAGATTGTCTACTACATCATTAAGAATCTAATGCCTGTAATTAAAATGAATGCTTCGGGTTCTACATTCCAAGAAATTTCGGGAAGTGTTCTTAAATCAATTAAAGTGTTGCTGCCTCACAGGGATCATGCAATCACTTTGACGGAAATTCTGTCTCCGATTTTCAGGAAGCAGAATCTGCTGGAACTAGAAAAGCAAAAACTCACCGAAGTCCGTGATTGGCTTTTGCCCATGCTCATGAACTGTCAGGTGAGCATCAGGGAAGCTGAAACTGAGATCGCAATGGCGGCCGAGGGAGAGGCTGCTTATGGCAAGAGAAAGCACAAGTATTGAGTTTCATATCCGGAAAAGCGAATCTAAATATTCGATAAATTGTTATTTTTAGAAAATGCCGAAACTACCCAAAGCACCACTTCAGGAAGCAATCTTTGAAATTCGATGGGATCTTGATGTAGACCCGGAAAACAATCAGATAATTGACAAAGGTTTTCAATTAGCTCAGGGGAAACTTCAGGATTTAGCCAAGGCCAGATTCCCCGAATTTCACCGGAAAATGCCTCATGGCTTCCCAGACCAACTTATTCAATATCAGGTGGTAAATCAACATTGGTCTGGGAAAGGAAAATGGCCGGTTATTCAACTAGGGCCGGGCATTTTTACGGTAAATGAAACGGAGGCCAACTATGACTGGCCATCCACCTATTTTCCATTAATAAAAGAAAGTATAGATTGGGTGTTCAAAGCCTACGATGGGCAGCTCAAGATCAATAATGCCGTGGTTCGCTATGTTGATTCTGTTAAATTGAAGGATTATGGTTTTGATGGACGCTGGCAGGATTTTGTTACCGAACATTTTAACTTTTCGTTCGTTAACAGTTTTAATACACGCGGAAAAGTGAAAGGCCTTCAGTTTAGTCAGCTTTTCGAATTGAAAGATTCGTCAGCATTACATATTGCTATGAATAGTGGTAAATACAGAACCACCGATGATGATGCACTGATCTGGCAAACAGCTGTATCAAAGCAAGCCCGGTTTGACAAGAATTCACTGATCTCATGGCTTGAATACGCTCACACAACAACCTCAACACTTTTCAAGGAAATGACCAAACAAAGCTTCTATGCTAGCTTCCAATAGTTTAATGCTCGATATTGATTCAGATGTAAGCACTTTGCCCTGGCTTATGGATGATCGTTATTCCGTCACAGATCGAAATACAATAGCAAATACTACTAGCATTTCAGTTGTCGTATTCAGTTATCTGACTTTAACAACAGAGGCTAAGGACATGGTGAATAAAATCAATCACTTCAAGGTCTTGAAAGAAAACTGGGATAGTTATGGAGCTTTGCCACCGTCAGCAAATGCCATAGACGAAGCGATTAGTTTTGTTCGCATGGCGGATAAGAATTTGCTTCCATTTTATTTTACGGCACCGGGCCCAAATGGTGAATTAGTAGTTGAGTTCAAGCGGGGAAATAAGGAAGCCGCGGCTTATTTCAATTCTGATAACACAACCGAACTGATATTAAGTGAGAACAATCAAACAATTCTTGAGGGCTCTGTGAAAAACAATTACAAAGATCTTCTTCAATTCATCAACGCCTAAAATGAAAGAGGTTGTTACTGATGAAGACAAGCTGTTAAGGCGCGTGATCTTTACAAATCCAAATCATGTTCGGCCTGACCAATCCGTCACCTCCTTTGCTTTCCAACCTAGAAAGATTAATGGTGTTGCTGAAATGCTTTCAGTTGTAATCGAACGATTGACTACATACGAAGCAGGAATTGTTGATCGATTTAACTATCGTCTCTATGCCATCTCCGTAAGAACCGTGAGACAGATCGGATTAGATTGTGTGCATGATCCCCTACCGGAGAATTATGCGCATGGACTTGTTACCGGAGAGATTTCGAAGGCTAGATCAAGGCAGATGGCTAGTGCTGCGCAGCGAATTCATTATCCGGACTGATAAGAAGACTTACAAAAATTTACGATACTGAATATTTCCAATAATAAAGCGAATGAAACCATCGTTCCTTTTTTTGCCGTTCGACTTAATTTTATCGTGGTCTTGATCCGCACGGCTTACAAATGAAACAGTGCAGCTGTGCCTTCATAAAGATTTATCGCCTTCCTAAGTTTCCCCTCAATCCTCTCCCTTAGCTTTTTCGGTTTGATCACCGTGATGCATTCACCAAATCCAAGTATCTCCCGTTCAAGTTCGTAATTAAGAATTACATTGATCGTAATCTCAATCCCCCCAGACGATGTAGACAACACCTTCTGTGTGTGATGCAGCGGCTTGGTAATGACATATGGCGCGCTACTTCGATCGATGGCGAGGTGCACGGTCTCCGGACGATTTCCTTCATTAACCGTTACACCAATAATTTCCTTATAGTATTCGTTGGCATCAAACTTTCCGTTGTCAATATATTTCACAGTGGTGATCGTCTGGATCGACTTGATGCGATCCAATGCCAATGTAACCAGGGGCTCTTTGCTGCTTTTCCGACCGAGCACAAACCACCTGTTTCTATACTCTTTGAGCAGATATGCATGGAAGTTCAAAACATTGGGTGTCCTTGCTTTAAATGATTGATAGGTCAACTGTACGACCACTTTATTTTTGATTGCCTGATAGATTGGATCAATGAATTCGAGTCCGCGGAGGTTTTCGTTCGTTTCGAGGTGTACGATAGATCTTTTATCTGTGCCGGCAGTGTTCACGCTGTCTTCCAGCCCCTGGATTAATCCGGACATATGCTGAAAGTGGTTGAAGCCTTTAAAGTATTTTAAAATATCTACCGCCTCTGATAATATCTGAATATCCGCTTTTGATAGCGGATTTTTTTCGATTGAATATTCGGGATCTTCGTATGTATAATACTTCTTATCCTTAATGATAATGGGTGCGTTATATCCAAGCTTGTCACTGCGCATGAGTTGGATATCCATTTGCACGGTTCGCCGGCTTACGCCCTTGTCAATACCCTCGTATTCGTATAATGCGTCGGAGCACGCTTCAATGAGATCTTCGAGTGTCCAGGTCCTGCCCCTGTTTTGGAGACATTGGTCAATGGTGCGCATTCGGACCAGCGCATTTCGATTTACGGGCATGTGGTTATTTTTAATAAATGACGTAAAAATTATGCATCTGCGCAAAAAGATTGCGCAGATGGTCGTGATCATTGTATTATTAAAATAGTGTTATGGAACCTCTGATAGAATTGAAGTTTAACGGTTTTCAAGGCACTCGAGGACCAAATGTCATTGGAGGATTTTGAGAAATGGTTGTATGGCTCGCAAGCGCTGTCGGACATGATGGGTGAAAATTTTGTGTTCGATGCCTTCGCATTTAGTTATAAGCAGGATGGCGCGAAGTATCTCTTTGAGCATTCGATGTCTAAATATCTTGATCAGGACGAGTTTATGCTGTGGAAGATTAAAAGTAACTTGAAGGACCTCGTTGCTGGTAAGAGCAACAGGGACCGGATACTTGATGATTTTTATCGCCTTTGAGGTGATGAATACGACTTCCTTTACCTATTGGACTGTATATCGATCAGACTATTGACATAGAGTATTATGGAATGATCTTGACTCGACGCTTCTTGGACTCCGAGATGATAGGAGTGCTGCTCCGGGAAATTGAAAAGCAGGAGCTTGAAAACCCTGGATTTAGACTCAAGGATTATCGGCCGGCAAGCAAATTGGACGATCAGCGTCTGCCTAAAAAGAAGGAATGGTGGAAATTTTGGAAATCATGAATACGATTGATGTAAAGTTTACGTGCGACGAAAGTGAGCTGTCGAAGAATATCTTTTACTTAACCTTTGATCTAGCAATTGATGGTTGCTCGCCTTTGAAAAACAATGATGATAGTTTTGATATACATGATTTTATCATGAGTACGCGCAAAGATGGAACGTATTTTATATGGACGTGCTCCTGCGGCGATGCTGAGTGTGCAGGGTATGTGAATGGAATTGAAGTGCGTATTGGTATGGACGTGACCTTATGGGTGGACCACGATCTTGAGAAAACATACATCTTTGATACACACGATTTGCAAGCAAAAGCGTTCATGCTTGAAAATGAAATCAGCAAATGGGACCAGCATGCGAAATCGAATGGTGCGGAATTATGCATTTGGCCATCGTGGTCGATGAAGTATTTGCTTCCTGCGTTGGGTATTGGATTATGAAACTCGGTGAAGATGGTGCAAATGAGATTTGCGGCCGAACGAGATTCGAAATGAAGCGCGACGTTGGTGTGTAGGCTCAGGGGTAGAAATCCAATCTTAATGCAACATTCCTTGAACGTGCGCTGTGTCAGGCCCTCCTTCGCGAGGCGCTACGGCGGGCATGCTTACAGACATTTGCTTGCGTGCGCCTTCGTAACCAGCCCTGCGGCTGGCGCCTTAGGGTGCCGCGCCCGCCGTAGCGCTTCGCGAAGGAGGGGGCTAAGAGAATGTCAGCCCTTTGGGCCTGCGCGTATCATCGTGTGGCGACATGGCGAAAGGATGAATTATCCGCCTCTTACTCTTCCTTTGTTCGTGGAGAAAATAATAGCCTTAGATTCAATCATTCAACCAGAACTCAACTCACTGTATTCAAGGTTGACTTCTGCCATTGAAAGCGTCGAGTTGCATTCCAAAAAATTCGTCGCTTGCATAACGTTGAAGCGGAGCATCGTTCAACATGACCGGCAAGGATGACTGGTGTAAAGGCTAAATGAATAAATCCTAAAAGGATTTCAGCTTAAATATTACTTTTTCAAACGTGGGCCGGTGAGCCTGTACCTAACGGGCAGAACGAAGCGCGTAGCGACGGGTTTACCGCGGTGCGTGGCAGGAGACCAGTTCCCTGCCAATAATTCAACTACGCGAAGCGCCTCCTGGTCACACTCCGCACCAATGCCTTTCACGAGTGTAATACCGGTTGCCTGGCCATTTTTGTTTACCTTAAAGGATACGAATACCGTGCCCTCCACACCCGATCGCCGGGCACTAGTCGGATACTTAACATTGTTCTGCAGGTCTTTCGCTAGTCCCTCCAATCCGGTTTTGTATTCTGCCTGCTTCTCTGTAAAGCTGTAGGTGGTATCATTTTTACCGTCCACTTGAAATTGCGCGAGAACTTTATGATTTCCGATTTCCATAAAGGAGGATACCTTCGCATTATCCTCGCTGAGCGGTACAATAGCCGAACCGTTGCTGAGCAGGTCGGTACCATCCTTCGATAAGTAGAACTTGTACCGTTCTCCGTCTTCCGTAACCTCCGAATGACCTTTCGGCTTTCCATTATCATAAAACGTGAGACTTGTCCCGCGCTGCTTGTTGTCCACCCATTGAGAAGTTGACTCAATCGCTCCATTTTTAGAGTAGAGCGTCCTGGTGCCATTGAAGATTAGCTTAGGCGTATAGGCAGAACATTCAGCCACCATTTGTTCCTTTTTGGTATCGGCGTAGTAGTCCCGCACCGTGAAGCCGCGTTCTTTCTCTTCAACGGTACGAAAGAAGGCAGCGTCCTCAGCGGACGATATGGGAAGCCAGTGCTTATCGAAATATTGAACTATGCTGTCCTGGGAAAATGAAGAATGACATACTACGCTGGCGAACAGGAAAATGAAGAAGTGCTTCATGGTAATCGCAACGGTGTTTAGGTACCTAAATATAAAGCCGACACGCTTAAGTCAAAAAACATTGAACGTCAGTCAGATAAGCGTCGAAACGGCCAATCAGATTGCAGATCTGTGAACGTTCAGAAAAGTAACCAACGGTGAAGGTTTTTTGGCTAACGCATCAAGTGCACAGTACCTTTAACCGTTCTCGAATCTCCATGGCAATTGGCAATTACCCCATACCAGAAATAAATTCCGGCAGGCAAATCGGCGCCGTTCCATCCCGTGTTTCCTGAATCCTCATAAACAGATTCACCATATCGATTAAATACTTCAAACGATGCTGATGGATCATTGGTAATCATTCTGAACACCTCGTTCTTGTCGTCACCATTCGGGGTAAACACATTGGGCACAAGTAAGGTATCGGCCGGCAAAATCAAAACATGTTGGGGAGCGGTCTCGGAATGGCATCCCCCAAGCGTAAAGGAAGCATAATAATAACCTGTCTTTTCTGGTCTCAACTCAGCGTCTGAATTGCTTAACGTGGTGGCGTCTGAAATTGATTGTTCATAAAATTTCCACGCCACTAAAATTCCTGGCACCTCACTTTTCACAGTTAGTTTGTCCTCACCATTGGGGCAAAATTCCAAACTGGTTGCTGCCGGAGAGACGCTCGCATTGAACGAATCATTGATGATAGCGTATTTTTCTTCGGGTAGGCAATAGGTTGTTTCCGCGACAACTTTTACGACACCATTGCTCTGAATATTTACAGAGTTTCCCCCATTTTGAATAATCGCATATTCAGTTTCGGTGGGCTTTTTTTTCATCCAGATAATAGTCGCTAAGTCAGGCTCCGGGTTATTTAGAGAAACCGTTACATCACCCGTAAGACAGATGTTCCCGGATGTTGACAACAAAGGCATATACGGCTTGATAACCTTAGCCAAAGTCGTCTTGCTATATTGACAGCCAACTGAAGAATTATACTTATAAGTTAACAGGTATTCGCCAGGCAATTGGAGAGGACTGAAGCTATTGTTAGTAACACCTGTCCCGCTCCAAAGCCCGCCGGTCGGCACTGCTTTGAGGGGTATGGGGTCGCCTGAGTTGTAACAAATTGTGGCTAGTGTTTCAAGCATTAGCTCGACTTCCTCATTGCGAACCTGTATGGTAGGTGAGAATGCTGAGCAGATTCCGTTGTTAGCCTTTACCTGGTACTCGCCTCTCTTCGTAGCCGTTAGGCTGGAAGAAAGAATATCCAGAGAATTAAAGACATCGTTGCTGGTTTCCCGGTAATACCATTGATAAGAAACATTGGGCTCAGGCTCTACTTTGAGCAAGAGAGAAATAGGGTTAACGGTGGCACATACAAGTTGGTCGGTTCCATCTGTAATAACGGTCAGTGGGTCATCAGCTACCTGAATCTGGAGTAATCCTGCGTTGGCACAATTTGGTGTTTGGTACGTTATGGTGTACACACCAGGTCCAACTGAAGAGGGATTAAATATTCCCCGTGATGCATCTGTAATTCCAGGACCCGACCAGCTGCCGAGAAATGGATATCCCAATAATTCTACCTGTTGATCTGCGAAGCAAACAGGTGGAACCAGTTTTACTATGGGGGGTGTTGGAACGACGTATACGGAACCTGAGATCTTTCCAGTCTCAAGGTCTTCAATCGGCGCACCCATAAAGAAATCCGTTTCATCAAGATGGACAGCCATGCCAAAATAATCTTTAATGAAAGAGTCGCCTGAAAAATCAGCGATCCATTCTGTATTCGTCCAATGGTAGTCTTTAGCTTGGAAAACTGATGCAAGCCCCGGTTTATTGATTGCCTGACCAGTTCTATAGGTATCGTTTAATGGTGACCCTACAATTAATGTATTTTGAAATGCTGCGAGCGAGTATCCGAACAACCCGCTTTCTTCCTTGGTGTTGGGAATTATTTTTGCGGACTCCGTGCCCGAAGTCCATTCTTCATTTGGCAGTTTGGTGTATACGTAAACTGCTCCTACATCCCAGGTGCCATTGTAATCCCTGGTGGGCGCTGAAATAAAGATCGTTCCGTTTGCTATGTAGTTCGAAAAGCCAAACTTGTCACCATTTGTTCTAAAAGAAAAATCTGGTGAAAACTGGATCGGTTCGGGATCGGTGTGAGACAGCACGCATTTTAGCTCCCAGTTTCCTTCCTGATTTAGCGCCAGAATTTTTGCACCGGCCACAATCACATTGCCCTCAATACTCACTGGGACAGTAGAGCTTCTTGCAAAAAAGTCTGTACCCTGAATGCAAATTGATTGATGGAATTGAAATTGCGTGCCATCGAACTTATAGAGTGCCAAAAAAATGTGGCATTCAGACATGCCTCCCGAGCTGCCGCTATCCATGTATGGAATAACGAGCCAATCCTCGCTCATAGCAATGTTGTCTCCTGACGTGTGAACGATAAGGCCGTCTGTCGTCAGATTAATTTGCTGAACCAATGCCGGGTTACTCCAATTCGTTCCCTTCTTGTAGAAAAAGAATTTTCCGCCGGGTGAATAACTTGCGACCGCCAGGTAGTCTCCGCTGATAGCCATATTGGAACCGAACACATCATCTGAACGACCACCGGGTGGAGGCAATATTCTTCCGGTTTTTGTCCATCCGGCTCCGCTCTTTTCATAGACATACACAACACCTGCATTTGCCTTAACACTTCCGTCGTATGGAGCCGAAACAAACAGGTTATCTCCCAATCCCAAAATTTTCGTTCCATAATAGTGGGCGGCTGTGCTCTTTTTGGCGCCATACAGATAACCGGTTTGCCATGCCCCACCTGATTGCGTATAACTTTTCAATGCAACTTGCGTAATACCGACATTCGGGACTGCCACATAACCCACGACAACATCGAGACTCTGATTGGCAGTTATCACAACACCGAATCTTTGACTGGTGCCCGCAGCAGGTTGATTTTCTTCCATCGTTTCGTAAATAGGATTACACCATCCGCCTGGACCCTTCCGTAACCGCGTTAGAAATACCTTGTCATCTGCCTTGCGGGAAGTAAGGAACAATTCATTCCCAGCGGATGCGAACAAGTAGTCCCAAGTTTCCAAACCGGTGCTTGTATTCGGATCAAAATGACAGGTAAGGTAGCCATCAGGCCATGGCCCGGTTTGAGGTTGTGCAAAAAATACTACATCCCATTTAGGATTAGCCGTTTCAATATCTACGGAAGCAAGTGTAAAAATTCCATCTTCGGTGAAGACGAAATTGTTGTAGCCAAATCCATAAGAATAGTGAAGATCGCCGGCAGCCAGTTTAGCCTCCAGTTGATAATTGCTGAGCGTACCACTATTATCTTTGTAAACATAAATTCGCCCATTGCCGGTGGGGGCAAATCGTGAGAAGGTTGCCATACGCGAACCCTGAAACTGAACTCCGCCTTCGCCAAAATCATCTACCTCTTCGGGCGGAGGTATCAGCGTTCGGGCTGACGAGTTGCTCCATTCGTTACCTGTATTTTTATGATAAAGAAACATTGCCCCGGTGCTCCCCTCAGGAAACGAACTATCCTCATGCCAGATGTCAGTAATCACAACCGTATTTTGATCAGCAGTAATTGCAATAGGATTATTTCTGCCCGTACCGAAGCTCTGTGCATTGGGTACCTTCCAAATAGCCAGCTGCACGGAACTCGTCCAATCACTGCCATTCTTTTTGTAGACATACACTGACCCACCCTGACCATACGCACTTACGAACAAATAGTCCTGACTCATTTTTACGGACCAGCCAAATTGGATGCCGTCAATTGCAACCTCGGGAACAATGGACGAGTTCTTTATCCATTGTGTTCCTTGTTTTTTATAAATGTGTACCAGGCCCGTTACGCGCCCAACGCTGTCGCTATTGGGTACACCTACAGCCAGGTACTCGTCATACATGGAGATAGACCGGCCGAAGTCCAGGGAATAGTCTTGTGAGGGTTCGGGTGTGAGTTTCGAAAAATCAGTAAGACATTGTCCCCGTGCCGCAAGACAACTTACCAGGGACAACCAAAATAGAATACGCATAACAGATCAAACCAAATGCATAATACGCACTAAAATTCGAACTAAATTTGCTTTGATTTCCGGCTTTATACCATGTAATGTTAGCGCTATTATTGAAGGCTTTTGCATAGTCTTCGTCGTCCGGACTTCGACACGGCGGCAGAACTGCACACGTGAATTTCTCTCTACCACGCCCTTCTGGGGTGCGTGAATAAACACCTTTCATTGCTTTACCATTCTTTATACTGGTCATAGACTTTAAAAACGGTTGGTGATTATTAAACCGATCATCTTCATAGGAAGTGTAGTCGGTAACCAACAATGCACAGAAAACGGCAATTAAGAGTGCACAGTTTTCGGCAACAAGAATGCACAACTGGTGACCAAATAAAGGTGATAATTTATCAAGATTCAAAGATTGTTTTCCGATTGCTTAACCGGTAGCTCTTTCCGGTCAGATTAATGATTTCGCAACGGTACAGCAGCCTGTCTAACAGCGCGCTTGCCAGCACCTCATCGACCGTCCCAGCTTTTCGGGGAATACAATGTTCATCCTGGATTGTCCTATAAGATAAATCGTGACTAGAATTCATTAGAACTGCCTTCGATTTGTTGTTGTTCATTTTGTAAGGCTGCAATCACCTTTAATTTTAGCGATTCACTAAATTCGTCTTCGGCAAGTATTGAAATTACTATTTCGCCAAGCAACGCCTTACTTATAACATTATCTGCCACTCCTACGGCGATATTCTCCATTTCAATGATGAACTTGTTGACAAATGTCTCTAACGCGTTCACTTCGAGAAAAAATGCGCCAAGTGCAATTGATGTTCTTTTGTTACCGTCAGTGAAGCAATGCCCCTTATTGACCGAATAGACGAGGTGTGTTAACTTATCCTCAAACTCTGGATAGTAGTCGTCATTCTTTATTTGGTCGATGATGCTATCTAAACGACCCAAGTCAATTGCTCCTTGAATACCACCCGAAATTTCAATGATTTTATCATGTGTCTTTTGCGCATGTTTCAAGTCAAAGTAAACAAGCTCCATTTTAACGATCCTTTAGGCGCTTGAATACCTCCTTGTTTTCCTCAAGCCTTTCTTCCAAAGCTTTACTCTTCTCGCCAAGGAATTTATCGAAGTCTGTCGAACTCACTATTCCGAGGTACTCTTTGAGCTTTTCATGCAATGCATCCCGGAAAACCATATCACGACTAGCCATTATTCCTTTTGCCTTTTCCTGCAATGGTTCATACGCATCACTCATTTGTTCTTCGTATTCTTTAAAAACGTGATGCGCTTCTTTCAACGTAAGCTTGCGCTGAAGACTTTCAAATCTCTTCCTTAAGAATTTTGCAAACCCGTTTTCATAGCTGGCGATAATATCCAGGACTTCGGAATACATTGTAGCACGAACGCTTTCCTTGGAATTCAAATTTAAAATCTGCCTGTATTCCTTAGCGTTTTCCTTGAAGATGCTCACATATATTTTGTCAGTAAGCTGAGCGTATTTGAATTTGTTGGGGACAATAAAAGCATTTAAAGCGTTTGTGAACTCTTGTCTATAGTTGTGTTCTCTAATCGCGCTGGTGAGGAATTCTTCTTCGCGTTGATTGATGAATTTAGTTTTGCCCCCAAGCTTTCTATTAATGACATCTATTACAATGTTCAGAATTGCAGATCGCAGTTCTTTCGCCCTTTCGGAATCCCCAAGCAGCATTCCAATATTTAAAAAGCCCTTAAAACTGAAGATTCCGATACTCGGTGATTTTAAACTAAATATCTCATGTTTAGAACGTTGACCCATGTCTCCGACATTTGTGTCGGAGACATCCAAAAATGCGTTTCTAAGGTTTCTGAGGCGATTTCCGGTAAATACTTCGTAACCATTCTCGGCTATCTCTACTGAATGCACCTCTAGCAACCTTTCAATAGTCCTGGAATCCACGTCAAAGTAGTTAACTAGCTGTTGCTTGGTAAAGCGGTATTTACCCTCAAAAAACAACCCTTCAAAGCCTAGCTGACCATAAAGTTCTTTAATGGCCAAATTGTTATTAAGAACATTCTTTCGGTCGACGTGCGAATTCGTAAGATCCTTACTCATAACCTCAACATACCTTTAAACTAAATGTGCCCAATTTTGTCGTAAAATGTTCCGCGAAGGCCACAATTTTTCGCTTATCAAGCTAAATTGATTTACCGCTACTGGCAAACAGCCTCGATATTCTCTCCTCTGCAAACTTCTGCATGATCTTCTCCTGTTCCAGCCTGAGATTATCCATCACAACCTTCTTATAAGTCAATAACTCTTCTTCTGTAAGATTTGTCAGCGCTAACTCCCTTGCCAGCGTACCCGACCCACTGGGGAATGACTCCAGCGTCTCTCGCTCCATCATCACGGAAACTGTATTTGGGAAATAGCCCCGGCATTGACTCAGGATCTGAAAACCTTGCGCATCAATGTCGCCCCAGTAAAAGAATTGCTTGCTCTTCAGCCACGCAATATCGCGAAGGTAGCTTACATTAAATCCACCACCACTCCAGATGGCAATCGTTCTTACAAGCCTGGGCAGGGTGAGGAAGTTCATCATGTTCTCCGTGACCAGCACACTATCGACAGCAAAGGGATATTCTCTTAGTTCCTTCTCGGTGAAAGACATGTCGGTAATCCCCGGAAATTTGATCGAAGCGGAGACTACCAGCGAAAAGATCTTTAACTATCCCCCCATAAACCCACTTACAAATGAAAATCAAAGCAAGCCTTGCTTCAGTTTTTTTTCTAACGACTTCAGTATTTTCCCAGGAGTATCTGACACAGTAAAACCTGTTGATAGTAAGACCTGGTGATATGCAAATGAGAAAGGTGAAATGGTAATCAAACCACAACTTGAGAAATGTCATAAATTCTCGTCCGACGGACTTGCTGCGATTTATGATACAAAGGCAAGACTGTACTACTTCATTAATACAACGGGCGAGAAAATAAACACCGAAGTAAAGGACTTCAAACTAATCGATCGATTTGGGTTCGACCTTGAGAGATTTAACAATGGCTTAATACCTATTCGCCAGTACTTCGCCACCGCCTCGCACCCTATCGCTAAATTGGTCACACTCAATTTCATCGCCGAGGCTGAAGACACGGATATAGTCTTTATTGTGCCAGTTATCTTTCTCATAAAACGACAACAATATTCCGGACAGGCTGGAAAGCGTGTTGCCCTCGCTCCTGAATTTAAGAGAGAAATAGCTTTTTATTTCTGGACGCTGATCCCACATCAGAAGGAGAAATGTCGTGTCGCTTTCATTGACCACGTATTCAAAACGTGCCCTTGAGAAGCCGAGCGAACTCAGCTCACTGTATTTAATCCATCCTTTGGTCGAGGAGGCGTATTCGGTGAGTTGCCCGCGTGCTCCAGTCGCGCCTGCAAGGATGGTAACAAGTATCAACAAGCATTTCATTGGTAATCTCTGTTCATTTGGAATACGTTAAGTTGAACATTTGTTTTCAACTTTCAAATGTCGGGCAGGCAGAGGTGCTTACCGCTATTCCAATCTATTTGGGCGCAGAGATACTGACGCAACTCGATATAAACTCACCAATCCTTGAACGTGCGCTGGTGTCAGGCCTACAGCCCTCTGCCCGTGCCATGCCCGTTTACCCAGGGCTGCGGCCTGAAACAGGCCTGACCCTGGGCTAAGAGAAGGTCAGCCCTGCGGGCCTTGTGCGACCGTCGAATTTTCTATTTATAAATGAATGTTTAATGCGTTGCGCTTTTCCCTGCCGTGCCCGCCGTAGCGTCTCGTGAAAGAGGGGGCTAAAAGAATGTCAGCCCGTTGGGCTTGCGAGTGTGACGCGCAAAACGACCTACCTCACACGCACCAACGCCACCAGCATCAACACCAATGAAATCATACTTGCTACCGTTCTCACCATATGAAAACTATTCCATGGCGCCTCGAACACCTTTCGATAATCAGCGATAACTTCTTTTGAACCTGCGCTCAGCACGATCTTATCAAGTGCTTCATTCAACGGAACATTTTGTGTCCCCGTGACGATCACAACGCCAAGAAGATAAATAGCACCAGACACACAAACCATCCAGAACAGCATATTCGCGCCTTCCGATCGATATACAAGCCACGCCGATGCCGGATATAAAATGAGTGGGCCGATGAAACAAAGGAAGAACCATGGATTTAATATCGCCCGGTTTATCTCCTGCATGGCGCGGAGATAATCTGTGTCTGGCAGTTTATGAAGTCCGGGATTAACGGAACAGGCGTAACTGAACAGGAGGCCACCTATCATCGCGACAATAAATGTTGTAAGGATCAGAATGAGTTTCATCGATATCTATTTATTCGAAGGTAGAGGCTGCAGCGGCATGGATATAGAACAAAACGGACAAAAGCGATGACTCATCGTGCCCAGGTTCCGTCATCCTGAACTTTGCTAATGTTCAGTACCTCACACTTTAATCCACGGGTGTATAAGGAGACCTACACGTTCTATTGTGAAGGAACCCCAGCCGACACGCCGCAAATCCATCGATGGTAGACGAGCGCATAGGCACTCCGTAGGGAGGGGGTGCTTCACGGAACGATAGTAGTGCTTGATCGTGCATCGCCGGACTTGCTACTGAAGGTCTGAACATTCAGGAAAGTTCAGGATGACGGAACTTGAGGGCGGCAGAACTTTGGTGGCGGGGGAAGAGCGATTTACGAAGTAGATCGCAGAAGTCATCACACGCGCTACGCTCTGGCAAGCGCCGCACTGTTCAATGCACTAACATTATTTAGATGTTCCAGCGGCGTTTCACCTGTAAACATCTTAAACCAGCGATTGAAATGTGACTGGTCAGCATAGCCCAGCTCGTAAGCGAGCCCGGAGAGCGAATCGAAGTTGCCCTGTTGGAGGCGCTCAACGGCAGATTGAAACTTCCAGATACTTGAATACACTTTTGGCGCTACACCAACGCGCTGCTCAAATTGTCGCATGAGCGTACGCTCTGAAATTCGCAGTTCGCGCGCGATGTCAATGATCTTTTTATTGCCATTGGTCTCGTGGATGAGTGAAATGGCACGCCGGATTTCGGAACTGGGCTGAGATTTCTTTTCAAGTATCAATTTCACGATAAATTCCTCCATGATCTGCACCCTTTCCGTTTCGGATTTTGCGGTTAGCATTCTGTCGGGTAGTGAAAAAATTTTACCCACGTGCAAAAGATTTATGTCGAAACAGTTATCTGTCATGTGGTTCGCGGGAATTCCAAATAAGTACTCCAGTGCGTCTGGCTGAAGCATGACAACAATCACCCGATAACTTCCAATGGTCGAAAGTTCCATCGGAAGGACCGTCTGTCCGTATAGCACCACCGTGGCAAGTTTATGCGTTGAGTTAACGAACATCGGATTTTGCCCGTCCTGAAACATGATGCCAGGACATCCATCCGCGAAAAACTTAAAGTAATGAGGATCATGCGAAAATTCCCGACAATCAAAACTGACAATGCGTTTTACGTGACCCTGGAGAATTTCGGCATGTTTTGATCCGGTCATTGCGCGGTGTGGTTTTCGTTATGAGTTTTAACGCAAGTTTAGCACAATTGGTTTTTTATTCAGCAAGTATCAGCTGTTTTGCCACTTTTACGCACAATCTTTCAGCATGTCCGATTCATTCTATATTACTTCTCCCGCCTACCGCTAATTGCATTCATAAATTTAAATGATAACATTATGAATGCATCAAATGGAAGTGAAGCAAAAATTCTTGTATTGGGTGGCACAGGTAAAACGGGTGCACGGATTGTTGAGCGGTTCAAACAACGTGGCGTTGCTGTAAGGGTGGGCTCGCGTAGCGCTGCGCCAAAATTTGACTGGGAAGATTCCAACACGTGGAAGGATGTATTGCGAGGTATCAAATCTGTATACATTTCTTTCCAACCGGACCTGGCTGTCCACGGCGCAGTGGAGGCCGTCGCTTCCTTTACCAAACTCGCGGTGTCCTCGGGTGTGGAGCGGCTGGTGCTTCTCTCAGGTCGCGGTGAAGAAGAGGCTTTAGAAAGCGAACAAGTAGTAATGAAGTCCGGAGTTAAATGGACCATCATTCGTTCGAGCTGGTTTAATCAAAATTTCAGCGAAGGCTTTTTCCTTGAGCCTATTCGGGAAGGTCATGTGGCGCTTCCTATTAAAGAGGTAGGTGAGCCCTTCATTGATGTAAGTGATATCGCCGATATCGCAGTAGCAGCGTTGACGGATGACAAACATCATGGGCAGCTTTATGACGTCACAGGAGGCAGGTTGCTTACTTTTCGCCAGGCAATGCAGGAAATTTCAAATGCAACAGGCAACCCTATTGAATTTCAGCAAATCTCCATGGATGAGTATGTGACCGGGATGGCAAATGCGGGCGTTCCGTCTGATTACATAAGCCTGGCGAAATATCTATTTGAAGTCGTGCTTGACGGAAGAAACGAATCACTTTCTGATGGAGTCGAGCGTGCATTGGGAAGAAAGCCACGTGATTTTTCTGAATATGCAAGGGAAGTCGCGGCTACGGCAGCGTGGAAAAAGCCCGAACTCAATAGCAAATAAAAGGGGAGGTGAATGCAGTGAATGAGGAGTGGTGTAAAATTCTTTCAAAAAATATTGTGTAACCCGAAAGTTACTTATATCATTGTGTAACCTAAAAGTTACGTATTATGAAACGAAGCATAAAGCACCAATTTTTCTTTCCACATCCGGTTGAAAGGGTTTGGGAATATTTGACAAAGCCCGAACTCATGGAGCTATGGCTGATGAAAAATGATTTCCAGCCGACGGTCGGTGTGGAGTTTAGATTCACTTATAAGCCAGTCCCGAGCCTCGATTTTGATGGCATATTTTATTGCAAAGTGCTCGAAGTGATTCCCAATGAAAAGCTTTCCTATACATGGGCATGCGGCCCTGGTGATGGGAAAATATCACTTAATTCAGTTGTGGTCTGGACGCTCAGCGCCGTCGAAAACGGTACTGAGTTAGTCCTGGACCATAGCGGATTTGAAAAGGAACACAATCTGGACTTATACACCGCGCTGATGAACGGGTGGGTTGATAACGTTAACAAAATCATTAAGCATTTAAGCACCACCGACCATGTCAGTTCCGAAGCTTGATGCGTTCCAGGTGGTGGGCGATCCGAGCAGAAGGAAGATGCTGATGCTGCTCTCAACAGAAAAGCGCACGATCAATAGCCTTGTAGATAATTTCGACATGAGCCGTCCGGCGGTATCGAAACATGTCAGGATCTTAAATGAAGCAGGCTTCATTTCCATTGAGGATATTGGCAGAGAACGTTACTGCACGTTGAAGAAGGATGGCTTCGACGAACTGCAGTCATGGATATCTTTCTTTGATACATTCTGGCTGTCGAAAATGAAAAAGCTAGAAGGCTTACTGAATCACAAGCACCCTCAAAAGAAGAAAAGAAAATGATGCTCAAACGGTTATCATAAGATAGAAATAATCGTTCCGGTTTAGGTACAAATCTGGCGATATAATAAATATGTAGGCATATCCCTACGTATTTATTATATTTGCAGGCAAACGCCTACATAATGGAGAAAAGACGCGACGTTTTTCACGCGATATCAGACCCCACGAGACGACAAATCATAGGGCTGATCTCAATAAATCCGCTTACCGTTAATGCCATCGCGGAGCGATTCAAGACCAATAGATCCACGGTCTCTGAACATGTCAAAATACTATACGAATGCGGCCTGGTCTGGGTCGAGCAGCGGGGGCGTGAACGCTACTGCAACGCCCGGCTAGAGAAACTAAGTAAAGTCGAGACCTGGGTGACTCAGTATAAAAAGCATTGGCATGCTAGCCTCGATTCATTGGAGCATTTCCTTGACAAAAAGGTCGTATCAAAGAAAAAGGCTAAGAAACGATGAGCACTGAAAATCATTTGTCAATCACCAGAATAATTAAGCACCCCAGAACACTGGTCTTTAAAGCGTGGACTACTCCGGCGGAGCTTAAAAAATGGTTTGCTCCCAAAGGATGTACTATTATCTTCTCGAAGCTTGAGCTGTATCAGGGCGGCGCATTCCATTGGTGCGTGAAGAGTCCAAACTATCCCGATTGCTGGTGTACTGGTGTCTTCATCGAGATTGTTTCGCCCAGCCTTATACAATACCGGATCAGGCTTGCGGATGAAAAAGGCGTCCCGGTAAGCGCTGAGGAAATGTTTAAAGACAAAGACTGGCCGGAGGAGACTTTGGTAACGGTTCGATTTAGGGAGGTGGGCGACTTTACAGAAATTAATATCCATCAGACGGTAGCGGAAGGTCTGGCGCGAAAGACCGGCGCATACAATGGCTGGCTCGATATGCTGGACTTGCTCGAGGAAAGCATATCGTCGAAATGAACTCCAGATAAAACGATAAGCAGCAATGTTGCGAAATTCTATCGTCCTCTTACTGACCATCTTTATGTATAACACAGCGGCACAAAATAACTTTTCGAGTGGTTATGCGCAGACCAAGGCGATAGAGATGTATTACGAGATTCGTGGACAGGGTCCGGCGCTGGTTCTCGTGCATGGCGGCGGTTCAACCATTGCATCGAAACGGGGACGGGTAATCGATGGGTTTGCAAAAACCCGAAAAGTAATAGCTGTGGAACTGCAGGCCCATGGTCACACAAAAGACATTGCAAGGGCATTGTCCTTCGAGCAGGATGCAGATGATGTTCATGCATTGCTCAAAGCCCTTAACATTGCCCAAGCCGATTTTATTGGATTTAGCAACGGAGGCAATACTGTCATGCAGATTGCCATCAGGCATCCGGCGCAGGTAAAAAGGATTGCCGTTTGTTCCAGCTTTTTCAAACGAGAAGGCATCTACCCGCAGGTGTGGGACTTCATAAGTAATGGGACCGTGGATTCAATGCCACAGGCGTTGAAGGATGCATACTTGACCATTAACAATGATAAGAATGGGTTAAAGGCAATGCATGACCGGGACAGGCAGAGAATGGTGGATTTCAGTGATTGTCCGGTGGACCAGTTACGGGGAATTCAGGCGGAGACCCTCCTCGTAATAGGTGATTCTGATATCGTTAAACCAGAGCATGCTGTTGAAATGTACCGATTGATCCCAGCGGCGAGGCTGGCCGTCCTGCCTGGTGGACATGGTATGTACCTGGGAGAAATAACCATGCACAAGGTGGAAAGCCGTCAGCCGCACATATTTGTGGAATTGGTGAATGAGTTCTTGAATTAGCCACTCGGTCGGTTGATGGAACTGCACAGGGCGTTTCGGCACGCCCTCGTGAAAATATTCTTGTTTATGTGTAAGCTTTTGAACGTAGTTCATACTAACGCATTGAATGCAGTTGAATTATGGAAAAGGATCTCGTTGAGATACTAAACAATTATCAGGGGCTTATTTACAAAGTATGCAACCTCTATTGTCCGGATCGCGAAGATCGGAAAGATCTATTCCAGGAAATTGTTTTTCAGGTCTGGAAGTCTCTTGGAAGTTTCCAGCACAAATCAACCATCAGTACCTGGATGTATCGGATTGCCCTCAATACGGCAATTACTCATTTTAAAAAGGAGAAAAAAACTTTCAACCACCACTTTTCCCTCGAGAACATTGAGATCCCGGAGCTCAAGGATGATCATGAGAAAGAAGAACAACTAACGTTGATGTTTGCGGCGATCCACGATCTCGACAAGATCGACAAGTCCATTATCCTGTTATATCTGGAGGAAAGGAGCTACGCTGAAATCAGCGAGATCACGGGGTTGTCGAAGTCAAATGTTGGTGTAAAGCTCAATCGAATCAAAGCAAAGCTATCCGTCACTTTAAAGAAATAACTTATGGAACTGGAATTATTAAAAAAATCATGGGATAATCTTAGTGAGCGGGTTGTACACCTGACGACTTTCAATGAGAAGTTGGTTGACCGCATCATCGCATCCAGAGTCATGACGACCATCGATAAAATCAACAGGCTGTATAAGGGCTTTTACGTAATACTGGCGGTTGAGGTCATCATGCTGATTGCCATCTTGCTTGGAAATCCTTTTGATTTCAGATATCACATTCAATACATACCCTATGGGTTGCTACTGCCCGGTGTCATTATTGCTTTTTTTAATTTGCGGCACATACACACCTCCATTCTCAAACTATCACCTGGCAATCGGATTGACGAATATTTAAAAAGTATTGGCGCTATCTATGAAAGAAACAAGCGGTTCGAAAGGTGGTTTGGATCCACGTTGCTATCGATCGGTCTCCTGGTACCTTTTTCATTCCTGCCCACAAAAATTGACCGTGTCGGTACACAGAGTGCATTAATTGACACCGCCATTATGGTAGGCATCAACCTTGTTCTCTTCTTCGCCGCCTTCAAACTCGGTGCATTCAAAAATAAGCACAGGACGCGACTTGAAGCGGATTTAAAGGAATGGCGGGAGTTAAAGACGCTCGCGGAAAAAGTGGAAGGCTGAATACTAATTTAAGTTGAGTTATGGGTAGCGCTCGAGCCGAAAAGTTCCGGAACTTTCTACGCCGGAAGGTTCTTACAATCACGGAACTTTCTCGCATAATTATAGCAAACCACACACATATAAAAACTAACGACCGCAAACCCGACGGTTTGCGTTTCAGTGACAACAACCGCTAACACCACGCTAAACAGAACGAGAATTACGTTTGCAGCCATAGCCATTGCATAATTCAATTCATCACATTCTTTCACGCAGAGGATGTTTAACCCAATATTAAAAACAACGGCAAGCCCGCATGAAAAAAACCATAGGGAAGGCTCATTCAGTGCGTCGAAATAGAAAAAAGTATATACAAGATGCCCGAGACCAAATATTAGATTCGCTCCGATACCGATCCAGTATGACATTTTAGCCTTATTCATTTTCTTTTGCTTTCGCAGAATGATGTAATGTAAACCCCACAACAAATAGACACAACGGTATAGCCATGCTAATCACGAAGTCCATGATGATGTATTCATAGCCAATCCACACTAAGAAGGCGTTGGAAGCTATTGTCAAAAAGAAAATAAAAGGTTGCTCGCTCCAGAAGGAAAAGTGTCTTGCGGCCAGATATAAGTTTATGGCCCCAATAAATGCCAGGCCGACACTAAACATCGCGTTAAATCCTATCCATAATTTCCAAAGATTTCCAGATTCATCCATCTGGATATGGGAAGATTTAAGTTTCAGGATCAGGTCTGAATCATTGGGATAAAGATCTGTCGTAAAAAAGGTGCCATACAAATGCAGCAGTCCAAAGAACAATACGATTGCGGAAGCCACCATTATACAAATCCGTGCCATCTGTTGAATTTAAGATGGCGTAAAGTTATTTGGAGCGAGCTGGCCACATTTGGAAAAATGCGACAAAATCCTCGTTAGTGATAGAATGAGAAGTCCAACTAGAGATCAGTCGGAGCGATACCGGTATATTTTTTTATTTCGTTGCTTAAATGCGCCAGATCGTAATAGCCGCATTCAAATGCAATATCATCAAGTGTTCTTTTTGGATCGCTGGTCAAAACAAGATGCTGCGCAAATTTGCATCGAATGATGTTTGTAAATTCTTTGGGACCCAGGCCGATATGATATTTAAAATGCCTTTCGAGCTGTCTCACCGTTGTACAATGCTGGTCAGCTAATTTTTTCACCGATATATTGCCGTGGTGATTTTTGACAGTGTCAACTACTGGCAATAGCGTGCGTTTCGGTTGAATCAATTTATTGTGAAAAAAAGAGTCAAAAGCAGATGACAGCCCATTCGCAAGCGATTTGAGGTCTGGTACGAATGCGTTCTCAACTTCAAGAATTATATTCGTCACCTCATGGAGTGACGCGAACGAATAGAAGTGCGAAAATGCTCCCGGTTTAAATCGAACACCCACGAGGTGCGTGTCTGGTGAAGCTTTGGTACTCATGCAACGTGTGATCGCTCCGCCAAGGTATGCCTTTTCAGATTTGAGTACTACGTCTTCACTCTCTATATAAAAGTCGTCTCCTACGTTGATAATGATATCGACACAACCATCAGGTACTACGGTGGCCATGGATTTTTGGTGCTCCATGCCTGATACATCCCAATACCCGTCAATGAAGGATGTCAGGTGACTATGCGGTGTGAATTCTTTGAGCTTCACGTATCATGAATATTCGCCAAAGGTAAGAACTACCTTGCAATTATTCATCAAGTACAATTGACGATTATGTCCGCCCTCTAATAGAGATTGACAATTGAAGTTGCCGAGTAGGTTACTTCAGTTTTTCCAGCTTGCCTTTACGCTTCACGATGTTTTTGTAGTCCCACTGAATGTCTCTGGCCTTTACAAGCCACCGTTGCAGATCAGCGGTATCAATCTGATCGGCCGAGGTATAGAAAACAGAAGCGTCTTTAAACTTCTTGCCTTTAACACTCAATGTATCTTCATCAAAATCAGCTCCACTCCAAAACATCAGCCTAACGCCCGCTTTCTGCTTATCGTAACCGGCAATCGGATTGCCATCCAGAAACCAAACGGGATGGCTATGCCAAATCTTATTTTCAGCCTCAGGCATGTGCGTTATGATCTCACGTGCGAGCTTTGTGCAGATATCTTTATCATGCGGCTCTTTGGAATTGTTGTACTCCACGATCTCCCTTGCGGTCGCGTTTGCCATGAATTACTTCTTGTTTAAGGTTGCAAGCAAAGTGTCCAACTGATCCAGGCCGGCTGAAAAACCTTCCTTGAAACCCATGGCGAGTATTTTCTCGAGCGTCTCCAATGAATCTACTGTGACCGTTATGTCTACTAAAGTGCCGTCAGCCGAGGTGCTGAAAAGGTTTTGCCAGTGCATCCTTGAAAATTCTGTGTTGATATTTCCCGCCTCGTCGCAGAATGCATCCAGTCCGGTGTATTTCTTTTCAACATCGATATTTTCGTAGTCGAAACGGCACCAGTGCGTTTCGTGTTCGGGGCTGATCATCGAATAGTGCCACATACCCCCTGCACGAAAATCCATTTTTTTAGTCTTGTTCCGGAACGGCAATGGGGCCCACCATTGGTCGAGTAGCTCAGCAGTGGTCCAGGCTTTCCACACCAATTTTACATCGGCATCGAATTCACGCTTTATGTAAATAGTTTTTGATTCTTTATTGACTGTAAAATCGAAAAGAAGGTTAGCGTTCATTTTTTGGGTTTTTTTAAGGTGATTAATAAACTATCCAATCGGTCGAATCGCTTTTCCCAAACGATGCGGAACTGCTCCAGCCATTTATCTATCTCTTTCATCTTATTGATCTCAAGTTGATAGTAGATCTCCCTTCCTCTATTATCCGGCTTTACAAGTTCGCATTCAGTGAGAATGCGGAGGTGCTTGGAGACAGCTTGTCGTGATGTGTCAAAATGCTCGGCGATGGCATTCGGTGTCATGGCGTGCAAAGCGATCAGGGCAATTATAGCCCTCCTTGACGGGTCAGCTATTGCCTGGAAAATATCTCTCCTCATCTTTTTGTAACTGTTTCGAAACCGTTCGGTTGCAAATATAGATTGACTCTCGCATTTCCACAATTTTTCGATGTTTTTTTTTGTGACTAATTTTAAGATCGATTCGGGCCAGGCTTGTAATGGGGCCGGATAATAGTACCTTATAGAGCTATTATTTATAGGCGCGTAAAAATAATCGCGTGTTATTTCTCAATCAAACTTCATACAACATGCTATCAACATTTGGCTTACGTGAGCACTCCTGGCGACAAGGAAGTATTCAAAAAAATCGTGACCGGCAAAGAAACCGAGGGAGCAAAAGTTCAGGATTTGTTGATGAAGTTTTTTAAGAAGTAGGAATGTGATCCTGTCTACGGACTGTTTGTGACGATGACGGTTTTGTAGATCTTGGTGGAATTAACCGGAAAGGCGCAAAGGAAACGCGAAGAGCCTAAAAGAGCTGATGCTACACGAGAAGTACTTGCCCAGATTTCATTTTTCGGAGAAGCATTCCATTATTATTAAGGCTAAGGCCAGCAACATATGGCCAATCGTTGTTGAGGGCGATCTTAGCGGATCGTGGGTTATACGTCTGCTTTTTGCACTCCGCGGCATGCCAGCGCGCATGACTACCTTTCAGGGTTTGCACAAAGCGAGTTTTATCCGGTTGGAGCAGATCGAAAATGAAGAGCTTATCATTGGGCTAATCGGACAATTCTGGAAATCGGGTGGCAATCTCCAGGTTTTTAACCCTGAAGAATTTAGCAGTTGGGATGTACCCGGATTTCTAAAGGCAAGTTGGAATTTCGAATTGTTCCAAATGGGCGCCGTTACACGTTTAGAAACAGAAACACGTGTGCTGTGTTTAGATGATAAAGCTTTAAGGAGATTCAAGCGTTATTGGTTTTTCATCAGGCCATTCAGTGGCGTAATTCGAAGGGAGATGCTTAGGGGGATCAAAAGAAAAGCGGAAAAAATGAATTGAATTGAAAACATAAACGAATAAGATTACAATTTGCGTTCTTATTTACTGCGCCAAAGTCATCCCTGTTTACAGCGATAACCAGACCCTAACATCCGACACCACGGCGTCGATATACGGTGGCACATCCAACGTTTTCCAACCAACAGAGCTGTCGATCACAGAAGAATATGTTCGTTCGTCGCTACTTCCAAATCGTTTGGACATGGATCTTTCGCGAATTCATCAATTTCTTTCCGAATTTCTTACATCTATTGACTTTTTAATACATCGTGATTTTACTCCACCCGGCGAGTACGGGTCATACTATCCAATACTTTTCAGTTGAGTCTACACTTGATGCTTTCATCTGTAAGGTGTTCAAAATCATTATGAAGAATAGCACTGCATCAACAATATTTATAAATAGATTTCTTCTTCAGCTTCTTCCATCACATCCACATGAAGAAAAACAACAAAGAATATTTGTGTTTAGTTACACAATCTTGCCTCACGTAATATTTTGTTAAATGTGCCTTAATATTTAAATAAATAAGGACCAATTTTCCCGCAGTAACGTGCCCCTACGTCAACCGTTGTACAAAATTTAATAACCATACATAACAAACCCTTTATCTTCTATGAAACTTTTCAACGAAAAGTACGGTACGCTTGAGTACGATTCATCCGTTCCCTGCATAACGGCCTCATTCAACGGCTTTATGAGCAGCGAACAATTCCGCGACCTCTTAAATAAGGGCCTGGACCATCTCATTGAAAAAAAACAAATTCATGATAAGATTCTATGGCTGGCGGACACCAGGAAACACGTCGTCCAAGCCGATAAGGACACTAAATGGGTTGCGGAAGAGTGGAATCCCCGCGCCTTAAAAGGCGGTATTCGTCACGTTGCATTCGTTCTACCGGAAAATGTTTTTGGAAATGCCTCCGTTAAACGCTACGCCGATCATAACAGTACCAAGGCAGCAGATCAAATGGAAGTACAAATGTTTGGTGATATGAAAACGGCGAAAGACTGGTTCAGAAACCTAAAGTAAAAGCAGGTGGATGTCCGTTGTGACAGAGGTGACCGAGCGCATTAGCTGAAATCGCCTGGCGATTTCTACACGTTTACTTGTCACTGAACTCATAGTTCGTGTCGTTCAATACGTAAAACAAAAAGCTATATGCAAAAAGAAATCGCCGTAGAAATCGCAGAACAATCGGATGTTGCACACACACTTATTCCCTCCAATGTTGCCGTCGAAACGCAAAACAAGAAGGGATTTACCTACACACTATCTTCCTTTGGGAAGGCTTTCGTTAATGCCGCTGCCAAGTCGTCGAAACCAGTGATGGACATTGGGGCTGCATACGGGGTGGCTACACTCCCTGCACTGGCGACCGGGGCTAAAGTAATTGCGGTCGACATCGAAGAGAAACATCTATTATCTATAGCAAGCGCTGTAGACGTGCGATTGCGAAATCAGCTCATCCCATTGTGCGAGAGATTTCCGCATTTCGACTTACCACACCATACTTTGAGCGCTGTGTACATGTCGCAGGTACTTCCCTTCCTGTCAGGCGCTGAAGTCGAGGATGGGATTAAAAAGATTTATGATTGGCTGATTCCCGGAGGAGAGGCGTTTGTCGTAACCTTTACACCGTACATCGAGCACGTTAGTTCTTTCATTCCGCTGTATGAGGCGCGGAAAAAGCGAGGAATCAGATGGGCTGGAAATATTGATGACCTCAGCCGCTTTAGCGCTCATCCACATATCTTCGAAAATCTTCCGAACCAAATACATCACATCGATTTGGATGATTTGAAATGGGTATTTGAAAAGGTTGGATTTAAAATCAAGGAAGCCCGATATTTTGGCGAAGAGGAGGGAGCACTTCCCGAGGGGATCCGCATGGATGGTCGCGAGCGAGTAGGCTTAATTGCATACAAACCAATCCTTGATAGCGAAGATCGCAATTTTAGTTATTGGAAGGCTATTTCGTCCACCAACATGGACGACGTACCGGAACCTGTGCGTCGATGGTTATTCGAGCCCTACGTACTGAGTAACTCACTCAGAAAGGTATGTGAGAACTTTTGCGTAGAAGTCACGGAGCAATGTGTAAAATATCTCTACGCCGATGAAGTAGCAGCACTTAGGTGCTACGATACAACGCAGGGCTTCGTTCGCGAGTCCTACCTTGGCGATCGTGGAAACCCGCTGGTTTATGCGCGCGTAACAATGCCTGAGACGACTTACGAATCCAAAAAATTCGAACTGGATAACCTCGGCAACCGCCCCATCGGCGAAACGCTGTTGTATAATGATCCAACGTTAACACGCAGTGAATTCGAGGTGAAACGCATTACGTGTGACGATGAATTACTTTTCGACGTGATGGTGCATAACAATTTTTTCAGGGCCGAAATTGAAAAGGTAGCGCCCGTCAGTGAACTTTGGGCGAGGCGTTCTTTTTTCACCATCGCTGGAAAGCCCCTCTTGATCACGGAAGTATTTTTATCAAATATCCCTACTTACCTGGGGTAATCAGGTTAGTCAACGGTAGTCAAGAGTCAAGAGTCAATGCGGCTTGACTATGCGTAGGCAGTGTGAATTAAAGAAGGTCGCAACGTTTGCTATTTTATTCTTCAGTTGGATGAACGCAACTCATTGTTATGCTCTTTCGACAGCACCGACTCTTGACTCATGCCCAGGATCATTGGTAGGGTAAAAAGGTCACCGGAGGAATTGGTTTCGTTAATAATTCGCTTGAAAATTCCAACACCCAGCAAACCTCCAAATAGTCCTCCTATGATGGTCTTGACGTTATATAGATCGGTCCACGTTATTGAAGTAATAGCGACCGGATTTTCCAGAAGGCCCATAACACTGGAACCGACAAATGCCCCCAGCGCCGCTCCTAAAATTATAGAAAGTCTGTTGGACGAAGAAACCAGATGGCTACTTCGCCGTTTCAAAAAAGCATAATACCTAAAGGCGGCAAAGAATGCCAAGTATTCAAGAGTTAAATGAATATTGATCGTGGTTCAAACGGAATTGTCAACACGTTTCGATGTTCATAAAAATAAAAAATACCCGCAATCAATTTAGACGGAGTACCCATCTTTCTGCTAATAAATCGCCTGAAATGTAAGTTATGTACCCTCACAATCTCACCACTCGGCTTTTCAATTCAACCTTTGGGCTATTGACCAACTTACATTCTGGCTGCCCACAATCGCGCAAGCATTTAACGAACGCAGAACATCCGATCGTGCTGGTTTACACCTTTGCTTCAGATTGCTTTCCAATCCATCCAAGGTGGGTGTTCTTAAAATCATCATTGTATTTCAAACCGTATCCCAGCATCCTATCCATGGAACTATGGCCTAGCAGGATCAGCCCGGCAAAAGTGACATGCGGCTGATTTAGTATATATCCTGTGAGCGACACAATCAGGGCGACACTTTGATGATGTACGACATTGTAAATGTAGGCGCCGGTACGCGAGTTGATCAAGTAGCCAACCATTGAAACGTCAGGCACCAAAAGAAAGGCAAAATAGATTAACGGACCATAACCGAGTTGCATCGAAAGATAAATTGTAATGGCAAACTTTGTCGCTTCTTCGAGACGTAACAAATATTTCATGGCTTAATTTATTATTTTTGAAAGGATGTGAAGCATATTTGACACTGTAGCGCAATGGGCGCCCGGAACCAATGCGGCTCAAATATGGAATATTAAACTTCACGTTTATCAAATGTATCTAGAACGACAGTTACTCTTTTTATTTACGGCGGTCGGCTCCCTTAATGGCTTTTTTGCGGCAGTTTACTTTGCTTTCTTTCAAAAAAAGCGCGGACAAGCGACGCTATTGCTCGCTGCACTGGCCCTAATGATTAGTATTCGCGCACTGACATCAACAATGATTTACATTGATGAAGGCGTTACATTGATACTCTGTCCCATAGCTGTAGTTGCTTGCTTTTTAATCGGCCCATTTTTATTACTTTATATCAAATCAGTACATTGGGCTTCGGAAATTATTCGTCAGGACTGGCTCGTTCATTTTGCGCCATTGCTGATAATATTATCCTGCGAACTACTGTTTTTTGGCGTCACCCGCCTCGAATGGTTAAAAAACGCAATGTTTGTCCATTGGCTTTTTTACATAATACTTTCTGGAATAGAGCTACGCAATACGATTAATTCAGCATTGACCGGGTCAAAGAAGATCTCTGACACAGACCTCTGGCTTCTCCGTTTAGTTGTAGGCGCAGCCATTGTTTGGGTTGCGCACCTCATCACCAGATACACCAATTACATCGTTGCAGGCTGGTCTTTTTCAATTGTTTTCTACGCACTGGTCTGGTCGCGCTTACACCGACAAGGTAATTCATCTGGTCTTGTTCCGGAACCCAACAGGTATAATAGCAAGAAAATAAATCCGCGGGAAGCAGAATTGATCGGGTCAAGATTAAGATCACTATTTGTCGAAAAGGGCATGCATACAAACCCTGATCTAAAAATAGCGGATGTGGCAATCGCACTGGCGGTATCACCACATTACCTGTCACAGTTTCTAAATGACAATCTGGGTCAGCGGTTTTCAACCTTTGTGAATGCTTATCGGGTCGAGGACGCAGAGAAAATGGTGAGGACGAACCATCTGCTTACCCTGGAGGCAATTGGCAATGAATGTGGGTTTAAATCAAATTCAGTATTCTACGAAGCCTTTAAAAAGGCCAAAGGCATGACACCCGCCCAGTACAAAAAGACCTTGCGCTAGGGATTCTTCTTCGAATTTATAAATTCAAAGGCCTTTAAGGCGGTTTCCCAAGCGTTTCTTTTGTTGATCAGATATCATTGTAACGCAAATTTTACAATGATGGAAAAAGCGATTGCAATTGTATTGGGTATCATCAGCTATACCAGTGCTTATAACCAGACGATCGAGTCTGTAAAGGGACGGGTAATCAACGCAGAAGGAAGGCCACAATTCGGTAATGCAATCATAATGTCCTCTCCGGATTCAACCGTGCTTAAAGGAACCTCGTTTATAGAAGGTGCGTTTGAGGTCTCTGGCCTGGACGCTCAACACCTCCTCCTGAAGCTTACTTCTTTGGAGTTTAAAGACACTCTTTTTACCGTACGATTTGAGGGTGCATCTCAAATTGATTTAGGAGATATTGTTGTCAGAGAAGCATATAGCCAGCTGGATGAGGTAACGGTCACAGGTACGACGCCTTTGGTTACAGAAATGGCGGATGGCTCGATAAAAGTTAGGGTGGCGAATACGACGCTGGCCACCAGTACCAGTTTAAACGAAATTCTGAGCAAAGCGCCGGGTCTAATACTCAATGAAGACAATGAAGTTAGTGTCTTTGGCAAAGGAGTAGGAATTCTTTTCATCAACGGAATTAGAGTAACCAATGACCGCCTTTCTACTCTTTCTCCATCCGATATTGAAAGCATTGAGATTATCACGAACCCCGGATCCAGGTATGACGCCGAAGGAAATGCAGTGATAAATGTAATCACCAAACAGGATGCGGTACAGGCTTCTAATGGCCTGGTTAAAAATTATTTTAGCTATGCACCTTTTGGTGGTCCCGAGGATCGAACCGATGTTAATTACCATTACGCTAAAGGTAAATGGGTGTTTAATAGCAACTATGCTTTTCTCACAGGTAAATCCAGACATCTGCTGGAGACTATACGGACGAGAGAAAATGAAAATGATTATTTCCTTTCGCATCTCATCACAGATTTTCGCCATGAGTTCGATAATTATTCAAACTATGGCATCGGCGGACAGTATAACCTTAATAAAGATCAATATTTATCACTTCAGTATTCAGGGGGATATGAGGCGCTTGGTGGAAAGCAGGTTAGTCAAAATCATATCACCTTTGATGAGGAAGGGATATACGAAAGCAATGTTCAGTACGATGAAAAAACGCTACAAGACAATATAAGCGCGAACTACTATGCGAAACTGGATAGCGCCGGATCAAACTTGTTTATCGGCATGCAATACGCATCCTACCTTAATGAATTTGATAATGACATCATTCAAGTCAGCACCACTAACAATGGCCAGACCGTTGAGCTGATCCAAAATGAGGGAGCAAATGATATTCAGATAGCAAGCCTTCAAGGCGACTATGCAAATGTATTCGGTAAAAACGGGATACTTGAATTAGGAATTAAATTTAGCCAAGCCAACATTAAATCAAATACGGTCTTTTTTGATGTTGTGGATGAGGGGCAGAAGACCATTGATGACGCGCTTTCCAATAACTTTGATTATGAAGAGAGAATTCCAGCGGCGTACGTAAACTTAAAGGGAAAGATAAACGGCGCAGTTGATTATAGTGTTGGCGTTCGATCTGAGTTCACGCATTATATGCTAGTCACCAGCGTAGGCACAGGTAGAACGATCGGGGATCAATACCTGAACGTTTTTCCAAATGCTTCATTAAGTGCAAAATTGTCGGATGAAACCCAGCTGTATTTCACAATGTCTTCCCGAATTAACAGAGCGCCGTATGCCAGATTAAATCCGTTTGTTTTATACCAGGACCCCTTTACCTCCCTGCAAGGCAATCCTGACCTACAACCCTCGGTGGTCACCTCCATTGAACTTGGCGGCACGCACAAAGGTTGGAGCTTAAAGAATTCGTACAGCCATGCAAAGGATCCTATCGACGGTGGAGCCTTTCAATCAGAAGCGGATCCCAGGGTTTATATCTTACAAAGGACTAATCTTAGTAAAGGTCATTTGTTTGCAACAACCTTATCCAAAAGTATAAATCTTTCCTGGTGGCGGTCAATCAATAACGCTAGCATAAGTTATGATAAGCTTATAGACGAAGCTCAACGATTTAAGGTGGGTAAAATTCGTCCATACTTTTATTTGTATTCTCAAAACATCATTGACGTAAAGGATTGGTTCACCATTTTTGCAACAGGATGGTATCTCAGCAACAAGCAGGATGGTATCAATAATGAAGAGGACTTGTATTCTGTGAATTTAGGTATTGAGAAAAAGCTATTTAATAAGAGGCTTGTAGCAAACCTGGACTTTAATGACATTTTTCATGAAGTAAGATATGATGGTGAGTACACTTTGGGATTCACCGACATTGTTTATGCGAACACGGTCAACACAAATTATATAAGATTTACATTGGCTTTCACTTTTGGGACGCAAACACAACGTTCTATTAAAAACAAAAATGTGGGGGAGCCAGAAGGGGAACGAGTGGGCAAATAAAATGTTAGATAGGTCCTAGTTTATTAAAACCGGAAGAATGATTTATTTCGTCTCTTTTGACTGGAAATTGAACCAGCCATGGGGTTAATCACGATCTTATCTTCTTTCAAATGAATCAACAGGAAGGTCCGACAGAACAAGGCAGAACAGGATTTAGCGTTCAGCATCTACCAAATACACCATTATTTATGCCTTTTCCAGGCAAAATTGGCAATTTATCAGTAGGCGAATGTTAAATTACACCTATGGATATAATAAAAAGGAATAATGTGAAGACCTGGGGCAAAGGCACGACGCCGATGGTTTTTGCGCATGGTTTCGGATGTGATCAAAATATGTGGCGTTTTTTAATCCCTGCTTTCGAACAGTCATACAAGATAGTGGCGTTTGATTATGTGGGCGCCGGGAATTCGCAGGTTAGCGCCTACAATGAAGAACGTTATTCCAACCTGAATGGCTATGCGCAGGACGTCTTGGAGATTTGTCGCGAGCTTGAACTACAAGATGTCATTTTTGTAGGCCATTCGGTAAGCAGCATGATTGGTTTACTGGCTGCCATTAAAGCACCCCAGCTGTTCGATAGTCTCATCATGATCGGGCCTTCCCCTTGTTATATCAATGACAGTGGCTACACGGGAGGATTTGAGAAAAAAGATATTGAAGAGCTTTTAACCACTATGGACAAAAACTATATTGGATGGGCCAACTTTCTTGCGCCCGCGATTATGAAAAACCCCGAACGACCGGAACTTGGAAATGAGTTAACGGAAAGCTTTTGCTCGACCGACCCAAAGATTGCTAAGCTTTTTGCTAAGGCAACTTTCTTTTCCGACAATCGGGGGGATTTGGCCAAAGTCACCGTTCCTTCTTTGATTATGCAGTGCTCAGACGATATCATCGCGCCCAAGGAGGTAGGCGATTATCTTCATGCACATCTACCCAACAGCACGTTAAAAGTTTTAAAGGCAACGGGCCATTGCCCACACATGAGCGAGCCAGATGAAACAATTGAAGTGCTCAAAGAATATCTAAACGGAAAGGCTACTTAGGTTTAAATGACGAACTGGTTAGACGTTGCGCCATGCGGATATCTCTCATTCCGAGATGATGGATCAATTGTTTATCTGAATAAAACGTTGTCACGTTGGCTGGGATATACCGGTCCCGAGTTGCAGGGACGAAAGGTGGAACAAATTTGCACGGTTGCTACCCGGATCTTCTATAACACGCACTTCTTTCCGCTCCTAAAATTGCATGGAAAGGCTGACGAGATCTTTTTATCTCTTCGTGCAAAAGACAAACGAGACATTCCTGTAATGGTGAATGCAGAACGAAGGATTGAGGACGGTGTGCCAATTAATCACTGTGTCCTCTTCACCATCTTTCAACGCCAGAAGTATGAAGAGGAACTTCTTGCCGCCCGACGTGACGCTGAAAACGCGCTGAAAGAGAACAAGTACCTGGAGGAATTGCGAGCTGCTCTTGAAACCCGCACATTCGAGTTGGAGCGACAATACCAAAAGCAGGTGGTTCAGCATAAGAATCTGAAACAGTTCAATAAAATTGTTACGCATGACCTACAGGAGCCTATTCGCAAACTGCTAATATTCGCTGACTTGCTCGCCAGTGATTTGAGAGAGTCGGGTAACGACAGAACGTTACAAATCGTTTCGAAGATCACGAACGCCTCTAATCGGTTGCGCAGCCTCACGGCCGGGCTACAGCAATACCTTACCGTTGACTCGGATCTTGTAGACATCGACGTAGATCTTAATGCAGCCGTGGAAGCAGCCAGAAAAAAAGTTCTTGATGGCCGGAAGTTAGAAGATCTTAAGATCGAATATGTTTCAATGCCTTCTATTCGTGGTTACCGCGCACAGCTTGAATTGCTGTTTTACCATCTCTTCGATAATGCTGTTAAATTTTCTGATCCGGCTCGCCCCGTGCACATAAAAATCACCTGGGTATTAAGTGACGAAAATCTATACAAGACGGAAAAAGAAAAATACCTTTTTGTTGAGCATCTTCGCTTGAATGTCTCCGACAATGGAATTGGTTTTGACAATGAGTATCAAGAGTATGTCACGGAACTCTTAAATAAGATGACGCCCTCAACCGAAGGCTTGGGTATAGGCTTATCAATAATTACCAGAGTGGTCGAGAATCACAAAGGAACTTTGTCCATTGAATCACGGAAGAATATTGGGACGACCTTCTCCATTCTATTTCCTTCAAAGATCCATGAATAACACTACCAGTGTCGGTTCATTTCCGATTTTAGTTTAGTTAACTCTCCCAATATTTTTGTTTTTGAAACGCTATCCGCCTTGCCTGCCTGCGCCGCTGTGTTAACAATCGCGAAATTCAAACTTTCAATTTCCGTAGGGCGTTTATTGCGGATGTCTTGTAATGTAGATATGATTTGTCCGTCGGAAGCTTTGCTGATCTGTAGTACCGTTTGAAGAACTTCTTTTTCGTCGAGGTCGACGCCAACTTCTCGTGCAATCCCCACGCATTCTGAAATAATTCCAATTGCGAGTAAGCGCGCTGTTTCATTTCGATGAAAAATTCCATTGTCAACTTCGAGCAGTGGGCAAATTGAATTGAACACGCAGTTCGCAATAACTTTTTTCCAAATAAGAGGTTTGATGTTTGGTTCAGCGATAAACTCGAATTCCTTAGTATAAAGGGTCGAGACAATAGTTGGCAACCAAGAAGTATCGCCCTGAATTACGCCGATGGGTGACGCCGACACAGGTTTGAATCTCAAGGTAGAGTCGCTTATTTGTTGACTGGTGGCAAGCAGGACGCACCGGCAAATGTTCTCGAATTTGTCATCTAAAAAAGGCTGCTCGACATTGAGTCCGTTCTGCATAACGATTATGGGCGAACGGCCAACTTTTCCTCGGAGCGCCTCCGCGATGGCAGCATTACCGAAGGACTTATTCGTAAGCACAATTATTCCATCGATTGTATCGTGCTCGCTAAAAGTGGATACCGTTACCGACGCGGTGATCGAGGTTCCATCATTGATATTGACCGTGAGCGGTAAAATCTCATCTGGCCGATTATCGACACTTCCTCTGATCAGCGTGGCGCTTTTTCCTTGAGCATTTAAAAAAACTGCGAGCGCCTTGCCAATGGCGCCAACCCCAACAATGTAAATTTGTTCGTTCATCGTTTTTCATTTGTTCAATACGGATTCTGCAGCCAACACGAGAAACCTATAGCCCGTTGTGCCGCCACCTAAAAGGTTCTGATTAGACAATAGGTTTTCATTAAGCGTTTGTAAGTGTTTAATGCGGACTTCTATAGATTACGGGTCCGAAGTTAAAGACCTTTTTTATAATTGCGAACTGGATTATCTTCGGGGCGCTACCAGAACCTTTATCCATAATTTCGGTTTTCACCTAATTGTCCATGAAAGTCAATGTTATAATTAATCTATTGTTCCTTTTCTTGACAATTGGTTTCGATGGTTACGGCCAAAAAAATCCCGCTAGTTCGTCGCCAACAACTCCTTTGGAAAATTATGTAAATAGGATTGACAGCTCATTCCGTTTACAAAGCTATCAAAAAACCAAAACTGCTGATGGCATATATTATGAGGTAAGCCTAATATCTCAAACCTGGCAAAGTATTCCATGGAAGCATAGATTGATTACCTATTTTCCCGGCACGCCAAAATTTCCAGGCACGATGTTGATGGTGCTTCGACATCTTTATAATCGCGATGGCGATATGGGGGCGCTGAAGATAGTTAGTGATTCGACCGGAACACCAGCTGGTATACTCTATGATATTCCCAATCAACCTTTATTTGACGGTATGGAGGAAGATGATCTGCAGGCTTACACTTTTTCGCAATACCTCAAGACGGGCGATGAAAGCTGGCCACTCTTGTTTCCGATGGTAAAAAGTGTAGTTCGTGCCATGGACATGGTACAGCGTCTAGCTCGAAAGGAACAACAGGGCGCGGTTAGCGGGTTTGTCGTGACTGGACATTCCAAGCGTGGACACGCGAGCTGGTTGACTGCAGCGGCAGACAAGCGAGTCATAGGAATTATTCCTATCGCCATCGATATATTAAACTCTAAAGCACAACTACCTCATCATCTGGAAGCCTTTGGCGAATACAGTACGCCATCCGTTGCGGCGACTGAATTGCTTTTAGAACTTAAACAACCCAAAGGAGATAGTTTGATTAAAATGGTGGATGCTTTTACATTTCGGGAACAGTTAACACTACCTAAACTGATTGTTTCAGCCACGAACGACAACTTTTTTGCTACTGATGCCTTAAATATGTATTGGGATGGATTAATAAAACCAAAATGGCTTGTTTACCTCCCGAATGCTAACCACGTAAGCGCCTATAGCGACGCACGCATTAACCTAACGGCTTTTGCGTTCGTCCGTTCGGTCGCCGGCCATAAGAGTCTGCCTGAATTAAATTGGCAATACATAAGAAATGGAAATTCCATCGTGCTAAAGGTGAATTCCGACACTAATGCAATAGGCGCCCGCGTATGGATAAGCAAATCAAAAAACAAAGACTTCCGCCTAAGTTCATGGCAATCTCAGCCTATGACTGTGAAAGATGAAGTTGGTAAATCAAATGGGGCAAAGGCGAGAAAATATTCTATTGAAGTTTCGGTAGTTACTGAGGGATATATGGCCATTTTTGGAGAAGTTGAATTCAGTCAGGATGGTCATACTTTTTTACTTTCAACTCAGACGAACATCAGTTCGATGAAAGAATAAATGAAGGCGGTTACAAACTATTTTGCTTTTGTCACACGAACGATCCGATCTATTCGGCGCGAAGTATCGCGCTAGGTTTTGCGAACGCTACCCGGGCAGATTGGTAGGCGACTGTCGCAAATGCAAGCATTATGCAAATCGTCCCAGCAATGACAGGTGGATAAATGGTCAAGGGAGCATGATAAGCGAACGTGCCTAGCCATTGGGCTGAGAGGTAATAAGCCAACGGACCGGCGATCATGGATGCAATGATGACGAGCTTTAAATGGCTCATCGCTGAAGAATAAAATAGTAAGGAGGTGGACGCTCCCAATACTTTTCGAATGGAGTATTCTTTGTTTTTCGCCTCTACGGTAAATGATGATAGTCCAAACAAACCCAGGCAAGCAATGATAATTCCCAGTCCTGCAAAAAAATTAAACAAAGTTCCTGTGACTTGCTCCGAACGATACTGCGCTGCATAGTCATCGTCAATGAAGCTGTAGACAAATGGTTCTTCGCTATTAAACTGTTTCCAGACTTTTTCAATGGCGGCGATATTTCGTTGGGTATTTCCGTCGACCCGGATCATTATGTTCGTGTAATTGTCATCGACATTCTTTCGTAGGATAAGAATGGGCCCGACCTTTTCGTGGACTGATTTAAAATGAAAGTTTTCTACTACTCCCACCACGTTTGCACCCCCTTTTTTGATTCCAAGAATGCGTAAACCGATTGGGTCTTCAAGACCAAACAACCTGGCGGCTTCTTCATTAGCAAGTAAAGACGCCGTATCCATTTCAGAGTTAGCAGTAAAATCCCTGCCGTGTTTAAGTGATATCTTCATGGTCTGCAGAAAGTCCGAGTCAACGTTAATAGAATGAACGAGCACCGCGCTGTTCGTTTCTTGTCCGACCATTTAATACCGCCGGCGCCGATTACTTCTGTCAGATTTTGATCCGCCGCGCATATCGATTTGATCCCTGGCTGCGAGAGTAATTCTGCTTTAAACGAGGCATATTTTTTGGAGCCATTGTGAATACGAATAATATTTTCCCGCTGATAACCGAGATTTTTGTTCTGTATATATTGGAGTTGTGAGTAGACCACCAGCGTTCCGGAAACGATTATGATTGAAAATGTGAACTGCAGCACAACAAGCGACTTGGACAGATACCCACTGCCCACGTTCATAGACGGTTTGCCTTTGATCAATGAAGATGGTTTGATCGACGAGAGCACAATAGCGGGATAGATCCCGGATAATATCCCGGACAAGATCATCGCTGCAAAAGAAACCAGTAACGGCGTCGCGAAGCTTTGAAAGTCGAGAATAATATTTTTTTGTGTAAGAACATTAAATGGTTCAAGCGCTAATATTACTATCAACAACGCGATGCTCATGGCGATCGTTGCCGCCATCAAACATTCCCCGAGCAGCTGCGCGACCAACTGAAACTGAACTGCTCCAATAGTCTTTCTAACCCCAATCTCTTTCGCGCGTTTCATCCCGCGTACAGTGGCAAGGTTGGTGAAGTTGATGCATGCAATCGCGAGAATGAAAATGGCCAGCACAGTAAAAATGATCACATACTGTTTGTTTCCCTTCCCGGTAGGTTCCATGGAATAGGTGACTTCGCCCAGATGTATTGCAGTCAGCGGTTGAAAAGTAAGGGTGCCCTTGAAGCCAACGGTGCGTTGATCTGCCGTAAGACGTTTGAGCAATAGGGTTTGCAAGCTACTTTGGACTTGAGGCACGTCTCGGGTATCCCTAAATTTGACATAGTGATAACATCCATAATTATTCCATGCTCCTGGCAGGTTAGGACCAAGACCTTTCACAAAGTCGAAACGCAGGTGGGACTTGTTGGAAACATTATCAATGACCGCAGTTATGCGACTTCCATCCTCCAGTATTTTACCAACAACATCAATGTCTTGTCCGAAAAGTTTTATTGCCAGGTCTTTTGTTATTACGGTTGAGTTTGGCTGTTTCAAGGCCGTTGTAATATCTCCTTCGATACTTTTAAAGATGAAGATGTTGAAAAATTCCTGGTCGGCGGCAAGCCCCTGAGCATACACCTCATGTGTCTTTGAGGCTAGGGTTCGTGACTGACCTAATAGTGTGGCCCTGGTGAGATACTCGACCTGAGGATACTCTTGTTTAATGGAAGAGGACAGTGCAGTAGGGCTAAAGGACGTGTAGATCACCTCACTCCCCATATCTATCTTGCTAACGATCCTGAAAATCTTTTCGGAATCTTTATAAAAGCTGTCATAGCTATACTCATCCAACACGTAGATCATCATCAGCAATACCGTTGCAAGGCCCAGTGCCAGTCCACTGATGTTGATGAACGAATAACCAGCGTGTTTTTTCATCCCCCTGAAGAAAAAACGAAAAAAGTGAACCGTCATTGGCGCATTGAATGAAGGCCCCGTGTTTCTGGTGATGATGCCAACTCTCAAAAAGTCGATGGCATGAATGACGACCTTGCGACGTGCCCTTGCTGGTCCACACCGTTTTACATCGGCATTAAATTGCTCGATAAGATCGCCTTCTATCATCTCGAATAACTCAGCCGGACAAATCCAGCGAAGCATTACAAATATCCATTTGGGCACCTGCGGCGTATTCATGCTATTTCAATTGAGGGATTAACTTCCATAAATGCTGACGGTCCTCCTTCATTGATTTCAGAATTGCAAGTCCTGCAGCGGTGATGGTAAAAAATCTCTTCCTTCTTCCACCGCGCTCGCTCGTTGCACCGCCTACGTGCGATTTGACGTATCCCTTATCCTCAAGCCGATAAAGGGTAACGTGAACACCTCCGAGATTTACCTGCCTGCCGATCTGCTCATCAATCTCTTTAACAATAGCGTTTCCATAGGCCTCATTATTCAGGACGCCAACCAATGTTAAAACGAGTTCCTCAAATTCCCCGAGGTATTCTTTCGGCATTTCTATTCGATTTGTCTAACAAATATAAAGGCATTCAGGATTTTTGCAAAATCGCCTTCAAATAAATTTTCCCGCCCATCCCGGCAGTTCGTGTTCGGAATGGATTCATAAAAAAGTTATCTTGACGTTTAATGTCATGAAGAACATTCCCGTAAGGTCAATCAAGGCTGCAGAAGCCGAACAGGACTTTTCAAAGAGCTTTAAAATAAGAACTGTTGCGGAGGTACTTGCCGGAAAGGACATGACGCAAAACCTTCATCGCCATGATTTTTATTTCATCCTTGCTTTAAAAAGGGGCGGGGGAATCCATGAGATTGATTTCATACCATTCTCCGTCCACGATGATTCAATTTTTTTCATCCGCCCAGGGCAAGTACATCGTCTTGAATTGAAGTCGCACAGCGAGGGTTACCTGATGGAATTCGGAAAGGGGTTCTTTTATTTCGACCGTTCTAACCATTTTTTTCGGAATGCCGCAAATGAAAATTTCTGTAGGCTGGAAGTGTCTGCGTCAGATAAATTGCAAAGCATCCTTGCCTCAATGCATGAAGAATACAGAAACAAAGTCGATGGGTTTCCCGAGGTCATCAAAGCCAACCTTTCGATTTTTTTTATTGAGCTTGTACGGCAACGAGAGCATAACGATAGTCAAAAGGATGCCCGCAACGAATACGCTCAGGAACGCCTGCAAAATTTTCTTGTTCTTCTTGAGGAAGATATCAGTGAACATAAGCATGTATCGTATTATGCGGACAAGTTGAACCTATCCCCGTTTCAACTTAATTCAATTACTAAAACACTCATGGGCAAGACGGCGGCCGAACTTATCGATGATCATATTCTTCTGGAAGCTAAGCGATATCTCCTGGCAACGTCAAACCAGGTGAACCAGATTGCTTATCACTTAGGTTATGAGGACGTGTCGTATTTTATACGATTTTTTAAAAAGCATACCCGGTCCACGCCCGAGATGTTTCGCCAGAATTTGCGATAAGTCCAACTTCATTACATGTTTGTCCTATCCCGAACGCCTCTCGCGCCAGTAATTTTGCTTTTATTCAATCAATTAAAAGGCAACTAGCTATGAAAACAAAAATGAAATTAATCGCATCGCTCAAGATTTGGGCAGTAATTTATCCATCAATAACAATGTTCCTTTATTTCCTTGGGGAACCATTGTCTGTGCTCCCGTTGTATCAAAGAACATTTCTCCTTACAATATCTTTAGTGCCCTGGATCGTTTTTGTAGGTGTTCCGTTGGTAGATGCAATCATCAATCTTGTTCTACCAGAAGCACGCAAAAAGTAAATCTCCTTTGTCGGCATGAATTTAATCACGTTTTGTATGTATAATAAAACCATTTTACATACATTTTTTTTACTACCGGTTTGTTGGTGAAGACCTGCGCTAGAAATGGACTAGGTGGGAAGAATCAGGATAAGGGGTATAGAGTTTTCCATAGGAGAATTTGTGCGTCTTTATTTCATCTCTTCCGAAGACACTTAAAACACCAAAGCAATAATCCGATATGCAACAATACAGCAGGCCACAAACCTATCCCTGACAAATTTTCCACCACGGCTACGTAGCCAAGCAGCATTGCAGATGAAAAATTATACAATGTCAACGCCGCGATCATCGCAATCGAAGCTTTTGAATCCTCCTTTGCAAGCCAGCATGCCAGGGCTAAAGAGAATAAGGCGATGCCCCCAATCCTGCCTAATACCAGGCCGACGGGTTCTATGAGCGACACTCCTAACAGTAACGAAACGACCACGGATGGTATTATAAGAAGCGACAGCCCTGTGGCGCCCTCGATGAATGCAGTAATACTTAACAGTAATTTCATTTTACAACGTTTAGGTAAGAGTCATGTTCATAGATGGCAGGTGCCAAGCTACTTGAAATATTTTGCTTTTCGTTAGACGCGACGGTTTAGCTGGATTCTACGGCCCCGATGTGTTAGGATCAGAATATCCCGTTGAGTTTAATCAAGTATTCTCCAAATCCATGGAGCGAGTCAATAACCTTAATGGACTTTCGACCCAATGCTGTTAGTCGATATTCAACGCGTGGCGGTTTTTCGGCGAAAACAGTACGGGTAATCATGTCTTTTTTTTCAAGGTCGCGCAATACGCTATACAACATTTTATCGGATATATGGGCAACAGTCTTTTTGAGGACTGTATAACGAACGGAACCTTTTCGTAGCGCCAGCAGCACAGGCATTTTCCAGGTCCCTCCAATATACGAATGGGTCAGCTCTATAGGATTATAGTACACACGCCCTTCAAACTTGAAGTCTTTCATTTGGCAAAGTAGTCTCCCAATATTCAAACTTCCCATTACATACAAAAAAGTATATGATAGAAATCCGATTATCGCATTTTTTAACTTTGATTGAATAAAATAAACGCCTATGACCTTACAGACCCTCAATAGTGATTGGATGACCGTTCCTATTCTGCCTTGCGTATCCATCGAAGATACGCTTTCATTCTGGCAAGGATTGGGGTACATCGTGACGTATCGACAAACCAGTCCTTATCAATATGGTGTTGTGGAACGCAATGGATTTCAACTGCATTTTGGGAGATTGAAGGGACTGCAAGCATCTAACAATTCATATACAGGGTGCCTGGTAATTGTCAAGGATGCGAAAGAAGTTTATATGATGCTTTGTGCTTCTTTGAAAAAACTTTTTCGAAGGGTTCCACATACAGGTATTCCCAGAATATCAAGGATGAAACTGGGATCGACTCGCTTTACATTGACAGATGTATCGGGGAACTCAGTGATTTTTGTCAGCCGTGGTGCAGAAGATCAGGAAAGATGGGAGGAGACCGATGAACAAAGCAAGTCCCCCCTGCAGAGGGCAATGGCGATGGCTCAACGTTACCGTGATTACAAGAATGATGACCAGGCGGCTGCCAAAATTCTTGACGTTGCAATGCAACACGCAGATGACGCGGATCCACATTTGCCCGAGGCTTTGATAATGCGAATTGAACTTGCCTCACATCGCGCAGAAAAAACATGTGAAGAGACATGCCGCCGCAAACTTGCAAGCCTTGGGTTAGACCGTCAAACTTTATCTTCATTGGAGGATAGGCATAGGGGTCTCGGTGAATAGGTGGTGGATACTTCTAAGGTGATTTTACAAAAAGCCATAGCCAGGATTCACGGTGGCGTACGAATTGCAAAGATATTCAGGCCTAAGACGGCTAACGTAGTTCTCGGATCACTTCACTTGACACCCAATAAATATCGTTCTGACTGGAATAAAAAAAATACTTCCCATCGGGGCTCACATAAGGACAAAAATCATTGGTTTCTGTATTTACAGGGTCTCCAAAACTAGTCCTGGGCGTCCAGGAGCCATCTTGACTTCGAAAACTAACATGGAGCTCGCCGCTATCGAGGCCATCCTCACTAATGGCAGAAAAGATAAGATACGATTCATCAGGCGCTACGAATACATCTGCTTCATAAGCAGATGTATTGATCTGAGGTCCAAGTTTAACTAGCGGCTGAAATTCACCAGCTTTTACGACTGACGAATAGATGTCATAATTGTTAGCCGCCCGATTTGAAGAAAAATACATCTTCCCACTTGACGTAAACGAAATGTAATATTCGTTCTCGCTGGAGTTAATATTGTTGCCTGCATTTTTCATTTCAGACCATCCTTCGACTGACCGCTCAACATACCAGATATCAAAATCTTTTTTTGGACCGGTTCCGTTTAAGAATCTGTTTGAGATAAAGAAGAGTTTTTTGTTATCTGGAGTTAGGAATGGATCGTTGTAACTGTAAACTTCATGGAAAAGAATTTTTACAGGAGTGCTCCATTTTCCGTTTTCGAATTTCATCATGCGCGTTTCAGCCTTACCTCTGATTTCAACGCTGTAGTTAAACTCCGTCATGTCGTTAGAAAAAACGGATCCGAATTCACTTTCATTTGGCTTTGAGACCTTTCCGGGCGCGAATATCTTTGGCGTTATGCCAGGAGGAACTTCATTTAAGTAGGTTGGATTTGGCGCCTGTGCAAAAATGTGCGTCCCATTAACTAGCAAACCAAGGGCGGCACTTAAACATATAATTCTGTTCATGATTCTGTGGTGATTATTCGCTTCTCAAGCAATCGACTGGGTTGCTCATAGATGTTTTAAGAGTTTGATAGGAAATTATGAGCATGGCGATAAGTAGTATTAATCCTCCAGAAAGGAAAACCGTTGAAATAGGGATGTTGATGCGATTGGCAAATGCATTCAGCCACCGTTCCATTATCCACCACGCTAAAGGAAGCGCGATTCCTGTGGCGATGAAAATCAATTTAATAAAATCGACGGTTAACAATTTTACAATTGCGCCGTTAGATGCACCCAGTATTTTTCGGATTGCGAGCTCACGTGTGCGTTGCTCCGTGCAATAGCCTAAAACTCCAAATAGTCCAACTCCTGCGACAACCAGGGATAATATGGTAAATACGATGAATAGTTTTTGCGTTCTCCGTTCACCGCTATACATCGATTCGAAATCATGCTCCATCACGGAAAATTCGAGCTCATGGCCTGGGTTCAATTTTTTCGACATTTTTCTAATTTGGCTCAATGTATTGGCAAGTTGCCCTCCTGATGTTCGAACAATTAGGTTTGAGCGCCAATCGTTACCGAGCACCATTACCAGAGGTGTAACATTCTCGCGAAGTGAATTAAAGTTGAAATCTTTCACAACGCCAATTACGGTAAAGGTTTGATCACCCACCGCGATATGTTTTCCCAGCGGTTGCGCTTCAGGATAAAGTTGCTTCGATGCCGACTCATTTAATATTATCGATGACGAATCAGTTGTGAGCGTTGATGAGAAATTGCGGCCTGTTACTATTTCCATCCTCAACGTTTAATGTAGTCTGCATCGATACTCCAGAATTCAGACAGCAACCCATGATGAGCCTCTGAAGACACGTTGGTTGCCCATCGCGCGGCAAGTGTGGGGAGGTAACCGGACAACGAGGCGTTAATCACGCCTGATATGTCTTCTACCTGCTTTTTCAAAAGAACTGGGTCATCCATCGAACTGACGTTATTAATGATCAGCACTTGATCGCGGTTGAAACCAATGTTTTTAGAATGGATAAAATTTAGTTGATGATAGACTACGAATGCGCCCACAACAAGGATTGTAGCAATGGAAAACTGGATCACCACAAGGATATTTCTCAGCTTGTTACTTCTAAAGCCAGACGACAATTCGCCCTTAAGAACCTTTGCCGGTGTAAAGGAAGAAAGAAAAATGGCTGGATAGGATCCGGCAACTACCGAAACAACCAATGTAACAATTGCAATGGTTGGAAACAGGGTCAGAAAGGTTGTAAACCTGAGCTCGAAGTTTTTTCCGGCCAATGTGTTAAAGATGGGAATGCACGCTATTGCCACTATAACAGCAAGGGTGATAGCGATTAAGATCATGACAAAAGCTTCCAACATAAACTGAATTATAATGCTCTCCCTAAAAGAGCCCAGAACCTTCCTTACCCCCACTTCTTTGGCCCGCTCTGCAGACCTTGCAGTGAAAAGGTTTACAAAATTAATGCATGCTAAAGCGAGGATCGAGAGAGCAATAGATGTGAAAATATAAACATAAGAAATATCCGCATTTGCCTCCAGCTCGCGTTGCTTATTGGAATGAAGATGAATATTATCAAGCGGCGTGAGTGTAAGTCTGATGTAGTTTCCACCTTCTTCAAATGCTTCCACATTCATGTTTTCGGCTAAATGTTTTTTAAGAAATTGTTTTAGTTTGCTATTTAGAACTTCCGCGTCGCGCATATCTTTCAGCAGCACGTAAGTATTGAAAGTAAATTGATTGAAGGCAGTAATTCGGGAATTCTCCCGCGCGCTTAGAGGAAGAATTATTTCGGCATGAAAATGAGATTGTGATGGCATATCATCCAAAACGGCGGTGATGGTATGAATGGAATTGTCATTCATGATTGTCAGTGTGTTTCCGGTAGCGTTTGTACTTCCAAAATATTTCATTGCAACACTTTTCATGATCACAATTGATCCAGGATCAGCCAACGCTTTTTTAGTATTTCCATCAAGGACTTTGTATGAGAAAACATCAAACAACGATTGATCAGCATAGAATACGCGGTCTTCCTGAATAGTCTCAATGCCCTTCTTCAATTGTATGTTTTCAACTCGTTCAATCCTCACAGCATCTTCAACCTCTGGGAAATCATTGCGCATTGCATCAGCTAGAGGCGGGGCAGCAATGGCAAATGAAGTTATTGCTCCTCCGTACTTCAACTCTGTGTCGACTCGGAAAATTCTCTTATGATGAATGTTAAACTTATCGTAACTCCTTTCATCAATTACAAAAAGGATTATCAGCAGAAATGCAGATAATCCCAAAGCGAATCCTGTAATATTGACAAGCGCATACCCTCTATTTTTGAGAACATTCCGAAATGCCAATTTTGAGTAATACCAAATCATAACTAAAACCTTAGTTGAAGATATTGATTACATTTCTTAAACGCAAGAGTGGACATTTATTCCAGTAAAACTTTTGGGTATGTTTGAAATCAAAGATAGTGTCACATTGACTGTATGAAATCAATAGAGGGCTATTAATGTTAACGGCACACGCGCTCAAAATCTACGCCCTGACGCAAAATGCCCGCTACGATGTCGCTGTTGCACCCTTACGGAGAAGAATGGATTACGATCTTTGTGAGAGATAAACACCCTGCCTAATTACTTCTGATAAAGAGCGGTGAGTGAATGTTTTAAAAACGACCATTATGAGAAAGCTAATCTTTGCAATCAACCTTACGCTGGACGGATGTTGCGATCATACCAAAGGAACAGGTGATGACGAACTACACGATTATTACGCGGCCCTTTTACGCGATAGCGACACTTTTGTCTATGGACGAAAAACTTATGAATTGATGGTTCCGTTCTGGCCGGACATCGCAAAGGATAATTCTGGTTCTACAAAAGGAATGAACGAATTTGCCAAAGCATTTGATGCAGTCAAAAGGATTGTTGTATTCTCCCGAACATTAGGGAAAGTTGAACAGAAAAAGGCAAGTATTGTTCGTTCAAATCTAAAAGATGAAATGCTGAAACTAAAACAGCAGGAGGGTAAGAACATCCTAACGGGCGGTGTGGATATCCCCTCACAGCTCATACAGCTCGGTCTTGTGGATGAATACTATTTTGTAATTCAGCCGTTGGTTGTGGGAGAAGGTAGGCGTTTGTTAGATACCTATAAGCTGCAGGAGAAGCTGCAACTCGTCGAGTCAAGGGTTTTTAAATCCGGGTGTGTTGCGCTCCGTTACACGAAAGCGTAGCCCTACTTGCAATCATAAGTATTGGTTAGGTCATGCCTCGCAGGGCGTTATTAGAAGTTTTTTTAAAAGATGTAGATTACCATTTCAAAATGGGAAGATTCACTCTTTTTTATGAAGCTCAAAGCGCTGCTTCGTCTGATTAGAATAACTCTAGGGCTGGCGGCGTTTCCGGCCTTTGGGCAATTGCCTTTGATGCAATTTGAAACCATCACTACTCGTGACGGTTTACCAAGCAATACTGTGTTGTCAGCGCTCCAGGATAAGGCGGGATTCATGTGGTTTGGAACGCGGTTGTGCCCGGTGAGATACGACGGAACAAGTTTTCGAACCTTTCTTGCACCTCAATCTAATCTTGTATCTGGCTTAGGTATGGATAGCAGTAATAATATTTGGCTGGCGTCAGATCCTAACGGGATCATGAAAATTGAGGCTGCAACATTAGAAATGACGCATGTACTTCGCAATGCAAAAGACAAAGAAACGGGTTTCTTTTATGTCGATAAACAAAACAGGGGATGGTATAGTGATTTTCATGGTGTAAATCGTGTTGACCTTACAACACAACAGTACAAACATTATCCATTCAGGCAAACAACGTACGCCTGGACAAAAGCGTCCTTCGTTGAGGACTCAGAAGGAACGCTCTGGGTTATTGGAAGGGATAACGGTCTATTTCGTTACGATCCCGTAAATGACACGCTAATTTGTGAATGGGGTGCAGATAGTGCAGATCCTTCGAGAAGAGAGGATGTTATTTTATCAAAAGCTTGTGCCGGTTCGGACGGTTTTCTTTGGATCGCCAGCGTCTCTCATGGTCTGATAAAATACGATACGAAAAATCATTCACATGAAAAGTTTTTTGCAGGACGGGAGAATCCATCAATTTTTAGCGTTACAGAAGGAACGGATGAAAATGGAAAGCGTATCTTATGGATAGGCCATCAGGACGGATTAGGCATATTCAGACCCGGGCAGAATAGGTTTTATTATTTCACTGGCATTTTTCCCGTTACCTATGAAGTAAATGATATCTATCGCAATGGAAAAGACGGAGTCGTGTGGATATCTACATCCGAAGGTGTTATAAAATACCACCCCAAAAGCAATCTTTTCCAAAGTATATCCTTACCGCCAAGTATTTTAGGTTCTTCAATCGCTGTGAACGCAGTGATACAAGACAAGTTCAGTAGTGACGAAATCTATTATTTGGGACTCTCGCACAACGGCATGCTCAGATGGGAGCGAAATACTGGTTCCTTTTCTTTAATAGAGTATCCAGAAACAAACGACGCAGATACCCGGTGGATGATTCAGCGGGACGATGGAAAAATCTGGATTGGGACGAGCAGGTGGGATTATCAACGACCCGGTATATTTGTCTACGATCCGAACACCCAAAAGTTCATTAGTACTAACACGACTCAATCGGCTAATAAAAAATTTTCGGTCCCATTTTTCAAGTTCGGTGGCTTCGATCTAAAGGGAAGATTTTGGATCGGAAATTCAGATGAGGGCGTTCGTGTGTTTAATGAAAGCGGAAAAAGAGAAACAACACCCTGGAGTGATCAGCAGCAAAAGGCATTATTGAAAGAGAATAACCTGCTTACGGACTTGCTCATAACAAGAGCAGGCAAAGTTTTGTTGGGTACGAGCCTCGGAGTAATGCTTGCAGACGAGTCAGAAAAAAAGTTCATAAGCATAGACACTAATATTCCCGACTCTGTCACGCCGAGGGCGGTGAATAGTTTACTGGAAGATAAACTGGGTAACATTTGGGCCGCTCGCTGGGGAGGCCTCACAGAGGTATCGGCTAGCGGTGCTTTGCTAAATATATTTACCACTGAGCATGGATTTCACGATCAGGAGTGTAGTGGCCTGGTCGAAGATGACTCTGGAAATATATGGATGGGTAATTATGAAGGCCTGTATTGTATTAGCCCGATAACAAGGCGCATCATTAGATTTACTGTAAGCGATGGATTAATCAGCAACAATACGACCAGGAGAATATTTATGAGCAACGATGGTAAAAATCTTATTGTGGGACATAAAAACGGATTCAACTTTGTAAACGTTTCAAACCTGCTTAATCCGATCCAGGCGCCTGAACTTGCAATAAGCTCATTTAAAGTTCATGAGAAATTAAGGAGTGTTGATGTAACAAAGCCCATTAGGCTTGAGCGGACAGACAATTCTTTCAGTGTTGATTTCGTCGCATTGAACTATCGAAAACACCAGGACAATCAATATGCCTATTACTTAGAAGGTCTGGACAAAGATTGGAACTATATTGGCACCAGGCATCTCGCTTATTACACTAACTTAAGTCCGGGCAGTTATACTTTACACCTAAAAGCTGGTGATTCATTCGGCAACTGGAATCAACAAACAATTCAAATGAATATTGAAGTGATCCCGGCGTTCTATGAAACCTGGTGGTTCAGAAGTGCGATTTTTTTAATATTCGTAACCGTTTTATATGCGTCATATCGTTTCCGCGTCAATCAGCTATTGCGCTTACAACGCATGCGCAACAGGATTTCAGCGGATCTACATGACGAACTCGGATCTTCGCTAAGCAGCATAAGTATCATGGGTAATCTCGCTCAAAAAAAACTTCTGGAAGTGCATCCATCTGCTCATTTTGTGGCGCGGATCGTTGAAGAAGTACAACATATGAGTGGCAGCCTGGATGATATCATCTGGAACATTAGTCCGAAAAATGATGCGCTTTCAAGCATGATGGCACGTATGACGCGCTACGCCTCAGAGATTTTTGAGGCCAAGCAGATTATTTACAAAGTAATGATGCCGGAACAAATGGAAGAAATAACACTTTCAATAGACCAACGAAGAAACCTTTACCTGATCTTTAAAGAGTCCGTCAACAACATTGTCAAGCATTCACATTGTGTACATGCGAAAATTGAATTAGTCAAAATTGAAAAGAATCTATCGTTGATTATTGAGGATGATGGTGCTGGGTTTAATCAGTCAAAGCAAAATGATCGAAATGGACTCGTTAATTTGAAAGACCGAGCGCAAAAGTTACAGGGCACCATGCAAATTGTCTCTTCTCCCGGAAAGGGCACAGTAATTCAATTAGTTTTCCCGTTGCGACCACATCACCCAAAAGGGTTATTGAATTTTCGATAGTTTACTGTCTTCTTTGTATTATGCAACAGCCAGGAACTATCAGTGTTTCCATCTATGAAGACAATAGCAAGCTTCGCGATCTATTGGACCTTCTCATTAAAACCACCGACGGTCTGAAAGTGATGGGTCTTTATGAAAATTGCATTCATATAGTCAAAGATGCCCAGGCAAACAGACCGAACGTTGTTATAATGGATATTGACATGCCTGGGTGCAGCGGCATCGACGGTGTAAGATTAATTAAAGAAGTTGACGTTGATATTAAAGTTATCATGCATACGGTTTTTGATGATGATGAAAAATTGTTTGCATGTCTTGCCAATGGTGCAGATGGGTATCTTTTAAAAAGGGACACCTCCGTTTATTTAACTCAGGCTATCAGGGATGTGATGGAAGGTGGCGCTCCAATGTCTCCCGGAATCGCGAAGAAAGTATTGGTGGCATTTCATAAAACCCGACCGCTCCCCTCAAAGGAGTATCAAATCACTCCCAGAGAAAAACAAGTTCTCGAGCTGCTGGCTAAAGGTTTCTCTTATCGTATGATTGGACAAGAGTTTTCCATCTCACCGGAAACAGTAAAAAGGCACTTAAAAAATATCTATCAAAAATTGCATGTACAGTGCGGCCCTGAAGCCGTTGCTAAAGCCATTCGTCAAAGAATAATTTAGGGTATTAGCAGCCGATCATTTCAATTACACCTTCGTATCTATTTGTTAATAAAACAGTTTATTTGGTAGTCTAAAATCTTTCAATCAAAAAATATTTCAAACATGAACCGCAGATCTGTTTTTAAAAATTTAACTGCTTTAGCCGCAGCATCAACATTGCCACCATTTTTGAATGAAGGAGTTTCTGCATCAGACACTTTTGCACCTATCGCGTTGAAACCAAAAGTAAAAAAAATTGCTACAGAAGAAGCTTTTACTATCCCTGAAATAGCCGAAGCCATGCGGAAAGTAGTTCGGGAAGGCGGACCAAATTTAGATCTAATGCTTTTGAAACAGTTCTATGACGCTCCGACCCCGTCAACAGCTCAAGCTGCTTCAGATAGCAACCAGGTTTCCAATCGCGATCGCGCCTCATCGGGAATGTTGCCCAAATTACTGGATTTTGATAAGGTTCGAATAAATGATATGGATGCTAACGGCGTTGACATGCACGTTCTGTCGTTGGTTATGCCAGGTGTTCAAGTGTTTCAACGTGAGCAGGCTATGGAGCTCGCTCAGCTCGCCAATGACCGTTTAGGGGAAGCTGTACAACGTCACCCAACCCGGTTTGCCGGCTTGGCGAGTTTTGCACCACAAGATCCCACTGCCGCAGCAAAGGAAATGGAAAGAGCTGTCACAGCATTAAAACTAAATGGATTCATTGTCAACTCTCATACAGCAAATGCATATCTCGATGATCCCCAATTCGCGCCTATATTCGAAGCTGCGGAAGCACTTGGCCGCCCGCTTTATATTCACCCGCGAGCTCCATCTGATGGAATGGCTGCACCTTTTAAAGACTATCGGCTGGAGGGAGCTGTATGGGGCTATGGCGTAGAAACAGGGACACACATTTTGCGACTTATCTTTGGCGGTGTTTTCGACCGCTTCCCGAAGTTGCAGGTTGTCATTGGACACATGGGTGAAGCTTTGCCGTTTTGGTTAGGCAGACTTGATTTCATGGGTGCACCCGGCGCCAGGGCAGGACGCAAGAACCAGTTAAAACCTAGCGAATATTTTCAACGCAACATAACGATAACAACTAGTGGTGTTGAAGATCCCCTGGCACTGAGGTATTGTATCGATAAAATTGGAGTTGATCGTATCATGTGGGCGATTGATTATCCTTTTCAACCTATGGCGCCCGCCGTGGCGTTCATTGAATCAGAATTGATTTCTGAGGATGAACGCTTAAAAATTGCATCAGGTAATGCGGAACGAATATTCGGTATTAAAAAAGGCAATTGACGAAGCGTTCTTAAAGAATTTTCACACCAGTCAACTCACCACTTTGTTGACTGCAACATTATAATAAAGCTAAGATCACGGTTCCAACAGTGATTACACTCCCTGCAGTTTATTCATTTTTGGTCTTTCTCGATGTTAAGCTTCAACCCCCACGCTTCACTATAATTTAGTTCTTGCGTGGGTTGGCGAAATTATATCCTGAAAGTGAATGCGGCATTTCATCAACCTGTAAAAAATGGTTAACGTCGCACCGGGAAGGAAATGTTACGCAGATCAACGGCAACAATTTTCTGGTCACTCACTTTAAAGTTATTATGACGTGGTTATTAAAATAATCTGGATTCTCATCGGCATGAACGCCATTGCCTTACTCGCTTTTATTGGATGGTTTTTAACAAGTTCAATGGGGCGAAATGTGGATATCATGGAAAAGGGCTGGATGTTTGTTCTGTTTGGCGTTGGATTAGCAGTGGTTCTTTTGGCAGCTATACCATTGCGTGTAAGTCAGTCTAATTTCAGCGTTTCTTTTGCGGGAGTTTTCGCGGCCTTGCCGTTGGTAATTGCTCTCGGTGTTTTGATATCCAAAAACCTTTCGTCTTTTAAAAAGAATAAAAGTCTGGCAAAAACGTACTATCAAGATAAGACCCAGCAAGGAATTGCTTCTGCCATCGAACAGAATGATACGCTTCTATTGTCGGAGCTCATTAAAGGACAGGATTTAAATATAAAGGGCATTCGCGTATGGGACCGGGATGGGCTGAATTATCTCCAGTTTACCATCCTACTTCGGAGGATGACGGATTTATTTCCGGTAGATTTTGCCTCCAATACAGCAGCTATCCGTTTATTGGTGAAACACGGGTCTTCTACAACGCCTGCCCTGTGCGATGCTGTCCGGTATGTTCCGCTTGAAACCCTTTCCTTGTTGTTAGATGCCGGGGGTGATCCTAACCGGCACAGCGATGTTACGGACGGCCCGCTTTTATTTGATGCCATTGGCACCGACAAGCAGCAAAATGATAAGGCTATTTTATTGGTGCGCAAGGGGGCTGATGTAAATGCAAAAAATGGCATGCACTTCACGCCCGTGATGGCGGCCGCCAATAATGCGCAGATAAGTGAAAATTGGAACGACGTTTGGCGTGTAGTCCCCTATCTTTTGGAAGAAGCAAAATGTGACTATTCGTATACGACACGGGACGGAAATAGCTTGCAAACTATTATTCGCAAGATCAGGACAGATGCAAAGGATGCAGGCAAAACTATGCCTAAGGATTTTATTACAGTTGTTGAATGGTTGAAGCAACACGGTGTGAATACGGAACCTTAACCCTGGCAGAAGCGATTCAAATTGCTTGCGATATCATGAATCCTTGACTTTAGATTGGTTGATTAGCGCGAAATTGGGTGGCTAACATGTTCGCTAACGAACAAAACTGATATGATTTCGCACACTGATCCTTTTCCGTCATCATCAAAAATGACGAAAGCACCGTCGTTTTCGTGTTTCGAGAATGGCAAACAATTTGGGACTGGGCCGCAAACTAAACCATGAAAACTCAATTTGTATCGGCTATTGCTTTCATCTTTTGCCTGCTTTCAACAAAATTGGCCGCGCAAATTCCATACGGCAACAATACAGCTATAGGAAAGTTCTTTACGGTTAAAGATGGAACGAAACTTTACTATGAGATTTATGGTAAGGGCGATCCTTTAATTTTACTGCATGGGGGTGTTTATGGCTACATCGACGAGTTCGAACCTTTTATTCCTAAGCTGGCGGAAAGCTACCAGGTTATCTGTTTAGCAACACGCGGACACGGCAAGTCCGAAATAGGGAACGCCCCGTTTACATTTAGACAACGGGCTGACGATGCCGCACAAGTTATTCGCAGCATCACGAAAGACAGCGTTATTGTTCTGGGATTCAGCGACGGCGCTTACAGTGGCTATAAGCTTGCAGCTTTATATCCGGACATTGTAAAGAAACTCATAGCCATCGGCGCGTCAGATCGACCAAAAGGTAGCAAACGTGAAAAAGCAAACTATTCGCCCGAGTCACTTATGGCAGGTAGTGGTGATTTTTTCAAGAAACGCGTTGCCTTGATGCCGGCGCCCGACAAATGGGGAGAGAGTCTTTTGAAACTAAATGGACTTTATAACGATGATTTTATAAGCAAGGAAACATTTGAGAAAATAAAATGCCCGGTGTTGGTTATGAGCGGCGACCGGGATGACTATCACTCCGTTGAAGCTGTTACTGCTGCAGCGAGAATGCTACCTAAATCACAACTCTCCATCATTCCAGGCTGTGATCACGTCGTATTCTATTGCAACTTCCCCGCCACGTGGGAAGCTATCAATCCTTTCCTTAAATTGAACTGACTTTCATTCAAGCTTTTGTAATGCGAAGAAATTGGGTACATCTTGATGTAAAGTGTAACCTGCAACCAGCGGTGCTCAGTTCTGATCTCTCTATTTCGATGAAAGGATTTTTACTTCATAGTTGTCACTATACTTCCGCGGCTTTATAGGCCGATCGGTTGCGCTGGCATAGCTATATGTAAATGATGCGCCGTAGTACAAGATAAGCGAAGAGTAGAAGATGAACAACAGGATAAAGAATACCGAAGCGAAAGCACCGAAGATGGTTACCATGTTACTGTAATCAAGAAGCTGGCCCAGCATCCATTTTCCTACACTGAACAGCACGGCTGTAAGCAACCCGCCAGCCACAGCAACATTCCAATGGACAACGGCATCGGGCAGAATTTTATATAGTATCGTGAACCACGCTGTTACAACGAGGACCGAAAAAAAGATATTTACGGTTCGTATGAAGATGGCATCAACGGTCGGTATTAATTTGTGTAAATAGCCTCCAAGAAAAGCCACAGTTGTGTCTAGCAGAAGCGATATAACGAATACAAAACCTATAGCCAGTATTAGCAAAATGCCGATTAGCCTTTCTCTCACATCATATTTTATTTTTTTATAACGGCTTTTACGGATACCCCACAATTGGTTTATGGCCTTCTGAATAATGTTTAGAAGATTTGTTGATACGAACAACAAAAAAATGAAACCGCCGATGGTGATATACCACTCACCTCCAAAGGATTTAACATTTTCAACAATAGATCGTATTTGTTCCGAGGTTTCGGTCCCGAATACTGTTTGAATAGATTTGAAGAGTGCTTCCGTTATTTTAATATTTCTAAAAAGTATGCTTGAAATATTAACCAGTATGACAAGGATGGGAGTTAATGAAAACAAGGTAAAGAAAGCGGTAGCACTGGCGAGGATGAGTGGCTCGTTACGTTTCAGCCGGAGGAAAGCATCTTTAAGTATCGGATATACTTTTTTTAGTTGCAGTTCCATAGCGCAGAAGTTGATAAAGTCGTTTTAGCATCCTGGATAGACTGCAAGATAGCGCATACTCGCAAATGAACCACCCGCTGCCCATGCGAAGTCTTCATCTACTACTTAAGAATGACCTGGTAGACGAGCTAAGGCTCAAAATTCATCCTGTGACGTTAGGCAACGGAAAAAAGCTTTTTGACAAGGGGCTGTTACCGGCGGCATTTACATTAACAGAAAGCATTGTCACACCAACGGGAGTTATTATCGCATATTACAAGCGAGCGGGTAAAGTTACGACAGGTACGGTGAAAGCTTCCCGAAAATCGTAAAGTTCAAAAGGAGAGTTCAGATTAGGCAACTATACCGCTAATTCCCGGAAGGTAAACGGGCTTGGTTTTGTATTCTCCACCTCATTCCAGATCACAAGTGTCGGCTCCTGACTATGAATGCGACCGAAAACCTCCGACGACCAATCATTCACAAATTCTGAGAGATTACTGTGAAGAAGATCATCGGCACTAATACTGAAGCTTTTGCAAATTGCTAATAAAATAGTCTGGGTAGGCAGGAGATTATTTTCGTACATCAACCAAAGGTCCGCCGGCACGCCAAACTCAGCAGCGATTTCCTTGTGACTCATCCTTTGTTCCATTCTGAGGAAGCGCGCGTTCTGATGAAAAAGAACTTCTCTTGGCGCTGCATTGGGAATTAAGTCGTCTCTTGAAAACCGTTTGGGATATGCTGTTGTATGCCCATTAATTGAGTTAAGCGCCACCAACTCAAATTTCAAATGATCGTTCTCTTCCTTGAGACGAAGAATTTCCTTGATCAGGATATCGTTCAGGAGTCGGGGCTCCATGTTAAGCATTTCCTCGCTTAAAGAGGGTTCTTTAGCATCCAATGTCATTGGAATAAATTAGACAGGTGATAACTTGTTAACTCAAAAATTGATCCGGTTTTAGGATGTTGTTTTCTTCAATACCGAATTTGGTATACTCTAAGTTAATACATGTCCATCAAAAATCTTCTAAGCATTACCCTGATTTGCGTACGGGATTTACTGAGGGACTGGATTCGCGGCTAAACCTATAAGATCACCCTCAAGTAACGGTGATAAAACCGCTATTCGCGACGTTATTTCTTCTTCTTACTATCTTCTTTCTTCTTCTTCTTCTTATTGTCCTGGCCGTACTGAATAGGATAACCGCGTTGTGTCCAGACAAGAACACCTTCGTCAAGTATCGCTGTCTTTTTAAAACCAAAACGTTTCAACGTGTTCACAACACGTTGTGATGCTGCGTGAGGACAGGCGCAATACGCAACGATCCATGTGCTGTCGTTGGGAATATCCTTAATAAAGGTATCCGGTTCCTCATAATAAGGCACAGAAATCGCCCCCGGAATATGTGCCTGATGCCAGGCCGCTTTTGAACGTGCATCAAGCATAACGATACGTGAACTATCCTTTAAGGCTTTAAGAAGTTGTTCGGAAGATACATAAAGCCCTTCATGCAGGGTAAATTTTGGAGCCTTGCTATATGGGTTCAATACATAATTTTGTGGAAGTGGTTCTGTTACCGTAACTGTTTCTGGAGCATTCCATCCTGAAGCCCGACTTCGGAGATAAGCAGTGAGGGCATCCATTTCAACATTGGTAAGACTATCTTTAAATGCTGGCATGGATGTGCTATCTCTCCCCTCCGAAATTGCATAGCGCAAAAATGCATCACTTGCTGTAGCCAACAGCATGGGATTTCTCAATGCCGGTGCGCTAACGCCTTCTCCATTTTCACCATGACAGGTTGTACAGTTTTTGGCATAGAGCGTCTTTCCCAGCGCCACGTTACCAGTTATAGATTCTGTTGAAATGTCAATAGGCTTTTTTACTCCGCTTAACTCATAGAGCCATTGTAATAGAAGGTCTATCTCAACTTCCTCCAATGGTCCGCCCTGGTTTTTTGCATAGCCTGCCATGGCAGTACCCTGACGTCCGTAAAAAACCGCGTGCCTGAGATAATTGGATGAGTGCGTTGTGGCCATCAATGAACGCGATCGCAATGATGGAGCAAAATCAGCCGCATAGCCTTCGCGGTTATTGCCATGGCACAAAGCACAGTACTTTGTATACAACGCTGACGCATACTGCAATGCAGCGGTGTCAAGTTTCGAATCCTTTTTGAAATTGTAAATCTTCGCCAGGTCACCCTGCGCTTTTGATTCCTCTACAAATTCAAGTTGAACCCCTCGTGCATATTCCTTTAATACAATTAACCGTGCTGGCGACCTTCCCACGAGCAGCGCTTTAGCCGGCAGCTTCTTTCTCAGAAAGTCACGCGTGTCTTTAAGCTTTTTAACTTCAAAGCGCACAGCAAACACGCCCGGCCCACGTGTTTCCAAAAAGTTGCTGAGTTTATCGTTAGCTGATTCGGGTGCCATTAAATGCAGCTCTTGATGATACGCTATTTTAAACCGGGCTAACGTTTTAGATTCGTTTACTTCCAATTCCGTTAGTCCCATTCTCTTAAATTCTTCACGCGCGTCATCGAGATTGCTAACGGCAATACGCAACGCGACCATGCCTACCACGCCATTGGGATGATTATAATACTGGCGCCACGAGGTGTGAAGCGAGGTCCATTCAGCTTGCATTTCCTTGTAAGGAAAGCCAATGTATTCTATGAAGTTGGGAAGATGTGCCGGTGGGTTATCAAAATTGAAATCTGCACTGCGCCACTCCGGTCCCCCATCATCCCAGTCCCATCCTTTTGGTAGTTCTGCTGTAGTGCGACCTGTCTGAATTGAGTCCATCTTGAATTCTTTTGCACTAAGCCAATCACGCGTTTTGCCGGCCGAAGAAGTGGACAGTGAATACACCCGCACACCTTCATGATGTTGCAAAAAATATTTTATAAACGAATGTTTTAAAACTGCCGTCGTATCCTTGAGCGCAACAAGGTCAAAGGATGACATGTCTGGAAAATAAACCAAAGCACTACGGGTGCTATCATACATTCCTTTTTGAAATTTGTTCGGCGGTGGCATTTCAAATCCCAGGACGTCGGCATAGTAGTTTCTGCTGCTGTCCAGATCTTGCACAAATATTGCCGCGTTGCCAATGCCAAATCCCAATCCAAGCAGTGCGTTGTCGGTGGGTTGTTTCTCTTGTTCAAAGGTGCAGGATGTAATAAGTACAAAGATTATATGTAACGCTATACGTGACGTAATTACCGACGGCATCCCTGTTTTTTGGTTTAGGTTCCTTTGCTGCATGACCGCCAACGGCGTCCATACGGCTTGTGGCAGTTTGAAGCGCCTCCCTTCCCACCCATGATTGCGCACGGGAGTAAAAGAAGACGTTCAATTTACGTCGTTCTAAGCGTCCGACAAAGAGGGGAATGCCATAGGTCTAAAGGAAAACAGAATAAAAAATATGCCCGCTCCCTTTAGGCAGCGGGCACTTGATTACGCACGTAATCTAGTGTTAAGTTAACTATATTATGACGCATTAGTAAAATTTGTATCTTTGTAAAACGACTTACTAATGATACACTATACAATCAAATTGACCAAAGGAGAAGTAGAAGATCTTAACATCATCATCAATAAGGGTTCTCATACCTCGCAAACGTTCCGAGTTGCATATGTTCTTTTAAATTGTGACGAAGGAAAGTATTCCAGTAAGGTGACCAACGAGCAAATAAGTAAGATTCTTAAAGTTGGAATGCGAACAATAGATAGAATCAAGAAGCGGTTTGTGGAGGATGGATTAGAAGCAGTATTGGAAAGGCGGCCCACCAGTAGGGTGTACGATAGAAAATTGGATGGAGATGTTGAGGCCAAGTTGGTGACCTTGTGCTGTAGTGATCCTCCCCAGGGATACGCCAAGTGGTCATTGCGTCTTTTGGCTGACAAGATGGTGGAGCTAAAGTATGTGGAGAGCATTTCTCACGTAACTGTGAGAAGTGTTTTAAAAAAAACGAACTTAAGCCTTGGAAAGTAAAAGGCTGGGTAATTGCACCGGAAAAGACGGGCGAGTTTGTGGCCAATATGGAACGTGTACTAGATGTTTACAAAAGGTCATATGCAGAGGAAAATCCTGTGATTTGCATGGATGAGTCCCCCAAACAATTAATAGAGGAGCCTCGACCATCCATTCCAATGAAATCAGGACGACAGACAAGAATAGACTATGAATATGTCCGAAAAGGAGTGGTTAATATTTTTATGGCGAATGAACCGTTGAAAGGAAGACGGTTTGTCGAAGTTACCGAGTTCAAGACTAAGCACGATTGGGCGAGGTTCATGAAACGAATTGCTGACAGGAAATATCCGCACGCTAAAAAAATAACGTTAGTGATGGATAATTTTAATACACACAATGCATCTTCTTTTTATGAGACATTTGAACCGAAGGAAGCTAAAAGATTATGGGATAGGTTTGAATTCATTTACACTCCCAAACACGGAAGCTGGCTCAACATGGCCGAGATCGAATTGCATGTATTAAACGGACAGTGTTTGAACCGGCATATTTCTACAATAAAGAAAATTAAAGAAGAGGTTAAGGCTTGGGTGAAAAACCGAAATAATAAAAAAAGCAAGATCAACTGGCAGTTTACTACCAAGGATGCAAGAATAAAATTGAAAAGATTGTATCCGTCAATTAATGATTAACATAACACTAGTTCAATTTAGCCGTGCGAGCTGTTGCTTTGCGCCAATTCGCTCTTTATGGTATGAATGTCATAGTCCTTAATTGTTCTTATCCTTCTGTTTATTCTAAGAAATTGTGTTTTCGAGTAGTCCTCCATTAAAGTGATGAAAAACCTCTTCCCTTTGTCCGTCTTTCCAATTAGATTTTCTGAGTCTGGGTCGTTGTAAGTGGTGTAAGCTGTCCTGCCAGTTTCCACGATGCCTATTGTTTGAATCTTTTCCTCGGTCAATGATTGAACCAGGAAATGGAATGAATAAAATGATAGTGATGTCGGTGGTTTAATTACGGTCCTTTCGCCCAGGATTGTAAACTGAAAGTCACTGACATCAGATTTCTTGTTCATTAGTTCCAGTACGTCTCTAACTTTATGTTTTAGTAACTCGATGTCAGTTTCCCAGGTCATTATAAACTTCTTAGCAGCATCGAATTTGATATACTGTTTCCGCTCTGTCCGATAGCCATTGATGAGTTTGTCACTTTTACCGATGACCCAATTATAAAGCGCAAACGGGGCATGCAAGACGACGTCCACGACGATTCGTACAACTACTTCTGCTATAAATTCAAATATCGGCATTGTTATCTATGTCTTCGATTGCTCAGTTTGTGCAGCGCGTTGCTGCTGCCGTTTTAGGATGCCGGCATTTACTTTTGCTCGATAGTCATTCGCAGTGCTGTTATCACATTATTTCCTTCGACGAATAGTTTTGCCCAGTCCGATTTGCCATTCATTAGCTGTTCCATTTCTTCTTCAACCGATCAACCTTTTTATTTGTGGAGGTATTCTCCGTTGTAGGTGGATTTTTCTTGGTCGAAAGAAAATAGATTAATCCGCCAGCGATAATTATTCCAATGCTATGCCATGCGGAGTGATTTACTCTGTTTGCGGTATTGAGGCTTAATTGTCTCGTTTTGAGTCGGGGAATGACAAGATGGAGAATGATAAGAGTAGAAGTGTGTTTGCTTTGCGAAATATTCACTCGAGTGGGTTCATGTTCTTCTGACATCGGTTCTGGTTGTAGCGGTGATTCAGGGTGCAGTGGCTGCGGCGGTGACTGATGCTTGCCGCTTCCTGTGTTATTCATTGGAGCACCAGGATGTTCAGAGAGGTATAGAACGCTTGGGAAAGAATATCCAGAACACCAGGGAAAGTAATGCAACAATCATTAGACTGAACAAGTGAAACGCGACGAATGATATTGGTGGGTGCATCTCATCTTTCATCCCACTGTGACTCCAGGTTATAAATGCATCAGCTATCGGAAGTTTCCCGAAAAAGTGATGTTTGTAGTCCTCGCGTTGTACTGGAAGACTAAATGCTTCAACTGCATTTCTAACCTTTAACGCCGATTCATGCGCACCGAATATTGATAGTGTTTGCATTCCGACAATTGTAGCCGCACTACCAAAACCTAGAAAGACAGGTCCTGAGTCGATATCCCCGCGTCCGGAGTTTCGTTTTGCATATTCCAGAATCCCCGTGAGACCAGAAAGATCGGCTACGAAGCTTTCTTTAAAAAGAAGAAATTGCTCTTGAACAAATTGATTGTCAATGTTATGGAGAAAGATCAGTATTAAACTCATTGATGATCCTCTTGAGTTTTCATCGGGCATTCCGTTGTGTGGATGAACTGAGTGAGGGATCATTCCATGGTTATCAAGTCGTTTCATAACCTCTGGCAACCACTTCCTAACAACATTTTTGTATTGTGGTTCAAAAAGCTGGTCGTGTAGACATAGCGATGCCACGCAAACCATTACATCAGCCGGCCATGCTGCCCCATCATAACTTTCGGGGTAGGTTGTTTGTTGGAGAGCGTCGGAAATTTTATTGCATTGTTGTTTGAATTGGAGAATTTCACGATCGGATCTATCCTGTGCCATTTCAAGACGCAGCTTACAAGCCAACACATAAGAACTCCATCCATTGTAAAATGATCCGTATGGCAAGGGAAGATTTCTGGTAAAATGGGATTTTCCAGTTTCAGAATTTATTTTATCCCATGCCTTACTGATTTCAGTATGTCCCTCTTCAAGATAATTCTGGTGTCCTTGGTGGCTAAGAAATGATGACCATGCTAGCGCGTACGTGGCATTTAAAAAAACGTATCCTTCGGGATAGATTTTCTGCATCTCAACATCTGCATTTTCGTTAAGCGCACGTTTCAATCCTCTCAGTTCCCTAACAAGTTCATATTGCACGCTATTGCCCCGCTCTATTATGTGCTCGGGTTGATAGTGAATTTTCAGGTTTATCACCACAATGGAAATAATGATGATGGCGAGCACGACTGCGATTACATACCTGAAAAATTTGATGAACACGATTATTTAAATATGTAGATTTAGAAATTCTACCAATACCATTCTATACAACTCCGCAACTGAACCTTGCTATACCCCTTCTTAGGTGTACCATTATCTCAAATTTAACATTTATTCTTTCTTAGGTCTACCGTATCTTTTGACCATATGGCTAAGGTTTGCCCGACTTGCCATTGTTTTTTGTCAATTAGTCAAATCGAACCGTTACAATCCTCATATGTTTAGATCTCCATTCGCGAAGATTTGCCTATTGCACTCTTTACTTCTTTGGTTTGCTATCCCTGTTTCGTCCCAAACATTTATTTCCCTTAGTGATAAAAGGGCAGCAATAAAGAATCCGAAATTTTACATTTCGGAAATTATCGATGCAAGGTCCAATAAAGAAATCGTGGGCATTGTTCAGAGGGGAATAAATAATAAACCGGTGATCGCCCAGTTAAAAAGCGGGTTTCAAGATGAGGTAAGAAAATGCCTCACCGAATTTTTGCAACCCAAGACTGATCGTTCTCCCTTAATTATACGAGTTCTAAAGCTTAACGTATTCGAAAGAACCCTTCTCACCAGTGAAACGGCAATTGCCGAATTAGTCGTGGAGTTCTTTAAAAATACAGATTGGGGTTTAATTTTGGTTAAAAGTGCCGGGAGCACAATAATGTCTAACGGTCTTGACGTTACAAGATCTCATGGAAGAAATATAGAGCTCTGTTTTGCAGATTGTCTAAGTCAAGTCAACACAGTTCTTAGTGAGCAGCTGTTGGCGTCTGCTTCCACTATTGCCTATAAAGAACTATTCAAAACACCTGATGTCCTTGACAAATATGAGTATCCCATTGTGGACGACACACTTTTAGTAAAAGGTGTTTACAAAAACTTTATTGAGTTTCGCGATAACGCGCCGGGTATTACAAGCGACTTTTCAATTAAAGAAAAAGCAAATTATACCGGTGCTGCATACGACGCAACAAGAGGCGTAGTAAAGACACTTGATGGAAAAGTATCCAACGTGTGGGGCTATTCGGATGAAAAAAGAATCTTTATAAAGCTTGGCGAGGAATTCTTCGAAGTATTTGAGGAAGACGGAATTTTCTGGTTTGAGGGATATGATATCTCTGACTATAAAACCAACCTCAGTATACCGGGCAAATCATTGGTCATGGCCGCATTTACAGGATATTTGTTCTATCAGGTCCAGGTAGGCTGGAATTCCAGGAAAGTAAAGTATGCCATCAATTTAGGAAACGGGGACCTCATTTCTTTAAACTAAGTTGTTTCCGCTTTTGCTTATAAAAAATGACGCACGTTTAGTAGTTACATATTTACTCGAAATAGACCACTACCCAAATGTGAAAAAATGTAAGCACTAAGACTACTACTGAAAATACGCTATGAAGTAAAACCCAAGTTTGAAAATACCGAATGTGGATTGGTTTACTTTTTCCTATACTCAAAAACCCAAGCACGAGGTTCGTTATAAATGTCAGTGTTAGAATAGCGAGATAGCCATTGCCTATTTTGATTGAATGGATAAACAATAGTAATGGCGAAATTGCTCCTGACCATTTGTGAAAGGACAAAGTCATTTCACATTTCGCCGACGTAAGCTTCGTCACCCTGGCAAATGTTAAACCCCACTGTGTAAGGATCAATAATAGTAAGAGTAGGCCTGTTACGAGCTTATATGTGCCGTCATTCTGAAATGTCACGAATGCCTGGCTCTCAGGATAGAATGTATACTGTAAAGCATAACATACTATTAGACCTGGACCAATAATAAGGTATAATTTATTGATTGACGGCATTTCTCCTGGTAAGGTTATTTACAAACCCGCTTGCGGTAAGGGTTGTTAGAGAGTCAATAAAAACTTCCGTATCCGGAATATACAGTCCCTTGCTCGGCCAATGGGTCCCAATAACAGGTGCCTTATCTTTCTTCACATTCCGCATTTTAGTTATGTATAATGCGTATGTCGTCTTCACACCTTCCTTGTAAGTCTTGATTGCTTGTATCAATTCATCGCTGGTTAGAGAATCCTTTGGATATGTCCACGTTGTAGCACCCATAACATCGTTAAGCTTCCAATCTTTTTTGGGCGATTGTTCATGATCATTATGGCAAGAAACGCAAGTATTCACGCTAGCGTAATCGGGAAACATAGCCGTATACCGTTGAACACGCTCATCAAAAAAGAACCTGGGTTGACCGTCTTTTTTAATCTCTTGGAAGCGTTCGTCTTGAATACCGGAAAATTTGTTGGCTTTGCTGATTGGAAAATCGGAACCAAGATAAAGCCCTAAACCGATACCTCTTTTCTCGATGCTATTGGATGTTTCTCTCAGAAATAAAGCGGGCAGTGGACCAGCTTCTATGTTATCATCCTGCCAATTTTCATCAAACTGAAGTCCCTGTTTTTTCCCCTCACCCACAATGCAAAGTGTGTAGAGCCTCCGTGTTAAATCATTCTCTTTGGCTAACATATTGAACGCTTCCTTTACGGAGTATGCTGGCTTTGTTTCATTAATCGGGTCCGGTAAGGGTGGTGGAGCATTCACAAACAAGTAAATACTCAATGCAGCAAATCCACCGGTTAAAATGATGATAATAATTTTGTTTTTCATAACTTCGATTTAAGGCCGTACTTTTTAGCGATCAGCTTCTTTTTTAAACTATAGGCATCGTCGCCGCCCTCCCAGTAAATAGTAATCCGCGAAAGCTGTATGGTATCTTGCAATCGAACCGGTGTATCAAATAAGTGGTTACCATGATAGTCGTGACATTGCACACAAGTTGTCCATTTGTCTTCTTTTATAAGTTCTTCGTGAGAAATATCTAAAGGGTCGTTCTTAACCTGAAGATCTTCATGGCAATTTTTGCAATACGTAAAATCGCTCAGCGAAATGCTAAGGCCATTATGTTCTCTATGACATGATTCACAATTCTCAGCAGGAAGTTTTTCCCGTGCAATGGCGAAGCGTGGCTCCAAAAACCGATGTGTAGGATGCCTGTCATTGGGTCGGTAGTGACAAGATAGGCATTGGTCATTGTCTACTTTAGACAACCCGAAGTCCACTGGTTCGTCACGTAACCCTATTAGACTTTTAAAATTTGCCTGGATTTGTTGCCGTGTTGTACCCGGTGCCCGGGTATGACAGTTGTCGCAGTTGAGCTCTGCATGACCTTTATTCATCGGTCCTTTACATAACAACGCTTGATTATCTGAATATACGACATACATATTTATCACAAACACTAGAAATAATCCTACTGTAAATGCAAGCCTTCGATTTCGATTTTGTTTTGGATTGGAAGGAATATAGTTATAGTCGATGATCACGTCGTCAGTCGTGGGCCTTGCCTGGCATGTAAGGACAACGTTACTTTGCTTTTCTTTTACAGTAAGCCCGAGTGTCAAGCCCATTGTAACATTTCCCCTCAGTAATCTGGCGGCACAAGAGGAGCAAACACCAGACTTACAGCTATAGTTGATGTTTAGTTTCGCTTTCAGTGCGGCATCAAGTATAGATTCATTTGGATTTACGATTACTGTGTGTTCCTGATTATTGACAATGATGTTAATTTTTACAGGGTCGTAAGAGGTTATACCGGTACCTGCATTTGATGTAAAAACTTCTTGGAAGATATTGTTTTCTGAAACCGATAGTTCATGTAAAGCATGGAGGGCTTCCTCCATCATAACACCAGGCCCGCAGATATAGAATTTTGCTTTCTTGTAAGCGATATTGTATTTGCTAAAGATCTCGCGACATTTAATTTTATCTAGCCTACCCGTTTCGCCGTTCCAATAAGGGGCGGGATTAGCAAGGCAGTGAATCACTTTCAATTTCCTGCCTATTTTGGAATTGAAGAAATTATAGAATATGATGTTTTCCTCATTATAATTTCCATAGATCAGCGTTATTTTGGAAAAGGGCTCCGTGGCTAGTATTTCTTCAATAATGGATTTTATTGGCGTGATACCGCTACCTCCGGCTATAAACACATAAGTATTTACATGAAAGATAGAAGTAGATGCGGTAAACTTTCCTGCAGGTTTACCTACAATTAATTGTTCTCCAGCAATGAGCTGATCTACCAGGTAGCTTGACACAATTCCGTTATCAACCTTTTTGACTCCGATAGTTATATTCTTCTCTTTAGTGCTGCTGCAGATGGAATAACACCTAATGTGTTTTACGCCATCTTTATCATAGATGGTAATGGTGATGAACTGACCCGGTTTAAAGGTATAATGGTTCTTAAGCTGTTTTGGAATGTCGAGGGTTATAAGTTTTGATAGCGGCGTCTCTTGTTGTATTCTGGAAACGGTTATTATATTTTCATTCATAGTACTCACCTCTGATCTTTAACCCGTAACACAGCCCACTTCATTTTCGGAACAGCGTAGATATCTGTTTAAATCCTCAACTGGTACGTTACAAAGAACGTCGGAGCGTTGGCGGAGGATAAGGTAAAGCCCGAACTGTAGTCAAGCATAGCTTAAAACTATATCTGGCTGATTTAGCTTTGTAAATGGCAGAACTTTGTGTTTAAACCCATCCTTTTTAAATGAGTGGATGTTTTAATCCAGCTGCAGTAAAAATAAAAAAATAGACAAACCTGTCTACTATTAAATCTTTGCTACCTTTGTAGCGCAACGCACACAAATGAGACAAAACCTAGGACCTCGGGACCGAATTTTGGAGACGGCGGCTCGATTGTTTTATAAACAGGGGTATAACAGTACTGGCATTAATCAGATTCTGGAGGAAGCGAAAGTCGCGAAGGCGAGCCTGTATCAGCATTTCAAATCGAAAGAGGACGTTGGCGTGGAGTACTTGAAGCTGGCGAGGATAGAATGGTTTGCGGGACTTGAACAATGGACTTCGAAAAAAAGCACGCCTGCACAAAAGCTTATCGCTTGTTTTGATTTCCTGGAATACGCACTAACCCATAATGAATTTCGTGGCTGTAAGTTCATAAATATACTAGCGGAACTGGCAGATGCCGAGACACGGATTCAACGACAAGTTGTTGAACATAAGGAGAAGTTACGTGATCACATCAAAGGATTCGTTAGGCAGACGCTGAGCCATCAGGGAGCAGAAAAAATAGAAAGCATAGGAGATGCTGTTTATCTACTATTTGAGGGGGCAATTGTTGAGTCGAAGATCTTTAGAGACACTTGGCCTACAAAGGCTGCCCGAAAAATTGTACGCACTCTTTTGGAGTAGGACCTGTATTTTTTTCAAATAAAATAGACAGACTGTTTTGTATATAATGAGGGCTAAAATGTGTTGAAATACGGGACGGATATTACAACGGTGTTGGGAGCGTACGTCACGCCAATCTTTGATGAATCGACTTTGACAACTTAACCAATTACGATAGATGGAAAAACGACAACCTTTGCCACCTTTCAACGCAGAGACTGCCCGACAGAAGGTGAAAGCGGCAGAAGCGGCATGGAACACCAAGGATCCGGAAAAAGTGAGCATTGCTTACAGCGAGGACACGCAATGGCGCAACCGTTCCCAATTCATTAACGGTCGTGAGAGCGTCCGCCTGTTTCTGCAGCAAAAGTGGGCTAGCGAATTGGACTATAAACTAAGGAAAGAACTGTGGGCCTTCCTGGAGAACCGAATTGCAGTTCGGTTTGAATACGAATGGCACAATGCAAATGGACAATGGTTTCGTTCCTATGGAAATGAAATGTGGGAGTTCGATGAAAATGGTTTTATGACCAAGCGCTTTGCCAGCATCAACGATATTGAAATACGAGAGGTCGACAGAAGATTATGACAATGGGCCGGGCCGAGCCAGGGAAGACTGAACAAGTCGCGGGGGAAAATCAAAAACAAAACAAATATCTATCTAAAACTAAATTTTGCCAAGCATGTATCAGACAAGCGAGTCCATATTAACAATCCTGGTTAGGGATTTAAAAAAAGTGATAACAGAGTTAAATGCCTTTGAAGATGAGCAGAATATATGGGTCCTTCACGGGACGATCAATAACACTGCTGGTAACTTAGCTCTTCATATTAGTGGCGCAGTAAGCCATTTTATCGGAGCAGTCCTTGGTAAGAACGGATATGTTAGGGTTCGTCAACAGGAGTTTGCACTCAAAGATATATCCAGAGATGAAATAATTAGTAGGGTTCAGGAAGCTGCAAGAACCGTTACCATTGTACTTCCTTCAATAAAAGAGGATCAACTCCAGGAACCCTTCCCGGAAGAAATCGGGAATCAGACGCTTTCTATTGGCTTTTTCTTAACGCATCTTGTGGGCCACGTTAACTATCATTTAGGTCAGATTAATTATCATCGTCGACTACTTGACAAGCACCATGCAAAATGATCACAATTTTTTTATGCGTAAATGCCTGGAGCTCGCCGGTAAAGCCAAACGTAATGGAAAGACCGGAGTTGGCTCACTCATAGTCAGGGGTAGGCAGATATTGGGAGAAGGAGAGGAGGGTGGTCATGAGTTGCCGGCACACATGGCGCATGCAGAACTCCTGGCGATAAACCATGCGATTCAATCGGGCGGAAAATCTGATTTATCGGATTGTATTTTATATACTACTGTTGAGCCTTGCGTCATGTGCTCCTACATCATCAGGAACACACGAATTAGTTATGTTGTCATCGGTGCTTCCACTGGTGGCGTAGGTGGGGTATCTTCGCGGTACCCGATCCTGATTGCTGACGACATCGCAGCGTGGGGCAAGCCGCCTTCCGTCCTGCTGAATATTTTAGAGGAAGAGTGCCAGAGGGCGGTCTAATACGACCCAGACCAGTTCATGAAGAATCCGAATGGCAAGTGTGATGTTATGAGACGACTCTTTTAGCCTATATCAGGACTGGTCTTTATTTTATCGTAGCCGGTTCAACGTAAGGTGAAGTTATAGATAGCACCTTCTGGAAAATTGCTGGTATACCGCCGATCATCATTGGGATTCTGATCATGTTGTTAGGAATAGTGAGGCAGTCCCACAGTCCTATAATCCTAGTCTATCCTTTGTGCTCTTTCCTTTTTTGCTTTTCTGAATATCGGCGCCCCAAATATATGCAATGGTAAGGTTTATCATTTTCTCGTTCGAACGAAGGTTATCCATAAACCCAAGTGTTCTGTTTGATGCACTGGATCTGTTGCCAAAGAAAGTGTGGCCGGATGTAAATCGCAGCTCGACAAGCAAATTTGTATTGGATCGTAATGGCGCTATGAATCCCGCGCCAATGTCTATCCCAAACAAATATTGGTTTACATCAGAGATGTACATCTTATTAAAGTCGGGACCAGATGGTTCCGTCGGCATTTCGCTAAATACGATATCATATTTATATGAACCTCCGGCGTCTATCGTTCCATGACCTCCTATCCAATAGCTTATATGGGGCCCAACATTAACAAACCATTTAGATGGTATGTTCGGTCCCAACCGCAATGGAAAGGATCGTCGAAGCATCATCCTTCCATCGGCGAAATAGTAGGTGGCGTTGTTCTCCCAGGTATTTTCATTGAAGAGAACGCGCCGCCCTCTTTGTGAAAACCCGAACTCGGTCTGAAAGCTGTAGTCATTCTTTAAAGGGAAGATCACAAGAGCAGCTGCATAGTAACCCAATTTGGGTTTATTTGCGAAATCGTGCTTGTCGTCCTTATCGCTAAAATTCGCCCAGGTCACAAGTGGTCCAGCTTTGGCTCCAAATGAAAATTTCTGGCCATAGCATTGACTTGATAGAGCAAACAGGCATCCGATCACTAGAAATTTCTTCGCAAGAAGCATGGGGTCATTTTGTGTTTCAGCACCAATTTCGGGCTTCACAAGTGCGAAGTTCCGCAACGACTTAGCCACGAAGTAACGCAGAAGGAAATCGACAAATTCCTTGTAAACAACGGCAGTCCTTCACATGTAAGTTTTCGGTTAGTTTAACAACGATGCCGGCAACATTTATAGATATTTTGCATGGGCGTGAGACTACACCGTTTACTATCATCTATTCAATCATATTCATAGTTCGAGAATTCCGGGACAATGGATATTATTAGAAATTTTTGTCTTGGCCAGTCAAGGGTGTCGCTAGCATGAAAAACCTAATATTAATGTTGCTTTACTTGACTGCCTATAGTGTGTATGGTCAAAGGCCGTTCATTACTCGGGTTGAACCACTCGATGCATATACCCAATCTTCTATATTGATTACGGGGGGCGGTTTTGGATCAAATGTATCATCTCACCAAGTGTGGTTCGATCAGGCTAAGGGTACGATCACCCGTGCAACGGATTTTTCCCTGGAGGTAATTGTTCCACCGCAAGCAAGGCTCCATAATATTGAAGTGATCAACACCGCAAGCCGGTTGTCGGCAAAGTCGACTCTGAAGGCTACACCTTCTTTTAGCGTTGAGGGCTTTGATCCGACAAAACTTGCCGCACCACTTTCATTTCCAAGTATCAATGCGACATTCGATGTCTGCACTTGTGACCTTACCAATGACAATAAGCCTGAAGTCATTGGAACGAAATTCGAGAATGCTGCTTCAGATATCGTTATCCTTCACAATCAAAGCGCGCCTGGGAACCTGGCTTTTAATGCGATTGATAAGACCAAGCTAGGGGTTTTAAATCTGAAAGCGCCAACGGGACATATCACTTGTGGTGACCTGAATGGTGATGGAAGGCCAGACCTCGTGGCTTCACGGAGTGGCACTACCGCTAACAGCATTTTTATCCTTCAGAACATCAGCACCACAACACCAAATTTTAACGCTCCCGTGGAGCTGCTACTTGAAGCTGGACATTTCGCCAGACAAGTAACGATCCACGATCTCAATGGCGATGGCAAACCGGAAATCATCGTTGCAAACTCCTTTAACAATGTGCTCTACGTTTTTGTAAATCAGAGTACCGGCGGCGCGTTGACGATGTCTCCGACGCCAATAAAGATCGTCATGGCCGGCGTTCCCAATTCGCTTGCCCTTGAAGTCCAGGACATGGATGGCGACCAAAAGCCGGATATCGTGATGACTCAGAATCAGGGAAGCAGCATTTACCTGTTAAAGAATCTCACGTCTGGAACGATCACGTTCTCTGGTCCCACAACGGTAACGATACCTGGCGGATTTAATGACATGAACACGGCAGACTTCAACAAAGACGATAAGCTCGACCTTGTGATCACCAGCGTCTTTACAGCACAAGTACTTGTGTTGCTCAATCAAAGCACAACATCGAATTTCAGTTTTTCTGCACCCATTATGCTAGCCAGCGGAATTGGACCTTTTGGAGTTGATGTGAGCGACATTGATGGCAATGGATTTTCAGATATCATTGTAGCCAACCGGGGTGTCGCTGCCATCGATGTGTTTCTTCATAATAAAAATCTCGCTGCTCCTGGATTTAGCCGAGTAGTGGTTCCTACGAATAAGCCCAACTGGTTTGTCAAGGCAGGCGATCTGGATGGCGACGGCAAAGCAGACCTTGCCTTTTCATCCTTCAATACTGCCGCGTCCAATTTCTCAATAGACATTTTGCGCAACACCAACTGTCATTTACCCCTTATCATAAACGAAACGCCTACCAGTATCTGCGCAGGGCAAACAATTACATTGAACGCGCTCGCGGCTCCTGCCGTGACATTTGATTGGAAAAATAACGGAACGTCTATAAAAAATGGCGCAGATAATTTCGTTACGATTAATGGCGCAGGTAGCTATACCGTCACGGCCACTGGAGAATCCGGGTCATGTGTCGTCGTCTCTCAGCCATTTGTTGTTTCGGCGGGACTGGGTACGGCGCCCGCATCACCGGTAATTAATGCGATCACTCCGGCATGTGCGGGGCAAACGCTGACGATCACAACACCTGCGATTGCAGGAGCAACATATCTGTGGAGAGGTCCGGAAAATTTCGCGGCGTCAGAGACCGATCCGATGCTGACAATCCCGAACGTAACATCGAAACAAACCGGGCTCTATACACTGCGTGTAAAGGTTGGCGATTGTACCAGCGCCGCTGACACGGAAGAAGCGCAAGTCGTCAATCTTACGGACTTTACTGTAAGCAACAACAAAGCCGGACCGCTCTGCCAGGGGCAAAGCGCCGTTTTATCTGTCACTTCTATGGGTGGCTATACTTATCAATGGATCCGGAACGGCGCAGATATTATTGGTCAGACCGCCAATACCCTTACTGCGACGCTGGGCGGAACATACCGCCTGCGTGTTACTGCTGCAGGATGCTCGAATGAGACCGCAGACCAAACGATAAAAGTAGTAACTCCCCCGGTCGCCAGTTTCAGCGCGGAAACATCGGCGTGTATCGGAAACCTGCTTACATTCACGAATAGCTCAACCGTTGACGCGAATGCAGTGGCAGTCTACGCATGGAACTTCGGCGATGGCAATACGGCGTCGACCTTTGAGGCCTCACACGCATATTCTTCGGCACAAAAATTTACACCATCGCTGGCGGTTTCATACGAGGGTGTTAGTGGGTGTACAAACAGTGACAATGTTTCGGTAACCATTAACGCCGCTGTCATCCCGCAAATCACTTCCACCACAACAGAAATCTGTCCTGGCGATGTAACACCATTAACCGTGACCGGTGACTATTCCGCGATAAATTGGAACACTGGTGAAACGGGTAGCGTGATCACGGTAACGCAACCCGGCAGCTATACGATTGAGACGCAGGATGCAACAGGTTGTACCGGAGTAGCGGAAATCTCCATTGGTCTGAAGCCAGGTTGCGGATCGGTCACCATTGCTATTCCTAACATGTTTTCGCCAAACGGAGATTTTCGCAACGACCGGTGGGTGATTCCTGAAGTGGACAAATACCTGGAGTGTACAATGAATATTTTTGACGATAAGGGTGTCAGCGTGTTCAAGCAAAAAGGTTATCCCATAGAAGGATGGGATGGAAGTTACAACGGAAAGCTTTTACCTGACGGAGTTTATTATTACCTCTTTGCGTGCCCGAGCGGTAGACCTTTAACTGGTTCGGTACTGATTATACGATGAATTTATTACTCCAAATGTGATGAAAAAGAACTCCAATGGGAAAGAGCAGATGAGGCCATCATACAAATACCTTGTTGGCGTTATCTTCCTGTTTGTTTCACTGGGAGCATTTTCTCAGGGAACTGAAGTGCTATGTAACGATGGAAAGGACAATGATGGCGATGGAATAATCGATTGCCTTGACGGAAACTGTATTTTCCCTGCCGCCGTCGAACGTGGTTGCAAATGTTACGATGGCGTTGACAATGATGGGGACGGACGCATTGACCAGGCCGACTCCAACTGTGCGCCTTATTTTGGACTTACTTTCGTTGGCGAAGGCTCGAATTGTAGCATCACCCCACCGGGAGCAATCACCCCATTCGATCTCGTGGGGCCTCCGGCGGTGAGTGGTCAAAATACCGCAGATACGCAATCCAAAGTTTCTGTCGGTGACGTCGATGGCGATGGTATCCCCGATGTAGTCATTACGTCGAAGTGGAATAACGAAGTTCGTGTAATCGCCACTTCCAACGGTCAGGCTGATGGAAGCGATGCTGGCGATGTAAAAGGGGATTACAACCTCAGTGGGAAGAAGAGTCTTTATCAGGGATTAGGTTGTGACGTAGACCGGTTACTGCTGGAACATGAAGTACTCATTGCCGACATCAACAAAGATGGTAAAGCTGAAATTTTTACGGTAGTCAGTAACAGGGCGGGCAATCCTAAGAGTCCACCAACGTGCTTTTTCCTGGTGGGTTTTAAGTATGGAACTGGCCCTGGCGGACTCGTCCCCTTGTACGCACCGGTGTACCTTGGCACGAACCGTCCTGGCACATTTGGCATTGCCGACATGGACGGAGACGGCAAGGCAGAGATATATCTACGCGACCGAATTTTTGCTGCAGAAACAGGAAAGTTACTGGCGAGTGAAGGTGCGAAGGACATGAACAACACGTCGTCCTGGGATATAGACGTGGCTTCGGCGTCTATCGCCGTCAATATCAAAAGCGCGGGAAGTGATGGAAACAGGTTGGAACTTGTGGTGGGATCGAAGATATACACAATACCTACGCTGACGGCCAGAAATCCAGCGGCGCCGGCGGCGCTTACATTGTGGCGCGACATGAACACGATCTCCTTTGATGCCAACGGTGACGCTACGCCTGATAAATATTTTGTCAAGCTGATGAACGATCCTGTTGAGTATGGAATAGACACCCACAGTAGCGCAAGCGTTGCAGATATTGATAAAGACGGGTTTCAGGATGTGGTAGTTACCGGAGCGGTAAACTCAAGCGTCGGGCGAACCGCCGTCTTTTACTGGAACGTTCAAAAGAATACCGTCTCGACCTATTTAACCAAAACGAGTGCCGATAATGGCATCGCACCGGGTAACAACCCCGACTACACCAACTATCTTAGTGGATGGATCTGGGGTACAGGTCGCGTGAATATCGGCGACGCCAATGGCGACGGTAAGCTTGATCTGTCTTTTATCGCCGGTAACCAATTGTATTGCGTCACAACGGACGCGCCAGGCACAAACATCGTTAACCTCTGGGCTTCCCCGCGCACGATCAACGATTCGCGATCAGGCGTATTAACGGTAACGATATACGACTTTGACAATGACGGAAATCCTGAAATGGTCTATCGCGACGCTCAGGAAGTAGTCATCGTCGATGGCGCCACGGGTACCAACAAATTGTGGTCTGCGGTCTGTCAATCCCACACCTATACCGAGGGGCCAGTTATTGCGGATGCCAATGGCGATGGGGCTACCGACATCTGTGTGGCGTGTAACAGAAATAACGCCTTTAATATCAACGGCGACATCCAGCAGCAAGCGTTGGGTGAAGTCCGCATGTTCTTTTCAAATGGAAACGAATGGCTTCCCACCCGCAAGGTTTGGAACCAACCTGGATACTTCGTCGTCAATGTCAACGACGACCTCACATTGCCCTTTCCACAACTCGATGGAGCATTAGTCTTCAGCACTGGCTCGTGCCCCAATGGCTTACCGGGGCCACAAACCCCGATGAACGTCTTTCTCAACCAGCTGCCTTACTTAAGCGCGGATGGGTGTCCCGTATTTCCCGCACCGGATCTTACTTTCATAGGCGACGACCCTGAGAATTTACCATATCCTCCGGGCGATCCAAGAAATTTTCCAGCAGTAGTCGTGACACCCCCGATCTGTGGAAATCTTGATGTCGGTGTGATCTTTAATATTGCCAATAACGGTGACTTGCCAATAACGGCGGCGGTACCCGTCAGCTTTTTTCATGGCGATCCAACGGATCCAACCACAACGTCCGACTCACTTTTATATTCGACCTTCATCAATGTAAATAATCTCCAGGTCGGTGACACGCTGACAACGGCGCCTATCAAATTCAATGGTCCAGGTACAACCTTCAGGCTATACATTGTACTGAACAATAATGGAAGCGTGCTGCCCATCAGTGCGAATGGGTCAGTTACCAACGAATGCCGGATCGACAACAACATCTACGATGTACTCGTCATCCCTACACCGTTCACGGGTGTGATCGAAAAGATTCGCGACAATGGGAAGTGTGTTGTTGCCGATCCTAATGTGGGAGAACTGCGCGCACGCATCTTTAAAGGCCCCGCCAATGTTCCTGCTAATGAAGTTGTTGATTACAGTGGCTACTCGTTCCAGTGGTATTACGGTCTGACAACGTCTAACCCGGTACCCGCATCTCTTGGTGGCAACAATTATAACCTTACTAGTTTGGCCGCAGGTGATTACACACTCGTCGTTACAAATACTGCAAAAGGCTGTTCGGCACTTCCCGTAAGCATGAACGTGTTGGATATCATTGTACTTCCAGCAGTAACAGTTACCGTGCTTTCTGATCAAACCGTGTGCGCTCCGCCGAACGGGTCGTTGCAAGCCGTTGTGACCGGCGGCAATACGGGTTTCAGCTTTGAATGGTTTAGCAATGCGGTATCCCTGGGAATTACAACGTCCACCATAAACAAGTTGGCCGGTGACAACTATATTGTTGTCGTTTCACGCAATGGTTGCTCTACAACGGCAAGTGCCATTGTGAGAGATCTGGCCGTTGAGCCTGACGTCAATGCGACCGCGACACCAGTACAAAACTGTCAGAATCCAAACAGTGGTGGTGTGAATGCAGATGCGATCGTCGGCGGTGTGACACAGGATCCATCGGGCTTTACCTTCAATTGGTATTTCTATAACAACGCTACTGGCATAAGAGGCAGTATTTTGCCGGGTGTATATGGGACGGGTAAAACAAGGACTGGCCTGCCGGTCGGGTTTTACCAGGTAGAAACTATCAACATCGCCACCCAGTGTCGTTCAAATCCATTTGTGATCCAGGTAACAGATAACACGGTTGTTCCTGCGGTAACGCTTTCTGAACTCGCGCCCCAAACGTCATGTGATCCCGCCAATCCAAATGGAAGATTACAAGCGATCGTGACTATTGGAGGTGTGATACAGCCTGCTGGCAATTTTACCTTCCAATGGTTTAAAGGACAAAACACATTGCCGGCAAACGCGCATACGACGGTCTCGGGCACAAATGGAAGTATAGCTGAAAAAATAAGCGGTGGTGGTCAATCCTATACCGTCAAGGTAACAACGGCATTGCAGTGTTCCGCGCTGGCAAACGCAGTCGTAACCGAAAATTTAAATCTCCCGGTAGTAACGCTGACGCCATCACCAAATTCAATTTGTGATCCGGCATTGGCGGCCAGTAATTACACTGGTGCCGTATCGGCCACCGTGACTTTCGCAGGAAGCCCGGTGACGGACTTTACTAACTATAGCTTCAAGTGGTACAATGGATCAACCGCCACCGGAACGCCTAGGACTGAAGTATCGGCAGCATTGGCAACATTAAATGCTTCCTACTATACACTGGTCGTCAGGCGCACAGACCTTTCTTGTAGTTCTGCACCGATAACAGCAGAGGTGATCAATGCGATCGTTTTGCCGGTCGTGACTGCCAACGCCGTCCCTTCGACCAACTGTGATGTCGCATTGGCCAACGGTTCGGCTATTGTAACGAACGTTGATGGTGCCGGAACAGGGTCACCCTATAAGTTTCAATGGCATACAGGATCGGGTCTTGCAACACCAATTTCAGGTGCGACGAGCCCCTCGCTGTTAAATCTCCAGGGCGGCGCGACGGCGAACTACACCATATTGGTAACAAATTCGAATAGCGGATGTCAAAACACCAAAACGTTGCAGGTCCTCGACAACCGCGTTCTTCCGGTGCTTTCGCTGATGGCTTTACCGAACTCGGTTTGTAATCCTGCGCTCACGGCGCCAACGGTCACGTTCAACGGATCGGTAAGCTCGACGGTAACGAATCAGATCGGTGCCATCAGTGATTACACATTCGCATGGAATGATGTAGCATTGACAAAAACAAAAGACCTTTTAAACGTCACGTCAGGGTCTTATTCCCTCACGACCAAACACACGCCGACAGGTTGCGTTTCCAACCCAGCCCTCGCGCAAGTGATTGATCAGACTGTATTACCTGCTATTGTCACCGCTACCACGCCTTCGACCAACTGTCTCGTCGGACTGGAAAATGGTCAGGCGCTCGTCACAACAATTGACGGTATTGCACCAACCGCCACCTACAAGATGTTGTGGCATCAGGGAATGGATCTCACCGTCCCCATTGCGGGCCAGACCAATGCATTGTTGGATGATCGTCAGGGTGGTCCCGCCGCGTACTTTACGGTCCTTGTTACCAATCAGACTTCAGGCTGTCAGAATACAGCCACTGCGTTGGTGGCGGATGCGAAAGCGTTTCCGGTTATCGCATTAAGCGAAACCGATAACACGATCTGCGCCGGCACCAAGGATGGTTCGGCCGTATTGACAAGTGTCACTTATAAAGCAGCGGCGGTTGCCTCACCGTACACGGGCTATTCTTTCGCATGGTCGAATAGTGGAACAACAGCTTCATTGTCACAATTGGCGGCAGGCATTTATACCCTTAAAGTCACCAAAGATGATGTCGGTTGTACGTCAGTACCTGTAGCCATTGAAGTGCACGACAACCTTTTTATACCTCCTGTAAATGTCGCGCTGGTAAACCAAACGTCGTGTGATCTCACGGCTCCTAACGGAACACTTACCGCTACAATTGATGAAACCGGTATTGGTGGAGGAGCAGTGGTGAATACTGGCTATAGTTTCGTCTGGCGCGGGAACGGCGCTGGCCCTGTCCTGACACTTCCCGGCAGTACAGTAACGACAACAACTGGTACGAACGGGCAGATCAACAAGCTTCCTGGCAATCTCTACTATACCGTAGAAGTACAACGGGCACTCACGGGTTGTGTGAACACCGAGTCCGTATTTCTTCCTGAGGTTATAGTATATCCGATCGTGGTGGCGAGCAGTACCAGTCCCGTTACAAGATGCGACACGCCGAATGGTCTTGTCGCCGCGAACGTAGGCGGAATTGAGTTGGGGTACACTTTTTATTGGATGAACGAGGTCGGTGTGACCCAGACAACTTTGAATACGACTGTTGTTACGAATGCCGACAATACTGGTGTTGACAACGGTCAATATCCGAATTTGTCACCCGGTAACTATACCGTTGTGGCTAAAAACAATCTTACATCATGCCTTTCGCAACCAGCGACCCGGCAAGTCAATGACGCGACCGTTCAGACAAACATAAGCATCACACTCGGTCCAAGTCTTCCATCAACCTGCGGAACATTTGATGGCGAGCTATCTGCAACAGTAACTGGTGGCGTAGGAACGCTTGACCTGTTATGGCACTATGGTGGACCTGTCAATGACAGTATTAATTTTTATAATAACCCGCCACAGTTCACAGTGCCAAATGATGTTCCTTTCTCTTCGGTCAACGGGGCAGCTTCGCCCGCAGCGTCCGCACTTATCAATCTTGAATCAAGACTATACACCCTCGTGGTGAAAGACAATGGCAATGGATGCGGCAGCTATGAAACCGCATTTCTCCCATTCCTCGATTCACATGATATCGCCGAAATCGTGACTCCTTCGTCAATATGCCCCTATACAGTAGGGAATGGGGAAATCGACGTTAGTGTGTCGTCAATACCTGCGATCCCTGCCGGATTAACGTATCAAAATTTCTCCTATAGCTTGTACAAAGGCGAGAATCCCGTCCTGGCTCAGTTGCTTAACCCGCCTGGCACCGTGCCCGGAAGCGCTGCAGCAAATCCGGTGGTTTATAGCGCGCTTGCACCTGGAAAATATACTATCGAGATCAGGCAGGAGTACAATAATAATTGTCCCGTCTATAAAGTGGTTGAAGTAGGATCGTTGGCATTGCCTCCGGTCGTCGACCTCATCGGCTCGCTCACGGCAAATACGGCGTGTAATTTGAATTTCTCCGATGGTGGCGCTGAAATCAGCATCAGCCAAAATCCTGATGACGGCACCAGTGGCAATACCTATACACTTGGAGTTTCACCCTCACCGCTGGCTGGATCGTATCCTGTGGCTGGACTTGCTGCAGGTAGTCGCATCCTGAGTGGGTTAAAGTCAATGGATGTGGTTCCGCAGTACACGGTCTCTGTAACGTCAACCAACTTCTGCGTAACGCAACGATATATATCGATACCGAACAAACCATCCATTGCAGAACTTGTCAATGGCAACGTATCTCATGTGGATGCTGAATTTTGTGATGTGTCGCTGGAGACTTCAGCGCAAATAGAAGTTACCGGCATCAACATTGTCAATGGCGCGGCAGACAATCTCAATGATTACCGTTTCGACTGGTATACTGATGCCGGCCTTGCTAACAACATACTCAGCGCAGCCGGCAATTCCAGCCCTGTTAAAGGTGGTGAGGTATTGTCAAACTCAGGTGCACCTTTACCAGGTTCGCCGGTAACCACTGGCGCATATTGGGTGACTGCTACAAAAGTGAATGCTGGTACAACGGGTGGGGTAGGCTGTTTCAGTGCTCCATTCAAAGTGGATATCTTAGATAAGACAGTAGATCCGAAAGCGATTCTGACAAGCACCGCCAATACTGCTTGCGATGTAAACTACGAAGGGTCTGTCGCGGTAAATATGAGCACAGCATCCGGCCCTGGTTCACTGGCGGGATCCACCTATCAGTATCAGTGGGTATTGCCTGCTGGCGAAACGCTGCCCGCTGATGGGTCAGGCTATACCGGCGTATCCGATATCTTTAGCGGAGTGCGCGATGGGCAATATACTGTCACGGCTTCCAATGAGGTGACTGGCTGTAAGACAACGGAGACCGCGGCAGTAATAAAACTTGATATACCCATTGTCATCACTACCGTTGACCACACCGACAATGAATACTGCTTCCCGAACGGCGCAATGGTTGTGAAGGACGTCATCATAAACCAGACGCCCGAGCCGGATCATAATTTCTTTAACTTTCAATGGTTTAACGGTACGCCTACTGGCCTTCCGATCCAAACGGGCGTTGCGCTCGACGCGATTTCAAACCTGGCCCAGGGGACATACTACGTGATTGCTGTGGTACAGCCTACCGCATCGGTCGGCTCCGGCTGTGCGTCGCCCCCGGTGCGAGCGGACATCAAGGATATACACATCGATCCGATTGTCAATATCGCAACACTGGCCAACACGGCATGCGATAATAACTTCGACGGCCAGATAACTGTTAACGCCGCGGCACCTGCGCCGGGAAATACCTCGAACTATGATTTCACATGGCAGTCGATACCCGCAGGCAACGTTGCTGCCAATGGCATCGACGTGGCCGGCCCGTACGTGATCGGAAGTCTTGGCGATGGTCAATACACCGTTCGTGCGTTCAACCGCGTGACGCAATGCTATACGGATGCAAGTGGGACATTGTTAAAAACTCCGCCTTCCATGGAGATTCTCACTGTAAACAAGCAGGATCAGATGATCTGCTTGCCGGACGGTAGTATGCAAGTCACTGCAATATCACCCGCTACAATTGCCGACTATAATTTCCGATGGTTCCAGGCTGATCCCACATCACCGGCCCTGGTAGATGCGGGAAATGCTGTGATTACTTCAAACACACTTAACACAATCAACTATCCGGCAATAGGTAAAGGCACGTATTATATCATCGGGACAAGGATTGGGGGCAATTCGCCTGGTTCCGGATGCGCGACGCCTCCGTTCCGTATAGACATCAACGACCTGAGCGTCGATCCTGATCTCACATTTAGTTTTGAGGCTAATTCAAGCTGTAATGTGATGAACCCAAATGGTGTGGTTCTCGCAGTTTCAGCTGAAAGGGACGGCACGACGGACGCCTATACATTTGATTGGAAATTGAATGGCGGCGCATTGCCGGCATTCACCACGCAGGCGGATGCAAGTCCGAACAGTCAGTTGAACAAAGCATCGGAAGGAGATTATTCCCTGATCGTTACAAATACAGTAACTGGTTGCGCATTTCAACAAGGGGTAGCCGTCAACTTTGATCCCTATCTGACACTGCCTAATGTCGTTCAGGTCGACCCTATCGATCCTACGGACTGCTTCCCGACGGGTAGCGCTAAGGTTGTGAATATCACCATTGGCGGAACTTCGATCACGGATGCTATACGACTGGATGCCGAATTTGACTATGAGTGGTATAAAAAAGACTATCCGGCGAACCTTCTTCCAGGGGAAGTTCTGACGGCCCTCAACAACCAGTTTCCTGATCGCTACTATGTTTTAGTTAAAGATCTGTTAACTGACTGTAAATCGACTCCGGTTGAGGTGGTCATTGACAACGCCGACATCATATATCCTGATCTCGATATTCAACTCACAGTTCCGCAACTGAGTTGCGATATGTCGATTGGAACGGCAGTATTGGTAGCATCGGCCGATGGACAGAACGATACCAATGCTAATTATTCGTTCACATGGTATCCTTCGCTTGACGTATCAGGCACTAGCATTGGAAGTACAAGTACAATCAACAGCTTACAATCGGGCAACTACTCCGTGGAGGTCTTTAATTCAGTGACAAACTGTAAGGCGTCAGATCTTTATATCGTTCCGGATAACTCGCCGCAGTTCTTACCACAACTTTCCTTGTCAACGAGCTCGCGAACGCGATGCGACATCGACGACGGAAGCTTGCAGGCCATCGGCGTTCCATTCCCCGTTGACCCACAAACGCTGAACAACTATCCGTTTGCATACAACTATACGGCAGAATTATATGACAACAATCCGCCGGCGAACCTCAATACACCCGAGTACGGCTTCATGGTAACTGATCCCAACTTCCCGGCCTTTATATCAAATTTTCTTCAGACTGGCCTGGGCGAAGGACAATATACTGTGCGCCTGACGGACATGAATACTGGTTGCGTAACGATCGATCATGTTGATCTCGCCGATATGCGAACGTATCCGCAGATTGAGATTCTGATGGACAACCCATTGATCAATTGTGATCCGCTAAGACCAAATGGTCAGCTTTCAGCAACTGCGGACGGTGGCATTGTGGGTGGATACGATTTCCAATGGTTCTCCGGAACAACCGCCACCCCGCCGATCCTGAGCAATAACAATAAGCTAATTGGACAGACCATCGGATCTTATACCGTGCTGGTGACTAACAACACAACGAAGTGTCCAAACCAGGCAATGGGTACAATAACGGATGGAAGTGTACTGCCGCCGATGCCTGCCGGAATTCTGGTTCAGGGCAGAACGAATTGTATCGATCCCAACGGTTGGGTAAGAGCAAGCGTAAATGGTGCGACCCTTGGATATTCGTTCGATTGGTATCAGGGATCGGTTCAGGGAACTCCGGACTATGTTGGTGTCGACTACACCGACCTGGACGTTGGTCCGTACAACGTTACGGCTACTGATCTTATCACCGGCTGTAAATCATTGCCTGATTTAGTTGAAGTACCGGACCTCCGTGTGATACCAGAAGTTTTACTTGTTTCAACGCCATCTTATTGTCTCAGGCCTTCCGGCAGTGTGAACCTGACGATCGTTACGCCCGAACTGGCACTTACCGATATCAAATGGTTTGATAATTTCTCGAACGCGCAAGTGGGTTCCGGTCCGGCAACATATGAACTTCCGGTGGGTTACTACCGCGCTGAATTTATAAGTTCCGAAGGTTGTACGAATAGCGCGGAGGTAGAGATCGGTACTGACATACTCTCGTACAATCTCGTTTCGGCAAACGGTGACAACTCCAACGACACATGGATAATTGACTGTATTGATAATTTCCCGGGCAACAACGTTAAGGTATTTAACCGTTCAGGTGTCAAAGTCTATGAGGCCGATGGCTACAACAATCTGGACGTTATCTTCAGCGGCATCGGCGAACGTGGTGTTTATGCGTTGGGTAATGACGTACCCGATGGGACTTATTTCTATATCATCGACAAGCGCGATGGCTCTAAACCTATTACCGGATACTTAGAATTGGTGCGATGAAAAAACTAATCACGATTGCTACCTTGGTCATGGTGGCGTGTGGAATCACGAACGGCCAACAAAGGCCGATCCATTCCCTTTATATGTTCGACCCGCTGCTCATTAATCCAGCCTATGTCGGTACACAAGTTCAACTCAGTGGTACAGCCATCTATCGCAATCAATGGGTTAACTTTCCCGGCGCTCCGAAGACCTTCACCGCCAGCGCGCACACTGGCTTCAAAAAGGAACGGGTAGGCGTGGGGTTTTTGGTAGGAAACGACCAAATTGGCATTCATAGCGAGAACAGTCTGTACCTCATGTATGCGTACAAGATTCCCTTATCAAGGTTCAATACCAGCAAATCGAGTCTATCCTTTGGACTCCAGGGTGGATTTAATAATCTGAAATCCGACTTTACTAAACTCAATCCTAAGGAGCTCCTGGACCCGTATGCATCCCTGGTAGAAAGAAACCTAAGTTGGAATTTTGGAGCCGGTTTATACTATCGTTCGCCAAAGTTCTACGCGGGGATATCCATTCCATATTTAATGAATAACACGGTCGTTAACGTTGAAAACCTGTCAAGTCTCGCCAAGCAATCACGCTATTACTACCTGACCGCAGGATTCACGCACCAATTGTCGGCGGCCGTAAAGCTCCTGCCGTCTACGCTCATCCGGATTCAGGAGCAAGCACCGCTGAGTTTTGACTTGAATCTTATGACGGTGTTGTACGAAGTCGTTGGATTGGGTGTTTCATACCGCCTGGATGACTCGGTGGTCGGCTTGTTTGAACTTCAGCTGAATGAAAATTTTCACGTTGGCTATGCTTATGATGTTACCACGTCGGACCTTAGACTTTATTCGAATGGCACGCATGAAATTATGATTAACTACAGGGTAAAAATCAACAAATGGCACAAGGGGATCAAATGCCCTTCCTATTGGTAATAAAATGCGGAATGAGGCGCTCGCATGAACTCGTCAGTGTAGCATTCCTCAGCAAAGTTATCATCACCTGGAGAGCGGCACAGGTTCAAGCACGGTTTTTTCCCATGCCGCATACTTTTCTTTCAATTTCAAAAACACCACGTCATTAGTCTCTTTCAGGTTACTCTTCTCCTGCTGATCATTGGCGAGATTGAATAGATACTCTCCTTTTTCATCCTGCAAATATTTCCAGTCGCCCATGCGAATTGCTTTTTGTTTCGTGCGCTGAGACGTCCGCCAATATAAAGTCCGATCGATGTTTATCGTTTTCTTTGTGAGTATAGGCAGGAGGTTAATTCCATCGAGCGGAAATGTTTTGTCTGGCTTCGCGCCAGCGAGTTCGAGGATCGTAGCGGTCCAATCCATGGTAATGGCAACCTGCTTGGTTACAGAACCGGGTGCGATTTTGCCTGGCCATCGAACGAAGGCAGGAACTCTGATTCCACCTTCCCACAAAGTGGCCTTTGCCTGCGAAAGTCCACCGTTGTCAGAGAACCGTTCTCCACCGTTGTCGTTGGTAAAAATCACGATCGTATTTTTGGATGCATGCCCGTCTACGGCAGCCATGATTTTTCCAACGCAATCATCGAGACTTTTCATCATTTGCGCATACGTTGCTGCTGACCCGCCCGCGCGAAAGTCAACGGAGTCAGGATAGGCGCGATCATCTGGTCCCTGCCACGGCCAGTGGGGCGCATTGAAATTGATCACCAGTAGAAATGGCTTATCATGTTTTGTCGTGATGTAATTGATCGCTTTTTCAGAGATCAGATCAGTCAGATAACCTTCTCGAAGGACGAGCGAATCATTCTCCCAGAGATCATCGGTTCTCGAATCACCTTTGTGTGAGATGTAATCTGAAGCACCGCTGCGAAAGCCAAAGAAATAGTCAAATCCGTTTTTATTCGGACTATGTTCTGGCTGAATCCCAAGATGCCATTTGCCGATAAGGGCAGTATGATAAGATGATTTTCTGACGAGGGCGCTTAACGATGGAGTCTTTTCAGTTAGCCCATAGTTGATATCGCTCTTAGTGCCTGTGAGGGGTTCGATTAAGCCGACCGGTGTTCGTGCGGGATATCGTCCCGTCATCAACCCGACGCGCGTTGGTGTGCATAACGGGCCGGCGGCGTATGCGTTCACAAACTTCATACCCTGTGAAGCCAGCTTATCAAGATTCGGCGTGGCGTATTCCGTCCTGCCATAACCACTCAGATCGCCATACCCCATATCATCGGTCATGATATAAATAATGTTGGGACGTTGTTGTGCCACCACGTTGGGGGGCACAAGCAAGCCAACAAAAACCGATAAATACAAAAGTGTAGCTTTCATGGAGATGAAATGTGTGACCAGCTTAATTTAACTTGAAAATGGTAGAATCAATATATAACCTTTTTGGCTTAAAAGGGTTAAAGCAAGAAGGCAAGTTTCCCCGTACACAAATTGTAAACCTTTGCGCCTGATCTATTATTCTTTCTGAATGACAAACACTTCCCTATATCTTGCGCTAACTATCTACATAAAAATTTTTATGAAAAGATATTGCCTTATTCTATTCTTTTCATTGGCATCGGCTGCGGGCTATGCGCAAGGTAAAGTTACCATTAATGGATATGTTAAAGATGCCAGTAATGGTGAGGTTCTAATTGGAGCATCCGTTTATGTCCGATCTCAAGGGGTAGGTGCTACGACCAATGTGTATGGGTTCTATTCGTTGACGTTGCCAACGGGTGACTATGAGATTGAGTTTAGCTATTTGGGTTATGCGAAGCAAGTATTTAACAAAGCACTTACCGTCAATCTGAGGTTAGATGTTGATCTGGCGTTGCAGGGTGAAACTTTGCAAGAGATCGTCATCTCCGGGGAAAAGGAGGAGTCTATTGTTGAATCTGTGGAGATGGGTGTCAACAGATTAAACATCTCCACCATTGCAAAAATACCCGCCTTCCTTGGTGAGGTAGATGTTATAAAAAGTCTGCAGCAATTGCCCGGTGTCAGCACCGTTGGCGAAGGTGCTTCTGGTTTTAATGTCAGGGGAGGTAATGTGGGGCAAAATCTGATTTTATTGGACGAGGCCACTGTTTATAATTCTTCACACATATTGGGTTTTTTCTCCGTTTTTAACCCTGACGCGGTGAAAGACACAAAGCTCTACAAAGCCGCTATTCCAGCTCAGTTCGGTGGCCGGTTGGCTTCGCTCCTGGATGTTCGTATGAAAGAAGGAAATAACAAAAAAATTGAAGCGAACGGAGGTATTGGAACTATCTTCAGCCGCCTGGCAGTGGAGGGGCCGATGTTGAAGAAAAAGGGATCTTTCGTTGTGGCGGGAAGACGCTCTTACATCGACGTGCTCGCAAAACCGTTTGTTGAATTGTTGCAGGATGGCGCGAAGATAAATTTCTACGACCTGACAGGAAAAGGAAATTATAACATCAATGCGCGAAACAGGATTTTTCTCTCCGGCTATACCGGCAGAGATGTTTTTCTCTTTGACAAGAACCAGGGTTTCACGTGGGGCAACAACACAGCGACATTGCGGTACAATAAAATCTTCAGTGATCGTCTATTCGCTAATTTTTCTGGCATCTTCAGCAAGTATGATTACTCACTCCGGTTTGGAGACGATGAGAAAGATAATTTCAAGTGGAGGTCATCCATCAGTAATTTTACGTTTAAGCCAAACTTCAGCTATTTTGTAAACAGCAATAATGAGATTTCGTTCGGAGCAGAAGCTACGTATTATAGTTTCGAGCCTGCCATTGCATCCGGTGCTTCCAACGGAGACGTTATAGACATCAGCTTGCAAAAAAAATATAATATTGAAACGGCGCTGTACATAGGAAATGAACAAAGGATAAACGATGTGTTCACAGTGCAATATGGTCTCCGGTATTCTGGTTTCGCCAGCTTCGGGCCAGGGAAGGAAGTCATCTATAACGATACTGTTCCTGGCAAAAGACGAACACCCATCAGCGAAAAGGAAATTACCTCGGGCGAAATAGCCAGCACCTACGGAAATTTTGAACCGCGTTTGTCTGTGAAAGCACAGTTAAATACGACAACTTCCGTCAAGGCGAGTTATAACCGAATGGTGCAATACCTACACCTGGTGTCGAATACCACGGCCTCGAACCCTCTAGACGTTTGGACCCCGACTTCTAACAACATAAAACCGGAATTAGGAGATCAATACACCGCTGGCTATTTCAAAACGTTTGGTAAAGACGACAGCTATGAATTTTCTGCAGAAGCTTATTATCGCGAAACGCAAAATCAGATAGACTATATCGATGGTGCGAACCTGTTAATTAATGAATATTTAGAAGGCGAACTACTCACGGGCTTGGGTCGGGCGTATGGATTAGAATTATTTCTACAAAAGAAGACAGGCCGCTTTAATGGCTGGGTCGCGTACACTCTAGGAAAAACTGAGCTTAAGGTTGATGGAATTAACAAAGGAGATTGGTATGCAGCGCGTTTCGATCAACGCCACAACGTAAAAGTTACTGGCTTTTACGACATCAGTAAGCGTTGGTCAGCTTCCGCGAACTTTACCTTTGTAAGCGGTACCCCCGCAACGTTTCCAACTTCCCGATACGTAGTGCAAGGGATTCTTATACCTTATAATGCAAATGAAAGTCGCAATAACGTGCGGGTTAGTGCATATCATCGGCTCGACGTCTCTTTCAGGTTAGAAGGAAAGAAAATAAAGGGGAACGGAAAGACACGTAAAAATACGGACTACTGGGTATTCGGTCTATACAACGTGTACGCCCGCAAAAATCCCTTTTCTATTTACTTCACGCAAGGTGCGGATAGGGTTCCTGTTGGTAGTCCCCTCAATAGCGAAGCGCGGCAGATTTCCATCATTGGATCAGTTATTCCTGCTGTCTCTTACAATTTTCATTTTTAAGACGATGAATAAATCATACGGTTTCCTACTGACATTTCTTACTGGCCTTCTCTTCGTGGCCTGTGATGATCGCATTTATCCTACTTTAGAAAATGCGGAACCGGTCTATGTCGTTGATGCCTGGATCACCAACCGTCCCGTCCCGCAGTTGATAAAGCTTACGCGATCACAACCATATTTCGAAACCACCTTGCCGTCGGGTGTTAGTGGTGCCGTGGTGACGGTAGCAGACAATCAAGGAAAGATCTATTCCTTTAAAGAAGGTAGCGACAAAGGTACGTATGAGTGGAACCCGGTAGGCGATGAAGTATTTGGGGAAGTGGGACTCACCTATGAATTGGTCATATCCGTCAACGGAGAAGTATTCCGATCGACCACGGGCATGAGTGGTGCCCCCGTAGTGGATAGCCTTACCTTCTACCTGCAAGAGAGTACACAATTTTCTGACGATTTGTATTTGGCGGAATTCTGGTCAACGGATTTGCCGGAGGTAGGCGATGCGTATTGGATTAAAACCTACAAGAACGGACAGCTTCTCAACAAGCCTTCTGATATAAATTTAGCGTACGACGCGGCCTTTGCGCGAGGAAGTGAATTTTCTGGTGTGGCTTTCATTTCACCAATACGGTCCAGCATCAACCCGTTTGATGAGGATGAATCAGACGAAGTGCTATCTCCCTATGCACTGGGCGATTCCCTGTACGTAGAAATTAATTCACTCTCAGAAGCCGGCTTCGATTTCTTAAACGAAGTAGTGATTCAAACCGACCGGCTGGGTGGCTTCGCCGAACTATTCGCCACTCCGCTTGCCAACGTTTCCACCAACATCACCAACGCAACGCCTAACGGTGAAAAGGTGGTTGGATTTTTCAATGTTGCAGCAGTTAATGGCCGTGGTCGACGTTTCAAAAGTCTGGATGAAATAAGCCGCACAGAATAGGATAAATCCTATCCCTTCCGAGGGCTTTCCCGCGTAAAAAATAAGGCCCTCACCATGCGTTTTCCCAAAAGTCGCTGTCGGCAAATTAAATATCCTTCATCTCGTATATAGTTTCTTGATCAAAGCCGCGTGAATGAATTGATTGTTGTATCAACTTTCGGACAAACGCAAAGCGATCAATAATGATTTCTCCAGAAGCTGGAGGTGGTCTTTTGACGATTTTTTTTTAATAGAGAGAAACTCAGATGGAAGAATTCCCATTCGTTGATTACCTTTAAACGTATGTCTAACAAAGCAACATTAAAACAAGCAAACGCTGCCATCAGCCAAGGAGACTGAAGGATTGAGAATGTTCAAAGCCCAATGTGTAGGCCACTTCACTTACCATTAATCGTGTCGTAGATAATTTTTCTTTTGCTTTTTCACTCAGCTTGTCGTGAATGTGTTGTTGTGCATTTTGCCCCGTGAGTGAACGTAGCATGTCACTCAAATAACCTGGTGACAGATTTAGATGTTCGGCCAGGTAGCCAACGGTAGGTATGCCATTGCCAAACGATGTTTCATTATTAAGACAATCATCCAGCAGCGCTTCCAGTTTTTGTTGCAAGTCATCGTTTGCAGCTTTGCGGGTGATGAACTGGCGTTTATAGAATCGGTTGGCATAGTTTAACAACAGCTCAATCTGTGCAATAACAACGTGGTGATTAAATCATTTGTAGACAATTCAACTATTATCAATTCAAATAGTTAATTACCAGATAGTTAAAAAATATTATTTGCGATGGCAACCATGTCGAAAAAAACCCGTTATGTTTGTAGTGCACTAGCAATATAGTACACTACGACACGGCATGATAATAATAGACAAAATTGCATTTTCTTACCCTGAAAAGCGGGATGTGTTTGACAGCCTGGATCTCACTCTTTCTGGTGGCAATATCTATGGCTTGCTTGGCAAAAACGGGGCGGGAAAATCCACACTCCTCAAGCTCATTGCCGGTCTTCTTTTTCCAGCGAAAGGAAACCTCGACGTATTGGGATTTAGACCGAGTGATCGTTATCCAAATTTCCTACGTGAAATATTCATCCTCAACGAAGAATTTTTTCTCCCGTCAATTTCTCTTCGCGAATACACCATGCTCTATAGCCCGTTCTATCCCAGGTTCAACGAAATCCGTTTTGAAGAATACCTGCACGGGTTTGGCCTTGATAAAAATCAGAAACTTTCAACATTGTCCTACGGGCAGAAAAAAAACTTTCTCCTTTCTTTCGGATTGGCGACAGACTGCAAGGTCATGATACTCGATGAACCTACCAACGGCCTGGATATTCCTTCTAAGAGCCAGTTTAGAAAAATAGTAGCTAACGCGATCGATGAGAACCGAACCTTTATTATTTCCACTCACCAGGCACGTGACATGGAAAATTTGATCGATCCGATCATCATTCTCGATGAAGGACAGATTGTTTTTTTTGAGCACTACGAATCGATTTCAAAAAAGCTAACAGTGTCAAAGGAAAAAGAGATCAATGGAAAAAAGAATGTTGTTTATGCCGAGCCTACATTTGGTGGATACACTGTTGTACGACGAAATGATGCGATGGAGGAAACCAATATAAATCTTGAGATCCTTTTCAATGCGGTTGTCCATAGTAGAGAGAATGTCAACGAGGTTTTTAAACAGTAAGGCGATGGAAGTGAAAAGTATTTTTGTCGCATCGCGATTCGGGCTACTCTTAAAGGTGGAGTTGTTTCGTAGCCGAAACGCCATCGGAATGATGCTCGTGATCACGTTGGGAATGCTGATTTTATTTGGATTGTTACTCGATATTATTGTGAGTAACATTCGCCTTGTGTATGATCATCATGAGAATTATGCGGCTTCCATGATGATCGGTGGTTTTATATTGAGCAGTTTGGCGTTCATGGATTTGTCGAGCTCGCTTAAACGTTCGAACTACCTGACACTGCCGGCTTCAACCCTGGAAAAATTTCTAAGCATGTGGCTTCTCACTTCCGTGGGATGGGTCGTGCTCTATACCCTAACCTTCTGGCTTTATACATTACTCGTCAACCCGATTGCCGCACTATTGTTTGGTTCCATCACTTTTCAGCCGTTCGAACCTTTTGGAGAATTTTCAATCACGGTAATGCAATACTATTTCGTATTGCAAGGGATTTTCCTGGTCGCAGCAGCACATTTTAAAGGATATGTTTTTGCGAAGACTGTATTTGTATTGGTATTGTTCACGTTGATTATTGGTATTATCTCGTATTTCGTTATGCGTGATTCTTTTCTCGTGGATCACGAATGCACAGCAGGACATTGTGAAATACTGGACGCAATAGAAGTGCACACTGGTTGGCAAATTATAAAGTGGTTATTCTGGTGGACCCTTGCACCCTTGTGCTGGATTATTACATATCTGGGGCTAAAAGAAAATGACGTGTAGCATGGAATTCCGAGATGACCAGGCAATCTATCTTCAAATTGCCGATACATTCTGCGAGAATATTTTACTGCGAAAGTGGAAAGCGCTGGATCGAATTCCATCTGTGCGAGATGTCGCTGTAGAAATTGAAGTTAACCCGAACACCGTTGTCAGAACGTATACATACCTGCAGGAAAAAGGAATCATCTTCAACAGGAGAGGCGTTGGATATTTTGTTTCAGAAGATGGTGTGGAAAAAACTGTTGCGCTGCTCAAAGAGCATTTTGTATACACCGAGCTGCCACAATTTTTTAAGACTATGCACCTGCTCAACCTTTCGTTTGACGACATGAGGCCGTATTATCACGAATATGTTTCGCGAGAAAACAACGAACAAGAAAAAGATCCTAAGGATAATGTAGGACTAAAGCGGAACGAGTAAACCGAACGAAAAACTTATAATTGAGTATCCGGAACATTTCGTTAAAAGTCAACACAAATAAGACATGAAAACAAGTCAAAAAATAATATTGGTAGCCACAGGAATCACCACTGTTCTGATTTTTACTACAATGATTATCATTCGTGACGACATCCAAACCTTATTTTTTAAGGATGCCGACTGGAATTTTAAGACAGTTGCGTTAAGTAAGTTTGATAGACTTGACTTCTCGGCCAACTATGAGGCCGAAATAGTTTCAGGCCTGCAGTATTCCGTAGAAATTGCGGTACAGGACTCTACGCGCATTTTCCCAGACGTGAAGGCACTAGACGGTACGTTGTATTTTTCTAAGCCTGATGCCGATTCATTGATTTCCAATCCGATCATAAAAGTTAGGATCACGATGCCCCTTTTGAAATCGGTATTGGGGCACACGGGCAGTCAAATTACTATACGGAATTTTCGATCTGATTCATTGACCGTGAATATTGAAAAGGGTTGCGTTCTGAAAGGAAAAGATAACGCAATTGATTTTTTGACATTTCGAACAGGGGACGCCCTGGTGGAGTGGACAAAGAGTGATCTCTAAAAGGACCAGGTCACCATGTAGTAACAACTTAAAAAACTAAAAGAAATTTATGAAACGATTATTACCGGTAGCGATTTGCTGCCTGGCAGCTATCACTTGCTTTAGTCAGAACCAATTTACGGTGAGTGGCTATGTAAAAGATGCAGGCAATGGCGAGGCGCTCATTGGCACTTCGATCTTCGTAAGGGAGGCGTCAAAAGGAACGACCTCCAATGTGTACGGATTTTATTCGATCACACTACAAAAGGGAAAATATCATCTGGCCATAGGCTATGTCGGCTACAGTGGTCAGGTGAAAGAAATTACCCTCGATCGGGATGTGCGTCTTGACCTCGAACTGTTATCGTCCGAGGAAATGCTTCAGACAATTGAAGTGACAGACAAAGCGATTGATGAAAATGTTCAAAGTATCGAGATGAGTACGGCCACCCTTGACGTTCGCGCCATTGAAAAACTTCCTGCGTTCGCAGGGGAAGTTGACATCATAAAAAGTATTCAGCTCCTCCCGGGCGTGAGTACTGTTGGCGAAGGCGCTTCGGGATTTAATGTTCGTGGGGGTAGTGTCGGACAAAATCTTGTACTTCTGGATGAAGCTCCTGTGTATCAGTCGTCACACGTGTTCGGATTCTTTTCAGTTTTCAATCCCGATGCCGTTAAAGATGTTAAGCTTTACAAAGGTGGAATTCCCGCTCAGTATGGCGGAAGAATTTCTTCGCTTCTTGACATTCGAATGAAGGAGGGAAACAACAAAGAGTATGATGTTAAGGGAGGGCTTGGAACAATTTTCAGCAGACTATCTGTTGAAGGACCAATTAAGAAAAATAAATCATCGTTTATTCTTGCTGCAAGAAGGTCGTATGCTGACGTTGTGGCTAAGGCGGTGACCGATGCCGTGCCTGATGAAGCACAATTATATTTCTACGACATCACCGCAAAAATGAATTTCAACATCAACGAACAAAACAGGATCTACGTTTCTGGATATTTCGGAAGAGATGTCTTCAAGTTCGATAAATTTCAAGGCTTTGACTGGGGCAACCGCACGGCAACATTCCGCTGGAATCACCTTTTCGGAAACAAGTTGTTTTCAAATTTGACACTTTTCCACAGCAACTATGACTATGGTTTCCAGATCGGACAAAACGAACTAGATAAATACGACTGGAAGTCTGACATCCGAACGTATAATTTCAAACCTGAATTCACCTGGTACCCGAATACCAATCATGAAGTGTCGTTTGGTGGAGAAGGAATTCTTTATGATTTCCGCCCTGCAAACGCTGTGTCTGTGAGTGATGGCCTCACTACCGACATCAGCCTTGATCATCGGAAGGCAGTAGAGGTGTCGTTGTTTGTCAGCAACAATCACCGCTTAACTGACTTACTTACCCTTCAGTATGGGTTCCGCTTCAGCAACTTCCGCTACCTCGGAGGAACAGTATTTCATTATGGTGATACCGTTCCGGGAATTAAGAAACCACTGCGTAATCTTTCCGAAAAGGATGAGTGGGAGGAAATCGCTGGTTTCCAAAATCCAGAACCACGTTTCTCATTCCGATACCAGTTGTCGCCAACATCTTCAATCAAAGGCAGCTACAACCGGATGGTGCAATACATCCACCTCATCTCAAATACCACGGCCGCAACTCCGATCGATATTTGGCAACCGTCTTCTAATAATATTGAACCGCAGCTAGCGGATCAAGTCGCGCTCGGCTATTTCCGCAATTTTAAAAACAATCTGTACGAAACTTCGGCTGAGGTTTACTACAAAACAAGCCAGAACCAGGTCGACTACATTGACGGTGCGGACCTTTTCATCAATCAGTTTCTCGAGTCACAATTGCTGAGCGGCATCGGCCGTGCCTATGGACTTGAGCTTTACGCGAAGAAAAATGCAGGCAGACTTACGGGCTGGGTAAGCTATACCCTTGGAAAATCGCAAATGAAAGTTGATGGCATTAACTACGGGAAAGATCATATCAAACGCGAAGGCAACTGGTATGCCACGCGATTTGATCAGCGTCATAATTTTAAAGTTGCATCGTTCTATCAATTAAAAAAGAATGTCACACTTTCGGCAAACTTCAGTTACATCTCGGGAACACCAACAACATTTCCCACTGACAGAATTGTAGTTCAGGGATATGTGATCCCATACATCAGCGGAAGCGCACGCAACAATTTCCGCATTCCGGACTATCATCGACTCGATGTTGCTGTGACATTCGATAATATCTGGCGTGGAAGAAAAGGACGCAAGGGGGAGGATAACCTTGTTGTGTCAGTTTATAATGTTTATGCCCGCAAAAATCCGTTCAGTATTTATTTTTCACAGGGTGCCGATCGTCAACCTGATGACAGACCGGCTACAACCAGCGCCCAACAACTTTCTATGATTGGTACGCTTGTGCCAGCAGTTACTTACAACTTTAAATTTTAAAACATCATGCGATATCTATTTTTCATAATCCTGGGATTTGCCTGCGTAAGTTGCGAGACCACGATCCATCCTGAACTCGAGCAACCGGAAAAAATTATTGTAGTTGACGCGTGGGTCAACCAGAAAATGGAACGACAAAGGATTGCTGTTACGCGATCGCAGTCCTATTTCGACAACAATATTCCGCAAAAGATCAGTAATGCCGAAGTCAACGTGTATGATGTCACGAGCGGTGAAGTGTATCATTTCGAAGAGGGCGATCACGCCTACTACTGGGAACCGCAGTCAACCCCGTTTGGTACGGTTGGTCATATATACCACCTCACGGTTGATGTTGACGGTGAAAAATTTGAAGCCGTCTCGCGTCTGGGCAGAGTGCCCTCAATTGATTCGATTGAATTTGCATTCAATAAAAAGGATTTGATTGTAAATCAAGACTATTTCACGGCTGAATTCAACGCAGTTGAGCCGGCAGGTGTTGGAGACACATATTGGATCAAGGCATGGAAGAATGGCCACCAGCTCAACAAGCCTGGGGAATTGAATATGACGTTCGATGCGAGTTTCACGCCTGGGCAATCCGTTGATGGTCAACAATTCATTATCCCTATACGCAGGGATTTTATTAGTCCGCTGGATGAAAATCCGGAGAAGAAAAATGAAATGCTTCCACCATATGTGGTTGGCGATTCCGTGTACGTGGAGATTCATTCAATCGATCCGATGGCGTATGAGTTTTTGTTTGGCGTGTATTTTCAAATTACCCGGCCGGGAGGATTTGCCGAGTTGTTTTCAATGCCTCTTGCCAATGCTACCACAAACATCCTGAACGTGGATAAGAATTCAAGCACCAGGGCTGGCGGATTTTTTAATGTCTCGGCAATCAGTGGGCGCGGACAAAAGCTTACCCCTGAGCTGGCCGCAATGGCCAGGGAAAATGCAAAATGATAACGCTAGAAAAGCTAAAGTGGTCTATCTCCTGATCAAAGGCGTTAAGACCAATTCAACAAAGGTGTATATACAAGTGCCATTTAGACCATTTAAAGATGAAAGCAATTACTATCAACCGATATGGTGGGCCTGAAGTGCTCGCAATTGACGAAATGCCAAAACCTATTCCTCGAGATAATGAAGTGTTGATCAGGGTGAAGGCAACATCGCTCAATGCAGCAGACTGGCACATTATGCGAGGAAAGCCGAGGATCTACCGGGTGGTATTGGGTCTTGCAAAACCTAAGTACAATATCCTTGGAGCTGACGTTGCCGGAATTATTGAAGCTGTGGGAAAAAATGTAACACAACTCCGCGAAGGCGATGAGGTATTCGGGGATCTTGCCGGGCACAATTTCGGAGCGTTTGCAGAATATGTTTGTGCTCCCGAAAATATGGTAGTGCTTAAACCCTCCCTTTTGTCTTTTGAAGAAGCCGCCTCAATTCCGCTGGCTGCAGCAACAGCGTTGCATGCGATACGAAATCGTGGTCAGCTAAAGTCCGGACAGACCGTTGCGATCAACGGAGCCTCCGGTGGCGTCGGTGTTTATTTGATTCAGCTTGCAAAGAATGAAGGCGCAGAAGTCACCGCGGTGTGCAGCACAGATAAGGGAGATCAGGCAGAAATGCTGGGAGCGGAGCATGTCATTGATTACACCAAGAAGAAATTTACGCGCAACGGAAAGAAGTATGATTTGATTCTTGGCGCGAATGGCAATCTTCCATTGTCAGAATACAAACGCGCCCTTTCGTCAAATGGAAATTACGTGGGTATTGGCGGATCGAACAGACAAATCTTCGAGCCTATGTTGCTGGGTTCATTGTATTCAGAAAAAAATGGAAGGAAGTTTTCTCAGTTGGTTTTCAAAACCGCGCAGGCCGATCTGGTATACCTTCGGGAGCAAGTTGAAGCTGGCAAATTAAAGCCGGTGATCGATAAGCGTTATTCAATCTACGAAATTCATGAGGCAATGGTTTATCTGGAAACAGGGCATGCGAAAGGGAAAATTGTGTTGACTGTAAGTTGAGGTTCTGAGTTTCCATTTCTATTGGAAGATAGATTGCGCCGTTTCTGTTAAAGTCAATAATTTTTCGAACGCACTATACAAGCTGTACTTTAGTAGTAATGACATGACAAAACTCAAGATTATGAAATCGAAAATAGTAGTAAGCACTTTACTAGCAGGCTTTCTTATTTTTTTTCAATCCTGCTCAAAAGACGAGTTCACACCTCCACGAGACATATCGCTACCTAATAAAATTGAGACTGTACTAAATGGCAATGACCAAAATCTAATTGACTGGTTGAATAAAGTAAGAGGCAGCGTAGGAAAAAGAGGGCCAGGGTCGAAAACCATTTGGAGCAGAAAAAATGATTACGGATTAGGACTGTACATTAGCGCCAACCATGTATATAACTTAAATACCTGGAGGGCAAAACGAGCCGAATACTTCGATCCTGCATCTGAAAACCTCGGCATTTTTGAAAGTTCGCAAATCCCGGGGAGTAGCGGAGATACAGCATTGGGTAATGTTTTGGTAGCTGATTTTCCCTTAATTCATTTTGACATATCATCAGAGGCTACCAATACGACCCTCCGGATGAATGAAGATTTTTACTTGGGGATAATAGACAATCAACGAGTACAGCAACCTATATTTCCACAGTATCCAAACTTGGTGCAGACTAATACTCCACTTGAAATGTACGATCCGTTCAATCGTTCTAAAGCAGATCAAACCTGGAACGATCCTGTTGGTGGAGAAAGTTCAATTTTGGTTGGTTATCCTCAAGATATAGTTGATTATCCAAATGGCGCTGTTGCATTTGGGATAATACTTTCCGATGAGGAAGCAGAAAAAATTCTTATTGAATTACAGCATGCAGGGGATGCTGAGGGCGACATGCCGTATCAGTCTAACGTAGAATTCTTCATAGCAGCGCAGGGCATTGCAGGCATGAGCGGAGGCGGTGTTTTTAATGATGATGGCCAATTACTCGGCATTATGTTAAGAGCAAGCGATGCTGAAAATGCCCCTAAGATCATCAGGGCGGTTAAAATATCTTATATCAAATTAAAGTTATTTGAGTTCTATAAAGACTTACCACAAACTGATAAGAATAAGTTGCAGCCGTTTATTGGCGATAATCCTTGAAATGCTCGCACTATAATTACAGGCAGATATGATACAAGCCTTGTATCTGGGCTTTCCAGCCACGGCTATGTGGTCATAGCCATTGATGGACGGGTGATCTAAGAAGTTTTTATAAAAGCATTCCTTCTAATGTTGCGATTGAAGCGTTGGAAAAAAGTGTTGTGCTTAGATTAAGCAAGGCGAAGCTAAATGAGCTTTATACAAGAGTGCCAAAGTTTGAGCGCTACTTTAAAATACTTCTGCAAAACCGTTTAATCGCCAACGAAGATCGGCTTGTCAATCATTTGTCTTCCAAAGCGTCTCAAAGCTACGAAGAGTTTCAGATTAGGTACCCCAACATGGAGCAGCGAACCTCTTTACAAATTGTAGTTTGATTATGACATTCAATACCAGCACCACTGGTGAATATGTCATACAGTCACAGACCACTGCGTTGTCCAACTCAGAATTAAAATACATGCATGTTAAATGTATTGTTCTAAGTGGTGCCGGTACTGCTGCGTGGTATGAGTCAACCGATGGTCATTTAAAAGCTTCAGTTGCGCAGGTAGATGGAAAATATGTAGTCACAGTTCCTACTGGCACTGAGCTAACCAGAACTTACAATGATGGACTAACGCAGGCCCCCGACAATTTTGTTTTGCTTGCCGATAGAGTTAGGTAACTCCAATTTAAAATTCAAACAACGTATTGATGAAGCAATAATTTTTTACGCTCCATTTTTAGCAACCATAATTGCTCACGCATAAAGGCCTATTCTATCTATCCTATTAGGCTAAATAGAATACTACTCCAGCTATCAAACTTATTAGTACTAAAACGGTGGATATTTACACCCCGAACGCATTTTGGCCAATGCATGAAAACGGCTGTTTTACCAGTTTTTAAAATCAAGGATTCGCTATCTTACCTGCAGTTCAAAGTGTTACAAAAATGCTTCATTTTAGATATCTGAACGGAAGCAACATATTTCCGTTTTTGGTCATGATTTTCTGGCTTGTTTTACCGGCGTCTCAGGCTCAGGCCCAATGCATTCCCGCGGGCAACCAGACTTCGTATGGCGCCGATAGCTGGATTGGATATGTGTATGATGGCGCGAATTCGTTCGCAACGTATCTGGGATCACTTACGCAGACGCAGAACTTCGACCAGAGCTTCTGTGGAGGCAATTGTGACTTCCCTATCGATGCTAACTGTACGGTTAACACTGAGAGCTTTTCCATTCGCTATCGTATGGCGCTTACGGTAACTACGTGCGGCACGTATCCCATCACACTCGGCGGCGATGATGGCGTGCGTCTTTCCATTGACGGAGGAGCGACATGGGAGATGACTTCACTTTATAATGATCACGCATACGCAGAGGTTACGCAGAATATTTACTTCATGGCGACTACCTACAATCTTGTAATCGAATATTACGAAAACGCAACCATGAACAGGGTGCGATTTAACATGGGTGCAAGGAACGGAGACCGGACGGGTGGAGTTATCGGCGTCAGCCAGACGCTTTGTCAAAGCAGCATCGATCCTGCGATTTTTAATAGTGAAATTGCAGCACAAAACTGTACGGGCGACACACCAGGATATCAGTGGCAAATTTCATCTGACAATGTGACTTACAGCGATATCACTTCCGCTACGAGCGGCACATATGATGCGGCCTCGCAACCTGCAGGTATCAGATATTATCGCCGTCAGGCATCTCTGGCGGGTGGGCCCGATGTGTATTCAAACGTTGTTTCCGTTAGTGCCGAATCTACACAGGGGGATCAAACAACTTACGGTACGAACACCTGGATCGGGTATGTCTATGACGGCGTCAATAATTTCTCCGCGAATTATCGAGGCTACTTCACGATCGGCGCTACAACTTTCGATGAATCATTTTGCGGCGCTGATTGCAATTTTGCTCTAAATGGATGCGGTGTTCAGACGCAAACGTTCAGTGCGCGATTCAAGATGAAGTTTACGCCGCCAATCAGCGAGGGTTATACTTTTACCATAGGTGCGGACGACGGCGTTCGGCTAAGTGTTAATGGCGGATCAAGCTACGTTCTTAATGACTATTCGGATCATGGTTATCGTGAAGTAACGTCTGGCGTGGTGAACTTGCTTGCGGGAAATACCTACGATCTTGTGCTTGATTACTATGAAGCTGGAGGTGACAACCGGGTGCGATTTACCTACGCAACGGGGCCGTTGCCCGTAACGTGGTCATTTCTTGACGGATATCATGACGCCGGAGTAAACGTCTTGGATTGGAAAACAGCATCGGAAAAAAACAATAACGGCTTTCGCGTCGAACGAAGTATGGATGGCATGACCTTCGATAGCCTGGGATTTGTTGATGGCTATGGCACAAGCCAGGTGGCACGGGCTTATACTTTTGTGGACGGGGCACCTGCTTGGGGATGGAATTATTATCGCCTAAAGCAAATCGATTACGATGGTAAATATGAATACTCAAAAGTAATTCCGGTGTTTTCAGATGCTGTAGTGAAGGTTGGTGTCTATCCGAACCCGGCGGGCAGCAGTGTATACATATCGCACGGCGGCGCCGCCCTTACCGGACACGTTACACTAAGGCACATGCTCACCTCAAAGATGTATTACCTGAAACCCGATAAGCTCCAGCCTGCGCGTTATTTACTCGAAAACATCATGGCCGGCATTTACATTATCTCGTTCACCGTCGATGGACAGCCATACAGCGAGAAGCTCATAGTATTCTAAAATTCCTTATTTGTGGAGTCGGATTTGAAGCGGTGTATCATTCGAATCCTATACTGAATGCGTGACCACCTTTTGTGAGGAGGGCATGTTAATCGGGCGCTTTGCTGTGTACCACTTATTATACATTGAAAATGGCGTGGGGTGCGAAACTGAATTCATCATCCTGCGCACAGGTTAAAAACAGCGGTGGTACGTCTGGCCTTATTCTACACCGTTCTTAGGCTGTTCGTCGGATTTTCGTGGCTGCTTTGATGGCCTGGTAGCTAACTTAAATTTGCAGATCAGGAATATGCGTTAAAATTTTCCGCTGAAGAACGCATCGCGAACCTTGCTGCTGTTTTTGCCGTGCTTGCAATACTCATCAGTTGCTTGGGATTATTCGGACTAGCATCGTTTGTAGCCGAGCAACGCACAAAAGAAATCGGTATCCGCAAAGTTGTGGGCGCCTCTGTGTGTTCAATCTCTGGAAAATGTTGTCAAAGGATTTTTTTGTGCTCGTCGTTATCTCCTGCCTGATCGCCATTCCGACAGCATATTATTTTTTTAGAAAAGTGGTTGAAAAATTTTGAATACCGCACCGAAATATCCTGGTGGCTCACTTTAGTCCAGAATAGTCATATGAAGTCAGGAAGTCCGTTTGCCTTAATGTAGAGAATGAAATCATCATAGTTTCTTACGACATCAAATCCATCAACTTCTGATTTGTCATAGATCATGTCAACGCTTCGCAGGTCGTCTAGGAATAACTTTCGCATCTCGGATCGCTTAATTTTTCTTGGAGCTCTTAGATGAGTTGACAGATAATTTGCTTCTAGAAGCGTTGTAAAAAATTAACATTGCTTCATTAGCTTCAGCTTTGCTCTGTTCATATGGAATCTCGGTCATAAGTTCTTTTTAAATTTTTTCCTTCTCCTCGAAGCTATTATATAAGATTGGTTTGATCTTGTTCATAATTCAACATGTTGACTCTTTTGCCCGGTAAATTTCATTTCTTTTAAATTACTGTATTTCACGTTTTCATAAAACTCAGTGTTCACGGGCAGTGAACGATCCGAAAACGTGAACATTACTTTAAAAATACTGTCCAATTGGTAGTGTGGTAGCTAAATCACAACATTTTTAAAGAAGAATCCTGAATGCTAGCGGCTTAAATTTAAGCAAGAATTGAATTTATCGTTTGTCTCAACAGCGCTAATCGTTCCTCATATTGAAATGGACTAAGATGGCAGGAGATACTTTCGCTCATATTGTCATTCAAAAAATCTTTCAGCTGTTCTTTTAGATAGTTTCTAACATTGCTTGGCGCGCTTCGGATTTCATCCACAATATTTAAACGACTGTCTAGCACATAAACAATATCTTCAAAGTCGTTGCTTGTCCGCGGATCATTTCCTCGATCATGAAAAGCAGAAAATTTCGTAGCCAGAAAATAAGGTGCAGTGAATACGCGTATCGTTACTTCATCATCTATTTTATACTTCATTAGACTTTTGAAGCCTGGTTCAAACCACGGATCAGAAGGCGCCCATCCTACCTCCTTAGTCGACATCACATCAATGAGTACATCGTCATATTTAAAACGGCAGTTAATATCTGCTTCTGGATCTGGGTAAATATTTTTGGAGGCTAGCTTGTCCTGTAGTGCTGCGAGTTCTGCAAATGTGGCAATGCGAAGCATGATGTCAACATCTTTTGTCGGGCGAACGTCATCTGCGATAGGATCATCGGCATAGATGCTAACGGTAGCACCACCTACATAGGCAACCTCATCATTCAGTTCTCCTAAAGCCGTGGCAACCTTTTTCACCACGCCCATATTGATAGTTTTATTCTTAAGCATTTACTGTAGTCTTTTTTTTAATTCTTCTATCGCCAGGTTTTTCTCACGCACTCTTCCAACACGTAGTGCATCAACAAGGGAAAGCAACTCATGCAGTTGGCTATTTCCTTTTACAGCTTTCACTACATTTTTATATAGCGGTGAAATCGCCTGACCGCGCAGTTGTCCTGTTGCTGATGGCCAGACATATTCTTCGCCATTGGATACTATTAATTTATTTAAGGGTGATGCCGAGTGAGCAGTGGGTACACCACGAACAACAGGTCCGGGCTTTACCGGAAATGCATATGCGATTCCGTATTGAAGGAATTCAAGAAGTGCTTGTTTTCTAACACTTTTGCCTGAATCATCCAAAAGACCTGCATATCGTGAACGCCCTAAAGAGTTACTGATTTCCGGTTGGCTCAGGCTTAAGAGCTCAGCAAGCTTTACCTGGCTCCATTGAGTTTTAATGTCGCTTGCAATCATCAATAGAACTGCAATATCCTGCGGACTCATTGATGTCTGTTGTACTTTCATAATATTGTGTATTATAATTAGTAATATTAGTGTGTCATATACTGTATATCAATTAATTAGGCAATAATATTATATATTATAATACGTAATAATTTGAGTTTAAGTGATGTTTCATAGCAGAATGGCCAGCTTTATCCTGACTAAAGTGATACAAAGCATAGTCGTAAAAGAAAGACCGGATTGGAAAACAAGATGTCCAATCAATGAACTAGTTGGAAAACAGCGACTAAGCCCAAAATTCGGGAAAGATTTTTATCGCAGGCTCCGGTTTCCCGAATCCCCACCTTTACGAATGGAAAAAAATGACTTTGGGTGGCCTGAAAAAACAAAAAACCTCGAATCCATTACGGATTCGAGGTTTTGATGCTCTTTGATTGATACTCAGCAGAGGAGGAGGGATTCGAACCCCCGGTACCTTGCGGTACAACGGTTTTCAAGACCGCCGCGTTCGACCGCTCTGCCACTCCTCTGTGTTTTGCGGTGTATTTTTCGGATTGCAAATCTATACTTTTATCGATATGCGCCAAAGCGCACGGCGGAACTTTATATTCGCTAGCGGGCGTCCTTCTGCTCCTCAACGTAATCCACAAAAACACGCTTGATATCTTTGTCCTCCAAGCGGCCCGGCTTGGCATAGGCGTCGAGCTCGAGTAAGACCATGCGCTGATCGCTCAGGGACGTCCTAAACTTCTCAATGTCCTTCTCGAACTCAGGTGCGCGGCGTGAGATTTTAAGTGCGTATTTACGGGCAAACTCGTCACCCACAGCCTGTATCTTGTTCCGAAGATCAATACTCAGCTTGATCTTCTCAAGAATACCCTCCTTCGAACGGCCGATTACCTCGGTAGCCTCGAGCGTGCCAAAAGTCAGGACTGTCGTGCCACCGATCCCGGCAATTACCCTTGCGTCGCCTTGGTCGTTTATGACGGCCGGTGTGAAGCCCGTAACAGCTCCAAGTCCTGCGTTCACTATCGAGCGGTTCTTTTTCCCGCGTTTTGCCTTTTTGTAGTCCGAATTAAGCTGCTTTTGGTTTTGATCGAGCAGTTGAATAAGCGTCGTGGCGTTAGCAAGGTTGGCCCTGTATTTCTGGAACTGCAGGGCGTCCTTTTTGATCAGGTTCTCAGTGTCTGTAACCCGCACGCGCACCTTCCGCTGTACGCGGTTATTGGACTTGTCGAGGGCGAAGAAGATCAACTCGGGTGTCAGTGCTGTCTGCGTGTCGTCGACAAACGCGTAGCCTGGACTCCAGGTAAGCTCATATTGCAATGGTGTATTCTCCTTCAAAACGGATTGGGATATACGATTGTCGGTGGTAAGGAGTCCGGTGGTCTTCACATCGTCATCGCCGTTTGGATCAGAGATGTATAATTTCAGATTAAGGATCTCGTCTTCTTTAATGGTAAAAAGCGTGTCACCAGGAACAATGAGGATCTCTGGCGGAAGATCGAGTTGAGTCTGCGCGATTTTGAGCCTGCCCCTGGATTCTGCTTTATCAGGCTGATCCTGGACAGTGAACTGTATTGACAATGGTGTGGTACGTAGATTGGAAAATTGAGTTCGTGACGGTTTCCAGGTGAATAAACCCTGTGACGATAATGCAGCCCCCTCTGGCATTTCTGACAAAATGCTTTTAAACACCATAGGATCGCCATCGGGATCATAAACGAAATCGCTTGAAACCTGGTAAGTGTTTCCTGTCGATTGCTTGACGTACACAACAGGCAACTCTTCGACTACGGGCGGGCGGTTTACATGCTTGATAAGAAAGACCACTTCCTTGCGTTCGCGTTTTCCTTCTGGTAAAGATTGCTGGAAGATTATGGTAATGTCTCGGGATTTTTCGATCCTGTCCACCAGGTCATAAGATGGACGCCATTGAAAGTTTCCCAAAGAGTCGAACGTGATTCCTAATCCATCGGTGCTGGACACGCTGAAATGGACCTTTCCGGCGTTATAATAGGTACTCTTTAGCTGGAACCTTATTTCTTGTCCTTCGTTCAGAATATTCCAACCGGTTGAATCCGGGAAGATAAACGTTGGAGGGGAGGTTTGCCCAAAGACACTTGCGCCGAGCAGAAACAGAGAAAAGGTTAAGACGAAATTCTTCAAGTATGACAAATTTGAAACGGTCGTAAATTTAGCAACATGGAATGCTTCTGATATGCCAAAAATCAAAAACAAGGGTGCAGATTACGACTTTTTCGGTGATGTGTATGAGGTGGTAAAACTAGTCCCAAAGGGGCGCGTTACGAGCTATGGCGCGATTGCGCATTATTTGGGATTAAAATCCAGTGCCAGGATGGTGGGATGGGCTATGCACGGGTGTCCGAAGGGCGTACCCGCCCACAGGGTTGTAAACAGTGCCGGATTATTAACCGGTAAACACCACTTTAAAAGCGCCAAAACTATGGAGCAACTACTCAAAAAAGAGGGTGTGGCAGTTATTAACGACAAGGTCGCACGTTTCAAGGAGTTCTTTTGGGATCCTGCCAGAGAGCTCGATTTGCCTTAATACTAAACAGGGAATAGGCCCTCCCAAAATAAGACGGATGCGACATGTATACTTCGAAATTGCGCTGAATTTCGCATGATCTTCCCTTGGCATATTGTTGGTAATAAGGCCTGCATACGACGGCACGAAAGATTAAAGCCCTTTCCGTCAGCTGACACAGAATCTGCGAAGGGCGCAGGCGCTGAGAAGCAAGAAGAAACGAAAACTGAGCCCCTCGGCAAAGTCAACAATAGTAGTGGGTTGGTTTTTTTGCGGAATTCGGTCGCCTCGCTTGAGGCGGCCACTTCCAGCCCTAACCCAAATCATTAAAGGTTGTAGTGGGTTGGTTTTTAATCGGGATACAGGTCGCCTTCTTAATTGAGGGCGGCCTTTTCCTTTTAGTGGTGCACTGAGATTAACCGATAAGACGAACGCTGTTGAGCCATCTCATAGGCTGCTTTAGGTTTTTTCCGGTTCGTTCGATTCATATTGAAGCTTGTGGGAAGTTAAAAGACTTAATACAGAAAAAGACGTGAAGGCAAAGAAGCCTGCCTGTAATGCAGATTTGTTAGTAGTGAGAATATCAATGTTGTGAGTTAACGTCTCTAATTGTTTTAGTTGTTCCGTGATAATTCCCGCAAATCCAATGTAAGCCATAAAAATTGCTACAACCATTACGTCAGCCATGGACCACTTTCCCGTTTTAAAGACCATGAATTGAATGAATTTGTTTGATTTTAGATTACGGGAGTAAACATATAAAATAGAACAGATTGATTTCGCTACGGGAAATAAGATGCTAAAAGTCAGGACCAGTATTCCGACGCATAACAAATCAATTCTGCCCTGTGTTACCATCAGCCGAACTACTTCCAATATGCTCTTACTTTTATAATATAACACCTGGTCTTTAAAGATTACCGACTCTCCAAGAAGACTAAAGCTCATGTTGGCAATACGGGCATCAATCTCAATCATAGGCAATAAAAGTCCTGTGATAAGAAGTGTAAAACACATGATTGTGATTATAAGGAATTCATTTTTTTCCAATCTCTTTGAAAGGATAATGTATAGTCCGGTTAACACCGCCGTTATCAACAAGCCATTTTCATATGGCTTAGTGCCGTTGTCTGCAGTTTTAATCCGATTGGTAAGACCTGTAATCGCTTCGCCTCTTTCTTTGTAAGCGTACCTGGCCAATATTTTATTATGGGTTGAATAGTCGATCTTAGAAAAAGTCTTGTCTGCATAAGCGCTCATTTTTTGAATAATGAATTCCCTGATGGCCTTTCGGTTTTTCGGATCATTCATAAAATTAATAATGTCCTCAGTGATTTTTGGAACATTCCTTCTTATGTCATTGAATCCGCCAGTTAAAGAGAGAATGCTTTTTTTAAAAAACCCAGTCAGTGTGCCGGCGTTTTGTTCCCGGAATCGTTGCTCTAACTGATTAATTTGTTTGTAGAGAAATGCAGAGATCTCTTTCCGCATATTACCTCTGTTAGCGTTGTCAAAGTTAAATTCTTCAACTTTCTTTGTAATTATGGAGGCAAGAATTTGCTTCCACTCATCAACGCTAAAAAGACCATATTTAATCTTCGATAATTCAATTAGATCTTCCTTCATCATCCTTTTCCTCCGGTCACCGTTGAAGACATTAAATGATAAAAAGAGCATGGCTGTTAACAGTATGATTAAGGTAGGTAACTTGAGGTTTTCCATAAAGTAAAGATTAATGCACCGTAGGTGGTGTATAATTTAATGAATTACAGGACAATGCTGCGTTTTGGAATCGCGAGAGATGGGTACGAAGAATGAGAGAAGTTGGCGGAACTTGCCGGCGGACTCTGATGAATGAAACGTGTGCGTGACTTGCCCGCGCCCTTAACCCGTTATTGCATGCGGGACTTCCGACTTATACGACGTCAGCCATAACCCTAAAAATGTAATCATCCCGTTTATCACTAATATCTCCAACCCAATCTTGTACCCACCAAACCAGGCTTCCGAGTTAGCACTGAGTATATAGGAAAGCAGCGGAGCAATGACACAGATAGCTGGTACTAACTTGTCGCGTACCCGATAGGTTGTAAATATCCCAAAAGTAAACAACCCTAGCAACGGGCCATACGTGTAGCCTGCAATTGTAAGTACGGCGTCGATCACAGACTTCTCATTGATCTCTCGGAAGATGACGATGATGATCAGGAAAAGCAACGAGAAGCCTATGTGCACAATAAATTTTTCACGCTTCTTTTGAGGTTCGGGCTTATCTTTAAAATTCAGAAAGTCGATACAAAATGAAGTCGTTAGCCCGGCGAGCGCGGAGTCGGCACTGGCATAGGAGGAGGCAATGATGCCAAGGAGGAAGAAAACACCTACAAGCAGACCGAGCTCATTGAATGCTAGGCGCGGGAATAATTCGTCCGTCGCGGCGGGGATGGGCAGATTGAAGCTTGTACTATATAGATAAAGCAAAGCACCAAGCGTGAGAAAGAGAAGGTTTACGGTGGCCATGATCAGGCTGAACCAAAACATATTCTTCTGCGCTTCGCCAATTGATTTACAGGTAAGATTTTTTTGCATGATCTCCTGATCCATGCCAGTCATCGTAATGGCGATGAATGCACCACCGATAAACTGCTTCCAGAAATAAACGGTCGAATTTGGGTCATCGAAGTAAAACATCCGGCCGTATTGACTTCCCTTCACAGCGGAAATCATCTCAGGAACGCTCATGCCGAGCTTCTGCGTAATTTCCCACACGGCCACGCACACGGCTGAGATAAGGAAGATGGTCTGAAACGAATCCGTCCACACGATGGTCTTGACTCCTCCTTTATATGTGTAGATCCATATGAGCACGATCGTAGTCGCCACGGTGACAATGAACGGGACGTTCCAGGCGTCAAAAAGGAACAACTGGAGAACCGTCGCGGCGAGGTAAAGCCTGAGCGAGGACCCGATCGTACGGGAAATGAGGAAGAAAAATGCGCCGGTTTTATAAGACCAAAAACTGAACCTTTGCTCAAGGAAGGTGTAAATGGAAATCAGGTTTAGCCTGTAATAGAGGGGCATGAGCACGCCCATTATGACCCAATACCCCACCAGATAGCCTAAAACGACCTGGAAATAGCCGAATCCGATTTTTCCGACATTGCCGGGAACAGAAATGAACGTTACGCCCGAAAGCGAAGATCCGATCATCCCGAAGGCTACAAGATACCAGGGTGACTGCCGATTCGCCGTAAAAAAGGTGTTTGTGTCAGCCCCACGGCTAGTCACGATCGAAATACCGATCAGGGCAGCAAAGTATACAACTAAGATGGAAGCGACCAGTAAAGGGCTCATGCCGGGCGATTTTGAACCTTCAAAGAATCAAGGAAATACATTAATATCCAAATCCAATGTCTTCCTGAAAAGATGAAAAAGAATTATCTTTATGGTTCGCAAAGTTTGTGAGATATGGGACACGATTATCAGCCAGAGGTTTTAGTAGAGGTGATGGAGGCAGTGGAAACGACCGACGTGATGGACCTTGTAGTCTTCAACGACGAGTTCAATACTTTTGAACACGTTATCAGCACCCTGATAAAAGTGTGCAAACATACTTCCGAGCAGGCGGAGCAGTGTACTATGCTTATCCATTATAAAGGCAAATGCGCAGTTAAGAATGGTTCCCTCGACTTCCTGCGTCCCATGCGCGAATCAATTTGTGATGCAGGCATCGATGCGAGGATTTTGTAGGGCAGTAATTATTTCTCAGTGGAGTATCCATCCAGGCTTATTGAAAATGCCGTTAACCAGATAGCCCGGCTGCCGGGTATTGGGAAGAAGACCGCGCTTCGCTTAGTCCTCCACCTCATCCGCGACAAGCCCGAAGGTACCATTGCCCTCACCGATGCACTGAACACCCTGCGTTCAAATATAAAATTCTGCGCCATTTGTCATAATATATCCGATCATGACACCTGTTCGATTTGTGTGAGCCATAAAAGGGATCGCGCCATTCTTTGCGTCGTAGAAGATGCAAAAGATGTAATGGCGATTGAAAACACATCGCAGTTCATCGGATTATATCATGTATTGGGGGGAGTCATTTCGCCTATGAATGGCGTTGGCCCGGCAGATATTAAAGTGGAATCACTGGTGCTGCGGCTTCATCGAACCAACTGCGAGATCCGCGAGGTTATTCTTGCGTTGAGCCCAACGATGGAAGGAGATACTACGGCGTTTTATATCAACAGGCGGTTAAAGGACCTGTCGCTGAGGATTAGCGTGATTGCACGCGGCGTGCCTGTTGGAGGTGATTTGGAGTATGCAGATGAGATCACACTCGGCAGAAGTATCACAGGACGAACGCTTTTCAGCTGACGGGTTTTCAAAGAAAGGGCGGGATTCAACCATAGGAGGCGCTGAGACGCCCTCCTTCGCGAGGCGCTATGGCGGACACAGCAACAGGGAGCGCAAAGTTTTCCTTCGAAAATGATATCCATAAATCTTAATTTCTCGTTTAACTTTGCGGCCGCAAAAACCATTCATCATGAGATTATCCGACCGTATCGAAGCTATTCAGGAATCAGCAACATTGGCAATGGCCGCCAGGGCGCGTGAGTTTAAGTTAAAGGGGATCGACGTTATCGGCCTCAGCCTGGGCGAGCCTGATTTTAAGACGCCTCAACATATTTGTGAAGCAGCTAAGAAAGCGATTGATGACGGAAAATATTTTGCCTACCCTCCGGTAGCAGGGTATCAGGATCTGCGTGAAGCGCTGGCGGCAAAGTATCAAAAGGATAACAACGTACCTTACAAGGCGGAGAACTTTGTCGTATCCAATGGAGCAAAGCAGTCCATCGCGAATACAATGCTGGCGCTATTGAACGCAGGCGACGAAGTGGTAGTATTCTCTCCCTTCTGGGTGAGCTATGATGCACTGGTAAGGTTAGCGGAAGCAACGCCGATAATCCTAAAGGGTGGCATCGAAAACGACTTCAAAGTAACAGCAGCGCAGCTTGAAGCGGTCATTACACCAAAAACGAAGGCCATCATTTTTTCATCTCCATGCAATCCGACTGGATCTGTGTTCTCAAGACAAGAGTTGCAAGATATCGCTACCGTTGTGTTGAAGCACCCGAATCTTTTGGTGATCGCGGATGAGATATACGAGCACATTAATTTTTCCGGCGAGCAGGTGAGCATTGCTTCGTTCCCTGGAATGTTTGAGCGTACGATAACAGTGAACGGCTTTGCCAAAGGTTTCGCGATGACGGGCTGGAGAGTTGGTTATATCGCGGCGCCAAAATGGATTGCGGACGGATGCAACAAAGTACAGGGACAAATCACATCAGCGAACTGCTCGATTGCACAGCGCGCAGCATTGGCGGCGATCACTGGCGATATCACACCGACCAACAAGATGGTTGAAGAATATCGCACACGTAGAGGAATTGTATACGAATTATTAAAGGATATTCCGGGCATCAAAACGAATCTGCCAGAAGGCGCTTTCTACTTTTTTCCTGACGTGAGCCACTACTTCGGCAAATCTACTGGAGGGACGACGATCAAGAACAGCGACGACTTTTGCCTTTATATGTTAGAGAAGGGACACGTAGCGCTGGTCCCTGGTGGCGCCTTTGGAGATGATAACTGCGTGCGGCTTAGTTACGCTGCTTCTGAAAAAGATTTAAGGGAGGCGTTGAAGAGGATGAAGGCTGTGTTAAGCGAGCTGGCATAAGGATTCGAGGCTGGATGCTTGTTCTGTTGCATTCCTTTTCGCGTCCTTTGCGTCTTCGAGCCTTCGCGGTTAATTCCTCCGAGGTTCCGATAAGCTCTGCGAGAAGTCGTCGTCTTTATTGTCAAATAATCTCCCATTAAAGAAGCTTCGGCGTCAGAAACGTTTTCTAAGGCACTTTTGCATTTCATTCCGTAACTTTATGTTTCAATTTAGCGGGCTTGAAATTCATAGACGATATTCCTAATACCTGGAAGCGTGCCTACCTGTGGCTCTGCTTTTGGTACGCCATCAACTATGGCGTAGGCGCGTTTATCGAATGGAAGCTCAAGACTCCCCATACCTACGTCTTCTGGAATGCGCTCAATCTTTTTGAAGCGCTTTGTATTCTCATCATCTGCATCTTTTTTTACTGCAACTGGCTTTTCAAGTTCAGCATATATCTGCAGGTTGCCGGACATCTTTTAGGTACGATGCTGCACTTCGTACTGATGGGTTCGCTTTCCTATTACCTGGAGAATTACGTCGAAGGCTACATTGGATGGGATATTTGGAAGAGTCATTTGATAGGCCTTTTGCGATGGGAAGGACTCCATTTTCATGATCAGTATATCATAACAGTTGGCGTATATTATGTAATTCGCTACTTTCAAGGGTTGCAACGTCAGGAGCAGGAGAAAAGTGAGCTTACCCTGAAGAACCGTGAAATGCAGATTTCGCTGCTTAAGTCGCAGATCAATCCGCATTTTCTGTTCAATACTTTGAACTCGATTAACACGTTGATCGGATCGAGCAAGGAGCAGGCCCGGAAAGTGATCACGCAGTTGTCGGATATATTCCGCTACGCGCTTGACTCTCATGGTGACCAGATGGTAAAGCTTATTCATGAGCTTGACTTTATCGATAACTACATACGGATCCAGCAGGTTCGTTTTGGAGACCGGATGAAGTTCGTTAAGCAGGTTGACTTTACCTGCCTTAGCGTATCGATTCCGCCAATGATTCTGCAGCCGCTGGTAGAAAATTCCGTGAAGTACGGAATAGCGCCAAAGGATGATGGAGGTACGATAATACTGACAGTGAAACGTTTTAACAACATGATCTTCTTCGAGGTCAAGGATGATGGATTGGGATCCAATGCCACAAAGGTAATGGATGGTACGACTAGTGGTGGGGTTGGATTGAAGAACACGGATCAACGGCTGAAAAGCATTTTTGGACCCGGCTCAGGATTGCGAATCCGATCCAACGAGTGGGGTTACTCTGTAAGTTTTTTCATCCCCTTTGAGGATGAACGTGTAGAACAATTAAACATTGAACACCTAAAAAGTAAAGCTGTATGAACATTACCTGTGTTATTGTAGACGATGAAAAATTAGCGCGTGACCTCCTCATGGAGTATTTGCAGCAGATGCCAAATATCCAGGTGCTTGGAGAAGCGTCTAAGGGAAAGGAAGCCGTCGAAATAATTGACAGGCTGAAACCTGACCTGATATTTCTCGACGTGCAGATGCCAGGGATGACGGGCTTCGATGTTTTGGATGAAATAACCCATGACCCGTCTGTGATCTTCTGTACAGCTTACGATCAGTATGCCATTAAGGCATTCGAAAAGAATGCTGTCGATTATATTCTCAAGCCACTCGATCAGGAACGCTTCAAGCAAGGTGTCGAACGTGCCATCAATCGCATGAAGATGGAACAGAATAACGTCGGAGAGCTGTTGCGTAACATGAAGACGGAGAACAAAACCTCCTATGATTCTCACATCTTTGTTCAAAAGTCAGAGAAGCTGTTGAATCTTCCTGTTGACGAGATCGTCTACCTCGAAGCTTCCGGCGACTACACGATCCTCAGCACTAAAGCAGACCAGTTTGTAAGCTCATCGGGTATCGGCAAGCTTGAAGAGATTCTCAATCCGGAGACATTCATACGCGTACATCGCAGCACCATCATCAACATCAACAGCTTGAAAGAAATTGAAAAACATTTCAACGGCGGGATGGTCGTAAAGATGCAAAACGGTAAAAGCTTCCCCGTAAGCCGGACTTATGCAAAGTTGATACGAAAGAAGGTAGTCTAATTCTTCACGTCTTTTTTGCTGTGCTCGCCGTAGCGCTTCGCGGAGGAGAGCGGTAAAGGCCTGTCAAGTTCTGGAAACTATGCTCACAGCGGCCCAACCCGCTGCGTGTTAGCATACCGTACTTCCATTTCCTTTCCATGCGATCGCAGTATCTCACGGAGCTGCCTCTCCATAGATTCTTTCGCCTGCTCTATGAACTTTCCCTGCTGGGCAAATCTTCTTGCATCAGCATTGAAAGCATTTATCGCAGCCGCTCTATCATCCATGTTTACCCAGTTCCACGCCCCATGCTCATCACGGAACGTCATGTTGTTCATTGCCTGTATAGAAAGTAACTGAGGCGCTGGCAATGTCACGACCGCCTTATCATCCTTGATCTCTATTGAAAAGCGTTCTTTTAAATCATAACCCGCCTTCGCTATAAACCCGCCATTGATCGTTATCCTTTTCGTGCTTCCCATCCACCTGTTGGTCCACTCGTATTTGTGTTGAAATTGTTGGGACAAAGTGGCAAGCTCAAGAATAGGAGTTTGTTGCTCCAGGACTACTGTGTTGTTGACTGTGATCTTCGGCGTAATGGAGAATATCTTGGCGATGTCCCGGCCGATCTTCCTCGCACCATCGTAAGTTTTTTCTGCTATGCGTGATGGGACGACCACGACGATGAAATATGCCGTGACGCTAATGGCTAGCAGCAGTATGATAGAAAGAATAATTCTGCGGCCTGAAAACATGATTTGTTAATCAGCGAAGGTACTACTTTTTGGGCAACTGAAACCTCATTCTCACCCTCACAACATCGCGCACAGATGTCTTGTCACGCTTCGATGGAGACCATTTTGGCCCCGCCTGGATCAGCCGCATTACCTCTTGATCGCAACCATGACCAATTCCCTTGAGGACCTTAAATTCTGATAGTTCGCCCGTTGTTTCGACTGCAAACTGGATCGTGACACGCCCCTCCACTTTCGCGTCCGCAGCTGCCGCCGGATACCGCAAGTTCCGTTCGAGGTATTGCTTGTAAGCTTTCTTTCCCCCCGCGGGAGATGCCAACTCAAGGGTTGAGCTTATTTCAGATGGATCGCGCTGAATACCGTAACCGGTAACAACGACTTCACTAAGTTGCGTGGCATCTTCGGCCAGCTTGACATTTGTTTCTTGATTAGCCTCATCCGCATTTACCTCTTCCGTTACATATCCGATAAAAGAGAGTACCAGTGTAGGATCGCTTTCCGGAACGCTGAGCTGATAGTTGCCAAAGACGTCCGTAACGGTACCGATATTGGTCCCTTTGATGTTGATGTTTACGCCGGGCAGCTCGGAGCCGTCCTCAGCAGTAACCTTCCCTTTCACAAGGAGGGTAGCTTTGTCTCGAGATGCACCTGGAGCTTCAGCGGCACTTCGCTTTTTGAGTTCCCCATCATCAAGTTTAATAGATGATGGTGATCGTGCTCCGGATATCTTGTCGGATTGCGGACTCGCCTGCACGATGCTTTCTTCTGCATCGAATTTTTCCTTTGTTTCGATTTTACCGACGGCCGCATCGTCAGATATTACAATTGCATCCTTGGATCTTTCCGGCTCGCTTGCAGGAGCTGATGCGTCCGCCTGTTCGGATGGGCCAGCGGCGTTTTCAGAGAAGTTCCGTTCTTTTTGCTCGCGTTCCGGATTGATTGGATTAACATTCTTTTCTATTGCACTTCCAGGTTCTGCCTCTGATGAAATTGCGCTGTTGCCGGCACTGATTGAATCGTTTAATGGGGTCGATTCGCGCAAAACCGGTGGCGCAAATTCTTTTTCCTCGTTAATGGCGAGGTTGCCGATAGGCTCGCCCTGTTGAACCGAGATGATCACAACGGTAGCGCTGATGAGCACCAACAGTCCTGCTGCTATGCGCAACGGCCATGTCCATCGGGACATAACAATGTTTTTCTTCTCCTCTATGCGGTGCTTAAGCCGCGACTGTAGCTGACTAATATCATCGTTTAGCTCCATCGTTGATAGCGGAGCAGTCCCTTCCAAGGCGTCTGCGAGAAAATGGTCGTTTAGCGCGCGACTTTCCAACGCGTGCATTTCCGCCGGCGTCAGTTGGCCATTGTGGTACCGGGCAATATCGTCTTTGATGTCACCCATGATCCTCCATACAGATCTTTAAATTGCGTTTTCCGTTTTGTATATAACTTTTCACCTTGTTTTCGTCAAATCCTGTAACGGTCACAATCTCTTTGTAACACTTCTGCTCGAGGAAGAACAACGTAACACATTGCTTCTGTTCCTTTGCCAGCGTGGCGATGCAATTCTCTAATTTACTGAGATTTGATTCCAATTCCGGCCCCTCTTCAAGATGCACGAGGGCCTCACTTTCCATAAGCATAGGAGAAATTTCCTGAAAATGACGCCCTTTCTGACTTCTCAGGACCATAAGGCTGTGATTTCGCGCTGTCACGTAAAGCCAGCTCTTGAAATATGTGACTTCATGTTCAAGGAGCGTGGTCACAAGCTTTTCAAAGATCTGCATGACCGCATCGCGGCTTTCCTCTCTGTCTTTCAGGTATTTCATGCATACACCATACACCACTGGCATGTAACGGTTATACAACTCACCCAGCACTGCAAGATCAGCGGTCTCCCGGTATTGCCGAAGTAATTCATTGTCAGCTGAAAGTTTGGGGTTCTGCTGAAGCATTGTTGAAAAATACTAAAAAAAGAGCCAAAGGTTTTATGGAATCGTCCTGCGACCAGCATCTCAGGTTCAAATCAATTTATTCATTATGAAAAAGTCAAATTGGATTCTTGCAACCTTGCTCGTATTGACGACTGCGTTCACCACTCAACAAGTAAGAGTCATCACCGGTCGCGTCACGGCAGCGGAGGATGGCTCTGCGCTACCAGGCGTCAACGTCATGCTAAAAGGTACGAAGACCGGCGCAGTCACTAATCATGACGGAAAGTACAGCATTACAGTTCCGGCGTCGGGAGCTAAGCTTGTTTTTTCGTTCATCGGCTTTATATCGCAGGAGGTGGCCGTTGGAAACAAAACGGTGATCGACATCGCCCTGGCAATAGACATGACCTCACTGGATGAGGTGATCGTAACAGGTTATGGAATTCAAGGGTCGACAGCCGGCGTGGGCGTAAAGAGACGCGAGAAGGACGGTTTAAAGTCACAGGTGGCTCCCGATAGGATGTATATGTCTGCCCCGATCGCGTCAGAGTATCAGGAACAGTTCAATACGGAGGAATATGACGGCATTAACGAAAACATTTTTCACGATGCGATCAAAAACCCACTGTCCACATTTTCGATTGATGTTGATGCCGCCGCTTACAGCAACGTAAGGCGCTTTATAAATAATGGACAACGTCCTCCAAAGGATGCTGTTCGAATTGAAGAGATGGTAAATTATTTTGATTACGACTATTCGCAACCGCGTGACGAGCATCCATTCAATGTCGTTACGGAAATTTCTACAGCACCATGGAATACAAAGCACAAACTTGTGCATATCGGACTACAGGGTAAGCAAATTCCAACGCGTGACCTCCCACCTTCAAATTTGGTATTTCTGATTGACGTGTCAGGTTCGATGGCAGAACCAAACAAACTTCCCTTATTGATAACATCGTTTAAAATGCTCGTTGAACAACTGCGTGAGCAGGATCATGTAGCGATCGTAGTATATGCCGGCGCAGCGGGACTCGTACTCGAACCAACTTCTGGCGGCGACAAGAAAAAAATAATAGATGCCCTGGAGAAACTGCAGGCAGGTGGCTCCACAGCAGGTGGAGCAGGAATCAACCTCGCTTATGCTATAGCGAAAGAGCATTTTAAATCTGAGGGTAATAACCGCGTTGTACTTGCCACCGACGGTGACTTCAACATAGGCGTATCCAGCAATGCATCGATGGAAGAATTAATCGAAGAGAAACGCAAAGAAGGAGTATTCCTTACCGTGCTAGGTTACGGGATAGGTAACTATAAAGATTCCAAAATGGAGATCCTTGCTGACAAGGGCAACGGCAACTACGCCTATATCGATAACATTACGGAGGCACGCAAAGTATTGGTAAATGAATTTGGCGGTACACTCTTTACTATTGCAAAAGATGTCAAGCTTCAAATTGAATTTAATCCCGCGCATGTTAAAGCTTACAGACTGATTGGCTATGAAAACCGCATGTTAAAAAGTGAAGATTTCAACAATGATAAGAAGGACGCAGGCGAACTAGGATCAGGGCACACCGTTACCGCCTTGTACGAAATTGTACCCACAGGCGTCGAGTACGAAACCGACAAGATCGATCCACTCAAGTATCAGCAGGTGAAAGTCGCTCCTATCGCGGCAACGTCTTCCGAACTGATGACGATCAAGCTGCGCTACAAAAAGCCAGATTCGGATGTAAGCAAACTACTCGTCCACGCACTGAAGGATAACAGCATTGCCTTAAGTAAGACCTCTGATAATTTCCGCTGGTCTGCTTCGGTTGCTGCTTTTGGAATGCTTTTGCGTGACTCTGAATATGTAAAAAACTTCACCTACGATGGCGTGGTACAGTTAGCCCAGGGCGCAAAGGGTAACGACAAGGAAGGATACAGAGGCGAGTTTATCAATATGGTGAAGTCATATGGTGTTGTCGCGAAGCGATGATCATGTGCTCGCTTGAACAATTGGTCAATCGTTGCGCAAGTGCGTGCTGGTTCAAGTGTTTAGCGCTTCAGCGCGGTCACTTGGACCTACAACGTCGCAGTCTTCAGACTTCAGCGCACGATCAAGTTCGCGTCATCTCATTATCTGGCGAAGGCAATGGAAGTCTGAATATTTCCCATACCACCATTTCCTGCGTCAACGGTAGCAGGGGAAACTATTTATACTTGAGCGAAATTGCAGGATTTGTATTGACGGCTTTGTAGGTGTGATAGAATGCTGTGACTACTGTAGTAAGGAGCGCTACAACCCAGGCTATGATATAAGTAGAGATGTCTGCGGGCATCTTTTGCGTGAAACTTCGGAGCCAAATCGAAAGCCCCCAGCTTGCCAAAGGCGTGGCAACGATGAGGCCAAGGAACAAAAGAATTACGATGTCTTTCAGCAAAATGTATATAATTTGAATGGGCTTTCCACCAAGTATTTTGCGAATGCCAATTTCTCTTATTCGCTGCTTTGTGATCAGTGATGAAAGTCCGAAGAGCCCTATACACGTCAGCAGAACAACAAGAATGCTGAATAGGAAAAATAAAGTCATCGTTGCCTCTTCCTGCTGGTATTGTCGATTAAACGTTGTGTCAAGAAAGGAGAAGGATATTGGACGTTTATCTGCGTGTCTTTTCCATACTTCTTTGATGACTTCCAGGTCATCGATGTCACTGATCGAAAGAAGAAGATCATTATTTGGCCCACCTATGTTAAATTCAAACATTAACGGTTCGATTGGATTGTGTAAGGACCTGTAATGGTAATCTCTGACAATGCCAATAATGCTGCCTTCACCATGCATATCTATTTTCCTGCCGACTGCATTTTCCCAACCCATATACTTTACGAAGGATTCATTCACGATGTATGAGCTTTTAGCATCTCCGACGCGCCCAGGGTCAAAGTTTCTTCCCTCCAAAACTTTGATTTTCAACAGATCAAAGTAATTTTCATCTATTGCAATTATATTGGTGAACTCACTATCCCTCTGGCCATTGCGTTGCCAGGAGACTTGTTCCTTATTCACTAATTGACTACCGGGAACAGACCCTTCGCCGACGAGCGATACATTGTTTAAGGAACTGTAATCGAGAAGCTTGTTTTTCAACTGAACATTCTGTTTGTAGTCCATGTCGTCAGGTAGGTGAATGACGACAGCTTTGTCCATGGCAAGGCCCAGATTCTGATTTTTCATGAATTGCACCTGGCGGTACACCGCGAGCGCGCAAATAATCATGATCACAGACATTGCGAACTGTGTTATAAGCAATGACTTGAAAAGCATTCCCTTATTAAAACCTGGCAATCTGCCATTAAGAATTTTTGTGACAGTAAAGGAAGTAAGGTAAAGGGCCGGAATTAAGGCTGACACGAGACCGATTACGATCACTACAACAAACACCATTAGCATGACTTTCCATGAAAACAATGTCGCCAAAGAGATGTTGACCTGTGCAAGGTTATTAAAGTGAGGAAGGACGATGGTGATTATTGATAATGAAATAAATAGACTGATCAACGTCATCACAAGGGATTCATTTACGAATTGAACTATAAGTTGAAAGCGTTTTGCACCCTGTACTATTTTAATTCCAACTTCCTTGGTTCGTTTGAAAGCCTGTACTGCGGAGAGGTTGATATAATTAAAGCTCGCAATGCAAAGGATAAAAAAGCCAAAGACGAGAAAAAAATAGACGTAGTTGTAATTTGATTTTGGCGAATCCATCACCAGTCCTTGCTGAAAGTGAACTTTTTGCAACGGTGTTGAAGACAAATTCATGGTGATGGGCATTCCCATTTCCTTATAGAATGGTTTCAAATAACTCACCTCAATTTTTCGCAAAGCATCTTCAAGTTGTGATTGAATGCTTTTTTCTTTCAGCATTACGTACGTGTGATAAACGGCGTAGTCCCAGTCCTTCTCATCACCAAAGTCGTGTGAAAGAAGTGCTTTAAATTTCAAATCCGTATTACCCGGGAGGTTCGCCAAAACACCCGTTACATTGTATTTTTGATAGTCGATGATTAGTTCTTTCCCAATACAATCCACTGTATCAAAAAATTGCAAGGCAAAGTCTCTGGTAAGCACAACTGAGTGCGGCGCTTTCAACGCAGTTGTTGGATCGCCGATCAACATGGAATAAGAGAATAAGTTGAAAATACTTGGTTCAGTACCGTAAATCCCGCTTTCGCTACCGATGTACTTTGGAGTTTCTACACGGCAAGACTCCAGGTTAAAAGGGTGAACCCGAACAAATCCTTCGACAAAATCATTATCCTGTTTCAAGTGTGGCCCAAGGGCAGCCGATGTAAGTGGCATTTCACCCGCACTGCGCCCCATTTTAATTTCAGTCGCTATCCTAAAAATCCGCGCAGCATTATTGTGAAAAGCATCGTACTCAGATTGATACGACACATAAAGAATAATTAGTATGCAGCTTGCAATCCCTGTGACTAGCACGGAAAGATTGATCAACGTATAAAAGGCGTTACGCGCAAAATTTCTGAGAATGCTTAATAATGCTTGAGGCAACATATTTGTCTTAACAAGAGAGACGAAAACTACATTATTAGGTATAAAACTAAGAAATTAGTTTTATACTCCAAAATTCCCGAATTGACCCATGCCAACGCCTATTTACTTTTCAACTATCTTACACGCTGTTACCTACACATGATGAGGATCAGCGCTGTAATCATTACGTATAATGAAGAGAATCACATCAGTCGTTGCCTCGATTCGCTTAAATCGATAGCAGACGAAATTGTCGTCGTCGATTCCTTTTCAAAAGATAAAACAAAAGAGATTTGCTTAAGCATGGGCGTGTGCTTTTTCGAGAATCCATTCGAAGGATTTACGGCGCAGAAAAACCATGCAATGAAACTCGCCACATTCGATTATATACTTTCTCTTGATGCAGATGAATACCTGAGCGATGAACTCAAAGAATCGATTCAGAACGTTAAGGAAAACGGCGCCAATGTTCATGGCTACACGATGAACAGGCTCAATAGATACCGTGACAAATGGATTAAAACCTGCGGGTGGTATCCGGATAGAAAAATTAGATTTTGGGATCGACGCCAAGGGGAGTGGCACGGCGGTAAGGTTCACGAAATTGTAAAGCTTCAGCCTAGTGCTCAATCGGCCCACCTTGAAGGTGATCTGCTTCACATTTCTTATGAAAATGTGTCACAATTCATTAAGAAGATACAGGAGTATTCAGAAATTTATGCTCAGGATAACGCTCATAAAAAGAAATCATCTGTATTCAAGATTATCTATAAGACAATCTTTTCGTTCATGAAAGCATATTTTATTAAAGGCGGCATACTGGATGGCTATGAAGGATTGCTGATCTCAGGATCCATCGCCATTGGAGTATTTTACAAGTATTCGAAATTGCTTGAGGCAAACAGAAGCTTTAAGCATTGAGTTGAAGCAGTACGTTTTAATTGACATAGTGCAAATGTTCAGCATAGCATCCTACTTCGCGCCTGCCTCTGAACCATCACACGCAATCATAGCTTTATTTCCGCAGCTCGATCCCGATGCACTGCAAGAATATCAAAGTGCTTCCAGTTGTTCATGTCAGATTCCTGGATGGGGGTGAACTTTGCTGCCGTGGTAAAGTCATCGAAGCGATAAAGCTGGTATCCCGAATCGCTCAGGACGTGATATAATTCACTGCGTTCTTCTTTTGTAAGCTTTCGAAAGCATTCGGCCAGAACTGTCGGCTTTAGTGACGTAAGGATCCCCGATATAGACTTCAAAATATCTTTGTCGTATCCTTCTGTGTCAACTTTAATAAAGGATAGTTCCTTCCGTTTGTCTTGATAATTTTCATTTAAATACTTTTCGAGATTTATACCTGTGACTGTTTGTTTCAACGTGTAGCCCTCATTGCCCTTCAGATCTTTTGCTACCCCTCCATTATTAAAACTTGCCTCCCTGGAGTAAAAATGAAAGTCACCATCGTCCGCCGTGATTGCATATGGCAACGCGACGATGTTCGTCTTTGCTTTATTTAATGATGCATTTACCTGAAAAATTTTGAAAACGTGCGGATTGGGATCAAAGCCAAGAATAAGCCCCTCTTTTCCAACTGCGAGCGCCATGGGAACCGTTGTGTCGCCCATGTGCGTCCCGATGTCAATTGCCAGGTCACCGGGCTGGACAAATTTCCTGTAGAAGTCAACCCCATTCTGCGTGATCGATTTTTGCTGTTCAAGTGGGTTAAGCCACACGGCAAAGTCTACGTCACCATCCTTTTCCAGCCGAAATTTTTCGATGCGATGGGGATATTCCTGAAAAGTCCTTTTTGTTCTCCAGCGAATTATCTTTCTCTTAAAGTATTCAATCATAGGTTATAGGTTGGTAAGGATTCAACGTTGGTACGCTGCTGTTAAATTTAGGAATTTTATGACGAGATGGATGCCCCAGGACGCCGTATCGACTTAGATTGACAGCAATATTTGAAGTTTGAAAATTTGAGCCCGGCAGGTCCGGCGATATTTACACTTTTTTAATTATTTTGCGCCCCAATGGAACCAGAAGAAGAGGCACCAAGAAATCATTATTCCGATACAGAGAAGCAAAACATCTTCGACAATGAGTTTATGCCTCACATCAACTCAATGTATAACTTCGGGTATCGCCTTACACTGGATCAGGATGACTCAAAAGATCTTGTGCAGGATACATACCTGAAAGCCTACCGTTTTATTGATTCCTTTCAGCAGGGAACTAATGCTAAAGCATGGCTGTTTCGGATTTTGAAGAACAGCTTCATCAATGACTATCGGAAGAAGAGCAAGGAACCTTCAAAGGTAGATTATCAGGAAGTAGAAAGTTATTATAACTCCGAGGAAGTTGACAGGCAGATTACGCCCGATTTGCGCGTGGAGGCGCTGAAAGATATGATCGGTGACGAGATCTCAAATGCCCTCAACGCGCTGGATGTGGATTTCAGGACTGTTATTATATTATGCGATCTGGAGGGTTTTAAGTACGATGAGATGGCCAAGATTCTTGACATCCCCATCGGTACCGTGAGAAGCCGATTGCACAGGGCAAGAAATCTTCTGAAAGAGAAGTTAAGTGAGTACGCCAAACAAATGGGTTATAAAACTACATAGCTATGAGTAATCCTGACCAAAGCCATATGAAGCAAGATTGTGAAAACCAAAAGGACTGCATGCAAATGCTTCAGCTTATCGTTGACGGAGAAGCGTCTCAGGAACAAAAGGATCATTTCATGAAGCACCATCTCGAAGAGTGTCTACCATGCTTCAAAAATTATAACCTTGAAGTTGCGATCAGGCAGCTCTTAAAAACAAAATGTTCAGATCAGGCCCCGCAGGAATTAGTGGATAGCATTAAAGCTAAAGTCATTAATAACCTTGCTAATTAATGGGTGGAAAGGCATTAATTTTTTCTGCGCCGTCAGGGTCCGGTAAAACCACCATCGTTAAACATCTGCTCAACGAAAACCCGGATTTGGGTTTCTCAATTTCCGCCTCTACCCGCGATAAACGGGGCCGCACGGAATCACATGGCAAAGATTATTACTTTTTATCACCGGAGGAGTTTAAAAAAAAAATAGATGATGATGCCTTCATCGAGTGGCAAGAAGTCTATGAAGGCAATTTTTACGGAACATTAAAGTCCGAGATTGACAGAATTTGGGACAATGGAAAGAATGTTATCTTCGATGTTGATGTAAAAGGGGGACTTAATCTAAAAAAATATTTTGGAGACCGTGCGCTTTCGGTATTTGTGATGGTACCTTCCATAGACATACTTCGCGAGAGACTGAAAGAACGCGCGACCGAGTCGGAAGAAAGCCTTTCGCGCCGGATGTTCAAGGCAAATTTCGAAATGTCCTTTCAGGATAAATTTGATGTTGTGCTCATAAATGAACATCTGCCGAACTCATTGAAGGAAGCACAGCACCTTTATGATTCGTTCAAGACAAAAGCTTAGCGAATGCGGTACATTTTGAACTGAAGCTATGACTTCCCCTCAAAAAATCGGTCTGCTCTTCGGCTCATTTAACCCGATCCATATGGGGCACCTCATCATCGCCAGTATCATGGCCGAAACCACCGACATGAAAAAAGTGTGGTTCGTTGTCTCGCCGCAAAATCCATTGAAACCCGCTAAAGGACTGCTCCACGAATTTGACCGCTTTGATATGGTTCGCGCTGCCATTCATGACAATTACAAACTGGAAGCATCAGATGTGGAATTTCACATGCCAAAGCCTAGCTATACAATCCATACACTGGTCCATCTAAAGGAAAAGCATCCCGAAAAAGAGTTCAGGATAATCATGGGCGAGGACAACCTGGTGAACTTCACGAAGTGGAAAAACTACCAGCAGATCCTCGACCACTATGGCCTATACATTTATCCCCGGCCAGGCACGCAACTTTCACCCCTTCGGCAGCATCCTAATGTCACCATGATTAATGCCCCTTTGCTCGATATCTCCGCAACTTTTATCAGAAATTGTATCCGAAACAAACAATCCGTACGTTATCTTGTTCCGGATGCAGTGGAGGAGATGATCAGGGCGAAAGGGTTTTATCTGGATTAAACCAAATTTTCTACGCTACATGCGATTTATTACGATTCCGATTGGATTGCGGGCAGGCATTTCAGCATTGATCTTTTTTTTCAGTTTTCTGGAAGCTTCCGCGTTTGTAGGGGGCCTGCGAGGTTCGATAAAAAATGAGAAGGGAGAGTCCCTCGCTTTTACGACCATCTTTGTGAAGCAGACGGGTAGCGGCACCGTGGCCAACGACGACGGCTCGTATGAATTAGCCCTGTTACCTGGAAAATATTCCATAGTGTTCCAGTTTTTAGGGTACGAGACTGTGGTCAATGAGGTGGAGATCGCCGATAGCTTCATCAACCTCGATGTTGTGTTGAAAGAACAGGCACGCTTGCTTGAGACAGTGATTGTTACCAGCGACCAGGAGGATCCCGCTTACACCATTATGCGCAAGGCAATCGCGAAAGCGAAATACCACCAACAGCAAATCGATATGTTTACTGCCCGTGTCTACATCAAAGGTGCAGGTCAGCTAAAGGACTATCCATGGCTTGCTAAGAAGATGATTGAAAAAGAGGGCATCGAAAAAGGTGCGGTCTTCGTGACGGAATCCGTTAGCGACATAAAATTTACCAGACCTAACAAATTCGAAGAAAAGGTGATCTCCATTCGCAGTGATGGTAAGGACAACAATACGTCTCCCAACCAATATATCTTCGGAAGTTTTTATGAATCGGAGATTGCAGAAACAATTTCTCCGTTGTCACCGAAAGCTTTCTCCTACTATAAATTTGAGTACCTCGGAACTTTTAGAGATCGAAACTATGAAGTCAGCCGTATAAAAATTATCCCTCGTTCAAAGGGTGACAATGTCGTTGAAGGCATGATCAACATCGTAGAGGATTGGTGGAGCATCCACAGCATGGACATCAACACCACCAAGATGGGCGTAGGCATAAACATAAAGGCGCAATATGCTCCCATCGATGATAAAGCATGGATGCCTGTAAACCACCGATTTAAGGCAGATGGTAAAATATTCGGTTTCGAGTTTGAGTACAACTATCTGGCTACTGTAAGCGGATATAAGATGACATTAAATCCGGAGCTTTTTGTGGATGCCGGCAAGATGGAGGTAGTCGATGAAAAGATCGAAAAAGAAAAGGCAAAGGCCATCGCGCAAAAGCCAGCTCCTCCCGCCACAAAGAAAAACAAGAAGACGCAGGAAACACGTGAGCTCCAGGAACGCCTCAATGCTGGAAAGGAGATTACCCGAAAGGAGTTGAACACAATCATCAAAGACTATGAGAAGCAGGAACAAAAACAACAAGTGCAGCCTGAAGTAATTTCTGACAACACATTTACGGTTGACAGTGGGGCCTATAAAAAGGATTCCGCCTACTGGGCGACGATCAGGCCGATCCCGCTTACGAAAATCGAGATTAAAGGATATCAGAAAATGGATAGCCTGGCGGTGATACAGCGAAAGAAAGACGAAGGGGATACTGCCAAAGCTTCGAAGCACAAGGGGTTTCAGCCCTGGGACGTCCTGATCGGCGATACCTATAAAATATCAAAGCACTCGAACTTCAAAATCCATTTTCCTGTACCGGGATTCAATACGGTAGAGGGCTTGAACTTCGTGTATAAGGTGTCGTTCGGAACGATTTTACAGGATACGAACAAGACGAGGATCACCATCACGCCAGCTTTCCGTTATGCATTCTCACGTGAAGTTGCTTCCGGCAATCTGAACTTTGCGGTCCGGAATAAAAAATACCGTTTCGAAGTGCAGGGAGGACGCTATGTAAAACAATTCAACCCAGATGAGCCCATACTGCCCCTTGTAAACGACTTCACAACGCTCTTGCTGGAGAAAAATTTAATGAAGCTTTATGAACGCGAGTTTGTTGATATTTCCTACAGCCGCAACCTGAATCCCTATCTTAATGTGGGTACGACGTGGTCATGGATGAACCGGCGTGAGCTGTTCAATAATTCCAATTATAAATGGATCAATCGCGACAAGATAGAGGGCTATACGCCGAATGCTCCTGTAAATGACGAGCTCGGGGACACATCATTTCCTGAACACCAGGCATTTGTCGGGACGTTGGGGGTGACCGCACGACCATGGATTAAATATTCAATCAGGAACGGGACACGCCATGAGGTGCCCAATTCATCGCCAATGTTCAAGCTAGAATATCGGAAAGCATTTTCCGGTGTCATTGACAGCGACGTAGAGTACGATCAGATAGAGCTCGGGATCCGCCACCGTGTAAAGGTCGGCGTCCGAGGCAACGCTGATTTTTATCTACGCGCTGGAGCGTTCTTCAATACGGAACAAATGTATTTCATGGACTACAAGCATTTCTTAGGCAATCAGACACCTTTTATAACGAACGATCCGGTGGGCAGCTTCAGGCTTTTAGACTATTACCGTCACAGCACGGCGGACAAATACTTTGCGGGGAATTTCCATTACCAGTTTAGGAAATTTATGTTTACCAACATCCCCATCGTCCGTTTGGCGGGAATTCGTGAAAATTTATTCGTCAACTACCTAGCTACGCCATCCTCCAGGAATTACACCGAAGTCGGATATTCTATCGACGGAATTTTACGGATCTTCCGGCTTGAGGCTGCCGCTGCGTTTCAGGATGGAAAATATCTTGACTACGGTTTGAGGATCGGAATAACCTCAAATTTTACTGGTAACTTCTCAGACAACTAATAGTGTTCCCTCGGGTAACGCTATTGGGTCCGTAAGGAACGCGAAGCGAAACACATTAGTAATAAATTTTTTAAGCTGTGTCGGTATTACAGGAGAAAATGAACTTGTCGCTTTTTTTAGCGATCTGTTCGATCGTATTGTTGATGGGATACATTTCGTACAAGGAATGGTCATCAAAGCCCGCGGACATCATTTCGGATGAGGGCGTAATTGAAATGAGTTATGCGGAGTCCTCGCAGCGACTGCCGGCAGTTTCATTTCAGGTTCCTTTAAACATGAAGTTCGCTGGCGAACCTGTGCCTTTGAATATCCCCGATGTACACGAACGCCTCGACAAGGAGTTGCAGATCAACACCTATCTCCACAGCAACACAATCTTTCTTATTAAACGCGCCAATAGGTGGCTGCCGCAAATGCAAAAGATCCTGGAACAATACGGCATCCCTGAGGACTTCAAATATTTGCCGTTGATAGAAAGCAACTTAATGAACGTCACTTCTCACAGAGACGCAGTTGGTTACTGGCAGATCCTAAAGACGTCAGGTAAGGAACTGGGATTGGAGATCAATGACGAGGTCGATGAGCGTTACGACCCGCTTAAGGCAACCGTTGCAGCCTGTAAATACCTTCGGCAGGCATACAAAAAGTTTGGTAACTGGACTATGGTTGCTGCGTCGTATAACCGTGGTATGGGCGGCCTCGATCGCGCCTTTGACGACCAGAAAGTTGACACCTATTATGACCTATTTTTAAATGAAGAGACCTCACGGTATGTATTTAGAATTTTGGCGATAAAAGAAATAGCGGAGAACCCGCTGCGCTACGGATTTAGTATTGACCCAAAACACCTTTATACTGAAGAGCCGCTTAAATACGTGGAGGTCGACGACACCATTAGAGATCTGGTATCTTTTGCAAAATCGCAGGGTACAAATTATAAGTTGATCAAAAGACACAATCCCTGGCTCCGGGAGAAGAGGCTTACTGTCAAAAAGGGAAAGAAATATCAAATCGCGCTTCCCGCTTAGGATGTTAATCCCGTTGCGTTTTAGTTACTTCATAGCCTGAAGTAACTAAGCCGACATCCAATGATAAGACCATACATCCTCGCAGAGAATACTTGGAAAACAGTAAAGGAAACATCTTACGAAGTAGCCGTTCTTCCCTGGGGCGCGTGTGAAGCGCACAATTATCACCTTCCATATGGCACAGACATTCTTGAAGCAGAGAATGTTGCAGCCGAAGCAGCCCGCATTGCATGGGATACTGGCGTGAAGATCACGGTATTGCCAGTCATTCCCTTTGGCGTGAACACAGGTCAGTTTGACGTGACGCTGGACATAAATATGAATCCCAGTACACAACTTGCTGTGCTGCGTGATGTCGTGACCGTGCTGAATCGTCAGGGAATCTACAAACTCATCATCCTAAACAGTCACGGCGGAAATGACTTCAGAACCATGATCAGAGAACTCGGATTACAATTCCCCCAAATGTTTTTGTGCTCTTGTAACTGGTATCAGGCCCTTGATCAGAAGGAATATTTTGAGAACAAAGACGATCATGCCGGCGAGATGGAGACCAGTGTTATCATGCACCTGCGGTCAGATCTTGTATCACCATTAAGCGAAGCTGGTGACGGTCGCGCAAAGAAATTTCGCATCACCGGCATACGCGAAGGCTGGGCCTGGGCTGAACGCAAGTGGTTGCAGGTAACAAAAGATACTGGCGTAGGCGATCCGAGGAAAGCATCTTCTGAAAAAGGTGAGAAGTTCTTTAAAGCTGTTACGGAGAAGGTAGGGAAGTTTTTTATCGAAGTAGGGGAGGCGGATCGGGATGATCTGTATGTGTAAGCAAGTTTGGTTGGGAGCAAGCAAATTTCCCGTCCTTGCGAAGGAGGTTCCTACGAAACGAAGCTGGAAGCACCGGAAAGTTCCGTCATTGCGAGGAAGGATTTTTAAAACGAAGTTTCGAACCACGACGAAGCAACCCCCCGGCTACGAAGTGCTGGCAGGTTCATTCACGCTTTGAGGTTATTGTATCAGAACTTCAGCTTTCCATAGCCATGGGGTTGCTTCGTCAGCATTGTCGCGGCGTTGCCTCGCCAAGCCTCCTCGCAAACGACGGGAACTTGCTGTCTTGCAATGACTAGGTCCGCGTTCTATTTCGTGCGCTGACGAAAGTTCAAAAACACGTAGCTGGTTCAAGTGTTCAGCCCTTCAGCGCGGTCACTTGGACCCACGACATTGAAGTCTTCAGACTTCAGCCCACGTCGAGCATTCGTGCCTGCCCCTCGCGGCATAGTTGGCCAGGCGCACACTTTTTAAAAAAATTTCAGCTCGAGGGGGAGGGCCTCTCCAAATTTACTGTGTTAATCTAAACAAGACGTTATGAATATCCCCAAAACGATACTATCTGTAACTCTCATCCTTATTTGTTCCATGCCCGTTCTCATTTCGTGCGAGGAGCCGGGCGTGTCGCCAGCGTGGAGCGGCTACATTCCACTGGCATCAGATACCCAAATCCATTACAAGCGCGAATGGATTCTTACCGACGATGACGAAACCATATTTTCGATAGATACCCTGACTTTCACAATCTCTGATGACACGCTGGTAGATGGAAAGAGGTATAAGAAGATTATAGACCTGAATTCAAATCTTCTTAAAATAGCAAGGCGCGAAGGAAGCAGCTACTTCGGGCGAGACTACACAGGGTGGGACGAATCGCCAGAAGAAACTATGTTCTTCGATGCCACGGTTGCAATTGGCGACTCCTGGTCTAACATAGTCTCAGGAGAGAAAAGGGAGTACATTGTTCAACAGGCGAATGCATCATCCATTGTCAATGGCATTAACTACGAAAATGTAATTAAAATAAAAGTCAATTACTATGCGGGTACCTACGGAAATCCACCCTATGAATACCTGCAGTACTCAACAGAACATTGGTATGCACCGCGTGTCGGCGAGATTTATTCATATTACCCTTGCTCGATATCGGGTTGTTACTGTGATTTCAGATTAACCAGGATATGATTACTCATCCTTTTTTCTTTATTTGATAAAAAGCGAATTAAGTTGTGGGTCATCCAAATGAGAAGGAACTTTTAAAATCGATAAAGCAGGATGATCAAGCTGCTATCAAAGAACTCTTTCATTTTTATCATTCAGCATTATGTTCCCTGGCCTTTCGGCTTTTAAAAGATCGGGATGCGGCAAAAGATATTGTTCAGGACGTTTTTATAAAATTTTGGAGGAATCGGATGAACATCGAAATCACGAATTCCCTTTCCGCATACCTCAAACGCAGCATTATCAATACAGCATTGAATCAGATTGAGAAGGATAAACGTGTCAGAAGCGTCCGGCTTGATGAAGTATCCACCCAGCCAGTTGGAGAGTCGGGTGACCAGCCACATCTGCACCGTGAGCTTTTAGAACAGGTGCACCATGCCATAGAAATACTTCCTGTAAGAACACGCGCAGTTTTTGTTCTTGTAAGGAATGAGGACATGTCACACAAGGAAGTTGCACTGTATATGAACATTTCCACCAAGGCGGTGGAAAAAGAAATGATGAAAGCGTTGAAATTACTTAGGGAAACGTTGGCGAAGATTCTGCCAGCGTTGGTCGGTGCAATGTTTATTTAGAGATATTTTGATTTTTGGGGGAGCCAACGGCAAAAATGGTTGTCATTTAAATAAAGTAAGAGAATATGAAGGCGAGGAACAATTATTCCGAATTCACCCCTGTTACCTAAGTGACTAATGAAATGAACGCGAAATATGAAAGTCTTATGCTGAAACTTCTTGACGGAAGCATTGAGCCTGAAGAACGCAGGGTTATAGATAACTGGATAAACGAATCACCCCTTAACAAGCAGATGAGCGACGAATTCCAGCTGATATGGAATCTAAGCGCAGACGAAGCGAAGATTGAATTTGATACAAAGGGTGAATTGTCAAAATTTGAAAATTCAATCAAAGAGCATTTACGTTTCATTCCTGAAAAAGAGGACCAGTCACAGACCAACAGGAATTGGCTTAGAATTGCAGCGTCGATCGGTTTTATCGCCGCTTGTTCATGGTTGATATATAGCATTGGTTTTGCCGATAAAACAATTCTGAAAGAAAGCCACGATTCGCTGGTTCAACTTGCGCTGCCGGACGGCTCACAAGTTTGGCTAAATAGGCAAACCAAACTCCTTTATGAAGAAAAGTTCAATGACGATGATAGAGTGGTTCAACTGGAAGGAGAAGCATACTTTGAGGTAGTGAAGAACGCTGACAATCCTTTCACCATTAAAACGAATCATGCCGTCGTAACTGTTCTCGGAACCTCATTTAACCTCCAGGCATATCCGGATGGGAACAACACAGAGTTGCTTGTCACCACCGGCGCTGTACAGTTTGGAAGTCTCGGTAAGAATGCAAACAGTATCATTCTTAAACGGGGCGATGCGGCCGTCCTGGATAGGAATGAGTTGCTGCCGGTGTTAACCACTGATCAGAATCCGAATATACTGGCATGGAAGGAGAAGCGATTGATCTACAAAAGAACGTCGGTAGGGGATGTGGTGAAAAGTCTTGAAGATTACTTTCATATTCGTATCGACGTAAAAAATTCAAGTATTCTGCGCTGCAGGTTCACGGGTTCATTTGTAAGCCCCGAAATAGAAGACATCGTTGAAGCGCTACGCGTTTCCTTAGACCTAAATATTTCTCAGCAAGGCAGAGGCTATGTGATCGAAGGACAAGGTTGCTGAAAAGGATCTATGAAAACGACTTTACTTTTATTATTCGTTTGCCTGACATTCAGTAGCCACGCTCAATCCAATAATCCGAAAAAAGTTACACTTACGCTGAGTGCCATTTCATTAGAAAGAGCTTTAGCGGTCTTAGCCGCGGCGTATCAAACAGATGTTTCCTATAGCGATGATATTGTGCCTGTTGACGATATCGTTAGTCTTTCGATACAAGATGAGACGTTAGCCAACGCACTCGATAAACTTTTGAGACCATATGATCTCGGATATAAAGTTATCAAGGATAGAGTGGTGTTAAAAAGATCTCCAATTATTCTCACTCAAACGGTTCGCGGAAGCGTGCGAGATCAGATCACAGGTGAGCTACTTCCCGGCGTCAGCATCACCATTAAAAGCAGCAATTTTGATTTGGGAAGTAGTTCAGACGCTCAGGGCAAATTTAAGATCACCAGCGTGCCCGTTGGGCGCATAAGTTTAATCTTCAGCTGCGTCGGCTTTGATTCACACACCGTTGACAACCTATTGTTGGGAACCGGAAAGGAGATGATACTAGATGTAAAGCTTTCAGAGACAATCATTGCAATCAGTGAAGTGGTCATAACTGCTAATAGGAATGAGGCTTCTGGCGTAGGTGCGGCACTACCTAGCAGCAGATCATTCACTGTGGAGGAAACCAAGCGTTATGCAGGTAGCCTGGGAGATCCTGCCCGAATGGTCACGGCATTCGCGGGTGTTGCCGGATCGGGCGATGAGAGCAATGCCTTGATAGTGCGGGGAAATTCGCCTCGTGGTCTGCTTTGGCGAATCGAAGGCGTCGAAGTTCCAAACCCGAACCATTTTACAACAGAGGGCGCGTCCGGTGGTGTTGTCAGCGCTTTAAGCGCAAACATTCTGGACAGATCTGACTTCCTTACCGGTGCATTTCCCGCACGATATGGAAACGCGCTTTCGGGAGTCTTCGATATCAACCTGCGCAACGGCAATGACGAGAAGCGTGAATATTCTGCCCAGGTAGGTTTGCTCGGAATAGAAGCTTCTGCTGAAGGCCCGTTGGCACGAGGCAAACCGTCATCATTTCTGATGAATTATCGCTATTCAACATTATCCATTCTGGACATGCTTGACTACAATCTAAATGAGGCCGGTCAGTACAAAAACTACCAGGACTTGTCTTTGAAGCTCAATTGTCCTATACGTTCTGGAACATTATCTGTCTTCGGAATTGGAGCGAAGAGTAACTCTGATAAAGCAATCATCAATCTTTATGACAGGAATATTTCTGATATGGGTGTCGTGGGCATCAATTATAAGACGATAATAAACGAGAGCACTTCCTTACAGTCGTCATTGTCTGGCTCTGGAACGGAGATCGGACGAGATAATGAAATCTCCGGCTCAGATTCAAGCTTGATTAAAGTGGAGGAGCGTTATGCTAAGTCATACATGCGGACATCATTGTCTCTCACGAAAAGGATCAATTCCAGTTTTGTTTTGGAAGCCGGAGCGACTCAAAGTTTCTTAGAGTATGACTTTTATCTTAGAAACCGGGACCCTGAAAATATATTCTATAAGGAAATAATAAATTTTAGTGAGAAGGGAAAGACGTCCATCACGCAGGGCTTCTTGCAAGCCAGGCACCACATCGCGCCGAGAATATCCTTGTCATACGGTGCCCATTACATGCGTTTTGCCCTTACTAACGATCAGACATTTGAACCGCGAATGGCGGTCCGCTGGCAACCTTCTGATAACAGTGCGTGGACTATATCATATGGTAAGCACAGCAGGATTGAGAACCTTCAATATTATCTTGCAAGAGATCACCAAATTGGCGGCAGCGAAGTTCAAATCAACAAAGATCTCCGATTCACGCGGGCTCATCATGTTGTCCTGGCGTATGAACAGTCGATTTTGTCGGATGTCATGGTGAAGGTTGAAACCTATTATCAAAAGCTCTATAATGCTCCGGTCGGTTTTGATCCCTCCGCCCTCTATTCTTCAATAAATGAAGACACGGGTTTTATCACCGATACCTTAGTCAACAAGGGTACTGGCAGAAATTATGGTATTGAAATCTCGGTCGAAAAAAAGTTCACTAATAATTTCTATTACATGACGAACGTATCACTTTATGAATCAAAATTTACAATTGCACCTGAGCCGGAAAGAAATACGTCGTACAACGGAAACTATAATATCCATCTGCTGGGGGGAAGGGAAATTTTGCTTAATCGCGGTAGGGATAGATTGGGTTTAAACATAAAGGTGACCTCTGCAGGCGGTCGCAGATACGTGCCCATTGACGAGAAAAGCTCAATAGAAAAACAAAAGGTGGTATACGAGCGGAGCAACGCATTCGAAGAAAGGTTGCCCGCTTACTTCAGAACAGATTTTCAGGCCGTGTATCGGAAGAATTGTCCACGCTATTCTCTTGAATGGCGGTTAGATATCCAGAACATAACCAACCATCGCAATGCCGCATACTTTTATTTCGATAATGACAATGAAGAAGTACGGCTTAAAAAGACGATAGGATTTCTTCCAATATTGAGCTGGCGAGTTGATTTTTGAGGGGCAGCGCTCGAGCCGTGGGGTCCTTCAACGCATGCGTACCTAATGCTCGCGCCAGACTGCGGAGCTCAACAACACCAATCACATTTCTGCGGCTTATCAGGATGACGGTGCGCGGTGGGAGAACAATCACCGACTCCTGACTCATGACTCTTGACTAGTCTGACTCATGACTCCTGACTAATTCCCGCTATCCAAAAATTACCAAAACCCTCACCAATTTGGATGGAAATCAGTTGCAACGATAGCATATCAAGTATCGCGAGAAAATTAAAGATCACGCCAATCCGGGTAGGATAGGATTCAAGCACCTCTGCAAAAGATATCCTTTGTCGCGTGCTCAATGTGTCGGTAATATATTTTTTTTGCTGCTCTACGGTGTATGGGTATTGAATGACTTGGTGAACAGGCTTGTGCTTCTCCGCTTCATGACGCTTCAGGATCTTTTCAAACACTGTCATCAATTTGAAGATCGTCACATCCTGAAGTTCTGACTCTACGTTCGTACTTTCCGCAAGCGCTTTTAATTCTTTTAGCAGGTTGCCACGTTTTTCCTTCTGTAGCTCCACCTCTTCCATCTTGTGGAAAGTTTCGATGACGGACTTATACTTCTTATATTCCATCAAATGCTTCACCAGTTCATCGCGGGGGTCAATTTCGTTGCCCTGTTCGTCAAGTTGAGGACGTGGTAAAAGCATTTTGGACTTGATCCGCATCAGCGTCGCCGCCACAAGGATGAACTCACTTGCTACCTCGATGTTCAGCTCGTCCAGTTGGTGCAGGTATTCTAAAAATTCCTTCGAAATCCGGGCGATGGGAATGTCGTAGATATCGAGCTCGTCGCGTTCGATAAAAAACAATAAAAGGTCGAAAGGACCCTCAAAAAGGGGCAATTTTACCTCGAAACTATCTTGCGTAGTGGTCATCGGGAGCAAATTTATTTATAATCCACCAATAAATGCCGACACCCGGGAAATAACTAACTTTGAGTTTATTTGTTATTGAGAATGACGCTGAATAGAGTATCTTAAAGGTCCTTCTTGAATACCGAAATGCTGATAACACCCGGAAAACTTTTAGCCCAGATTGAAGGCCCCGCAGACGTAAAGAAGCTGACCCAGGCCCAATTGGTCCAGCTTTGTGATGAACTCAGACATTTTATTATCGACAATGTCTCTGTATATGGGGGGCATTTTGGTGCTAGCCTTGGGGTCGTGGAGTTAACGGTGGCACTTCACTATGTCTTCAACACACCATATGACCAGCTGGTCTGGGATGTCGGGCACCAGGCCTATGGACACAAAATTTTAACGGGCCGCCGCGATGAGTTTTACACGAACCGGCTATACCACGGGCTTTCTGGCTTTCCAAAGAGGAGCGAAAGCGAATATGATACTTTCGGCGTTGGACACTCCTCCACATCAATATCTGCGGCCCTGGGGATGGCAGCAGCGTCGCGTTATCTGAAGATCGAAGATAAGCAGCATATAGCTGTTATAGGCGACGGGGCATTAACGGGCGGAATGGCGTTCGAAGGATTAAACCACGCAGGTGTTTCGGACACTAACTTGCTGATCATCCTCAATGACAACTGCATGGCTATTGATCCGAATGTGGGTGCCTTAAAAGATTACCTCACGGACATTACCACCAGTCGCGCCTACAACAAGCTGAAAGACGAAGCGTGGAATGTTTTGGGTAAGCTGTCAGTGTTTGGTAAGAGCGCACAAGAAATAGTTTCCAAAGTAGAGACCGGGATCAAGGCTGCGTTGTTGAGTCAGAGCAATCTATTTGAATCCCTTAATCTAAGGTACTTTGGGCCGGTGGATGGACACGATGTCAATCATATGGTTACCGTGCTGAATGATCTCAAGCACATAAAAGGTCCGAAAATACTGCACTGTATAACCGTTAAAGGAAAAGGCTACGGCCCATCCGAAAAGGGAAATGCAACAACCTGGCACGCTCCGGGAACATTCGATAAGATTACCGGTGAAATCCATAAGAAAACGTACGATGTTCCGCAGGCGCCAAAATATCAAGACGTATTTGGAAACACTTTGGTAGAGTTAGCGAAGGAAAACGACAAGATTATTGGCATCACGCCGGCGATGCCTTCAGGCTCGTCAATGAATATTATGATGAAGGAGATGCCAGATCGCGCCATTGACGTGGGTATCGCCGAACAGCATGCTGTAACTTTCTCAGCTGGACTTGCAACGCAAGGACTTATTCCCTTTTGCAATATCTACAGCACCTTTATGCAGCGCGCTTATGATCAGGTGATCCATGACGTCTGCATCCAGAACCTGCCTGTGAACTTTTGTTTAGATAGGGCAGGGGTTGCGGGAGCCGACGGGCCAACACATCACGGCGCATATGACATAGCCTATTTCCGTTGCTTGCCAAATATGATCGTTAGTGCGCCGATGAATGAGTCTGAGTTGCGCAACCTGATGTACACGGCTCAACTGCCGCGAAAGGAAATGGCTTTTTCTATCCGCTATCCGCGCGGCCAGGGGGTATTACCAAATTGGCGCACCCCAATGGAAGAGATAACGATTGGCACCGGACGAAAGCTCCGTGAGGGCGATGAGTTAGCAATATTGACGCTCGGCCATATTGGTAATTACGCGACTACCGTATGTGATCGATTGGCGCGGCGGAAGATCGCGGTTGCGCATTATGACATGCGTTTTGCAAAGCCATTGGATGAAGAAATGCTGCACGAGATTTTTTCAGAGTTTAAGAAGGTCATTACGGTGGAGGATGGCTGTATTCAGGGAGGCTTTGGAAGCGCCATTCTGGAATTTATGTCTGACCACAACTATCAGGCTGAGGTAAGGCGCCTTGGCATCCCGGACCGTATTGTAGAACACGGTGAACAGCATGAGCTTCACCATGAGTGCGGGTATGATGTCGATGGCATCGAGCGTGTAGCCGTAGGGATGCTAGACATCGTTTCAAAAATAAGATGAGTATACTTTTCTCACGGCAGCGCGGAAAAGGCAAGGCCCTGATTTTTATCCATGGCTTCCCAATGCATCAGGCAATCTGGGATGACTTTGGAGAAAAGTTCATTGAAAAATATACCGTTATAAGCATAGATCTTCCTGGCTTCGGAAAAAGTCAGGCACTCCCTGAAAACTTTTCGCTTGATGATGTAGCCGATGAAGTAATTGCGTTTGTGTTAGCCCATAAGTTGTCGGATAGCGTTCTCGTTGGGCACTCTCTCGGAGGATATGTGGCGCTGTATGTATTGGAGAAGAGACCTGATCTGTTTTCAAAACTGATACTTTTTCATTCCACAGCCTATGCTGACACAAATGAACGCAAAGCCTCCAGGAACAAGGTTATTGACTTCGTTAAGAAGAACGGCGCCATTGCTTTTACCTCCAGTTTCATCGAGCCGTTGTTTGCCGACCCTCAGCATGAGGGCATTGAAAGAGTTCGACAAATCGCAGCAACGACGAGTGCAGAGACGGTAATTGGCTACACAAAGGCCATGAGAGACCGTCGCGAGCAGCTCAAAACATTAATAAGTTTTGAAAAACCTACACTGCTTCTGGGAGGCGAAAAAGACCAGGGAATTCCGGTCGAATCGCTGAAGGAACAGGCCAATTCAAGCCAAAAAGCCCAAATTCATATACTGCAGAACGTCGCGCACATGGGTATGTTTGAAAGTGCAGGGGAAGCCGTTACAAGAATTAAGGAATTTTTGGAAGAAAACTAACCTGCCTGTTCAGGGTTGGTTGTAAAAGAGTCTGACAAGTGATCAAATTCTGTAATAACTTGTGGCCATTTGGCGGGATGAGCCCCGCAACCTGCTAGGGAAAATAAACGCAGGCCTATATATTTGCTATTAAGAATACCTATAACCAATCCAAAACCATGGACGAACTTGTTACCGAAAATTATGATTCCTGGAATGCAATGGCGAAAAACGTTGCATATGTGGCGTGGGCAATTTCCATCCTGATTGCCCTTTACCACGTTATCCGCCTGGCAACGATGAACGATGCCAAACTAAAGTATGATTACATTAACAAGAGCGAGATCAAAACTCTTTGGATTGCCTCCATTATTTTTATCATCGGATGCTGCTTCTACGCCAACTCAAACATTCAAAAGCTTAATACGTTGTGGATCTTTGTTCTGGGTTTCACAACATTCGCGATGGGTATGATCGTAGCCCTCATTGTGCAGAATATGCTCAAATTTTACTATCCGTTTTTCATTGAAAAGAGACTTAAGGCGTTAAGATATAAGCCGAGGGTGTCACCGAAGACAGGCAAAGGAATGAAGCTGTTGGGTGAACAGGAAGAAGATGCGTATCTCGATGAAGGTATGCAGGCGGAAGAAAACGTATTCTCTGTTGACTACGATGTATGGAAAGATGAAGAAACCGGATACGTAAAGATCGAACGCTATTCTGGACACCTTCATGCATTACAATGCCCTGAGTGTAACTATCAAACCTTTAAAGTTGTTCGCGAAGAGATATTGAAGACACCTTCAGTCGGTGAAGAAGGCCAATTGTTGAAGCATTTCCAGTGTGGATATTGTGGATACAAGGCAAAGAAGACTGTTGTTTTAAAAATCTCTCAGAAATTCGAGGAGACTTCCGCAGCGACCGCCTAACCTACCTAAACAATAAATGAAAAAGGCTACCTCGAATAGAGGTAGCCTTTTTTTGTTTTTGGCTTTAACATTCTTTTAACGTGCGCTGATATCAGGCTTACAGCCCTATTTATCGCACTGCACATCCTCACCCAGGCCTGCGCTGCCGGTTAGCCTGGGCCACAAGAATTTCAGCCCTTACGGGCCTGCGCAGGGCCGAACTTTCCTGCGCTAACAGCGCGTTACCCAACCTCACCTTAAAAAAATGCGTAACTTTATAACGCATCACAAAATCATATGGAAAATCAAAGTTTTGGCAATCAGGTAAAGCGCACGTCAGTGAAAGTTTTTAAGATCACTGCTATTTCGTTGGTAGCAATAGGTCTCATAGTATTCAGTTTCCTGTACTGGGCAACTTTCGAGGACGGCGTCATGGCCGGGAAAATTCTTCGAATTAGTCAGAAGGGAATGGCGTTCAAAACATATGAGGGGAAGATCAACCTTGAAACATTTGGTGCATTGCGCGGAGCAAGCCCGATAGCCGAGTCGTTTGACTTTTCAGTTGACAAGAGTGACAAGGCCCTCATCAAGGAACTTGAAAAGGTTTCCTTGAGCGGCGAGCGGGTGAATTTGTATTTTGTGAAAAGGTACGTTGCATTTCCGTGGCGCGGCGATACAAAATATTTTGCTACGCGTGTTGAGCGAGCTGAGCATGGAACGGTGGAGCGATAGGGGGCGACTTTCCCACACTTCGTAGTCGGGGGTTGCTTCGTCATCCACGAGGCGGATGCCTCGTGAGATTCCTCGCAATGACCTGCGGTTACTCACTTCTCAACTCTCTTCTTCGAAATAGATTTTATAGAAATGCCTTTTGGTATTGGCATCGTAACCCTTTTCGATCAGTTCGCGGTTGCCATGAATGTAGATGTGAAAATTTTTATCAAGCTTCAGCACGCTCTTGAAAACCCTTGCCTGCCGCTTTACCGCCTGCGCTGATATTTCAAAATTGCCGGAGCGATCTCCCTCAGGCGTCAAGGACCTTTCGAAATTTCGGAAAGACTCAATTACCGACTCATCTCCCAATACCTGCTTTTCAAATTCATTCTGATTAAACTGGTCGCGGGACTTGAAGAAATCCATCGAACGGTTAAGCAGATCAATCTTGTCAGCCTTGGAAACACTAAATTCCTCATCCAACTGATCCCCTACATACTGGCGCGTCAGATTCATAAAATCGTGCGTTTTGTGAAAGGCATCTGACTTGGGCTGTAACCCGAGGAAATCAACCTTCCAAAACTGGGCATCCGAACGGCTTACGTTGTCAAGAATCAATGCCTTGTAACCGCTGCCTTCTGAAATATTAATCCGCTCCTCGTCGGTTAGAGCATCTTCGCCTTGGTAATCTTCAAGAATAAGACATCCCTTATCCAACCGGTTGATATTTATTCCCTCCTCAGGAACGATGTCATACCTTTTTACAAATTCGTTGAGTTTCAAGAAGCGCTCTTTGCTTTCTGACTTAAATAAACCAACGGCGTTGTACACCTTACCTTCAATTCCGATGCCTGTGAAATATGCTGTATAAAGTTCTCCCGATTTTATATTTGGATGTTGTGTAATTTCGTACAGGCGCGTAGCCAGCGCAACAGAATTCTGATGCAATGATGTATCGTCATGGAAGATTGATTTCACAGCCTGATATACGGGATATGATGCAGCATCATCGACAAAAGAATAATATTCAGGTATTCGGAAGCCAGAAAAAAAATAGGTCAGCAGCAGCGACGTTAGCAGTGGATTGTCCAACGCCAACGGTGTGTCCGTTAATTTCAAGACACCGCTGTTGGTTTGGTTACCGACGCCGTGAACTGAAAGGGAATGAATAACAGTTTTCGATGTATCAATCATCATATCATTAACGCTTATGAAGTTGGCTCGCCGGTTAACATGAACAATGATTAATTCAGTAAATCGAACTTTGTATAAGGCACCAGAACCTTAGGTATCCTAATGCCATTACTCGTCTGATTATTTTCGAGGAGGGCGGCAACGATGCGTGGCAATGCGAGCGCACTGCCGTTTAAGGTGTGCAGCAATTGCGTTTTTCCCTCTGTGTTTTTGTAGCGAAGCTTTAGTCTTGTGGCCTGGAATGTTTCAAAGTTACTCACAGAGCTAACCTCCAGCCATCGTTGCTGCGCTGCTGAGAATACCTCCATATCATAGGTAATCGCTGAATTAAAGCTCATATCACCGCCACACAATAAAAGTTTGCGGTAGGGCAGTTCAAGTTTTTCAAGAAGGCTCTGGACATACGTACACATTTCGTCCAATGCACGATAGGATTCTTCTCCCTTGCGGATCTGAACTATCTCAACTTTGTCAAACTGATGAAGTCTATTCAAACCACGAACGTGCGCGCCCCAGCTGCCGGCTTCGCGACGGAAGCACGGCGTATAGCCCACATGCCTGATAGGCAGTTGTTGTTCCGTAACAATGACGTCGCGATACATGTTCGTTATTGGAACCTCTGCCGTCGGAATCAGGTACAATCCTTCTTCGGGAATAAAATACATCTGCCCCTCTTTGTCGGGCAGGTTTCCGGTTCCATATCCTGAAGCTTCATTAACTACAACAGGTGGCTGGACCTCGACGTATTGCTGTTGAGCAGCTTCGTCGAGAAAAAAATTGATAAGCGCGCGCTGCAGTTTTGCTCCTTTGCCCTTATAAAACGGAAATCCCGCGCCGGAAATTTTATTACCCAGTTCAAAATCTATGATGTCATATTTTTTAATCAGGTCCCAATGAGGCAATGCGTCTTTATCCAATTGCGGGATGACGCCATGCTCGTATAAAGTGATGTTGTCATCAGCCCCAAAGCCCGGAGGAACGCTGCTATGCGGTACGTTGGGAATCTTGTAGAGCAGCGCAGTAAGATCCTTCTCGAGCGATGAGAGGGTACTCTCCATGTTTTTCGTAATATCTTTCGCCTGTCCAATGGAAGCTCTTAACGCCCTAGCTTCGTCGGCCTTTCCGGACTTCATCAGCTCGCCAATTTTCTTGGCATCGGTGTTCGCCCGGGCTTTGAGGTCGTCGAGCTGCCTTTGCGTTTCTTTGCGTAGATTGTCTTTTTCGATTATCTCAGAAAGTGCTTCCGGGGCGTTCTTAAAGTTCTTTTTTGCCAGCCCCGCAAGCACTTCCTGATACTGATCGCGAATAATTCCCAGCTGTAGCATATTGATTAGATTATAACTCGCTAAAATTAGTTTTTTTGCATGCGCGAGGCCTTTTTTTACGGGGAATAAAATATTTTATAGATTTGATAATAGTAAAATTGTGCCTATACTTGCAATGTCATATGGCTTTATCCCAAGCCTCTGAATATTAACCCAGGCCTTACTAACCAATTTTTGTTCTCTTGTAAGTTGTTTTCATGACCAAATTCAGCTTAGCTGACCTAGTCCAATCACAAATTTTTTATTTCAATTCATTCTTAAATCACAGCATGTACACTATTGACGACCTGAATGTCAGGCTTCTTTCAGAATTGAAAGAAATTGCAGAGGAGATGGGTGTTAAGAACGCCAAAAAACTTTCGAAACAAGATATTATCTATAAGATACTTGATCAGCAAGCTATTGCCGGCGAAGCTGTGACAGAAAAGAAAAGTAACCCACTACTTCCAGCACCAGCCGCTCCAGCAGCACAACAGGATGGTGAACGGAAAATGCGTCCGCGCCGACGCGAAAATGTCGCGCCAACACCTCCGGTACCAAAGGATGACTCTGAGTTTCATTCAGACGATAGCAACGATTCTATTGACATGAACTTTGACAATACATCGTCAATGAACATAGCAGAACCTGAGACGGAACCAATGGTTAACGAAGATCAGCTGCCACGCCCTCCGAGAAACGAACCACGTGAAGACAAAGCGCCCCCGTACCGTGTGGCGATAAGAGAATTCGACGGCGCCATCAGTAACGAAGGCGTGCTTGAAATCATGCAGGACGGATACGGATTTCTGAGATCTTCAGATTATAATTATCTCGCCAGCCCTGATGATATCTATGTATCACCTTCACAGATCAAGTTATTCGGACTTAAGACCGGTGATACAGTAAAAGGATTTATCCGCCCTCCTAAAGAAGGCGAAAAATATTTCGCTTTGCTGAAAGTTGAATCGGTAAATGGAAAAACAACGGAAGAGATTCGCGACCGTGTGGCATTCGAATACCTGACCCCGTTGTTTCCGAATGAAAAACTGAGACTTAGTACCGCTGCCGATAACCTCTCAACACGCATACTGGATCTTTTCGCTCCTATAGGGAAAGGGCAACGCGGCATGATCGTAGCACAACCCAAAACCGGTAAGACGGTATTGCTAAAAAACATTGCCAACGCGATCGCGGAAAATCATCCCGAAGTTTACCTTATCGTTTTGCTGATCGATGAACGTCCAGAAGAAGTGACGGACATGGCCCGAAGTGTAAAGGCGGAAGTTGTCGCATCAACATTTGATGAGCAAGCTGAACGCCACGTGAAGGTTGCAGCGATCGTATTGGAAAAAGCAAAACGCATGGTTGAGTGTGGCCATGACGTTGTAATTCTCCTCGATTCACTCACACGTCTTGCACGCGCATACAATACTGTTATCCCTTCGTCAGGTAAGATACTTTCTGGTGGTGTCGACGCAAACGCATTGCACAAGCCCAAGCGTTTCTTCGGCGCCGCACGTAAGATTGAAAACGGAGGATCTCTTACGATCATTGCAACGGCACTGATCGATACGGGCTCTAAGATGGACGAAGTAATCTTTGAAGAATTTAAAGGTACTGGTAACATGGAACTTGTATTAGACCGAAAGTTGTCTAACAGAAGAGTTTATCCTGCGATCGATGTTCCTGCTTCAGGTACGCGAAGGGAAGATCTGTTGTTGAAGGCAGATGACCTGCAACGCGTCTGGATACTGCGCAAGTACATGGCAGACATGAACTCTGTTGAGGCGATGGAATTCCTTCAGGCTAAAATGAAAGGAACACGAAACAACAACGAGTTTCTGGCTTCAATGAACGGGTAACATTTGAGTTATGAGTTAGGAGTTATAAGTTATGAGTTCTGCTCGATTGGAATTCACCTGTAACTTAGCGACAGCGTGCCAACTCCTAACTTATAACTAACCGGAAGCTTGCAGTCACTTCAATACCAGCTCGATCAACTCGCGCTGAACGTTCCAGTCCTTGGCCAGTTTCAGCATCGCCGTAGCCTCCATCTCCGTGACATAACCTTTAATGTTATTGGCTAGCCATACCATGTTGATCAGCTCTATTCGCTTCTCCTTGGAATAATCACCGATAATATCGTTCAGATAATTCCGGGCGCGATCAAAAGACGTTACATGATCCTGTGCCACGAAGTCGAGAGCCCATTTGTATTCCTCCTGTGCGTCAAGGTCCTCAGCCGTTTTAACTAGATCCTTCTTTTCCTCTTCATCCAGCCCGTGATAGTGGAATATCACTGCTTTCAGAAGCATTATCACTTTTTTTTCCTCGTCTGTTCTCATCATGATAGCAGGTTACAAAATACAAAACTTTGACGAGAAAAGGATAGCGCTACTCCGGCAAAACAAACAGATCGGACGCGATCCTGTCGGCAAGTAGCTTTCCCTTCATCGTAAGGATGAACCGTTTCTCTTGAATGGTCGCCAGGCCATTTGCTCTAAGGTCGCTCAGATACTTTTCCTGATCTACTTCAAGGTCCAGTCCGTGCTCATTTCGAAGCCTGGAGAGGTCAACACCCCAGGATGTGCGCAGCGACGTCAACAGATACTCATTGATCTTATCTTCCCTCGACAAAACCTCCACTGTTGCGGGGATCACCTTGTCACGAATGCTCTTGATGTAGAATTGATTGTTGCTAGCATTGTGTTGCCTGCTCACGCCGTTGTAGGAATGAGCACTTGGTCCGATACCCAGGTATTTCCGATCATTCCAATAATTGCTGTTGTGTATTGAAATGAATCCCGGCCTGCAAAAATTTGAAACTTCGTACTGTTCATATCCCCCAAGCGCCAGCATCTCCACCAGCAATTGTAGCTGGGTGGCTGCGTGGTCATCATCGACACTTCGGAATTTGCCTTGCTTGGCCCATCGGCCAAAGACAGTTTTCTCTTCAACCGTTAACGAGTAAGCTGAAATGTGCTGAGGTGCGAACTGCAATGTTTCCCGGACATTCTCTTTCCAGTTTTCATCGTTCTGCCACGGGATAGCGTAAATAAGATCAATACTAATGTTGTCAAACCCTGCACGATAAGCGTTCCTGATACTTTCCCTGGCCAGCGCCGCGTTGTGGGCTCGGTTCAGCTTTGTAAGTGTTTCGTTTTGGAAAGATTGCACACCGATGCTAAGGCGGTTGATTCCAGCGTTACGAAATTCGATCAGGCTTTCCATTGATAGATCATCCGGGTTCGCCTCGAGTGTAATCTCCGGTTTCAGGCTAATGGGATGATTCCTGTACAACGTCTCCAGCAGACTCCTCAGTTGCGTTGGTGACAGGAGGGAAGGTGTTCCACCGCCAAAGTAGATCGTGTCGATTCCTTCCCCGGACAGGAAGCTGCGCTGCAGTTCGATCTCCGTACGGAACATGTCAACCATTTCACTTTGCCCCGACAGATTTGTCGAAAAGTGGAAGTCGCAGTAGTGGCATGCCTGCTTACAAAAAGGAATATGGATATAGATGCCCGCCATTCGCAACAACAAACTTAAGCCCATTTCGGATATGAGACCAGATTCTGATACTTTTGCGCTATTGATATGAAAGGTGCTATACTTTTTTTGCTGACATGCTTCTCTCTGGCGTACCATTCGGAGAGCGCAGCACAACATGTTTCGATCATCAAAGATCTTCACAATGAGTGGAAGGTCTATGACGGCAACCAGTACGTAGATTTCAAAAAAGAAAGCGAGGGTATTAGTACGGTTTATTTTTCCCTGGAGGCGGCGGCATTTCCCGAAACAGAGCTTTACGTTAACAGCTCATCCGCGCATAGCGTGTTTGTAAATGGCAAGCTAAATGCGAGTGGCACGGGTGCAGCGCGCCTTAGCATCGACAGCCTTAGCAAAGCGTATAACGCTCCGGTTCTGCAAGTGAGTGTACACCAACGCGAAATTCACCCGGATGGTTTGCAAACCGCGGTCGTATCAAAACGTATCCGATCGGAATTTAGTGAGATGCTTTCCCCTCACTACTCAGCTTTCAGGGACTTTGCAATTATCGGCATCATGGTGCTTCTGATCATGCTCATCGTTATCACACAGCTGAATCCGAAACTGGCCTCGGATTATTTTTCTGTTACTAAAATATTTTCCATGCGTGAAGGGGAAGACGGACAATCGTACTCGCGGATCACCAGCAGCATCAACATATTATTTTATGCCTATAGTAGTTTGATGATGGGTTATTACCTGATCATCATCTATCATTTTCTTCCCACGGAATATCCCACTGCACTTTTTTTTCAGGCTACAACATTTTGGGATGTAGTGCTGCAATGGGCCGAGTTAAGTTTTATTGTGCTCGTAGTATTCTTTTTAAAGATAGTGATGGTGTACGGACTGTCGTATGTGTTTGGGATGAAGGAAATAGGCGGTGTTCACTTCTTCAATTGGGTTCGACTTCTGGTAGGTGTATTCGGTGTTCTTACCGTTGTGTTATTCCTGTATTTTATCAGCCATGGGTCGCGACCGGGTTTCTATGATTTCCTGCTCGGCATTGTTACCTGGGTGTTTGCCGGCTGGATGGTTCTCATCATTTTAAAACTGCAGCGACACCTCCAACATTCCATGTTCCATTTATTTTCGTACATTTGTGCCACGGAATTAATACCCTTTCTGATTACAATCAAGGTACTTTATTATTAGCTGAACTTCTTTACGTGATGAGTGAAATTGCTACTGACAGGATGCGCAAAGTAAAGAGTATCCTGGTTACCCAAGAAGCTCCTTCTGATGCGAATTCGCCGTATATTAAGTTGGCCGAAAAGTTTAATCTGAAGATCGATTTCAGGAACTTCATCCAGGTGGAGCCGGTACCGGTTAAGGAATTCCGAAAGCAAAAGATCGATATCCTACAACATACAGCGATCATCTTTACGAGTCGCAATGCGGTAGATCATTTTTTCCATATCTGCATGGAGCTTAAGCTGGAGATGCCGCCAGAGATGAAATACTTCTGTATCTCTGAACAAACTTCCAACTATCTCCAGAAATACATTGTCATTCGCAAGCGCAAGATCTTCACGGGCATGAAAACGGCCCAGGATTTACTGGAGATCATGAAGAAGCATAAGACTGAAAAGTACCTGTTCCCCTGTTCAGATATTCGTAAGAACGACATTCCTGAATTTATGAAGGAGGGGGGCTACCATTACACTGAGGCGATCATTTACAACACAGTCGCATCAGACCTCTCTGACCTCAAAGAAGTCTTCTACGATATCGTAGCTTTCTTTAGCCCATCGGGCATCAATTCGTTGTTCGTAAATTTCCCGGATTTCAAGCAGATCAATACGCGAATTGCTGTGTTCGGACCCACCACTGCCAAAGCCGCACAAGCTGCCGGATTAATCCTCGATATTGAGGCGCCTTTACCTAACGCACCGTCCATGACGGGAGCCCTTGAGCTGTATATAAAGAAGGCAAACGGCATCAAATAACTAGTTCATCCTTTGAATTTTAGAACTTCGTCTATTTTATTACACTTTAATTACATTTGTTGAAAGTGTCGTAAAAAAGGGTTTACTTTATAGTCTACTTTTTAATCTTAATGCAAGGAAGGATTTTTTATACGCTTGTGCTACTTATGTTCAGTGCATGCGCTTTCGCTCAGCAAGATCCACTCTTCACGCAGTACATGTTTAACAACCTGTACATGACTCCTGCATACGCCGGTGTAGATGGTGTTACAAAATTAACTGCAGTACACCGTAGCCAGTGGTTGGGTTATCAGTCAAGCTTCGGCGATGGCGGTGCACCTACAACTCAAATCGTCACATTCAATACACCGATATATAAATTAAGAAGTGGATTCGGAGCATATATCATGAACGATAAGCTCGGACCACAAAATAACCTGGAAGCACAAGTGATGTATGCTTATCACCTGGGCATTAAGGAAACGAAATTAAGTTTTGGCGTAAAGCTCGGAATGTATTCTCAGACCATTGACTGGGACAAGTATCGTGCGATCCAACCTGATGATCCGTTGTTGAAGAACGGAAAAGATTCACAAGTTAAACCTGATCTCGGTGTCGGCGTCTTTTATAGGGCTGAAAAGTACTACGCTGGTGTTGGATTCAATCACTTATTGCGCTCGAAATTTGACTTCGGACTTGACAGCGCACGTGGCGCACTGGAAAATCACATCAACGTTACTGGTGGATATTTTTACGAAGTTAGCTTTGACCTTAAAGTGCAGTTCAGCGCTGCCGTCAGGACCGATCTTAATAAGACTCAGGTAGATCTTGCAGGAATAGCACACATAAAAGATACGATGTACGGAGGAATTGCGTTTAGACAATCTGAGGCAGCCAGTTTGCTCCTCGGTTATTCATTGTTAAAAGATAAATCATTGAAACTGGGCACTGCCATAGATGTGATTGTAAAAGACAGGGCGGCGAAAGAAGCCTTTTCCTTTGAGTTTATGTTGAGCTATGATCTTCCCGTGAATCCGGGTAGCGGCAAAAAAGTCGTTCGGACCCCGCGCTATAGACACTAGCCGACAATAGGATTAGGTTAACTGAGATTTTGACGAATTTACAAGCCGTTTCCTGAAAACAAAGGTTAATTAAAAGTGATTTTAAAACCTCAATTTTTAAGAACAGAAAACTGAGAACTAAGTATGAATAAATCGGTCGTTTCAAAGGTAGTTTTGGTCCTCGCAGGTGTTATTGTTAGTGCCTGTGGATTGCTTGGCCTCGGTGGCAAGAAGGGTGGCGACCAGGGAGAGCTGGTCGGTGTATCCGGACGTGAAGGTTGGGTCATGACCATTCCCTACGGAATGGTACCGATCCCTGCAGGAACGTTCCATATGGGCCAGGCGGACGAAGATCCAGCCTCTACGCAAATAAACTTTAACAAGCAGGTAACGATCGGTTCATTCTTTATGGATGACACAGAAATTACGAACAACGAATATCGTCAGTTCACTAATTTCTTCTTGGTTGACAATGGAAGCATTGAAGGCTTCGAAACTGTTGATGCAGAGACTTTCCGTCAAAAGTATTATCCTGATACAGCTGCCTGGGTGCGCGACTTCGCCCATCACATGGGAGATCCTATCCAGGACTACTATTACTGGCACCCAGGCTACGATGCCTATCCAGTGGTTGGCGTTAACTGGGATGCAGCGGTATTCTTCGGACAGTGGAGAACTGCCTACCTGAACGATTACAGAAAAAGTGTAGGTGACTTCCCGATGCCGGCGTTCCGTCTGCCTTCAGAAGCAGAGTGGGAATATGCAGCACGCGGTGGACGCGATATGGCAAAGTACCCTTGGGGAAATCCTTATATCCGTAACTCGAAGGGTTGTATGCTCGCAAACTTCAAGCCCGGCCGTGGTAACTTTTACGATGACGGATTTGCATACTCATCACCTGTTCAGGCTTACTTCCCTAATGATTATGGTTTGTACGATATGTCGGGTAACGTTTCAGAATGGTGCCTCGATGATTTCAATCCGGCGTCTGTCCCTACCGTTTGGGATTTGAACCCTCAATACATTGATCCTAGAACGAATCCTGAAAGCAGCAAGTATAATCCAAGAGTTCCGCCGAAGAAAGTTGTGCGCGGAGGATCATGGAAGGATGTTGCCTACTACCTCGAAACTGGTACACGGACCTATGAATTTAAAGACTCAACGCGGGCATACATTGGCTTCAGATGCGCAATGACCCATCTCGGACGTTCTTCCGGCACAGAATTTTAATCATCTGAACATTTTTTTTACCTAACTAAAAATCAAAAGGCAAACCTAAACCATTACTAAAATGAGCAAGAAAAAAGGCGGCTTCGTTGAACTTCTCTATAAAACCATTATGCCGAAGGTATATGGTATCGGAGCGGCAGTCGTAATCATTGGTGCGTTGTTTAAAATCCTTCACTACGAAGGTGCAGATCAGATGTTGTTTATCGGATTGACTACAGAAGCGATAATCTTCTTTCTTAGTGCATTTGAACCACCACATCAGGAACCAGATTGGTCTAAAGTTTATCCTGAACTTGGAGAAGACTTCGAAGGACCTGCAATTCCTACAAGAATCTCCAATAAGACAGGTGCAGGTTTGACCGCTCAGCTGGACGCATCGCTTGAAAAAGCGAAGATCGGTCCGGAACTCATGGAAAGCCTTGGAAAAGGATTGAACAATCTGGCTGAATCGGCTAAAAAGATGTCAACGCTTTCTGACGCCGCGGTAGCCACTAATGACTACGCAACAAACGTAAAGAAAGCTTCTACGCAACTAATAGAAATGAACAAGTCATATGATACTGCAATTAAAGCAGTATCCAGCATGTCTGACGCTTCTAAGGATGCCGGTGAATATCATTCACAGGTACAAAAAGTTACTAAGAATCTTGCGGCCCTTAATTCTGTTTATGAAATGGAGTTAAAGGATGCAGATAGCCATGTGAAGAACATGAATAAATTTTACGAAAGCCTTACCGGCGCTATGAACGGTCTGTCCAAGGTTGGCGACAACACGGCAAAGTTCACTTCAGAGCTCGGTAAGCTTACAGACAACCTTAGTGCCTTGAACAAGGTGTACGGTAGCATGCTGACAGCCATGAAAGGTGGCGGCCAAGCAGTATAATGAAATGTCATTTCTAACGTTAACATCTAAAAAGGACTAAAAACATGGCAGGTGGAAAAGAGACCCCGCGTCAGAAAATGATCGGTATGATGTACCTCGTCCTGACAGCGCTTCTGGCGCTCCAGGTAAGTAACGCGGTACTCGAGAAGTTTGCGATCATCAACGTTACGCTGAGTGGTCTAATTACAGAAGGTAATAAGAAAAGCGCGTTGATCCTGGAATCCATTGTTAAGGATGCAGGTGAAAGCACTACCCCGAACGTTGTAGAAGCAAAGACAAGTGCAGAAAAAGTCAGAGAGCTTACAGCCAGCACGCTTAAGGCGATGGATGATCTGAAAAATAGTATGTTGAAACAATCTGGAACCACAGAAGTCAATGATGGATTGATCAATGACCACAGTTCCAAAGTTTCGACGATGATGCTCGATGATAAGTCCCCGGTGGGTAAGAATTATGAAAAGCTTTTGACGGATTATGTAAAGAAGCTGAATGAGTATTCCAGAGTGGATCCGCCGTTCCAAAAGATCGCGAAGCCGCCAAAAGAAATACCATTGTTTGCCTCCGATGACGATCACGTTCGCAAGGACTTTCTGACTTTTACATTTGAAAACACTCCCGCTATTGCAGCGTTGGCTTCTGTAACACAGCATCAAACTGAAGTGTTAGACTACGAAGCGCGTGCACTGGATAAACTGGCAAAGGATGCTGGTGCCAACCGAATCAGCTTCGATCAGTTCATCCCTATGGTGAGAGCAAAATCATCGACTATAGCGGCAGGAGCAAAATACGAAGCTGAAATGTTCCTTACCGGATCATCTACTTCCATCCAGTCTGAGTTTTTCAAGGACGGTGCAAAGCTTCCTATTATTGATGACAAAGGCGTGAAGATGGGTAAGATCGAATTCACTGCGCAAGGTGGTGGCTACGATAAGAACGGTATCGCCCGGAAGCAATTTAAGGCTGATATCACCGTTAAAGGACAAACATTCACGCAGAACATTGAGTACTTCGTTGCCCAGCCGGTTATCAAGGTAACAACAGGTAACGCGCCAACGCTTTATATGAACTGCGGAAACACCGTAAATATTGAAGTGCCTACTTTGGGAACGAATTACAATCCTACATTTACTGCTGGTGGCCAGGCCGACATCGTAAAAGGTGACAAGCCAGGAAAGGTGACCATCATTCCAAAACAGAAGAAGATTGTAGTTGGTGTATCAAATGGTGGTATGAAGATCGGTGATCAGGGATTCGATGTAAAGAACGTTCCTGCTCCCCGCTACATCGCATACCTTGGCAATACACCGGTTGACTTGCGCAGTGGCATCAAGGCTAACCAGGTTGCAAACCTTCGTTTCGCAGCGGAGCCTGAAGCTAACTTTAAAGAAGAAGTTCCAAAGGATGCCAGATATCGTGTTAAGCGCGCAGAAGTTATTCTTGGTCGCGGAACATCTGGTGTGCAAAGACTGAATGCAACCAATGAAAATCCCGACCTTCGTGCATGGGCAAATCAGGCACGTCCCGGTGATAGAATTGTTATCGACATCAAGGATGTAATCCGCAGAACATACCAGGATCAGGAAGAGAAAGTTACAGTAACTGGTTCTAGCGGTATCATTAGTATTCCAATCAACTAAAACATGAAAAAAGTACTTTTCATTGTATTATTCTCCTCCGCTGTATGCGGCGCGATCGCTCAGGAGGTCCAGGACCTGGAAGTTCAGTATAATCCGAACTCCCTTAATCCTATACCTGTCTACGAGCAGCATTATAAGGTCCGCGTGTGGAGAAACATCGATCTCAAAGAAAAGATGAACAAAGGTTTCTTCGCCAAGAACGGAGAGATCAGTAAGCTTATCATGGATGCGGTACGGTCAGGTGAGGTGACGGACATCTATAGAGATGATTCGTTGTCAGCAAAGATCTCCAAGGAAGAGTTCATGGGTCGTTTGATCCAGGAGCAAGCTCAAACTTTTCCTAACTGGGATCCTGCCACCGACTACTATGCCGATGACATCATATCTTACAATGGAAGGAACTATCGTGTTGTTGCGGATAACCGTGGCGTTACACCAAGCGAGGATGCAGCAGACCAGTGGGCAGCAACAACCCAGGGCAGCGGCCTTCCTTATGCGGTTAGCGATATGAGCACACTGCACATGATGGAGGACGTGATCTTTGACAAAAGAAGGTCAAGGCTTTACTACGACATTCAGGCGGTAGAAATTATCATCCCTGGTGCAAAGACGACAACAAACATCGACTTGTCACTTGGATGGTTCAAATACAAGGATCTTGAAAAACTGTTCAGGAATAACATTCCCAAAGCAATCTGGTTTAACCGTCAGAATACTGCGCAGAACAAGAACTTTGCAGATGCTATCCTGCTTCGTTTATTCCAGGGATCAATCTACAAGATCCAGAACCCTGACGACGAAACATTGGACGACACATACCGTGGTAATGGCAGACCTTATTACGAAGGCGTATGGGCTCGCGAGTGGACCGAAATGATGCTCATGGAGAAAGAGCACAACCTTTGGGAATTTTAAGGAACTTGCTTAATGCATAAACAAAAAAGAGGCTTTGCGGCCTCTTTTTTTGTGCCTATGCGGAAAGAAGCTTGAAGCTTTTCCTCAGCCTTGAACGTTTGTTGCCACCATTGTGTACGCTCACCGAAAAACCATCGCTCGCCCCAGGTCTGCAAGACCTCGACATCTGACCCTGGGCTCAGATGTGGCGGTCTTGTAGACCTTTGGCTCATCTAAATTGTCTTTGGAGCAACCCGATTACCGTTTGTGTACGCTATGTGATCAGAATAGATAGCTATCAAGTCCGGCTTGTAGCTTGCAGCTTTTACCCTTTAATAATCACTGCCTTTGCCTTCCCTACCAGCGCCTCGATATCTTCGAAACTAGCCTCCTTAATCTTCTTCACAGATTTAAAGTGCTTCAATAACTTCACAGCAGTCTTTTCCCCGATACCCTCCAATCCCTGGATCTCCGTCTGTAGCTGGCCTTTACTGCGCTTCAGCCGGTGGAAGGTGATGGCGAAGCGATGGGCCTCGTCGCGGATCTGTTGTATCAGCATTAGTCCTGGTGACTTCTTATTAATGTGCAACGGTAGCGAGTCCTCAGGATAATAGATCTCCTCCAATTTTTTCGCAATACCAATGATTGGCACCTGACCGTAGATATTTAACTCTTTCAGTGCCTCGCAAGCGCTGCTAAGTTGCCCTTTGCCTCCATCGACGACAATCAGGTCGGGCATCTTTTCGCCATCTTCAATTACCCGCTTGTACCGCCTGCCTACAATTTCCTTCATAGAGGCAAAATCGTTCGCGCCTTCGACTGTCCTGATGTTAAAATGTCTGTATCCTTTTTTGTCAGGCTTGCCACCAACAAATCTTACCAAGGAGGCGACGGGCGTAGTGCCCATGATGTTTGAATTGTCGAAACATTCAATGACCTCCGGGCTATGATGAAGATGCAGATCCTTCTGCAGTATCTGCAACACTTCTCTTTGTTTTGATTTCTTACCCTCGCGAAAGATCTCGCGCTCGCGCTTTAATTCCAGTGCGTTCTTGATGGAAAGGCTCAACAACTTTTTCTTGTCACCTATAAGAGGCACAACGTTCTCTACATGTTCTTCCAATACCGTAATCGGAATATTGCTAAGGATAAGCTGATTTGTGCTTCGCGTCTGCTCGCGCAACTCGACGGCAGAAATGCTGAGCAGCTCGTCATCGGGCTCATCAAGCATCTTCTTTACTTCGAGCGTCTTCGAGTATATGATCGCACCTTCCTTTATCTGCAGATGGTTTACGTACGCATAAGATTCCATGCTCGTAATCGTAAATACGTCGATGTCGGTGAGGTCACGGTTTACAACGAGTGATTTCGACTGGAACCGTTCCAGCGTATCCAGCTTCTCCTTGAACCGCTGCGCGCGCTCGAATTCCATGCTCGCGGCGGCTGTTTTCATCTGTGTATTGAAATACTGATACACAACGCTAAGGCTGCCTTTCAGGATATTCCGCGCCTGCTCGATCTCCTCGCGGTATGTGGCTTCTTCTTGTAACCCTTCACACGGACCCTTGCAGTTTTCCAGGTGATACTCCAGGCAGACCTTGAATTTTTTCTGTTCAATATTCTGCGGACTAAGTAACAGATTGCATGTGCGGATGGAATATAACTTTCGCGCAAGCTCCAGCACATTCTTCATCGCTACTACGCTCGAATACGGACCGAAGTACTCACCCTGCGAGGGATCATATTTCCGCGTGTAGATGATGCGTGGAAACCGTTCTTTTAAAATTACGAGGTAGGGGAACGTCTTGTCATCTTTCAGCAGGATATTATACTTGGGCTGATTTTGCTTAATGAAATTGTTCTCGAGCAATAGGGCATCGAATTCTGTGTTAGACACAGTGAAGTCGATCGACACAATCTCCGACGCGAGTTTTAAGGTCTTCCGATTGACACCAGTGCTTTTTGTAAAATAGCTTGTTACCCGCTTCTTAATGTTCTTAGCCTTCCCGACGTAAATCAGGACCTGCTCATCATTAAAAAACTTGTAGACACCTGGGGAATCCGGCAAACGCTGAACGACCTCTTTCAGCCGGTCATAACTTGTTTCCATTTTAGTTATTTGGCACCCAATTGTCCTCCGGAGTTGCTGATGCGTCGTCGGGGAGGTCGTAGGCCGCGCAGTCGAGTGAAATATCGATGCCACCAGCGGGCCTTTTAAATTGCCCCTTCTTGTATTCAAGTGTTTTGTCCGCGTAAACCTTTGTCATGTATTTTACCCAGATTGGTCTGGCGGTTTGTCCACCCTGACCAAGGCTCCACTCGCGGTAATGAATGGATCTCTCATCTCCACCAACCCATGCACCTGATACAAGGTTGTGAGTTACACCCATGAACCAACCATCGGAAGCATTATTTGTCGTTCCTGTCTTTCCGCCAATTTCGTTGTCCTTTTTCAGGTCAAATGGTAAGCCCACGGAAGTTCCATGTGACTCTTCTACACCACCCCTTAGCATATATATCATTTTATATGCTGTCTGCTCACTGATCGCCTGTCGTGTCTTCGGGACAAAGTTTTCAAGCACGTTTCCGTTCTTGTCTTCGATACGGGTAATGTAAAAAGGTACGGTATGGATACCCGCATTCGCATAGGTGCTGTAAGCGCCAACAATCTCGTACAATGACACGTCGCTAACGCCCAGGCATAACGACGGCACAGGATCGAGCTTACTGGTTATGCCCACACGGTGCGCGAATTCAACAACGTTCTGTTCGCCTACCTTTTGCAATACCTGCGCAGTAATGGAGTTAAGTGAGCGAGCCATGGCCTGCCGTAGATTAAACCATTCTCCTTTTCCCCGGTCACCTTCAGCATTCGGCGGGCTCCAGGTAGTTCCTGAAACCTTGAACGTGGGAGAAATGTCCTGTAATTTTTGACATGGTGTGTAGCCATCCTCCATTGCCCGACCGTATACAAATGGCTTGAATGCTGAACCAGGTTGACGCGTACCCTGACGAACGTGGTCATACTTAAAGTATTTGTGGTTTATGCCGCCGATCCAGGCCTTGATCGCACCAGTCTGAGGATCCATCGACATGAATCCCGCACTCAAAAAGCGTTTATAATGTGCCAACGAATCCATAGAACTAAACAACGTATCGCGCTCGCCTTTCCAGGTAAACACCGTCATTTCTTTCTTCAAGTTGAGCATGATCTTTATTGAATCATCGCCGGCGCCATACTTTGCCACGAGGTTTCTATATGCGTCGCTCTGTTTAATACGCGACTCAAGGAATCCTTTGATCTCATTTCTCTCCTCATCGATCCAGGGATTTCTTCCGCGCCAATGTGCATCGAATTGCTTCTGTTGTGCCTTCATGCTTTCCGCCATGGCCTCTTCGGCATAACGCTGCATGCGACTATCAATAGTCGTGTAGATCTTGAGACCAGACTCCCACAGATCAATGTTTCTTGCCTTAGCCCATTTCACAAGGTCATTCTGGATGACACTGCGGAAATATGTCGCGCCACCTTCGTTCTGGTTATGCACACGATACTTCAATTCAATGGGCAGCCGTAGCAGTGAATCGTATTCTTTATCAGTTTTAATGTAATGATGGTCAAACAGCTTGGCCATGACCTGATTTCTTTTCCGCAGTGAATTCTTTGGATTGTATACGGGATTAAACCGGCTGCTCGCTTGCAGCATCCCAACCAGTACCGCTGATTCCTGAATGTTCAGATTCTCTGGCGTCTTGTCAAAGTATGTTTGCGCTGCAACCTTTATTCCGTAGGCGTTGCTGCCAAAGGGAACGGTATTGAGATACATGGCAATGATCTCTTCTTTGGTAAAATTCCGTTCGAGTTGAATTGAGATAATCCATTCTTTGGTCTTATTCACCAGCATCTTTAAAGCGCCGCCGTGGGTAAGCGTACCTTCAAGCTCCGGTCCGCGCGTACTAAACAAGTTCTTCGCCAGCTGTTGAGTGATCGTGCTTCCTCCGCCTTTTGCAGATGAACGGAACGTTGCCATACCCCACAATACTCTCAGATACGCCTGAAAATCCAGACCTGAGTGATCATAGTACCGGTGATCTTCTGATAATAATAACGTATTGACCAGGTGCGGCGACAATTGATCGTAAGTAACCTGGCTTCGGTTATATCTGAAATATCTGCCGAGCGAAACGCCATCGGCGGACATGAGTTCGGACGACAAATCGTTTTCCGGGTTTTCGACGCTTTTCAAACTGGGCATACCACCAAAGAGCCCGAAGACATCCTTGCTCACAGCAAGCACGTACACGGGAAACCCGATGACGAAACAGAGAAAAAGTATCCACAATATTTTGATCCCCTTTTTGAACCAGGGGTTGCGCGTCAGCAAAACGTTATTCTGTTTCCGACGGATAATTTTTTTGGAAGAATTGGAGGTATTCATCTAGACCTTTAGTACGGTATAAGATATCGAAATTGTCTTTCGTAATGACAAAACTATTGAATTTATGGTTCCTTAATTCGGTGAGTGTGGCCAGCTTATCGTTGAATGTTTTTATATACTCCAGTGCGGAGCTGATCCTGGGCAATTCCGCAATCAGCGTAATGGTACTGTCATTGTTAAAAACCATGCTACTTACCTTCAATTTCAGATCCTTAAAATAGCCATCATTAAACTTTTCGAAGACAACCGACGGAATTGTGCCCATGTTTTCATTATTGCCATACAGCATTACAAAATAGTGTGGCTCCTGAAGCGATCTAATATATTGAACACCGTTTTGAACTTCTTCGGCTGCCTTTACATTTCTTGACGCCTCCAGGAGGCTTGCAGCATAAGTTCCCGCGTCAGTGCCAACATTCTCCTTGATAAACTGGTCAAGCATCTGCTGATAGACATTGATGTCCTCCGTCCTTCCCGCGATCAATATCTTAAGCAGTTTCATATGCGGCGTGAAAGTGGTGAGGCCCATCGCCATCGCATCGTTTATTACGCTGGATGACGCGCTGTCATCACCTGCCTGGTAATACTCGTAAGCAGTCTTGTACAATGACATCTGTTTCTCCGTAGTTTGCAATGACTCTTTAAGGTAGTCGGGGTTTTCAAGAGTCTTAGCAAAGCTCGATTCCGGATGTTTCTTTTTCAATATTGACGCATAACCTTCGGCTTTACCCGGGTCGCTGACCTTAAACATTAAATACAATCTGTAAAGTATTTCCGGTTCATATTCCGTTTCCGGAAATCGTTCGAGGAGTTTGTCGAAATACACCACTGCATTCTCATTTTCAAGCAATTTGAAATAGTAGATATCTCCAACGTTGAAATACGCATCTTCAATTTTTTTCAGTGCCTCTTTCTTTTTTTCCTCAGTTCGCGGAATCTGCACACTGATCTTCGCATATTCTGCTTCCACTGGGTCGGCTGTGGCAACCGGCGCATTGTCTGGGGCACCTTGCTGCATGACCGACCCATCCGGAACATTGCTGTTTACGACGGCAGTAGACGCCGATCGAAGTGATCGCCGCCAGTTATCTTCCAATGGTATATCGCCCCACAAACGGCGAAATTCTGACTGACCCAACGCCATGGCTGAGGGATTTCCAAAATACCAATCAACAGTTTCCTCCTGTGTTCCATCGCCATTTCCAAAAACGTTGTTATTATTCGCTACGATCTCAATGCGATTAGATCGCCGCTTTTTCTTTCCAGCGTTTTTCTCAGCAAGCTTTTTCTTCGCCTGGTACGATGAATCGATCTGATTTCTCAGACCAACAGAATCCAATGAGGCTAAAGTCAGGAGGCTATCCTGCCAGGTGATCGTTCGGAGATTTGCGACAAACTCATCAAGGATCTCCTGACGTGCTTTGATTGCAGCATACCCCTCGTAATCTACCGGTAATGCCTTTGTGGCACTGTCGTAGTATGCCTGTGATAACTCATATTGATGAAGCGTATCGTAGTATATTTCTCCCAGCCGAAGATATGCTTCGCCATCAACGCGTTTGTTACTTCCCTCGCGTACCGATTTGTTGAAATGGACGATCGCCTCATTCACATTCTTTTGTTTTAATTCAAACAAGCCCATCTCATAATAGATCTTGTCTTTAAACTCTTTGTTCTTACTGTCCTTCAGAAGCTTTCTGAACGACTTCAAAGCAGCGTTTACGTTTTTGCTTCGCGAAATTTCTGTAACCTGCGCGAGGTACAAGCGCGAATAGAAGTCCACTTCGTATTCGGGATTAGTTGCGAGGCATTTTTTGTAAAAGTTATAGGCTTCTGATTCAAAGCCCAACTTTTGGTATACCTGACCGATGATAAAATAGATGCGACCCGGCCTGTCCTTTTTTCGAAGCATGGGTGCAACCTCAGAAAGGCTTCTTATCATATTGTCGTAATCGCCCTGCTCCTGATAGAAGTATGCTTTTTCTAAAAGCAAGTTCTTTTTGTTAGCCCTGTTAAGGTCTTCTTTTTGAACAAAATCGATCGCAGCCTGTGCATTGTTGTATTCCTTGTGATCTGTAAAGGTGCGGATCAGCTGGATAATGGCCTGATGCTTGGCGTTAGGATCTTTGCTTTTGGTGTTTACAAATTTCAGTGTTTGGATGGCATTGCCGAAGTCCAGGCTGTATAGTCTCGCTTTGCCAACTAAAAGGTACGAATCGTCTACCCATTTGCTGTTCGGGTGTCTCTGAATAGCAAGAGAAGCCATCTTAATTGACTCCTGTATCTCTTTATCATAGCTGCTGGCAAGCGCCGTGTCAACATTTGGATAAAGACGCAAGACCCGGTTATAGTCGTCGATGAGGCTTGCCCAGATCGTCTTCTCTATTTTTTGTATTTCTCCGCGCGCATAGTAATACCCGTTGAAGTGCGCCGTTGTATTGTGATAGGCATTACTCGTCCAGGTGTTTTTTTCAGAAGAACAGGCCTTCAGGAAAAGTGCGACAGCAATTAGCAGTATGGAATAAAGGACACCTCTCAAGTGGTCGGGTTGTAGTTGGTTTAGAACGCAAAAAATCTGAATTCCATATTTAAATAGGGCGGATTATCTACTTTAGTACAAAAAAGGGAACTATTTGACACCCAAAAAAACTTTATCGAACTGGTTAACCACCCGTTATCAACTCGTTATTCGCAACGAAGAGAATTTCGCTGAGAAAACGAGTATGGCCTTTACATACTCCAAAGTTATATTTTTTTCATTGACTTTGTTTACAGGCCTGTTTGTAATGAGCCTGTTCGTTTCAAAGACCTTTCTTGCAAAATGGTTTGATCCCAAACATGAGCAGCTGATGCTCAATCAGCAGCTCTTTGAATTGGCAACAAAGGTGGACTCATTGGGTCTTGAAGTAGAACGCAAGGATGTGTTTATTTCCAATATGCAACGCGTCCTCAGTGGTGATACAAGCAACCACAAGGATCCTGCAGAAAGTCTTAGCGGTGAGAACCGTCCTATCCCAAGACCAGGCAACCTCCACGCCAATTCATCAGATTCTCTCTTTAGAAGGAATTATGAGCAGACGGACATGTCAATAATTTCGGTGAGTACCAAATACCAGGAGTTGCAGGAGACATTTTTCTATTCGCCCATAGCCGGTTTTGTATCTGATCAATACAATGTTAAAAAAGGGCACATGGGCGTCGATGTCGTGGCAAAGGTCAATGAACCAATTAAATGCATCGCTGACGGGACCGTGATATTTTCTTCCTGGACGCAAGATTCGGGTTACGTGATCATGATACAGCACAGGGGCAACCTGATTTCCTCCTATAAGCACAATGCGCAACTTTTAAAAAAAGTTGGTACCTTTGTAAACGGCGGTGAAATTATCTCCATTGTCGGCAACAGTGGAGAGCTCACGAATGGTCCACATCTTCATTTCGAGTTGTGGTACAATGGCAACTCCCTTAATCCCGAAGAATTTGTCACTTTTTAACCATAATAGCATGCTAACTTCGAAAGAACAAAAACGCGCAGCTGACGAGATCAGCACTTCCAGTAATAATATTGGCAAAGGCACATATCTGGAGGGTAACATCGAGACACACGGAAATATCCGGATAGAAGGTAAGATCACTGGCAATTTGAAGTCGAAATCCAAGGTAGCGCTAGGCCCATCTTCGCAAGTGCTTGGAAATATTATTGCACAGAACGCAGATATAGAAGGAGAAGTTAAAGGTAAGATCGAGATCACTGAGTTGCTTGTCCTAAAAGCAACAGCGATAATTAATGGAGATATATTCACCGGAAAGATGGTGGTTGAGCCGGGCGCCCTTTTTAATGGCACATGCAAAATGGGTGCGGTGATCAAAGATATTAAAATAGGAGAGAATGGCATTAACAGATCCATCCCCCAACAAGAAATTAAAAACAACTAACAGCTATCTTAAGTATAGTAGCCTGGGCATTCAAATGCTGGTCGCCATCGGCCTTCTGGGGTGGCTTGGGTATCTGCTCGATAATTACCTGAATCTAAAGTTTCCGGCTTTCATGTTGTTATTTGGCTTTTTGGCCTTTGGGGGTATGATGTTTCAGATATACAGAGCGGTAAAGCGGGAAAATCCTTGATCCGTTTTGTCCTCTTTCTGGTTATCGGTACGGTTATCATTGCGACGCTAACCCTCCTGATGGAGAACCTGGCGTGGATTGAAAATATGCCGTCGTATTTTTATCAAACACTGTTTTTCGTTCCTTTTACGACTTTGGTCATTTTCGCTTACCTATTTAAGGTGAGCAAGCCTGACGTATTCGTCCCTTTGTACCTCCTCACGATGGTGGTCAAGCTGTTGGCTTACGGGGCCTACGTTTTTTTTATCATTCTGGATGATAAAAGCGGCTCAGCAGGAAATGTGGTCTTTTTCCTGGTGCTTTATGGGTTTTTTACCGCCCTGGAAATCGGATTTCTCTATCGTAAAATTTCCTCAGGACCTTCTGAATAAAGGGGGCAAAATTTCCTCAAAACATTTTTTTCTGGAGCTTTCTTTAATACCTTTGCGCTCGTATTGAAAAACCTTGAAATTCGCCCTGAATGAGCATATTTTCCAGCCCTGCAAAGCGTTTTCTTTCTTCCCTGGTTCTGTTTTTTTTGATGTTTATCCTTACCCCTGCGACAGCACAGGAAGAACATCAAACGACCGGAAATCATGGGCCGGAAAAGTCTTCGAAAGCATTCAATCCCAGTGAGACGATCCTGCATCACGTCATGGACGATCACGTCTGGCACTTATGGGACCACGGAGGTACGATTTATCTGCCCGTGATAGTTTATTCTTCCGAACGGGGATTGGAAATGTTTTCTTCGCGCAATTTTTATAATGAGCACCATGAGGCCGTCGCTTACAATGGTTACACGCTTGACCACGGCCACATTTTGCTAGATGGAAAGGCAGTGTTGGATCTCTCGATTACCAAAAATGTGGCGATGTTGCTGATCAATGCAACCATCTTGCTGTTGGTATTTGTTGCGGTGGCAAAAGGGTATAAGAACAACCACGGCAAAGCTCCGCGTGGGATTCAATCCTTCATGGAACCTGTGATCGTGTTTATACGCGACGAGATCGTTAAGCCGAACATTGGTCATCATTATGAAAGGTTTCTTCCTTACATGCTCACGTTGTTCTTTTTCATATTGTTTGGAAACCTCCTGGGTTTACTCCCTGGCGCGGGGAACCTGACAGGAAACATAGCCGTGACGTTGACGTTGGCAGTGTTTACGTTTATCATTACAAATGTCAAAGGTAACAAGGCTTATTGGTCGCATATCCTGTGGACGCCAGGCGTTCCACTTCCTCTTCGCCTCGTTATCCTTCCTGTCGAGATTATCGGAATTTTCACAAAACCTTTGTCGCTGACGATTCGTCTTTTTGTCGCCATCACAGCAGGTCACATTGTATTGCTGGCCCTTCTGAGTCTGGCCTTTATAATCCAGAGTGTAACGGTGGGATTTGTTTCGAGTATTATCGTAGTATTCATTAGCCTTATTGAATTGCTGGTTGCAGGAATTCAGGCGTATGTGTTCACGCTTTTTTCCTCACTGTATATCGGTATGGCTACTGCGGAACACGAGCCCCATTAACAGAATTAAAGATATCCCCGCGTAACCGGGGTTTGTTTCACTTAAATATATATACGTATGTTATTCGCAGTTTTATTGGACATCAGCTATGCAATCATGGGCGCTGGCATTGGTGCAGGTCTGGCCGCAATTGGCGCTGGAATCGGTATCGGTCGCATCGGTGGCTCCGCGATGGAAGGTATGGCTCGTCAACCTGAAGCTTCTGGCAAGATTCAGGGAGCGATGCTGATCATTGCAGCACTTATCGAAGTGGCTGCGCTGTTCGCGCTGGTTATTTGCCTGCTGATCTCGTTCAAAGAGTAACCTTAAAGAACCTGCCTTAGGCAATGGGCCGGGCAGGTTTTTCTACTGATTTCAATTTTCATAAAAATATAGATTATGGAACTTCTCACCCCCGGTACAGGCCTGATCATCTGGCAGACATTTGTATTTCTTCTCTTAGTTGTGCTTCTGGCAAAGCTTGCGTGGAAGCCTATTTTGAGTTCGTTAAAAGATCGGGAAAAATCTATTCAGGATGCGCTGGATACGGCCGAAAAAGCCCGCCAGGAAATCTCAAAGCTTAAAGGCGATAATGAGAATTTGCTAAAGCTTGCGCGTGAAGAACGCGACAGAATGCTTCGCGAAGCGCGTGAAGCCTCTAACCGTCTTAGGGAAGAAGCGGAGACTGTTGCAAAGAAGTCAGCTGACAAGATCATCGAGGACGCACGTGCTGCGATCAACATTGAAAAGCAAGCTGCCCTCAAAGAGATCAAGGTACAAGTGGCAACATTCTCACTTGAGATTGCAGAGAAATTATTGAAGGAGAATCTTTCAAACGACAAAGCACAGAAAGATTTGGTTGAGCGATACGTTAAGGACCTTAAGGTAAACTAATCTATGGCTGATACCCGTGCCGCGTCGCGTTATGTAAGGTCTCTGCTTACCCTGGCTGTGGAGAAAAATGTTCTGGAAGAGGTACATCAGGATATGTTGTTGTTCGCAAAAATCTGCGAACAGAATCGTTCGTTCGAGCTTATGCTTCGCAACCCAATTGTCAAGCACGACAAGAAACGCGACATCCTTGAAAAGCTCTTCAAGGGAAAAGTGAATGAGCTCACAATGGCTATCTTGGACATTCTGACAAGAAAGAACAGGGAACCGCTTCTACCTGCCATCGCGAAAGAATTTCATACAGCCTATAATACTTATAAAGGAATCCGCAAGGCAAGTGTTACCACCGCCATTCCGCTTGATGCTGACCTCAGAGCTCAGTTTGAATCAATGGTAATGCAGATTAGCAAACAAGATAAGGTCGAGCTCACGGCAACCGTAGATGAGGATATGATAGGAGGATTTATCCTCAATGTCGGAGATCGTCAGATCGATGCCTCAGTGAAAAATAAGCTTAAGGCTTTAAAAGTTAAATTAAGTCACAACCCGTACATAAAGGAATTTTAATCTCTAAAGAATCATGGCAGAGATCAGACCAGAAGAGGTATCAGCAATATTACGTGAACAACTTTCACAATCAAAAACAGAAGCACAGCTTGAAGAAGTCGGAACAGTACTAACTGTTGGCGATGGGGTTGCGCGCATTTACGGACTCACGCAGGCGCAAGCCGGAGAGTTGATTGAATTTGAGTCGGGGCTAAAGGCCCTTGTGCTTAATCTGGAGGAAGATAATGTGGGAGCCGTTCTTTTAGGAGAATCAAAAGGCATCAAAGAAGGTGATACCGTGAAACGCACGGGAAAGATTGCCTCGGTAAACGTAGGTGATGGCATGCTTGGTCGTGTAGTGAATACGTTGGGCAAGCCAATCGATGGCAAGGGACCCCTCATTGGCGAACTGTATGAAATGCCCCTTGAGCGTAAGGCTCCTGGAGTAATTTTTCGTCAGCCAGTAAATGAGCCGTTACAAACTGGTATTAAGGCTATCGATTCTATGATACCAGTTGGCCGTGGTCAACGCGAGCTGATCATCGGTGACCGCCAGACTGGCAAGACGGCTGTTGCCCTGGATACCATTGTCAACCAGCGCGAATTCTACGAAAAGGGCCAGCCTGTATTTTGCATTTATGTCGCTATTGGTCAAAAGGCATCTACCGTTGCTAACGTAGCGGCTGCTCTCGAAAAGGCCGGTGCAACTCCCTATACCGTTATTGTATCGGCATCGGCATCTGATCCTGCCCCCATGCAGTTCTTTGCTCCGTTTACGGGTGCCGCAATAGGTGAATTTTTCCGCGACACGGGCCGTCCGGCACTCGTCGTTTATGATGACTTGTCAAAGCAGGCAGTAGCATACCGCGAAGTATCATTGCTTCTGAGGAGGCCTCCTGGGCGTGAAGCATATCCCGGTGATGTGTTCTATCTCCACTCCCGTTTGCTCGAGCGGGCTGCGAAGATCATCAACAACGATGCGATCGCGAAAACGATGAACGACTTGCCTGCTTCTATCAAGCATCTTGTTAAAGGCGGCGGATCACTTACGGCGCTTCCAATTATTGAAACACAGGCTGGTGATGTATCAGCATACATTCCAACCAATGTGATCTCGATCACAGACGGGCAGATATTTCTTGAAACGAATCTTTTCAACTCTGGCATCAGGCCGGCAATCAACGTCGGTATCTCGGTATCACGCGTTGGGGGTTCCGCGCAGATCAAATCTATGAAGAAAGTGGCCGGCACGTTGAAGCTGGATCAGGCACAGTTTCGTGAGTTAGAAGCATTTTCTAAGTTCGGATCGGATCTTGACGCGGCGACCAAGCTTACAATTGAGCGTGGCAGACGCAATACCGAGATTCTGAAACAGGATCAATACGCTCCGGTTCCTGTAGAAGAACAGGTGGCGATCATCACGGCTTCCACACGCGGATTTATGGACAGGGTTCCCGTTAATAGAGTAAAAGAGTTTGAAAAGGAGTATCTCGAATTACTTCGACTCACGCACCGTCCAGTTTTGGATAATCTGCGGGCCGGCAAGTTTGAAGACGCCGACGTGGATACCATGAAGAAAGTAGCCATCGATCTCTCCGCAAAATTTGCAGCATAACAGAAACAGACATTCCAAGCGGATATGCCGAACTTAAAGGAAGTAAAAAATCGTATAGCGTCAGTGATGAGCACGCAACAGATCACCAAAGCCATGAAGATGGTGGCGGCGGCAAAGTTGCGTCGTTCGCAGGAACGGATTACTCAGATGCGTCCTTTCGCGGTGAAGTTGGAAGCCATCATTAGAAATCTTTCCGAATCTCAGGATACGGGTGAGCTTGACAGCTGGTTCAGCCAGGTGAGGGAAGAAAAGAGAATATTAATTGTAGCGATCAGCTCAGATCGCGGTCTGTGTGGATCCTTCAACAGCAACATCTTTAAGGGCGTTATGCGGCTGGTGTTGGAGCGATATGAAGAGCAATACAGAAAAGGAAATGTAGTCATCCTGCCCATTGGAAAAAAGGCCACTGAATATTTCCGCAAGCGCAATTTTCAACTCATTGATAGTTACTCTGAGATACTTTCAACACTTAACTTCAATCATGCTACCACTGTGGGTGATGCGGTTATGGTTGCGTTCCGCGATGGAAGATTCGACAAGGTTGAAATGGTCTATAACGAGTTCAGGAATGTTGCTACGCAGGTCCTCAGAACACAGCAGCTTCTTCCGGTTGTCCTCCCGACAACGTCAGCGATTAAACCCAATCCCGTAAATTATATCTTCGAACCGAGCCAGGGTGACATTATTTCAGACGTGCTTCCGAACGCGCTCAAGATTCAACTTTACAAGGCGTTATTGGATTCCAATGCTGCGGAGAACGGTGCAAGAATGACCGCGATGGATAAGGCCACTGAAAATGCAGGAGATTTGTTGAAGGAACTGCGGCTGAGTTATAACCGCTCGCGCCAGGCTGCGATCACGAAGGAAATTCTCGAAATTGTCGGCGGCGCGGAAGCATTGAAGAATCAATGATATCAAGTTGAAATGGTACCGGCTAATCAGCATACTCAGCCTCGACGTTGTGGCTGGCGCTGTCATTAGCAGTTGGTTTTTTTCTGTAGTCTTTTCCGTTGAGCAAACTTACTTCGCGTACCTCGCCCTTGCGCTTACCGTCTGGATTATCTACACAGCGGACCATCTGCTAGACGCGCGGAACATTTCGCACCACGCATCGACCCCCCGGCACCAATTCCATCAACGGCATTCTAAGCATCTAACACGCATTATACTTGGCCTAATGCTTCTCGATTTCGTTACCCTTTTTTTCCTACCAGTACAATTGGTTTATACAGGAATATTTCTCGCGACGTTGGTGATAATTTTTTTAGCCGTCCAATCATCAATACCCTGGACCAAGGAATTATTCATCGCGATCATTTACACTTCTGGTATTCTTCTTCCACTGAATTTGCTGGACAATACTACGTTCAAAGCGGCACATTGTATTCTAGTATTCCAATTCCTCATCGTTGCATTAATCAATCTCCTGATATTTTCATGGCTGGATAGTCATTCCGACCAACAGGATGGCTTAAATTCCATTGTGGTCCGCGCAGGTAAGGGATTGACATCATTAGTTATTTTCGTCCTTATAACACTGCAATTTTTACTCGCTGTAAGTCAGGTTCTAATTGGCGAGTTGGCCGGCGCTTCCCTCATAATATTGTTAATGACGATTGTACTCCTCGTGATTTTTCTCAAGCGAGAAGAAGCCGAGCTAAATGATGCATACAGATTCGTTGGTGATGCTGTGTTTTTCCTGCCGGTGATTTACATGTTATGAGTAACACAAACCTGAACGCTTTCGATAAGGTGTCCGGAGTTTACGACAGCCTGGTAAGTTTAGTATTTGGGCAAAGTATCCGGAATGCACAATTAATTTATCTGGGAGAGGTAAAGCATTCGAAATGCATTTTGATCATCGGAGGTGGAACGGGTTGGATAATCGAGGAGTTGATAGCGATAAACGCAAACGCGGCGATATGGTACGTCGAAGCTTCCGGAAAAATGCTGAAAATCTCTAAGTCTCGTGACAAGGTGGCGACCAGGACCAATATAAAATTTGTCCATGGTACGGAAAAGTCGCTGCCAGATTTTCCAGTGTTCGACGCAGTAATTGCCAACTTCTATTTCGACCTTTTTTCTGATGACGCTTTGGAAAGTGTGATAGCATGTTTGCGTCGTTCAATGTTTCCGGGGACGATTTTGCTGGTATCAGATTTCAATCCTCCGGTCAATTGGTGGCAACGCCTGCTCATGAGCAGCATGTACCGCTTCTTCCGCATCGTTTCTGGCCTCGTCACAGATCGGCTTCCACATTGGCAGAGATCTTTGAAAAAAAACAACTTCCTCCTACTCAAAACGGGAACTTTTTATCGCGGTTTTATTCGAAGCTCCGTTTGCCAATTTGTCAACTTTTCCGTGTTGTTTTCTTAGGCCTAAAACTTATCTTGCAATTCGGCCCACGCCCATGGAGACCACACCCAATGTCTTAGTGCCGCTTACAAATATGCAGGATCTAATAAGGCTTTTGCCGGGAGTAATTTATGAGTACACTATTCAACCCGACGGAACGAGGCGATTCAATTTTGTCAGCGAGGCATCTCATTCTATTCTTGGGCTGAACCACGAGGACATCATGCGCCGGCCGGAGCTGATGGAGGAAATCGTGCACCCCGATGATATCGAAGATCTTCGTGTTAGCACAGCTGCTTCGGAACTTTCACATGGTGAATGGAACTGGCAGGGAAGAATGATCATTCGCAAAAGCACGCGGTGGATAGAAATCCGCTCGAATCACGGGCTGTCAGATAACAACACGATCGTGAGACGCGGGATAATTCAGGATGTCACGGATCGCAGGGAAAGTGCCAAGGAGAACGAAGTGAGATACCGTTCGATCGTGGACCAGCTACTGTTCGAACACAAGCTCGCTGAAGCCAGGATCAAGAAGAATGAGACACTGTTAGCGCAACTCTTCCGGACAATTCCAATGGCGGTCGTGGTGCTGACTGGTTCGGGAAAAGTAGCGCAGGTAAATAAAGGGTTCGAGGATATGTTCGGTTATTCGCTCGCCGAGCTGAAAGATCGCAGCATCAATGACTTTATTGTTCCAGAGCACTTGGCACATGAAGGAGTTGATCTTCATAATCTGATTGCAAGCCACCAGGTGATCAGCATCGAAACCATACGTCGACACAGGAACGGTAAGATTGTGAATGTCCTGCTTTATGGGCTTCCTGTAATGATGGACAGCGAGACGATCGGAATCTATGGTGTGTATGTTGATATCACTGAACGAAAGCGTATAGAGGAAGAGCTGCAAATCAGAAATGCAGAGCTCGATAATTTTGTGTACAAGGTCTCCCACGATCTGCGCGCGCCCCTTTCTTCAATTCGGGGGCTGGTGAACCTCTCCAGGCTTCCTGGCAATACCGATGACCCGATGGAATATATCGATATCATCGGAACTAAGGTGGCCCACCTTGATCACTTCATTTCAGACGTCCTGAGCCATTCGAAGAATTTAAAGATTGACGTTACTGTTAGCAGAGTAGACTTTGCGAGCATTATCGAGGAGACATTTAACGATCTCAACTATCTCGAAGGCGCAAAAGGAATCAGGCGCCAGATAAAGATCGAAGGTATTGATTTTCACAGCGACCCCTGGCGCATCGCTGAAATCCTTCGGAATCTGGTTTCCAATGCCATCAAGTACAGAAAACTCGACCAGGTAACTTCCGAAATTGCCATTAAGATTAACGTGGATCACCTCCGCGCCGAAATAAGTTTTGCTGACAACGGCATAGGCATCGACGAAATCAACCTGGCAAAAGTTTTCGAGATGTTCTATCGTGCGACGGAACAATCGGATGGTTCTGGTATTGGTTTGTATATCGTGCGGAACGCCGTAGAAAAGCTAGCTGGACAAATCTCCGTAGCAAGTCGTGTAGGTCAGGGTACCAGGTTCACAATCTTGTTACCCAATCGCATCAACACCGTCATCAGCAATACAACGTCTGCCGCTGAAGTCGGCTAGCATGCTAATCCGCGAAGTCTTGACGGCCGCAGATGCAAGGGAATTTATCATGCTTCCCGTTGCACTGTACAAAGACGAGCGCTCGTGGATAAGGCCGCTCGACAAGGATGTTGAGAAAGTCTTTGACCCTAAACAGAATAAAACATTCAGGCATGGTGAATGTATCCGTTGGATACTACTGAATGACGAAGGAAAGACTATTGGAAGGGTTGCCGCTTTCATCAATAAAAAAACAGTATTAAAAGGCAACGATCAGCCTACAGGCGGTATGGGTTTTTTCGAATGTCTTAAAGATCGCGATGCGGCCTTTGCTTTGTTCGATCAGTGCCGTGCCTGGTTGGAGCAGAAGGGGATGGAAGCTATGGACGGCTCCGTAAATTTTGGCAGCCGTGATCGTTGGTGGGGTATATTGACGGAGGGGTTCGATCGTGAGCCCAATTACCAATGCAACTATAATTTATCCTACTATCGGGATTTCTTTGAAGCTTACGGCTTCAAAGTGTACTTCTACCAGCTAACTTTTCATCGGACGGTGCAGGGGCCAATGTCGCCAAAGTTGGCCATTAAGGCCGAAGCGGTCGCTCGTGACCCGGACTATTCTTTCCGGCATTTGAAAAAAAATGAGATCAAAATGCTTCCAGAGTACCTGCTGAAAGTTTACAATGACGCCTGGGCAAACCGGTCTGAGAACCAGGAATTATCTTTAGCACAAGCGCGCTTGATTGTGAAACAAATGAAACCCATAATGGACCACCGGCTTTTGTATTTCGGCTTCTATCGTGATGAACCTGTCAGCTTCTTTCTTTCATTACCAGAGATCAACCAGATATTAAAATATGTAAATGGAACGCTCGACCTGCGTGGGAAGATAATATTCCTGTGGCATACCATTCGCCAAACAAATCGTAAGGCTTTTGGCATCCTTTTCGGCGTGTCGCGCGCGCATCAGGGTAAAGGTCTTGATGGTGCAATGGTGATCGAATCCCGGCGCGTGCTGCAGGATGAGTACAAGCGGTATGATGACTATGAAATGAACTGGATCGGTGATTTTAATCCAAAGATGATCAACGTCGTAAACCAAGTGGGTGCTGAAGTTGTTAAGCGGCATGCTACCTACAGAAAATTGTTCGATCCCACCAAGCCCTTCAAAAGGGCACCCATACTTCATTAGATTAGGCCCTTGCTTTAAAGCTGGCCGCCGAAGTAATTTCACACGAAGGATATTATCTTTTTTCTAGTTTCGTGCCGGGGTATTGGATATGAATGCAAAGACCGGAGTACTGCTTGTGAACCTGGGGACACCTGATAGCCCCTCGGTAAAAGACGTTAGATCATATTTGTCACAATTCTTAAACGATCCAAGGGTCATTGACCTCCCATGGTTAAGCCGGAAGGCGTTGGTAAACCTGATCATCGTTCCCTTCCGCGCACCGAAATCGGCGGCCATCTATAAGAAGCTTTGGACTGCAAATGGGTCGCCTCTATTATTTCACAGCATAAACGTTCGGAACTTATTGCAGGAATCATTGGGACCGGATTTCAGTGTTCATCTCGCGATGCGCTATAAAAATCCGTCAATCCCGGATATCATGGAGCTAATGCGAAAAGCTAATTATTCGCGCATCATTGTAATACCAATGTTCCCCCAATACGCCTCCGCCTCGACGGGCTCTGCTCATGATGAGGTCATGCGCGTGTTGCGTAGCTGGTGGGTCATTCCTGATCTAACATTTATAAGTCAATACTATGACCACCCTACATTTATCGATGCCTTAGTTGAAAGAGGTAGGCAATATGATCTCGAGGCCTATGATCATATCTTGTTCTCTTACCACGGTTTGCCTGAACGCCAGGTTGACAAGGTGTACGATTCAGGATTGTGTTCGGACCACGACTGCGAACATGAGATTACCGAAGAAAATAAATTTTGCTACAAAGCAACGTGCTATGCAACTACACGGCTATTGGCTTCTCGGTTAGGCATCCCGGCGGAACGATATACCGTTTGTTTTCAATCTCGACTTGACAAGGCATGGCTTGAACCATTTTCAGACAAGGTAGTGGAGGAGTGCGGGCGCAAAGGAATGAAGAAGATACTGGTTTTCTCCCCTGCGTTTACTGCTGATTGTCTTGAGACAGTCATAGAAATCGGGGAAGAATACCAGGAAATTTTCAAAGCACATGGAGGCGAAAAGGTGCAGCTTGTTGAGAGTCTGAATGAACATCCGTTGTGGGTGCAGTGTCTGAAAGAGTTGGTTTTGGAAGCTTGAAAACAATTAACCGCGAAGGCGCTACGACGCAAAGATTTCGCAGAGAAAAATGCAAATCTTTGCGGTTCCTTCGCGTCTTTCCGCCTTTGCGGTTAAGGCTCTCAAGTCAAGGAACGTCTCCCTACTCCTCCATCATATCCCTCAACTCAATCTCCAGTGCGCGCGTACTAATAATGATCTCGTTTAATGATAACGCGAGCGAAATCAATAGCGATAGCAAACTCATTCCGAAGATTGCAAATGCGAGGCTTTCGTACTGCAAATAAAAGAAAAGCATACTGAGCACACAGAGGAAAAAGCTGATAATCCCCATAGCTTGCATTTGCTTCACCAGGACCAGCCGCTTCTTCAGATTCTCTATCTGTGGTTTGATGATCGCACGCTCTTCATTGATCTGCTTGTACTTTGCATGGAGATTTCGGATCAAAGTTGCCAATGCAAGGAATCTGTTTGTATAGGCAAGCATCATCAAAGTAATGGCCGGAAATAGCAATGCAGGCGTATTGATTGAAATCTGTTGCATAAAAGATTGTTTATTGAAGCCGTTGTAACTTTCTCAGTGACTTAGCGAAACCGCCGACGACCGCCACTGAAATAAGTGTCATGCATCCACCAAAGATCACAGACGGAACAACGCCTAATAATCTAGCCGCAAGTCCTGACTCAAACATTCCAATCTCGTTCGAAGAGCCTATGAAAATGTGATTGACCGCTGAAACACGTCCTTTCATATTTTCCGGCGTAAGCGTTTGTAATAATGTTCCGCGAATGATGACGCTTACGCAATCGAACATCCCGCTCAACATCAGCAACGTCAGCGATATCCAAAAATTCGTAGATAGCGCGAAAAGGATCATGCACACGCCAAATCCAGCAACACAATACAGCATGATCATGCCCATGTTTTTTCGAATAGGGTGGTGGGTAATGTAAAAGGCCATCATCAGGGCTCCAACAGAGGGTGACGCTCTTAACAATCCTAGTGCTTCAGGCCCGGCATCCAATACTTCTTTTGCGAAAATCGGCAGTAACGCCACGGCACCACCAAACAGTACCGCGAACAGGTCGAGCGAGATAGCACCCAATATGATTTGATTATTGAATACAAAGCGGAGACCTGCCTTGATCTTCTCGACAATGCCCTGTTCTTCACTTTCAGGTGGCAACGGCTTATTGTTTATTCCTATTGCCAGAGATAGCCCACCCATCATCAGCAGCACATCTGCCGCGTAGGATGCCTTGACTCCGAAAAATGCGTATATAAATCCGCCAATCGCAGGGCCGCCGATGGCCGCCGTTTCCCACAAAGTACTATTCCAGCTAATCGCATTTGTATAAAGCTCACGCGGAATCAATTGCGGCATGTAGGCAAAAAATGCAGGCGTCAGAAATCCACGCGCGATGCCGCTGACGAAGATCACTGAGTAGATGGGTACAACACCAAATTTCAACAACGGTTGTCCGGCGTCAAGTGTGAAGAATAACAACGCGACAGAGCATAGGAGTAACGTGGACACGCAGATCAAAATGATCTTTTTTCTTTGTACCACATCGGCAATATGACCTGCGTACAAGGAGACGCTGATGGAGGGTATAGCTTCAGCAAGACCAATCAAGCCCAACGACAGTGGATCGTTAGTAAGTTCATATATCTGCCACGCTACGACTACTGATTGAATTTGGATGGCAAGGGTGATGCAAAATCTGGTAGAAACAAAAAGCCGGAAGTCAGGAAGCTTAAGGGCAGCATAGGGACCGGTAGGAATGTTCATGTCAGCAATTTTTCAATGGCCTCAACGGCGGTCTTTTGCCGGAAGTCTCGTTCACCTTTTATTTCAACAAAGGGAACAGATTGACTACGCATTTCATTCAGATAAAGCTCATATAATTCCTGTCGCTTGCCGGGGTGTTCCCTCAACGGATCTTTCTCCCATGGAATATCGATATATGTCAGCAGATATAGATCATACTTGCGGGTGGCAATATGCTCCAGTATTTCTTTGTCACACGACTGGAATTTAAATTCACTCCAGACCTTGATCACGTAAAGGTTGGTATCGCAGATCAACAGCCGTTTGGTGTCCAACGCCCATTCATCTTCAATGCGCATCTGACCATGAGCAATCGTTATCAGATCACTTTCTTCGTAAGGGCGAACGAGGTTACCGATGTAACCGCGGGCGTATTCAGGTACCCAGCTTGTCTGGAAGTGGTCAGCGAGGAATTGTGACAAAGCGGACTTTCCTGTACACTCAGGACCAATTACCGCGACTTTTTTAACACTTGAAGGCCTAATTGAATTCACAGGGCGAAAATCGTTTATATTTCTCTAAAATTCGAGCAAAATTGGCATTCTAAACTGATGGAATGGTGAATCGAAGAAAGGTTTTAAAAAGCATGGGTGCCAGTATTGGAGCGGGTCTTATCCTGCCGGGCTGGCTTGCTGCTTGTAGCGGTAATGACCCGGTGCCAGGACCAGTTTATGAAGGAACCGTTGCCATCGTTGGCGCAGGCGCTGCCGGCTTATACGCTGCCGACATGCTACGGGAAAAGGGCATAAAAGTCGTGGTTCTTGAAGCTTCCGATCGCATTGGCGGTCGAGTGAGGTCACTGAAGACGTCAGACAAGCCAACACCGTCGCTTCTCTTCAATTCACAAAGTCAATTGGGCAGCGACTTCCCGAATGAACTAGGTGCTACATTGATAAAAGGTTCCGACTCTATCTGGGCAAGGATGGTGCAGCAACTTCAGATTGGCACAGTCAATTTAAAGGCGATCACAACTGATAATTATTTTCTCGATGGAATTTTTGCAGACGCAGCAGCAGTTTCCGGAGATGCCGATGTCAATGCCGCGAAGGAATTCCTTGCCAACCTCGCATCAAAATCCGGTGCAGGTACCGTTCAGGATGCGATCGTCGCGGAGGGAATATCGCCGAGGGTACACGCAATTCTAAACTCATGGATAGGCAACACATACGCGACATCCAATGATCGGATGGGGTTACAAGGGATTGCTGAAGCCACCGGTTTACGCACCCGAAATAATGACCTGCTGACCTTAATGGATAATCCTGTACAGGATGCATTATTATCACGATTTAGCAAAGTGATGGCCGATGTTAAAATGAACGCCGTAGTAAAAGACATTAACTACAACGATACAACGGTGTTAATAAGCGGTGAAGATGCTGTTAGCGGCGAGCCGTTCTCATTGGAGGTTCAAAAAGTCATCTTAACTGTTCCTGTATCGATTCTTAAAGGCGGTAGCATCAACTTTACTCCAGCGCTTCCCACTAATAAACTTACTGCGCTTAGTATGATTGACATGGATGCATGCGTACGTGTGCTGCTCGACTTTAAAGGAAATTTTTGGGGAGAGTCATCGGGATTCTTATTCGGTGGCGCTCAGAGTCCCGAATACTTTAATAGTGGCGCAGGCCGGAGCGTTTCCGGTAAGACATTAAGCATTACAATGTCAGGTCAGAAAGCATCGGCATTCTCTGCGCTTGGCAAAGACGGCATTCCGTTGCTGCTCGATGAGTTGGATTCCATTTTTGGCGGCAATGCTTCGAACGCTGTGCGAGTAGATTTCAACGACAACATAATTGCCGTAATTCAAGATTGGTCATTGGAGCCATTCATTGGGGGCGGTGCATCATATCTTAAACCTGGCGGAGCCAATCAGCATCGAATAGAGCTTGGTGCTCCCGTCAATGACAAAGTGTTCTTTGCGGGCGAAGCAACAGATTTCAGTGGTGATTTCGGCACGATCAATGGCGCTTTACTTTCAAGCGAAAGGGTGGCGATGGAAGTGAGCCAATCGCTGGGGGTGTAGAAAAACCAAAAGTTCCGTCATCCAGAACTTTCCTACTTAAAACTCCCCCATAACTCATGCATCAATATCAAACATCCCATTGTCAAAACGAACCATCCAAAAAATTTACGAAGGTGTTGTGTGGATATGCGATGTGAAAGACGCGTTCCGATGAGGATGCCTGTAATGGCGAGGGATGTGATGGTGACAAGGAACCTCCAGTTCATGTTGTAATTCATAAGGTCACCGAGAAAACCTGAAAAGGAATTTATTGAAATGATAAACAACGAGGTGCCTACTGCCGTCCTGAAATTGAGACCCGTAAGGATAATCAGCGCAGGAATAATAAGGAACCCTCCACCAGCACCAACAAGTCCTGTGAGAAAACCAATCAGCATTCCCTGCACAACCAGCCACCCGGTTCGAATGCCCTCTTCCTCCTGTACAACTTCCTGACGACCTTTTATCATTGACATTGAGGCCAGGATCATCAAGATGGCGAACAGTCCAAGTAACAGTTCATGCTTCGTGATAATAATAGAATGGGTTTCAAAGATAGTGTGAGGGATGGCCTGCACGATCCATCTACGCGTCACAAACGTGGTGATGATGGAAGGAATTCCAAAAAGCAAACCGGTCCTGATATTAAGAAGGTGGTCCCTGTATTTTGATACAGCACCGACGAAACTGGTAGTACCCACTATGAATAGCGAATACGCCGATGCGAGTAGAATGTCAATTTGAAAGAGGTATACAAGAATTGGTATTGACAAAATGGATCCACCGCCACCAAGCAATCCGAGTATTAAGCCAATGCAAATAGAAGCGATATATCCAAAGGTCTCGAGCGGCATGCCTGGTTACTGTCATGTTCAAAGTCTTTCATATTCAACGATGAACACGTCAGGAAATTTATTTTGTACCTCCTCGCGAAATTGCTCCGCTTTTTCACGTGATGAGAACTCGCCAATTATCAGTCCATAATATTTCATTCCATTGACGATCTTCACCTGAACGGTCACTTCGCGTTTGTACGAATTTTTCAGGTTGTCGGCAAGTCGCATTAAGTTTACGAGTTCCTGGTATGTACCGATTTGAACACCGTATCCCTTTGGCTTAAGCCGCGACACACCGAATTCATAGAATTCCTTTTCGTCAACCGTCACCTGATCAATGGTCCTCCCCATGTCGCTCGTCTTGCCATCACCTGGATCAGTCACCTCAAGTTTCACATCGGCCAGCCCCATATTTGTGAATCCTAACTCCTCTGCTGCAGCACGGGAGAGGTCAATTATCCGGCCTTCGACATAAGGACCACGATCATTGATTGTCACCTCTACGGTTTTATCGTTTGCAACGTTTGTAACTTTCACCTTAGTGCCGAATGGCAGCGTCTTGTGAGCGCCTGTCATTTTGCTATGCTTGTATTTTTCGCCGCTTGCCGTGGTGATCCCCTCGAACTTATCTGCATAAAATGATGCTTTTCCGGTTTGCACCTGAGCGGTAGCGAACGTAGCGACGAATAGCGTTATGTTCAGAGCAAAAATTTTCAATGGGTTCATAGGGAAAGATCGATTAGGCAATGTTTACGGGTCAAAAGTACAGTTGTAGACTGAATTTCAAAAAGCTGCAAGCCACAAGCTACAAGGTGCAAGCCTGGTTGTGTGTATAAACACAATTTCTGCGCGTCTGGCGGCATTTTTTCAAGCCAGCACGATTGGACTTGAAGCTTGCAGCGTGTAGCTGCAGCGCTCGACTTAGATACCAAAAAATAATCGAAACTGATGCCCTTAATTAAATCTTTAGGCGATGATCAACCTAAAGTATATCTTTACCCGGCAAATAATAGATCGTAAAATTATTTGCCATGCCACTCGACACCTCCAAATTTCTCTTTGAAGCCCTTACGTATGACGATGTGCTTCTCGTTCCAGCTTATTCCGATGTCCTTCCACGGGAAACGGACACTTCAAGCAAATTAACATCAAACATTAAGCTCAACATCCCTCTGGTTTCCGCCGCAATGGACACTGTTACAGAGGCTGAACTTGCTATTAGCGTTGCCATGGAAGGCGGCTTGGGATTTATCCATAAGAATATGAAGATCGAACTTCAGGCCGAACAGGTTCGGAAAGTGAAGAGATCCCAAAGCGGCTTAATACTGGATCCGATTACGCTAAATGTTCATGCAACGGTACAAGAGGCAGAAAATATCATGCGCGAATTCAAGATCGGCGGCATTCCTATAGTGGATGACAATGCGTCGCTTGTCGGCATCATCACCAATCGCGATCTGCGTTTTCAAAAGGATATGAATGTGCCGGTATCGAGCATCATGACCAAGGATAATCTCATCACCGCGGCGGAAGGAATTACATTGGAGCAGGCAGAAGGAACATTGAAGAAATATAAGATCGAGAAGCTTCCTATTGTTAGTAAAAAAGGCAAGCTCATGGGCCTGATCACATTTAAAGACATTCAAAAGAAAAAGAATAAACCGACCGCTTGCCAGGACACTTTTGGGAGACTGAGGGTCGGCGCGGCCGTTGGCGTTACACCGGACATCCTCGACCGCATTGACGCGTTGAAAGCCGCTGGGGTTGACGTAATCAGCATCGATACAGCCCATGGACATTCCAAGGGCGTAATGGATGCAGCAAAAAAAGTGAAAAAGAAGTATCCGGAGCTTGACATGATCGTGGGCAATATTGCCACGGGCGAGGCGGCCAGGGCACTCGCCTCTGTTGGCGCGGACGCTGTAAAGGTGGGTGTAGGCCCTGGTAGTATCTGCACAACACGGATTGTAGCAGGCGTTGGATTACCGCAACTTTCCGCCGTTTACGAGGCCTCCAAGGCGTTAAAAGGCTCAGGCGTTTGTGTGATCGCTGATGGCGGAATTCGTTTTTCCGGAGATATTGTCAAAGCGATTGCAGCTGGTGCGGACAGCGTCATGATCGGTTCGCTGCTCGCCGGAACGGAAGAAGCGCCAGGCGAAGTGATCATCTATGAAGGCAGAAAATTCAAATCTTATCGGGGAATGGGATCGCTGGAGGCGATGGAAGATGGGTCGAAGGATCGCTATTTTCAAGATGTTGAAGACGATGTAAAGAAGCTCGTGCCCGAAGGAATTTCGGGGCGGGTGCCCTTCAAAGGCCTGGTTTCTGAGGTGCTCTACCAACTCACAGGAGGCCTTAAAGCCGGTATGGGATACTGCGGTGCAAAGGATATCGAGAAGTTGAAACTTGCCAAATTTGTCAAGATTACGGCAGCTGGCGTTAACGAAAGTCATCCTCACGACGTGACAATTACCAGGGAAGCTCCTAATTATAGCCGTTAGAAAATCCCTATAATTGTAGGCCAATTTTTACGAATTGGCCTTTTTTAAGCTCAAACGTCCATTAGTGCGAATCAAAGCCATCACTAGACTCCTTTTTACACTGGGTTTCATTACCTGGCTGGTTTTGGTGTTTATGGACCTTACCGTGCAGGTAAGCCTCGCAAACAATATCCCACCAGAAGTGCCGTCGTGGCTCTCCGGACTGGTACTCAATCTGTTTATCCTCTCCCTATTCTATTACTATAAACTTAAAATAGAAAAGGATGAGGTTCTCAATTTCGTAGATCTTTTATGGCGTGTATTTGCCACTGGCCTCGTCGCCACGGTGGCATCTCTTACGCTCAGACTGATTGAGTATTTGTTGAACGACACAAAGCTCACAACCCACATTGTCTTTAAGGACCTGAACTACATGATCAACCTGGGACTGATGATCAGTTTCCTAATTATGGCGTACAGTGCGTGGAAGCGATTGATCCTCTATCAGAAATCAAAATGGCTCCTTAGGCTTTGGGCTTTTTTTGAAATCGGCCTGCTTATTTCTTTACTATATGACAGCTTCGGAATACAGCAGATCGAATGGTCTTACATAGCATTTTTGGCAACGTTGATAACCGTTGCCCTGATTCTATCCGGAAACATGAAATGGGTGGCGTTTCTCAATTTCCGTCAGAAATGGACCAGCCTGTTGTTGTTGTTGCTAACGGTTTTCTACCTGCTTTATATCTTCTATACCAACAGCACGCTGGCAGAGGAGATCGACGGACAGTCTGCATATTTTACGGATTACCGCACCAACGTCTTTGTGCTTTCCCTCATCGTGTTCGTCACGATGTACGCGATGTTCTCGTTCCTTGTAATCCTTTTCAACCTGCCGACGACATCCGTTTTTGAGCAGAAGCTTGAGGAGGTGGTGAACTTTCAACGGATCAGCCAATCTATTCAGACAGAACAAAGCGAGGAAAGCGTTTATAATATATTGTTGGAGACGTCCGTGAGCTCAGTCTTTGCGGATGCAGCCTGGCTGGAGATAAACGGTACGACGCTTCAAAAGAGGGTATTCACCTATAAAATAACAGACAAGGAGTCACAGGACATCATCAATCACCTGAACAGTCACAATATCAAGGGGGTATTTGATCAGGGCAGTGAAAAAACAAAAAATCTATCGAAGCATCTGGCTTCATTAAAAGGTTCGCGGTTTAGATCGATCCTCGCGTTTCCAATCTATGTGAAGGGAGAAAATATTGGTACCCTTGCCTTGCTTAAAGAGCTACCGGAAGGTTTCAATAAGGAAATGACGAAGATCGTTGGAACCTTCTCCAATCAGGCCGGTATTTCTATTGAGAACTTCCGATTGATGGAGGAGGCGTTACAAAACGAGCGTTATAAGGAAGAGCTCAAGATCGCCAAAATGGTGCAAAAAAGCCTGCTCCCAGCCGTGTTGGAGCAGGACGAAGATTTTGAGATTGCTGCGTTTTCTCAATCTGCCGACGAGGTTGGAGGTGATTACTACGATACTTTACGAATAAACGAACATCTTGTCTCCATCATCATCGCGGATGTTTCAGGTAAGGGAACAACGGCGGCATTTCACATGTCACAGATGAAGGGGATTTTTCATAGCCTTTCACGTAAGGACGTGGAACCGGACGAGTTCATGCGCCAGGCGAACCAGGCTTTGATCCATTGCCTTGAGCGCGGATCATTTATATCTGCGACTTATTTTGTGATCGACACGGCATTAAAGACGGTGCGCTATGCACGAGCGGGTCATTGTCCTATTTTATACTATTGCTCAGAAAAGAAGTCATTTGAATATTTCAAAGACAAAGGAGTTGCACTAGGAATGGTTCGGAATAAGAGCTATGCCAATTTTATCCAGGCTTATGAATTTCCTTACCGTCCGGGGGACCTGATGGTCTTATACACTGACGGAATTACAGAGGCGAAAGATATCAAGAGCGAAGAATTTGGGTATGAGAGGCTGCTGGAGACAGTTAAAGACCTGCATGACCTACCCGCAAGAGGGGTTCAAGATCACCTTATCTCCAAACTTTATGAGTTCTCAGGAACAGATAATATCGACGACGATTACACAACCATGATTGTGAAATTTAGTTCCACTAAAACGCCTGAAACTGAGCATTTTGGCAAATTAAAAGACAAACATTAATTTATAAATAACGTTTACAACTTATGATCCACATCAAGAGATTGCAAGAAGACGGCGCGGATATCATCGCACTCATCGGAGAAATTGACGCCAGCTCTTCTATTGAACTTGACCTCGCAATCGCAAAGAGCGTGGGCGAAGGATTTAACAAGATCCTCGTGGACTGCGGTTCTTTGGATTACATCTCGTCGGCAGGCTTGGGTGTGTTCATGTCGTACATTGAAGAATTTAAGGATAGAAATATTAAAATGGTTTTGTTTGGAATGAGTGAAAAGGTGGCGAACACCTTCAGTATTCTGGGGCTGAATGAGCTCCTTGAAATAGGTAAAGATAAAGCACAAGCAAAGAAGATTGTCAATGAACTATAAGGTTAAAATCGGTTGTAGCATCGAGAACCTGAAGGAGGTACGGGATTTCATCAGGATATCCCTGAAGAATCATCATATCTCCGATCTGGAGATCAGTGAGATCGTGCTTGCGCTGGACGAGATGTGCTCGAATCTGATGATTCACGCGCACCACTGCAACCCTGACGATCTGTTCGAACTTAATATTCACGTAGAGAAAAATCATCCACTGGTGTTCGAGCTTATAGATGACGGTACGGTTTTCGACATTAATCATTTCGCAACGCCCGCGCTGGATTGCATTGTAAACGAAAAACGAAAGGGTGGCCTTGGGATCAGGCTTGTAAAGTCTATCATGGACAAGATCGAATACAAGAAATCCGGCGAGCAGAATGTCTGTCGTCTTTTCAAGAGCGTTAACTTTGAATAAATTCTGAACCCCTTATGTTGAAATTACTGCCGGCAATGCTTCTTTGCATTGCACTGATCCCTTTGTGCGATGCTCAGGTTAAGGATAAAAAGCAAAGTGGGAAAAAGGAGCAGACTATCTTTTCTGTTGGCGGCAACGCTGTAACAACGGATGAGTTTATTTACCTATACCGGAAAAATCATCAAAACCGTCCCGATGAATTCACAGAGGCTAAGATTGATGAATACCTTAAGCTTTTTATCGACTTTAAGCTTAAGGTAAGGGAGGCTGTTCAGCGTGGGATGGACACTACCGCGGCATTTAAAAAAGAGTACAACTCCTATCGCGCCGAACTACGCAAACCCTATTTACCCGACAATTCGCTTACCGACAGCCTGGTCAAGATGACTTACGAGAGAATGAGCGAGGAGCTCCGGGCGTCCCATCTTTTAGTGGCACTCAAGCCGGACCCCACACCGGCAGATACCGTGGAGGCCTACAGGAAGGCGGTCGTGATAAGGGATCGTATCCTGGCCACTGGTGACTTCGCTAAAGAAGCAATGCAAAATTCCGATGATCCTTCCAGCAAAACGAATCGTGGCGATCTGGGTTACTTCACGGCCCTTCAGATGGTATACCCATTTGAGAATACTGCGTATGCTGCGAAGGTTAAAGATGTTAGCCAGCCCGTTAGGACTAGATTTGGATACCACCTCATCCAGGTAACAGATCGCAGACCATCGCGCGGAGAGGTGGAGGTTTCACACATTATGATCCGCATACGGAGTGAACAAGACAACGAAACCGCGCGAAATACTATCTTCAACGTTTACGAACAGCTTCAGGGTGGAGTAGCATGGAGTGAAGCTTGCAAGCAATATTCGGAGGATCCGGCCACAAAGGATCAGGGTGGCAAGCTTAGACCCTTTGGTGCGGGCGGTATGGGGGCGGTACCCGAGTTTGAGAAAGCCGCATTTGAGCTGCAAAAAGTCGGCGATGTATCGGATCCTGTAAAGACACAGTATGGCTGGCATATCATCCGGCTGGAGAAAAAAATTCCTCTTCCTACCCTTGAAGCTTTGTCGGTTACGCTAAAAGCTCGCGTCGCCAGAGATGAGAGAACCAGCCTTTCTAAGCAGGCGCTTCAGGAAAAATTAAGACGCCGTTTTAATTATAATGAAAATGAATCCGCTTATGCACGCATTGTTTCCCTTGCCGACTCGAGTTTGCTGAAGGGACAATGGAAGGCGCCATCTGGAACTCCACAGCAATTGTTCAGTTTGGGAGAAAAAGTGATTACGGACAAAGATTTTTTCGCCTATATCAAAACCAATAGTCGTCAGCAGTCCGGGGCACCCACGAAATACATGGAGCAGCTTTACAACAATTTTGTAGAATTTAACATCATGGAATTGGTGGAAGAGGGCATCGTCAAAGAAACGCCAACATACAGTTATCTCTTGAAGGAGTATTACGAAGGGATTCTGCTTTTCGAGATCATGGAGAAGGAAGTTTGGAATAAGGCCTCCAATGATTCAACCGGGCAGCATGCGTTTTATCAGGCAAACCAGGCAAAATACCAGACTGGTGAACGCGCGAAAGCCGTAGTTTATGAAGCTGCATCACGTGAGGCAATTACGGCACTGGAGGCACTGGTGAAGGTGGGAGATGAGCGGAAAATCCAGGAATACATCATTGAGAGCAAGGGCAAATTGGAGGCTGGTTATTTCAAAAAAGAGGAAAAGGAGGTTTTTGGCAAGATCAACTGGGCAAAAGGCGTTTATCCGGCGGAAAATAAGGGAATATATTACCTTGCGTGGATTAAGGATATACTGCCGGCAGGTACGATGTCGTTTGAGGAAGCGAGGCCGGCAATAATATCAGATTATCAGGCCGATATGGAGAAAAAGTGGCTTGAACAATTAAAAAAGAAGTATTCCGTAAAGGTTAATGGAAAAGGCAAGCAGCACGTTATTCAAACTCTTCAAACCAAATGACTCGGTTAGCGAGCTTGCGAAAAAAGTTTTTACCATCCTTCTTTTCGCATCGCTTTCAGGCTGTGATCTGATTAAAATGAAAGGTGATGACGCAAATGACGGCGAACGCCATCCTGCGGCCAAAGCAAACGGATCCTACCTTTACAAAGAGGAATTGGCGGGGATTGTAGCCCCAGGAACGCCGGCGCCAGATAGTGCTCGCCTTATCGAGGCATACATCAATAGCTGGATCAGAAAGCAGCTTTTGATTCAGGAAGCCGCCCGGAAAATGGACATCAATGAAGCGGAGGTTGAGCGCAAGATCCTCGACTACCGATATAGCATTATTGCATATGAGTACCAGGCGTACTACGTAAAGCAACATCTCGACACCGCGGTGTCGGAAAAGGAGATCGCTACGTATTACAAAGCCAATGTTGACAACTTCGTGCTCAAGCAAAATATTGTGCAGGGAACTTTCATCAAAGTTCCAAAAAACGCGCCCCGGACGGGCAAGATCCGGGAATTGATGTTTTCCAGCCGCGAGAAAGACGAATTCGAGTTGAAGTCTTATTGCCTTAGTTTTTCGGTCGCTTACCACATCTCAGGAAGCAATTGGGTAGTGTTTGACGACCTGGTGAAAAACTCACCGCTTGCGGAAATACCGAATAAAATTCAGTTCCTCAAGTCGAATCCCTACTTCGAAACGTCAGATGATACGTATCTTTATTTTTTGAAAGTGGGACAGTACCGCATCTCTGACAATGTATCGCCACTTGAATTTGTCAAAGATGATATTCGTAACATTATATTGAATAAGCGGAAAGTTGAGTTGGCTAAGAAACTTGAGGATGAGGTTTACAATTATGCATTGGATCAAAAAGATTTTGAAGTCTACAAATAATATGAATTTTGCTGCATTGATAAAAAGCTACTGCCTGATCGCCATTGCGTGCATCTGTGCCAATAGCACTTTTGCCCAGGAGCTTATTCCTGAGATAGAGACCGACAACGGATTTGTAGTAGATAAAATCATTGCGAAGGTCGACAACTATATCGTTATACGCTCGGAGCTCGAGCGCGCATACCAGGACTACTTAACCAACGGTGGCTCACCATCACAGCAAGCCCGTTGTCAGTATTTGGCGATGCTTGTGAGAAATAAACTGATGCTTGCCAAGGCGGAAATCGACTCCGTATTGGTGCTGGACGCCGAAGTGGATCTCAACACACAAAACCGGATGGATATGATCATGTCGCAATCCGGGCGCACCGAAAATGAGCTGGAAGCCCTATACGGAAAGACGATGGAGCAGGTGCGGTTGGAATTGCGCGATCAGATCAGGGAGCAGATGATCGTGAGCAAGATGGAAGAAGAGATGACAAAGGACATAGCAGTCACGCCCTCTGAGGTAAAGAAGTTTTTCAACAAGATACCGAAAGACAGTCTTCCTTATTTTTCCGCATCCGTGGAGGTAGCGGAGATTGTCAAGATAGCAGAGGTGAGTGAAGAGCAGGAATCGAAGACAAAGAGGGATTTGAGTGATTTAAGGTCCAGGATATTGGCAGGCGAGGATTTCGCAACGATAGCGAAAAAGTATTCAGACGATCCCACCGTTGTGACCAACAGTGGAGAGATGGGGTGGTCAGGACGAGGCCGCATGGTTCCTGAGTATGAAGCGATGGCATTTAAGCTCAAGCCGAACGAAATATCAATGCCCTTCAAATCGCCGTTTGGAATTCACATCATGCAACTGATTGAGCGCAGGGGAAATGAATACAATACCCGACATGTGCTCATTTCGCCTAAACCATCCGAAGCAGATCTGAAGGATGCCACAACCTACCTTGATAGTCTGCGAACCTTGATCGTGGGGGATAGCATGAAGTTTCAGGCTGCGGCGAAAGAATATTCGGACGATGTAGCGACCAAGGGCAATGGAGGATTTTTCAGCGACCGCGATGGGGGAACAAGGTTGACTGTTGATGAGCTTGATCCAATTGTGTTTTTCAAACTCGATTCCATGACGGTCGGCGAAGTATCCAGGCCTATAGCGTATCGTACCGACGACGGTAAGGATGCCGTGCGCATACTTTTATATAAATCGAGGATAGCGCCACATCAGGCCTCGTTGGAAGACGATTGGACCAAGATCCAGGCCGCCACGCTAAACGAAAAGAAAGATAAGATCTTACAAAGATGGTTTACGAAAGCACGGGCGGATGTGTTTATCAATATTGATCCGTCTTATGACAATTGTGGACTATTAGACCAGTGATGATGACGAACTTTTCCTCAGACGTAGACGCAGCCAACGCATTAGCCGGTGCTTATACAAAACTCAAAGGCGAGATCTCCAAGATTGTCATTGGACAGGAAGAGGTAGTGCGACAGGTGCTCACTGGCTTATTCTGTCAGGGGCATTCTCTGCTGGTCGGGGTACCGGGACTTGCCAAAACACTATTGGTTCAAACAATAGCCACAGCGTTGGATCTTGAATTTAAGCGCATTCAATTTACTCCGGACTTGATGCCATCCGACATAGTCGGTGCGGAGACGATGGATAAAGAGCGAAATTTTAAATTTGTTCGCGGACCGGTCTTCGCCAACATATTGTTAGCGGATGAGATCAATAGAACGCCTCCCAAAACTCAGGCGGCGTTGCTGGAGTCGATGCAGGAGTATGCGGTCACCATTGCTGGTGTGCGTTACGACTTACCGAGACCATTCTTTGTTCTTGCTACACAAAATCCGATTGAGCAAGAGGGAACGTATCCGTTACCAGAAGCGCAGCTTGATCGATTTATGTTCAACATCAAGCTTGATTACCCTGCTTTCCGTGATGAGGTTGAAGTAGTGAGAAGTACAACATCTGATGAATCAAAGCAGGTATCGAGAGTTCTTACGGGAGCCGAGATCAGTTATTACCAGCATCTTGTGCGTAGGGTGCCCGTTGCAGACAATGTTATCGAATACGCGGTTAGCCTGGCCAACAAGACACGTCCCGGCGTAGTGGGGAGTTCTCAATTGGCGAAGGACTACCTTGAATGGGGCGCAGGTCCACGTGCGTCTCAGTATCTCGTGATGGGTGCAAAATGCAATGCGTTGCTCAACGGAAAATATTCTCCCGACATCGAAGATGTTCAGGCCATCGCCAAGCCGGTGCTCAGACACCGTATTGTGCGGAATTTCAAAGCTGAGGCCGATGGAATTAGTGTGGATGAGCTGATTGAGAAGTTGATGGCGTAAGTTGTTTTGATGGCTACCCTTTCTAGAAATTCGCAAATCACGCATGGCCTACAGGCCGTTCGATTAATACCTAGGCCCAACGGGCTGACATTCTCGTAGCCCAGGGACAAGCGCAGCGCGGCCCTGGGGTAACGGGGCAGGTGTCGAGCAAAGGCCCAAAGGGCTGACCCAACAGCGCACGCTCAAGTATTGGTGCATTAAATCAATGCTTGCCCGAAGGCCCCGTAGTTTTGGCATTGCTATAATTCAAAATAACGTTTCATTAAGCGGCCATCGATTTTCGTTCAATAATTCAAGATCATATAAATTGTTAAATGTTTCATGAATGAATGTTCGGTCTTACAGGACAGCATAGAAGCATTCCAATTTCAATCACCAAGACTTGAGCGTGCGCAATGTGTCAGCCTTACAGGCCTATGATCTTGTGCGTCTTTCCGACCCAGGCCTGCATCCCTTCGGGCCTTAGCCTGGGCTCAGGTGTGAAGGCCCTGCAGGCCAGGTGAGCAGTGCGCCATTGGTGTAGGTTCCTAAACAACTTCCTGCCCCTTCTCTTTCATTTTTCTGAACTCGCGGATGCGTCGGGTCATTGCAATGCCAAAACCGGCCAGCAATACCAGCGTACCAATCCAAAGCACATTGATAAAAGGTTTTTCTAAAGCTTTGATCACGACAAAATCTTTCTGACGAGTTCGCATTCCAACGGTGAACTCCCCGGTCTCGGGATGAATGTTCATCAAGACCAGCCTTAGACCAAGGTCATTGATTTCATCAGGAATTCGTCCGACCAATTTGTTCTTAATAAGAAATATAGGTGCTGCAAAATAATCGCCGTGTTCGCCCTGAACCCTGATCTTTGCCTTGACAGCGACATCATCGCTGGAAAGTTCGACGTCGTCAACTTCCAACACGCGCTCAACAGACTCGAGAATTGTCACGTAGTCGTTTGCAAAAAATTCCTGTCCGAGTTTAACCTTAACCTCTTCGAGTTTGCTCCATTCTTCCTCAGTCGTCGGCCGCATCACGGAAGACACGTGCGTGTAAAGATCTGCGGAGACGGTGCGGTAGATATCAGGGGAGGCTAACAATCCACCTGTACCCATTTCAAAATTAATCTGGGCACGTGGAAACAAGGAGTAAGTATTCTCGCCTTTCCGAAGCTGAATTTCGAAGTAAGTATTTTCACCCCGTATGTCAACGGTGTCTTTGGCTTTGTAGGTTTTACCCTCGACAGTCAAGTCAACCTTGGCAACCACGGCGTCTTTATCTCCGGTCTCCACCACATCACTCTTGCGAATAAATCCTGCGTGATAGCGCGGCTCGAGACGCTCGCCAAGGTATTCGATCTCAAAGCCCCACATCTTTCTGGGTTCGTTAATGGACAGGAAGAGATTATCGCGATTAAATTCTTTGCTCAACTCCTGTGAGATCATCCTTCCGGTGTTATTTAACGAGACAACTTTTGAATATCCTGACGAAAACATAATACCGATCAGCATCATGCCAATGCCGATATGTGCCACCGCACCGCCGGCAAGACCCGGACTGGATCGCAACAGCGAAATGAGGATCGTTGAGTTGGCTACAATGGTGAACACACCGGCTAGCGTTAAAAGGATATAGGAGGCGTCGTAGACTTTGCCTAACGTAATGACCAAAGCGAACAAGACCAGCGCGATGAGCGCCGGGGGAAGCAGCTCCTTCTTTATCTTTTCCTGGTCTACATTTTTCCACCAGAAAAATTGCCCCATTCCCGACAGGATGCCTACCGCAACAGCAAACCAAAGTTGGATCCTTGAATAAAAAGATATCTGGTCTGCTGGCGGCGCAAAATTACCTTGAATGCCAACAAAGCCGACAATCTTATTCCAGACAGGAATGGATGTTGGCATTAGCACCTGGAAACCCATCAGGCAAAGCGTTAATGCACCGACGAATATCCAAAACTCACGAGAATATACTGAGGCCTCCTTTTCTGTCGAAGGAATTTCTTTCCATCGTACGACCGCCAGAACGATTGCCATGACAAGAAAGAATAATAAGTAAAGCAGCAGTTGCCCTGACAAACCAAGATCAGTGAACGAATGGACGGAACTTGTTCCGAGTATTCCACTTCTTGTAAGAAAGGTGGAGTACAGGATCAGTACAAAGACAGAAATTACAAGTATAATGGATGCCTTTAAGGCTGTTTCGCTGTTTTTGTAGGTGATCATGGTGTGAATGGCCGCGATCAATACAATCCATGGAACATAGACTGCGTTCTCAACGGGATCCCAATTCCAATATCCGCCGAAGTTCAACGTTTCGTACGCCCAGTATCCGCCCATTAATATTCCCAATCCCAATATGGCTCCGCTGAATAACGCCCACGGTAGGGCTGGGCGCACCCAGTCCCGATACTTTTTAAGCCAAAGTCCGGCAATACAAAATGAAAAAGGGACCAGCGTTGTGGCAAAGCCTAAGAACAAAGTCGGTGGGTGAATCACCATCCAATAATTCTGGAGTAAGGGGTTCAGTCCGTTTCCATCCTTAGGAACGAACTCAGGTTGCGCCGCAAATATTGGAGCGTTCGGCATTGCATCGCGCAACAAAATAAACGGGGAACTTCCAATCTTCAGCTCCAGCCCCGGAATAACAACTCCCAAAATCATTGACGCAAGAAAGGCCTGCACCGTAGCAAAGACAGCCATGACCGGTGCCTCCCAAAACTTATTTGTTTGGATTACAATAATCCCCAGAATGGCCTGCCAGAACATCCAAAGCATAAAGCTTCCTTCCTGACCATTCCAGAAGGTCGAAATTAGGTAATAAACCGGAAGCTTCAGGTCGGAATAATTGTAGGCGTAATGGTATTCAAAATAATGATTGCCGATGATGATGTATAAGGTAACGCAGATGCCCAGGACGGTTGCCGCATGGAGATAAAATCCAGTCTTGCCATTCTTCAACCATTCGGTTTTTTTGCCAAGATCATCCACCGTTGTTGCTTTGTAATAAGCAAACGCCGTAACCAGCGAGGTGATGAAAGACGTAATGACAAAAAGGTGACCCAGATCACCGACGAAATAATGCATAGTAAATTTTAGTATTGAATGCCCACGTCACGAATTGGTTCGCGTGGTATCTGACACAAGTACCCCCATCATACATTCAGCTCCTGCTCTTCCTGATACTTCGACGGACACTTCAGAAGAATCTTGCTCGCTTTAAAATTCTCATCGTCGTAGCTGCCAACAACCACGACCTTTTCAGAGCGTGTGAAGTCAGCAGGTACGGGCTGATTATACGAGACTTTTTGTTCCTTGCCTTTGTCGTCGATCATGATAAATGAAAACGATACTCTGTCCTCGCCTTCTTCAATGCCAATAATATTTCCTTGCGTATCTTTCTTCAATTCACCGACAACATGGATTTCCTTGTTGTTTCCGGAAGTTGACATGGCAAATGCCTGTTCAAAGTCAACGTAAGTGCTGGCGTCACCAGCAGTTGTAACGATAATGCCAATGGCAGCCGCGATGACGATTAAAACCAGAATGTGTGACTTCTTCATAAAACGCACGCTCGATTAGAACGGGTCAAAATTATACACAAAAGGCCAGAAAATAAGTAAATTTTACACCAAAAACGGACGACGGTCTATTTGGTTCTGGGGTGCTTGCTCAAGAGCTGATTTTCGAGCTTTTTCACTTTTTTGTCGAGCAGGAACAGGTAAGCCACCAGTCCGGCGAGAATGACGACAATGATTGCGACGACCACCCAAATTTTACCATCCGCCCGTAGTGCATCTGCCATTTCAGCTTGTTTTTGGGCCTGAGCGGTGCTGAAGATTGCGAGCAAAATGAATGTCAAAAAAAACCAGAAATATTTATGCATGTTCAAGATCACCAATTTGTTCTTCTATTTTTTTGAGTCTCACACGCAGCGAGACGATCCAGAGACCAATTAAAAACCATCCAAGTACTGCGGGATAAAAGATCATTCTCATCCCGCTGTCAAGGTCATACATATTAAATCCCGGGTTGCCGCCACTGCCGGGGTGCATGGAGCTGGTCAGACGTGGGATGATGAAAATCAGCGGAATCATCGCCGCGAAGGCAAAAATATTGTATACGGCGCTTAGGCGACTTCGCTGCTCCTGGTTTTCAACGGAGCCGCGTAATACAAAATACGCCAGGTAGACCAGCAATGCTATCGCTGCACCGTTTTGTTTCGGATCGCCACTCCAAAATGACCCCCAGGTATACCGTGCCCACAGCATTCCGGTCAGCATTCCGAGGATTCCAAAGGCGACTCCTGTGTTTGCATATTCGGCCGCTTTGAAATCATGATCATTCGACGGATTTCTCAGGTACAAAATGGAATGGTACATCGAAAACGAGAATAACAAGACCATCCCGAACCACATGGGAACATGGAAATAAAGCGCCCTTACGGTTTCATTGAGGATATTGAGTCGTGGAACGTCCATTAACATCCCTCCAATGTGCACATAGAAAAGGAGTATGACGGCCAGGATCTTAATCCAGTTTTTCATTTGCAGATGGGGTTCTCGCGATTGCGCGGGACAGGCAGTTGCTTTAGCTGCGCCAAATATAAGGGAACAGGATGTAAGCCAGCGCAGTGAGAATGCAATTTATTGCCAGCAAGTTAAGCAGCTCGTCATAGCTTGCATCCCGCTGTATTCCGTCCAATACGTTTTTGGTGACGCGTATTGCCATGAGCAAAATCGCGATAATAATTGGAAAGCTCAGTACAGCCATCAGAATATTGCTGTTGTTTGCACGCGACGCAATTGCTGAAATAAGGCTCAATGAAGCCGAGAATCCGCAGGAGGTCAGGACCAGCGTAAGCAAAAACAGCGGCAAGTCTTGAACGGGATTGCTAATGAAAAGAGAGAACAACAGGTATCCCACCACGGATAGTGCGATACACAGCAGCGCGTTGTAGATAATTTTAGAAAGGATGATGGCCTGCGGGCTGGCGACGCTGTAGTAATAGACGGAAAGGCCTTTTTTCTCCCCAATAAAACTCTTTGCAACGCTGTTAATCACCGAGAATAGGATGGCCAGCCAGAATAATGCTGACCAAGTTGCTTCGGAGATACTGTTTCTGCGCAGGCTGAACGTGAGGTAACAAATAAAGATAAGGCTCAACATGTACAAGCCAATCCCTGAGATCACAGCCTTGCGCCTTAGTTCGAGGGTAAATTCCTTTTGAATAAGCTTAAGCAGCATTGGACTGCTTATTCGCTTCAGCCATCTTCAACAATTTGCGAATGGATTTAAACGCAATGAGTATTATTACAAATAGCAGCCCCATGGAGGACCCTGCGGCCACCGCCAGAGAGGCTTTCGGGCGCAGCTGTCGATCGAATTTTGTAAAACCGTTTATCACGTGGACACTACTTGCAAGTTCGAGGCTATCTTTATAGTTAATTTTTTTTTGTGTGAGGTCCAGGATCTTTGAGTTTAGTACAGTTGGATCAAACATCACAGTGCCTTTGACTCCACTGAAAAATTCGCCATTGTAAATCCTAACTTTGAGCGCGTCGATCTCCTTTAACTCAATATCGATCGTGGCGAGCATTTCCTTTAGAAACTCCTTATTCTGATCAACACGAGCCTTGACATAGGGGTTATTTTCAAGATAATTTATTATTCCTGCTTGCAACTGCGGTAAAACTTCCCGGTCAAACACTTCAACAGTGACGAGATAACGTCGGCTTTCTTTCAATTCAACCTCAGTAGCGTTAAGGTTGTCGATTTTTAACGCACTAACGCCCGCCGCGGCCTCTTCAGTGATCTTGAATTGTTGGGCGATTGCGGCGTAGTTTCCTTCTTCAAGGTGAAGATTGACATTATCAAATAAAATTTTTGTGTATGATGTTGTCAGGATCGATGAGCTCAAGATCATCTTGCTTTGGTACACCTTGCGGGCGGCGAAGAAGTAAGCGAGGCCGAGCGCCGAACCGAGTATGAAAAAAACGAGGATTAACCAAAAATTCTGACGCAAAGTACTTACTGCCTTCAGACTCAGGTCAAGGAGATCAACTTCGTTGCTTTTATTGGGTTGTGACATGTGATTGGCTGACAAATTCCTCGAAATTAGAAAATATTACAAATTCACCCTAATCTGTTAGTTTTGTGGCCTAAAAGTAAAAAACCATTCATGGTGGTAAAACCTTCCGTCTTAATTACTGGTGCAGCCGGCTTCATTGGGTTTCATCTTACCCGCAAATTGTGCAGCCTCGGGTATGATGTAACAGGTGTTGATAACATGAATGATTACTATAGTGTTGCGCTTAAGAAGCACCGGTTAGCGGATTTGGAAGCACTTTCGAACTTTACACTTCATCAGTTTGACCTCACTGACCTTAATCAGCTCAATAAATTATTCGCAAACCGAAATTTCAACTTCGTAGTAAACCTTGCGGCGCAGGCGGGCGTTCGGTACTCGTTAATAAATCCTCATGCCTATTTGGAAAGCAACCTGCATGGCTTTCTTAATATACTTGAAGCATGCAGACATAATAAGACCGAGCATCTTATCTATGCTTCGTCAAGTTCGGTATATGGCGCGAATAGGAAAATTCCGTTTTCAGTCCATGATAACGTTGACCATCCCATTTCGCTTTATGCGGCATCCAAAAAGGCCAACGAGCTAATGGCACACACTTATTCGGCGTTATACAACCTCCCCACTACAGGCCTTCGCTTTTTTACTGTGTATGGTCCGTATGGACGTCCTGATATGGCCTTGTACATATTTACAAAAGCCATCCTGGAAGGAAAACCAATTGACGTCTTCAATCATGGTAATATGCTGCGGGATTTTACATATGTGGATGATATAGTTGAGAGTATATCAAGACTTTTAACAACTGTGCCGACGCCAAATAAAAACTGGGACGGAATGGCTCCGGATCCGGCGACCAGTTTCGCTCCATATCGGATTTATAACATCGGAAATAACAAACCGGTCAAGTTGCTTCGATTTATAGAAATTATTGAGGAGAAGCTTGGCATTAAAGCTGTGAAACATCTCCTTCCTATTCAGGAAGGAGATGTGCCGGAGACTTTTGCTGATGTTGACGACCTCCTGGCGGCGGTTGATTTTAAGCCATCAACACCAATAGAGACGGGCGTAGGTAATTTTGTGGATTGGTATCTTGATTATCACCAGGTGAAAGCATTTTAATAAATATGGAAAAAGTAGGAGTTATTGGGTTGGGTTACGTGGGACTTCCACTAGCGGTGGAGTTTGGGAAAATAATGCCCGTTGTTGGATTTGACATCAATAAAATGCGTATTGATGAGCTCACAAAAGGGCATGATCGCACCAGGGAAGTAGACAGCGATGAATTGAAACAGGCAGGACAGTTAGAATTTTCATGCGAGCCAGAAAAACTTGAGGATGTAAATTATTTTATCGTTACGGTACCAACACCGATCGATGAATTTAAAACGCCAGACCTGCGACCTCTCGAGAGCGCAAGTCGTACAGTAGGCGGAGCGTTGAAAAAGGGAGATATTGTAATTTATGAGTCAACTGTTTATCCAGGATGTACGGAGGAAATTTGCGTTCCAATACTCGAACGTATTAGTGGACTGAAATTCAATCTGGATTTCTTTTGTGGTTATTCACCTGAACGAATAAATCCCGGAGATCGGCTTCATAGAGTTACTACGATTAAAAAGGTAACAAGCGGAAGCACGCCGGAAATCGCAGAGCGCGTGGATCAACTTTATAAAAGAATTATCGTCGCAGGAACGCACAAGGCCTCTTCACTTAAGGTTGCCGAGGCGGCGAAAGTCATTGAAAATTCACAGCGCGATGTGAACATTGCATTTGTCAATGAGCTTGCCCTGATCTTCGACCGTATGGGCATCGATACGCATGAAGTTTTGGAAGCAGCGGGAACAAAATGGAACTTTCTTCCTTTTAAACCCGGCCTTGTCGGTGGGCATTGTATTGGTGTCGATCCCTATTACCTGACGCATAAGGCCGAAAGCCTTGGATACCACCCTGAAGTAATTCTTTCGGGTCGCAGAATTAACGACAACATGGGAATACACATCGCCAACAGTGTTATAAAACTGATGGCGCGAAATAACCTCCCGATAAATCAGGCAAATGTGCTTGTGCTTGGCATCACCTTTAAGGAGAACTGTTCCGACATACGCAATAGCCGTGTGGTTGACGTAATAAGAGAATTGCAAAGCTTTGGCGTTGTGGTAGATGTGTTTGATCCCTTAGCCGATGCTGCAGAAGTGAAGCATGAGTATGGTTTAGATCTTGTCAGCAAACCAGGGCGCAAGTATCACGGCATTGTAATGGCCGTATCACATCATGAATTTGATGACCTGGCGTGGGACGAAATTTCTCTTGAAGGCACCGTAATTTACGATGTAAAAGGAGTCCTGGACAGAAAGCGTATTACAGCCAGGCTTTAAAAATTAAACAGATTAACATCACAATAGAAGGACATGTCAGAGGTAAAGAAAATTCTTGTCACGGGAGGTGCTGGTTTTATCGGTGCACATACTGTTGTTGAGCTCCTCAACTCCGGATATGAACCCGTGATTGTAGATGATTTTTCGCGAAGTGATAGAACGTTGCTGGAAGGAATTGCGAAGGTTACCAAAAAAGAGGTAAGCTTCTTTCAAGGTGACTGTACCGATAAATCTTTCCTGCAAAAAATATTTAAATCATCCGGAGGTTTTTCGGCAGTGCTACATTTCGCGGCATTTAAATCGGTAGGTGAGTCGGTTGAAAAGCCGTTGGATTACTATCGCAACAATGTAGGTTCTCTCGTAGCCTTATTGGAGGTGATGCAGGAGTTCAAGGTTTCCGATCTTATCTTTTCATCCTCTTGCACGGTGTACGGTCAGCCGGATTTGATCCCGGTAGATGAAAGCGCACCGTTCAAGCGTGCAGAGTCACCGTATGGTGCAACGAAACAATTTTGCGAGCGCGTGCTGGAAGATACGTTCCGTCATGGATTCAGGATCATTTCACTTCGGTATTTTAATCCGATCGGTGCACATCCTTCGGCATTATTGGGCGAACTGCCAATAGGCGCTCCGAACAATCTCGTTCCCTACATTACGCAGACTGCCGCAGGTGTGCGGGATAAGCTTACGGTTTTTGGAAATGATTACAATACTCCCGACGGCAGCTGTCTTAGGGATTTTATTCACGTTGTCGACCTGGCTCAGGCCCATGTCAAGGCAATGGAATACTTGGCGGCCGGAACAAAGAATAGTTTGTTTGAAGCTTTTAATGTCGGTTCCGGTGTAGGTGTTTCAGTGCTTCAGTTGATAGACAAATTCGTCAAAGTGACAGGTGTGCAATTGCCTTTTGTCATTGGACCGCGCAGAAGTGGTGATGTGGAGAAGGTATATGCTGATCCCGCCAAGGTTAATAAGGCATTGAACTGGAGAGCGAAACTGAGCATCGAGGAATCGTTGCTTCACGCATGGCAATGGGAAAAGAAGATTCGCAATATCGCCTGAGGACAAACCGCCCTGTTTTGCATATGGAAAAGATTCACATGGTAGATTTGCATGGTCAATACATGAGGATCAAATCAGAGATCGATTCCGCAATCCAGAAGGTCCTGGATTCCACAGCTTTTATCCAGGGTGAAGATGTCGGCGAATTTTCCAGGGCCCTTGCGCAGTATCTCGGTGTCAGGTCAGTCATAAACTGTGCCAATGGAACGGATGCATTGCAGATTGCCATGATGGCATTGGGTTTTAAACCTGGTGATGAAGTCATTCTTCCTGTTCACACCTACGTTGCCACAGCGGAAGTGATTGCATTGTTGCACTTGAAGCCCGTTTTCGTGGATGTCGATGCAGATACGTTCAACATTGATGTTTCAAAAATAGAAGAGAAAATTACGTCGCGTACTGTTGCCATCGTTCCGGTGCACTTATACGGCCAGTGTGCCGACATGGAATCACTCGTCACCCTTGCGGCCGCGCATAAGCTACACGTTATCGAGGACGCAGCACAAGCGCTTGGTGCTGACTATACTTACAATTCCGGCCGTGTCCATAAGGCGGGCACAATGGCCGCCATTGGCACCAGTTCATTTTTTCCCTCCAAGAACTTAGGATGCTTTGGGGACGGCGGTGCTTTGTTTACAAATGATGAGGTGCTCGGTGAACGGATTAGGATGATCGCGAACCATGGTCAGAAAGTCAAATATCATCACGATATGGTCGGCATTAATAGCCGGCTTGACACACTACAGGCCGCGGTCCTCAAGGTTAAGCTTCAGTATCTTGAAGAGTATACCAATAAACGAAATAGCGTCGCGGATTTTTACGATCATCATTTCTCAGCAATTACGAATGTTAAAATTCCGACGCGCGCGGCGAAGTCAACCCATGTGTTTCATCAATATACACTGCAAATAGTGGACGGTAACCGCGACGGGCTTGTCACTTACCTGCGCAATCTCGGAATACCTTCTATGATTTACTACCCAATCCCGCTGCACCTGCAAAAGGCTTATCGCAATGTTGAATACCCTGAAGGTTCTTTTCCAATTACCGAAAGACTTTCTAAAACCGTAATTTCACTCCCGATTCATACTGAGATGACTTTGGAGCAATTGGAATTTATTACATCAAGTGTCACGTCATTCTTTCAAAACCAATGACGGCCGATCACGAATTTTCTGTCCATCCGACCGCCGTAGTGGATGAAGGTTGTACAATTGGAAAAGGAACTAAGATCTGGCACTTCTGTCATATCATGCCGCGTTGTACAATAGGTGAAAACTGTAACATTGGGCAAAATGTCGTTGTATCGCCTCAAGTAGTGCTCGGCAATAATGTTAAAGTTCAAAACAATGTGTCGATTTATACAGGCGTACTGTGCGAGGACGATGTTTTTCTCGGTCCATCGATGGTTTTTACGAATGTGATAAATCCAAGGAGCGCCGTGAACAGAAAAGACCAGTATTCTAAAACTATTGTCAGAAAGGGAGCAACGATTGGTGCCAATGCGACTATTGTTTGTGGTCACGATATAGGAAAGTTCGCATTTATTGCGGCCGGCGCAGTCGTCACCAGGGCAGTTGCTGATTATGCTTTGGTAATGGGTAACCCCGCGCGGCAAACCGGATGGATGAGTGAATATGGCCATAAACTTTTGTTTGATGCTAACGGGCTGGCTACCTGCGTGGAGAGCAATGAGCGGTATAGATTGGAGCGGGGTGTGGTAACGAAAATATTGGAATGATAGTTATGAGTTATGAGTTATGAGTTATGAGTTATGAGTTTGTTTAGAAACAGAGATTGAGTATGAAGAGATTTGCATTGATTGGTGCTGCTGGTTTTATTGCGCCGCGTCATTTTAAGGCCATCAAGGAAACAGGTTCTGACCTTGTTGCGGCATTGGACAAGCACGACAATGTTGGCGTACTTGATTCATATTTTCCTAACGCAGATTTCTTTACCGAATTTGAGCGATTTGACCGGCACCTTGACAAGCTCAAAAGACGGGGTGAACAAGTTGACTTTGTATCGATATGTTCACCGAACTACCTACACGACTCGCATATACGCTTTGCTTTGCGATTAGGTGCGCATGCAATCTGCGAAAAACCCCTCGTTTTAAATCCGTGGAACCTCGATGCGTTGAATGAGATAGAACAAGAAACCGGTAAGAAAGTCTTTACAATTCTACAATTGCGCCTTCACCCGGGTATTATCGCACTGAGAGAGAAAGTATTAAGTGGTGGCCGCGATAAGATGTATGATGTAGAGCTTCGTTACATCACTTCGCGTGGTAATTGGTATCAATCCACCTGGAAGGGAGACAACACCAAAGCGGGCGGCATCGCGACGAATATCGGTATTCATTTTTTCGATATGCTGATGTGGATATTTGGCAGTGTTGAGAACATTGAAGTAGAAACCCTGGAGACCGATCATGCATCGGGGGTGCTCCACCTTCAGAGGGCAAAGGTAAGATGGTTCCTCAGCATTAACTTTGATCACCTTCCTGATGCAATTAAGGAGGCCGGCAAAAGAACCTACCGCACACTGACCATGGAGGGTGAAGAAATAGAATTCAGCGACGGCTTTACAGATCTTCACACCAAGAGCTATGCTGAAATCCTTAAGGGAAACGGCTTTGGGATTGCTGATGCAAAGCCGTCAATAGATCTGGTATTTAAGATTCGGAACAGATAAAAATTTTATCAATGAAAGGAATTATTCTTGCAGGCGGTTCGGGGACGCGCCTTTACCCCGCCACGAAAGCAATTTCAAAGCAATTGCTTCCTGTGTATGACAAGCCGATGATTTATTATCCGTTGTCGGTGCTTATGCTTGCAAACATCAGAGACATTCTGATTATATCTACGCCCGGCGACACGCAATTGTTTAAAAACCTGCTGGGAGATGGATCTCAGTTTGGCTTATCGTTGCAATACAAAGTTCAGCCCTCACCAGACGGTCTTGCACAGGCGTTCCTTATCGGCGAGGAGTTTATTGGCAATGATTCCTGTGCACTTATTCTCGGCGATAATATATTTTACGGATATAATTTTTCTGCGTTGCTGGAAGGCAGCACAAAGTTGCAAAAGGGTGCCACTGTATTTGGTTATTACGTGAGTGAACCTGAGCATTATGGTGTTGTTGAGTTCGACGACAAAGATCAGGTCGTGTCGTTGGAAGAGAAGCCGCTTGCTCCGAAGTCAAATTATGCAGTAACAGGTTTGTATTTCTACGACAACACGGTTGTACAAAAGGCAAAAGAGGTAAAACCTTCTGCACGGGGTGAGCTTGAAATAACAGATCTCAATAAACTGTATTTGAAAGAAGGCACACTCACCGTTAAACTTTTGGGCCGGGGAATGGCCTGGCTGGATACAGGGACGCATCAATCTTTGTTAAGTGCTTCGAACTTTGTTGAGTCCATCGAAGAGCGCCAGGGATTAAAGATTGCGTGCCTCGAGGAAATTGCATTTCGGAAAGGATACATCACGCGCACACAGCTTGAAGAGCTTGCAAAACCTCTGGCTAAAAACGGTTACGGGAAGTACCTGATGAAGATCGTTCAAGAGCGAACTATAGCCAAACTATGAAAGTAAAGGAAACGGAATTCGAAGGCCTGTATATTTTAGAACCTGCAGTATTTGGAGATTCGCGTGGATTCTTCATGGAATCGTTTAATGCAAAAGTTTTGGAAAAGGCGGGGCTTGTTGCAAACTTTATTCAGGATAATCAATCCTTTTCAACGGCCGGTGTACTGCGCGGTTTACATTATCAAAGTGCACCTTACGCACAGACGAAACTTGTGCGTGTCCTTTCCGGCGTTATCCTCGATGTCATCGTGGATTTGAGAAGGGAACAGCCAACATTTGGGAAGTCGTTTACGATCGAACTTTCATCTGAAAACAAAAGGCAGCTTTACGTGCCAAAAGGATTTGCTCACGGCTTTTCTGTTCTTGGTGAGTCGGCGGAAATTTTATACAAGTGTGACAATTATTATCACCGCGAGGCCGAAGGCGGAATTTTATATAATGATCCTGCCCTTGGCATTGACTGGAAACTTCCCGAAGATAAAATAGTTTTGTCGGAGAAGGATGCACGCAATCCTTTGATGGCTGACGCAACATTTAAATTTTAATCACTTGGATATTTTAGTTACAGGTGCCAACGGTCAGCTTGGCAGCGAAATAAAACGGATTGCTTCAAATGGCGCTGCGCATAATTTTACTTTTGTCGACATTGCCGAAATGGACCTGGGTTCCGACGAAGCCATCATTCAATACTTCCAAAATAAGCATTTTGATTTTGTAATCAACTGTGCTGCTTACACTGCCGTTGACAAAGCAGAGGAAGAAAGGACCCTCGCGTACCGCGTAAACGCCGATGCGGTTAAGGCCATCGCGGAAATCTGCCGTGAAAAAGGAATAAGGCTTATCCATATTTCAACAGACTATGTCTTTGATGGCAGGGGCAACCAACCTATTGCATCCTCAACAGTTCCTAATCCGCTATCAGTATACGGAAAATCTAAATTGGCGGGCGAGCAACATGTCCTTAACACTTTGTCGAACGCATACATTATCAGAACGGCCTGGGTGTATTCATCTTTTGGAAAGAATTTCGTGAAGACCATCGCGCGGTTTGCGAAAGAGCGAGAGACGCTCAGCGTCGTCTATGATCAGATTGGTTCACCGACGTACGCCCGTGATCTTGCTTCAGCAATCCTCACCATTATAGAAAAAATTGGTTTAGGCGTTGATCAGCCGGGTATCTATCATTATACCAATGAGGGTGTGATATCATGGTATGATCTCGCGGTGTTCATTGTAAAGCATTACAACCTACCGTGCAAAGTTCTTGCGATACCAAGTGAAGAGTATAAGACGCTTGCCGTGCGACCGAACTTTTCAGTTCTTGATAAGCGGAAGTTGAAGGAGACGTTTAGCATCGAGATTCCGCACTGGCATGCGAGTTTGTTAGAGTGTTTGGAAGAGCTGCCGGCCTGACTTCTACACTGGGTGAAGACCACAGCGGCTGGCGCAAGAGTCTCCCGTCTCCGGGGGCAGGATACAACAGTACTTAAGCCCTCATTCCCAGTCTTCACGCTAAGCAGGAATGAATTTCAGTCGTCTAGGATTCTGTAAGCAGCGCATGTAATACTTACGGCCGTGCAATGTCAACAAAAGATAGAATGCAAAACGTTTTTGAAGTTATCCTTACCCTTTTCATTCTTAACCAGCGATCCGGCAGAGTGAACCCACGTATTTTCTGCCGCCTAGAACTTCTTAATCTCCTGTAGCCAATTTCTCCTTATAGAAATATTTTGATTGGTTCGCCCTAATCCTGCGAAATAATAGCGCTGCGGAAGCTTCTTAATACAGCAAATTCAACACTAAAATTACCCGTTGCCGTGTTTTGTTCAAAATAAAAGATATCTATAACAATCAATTACTAGGGTGCCGTCCAACAGATCACCAAGATCACCCATCAATGTGATTACTGTAGGTCTGTTCAAAAACACAAAGACTATACTTTGTCCCAGGGATAGGTTCTTTCTTTCAATTTATGTGGTGGCGCTAACGGTACTCAAGGGTTAATGTATTCTCCTTTATGTTTTCAGCCATTATGGCTTTAAAGTGCCTACATAATTTCTTATCAATAACCTCTTGATCGGAGTGTTTCAGTAAGTCGGTTTCTGTGATTACAAAAACATTGAGCTGCCCGTTGTACCGATCTTTGATAATATTTTGGATGGATATTGCGTTAACAAAAATTCCCGCTGACTCTGACGTCAAAATCGTTCCTGCACTATCTACTTCAATTCGATACCGATACAAGTTATGTCTAATACTTTCTGCTTGCTCCTTTTCTGCGTACTCTACCTTGATTTCTGAAAAGGGGTTTGAAGTTATAGGTCGAACTTTCGCAAGTTCATTAGCATTTTTCAACACCTTATTATCTGAAATCAAAAAGTATATGTTTTCTGGGGATAGGTTCTTTAGCGATATAATCTGCTGATCGCCGCGCTTACAGCTAGCAAATGCGATTATGGAAACGATGAAAATTAGCAATCTGCTCATTAGTTGTTTAATTGCGAATTAAGTCCAGCACTTTTAAGTAATCGCTTTGATTTCTGTAAAGCAAAGGAAATCTTGTATAATTCCAAGGCCGCGAAAGAAAACCATAGTTAGCATCAAAGTATGAGCGTGACAAATTATTTGCCCATACCTCAGTCCAAAACTTCTCATGGCTCCATCCGTCCGCACCATGTCGATAAGCTGACCTGGCACTTGGTATGCCTACCTCCTTTAAAAAATCATATCCGCCAAGTTGATTTATCTGAAGCACGTGGCCAAACTCATGTTGCATTAATTCAAAATCAAGGTGTCTGCTAAATACACCCTGACCGACGGTAATATCTCTTCCAGGCAGTGTGATACCTCCTGATCCGTACCCTGTACCAAGTTCCGGAGTTTCATAAACATTTGTACCTTCAAATTTCCCTACATATTTTCCAATGATCCTTTCCTTGTCAGGAATAAAACGATGCGCGCCGACGCCCTCTGATAGATTTAATTCGGCTGTTCCATTCCAGAAATTTAGATCCTTAGACCATGCGTCAAGTCCACCACCTATACCACCAGTCAGGCCACCAATCAATCCTTGAATGCGTCCTCTTTTCAGCCACTTTCTAGCGAAAATCCAAATGAAGTTCCGGCGATTAAGCTATTGCCTGTACCTGATATAAATCCATTGGAAAAGCCGGCAGCAGCACCGGCTAAGAATCCAGTTGATGCTACGCCGGTTGCCGTGCCGGCGAAACCGGCTCCAAAACTACCGCCTGCAATTGCTACATTCACACCCGCCCCAATCCCTGCAGCTAGAGCGCCGGAAGCAGCACCAACTCCAAAGTATTTTAAACCTTGTGAATTAAACTGAGCTCCATTGCCCAATTAACAACTCCGCCAATAACTGCCCCTACGGCAAGGTGTACCCATTCTCCATCAGGGTCTATGCCCATTACGGGGTTATTTCCTAGGCTAGTATAGCCGCTGCCAAATTGGTTTCTAGGGTCCTGGCTTAAGAACCGGCCTATTGCACCAACATACTTCCTCATTTGGAAATCATGCCAACCTGTTTTTTCATCCAGTTCCTTTCCTTGGAACGTTTCCTTTATTTTCTCCTCCCCAATTCTCGTCCAATTAAATGCCATTAGTCCAAAAGGATAATAGGCGTTAATCTGAATCACAGGACTTTCTTTGTAGACGATGTTGAGCTCATCGAAATAGACATCCATCCCTGCGCTATTATCATAGCTTAAGTAGATATACAGATAGCCCGTCCAGTTTCTCCGCAGAGTCTCCCGTCTCGGGGACTCGGCGGGCAGTGATACGATCGAAGATAAACGCACCGCTTCAAGTCCATCATGTTCAATAGATGATTTTGCAAGGCTCGATTTGCCGCACTCAATTCGACCTACCATTCTTCGACCCGGGGCGCGTTTCTATTTCTCCTAGGTCACTTGCCATCATTACAACCAATCGCTTCCGTAGCGTGTCTGTAATCTAGAATTTAGCAGTTTTTAGATCTTAGCTAGAATTAAAATGCGATTACATTTCCTTATACTCAGTATCATCGGCGTGATCTCATGCACGTCGGACGATTACGTAAGCGTAACAGAGGCAACTTCTAAAAAATGGACGCTGGTTTCGATGTCAGGAAGTGTATCTGGCGTTTTTCCGGCTACGGGCGATAGTATGTCATGGCAGGAATACTATGTCTTTAACGGAGACATGACTTTCGCAAAGTTTCGTGACCGCGATGGGATAAAATCCGAGGCTGCGGGAACGTATGATTCAACAAGTTTCTCAACCGAGAACTTTCTGGAGTTAACTTTTACGTCAGGTACCCAGTTGGTTGGAAGTTGCACGTCATCACAAAACACAGAAACATTATTTTTTGCATCCGAGATGGAAATTCGCAGTACATGGTCGCAGTGTGATGGGCCCGGACTCGTATATAGAAGACTGGAATGAAGCAAGGCGCGGGTGAGTCAACACCTTAATCTAGTGAAACAATAACTCCTCCCAGTCGCTGCCTATAGAGTCCTTTATCAATTTGACCCCACGGTGTGACGTAGGATTCGAATATGGGATTTAGTTGGCAAACTTTTGTAAGACCTTTAGTTCTTAGCGAATACTACACATCAGTGATGACATCGAACTCTTTAAAGCTACCGACCAGCGCGAGACCAGTGATTTTTTGAGCAACTCCTTTGTCTTTTATTTTACCTGCGATTTGGTTGAGGGTGGCGCCGGAGCCTACAGCATCATCGATAAGCAGGATGTGTTCAAATTTCCGTTGTTCGGTTATCGCGAACGTATGCTCGGCATTTCGAATGCGCTCGGCCAGACTGGAAAGTGATTTCTGAGGAACGGGGATAATGTTGCTGAGCTTTTTAATATTGATTACCGGCAACGGCAATCGAAGGTCTGACTGAATATATTTCATGATCTGGACCTCTCGCCGTATTGTAGGCGGCACAAATCCGATAGCATCCACGCGGAGCTGATTAACAAGTTGGCTTATTTGCGGATTGGCTTGCTTCATCATAATCCTCATCAGGTATTTGTTTTGTCCTTGCTTCGCATAGTGCAGTAACGTGCCAAGCCGGGTTTTTCCGAAACGCTCTATGGCATAGAAGTCCAGATAGAACAACTCGTCGAGCCAGATCTTATCATACCCTTTCGTGTTGTTTAATTTCTCCATTCCATTAACGAAGTCCTCGTCGGAATAATAGCGTTCGTATTTTTTTTTGGTGGTGAGGTATTCGAGTAGCGTCTTATCGGGTGGAAGCTTCCGCTGAGCACACCAGTATGAAAATGCCGTGATACCTTCCAGAAGATTGCCGGTTTCCGTTACAACCAGGAAATTCTTGTTAAGGAAATTGATCTCCTCTTCGTTGATATTTGCCGGAGTTTCAGCCGGCTTAAGGTCCGCGTTACGAACTCGATAGACCGTTTTTGGCGGTCGTCCGAGTTTTTCGACCTTATTGTCGTCCACCAGACGGTTTAGAACCATGTGGGCTGTTTGCTTTGAAATACCAAGGCGCTCGACGATTTCCTTAACGCTGAGGTCCTTATTCGTCTTGAAAAGCTCTAATATCTCATCAACTGCCCGCATAGACCATTGACTATTTACTATTTACTGTCAATAGTCAAATGTAATCATTTCCTGTTTGCTGCCGATAATGAGCTCATTTTGACAGGAATAGCGTTATCTAATGTGATCAAGGATTCGATATGATGATTTTCCTGAACATCCAATACCGCTACAATCCCTTCCCAGTCGCAGCCCAATAGATCCCTCCATAAATATGATCCAGGAAAGTCTGGTCTGAGAACGTAAGCGGTATATGTCCCATACCCGTATAAAATGCTCGGCCCCCATCATAATTATGATACCATGCAATAGGATGAACGCTCCCCATGCCCTTACCTTCATTCGTGCCCCACTTCACTTCGGGTGCATAGGTCTTTTCATCGACCGTAATTAGAATTTTCAAGTCATTTGATTTGCGCTCACCGTATTCGTACCACTCATCCGTCCATAAAAGCTTTTTAGGAAATCGCTCCATACCGGGGAAATTGCTATCCTCCACTTTCAGGTACGCTGTCTGTTGCTGCGGATGTATCTTGAACATCATTCCTACCATCTTTGTATACCATGGCCAGTCATACTCCGTATCGCTGGCGCTATGAATACCAACGTAACCTTTGCCGGCCTTGATAAACTTTTCAAAAGCCGCCTGCTGCTCGTCGTTTAGAATGTTTCCAGTTGTATTCAGGAAGATCACGACCTTATAGCCGTCCAGGGCTTTGTCATTGAAGACTGAAGCATTTTCCTGCCAGTCAACAGTGAAATTGTTGCGGCTTGCCAACTGTCGAATGGCTGTTACTCCCTCCTGAATGGATTCGTGATGGAAACCATCGGTTTTGGTGAAGAGAAGGGCTTTAAACTGTTGGGCAACGCAAGTCAGCTGAGAGGTTGCCAACAATAGCAATATTGTCGGGAGAAGTAGATTTTTCATGAGTGCGAGTTAGATTCATGAATATATAGAAACTGCAGATGTTTTCGAAAAGGCTAAGGCATTCATTTTAATTATAACTGCTTCTGATTAGTAGTGTTGCGCAAACTGGAAATAGAAACATTCCATACGTTTAGTTGCCCACCCTCTTTCTCTCATCCTCAGAACCCGATCGCACCTTTACCGATCGCACCTTCTTATTTCCTAAATTCCACGTATATGCCAACCGTACAAATTGGTTGTGCCAATCGTATTTGAAGTAAACGTCGAGATCGTTCGCTGAAGATGTTGTTCGAATCCTCCACAAATTGGTATAAAGCATATCGTCCATCGACAATGTCAATGTACCATGCTGCCCGAACTTTTTTTGAACACCCGCATTAAAGGAACCGAACGGAAGGAAATTTGATATGCCTGAGAGGGATCGTGACTGATACATGCCTGAGACCTGTACAGAGAATGATTTCGGTAAAGTGATCGTGCTGGTCAATGTAAAATTTATACCATATAATCCGAGATCCTCGTTGTCAGAAAATTGAGAAGTCTTGCCGGTTTGATATTGGGTCACCACAGTACCTTGTACTTCCCACCAAGGCATAACGCTGGTCGAATAAGATGTTGCTAACGCCAGCGTGTTGAGGTATTCTAAATTCTGTGATCTGTAGATGAGGCTGTTTATCATTTTATCGATTTCGGGTTGCATCATCACTATTTCATTCTTCGTATGCGTGTAATACATCGACACCGACCATTGTTTCAATTGATAGCCAACTGAGACGGCATCTGATAGCGCCGGGTATAATGCCGTGTTGCCCGATGAGAAAGCGTTTGGCCCCCAGAAAAAGACATATGGAGCGATGTCATTGTAAGTGGGTCGCGTGATTCTCCTCGAATAGGTAAAATAAATCCCGGCCTCGAGCGATATTTTTCGCTTGAGAGATAAGGTAGGAAACAAATATCCATACTTTCGCTTAAGGAGGTCTTCCTTTGACTCGGAGGTGATGAGCGTATGGGTGTATTCATACCGTAGCCCGCCATCGAGTTGCCATTTCGGTGATGCAATCCATGCTGCTGACAGATAACCTGCGAAAACTTGCTCTTTGAGTGTAGAACGCGATGAAAACATCGGATCCATTATCCACTCACCTGATAGATACCGCCTAACCATTACGTTGTTATCTAGTGATGCCTTTACAGCTTTAAGCCCAGCATCCCACGAAAAAACATTTGTCTTATTACTATTTTTAAAGTTGACTGTTGAGATGATAAAATGAATGGGCGTTGATTTTGATAGTGCAATGTTATCAATAGCATCGCCCTCGTAGTCAGACGGATTGTCGTTGTGATAAAAAAGGTAGTCCATTGTAACATTAACACTACTTTTTTCAGAGAATTGGTGATGAAGGCCGACAGAACCTGTTCCACTTTCCCAGATGTTCAGTTCGTTGACACGCATAGTGTTGTGAGATGTTGAATCTTTATTAACATCGGTGGAATTATTTGCGATTGCGTCCAACCTCCAGTTTCGCTTGTAACCAGACAATAGTACATTCAGCGTTGTCCGTCTGGGCAAGTTCCATTCCGCACCGACACTAAGGTTTTGTTGCATAGTCGTATTCTCCCGTCGACTGTTGTCAACTACACGCAACAAATCATCTCCTACCGCAACCTGGCGCCGCATGTTCATGATGTGCAGATTGTGATTTCGAATGAGTGTATAATCCAGAAAGTATGCGAACCTTTCCGCACGATGTTGCAGGTTCGCTGAGCCGCCAATTGTCCCCGCCCAATGTGCGCCCAAGGTCAACGAAAGTGTACCACTGGTACCATAGTCGGCATTGTCTTTTGTAACGATGTGAACAATCCCCCCACTTCCATCCGCATCATATTTGGCTCCCGGCGTCGTTATAAGTTCTATCCGCTCCACGTTGGACGCGTTCATGCCCTCAAGCATCTGAAGGGCAACATCTGCCGAAACCTGAACCAACTTTTCGTTTACCATGAGCCGGACGCCGGACTTCCCATTGATGGCAATTGTACCTAGCTGTTTGTTCACGACTACACCCGGAGACTTTTGAAGCACTTCCAAAACAGTGTTTCCCACGGCCGTGATGTTGCCACTCATATTAATAACCATTCGATCTGTTTTTTGATCCAGGAGCTGCTTCTGTGATGTTACAACGACTTCACCAAGCGCATAGCTGTGCTCGACAAGCGTAATTTCCGGGATAGTAAGATGATCTTGATTTTTTGGTATCGTCACCTGAGATGTGTGAGTTGCATATCCAATCATGGAAGCCGAAAGATCGTATTTCCCGGGAACGAGCTTGTCTAATACGAAATCTCCAAGGCTATCCGTTGTGGTTGCGTTGACCGTAATTGAATCCATTGAAAGCACGACGTTCACCAGCGGTAGGTATTGCTTGCCATCTGTCACCTTGCCACTGATTTTCGTCTGGCTGAAAGAGGCAGCTGACCAACAGCTCAAAGCGAAGACTATCAACGGTATTTTCGTCAGCATGTGCATATTGTACTATCCCTCTAGCAGCTACTTGCTTCCACGATGTTTATAATTGAAATCGGATCTGGCTTCGTCGGGTTGTCGAACAGTTTGAGATGGTCTTTTTGCCGACGATTTCGTGAACGGAATGATCATCGGCGCTGACTTTTTGTAGGCCTCGTATTGAGCACCAAAGTGTTTCACAAGGTCATTCTCTTCAAATTGAATGGCAATTAGTATGTAACCGGTTGTCATGACGGCAAAGAACAAATGTGCGGCTGTCATCGTCGGTGTTGACCAGAAGGCGATCAAAAATCCGAAGTACAACGGATGACGTACATATTTGTAAAATATTGGTATTCTAAAGGGCAGAGGTTCATACTTTTTGCCAACCAGATACAGCCAAACCTGTCGCAGTCCGAAAAGGTCAAAATGGTTGATCAGAAATGTGCTTACCAGGACAATGGTAAATCCCAGGAGACAAATCGCATAAAGCCCTATCTGTATTGGCGCGGATTCCACCTGCCAAATTACGCCTCCCAGTGGTTGCCAGAACCAAAAAAGCAGTAATAGACAGATGCTCGAGAATAGCACATAGGTGCTGCGTTCAATAACTTCTGGTACAGCCTGCGTCCACCATTTTTTGAAAGCCGGTCTTGCCATAATGCTGTGCTGAAGCGCAAACAGGGAGAGTAATGCGGCATTGATTAACAATGCATTTCCAAGCGGAATTTCCGGAACACTGTCAATGTGTTTGGGAACAATGAGCGTGCTGACGAAACCAACGGCATAGCAGAAGGTTCCGAAAAAGATGGCATAGGAAATAACGCCATACAGGAAGAAGAGGATCTTTTTCATAGGTTTTTGGTTGTTGCTGGATTTTGAATTCAGTCGACGGGTGGTGTCGCGTTTATTCGACCGGGCCAACCCTTAATTCGCTGGCCAAATATGTGTAGGCAGCTAGAAGAGAGCATTAAACCTACGTTGCAAAGACTTTAAACTTTTTTTTAAAGCTTAAACAGACGTTGAAAAAAGGCAGGGTGTGTGAGAAATATTGGCCGAAGTACCAGGAATCCCGGTATCAAATTTTAAGACTTGCGCCAGAACCCCAAGGCGTTTACCAGCTTTTGAAAATTAGGCTCGTCGTAGAGTAAGGCAAATTGTGGCTCTGTCATGAGCCATGGCATCTCCATGTCGTGTGACTTATAGGCGGTGTTCAGCCATTCCAATGCTTCCGCCTTTTCATTTAAGGCCGAATAAATTACCGCAATGAAAAAAGCGATGGAGGTATTTTCGCCACCGAAAAGTCTGGTCTTCAACTCATCAATGATTCTTAAAGCGCTGGCACGATCGCCCGACTTTGCGTAGGCCGCACCCATCCATCCCAGCATACGGGGATAACGGATGCCTTCCAATGCAATCGCTTTGTTGAAGTACGAGATTGCCTCGTCGTAACGCTTTACCTGGAGCATCAAAAAACCGTGCGAATCCAGGCTGTAGTAGTTGTTGAAGAGCTTAACCCTTTCCGCCGAAAACGCCAGTGCATCGTCATACTTTTTATTGAAGACATACGACAATATCATTCTGCTGTTAGGGTAGTATGGTTCCAGGTTGTTGATGCGTTCCGCTAAGACCAGTGCTTCCTGGTGTCTCCTAACAAGATTCAGATAGTCGCAATACATCGCAAGCGCATCCGGGTCATTAGAAACAATTGCCAATTTGTATTCAGTTTCCGCGCGTTCGCCATCCCAGTCATAATACACATGGTAGAATCCCATTAGCATATGGGCAATGTCCAGGTCGGGATCTAAGGCCAGCGCTTTATCAATGAAGGGCTTGCCATTATTTAAACCCTCAAGGGCACTTTGTTCTACTCCGAATATGGCGGCAAAGCAAATATGGCTATACGCCAGGTATGCATAGGCCCGGGCGTAATTCGAATCCAGTGCGATCGCCTGTGTCAATAAAGTTTCTGCGTTGTGCAATCCTTTATTGGTGTAGGTTCTAAATTCATAAACCCCCTTTAGATACAGATCGTAAGCTTTGGGATTTTCTGTTTCTGTCGCCGAGAGCTTCGACTTTTCTTCCGGAGATAGTTTCGCGTTCAATTCCCTGGCGACCTGCTCCGCGATTTCACTTTGAATAGCGAACACATCGTTAAGCTCGCGATCATAGGTTTTCGCCCAAACCTGTTCCTCCGACACGCCGTCAACCAATCGAACTTCTATTCTGATCGCGTTGTTACTTCGTTGAATACTTCCTTCGAGCAACGCACCAACATTCAGGTCTTTTGCTATTTCTTTTGCAGACTTGTCGGTGTTTCTGTACTGCTCCACGGAGGTGCGCGATATCACATGAAGCGCTTCGATCTGGGAGAGGTTCGTCCGTATGGCTTCAATCACTCCTTCGCTGAAATATTCATTGCTTTGGTCTTCGCTAAGGTTTTTGAATGGAAGGATGGCAATAGACTTTCCATTGTTGACGATATTTGCTTTACGCTTGTTTATGAAATGATAGAGTAGAAATCCAATGACCATACACCCTACGGTGACGGCAATCACTTTTGGCCAAATCGTTCGTTTGGCCGGCACCTGACCATCTTCCTGCTGCATATTGACCGCAATTGGTTCCCGGATCGCGATGTTCTCTGCGATTTTGTTCTTGACTTCCCCTGGCGGGAAGCCATAGTAATCATTGAAGCACTTGTTAAAATACGTCGGACTACCGAAGCCAATCTTATCCGCGACCTCTGCTGCGGTGAGGTCACCTTCTTTTAGCAGTGCCATGCCGAGTCGCAGCCGGTGCTCGCGGATGAATTGACTGACGGATTGCCCGGTTATTTCGTTGAGCTTTCTGTGCAGTTGGGATCGGCTCATACCGACATTTTTAGCAAGCTGTTCAACGCTGAACTGTTCGTTCGTCAGGTTATCGTCAATCTCTTTCTTAAGTTTTTCAAGAAGGATATCGCTGATAACAGGTTTCATGGTTCGCTGCGAATTTGCCAATGAGGCTTACAAATGTAGCGGAAATAGATTTCCATGTACTCTCTGATCATCACGCCACCACCGTCCATCAGCCGATAACAGTAATAGGTCCCAGCAGGCTCGTTATCAGTGTACATGTAGTTTTCGCCCGATATAACCGGATACTTTGCGCAGCCCGCTTAGTTTCTTACAAACTTCAGCGGCACTATTTTATCGCCTCAGGCACATACCCCTTCGTCCAATCGATCTCCACCGTCCTTTTAGAAGCATGCGATTTAAAAATTGCTGCAATGATCATCATCGTATCCAGTCCGCGTTCAATGGAAATCGGCGATGCGGAGGTTTTGCTGGCGAGCAGTTCTTCGATGTGATCAGCCTCACATTTAAAATCATCAGGCCTCTTCTTAGGAATGATTGTAACAATGGGTACCGTATTTTTGTCAGAGGTAATAACCGCATCTCCTTCAGAATTATAGTTGATACGCATCTCTGCGAACCCGTCACTACCCTGAACCCTCGCAAGTTTTTCAGGAGGATTTGTGACCACATCCTGGATCAAGTCACCAACAATCCCCTTCTCCGTCCTGAAACTGGCAATGCCCAACTTGTCATAAAGACTTCCGCCGTTCTTTTGAATATCAAGTGTAGCATTAACTTCAATAATTTTTCCCTGGCCGACGATGTGGGAGAAGTGTTGCCACAAATTTATACCATGAGAATGTTCCCCTGTTGCGCCGCCTCCCTTTTCATAAAAGCCGAGATACGTATCCTGAGGTCCATTTAGCCATGGATGTGCCTTGAATATGCCTCCCCAATGCTCCCGTGTTCTGCAGGAAATTGTTTCGATTGAACCGATAGTGCCCTTCTTAATAAATTCTTCCATCTGAACGGCGGACTTCGCTAAAGTGTGGTTGTAACCAACTAGGGCGGTAACCTTTTGACTTTTTATCGCTTCATAAAGTTCCTGACATTGGTTCAGGTCCGGTCCACAAAGTGGTTTTTCAATCAAAAGAATTTTTGGTGTAAAATTTTTGAGCACAGACAACGCGATCTGCATGTGTGTGTGGGGCGGGGTCCCAATGAAAACGATATCTGCGGGATCATTCATTATTTCCCGCGAGTCTGCAAGGCGGATTTTTTCATCCCATGCACCATAGCGACTTTTATAAATGTCATTCTTGGTTCGCTCGAGCGCTTTCGGATCGATGTCGGAAAGTGTAACATCCCAATTTTTGCCCCTGAATGCATGCGCCAGGTGATTGCCGATAGAGCCTGCTCCAAATATGTTGACCTTATACATGATTATCCTTTTGTAAGCGTTTAAATGTTCAATGATCAGTAAAAGTATTAAATACTGAAAAATTTAGTGTTACTATTTTAATCAACGTCGTTCTTGGAAAGATCCTTTTTCATTTCGGCAATAAAAAGCCTTTTATAAAGGTAGGCCACCGGACTCAGGAATTTAACGTTTTTTAACGGTGAATACTTTTTGTAAAACTTATCGCAGCGAATAAGATAGTCGATGATAAAGGACGCAATGTTCCTGTTTTCCGTTACAGGACGAGATTGTACTTTCTCAAATTCTTTGACACACACCGCCCGACAGGTTTCGTCAATGGCAAGTATTTTAAGGCCCGCCATCAAACAAACATATTTCAACGTGGAAGCGCAGAACGTGAAGGTATGGGCATTTTGCATGTACGTCATGGGATGGAGGTTAGTACGGTGAATGCGAAATATTCCCGGCACTTCTATTAGAAGAAGCGACTTCTCAGCCATGCCTTTACAAATCAACTTAAGCGCCGCTACCGGGTCCAAAAAGTGCTCGACGACATGAGAAAGTACGATAATGTCGTTGTTACCAATCTCAAGGGACGCTTCTTCTAACAAACCATACTTCATCTCAAGTTTAAACAAGCGTTTACCTAAGGCAAGATATTCGTCATCGACGTCGAAACCAGTTCGTGTCCATTCCGCCGGTAGATTTTGCAAAATCCATCCACCACCTGCGCCAATTTCAAGAACTCTTGGATATCCCGGCTGACCGAACTTCTTTTGTGAGTTCTGAATCCAGTTTGCTATCTCCTTTACATAGGCATGCTTTGATAACGCCTTTACATGTTCTTCTTTCGAAGTTTTTACCGGATTGTATAACCCTCTGTATTGATGCTCATAAAAAGAATCATATCGATTCTGTTTCCATCGTGGTGAAACGCGAAGCAAGCCGCACTTCATGCATATCAATTTATTGTAGGGTAGTCCATGGCGTTCTACTTCGCTCAGAAGCACGTCGTCTTTCTCATCACCACAAATACAAGGAATTGATTCATAGTCATCAGCCTTGTCACTTTCTAGGATATCTTTTCTGACGACCAACTGTGAATCGCTCATGCCTGCTGTTCCTGCGTTGGCAAGCAGATAATCTTCACCAATAATCGCGCGCTTAATCTTCATAAATTCCGGCCTGGCAGCGTTTTAAGTATTGCCCTGTAGTATATAAACAAATAGATGAAACCCACTACTGCAGAGACCACCGCTGCGTAGAAAAACGAATCGCTTCCAAGGTTTTTGTAGGTCACCGCGACAAATCCGCAAAAGGAGGCCAGTGCCAAACCAGACGAAATGGAAATATGAAGCGGTTTATTCATCGTCAGGAAGAAGTAGTGAATAAAGCCAACCAATACATTTGGAATGGCGGATATCATCAACACAGCCGACATCAGGTATATTTTATCATCGGAAAGATCGTGGAAAAAAAGCGCTAATAAATACTCCTGAAGGAAAAGAAAGGCGATGAAACCTCCGCTGTAAAGGGCTAGTATATACAGAAGATTTTTGTCGATCATTTTTTTTATTGAACCCTTCTCCTTCAGCCCTTCCTGTGTGAGACGTATAGCCTTAGAAAGTTCGTTCATAAATGTTTGCCCATAGGTGGTCACGGGAATTGTGCCGATGTCGCGTAACGTCATTAACACCGAGTATTGTCCAATGAAGACAGGCGTTGCGATAAAGGAAAGCACGACGCGATCGAACCGGGTAGACATGGTTTTCATTAAACCGTTCGGATATATTTTTAACGCATATTTCATTACGTCTTTCCAGTTGAAAGGACGCGCCACTTTTTTAGTCTGTTTAATAGCCCTAATGACGGGGATCATGCAAAGGAGGAGGATAATTAATTCTGACGCGGCCAATTGCACTAAAATATCAGTAACGGTAATTGACCCTGAATTTGCTTTATAGAAGATGATTCCTATAAAGAAAAGGTATGGCAGTGTCGACGTAATCAATAGCATCTTATACCGTTCCAGCGATATAATAAAGGCATTGAAAATTGAATTAAGAATGAGCAAAAGGCAATATATGCTCAGGACGATCCAGTTCTCAGAAATCTGAAAGGAAATTTCATTTACCTCGATCGGAAGTCGATGAAGAAACAGAAAAATGCATCCAATAAAAGGGGAAATTCCGATCGCGGTTATAGCAACTAATTTGCAGATGTAGCGCACCTGATTGGGAAATTTCAGGAGATAAAACCGAGCTGCATGGGGCATCCCCAGGTCAAAAATCCGAGACAGCAGTTGTGGATAGGCTGCTGAGGCATAGTAAACACCCAAATCTGCACTTGAAAGCGTCCTGGTAATAGCGATCATTTGCAAAAACCTTAGTGCGAATTGAACTGCGTTAGAAAAGAAGAAAATACTTCTTTTATTCATTGGATAAAAAGGAAAGGCAGCATTGCTCTTTGTAAAATAGCGGGCAAGGTAGCCATTAATATAGAATTGTCATCCATTGGTCGATGGCGCAAATTCGCTTCGTGTTTTGAAAATTATGCGTAATTTTGCGTCATCATGTTATACGTCTAGACTATGCAGGGACCAGCCATTTCTAATGCCAAGAACTACATCAGAGACCAGCTCCGACGGGCATCCGATCGCTTCATCGCGAGGACGGTGAGAGTTGCTTTGGGTTGGAAAGAAAAAAGGAAGCGATCTGCTTTCGTTGCAAAGATCAATCGAAAGGATACGATACCAACTGTAAACCTGGAGAATCTGGGATATTCGTCCGTAGCATGTGACCCACAACTTACGAGCGAATTTATTAAGCTGTGCCAGCAGCGATTGGAGGAAACAAAAGAGTTCAAACAACGGGGAGGCAAGGACTTTTTTAGCCAGTTGTTAAAACCTGAAGATTACGAACTTGATAGTCCAATAATGCGCTTCGCGCTCGATGAAAAACTACTGAATACAACTGCTTTATACATCGGAACGGCACCCTATTTACAATCAATTGAGCTATTGTATTCCCGGCCGGTGACGGGTCCTGCGAAATCAAGTCAGCTATGGCACCGTGACAGGCATGATAAAGATGTATTGAAGGTTTTTGTGTATTGCCATGACGTGGGTCCCAAGAACGGGCCCTTCACTTTTATTCCTAAATCTTTCGGAAAAAACGTCCCGGAGCGACTTTACCACTATATCAGTGATGAGACAATGCGGAAGTATGTCGATGACGCTGCGATTCAGGTACTCGAAGGTCCCGCCGGCTCGACATTGTTAATAGACACTTATAGCTGCTATCACAAGGGAAGCTATTGTATAGAGCCCAGGCTCGCAGCGATCCTTTATTTTGATAGTGGGTTTGGTTATAGAAAGAGATTCGGTACATGGAGCATACCCCCGGAAAAACTGAAAACCCTTTCGCCGTTGCAACGGTATGCGCTGGGGGATGTGCCAGAGTAGTATTAGTCATTAAGGATCTAACTAGCGTCCTGCGGGAACAAAGACAATTACTTTTAAGCTACAAAGAATATTTTTTCGCAGCCTCGTTCGTCTGCGGACTACCTAAACAAGTGCTCTTTTGGATTACCAGCCGTCGACTTAAACAACGGATATTTCTATAAAAACGGCTATATTTCCCACATTTTTCAGACAAAATATAAAGGCTTATGCAGAAGTTTGATTTTAAAGACTTGTTCATCCTGGATCTAGCCAACAACCACCAGGGGGATAAGGAACACGCCATTAATATCATCAATGCGGCTGGTTCGGTGACCAGAGAGCTCGGGGTAAAGGCCGCACTTAAGTTTCAGTTCAGACAGCTGGATAGTTTCATTCATCCCGACTACCAAAATCGGATGGACCTGAAATATGTTAAACGCTTTTCCGAAACGCGCATCGATAACAAGGCTTTCCGTGAGATGGCCAAGGTTATAAAGGATAATGGGATGCTTACTATGAGTACGCCTTTTGACGAAGAATCTGTGGACCTGATATGTGACATGGATCTTGATATTATCAAGATTGCCAGTTGCTCTGCCGACGACAAACCTCTCCTGGAAAAGGTATCGAATATTAACAAACCCATTGTGGTTTCTACGGCTGGGCTACGTACTGAGGAAATAGATTGGTTGGTTAATTTCTTCGAAGTTAAGCGTGCAAACTTTGCTCTGATGCACTGTGTAGCGCTTTATCCGACCCCGGATGACAAACTTTTCCTCAACCAGATCGAGGTATTTGCCAATCGTTACAAAGGAGTTGCCGTCGGCTGGTCCACCCACGAGGATCAGGACAATTACTCTGCTATACAGATTGCTTATGCGAAGGGCGCGCGCCTTTTCGAACGACACGTGGGGCTGAATACTGAAAAGTATACTCTTAATAAGTATTCGTCCACGCCTGAACAGCTTAACAATTGGATAACTTCTTTCAAGGCTTGCAAGAAAATGATCGGACCCTCTGAAAGAGTACCGTCGTCTGAAGAAGAAAAGTCAACGTTGTTCGATTTGAAGCGTGGTGTGTATTTGAAAAATGATGTGAAGAAGGGTTCGGTCATTAAACGCAGTGATGTGTTTTTTGCAATGCCTGTTCAGCCAAAGCAGATGACAACCGGGGGATGGGAGGAAGGAATTATCGCTACGGAGGACCTTACTAAAAACGAACCGCTCGGCGATAAGCAGGTTAAGTCAGATTCAGAAGGAGATATCATTTTCCAGATTATGCTACAGGTTCGTGGTCTGCTGAATAAGGCTAACATTTTTATTAATGAAGATGCGTCAATAGAAATTTCGCACCATTACGGACTTAAAAGATTTCGGGAGTTCGGCGCAGTGATTATTACCTGTATCAATCGCTCCTACGCCAAAAAGCTTATCGTAGTGTTACCAAGGCAAAAGCACCCATATCACTTCCATAAAAAGAAGGAGGAGACGTTTCAACTATTGGCGGGTGATTTGGAAGTTGTACTGGATGGTGAAAAATATTCAATGCAGCCCGGAGATACTTTTCTGGTACAAACAAATTCCTGGCATAAGTTTCATACCCTTGATGGGGCAATATTCGAGGAGGTTTCTTCAACGCATTACAACGACGATTCCTACTACGAAGACCCTAGCGTCGTAAACATGACCCGCGAAGAAAGAAAAACCAATGTGGATGACTGGAGATCATACCTGACATTCAATCATGAAGCATAAGGCTTACATTTTTGATTTCGATGGAACGCTGGTTCATTCAAACCTTATCAAACGGGACGCTTTTTATAAACTTACTCCTGAAATTCTCCTTCACCCGGAAGCGGTAACTGAAGTGTTGTCGAAAATCCCGGAGAGGTCCAGGTTCGAAATCATCGCTGAGATTTATAAAATAATAAACTCGAAGGAAAACGAATCTTATGCACCGGACAGGATTGCCCTCGCTATTCTGAATTATTCTACTGCCGTGCGTGATGGCGTTTTGAATTGCCCGGAGTTGATAGGAGCGACTCCATTACTAAAAGCGTTGAAGAAGGCAGATTGTATTGTTTACATCAGCTCAAATACCCCGGAAGAATCATTGGGTGAACTGATTGAGGGACGCCAGTGGAGTGAACTAATCAATGGGTTCTTTGGCTTCCCAAAATTAAAAAATGTTACTGTTAAGAACATATTATTAACGCACGCACTGAATGCAAATGATGTGATTATCATCGGCGATGGCGACTCGGATGAAATGTCGGCTGGCGAGAATGGTTGTGATTTCTACCGGATAAATCACGAATTAAGCCTTAAGGAATTTTACGAATCTTTAATCACCTCCACCCACCATGTATAAAATGAAGAGAATACTGGCGGTTGTTCCCGCCAGGGGTGGAAGCAAGGGGATAAAGCTGAAAAACCTCCGCGAAGTTGCTGGCAAAACGCTGGTTGGTTGGGCAGGCACCACATTAAAGCAGATTTCGATGGTGGATCGAAAAATTATATCGACAGATCATCACGAAATTTCTATGGAGGCAGAGCGAAATGGACTCAGTGTTCCATTCATGCGTCCCGAAGATCTTTCTGGAGATTTTATATCAGATCTTCAGGTGCTGCACCATGCCTTAACAGCTTCCGAGAAATTTTTCAATGAAACTTTCGACGTTGTTGTCATGCTTCAACCCACGTCGCCTGCACGTACCGTTACCCATATCGAGGAGGTTATTACGAAGCTAGTCGATGACGATTTGGATGCTGTTTGGACAGTGTCTCCCACCGACTTAAAATACCATCCTCTAAAGCAATTGTCGATTGGTGAAGATGGACTAATGGACTTTTATCTCGAAGGAGGTAAAGCGGTTATTGCGCGACAACAATTGAAACCGGTATATCACCGGAACGGAATATGTTACGCCTTTACACGCGACTGCCTCTTAAAACAAGAGACCATCAAAGGAAAAAGGACGGGAGCAGTAGTTATAGAGGGAAGAATCCCGAACATTGATACGGTGGAAGACCTGGCGTTCGCGGAAGAGGTGATTAGCAAAATGGAATTATCTTGATTAACACTGAAAGATGAATTTTTCAGTTTTTCTCTACAAACTCGAATACGCAAAGGACAAAATTAAATCGCGAATTTTTTACAGATTTTTGTTTAATAGCTTAGGCAGAGGGTCCGTCATATCAAAGCCGATCATCCTTTACAATTCTGAGCATGTTTCAGTTGGGGCAAATGTATTGATAAGACGCGGACTGAGATTGGAAGTATTGATTCGACCTGATAAGAGAAAAGCAGGAATCGTGATTGGAAATAATGTGAACATCGAACAAAATCTTCATATTATTTGCCAAAACCGGATTGTGATCGGCGATCGGGTTTCCATCACTGGCAATTGTGCCATTGTCGACACTACGCACCCTTATTTGGGCGAATCTGAAAAAACGGGTTCCGTAGTTGAGTACAACGATGACGAAGTAATCATTGGTAGTAATGTTTTTATCGGATTTGGCACGATCATATTGCCGGGAACAAAGATTGGGGATGGTAGTTATGTCGGTGCGTTGTCGGTCGTGAAAGGTATATTTCCGAACCGATCATTAATATATGGCTCGCCGGCGAGATTGATCAAATCGCTTGCATGATGGCTACCCTTGTTACAATCGGTTCCTGAAGGAATAATTTGGATTAATAAATGGAAAACGTATTTATTACAATTAGTCATGGGTTTCAAGTCAGGAATTTTATCCAGACTCGTTTTATTGATGAATTGACAAGTGCATACCGCGTCATTTTTGTTGTAAACCAATTAGATAAATCTTTTGTCGAGAAGTATTTGAAGCGCCTCGCGATCAAAAACACGGAGGTTGCCGGCGTAGTGATCGTCGACAAGAAATATGAAGATACTTTCCTGCTCCTGCGTAAAAACATATTTGTAAGTCCGAAGCGTGCGCAAACGAAAAACATCCTTAATGAGATGAATAGCAGCACACTTGGCAAATGGCAAAAGCCGCTCACATTTCTTAACAGGATCTTTGGAACTTTTGAGTCATCGCGGTCTTTGTGGCGAGGGGTTGAGGGTTTGTTTCTTTCAGGCTCGGAATTCGATGAACTTTTTAAAAAATACAAGCCGATAAAGGTCATCACTGGTGACTACGGCACAAAGCCGTTTGAGATCCGGTTGTTGCGTGCAGCCAGAAGGCATGGGGTTCCATCGATAGCGGTCGTTCCGAGTTGGGACAACCTTACTTCAAAAGGTGTTATGGGTGTTAAGCCGGATTACCTCGCTGTATGGAATGACATCATGCGGCAGGAGGCTCTTGAGCTGCATGCCTTTAACCCGGATAAAATTTCGATCACCGGGCCTATGCAATTCGATAATTTTTTCGACCCGTCCTACAAAATGCCGGAGGAAGAATTCCGCAAAAAGTTCGGTGTAGCGGAAGGCCAGCCGGTAATTGTGTTTGGAACTATCACGCCTAAATATTTTAAGTATAATCTGGAGGTCTTGAAAATTCTCAAGGGGTTTGTAGAGCAAGGGACAATCGAGGGAAATCCAAAGATAATCATCAGGGTACATCCACAGGTCGTAAGCGACCCTATATTAGGTGATAACCTGGATGAATATAAACGTTTGGCCGCCGATGGTGCCATATTTAGCCTTTCATTGCCTGAGGTACAAGAGTGGGGAACGATGCAGGTTCCTTTAGAGACGGATTATCGCGAATTGATTTCTATTCTCTCTTATTCCCGGATCGCTATCGCATCAGCATCGACCATCATATTTGATTCCTTTGCCTGCAACACAAAGTTCATTGGCATTGGGTTTGATGGCCTTCAGCCACAACTTCCAAAACATAGGTCTGTGAGAAGAATGTTCGAGTTCGAGCATTACAAGAACGTGTATGCAATTGGTGGTTTCAGAATCGCCGAGTCTCAGAAGGAGCTCGCGCAATACATCAATGAGTATCTTGATAATCCGGAAATCCACAAGGAGAAACAGCTTGAGACATTGAAACAACAGGTTAAGTTTTTGGATGGGCAGAATTATCAGCGCGTGATGAAGGCTGTCCGGGAGATTTAGAAGACACAAACGTATAAGTCCAGTCAATGAAAGAAGTAATACAGTGTCCAAACTGCAAATCGCCCTCAAAGCGGCGTTTTGTTAAGGTACCGGACAGGCATTATGGCATTAAAGGCGTTTTTTCATACTCAATCTGCGCAGCGTGTGAACTGGTATACCTTGATCCGATGCCAGATGATGACGAGCTCATGGCTTTTTATCCAGAGGATTCTTACTATTCCTATAACGTTGAATTCGCGCCGCCTGAACCCGCGTGGAAGGAGGCCATACGCAAACTTCTTTTTCTGAACTATAAAACGAAAGATCCTGAGTTTTCAAATCCAGGGAAAATGCTCGACATAGGTTGCGGCAATGGGTGGTTTATATATATGATGCGAGAAAAAGGTTGGGAAGTGAGAGGCGTTGAACCAAGCAAGGCAGGTGCTGAGGCGGGTCGTTCTGCCGGAAAGCTTGACATTCATCATGGTGACCTAATATCGGCCAACTATCCCGCCGAATCTTTTGACTATGTACGATCAAATCATTCTTTCGAGCATATCCCAAATCCGAATGAAGTGTTGGATGAGATGTACCGCATACTGAAGCCGGGTGGGAAGGCGTTCATCGGCGTTCCGAACATCAACAGTGTAAATGGAAAGAGTTTTCATAAGTTCTGGTATTATCTGGGTGCTCCCGTGCATACATTCAATTACTCAGACAAAACGCTGCCCGACATGCTCAAACGACATCGGTTTCGCAATATAAAGGTCAACTACAACAGCAATTACAGCGGTATACTTGGCAGCATTCAAATCTATCTCAATAAGGATTCAAGCCGAAAATCACACGAAGGGTTCGTTTTCAATTTTTTCCCTTTCAAAATATTGGCGGGTCTTTTTTCGAAGGCTTTTGATGCCACTCGTCGGGGAGATTGCGTAGAAGTAATTTTTGAGAAATAATCGTTATGAAGAAAGTTTTAATTACAGGAGGCGCGGGTTTTATAGGTTCATCGCTGGCGACAGCCTTACTGGCCAATAATTATGAGGTCACGATACTCGACAACCTTTCAATCCAAATCCATGGCACTGTCCCTGAACAAACTTCGCCGCTTTATAGAAGCATCAAGGACAAGGTAAAGGTGATCGAAGGAAATATTACTGACAGGCGTACAGTTGAAGCCGCGATCCGCGGACAGGAGGTGATAGTACATTTCGCGGCGGAAACTGGTACGGGCCAATCTATGTATCAAATACAACATTATACTGACGTCAACGTAGGGGGTACTGCCATAATGTTGGACGTTCTTGCTAACATTAAGAATAGCGTTAGTAAAGTCGTCGTAGCTTCGTCACGATCGATCTATGGCGAGGGTCGCTACTTTAGCCCCGACCTTAACTCATTTGTTTATCCGAAACACCGCCATGCCCACGACATGGACAAAGGTGATTTTGAAGTCAAATATCCGGGTGCAGTTCAACCCCTTCAGCTTGTTGCGACCGATGAAGAATCGAGAATTCATCCTTCTTCAGTGTACGGCATTACAAAGCAGAACCAGGAACAGATGGTGATGACGGTTTGCCCTACTATAGGAATAGCGCCTGTTGCGTTTCGCTACCAGAATGTTTTTGGACCTGGACAATCGTTAACCAATCCATATACCGGTATCCTTTCTATCTTCTCAACATTAATCAGGAACGGAAATCAAATAAATATTTTTGAAGACGGGTTGGAAAGCAGGGATTTTGTGTATGTCGATGATGTCGTGAAGGCCACCTTTCAAGGCATCGTCAACAACGCCGCGAACGGAGAAGTGTTCAACGTTGGAACCGGCATAGCCACAGACGTAATGACCGTCGCCAAAACGCTGATCAGCAGCTATGGGATTGACGTTCCAATTGTGGTCTCAGGCAACTACAGGTTGGGCGACATTCGCCATAATTTCGCCAGTACCGAAAAGTTAAAAGACAAGCTGAATTTTGTGCCCCTGACTACCTTTGAAGAAGGAATCAGAAAATTTACGGAATGGGTTAATACGCAAGAAGTTGGTAAGGGTAAATATGAGGAATCCATTGCTGAAATGAAGTCGAAGGGACTTTTAAAATAGGTGATATGCCGAAAATCGGACTGGTAACCGTTCTCTTCAATAGCGATAGCGTGCTGGCAGGCTTTTTCAAAAGTCTTTCCTGTCAGACCTTCAAAGATTACCACTTATACATTATAGATAATACGCCAGCTCTTTCAACAACCACATTAATCAATGAGCTCTGCAAACAATACCCGATCAGTGGCACTGTACATATTCAAAATGAGAAAAATGTTGGAGTGGCAAAGGGGAACAATCAGGGCATAGAACTGTCACGTGCAGACGGGTGCAGTCATACACTGCTGCTCAACAACGACATCGAATTCCAGCATCCCCAGTTAATATCCAAAATTTACGAATATTCAGTCAGTAAGAACGAGCCGATTATTGTGCCTAAAATTCTGTTTTATGATTCTCGAAAAATTTGGCTTGCTGGCGGGAGATTCAGTCGCATGAAAGGCGTTGCGTACCATATAGGAATTGGAGATGAAGATTCGGCGAGGTATGATACTCCAGCACATTTTGAGTATTCGCCAACTTGCTTTATGTTAATCGACAACAACGTTTTTAACAAGGTCGGAACAATGGATGAAAGATATTTCGTTTATTATGACGATACTGATTTTATTTATCGGGCAATACAAAGTGGATATCAGGTATTCTATTTTCCAGAATTTTCGGTATTACATAAAGTGAGCAGTAGTACGGGTGGCGAGGAGTCGTTATTTTCGATTTACTTCACAATTAGGAATCGGATATTTTTTATTCGAAAGAACTTTTCGGGCTTCAGTAAATTTATGGCGATAACCTATACACTTCTAACCCGAACAGCAAGGTGGATCCTGTTCAGTGATAAAAAGAAAAAGGAGTTAATTCGGGCCGTGAGAGATGGATTTCAAATGAAAGTTAGCGTTTAACGCGATATTACGATACACTTCCGCAAAGCAAACGTGCCAAAGGTTAAATTGGCTTAAAAGAGTATGAAGGTTTACTTGAAGAGGTACGGTATTTTTGGCTTTGTGCAACTGATGTTCTATCAGATATACACGCTGATTTTTTTTAGAACCGCCAAGCTTATCCGGTTGCCAATAGATATAAGGAATCGCCGAAATATAGATTTTGGGTTCGGTCTGACATGCGGTAGGTACTGCCGGTTCGAAGTACATCCATCTAAGAATAGTGACGAAAGTATATTGCTGACGTTTGGCAAAAATGTCCAGGTCAACGATTTTGTTCACATAGTTGCCATCGACAAAGTGATTATTGGGGATAACGTCTTAATCGCAAGCAAGGTTTTTATTTCAGATTCTAATCATGGTAAATATGCTGGCGATGATCAAAGCCCGCCGTCTGTCGCTCCTGCATCACGCGCGCTTTCTTCGAGCCCGGTTAAAATTTGCGACAACGTGTGGATTGGCGAATTCGTAAGTGTACTTCAAGGAGTAACGATTGGAAGTGGTTCCATTATCGGTACGATGAGTGTGGTGACCAAAGACATTCCGCCAAACAGTATTGCTGCCGGTACCCCCGCCAAGGTTATAAAAAGGTTCAACTTCGAAAGCGGAAAATGGGAAAAGGCGTAAGGGTTGTGCTCGATAATATTATTTTCTTCTTGCAACGATCGGGCGGCGGGTCTGTTTATTGGTCAGAGACGATATCCCGCCTTGACCCGGGCGGTTTGGCTATTACTTATACAGAGCCAAGAGGCAGGTTTTCAAATATTTTTTATCAATCGGTGAGGCCTAAGCTTACCCACACAATCAATAGAGAAAATATGGGAGCGAAAATATTATCGTTCTTTCCATATCGACGCCGAGACAAATCACAGTTCATTTTCCATTCGAGTTACTATCGTGTTTCCTCAAATACGCAAGCAATAAATATTGTCACCATTCACGACTTTATGCCAGAGCTCTTTTTCAAAGGGTTTAAGCGGCTGTATCATTCACTTCGGAAACGCAGGGCAATAATGCGAGCAGATGGAATAATATGTGTTTCTGAAAATACCCGTTTGGACATGCTGCGTCTCTATCCTCAAGCGTCAAGAAAGAATATCGTAACAATTCATTTGGGCATTTCAACGGATTACTATCCGACGAATGAAAAAAGTTCGATTGTTCCCAACGGAAATTATGTTCTCTTTGTTGGCCGAAGAGCTTACTATAAGAATTTTACATTTGCGGTTGATGTGGTCGGCTTGCTTGATAACCTCCATCTGGTTATCGTTGGTGAATCCTTGAACGAGCAGGAAAAAGAAAAGCTATCAATTCTTGATGGTAAATTCACGGTCGTTGAGAATCCGTCTAATGATGAGCTGAATCGCCTATATAATCATGCCATATGCTTATTATACCCTTCATCTTATGAAGGTTTTGGAATTCCCGTGCTTGAGGCAATGGCAACAGGGTGTGTCGTTGTGGCGTTGAACACCAGTTCTATTCCCGAAATCTCGAATGGAGCGGCTGTTCTGATAGATACCCTTGATGCTACTAGGTTTTCTGACAGTATCCGCATGCTGCAGGATCAGGAATGGCGAAATGAACTCGTTAAAAAGGGTGTCGAGAATGCAAAGAAATTTACATGGGAAGAATCTGTCCGTAAATTGTGCGAGTTTTATACGTTAGTTCACGGAGAATTTACCCGTACATAGTAATAAATAGTGATTTGAGTATTCATCCCATGCAATTTTCGGTTAGAAAGTTTTGTTTACTGTTTATTTTACTTGACAATCTATTTGTTCCGATAAAACTTGGGTTCGACTTTCGCGTTCACTACATATTATATTTTCTTTTTATATTTTTTTATCCGTTTATCTTTCGAACGGTTACTGTACGCCCGATTATCATCCAATCTCTGATGTTATTGGGTTTTGTTTTGCTCGCAATTCCGTCATTCTCTGGTAACGGCATAATACCTTCCTTCCGCCAGCTTTCTCTAATTGGCTTTAATCTTATATTCTCGTTTTTACTATTGAATGCATATAAAAATGACTTTCTAGCATTGTTTAAAGACTACATCGATCTAATATATATCGCTGCCATCGTAGGGATTATTCAAATTTTCTCGCAAATGGTTGGTTTCACATACGGGGCAGATTTTTCGTATCTCGGTTTCGATATGCAACACTTTAGGATGAGCAATTGGAGAATTCAGGGATGGTTTCAAGAACCAGCCTTCCTCGCGATTGCATTTACGCCAGTGGTCTTTGTAGGTGTTTGCAGCCTTTTTAATCTGACCGATATGATCAGCAAACAAAAAGCAATAATAATAATGACTGTCTTGATTTTGAGTCAGTCTACCATCGGACTGATTGGCCTACTTCTTTCATTGATGATTGTGGTATTTAATAAATATTCATTGGTTAAATCACCCTTATTATTGGCTGGTTCATTCTTCTTATTAATGGTCGTCAGTTTAGTTTTTTATGCCATTCCTCAGGTCAGATTGAGAATTGATGACACCTTCCATTTGTTTACGACAGACCGTATTACGCCAAAAGACATTGAAAATGCAAACTTAAGTACATATTCAACTTTTAGTAATTATAAGGTGGCGATGGCCACGCTCAAAGACAACCCTATTTTTGGGTCCGGGCTGGGTACGTATGAGTACGATTACTTTAGGTATATAAATGTTGTATTGCCTGAAAATCGGATCACTCAGCAATACGCTTTGAACGAACGCGATGCAAACAGTATGTTGTTGAGGATAACAGCAGAATTAGGGCTACTTGGGCTAGGCTTACTTTTTTGGTTTATATGGACAAACAGGATAAACATTGATTTTATTTCCGCTACCCGGGAGCAGGTTAATTATTGGATCATTAATAGTGCCGCTTTGTCTCTTTTTTTAATTCGTCTATTTCGACAGGGCCACTACACCATGCTCGGTTTTATGTTATTCATACTGATCTATTACTGCTCTAAACAAGAATTTAAGCGCAGCTATGAGAACCAGGCGATGTTAAATGACCGGAAAAGTGAATAGACTCACCAAGCCGCGCTGGCTGTTTGAGCTGATCGAACTCAGACGCTACGACATTTTGTTGTTGATGGCTGCGGTGATTTTTCCCTTGTATAAAACTGGAGTAACTGCGGCATTGATAGTACCATTATTGGCGATATGTTCATTGTATCAATACTTTATAACGGAGTCTCCAAAATCTCCAGGCGAATTCAAAACCAGAATTTGGCACTTCACCATTACCGTTGGTTTTTATTTGCTTACGCTACTCAGCTTTATCTACACGTCTGATATCGAAGATGGTGTAAGGACTCTACGCTATAACGTTTACCTTCTTTTATTCCCCCTCTTTATCATTCTTCTTGGAGGCAACATTACCGACAACTATTTCAAGAAGATTTGTTTTTCGTTTGTGATTGGCTGTGCAGCCTTTATGGTATACGTGCATTGTCAGTTTTATGGACACGGATTATATGCCAATTTCCGGCCCGCTGAATTTAATGACTTGCCATTCCGCAAAGTGCTGATGAACCTGCCTTATGCTAAAACGCACCCGACATACATGTCGATGTGGTTCCTGTTCAGCTCGCTTTTTTTAATTCATTATACAATCAAAAATAGAGTTGGTACCTACTTTACCCTCCTAGCAACAATCCTGGTTTGCCTTTTTGTCGCATCGTCTGTATTAGTATCATCAAAAATTGCCGTACTGGCTTTCTTTTGTTCATTGGCAGTATTGATTTTTCAAGCGATTAAGAACAAGCTGGTGGCCATTGTTGCCTTTTTTATTCTGGTCGTAGTTTTTGCGACTGCACTATTCAATATTTCATTCCTCAGAGCAAGATTCATTGATGAGTTTCGGGCCACCAAATTCAAGCCTCCTGTGGGATTAAATACCAATTCGCTAAACGTCCGCGTAGGAATCTTCGAGTGTTCGAAAACAGTTTTTATTAACAATTGGTTGTTTGGAACAGGCATCGGAGACGCTCAAAATGAGCTGAATAAATGTTACGATAATTTCGATACTAATTTCTATAGAGAAGGGAAATACAATACACACAATAACTATTTTGACATCGCCATAACCACAGGAGTATTAGGTTTGGCGGCATTTTTGTTTATGTGGACATTTCATATCGTGCAGGCTGTACGCAATGGCAACTCACTCTTTCTCGTATTCTTGGTTTTCGTATTGGTCTGCATGCTTGGTGAGAATATATTAAGCCGTTACAATGGAGTTGTGTTTTATGCTATATTTAATTCGTTATTTGTTAGGCTCAATCTGCAGGGTAAAACCGTATGAATTCTTTGGATGGCAAGCGCGTCTTGCTGATAGCTGCAAGGTTTTTTGGGTATGAGGATGAAATCAGACTCAAGCTCGTTTCACTCGGCGCCAGTGTTGATTTTTTTGATCAGAGACCATCCAACTCTTTTTTGACAAAGGCCCTGATTCGGGTAAATAAAAAATTTCTTTCGCGAAGAATTCGTACTTACTACGCTCAACTCCTTGAACGGACTCGCGACGTTCACTACGATTACATATTGTTCATCAGTCCAGAGGTGATCACGGGGAATGCCTTTAGAGAATTGAAGCAAGCACATCCAGCAGCGAAGCTAATCGTATACATGTGGGACTCCATTCGCAATAAGGGAAAGAACATACAGGATATTCTGCCACTGTTTGACTATCGCCTTTCTTTTGACAAGGGCGATTGTGAATCGTCCGCTCTGAAAATACATTACCGCCCTTTGTTTTTCCTAAACGATTATTTTTCTATCCTCCAAGTTCCAAAAAGGAAGTATGACCTATTATTTGTCGGAACCATTCACAGCGACCGTCATAGGATTCTTATGGCGCTAAGAGAGATTTGTCTGGCTGAAAGTCTTTCATATTTCTATTACATGTACTTTCCAAGCAGACTGTTGTTTTACATGAGGGCCGTCTTAGACCCATCATTGCGAAATACGTCAAAAGAGGCATTCAAATTTTATCCTTTGAGAAAGAATGAAATTATTGCTTTAATGGAGACGTCTAACGTGATTGTAGATATTCAGCACCCGAAACAGACTGGCCTCACCATGCGAACAATTGAAGTCCTCGGCGCGCGGAAAAAATTGCTGACGACGAATTCTGATATCGTCACATACGATTTCTACAACCCGGAAAATATACTAGTCATCGACCGGGATAATATCAAGGTCGACCTATCGTTTTTTAAGACTTCCTTCGTCGAACTTGAGCCAGCGATCTATCAGAAATATTCTATTGATGGATGGATTTCGGATATATTCAATTTGCACCAGCAAGGAAACGTTTAATGGTGTTGGGGATTACAAAGCGTACTTATGTTTTATCGAATTATTTTTATCTTTCCCCCTTTATAAATAATCACTAGATGAGTGTATTGCTGACAGGCGGTTCTGGATTTATTGGGAGTCATTTCCATAAGTTTTTTGACAATCGTGAGTTAATTAACCTTGATTTGAATGAGCCTACATTCAGGGCCAACTCCAGATTCGTGAAGGGGGACATTAGAGTCGAAGAAGACGTCAGAAAGGCCGTAGCACTCGGCGGCGTGAAAACAATAATTTCTCTTGCGGCGAAGCATCATGATTTTGGGATAGGCCATGAGGAATACTTCGACACGAACGAAGATGGTACCGTCGTAATTTGTCGCGTAGCTTCTCAATTCAACATTCAAGAGATTATCTTTTACTCTTCAGTTGCTGTTTATGGGATTCGTGAGGAAATATCGACTGAAGAATTGGCACCGCGGCCTGATGCTCCGTATGGAGAATCGAAATTAGCCGGTGAAAGAGTGCTGGTGAAATGGGCACAGGAAGATCTTCGCCGAAAGGTTATTATCATTAGGCCAACCCTGGTGTTCGGTCCGAACAATATGGCAAATATGAGAAACCTTATCAAGCAAATCGACTCTGGATTGTACTTCCACCTTGGTAAGGCGGATAACGTAAAGTCAATTGCTTACGTTGAAAACCTGGTCGCGGCGACTCAATTCTTATTGGAACGCATTAAGCCGGGTGTATCGATTTATAACTATGCAGATGAGCCACAGCTATCGACAAGACAGATCAGTGAGATGATCGCTGCTACACTACAAAAAAGGATTTTATTTACCATTCCGAAGCCACTAGGGATTGCTCTGGGATACCCTTTCGACTTCCTGATAAAAATTACGAATAAAAACCTCCCGATATCAAGTTCGCGCATACGAAAACTGTCAACCCAGACGTATCATTCGGCAAAAAAAATATTCTCTCAGGGATTTGTTGCAAAGTTTACGACTACCGACGGAATTAAGAAAATGGTGGAGTGGTATATAGCTGAGAAAAAATAGGAATATAATTTCACGCTCCGGGGTCGGATCTTCCGTTTTCGCTATTTTTACCGACTTTTGTGTTAATCTATGGCCGAAGAGCTCGCAGCAGCAATCACATCATTCGTTATCGCCTTCCTCATCGTTCCGGTGATCATTAAATACTCCCTTCGCAAAAACCTCGTCGACGTACCAGGGAGAAGAAAGATCCACAAGAAAGTCACGCCATCAATGGGAGGTATCGCTATTTTTATAGGATTCTTTACGTCGTCACTCATTTGGACCGACATACAAGAATGGGGTTACATCAAATTTATTCTTGTAGCACTATTCGTAATATTCTTTATCGGCGTTCGCGACGACCTGGTTCCCTTGCGCGCGATGATCAAGCTGATTGGTCAGATCATGGCTGCTTCCCTCGTCATTTTCCTGTTTGACCTGCGCATAAAAACATTTTACGGCCTGTTTGGAGTTGCTGAACTACCTGCAATTGTTAGCTACGTGATAACGTATATGACGATCATCGTCATCACAAACTCATTTAACCTAATTGATGGTCTCGATGGCCTCGCCGGCACGATTGCAATAGTCGCTTTGCTGGCCTTCGGCGTCTGGTTCTTTCTGGTTGATCAAAAGATTTTCGCGATCCTTTCATTCGCCATGCTCGGGTCGATCTTTGCCTTCCTGATATTCAACTGGGAACCGTCGGAGGTGTTTATGGGAGATACAGGCGCGCTGGTGATTGGCATGATGCTGGCTATCCTGGTCATCCATTTTATTAATGTAAACTATAGCCTGCCCGTTATGACACCCTATAAATTCAATGGATCTGTGGGAACGGCGGCATGCATCATTATTATACCCCTCGTCGACACGTTACGAATTGTCATTCTGCGCCTTTCAAAAGGACAGTCTCCATTTTTGCCGGACAAAAGTCATATTCATCATGCCATCATGAGACTTGGAATGACGCACAGTCAGACAACGCTCATACTAGCGGCCGTACAACTGTCTTATATCGGCCTGGCAGTCTTTTTTCATGAGTATACAGATACATACATACTGTCGGGCGTGCTAATTCTGTCATTTTTGCTAAGCATCACACTTGATCGACTGATTCTTAGCCGGCTCTCCGACTGACCGCGAGTACATTGGCGTATTAGGCGCTAAAGCCTTAATTTTGGTTTAAAAGGGATATTATGGAAGAACGGATTCAAGATTTGCTAAAGGAAGTAAACGCCTATGTGGTGGATGGCAAGCAAAGTCTTGACGCGTTCCGTACGAAATTCATCAGCCGGAAGGGAGCGGTGGGCGAGCTTTTCGAGGAAATGAAAAAGTTGCCGGCAGAACAGAAGAAAAATGTCGGGAAGATCCTCAACCAATTAAAACAAGCCGCTGAAGGAAAGCTTGCAGAACTTTCAACAGCGGATGCAACGTCTGGCAGCGGCCTTCCGGATATCGACCTGACGCTTCCACCCATTCCAAATCAGGTGGGTAATCTCCATCCGCTAAGCTTAACGCGTTATAGGATCATTGAAATCTTTGAACGACTGGGTTTCAATGTCGTGGATGGACCAGAGATCGAAGACGACTGGCACAATTTCTCCGCATTGAATTTTCCTGAAAACCATCCCGCGCGTGAAATGCAGGATACTTTTTTCGTTGAGAAAAAGGGCGAAGGAGGCAGCCAGCAAGATGTGGTGCTAAGAACCCATACTTCTAACGTTCAGATCAGGTTGATGCAAAAGCAGAAACCACCGATTCGCGCCATAATGCCTGGGAGGGTTTATCGCAATGAAGCTATTTCGGCTCGTGCCCATTGCTTTTTTCACCAGGTGGAAGGCCTTTATATTGACAAAAATGTCGGCTTTGCTGATTTGAAGCAAACCCTTTATCACTTTGCCAAAGAGATGTATGGTAAAGACATTAAGATCAGGTTCCGGCCATCGTTCTTTCCCTTCACGGAACCGAGTGCCGAGATTGACATCTCCTGCCTCATTTGTCACGGAAAGGGATGTAACGTTTGTAAATATTCAGGTTGGGTGGAAATCGCCGGATCAGGCATGGTCCATCCAAATGTGCTGAGGAACTGCAACATTGATCCAGAGGAATATACTGGCTTTGCGTTCGGAATGGGGATCGAACGTGTCACGATGCTGCGGTACCAGATCAATGACCTTAGACTTTTTTCGGAAAATGATGTGCGATTCCTCCGTCAATTTCAGCCAGTAATATAGCATGCCCATAGAGTCAATAAAAAACGTCGCGGTTATCGGAGCAGGCACAATGGGGCTTGGTATAGCACAGATATGCGCGCTGTCGGAATATCCTGTGTTGCTTTATGATATCCAACCCGAGCTTACCCGTGCAGCTATTGGCAGGATCCGAAGAAATCTCGAAGAGGCAGTGGTGAAAGGGAAGCTTACAGCAATCCAAAAGGATGAGGCGTTGGCGAGAATTCAGGCGGTTGGCGATTTTCGGCAATTGCAGGTGGACGTTGCCATAGAAACAGTCATCGAAAAATTGGAGGTTAAGCAGAAGATACTGTCGGAACTGGAAAAGATCAATGCAAATGATTGCCTGCTCGTCAGCAATACATCCTCGCTGTCTATCACGCAGCTTGCGTCGGTGTTAAAACACCCTGAACGGTTGGCAGGCCTTCATTTCTTCAATCCGGCCCCGGTGATGAAACTTGTGGAGATTGTAAAGGGTGCCTCGACCAGTGACCTCACAATAAAGACGCTGAGCCTTTTTGCGAGCAGCATCTCAAAAACTTCGGTAGTCACAAATGATTCTCCTGGTTTCATCGTTAACCGTGTAGCCAGGTTGTATTATTCTGAGGCGCTCAAGATTGTAGAGGACAATGTGGCTGATTTTGAGGTGATTGATAATTTGCTGAAGGCTACTGGTTTTAGGATGGGTCCTTTCCAGCTGATGGATCTTGTGGGGATCGATACCAACTTTGCAGTTGCACTTTCCATGTATGAAGCATTTTACCACGACCCTAAATTCAGGCCGAGCCGGATTCAACAACACAGAGTAGATGCAGGGCATCACGGAAGAAAAAGTGGAAAGGGGTTTTATGAATATAAGAAGGACGAATAGCCGGAGCGTTGGGTTTCAAGTTTTATGGATGCTGGCAATTCTTGCGGTTTGCAGTTGCTCACCTGACCTGACGGACGACCCCATTCCGCCAACAGCGTTTCCCGACATGTCGATGAATCTCAATCTGCCGCAATATATAGCGATGAAGAGCAAGGGAAATTCCATGGAGTTCAACGATCTGGGCGTACGTGGTGTAATACTTTATTGTCAGGATGCGGGTGTATACCTGGCCTATGAACGAAATTGTTCTTTTCGTCCCAACGATGCATGTGCAACTGTAAACGTTGATGTGTCACATTTATTCATGACGGATCCGTGCTGCGCTTCATCTTTTGATTTTAACACAGGTTATCCCACGGGTGGATCTGCGTGGCGCCCCTTGCGCCAATATCGAACGAGGTACAATGGATTCGAGTTGACTATTACTGATGAGGTAGTAGAGTAGGACCTATGCCGAATTCCGCGCCGCGTTAATAATACCAAACATGCATCTCAATACCAGCTTGCGATAGATCTGTTCGTTTGCTTTTTCGGCGGCCGGGATGTTGCGCAGCTGTTGTAGCGCGTATTGCTGGATCGTGATCAACGGCAACACTATGCGCTCGCGTAGTTTTACTGAATCCCGGTTTGAAGGATTGTTCTCCATAAGCTCGGAAAGCTGCGATACTTCCAGGATCATTTCCGTCGAAAGCTTGTATTCAGCAAACATCTTCTTCCAAAATTCACTGAACTCTTTGTCCTTCGCGAGATAAGCGGTAGCGGGATAATACGTCTTCGTGAGCGACATCATACTATTGCTCAGCAACGTGCGAAAGAACAACGATTCCTGAAAGAACGTCTTAAGCTCGGGAAGCTTCCCCTGCTTTTTCAACTCTTTTATTGCAGAGCCCACGCCGTAAAAACCCGGGATGTTTTGCTTCATTTGTGCCCACGAGCTAACGAAAGGGATGGCACGCAAGTCTTCGAATTTCAAGCTACCCTGATTTCGCTTTGCTGGCCGTGATCCGATATTGGCATCACCAAAGAATGACAACGGCGTGATCTTTTCCAGGTACGGAACGAACTTGGGATGCTGTTTAAGACCGAGATAGGCTTTGTGACCTTCATCCGCCAGCGAGTCCATCATGGATTGCTGCCCCTCAGTCATGCTGTTCGTATTTTTGAATATCGCATTCTTGAGGCCAGCCGATAGAAGTTGCTCCAGATTGTACTTGCACGTTACAGCCTTTCCGAAATTCGAACTGATGGTCTGTCCCTGAATTGTTATCTGTACTTCCTTATCTTCAATCGTATCTCCAAGTGACGCATAGAAATCATGTGTGTTTCCTCCACCGCGCGCAGGTGGACCGCCCCTGCCATCAAAAAACACGGCAACGAAACCATGTTCGCGCGTGATTCGGGTCAAATTCTCTTTTGCCTGAAAGATAGACCAGTTGGCGCGTAAGTAACCGCCGTCCTTGGTGCCATCAGAAAAACCAAGCATGATGGTTTGCTTCTTGCCCCTCCTGTTAAGATGCTCCCGGTACGCGCGGATACTGTACAACGCTGACATCACTGCCGGGGCATGCGCAAGATCTTCGATGGTTTCAAACAACGGCACGATGTCGAGGAATAGCTCGTTGTCATCGCCAATTATCAGTTGGGCCAGCTTGTATACTTTAATGACGTCAAGTGCAGACTGGCAATTGCTGATGACGTAACGGTGACATCCTTCAACTCCGTTATTTCGCTGAATGGAGCCTATGACGTTAATACTCTCCAGGAGTTCTGAAACAAATTCATCTTCGAACTTCATGGACATCGGATTGAACTTCAGACCGAGCAATTTTTCAATCTTTTCGTTCTCCGGCAGGTCGTCAAACTGATTTAGACTTTTATGTTTCGACTTCAATTTTTCGAGAATGGCATCCCAGGCATATGCGTGCTTCCGACTGTCTTGTCGCACGTCCATGCTTGCGAAGTAAAATCCAAAGATCCTAACCTTTAGAATAAAGCCATCAAGTAGATTTAGAAACAGTCCTTTGTGATCCCTGATCAACACTTCACGCACTTCGAACAGGTCGTTTAGCAACGCATCAGGATGTTCGTACATTTCTCCCTCACCACCATAAGCTTTGGGATATACTTTTCTTTCTGCCTGTGCAATGATATGATCAACGCCTTTGAAAGTGAGTCGCCTCTTCAGGAGACGCAAATCCCGGTAATAACACTTCATCAATGTTTGTTGCAGATGATTGGCCACTTTTTCCGTGATTTCATGCGTGACGAACGGATTCCCATCACGATCACCACCCGGCCAGAAACCGATCTTAATAAGATCATAATTCACCCACTCCTCAAGTTTCATGTTCAACCCATGCATCAGCTTGACGATAATATCAGGAATGACTTGATAAAATACATTTTCGAGAAACCAGGATAGACTTACGGCTTCATCAAAAGGTGTCGGTTTTTGTTTGTTGATAATGGGTGTCTTCCCCAACTGCCGCAGTAACAGGTTGATGCTTTCCAGCCTGTTCTCACGAATAACAAGCTCCAGGTCATTGAGGATGGCCAGCACGTTGCCAGGATAGAATTGGGTTGGGTGCGCTGTAAGGACGATGCGCACGCTGAACGCTTCAAGTTTCTTTCTGAGTGCATCCATCGCGTTCTCTGAGGAAGCCCTTAGCAACAGTTCGGATACTGTCCCTCTCCCTTTCAAATCATTCACATCAGCAAAGGCTGCGTCTTCAACAGAGTCAAAAAGCACTACCTGCCGTTCAATATATTGGATAAATCCAAAGAGCAACGCAAATTGTTCTTCCCGCGTAGCCTGTGGGGTATATTCTTTAAAAAATTTATTGATAATGGTCTTTGGATCTCTACCCTTCTTGTAATCGCTCTCGCACGATTGCTGAAGCAGTGGCAACAAAGTACCTGTCCGGTAGATCCCTGAATAAGGGAGGTTCAGAAAGAGACTGTTGTACATATGATACCGTGTCGAGACGATATCGTTAAATTGGCTTGCCATGGAGAGGGATTGAATACTGGCAAAGGTATTAAATACGCTTAAACGCGCAAGCGCGTTTAAGGAGCTGCAAGCTACAAGCGCTACAAGCTACAAGCCCGTGCATGCGACCCGCCGAATCTGGGTTCCCTCGTTCAAGTTCGCACGAACAGGCTTGCAGCTTGCTGCTATATACTATTTCGCTACTTCGCCTTTGATCGTCAATTGAAACGATCCTTGCTCGGTATTTGCGTTCACCGTTACCGTCTTGCTGAAAATGCCTTCTTTGGCAGCGTTGTAGGTGGCGCTAACGAAGCCCTTTCCGCCGGGGGGAACAGGGTCCTTGCTGTATTGGGTAACGGTGCAACCACACGATGCCTGCACGGAAGAAATAACTAGCGGCTCGTCGCTATTGTTCACAAATTTAAATTCATGGGTAACAGGGCCGTTGAGCTTTACCTTTCCAAAATCGTGCGTTGTGGCTTCCCAGTCAAACGTGGCAAATGGTGCAACCTCAGAATGCGGCGCCATTATCATTGATAGCGGAAATTTGAAGCCCGGCATAGCCGTGGCGAGAAGAAACGTTAAAGCAATCGTTTTCATTTTTTAAATGGTTTTGGTTAAAAATTAGGACTGCGCTGATCGGGTTCGCGACTTCCGGATGCAGCTGTTCACAACACAAAGGATGGCATTACCGTTAATTACTATTGTTAACGACTTTGTAAAGTTTGTTAACGACTTGTTAATGTTTCAGCGGCTCAAACGAATTAATGTAATTTTAATCTGTGAAAAGTTCGACCATACGACTCGTTGTTATTCTGGCAGCCCTGAGCATTGTGGGTATTACCATCACGCAGGTCTATTGGGTAAGAAGGGCATTCGACCTCAAAGAAGCGGAATTTGAAAGGACGGTCAACACCGCGCTTTATAACGTTGCCCAACAGATATTTGCGTTAAACAAGACGGCTTCTCCAGCAATAAACCCCGTTAAACAGCTATCAACAAATTATTTCATCGTGATGGTGAATGGTGAAATTGATGCCGGTCTTCTCGAAGTTCTCTTAAGGAATGAATTCGATCGCCGTCGCATTGAGGTGGATTTCGAATATGGCGTGTACGATTGTTCCAATGAGCGAATGGTCTATGGTGACTATGTTCCGCTGCAAACCGCTTTGGAAAGAAAGGCAACGAAAGAACTTCCACGATGGGCAAACCAGGGATATTACTTCGGTGTTCAATTCCCGAACCGTGAAGGACATATAACCAATCAGATGGGCATATGGTCCTTCTCTTCAGTCGTGCTGCTATTGGTTATTATTTTCTTTACGTATACCCTCTTCGTTATTTTGAAGCAAAGGAGGCTTTCCGTAATTCAAAAAGATTTCATCAATAACATGACACACGAATTTCAGACGCCCTTGGCAACGATCGGGGTGTCGGCAGAAGTGTTGAAGGACCCGACAATAGCCTCACAGCCCGAACGGCTCAGGAATTATGCTGGCATTATAGAGAAGGAGAACATCCGGCTAAAACAACAAGTTGAGCGCGTATTGCAAATGGCAAGGCATGACAAAGAAGAAATTGCCTTAAAGAAGGAACGGGTCAATCTCCATGAGCTTATTGAGGAGTCGGTGCGTCACAATTCATTAGCATTGCAAGAGCGCAACGGTACGGTTACACTCAAGCTTCACGCCCTTGATGATCAACTGGAGGGTGACAGGCTTCATCTGACAAACGTATTCAATAATCTTCTGGACAATGCAATTAAGTATTGCAGGAATGTTCCGGAGATATTCGTTACCTCAAGACAGGAGGCAGCCTACGTCCTCATTGAAATCCTGGACAATGGCATTGGAATCAGTCCCGAAAATCAGCGACGTGTCTTTCAAAAGTTTTTTCGCGTACCCACCGGCAACCGGCATGACGTTAAAGGTTTTGGATTGGGTTTAAGCTACGTGAAGACGGTAGTAAAGTCGCATAAGGGCAAAATCAAATTGAAGAGCGACCTGGGCCGCGGCTCGTTATTCACGATTAGTCTGCCGGTCATGAAACACAAATGAACATCGTGAATGTAAAAAGGATCCTTCTTGTAGAGGATGACCCAAGCCTTGGGTTTGTCATGAAAGACAATCTGACGCTGAAAGGTTACGACGTGACCCTTTGCCAGAATGGCGATGAAGCTGAAGAAGTTTTTGGTGCTTCAGCTTTTGATCTCTGCATCTTTGACGTGATGCTGCCTCGAAAAGATGGCTTTTCTCTCGCAAGGGATGTTCGCGCAGTAAACAGAAGTGTGCCAATCATATTCCTTACTGCCAAATCGATGACCGAAGACAAGCTTGAGGGATTCAAGGTGGGCGCAGACGACTATATTACGAAACCATTCAGCCTTGAAGAGCTGCTATGCCGGATCGAAGTTTTCTTGAAACGCGGCTTAGTCCAGCTATCCGGCGACGAGAAGATATTTTCACTCGGCCGCTATCAGTTTGATTTCTCAAGCCTGCTGTTAAAGTTAGGGAAGTCAGAGCGGTCACTCACTCAAAAAGAGGCTGAGGTACTGAAGCTGTTGTACCAAAACCGTCAACGTGTATTGAAGCGTGAGGAGATCCTTAAAAGCGTTTGGGGCGATGATGACTACTTTATGGGTCGCAGCATGGACGTCTTTATTTCGAAACTTCGAAAATATTTGAAGGAAGATCCGTCGATCCAGATAGTGAATTACCACGGCGTGGGGTTTAGGCTGGAAGGCGGACAAGAGTAGCTGCAAGCTACAAGCTGTTCATCTGATAGCCGATTTTGTCAACAGCTTTTGCAACTGAAAACTCTTACCACTAGTGGTGAACTTTCGAAGCCCGGTTCGCAGGCTTGCAGCTTGCAGCTTGAGGCTTGAAGCTACTTCCGGCTTGCAGCTCTGGATATTCTTCTTATTTTTAGCTCCACGAATAATCTAACCTAACCTACCATACGATGAGTCTGTTCATCAAGAAACCTTTAGCCCAGCTGATGGAGCAGGGAGCAATCTCAGAAAAAGGATTGAAGCGTACGCTTGGTGCCGGCAATCTCGTCGCCCTTGGGATCGGTGCAATCATTGGAGCAGGTCTCTTCGTGAGGACTGCAGCAGCAGCTGGCGACTCAGCAGGTCCGGCTGTAGTAATCTCTTTTATTATCGCAGCAGTGGGTTGCGCTTTTGCAGGCTTGTGCTATGCCGAATTCGCTTCCATGATCCCCGTAGCGGGTAGCGCCTATACATACGCCTATGTGACCATGGGAGAATTTGTCGCGTGGATCATTGGTTGGGCTTTGGTGCTCGAATATGCTCTTGCGGCCGCCACCGTCTCCATTGCGTGGAGCGAATACCTGAATAATTTGTTGATCAGTTTAGACATTGGGGCCATTCCGTATCAATGGTGCCATTCGCCAATGGAGACCAGTGTCTCAGGAATTCAGGGAATAATTAACCTACCTGCGCTCTTTATACTTTTTGTGTTGTCACTGATACTGATTAAAGGCACTAAAGAATCCGCTACTGTTAATGCGGTAATCGTAGTGATTAAAGTTTCCATCGTCCTTGTATTTATCTTTGTGGGTTGGCAGTTCATCAATCCTACGAACTACGAACCTTTCATGATCCCCGCAGACACCCCTGGCCACGAAGCATGGAACAGGCATGGTTGGGGTGGTATTTTCGGAGGAGCGGCGGTAGTATTCTTCGCCTTTATTGGATTCGATGCCGTCTCTACAGCGGCGCAGGAAGCGAAAAATCCTAAACGGGATATGCCAATCGGGATTTTGGGATCACTTGTAATTTGCACGATCCTTTACATTCTCTTTTCACACGTTCTGACTGGGATAGCCAACTGGCAGGAATTCAAGGTGGCTGGTAAAGAAGCATCGGTGGCCTATGCTATCCAGACGTACATGCACGGATACGGATGGCTTGGTATGCTTATCACGATAGCAATATTGGCCGGTTTCTCCTCCGTGATTCTGGTGATGCTCATGGGACAGTCACGTGTATTTTATACAATGTCTAAAGATGGTTTGATCCCAAAAGTCTTTTCAGATCTGCATCCTGAGTTCAGAACTCCTTATAAGTCTAACATGATTCTTTTCGTTTTCGTCGGATTATTTGCCGGCTTTATTCCTGGATCTGTCGCAGGCGACCTGACAAGCATTGGAACATTATTCGCATTTGTCATGGTTTGCGCGGGCGTTTGGGTAATGCGTGTAAGGAACCCAGGGGCTGTACGCCCGTTTAGGACGCCATTGGTTCCGTTGGTACCATTGCTTGGAATGCTGATTTGCTTCGGTATGATCGTCTCGCTTCCTGCTGACACACTACTGGCGGCTGTGGCCTGGATGATTATCGGACTAGTCGTGTATTTTGCCTATAGCAAGGCGAATAGTAATTTGAGGAAGGGGTAGGGGAAGGTTGAGTTATGAGTCATTTAGTCATGAGTCATGAGTCGGCGAGATGTCGGACTACCTTGTAGTACTTGCAAGGCATTAACCGCAGAGACACGGAGACGCAAAGAAGGCGCTAAGGATTGTCTTTATAGTCTCTACAAAGTTGGGAGAGGCGGGCCTGGAGGGCCTTGACAACCGAGCCCAGGCTAAGGCCCGAAGGGATGCAGGCCTGGGTGACGAGCCTGCATGAGCATTAAAGGGCTGTAAGCCTGAGACTAGCGCACGATCAAATTAAGGGTGAAGATTATTCCCCTCATTCGAAGTATCCACCCTATCCGTTGGCGCAACAGGCGGTAATGGTTCCAGTTCGGTTTCGTGTTCGTGGGGGTGAAATTTGTCTGCGAAGAAACGGCGCTGGAAGAATAAGATTGTTACGACGCCGAGAAAGATCGATGAGTCGGCAATATTAAAGACGGGACTAAAAAAAAGGAAATACTCGCCGCCGAAAAGTGGAACCCATTCGGGCCATGTATAGTCAAATAGTGGAAAGAAAAGCATATCGATAACCTGCCCGTGAAACCATGGCGTAGGAGAATTTGTCGGATGATTATTCAGAAACACTCCATAAAACGTGCTGTCAAGAACGTTTCCCACGGCGCCGCCCAAGATCAGCGACATGCACCATAAAAAGCCGCTGTTGGCTCCCCGTTTTGCCATCTTCACCAGATAGTAAGCAATTCCAACCATCGCGGCGATCCGGAAGACAGTTAAGGCGAGTTTTCCGAACTCATTGTTCCATCGAATACCAAAGGCCATACCTGGGTTGAGCAGATAATGAAGTTTGAACCCGTACTGCTCGTTGCCAATCACAGTGATCTCCTGGTGAAGGAACATGTTGTTATGAACCAGCAATTTGGTCGTCTGATCAATCAGGATTATTACCAGGGCCAGGATAAAATACTTATAAATTTTCATTGAGCGCGTATTACAGCTTATCTGTTTTAACGTAACAGAACGATTACTTCTTTACATTAATTTTTACTTTCAAAATTACGTCGTCCATGTCAACCGACACCGAATCCGCCACAGTTGGTAAAATGGTCAGATCTATTGCCTGTGTTTCCGCCTGGATGTAGCTGCTGAATCCCTGTAATGCGTCATTCACAACGTCAGCGTTACGCTCTACGGCTATCTGAATTTTGTCCAGCACCTCCATGCCCATTTCTTTCCGGAGGTTTTGTATGCGGTTCACAAAATCACGCGCAATTCCCTCTTTCCGCAACACTTCCGTTATTGTAATATCCAGGGCCACGGTCAATGCACCATCACTTGCTACCGACCAGCCGGGAATGTCTTCCGATGATATCAATACATCTTCCAAAACAAGATTAAAATCGCTTTTCGACAAGGTACCCCGTTTTTCCAGGACACCGATCTCATCTCTAGTCAACGCCGAAATCACTGCGGCTACTTCCTTCATTCTCGCTCCATACTGTTTGCCAAGTTTCGGAAAGTTGGGCTTTACCTTCTTGACAACAATGTCGGAAGTATCGTCAATGTATTGTATCGCCTTCACGTTAACCTCAGCAAGTATGATCTCTTCAACCGTCCTGATGCGTGTAGCGAAGGAGGTGTCGATCAAGGGCAACAATATTTTCTGCAAGGGTGTTCTCACTTTGATCTTGCTATTCTTTCGGATAGAGTGCACCAATGAACATATCCGTTGAGCGTAGTCCATTGCCTGTTCCAGCGTTGAGTCTATCCTCGATTCTTCTGCCTTTACCAAATCCGTCAGATGCACCGAAATGTGACGCAACGGTGTCTCGTGCGCTACAGCCTTTGTTCTGATGTTGTCGGTGAGACTTTTGTATAACCAGTCGGCATAAAATGGTGCCACGGGAGACATCAGTTGCGCCGTTACCATCAAACATTCATAAAGCGTCTCATATGCCGCCTGCTTGTCTGTCGACATTTCTCCTTTCCAGAAGCGTTTTCTATTAAGCCGGATGTACCAATTGGAAAGGTGATCATTGACGAATTCCTGGATTATCCGCGCCGCCTTTGTAGGTTCATAGTCTTCATAGGCCTTTCGCACTTCAATGATTACAGATTGAAGCTTAGAACTAATCCAATGGTCAAGATTACTTAGCTGCTCGCGTGGCACAAGGTGCATTTCATCTTTCACGAACCCATCAATGTTTGCATAAAGCGCAAAGAATGAATAAGTGTTTTGCAGCGTACCGAAGAATTTGCGTTGAACTTCAACAATGCCTTCAAAATCAAATTTCAAGTTCTCCCATGGAGCGGAATTCTCTATCATGTACCACCTTACAAGGTCGGGTCCATACTGATTAAGCGCCTCGTAAGGGTTAACAACATTTCCTTTTCGCTTGGACATTTTATTTCCATTCTTGTCCAACACAAGACCGTTCGAAATCACATTGCGAAACGCGACGTTATCGAAAAGCAATACAGCAATGGCATGTAATGTGAAGAACCATCCCCGCGTCTGATCCACGCCTTCTGCTATGAAGTCTGCGGGAAAGCTTTTGGAAAAAAGATCTTTATTTTCAAACGGATAATGCCATTGTGCATAGGGCATAGCTCCGGAGTCGAACCAAACGTCGATGAGGTCGGGTTCGCGGTACATCGGTTCACCTGAAGCGCTCACGAGGATCACATCATCGACATAGGGGCGATGAAGATCGAAGTCTTCGGGGAGCATCGCAGTCATAAAACCAGCTTGAACCGACTTCTCGACTTCTGATTTCAGTTCGTGAAAGGAGCCGATACAGATCTCGGTGCGGCCATCTTTTGTCCTCCAGATCGGCAACGGCGTTCCCCAATAGCGTGACCGTGATAAATTCCAATCAACAAGATTTTCCAGCCAGTTTCCAAATCTGCCGGTACCGGTTGATTCAGGCTTCCAGTTTATGGTCTTGTTCAATTCAACCATTCTATCCTTGAGTGCGGTAGTTTTAATAAACCACGCGTCCAGCGGATAGTACAACACGGGTTTGTCAGTCCGCCATGAATGCGGATACGTATGTTCGTACTTTTCAACCTTGAAGGCTTTGTTCTGTTCCTTCAGGATGATGGAGATGATAACATCTGTATTCTTGTAGTCCGCATGATTCTCGTCTTCGTCAGTGTAGTTCTTCACGTAGAAATCATCCGCCCCAAGAGGTTTGTGCGTCTTGATCTTGTATTGAGCAACCCCTTCTTTTAAGGCTTCACCAATCACAGAAATGAACTTACCCTTTCTGTCAACTGTTGGAACCTCGTTTCCACTATCGTCGCGAACGGTCATCGGTGGTATTCCGTATTGCTTTGAAATTCGAAAATCATCCGCACCGAAAGTAGGTGAGGAATGAACAATACCCGTTCCGTCTTCTGTGGTCACGAAATCTCCCGCAACGATCTGAAAGGCCTTTTCAGCATCGTAAGGTGGTTTCACATAGGGCATCAGTTGCTCGTAGCGAAGACCGGTAAGTTCTTTGCCATTAAATTCTTTCAATACCTTAAATGGTATGGCTTTGTCTCCAGCTTTGTATGCTTCTAAAATCAGATCCTTGTTGCGATCGGAAAAGTATTTGCCCAGCAGATCTTTGGCCAGTATAACACAAACAGGCTTGAATGTGTAAGGATTAAAGGTATCGACAAGTACATAACGTATCTTTTCCCCGACGACCAGCGAAGTATTAGAAGGTAACGTCCACGGCGTCGTGGTCCACGCAAGCACATACACATCACGTGATGTATTCTCAAAAAGGAATTCTGACTTCGCCTCTCTCGCCAGCGTGAACTGGGCCACAACCGAAGTATCCTTTACTTCCTTGTAACAGCCCGGTTGATTCAACTCGTGAGAGCTTAAACCAGTACCATCAGAAGGAGAGTAGGGTTGAATAGTATAACCTTTATAAAGCAGGCCTTTCTGATAGAACTGTTGGAGTATCCACCAAAGCGATTCGATGTATTCCCGCTCATAGGTGATGTATGGATTATTAAGATCCACCCAGTAACCCATTTTCGTGGTGAGCTCATCCCATTGGTCCTTAAACATCATTACCGTTTCCCGGCACTTGTTGTTGTAGTCCTCAATAGAGATCTTCTTTCCAATATCGTCTTTAGTGATGCCTAATTGTTTTTCAACCTGTAGCTCAACAGGAAGGCCATGCGTATCCCAACCGCCTTTTCGCTTCACCTCAAAGCCCTGAAGGGTCTTAAAGCGACAAAAAATGTCTTTAACCGTCCGGCCCATGACGTGGTGGATTCCTGGGGTGCCGTTGGCACTTGGAGGGCCTTCGTAGAATGTAAAAGTTGGAGACCCGGCCCGGTTCCCGACCGATTTTTCAAAGATTTTTTCTTTCTGCCAAAACTCCAGGATCTCGTCCGCAATCCGGGAGAAGCTCAGATTCTTAATTTCTTTATACCTATCCGCCATTGTACAAGTTCACGTAGATTCAGCGCTGCTGATTTCAGGCCAAGGCGCAAAGATATTTGTTATTTGTGAAACCTCTTTATTCCGCAGATGGATGTTGATTGTGAATCTTGATCTTGCTCAGGTCAATCTTCTCATCATCTTGTCCGCCATCGGCAGCCGTGACTCCATCGTTAGTTTCCTTGTTGTCACCTTTGCCCTTCTTTGGCTTGTCAAAAGTCATGATAAGCGCTGGCAATAAAATAATATTGGTGAACATTGAAATCACCAGGGTAAGCGACGTAAGCAAGCCCAGCGCTATCGTTCCGCCAAAGGAGGAGAACGCAAATACCATAAACCCGGCGAAAAGGACGACAGAAGTATAGATGATGCTTTTACCGGTTTCCATAATACTGTCCGTCACGGCCAGCGGGATGAGATACGTATTCGAGAGTATCTCCTGCCTATATTTCGCCAGGAAGCGTATGGAATTGTCAACCGAGATCCCAAAGGTAATACTGAAGATAAGGGCAGTACTTGCTTTCAATGGAATATGAAAGAATCCCATCAGCCCTGCCGTGATAATCAGCGCGAGAAGATTTGGGATGAGTGAAATAATGATCATCCTCAGGTTTGTAAAAAGGATCGCCATGGAAATAGTTATCAGAACAATTGCGAGGAGAAGACTTTCTTTCAGGTTCGCGACCAGGAATTTGTTGCCTTTAATAAAAATCTTTGTTGATCCTGTGATAGCCGTGGCGATGGAATCACGTCCCTGACTCGCGAAAATCTGTTTCATTCTTGGTTCAATAGCAAGGTGGACCAGTGAATCAAGTCGGTTTGAGCCGATGTCAGCGATCTGGCAGGAGATTCGCATTTTACTAAACGTGGAGTCGACGAAAGATTTAAATAGTCCGCTGTTATCCGTTTCCCCTTTCATGTATCGCATGATGAAGGCACCTTCGGTCTTGGAGGGCAGAGCGTATTTTTCAGGGTTACCATTGTAGAACGCCTGCTTCGACGCCTTGATGAAGCTCAACACCGAGAGCGGCTTTGACATTACAGGAATAGAATCGAGGAACGTTTCAAACGACTCAATTTTCTTTAAGTTCTTGACGTCAAGAATGGGCCGCTTCTTCTTTGTCTTAAATTCGACCATCATCTCCAGGGGCAAAAATCCACTGAAATTCGATTCGAAAAATTTTAAATCCCTCTTTACCTGACTCTCCTCTGGAACATCATCGACCATATAGGTCACCGAATGAAGCAACGAAATTCCCCATACGGAGATTACTGCGACAACAATGGAAGTTAAGTAGATCCACACGCGCCGACGTTGGACTAACATGTCTATTGTCTTGAGAAACGTGTTCATCAAATTGAAATGAAGATGTCGCAAATGTTTTTCGGACGGGACGGGAAGCCAGTACAATACACTGGGTATCATAATGAGACAGACAAAAAACAATGCAAGTATGTTGATCCCGGCAACTATTCCGAATTCCCGGAGAATGGTGATGTCGGTGGCGAGAAGGGTTAGAAATCCAATCGCCACAGTAAGGTTGGTAAGGAACATGGCCAAACCCATTTTCTGCACCACAGAGGTGATGGCATCCTTTTTATCTTTTAGCCGGGCAAACTCCAGATGATATTTATTCAGCAGGTAGATGGCATTTGTCACGCCAATGGTAACAATTACAGGAGGAATTAGTCCGCTGAGCAAAGTGATTTTGAACCCCAGCAATTCCAGGGTGCCTAACGTCCATACCACCAGTATGCCGATGATAATCATCGAAAACAACACCGCGCGGAAAGAACGGAAGATCACAAGCATGATAATGCCCGTCACCAGTGCCGAGGCAATGAGAAAAATATTCATTTCGCGTTTCAAGGCGTTTGCTACAACGGTCCGTATAAACGGCAAACCCGCATAGCGCAATTGAATCTTGGTTTTATCCTCAAACCGCTTCCCCTCATCAAGTAAAGACTGCGTCATGCCTACTCGTTTTGGAGAATTCATGACTTCTTTTTTCACGGACACGAGCATCATCGTGGCACCGTTGCTCGTGTTGATCAGCTGGTCTGCATAGATGCGTTGATCTTTCGCTACTTTTAAAAGGCTATCAAGCTGTGCTTGAGTCGTTATTGTATCACTGAAGATGTCGGAAAGATAAAAACGCGCATTGACTGTATCTTTCAGAATGGTCTTCAGGTTGGGCAATGCAAGGACCTGGGTTACTCCTTCGATCTTGCGGATATCCCTGGTGAGTTGGCGCAATGCATTAAAATTGCTAAGGGTATAAGCTGCGCTATCCTTCAGGCCAACCGCGATGAGGTTCGCATCTTCCCCAAACTGCGCCTTGAACTGGTCATGGTAGACCATGTCTGGATCATCCGGCGGAACGGTCCGTGCAAATTCATAGCTCATTTCAACCTTGGCAGCGTAAAACCCCATGAATACGGTGATCACACCAATCATCAGACTCAAGGGTAGCCTATAACGGATGATCCCTTCTGCAATTCTATTCCACATTATGCGCTTCTGGTAAGTAAGTTCCTCTATCTAAAAACAGGGCCAAAGCTAACCATTTTTGATTTCAAGCGCGCGCATATTTGGGTTGTACGGATGAACGCTGGTGGAAATCGCGCCTTACTTTTTGAAGTGCAGCTTGAATGCAGTGCCCTTTCCAGGCTCGCTTTCCACTTCTACCTTTCCGCCCATCGCGACCATCTGGGCCTTTACAAGAAATAATCCCAGCCCTTTTCCTTCAACATGGAGGTGGAAACGTTTGTAGAGATTAAAGATCGTTTTGCCGTGCTTATCCAGATCGATGCCTAAGCCATTGTCGGAGAAAATAATCAGCGTATGGTCAAAGTGATCTATCAGTCGGATCGTGATAATGGGTCTCTTCTCCGGATTGCGATATTTTATCGCATTGCTGATAAGGTTGTAGAAGATGCTTTCGAGATAGGGCGATACAGCATAGAGCACTGGTAACGATGTGATGTCTATGTTGATTTGCGCATTTGTTTCCTCACACTCTTTTTCCAGTGTTTTAAGTACGCGTTGTAGTGCTGCAGAAAGGTCCACCGCAGTAAAGTTGCTGGTGTGCTTCTTGATGTCAAGTATTGTCGTAAGGTCTTTAACAACAGCATCAAGGTCATGGGTAGAGGAGACAATCTTACCCATAGCATCATTTCGGTCTTTTTCTTCGTCACTGATCTTGATGATGTTGGCGAGTCCGAGTATTCGCGCAAGAGGTGCACGCAGGTTGTGTGCAGCAATGAAGGCGAATTGCTCGAGCTGGTTATTGTGAGCGATGAGCTCCTGGTTAGCATTGCGCAGCTCCTGGGTCTGCATTACTATTTCCCGCTGCAACGATTCGTTCTTAAACTGTATCTCCTGATTTTGAATCTCGATGACCTTATGAGCTTCCTGGACTTTTTTATTTTGCAGGAACAATGTGTCGCGCTGCGTGGCGAGCTCTTCCGTTTGTGACATTATCTCTTCATTCTGCGCGAGTATCTCCTGTGTCCGTTCGGCTACACTTCGCTCGAGCAAACTATTTTGCCCGACCAAAAACTTATTTCTTTCTTCTTCAGCAAGTCGTAATAGCTCTGAAAGTCGGAACGTTCTCCCGGTGTGAAAAGCGGTATACAGCAAGGTAGGAAAGCACAATAGGAAAAGAAGTATCTGTAACGCCTGATTGCGGGCCATTGCAGTTTCAATTTCAGTGATCGCTTTTTGATCTACGGCATTGAGATAGCTGACAACATCTCTTTCACAGTTGATGTACTGGTTCCATAACTGCGCACCTTTGTCTGATCTGAACAGACTTTTAAACTTTGTCGTATCTCCGGCATCTAAAAGATCCTTCAGTAGAAAGCAATATTTGGTGTAAGAGTTTACAGAATCCTTGAACTCCCTGTATAGGGTGAGGTCGTAGTTGAATTTTTTTAGTGGTGTCTCAATCTGTTGGAATATGCTGTCTTTCCATGCCAGCGAATTTAACATCGGCTGAGCAAACGAGCGCTCCGGAATCAACGCATATCCTCGTAACCCAATGTCCAGGGAGTGGATAACGACTTTGCCGATCTGATCGTAGTATAATTTGATCCTGGTGATCTCCGACCTTACATCACGATTTTTCTTCATCGTGTTGTTATTATAATGCGTTAGCAGTATGTCGGAGAGTAGCAAGGCGCCAATAAGAATAACTACAACGTAAATGATGTTTTTTCTAAACATGGGAACTTCGCAACTAGTTAAAGTAGGGGATTTTTATCATAACGCAAAAGGATTTCCATCCAACGAAGTAGCTACACTTTAAACGGACGATCAAACCGTTATACCTTTGATTTTTCGGAATAGACTGACTGCGTGACGGTCTGTCAACCCTGATATAAAATCTAGTACATGTCGCAACATGTGGTATATGTCCCCCGGCTTTTGAAGTATGGCTTGGCGAGTATCTTCCGGAATCAGCATCTGCAGGTTTTCGTATTTTCCTGATCTTCGTTCTTCCGTCAAGTAGAGACCCGCCAGCGTAAATTCATGGAGTAAACCGGGAAGCACCTCATGTCCTGCTGCTTCGATTTCAACAACCTGTCTGGCGCGGTAAATTTTTTTAATTGACACCTGTATAATTTCTTTTAACCCGTTTTTGGAGAAGCAATGATCTGCCAGCGCCTGATCGAATTCTCCGTTGAGCATAGCCCGTTCGTTATCAAGAAAGAGCGTTGCGCATTCGTGCATGAGATCTCCGATTGCCAACGCCCGCAGAAAACCAATTTTCTCCTGGAGGCTGCTGAGATGACTAAGTTTTCCCAACTTCGATCGCGCAGAGGTGATCACTCCTTCGAACAGCCTGCATGCTTCGGCATATTCGACAAGGCCCAAATTGCAACCATCTTCAAGGTCTATGATGCTGTAACAAATGTCGTCGGCAGCTTCAACCAAAAAAGCTAGCGGATGTCTGCAGAATAGGCCGTCTTTGTTTGAGATGAGTCCTACGTGACTGGCAACTTCTTGAAATGCCTGTTGCTCGGTTTGAAAGTATCCGAATTTTTTTCGGCTCTTCTTCGCTGGGTCGGGGTTCAGATGGGATGAAGGTCCAGGGTATTTTGTGAATGCGCCCAGCGTGGCATAGGTTAGCTTCAACCCATACTGATTCTTGTTAAGAATTCTGAAGCCCTGGGCATTGCCCTCGAAACGAATAAGGTCCTGCCATTGGTGTTGCGTTACAAAGGATTTGAAGTGCTGGCCATGAGGATTATGAACAAAGAAATCTGAGATGGCAGTTTCACCTGCATGTCCAAACGGCGGATTGCCGAGATCATGGGCTAGCGCACCCGCGGCGACAATGGCGCCGAAATCAAATAGGGAGAATTGCCCTTGCAATCCCGGTTCACGCTCAAGGATCACCTCGCCCACTGTTTTTCCCAGGGATCGTCCAACGCTGGACCCTCAAGGCTATGCGTCAGCCGCGTATGAACAAAATCATGTTCGGGAAGCGGATGCACCTGTGTTTTATCCTGTAACCTCCGGAACGGATGTGAAAAAATAATACGGTCATAGTCCTGCTCAAAAGCGCTTCGTGACGGTACGTTTGGTACACCTGATTTCTGACCGGTGCGGTCGGTGGATAGAAGCTGATGCCAGTTCAAGTTGTTCCGGAATAGATTATCAAAAAGCCGATGTGAAATAGATGCTAAATTTTACGCAACAAATTGTTGAGGGAGCATGCCTCGATTAACTGTTGACGAACATCTCCGACCTTTATACGTTCCTGCTTCATTGTATCGCGGTCACGGATGGTGACGGTGTCATCAGTGAGCGTTTGATGGTCGACGGTAATGCAATATGGCGTGCCGATCGCATCCTGACGGCGATAGCGTTTTCCAATTGCATCTTTCTCTTCGTAGAAACATCTTAGGTCAAACTTCAGCTCGTTCATGATGGCCATTGCTTTTTCAGGCAGGCCGTCTTTTTTCATCAGCGGAAGTATTGCAACTTTATGGGGCGCAAGCGCTGGTGGCAACTTAAGTACAACACGCTCGCTTCCATCTTCCAGTTTCTCTTCGGTGTAGCACCTTGAAAGTATCGATAGAAACATACGGTCAAGACCCACAGAGGTTTCAACAACATACGGGATGTAGCTTTTATTTTCATCCGGATCAAAGTACTGCAGCTTCTTACCGGAGAACTTTTCGTGGTTTTTCAGGTCAAAGTCCGTACGTGAATGTATCCCCTCAAGCTCTCTAAAGCCCATCGGAAAATTAAATTGTATGTCACACGCAGCGTTCGCATAATGAGCCAGGTTGAGATGATCATGAAATCTGTAATTCTCGGTTCCAAGACCCAACGCCTGATGCCAGCGCATGCGTTTCTCTTTCCAGAATTCGTACCACTTCATCTCTTCGCCCGGCTTGATAAAAAATTGCATCTCCATCTGTTCAAATTCGCGCATTCGGAAGATGAACTGGCGCGCCACAATCTCGTTGCGAAAAGCTTTGCCGATCTGCGCAATGCCGAAGGGTATTTTCATGCGCCCTGTCTTTTGCACGTTCAGGAAGTTTACAAAAATGCCTTGCGCAGTTTCGGGTCGCAGATAGATCTTATTGGTTTCTTCAGCCAGCGAGCCCATCTCCGTTGAGAACATCAGATTAAACTGCCTGACATCCGTCCAATTTTTTGAGCCGGAGACCGGGTCATTTATCTCAAGGTCGGTGATCAGTTGCTTCATCCCGGCCATGTCCCCACTTCCCATAGTCTCTTTCAGTCGGGCATTGGTTTCATCTACCTTCCTCTGATATTCTTGAGTACGGGCATTTGTGGTAATAAATGTTTGGCGGTCAAATGCGTCGCCGAAACGCTTCGCTGCTTTTTCGACCTCCTTCTCGATCTTATCTTCAATTTTGGAGATCGCATCCTCTATTAACACATCCGCGCGATATCTCTTCTTGGAATCTTTGTTGTCTAACATTGGATCACTGAAAGCGTCAACGTGCCCGGAAGCTTTCCAGGTAGTGGGATGCATGAATATCGCAGCATCAATCCCAACAATGTTGTCATGCAGCAACGTCATGAAATTCCACCAGTATGATTTGATGTTATTTTTCAGTTCGGCACCATTCTGACCATAATCATACACCGCGCTAAGGCCGTCATAGATTTCACTCGAAGGAAAAATGAAGCCGTATTCTTTCGAGTGAGAGATTATATTTTTCAGTAAATTATCATCCATGGTAGCAGTGTAGTGAACAGTGAAAAATCAGTGCGAGTGATTAAGTAAAAATGTTAGTGTTAAAGTGAATTAGTGGAGTGTTTCATAATTCCAAATACCGCAAAGTTGCGCCAAATTCTTCTATCCGTCAACTTTGGGCTGTCCACTCTTCATTGATTCTTAGCTTTTTCCCAATAGACGTCCATCTCAGCGAGTGTCATTTCTCCAATCTTTTTACCGGCGAGTGCGGAATGTTCCTCGAGGTATTGAAAGCGCTTGATGAATTTTTTGTTCGTTCGTTCCAGTGCCTCTTCCGGGTCAATCCCAATAAATCGCGCATAGTTTACTAATGAAAAAAGAAGATCACCAAATTCCGCGACAACCTTTTCATTGTGTAGCGCGTCCGTTGGAACGTCATTGAATTCCTTTTTGAACTCCTGCATTTCCTCTTCAACTTTTTCCCAAACCTGTTCCTTTCGGTCCCAGTCAAATCCGATGCCCCTGGCCTTATCCTGAATGCGGATAGCCTTTACCATGGCAGGAAGTGATTTTGGAACACCTTCGAGGACAGACTTGTTGCCCGACTTCAGTTTAATTTTTTCCCAGTTGGACTTCACAGTCTCTTCGTCATTTGCCACCACATCCGAATAGATATGCGGATGCCTTTCTACAAGCTTGTCGCTAATGGCATGAAGCACGTCAGCGATGTCAAAGGCATTTTTTTCCGAAGCAATGCGTGCATAGAAAACCAGGTGGAGCATTACGTCGCCCAGTTCGTTTTTCACTTCAGAAAGGTCTCCTTCAAGGATAGCGTCAGAAAGCTCATAGGTTTCTTCGATGGTAAGGTGGCGCAGCGTTTCCAGCGTCTGTTTCTTGTCCCAGGGACAATTTTCCCGGAGCTCATCCATAATTGTAAGGAGCCGGTCAAATGCCTGAAGCTTGGCGGCCCGGTTGGCGTCCGGTGTAGAAATAATTTTTGTCATATGTTCAGATCAGGAAAGCCCCGGTTTTAAAAACAACGCAAACATCGCACTTCAATCGGCGAATGCCATTATTTCTTGCTAATTTTGGGGTCATTTTTTAGTTAACCTTATCATTGTGGCCTTAATCAAATCTATTTCAGGCATACGCGGAACCATCGGCGGAAAAACGGGAGAGAATCTCACCCCGGTGGACATTGTAAAATTTGCTGCGGCCTTCGGGTCCTGGCTCAAAAAGAAAACCGGATCAACTAAAATCGTCATAGGTCGCGATGCACGGCCTTCAGGGGAGATGGTTAGCTCGCTGGTATCTTCAACGCTTCAGGGGTTGGGTATAGATGTTGTTGACCTCGGTTTGTCGACTACGCCTACGGTCGAGATTGCCGTTCCACTCGAAAAGGCTACAGGCGGGATCATCATCACGGCGAGTCATAATCCTGTTCAATGGAATGCGTTGAAGCTCCTGAATGAAAAAGGTGAATTTATTTCTGCAATGGATGGCGAAGAGATGCTGAACATTGCGGAAAAGGAACTTTTCGATTTTGTGCCTGTCGCCAAACTGGGCAAGTATCGCAAGGATGACAGTTACATACAAAAGCATATCGATAGTATTCTCAAGCTTCCGCTGGTGGACGTGGAGGCAATAAAAAGCAAAGGATTCAAAGTAGTTGTGGATGCAGTAAATTCTACCGGAGGCATTGCAGTCCCTATGCTGTTAAAGGCCCTGGAGGTCAGTGTAAAGGAACTGTATTGCGAGCCAACCGGTCATTTTCCGCACAACCCGGAGCCCCTACCTGAACACCTCACCGATATTTGCCGTGAACTGAAGAATGGGAAATATGACCTGGGTATTGTGGTTGATCCTGATGTCGACCGCCTTGCATTTGTGACTGAAGATGGTACGCCTTTCGGCGAAGAGTATACCCTCGTTGCCGTCGCGGACTATGTACTGAATGCGGGCAAGAAGAAGAAAGGCAATACCGTCTCCAACCTATCGTCTACCCGCGCGCTGAAAGATATTACAGAGAAAGCAGGAGGAGAGTATTTCGCAGCTGCGGTTGGTGAAGTAAACGTGGTCACTGCAATGAAAGAAAATAACGCAGTGATTGGGGGCGAAGGCAATGGTGGCGTAATTTATCCCGACCTGCATCATGGACGTGACGCCCTTGTCGGAATAGCATTATTCCTTTCGCATCTGGCAAAATCAGGCATGCAGGCTTCCCGTCTGCGGGCTAAATTCCCAAATTATATTATTTCAAAAAACAAGATTGAGCTCACGCCGGGCATCAATGTCGACAATGTTCTGGAACAGATAAAGAAGAAGTATAAAAAGCAACCGATAAATACTGCGGATGGTGTACGGATTGAATTTGATGCGGAGTGGGTTCACCTGCGCAAATCCAACACTGAATCTATTATTCGCATCTATGCGGAGTCCGATCTTGAAGTAAAGGCCGAGGCATTGGCCAGGAAGATCATCACAGACATCAAAGAGATTATTACTGAAAAATCTGCCGTCTAGACGTAGCGTTAACTGTCGTTAAGCCATGATTGTTTATTTTGACAATGCCGCCACTACACCGCTCGATCCTGAAGTATTCGAAGCGATGAAACCGTTTTTGATGGAGGATTTTGGAAACCCGTCATCAACGCATTCACACGGAAGAAAGGTCAGGTCTGCAATCGAGTCATCAAGAAAAAAAATTGCCGAGTTGCTGAAATGCACACCCGGCGAGATCATCTTTACCTCAGGCGGTACGGAAGCGGATAATGCTATCCTTACGAGCGCACTGCTTACCTACAACATAAAAAACGTTATTTCGTCGAAGATCGAACACCACGCCGTAGAGCAAACGCTACATCGTTTTGCGGCCCAGGGTAAGATCAATTTATTGATGGTGGATACCGATGACAAGGGACATACTGATCTGTCGCACCTGGAAAAATTACTTCAGCAAAACGAGCACGCACTGGTGTCGTTGATGCATGCGAACAACGAAGTTGGAAATTTGCTGGACATCGCACATGTTGGCGAGCTATGCGAAAAGTATAAAGCTTATTTTCATTCCGATACGGTGCAGACGATGGGACATTACCGCCATGATGCATCCCAGCTGAAGGTACATGGCATGGCCGCTGCGGCCCACAAGTTTCATGGACCCAAAGGCAGTGGTTTCATGTTCATTCGGAAGGATAAGAAGATTCAGCCTTTTGTATTTGGGGGCGCGCAGGAAAGAAGCATGCGGGGTGGCACTGAAAACGTTTATGGCATCGTTGGGCTCGCCAAAGCTTTTGAAATTGCTTATCGGGACATCGATAAGCACCATCAATACATTCAGGGACTGAAAGCTTACATGATCGGGCGGTTACGTGAAAATATCCAGGGCGTTGACTTTCACGGCGACTCGGCGAACGCTGACAAAAGTTTATATACTGTCTTGAATGTATGCCTTCCCGAATCCGAGGAAAATGACATGGTACTATTCAATCTGGATCTGAAAGGCATATCGGCATCCGGGGGAAGCGCTTGCTCTAGTGGGGCGGCCGCTGGTTCGCACGTATTGGGTGCGCTATATCCTGGATCAAAACGCGGCGCCGTTCGCTTCTCGTTTAGCAAATACAACACTCGCGAGGAAGTGGATTACGCGGTTTCCTGTTTGAGCGATATTTTTAAGGAAGCTGCAAGCTACAAGCTGCAAGCTGCAACCCCGCGCATCAAATAGGTGCTCTACCCTTCATCAAACGCAAAGGTTGTAACAGCTTGCAGCTGTTATTCCGGAATGATTCCCATCTTTTTCATTAAGAATGTGGCATTCATAGTTTGAGCGAGACCCGGCTTCAAAATGTAATCGAATGATAGTTGATCGTTTTCAATGTTTGCTTCGAAACAGAAATTGCGGACCTGTTCAGGGTATTCTTTCTCCAGATCTCCAAGCGCGAGATCGTGCGTGGCAACCAGTGCGAGGCATGGATTGATGAGCAATTGTCTCACAAGGGCGATAGAGCCTCGTTGCTTATCACCTGAATTTGTTCCCTTTAAAATTTCATCTAGTAGAATAAACAGAGGCTTCCCATCGCGTAGTTCATCCATGATGGACTGAAGGCGGTGCAATTCCGCATAGAAATACGATGCGTGATCCTTCAACGAGTCGGCTGTACGCATTCCTGAGCGCAGTGGGACCACGGGACATTTATACGTGCGCGCAAACACGGGGCTACCGGCCAACGCTAATACAAGGTTAACACCCATTGTTCGAAGGAATGTGCTTTTCCCTGCCATGTTAGCGCCTGTGACTATCAGTACAGATCTTCCCTGACCCATGGAGATGGTGTTGGTCACGCATTTCTCCGATGCAAGTAATGGATGCCCTAGTCCCTCGGTCTCAAGCCTTAGGTCATCATGGATGACGGGATAAATAAAATCAGGATTGTTAAAGGCAAAAGTGGAAAGGCTTGTTAGCACTTCGGCGTCACAAATGGCATCCAACCAGCTGAGAAGATTTTTGGCATTTTCATGTTTCCATTTTTCCAATCTGTAAACGCATTGCATGTCATACAATAACACACTGTTGACAACCATCGCCGTCATAAAGTTAAGGCGGGCATTTAATGCGCTTACAAGAGATGCCAGCGCTCCAATTTTCACATCTGCATTTGTGGCTTCCCCTTTCAGCTTTTTGCCGCGGCGCGATTCGAAATTTTCCGGTTGTATCGTTTTAAGTATATGCGCATATTTTTCAAGTATTCCCTTTTTGCGACTAATGAATTCATGAAAGGCATTTATTCGCTTATTATAGATTCCAACGAGAATCCATTGTATCAACACCAACAGGACGAATATCGCCTTTGTTAAATCAAAAAATAGCCATCCAATTAAAGAAGCAACGGTAAGTGCCGGCAGCACCCACAGCAACATGTCATTCAGTCGGTTTCCATAAATGAATGGAGGCACCTTTAGCCATTCGAACAACTCCTTACGGTCGTTGGCGAGCTCATCAATTTCCATTCCCGAAGCCTGAAGATCCTGACGAAAATCAGTTTTTGCAGTAAGCTCAATGACGGCCTCCTGGTTTGCGAGAATTGCCTCAGATCCTGGAAGGTGATTAGAAAGCAATGTTGCCAAAGACCTTTTGCCGTCAATAGTATTGCAGCGATTGATGCACTGGTATAATGAGCCTTCGCCGAAGATATCGAGGTCGTAGGTATATGGATGATGAGGATCAATAAACTCCTTTCCCGGATTGAATGTTTCCAAGTTACCTTGCACCGCTTCGATCTCTGAAGCATTGATCTTGACTAGGTTCTCAAGATGCACTTTTTCTGAAAAGAGTCTGGCATGTGCTTGAATGAGCCGGACAAAGATAATCAGGAGTGGAATTGCCGCATATAATATTACGTTGTTGGAGAAGCCAAGGTATATCGTGATGGCGATAAGTGCAGCGGCCAGCAGTCGTAAATTGGATACGTTGTTGATCCTGATTTTTTTAACTGATAATGTCTCGCTGAATTGTTGCTTTCTTTTTCCATAGAAAGAAATGAGGTCTGCTTTCGTCATCAAAATGTGTTCTCCATCAAACAGTAACAAAAAGTTTTTCTATCAGACGCATTACGTCGCCCAGTGCGCGCTCGTCGGTTTCATCAAAATCATTTAATTCATCGCTGTCGACGTCAAGTACAAGTTTTACGTCGTTGTTTACAATGGCGGGAAGTACAATCTCGGATCGCGCTGCGCTGCTGCAAGCAATGTGTCCGGGGAATTCGTCTACATTTGCGACAACTATGTTGCGTTTTTCTTTCCAGGAGGTGCCGCAAACGCCTTTGCCAAAACTGATGCGCGTGCACGCGATTGGACCCTGGAAAGGGCCGAGTACGAGCTGATTACCTTTAACGAGATAGAATCCAACCCAAAAGAAATTCATCGTTTGCTTCAACGCCGCGCTTATGTTCGCGAGGTTAGCAATTAGATCAGGTTCGTCGCGCATCAACTCCTGAAGCTGTGGCAGGAGGGTAGCGTACTTTTCTTTCTTGTCGCTCGAGGCGGCGATGGTCAATTCTTCAGCCATAGTGTATAGATCGATGTAATCTTTTAGTCTAAGTTTTCGTACCGGAATGCGTTAACCGCAAGGACGCTGAGTCGCAAAGAAAACGCAAAGGGAGTCAGACACACAACTTTGCGCCTACTCGGCGTCTTTCCGCCTTTGCGGTTAAGTGCCCATCTTGTTGACAAACGGATTTATACCCACTAAGTTCAACCCACCTTTAACCCACCTGCAGGTTATTGTACATAATTGTCAAGTAATCATCAAAAATGCCCTCCGTTGTCCCACTTCCTTTCAACACAGGCGCAGGTATTCCCTTCTCAAACCGCTGAGGCGATCGAAATATCCGTGCCTCGTCCCATAGATTGTGTTGAATAAACTGATTTAATGTGTGCGGCCCCCCTTCAACAAATAATGATTGAATCTTTCTATCATAAAGATCCTGCACCATATTTTCCAGGAAGTTATTATTCTCAATTCTTATCGATAACAAGTTTCGCTCCTCAGCATCCTGAATAACGTTATATCTCATTGTCATCGATTGATGATCGAATAGGTGCAAACCGCCCTCCAGCTGCATCATTCGATCGATTACGATTCGCACAGGATTTCGTCCAGTCCAACTTCGAACAGTTAGTTGTGGATTGTCTCTGGCTGCAGTGTTGGTGCCAACCAGAATAGCATCTTCTTCCGCCCGCCATTTGTGCGTAAGTTGCCTGGAATATTCATTGCTGATCCACCGCGAATCATAATTTTCCCTTGCCATGAAGCCATCGGCGGTCTCGGCCCACTTCAGAATAATATAAGGGCGCTTTTTTTCTATCATTGTAAAGAAACGCCTGTTAAGAACACGGCCGTCATGCTCAAGTACAGACGTCGTTACAGCAATTCCAGCATCTTCCAATTTCCTAATCCCCCGACCCGATACCAATGGGTTGCAATCGGTATTGCTGACCACCACGCGTTTAACTTTATTGGCAATTAACATATCCGCGCACGGTGGAGTCTTTCCAAAGTGTGAACAAGGTTCCAAATTTACATAAAGCGTACTCTCGCAAAGCAAGCTTATATCGGCAACGCTGTTTACGGCATTGACCTCGGCGTGTGATTCTCCATATTGTTGATGCCACCCTTCGCCGATAATCGCCCCACCAGAAACTATGACACAACCGACAAGAGGATTCGGACTGACTTGCCCACTTCCATAGCCTGCAAGCTGCAGTGCGCGGCGCATAAAAACATCATCCTGGCGGCGATCGTGCTTTGTCATTGACTATACTTGCAAAGATTGGCAAGCTAAGATGAATTCCAAAACGCTGTTTCAGGAAATGGTAAGAAGGATAACTATTCCTGAAAACAAGGAAGAGATTCATGCAATGATATACATGCTCTTAGTGCATAAGTTTGCATTTAGCCGTACCGATATCATGGCTGGAAAAGTAATCGGTCAAGGGCAATATGACGGTGGTGAAATCGACGAGATCATAAATCGCATCAATAGCCTTGAACCCATTCAGTATATCATCAACACGGCGGACTTCTGGGGACGTAAGTTTTTTGTTGACCCATCTGTTTTGATCCCCCGGCCAGAAACTGAAGAGCTGGTGAAGCAAGTCATTTTAGTGGCTTCGAATTTCGAAGCTGAAACACCAAGGATTGCGGACATCGGTACCGGAAGCGGCTGTATAGCGATCACGTTGTCACTGGAAATGCCTCGCGCGCAAATTTTTGCGACAGACATTAGTGCTCGGGCGCTGCTCATCGCGAATCGGAATGCCGTGGATCTCGGGGCGCAGGTCGAATTCTTTGAGCACGATCTTTTGTTAGAAATGCTGCCCGTGAGTTCGTTGGACATCGTGGTCAGTAACCCACCCTACATACCCTTGGAAGAAAAGGTAAGGATGTCACAAACCGTCCATGCCTTTGAACCACATGATGCATTGTTCGTTTTGGATGATGATCATTTGTTATTTTACAGGGCCCTTGCTGTAAGGGCGTGGGATGTTTTAAAGGATGAAGGATTTCTGGCAGTTGAGATCAACGAGCGCTTCGGCGCAGATATTTCATCCCTCTTTTTCAACAAGGGATATTCGGATGTTCAAGTGCTCACCGACCTTTCAAAAAAAGAGAGAATGGTGCTTGCGCGAAAACCCTTCAACAATTGAATTGAAGTAAATTTGATATCATGATAAAATCCTCCACTGTTGCATTTATTGGTTCGGGGAACCTGGCGTGGCATCTCGCCCCTGCACTTGACAACACTGAATTTGCTGTGCGCGAAGTTTATAGCGTTAATCCCCTGCATGCAGAAGCGTTGGTCGAACGGCTTTACGAGGCAGAAGTAAAAGCCTCACTGGATTTCTCAACGAGTCCATGCGGCATCTTTATAATTGCTGTATCGGACGATGCAATCCAGGAAGTTGTCCGAGAAATTGTTTTGCCGGAAGATGCCATTCTTGTACATACTTCAGGTAGCCAATCGCTCGAAGTGCTGCGATTTGCTGCTGCAATAAATATTGGGGTACTGTATCCGCTGCAAACATTTACAAAGGACGCCAAAGTTGACTTTCACGAAGTCCCATTTTTCGTTGAAAGCGCAAATCCACCCACTGAAAAACTATTGATGACGCTCGCGAAAGGCGTGAGTGAATACGTATTCAAGATCACTTCGCCTGAGCGCAGGGCGTTGCACGTTGCTGCTGTTTTCGCATCAAACTTTACCAATCACATGTTGATGATCTCGCAGGAGATCTTAAAAGAAAATAGCCTCAGCTTTGACTGGCTAAAACCGTTAATTGTAACGACTATTTCTAAAAGTCTGCAAATGGGTCCCGAGAATGCGCAGACTGGTCCCGCACGTCGCGGTGATCTAAAAACGCTCGACAATCATCTTGAATTTTTGCTGGAAGACGAACCGAAGGCCGAGTTGTATAAAGTGATCAGTCAGGATATAGTGGACCGGTACCACAGCACAGACGAATAAATTACAGCTTGACGTGATCGTTAAATGCTGAATGAGGGTCGAAGAGGTCCCGCGTGCCGGTTTGTCAATGGTTGACTGATACACTGGAATTCATTTTTTTTTGCTTTGAAGGAAGCATTACCTTTCACCCTTCAAACTGAAGATATGGCTTCCAAACCTGAAATAATTCAACGACCCAGAAGAAATAGAAAAAGCGAGGGAATTCGGACGATGGTAGAGGAAACAGTTGTCACTACCCGCGACCTGATATTTCCTTTGTTCCTGATCGACGGAACCAGTCAGCGGACGGAAGTTGCATCGATGCCAGGCATATTTCGATTGTCACTTGATTTAATGCTGAAGGAGGTTGAAGAATGTCTCACGCTCGGTATCCACACATTTGATATTTTTCCCGCCGTTGAAGATCAGTGGAAGGATAGCCGTGCAACAAAGAGTTACGATCCGGGCTTTTTTTACCTAAAGGCGTTAAGGGAAATTAAAAAGAAATTTCCGGAGGCTGTGATCATGACGGATGTTGCCATGGATCCATACAGTTCTGATGGACATGACGGGCTGGTGAAAGATGGGAAGATTGTGAATGATGAGACGCTAGATATTCTCGGAAAGATGGCGCTGGCACAGGCTAATACTGGTATTGACATCCTCGGCCCTTCAGACATGATGGATGGCCGTGTGGGTTATATCCGAAGCATTCTGGACGAGAACGGTTTCACGGATGTATCCATTATGAGCTATACTGCCAAGTATGCAAGCGGATTTTATAACCCCTTTCGCGACGCCCTGGATTCAGCGCCGAAATTTGGAGATAAAAAAACTTATCAGATGAACCCGGCGAACAGGCGTGAAGCTTTAACAGAGGCGCGCCTTGACACCCAGGAAGGTGCGGATTTTCTGATGGTTAAACCCGCACTGGCCTATCTTGACATCATTAGATTGTTACGTGACAACTCTGACCTGCCAATTGCAGCTTATAATGTCAGTGGTGAATATTCCATGATCAAGGCAGCGGCACAAAAAGGTTGGCTTGACGGCGACCGCGTGATGAAAGAAACTTTGTTGAGCATCAAACGAGCGGGTGCGGATATCATCCTTACTTACTTTGCGAAAGAATTTGCGAAGTCGGTGAAAGGTTGATGTGTTAGGTTAGTGGGTGTGAGGAGATGGAGTGATGGTAATGGATGATGAATGATCGGCGCGAGGATATAGGAATTACGCTCGAGCCGAAAGTTCCGTCATTGCGAAGAATGCTGCGAGACCCCGTCTCGCACATGATGAAGCAACCCCCTGACTACGGAGTGCATGGCAATTTCTGATGCGTGGATTATCGGTGTGAAGGGCTCCCCGCACTTCGTCGGTTGGGGGTTGCTTCGTCGTCAATTTAACGAGGTGAAACCTCGTTAAAGACTCCTACCAATGACAACATAAGTTAAGTACTCTGAGTCACGACCATATTGAGTTCCAG
>JBBJMI010000006.1:0-422762 GCA_037720155.1 Chryseolinea sp. | reverse complement strand
CCCATTAGTTATCATACCGGTGTTCCGGAGATATCGGTTCCGATCTATACAATTCAAGAAGGAACATTGAGCTTACCAGTTTCGCTAAGGTATCATAGCTCAGGTATTCGTGTTGACGAGGTTGTGAGTTGTGTTGGATCAGGGTGGAGTTTGAATGCCCCACAGAATGATCACAGGAACCTGTTATCGATTAGAAGTGTCTTCGGCTCAACTATTCAGGAATCGGATTGCAGAAATAATAGAAAATTAAACCTAATAATATGAACAGGGTTACGTATCCCCTTGCAACCGCTTTGGTTGTAATCACTACTTTTTTGTGCCATGCTCAGCAAGATTTCATCAACAAAATGATACCGAAGCCTGTACCAAAATCACCAAATGCGGCTTCTTTAGGCAAGTTTGGGGACTATCAAGTCAGTCACTTCACAGGATTGCCAAGCATTTCCATCCCTATTTTCGAGGCCAAGAGTGGTGAATTAAGCGTGCCAATAACCCTCAACTACCATGCCTCAGGGAATAGGCCGACTGATGTAGCCAGTTGGGTCGGGCTTGGGTGGGCGCTATCAGCCGGAGGCCAGATTACCAGAAGCGTAAATGGAAGGAAGGATGAGGATTACTACTTCACACATCCTCTTAATCCTGCCCCGTCGAATTGTTCATCGTATTACTACCTTCAGTATGCACAGAGCCAGAGCGGATGGTTAGACACCGAGCCCGATATCTACAGTTATTCTTATCCTGGTGGCGGGGGTGGTAAGTTCCTCTTTGTTACCCAAGGTACATACGTAAATGAAAACTCGACGGGGACTATTGGTCCAGCTTACCTTTTCCCCTATGCGCCCATCGTCGTCAACCGCGTAAACGATCAAAAAATTCAGATCACCGATGAGCGAGGCGTACTGCATCGATTTGGCACTAATGCAGGAGGAACGCTTTCGACTGAACAGACCAATGCTTTCAACGGCGGAAATCCTTCGGTACAAGCGATCACTGCGTGGAACTTGATGGACATCGTGTCGCCAAATTCAAGCGATGCAATTACATTCACTTACCAAGGTTTGGGAACAGCCAGTCGACACGATGTTACCCACACCTGGCTGGTGAGTGATCAATGTGATGCCTACGGCGTGAGTTGCCCAGCCGCAACGCACGGGGCTGCGTACAGTGTCTCAAATACTGACAGCAATGTAAATCAGCAGGGCGTTTTGGAAATTTTGTTCGCAACCGGGAAAGTTCGATTTGTGCCGAGTTCATTGAACCGACTTGATCAACCGATGAAATATCTTGATAAAATAGAAATTTATGAGCTCTTCAACGGCGCGTACGCAATAAAGAAAATCGTCGATTTTAGCTATTCTTATTTCTCAGATGCGGGTAGCCCAAACGCGGCATTAAAATTAGACCGAATTCAAATCCAGGACGCAGCAGCCCTGACCGTTCAAAACTACACATTTGAATATCACACCAATACATTTTCATGGAATAGCGTGACGGGGAACTATTTAGCTGCACGTGATTACTGGAAATTCTACAACGGTGCGATCGGCAATACAGACCTAGTAAATCGGCAGACTGTAAGCTACCAGGCAACAGGAGCCTCTACTCCAACCAACATCTTTATTGGAGGAGCGTTCAACAGGGATGTCAACACAACATACTCAAAGGAAGGGGTACTAAAGCGAGTAAATTTTCCAACAGGGGGGTATACAGAATTTGATTATGAAAATCACAAATACTTAAACGATCAGTCAGTGGTAACCAACTGTGGCGGACTGCGAGTAACAAAAATTACTTCGCGTGAGAGCTCGACGGCAACACCAATTCTCAAGACCTACAAATATGGCCTATCGGAATCCGGTGTGGGTAGAGCGCTCTTCATGTCCAATCAGTTAAACTATAAAGGTGAGCAACTATATGCTGGCCCTGTTTGCGACGGATTAGGCGGACCGGACCTGATTTATAGAATTAGAACTTATCATTCCTCTTCATTTGACGTAGAGGAGTCCTCACCAGTTGTGTATGCATATGTTACCGAATATTTAGGAGATCCGGCTGGAACAATCAACGGGAAGACTATCTATGAGTACGACGGTAACTTCATTTCGGCCGATATCGATCAGACCGTGCCGCCGTCAACGAAAGTGTTTCGTAATAGCTATGCCTGGCAGAGGGGCAAGCTTACGAAGACGACCGTATTTGACAAGCTAAACAATAAGATTTCTGAAGCTGAGACGATCTACAGCACCCACAAACAGCAGGGTATTTTCGTCGGTCTTGGTACGTACACTTTTCGAACAGGGGATGGTTGGGCATGCTATGAAATAGGGCAATGCATAAATGAAACTGGTGAAACCGTACCCGATTTATATAGGTCTACACCCTATACACAAAGTACCGGGGTCCTCTTGCCAACGTTAACGACAACCAGGACATTCGAAAATGGTAACGTCAGTAATGTAGTTACAACGGTTCAATCCAATACATATCATGCTGACAAGCTGGCATTGTTGCAGTCGTCTCTTACACGAAGCAATACAAATGAAGAACAAGTTACTGTAAACTCTTACCCCTTTCAATTTGCGGCAAACGTTAACGCATCGTCTACTGGCAATGCGAAAGGTATTTACATGCTCGATACAAAGAATATTCTTACCACGCCCTTAGAAAGTTACACATATCTACAAGGCCCTGGAGGTACAAACCAACGCATTATCTCTGCCATGCTAAGCACGTTTAGGCAAAATGCAGCAAGCGTAAATGATGTTGTCCCGGATCAAGTGTTTTTGTTTGAGATTGCTCAACCGCTGGCCAAAGCGTCATTTATCGCCATGACCGCTAACGGCAGCGGAGTTGTAAAAGACAGTCGGTATGCCCTCCGGCTGAATTTTACTAATTACAATGCATTTTCGCAGGTCACTCAGCTTGCAAAAGCGAATGATATCGCAAGTTCCTTTCAATACGGGTATGGCGGTAAACTTCCGGTGGTAGAAATAAAGAACGCAACCACGACTGAATTCATTTTAGAGGGGTTCGAAGATAGCGCCATTGCTGGCGTTGTTGCAGACCCGATACAAGCGCAGACCGGCAGAAAATACTTTAATGGTGACTACACAATAAGTTTTACAAAGCCCAACACCAGAAGCTACGTGATCGAATATTTCTACTTTTCAACACCGAACTGGGTATTTATTAGTAAGCCTTACGTCGGGCCCACAATGGTGCTCACTGAGGGGACTCGAATAGACAACATTAGGATCCGGCCTGCCGATGCGCCGATGACTACGTATACCTACGATCCACTTTATGGTTTTTCTTCCGTTACCGACCCTAACTGCATCACTACTTTCTACCGTTATGATACGTTTGGCCGTTTGCAAATGGTGCAGGACCAGAACATGAACGCCGTGTCTACTTATGACTACCACTACTACAAGCAATAATCTTATGAAGGCACCTATTCTTATCACCATAGTGGCAATGCTTACCCTGGTCAATTATTCTCCATGCTATTCTCAAAAAAGCGCTATTCATTCAAGGGATCTTAGTTGGCAATCAAGTGAGCTCACAGACAAAAGCAATAGTAAAAAGCTAAACCAGCCGCATCGCCTGGACACCCATAACAAAAATTACATTGAGTTGCATCGCGGTTCAGAACAAACACTTCGGTTTAACATCAATGCTGTGAAAGGTGAATGGATGGATGAGGGTTCTGATGGCACCTTAGTGTATGACGTTACTTCTGAAAATGGCGTACCCGGTGTGATAACAATGAGTCGCAGCAGTGGCATTACAAGGGCGCACATTGACTTTACACAAACAAACAAAAATGCCCTTCACATTGAATTGATTGTTTCCGGTGTTCATTAAACCCTCTTGGCAGCCACCTAAACCTATGAAACTATTTATCTTATTATCTCTTGCCGTGATGTTATCATTTTCGGCGACGGCGCAGATTAATGGTACTGCAAATGTGGATGCTGGCAGCACACACACATATACCTATAACCAAAGCGCACTCGTTTCTCCCAATTTCCAGGTAAGTGGGGGGACTGTAATCGGTCAAACCTATAACTACGCGAATTACAGTATTACCATTACTTGGGGTAATGGGCCCACAGGATCCATTGCGCTCCTAGACAACGGTATGCTCGTCGCAACCAAAAGTATTACAATCAACTTAACGCTGACCGCGCCAACGCTGTCAGTTAATGATATAACAGCATCTTCATCTCGTGCGTCCTGGAGCACAGTGAACGGCGCGGCACAATACTATCTAGACGTGTCAACAAACGGCTCCTTTACAAACTTCGTTTCAGGATTTAACGGCAAGCCAATAAACGCAGGCACAGAAAATATCATAACGGGGCTTGCTAGTAATACACCCTATTGGTGCCGTGTGCGCGCAGTGAGTTCCACGCTAACACCAGGGCCAAATTCAAACATTGTTTATTTCGGTACAGCGACGACAACGCCCATTGTTAATGGACCAAGTGCAATTACGACAAGTGCCTTTGCAACAAGTTGGTCGGCACCAACGGGAGCCACGTCCTATGAAATTTACGTGGCAAAAGACCCTAACTTTTACAATTGGCAGCCTGGATTTCAAATAGTGTCAGTAGCTGCAACGTCGGTTACGGTTTCTGGGTTAGAACCAGGAACTACTTACTATTATAAAGTTTACGCCTATAATGCATACTCCACCTGGAGCAGTCCTTCTTCGCCATTAAGCGTCTTAACGATTCCAGCCATTCCAATTCCGTCGGCGGCCACCAATATTGGGGCAAACTTCTTTACCGCAAACTGGAGCGCTGTTTCCGGTGCCACCTCCTACTTGCTTGATGTGGCAATCAATACTAATGATTTCACAACGTTTGTACCGGGCTACTTACAATTTCCCGTCACGGGAACCTCAGCAACAGTTCCTGGCTTGTCTCCAGGAACTTACTATTACTACCGAGTGCGAGCCACAAATGGAAGTGGGCCGGGATTCCTTTCGACGACCATAGCAACGCTAACATTGCCCGCGCCACCAGTTGCTACAGCGGCCTCTCCAATAACTGCTTCAAGCTTCGTGGCAAATTGGTCTGCGGTACCAACCGCTACGGGCTATTACATAGACATTTGTGCCGCGAGTAATTTCGCATCAAATGTTAATACTCAGTATACGACCAATACCAGTTATTTCGACACTGTAAATCCCGGAACAAATTATTATTACCGGGTGCGTGCAGTAAACGCCACAGGCCAATCGGCGAACTCAAACGTCATATCATTAATCAGTATTCCTCCGGCACCAGTTTTTTCAGCAACGTCAAACATAACAGCGTCGTCCCTCACACTAAACTGGGCAGCGACCGCTGGGGCGTCCTCTTACCGACTGGATATTTCTACCAACGCCAGATTTTCGAGTTTTCTATCAGGCTACAACAATTTGAGTGTCACCGGCCTGAGCAGGGTTGTTTCGACACTTACGGCCGGCACACCATATTTTGCGAGACTTTGGGCCGTGAATGCTTCCGGCACTTCCGCCAATTCTGCTTCTATCAGCATCATTTACCTTCCTCCGATACCCACACCGTTGCCGCCAAATGCTATAACCGGAACTTCTTTTACGGCGCGTTGGAACGCCGCCACCGGTGCCGCGAGCTATCGCCTGGACGTCTCAACTGTAAGCACCTTCGCCTCCTTTGTCGGGGTATATAATAACCTGACCGTCTCAGGTACTTCCTCCGTTATCGCCGGACAGCTGATGAATACCAACTACTATTATCGAGTGAGGGCAGTTAATGCCGCGGGAACAACGATCAGTTCAGTTGTCATCACGCTTGATCTCGATCATAACTATGTTCGTCAAACAACAGTCTTAAAGGCCGGACTCACTACACCGGCAGCAGTAAATGCTGCTCCAATAACCGATAAAATTGTCTCGACAGAATTTTACGACGGTCTAGGCCGTGCCGTGCAAACTGTTATCAGGCAAGGTTCATTTTCAGGTGCGGATATAACCCAGGCACTCGCCTATGATCAGTTCGGCAGAGAGACAGTGACATACCTGCCGTATGCTGACGGTAACGGGGGCTGGTATAAAGAAAACGCGCTTAAAGATCCAACGACAGGCGTTTACACTGAGGGGAAGCAATATCAATTTTATCAAACGGGAGGACTACTTCCGTTTGACACCAAACCATTTGCAGAAACACGCTTTGAACCCAGTCCTTTAAACCGTGTTCTCGCAGCGGGTAGCCCTGGCGTTTCATGGCAGCCCGATGGAACTGACAGCTACACATCGACAGACAAAACCTTAAAAAAAGCCTATCAAGTAGTTAGTTCCGCTAGCGAAGTTAGACTCTTCACTTTCGTATACCCTGTTGCTGCGTCAACAGAACGATTGGGTATTATAAACGGAGGGGCGAGCGGGTCTCCCACATTTTACCCGGCAAATAAGGTGTATCGTAACCGCACTAAAGATGAAAACGGAAGCGAGGTACTAGACTATGTCGATGCCCAGGGCCGCACATTGCTCAGGCGCGTGCAGGCAGTATCAAGCCCGTCTGCAATTAATGATACAGATTATGCAAGTACATATTATGTTTACGATGACTTTGGAAACCTTACCTGTGTTCTACCGCCTAAGGCGTCCGAGGTGATCGCAACGGGTTACCTAAATCAAACCGATGCAAACAAAGAGATCTTTTTAAGGCGTTGGGCATTTCGATATCGGTATGATGAAAGAGGAAGAATGATCCGCAAGCAGCTACCTGGCGCCGGTCAGGTGATTATGGTGTATGATAATCTTGACCGATTAGTGCTTGTACAGGACAGCGTTCAAAGGGCCAAGAGCACTCGCGAGTGGATCTTCACGAAGTACGACGCATTGGGAAGGCCTGTTTTAACGGGGAAGTACCTAAACAATGGATTTTATCCGTCGGTGAGAGATGTAGTAAACAACTACTACAATGGGCTTCCGACGACTGAACCGTGGTATGAAAGCTACGTGGGGAGCACCGGAGCAATATTAGGGTACACTAATAAATCGTTCCCTTTGACAACGGTAGAGGCCGATCACTTGACAGCAATTTATTACGACAAATACGATACCTACATCGCACCAACTGGTTATGTCTACACCTCCCAATCTCTAACGGATCCTGAAACAAGCCTCCCACAAGAAACAGTAGTCGCTATCAATGCTGTGAGGCCTTTCGGACAGGTAACAGGTTTGCTGGTACGAAATCTTGGCGCGTCAACTTGGTTGCGCACCGTTACATATTACGACCAAAAATATCGTCCCGTACAATCAATAAGTGACCACCAAAAAGGAAAAATAACTGCTTCAAACATTGTGGATTTCTCGGGAAAAGTAGTGTACACACGCCGCACATATGTCGTCAATAGCGTGACTACTTATGTCAGCGAAAATCCACGCTATGATGCGATGGGACGGCTGCTTTGGACCAAACACGCGACCAACAGTCCGACTGAGGTGATGACCTCGAAAAACGAATACAATGAGATTGGTCAGCCGGTAGATAAGAAGTTGCACAGCACGGACGGCGGAACAACATTCAAACAATCCGTTGACTACAGATACAACATTCGTGGATGGCTTTTGAAAATAAATGAGGCTGATGTATCAGCAGTCGCCTCCGGAGATGTCGTTGCGGACTACTTTGGTATGGAACTCGGCTACCAAAATGCCCTGACTGGTACGGCTGCCACAGCACAATACAATGGAAACATCAGTGCGGTGCAGTGGAGTAAAGGCGCAGGCGGAACGGCGAGACGCCAAGCATATGCATTCGGTTATGATAATATGAGTCGACTCAAAGATGCCAATCATTTCGACTATGAGCGGGTAGCAGGTGTTTGGCAGTGGAACTCAAACAGCAACGCTTACGGCGAGAATCTTACCTATGATCTGAATGGCAACATTGCATCCCTGGTCCGGAAGGGATTTAAAGGCGCGGCAATGGACAATCTCTCTTACGGATACACAGGAAATCAGCTGGGCTATGTGAACGATGGCGCGAGTGCAACCCTTGGTTTCGTAAATGGCAATACTGCGACAGATGATTATGCCTACGATGGAAATGGCAACCTTAGCCGCGACAAGAATAAGGGCTTGGCGAACGTCGGGGATATTAAATACAACTATTTAAACCTACCCGAGGAGATCAAAAAAGGAGCGAACGAGAAAGTGAAGTATATTTATGATGCGGCTGGCAGGAAGCTCGCCCAGGAAGTATATAACACCAGCGGAACACTTGTGAAAACAACCGACTACATCGGCGAAACTGTTTACGAAAACAATGTACTGAAGCTTATTCAACATGGCGAAGGTCGCGTGCTTCCCGATGGGGCAAATTGGGAATACCAATACTATGTCAAGGATCACCTGGGCAACGTTCGCGTAACCTTTACCGCCAAAACCCAAACGGCAACTAGCTACACGACAAACTTTGAAGCTGCTACGGACGCCAACTTCCAGAACTATACCAACCCTACGTTTGACCTGGTGGATCACACCGATCCCGGGACGACCTATCAGAAGGTTCAGTCACTCAACGGCGGGGCTAACGGACGCGTCGGCCTCGCCAAATCCCTGGCAGTAATGCCTGGTGATCAGATAAGCATCACCGCTTATGCAAAGTATATGAGTCTGGGTTCCACTGGTAATCCAAATGCATTTATCACCTCGTTAGCATCGGCATTTGGTGTTGGTGCAGGATCAACCGGTGAAGCATTGAAAATGTACAATGGACTGAACAGTTATGCTGCCACCGTTCCGGGTGGCGATCACTACCAGGATAATGAATCGGCACCAAAAGCGTTTGTTACCATTCTCTTCTTTGACAAGGATTACAATCTAATCGATGCTGCCTGGGATCAGGTGACGACAACTGGTGCTCAAACAAGTACAACCGTTAAGCAACCGCCTCACGACACAATGTCTATCACAGCAAAGGCGCCAGAGGCCGGATACGCCTTTGTCTTTTTAAGCAATGAGCATCCATATTATGTGGACGTGCATTTCGATGACGTCACGGTCAGTCATACACCATCGCCGATAGTTAGTGTTGCTGATTATTTTCCATTTGGACTTGCCTATAATGCGGGAGAAAGATCTGGAAGCCTCGAGCAAAAGTATCTTTACAATGGTAAGGAGCTTCAGGATGAAATGGCATTGGGCTGGTATGATTATGGAGCGAGGATGTATATGCCGGAGACTGGACGGTGGGGAGTAGTGGATCCCTTGGGAGAGAAGGCCAGGAGGTGGTCACCCTATACCTACTGCTTTAATAACCCTCTGAAATTTGTTGATCCCGACGGAATGGAGGCGCAAGAGGTAAGAACTGTCAACACAGGCAGGGATGATTTTGGAAATGTAACAATGGCAGGATTCGCAGGTGTTGGAGAAGGGGGAATAGTATCAGGTGCAGCGGCTGGGGACGGGTCGGTAACTACGAAGAATGCGAATATTGATGGTACTTCAACAGCAGCGGCAAGTCCAACTTCCGCCAGTGAAGGTTTCGCGAGTTGGAAGAACAAGCAACGGAATCGTGAACAAACGCGAAATGGGAATGGGGGCGGATTCGAAGTTCTCCATTCTGCAAACGACTCATTCAGCTGGGATTGGTTTCTAGAAACGTCGCGAAGTACAAGCTCAGGAGGAAGTATTGTCAGCAACTATTACGTCCAAACCTCTGTCATTATAATCTATAATGCTAACTCTACAGATTGGGGTACCAAAAAATATGGCCAGGTGGTAGATCAGATTGGTAAAACGAGATCACTTAACATGGATGCAGGCGGCCTCCATCCATCGGGGGACTTACCATTTAGTCCAAGTCAATTGATGAAGGAATTCATGCAGAGCGCCAAGGACTATCATTGTGGTGGATGCTTCAGTGATCAACCTGTCATGAAAAAATACTGGAATTTCATATTCGAAAAACGAGAGGAAAGAAAAATAACGCCCACTGGCAACGGAGTGGATCGTTAAAACAACTTATATTAAAAATGAGAATAGCAGGATTATTTTTGTTTTGCACGATGGTTGCTGTCAGTGCTTGCCAATCCCAAGTGGAGGATAAAATCGTACTGATCAATGTCGAAGATTACGATAAGATCAAAATTTCAAAATTGATTTCTAGCATCAATATGCTTAATCCAAAAGTAATTTCTTTAGATATAGCCTTGCCTGAATATACGGGAGACCTAAGTGACAAAATGCTTTACCAAGCGCTTCTGAATACTAAGAAATTAATACTGCCTAGCGAAATCTCTTCTGAAGGCCTAGATTACCATGGGAATGAGGTAATTTCGGTATACCTAACTTTTGCTTTAGAATTTTTTGTCCCTCGTGCTAAAACTGGTTTCGTAAGCGTGAAAGTTGACAAAGGACAAACACAAATCCCAAGGCAGTTTATTGTTTGGCAAAAGGGCAGTTATAGTGAAGATATTTACAATCACTTCAGCGTGGTTACGGCGATGGCCTTTGATAGTTTGAAGGCCTCAAAATTTATTCGAACCCACGAAAGGATGGTAGATATTAACTACAAAAAAGGAAATCGAAAGTTCCGAGTATTTTCCGCCTCAGAGGTTTTGAAGGGTAAGCTGTCAGTAAAAGACATTAAAGGAAAGATTATAATGATGGGGTTTTTGGGGCCAGGTGACCAAGATAAATTTTCTGTTGCGTTTAATTCCAGTTCTAATAAAACTGACATATACGGTCTTGAGTATTTAGCCATTATACTTGCCCAAGTATTAGAAAATCAATGAATAGATTATAGGATATTGAGATGACCTCAGCCTTACGGTAAATTTAGTTCGCCAGTATGTTGCGCTCAATCAAAGAAGAATAAAATGAGGTACGCATTACCAATAATCGCGCTGTTAGCGCTTATGAGAAGTAAAGGTTTAAACACTACGCTTATTTATTCAATTCCTATGTGACAATCATATTGAGCTTCATTGAATGCGCTCCTGATCGCTGCTACTAATTACAGACTAATCAGCAGTTTGATAGCGCAACTGCTGCTGCCGACCTTTGCCATGAGCGTGGGTCAGCACAGAGACGCTGTGCAACTGCAAGGCCAAATACAATGACCTGGAAGCCAGTCGATTTAACGGATCAAAAAGCTTGAGGAAGAAACAATAAACTCAAGATGACGTATGCTGATATCATGAAAGCAAATGACAGGCACCCAACTACGGAGTACGACTTTGGGACTGTATCCGTCGAAATTGGATTAAAAGATGGCAGAATTATTAAAGCGGAAATACAAATCAAGAATCCCTGAGGAACTATGATTTTCTCTGATACCATTGTTATATTGTTGTCAAAAGATAATGTAGTCGGAGCTTCCGCCAGTTGAATTTTAGTCGATTAACATCTTTGTGCATAAAAATGTCACCCCGTTTAGCAATTACCATATTTGTAATTTTGCCAACCTGGCTTCAGGCGCAGCGAGCAGAAAGTTTGCTCAATCCGATTTTCCCGATTGATTCGATAAATCTACCTATCAATAACAAGCTCGACACCATCCAACTGTCTGCCGCCACTCAATTTACGATGCTCCGTCAATCTTACGATTCAACGATAACGTCAGCAAACGCTGGCATAGATCATCTTTATATAAAGATTGACAGTCTTCAAAAACTCCACCAGAACACAAATCGACTCACCATGAAGCTTGACAGCTTGAGCCGTTGGAAGTCAGAAAAGATTAATGCGATCACATCGAAAATCGAAAAGGTCAAGTCAGATGTGAACGAACAATTAAATAGCCTCCAACTTCCTCCTGAACTTCGGGCGAAAGCGGACGTTTTAACCTCCGTTATCAACAAGCTGGATGTAACGCTACCGAATGCCGATTTACAGAGTTCCATTCAAGAATATATGATCGGTTCCCTTCCCCCTCCGGATCTACCTGGCGTTGAAATCGTCAATTCGGTTCAAAACATTAAAGATATTGACATGCCGTCAATTGAAGTCGGAGAGGTTGGTAACCAAGTGAAAGAGTATCAGAACCAGTTGTCTGAACTTCCGAAAGACATGAATGGTGTAACAAAGATAGCTGAACAGCAAGCAACGAATATCTCAGTCGTCAATGATGTACAATCGGAGTTGGGTAGCGTTGGTGAATTGACCAGCACTGCCACTACACTTCAAGACCAGGAAAAACTCAAAGAGCAATTGGTGAACGAAGTCAAAGAACAAGCCATTGATCATTTTGCCGGCCATCAGGAGAAACTGAACAACGCAATGCAGTCCATTTCAAAATATAAGCAGAAGTTTTCCAGCATCGGCAGCCTGAACGATATCCCGAAGAAGGCTCCCAATGAAATGAAAGGAAAGCCACTGATTGAAAGAATCATTCCTGGCTTAGCCTTCCAGTTGCAGAAGAAGAATGATGATCTGTTCGTAGACTTTAATGTGTATTTCGGTTACCGCCTTACAAAGCGCTTCACAAGTGGTGGGGGCTGGAACCAACGAGTTGGATACAACACCGACAAGACTACCTGGAGTTCAGATAGAAGTAAGATCTACGGGCCCAGAATTTTTTCTGAATACAAGTTGGGTAAAGGATTTTCACCTCGCCTAGAGATTGAAATTATGAACACTTTTGTTCCGCCCTATACAAAGGCTAACCCAACAGATCCTGGCCAAAGAGAATGGGTTTGGGGCCTATTTGTTGGAATTAAAAAGGATTATACGTTGTACAAAAAAATTAAGGGCACGGCTATGGTAATGCTACGGCCATTTGATCCTCATCGAAAGAGTCCTTATGCTGATGTTGTGAATGCGCGATTCGGGTTTGAGTTTCCTATGAAAAAGAAGACTTAGGTTCGTAGAATGTCGCACCATAGTGTTTTTTAAACTAGTGTTATGTTAATCATTAATTGACGGATACAATCTTTTCAATTTTATTCTTGCATCCTTGGTAGTAAACTGCCAGTTGATCTTGCTTTTTTTATTATTTCGGTTTTTCACCCAAGCCTTAACCTCTTCTTTAATTTTCTTTATTGTAGAAATATGCCGGTTCAAACACTGTCCGTTTAATACATGCAATTCGATCTCGGCCATGTTGAGCCAGCTTCCGTGTTTGGGAGTGTAAATGAATTCAAACCTATCCCATAATCTTTTAGCTTCCTTCGGTTCAAATGTCTCATAAAAAGAAGATGCATTGTGTGTATTAAAATTATCCATCACTAACGTTATTTTTTTAGCGTGCGGATATTTCCTGTCAGCAATTCGTTTCATGAACCTCGCCCAATCGTGCTTAGTCTTGAACTCGGTAACTTCGACAAACCGTCTTCCTTTCAACGGTTCATTCGCCATAAAAATATTAACCACTCCTTTTCGGACATATTCATAGTCTATTCTTGTCTGTCGTCCTGATTTCATTGGAATGGATGGTCGAGGCTCCTCTATTAATTGTTTGGGGGACTCATCCATGCAAATCACAGGATTTTCCTCTGCATATGACCTTTTGTAAACATCTAGTACACGTTCCATATTGGCCACAAACTCGCCCGTCTTTTCCGGTGCAATTACCCAGCCTTTTACTTTCCAAGGCTTAAGTTCGTTTTTTTTAAAACACTTCTCACAGTTACGTGAGAAATGCTCTCCACATACTTTAGCTCCACCATCTTGTCAGCCAAAAGACGCAATGACCACTTGGCGTATCCCTGGGGAGGATCACTACAGCACAAGGTCACCAACTTGGCCTCAACATCTCCATCCAATTTTCTATCGTACACCCTACTGGTGGGCCGCCTTTCCAATACTGCTTCTAATCCATCCTCCACAAACCGCTTCTTGATTCTATCTATTGTTCGCATTCCAACTTTAAGAATCTTACTTATTTGCTCGTTGGTCACCTTACTGGAATACTTTCCTTCGTCACAATTTAAAAGAACATATGCAACTCGGAACGTTTGCGAGGTATGAGAACCCTTATTGATGATGATGTTAAGATCTTCTACTTCTCCTTTGGTCAATTTGATTGTATAGTGTATCATTAGTAAGTCGTTTTACAAAGATACAAATTTTACTAATGCGTCATAATATAGTTAACTTAACACTAGTCTGTAAGACGTTATTTTTTATATGTGAAATTCAATTAATGTTGAATTCTATGAAGCTCATCGCCTACTATCGCGTGAGTATTCAAAGCAGGGGCGTTCTGGATTAGGTTTCGAGGCTCAGCCAAGACCGTCCAGGACTTCATCGGTATCAACGAGCGGCGTAGCTTAATCGCGTGTTCTAACGCAACATCTGAAACCAGCTTTGCTTATCCAAACCGTTGTAACGTTGGATAATCTGCAAGTGAACCTCGTTAAACCTCTCGTCAATCGACCGCATGTCTATTAAATTTGGGACAAACGCTTCAATCTCAGGCTACAGCGCGAACTCGTCGGAGTTTAAAATCAATTCTCTGACGACGCAAAGTAGAAGAGAACGGTTAATATCGCTTTAGCGGTGGCACTGATTTCAATTGGAGAGGTGCCAAAGATGCTCCTTCACCCCTTGATGCTCGCAATACATAAGTGCCAGCCTCAATACCACGTGTGTCGATGGAAAGTTTAGCATCACCACTTTCACTTTTTCGCAATACCGCGCCATTCAGGTTGAGCAATTCGAGCTCGATGGCTTCATTCGGTTGTTTAAACGAAATGGCATTCCCATCACCTGGATTAGTATTCACGTCGACGAGGTAATGCGACACTTTATCTCTGATCTCAACTGGAGGTGGATTACCCCACCATTCTGGTAACAGTTGTAATTCTTCCTGAAGAGGCCCGGGAATCTTGGTCGGGTCTGCAGCCATCCCTACCGTTATCTTATAGCGCGTCGGCGCCGTTCCGGTAACAGTAAAAAAACATGTGGAGTTTAGAGGCGGATAAAAAGTGACGTGCCGTACATTTATCCACTGCTGAATAAGCTGGTGCGCATTGTTAAAAAGTGCTACTTGTACCGGAACGTCCGTGTTGAACACGGAAACTGCCGGCCGTGTAAAGATGCTGAGCGTATTCGGTACCTGGAGGCGGATGTAGTCGTCATCCATGACAAGGTTCGAGCCACCAAGGATAAGTGATGCGCCGCGTTCCTGATGCAACGTGGCGTCATAAGTCCCGGGTCCAAAGGTTCTTAATCCCACGGTGTAGAGCCACTTATTCGTGATGAAGTGAAAAGTCGGGCACTGTTCAAAGCTATCGTTCATCTCAAACATATCAACCTGCAACCGAGATGCTACACGCGATACTGACAATTTATACGCCGTAGCTCCCTGACCACCAATACGTATTCGATAGAAGCCGGGTGGCAAAAAACCTTTGACCGTTATTCTGCCGCTTTGCGATCCACCTGAGGTGATCATGTCTTCAATGCCGTGCGCGTCCGGATCGTCACATTCCAGCGCGACATACATCGAACCAAGACGCTCATACCATTCAACAGTTAAAGTGACATTGGAGAACTTATCAACGCGAAACTTCCAATAATCAGGGTCAGTCCAGGAAGATCGCGCAGTAAAACCGTTAAAGGTTGGTACAAGTATTCCAGACGAACCGGAAGGTATAAGGTCGCGGGCGGTAGCCGGAGTGTTGTTTGGCTCATCATAGTCTGGCAGCCTGCTATTAATGGCAGCATAAACAGCGGCGAATGCGTCGAGACCTTTGTTAACTCGGCCCGTACCGTTCCACCCGGTGTCATGTAAAATCCGAATGACGTCTGCAGCAGTCAACTTGTCATTAGCAAACTTCATCATTGCTGCCACACCCGCGACCATCGGTGACGCAAAGGAAGTCTGACTCCAACTACTACCATTCTGGCTGATTGGATCCGGAGCCACGGGTATTTCTGTGCCGGGAGCCCATAGACCAACTGAAGATCCGTAATTTGAATCACCTCGTGCATTGTCGTTGGTGTCCAGCGCTCCAACTGTAAGAACACCCGGTGTCCGCGTCGCCGGCCTGATGTTTGAATCGTCAGGCAATTCATCTCCATCGTTTCCCGCACCGGCGATCATCACCACATTATTGTCGAACGCGAATTGGAATGCATTGTTCCATGCAGTCGTTGGAAAGAATAGTTCAGAACCTGCTTTGATGCCAAAGCTCATATTTAAGACATCGATCCCCCAAGCGGCGCAAATGCGGACGCCCCGCAATGTTTTGTCCAAAGATAAATCAGTCCTGAAGAATAGCGGTGTTGCCACGGTACCGCCGGAACCGGCAGCGCCAAGGCTGTTGGCAACGGTCGCAGTAGCCGTGCTGGCTACGGCATTGCCATGCCAATCACCGTCACCATCCGTGCCACCTGCCGACGTGCCTTCATTCTCCAGATTCAGCATCATAAAATTTGGAAAATCTGAACCGGCTTGAGCCGGTGAGACCATCGGTACGCCTTTGTTGTCAAGCCAAAATCCTTGATCCAATATACATACCGTTGTGAATCTGTTTCCACGCACCTGCCGAATGGAATCGACAAGCTGCCATGCTTCGATCATACGCGTTCTCCCCGAAAATGCCTGCCAGGCAGAAGGATCCGAACCCACTGCAGGCACGGGTCCCTCGGCGATGGTGGCGAGTGGCATAGCAAGATTCTCCCCAAATAAATTCAATCCGATGGGCCGGCCATCCATCACGTATTGCGCTACCAGTGCCACCACCGTTGCGCCGACCTCTGACGTGATTGTAATATCGGTCCGCTCTTTGAACATCTTATCGGCAGCAGTGTCAAGCGTCTTCTCCATTCCTTCAACAGCCTGTGCTTTAAAGCGCAGACGTACGGGCTCTGGCATATCAATGAATTCCCGACGCGTCTCTTTATGAAATCCATACGGCGGAGCCGGGATGGGCGCCTCCTTTATAGTCTCCGCCCCATATCGCGACATTAATTCTCTGATGAGTGCGTCATCATTGGCGTCCACGAGCACTTCATCTTCCACAAATAACATGGCATTCGTCGCTTCCGGTCCGAAAGCCCCTACTGGTCTACCTTTCGTCCGAGAATACCACTCAGCATAGCGCGCAAGAACAGATTCCGTATCCACGCGAACGCGACTGGATCTGTTGTCCATTGAGGTTTTCATGTTTTTTTTTTAACTGGTTGACTATTTCCTTTATGGTATGTTGTGACGTAGCGTATCCGCAGGCGATCAACTTACCCGCGATAAAAGTATGGTTGGATGGGGGATGAAGCAATCACCCGTTCAAGGTATATCGAACCTTTTTACCGGTAGAGCAGCATTATTTTACCGCTCACGCGCCTGAGGTTGTTACACTTCACCCAGCAAAAGCTATGATGTTTTTTTACGGTCAATGCGTATTGTATACAGATTGACCACAACGCTGTTGATTTTTACCGTTATGTAATTGATGCTTCAACGATATAACAATCGTAAGTGAATACAGTAAATAATAGTTTAATGGAAGTGTTACTTTATTACTTCCGCTCCATGAATTTTAAAGCGAAGATTGTAAAACTGAATCTACATCCATGAGACTCTAATCCAGTCTTACAATCTTTCACAGCTGCCTTTTAATTTGCTGGCCAGCTCGCCCAGTTGCTACAATGACCACCTTTGTCCGTTCCATTAATCTCAGTCTGGATGCCGGAGTAAGCTGCATTCATGACTGCCCGTGGAGCAAAATGTAACTTGTTGTTGCTGTTGTTACGGAAAGCCTTTCCGAAATGCGCCTGGCTAAGTCCGTGTCCGGCTTCATGAAGTGCGATGGTTTCTACGTCATAATGATCTCCATCCGCCCATTCAAATGTATCGTTGTAATATATTTCACGCCAGGCTACATCCAGTTTGTTGTTATTATCCGTGTCGACAGGATTGCCCAGTTCATCCGTGAAAAGAATTGTAAACGTAACCCCCAAAATGAATGTGCTTCCGTCGGGAGCAAGCAAATCAAAAAAAGATGCGGGCAGCCATCCTGCATGAACCACGTCTGCTACGTACTCGAGGCTTCCTCCAAATCCTAATAATTCACTGACAAAGCCTGTAGATATTCCTGGCTGCGATGGAACTTTGAAAAGTCCCAGGTCTGAGCAGGTTACACCATCCCAGGTTTGCATGGCGCGGGTAATGGCAGCAGAGCTGACAGCCACGGGTAGATCATCTGAAGGCCGCGTCTCATCGATGTAATACGAAACGTTGTCCGTTCCATCGAGGGAGAGGCCTGGAACGAAATCTTGTGTTAACTGTTTATTACCAACGTCTTTAAAATAAACAGTTCTACCAACTTGTCCGGATTCTGCACTAGTAAGATACTCGGCCGAGTATACAACATAACGCGCATTTGTGGCAGTTCTGCCATCGGACCTATCAGGAACGGGCAACCTCATAAAAGTAGGAGAATCATCAACCGCCTGAAGGGATTGAATATGATCCTCTTTTTCGCAAGCCATGGCGGTTAACAAGATCGCAAAGGAAACTGTGATTTGTAGTTTTTTCATAGACATACATTTTAGGTTAACGGATAGTATTAAAATCAAATGGCAATGAACGCAAGCAGATTGCTCGCGAAAAATACGCCAAAACGCTTTAATCGCGCATAGCCAAACAGTTGTAAGAGTGGAGAAGACGGACTCCTCGGCTTCTACTATTTATTGCTTGCTATTCGTAATTCGACACGTCCTGGCATTCGAAACAATGGTGGCTGAACGAAAGAAAAAATCGGCAACTCGAAAAACAAAAAAGTACTTGCTGTAAATGTTTTTTTTCAGTGCTCGTCCCCGTGGATGTGAAGAAAGCAATTTTAAGGTTAGAATCACAGTCGACCTTCGAAATTAAGCGCACGTCCCGCCTTCACCACAAAAACAAAGGAAGGAATCTTCGCCCGGACCTTCAAAGCATGCCCCACGGCATGACGCTTCATTACCTTTTTGGGTAGCTGGGATAAATTTTTCTTTTTTTGACGGTGAATCCAACAATTTAACGCCCTGAAAACGGTTTTATTTGGCTCCCGATCATTGCGAGCAACGATGCCGTGGAGGACTTTCTTTAAATTGTGCAATACTTTCCGACATACGTTCATTCATCGGGGATAGGGTTTGTTATATTTTTGAGATGGCCTCGCAAAATTTTTGATATGGCCTAGAGATGCTTTGTGGTAGAGGATATATCAGGGGCGCGGTCTAAAACCGCTTTGTATTAGCGCAACTGAATGGTATTTTAGGTTGGAAAGATTCAATAGAATAATCTGCAAAATGCAGAAAGTAATTTTGGGTATATTTTTAGTGGTTAGTTTTTCCGATTTGACGCACAACTTGAGTATAACAATTAAACGAGCTCAAGTTGCCATTTATTCAAGCCCACATCTTTGATCCTCCTAATATTAGTTACAGGTCAATCGGCATTCGAGTCCCGTACGGCTCCGATTGAAAATCAGGCGATTACAGGTGAAAAAGGATTGACCCTCGCGCGATCCTTTTATTTAAATCCAAGTCATTATCTAGGTTATCCTCTAATTGGATCCGCGGATCCGGAAACAGATTTGTGCAACTTGAACATTGAAAAAAGCTCTGTAACATTTTCGGTCCTAATAAATCAGCTCATCCTTCTCTATAATGTTGAGTGACGAGACAAAAGCATAAACTATGGCAGACGATAACCGATTGACAATATTTCCGGTAACCGAATCAACTCTATCATCAGATCATGTTGGACAATTTCTGCAAGCAACATATGACTTGGGTGAGAACACGAAGTGCAAGTTATTCCGGACGGGAATGAATCATTTGTACGAGGTTTTTAATGAACAGGAAAAATTTGTTTTCCGCGTATACACTTTCAATTGGCGGACAAAGCTGGAGGTAGCTGAAGAGTTAAGATTATTAATGCATTTAAAGCAATATAACGCGCCGATATCCTACCCGATAGCAGACAAGTCAAATAATTTCATTCAGGAATTCAATTCACCCGAAGGGAAGCGATTTGGCGTTCTATTTTCCTTTGCGAAGGGAGGAAAAAACGCACGGTTTACACCGGAGACAAGTTATTTCATTGGACAAGCCCTGGCGAAGATTCATAAAGCCACGGAACGATTTCTGGTAAAACGCATCACATATGACATGAAAGTCCTACTAACAGACTCCATAGAACGAACGAAGCTTTTTTTCAACAATCCCTCGGACGAAATTAAATATTTAGAGCAGATTGCGATTTTTCTGAAAAATGAATTTAATAAGACGGACATTAATAAAATCAGGCATGGAGCCGTACACCTTGATGTCTGGTTTGACAACATCCATTCTAATAAGGGAAATGAAATAACAATTTTTGACTTTGATTTCTGCGGCAATGGGTGGCTATGTTACGATATCTCATACTTTCTGTTTCAGCTCTACAGCACGAACCAGAACCACGCCGAATATGAAGTTAAAGCCGACAGTTTTTTGAAAGGATATGAATCTTTAGCAGCAATAACAATTGAAGAGAAACGCGTGTTGCCATTTGTGTGCTTAGGGATTATGATGTTTTACATTAGTATGCAATGCGACAGGTACGATACCTGGTCAAATATTTTTTTGAATGAGGACCATTTGAGACGACTTGTTGGATCATTAAAGCGGTGGATTGCGTATAATAACCTCGGAATGCTGTTTTGAAGAAAAACTGAATTATTTTTAGCCAGGGTTCTACTACGAGAACACCTGACCCAAGAAGTCATTTGACTTCAAACAATATGCATTCATTTCCTTTCCGTCCCCACCGAATCTTGCATTCGATGATGTCAGAATTATCCCAAGATTGATTTTTTTGTATTCCAAGGTGATGAAAATTTAGTCACCTCTAAATGTTATGCATCATACCGACCTGACTAAACCTGGCGCATCGCCCGAGCATATATGTGGCATTAGGAACGTAGGTTGAAAGACTTATCGGATACTTCTAGTCTCCAACTGCTTCTTCATGTTTGTTTTTTTTAAGGGCTGTCAGGAGGATCGCATTCAGTTTCCTAAAGTCAAATCGAGTCAAAGTGAGCTACATCTTTCCTCTGAGTTTCCATCAGACGAATTCAGGCTTTCTGCATCTGCTACAATACCGATACGATGGTCGATCATCTCTAAGCCTGAATGGCTCGAAATCCTTCGAATGGGAGGTTTCGCCGGAGATGGCCCAATTACTGTTATAGCACAAACTTCGTTACTTTTGCCTCAAGTGATCACAGACAAGATTGTGATCAGCACTACCTCCGGTGAATTGATAATCCCTGTAATACTCACCGTTAAATCATCTTCAGCCGTTCAGATCGCGCCTGCGCGATTATCGATAGAACACACAGAAAATTCGAAAGAGTTCACGATCACGAATATGAGCAATCAATCTGCTGCGTGGAAGATTGAACCGGCGGCGGCGTATTTGTCAGTTAGTCCAACCAGCGGAACGCTTGCCGCGAGCGCGTCATCAACGCTTAGGCTACTCATTGATCGAAGTACACTTGAATCAAAGGCATATGGTGAGAGATTAATACTGTATGTCAGTGATGTTAAAATTTGATTTTGGAATATCATTGTAATTTAATTTACCTTTTTGAGGTTAAGCGAAATTTTCCAGATCTGCGCGGGCATTATTAGCGGTTTGTGCCTTTCTTCTGTCATTATATTGCTTTTTCCTGTTACCAACCTATTTCGCCTTCTGCGCTGAAAAATGTTCCTGTTGGTCCATCTTTCCAAGTGTCGCATACTTTACAATCACGGTCGCAGCATCTTCGACTTTTTTAACTCCCTGGTGATTGTTAAAATCGGTTGCTGTGAATCCGGGGCACACGCAGTTCACTTTAAAATTTGTGTCCTTCAACTCAACCGCTAACATTACGGTGTATGCGTTCAAAGCGGTCTTTGATGGGCCATAGGCAGCAGGCTTAAATTGTGCAAATTTCCAATTGGGGTTGCTGTGATTCGTCAATGAAGACAATTCGGTGGTGACGTTTACAATTCTGGGCTGGTCTGATTTTTCTAGCAATCCAACGAACTCTTGTGTTACCTGAACTGCACCGAAAAAATTCGTTTCAAATACAAGTCGTAACGTATCAATAGAAACTTTTGTCGCTGGTTGGGGAAAGCCGCCACTGATGCCTGCATTATTAATTAGTATATCCAATCTGGGCGTTTTTGATTCAAGCTCTTGTCTTGCGACTTTTATCGAATTGATGTCCGTAACATCTAGTTGAATGCACTCTACATTTGTCAAGCCTATAGCTTGTAAATTTTCAATTGCTTTAAATCCTTTGATTTTGTCCCGGCTACCGATGTAAACGAAATATCCAAGTTGGCCTAATTGTTTTGCGGTTTCAAAACCGATGCTTTTGTTTGCTCCTGTTACTAATGCGGTTTTCATTTTTAAAAATTTTGATCAATCGTCAAAGTAGGGTGCGTACAATCACTCCAGATGGACTATTCACTTTAATTGCTCGACAAATCTTGAATGCTTTCGACAAACTGTGTAACACTTTTTCCAGTGGTTTTCTTGAAAAGCTTTGAAAAATAATCTGGGTCGCTGAAACCTAATCCATAGGCCAATTCCTTTACCGATGTCTCGGAATAAAAAAGTTTTCTTTGCGCCTCTAACATCAGACGATTTGTGATAAATTCTTTGGGTGATACACCGGAAAACGTTTTTACAATGTTGTAGAGGTTATTTGTGGTTATTGAGAGATTGTCGGCAATGGTGTGTATAGAATGTTGCTCCGTCAAATAAGTCTCAACTGCAATCTTAAAGTCAATGTATTTTGAAAGTTTGTTTGTTTCAGATTTGTCTTTTCTAACACTTTTAAAGTAAGCATTATCGAACTCTGTCAAAAGTGAATTAAGATGAGCCAGGATTATTTCAGCATCTTTATGGCTGTCTGAATGCAAATATTTGTTGAGTATTTCGAAAAGTATTTTTACGCGTTGCCTTGAGTCGGTATCAAATGAGACTATCTGTGAGTTTAAAGGGTTGAGTAAAAATTTATATGGTTTGGGAAGTAAAGACAAGCAGTTTTGATCAAAACTCATTTTGAAATATTCGATGTCATCTTTCTGTTGTGAAGGCGCGGCATGAATTTGATTCGGTAAAACGAAAAGCAACTTCCCGCTTGTAATGGTTAGATCTTTTAAATCAACTTTATGGGTAAGTGAACCACTTTCAACAAAAACAAAAAAATAGTTGGCTTTTCTATGAGGTTGGGTAAGCATTTTCATTACCTCCGCTGGCAAAGAATTATTTACGTTAGAGCTTACTCTGATTGCAAGTTTGTCGTGTTGCTTTATTTTTTCGAGTAGTCCTTTTGTTTCCTGCATTATTGGCTGCTTTTGATGGTTGTAATGTCTTCGTTTGAGACTGTAAAGTGAACTGTTCGGAATCGAAAATTTATCAACTTTCATATAGAATGGAACGAAAGAAGAACAATGATAGCAAAAACTCGCGTCGCATTATCGGTTGTGGTAGCGTCTCCACCCAATATCTTCCACACCTTTCCATATCGCGGTTTGTTACACTAACGAGTTATGCGATGTCATTCGCTACCGCGGAAGCGACTTGGTGTAAATATGGCGACGAAAGAAAACGAAGACACGGTACGGCACGTGACTGATGCAGGAACTTATGTTTGGGGGGAAGGGGCATCTGTTATTGCTGAAAGCCTGGTAACAGGAAAAGAACCCTTGATCGCTACGGAACATTCACTTCATGTGTTAGAAATAATTGCGGCGGCGCGACAATCGCAGGCGTCCGGGAACGAATCAATTTGCATTCAGCCTTTAAATGGCCTGTGGTGGAATGAGTATGAGATTGAATTTCACATGAAGCGGAGGAATTTTTGAATAGCATGCACGTCCTACTTGACGATCATACGAATCACAGAATTGTCACTGTCAGCGATGTAGACGTTGCCGTCCTTATCTACGGCGACGGCCCAGGGATTAGAAAGCAATGCTGAAGTAGCCGGGCCATTGTCACCGGCGAAACCTGAAGCACCTGTTCCTGCGCTAGTGCTGATGGTTCCAGTGCTGCAGTAACTTTTCTAATGACCGAATTATTGTTGTCAGCAATATACAGGTTGCCCTCCTTGTCAACGGCGATGCCATGCGCACCAAAGAATTTTGCTTCTGTGGCGGGACCATTGTCACCAGTGTAACCTGGTTGTCCGTTACCGGCGATTGTGGTAATAAACCCATTGGTCACTTTTCGAATGACGTTGTTGCCGGCGTCACTGATGTAAAGATTACCCTGGTCATCAAAAGCCAAACCTTTAGGGTAGTTGAGTTTTGCCTTGAGGGCCGGGCCATTATCTCTGATATACCCTGCACCATCAGGACCAAATCCTGAAATTGTCGTGACCTTTCCGTCTGAAATTTTTCTTACAGCGTTGTTCTGTGTGTCTGAATAGTAGATGTCGCCCGTAGTGGGGTCAACAGCAATTCCCTGAGGCGCATATATTCCGACAGTTGTAGCAAGTTGACCGTCGCCCGGATATGTCCTAGTTCCTGCTTTGCCGGCGAGCGTATATAATTGCCCGTTTGATTTGATCACCCCGCGCAGCAGAAAGATACTTGTCTCACTAAAGAAAATATCGCCGTCAGCTGAAACAGCTACCTCGAAGGTCGCGTCGAGATCTGCTTCCAGCACATTCATTCCTTCGGGCGCTGGATCGCCGATTGGCTGGTTAAATCCGCGAAACCTTCCCGAAACCGTGGTGATTTTGTCATCCGAGATCTTGCGGATAACATTCGCTGCACCATCGGCAAAATAAAGATCTCCGGCTTCATCAACTGAAAGGCCAATGACGCAGCCCAATTTCGCATTGTCGGGGCTTCCTCCATCGCCCGAAAAACCAGCATCTTTTGGTATACCTGCAATCGTAATAATGTCACCTGATTCTACCTCTGGAAAAAAAGGTTTTTCATCCTCCGTGCAACTCGGTGCCATTGCTGCGCTCACGAGAAACGCGGCAAGAAACTTAAAACGTGCGATGTTCTTATTTTATTTCATAACGAAGGGTTTGGAAAAAGATACAGCAATAATACGTTCACGAAGTATAACCCACGATATGGCGAGATCAACACCTCAAACCTGAATGTTGTACCCTAAACCTGACGTCAATCTTCGGCGGGTGTTTCGTCACCACACATCCGAACAATCTTTGGTACAAATGTCCCGAGCACATCCACAAGCTCATTCTGATAGTGCATTACTTTCAGGATATCTTTGTAGGCCATTGGCGCTTCATCCAGTCCGCCGCCGATCAATTCCACTCCACTCTTTTCGAGGATCTGCTTCAGCATCTTGTTGGTGATGCTTTGCTTCGCCTTACTACGCGACATTAAACGGCCGGCACCATGCGATGCAGATTCAAGTGAACCGATATTACCTTTACCTTTCACAACAAAGCCTGGCGCCGTCATCGATCCTGGGATAATACCCAGCACACCTTTACCTGCTGGCGTTGCGCCTTTCCTATGAACGATCGCTTCCGTACCATCACTCAGCGTTTCCTTCCAGGCAAAGTTGTGGTGATTTTCTACCCGGAGCAATGCCTGCTCGCCCAACGCAGTGGATATACGCTGGTGAATCTGGTGATGATTGGCCGAAGCGTAATCACCAGCAAGGTTCATGGCAAGCCAATACTCCTGGCCTGCTTCAGTATTCAAATCAAGCCATGCAAGGTTAGCTGCTTCACCGGGCAACAAGCAGACTTGTCGGGCCACCTTGGTATAATGCCTGGCGATCTCGGCACCAAGTCCGCGCGACCCTGAGTGTGACAGCAATGCCAGATACTTACCTGCCGTAAGATTCCATTCATTCGATGCGTGCAATTCCATCAAGCCGAATTCAACAAAGTGATTTCCGCTTCCTGAGGACCCGATTTGCATGGCAGCTCTTCCATGAAGCGGTTTTAGTATCGTGATCTCTTTAAAAAGATTGCTGTCTAACACTTCATGTTCCCGCGGCCGCTTGACTGTTTGTCTTCCAAAGGAAGTATTGTCAAGCAGTATCTGTTTAAGGACACTACTTTTTCGCTGGAGAAAAACTTCATCTATTGGGTACGCTGTGAGACACATTCTGCACCCAATGTCAACGCCAACACCGTATGGGATAACTGCATTTTTTGTCGCCAGTACTCCTCCGATCGGCAGTCCATAACCCTGGTGTGCATCAGGCATCAACGCTCCGCCTACTGTCACTGGTAATTTCATAGCAATCTCCATTTGATTGCGCGCACCTTCTTCAATTTCGCTTGCGCCATAGATTCTATAGTCCATGCGTTTTTTATTGAGCTCATGCGACAGGGATTTTTTCTCCTGAGGTATGAGTTCAAGTGCCACCTTGCTCCAGATCGAATCGTTGATAAAAATTTTCGGCGAAGCCAGTACACTTGTCAGCATGCCATAGATATCTTCCTTTTCGCTTCTGCGAAAATGTTTGAGCACTGTATTGATGGCAATGCCGATAGCCCTTCCTTCAGGATAGCCGAGCTTTATTAAGTCTTTTCCGCTTAGTATCTTCCTTTTCATAATTTTCCTTCTCTCAAAAGAAGTATTTTTCGTTGCCTGCCTGATCGTTACATCGACTGAAAATTTTATACATCGATGAACGTCAAGACATTTTTCTTCCCTGCAATCCCGTGTTTCAATGTTTTACAATTGTGTTTAAATAGAAAAACCCGGAAACAGCCCGGGTTTTCAGTGGAAGATCACGATGTGATCAACTGAAAATCCGCGGCGCTAACAGCATATCGCGATGCTGCTGGAAGTTGAGACTATATTTTACTTCATTAAACATGATGCAAATGTAAGGAAGAAGATGTGCTATTTCAAAGAGCGCGATGCGAAAAATTTCTTTTTGAAGGAGTTATTGGCATCACTTATGGGGAAGGTAGCAATGGTATGGTAGGAGCAATAAATAGCTCATCTACATCCCTGCACTAACCAAGGCAAAAAGATCCTTATCCATCTGCGGCTTTACTTCACACTTGTTGTTGAAGTGCATCGTAGAAGTATTGCTGGAATTGTACACCTGCCATGACGGTAAACCCTTGTGCGCTGGATTGCCAGTTTTTGCAAATGCTATCCATGCTTTGCTCATTTTATCCGGGAGTGCATAAGCTTTTTAATACGTTATGTTTTTCATGTCGCGGCAATTCGTTGTTGCACTAATCATTCCGCAAGCTTTCCGTTGGGTTTTTGCTCGCGGCCCTAAAAGCCTGGATCCCCACGGTGAGCAACGCAAAGGCCAGCCCCACCGCAACGGCCAGTACAAATACCCAACTGTTTTCAAGTAGACTGATCTTATTGGCAAAACCCGAAAGCCAGTTCGTCATTGCATAGTAAGCAAGAGGGCAACCAATTATTCCGGCAATGGCGACCAGCGCGATAAACTCTCGCGAGAGAAGCGCTGAGATATTTGCGATGGTAGCGCCGAGGATCTTCCGAATCCCAATTTCTTTAGTGCGTTGAATAGAGGTCAACATGATGAGCCCAAAGAGTCCGATACAGCCTATCATTATGGCAACCGTTGCAAATGCAATGAGCAGTCTGGAGATCTTCCGTTCCTCTTTGTAGAACGTGGCGACGTCCTGGTCTAGAAAAGAATACGTGAAGTAATAATTTGTGAAGGCTTCCTTCCAATGTTTTTCGAGATGAGCAATACCCGATGAAGCCTGCGTGAGGTCTATCTTCATTGAGACCTTTCGAAACATATCCGGCCGATTTGCAAGGATAACGGGATGCATGCCCTCCGCCAGACTAACCGTCTGAAAGTTGCGTACAACTCCTATTATCGTCGCGTCCGTTTCCCAATAATTTACTTTTTCGCCAAGGGCTTTCTCGGGATCTTGGATTCCTATTGTATTTAATAAATCTTCGTTTACAACGACAGATTTTCCCGAATCAGCAGGAATGACCAACGTGCCTGACAAGCGTTCAATTTCAAACATCATGAAGTAGGCTGAGTCAATAAATTTTATTTCTGCGGGTTTGTGATCCGGCAATGCGGTGTGCGTAAAACCGGCCCAATATTTATTAATCGTGGCGGAAGGAGTATTAAGAGAATAGGTCACATTTTTTATTTCAGGATAGCGAAGCAAATTATTCTTCAACGTCGAAAAAATATTAGGATCGGCATTTGGAATGTCCGCAGTAAGAACGGCTTCCTTGTTAAATCCCAGCGGTACTTCGTTAAAGTGGTCGAGTTGCCTGATCACGATCATTGTGCAAATTATCAATACCTGCGAGATCACAAATTGAAAGGCCGTGAGACTCTTCCTTACGAAAAACCCCTTTGTTCCATTTGAAGTGTTGCCACTCTTCAGTGCTTCAGCCGGTCTGAAACCGGACATGATAAAAGCCGGATAGAACGCTGACAGCAGAGTCACACAAACAAGTACTGAAAGCAGAAACAAGAGAGAAGAAGGCTGGGTAAGTAGGTCTTGAGTCAAGGGTATCTCAGTCAAATTCTCGGATGCGAGCACCAGGTTGCTCACTAGAATAAATGATAACATCAGGGCTACGAAAGTGACCACAAAGGTTTCGCCAAGAAATTGCATAATGATATAGCGCCGGGAACTCCCTAATGTCTTTCGAATACCCACTTCGCGGGAACGGCGGATCGCCTGCGCGCTTGCAAGATTTGTAAAGTTTATGCAGGCTATCAAAAGTATAAAGACTCCAATCATTGATAAAGTCGTCAATGTTGACGTTGAAATGATTCGATCATTGAAATTTCCCAGGACGAAATGAATGTCGCTGAGTGGCATCAACCGGAACGAAAGAAATTTCTCTGCCTGCTCTTTCCCCAGACGTTTGATGATCATGGCCGTGAGCTTGGCATTTATTGATTCCGGCTTGGTCCGTTGCTTTAAAAGCACATACGTCTGATAAGAAGAATTCCATCCATCCAGGCCACCATTCATGAATTGCGGATCCTTCTCTAGCGTAGCATGTGAGATGACAACGTGAAAGGGAAAGTCAGAGTTTAACGGCGGATCTTTTATGATGCCGGCGATTTGTACATCAGTATCTCCATTCACTCGAAGTATTTTACCCATAGCATCACCGTTGAAATATTGTGACTCTATGCTTTCACTAACGACTGCCTGATTTGCCGCCCTGAGGGATTTTTCTGGCGATCCCTGTACCCATGAAAAATTTAGTATCTGGAATATTTCGGGCGTAGTGTAATAGAGGCCCTTCACTCTGGTCAGCTCATGGTTAAATTCGACCTGTGAACTTTCTGGGTTCATCTTAAACGCTACGGCTGTCGTCTCGATCTCTGGAAATTCGTCACGTAAGAGGGGAGCGAGGCTTGCCGGAGTACCTGTATCAAATTCTTCATCCGGGGTGTTTGGAGCTCCTCCGTTGATACGATAGATCCGGCCTGCATTTGTGTGATATCGATCATAGCTTTTTTCAAACTGAACAACTAGGAAAATGAAGTGTGCGCACGCGATGCCAAGCGTCAGACCGGCTATATTCATAACGGAGAAGGCACGGTATCGGAGGATATTGCGAATAGAGACGGCAAAAAAGTTCTTTAACACGCTTTTCAGTTTAATCGGTCTTGACAATTATTATTCCAATGTGAAATTGCTTCCCTGAAGGCCAGTTCGGGTTTACCTCCTTTAGATTGTTCGAAACCGGTCACGCTCGTTTCATTGGCGACCAGCTTATGCCGACGAAGCGAATGCCCCAAATGGCGGTTACGGAATAGTCATGATTTTACATTGCACCCGTCTCATAATTTAACTCTCCGGCGTGGATCCTTTTAATACATCGAACGATAAATGCCGTTAATACGACCGAGGGAACGAAAAAAATTAGCAAAAGCAATTCTCCGTTCTTATCGTCAAAAGAAGTGATCGGAGACTCCCAAAATAGTAGAAGCGTTTTCAGATTGTTGACGATGTGTGCGGCAATAGGCAGCCAGATATTTCTTGACCATAGAAAAATATAGCCTACCAGTAAAACGAGTTTGAGCCTTTGGAATAAACCCATAAAATTGGGAGTGAACGAGACTGAAAATAAATGCCGCTAGCAGCACCGCTTGATGCCCATTTTTTAGGTTGTTTTCGAGTTGTGTTTGAATGACTACCCCGAAAAAATATTTCTTCAACTATTCCCGGAATAACGGCCAACATCAGAGCGGAGAGCAGAACTTCCTTTGGACTCGAAAAGTGGATTCGCGAGGTAGTCAATAATGTTGCATTTGCCTCCGCAGCAAGAAAATGTTGCTCCACTTTCCAAAGCGATGCCGGCAATCTGATGCTTTCATTTAGTTTGATCACTACCGAAATGAAGGCATCACCATTACCATGGATATCAATGACAGAAGTAGCGATGCTGCTCGTGTTTTACTGTTTCGCCACAGAAAACGATAGCATTCCGGTCAACTAGGAAAAGGTAAAGGCCCGGCAAGGCGAACATGCTTAATATAGAAAATGCCAGCGAGTGAAAAATTATCTGGGATCTGTCGGCATTTATTGGATGCACGATCGCGTCCAAGATATTCGAATCACTTACGCTAAACACCCAGGAAGTTAAGAAGAGGGACAAGACCTGTCCGATCGCCAGACAAGATGCGGCAATGATGAACGTGCTCAATATGCGAAACTTGACTATTAAGCTAATCTTCGCCGAAAATGTCCGTCAAATTTCAGAAGCAACCGACTACAACGTTACTTACACAAAATCAGTCCAGTGCTCAAAATTGGCGTAATGTTCACTTTTGTATCCGGAGAGGCAGGGTCATCTACCCGAATTTCTTCGATATCACTCCAGCCGTGTTCTTTCATCACACTTTCTTTTTTTGCACTGTCGTTGACTGCATATACTTTTCCCATGGTCTCAAATACGACATATGTTCCGTCGATACATTTGACCGTGCCCTCCTCAACGCTCACCGGCCAATCAGTACCGTAGTCTGCTTTGGATATTTCTTTTGTCTTTGAATTGCCACCACAGCCAAAGAATGTAACGCTAACAATTAGAATCAGAAATCTCATCTTTTTAAGGTTGTTTTGAAGTCGAATTAATTTAGATACCTAAGGTACACAAATTTTGCTTTACGGTTCCCTAAAGCAATTGTGAGGCGGGCACGGAAAGTTCCGTCAACCCCCTTCCTAAGAAGTGATGCAGCGTTCGCACTCGCTAAAATCAATGCACCAGCACTTTCTGCGCTTCGTAGCCCGGGGGTTGCTTCGTCATGTTGGAGACGGTGTCTCGAAGCACTCCCCGCAACGAGGGAACTATGAGTTCGAGCATAACTCATAACAAATAATCATAAACGTCTATATGTTGTGCGTGTTGCCATCACGAGCTAAGCATTCCTCACAAATTCGGAAGGTAGCATTCCGAAATGTTCTTTGAAGCACTTCGAAAAGTTTGACCGATGATGGAAACCGGACAGAAATGCAACTTCGGCAATTTGCATCCCAGGTTGTTTGAGCAGTTGGGCAGCCCGCTTGAGTTTTATTGAACGTATGAAGTCACTTGCTGGTTGGTTTATTAAAGCTTTCAACTTGCGGTGTAACTGCATCCGGCTCATACCAACTTCGAGCTGCAGGGTTTCTACGGTGAAAGACTGAGAAGTCATGTTCTCTTCTATAATCCTGACTGCCTTTTCGAGAAACGTTGCGTCCCTGTCTTTGATGACCAATCCTGTAGGCTGGAGAGAAATCTCACGCACATACTTCTTCCTGAGTGTTTCCTGTCGTGTAAGCAGGCTTTGAATTCTTGCATGGAGTTCATCAATTTCAAATGGCTTTACCAGATACTGGTCGGCGCCTGTTTCAAACCCTTTAATCTTTGTTTCGCCGTCAACACTCGCTGTTAACAATATGATGGGGATGTGGCTGGTCTTCTCGTCGCTGCGCAGCTCCCGAAGGAGTGTAACACCATCCATAACCGGCATCATAATATCACTAATGATCAAGTCAGGGATGCGCTGTCGCGCTACAGCCAATCCCGCCTCTCCATGTGGGGCAAGCAGGACGTTGTATTTCGCCGCAAGGCAAGACCGCATATATTTTTGAAAATCCAGGTTATCGTCTATAATTAACACAACCGGAAACTCTGTATTTTCTTCTGGTCCCAGGAGGTGGCTTATTTCGTTTTGCTCTACGTATGGATAATAACTTGTTGCCTCCAGCTGGATCACCTCTATATCCGGCGTTTCTGTCCCCGTTAGCATCGGCAGCGTCACGATAAATTCGCACCCGTTACCTGGCTCGCTGCATAACGAAATTTTACCGCCAAGCAACTCCGTAAGCTCTTTTGTCAATGACAAACCGATGCCTGATCCTTCAGTAGAACGCGTCTGGCTCGCATCTACCTGATAAAAGCGATCAAAGATCGTGTCTTGATGAGATTTTGCAATACCCGTACCGTTGTCTGTGACACGGATCTCCAGCTGGCGATCAAGGAATGATACTGCGATTATTACTGTTCCATCTTCTGGCGTAAATTTAAACGCGTTGGATAGCAAGTTATAAATTATCTTTTCCAGTTTATCAGGATCTGTGAAGCCGATACAATCGTAAGTCGGAATGTTTACCTTATACCGCATTCGTTTAACATCTGCTATCAGTTCGAATGCATTGGCGATATCCGAAATGAATCCAAAAACATTAATATGCCGCAATTCGGCTTTCAATGAACCACTTTCGAGCCTTGCCAAATCCAAAAGTTGATTGACCAGCCTTAGTAGCCGTTTTGCATTCCGGCTCATCATTTGCATTTCTTCACGGGACAGCGGCTCGTCCTTTTGCAAGGGAGCAAGAATCAAATTTAGCGGCGTTCTGAATTCATGCGAGATGTTGGCAAAAAATTGTGATTTGATCTGATCAAGTTGTTTGATATGGTCGGCTTCGCGTTGCACTTCCAATGCCTTCATGGCGCGCTGGTCCGCCTCGGACTGAGATATCTTGCTGGCGCAGATTGCAGCAATCGTTGTTAATGAATTGAGGTGATGCTGAGAAAAAAAGTTTACGTGCGGATGCTCCGTGTCAATGACACCAATGACCTTACTTTGCAGGATTAAAGGTACCGCCATTTCAGAATTGCGCATTTCGTCGTCGACAATATATCTTGGATCTTTCCTTGTGTCGTTAACAATTTCGGCGTTGCCCGATTCGGCGACAGCGCCCACAATACCGAGACCTAACGGTATCTCTATGGGATCCTGTATCTGAAAATGCTGCGGATTTTTGGCACCATACGCCGCTTTCTGCACGAGAACATTTCGCGATTCGTCTACCAGGTAGATTACGCAATCAACAAATCCAAGCCGTGAGATGCAGTTCTTCGCCACGTCCCACAGTATCTCATCAAGGGTATTTTTTCCAAATAGTGAGGTTGCAAAATATTTGATGGTATCGTCTGTCTCTTTACGGAGAGTAATTTGTTCACGAAGCTGCTGACGAAGGATTTCAATTTCCTCCTGTTGATTCTTGATCAGGTTTTGCAGCTCCGTTTCTGTAGAATTTAGGATCATCTGTTTCCACTTCCTGGTTTAATGACTCATTATTTCAGCTTACTACTCTCATCCAATTAAAAATTCTACCCACCATACACCGTATACACAATCTTCGAGACGAGCACAAGTGTCTCATATCCTGCGCATCGCTCTTACATTATCGGAAATATAACAATGCCAAGCTGCAATGTGACTAATTTCGTATTAATGAGCTTTGCTGAAATCACTAAATAGTTAATCGGTTAATTTAATGCAATTGTCAATGAGTGCTAACCTGAAATAAGAATAACAATCGATTTCTGGGAATGCGCCGCGCAATCTAGTTCCCGAACGCAATGCCTTTTTTAATGCATCTCTCAGACTTGTAAAACAAGGCAGGTCCAGAATGCCTCTATTGTCCGCTGCGAGAATGCGTGCTGTGCTTGGTTTGAACGGCGTGAGCCTGAGCCCGGAACAATCAGCGTCGCTTCTTTGGAATGCAATTTCAAGATAGTCTCGGATTGGATTGCAAAAGTTGTTATTCATTGCTTAACGTCCGTACATTAGTGATTTAAAAACAAAAAGTTTTAAATCAAATAACAACGTCTTTATGCAAGGATTCCTGATTGATATGGACGGAGTGATCTACGGGGGCGACACCCTGATCCCAGGTGCCGATGTATTTGTTAACCGGCTCGTGAAGGAGGATATTCCCTTCACTTTCATGACGAACAATAGTCAGCGAAGTCCTACGGAAGTCATTCGCAAAGTCCGCAAGCTTGGTATTAACATCGAAGAGAAACATGTGTTCACAAGCGCGATGGCCACTGGAAAATTCATTGCAGGCCAGATGCCGCGCGGTTCCGGGTTTGTACTTGGTGAAGGTGGATTGCTAACCAGCCTTCACGAAAATGGCCTTACGCTGGTTGACACCGAACCTGAATTTGTCGTGTTGGGAGAGGGCCGGAATTTCACACTGGAAATGGTGCAACGCGCTGTTGACATGATACTCGCGGGCGCAAAGTTTATCACCACTAACCGTGACCCGTCACCGAAGATGAAAGGCTGGAACAATTTAGGCATTGCTGCGACAACCGCAATGATCGAAGAAGCGACAGGCACGAAAGCCTTTGTCGTCGGCAAGCCAGGTCCTGTGATGATGCGCTCGGCAAGAAAATTTATAGGGCTGGAGACTGCCGACACTGTTGTTATCGGCGATACGATGGAAACTGATATTCTGGGTGGCGTGCAAATGGGTTACAAGACGATTATGGTTCTTTCTGGTATATCGCAGCGCGATGACCTAAAGCGCTATGCTTATAAACCTGATATGATCGTCAATAGTATTTTGGATATTGAATTGCCGATAAAGTGGGATGTGTAGTAAATTAAATAAAATGACAACCCTTGCCGAATTTCTTAGCGCCAAGTTGAAAAGATTGGTATCGACGATTCTCATTGCGGTTTCCATCGAAAGCTATTCCCAGTCGCAGGACGAAGTGTTTCTGTTTTCTTATTTCAAAGGTAATGGAGATGGATTACACATGGCCTACAGCCATGATGGCTATAACTGGAAAGCATTAAACAATGATTCGGTTTTCCTTAAACCCACTGCAGGCAAGGACAAATTGATGCGGGATCCGTGTATTATCAAAGGCGGCGATGGATTATTCCATATGGTCTGGACGGTCAGCTGGAATGAAAAAGGAATTGGATATGCGACTTCAAAAGACTTAAAAACGTGGAGTGCACAAAAGTATATTCCCGTGATGGAGCATGAGCCTGGAGCACGCAATGCGTGGGCGCCTGAAATTACCTACGATGCTAGCACGGGTGAGTACATGATTTACTGGTCAACCACCATTTCTGGATCATATCCAGAGACGCAGACAAAAGGTGAAAGTGCATACAATCATAGAATTTATTACTCGTCAACGAAAGACTTTAAAAATTTCTCTAAGACTAAACTTCTTTACGAACCTGGTTTGAATGTGATTGATGCTACAATTGTTAAAGATGAAAACCGGTTTATTATGTTCTTAAAAGATGAGACCCTTGAACCCATCCAAAAAAATATTAAGATTGCCACTGCAGAAATTTTAACGGGTCCCTATTCCAGAGCAGGCATGCCGATCACAGGCGACTATTGGGCAGAAGGACCCACAGCGTTAAAGCTCGGCGGGCAATGGATGGTTTATTTTGATAAATACAACGACCACAAAATGGGTGCAATTCAATCATCAGATTTTTTAACTTGGAGAGATATTTCAGATAAGATCTCTTTTCCAACGGGCATGAGGCATGGTTCAATCTTCAAGGTAACATTTACAGAATTTCAGAATTTAGCGAGATAGACAAAAGAAATACTCACACTAATTTCAGCCGTGTATAACCGTGATGAAGCGTCGCGCATAAGACAAGAGTTCTGGACTGCTTTCGGCCGCTATATGAATCCGGTCCTTTCTGCAGAGGGAATGAAAATCAACTGGATTAATTATCATACGGGTCTTAAGGACGTGCATTTTCGTATGGATGCTGGATTGACATCTGCGACGATTTTTATTTCGATTGAACATTCCGATTCTGAAATTCGTGAGCTATTTTATGAACAATTCAAGGAACTTGCGACGATGCTACGGAGCAGCGTCGGCGAAGAATGGGATTGGCAACCTGAAGTTGAATTAGAAGGCCACCGTAACGTTAGCAGAATAGCGAAAACATTTACGGGCGTTTCAATAATGAGCAAGGATCAGTGGCCAGACCTGATCTCCTTTTTTAAGCCCCGAATCATCGCGCTCGATAGTTTTTGGGAAAATGGCAAGTATGCGTTTGATACGTTGAAATAGAATGTTTCGGTTAGCAATTATTAGACAATGCGCATCTCAAGTATTGGTTTTATTCTCGCAATTTGCTGTTCGTCGTGCGCAAGCGTGTACATCGCAAGCCTCCGAAATGTTCCGTTGTTAACTCAGCACGGCGAGTTTCAGGGAACTATGTCCTTTGGAAATGGCCTGAACGCAAATGCCGCATTTGCCCTGACAAATCATATTGGCATAATGGCGGGCGCCCTGTACGCCAATAATAAATATCAGCCCTTCGACAATACCTATCGAATACATCGTTCCGGCGAAGCGGGATTGGGTTATTTTGGTTTCAAGAACCAATATTCCTATGAGGTTTATGCTGGGTACGGCGGGGGCAAGGGTTACGCGCAGGATTCCACTTTTGGTTTTTTTCTCGCTAACAATACCCAGCATATATTTAAAGGCACTTACAACAAAGCCTTTGTTCAGCCAACATTCGCTTTTCGTTTGAAGCGGTTCCAATTTATAGTTACCTCACGCGTGACGAGAGTTGATTTCACGCGCCTTGATTTGTCTGTCAACAACAACATTGCGAGAAACTTACCGGGGCGTCGTTTTTATTTTATTGAGCCTTCTTTCACGAGCAAATTTTTTATCAAAGAAGCAGCCACATCGATGTTTGCATTTGCACAGGTGGGCTTCAATGTTGCTGAACAGCCCGAGTTATTCGTTATTTCATTACAATATTGGCTTTGGTATCAGGTTATCGCGGTAGGGTGTTCGCCTATCGGTGGAAGATTTTAAACCGCAGCGCTTTGTTGTTGGAAGTTGGTCGTAAAATTTAAGCTTGCCATCACTTGCTGAACTTCATACCGAAGAAATCACCTTTGTTCCACGTGGGTTTATCTATTTCATTACATACCAGATACCCGATAAGAAAATTCACCTTTACGTGCATGCCTGCGGCTTTAAAATTGAAAGGCTGGTTCATGTCATCCTGTGGCGTGTGGTAATTCGTGCTGCGCCAGCCCACGTCTGATTTGGCGCGGTCCACCGTGTCCTGCGGGACAGTCATAAAGCCGCTCTTAATAAACAATGCAGGGATACCTTTTTTTATAAAGCTGTAATGGTCACTGCGAATAAAAACTACCTGCTCCGGAAAGGGATCAGGGCTGATCTTGAGCCCCAAAATTTTAGCAGCTTCCTCAGTCTGCTTTCCGAGACTGGAATGGTCCGCACCATAGGGAACGATGTCGAGAATAGGATGGAAAAAGAACGGCATGTCAATACACAAATTCGCCACCATCTTGCCATTTTTGAGTGGCAGATTATTGGCGAAATAATCTGAGCCGAGCAATCCCGATTCTTCGCCGGTGACGGCAACAAAAACTACTGATCTTTTTGGAGGAGTTGAAAGTGACCGGTACGCCCTGGCAATCTCTAACAGGATGGCATTCCCCGAGGCATCGTCATGCGCGCCATTAAAGATGGAGTCGCCTTTGACGGGCTTCCCAATTCCGAAATGATCAAGATGCGCTGTATAAACGATTAATTCATCTCTTAATGCGGGATCTGCACCGGGAATAAATCCGACAACATTCGAGCTTTGCAATCTCGCCTCCCTTGTTTGCACACTTATAGAGGCGGTAATGTTAAGTGGAAATGACGATGATCTGTTTTGTTCTGCCATCGCATAGATCTCCTCAATTTTGGTTTTAGAGCGGGCAAACAGCTTGGCGATGGCTTGATTATTGAATGTGGCCGTTACCTTAAGCTCTTTGTAACTGTTTGCCGGACCTGTTGCTCGGTCCACCCATTTGAACGTCGGTGACTTGCTACCGGCTACTGTCTTATCCCACGTTGTCCGCTTGTTGGACGGGAGGGAGAACTTGACAACACCTACGGCCCCGCGCTTGATGGCCTCTTTATACTTTGCGTCATTCGAGGTATAATATGCGCGTTCGCTAATGGGGATTGTTTTTGGCGCGTCGTTAATCAACACCACAATTTTCCCTTTCACATCTATATTTTTGTAGTCATCGTATTTAAACTCCGGTGCCGAGATACCATATCCCACAAATACCATGGGCGCATTAACTTCTGAAATTGTTGAAGCAAAATATGGAGACAAGATAAAATCTTTACCATAGTTCAGTTTTTCTTCACCCTTTTCTGAATTGATTATAAAGCTTGAGGCAGCTTCCTGCACTTGGCCCTTGTGAAGCGGAACATCTTGAATATACGAAGAGTCACTCACTCCTCGCTTCAGACCCAATGCTATAAATTGCGTCTCCATGTATTTAGATGCCAAAGAAAAACCCCTTGTTCCAGGCTCGCGACCCTCGAGGAGGTCGTCAGAGAGAAAGGTCATATGAGCTCGGATGGCCTCGGGATCGACCTGCTCAAGTATCCTGGATATCTCTGTGTTCTGGGCGGCGAGAGAGGAGGCGATGATGGTAGAAACGGCAAACGAAAGAAAAAGCGATTTATTCATTGCAATTGCGTATAGCGAGAGTATGTTGACAACGGCAAGTAATTTAAGATATTTGCACCATTCGCTCGGCGTGAAGATCGTCACTAAGTAAATGTCTTGAGTGCTTTTGGAGATATTAATTGTCCCGCCTGGTTGCGGAAAGACTTTGGTACGAGAATACCATCGCATCATCGGTTGTCTTTTAATGTGGAGAAATAGTTTTTGTTGCGGACTATTTTACACAGACGTCACGATTAAGGATCTTGTCCGTGACTGTTGTATGCAGAATGGATCAGCAGGGCTCATCCGAAACCTTTGTATTGCCGGTACTTTGTGGTTGAGAACTTTTGTGACGATCCAGTATCGATGGCATCCGATTTGGTAGCGTAGCAATAGAAACCTAACATCGCTATTTTGGCCGTCTAAATTTATATCCACAAACTCGTTCCATATGTTCGAACCCATCACATCTGAAATCACCTTACGCACTGGTCTTATTCTGAAAGAGATTGCCACCGGTCAACTGTTCCACGTCGGTGTAAGATCACACGATGGCAAGGATACATGGCAGCTTATAGAAATTGTTGATCCAGGCCTCAGCAGGATCGAATTGATGGCCGACAGACAAATGATTGCTATGAAATATCATGCCGAGGTCGAAGAATAACGGTCGCAATACAAAACCCGCCATTTGAATCCTGTTTGCTGTCAATAATCCTACCGACGAAAATTTAGTCGCCCAAAAAGCAACCTGAGTGTACTAGCGGAGGCTGGTGACGAGGGGATGGCACAGTAGCTTTTCCTCTACACTTTTCTGACTAAATTCACTGGCATGATGCGAAGCGGTCTGATTCTATGTTCTATTTTGATGGCATCACTTGGCTGCCATGGACAACAAGACAAATTGAAGCGACTGCGATGTCCCTGCAAAACCGTTGGCCTCGACTCGCTTTGGGCTAAGGCGAACAGGGTGTCGTGCTTTAAAATTCCTATTTACAAGAGTTCAGTGGACCCGAATGCCGGCACGTATTCAATTGGCGTGGTAGTAGCAAAATCTGAAGTGACTACCGTGAAAACGCCCATCTTATATCTGCATGGAGGTCCGGGCATAGCAACGCTGGACAATCTTCCGCATTACCTGAAACAGCCTACCTGGAAGGGCTTAAGAAGGCAACATGACCTTATCTTTTTTGATTATAGAGGAACTGGATCGTCGGAACCAGAACTTTGCAACGATCTCCAGGATTCCCTTTACGCCTTTGCCGTGAAAAGTGCTTCGCCTCAGGCATTTAAAGAAAAGGAAATTGCGTTGTACGCGAACTGCCTCAAGTTGCTTAAACAAAATGGTGTTGATCTTAGAACGTTTAGTTCTATGCAGCTGGCGGCAGATGCCGATGAGATTCGGAAGCAATTGCAAATTACGAAATGGAATGTTTACGGGGTCTCATTCGGGACAACCGTGGCATTGAACATGCTACGCAATTTTTCTGCGGGCATAAGAAGCGTGATCCTTGACTCGCCATTCCCGCCAAACTCACCATGGAACGATTTTGTAAGGCCATTTGACGCCAGCTTTAAGGTGCTGGAGAAATATGTAGTTGGCGATCCTGTAACCGCGAAGTTATTTCCAGCCATTCGAAACGATTTTGTACGCGCTGTTACAAGACTCAATGCGAAGCCGGCACAATTGAGTTTTAAACGCGGAAAAAACATTGTGATACATAACTATAGTGGCAACGATTTCGCATGGAGCATCTGGAATGCATTGTTAAAACCAAAAAGCATTCCTTTTGTGCCAAAAGCAATAAAGGAGGTTGCTGAAGGAAACGATGAAATTCTGCAACGATGGTCTGACGCCTTTAGCGATCCCGATGCCTACGGAAAATATTCTGAGACTCAAAGCCGGGCTATTTTGTGCTTTGAAGGAAGGCCACAAAATCCGGAAGATACCGAGGCATCATTATCGAAAAATTATCCTGATTTTACATCCTTTAATGCCAGTTACAATGTTTTGGTCTGCGATGTATGGCGCCCTGACAAGCCTGATAATGATATATTCGAACCAGTAGTCAGCGAGTTACCAGTTTTGATTTTATCCGGCGAATACGATCCGGTCTGCCCGCCGGTCTTTGGTGAGCTTACCGCGCAATCACTTTCAAACTCCACGCTCATCATCGTGCCTGCTGCGTCACATGCCGCAATACATGCCGACAATTGCGTCCGTCAGATTGCTTTTAACTTTTTCCTGAATCCAGTTGTGAAACCAGATGTACAATGCATCAAAAAGCGGACTGCAATAAAATTCTTAACGTCAGACTTACTGGCGGCGTTGAAAGAAGTTAAGTAGTAAACGCTTCTTGCGTACAAATAGGATGGATCAATACAGCCAGGTCGACATTTTCGGAATTTTTCCCATCAAAGGCGCAATTCGCTCATTGCTTTTATAAAACCTTGCCTAGATTAGCCTCTACAAACGTATGGATCCCCACAATGAAGCCTATTGTTCAAATTTCCCTGGACCTTACAAATATCGACGAAGCCCTGGAGACTGCAGCCATGGCATTGCGTGCTGGCGTGGACTGGCTTGAAGCGGGGACACCCCTCATTCTTGCGGAAGGCTTGCATGGCGTGCGTAAACTGAGGGAATCATTTCCCGGTGTGCCCATCGTCGCTGATCTGAAGACAATGGATGGCGGCTATCTTGAGGCTGAAATGATGGCAAAGGCAGGTGCCTCCTATGTGGTGGTTATGGCAAGAGCACATGCTGAAACCATAAAGTGTGTCGTCAAGGCTGGAAGGGATTACGGGATTGGTGTGATGGGAGACAATCTGGGTTGCCCGGATATGGTTGAGGCCGCGAGGTGGCTTGAAGATCTCGGCTGCGGTTACATCATACATCACATTGGCTACGATGAGCGCCGCGGGATCGCCGAAGGTGGTAAGCGTATGCCCAGTCCGTTAGATCAGCTACGGGAAGTAGTGAATGCGGTCAGTATTCCGGTACAGGCAGTGGGCGGCCTGTCACTTGAGCAGGCAATTCAGTGTCCGGCGTATGGCGCCCCGTTGGTCGTACTGGGCGCTCCACTCACAATAGATGCCGACGCCTTTAAGACCGCTGACGGAAATCTTGAATCCTCTCTTCGAAAAATTTGCGAGGCGATTCATGCCTATGGTGACGTGCCCATCCACATTTCATAAATTTAAATTTATAAATACTCATGACTGGCGTTGTTAATTTTGCACCCGAAAAATGGTCCGTAGAACTTCGAGAGCTTCCAAAGCCCGAAATCGGTGATGACGATATCTTGATGGAAGTAGCAAACGTTGGAGTTTGCGGAAGCGATCTACATCAATGGTCAGCGGATCACAGCTGGCCTGTAAATTACCCCGTCGTTCTTGGCCACGAGTTTGGAGGGCACATCGTCGAAGTTGGAAGTCGTGTGAAAGGTTGGAAGACCGGCGACAGAGTGGTTAGCGAGACCGCCGCGGTAATTGATCCGAATAATCCAATGTCACGGGCTGGCATGTACAACCTTGACCCTACACGCAAGGGATTCGGGTACGGTGTGAACGGTGCAATGACGCGGTTCGTCTGCGTACCTGCGCGTTGCCTCCACCTTGTACCCGCCCAGCTTCCCTTTGAACAAGCATGTCTAACTGAACCATGCTGCGTCGCATTTAATGCAGTCGTTCAAAACAATCACATCATACCTGGCGATCGTGTGATTGTGCTTGGGCCGGGGACCATCGGGATACTTTGTGCAGCCATGGCTAAACTCTGCGGCGCCGAGGTCGCGGTAGTGGGATTGGAAGCCGATAAATACAGACTTGGGATCGCAAGACAGTATGGCTGTGAAGTTATTACCGGCGATGCGACTGAATGGGCGCGTGAACGCGATGGACTTGGCGCAGATTGCATCATAGACGCTGCGGGTGTTAGTGCAACATTGAAGATTGCACTCCAGCTTGTGCGGCCTAATGGCCAAATCGCAAAAGTTGGATGGGGCCCGCAACCATTGGGATTTTCCCTCGATCCATTGGTTCAAAAGAATGTCCGGCTTCAGGGCAGCTTTAGCCATAACTGGCCCATCTGGGAACGGGTGATCGCATTGATGGCGAGCGGCCAGCTTAACGTCAAGCCAATTATCGGCGGCGTTTGGCCGGTGACCGAGTGGCATGAAGCATTTGAAAAGATGCACCACGGAGAAGTCGTAAAAAGTGTGCTTAAACCGGTTTAGAGGTGAGACTTGCAGGTAAAGTCATTGTTGTCACGGGAAGCACGACAGGTATAGGCAAGGCAATCGCTATTGCATGCGTTGCGCAGGGCGCCCGCGTGGTGATCCATGGTCTCGAACAAGACCTTGGTGACGAGGTGGTTCATTTATTGGGACCAGCCAATGCTGTTCTGCATATAGAGGATATTGTCGCAGATGGTGCAACGCAACGGCTGGTGGAACTGGCGGTTCAAACATACGGTAAGTTGGATGCCATTGTTAACAATGCGGCTGCTGTCGTTTCATCAGACATAGAATCTACTGACCTTCCTTTTTTCCGGTATGTTCTTGAAGTCAATACGCTCTCGCCGTTCAGCCTTATAAAAGCTGCCCTGCCTTACTTGCGCGCGACCGCGGGTTGTGTACTAAATATCGGTTCGGTCAATGCCTGGAGTGGCGAACCGAATCTGTTTGCATACAGCGTTTCGAAAGGTGCTCTGATGACGATGACCCGAAATCTTGGTGACACATTACACCGCGAGTACGGCGTGCGCGTGAATCAGATCAACCCCGGATGGGTGCTGACGGAGACAGAAACTAAGCGAAAGAAAGACCACGGCCTTGCGGCAGACTGGTATAAAAATGTTCCAAAAGTCTATGCCCCAGCCGGAAGAATCCTTTGGCCAGCGGAGATTGCTGCCGCCGCAATATACTGGCTGGCGGATGAAAGCGGCCCTATCAGCGGCCAGGTAGTTGACCTTGAGCAGCATCCTTTTATAGGGCGTAATCCGCCAAAAGACAGAAGCACCATATAGTCAAGAATCATGAGTCAAAAGTTAGTCATGAGTCATGAGTCAAGAGTCGATAAAGCTTCAACGTGAGTGGGGCTTCAATTACGTGGGGCCGCACTGTCGAGATCGCCTCAGTAGAGACACAGAAGTCAGACGACTCTTGACTCTTGACTCTTGACTCTTGACTAATTCATAATTCATACTTCATACTTCATACTTCATAATTCAAAACCCCCTTATGCCAAAACTAGCAGCATTCCCCAAAGCCTTTATGAACGCACTTTGTAAAGATGGCACAATGAAAGTCTCTGAGTGGATAACGCTCGCTTCGAACTTGCAGATCGATGGGCTCGAATGGTATGCAGGTTTTTTGGAAATGGAAAATAAAAACAACTGGCCATTGTTCCGAAAACAAGTGGAGGAACATGGTATGGTAATTCCGATGATGTGTTGTTCGCCGGACTTCACGCATCCTGACAAAGCATTCCGCGACAAAGAAATTGCAAAGCAAAAGCGATGGATCGATATGACGTCCGCCCTCGGAGGATCATATTGCAGAGTGCTTTCCGGCCAGCGTAGACCCGAGCTTACAATGGACGAAGGTGTAATGCTTGCGGCCGACTGTATTCAAACGTGTTTGCCATATGCTCAAGAGCGCGACATCACGCTTATCCTGGAGAATCATTATAAGGATGACTTCTGGGACTATCCAGAGTTTGCTCAAAAAATGGACGTCTTTTGCGCGCTAGTTGGTCGTATTGATCATCCATATTTTGGTGTGAATTTCGATCCGAGCAATACCTACCTGGCTGGCGAGGATCCGATGGACTTGCTTTATAGGGTGTCGCGGCGGGTCGTGACGATGCATGCCAGTGACCGGTTTCTATTGTCGGGTACAATCGAAGACCTTCGGCGAGAAGAAGGCGGCGCTACCGGGTACGCAAAGCGATTAAGTCACGGCGAGATTGGAAAAGGGTTGAATGATTATGACGCAATTTTTAAAGAGCTGAGTGGTGTTGGGTTCAATGGATGGATAAGCATTGAGGACGGTGTTGACGGCATGGATCAGTTGGAAAGAAGTGTTGCCTTTTTAAAAAAGAAGATCGAAGTGTACTGGCCGCACGGATGAGTATTTAAGAGTACCGGATTCATGATGCTCCTATGCCATTTTAAAATATGGCTTAAACACTGGTATCGCCCGACCTGTCTTTATCAATCGTTTGCAGTAATTGTTTCTGTTAAAATATCGAAATTTCAATTCGAAAATATGCCCATTTCAATAGAAGATTACGTTTGTGTAACAATTTTGTGAGGATTTGAAGCGTTAAAATAAAGTTCTGGGTAATTTTGCACTTCGTGCTACACAACTTATACAAAATGTGTTTGAAAGGACTATCAATCTTTTTGTTGCTTTTCTCGACAACTTTCGTTTTTGCACAAGATCAACCAAAGCAAATGGTTTTATTCGATCCATTATTTTGGAAAGACGAGCTTAAGCTGGACAATGCCCAATGCCAGGAAATACGGCGGATCAATAGCCAGTATTACGAAAAGCTCTACGCGGTTGCGCGCGATGCAAATCATCGAACCGCGAAAGCCAAGGCGGAGACAACCCTTCAGGAGCGGAGCGAAGAAATTTGGGAGACATTCCATCCCAAACAACGCAAGCGCTGGAAGAAGATCTGGGACAACAAATTTCAGTATACGTCTAAAATCCAGTCGTCGAGCTCAGACTCCTGAGCTAAAATCGAAGCTATCCTGCTATCTTGCGTTTAGCTATTATGGAACCATTAAAAATATCTACCGCGCAGTTCGAAAACCGCAGCGGCGACAAAGCTTATAACCTTCAGGCTATACGGCAACTCGCGGCACGCGCAGCTGCAGAGGGGTCTCGGGCCATTGCCTTCCACGAGTGCTCTGTTACAGGATACAGTTTTGCCCGGAAGCTTTCAAAAAGCCAGATGCTCGAGTTGGCTGAGCTGGTACCAGAAGGCCGAAGCATTGAAACGTTAAGGGATATCGCTGCTGAACATAACATCGCCGTACTGGCAGGTCTTTTCGAAAAAGATTGGGACGATAACCTTTACAAGGCATATGTGTGCGTTGATAAAAGCGGAGTCATTGCGAAATTCAGGAAGCTTCATCCATTCATCAACCCGCATATTCTTCCTGGAGATTCCTATTGTGTATTCGATCTTTATGGATGGAAATGTGGCATATTGATTTGTTACGACAACAACATCGTGGAGAACGTTCGGGCTACACGGCTGTTGGGTGCAGACGTTATATTCGCACCTCATGTCACCATGTGCACACCATCTACGCGGCCGGGAGCCGGGTTTGTAGATCCCAAGTTGTGGGAAAATCGATTAAACGATCCGACGGCCCTGCGGTTGGAATTTGATGGTATGAAAGGGCGTGCATGGTTAATGAAATGGTTGCCAGCGCGAGCATACGACAATGGAGTCTATGTTGTTTTTTCAAATCCTATTGGAATGGATGATGACCAGCTAAAGAACGGATGCTCCATGATAATCGATCCGTTTGGGGATGTCGTTGCAGAGTGCCGGACACTGGGCGACGATGTGATTTCGACAACGCTGATACCCGAGAAGTTGAAACTCGCCGGCGGAACGCGGTACCTTATGGCACGCCGTCCAGACCTGTATAGGGACATTATCGGTAAAGAGCATTTGCCCAACCAGAAAGTCTCCTGGTTATAACCGGCATGGAAGCGGCTAGTCTTCCTCCATTAATTCCAATAACGGACCGAGGACTTCGTGAATACCTGCACCCAATAATTTGTTTCCTTCAACTTTGAACGCAATTCCTATTTTGTTGGATGATTCCATCGCACTGACAACGCTTTCTGCAGTGTCTGCCTCGACAAGCACGGGGATCTTGCTATCGGCCCGTTGTTCGTTCGTAATAATCCAGGCTGGCATTGTCGGGAGTTTGGGCATCGTTTCACCCGGAAGTAACCGGAGAATAAAGGGCAATGAATAGTTCTCAAGAAAAGAGGTTTCACGCAGCCCCAGCTCAAAATAGTCCGGTTTGTAATTTTCAAGAACGTTCTCAAGCTCGCCGGGGTCCGAGAGACCATATATTTCAGCAACGAAAAGTGGGCCACTTACCCATCCCCTGATCTCCTGGAAGAGTGCGTGTTTAGTATGATCTGGCTGCCCCGGAATAACCATGAATCCGACCATATCAACTCCCATTCCAGCGCAATACCGGGCATCAGCGAGATTTGTCAAGGTCCCCACCTTTACGAACGCTTTTAATGACATAGCTTTAATCCGAAAGAAGAAATAACTTAGTGCAAATTACGTTCAAAATTGTGGGCTGGTGAGGGGATAACCAATTAATCTGTGAATCAATTGCTTAAATTTGGCTTGCTGATCACCACCTTCCTGGTTTTTTCCTGTGACTCCTCTGTCGAACCGCGTAAACTTGATTCCGCAAAGGATTACCTCCCGCTCGGGAAGGGAATGTATCAGCTTTACGATATCATGGAGATTAAATATGAGCTCGGCATACCGGATACCATATCTTACGAGCTAAAAACTTTAGTAGTTGATTCATTCGCCAGTAATACAGGAACCCATAATTACGTTATTCATCGCAGTGTTCGGAGTAATGGTCAGTCGCCGTGGACATACAAGGATACCTGGTCAACCAGTACTGCAGAGCTCGAAGCAGTTACTCAGGAAGAGAATATTGCCTTCGTAAAGTTTAAATTGCCTGCGGTCCACGGAACTGCATGGAATGGTAACGCGTATAACGATCTTGGTGAAGATATATACAACCTTGAAAATCCTGGCGACGTCAAAACCTTTGGAGGAAAGGTGTATGAAGAATGCTTTACCGTAAATCAAAGTAACAATGCGGATTTTATCGTTTTTCTGGATCAACGACAGGAAGTTTATGCGAAGCACGTAGGCATGGTTTACAGAGAGATTATTCAATTGCATTATTGTACGCAGGCTGAATCAGGTTGTCTAGGTGAACAGATAGTGGAAGAAGGAGTGATATATCATCAAACGATCACGAATCATGGGGTGGAATAAGGGCCAGTCGTTGCTACTTTTAATGTTACTGTTGAGTAGCGAGGTGTTTTGCCAGGTGGATCGCTATATGGTCTTGTTTAAAGATAAGGCAGCTTCTCCATTTGTAACTTCTAAGCCAAATGAGTTCCTCTCTCAAAGGGCTATTAATCGCAGGTCGGCGCACAGAATAGAAATTACGGATGCAGATCTTCCAGTAAATAGTACCTACGTTGAAGAAATCGCCGAAACTGGTGCCATGACCTTTTTCACTACGAAGTGGATGAATGGTTTATTGGTGCAATGCGATGCAGCGATAGTGCCAGTAATTTCGTCTTTAGACTTTGTTCAAAGCGTAGAGCTCGTTGCACCGAATGCACGTCTTATGCGGAGTGGTAGAGTTAAGGCAAACGGCGACATAACTGAGGGCATGATCAGTGTAAAGACCGACGCGCAACTGCGGCTTATTGGGCTGGACGAAATGCATGCCGCGGGATATAAAGGTGAAACCATTCATATTGGAATTTTTGACAGCGGTTTTCAGGGAGTCAACAGCGCTACGGCATTTCAGCATTTGTTTAATAGGGGTAGGGTAGACCAGGCGTTGTCCAAAGACTTCGTGCTTAATTCTGATAATGTATTTCAGCATGATGATCATGGAACCCAAGTATTGTCAGTAATGGCGGGTTATCAGGAGGGGATTTTTACCGGTGGTTCGTTTGACGCTGAATATCAGTTATACGTCACAGAAGATGTTTCATCGGAATACAGGGTAGAAGAATACAACTGGCTCTTTGCAGCGGAACGTGCGGATAGCGCTGGCGTTGATATCGTAAACTCGTCCCTTGGTTATTATGATTTTGACGACGCAAGTATGAACTATCCCCGATCTGCAATGGACGGCAAGACAAGTGTGGTTTCCAAAGCTGCGCAATGGTTAGCAGACCGTGGCGTTTTGGTAGTGTGCAGCGCCGGGAACGAGGGCGCGATCGCGTGGCAGATTATTACTGCACCGGCGGACGCGAAGGATGTGCTGGCCATCGCCAGCGTGAATGGGGAAGGGCAACGGGCAGGTTCTAGCTCGATCGGGCCCTCAGCAGATGGACGGGTAAAACCCGATGTGGCCGCAATGGGAGTAAATACGAGCGTCATTAAACCCAATGGCGCTACAGGCAACGCAAGCGGAACGAGCCTCGCAAGCCCTTTGATTGCTAGCCTCGCGGCGGGCGTGTGGCAACGATATCCAAACCTCTCGAACAAAGAAATCATTGCAGCAATCCGAAATTCGGCATCGCAGGCAAGCTCGCCAGACAACCTTATCGGTTACGGAATTCCAAACTTTAGAGCCGTAGTAAATTACCTCGAGCGACAGGACCAGGAAAACGCCTTCGTAGTTTATCCCAATCCTGTTACTGCCGATACAATAGTGATCAGGCCGGCGGATCCTAGCGTCGTCACACAATGCAAGATGGAACTCGTTTCCTCGCAAGGACAGATATTGTATACTGAAAGTATTAACTTTTCATGGTTGGAAAGAAGTTACACCGCGAACCTGTCCGGGAGAGATGCAGGTTTATATTTCCTGCGTTTGTGGTGGGATGGAAAACCTTTTACGTTCAAGCTGATTAAAGTTCCTGGATAGACATAGTACTGTTCAACACTTGATTGCTGAAACATTAATTTTATTTTTGTTCGAAACAATTTCATGAACGTACCCATAATTGCGCCTTCTGTTCTGGCAGCAGACTTTGCCAATCTCGCACGGGATGTAGAGATGATCAATCAGAGCCAGGCAGATTGGATACACATTGATATCATGGATGGCGTGTTTGTTCCCAATTTTTCAATGGGCATACCAGTAGTTGAAGCCATCCGGCGTCATGCAAAGAAATTCCTTGACGTGCACCTGATGATTGTCAATCCGGAACACCACGTCGAAGCATTTCAGCGTGCCGGTGCAAATAATATTTCTGTGCACATTGAAGTATGCCGAAACATGCATCGCAATATTCAACAGATCAAATCTCTCGGTTGCACCGCTGGCATTGCGTTGAACCCACATACGCCTGCTTCAACGCTTGAAGATATCATTCAGGATATTGACCTTGTATGTGTGATGTCTGTTAATCCTGGCTTTGGAGCGCAGGTATTTATACCGCATACCTATAAAAAGGTCAGGCAGCTGCGGGAAATGATTCAACGATCAGCTTCCAAAGCCAGAATTGAGATTGACGGTGGCGTTAACCTTTCTAACGCACGGCAGCTACTCGAAGCGGGCGCCGACATCCTGGTCGCTGGAAACTTTGTCTTTTCATCGCCAGATCCTTCTTCGGTTATCGACAAGCTTAAAACTGTTTCATCCATCCACCTGACCTAACATCCGTCTTGCTTATTTCACCGCTTTTGACAGCCTCTCATGGCCGGTTGCTTTCGATCAAAGATTTGTGCATTGTAATTTGCATAATCCGGAATTAGTTGAGGGTCGATGAATTGGATGATTCAGGAAATTAGTTTAACTTTATACCTTAATGGCCAGATTATGAAGGTCTTACATTTTTTAACCAGGGCGTCTAAATCTATTTTTTTCTGAAGCGTTTTACTGTAATAATTCTAGTGGCGCTATTGGCTTTGTTTCTTTTAGCTGAGCCGGTGGCGGCGCAGTATGAAACTGAGCAGGAAGCATCGGTGCCGCTCGAACATTTTTATATCAAGCGACAAGGTGTGGGCTTTGTGCGTCGCGTCTTGAGCAAGGTCACTTTTGGTCTCAGCACCGGTTATGGCAACACAACATTCAAACACGAAATAGAAGGGTTTGGGGTAATACAAAACCCGGATTCTTTACCACGACTGTTTCAACCTGCGGACGTAACCATCGGATATTCAAACTGGATTAATACTTCAACACCGTCGGTTAATACCGTTCAGCCTGGGACCTTCCTGGTAAACTCCGACACTACGTCGATCGGCTTTCGCAGCAAGGCGTTTAACATACCAATTAAGGCAACAATTCACGTTGATTTCAGCAAGATCCGTTTTGGCGGTGGCTTTTCTATTGAGCACGTTAACATGAGCCCTTACAAACCGACAAACTATACTGAAAATATCAGAAATTTTTCTCCCGGATTTTCCAACTTTTTCTTGAAGAAATACTTCGGAATGATTGGTGGCACTGTTTACCGTTACAACCAGTATTTGCTGGTTGTCGATGCAAATGTCGGGGGATACAGCCTGGGGAAAAATTTTGAAAAAAGTCAGATTAAAAAGGGCGTTTTTATAAACCTCGGTGTCGCCGTTGAACGCGAAATGTCTGAATACTTCCGGATCTTCGTGAGGCCATCTTACGAAATCAAAAGTTACAAGCTCAGCTTTCCGGAAACCACTCAGAGCATCACGCACAAGTTCAACGCGTTTTATGTCAACGCAGGGGTGACCTATCGCATTCCCGAATTGCGACGATGTTTCCTGAAATCCTGTAAGGCACAAATGAATCACGCACATGGTAACAAGGAATACCGCAGCCGTGTACATCCCATCTATAAGAAACAGAATCCCCACTATGGAGAAAACCACCCCAGCCTTATAAAGTACAAAGGAAAGAACAAGCGGAAATTGAATCCGTACTAGCCCTCCCGGAAGACAAACTTCCGCTTTACACCGAGATAAAAAACGTGTAAACTATTTGCGTTGCCGCTCATCGGAAGTTTTGAATTTTGCTATCTTGCACAGCTCAAAAAAGAGCCTCCGATAAGCTGAAAACAAAGATTTTACATGGCAGATGAGAGTGGTAGCCTACCCCCCCCAAGGCAGAATATAATTCCTATCAACATTGAAGACGAAATGCGCGGCGCTTACATCGATTATTCGATGTCAGTCATTATCTCCCGCGCGTTGCCCGACGTCCGGGATGGATTAAAGCCGGTGCACAGACGCGTCCTGTTCGGAATGCAGGAACTGGGCGTCAATTATAATAAAGCTCACAAGAAGTCCGCTAGAATTGTCGGGGAAGTACTGGGAAAGTACCATCCTCATGGCGACTCGTCAGTGTATGATACAATGGTCCGGATGGCGCAGGATTGGTCGTTGAGATATACGCTGGTCGATGGACAAGGTAACTTCGGAAGTATTGATGGTGACTTCCCCGCAGCAATGCGATACACGGAAGCTCGATTAAAGCGGATAGCGGAAGAGCTGCTGGCAGACATCAACAAAGATACCGTTGACTTCCAGCCTAACTTTGATGATTCGCTGACAGAGCCTACAGTCCTTCCAGGCAAACTTCCAAATCTCCTTGTCAACGGGTCCTCGGGTATTGCAGTAGGGATGGCCACCAACATGGCACCGCATAATCTCGCGGAGGTGCTGAATGGCATCATGGCGTATATCGATAACAACGATATCACCATTCCTGAATTAATGAAACATATCACAGCTCCTGACTTCCCAACGGGCGGGCTTATCTATGGCCACGCAGGAATCCAGGAGGCGTTCATGACAGGACGAGGAAGGATAGTTGTTCGCGCCAAAGCAGAGATCGTTACCGCAGCCTCAGGTAAGGATCAGATCATTGTAACAGAGATCCCTTACATGGTCAACAAAGCGCTGATGATTGAAAAGACAGCGGCCTTAATCAACGAAAAGAAAATCGAAGGTATCTCTGATCTTCGTGACGAATCTGACCGCGATGGATACCGTGTAGTTTATGATCTGAAGAAGGATGCTATTCCGAACATAGTACTCAACAACCTTTTTAAATACACGCAGCTTCAGTCAGCGTTCAATGTTAATAACGTCGCCCTCGTAAAGGGACGACCCCTGACCCTCAACCTCAAAGACCTTGTAAAGTATTATGTGGAACACCGACATGAGGTTGTAATCCGCAGAACAAAATTTGAACTGGCAGAGGCGGAAAAGCGTGCTCACATATTGGAGGGCTATTTAATCGCCCTCGATAACCTCGATGAGCTCATTGCCCTAATTCGAAACTCTAAGGATCCGGAGATGGCCCGGGAGGCATTGATCGCCAGGTTTGCACTTTCCGATATTCAGGCGAAGGCGATCCTTGAGATGCGGCTGCAACGCCTCACGGGTTTGGAGCGCGACAAGATTCTGCAGGAATATCAGGAAGTGAAAGAGCTCATTGGACGGCTTCAGCACATTCTGGCGAACGAACCGGTGCGAATGCAAATAATCAAAGACGAACTCAAAGAGCTACTCGATCGGTACGGCGATGAACGCAGAACTCTTGTGGTTCACAACGAGGATGATATCTCCTACGAGGACATGATCCCGAATGAGGATATGCTGATTACCATATCCAATCAGGGATACATCAAGCGGACGTCGCTATCTGAATACAGGACGCAAGGGCGTGGAGGCGTCGGGTCGCGCGGTGTCGCTACGAAAGAAGACGATTTCACAGAGCACCTGTTTGTTGCACAAGCTCACAACTACCTACTCATCTTCACTGATCAGGGCAAAGTATACTGGAAGAAGGTTTATGAAATTCCCGAAGGCACGAAAACATCGAAGGGCCGCGCCATTCAAAACCTGATCAACATTGAACGCGGCGATACAGTGCGCGCATTCATCAATGTAAAGAATCTGACGGACGAGAATTATATCAACAACAATTTTGTAATTCTTTGTACAGCGAAGGGGACAATCAAAAAGACGTCGCTCGAAGCGTATTCAAGGCCGCGCCAGGGCGGTATTACGGCGGTATCCATTCATGAAGGCGACCGGTTGCTCAATGCCTCATTAACAAATGGCAGTAACCATATTATCATTGCAAAAAGCGAAGGAAAGGCAGTGCATTTTAACGAGCAAGATGTCCGGCCCATGGGACGAACTGCAGCCGGCGTTCGGGCTGTCACGCTTGAATCGGATAGCGATAAGGTTATAGGAATGGTGTGCATAAACCGCGAAGATGCTAACTTACTGGTGGTGTCGGAAAACGGATATGGAAAACGGTCGCTTATCGACGACTACCGTATTACTAAACGCGGTGGCAAGGGCGTGAAGACATTGAATATCACGGAAAAAACTGGCAAGCTTGTTGCCATCAAGCAGGTTGTTGATGACGATGAACTGATGATCATCAACAGATCGGGAATAACCATCCGGATCAAAGTCAGTGAGCTGCGAGTTATGGGACGCGCTACGCAGGGAGTACGGTTGATTAAACTAAATGATGACGACCGGATTTCGTCCGTTGAAAAGATTCAGAAGATCGATAAGATTGATGACATAAAAATAGAAGACATACCAACAAACTAATAATCTAACTACCATAAACCTAATACAATGAAAAGATTGACACTCTCTCTGTTATTGTTAGCGACGGTCGCTGCGTACGCGCAGAAGGCTGCAAAACCTAACCTTAACAAGGCGTTGCAGTTTTGGACCGAGGGAAAGCTTGACGAAGCTAAAACCATGATCGACGCTGCAACAACATATGAAAAAACAATGAATGATGGAAAGACCTGGTATTACAAGGGTTTGATCTATGCCTCATTGGATACCACTTCGAATGAAACCTTCAAAGCACTGGCACCGGATGCTTTCGAAGTAGCTCTTGAGTCCTTTAAAAAAGGCGATGAGATGAATAAAGGCAAAGAACACTTCACCCAGGACGCAGGCGGTTTGCCTATCCTAAAATCCCAACAGATTGCTTACTGGCATGGAGGCTACGTAAACAAAGGAGCTAATTCTTATCAGGAAGAAAATCTTGAGGATGCATTAAAGAACTTCGAAAAAGCTCAGAAAATAATGCCCGCCGATACGCTCGGATATTTTTACGCGGGGTTCGTCGCCAATGCCATGGAAAATTATGACAAGGCCATCGAATCGTTCAAGAAATATATAGACCTTGGCGGTAAATCTGTTGACGCTTATCTTAGCGTCATTAACATTTATAGCGGCCCTAAAGAAGACAAGGAAGGAGCCTTAAAAGTATTGCGCGAAGCAAAGCCAAAGTTTCCTAATGATCCGCAACTTCCAAAAGTTGAAATCGGTTTGCTGATTGATCTGAAGAGAATTGACGAGGCGAAGTCCGGACTCGAAAACGCGATTAAAGCCGAACCTGAGAATAAGATTCTGCATTTCTATCTAGGGTATGCCAATGCTAGTCTCGAGAAATACGAAGACGCCAAAAAGAATTACGAAGCGGCGCTTAAGATAGATCCAAATTATTTTGAAGCACAGCTCTATCTTGCTAAGCTGATGTATGCTGATGCAGCAAAAATTAAAAAGGATATGTCAGTTCTGGGAATTTCAGCTGCTGATAAGAAGAAGAAATTTGACCTGGACAAAGTTCTTGTAGAAAAGTTGAAGATCGCGCAACCGTATTGGGAGAAAGCGGAAAAGATTAACAACAAAGATCAGGAAGTCACAGATATTCTGTTCTCAATTTACCAAGATCTTGGAAATGACCCGGGTATGCAACGACTGGTAAAAAAGAATAAGGAGCAGGGAGTGGACAACTAGCAAACAGTCAACGCTTGAAAAAAAAAGAAAGGTTACACATAACCTTTCTTTTTTTTTGGCCACACAACGATGATGCGGGCCAGTGAGCGTGATCTTTCCCCTCTTGATTTGCTCTGTGGATAATTTTCAATAACTTAGATAGTTAAATTGTTAAGTAGGTGGCCGAATTGTTCAAACGAACCACTTTTTAGTGCTGTCGAAATAATCGCTGCCCACAGGCGGGATAAGCTGAAGATATAAAACATGGCTGGTAAGAAAAGTATTAAGCAGATCCTCGGAAAGCTTTTTTCACGTTGGTATGTTTATTTGATAGCGCTCTGCATTACACTACCCCTGGCATATCTTTATTTAAAATTCGCCCCTAAGCAATATGAAGTGAAAGCTTCACTTTTGTTATTGGGAGACATGGCAGCCGGTGTGAATACTGAAAGCCTGATGAAGGACGCAAATGACCGTAAAATCCAGGCTGGCATTACCGATCAGATCGGAATACTTCGGTCGTATTCTATGGTCGAAAAGGCAGTTAGAAATCTTAATTTTGGAGTAGCGTACTTTACGAAAAAAGAATACGTGTCCCGTGAAAGATTCGAGGACGCGCCGTTTGAAATATCAATTGATTCTTCAGTCAGCCAGGCTGTAGAAATTCCCGTTGAAATAACACGCATTTCATCGACGCGATATCATGTTAAGGCGTCTGGCAAAGACGTGAAAATTTACAACTACACCACGAACCAGATAGAGAATACGCTCGATGATATCAACATCGATGAAGAACTTCCCTTGGATAAACCCTTCGCAAATAAATATCTCAGTTTTAAGCTAAAATTTAAAGACAGACGGCGGGCACTCGAGGAGGAAAAAATGTTCTTCCAGCTCCGACCGGTTCAAGCCGTAGCAGAAGAATACCAAAAAAAATTGCGTGTTGTGGCCCTTTCTGAAGATTCAAGGATCGTAGACCTGAGCATCACCGGCCCCGTTCCAGCAAAGGAAAAAGCTTTCATTTCGAAACTGCTGCAAGTTTACCTTAAAAGCGAAATTGATAAGAAAAATGATCTGGCACTAGCGACTATCAGATTCATTGACAACCAGCTCAATAATTCAGGTGATACACTCAGTGAACGGGTACATAACGCGCTGTTAGAGAAAAGAGTAGAAGCCAGGATTTCGATTTCATCAAATTTGGTAAGCAATACCGTAATTGACAAGCCATACCTGGCGAATGGCGGAGAGCCATCCTCGCCGATTGAAAAGGACATTTATGTTCTTGCACTGATCCTGGGCCTCGGCGCAGCCATGAGCTTCATTCTCCTGAAGGATTTCCTCAATGATAACATTGTAACGTCCGAGGACGTTGAGCGGAATACGAAAATACCTTTCATTGGAACAATCAGTCATGCAAATAAGAGGGAGCAAAACTCTATTGTTGCCCATACGCGTTCCCCTGTCGGCGAATCGTTTCGGTCGCTGCGCGTGAACCTGCAGTATCTGACACTTGGCACGAATGCCAATGTGATTGGAATCACCTCTTCGCGTGAAAGCGAGGGAAAGACATTTTGTGCAGTAAACCTCGCGGCGGTCATGGCTTATTCCGGCCGACGGACGGTGCTCATCGATACAGACATGAGAAGGCCGAGGGTGGCTGCATATTTTCAAATGGAGAACCGAAAAGGTTTATCCAATTTTCTTGTAGGCGATTGTTCATTCAAAGAAATCATCAATAACACGGAGCACAAAGGGTTCGACGTTATCGGTTCTGGTCCGATTCCTCCGAACCCGGTTGATCTCATTGGGAATTCTCGGATGGAGGAATTGATAAATACGCTCAAGCAAACGTATAATACGATCATCATTGATTCTCCTCCCGTGGGATATGTATCAGAATACATTATACTAATGAAATACACTGATGCTAACCTGTATATCGTTCGGTCTGACTACACCAACAGGAATAGCCTGAAGAAGATTAACAATCTTTTTGAACGTGAAAAGCTCACAAACTTTAGCATTGTCTTGAACGATGTAAGATCATCGAAAGCGTCAGACAGCTATTATGCGTATGGTTACGGATATGGGTATAAGTATTGAGCCTGCAGCTATTTATTCCTGCGTATATAGCCACACCTCTTTAAGAGGGTTTTTCCAACGATATTCATTCCTGACCTTCCTGGCTTCATTTACGTCGCGAGTAGAAATAAGATAACCGTAATAAAGATTGTTCTTCGGATTGAGCGCAACGCTCACAACATGGCCATTGATTAACATCCCCTTTGCAAATTTCATGGATGCACTCAACTCTTTGAAAACTCCGACGACAACATATATTTGCCCGCTAACAACTGTAAAGGATTCACTTTGCTTGGGGAATACCATATTCGGAGATATGCTGTTGGCTGTTCCATCATCTGTCTTAGGATCAATTTCCGTGATGAGTTCATAGATCTCTTCGTAATTGGAATCAGGCGACACCATCCGCGCAGGCCTCTTGTTGCCAAGGGGTTCTTTTGGTTTATCGATTAATTTTCTTGTTGACGGACGCTCATTTGCCAGTGGCATTCTTGGCCTCGTATGGGCGCTGGTGATAAGTTTCGTTTTCTTATTGCTGTCGCCGATCCGAATACCCAGATGCAATTCATGGGAGCTTGCGGAGATGGCAGTTCTAAAAGGTGGAAATTCATAGCTATAGCTTACACTGAACATGCTCTTTAAGTTAACACCCATGAACAATGCTAATCCTTTATTCTCATTGAAGCTTCCACCCGTCCAGAAATCGGTTTTAATATAAATCATGGTTGCTGCCTCCCATGAATTCTGCAATCCATCTTCAGTTTGGCGATAAAGAAAATATGGCTCAATGACGACGTTGTCGTTATTTGGCAATCTCCATCTATAACTTAAAGAATATAGCCGGTTTTTTAGGTTTGAAAATTTGAATTCATTTAATGACAATGAGTTGAACGCATTGGTTTTGAAAAGATCAGTGAATGAGAATCCAAGGCGGAGCCTTCCCAGCGTGTATAACACACCCATATTGCCATTGATATAGAAATTGTGCGATGCCAAATTTATGACGGCTGGATCAAGGTTATCCATCTCACCCGCATTAAGGTCAAGCTTGTTCATGCCAACGCCACCTGAAATACCAAATCTCAATGATTGATCTTCATTAATTGGTACGAGGTATCCGAATGTCGCCATGAACGATGAACTACGCAATAACACTTGCCGCTCGGTAGTATAGCTAAATCCCAATGATACACGCTCGCTTGAGGGAAATTGTAAACTGAAGCTGCCACTCCGCGGCGCGTCTTTGAAATTTGCCCATTGCTGCCTGTAGACTACGCTCGCCTCCATAATGTTGTTGCTGGCAACATAGGCAGGATTGAACAAATACGGATTTATCGAAAACTGTTTATAAAAGGGAATGGAGTGCTGGGCGTTCGTTTTGAATAATATCGCTAAAAAAAACAATGAGAGGGTAAATGTTTTCTGCATGACGGTTGACAATGCCGGATAAAGCATTGGAATCTCCAGGAGCTTGTTTACAATGGTCTGTTAAGCTGCAGTTGACGACTGAAGGATAATAGAGTTGGAGGATTCTCATATTAAGTCAGTCATTCACTCGGTCGAGCTTTTAACTCGTTAAGTGGGCGAAAGTAGATAGTTGAAGCCATTCGAGCATTAACTGCTGCGTAGTTTTCAGGCGAGGATTCAGTGGCAACGATTGTTATGTCAACGAATAACTTATCACCCCGTTAAACGGTCGCTAAAGAAGTTGAATGTTTATCATTTACTCCGCTGATTCTTTTAATAAGTAATACCGCTATCGAAATACCGGACTTTGTTACCGTTTGAGGTCATTAATAAGTTTTCTGATCCACTCTATTGTAAGTCAACGTTTGTAATCGCGCTTAATGACCATTCAATTCCCAGAATGCAGAGGTTTTTCAAAGAATCCACTGTCGTATTGTCGGAAATGTGCATGGTTACCATAATAAGTATTGGGTCATTAAGGCTTGCTTTCCGTGCAGCGTGATAAAATTGACTGAACACTGAGTCGACTTCAAACTATTGAAAGTCTTTAAAAATGTTTAGTCGCCTTTTCCGGCGCTAAGAAGGGGGGAGCGTCAAGGTATCTAACATTGGTTTCGATTGTGGAGAATTTGTTTTATTTAACGTGGACAAACGGTCGCCAAATATGATTTCAATCTGCGAAACCCATGATTTCAATCACGAAACAGCTTTATTTAAATTCCTTTTTTTACGCAACGATTCCGAAACACGTCTTAATAACAACCAGGAGAAATATAATTTATGAAAGCAGTAATTTTTGCAGGTGGATTTGGTACCAGGATCAGTGAGGAAAGCGGTATTCGGCCAAAACCGATGGTCGAAATCGGTGGTAAGCCGGTACTCTGGCACATTCTGAAGATCTATTCCCACTATGGTATCAATGACTTTGTTATCTGTTGCGGGTACAAGTCTTATGTGATCAAAGAATACTTCTCAAACTATTTTTTACATACGGCCAACGTAACTTTCGACCTGAAAAACAATAAGATGGAGGTCCACAATGCGTTCGCTGAGCCATGGAAAATCACACTTGTTGAAACAGGACAGGATACGATGACAGGCGGCCGGCTAAAGCGTGTTAAAGAATTTATAGGCAACGAAACCTTTTGCCTTACTTACGGAGATGGTGTAAGCGACGTTGATATTAACAAACTGATTGCGTTTCATAAAGAGCAGGGAACCCAGGCCACCCTTACAGCTGTACAACAGCCAGGTCGCTTTGGGGCTTTCACGCTAGGCCAGGAAGATGTTAAGATTGCACATTTTCAGGAGAAACCTTTAACTGGAGAGACCCCCTGGATCAATGGTGGATATTTCGTTTGCGAGCCCTCCGTCCTGGACCTTATTGAAGATGATAACACGACTTGGGAGAGGGAACCTTTGGAGTCTCTGGCATCCTCGGGAAATTTGGCAGCCTATAAGCACAGTGGCTTTTGGCAGGCAATGGATACGCTGCGTGACAAGAATTTCCTGGAAGAACTGTGGAAGTCTGGAAAAGCGCCCTGGAAGCTCTGGAAATAACATAATGTCAAAATAACTTGTCAAATTGTTTATAATCACGAAATAGAACTTATGAAAATTGTCATTTTTGGAAATATGGGATATGTAGGTCCCGGCGTAATCTCTAGATTGAGATCTACTTACCCCACCGCAAACCTCATTGGGTACGACACCGGATTTTTTGCCAGCTGCCTTACAGATGTTGATTACCTCCCTGAAAGAAAGCTCGATCACCAATATTTTGGGGACATCAGAAACGTTCCGGATTATGTGCTCCAGGGAGCGGATGCCGTGGTCAATCTTGCGGCGATTTCAAATGACCCGATGGGAACAAAATTTGAAGAAGTCACACTCGATGTCAATCATAAATCAGGCATAGCCCTGGCGAAGAAAGCAAAGTCATTGGGCGTAAAATCATTCATTTTTGCTTCCAGTTGCAGCATGTACGGCGCAGCAAGCGATGGCGCAAAAACCGAGGATTCTACACTGAACCCGCTTACCGCCTACGCCCGTTCGAAAGTACTTACGGAGCAGGATCTGAAGCCCCTGGCTGATGAGAAGTTTACCGTAACATGTCTTCGATTTGCAACAGCCTGTGGGATGAGTCCACGTCTACGCCTTGACCTCGTACTGAATGATTTTGTCGCGTGCGCGTTGTCTTCAAAACACATCACAATACTGAGCGATGGAACTCCATGGAGACCATTAATCAACGTCAAGGATATGGCCATCGCCATCGATTGGGCGATTACCCGACCTGCGGCAATCGGTAACTTCCTTGCTGTGAACACGGGCAGCGAGAAATGGAATTACCAAGTTAAAGAACTGGCAGAAGCCGTTGCAGGCATCATACCAAATGTGAAAGTATCTATTAACACTGATGCGCCGCCGGACAAGAGATCGTATCGCGTCAATTTTGATTTGTACAAAAAGCTCGCTCCCAATCACCAGCCGCAGTATGATCTGACTTCGACGATTAAAGAATTGAAGGATGGTTTGGAAGCAATGAAGTTCCACGATTCGGACTTCAGAGATTCAAAGCTTATGAGGCTTAAAGTTCTTACGACTCTTCAGGAGAAGAACGAACTTAACGATGAGCTTAAGTGGCAAAAGTAGAAAACACAACCAAAAAATTATGATATTCACAGAGACGAAACTGAAGGGCGCGTTTATTATCGATGTTAAAAAACTTGAAGATGAACGTGGGTTTTTTGGAAGGGCGTGGTGTAAGAAGGAGTTTGAGGCACACGGCCTGACATCCGATGGCGTTCAGGCGAATGTTTCCTACAACAAAGTAAAAGGAACTATTCGCGGCATGCATTATCAGGTCGCACCTTATGCTGAAAGCAAAACAGTGCGTTGTACATCCGGGGCTATCTATGACGTAATCATTGATATTCGTCCGGAGTCACCTACTTATAAACAGTGGATCGGCGTTGAACTTACGGAAGAAAGCTTTCGTATGCTTTATGTTCCGGAAGGATTTGCTCATGGTTTTATTACTTTGAAGGATCATACTTCTGTGCACTACATGGTTACGGCGTATTATACACCTGGCGCGGAAGCGGGGATCCGTTTTGATGATCCAGCATTTAATATTGAATGGCCGATTCCGGCAGCTGTTGTGTCCGATAAGGATAGGGCGCATCCAGCATTCCAGGAAACTATCCTCATCAATAAATAATTCTTTAACTAAATTATAAAAAGTATATGGTTATCGTTGATACAGCACTTGCGAAACGACATGCAGAAAATAATCCAGTTCGGGTAGCCCTGATCGGAGCAGGATTTATGGGTAGAGGTGTTGTTTTACAGATAACACAATCCACTCCTGGAATGGAGCTTGTTGCGATCTACAACAGAACCCTTGAAGGATCCAAGCGCGCGTACCGCGAGGCAGGTATCAACGATTTTGAAGTTGTAAATACTCAGGAAGCACTTGAAGGTCGGATAGCTAAAGGAAAATATTCGATTACTGAAGACCCGTTCCTCATTTGCAAAGCTGAGAACATCGACGTCATTGTTGAAGTTACAGGCGCGGTAGAGTTTGCGTCACGCGTGGTCTTTGAGGCTATCAAGAATAAAAAACATGTTGTGATCATGGACGCCGAGCTGGATGGTACAGTCGGCGGTATTCTTAAAGTATATGCGGATAAGGCAGGCGTTGTGCTCACCAACGCTGACGGTGATCAGCCAGGCGTTCAAATGAATCTTTGGCGATTTGTGAAGGGAATAGGAGTGAAGCCTGTTCTCTGCGGAAACATTAAGGGCCTGCAGGACCCTTATCGTAACCCCACAACCCAGGAGGGATTCGCAAAGAAATGGGGTCAAAACCCCTCCATGGTTACATCTTTTGCTGATGGCACAAAGATCTCTTTTGAGCAGGCTATTGTTGCCAACGCCACGGGTATGACGATTTCCAAGCGCGGATTATTTGGTTATAGTTTCCCTTCGGGAACACCATTAAAGGAGGTGGTTAGCAAATTTCCGGTAGATGTGCTAACGTCAGGACCTGGCATCGTAGACTACATCGTAGGCGCCGAACCTGGTCCCGGAGTGTTCGTTCTCGGGACTCATGATAACCCTTTACAGCAGCATTATTTGAACCTTTATAAACTTGGAGAAGGTCCTTTATATTTATTCTACACGCCGTATCACCTTTGCCATTTCGAAGTACCATACACATGTGCGCGCGCAGTGCTTTTCAACGATGCTGCAATAACACCGCTTGGCGCGCCACAAGTTGATGTCGTGACGACCGCGAAAATAAATTTAAAGGCAGGAGAGAAGCTTGATGGTATTGGCGGCTACATGACTTATGGTCAATGCGAGACTGCTGAAATTACGTCTGAACAGCAACTGCTCCCAATGGGTTTGGCCGACGACTGTATCTTGACGCGTGATATTGCTAAAGATGAAGTCCTTACATACGCCGATGTGATTTTGCCAAAAGATAGATTTTGCGATAAGTTGAGACAGGAACAAAATGAATATTTCAAAGTCACAGCGTAGTAGCATCTGTTTACAGAGCACCCAATAACTTTCATTTCTCACGACAAAAAGAACTCTCATTGTTTGGCGGGTTCGCAACTAAAAATACTGTGCAATACGACGTTATAATTGTAGGTGGAGGAGCGGTAGGCCTTGCAACAGCACTTCAGCTTAAAAAGCAAGATCCGAAATTAAAGATTGTTGTAATCGAAAAGGAGGCGGTTGTAGCTAACCACCAGACTGGTAATAACAGCAACGTGATCCACTCTGGTGTTTACTATAAACCAGGAAGTCTAAAAGCAAAAAATTGTATTGGTGGCTACAATCTACTGATTGATTTTTGCCGTGAGCATGGCGTTCCGTATAATCTTTGCGGCAAAGTAATTGTCGCCACCGAGGAAAAGGAATTGCCGCTTTTAAAAACAATATTTGAACGCGGGCAGCAAAACGGACTGGCGAATTTAAAAATGCTTAATGCCGGCCAGGTAAAAGAACACGAACCGCACGTCGCGGGGATCGCAGGCATCCATGTGCCTCAAACTGGAATAGTTGATTATCGCGTGGTCGCTGAAAAGTATGCTGAGGTGTTCCAAAAGCAGGGAGGCGAACTGCGCCTGGGCGAGAAAGTTGCTGATATTCAGCTGGGTACCGACAAAGTGGTCGTAATTACTCAGAAATCCACCTATACGGGCAAGCTCGTTGTAAATTGTGGAGGCCTGTATGCCGACAGGTTAGCGCAGTTAACTTCAAAAAATGTAAATTTTAAGATCATTCCTTTCCGCGGTGAGTACTACAAACTGAGAAAAGAGAAAGAATACCTGGTAAAAACATTGATTTATCCCGTACCGGATCCAAATTTCCCGTTCCTTGGCGTTCATTTTACGACCATGGTAGGAGGAGGCGTTGAGTGCGGACCTAATGCTGTCCTTGCTTTTAAAAGAGAAGGTTACAAAAAGTCCGACATCAACCTGTCCGAGCTGGCAGAATCGCTTGCGTGGCCAGGATTTCGTAAAGTGGTCTCAAAGTATTGGAGGACTGGACTTGGCGAGATTCATCGTTCTTATTCAAAGGCTGCCTTCACCAAAGCACTGCAAAAACTGATGCCTGAAATACGTGAAGAGGATCTTGTTCCTGGTGGGGCTGGTGTGCGTGCACAGGCTTGCGATCGCACGGGCGGGCTCCTGGATGATTTTCTAATCATAGAGGATAAGCTAGTCATAAACGTATGCAATGCTCCGTCGCCAGCAGCGACGTCCTCATTGGCAATTGGGCAGACTGTTGCCGATTGGGCAAGGCAGCGACTCTAAGGGTAGCCCGATTAGGGCAGCTCGTGGTTAAAGCCTGGCGCAAGATCAGCGTGCTGTAGGCTACCGAGGGCGCACGGCTCAATCATAAACTTCAATACGCTTTACATGACGGCCCCACAAGGCACAGGGAGGCACCAGAGGCCTTCTCCATTAATCACATGGATTCCATAACGATGCGGCATATTATCATCCTCAATAGACCCAAACATTAATGCTGGTAGTATCTTTTGCTGATGGCAGTTTTTGATCTCCTGCAACAATTTACCGCTTTAGTAATACCCGAACATTGCCTGCCTGGAAACCGTGGGGCGTGGGTCTTCAGCCTCTTGCACACCGCTTACCGCGCCGCTTTCTATAATATAACGGCACGTAGCAGTGTGAAACTCTTCCCCGGCTGCGGTGACATTAACCGTTTCAGAGTTTTGACAGAAGGCAGAAATTGAGAGCTGACAGCCATATTAGCACGCCCGGTAAATAAAATTTTTGCACTCATATCATACCGTTTCCGAGGCATTGCTGAACCTTTATTAAAGGATAAAAATGGTCATGGTGCGCACCAATGCCTTGTGAAAAGGCAGCGAACCATACAGCCATATCTTCAAGCAGGAAATGATGGTATTCGGAACTACTACGGTCATTTCGGCTGTGGTAAAAAGCTTCATCCCATAGCAGGCAATTGTTCTAACGACTCACATGCCCACAAAAAAATCGTTTCAACCGAAAGGAAGGGCCTTTCAATTGAAACGATCAACCGACTAATAATAATACCTAGTAAGCGCGCTTTTCACCCTTAACCATGTTCCACACGGTAAGGAAAATGATCTTGATGTCCAATGACAGACTCCAGTTCTCCATATAGATTACATCATATTCAACACGCTTCTCCATCAGACTTACCTCTTTTGTTTCTCCGCGGTAACCATTTACCTGTGCATAGCCAGTAATACCAGGCGTCACAAAATGTCTGACCTTATACTTCTTAATGGCCTCGCCGTATTGATCCAGCTGGCTACTGATGTGGGGTCTCGGACCGACAACTGACATGTTACCCATCAACACGTTAAAAAACTGGGGCAACTCATCCAGGTTGGACTTTCTAAGGAATTTACCAACTTTCGTGATACGTGGGTCATCTTTCGTTGCTTGTCGCTCAGAAGAACCGTGGATGTACATGCTGCGAAATTTATAACAGTCGAATAGCTTATTCTTTTTACCCTGCCGCGGTTGTTTGAACAGGATCGGCCCTTCTGAATTTGTCTTAATGGCGATCGCGATGATCGGGAACAGAATCGGAAAGATCGTCATGATCACAACCAAGGCGAATACAATGTCAAAAAGCCTTTTCAGAAACACATTTAACGCTACACCAAGAGGCTCTTTTCTGGTTGTTAAAACCGGAATTGAATCGAGCATGAACATATTGTACTTGTCAGAAACCACTTCGCCAAAATCAGGTGTGATCCTTAAATAGATGAAGTTATCGTCGGCGAATTTCGAGATTTTGTTCAACAGCTCTTCATTACCTGGAGGCAGTGCGAAATAGATCTCATCAATACTTTCCCTCTGGCAGAAGTCGGTTAGATCTGAGATTTTACCTTTTATAAGAGCCTTGTGAACAATTAGCGGATCAGGACTGTCATCGAAAAATCCCTTGAAATTATACTTGGAAAAATCATGTGATTCAAAGAAATCATATAACGCGCGGCCAGAATGCGTAGCGCCAATGATCACAACCTTGCGCTGATCGAATCCTGAAAACTCAAAATACTTCCAGGTCAGTTTGTAAGCGGCTCTGGAGATAATTAATAAAATCGCAGTCAGACCATATACCAGCGGTAAAAACAGATTGTTGACCTGGTAAGAATTCGTAGTGAACAATAGCAACATCAACAAGCAGAAATGTACAAGCAACGAACCCATCAGGCTCGTGATAATATTTTTTAATGCGCTGTATTTATTTATGCGATAGATCTCATTCAGAAAACCAGAGATAACCCAGATCAGACTGAATATCAGGAAAAACGACATCTCCTGATTTTCTGCTATACCGTCTTCGAATCCCAGTTTTTTCGTTAGCGAAAATGCAAGATAAATGAGGTAAAAATCGAGGATAAATACCATCATCTTGATGAGGCGCGAATAATATTTATCTTCCATACAAGTGAGTTAAGCGTAGCATGTCATAAAAGTAAAGTTTCATGCATGGGGGCTAGATGACAGGCGTCATCGGAAAGGAAAATTTTGCTCATTAGCCCTAAAAACAGCGTTTTTGATACAAATACAACGATTTCGGGGGGATTTTTGATGTCAGAAATATGTAATATTTCTGATAAAAAGTGAAAAATCCCTGAAAATAGGCGTCCAGCGGTTGGACGGTAAGGCAAAAAGCCCTACTTAAACTTCATCACACGGTTGGCAAAAGCCATTAGCAGCTGTTCCAATTTCGCTTTTTCAAGAATCTTAATTCCTTCTTCTGTGATTTCGATCAGGCCCTCATCTTTGAAGTCAGCGAGCGTGCGATTAAGTGATTCTGTAGCCGTGCCGATCATGTTGGAAATGTCTTTCCGGGCTATCGTAATTATTTCTTTCTTGTTGGGAAGATTGTGTTCCTGATAAATCCTTAACAACGCACCAGCCACACGTTGGCGCACCGATTGGTAGGCAAGGTCCAAAAGACGATTCTCCGCTTCGATCAAATTATTGGATAACATTTTTATAAATTTTCTGGCCATGTCCTTACTGGAGTAGATAAGGGTCAGAAAATCCTGCTTTGGGATAATTGATATCTCCGCCTCGTCGAGAACTTCAGCGCTTTCATTGTGCTGCTTTTCCTCGAGGAGGGGAACGTATCCGAGGAAGTCGCCGGCGGAATGTATACCTGTTATTAATTCCTTCCCGTCGTAGTTAACTTTATATGTCTTAACCTCCCCTGCAACTATGAAATAAAGGTCAGAAGGACTTTGACCTTCCATAAAAACAAATTCCTTTTTTTTGAACGTACGCGTAGGCCGGTTTTCGGAAAGTTTCTGAAATTCTTTTAGCTCCCGCGCCTTGTTGAAGAAGGTATTTACGTCGTAGAGATCACTTTTACTATTGTGATTGTTTGCCTTGAGCTGCCGACTCTTTTTCAACCTTATCTCGACCACCTTGAGCAGGTCATGGCCCTCGAAAGGTTTGGTTATGTAATCGTCCGCCCCCATATTCATTCCGGTACGAAGGTCATGCCTTTCAGCTTTAGCCGTTAAAAAGATAAATGGGATGTTAGCAGTTTCCGGATCATTATTGAGAATATGAAGAACACCGTATCCATCGAGTTCGGGCATCATTACATCGCATAAAATTAGATCCGGATGTTGCTGCTGGGCTAACTCGACTCCAACCTTGCCGTTGGGTGCGTTTAATACATTGTAATGCGCTAACTTAAGGATGCTGCAAATGTTTTCCGCCATCTCCTTATTGTCTTCGATCAGGAGGATTGTATACTTCATGTGGCCTTAATCAGTTAGATCGCCCTCAGGCTTGCTTTTCTAAAATATCCAGAACGACCACAGGAATATTGGTTATAAAGGTTGTACCCTTATTCACCTGACTTGTAAATTCGATGTTGCCCTTCAGAAGGCGAATATACTTCTTTGCGATATTCAGGCCTAATCCAGTACCTTCAATGTTATTTGCATTTTGACCGCGATAGAACCGCCTGAACACCTGATGTTGCTCCTCATCCGGAATGCCAATCCCGTGATCAGACACTTTCACCCGCAGATTGTCCTGTTTGAGTTCAACGTCGAGATCTATTTCTGCATCGAATGCTGAATAATCGATCGCGTTCGACAGCAGGCTCATCATGATATTTTTCAGCAGTAGCTGGTCGGTGAGCACAGTGCACGCAACGCCATCATAGTTGAAGTTGATTTTCTGCTTGGCTTTTTTGATAGACCCAATTTCTTGAAGAAACTCCTGAAAAAACGATTTGATTTCGGTTTCACTGAAGGCGACTTTCACCTTGCCTTCCTCTAGTTTTCCCAGAGAAAGAAAATCATTCAACAGTCCCGTCAGGTTATGTACAGCCCTTTTGATCTTGTCGAAATACGTTTTCCTTTCACGCTCTTCTGCTTCTACATTATTCTCCAGCAGGAATACAGAGGTAAGTATGGTACTCAACGGAGTTCTAAATTTGTGTGAGGCCATGGTCACAAACTGCGACATCAGCAGGTTCAACTCTTTTTCTTTCTCAAGAGCCTTGAAAAGATTATTTTCTAACTTCTTTCTGTCATTGACGTTCCTGATTACAATAAGGATTTCTGTAACGATATTCTGAGCATCTGGAATGGGCACAGCATTGACCGTATATACTTCATCTTTTATCACCGTTTCAAAGAACACGCTCTCGCCACTGAATGCTTTCTTGATTTCAACGCCCGATCCAATGGTTGCCGGCTCGCCATTCGAATTGAGCTTGTCCAGACCCAGCGCTTCGAGTCCCTGCCCGTCCGCGACAACGTATTTATTATCTTTATTCAAGACGCAAATAACGCCATCCGGAAAATGATGAACCATCGCGGCCCTGAGTCTCTCCCCCTTTAGCAGGTCATTCTCTATCCTCTTTTTCTCATCATTCACCAAGTCAAGGTCCTTTTGCGCTTGTCCAAGTTTAAACAGTGCTTCATCTCTTTCAGCTACTGCTGAATCCAGCAGCGAATTTTGGCCTGCCTGTACGTCGCCGGCGCTGTTTCTAATGCGCGAGAGAACACTTAACCCAACAATGAAAAGCAGTAAAAACCGGATCGTTAGCTCGGAGGTTCGAAGGTCTTGGGAATAGGTTGTGAAGAAATAACCAAGGCACACGAAAGCGGCTGTTACAAGCCCCAGGATCAACCCATGAATAAATTTTCCGGGAGTTGTGAATATATAAATGCCAGCGAGCAAATACGCGAACAGACCCCAGGAGAAAACAAGCTCCGTGAAGAATATTCCCCCTATCAACAAAAGCCCAACTATAACTCTGTCCGAATGATTCGTCCGCATTGGAGGTTAACTAAATGAACTTGTTCAACAAGCGAAAATGCTCTTTGATGCTTATGCAAAGGTACGGAACGAAATTCAATGCTAAATGACGATCATCATCAGGGGGAAAGACTTTCTCATATACAACTAACTGATTGTTCCGGCATTGATCGAAAAGAATAGTTTAGTTGAACCGAAATGTTATACCCAAATTTATGTCGCTCATATCATCATAACCCGCTTCAGCAGACAGCGCGAGGGTAGGCTTGACATAGTATCTTACACCAGCCCTCATTACAACCGAGACGTTTACGTCGGTGTCATCGCTGTAATTGTTATCCGTATAAGTTACGCTTCTGTTTCTAATTCCGATTCCCGTTCCTGCATAAACGTCCAGATTTGCTACGGGAATCAGTTTATTAAAATGATAGTATCCGAGAACCGCAAAATGAAAAGCATGTATGCGTTCATGCTGGTCCGCGCCGTATTCATAGCGTCCACCTGAGAACGCCATTTGAGCGCCTATCCCCACTTCATCCATTACTCCATACTCAAACTTTGCATATGCAGGACCGAAACCAATCTTGCTATTCCCGACAAACGATTTTCCGGATATAGGTATGTTGGGAAATCCATAGCTAAACGTTAATAGCCCGGTATTTCGGCCAAATGATCCGCTATTTCTGGAATTGTAGGGAGTGTTGTAAAAATCCTTGGAGTTCTGCGCAAATGCCGCGGCGCTTGTGACAAAAACTATTGTCATAATAATAAAAAGTTGCTTCATGATACATCGGGTTTAAAAATTGAACTGTACAATTTTCAGTCCCGGAATGAGTCACGACCCTACAAGGCCACAATGGACTTGTACCCTAGCCAACGAAACAATGATCAAGCTTAATGGGCAATTGCCGCCCCACGGAAAAAGGAAGCGGATCAATCCTCGTTCTTAATCACAACTTTTTCCATCACATCGCCTTGGCGAATGGAGTCGATCAGATCCAGGCCTTCATAAACTTTACCGAAGACGGTGTGGTTTCTGTCAAGATGTGCAGTGGTGCTGCGCGTATGGCAGATGAAGAACTGGGACCCGCCTGTATTGCGGCCGGCGTGTGCCATCGATAAAACACCTCTGTCATGATGTTGATTCTTACCCGTAAGCTCGCAGTCTATGTGATAACCTGGGCCACCACGGCCGGTGCCCTCTGGACAACCACCCTGGATCATAAAATTGGGAATGACGCGATGGAATATCAGGCCATTGTAAAACCCCTTTTCAGCGAGATCCGTAAAGTTCTTCACCGTGTTTGGTGCATCTTCTTCAAAAAACTTGATCTTTAGTATTCCTTTGTTTGTATGGATCTCTGCAATTTTCATGATGTGATAATTTTTGTCGCAATTTAGCGGGAGATATCAAATTTGACAGCCTAAAATGTAAAATGACCGGACGAGGGTCTCACAAAATTCGAGAGCATGACAACCAAATGTGCCACGCACAAAAAGAGTTTTCTGACCCATGACCAGGCCGTTGATGCGTTAGTCGACGCCCGCGTCCGCTTCGAATATTCCAAGGGCAATGGCCCCGTATCCGTGTACAAATGTGAGGACTGCGGCGCCTATCATCTAACCTCAAAAGGCCTTGTAAACGAAACTCTCCAGCAGCGAATGAAAGACGGTAAAATAGAACTGGAGAAAGAAGCAAACCGATGGCTTCATAAGATAAACAAGCGCTAACCCATCGGTTAGACGCTCGTTTCTTTTGTCTGGATAGCTAATTCCTTTGGCGCGTCCTTCATTTTCCAAAGAATGGTAACCTCGCGAGTTTTTTCGTCATCTTCCAACAGGATAAACGGCTGCGACTGTGTTACATCATCGACAATTATCTTCAAATTCTCCGTTGCTTCAGCAATCTGAGTAAGTCTGATGTTGTACCATGAGCTTTGATGCCGATATTTCACGGAAAATGTTTCCCAGTCGGCCGGTACGCAAGGTTCAAACCATAGTTTACTTCCCTCGCGTCGAATGCCCAGGAACGACGATAAGATCAACTGATACATCCATCCTGCGGAACCAGTGTACCATGTCCACCCACCACGTCCGGTGTGGGGATGAACGCCGTAGACATCCGCGGCCATTACATAAGGTTCTACCTTGTACGTTGCAACGTCGGCCGCCGTTTTCCCATGGTTAATGGGGTTGATCATGTTCAACAACTCCCAAGTGTGAAACCGGTCTCCAAGTTTAGCAAATGCCATCACCATCCAAACGGCTGCGTGGGTGTATTGCCCACCATTTTCCCTCACGCCCGGCACGTAACCCTTAATATAGCCCGGGTCCATTGCTGCATTGTTGAATGGAGGCTCGAGCAGTTGTAATAAACCTTTATCGCGGTTGATCAGAAACTTATCGACTGACAACATCGCGGATTTAGTACGCTCCGGCAGCCCAGCGCCTGAAATAACGGACCAGCTTTGCGATATCGAATCGATTTTACATTCTTCGTTAGCAGCTGAACCTAAAGGCGTACCATCGTCGAAGTAGGCCCTGCGGTACCAATCTCCATCCCAGGCATTTGTGTTGATGTTTTCCTTTAACAATGCGGCACTGGCTTCGCAATGCTGCGAAAATACTTTATCGTCCGCGCGTTCAGCAATTGGTGCAAATTTTTTCAGCACATCGTAAAGGAAAAAGGCAAGCCACACACTTTCACCCTGACCGTGTATACCCACCATGTTCATCCCGTCATTCCAATCGCCAGATCCGATAAACGGCAAACCATTCTTACCGAAACGAAGGCCGTGTTGTATCGCCCTTTTACAATGGTCATAGAGCGTCGCTCTTTTTTCAGAGATCACTGGAAGGTCGTAATAGGACTCCTCCATGTTATTAAGCTGCCGACCTTCAAGAAAGGGAACAATCTCTTGTAAGATCTTCGTATCGCCGGTCGTTATGATGTATTGGCTCGTAACGAACGGGAGCCAGACATAGTCGTCGGAGCACAATGTCCGAACACCTCGCCCTGCCGGGGGGTGCCACCAATGTTGAACATCGCCTTCTTGAAACTGACGGGAAGCTGCGAGTAAAATCTGTGCCCTGGTAATCGCAGGCTCCGAATGCATCAGCGCAAGCACGTCTTGAAGCTGATCGCGGAAACCAAACGCACCGCCAGACTGATAGTAGCCGCTGCGGCCCCACAGCCGGCAAGCCATTACCTGATACTGCAGCCACCCGTTCGACAGCGTATTAAGAGATGCATCAGGCGTTTCTATTTGTATAGACCCTAGCGTATGATCCCAATATTGTTTGACATTGTGAAGTACTGTGGCGGCGGCTTTGCTTCCCCGGAATTTCTTGATGATATCAATTGTCTCAAACCGATCTTTTCCTGCTCCCATTCGAAAGATAATTTCGCGGGATGCGTCAGCCTCTAACTCTATGGGTACACGCATAGCCGTGCAAGGGTCAAAACCAGCACCGGATTTTCCGGATAACTTTGTTTTCAACATCGCATCGGGCGCCTGAAGGTTTCCATTCCGCCCGATGAATTCCGTTCGGTCGGACGTGAAATCATATTGGGGATCATCGACATCAAAGAAAGCTACGCGATTTGCGAATTCCGTGTTGTACGCATTTTTTGCAATGAGTGCCCCGGTCGATGTATCCAGCTCAGTAACGATATGCTGCGATGACCGTGTCCGCAGGTCTGCCAACACCCATTCAGCGTACCCCGTCACCGACAGCTTTCGTGTCCTGGCAGAGGAGTTACGGATTTTAACGACTACGAATTTGATCGGCGAGTGAAGGTCTACAAAAATTGTTGCCTGTGTGTGGATGCCATCCCGCACATGCTCGAATACGGTGTACCCAAACCCATGGCGGGTTGTATACAAAGAATTACTCCGGGTCGGCAGAGGCATGGGCGACCAAAATGCTCCACTCTCCTCGTCACGTACATAGTAGGCCTCACCATTCCTATCAGTTATCGGATCATTGTTCCATGGTGTAAGTCTGAAACTATGTGCGTTTTCTGACCAGGTGTAAGACGGACCGCTTTCGGTAACAATTGTGCCGAACGACGGATTGGCAATCACATTTATCCACGGTAAAGGCGTGCGCTTTGAGCCCTCGTTGTGAATAACATATTCCTTGCCATCCTGCGAAAATCCACCCACCCCGTTGTAAAACTGCAAGGCGGGGGGAGCGATTGTTTTTTCCTTTAACGGCGCATAGTTCTGAGAAGGTACTAGATTGGGGATACCAGCTTTGGTGGCGATCCGCCTGTTAATCTGATCCGCCAGCGTTCCCCGACTATCAGATATGATAACCTTTGCTACCGCCTTTAGCAGAATGAGATCTTCGGCTGAAACCTGTTCTACGGGTCGGACAAAAATTCTTCCTTGTTTGTCAGCGGAGTTGATGCCGATGCCCGCCGCGATTAAGCCCTGGATCTGGTCCTGTAATAACTGGCGATAACCACTTGGATCCTGGTTAAGGATAACGAGATCCACAGCAAGACCCTTTAGATGCCAATATGCCTGGGCCTGAATCAGCTGTTTCACAAGAGAAATGTTGCCGCTGTCTGAAACCTCCAGCAGGACAATGGGAAGATCGCCTGAGATCGAATGCCCCCAAAGCGCAGATTGTCCGCGTTGATTTTTGATAAGTATTGATGGATTGGCACGAAGCGACGGGTTGGTATATAGCACCGCGCTAGCGAGGCGTGCATAAAGCTCTGCATCCTCCTCAGTTGAATTGATCTGCCGGAGCACGACCTGGCTATGCGTCCACGAAAGTTCGAATGCTCGGTCACGCAAATGTCGGTCCTGGTACTTATCAACCAGGTATTGGGTTTCTTCACGATTTCCCGACATACCCGTAATGATGTCTACGATGACGGTTTCACGCGCATCAATTATTAATCTGTATTGAACGGACACGATCGGGTCCAGAACAGATCCCTGGGCGCCCGACAAAGGTTCCTGCATGGTCATGACTACAGGGTCGGCAAGGGATCGGCCACGGCCAATAAATTTGTACCGGTCGGTTTCGAATGTAACGGCCTGCTCGTTATTGCTGGAAACCTTCATTAGGTGAAACATCCAAGGCGGCCTCTCGTCCTTCGAGCGTGCACGGCGTGTGCACAGGACTGCATGCTGATTTGCATTGATCTCTGTCTGCACAAAAAGATTACTAAATGCCGGATGCAATGCGTCGGCCATGTGCGGTGCCAGCACTGCCTCACCGTAGCTCGTCAGTTCGATATGACGTTTGGTACGCGAACGGTTTGTAAGGTGTATGCGACGAATCTCAACGTCATCTTCTGGGGAGACGATAATCTCCGTATACGTTTCAATCTCCTGATCTTTTCTTCTGAATTCAGCACGGCCTTGTGAAAATACCGCAGTGTAATTTTCTGATTCCGTCAGTGTTGGCTGATGGGTATTCGACCAGAATACCTTCGTCTCCAGGTCGCGTATATAACAAAATGCTCCCCAGTAATCGCATGTACTGTCTTCGCGCCAACGTGTAACTGCCAGTTCCTTCCAACGACTGTACCCACCGCCAGCGTTCGTGATCATGACATGATATCTTCCATTTGATAACAGTTGAACTTCGGGCGTCGGGGTATCGGGGGTATGTATTACCCTCATCTGTGAATGTGAAGAGACCGGAGTGATGTCTTCCATTTCAGTTGAAGCGGAATAGAATCCTGTAGTTTTTGGAATTTGTTCCTGCAACAGTAAAAGGGCAGTCTGAAATTGAACATCTGCCTCAAATCTTTTTTGCATCGGCTTATCCAGCAACAAATAGGCGATTGAAAGCAAACTCATACCCTGATGGTGGGCCATGAATGTTTGAATGACAACGGGCGATTGGCCGCGCGGCAAGCGGGCTGGTGTAAAGTCTATGGATTCATAGAAGCCATATTTTCCTTCGTACCCTGCATCTCTTAGCCGCTCGAGGTTTTCACTGGATGCTTTTGGGTCAACCATCAGCCCCAATACCGTTGCGTATGGAGCAATTACCAGGTCGAGGCCCAGACCACGTTTGAACCCCAGACCAGGCACACCAAATGCCCTGTATTGATACGTAAGACTGGAGTCAACAATGTTGTAGCAGGACTCCGATATTCCCCACGGCACATTTTGCTGGCGCCCATATTCAATTTGTTTTTTAACGGTACCCTTATACGTCTCGTCCAATAACGTATTCTCGTAGGTTGGCATTACCAGGAGCGGCATCAGGTACTCAAACATAGAACCGCTCCATGATAAGAGGACAGGCGTATTGTCTGCGGTGGTAAGCCTGCGCCCCAGCGCGAACCAACTTTCCTGAGGTAGCTTGCCCTGCGCGATGGCCACGAATGCGCTGAGCCTTGCCTCGGAGGCCAACAGATCATAAAAGCTCGCGTCGCGCACGTGTGAATCCACGTTGAAGCCTATCGCCAGCAGATGTTGTGATTTGTCGTATAGGAAGCTATATTCCATGTCCGCAAATTCGGTGCATTCATCAGCGAGTGATTGGAGGAGCGCCAGCCGCTCACGTGCGCGCATGCTGGCTTGCTGCAGCTTTGACATAAGGTCATGCAGCCATTCTTGTTCACTGGCTGTTAAGTCACCGGAAGCCAGGTAGGTTTCTACGGCCGGGCTATGCGTCTTGTCAATCGAGGTCAGCTGCGCAAGTGTCGGGATGTTGTGAGTTATTGCGAAGTCCTTGAATTTTTCAGGAGCCGTCGGCAGCGCCAGCCATGGTGCAAACTTCCTGATTTCGTCCTGTGCCTGACTGATCTGTCTTTCAAAAGCTTTAGTCCAGGTCGCAATGTCCTTGTGATCGGTTCCCGACGTATGCAAAAACGTACTGAAATCCTGGCGTATCGCTTCAAGAAAATCTTTCAAATCCTTCAGGCGATAGGGGTATAACAATCTCCGCTCTTCGAAATCCTTTATAAATTTCGCCAATCCGGGGTCTGTCGTTTTGCTTTGAGCTTTTGCAATTTTTAACGTATCGTAAAGGCCAGGGACATAATTTTCCGGAATCACTGGCGCCTGCAACATTCCGAGAAGTCCCTGTCGCAGCGTCAGCAAATGACCAGCAAGGTTTCCGCTGTCGACAGTAGAGATGTATTTAGGATTGAGTGTTTTTAAAGTCTGTGTATCGTACCAATTGTAAAAGTGGCCTTGAAACCTGTCGAGCTTTTCCATTGTCTCAAAGGTCTTCGAAGTCCGGTGGATGAGCGTCGAAACGGTGCTAAAACCGAAATCGACAGCCGTCAGGTTCGCTAACAGGGAAAGACCGATATTCGTCGGAGATGTGCGATGGGCTACTACCGGGATGGGGTATTGCTGTAGATTATCTGGTGGCAGCCAGTTGTCCTCAACGCCGACAAGGTCTTCAAAGAACGCCCAGGTTTTCCGTGCAAGTTCTCTCAGATAAATTCTTTGTGTTGCGTCGATCTGTGATTTGGATGAAGGAAGAGGCTTACTCATCCACCATATCCAGACCGGCGAGAATAGCCATACCGTTAGAACAGGAATGGCCAGCAATAAATTTTCTGGCCTGTAGTTTAAAAGGTAAATTGCTATTCCTAGCGATGCTACAGGGGGAAACCACATTTTGCCATAGGTGGCAACGAGGCTTTCGTCACCGCTTTTTATAAGCCCTGATGGGTTCCACTGCAGTAATTTTTTCCGTGATATATACATCCGCCACAGTGTTCTTAAGATTGCATCGGTGCTATAAAAGGCTTCGTAGGGTAGGCAGACTAATGTAAAAAAGGCCTGCTGAATATTTTTATATGCAGACGTCAGCGCGTTGCTGATGTGCTGTGCACCCGCGATTTCCGGAGGCTTGCTGAACGCGTGCCATGCGGACATAAGCATGGGTTGCAGGACAATGATTGCGGTAAGGCACATCGTCCAAAACCACACGTCGGAGAGAAAGATCCACGCAATCGTAATAAGAAGGAACAATGCGACAGGTACGAGGCTTCGACGTAGATTGTCAAAGATTTTCCATTTAGATAGGCCAGAGATTGGATTCTTGTGGAGACGTTTGTCACCTTCAGGAACCAAAGGTAGAAACCAGTTACCGATCTGCCAGTCACCCCTGATCCAACGATGCCGCCTAGAGACATCCATGCTATACTTTGAAGGGTATTCTTCATAAAGTTGCACATCACTGGCGTAGCCGCATCTGGCGTAGGATCCTTCCAGCAAATCATGGCTGAGTATACGATTTTCAGGGAAGCGGTCGTGTAAAGACTGTTCAAAAGCGTCAACGTCGTAAATCCCTTTGCCTATAAATGATCCTTCCTCAAACACATCCTGATAGACATCAGAGGTAATACGTGTATACGGATCGATACCTGAATCATTTTCATGCATTCGAGTATACCTGGTAAATTTCGCGCCATGGAGACTGATTGCTATTCGAGGCTGTATAATTCCATATCCATCTGTTACGCGTTTTTTATCGGGATTGTAGTAAGGTTGATTGAGGGGGTGCGCCATTAATCCGATAAGACGGTGGGCGGCATCTCGCGGAATCTGGGTGTCGGTATCCAGGGTGATGACGTATTTTATCGTCGTGAAAATCGCCTGATCTCCACTGATAAGGCTGAAGCGGTCCGTTCCGGTACCTCGAAGCACGTGGTTCAATTCCGTTAGCTTGCCGCGCTTTCTCTCATAACCCATCCACTTTTTCTCCTGCGCATTCCATCTTCGCGGACGATGCAATAGAAAAAACCTATCCTGAGCAAGTCGGCCATATCTTTTGTTAAGGGCCGAAATGCCCTGTTGTGCGACTTGCACTACGTCGTCATCCTGCGGCAGCGTTTCGGATATCGCATCGCCGAAATCAGTGAGGAGTGAAAAGAAAATGTTCGGATCTCTGTTCGCCAGAAAGCGTACTTCAAGCTCATCGACCAACTGCTGCGCCTGCACTTTGTTCGCGATGATCGACGGAACGGTGACCAGGGTTCTGTACGTCGAAGGAATGCCGGTCGAAAAGTCAAGTTTAGGCAGGGGCTTGGGGCCCACTGAGAGTGTAGCCCACCAGTTTGCGAGCGCAATCGCGAAATGACTTGCGGCAAATAGCGAGAGCACGCCAATAATGATCAGTAATTTTGGTGACTCGACATCTGGCCTGACTTCCACAACCAGTCCGATGCCAATTATGACAGTCAACACAAACGCCAGCAGACCATAGAAAGACCTGATATTTTTATAAAAGAACTTTTGAAGTCGCTGAGCTCCCGTGTATTTTACATTTGCCAGCTTTTCGGTAATGGAGGAGCCTGGCCCAACGAGGTAATATCCTACATGAGACCTTCTTTTATCCGAGGGATCTTTTTCCGCGGCCTTCAGAGCCTGCGCAATTGCAATGCTGGCCACCTCATGCTCAGAGCTCTTGCTGCACTTCGCTACTTTTTCAATTGCATGCCTATAATGATCCCGTGTGTAAAAATCCATCTGACCATAGATGCCATCGATGTCTGCGCGTAGCAATTGCTCGACGACACTAATGGTCTCCACGAACTCGCGCCAGTCCATCTTGGCCAGGAATCGAAGGCTGTTGATGCTGTTGCTCATTGAGAGCTGATCAGCCGCCTGCTTCTGATTTTCTATGAGCACCATGAGGTTGATGCTACTTGATGATTCGGCAAGGTGTTGTTCAACCCATGTCAGCGGCAAATTCAAGTCTAAACCTTTCCATTGCAGTTTCCGCGAGAATTCAGCAACAAAGGCGCTTACCATCGGTGGGTTGGATCGGGCCATGTCTGCAATTACAAGAACAAGATCCTTTGGATTTTCCTCTGCCGTTTTGATAACCCTGTCACTCCATTCCGTGGCGAGATCTGCATCCTTGCTATCAATGGCGATACGGGCAGCAACCCGGCTGAGATTTTCGAGCAGTGCCAATCTCAACATGATGGGAATAGCCCAAAGCTCGCCGATTGTTAGAAAGTTTACCTTTTGATAAGAGTTGATAAAGCTGTTGAGCGTATGTAAGTCAACTCGACCATCGCTATGAGAAATAATCTGGATAGCAATATCATAAACGCGTGGGAAACCGGCAGCAGATCCGCTGCTAAGGCGGGGAAGTCCTTTACTATATCCTTTTGGTAAATACCGTTTCCCAATGGCTATTTGTTCTTCAATGAGATAAAAATTGTCTAACAACCATTCTCCGGCCGGCGTGATCGCCTTCTTTTCGCGCACTGCATCATGCAGCATATTCGTGACGTCGAATAGAATTTCTTCATTTTCTGCTAATCGTTTAAGAAGCAATTCCGGAGCATCTGTTTTGCTGAGCTGATGGTTGGCAGCCAGTTGCTGGGCGTGCTGTTCCATTTGCTCCGTACTGAAAAGTTCAGATCGGAGTGGAGGCTTCTCGTTTGCCTCCTGTCTGGCGAGGCTTTCTTTTTGAAAATGATTCAAAAGGGGAGAGAGAATTTCATCTATCGCATTTACCTTTCCGCGCATTTAACTATCCGTTTTATGATTATTTATACGGCTTCGTGACAGGAGCCATATTTGGCCCTGCAGATTAGAAAAAAAATCGTTCTTAATGACCCCGTAAAGAGCAAATCATCCAAACATCTTGGTGAGCTCTTCTAAAAGTAATGGTTTCTCGAGAATCCTAAAGGAGGATGTTGATGTCTTGGGCACACCCAGCGCACTGATAAGGTTTAGCTGCGTTTTTGGATAATTGACAAGAATATACTCAGTTTTCCCCCAACCCAACCCATCCGGAAGATTGTTGTCGAGAAATAGGTAATCGGGATGTTGTTCCTCGAGGAGCTTCATTCCATCAGCAATGTTATGCGCAACGAAGACATCAATTTGACGAGGATGGAAGAAACGTTGTAACAACAGACCTAAGTCCTCTTCATCGTCGATTATTAATACCTTTTTGTTTTTCATAGAGATGAATATGATCATCCCGATAAAAACCTTACCAAAACTTAAAGCGGTACGTAAATATACAGACGGCTATGCGAAAAATTAGCTGCGGAAAAATAGAGACAGTCCTGGGGATTTATTTTCACAAACATCGATGTTTCTTACTTTGCATCAGTCAACACTAAGTCGAATTCCTTGTGAATGACTTGTAAACTCCGGCGCATACATACACTGAGCCGTAGTGACACCGTTTGAAAAATCTCCTTTTTGCGAGACGCGCAAGCTATACTCAAAAATGTATGTGCCCTTTGGAAGGTAGGCAATAAAGAAATTAGTTGCCATATCACGCGGGCTTTCATAATAGTATAGGCCGTCCTGAAAACGAAAAGTTGAAATCGTTGATGTAGGCTCGAGCCCCGCAGCGCGCATATCCTTGAGATGAACGTATTCCATATCCCGGTCGGAGCGAAGCTCTATCCTCACCTTTACGAGATCTCCGACTTTTAATTTCGCTTCATTGGAAATCGGCGTGATAACCAAGCCAGTAGGTGTGCTCGATTGTTTAAACAGCTCCTTTTTTATTTTCAAGGGCGTTTCCGCAGATGTAATCTTATCAAGCTGCTCAAAGTATTGCCAATATGCGGCACCCCACGCGATGCCCTCGGCAGTATTTTCGACATGTATTTTTCCCATTGAATCTGTTATCTCAGTTGCCTGCCATGCCGTTTTGAAATAACCTGTGCCTGCCTCGACGCGGCTATCGCTGAGCTTCTCAGGATCGATCGTCTGTTTGCCGATGGTAATTTTCGCCAGCGTACTGCCCGCCAGGATATCGGTACCGCGGCGCAGCAGTGCGTAGCACGCCTCCGTTGTGGCTTTGGTGGTCCGCCAATCTTGTGTCTGTTTCTGCTTTAACAACCAAACCTTCATGTCTTCGACAGCTTGCTTGTCGTTTGCAACTTCATCAAAGACCTCTATCATGAGCGCTTGCGTCTCAACTGGCGCCTGGTACCAATAGTATCCAGGCTCATTTTTCCAGAACATTCCCATCTCTTCGTTGTGAAGTGCACGCTCTTTAAACGAACTGACCATCGCTGTTGTACTTTCGACTTCACCAAATCGATGTAGCGCCAGGCATGTAAGCCCTTCGACATACAAGTTGCTGCCAAGCCAGTATTTTTTTGCCTGGCCTAAAAAATATTTGAACGCCTCCTGGTGATCCTTAGAAACTTCTTTGTCTTTAAAATAGCTGCGTGCGTACAAATAATGAAACTCCAGATACGAAATATTTTTTTCATCCAGCTTTATTTCCTTCCTGTTCGCTGAAGCCTTGAGCCGCTTATAGTCGTCATTCATTTCGTCGTCGAGATAATCAATGGCCGACGAAATCATTTGCCATGTTTTATTTTCATTTCGCACGGATGCAATGCCCATAACGTCGAGATGTCCCATCGAGCTCACAATGTGTTGGGTCATGAATCTGTCTTCCGGCAACCCTGGAAACCATGAGAAACCCCCGGAAGAATTTTGCGCCTTTATCACTTTATCCAATGCTTTTTCTTTCTCGTTCGCCATCTTGTTAAGATCGAATAGCAGACCAACGTTGCGCTTGCGTGCCGACTCATTATTCGCCTGCAGCACCCAAGGCGTTTCTTCCAACAATGCCGTTTTCAGCTCCTGATTCTTTTCAAGATTGCTGATCAACGCATCGGTCTGAATGTTTCTCCATGTATCAAATACTTGTTTAATTTTGGGATTGGAATTGGCGATGTGCGAGGCGATGCTGTTCGCGTAAAATTTACTGAACGTCTGCTCCACGCAATCGTAAGGATACTCCATAAGATAGGGGAGTGCCTGCACCGCCAGCCACGCAGGATTGGACGTGAATTCAAGCGTAAAACGCTGATGTTTTAGTGTGCTTGATTTATTGGTAATAAGTTTTTCGAATCGGAAGTCTTTGCTTTGCTTTCCGCGAACAGGCAAGGGTAGTGTTTCGGTGACTAGCATTCGATTCGTAAGTACCGGAATAGTCATCTCTTCTCCGTCGGAGAAATTTCCTGACTTTGCAACAACACGATAGGTAAGCGCCTGAACATTTTCTGGTATCTCAAGCATCCACTCCAGGCTCGTGCTGTGCTTCGCTTTAATTTGAAATTTCTGTTTGATTTTCTCAACCGCAATGATCTTGACAGGCTTCGATGTCATTGCATCAAAGAATTCCAATTGGGCTTCACCCTCAAGGTCTTTTTCCACCAGGCTGGTGATCTTCACAGCAAAGGTCATTTTATCATTCTCACGGAAAAATCTTGGCTGATTGGGGACAACCATCAGTTCCTTTTGAGTAACCAGTTGGTTAAAGGAAAATGCGTGCTGCAGATCTTTAGTGTGCGTGAACCCTAACATTTTCCAGCGTGTCAACGCTTCGGGCACGGCGAAATTTATGATGATCTCACCCTGCTCATTAGTATTTAGATGGGGATAGAAGAAAGCTGTTTCGTCGAAGTTGGCACGGACCGGCACTTGTGACAGATCCTCCATTACTTCCTTCAACTTTTCCGGTTTTGGCTCGGGTGCCACCTGGTTAGCGGCTAAATCCAACGATTCAGCGAGAGGTGGGGGAGGTGCTGACATTTTCATTTCGCGCAACTCTTCTTTCGATTGTCGTTTACCTCCTACCGAAAACCCATACACACGCCCGCTTAAATTATGGTATTGGTAAAAATCGTAATCGAACCAATTTAATTCGTCAAAGGAAGCAATCTGCGCTATCCCCGATACAGTAGTATTCCAGCTGCGGGTGTATGTGGTGAGATCCCGAGTATTAAATCCATTTGCGCTTTGCCAACCGAGAAATGTGGATTGTGGCGCGAACAATTGGTTATACCAGCCATGCTCCCGGAAGGAATCAAGGGATTGATCATATAAAGTGGCAACCGTTTCAGCCGCTACCATATCAGCAGACTTACCTTTTACCAGAATTTTCCATTGTTCCTTTTGGCCAGGTTGAAGCTTATCGCGGAAGGTCTGAAAGGAAACGTTAAGATCTTTGTTTGTGAATGGCACAACGATGCTATGGTCACCGTTGTAAAGCCGGTTGTTTTTTATAAAAGTCCAGTGTATCGCAACATTTCCGCGATACTCTTCACGGACAGGTATTTCAAAATAGCGCTGCTCATCATTCAGCTTGACCCATTGTTTAAATATTACGGATCCGTTTTGCTCTAGCTCATAAAGCACGATGACATCCTGCTCGGTTGTGCCGGCCGAAAAGGTCGCTTTTTCACCTGGTTCGACCGTCAGTCGAATAGGCTGGAAATAATTAACTGCGGCGGCGGGAATCTTGCGCGCTTTGGGCGAGTAGATAGTGAAATACGCTAGGGATTTTACCTCTGCTCCGTTCTTGTCCAGCGCTGTGGCTTCAATAACATATTCGCCGGGTTGCCAGCTTTTAAGATTCTGGAGATTAAAACTCCTCTGTGTTGATGTATTGAATTGAGATGTAAAGACCACTTGCTTACGTTCCCACTTGAATACATTCAACTCATCGTCAAAAAGATCCGATGGAAAGTATTCATAATATTGTTCGCGGGTATACATGGTGCGATCTGGCTGAGCCCAAAGTCTTATGCGAAAAGCCTTTGATGGACTTTTTAACAACGAAATAGAAATCTTTCCCTGAGCTGGTTCAAACTGCCCTCCGAGATTTGTCGTGAGTATCGGTACTTCTTTCCCGTTTGATGGTGTTTCCTCGAGATTGATATCGCCAACGTGAATATCCAATAGCAATGACTTGTAGCCTATTGAAACTGTTGTAGACCTGGAGTGCGTCTCGCCATTAACATCCGTTACATCCGCATAAACGGTGTATCTGAATGTAGGATCTGATCCTTGTGGCGTTGTGAGATCAGGGATAGCCGCGAAGTCAATATCAAAACTTCCTTTGGTGTCCGTCTTTGTTTCCCCTTGGGTTATTGCCATTTCGGGAGAAGTAGGGTAGTAACCCCACCGATACCACCACCAGAGAGGAAAGTCTGCAACGCGAACAACGCGATAAGTCACGGTGGCGCCATCGATGAACGCGCCTGAATAGGCAATTGCAGAACCAACAACTTTCACGGTGTCATTAACCTTGTAGGAGCCCTTAAGGCTATCAAAGGTCACTTCAAACTTAGGCCGCTTATACTCTTCTACTGAGAAAGAAGCCGAGCCGGAATTTTGGCTGTCAGTCATGGTCATTTCTCCTGTGAGGCCGGACGATGGGGCTGTGAACGTACCGCTGTAAGTTCCATATTCGTTGGATGTAACGTTCAACTCTTCCTTAGCCTGACTATTGACATCGTACAATGTCAATTTTGTTTGATGGCCGGAAATGATCTCTGACGTTTTTCCATCGGTACGCACTACCAGACCTTTGAAATGGATCGGCTGACCGGGTCTGTAAATGGATCGGTCCAGAAAGAAATGCGTTTGTACCCTGCTGTGTGGCTTCTCAATTTTATACTGTCCGATAGACCCACCGTAGTGTTTGTCTATTGGCTCGGAGCTGCTCTTATCGCCTTTGTACTCGAAATCAAATGAGAAATTTCTTTGGCTCTCCTTCTTCAAATAAGGTATATGAAAGAAACCCTGCGCGTCGGTGGTGAAGGTGCCAAGTCTGACAGGATCGTATGCATTGGTCTTTCGGTTGTACATACTGGCATTGACAACGGCCGTTGCGCCGGCAAGCGGCTTCCCATTGTTTCGATGAAGAACAAAAACATCGGTCCCTCCTTCTGTAGTATTACGGTTGATGTAGCTTACATTGGTGATCGTGGTGAACGCATACGCCAGTCCGTTTTTAGTTGTTTTGAAATCCGGCAGGTTGCTGTAAAGAATCATATAATCACCGACCGGTACTGCATCCAGTTTGATTTCAAGACTGTGTTCCTGAAAATCATGGTCGTCCGGCAGTGTAAATGTTCCGTTTTTCGTTGCAGGCTTAGCCACGAAATATTCGAGGAATTTTTCTTCCCGGTCAACGTCGTGATTGCGCTCCCACATGGCGCGCTGTGCTCGTACTTCCACTCTCGTAATTTTTATAATGCGATAATGCAGGTTTGAAATATTACGATACCTGATGAGACTTCTAAAAGGAAGCGCTGGGAGATTGTTTTCTTCTATCACGGAAATTATTGACCGGGATTTTATTTCGTGCTGAAGATTTTCACATTGAAGTGCACCACTGGAATCCTTAAATCTGGCCATTGCAGAATCGCAAATATTGTCGGCGCGCTTAAGGTCCCATTTGTGCTCTTCTCCTTGTAAAGGCATATATCGTGTTGCTGTATTTTGAAAATGTTGCGCTCTGAGAAAGGCAACCCGCGTAGAGATGGGATTAGTGATAACAGATTTTTCGAGTGCTTCTAAAGCTCTAGTGTACAGTGCCTCGCCGTCCCCCTTTTTGTAATGTTCTTTTACAAATATCAGTCGCTCCATATCAATTTCCACCAGTGCAGACGGATCTTTGTCCTTGATGTGAAACCGAATCAGATTCTGGAAAAGATTTAGCGCGAAGTGCTTCATTGAAACTGAATCACGCGTAGTCAGAGGTATCGCTTCAAACTTTTCTGCGGAATCAAAATAGTGCGCGTCGTCTATTTGAAATGCGTATGCCGGCTTCGTTATTGCGGCTTCGTCGCTTCCGGAAAATTCGAGCGCCCGGTGTGCAAGAAAATCAAACAATGTTGGCCGGTATACTCTGCCCATCTTATTCCCTTTAACGATTATCTCATCGTATAATTCAATGGGGGTAGTCTTGCTTCTTTCTTCATCACTAAGTGAAAGTCGGTATTGTGTGAACGTCTCCGAGACAATTTTGTGAAGACTCCATGTTTCGATGTCATCTTGTTGGTTCCCTTCAATTTTAGTTCGTTGGAGAAACCGATATCGGTTATTTTGGTAGTACTGCCAGTACATCTCCCCAAGCATGGAATGTAGCAATGGTTTCGCCGGAAAGGTTGAGCTTTCTACCTCAACCTTCAAATGCTGCAGATTGGCTGCGAAACCATTCTCCTCCTTGTAGTCCGTAAATTTCAGCCGATGGATCACAGACTTAACCAACTGCGCAGCATTGCCATCCTTTTTTGCCTGATCGTAAATGCCGTTCACTGCTTTCAACGCTGATTCTGGAAGGCCCTTATCCTGAAACTGGGTTACTTCACTCCAGGCTTTCTGATAATCAAATTGCGTCATTGTTGCGGCCTTGTTTTGGGCAGATACTTGTGTAACAATAATCAGCAGAAATAGCATCGCGATTGACTGATTCAGAAACTTCCTAATGTCTAACAACATCATAAATAATTTTGCTTGTAAGCATTAGCCTCGTTGAGATGCAAGGGGAGGGGTGATTCCATAAGGGCCGCGAGAATAATTAAGGTGGCGCGAGCCACCAGTTATAAATTATAAATTATGAGTCCGAGCCATGTCGAATAATGATACAATAGCTTATAAGCACCGACTCATAACTCATAACTTATAACTCATTTCTTCCGCTTCAAAACCTTTTCCACCGCGGCGACAATATTCTCGGGACCGAGACCATATTTTTTCAACAATTGAGTCGGCGTACCACTTTCGCCGAAGGAATCTTGAACTGCGACCATTTCCATTGGCGTAGGGTTAAATCTGGAAAGGACCTGGGCTACTGCGTCACCTAATCCACCATTCATTTGATGTTCCTCGCAGGTTACAACGCATTTGGTTTTCTCTACGGATGAAAGAATTGCTTCAACGTCGAGTGGTTTAATGGTGTGTATGTTTATTAACTCTACGCTAATTCCTTTTTCTGCCAGCAACGCTTCTGCCTCTACCGCGCTCCAGACAAGGTGTCCGCAGGCAAAAATCGTTACATCCTTGCCCTCGATCATTTTATCTGCCTTTCCAATAACGAATGGCCTGTCCGCGGTAAATATTGGCCAACTTGGCCTCCCAAACCTTAAATATGTGGGTCCTTCGTGATCTCCTAACGCCATTGTAGCGGCCTTCGTCTGCGCAAAATCACAGGGAACGATCACAGTCATTCCGGGTAACATCTTCATCATCCCAATATCCTCCAGGATTTGATGGGTCGCGCCGTCCTCGCCAAGCGTCAAGCCTGCATGAGATGCGCATATCTTAACGTTTTTGCCGGAATAGGCAATTGACTGACGTATTTGATCGTATACGCGGCCCGTTGAAAAATTTGCAAAGGTTCCTGTGAATGGAATTTTTCCACTGATAGACATTCCTGCCGCCAGGCCCATCATATTTGCTTCCGCGATGCCTATTTGATAAAAACGGTCTGGAAACTCTTTCTTAAAGGCGTCCATTTTTAAAGAGCCGGTTAAATCGGCGCACAAGGCAACCACGTTAGAGTTCTTCTGTCCTAACTCGTGTAAACCCGCTCCAAAACCAGAGCGTGTGTCCTTCTTTTCTGTAAATGTGAATTTAGTCATGGTAAATGCGCTTATGCGTTGCGAAAGTCGTAAAAGTTTTAGATTCTTCCGAGTGTTAATGAGTTGTTAAAAAAGCTGTTTGCGACGCAGCTTGCCCAACCTTTGGTTCATGGCGCCGTAGATGGAAAGGCAACTCAACGTCTATGTCCACCTCAAAAAAAAATAGAACGCTTGTCATCTGGTTCATAATTACCCTCCTTTTAGCGATACTGCCCTGGCTAATGCTTTCAATGGAGATTGCCTAGTTAAAAATATTCACCACGAGGGTTTCGCCTGGTTTCAAAGTAAATTTTTTGAAACCTGTATACTTGCTTCCGGTCGTTTGCTTCACTCGAAAAACAACTTTGTATTGGCCGGGCTGCAACGTAAGGGCAAACTGAGATTTAATGTCATTCAGGTTACACACCCATGTCTGCGATCCATTCGGCTGCAGTTCATATAAGCTTCCGTAGCCTGTCGCAATCGTATTGAAGTTCACAACGCCGGGAGCAGGAAGTAGTATGGTCTTTTGCTTGTTGGCTGTAACCTCCTCTGTGAAAAATTTGCGAGGTAGCGTCAGCGTTTCGATTTCATATTCGCCGGTGAGGTATCGGAATGGAGTATTACTTGACTGAACATTTATTGTTTCTTTCTGGCCTTTGATCCGCACAATGGATTGCAGCCGGTTGTCTCTTCGCCCTTCCTGTTGTATAATCAAATTCCCTTGCGGGGCGGGGATACTGATGACGTTATGTTTGCCAACAACGATAGGAATATTCCGCTTCATAATAAATGGTACTGTATTCACAATGATATCGTAATCCACCACCGGGTCGATCTGGACGGTGTCGGGCTTTCCGCTTCCATCGAGGTAATGAACAAAGTCATACATCGGTTCTACCGTCTGCGAATTTAAAAACGTAATGTTTACGTTCGTCTCAGTTGGTCGGTTTGCACCATCGAGCAGTTCTATACTCACTGTTGTCTTTGCAAAGCTGGATTCTATTGCCTCGTTTAAAACATCGTAAAATTTTCCGGGTGTGTCCGCGTCGATATACTTTCCGGCGCATTCTAATGTTTTTTCAGATCTCAGTCCGAGGCCAATTATATAGGGTCTTAAGAAAACTCCTTTCTTTTGCATAGCGCGTGACATTGCGCAGAGATCTCCGCCACAAGACTCAATTCCATCGGTGATCAGTATCACAATGTTTCGATATCCGGGGCCAGCGGGAAAATCATTTGCGGCTTGCTCCAGCGAGTACGTTATTGGTGTAACACCTTTGGGCTTTATCTGTTGTAGTTTGTCGATAATCAATGAATGATTCTTACTCTTAAAGGGAACCTCAAGCCAGGTGTCTTTACAGTTTTTCACTTCTTGTGGTGATCGGTGGCCATACACTCTCAAGGCCAGCTGCAACTTCCCGTTTAGTTTCAGCGAATCGACGAGTTTGGTGAGTATGGATTTCGCGACACTCCAGCGGGTTTGATTCGGCCGCTCCCATTGCTCAAGCATGCTTCCTGAAGCATCAAGTAAAAAAAGAATCCTTGTGTTCTCCGGAATTTTTTGCTGAACCTTCGCCTGGCTAAATGTGAGTTGCGCAGTTGACATGGCGATAAAAAAGATCACAGAAGGAAAAAATCTGCGCATTCGGTTCTCCATGCTGCAATAAGATTAGTCAAGAGTCTATGAGTCATGCTCGATGCCAATTTGTAAGGCATTGAACGATTGCCTTACGAATTCGCAAGTATCTGAACGTTACCGACAAAGCACCGACTCATGACTCATGACTCATGACTCATAACTCTTTCAATAATCGCCGGAAGTTTCTTCCAATTGTTCGAGTGCCTTGGCAAGTTCGTCATCATTGGGAGCAACGCCGTGCCATTTATGTGAGCCAACCATGTAGTCAACGCCATACCCCATGTCTGTGCGCATCAAATTCATTACGGGCTTGCCCTTCCCGGCCTGGCCTTTCGCATTTTCCAACGCCTCTACCACCTGTGCCATATCGTTCCCATAACTCTCCCTAACCTGCCAGCCGAAGGATTCCCATTTAGCCTTAAGGTCCAATAGGTTGAGGATCTTATCCACCGGGCCGTCTATTTGTTGTCCGTTATAATCGATGGTTGCAATAACGTTGTCCATTTTGTTGTGTGCTGCATACATCGCCGCTTCCCAAACCTGTCCCTCCTGTAGCTCGCCATCACCCATTAAAACAAAAACAAGGCGATTGTCCTTATCTAGTTTCTTTGCCTGCGCCGCGCCCAGGGCAACCGATAACCCCTGACCTAATGAACCCGAGGCAATACGGATGCCTGGGAGATGTTCATGGGTGGCGGGGTGCCCCTGTAACCTAGAATTTAACTGCCGGAACGTCTTCAATTCCTTTACATCAAAATAGCCTGCGCGGGCAAGCGTAGAATACCAAACAGGGGAAATATGGCCGTTCGAAAGAAAAAACAAATCCTCGCCAACACCTTTCATGTTGAATTTTGGATCGTGCTTGAGGATCCTGAAATAGAGGGCAACAAAGAAATCGGTACAACCTAATGAACCACCGGGATGACCCGATTGGCATCCGTGTACCATGCGGACGATGTCTCGTCTTACCTGCGAAGCAATTTTCTTGAGAGATTCAATGTCGGTTGTCTGACTCATCTGTATTGAATATTTGACGTGAATATACCTCCAGACGTGCCCGGGTCCAAATCGAATTTATGTCAGATCGTGCGAGCTACTAACCCTACTTTCCTACTTTGCTTCCTGAGGCTGAAAGTTTCGCTGCACCTGTCTTAAAAATCTGCGATGTGTGATTTTTTGTGTCGACCTTTTCAATGATGTCTTCAATCTTTCCGCTTTCGTCGATTACAAAAGTTTTTCTGGAAGTTCCCATGTACTTTCGGCCATACATTGACTTCTCTACCCAGGCATCAAACAGATCGTGGACTTTTTTTTCCGGATCAGCAAGGAGGCGAAACGGAAGCTTTTCTTTTGCAATAAATTTCTTATGGAGCTTTTCGGTATCGGTACTAATTCCAAACACTTCATAACCCTGCGCGAGAAGTGTCTTATAATTGTCCCGCAGATTGCACGCCTGCGCAGTGCATCCCGGAGTCATATCTTTCGGATAGAAATACAAAATTACCTTCTTGCCTTTTATTGAAGAAAGGTTCACGGCATTGCCGTCCTGGTCATTAATTGTAAAATCTGGAGCTTTATCCCCAATTTTTAATCCCATACTTAGAAAATTTTTCTTAAATATCGCGACTTGTTTCCGGCTCTATCCGTGACAACAAGTTCGAAGTTTCCTTTCATTGGTACAGTGTTGTCCAAACTTCTCGACCAAATCGTATTGGATTTGCTATCGTATGCCATCAAGACCCATTTTCCGTCGAGCGTCCCCTCGAACATCGCGATCCCCGACAACTCATCCTTTATTTTAAATCTCGCGGTCTGGGCGGTTACCACAAGTGGCGTTATTTTCGGAGCAATTGAATCTTTTAAGATAGTAAAGTCGCCAAACTCACGCGTGCTAAAGTTGAACCTTTCATTGATCCACTCACCTCCAACATAGGAATATGATTTCCCGCTCACGCGATAAACGCTCATGTCGGGATTACGCGAATATTTGCCCAGGGGTTTGAGCGAAACGTTGACACTTTTGTGGAGTGGAACCGTTCTCGACCCGATTGTAAATATTTCATGGCCGCGGGAATCGCGTTTGTACTCGGTATGAAGATACAACGTGTCATAAATAGCGTTCATCGGAAACTGCACCTCCAACATCTCACTATAATACTTGTATTCCGTCCCGCTGGGTATGGTGATCCTTATCTTAGGTACTACTGTTTTTCCACACACTGAAATGGAGTCTGGGATAGTTTTTCGAAGGTCGATGAGATAGACCGATCTGTTTAAGTTATAATAATCGGGTAAGACATCCTGAGCAGCACCACTCACGTAGATCGTCGCCTTATTTTCTGAAGGCGTACAAGGACGCGTAATAATTGTCATCGTATTTTCGGCAATTTCATATCCGGTTTCGAGTGTATAAGGTTCTAAAGATTTTACTTCTTTTAGCTGAGGACTTGACTTCAGCTTGAACATCATCTTGCTTGAATTGCCGCCACTATCTTTCATACTGATCTCGACCGCTGACTCTTTTCCTTCTTTAATTTTTATTTTCCCAGAACCGGGAGAAGTGCCGTAGAACTTAAGGTCATTTCCATCGCCAATGTAGAGTTTGTAGAAACGTGTGCCGCTTGTTCGCATTGTTTTGAAGTCCATCAGCGTGTAGATGGCGCGTGTCTCTGCTACATTTACTTTTTCTATAGCCTGTCGGAACACGACCTGACTGTCGACACTCATCTCGATATAATTCACACCGCCATAAAAAGGGCTCTGTGGTGCAAGCTTGTCCTTCGCGACGAGCTCAACGCCAATATTTCCGTGTGCGAAAATCGGATGGGCAATAATATAATTACTGCCGACGTGTTGCGCATAAAATTCAAACCGGCCGAACCGGTCGTTGATTCTCGAATTGATATCCAGCGTGCGAAGGGCGATCTTTTCTGCTGCTGGTGGCAGTCTGTCAACAAGTTCAGTGAAGCCTCCCACCTTGAGAGGATCAAGAGCATAATTATTTGAATCCCGTATATCGAAGTGTAGATGCGGCCCGCTGGATGACCCCGTGTTGCCGGACAGTGCAATGATCTCTCCTTGCTTGACAGGAAATTGGTCTGCGGTGAAGAACAGATCTATTTCACTGGACTTAAGATTATAATGTTCCCGCAGCACGTGCTCACCATGGTGGCCAAGGAGTTTATCGAGGTGTGCATACAATGTTGTGTTTCCGTCAGGATGAGTTATATAAATTACATTGCCGTAGCCCGACGCGGTAACCGAGATGCGCGAAATGTAACCGCTCTTGGAAGCTTGCACAGGAAGCCCAATCATGTTATTGGTTCGGATATCAATACCACTGTGAAAATGGGTACTTCGCAGTTCGCCCATTGTGCCTGCAAGGGACCCGGGCTGACCGGGCGATATTGGATACAAGTAACGCTCGTCGGCAGGGAATTTCTCTTCAGGTTTACTGAATTGCGCGATTGACACCCCCGGTAACAGTATCGTAAAAACAAATAATACGACCTTACCGGACGTCAAATTCCAGAAGTTTTTCATCTTCAATATAAGCAGATAGCACATTACCAACCTTGACTGGGCCGACACCTTTTGGCGTGCCCGTAAAAATAAAATCACCTGTCCTAAGCGTAAAAAATCGTGATAAATACAAAATTATATAATCGAAACTAAATAGCATAAGGCTCGAGTTGCCTTGTTGCCTGATCTCTCCATCAACTTCAAGTTTGAAATTTATATTTTTAAGATCTTTGAATGCTGCCACGGGAATAAACTTGTCAGAAACCGGTGCGGACCCATTAAACCCCTTCGAGATGTCCCATGGCAGGCCTTTATCTTTCGCTTTTTGCTGGAGATCACGTGCTGTAAAATCTATTCCGACACCAATTGCATCATAATACTTATGGGCAAATTTTTCCTCAATATTTTTTCCCTCTTTTGATATTCGTAGCACGAGTTCCACTTCGTAGTGAACGTCGGTTGAAAAGTCGGGATAATAAAATGGTGAATTGTTTCTGAGAAGGGCGGTATCTGGTTTTGTAAAGATAACCGGCTCACCGGGCTTTTCATTGTTTAACTCTTTGATGTGTTCCGCATAATTTCTTCCGATGGCAAAAATTCTCATGTCAGGTTCGTAGAATTATTTTGTCTGTTTGAAGCATGATGGCGACTTTGACAAAGCTATGAAACAATCCGGCCCGGGATTTGTATTTTTGATCAAAAAAATGTCATGCTGAAGAAGTTATATGTTTTTCTTGCTCTTGCTGTAGTATTGTACGCCTGCTCATCTGTCGCGGTCACTGGTCGAAAGCAGTTAAATCTCGTCTCCAATTCGGAGATCATACCGATGGCTAATCAGCAATACAAAGAAGTTTTGCAAAAGGGTCCGCTGTCTAACAATCAGCAGCAGGCACAAATGATTAAGTCAGTAGGAGCAAAAATACAGAAAGCTGTAGAAAAGTACATGGCCAGCAAAGGGATGTCGGAGGACCTCGCTGGGTTTGCCTGGGAATTTAATTTAATTGAGGATCCAAAGACTGTTAATGCATGGTGCATGCCTGGCGGAAAGGTTGCCTTTTATACTGGGATAATGCCCATTTGTAAAGATGAAGCCGGCGTAGCAGTTGTAATGGGACATGAGGTTGCACACGCAATTGCAAATCACGGAAGGGAGCGGATGAGCCAGCAGATGGTGGCACAATATGGTCTCAGTACTCTCGGTGCCGTTGTGGGCCAGAATCCGTCGGCTGGGAAAGAGTTGCTTATGCAAGCAGTAGGTGCTGGAACCAACCTTGGCATGTTGAAATTCAGCCGTGAACATGAATCGGAAGCTGATCGTATAGGCTTAATATTTATGACAATGGCAGGTTATGATCCAAACCAGGCTCCGTTATTCTGGGAAAGAATGACCCAGGTTGGCGGAGGACAGGAACCGCCAGAATTTATGTCCACGCACCCGTCTCACTCAACTAGAATTTCAGACTTGAAGAAATGGATCCCTGAGGCTCAGGGCCATAAAGCCAAGTAGGGCAAAAAATTAACGCCTTTTATTTTATTTCCGAAAGCCACGAAGCTTAATCTCCGTGGCTTTTCGTTTTGTGTCCAGGGAAAATTCACCGTTCATGATCCAGTCATAGTAGGATGGTTCCTGCTTATAAATGTCGGTCACAATTCTGCCTTTATGCTTACCGAAATTGAAGATCTCTTCCCCCTTCTCATTTAGAACCATCCGGCCACTTAAGTCAACAAGATTTGTTGATGTGATCTTGTTGAGAACATCCATGTCATTTTTTATTTCGCCGACCTGGCGGTGGAGGCTGTCGGTCACAATTTGGTTTTCGTATCGTTCAACCTGCGCGATAAGAACTTCCATACTTGCTTCAGTATCGGCTTCGGCAGTGTGGCTATTCTCCATCCCTTTATTGAGATAGAATTGATATGCTGCAGAAAGGGTTCTTTTTTCCATTAGGTGAAAGATGCGTTGGGCATCGATGATCCTCTTTCGTGAATAGTCAAACTCCACGCCTACACGCAAAAATTCCTCAACAAGCATGGGCACGTCGAACTTAATGATGCTAAAGCCACCCAGGTCGCACCCTTCAAAAAATCGCGCATAATCCTTGGCAACCTCCTTAAATGTTGGCTTATCTTTTACATCTTCATCCGTGAGGCCATGAATGGCAGAAGATTCGGGTGTAATTGGTATGGTCGGGTTCAGAAGGTTCGATTTGCGTACGGTTTCCCCGTTAGGCATCATTTTGATGACAGCAATTTCAATAATGCGGTCTTTGATGATATTGGAGCCAGTTGCCTCCAGATCAAAGAAGCAAATGGGTGTACGCAGGTTTAGTTTCATAGAATTTTCTTCGATAACGAAGTAATGTCAAGGCCTTCGAATGTCCCTGAGCTCATCATTAGAAGATTTTTATTGGACCAGGACTGGTTTTTAAGGAATTGCTCGAGCATGTCCCTGTTTTCAAATACTTTAACCGAAGGTGTGTTAAAGGCCTTAATAATGTCCGACTCAGAAATCGGCTCCTGACCTTTGGCTGCCACCTTTGCAGGATTGAGTAGTACAAGTTGTATCTGTGCCGACTTAAGACTGTCTTTATATTGAGGTAGATATTTTTTTGTAAGGCTACTATAGGTATGAAGCTCCAGACAGGCGACCAGCTCGCGCGAGGGATAGATCTCTTTAACAGCCTTCACTGTCGCTTTTACCTTAGATGGACTATGCGCAAAATCTTTATAGACCACGGAAGAATCATTCTCCGCTACTTTTTCAAGGCGACCTGAAGCGCCTTCGAAACTTTGCATGGCTTCGAAAAACATTTCTGGCGAGATAGCAATCTTTTTCAGGATCTCTTTCGCGCCACTTAAATTCTGCAAATTATGCGAGCCGAAGACCTTGATGGAATACTTTTCCTTTCCATCCGTAAGAAAAAAATGTCCATTGCCGTCGTTGGTGTGTGGATGACTTCTATACGATATCGCCTGCACATCCGTGCGGTCTTTTTTTCCGATGATGAGCGAAAGTGAGTCCTGTTCACAGTATATGAGTGTTCCGCCTTTGGGGGTCTCATCAGCGAACCGGTCAAATTGGTTCAGATATTCATCTTCGTCGGCAAACACATTTATATGATCCCACGCTACACCCGTGATCAAAGCAATGTGATGATGGTATCGTACAAATTTTGGCGTTGGATCAAGTGCTGAAGATAAGTATTCGTCGCCTTCGATAATGATGACCGGAGCATCGGATAGCTTTACAGTGTGCTCAATACCTTTCACCCGGGCACCAATCACATAGTCAAAATCTCTTGTGAAGTAGTTTAATACATGTATTACCATCGCTGTAATCGTCGTCTTGCCATGGCTCCCTGCAATTACAATCCGCTGTTTATTGCGCGATTGTTCATAGATGTACTCTGGAAAGGAGAATATTTTTAGTCCCAACGCTTGAGCCTTCTGTAATTCCGGGTTGTCTTTGCGAGCGTGCATCCCCAGAATGACTGCATCAATCGATGCGTTCAACTTTTCCGGAAACCAACCGTAAGCTTCAGGCAGTAGACCATGAGCACTTAATGTAGAACGTGAAGGGTCATGTATCTCATCATCAGAGCCAGTAACGTCGTGCCCAGCCAACTTAAGGGACACTGCAAGGTTATGCATGACACTGCCGCCAATGGCGATAAAATGTATTTTCCGTTTTTGGTCAGCCATGAAAAAAATTTCCGGTTAAAGTAAAGGAAAATGTTTGGGGATTAAAAGTTTGACCAGTTTGACGATGTTGATTGAATAATCCTTTGGCCAATGAATGAATGCGATGTTAATGGGATTTTGTTCACAATTAAATTGTTGGCTAATTGTTAATAAGTTGTGGATTGACTGAAATGTATTGATTGTACGTTTGTCGCCCTACGAAAAAACAGCACACCAACAACCACACTGTATGGAGCAAGGCAGATCAACGCCTCTGAGGTTCAGCAACAAAGCAAGTAAACTCATTCCGAGAGATATCTCGGAAAGTCTTGGCAAGTTGCCACCTCAGGCGCTTGATCTTGAGGAGGCAGTCCTCGGGGCGCTGATGCTTGAAAAGAATGCGTTAAACGCTGTTGTTGAGTTTCTTAAGCCTGAACATTTTTACGCCGAGCAACATAAGGAGATATACACGGCAATTGTCGAGTTGTTCAAGTCTTCTGATCCGGTAGACATGCGAACCGTTGTAAATCAGCTTCGTAAGACGGCGAAACTTGAGCTGGTCGGGGGCGCCTACTACATCGCCGAACTTACATCTAAAGTAAGCTCAGCCGCGAATATCGAGTATCACTCGCGTGTCATTATGGAAATGGCAATTAAACGAGAGCTTATTCAGGTTGCCTCCAAAATTCATCACGACGCGTACGAGGATACTACCGATGTGTTCGAGCTGCTTGATAAAACCGAGCAATCAATCTTTCAGATATCGGACTCGAATCTTCGCAAGAATTATGACAACATGCGCAACCTCATGACGCGTGCTATTCAGGAACTTCAGTTATTGAAAGAACATAAGGATGGGTTGACGGGCGTACCAAGTGGGTTTACAGCGCTCGACAGAATGACATCGGGCTGGCAGAAATCCGACCTTGTTATTATCGCAGCGCGACCAGGTATGGGTAAAACCGCGTTTGTTGTATCGGCCCTTCGTAACGCGGCGGTTGAATTCAAAATACCAGTAGCGATTTTTTCACTCGAGATGGCTTCGATCCAATTAGTCAACAGAATGATTTCTGCAGAAGCCGAGTTGGAAGGCGAGAAGATCAAACGGGGTTCGCTGGCAGACCATGAGTGGACACAATTAGTACACAAGACAAACAAATTATCATCTGCTCCAATATTTATTGACGACACGCCTGCACTATCTGTTCTTGAGCTTCGAGCGAAGTGCCGAAGGTTAAAGGCAGAACATAACGTCCAGGTTATTGTCGTTGATTACCTGCAACTTATGCGGGGCGATCAGGGTGGAAACCGCGAGCAAGAAATTGCGTCCATCTCGCGATCTTTAAAAGGCATTGCCAAAGAACTGAATGTCCCTGTCCTCGCGCTATCACAGCTGAGCCGCGGGGTCGAGACACGTGGAGGCGATAAAAGGCCTCAATTGTCCGACTTGCGTGAGTCAGGTTCAATTGAACAGGATGCAGACATCGTGATGTTCCTGTACAGACCGGAATACTATAAGATTACGGTGGATGAGGAAGGACTTCCTACACAAGGTATGGGAGAAGTGATTATCGCCAAACACCGAAACGGATCCGTTGGCAGTGTTAAACTTAAGTTCATCGGTAAGTACACCAAATTTGCTGACTTCGATGCACCAGCCTCGTCGTACGATAACCCATTCTCAGGCATGATAACGCGTGAGAGTCGCCTGAATACTTTCAATCCTGATGCGGAGCCGCCACGGCTAACGCAAGGAGAGGACGAAACACCATTTTAAAAGTTACCAAACGTCAATTATTCCTATTAACATGTTTCAGCCGTTCCCATTTAACTCGACATGCGCAAACTTCTTTTGCTCGGCCTGATTATCAACTGCTTTTCCTGTTCCGAGGATCCGGAACCGATTGATTGCGAAATAGCCGGACCGATCTTAAGTCTTGGCTTAGCTACTTCAGCCACCAGCTGCAGCATCGCTGATGGTACTCTGAATGTTTCCGCCAGCGGAGGTAAGCAACCATACACGTTTACATTAAATGATAACGCAGGACAGGCGGATGGACAATTCAACAACCTCCACGCGGGCATTTACAGAGTCATTGTTACCGACGCTAATGGATGTGCTAAATCAGTTGACAACGTTTCTATCAAAGCATCGGATTTTTCGTTCACAGCCAATATTACGGCCGACAACTCTTGTTTATCCGGCAATGGTCAAATCGAAATCAATGTTACTCAGGTAAACCCTCCATATTTATATAAATTAGGAACAGGAGATTTTTCCGAGGACAACAGCTTCCCCGGTCTTTCAGTTGGGACTTATGGTTTTGTAGTTAAAGACAATAACGATTGTAGTATATTTTTGAATCTAACTGTCCCAAGAGGTTTTACTGGAGTTAGTTGGACTGACGATATAAGACCAATCATAACCAAATCGTGTACACTTAGTGGCTGCCACGATGGAAAAACAAGAATTGACTTAAGTGTCTTCGGAAATGCAAAAACACACGCAGAAAATATAAAATCGAAAACCCAGGATAGAAGTATGCCTCGGGAGGGAACGCTATCTCAATCGGAAATAGATATTATCGCATGTTGGGTGGATGATGGGGCGGTCTTGAATTAGAGTGGCATACCAACTTCCATTTTGAAATTATTCTTCCAGCTCCTCCAGCGCGCTTTTTAACTCACGCATTGCTTTATGATCGCCAACCGTCTGCGCGGCCATCATTCCTGATTTGAATGTCTGCAATGCGTTGGCTATATCGCCAGTAAACTCCTGGAGCTTTGCAAGGTGATAATATGTGGGTACATAAATGGGATGCGAAATCACCAGCTGTTCAAATAACACCAACGCTTTGGGTATGTCAAACTTTTGATATTCGAGCGCCAATGCATAAATATTGAAAGGGTCATGAGGCTCATCCTTCACGAACTGTTCGAGTTGTTCAATACGAGGGGTCATCTTAAGGTTAAAAAAATACGATTCACGGATTTTGCAACGTGCTTCCAGCCGTAAATTTATCTCTATTGTGGCAATTGGAAATTGGATTTTTGTATCTTGACCGCGGTTTTAAAAAAATGAGTCGAACTATCTGATTTAGAGGAAGATGAAGATTTTGGTTTGCATTACCCACGTTCCGGATACCACTTCTAAAATAAGCTTTACAACCAATAACACCAGGTTTGATACGTCGGGCGTGCAATTTATCGTCGGGCCTTACGACGACTACGCGTTAGCGCGTGCGATAGAGTTAAAAGAATCTTCCAGCGCTACTGTTACAGTGCTTAATGTTGGATTAGTTGAGACAGAACCGACTCTTAGAAAAGCTTTGGCAATTGGCGCAGATGATGCAATTCGTATAAACGCCGAGCCTGTCGATTCCTCTTTTGTTGCTTCTCAAATTGCCGAGCATGCGAGATCAATAGGCTATGACCTTATCCTCATGGGACGAGAGTCAATAGATTTTAATAGTGGTGTCGTTCATGCGATTGTGGGAGAGCTGTTGGGCATTCCATCCGTTTCGCCCGTCATGAAGCTTGAGCTTTCCGCCAATAAGGCAACGCTTACAAGAGAGATAGAAGGCGGTAAGGAATTTTTAGAAATTGACCTGCCTTTTGTGGCAGGTTGTCAGGAGCCAATTGCAGAATGGAAGATACCGAATATGCGTGGAATAATGTCGGCGCGTACGAAGCCTTTAAAAGTAGTTGAGCCGAAAGCCGTGGACAGCGGCTTGTCTCTCCAGAAGTTTGAACTCCCTCCACCGAAAGGTCCGGTGAAAATGATTCCTTCAGATAAAGTAGAAGACCTTGTAAGCCTTTTAAAAAACGAGGCGGGTATTCTTTAGAAAATATCATAAGCGTGTAATTTGAAAGTATGGCAGTACTAGTATTTGTTGAAAGTGCGGAAGGGAAGATTAAGCAGACGTCCATCGAAGCAGTAGCATACGCTCACGCCATGGGTGGACCAGTCACTGTAATTGCACTAGGCAACGCCGACAAAAATGAATTGGCTGATCTTGGCAAGTATGGAGCCACGAAGGTGCTACATGCAGCGGATAGTAAATTAAATTTGGGCATCATTCAGGCATACGCTTCTGTACTTGCAAAAGCAATGCAGGACGAAAACGCGGATATACTTGTTCTCGCAAACTCATCATTGGGTACACCAATCGCGGCACGCGTCGCGACGAAAATTGGAGCAAGCCTCGCATCGAACGTAGTTAGCATTCCCGATACTACATCAGGATTTGTAGTTAAAAAAAGTATCTATACAGGTAAAGCGTTTGCCTTCATTGAACTTAAGAGCACGAAGAAGGTGATTGCAATTCGCAAGAATGCGGCAAGCATATCGGAAAATGGAAGCCCGGTTGACGTCTCACTTTATAATGTTTCTCTCGACGACAAAGATTTTGTAAGCAAAATTACGTCGTCTGAAAAATCAACAGGCGAGGTTTTGCTTCCAGAAGCGAACATAGTGGTTTCTGGTGGTCGCGGTATGAAAGGTCCTGAAAACTGGAAGATGCTTGAGGATCTCGCAAAGAGTCTCCATGCGGCAACAGCGTGCAGCAAACCTGTCTCAGATCTCGGTTGGCGGCCTCATCACGAACACGTCGGACAGACAGGAGTGAAGGTCGCTCCTCAATTGTACATTGCCGTTGGTATTTCAGGCGCTATCCAGCATCTTGCCGGCGTGAACTCATCTAAATATATTGTAGTCATCAATAAAGACCCTGACGCTCCATTTTTTAAGGCTGCAGATTACGGCATTGTTGGAGACGCATTTGAAATAATTCCTAAATTGACAGAAGCGATCAAAGCAGCGAAATAGTGAAGAAAATTAAGCTGGAAATACTTGGACTTTCATCCAGTCAATCTCAGGCTGGATCATTTGCATTGGTGTTGGGAGAGACAGAGGGCAATCGCAGACTACCGATTATAATCGGCATGTTTGAAGCACAGGCCATTGCAATAGAAATTGAAAAAATTATTCCGAACAGACCGATGACCCATGATCTGTTCAAGGCATTCGCGAATAATTTCCACTTTACGGTGGAAGAAATTATTATTTCAGACCTCAAAGAGGGCGTGTTCTTCGCGAAGATCGTTTGCTCTGACGGGCTGAAAAAGAGCGAAGTGGATGCGCGGCCTTCAGACGCTATTGCTATCGGTTTGAGGTTTGATTCTCCGATCTTCACATATGAAAATATCTTGGCGGAGGCTGGAATTGTGCTGACTGATGAGGTCGAAGAAGACAAGCCAGAACCAAAATCGGAGACCAAAGCGAAGGTGAAAAAGGAAACAACGCGCAAGGATGATTTCAAAAATTATTCTTTAGAAAAACTGAATGAATTGCTCAAAGACGCCATCGACAAGGAAGATTATGAGCGCGCTGCCAAAATCCGTGATGAGTTGAGCAAACGAAACTGAAACGTTCTAGTCATGAACGAGTCTACGCCGAAGTACTACCCCCGAGCCATTGAGCAAAAGCATTCTACGTGCTAAGATGCTTTCTCACACTGAACAGCTTGTACTTAAACACCTGTCCCAATTTGTATCAGAGCACAAGAAGGCAGGAGTTGAACGTGTCTTAAGCAAACGGACGAAATACATCACCATAATTCTCGAAGATATTTTCCAGTCGCAGAACGCGAGTGCAGTGATCCGTACCTGCGAGTGCATGGGCCTTCAAGAGGTACATATTGTGGAGAATCTTACTAAGTATAACATCAATCGTCGCGTGTTGAAAGGAGCTGACAGGTGGATGAATCTGAAACGCCACAATTCACGCCGTGGAAATAATACAGAATCCTGCATCAAGGCATTAAAGTCCGAGGGATACCAAATATTGGTAGCTGACCCCGATCAGGATGCAATTTCAATTTTTGATGTTGATATCCAGCATGCGCCCATCGCACTGTTATTCGGGAATGAGCTTCGCGGAGTATCAAAAGAGGCGCTGGCACACTGTGATCAAAAGGTGACTATTCCGATGTCCGGCTTTACCGAAAGCCTGAATATTTCAGTGAGTGTCGCTATTTGCCTGAGCACCTTGGTATCCTGGTTAAATAATTCCGAAATCCAATTTGGCTTGCCGTCCGCTGAAAAAGAAGCAATCCGGCTAGACTGGTATCGCAAGATTGTACGCAGGTCAGCACTTATCGAACGCGAGTTTGTGCGCACAATTGAGTAACTTTGACTACACTAGCCACACAATGCCTAAAGTAATGCGATGGTTGATAAGGGCTGTGCTGACAGCCTTACTGGTATTTGTCTTACTTGTTGTTACCTCCAATTTGTGGATCGTACAGAGTACTACGCACCGCGTGTTTGCCGACACGTCAATATTGCCGGATCATCGCGTAGCCCTGGTACTGGGAACGAGCAACAAGACGGTCCACGGCGGAATCAATCCTTATTTCACAAAAAGAATCGAGACAGCGGCAAATCTTTACCGAGAGGGTAAAATCGATCACTTGATATTGAGCGGCGATAATCGCTCGTCAAAATATTATAACGAGCCTCAGGCAATGCGCAAGGCTTTAATGAAACTTGGCGTACCCGGGTCGGCCATCACTTTAGATTACGCCGGGCTGCGCACCCTCGATTCAGTCGTCAGATGCAAAGAGATTTTCGGACAGAATAGGATCACCATCATTACGCAGCCATTTCATAGTTATCGCGCGTTATTTATCAGTCGCTACTACGGTATTGATGCCGTTGCAATGGTTGCCGGAGAGCCCGATGTATCTTATTCGTTTAATGTTCGTATACGGGAGTACTTTGCCAGAACAAAAGCGGTGCTTGATTTATATATATTGAAGACAACCCCGCGTTTTATGGGAGAAAAGGAGAACATCATCGTATCCACAATACGTTAATCTTCATTAGGCAAACAGTTTTGATTAATTCATAATACAGATATCCCAGGTGCAACAGTATTTTACCGGTAACCGCCAGCGAAGAAGAAATCGGTTTTTTGGTTTGTTGGTGGCCCTGTTGCCGTTCTTTGCCGTCGCGCAGGAGACCTTAATCACTGGAAAGATTACCGATGCAAGTTCGGGAGATCCGATTCCATTTGTAAATGTCATTCTGCAGCAGACCACCTCGGGTGCTACAACAGACTTCGATGGAAAATTCCGAATCAAAACCGCCGCGCCTTCCGATACACTTGTTGTTTCCTACCTCGGATATAAGACAAAGAAAAAAGCAATCGTCAAAGGTATTGAGCAGGTTATAAACTTTCAAATTGACGAGCAGGCGACCGGCCTCCAGGAGGTAGTCATTTTAGCCGGCGAGAACCCTGCCTATGAGATCTTACGAAAGGTGGTTCGGAACAAAAATGTCAATGACAAAAGAAGGCTCTCTGCCTTTGAGTACGATACCTATACCAAAATAGAAATTGATGTCGATAACATAACTGAAAAGTTTCGTAAGCGGAAATTAGTAAAGCAAATTACACAGGTGCTCGATAGCATTGAGCGCATCGCGGGTGAAGATGGCAAGCCAATTCTGCCGATGTTGATCACGGAGAGCACATCAAAAGTTTATTATAGAGAAAGCCCTGCGTTGCGTTATGAAAATATTCTGCGATCAAAGGTCAATGGGGTGGGTGTGGAGGATGGAACAATGGTTACACAGCTGGTCGGCTCGTCATTTCAGGAATACAACTTTTATCAAAACTGGCTGAACATCGTCGGGAAGGAATTCGTGTCACCAATTGCTGACGGTTGGAAGTTGTACTATGAGTACGACCTTGTCGATACCGTCTACATAGGCGATCATTATTGCTACCGGCTGGATTTTTTTCCTAAGAGTCCGCAGGATCTCGCCTTTTCAGGAAGCATGTGGATAACAAAAGATGGCTCTGCGCTTAAGCAGATTGACGTTACCATGGGTAAACAGGCAAACATCAATTTTGTTGAAAAAATCAAAATACAGCAGGAATTGGCGCCGACAGTAGAAGGCGCATGGCTACCGATTAAAAACCGTGTGCTGGTCGATGTAAGTGAATTAACAAGCAATAGCGCAGGCATGCTTGCAAAGTTTTATACTTCCAACAAAAACTTTGTGATCAACAAGCCGCACGAACCTTCATTTTACAAATTGCCAATCATCATGGCGGAAGATGCCAGGTTAAATGAAGAGGATGCATTTTGGGATTCGTTGCGTCACGAACCACTAACTGCAACGGAAAAGAACGTTTATAAGATGATTGATACCTTGCAAAGTATACCAATGGTTCGGACGTATACGGATATTGTGAAGATAGCTGTCAATGGGTATTACAAGGCTGGAAAATTTGATCTCGGTCCTTATGTAGCCCTGGTTGCAGTGAATAATATTGAAGGGCTTCGGATTCAGCCAGGTTTTAAGACCAACATCAAGTTCAGTGACAAATGGGTGCTCGGTGCGCAGGTCGGATATGGGTTCAAGGATGAAAGGATCAAATACACAGGATATGTTCAACGAATTTTATCACGGGAGCGCTGGACGACGCTTACCGTTCGCGCCAGAAGCGATCTCGGCAGGGTGGGGGTGGACGAGGAAAATGTGGGAGACAATCTCTTGCTCCTTGCTTCCCAACGTTTCGGCGTTTTCCGGCGGGGCTATTATCTCACCGAAGGACGGATTGACTTTCGCAGGGAGCTGTTCAAAGGCTTTACGCAGCGTGTAGGCTTTCGTTATTTTACGTTCGACCCTACTTTCAATTTTGCCTATTACAATCAGCCCGACGATGTTTCCAACTCCGAGCTCAGGCAGACTTTCGCGACGTCTGAAGTGATCCTCGAGGCGAGGTACGCCCGTGATGAACTTTTTATTCAGTCTGACAATGATCGCTACAGCCTGGGAACTACGCACTGGCCCGTTATTATGCTCCGTTATACAAAAGGCTTCAAAGGTTTTGCAGACAGCGATTTTGACTATGAAAAAGTAAGGTTGAGTATTTATAAGCGCATCAAATTTGGCCCATTGGGTGTCGGCTACCTTACGATGACTGGCGAATATGTTTTCAACGCGCTGCCTTATCCGTTGCTTAGTTTACATCTTGGAAATCAGTCGCCGATCTATACTTCGGTAACATACAATCTGATGGACTATGGTGAATTTGTGAGCGACCGTTTTGCATCGTTGCAATATCAACACCACTTCGAAGGATTTTTGTTGAACAGAGTTCCATTGATGCGAAAGCTTAAGTGGCGGTTAGTCGGATCCGCGAATGTGATATACGGTTCACTACGTCAGGACAATAAGGATATGAACTCGCCGGTGACACCTGATGGCGAAGAAACATTGCAGCTAGGCTACTTCGATCATCGACCGTATGCTGAGCTAGGATATGGCGTGGAAAACATTTTCAAATTTTTCCGAATCGACTTTATACACCGCCTCACTTATCTGGATAAACCGGACGCGAGAAAATTCGGTGTATTGTTCAGCTTCCAGTTTACTCTTTAAAAACCAATCGGCCCGTATTTATCACAGCGGATTATTATTGTGTAAAAGTTGCATATTTGTGCCCGCGGCTGAAACCTTGCCACCTCGGTGGAAGCCGCAAAACGGTGCGGATGCATTGACCTTAATTAAAGATTAGAAATGAATGTGAAAATTTCTCTTCCCGATGGAAGCGTGCGGGAATATCCGGAGGGCGTCAAGGGTTCGGATATAGCGTTAAGTATCAGCGAGGGATTGGCGCGCGTTTCGTTGGCGATCGAAGTAAATGGAGAGGTGCAGGATCTTTCGCGCAGCATCACGAAGGATGCATCTGTAAAAATTTTAACCTGGAATGATAAGGGAGGCAAATTTGCTTTCTGGCATTCTTCCGCTCACTTGCTGGCTGAAGCATTGGAGGCAGTGTACCCCGGCGTGAAGTTTGGTATCGGCCCCGCTATTGACAATGGTTTTTATTACGATGTGGATCTGGGTGACATGCCTTTCGGGGAACAGGAACTGTCGGCTGTCGAGAACAAGATGAAGGAGCTCGCTAAAAAGAATAGCGAATATGGGCGCAGCGATGTATCCAAACCGCAGGCTCTAAAATACTTTACAGACAAACAGGATCCGTATAAGCTCGAGCTCATTAACGGGCTTGAAGATGGCAAGATTACCTTTTATCAGCAGGGAAATTTTGTTGATCTCTGCAAGGGGCCACATTTGCCCAACACTGGTTTTATAAAAGCGGTAAAGTTGCTCAACGTTGCCGGAGCCTACTGGCGCGGTGACGAAAAAAACAAGATGCTCACGCGCATCTATGGGATAACCTTTCCAAAGCAGAAGGAGCTTGAAGAGTACCTTCATATGTTGGAGGAGGCGAAGAAGCGGGATCATAGGAAGTTGGGCAAGGAGCTTGAGCTATTCGCGTTTTCGGAAAAAGTCGGCATGGGTTTGCCACTTTGGCTTCCAAAAGGAACTATTCTTCGCGAACGCCTCGAGCAGTTTATGCGCAAAGCGCAAATCAGGGCTGGTTATGATCCGGTTGTGACTCCGCACATCGGAAGTAAAGCCTTGTACGTAACCTCCGGTCACTACGAAAAGTATGGGAAGGACTCGTTTCAGCCGATTACCAGCCCGGACGGAAGTGAGGTTTTCCTGCTTAAGCCAATGAATTGTCCCCATCACTGTGAGATATACAAGACCAAACCCAGATCCTATCGCGACCTGCCGGTCAGGCTGGCCGAATTCGGAACGGTATACAGATACGAACAGAGTGGCGAGTTACACGGGCTTACGCGGGTAAGGGGTTTCACACAGGATGATGCCCATATATTCTGTACGCAGGATCAGGTTAAAGAGGAATTTATTAAAGTGATTGACCTGGTACTGCACGTCTTTAGGTCATTGGGCTTTGAGCATTTTACTGCGCAGGTTTCGCTGCGCGATCCTAAGAACAAACAGAAGTACATCGGTCAGGACGAACTCTGGGATAAAGCGGAGCGTCAGATTCAGGAGGCCGCTGACGAACGTGGTTTGCAAACTGTACCCGTCCAGGATGAGGCTGCGTTTTACGGTCCTAAGCTCGACTTTATGATAAAGGATGCCTTAGGCAGAAGCTGGCAGCTTGGCACAATTCAAGTGGATTATCAACTTCCTCAGCGATTTGAACTAGAATATGTAGGGTCAGATAATCAGAAGCATACACCCGTGATGATCCATCGCGCACCCTTTGGTTCACTAGAGCGTTTTATAGCGGTCCTTATCGAGCATTGCGCTGGCAATTTTCCCTTGTGGCTTGCTCCTGATCAAATTGCAGTGCTTCCGATTTCCGAGCGTTTTAATGATTATGCAAAGATTGTCTATGATAAACTCAAAGAACAGGATATCAGAGGGTTATTAGATCATCGTGATGAAAAGATTGGTCGTAAGATCAGGGATGCTGAAACGAAGAAAATACCTTACATGTTAATTGTGGGGGAAAAGGAGGTATCAGAAAACCTGGTTTCTGTGCGCAGGCATGGACACGGTGACCAGGGAAGTGTTAAATTGGAAGAATTTGTACAACGTTTCAATATTGAGTGTGCTGCGCCGATCTGAATATTTTGAAAAAATAAAAATATGACGATCTTTGCACCCTAATTTCAAAAACTAAAATTTTAAGAGTATCGCAATTTTCAATAACAGACCGAGTTTTGGTAAGCCTCTGAGGAGAGGACCTCAAAGACCTGAGGAGCCATATCGCGTCAACGAAAGGATTACTGCCCAGAAGGTCAGGGTAGTCGGAGAGGAGATTAAGGGAGACGTTTATCCCATCCAGCAGGCTATTAAGCTTGCCCAGGATCAGGGATTGGACCTCGTCGAAATTTCTCCGAATGCAGACCCTCCGGTTTGTAAGATCGTTGATTATTCGAAATTCAAGTACGAACAAAAGAAGAAGCAAAAGGAGATCAAAGCGAAGGCCTTAAAGGTCGTCCTAAAGGAAATTCGTTTTGGACCAAATACGGATGAGCATGATTTTAACTTCAAGCTTAAACATGCGGAAAACTTTTTGAAAGAAGGCGCGAAGGTAAAGGCGACAGTATTTTTTGCTGGGCGATCGATTGTTTACAAAGAGCGTGGCGAAATACTTCTGTTAAAATTTGCCCAGGGTCTTGAGGAGTTTGGGAAGGTCGAGCAAATGCCTAAGCTGGAAGGCAAACGCATGAGCATGATTGTAATGGCGAAAGCAACGAAAAAGTAAAGTTTAATTATAATAAGATGCCTAAGTTAAAAACAAAATCCGGCGCCAAGAAACGTTTTAAGGTGACGGGCACGGGTAAGATAAAGCACAAGAGCGCCTTTAAGAATCATATTCTGACAAAAAAGGAAACAAAGCAGAAACGCCGTCTCGGTCATAAGTCGCTGGTTTCCAAAGCAGATATGAACAACGTTAAAGCAATGCTTATTCTTTAATAAAGTAAATGTTTAACCGGGTGCTGGCCTATAAGATCCCTTCACAGGGCGCCATCAGCCACAAATGAAGTGAAATGCCAAGATCAGTAAACAATGTTGCCTCCAGGGCAAAACGTAAACGCATCCTTAAACTAGCCAAAGGTTTTTTTGGCCGTAAAAAAAATGTGTGGACGGTCGCGAAGAACGCGATCGAGAAAGGCTTAGTCTACGCGTACCGCGACAGAAAGCAAAAGAAAAGGGAATTTCGGGGCATATGGATTGCCCGTATAAACGCGGGCGCACGCCTGCACGGCATGTCATACTCTGTTTTCATGGGTAAGCTGCACAAGTCAAGCGTAACCCTCAACCGAAAGGTTTTGGCAGACCTTGCAATGAATCATCCTACTGCATTTGAAACTTTGGTGAACAAAGTCAAATAACATTACATCACTATGTTATTACTTCAGAAAGGGGCCTCTGGCCCCTTTCGCTTTAGCCGACTTTACCTAAATTCGGCCTTTACCATTTTTTAACCTTGACATCCAGGTACTTTTTGACGGCACCGCCGGACCGCCTTGAATTGCTTTACGAAAATTTCATTTTCGTTGACTTGTCGTACCTAAGTGCGTGTCAATGCTGAGCAAGCCAATACATAGCACCGAGCCGGAAAAATTTCGCACGGAGGCAGTAACTGAAATGATGCCTGGGGGCGACAACCCCTTTCCAGGTCTTCGCCCATATTCCATTGAAGACAGTCATCTTTTCTTTGGTCGCGAAAGCCAGATCGATGACATCCTTAAGAAGATTTCACGCAACCGTTTCGTGGCCGTCCTTGGTTATTCCGGTAGCGGTAAATCTTCACTAATGTTCTGCGGTCTGATGCCCGTTCTTTATGGTGGATTTATCACTGAATCCGGCTCTCAATGGAACGTAATTATCACAAGGCCGGGAGCCTCGCCAATTGCCAGCCTTACCGACTCTATTCTCGAATTCATGATCGATTCGAATCGGATCGAGAATGGGGATGCAGATGTTTACCGGGTCATCATCAATTCCGTTCTACGGAGCGGAGCCGACGGATTGGTGGAGATTTCCCGTTTCCTTCATCGCGGAGAAGGGGAGAATACCTTTTTCCTTGTTGACCAGTTCGAGGAAGTGTTCAGATACCGCGACCAGGATCGGGCGGAAGCATTGAACGATGCACAGTTGTATGTGAACCTGATACTCACCGCGATCAATCAAACACACGTACCGACCTACATCGCGCTCACTATGCGCTCGGATTTTATCGGTGAGTGCGCAACATTCTCCGGACTAACGCAGAAGATCAACAGAAGCAATTACCTTATTCCGCAGGTTAACCGCGAGCAGAAGAAAGCCGTCATTGAAGGGCCGATCGCCGTTGCTGGGGGCCATATTGCCCCAAGGTTGGTAAAACGTCTGCTAAACGATATCGGTAATTCGCACGACCAGCTACCAATCCTCCAGCACGCACTGATGCGTACGTGGGACTATTGGACCGGTAATCATGAAGAGGGTGAACCCGTTGACATCCGGCATTACAATGCTATTGGCAAGGTAGGCCAGGCGTTGGCCCAGCACGCTAATGAAGCCTATGATGAACTCACCACGCGCGACAGGCATATAGCCGAAATACTGTTCAAAAATATTACAGAAAAGAACCAGACAAACAGGGGAATGAGGCGACCGTGTCGCGTGGGACTTGTTGCAGAGCTGAGTGAGGCAAGTGAAGATGAGGTAATTACAGTAATAGATCATTTCCGTCGCGTAGGGAGATCTTTCCTTATGCCAGCTGCACATGTTCCATTGAACAGCGATTCAATGGTCGAATTGTCCCACGAAAGTCTGATGCGCATATGGACCAGGTTGGGTGCGTGGGTAGAAGAAGAGTTTGAATCGGCGTCGATGTACAAGCGCCTGTCCGAGGCCGCGGCGATGTATCAGATCGGCAAGACAGGATTGTGGCGCCCCCCCGATCTCCAGCTCGCGTTGAACTGGCAAAAAAAGCAAAATCCAACCCGCGAATGGGGACAACGCTACGATGAAGCGTTTGAACGAAGCATCGTTTTTCTCGACACGAGTCGGATTACTTATGAAGCCGAATTAAAGAACCAGGAAATGATGCAACGCCGCGTGCTCCGTCGCACGCGCGCAACAGCGATTATCCTGGGGATCGCATTCGTCGTGGCCATTTTGTTTTTTGTATTTGCATACCTGCAAAAACTACAGGCGGATACCGATAAGATTCGCGCGGACAACAACCGCCTGGAAGCTGAAGCAAATTATACGGTAGCAGAACAGCAGCGTAAAATCGCCGAGGACAAAGAGCGGATCGTTCGCTTGCGAAACTCGGAACTTCAGGAGGCATACGAAAAAATTACAAAGACGAGTGCGGCGCTGGCTATCGCATTGGATGAGGCTACTGTTGCCCGCAACGACGCCCAGAGAAATCTTATTGAAGCAAACATTCAACGCGATTCTGCCCGAGTCGCGCGCAATAATGCGCAGTCAGAATACGTGAGGGCGGAAAAAAATTATAAGGAGGCCAACCGCTTGTTCATGCTTACCAAGGCGCAGGAATTAGCGTCTAAGGCTGCAGCGGAGGAAGACGATCAGGACCTTGCCGGTCTCATGGCCATGCAAGGCTTTTTATTCCATAAGCGATACGAAGGAAAGAAATATGAGCCATACATTTACACCGGTCTCTACAATGCATTGACGCAGCTCAATGGGCTTTCCTACAACGCTATGAAGATCAAGGGACCGCCACGCGTGCACATGCGTTCCCTTGTGGTCTCCGACAAGAATACTGGATTTTTTGCGGCCGGTGCGGATGGTCGTATTTACAAGGGTAACTACTCAAAATTAAGCAATGAGGCTACCAAATTTACTAATCCATACCCGTCCAAAGCTGTTGCATTAAGCCGTGATGAATTGTTCATTGTAAGTGGAAGTGACTCATCCTTTGTGCAGATCTACGACGTTAAAAGTGAAGACGGCCCTCTTATTGTGAAAGGTTTAAAAGGAGCAACCAATGATCTGGCATTTCTTCCCGATAATTCAGGCTTCCTCGTGGCCAGCGCGGGCAAGACGTTGTCATTTGTAAATCATCATACGGGCAAGCTTACCGAATTGGCTACGTTTCCTTATGAGCTGAAGGCAATATCGATTAGCTCCGACGGCAATTATGTGGCCGCGGCTGCCTGGACAGGACAGCTTATTTTATATGACATTAAGGCTAAATCCTTTAGTGAGCTTGTCTCAGAGGCACCAAACCGAATACTTTCTGTCGAGTTCAGTGCAAGTGGAAAATTGCTCGCCTATGGTGTCGACGACATCACAAACAAACGTGGCCTCGTTAAAATGTACAACATTGAAACGAAGGACAGCCGACAGTTTAGTGGGCACAAGGCGGGTGTGAACGCGGTGGTGTTTAGTCCCGATGAAAAACTGTTGGCAAGCGCAGGACTTGATAAACGATTGCAACTCTATGTGCTCGACAACCCTGAAGATCTGCCTGTGGTGATGAGTAATAATTCTGGGTTTATCTGGGATATAGACTTTGCGAAAGGCTCTAATTACCTGATAGCCGCGTGCAGTGAATCGGAGATCAGAGTATGGCCAACAGACCCGTCGTTGCTTGCTGAACAAATCTGCCCGAAACTTAAACGCAATTTGTCGCAGGATGAATGGAAGAGGTATGTGGGGAATACCGAAGAGATCCCTTATGAATACACTTGTCTTCAGTTACTAATTAAAGATTATTGATGTTTTTTAAAAAAATATTAGTTGTCTTAACGCTTGTTTGCGGTATTGTCGGGTCGGCGATGTCACAGGATGAATGCGAATTGATTCTTGTCCAGGCCAACGACGAGTTCGGTGCCGGTCATCTTTCCGGGATACCAGCAATGTTAAAAGACTGTATAGAAAAAAATGAAAATCCTGAATGGAGGCAACGCGCCTTCCTGCTGCTTTCTGAAACTTATTTGTTGCTGGAAGATCCGATTGGTGCTGAACAGAGTTACCTGAATGTTCTTCGGGCCAATCCTGAATTTGTAACGGATGAGACGCGTGATCCGATCGATCTCGTTTACCTAAGCAGAAAGTTTACCGCTACGCCGATTTTTTCCTTCCATGGCTATGCGGGTCCAAATGTTTCGATCGTCAGAGTGATTAACGATGTACGCATTGGAGGCGAACCATACACAAAAGAAAAATATACGTTGCGTCCGGGATGGCAAGTCGGTGTTGGAACGGATTTCAACTACAATGAGAATTTGTCCGCATCACTGGGAATAAGCTATCTACAAACCTCCTTCAAGCATTCCACCAGCAGCATGTTTGGTATGGATAAGGACATTTTAGAGTTCATTGATCATCAGAATTGGGCATCTGTTCCTTTCGCCGTTAAGTATAGCCAGGCCAAGGGAAAGATCAGGCGCTATGGGTATGTTGGATACGGCTTCAATTTTTTGTTGGGTGACAATGCAGACGTGGAAATTAAAAATCGTGATTTTAAAGAAGGGCAGGAGGCAAAAGTGCCTGGCGAGCCTATCGAGTCTATCGAATATACTTCCTTCGATAAACCTCTTTCAAATATCAGCATGAAACAAAACCGTACTCGCACGAACGGTTCATTTTTCTTAGGCGGTGGATTAAAATACAAGTATAAGTTGGATTACTTCTATGTTGATCTGCGCTACTCATTAGGGATGAAGAATCTTGTAAACGTGGAGAAGCGTTTTGACAGCGTGGTGGATGGGCTGCCATTCCCTTACGTTGACGACGACTTCAGGCTTGATAACCTCGCGATCTCAATAGGTTATATTCATCCGTTGTATAAGCCACGCAAGCTGAAAAAGGCTCGAACAAAATCCGTATTACGAAAAATTGAAAAGGATGATCGCGCGGCAAATTAGTATCCTCGCCTTTTCATTATTGATTACACTGTTGTCGTGCGATACAGATCGTAACGTGATACCTGTATATGAAACATATTTTACGAAATATTACGGTGAGGATGGCAACCAGGAGAGTGCAGATTTGCTGGTGAACGACGATGGGAGCATGGTGATGCTTGCAAATTCGACTTCCCAAACGGGCATTTTGAGCACCCCTTTTATCGTAAAGGTTGACGCCAGCGGCAATGTCGTTTGGCAACGTGAACTCGGCGAGGAGGATGAGGTTGCTGTGGACGTCGAGGTAGACAGACAGGGAAATTTGATCGTCGTTTCGACGGTTAGGCGGAACGAGAACTCGCGAATAAGGATATACCGAATAACACAGGAGGGAAAGGGATTGGACAGTGTCTTGATAGTAAGCACGGTATGGCAGGTCGCTAAGTCGGTGACACAGGTGAGCGATGGCGATTATTTAATCGGAGGCTACGCAGGACCTGATCTGGTGCAGGATCCAGAACTTGCACTGCCAGAGGATCAAAACGATTTGCTTGTTTATCGGGTAGATGAGCAATTTTCAAAGGAACCAAAACTTGAGAGTACACAGGGCGGGGAGCATAGCGGTAAGATTGTGGATATATTCGAATCGAAGCAGCCGGGGGAAGTTAAGTATTTGATCTTTGGAGATTCAGACCGGCCGTTAACGGAGACTGAAGCACTTCGACAAAACTTTGAAGTCATCGTTCGCGATAGATTTGGTACGGTATCATACAAAGGTCCGCTCACAGATGATAGCCAGGTTAAAATAGCATCGACAGCAATTGAAACGCCGCTCTTTCAGCAGGAGGCTTACTTAATGGTGGGTTCAACTGTCTTTAATGTAACCAACAGCAACATCTTTTTCGCACAATATGTAAATGACAAAAATGAACTAAGGATTCGCGTCAGCAAAGCGCTTCCCTTTGATCGAAAAATGGAGGGCATTTCAGCAGCCATCGGCCTCGATGGTTCCATTTTTATTCTGGCAAACGAATTCCAGGACAACAACAACCGCGACATGTTCCTTGTAAAATTGGGAAGCGATGGCGACGCCGTAATCGCTACATCACGTTTTGGATCGCTGGAAGGCGATGATTCCGCGGGGGCCGTAAGAGTTCTGGCCGATGGTCGTATCGCGGTACTCGGAACAATACAACTTGAAACACAAAAGAAAATGGTTTTGATCATACTCAGTCCGGATGGAAATTTTACGAACGGATGAGAAACAATACGCCTGCGGTTACTTTTTGACACGTCTGCCAAATTAATCTTCATTGCTGCTCGCACATATCTTCTGTATTGAATGTTGAGATTTTACAAGGTCACTTGGGTCGTTTTGTTGCTGGTAGGCTTCCTATCAACAGCGCCTCAATGGTCGTTGGCGCAATGCACAATCACCAACCTTGATAGTGACTATTGCGTAGACGATGCTGCGTTTGCGCTAACCGGCGGCACAAACTACTTTGGTCCTGGCATATCCGGCTCGACCTTTACCCCGGCAACAGCCGGAGCGGGTACCCACACCGTTTATAGTTCAACAGGCATAGCGTCGTCATATTATGTATCGACTGCAGGAACATTTAGCCCTGATGCTACCATCAGTTCTGCAGTTTCATTTCCTGCCGCACCGGCAAACGAGTCAAGTGCGCTCATTCCCCTGGGATTTACCTTTAACTTTTTTGGTATCGATTATACAGGTCTCTGGATAAATGCGAACGGCTATGTATCCTTTACTTTGAACAATTCAAGTACGAGCCAGGTCTTGCCAACCGCGGGCGCGCCGAACAATCTTATTGCCGGAGCTTGGGATAATCTCAACATTACAACCGGAGGAGCCGTCACGACCGCGGTGTCGGGCGTTGCTCCGTTGAGAAGGTTCCTCATCAATTTTGTGAACGTTCGCCATTCCGGTGGACCGCAGACGGTATCGTTTCAAATCCAACTTCATGAATCTACCAATATCGTCGAAATTCATTCGCCAAGCATCCAGGATGACGGAGGCGCGGGAATCACCCAGGGAATTGAGAACTTCGATGGCTCTCTAGGGTATGCCACAACTGGTCGGAACAAGACAAATTGGACCGCAACCAACGATTATGTTGCCTATATCCCTATGTGTGTAGATATCAGGACCGTTGATGTTACACCGTTGCCTACAAATAGCCTTTCCGTTACAGCCGGCGCTACTGCGGTGTGTCCATCAACAGGCGCATCAGTTACGGTCGGGTCCTCAGAGGCCGGAGTTCTTTATCAACTTCAACGAGTTTCTGACAATGCCGTCCTCAGCGCATTCGCCGCCGGTACGGGCGGTAACCTCACCATCGTGAGCGATCCACTTGTTGCTTCGACGCAAATTAAAGTGTATGCCAAAAATTTCACAACAGCGTGCGATGCTTACTTGAGTAATACAGTCACGGTTACCCCTTCATTAACCGCCCCGGTAATCGTAACACATCCACCTAACCGCGTGGTTTGCCAGGGAACAAATACAACATTTTCAATTAACGCTGGGGCTACTAGCTCGCCGGCATATTCCTGGCAGATTAGCACCGACGGTGGAGGCACTTACAGCAATTTAGCCGATGGTGGCGTCTATAGTGGTGTACTCACGTCGACTTTAACGCTAACGAACGTTCCCACCACATACGACGGATACTTGTATCGAGTTCAAGTAAGTGGCGCCTGTTCGCCCCCCATTGTAAGTAATGCCGGACTTTTAACAGTGAACCAAACTTCTCTTATAACTGCTCAGCCTTTAGCACAAGTTGTATGCGAGGATGGTGTTGCACAATTCACCACGGCTGTCAGTGGAACCGCCCTGACGTATCAATGGCGCGAAGGTGGTAACCCTTTAACAAATGCCGGCATTTACAGCGGTGTTAATACTTCAACACTTACCCTTACCGGCGTGACAAGCGCACTTAATGGCCGGATGTATGACGTTGTAGTCACCGGTAGCTGCGGCAATGTCACCAGCAGCGCAGTAGCAATTTCTGTTAGTGACAAACCCGAAATTGCAACTCAACCTTCGAGTAGTATAATCTGCCAGGGAAGCAATACGACCTTTTTTATTACAGCCGGTGCGACGACGCTACCAGTTTATCAGTGGCAACTCAGTTCAAATGGAGGGGTTAGCTATACGAACCTCACCAATACCGGAATTTACACCGGTACAACATCGGCAACCTTATCCATCACAGGTGCACCACTCTCAAGTAACGGGTATCTGTTCAGGGCCGAGATCAATGGGTCGTGCAGTCCGTCTGTTTTCAGTAATAGTGGACTGCTCACTGTAAATGAATCGCCAGCCATTGTTACACAACCGACACCCCAAACCATCTGTGAGTCAACTACCACGGCTTTTTCGGTTGCTGCAAGTGGCACCGGTTTGACTTATCAATGGCAGGAAGACGGAACGAACATCACCGATGGCGGCGTATACAGTGGCGCAAATACCGCGACCTTGACGTTAACTGGCATACCTACGGCATTCAATGGTCGCACCTACCGCGCGAATGTGACCGCTACCTGCGGATTGCTAACAAGCTCCTCAGCAATTCTAAACGTAAACAAAATTCCTAATGCCATGGCCATGGACGGGGCTATTTGCAGCGGAGGTACAACGAGTATTGCGATCACGAATCCCAATAGCGTGACGGGCACTTCTTTTACCTGGACCATTCAAAGCTCGACGAACGTCACTGGCGCATCAAGCGGGTCAGGTAGTACAATTGCTCAGACACTTTCATCAACGGACGGTGTGAACCCAGGAATTGTTACCTATCTGATTCAGCCGTCAGCGGCCGGATGTAACGGTACACCCTATGCTGTCTCGGTGTCGGTGAAGCCATTGCCGGATGCCGCGGCGTCTCCGCAAAGCATCTGCTCCGGATCGAGCACCAGCATAGCCATAACAAACCCCAACGGTGTGGCTGGTACCACCTTTACATGGTCGGCATCATCAACGAACGCAACAGGGGCAAGTTCCGGTTCGGGGGGCACAATTTCACAGGTTCTCACCAACACGGACGGTATCAATGGCGGCAGCGTTACATACACCATTACACCTTCTGCCAACGGGTGCCCTGGACCAACATTCCCGGTTACTGTTACTATCGAACCAGTGCCGGTCATCACCAATTCGCCGGAAAGTTTAACCTTGACCATTTGCAGTGAAGAGGCTTTAAATTTCATGCCAACGTCGACACTTTCAGGCACCACATATGTATGGACCAGTTCTATCACGGGACCTGTAAGTGCTGCGTCTGTTACGGCAAGTGGTGCGGGCAGCATTATCGATAGCCCCGAAAATTCAGGAAATGTTACTGGAACTGTTACCTATCGAATTACCCCATCTAAAGGAGGATGTAGCGGAACCGTTGTAAATTTTGTAGTGACGGTAAGGCCGCATCCATCAGCATCGGCGACCGATGTGACGATTTGCAGTGGAATGACAGCAGTCGTAAGCATAATGCCGGCGCCGAAAAATATTGGTAGTACGACTTACGCGTGGACGGTACTGGCGTCGGCCAATGTTGTCGGCGCGGCGAACGGCGATGGTTCCACCATTAGCCAACAATTAAGCACAACCAATTCTACCGCTGGAAGCGCTGTATATACGATTACACCCATGGCCAACGGATGCACCGGACCTGCAATTAATGTTACGGTCACCGTCAACCCTGCGGCTACGGTTTCGGCTGGTGCCGACTATTCAGTGTGTGAACCTGTAAGCATTCCACTTTCTGGAACGATCGGAGGCAGTGCAAGCTCCGGCACCTGGACTGTTGTTTCTGGCGCAGGCGTATTGACGAGCAGTGCCATGTCCGGGTCGACCGTAACAGCGACGTATACTGTTGCCGCCGCAGATATTGGGACAGCAGCAACCTTTGAATTGACAACAAACGACCCCGATGCAGCTGGCCCTTGCGCCATTGTCAGCGAACAGGTAGTCATAACCATTAACCGCCAGGCCAAGGTTACTGTGCCTGCAGATTATACCGCGTGTGAGCCCTCTTCTATCAATCTTACCGGAACGCTCTCTGGAAGTGCTACATCCGGTCTTTGGAGCATTATTTCCGGCAACGGGGTATTGTCGGCCAGTAGCGTGACTGGAAGTAACGTAACAGCGTCCTATAGCGTCGATGCGGCAGATTTAAGTACGACGCTGCAGTTCAGGCTTTCCACCAATGATCCCGATGGATTTGGTCCTTGCACAGTGGCGACCGATGATATCCAAGTTATAGTCAATCCATCTGCGACCGTCAATGCAGGGAGCGACTTATCGGTTTGTGAGGATCAGTCCGTAAACATTTCCGCCATTGCCGGAGGAACAACTTCAAGTGTACTTTGGAGTGGCGGGAGCGGTGCCGCACAGTTCGCGCCAGCCAACAACGTCAATACTACATATACACTGACACCTGCGGACATCACTGCCGGCACCATTACGCTAACCATCACTACCAACGACCCCGATGCAGCGGGACCTTGCGTCCCGGGCTCCGACAACGTAATTGTCAAAGTAAACAAACGTCCCTCTGTTTTTCTTGGAGGACTCGAGTCTACATATGCAGAAAATAGCAGCATTGACAATCTTGACGGCTTTCCATTGGGTGGAGTTTTCACCGGACCAGGAATAATAGCAGGCACAAATTCGTTTGATCCTGCAAATGCCGGATATGGGGGTGTCACGATACGCTATACCTATGCTGACCCTGTGACCTCATGTATTAATTTTACTGAAAGGACTACCATCGTAAATCCATTGACGAGTATAGACTTTTTTATTCTCGAGGATAACCGGCCTAATGCGATCGGTAATCCCCAAATCTGCGCTAATCAAAATGAGCTGACTTTAATTGGAATTCCCGCCGCCTCCACTGGCCAGGTGACAACCAAATTCAGAGGCCCATCCGCGGTATTGGGACCACGGATATTTTACGATGGTACGGAATGGAAACTCAATACCAACGGATTGCCTGCAGGCACTTATCTAATAGAATATATTTATACAAACGCGTCTAATGCAACAGACACCTTAACAAAAGACCTTATTGTCTTCGCAGCGCCACAGGCTGTAATCGACGTGGGAAATAGCTGTATTGATGATGTTGTAACATTTTATGAATCTTCCAGCATCCCAAATAATAATTTAGGGGGTACTATTATGTCCTGGAACTGGCTTTTCGATGAAGGATCAATCGGGAGTTCTGGAAGCGTGTCCGAGCCCCAGTACAATTATTTGAATGCAGGACCGAAAACAATTTCCCTTGAAGTTATTACGAATCAGGGTTGTGGTAACACGGTGTTAAAATCGATTATTATCGGAAAGCCACCTGTCGCCGACTTTACCTGGACAGGATACTGCAAAGGCGATGCAACAAAGTTTGCAGACAAGTCAACCTCTCAGTTTGGCAGCATCAATGGTTATGCCTGGGATTTCGGCGACGGCGTTACGGCAACCACTATGAATCCTGCTCACAATTATGGAACGTTCGCTACCTACAATGTTTCGTTATCGGTATCGACCGACGCAGGGTGTTCGAGCGACACGACCAAGCAGCTTTACATTCAGGACCTGCAGACACTTTCGGCCACGAGTCCTTATGAGATCAATTTCGAGAACGGCGCGGAGACCTGGGTTTCAGTTACCAACGAAGGTGATCTCAACAATAGCTGGTTGTTTGGCCTCCCCAACGGAACAGACATCAACAGCGCGGCCTCTGGCTCAAATGCCTTTTGGACCGGTGCAAATAATGGTTCGTATTTCAACAACGAAAATTCTTTTGTTATCGGACCCTGCCTGGACATGTCGGAATTGAAAAGACCTATGATCTCCATCAACTACTGGGTAGACGCCCAGGGAGGATTTGATGGGGCGGTTATGCAATATTCAGTAAATGGTGGTGCCAGCTGGCAAACTGTCGGTGATGCTGAAGGCGGGGGCATCAATTGGTACAATGATCGCAACCTTCCAGGCCAACCCGGTGGACAGACAAATTTTGCGTGGTCTGACAGTGTTCCAACATGGACAAGCGGCCGGTACAACCTTGATCAGATAATTCCCGCACTAAGAGATACCGTTATGTTCAGGATTGCCTTTGGTAGCAATGACGATAATCCCTCGGATGAAATGCTGAACGGATTTGCTTTCGATGACATATACATAGGGGAGAAGACCAGGAATGTTCTGGTGGAACATTTCGCCAACGTCAATTCTACAGCAAGCAATCAGGCGACTGCTTACCTCGCTCAGATATACGAGGATCAGGTCGATGAAAAAGATTCATCCGATTTTATCAGCATTGAGTACCATATTCCAAACCCTCAGTTTGACCAGCTTCACACCGACAACCCACAAGACCCCATAGCCAGGGCGTTGCTTTATAACGTTTCTCAACCGCCAACGACAGTCATGGATGGTATCCAGAACTCATACTTTAATGGGTTTACGGCAAATATCAATGCAGAAGAGCTTGACCGCCGCGCGCTGGAAGATCCCACTTTTGCCATCGACATCGATACAATTCAAGCCGGTGCCGGAACGAGCACCGAAATGAAACTGGCCATAAAATATACCTATATCGATGCGGCTCGTCCATTGACGACACGCGTTACGATGCAGGCAGCGCTGATCGAACGTGGAATAGGGAACAACGGACCTGTTGTACGAAAACTATTGCTAAACAGCGAGGGTAAAACCGTTGACAGGACATGGGTTGCCGGTGATAGTGAACTTTCCAATATTGAATATGCAGTCGATGTTCCAATAGGCAATCCCGACAGTCTGTTCATCGTGGCGTTCGTACAGGACAATATCGTTGGAGGAACATCTTCGAAGCGGATTTTGCAGTCAAAGGTGGTAAAATCGCGGAGGAAGGTTGGCGTAAACATTACGGGCATCGAGGATAACCCCGTTACTGGCGAGCTTAAAGAGTTAAGCATCTATCCAAATCCTGCATCAAAGGAGTTAAAGCTGACCGTACCGACCATACTGCTTCGTCGCTATACATGGAAGATGATTGATCAGCGTGGCATTATGGTGCTAGGTGGAGATATGAAGCAGGATTTTTCAGAAGGCCCACAGGAAATTGACATCAGTGGCCTTGCGAACGGCATGTACTTCATGTCTATTCAGACAGGCGAACACTCAGTCGTGTACAGGAAGGTCGTTGTAATGAATAAGAATTAAACCGGTAAGGCTTCTTTAGACAATTCAGGAAGGATAGCGTTGCACTGATCAATAAAATCTAGGACAACCTGAGGCAACTCATCAAGCTTTGTTGCGTACTTTCCATTCTCTTCAATAAATACAACGCTGGATCGGAGGCGATTTAAACCCATCAATATGAAGGAAGGTTTTATCTGATGCGCAAGGCGTGCCAGTCTGACCCAGTCGCTGCCCACCAGGGCGACGGACATCTCTTTCAGTACTGGAGGAATTGTCTGCGTGAAAGTTAAAACCATCTCACGTATAAAATCTTCGTTGTTTCCGGATACCGAGCGCAGGTAGTCCAGACTGTAGAGCTTTTTGGCTTCGCCGTTAGGTGACTTCTTTTTAATCCTTTCTTTAGGCGTTAACTTGAGCTCTTTAAATAGTTTTCGATAAAGGTCATCGGGTGTGAAAGGCTTAGGTAGGTAATCATCCATCCCCGCCGCAATACATTTTTCTACGTCTGCCTTTGTTGCATTCGCAGTCAGTGCTACGATTGGAACATTGCATTGTGGCGTCTCCATAAGCCGGATTGCCTTCGTTGTCTCATACCCATCCATTACAGGCATCTGAATGTCCATCAGCACAACGTCATACTCCTGATTTTTAATCTTCTCAATAGCGACCAGTCCATTCTCAGCGGTTTCCGTATAACAGTTCCAATTCTTAAGAATGCTCTTCGCGTACAGCCTGTTGATGTCATTGTCCTCCACGAGCAACACAAACAATTGTGAAGCGTGGGCGTTCTTCAGCGCTTTGGCATTTTTGGGAGAAGAAATGGAACTAGGCTTTCCAATCGAAAAAGGAATTAGGACAATGAAGCTCGATCCAACGTGTTCCTTGCTTTGCACTGAGATACTTCCCTTTTGCAATTCAACCAATTGTTTTACAATCGTTAACCCTAGCCCCGTACCGCCATACTTACGTGTAACGCTGGCGTCTGCCTGACTGAAGCTTTCAAAAATTGTATTGAGCTTCTCCTCGGGAATACCGACGCCTGTATCTACCACTTCAATTCGTACCCAGCACATACCTTTCTGCTCACGCTCTGCTTTACAGAGAACTTTGATCGATCCTGAGTGTGTGAACTTGACGGCGTTGCTTATTAGATTTATCAGAATCTGATTAAGTCGCACTGGATCACCCAGCAATATTTTGTTTAGATTATCATCAATCTGATATTCTACCTGAATCCGCTTTTCCCTCGCCTGATAAGTAAATGTGCTGATCAATGACGGCAATATATCACGAAGGTTAAATCCGATCTTTTCGAACTTCAGCTTACCAGACTCGATCGCAGCAAGGTCAAGGATATCATTGATGATGACAGTCAGATTTTCTGCGGAATGTTTAATGGCGCTAAGGTATGTTTCACGCTCCACCGGACTTGGGTTCTGGCCCAGTAAGTTGGCCATACCAACGATGCCGTTAATAGGTGTTCGTATCTCATGGCTCATGTTGGCAAGGAATTGCTCCTTTGCCTTCTGGAGCCTTACCAGTTCCGCTTCATTTTCTTTTCGCTGCGCGATGTCGCGGCAGTCGAGAATGAATCCTTCAAAGCCCTCTTTATGCTTAAGGTTAATGGCATGAAACTCCAGAAAGCGGAATGTGCCATCCTTGCAAAGAAATTGAAATTCTACATTCTCAGTGAAAGCACGCTTCTGGCTCTGCGTAAACTTTTTCTTAAGGTCTACAACCGTTTCAGGACGGATGTAATCAAAGATATTTTTACCCATAAGGCTTTTCGCCCTATAACCCAATGTTACGTGAACGGAGGTGTTGTGATAGTGGATATTGCCAGTATAGTCCACTACGAAGATGATGTCGGATCCATCTTCTACCACGGCTTTGTAGAATGATCCCTTCTTTACGTATTGTTGAAGGCGCATGCTTATTTAGATTCCGGATTCCTCCATCTCTTTGAGGTAACGGTAGAGTGAAGATTTGCCAATGTCAAGTCGCTTTGCCACTTCCAGCACGTTGTCATCATACTTGTTCAGAAAATGGCGAAGTATTCGGTACATAAACTCCTGCATGGTCATTTCCTGGTATAAGAATGATTCCATTCTTGCAGTGCTGTTGAAGCTAATATCCTGCGGGCGGATCTCCTGATCTTCCGCCATAACAGCTGAGAGTTCGATTATCGATTTCAATTCCCGGATATTACCAGGGAAAGGGTATTGCATGATCTTTTCCTGTGCTTCCGATGAAAGTTTAAACTTTTTAAGCTGATTCTCTTGTGCAAAACCATCAAGAAAATGCTTCGCGATAACCAGCACGTCGTTGCCCCGTTCGCGCAACGGAGGCAGGTGAATGGGAAGGCCAAGCAATCGGTAATATAAATCTTCTCTGAACCGTCCACCTTTCACTTCTTCCGCAAGATCTTTATGAGTGGCGGCGATGATACGGACGTCCAGTTTGATCGTTTGATTGCTTCCGATCCTCGTTACTTCCCGCTCTTGAAGGACACGCAACAGCTTTGCCTGAAGGCTTAGATCCATTTCGCCGATTTCATCAAGGAAAATCGAGCCGCCTTCTGATTCTTCAAATTTGCCAATACGCCTTGTAACGGCACCGGTAAACGCACCTTTTTCGTGGCCGAAAAGTTCGCTCTCAATAAGTTCACGAGGGATCGCCGCAATGTTAACGGCAACAAAAGGTTTATTCTTTCTTTTTGAGTTATAATGTATTGCTTTCGCCACCAATTCTTTTCCTGTACCGGTCTCGCCCGAAATGCTGACAGATATGTTCGTCTGGACGGCCTTTTCAAGCAATGCAAATGTTTTCTTTATCGCCGGACTCGTTCCAATGATGCTTTTTTCAAATTCATATTTTTCGGAGATCTCTTTCTTTAGATGATCTATCTCCTTGATCAATGATGTTTTGTTCCTGGCGTTGTTGATTGAATTTAATAGCCGCTCCTTCGTGTCCTCGTCTTTGGTGATGTAATCGTATGCACCTGATTTTAAAAGTTCAACAGCTGTGTGGATTTTTTCCTGCGCGGAGACAATGATCACGTTTACGTTCGCATCCTGACTACGGATCTGGTTCAATACCTTTTCGCCAGGCATATCCGGTAGGGAATAGTCAAGCGTAATTATTGCTGGGTTCTTATAAAGGTTCGCCAGGCAATCCTTTGCCGTGTTGTAGTATTCTACCTCGTAGTCTGGATTAAGACCCAATACGTATTTAAGGAACTTGGTATACGCGGGGTCATCTTCAACGACGAAAATTTTAACGGGGTCTTTTTCGTACATGGCGCTACGACAAGGTTAGGGTTGATTTGAGGCCAATGCTATTCATTAATTATGGTTAAAAAACTGCAAATCATGGTAATATATGCCATCGGAAATAAACAGGGCTAATTAGCGAAAAGAAACGCCTGAAAAACCCGTTAGATTGCGCCTAAATTAGATAATGCAACAACGGGCGGAATATGTTTAAAGACTTTGATAAGCTTAACAATACCGAGATAGAGATCATGCTAAAGGCGCCAGTGCTTGTGTGCATCCTGATTGCCGGTGCCGACGGAACTATTGACAAAAAAGAAATAAGGGAAGCGATTGCACATACCCAAAAGAAAAGCAAAGAAGCACTCGCTAATTATCTGGGTGAGATATCACAAGATTTCGAAGACAAGCTAAAGATAATGATCCGGAGTTACCCGGCAGAATCGTCACAACGCAATCCGATTTTAATGGAAGAGTTAAGTCAGTTGAACGCCATATGGAAAAAAATGGATCGCAAATTTTCCATTATGGTTTATCAAATGTTAAAAGAGCTCGCAGAAAAAATTGCGTCATCCTCTGGCGGCATCCTTGGAATGAATACGATCACCGAGGATGAAGCAAGATATGTTCAGCTAACGATGATCTCTGACCCATCAAAATTTTAAAACCGTTTTCACTCCGCACATGCCATTGGTTATCTGGTAATTTTCATCTTTGCACCAGAAATTTATGGCGTCCGATTCCAGCGTATTTGGCAGTTCGATTGTTCCGTTCAGGTTGGTGTTCCTGATGTGGGCTGCATTCTATGTCGAAATTCTTTTAGGATTCCCTTTAAGTTTCTTTGGAATTTTACCTCGCACATTCCAGGGATTAATTGGGATACTGGCCGCCCCGCTGATCCACGGTGACATTTTGCACCTGATATCGAATACGATCCCCATGCTTTTTCTTGGAGCAGTTCTATTTTTCTTCTATGGGCAGATAGGCGGTCAGGTGTTTTTTCGTGCCTACTTCTGGACGAATATACTCGTTTGGTTGTTCGCCCGGCCGGCAAATCACATCGGCGCAAGCGGCGTAGTTTACGCCATAGCTTTCTTCCTTATATTCTTCGGATTTTTCCGACGCGACTTCATGTCTATTTTTATTTCATTGGTGGTTATCATCCTCTATGGCGGGGTTTTTTACGGCGTTCTCCCAACTGACTCCAGGGTGTCGTGGGAATCACACTTTGCCGGAGCTTTGGTCGGTATTGGTTCGGCTATTACCTTTAGCGGCAGAAAGAATGTGAGCTGACCATGGACGCCAACGTTAAAAAGATATTGACCGATCTGCGCAATAATAAATATGCACCCGTATATTTTCTGCAAGGGGAAGAGCCATACTATATCGATCTCGTGTCCGATTATATCGAGCAGAATGCTCTTAGTGCTGCTGAAAAAGGATTCAACCAGGTTATCCTGTATGGTAAGGACGTTTCCGTTGCCAGCATTTTAACGCACGCACGTCGGTTTCCAATGATGGCCGAACGCCAGGTGGTATTGGTGAAGGAAGCGCAGGAAATTCTGGATCTCAACAAAGATACTGGAGCAAAATTGCTACTGGATTACGTTACCAGGATGGTGCCGAGTACAGTGCTTGTATTTTGTCATAAGCACAAGACTCTCGACAAAAGGAAGGAACTCGGTAAGAAAATCGATCAGCATGCAGTCACCCTAAATACGAAAAAGCTTTATGACAATCAGCTGCCAGAGTTTGTTAACGAGTACACTTCTGAGAAAAAAATACCTATTGAAGACCAGGCCATCCGTGCGCTCTGTGAGTTCGTTGGCAATGACCTTCACCGCCTTGTAAATGAAATTGACAAGCTTATCATCTCATTGCATCCAGGGGAGGGAGTAACGTCTGCTATGGTGATGAACCAGGTAGGGGTGAGTAAAGATTACAATATTTTTGAGCTGCAGAGGGCGATAATTCACGGGGACAAAGTGCTTGCCTCTAAAATTGTAAATCACTTTGAAAGCAACACAAAAAAGAATCCCGCGATACCCGCTGTGGCATTTCTGTTTTCATTTTTTAGTAAAGCGCTGATGGTGTCTGGCTTTACAGGAAGAAATGATAAGGAAATAGCTAGTGAACTGAAAGTGAGCCCCTATGCCGTACGTGATTACACTGCGGCTTCAAATCGTTTTGGACTCGATAAGATCGTTGAGATGATAACTTTCCTCAAGGAAGCGGATCTCAAACTGAAAGGCGTTAACGCAGGCTCAATGCACGAAGGCCAGGTACTTCGTGAACTTGTGTGGCGCCTGATGAATTAAACGCATTGCTTAATTCGAAAAAGAATTTGGACAATTCAATCCAACCGCCTTACCTTTAACTCCCATAAGTCTCGTTTATACTTACGAGTTTACTTTTTCAACTTATTAATAGTTCCTTTTTCGCAATATTTTTATTGGAACACGGTTTTACTTCTTCAACTCAGACCAAATGCAATGTATAGGTTGTTAACCTTTTGCTCTTTCATATTTATTGCTCATTCAGCAGCTGCACAGGATCAATTATCTCAAAATACCATTGAGAAACTTTATAACCGGGGGATTGAACTCGTTAACCATTCTAACTATGGGGCAGCCCGCCAGCAGTTCGCGGATTTCCTGGATGCAGCATCTGTAACTGATTCAAGACGCGGTGAGGCAGAATACTATGTGGCTTTTAGCGCCTTGAGTCTCGGGCACCGCGATGGCGAAAAGCTAATGGACGATTTCATTGATCACAATCCGTCGAGCCCCAAGGCGGCAACAGCATATTATGACCTTGCAAACTTTTTTTACGCTGAGCCAAATTATGCAAAGGCGTCAACGTATTTCAAAAAGGTTGACTTTCCGGCGTTGACACTCGATCAACAGGGACAAGGGCATTTCAAATGGGGGTACAGCTATTTCAATCAAAAGAAACTGAACGAGGCGCTCGAACAGTTCAACTTCGTAAAAAGGCAAAGCACAGCCTACACACCTGCGGCTAACTATTATGCGGGCTTCATCGAATACTCTAAGGGAAATTTTGACGAAGCATTATTCGATTTGAAGAAGGCAGAGGCGAGCGCGGCGTATAGCAAGATTGTACCTTATCTTATCATTAATGTTTATTACAAGCAAGGCCGGTATGATACAGTGCTGGAATATGCCAATTCACTCAAGGGTCGTTCCGATCTCTCCAATGCGAATGAGATCGCGATGCTTGTCGCCGAGGCTCAGTATTACAAAGGTGATTATAAAAATGCCCTCGACTCTTATCAAAAATATCTTGACAACACTGCAAAGGCCGAAACGGCGTTGCTTTTTAGAGCAGGTTATGCAAACTATGCCGCCGGCAATACGGAAAAGGGTATAGAATATCTTGAACGCGCCGCCGCCGCAAAGGATACGGTCAGTTATTACGCATCTTATTATTTGGGCATTCTGTATTTGAAGCAGGGCAACAAACCCTATGCCCTTAACTCATTTAACTACGCGAAGAATAATCCAAAAGATAAAAAGCTCGCTGAAGAAAGTGCATTCCAATTCGGCAAAATATCCTACGATGCAGGCAAGCCCGATCTGGCCATCTCCGAATTTGAAAAAATTCTTGCAACCTATCCCTCGGGTAGCCACACCGCCGAGGTGAATGAACTATTGGCGCAGGCTTATGTCAATGGCAACAATTTCAATAAAGCGATACAATACATCGATGCGTTGCCAAAGCGAAATCAGTACATCGACCAGGCCTATCAGAAAGCAACGTTCTTAAAGGGATCGGATCATTTCAACCGCAATGAGTATGAGCAGGCTGTGGAATATTTTAACAAGTCGTTGGAATATCCGAACGACAAGTTGTACGTGGCATTGGCGAGCTTTTGGAACGGAGAATCATATTCAGTTGGAAAGCGATACAACGAGGCGGCTACCAACTACCTGCGGGTGATAAACCTCGGCGCAACTGTTGACCCGCAAATTCTTTTAAATACCCGATACGGACTGGGTTATGCGTACTTCAATTTAAAAGACTACGACAAGGCACTTTTCAATTTCCGTGAGTTCGCTAATAAAGGGACTAAGGGAACACCGAATTATGCAGATGGCGTCATCCGGCTAGGTGATTGCTACTATGCTAAAAAGCAGTACGAAGATGCCTTAGCAAGCTACAACCGTGCACGCACATTGGGTTCTACCGACAATGATTATGTATTGCTTCAATCGGGCGTGATCTATGGCATCCAGCGGAAGTACAACGAATCTAAAAACATGTTTAAGGACCTCGCACGTGCGTATCCCAAGTCGCAATACCGTGATGAGGCGCTGTTTCAACAGGCACAATTTGAAATTGAACAAGGGAATTACCAGGCAGCCATTGACGGGCTGACTCAATTGGTAAGCAGCGGCAACACGTCCAGGTTTGTTCCTTACGCACTTATGAGAAGGGGAGCATCTTTCTTTAATCTTAAGCAGTACGATAAAACTATCGTGGACTATTCGGCGGTAATTCAACAATTTCCGAACCATCCAGCTGCGGAAGAGTTGCTATTGCCCCTTCAAGAAGCATTAAGTCTAGCCGGCCGCTCTGGCGATTTTGATAAACACCTTTCGCAATTTAAAACAGCGAACCCTGACAACAAGGGTCTCGAGAGTGTCGAATATGAAACCGCGAAGAATCTCTACTTCGATCAGCAATATCAAAAGGCGATCTCTGGCCTAAACGCGTTCCTGAAAGCTTACCCTCAAACGGCAAAACGCGATGAAGCGGAATATTATGTTGCCGAGTCCCATTACCGGCTTCGCGAATACGATAAGGCATTAACAATATATCAGACGCTTATTTCCGATATGTCATTTTCGTATGCAGGAAAAGTAGTTGCCCGCATTGCTGAAATAGAATTCAAGCAAGGCAAGTATGAGAGTGCAGCAACCTCATACCGAACATTTGGTACGCTGGCGACGAACAAGAAAGATCAATATACTGCCTGGTCAGGATTGATGGAAACCTTTTTCATGCTGAAGCAATACGATTCTACTGATGTCTATGCAAGATTGATCCTTACGAATGGAAACGTCAACGCAGGCGCGACGAATAAGGCATCATTGTATCTCGGCAAAACGGCAATGGGGCGTGGCGATATTGAAACAGCAAAGGACGAATTTCTTAACACACTTAATGCTGCGCGGGATGAATACGGTGCGGAAGCAAAGTATCTCCTCGCACAGGTCTTTTACCAACAGAAGGACCATAAACAATGTTATGAAACACTGGTAAGCCTCAACAATGATTTCAATTCTTATGAGGATTGGGTTGGAAGGTCATATCTATTGCTTGCGGAAAATTTCATCGCGATGAATGATGTCTTTCAGGCAAAGGCAACCCTGCAGTCACTAATTGATCACTTCCCACAGCCATCGGTAAAGGAGGAAGCTCGCAAACGACTTTCAGACATAGACTCTGATCAGGCGGCGCAGGAAAAGGAACAGGCAGCAGCAGATACACTTGAATTAAATCGTTAAGATCTTCGGAATGGGTAGCACACAGATAGAAAGACTTCAAACTATTTTTTCCAGGAGCACCTTTGTATTGTGCTTTCTGGCCGCTTTTACTTCGGGCACTTCCATTAAAGCACAGGATGTCAAGGATAAGGATTGGGAAGGTGATGGTGAAATTCAAAATGTTGAGATAGAAATTGTTAAGGAGCGCCAGATTGTGCTGCCAGAAGCAAATAGAAACTTTGATAAGATACCGCCTCAATCATCAGAGCCCATCAAGCCACCAATCACTTACGATTTCAAGACGTTTAATTTTCAGGCGCCGCCAATCAATATGCAAGTGCGGCCGTTGAAGTTAAAGCAGGAGGGACAGTCGCGAGTTTATGGAGGTTATCTGCGTGCAGGTTTTGGGAATTATATATCACCACTGCTGGAAGGGTATTTTAATACCACGCGTGACAAGAATAAACTACTGGGTGTACAGGGTTATCACAACAGTTCCGACAAGGGTCCACGCGATGGAAAGAACTCCGGTAGTGGATCAACCGGTCTTTCTGTATTCGGGAAGACCTTCAATGAATTTATTGCGCTTTCCGGGAGCGCCGGCTTCGAAAACAGGACCACCCATTTCTACGGCTATCCCCAGGGAATTGAAGTTGACGCGAGATCAATCAAGCAATCCTTTGATCTGATTAAGCTTTCGGGTGAGCTTTCGAATTCGAAGAATTCTGACTTTTCGTATAAGCTCGGCGCCGCTTTCAGTCACATGACTGACAAGTATAAAGCCAAAGAAACGGAGATCGGCCTGGCTTTCAAATCTGCATATGAATTGGATGAAGATTCGCGCATCAATGTAAATGCTGACTATGTCATTATCAACAGGAAGGATGCCCTTGTTGATGTGGGCGCGCGTAACCTTTTTGTTGTTTCGCCATCGTACGAATTTACACCGATCGAAAATCTTAAGATTAAAGCTGGCGTCATTGTCGCGTTCGAGAATGATACCCTTGATTCAAAGAAAATACACATCTATCCGGACATTCGCGCGACTTATCCATTAACTCCATCAATAGATGCTTTCGCATCATTGAATGGAGGGATCGAGAAAGTATCACTTCGTTCGCTATCCTATGAAAACCTTTGGATGACACCCAACATACCCGTTTTTCACACTAACAAAGCTTTGGATTTAACGGTTGGACTAAACGCCCGGTTGGGAAACAAGGTGGCGGCGCACACCGGACTTTCTATGGCCAATCTCAAGAATCAGTATTACTTTATCAATACAGAAACTGACCAATCGAAATTTACGGCTGTTTATGATCGGGGGTCAGGAACCAGGCGAGCGAACTTCTATGCCGCCTTAAGCTATGTTCAATCAGAGGTCGCCAAATTTATGGTTCGGGGTGATTTCTTTAACTACTCAACAAGCAGCATTGCGGAAGCCTGGCATCGACCAATTTACAAGGTAGCCGTCAACGGTTCCTATAATGTATATGATAAAATACTTCTAAGTGCTGCCATAATCACGCAGGGTGGGATGAAGGCGTTAGACCCTGTATCAGATAAGACTATTAAGCTGGACGCAGCCTTTGACCTAAACTTTAAGGCAGAGTACCTGTTTTCACAAAGCTTCTCGGCGTTCGTCCAGCTGAATAATATTGCGTCGAGTAACTATCCAATATTTTTATATTATCCAGCCCGGGGCCTTCAAGTCATGGGCGGCATAACCTGGAGCTTTTGATCTTATAATACACTGTACCACATGGCGAAGCATGTGTCGGCGCAACGCTTGTGCCGGTGAAATATTAGATTAATTTTGTATAGTTTTACCTTGGTACATAACCTATAATGCCCACAAAATGGCAAGACGAAAAAAGTTAACCGAAGAAGAGCCCAAGGAAATCCCTGAGAGTTCTGATGATTCCTTCGGCCTACCTGAAATCGATTATGAACCTCTTAAAAGGGATGAGCCTGCGGACGAGGTAAAGGAGGTTGTCACGGAGGAGACTCTCATATCCACCACAGAAACGACATTCACACCAAATGAGCCAGTATTGGATGTACCACCCCCGCCCGTACAGGAGCGGCCTGCTGAGGAGTTTGCTGAGGAGAATGCCTATTATGAGCCTTCTTATTCTTATTCATACGAAGACGAAAGGCCCTCGATATGGCCCAAGGTCCTTGGCGTTATAGTATTGCTGTTGCTGGCCGGCGGCGCAATTTGGTATTTTGCAAGTTACAGACCGGACCAACTCGCGCTGGAAGCAAGAAGAAACCGGGAGAACCTCGCGCTGCAAGAAGCTGAGGAGCAAAAAAGGCTTGCAGAAGAGTCCCAACGAGAGCAGGCAGACGCTCTCAAAAATCCCGTCACGCCCACGACAACACAGGCGGCTGCCGGTTCAATTGAAACACTTCCCGGTCGGTCTGGAATTTACTACGTGGTAATTGCGAGCTCTATCGATGGCGACCTCATTATGGACTACGCGAAAAAGCTTAGCACGAAAGGGGTGACATCAAAAATTATCCCGCCTCACGGGAAGATTAAGTTTCATAGGTTGAGCATTGCGGAGGGAGAAACATACGCTAATGCGCAGGCCACAGCAGACGGAATGAAAGGTGGAGACTACGGAGATAAGCTTTGGGTCACGAAATATTGATCACTAAATATTGATCACTTGGGGGCCTTTCTTTTAAATGTATTAGACCGGCCTTGTCTTGATAAGAGCAAAGGATGATAAGCGAAGAGCAACAAGAAAAGAAAAACAAAACCATTGCGTTGGTATCGACAGCTGCGATACAAGTCGTTTTACTTGTTGCGCTGTTTATGCTTGTTGCGTGGCGACCTCCAAATCCTCCATTGCCTGAGTACGGTATCGAGCTGAACTTTGGCCTCGATGATCAGGGTTATGGAGAGGTTCAGCCCGAATCTCCCGTTGGTAGTGAGGAGAAAGGGCCATCGCCGACCCCCGAGCAACCCGAGGAGGTAAAGGAAGAGCAACAGGTCCCGGAGGAAGAAGAGGAAATTAAACCGATCGAAGCCCCCGCTGAGGAGCCGGAGGTTGTAACTGAGCTCGAAAGCCCTGTCATTGTTAAAGAAAAGAAAGAAGTAGCAAAGCCGCCAGTAGCCAAGCCGGTAGAAAAGGTTGAGGAGAAGAAGGTCGAGCAAAAACCTCAGGTCGATTCGAAGGCTGTTTTCAAGCCAAAGGAGCAAGCTTCAACAACGACAGGCGGGGGTGAAAAGGCCGGTAAGCCAGGCAACCATGGCGATGATCCAGGGACTGTTGGAGATAAGGGAAGCCCGGAAGGAAAGCTGGACGCAAAGGCTCTCTACGGGCAACCGGGTAGTGGAAGCGGCGGCGTTTCAATGTCTGGCTTCAATGGATTCGAGTGGCCCTCTGTGCAATCGCCAACATTGCCGGATGAGGCTTTTGGTGTATATGAATTTATGGTTAAAGTAGACGATCAGGGTGACGTCATATCGGTCACGCCACTGAAACGCGGACTGAGCCTGGAAGCTGAAAGGAAGTTAAAAGCCGTTATTCAACAGCTGGTATTTCAACCCAAGGGGTCGAATCTTCCGCCACAGTCAGAAGGAAAGATCACCTTCCGCGTAGTGTCTAAATAACCCAATCCTTCGCGCGATTACAATGACTCGCCCATTTGAGGATGTCTTCATTGATATATACATGAACATATGTTCACCCCTTACGAAGAAACCCTTCAATATCTATATAAGAACCTTCCAATGTTTCAGCGGATTGGGGCCGCAGCCCTGAAGCCCGACCTGACGAATACCATACAGCTTTGTGAAGCAGTTGGGAATCCCCAAAGCAGCTTTAAGTGTGTTCACGTTGCTGGAACGAATGGTAAGGGCAGCACATCACACATGCTCGCTTCAATCATGCAGGAAGCCGGATATAAAACGGGACTCTATACTTCACCACATCTTAAATCGTTCACGGAAAGGATACGAATCAATGGCATTGAAATTTCCAGAGATTTTGTAGTCAAATTTGTAAAACAAGTGAAGCCCCATATCACAGAAATCCAACCATCGTTTTTTGAGATTACAGTTGTAATGGCCTTTGCATACTTTGCTTCAATGCAGGCCGACATTGCAATAATCGAAACCGGGTTGGGTGGTCGTTTAGATTCTACTAATATCATTGTCCCCGAGCTCTCCCTCATAACGAACATTGGAATGGATCACCAGGATCTGTTAGGGAATACGTTGGAGAAGATAGCCCGGGAAAAGGCTGGTATCATCAAGCGTGGTGTCCCGGTCATTGTCAGTCAAAGACAACTTGAAATCGATCAGGTATTTGAGGAAGTAAGCGCAATGCATGCATCACCGTTAATTTTTGCCAGTGATGTTTTTACAGCTTCGCCGCGCGACAATAACAGCAACATGGCGCTGACTATACGCCGGCGTGGGGTCAATTTAAAAGATACGTTAGCCCTTCCCTTGAATGGGTTCTATCAACGAAAAAATATACTCGGAGTACTCGCAGCCGTCGAAAGGCTATCGATGCAGGGATGGTCCATCAATGATAACGCGCTGAGAGAAGGTATTTCGCGAGTCATCAGTAATACAGGGCTAAGAGGCCGCTGGCAGGTGCTGAGGGAGAGGCCTTTCACGGTTTGCGACACGGCACACAATGTTGATGGCTTGAAAGATGTCGTTGAGCAGATAGCCGCCCAGGTGTATCACAATCTTTATGTAATTATCGGTTTGGTAAAGGATAAGGATATTTCAGGCATTTTAAAACTGCTTCCCCGGAATGCGAAGTACTTCTTTTGTCAGGCGACGATTCCCAGAGCAATGGACGCGCATCATCTCAAAGCGTTGGCTGAGGCACAGGGTTTAAATGGAGAAGTGATTGATGAAGTGAATGCAGCAATAGCGAAGGCGACAGAGGAGGCCGGCGAAGACGATATGATATTTATTGGTGGAAGCACTTTTGTGGTGGCAGATATCGACAACCTATGAAGCGAAAGATCGAACGATTTAAAATTATAGAGGAACGTGAAAATGTAATTGAGCGATCGAAAGAAATTTTTGAAGCGATCAAAGGCAAGTGGCGTTCATCATATTTTCACAACGACAATCCCATAACACTCGAGCTTGCCTGTGGCCGTGGTGAATACAGCGTCAATCTTGCCGCTGCTTTCCCCAACAAAAACTTCATTGGTGTTGACATCAAGGGTGAACGGATTTGGAAGGGCAGTACGATGGCAGTTGAGCAAGGCCTGAAAAATGTAGCCTTTTTGCGGACTCCTATCTTGCTGATTGAAAATTTCTTTGAGCCAGGCGAGGTGGATGAGATTTGGATTACATTCCCGGATCCTAGACCCCGGAAGAGAGACATTAAGCGCAGGCTAACAAGCACGCGATATCTCGAACTCTATAAGAAGCTCGCAAAACAGGGAAGTTACATTCGGTTGAAAACCGACAACACAGATTTGTTTCAGTTTTCCTTTGAAACGCTCCAGGAACGCTCTGACATTTTTGACCTAAGATATACCGACAACCTTTATCAAAGTGAATTTCGTCCCGAATGCTTTGACATCAAAACAAAATACGAGGAGCATTTCTCCGCGCTCGGAGAAACCATAAAATACCTTCGCTTTCATTTCTGAACGTCTATGGGAAGATAGGGCGTCTTGAACTATTCATCGTTCTCTATACACTTTTCAATTTTTCTCCGGTTATTTGTTAGTTAAATGAAAGACACCTTCAAAAAGCTGCTGGGCGTTATTCAAGATGCAGCGCTTGCATTATTCAGACGGATAAAACAATATCCGAAATTGGTAAGGATTGCTGTGTATGCTGTTGGAGGATTTCTGGTTTCGATTTTACTCTTCGTCGTCCTCGTTTGGGCGGGGCTATTTGGAAGAATTCCCACCAAAGAAGATTTGAAAACCATAAGTCACCAGGTGGCCACCGAAGTGTATAGTGCGGATAGTGTATTGCTTGGAAGATATTATATCCAGGAGCGTTCTACCGTTCCGGAGTCAGAGATCCCTGAGGGCCTGAAGAACGCATTGATTGCGACCGAAGACGCCAGGTTTTATCAGCATCATGGCATAGACACGAAAAGCCTTTTCCGCGTCCTGATTAAAAGCATTTTGCTCCAGAACGAATCTGCGGGTGGAGGTAGCACGCTGACGCAACAGCTCGCGAAAAATATCTATCCGCGCAGATCATACGCTTTGCTTTCGATGCCCATCAACAAGATTAGAGAAATGATCATCGCAAGAAGGATTGAAAAGCTTTATTCTAAAGACGAGATTCTTGTGCTTTATTTAAATACGATTCCGTTTGGTGATAATGTTTTTGGTGTCAAAACCGCGGCGGAGAGATTCTTTTCAGTCCCTGTACGTCAGCTTAGCATCGATCAGGCTGCCGTCCTGGTAGGAATGCTTAAGGCAACCCATCGTTACAATCCACGATTATTTCCTGAAAGAGCAAAACAGCGCCGCGATGTGGTATTGAGTCAATTGGCCAAGTATAGTTTTATTACGAAGGATGAACTCTCGGGCTATACGTCGAGGCCGCTGAAACTAAAATATCAAAGGATATCGCATAATGAAGGGTTGGCACCTTACTTCAGGGCATTTATCAGAGCGGAACTGCTTGCGTGGTGTAAGGATCATGAGAAGCGTGATGGCACGGCCTATAACCTTTACACGGACGGATTAAAAATTTACACGACGATCGACTCACGCCTGCAACGATTTGCCGAGCAGTCGATACGTTCGCAAATGGTTGTATTACAAGAAAAGTTTTCAAAGCAGTTGAAAAAGCAAACGATGGATCAAATCGCTATAGGTAAAATTGTTCATCTCGCTGCTTATAAAGCACTAAAAAATTCTGGAAAGACCGACAAGGAGGTGATGGCTTCGCTAAAGAGACCATCGCGAAAGAAGGTTTTCGGATATGCAGGCGTGAAGGAAAGAAGTATCAGTAGCTATGATTCACTGATTCACCACATGAAATTTTTGCAGGCAGGTCTGATGGCGCTTGAGCCTGGCACGGGCAACATAAGAGCGTGGGTTGGTGGCATCGACCATGAATTCTTTCAGTACGACCACGTCAAAGAAACCACGAAGCGACAAATCGGTTCGACCTTCAAGCCCATTGTTTATGCGGCAGCAATGGAGCAGGGAATAAGCCCATGCGACTATGTTTCCGCGAGGAAAACTTCATATACGAATATGGAGGATTGGACACCGGAGAATTCAGGTGATGATATTTATGACCAGAAATACAGCATGGAGGGTGGACTTGCCAATTCTGTTAATACTGTTTCGGTAAAAGTTCTGGAACAGGCGGGCATCACCAATACAATCCGCACGGCGGAACGGATGGGTATAACAAGCGAGCTGCCTAAGGTGCCTTCGCTTGCGTTGGGGACCGCATCTATCTCGATGATTGAAATGGTTACGGCTTACGCTGTGTTCGCCAACCGGGGCAAACATGTTGCACCGGTCTATATTACGGGAATCACTGACTCCCGTGGGAAGGTGCTGGAATCTTTTGACGATCATCCAAAACCCGTTGCCGCGTTGTCATCAGAAACATCCGATATGATGGTGCACATGCTTAAGCGCGTAGTAAATGAGGGTACCGCATCAAGCTTAAGAGGTCGGTATAATCTCTCCAATGACATTGCCGGCAAAACAGGTACTACACAGTCTAACGCCGATGGGTGGTTCATTGCAATCACACCTAAACTGGTTGTTGGGTGTTGGGTTGGCGCTGATGATCCTCGTTTGCATTTTCAGCGCACGGCTGAGGGGCAAGGTGCTGCAACAGCGTTGCCAATCGTAGGGCGCTTTTTTCAAAAGCTAAATAGCAATGATGATTTTAATGATATATCCAAAGCCCGATTTGTATCATTGACGCCCGCTTTAATGCGAAAGCTAGACTGTGAGCTTTCGCGGTCGGATAGAAATTTTATCGATAGAATATTCAATAGAAAGAAGGGTGTTAAGAAAACGAAATTCAAAGAAGGCAAGAAGAAGCTTTTCAGGCGCAATCGATAATTTCGTGGATGGATGGTGCAGAAATGAGCATTAATTCCACATCAACGTCCGGGTAGCTTCAAATTTACCCCGGAATGCGCGATTACATCTTCGCACGGTTTTTTGGTTTAAAGTGATGTGGGTAAATAATGTTTCACCAAAAAATTAACATCATGGAAACGACCAAAAAAAATTATGAAGTAGATAATGTAACAGGAAGAAATCATGAGGGACCGGCAGCTAATGCAGCTGCGAAACGATTGACAGCCACTTCCATCATTGGCGATAAGGTGGAGAATCCGAAAGGCGAAGATCTTGGGAAGATCGATAACTTTATGGTCAACATTCAGAGTGGACAAATCGAATATGTTGTATTGGAGTTTGGATCATTCCTTGGCGTTGGAGGGAAGCTCTTTGCCATTCCTTATAAGCAACTTTACCTTAATGCCGAAAAGGAGTGCTTTGTCTTAAATCGTGAAAAGGAATCCTTCAAAGACATGCCGGGTTTCGATAAAAATCACTGGCCTGACACGAATGACCACACCTATTATCAGGATGTTGATTATTACTGGGGTGCAACCGTCGACAGCGGAAGGGTTTTTTAAGGGCTTCATTGTTTCACACCATTCATCAGTCATTTATGAAACTTGAAATTTCCGACCATATTGGGTCGGTTTCGACAATTTTAAATGAACCTCAAAGGGCGTCGGCCCTCATGACGGTGGCTCACGGTGCCGGTGCAGACATGCACCATCCGTTCATGGAGCAGCTTGCCATGGGACTTGCCGCGAAGGGTATTGCCACGCTTCGATTTAATTTTCCGTTTACAGAGGCAAAAAAAGGTCGCCCTGATCCTGCCCCCGTTGCTGAGAAAACTATCTTAAAAGTCATTGAATATGCGGCCAGCCTCAGGCCAGAATTGCCGCTGTTTGTAGCAGGAAAGTCCTTCGGGGGTAGAATGAGTTCTCAATTATTGTCAAAGGAGACGCCGTCGGCGGTACGCGGCGTTGTCTTCTATGGCTTTCCCTTGCATGCTCCGGGAAAGCCGGGCGCGGAACGGGCGGCGCATCTTGCTGCTATCGCGCTACCGATGTTATTTTTGCAGGGCTCCAGGGATGCATTGGCGACGTTGGAACTTATGAACAATGTCGTGGCTGGCTTAAGCAATGCGACAATGCGAACGTTTGAGGGAGCCGACCATTCATTCAAAGCCGGCAAAAGAGATGTTTTATCGGAATTAACCGCCGCTACGAGAAAATGGATGGATGATCTCCAACCGACGGCTTAAACTTACTCAGTATCGTGTCGTCAAGCACGCTATCGTCCTGAAGATTTTCAGCGTTATGCTTGCTCTCGATAAATTCCTCAACAGAAGGAAAGAATCGTAGTCTAAACTTAAAAATCGTCTTGCTACCAATGGCTTTCTTAAAGGAGCGAAGATCTGCCTTCTCTCGAATCCATATAAGCGCGAGACCTCTTTCGTTTGCAAACCCCGGTAAGAACTTAAAGCCCGACGACGCCAGGTTATGCAATACTTCGACTTGAAAACCAGACTTACCTCTTACGTACACCGTTATCCAACCCATACAAATTGCTTACTCTTACTATCACTGTTTACGCAAATGTCTTCTCTTTAGTTTCAATAATAGTAGTAGAAAGTGACATAAAAGTACACGTGGAAGTTAATTAACCGGTTCTGCCGGGGCCTATGGCGTACTCAGGATTTTGTGCTATCTTTGTATATTAATTTTTAATTTTATTTATCAAAAATGAAAGAAGGAACAGTAAAATTCTTTAATGAATCCAAAGGATTCGGATTCATCAAGGAAACATCAACAGGACAGGAGTATTTTGTACACATCTCTGGACTCCTTGTCGACCAGATCCATGAAAATGATGCAGTCACTTTTGAACTCAAAGAAGGAAAAAAAGGATTGAATGCGGTTAACGTACGTTTAGCCAATTGATAGATCATCATCAGTCGACCAAAGGCTGGGACACAATCCTGGCCTTTTTTTTTGTGCTATACATTTTACGTAAATAATTCTATAAGCTTACCGAGGCGGCATCCTTAGATAGCAATTCAATAACAATAGACCTTTGGTGTCGCGTCAGCGGATGGCGAATCTTAGCATACCCCAAACGTTGCGTTGAATCCGTGCTTCTTCCGCGAGTTAAAATCGGTTAGTGATATATCAAATCTAGCCATACCGTTGTATTTGATTTACGTTTGCAACGCCGGGCACCGATATGTCGTTCCTTTCAGCATTAGTACTCGGATTTAACAGCAGGTCATTTTCTCAGGGCTGATTTCGTCGCTAGAAACCATTTCATAACGCGGTTTTATGCAATACCATGCGCGTAACTTTTACACAAAAAGTGGGCTGCAACATCTTCGCAACTTCGCAATGAACAATCGCAATAGTTGCGGCACGCTTTGCGATTCGTTGCATTGATTTTTTTTCCGATGAAGTGACAAAAAGTGCTGTCGAAATTCCCACTTGTACATGCTTGCGCATCAGGCGGTTATCGAGTTGCGGAACTTTTGCGGAAAAGTAATGCGTAATTCAATGCAGCTGAGCATTATTTCCTTCAGAATGATGTCTATACTTTTATGAACCCTCTCAAGCACAAATTGTTTAATACGTTGTCAAAGTTGACCCTTTAAAGGCGGGCACTTATTACATAAATGACGTTTTCGTTTCAATATTTGAAATGTTCGCAACAAACGTCACTCTAGAGTTTCATTAAGTGGTACAGTTTTTTCTATAGACGAGTAGGCTTTAATCTAAATAGAAATGAAAAGGGTAACAGTAATTTTAACCGTCGGCCTGCTTGGGTTTATGGTTATTGGTTCGGACCTGCAGAGCGCGGCGCCAGCAGCTGAAAAAATTTCTAAGAAATCCTGTAAAGGATATACAGTGATCGAATCCAACAAAGGAATCGATTGCAATGGTGATACCATCAGGCTGGTTCGCACAGCAGGATTTTACCAACGCGTGAGAGAAGACGCACCTCCATCTTAATAATTTTTGAACAAGGGGTGATGAGCTCCTGGATATTTCTGAGACTTTTATATTTTGCGGCGATGAGAGCCGCATTGCTAATAATAATCATTTGTTTTTGCCGTATTGCATATGGTCAGCAGAACACTCCCTATGTAATACTCGTGTCATTCGACGGCTTCCGTCACGACTATGTTGACTTGTTTAATGCCATACACTTCAAGGCATTTATTAAAAAGGGTGCACAAGCATCATTGATTCCCTCATTTCCATCAAAAACTTTTCCCAATCATTATACTTTGGTTACTGGGCTATATCCCGGAAATCATGGCTTGGTTGACAATTCCTTTTACGACCCGACTCGTAAGGTATTTTATAGTATGGGAAACAAGGCACGGGTTCGGGATCCATATTTTTATGGAGGCAAACCATTATGGCAACTGGCCAGAGCGCACAAGATCAAATCAGCATCATACTTTTGGGTGGGGACTGAAGTTCCAGGAGATGCACCTGACTATGTCATACCTTACAATGAGACGATCGCGGATAGCGCACGAGTTGACCAGGTTCTTGCGTGGCTGGCGTTGCCTTCAGCGGACCGACCGCATTTTATTACATTGTACTTTTCATCACCTGATACTGAAGGTCACGATTTCGGACCAGAATCAAATGAAACACGCCAGGCAGTGATGCATGCAGATAGCATTCTCGCCAGGCTGATGAAGGGAGTTGAGAAAGTGAGGTTGCCCGTAAACGTTTTACTTGTCTCAGACCATGGCATGCGTGGTTTGAAGCAGGAAGAAAGTTCATACATCTTTTTAGAGGAAGTTATGAATACGAGGGATTCGTCAGTAAGAATTTCAAATGGCGGCACGCAGGTTCATATTTATTTGAAAACGGAAAGGCAGGATTCTTTGTTTGCTTTATTGCGCTCAAAGTCACTGCATTTTGATGTGATGACGGAAGATCAATTTCCTGCGCGTTGGCATTACCAATCGCAAAGGTCTGGCGACATACTGCTTACCGCGCATGATGGTTATTATTTTAGGGACCGTAGCAGGAAGTCATATCGTGAAGCAAACAAAAAGTCTAGCACCTTTGGCGTACACGGTTATGATCCATCAATAGTCGCGGAGATGAAAGGTATTTTCTATGCCAGCGGTCCAAATATATTGCCCGGCGCCAGGATAGACTCTTTTGAAAACATACATGTGTATCCGTTCATTGCCAGGATCCTCGGATTGACGATACCCAAAGTAGATGGCAGCGTGGATGTACTGCAAAAATTTTATAGGCCTGCTAAAAAGCAATAGGTTTATACCAATGGGTTTCCAACCCAGATTAGCAAAAGGTTGCATATCATTGTTATAAATTGAAAAGATAATGATAAGCAAATCCAAATTTACGCGGTTGGCATTTCTGCTGACTGTTAGTTCAGCGCTGGCAGTAGAGGGACTTTCACAGGACAATTTTGGTTTTTCTGTCCAAACAAAAATTGAACACGGTCTGGTTGAGGGTGTGTACGACACGCGTTCGGGGTTGTCACAATATTTTGGAATACCGTTCGCCAAGGCACCGATAGGAGACCTTCGATGGAAAGCTCCACAACCTCTTGAAAGTTGGACCGGGGTACGCGCGGCAAAATCCTTTGGCCCGCGGCCGGTTCAGGGAGTGGTGTTCGGAGACATGAATTCCAGGTCTGCGGGTTTAAGTGAAGATTGCCTCTACCTGAACGTTTGGACCCCCGCAAAACGCAACGTTTCAAAGTTGCCTGTTTTAGTTTACTTCTTTGGAGGCGGTTTCGTCGCTGGTGACGGGTCTGAACCTCGTTATGACGGCGGTAGCATGGCTAAGAAAGGAATAGTCGTTGTAACGGTAAATTACCGGCTTAACATTTTTGGATTTTTCGCCCACCCTGAGTTGAGCAAGGAATCTCCTTATCATGCTTCGGGGAACTATGGATTACTCGATCAACATGCCGCGTTACAGTGGGTACAGAAAAACATCGCTACTTTCGGAGGTGATCCGAAACGTGTAACGATCGCGGGAGAATCAGCTGGGTCAATTGCCGTAAGCGCGCTTATGTCATCTCCGTTATCAAAGAAACTGATTGCAGGAGCGATAGGGGAGAGCGGGGCGGTCAATCAATCCAACGCTAGCGCCTGTTCCACTCGCAGAAGCGGAGAAGACGGGCTTCGATGTTGCAAAGAACGCGGGATATGTTACGCTTTCTCAATTGAGAGCGCTTTCTACAAAGGAAATTTTTGAGATTTATAGCGAGTCGAAGAGATTCGGATTTCCTACCGTTATCGATGGTTACTTTTATCCAAGGTCCATCCCGCAGATCTTTGCGGCAAAAGAGCAAGCGCAAGTTCCACTGCTGTTGGGATGGAACTCAGCAGAAATTCCGGGTACGGCGTTTATGCAGGGCCTTCCATACGATGATGCCAATTATGTAAAGAAGGTCAAGGAAGTGTATCCAAACGATGCTGAGGAAGTACTGAAGCTCTATCCGCACTCAAATGTGAAAGAGATAGAATTGTCCGCCACGGCCCTGGCATCCGATCGTTTTATCGCATACAGTACGTGGAAGTGGTTTGATCTGCACCGTAAAAATAGCTCACAGCCAGTGTATCGCTATCTGTATAGCAAATCAAGACCGCCATTAATCGATAAGTCAAAAGTGTCGGGCCTTGCTGGCGGGACAACCGATAATACACAAGCGCCGAAAGCTCCGGAGGCTGTTGGAGCACCCCATGCTTGTGAAATTGAATACTGCATGGGTAATCTTTCGCTGATTAAAGAGTATGCATGGACCGCCGATGATTACAAAGTGTCCGAGACCATGCAAGGTTACCTTGCCAACTTTATTATCAATGGCAATCCCAATGGCGAAAAATTGCCCAATTGGCCTGCAGTAGAACCCGATGACAATACTCCACCAGTGATGATCCTTAACACTGAGTCGAAGGCCGTGGATGCCAAGGATGATGCGCGTTACATGTTTTTAGATAAGGCTTATAAAAATTAGTACCAATCGAAAAGGTGGGCACTGAAAGCTGTTAACTACGTTAAATTTATTGCGAGGAAAAGCGGCCCCGTGGGAGCAGTATTTCCCCAGCAGCAGACGTCGAGCTAGCGATGCTCGTCCGGGAGTAGGGCGTGATGGCCGCTCCATAACAGGCACAATTTTTAAACATACTTTCGCGAACTACACTTTAAACTTCATGCCATGAAAGAAGAAATGAAAGCACCTGTGAACGAATCTACGCTTCTGCCACCTATTTATGGCACGAGTCTGATAAATGTTGGATACACTGAAAGAATCCTTTCGGTAGCGATGGGTTTCGCACTGACGACCTCGTCTTTGAAGAAATTAAAATTGTCGTCTTTTCCCTTATTGATTGCCGGTGGTTATATGATTATCCGTGGAGCGACGGGCTACTGCCACTTAAACACCATCATACATCGCAATACCGCGAACAAAAAATCCGATGCTGTCGAAGCCGAGGGTTCATATATCATAGAAAAACCTCGCGAAGAAGTTTATAATTATTGGCGACGTCTTGAAAACCTGCCGCTCTTTATGAAACATCTTGCGGAGGTTGTACAGCTGGATGCCAAGCGTTCAAGATGGAAAGTGTTGGTGCCAGGTGGCTTTACAACCGTGTCTTGGGATGCAGAGATCGTTGAGGACAAGGCGGGTGAATATATTTCGTGGTCATCGCTCCCCGGCTCAACGATTGACAATGCTGGATCTGTAAGTTTTGTTGATGCCCCGGGGGGAACGACCCAGATTAAAGCAAGAATTGCTTACAGGCTTCCAGGTGGAGATGCTGGTAGTCTCGCTGCGAAGTTGATAAATCCGATTATGCAGGCGCAACTTCTTGGCGATCTCGAGCGCTTTAAGCATACCATTGAAGGTGATACCCAATTTATCACAGAAAAAGCGAATAGTGCTCGGAACGGAAAATTGACAGTATAAATTCGGCGGTGAAGGGAAAAAAGGCTACTCCTTAATTTTAAATTTAGCGGATTGGACACCCTTACACACTTTGCAATCGGCGCATGCGTCGGGGAAATTATAGGAGGTAAAAGCATAGGCAAGCGTGCGCTGTTTGTTGGCGGATTATTACAGCTGATCCCCGACATAGATGTCCTTTTTTCGGTCACACTTGACCCAGCCTCCAATGTACTTGCACACCGGGGCTTTACGCATTCGTTCCTTTTCGTAAGTCTCATTACGCCCCTGCTGGCATGGTCTTTTACACGTTGGTCGCGAGGCTCACCTCAACCATTTTACTTTTGGTTGCGATTCATTGGGGTGCAGATATTGTTGCATGTAATTTTAGATTCATGCAATGCATATGGTACTGGCTGGTTTGAACCATTCAGCCATCATCGCGTCTCGTTCCATACTCTCTTTGTTGCGGATCCCTTCTTTTCCATTCCGGTAGGACTGTCTTGTCTCGCATTATTCCTGATGACTTTAAAAAACAACCGACGAGTTGCCATTGCCGTTTGCGGATTGTTATTAAGTGGCTGTTATCTTGGTTATAGTCTTACAAATAAGTTTTTGGTCGACCGCGCCGTTCAGCGCGCGTTGGTTAGACAGTCAATCCCGTATAGTAAATACATAACGACGCCGACACCATTTAATAACTTGCTGTGGTTCGTCGCAACCACGGGTACGTCAGGTAGCTATGTTGGATACAGGTCGGTTTTTGATCGGGAAGCAGACATTAGTTTTGAATTTTTTCCCCGCAACGATTCATTGTTGCCACTCGCAGCCGACAAAGAGGAAGTGGCCAAGTTGGTCCGCTTCTCTCAGGAATTCTACACGCTAAATTGGAAAGCGGATACCCTTGTTTTTAATGACCTTAGGTTTGGACAAATGTTGGGTTGGCAAAATTCACGCGCGGAGTTTGCGTTCCACTACTACTTGTCCCCCCGACTGGATAACAAACTTGTTATACAACGCGGCAGATTTGCAAACTGGGACCGCGCAGGATTGAATGCGCTTTTGACACGCATTGGCGGCGAGAAGTAGATTTACGATTATTTATACCGCCTGATACCTCCATGTGTGAACCTGAAAGTAAATACAACCAACATCAATCTGGATAACGCATAGGCTACACGATAAAAAAATTTGTGCCACCAATACGTTTGTTGTTCAAGCGACTCTTTGGTAATCTTATCGCAGTCTTCATTCATTATTCTTTCCAATGCGTCATCTGTGCTTTGAGAAAATTCGGCATCCTTCACGTCGAGATTCAGTTCCACACTTGCGTAGGTGCTGAGATCATTGAAATTGTATGACCCGACGGTTACCCACTGACCATCGCAGGTGGCCATTTTTCCATGAAGCACTTTCTTCCGGTACTCATATATTTCAATGTTGCGCTTCAAAAGCCAAGGGTAAAAAAACTTTTCAGCCTGTTTGGCTATGAAGATGTCAGATACCTTTGTGAGGATAATTTTAATGTGTATCCCGCGTTTGGCGGCGAGCAGCAAGTTTTTTCGAAACAGCCGGCCCGGCAAAAAATAGCTTGACATAATGGTGATATTGGTTTGGGCGTTGCGGAACATTTCAATATAGCTTCTCGATATCTCATTTTTGTTGCGCGCCCAATCGTTCACGCGTACGCGTATTTGGCATTGCCCAATGCCTGCCATTGAAACATTAGGATGGGACTGCAGCGGCGGACGCTTGAACCACATCTGCACACAGAGATTATGAAGTTGCAGCGATACTTCGCCCGATGCACTGGCCGCCCAATCAAGCCACGCCGGTTCATCAGGCATGTCGTTATAACGGTTACTGATATTTACGCCACTTACCAGGCTGTGACGGGCATCAGCGACCACGACTTTATGGTGCATCCGCCGGCCGATAAAAAAATTGTTTCCGCTAAAGAGTGGTTGGAACCAGCGGAAGTGAACGCCGGCGTCTTCAAGCATCAAAATCGTCTCATCTTTTAATGAACGGGATGCATAACCATCAAGTAACACGTAAATTTGTACTCCTCTTCGAGCTGCGCGTACCAGCGTTTCGGCAACACGCGTTCCTGTTTCATCGTCATCGAAAATGTAAAATTGAAAATGTAACGATTTGAGGCTTTGGTCTATAAGTTTTTCCAGTTCGGCAAAAAACGGAGAACCACCGCTGATGAGTTTAACGGAGTTGTTGCCGGTATAGTCATTCGTCTTGTTAGTTGACTTCTTCAGCATGTTAATGAGGTTCCTACTGTCTTTTTAAATACGAGAATGATACAAATTATAACTCACTGATAAGCGGCAATTTCACTGTAAACGTAGAACCTACGCCGGGGCTGCTTTTAAAGGATACCGTTCCGTTCAGTCTGTCGACAGACCGTTTTAGAATATAGAGCCCCAGTCCCGTGCCTGAAGAATTTTGAGTTGCCCTGAAAAACATTTCAAATATCCTGTCCTGATGTTCATGCGCAATTCCCTGCCCGTTGTCTTCGACTTCAATTACCACGTATGAACCATTGCTAAGCACCCGGATTGAAACATACGGCGATTTCCGTTGTGAATATTTGATCGCATTCTCGATAAGGTTCTGAAGTATCCCAGTGAGCAATGCCCACTCGGAGGTAAACTGAATTCCATGCTCTACCTCCTGTCTGAACTGGATCAATCCATGATGCGGAAGCGCCCTCAGTGACTCTATGCATTCTTCGATTAACCTGGTAAAATCGATAGGCTGCTTCCCTATATCCGCATGATTGAGCTGAGTCAGATTAACCAGAGATGTGATGATGTGATTTAGACGGGTAATTTGTCCGTGTTGCTGCTCGATGTATGTGAGTGCTTTTTCATCTTCGATATCCATGCGGGCAACCATACACAACCCCAGCATAGATGCGATGGGGCCCTTGAGATCGTGAGAAATGCGGTAAAAGAAGGCGTCGAGCTCTGCATTTTTATCCTCGATGATTTTCGTTTGCTCATTATTTTTTTCGAGAGTGCCCTGCAATTCACTATTGGCCCGGGAAAGCTGCCGAGTTCTCTCCTGCACTTTCAATTCTAATTTTCCCGTTGCTTCGCGCTGAAGCTTTAAGGCTAGCACCTGCACTTCCTCTTTTTCTTTTCTTAGTCTGCGGTATTGATCGGCGAGCGCAAAAGCTATGATGATGGTCTCAAGCGCGGCACCGATCTCAACAAAGTGAGTGGTCCAAAAATTAAAATTCAACACTCCGCTGTTGCGCAGCGTCAGCAGAAGCCCACCGGTAAGATAAATGCTCCACGCTGCGATGTAATAGATCGCGAATTGATTCCCCTTCATCCGGCAAACAATGCCAGCGGTCATGTATAACACAGCTGAGATCGTGATGAGGTTGTTACCTGCGGAGGAAAGAATATTGGTAGCGACAAGAACGCACGCAATGAAACCGAGCGGCACTAAGGAAAGCAGCGTAAAATACATCGCCGGCGAATACAACTTTACTGATAGAAATTTAATGGTAAAAAGGGCCATGATCGCTGCAAGAATGCCCAATGTCATCCTTCCAACATAAAAGTTAATGATAGGGTGCTCGGGCCATAAAAACCTTCCGGCATAACCGGAGGCTGAAGCAAATATCAGGAACGTGCAAATGATGGTACAGATATAAAGGAGATAATTGTTCTCCCGAATTGTGAGGTAGATGAAAAGATTGTAAAAGAACATGACGATCAGAATGCCGAAAAAGATTCCATATCCGACATCCTCCCTCCGGATTTTTTCAGTAAAACGCTCTTTCTCAATTGCATAGAGCGGAAATGTTTTAGGACTTTGCCCGGAAATTCTAATGTATACCGTTGTTGCATTGGTATCTTTTAAATGCAATTCCATGATATGGCCCGTATGCTTTACAGTACGCTCATGCTGCGGTCTATAATACCCGGATACTGATTGGATCCATTTTCCAGGAGGAGCTCCCTGGTAAAAGTCGACATACTCCAAAAACGGAGCGGGAATTTCAAGGTACCACTCGGTTGAAGGGTGGGCGACTTTGAGAGACATCTTAATCCAAATAGTAGCTTTTAAATACCCAAATGTCAGATTGGTCCGGTGGGGAACAAACTTTGATTGAAAGGAAGGTGCTGATACGGTTGCGAGGGTAGTAGTATCGGAATGATCTACAAAGACGGCAACGTGATTGTCAAGGCGATAGCTTTTGGCTGAATCGGCCAACTCGAATGTGTCCTGCGCAACGCCTGTCAATGGCAGCGAAAGCTGTATCACGATCAACAGCTTAATGACAAGCTTGGTTTTTAGATGCATGAGGGATAGGACAAACTCAAAAATATCAATTTTAGCCGGATCCCTTCTTTCGATAATTTCTTTGAAGAAGTTTGGGAGGGTTAGTGTCACCTGAGTGTTACTATTAAACGTTGGTACCGCGTCAACTGTGGATCAACTATCCTTGACCCCAAGAATTACGTGCATCGTTTCGCCCGGCTGCGCATTTTTCGGAACCTTGAACGATGTAATAAGTTTACCCGGGTTCATAATCGCTATTTTCCGGCCACCCCATCCACCGTAGGAGGCATCAAGGAGGTAAGTTTGCTGCAAAAGGAGTAGTACTGCCGCAGCGACCGGGATATTTAACAATACACGCTACCTTTACGTGCATGCAATCAGATCTGAACCTTGTCCACGCCGATATCCTGAAACGTCTGGCCATTAGCGAGCTTAATACAATGCAGATTACCTTTCTGGAGAAAGCCGCTAGCGCGCGAGACATGATCCTTCTTGCGCCTACTGGAACAGGTAAAACCATCGCTTTCTTATTGGATATTTTGTCGCGACTGGATCCGGAGGAGAAAACAGTCCAGGCAATTATTATCGCTCCTTCACGGGAGCTTGCAATTCAGATTGACCAGGTGTTTAGAAGTCTGAAAACGCCGTTCAAGGTGAGTTGCTGCTACGGTGGCCATTCTGTAAAAATAGAGCAGGATAGTCTGCGTACTGCGCCCGCTTTGCTTATTGGCACTCCGGGTCGAATCGCTGACCATCTTGACCGGGACTCTTTCGACGCGTCTAAAGTAGGAACCGTCGTGCTTGATGAATTCGATAAATCATTGGAGATGGGATTTCACGACCAGGTAAGAATGATTATTGGTGCAATGAATGGCAAGCAGAAACATATTCTCACCTCAGCAACAAGGCTGGATGTGCTTCCCGATTTTATCAAGTTGTCCAAACCAGAGGTAGTCAATTTTCTGAATCCTGACAGTGCAAGTAAGCTCACGTTGAAATTGGTTCGGGCAAGTGGATCAGATAGAACCCAGACATTAATGCGCCTCGTGGCAGGGTTTAACCAGGAGGCTGCCCTTGTCTTTTGCAATGAACGGGAGGAGGTCGAGCGCATCAGCCACATACTCACGGAACATAAGTTCGAACACGGAATTTTTCATGGCATGCTTGAGCAAATCGACCGCGAGAAGAATCTGATAAAATTCAGAGGGGGAGCCCACAATTTATTGATTGCTACTGACCTTGCCGCCCGTGGTCTCGACATACCGGAGATACGTCACATTGTTCATTTCCAGTTGCCCCCGCGTGAGCAGGAGTTTGTTCACCGGAACGGACGCACCGCACGTATGCATAAGGATGGCCAGGCATATTTGATAATTTCAGATGATAAGTCATTGCCGCCATATGCACGGAAGGAATGGGAGGAACTGGTTTTGCCTAAAGCGTTAAAGCTGCCACCTCAACCGCTTTTTGCGTGCATCTATATAAGTGCAGGCAAAAAAGAGGGGATTAGCAAAGGTGATATTGCCGGCTTGATCATTAAAAAAGGAGGCGTTTCGGCCGATGATGTCGGCCTGATCACAGTGCTCGACCACATTTCATTTGTCGCAGTAAAACGGACGCTCGCTACGAAATTGATAGACACAATTAAAGAGGAGCGGCTGAAGAAAACAAAGGTAAAAATTGCATTGGCCAATTGATAGTTTGAGTTGTATTCTAACCTGGCACGCCGTCACGTGAACTCGGCTTCTTAACTCCAATGAAAGTGTGTTGAATTCAGCTTTGTGCCACAGAACGTGCAATAGCCTGCGTCCGATTCGTCGGCATTAGTCGTCAAAGTACTTGCACATGCAAGTTAAATCCCTGTGATTTTAACCGTGGTGCGTCTGTTTCGTTGGTGCTCATCATCCGTTTCCGCATCCTTTATTTTCGGATCGTCTTCTCCATAACCAATAGGAATAAGGCGTTGACTGCTGATTTTTTTTATAACAATATATCTCACTGCAGACTCAGCTCTCTTTTGAGAAAGAAGCAGGTTTGCTTCGCTACTGCCACGTGAGTCACTATGTGAGCCCAGTTCCACTTTTACAGTTGGATATTTTTTCAGGAACACGACCAATTTATCAAGTTCAAGTGCTGCATCTTTTCTGATGGTGGCTTTAGCCACATCGTATCGGATATCCAGTTCTATAAGTTCGCCGACCTCGTTCTTTTCAAATAATTCCTCAGAAGATTGCAGAGATACTGGGATTGTTGTGCCTTCACTTAAACTATCGATATTATTTATATCGATAGTCTTATTTTTAAACTTCGGATGAGACCCTGTTAATTGGTATTGTTGTCCAGCCTGAAATTTTATGACAATAGATCCATTGGCATCTGTTGCAATTTTTTCAATCTGTCCTGTAGTTAAGTTTTTGACACTAATTGTTCCACCTGGTAATTTGTCACCCCCTAATGACTGAAGGATAATCTGGATATTTTTAACGGACCGGATCATTTTTATTTGCACTGTATGACCAGTCGGCAATTCTTTTAGTTGTTCTGACATAAGCGGTAGTGAGCTTTGCTTATACCCGGTTTTTAAACATTGGATCGAATAATGTTGCAGGCAGTTGAATTGTCCCGTATAAATCTTTTCTACATCTATTAGCGCAGCGGACGGGTCGCTGGAAAGAGCAATGCTAAAATTTTCGAGTGCTTTTCCAGATTCATCCGTTGCTTGAATATTGATCGTTTTTGTGTAATCAATGGTAAATGAATAAATATTATCGTCCCGATGATCAACACCCCGGTTGGAGCTGAAGTATCCGCGACCATTCTTTGTGATAAATCCAAAATCATCTTTCGAAGTATTAATGGGATAGCCGATGTTACGCGGCTCTGTTAGTGCTCCGTTTTTTGAGGCTGCATGAAAGATGTCAAGTCCTCCTAGCCCGGAGTGCCCCGTTGAGGCAAAGTATAAATTTCCATTTTGATCAATGAAGGGAAACATTTCATTCTCACTTGTATTGATCGCGGATCCTAGATTTACTGGCGCTATCCAGATTCCCTTTTCAAATTTTGTAAAATAAAGATCTGTGCCTCCATATCCGCCCGGCATATCAGAAGCAAAGTACAACTTGTGGTCAGGTGATAGGGCAGGGTGACCACTCGAATATTCATCGTGATTGATGGACATTCCTTGCTCCTTGCTCCACGCTCCATTTTTCCATACAGAGAAAAATATTTTCAATTTTACGATACCTTCTGCACTTGTGGCCTTCTTATTATTCACATAATTGTTCCGCGTAAAAAACAAGGTATCATAATTTTTTGAAAGGGCAGCCGGGCCTTCATGCAATGGAGAATTTACTGGAGCGCCTAAGCTTATTACGTTGGTACTTTGCGATTGGCTTAGATAAAGATCAATATAATGGGAATTGGTCCACCCATGTTTTTCTTTTCTAGAGTTCTCACGTGCTGAACAGAAAACAATACCGTCTCTATAAAACGTAGGACTGAAGTCTGCTTCCTTGGAATTGATTGGTAGCAGCGTGATGTCATAGAATGACGAGTCTGTGTAAAAATTTTGAACTGCATTGTGACGCCCGGCAAGGTGCTTACTGCTTTCGTTAGAGCCCTTGCTAGTATGCTTGGCGTACCATTGTGCGGCTTCTTCATATTTGCCATTGGAGGCTAGCGCCTGCGCATACATCTTGAAAAATTTGGGGTCCGCATTGGGTTGCTCACATGCTTTTGCCAACCACACTTCTGCTTTTTCAGGATTGTTAAGCTTGTTATAGCACAAGGCAATTCTTTCTATTGCTTTTGCATTACCAGCATCAGCCAATACAATTGTTTCATATTCTTTTGCTGCAGCAGAAAATTCGAACTGGTGATAGAGTTTTTCAGCTTTTTTCCAGGCTGACTTCTGTCCATAAGAAGAAATGAATATCAAAACCAGCGCAACCAATAAACACACCTGTCTCATATGTAGCACTTAAAAAAACCTGGGTGTCAAGATCCTTAAATTATCGCGATGAAGCTCATATCGGAGCATAACTTCATTGTTTCCTGAAGTGTATCTGCTCAGCGGCGATATGATAAAATCGTAAGCATATCCAACGCGGAATCGTTTGGCAAGCTGAACCTGTACCAAAGTACTGAACGAATCATTCGTACGGTAAGAAAAGCCCAAGCTGACAGTCTCATTGTACCAAAAGCTTGAGTTAACATCCAGTTGAACAGGTGCACCATCTGCGACTTTCAGTAGTAATGAAGGTTTAATTTTGAACTTTTCACCTGCATCAAATACATAACCGGTAGTGATAAAATAATGGCGATATTGTCTTGATTGAAGGCCATTTTCGTCAGTAATGTCATCGAGCCGTTGGTTGATGATGTGAGGAACAGAAAACCCAGCAAAAAATCTTTCCGAATAATAATAGATACCGGATCCAAAGTTGAAGATTATCCGGCTTGTATTTTCTCCGAAAGAGTTATCTGAAGTATTTTGTGAATTGGTAACTACAGATGTATAATCAGCTTTATAACCACTCATGCCAGCCTGCAGTCCCAGAGACAGTGTTGATTTCTCAAATTGTAATCTGTAAGCGTACTGCGTGTTTATGACAAGATTTTGTATTACACCAATTTTATCATTGATGATGGACAGGCCTAATCCCAACTTCTTGTTCCAAACCGGGCCATCGATGTTGAGTGTCTGCGTTTCGGGCGCTCCCGGAATACCAGCCCACTGTTTTCTCAAAATTGCTGTGGCACTGAATGTTTCCGCACTTCCGGCAACGCCAGGGTTTATTGCTAATCCGTTGTACATAAAGTGTGAGTAGGCTGGATCCTGTTGGGCATGAATAACTTTAGCCGATAGGATCAAGAGGATGGCTCCAAGAGTGGCAAATTTTCTAAAGCTAGTGCTCATATCTCGAATGGTTGACATTTTTGTTCTTGATCATTTTCTTTTGAGGGTCATATACCGTACATATGGTTTACTGCCGTTATTCAGATCTATTGCGTAGAAGTAGGTGCCATCCGGAAGTTTTTCTCCGAGTACAACACCACGGTTTGCCCGACCTTCCCAGTCATTCTTATAGGCTTTGGCTTCATATACTTCATTGCCCCAGCGATTAAATACCTTTAGTGTAACCACATAGTCGTCCGCACCTTCGATTGTAAACGTGTCATTTACTCCATCTCCGTCAGGAGAAAACCCTTCAGGGATAAAGAGTGCAGTAGCCGGCAGTGAAATAAATGCTACTGAAATAGTGTTGGAAGCTGATATATTGTTTATCACGAATGCAACAATGGCGGTACTTTCGGCTGTATTCGAAGTTAATACCGTGGTATACGTTCCATCATTATTATTCACGGCTTGGGATAAGGTTCCGGCACTCGTTGTAAATGTTACGCTTGCATTACTGACTGGATTGTTATTTTGGTCTTTAACGGTAACTGTGATCACGGCTGAGCTCACTCCATCTGCAGGTATTTCAGGCGTGTTGGATGATATAGTTCCGCTCAGTATCAGCGGCACGACAGTAATGTCCACCGTGGCCGTATCGGTTATTTGGGCTGTATCGACCGTTCCTGAAACAATCGCAGTACCTGCTGTAGCCGATGCGGTAAGCGTGGCTGTATAAGTCCCATCGCCATTGTTTATAATTGAAGATAGCGTCCCAAGTGTTGTTGAAAGGGCCACAGCCGCATTTCCTGAGACGATGAGATTGTTATTGGCGTCCCTGAGCTGCACTGTTATAATTGAGGTGGATGTAACGTTAGCTGAAATTGATGTTTCTGATGTTGAAATGGTTGTTGTTAAACCGCTTGAAGGCCCTGGATTGAAAGTCACTGTTTCCTGGTCGATTGTGGCGACACCGTCAATGGTTCCTGTGATTGTGGCAGTACCTGTTGTCGTAGCAGAGATAAGTGTAGCCGTGTATGTTCCGTCTCCATGATCTATCACTGATGTCAAAGTTCCAAGTGTAGTAGCTAGTGTAACAAGATTACCTCCGGTAATAATATTGTTACCATTAATATCTTTCAATCGAATGGTGATGGTTGTAGTAGCTGTTCCATTTGCCGTGATTGCTGTAGATGAGGAAGTAATTACGGATGTGGAGACACTGGCCACTGCTACCACAAAGTTTACTGTTTCATTGTCGGTAATGGAAGTTCCATTAATCACACCTGTGATGAGTGCAGCGCCTGCTGTATTAGCAGATGTAAGCGCTGCCGTATACGTGCCATTGTTATGGTCAGTTACTGTTGAAATTGAACCCGAGGTTGTGGCTAGCGTCACGATACCTCCGGAAGAAGTTAAATTGGTGCCACTGGCATCTTTTAGTTGAATGGTAATAGAAGATGTGCTTGCTCCGTTCGCCAGGATCGAAGTAGGGTTTGCAATGATTGTTGAAGTGGCCGCACTTGCAACGTCAGCCAGGTTATTCAGATTGATAGTAATTGAAACGGTTTTTGTATTGGTTCCATCACTGATCAATATTGTCAACGTAAACTGATTGACTGTTTCGTAATCCAGGATTGTCTGATCATTCACTGTAATTACTCCCGTAGATGGGTTGATTATAAATGCTCCTGATCCATTTCCTCCAGTTATAGTATAGGTTAGCGTACTGCCATCCAAATCGGAAGCCACAACAGTGTGGACTACGGTTCCATTAGTTGAATTTTCATTGATAGAAACTGTCGCATCATTTGAAACAGGTGTGTTGTCGTTAAGATTATTCAAATTGATGATTATGGAAGCATCATCACTGTTTGTACCGTCTGATACACTTACGGTTAAATTAAATTGGTTTGTCGTCTCAAAGTCAAGTTTGGTGATATCTGCAGTGGTTATGGCACCGGTAGAAGGGTTGATAACGAAAGCACCCGTTATATTTCCGGCCGTGATGGAATACGACAAACTGTTACCATCCGCATCTACTGCACCCACGGTGTGCACTGCCGTTCCATTAGCTGTATTCTCGTTGATAGAAAGGATAGCATCGCTTGCTATCGGGCTATTGTCATTGAGATTGTTCAGGCTGATTGTAATGGTTGCATCATCTGTGTTAGTACCATCCGAAACTTGGACTGTTAAAATGAATTGCGCGGTAGTCTCGAAGTCCAGCTTAGTAATATCAGCTACTGTGATTACTCCAGTCGTAGCACTGATGGCGAAAGCGCCCGTTGCATTTCCTGCTGTAATAAAATAGGATAGGGGATTACTCTCAGTATCAGTTGCAATTACGGTATGTACTGAAGTTCCGTTACTAATATTCTCATTAATAGAAACCGTAGCATTGTTTGCCACCGGAGCGGTATTATCGCTGAGGTCGTTCAAATTAATTGTGATGGAAATATCCCTGTCATTAGTGCCATCCGAAACACGTACTGTTAATACAAATTGGGGTACTGCCTCGAAATCCAACTTAGCAATATCAGCTACAGTTATTGCTCCCGTGATAGAACTGATGGCAAAGGCTCCGGTTGTGTTGCCAGCAATGATTGTATAAGACAAAGTGTTGTTATCCGCATCAGTAGCCGAAACAGTGTACACTACAGTTCCATTAGTCGAGTTTTCGTTTATAGCAACTGTAGCGTCATTTGCTACCGGACCGTTGTCATTGAGATTGTTCAGGTTGATGGTGATCGTTGCATCATCAGGATTAGTGCCATCAGACACCCTAACCGTTAAAATAAACTGCGTTGTGCTCTCAAAATCTAGTTTTGTAACATCAGCTACAGTTATTGTACCTGTGGTAGAACTGATGGCAAAGACTCCAGTTGTGTTTCCGGAAATGATTGCATAAGACAGAGTGTTGTTATCCGCATCAGTAGCCGCAACAGTGTGTACTGCAGTTCCATTAGTCGAGTTCTCGTTTATAGAAACTATAGCATCAATTGCTACCGGGCTATTGTCATTGAGATCGTTCAGGTTGATTGTAATGATAGCATCATCCAGGTTAGTACCATCAGACACCCTAACCGTTACAGTAAACTGCGTCGTTGTTTCGAAGTCGATCTTTGTAACATCAGCTACAGTAATTGCACCAGTGGTAGAGCTGATCGCAAAGGCTCCAGTTGTATTTCCGGAAATGATTGTATAAGATAAAGTGTTGTTATCCGCATCAGTAGCCGCAACAGTGTGCACTGCGGTTCCATTTGTCGAGTTCTCGTTTATAGAAGCCGTAGCATCATTTGATACTGGACTGTTGTCATTGAGATTATTCAAGTTGATAGTGATGGTTGCATTATTGCTACTAGACCCATCGGAAACCCTTACAGTTAAAACAAATTGTGTTATTGTTTCAAAGTTCAATTGGCTTACATTGGCTACAGTGATTGCTCCGGTAGTACTGCTAATTGCAAAAGCGCTCGATGCATTCCCTGCTATAATGCTGTAGGTTAGTATATCCAAGTTAGCATCGGTTGCCACTATAGTATGTACTGCGGTTCCATTGGCTGCATTTTCATTAATAGAAACCGTGGCATCGTTAGCAACAGGCGGTGTATTTCCCGCTCCATTTACATTTATTGTAAAGTTCTGTATTGAGCTAGTATTGGATCCTCCATTTACTAGTCCACCATTATCAGTTAGTTGCACATTTACACTTGCAGTTCCATTAATACCAGCCGCAATAATATAGGTTAAGTTACCGGTCACTTCATCAACGTCCGGTTGAACTGAAAACAGTCCATTGTTATCGTTAGTAACCACAAAATTTAACGTCTGAGCAGACTCGTCCGCAGGTCCCTTCGATATACTAGCGGCCCATCCATTTGCGCTTATTGCTCCGGCATTTGTTGCGTGGGTTTGGTCGGCACCTTTTGTGAATGAAGGTGAGTCGTTAACTGCAGTAAGATTCACCGTTAAAGTATAACTAGTAGCAGAGTTAGTGGTACCATCAAATACCTCGAAAGGAAATGTTGCGTAGCCTGCACTATTTGCGTTTGTTGTGGGGACAAATGTGAATAGCGATGAAGAAAGGCTCGCTGCTGAAACGACATCGTTAAGATTTACGTCAGCTCCGTTAAGTTTTAATGCACCTGCTGTTTCTAGACCTGTTATCCTAATGCCCGCGAATGCATCCGCATCCGGGTCAGTAAAGCCACTGCTAAAGTCTGATGTGGTAAATGTATATGTAATATCTTCGAGTGCTGCGACACTTGCATTGGAACCCACAGGTGGGTCATTGGCTGCAGCAATTGCAAGGGTTACGGTGGAGGCCGTAGCAGAATAAGCCGAACCATCATTTGCTTTCCAGGTGAAGGATGTCGACCCATTGTAGTTGGAATTCGGTGAAAAAACGATATTCCCAAGATCAGCAAGGAGTACTACACTACCGGCTGTAAGTGCTGCGGCTCCTGAGAACAAAGCACCATTAACAGAAATTGATTCGATACGAATTTGTGTTAAGGCATCCCCATTTCCATCGGTATAAACGCTTGTGAAATCTGCAGAAGTGAAATTAACATTCATATCTTCAGTGCCACCTTTTGAAAAGTTGGCAACTGTGGGCGCATTATTAACTGAATAAGTAATTACATTACTAATAACAGCACACGAACCATTAGAAGTAATTCTCCTAAAATGGGTGGTGTTTGTTATTGATGAGCCAGGTGTATAATCTTCAATTGTAATGCCCGTATTGGCGAATGTAATGTTGTCGGCCGAGGATTGCCATGCATAGGTTACTCCACCACCTGCAGCGTTACCATCCATGCTGGGTATACCTGTGTTTGTAAATGAAGTTGAAACTGAAGAAGATATTGTGTTGGTGATCGATACACCCTGAATTGTAATGAGTACAGGTGTGGAAGTTGTTGTCTGGCAGGGTCCACTTGTAACGAGCCTTTTGAAATACGTGGTTTGAGGTAATAATCCGGGATCAAAATCCTGACTTACAGCACTCGAAATGTCGGTATAGGTTATATTACTCGTACTACTTTGCCATTGATAGTTGAATGTTCCTGTACCCCCTGTTGGTAGAGAGCCGATTATAGGATCAGGATTACCTGAGTTACAGAATGTAGCTGTTGTTGGTGCTGTAATCGTATTATTGTTAATTACAGGTACGATTGTAACAGCGTGTTGAGCGGTAAGATCTGCGGTACAGCTTACACCTGAAATCTTCAATGCTTTAATCGTAAGTGTCGCAGAAGAGGTTAGTGCAGAAGACGTTAGTACAAGATCACTTCCGTTCCCAAGTTTTGACGGACCTGTTGCAGTAGCGCCATTATAAAATTGATAAATAATTCCACTTTCTGCTGCCGTGATTGTCACAGACGTCGTTGCACCTGAACAAATCGATGTAGAGGCTGGACTTACTGTCCTTGAAATAGATGGTAGCAAACATGAAACATTTACACCTGTACTGTGTGAACTTTCACAGTTACCGCTTTCCATGACTGTAGCCGTTACAGAACCTCCTGCGTAAATGTCGCTCGCGCTTACTGTTATGGCCCACGTGCCTCCCGTTACAACTGCTGTTCCAAGCAAGCTCTGGTCAATGTAGACTTTGACTGAAGGGGTTCCCGATACAACACCGGTAATAGATGTTGCGCCTTCAACAATGGGAGAAGTCACAGCTAACCCTCCATTACTGGTAAGGGTGCCGATCGTAACAGAATTAGAAGCAGCACTGACAAGTTTGCTTGTTGATGTAGCTTTAGCGGTAATCACAGCTCCAGGCGAAATAGCTAAATTTGCTTTTGTCCATGCACCTGTGGCATTGCTTGTAGTTGTACCTAATGAATTGGCTCCCGAGAAAAGTTCGATCAATGTTCCACTGGCTTCTGTTGTTGTTCCGGATATCGCTGTAATTGTTGTTGCCGTACAATAACTTCCGATAATAACCGGGGCTGCGCTTATAGATTTTACAGTTGATGCGGTAGATGTACTAGAAACGCAAAGTCCATTTTCAATAGCCTTTGCTGTAATGGATGCTCCAAAAGTTAAACCTGAAACGGCGACAGTCCATCCACCGCCAGCGGTCGCAGTTGTTGAGCCAATTTCCGCATTGTCTGCATAGAGCATTACAAAAGCGGTTGAACTTGAGGTCCCCGATACCGATGTTGTTGTCGTTAAAATTGGTGAAGTTGTAATACTTGGCGTTGCCGAAAGTATAGTACCACCCAGGCAAACATAAATACCAGGTGATTCACATTTTCCGCTTTCAGTTTGCGTAATTCGATAAACTCCGGCTTCTGGTATTTGCCCGGACGATCCTGCATTGCAGCTCGATTGACCATTGTTTTTCCAGCAGAAAGTACCGCTTGCACTTACAGTAGCGGAAGCCACAGGATTAGCAGAGATCAACACTCCATTTTTATAGACCTTAATAATCGCTCCAACAACACCGCTGCCTTCAAAATTCTTATTGATTGATCCTGTTACACCGGTAGGGTTTGCAGAGCAACTTGTGGCAACAGTTATTGTAGTGCAATTCGTTACTGATTCTGTCTTACCTGTTGCGGTTGCAGATGCAGTAACAACATCGCCTGAAACTAATCCTGACACTGCCAGTGTCCAGGTTCCGGACACAGTTACGGCTGTACTGTTCAGCAGTGTTCCATTTTTATAAACTTTTATTACTGTTCCCGTCGCCTGGGTAGACGTTCCTGATATGCCTGCAGAACTTGTGCTAACAGAACTTGTAATGCTTGGGCAAGGTGTTCTGTCTGCTGGAAATCCACCATTTATTCCTGTGACAGGTGTTGGATAAAAATTATCGATGATAGTTGAAAAGATATTGTCGTAGTTATTTCCATAAGCAGCATCATCAAGTCCGCCTACGTCCGATACAGCGTTGTTGCCTATGGCCGCAGCGGGGTTCATCGATGTGACAGCAACCATTCGAAGGGGAGTCGAAGCGGTCACCGAAGGAAAAAATGTCGTGATCGCAGAAAACGGTATGTAGAAATCGTAGAAATAGTCTGGGTTACTGCAATTTGTCGTTAAGGCAATTGATTTTTGCGCGTAGTTTGCGAAAGCAAAACTGGTTTTTAAAACCGGTGTGGTGGTACCGTCTACGCTATAAAGACTAACATCGAAATTCGTACGTAAAACAATCTCCATTTCGAATCCCGGATTTCCCGATACCGCGTTTGCATCAGCATTAACTCCCGAGGACCCGAATCTTTGATCGGTATCAATCAATATGCTATAGCCCTTGGAATTAGGAGCAGCGCCTCCAAGGCGAAAGCGGAATAGAAGATTGGTGCCGTCATAATAAGAAAAGACAGGATCTTCGCTTCCGGAGTCAACTATGTCATTAAATGAGCAATCTGGTCCTGGCCCCGGATCTGCGGTGGGCTCCATCGCGGGCACAACAAGTGGCTTATAAAGAATTTCGCTTTGGCTTTGGTCATTGATAGTGAAACCCGAAGTTGTAGATGAGGTATAGCCATCTGCGTTAGGATCGAGGACAGAGGTACCTGTTCCAGCGGTTTTGAAGATTAATCCGGGTGTCTGGGCAAATGCGTTTAACGCAAGCAAAAGTATAATCCCGGAGAGGCTAAGCCGTATGGTCATGATTTAATCAAAACACGAACTTCTGCTAAAAGTCAGCAGGATAAATCAGTAAAGACCCGATTTTGTAAATTCAAGAAACGGGAACATTATAAGAGAATCCCTGATAAAGTGGTCAGTAAAACTACTAATTGTGATAAAAGTCTGGTTTTCTGAATGCTTTCCAGAATTTTACGATGTTTGGCTGTAGAACCCTTTGATTGGAAATAGATTTTTACATAATCGTTTGAGCGACATACAGTTAAGGTCCGTTCGGCGCGGACCGTATTTCGAAGTTTTTATTTTAACTGCAATTGCGAATGATATAACTTTTGATATATTTACTGCAATTACGAATAATATCATAGTTTTATGAAGAAGACCAAACTTGGTGAGTTTGAAGAGCTTGTATTGCTTACAGTGGCCGGGCTTCAGAGCGAGGCTTACGGTGTTGAGATAAAACGTGAACTGGAAGACAGGCTCAAAGAAACATTGAGTGTTGGCTCTATTCAATCGGCGTTGAAGAGGATGGAGGAGAAGGGTTTTTTGACGTCTGCCTTTGGCGATACAACGCTTAAACGGGGCGGCAAGCGCAAGCGTATTTATTCGACCACATCATATGGCCGTAGGGTGCTGCATGAAATGAAAGACATCAGGGAAGGACTTTGGGAATCCATTCCAGGACTCGCGCACAATTGGAAGGTCATATGAAGGACAGCAATATCGATCCACCGAAATTGCCGCTAAGGTTGCTCAGACTGTTTCTCAAGAAAGAATACGTTGAAGAAGTTGAAGGTGACATGGAAGAGATTTTCCGTGACCAGGCCCAAATTTATTCTCTTACAAAAGCCAGAAGAAAGTATGCGTGGGAAGTTGTAAAACTTTGCAGACCCGTGTTGATCAAAAATCTGTCGCAATTACCATCCTTAGCTCCAACCGCCATGCTTCGAAACTACTCCAAGACTTCCATCAGAAATCTGATGAAGAATCCCCTTACGTCGTTCATTAATATATTTGGATTGTCCGTGGCCATTGGCATTTGTCTGGTGGTGTACGCCTTTATGGATTTCGATAGCAGTATCGATCAGTTCCATAAACATAAAAACGAAGTATTTCTTGTCACTTTTTTTGCGGATCGAGACGGTGAAACTGTGCAGTATGGTACCAGCCCGAGGCCACTACCGGAAATGCTAAAGGACGACTTTGCTAAAATCAAAAAGGTCTGTCGCATTGAAGATCGAGAAGTTGTTCTAAAGCATTCTGACAACGTATTTCATGAACCCGTTCGTTACGTTGATCCGACGTTCATGGAAATGTTTTCCTTTTCTTTAAAATGGGGCACGGGAGCATCGCTCGCAGATTTGAACACTGTGATTCTTAGCGAAGCAACATCGATTAAATATTTCGGGTCTGAAAATCCTGTTGGAAATGAGATACTCGTAATCTTTGGTGAGGGTAAAAGTAAAGCCTTTAAAATTGGTGGCGTGGCCGCCGCTTTTCCGAAGGCCCACGCGATTGATTTTACTGTCTTGTTAAACTTTGAAAATATTCGCCAGGCTGATTCGGCATACAACGCAAATGATTGGGACAAGTTTTTGAGTGCAACGCTGATCCAGGTCGAAGATGCTTCTGATGTGCAATTTATAAAAGAAAGGATGGGAAAGTACCAGGCCCTGCGAAATCAGGCAGAAGATGATTGGGCAATTTCCTCATTTGCGTTTGAACCGCTCGGCACGTTGCATGAACGATCAGCACAGATAAGGGATGACATTTCTTATGACGATAATGTTGAAGGCCGCATTGGTATGCCCATCATAGCGATCTTTATGTTAAGCCTCGCATGTTTCAATTATATAAATATTGCCATTGTATCGGCCGCGAAACGGCTGAAGGAGATTGGCGTTCGAAAGGCGATTGGCGCCAACCGGTCGAAGGTGATTATTCAATTCCTGACGGAAAATATGGTGATCACGTTCTTTGCGCTGGTCATCGGACTTTTCCTCGGGTCGATGATTTTCGTGCCGTGGTTCACACAATTCTCAGGTTGGGATCTTGAGATACGGTTCGCCGACAATCATCTTTGGATTTTTCTTGTTGCGCTTTTACTCGCGACGGGTCTGTTGTCGGGGATATACCCGGCTTTCTACATCTCGAAATTCGACACCGTTAAAATATTTAAAGGTTCGTTACAATTCGGACGCAAGAACCCAGTGACAAAGACATTTCTCGGAATTCAAATTGTGCTTGCATGTATCACAATCACTGCGGCAGTGGTGTTCATGCAGAATAACCACTACCAGTATAACCGCGGCTGGGGATACGATCAGAAGAATGCTTTGTACATGAATGTACACGACCAGAACGCTTTCGAAAAGGTTCAGGCAGTAATGATGCGCGATCCCGATGTGTTGCGGCTCTCAGGATCAAAAGATCATCTTGGTAAAAATAATTCAATGGCAATCCTGCGCACGCCCCCTGGTCGCCAGTACGAAGTAAGTCAATTGGCTGTTGATGCTGGATATTTCCAAACGATGGGTCTGACATTGCTTTCCGGCAGGACCTTCAAGAAGGACGCTGAGAGTGATCGGCAATCGCTGGTGGTAAATGAGCTTTTCGTCAGTAATCTGAATTTACCGGAACCCCTTGGTCAACGCTTTGAGATCAATGGCGTGAAATATGAGATCATCGGCGTACTGAAGGACTTTCATTCCAAAAGCTTCTTCAGCGAGATGGAGCCAACCGTTTTCACGATGGCAGCAGAACAGGACTATCGTTATTTGTCTCTCCGGGTGAGAAGCGGATCGGAAAAACTTACATATGATAAAATGAAAATCGAATGGGCAAATCTGTTTCCGGAGATTCCGTTCCAGGGTGGACATCAGGAAGATGTTTGGAGTTTATTTTTCAATAGTGTAGACAGATCACAAACCTTTAACAATATTCTTGCTTCTATTGCAGTGTTGCTGGCAAGCCTGGGATTGTACGGGCTCGTTACGCTGAATGTCTCAGGACGCGTCCGCGAGTTTAGTATTCGAAAGACGATGGGAGCCGGCCTTAAAAATATTGCGTCAATCATTGTAAGACAGTATGTGTTGCTGACAGTGTTGGCCTTGCTAATTGGGGCGCCGATAAGTTATTACTTCACAAAGGCTTACCTAAAAATGATTTTTGCATACCCCATACCGATGGACTATTCCGGAGTCACCATTGCGATTATCCTCCTGGTGTTGGTGTTGCTTGCGGTAGTTTCGACACAAATAAGAAAGGTGTCTAAGACAAGTCCTGTGGATGGGCTTAAAATGGAATAACACACCATCGGTAAATTTGTTGGTCCATTAGGCAGTGTACACATATTCCGTATTCTGATAGAGCAGCTAACATCCAAAAGGGAAAAACATGGAACACGATCACGAAAAACTTCCGCCGGAATGGCCGCTGCGATGTTTAAGGTTTTTTGTCAAAAATGAATTTCTTGAGGAAATCGAAGGCGATATGGAGGAGATGTTTTATGAGAATGTGGAACGTCTCTCCTATGTACGCGCCCGTCGCATATATGCATGGGATATTCTGAGGCTTATGAGGCCTGTGTTATTAAAAAATATAAATCAAGCCCCAGCTATAGATCAATTGGATATGTTCAGTAACTATTTTAAGACTTCGATCCGCGCATTAATGAAGACTCCAATGAGTTCATTGATTAATATTTTCGGATTGTCAATTGCCATAGGCATAAGCATATTTGTTTATGCCTTTGCCCATTGGGTGAACAGCACAGATCAAATTCACCTCCAAAAAAATAATGTCTTTCTTGTCACATTTCTTGCTAATCGCGATGGTTCATTGCAGCAACATGGTCAGACACCAAGGCCGTTGGCTGAAATGTTGAAGAATGATTTTACTCAAGTAAGCAGTGTTTGCCGTGTTGAAGATCGAAACGTGGTGTTCAAATATGACGACAAAGTATTTCACGAACGGGTACGGTTCACGGACCCTTCATTTCTCGACATGTTTACATTTCCTTTAAAGTGGGGCACCCCTGGTTCGTTGGCTGATCTCAACAGCGTTATTATAAGCGAGGAAATGTCGATAAAATATTTTGGTGACGAAAATCCCATAGGGCGTGATGTTCTCTTGCGATTTGATGAGCACGTCGGAAAGGCGTTTAAGGTCTCAGGTGTGGCTGCCCGTTTTCCCGAAGCGCGCACTATCTCATTTGATTTTCTAATCAACTTCGACAACATGTTCATAGCTGAACCGGGTTATAATTCCAATGACTGGAAAGCACTGATCAACGCGACATTCGTTAGTATTAATACAACATCTGATGTCAAACGCATCGAGGCAGGGATGGGTAAGTACAAGGCGCTTCAGAATGATGCTGTTCACGAAGACTGGGCTATTTCTGAATTTTCATTTGAACCGTTAGCGACTTTGCACCAGAGATCACAGTATATCCAGAACGACATTTCTAGGAGCTCCACTTCGGACTCTCAGTCAATCGTGTATTTGACCATCGTCGCTTCATTGATGCTCGCATTGGCCTGTTTTAATTATATCAACATCGCGATCGTGTCAGCAGCAAAAAGACTGAAAGAGATCGCGGTGCGCAAAACGATTGGGGCTACCAGAAGGATTGTGATCGTGCAGTTTTTAACAGAAAATATCGTATTGACGTTTTTCGCATTGGTACTCGGACTATTTTTAGGAGTTACATTTTTTATCCCTGGGTTTGAGGGAATGTGGCACTTCAACATGGGATTCACATTAGGCGATTCCGGCCTCTGGATATATCTGCCGTCGATAATGCTGTTCACTGCATTGGCATCTGGCATTTATCCAGCACTTTACATTTCTAAATTTGAAGTGATAACGATACTGAAGGGTTCAGTGGAATTTGGTAAGAAGAATCCTGTCACTAAATTATTTTTAGGATTTCAACTGGTAATCGCCTGCATACTAATTACCAGTGCGGTGATGTTTACTCAAAACACCGCTTACCTTTCAAAGCGCAGTTGGGGCTATACCGCGAATGCTTCGTTTTATGCTGAAGTGCCTGACCTGGCATCCTATGAAAAATTAAACGATGTAATGTTGCGCGATCCGCAGGTGCTTTCCATTTCAGGGTCAACGCACCATCTTGGAAAAAATAACACTAAAGCCGTAGTACGCTCATTGGGTCGTCGATTTGAAGTGGATGAATTTTCTGTTGATGCCAATTATTTTGAGACAATGGGTTTGCAGTTACAGCAGGGCAGGGTTTTTACGGAAAACTCCGCAAACGATAAAATGACTGTAATAGTTAATCAATTTTTTGCAAACACGATATCGTTCGATTCACCAATTGGGAAATCGGTCGAAATTGACAGCATTGCTTTTGAAATTGTCGGCGTGGTCACTGATTTTCATAATAATAGCTTTTTCAATAACGTGGGCCCTACTATTTTCCGACTCGCAGCAAAAGAGGATTATCGCTTTATATCTTTGAAGGTTCGGCCAGGGTCAGAAAGGGATGTGTTTGCAACATTGCAGTCAAAGTGGGCGCACCTATTCCCTGACACACCCTTTCCTGGGGCGTATCAGGAGGAAGTTTGGGGTAACTATTACGACGAAATTGGCAATCACGCCACTGTATGGCAAGTGATCGCTTTTATTGCTGTATTGTTGACCACCCTTGGATTATATGGCTTAGTAACAATCAACATTGCCGGACGCATTAAAGAGTTCAGCATCAGAAAATTATTGGGAGCAGGGATTGGGAATATCATCGGTATCCTCTCGTTCCAGTATATTGTATTGTTTGTTGTCGCGCTATTGATTGGGGCACCAGTTAGCTACGCATTGATAAAGCTGCTGATCGAGTCGGCTTACAGCTATCATATGCCGATAGACGTTTCTGGCGTGACGCTTGCCGTATTGATTCTAATGGCTGTTTTGGGTGCCACGATTTGGACGCAGACCAGAAAGATCTCAAAGTTCAATCCAGTCAAAGGTCTTAAAGCAGACTAAAACACAGGTGGAGATTCGGAGTCGACGCGCCATACTCACCCGAATGATGTTTTGTCTTCAAGGCAAACTATGCAACAAGATGAAAGATGCTTGCCAAGTGGGTTTTCCAGATGACTAGCTAACCCCGCGTTGTTCAATGGGCTCTTTCCCCGGCAGTTCGCCTTTGTCTTTCTTTTTATCAACAATAATTTCCGGAATTGCCTCCTTGTAGATGAGCCCAATCTTCAATGCATGCTCTCCCGCTTCTACGGTATTATCAACGATGATCATTTCAACGTTAGTCGTGCCTAATCCTTTTGAAACTTCGACGGCAATTCTTTCTTTATCTGCCACCTGAACATCGCGTATGTAAATTGCCAGAATCCGGTCTGGAAATTTCGTGACAATTTCGCTATAAATTTTCGGATCGTCCTGTCCGGAATCACCGACAAGAACAAAATTTAGCTTAGGATAAGCGATCAATATGTTCTCGATCTCTTTGAGCTTGTGGCTTGTGTGGCTTGCCTTTTCAGGAAATTCATCGAGTCCGTAATCACGAAGCAATAGCGGTCCTTCGACAATGCTATTCAGGTCGAGAAAATCGATGAGCAAATCGTACAGGTTCCATGGGCTGCTGGACACGTAGAAGAAGGGATTGTTGCGTTTCCCATTTCGTCCGAGTTGCAACGATCTGTAGAACTCCGATACACCTGCGAAGGGCAGTCGGGTATGGGCATTATTAAGAAAGGTGATTCTTGACATCGCCAGAAGACTTGTCGCGGATGTTTTCACAACGGTATCATCAATGTCGCTGATAATACCATATTCCGCATCCGTGGGGGGAATAAGTATGTCGGCAGTAACTTTTATTCCAGGAGTAAAGGAGTATGGAGCGCTGATAAGTTCTATTTGAACCTCATGCCACATATCATCCCAATTACCTGGCGTTTCCGTCTGCAGGTTCAGTTTGAAAAACCCCTCCTCATCGGTCGACACGTTGTAGACTTTTTCATTGAAGGTGACGGTCAGCAATGCGTTAGGCACCTCATCACTTTCGAAGCGCTTGTACATGCTAACAAGATTATTCCAGATTGTATCCTTATCCGTAGCGGCGCGGATTCCTTTATCCTTAAGCACTCTACCCTTAACATAAAGCCTATTGAGCGTTCCATAACTTCGATAGGCAACTATCTGCAACTTGTCATCAGCGTTCAGCCTTTGCCGGAGCGCAAGCATCATATCGTCGAAGTTTCTTTCGACGCCCGCAGCAAGGGTTACCATTTTTCTTCTCAGTCGGGACATAACGAAACTTTAAACTAACCCGTTGTTTTGATCACATGTGGCAACCTCTCAAGAATATATCGCAGGTGATAAACCGTCATTGCATCCTTGGTTCGAGGTAGTGCTTTTTCTATTCTTAGCCTGATGTCTATTAATTTGTTACGCGTTACAGGACCAACATCTCTTGTGTCCCATCCTGATTTTGTATTCGATAATTCAGTCAGGCGTTCGACATAATACCGCTGTAAGTTTCTTCGGTAAATTCCAATCGTTCCGTAATCCGACAGCTCTGTCCACATCATGTTGTCAAGATCATCAATGAACTCTACCATTCGATATGCTTTAATGCCGTACATGGCCTCAGCTTCTGAAAGCCGGTTTAGTTTGCTGTTGCTGAGTAGAACATTAATCACCATACGTTGTGCGTCATTCACAATCTGTTCGGGAGATTGCCCGGTGCGCGACAACACTGCCGTATCGAGCAGCCAGGTCGGTGTTTGAAGGATGTGCTTGTTTAGAAAATTCAACGCTTCACGCTGCAAGGCCGCAGGCACAATACTATATACCGGACCTATCTGCTCGGCCGATTTTGATGTCTCATAAGTCCCGGCAATATTGGACGCAACATGACCCAGATAATGACTGTATTGGTTGAGGAGACCTGAATAGACACGTCTCAGGTTTCGATAGCCTTCGTTCGGTTCGTATGTCCACTGAATGAGTCTCGGAACGATACGTTGTAAATTTTTTATTCCGTATTCACTCGCCTTCATGGCATTATCTCCCAGGTCTTCTGTTTGGATGCGTGGATCCTCACTGGAAAATTCGGATCCAAACCAATTTCGTTTATCCTTTGATTTTTCCATTATCCATCCATTGAGGAAAGGTATTTCATTCTCTTCAGACGTAATCTCGGGTAGTAGGCGGTAACCGTATTGTATCGCCCAGATGTCATAGTCGCCAATCCTTGATATGAGCCCTCGCTCAGAAATACTATCCTCAGGTTGCGCGACATAATTGAAGCGGGAATAATCCATAATGGATGGCGTGTGACCATGTTCTTCAACCCATTCGCGATCGCGCAGCTTCTCAACAGGAACACTGGCGCTGCTTCCGAAATTGTGTGTAAGGCCTAACGAATGCCCCACTTCGTGTGCACATACTGCGCGTATCAGCTGGCCCATCAAGGCATCATCAAATTTCATTTTTCGTGCACGCGGGTCTGCCATCCCACACTGTATCATATACCAGTCGTGTAGTGTAGACATAAGGTTGTGATACCAGTTGATATGGCTTTCAAGAATCTCGCCGCTGCGAGGATCTGTGATAATCGGGCCGGCAGCGTTGGCGATGGACGATGGCTTATAGACTATTGCAGAGTGACGCGCATCCTGCAAAGACCAATTTGGATCGGTTTCAGCATCGGGGGCTTCTTTTGCAATAATGGCATTCTTGAAGCCAGCGCGTTCAAAAGCAACCTGCCAGTCCATCACACCTTGCATGAGATAGGGTACCCACTTTTTTGGCGTCGTTGGATCGATATAATAAACGATGGGGCGCAGCGGCTCGACAAGCTGACCTGCCTGATACTTTGCTATGTCCTCCGGCCGGGGTTCTAACCGCCATCGCTTGATATAATTGACAATTTTTACACCTTGCGGATTCGCATCGTAATCAGTGTACCGCTCCGTAAAGTAACCTATCCTCCGATCCGCAAAGCGCTTTCGCATCGGCCGTTTCGGAAGCAGAACGAGCGACGTATTCAGTTCCAATGTAAAGTTGTTGTCGCTCGATGTCTGAACGTAAGTCTTTATCGTCCTAATCTCCAGATTCAATGGATAAGAGCTAATATCTTTGATATAGCACATGTTAGACTGAAGGCTACCGACCTGCATTGTCTTTCTCGTAGATGTGTTGAAAAAGAGGATATCATTATCCCCATTTATATAGTCCGTCACATCAATTACGCTTCCCTTTCCGTTAGGAGAATAAGCGCCTATCCCGAATGCCGCGACCAGAGGCTGCAGGTTGGATCGGATAACGGACTTAAACATTGAATTTGAGCTGTCGCCAGGTTGCTCTTCATATGTGATGCGACGAAGAAACAATTTATGCTCGGGACCCTTTTCAAATCTGATAATCGTATTTCCCACCTGGTCTCCCGCATAGCCCGAATACTCCGGTCTGATGCCTGCCGCACCTTGCGCAATTCGTGTTACAATTAATATATCCCTGCCTAGCAATGTATCTGGTACTTCGAAATAATACTTGTCACCGACTTTATGCACAGTGAATATGCCGGCCCGTGTAATGGCGCTCGTCTTAATTAATTTACTGTAGTTACTTGGTGCGGACAATTGCATGTTACCAGCAGGAACAGAAGATGGTGTCTCCAGGATTGTGGTATCAATCGGCAGAATCTCGTCAGATGTATTAATTGGTGGGATGATGGGAAACGGTCGCTTTAGCGTATCGCGCTGTTGTGCTGACAGGTGCAATGCAAAGCAGAAAAAGAAAAATAATGCAGGTAGCCTCATAATACTCATTTCGTGTAGAAAAAGTCTATTATCCGAATTTGGCCTCGTACCTTCAAAACCCCCCACGTATGGGAAGCGTTCATTCCGGCAATTAGGACCCAAGACGGCCTTAAACAAATGGCTGAAACCTCGAATTTAATAAATCGCGAGCAATTGATGAATACCAGGATCGTGTAAGCGGGCCTAAGGGGGTTGTTGCCGAAAGCTAGAGTATTGGATAGTCACTAGCCACCAAAAACAGTTGAAGGTGCTTCCTGCATAGAATTTGCACTTTAGCAGGAAAAATTGAACCTATGAGCCAAGCATTTATCAGGGAGGGTGATGAACAGGCCCTCAGCGACATTGCCCCGACGATAACGGCACTAATCCGGTTTCTCACGATCGAGAACAATGGAATCAGGGTCTACGAGCGCAAAAATTACGTTGACACCACGGACAGGGAAGTATATGAAATGAACAATGGTGTTTCTTATGTCAAAACAATCGAAGGAAGGTGGGAGGCGCTTCCAGGATAGAAACAAGGGCGAATGGTCAATACGCTTCCGCAAACTGCAAGCACACAGGAGCACCTACCGCGATCTTCTTACCGGTGTTCTGCAACAAGCCGGTTTCAACGTCACGCTTGAAGATGACGACTTCATCGCTGTTTTGATTTGCCACTAGCAGGAAATTTCCTGTCGGATCTATTGCGAAATTACGAGGCGTTTTACCCATACTGGAAGTACGCCCCACATACGTCATTTTCCCTGCATTGTTGATAGAATAAATAACGATCTCATTTATATCTCCACGCAGCGACCCGTAGAGAAATTTTCCATCTGGCGATAGATGTACATCAGCCGCATCTATTTTCCCTTTGAATCCCGCGTGAGGCAGCGTTACTGATTGCTTTTCTTTCAGCTTACCATCCTGATAAGCGAAAGCTGTGATGACCCCAGTCATTTCCTGGATTAGATATGCCGTCTTTCCGGATGGATCAAAGGTGAGGTGCCGTGGACCATTGCCTGGATTTACCGACGCATCCGCGGGCGTTGCAGCCTGCAATGGCTTGGAATTGGAGGGGTCAATCCGATAAATCTTCAGCTTATCGATTCCCAGATCCGGCACGAGAAGAAACCTGTTGTCCTTTGATAGTACCGTTGCATGTACATGTGACATTTCCTGATTGCTTTTTAGTCCTTTGCCTTCATGGTGGATGGTTTGACCATTATTTCCCAAAGATCCGTCTGCCTTCACCGGGATAGCCGTGAGACTCCCGCCACCATAATTTCCTGTATACACAAAAGTCATTGATTCATCCACCGTTATGTAGCAGGGGCTACTTCCTCCACTTTCCGCGGTGTTTAGCGGCGTCAGCTTGCCGGTCGGAGCATCGAATAAAAATGAATGCACCTTTCCTTCGTCAGTCTCACTAACGGCGTACACAAATTTACGGTCTTTGGAAACGGTGAGAAAAGAAGGGTTCACCAGTCCTGTTGATACTGACTTAGCTTCAAACTCACCAGTCCTGACGTTGAATTTATACACGTAGATACCTTCGCTTTTCCCCGGCTGCGTGTAGGTTCCGATGAGCAGATTGTACGATTCGTTTTTGTCTTGAGCCTGCATTGGTAGGGCCGACAAAAGTAACAGTAAAAGAGCGATGGTCGTTTTCATAATCCCGAAGATGGTGCTGTCGTGGGACAAGTTAAATAACTTTTCGCGCGTTGGTTTAGAAATTGGTTTCATTAAACAAGAATAGCCAGCATTGCCTGGCTATTCTTCTATATATTTAAACGCTTAGAATTAACGAGTCGCCTCTTTTCTAGTAACACGGGTTGCGCCCATTTCCGCTGCGGGATAGAATTTCTCATCGGCAGCCTGCGCGATTTCGCTTAGTACTTCGAGTTGCATCAACATTGAAGAAATGTCATTTGCTACAATAGAATTGCTCACGCCTGTTACAATAAACCCTGCGATTTCCCCATTTTCATTATAAGAAGGCAAATATTGGAGGTTTGGATGGCTTTGATAAGCCGAAGCCAGTCTTTGTGAAATCGTCGAGATTGAACTTTCAAGCCGACTATAATCCTCGATGGAGTTTATCGTGTAATCGCTGATATTGTGTTTTGAGAGCAGAACAGCCGCAGTAGGAAACAATTGAGCCTGGGCTTTAAGCTCTGTTATGAAAGCTGCTCCTAATATTAGTGTTGCAACCAGGCTTCTCAAGATAATTGCTTTCATAGGGTTCGGTTTCAATTTTACATCACTATCGAAATTGCGTGCCATCGGATATTTGATCACCAGTGGAGGCCACTATTCTAATTAAACCCTACGATTCGTTACATTTTGTAGAGGTTTTTCCGCAACCGGGGAAAGTATACTACAGGCGACGAACGGTTTTCTATTCAGATATTACGTGCAATTTACCAGTTAAACGGCAATTACAATCGATGAGATGCTATCGTTTGCAAATTCTTTAGAAAACCCCGGGAAGCAGGGGGAGGCAGGTGGACCATGCAGGCCTTCTGTCCCAATACGGTTCGATTTCTTCTCGAAAAGGTTAGTAGGTCGTCACAGAAAACGAGGTGCAGGATTGACGAGACTGTAATATCCTGTACATTAAGCATTGCAATTATCCTCGATTAAATGACAACAAGGTTTATCAATGAGCTAGTTCAGCGTGCGCAATTAGGGATCATGATGCTAATAGGAGCCTTCACGGCTTGCCAGGGTCAGAGTTCAGGCGTGAATAGCACAAAATTATTTAACGGTAGAAATTTAGAGGGTTGGCATGCCGATGTTCCTGATATGGACAAAGACGCGACCCTTAAGTCTCCGTTTCTCATTCGCAACGGGGTGCTTGTAAGTCTGGGTACGCCAGGCGGCCACTTGATAACCAATAGTGAACACAGCAATTACAAACTGGAAGTCGAGTACAGATTCGCAGGAAAGCCTGGCAATTGTGGCGTACTTGTGCACGCCTCTCTATCCCGAGCACTTTACAGCATGTTTCCAAAGTCTATCGAGGTCCAAATGATGCACGAAAATGCCGGCGACTTTTGGTGTATTGTAGAGGATATCACCGTTCCAGAAATGGAAAAACGCCGCGGTCCTCGCGCTGGCTGGGGAATAACAGAAGGAAAGGAGCGACGGATCATCAATCTTACGGATGGTTCTGAAGCGAAATTAGGTGAGTGGAATAGGATGGTGATCCAATGCTTCGGCGATACGATCAAGGTAGTTCTCAACAATCAGCTCGTTAACTATGGCTATGATTGTACCACGAAGAAAGGAAACATTGCACTTCAGTCCGAAGGTTCTGAAGTTGAATTTCGACGGGTGGATCTTACCAGCATATTAGGCATAGATTGACCGGCACCCAGCCAGGGCATGGTTGAAAATAGTTGATTCACTACGGATATTTCACAATCCTATTAACTTTGTCGCGACAAAATCAACCGTATGTTATTGGATTTTGAAAAGCCCATTGCTGAATTAGAGGCCAAACTGATTGACATGAACCGGTTGGCCAGCGGCAGCGATAAGGAGGTTCAGGCAGCAGTTAAGACACTTGAGAAGAAGATTTTCGATCTCAAAAAGGAAACATTTGAAAACCTCACCGGATGGCAACGTGTTCAGTTATCACGTCATCCCGACCGGCCCTATACGCTGGATTACATTTATGAGCTCACGACCGACTTCATTGAAGTACATGGTGATCGTACTATTGGCGATGACAAGGCAATGGTGGGCGGATTCGGAAGCATCGATGGGCAGACGTTCATGATGATTGGCCAGCAGAAAGGGCGGAATACAAAACAACGCCAGCATAGAAATTTCGGAATGGCGAATCCCGAAGGGTATAGAAAGGCATTGCGCCTGATGAAAATAGCAGAGAAGTTTAATAAACCGATCATTACTTTCATTGACACTCCTGGAGCATTTCCAGGCCTTGAGGCGGAGGAACGTGGGCAAGGTGAGGCCATTGCTCACAATCTGAAAGAAATGTTCATGCTCAAGGTACCCGTGATCGCCATCATTATTGGTGAGGGTGCATCTGGTGGAGCTTTGGGTATTGCGATTGGAGACCGGGTTTTAATGCTTGAAAACACATGGTATTCTGTAATCAGTCCTGAGTCCTGTTCTTCTATCCTATGGAGGAGCTGGGACTATAAAGAGCAGGCAGCAGAAGTCTTGAAGCTGACGGCCAAGGACATGCTTTCAAATAAGCTTATCGATGGAATCATAAAGGAACCACTTGGAGGGGCGCACGTAGATGTGAAGTGGATGGCGGGTGAAATCAAAAAGATCATATTACACCATACGGGCGAGCTTCAAAAGATTAAGCCCGAGAAAAGAGTTGAGCTGCGCATTGAAAAATTTTGCGCGATGGGTGTTGTAAAAGAATAGTTCAACTCCGGGCACAGCGGCGATGTCCGGTTGCTTCAACTATATCGAAGAATTCAATTAACCCTTTGGCATGAAGCTTCATGTAATTGATACCGGCTTTTTTAAACTGGATGGTGGCGCGATGTTTGGCGTGGTGCCCAAATCGATCTGGCAGAAAACAAATCCATCAGACAGCAATAATTTATGTAACTGGGCAATGCGCTGCCTCCTGATCGAAGATGGCAATCGGCTAATTCTAATCGACAACGGAATTGGAGAAAAGCAAGACGCGAAATTTCTCAGCCATTACCATTTGAATGGCGAGGCGTCCCTGCAACGCTCACTTCAACGGCTAGACATCAGCGAATCCGATATCACAGATGTCTTCATGACGCACCTGCATTTTGACCATTGCGGTGGTGGAATAATGTATAAATCAGGAAAGCCGGCACTCAGTTTTGTGAATGCCCGCTATTGGTCCAATGCGGATCACTGGCAGTGGGCAACGGAGCCTAACCCACGGGAAAAGGCAAGCTTTCTGAAAGAAAATATTCTGCCGATACAGGAAAGTGGTCACTTGAATTTCGTGGTACCAGGAAGTTCACCATTTCAGAACACAGAAATCCGGTATGTTTCCGGACACACAGATAAGATGATGATCCCTTGCATTTCCTTTAAGGGGGAGACGGTTTGCTTTATGGCCGACCTGCTTCCCTCCACAGGTCATATTCCGCTGCCGTATATTATGGGATATGACACGAGGCCGTTGTTGACAATGGAAGAAAAGGATGCATTTCTGAACGAGGCAGCTGACCGCAACTTCATTTTATTTTTCGAACATGATCCTGTGAATGAATGCTGTACAGTAAAACGGACGGAGAAAGGAATCAGGCTTGATCGCACTTTTGCGTTGAAAGAAATTTGAAATGAATAGCGCGATTGGGTTGGTGCTTTCAGGTGGAGGAGCAAGAGGCATTGCGCACCTTGGTGTATTAAGAGCGCTGGACGAATGGGGCGTCAAATTTCAATATGTTTCCGGAACGAGCGTCGGGGCAATACTTGGTGCGATGTACGCGAACGGAATGCGTCCGTATGAAATACTTGAGGTAATTACAAAAACCCGGATTTTACGTTCCTTGCGTCCAGCCTGGACGTTGCGCGGCCTGCTGCGGCTGGACACTATTCATATTCTGATCGAGAAGTATATTCCGCACAACTTGTTTTCTGAATTGCAAATGAATCTCACCGTTGCCGCTACAGATATTCAAGCGGGACGTACGACTTACTTTACTTCCGGTGCGTTAATTCCTGCGTTGTTAGCATCGAGTTGTGTTCCCGGAATGTTTAACCCTGTAGAGCTAAACGGAACGAGTTACGTGGACGGCGGAATAATGGATAACCTGCCGGCACTTCCCATAAGGCAGCATTGCACGCTGATCGTTGGCGTTCATTGTAATCCGATTGTCCCCGTGCAACGGGCTACCAGCTTTAAGGCAGTTATTGAACGAGCGCTGTTGCTGGCCATCAATGGTAACGCTGTTAACAGCCGTTCACTTTGCGATATCCTCATTGAACCCCCGGAGCTGGGAACGATCAGCACCTTCGAACTGGCGCGAGCCAGGGAACTGGCCGATATTGGATATAGATTTACAATCGAGAACTTTAAGCCGGAAGACTTTATGAGGGGAACATGAGGAACGACGAATTCAGACGCGTGGTGTTAAAAGGTATTCCAGACGACCTTCCTCCAGTACAGGTGAAGGATCCAGAAATTAGTCATGCTCCTGTGCGTGTTGACAGTTTAACCTTTCAGGAGAAACAACTCGCAGTAAGAAATGCTTTACGATATTTTCATCCCTGCCATCACGACGTACTGGCAATAGAATTTTATAAGGAGCTAAAAGCTTTCGGCCGCATATACATGCACCGGTTCAGACCTTTGTATCCGATGTACGCAAGGCCATTGCATGAGTACCCGTGCAAATCCATTCACGCCGCGGCCATCATGCTGATGATCCAAAACAATCTCGATCCTGCAGTAGCGCAGCATCCGCATGAACTGATTACTTATGGGGGAAATGGCGCTGTGTTTCAGAATTGGGCACAATATCTTTTAACGATGCAGTATCTGGCAACGATGACCGATGAGCAGACACTCCACATGTACTCAGGTCATCCGCTGGGTTTGTTCCCATCGACAGTAGACGCTCCGCGATGCGTCATTACAAATGGTATCATGATTCCAAACTATTCCAGACAGCACGATTGGGAAAAGTATAATGCGCTGGGTGTCACCCAATATGGGCAGATGACAGCAGGATCCTACATGTACATTGGGCCACAGGGAATTGTTCACGGCACCACCATTACCATATTGAATGCAGGCAGGAAAATAAGTAAAAGTGGGGAAGGCCTTGGCGGAAAATTATTCTTAACGTCAGGCCTGGGTGGCATGAGCGGAGCGCAGCCAAGAGCCGGCAACATTGCAGGCTGCATCTCAGTGGTTGCAGAAGTGAACGGTCAGGCTATTCGCAAACGCCATTCACAGGGATGGGTGGATGAGGTCATCACGGAGCTGGATGTACTGGTCGCTCGCGTGAGGCGTGCGAAACAGGACAAGGAAATCATCTCGATCGCCTATCACGGAAATGTCGTAGATGTATGGGAAAAATTTGACACCGAAGATGTTTTCGTTGACCTCGGTTCGGACCAGACCTCGCTGCACAACCCTTGGGCTGGTGGATATTTTCCAGTTAGCCTTTCCTTAGAATTATCTCACGACATGATGACGAAGGATCCAGGGGAATTCCGCAACCACATACAGGCATCCCTCAGGCGCCATGCCGATGCAATAAATAAGCATACCGCCAATGGAACGTATTTCTTTGACTATGGAAATGCTTTCTTGTTGGAATGCTCGCGGGCGGGGGGGGATGTAATGTCATCTGATGGCGTATCCTTCCGCTATCCATCATATGTGCAGGACATCATGGGCCCGTTGTTTTTTGATTTCGGATTTGGTCCTTTCAGATGGGTTTGTACCTCTGGAAAGGAGTCTGACCTCGACGTAACAGACCAGATTGCCGGAAGAGTATTGAGTGAACAACTACGTACTGCGCCGCCGGCCATCAAAGTACAGTTACAGGATAATATCGATTGGATTGGCCAGGCAAAAGCTAACAGGCTTGTTGTTGGTTCCCAGGCGCGAATACTTTACGCAAATGCAGCGGGAAGAATGGAAATATCACTTGCATTCAACAAAGCAATTAAAGATGGTGTAATCGGTCCTGTTGTATTGGGACGCGATCATCACGATGTCTCGGGCACCGACAGTCCGTTTCGTGAAACATCAAACATCTACGATGGTTCTCAGTTCACAGCTGATATGGCAGTTCATAATTTTGCTGGCGATAGTTTCCGAGGCGCGACATGGGTGTCGCTACACAACGGGGGAGGAGTAGGTTGGGGTGAGGCCATCAACGGAGGATTCGGAATGTTGTTGGAAGGCTCCGCTGCAACCGACCTTAAGATCAGGAACATGATGCATTTTGATGTAAACAACGGGATCGCACGCCGCGCCTGGGCGCGCAATCCAGATTCGATCGATACCATAAAAGATGCAATGTTGCTTAATAGCAATTTAAAAGTCACGCTAGCCAACGAGGTTGACGACCGCTTGCTGGATTTTAATAACGACGATCTTTTTTTAATTGGCGTTGATAATAGTTTTTAGACCTTTGCTGTTGAACTAAAACCAGTACGTTATGAAAATTAGATTATCGGTAATTACACTTTTGACACTCGCCACTCTGAGTGTTGCAGCCCAAACTACAAAGGGAACAATTTCATTTGGTGGCTCGCTCGGCTTTTCCTCTACGCGTGAGGAGGACGATTCGGAGGATCAGCGACGCAGTACCTTTCAGTTTTCCCCCAGTGTCGGATTCTTTGTTATGGATAAACTGATGATTGGCGCGGCGCTGGGTACTTCGGCCACCAAAACTGATGATGGGATAGGTGACGACGACGTTTCAAGGTCCTTTAGTTTCGGACCTTTTGCACGCTACTACATCTTTACTTCCAATGAAAAATTTGCTTTTTTTGCTGAAGCAGGTACGAGTTTCGGAGGATATAGAAACGAACCTGACGGCGGTAATGAAACTAAAGGTGGCTTCGTGAACGTCTATGCATCGCCTGGTTTTTCATTCTTTCCAACGCCGCATTGGGGAATCGATTTGCAGTTTACTGCATTGAGCTTTACGGGCATTGACCCAAACAAAGACGTCGATAACGATCGGTACAGTACGTTCAACTTTGGTTTGAACTCAATCACTTCTTCTATTGGAATTAGGTATTTTCTATCTCGGTAGGGTGTAGATATTATTACCAGTTGTTCCACGAGGTGGCATACTTTGGTACGGAATGCAGCGTTTAAAAGTCTGGAATGATTTTGGATAAGCTATTTCAAACTATTAAGACCAAAACATGAAAAAGACAAAACTAGTAGTGATTGCGTGTTTGTTACTGAGCGGAAGTTCAGCAGTAATCGCGCAAACGCAATTCGCGGTGGGTATTAAGGGAGGACCTAATTTTGCCATGATCGACACCAAGTCAGGCCCTGGAGAAAATTATAAAAACCGGACTGGCTTTCACGCGGGCGCATTTGCATTGATCCGTGGCGAGCGGATTGGTTTTCAACCAGAAATTATATTTTCACAACAGGGTTCAGAATTTCAGTATAACACTTCCGATCCTTCGCTTGAGCGGAACTTTAGTTATGTCAATATTCCGTTGATCCTCAAACTTTACACAGTTGCCGGAATCAACCTGCAGCTTGGTCCTCAGATAGGCTTGCTGACGTCGGCCGAAGCGGAGGATTTCACGACAGGCACAAGCGGTCCGGTTACGGAGGAAGATATCAAAAGTGATTTGAAAAAGATGGACTTCAGCCTTGCCCTTGGTGTGGGATGGGACCTTCCTTTAGGATTCTCTATCGATGCCAGATATAATTGGGGCTTGACCGATATTAATGACGGTTACACCAGCGGCGCGACGACCGGTGAAATTAAAAATCAGGTATGGCAGTTTTCTGTTGGTTACAAGCTTTTTAAATCAGGCGAAACAAACTGATTTTAAGCGGGTCATTACACTAATTTTTGGTATAAAAAATAGCTCCTTTCATTGGAGCTATTTTTTTATTGTACAATTATTAAATAGTAATTCTTCTTTCCCTTTTGCGCAAGCAAATACTTTGAATGAAGCAAGCGGATATCAAGCTTTCCGTTGACATCCTGAATTTTCACTTTGTTTATGCTTACCCCGCCTGCCTGAATCATTTTGCGGGCCTCTCCTTTGCTGGGAAAAATCAAATTGCCCGTAGTGGTTGAAAGAAGGTCTGTGGCCGACGCACTCGATTCATAGTCGACCCTGCTGATCGTCGTTTGTTGTAATCCTTCGAAAGCGCTTAACAAAAGGCTTTCACTCACGTCTTCCAGCTCTGCAGCATTAGCGTTCCCGAAAAGAATTTGCGTCGCCCGAACGGCAGCATCGTAATCTTTTTCAGAGTGCACGCGAACTGTAATATCTTTTGCCAGGACTTGTTGAAGTTTTCGTAGATGAGGCGCCTGACTGTGCTCCAATACCAGACTCTCTATTTCTTCTTTGGTAAGCTGTGTGAAGATCCGGACGTAGTTTGATGCATCGTCATCGGACGTATTCAACCAATATTGATAAAATTTATAAGGCGAAGTTTTTTCCGGATCCAACCAAATATTTCCGCCTTCGGTTTTGCCAAATTTCGTTCCATCTGCTTTCGTGATGAGTTTCGTTGTAAGCGCGAATGCATCACCGTCTGATTTGCGGCGAATTAATTCTGTCCCAGTTACAATATTTCCCCATTGATCGGACCCGCCCATTTGTAGCTTGCAATTCTTGTGCGTATAGAGCCAGTAGAAATCATATCCCTGTACAAGCTGATAAGTAAATTCCGTAAACGACAATCCGGATTCCAGTCGTTTCTGCACCGAATCCTTCGCCATCATATAATTTACCGTTAGGTGCTTTCCCACTTCGCGGATAAAATCAAGGAACTTAAAATCCTTAAACCAATCGTAGTTATTTACCATCTCTGCCGCATTACTACCGGAAAAGTCCAGAAATTTCTCCAGCTGCTTTTTTACGCAGGAAACATTATGCAAAAGAATATCTTCGGAAAGAAGGTTTCGTTCAGCCGATTTCCCGGACGGGTCACCCACCATCCCAGTGGCTCCACCCACCAGGGCAAATGGCTTATGACCCGCGCGCTGAAAGTTTAGTAAAGTCATGATCTGCGCAAGGTGACCAATGTGCAAAGAATCCGCAGTAGGGTCAAAGCCAATGTAGCCTGACGTCGGTTCCTTCAACAATTGCGCCTCAGTTCCGGGCATCACATCGTGAAGCAACCCACGCCACCGCAGTTCTTCAATAAAATTTTTGATTACCATGATTTGACTTTAGCCTGCAAATATAAAAAAGCAGGTGGCCGGACCATAAGCGATCAAATATGTTTGCTCGATTCGATTGTAACAGCTTACAGATCGGTGTTTAGTTACTATTCGACCGGGGAGACCTGCATCAGTAAGTCGCGTGCCTCCATAGCAAAGATCTCCTGGATGGATCCCTTGGAAAGATCAAAGTACCAACCCAGCAACGTAAGTTTCTTTCCTGATTCCCATGCGCTTTGGACGATATCGAGCTTGCTGAGATTAATAATCTGTCGTTGGATATTTAGCTCGCAAAGCAATTTCTCTTTCTGACGGGAAGAAAGCCGTTCCATCTTACCCGAATTGTGCTCATACATCTCGTGTAGTTGCTCCAGCCATTTGTTCAAGTGCGGCTTAGAATCATTACCCTGAATTACATCACGGACGCCACTACAATGACTATATCCACAAACGACGATAAATTGCGCGCCGGAAATTTCGACTGCGTGTTCAAGCGACGCCATTAGACTTATGTCATCCGCCCGCACTTGCGACCCGTGATTGCGGTGTACAAGAATCTCACCAGGGTCGGTATTTGTCAGTTCGCGCACGGGAACGAGATTGTCTGTCGAATCAATCCATAGCATCGCCGTCTTTGGCCGGCGCGTAAGGTCTTTAAAATATTGATTATCAAAACTCTGCTTTTCCAGTGCCCAGGCTTTGCTTTCCAGCAGGATCTTTTCTTTGAATGTCATAATCTAAAAAGTGGATTCAGTGCCGTAATAGATTGTTTCAATTCAACCTTGATCTCGCGGCTTGATGCCGCCTCTTTGAAGTCGGTAATTGTTTCAATAATATCCTGGTCAATAAAGGTTGGCCGTGTTCCATCAATGATCACCCGGCTCCCCCCTGGGATTTCACGAAGGGTATGTCTCAATAAAGCCTTGTTCAGAAAGGTTACGTCTTTTGTAAGCCGAATAAGATAATTCCCGTCGCTATTAACGCTGATGATAGAGCGTTGGAAGTTTGTCTTTAAAACAAAGAAAAGTCCAATCAATATACCGATGGTGATGCCGATCAGTAAATCAGTCAGTAGAATCGCAAGTATCGTAATTGCAAAAGGTAAGAACTGATTCATACCCTTTTTGTACATGCCTTTTATCAACGCCGGACTTGCCAATTTATAACCAACACTGAGAAGGATAGCCGCTAAACATGCAAGTGGGATTTTATTCAGAATACCCGGAATCAGAAACACTGTAACCAATAAAAGAATACCATGAAATATCGACGATGCTTTTGTTTTCGCTCCAGCGGTAACGTTCGCTGTACTTCTAACGATGACGGCCGTAACTGGAAGTCCACCGATAAGTCCGCTGATCATGTTTGCAAACCCTTGCGCTTTTAGCTCAAGATTTAAAGGCGATGTGCGTTTATACGGATCAAGTTTATCAACTGCATCAATGCTTAAGAGGCTCTCGAGGCTGGCGATTATAGCAATCGTAAAAGCAACGGTCCAGCATTCGACCGTAGTAATTGCGCTGAAATCCGGTAACGTAAACTGGCCGACAAACGATGCGATATCAGCAGAAACGGGAAGAGAAACGAGATGTTCTTGTTTGATTTCTAAAGAAGAATTTGCGGCCTGAAATGCCATGTTAAGAAGAAGTCCCGTACCAACTACGAAAAGCGGTGCTGGCAGAATGCTGGTGAACTTCAACTTCTTCATAAATGGTTTGTCCCATAAAATTAATATGAAAAGTGAAATCGAACATATAAGCAAAGCGCCGGGGTGAAAGAAAGAAAATGCCTGGACAAGTTCGGTAAAGGTATTCTCACCGTCTTTTTGAAAGAAGCTTTCGTCACCAATAAAGTCGCGGTCAAATCCAACCGCGTGCGGTATTTGTTTAAGAATTAGAATGATGCCGATTGCGGCCAGCATTCCTTTGATAACGGACGAGGGAAAATAGTTGCCGATACTACCGGCCTGAAGAAACCCCAGGATGACCTGGATACATCCAGCAAGGAAAACCGTTACGAGAAATGCCTCAAAACTTCCCATGCGTGCGATCGATGCCAACACTATGGTCGTGAGGCCTGCTGCAGGCCCGCTAACGCTTAATGCGGATCCACTCAGCAAACCGACGGCGATTCCGCCTACAACGCCCGCAATAATTCCTGAAAAAAGTGGTGCCCCGGATGCCAACGCCACCCCTAGGCAAAGAGGCAAAGCAACCAGGAACACCACAATACTTGCAGGAAGGTCATGACCAAGATTCTTGAGCGGATTAAATTGCTCTCCGTTTGTCATCACTATTCGCTTTCGTTTTCTTCTAATTTTTCATCTTGAAGTTGCTCACCCGCCACTACCTTGCTGTCAATTCTGAAGAATGAGGGGAGCTTTGCCGAGTTGTCCAAGCTCACACCCAGATCATTAATAAGCCCGGTCTTAAGCTCGTAAATCCAGCCATGGACCTTCGGCTCATTGCGTTCGCGCCAGGCGTTTTGTATAATGGAAGTCTTTGATAGATTGAATACCTGCTCGATTACACTTAGCTCGGCAAATCGGTCGAATCGCCTATCCTCATCACGGATGGAGTCCAGCTCTTTTGCATGTGTTCTGTAAACGTCTTTAATGAAGCGGAGCCAATTGTCGACCAAGCCATGTTGCTCGTTGCCCATTGCGGCCTTTACGCCACCGCATCCATAATGTCCGCAGACAATAACATGCTTTACTTTCAGAATGTTTACCGCGTAATCTAACACGCTTAACATGTTCATATCGGAGTGGACTACCATGTTGGCGATATTCCGATGAACAAAGATGTCGCCTGGCTGGGTGTTGGTGATCTCGTTCGCGGGAACACGGGAGTCAGAGCAACCGATCCAAAGAAATTGGGGATGCTGACCCTTGGAAAGCCGCTCGAAGAATTTGGGATCCTGCTCTAATTTATCTGCTACCCATGCCTTATTACCCTCAAGGAGGGAATTGTATAATTTCATAAAATGAAAAAGTTATAACGTTGGTTATTCGTCAATGATTCTGAACAAAAGGTACCACGCGGGAAGACCTTTCTTGGAATTGATTGCGGGTGTTGGTGACGCAAAATGCGCCCAACGTCAGGCTATCCTTCGGGAGGAGGGGAGTAAATCTCGTAGTTGCCTAACCGGGTTATTCCCTGATTTTGCAGCTTTATTTTATTTGGAGATTCGAGGAGATGACTAAAAGGGGCGTTGGACACTATGCCAACAATCATAATGATTTCTTTGACGGTGTTGTCTTCATCTGCAAGTCCGTCTGCTTCTTCTTCGGAACATCCATTGATGATGCGTGAAATATTCTCAATGAGCTGTCGGTCTTTATCAAGTTTTAATGCACAAATTTCAGCCATTACAAAACTCATGTTGAAGAATACCAACGCCGTAAACACGGCAAAAAGGCGGCACACCACACATGTTCTTAAAGATTGCATCGTTCAAAAATACAAGATTTTTTTTAAATAGTTTTACCTTTAATATGATCATGCATCCGTTCGACTGCCAAAGGTGCGATACAAGCTTACAGTCAGGGAATTGAACGTGACAAAAATAATTTAAGAAAAAATCCTTCGCTTTTAAATATGACACAACCTCAAACGCTTGCCATGGTGGCACAATTTCACAATACTTTTAAACACCCAATACTTGCGAAGCCAGAAATTCCTGACGAAGGGCGCTGTAAGCTGCGTGTTGCCCTCATTGCTGAGGAGTTGAAGGAACTTGAGGTTGCCATTTTAGAAAAGGATATTGTTGCAGTGGCAGATGCGTTGTGTGACATCCAGTATGTCCTTTCAGGTGCGATATTGGAGTTTGGCCTGGGAGAAAAGTTTGCGTCATTGTTTGAAGAAGTCCAGCGCTCGAACATGAGTAAAGCCTGCAACTCAGAGGCGGAAGCGATCGAAACAATTGAATTTTATAATCAAAAGGATGGCACCGCGTGCTACTACAGGGAAGAAGCGGGTAAGTGGCTGATTTATCGCAAGTCAGATAACAAGACACTTAAATCGATCAGATACAGTCCGGCCGATCTTGATGGCGTTATCTCACGAACTTAGTGCGACGTGGTTAAAGGTAGAACTCAAATTGAAAAACAGCATCCTGCCCCTTGAGCTGCAATGGATTAATTGCCAGAATATGGGCGTCATTATACGCTTTAATAAATTCTGATCGGCTAATGCGCAGCTTGCTATATCCCGGCTTAATTTTATGGTATTGCATTCGGCCGGACGCATTGGCGGTGGCGCTGAATAAATAACTGAACTGCAGGGGAGTGGGGGATGGTATATAGCGCATGGTCACAACATTTTATACCTTTTTCTGTTCTGACTTTTTATTCAATTCTCGGCCACCAGGGGCCAAATTAAAAGCTTCAAAACGTCGTGTCAGAGGGGGTACTGGGTGAAACCCCATGAAGATACCGCGATACGCATTTGTACAAAACCTTACCCGCCTCACGGGGGCGAAAATCACCATTTCGATAGGAGTGTAGGCGTCGCGATGAAGTGTTGGTCCCTTATTTAGAAATGACGAAAGTGTTGACATAGGTGTGCGTATCTACACAATAATAGCCATTTTGCTGAAAATTAGCAATTAAATGTGTGCAATATTTCACAAAATCTTTAGGCATTTATTGTGGACAGCGTATTTAAAATCAAGCAAAAAGGCACCTTCGTAATTGTGGACAGAATCCCCATCCTGATATTTAAAACGCGGTAAATCACATTAATGGTTTATCTTTAAAATCATTTAATCCGTACTCCGCAACTATGCAACAAACTGGTTCAAGCACATTTCTGGATTATTGGCACTATGCTATGATGATTGGAGCCGTTATCATGGCCATCTCCGCCGTCGCCATTTACCTTATTCATAATTTAAGGATCGCTGCCATAAGCTCCTTTAAGGCAAAGTATGATTACATAAATACCCAGGAAATAAAGAATTATAAGAAGTTATTCCTGTGCCTGGGTATCGCTGCGATGTTGTTAATAAATCTTTATGGGATGGGAACCCTGAAAAACATCGGGGTGTGGTTTTTTGTGCGACTATTTATCTCCATTGCAGGTGGAACGCTTGTCGCCTATGTTGCATTTCTTATCCTCGAATACTATTACCCGACCATTTTGAATAGAAAATTGAAAAAGTGGCGTTATATGCCAAGGATCGGTAAATCGGGCGCGAAGTTGAGGTTGTTGGGAGAGGAAGAGGAGGACGTTCATCTCGAAGAGGGAATGCTCGCAGAGGAAAGTGCATTTTCTCTCGATTATGACGTTTGGATTGACGAGAAATCCGGCGATGTTCAAATAGAAAAATATCCCGGGCATCTGCAGGCGCTCAAATGCAACAGCTGTGGTTTCTACACAATGAAGGTTGTGAAAGAGGAAATCATCAAAGCTCCCACCAAAGAGGACCCTGGGGAACTAATCAAGCATTTTCAATGCTATTACTGCAAGTCGGTAAGGGCCACTGCATTTAATATATCAACGAAAGAGGCGGACGACTACCGGAAGGCACCGACGCACACTTATAAAAAGAACAAGGGCATAGACATGGTTCGTGTCGAAGTGCATTCCAGCTCAGGGGGAAAAAAATTCTTCGAGTTCCAAAATATTGCGCAGGCCCAGAAATTTTTGGATGAGTATGATTCCGAAAAAACAGCATAGGCCACATGCTTTGTAACTATTAGTACCGACACCGATAACCGGAAGAGGAAACTTGCGTTTCAGTATTAAGGCACAGGATTTGCCAAATAATGGTTTTAAACACGCGCGAATGAAAAAAAGATTTTTTGTAGGGATACTGGTTGTCGGGATGGTTTCATCCGCGACAGTGTGGGCTAGAGAGCAGGCCGATACAACAAAGCTGAAAGCAAAACCGATGTATGGAAAGGAGGCGAAGGTAATCGCTTATATTCTTGATAATAATCATTATCGGAAAGTGGATCTAAACGATTCGCTCTCGGCCGCAATTTTAGATGAGTACGTTAAAAGTCTTGATAACAACAAGACATACTTCACAGAGGCCGATATCGCGCGGTTCAATAGATACAGCACCCGGATTGATGATCTCACGCGCGACGAAAACGTAGACGTTGCATATGATATTTATGATGTCTTCCGTCAACGCTTTGATCAGCGAATGGATTATGTGATGAATACATTGATCAAGGAAAAATTTGACTACTCTGCAGACGAATATTATGAAACGGACCGCGATAAGCAGCCTTGGGCTAAAGATGCCGCGACATTGAATGACATCTGGCGCAAGCTTATCAAGAGTCAGGCTTTAAGCCTTAAACTTGCGGGCAAGTCACAAACAGACATTGAGAAAACGCTGACCGAGCGATACGAACGTATCCGTAAATCGATTCAGCAGTTTAACAGTGAGGATGTATTTAGTATGTACATGAACACGATCACGGAATCATATGATCCTCACACAAATTATTTTTCACCGAAGGCGGCAGACCTTTTCAAACAGCAAATGAGCCTTTCTTTGGAGGGTATCGGCGCCAGATTACAAACGGAGAATGATTATACCAAGGTTTCTGAAGTTATTACGGGCGGACCAGCAGACAAAAGCAAGCTTGTAAACGTTAATGATAGAATTATTGGAGTTGCCCAGGGCGCAAATGGCGAGTTGGTAGACGTGGTAGGCTGGAGAATTGATGATGTGGTCAAATTGATCAAAGGTCCTAAAGGGACCACTGTACGCCTACAGATTCTTCCCGCGGAAACTGGTGTAAGTGGGCCGACTAAACAAATTACATTGGTCAGGGATAAGATAAAGCTTGAAGATCAGCAGGCTCAGAAGAGCGTAATCAATTATGAGAAAAATGGCAAAAACCTGAAACTTGGAATTATTACACTTCCGACATTTTATATGGACTTTGATGCCTATCAGAAAGGTGATCCAAACTATACAAGTACTACGCGTGATGTAGGGCGTTTGATAAAGGAATTGCAGGCTGAAAAAATAGACGGCCTTGCGCTTGACTTGCGCAATAATGGTGGAGGTTCACTTTCTGAAGCCATTGACCTGACAGGTCTTTTTATCAAAGACGGCCCGGTAGTGCAGGTAAAAAATTCCAGCAATAAAATTGAGGTTGGCAAAGATGACGACCCAGGTGTCGCATACACTGGCCCACTCGTTGTCCTTACCAACAGGTTTAGCGCTTCAGCGTCAGAGATCTTCGCCGGCGCAATACAAGATTACAGACGGGGTGTTATCATAGGAGAGTCCACTTACGGAAAAGGCACAGTGCAGACTGTGATTGATCTCAAGAGATTTTTCAGCGATCCTAAAGAGCAAGTCGGTGAGCTAAAAATAACTTTTCAGAAGTTTTACCGGGTGACAGGCAGCAGCACACAGCATAAAGGAGTAACGCCTGATATTAATTTGCCAACAGCGCTGAACCCGGAGCAGTTTGGCGAAAGCTCAAACCACAGTGCCTTGCCTTGGGACGAGATTAAGGGAACGTTATATCAAAAAACGCCGATGGTGAACGATAGGACATTGGTGAATCTCAATAAACTTTATCAGGAGCGTTTAAAGGGCGATGCGCAACTCCAGCGTTTTGCGTCCGAAACTGACGAGACTCGAAAGAGCTACCAGGAAACAAAGATTTCTTTAAACGAGGCCACACGAAAAAAAGAAATGGATGAAGCAGAGAAAAGAAAGGCGGCCAATGACAAGCTTGACGCAAAAATCGTCAGAAAGGAATCCAGCACACCCACCAATGTTCTTCAGGTCGATGACGAGTATCTCCGTGAAGGTATATTTGTCCTGGGCGACCTTTTATTCGCCAAGATAGGATAGCGTTTCAGCACACGATCATTTAAGGCAGGAAAAACATTCCTGCCTTTTTTCATCGCTTAAGTGCACAGCGGCGCTTTTAATTTCGCTGTTTTAAACGCTATTTTAGGGCTGCCATAAACTCATGAGTGAAGAATTACTCAAAGCCATCTTACAACTGTTTGCTATAGTTGTCCGCGAACGCATTACAGATGTTGAACGAAACAATATCAAGGATTTTTTAAGCCTGCACTTAAACCGTGAGGCGACCAATTACTACCTGAAGCTTTTTGATGAGTTTTCACAATCACACGCAATAGATACACGGCAGGAACTAGTCAACGTTGACGTCGACACCCAGCAGTTCGTTGATGACTGGGCCAAGATCATGAGGATCGTGAAGCAGGTAAACTCGGCGCTTACTACCCAGCAAAAGATAGTCCTCATCGTAAAGATTATAGAGCTCGTATTTGCAGATGACGAGATCTCCGAGCGTCAAGGCAATTTGATTTTTTATATCGGTCAGGCGCTCAAGCTACAAAAATCCGATGTTCACACCCTCCAAAGTTTTGTCACGGGGTACGACATCGATGAGCTTGCTTCCCGAAATGTGCTCGTCATTGACGAAGGTTCCGGTGAATACCCAGGCCCGAGAATCATTGAAAAGGACCTGACTGGCCTGATCGCTATTCTTCACCTGCCAGACTCCGATCTTTATCTGATCAAATATCTTGGGATAACTTCACTTTATCTCAATAGCATTATTCTGAAAAGCCGGAAGATTGATGTATTCCCTACCGGTAGCACTATACGCGGGGACAAGGTCGGCCCTATCTATTATAGTGACATCGTCGGAAAGTTTCTGTCTGATGAAAGTCAATCCAGAATAACGTTCAGTGCTGACCATATCTTTTATCATTTCAAGAGCGGGCGGGCTGGACTTCAAAATGTAAATATTGCCGAGAAGGGAGGCAAGCTCATCGGATTGATGGGTGCAAGCGGATCGGGTAAGTCAACTTTGCTAAACGTCCTCAACGGATCTGAGAAGCCATCCAGCGGCCGCGTTATGGTGAACAGCATCGATATACACGAACATCCTGAAAAAGTTCAGGGCGTGATTGGATATGTTCCGCAGGACGATCTTCTCATTGAGGAATTATCTGTCTTCGAGAATCTTTACTATGCCGCGAAACTTTGCTTCGGTCATTACTCTGAAAAAGAGATTATAGAATTGGTTATCCGGGTGTTGATGATGCTGGGGCTTTCAGAGATACGTGAGCTTACGGTTGGCTCACCCATGCATAAGACCATAAGCGGTGGTCAGCGGAAGCGGTTAAATATCGCCCTTGAGCTGTTGCGCGAGCCAACCATTCTATTTGTTGATGAACCCACGTCCGGGCTATCCTCACGTGATTCTGAAAATATTATGGACCTCCTGAAAGAATTGTCATTGAGGGGAAAAATGGTTTTCGTGGTCATTCACCAGCCGTCCTCCGATATTTTCAAGATGTTCGATACTTTGCTGATTATGGATGTCGGCGGCTTCCAGATCTATTACGGCAATCCAATAGAAAGTGTGATCTACTTCCGCGACATTATCAATGCTGCGAACAAAACACAGGGCGCATGTGCAGAGTGCGGAAACATCAACCCAGAGCAAATATTCAGTATTATTGAAACCCGGGTTGTGAATGAATACGGCAGGCTCACCAATACGCGCAAAGTTTCGCCCGGGCAATGGTATCAATACTTTAAGCAGAAGCTCAAAGTGCCGAAGGTTGAACATGTAAAGGAACCCCTTTCCGTTCTCCAGGAAATTCCCAATTGGCTAAAGCAACTTCAGGTATTCGTTACACGCGATGTTCTTTCGAAGATATCCAACAAGCAATATCTCTACATCAACTTACTGGAAGCTCCCGTACTGGCATTCTTCATCGCGTTCATGGTGAAATATTACGACACCATCGACCCCTCGAATGCGGAGTACTCCTTTTACGCAAACAGTAACATTCCTGTCTACTTCTTCATGAGCGTTGTCGTGGCGCTTTTCTTCGGGTTGACGATGAGTGCAGAAGAAATTTTCCGCGACCGGAAGATTCTTAAGCGGGAAGAATTCCTTCACCTGAGCCGAAGCAGTTATCTGATCTCCAAAGTAACCGTCATGTTTGGAATTTCGGCGATTCAGACATTCCTTTTTCTTTTGATTGGTAATTCTCTGTTGGAAATTCCGCTGACGGAGTTCAGGTATTGGACCATTTTATTTACATGCTCTTGTTTCGCCAACATGCTCGGCCTTAATATCTCTGCGGCATTTGATTCAGCGGTGACAATCTATATACTCATACCGTTGCTTGTTATTCCCCAACTGCTGCTCAGCGGTGTCGTGATCAGCTTTGACAAGTTTAATCCCAAGGTGGGCAAACCCGTTGGTGTGCCGGTTATCGGAGAATTGATGGCTTCGCGATGGGCATTTGAAGCGTTCATGGTGACACAATTTAAAGACAATCCATTCCAAACCAGGTTCTATCCAATCGATAAGGTTGTGCGGGAAGCAGAGTACAAAAAGATCTATTTCATTCCTGCACTTGAATCAAAGCTTGCGTATTGTCTTAACCACAGGGGAGAATGGCAAAACCGGAATTCATTGAAGATGGTAAACTCTCTGACGATACTACAGAATGGCATTCAAAATGAAATGCAATATTTTAGCAAGGAAGTGTTTCCTAAAGTTGACCATCTTGCCCTCGGTAAACTTGATTCTTCGGTGCTTAAGGATGCTGGGCTCTTCCTAAGGACGCTGAAGCAGTACTATACAAAGCGGATGGATAAGGCAATTATGGAGCGCGAGAAGCTCATTGCAAGCCTGACCGATACACCGGCCAAGGCGGCACAGTTTGAAAAATTAAAGAATGCCTACGTCAACAAGGCGGTGACAGATGCAGTCGAGAATATATCCTCGCCGGAACGAATTGTGGAATATGACGGGTTTTTGGAGCAAAAGATTTACCCGATTTATTCAGACGACCACCGTCCTTTGAATTACCTCGATTTTTCGGCAAACTTTTATCAACCAACAAAACACTTTTCAGGAATACTATACAATACAATGCCGTTTAACATTACCATCATCTGGGGAATGACCATTATCCTGTTCATAAGCTTGTACTTTGATCTTTTAAAACGCCTGATAAAAAAACTCGAAGGCAGCCGGAAATACAGATTGAGGGATAAATAGGGATCGGAACCTTCATTTGCTCGCTTTTGAATTCTACTTATCTTTCCCGCTAGTTGATCCAACGAATGCAGCCAACCGCCATTACTCCTCATGACCAAAAGAAGCTTTGGTTTGTTATTACCGCTTCCTCATTAGGTACCCTTATTGAATGGTACGACTTTTACATTTTTGGCAGCCTCGCCGTTATTCTTTCTGAACAATTCTTTCCCCAGACAAATCCGGACGCTGCGTTTCTTTCTACACTGGCAACATTTGCGGCCGGATTTATTGTCCGACCATTTGGAGCTATCGTATTCGGGCGCCTGGGTGATATCGTGGGTAGAAAATATACCTTTCTTGTTACACTCATCCTGATGGGTGGATCAACTTTTGCAATTGGCCTTGTACCAAGTTATGAAAGCATCGGCATTGTGGCTCCCATCCTTGTTCTCATTTTTCGTTTGCTGCAGGGTCTGGCGCTGGGAGGTGAATACGGGGGTGCTGCAACTTATGTTGCGGAGCATGCCCCGGCCGGAAAACGAGGATTTTATACGAGCTTTATCCAGACGACGGCAACGCTCGGGCTATTCGTTTCCATTGGTGTTATCTTGTTAGTCCGCCAGTCAGTAGGCGTATCCGAATTTAACGAATGGGGATGGCGAATTCCATTTATTCTCTCCGCGGTGTTGGTGGGGATCTCCATCTTCATAAGGTTAAGGATGCAGGAGTCACCTTTGTTCACAAAGCTCAAGGCGGAAGGTAAAACTTCCAAAAATCCAATTTTCGAAAGCTTCGGAAAAAAGGAGAATCTCAAGCTTGTGCTGATAGCGCTGTTCGGCGCCACGGCCGGCCAGGGCGTGGTTTGGTATACGGGGCAGTTTTATGCCATGACGTTTATAGAAAAAACTTGTAATGTTGACTTTGTGCAGACTCGGAATATCATCGCGGTCGCGCTTCTTATCGGAACACCTTTGTTCGTTTACTTCGGTTGGCTTTCAGACAGAATTGGCAGAAAAATGATCATGATGGTTGGCCTTCTAATGGCCGTCCTTCTTTACCGACCGGTATATAAAAAAATGTATGCCCTTGCAGACGTCAACGCAATGGAAGAGATCACAGCACTGAAGCGCATAGAAAAATCGACATCCGTGAATCAAGCAGGGGATTCGGTGTTTGTGCACGATGTCATTAAAAGCTACGATAGTGAGACGATTGTTAAGCAGTCGGAAGTGAGAACAAAACGGAAGTCTGACATGGAAAATGCAGGCGTCACTGAGGTGAGGTCATCCGTCATCTTAGGTCAAACGGCATTTTGGAGCATGGTGGCATTGGTGTTGATCCAGTTGGTGCTTGTGACAATGGTGTATGGGCCGATTGCCGCGTTCCTCGTCGAGCTTTTTCCCACACGCATTCGATACACCTCCATGTCATTACCCTACCACATCGGAAATGGGATCTTCGGCGGATTAACGCCTTTTATTGCAACAATGCTTTATGCACGAAGCAAAACGACCGCGGACCCTGATGGCGATCCTTTTGCCGGGCTTTGGTACCCAATTATTGTTGCTGGTATATGCTTCATTATTGGCATGATCACGCTTAAAAACAAAAAGGTTGTCGACGTTAGCGATGATTAGAAGTATTAATTGGAAACCATCACAATACAGAAAATATGAAGAAGTTCTTTTACGTCGGTGTTGTCGCACTGATCGTCTATGAAATTCTGAAAGTATACTTCATTATGCCAATGCCTGGCAGCCAGGAGATGAACTCCCTTGATGTTGCATACATCCTGCACACGTACCGATGGTCTTTCCGCATCGTACTTGGACTTTTTTTTATTTTAGGGCTACCCGCCGCCTTTCGGGTAAAGCGCAAATGGATACCGGCGCTATTCATCCTCCTCTTCTTGTTCGTTGTTTACACGTTCAACTTTAAGATGCTTGCCGACAAGATGTTCAGGCAGCCGGAGAAGCTATCATTTAAATCCAGATCAGAGAATGTTTTAACGGATAGCAGTATCGTGATGGGCGTGGCGTTAAAAGGGGAGGCGAAAGCCTATCCTATAAGGTATCTGAGCTATCACCATCAGGTCCCGGATATTATCGGAGGGCAGGAAGTTCTGGTGACTTACTGCAATGTTTGTCGGACTGGGCGCGTATTCGAACCGGTGGTAAAGGGTGTGCACCAAACATTTCGGTTAGTAGGGATGGACCATTTTAATGCGATGTTCGAAGACGGCAGTACTGGAAGCTGGTGGCGCCAGGCAACCGGCGAAGCAGTAGCCGGACCGATGAAGGGGGAGAAGCTGCAGGAAGTTGAATCAAGTCAGATGACATTGAAAAAATGGTTTGATCTTTATCCGGACGGAGTAGTAATGCAAACAGACGCGGCGTCATTGAATTTTTATGACTCAGCAGGTCGATTTGAGAAAGGGAAGGGGAGATCAGCGCTTACCAGGACCGACTCCCTTTCGTGGAAAGATAAGTCCTGGATTGTGGGCATTCACTTGAATGGCGAGAGCAAGGCATATGACTGGCACACACTTAAAGAAAAACGTATTATCAATGACGTGGTAGGTAATGTGCCTGTTGTCATTGCCCTTGCTGCTGATGATCAAAGCTTCATGGCATTTGAGCGGCCAACTGCAAAAGACACGTTTGCCATTCGTAGCGATACGCTTACCATGCGTAACCGGACCTATGCCTTTGGCGGCCGCGATCTTTCCACGTTGTCTGACCGGTTAAAAGTGGTCAAAGCGTACCAGGAGTTCTGGCATAGCTGGAGAACTTTTCATCCGGATACAAAGAAATACGAATAACATTCATCACATGCCGTTTACAGCAGCCCATCCGGCCATTGTTCTTCCATTTCTTAATGTCAGATACTTTTCCGCGACAGCGCTTGTTATTGGTAGTATTTCACCTGACTTCGAATATTTCTTCCAAATGGCGGTCAACAGCAGGCACAGCCACGCACTCACCGGCGTATTATATTTCGATCTTCCTGTGACGTTTTTTCTTGGTTGGATCTTTCATCATGTGGTGAAGAAAAACTTTATAGGAAATTTGCCATTGTTTTTTCAACGCAGACTACAGGAGCTTCTGCACCTGAAGACTTCATCCGTAATTTTCAAGCGACCAATTCTCTTTGCCTTCTCCGCCATTATTGGCGCTGCTTCGCATATTTTTTGGGACGGATTTACGCACACCGATACATATTTTACCAACACGCTTCCGTTCTATCACGGAGCCTTCTTCCCTTTTAATGGCGTACGCTATCCATTATATTATGCACTTCAACACATCAGCACGTACATAGGTTTAATTTTTATTACGTTTTATCTCATCAGGTTGAAGCCGTCTACTAACGCAACTATACAAAGACCTCAGTTATGGTACTGGGTCATGCTACTAACAATCACGGCGGTGGCCGTTTGTTTGCGTTTTGCCGTGCGAAATAGTGATTTGGAGATCGGCAACTTTGTCGTCACAGTGATCAGTGGTTTATGCCTTGCGGTCACTATATGTGGCCTGATTAAAATCAAAGCTTCTGCCGTTCCTGACATTCCCAAACATGGCTAAAAAGAATTCGCAGTGGGCGCAAGTAGGGAAACGCGAAATTGAGCTTTCTAATCTCGAAAAGGTTCTGTTTCCGGAAGATGCCATTGTCAAGGCGCAGGTGATCGCTTACTACCTGGGCATCGCTCCAACGCTTCTCAATTTCGTGAAAGGCAGAGCGCTTACTTTAATTCGCTATCCCGATGGAATCAAGGGAGAGAGCTTCTATCAAAAGAATAAGCCTGATTGGGCACCGGAGTGGATTGAGTTTGTCACGCTGGGGAAGGAGAAAAAAGATTACATCATTGCCACTGAACCCGCGCTGCTGGTCTGGCTTGCCAACCTTGCTTCGCTGGAAATACATCAGCTTCATAGTCGAAAACCAACGTATGACTTTCCTGATTACATGGTATTCGACCTTGACCCACCGGAAGGATATACCTTTACAAACGTGATACCCATAGCCGTCGCGTTGAAGCACCGCCTGGAAGAACACGGTTACACACCTTTCGTGAAAACAACAGGAGGCAAAGGACTTCATATTTGTTGCCCGATAGAAGCTAAATGGGACTACCATACTGTCTTTGAAGCAGCGGAGGACATCGCAAAACCGTTTGTAGAAAGTCTCCCGGATGCGACGACTTTGCACATTAAAAAAGATGCCAGGAAGGGACGAATTCTAATAGACATCTACCGTATTCGTTCCGGCCAAAGTATTGTTTCTCCATACAGCCTGCGCGGGAGAGATAGGGCACCGGTATCAATGCCGTTAACATGGGATGAGCTTGAAAATGTAACCGATCCCTGGGTGTTTAACATAGAGACCGCATTGGATAAAGTGACGCATGATGGTGATGCATGGGAGGGATTTGATGCGTATGCCGTTGCCATTCATACTAAACGGCCAAAGCAAACAAGCAAAGGCAAATCAATAAATCCTCAGGGAGATAAACACAAGTCACCGGAACAACTGGAGGCCTATGCAAAAAAACGGGATTTCAAAAAGACTCCTGAACCGGCGGCGGCGCTGCTCGATGAAAGCGGCAACCGATTCGTCGTCCACCGTCACCACGCGTCAAGACTACACTACGACCTGCGGCTTGAGCAAAACGGCGTCCTAAGATCCTGGGCGGTACCAAAAGGGTTGCCTCCATTTCCTGGTGTAAAGCGGTTGGCGGTTCAAACCGAGGATCATCCGATTGAGTATTTAAAGTTTGACGGGAAGATTCCCAAGGGACAATATGGTGCGGGTGAAATGTGGATTTACGCGCTCGGAAAATATCAGATCACTAAAGATAAAAAAGACGGATTTTACTTTAAACTGGCAAGCAAAGAAATCACAGGCGAGTACAGGATCCATAAAATGAAAGAGAAGGAGTGGTTGTTGGAAAGGGTCGATGATCCACAGGTAAACTACTTGCATCAGGATATACCACCGATGCTTCCTGAGAATGATACGAAGCCCCCGGCAGGTGATGATTACATATATGAAATCAAGTGGGATGGGATTCGGGCCATGATATCCCTTGAAGACGAGAAAATTACCATAAAGACACGCAATCAACTTGATGTCACCAATCAGTTTCCAGAATTGCTCCTGGGACCAAAAGCATTTCGGGCGACCAATGGATTATTTGACGCAGAGATTGTGTGTCTCGACACCCAGGGAAAGCCGGAGTTTAAAAAAGTGATACAAAGATTGATGGCGAGCGGTGAATCAACGATACAGAAATTATCAAGGTCCTCCCCGGTTTTCTGCTACATCTTCGATTGTCTATACCTCGACGGCAGATCACTTATCAATGAGCCTTTGCTCAGAAGGAAGGAGTGGCTTTCGGATGCCATACGTCCGGATACTCCTTACCGTCTCAGCGAACATGTGGAAGATGGTCACTCACTTTTAGAGGCAGCAAAACAACATGTGTTGGAGGGAATTATTGCAAAACGGAAGGATGGACGTTACATACCAGGAAAAACGAGCGCGCTGTGGATTAAGTTAAAGGTCCGCCAGTCGGTTGCATGCATTGTTATCGGGTACACAGAGGGGAAGGGGAGCCGCGGCAAGACCTTCGGTGCTATGCATGTCGCGGAAGAGGTTGATGGAAAAAATGTATATCGCGGAAAGGTGGGGACTGGCTTTGACGAGAATACTACGAAGGAGATCTTCGCCTTGATCCGTGGCACAAGAGAAGCGAAAAAGCCTTCGTTCGTTCCGAAGTTACCAGACGATAAGACAACGAAGTGGCTAGATGTTCCCTTCACCGTCGAAGTCGGGTATGCAAAGTTAACACCGGATAAAATATTTAGAGAGCCGGTGTTTGTGAGGCTGAGGCCGGATGTAGACGGGGGAGGGTAACTTTGCGAGGCTGAAAAGGTTAACCGCGGAGGCACGGTGGCGCTAAGGGAACGCTAAGAACGATGGGTTACTTACTTACAGATCTCCCTCATCACCTTTTCCTGAATGACGTGGCCGAGGGACTCAGCTTTTTTAAGGTCCTCGCAGGCGAGTACGGTTTGTTTTTGTTTATGCAGGGCAATTGCGCGGTTGTAATAGGCAAACGCATAATCGGGACTGAATGTAATAGCTACGGTGTAATCCTCTGAAGCCTCTTTAAAACGTCCCTGCTTACTCAGAACGTTTCCACGGTTTAGCCATGCCTTAACATATTTTTCGTCGCGCTCAATTGCCGTAGTATAATCGGCAAAAGCACCTTTCAAATCATTCATCTTTTCCTTAACTATTCCCCGGTTGAGCCAGATCTCCGGATTCTTATCGTCGATCTCCAGCGCACGATCGTAATCTTCGATTGCTCCCTTATAATAGCCGCCTTCCATGCGCTGAAAGGCACGGGCCAAATAGGGGTGGAGCATACTTGAATCGCTCTCAATCGCCTTTTCTATTTCATCCATGGCGTCATCGGAGTTGCCCAGGGTTCGCTTCAAATTTGCAATGTTTGCGCGGGCGGACGCCTGGTCAGGATTAATGCTTAGTGCTTTTTCATAATCCGCCAGCGCGGTACTATCCTTTATCGCCTCTTTTGCCAGTCCGCGGTTCACATAGAAATCCGCCTCTTTCGGCTGCACCCTTATCGCAGAATCAAGCCATTGGATTGCCGGTTTGAAGTTGCCCAATTTGGTCTCTGCCAGTCCAAGATAATTGAAAATCATTGCCTCCATACCAGTTGCCTTCGTCGTTACCTGGCTGGTTCCCGTTCCCGAAGCCGACACGCGAAAATAAACGGAATTGGTTTCACCGGGCGGAAGGGTGAGTAGCTTTTTCAAATTGTCACGTGACTGCTCGTAGAATCCTATCTTGTACTGGATTGAAGCCAGGTTAAACAGCGCATCGGGCTGATCAGGCTTCATCTCGTTGTAGATGCTGTAATCAGTATGTGCGCCTTGAAGATCCTTGAGCTCTTCGCGCGTTGCCCCACGGGTGAGGTAGGCCGCTGCATTGCCGGGATCGTCTTCGAGACATTTGTTCAAAAGGCTCAAAGCGTCTTTGTAATTCGCTTTCTCATACGCAACTCTCGCATTCTCACAGATGCTACGAACATCAGAACGCTTTTCCTGCGCCCCTGTTAAGAAAGCGGCACCCATTAACGTTGTAAAGAAGAGCATTTTCATTACTTGAAAATTAACGAAATATTCTTCTTGAAAGTGCAAACTCTTTCGCTTAAAAACTGTTTAACAATATATGGAAACAGAGAATACCACGACAGCTGAAGCAACACCGATTGTTTCTGCTGAAAAGTTGCGGTCAGCCTACATCGAATACTTGCTGACAAATGGAAAAAGACCTCCGTCTGTTTATAAATTCTGTATTGATCTTGGCATTCGGGAGGATGAGTTTTACGCCGTTGTCGGTTCTTTTGAAGGCCTGGAAAAACTAATATGGCGTGGCTTTGCCGACACTGTAGTGAGCAGGCTCCAGATTGACGATGCCTTCCAAAGCTTTTCCACCCGTGAAAAGATGCTCACATTTTACTATGCGCTACTTGAATCGCTGAAGCAGAACAGAAGCTTTGTATTGTTTCAGCTTGAGCATACAAACAAAATGGATTTCGTCCCCGAATATATTAAAGGTTTCCGCGCGTCATTCGAAGCGTTCGCGGAAACGATCCTGAATCAAGGTAAGGGGAAGGGCGAGATCGCCAGAAGGCCAATACTGGATAAACGTTATCCAAGATTATTCTGGATGCACCTTGGATTTATCCTGCTTTTCTGGAAGTCTGATGACAGTGCTGATTTTGAAAAGACGGATGTCGCCGTCGAGAAATCGGTCAACCTTGCATTTGATCTCATCGGGAAAGGCGCTGTCGATTCTGCCGTTGACTTTGCCAAATTTTTGTATCAGACGAAAACCAGATAACGGTTCCCGTTCCACCCAATAATCATTTATTCGTGAAAGAGTTAGACCGAATCCCGGTAACAAAGATTCAACGTGCCTCTAAATTTATTTCCGCTGGTGCCAAAGTTGGCACCAATTACCTGAAGCACTACGGAAAAAAGTTAATGAACCCCGGGATCACCCAGGAAAAGCTGCATCAAGATAACGCAAAGGATATCTACGATTCGCTCAGCGAGCTAAAAGGTGGCGCATTGAAAATAGCGCAAATGTTAAGCATGGATAAAAATGTGCTACCAACTGCGTATCAGCAAAAGTTTGCAATGGCGCAGTACAGCGCACCCCCCTTGTCCTTTCCGTTGGTTGTTAAGACATTTCAAAAGTATTTCGGCAAAAATCCCGATCAGGTATTTGATACGTTTACGACTAAAGCGGTGAACGCGGCGTCAATGGGACAAGTTCACCAGGCGACCATTGGTACAAAGAAGTATGCTGTTAAGATTCAATACCCCGGGGTGGGAGATAGCATTAAGTCCGATCTTGGAATGGTCAAGCCGATAGCATTAGCGATGTTTAAGCTTAACGCTGCTGAATATGATGAGTTTATTCTGGAAGTTGAAACTCGCATGTTGGAGGAAACGGACTACACACTGGAACTGCAACGGTCAATGGATCTTTCAGAACGGACCCGTCATCTGACGAACATAGTTTTTCCTACCTATTATCCTGAGTATTCTTCTCCTAGGATACTTACGATGGACTGGCTTGAGGGAAAGCCATTGGGGGAGGTGTTGACCAAGCCAATTCCTCAAGAGGCTGCAAACAAGTTAGGGCAGGCGATGTGGGACTTTTACCATTTCCAGATGCACACGCTGAAGGCGATGCACGCAGATCCTCATCCCGGTAACTTTATAATCACCGAAGATTATAAATTAGGAATTATAGATTTCGGTTGCGTAAAAGAGATACCACAAGGATTTTATGACCTTTACTTTCAATTGATGGATCGCAAGATCCTCACTGATCCAGAGGCACAAAGGCGTCTTTTTTCTGAACTCAAGTTCATTTATCCGGAGGATACACCTGAACAAAAAAAGTTTTTCGGGGACCTCTTTGTAAAACTAATTGAGTTGTTAAGCCGGCCTTTTGACACTGAACGGTTCGATTTTTCTGATGATGCGTATTTCGAAGAGCTTTATGGGTTCGGTGAGAAGTTATCGCAAATGAAGGAGCTTCGAGATTCAAAGAAGGCTCGCAGCGTGAGCGATGCCGTTTATATTAACCGAACCTATCTGGGCCTTTACACCTTGCTTCACGATCTCAAGGCAACAATTAAAACATCGTACTAGCACGGACCCACAACTCTCGGCTTTCATCTTTTCAAGATGTCAACGGGCAATGATTGTCTACCCCTATGAGTCTCCGCGGGGACCATGCGGACCGACATCTGTATACTTCAAGCTTTTTAATTATGGTCCACGGTCATTGATTTATAGATTATTAGCGCTCTGATATTTTGAAACTGAGACATTTTCAATAATTTAGCGATCACTGGTTCATTCTTTAATTTAACTACACTGGCAATGAGAGCAATATGGAAAGGTCACATTCAATTTTCCCTCGTCACCATCCCTGTACGCATCTACAATGCAATTGATACCGCACAAACCATCAGCTTTAATCTCTTGTCCAAAGAAGGCCACAATCCAGTGAGTTACGAGAAGAAAGACAAGGTGACAGGCCAGGCGCTTAGAGCGGAAGACATTGTGAAGGGTTATCAATACGAACCTGGCCAATTCGTAATCATCGACAACGAGGATTTTGAGAAAGTCCGGCTGAAGAGCGAAAAAGTGATTGAGATCGAAGGGTTTGTCAGTGCGGAAGAAGTGCATCCCACACTATTTGAAACGCCTTATTTTATTGGTCCCGACGGTGACGTTGCGGCAAAGACATATGGTTTACTCAGCGAGACGTTAAAGCAAAGCGGGAAAATTGCGGTCGGTAAAGTGGTCTTACGTGACCGCGAAACTCCGTTGCTGCTTGCTCCAATGGATCGAGGCATTGTGATGTATCGGTTGAGGTATCCCGATGAAGTAAGAAGCATGGGTGAAGTGCCTCAGTTATTAGAAGTTAAGGCCGACAAGGAACAGCTAAAACTTGCTAAAACACTCGTCGATTCCATGACAAAAAGGTTTACGGAGATCGAGATGAAGGATCAGTACACCGACAAACTCAAAACAATCATCGATGCCAAGATAGCAGGCAAGGAAGTGGTAATGGTTGCGGAAGAAGCTCCAAAAGTTGTCGACATCATGACTGCCCTCAAAGCATCCATTGACGCAGCGAAGAAACCAATGGAAAAAGCAAAAGGAACAGAGGCGAAAAAGGAAAAGACGGAGAAGCAGAAGACTACACGCAGAAAAGCCAGTTAAGAAGATAGCGTGCTTACAGACATAACGTTGTAAAACTGTTACCTTTGCATCTGCATGGCAAAGGTTATAAAATTCCCCATTCCAACGCCTGAGAAATTTGGCCCGCAACGAGTCCGCAAAAAGAAGGATTCGGTTGTGGAGAAGTTTGGCCAGCTTAACCTGTTCGCGGGCGGTAAGGTAATCCGCCTTAATCGGCTCACCGATTTTGAGCAAGCCCTCATTGTGGACGATCAGGGCGATCATAAATCGGCGATCAAATTATACTTAAAGGCCATTAAGGACGGCGATGCCCTTGCTGATGCATATTGTAATATCGGCATCCTGGAATGGCAGGAAGGCAGCCAGACGAAAGCAGTTGATTATTTTACGTTATCTCTCAGACACGACCCCAGGCACTTTGAGGCGCATTACAATCTCGCTAATCTTTACGGTGAAATCGGAAATTTTACGCTTGCTAAATTTCATTATCAGATATCGATTGAGGTTGAACCGTCTTTTCCCAACAGCTATTTTAATCTGGCGTTGACGCTGGCGATGAACAAAGAATTTACGGAGGCGATAAAAATATTACGCTTGTACCGCGATCTGACAACACCGGAGGAGCAACACCAGGCAGATGAACTTATTCACAAGTTAAGTCTGGCACACAGCGAAAAATAACGCTTCGACAATTCTTCAAATTTGCTGCGGGCCAGCCCTGACTCGGGAAGCATTTTATCTTTGCATCTGATTCAAGACTTTCTTTGCTCTTGATCGGAACGCCGGTCCCGCGTAGGGGAGCTGATCTTCAACGACAAGTTTTAATTCCCTGGTTAACGAGTCCTCGCCCTGAGCGATTCTATTTATTACTGACATAGAGAATACCCTGATCGCTATCGCCTCCTTTTTGTCCAGAAGATACTTGAAGCAAAGATCAAGGATGCGACCTTGCAAGTATTCTGGAATATCGATCCATTGCAGCATCCGAATCGTGTTCCTTCGATAGGCATCATGAACCTCCAGCACGTCGAGTTGTTTTATAATTCGTCTGAGATGTGGTCGGAGAAGATGAGGATCGCGTGCTGCTATAAAGTTTATTACATGGGCTGCACGGTGTGTGAGACCATGTGGTCCAGCGATATACACCTCAATTAATTCTTTAAATAAAGCTTTATCAACACGAAGGTCGTCAGCGATTCTAGTCAATTCGCCGACTGCACCACTTTTACTCAAACGTTTCCTTAAATCCATTCACAGGTTTATATGGGAAATTAACGGAGGAAAATACAGATAATCATTTGTTGCATAGGGTGTTTGCACATCTACCTTACTTTTAGGCTTACATTTAATAATAACCTATGGAAGTATTCTTAACAATTTTCTCGACGCTTGTCCTTCAAATCGGATTTTGTGTATTCTGCTTTATCAAGAATCGCTCAGAACTTGCCGTTGCCGATCTTGCCTGATATTTGGAATGCGACGATGAAAGACAGGATTGCAATTACAAACCCATACATAAAAACATTGTAGGCAATTCTCAGATACCGGTACTTAGTACCAAGCACTTTTCCCAGATGATAAATATCCTTGATCAGACTACCGTACAGGTAGTCCGCATCCTTCATCATTTCCTTCATACCCCATAGGTAATCATCGACATTCATGCCGTGAAAATTTCCGAAGAACAACAGGTTTGTACGCTTGTTTTTAATGTCTTCGCGCGTAAACTTTCCAGATGAGATATTAGGGCGGCTCGCGAGTATAGAGAACACCATGGTTCCCAGACACACCGAGATTAATAGCACGGTGGGGATCAATAAATATGAATTTTCCTCCAGTTTTCGGATCAGCACAGAAACAATAACTGAAAGTATGATGGAGTTGATCGTAACCAGGATGCTTGCCTTGCTGTCAACCATCTGACTTAACATAACATGGTTATGCGACGTGGTGCGAAACATTGTTTCGATGCCGCGGTCTGGCGTCTGACTTCTCATTTTATCGAGCTTTGCCCGTAGCTTCAAAACTTCCTCTTCGAGCTTTTTATGTTTTTTCTTACTGACGTCTGGCTCGTCGCTCTTCTTCAGGCGTTTCATATTCTTCCGTTTGCCCTCTTCCAAAACCGACTGGCCAAAAGGTGTGTGATACCGATGAGATTCCATGAATTCCAGATTGTGATTAACCCACTGATTATCTGTTATTTCTTTGTGCTTTATGGCCGCCCATTCTAATCTTAGCAAGGTTCCCTTGGAGTCATAATGCTTTTCCGAAAGGTGATAAAGGTCTGCATCACACAAAACCTTGTCTACCATTGATCTTGGGGTCTGGGGGATACGGGTCGCTAAAATGGCGTTGTTAATTAGATTGATTTTTCCAACCGGCGTAGTGAGTCTTCCGAATAGGTCGCCGGCAATTTTGACTGAAGCTTCTTCATGATTTAACGGTCCATGCAGGTAACCGATGTCGTGAAGCCATGCAGCAGTTACGGCGGCCTCAAGTTCTTCCTTCGTCAGGCCCGACTGTATCCCGATTTCATTCACGGCCTCAACAACTTCCTTTGTATGGCTTAGGTTGTGGAAAAAGTAATTATCAAAACGACTGTCGGAAAATATTTTTTCCGACAGGGCACGTGCCTCCCTTATTAGTTCCGATTCCATAGACTTTTAAAGGTAGTAAAATAGCTGCATGCTTCAAGCCTGAGCCCTGCGCCTTAAACGACAGAGCTTCTAGCATCGTGCCGCAAACTCGGCCCTCGCACCGCAAAGCTTGTAGCTTGAAGCGATTTCCGTGGGTTCGCAGAATCCTTGGGTGACCCTCCCACCAGGTAAAAGAAAACTTCCCTATCTTGCCAAAAGAGCCGGAGTGATATAACAGATCGATATGACGTTGATGTTCAGGGATTCCCGCTTTCTATTCCTGGTTTTCTGCCTTCTCACATTCAGGCTTGCTGTCCTAGCAGACCCCACGCCGAAACCTACGTTCATTGAAAACAAAAATCAATGGGACCCGATCTATCAATATGCTGTGCAGGTTTCGGGAACAAAAATGTTTTTGCAGTCAGGGTCTTTTATCTACTACTTTCTTGATGAGGGCCGCGTGCAACAATTGCACGAGCGAGGACATGACGCGCATGCTAACGAAGGTTCATCTATCGAACCGAATGAGCCGATCCAGGGACACCGCCTTCAGGTGGAATTTGAAGGATCAAAACAGGGCATTGCGCCGACACCATTCGGCAGGTCCACCGCTTACTATAACTTTTTCCTCGGCAATGATACGTGTCGCTGGGCGACGGACGCCTATGGGTATGACGGAATGATCTACCCTTCCCTTTACGAGGGTGTTGATCTGAAAGTTTATACATCAGGTAACAATATTAAATATGATTTGATTGTCGAGCCCCAGGGAGATCCGTCAAAGATATCGCTAGCGTATTCCGGCGCGGATCAAATGTTTATTGATCACGCGGGAGACCTGCAGGTAAATGTTTCTGTCGGGCAATTGATCGAAAAGAAGCCGATAGCCTACCAGTTGATAGATGGTCGCAAAGTAAATGTTCCCTGTTCATACAGACTCAATGGCAGTCGGGTCACATTTGATTTTCCTATGGACTACGATCATTGTTATGAGTTGATCATTGACCCGCTGCTGATATTTTCGACGTACTCCGGAAGCACCGCAGACAATTGGGGCAGTACGGCAACGCCCGGAGAACATGGTACTTTGTATTCGGCCGGAGTTACGAATAAAGTCCTGGGGGGAAACTTTCCAGCCACCAATGGCGCCTTTCAGGTTGCATACGGAGGCGTGTACGACGTGGCCATACTGAAATATGATTCAGCTGGATCGGCACTCCTGTATGCGAGCTACCTTGGTGGAAGTCGTACGGAGTCTGCGCATAGCCTCGTTGTTGGTTCAGACGAGGACCTCATTATACTGGGTACGACCAGCTCGATTGACTTCCCCACAACGGCCGGCGCCTTCGACAGGACTTTCAATGGTGGAACGCGCACCGGGCTCGTGGTAGATTACGTCGGAGGATCCGACATTTTTGTTTCACGCATTAGTAAGAACGGAAGCGCATTAAAGGCATCAACTTTAATTGGGGGAAGCGCTAATGACGGCCTCAATCCAATTTACGGTCCATTAACAAAAAATTATGGCGACGAGATGCGCGGCGACGTGATCACTGATGCAAACAATAACATTTATATTTCAACGGTGACGGCATCTGCGGATTTCCCCATTGTTGACGGGATTGATGCCGTTTACAACGGAGGCGGCACAGATGCATTGATCGCCAAGTTGAGCCCTGATCTTTCTCAAATAATTTGGTCTACATTCCTCGGGGGCGCCGGCGAGGATGCCAGTCATACCATCAAGTTCGACAAGTTGGGAAATCTCTTTGTGGCCGGCGGCACAACCAGCGCGGCATTTCCCGTAACAGCGACCGCCTTTCAGGCGACGCTCGCGGGAGATGCAGATGGGTGGATAGCAAATATTGATGTGAACGGCACCGTCATTTATAACGCTACATTTACGGGCACGAATTCCTTCGATCAGGTTTACTTTCTCGACTTGAATGAAGATGATGAAGTGTACGTCTACGGCCAGACGACCGGAAACTTTCCAATCACTGCTGGAGTTTATAGCAATGCGAATGGCGGACAGTTTATTCAAAAGTTTGATCATTCGCTTTCAACCCTCGTTTTCTCCACAGTAATCGGTTCAGGTAGAGGCATTCCAGACATTTCTCCTACCGCGTTCCTTGTCAACGACTGCAATAATATCTACCTCTCCGGATGGGGTGGGGTTGTCAATAGCCAAAGCTTCTACTGGCAAAGCAACACTATTGGAATGCCTGTTACACCTGACGCATTTCAATCAACCAGCGGGGGATCAGACTTCTATTTCATGGTACTTACGGAAGACGCATCCCAGTTTCTCTACGGAACATACCTGGGCGGCAATGATTCACAGACGCACGTCGATGGAGGAACAAGCCGCTTTGACAAAGGTGGGATTGTCTACCACGCGGTATGTTCGGGATGCCGTGCTTACAACGAGACAGGAGAAGCAACTTCAGATTTTCCAACAACCTCTAACGCCTGGTCCCGGACAAATAATAGTACTAACTGCAACAATGCCGCTTTTAAATTTGACCTGTCGTCGTTAAAGGCAAGGCTCCAGTCAAATTCTGTGAAACTCAATCAACCGGGGTTGAACAAAATTTGTATACCGGATCCAATCGTATTTCAGAATTTCAGCACGGGGGGAGAAACGTTTGAATGGGACCTTGGTGACGGCACGCGGATCGTTAAGCCGGACACATCGATGGTGACGCATCAGTATGCGGCCACAGGAAAGTATACCGTGTGGCTTACGGCAATCGACAAGGGTACATGCACGGGGAAGGACGCTGTCTCGCTTAAGATCGACGTGTTCATTGCGGACACGAGGGTACAGGATGACGATGACGTTTGCCTCGACGCTCCATACAAACTTCAGGCGAGCGGAGGAGCGCAGTATGCATGGACAAGTGCCGACGGGTCGTTTTCGTCAAACCTTTCTACTCCCACGGTTGTGCCAGCAGATACAATGGTTTATTACATTACAATTACCGAGGCGTCTGGATGCATTCAAATGGACACCGTTCAGTTAAATGTGATACCCACCATCAAACCCTCGTTTGAAATGGATAGAAGTGCAGAATGTTTCGAACGGCCGGCTGTACAGGTTAACAGCACAACGGATAGCCTGTGGACTGGTGACAGATTGTTTTTTGATTTCGGCGATGGAAGCACGTCTGATGAAACTCGGGTATCGCATGAATATAAAGAAGATGGCTTATACCAGGTGAAGCTTGTCGGAGTTCGCGAATTTTGTGTGACCGAGGAGATCGTTCCCATGCCGGTATTCCAGCTTCTTATACCAAACGTAATAACCCCGGGACAGCAAGACGATCAAAACGACAGATTCACCATTCAATATGGAAACGTACCGGGTACGACGCCGCGAACATATGGGTTTACTACTTCAGTTATTATTTATAACCGCTGGGGAACAGAAGTCTATAATTCACCAGATTATCAGTACGATTGGGATGGCGCTAACCTCGCCGGAGGAGTATATTTTTACGAGGTTACAGTTGAGGGACATTCAACCTGTAAAAGCTGGCTACAGCTTGTCAAGTAAGCAGAGCAACTATCCGATTGGCGCCGGACTGAATGAAACTATAAATATTGCGAGCGCTAACCATCCAAGTAACACCCGCTTTTCATCCAGTGGCTCCTCAATTTCTGAAGGTGGATGCTGTATCCCAATCACCCGTCCAAGCATAAATACAAACAGCAGCCAACCTGAGTATCCGGTTATCGTAGGAAAAAACCAACTCATCAACAGCAGAAATGCAAGGATGATCAGCGCGTACATCAAAGTATCTTGCTTGGACAAGCCGAGCCCTCCAAGAACCAGATAAAGAAATATCGCCGACATCGGGATCCAAATGTGCAGGTCTGCATTGGGATCATGAACGTTGAATGCACCCAGTCCCGAATAGAGGAGCAGCCCGATAAAACATATTGTCGCAATAATGCGATGCGTCTTGAATCCGAACAGACCATAGATCACGTGACCGCCGTCTAATTGTCCGACGGGCAGCAGGTTGATGCTCGTGAATACAAGCGATAGGAAACCTGCAAGCAAAACGGGATAGTGCATCATTTCATGCGCGTTGGGAATTCGGGCAGGGTCGCCGACAAATCTCTCGAATACCATGAATAGCAGATTTTTCCCGAGCACAATATCTAAAATATTTTCAGGCTGGTTTTTATATACTGTTTCAGCATAATCGAGTCCATACTGTTTGTATTCCGGATGGATTTGGAAAATGTACTCTGGCTCTGGTAGCGTCGCGAAGCCATATGCCAAAACGATCAGTGCCATAGCAAAACCAGCAAGTGGACCGGCGATGCCTATATCAAAATTTTGCTTTTTCGAGTAGGGCCTGGTCTTCAGTCTGATGAGCGCGCCCAATGTGCCAAACGAAAAGGGAAGAGGTGGCAAAGGAATATAGTAGGGGAGCGTAACGCCAACGCGATGATAGCGCGCCGTAAAATAGTGCCCAAATTCGTGCACTGTTAGTATCAAAAGAAAGGGGAGTGAAAATTGAAATCCGCTGAAGAAATCCTGCCAGGTGTACCCCGGCATAAAAATCGATTTGGCAAACGCCCATTCGGCGCCGGCAATAGTCGTAGTGACTACAGTGGCTAAAAATAATCCCCCCTGCAGCAACAGCCTTCTCTGTTCAATATTCATCAAAGTAGTCCAGGATAAAGTTGGGGGTATTTACAAGTGCCGTTCTGATTCCCAACTTATCAGCACCCGTGATGTTGTCACGATTGTCATCCAAAAACAAAGTTTCGTCGGCGAGCAGATTACTTTCCGCGAGCACTTCTTCAAAGATGTCAGCGTCGGGTTTCCTTTTCTTCATCAAGTGTGAATAGTATGCACGGTCAAAATATGGATCGAGCGATGTGACGTTTGGTGCAACAGCAGGAAGAATGACTTGGTTGATATAGGTAAGATGGATTGCATTGGTGTTGCTGAGAAGAAGAACTTTGAAGTGACCTCGAAGTCTTTCGAGTAATTCCAGTTTTTTGCGAGGGATGCCAAGGATCATTGCGCTCCAGGCGATATCAATCTCGTTCGGCATTGCCTTTATACTTAAGGCTCTATTGACAAAGTCCCGAAATTCATCATCATCGATCATTCCTTTTTCATACAACAGGAATTCAGGAGACATGTTGTAAATTTGATTGATTTTCTCTCTGCCGAATCCTGACATGGCGCTAAATGCATTAAGGGTGGCATCGACTGACAAATCGATGATGACGCCTCCCAAATCGAACAACAGGTTTTTAATACCAGAATCTAGTTTCACTAGTAAAAAATTGAAGTCGCAAAGATGTCACATTCCCGGGTTTAATCAAGCATGGGAAATTGCGAAAAACTATCCGTCAGGAGGAGCAATAAATTAACCCGCGTTCAAAGTATTGAAAGGTCAGGAACAGAGGTCGATCAAAAAAAGTAGCTTTTGAATTACCGTTGCCCTTTTGAAATGAAAAAATTCTTTAAACTTGTATCCCTTTTAGGGGCCCATAGCTCAGCTGGTTAGAGCACTTGACTCATAATCAAGGGGTCGTCGGATCGTGCCCGACTGGGCCCACCCTTTAAATTGCCGTTATTTCGATGTTAGGAGCCTTTTTGAACCTATGCAGGCCGTTTCTATAACCTTTCATTATGCATTCATTATTACTACATTCGGCACGAATTAGCCTTTGACAATGTTACAATAATGCAACTCAAACCAGTCATATCCCTGTACCTGGATGTTCGAAACAAATTAAAGGATAGTAGGTACATGCTCAAACTTAGAGTAGATTTCCGAACTGATGGCAAGCAGAGGCAGAAATATTACTCCCTTGGTAAAAGCTTATCAGTAGCCGATTGGGCTAAATTCCGCTCTGGTTCGGTTCCTCCACGCTTACGCAAGATTCGTGAGGAGGCTTTACAAATGGAGGTTCGTGCTAATGACATTGTGAATAACAATCCCACGGTTAAGCCTGAACTGTTTGAAGCTTTGTTGATTGGTAGGTATTCCGAAGGGTCAGGTGTCAGCCAGCTATTTAATGAAGCTATTGCCAAATTCGAACAAGAGGGAAGGATAGGGACCAAGCAGTCCTACGAATACGCTTTGAAAAGTCTGATTGAATACCGGGGCGATTTTCCTTTAGAGATTGTAGACACGAACTTTCTTAAAGGATATGAAACCTGGATGCGTGAAGCGGGCCGATCTGCTACAACCACAGGCATGTACCTGCGAAATCTGCGCGCGGTCTTTAACGTGGCTATTGGAAAGAAGCTTATCTCCCGTGATTTATACCCGTTCGGCAAGGAAGGATACACCATCCCTACCGGTTCCAACCACAAAAAAGCTTTGAAGTCTACCGATAACGTAAGCCTGCAGGACGTCACACTAACGGATCCCCGCGAACATAAGGCTATCTCCTTCTGGTTGTTCTCCTACTATTGTAACGGAATGAACTTTACCGACATGGCCTACCTGAGGCCTTCAGACATTAAAGGAGAAGTGTTAACCTTCATCCGCCGCAAGACCATGCGAACTGTGAGGAAGGTAAAGCCTATCGTCGTTCCTTTACGGCCGGAGGTCCTTGCCACCATCACACTTTACGGAACACATGAACCGTACGTGTTTGGGATTATTAATAAGGAAATGAGCCCGAAGGAAGCACACGCCACCATCCACCAATGGGTGAAGACGACCAATAAATTCGTTAACCGCGTCGCTACCCGCATTGGAATAACCCATAAAGTGAACACCTATAATGCCCGCCACACCTTCGCAACCATGCTGTTAAAAGCCAAGGTGGACATTAAAGCTATTCAGCAAAGTCTAGGACACGTAACCATGAGCACCACCGAGGCGTATTTGGCTGACATGGACACAGAAGAGGCAAAGCAATCAGCTTACTACTTTAACCCTTCTGTCAATTTTCCTATTATTTGTTTGTTCAGATACACATAGCCAGATGAATCCTTACCCCTTCCCCAAAGCGCGATCTGCCCGCCACCGAAGGATGAAATACTATTGCCCTCATATTCTAAAGACGTGCCCTTTGGCTCCGCTGTCATCTTTAAACACTCTTCAAGCAGGGTAGAGATGTCGCCCAATTTTCTACCAGACTTTAGGGAGATAATATCCACAAGCTGATTGTATTTGGCGTTCCTCCCCAGCATTAAAAATAGAGTGTCTTCACCAACTATCTGACTAATGGTTATTCCTTTATGGGCTACAAGTTCTGTGGTGCGCGTTTTCTGGGCGTATGCCGTAATGGAAAGAAATAAAATAATTGCGGTTGCTGTGTTTCTCATATTTGACAAATGTTTAAACAATTTTCCTGATTTGGTGTTTCCTAAATCCCTGAATACAGGGGATTGCGTATATTAATCTTTCCGTTTTACCCGAGCCCGTTACTGTAATCGCTATTTGTATGAGCCAAAATCTTATTGCTTACCTAGAAGAAAATGACATCAACCTAGAAGCCATCACCTACCTGCTTCAACAGGGCATTGAATGTGAGAAATTAAAATGTCAGGTTTACCAAATCACTCAGCCCGATAATTTCAACCCGACCGTGAAGTCTCGTTTTCCAAAATCATCTTAAGCCCATAGTTGACAGCAGAATTGTTTACCCATTCCTGCACGAAACTCGTGAGATTGATTTGGAGGTTTTCTGTTACCGATGTAGAAGGGCCCGTCCATAGTCGGCCCGTTGTTGTTGTGCCTGGTTGGTTGTTCCAGGTGACGGTAGTGTTCGTCCACGTTGCCGACACTTTCTCCAGATAGAAAGCATTGGAGCCGCTAAGCTGACTGTTAGCTTCGGCGGAACTTGAGCTTGTTTTAGTCGGATCGCTGTTGAGATATAACGTTGCTGACTGAACTATTGAACCCTGCGGAATGGCAGAAAGATTAAATCGCAGTAGCGTTCGCTGCTTCGTGGCCCCTCCATTGGTCCAGGCGGTAGCCGTTATGCGAGAATAGGTGTTATAATTGACATTCGCTGCCGCCGGGTTACTGGCGTTGCTCGACAACATGGCATCCGTCAAGTCCGATCCGCTGATCGTCACAGTTTGTTGGGCGTATACGGGCATAGTGAGCATAAGACATACCCATGCGCACAGGTAATATATCATCCTTTTCATTAGTCGATTTTTTTAAGGGGTGGTTTGTTTTGAGGGTTCAATAGAAAATCTCGCCGATATCGAATCTTCCTTCGGTTATCACAACGGTGCCCGGGCATTCATCGCTCTCTGCTGTAAATTGGAAAGTTCCGGCCAGGATATTCTTGCCTTCATCCCATCTGGATAACGTCACATACCCACTAATCGGGAGTTCATAGGTGCACTGTCCAGTGTCTGTATACTCCACATATTGAAGACCGCAACAATCATTATTAATGAAGCTATACCGTTCATTAATTTTGAGATCCGGGACGCCAATGATTGACATGAACATTGTTTGGCCGTCGCGATAGCCGTAAATGTTAACAGCGACCGTATCCGACCCTTTGTAGATATCGGCATGGGTACCGTTTTGGAGATATCCTTCGCCAAGCATCATTTTGCCATTCACCAAGCATCCAAAAGTGCCTTTGCCTTCCATTGTAATTGGCGGCAATTCGTCGTCTTCACGGCATGTGCTGAATAAAAGGGGAATGGCAAGGATAAGGATAGCGGATAAATATTTCATGGATACCGAGGTTAAAAGTCCAGTTCCTTATCGTCGTCCGAAAATTGGTAATTGGGGTTCTTTTTTGCGAATTCTTGCTTTTGATTTTGAGTCTCTTGTTTTAATTGTAGGTAGCGTTGATACTGCTCCGTTGTGAGAATAGAAGCAAGCTTTTGGCGCGCAGGCGCATTCACCGATTCCCATCGGTTGGCGTCGGCAACTGATTTCTTTTGTAGTGCCGGAAATCTTTCGTCCATTAGCTTCTGCACTTGGCTGACTTGCTTTGGGGCGAGGGAAAGTTCTCGTTCCAGACGGCGTGCAACCACTTCGCTTTTGAGAGCATAATTTTTCGTGCGTAGGGTATCAGTTCCCTGGGCATGAAGGCTATGGAATGCGATCATCAATAGCCAGCCAACGAGTAACGTTTTTGTTTTTTTTATACTAACGATTTAGGGGGTTTTTTTCGTTGCTACACCTTTGGTGAATATTTATACATCCAAACACATGACACCGGATAGGTCTGTTGTTAAACTGTGACGTAATACACAAGTTCCTACTACCGGCCCACATCCCTCTTAAAATCTTACGACATTATAAGAGATATCTTGACATTATTGCCCCAATCTTTCCGACAATTTCAATACGTAACCCAGACCACCTGAAACGCCATAGTCAAAATCGATAAATACAATCTTTGAGGCACGGGACATTGAATTGAAATTTTATCGGTCAACGAAAATACGCCTACTCAACTGACCAGATTTACAACTTATCATTTCATCCACTACGATCATGGTTCCACGACGGCTGTGAGATCAAAACTGATTTCTTAATAAGAATACGCTTCTCTTAATTTGACGACTCGGGGTGCACTTTACTATTACTGATAACCTTTAGCTAAAAGTAAATTTCGCGCAAACAAAAAGCAACAGCACCGGGAAATAAATTTTTAATCAATCTAAGTGTTATTAATGTGTTGAACTTTACAATAGAATAATCAGATCGAGATTATCTGAATTTCTTAACAATAAGAAGCAACGGTCAAGCTATCCCCTGAATCCCAATGGTTTTGCTATTTCAGAAACCGTTTGGAAGCTTCTATATTTATGAGTCCTTGAATAAACAAAGTGATGCGTACGGCATTATAATGTTTCTGAGGACAGAACGTAACATGATTAAGGCGATCAAAGTAAGATTTTGAAAAAATTATTAATTTCATGCGATTCAAATCCCAGGCGTAGACGCAAATTATTCGCTCAATGTGAAATGTAAAAGCTAAACCTTCGCCCGATTCGTCATCCCTGCTTTAGAAAATCCACCATTATACAATAGCCAGCGCACGAAACGCCAACAACCATTCCTCATTCATTTCTCAGCGAACGCACCGGATTAGCCGACGCGGCTTTCAGCGTTTCATAACTCACCGTTAGCCACGCGACCAACAACGATATACCGAAGGCGAGCGCAAACACACTCCAGCTTATGTCGATGCGGTACACAAAGGTTCCGAGCCATTGGTTCATCGCGTACCACGACAACGGTATGGCTATCATGCCGGCCACAAGAATGGGCCGTGTAAAGTTGGTTGACATCAGCCACGCGATACCGACAACATTTGCACCTAGCACCTTGCGTACACCAATTTCTTTTGTCCGGCGCTCAGCGAGGAACGCAGAAAGACCATATAATCCGAGGCAGAAAATGAAGAGTCCAAGACCCGCAAACAGGCTGAAGAGTTTTCCAAGTTTTTGCTCGGACCGATACAGGTTATCAAGATCCTGATCCACGAAGGCATAGGTAAACGGGAACTCAGGGTTCAGTGTGCGACAGATATCTTCGAGATAGCTTAAAGAAGATTTTAAAGCATGCGGCTCAATCCTGACCACAAGCATTCCGAATCCGGGGTTCATCGCCAGGATCATTGGCTCGATGGGCGTGTGAACGGGCCTGAAATTGAAGTTTTCCAGTACACCGACAATGGTTCCTTCCCTTCCATACAAAGAAATTTTCTGACCCACGGCGTTGTCTTTCCTCATCCCCATGACGTCGAGCGCGCGTTCATTCACGATGACGTTGGAGGTGTCCGATTTTATATCCTGAGAAAACGACCGGCCGGCCAGCAGATTCGTTTTGAAGATATTAATAAAGTTCTCGTCGACTCCTATAGTGGTGAACAGCGGCCCGGACTCCGGATCCTTGCCTTCCCATTGTACACTTGCGATAGCGTTGAGAATGTTTGTGGGCAGTTCCGAGACGAAGGTGTACGCGCTTATTTGCGCATGGGAATTCAACATGGATCTCAGGCGTTCTGCGTCGCTGCCGAGCGTGCCGTTCAGCGGAATGTATAACAGGTTCTCTTTGTCGTAGCCGATGTTCCGGTTTCTGATGTACTGCATTTGCTGAAAGACGACAACTGTGCCAACCAGCAACATAATCGACACGCAGAACTGTGCAGCCACCATGATGCTTCGAAACGAGGTGCCTGATGGACCGCTCCGGAGGTCACCTTTGAGCACCTTTGCTGGTATAAACCCGGAGAGGAATAGGGCAGGATAACTTCCCGCCAGGATACCGGTTACCAACGTGATGGCTACCAGCTTAATGACAAGTGATGGATCTGCAAGACTCAACACAAGGTTCTTTCCGGCAAACGCATTAAAGTACGGTAAACCGGCACTCGTCATTGTTACAGCGATAACCATGGCAACCAAGGTGATGAGTATCGATTCAACAAGAAACTGCCAGATGATCTGGGAACGATAGGCACCGGCTACTTTTCTCATACCGACTTCTTTGGCACGACGCGCCGACCGGGCAGTGGCGAGGCTCATGAAATTTATACATGCCAGGATGAGTATGAATATTCCCACGACACTGAAGATGTAGACGTACTGGACATCGCTGACGCCCGGCACATCGGCAAGCAGACCCGGCGTAAAGTGTATTGCTTGCAGAGGCAGTACAAAGAGGTTGCCCTTGAAGCGCTTGTCATGCTTATGAAAAAGTTGACTGATGCTGTTATTTAGCGTCGTACGTTCTGAAGCTGACCCTTCATGACCCAGTTTCACATATGTGTACAAGACAAAACTATCCCATACATTGTCTCGAATCTGGTCATATGTCCGTGCCAGAAAGGACATCGGTTCTATGAAATCAAATTGGATATGAGAGGTGTGGGGAGTATTTCGCATGACACCGGAAATAATGAAGTCCTTGTTCGTGTCGACCTTCCGAATCGTACGACCGAGTACATCAATTGTTCCGAAGTACTTCATGGCCATATCTTCGCTTAGAACGATATTTTCCGCAACGGCTAATGCCTGATCAGGATCTCCCTTAACGAGTTCGAAAGAAAAGAAGCGAAAGAAGTTCGCGTCGGCGTAATAGATCCGTGACTCTTCGAATTTACGGTCGCCTGCCTGCATCAGCGCCTGGTAAGGCATACTTATTCTGATCGCGTCTTCTACGCCGGGGATTTCCTGTTTCATGGCTTCAGCAAGGGGAGGGCAGGTGACCGCCGCTTTAATATCGCTCTCGGACAGATCACTATTAACGCGGTAAATTCGATCGGCATCTGCATGGAAGGCATCGTAGCTCAGTTCGTCCTGTACCCAAAGCGCGATGAACAACGTGCAACTGATCCCAAGGACCAGACCGGCAATATTTATGAAGGAAAAACTTTTGTACCTGACAAGGTTACGAATTGCGATCTTCAGGTAGTTGAGCAGCATGGCTATGAGGTTAGTCGGTTTGGTATAAACGATCGCCACGTTGGAAGATCGCTGGTACAACGGAAGTTACCAAGACCGTGCCATCGAGGTAGGCACATAATGACAGTTTCTTATGGGAAACTGATGCTCCGGATGTCCTATTACGCACATCGATGTCCGCTTGTGGTATCGAAGTCTCGTGGCTAAATCGCCATACCGTGCCGCTTTTAACTTTACATTTGGATACTGGGTGTTTTACAATGCTATTCTTCTGTAGCTGGAGTCGATCAAGCCATACATCTTTCTAATGTTGACGTATGGGCTAGAGAAAATCAATGTAAGAGGGTATACCTTTAGGATATACTTTTTGAATGAGGTGATAATTTTGGAAATTAGGGCTACTCTAAATCCCGTAAATTAATGATGATTCCCGGCATCTTGTTTTATGTTGTTTCACGTGTTGGTCCGTTTGGGCCCACTTCCTTGCATATCAGATAGTGCTTCATCATCGAAACGTGTGCTGAAGCCAAACCCACCTTTCGATGGAAAACGCACTTTACAATCAGTCCTGGTCGCCGCTGCAAAAAATTGCTTTTCGGTTTTCATTTTTAACGCTCAGTATGTTTGTGCTGATAGAAAACAATGGCGCCTATCCTTTTCATTATCAGATCATGAGCTATCCGCGGGAGTTCTTGCATGTTTTTATTCCCTGGGTCGGAAAGAATATGCTGCATTTAACCTACGACATTACGGTATTCACTAACGGCAGTGGTGATACTACCTACGACTTTGTAGTCCTTTTTACAATTCTCTGTGTTTCAGTATTGGGAACAATTGTCTGGTCGGTCCTCGATCGCAACCGGAAAAATTATTCGGTGCTTTACTACTGGTTAACAGTGGCCGTTAGATTTTATGTGGGGTTCATGCTGTTTAACTATGGTCTTTATAAAGTATTCAAATCGCAATTTCCGTCACCAGGAATCAACCGACTTATTCAACCATACGGAAATTCATCTCCGATGGGATTGGCGTGGACGTTCATGGGATATTCAAGAGGATATAATTTTTTCATGGGCATAGCGGAAGTGGCAGCGCTCTTATTATTATTTCGGAGAACGGTAACAATTGGGGCTATTATCACACTTATGACGACCGCGAATGTGATGGCGGTAAATTACTTTTATGATGTGCCGGTAAAAATTGTTTCTACTGCACTTGTAGTGATGACTATTTTCATGCTGATCCCGGACCTAAAGCGGTTATTCAAGTTCTTCTTCACTGGAGAAGCTGTCAGCCTTCCCGCGATGCCCGCACCGGAGGTCAAAAGAAAGTGGCTTTGCATTACGGCCTATGGCCTAAAGTATGTGACAATGGCTTATGTGATTGTGATGGGAACCATTGGTGCAGGTGCTTCGGAAAAACAATTTGGTGACGCGGCCCCGAAGCCTCCGCTTTACGGTTTCTATTCGGTTAAATCATTTGTAAGAAATAATGATACCGTACCGCCAATTATTACTGACGCCACTTATTGGCGGCACCTTGCCATTCAATGGAGCGGCTATGCGCAGATTACGTTTCTGAACGATACAACACAGTCGTATTTATCGGTTGTTGATACCGTACGCCATACAATAAACCTCACACAGGAGATGGATTTTTTCAATAAAAGTTTCCTCACCTACCGAATGATCGACGATAAGAATATGCTGCTGCAAGGCACTATGATGGACGATTCGGTAGCGATTTTGCTAAATCGGAGAACCGACAAAGACTTCAGATTAATGAGACAGGGATTCCGTTGGATAAATGAGTATCCATTCAATCGCTAGGGAAATCTCAAGAAAAAAAAGATCACGGGCGCGCCATTACGTTCACTCGCGGAAGTGGCTTTGGACGCCTTGCCAACTCCAACATTCTCAGCGCCTGTTCAAAGTGACGCTTTTCATGGGCGAGAATGATGTCGAATGCTGTTGACAGCTTGTAAACGATGAGTCTGTTTGCCGGAGAACAGATTACTGCCTCTTGATCCAGGAAATCATAGGAATCAGAAATGAGTTGCTTTAAACTTTCCTGATGCTGCTCAAACTGCTCAAGGATGGTACCATCGGCTGGAGTGTTCCGCGGTTGCCACATAGGCAACGCTTTGAACTTCTTTACGGGATCGGGTTGTACAGCATCCAGCAGATATTGACCAGACCGGTCAACGACAAACTTGAATTTCGTTATGAAGTGCGGCTTGTAGTCACCGGTTCGTAATGCATCAATGATGGGGAAGTACGTGCTGTTGATCACGATAAGATGATCGATGTTCTGCGCGATGCTCCAGCGGTCAGGTTTGTGCTTCCAATTGAGCTCAGCGGGCGATAACGAACCGAACTCTCGCTGGAAATCGGTAGTAATCTTGTCAAGGTGTAAGGTCCAACGATCGTAAATCATGGTTTATGTTGTTACCGTATCCCATCGTTTCAACCTGCCAAAAAAAATCTTGCCGTCTCAAGCGCGTTGATTAAAACTTGTTATTTCAATCAATTACAGCTGTCATCTAACTGTGTGAGCGATGCAAGTTTTGAAAAAATGGGCAACGGGATTATGTACACTTAGAATACATAGTTAAATAATTTCTACGTGTTTTTAACTAGTAAACGAAAAAATCATTTTTTTAACACCTCAATAACGCCACGGTTTTCCAACGCCGTGGATTAAATAACATCAGCTACTATGATCTCCAAAGAACAGCTTCTTCATGAACTCAGCAACAACACCTATGTCATTCTACGGCCATCGCCGATCGCCGGCATTGGTGTTTTTGCATTGCGTGACATTCCAAAGGGAACGAGGAGTATGTTCAGTGCCCCGCACCGCGAGGATCGATGGATATCTGTACCGAAGGAAGAGGTGAAAATGTTATCGGAGTCCATTCAGTTTCTTATAGGCAACTACTGCTTGTTCGACGATGAGAATTACTTTGTGCCTGACCATGGATTCAAAAAAGTTGACCTCTGCCTGTTCCTGAACCATGGAGATGATCCAAATGTCATCTCGATAAATGACGGTGAGTATTTTGAGGCAATAAAAGAAATTGCAGAGGGGGAGGAGTTGCTGCTCTACTATCCCGACTAAATATCTATAGACTTCGTCCAGGGGACGAAAAACTAAGGATTACACTACGACCTTGCCTTCTTCCAATGACTGATGGTGGCCGACTTTGGTACGTCTGGAGACGCTGTTATCTTTCGGTTGTCCTGTATCCACGCGGCTAATGCGGCAACGATTTCGGAACGCTTTCCGGGGCCAGGTTGCTGCACCACGACATCTGGTTTGAAATAACGCTCAACGAACCTGGTGTCGAAGTCACCTGAACGGAACGCTTCGTGCTGCATCACAAACTTGCAAAAACCCAACGTCGTTTGAAGCCCCGTAACCTGGTACTCGTCAATCGCCCTTATCATTTTTTCAATTGCTTCACTTCGGTTATCGGCATAGCATATCAGCTTCGCCAGCATTGGGTCATAGTAGTAGGGGATAGCCATTCCCTGCTCAACGCCGTCATCGACACGGACACCCGGGCCCTGCGGCCTGGAGTAAGTTGTTAGTGTTCCGATATCAGGTAGAAAGTTATTAGCAGGGTCTTCAGCGTACACCCGAACCTCCACAGCATGCCCCATGATCTTTAGATCACCTTGCTTGAAAGGAAGAATTTCGCCTTCAGCAATTTTGATCTGCAGCTTCACAAGATCGAGCCCAGTAATTTGCTCGGTCACCGGATGCTCCACCTGAAGGCGGGTGTTCATCTCGAGAAAGTAAAAATTGAGCTGTTCATCAAGGATAAACTCAACGGTGCCGGCATTGTAATATCCACATGAACGCGCGACGCTTACTGCCGCTTCGCCCATCACGCTGCGCTGCTCCTCAGTTAATATGGCAGACGGCGCTTCTTCAACAACCTTTTGATGACGTCGTTGTATCGAACATTCGCGTTCAAAGAGATGAACGAGGTTGCCATGCTGGTCGCCCAATACCTGGAATTCAATATGCCGGGGTTTCGTGATGTATTTTTCAAGGAACACTGAGCCGTCGCCAAACGCTGACTTTGCCTCGCTCGTGGCGCGTTCCATTTGTTCGGCCATCTCTTCGTCATTTTCAACGATGCGCATACCTTTGCCTCCTCCGCCCGCGCTGGCTTTGATTAACACCGGGTAGCCGATCGATTTAGCAATTTCACGCGCGTTTTCAACTTTATCAATTGGGTGTGTGGTGCCGGGGACCAACGGCACGTTGAACTTCGCGACAGCGGCTTTCGCTGCTAGCTTGTTTCCCATAAGGGCAATCGCCGACGCAGGGGGGCCAATGAAAATCAAGCCGGCACCATAGACGAGGTCTGCAAAGTCTTCATTCTCTGAGAGAAATCCATACCCGGGATGGATTGCATCCGCCCCTGTTGCTTTCGCGGCAGCAATAACTTTGTCCATGCTCAGGTAAGACTCAGCCGACGGGGAGGCACCAATGTGCACCGCCTCATCTGCATAACGAACGTGTAGTGCTGTTCGGTCGGCGTCGCTATAAACGGCAACGGTCTTGATCCCCATCTCCCGGGCCGTCCGCATAACGCGAAGTGCAATCTCGCCACGGTTCGCGATCAATATTTTTCGAATTTTTGCCATGGATTGGGCTATAAGGCAATGGTAAGCATTATTTCACGGCGCGCAAACAACGGAAATGTCAGGAAACCCGTTTTTTTACTTATTTTTGGCGCAATTTTAAACGATTTGGATTACATGGTAGACTTATTCTCAAAGCTTAAGATGGAGGCTGGACCACTGGCCAAGTATTCACACCTTCCTGACGACTATTTTTTCTTCCCCAAGCTTGAAGGTGATATTGGGCCTCACATGACGTTTAATGGACGTGATGTGCTCAACTGGAGCTTGAATAACTACCTTGGACTGGCTAACCATCCGGAAGTTAGAAAGGCTGATGCCGATTCTGCCGCGCAGTATGGCATGGGGCTTCCTATGGGCGCCCGGATGATGTCCGGCAATTCTACAAACCATCTTGAGCTCGAAAAACAGCTTGCAGCCTTTGTCAAAAAGCAGGATGTCATGCTGCTTAACTTTGGTTATCAGGGCGTGGTTTCCATAATCGATGCATTGGTTGACCGCAAAGACGTCATTGTTTATGATGCGGAATCTCACGCCTGTATTATCGATGGTGTGCGTCTCCACATCGGGAAAAGATTCGTATATCAGCACAATGACATGGAAAGCCTGGAAAAGCAACTTCAGCGCGCTACGAAGCTCGCAGAGGAGACAGGTGGCGGCATTCTTGTGATCACAGAAGGAGTTTTCGGCATGTCCGGAAAACAGGGCGATCTGCAGGGAGTTGTTGCATTAAAACAGAAATACAATTTCCGACTGTTTGTCGATGATGCCCATGGCTTTGGAACGATGGGAGCAACTGGTGCTGGCACCGGCGAGGAACAAGGCGTTCAAGATGATGTAGACTTATACTTCTCCACCTTCGCCAAATCAATGGCTAGTATAGGAGCGTTCGTTGCAGGAGATACCCATATTTTAAAGTATCTGCGCTACAGTGTTCGCTCACAGATCTATGCGAAAAGTCTTCCAATGCCGCTGGTTGTCGGTGCACTGAAGAGACTTGAATTGCTAAAGACAAAACCAGAACTGAAAGAAAATCTTTGGAAGATCGTACGCGCGATGCAGGATGGCTTAAGACAGCGCGGCTTTAACATCGGAAGCACGAATTCGCCCGTAACTCCCGTGTTATTCAAGGGTGGCGTTGGCGAGGCGGCCAACATGTCAATGGACCTCCGTGAAAACTTTAGCATATTCTGTTCAGTGGTGATCTATCCTGTTGTTCCTAAGGATGTTATTATGTTCAGAATTATTCCGACTGCAGTCCATACGTTGACTGACGTAGAACGGACTTTGAAAGCATTTTCCGCGCTAAAAGAAAAGCTGGACAACGGGTTCTACAAAGAGGAAGTCTTGGTTTCGGTAACGAAGGGAATTTAAAAAAAACCGCTTTTTTAATTGTTTTACAGGTTTTTAACTAACTTGGCAATAAGAAACCTAATTACTAATCTTAAAATTCTAATAAAATGCAAAAGTTTGAAGAGCTCAAGAGTCTTATTGCTTCACTCGAAGGAGATGCTGACAAGTTTTATAATAAAGGTAATAGTGCAGCGGGCACCCGTGTGAGAAAGGGTATGCAAGACCTGAAGAATCTTGCTCAGGTAATCCGTTCAGAGGTTCAAGAGATTAAGAACAAAGCTTAATTAATATTTACCCAGGCTAGCAACAAAACATTGCAGGGATGACTAAAAAGTTATCCCTGTTTTTTTGTGGTTTTTTTTAGTGCGACGTATGCTTTATCTATTTTAGCCTCAAGCTGTTGTGAGGCCTTGACTAACGGAAGTCGCACGTATGGCCCGCAAACTCCCACTCGGTAAAGCAGCTGCTTAATTCCTACCGGATTCCCCTCCTCATACATCGGTCCATTAATCTCCAGCACTTTAAAAAGCTCCTGTGCCGCCTTCACGGGACGGCCTGCAAAAGAATGTTCTTTAATTTTACGAAAGATCTGGGGTAGCGCGTTTGCCAGGACTGAGATCACACCCATGGCCCCAATGGCGTAAAGTGCTGAGGTAAGCATATCGTCGCCGGAAATCATCAGGAAATCTTTCGGCTTATATTTCATCACTTGCATGCATTGCTCCAGATTTCCTGAAGCCTCCTTTATCCCAATGATGTTATTGTGCGCTGCTAGCCGAAGGGTGGTTTCGGCTGAAAGGTTGGACGCTGTTCTGCCAGGAACATTGTATAAAATTACAGGCACAGACGAAGCATCGGCAATAGCTTCAAAGTGCTGCGCGATACCTTCCTGAGATGGTTTATTATAGTACGGACTTACGGAAAGAATTGCATCTACTCCAGAGAGATCTGCAAGCTTGACGGCTTCAACGACCGCGATGGTGCTGTTACCCCCAATACCATAAACAATTGGCTTTTTTGCTAGATTATTAGATTTAATGAACTCGAGTACAGTTTTTTTCTCTTCCTGTGTGCAGGTCGCGGGTTCGCCAGTTGTGCCCATGACAACATAATAGTCCACCGACCTAGCCGTATGGGCAAGCAGTTTCTTGAGGGCTTTAAAATCTATCTCCAGGGATTCGGTGAATGGCGTTACCAACGCTACGCCAGTTCCGTACAGCTTCTTCATTGTATTGTATTACCTTAATTGAATGACGTATCGACGCATAATTTCCAGAAGTGTATTGATATTGGCTACGGATTCCAACATAAACTCAAAATAGGAATGTCCGTTCTCCCATTGCCGGCCAACCCGACATTTAGCCTTAGACCGTGCTAGCAGGTGCAGCATTAAGGGATTAGGATCTGTGTCCAGATAGAAAAGATAATCGAACGGAATATCCACAAACTTTAATGCATCATTCGAAGTGATGTTGCCCCAGAATGACAGATCATTGTCAGTAAAGAAATCAAATTTAAACTCATAGTTCTGCTTATCGAACGGCAAATACTCAATGACTTTTACCTGTTTGCCGTCGGCCTCGAACTTTCTGATAAACTCTTTTACGGATTCATGTTTTGCTTTATCCTCTACAGTAAAGATTACGCCGATCTGCCGAGAACTTTGGTACGGAACGTTATCCCTTGCCGTTTTTTTTCTAAGCAACATATCCGTCCTGATTTGCAGCAACTTAAGCTTCATCACTATGTTTAATGGATTAACCGACGATCATTTGTTCAAAATCTTTTTCGGAAATGATCTTCACCCCGAGCTTTTCTGCCTTTTGACGTTTCGCAGGCCCCATTTTATCACCGGCCAGCAAGTAATCCAATTTTCCTGAAATGCCCGACAAAATCCGTCCGCCGTTGCGGACTATAATTTCCTGAAGTGCATCCCGTTCATATCGCTCGAACGTTCCGGAGATCACAAAAGATTTATTGCCAAGTATATCGCTTTCTTTTTCGGGTTCGTTTGCCGAGGTGATCAAATTAAGCCCCGCTTTTTTCAACCGCTCTACTTCGCGGAGGTTTTCCTTGTTTTGAAAAAATTCATAGACGCTCTCCGCGATTTTTTCACCTACCTCTGGCGCCGCCAATAGCTCGTCTTTAGAAGCCGCCGCGATCTTATCAATATTTTTAAAATACCTCGCGAGTTTTTCGGCTACAGTCTTTCCTACATATCGAATCCCGATGGCAAAAAGAACATTTTCAAACGCGGTAAGCTTCGACGTGGTTATTCCATCAATCAAATTTTTTGCCGATTTCTCCTTAAACCCTTCGAGTTGAAGCGCGTCCGTAATCGTCAGATCATATAAGTCAGCCGGGCTATGCACGAGTCCTAGCTTATGGAGTTGTTCTATGGTCTTTTCTCCAATTGAATCGATGTCCATCGCCTTGCGGTGAATGAAGTGCTCGATACGTCCCGTAATCTGCGGCGCACAACCGGTCATGTTTTTGCAATAGAACGCAGCCTCGCCTGCAATGCGCTCGAGTTTTGTCCCGCACACAGGGCATCGATCTATGTAAACAACGGGCTTTGCGTTTGCCGGGCGCCTTGATATATCGACGCCCGTTACCTTTGGGATTATTTCGCCACCCTTTTCAACAAATACAAAATCGCCCAAATGGAGATCAAGCCGAGCGATCTCATTGGCGTTGTGCAGCGATGCACGCTTCACTGTAGTGCCTGCAAGGAACACCGGTTCTAATACCGCTACCGGCGTCACAGCGCCAGTACGGCCGACCTGGTATTTAACGTCGTTAAGACGTGTACTCATGCTCTCTGCCTTGTACTTATACGCGATTGCCCAACGCGGGCTTTTTGCTGTAAAGCCAAGTTGCACCTGCTGCTCAATACTGTTTACTTTGATGACAACGCCATCCGTTTCCAATGGCAGCTCAAGTCGTGATTTCTCCCATGCATTGATGTATTCCAATACATGGCCAATGTCTTCGCACTTCTTGTAGGTAGGGGATACGTTGAATCTCCAGGCCTCAAGCATTTTGATTCCCTCTCCGTGTGTGTCAAAAGTGTTTCCGTCAGTTTTGAGGGAGTAAACGAAACAGTCCAGCTTGCGACGGGCAACTTCTGCTGAGTTCTGCATTTTTAAGGTGCCGGATGCGGTGTTGCGTGCATTGGCATAACGCTCTTCTCCTTCATCATCGCGTTCTTTGTTAAGCTGATTAAATACTCGTTTAGGCATAAATACCTCACCGCGAACTTCAAAGGTTGAAGGCAGCGATTTCCCTTTTATCACTAAGGGAATGCTGCGAATGGTGCGCACATTTGCCGTCACATCATCGCCACGGACACCATCACCGCGTGTGACACCACGAACAAGGACTCCGTTTTCATAGGTGAGACTTATCGATACGCCATCAAATTTCAACTCACAGAGATATTCATATGAGTCACCATCAAGTCCCTTCGACACACGGCGGTCAAAATCCTCAAGCTCCTCCTGGCTATAGGTATTACCGAGGGACAGCATTGGATATTTGTGATGCACCGTTGCAAATTCTTTTGCAACAGATCCGCCAATCCGCTGTGATGGCGAATGTGTGTCCTTCCATTCGGGGAACTGTGACTCGATTAAAATCAATTTTTCCAACAAGGAATCAAATTCCTGATCTGTGATTTCAGTCCTGCTTTCCTGATAGTAAAGTTCGTTATGATATTCGATCGCCTTGGTTAGCTTCTCGATTTCCTTACGTGCCTGATCTGCATTCATATTGGCATAAAGCTAAATAGCCGCTCAACGCGTTGTTCTTTTGTAGGGTGAAACTCGATCTAACTCGATCTTATTATTTTTTCGATTGACATCTGCAAGTTGAAGAAGCGGATCTATTTCTAATGAACTGATGGCGGATACAGGTTTATCAATTTTAAAGGTGTATGAGGGCGACACCCACAGCCAGGGGTCAAAGTCTATACGCGACACGGCACTTTCAGCAGCAGACTTCTTACCTAGCATTTCATTCGACGGAATATAGATCATCTGTGTAGTACCATCTTTAAAGGTAACAAGCAGATCAATGGGCATCGGAAAGTCTCCAGGTCTTTCAAGTGTGACCATTGTGGATGCGTCATGGCTCACTACATTCCGAACCCCATAGTCTATTTTTTTTGTCGTGTTAACCCAATAGGAAAGGTACCACTTCAATTGAAGTCCGGAAACCTTCTCCATCACGCGTATAAAATCGTTTGGCTCGGGGTGCTTAAATCGCCAAAGATTATAATATCGGCGCATGCCAATGTAAAAAGTGGTCTCGCCGACGATATACTTTAATTGCTGAAGGAAAATAGTACCCATTGCATAGGCCACGGAATTATAAGCGGTATGCGTATTGAAGTGATCTGAATGCTGGTTCATAGGCTCTTGCAGGTCACGTCGTACCAGTGAAAAATAATTCTCATAGCTGGCCGCATGGCTGTCTGCGACGGACGTGTTGAAAAGTATTGCCATTGATTCCTGGCTTGAAAAATCCGCGAACCCTTCATCCATCCACGCATAAAGTGATTCATTCGATGCAAGAACGCCTTGATACCAGCTATGCGCAGACTCATGAGCCGTTGTTCCTACCAGACTTCCGAAAGAGCCCTCGCCATATACAAAAGCACACATTGGATATTCCATTCCCTGATCACCACCCTGAATAACGGAAAAGACATCGTAGGGATAGGTGCCAAATGTCCTGTTCATAAACTCGAAGTGCCGGACGATATAAGCAGGAAGCTTCTTCCATTTTTCGGTCGTTTTAGTTCCAGGCTGATAAAAGAAGTGCAACTCCGGACCACCTGGAACCATTTCCCTTTCATGTATGAAGTCGGGGTCGGCAGCCCATGCGAAGTCTATAACATTCCTTGCGATAAAGTGCCAGGTAAGGTTGCCCGGTTGGCGCTTCACCTGCGTTCCAGGTTTCTCATAACCGTACCCAATCTTGTCAGCATTTTGCAGCTTGCCGGTACCACAAACTACAAAAGTAGGGTCCAACGTGATGGATACATCAAAATCACCCCAGACACCGTGAAACTCTCGCGCAACATATTGATACGCGTGCCATCCCTGATGGTCGTATTCGGCTATTTTTGGAAACCACTGCGTCATTGAATAAGATATCCCTTCTTTGTTATCGCGGCCCGACCGTCTGATCATAACAGGTATCTGCGAGTCAAACTTCATTAGAAAGGTAGATTTTGAATGCGGGAGCAACGGTTTGGCTAGCGAAACCTCCATGACCGTTCCGTCAACAGAGAAATTCACAACCTTGCCGTCCTGCTGCAGCGATTCAATGTGCTGATAGCCGATCTCATTCTCTTTGAGCTGCGAGATACGGTCTTTAACCCTCGGATCGGGGTCGAGAATATTTCTTGAACGCACATCCATCATGCTGCCAGGCTGGAAGGCATTGTAGTACAAATGGTAATACACTTTATTCAGCGTATCGGGTGAATTATTGTGATAGACAAGCTTTTGAGTTCCTGATAGGCGGTGCGACTGCACATCAAGCGCCACGTTCATGGTATATTCAGCGCGCTGTTGCCAGCGGAAGTCCTGCCCGGAAACCAATGATGCTCGAATGATCAAGAGGAAGACAATACCGTATTTTATCATGCTTCGCCGTTCAAAAAGGATCAGCAAAATATCTAATGACTTGAAGTTTACAAAGCTATTTTATGCTGCCGTTCGACCGCCGTTTTTGAATCTGCTCCAGTATCATGTGGCGGAATCTCCTTTCAACATCGGGTAAAGAGCGCAATTTCTGGGCACTGATAACCTGTAGCAACCTTGCTGAGTAATCCCGTTCAAGATCGAGTTCCTGTTGCTTGAACGCCAGTTGCTGGTTGTACATATCTTTTTGCATTTGCTCAGACGCGGTGGCCGGATCGGCATCCCTTCTCCCTTCGCGCAGCTGTATTCTGATCTCACGGCGTTTTATGGAATACTCCCGGTATATAGGCCAAAATTTTTCAGCTTCTTCCGGCGTCAGTGCAAGTTGATCGGTAATATAGGCGACGCGCGCTGCTTGTATTTTACTGCGCACCCTTGGATCTTGAGTGGGCATATCATCATCCTGCCCTTGCGCAAGTGCTGAAATCATGATTACGGCCATGCCGATGGCCAGAAAATATTTCATTACGCTATGGGTATCTCTTTTATTGCACATCAGTTTTTCAATTAATCTCGTCCAGAATCTCCTCCAGGTGCTCGTCATCGAGCCCTAGATTATACACTTGTTCTTCAATACCTGCGGCATCTGATTGGTCCAGCAACAGTTCGTCCATCAGTTCTTCGGTTGTCAGGTCCGATTCATTGAGGTAAGCAACAAGATCTACGGTTTCAACATTCGCCAGCATTGATTCAGGTGATTCTGATTGAGCCGAAGGTCGAAACCAAAACAGTACTCCGACACCAATAAGCGAAAAGGCCGCCGCATACCTGAACGCGTAGCCAAACGCCGTCGTTCGCGATCCCGTTTCCGCCTTGCCTACGCGCGTCTGTACAATGCCCGGCAACTTGTCAAAGTATCGTTCCGGCACGTTGAAAATTTCCTTTTTCGGTATGTCTTCAAGCCTTTTCATTATCTCTGTTTAGACTCGATCAGATCGCTTTAGTTTAATCATCTTTCAAATAAGATTCAATTTTCTTTACAGCATGATGGTAGCTTGCCTTTAAGGCCCCCACACTGGTGTCGGTGATTTCGGCAATTTGCTCGTAGGGCATATCGTCGAAGTATTTCATATTGAACACCAGGCGTTGCTTGTCAGGCAGTTTAAGCAATGCCTTTTGAAGCTTGAGCTGTACCTCATCGGCTGAGATATGTTCGCTGCTGGTAAGCTTAGCCGCAAGTTCACCTTCAACATCGCCTATAGGAAGGAAATACCGTCGCCTTTTTCGCTGAAGAAATGTGAGGCATTCATTCGTTGCAATTCGGTAGATCCAGGTATACAGCTGCGCATCCTCCCTGAAATTTCCAATGCTCTTATGAATTTTGATAAATACTTCCTGTGTGATATCATCGGCATCTTCGTGGTCGATAACCATTTTGCGAACATGCCAGTATATTCTCTTTTGATACTCACGCACAAGTAGGTTAAACCCATAACTCCGGGTTTCAGCATTGCGAATCTTAAGGAGCAGTTCTTTGTCGTCCAAGTATTTTGGGTGCCTGGCGTGTGGCTATCTATTGCCCTCGCCAATGCGCATTAGACTAGCTAATCCTAAAAAGGTTTAAAGATAGGGGATGGGCAGCAAAACATCCGTTGCCTGGTGACTGTTTAGGGTGCGTGGTGTTTAAAGTTTCGCCAACGTATCCGCAATCAACTCAAAGTATTCGCGGGCATGCGTTGGGAAATTGGCAAATCGAAGTTGAGTTTTTTTTGCCGCCCCGTAGCCGTCGCCCGGATCTAAACCATTTTCCTGAAGTAAAGCGCGGACCTTTTCAGTGAGGTGGCCGGTTTCGGCAACGATAACTGTCGCCGACCGGTGTGCCTTATCAGCAACGAAAGGTTTAATGTCGCCCCGCTTGTCTAAAGCGTCGTATAAAACGAGCGATTTATATTCGGTCTCTTTTCGGATCATTCCTACTCCGCGACGGTTCATATCAGCTATTACTTTACCAAGCAAGTATATGCCGAGTACATTGGGCGTTTCAGGGGTTTGAAACTTTTTTTCATTTGCCAACAACGCGGGGAGCGTATGATAAGATCCTATCGATAGCCCTCGCGACAGGAGCTGTTCGGATCGCTCAATGCACCGGTCATTCACCATCCATACACCAAGTCCTGCAGGCAGACCAAATCCCTTCTGAACAGAAAAGAATACGGAGTCCGCCGCGTTATAATCAAAGTCTGGATAAGGCAATGATGATACAGCATCGATGACCAAGAGGGCGTCCGGATTCCGACTTCTCAGGGATGAAATAAATGCTGGTGAAAGCGACACTCCTGTACTGGTTTCGTTGTGCGTCACTGCAATGAGGTCCGTTCCGGAAGGAATGGCGAGGTCTCCGCTGAACCCTTTCCCTGGATCAACTTCAACCGAATGGGCACTCTTTTTAAGTTGCAATGCAATTTCAAAAAAGCGCTTTGAGAAAGCGCCGTTGACCAGGTGGAATGAAGAATCTGCCACGAGATTTTGAATTGATCTTTCCCAGATCTCAGTGGCCGAGCCAGTAAAGAATATGTGGTAGGCCGCGGGGATTCCGAGAAGTTCACGGAGCCCATCGGAGGCTTCTTTATAAATCGTTTCGAATTGTTTGCTTCGATGGGACAAGGAAGGGACACCCTCCCGAAAAGCAGCTTTTATGTGGTCTTCAACAGTAAAATACAGCTGTGATGGTCCCGGTGTAAAATTGATCCTCGTGTTTCTCATGCGGGTGCAAAAGTAAACAGCGTTTACTTAAAAAATACAATTTTAACAAGATTGAAGCGGAGCAGTGTTTTGTCTAAGTTGCTCTCAAATCCCACTTGGATTTGGGACACGTTTGCTGAACCTAACAATTAAAACAATACCGAGTGTAGCTTTTGTCCAAAATCAGGCTTCAATCCGTCATTTGACGGACCTCGCCCAAAAAGCAGGTTAACAGAAGAAGGTTGCGAACAACGGCAGCTCAAAACTTGTCGTATATGGGGTTCAGAAACACCCTTCCAGATCCGGTGGGCTTTTTTTATTTTCTCTAAGGGAACTGTATTCTAATACAGGATCCTGAACTTGATCGTCTGATCAATTTCCCTAAGCTGCTTAATTACTTCCTTGTCGTATTTTTTGTTGATGTCCGTAATTACATAACCGATTTTCTCGTTCGTTTTCAGGTATTGACCAACGATGTTAATTCCATTGTCAGCCAGGATCTGGTTGATCTTTGCAAGAATACCTGGAACATTATTATGAATGTGAATCAGACGGTGTGCGTTATCAAGCAATGGCAAGGTAAGGTTGGGAAAGCTAACGCTGTTTGACGTACTGCCTGTATTTATATAATCCATGATCTTCCCCGTAACGAAGGTGCCTATGTTTTCCTGCGCCTCCAGCGTGCTTCCTCCGACGTGTGGAGATAAGATTGTATTAGGCAATCCACGAAGGGGTGATTGAAACTCCTCGGCATTGCTAACTGGTTCAACCGGAAAAACATCGATGGCACAACCCGCTACTTTTCCGCTGATGATATTTTCGCGAAGGGCTTCAATATCCACAATGTGTCCGCGGCTCAGGTTAATGAAAATCACGCCTTTCTTCATCCATCCGAATTCGCGTGTACCGATAAGGTTGTTATTAGACTTCCTTCCATCAACGTGCAGTGAAATCACGTCTGCCTGCTCCAGCACTTCTTTCAATGTCTTACACTTGACAGCGTTACCAAGAGACAACTTTTCCTCGGTATCGTAGTAAAGCACCTTCATGCCCAGTGATTCTGCAATAACAGAGAGCTGCGTACCAATGTTGCCGTAGCCAATAAGACCGAGCTTTTTCCCTCTTACTTCAAAACTGCCTTTTGCGGATTTGTCCCAGATGCCCTTGTGCATCTTTGCCGACTTATCGACAATATTCCTGATCAATATGATCATTTCAGCCACTGCCAACTCAACAACGGAGCGTGTGTTGCTGAACGGCGCATTGAAAACCGCGATGCCTTTCTGCGTTGCGGCATCGAGATCAATTTGATTCGTGCCGATACAGAATGCACCTACCACCATTAATCGGTTTGCATTTTCAAGTACCTTCGCCGTAATCTGAGTCTTGGAGCGAATGCCTAGAACGGAAACGTTTTTTATCCGTTCGCACAATTCTTCTTCTGTAAGGGCAGCATGATACATTTCCACATTGAAGCCTTCAGATTTCAACAGGTCGATGGCAATTGGATGAACGTTTTCCAGCAGCAATACATTTATTCTGTTCTTCGGGTATGAAATTGCCGTATTGAGTTTGTTCAAATACAAAAACTCATCAAGGCTTGGAGTAATGTGATCGGCTTTTGTCAACACGTTTTCTCTTTCCACGTTTTCCGTGAACGCATAAAATTTATTGGCCAGCCCGGCATGCTTTATCTCGTAATCCGTATAGCCATCGCCGATAACATATACGTCGCCAGGAAGGTTTAGTCTTCTTAGCTGTTCAACTTTACCATTGTTGGACGATAATGGATTGTCTACATCGAACCCCGTTACACGGCCATCGGCATCGAAACGAAATTCATTTGCAAGTATATTACCGGGCTTAATCCCGTATTCTGTTACGATTGGCTCGATGAACTCACGAAACCCATTGGAAATTATAAAGATATTATCAGCATGCGTGATGAAGAATTCCCTGTTGCGTTTAAATGATTCCGATACTTCTTCGCGAAGCAGGCGAATCAATGGATCGAGGTGTGCCTTCGTGCACGCCAATAGATTTAAACGGCGTTCAAGGGATTCCCGTAGTGATATGGAGCCATTCATTCCAAGGTTGGTAATCTCAATAATTTGCTCCTTGCGCTTCTCACGCTCAGGATGATCCTTTAATGAGATATCGGCAAGCACATCAAAGGCTTCGACCTTGGTAAAAGTGCTGTCGAAATCGATTACAAAGTACTTATTCGGCTTCATGGTATTATTGGGGTCCGCAAATGTAATTGGGAATTGCCATTATCATGTTTGACAATGGTTTTTTTTGTGAAATGCTGTCACCAAATCGGTTGTGCAGTTGAGACTGTTATAGCGGCAGATGCATAGCAATCGCCGAGCTGCTGCAGACGTGAGAGAATTCGGAGGATTGTTGAAGTACGGCGGGAACCTGGTCGCGGGGAATATCGGTAAAGCCTTTTCGTAGAAAGAAACCTCTTGCTGTTTCCGTTAGAAGGTATATTGCTTTGAGTTTTCTCTCCCGCGCTTTCGCGATGATAAATTCAGAAATGACCGTCCCAAGAGCCTTGCCTCGTGTACCCAACTTAACCGAAAGAGAGCGCAGCAGGGCATAGTCGCCATAGATCTCCAATCCGCCGGTGCCAACCATCACCTCATCTTCCACATAACTCACCAACATGTCGCGTTGATAATTAAGATCGTCGGCAGGAAGTTTGGAAGAATTCAGCAACGTCCTGAACGCCTGAAAGGCTTCGGGTGTAGAGATAACTAAAATTGGAGATTCCATGTTACAAAAATATCGTTGCAGTTATGCAGTTTCGGCGAATGCCCTAATCTCGCTGATTTCCATGCGATCATCAAGCCGTTGGGAATAATGTAGCCTACGGATTATGAGCCCTTTGTCAATAAGAAATTCTGCGGGGATCGTCCCAAGCGACTCACCCGCTGTGGGCATACTGATCGGCAAATGCTGCGCTCGCGCTTTGAGAAATGATTGAACAAAAGAAGTCATATGGCTTATGCCCGATTTCAGTTTTGAATCTTCAAGCCCGTATACACCATACCAATACTTCTCTGGGTCTGATATAAGCGGAATGGGAGAAACCCCTAGATGAAATGAGCTCCGAAGGATCACTTTTTTCGAGGATTCAAAGAAAAAGATCATCTCCAAACCTTTGGACTTCATCTCTTCATAAATTTTGGAAAGAGCGTGTACCCTCAGGTTGCAAAAGGGACAACCAGCGTGCCGAAAGAACGCAATCAATATTTTCTTATCCTGGTAGGCGTCGAGATCTACAGTGCGTTCGAAGACATCATTGATCTTGAATACCGGCGCCTTGGTGTCTTTAATCAGATTCATGTGTGCGATTGGATAACGTACATACTATTTATCATCTTTAAAGTTTAAGGTATAGGCAACATAGCTATCACCTTTGGCCGCGCCTAATTTTGTTCCACCACAGGCGATGGCGATATACTGTTTACCTTTTACGCTGTACGAGCTCGGTGTTGCAAATGCAGCCGCTGGTAATTTTGTCTCCCAAAGTAATTCGCCTGTAAACTTACTATATACCCTGAACTTTGAATCTTTAGTACCTGCAATGAACAGCAGTCCTGACGAAGTAACAACGGGTCCACCATAACTTTCAGCACCTATTTGAGCGTGCCCTTTCGCTGCAAGTGCCGGCGTATCCCCAAAAGTCTTTTTCCACAGATATTCGCCCGTATTGAGGTCGATAGCGTTCAAAGTTCCCCAGGGAGGAGTGATGGCGGGAAATCCATTCTTATCCAGGAATTTAGTGTAGCCTGATATGCGAAATACCACACTCGTTGGATCTTTTCCAGCCACCTCTTCCTTATCTGCTTTAACATCATCCCCGAACAGGAAAGATACCAGTAAATTCTTCTCTTTGTCCGACAGTTTCCGAAATGCCGGCATCATGCCCTTGCCAGTGGAAATTATGTTCGAAACGTGCCGGCGTGTGAAGCGGTTTTCGGGGTCTTCCAATGACGGAAAGCCACTCGCGGGATTTCCTTTGCGTTCGCGACCGTGGCAACTTGCACAATTGCCCATATACAAATTTTCTCCAGGATGCAGCGCACCTCTGTTTTTGTCTGCAGTGTCAAGCGAGATGCGCCAGGCCATTTCATTGCTGTTGATATACATCACTCCCTGTGGGTCAACGGCGGCGCCTCCCCATTCAGCTCCTCCGTCCAGACCGGGGAAGATAATAGTGCCCTCGCGGGATAATGGTGTGAAAGGACCCTCGCTTCGACTTTTTTTTAATTGTTCCTGTAATTCCGCAAAATTTTCGGCTTCGGGATTAATGTCGCCCGCTGTTAATGTCTGCCGCGCATAGGGCAAGGGTTTGGTAGGTCGCGGCTGCTGTTTCGACGCCAGCTCGCCGGGAATATCCGATCCTGGAACATCAACATTTTCAATTGGGAAAAGTGGCTCACCGGTTTCCCTGTTGAACAAAAATACAAAGCCTTGCTTGGTTACTTGCGCTACTGCATCGACCTTCTTTCCATTTCTATTAATGGTTACCAAATTAGGCGGCGCAGGTGGATCTCTGTCAAGGATGTCGTGGTGTACAAGTTGATAATGCCATAATCGTTCTCCAGTTTTTGCATTGAGGGCGAGCAGTGTATTGGCAAAGAGATTATCACCATGTCTATTGCCTCCATAAAAATCGAAGGCTGCTGACCCGGTTGGAACATAAACGATCCCACGTTCATGGTCAACTGCCATGCCGGCCCAATTATTTGCGGCACCGATGGTTGAGTCCTGATGCGCCTGCGGCGGCCATGTTTCGTAGCCGTATTCACCGGGCTGTGGAATTGTCTTAAAGACCCACGCTAGCTTTCCAGTTCGAACATTAAAAGCCTGAATGTACCCCGGTAGCGCATCTAACCCTTCGGATATACGCAGCGGCATGATGATCAGATCAGCGAATACAGCGCCCGGTGTATTGGATATGACAAATCGATTTTTGGCAAGGGGGCCAAGCCCTGTGCCAAGACTTACTCTGCCGTTTTCTCCAAATGTTGTTATTGACTTTCCCGTTAGCGCATCAACTGCATAAAGCCATGACTCTTTGGTATACATGATGCGTTTGTCGTCGCCGTCTTCCCAATAACTAACGCCCCGGGTCGTCCCGTACCATGTAGCGCTTGCAGTATCCCGCACCCTCCAAATTTCCTTTCCGGTAGCAGCATCCAATGCAAATGGCTGTACAGTGGCCGTGATACCGTACAGGATGCCGTTTATAATAAGGGGGTTACACTGCACCTGCCCACTGTCGCCCGTATGATATTCCCACGCTAATGTGAGGTCTTTAACATTTGAAGAATCGATTTGTGAAAGCTCACTGAAATGGTTCCTGTCCGGACCACCAAGATATTCGCGCCAATCATTGCCGGAAGACTTCTCTTTTGAGCAGGACAATAAAAGACTAACGAAGATTGTGAATATCGTCAGCGCGGCTTTACCGTGCTGCAGCAGACCATTTTTATTAATTTGACGCATGAATAAAATTAACGATAGATAATTGTTCTTTGAGCAGAACACCTTCGCAAGTGAATGATCTCCCTCAGAATTGAAATGATTTTGGAAGGTGGAACGGATCAAACCTTTACTTTTCCCTTGGATGCGACGGATCTATAAATAGCCTCTACTACAATCGTGTCGCGCAAGCCCTCTTCGCCGGGAACCATCACAGGGGTATTGTTTATAATAGACGTCGCGTCGTCATCCATTTGCCGAGCTTGCTGATTGGGTATGGTAGCATCTAATTTTTTTCCGTCACTTGTGATCCCATTGACACCATTGTAGGCTTGAAATGGCGCAAGCTTGTACCATCCTTTTTCACATTTCACCTCCAAAGCATTCATACCCTTTCCATAGCTCGCGTCACACACTGCCTTCACCCCACCAGGAAAATCCAATTCAAAGTGCATGATCTCTTCGACCTCGGTATAGATCTCAGGTCTTGTGGTGGATGCCGTCGCCATCACCGCGATAGGCTCCAGGCCGGTACTATAGCGGACAGCGTTTAACGGATACACGCCCATATCACCCATAACACCTCCACCCATATTCTTTTTTTGCTTCCAATGGTCGGTCCGCGGATCGAAATAACCTGCTTCAGCTGTCGCACTAAGAACTTTTCCGTATGTCTTATCCTTGCGGAATTGGATGATCTTTTTAGTGTTTGGTTCGTGGTGCAGGCGATAGCCTATACTCAATTTGACTTTGTTTTTATTGCAGGCATCAATCATGTTTTTACAATCCGAAACGGACGGTGCCATCGGTTTTTCGCACCAGACATGTTTACCGGCTTTCGCCGCACGTATCGTGTATTCGGCATGCATAGAAGGAGGGAGGACAACATAGATTACGTCAATGTCCGGGTTGTTAGCAACGCTGTCAAAGTTGTCATAGTTGTAAATATTTTTATCTGCAATGTTATACTGCTTTTTCCACGCCTCGACTTTCGATGGCGTACCTGACACAATGCCTGCAAGATGGCAGTTCTTCGTCAGCTGAAGGGCAGGAGCCAGCAGGTCGGTGCTATAATAGCCAAGCCCAACCAATGCGACACCTAGATTAGTTTTCTTTTGCCGTATTATAATGTTGGCGAACGAACTGTTGATGGCCCCGAGAGTTGCGAGTCCTGCAGCAGTGCGCGCAAGAAATTTTCTGCGATTGACCATGATCATTTATGATTTAGTGACTTGTCCGACTTCACAAGGGACAATTTAGTCAATTTGATGATTCTGTGCTTAACGGCAAGAGTACCTTTGGTTGTCCACGACTACAGAATAACCAGAATGCCATACACTCCGACAAAGCAGATCGAAAGTATGCTGACCCAGAACGCAATATTATATAACCATCCGGGCTTTTGAAGTTGGAATTGCTTGTATCTGAAATGGATTGCTGCAAAGACCACGATTAATAACAAGACGGATCCGACAACACCGCCAAACAATATCATAACGACGGGAAGGCTCATGAGAAGGTAAACGATGGCCCAGATCGCGGGGCAAGTCCACGCGAGGACAGCAATAACCCTGCGCCGTTGCCTTGCGTCGTAAAAGTTGATCCAGCCTAACTGGCCAAATATATCAGCATACATTCTCGACCAGGCCGCGAGCGAAGCAAACAGACTTGAAAATAATACAAAGAATGCTCCTACCAGATACACCGATCTTATTCCAGGTCCCAAAGATGTAGTGTATATGGTAGCAACTGTTTCTATCAGGTCGTTCCCCTCTGGAACCAAACCCTGGTTGTTAAGAATCGCTGCTCCTAAAAGATAGAACGCAGCAGTGACAGTGGTGTATATCAGCATGGCAACACCTGCGTCAAGGTACATGACGTTTATCCACCCCGTTGCGCGCCTTCGCCATGCCTCCGAATCATCTTTAGGACCGGCGTAAGCGGCGTAACCTTTCTCAAGACACCAATAGTTGTAGGCAATGATTTCATCGCTCGCCACGCCCGTGATGCCGAATGCTCCAATGGCGACGCCAACGATGCTTGCCGAAAGCTCAAAAGTAAACCCGCTTGCGATCTCTGTCCACGTAATGGCATATTTTGTGAATGAAAGAAATCCAACAGCGGCAAGCGTCATGAGCGTGAACAGCAATGTCATGATCAACGAAGATTTTTCGACGAGACTATAATACCCCTTGTAAATTAAAACAGACAGAAGTAAGGCCATCATCAACACGGCAACCGGTACAGAAACCGTTGGGACCAGCATATGCACGACAATCCCGGCACTTCCGATCATTCCACCCAGCTGCACGATTTTCAGGAGGATCAAGGCAAATACTAACCATACGGTCCAGTTGCCACGACCCATTCGTATGCCCGGCAACTTGTTAAATGCCTGCATTGCCGTTTCCCCGGAAGTAATGGTATGTTTTCCAAACTCAAGCTGAACAGCAACTTTCGCCAGACAACTGAGGATGATGATCCATAACGCTGTGAAGCCAGCTTTGGCGCCAAGGGTAGTGGTTGCGATTAGCTCTCCTGATCCAACAATAGATGCCGATAGAATAAAGCCGGGCCCAAGGAATTTCAACTTATCTGCAAATGCAGAAGGTGGCTCTTTGATCGATTCCGAAGTTATTGCGTAGTGATCGCGCATCGTTTAAATGTAGTCATTTCAATGTCTTTACTTAAGGATGCGCGCGCGATGTTCCTAACGTGTCGAAGGGCGGCTAACGAACAAGGTGAGAATCCAGTTTAAAATATTTGTGAATATTAAGGTACCATTCGGTATCTTAGCGCATGCGAAATCCTGAAGTAACGAAAGAGACTATTTTACGCAAGTCCGGAGTTCTCTTCAACACACAAGGGTACAAAGCAACATCGATCAGTAATATTACCGATGCGACAGGCTTTACAAAGGGTGCGATCTATCGTCATTTTGACAATAAGGATGACCTTGAAATAGCCACGTTGGTGCATTTGTCCTCTATTATGTTTGATAAATTAGGCGCCCGGATTAAAGCCGAAAACACGGCCGGAAATAAACTTCGTGCCCTTTTTCATTTTTTTGAATCCTACATTTCAGCTCCACCACTCCAGGGTGGATGCCCATTGCTTAACGCGGCGATTGAAGCTGACGATGCAAATCCGGCACTGCGCAAGGCTGCGGCCACAATCCTTCGGGAAATGCGTGAGTCAATTATCCGAATGCTAACAAACGGAGTAAAGTATAAACAGCTCAGTCCCACAATTGATAAGGAAGAGATAGCTACCCTTATCATCGCATCACTTGAAGGTGCGATCATGATGAGTAAGCTTAATGGAACCGACAACGATATACAACGAATCGTAGTGTATCTCGAGAAGTTCATTCTCTCTTATGAAATATGAGATGAGAGGTAACCGAAAGCTTGACAATTTTCGCAGCGTATAATTTTAATTGCTAATCAGGTGCAGACAAAGAAAATAGTAATCAAAGCGTTGGGGGTATGGCTGAACTTAATGTCCATAATCAACCCGCGCAAAGCCGCAGAGAAAGGCCTGAAGTTGTTTTGCAGGCCGATGCGTGTGCCAGTGAATGAGAAACACCTTGCGTTTCTAAAAACTGCTTCTCGCTCGTCATTTGTATTTAACAATGTGACAGTTGAAACTTATAAATGGGGCACAGGAGATCGGAAAATACTATTCCTTCATGGGTGGCAGAGTCACACATATCGCTGGCGAAAGTATATTGAAGCATTTGATCAAAATGTTTATACTATTTTCTCGATGGATGCTCCGGGCCATGGCTTATCTGGCGGCAAATTTCTTAGCGTTCCGACTTTCGGTGATGCGATTGAAACATTCGTGCAAAAAGAGGGTGCCATTGATGCAATGATCGGCCATTCCATGGGATGCTTTGCCGCACTTTATGCTTTTGACCAGTATCCACATGTTACGCCCCGCGCATTCGTCGGCCTGGCAAGCCCGGGTGAAGCCACCGAATTTGTTCATCATTTTGTCAGCTTGTTGTCATTGTCAGAACGCACGGTAAAGCTGGTTCTGCGCAGGTTTCAGGAAGTGTTTAAAAAAACTCCCGCCGACTTTTCAGCAAAACTATTTGCTTCAAAATTAAGTATTCCAGGCTTGCTCATACATGACGAACAGGACACTGACACAAATGTCGAGCACTCAAAAAACATCAATGCCGCCTGGAAAAAATCGACACTCGTAATAACCCGAGGTCTTGGTCACAATCTTCGGTCAGCTGACGTTGTCAAACAAGTTTCCATGTTTATTGAAGAAACCATAGGACAACTTCAGCACAGATAATCATCCTACAGGCACAATTTGAAATGTTCGTATATTCAACCGGCAATTTTGCATCCGTTATCGATTCATATTCAATTAATTTACATGTTAGATATCACGAAACTTGAACACTTCAGAAATCTGATTTCTCTTTCCGCAGCCGATGGAGATATCCAGGAAGTGGAGCGCATCGCGTTATCAAAAATTGCCTATGCCCATGAAATCCCGCTGGAGCGCCTCAACATTATGCTTTCGAAGGCAAATGAGTACATATACCTTATCCCTCAGAACACGGAGGACAGAGAGAAGCAACTCGAAGACATGATCCAGCTTGCCTGGGTGGACGGGACGTTTGCGCCTGCGGAAAAAGAGCTCATTCGCATAGTGGGAGAGAAGCTTGGATTTTCCGCGCCTGAGGTTGACCGTTACATCGAAATGCAAAAGGCCAGCTAAAGGGCAATACTGGTAGAAGTTTCTACGAATATCTCAGCGACGAAATTCTATTGATTTAAGGTTAATGATATCTTCATTAGGCTTTTCGCGTTTAACAACGACGAAATAGAGGTCATGGGTATGTTTGACAGGTACTAAAAGTTTTCCGGTAACAAAGCCAATTGAATCCCAGGCTCCCGTACTGTTGTAAGATGTTCTGGATATCACTGGTCCGGCCTGAGAATCCAAACGAAGCTCAATCTCCCCATCCTTATCCTTTGACGCATACTCATAAATGAACTGTGTAATGCCAGTTAAGTCTTTTGCCTTAAGCAACAAAAAGGACTTGTGATCACCGCCGCTCAGGTTGTTTCCAAAGCGTGCGAATCCAATCTGTGCATCGGTGTATACTGCCCTTACTTTCGCAGGCTGAAGGGACATGACGGTTGTCTTTGTAAGCGGTGGAACTCCATTCGCTCCAGCGTCAGTATAGGATGCCGTTAATGTGTAATTGCCACGGCTCTCCTCAGGTTTATGATCACGCAAAGGAAGTGCGCCCCGGCTGCTGATTGAAGTCCGCTCCACCTTCGCTCCAGCCAAAGACAAAATATATTTCACCATTTCGGCAACCTCTTGCCGTGAAAGCTGCGGGTGAGCGCTCATCACATGTTCTTTGCCCCAGTTGCCGCCTCCTCCTGCAATGACTTTTTCTGTCAGCTTCGAAACTGCGGCTGGGTCACCCTTGTACCGTTGGGAAATTTGTGTGTACGAAGGACCAACTGATAGCTTATCCGTTGTGTGGCAGGCCTTGCAATCACTATTGGCAATCAGCGTAACTCCAACCATCATGGCAACGGGCTCTGGGTTGTATTGAAAAGAGATCTTTGCCTTTGACGTCGATACCGCCCCATCCTCATTGTCCTGAATAGTAACGGCGTAATTGATGATGTCGTTTTCCCAGAAAAAAGACTTGTTGTGCGTTGTAGTTATACTCACGTCAGGCATTTCATTGCCAACCTTTACCACTATTGTATCTGTTGCAACCAGGCCTGCACGGTCCTTCACTTTTAATAGCGCCTGGTACATACCGGGCTGCGTATAGGTGTGCGTTGGGTTGGGTTCATCAGAGCCCTTAGTTTTTCCATCAAAGAACCATTCAAACGACGTCTCGTCATTGTCATCGGGGTCGTTAGTACCGCTGCTACTGAACTTCACACGCAAAGGCGCCTTTCCAGCAATCTCTTTCTGATCAGCTGGTAAGCGGCTCTCTGATGTTAAAAATGCTTTTTTATTAACTGCGGCAGCGAATAGCGAATCCCTGACGCTCGCCTGTGCAACGGGAGGCCTGTTACCACTGTTATAGGATATCTGTACTAATCTTGAATCTTCATTGTCGGCGCCATAAACTGACCCGTACTCCAACATATACATCACACCGTCAGCGCCAAAGGCAAGGTCAATGGGTCGTCGGAAATCGCCGTTTGCCGACATGAACGGCTCCGTGCGCAAATAATTCTCATCCTTATCAAAGCGAACGGAAAGAACCCAGTTGCGCATCCAATCAAATACAAACAAGCTTCCATCGTAATATTTGGGAAAGCCATTGGCAGACACGGATGGGCTATGCGTAAAAAATTCACCCGCCATTGCACTTCTGCCGCCTTGACCAAGTTCTGGAAATTCAGGCGAAGGTGCATATGGGTACCAGATCATGGGTGGCTGCGCCGCAGGCAGTTCTTTTCTTCCCGTATTGTTAGGTGAATTATTGACAGGCTTTGCGGGATCAAATTTTGGACCGGCTGTATTTGTTGCAAAGTCCCACTTGGCATAAGCCTGGTTATTTCCCACAAAGTATGGCCAACCATAGTTGCCCGGCTTCTTTGCCTGATTGAATTCATCATAACCGCGGGGACCTTGCACACTGTCCCGGCCAGCATCCGGTCCTATCTCACCCCAATATAGTACGGAGGTTTTCGGGTTAACAGCTATCCGGTATGGGTTACGGCAGCCCATTGCGTAGATCTCGGGCCGGCACTTATCAGCCCCTTGCGGGAACAAGTTTCCTTCAGGTATTGTGTACGTCCCTTCGGGCTCCGGATGAATTCTCAATATCTTACCCTTCAAATCATTTGTATTCGATGCGCCGCGCTGCGCATCCAGACTAAAAAATTCTTCACCTGGTCGCTCGTCTAATGGTGCATATCCGTTGGCGGGAAAAGGACTCGAGCTATCGCCCGTCGATAGGAAAAGATTTCCCTCTTTGTCCCAGGCCATCGATCCACCATGATGTGCGCCACTGTTCTTTTGAACGGGAACCTGCAATAAAACTTCTTCAGATAGTGTATCCAGCTTATTGTTCGGCAACAAAATGAATCGGGAAAGATTAAATAGAATCGGCTCCTTGTCGGTCGGAGGGGAGTAGTAGACATAGATGTAATTATTCGATCTGAACTTTGGATCTAGTGCAACGCCAATTAAGCCTGCTCCGCCTTCAGTTGCCACCTTGAACTGGTGGACCAGCGTGTACCTGCCCGTTGGCACGTCAAACATTCCAAGATTCGCCGTGCGCAATTCGGTGTAGAAGATGCGTCCGTCATCACTAACCGCTAATTCCATAGGTGTATTAAGGTCGTTTATAAGCGTCGACTTAACAAACCGGTTTTCTTCGGGCACTGCCTTCGCATAAGATTTTCGATAGTCAAGTGCTCCGTGGCCCATTGCATAACGTATTCCACCAAGCAGGTGCCTCAAAAAAAGGGAATCCATAAAACTGGAGTCGGTATGCCCGCCACCAGTGTAAAACGCCCTTCCTCCGTCGAACTCGTGATACCAGGATATTGGATGGTCGGCACCATTTGTACCACCCTCGTAGGTGTTCTCGTCGAGATAGGCCAGCACCTTAATATCCGGATAGAAGGAACGGTAGTTGTACCATTCATCCGTTCGTTTCCATTCGGCTGGTAGCCCTCGCGTGGACTGGTGTGTCGTATCCGTGACATGCACGGTCGCTTCACGGACATTTGGACTACGCGGGTGACTACTAAAATGTGCACCCACCAGTTTATCATACCATGACCACTCGTATTCGGTGTCAGCGGCAGCATGAATACCGACAAATCCGCCTCCTGCTTGTATGTAGCGCTCAAAGGAAGCCTGTTGCTCCGCATTGAGGACGTTTCGCGTGGTGTTGTTAAAGATTACCGCATGGTACTGCTTCAGGTTATCATCGTCGAAGAATGAGGCATCCTTCGTGGTGTCTACAAGGAAATTATTCTCGCTACCGAGTTTATAGATAGCGGCCACGCCATATGGAATGGACGTGTGTTTCCAACCGTTCGTTTTGGAGAACACCAGTACCTTCGGCGTTGAAGATTCCTTGCAGCACACGGAAAGTGCGGCAACAAATAATATCAACAAGGTGGATTTAAGTATTCCCACTTTAATGTAATTCATAAGAAGCAATAGTGTTATGTACCTACGTGCGGAAAAAATCTCCTGTACTATTTACCAGTTCGTTCGATCTCTTTCAAATTTTCGATCTTTTTATTCCGTAGAAATCCGTTGATATCTTCGAAATGTTCACGAATCCTTTTACCACCAAATTCAAAAACTTTTGTAGCGAGCCCATCAAGGAAGTCACGGTCGTGCGATACGAGGATCAACGTGCCATCAAAGGCCCGTAACGCGTCTTTTAAAATATCTTTCGTTTTGATATCCAAATGGTTAGTAGGTTCATCCAATATCAAAAGATTAACTGGCTCTAATAACAATTTCAACATTGCAAGTCTGGTTTTTTCTCCTCCGGAAAGCAACTTTACCTTCTTGTCAATTGCTTCACCGCTGAACATGAAGGCGCCCAGCAGATCTTTAATCCGCGTGCGGATGTCACCCTGCGCGATCTGGTCGATTGTCTCGAAAACCGTGTTCCCTTCATCGAGCAGGGCGGCCTGATTTTGCGCGAAGTAACCAACCATTGAATTGTGACCGACCTGGAGCTTACCATCAAAGTCGATCTCACCCATCATGGCTTTAACAAGCGTTGATTTACCCTCGCCATTTTTTCCAACGAAGGCCACCTTGTCACCGCGCGCGATCGTCATTGAAGCGTTTTGGAATACAACGTGGTCACCATACTTCTTTGTCATTCCCTCGATGATTACAGGATAATTTCCGGACCTGGGTGCAGGCGGAAACTTGAGGTTTAGCGCGGAAGAATCTACTTCATCTACTTCTATTATTTCTATTTTCTCCAGCATTTTGACACGCGACTGCACCTGAAGGGTTTTCGAGTAAGTTCCCTTGAACCTGTCGATGAACTCCTGAATGTCGGCGATTTGTTTTTTCTGATCATCAAATTGCTTTTGTTGTTGTTCCCGGCGCTCTCGACGCAACTGTAAATAATGCGTATAGTTGGTCTTATAGTCATATATCCGACCCATCGTTACTTCAATTGTGCGGTTGGTCAGATTGTCAACGAAAGCCTTATCGTGACTGATCACGATGACAGCCTTTGCATTGTTAATAAGAAACTCTTCCAACCACTGAATCGAGTCAATATCCATGTGATTCGTTGGCTCATCGAGGAGAATCAAATCTGGCTTCTGTAACAATATTTTTGCGAGTTCGATACGCATCCGCCAACCTCCGCTGAATTCCCGCGTTGGCCGGCCAAAATCGGAACGAACGAATCCCAGGCCGATAAGCGTCTTTTCCACTTCAGCGTCAAAATTGATCTCTTCGATTGAATAATATTTTTCGCTGAGTTCGGAGACCTGCTCAATGATCTTGCTGTATTCATCTGACTCGTAGTCGGTCCGGGTTTCAAGCTGAAGATTCAACGAATCAATTTGCTTCTTCATATCCAGGATTTTTCCAAATGCCTTTGAAGCTTCTTCGAACACCGTCGCAGTATCCTCGGTGAGGAGATGCTGCGGCAGATATGCAATGACCGCATCACCCGGCGCAGATACTTTGCCTCGAGTCGGTTTGCTTTGGGCGGCAATAATCTTTAGAAGGGTTGACTTGCCAGCCCCATTTTTTCCCATCAGGGCTATACGATCATTTTCATTAATGTTAAACGTAATGTTACTAAAGAGGGGTGAACCGTTGAATTCAACCGAAACTGCATCTACTGAAATCATCTTCGCGTATTGTGAACGGCAAAGATAACGGCAAATATGAATTATGGATTCACATTTAGTATCTTAGATTTGACCGCATCAATTGAATACAATGACAAAAGTTATCAGCCTGGCTTCCTGTATTATTCTCATATGGTTAAGTGGGTGCTCGAATAACCGTTCGAGGGATGTAAAAATATCCATTGATTCCTTGACTGTTGCATCGGGCAAACTGCTATTTACTAAGGACTGCAGCGCATGTCACGCCTTTGATGCAGATGCCATCGGGCCGTCATTAGGAGGAATTACCAAAAAGGTACCAGCAGATTGGGTAATGAAGTTCATTGCAGATCCGCAGTCGGTAATTAAATCCGGCGACGTGCGCGCCAGCAAACTTTACGCGAGATTCAAGTCTACCATGCCTTCGTTTAAACATTATAGCCAGGACGACCTGATGGCAATCGTTGCCTACCTGAATACCAAAGAGGGAGTTGTAAAAGAGATCGAAGCGTTTGATTCACTGGCTTTGAAAAACCCGATTCCGGAGCGTATACCTGAGTCATCTTTGATTGCCGAATTAAAACTTGTCACGCAGATCCCATTTTCAAGTGAGGAGAGTCCAAGAACACGTTTGGTTAAACTTGAGTCGCATCCAACAACCGGTCACTTACTCTTATTGGACTTGCGCGGAAAAATCTATCGTGTAGACAACGGTAGGGCGGAAACCTATTTCGATATGGCGATTGCAAGGCCAGCATTCATACACAAGCCTGGGTTGGCGACGGGCTTTGGAAGCTTTGCATTTCATCCTGAATTTACCCAAAATGGTTTGCTGTACACAACCCACACGGAGCCACCCAATCGAAAAAAGGCAGATTTTTTCTACAACGATTCTATTCCGGTCACTTTACAATGGGTGGTCACTGAATGGAAGATAAATGCACCTGGCAATTTCCCATTTGAAGGGAAAGGGCGTGAGTTGCTGCGGATCAACATGTTGAGCGGAATACACGGAATGCAGGAGGCGTCGTTTAACCCAACGGCTACACCGGGATCCGCAGACTATAGACTTCTTTATATTGGGATCGGTGACGGTGGTTCCGTTGAAAAAAAATTTCCGTTTCTTGTACACAATCAAAAGGATCTTTGGGGCACCATTATCAGAATCGATCCCGCCGGGAAAAATAGTAAAAACGGTCAGTATGGGATACCGCAAACCAACCCGTTTGCTGTAGACGGCCAGCCATCAAAAAGTGAGATTTATGCCTACGGATTTCGCAATCCACACCGACTGACATGGCTTCGATCCGGCACAATGCTGGCCTCGAACATAGGCCATTCGAACATTGAATCCTTTAGTATCATACAAAGTGGAAATGACTACGGATGGCCTATTCGCGAAGGAAATTTCCTCCACCTTGAATATGGAAACATGACTCGGGTGTATGCTTTGCCCGCAGACGACTCTATCTTCCATATGACTTATCCAGTGATTGCTTATGACCACGATGAAGGTAAAGCCATCTCGAGTGGATATGAATATACCGGCAAAAATATTCCGGCTCTCAAGGGTAAATTTCTGTTTGCCGACATTGTCAACGGTCGTTTGTTTTACGCAATTACCAATGATCTCAGGCAGGGTCACCATGCCCCACTGAAGCATTGGAGAATTTCAGTCGACGGCAATGAAGTAAGTATGGAAAAACTTTGCGGTAATTCGCGCGTGGATTTACGGCTTGGCCGGGACCACGAAGGTGAGGTATACCTGTTTACGAAACCTGACGGGAAGGTTTATAAGATTGTCAGCGCGAAGGAATAGGACATTGTACTCGGAGCTCAAAGCTTGTAGCTATTTTATACTTTTGTATAATGAATAAAAATTTTAAAGCAAACGAACGCGAACTGGTTAATGTCATCACATATTTCAAACGGCAAAGTAAAAAGCTTATTGCCGCGGGGAAATTGGGCGAAGAGCATCTTAAAATTGAACAAACGGTAGAGCGATTTATTGAGCAGATTAATTCGCATGCAAATGTGAGAACTGCAATCCTCGAGCAACGAAAACATTTGCTCAGTATTGTTAAGGACGATGTCAGCTGCCCGAAATGCCGCACAAAAGATATGATCAAGCTGGTGGGCATTGAAAAAAATGACAAAGGTTGGAGAAGTAATCGGTATAAGTGCCGTAAGTGTAATATTCAGTTCACGTGGAAGGCGCCAAATAATCCGTGGGATCTCATCGCTTACATCAATGAAACTTTAAAATCATTTCAACAAAAACTCGACGAGACTTCCTCAGAGGAAGAAAAAATGGCATTGCGCGAGGCACTGCTTGCCATGACCGGGCAGTTGGAAAAAATAACGCCGGTTATTTCTGCTCACGACGCAGAGTATGCAGCGCTGCTGGAACGGGAGGAGGAAATGGAAAGACTTATACATGAGTTCAAAAATTCCCTGCTAATTGAGAAAATCAAAATGGACACCTGGGAAAATAAGAAAAAAAGTACACCAAGATGAAGCTTCTCCAAGTCTCTAAAATCTTCAAGGAGGGAGCGAATGGATCAATAGTTGACAATATTTCCTTTTCGCTGCGGAGGCATCAGAAGATCGCTCTCGCTGGGGAGACCGGTTCAGGAAAGAGCACTGTTTTTAAAATTATCGCTGGACTACTTCACCCGGACAGAGGAGAGGTTGTCTTTGAAAATTCTGTGGTTAGCAACCGCGATGCATTAATCCCAGGAACGCCGGGAATCGCATACCTCTCACAGGATTTTGCATTATCCAAATCACTTCGAGTAGAACAGATCCTGGAATATGCGAATGAAAGGCCTGTAGCAGAATCGACAAGGCTTTATAAGGTTTGTAAAATCTCGCATCTTTTGAAGCGGCGCGCGAACGAGTTGTCAGGCGGTGAACGTCAAAGAATTGCCATCGCGCAATTGCTTACGACCTCACCGACATTGCTATTGCTTGATGAGCCGTATTCCAACCTGGATCGCGTACACAAGACCCTGTTGAAGTCTGTAATTGATAACATCGGCACGCGACTGGGAATTACCTGTATGATAATATCGCATGATCCGGAAGATCTTTTATCGTGGGCGGACACAATAATGATACTAAAGCGCGGCAAGCTTGTTCAGCAAGGAGCGCCTGAGAAAATATACAATAGCCCCAAAACTGCATATGTCGCTGGTCTGCTTGGACGATATACAGTTGTACGTCCGGCTTCTCCGTGGCAACTTGAAATACGAGACGTTCCCGCGGCGAGAATAAAATGGTACGCGCGGCCCGAGAACATCACGCTGCAACCTGGCGGAAAAGGAGAGGGCATTGTGAGGAGAATTTTGTTTCTGGGAGACCACTATGTTGTTGAAGTATCATCCAATGGTCAGACCGTCACTGCAAAGAGTGCACATGGTAACTATCAAGTCGGAGAAAATGTGAGATTTGAGCTTACGCATACCACTTGAGCTTCCTGGCATCTTTGAGAACCTGCCACTTATACAATTTTCAAACGTTGCCAGACTTCTTTATTGAACAACTCAACCAAACATCCTTAATTAATTAGGAAATAGACGTCCGATATCCGTTCCTTTGCGTTTAACAAAATTGTTAAACAAAATTGATAAATGGGAGCTGAAGAGGCGCAGACGGAAAAACTCATCAAGGAAAAGGCAAAAAACCTGTTTTTTAAAAACGGTTTTCTCAACGCCACTACGCAAGAGATTGCCGACGAGGCAGGAATAAATCGCGCACTGATACATTACTACTTCCGTTCGCGCGAGCAAATGCTCGATACCATTCTGGATGAAACGATCCTTGAAAAGAAAGAAAAAATCCGAAGCATCCTTTTGTCCACAGGAAATTTTAGGGACAAGATGGCCATGTATATCCATACCATAGTGGATCACGGTTTGACGTATCCCTACCTGGAAAATTTCATTATTAGTGAAACAGCCCGCCATCCGGAAAAATTGAAATTGATATGTTCCCGCGATAAGCTTAAGTCAAGTGATCTCATCCGGGAGCAATTGCAAGAGGAGATAGCTGCAGGAAGGTTAGCGCCTATAACAGCAGAGCACTTTATGATAAACTTATCTGCGCTCTGCAATTACCCGTTGCTCGCCAAGGGCGTACTGCAAACTATTCATGGGATGACAGACGCTGCATATCGCAAATTTCTTGTTGAAAGGAAACGAGTTATATACAGAACTGTATTCAACGAAGAGATGCCTGAATTTCCCGCCAAGGAGGAGTTACAAAAACGCCGCGCTTAGAAATTTTATTATGCGTATCAATATAATTAAGTATCATACAATCCTTTCCGTTCTTATATCTGCGTGGATGTCACCCATCATCGGGCAAGCGCAGGAAGGAGCATCAGACACCGTACTTCAAACACCTACCCTCGACAATGTGGTGGCTTATGCCATTGCTCACCAGCCATTGGTTAAGCAGGCTGAAGTTGACGAGAGGATCGCAGACCGGATCATAAAGGGTAAGATCGCTGACTGGTATCCGCAGATTAATTTCAATTATAATTATCAGCGATTTATCGATTTGCAATCCAGCATCATCGGGGGAAATGTCGTTCGATTTGGGGTAGAAAATACATCTTCAGCACAGTTTACCGCAACACAAAACCTTTTTAATCGTGATGCCTTACTAGCCAGCAGCACTGCGTCTAAAGTGCGAATTCTGGCTAGTCAGAATACCGGCAGAACCAAAATCGATGTTGTTGTGAATGTTACAAAGGCTTTCTATGACGTATTGGCTACCCGGCAGCAAATCAAGGTGAGTGAAGAGTCAATTGTAAGGCTGCAACGAAGTCTCATGGATGCGCGGAGCCGTTACGATGCCGGGGTTGCTGATAAGACCGATTACAAGCGCGCGACCATCTTACTCACGAACACGCAAGCATCATTGAAGAGTAACATTGAGCTTCTCAGGTACAAGAAGGAGTATCTGAAATCGCTGATGGGCTACCCGATGGAGAAAGAGTTTGATGTTGTGTACGACACCTTGCAAATGGAAAACGAAGTTGGATTAGATACTTTACAACAAATTAATTTTACGAACCATATCGAATATCGAATTCTTTTTACGCAAAAAGAGTTGCAGGAAGCGAATGTTAAATATAGCACCTGGGCATTTCTACCGTCTCTGAATGCGTTCGGCGCTTATATTCTCAATTTCCAAAACGATGCATTTGGAGAGTTGTATGATACGAAATACCCATTTTCCTATGTCGGTGCTACTTTAGCCTTTCCAATCTTTCAAGGTGGCAAAAGGACCGCTAAAATTCAGGAGCAAAAGTGGGGAAGCAGAAGAATTGATTGGGGACTCGACAACCTGGGAAATGCTTTGAATACAGAATATACGCGTGCACTCTCTTCTTATAAGAGCAACCTTGCGATTTATGTGGCGCAGCGCGAAAACGTGGCGTTGGCGAAAGAGGTTTATGATGTGATCCAGCTGCAATATTCTAATGGTATACGCGCCTATCTCGATGTTACGATCGCTGAAACGGAGTTGCGCACGACAAGGATCAATTATTTCAATGCCCTGTATGCTGTGCTCGCCAGTAAAATGGACGTTCAGCGTGCACTGGGTCAAATAAATTATTAATCGAATTTCAATACCAAATGTTACTGAATAAAATACAACGCCTTTCAATTATAGTATCCGTTGCTGTCCTTTTCGCATGCGGCAAACAGCAGCAGGCACCACAGACGCCTCCACCAGTCCCCGTTGTGGTCGAGAAAGTAAAAACTGGAGATGCCTCCTTTTATGAAGAGTATCCCGTAATCATTCGGGCACTGAATGAAGTGGAATTGCGTCCGCAGGTCAGTGGTTATATAACCGCGATTCATTTCAAAGAGGGCGACGAAGTAAAAAAAGGTCAGAAGTTGTATTCAATAGATCCTCAGGTGGCGCAGGGCAACTATCAGCAGGCGGTTGCCAATCTTAGTGTCCAGGAAACGAATTTAATAAAGGCAACAAAAGATGTTGAGCGTTATCGCGAGTTGAGCAAGCGGGATGCAATAGCCAAACAACAGGTTGACTATGCAGAAGCAACTTATGAAGCAGCCAAGAAACAGGTTGACGCTGCCAAAGCAAGTGTGTCAGGCGTTCAAACAAGTGTCCGCTACAGTACCATTGTTGCACCATTCGACGGAACCATCGGCATCTCGGCCGTAAGGCTGGGAGCTTCGGTCTCACCTGGCACTACGCTGCTGAATACCATTTCGTCTGATGATCCCATTGCCGCTGATATCACTGTCGATCAATCAGCAATCCTTAAGTTCACACAGCTTTCTCGTAACAAGGCCGCAAATGATTCCACCTTTCGCCTGGCATTTAGTGCTGATGTATATCCGCATAATGGCCACATCAGCATAATCGACCGTGCGGTAGATCCCCAAACCGGCACGATAAGAATGCGACTTACTTTTCCAAACAAAGATCACGCGCTGCGGCCTGGCATGAGCGGCACGTTAAGAGTGCTCACCACAACCGCGGAAAGTGTGACTGTACCTTATAAAGCAATTACAGAACAACTGGGCGAGTTCTTCGTGTACGTTGCAGACAGTTCGAAAGTATCGCAGCGAAAAGTTAAGCTCGGTAAGCAAGTCGGTCGCTCAGTTATCATTCGCGATGGCCTGAAGGGCGGAGAGACCATTGTCACAGAAGGTGTACAAAACCTTCGTGAAGGTTCTGCCATTGCAGTGACAGCACCAACGGCCAACAAAAATTAATTCCTTTCAGCGCTTAATAAATATTTATGATTGCAGATGTTTTTATTAAACGACCTGTTACGGCCATCGTCATTTCGGTCGTAATTGTTTTGGTGGGCCTGATTGCGATGAGCACGTTGCCGATCTCGCAATATCCCGATATAACACCCCCTACAGTTTCAGTACAGGGCAACTACGTTGGCGCGGATGCACAAACTGTAGAACAGACAACGACCACTGCGATAGAAGCGCAAATCAACGGTACCCCTGGAATGGCGTATATGTCCAGCAACAGTACAGGTAGTGGAATCTCGTCCATCACGGTCACGTTCGATATTGGAACAGACATCAACATTGCTACGCTCGACGTTCAGAACCGCGTGAGCGTTGCCGAACCAGCCTTACCTGAAATCGTTAAACGATTGGGACTTACTGTACGCAAGCGTAATCCGAGTATTTTTCTTGCCCTGGCGTTGTATTCTCCTAATGGAACCCACGACGCCACTTTTCTTGGGAATTTTGCAAATATCTATTTGAAGGATCCGCTGCTCCGCGTAAAAGGCGTGGGCGATATCTTTTCTGTCGGTGACGATTTTGGGATGCGCATCTGGCTCAATCCGGAAAAGCTCGCGAGTTTGGGAATCACACCTGCGGAGGTAAACGCTGCTTTACAAGAGCAGAATATACAGGTAGCTGCAGGGTCAGTTGGGGGTAATCCACAACCCAAAGCACAGGCATTTGAATACAACGTTCTTAGTAACAATAGATTAAATAAGGTTGAAGACTTTGAAGATATTATTGTTCGCACCAATCCTGCACAGGGAAATATGGTCTATCTTAAAGATATCGCCAGGGTGGAGCTTGCAAAATTTAACTATGGCAACAACCCGTATGTTATGGGTAAAAAATGTTCTTTCATGTTGCTTTATCTGGCGCCCGGGGCCAACACCTTGAGCACTAACGAAGGCGTACTAAAGGCATTGGAAGAATTAAAAAAGGGCTTTCCTAAAGACGTTGACATTCTTGTTCCGCTTGAAACGACGTCGGTAGTACAGGTGTCAATCAAAGAAGTTATCTATACGCTGCTGGAAGCATTAGCGCTGGTAGTGCTGGTGGTCTTTCTCTTTTTACAGAACTGGCGCGCAACCCTTATTCCCGTGCTTGCCATTCCTGTATCATTGATCGGAACCTTTATCTTTTTCATTCCATTCGGGTTTACCATTAATACCCTTACGCTATTTGCCTTCGTGCTTTCTATCGGGATTGTTGTTGACGACGCGATTGTTGTGGTTGAAGCTATTCAGCACAACATGGATCATGAAAAACTTTCGCCGAAGGATGCCACCATCAAAGCGATGAAGGAGATATCCGCTCCAGTGATAGCAATTGCGCTGATTTTGGCGGCGGTGTTTATCCCGGTCGGATTTGTTCCAGGCATCGTAGGTAAGCTATATCAGCAATTTGCAATCACCATTGCAGTGTCTGTGATGATATCTGCTTTTGTGGCGCTATCCCTGACGCCGGCTTTAAGCATGATGCTGTTGCGCCCCACAGACGATACAAAAGGCAAGAACTTTATTGACAGGTTTTTTCACCGCTTCAACAAATGGTTTGACAGGGTCACAAACTCTTACACCCGTGGAGTAAATCTCTGGATCAGGAAGACTCCCTATGTATTGATCATGATGGTTTGTCTGTTCATCGGATTGTTCTTCCTGTTCCAAAATAAGCCAACAGGTTTTATTCCCACTGAAGATGAAAAGCGCGTATTGGTAACCTATGAATTACCGGAAGGCGCATCAACTACGCGCAGTATCGAATTGCTTATCGAACTACAGCGCAGGATACGGGAAATACCGGCAGTATTAACGGCGGGCGGACTTGCTGGTCTAAATATCCTCACGTTCTCAAATAAATCAAATGCAGGAACTGTGTTTGTAAACCTCAAACACTGGGATGACCGTGACTTAAAAACGGAAGGTGTTCCACAGATCATTGCTGAGATTCAGAAAAGAACTGCTGACATCAAGGAAGCACGCATCCTGGTCATCTCACCGCCCGCCATTCCGGGCCTTGGACAATCATCGGGGTTTACATTCGAGTTGCAGCAGACAACGAGCACCGACGATATCCGACAATTCGAGGCGGTGATGAGAGAATTTGTCGACGCTGTCAATCAGCGACCTGAGATTGCAATGGCTTATTCATTTTTCACAGCCCGCACGCCCAGCTATCAGGTTGACGTGGATCGGGAGAAAGCGAAAAAGTTAGGCGTTTCAATCGCTGAAGTATACAGTACGCTGGCTACCATGTTGGGAAGTAACTACGTAAATGATTTCAATATCTACGGACGAAATTTCAGGGTTGTATTACAGGCTGACACGCTCTATCGTAAGGATATCAACGACATCGGCCGGTATCACGTCCGAAACAACGCGGGTAACATGGTTCCCCTTAGCGCACTCACCAAATCAACACTCATTGAGACACCAGCGTTAATATCGCATTACAACTTGTATCGCTCGGCAGAGATTATGGGAGCCGCGAAGCCCGGGTTCAGCAGTGGTGAAGCAATTCAAGCCTTGCGCGAGGTAGCCGCTGAGGTCCTGCCCGCAGGATACGGTTATGAATTTGGTGGAATGAGCAGAGAAGAAGTTACAGCGGGCGGAAGCACCGGTTTAATCTTTGCAATCTCAATTGTCTTCGTCTTTCTGTTTCTCGCCGCGCTTTATGAAAGCTGGTCAGTTCCATTTTCTGTTCTGTTCGCGGTTCCAATCGGCGCATTTGGATCAATCCTTACGTTAACCTTGCTTCCAAACCTTACCAATAATATTTACGCGCAGATTGGTCTGATCACATTGATCGGACTGGCCGCAAAAAACGCAATTCTTATTGTCGAATTTGCCAAGGAACGTGTAGACCGGGGGATTGAGGTTGTTGCTGCAACCCTGGAAGCTGTGAAACTACGGCTTCGTCCAATTATCATGACTTCGCTTGCATTTATTTTTGGTGTCATGCCACTTGCCTTCTCGGCCGGAGCGGGCGCAGAGGCAAGAAAGACCATTGGATGGACAGTAGCGGGAGGGATGCTCGCAGCAAGCTCGCTCGCGATTTTTGTCATTCCCGTATTCTTTGTAATGATCACAAAGATTGCTAATAGAAAGAAATTGCGGCCGGTAGCGGATGCTTAGACCAACTCGTAACATTCCGTGCCCGGGCACCGTTTAAGAAATTCAACGTTTCAACTGACACCATGGATAAATCGGAGCAACGGGCGGAAATGCCAAAGGGAAAAAATTCTGTGTTAGACAGGCGTACCGTTGTAAATGGCAACGCCAATTTATTGAAAATTATTCGTCGTGATGACCACGTTCTTGATGTCGGCTGCGGATCGGGCGCTATTACAAAAGACATTGCTTCTCTGGTCGGTGCCGGCGGTAGTGTATTGGGCATCGACAGCAGCGTGCACCTCATTGAACAGGCAAAAAACGATTTTGCCAAATTGCCGAATCTTTCTTTTGAAGTGGCGGACATTAAGGCCTATAGCGCTGACAAGCTAATGGATGTCGTGACCAGTGCCCGTGTGTTGCAATGGCTGTCACATCCTGCAGAAGTCGTCATCAAGTTGACTTCACTTGTAAAGCCCGGTGGGTGGCTCACGATTTTGGACTACAACCACGAAAAGGTTGAATTCAATCCACCCATTCCGCCCAGCATGCAATTATTCTATAACAATTTTTTACAATGGAGGAGTGATGCCGGAATGGATAACGGCATAGCAGATAATCTGAAAGATATTTTTGCGCACGCTGGGTTAGTTGACATCACAGAAGATGATTACGCGGAAGTTTCAATCAGTGGCAAGCAAACGTTTCTAGAGGAGATTGACATTTGGATTAAGGTAGCGGAGGGGAGGGGACCCCAACTGGTAAAGGATGGGTACATCACCGAATCCGAAAGGCTACTCGCCATAACAGACTATGGGACGTGGATAAAGAATGAAGCAAAATATATGAAGCTATATCTTAAGGCCGTTACTGGCAGGAAGGTTTAAAGTAGCTTCACTGGGCTACTTCACGTTCTTGTCGTAGTTTACCATCCACTGCACACCAAATCTATCGGTACACATCCCGAAGTATGCGCCCCAAAATGTATCTGACAAAGGCATCGTTTCTTTGCCACCTTTTGCAAGCGCAGTAAATATCTTGTCTGTCTCTTCAACACTTTCCGTACTAATCGACAATTGGAGGTTAGTGCCAACAATAACTTTATCGCCACGGGAGTCCAGAAGATCTGTTCCCATCAATATAATGCCATTGCCAATGGGGAGCGCGATGTGCATGATCAGGTTCTGTTCAGCTGCTGGCGTGCTGCCTGCTTCCGGCGTGTCTTTATAACGTTGTAGCGTTGCAAACTCCCCTCCAAAAACAGACCTGTAGTGATTAAAGGCTGCTTCTGTATTGCCTTTGAAGTTAAAATACGGATTGATGGTTATCATAGGATTTTAATTTATTTGAGATGTTTAAAGAGATGAATTAAGAAAAGGAATGAGTTACAGACAGTGTCGCACCCTCGACGGAAAACTGATCAGGGAGAACTTCAGCCCGGAAGCCAGATTCATGAATAAACTGAATAACGTCGTGCGAATTTATACTTCCAAACATACTCTTTACCCGTAAGATTCTATCACAATCCTGGAGGTCGAAGTTAGCTTCATATAGCAGGAAGTTTTCCTGAATTTTCGTAACGATCATCGCAGCATGTATGCGATCGTTCACATTCGTTTTAAATACTTCTATCATCGCGTTTTAATACTTTTAATATCATCAATAAGTTCAGGTAGCCCTTTTCCGAAGAGGTGGCCGCATCGATCATACTCTCTAATTTTCGCTTCGGGCAATGCAGAAGCGAAGTACCATAAGTGTTCTATCGGAACCACTTCATCATCCTTGCTGTGGTAGAAGTAGATGTTTGGTATGTGTGAAAGACCACTCAAAAAATCGTCCTGGAGCATATACTCTTCAACTTCCCAGCCTTTCTTACCCCAGTAAACTGCTCCCACCAGGAAAAGCCCTGCAATAGGTCGCTGGGAAGACTTTTCTGAGAGATATTTCAAGATAACAGAAGCTCCAAGGCTGTGACCAACGAGTATCACATTTTGATCCGTCTCTTGAAGAGCGTTTTTTACTACTTTTCGCCATGGTTTATAGTGGGGGTTTTCGGGATCCGGCATCTCCGGAAACACGATACGATATGCAGAGCCCAGTCGGTCGCGAAGGTAGGATAGCAAAAAATCACTTCCTTCATGATCACCTTGCGGACCTGCGCTGTGGATGAATAAGATATCGTTCATTGCCCAACGGAGACCATTTTAATCATGCACACCATCTCGTCGTCATTGATGTACCACTCTACGGCGGGCCGCACATCTGTAGGACAATCATCCTTCAGCATCGCGCCGAACACATCTTTAATCGTATGCGTTTTCTTTATCCAATCCTTCACCGTCGTGGTCATGTACTCTCCCTTTTCTACGGTATAACGGCGGCAGTTGTACTTTTCGGCTTCACCGGGAAAGTTCTCAATTATTGCAGCGTGGTAGCGGACGTCATCACGCTCCATATAACTTATGCCGTAAAGCGACCGATCAACACCGTCCGGTACCATTTTCATTAGCGTGTCAAACGCCTCTTTGATCCCTTCCGGAAATGTAGTAACCTCAAATCCAAATACGCTTAGATTGTCATTCAATACCATCTTTTCCATTTTGCTGCAGTTTTATTGACAAACTTATATATATCGACCTTAAATTACCGGGTGTAAATACGGCATTCGCCGGGGTTGATTACGACAATTCGCCTCGTTACTTTTGATGACTATGAAACATATATCCATTCTTGTTCCCGAGGGAGCGATACTCGGAAGCCTTGAAGGCTCAAGACAACTGCTGACCCAGGTCAACCAGTTTTTCAAACTTAAGGGCCTTGATCCGATTTTCCAGGTGCAACTTGTCGGCCTTCGGCGTGAGACGCGGCTGTGCGGTGGATTATTCACGGCAAATCCGGATCTTATCATTGGTGATGTGAAGAAAACAGACCTTATCATAATTCCTGCCCTTGACGGCGATATTAATGAGGCGATTGAAAAAAACAAAGAATTCATCCCATGGATCATTCAACAATACAACAAGGGTTCTGAGGTTGCGAGTCTTTGTCTGGGTGCCTTTCTCTTAGCATCTACCGGCCTTCTGGATGGCCGGCGTTGCGCTACCCACTGGATGGCCGAAAACAATTTTAGAAAGATGTTTCCGCAAGTGACCCTCGTTACCGAAAAAGTTATTACAGATGAGCACGGTTTATATTCCAGTGGCGGAGCATTTTCGTACATGAACCTAATTTTGTATCTCATTGAAAAATTTGCAGGCCGGGATATGGCTGTGCTGGCCGCAAAGGTTTTTGCAATCGAGATTGAAAGAGAAGATCAGTTATCCTTTATCATATTTCAAGGGCAAAAGGACCACGACGACGATCAGATCAGAAAGGCTCAGGAATTCATTGAGCACAATTTCCAGGAAAAGATCACTGTCGATCAAATTGCCTCACGGTTTGCTATTGGACGCCGAAATCTGGAACGTAGATTCAAAAAAGCAACTTCCAACACCGTTGTCGAATACATCCAACGCGTAAAGATGGAAGCTGCTAAAATGAACCTAGAGTCATCACGTGAAAATGTTAGCGAAGTGATGTACAAAGTCGGCTATACCGATACCAAAGCATTCAGGAATACATTTAAGAAGATCACTGGTCTGTCACCCTTGCAATATCGAAGCAAGTTTAACAGGGAGACTCAACTACAGTAATTGGTGACCTCCTGCTGCTCAGCCGCGGTCCCAAAATGCAGGCGGCTCGATCCCCAATGAGCGAAGGTACACGTACCCTTGTCCTCGGTGATGGATTTCGTTGTCAATAAAGTAGAACAAAGTGGTGTGTATTTGTCCCGCATATTGGCCAAACGCCACGTCGTGTTCCTGGAATCTTCCTTCCGGGATCTGGGCCCAGTATTCGTTTATCGCTACGGTAGTTTCATCCCAACGATTCAGCACATCCTTCTTCGTTTGTAGATCTGAAGTATCGGAGAATTTACCCCACTTGCGGGTCACGATTCCCTGCATGCCAGGGACCGCCATGCCAAACATTTCCATAACAAGCTGCGCGAAGGGGCGCATTCCGCCGATAGAGTAATTAAACAACTCTTCTTCAGGGAACGCTTCAATAACTTTGCGTGTGACCTTGCGGTGTCCTTGCCAGTGGTTTAGCAGATCGTCTGAAGTAATGATTACATTTTGCATTTCGATGGTGGTTTCTGAATTTGGATTTTTCATGATGTCTTTGATTAGTTTGATACCATAAAGTAACATCCCCCAACTGACAACGGTATGTCAGCAGAAAATAGCGCGAAGAGAAATAATCAAAAATTTTCGTTAAATTTTCAGTTAACGCTTTCGCTATACTATTATATACTCAGCTATTTTTTTGCGCTTTTGGAAAGAACATGCCTGGTAACGAACTCGTTTCGAAATTTACCACTTGGATCGTATTTATGTGCTAATTGGATGAAATCGTCCAACCTTTCATAACGACTTTGCAATACGGAGGGTGGAATGGTAAACAACTTACCCCAATGCGGGCGCACATCAAATGGTGCCAGAAGTTCTTCAACTTTTGGAAGGAATTTTAGAACGGCTTCAGTATTCTGCTTTAACGTAAAGTGTATCGACACACTCGGTTGATGGTAGGAGGGACTCATCCAAAGTTCGTCAGCCGCAATTGCCCGAATTTCCGAGATAAATAATATCGATTTAAGCTCATGACGCAACGTCATCACTTTTTTGATTGCCTCCACAGCTTTATCGCGCGGAACGAAATACTCCGCTTGCAGTTCTTCGCCACTGCTGGGCGTGAAGCCCATCTTGAAATGTGGTAATCGCTCGTACCACGGTCCGGGAACACCCATTTGATCGGTGCAGTTTTCAGCGGAGATTTCAATTATCGGATGCACGTTACGACTTGCGGGAAGTGCACCAAAAAATTCCTTTCTTGAAACTATCGACTTATCAACAGCGGTAATTTCTTTTATCCAGACTTGGTTAATTGTTTCCGACTGCCAATCTGTGAATAGACTCACGCTGTATCCGCTTGTCATGATTTCATCGAAGTGTTTCTCCAACTGACTTATGGGAAGGTCAAGGTAGACACTCTGGGCCATGAAAAACGTCGGCACGAGGTCCAGTGTAATTTTGGTGACAACGCCCAACATACCAAGGTTAACGATTGCGCCATCGAACGTCTCTTCATCGGCTGCACGTGAAAGAGTCACAATCTCGCCGTTCCCTGTGACCAGTTCCATCGCAGAGACTGCAGTTGAAAGATTTCCGTTAGACGCACCGGACCCGTGTGTCGCGGTTGCGCACGCACCGGCGACGGAAATATGTGGAAGTGACGCGAGATTATGCAAGGCAAGTCCTTTCTGATGCAACAGCTCGCAAAGCTCTCCGTATCGAATTCCAGCGCCAACGGTTATGGTACTGGCCGCTTCTTCAATTCGGCCAACCTCACTCAGCGCTCTTGTCGATAGGAGGTTGGCATTCGAATCGGCTATGGAGTTAAAGCAATGCCGTGTTCCCAATGCCCGTAGCTTTTCGCATTTTTTGATTATAGCACTTACTTCTTCGGCTGTTCCAGGCGAATGAATATTTGAAGTGCTATAGGTTAAGTTACCCGCCCAGTTTTTTACTTCTGGTTCAGTGTTTTTATTTTCCATCGAGCAGGATACGAAAGGTGACAAAGCAGATCCGGTGAGTATTGCCGATGCTACTTTGATAAAATGCCGTTTCTTCATAGATGCAAATCAATTACTTAGGTTGAATTCGTTAAGGAAGGAGTGACCAATATTCAGGGCGCCGAATTGTGGGAGGCGTGCCTGGATGGAAAATTAAGAGCGTTGCTGCTGATAAAGTATTGGATTAATGCACTGCATACTCCTATGAAAGCGCCAATAATCAAAGCGTAACCTAAGTCCGGTTGCAAAGCAGGCATCCTCCATAATGGAACATTGCCATAATGAGGTACAACTATCAGCCAGGCGATCGCAAAGGAGACGCTTATTACAAGCTTCATCAAGACCTTAAAATCTCCGGACGTATGCATTTTATAATCATGTTTCTTCCACTTTTTTATTTTTAATATCAGATCAATTGAGCTCCATATAACCATTGCTAAAAGAAAATAACGAAAATACAATTCATAAGGAACATACGAAATTTTTTCCTGATGGTGTAACCGCCTGATTACTCCATCCATTAAATGTCGAACAGCGTAGAAGCTATTAATATTGGTAAGTATCACAATTCCGTGATTTTCTTTCGGTAAAATATTTATTGCGCTCCCGTAGTTTTTGCTTAAGCCCGTGTGCCGGACTGAATGGAGACCGTTCCAGTCACCGATCGAAAAACCCATGCCATAACGCCCGGAGAAGGGGCTTTGCATTTGCTTCAAAGACGATTCCTTAAGGATCACACTGGTCGCGGTTTTGCCGTTGTTTAAAAGCATCTGCAAAAAGGTAGCCATGTCTGTTGTATTAGATGAAATGTCGCCGGCGGCAAGACCATTATTATTAAAAACAAATTGACGCTTTAAGGGTAGCCCAAAGACATATTGGTATCCAGGTATTAGTCCGAGCCCCTCATATTCTTTGACTGATGCCGAAGACTTTGTCATGCCTATTGGAATAAATATATACTTCTTGACATATTCATCGTAAGTCATACCAGATGCCTTCATTATGATTTGACCGAGAATCTGATAATTGAGATTACAATAAATATGTATTTGGCCGATTGCGGATTCATCGATTGGTAATGAACGCAGATAGTTTTTATAGTCAGCCACTATTTCATTTTGGGCCGTACTTTTCGGCGTAAAGAAACCTGCACTCTTTGGTAATCCCGTCGTTTGGTTCAACAAATGGCGAATTGTAATAAGATCCGAAAGATGCTTGTTGGAATACTCGAACCAAGGCAAATAATAGTTTACGGGGCGGTCGATGTCTAATTTTCCGGTTTCGTAAAGTTGCATTACGGCTATGGCGGTAAACGATTTACTTATTGAGCCGATCAAGTAGTTTGCTTTTTCTAAGTCGGCGCCATATTCCTTTTGGAACAAAACACTATCCTTTGTGACTATGGCAATTGCCACGTTCGGAAGATGGGCATCGCGCATTTGTATTCTTACAAACTCGTCAATTTCATGAAATTTATTCTGCCCAAAAGAAAGAACAGACAAACAGAGGCTAACTAAAATGAGCAGGTACTTTGTCATATTGCAAGTCAAGAAGCAAAATAAATCAATCTGAAAGCTAGCCAAATAGATAAATACTTCGTCAAGCTGAATCTCCGAATTCAAACTTCAAAATTGCAATGCAACGGTAAATTTGTGACCTTCGGCTATTACGATTTAAAGAGCAAAATGATATTCGTGACACAGCTAATCTACATCAAAGAAGGGCAGGAGGAAACGTTCGAACGGTTTGAGGAAGCTGCAATCCCTGCCATAGGACGGTACAATGGCCGGCTTTTACTCCGGCTTCGTCCTGGCGATGATGCGTTCATAAGTGGAACGATGAATAAGCCGTATGAGGTGCACCTCGCAGAGTTTGACTCGGAAGAAGACTTTGAGAATTTCAAGCACGATGAAGAAAGGAGGCGTTTTCTTCATTTAAAAGAGCAATCCATTGCAATTGCAATTAATATTCAGGGTGTTCGACTTTAAGGTATCGGCTGAAAGTCTTAACGGTGCATGTGGAGGCTTATTTCCCCGCCATTTTCTTCTGGTATTGTGCTTCCAAATCGCGAACGGAATCATCATAGCCTTTTCTATCTATAAACGCTCTGGGACTATAGGCGTCCCCGGGCTTATGTTTGGTGTGAAGTCCAAACTGGCTTGCATGTGACGAAAGCCAGATATCAAATGACAGCGTCTTCATTGCGTCTAAGGTGTATGCATAATCCAGCGCGATATCCTGATAAGAAGGGATCCCGGAAAATTCTTTATCAGTCACGATCGTTGGCATATTCGCAATGAGGACTTTATACGTCTTCTGCTCGTCTTTAACATCCAACAAAAAGCTACATGACCCTTTCGTATGACCCGGATGATGCAGCATAACGAGCCTTGTGCTCCCAAGTTTTATCGTGTCTCCATTTTTCAAAAGACAGTCGACGCTAACCGGCTCAAAGGTCCTGCCCAGTTTGCCTAATTCGTAGTCAGAAGTGCCACCATCGCTTAGCACGCCTGCATCTTTATCGTCGGCCATCAATTTCGCGCCTGTTATCTTTTTGATAGCAGCCATTGCCCCCACGTGATCGTAGTGCGCCTGGGTTGTCAGTACTATTTTTGTGTCTGCGAACTTGAAGCCGAATGTTTCTATGTTTTCTTTGATCATTGACGCGGAAGCGGCAAGCCCGGTATTGATAAGGATATTTCCTTTTTCCGTTGCGATCAGATAGCACGCCAGATCGTACGTTCCCACATAATAAACATTACCCACAATGCGAAAGGGCTTGTAAGGCCGAGACCATTCGTTATTGGCGTTTTGAGGTTCGCTTACTTTTTGAGCCGATGTCTGCAGGCAAAAATGGGAGGCAATCGCCAGCATCCATATCTTGAGTGAAATTTTAACCACGGAAATTGTTTCCGGCAATTTAGCAAAAGAGTTAGGATAACCCATCGACGCCGTGCATCGCCGGTAGAGTTTTACGCTAACGTCAGCTTAGTACTAGACGAATAAAGGAGGGGGACAGCAGCATGTGAGAGCTAAGTTAAATTGGCCACTTACAGAGAAGTGTTTAAAGTATTAACTCGTTGCTAGATAAAGATTTAATTAGGTTTCCCTTAGATAGTAGAAATGGCAGATACAGTGATCAGGTCATCTAGTGGAATAAGAACATCCAGCATAAGGAGGCCACTTTCAATTTTGTGCAACCTCAACCTTGGTGTGTTTAATCCTTACGTTCTGATTTGTTATACTTACGAATAGTCAACTGGGAGGGTGGCTATCGATACCATTATTGAATGAATTTTCTTTCTCGGAATCCAAAATTGAAAGTAGGCATAACTGGCGCTGTAACCAACATGGGACTCAATGAAAAGTTATTTAGGAAGCCGGTATCTTGTACGAACTTATTCACAGCTCATTTATTACTGTTTAAGCCCATTCCTTCCAAGATTAGTCTTTCCAATCCTTTGTAGTCCAATGTAGCGCGGGGTAAATTGCCATAGAAAGTTGAAATGACATGATCCCGAGTGACAGGAAACCTAAGTTTTATAACGGAGTTGATATACGCAATGCCTGCCAAAGCAGATAATTTTTTTTGGTTTTTGTTACCCCTGAAATAAAGATGTAGTTCACTAAAGGGTTACGGACTGTATTTTTATCCCGACTCAAAAATCATCAATGCTTTTAAAGAACAATTCGCCAAATCAGCTTTCCAATAATAACGGTCTTCTGATGATCCATTTTCTTCTGGGAAGTATCGAATACCTGATTAACGATGAAAAATAAATCAGCTCCAATCTTAGGGATAATTTGTAAACGATAATTTAAAATTACTTCTTCATCTTCTGTGTTCCACTGAGAAAAAAATGACCCGAAAACATTGGGGCTTACTGCATAATCAAAACGCGTGTTTATCAGGTCCGTGATAAATGCTCCCTCCGATAAATTAACCCAGTTACGTTCATAACTAACTGTAGTGCTCAAGAACTTGTTTATTCGCCATAGAAGGCTAAACTCACTCTCCGTTATGTTTCCGGTGTAGAAATCTCCCCAATTAATATAAGTATCAAAAGATAATGATCTTCCTCGAAAAGTTGATGCTTGCACTTCTAATCTGTTCATCCAATACTCACCTGCCGGAATGGTTATTCCATCTGTAATCTCAAATGATTCTCTCAGCCCTTCAGCTCTACGTTGAACGTTGAGTTCAAAAAACTCACCACTTCGTGTCCAAAAGCCTAAAGGTCTTATTTCATAAGAAAAGGATTGCAATTCATGAGTATCATCGTAGATAAAGTAATTCATATCAAGGGGCTTGAAGCTGAACCTTCTTACCCACTTCAAAAAATTTTTTGGCCTAGGGTTTAATTCCAATTCAGCATAGATTTCCTGGAAATTACTTCGGGTGAGAAATCCTACTTCCGGATTAAAATTGGTCGCGCTTCTCTGCCATGCTGCATCAAACTGTATTCTATCATTTGGATAACTTAAGAAGATACGGTGTGCTGATGCATCGCGTATGGTTGTATCGTTATAAAAGTTTTGAACATAGGAGGCACCTACATTTAAATTCTTATTGCGTAAAAATTTCGATGTGCTGTATCTTCCATAACCGCCAGTTGAACTAAACCACCTGCCATTTTCAAATTTATTGGTTGTCATTAATCCTATGGTAGATTGGTCTAGTACATCTTGCCTGAAACTTAAAACAGAGTAATTGGAAGTTGGCGTTTCACCTTGTTCCGCAGTTTGAATCGACATTGCTCCAATGGTAGAGTTGTTCACTTTTCCCAACAATCGTAGTCCCGCGATAATAGGAACTGTTTGCCGATCTTCATTTAAGCCGATTCTCCTACTATAGAAAGGAAGTATCCGACTGCCTAATTGCATATTGAAATAATCTTGTCCTTCAAGGAAGAACTCTCTGCGCTCAGGAAAGAAAACTGGAAAACGTGTAAGGTTAATAACTTCCCTGTCCGATTCAACTTGTGCAAAATCGGTATTAGCCGTGAGATTGAGTCTTAGTGTAGGTGTTACAAGATAATTAATATCTCCCCCAATATTTGATTTGCTTTTGTCTTTTGCATATCGGTTAAATTCATTTCCGGCAATGCCATAAGGCTTCACTTCAACATATTGCTTGTTTAATAAACTGTCAAGGCGAATAAGGGTTCCTGCCTTGTTAACGAGTTCAAGGTCTGAATCTCTTGACCAACCTTGCCACAATACCTGTTCACGTTTTCTTCTGATGTTTCTCTCAAAGTTTATCCCCCAGACTTGTTTTTTAATTCCACTTCTGAATTTTAATGTGTAAAAAGGAATTTCAAATTCCGCAAACCAACCTTGGGCTGTTATGGTTGTCTTAACGTTCCATACCCCATTGTAAAACTTGTTTACGCTAGCACCATTATCCAACACCTGTGCATCTTCACGAGCCCCATTTGGATTGGTGACAAAGAGAAATCCGTTGCGGTCATCGTTATACGTATCGATGATGATTTCAAAGTTATCATCGAGGCTATGGTCAAAATCCCGCTTCAATTCCTTTGCTACTAACTTATTTGGTTCACTGTCATAACACCATACACCAACGAATAAAGATTTAGTGGTATATACTATGGCGACTTCTGTCCGCTCTGTTCCGGGTTCATCAACATTCAATTCTCGTTGTGTGAAATTCGATATGTGTATCGCGTTAGCCCATGCTTCTTCATCAAGTTTGCCGTCAAGCTTGATCTCGTTACGAGTAAAAAAGGCTACTATACTGTCCGGACTACTTCGTTGAGCAACGGAGTAAACCGAGGACAGACTAAAAAAAAATATAAAACAATATTTAAGTTGAGGGTAATGGTAGCGCATTGTTATACCCTCAGAAGATTATTTTTCAATTAGCCCACAAAGCACTTCTGATACATTCGGAAATATAGCGCCAAGTGATGCTTTGTTCGGTTGCTGTTCACTATTTTTCCCTGTTTGAGCAAGAGCTTGTTTTAAACCTTCAGCGAGTTTAGATGCCTGGCCTACGCCCCAATAATGCAGAAAGAAAATGCGCGGCTCTTCATGCACCATGTGATTATGAACAGCTACTACTTCAATACCATTTTCAACCAATGCTTTGATTACTGGAGCCACTTCATTTTCAAGCATGGCGAAATCCCCTGCCACAGCTGCTTTCTCCATAGTTCCTTGCCATGCAGCCCAGGTATTAAATCCTAAGAAGGTACTTACTGAAGCATTGTGATCTTTTAAATCAACATCGGGCCTTCCGATAGTTTGCTTAAAAACGCCACGCGACATCTCTCCGCTGCTTCCCAAAAAACTATTAAGGATTTCCGGATTAAGCGTGCTTTCAACCGTATCTGCTTTTGCCTCAGCAGGATTCCCGCCTCTTACTTCTTTTACTTTTTCGAAAACAGCTTTGACTGCCTGAGCTAGCGTTTCTTCTGTCCCCATTCCACCTATATGCATATACATAACATGCGGAGTATCACGAACGAAATGATTGTGTATAGCCGTTACGGTAAGACCTTGCCGTATAACTTCTTCCTGAACTGGCTTAAGATCAGTTTCGGTAACAATAATGTCGCCCATAACCATAGCACCATCAGGCGAAGCGGTAAAAGCAGCCCAGCTTCCTAAACCCATCGGTGGGATAATTTTAAAACCATCGACAACAACATTAAGATCATTCTGCGCTACAGTAACTTTATATTCTCCATCTTTTTCAGTCCCTTTCATACCGATAACCTGTTCAATTTTAGCAACATCAAGAGTTAGTTTGGTGCTTTGAGCATCCTTGTTTTTTTCATTTGAAGGATTTGAACAGCTGAAGATGCCGTTAAATGAAATCACTATTGCAGCGATTTGAAGAAAATTCAGTTTCATAATGTTTCAATTTAATGGTATGTCAAACGTATAGATTAAATTCTGAATTAAATCTGAAGATCAGTTAAAATGAATTGTAAAAATGTGCTTTTGGTCAAGCCAGTTGTACGTTATCCTCCATTGATTGATGTCCACGATCTTTTTTACAATGGATAATCCTAAACCGTAATTGTCGGTTCTTTCAGTTTTATAGTAAAATCTTTCAAATATTCGGTTGGGTTCAGCCAATGGTTTTCCGGTGTTTTCAATCCGGAAAGAATCTTTATTGATATCAATTACTATACTTCCATTAATTACATTATGCGCAAAAGCATTTTTAAGAAGATTGCCGATCATAACTTCAAGCATCATCTTATTCGTATTTAATATACTTTCAGCATCACCTCGCAGTTCAACTGAAATATTAAACTTCACCCTCTTTTCATCAAAATAGTTAAATAACCGGTTAGTAAGTTCATAGGGGGAAACAGGTGACTTCTCTAAAAACTGTTGATTTTCAATTTTAGAAATAAATAACAGTGTACGGTTCAATCTATTTAGCCTGTCTGTTTCCTTTAACGCAGATTGGATTATTTCAGATTGTTGCTCAGAAAGATTTGGCAACTGCAACAGAATTTCCATTTGGGATTGGATAACAGCCAATGGAGTCTGTGTTTCATGAGATGCATTTTCTATAAATTGTTTTTGTTGTTGGAATACTTCTCTATTGCGTGAAATCAATGTATTGATCGAATCTTCCAGTTGCAGAAATTCATCAACAGTGCTTTTTTGAAAAGGCAATTGAGCAACATTATCAACCCTGTAAGCGGATAGAAAATCTATTACCTTATAAAAAGGCAGCCAAAGTTTCTTATTCAATAACCTGGCGGATGTTACGAGTATTATAACCATCAAGACCAATAAAGGTATCAGCGTAAATAATATTGTATTAATGATTTCTGTACTTTCCATTCGCGGTTTTACAACCGTTATCCTTGCATAGCGACCATTCAGATTAAATGTTGCCTGCAGTTTCCGGTATTCATCGTACTCATCATCGGTGGGCTCGTACACTAAAGTATCAGTGTAGATTTGTCCAGGATACATTTGGTATTTACTTTGCGTTAGCTCCTTTATCTGATAATCTGACAATGGAGAGTTGTTTATATCTGAAGGATTTTTCTTTAGGTGTTTGCTGATATTTGTCGCCCGATTAAATAAGACCTCGTCAGTATTTTGGTATACTTCATATTTCATAATGAAATAAAATGCCACAGACCAACACGCAAGCACGATCAAAAACATGATTATATAATAACGTGTGGTAATGCTGATCAGCTTCATAAGCTTATAATCTGGTAGCCTACGGCATAAATACTTTTTATCTCTACCTTAGCATTTACCTTTTCCAATTTCTTACGAAGGTTTTTGAGGTGAGTGAAGAGAAAATCGAAAGAGTCAACATCGTTGTAATCGCCCCATAAATGTGAAACTAAAGAGTTCTTGGAAACGACCCTGTGATGATTTGTAATAAGATGCAAGAGAATATCAAACTCTTTAGGGGTTAGTTCCACTTCTTCGCCTTCTGCATAAGCTTTATGTCCCTCCGTATCAATTCTAATATTGGAAAAAGTAACTTCTTTATTCCCACTAAACTTTCTCCTGCGTAATACTGACTTTAACCTCGAATTTAATTCTGAGAGGTGAAATGGTTTTGTGATATAATCATCAGCCCCGAGATCGAGGCCGGTGAGTTTATCATCAAGCGAATCTTTCGCTGAGATAATAATCACACCGCACTCATTTTTTCTATCCTTAAGTATTTTTATAATATCCAACCCATTACCATCTGGCAATCCAATGTCCAACAACATACAATCATATTCATTGTTAATAAGATACTCTTTTGCAACGCGGGCTGAATAGGCGATACTGCACAAGAAATTCTCCTTTTCAAGAAAACTTGTAATGTTCCTTGCCAGATCCTTTTCGTCCTCTACAATGAGAATTCTCATGATAAAAAAATGATACTATAATAAGGGATAATTAAAAACTTGTAGCTAGCATTAAGCATAGTAAAATCCTGACTCTCTTTTCCATACTCCAATTCCACATGGTACGAATAGCAGCAAAGCCAAAGTCTCTGTACTATAAAAATCTTTTTTCTTATTGCATAATAAGAAATAGTTTACTCCAATACAGCAATTTCAAAATCATCAAAATAGGTAACTGCATCTGCTTTAGTCCAGAATCCAACCTTTCCTGCATTCGTAAAAGTGTTGTCCTGAACTTTAAATACTTCCTGATCGTCAAAGTATACAGTGAACATATTGTCATTAACTGAAAGCTTCAAGGTATGCCATGCATTTCCCATCGATTGTACTTTCATTCCATAAGTTTTTCCCTTATCAACTAACGGTAAGTCTGTACGCTTGCCATCTTCTACTTTATACAGAACAATATTGTCTTCAAGTGGGTTTGCCCGTACTATGTAATAATTTTCTTTATCCTTAAAGCGCCAAACAAATCCACCGCCCTGATCTTCATTTCCTTTTACGCCTTTCAGCCGTACAGTCAATATCATATTCTTTGCTTCGATACTATCATTGGTAGCAATGTTAAAATGTTTGTTAGGATTATCACTATAAAGTTGTGCGAATACTTTATTACCTTTTTCTTCGATTACATTCCAATCGGTTCCGCCCGAACCTGTATAGGCTTGCGACCATCCTTTTGGAAGTTGATCTATCTCGTAATTATCAAAGTTAAAACGAATGGTTTTTTTTGCTTGAACTGGCTTTGTTGATGTCTCGACTGCTAGACTTGCTTGCTCCGTCTCTTTTATATCTGATTTGTTGGTGCCCGACTTTCCGCAGGCAATCAAGCCTATCACAATAAGGAAACTAAAGTTAAGTGAATTGATTTTTGGTTTCATACATATTTCTTTAGTAGTGAATAAACTGATTTATGAATTGATTGTTTGTTTTTAAAACATTTTCTTTCGTTCCCTGTTCTTCAACCTTTCCGTTATTTATTACCATCACAAAATCACAGTGATCAATCGCAAGCTTATGGTTATGCATAACCCATAACATTGTAAACTTCTTCTCAGCTTGAATTTTCTTAAGATGTTCAATAATCTTTATTTCGAGTTGTGTATCAAGATTGGATACAGGCTCGTCAAGTATAAGAATGGAAGGGTTGAGAATAAGCGATCTCGCTATTGCTACAAGTTGTTTTTGCCCACCTGAAAGTTCATGAGGAAACTTTTTCGCCTGGTCTGTAATTCCAAATTCTTCCAGCATTTGCATCACCTTATCCCTTGTCATTTTATCTTTCCTTTCTTCAAGACCAAACGCAATATTTTTATATACCGTAAAGTGCGGCCAAAGGGCAAGGTCTTGAAAAACAAATCCCAAATTGCGCTTGTTCGGAGGAATTAAAATTTTATTAGACTGAGTTACCAGCTTCCCATCAATTAATATTTGCCCTGAATGAGGCACCTCTAATCCAGCAATCAGTCGGAGTAAGGTGGTTTTGCCACAACCGGTAGGGCCCAATATGGATGTGACACCGCCCGAGGGGAATGTTGCATATAGATTTTTAAGGATATCTCGCCCTTCTTTGCTATATGCTATATTTTCCACTAAGACCTTAGTCATAATGAAATCGGGTTTTGATCCTTTTGCCAAAGTAATAAAATATAAGTATTGCAAGGAGGATAACGATGAGGTTAACCAACGTCATAGTGCTGGTAAGCGCTACAGGTGCATTGGCACTTATCGTATAAACCTTTAAAGGCATAAGTTCTGTGCCCGGAGGATAAACCATAATTGTTGTCCCTAATTCATTCAGACACAAAATGAATGAAAGAAGAAAAGTTGTTACCAATGATGGAGTTAAAAGAGGTATCAGAAGCTTTGTGTATCGCTTATAAGTGTTAATACCCACAAGCTCACCACTCTCTTCCATTGATAGTGGAATTTGTTTAAGCCCGTTTCCAATAATTTTATGTGCTATAAAGGAGAATCTTGCAGCGTAGCCGAGAATGATAACGATAGGTGAAGCATATACAAACGCAGTAGCGGATGTGTTGTAAAAATAAATGTATGCTATACCTAAAACGGTTGAAGGAGTTACAAATAAGAATAATAACATTGCTCCAGGTAGCCTTATATCACTTCGCAGTTCCGCATAGGATGTAAACATAGCGACAGCTGTAATAAGTAACGCCCCACAAAATGCCAGAAAAAAAGATTTTCCAATAGCACCTTTCAATGAGACCAAGGCTTCGATGAAATATGAGTGGCTCCCTGATAAGGATTGGTAGATGAGTATAAAAACTGGAAAAATAATAGTGACAATAATTAGGAATGCAATACTGCTATGAATCCATTTTTTTCCTTTCGTTAATTCATGGCATTTGGAAGAACTGCCTTTTTGACCAATAGCAAAGACAGGTGATTTCGCTAAGTATCTAAATTGAAGGAGAATTAGGGAACAACTTACCAGGAGCAAAATAATGGATTGTTCAATGGCTTGCTGATAATTGTAAAAGGCGGCAAACTGTGTAAATATTTCTGTAGTAAAAGTGCGAACACCAAAGAATGCAGGAACAGAAAAATCGGTCAGGCTAAATATTAGCACTAACAGAAATGACAATGTGATTGAATGTTTGATCAGCGGAAGAATAATTCGGAGCACAGTTTTTTTAAAGGAAGTGATAACAACCCCTGCTTCTTCTAATGTTGAATGAATTGAACTCAACGCACTACCTGTAATGAGCATTACAATAGGAAAAAAAATGATCACATGAACAATGATCACTCCCCATATAGAATATATGGATGCATACTGGCCAAAGAGCAGATAGAGCGCATCCCTCCATGCGACTGCAAAAATGTACGGTGAAATCAATAACGGTATTACTAGAATGTTATGATAGGTAGGGAAACCGTTTGACTTGATTTTATAGAACAAAAAACCACAAGATGTTCCTACGATTGTAGCGATTACCGCAACTGTGGTTGACAATAAAAGACTGCTACCTATCAAAAATAATAACCCGCTATCAGGTAAAAAAGAAGGCTCTTTGCGGTTTATAACCCAATTGAATAACAGAAGCACAAGTGGAGCACCAAGAATGAATGCCAATAATGCTGATATGATATAATGAACTATTAAAGTTATTTTTCTAACCATTGCTTTAGCCAAGGTTGTATCTCTTGTAACACCTTTGCGGTTTCATCATAATTCACTTTCATTGGGATGATCCGATCAAGTGAAGGGATACCTTCTGGCACTTCAGTTCCCTTGATCAGTGGCATCTGAGCACACGATTTAGCCAGCTTCGCTTCCGTTTCTTTACTTAGTAGATATTCCATTAATTTCTTTCCATTCTCTTGATTAGGTGATTTTTTGATTATGCTTAATGCATTTGGCATGACCAGTGTCCCTGTACTTTCAGGTTGTTGATCCAAAAAAATAAAATCAACATCAGCACTTTCTTTCATTGCTTCAAAAGCGTCATCAGTATCTGTGAGCCCAAAAAGTATTTCTCCAGTCATTGTCCTTTTTTTAACATCCCCGTTGCTGCTGGCAATGATCACAGCATTTCGTTTCAGTAAGCTCATCCACTGTTTTGCCTTATCATCACCCCATTCCGTAAAGAGTGCAGCGATCTGAAACGTTGTGGTGCCAAACAAGGGATTAGCTATTGCAAACCTTCCTTTAAAATGTTTAAGGGTTAAATCATTTAATCCTTTTGGTAAAGAATCTTTTTTAATTAGCTTTTTATTATAGATCAACACCCTGGCTCTCGCGCTAAATCCTGTCCAATGATCATCACTATCTTTAAAATAGGCCGGAATTTGGCGCGTAGCCTTAGCGTTGTATGCATCGGTAATTCCTCTCGATTTTAATACAATATTTCTCACGGGGTCACCCGACCAGAATACATCACATTGTGGATTATTTTGTTCAGCAAGCAATCTGTTCATTACGCCTGTAGACTTTGTCTCCTCGGTATCAAAGACTGGCCGCACAGTTATACCAGTCTTACTTTGAAAATCTTTGAGAATAGGCTCTGAAAATACCTGGTCAACGGTGCAATAAACAACTACTTCATTTTTTGTGCCCTTCCCACATGAAAAAAACACAAAAGCTATTAAAGCTAAAAATCCTCTTCTAAGCATAATTTACGTTTGTGTAAACTTAGTTAGCGGATTCTGAAGAAATATTGAGTTTCGTACTTTATACTACTAAGGATAAAAAAAAAGTTTAAGTGCAAGCCCGATTGCTGCTGCTGCCAGAATAACGAATGGTGCAGCCCGCGGAACGAAGGATGGTTCAAAGAAGGTAGCTACCGGCCGCATGAAGCTTCCTGCTGACCTCCCTCGAGAAAAAATTATCATCGAGCCCAAGGAAGATGTCACCGGCTTGAAAAAGATTGGAGAAGAGATCACCGAAGAACTCGAGCGGATTCCAGGGAAATTATTTGTCCGCCAATACATCCGTCCTAAGTATGCAAAAAAGGATGGTCAGGGAGTTGTTATCGGAATTCTTCCATCACGTCCCATTGACAAATGCATTCCAGGACCCGGGTTATTAGCACAGATTGTTATCGATAAATATACCGATCACATTCCTGTTCACAGACAGAAGCAACGCTTTGAACGGGAAGGCATCAAGCTACCATCCTCGACCCTTACCGATTGGATAGGGAGCACGTGTGAATTGCTGGATCCTCTTTATGAAGTGCATAAAAAAGAAGTACTGACGGCGGATTACCTGCAAGTAGATGAATCGCCGATTAAAGTGTTGGACAAGAATAAAAAAGGCACGACGCACCGCGGATACCACTGGGTTTATCATGCACCGATTCAAAGAATGGTTTTGTTCGATTACAGAGAAGGCAGAGGAGGGGTAGGACCGGGCGAGTGTTTAAAAGCCTTCAATGGTTATTTGCAAACCGACGGGTATGCTGTATATGAAGACTTTGACAGGAAGACTGATATAGCACTGCTTCATTGCATGGCCCACGCCCGTCGTAAATTCGATGAGGCTAAGGACAACGATCTATCAAGGGCATCCTATGTTCTGACAGAAATGCAAAAGGTCTACGCTTTGGAACGACAAGCCAAATCCGATTTACTTACTCATGAGCAAAGGTACGCTTTACGCCAAGAGCCTTGTAAGGCCGTGACCATTCGTTATTGGCGTTTTGAGGTTCGCTTACTTTTTGAGCCGATGTCCGCAGGCTGAAATGCGAGGCAATCGCCAGCATCCATATTTTGAGTGAAATTTTAACCACGGAAGTTGTTTCCGGCAATTTAGCAAATGAGTTAGGATTACCCATTGATGAATACCTAAAATGCTGGACAAATTAAAGACCCAGTATGTGCAAGCAAAGGGTTAATTCAGCCCCTTCACTTAATTCCATATTCCTCCCACAGATAATCAATAGCTTTATTCATTACTAAATCAGTATCAGTATCTATATCGGATTTCGTATTCTTTATATATACTTCAGGATGTATCCCGACTCCATCCATGTTTTTTCCATCTGGTAATAACACCAATTGGTGCGAATATTTATATATCCAACCATTTGGAAGAAACCTTGTATTACTAACATTCGAAAAATCGCCTGCTGTTGTATCACCAACTTGACGGATGTGTTGAAAGGAAAGCATATCTAATAGAAAAGTTTCCGCAGCACTTGCTACATATCTATCTGTCAATATAATGACGGGCTTTAGATATTGCTGATCCCCAACTCTCTTGGTAAATACTTCTACTTTCTCATCGAAATCAGAATAATTTTCACCGTTCCTTGTTTGAATGGTGAAAACCAAATGTTCACCATCTGCAAAGGCACCCGCAATTCTGTGTGCATAGTCATCTTCGCCACCCCCGTTATTACGTATGTCGAAAATGATGGCCTTGTGATCTTGCAGTGCATCAACAATTTCATCAATTCGGGATGGATACAACCCCGTCATTGAATTCATATAAATATATCCTATATCCTTATCCTTAATTTTACCGTAAGACATGGAAGGCTCTGTGGTATGAGAATAGTATTCTAAGTACTTATCTTGGACCAAATCAATATCGAACTCTTCTTCTGCCAGTAGGTTTAACGAATCTCCGGATTCAAAAGACCATTGCGATTCCGGATTTTCAAGTGTGGTGTGGCCATCATTGAGATGATTAAGCATTTTAGTCATTATTACCCACAGTTGTTGCTCCGTAGTGTTAGAAGTTACCTGTGGCCGGTATACTTTATGTAATGAATCCCAGTCTACTTTTTTTGAAACAAATAAGGCATAATGCTTATCTAAGTCCTCCCATAATAATTGGAAGTTATTTTGTGGAGTATTTTTTTCATCAGTCTCGATAATTAATTCCTCGCATGACGAAAGCAGTAGAGATGTACAAGCAATAATCTGAATAACTATTATTTTTCTCATTTTCCTATAGTATAAAAGAAGCCCCGATAAAAATTTCGTTATGGATATGTACAAGCCTTTCCTCTATAGGCGCATAAACCAAGCCAAATTTATACTTGCAATTAATATCAAAACGCTGAGACAAAGAATAACTATAGATCAATTGGTTACTAATCGCAAAATAATTGTTGATAGAAGTAACCCTTCCATTCGTAATTAAACTAAAAGGGTTCGAACGGTTTTCTTTCAGTTCTTCATCATAGCCATTATAGGGTGGTCTAACTAAAAGGACTACAAACGGTAGAGAAATTTGAAGCTGTAGATTGTTGCGGGTACTCAACTTATACGAGGCAGTGTATTTAAAGTCTATGCTATGGGCCATGATAAAGCTAAATGACTCCTGATCATCATAATCGATATAGTGATTATAAGAATGGATTCCAGCGCCAAAGTAGTGCACCATGCTTGAATTTGCCGACGTAAATGCACTGCGTAAATAACTAAGATCAATTTCGCCTTTAAAATATTTTGATTCAAAAAATCTGGATGCTTTGGTTTTTAATTTCCCATTGCTAAAGTTCACGTCCGCAGAAAGAATTGACTTATCACTGACGCCTACATAGTATAATAAATAGTTTTTTCCCCGTTCATAATACAATAGCGGGGCGAAATTATGATCGTTGAGTGCTGAGAAATTATAACCAGCACTCAAACCTATATAGTGTTTTTTTGTAACATTATTAACTTGGGCATAAATACTAGGAGAGGCAGTAAACGCAAGTATGAAAGCAATTCTTATTAACATAGGTGTATAATAATGGCCCAGCTGTCAAATTTAGATAATCGACAATATGGGTTAAGACAACAATAACCTTACTTACCCCTACATTCAGTGAAATTAAAACAACATCCTATATTCAAAACATTACCCGTGATTGTTTTCACCACAACTCAAAACAAAGTGTAAATGAAATGTTGCTTACCATCTTCGAGCTAACAGCTATATCGTTAAACCGTTAAATCAACGAGTTTGAATCGTTGACGTTGAGGAGATTAGTAGTTATTGGTTTAAAACTTTTTCAGTCGGCTTTTAAGGCTGTCATTAAAAAATGCTGCACAGAAGGAGATTACGACGTGCGAGATCAGGGCGAGGAGGGTTGTTTTAATTCTCCTATTTAACATAATATAAATTATATAACAGTTTAAGGTGCCTCTGAACGACATTCCGCATAACGATATCCTCCGGAGCGGACCGTCTCACGGATAAGTCGCGTGCCTTCGAAGGCCGCCTCAACCAGTTGGGGCTCATTTTCCGTTTGTGATTTTAAGAGATCCAATAAAGTAAAGTGCTTCTGTTCATGGGTGGAGACGCTAAACTTTCAATTATTTTGAGCTCCGTCATCTACCCAACAGGCAATGGTGTTTATTTGCGCTTGTGTAAGCGTTCCGCCCTGCGGCATTGATCGGCTGGCGGTTCTTGACTTTATTCCGGCAGCATTGCTTTGAATATTGGCAAAGCTGCTTAGGTTAGGCGACTGCTGCCCAGCTACGTGGCATCCGCTAATAGCACAATTGGTTTGTATAATTGTAGAAACTGACGCCGAGAATCCAACCCCTGAATTTAAGTTTACTGTTTGTGCTACTTCGCAAGCAGATGCATCCTTTGCAACAATGGTATAATTACCATGTGAAAGATTTTGAAAACTGGTCGTGGAACCGAACGCACCTCCGTTAAGACTTAGTTGAACCGGAGCTTGTCCACCTGATGTTGTGATTGAAATGGAACCCGCGTTCGCATCACAGCCTGCCTCGGTCGCAGCTACGGATATATTAAGGTCACCGGCATTTAAAATATCAACCGATACCGTTGAAGAGCAACTCTTGTCCTTTACTTCTATGAGATACTGGCCGGCAGCTAAGTTTTGAAACAAAGGACTACTTTGAAAAGTACCTTGAGTTATGGAATAAGTGTTAGCGCCACTTCCGCCTGTGGCGGCTACTTCGGCACTGCCATTGGTTTGCCCGCAGCTCGCATTTTGTTTCGAAATTACTTCTAAAGCAAGATCTGAAGCCGTACAATCAATAGGCTCCTCCAAAGTATTGTATTCGCACCCTGTGCTGAAAATGAGCAGGAGTATAAAATGGATTTTGGTTTTTCTTGTATTCATACTTCGTTGTTTAAGAAATAATTATAAAGGCGCATCAGGACTGGTTGTATTGACAATGGGCCAAACTCCCGGTGAAGGAAAGCTTATGCCCTTGTTGTCACTGCGGGCGGCATCGTGACCAAAATAATACAGTGGCCAGCCCTTGTAAGTGAGTTGCTTCTGACCAAAGACATCAATCTCACCGAAATCCCCTTTGTTCATGGCACTTGGCAACTCTTCAATAGCAGTATAGAAGATTGGCGCCGCAGCCACGGCCGGAACGGCTTATGTAAATCGAATTTTTTAAGATTTTTGAATATTTTCATAAATCCGTCATTTAATATCTCTGCTGCTTCGTCACGATCATCGGCATACCGAAGGCAAATGCTCATGCTGTATGAATAGAATTCCTGATACAGCAATTTTTGACTTGCGCGATCATTCCGGAGACATTCTTCCAGTAAATCCTTTATATGGGGCGGTTCGTGTTCCAAGTGTCTGTCTATATAAACAATACAACCATTTTGGATAATCGGTTGCCTGATCTCTCCGATTTATTTAGGATTAGCATATTCGGCTCTTGTATGGTACTTTCAATCTAGGGAACTGTGCGAGTAAAATATAATATTTAAACCTACATCGATGAAGATATCATCATTGATTTTATCAGGATTTTTCCTGATCCTCGCATTGTTTTCGTTTACAACCTATATCAACTATCTCCAGTCGGATAAGATCAATGATACCTCCGAAAAGACGGCGGTAAGTACTACGATCATCCGACAGAGCAATCGCTTTCAACGCAACATTCTCAGTATGGTGAGCGGGCTGCGTGGTTATCTCCTGACCAATGAATCGTCTTTTAACCAATCCTACGATTCAGCTGTTGTCGAGAATAGCGAAATCCTTCACGAATTATCCGGACTTGTAGCAGAGAATACTGCACAAAAGGCCCTGTTATCAGACATTGAGACGCTCCACCTGCGCTGGGTGCACGAATTTTCCGAGCCGCTGGTAATTGCGAAAGAAGCGGCGCTGCTGTCAGACAGCGGAGCTGTGAGATTTTCAAAGTTGTATCGCGAGAAGCTCAGCGCTAATATTGAAAAAGACATCCAGCAGGGATTACAAAGAAAGTTCAAACAGTTTACTAACCTTGAATATAATGAGCGCGACCTGCAAAAAAATACGCTAACGGCGTCCGTTGAACAAACCCGTCGCATCTCTTTTTTTCTGACGGTCCTGTCCATCATTATAGGCATCGGCGTTGCGCTGTTTTTGGCTAATTTCATCTCCGCAGGAATGATAAAAATGATTAATATGGCCAATGCTATTGCCGGCGGCAATTACAGCGTGCAAATCAGTGGAGGCGGAAAAGACGAGGTAAGCCGCCTAACGCATTCGCTTAATCATATGGCGCGAACACTTGAAGAAAATATTTCGTTATTACATCGGAAGAATGAAGAGTTGAATCAATTTGCGCACATTGTATCGCACGATCTGAAAGGGCCACTGCGAGGAATTGACAACATCGTATCATGGATCGATGAAGACCACAACGTGGACCTTACACCAAAAGTGAAGGAATATATCAACCTCATCAAAGGACGGGTCGTGAGGGTAGAAAATCTCCTTAACGGCATCTTGTCATACTCACGTGTCGGACGGGAAGTACAACCAAAGGAAACGGTCAATGTAAATGAATTGATAGAAGAAATTAAAGGTTACCTGCCGGCAAAAAAAAATATAATATTCGAGGTGCAGCCCAACCTTCCTATACTCTTCACCGAGCGGCTTCCATTGTTTCAAATTTTCCTTAATCTAATTGGCAATGCTTATAAGCATCACACGCATCCGCAGCCAAAGGTGAAAGTATACGCTAGGTCACACGTTGATACTTATGAATTTTTTGTTTCAGACAACGGTCCTGGGATCGCACCACATTATCACGAAAAGATTTTTGTAATCTTTCAAACTCTTTCGGTGGGCGATTCATTGGAGAGTACTGGCGTCGGCCTGGCAATTGTAAAAAAAATATTGACTGACAGAAAGCTGAACATTGAACTAACCTCTGAACCGGGTGAAGGTTCTATATTTGCATTTACCTGGCCCAAATAATTAGGTTATGAACAGAGTAATAAAATTGCTTCTGGTGGAAGATGATAGCGTCGATGCAATTGACCTGCAGCGCACACTGGACCGGATGGGTATTATTTATAGAATCAAGATTGCAAGAAATGGCGAGGAAGCAGTAAGGTTGTTGGAGGGAAATGAGCATCAGATATATTCCGGCAATCCAGACATTGTCCTGTTGGATCTTAACATGCCTCGCATGAACGGACTTGAGTGCCTCGAGCGTATTCGCAGCCGGAAAGAATGGAAAGACATTAAGGTATTTGTTTTGACAACCTCTGACGAAGTTGAAGATAAAGCTGCAGCGAGACGCCTTGGAATTGCCGGTTATATAATAAAACCGTTAAAGACCAGCAACAGCGGTTCTATGGATGCCTTCAACCTGATGATAGACTTAATGAATATGCACTAAGTCCTGTAGCGACCGGGCCTTCAAATTTGACTAACGGTCTGGTTACATTGCACATCAACCAGTATATTTAATCTATAATACTGATTCATGAATAAAATATGGCTTGTGCTTCTTGGGAACGCCATCTTCATCTGCGGCCTCTCACAATCCTTTAACGCGCGGCCGGAGGGCACTCAAAAACCCGTGCTGCATGCGCGTCACTGGATGGCAATAACAGGCAAGCCACTTGCCGCCACCGCGGGTGCGACTATCTTCAATAAAGGTGGTAATGCTGTCGATGCAGCATGCGCTATGCTTGCCGCAACATGCACAATGTGGGACGTATTAAGCTGGGGCGGTGAAACTCAGGCGTTGATATATAATCCCAAAACCGGGAAGGTCATTGGAATAAATGCCTTGGGCGTGGCGCCAACCGGCGCGACGCCTGAATTTTTTAAGGATAAAGGCATGGCGTTTCCACCACAATATGGTCCGCTGGCAGCAGTCACACCAGGAACGCCAGGTGGGCTCTGCACCATGCTGGCAGAATACGGAACAATGAGCTTAAAGGACGTCTTGTCTCCGGCAATGGCGCTTGCAGAGGGTTATCCGATTGAGGCACAGACGGCGAATGCAATGGAGCGTGGAAAAGATGCAATCAAACAATGGCCATATTCAAAAGCTGTCTTCCTCCCCCATCCTGGTGAACACCGTGAGGCACCCGTAGCTGGCGAAATATTTGTACAAAAAGATCTGCTTCAGATGCTTACCAAACTTGTCGAAACAGAAAAGATTGCGTTGAAAAAAGGAAAAAGTCGAAAGGAGGCGATATATGCTGCCATGGATCGGTTCTACAAAGGTGATATAGCAAAAGAGTTTGTGCGAGGCGCGAAAGAGCAGGGCGGCCTCATCACAACCAACGACCTGGCTACCTGGCGAGTCAGGATTGAAGAGCCCTTAAAAGTTAATTACAAAGGTATCGAAGTATATAAGCTGTCGCAGTGGACGCAGGGTCCTGCAATGCTTCAGGCCTTGAACATCCTGGAAAATTATGACTTAAAGTCTATGGGCTATAACAGCGCACGATATATCCATACTATCTATCAGGCAATGAATCTATCGTTCGCCGACCGTGATTTCTATTATGGCGACCCGGCGATGGACCCGGAAGAGCCAATTAAAGGTCTTCTTTCGAAAGCATATGCGAAGGAACGAGCCAAAACAATGCGAACTGACCACAATGATGAAAAGTCGGGACCCGGCGATCCATATCCCTTTGAAGGAAAGGTCAACCCATATACTGACTACTTGAAAGAATGGGGAACGGCTACAGTGAATAAGCCAGCCAACGTGCTCATCGATGAAAAGTATCTTGAAGATTTTTGGCTGGGAACCACTTCGGTCGAGGCAGCCGATAAAGAGGGCTGGGTTGTCTCAATAACGCCGAGCGGAGGCTGGCTTCCTGCTTGCATTGCAGGAAAAACAGGCGTGGGAATGAGCCAGCGCATGCAAAGCTTCGTTACCGATGCCCGGATGAATCCTTTTAATGTTGTGGCGCCAGGCAAACAGCCTCGTGTGACATTAAAGCCAACGCTTGCCCTCAAGAATGGCAAACCGTTCCTTTCGTTTGCCGTTCAAGGAGGTGATTCCCAAGATCAGAATCTCCTGCAGTTTTTTCTCAACATTGTTGAATTTGGAATGAATGTGCAGGAGGCAGCGGAAGCGCCGAATGTCAACAGCTATCAAATGTATCTGTCTCTTGGAGATGAAGACCGTAAACCAAAGCCGGGAGCTATGCTACTTCAATCAGCAACACCGGAATGGATCAGGAAAGAGCTTTACAATATGGGATACAAACTTTCATTCGATGATCGAACTTCGGGTCCGATCAATGCGATCTACTTCGACTGGGAACACGGCAGTTTTTGGGGAGGATCAAGTAATCACGGAGAGGACTATGGCATCGGTTGGTAACTTAAACATCACGTACATGAACAACGGAAAACACAACCTATTTTTAACGACAATTCTTTGCCTGTCAATTACGGCCACAGTCGCCCAGACAAAGTTATCAAATGAGGCTCAAATTAAGACGGCGGTGCTTGCTGCGCCGGAGGGACTACGCGATAAGGCAACAATCTTTGGATACTCCGGTAACGGAGAATTTATAGTTCTGAGGAAAGGCACAAACGAACTCGTGTGTCTCGCCGACGACTCCTTCCAGGATGGATTGAGCGTTTCTTGCTACCATAAAGATCTGGAACCCTTTATGTCGCGAGGTCGTGAGCTTAAGAAGGAGGGTAAGTCCTTTAAGGATGTATTCGAAATACGAGAGGCTGAAGTTAAGTCCGGCAAACTGAAGATGCCCGCGCAACCAACGACGTTATTTGCTTTCAGTGCCGCTGCCGGGGATGTAGACATGACCACTGGTGAGGTAAAGGGTGGCAATCTTCGATATGTGATTTATATTCCATATGCGACCGCAGAAAGCACTGGACTCCCGCTTAAGCCGGAAGCTCCAGGTATGCCATGGATCATGGATCCGGGGACCCATCGCGCGCACATTATGATTACTCCTCCGGCGAAGGAGCATAATCATTAATCATCACGTCACTCGATGTGCCTAGGTTGCCCAGGTTTTGCCGTTACCCGCCTCTGAAAGTGGAAGGCAGCCATGGTAGGCGCCTGGAACAGGATCGTATTGTAAAATTTTTGTTGCGCCGGGTTCAGAAGTAAAAAATCCGAGAAGGGTAAGTTCTTTCGTAGTCAGAATGAAAGGGCGGTTCGGAGCATTGGAATCTTTCTCCGCCTGAATTGCGGTATCGTGCATTTTCTTTACAAAACTTGCCTGCTGGTCTGCGTTCAGCTCAATAAATGGATCTCCAAACTCATTCTTTGCAGCGTCAGCAAAGTCTTTTAATCCAGAAACATAACGATCCTGATCTTCTTTTGAATAAACTTCCTGGAGCATGAGGTCTATAAATCCGGGTACCCCTACCTCCTGTGCGCCTGGAGTGTCAGTCTTTGGCATAATTATCTCAGCAACCTGTCCAACAAGGATTCCCTGCTCCTTACTCAGGAAGACAGGCTTCCAATCGATTGTCGGCTCTGCCTTACAGCCCTTCAATATTCCTGCGATGGCGGGAGCGGACACAAGTCCTCCCATGATCCATGCTGTGCGTCTTAGCGCTTCTCTCCTATCCATAATTTCTAAATTCTTACAGATTGTTTTTTTTCATTTCATTTACTGCATAGTCGGCGGCGCGTGCTGTAAATGCCATGTATCCCAACGAAGGATTGTGGCAAGCAGCAGACGTCATGAATGATCCATCAGTGACGAAAACATTCTTGCACGCGTGAACCTGATTCCATTTGTTCAGCACGGAAGTCTTCGGATCCTTGCCCATTCTTGCCGTTCCCATTTCGTGAATTCCAAGTCCGACGCCGATCTCGCGGTCAAACGTGTTTATATTTTTATATCCTGCGGCTTCCAGCATCTCTGCTGCGTCCGCTGCCATATCCTTCCGCATCTTCAGTTCATTGTCGCGAAGAATAGCATCAAACGTCAACGTGGACAAGCCATGCTTGTCCTTCTTGTCTTTATTGATTACAACAAAGTTTTCGTGGTAAGGGAGGATCTCTCCAAAGCCTCCAAGCCCAATACTCCATTTGCCTGGTTTGCTTATGGCATTTTTTAAATCGGCGCCAAGGCTAAGTTCACTCACCAAACTACTCCAACCCTGCCTGCTCGCTCCCCCTTGATATCCAAATCCCCTTAGATAATCGCGTTTGTCCTTGCCAACATTTCGATAACGTGGGATGTAAAGTCCGTTGGCGCGTCGGCCACTGTAATACTTGTCGTCAAAACCCTCGACCTCCCCGCCGGCGCCCACACTCAGATGGTGATCCATGATATTATGACCTAGCTCTCCGCTGTCATTACCCAATCCATTCGGAAAGCGGTCCGACAATGAGTTCATCAAAATATATGTAGAGCCAAACGTTGATGCACAAAGGAAGATTACTTTCGCGTAAAATTCCATTTGCTCTCCGCTTTCGGCGTCTAAAACTTTTACACCCGTTGCTTTCGCTTTCTTATCATCATAGATCAATTCATAAACTACAGAATTAGGTCTCAGCGTCATATTGCCCGTTTTTTCGGCAGCCGGTAACGTAGAAGAAACGCTGCTGAAGTAACCGCCGTATGGACATCCGCGAGAGCAGAGGTTTCTGTACTGGCAAGTGCCACGCTGCGGACTGTGCGGAAGTGCCGCCGTCGCATGCGCGACGCGCCCGATGGTAATCAATCTGTCAAATTTGTCTTTTACAGATTTTTTCAGTTCAATCTCGACGCAGTTAAGCTCCATTGGCGGCAAAAACTTCCCATCGGGAAGCTGGGGCACGCCTTCCGCCTGACCGCTCACGCCGATAAATTGTTCAACGTAGTCATACCATGGTTCAATGTCCTTATACCTCACTGGCCAGTCAACCGCTATTCCATCTTTGGCATTGGCCTCAAAATCCATATCTCCAAGTCTGTAGCTTTGACGCCCCCAGGTAATTGATCTACCGCCTACGTGGTATCCCCGCATCCAGTCAAACCTGTTCACTTCGGTATAAGGGTTTTCCAGATCGTTTACAAACCAATGTTTTGTTGCTTGCTGAACCGTGTAACCCGTCCGTGCCTGGACTCCCTGTTGTTTCAGATCTTCCTTCGTAGGCCTGCCCGCGTTAGGAAAATCCCATGGATCCTTGGTAGCCGTGGGATAATCCGGATGCTTTACCATTCTTCCCCTCTCAAGCACCAGTGTTTTAAGACCCTTCTCAGTAAGCTCTTTCGCTGCCCATCCCCCGCTTATGCCAGTGCCTACCACGATGGCATCGAACGAATTCTTCTTTTCGGCGTCAATATTAAAATTCATGATCAGTAATAAATTTGCTTAAAAATATACTTTTCAATCGATTTATAAAGGAAAATAGGGTATTTGGTCAATAAAGTTGCCAGCTTGTTGCATTAGACAATTTTCTATCCTTTTACTCCAGCACCATCTCAGCGAGCGCGAGCCACCGGGAAGTTTTTTCCTCGATAAGGAGAGAGACCTGCTTTATTTCTTCTGCCCACTGCTGAAGTTGACGATGGTCCGCTGCTCCCCCATTCAGCGACGCGGTTAGAATTGCCTTTTGTGCTTCAAGCTTTTCAATTTCTGGCTGTAGTTTCTCGTATTCCTGTTTCTCCTTGTATGAAAGTTTCCGACGCTCATTTATAGCGGCTACCTCTACGGGTTTAATCTTCACAATGACCTCCTCCTCTTCCTCCTCTGCCTGATCATTCACCCAATCGCGGTAATCCGTATAATTTCCATTGAATAGTCTGATCTTTCCGTCACCTTCAAATACGAAAAGCTGGTTTACGAGATGATCCATGAAATATCTGTCATGCGAAACCAATAAGAGACAACCCGAGAATTTATCCAGAAAATCCTCCAGCACATTTAACGTATCGATGTCAAAATCATTGGTCGGCTCATCGAGGATTAGGAAGTTGGGACTGGTAACGAGGAGCTTTAAAAGCTGTAGTCTCTTTTTTTCTCCTCCACTTAACTTTTCAATAAAGTTGTATTGCTTTTCTGGCGGGAAAAGAAAAATATCTAAAAATTTGGAGGCTGATACCTGAGAGCCGTCAGACATCGTAATGAATTCGGCAATCTCCTTTACTTCTTCTATCAATCTGTTTGATTGATTGAGAGCAATGGACTCCTGCGTGAAATATCCAAATTTGGTTGTAATACCTGGGTTGACTTCTCCACTATCCGGCTTCAACTTTCCAACGATCATGTCCAGGAGCGTTGACTTTCCGATGCCATTCTTTCCAACTACTCCAATGCGATCGTTTTTCTTAAAGATGTATGAAAAGTCTGTCACTACCGGCAGCTTTCCATAACTTTTCGAAATATGTTCGATCTCCAGGATCTTCCCGCCCTGCCTGCGTTCTTTGATATCCAGCTCCAGCCTGTCTTTACGCAAGTCCTGAGAAGCTTTCTTCTCCAATTCGTGAAAAGCCTCGATTCTATATTTGGCCTTGGTTCCACGCGCCTTCGGTTGCCGGCGCATCCATTCAAGTTCTTTTTTTAACAGGTTCCTAGCCTTTGAGACCTCGATCTTTAGCAATTCTTCCCGACCCGCTTTTTTTTCAAGGAAGTACGCATACTTTCCCTTATACCGAAAAAGCTGACCGCGATCCAATTCAATAATTTCAGTGACTACGCTATCAAGAAAATAGCGGTCGTGAGTAACCATGATTAGCGTAATATTCTGCCCTGCCAGATAGTTTTCTAACCATTCAATGGCTTGGAGATCAAGGTGGTTGGTGGGTTCATCAAGAATGATCAGATCAGGTTCCAACAATAGCAGCTGAGCCAGGAAGATCCGCTTCTTCTGGCCGCCAGACAGCTCAGAAAATTGCTTTGTCATATCGGGAACATCCAGCTTTTCGATGATTTCGTGGACTTTATTTTCATAGTCCCAGGCCTTCAGCTCCTCCATCCGTTCCAAAATGACCTGCATCTTGTCCGGGTCGGTATTCGGATCGTGAATACAAGCCTCATATTCTTTAACAACTCTGGCCACTTCATTGCTATCATTGAAGAGAACATCCTTTACGCTCAGCTTTGGATCAACCGGCGGTTGTTGCGTAAGGAAACCGAGTCTGATGCCGTTCCTGATACTGACTTTACCGATATCAGGCTGAACCTCACCAGTTAATATTTTAAGTAACGTTGATTTTCCTACGCCGTTGCTTCCGACAAGTGCCAGCTTCTCCCCTTGCGAGATACCAAGCGAAACATCTTTAAAAAGCCATTTATCATTGTAGGTCTTAGCGACCAGTTCTGCAGACAAGTAATTCAAAGTGGTACAGTTTTAAGTGGCAAAGGTAGTGGAAAACTCGATGATATATTTTCGTCACAATGATGTTCGTTATATCTTTCTTACAATACCGGCGCCGCTGAAATTTGAGCAATTGGATATTTTAAACTTTAGCCTATGAATGCAAAACACACTACGCTATCGATTGTGCTGTTACTGGTACTGGGTTCGACAAACTGCGTAGCGCAGACGCCTGCTTCCATAACGGTAACAGCTTACTTCATGGGGCGCGAGGCGGATGTCGATAGTGTCGCGGCAGACAAGCTTACACACATCATTTTTAGTTTTCTTCATCTAAAGGGCAATGTGCTTCAAGTCGATAACCCAGAAGATGCGTCGACGATTACCAGCCTTGTGGCACTTAAAAAAAAGAACCCTGCCCTGAAAATATTGTTGTCACTTGGCGGATGGGGCGGCTGCGAAACCTGTGCCGATGTTTTTTCCACTTCAAAAGGACGTAAGGATTTTGCACAGTCTGTGTTGCAGTTAAATCAGTTCTTCAAAACGGACGGCATTGACATCGATTGGGAATATCCGGCTATTGAAGGTTATCCCGGACATAAATTCGGACCATCGGACAAACAAAATTTCACAGATCTTATCCTCGAGCTGCGTCAGAGCCTGGGAACGGAGTACGAGATTAGTTTTGCGGCAGGAGGCTTTCGCAAATTCTTAGACGAATCGGTAGAATGGAAAAAAATCATTGATGCTGTAGACCGTGTCAATTTGATGACCTACGATCTTGTCAATGGCTTCTCAAAAGTTACCGGGCATCACACACCATTGTATAGCAACACCGATCAAAAAGAGTCCACTGATAATGCTGTAAAATATCTGATTAAGATGGGGTTACCGGCAAACAAGCTTGTAATCGGCGCTGCATTTTATGGGCGCATGTGGGAAGATGTTCCAGCAACGAACAATGGTCTCTACCAATCGGGTAAGTTTAAGGCCGGCGTCAATTATGATGAATTTGATTCCGCTTTGTCAGTCAACAATGGTTGGAAACATTATTGGGATAATGTTTCCAAGGCTCCATATGCATATAACGCGGGTGAGAAATTATTTATAACGTACGATGATGCTAAATCAATGGAAGTAAAGGTGAAATATACCGTAGACGCAAGACTCAACGGTATTATGTTCTGGGAAATTAACAACGACAAATCTCGCGGCGGACTATTAGACGCGATTGACAAAGTCAAACAAAAGTACAGACCTAAAGCTAAATGATCTCACTTATCAGGTTTGCGTACAGCCCGGCCGGTGCGATTGAAAACTTAACCTTCCTTTCGTAAGATTTGCAGCGGAGGCGTATTGATCACTTCGCGGGAGTTGATCCACCCAATCAGCACTGTCATAAAGATTACACCAAACGCAATTATAAGGAGCTCTACCCAACTGAACGCAAAGGTTATCTCGAAGAAAAACTTTGTGAGCAGCCATCCACCACCAAGCGCGAGTATCAATCCGGTAAGTGCTGAGAAGAGACCGAGCCAAGCGTATTCTACGAGGGTAATTTTCGTGATCTGACGTGTCCGCGCGCCTATCGTTCTTAATAATACATTTTCCTTTATCCGTACGAATTTGCTGTTGATTACCGCGCCCGCCAGAACGATTAAACCAGTAATGATGCTAAACATTGCAAGAAAGCGGACGACCAGCCCAAGCTTATCGAAAAGTCCGTTGACTGTGCTTAATATCAATCTGAGATCAATCAACGACACATTCGGAAATTGCATGACGAGCTGCTGCTGAAAAACATTCGCCTGCTGTTGATCATCAATTCGCGTCGCCGTAACGAATATCTGAGGCGCGTCTTCAAGGACGCCCTTTGGGAAGACGAAGATGAAATTTGGAGGGTCCTTCGGCCAATCCACTTTTCTAATCCCGGAGATCTTCGCCGGCAACGCTACGCCCTGAATGTCAAACACCAACGAATCGCCAATGGTTACGTTCAGTGATTCTTCCATGCCCTCAGAAATGGTGACCCACACGGAGTCCCGGCCTATCTGCTTATTGTGAATTTTTCCTTTCGTCAGTTCTTCAGAATGCGTAAGGCTGTCGCGATAAGTCACCCGGTATTCGCGCCTGAGCGCCCAATTAGGAATTTTATCAGTGGTGTCCGCCTGCATGGACTCAACTGACTTACCCTTAACTTCACGCAGTCTGCAGGTTATGATGGGAACCACCTGATTAACCTTAAGATGGTTTGACTCCATCAGCTTGATGACGCTGTCCTTTTGGGCAGGCTGAATATCAAAGAGAATTGTATTGCTCTGATTTTCCTGCCCGGTAAATTCAACCTGTCCGAGCATACTTTCTTCAATAATGTTCAGCGTGGAGATAATAAATGCGCCTAGCCCTATCGTGACAAGTAGTACGCGCGTTTGGTTATTGGGGCGGAACAGACTTGACAGTGAGTGTCGCAAAATGAAACCGGCATTTACCGGAAAAAATTTTCGCACCAAAAACAGCAACAGCATAGCAACCAATGTTAGGCAGCCCAGGGCCGCAGCAAGGCCAAGGAAGAAAAACGTGCCTGTTAATAAGCTCTTCGTCTGGATAGCAGCAAATGTCAGAGGAAACAATGCTATCAATATAATCGCAGCGATCCTGGTTCGGGATTGTCTGGGCTTTGAGTCACTATCAGCCCGCAACACGCTCAATGGTGGTACAAACCTTACGGATACCAGAGGAAGGATAGAAAACAGGACTGATACAATAGCGCCGATGAGAAATCCCATCAACAATGACAGCCACGAGATCGAGAAGGCAACTTTGAACGGAAGAATGCCCTCAAGAAACAACGGTATCAGTTGTTGGATACCAATCCCCAGAAAGGATCCAATGAGACTTCCACACAAGCCCAAAATAAATATCTGTATGAAGTAGATGTTGAATGCCTGCCAACCAGATGATCCTATGCATCGCAGGACCGCGACCTCTTCACGCTTTTCTCTGGCGTAGATGTGAACAGAACTGGCCACGCCAATGCATCCCAATATGAGCGCTACAAAAGCAAGCAGCGAAAAGAATCTGTAAATGGAAAGGAATCCCTCGCCCAATCCGTCCTTCCGCTCCTGAACAGTGTCATAAGAATAACCAAATTTTTTCAACGACGGCTCGATGTTATCAATGAGCTTGGTCGTTTGCTCGTCACTGTCTGTCTTGAAAAAGCGCTTATAATTAACACGACTTCCGTACTGAATAAGACCAGTGGAGTCGAGTTCATCCATGGAAATGTAAACCGAAGGGGTAAATGAAGCCATGATACCTCCGCCACCTGGAATGTTCTTCACGACGCCAGCAACTTTCAAGATGCGATTGCCGATGCGAATAGAATCGTCGGAGCTAACTTCAAACTGGCTGGCAAGGCCTTCATCCAACATCGCATACCTCCCTGTTTTCATTTTATCATACGCGTCGACAGGCAAAGTCTCAATTGCCCCGTAAAATGGAAAAGGACCTGACAGCGCGACCAGCCTGATCAACCTCGACTGCCCACTATTTAGGAAGAGCACCATAGAAGCCATATCCGCTTCGGTCGCCTGCTCCTCCGCTGTTGAGTCAAATAATTGCAACAACTCCTTTGTAAACTTTTTGTCGCCATTAACTACCAGATCAGCACCGACAAGCTCCTTGGCGTTGCGATTGATATCATTCTCCATTGTATGGCTAAAGGAATCTAGCGCTACAACGGCTGCGATACCAGTCACGAGTGACGCTGTAAACAGTAGCAACCTGGAATAATTTTGCCTTGCATCGCGCAACGCCATCAACCACACCCAACGGTCACTGAATATGGTCCTTTTCTCTTTTTTAAGTTTGATGATGTAATCGATCATGAAAAAATATGCAGGCGCTGAATTAACCGTTCAGCATTTGATGAATCTCTTCTTCGAGCTTTCCACCGCGCATCCTAAGGATTCGTTGGGTCCTTTGCGCGAGTTCCAGGTTATGTGTCACCAGCACCAGCGTTGTGGATTGTTCCTTATTCATTCCGAAGAGCAACTCGGTGATATGATTTGCATTCTCCTCATCAAGGTTCCCCGTCGGTTCATCCGCGAACAATATTTTCGGACTTGTAATAAAAGCTCTCGCCATGGCGACGCGTTGCTGTTCGCCTCCGGATAATTGTGATGGATAATGATGAGAGCGATTACCCAGCCCTACCCGTTCTAGCAATTCTTTAGCCTTCGCCGCTATATTACGCTCTCCCCTCAATTCCAGCGGCACCATCACATTTTCGAGGGCTGTTAAAGTGGAAAGCAACTGAAAATTTTGAAATACGAAACCGACGTACTGATTCCGCAAATATGCGCGGTCATCTTCTCCCATGGCGTTCAGCTTGAATCCCATTAGCGAGATTTTTCCTGATGACGGCGTATCTAACCCCGCACATAATCCGAGCAGTGTGGTTTTCCCGCTTCCAGACGGACCGATAATAGCCATGGAATCGCCTTGCTGCACTGAAAAAGAGACATTGTCGAGCACAGTTAGGTCCTGTCCGGCCGAACGATATATCTTCGAAAGATTTTCTGAAAGGAGAACAGGTGTTGACATGATTTTTGTTATACAGTATTAATTATAAAGCGTTATAACGCTAAAATTGTTTCACTTTCCTAGAAAAGACAAACGTGTTTATGTCGATAGTCGCCAAAAAGCTGCTTTTTATTTCACTTATAGTATTCTTTCAAGGCTCCACCCGACCTAAAGTCATCCTATTCTATGGTGATAGCCTGACAGCCGGCTATGGGTTATCACCGGATGAGGCCTTTCCTGCAGTTATTTCACGGACGCTTACGCAACGGGGGACGCCGGCAACCATCGTTAACGCTGGCCTGAGTGGAGAGACGTCGGCCGGAGGTTTGAACCGCCTCGACTGGGTCCTGAAGCAGCCTATTGACATCTTTGTTTTGGAATTGGGAGCAAATGACGGCCTGAGAGGTTTGCCCTTAGTGCAAACGCAAAAGAATCTTCAGCAGATTATTGATAAGGTAACTGCAAAATACCCTTCGGCCAAGATTGTGATCGCAGGGATGCTCGTTCCACCCAATCTCGGTTCTGATTATACGACCCAATTCAGCAGGATCTTTCCCGATCTTGCAAAGAAAAATAAAGCTGCATTGATCCCCTTTCTACTTCAAGGCGTCGCCGGTGATGAAAAGCTTAATAACTCCGATGGCATTCATCCCAATGTAGAAGGGCATAAAATTGTTGCCATCAATGTATTAAAGGTGCTGGAGCCATTCTTGTAGTTTTAAAATCCGAATCAAATGACAATGACAAAACTGCTTATTCTTGCCCTGGTGATATCAACAAGTGTCGATACGATGGCTCAGCTGAACTTAAATAAGCTGAAGAAAGCTATTGGCGGCGAATCGCTAAGTACAGAAGATATCGCATCCGGCTTAAAGGAGGCTCTTGAGAAGGGAACGTCCAAAGGCGCCGACCTGGTCTCTCAGTTAGATGGATATTACAAGAATCCCGAGATAATGATCCCTTTTCCCGCAGAAGTAAAACAGGTAGAGGACAGGTTGCGTCAGATTGGTCTTGGAAGTGAAGTAGATAAATTCGTTGAATCCTTGAATCGCGCCGCAGAAGATGCGGCAAAGGAAGCCAAGCCTATATTTATCTCCGCCATAAAACAAATGACGATCCAGGATGCCTGGTCAATCTTGAAAGGCAACGACGACGCAGCGACACAATACCTGAATCGCACGACCTCTCCGCTTTTGAAAGAAAAATTTATGCCTGTTGTTCGCGCGTCGCTGAGCAAGGTCAACGCTACGCGGTATTACACAGAGCTTGTGACCAAGTACAATAAGATTCCATTTGTCCAGAAGGTTAATCCGAACCTGGATGAATATGCGACTGAAAAGGCCATCAAGGGACTTTTTGTAATGATTGCTCAGGAGGAAAAAAATATCCGGAAAAACCCTGGGGCCCGGACATCTGATCTGTTGAAGAAAGTTTTTAATTCTTCCAACTAAAAAACGAGAGGCCTGATTGATCGACCGTAAGACAAACCTTCCACCACAGGATGGTTCATAAAAATTCATTTGTTTCCGCAATAAATCCTATACTTACTGCGCTAACGTGGAGCGTGAGGCGCTATGAAGGTCGCACTATTTATTCCTTGCTACATTGATCAATTCTATCCCAAGGTTGCAATTGCTACCCTGGAGCTCCTCGAGAAATTTGGAGTCGATGTTTCTTTCCCCAGCCGGCAAACGTGCTGTGGTCAACCGATGGCGAATTCAGGATTTGAACATTTATCACACACAACCAATCAATTGCTTGTAGAAAACTTTTCCGGATATGACTATATAGTTTGCCCGTCGGGAAGCTGCACGCTTCATGTCAAAGACCATCTTCATGTGAATGGGGAGGACCAGGCCGTATCGCACATCAGGTCAACCGTGATGGAGTTAACTGAATTTCTTACTGACGTAATCAAGGTTCAGAGTTTGCCTGCGGTATTTCCCCATAAAGTTGGCTTCCACCAAAGTTGCCACGGACAGCGAGGTCTAAAACTTTCTCAGATGAGCGAACTCGTCGCGGCTCCGTATTCCAAACCGGAAAAGCTGCTTCAAATGGTAAAGGATATTCAGCTCATTTCGCTGGATCGCGCGGATGAATGCTGCGGGTTTGGTGGAACCTTTTGTGTTGCCGAGGAAGCGGTTTCAGTCAAGATGGGTAAAGACCGCGTTGCAGATCATGTTTCTCATGGTGCCGAGTTCATTACGGCGGGTGATATGTCCTGTCTTATGCATCTGGAAGGAATTTTGAAGCGTCAGCGTAGTGCTACACGTGTAATACATATTGCTGAAATTTTGAATGCTTCAGCACAATGAGTTCCGCGCCTACCATTGGGGAAAAGCAACTCGATCACGCCGAGCTTGCGGAACGGTTTAACAAGGACGAAGGCCGGGTCGATTGGCATGACCAGACATTATGGTTTATTAGAAACAAACGCGATAAAGCAGCACAATCGCTTCCTGAATGGGAAGAATTAAGGGAGGCTGCTTCCCGAATTAAATCAAATGTGTTGAACAACCTGCACGATTACCTGATCGACTTCGAAAGAAATGCAGAAGCAAATGGCATCACGGTGCACTGGGCGCGTGATGCGCAGGAACACAATGAGATTGTCCATAGCATTATTCAGCAGGAGCGCATTACCCAGGTTGTGAAGAGTAAGTCCATGCTTACAGAGGAATGTCACATGAATGACTACCTGGCTAAGCAAGGTATCGAAGTGATCGACACCGACCTGGGTGAACGCATTGTTCAATTAGCCGGTGAGGCGCCTAGCCATATCGTGTTACCATGTATCCATTGGAAAAAGGAGGAGATTGGTGTTCTATTTAATAAACATCTTGGTACGCCAGAAGGCAACTGTGATCCCGTTCTTTTGACGGCTGCGGCGCGCGAAAATCTTCGGACTCATTTCATGTCCAGCCGCCTGGCGATAACGGGAGTCAACTTCGCTGTGGCAGAAACGGGAGAGATCGTCATCTGTACAAATGAGGGAAACGCAGATCTGGGTGTTCAACTGGCTGATATCCACATTGCCTGCATGGGCATCGAGAAGATCATTCCGCAAAGAAAGCACCTGGGAATTTTTCTCAGACTTCTTGCGCGAAGCGCGACCGGTCAGCCGCTGACAACTTATTCAAGTCATTTCCAACGTCCCCGTCCAGGGCAGCGCATGCACGTCATACTGGTTGACAATGGGCGGAGTGAAAGGCTAGGAAGTAAAGATTTTAGAAACGCGTTGAAGTGTATACGTTGCGGCGCGTGTATGAACACGTGTCCTGTATATCGCCGTAGTGGGGGTCATAGTTATCACAATGCAATAGCCGGTCCGATAGGTGCAATTCTTGCCCCCGCGCTGGACATGAAAAAGAATGCTGATTTGCCTTTTGCATCGACACTTTGCGGATCATGCACCCATGTCTGTCCGGTTAAAATTGATATTCACGATCAATTATATAAATGGAGACAGCTGCTGGTTCAAGACGGCCATGTCGCTACTTCTAAAAAAGCAGGCATAAAAGGGATGAGCGTGGTACTGTCAAGTCCATTCCTATACAAAGCCGCTGGTAAATTGGGAAGGTGGTTCATGAAAAATGTTCCAAAATTGACAAACAACAAATTCAACCCATGGTTTAAGCAGCGGGAGATGCCTGAACCACCCAAGGGTTCTTTCCGTCATTGGTATCGTGAGAACAGGAAAAAATGAACAGCAGGGAACAGATTTTGGCGCGGTTAAAATCGCATTTAAGTGCAGGGAATGATTTGCCGGAACCTGTAATACCTGGAAATCTCAGGACCTCGAAAATTGATAAGCTCAAGACAGTACTCACCGGAATCGGCGGGCATTGTATTCATGCAGAAAACTGGGCGGACGTCGTGGAAAAGTTGCGAGCGAAATTTCCTTCACCCGGCAGATGGCTCAACACCATCCCTCAACTTGAGACTTTCATCCATTCTAACCAACAGCCAGATCCACACCTTTTAGAAGATGTAACGCTTGGGGTAATGAAAGGACACTTTGCAGTGGCGGAAAACGGAGCAGTGTGGATAACATCTGATCAGATGGGCGATCGCGCATTGCCTTTCATCTGCGAACATCTTGCGCTGGTAATAAACGAGTCCGATGTTTTGCCGACAATGTACGAAGCCTATGAATTCATCGCAGATTCTAAATACGATTTCGCTACATTTATTGCCGGGCCATCTAAAACAGCAGACATAGAACAATCACTTGTTCTTGGTGCCCATGGACCTAAAACGCTCACATTGATTTTGTTATCCTCAGTTTAACGAGACGCCTCACGTAAAAAATGGCGGAAAAATATGTATGGCCAGCACTTCGCTCAGCGCGGTCATAATAAGAAAAAAGAAAAATTCGCCTGGACAACGACATTGAGACGTGGCTGGCCTGCAATAAATTTTGTAATGCGCAGCGACGCAGCAGTTCTTTCACCGATCATCTTTCCAAAGTCTGTTCGGAGAAAAATGAAATCAGTTTTTTCTACAAGAGACCGCGTATACAAAATATGGACGCCAAACCAGCCATCCCAATCTTCCAATTGAGCGACCATTGGAAGGGCAAAAGATAGATTCTGTAATGAGTTGTCCTTTTCTGGATCATCCGGATCCGGCGAGCCATCTATTCCCGCCTCGCTGTTTACATTACTTCCCGAAAATTGAAACCTGACTTCTGGATAGAAAGCAAGTGATGGGCCCGGGCGATATGTGAACACTACTCCAGGCTTATACAACCAAGCCCCTGCGCCGCGCCCTAATCTATACTCTCCCGTCGGGACCGTAACGTCCAACACAAGGGTCACGCGCTCGATTCCAATTTGGTTTTTTTTCAAGTAAGGGACGAAGCGATACGCAATTCGGAGATCACCGACTCCAGTCGTATTTTCAAAGCCCGCATAATCGCCCTTGAAAATATTATGCACAATTGGCAACGACATGCCAAGCAGGTGACGTTCATTCCTCAATCCATAATAGTATCCGGGCCTGAATGAAAAAAATTGCGCCTCATTGTGAAAGATGTATGATTCAACGTCGCCCGATACGTGAGACTTCATCGATACCGGATCCGAGGCATTGTCGCGGTAAAGGTCCTGGGCCTGCAAGCATTTGATTGTTAACGCAACGGAGATCGCACAAAAATAAACAACTTGCCTCATCATCATTCATCCTCAACCATCAAGGTACAATAACGCCAGGACGATCACACGCTCTGCGCCTTGGAAAATTTTAGTGCAAATATTAGAATAACAACATAACAAATTATCGGTAAGAGGTACGCCGTTGCTACATCTTTCTGGTCAGCGACCAGGCCCATCAATGGGGGAAACAACGCACCGCCTACAACTCCCATAACGATAAACGACGATGCTTTTTCCCTGAGATCATTCAAATTTTTAAGGCCCAGACCAAAGATGGTGGGAAACATAATTGAAAAGGTGAACTGGAGGCCCATCAAGCTTACAAAGGAAATCCAACCAAGCTTTTGCCAGATCAGAATGCAAAATATAATACTGCCACAAGTATAAATCGCGAGAATCCTATTGGCGGGAAGATAGTTCATTAGAAAAGTACCGAGCACCCTTCCAAGCAGCATCATCACCATACTTAAACTAAAATATCCGGCTGCTTTCGCGTCGGTCATCCCAGGCATGTATGTCACAGCATAGTTGATAAAGAATGCCCAGGTACCGCCCTGCGCTGCGACGTTAAAAAACTGTGCAACAATTGCCCAACGAAAATGCCGGAACTTGAAAAGTTCTGAATAAGATCTCTCCTTTTGCCCCGTTGGGTTTGATTCTGTAACCGGCGGCACCTTTAGAAAATAGAATGCGATCGCAATAGATAGAACAATGGCCCCGATAGCGGCGTACAACATCTTCACGGAACCAAGGTCTTCCTGAGTATTCCCGGTCAACGTCTCGCTTAATATAAAATAACCACCGAGCAGAGGACCGATGATCGTGCCAACGGCGTTAAAGGTCTGCGAAAAGTTTATGCGCTGCTCTGATTTTCTCTCATCGCCGAGGGCCGCTGTAAATGGATGTGCGACAGCTTCAAGTGTTGCCAGCCCGCATGCAAGGACAAACAGGGCAACCCTAAAAAACAAAAACGATTCTGAGCCCGCAGCCGGGATGAAAAGAAAAGCGCCAACGGCGTATAGCAGTAAGCCCATGAGTACTCCATTTTTATACCCATATCTTTTCATAAAGAGGCCTGCCGGTATACCCATTACGGCATACGCCCCAAAGATGGAGAATTGGACAAGGCCGGATTGCGCGAGCGAAACGTGTAAAACTTTTTGAAAGTGGCGGTTAAGCACATCGCCCATTGAGATTGCGATGCCCCACAGGGTAAAGAGGCTGGTTACAAAAATGAACGTCGGGATATACTTTTGCTCGGTGAGCCGAATCTTTTCCATAGGTCTTCAGCTTAATGAATTACTGAAATGAATGAGACGTTCGTCATAAATGCCTTTGTTTAATTTACAGAACGAAGTCAATTTAAGACAAAACTCACGCAATCAAAATTGACTGTTATGATAGTCAACTTCGCGGCCCTGGCGTCGCTCCAAAAAATAAGTCTAAACTTTGGGTGATATAACCTTTTTCGCCCGCACATTACAGCAAATGTCAGACTATGCAAAGTCAAGCACACTTAATCCAAACTGAAACACACATCGATACGAGAATGGAGGAACTTTACCTTACCTCCTTCCCTATCGTGGCAAGATTCGTGAGCAAACTGAACGGCACGATGGAGGACGCCAAGGATATTTTCCAGGATGCGCTCATTATTTACCTGGAAAGATCGCACCGGCATGATCTATTGGATGTGGATTTTCCACAGAAATATATCCTTGGTATTGCAAAACATTTATGGATGCGGAAATTCAAGGACAGCCGCCGCTACATCCGCTTTGATAATTTTGAATCCTCGCTGATTATACCACTGGATTTTTATCCTGCAGTTAAAACCGAAAAGCTCCTGGCTTTTCTACAGACTACCGGCGAAAAGTGCCTTGACCTACTGCGCGATTTTTATTATCAACAATGTACAATGAAACAGATCGTGGTGAAATATAACTATGGAAGCGAGCGTTCGGCAACAGTACAAAAATTTAAGTGCCTTGAAAAAATAAGGGAGACGGTCAAACTAAAGTATCATACCTATGAGGACTTCTTTGAATGAAATTCAGCTCATCGAAAGGCACATTCTTGCACAGGTGTCCGCTGAGGAATCACATTCCTTCTCGTTGAGACTTGCATGTGACAAGGTCTTAAGGCTCAACTTCATTATGCAGCAACGCGTTTACCTGCTGCTTCGTCAATACCACCGGAGGCGTTTAAAGGAACAGGCAGAGGTCGTACACCGACGACTTTTAAAAGACCCTGCACATCAACGCTTCCAGAAATCTATTAGTAACCTTTTTAACACTTTCCAATGAGCTACGCATCCATTATACCCATGGTTATAGAAAACAGCGGCAGGGGTGAGCGCGCTTATGATATCTACAGTCTTCTGCTGAAGGAAAGGATCGTATTTCTTGGTACCGGAATCAATGACGATGTTGCCAATCTTATTGTTGCGCAGCTTTTGTATCTGAACAGTGTTGATCAAAAGGCACCCATCAGCTTGTATATAAACAGTCCGGGAGGAAGCGTTTATGCCGGACTGGCTATTTACGACGCGATGCAGATGATCACTGCGCCTGTATCCACCGTTGCCGTCGGCGTCTCAGCGAGCATGGGCACGGCCCTGTTGGCATCAGGCGCAACTGGAAAGCGGTATGCGCTTCCCCACGCCACGATTCACATGCACCCGACGGGCGGCGGTGCTAAGGGATACACAGAAGATGTGAGGATCGCAACGCGCGAACAGGAACGGCTGCAAACACAGCTATTTCATCTGATGGGAAAACATTCTGGCCACACATGGAAAGAGATTGAGGACTACTTTGTTCGCGATCGGTACTTGACCGCGCCTGAAGCAAAAGCCTACGGATTAATCGATCAAGTTCTTGGTGACACAAGTAACGTGGTGGTTTTAAATAATCTAGAATTCGGTATGACGCTATACGCAAATAATGCCGCGCTGTTAGTGAACACCACTGCATAGCCATCGAACTGACGTCAAAATGGATATGGATAGATCCGGGAAACAATAGTTGGACGAGAAATGTATTTATAAGCCTTCGTATCACCAAAAGCATTTTAAAAAGTATATTGGCTAATATATAGGAAAGTAAATTGAAAATATCCATCACAATATTATCGCTGATCGTGCCATTGTGCATAGCGGCCCAAAATGTTCCTAAACCGGTAGCGCTGAAGTTCGAAAAGCACGTCGTCGCCTCTGAGGCCTTTGAATCTGTGGGTACGCTCGACGTTGACAACGATGGCACGTTGGACCTCCTATCCGGATCTTTTTGGTACAAAGGCCCATCTTTTGAAAGAAGAAAATTTATCGGACCTACTAAGAGACATGGCGAATATTATGATGATTTCTCTACGATCATACTCGACGTTAATGCTGATGAAAGACTGGATTTCATCACAGGAGGTTGGTTCGGAGGTATTTTATTCTGGAGAGAAAATCCTGGAAAGGATGGCATATGGCCAGAACACATCATTGCACGTTGCGGCAACATTGAAACCACGCGAAGCTGGGATATTGACAAGGATGGCACCGCAGAAATTATTCCTAACACTCCTGGTAAGCCGCTGGTGGTGTATCGATTGAAGAAAGGAGCCGCAGCCGATGGTATCCTTTTTGATTCTATAAAAATCTTCGAAAAGCACGGCCATGGCCTTGGGTTCGGCGATGTGAATGGAGATGGACGTGGAGACATCGTAATTGACAAAGGTTGGTTGGAGTCGCCGCCAGATCCCTTTGTTGGTAAATGGATATTCCATTCTGAATTTTCTGTAGAGCAGGCCAGCGTTCCAATGTTGGTAACAGATGTTAACGCCGACGGACTTGCGGATCTTATCGTTGGGCAGGGTCACGATTATGGACTGAACTGGTTTGAACAAAAACTCGATCGAAAGAAAGTGCGCTCATGGGTGAAACATGAAATTGATCCTTACAACTCGCAATTCCATGTGCTTGAGTGGGCTGACCTTGACAACGACGGAGAGTATGAGCTTATCACCGGTAAACGCTATCGCGCGCATGACGATAATGATCCTGGCGCGCACGACCCTGTAGGAATATACTACTATAAATGGACAGGCGAAAGTTTTTCAAAGCAGGTTATCAGCCACGGTGCGCCAGGCATTGGAAAAGGAACGGGCTTATATTTTCAGGTTGTTGATCTAAATAAGGACGGATTAAAGGATATCGTTGCCGCAGGAAAGGATGGTCTTTGTGTTTTCTTTACCAAAAAGGTAACTGAGTAAAGTTTACAATCGCGGTATCATCATCCCGCCTGATACCTCGATCACCTGGCCTGTAGCATATGGTATCTGGCCTGTAGCCAGTGCGGTAACAACCTTTCCGATATCCTCTGGTGTGCCCCAACGCTTTTCCAAAGTTAATCCTTCGTCTATCAACTTGTCATATTTTTCCGTAACTGCGGCTGTCATGTCTGTTGCGACTATGCCAGGGCGCACCTCGTATACAGGAATATTAAATTCACCAAGGCGGGCAGCAAATAGTTTAGTCATCATGGAAAGTCCGGCTTTTGAAATGCAGTACTCACCACGATTTACAGATGCTACTGTCGAGGACACCGATGTTATTGTAATGATGCAAGGTCTGTAGGCTTGATCCTGCTCTCTCGACACAATCATGTGTCGAGACACGAGTTGTGTGAGAAAAAATGTACCTCTGAGATTAATATTCATTAATCGGTCGTAACCGTGTTCTTCGAGCTCCAGAATATCCTGTCGCACCAGAGGCGCCACGCCCGCATTGTTTACCAACACATCGATTGCTCCAAAATGTTTTACTGTTTTCTCAACGATTTCGCTTCGATCCATCGCGGTAGCGATGTCGCCTCTGCAATAATGGACATCCACACCAAAGGAACGCAACCCGTGAAGTTCAGCTTCAACCGCTTCTTCACTGCGAACACCATTAATCGCCAGGTTGTATCCTGCTCTTGCGAGCGCATTTGCGATGCCCAAACCAATTCCTCTTCCCCCACCGGTAATTAATGCTGTGAGTCCCATCCTATTCGGCTTTAATTAGTTTCAATGTGGCTGCTTCAGGAAGACTTTTATAATATGGGTCCAATGGAAAGCACCCGGAGATCATTCCGTTTCGTGGGGCCGTGGTACAATCTGAGAAGGTTCTGCATAACTTTTCACGCTTCAATGGCCTGCCCTGCAGTATATCATCAGGCATTTCAGGATATGATAACACCATTCGACCTAACCCAATAAAATCTGCCATACCGTTCGAAAGCACAGGTTGCCCGACGTGGGGCAACCATTCCTGCAAATACGAATAGGCAGAACCAACGATAGCCATATGCGGAAATGCTTTTTTTATCTCCGCGGTCACTGCCACTTGCCTGGCCACGCCTGCTAGAGGATCTTCTGGCGGCTGATATCCGTCTGAAGGAGGAAACAAAGCAGGACGCTGGATATGTGGGTTATAGTAGGGGCTACCGGCCGTAAGACAAACCAATTCCACACCAAGCGAATCGAGAAGTTTCAAGAATTTAATTGGTTCCTCCATGTCTTCGCCAAGGCCCGAACGATTTCCACCGAAAGCATATCGGTACTCACCACCGTTCAAATAGTCTGGTTCACCCATCTGTTCCACTCCGGGACGAAACGGCACCCAATCAAAAACACTTAAACGTACACCTACTTCCAGCTGTGGAGCTTCGGACTTTATTCCTTGTACTATTGATGTCAAAAAGCGCGTTCGGTTTTCAAAGCATCCACCGTATTTTCCAGGCCTGTCAACAGCACTAAGAAATTCATGGCCGAGGTATCCATGGCAGTGCTTCAAATCAATAAAGTGAAAGCCAGCCTTCGATGCCAGTACGCTCGCATGAACAAACTGATCAATGAGCTTGTCGATGTAGTCATCAGTCATGAGCGGGTACTCATTGGTCAATCCGAATTTGCCATTCAGAATCGGATGGTGATACAATATGTTCGGCTCAAGTTTCTTTTTGTCGTTGGGCTTACAAAAGCGCCCGGAGTGTGTCACTTGAAAACCAACCACCAGATCATCTGCATTGCCATATCTTTCTGAGTGGACAGTGTATAAGGATTCAAAAAGCCATTTATATTCATCTACATTATTATCATGGATCAAGAGCTGATTGGGGTTAGCACGGCCATCGTGACATACTGCAACAGCCTCGCACCCCCACAATAACTTTGCTCCACTGATTGCAAAGTTTTTCCATCTGCGCTTTGTGTAATCGGTGGGATTCCCGGCCGTTGTTCCATCCCAACCTTCCATCGGCAATATGCAAAATCTGTTTCCGATGATGCGTCCCGAGCGCAAAGTATAGGATTTACCGAATGGAGAAGAACCCCCAATCGCTAATTGCTCTTCAAACGGAAGGTTCGTGTTTATCAACTGGAGATAATCTCGAAAATCGGTCGCCGTTTTCAATTGGGCAATCCGCTTGTATTTGGGTTTGTGTTTGGTGGTCATCTCGTTGCCGGCATCTTAGCAACGGTAACTTAGGAAATCTAAAGGTGATGCTCAAGGTTGGGCGTTAAATAACCTTCAAACCCGAAAAAAAAGTATGATAAGATTGTTCGTGAATTAACCGTGTAAGATAAACCATAAGTTCGCGGGCGTGATAATCTCCCCACATGCTGGATTCGCCGCAGGGTATCTTTTTTCCAACAGGAATGTTATCCCAACCATTCGGACGATGGTAAATCGAGTGGAGTATTAATCCCTGATGAGCAGGGTCGCTTGAAAGATATTTGTCAGATAACAACGTTCGGGCTACTGTGAGTCCGGCTTGAACGTATTGCTGCCCCCGCGGGTCCATGCGATTTTTTAGAAAATTACCGAGACGCAGCAGTCCCTGGGCCCCAATTGCCGCGGCTGAACTATCCACAGGTTCATATTCATTAAATGGTTCCGCTGGCCTGGTGTTATAATCGCCCATGAAATTTAGACCTGGAGCCCCGGTATCCCAGTATGGAATTCCATCCGAAGCGCTATGGTTTATATAGAAGTCACAGGTAGAAACCGCTGCCTTCAAAAATTTTGAAAGCACGGCTTCCTTATCGGCAACATCTTCGAAATGTATATCGGGCAGCGAATCCAGGAATTCAAGCTGCTCGGCAAAACCGCACATAGCCCATGCCAGTCCACGTGTCCAGGTTGTAAATCCGCTAAAGCCTTGTTGCGCATTTGGCGCTCTGAAATTTCCATCATTGACGTTAAAAAGACACTCGTGCGCCGTGCGCCCGGCAACATCGTAAAGGTCCCTGCCATTGCCGTAATAGATAGAATAGTCGGCAGTCGCCTGCAGATGCATTAAAGCCCTTCCTAGCAAATTCAGCCTCTTGTCATTTTCGCTGTGCAACGCATGGCCTAAAGCATGGCTAAGCACAAGTGCCCTGCATGAGCGCACTGTATCAACAAACAATGACTGAGGACCGTTAAATGAATAAATGAACCCGCCGGAAGGAATGGTAGTCCAACGCATGGCCTGGACGGCACCACTTACCTTAATCGCAAGCGTATAGAAGTTATACTCCCATTCATTTTGAGGGATTCTCCCCTCCCCCATCAGCCTCCATAAATTACCGTAGGTGCTAAGGTTGTTAAATCCGTGGTCGTGGACACCGTTATGGGTAAGGTGCGTCGCCATTTTATCAACGGTATTTCGACGACCGATTTCAAGGAAGCGCTCGTCTTCGGTTGCTTCAAATTGAAGCAACGCAGACCCGTATTGAAATCCTTGCGTCCATTCCGTCCATCCTCTTGAGGTATATTTGCCATTAACGGTAAATACAGGAGTTCCGCGCTGCGGAGACATCTCGATGCTCAGGATCTTTTCAGCCGAAAGTTTCCAGAAACCATCGACGTACTGTTCAAAGGATTTTAGCGTAAGTTTATCATCGATCGTCATACACTGAATTACAGCATCAACGCTTAGTTGACTTTAACCAGCTGCACGTCGAATACGAGCGTTGAATAAGGAGGAATTTGCTCGCCCGCACCACGTTCGCCATATGCAAGTTCCGAAGGCAGATACAGCGTCCATTTATCTCCTTCGTGCATCAGCTGTAAGGCTTCTGTCCAACCCGGAATTACATTATTGACCTCAAGGGTAACTGGCTCTTTACCTTCAGTGCTGTCGAACACAGTTCCATCAATCAGTTTACCGGTATAGTGAACTGTCACCTTATCGGTAGCAACAGGAACTTTACCTTTTCCCGAGGTGACCACTTTATACTGTAGTCCGCTTGCAGTCGTTTTAATTCCCTCCGATTTTTTGTTGTTCTCCAGGTATGCAGCATTTGCGCCTTTTAACTTCGCAGATTTTGCTTCCATCACCGACGTCATGTAAGCTTGCACCATTGGCATGCCCTCATTGGTCTCGATTTGAAGCTTGTCACCCTTAAATAAGTCTTTCAACCCTGCTGATAACGCGTCCAGATCCAGTGAATCACCACCTTGACTTTTTAAATTTCCAGCCAGCAAGGTGCCAAGCGAATAACTTACTCGTTTCAGTGTGTCGGTCAATTGCACCCTTTTTGGCATCCGTAAAGTATCGATATCAGCTTTCAGCTGTGCGTTTTCCTTCCTCAGCACATCGAGTTGAGCCGTCAACTGTTTTTTTGATTGACCATAAAGGCCGTTTACACTTATTAAAGCTAGGATTATTACAATTACGCGCATGGGAAGTCAGTTTCAGTTGTAAATCGGTTTGAATTGTGCCGCAAAGAAACTAAAATATTTTAAAAACAAAAGCGCTTAAAATAGGCCTTTTTAGAAAGGATTTATGTTTTCCAAGGATTCGAAATTATTGAACCCGGGTAAAGATTCTGTTCCACCTGATCTTGCTGAGCAGATCAGCATCCTTGTCCACAGAGAGCCAGATAAATAACGGCTTGCCCACGATATGATCTTCAGGTACAAAGCCCCAGTAACGTGAATCCAGTGAATTGTGACGATTATCCCCCATCATGAAGTAATAGTTTTTTGTAAACGTGTATTCGTTGACCGGCTTGCCATCAAGCAAAAGTTGATCTCCATCTACCGTTGCCTTGCCGTTTGCATCGTACAGAACAATCGTATCGCCATACATGGCAAGGGTCGAATCATTTATTGTTATTTTCATTCCTCCTTTCGGTATTGAAAGCGGACCATAGTTATCGCCGTTCCATGGCAGCAAGGGTGTTTGGGGAAATATTGAGGCTTCGCGATCGCCGGGTCTGGAAGTTTCGGGCGAAACTGAAGTGATAATGGTGGAAGTTTGAACATTGGTTAATTGTTCGCGGGTTAGGAACATTTTGTAGAAATTTTCGCCCCCCGCCGACTTCCCCTGGTAATAGCAATCGTCACTGTCCAGATTCAATAATCTTAAGGTTCGTGGAGTCAGTCTGTCTGTTGACACAACGATATAGCTATACTTAAGATGAACAGGGTGGCTCAATCGCTCCCCATTTGCAATTACTTCCTGATTCACGATTTTAAAAGTGTCTCCAGGAAGACCAACACAACGCTTCACGTAATTCGTTTTTAAAGTAATTGGATAATCGTTGCCGTCATTTAAAAATGCCGGTGGAACGTTAAAAACGACGACGTCGCCCCTTTTCACCTCTGTAATGCCGGGAAGTCTGTAGGGCTTTAGCTCAATCCAATCGAGGTAAGATGGAATGTTGGTTCCCCATATCTTTTGATGTGTAAGCGGAATCTGCAACGGCGTTGAAGTCGTGCGTGTGCCATAGTGGAACTTACTAACGAAAAGGTAGTCCCCAACGAGGATTGTGTTTTCCATCGACGGCGTTGGGACAACGAAGGCCTCTACAGTGGTCCATCTAATCAACGTTGCCGCAATCACAGCAAACACTATTGAATTTGACCATTCTTTGATGAAGGAAGGCTTGTTGTTTTTTGCACTGGAGGATGCCTTGAATACCATGAGCGAGGTTTACACCATTAGTTGCACGGCCCTCGCAAGAATTACAGCAAACGGACGGAAACACGCCCTAAATCTTTTTTAACACGATGTTTTCCGCTTTACGCGCTACCATCTTTCCATAAAACTCCTTCAGGCCGGGGTACTCGCCAGGCTGAAATAATGCCTTGTTAATCTGAGTCTTGCTCACCACGGTAATCTTGTTGCCGATATGCGAAAAGCTCATGGTACAACGCGCTGCATTTTCGGGAAGTACTGTCACGCTATTCTTGGGCAACTCGTCTACTTCGAAACCGTCGGGAATTATAATATTATAGACTACTGTGTGATCGGTGATTTTTCCGAAATCAACAGGATACGAGCGCAATGCTGATTTGAATGGATTGCTGTCGTCTTTAAGAAAGAGGTTTGGATTGAAGTAGATCATATCATTGGCAGTAATTCCAAATTCCTCAACGCTGATCTCACAACTTTCCTGGACAGGTTTTTCCAGAGACGTCATGTTCAGCACTTCGGGATGGTCAATTTTGCATAGCTTGTTTCCCAGGTCGATGTTATATGTTCCACCTGAAATTTCAGCAAACTCTTTGCGCATATCAAAGGCTGCGTAGCCGTCTTTGTATGCTGTAACTTTTCCTTTCAGTGCGCCGGTTTGCGAAAGAGTTACGCTTACATCCATCGTGATCTTTTCACGTTGCTTGGGTTCCACACCAATCCACCCAAACTGGCCGGTGCCTATTAAAAAACCTTTGTGATTGTAGCACCGCGGTGGAAGTAAGTCGAATGGCAACAATGCTTCGGTTGCATCTGCTAATAAGCTGCCATCTTTGGTAGCAACTTCGCATACCACATAATTGAATTGCCATAATGCCGGCAATTCCTCTAATATAAAACCGTGCTCCCGTGTGCTGAGTAACACCATGCTCACCCTAAGACCGGCTTTCTCCAGCATCGAGGCAAGCAAAAGATTTATATCGCCTACAGAACCTGATTTTTTATTCAATACTTCATCCGGATCACTTCCGAGATAATCATAGACCCCGTTGAAGGCAACGCGTTTTTTCAAATAATCAGATATGACCCTGATCTTAGCTTTTTCGTCGGTTATTCCTTTCGTCAGATCATCGACAATATTTTTTAGGAATCGATATTGGTGAATCACAGCTCCAAATCTCGGGCTTGCCGTTAACTCGTGATATATTCCTTCCCATTTGGTGAACTGGGTTGCAAAATTTACCTCTGCGACATATACTTCTTCATTCGGCATAAATGGCTCCGTTGTAAAGGCAGGGATGTCTTTCAGGATCCAGTGTAAATGTTTCCCATCGTACTTTGCCTCATGCAATGCCGGTTTTATAGTACCAGAAAGATGATAAACGATGTTTTCGACGGGTACTGAAATTGTGTACTCGCTCCAGCGCACGGGAACTGAATACTGGAACTGCCATGCCGGTGCAATGAGCGTTGGGTACCTTACAACAGTCGATAGTTCGATCAGCGAGCCAACGCGTACATTTGGAAAAGCGATGCGAATCATTTCGGTATTTCGGTCGAACATGGCCCGAACAACAGAGGCATCATCCAAGTCTGATTTTTGAATCGCACCATTTTCCCGGTTATAGGTTGCTCCTTTAACCTTCATCTGGCCCTCCCGTCCAATTTTAAACTTGAAATTACCCCAGTCGCTCAGGGCCTCCGGGCGCAATACCTTAATGCGTATGTGGCGTTTGAAAACTGTGCCAGTGGCAGAATACGGATCTATTATCGCTTCCCCTTTGTCGAAGACTATTACCGCAACAGCGGTATCTTTTGAAAACAGGTCATCATTTAAATCATTTAAAGTGATGCTTCCAAAGGTGGCACCAGTTGGTTGTGAAAAGCTTTTCAGGGCACAAACTGCCAGTAAAAATGCAACGATAAGGACTTTGCTCATATAACAGATTGAAATTGTGAATACACAACGGCCTTCAATTGTAAGCGCGCCACTTTCAAATGACGCGCAGCCTGGTCAATCCAACCTCATTAAAAGTTCATTCTTCCATCACTCGACCCAGGGTACGAGCCTCGATGCATAATAGTTGATACCAAGTGCCTTCAACCTTGGGGCCTGACTACCCAAACGGACTTTATACTCCTCCCAGTTTCTGCCTTCACGTGGGGACCATCCAATTTCAGCGTGGCCCATAATTCTCGGAAAAACCATATACTCAATCTCTTCCATATTGGTGATGGTCTCTGTCCACAACGGTGCTTCGATGCCAAGTATGTTCTCGCGCTTAACACCTTTTACTTCGGTACTCGGATCCCAGATATATGCGCTGTCAACCTCTATGTAAGCGGCCCAATGCAACCCGATTTTCGTAGTCGAATCGTATTGCATATCAAGATACATTCTTTTAGAAGGAGAAACCACAATCTTGGATCCATTGGCGACTGCTTCTAATGCGTGAGCCTCATTAGACCAAAATTGAGCAATGGCACTGCCGGCACGAGACTTAGATTCCAGATCACCATTGATCGGAGCTTCAGGACGTTTTTCGTTCATGTTGATCTGGGCGGTCTCCTCCCATCCGATAACCTGCTTCCCATGCGTTTTCACAATGTCACGAACGCGGGCTACAAATGGAATGTAGTGTTCACGTTTTGTTGCATGACTTTCATCACCACCAATGTGAACGTATGGGCCTGGCGTTAACGCAGCGACTTCCCTGACCACGTCGTCAATAAATTTATAAGTTATTTCTTTCGTTGTGCAGAGGCTGCTGAAGCCAACTTCTATCCCCGTATACAACTTGGTTGCTTTTCCATCGCAGTTGAGCTCAGGGTAGGAAGCAAGTGCAGCATTTGTATGGCCCGGCATGTCAATTTCCGGAATGATTGTCACAAAACGTTGCTGCGCATATTTCACAATATCTGTATACTGTTCCTGCGTATAGAAACCGCCCTTTCCTCCGCCAACTTCGGTGCTTCCTCCATGAACTGTGAGATTTGGCCACGATTTAATTTCAATTCTCCATCCCTGATCGTTTGAGAGTGAAAGGTGAAGAACATTCATTTTATACAGTGCAATAAGGTCTATGTATCGTTTCACATCATCAACACTGAAGAAGTGGCGTGCAACATCGAGCATCGAGCCCCGAAATGGATAGGAAGGATAATCGCGAATCGTTCCGGTGGCAATTTTCCATGGACCTTGCTGTATGCTGTCCATTTCTATCCTCGCAGGAAGAAGTTGCCGGATCGTTTGTACCGCATAGAAAATGCCGGCAGGTTTGTTGGCCGTGACTTTCATCATACCTTCAGTGATGTCGATCTGGTACCCTTCATCACCAAGGTCTGCATCATTTCCTGACAGCGCTAACTGGATGTTGCCGCGTGACGATCCGTCTGTACTGCTTGACACTTTCAGATCAAACCCTGTCGGCGACCTCAGTCGTTCAGCCAATAATTCACCAATATACTTTAGCTCTGGCGATTCGCCCGACAGATTAATTTGTGTTTCATTATTGATCTCAAAGGCTTTTGCAGTCGCTTTGACCTGGACAGGTTTGGGAATGATGTTCTCCCTGGTGAGGTCAGTTGGAGGATTCTGTTTGCATTGCGTAAACGCAAATACCAGACTTCCCAGGAGAAAGATTTTTGAAAAATGCATACTTGGTAAATTTTTTTTCAAAGTAGAAAAATTACTGTGAAGTACCTTCAGTTTTTACAGTTAAGCAATGTTTATACGTCGGAAGCGCCGTGCAGTTATCAACGAATTGAGGCATGAATAGTCTGCTCGTGTAGAATTACGCATTATATTTGGAAAAAGACATGCTATGGACGCGATACATGGGAAAGTTATCCTTATCACAGGTGGGACAAAAGGAATCGGACTAGGGGTTGCTCAAGCATTGATCAACGAAGGTGCAAAAGTTGCTGTGACCGGCCGATCAGAAAATGGTGCAGTTGAGGCTTTGCGAATTCTGCAACAACTAAAACGCGGTGAAGTGATGTCAATCGTTGCTGATGTCCGGAAGGCAGACGATCTGCACCGTGCTGTATCTGCAATTGTATCGAAGTGGGGGAAATTAGATGTGCTCGTCGCAAATGCTGGCGTTGGTCATTTTAGCTCAATTGAGGAACTCACCGAGGAGCAATGGAACGAAACGATTGATACAAATCTTACGGGCGTTTTCTTTAGTATCAAGTCATCTCTCGCTGAACTAAAGAAAAGTAAAGGATACATTATCACCATGGCAAGCCTCGCCGGTACCAATTTTTTCGCAGGTGCTTCAGCCTACAATGCAAGTAAATTCGGTTTGGTTGGTTTTACGCAGGCCGTTATGCTTGATGTGCGAAGGGCTGGCATCAAGGTCACGACCATCATGCCCGGCTCCGTTGCAACGAACTTCGATAATCACACACCCACTGCCGACGACGCTTGGAAAATACAGCCAGAGGACATCGGACAAATCGTGATTGACCTCTTGAAAATGAATCCTCGCGCGTTGCCGAGTAAGATTGAAGTGAGGCCGACAATTCCTAAGGGATAATTGTAAGATCTCTCTGATGAATAATTGAAATCCTGCCACACAGCGTAAGATTTTTTACGTTCTTTCAATACTTTCTATTTTTCAAAATGTTTCGCGCGAGCTCTCGAAAACGTGCGAACGCCTCGTTTCTACTTCATAAAGGTCTAGCCCTCATGTTGGTAGTCAAATGTCGCTAGACTAACGCTATTCTTCGCCAAATACACCCAAAACAGGACAATTCCGACGTTTTTGTCCCAATACTGGCAATCTGGGGATGAAGTATTTCAGGGCGGAGTGCCGGAATTCAGTTACCTGCATCAGAAAATGGGATTAATGGGCCTATGGGTTCTGTGGTACGTCCATTGTAAACCTAAGGCAACCCATCGACTAAACAATGAACACCTTGAACCTGACAACCTTACCAGTACTCCGCACGTTGACGGCTCATTTGCTACGTCGATGTAATGCGGCTGCAGTTTCACTATCAGTCTTGGTTTTCGCGACAGCGATGGTTTCCGCAGAAGCTTCATTTGCTGTGTCACCAGTACTCTCCTCAATTGGCGGGGCCCCGGTTGCGTATGCTGAAGGCGCCCCGGCTGTTCAAATAACAAGTGGTATCCTTGTCTCAGACATCGATAGTCCGTTACTCGCGGGAGCAACGGTACTGGTAAGTGCAAATTTTATTGCTGGCGAAGATCAATTGAGCTTTGTACCCACGGGGGCGATAGTTGGAAATTACGATGCAATCACGGGGGTACTAACGCTCACAGGCCCCGGGACACTCGCTGAATATCAAACCGTTTTACGAAGCATAGCATATAGCAACAGCAATAATGACAATCCTTCAGTTCTGGCAAGGACAATTTCATTTCAGGTAAATGATGGAACTACGAATAGCGCGGCCGTTACGCGCAATGTTAACGTTTCGCGTGTGAATGATGCGCCGGTCGTGTCAAACTTCGAACCCGCTAACCTGAATTTTACAGAGAGCGATCCTGCAACTGCATTAACTAGCTTACTTACTATACTGGACGTAGACGGTACGACGATCGCAAATGCAACGATACAGATTACGGCAGGTTTCGCGGGCGGCCAGGACGTTCTTTCTTTTACAAACGCATTTGGAATAACAGGTACATTCACTGGCAGCACTTTAACGCTGACTGGGGTGGCAACGGTGGCTGACTATCAAACCGCCCTGCGCTCGGTAAATTATCAAAATACAAATACAGTCAACCCTTCTCTCTTAGTTCGTACGATTAGTGTCCGTGTAAATGACGGTTCACTTTCAAGCGTTATTGTAACCCGAAACATTTCAGTTATACCTGTAAATGACGCGCCGGTTCTCTCTGCAATAGAGGTTGCTGGTCTTGCTTATGCAGAAGGCCAGGCGGCCACCAATGTTACCACCGCTTTAGTATTGACGGACGGCGACAGTCCGAACCTTTCTTCAGCTTCCGTCCAAATCACCGGAAATTTCATCGCTGCCGAGGATGTACTTTCTTTTACCGCCGTAGCCGGAATAACGGGGGTGTATAATGCCGCCGCGGGAACGATAGATTTCACAGGGGTTGACGTGATTTCAAAATATCAGTCCATTTTACGATCTGTAAAATATTCGAACTCGAACGGAAACACTCCATCACCGCTTACCCGCACCGTTAGCTTTTGGGTTTCCGACGGAGCACTAACAAGCAATATTGCCACGCGCAACATAGTGGTAAGTCCCGTTAATGACGCGCCTACAGTCGTAACTGATGTCGTTACAACACCAGAGGAGGTCTCGATTGATATTAATGTCCTGGCAAACGATTCTGACGTGGATGACACGATTGATCCAACAACAGTTGTAATTACGTTAAGTCCACTTAATGGAACAACCTCCGTGAACGCTACAACCGGCGTCGTTACCTATACACCAAACGCTGAGTTTAGCGGAACAAACACTTTCAAATACACAGTGAAAGACCTGGCGGGCGGCACTTCGCTCGCAGCAACCGTAACCATCACAGTCGCCCTTCTCAATGATGCTCCTTCATTTACTGCTGGCACCGATATCACAGTCAGTGAAGATGCAGGTACACAGACAATCGCTGCGTGGGCAACGGCGATTAATGATGGAGATCCTTTTACTGCCCAGGGTCTCACGTTCGTTTTTACAAATACAAACACCGCGCTATTCGCGTCGCAGCCGACCATCAACACAACCACTGGTAACCTCACTTTCAGATCAAACAATAACGCGAACGGGGTGGCTACCTTAACGGTGACGTTACGGGACAATGGTTTGAATACTCCCGCTCCTAACACTAATCTGAGTGACACAAAAACATTTACAATCTCTGTCCTTTCAATTAATGATGCTCCAGTTGGTAACAACGAGTTCTATAGTACAAGCTCAAACACGCCGCTTTCTGCAAATGCAAAGAGCAACGACACTGACACTGAAAACAACCTAACAACTCTTTCACCTACCCCGATCGTTCCCCCGACGAATGGTACCGTGGTAATAAACAGCAACGGTACTTTTGTCTATACACCTTCAGGTACTTATACCGGCATGGACAGCTTTACCTACCAAATATGTGATAACGGCACTGACAATGGCGTACCCGCGTCACGTTGCGGACAGGCCATCGTTTCGATAACCGTAAATCCCGTAAATCCAATGTGGAACATTGTCGGGAACAATTCTATCGAGCTTGCTCCTAACGCCTTCCTTCTAACTGATGAATTGAATAACCAACAGGGTGCAATATGGAACCGCCAGCCCCTCGACCTTCGTTATTCGTTCAGCCTCGATTTGAATGCGATCTTTAGCAAACCCGGTTCCGTGCGGGATGTGGGTGCCGATGGTATCGTGTTCGTATTTCAAAGGGATGTAACACCCCCCCCATTGAATGTTCCTGATCTGCCAATTTATGCGCGGGGAGCCAATGGTGGAAGTCTCGGTATTGGTGGCATCACACCTTCATTTGCTGTTGAAGTGGACACTTATCAGAATGGTGGCGAACCAGTATATGATCACATTGCCATAAATCAAAACGGTGATGTATGGGACAATCTTGGTGGCCCCGTTCCAGCTTTGACTGACGCGTCAAACAACCCACTCAATATTGAAGATGGCGTTTGGCATCCGGTAAGAATCTATTGGGATTTTCCAACAAAAACTATTGCCGTCGATTTCGACGGCGTTCAAAAAATTATTAGTAGCCATGACATCGTAACCAACATTTTTAGTGGCGACCCTTCGAATGTTTATTGGGGCTTTTCTTCAAGCACAGGTGGTCAGAACAATTACCAGGCAGTTTCAGACATTGTCATGACGGTCACAAACTTGCCAGCAGTACCAGCCACTGGCACGAATACCACACCTGAAGAGATTGCAGTGAGTGGTAACGTGCTTGACAATGATTCAGATCCCGAGGGGACGCCGCTTCAGGTGCTACCTGAAACAAAGGCAACGGCTAACGGTCAGGTTGTGATACTTGCTGATGGAAGTTATACCTACACACCCAATAACAATTACAATGGGTCCGATACATTTACTTATCAGGTGTGTGACTCGTATTCTCCAGCAGGATGCGCAATCGGCACTGAAAATATTACAATTACGCCCGTGCAGGACGCGCCGGTAGCCAATCCTGACAATTACACAACAAGTGAAGACACTAAGCTAATTGTGGCTTGCGATTGTATCCTCACCAATGATGTTGATGTGGATGGTGAAACACTAACACCGGTACTGGTTAAAACTGTGACCCATGGTACACTAGTATTAAACCCGGATGGTTCATTCACTTACACGCCTGACCCGGACTTTTTTGGAACGGATACTTTCACCTACACAGCTACCGACGGAATTGATGTTACGTCAGAAACGCTGGTCACTATCGTCGTTACACCTGTGAATGATGCACCGATCGCATTTGATGACGTTATGACGCTGGATGAAGATACACCAACTGAACTTCCGATTCTCGCCAACGATAAAGACGTTGATGATCAACTTACACCTGCAATGGTGACAGTAATATCCAACCCCGCTCATGGATCAATCACCATTACAAGTGCGGGTGTTCTTTTTACACCAGATCTGAATTACTATGGGCCCGACGCGTTCACCTACACACTTACAGATCCGAGCGGAGCAGTTTCGAATGTTGCAAATGCCAGCATTACGATACTCCCGATAAACGATGCGCCCGTTAGCGTCGACGACGCGGCTTCAACAGCAGAGGAGCTAGCGGTTACAATTAACATTTTAGCGAACGATACGGACATAGATAATGCCATTGAACCGACCAGCGTCGTCATTGTAAGTGCTCCGGCAAATGGAACTACGGTGGTGAATCCTGACGGCACAGTAGTCTATACTCCGGAAAAAGATTTCACTGGTCCCGATTCGTTTTCTTACACGGTCAAGGACGTTGCTGGCAAGTCTTCCGCGGCGTCTGTTGTGAATATTTCAGTATTACCAGTCAATGATGCGCCGGTAGCGGCCAATGACGAGGCCACGACTTTAGAGAATATATCAGTAGAGGTACATGTCACTGATAATGATTTTGACGTAGACAATTCGGTGGTGACCGGATCTGTAGTAATCTTTACAAATCCGATTCATGGAACGATAGTAATCAATGCGTCAGGAGTAATCATTTACACACCGGTGACTGATTTTCTAGGTGAAGATAAATTTACCTATACAATTCAGGACCCTGACGGTCTAAGCAGCTTGCCTGCGACAGTGACTGTTACGGTGTTGCCACCGAACCGTGCACCGCAGGCTGTGGATAATGGACCGATTGTTCACCGCTTCGTACTCGATATTCCTATCGATGTTATTGCAAATGATTATGATGTCGATAATACGATGGATGAATTAACGATCATCTCTGTTACCCAACCCAATGTCGGGTCAGTAACTGTAGTAGACAACAAGATTGTTTTTCATCCAGCCGGAACCAAATCGGCAATGGTAACCTTCACTTATACCATCAGTGATCCGGCCGGACTTACCGATGAAGCAACCGTAATGATTGAGTATGTATACAATCCGCTCACCGTGTCTGAAGGGTTTTCTCCCAACAATGACTATAACAATGACACCTGGTATATCCTAAGCATTGAAAATTACCCCAACAATCATGTAAAGATCTTTGACCGGTGGGGATTGATGGTCTATCAAAAAGACCACTATGAAAATGACGTTGCTCCATGGGACGGTCGTGCAAACTCAGGCCAGCAGGCAGGTAAGTTGCTGGATCAAGGCACTTACTATTACATGGTCGACGTCGGCGGCGAAATAAAAGTGCTCAGTGGTTTCGTAATGATCGTCAGGTAATCAAAAAATTGAATAGACAACCCCTTTAATAAAATAAAATGAGAACAACTCCTTTCTTGCTGACCTTACTTGCGATTCTGCTTTTCGCAGTATCGTCATTCGGGCAGCAGGTTTCATTATTCTCCCAGTACATGTTCAATGGCATGGTGATCAATCCGGCCTACACTGGAAGCCATGAGTCCATGACGGTCACGGCCGCCTCGCGTACACAATGGACAGGGCTCAATAAAGCGCCCCGGACCGAAACAGCTTCATTTCACTCACCAATAAAATTCACAAGGTCGGCTGCCGGTGCTGTATTAATGCATGATAATGTTGGGGTGACAAACCAGTATATGGCGTACGGAACCTATGCATACCACATTCCCGTATCGAAAAATGGTAAGCTTTCCGTTGGAGCGCAGGCGGGACTCACCTATTACCAGGCGAACTTGATGGATGCTAATGTCGTGACAGCGAATAATCTGCAAGATCCAACCTTTGCCCGCACCGAGAGCCGCTTTTTACCTAACTTGGGAATAGGTGCGTACTACTACTCCAAGAGAAGCTACCTTGGATTATCCCTACCTACTTTGATAAACAACCGTTGGAACAGCGAGGATGCGAATATCGCAAGACAGAGAAGACACTATTTTCTCTCCGTCGGTCATGTTTTTGACCTTAGTCCAAATGTGAAGTTTAAGCCAAACGTTTTACTGAGGTGGGCTGAAGGTGGCGCCTTTCAGTATGATCTCAATGCGAACGTTTTATTCCATGAAATACTTTGGGTTGGCGTGAGTTATCGCATGAATGACGCGATCGACGGCTTGCTGGAGCTTGTGATTAACAACCAATTTAATTTAGGATACTCCTATGGTTATCCTACTTCCGCGCTCGCTTCAACACAGGCAGGCACACATGAAATCGTTATCAACTACAGGATCAGAAAAAACAAAAACATCGTATTCTCACCCAGATACTTTTAAGATGAGACGCCTAGCAATTTTTTTGCTCTTATTGTTTTCAATAATACATTATGGATATTCACAACACGGCAGCAACGCATACCGCGACCTTGCCGACTCCTTATACCGGAATCACCATTATCAGTACGCCGCCGACTACTATGAAAAGGCTTTAAGGAAAACGAAGCAGCCGGGCTATTTAATGTTACAACTCGGCAAGTCCTATGATAAGATTACCAAACCCGCCATTGCCGAAAAATGGTTTAGACAAGCATCGGCCAACAAGGCTGACTTTACAGATGAGGATTATTATCTATTTGCAGAGTCCCTGATAGCACAACAAAAAATTGCTCAGGCCGATTCGCTGCTCGAGCGGATGCTGCAGAAAAATCCAAACTCAAACCTCACACGAATCGCCCTTTCCGATGTCCGAAATTTCGATAAATTTTACCGCGATTCATCACTTTATCGCGTCAATAAGTTGACAGTAAATACCAATGTAGCCGAATTTTCTCCGGTGTTTTTCAAAGGTGGAATTGTTTTCGCTTCGGCCAGAGTTGAAGGAACATTAAAGAAGAAGTACCATTGGGACAACACCAATTTTCTAAATCTTTACTTCAGCAAAATAAATGATGATAAGTTCAGTGAGCCGGAACTATTAGAAAAGGACCTTAACACCCGTCACCATGACGGGCCCGCTAGTTTTTATAATGGCTTTCAGAGCATGATCCTCAACAGAAATCAACAGATGCAGGTCGCAGGCCGGGAGGATGTTTACGAGCACCATCCGGGATTGTATGATGCAAAATTCAATGCAGGAAAATCCATCTGGGAAGTAACACCCCTTCCATTCAACAACGCTTTATATTCATATTCGCATCCATCAATTACTGAAGATGGCAGAACACTTTATTTTGTTTCCGACATGCCGGGTGGGCACGGCGGCAATGATGTTTACAGAGTCGAACGAATCAATGGTGACTGGGGTACACCTGTAAACGTTGGCCCTACGATCAACACCATCGAAGACGAGGTGTTCCCGTTTTTTACCGGGAGCACGTTGTATTTTGCATCTACCGGGCACGGCGGAATGGGTGGACTCGATATTTTCGTTAGCAAACTCTCTCCGAACGGCTTCACGCCTCCTGAAAATCCGGGCTATCCGATAAATTCACACGCTGATGATTTTTCATTGATAACAGATTCATTGCATCGCACAGGCTACTATGCCTCCGCCCGTGGCGGAAACGACGACATTTTTTCATATCGTAAAAATGGGGAGAAGATAAATTTACTCGCGCATATTTACGATGGCGTTTCTAAGAGTCCTCTGGAGGGTGCGAGCATTCAGGTCATTACAAACGGCGGTGACGATTTACACCTTATCGCAGATGATAATGGCGACTTTAATTTTTCTGTTCCTGCCGACGAGGCATATATCGTAATCGGTACGAAAGATGATCTTATCGGGATGGTTTCAGATCTTGCTGACTCGAGCAAGCGCCACGATATTCCGGCCTACCGTGATACTGCGAGGGTCACTTGCATCGGTTTGATTAAAAATGATGAAGGCCTTGCTCAAAGTGCAGCCGTGATTGCGATCAGCGATGAAACCAATGGCCAGAAATTCAATCACCCTGGTGACCAGTCGATTATTACATTTCGGGGCGAAAGAGGACATCGGTATCTTGTTGAAGTTGAACACGAACTTGGGCATCAGGCAAGCCATACGCTCGAAATTGGTGAGAACGATCACGGAACGAAGCGATTCACCGTTCTACTTTCTACCCGGCAGGACGTAATCAAGATGGCTGGAAGGGTGTTTAAGGCTGAGGATAATGCTCCCCTTTCAAATGCAACTGTTGAGATCATCACACTTTCCGACCAGGATCAGGAGCTTTTGACAGATTCAGCAGGTCACGTCGATTTTGACCTTGAATTAGGAACAGCCTATGTCGTGATCGCGACCAAAGATGGACTCTCTGGAATGCATTCTGGCATGGCGGAAATCGGCACAGGCAAAGCAGATATTATTCATCCGGTACCGGCTTTTGGCGACAAAATAAACTCCGTCCTCGCAATGGGTTTGGTAACTTCGTCATCGGGAAAACCCATCGCCGGATATGAGGCGACGGTGGTTAACAAGGCAACTGGTGAAAAGGTAAGTACGCAGGCAAATAAGGGCATACTTACCTTCCTCGTTGAACGCAACGCATCCTATAACATCAATGTGGGACATGTAGACTATGAAACATCTCTACAGGAGCTTCATATTCCTGCACAAGGGCCGGAAGTGGAAAAATTTGCTGTGGTACTTCGGGATAACGGAAAAGGGCTGATCAAGAAGGGTACAGGTAGTACACCATTCATTGCCCTTCAGGGCAAACCAGGAACTCTACTCCTCATGGACACAGACGAAGGTGCAATCAAAGCTTATGTAGATGATGGACAGACAGTCTATCAAATGACCGAAGATGACGGCCAGCTTTACCTTGAAACTCCTGCTGGCACCAAGTTGCTTGGAAGGGGAACGCTTGAAGCGTTGAAGAGAAATCCCCAAACGATGCTTGCCTCTAAGGGAATGGGCAATGTTACGCCATTATACTTGCGCAATATTTATTTCGAGTTCGATAAGTTTAATGTTGATGCAGAAGACGAGCGCCGGCTGGTTCACCTTAAAAGGGTTCTTGATCGCGAAACAGGTTACAACCTTTCAATAAGTGGCCACGCAGACGAGCGCGGAGTAGAAAACTACAATTTGAATCTGTCTCAAAAGAGAGCTGGATCTGTTGGTGAGTTCATTAGTGAGCAAGGTATCCTTAAATCAAGGGTGATAAAGAAAGCATTTGGTGAATCACGGCCAGCGGTGACCTGCCTGGGAGGGCATTGTACTGAAGAAGATCATCAGTTGAACAGGCGTGCCGAATTTCTGTTGAGCAATATGCAAACGGGCCGAAAGCTAATTTCGAAGGCAGATGCAAAAGCAACCTCCGAAGAGTTCAATAAAATTCTAAAAAGCTTTGGTGAAAAGCATCTCGAAGGCATTTCATTTAAGATAAATATCGGCGCGTACAGGAAAAGTCAGGATCTGAAATTCCCTCAGCTAAGCGACCTTGGTAAAATTGAATCCGACAATAGGGCCGGCATCACCTACTATCAGCTTAGTGAGTTCCTCAACCTGAAAGATGCCGAAGCGGCGAGGTTAGAAGTAATTAATCGGGGAATTAAGGATGCCTCAATATCTATATATCAGGGTGGCGGTAAGATCAACTTAAACACGTTGTCGCACCTGATGGCCAGCAACTGATATTGGCGATTCTGTTGGAAACGTCAGAAAATCGATCTTCAATATGCCCCGTAATTTCATCGCTCCATGTGCTCCAATATCATCCCATCCTGTGCCGGACCCTTCCGGGTTGGATCATGAAATCGGGGCCTTACCCTGTCGTCAAAATTTATATTCCCAACCGTGACTTCGTTGACGAGTTTCTGAAATTTTAGCCTTACTTTCGAAAAGCTTGTTCCATAACAGGTGGCTAAAGGGTAATGTTGGCAATTGCCGGGTGATATGAAACGAATACTAAAGTGGATAGGTTATTTTACAGCTGCATTGGCAGCAGTATTAATAATTTTACTACTTGCCGCAAACTTCTATAAAAAAGAAATTCTTGCTGCTATAAACGAAAAGCTTAAAGAGACTGTCAATGGCGACGTAAACATCGGTGACTACCACATCACGATGTTGCACAGCTTCCCACGGATTACCGTAACACTGGAAGATATATACCTGAGAGGACCGGAGTATGAAAGGTTTAAACGCGCGTTTCTGAAGGCAAAGCGCATCAACATTAATATTTCGCCGCTGAAACTTTTGAACAAAGAAGTTAATATTAAAACCGTTGATGTCGAACACGGCGAAGTTTTTGTTTTTAAAACCGTGGATGGCTATTCAAACACAAGCATATTCAAGAAGCGCCTTCCCGGTGCAGCCTCGGGATCAGGAAGACTAAAGGTTACAGATTCGAAGAAAATCAATCTGGAGGATGTTCGTCTCCTGTATTATGACTCTTTGAAAAAGAAAAGTTTCGGCGTTCACATCATCCGCACAGAAAATACCTTCATTTCGTCCGGAACGAATACATCCGTACATGTTGAGGGAAACATGACTTTTGAAGGCCTCATGCTCAATGCAGCAAATGGTTCACTATTGAAAAATAAGAATGCACTCGCAGATCTTAATTTAGTGCTGGATTCAACGGGCCGCAATGTGACAATAGATCCCTCTAAGTTGATATTTGACCGTTCAACGGTCGCGCTCTCAGGATCTTTTTACTTTGTCGATCCGGCTAAATTTAAACTGGACATTCAATCGGATAAAATGAATTATCTGGAGGGACTATCCATACTTCCGGATAGCCTTGCAAAAAAGCTAGGAAAGTATTTTGTCGAGCAACCATTGAAGATAAAAGTAAACATTCAAGGAGTCCTTGAGCCAGGGGTCAAACCTGAAATCAATATAGCCTTCTCCTTTAAAAACAGCAATGCATCATTTGGAAAACTCACATTCCAGCAGATGGATGCCTCCGGGACATTCCACAACCATATAAACCCGAATTTACCCCATGACGATAGTAATTCGCGATTACAATTCACCCAACTGAAGGCGCTTATCAATAACCTTACAGTTGAGGCGAAAGCGACCCTCAGCGATCTACGCGATCCAACGGTTGATCTGGACGCGACATTTAATGCGGACCTAAAAGGCTTAAATTCGAGTGTTGATTCAACGAAGGTAAAATTGACCGGCGGACATTTCGTCTCAACGTTCACCTATTCCGGAAAACTCCGCGAATATCTGGATGAGAATCGCACTCAGTATGAAGGCAAACTTTCGGGTAAAGCCAGTATTTCGAATGGATCAGTATTATTCCAGGAGAAAAAAGTTCGAATTAAAGGAATGCAAGCCGATTTTGCATTTACAGAAAAGAAGTTCGAGATAAAGAAAATGAAGCTATCGTTAAATAAGGACGCCATCGCTGTGCAGGGCTCGGTGACCGACTTCATCCCATTTTTTATTAATCCACGGAATACGGGGAAGGTAAAATTAAAGATATCAGCGCCGAGATTGGATATGACCAGTTTACTGCTGGCACGTAAAGGACGAAGCTCGCGGTCAGCAAAGGCGGCGTCGAAAAAGCGGATAGCGACGATGATTGAACGCATCAGCGATCAGCTCGAATTCAAGCTTGACGTGGACGTAAAAGAATTTATCAATAAGGCATTTAAGGCGTCCATGGTGAAGGGACAAATAACGCTCGCGAATGATCGGTTCTTCATTAACAATGCTGGAATGAACTTCGCGGGTGGAAAGGTTACACTTAACCTGAGTGTCAGCAACCTTGAAAAGGAATTAAACCCACTGATAATAGACGCCAGGCTGAACGACGTTGACCTGAAGCAATTTTTTTACTACTTCAATGATTTCAATCAAACAACATTTCGAAGCGAGCATGTCGACGGAAAGATCAGCCTTGACTTGCACCTTGAGTCGCAAGTAAACGATAACCTGCAGTTGATCATACCCAAGTTAAACGCCCAGGCAAGCTTCACCATTAAAGAAGGTAGACTAAAGAATTTTGAGCCAATGCAGCGCTTAAGTAATTTTCTGCTGAAGGGAAGAGATTTTTCTGATGTTCAATTTGGTGAAATAAATTCTTCGCTGGACATGAAGGGAACCATGCTCGACATTAGCCGAATGGAGATTGAATCTACTGTCCTGACTATGTTTATTGAAGGTCGATATGATTTGAAAGACAGCACCGATCTTAGCATCCAGATTCCACTGAGCAACCTTAAAAAACGCGATCAGAATCTTGCTCCCGAAAATATTGGTACCGACGCCAAGGCAGGAGCCAGCGTATTCCTGAGGGTGCGGCCGGACAAAAACGGAAAAACGGCCATTACTTTCGATCCATTTAAAAAGCTAAGGAAGAAAAAGAAGCGGGGAAGCTAGAAAAGGTGAAGCAAACGAAATAGACGAGATCGTCCGTTATTCTTGTCATGGTGATTTTGACAAGAATCATATCTTTATCAAAAATTCCGCCCGTGAAGATATTAGTTGTAGACGATGAAGAGCTCGATCTTTTCATTACCAGCAAAACACTCAGCTTCGAGTATGAGATACAGGGTTTTACGTCGATCAAAGAGACCGTCGTATGGGCGAGTAAAAATGATTTTGACGTAGTTTTAATCGACTATTATCTGGGACCGGGCATCTTTGCGACTGATATGCTAAAGGAGATTTTGTCCATTGTAAAAGGTCCTGTCAGACATTTTGTGTTGTCCAATTATGTGGATGAAAAACAGATTTTAGAGCTTAAAAACGCTGGTTTTGAAGACATCATTTACAAGCCCGTCACTTTAGAGTCGTTCAGAAAAAAAGTAGAAACCATCAAGCCATCAAAATAATTATTTCGCCCAGTCCGGTGTTGGCGTTGCTTCGTTAAAAAGTTCGTCGAGATAATAGGGCCTTTTAAAACCGTTGTCGCACGGCTCGCCTCCAACATCATAAATGCACGGCGCATATACCCCAGCGCCACTTTCCACCATAATGCTTTTCGGATCTCCGTTGGGCAATAGCGTTCGGTCATGCAGTCTGCCTAGCACACAGTGACCTAATTCATGAAAGAAGAAAGCTTCCCGTTCCGGTTCAGAATACCAACATTCGAAAAATGGATTTACAGAAATGATCTTTTGTATGTTTGGGTCGAGACTGCTCGAATTGCACTCCCCACAATAGGTACTCGTCATCGTAGAATCAAATCGAATAATGAGATTGTTGATATTCAGTTCGACTCCTCTTGTTGCCCCCTCCTCCCGGAATGCCTTTACAAACCCTTCCATCTCTTGAGGAACGCTATATATCGGCACGAAATCGGACTCCTCTTTTCGACAACAAAACAGAAAGAGTAATAGAATTAAAACGAGGCGCATAGAACGAAGATATAGGAAAACAACGATCAGCGGAAGCACCATCGGGAATCGAATTTCTACGATCCGCTACGCCAATGAGTCCCAAAGGATTTGAATCGGATGCATCGCTGACCTTCCGGTTCCATCTTTTATCTGATGCCTGCAACTTGTTCCGGACGCAGCGATGATTACATCCTCTGGCTGTTTTCGGATAGTCGGGAACAGCACAAGCTCGCCGATTTTCATAGACAGGTCAAAATGTTCTTTTTCAAAGCCAAACGATCCAGCCATACCGCAACAACCGGACGGAATCATGTGTACTTCATTATTTCCCAAACGCGTAAGGATCTTTTTGGTTGGAACCAGTGATGATAATGCCTTTTGCTGACAATGTCCATGCAACTTGATGAGTGCCTTGCGTTCCTGAAAAGAAGCCGGCTGAATATTTCCCGCTTCCATTTCCTGTGCGAGAAACTCTTCTATCATCATTGTATGAGAGGCAATGGTCCGCGCGTCGGCTTTCTCCTTCCCTCGAAGAAGATCCGGATATTCGTCGCGAAACGACAGGATCGCTGAGGGCTCGATCCCAATCAATGGCGTTTCGCCGGTAATAACGTCTCGGAAAATCTCCACATTCCGTTTAGCCAGCTTACGCGCTTCCAGCAACAGCCCTTTTGAAAGGAAACTTCGTCCCGAATCTGCATGTGGTAAATACTTTACGGCATATCCAAGCCTATCCAATAGCTTCACCGTTGTAATCCCGATCTCAGATTCATTAAAATTCAGGAGCTCGTCTACAAAAAGATACACCGTCTTTATTGGCTTAGAAACAGACGGTTTAAATTCCTTTTTTAGCCATCTTTTCCAGGTGATTTCAGCTATCTCGGGCATGCTCCTGCCAGGCGCAAATCCAACCATCCGCTTGGCAAGACTTCCGGTAAAGGCATTGCCGAACAATAGCCTGTATCCCCAGGGAAAAAAAGACGCCATCTTCATGGCGATGCTGAAGTTTCCAATTAAGCGGCTGCGAAATGGGACGCCTTTTTCTTTATAATATTGAAATTGCCACTCTTGTTTTAGCTTGCCAAGGTCTACGTTGGACGGGCATTCTGATTTGCATCCCTTACAACTCAAACATAAGTCCATGACCTCCCTGATCTCCTCGTGTGCGAATGGATTCGGCTTGTCGGTACTCCTGATCATTTCACGGAGAATGTTTGCCCGCGCCCTTGTAGTGTCCTTCTCGTTGCGTGTAGCCATATAGCTGGGGCACATGGTGCCTCCGCTAATCTCTGTTTTGCGACAGTCTCCTGAGCCGTTGCACTGCTCTGCAGCCCGAAGAATTCCCAATGTGTCGGAAAAATCCAAAATCGTTTCAATTTCCCTCGTACCCTGATCACTCACATATCGCAGGTGGGTGTCCATCGGGGGTGTTTCAACAATTTTGCCTGGATTAAATATGTTGTTGGGATCCCACGTTCTCTTCAACTCACGAATGAGGTTGTAATTGTGGTCTCCGATCATTGACGGAATAAACTCTCCGCGCAATCTTCCGTCACCATGCTCCCCTGATAAAGAACCATTATATTTTTTTACCAACGTGGCTGTCTCCTCGGCCATTGCGCGGAACAACTTAACACCTGCGCTGGTCTTGAGGTCTATAATTGGTCTCAGGTGCAATTCTCCAGATCCTGCGTGCGCGTAATGAACGCTGTATAAGCCGTGCTTTTTTAGAAGAACATTCATCTCGGCTATGTAGGCTGGCAAGTCGTTGACGTCCACTGCAGTGTCTTCAATGACCGGAACCGGCTTCTCATCGCCCGGAACGTTGGACAACAAGCCAAGTCCAGCCTTTCTGAGGCTCCAGACCTTGCCAATGTCGGGGCCTGAGATAACGGGATAGGAATAGCCTAAACCGTTTTGCTTGAGATCAAGGATTAGTTCCCGGACATCCTGTTCAACCTGTTCTTGCGAGACACGGGTGATTTCCGCGACAAGGATGGCCTGAGGATCACCCTCGATAAAAAACCTGTTTTCCTGTTGACCCCTGTTGCGCTTTGTGGCTTCAAAAACGTAATGATCCATAAGCTCAACGGCTGACGGATTGTGCTTCAGAACGACAAGATTTGCCCGGAGAGACTCGTCAATACTTGTGCAATGAATACAAACGAGAGCCTTATTCGGCGGCATCAGCGGGCTCAGTTTAATCTTTGCGGCGAGGATAAATGCCAGTGTTCCTTCAGAGCCAGCAACCAGGCTTGAAAAGTTAAAGGGCTTTCCCATTGGCTGAAATGGCCGCATTCGGGCCAACATGTCGATTGCGTATCCGGTATTTCTACGAACAATGGAGGCCTTGGGAAATCCCTGTTCTATCTGGTGGATATTGCTGCTGTCGGTCAGCATATTAACAATATGCTGATACAAAACACCTTCAAGCCCCGCAGTTGCTACTTTACCCCTTAATTGGTCTGGTTCAAGATCATGAAACAGGACGCGGGATCCATCTGAAAGGAACCCGTCAATTTCGAGTAGATGCTCCCTCACACTTCCATAAACGACTGAGTTCGAACCACAACTGTTATTACCGATCATCCCTCCGATCATCGCGCGGTTAGCTGTAGAGGTTTCGGGAGCGAAAAAAAATCCGTAGGGCTTTAAGTGGTGATTGAGGTCGTCGCGCACTATTCCCGGTTCCACGATTGCCCACCCTTCCACTTTGTTTACTTCTATAATACGGTTGAAATGCTTTGACACATCAACCACTATGCCCGCCCCCACTACCTGGCCCGCGAGTGATGTTCCTGCAGTTCTGGGAATGAGCGAGGTATTGTTCTGTTTCGCAAAATGAATCAAGGCAAGAATGTCCTGATGGTGCTGGGGCATAGCCACTGCAATTGGCAGTTCGCGATATGCGGAGGCATCTGTGGCATAAAGGCGTCGAGTGGTTTCATCGGTGAACAGTTCACCGTCCAGCTCTTTCAATAAGGGGCCAAAATTCATGTGGCAAAACTAATCAAAAACATGACCTCGGCCTGGAAAGAACTATTTGATGTGGCACCCAAAAACTATCTGAAAATAATGAATTTATAGATAAACCACGATAGTATGGCTAAGGCTGCGACTGCGTATATCCACCGAAACATAAATGTGGAATCCCGCTCGCTTTTCTCCCACTGAACTGCTTCAATACGACGCGCCACATAACCTACTTTATCCGCATTAGTGAGTATAAACCAGCCTTTGGTTGTAAGAAATATCTCTGAGTCCAATTCCCTTAATGTACGGTCGCGGATGAGGTAATTGATATGCTCTTCAACAATGAGGTAATCGGGGTCAATGTTTTCGTAAAATGATTTATCACAGAGCTTTTCACGCGGGATAGATTTTTTGTCTTCAAATTTCCGCAGGATATTGTCACAAATAATTTCGTTTATCATTTAGCTTAAACTTCTGCCGCTCACTTCATGAGTCCAGCCATGCTGTTTTTCTAAAGATAATAAATTTTAGAATCAGCATAATTCTGCCGTCTAGCCAGAACGCAGTGCCGGGAAATCTCGTCATCACTTGACCCCCCTTACACTCATTCCCAATGTATAAATTGATTTGGAAGCGGTAATAAACAATGTATTCCGACCCTTCCCTCCGAAACATACATTAGCAGTCCAGGATTCAGGTATTTCAATGTGTTCAATTTGCTGTCCGTCAGCATTAAACACTGTCACACCTTTGCCCGTGAGATAAATATTGCCTTTAATATCTGTGGTCATTCCGTCGGAACCCATGTTTGTAAATATTTGCCGGTTGGAAAGTGATCCGTCGGATTGGATGGAAAAAACATATGTCTTGCTGTCATTGATATCGGCGACAAATAGTCGCTTTCCATCTCCAGAGCCAACAATACCATTCGGACGAACGAAATCAGTAGCCGCCACCGTAAGAGTCTTCCTATCAGGTGAAAGATAATAGACATTTTCACTTTCAATTTCTTTCTCCGTGCGTGTCCAATAATCACGTTTATAAAAAGGATCCGTAAAGTAAACACCGCCCTTTGAATCGATCCAAAGATCATTCGGACCATTCAGTTTTTTTCCCTGGAAATCCTTGACCAACACATTGACTTTCTTGTCCTTATTGATCTCCCACAACTGGTTTTCCTGATCAGCGCATGAAACGAGATTTCCATGCTTATCGACATAGAGTCCATTGGAACGCCCGGCGCCTTCCATGTAAAGCGACACCTTTCCATCGGTGGTCCACTTGTAAATTTTGTCATTGGGCTGGTCCGTAAAAAATACATTTCCGACCGCATCAACAGCAGGTCCTTCCGTAAATGCATATCCACTGCCTGCCTTGATTAAAATGTTATTTTTCGCCACGACAGAATTCTTTTTTTTACTACTCTCGGATTGAGCGACAGTTTCCAAAGATGTGGCTACAATCAATATCAACACGAGTCCGGCGGCGCACGTCTGCGAGCGGAAAAGAACTGCGCCTCGATACATTTTTATAAAATTCATAGATCGGTTTGGAATTTGCGTAATCAACTTACAAAGAAAATCGAATTAACTTCAAAGGCGTTTTAGCAAGATAGGCGATGAATTATCTGCTATATTTATCTCGCTAATCAAACTCTTAATAGGAAATATATGAAATCACTTCTGATCGGATGCTCGTCTCTGTTGTTACTGCTGTTATTTACAGGTATGTCGAAGGTTAATCAATCCACGGAAGGATGGATTCCGTTGTTTGATGGAAAGTCTTTCACTAATTGGAAGATAAATGAGCACCCTGAAACGTTTTCCATTGCGGACGGTGCCATCGTTGTATTTGGCGAGCGCGGACACCTATTTTATGATGGGCCTGTAAAGGAACATAATTTCAAAAATTTCGAATTGAAACTTCAGGTGATGACGACCCCTGGCTCGAATTCAGGGATTTTTGTACACACCGCCTTTCAGCAGGAGGGCTGGCCTTCAAAGGGTTATGAAATACAGGTGAACAACAGTCACACTGACTGGCGGAGAACCGGGAGTGTGTATGCGCTGCAAGACGTTAAGGAAGCTCCAGCGAAGGACAACGAGTGGTTTACCCAGCACATCATCGTTCAGGGAAACAAGATAACCGTGAAGGTCAACGATAAGATAATTAACGAATATTCCGAAAAGGATGCTGCAAAGATCACCACCGGCACCTTCGCCCTTCAGGGCCACGATCCAAAAAGCAAAGTTTATTATAAAGACGTGATGGTTAAGCCGTTGCCCAACTAAAATTAAAACCCTCAACTTCGGTAGGCAGAAGTTGAGGATAATTGGGGGAAGTCATCAGTTGCATGGCGGAAACCATGCATTTCCATTAGTACATTTTCTTTTGTTCGATGGTGGTGTCGGAGATTATGCTGTGCATCATTCCATACATTCCAACAATCATAATAGCGACGAGACCCACCGAAAAGGCAAGCGCGTTGGTCTCAACAACTGGTTGAAAATACACGTACAGCATGGCAAAAATTGATGCGGCGGCAACCATCAAAAAAAAGAACATTAGAAAAGTAGGCTTCATATTGTTTTGTTTTTATTAGCAATAGCCTATATCGAAATAACCTGCCAACGAATAAAAGCCTCGAAATGCGCTTAAAAGGCCTCATTTCCCATTAGGACGTCCCAAATTTGGAGCTTTTTTCACACCTAAAGGGCCAATTTGGTTTGACACACCTAGGAGATCTTGAATGAGACGTATTGAATTAAAGGCCAGGTATCAGCCGCTTCCGACGATGTGGTCCAGTTCAGTTTTGGCGCACAGAAATGTTGATCGGTAATTGGAGACGATCATTCAACTGGATTGGCTTTTTTTCCTATTTCGGAGGATACGATACCAAATATCTGGTCATACCGCCAATGGATACTGCAATAACGCACAACATTGCCCCAGAAAAAATACCGCTGTATTCTTCAACGAGCCTTCCACCTAACGCATATATCAAAGCAAATAAAATAGCCGATCCTATGATCATGTGGAAGAAAAATTGAAACGCGTTTTTCATTTGTTCGGGTGTGTACGACATTATCTTTAAATATTGTGCCAACGACGGAAATGGCAGAATTGTCCATTATGCAAACCTCAACGAACCAACACATCCCATTTCGGAAGAATCCAACCGGAACGGGAGGCATGGGAGCCAGCGCGTCTATAATTGATAACCTCCCGAGACCTCGAGCCGTTGTCCGTTGATCCAGCTACCCTCCAGGGAGCAGAGGAATGCAACCACTCCACCAATGTCGTCCGGCAAACCCACTCGTCCCAATGCGGTTCCACCCGCAATGATTTTATTCATTTCAGCGTTATCGCGCACGACGCCACCGCCGAAGTCAGTCTCAATTGCTCCCGGGGCGACAACGTTTACACCAATGCCTCTTGGACCTAACTCTTTCGCCAGATACCGCGTCAACGTTTCAACCGCTCCTTTCATTGAGCCATAAGCGGAATAACCCGGGTTGGAGAAGCGTGCCAGTCCTGACGAAAGGTTTACAATCCGTCCGCCATCATTAATCATCGGCAGTGTCTTTTGCGTGAAAAAATACGTCCCTTTAAAATGTATGTTCATTAGCTCGTCGAACTGTTCTTCTGTTGTTTTGGAGAATTCCGCATGGATTCCAATCCCTGCGTTATTGATCAAAAAATCGAAGCGGTCAGCGTTAAACGCGGACCTTAATAAAGATTGCAGACGCTGCGTAAAATTGTCAAAGCTTTTGACGTCTCCAGTGTCCAGATCAAGTATTGCAGCCTTCTGACCCATCCTTTGAATTTCTTGCGCAACCAGTAAGGCCTCTTCCTTTTTGCTCTTGTATGTAAGAATAACGTCGATCCCTTTTCTAGCCAGACTCAGCGCCATATTCTTTCCAAGTCCACGGCTACCGCCGGTTATTAAAGCAATTTTGTTTACCATCATGTCTAAGTGAGTTTTTCTCCGGAGCGATATCCCGATGGCCCAAAGGTGACATTGTTCACCTCCCTATCGGTTGCGTGCAGCAAACTGATTTTTGCAATAATCAAATATTTCCGTTGACGCGAAACGCTAAGGGTGAAAGGGATGCCCGTCGCCTGAAGGAGTTCGAAAAATGTGCGACTTCTTCAAACCCCAGACTGTAGGCAATTTCAGAGATGTTCCAACTAGTTTGCCGCAAGAGAATTTTGGCTTCCTGCTGAATGCGGGATTTAATTATTTCTGTGGTGGTCTTGCCGGTGATTTCTTTCAAAACTTTATTCAGATGATTTACATGTATGGCAAGACGGTCGGCATAGTCTTTCGCGGCGCGCAAAGTTAGCCTTTGACTCGGAGACTCAATGGGAAACTGCCGTTCCAAAAGCTCGATGAAAAGAGACGTGATGCGGGTTGCGGCACCTTGGGCCGGATTCTGTATGGAGACCGGCTGCAGCTTCTGCCCATAATGGATAAGCTCCATTACATAATTACGAATCAGGTCGTACTTATAGACGTAGCTTGATTCCAGTTCGTGAAAAATTTTTACAAAAATCGCGGCAATCTCAGAAGACTCAAATTCAGACAGCTGAAAAATAGGATAACCACCTGGCCGAAAGATGGGAACATCATCGAGTACCAACCCACTTTTGCTCCTGCCTAAAAACTCAGAAGTAAAAATGCAAAATGAACCCGCTTGATTGTTATCCATTGGTAACCAATGATAGGGTATCCTTGGTGTAGCGTACAGCAAGGCATTTTTTTCGATGTCGATCACCTTATCCGCATACTCAGCGCGGTTTCTTCCAGAGATGAGGCTTATCTTGAAATAATTTCTGCGATTATAAGGCATCTCAGCTTTCGAATTTCCCTTATTCAACAGGTCTTGTATGCTGAATGCATTAAAGTGGCCGATCTCACTGCTCAGATTCGAGGGAGGCGCGCTTGAAATTTCGCGATAAAAATCTTCAATGGACGTTGGCTCCATATGCACAGTTTGCAAATTTAAAGGTAGTAGAAAATAGATAACTCTGGAATAGGCCCTGTTTCAAGCAGTCAAGTAGGCGATTGATGGGGTTTACGATTCACAGACCTACTTTAAGCCGTTATAGAATGGGCACATAACTCTACAGAATATCGACGCATCTACCTGTTTAACGCTATAGACCGGTGGCATATATTTTGACTCCCCGCTTACAACTGGTATTGCATGATTAAAAAGTCTTTCTATTACATTACTCACTGGGAAATATGGCATTGGTTTGCGAAATACATTATAATCGGACCAGCCTGGTTGTGGTTGTGTTTGCGGGCTAAATCATTGTGGTTTTTTACCGCTTCCAATCCTTCGATAACCTTCGGCGGTTTCATTGGCGAATCAAAGAGTGAAATTTATAAGCAGCTTCCGGTGGGTACCTATCCTCGAAGTGTGTATGCTGAGCCACATGAAGACCTTCACGGCATTGCCGAGCAGCTTGAAGAATTAGGATTAGCTTTCCCATTAGCAGTGAAGCCGGATATAGGCATGATGGGATTTATGTTCAGACGGATAGATTCAATTGAACAATTGAAACAATATCACACTGCAATCCCCGTAAGGTACATCATACAAGAGCTTGTAACCTACCCGATCGAAGTCAGCGTGTTCTATTATAGATTCCCCGATCAGCAAAAAGGCCACATAACGGGGTTCGTGAAAAAAGAGTTTATGGAAGTCCAAGGTGATGGCAAACGCACCCTTAAAGAACTAATTTCCAGTTACCCCCGTGCCCAGTACAGACTTAACGAACTATTTTCTAAACATGAAAGCAAGCTAGATAACATCGTTCCGAAAGGTGAGATTTATTGCCTTTCATATGCCCTAAATCTCAGCAGAGGTGGAAGATTGATCAGCCTGGCTACCGAAAAGGATGATAGACTCCTGGCGCTGTTTGATAAGATTAGTCTTCATTCAAAAACATTTTATTACGGGCGTTACGACATAAAATGCAGCTCCATCGAAGAATTAAAACAGGAAAGAAACTTTTCAATTCTGGAGTACAATGGAAGTGGCGCCGAGCCTCACCATGTCTATGGCAATGGTTACGGTTTTTTTGAAGCATGCGCAGTACTGGTTGAGCATTGGAATATACTTTATAAAATTTCGCAGCATAATTACGATCGTGGCATACCAAGGTGGAAACACTCCGATGCAGTTGCATTTACAAAAATGGCGAGGAAGCATTTTAAGGCCTTGAAAGTAATTGATGAACAATTTGAACTTGACAGTTACGTGACGCCTATGCGCAGTGCTGACTACCTGACATCTAGTGAAGAAATATCCAATAGGGTTTTGATAAACAATTGAGCGATGGGTGAAGTGGAAAGTTTTGAGATAGAAAGCAGTTACAGATCGTTTATAGACACTAAAGAGTTTCCGTGCATCGCTGCGAAGGCTGCCTTGGCAAGGCAACAGATTAGTTGCCTGGTGGTTGATCATCTGGCATGTCCGAAGGACGATCACGCAATCACGAGATTTCTGCATGCGTTTATTGACACTTTTAGAGATGCCAGCGAGCTTTACAATAGCGCGGCGGTTATTTTTAAAGGTCCAACTACAACGACGGAGGAGGAGTTTGACAATCTGTTCTGGGATAGGTTGCAGGCCTTATCTGATATCGATGCCGCGCGGTACCTTTACGATAACAGGGTAGGAAATGATCCGGAACACAGCTCGTTTAGTTTCAGCATAAAACAGGAAGCATTTTACATCATTGGCCTGCACCCGGCGGCCAGCAGACTTGCGCGACGGTTTGATTACCCAGTAATTGTCTTCAATCCACACTCACAATTTGAGCAACTGCGCGAAGCAAATAAATACGAGCCGATGAAAAAAGCGATAAGAAATCGGGACGTAACTTTTAGCGGCACGGTGAATCCAATGCTCTCCGATTTCGGAACTAATTCAGAAGTGCTACAATATAGCGGTCGACAATATGGAAATAACTGGAAATGCCCATTCGTATCCCACCACGACGCCAACACAGAAAGTCATTCCGCCACGTAGTGGTGTTGCTTTCGTGCTGAAAAAAGGCGAGCGTCTGATGGTTAAAGATTTACAAGGCGAGCAGGTGAGTGATTTCGTCTGCTTTAATCGCAATGACACACTTGAATATTTGTCCTCGGGACGAACGATCGACTACGCGGATACAATCTTTCTAACAACGGGCCACCTATTTTACTCCAACCGGAGCAATGTTATGTTTCGAATGTTGGAAGATACTGTAGGGAGACATGACTTTTTACTCACACCCTGCAGCGCTGATACTTTTCGGATAATCTATGGTCATCAACAGCCTCACCGGGGTTGCTTTGGTAATCTGGTGGAGGCTTTGGAGCCTTATGGAATTTTACCGGATCAAATTCCGGTCTGCTTTAATATCTTTATGAACGTATCGGTTGATGGGCTTTCAGGAATCATCGACGTGCTCCCGCCCAAGAGTAAAGCGGGCGATTATATAGTCATTGAGGCAGAAATGGATCTGATCGTTGGAATGACAGCTTGCTCGGCGGGCAAGTCCAATAATTTCTCTTTTAAGCCTATAGCCTACGACATATTCGAACGCTAGTCGGTTTTGAGCGGAATCATTCGCCCGAACTGAGGTAAAAGCCGTCACTATGGTTGGCAGTAGAACATTCCGTGCCCTTTCCACTGCCTAAAGAGAGTACTTTACGTGGCACGATTTTGCTATTCGGCTCTATACTGTTGTCTCAATTTGGATGTACACGTCAAACTCCTGTGTCCATCCCTAAAAACCCAAACTATTATGAAAAACAAACTCATCGTTATTACATTGTTATTTGCCGCCATGATCTGGCAAGCTTGCGGAAGCAAAAGCGAAAGTAATTCGGATTCAATGACAGGGGAAGATTCGGTTTCCGCTTCATCATCCTCTTCACAATCTTCAAACGCTGACGATACTGGGGACGCAGATCAAAATGGCGAAGATGCAACCGCAAAGCGCACAAGACTGGAGCAGGCTCGTGTAGAAAAGGCTGAGCAACGCACGCTCGCCATAGCGGAAAAGGCCAAGGCCTCCCCCACTTATAAAGATGCCAAGGGTAGAGTCGTCTACAACAAAGCTGAAGTTGATCCATCATTTACCGGCGGAAATAGTGCTATGGAGGATTATCTTCGTGAAAACCTGAAATATCCTGATACTGCTCGGGAGCAAGGAATAGAAGGTACCGTCTTCGTGGAATTTGTTATCGATGAAAGTGGAAAGGTAGGCGAAGTTGTTGTAGCGGATATTGTGGGCGCTGATGACCAGTCGTTAAAAGATGAATCGGTCCGTGTTGTTTCAATGATGCCGAAGTGGATTGCCGGCAAGCAACATGGTAAAAATGTTGCTGTGAACTACAGCATCCCCATCACGTTCTCGGTTAATTGAGAAACGATATTTACCAAAAGAAAGGCCCGCGAAAACGGGCCTTTTTTTGTGGCAGATTTTTAGGATATGGCAGAAGAATCGTTGCTTAACTCCTGCCCGGATAAAATTATCTCATCCGTCTGGAGGATGATCTTTGCAATTACTGCATCCATTTCGTCAGACGAAATTTTCAAATAGTTCATTATCTCTTCGGCACTTTCACTGTCAAGCGTGTTACTATGACTAGATAGTAAATTCGTCAAGCCTTTTATCCTCGCCAAGGGCCCACGAACCTCGTGAGATTGAACATATGCTATCTTACTTAATCTACGATTCTGCTCTTTTATCGCGTCCGTGTTCTTCACTCGTTCCGTTACGTCGCGACCGATAGCGATGTAATGAGTAAAAAGTCCCGTGGGATCTATTACAGGTGCCATAGACATATGAATCCAAAACTCGCCCCCGTCTTTTTTATAATTGATGATTTCAATTTCGCAGGGTTTCGAACATTCAAAGCATGCTTTTAGCAGTTCCAATTGTTTTTGATCTGATTTAAGTCCAATCAGGACGTTCGGATTTTTACCAATGATCTCCTCCCTTTCATAGCCCGTGATGCTCAGAAGCGCGTTATTTACGTAAACGATCCTTGGCCCGGATCCATCGGGCATAGCTTCAGCTATCAAAATGGCATCGGCTGCGTTGGTCACCACCGTTTCCATTAAGTTGAGTCTTTCCAAATCCTTAGTGAAGTTCGTTACATCTCGCCCAAAGCATGATACTCCCGTCATTTGATCGCCGGTTGTAACCGGGTGGTAGGAAACCTCCAGCCATTGATCCACCGGCGTTTCATAATATTGCGTAACCTTGAAGGATTCGCCTGATAATGCCCTTTCGTAATTAACCGTCTGCAGCAATCGAGGGGTCAAAATGTCGCTCTTATACGAAGCTTTATGAAATTCTCTACCAAAAGTCTCATCGAACCGCCGGTTCGAGATGACAACATTCAAGTTTCGGTCCACCTGCCACAACAGATCGGTGGAGCTGTCTAAAAATGACTGGAACAGGTGTGTGCCGCCAAACTGTTTCTTCCCGGTTTCGGCAAGCCCAATTAGATTTTTCATACTGGTATATTATATTAAGACAACGGGGCAATCACTATCGGTAAAATTTAACAGTGTATCACCTTAAAAGCCAATCTACTCGGTTATCAACAACATGCTATCTACGGCTCGTTCATCGGCTTGAAAGTATAAAATAAACCGACTGCCGTTGCCCGGTTCACTTTCGACAAGAATATTGCCATTGGCTGCATCCACAATTTTCTTTGCCAGAAACAAACCTATTCCCTGCCCTTCAATATCGTGATGCAATCTACCGTACATGTCGAACACTCTTCCCAGCTCTTCCTTACTCATACCAATTCCGTTATCTTCAACGGTTAGAACGACATAGTCAATTTCCCTCCGGGTATTAATTTTAATGATCGGTGATGATCCATTTGAAAATTTGATGCCGTTCGACACAAGGTTATAGACTATACTTCTAAGATTTTTTTTAGAGAAGTATATATGCTTGACATCAATATTCCTGTGGATAACTGCATTGGTCTTTTTAATAGTCGACTCCAGGCTCCACTCTACATTGTTGATGACTTCATCAACGTCCACCAGTTCCATTTCGCGTTGCTCGCTTTCCATCTTGCCAATTGCGGCGATATCCTTGATGAGCTCTCTGAATTTCCGGACGGACGAATTTATTATTTGAAGAAATCCGTCTGTATCCTCGTTTGTTCTCGCCATCGCATTCATCAGGTTAATACTACCTTCGATGCCATTTAAAGGAGCCAGTAAGTCGTGAGATGCAACGTGAACAAAATTGTCAAGGTCACTATTTATTCTCAATAGATTTTTGTTTGTTTTCGCCAACTCGAGTTGCGTGTTCTTCAGTATGGTAACGTCATTAAACGTAATGATTGCCCCCGAATCCTTAGAACTTGTCTGGGAGATGTACGGCATCGTCATGATCTGATACCACTTGCCATCCTTCGTCTCAATTTCTTTAGTGATCACATTTCCTACGGCGATCACTTCCTTAACATCCTCAATGATTGTTTCGAACTTTATATTGGTTGATATGTTGCTGAGCGGTCTACCGATGTCGCTCTCCTGCAAATTGATCTGGTTCACAGTGCCGGGAGAGAACTTAATTAACCGCAGATCGCTGTTTACGAACAATTGGCCATTGATGTTGCTCCTGAAATAATTATTAAGGTCATCATTTATTTCCAACAGTTCTTTGTTTTTTTGCTGATAATTAAAGTTGACTGCATCGAGCTCCTCGTTTACAGATTGCATCTCTTCATTGGTGCTTTGCATTTCTTCATTGGCGGAAAGCAACTCTTCATTAAATGACTGCATATTTTCGTATGAAGCATCTAGTTGCTCATGCGTGGCTTTCAGCTTTTCCCTGAATTCTCTAAGCTCCTCTTCAATACTGATGGTATACTGATCAAAATGCTTCGTTTCGTCGAAGGTATTGGTGTTTATCATAGGGTTAATGGCCTCATCCTTAATCAGCACCATCAGTAATTTCCCATCTTCTCTTTTAACAGTCAGAGGTATGACGGACAGGGTTACGGTAGTTGCGACTGCATTTTCAAAAATCGGAATAGCGGTGAGCACAGACTTTTTGTTCGTTTTAGTTACGTCATCCAGCGCTGCTTTAAACGCAACTCCCAGTGCCAGCGGAAGGACTTCTTCGAGTTTAGTATTAAAATTCTTTTGAAGAAGGTATTTCCTTGTGTCGCCGTACGTCTTCACAACCTGGTGGTTCTCGTCGATGCAGATCACGAGCTGGCCCATGTCTTCTATAAGCCTGGAATTGACAGCCTCGGTAAGTGTGTTGCTTTCCGTTACTGCATCCCGTTCTCCTGGCGCGCTAGGCCTTTCAGATTTAACTTCTAGGAGTTCCGGAAGCAGGAAAGATTCAAAATGCAATACCCTTTTGGCTTCCAAATTCTTATATATCTTCAACTTGCTGTTGACGACCTCCAAATTTTTAATAATCGGCATGGGGTTTTCGCTGGAGCCTAATAGCAAGTAGCCGTCCCGTCGGAGCCCAAAAAGGAGCATGCTAAATATCTTCTTTTGGAGGATTGGCGTCATGTAAATGAGCACATTGCGGCAACTAATGAGGTGCATGTTGCAGTATGGCGGGTTCTTCGCCATATCATGGGTGGCCAGTATTACCATCTTGCGAATGGCGGGCTTTACCCTATAGTTTTCACCCTCTTTTGTAAAGAATTTCTCAAGTCGCTCGGGCGTTACGTCTTTTGTGATGTTCGCGCCATAAACGGCCTTGCCCGCATGTGTTAATGAGGCGGTGTCTACATCAGTTGCAAATATCTTGACGTCGAGATCTCTATGTTTTCCTACCAGCTGTTCTGCAACAATTATTGCAAGCGTGTAAACTTCTTCTCCAGTGGCGCATCCCGCAACCCACATCTTTAATGTCTCATTTGGATTTACTTTCGTGAGAAAGTCCGGAAGAACGTCATCTTCAATGAACTGAAAAACTTCTTTATCTCTGAAAAACGAGGTTACGCTAATGAGAAAATCCTTGCCTAATGCATCAATTTCTTCGGGGTCGCTCTTCAAATAGTCCAGGTAATTTTCCAATGATGAGAAGTTGCGATAGGCAGCTCTCCGCTTCGTACGCCGCAGGATCGTTGTGTGCTTGTAGTCAGTAAAGTCAAGCGGTGACATTTCCTTAATCAAGTTAACGATGTCGGGGAGGCACTTTTCGTCCCGCTCGCTGTCGGAACTTAATTCACCATAGGCTATATAATCTTCAATCGCGTTAGGCATTAAGTTCGGTTCTAATACGAAATCAACCAACCCGGTTGCAATTGCAGTGGCAGGCATGCTGCTAAAGGGGGTTGTTTCAGGATTTCTGGCAATGATCATTCCCCCCTCTTTCTTTATTGCCCTAACACCTTCAGTTCCATCGGTACCCAACCCCGAAAGGATCACGGCGATTGCCTTGTCGCCGAAGTCGGTCGATAATGAAGTTAGGAACTTATTGATGGTTAGATGAGGAGTTGGAATACCGTCCTTCTCGGTTAAATACAATTTACCATCGTCGATGGTCATAAACCGATTGTTCGGTATTAAGTAGACTTTGTTGAGCATTACCTCGAGCCCATTTTGCGCCTCTAGTACTTCCAACTTGCTGTGCCTTGAGAGAAGTTCCACCATTCGGCTCTTAAAATCTGACGATAGATGCTGGATTACTACATATGCTACGCCATCCAAAGGAGTATTTTCAAAGAATTGGTTGATCTCCTCCATGCCGCCGGCGGAGGCGCCAATTGCGATGATGTGATGTGGTTCTTTTTGAATCATGTGTCTAATGAAAATATACAACGATAACCGGAGCCGAGGCCGTAGGCGCCTGGCGGCTTTTATCAATATAGCCAAATAATGCGGAAAACCATACATTGATGATCCCACATCATTCGGACGCCCCCTTTTAACATCATGGAGAAGTAGAACGAAGCCGTTTAACGGAAAATGATCGGGTTGCTATTCGAACCTAAGCGATTCAATCGGATCCAACTTGGACGCTTTACTTGCTGGGTAGTATCCGGAAATGATTCCAACAAATACACATACTGCGAGGCCTACAAACATCCATGTCCATGGCATTACAAACACTGTGATATTCATGGCACGCGATAGCAAGTTCCCGATTGCAATGCCGAGGATTATACCGGCAATCCCGCCTAGAAGGCAAACAACAATTGCCTCAATAAGGAATTGCTGACGAATCCTCCGGGGCGTTGCGCCCAGGGCTTTCCTGACTCCTACTTCCCGCGTCCTTTCTGTCACCGAGACAAGCATTATGTTCATCAAGGCGATTGACGCGCCAAGAAGGGTAATAAACCCAATACCGAATCCACCGAAGCGCAGGCCGGTCGTGATACTTTCAAGCTCCTGAGCCAGCGTCTCGCTTTTTTCGAGCTCGAAAGAATTTGAGTTGCCAGGAGTATCTCTTCGGATGGATCGCATTACTCCGGTGGCTTCGCCCATGGCATAGTCCATTTGCGTGGGATCTGTTATGCCGACCGTAAGCTCATACTCCAAACCACGGCCCTTAGCCATCTGGTTACCTTTGATGATCGGGACGAAAACCATATTGTCATAGTTATCGTCGGAAAGCTGGCCTTTCTCTTTCAAGACACCAATGACGCGAAATTGAACACCGGAAAAAGTCACTTCGGTTCCGATAGGTTCCTCCTTACTTTTGTACAAGGTGGTATATATCTTATGGCCAATAACGGCGACCTGCGATCCATACTGCGTCTCCAGCTTTGAAAAATTCCGCCCTTTATCTATTTCAAGTCCTTTGATCGCCATGTAGTCTTCATTTATGCCGGCGACAAAGACGTTTGGATTTGTCTTTTTTGACATATGTTTTACTTCGGCGATCCCGGTAATTCCCGCCGACAGACTTATCGTTGCCGGAAGCTTATATTGATCGATGAACCTAAATGCTTCATTCATTTTAAGTTCGGTAAATGATTTTTCCGTAACGCCCTGCCGGTTCGAACCCCTGTTGGTTTTTGAACGTATGTCGAATGTGTTTACGCCCAAAGACGCGAGGCTTTCGTTCACTGAAGCTTCAATACCATCAATGGCCGTAAGTATTCCTACCAGGGAGGTTATCCCGATGGCGACGATCAGGGAAGTCAGTACAGAACGAAGAAGGTTCGCCCTGACGGACCTTAAACCTTCCTTAAGATTTTCAATTAAATTCATTCTGGCGGAAACAATTTATCGCTTCTTATACGTTGATGACATGCCCCTAATGTTACAACTGTTGTCAAATATATTCTCCGTGGCGGCCATTTCGCAATAATCCGGGAAAACAGGCGGGATTATAACTTGCGGAAAGTAAATTTATAGTTCATAACGTGTAAACTGCATGAAGCGTAACACCTTTTTGGCCTTTTTTTTGACTTTAGCCTCGTTGGCGAGCGCCAATTCTATTTTCATTCCAATGGATGAGAAGCAGGCAAACCACCTAAAAGCCTATGGTATTGCGTACTGGGTGCTACGGAGCGAACTGGAAGTGGACTGGTTGTTAAATTATCGGGGCGGCAGCTTTATGTGCGATTACCATCCGGCTATCCAAAACGAGCTGGTTGTTCGTGGCGTAAGCTTTGAGATAATTTCTGATGCCCAAACAAATAAAATTATTTCAGAGATATCTAGCCCCTCGGCAAATTACGATATCATGAAGCTGGAGAAGTACCCGAAGATCGCCGTTTACTCCCCAAAGTCGAAGCTTCCGTGGGACGATGCCGTCACACTCGTCCTTACCTATGCCGAAATTCCCTATGATATTATCTTTGACCATGAAGTAATGAATGGCGTACTGCCGAAATATGATTGGCTGCACCTGCACCATGAAGATTTCACGGGGCAATACGGGAAATTCTATGTTCAATATAGCAACATGCCATGGTACATCGAACAGCAAAAGGAGGCGGAAGACCTTGCCCGCAAGCATAACTTTCATAAAGTTTCACAGCTAAAGCTTACGGTCGCGAAAAAGATTAAAGAGTTTGTCTCGGGCGGCGGGTTCATGTTCGCGATGTGCTCCGCAACAGACACTTACGATATTGCGCTTGCTGCGGAAGGAATAGATATCTGTGAACGGATGTATGATGGAGACCCGGCTGAAGCTAAAGTTCAAGAGAAGCTCAACTACAATAACACCCTGGCCTTCACCGACTTTAAACTTGTCATGGACCCGCTCCAGTACGAGTTTTCAGACATTGATAACCAGGTAAATGAAAGGGGGCTACGGCAGGATAATGATTACTTTAGCCTTTTCGAATTCTCCGCTAAATGGGATCCTATTCCGACGATGCTTACGCAGAATCACACACGTGTCGTGAAAGGGTTTTATGGGCAAACGACCGGTTTTAAAAGTCACCTGGTTAAACCGGATGTGCTCGTGATGGGTGAGAACAACCAGATAAAAGAAACGAAGTATGTTCATGGAATCTTGGGCAAAGGATTCTGGACCTATTATGGGGGGCACGATCCGGAAGACTATCAGCACCAGGTTGGCGAGGAACCCACCGATTTGAACCAACATCCAAATTCACCTGGCTACAGACTTATTCTTAACAACATACTCTTCCCAGCTGCCAAGAAAAAGAAACAAAAGACCTAGCTCAATGAATGCGATCTCCCCGCGGTGCTATGGCTCTTAATATGTCAGCTTCAGCGGCAAGCCATTCGCGCCATCGCTCCATGACGCGGTCAGCAGGTAAATACTCTTTGGCGAGCAGTAAAAAACTTTTGTAGTGGCCTGCTTCGGAAATCATTAGCTCGTGGTAGAAGTCGGACAATGCCGTATCGTCAAGATGTTTCGAAAGGATTCTGAATCGCTCGCAGCTTCGTGCTTCAACCATCGCATTCATCAACAGTTTTTCAACAAGATATTGCTCACGGCTTCCTCCTTTTCTCACGACCTTCATCAGCGCTTCAATATATTCATCCTTCCGCGCTGGCCCCAGCGTGTATCCGCGCTTTTTTAATTCTTCCAGGACGCGTGTAAAGTGACTCCACTCTTCAGACACTACTGGCGTCAACGTCTCCACAAGGCGCACGCGGTCGGGATACTGAATGATTAGTGATATGCAGGATGAGGCGGCCTTCTGTTCACACCATGCGTGGTCGGTCAATATGTCACGAATGTGATGGCTCGCAACGTCGGCCCATCTCGGATCGGTAGCCATCTCCAATCCAAGGGTGTATTTTTCCTTAGCTTCCATCTACGTTAATCATAAAAGGACCAATCGAAGCCGAAGTCAAGGATATTTCGTTGCCCGGGATACTCTGGCGTAATGATATATCCTTCTTTGGTAAACGCCTGGACGAGGTTGTTGTACTTCACAAAGATCCGTCCTTTTAAAATTCGCGCACTGAAAAAGACATCGACAATTGGGAATGCTTTGGTTTTTACAGTCTGTTGCACATAGAATTGTTGTATCGGAACATCGTATGCCAGGGCATAGTAATCGGACTGATAATGCAGATCAATCCCGGCGTGCATGTCCAGGTTACCATGGTAAAATATATTGCGGTAGGAAAGCTGTGCATTGACAAAAAGTTCGGGTATCCGGACACCATCACCGCTGTTTTCCAATACCCTGGTGTATATGATTTGACTCTGGAGATTTATGTGCTTTGCCATCGTCACGGAAAATTTAAATTCCGGAGAAAATATCACCTGCTGCCCAGCTGCCTGAACCGGCAAAACTTCTTGGGCTTCACGTATTACTTGTTCTTTTAACGGCTGCGGAACTGGCAATATGTTTCGCGCGGAATCGCTGTCGAAAAATTTAAAGAATACATTATTGCCCAAACGCGTAAAGGTCAAACCAGGAGACAGGCTCAGGAAGTCATTATCATAATGCAGGTATCCGTTGAGTTGCGTGACGTTAATGTTTTTAAAGTCATTAGACCACGAATCATGGGAGCCCCGATAGGACTGATAGATGAATGGAGTTGAATACTGGAGTTGCCTGAGTGAAGCCTCAAACCATTTACTTTTGATCTGACCCTCAATCCGGTAGTTGCCGTTCGCCTGCAGTTCGCCCCAGCCAGAAACGTCGAACAAAGAATCCAGCCTTAGCGCAATCCTTCCACCAAGATAGTTCTCCACTCCATCAAGTTGGTCCCATTCGTTATTCAATGGGTTTGTATACGAATATCGCCTGACAGCATAATAGCCGGTATAAAACAACTTGAGCAAATTTCCTTTTACACCGACTTCATTTCTTACATACTTAATTTTTGTCTTATCGTCGGTGTTAACACTATTTACTTCAGTATGATCGTAATAGTTTTTCGGCGCGTTCCCCGGTATGTCTGTAAATCGTGTTCCCTGCCGATACCGGTCGAAAATATGATAGAATTGCAGCGCCTTTGCGACTTCATATTGATGAAACAGGTGCAGGTTCATGCGCAGATCTTTGCTGGCGGCATCCAGAAGGTTGGGTTGGGCGTTGTTAAAGAAATAGTCTTCGTATTCAAACGTATCGTTTTTTCTTATCCCACCGTATTCGTCTGATTCCAGACTGTTTCTTTTGAAGTTCGCGAAAACCCTGTAGCTGCTGTCTTTCGATTGAAAGGATGTGAACAAATCGTAGTACGTACTCTTCACGTGACGGTCTCCCTTTTGCTGCCTTTGCACCTGTTTGTCAACAAGCAGCGCCCTATAATCAAAACCAAAGTTCCACCGCGGACTGATATTACGACTGAATGTTGCTTTCGTCATGGATCTGCCCTGCCCTCCGAGCATTACATACATGTTTGCAAAAGGTGACTTTGTATCAAAGTATTTTATCCGCTCTGCTTCCCAATAGAGGTCATAGGATTGAAAGCCTGACGTAGCGCCCAATACTGCGGGAGCCTGATAATAAATCGGGCGAATACCCGTACCGATGTTTCCAAGATCCTGGTATAAATAATTATTTTTCTGCAGATAAGTAAACTGGTGAAAATTCCGGATGGCTGTATCGATCGTATGGTACTGCAGGCGATTCAACAGCACATCTTCCTCAAAGTAAAAACGCGAAGTTTTAGGCCCGTATACCTGCTTTGTAGTGTCATCGATAATTCGCGATCCTTTTCTCCTTTCCTCTTGCTCCTGCCCAAGGAGGCCAAAGGAAACGACCATACTCAGAAAAAGTAGTATAATAAATCGCGTTTTAGGAATGCGCAGTCGGGCGATGCGGCAGCCGCTCTTCAAAATCCACAACAAATCCCTTTTACCCCGCACGTTTGATGCTGTTTAAAACTATCTCGTCGAAATCACGACCATTTCGATTAAAAAAGAACTCGATGGGAATATAAAACAGTGACAATTGCGAGGTATAGGCAGAGAGTTCTGCCGATCCTAATTTGGCTTTGTCTTTTTCCGTCGTGAGGAGACTGACGTTCGGATACTGTTGCTGATATCGAACGAATTTTTCCAGGTCGGCTACAGTAAAATCGTGGTGATCCTTAAAAGTAAGCTCTTTAATAACTTTAAAATTCTGACGGGCATGCGTAATGAATGGCCTCGGATTAGAAATTCCGCTGACAACAATTACGTTATCCTTCATGACCTTATCCTGACGTGAATAAGCGACAGGGCTGCCGTATCTGATGTGCGTAAAGAACACGGGTTTGTCAGCGTACTTCCGGAGTTCCTTTTCAATCTCAATCATATCCTCATCCGACAATTCTTCGGGACACTTTGTGACGAGTACCAGGTCTGCCCTGCGCGCGTTTTCTTTTGACTCACGAAGGCGCCCCGCAGGTAGTAAAAAGTCATTGTAAAAAGGCCGATAGTATTCTGTTAACAGGATATTCAGTGATGGTCGTACACTTCTATGCTGATAAGCGTCGTCAAGCAGTATAATTTCAGTCTTGCGGACCTTTTGTAAAATATTAGGAATAGCAAATGCCCGCTCCTCCCCTACGGCAACTGTGACGCGATCGCCGTACTTTACGTAAAACTGAAAAGGCTCGTCGCCTAGTGTTTTCGCGTTGTCGGATGGGTCTGCTATGTGAAATCCTTTCGTTTGTCGGCCGTATCCCCGACTGAGCGTTGCCACTTCGTATTCGTTACAAAGCAACCTGATAAGGTATTCTATCATCGGCGTCTTCCCGGTACCGCCGACCGCAAGATTGCCAACACTTAACACAGGAAGGTCAAATCGAACCGAAGCCTTGCGGCCTTGATCATAAAGGGTGTTGCGGATTGAAGTGATCAGATGATAGAGAACAGCAAACGGGTACAACAGGATGCGCAGAAAAATCATGCCTTGTCTGTTCTTTGTGGGGGTCGCGATCTATGAACCATGCGTTATATTACCGCAAATGTAGAGATAATGGCCTAGACAGAAAGTAGGGAGATTAAAATATTGAATTGTTCTGTCTAAGTATCAATTTTAAGAAAGGTTTATCTTGACCGCGATATGAAAAGGATTATATGCACAGGGATCTCAAAGTAAAAGATATTACCTCATTTCTTGAGTCGTTTGCCCCACGTAGCTACCAGGAGTCGTATGATAACTCCGGACTCATCACAGGCAATCCAGGCACGCCTGTGAGCGGGATCCTTGTCACGTTGGATTCAACTGAAGATGTAATCGATGAAGCGATCACGGCGGGATGTAACCTGATTATCGCTCATCATCCGATCGTTTTTAAAGGTCTTAAAAAAATTACCGGCCAACATTACGTTGATCGTGTAATTATAAAAGCCATCAAAAATGACATTGCCCTATATGCGATTCACACGAATCTCGATAATATCCATACGGGTGTCAATCAGAGGATATGTGAACAGATTGGTCTAAAGAACCTGCGGATACTCGCTCCGCGCAAAGATACCTTGAGCAAGCTGGTGACTTTCGTGCCTCTTGAAAATGCAGATGCTGTGCTGGCTGCCGTTCATGCCGCCGGCGCCGGCCAGACCGGTAATTATAAAGACTGCAGCTTCCGGGTGCAGGGAACGGGCAGTTTCTTACCGAACGATACTGCCGAGCCTTATTTTGGCAAAAGAGGTGAAAAACAATCTGTGGAAGAGTATAGAATTGAAATTCTTTACCAGACATTCTTGGAAGCACAGATTTTGAAAGCGTTGCGTGAATCTCACCCTTATGAGGAAGTCGCTTATTATATAACACCTTTAAGTAATGAAAATCAGGATGTTGGAGCAGGTATGACGGGCGAGCTGGCAGAACCTATGGAACCTTTGGCTTTTTTAGCCGGTTTAAAAAAGAGCATGGATTTGACCGTCATTCGGCACACCAAACTTTTGGAACAGCCCGTTAAAAAAATCGCAGTTTGTGGCGGATCTGGGAGCTTTTTGCTTCCGAAGGCGATAGAATCTGGCGCTCAGGTGTTTATCACATCGGATTTCAAATACCATGAATTTTTCGATGCGGATGGCCGCATAATCATTGCAGACATTGGCCATTATGAAAGCGAAGCGTTTACCAAAGATCTTCTGGTCGATGTTTTAATGAAAAAATTTCCTACTTTTGCGATCATTTTTTCAAAATTTGTCACGAACCCAATAAGCTACCTATAACGAATGGAAAATCAATCAGTTGCACAGAAGCTTGAAGCGCTTGTAAAACTCCAATCCATTGACACCAAACTAGATGAATTGAAAAAACTGCGGGGCGACCTTCCCGACGAGGTTCAGGATCTCGAGGATGAGATCGAGGGTTACCGAACACGCCAAAGCAAGTATGAGGCGGGACAGAAAGATATCGAAGAAGGGATTAAGAGAAACAAGGACGCTATCAAGGAAGCTGAAAAGCTGATAAAAAAATATACGGAACAACAAAAAAACGTCCGGAACAACCGCGAGTTTGACGCCATCACGAAAGAAATTGAGCTTCAGGAACTAGAAATTCAAATCTGCGAGAAAAAGATTAAAGAGGGCAAGGACAGCATCCAGCAGAAGAAAGAGGAAATAGAAAAAACGGACGTGTTTGTCAAAGAACGCGGCGATCACCTTGAGACTAAGAAAAAAGAACTTGACGGAATTCTTGCTGAGAGCCACGAAGAGGAAAAGCGTTTGCTGGCGGAACGGGATAAGGCAACTAAAAAGATAGAAGAAAAGTTGTTGAAATATTACGAGAGGCTTCGTGGAAGTTTGAGTAACGGCCTGGCCGTTGTAAGAGTTGTCAGAGGAGCGGCCGAGGGTTGCAACATTGTTATTCCTCCGCAGAAGATCGCGGAGATCAGAGAGAAGAAGAAAATTGTAATCGATGAGCACTCCGGGCGTATATTGGCAGATGTTGACATGGATTCGCTCGACGAGGGCGACAAGCCTAAAACCGCCAAAGTTGCCACGCCAGTTCCTACAAGAAGGAAGAAAGCCGAATAAAGCAATGGACTATCATCACATGGAAAAGGCAGGCCTTACGGTCTGCCTTTTTTTATTCATTTTTTTCCGTGCAATAACCACCTTTGGCCAACAACAATGGGCCTTTGATCCCGCATCCAAAAAGGCCTACGAACTCACGCTGGATCTCGAGCTACCCAAAGCCCACGAAATGTTTCCATCTCCTGAATCACCCCAGGAGACGTATGTAATCTCTCTTGCTGAAACCCTTGAATTGTTGCTTGAAGAGGATGGGGAAAAATATACTGACTATCAGGCTAATTTTGAAAAGAGAAAGGATCGGAAAACTAAACTCAATTCCCCCGACGATCTTTTTCTCCAAGCGGAGATTGCGACGCAATGGGCATTTGTATACTTTAAATTTGGACATGAGTTCGACGCCGCCCTTAATCTCCGGGAAGCCTATGTTGTTGCGACGCAATTAAAAAGGCGATTTCCCCGGTACGAAGCGGTAAACAAAACCCTGGCGTTGCTTGAAATTATTATCGGGTCTGTCCCTGAAAAGTACAATTGGGTGCTCGGCTTGTTGAATATCGAAGGTTCTGTTGATGACGGGTTGAAGCTCTTTGAATCCCTGGAGCTTACAAACAGTCCGTTCAAAGTGGAAGCGGAAATGTTGCATGCTTTGGCGTTAGGATATGTATTGCAACAACCGCAGAAAGGCGTGGCAATGATTCACTCTATCATCGCTGAAAATTCTAGCGCTGGTCTGGCGCCTTTTATAGGAGGTTCGCTGGCTATGAAATCTGGTGATGCCGGGCAGGCGCTGATCTTACTTAACCGTCTGGAAGAAAAACAGCCGCATTTCCGAATTAATTACGCAGAGTATTTACGAGGGGAGATATTTCTTTGCAAAGGTGAATACCTTAACTCAATAACAGCTTATCGTTCCTTCATCAATCAGTACAAAGGCCAGAACAATATCAAGGATGCGTATTATAAAATTGGTCTTTGTTATTGGCTGAACGGAAACGTAAACGACGCCCACAGCTTGTTCAAGCAGGCTCGAAATATTGGCAAAGAAGTTACCGAAGCGGATAAGTATGCTGCGAGAAGTATGTCGGATAATGAACTTCCGCATCCGAAACTCACCAAGGCCCGATATTTCACTGACGGCGGATACTACAATAAAGCTGAAGCTATCCTGGATTCTGTCGCACCTGCTGAATTGCTCACAAAGCGTGACCAGCTAGAATACACTTACAGGCGAGGGCGGTTAGCACATAAGACAGGCAAACTTGCCAGGGCGAAGGCGTTTTACAAAGAAGTGATTGACGGCAACGGCGATTCACCTTGGTACTTTGCCCCAAACGCCAGCCTGCAGATGGGTTATCTACTTTATGAGGAGGGTAACAAAGCAGATGCCGAGGAGTATTTTGAGATGGCCCTATCTTATAAAAAGCACGAATACAAAAACAGTATAGATACTAAAGCCAGATCTGCACTTGCTCAGCTTGGGCGCAAGTGACTCGTATCGTTGTAAAGATCCACCGAAAAGAAGGCACCGTTATAGTTCAAAAGATAAAGCCCCAGGTTTTCATGTTCAAACATATCCATTGACTTCAAGGGGTAATGCAATAGCATACAGAGAATTATGCGTATAGCTCGACCGTGCATGCAAATAAGAACCGTGTTCTCGTTTTCATGGGCGAGGATGTGATCCACCGCAGGTTGCATACGTCTTACGACATCGTCCGGACTCTCACCACCTTCAATGCGATGGGAAGTATTGCCAAGCTGCCATTCCCTGAGCATTTGATGGTAATATTCGTCTTCCGACGGCGTGATCTTGTACCCCTCCTTGCTTCCCCAACTAATTTCGTTTAAACCCTCCAGGGCTTCGGTCGGAATGCTAAGATCTATGAAAGCTTGTATTGATTCCGTTGTACGCTTCAGTTTGGAGGTGTAAATCTTGTCGAAAGCAATCCCTTTATACTTCTCAAAAAAAGCCTTTGCCTGTTCCCTGCCCCGGTTATTTAAGCTGCTATCAACACCACTGCCCTGTACAATGTTCTGAAGATTAAAATCCGTCTGTCCATGACGTACGATGTAGATTTTTTTGGTAGTCAATTTTGGGTTATTTTGGCCGCAAAAATAGGAAATTACTATCGCTGCAGTAATCTCTGCAAAAGTTTAATGGGAATATTTAAAACGGCTTTAAAGGTGGCGGATTTGAACAACTGGGCCACAAATACATTGGCGGAGCAGCTGGGTATCGAATTTGTTACAATAGGCGAAGACTTTCTGGAAGCCCGAATGCCGGTTGACCGAAGGACCCATCAGCCTGCAGGCATGCTGCATGGAGGCGCATCCGTTGCCCTGGCCGAGACGATGGGAAGTGTCGCAGCAAGTTTATGCGTTGACGGAACAAAGCAATACTGTGTTGGGTTAGAAGTAAATGCCAACCACATCCGGCCTGTTATGAGTGGATTTGTATTTGCTGTTACAAAGCCTGTACATATTGGAAAAAAAACACATGTGTGGGAGATCCGCATCTCCAATGCTCAGCAGGAACTTGTATGCCTGAGCAGAATAACGATCGCGGTAATCGACAAAAAGAACTGAAGTGGACAACCGAGCGGGAATTGCTGAATCTTCATTGCTGTATACGTTTTCGGAGTCAGACTTGATTTACACCCTTTTAGGCCTGGCAATCCAGAAGAATTATTCTGTCGCCCTCTGGCGTCTGCCGCACGAAACCGTCCATCGGCTTCTTATTTCGCGCGAAATTACGTGGCTGAAGCAGAATGACCCATTGGAAACCCTTCCGCCGGGGTTCATTTTTGCACCATTTGATAATTTCCTCGACCGGGTCTTTCTAAAGGAAGACATCTGTTTTGCTTTCGAAGCGAACACGCTTAAGGCGCCAGACACAGACCTGGAAGCCGAGTCGTACTCGTGGTTGCAATCTGAACTAAAGAATTATCGTCAACAGGAAACTCCCTACTATAAGTCTCCTTTCTCACAACCAGTGCTTGGAATGGATGAATTTCTTGCACTTATCGGAGAGGCTATACTCGAAATTGAAGCGTTAAAACTTCAAAAGATCGTTCCCTCGAGAATTGACCTGATTGACCTTCAACCGACGTTCAATGTGAGCATCGCTTTCAATACCCTTTGTGAAGTGAATCCGAGTGCCTTGATTTCATTCGTTTCAACACCGACGACAGGAACATGGCTTGGCGCAACGCCGGAATTATTGGTCAGCGTTAAGGATGGCCTCTTCAGGACCGTGGCGCTTGCTGGTACACAGCGTTCAAAAGAGGGGCAGGAACTTAGGTCAGTCGCGTGGACTCAAAAAGACATTGCAGAGCAGGCACTTGTTGAACGCTACATCATCAGCTGCTTTAAGATGATCAGGTTGAGAGAGTATGAGGAGCATGGGCCTAAGACCGTAGTAGCCGGCAATTTGTTGCATCTCAAGTCAGAGTTCAAAGTCGATATGCAGGCGACCAATTTCCCTCAGCTTGGTTCTGTAATGTTGAAGCTCCTCCATCCTACCTCTGCCGTTTGCGGATCGCCCCTACCCACCGCAATGAATTTTTTGAAGACACACGAGAAGTACGAAAGGCAATTTTACACCGGTTACCTCGGTCCAGTTAATTTGAACCGCGACATCCAGCTTTACGTGAACCTGCGTTGCGCTCAGCTTATCGAAGGCAAAGCCGTTTTATATGCCGGCCCCGGAATAACACTCGACTCTAATCCAGAACTTGAGTGGGATGAGACTGAAATAAAGATGCAAACCTTGCGAAGTGCACTTTCGGGGACTTTGCTGTAACTAGCAACCAGATAACCGCTACCGATGAAAGCACGTCTTCAACCCATTTACGATATTGCAGCATTGTGTGCTGCAAAAGGGTTAACACAAGCTGTTTTATGCCCCGGGTCTCGCAACGCCCCGCTCATACTCGCATTTACCCGGCAGCCTCTCATCACTTGCAAAACAATTAGCGACGAGCGCAGTGCTGCATTCATTGCTTTGGGCATTGCACAGCACACAGCGTTACCAACACTCCTGGTGTGCACGTCGGGTTCTGCAGCCTATAATTTTGCCCCGGCAATTGCCGAAGCATTTTTTAGCCATACACCATTGCTGGTTCTCACCGCAGACAGACCTAATGAGTGGATCGCACAACAGGATGGACAAACGATATATCAGGAAGGCATTTTCGGTAGACATGTAAAAGGGTCGTATCACCTAACCCAGGAATATGTGCACCTCGACTCTGAATGGGGAATCAACAGAACGATAAATGAAGCGATCAATTTGAGCCTTCAGGAACCGGCGGGCCCCGTCCACGTTAACATACCGTTTCGAGAACCGCTTTACCCTGACAATGAACAAGTCATTACAAGTACTCAGGAAGTAAGAGTAATGGCCAATCATGCGGCGCATCATGTATTGACGGAGGAACAGAAAGTGATGTTAACGACCCAATGGCCTTCCTTTCACCGGATTTTATTGGTGGCCGGACAACAGGAGTCAAACGAGAGCAGAGTGCAGGCGACGTCGCATTTAATACGGCATCATAACATACCGCTTGTAGCGGATATCCTGTCAAACTTACACGGAATCGACGGCAAAATCAGCCACGCAGACATTTTCTTAGGAGCAGCCAGTGAAGAAGTTAAAAAGACACTTCAGCCGGATTTGCTCATAACATTCGGCGACAGTGTGATATCTAAAAATCTAAAGTTGTTTCTGAGAAATTTTCCCGCGAGCGTACATTGGCACATTCAGTCAGCGGGTCTCGTAGCAGACACTTACAAGTCAATTACTAAAATCTTCCAAATCGCGCCGAACGCCTTCTTCAACTTCCTGAGCGGGATCTCACGTATCGAAGGTTTTGAAAGTCAGAGGCAGGATAACTTTGCCAAATTATGGGAGGTCGAAGAAAGACGGGCGCAGAGAACTATGGGCGAATTCTTTCCGATGAAGGAACTTGCGGAACTAGAGGTCGTCAATGAGGTTATGTTGAATCTTCCCGCTGATTGTAACCTTCACCTTGCTAATAGTATGAGCGTGCGATATGCGAACTATATTGGACTTCACGAAAGTCAGGCAGCGGTGCACGTATATTGCAACCGTGGCACGAGTGGAATTGACGGCTGCACGAGCACTGCGATGGGACATGCACTCGCCAGCAATATCCCGAATATTCTAATCACGGGTGACATGGCTTTCTTTTACGATCGAAATGCCTTCTGGCACAATCACGAAGTTAATAACCTCAGGATAGTGCTGTTGAATAACCACGGTGGTGTTATCTTTAAAATGATCGATGGTCCAGGCGAGTTGCCTGAAGCTGACGAATACTTTGTTACTAATCAAAAACTAAACGCCCGAAAGCTTTGTGAAGAATATGGGTTCGAATATCTGAAGCTTGACACGAAGCGCAAGATGAAAAACCTTCTAATAGATTTTATGGAACCGGGCCCGACAATCAAAATCATGGAGATTGAATCTTCGATTACACTGAATAAAGGCATTTTTGATGCACTTAAACTAACAATAAAGAAAAGTTATGAGTAACAAGTTTCCCTGGACCCAGATCAAGGGCTATAAGGATATACTTTTTCAAAAATTTGAAGGGATCGCACGCATAAGCATTAATAGACCTGAGGTTCATAATGCTTTCACGCCTGTAACGGTGAGCGAAATGATAGACGCCATGCATCATTGCAGGGAAGAAACCGAAATACGTGCAATCATTCTGACCGGTGAAGGAGGTAAAGCATTTTGCAGTGGAGGTGACCAAAGTGTTCGAGGGCACGGCGGTTATATTGGACCTGACGCAACCCCAAGGCTAAACGTCCTGGATTTGCAAAAGCTGATTCGGTCAATACCTAAGCCAGTTATCGCCGCCGTTGCAGGCTGGGCAATCGGCGGGGGCCATGTTCTACATGTCGTATGTGACCTGACCATTGCTGCCGAAAACGCGCGATTTGGCCAAACAGGCCCTAAAGTAGGAAGTTTTGATGGAGGATTCGGCGCTTCCTACCTCGCAAGGGTGGTGGGCCAGAAGAAGGCTCGTGAGATCTGGTTTCTATGTGATCAGTACGACGCGAACGATGCATTGCAGATGGGGCTCGTCAATAAGGTTGTTCCCCTGGAAAATCTGGAAGAGACCGCTGTCGAGTGGGCCCGGAAAATCATCGCAAAGAGTCCGTTGGCAATTCGATTGTTGAAAAGCGCGTTTAATGCGGAACTGGATGGGCAAGCTGGTATTCAAGAGCTTGCAGGCAATGCGACCCTGCTTTATTATCTGTCAGAAGAAGCTAAAGAAGGGAAGAATGCGTTCCTCGAAAAGCGCGATCCTGACTGGTCAAAATACCCTCAATTCCCGTAGTAACTTCCAGAACGCTGATGTCCAGTTATCCATATGATAGCATCGTTGTTAACGGCCGTACGATACCCATTGATGATATCATGGCAGGCAGGCATCCACCCGCGCTGGAGGTTGAAGCGGCACTTTTTTCGTTTATAAAAGACTGGTTAAACGCACGCGAAAGCTTCACCTTAAAAACGAGCGGTTCCACAGGTGTTCCCAAGGCAATCACTATTGCACGGGATCAAATGATCACGAGTGCGAAGCGCACACAGCAGGTGCTCGGTCTGAAAAAAGGAGATACGGCATTGGTTTGCCTGCATCCGGATTATATCGCGGGCAAAATGATGCTGGTTCGATGTTTCGTTACCGGGATGAAGATTGTTTTTGCCGCACCTTCTGGCAACCCATTTTACGAAATAAGGGATAATGACATAGACTTTTGTGCGCTCGTACCGCTACAAGTCTATCATATATTGCAAAGTGGCCACCTTGCGCGGTTGGATCGCATTCGGACCGTGTTAATCGGCGGCGGCAAAGTCACTGATGATATTATCGCGAGGCTCAGGGAAATCGATTGCCGCTGCTACAGCACGTATGGAATGACCGAAACAGTGTCGCATGTTGCGTTGCGTTTATTGAATACCCAGGATACAACTGACTGTTACGTTGCGCTTCCTGGTGTTGCGCTCAGTCTGGATGGGCGTGGATGTCTGGTAATAGATTGCGCCTGGCTACACCAGCCAGTGGTCACAAATGATATTGTGGAATTGCGGGACAATAAAACATTCATCTGGCTCGGACGATGGGATAACATTATCAATACTGGCGGAGTGAAAATCGTTCCCGAAAAAATCGAAGAAATGATTGAAAACTGTTTTCGGGATGCTTCCATTGGCAATAGATTTTTCCTCGCCAGTATCCCCGATCTGCGGCTAGGCAACAAAGTTATTTTGGTTATCGAAGGGACGCACCCAGAGGAGGACATACGTACCTCACTGCAAGCGCTGAAGGTTGAAGAACCTTATGCATACCCTCAGCTGCTGCTATTCATCCCGAGGTTTATTGAGGCCGGTAATGGAAAAGTTAACCGAAACGCAACCACGCTCGTTGCGATTCAGTCCCACCACTCATCGGATTGAAATGTCGCCTGCCGAGGTTCATGTTCTGGAAATGGGTCAAACATCGTCGGATTGATGGCGTGGGGACTATTTGCGCAATGGATCGCTATATTATTTCGAAATTGTGGGTTACATAGGTGTGGTTTTTTTAATTAATTTTATACGTCTCGAAAGTCGGCTCTAACAATTTCGCCTATAGCTATCTGATCAACGTGTTTAAATTATAATTACAAAGGTTTAGCAACTGGTACATGAGAAAAGTTCTATTAATCGAAGACGATGTGTTGCTTTGTTGGCTTTTAGAAAAGATACTAAAGGATAAGTTTAGCGTTACCGTAATGAATGACGGCCTTCAGGCATGGAACTGGCTTTGTTGCAGCGAAAACGTTCCTGATCTGATCGTATCAGATCTTAAAATGCCCTCTCTTGGTGGTCTTGAGTTACTGGAGAATTTAAGCAATGATGAAATTCTCAGGCACGTGCCGGTAATCATCCATTCAGGTTATGAAGATTCCAGCAAGCGCAAACAATGTATGGATCTTGGAGCATTCTCCTATCTGGTGAAACCCTTTGAACCCGAATACCTCGTTTCAGAGGTTCAACGCGCAATCGAGTCCCGAAACGAAGGCATCCTCGCCGGTGAGCGCTGAGTTACCTACCCTGTGATTCCGTTGTCAGTCGGTCGATAAACTGTACGTATCCTTCAACGTCTTTTAGCTCCACTCCAATCATCGCTTCCAGTTCAATCCTCTGTTGGTTAAATGATGACCGGGCCTGAATAATCTCTTCCTCCTTGAGGTAATATGCCTGAGACGTCGTGCGATAGGATTCAATTGTCATCTCCCCTGCCTTAAATTTCTTTTCCGCATTTTGAAACATCAGGAAGTAATCTTCCTGGATACGCTCACGAAGCTTGACTACCTTAAACTTTTCCTTAAGTCTCTCAACTGCAAGCATGACGTTCTCACGGACAGATAATTTTTTAGCGTTAACGTTATACTCGGAGATAATTACATTGTCATTGGCTGCCTGGGCACTGAGGGGTGTCTGGACAAAAGTGCCCAGCGGCAATCGAACACCTACATTATAACGCGGATAGAATGCCCTTGCAAGATCATCAACTTCTTCCTTGCCGGTAAATTCATTGTAATTCCCTTCGACATAAATATTATCAAGCCATGACCATCTCGCCTTTGATCTCAACGTCTGCGCCTGCTCAACCTTCTGCATTTCAACCTTGTTAGAGGGATGATTCCTCCAGGCCATCTGCACCAGTCGTTCTTCAAAGGACACAGTCGTGACCTGTTCAGTAACGATAATTTTGTTGTAGTCGATGCTTTGACCGAAAACAACAACAGGTAAGGTTGCCAATAGAAATAAGTGTAGCCGTTTCATACTCATCAGATTGTCGTTTGTCTACAATTTACTGCTGGAATAATGACGAAAATTTAAGAAATTCCCCGCAATCTAATCCCTAAATATTCAAGTCTGTTATTAATAACTTAGAATATCTATGGCAAGAGCAAGCTAAAGTTCGGAGCAACGAATCGAGATTATGGAAAATGCTGATATGACAACAATAGAAGACGCGACATTCAATGACGTACATGCAATCAGGCAGATTGCTGAACAGACCTGGTGGCCAAGCTACGGTGACATTCTGCCTGCCGGGCAAATCCGCTATATGCTTGATACACTTTACAACGAGGAAACTCTGGTAAATTTGATCGCAACTGGCGATCAGCAATTTGTAATTTTGCGCAATAACCTTGGCGCACAAGGATTCGTCTCCTTTGCAGCGCGGCCGGAAAATCCCGCCATTTATAAGATTCATAAGCTATATGTTCTGCCCGCCCGTCAAGGCAACGGATTTGGATCGATGCTCCTAAATGACGTCAAGCGCAGGCTGCTGAACTTTGGCGTAAACACAATGGAACTCAATGTTGCATGTAAAAACACAGCCGCGTGTTCCTTCTACCAAAAGGTGGGGTTTCACATCATAAGAGAAGAAGAAATTCCGATGGGTCCCTATTTATTAAAAGACTATGTAATGCAATTAACGTTCTAAAGGGCACCGATTTGGCCCGTAGGCGGCGGTGTAGGAAAGCTTGCATAAACAGAATCCTAATTGCAAATTGCCAGTTATTAAACATCTTGGTGTGCTCTGGTATCGCGGCTTTGGAATAACGGAGATAATCTTCATAGCGGGATTTCTCATTTTGTATAGCGTCTATGTGATGCGTGTGGTAAGCATTGCGCGAAGATTGAAAACACCCTTTCGCAATGTTTTTGTTAAATTGTTCTTCCGCACCATATACTTCGCGCTGTTCATCATAGCCGTACTTGGTCCCTCCTTCGGCGGTTCCAAAAAAGAAGTTACATCAGTCGGAAAAGATATTATGATCTGTGTCGATCTGTCCAAATCTATGGATGCTTTCGATATTCAGCCTTCGCGTCTGGAGAAAGTAAAATTTGAATTGAAAAAAGTTGTTGAGGCATTCAATTCGGATCGCATCGGAATAATCATCTTTTCGTCTGAGGCATTTATGCAATGTCCCCTGACGTATGATCAGAACGCACTGAATCTTTTTATTGAAACAATGAACTCGGCGCTCGTTCCTTCATCGGGCACAGATTTCGGTCCGCCATTGCGCATGGCATTGGCTAAGCTTGAAGAGCCGGACAAGTCGGGTGCGCCATCCTCCACCACCAAATCAAGAGTAATTCTTTTGATAAGCGACGGTGAGGACTTCGGAGAAGAAACAGATGATGTCACCCGGGAAATTGAAAACAAGGACATAAAGCTTTTTACGTTGGGCGTGGGGACTGAAAAGGGAGGAAATATTTATAACGGCAATTCACTTAAGACAAACAGGCAAGGTCTGATTGTGCTTACCAAGTTGAAGTCAGAGCAACTCATCGCGCTTGCAAACAAGACCGGTGGGCAATATTTCGAAATCAATGATTCTAAGAATGATGTTGCCCGGTTAATTAATACGATCGGAAAGATTGAGGGACAACTCCGAGACGCCCGATACGTGGACGTGACGGCCAACAAGTATTTTTATTTCCTCGCGGTCGCGTCCATTCTTTTTTTACTGGACATCCTGGTCAACATACCAACGATTAGAATATGAAGGTTGTCGCGATATGTATTGTGCTTATCATCGCTGCGATCGACCCGGTTAAGATCGGGAAGATCAATACGCTTAAGGCGGAAGCCCGGAGAGCCTACACGACAGGTGACTACAAATTAGCCATTCAAAAATACCGGTACCTCACCGACTCCCTAGAGGTTACCGAAGACGAGGTAATGCTGAACCTTGCCAATGCGTATTTTTTATCTATGGACACGACAAATGCCTCTGCGACGTTTGAATCGCTTTCTGGAAGTCCCAAGCCACGGGTTCGCTCAAGGGCACAACAACAGTTAGGTATTCTAAACCATCAACAAGGTAAATTTGACGAGGCGCTCCAAAATTTCAAGCAGGCAATAAAAGCCGATGCTGAAAACATCGACGCGCGGCGCAATTACGAAATGCTCAAAAAGAAGCTGGATGAGCAGAAAAAGAAGGATGAGGAGGATAAAAAGAATAAAGAGAAGCCAAAAGATCCTTCCGAATTTGCTAAAAAATTAAAGGCGCAGGCGGATCGGCTTGCTGCGCAATTTAAATTTAAGGAAGCACAGAATTTAATGTTGGATGGCGCGAAAAAAGATCCGTCCGTGATGCATTATAGTGATTTCATTGAACGTTTAAAGAATGTGGTAACTATCGATAAGAAATGAAGACAATTTCCATTATCGCAATTCTTTTTGTGGGTACAATCACGGCGTTTGGTCAGGGTGCCCAAAGCTATTTTAATGCATCCGCCAACCACTATATCGGCGATCGTGTCCCGCAGGCAATACAGAGTGTAAATGACGGATTAAAGAAATATCCGGGCGACGCAAAGCTTAAAGCGCTGGCGGAAAAGCTAAACGAACAAAAAAAGGAAGAGAACCAGAAAAAGCAAGACCAAAAAAACAAAGAGCAGGAGCAGAAAGATCAACAGAAAAAAGAGCAAGAGCAGAAGGATCAACAGCAAAAGGAGCAACAGCAAAAGGACCAAAAAGAAAAAGAAGAGCAGGAAAAGGAAAAGGATAAGGAAAAGGATAAGGATAAGGAAAGCAAAGAGCAGAAGGATAAAAAGGCATCTGAGAAGCAGGAGCAGAAAGACCAGGAGGAAAAACAGGATAAGCAAAAGGCTTCGCCGCAGCTTTCCGAGAAATTACAGCAAATGAAAATCAGTGAAGAGAAGGCGAAGATGATTCTGGAAGCAATGAAAAATCAGGAGATACAATATCTTCAACAGAATAAGAGAAAGGCAACAAAACCGAAGGAAAAGGATAAGCCAGACTGGTAAACCGTTAACCTTATGCAAGAAGTTTTCATCGTTTCATCTGTCCGGACTCCTATTGGAAGTTTTGGCGGAGCACTTAACACGCTCTCAGCGATCCGCCTGGGCGGCGTGGCCTACCGAGCAGCCATAGCGCAGGCAGGTATCGACCCCAAAATGGTTCAGGAGGTTTTTGTGGGGAACGTGATTTCTGCAGGACTGGGCCAGGCGCCAGCGACGCAAGTTGCCGCAGCTGCCGGGTTGGGGTTTGACATTCCCTGTACGCTCATCAATAAGGTTTGCGCATCAGGCATGAAAGCGGTAATGGTAGGCGCACAGTCCATCATGCTTGGACAAAATGATGTCGTTATTGCAGGTGGAACCGAAAGTATGAGTAACATCCCCTATTATCTGATGAAGGCCAGGACGGGTTATCGCTATGGTCATGGGGAGTTGTTGGACGGTCTACAATTCGACGGTCTCACCGACGCATACAACCACTGCGCTATGGGTGTCTGTGCCGATAACACAGCCGCAGAGATGAAAATCACGCGCGATGAACAAGATGCATATGCGATCACTTCATATAAACGCACTGCCGCCGCCTGGTCGTCGGGGAAGTTTAAAGATGAAGTTGTTCCCGTGGAAATCACTGACCGCAAGGGCAATGTGGCAGTAATCACCGAAGACGAAGAATACAAGAATGTAAACTTTGATAAGATACCTGGATTAAAACCCGCGTTTTCCAAGGAGGGCACAGTCACTGCCGCCAATGCTTCTACCTTAAACGATGGGGCGGCAGCGTTGGTATTGATGAGTGGGGAACGGGTAGCGGCGCTCGGACTGAAACCCTTAGCAAAAGTATTGGGATTTGCAGATGCCGCTCAGGACCCCATGTGGTTTACGACAACGCCTTCCATTGCAATACCAAAGGCATTGAAAGCGGCACGGATAGATGCAGGATCCGTTGGCTACTACGAAATAAATGAAGCATTCTCCGCTGTCGCAATTGCAAATAATCGAAAGCTTGAACTTGATCCGGCAATCGTAAATGTGAACGGTGGAGCAGTGGCGCTTGGTCATCCCCTTGGCGCGTCCGGAGCGCGCATACTCGGAAGTTTAATCCGTGTTTTGAAACAAAATAACGGGTCACTGGGTGTTGCGGGCATTTGTAATGGAGGCGGTGGCGCTTCGGCGATTGTTATAGAGAATGTTTAAGCGGTAACTCGGACTTAATGCGCGCCCTTAATCGTTACTTAACGAACGCCATTTCTTTGGTAAAACCTCATGTTCTGATTTGCCTGACTTTACTGTTCCTGAGTGCCTTTTTCCAGGGACATTCGCAGAATGAGGTGCGAACCTATTACGACCAAAATAAAGAGCACATTCAGGAAATTTACTTCACGGAACAAGGTGATGTAAATACCTATCGAGGTGTGTATAAAAGATTTTACGAGAACGGTGGGCTGATGGTAGAAGGCAGCTTTTCGGACGGAAAGAAGTCTGGAGTTTTTACCGAATATCATGCTAACGGTAGGGTTGCACGCCAGCTTAATTACGTAAACGGGCTGCGTCACGGCGAGGTGCGAATTTTCAACGAAGAAGGGTTCCCGCATCAGAAAGCTTATTACCAGAACGACATTCTCACTGACAGCATTCAATTATTTTTTGACAATGGTAGCGTTAAGCGTGAAACTTTTTTTGCCAAGGGGCGTCCCGACGGCCTGGTCAGGGAGTACTACCCAAATAGAAAACTAAAGAAGGAAATTTCCTACGTCAAAGGAAAACCGAACGGCGTGACCCGCAGCTTTTATGAAGATGGGAAGGTGCAGTCGGAGGCGGATTACGAAGATGGCATCCTTACCGGTTTCTATAAGACTTACTTCGATAATGGTCAACTGGAAACAGTCTCAACGATGGCAAAGGGTGCACGAAACGGGCAGTTTAAAACCTACAATCGCGAAGGCAAATTAATACTCGAGGGAAATTTTCTCAATACCAAACTACATGGCGCTAACGTTGGCTATTTCCCAGACGGCAAGGTTCAGCATCGCTATCAGTATGACAACGGGAAGAAGGCAGGAACGAACTTTGAGTATTTCCCAAATGGAAATGTTAAGGTAAAGGAGCAGGTCTCTTCCAACCTTGTTGACGCAGCAATTGTCGAATACAATGAGGCGGGCTCGATCACAGCCGAGAAAAAAATGCGCAACGGCGCCCCTGCCGGAGCATGGACAAGCTATGATGACAACGGGAAAGTTAACACAAAACAAACCTATGAGCATGGGAAGCTTACCGGTGTAAAATATATTTATTATCCTTCGGGAAAAGTGAAGAAGGAAGAAACCTACAAAACCAATTTACTTACTGGTCCTGTAAAGACCTTCTACGAGCACGGCAAGCCGGAGTCAATCAGCACCTATCGTTCCAACAGAAAGCATGGACAGTACTTGCTTTATTACCCGAATGGCAACGTGAAAGAACAAGGCGAATACGTTGCGGACAAGAAGCATGGCGAGTGGAAGAGCTATAGTGAGCAAGGCCAGGTTAAAGTGGTTGTGTATCGGGCGGGTGTGCTGGTTAATTAGTTGAACTCGTCAAAAATCAGTAAGAACTACCGACTCCTGACTCATGACTCTTGACTAATTTCCCATAAATTGCCGCTACTATCTACTATGCAGGCGATCAAAGAAACGCAGTTCCAATTTCCGGGTCAGACAGGTTTTTATAGGGGTAAGGTTCGGGATGTTTATTATTTCGGCGACTTGATGGCGATGATTGCCACAGATCGTATATCTGCATTCGACTTTATATTGCCACGTGCCATCCCCGATAAAGGAAGAGTATTAAATAAAATTGCAGCTTATAACCTGCAAGCGACTAAGGATCTGGTTCCAAACTGGGTTATTTCGGTTCCAGATGAAAACGTTACGATCGGTTTTAAGTGCGAGCCTTTTCGTGTAGAGATGGTAATACGGGGCTACCTGGCTGGCCACGCGTGGCGCGAGTATAAGGCGGGCAAACGAATGCTATGCGGCGTGGCGCTCCCAGAGGGGCTGAAAGAAAATGACAAGTTGCCAGAACCGATCATCACGCCTACTACCAAAGCACAAGTAGGGCACGATGAGGACATTTCCAGGGAAGAGATCGTTCATCGGAAAATCGTTCCAGCCAATGACTACGAAATCTTAGAGGAATACACTCGAAGTTTGTTCAAAAGGGGGACAGAGCTCGCCGCAGAGCGCGGGCTTATCCTTGTAGATACGAAGTACGAGTTTGGGAGGCATGGTGGAAACATTTATGTGATCGATGAAATTCACACGCCTGATTCGTCACGCTATTTTTATAAGGACGGGTATGAAGCTCGACAGCAATCCGGAGCGGCGCAGAAACAGCTAAGTAAAGAATTTGTCAGGCAGTGGCTGATTGAAAATAATTTTCAGGGAAAGGAGGGACAACAGATACCCCACATGACAGATGAAGTAGTTGCCAATATCTCAGTCAGATACAAAGAGTTATATCAGCAGATGCGCGGTGAGTCCCTCACTCCTATTGATTACAGCAGTATAGTCCAAAGAATTGAACAAATGATCTCGAATTCGATAAAATCAGCTAACTTCGAAACTAAGTAAAACCGAGCCTATGAAGTATACAATTGACAAGCAGGAGAAATATAGCTTACTACGTTTGCATGAAGAAAAATTGGATTCCAGTGTTGCGCCAGGATTAAAATCTGAGCTGATAACCCTGCATGCAGAAGGCGTTCGCAATATCATTCTTGACCTTGCTGAAGTAAAATATACTGACTCATCTGGCTTGAGCGCGCTACTCGTAGGAAACCGCATCGTGCAGGAGGAAGGTGGGATATTCGTCCTTACCACTTTATCCGACCATACCATGAAGCTTATCAGAATATCACAGCTGGACAGCGTGCTGAACATCGTCCCCAAAGTAGAGGAAGGTATTGATGCTGTATTAATGCACGAAATTGAAAAAGATCTGAAAGACTCTGAAGGAAACTGAAGGGACTGTCAATTACTTCAAAACCAAAGCCTTCAAGCTTTGGTTTTTTGTTGAGATGTCACAAATGCCGTTGACTTGAGTTTTAAAATCACTATCCTCGGTTCCAGTGGTGCGCTGCCCGCTTACGGTAGACACCCGTCTGCGCAATTGGTGGAAATTCAAAACAGAGCTTTCCTGGTCGATTGTGGGGAGGCAACACAAATGCAGCTGATGCGCCTTCAGGTAAACTTCCATCGGATAAACCACATCTTCATTAGTCACCTGCATGGAGACCACTATCTGGGGTTGATGGGGTTGCTCTATACAATGCACTTACAAAAGCGGGTTAACAACCTGCACGTGTATAGCCACCGTGGCCTTGACGAAATTATTACAACACATCTTCGATACTCCCGATCTGCCCTCGTTTATAAGATCATTTTTCATCGGCTTGAGAAAGGTGCCCGGGAGGTGATTTTTGAAGATGAAGCACTGACGGTCGAAACGATCCCATTATCACATAAGATACGATGCTCCGGCTTTTTGTTTAAAGAGAAATCGAAGCCACGTCGGATTGACAAGACATTATTACCTTCAGGCCTGATGCTCCAACAAATAGGAAATCTTAAAAAAGGAGATGACGTGCTGGATGAGGCCGGCAATGTTATCTATCGCAACAGCGACCTTACCTTGGAGCCAAGGAAATCCCGGAGTTATGCCTACTGTTCGGACACAGCTTTTGAGAAGAATTTACTGCAACAAATACAGGACGTCGATCTGCTATATCACGAAGCCACATTCCTCGACGCCGATGAGGCGAAGGCGCATGAAACGATGCACAGCACAGCACGGGAAGCAGCGTCAATTGCCCAACTGGCTGGCGCGAACACATTATTGCTAGGACATTTTTCCGCCCGCTATAAAGACCTGAGTCCCATGCTGGAGGAGGCGAGATCCATATTTCCAAATTGTAAGCTTGCCCTTGAAGGAGAGGAATTTACCGTCGATGATTAAGGAACCGTCACACGATAACACACTGCAGTACAAGCGCAACCGCCTATTTGCTATACTCTCCGGAATTTTCATTACCAATGCAATCCTGGCTGAGATGATTGGTGTGAAGATTTTCTCAGCAGAAGCGACGCTGGGAGTAGATCCTGTGCACTTGAACATCCTCGGTTTCGTAATGGATTTCAATCTAACCGCAGGCGTTGTAATCTGGCCCGTAGTTTTTATTACGACTGATCTCATCAACGAATATTTTGGAAAGCCTGGCGTCCGTCAGATAAGCTATTTCACCGCCGCGCTGATCGTGTATGCATTCTGTGTGATCTTCGTTGCTATGCGGCTTTCTCCAGCGGATTTCTGGATAGATACAAACAAGGCCGACGTAAATGGCAATCCCTTCAATATCGATTTCGCGTTCAATAAAATATTCGGTCAGGGTCAGCGAATCATCATTGGCTCGCTGGCAGCTTTTATTCTTGGTCAGCTTGTGGACGTGTTTGTATTCCAGCAATTGCGTAAACGCACGGGCAATAAATATCTTTGGCTGCGCGCAACAGGGTCAACGCTTATCTCACAGGCGGTTGACAGCTTTGTTGTTCTCTATATAGCGTTCGCCGGAGTGTTCACTAATCAGCAAATAATCGCAATCGGAATTACCAATTACATATACAAGTTCGTGGTAGCCATTGCATTAACACCGATGATATATTTGGGTCATGCAGCAATCGACAGGTATCTGGGACGCGAGAATGCGAACCGTATTTCAGAATCTGCTGCGCAGGAGAGCAGTGGCTTTTTTTAGCTTGCTCTGGTTAGGTTGTCACAGATGATCGCGGTCGCGACAGCGGCATTCAATGATTCTCCTCCTCCTATCCTCGGTATCGTAACTCTATCGGTAACATATCCTTCCAGTGATGGTGAGATACCGCGCGCTTCATTTCCAATCAGTATGAGACCACCATCCCCAAAATTGGCCTTGTGAACATCTTTGCCATCCAGGTAGGAGCCAAACACCCTGACGTTGGATCCATGGAGAAATTCAGGCAACGAGGCGTAATACAAGTTAACTCTCGTAAAGGAGCCCATACTGGCGGTAACTACTTTTGAGTTGTAAAAGTCCGCAGATTCCTCAGATGCAATAATTTTTTTGATCCCAAACCAATCTGCCGTTCGTATTATTGTTCCGAGGTTGCCCGGGTCGCGGATGTCGTCTAACACTAAGGCAAATTCGTCCTGCGCGACCTTGATCGAATGATTTGGCTTCATCTTCGCTACTGCCAATACGGAATCATTCGATTGAAAAGCTCCCAATTGTGCGAGTTGTGACTCGGATACATCAAAAACCTCAATGTTTGAAGATATGTCAATCGTCTCTAAAAACGCTGACACGCCGACGATCGTGACAGTTTCAAAAGCAGAGTTCAGCAATTCCCGCACACTCTTTGCACCCTCCACCACAAACAATTGTTCCTGTTTCCGGTATTTCTTTATTTGCAGGGATTTGACAAACTTGATTTTTGCTTTTGAAAGCATTTTGTAACGCTTGAGTACCTCGAAAAGTAAATATTTTCTTTTAATTTTCTCACTTTGGGGAACGCTGTCTGGTTGCCTGGGAACAAAGCATTTAAAAGAAAACGAAAAGCTACTGTACAAGCAGCGGATTGAAGTGCCAAAGTACGTCAATGAGGAAGAGCTGCGAAATCTTTACGCGCAACGCCCCAACCGAAAGTTTCTCGGGCTGCCCATTTCTCCTCTTGTAAGCATTTACTATTTCGGTTATAAACGATATGACCAGGAAAAGTTTATCCACAAAAAAGCTGCAGTTGAAAAACGGTATGACCAGCAAATTGCCGGAGCAACAGAACCCAAGAAAATTAATAAATACCTTTTCAAAAAGCAGAAAAAAGTTGCGAAGATAAACTCCTACATAGAAAACGGAAACCTTTGGATGCAATGGGGGGAACCGTTGTCAATTTTTGATAGTAGCCAGGTAACGCTAACGCAGGAGAAATTCAAAAGCTATCTTTTCTCGAAAGGTTACTTTAAAAACACTGTAACAAACGAAGTCTCGTCGCAGGGCAAATTGGTGCGTGTACGCTATAATATGAACCCGGGTAAAGCATATTTTGTGGACTCCATTTTCTATAATATTCAAGATACCGCGATTTTTAAAATCATTAACGATAATGTTGGCGACAGCTTTCTCGAAAAAAATACCCGTTACGATCAGGAGAATTTTACAAAGGAGCGCGAGCGAATTGATCTGCTGTTAAAGGACTTTGGCTACTATGATTTTAGCCGGCAATACATCGATTACCAGATCGACACTACATTTAATACACCTGAACGCCGGGTGGCCGTCATTCTATCAATTAAAGACCCCGCCAAACGCGGCTATCATAAAAAATTTAAGATCGATACTATCACATTTACCACCGATGTAGGGACCACGATCTCGGGCGTTGATCGGACAACCAGGTCATACCGAGATATTCAATACAAATATTATGATAACGCTTACAACCTGAAAATTCTGAATCAACGAGTATTCATCAGGCCGGAGGAGCTTTATAGCCGGACAAAAACGCTTAATACGCAGCGACAGCTCGGAAATGTCGATGCTTTTAAATTTGTAAACGTTAATTACGACACCTCCGGAGGAAAATTCGTAGCCAATATCTTTGCCAGCCCATTGTCCCGTTATGAGTGGACCAATGAGGCCGGCGTCAATGTAACGCAAGGATTCCCTGGCCCCTTCTACAGTATATCCTTTAAAAAGCGCAATGTTTTTGGAGGTATGGAGACATTTGATTTAAGTGGCAGGTTTGGCTTTGAAGGAGTAGCGTCGGCGACAAGCAGTCAGAACATCTACCGCAGTACGTCCGCCGGATTGAATGCATCGCTGACATTTCCACAATTCATCTGGTTTTTTACGGAACGTCGGCGGATCAAGTTCGCACCTTACAACCCTAAGACCCGTTTCACCGCAGGATATACTTACAACGAGCGGCCTGAGTACCGCCGTGCATTATATTCCGTCAACGGTGTCTATACGTGGCAGAACAATAAAAAAACAACGTATTCACTCAGTCCTGTTAGTCTGAGCGTTATTGATACTGCGAACCTTTCGACTGAATTCAAGGAACTGTTGGTTCAGCAGGATTCTCTTGGCAACAACGCCCTCATCAATTCCTTTCGGCCTTCGTTTGTGAACAGTATTACGTTCGGCATTACGTGGAATTTGAATAATTATGGAAACGCCGAGCACAACTCCAGTTTCATTCGCGTTCAAATAGAGAGTGGTGGAACGCTGTGGAATTTCATAAATCCGAAGTTTATCAATGACCTTGGACTACAATACTTTAAATACATAAGGTTCAGCCTAGATCTAAGGAAAGTCGATCCATTGGATAAGAATACGGTGCTCGCCTACCGATTTAATTCGGGATTTGCCTACTCCTATTCTGACAATGAAAGTCTCCCATATGATAAATTTTTCTTTGCCGGCGGAAGCAACAGCATTCGTGCCTGGCGACCTCGAAGACTCGGTCCGGGGTCCGGGCCACCAAACCTGGCAACGAATCCTGAAGGTGATGGCCTGTTTGACTACAGCATTGAAAAGCCCTCTGATATACCTGCTTGAGGGAAGCATTGAGCTCCGGCAAAAATTATTTGGCTTTGTAAATGGTGCCATATTTGTTGACGCCGGCAACGTCTGGAACTTCAGACCCCTCAATGTAGAGGGCGATGATGGTACTATTGTAAAAGACAATAAGTCGCAATTTAGCCCTGATCGGTTTTTCAAGGAGATTGGTGTAGGTACTGGATTCGGATTGAGATTCGATTTCAGCTTTCTTATTCTTAGGTTTGACGTTGGAATGAAAGCGTATGATCCCGCGCGTGAGAAAGGTGAAAAATTTGTACTGGATCAGGTTAGGTTCTTCAAGCCATACGCGACCCAGGCAGATGACGGTAGCTATTACAATTTCCGGGAACCTGTTATTTATAATGTCGGTATCGGCTTTCCGTTTTAACTTACTTACTGCTAGCTCCGCTCGTAGCGTGTTTCATCTCCCCTCGTTTACCGCATTAACGGTCTTACCGGTTCGAGTCATCGGTGTCATCACCTTTGCGACCTTCTGCCGCATTGACCCAGTCAATTCCCTTTCGCAAGTACGCAACTGTTTCTGCTTCTTCTGAAGCAAGCTCCGGTTCGTGCCTGTATGCCCATTCGGCCTGTGGTGGCAGACTCATAAGAATGGATTCTGTCCGGCCGTCGGTATCGAGCCCGAATTTTGTTCCTCTGTCCCACACCAGATTAAATTCGACATACCGTCCTCGTCGAATGGCCTGCCAGCTTTTTTCCCTTTCAGTGTAGGGCATTGAAGCGTTACGTGAAAGAAGCTCAACATATATCGGGGAAAACTCCAGGCCAACGTCCTTCACAAAGGCGAACCTCGACTCTTTACTAAATCCATCTTCTTCTTTCAAATAATCGAAAAAGATCCCTCCCACTCCACGCGTTTCATTTCTGTGCTTGATGTAGAAATAGTCATCGGCCCACTGCTTGAATGTTGGATAGAATCCAGTATTGTGCTTATCACAAACCCGCTTGAGCGCTTGATGAAAATAGGTAGCATCCTTGGCTACGACATAGTGCGGAGAAAGGTCGATACCACCGCCAAACCACCATGTACCATTGCTCATTTCAAAGTACCTTACATTCATATGAATGATCGGCAGGCGCGGACTGAAAGGGTGAATAACAATAGATACACCCGTTGCGAAAAAATCAGAATTCTCTGTCGGGTCGAGCTTTAAAGATTGAAGCACCGGAGCAGGCGTCTTCCCCCAAACCGAAGAAAAATTTACACCACCTTTCTCGATAATATTACCGTCAATTGCAACGCGGGTTAGCCCGCCCCCACCCCCAGGCCTTTGCCACGCATCCGTAGCGAAGCTTACCTTCCCATCAGCTTTTTCAAGCCGTGAACAAATGTCAGTTTGCAGTTCGCTAAACCAATCGCGTATTGCTTCCTTCGAGATCATTTTAAGAGTATGCCAGTCTAGTTGTTTCTCAATGATTTAACAAATGTCGTAATATCAGTTTCGATATTTTTCGATTGTTGCAGCATGTTAATAAAGGCACTGCCAACAATTGCACCGGCGCCAAAAGAACTGGCAGTTGCAAAAGTATCGTGGTTAGATATTCCGAACCCGATCAGATAAGGGTTCTTAAGTTTCAAGTCTTGCAACTTCTTAAAGTATTGGAGTTGTTCGTCAGCAAAACTTCCTTTTGCTCCTGTGATGCTCGATGCTGAAACGGCATAAATAAAGCCATCGGTTTCTGAATCTACCTTCCGTATCCTGGCATCCGATGTTGTCGGCGAGATCAGGAACGTGTTGCTTATATTTAGCTTATTGAATAGCGACTGATATTCTGCGAGGTATGCATCCATAGGGAGGTCGGGTAGAATTACACCATCAACGCCAGCATCATGCGCGTGGTTTGCAAACCTTTCAACACCGTATTGCATCACAGGATTAACATAACCCATGAGGATTACGGGGAGGCTCACTTTCTTACGCATAACCTTTACCTGTTCCAGGATCAGTGCCAGTGTAATGCCGTTTTTCAACGCGACCTTGTTACTGTCCTGTATCGTGGGGCCATCAGCGATCGGGTCCGAGTAAGGAACACCGATTTCGATGATGTCTGCACCTGCGTTTTCAAGCGCTTCCCCGATTAAAGAGGTGCTCTCTAAAGTTGGAAAGCCGGCTGTGTAGAAAACGGAAAGTATATTCTTTTTCTTTTTTTTGAAGAGTTCTTTGATTCGGTTTTTCATCGGGATGGTGTTTTAAATGCCTTTAGTCAATCAGTTGCTTAGTATTTCCCCCAACGAATGTAGGTTTCAAGGTCTTTGTCGCCCCGTCCCGATAGATTGATCACAACCACATCATCTTTTTCAAAAGTGAATTTGTTTAAAGCTGCTATCGCGTGAGCTGATTCGATTGCCGGTATAATCCCTTCGAGTTTGCTAAGTGATATTCCCGCTTCCATCGCTTCATCGTCCGTGGCGCTGACAAATTGCACACGGCCCGTATCAAATAAGTGCGCGTGGATTGGGCCGATACCCGGATAGTCTAAACCCGCGGATATAGAATGCGGTTCGATCACCTGCCCGTCATCTGTCTGCATCAGCAATGTTTTGCTTCCATGGAGTACACCCGGTTTACCAAGCGCTGTCGTAGCTGCCGATGCTCCGGAATCAATTCCGTGACCAGCAGCCTCCACTGCGACGAGCGTCACGTGTTCTTCGTCCAGAAAATGATAGAATGCGCCGGCCGCATTGCTGCCGCCACCCACACAAGCAAACACATAGTCAGGGAAAGGATTTCCAGTGGCCTCAGTCAACTGTTTGCGCATTTCGTCACTGATTACTGATTGGAACCTACCGACCATGTCAGGATAGGGATGAGGACCAACGACGGAGCCAATGATGTAATGGGTATCCGATGGGTGATTTATCCAATAACGCATCGCTTCATTGGTGGCGTCTTTAAGCGTCATACTTCCGCTCAGTGCTGGGATAACTTGCGTTCCCAAAATGCGCATGCGCTCAACATTCGGACGTTGACGCTCCATGTCGACCTTGCCCATGAATACTAGACACTCCATCCCCATAAGCGCGCACACCGTCGCAGTAGCCACACCGTGTTGCCCGGCGCCGGTCTCCGCAATAATCTTATTCTTGCCCAAACTCTTTGCTAACAGGATCTGCCCTATCGTGTTGTTGATCTTGTGTGATCCTGTATGGCAAAGGTCCTCGCGCTTGAGATAAATCTGAGCGCCGTATTTGTCCGATAGGTTACTGGCAAGGTATAGTGGCGTCGGCCTTCCAACATAATCTTTAAGAAGCTTATTGAACTCATCCTGAAAACCCTTTTCATAGATGATGTCCATGTATCTGGTACGGAGTTCCTCTATATTTGGATAAAGCATTTCAGGTATATACGCCCCACCGAACTTACCGTAATAGCCCTGTTCATTTACTGAATACTTCATGTAGATTAATTTTATGATTTAAATTTGCCGTCAAAGCGCCGGAAATCGATCCATTACCTTAGCGACTTTTGTGATGTCTTTTATTCCTGGCGATACCTCTACTCCGCTGTTGAGGTCAATTGCACATATGTTCATGTGTGCTAGGTCGGTGAGATCCGCCAGATTATCAACAGACAGGCCTCCGCTGAGAAAAAACGGTACTTCCTGGTCATAATGCTTTAACATGTTCCAATCAAAGGCCTTCCCGTTGCCGCCGTATAGTTTACCTTTTGTATCGAACAGAAAGTAATCAGCATCCGAAACAAAGGACTTGGTGACGGCAAAGTTAAAATGATCATCAACCGAAAACACCTTTATTATTTTTAGTCCACCGTCTTTCAGCTCCCTGCACTGGGCAGCAGTTTCATCTCCATGTAATTGTACATATTCATACCCTTGTATCGCCGCCTTTCTAAAGATTACTTCTGAGGATTCGTTGACGAACACCCCCACACGCGTGGTTGATTGACTTAACTCTACAGGCATAACGAATTCATCACCAACATACCGTGGCGATAGTGGATATTCAATGAAACCCAGATAATGAGGTCGTAGTGCAGCAACCGTGAGAATGTTGTCACGTTCTTTCATGCCGCATATTTTTACTTTTATGCCCGAGTCCATTAAACTATCCGCTTTTCAAATTTCGAATTTTCCACTTTTAATTCATCGATAAATTCCCTGCATGCAACTTCTGGTTCGGTGTGTTGCATAAAGTTCTGCCCCATTAGAAATCCTTTATATCCATATTGTTTAAGATCCATTATAGTTTTAACGGATTCAATCCCGCTTTCCGAAATGCGGAGCATATTTTTCGGAATTAACGATGCCAGCTTTCGCGATGTATCAACGTTAAGCTCAAATGTTTTTAAGTTTCTATTATTTACCCCCATTAGGTCTGCCCCTGAGCTTACATTCTCCTTAAGCTCCTTTTCGTTATGAACCTCCAGCAATACCTCGAGTGACAGGGAGTGGGCAAGGGAAACAAATGAATGGATCACGTCCGGCGCCAGTGCTGCCGCGATCAACAGAATAGCATCAGCGCCAATTGACTTCGCCTCAATGATCTGGTATTCGTCGATCGTAAAATCCTTTCTAAGGATCGGACAAAGATTTAGCTTTCTCGCGACTGACAGATCTTCATTCGAACCACCAAAAAAATTTGAATCGGTAAGAATAGAAAGTGCTGACGCTCCTGCTTTTTCATAACCAACAGAAGTACGTTGGACCGAGACCTTCGCGTTGATTACACCTTTTGAAGGAGACTGTCGTTTGATTTCAGCAATGATGCCCCATTTATCGGACCGCTGAATGTGCTCGCTCATGGAAAAAGTATCCCTTCCGAAAAACATACTTTTTTCCAATTGCTTTATTGGGAAGGATTCCCTTCTCGCTGCAACTTCCTTCGCCTTAAAAGCCAATATTTCGTCGAGTATGTTCATCTTAATTTGATTCCATCAATCGTTTAAATGCCTTTAGAGCTTTTCCCGATTCAAGGGCTTCCTTCGCACGTGAAACGGCTTGTAGAATTCCATCATTTTGAGATGCAGTATACAATGCCATGCCAGCATTTGCCACAACAGCAGATTTCTGCGCCTCAGTGCCCTTACCTTCCAAAACATCCATGAACACCTGCGCAGACTCCGCCACGGTCGAACCGCCACGGATATCTTCATATTTAAGACGCGATAATCCGAGATCTGCAGGTTCCATTATTTTCTCACCTAAATTTGAAAAATATTTGAACGGTCCCGTAAGCGAGACTTCATCATATCCGTCAAGGGAGTGAAGAATGAGAAATTGTTTATCTGTGTTTTGATATAAGTATCCGTATTGTCGCGCGAGTTCGAGGTTGAATACCCCTACCAGTTGAAGTGTTGGAAATGATGGATTGACCATCGGACCCAACATGTTAAAAAAGGTCTTCACACCTAACTCTTTGCGAATTGGCGCCATATTCTTCATTGCCGGATGAAAAAGCGGTGCGTGCAAAAAGCAAATGTTGGCGTGGTCCAAACTTTTTCTGAGGATGTCCATGTCACTCGTAAACTTATAACCAAAAAATTCCAGCAGGTTTGACGAGCCACATGCTGACGACACGCCATAGTTCCCGTGCTTTGCAACTGGCTGGCCAGCCGCCGCCACAACAAAGGAAGAAAGTGTCGACATATTGAAGGTGTTTTTTCCATCGCCACCCGTTCCACAAACATCCATTACAGGTTGTTCAAACCGGGCGGGCACGCACAATTCAAGCATTGCATCGCGGAAGCCCTGTAGCTCATCCACAGTAATGCTGCGCATCATGTATACCGTCATAAAGGCCGCCATCTGGCTAGTGTTATACTTTCCGGAGGCCAGTTCGACGAGGACGTTGCGTGCAGATTCTTTCGTCAGAGAACGGTGGTCGATCAACTCATTAAAAATCTCTTTCATACTTATCTCCTGATAATATTTCTTCTTTCAATTCTTTAACCAGTTCTCAATCATTTTTGGTCCTTCGGGCGTCATGATAGATTCGGGATGAAACTGCAACCCTTTAACGTCATACGACCTGTGGCTAAGTCCCATGATGAGCCCCTCTGTATTCACTGCGGTTACAGTCAGTTCCTCAGGGATACTTTCCGGTACCACAGCCCACGAATGATAATGTGTAGCCTGAAAGGTAGGAGTTACATTTTTGAACAACGTTTCATTTTCATCCCTGACAATTCCCGTCGATGTGACACCGTGCAATACTTTTGGAATGTTAAAAAGTTTTGCGCCATACACCTCGCCGATACCCTGGTGTCCGAGACATATCCCCAGGATACTTTTTGTTGGACCATATTCTCTTATGATCTGCTTCATGATGCCTGCTTCGTCCGGGATGCCCGGGCCTGGCGAAAGCAGTATTTTGTCATATTGCTTTACGGATTCAATTGGAAGTTTGTCGTTCCGAAAAATATCCATTGCGTGTCCCAGCGCCCTTATGATATGCACAAGATTATAGGTAAACGAATCATAGTTGTCAATTACAAGTATTTTCATTGTCGTTTGATTTGTGTTTGTGTTATAAGTCAAATAGACTCAGCCATCAATACAGCTTGGCGCAACGCCGTTAATTTGTTGTTTACTTCCTGCAATTCGCTGTGTGCATCAGACTTGGAGACGACACCTGCTCCTGCCTGATACACAAGCTTGTTTTCTGCGCTTAAAAAAGTTCTGATCATGATCGCATGATTGAAAGAGTTGTCGAAGCCCATAAACCCAATTGCCCCCCCGTAAAACCCTCTGTTGATATTCTCATACTTATCGATGAGGCTCATGGCCATGTGCTTGGGCGCCCCAGACAGCGTTCCGGCCGGGAATGTATCTGCGGCCATCCCTACTACCGAAGTGTTATCACGCAGCAAACCCGAGACTTTTGAAACCAGGTGGATAACGTGAGAGTAGAATTGAATTTCTTTAAAAACCTCGACCGTTACGTGCTCGGCATTGCGGCTCATATCATTTCGGGCCAGGTCAACCAGCATCACATGCTCAGCATTTTCTTTTTCATCCGCCGCAAGTCTTGCTGCAATTTTCGCATCCTCCTGATCATTTCCGGAACGACGGAACGTACCGGCTATGGGATAGATGTATGCTTTTCCTTGATTTACCTGCAGCTGTGCTTCCGGGGATGACCCGAAAAGTTTGAAGTTTCCATAGTCGAAATAAAACAAGTATGGCGAGGGATTTATAGAACGCAGGGAACGATATACATTAAATTCATCGCCATGAAAGGTGGTAGTGAACCTGCGCGATAAAACAATCTGAAAAACATCGCCACGGTAGCAGTGTTCCTTTCCTTTCTCAATTATGCGAAGGAATTCTTCATCCCCGACGTTGGATGTCTCGGTGTTTGTAAGCTTAAACTTATACGTGGCGAAACGATTGCTCAGAATGATCTGTTCAACGCGCTCCAGCGTGCTTTCGCATTCGGGATTGCCGTCCCAGCAATGTTCGAAAAGACTTAATTCGTTGGAAAAGTGATCAATGATGATCACGTAACGATAGAGCTTATAGATGATGTCAGGTATCTGTGTATCGCGTTGCGTGATGGCGACATCTTCAAAGTATCGAATTGCATCATAGGCCATGTATCCAAACAACCCACAATGAGCGTACTTCGAGCGGGTTTCTTCAGGCTGGAAGCAATTCCTGAAATCGTTCAATAACGCAGTGACGTGGCCTTTCCCAGAAATCATTTCTGAGACAATTCGTCCGTCAGGATAACGGCATTCAACGGCGTCAGCTTCGGCCTTGAATGAGGCCATCGGGTCGCAGCAAATAAAAGATAATGCATTTTCGTGACCGTGGTAGTCTGAACTCTCCAGTAAAATGCTGCATGCGTAAACATCCCTTAGCTTGAGATAAATATTGACGGGTGTCAGCGTGTCGGCGAGGAGTTTTCTTGTGAAAGTCTTCAGTTTGTATTTCATCGGATGTTTTACTTGATACTGCAAAATGTTATTAAAAACAAAGGCCTGCTGTGAACAGCAGGCCTTTGGCTTTTTTAAGTCATAATAAGGCTGTTCACAAATCGAAGACCGATCCGTGCCACCACCATTCTATGTTTACTATATTTTTCATGATAAATTATGCGTCTGTCTTCTTTTTAACAGCAGTTCTCTTGGGCTTTGCCGCTGCCTCTTCAACCGGAACCGCGGCTGCTTTTGTTGAAGAATTCCTCTTCAATTTGGCTTTAAGCTGCTTTTTGTTTCTCGAATTTCCGTAAGAATCCTTAGCAATTTTGCCTTTTTTCGATTTTTTGTCTCCTCTTCCCATTTATGTGGTTGCCTTTGCGATCGCAATTATAAGAAAGTCTTTATGCATTACAAAAATACAGCGCAAAAATAATAGTCTGACCACCTTAATCGAAGTTACTCGTCTTTAAGAACCATCGAAGGATTAGCCGTTGCTGCTCTCAACGCTAAATATCCAACACAAAGCAGTGAAAGCGACAATTCGATGGCTCCGGCGACAACGAAAATTAATGGGTTAATGTCGATGCGATATTGAAATGAATCCAACCAATGTTGCATGATCCACCAGGTGAACGGAGTTGCAACCAATAGCGAGATAGCCAGTAAGATCACATACTGTTTATTGATCATAATATAAATTCGTCCCAGCGAAGCTCCGAATACCTTCCGTATACTGATTTCTTTTTTACGTTGCTCCGCGGAGTACGCAACTAGACCAACGAGGCCAGTGACAGCAATGATGATCGAAAGTGCAGTAAAAATTGAGAATAGAGCTCCTACGGTTTGCTCTTGCTTGTACTGCATTTTTACCTCCTCGTCATATAGCGAATAAGCGAAAGGTAGCTGAACAAGCTGACTCCACTTGCTTTGAATTTTAGTAGCAAGCTCGCTAAGTTCGGCTGTATTATAACGGATCAACACAGTCTGTGTTGGAGAGAAGAAGTTTGAATTTGTGTTGAAGAACATCACCGGTTCTATGTTTTGACGCAACGAGGCAAAATGAAAATCTTTCGTGACTCCTATTACTTCCTGTGGACCGAGTTCATCTCCCAGGTAAAGTATTTTTTTACCAATAGCGTCGTCGTTATTCCAGCCAAAGGAGCGTGCAGTTGTCTCGCTGATCACTACGGCATTTCGGTCTGACGGGCGGTCGAGGTCGAAGGTGCGCCCGGTAGACAGTGGTATCTTTGTAGTTTCAAAAAAGTATGAATCCACCTTATACGAGGAGATCGAAACCTTTTTCTCGTCACCCTCGCGCATGAATATGTCTTGCATGCCGGGACGGATGTCATTAGAGACAGACGCACTTTCAACGCCGTTAAATTCCGAAATCTCTTGCCTGAAGGCTTCAATATGTGTTCCTAATTTCTCAGCATGGCGAATTACCAGAAGGTTCTCTTTTTCAAACCCGACACTCCGCGATCGAAAAAATTCCAACTGTTGGAAGACAATGATCGTGGCGGCCATCAAAGCGATAGAGATCGTAAACTGAAAAATTACCAGCGCATTTCGGAGGCGCGAGGAGCCAACTCCACTCATGAGCCTGCCCTTCAATACAAGGGCCGGTCTGAACGACGTGAGATAAAATGCAGGATAAAGACCGCCGAGAAATCCAATAACGATGGGCAAGCCGACGATTACAAGGGCAAAAGTAAGCGGGCTCCATGCATCCAGAGGTATCTCAATACCAACAAATGGTTGTATCAATAAGCGCAAGATTTCCATGACGGCGAGTCCCAGCAGCATGGAAACCATTGTTAATAAAATGTGCTCTACTTCAAATTGAATGATGAGCGCGCTGCGTGAAACGCCCAGCGTTTTTTTTACGCCGACTTCCTTCGCCCTTTTTGAAGCGCGGGCTGTTGAAAGATTGACGAAATTAACAATAGCAATCAGGAGGATAAATCCGGCAATGATTCCCAGCACATACACATAATTAATATCGCCAACCGGGCCAAGGCGGTTGCCAGCGCTTGCCGAATAAAGGTGAATATCTTTTACGGGCTGAAGGTATAATAACCAGGCACCCTTCTCTTTAACAAATTCATTGTAATCCATTCGCAGCTTTACAAACGTTGCAGGGGCGTGGCGATTAGCAACAGTTTTTAATTTGGAATCCAGGGCTGCAACGTCTGCACCAGGGCGAAGTTTAACGTAGGTCACAACTTGAGTGTAAATCCAACTCCACTCGAATTCTTTCATCGCCGGATTAGTGTGCATTGAGAGGAGGTAGTCAAAATGAAAATGCACATTCTTCGGTTGTGCTTCGGTGACGCCCGTCACCTCCACCGTAGTAAGATCGTCTCCGATCTGAATAAGTTTACCCAGCGCTGGGGAATCGCCGAATAGTCGCTTCGCCGCTTTATCGGAAATGACGACTTTATTCTTGCCGACCAGTGCCGAGTTTGGATCCCCTTCCGACAGTTTAAAATCGAAAAATGAGAAGAAGTTTGAATCGGCAGCGAACACGTTCTCTTCATTGAAAGCAACGGGAGATTTGCCGTCAGGAGAATAACGGACCGCCTGTCCACCTGGAGTATTAATTCGCAAGGCAGACTCTATCTCAGGGAAATCCTTCAAAAGAGCGAAGGCCACTGCCACGCCGGTTGAACTAAACACCCCACCCGCTGGTGTCCAGATATCAGTCTGGTTTATTCTATAAGTGCGTTCAACGTCAGGGTGAGATTTGTCGAAGCTTAGCTGGTTGGTGATGTAAAGCATGAGCACCATCGTTGTGCCCAGGCCGAGCGCAAGGCCGCCGATCTTTATCAAAGCGTATTGCTTCTCTTTCAACGTATTTCTCAGTGCAGTTCGTAAAATACTCCTTACCATGTCTCAAATATTTCTAATGGTGATGCAACGCAGGTGCCACATAAACATTTACTTGATGCTCAGTGAGTTACTTAACACGGTGTTTAGGCAGTTAAATAAGAATGTAACAAAAACGTTACACTTTTATGTTTGATAATGATACAATATTTTGAAGATTAGCAGAATGAAGACCGCAAAAATATTGGTTATCGATGATGATCGTGATGTATTAGAGACGGCCAGAATGTTTTTAAAGCAGGAATTCGGGCTCGTTAAGATCGAAAATAACCCGGCTAACTTGCCAGAGCTTATGCGGGAGTATGACTACGATGTGATACTCCTTGATATGAATTTCAAAAAAGGTATTAACGATGGTGAAGAAGGATTTTACTGGCTTGATCAGATCTTAAAGATCGACCCTCAGGCAGTTGTTATTTTGATAACCGCCTATGGAGAAGTTGACCTCGCAGTAAAGGCGATGAAGAATGGAGCGGTGGATTTCGTTCTTAAACCCTGGAAAAATCAAAAATTGTTGGGTACGGTTGAGGCCGCGATACAACTTCGCAATTCGCGCAAAGTTATTCAAAAGTTGGAAAGCACCCGCCAAAAACTGAGCGGCGATATTGATCAACCCTACGTGGATTTTATCGGAGAATCCGCGGCCGTACGCAGGGTGCATGAAATGATAGACCGCGTTGCCGTGACAGACGCTGACGTCCTGATATTGGGTGAGAACGGAACAGGAAAAGAGCTTGTTGCAAGGGCGATTCATCGCAAATCGTCTCGGGGAAATAATGTATTTATCAGCGTTGATCTTGGAGCATTAACGGAATCACTCTTTGAAAGCGAGCTTTTCGGCCATGTCAAGGGCGCCTTCACTGATGCAAAACAAGATAAGGCAGGACGGTTTGAAATTGCGTCTGATGGAACCATTTTTCTGGACGAAATCGGAAACCTATCTCTGCCTTTACAGTCTAAGCTGCTAACGGTACTACAAAACCGAAAGGTGCAGCGGGTTGGTTCAAGCAAAGAAATTGCAGTGAACTTCCGGTTAATCTGCGCGACGAACATGGCATTAAATGAGATGGTAGTCGAGAAAAAATTCAGGCAGGATCTTTTGTACCGGATAAATACGGTTGAAATACGTGTTCCGCCGCTTCGGGAACGAACGGATGATATCCCCTTGCTGGTGAGCCATTTTCTTCAGAGGTATGGTCAAAAATATAAAAGGCCCGACCTGCGCCTAGACAAGGCGTTGGTTAACAAGCTCACAAAGTATGCGTGGCCCGGCAATATTCGTGAATTGCAACACGCAGTCGAGCGGGCCGTAATCCTTAACGAGGGAAAGGTGATTCAAAACCCGGACCTATTAATTAGTAATATCACAAGCCTTGACAAGAAGGATGACAACCCGCTTACCTTTGATGACATGGAAAAGCAATTTATTATCCAATCTCTGGAAAATCACAATGGCAACGTAAGCAATACTGCAAGAACCATGGGTATGACGAGAACTGCTCTCTACAGGCGCATGAAGAAACACAGTCTATAGTTTCTATCGAAAGATCATGATTTCAAAAAAGTTTGCCCTGCTAACAATATTTCGCGTCTTACTTATTGCGATAACAATTATTATTCTTGCACGGGTCTTGGGTAACAACGAATTGTTTTTTACTCAGATTGTGCTGGGCATCACCATTGTTCTACAGATAGCTGGGCTAATTCGATTCGTTAATCAGACGAACCAGGAACTTTCTCGCTTTTTTATAGCCATCCGTCACGGAGACTTTTCGGTTTCTTTCAAAGACTCTCAATTAGGATCGTCTTTTAATGACCTCCGGCATAGCATGCATTCCATAATAGATGCTTATAAAACTATTACCCTTGAAAAGGAGGCACAGTCGAGGTTGCTTGGGATGCTCGTTCAGCAGATATCCGTAGGGATCATTTTAACCGTCGATGATGAAATAGCTTTTATTAATCCTGCCGCACAGCAGCTGGTGCAGATCGAGGGTGTAAAAAGCTGGAGGGTACTGGCGCAAATGCGTTCACAATTCACCGATGAAATTGCCAACCTGGGCAGTCACGGAAAAAAAATGATTGCCATGCGCGACAATGGTGAAACCAAAATCATTGCGGTGGACGTAAGTACACAGGAAATACTGGGTAAGCAGAGCAGGCTTATCACGATGCATGACATTAATTCAGAAATTGAACAGAAGGAAATTGAGGCATGGCATAAGCTTATCAGGATACTTACCCATGAGATCATGAACTCGATCACACCAATTTCGTCGTTGACCGAGACAATGCAAGGAATGCTCACGGACAGGGATGGTAAGCAGCGGCCTTTGAACGACATCACACAGGAGACCCTGGCTGACATGTCATTTTCGCTGAATACCATCCATTCAAGAAGCGAGAATCTTTTGGAGTTTGTTGAAAATTATCGCCGCCTCTCCCGGATACCAAGACCGGTGATGGAAACCGTGAACGTTGAAAGTTTCATTGCGGGCATAGAGCGGCTAATGGGTAATACAATGCGTCAGCATAATATCTCGTGGCACACCAAGTCAGAAAGCCCGCTCATTGGAAACTTCGATCCCGGACTCATTCAGCAGGTAATCATTAACCTGGCTACAAACAGCATTCACGCCGTCGATGGCCATGCGAATAAGAACATCTCTGTAAATGCTTATAAGCATGAGGGGCGTGTGACCTTTGAGGTTGTCGACAACGGCAAGGGCATTTCGGAAAAGGATCTCAAAGAGATATTTATCCCATTTTTTTCAACGCGAAAGGATGGATCTGGCATCGGATTGAGTTTATCAAAACAAATTATCAGTGAGCACGGCGGTACAATCAGAGTAACGTCACAAGAAGGGACCGGGACTACATTTTACGTGCGGCTCGGCAGGGCGGAGAATTAAAATTACAGTGTTACGGCCTAAATGATCTGATATTTACTGCATGTTTATCTCTCGACAATATTTACGACGTTGGTCCGTTTCCAAAGCACAACGGACTCTGGCATTTAAATTTAAAAGGTTGTGCTTTAAAAAATTCTTTTCTATTGCCTTTCATGAAACTGGTGGTGGTGGTTTGTGGTTAAATCTTTAATTTTAGAAATATAGTCTAACGGTCATCTATGATAAGACTTTTACTAGCTACAGTTTTTATTATATCATTTACGCTGGCCGCCAGGGCACAGGTCGTTACCGGCAAAGTAACATCTCCCTCTGAACCCACCGGATTGCCAGGGGTGAATGTTGTGGTGAAAGGCACCACGCAAGGCGTGATCACGGATGCGTCGGGCAATTACTCCATGGATGTTCCGGCTGGGTCCACGCTGATATTTTCGTTTGTTGGCACAATAACGCAGGAGGTTTTGTTCAACGGCCAGACTGTTCTGGACGTGGTCCTTCAAGAAGAGGCAACTGAATTAGGTGAAGTAGTGGTGATGGGGTACTCATCAGTTCAAAGGAGGGATATCACTGGCTCAGTGTCTTCCGTAAATGCGAACGCCTTTAAAGACATTTCAATAAGTGGAATTGACCAGGCGTTGCAAGGGCAAGCCGCGGGCGTTCAAGTTACTCAGTCTTCTGGTACGCCAGGCGGGGGTATCTCCGTTCGGATAAGAGGCGTCACTTCTATCAGCGCCGGCAATAGACCATTGTATATCGTGGATGGCATCCCTGTGGAGACCGGCGCTCTTGGAGATAGGGATTTTGGCGGCCAGACAGACAATGCGCTCGCATTGATTAATCCGAACGATTACGAATCAATCGAATTATTAAAGGATGCATCCGCGAAAGCCACCTATGGATCAAGAGCTTCTAACGGGGTCGTGATTATTCGCACAAAAAGAGGCAGGAACGCAAAGCCAAAGATCACCTTCGACGTTCAGCGAGGCGTGATCGATCCCGTGCGCAAACTGGATCTTCTAAATTCCACTCAACTTCTCGAACTTCAGCGGGAGGCAGTGACGAATTCCGGACAAAATCCGACGGTGTTCGGATTAATACCTGGTGTAACAGATGCTGTCGATACCGACTGGCAAGACGAGGTCCTGCGCAAAGCAGTATTGCAGCAATACCAATTATCAGTCAGAGGGGGCGACGAAAAAACCTCGTACTACATCAGCGGCGCATATCGGGAGGAGGAAGGGGTTCAGCTGAATAATAAGTTCACCCGGCTCAGTGCAGTAATGAACCTTGACCGGAAGCTAACGGACAAACTTTCGATTGGCACCAATCTTTCAATTTCGAGAACGCTGAACCAAAGGGTAAAAGGCGACAATTTTCTCGACGGTGTATTTTCAGGCGCAATAAAAAGCCTCCCTTTTGACATTCCTTATGACGAGAATGGTACCCTTGTAGGCCCCGGCTCATCACTCTACGCGGAGTTCCCCAATTTTAATCCCGTCGGGCAGGCAATTCTTCCAAGGTTTAATGTTTTAACGGCAAAATTTCTTGGGGGTATTTATGCGACGTATGCGTTTACAAAAGAACTTCAGCTCAAAGCGCAGATCAGTGTCGATTATAATGACATTACAGAAGATGATTATGAGTCGTCACAAACTGCAATTGGCGGGTATTTGCCCAGCATTGGAGGCCAAGGCTACGGCAACTTCGACGCGATAACCGCTTCCACGGTGAACTCTTTCATAACATTGTCCTACGGTAAAACTTTTCATGAGAAACATCGATTCGGGGGCCTTTTAGGTGGGGAGATGTATCGAACATATTTAACGACGGGCAGTTTTCAAGGCCGGTTGTTTCCTAGTGATGACTTTACATACATAACCTCTGCCGGAATTGTAGATGAGGGCTCATCCCTCAAAAACCCTCCGACCGCGCTCCTTTCTGTTCTTGGAGAGGTAAATTATGAATATGAAGATCGTTTCCTTGCTAAGCTTAGCTTTCGTGCCGATGGATCGTCAAATTTTGGTCCGAATAATAAATTTGGATACTTCCCTGCTGTGTCAGCTGGGTGGAGGATTTCAGAGGAAGAATTTTTCCATGTAGAACAAATTTCAGATTTGAAGGTAAGGGCCAGTTTCGGATACACCGGAAATGAACGCATTGGGGCATTTAAATACCTTGCGACCTGGGACACCGACACTTACAACGGTACCGCTGGGGTAACTCCTAATAATGTTGACAATCCCAACATTAAATGGGAAAGCACACAGGAGCTTAATGTTGGCGCGGACATTTCGCTATGGGGCGGACGGGTGCAATCCACAATGGACGCTTACTATAATAAGACTACGGACTTGCTGTTGAACAGGCCCTATCCGGGAACTACTGGTTTTGCGGGTATTACTGACAATATTGGCGATATGGAAAACAAGGGTATTGAGCTGAGTATCACTTCGGTAAATCTCGAATCACCATTTCGTTGGTCGACCAGCCTCAATCTTTCGAAAAATGTAAATAAGGTACTATTTCTGGCTGACTCGCTTCCGCTATATAGAGGTTATACAGGTGAAGGCGTTGATGGCACAAACATTATAAAGGAAGGCCATCCATTAGGGTCCTTTTGGGGATTAAATTTTTTAGGTGTAGATCCAGCGTCAGGCGATGCAATTTATGACGATCGTAATGGAGACGGGATTATCAATAATTCAGATGCCATGGTTATCGGGAATGCGCAACCTGACCTAATTGGAGGAATGACAAACAGTATTTCATATAAAGGATTCGATCTTTCGTTTCTGCTACAATTTTCACTTGGCAACAAAGTACTGAACTTCACGAAAGCTACTCTTGTGAACATGGGGGCAGACATTGAAAGTAATCAATCAGTTGATGCACTGCGAAGGTGGCAAAAGCCTGGAGACATAACCGACATACCACGTTATGAACTTGAGTCAACACAAAACAATTTGCATAGTAACAGACTTTTGGAGGACGCATCTTACCTACGCTTAAAAAACGTAAGCTTTGGGTATAATCTCCCCTCGCGCATAACAAATAAACTAATGCTGGAGCAACTTAGAATTTATTGCGCGGCAACGAATTTTTGGACGTTTACGAAGTATTCTGGATCTGATCCTGAGGTGAGCACTCTCGATGGATCGACAACAGCGCAGGGCATAGACTTTTTCACGCTGCCGCAGGTTAGAACTTTGTCCGTTGGATTAAACGCTACGCTAAAATGAGAATTCCGCGATTACTCCTTCACACCATTTGTTGCATGAGCCTGCTTTTGGCATCGTCGTGTGATAACATCCTTGAGCCCGAGCCTGTAGATTTGTTAACGAACGATTTGGTGCTCAATGAGCCCCGCGACGTCGCTAACGTTGAAATTGGAATATACAATGCCTTCCGGGACATGGCAGCGGTAACCGTGATCGCAGGTGATTTTACTGCCGACATGCTAATTTTTAATGGCACGTTCTCTCAATATCGCGAGCTTGGAACCAAACAAATAAGTGCTGCCAACTCATCTGTGAATGCTCTTTACAAGAGTGTATACAGTACTATTTACATTGCCAACTTCATGCTGGAGCGACTTCCAAATGTAGCCGGCGTCCCAACCGCGCAAAGAAACCAGGCGCAAGGCACAGCCCACTTTCTTCGCGGCTACGCCTATTTCGTGGCGCTCAACACGTTTGGCGGCGTTCCTCTCGTCTTAACAACAGACATTGAAACTAACCGTAATATTCCACGGGCAACAACGGATGAGATCCTTTCCCAGATCACAGATGATTATAACACAGCGCTTGGCCTTGTGCCGGAGGATGCATCTAATGACGGTTTTGTTGGCGTACATGCCGTTCACGCTGCATTGGCCCGGCTAAATTTATATCTCGGCAATTGGAGCCAGGCAGCATCATTTGCGACACAGGTAATGGAGGGAGATTATGCCCTTGAGCCGGATTTTGCGACTGTTGTTAACGAGGATCTAACGAGTGAATCGATCTTGGATGCAGTTTATACCCTTGCCGATGATCCGGGCACCGACGGTAATTTCGGACTAAACAATCTTTTTGTTGGAAGACGAGAGATTATACCATCTAACGAAACAACTTTTGCACTCTCGTCCACTGCATCAGGGGAACGGTTTTCATCCATGAGCTTTGATCCGAGCAGTCTTAATGGTACGGACAATGGTTGGTCAGTTGCAAAATACGGAACGGCCGATGCTGATAATAATGATGTGATGGTTTTCAGACTTGCCGAAATGTATCTCATTCGCGCGGAAGCACGAGCACAGCTCGATATGGTTACCGGCCCGAATAGCGCGCAATCTGATATTAATGTGCTAAGGGAACGAGCCGCAAAAGAAGGGGACATTATTACGGTCCCAGCGGTGAGCAAGAGTCAGATGCTGCGTCTCATTGAAGATGAGCGTCGTTATGAACTTGCCTTTGAAGGACACAGGTGGTATGATCTGAAAAGAACTGGCAGGCTCGACGAAGTAATGTCGGCCTTTTCGCCGAACTGGCGCACGGAGTACAAGTTATGGCCTATTCCTCAAAGCGAGATACAAAATAACCCTGCCCTTGTAGGAAATCAAAATCCGGGTTACTGATATGCGTAGGGAAAATCCAATATTGACGTTTCTATTCTGCATCGTGTTTGCAGCATTTATGGGATGTGAAACTGAGCCTATTCTTTTTCGCGGTCCTTATCACGTGCGTTTCACTGAAGCAACAGGGTTTGAAAAGGAAAGCAATAGCAGCATCATTTCGATTGAAGTGCACAACGTGGGGCCCGCCATCGACGAAGACATCAATCTGGGATATACAATAAGTGGCAGTGCACGCGAAGGTGTCGATTATGTTATTCTTGATGAACGTAAAAGAGTTGTCATTTCCGCGGGCGAGTACGTTGGCTATATCCGAATCAAGCTTATAAACAATGCAAATAATATTCTAAGGTCCCAAAATATCGTTTTCGCGTTGCAGACCACCAATCGCGATGGCCTGGAGGTGGGCCAGGGATCAAGTGCGCTCGGGCGCACGTTTACATTTACAATTTTCGACGACTGCATCCTGGGAGGCACCTACGATGGCAAGCGCGGCGCGTCACAAACTTATCCAGGAATCACACTTACGAGCCAGGATTGCGAAACTTATACGTTATCAAACTGGAACATTTTTGTGTTCAACACCGACGAGGAAATGGATCTCACATTCATTGACAACGGAGACAATACGCTTACAATCCCTGAGCAGGAAGAAGAGAGCTTAGATCAGGAGATTGCAACGATCAAGGGAACGGGTTCGGTCAATCCGACTACCGGGGAAATTATTTTGAAAATCATGCTGGTTGACTTTGATGAGCAGCCGGAAGAAACCATAACACTAACGCCCCGATAACGATGAAGCAGAAAACAACGCTTTTGATTCTTTGTGTCGGATTGTGTGCAACACTTTCCTGTTCAGAAGAACTGAAGCCGACGCCTTACACGTATACAAAGATGTTCACGGGGGAAAACAACAAAAGCTGGCGCATTAAATTATTCGAAGAAACATTGAGAGATACGGTTGTGAGCAGGTCGCTTCCAAGCTGCCTGACCGACGATCGATTTATATTTTATGCCAATGCGGAACATCGCTACGAAACCACATCAGGGTCCCGGCAGTGCTTTGAAGATGAAGCTAGCATGACAGTCAGTAACTGGACATTTAGCAATTCAACCGCGACCCTTACCATGGTCTTACCTCTTTTGGCAGATGATGCATTGCCATTCTTTGTTCGTGAAATCGATGGAGATGACATGGAGATCGAAATTTATCTGAACGACGAAAATACAAAGAGCTACAGGATTCATTTTAGCGCGACAGATGAAGAGTAACGTTCGATATTTCGGAGAAAATAGTATTTCCAACCGGCTGGTCATGCTCTTGGTGATGGTGACCTCAATTGCGGGATACTCTCAGGTAATCACTCCGGGAGTGGCGCCAATTGTAGAGCGGTGCGGGACGATGGAGATGGACAGCATCAGTCGTCTCCGGCACGTGGAGCGTGGGACGTTGGAAGAGTTTGAAGAAGCACTGAATCGAAAGGTTGAGCAAATACAACGCGAAAGAATTGCAGGCAGAACAATGGCGGTTGTTTCCATTCCAATCGTTTTCCACGTTATTCACAACGGAGAGGCTGTTGGTACAGGAACTAACCTCAGCCTTGCTCAGATCAGGGCGCAGCTGGAAGTCTTGAATGAAGATTTTCGGAAGCAAGCCGGTACACCCGGTTTCAATACCAGCCCGGTTGGCGCTGATGTAGAGGTCGAATTCTGCCTGTCTCCCGTGGATGAGAACGGTCAAACTTTATCCGAGCCTGGTGTTGATCGCTTTGACGGTAATAAAGCGTCCTGGGCACGCGATGAAATTGAAAACCAACTGAAGCGGACCACGATTTGGAATCCCAACCTATTTTATAATGTGTGGACTTTAAACTTTGCAAATACTGAAAACCTGTTGGGCTATGCGCAGTTCCCCGATCAAACAGGTTTGCAGGGAATTCCAGAAAAGAGCCCGGCGGCTACCGATGGCGTTGTAATTTCCTATAAGGTCTGCGGCTCAGCCGACAAAGGTAATTTTCCTGTTCTGCAAGCTCCCTATAACAAAGGTAGAACGCTTACCCATGAAACCGGGCATTGGCTTGGCCTTCGTCACATTTGGGGAGATGGCACATGCGGCGACGACTTTGTATCGGACACACCGACACACCGCGAGGCGAATCGAGGATGTACCCCCAAGGCGAGCTGTAACAGCATAACGCCAGCAATGATCCAAAACTACATGGATTACAGTGATGATGTCTGTTTCAATATTTTCACCGTAGGTCAGAAGAATCGTGTGCTTGCAGCGATTGAGTTGAGTCCCAGGAGAAATAGTGTTACCAAGGCTAACCTATGTAGTCCGGCAGTGGCGGATGTTCCAACGGCGAACTTCATTGCGACAAATCAATCGTGCGTTTTGCTGGGCAGCGAGATTGAATTCACCGATCTCTCTAGCAACTTTCCTACGTCGTGGACCTGGGAATTCGAGGGCGGAGATCCGAATATTTCCAATGAGCGGAACCCCAAAGTCACGTACAATACGCCGGGCACATTTAAAGTTACACTTACCGCCACCAATTCGCTTGGCACTTCTGCGCCGCTGGTTGTTGAGGAATACATCATTGTTTCCGAGGAAGGTCTTTGCAACGATCTTACAAACTTTGATCCCTCCTACACCCCGTCAATGCTGAAGTTATCGCAGTTTGGAAACTATACAGGCTACCTCACAGGCCACAACAGCGCTGGCAGCAAAGGCTTTTCAGAACTTTTCGAGAACGGTTGCGGCTATAAATATATAAGTGGTGCTGCGATCCGTTTTGGAAAAGCTGTCGCCGCGCGTGAAGACGCGAAAGTAACAGTAATTGTTTGGTCAGCGCGAGGACCTCAGGGCGGACCAAACCCAGTTATTGAACGCAAGGAAGTATTGTTACATCAGATTCAGGAGGACGTCGCCAATGACAGGGTGACAACTGTAACGTTCGACAGGCTTACGCCAATTTTCAGTCGTCCTTTTCACATCGGTTATGAAATTGAATATGCCGCTGGAGATACCGTTGCGGTAGTGTCGTCAGCCAATGGTGAAGCCACAACGCCGACAACGTGGGTTCAACACGCATCCGGTCAATGGGAGCTGCTTACGACAGCCTACGGTGCCAACGTTGCGTTGGATATCGAACCGTTTGTTGGTGCTAATCCGTCTGTGCAGGTGTCTGCATCTAAGCTCATTGTTTATCCAGGCGAAGAGGTTGTACTGAATGGCCAGGGTGCGAGCATTTTCGTTTGGGATGCCGACGATGAATCCGTTGAAAATTTCACTGGACCGCAGCTCGTTGTAAATCCTACCAAACAAACCACCTACACAATTGTGGGCTCGGGCCTGGAGCTGTGCAACACCACAGCGACCACAACCATCTACATGCGCGAATCAGTGGTGGGCATTGAAAACCCCATGACGAGTGATGACGACATTGTACTATATCCTAATCCTGGTTCCGCTGCACTTTGGTTAAATATTGACAACGAGTACCGCGGCGACGTTTCAGTTTCTATGCAGAATGCGCTGGGAGCTGCGGTAATGGAGCCTGTACAAACAATGAAAGAGACCAAGGAAGTTAGTTTATCCCTTCCGGTCGATAAAAATGTGCTAAAACCTGGCGTGTATTTTGTAAATATTCGGCTTGGCAAGCTGTCCGTCGTCAGAAAGTGGATTAAGCTGTAGCCAACACCCGCATTCATCAATTTTCACTCGATGGCTATGGATCTTTTGGGCTGAGTGAACCCGGATTGAAAGATTTAATTAAATTTATAATCTTTAACAGAACTACTATGCGAAAATATCCGACCCAAGTGATGTCTGTCTTTGTGCTTTGCTGCATGGGATTGATAATAAGTTCCTGTAAAGATGATGATCCCCCGGCGGCTAAGCCGCAGTTGTCATTCGCGCTCGATGAAATTACTGCCAATGAGGCTGATGGAACTTTAGAAGTTGAAGTGGTTTTAGATAAGCCAGCCACTCAAGACATTACTATTGAATATGCGATCGCTGGAGATGCGGTGGATGATGCAACGGCAGCAGAAAACGAAAATTCCGATTATGAAATCGTGAGCGAATATCTGGAAGTAGTGATCGTGGCCGGCGAAACAAAGGGAATTATCGAATTGGACATCTATTCAGATTTCGACCTGGAGGGAGCTGAAACCATCGAGCTGTCGATCGAAGAAGTAAATAGTGAGTTGGTTGAAATTACGAGGGAGGATGAGACTGTGATCACTGTTAATCAGGAAGATGGAATTGCGATTGTTCTTGAATGGGCCGATCCTTCCGCTGCCGGACAGGCTGACATGGACATTATAATCCGGGTAGGACCAACGGTTAACAACTGGACGGGTATCACAGGTTCTTTTTTCCCAGGTGTTACCGGTCCCGAAATAACATTCGTTCCAAAGGCAACTACACTTGCTGCATTCGGCATGAGTTACACTTACTACGAGGGAACGCTTAATCCCCTGGCCTTTACTGCCACGTTCGTTGACGTTGTTAACGGAACCCCTGAGCCTGTTAATCAGCGTACTGTCTACAATGGTAGTTACACGCTTGCAAACATAAATAAATGGGAAGATCCTGCTACGACCAAAGTCGTTCAAACTTTTGAAAAAGTGAACGGAGCATTTACTACTCCCACTGAAATTACTACTCCGGACGCTGGCAGTCGTTATGGTGCGTCTATCGGTGTACCCGCGATAACGTTAAAGAAAAGCCAGGGCAGCCGTGTGTCAGCGGAAATACGCTCGAAATTCGGCCTCTAAAAAGATATTCTGAATTGGCGCCAAACGCAGGTGACTCGTTATCGGGTCACCTGCTTTATTTCCACAAACTGTATTTTTAGATTAACATCGCGAACGATAAATTACGAGCTGCGTTTATAATTTCAAATTGCTTTATGAAAGAGATCACCGTACAAGAACTAAAAGAACTTAAAGATTCAGGCGCAGATTTTCAATTAATTGACGTCCGTGAGCCTCATGAATATGACATCTGCAATCTTGACGGTGCGTTAATCCCGCAGGGTGACATTCCTTACGAGTTCGAAAAGATAGATCGAACAAAAAAAGTGATCGTTCATTGCCGCAGTGGTGCGCGAAGTGGAAACATGATCCAATGGCTGGAGAAAAATAAAGGCTTTACGAACCTTTACAATTTAAAGGGTGGTGTGCTTGCATGGGCCCGGGAAATCGATTCCTCAATGCCAACTTACTGAGTTACACTTCCCGAATCGCCTGGTCTATGTCGCGCTTGATGTCTTTGATATCTTCCAGGCCAACTGAAATGCGAATCAGCCCGGGCATGATGCCAACCGCCGCCCGCTCCTGGTCCGTAAGCTTGGAGTGTGTGGTAGAAGCCGGATGTATCGCTATCGTCCTTGTGTCCCCCAGGTTTGGCGTATGAGAAATCATCTTAAGTGAATTCAAGAAATTTTTCCCTTGATCGAGACCGCCTTTAAGTTCGAACGTGACTAAACCGCCTCCAAGCTTCATTTGCTTTTTAGCGAGCTCATACTGAGGGTGCGAAGGAAGGAACGGATATTTTACGCTCGCGACCTGATCATGGGACTCAAGATGTTGTGAGAGCTCCAGGGCATTTGCACAATGCTTATCCATGCGCACCGCGAGCGTCTCAAGGCTTTTTGACAAAAGCCACGCGTTAAAGGGGGATAACGTAGGGCCTGTATGTCTTGTAAAGAAGCGAACGGCCTTGATCAACTCTTTCGTTCCCAGTACAGCCCCTCCTATCACACGACCTTGTCCGTCAATAAACTTCGTTGCAGAGTGGGTAACTAAGTGCGCCCCGTATTTCGCAGGATTTTGCAAATACGGCGTTGCAAAACAATTGTCCACATTTAAAATGAGATTATGCTTTTTCGCAAGCTTCCCCAGCCAATCCAGATCGATAATATCAAGCGCCGGGTTTGACGGTGTTTCGACAAAAATCATTCGTGTGTTAGGCTGAATTTTCTTCTCCCACTCCTCAGGCGACATCACATCGGCATAGCTGTGCGATATTCCAAAGCGCGGAAAAATAAGATTCAATATCTGATGGGTTGACCCGAAAACGGAACGACAGGCAAGTACGTGGTCACCGGAATTTAAAAGAGCAGCCATACTACTATACATGGCAGCCATCCCGGAGGACGTTGCAATTCCATCTTCTGTGCCTTCAAGCAAACAAAGTTTAGTTATAAATTCATCAGGATTTGGATTGGAATAGCGGCTGTAAATGTTGCCGGCAATTTCATCTGCGAACATAGCCCTCGCCTGCTCTGCATCATCAAACACAAAACTGGAAGTTAGATATAACGGAACGGAATGCTCCCGATAGGCCGTTCGTTCATATTGGCCGCGTATTGCATTCGTTTCAAAATTCGATTCTTCTTCCATTCGATAAAACGATAATACTTTTGAAAATTTAATTTGTACAGATCAATTGATGATCTCATAGCTGTGGGTAATCCTTGCCCGATAGCCTAGTGTTTTTGCTACTGAGCAGTATTTGTCAACACCTAAAGCCACGGCTTTCTGAACTTTAGTGTCATCAAGGTTTCCGAAAAACTTGAAGTGCGCGTGAACTTCGACAAACAAAGACGGCACAACATCCTTCTCCCGCTCTCCCGTTATAGTTACCTTGATATCTTTCAACTCCTGCTTCTGCTTCTTCAGGATATTAATGACATCGATTGAACTGCATCCTCCCAGGGCCGCAAGTAAAAGTTGCATCGGCCGCATTCCCTTATTGGTTCCACCGATGTCAGGGGATGCGTCAATATGCACCGTATTACCCAACTCGTTTGTTGCTTCCATATGGAAAGCATCGTTCAAACGATTTAACTCAATCTTTATCATCTTACTTCAGCCTTCGGCCATATTACACTTCCAACTACCATTGCGATCAGGCTCACCAATGTTCCCGGCACGAGGCTCGGCAAGCCTGTCTCATAAATTTCAAATATAATCCATGTTACAATGCCAAGCACCATCGACAACAAAGCTCCGGTGCTACTCGCCCTTGACCAGTACAAGCCAAGCGTCAAAGGCACAAACAACGAGACCAGGCTAAGTATAGATGATTCGCCCACTAATTCGTATATGTCGGAACGCAAGCAAGCCATAACAGTTGCCATTGCGCTGAAAAGAAGAACTGCTATTCTGGTAATGAGAAGAAAGCGACTATCGGAAAGCTTATCGTTCATCAGAGGTTTGACGAGATTCTCGGAAACGATTGCTGCTGGTGCGAGGATGGCTGAACTCGTCGTGCTCATGATCGCAGAAAGCAGCGATCCAAAGAAAAGTATCTGGATAGGCAGCGACGTATGAAGAAGCACCATGTTTGGAAGCGCAAGCTGCGTATCACCAGATATTTCTTCCGAGTATAGTTGCTTTACACATTGGCTGATGAACAGTGGAAGCATGGCTATTGTAAGGTAGAGGCCCGCAGCGAAGTATGAGGAACGGACCGCTGTTTTTGCAGAAGCCGAGGACATGGCCCGTTGAAACACATCCTGGGACGGTATCGAGCCCAAACCAAGAACTGACCACGCAGCGAGATACGCAACTATTTGTCTAAAATCGGCGTCGGGAAAAAATTTCAAATTCTCAGGTTCAATGTTTTGGATAACCTCCTGCACGCCGCCAGCTTCTCCCGCCAGCACGGCTGCCAACACTAACAACCCTATAATAATGATGATGCTTTGAATGAAGTCCGTAATGGATATGGCCCACATCCCTCCTATATAGGTGTAGATAGTTACTATGATGGCGCTCGTAACGACGCCATGCCACACGACCATCCCTGTCACCACGTTTAGTATGAGCCCCATGGCAACCAACTGGGCGGCTATATACCCAAGGTAAGGCGGCGCTAAAAAAATGGATGCTACCAACTCTACCTTCGGTCCATACCTTACTTTAAAAAAATCACCGAGCGTCATGAGGTTCATGTTGTACAACTTTCGGGCATAGAATAGGCCGAAAAGCAGCAGACACAAAGCTGCCCCGAACGGATCTTCGATCACTCCGTAGAGACCTTCTTTTAGAAACTGCGATGAGGCACCGAAAACTGTTTCCGACCCGAACCAGGTTGCAAACAACGCGGCAGAACTTACCATCAATGGAAGGCTTCGACCTGCAAGCATGAAATCTCCGCTGGTATTAACCCGTTTTGACGCCCACACCCCAATCAGTACCGTCAATGCGAGGTAGCAAATGATAGAAAATAGTAGCAATACCGTGGGTTTAGACTAATGGAGTCTAAATGTAAAAAACGAAGTGATCATTACAACAAGGAAACAAAATGGCTCACTCTTTTTTCTTCATCTGAAACGTTCGGGTAACATTGAATCCAAGGTGTATGTCTCCTTTAAAGAAATCGTCTTTTGTTTCGGTAATAAAAGCGCGTTCTGTCAATCCTATTGCATTGGTCAGTAATATCTGGAAGACATGGCCGCCGGTTTCTATGTCTATTCCAAGGGACAACGCATTGTACTGCCTTTGATCTTCCTGAAGGTCATCATTGTCCGGCCTGCTAAAATTATGGTAATATTCGCCCGTCAGGGCAACGCTTTTCGAAAGCTTAAACCGGCCACCTACTCCAAGAGCAAACTGGGTGTTCTCCTCATAGGTTTCAACAATATTTTTATGGATGATGGTAGGCATCAATTGCAAAGAGAAGGCAGTGGAAATTTTCCTGGCGACCAACAGCTGACCTGTGTATGAGAGTCTGTCAATATTTTCAAACTCCGGCGAAACGTCAGAATTCTTTTTCGGTGAAAATTTATATGCCATACCGCCCAATGCTGTCATGGAAAACGGAAATTCCTTGACTCCGTTACTTTGGCGTAAAAGTTTAAATTTCAAGTACCCGTCCAGTGTCTTATCCGTCGAATTGCGTCCGATACTAACGGACAGCCTATCTGTTATTCCATAGTCAAGGCCGAGGCGGACGTATGCCTGATCCAGTCCAAACATTTCATATGCCCCCCCACTGATGGCTCCGAATCTGTGACCAAAAATAAATTCTAAAGTGCCGGCATTCTTGGTCTCAATGGTATGCCCGTTACCCAGCCGCGTGCCTTTGAAAGTAGCTATGACAGACTCCGTTTCCGCCATGGATCCTTTCTCCAACTCCGCTAGCAAATCATCTTGCGCGCATAACATGAGTGGACAGAACATTACAATAATGAGTATCAGTTTATTCATATCAACTGTCTTTTTACTTTTTAAATCAAATGGCGCTAGCCGCACATCTGGCGCTTCAAGCGGTAAGCTACAAGCTTCAAGCAAATTGTAGCTGGTAGCGTTTCTTGCAAGCAAAAAATGAAAATCCCCCGAAGTCCTTGACCGCGGGGGATAATCAATTGTCTATAGTTGGCTTTAATCTGTATTGAAGGTATTATAAGAATGCCGATTTTACACCAGAAAATCGATTACCGAATGTAAAGTGGGATGAATCGCCAATAGAAAGGTTGGACGACAAAATACAAAAAGAAAATCCCCCCAAAGTGATGGACCAGGGGGGATTTTCATTGTAACAGGTTGGCTTTAATCTGCCCAAATTAAAATAAATGGCTGTTAATAAGCAATGTGTTGCCGAGCTGAAATTTAAAAATTACTCTTTTTTTAATTCTTTCAGAGATGAAGAATCTCCTGCCAAGGTATCCGGAGCAAGGTAATTTTTCTTGAGGCGTTCCTTCAATTGTGACTTGGATCCTGGAAAAGAAGTCCTCGAGCTGATGTCATAACTGACGTAGGCAAGGAGTATGACGAAAAGCAATGCCATCAGGGCGAACCATTTCTTTGTACGGGTCATCGCTATATAAATTCAAGCACCTTGTCGGCGAGGCTTACGTTGTCGGAAAGCAATTCGTAGAACTGATCCTTATTAAACCTCAATATTACCGTGTCGGATTGAGCAATGATGATATTGGTGTTGACAAAATTCGGCGAGGCCAGCATTTCACCAATGAACTGCTCCGCCCTGAAGACGGATACTTGCTGACCGCGTTGAAAGAGGTCGACCAGACCGGATACGATCACGTAAAAGTGGTTGTTAGACTTTTCGTCCAGTATTACGGAATCCTTAGCCCGCATTCTGATTTCCTCGCTGATATCAGATAGTTGGGAAAGTGTTAAGCCTGGAACGTTTTCAAAGAAGCTAAGCTTCTGGTAGAAAAGGACTATTTGAAATCGCGTCATTTTTCTTCCCAAGATAATTAGCGTATCAAGTTCTTTCTTTAAGCCTTCGCTCAGCCGCCTTGTATTTTGATCATATTCGTCCACACTGAGTTGATGAAGCGCCCACGCTGATACTTCGCGTATCAATCGATCCGGATTGAAAAGCTGAGCAATCAGGTCCAGCTTGAAATCCGAGATGCGCAGCATGCCTATTTGATTGAGCACACAAGCTTTCGTCCAACGGTTGGACTGGGCGAAATCTCGATTGATCAGGAACTTCAGTACAAGTTTGTCGTCTAGCTTCACCCGTGGGTATAGCTCGTTGAGCTGGTAAATGCGTTCTGCTTCCGACAGATCATCCAGAATCGGTATCACGCGCTGTTTAAGCTGTTCTGAGAGAAATACATCAAGGAGCTCAATAGCGTAGGTGATGCCCTCGGGCGTACCGCTGTCTATGTTCTCTTTTACAAGCTGTATCGAATGCGTGTCATATAACATCGTGAGCAACATGTAGATGTGCTCAATATCGTTTTGTACTTCCCAAAGCAGCGCGCCTTTAATGGGGCCGGCAAATCCTTCGTCGCCAACTTCCTGGATCGCACTGAGGTTCCAGCTGATATCTGCAATGTCTGACTCGATTGCATATTTTATGCGGGTGATCTGTGAAATGCCAGCTTTGAACCCGCATTCGCCAAGGGAAAGTAAGACCTGTGAAACAATGATCTTGTTAGGATAGTCTATCTTACCCCACAATATTTCGCGGGCCCTCTGCCCTCCTATCCGACCAATCACCTGAACTACGCGCAACATCATCTGCGTACTTTGTCCGCTGCGATAAAAGCTTGCTTCCAGGGCATTCAGCGTTTCAGAACCAATTTGAACCAATGCATTCATAGCCTGGTTTCCAAAAACCGGATTACCGAGATTTTCAATAACGCTGTGTATGATCTCCTGATTATACTTTTTTATGGAGGTCTTAATGGCAGTATTCCTTACCGTTGGTTCGCTATCGTTAAGCAACTCCATGAGAAATGATGTGCATTCATCCCGGGACGTGTGAAGCAGGAGCTCGGCCGCATAGTGTCGATCGTTTGGATTGGTTGACCTCGTTAACTGTTGAATTCTTGTCTTCGTTATATCACCCCCGTTATCAATGATCATCTGAATTTCAGCCTTTGTCAACAAATTCTTTTCCACTGCAATCTTTGATTGATCCATCCGAATCACATACTCATCTGAGACGGAGAGGCCTTTCAATTCATTCATCCGCTCTTGCGCGTATTGACGCGCCGCTTCGTTCTCATTATTCATAAGAATATTTACCCAGGCGGGAATCTTCGCAGCGTCGATTTTTTCAAGAAGCTTGTAGCCGAAAACCGCTTTGCCCGAGGATGGCATCTTCAACATGTTCTCCAGTCGATGAATAATTTGGGTGTATCCCTTTTCCAACTTCTCGGCCTGGGCTTCAGAACTTTCAAGCTTTACCTTGATCTTCTGGCGATATCCATTGTATAATTTATTGACAACAACGAAGTAGATACACGCCAGGATAATGAGCAAAAACGATATATGGACAATGTTAAAAAACGGAACAAAAGCCAAACCGAAGATGAGCAGGCCGCCGATGAAGCGGGCGCTTTCGTTGACCAGGCCTTCCACCTTCGACTGGATGCTAAACCGAAGGCGGCTATCGAGCGGGATAAAGAATAATTTGAATACCGGGTTTTCAAGCGATTCACGCAGCGTCCAGTTAAACAACCTGCTGAGCGATACAAAGAGAAAGAAATAAATGAAGCCCGTGGGAGCAATACTTTTTTCAAAACCAAATAAAGTGCCCATAGTTATAGATCCTACGGAGAATATGATCATGATAACCGGCAGAATAAAAAGCGAAATCCTTAAACCATAGTTGCTGATGATTCTTTGGTTAACAAAGGTCTGCATGATTAAACTGATACCGTACACAGCACCGACAAAAAAAGAATTGAAGTTTGTAAGATCTCGTTCATTCGGGTATTGTTCCGTAACTAGCCGTTGAAACGAGTACTGACTAAAGACAAACATCACCATCGAAACCAATAAAAAAACAGAAAGCAGCACTATGAAATTATCGCCGAATATTCGCGTCAGTCGCGATTCACGTCGCACTTCAAGGCTGGCTTCGCGGGGATCATTCTTCGATATGGTAAATGAGTTCGCAATGATTATCAGGAGCACAGATACGACGGCAATGCTTACCGCACAGAGGAGCAGGTAATTGGACGTTTCTCTCACAAAATCTGTAGTGAGGGGAATAACGATCAGCGTAGCGATGATTGCGGCGATCAACTGACCTGTGTCTATCCAGCCAATGATTCGTTTTGATTGCCGGAATGTGAACAACCTTCCGAATATACCCCAAAAACTCAGCAGGAGCACCGCGGCGATCGGGCCATTCATGCAATAAAGTGCATAAACGTAATAATCGTGATAATCAGGCGTCCCGTAGTGAATAAGCCAATACAGGCCGAGCGTGAAAAGAAAGATAAGTATTACACTGCCGAGGGCGAGGGTCGTGAATTTGATCCAGTTTTGTGCCGTTGAAAATGTGGCGGTTGTAATGATTCCGAGGATACCAGCAATGAGGAAGGCTTTGTCAAGATGCTTCCCAAGGCGGTTTAAAAAAAGCGAGTCGGCGGTAACCTGGTATGTTGCAATGAACACACCCATGAAAAATCCGGTACAGAGCATTAGCACGATCTGCTTTTGCTCCTGAGTATGAATTCGGAGTGCTCCGAGGAAACGGTTTCCCATAAAGACACCAAAGGTAGAAATAAAAAACCGGCCTTTTGGACCGGTTTAAAGCGTTTCAGGGGGTGTTCGTCGCGTTATTTCTTAACAGCAGCAGTATCCTTTTTGGCACCAGCCCCCACCTTCTCCGCGTGAAAAGCAGCGTTAAGCCCGTCTACAACTTCCCTGGAAATATCAAGTGCCTCTCCGGCGTAAAGAACGTCACTCGTCTGGTCAACCTTAAGAACCATTTGGAGGCCTTTTTCTTCGCCATATTTCTTGAGAAAAACCGTGATGCGATCGTAAAGTTCCTTGGTCAGCTTTTCCTGTTCTCCCATCATTTGCTGACTGACTGTCTGCTGGTACATTTGCAGATTCTGTTGCTTTTTGCCTAGGTCTTCCTCTGTGGCGCGAACCTGACCGAGAGTCATGCTCGAAACATTGCGCTGATATGCCGCAATTTCATTTTGTAGTCCCTGAGCACGGTTCCTGTAGTCCTGATCAACTTTTTTACCTTTTTGCTCCAGCTGATCGCGCTGGATCTTGAAGTAATCGTAATCCTGAAGGACAGAGTCAGAATTGATATAGGCGATCTTGCTATCGCCAAGATTCGCGGCAGCGGGAGAGCTATTCGAAGTCTTTCCACCAGAAAAATGGAGATAGAAAAGGACGGCCACCGCGATGACCAACACGGCATTCAACACTAGAGACAAATTCTTCATTACTTGAAAATGGTTAGGGGCGCAAATATGTACAGAATTTAAGATTTGGCAGAATAGTGAATAAAGAAAACATTAGTTTAACCTTATTCTCCATCGCTGTCCTGGATTTGAAAGGAATAAAGGGTCTCATCGAGCGATAATGAATCGCCGTTAAAGTCCTGAACAAATTTGGTAATAATGGCAGGTGTGATTGCCTCAACATTGAGCCCGATATCAAGGCTGATCCCAAACTCTGCATCAATGTCCTGATCCACGTGCTCCTTAACTTTGACCGTATCCTCCTCCTCCAGCTCGAGGATTATCTCCGCCATGTAAAGTCCAATTTCTTCTGCCATCGGATCTGATTTACCGGTTTCCGACGTCTTGTCGTCCTCATACGATATTTTTTTGAAGTTGGGAAAGTGCTTTGCAGTGCGATCTTCGGCAATCTCATATAGCTCGCTTTCGTGGTGGAGCCTCAAAGTATACATCGCAGCATCATAAACCACTTCCCTCCCTTCGTAGTCCCCGACGAAATAGAAATGGACGTATTCGTCATTATGATCGTCCTGATCATCCAGGATATAATAACCGCCATTTGCCGCGATGCGCTCGCGGTAAGCGGCAATGGTTTCAGGCTCAAATCCTTTGTTTGTAATTGCTTTCATATCTTTATTTAGATCACGTGTTAACAAATAACTATTCCTTGAACCATTCCGCATACATAGGGTAGTTGGCAGCGGTACGGAGTATAGCTGCCTTCAGTTCGTCGCTAATCGGCTTTAACTTTTTTGCGGGCATTCCGCCGTACACACTTCCCGCCTCGACGTGCGTGCCAGATAACACGACTGCACCAGCAGCAATAACAGAGTTAGATTCAATTACGGCGTTGTCCATTACAATCGCACCCATGCCAATCAATACGTCGTTATGAATGGTACAACCATGCACAACAGCGTTGTGCGCGATCGATACATTATCCCCAATTACAGTCTTTGAGCGCTCGTATGTACCGTGTATTACGGCGCCATCCTGAATGTTGGTATTGTTGCCTATCGTGATGGAATTTACATCGCCACGAATGACCGCGTTAAACCATACAGTACAGTTATCTCCCATTAACACCTCTCCGACTACCGTAGCATTTTCTGCGAGGAAGCAATTCTTTCCAAAGCGCGGGCTGTTCCCACGTACTACTTTGATCAGGGCCATTTGATTTTTTACGAAATCTACGACTACAAATCAGATTTCTTAATTATGACTGACAAGATGTCACATGTAGAATAAATCTATTAATTTTGCGACTTGTCAACAGGGCAACATGCAGAATTTGATTAGCGAAATCGAGATTATCAGTGGGGAGGAAACAGGGGCGCGTGAGCCCCTGTCGGTTACGAAGGATCGATACTCAGGCAATGGCCGAAAACTTTATATTGAAAGCTACGGCTGCCAGATGAATTTTTCGGATAGTGAGATCGTGGCGTCGATCCTGGAGAAAAATGGGTTTGATACGACGTCAGACATTCATCAGGCGGACGTTATATTTCTAAATACGTGCTCAATCCGGGATAAGGCAGAGCAAACAATCCGCCACCGGCTTACACACATGAATGGCCTGAAGAAGCACCGCCCCACACTTCTCGTCGGCGTATTGGGTTGCATGGCCGAAAGATTGAAAACAAAGTTACTCGAAGAGGAAAAGATCGTTGACCTGGTGGCAGGTCCCGATGCGTACCGGGATCTTCCACGCCTGATCGAACAAGTTGACGAAGGCGAAAGGTCCGTGAATACATTTCTGTCCAGGGAGGAGACTTATGGCGATATCAGTCCGGTTAGACTCAATTCAAATGGCGTTACAGCATTCGTCTCCATTATGCGGGGTTGCGACAACATGTGTACGTTCTGCGTCGTACCCTTTACCCGCGGCCGGGAGAGAAGCCGGGATCCACATTCCATTTTAAAAGAAGTCCGTGATCTTTTTGAAAAAGGATACCGGGAGATCACATTGCTTGGTCAAAATGTCGATTCATATAAGTGGAGCGACGAATTGAACAATAAGGCGTGGATAGAGAAAAAGGGAATTCAGCAAGTGGTGACATTTGATCAACTGCTTGAATCTGTTGCCAGTATCCACCCTGATTTACGGATTCGCTTTTCCACTTCTCATCCTAAGGACATCACTGACGAGGTGCTGCACGTAATGAGCAGATATGAAAACATCTGTAAGAATATACACTTGCCGTTGCAAAGTGGGAGCTCGCGGATCTTAGAGTTGATGAACCGGGGGTATACATCTGAGTGGTATTATAATAAGGTTCTCAAAATCAAAGAGATATTAGGTAGTGATTGCGCCCTTTCTTCAGATATGATCAGTGGCTTTTGCAGTGAAACAGAGACGGAGCATCAAGACACTTTGAAGATGATGGACCTTGTGAAATTTGACTTTGCGTACATGTTTTCCTATTCAGAACGTCCTGGAACGCTTGCAGAGAAACGCTATGTGGACGACGTGTCCGAGTCAATCAAGCAGCTAAGGCTGGAAGAGATCATTCGTAAACAAAGGGCGCATTCACTGGAAAGCAACCTACGGGATGTGGGCAAAGTTCACCGGGTGCTGGCGGAAGGTTTTTCAAAACGGTCGAACGAGTTCCTACAAGGGAGGAATACGACAAACAAAGTGATCGTCTTTCCGAGAGGAGACTTTAAAAAAGGCCAGTATGTAAATGTGCTGGTGGAGTCGTGTACTGGTGGTACATTAATCGGCCGCAGCGTGTAAAAACACACTTAAGCCTTACAGAAATTTTAGGAGGGAAAGAAAGATACTAATGGCAATTACAGATCCGGAAATACAGAGTGTAAAGCAGCGTTTCGGCATTATTGGCAATTCAACATTGCTAAACAATGCGGTGAGCGTAGCCATGCAGGTGGCCCCCACCGACATGTCAGTGTTAATCACGGGTGAAAGTGGTAGCGGTAAAGAATCGTTTTCAAAAATTATCCACCACCTTAGCCCGCGGAAACATGGGCAATTCATTGCAATCAATTGTGGGTCTATACCAGAGGGGACAATTGACTCTGAGCTCTTCGGCCATGAGAAAGGATCGTTTACTGGCGCGCACGAGGCCCGAAAAGGATATTTCGAAGTCTCGAATGGAGGATCGATTTTTCTTGATGAGATCGGTGAAATGCCATTGGGAACTCAGGCGCGTTTGTTAAGGGTGTTGGAAAATGGTGAATTCATCAAGGTAGGATCCTCTAAAGTTCAAAAGACTGATGTGCGGGTTGTCGCCGCGACAAACGTCAACCTGATGAAAAATGTTGAGGATGGAAAATTCCGGGAAGACCTGTATTACAGACTCAGCACTGTTCCGATCTATGTTCCACCACTTCGTGAGCGTGGCAAGGATATTGAGCTCTTATTTAGGAAGTTCGCTTCAGACTTTGCTGAAAAATATAAAGTGAGGCCAATCTCGCTTTCAGATGACGCGAAGGATGCGCTGCTGGCCTATCGTTTTCCAGGTAACATCCGTCAGCTTAAAAATCTCGTGGAGCAAATTTCAGTGTTATCGTCGGAGAACAAAGAGATTAATGGCGAAAGGCTCAGACAATACATACCGAAGGAAAATAACTTGCCAGCGCTTTACAGGTCTTCCATACCTGATAAAGAAAGCCTCTCGGAACGCGACATTCTTTACAAGGTGTTGTTTGATATGAAAAAGGATTTTAATGATTTGAAGAAACTCGTCTTGGAAAGTTTTTCGAATCCGAACAAAGCTTCTCAGCTCGTTAAAGACCACCCTGGCTTGTTTGAAGGCGTTCATGATGAAGAGGATGGCGAGGCTTCCGCACCCGTTGTGTTGAACCTTTCTCACAGCGAGCAACAGCGTAATGAGCTTGTTGTCGACATCCACGACATCTCGCACGAAGCGGAAGACGATTCTTTGTCGATCGAAAAGAAAGAGAAGGAACTTATTATTCGCGCATTGAGAAAGAACAGCAACAAGCGCAAGTATGCTGCACGCGACCTTGGTATTAGCGAGCGGACACTTTATCGCAAAATCAAGCAGTATGATCTCGAGGATTAAGCATATGAAAAGATTTGCCGCAATAGTGGCGATGACTTGCCTTACGGCCTGCGGCGTGAATGTCAACTATTCAATGTCTGGCAGCTCTACGACGGCGAAGACGATTACCATCACCGAGTTTTATAACAACACCGACCTTGGGCAGGCGAACATTGGGCAGACTTTTACCAACCAATTAAAGAACTACTTTATCCAGAATTCAAACCTCGCGGTGGTTACAGAGGGGGGAGAATTGTTGCTGGAAGGGGAGGTTTCCGATTTCAGATTGACTCCCATTGCCCCCGTCGCGGGCGCGGACCAGAACAGCATCAGTCAGGCGTCCTCCACTCGATTAACGATCACTGTAAGAGCAACTTATGTAAATACGCTAGACGAAAGCATGAGCTTCACCGATAAATCATTCTCCTTTTACAAAGATTTTCCCAACGAGCAGAACATCACGGACGTCGAAGAACAATACACTCGGCAGATTTTTGAGCGCATTGTCAATGACATCTTCAATGCCTCCGTTGCGAATTGGTAGTAAAATTTGCAATTTTACCATTCAGCAGAAAACTTGCCTGTGGAAAAAGCGCTCTTCATCGACGTCCTGAAACATTTTTCAAAAAGCTCTGAGAATGAGGCCTTAAACGTAATTGCTCTAAAGCAAGCGTTTCCCTATAGCCAGGTGCTTCATGCACTCGCGGCACGGCTCACGAAAGACCATGGCCTGAATGGTATTGATCATGCATTGCAGACTGCTGCTATCTATGCGTCAGACAGGGCCGTTCTCAAAAACGTGATGACACTTGAGGAATTACCAGGCGTCTCGATAGTCACAAATATTCCAAAAGGAGTGGTTGTTCAACCGCCAGTGGTAATGTCTGGTGATCATCACATTGCGTTGGTCAATACCACCATAGCTGCATCGGAGGCGCCCGTGGTTACGGTTCGGAGGACCGTAGAAGAGATAATCACGGAGCCGGCTGTGGATGGCATGGCTAAAGTCGATATTATAGAAGCGGTAAATGTCAAAGAATTAAGGCCTTTGAAAGGACAGAGCGTTGCCGATCAGGTTATGGATGACCTTGAAACCCTCCACCGCCTCAAGCATGACTTCGAGGTTTCTTTTGAAGCGAATCAGGTTCATAGGGCAAAGGCCGCCTTGCGCGAAGCAGAGGCAGAAGTTATCGTTCAGGATGAATCCGGTTCACAAAAGTCAAGACGTTCCCGAATCATAGAAGCCGCAAAATCGCTTCTTCGAAAAGACGCGAAAGACGAACACCGCGTGGAGGATGTACCGAAACCTGCTGTGTCAAGAAAGCGGCACTCCGAAGCTATGATTGATGAAATTGTAAATGGCAAGCAGCAGATCGAGCCGGAAAGCCCCAGGCAAATGGAGCAAATCCAAATGATTGACAAGTTCATCAGAACGCAACCAACAATTAGCAACAAAGATAAATTTATACAGGCACCGGAGGGTGACTTGGCAACTATCAAGACGGGAGAATTCACAGACAATATTGTTTCCGAGACCCTTGTTGAAATTCTACTTAAGCAAGGCAAACGTGACAAGGCAATTGAAGTACTCAAGAAACTGATTTGGAAGTTTCCGCAAAAAAAGGCTTACTTTGCGGCTCAAATTGAAGACTTGAAACAGTAAGAGAGTTATGTACACATTGATTATCGCTTTGATTATCCTTTTCGCTGTATTGCTTGTCCTGGTAGTACTCGCACAGAATTCTAAGGGAGGCGGATTGACCAGCCAGTTCGGCGGGTCAACTGCGAGTAACATTATTGGTGTTAAAAAAACTGGTGATCTTTTGGAAAAGCTCACCTGGGCATTCATTATTGCGATTATGATGCTCACGCTTTCCACGAATCTTGTGTCATCTGATCGTACGAATACCAATGAAATTCTGGAGAGGGCTGGAGAACAGGCGCCTGCTGCTCCCGCACCCAATCTTACGGTCCCAGATGTTTCCACAGACGAACCAACCGACACCGCCCAGTAGGCAGTGAAAGTTTTGACAATACAAAGGGCCGGTTAATCTGGCCATTTTCTTTTGAAACCAGTTCAAACTTCGACCCTATCCTCGCTGAAAAAGCATCAATCAGCCGTGCGCGCTGAATCCGGAGCCTACAGACTGCGGCGCTGAAAGTTAACCTGTCGCTCGCAAAAGCATTCTTCCTACACGAGTTGCGACGTGTGGAAGTAATTGCTAAATTGGTAGTGTCGTAAAGTCTGCCACATGGAAAAATTGTCCAAGGATTGGTTAACTCAGGGTCTTATTGATTTTGAATACAAGAAATACCTGCTGATGGCTTACTTACAAACCGTCAGGAATTCCTTTGGAAAGGTTGAGCTATATCCGTTTCTGGCAGACCTTGTATTTCATTATCGTAACCTCCAGGCTCTAAAGGATAATAAGGCGTTGATACGCGATTCTTTTCCGAAGGAGTTATCAGTGGAGGAATTTAAAAAACTCGAGCTCTCCTACCGCGCCATGATTGAAGACGATGCGGTCATGAGCGAGCTGGAGACCATCATAAATTTTTCTCTTCCCCAGATCAAAGAGTCGCTTCAGGAGGGCTCAGTTATTTATGAATATGTTGAGTCCCAGTGTGAAATTAGCCCCATCGGTGTAACGCCCCTGTACGCCAAAGAAGGTTATCTCTTTGTTACACAACCGCCAGAAAAGGAGACGACAATCTATAGGTACCAGATGAGCATATTCGAGGGTAGCCAGGAGCAACTGAGGAGTTTGAATACTCAGTTTATTGAGCGTGTTGAGAAAAGCACTTTAAATACTTATGAAAGGCTGAAGCTCGACCTCATTAAAAAGTTTAGAGACCTGCCTAACCCCGCCGCATACCTCATTCTCGCAAAAATGAAGTTTCCATTTTCCGAAACGCTCATGCCGGTTGCCAAGCGTTTATTCGTGAAGCACATTTCGGCGAGCTAACCCGTCCCTTCTTCTGCCATGTCTGACATCATGGCGTTTTTGCCCTAAACATTACATGTCATCCTTTGGCCTAAAGAGCGGAAAAACCTGACATCTTTTACAATTCCGGCCTAAAACAACGATTATTTCGCCTTGGCACAATAGGTGATAAGCCGGGGTATCAATCCATTGTTAACCTTTTAAACCAGAACATGTATGGCCAAAATCAACTTCAAACCAAATGAGGACCGGGTATTAGTTGAACCCGCTGAAGCTGAAACCAAGACTGCATCAGGAATCATCATTCCAGATACTGCAAAAGAAAAACCCCAAAAAGGCAAAATCATCGCTGTTGGCGAAGGCCTTAAGGACAAGCCTGTAACCGTAAAGGTTGGTGATAGCGTGCTCTATGGAAAATATTCCGGCACTGAGATCACGATTGACGGCAAGGAATACCTGATCATGAGAAACTCAGACATTTTCGGAATCATTTAACGTTTAACAATCCAAATACAAAAAATTATGGCTAAAGAAATAACCTTTGATACCACGGCGAGAGACAAGATCAAGAAAGGTGTTGATAAACTAGCAGATGCAGTGAAGGTCACCTTAGGTCCGAAGGGTCGTAATGTGATCCTCGATAAGAAATTTGGCGCGCCAACAGTAACAAAAGATGGTGTTTCCGTTGCTAAGGAAATTGAGCTGAAGGATCCTATTGAAAATATGGGTGCCCAGCTAGTGAAGGAAGTTGCTTCAAAGACTGCCGATGCGGCAGGCGATGGAACTACAACAGCAACTGTCTTAGCTCAGTCTATCTATGCTCACGGCATTAAGAATGTGGCTGCAGGTGCTAATCCGATGGATTTGAAACGCGGTATCGACAAGGCTGTCGACGCTGTTGTTGAACACTTGAGGAAACAATCTAAAAAGCTAAAGGACTCCAGTGAGATTTCACAAGTTGCAACGATCTCTTCTAATAGCGACGAAACTATTGGTAAAATGATCGCTGATGCAATGGAGAAAGTTGGCAAAGATGGTGTGATCACCGTTGAAGAAGCAAAAGGAACTGAGACAGAAGTAAAGACTGTTGAAGGAATGCAATTCGACAGAGGTTACCTCTCTCCTTACTTTGTGACCAACACAGAGAAAATGGAAGTTGATCTCGATCAACCCTATATCCTTATATACGACAAGAAGATTAGTAGCATGAAAGAGTTGCTGCCTGTGCTTGAGCAATCTGCTCAAACCGGCAAGCCGCTTGTGATCATTGCCGAAGAAGTTGAAGGTGAAGCCCTCGCTACTTTGGTTGTAAATAAAATCCGTGGCGCGTTACGCGTTGCTGCTGTGAAGGCTCCAGGTTTTGGTGACAGAAGAAAAGCCATGCTTGAAGACATCGCAGTTTTAACAGGCGGAAAAGTGATCTCTGAAGAGCAGGGTTTCAAACTTGAAAACGCTACGCTTGACATGCTTGGACGTGCGGAAAAAATAACCATCGACAAGGATAACACGACGATTGTCAATGGTGGTGGGAAGAAGCCTGAGATTCAGGGCCGTATCGCTCAGATCAAAGCGCAAATCGAAACTACTACATCTGATTACGATAAAGAAAAATTGCAAGAACGTCTTGCGAAGCTTTCAGGCGGTGTTGCCATACTTTATGTAGGTGCTGCAACTGAAGTAGAAATGAAGGAAAAGAAAGACCGCGTAGATGATGCTTTGCATGCTACACGTGCCGCTGTTCAGGAAGGTATTGTTCCTGGTGGTGGTGTTGCGTACATCCGCGCTATTGATGCTCTGAAGAACATCCAGGACTTAGGTTTGAGCAACGAAGATCAGGCAACAGGTGTGAACATCGTTCGCCTTGCTCTTGAGTCTCCCCTTAGAACTATCGCTGAGAACGCTGGTCAGGAAGGTTCTGTAATCGTGAACAAAGTTCGCGATGGTAAGAAAGACTTCGGATACAATGCCCGCGACAACAAGTTCGAGAACTTTTTTGAAGCAGGTATAATCGATCCAACGAAGGTTACTCGTCTTGCCCTTGAAAACGCAGCCTCTATCGCAGGTCTGTTGTTGACAACGGAAGCGGTTGTTTCCGAGATTGCTGAAGATCATCCAGCTCCAGCTATGCCTCACGGCGGTGGTGGAATGGGCGGCATGATGTAATTGCTAGTAGATTGATATCGAAAAAGGCTTCACTCCAGAGTGAAGCCTTTTTTTTGTAATTTTCACGGTGTCGCAAACTGCTTTCGGCGTGCGCGGCGCATCTGACCAACTTATGACAACACACGAAACGCTCCCTGACTTTATCCTCTTCCTTTATGTTCACATGTCGCAGGTGGATAATAATTACGATCCACTTGAGTTGGGGACGATAAAAAGGAAAATGGGAAAATTATTTCCTGCGGATACTGATTTTGAAAGGAAGTTATATTCCACCATCCGCGCATACAATAATTTCGAAAAATCCGGTCTGAACGATTTCTTCGAGCGGTCGCTCAAACATTTTGGCAGCCAACAGGATATTACTGGAATTTATTCGGACCTCTATGAAATTATTCAGGCCGACGGCAAATTGGTGCAGGCCGAGACCAGCTCACTTGAAATGTTGATGAAGATTATCGAGCAGCACAGCGAAGTGAAATAAGATAGCCCTCTTAACTTCCTCTCACAATTCATGTGATCGTGGCCTCAGTTAAGTATGTGGCCAGAGTTATGAGCGGATCTGACAAGTATGAAACGGGCTCACCTATTTCCTAACCGCCTCCCGGTATAGCATCAACGTCATAGCCAGAAAAAATACGGTACCCAGTATTGCATAGCCGCCCTCTCCCAGTCTGCCAACAAAACCATGTTCCATATTTAAAACCTGCATCGCGCCGGCGGCTAACACTGAAAAGATTGCCACGATAACGCCTGTGAGCGCACCTCCTGCAATCAGTCCGGTTGCAAACAAGCTTCCTCTTCCCAACTCATCATCGTCGATCTTCTGATTTCGCCTGCGTGCCTTCCAGTCAACGTAACCCTTTACCGCGCCGCCAACGAATATCGGTAGCGTTGTGGCTAACGGCAGATATAAACCAATAGCAAAAGCGAGCGCCTTGATGCCGCATAACTCCAGCGTAACTGCGATAAACACACCCACAATTACAAATTGCCAATCGAGGTTAAATGACAAGATCCCTTTCGCCAGCGTTGCCATCAGCGTAGCTTGGGGCGCTGGATAGGTGTCGCTTCCAATCGCGTGCTTAAGTCCCTGCGCTACCATCTCTGGTGTCGGCGTATCAAGAATATGGATGACAATTCCGATGGCGACTGACGAGACTATAGCCCCAATGAACAGTGCGAGCTGCTGGTACTTCGGTGTGGCACCCACGATATATCCCGTCTTGAGGTCTTGCGATGTTCCTCCTGCGTTGGAAGCAGCAATGCAGATCATTCCACCGACTACCAGCGCCAGGGGTTCAAACAGTTTACCCGACCAGCCGACGCTGGTAAAGATGAGGCAGGTACCCATCAAAGTCGCAATGGTCATTCCGGAGATCGGATTATTGCTTGTTCCGATAAGACCCACAATACGGCTGGATACGGTTACAAAAAAGAAACCGAACACTACGATCAACAACCCGATGAGAAGCTTTTGAAATATATTATTACCTGGGATGATGTTGCTCGGCAACAATGCAACCAACAGTATGAGGGCAATGCTCCCAAAGAGCACGACTTTAAAGGATAGGTCCTGCTCGGTTCGTTTAATGCTCGCAACGTTTTTCTCCCTCATTGATGCTATACTTTCGCGGAAGGAAGATACAATCGTTGGAATGGTCTTGATGAGGGTAATGAGCCCGCCTGCGGCGACTGCTCCCGCACCGATCTGTCTGATGTATGCCCGATAGATCGCATCGGCGTAGCTTCCGAATGTGTGAGTCTGAGGATCCCATGCGCCGGGGCCTCCCGTTGCCGCAAGATCTGCGAGATAACCAAGTTTAACCAGCTGCAATGCTATTGTATCGGCGGGCACCAGGGTCGTTATTAGCGGAGTCAATGCCCACCACGCCAACACCGATCCGGCGACGAGCACACCGGATATGTGCGGACCGATTACGTATCCAACACCCAAATATTCCGGAGTGATTTCACCGCGGGTAGCGGCCGCCGGCCAGTATTTATTTAAATGCGACGTAGCAACGGCGGGGATCTCTGCGATGATGTGAAACACCTTTTGAAGCATGGCATAAGCAAATGCGACACCCATCCCGACAAATGCTGTCTTTGCAAAAATTCCACCCTTCTCCCCTGCTTTGAGCACGGATGCGCAAGCAGTTCCTTCCGGAAATGGAAGAATGCCGTGCTCCTTTACAATCAGGGAACGGCGCAATGGTATCATCATCAGTGTTCCAAGCATTCCCCCAAAGGCCGCGAGTATAAGGATCGTCAAATAATCGAAGTAGGACTCGCCGATGCTTACACCGTCTTCACCAGGCGACAAGAATAAGAAACCCGGCAGCGTAAACACCACACCTGCTGCAATGGACTCACCGGCCGACCCGGTAGTCTGAATGATGTTGTTTTCAAGAATAGTAGTCTTCAGGAATTTTCTTCCCAGTGTAATTGCTATCACAGCAATCGGAATTGAGGCAGTGACTGTCAGCCCCGCTTTTAATGCCAGATAAACTGTCGATGCTCCGAACAGGACACCAAACAAGGAACCGAGTATAATTGACTTGGCTGTAAACTCTGCGACGCGATCATCGGAAGCGACGTACGGTTTGAATTCTTTTGTTTCTTCCATGTCCAATCTTATTATTTTGTGTTGCGCAGTGCCCCCCTGCTTATGAATGCATTATAAAGCAACATACCCAGCGTGGAGGCTATCCCGATGCCGCCAACAATGAACCACATCAGCGACGGGTTTGTATGAAGGTAATTGGCCCTCAGCCAATCGGCAACTGGTCCGGCACCAAATGAGCCCAGGGCTACAGGGAGGAATGAAAATCCCATAAAAGTTCCGACCTGATTTTTTGGCGCGAGGTTACTGACATACTCATAAAATCTGGGTGCCTGTATGGCTTCGCCAAGTGCAAAGATCGTAATGCCTATTACTGCGGCCGTAACGGTTCCAAACATTCCTATGATCAGCCAGCAGAAGCTTGACAGCATAAAGCCAAACGTCATGGCTGTAATCGGTTTCCATTTTCGAACCAGGGCCGCCATCGGAACTGTTAATAGGATAATGGCAAAGGCATCCACCGTTTCAAGGAGCTCAAACCTTTGGAAGTCTAAGACATCTGTTGCATAAAAAGGCAAGAGATAATATATCTGCCAGAACATCAGCCAGAACCCTGAGAAGATAATCAGAAACGCAATGAATTTAAGATTACTGAATACCAATAGCATGTCCTGAAAGACCTTTCGAAAGGTCCTTTTCTCGGTCTCTTCAATTACCTCTGGTTCCTTGAAAAAAACGAGCGTTCCAAAAAACAAGAGTGCCGTGGTGAAGGATGACATAAAAAGAACGTATTCGATCCCCAGACCTTCCCTTACCTGCAAGGCTACCAACGGACCGATCGCACCGCCCAGGTTTGCCAGGGTGTAATAGATCGAGAATGCAAGACTTTTAAATTCCGGCCGCGACGTCATCGCTACGGTGCCGACAATGCAGGGTTTGATCAGGGATCCGCCAATTGCAGTCAGTAGCAGAACGATGATGATGTAGGGCTTTTTGCCAATGGTGGCAACAATGGTTTCACCAAATTCCACACCTGCCAGGCCGATGAGAAAGTAGCCGATGGAAAATATCGCAAAGCAGCTGAGGAGGGTTCGCCTGAATCCATATTTATCGACGAGGACGCCAGCCACAATAGGCAACAAGAAAATAAGCCCGGAAAACAAACCGGCCAGCGTTCCGGCTTCCTCGACTAATCCGACTTTCTCGGCAAGGTATTTTGTCAAAACGGCCTTCGCGCCATAGAAGGCCAGGCGTTCAAAGAGCTCCAGTGTATTAGCAATCCAAAAAGTGGACGAAAAGGCTTTACGTAGCTCCTGAAGGCGTTTAGTAATCACCATGAAAGGTTATGGGCAGTAGGTATAGGCTGCGGAAGATCGAACTCATAATTCATAATTCATAGCCCATAATTGCTTATATTTAATGTCTTAAATTCGAATAGATGTTGCTTAAATTGAAAGTGCGCCTTTCGGCGGTGTTCGTGCTCTCCTGTACCATGGCTATGGGGCAAGTCTCGCTGTTTTCACCCTACGACTGCAGGGAACATGCTGAAACAGCCCCGGTGGTTGAACAATTTTCCGTTGAATTGGCACCTGACAATTTTACTTTTTCCTCAGACGATGATTTCTCAATGGATACAGTGTCTGGTTGGAAAAGCTGGAATTATGTTGAAAACTATGCCTTCGGTAAAGACCGTGGCGCGCTTCCCATGATCACCGATCTCAAGGCGCTCCACCCGATATTCAGAGATAGGATTGTCGCACTGATTGACGCGTGCAAAAAGAAAGGTATTGAGCTGGCCATCGTAGAGACTTACAGGACCCCTGCGAAACAACACGAGTACAAAACTATGGGAAAGCAGTATACGAGCTCTGGCGCTGGCAAATCGAAACATCAATATGGTCTGGCGATCGATATCGTCCCCATCATCAACAACAGTGCAGTGTGGGATAATACTGCTTTATGGCGAAAAGTAGGCGTAGTCGGGGAATCTCTTGGAATGCGTTGGGGCGGACTTGGATGTACATACTGTGTGGTGGTCGTTTGAGCGGCTTTCTGCAATACAACCTTCTTTTGAGTTTTCTTTGCCATAGACTTCTATATTATGTTGCATGATTTGTTGTACGAATCATGCAGCTTCCGATCCAGGTTCGCCGAGTGCGTTCTAATGTAATAGGAAAAGAAAGGTTGCTCCTGAGCGATTTGGAGGGGGGGAGGGGGGTAAAGTTTTTGGTTCCCCGAAACCGCGCACCCCCGCCCCCTTTTTACCAGATCCTGGCTGAGTACGCCTACACCGGGGATTCATTGCGTGAACGCAGGAGGCGCAAGGTGCTGACAGGTTGGGAGAAAGGTATGCAGCGGAACATAGCCTGGAAGTCATCGTGATGCCTGCCGACTGGACTACTTACGGGAAGAAAGCGGGATACATCCGTAATGAGGCGATGGCTGAAAAAGCGGATGCTGTTATTGTTTTTTGGGACGGTAAGTCACCTGGCGCCGGTCACATGGATTGACATTGCCAAGCGATTGAATAAGAAGTTGAAGGTCATTTCATTTTTCATACGATGTAAGTAAAACGAATAAATGTCATTATTCGAGGCTTCTATCCACATCACGGACCCCCTGGAAACCGGTTTTGAAGGCAAAAACCTAGTACAATTCTACTACGCAATGTACCTTTTCCTTTAATGAGTACGGTTTTCCTGAATAGTACCTATTCAGGCGAAATTGCAATACATGAAGGTTTTTAATACCGTTTGTTTGAGAAAATAAACATAAACTACCATACGTTATGAAAACAAACCCGTTAAGTAAATTCAAGTTCTATTCAGCGTTAATGCTGTTGTTGGTCGCATTCTCCTGCCAAGACGATGTTGCCCCCCCTGCGGCAAAGCAAGATTTGGGTGGCACCATGTCGGTGCTTGAGGATGGACCGTTTAAAGATGAAATGCTGTCCAGGGTGGAGGGCGCTGAAAAGTCCCGTCCTCAGAAGAACGGTATCGCGTTACCACCTGGTCCCGTTTTTCCAGCCGGTTATGACTACCAGAACGCAATTCGAGTAAATTTGAATGGAGCGAATTGGACACATTATGTCGCTTGGAAACTGGTGGGTAATACAGCCACAAACAAAGAGGGCATCGTTATGTTCTACACAAAAGATGGCGTGTTCAAAAATTTTATAAAGTCAACCTGGTCGAAAAGAAGCGAAACTCTTGTGTTTTTGACGAACATGCTACCAATGGATAACTTCCAGCATGGCCTGAGTTGGGCAATAAGAAACAACCGAGGGGTTATGGCCACTTCCCCAAGGTGGAATACTGGACCAACAGGCAGAGATTGTGGGGACGCTACGATGGATTGCTTTGCGGACCTCTACGCCAACCATGGCTCACTTTCAATTCTTTTTACAATTACGACGGCATTTGCTCCTGAGATGGCGGTCGGTGTGCTAGGCACTTGCTTACTATGGTCATGCATTTAGCTAAAAAACATTATCTTTGGAATCAAAATTCAGCAAAATATGGACGACAAATGGTTAAACAGAATTGTGTTTTGGCTTTTGGTCGCTGTTCCGCTGGTGGTATTAGTCATGCTAGTACCATTAATTGGACCGGTCTTGTTCACTATGGGAGTATTCTTGTATGCGGCTGTCTACCGGCCTATCGTGAATATTTTCCGCCTTTTGAGATTGGGGGCGATTGAAGAAAAGGATGCATGGAAATTCTTTATTCCTTTCTATCACACCCGCTTCATGAAGAGGCTGTTTTTTGGTTAGAAAGAAGTTACTGTGTTGGAGAAAAGGCTGTCTTAAGGACGGCCTTTTTTTTTGGTCCATTTACACTCCAGCCCTCATTCGCTCATGCCTTAAAAGCTCCAGCACATACGCCGATATAACCTGTCCTGGCTTTAACCTGGGGTCCGTGCGCATGAAATCTTCAATGGCATTCCACTTTATCGCTACAATTTGGTGTTGCTCCTTCCATCGCTTGAGGAATTCATATTCAGTTAAGGCTTTATCGAGCCTTTCTTTTAAAGATTCTATTTCACTTTCAAATCCACTGTATTTGTTCATGGTAATCATGGGTTTATTGTTTCTTCGGAGTAGTACTATTGTACCATAGCGGTAGTACAATAGTACTAGGCGTTCTAGTACTATAGTACTATACGATTTTGGGATTCATTCGCCTGCCTTAAATCCTCTCAGTTGGAAATCATTAACAGTTTTTCAAAGATTGTCAAGCTTTTTTATGATGAGTCAATCTTGTGCCGGGAACAGATTACGAAATTGGCAACAATCCGCTCAAATCCGGTTCGGGACACCTATACATCTGTGATAAGAATGTATAGCTGTAGGGTATATAACAAATGTTGCATAAAATCGAATTCAAACTAAAGTGTCTCACAACTGTTAGGCTGTACCAAAGCCTTTTGGCAGGCCCTAAATGGGAAAAAATATTTTTTTATTTGAATCTGAATACTTTAATTTGGTCGTATAACGATGTAAGAAATTAATTTCTTTAGTAAAAAAATAATTTCAAATATTTTAAACCTGCATGATTCGTACAACAAAAAATGCAAATCAAATGGAATGTTCTTAATTATTA
>JBBJMI010000014.1:0-27930 GCA_037720155.1 Chryseolinea sp. | reverse complement strand
GAATTGTATAGATCGGAACCGATATCTCCGGAACACCGGTATGATAACTAATGGGAATATCCGCATATTTTGCTAACGCAGCTGCGTTTGGTGAAGCAAATATCGGCTCTTTGCCGAGCTTGGCCTGAGAGAAACAATTTAGAGAACCTGTTGACCAGACAAGCAACAGGAGTAAAGCTCCCGCGTAACGAGATTCCATAGGATTACCAGTTATCTTAAATTTGAGATAATATATTAAACACGATTACCCATTCAGATAGCACTATCCAACGAACAACGGGGGTGTCTGTTATTACAGTTTTCCGCTGCGGATCGGGCAAAATATTATCCGTTGACTAAAAGTCTTTTTTATTAGAAAATGAAAATGAAATGAACTAAACGGGGTTTTACACACTCTGTTTCACATCCTATTACCTAACTGTGTGTAATCAAACGTCGCGATTTTTTTTCGAAACAAAACGAAATGCCTCAACTTTATTTTTTCTCCTAAATTTTTTAAGATAATATTTTTCGCTCAAGCTAAGATACCCTCATCTTGGGAGGCTTGTATCATTCACCCTAGTGTTAAGTTAACTATATTATGACGCATTAGTAAAATTTGTATCTTTGTAAAACGACTTACTAATGATACACTATACAATCAAATTGACCAAAGGAGAAGTAGAAGATCTTAACATCATCATCAATAAGGGTTCTCATACCTCGCAAACGTTCCGAGTTGCATATGTTCTTTTAAATTGTGACGAAGGAAAGTATTCCAGTAAGGTGACCAACGAGCAAATAAGTAAGATTCTTAAAGTTGGAATGCGAACAATAGATAGAATCAAGAAGCGGTTTGTGGAGGATGGATTAGAAGCAGTATTGGAAAGGCGGCCCACCAGTAGGGTGTACGATAGAAAATTGGATGGAGATGTTGAGGCCAAGTTGGTGACCTTGTGCTGTAGTGATCCTCCCCAGGGATACGCCAAGTGGTCATTGCGTCTTTTGGCTGACAAGATGGTGGAGCTAAAGTATGTGGAGAGCATTTCTCACGTAACTGTGAGAAGTGTTTTAAAAAAAACGAACTTAAGCCTTGGAAAGTAAAAGGCTGGGTAATTGCACCGGAAAAGACGGGCGAGTTTGTGGCCAATATGGAACGTGTACTAGATGTTTACAAAAGGTCATATGCAGAGGAAAATCCTGTGATTTGCATGGATGAGTCCCCCAAACAATTAATAGAGGAGCCTCGACCATCCATTCCAATGAAATCAGGACGACAGACAAGAATAGACTATGAATATGTCCGAAAAGGAGTGGTTAATATTTTTATGGCGAATGAACCGTTGAAAGGAAGACGGTTTGTCGAAGTTACCGAGTTCAAGACTAAGCACGATTGGGCGAGGTTCATGAAACGAATTGCTGACAGGAAATATCCGCACGCTAAAAAAATAACGTTAGTGATGGATAATTTTAATACACACAATGCATCTTCTTTTTATGAGACATTTGAACCGAAGGAAGCTAAAAGATTATGGGATAGGTTTGAATTCATTTACACTCCCAAACACGGAAGCTGGCTCAACATGGCCGAGATCGAATTGCATGTATTAAACGGACAGTGTTTGAACCGGCATATTTCTACAATAAAGAAAATTAAAGAAGAGGTTAAGGCTTGGGTGAAAAACCGAAATAATAAAAAAAGCAAGATCAACTGGCAGTTTACTACCAAGGATGCAAGAATAAAATTGAAAAGATTGTATCCGTCAATTAATGATTAACATAACACTAGCTTGAACTATCCTTCACCTTCCAAACAAATTTCAGCCTATTCAACAATCTTCTTCTTTCAACTCCCATCCTATCCTTTGTTCTTCGTTGATGCCCAACCCAATACACCAGTTTTTTATCCGTATAACTTTCCGGAACAGATGTTGAACCATTCAATTTTTTAAACCGAAGTAATTTTTTGTACTGATCTTTCCAATTGCTTTCCTGTAGTGCAGCAATGTCATCATAAAATGCAAAACCAACTGAACGTAGCTTTCTTTCCCGATCTAATGGAAGTTTACCTGATTTTTTATCAACGCGCTGTGACGCTACCCATCTCGCCAATTGTTGATCATTAAACGACGAGGACACTCTACAATGGCCGTACTTGATTTTGAATCTTTCAAGTTTCTTAAAATTTCGTAGCCACAACTGCTCCCATTTCGCTTTTATCTCGGTGGATAAAAGAAAATTCCACGATTTTAATTGCTTTTTTTCTGATGATGTGATACGGTCCGGATATTGGCGAAGGTAGCCAACAGCAATGGCAAGCTTTAAATCGGTGTATCCTTCAGGTACATTGACGTGTCCATGCTTTTCATAAAACTTCTTCAGCTTGCTAAAGAGCAATTTACGGCTGGCTTCTTTTCGTTTTTTTATGTCTTCATGGAAACTAAATTTTAGCGTTTTCAACGATTTCTTTTTCCACGGTTCAAGGTGTTTTTCACGACTTCGGACCGTACTCACCCATCGCCCAAGCTTTTCGTCTTCTTTATAACCATCTGATACGTTGGAGTGCCCATACCGTTTGTGAAATACTTTTAATCTCTTAAACATTGATTTCCATGCCTCATCCTTTGCTTTAATTATATCGGCGGCCCATTCGAAACCAATGGAGTTCAATAGCTTCTTACTATTTGCAGGCAACACTTTTTCATTTTTCCGTTGACGAAGTACCCAAACGCCAAGCATTTTGTACTCGTCGGCTCTCGCAGGAACACGTGTATGGCCAAACTGTGAATGAAACGCCTTTAACTTTTCATAATGATAATACCATCTAAGTTCGTTGGATAAATTAAGATCCCAGAGAAAGCCCATGTCATCAAGCTCATTGATGACCACGTTTGGTTGCTGGGATTTGGATCTCCGCAGTCGGTTACAGAGATCAAACAAAAATTCATACTCAGGAAGGTTCGGTACATGGATATGTCCGTGCTTTGCAAAAAAGCGGCGAATTGGTACTAACAATTGTGATGGCTTTGATACCTTCAAATATTGTTGACTTGTTGTCATTGGCATTTTCAGTAATCCCCTGATGAATACTGTCCATGACAGAGTATCAGGTTGCTTTTTTTTATTAATCAGAAGTGTGCTATCCTACGGGACTGAAATAAAATAGACTGTTGTACGCCCTACTTCCGTAAATAATTAAAAATTCTCCTTAGCGAACAACTTAGAACCACTCCCTTTATTGCTCGTTCTCCTCGCCCTATTCTGCCCTTCGCATAGCAGCATCAGGCTTCTCAACCTGTATTTGCGAATATCCGCATTTTTACGAGTTTGCATTGCTGTGAGTTCTGAGGTCAACGACACTTTGTGTTGTCAGCATGTTAGTCACCTTGAAAATTCCGGGTGGGACGGCGAAAGCATTGTTCGGGCCGACTACGACCTGGTCAATTGGCACTGCATCGTCCGAGTCATTTAGTTGCGGACGGTGGCAAAGCAATAACGCACATTCGCGAAAATGCGAAGCAATATAAGATCAATCCACAAAAGATTGGCATCATGGGATTTTCAGCGGGTGGAATGGTCGCCGCTGCAACGGCGTTTAATTACTCGCCGACGAATCGACCTGATTTCGTGGCACCTATTTTTGGAGACATACGGAATTAATTCAGACAACGGTGTCGCCAGATGCACCGCCGTTATTCCTCGCCTGCACACAGGATGATGAATTTGGTTTCGCAACGCATGCCATTTCAATGTATAATAAGTGGTACGCTGCAAAACGTCCGGTTGAAATACACCTCTTTACAAAAGGTGGCCACGGATTCGGTTTAGGCAGTCCGAACAACACGACGCACAACTGGCTTGATAAATTTGTCGCCTGGCTGAACACTAAATAGGGCCGTTCTAGAAAATTCGGACGAACCTTCGTATTGCCGCCAAATGTCCCACCAATACTACCATTACGATAAACGTCGGTAACCAGATGAAGGGAAAGTGCACGATAGCAATATTGGGTTGAGCAAACGCCAGCTGTTGATCGGAAAGGGAAATGATAAGACTTCTCTTACGACGATATTCAACAACAGCGCGAGGCAGATGCAATGCCACGCAAATGAACAGATGTCTATGCTATAATAATAGGTGCGTTCTTTTTCATTGCAGGATCCGATTCATTTCTGAGCACGCTAAAAAAGAACATTAGCGTCGCTATTACGGTCAGTTCGAAAAGTATGGAGGTAAAATGTGCTGTGACCAAGCCAAACGATAATGTCACCGTTCCCGTTAAGCCAATTTTTATCGCGAACAACCTCAGGATTAAAAGCCTTTGACCGTTTGATTTCGAGATTGGAATTCCGATTGAATTTCCAGCGAAAGACATCCGTCCATTTGGGAATAACGGTTGATTTACGTTCTGAAATTGGCCGTCCGGATCCATCAGTGTACCAGGCCAGCCTTCGGGACACCTTTGGTTGAGGATTTTCCCTTAGAAAAGGTTTCTGAAGACAAGAGTTGCAGGATTTTTGGCCACGATTGCCCGGTGTTCACTATGGCTGAACCATTCACGGAGACTAAAAATTAGAAATGTTCGAGAAACACTCCAAGACCTATGCAGTTCCGGGTTCTCAAAAGAAAAATCAGTTCTGTCGTGTTTGTAGTAAGCCAGTAAAAGACGAAGACATAAAATTTGACCACATCATACCTTGGTCTAAAGGTGGCTCGTCAGATGAGAATAACATCAGATTGCTTTGCAGCTCATGCAATAGTAAGAAAGGCAAAAGTTTTTAAAAGGAGTCCGTAATTGAATCAGTTGAAGATCACCTCACTGAGCCGGGGGATGATAATGAAATTTGGCTCCTTAGAGCCCTTGTGTCCTACGGTCGTGACTTCGAAAAGATTAACAATTGGTCACCAGTAGCGCAAGACAATCGGATCATTTTGCAAAAGGAGAATGCACTCCTTTTGAGGGCATGGTCGAAGAGCGTTACAAAGAGGTAAAAAGCTTTTTTTCCGAAAGCCCCATGAGCTTTCAACAACCCAATTCAATGCGCTAAGGCTTCGTTGGGGGTTTTAAAACGACTTGTTCACAAAGACGAAATGATGTACCTTCGTGGCTGCCGCTTAACGTTCCGGTAAGAGAATTAAATGTCTGCACGTTGCATGCAATAAATGTTCTCGGCGGCGGGACGGCTCGGCAGTGCAGCTTTTCAACATTCCATAGTAACAGCAAAGTACTATTGCAGGTTATTTTGGCTGACAATGATAGGGGGTTGGCAGGATAGCCTTCGTAAGATTTCGCGGGATTTGATCACTCGTGCTTGGCATTAATATATACAAGAATTTCATTGACATGCGCAATCTTTACAAGGCATTCATCACAACTATAGTCTGCGCAATACTGTGCGCTCCCGTCCTGAGAGCCCAGGTTTATCCTACTGGTTTTGCCCAATCCAGAGTGGGCTCCGGTCTTCGTGTGCAAGTTGCCGCTGCCATTGCTCCGGACGGCCGGGCTTTCGTAGTCGAACAAAGCGGCAGTGTTCGCGTAATAAAAAACAACGCTACGTTACCCACACCGTTTGTAATGCTCGCCGTGGATAGTCGCGGAGAACGTGGCCTGCTAGGTGTTGCAGTTGATCCTGACTTCCTTATTAATAAGTATTTATACGTTTATTACACTGTCCCGGGGACGCCAGCCCGAAATCGAATAAGCCGTTTTACCGCGACAAACGACACGGCGGCGCCTGGAAGCGAGACCGTCATCCTTAATCTGGATCCGCTGAGCTCGGCACTTATCCACAACGGCGGCGCCTTGCATTTTGGAAAAGATGGAAAACTGTATGTTGCAGTTGGTGAAAACGCTAGTACGGCGAATTCACAAAACTTGAATACTTATCATGGAAAATTGCTCAGAATTAATAAAGATGGATCGATTCCTCCCGGGAATCCTTTCACTTCCGGAAGTGAGCAGCAACGAAGGATCTGGGCTTATGGCTTTCGCAATCCATTTACTTTCGCCATAGACCAGGAAACAGGAAAAATCTTCGTAAATGATGTGGGCCAGGGTGCGTGGGAGGAGATTAACGATGCTACTGTGGGCGGGCGAAATTTTGGTTGGCCGACGACGGAAGGCTACTTTAACCAATCGGACTTCCCGAACCTTACTAACCCTGTATACGCGTACGGGCACGGCGCTGGAGACGGGGTAGGTTGCGCGATTGTGGGCGGCGCGTTTATTAGCCAGTCCAATCCAAATTACCCGCCAGAATATCGCGGAAAGTATCTGTTTCAGGATAATTGCAACGACTGGTTCAACATACTGGATCTTTCCGGCCCGGTTGCAGTACGTTCTCCATTCGCCACTTCGGTAACCCTTAACAGCCTCGGCTTGATGATGGGGCTGGACGGTTACCTTTATTTCAGCGCCAGACATCATGAATCGTTGTATAAGATCGTATACAATTTTGGATTACCTCCCACTATAACCAACCATCCCGTAAGTGCGACGGTCGCTACCGGTCAACCTGCAACATTGACGGTGAGCGCTTTGGGCACGCCACCCCTTTCCTATCAATGGCTAAAGAACGGCATTGAGCTTCCTTCGGCGACAGGTGCCACGTTTAGCATTTCCCAGGCCATAAAAGAAGATTCGGGAGAATACAGAGTGCTCGTTTCTAATACCGCCGGCAATGTGACCAGCAACGTGGCAACACTTACGGTCATTACGAATGAGTTGCCGAGGGCTGAAATCCTGACACCCACCAGTGACAATACTTACGTTGCAGGCGCTACGATTGATTTTTCTGGTCAGGGAACAGATGCGGAGGATGGTGTCTTACCACCCCAGTCTATGAGCTGGCAGATAAACTTTCATCATAATACGCATGATCATGATGAACCGCCCACAAATGGTATATCGGCCGGCTCATTTACCATCCCCCAAGTGGGAGAAACTTCCGACAATGTCTGGTATCGAATTATACTTACCGTCACTGACTCGCATGGTTTCAAAGGGAAGGATTCCGTAGATGTTTTCCCATTAAAATCAACCCTGCAGTTTAATACCGTTCCCGCAGGACTTCAGATAACTTTGGATGGGCAACCCATGAATACGCCTTCCACTGTTGTGAGCGTCGAGGGAGTCACACGTGCACTGGGTGTTATCTCTCCGCAGACATTAAATAGTGAGACGTATGAATTTACCTCATGGACTCACGGCGGCCAACAAACCCATAATATTAATACGCCCGTAGAAGACGCGACCTATACGGCCAACTTCACACGTGTGGAGAATAGTTTCTACCGTGCCATCAATATCAATGGTCCTGCGCTTTCCATCGACGGTAATAACTGGCAGGCTAGTGCTGGTGCTCCGAATTTCTCCATGACGGGCGCTGCTTTTGCGGACCAAAACAATACGCTCGTCCCTGGCACAGATGCCAATCGTGCCTCCATGATTCGATCCTCCATCTGGTATCAACCAAATGTAACGATCAGCGCGGTCCCCGCAGGCACTTACCAAGTGTGGGTGTACGTATGGGAAGATAATTTTCCGGTCACCTATTCAATCCTGCTTGAAGGAAATGTGGTGCAAAGCAATTACAACAGCGGCGGTGCAGGAACCTGGCGAAAACTGGGTCCATTCACGGCCACCATCAATGATGGAAACATCAATGTAAGTAGTACGGGCATTGATGCAAACTTCTCCGGTGTGGAAATATGGAGGACTGGACAACCAGTGAGCTTGCCCACACTAGCCACACCGTTGGTTGACCAAAACGCCACTGTCAATACTCCTTTTACCTACACCTTCCTTGCCAATACCTTTATGCCGTCTCAACCCGGCAATGCACTAAGTTATTCCGCCAGTCTTGAAAATGGTGCCGCCCTTCCAAGTTGGCTGACTTTCAATGCGGCAACACGGACGTTTAGCGGCACACCAGGCAGTTCCAATGGTGGCACCGTCAATATCCGGGTTACCGCCTCCGAGGCAACAGGAACGGCCAACGATGTGTTCGCGCTGAGCGTGAGTGGCGGAATAGCAACCGCGACATTTTACCGTGCCATTAATTTGAACGGCACCGCGCTTTCCATCGACGGTAATAACTGGCAGGCTAGTGCTGGTGCTCCGAATTTCTCCATGACGGGCGCTGCTTTTGCGGACCAAAACAATACGCTCGTCCCTGGCACAGATGCCAATCGTGCCTCCATGATTCGATCCTCCATCTGGTATCAACCAAATGTAACGATCAGCGCGGTCCCCGCAGGCACTTACCAAGTGTGGGTGTACGTATGGGAAGATAATTTTCCGGTCACCTATTCAATCCTGCTTGAAGGAAATGTGGTGCAAAGCAATTACAACAGCGGCGGTGCAGGAACCTGGCGAAAACTGGGTCCATTCACGGCCACCATCAATGATGGAAACATCAATGTAAGTAGTACGGGCATTGATGCAAACTTCTCCGGTGTGGAAATATGGAGGACTGGACAACCAGTGAGCTTGCCCACACTAGCCACACCGTTGGTTGACCAAAACGCCACTGTCAATACTCCTTTTACCTACACCTTCCTTGCCAATACCTTTATGCCGTCTCAACCCGGCAATGCACTAAGTTATTCCGCCAGTCTTGAAAATGGTGCCGCCCTTCCAAGTTGGCTGACTTTCAATGCGGCAACACGGACGTTTAGCGGCACACCAGGCAGTTCCAATGGTGGCACCGTCAATATCCGGGTTACCGCCTCCGAGGCAACAGGAACGGCCAACGATGTGTTCGCGCTGAGCGTGAGTGGCGGAATAGCAACCGCGACATTTTACCGTGCCATTAATTTGAACGGCACCGCGCTTTCCATCGACGGTAATAACTGGCAGGCTAGTGCTGGTGCTCCGAATTTCTCCATGACGGGCGCTGCTTTTGCGGACCAAAACAATACGCTCGTCCCTGGCACAGATGCCAATCGTGCCTCCATGATTCGATCCTCCATCTGGTATCAACCAAATGTAACGATCAGCGCGGTCCCCGCAGGCACTTACCAAGTGTGGGTGTACGTATGGGAAGATAATTTTCCGGTCACCTATTCAATCCTGCTTGAAGGAAATGTGGTGCAAAGCAATTACAACAGCGGCGGTGCAGGAACCTGGCGAAAACTGGGTCCATTCACGGCCACCATCAATGATGGAAACATCAATGTAAGTAGTACTGCCATTGATGCAAACTTCTCGGGCGTCGAGATCTGGAATGCGGGACAAGGAGCAGCTGGGCAACGTTTAACCTCCGTGACGACTTTATCAGAGGGTGATATGCTGCCTGATCGTGAAGAATCTGAGGTCAACCATGATTTGGCATTCTATCCCAATCCATTTTCACATGTGGCAACAATAGCTTATACCACAACTGAATCGGGTCCCGCGAAGGTTTCGATGTACGATGTCCGTGGGCAAAAAATTTGGTCGGCATTCGATAAAAATGTGGAAAAAGGAATGAAGGAATCCGTGGAACTCGAAACATCAAACTTCAAAGATGGCGTATATGTGCTCCAGGTGATTAATGGCCACGATGTGAGAAGACTGAAGGTGATAAAAGTCCGGTAAACATTCATTAAGAACGCAATGCCAATAGTCGACGTATCGTACCTGGTAAGTTTCAAGGGCGTGGGTTGATAAATGGTTGCGTTATCGGCATGGCCATTAGGAAAGTGTGATTGATCATTAAAGAAAATCCATTACACACAAAGGACACGTCTCAGGTGAATTGTTGTCAACTTTGGCTTGGGAACTATAAGAGCATGTTGACTTGATTTAACCCCCGGCAAGCCCTTTATTGAAAAGCACCACCCTTGAAAAATATTATCATTTGCTTTATGACATTACTATCAGGAATGGTCAACGTCCAGCAAAATGAAATTCGCCTGTATGATGGACCGGCGCCGGGTTCTGAGCATTGGACATGGAAGGAAGGAACTAATAATAAGAATAGCCTTAAGGTGATGACGGTGTACAATGTAGTTGACCCTACATTAACCATTTTTCATGCAGATCCTTCCGTGGCCAATGGAACAGCGATCGTCATTGCGCCTGGCGGTGGGTTTCATTTCATCGCGATCGATCATGAAGGGACCAACATAGCAAACTGGCTCACAAAAAAAGGAATCACTGTTTTTATATTAAAGTACAGGCTTGTTCATATTTCGGGTCACAACCCTTTCGACGATATGATTAACGCCCCAGACCCGAAAGCCTGGGATGAGGAAGCGCTCCCGTATATTCCACTGGCTGTTGCAGACGGACGCAAGGCGATCTCACACGTTCGCGAACATGCGAAAGAATATAAAATCAATCCACAAAAGATTGGCATCATGGGATTTTCAGCAGGTGGAATGGTCGCCGCGGCAACAGCGTTTAATTACTCGCCGGAAAATCGGCCTGATTTCGTAGTACCTATCTACGGCGACATACCGGAATCAATTCAGACAACGGTGTCGCCAGATGCACCACCCTTATTCCTCGCCTGCACACAGGATGATGAATTTGGTTTCGCGACCCATGCCATTTCAATGTATAATAAGTGGTTCGCTGCAAAGCGTCCGGTTGAGATGCACCTCTTTACAAAAGGTGGCCATGGTTTCGGTGTGGGCACTCCAAACAACACGACGCACAACTGGCTTGACAAATTTGTCGACTGGCTGAACACAAATAGAACCTTCTAGACAACTCGGGCGAATCTTCTTATAGCCACCAAATGCCCCACCAACACGACCATTACGATAAACGTCGGTAACCAGATGAAGGGAAAATGCACGATTGCAATATTGGGTTGATCAAATGCAAACTGCTGCATTGGGAAGGGGAATGATAAGACCGCTCGTACAACGATATTCAATAATAGCGCGAGGCAGATGCAATGCCAGGCAATGAATAGCTTTGGATTCATTGCCTTCCTTGTGAACATAAAGTAACCAATGACTGGTGCCGTCAGTCCGGCAAGAATATCGAGGTTGCCGTTCTCGAACGTCATAAGCTGCGGAATTGTCCCATAGACATACAAAAGGTATAGTACCATCTCCACAGGTACCCGCACAATGTTAAGGTACGTATAGTGCTTTAGCGATAAGTTGTCTAAAAAGAACTTTCCACTTTTGCTCAGGAAGAGCCAGAGAATCAGAAGCATTGCGGGAAAAAGTCCAAGGAGAATTAACATCGGAGGAAGCTTGTCCAAATGCGAACTGTATACTCCTGTGATCGCTAATGCTGCCTGGAAGATGAGCCAAACCAGCGTGCATGCTAAAATAACTGATGCGTTCTTTTTCATTGCAGCATCCGATGCATTTCTGAGCACGCTGTAGAATAACATAAGCGTTGCTATTACGGTCAGTTCGAAAAGGATGGATACGTAGTTGGGGACATTGGGTAGGGTATGCATCGAAGTTTGCTTATCGTATAATCAGCGGTTGGCCAATATTCAGAATGTTTAACTTTTCTGTTAATGACAACTCAGCAGCGGCTGCCCGTAAGTCTTTAAGCGGCTGACTCATCGGTTCGTCCGAAAGGTCGAAGGTGCCATAATGCATTGGAATTAAATTATCTCCGTTGAGCTCTATGAAACCCTTAAGCGCATCCGCCGGTGACTGATGATTAGGACTCATAAACCATTCGGGCTCATATGCACCAATACCCAAAATGGCAATGGTGAAATCCTTAAATACGCTCTGCAATTCACGGTAGTGAGAATCGTATCCACTATCACCACCGAAATAAATACGTTGACCGTTCGCCTCAATCACAAAGCCTCCCCATAGCCGTCGGTTTGTATCATTCAACCCCCGGCGCGACCAATGCCTCGAAGGAACAAAAGTTATGGTGACCCCCTTATCGCTCTGGCTATACTGCTGATACCATCCAGCTTCTTCAATATTGGTTGAGGATGTAAACTGGTGAATCAAAGGCTTCATATTTAGTCCTGAGACGTAGCGCGCCGAAGGATTATTTTTCGCCAGTGTTTTAAGACTTGGCTCATCGAAGTGATCGCGATGATCATGTGAAATTAAAATGTAATCCAGGTCTCTCAGCAAATTGGGATTGATCGGAAATTCGCACATGCGTTTTACGGCGGGAATGTTTCCAAACACAGGATCGGTCAATAACCGACTACCGTTGATCCGGATGTAAAATGTGCTATGACCAAGCCAGACGATAATGTCACCGTTCCCGTTAAGCCAATTTTCATCGCGTAAGACCTCAGGATTAAATACCTCCGACTTTTTTATTTCGAGATAGGGGTTCCGGTTAAATTTCCAGCGAAAGACATCCATCCATTTAGGAGAATACGGATGGTTGACATTCTGAAATTGGCCGTCCGAAGTCAGAGGTGTACCAGGCCAGCCTTCGGGCGACCTTGGTGTCAATAATTGCGGATTATTGGTGTAGCGCGCGGTATATTTTTTCATTCAGATCTTCACTTTCGATGACTATCGAAAGTGAAGATCTGATGAGGATCTGCCATCTCGCTAGGTCACGCCGAATCTACGAAGGGATCGGCTCAACTTTGCCAACGCTTTCAACCTTTGATTGAGTCAATGACTTTTCGTGTTTACTTTTCAATTTATGGAACGTGACATAGGACACTGTGAGCAAAGTGATGGCAATTGCCGGCATGAGTAAGGTGGAAACGGGTAAGCCGCCTGCCAGGTGTGCGACGACCGCCGAAATAAATGTGATTGCGAATCCAGCGTAGGCCCACTCTTTGATCCGGCCAGCGAGCGGAAGGAGCAAAACTGCAACGCCGATTAATTTCGCAATGGCGAGTTCAATCCGGAAAAAGTCTGGAAAGCCCAAGTGCAAAAATGCTTGCTTAATTTCATCCTCGTTAAAGTAGGCAAAGGCAGAAAAGGCCATCATCATACTCAGCGCACTCGTCGCTATCCAGTAAATTATTCTAGTTGTTTTCATTTTTTTGTGTTTCTATTTGTTTGATACGCAAACATACCGCACTTTGGTATCTTTAAGATAGTACTATCCTAAAGGATACCGGTTTCCTTTAGGATAGTGCCCAAATCAGAGTGGAAACAACGAATCAGAACATTACCCACACCCGGGCAACATGCCTCGCGAGTGTAAAGGCCGTCAAGGATGCTTTATACGTACTGAATGGAAAATGGAAACTGCCGCTGATCCTGTCGTTGTCGGAAGGGCCCATGCGTTTCAAGGATATTCAGCGTGCGTTGGGGGAGATAACGCCAAAGGTTTTATCAAATGAGCTAAGGGACCTGGAGGAAAATGAATTTGTTGAGCGCAAAATTCTTTCTACCAAACCTGTTACCGTCCTTTACGAAATGACTCCCTATAGCCGTTCGTTGGATAGAGTTTTAGAAGAGCTGAGAAATTGGGGACTGCAGCACAGGCAAAGGATCATGCGCAAGTCTGAATGATGCAGCATATCTAACTCATTTTCACGCATTGAGCTGTTACTCATCCTTCAGTGTCTTCACAGGATTCATGGTGGCTACTGAAAAAACTTTGTAGCCTGTAGCGATGAATGATATGGTAAATAGCAATCCGATCGCGATTACAATGTGAACGCGTTAACACCTTGATAATACTTCCAGATGCTGCCGATGATCATATTGGACATGGTGTATCTTGACCATGATCCAAGGGCGCATGCTGCGGTCAAAATAATCAAAAACTCGGTATTGAAAATCCACGAAATGTTGGAAACCGACGCACCCAGAATTTTGCGCACACCAATCTCTTTCATCCTTCTGATAATGTTCAGGGAGACCAGGGAAAACAAACCGGTAGCTGAAAGGAGAAGGGCGATGACCCCCAGAAAAGCATACATCGACATAATGCTATGGTTCGGATCAATTACGAAATATACTTTGTCGTCGGTGCAGCCGTGTTGTTAACCAATAATTCTAAGCCCTTCAGGGACCCGTCAAGACTTCGACACCGCTTAAAAATGGCGAAAGCGAAAAGTGACCTAATACCTGAGATGTTTTACAGTCATGCCTTTATTGATTAGCTGCTTCAGTGAATCTATGCCAATCTTCAGGTGCGTTTCAACGTACGTCTTGGTTACAACCGAATCACTCAATTCTGTCTTGACTCCTTCAGGAATCATGGGTTGGTCAGAAATAAGCAATAGGGCACCCGTTGGTATCTTATTGGAGAATGCCGTGGTGAAAATCGTAGCGGTTTCCATGTCAATAGCCAAAGCCCTGATGCGTTTGAGGTATGCTTTAAAGGTATCATCCCATTCCCAAACCCGTCGGTTCGTAGTGTATACGGTGCCAGTCCAGTAGTCCTGACTATAATCACGAATGGTTGTAGATATTGCTTTTTGCAAAGCAAAAGCTGGTAAAGCTGGCACCTCAGGAGGAAAATAATCGTTGGAGGTACCCTCGCCGCGAATGGCAGCAATCGGAAGTACCAGGTCGCCAATAACGTTTCTCTTGAGACCACCACATTTCCCAAGAAATACTGCCGCCTTTGGCTTAATTGCGCTTAGGCAGTCCATGATTGTTGCCGCATTCGGACTGCCCATTCCAAAGTTAATGATTGTAATGCCCTCAGCGGTTGCGCTTCTCATCGCGCGGTCCAGGCCATTCACAGGGACGTTGTGCCAGGATGCAAAGAGCGTGACGTATTGATCGAAATTTGTAAGGAGGATGTATTCTCCGAATTGGTTCAACGGTTTACCTGTATATCGGGGTAGCCAGTTTTCGACAATTTCTTCTTTTGTCTTCATTCCCGAAAGTAGCTAGAAATCTTCAAGAGATGAATGTCAAATCTTGCACGCAGGTGATGAAGGAGAAAAAATAGTTTATTTGCAGGCATGATACTGCTGAATCTTCCCACCTACGAATATGTGCTTAAGAAAGAAGCGGGAAAGATTTTTATTTTGGATATGCTGCGAAAGAAGTATCTGGTGCTCACGCCGGAAGAGTGGGTTAGGCAGCATTTCATTCATTACCTGGTGAGCATACTTGAATATCCGAAAGCGTTGATTAAGGTGGAAGGCGGCCTAAAATTCAACCACCTGAAAAAGCGTTCTGATATCGTTGTATTCAATCGCGATGGCAATCCATGGATGCTTGTTGAATGTAAAGCTCCTGAACACCGACTACGGCAACTTACGATTGAACAAGCAGCCGTTTACAATCACACATTGAAGGCGCAGTACATCGTCATCACCAACGGAATGACACACATTTGCTGTGAGGTTAATCAAGCCGACGGCATCACCCATCAACTTGAGACGCTTCCAAAGTTCATTTAACCTTTGACTTATTTCAGAGTTTGTTGAATTATTAAAGAAACTTCTTGACATCGCAATAGGGGAGAGAGAAAGTGTCTGCCACTGCTTTGTAGACAACCTCTCCCTTGACAATATTCAAACCACAGCGAAGCTCCAGATTGCCTTGTGCTGCTTCTTTCCATCCCTGGTTCGCCAGCACGATTGCGAAGGGCAACGTTGCATTCGTCAATGCAAGTGTTGAAGTATACGGAACAGCTCCGGGCATATTCGCTACACAATAGTGCACAACGTCATCGATAATGTACGTGGGGTCCTCGTGTGTTGTGGGTCTGCATGTTTCGATACATCCTCCTTGATCAACCGCCACGTCAACAAGTACCGTTCCGGGCCTCATCGATTTAAGCATGTCGCGGGTGATAAGCTTAGGTGCTTTCGCCCCGGGAACCAGTACACCGCCAACGATAAGGTCTGAGTCCTTAATCATTTCGCGGATGGTATATTCATTTGATACAATTGTGCGAACGTTCTTAGGCATCACGTCGTCGAGGTAACGCAGTCTGTTAAGGTTGAGGTCCATGATGGTTACATCGGCCCCCATACCGGCGGCAATCTTTGCAGCATTCGTCCCTACTACACCACCACCCAATATCAGAACTTTCGCTGGCTGCACTCCCGGAACACCACCGAGTAATATTCCCCTTCCTTTAAGAGGTTTCTCAAGATATTTAGCGCCCTCCTGAATGGCCATTCTTCCAGCCACTTCCGACATGGGAATTAAAAGTGGCAGGCTTCCATCAGCGCGTTCAACAGTCTCATAAGCCAAACAAATTGCGCCGCTGGCGATCATTGCCTTGGTAAGCGGCTCGTATGAAGCAAAATGGAAATAGGTGAAAACAAGTTGGTCCCTTTTGATAAGTTTGTACTCTGACTCGACCGGTTCCTTCACCTTCATGATCATCTGCGCGCGGTCGAAAATGGACGAAGCATCTGGAAGTACCTTCCCACCGGCCCTGGAATATTCTTCGTCGGAAAAACCACTTCCTGTACCAGCAGCCTGCTGAATGAAGACGGTATGTCCGCGCTTCACCAATTCCTGCGTGCCGGCAGGTGTTAAGGCAACACGATTCTCGTTGTTCTTAATTTCCTTAGGTACCCCGATGATCATATCAATTTAATTTACCGGCTAATATAACATTGCGCCTGAAGGCACCCAAAAATTCCATCATCTGCCGGAAGCGCCCGACGCTGATTCCGTCAAGTTTCAGGTCATTATTAGTGCTCCCTCCACGCCATTGGAAATGGACAGGTAGTTGTCTATTTTTGAACAAAAGGGCTGTTTACTTCAACTCTGGTATTTTGAGCGCAATTAGAGAGGTAAGGATAAAGTTTTCGCAGGCGAAGGTCAAAGAAATTCTTTCTGACTATCGCCTCGCTGTGGAAAGTCGTGAGGCCAGCCTGATAGGTAGGAAGGAAGTCTTCATGGGCAAAGCGAAGTTCGGAATCTTCGGAGATGGGAAGGAGATAGCACAAATCGCGATGGCCAAGGTATTTCGCAAAGGCGACTTTCGCTCTGGATACTATCGTGACCAAACATTTATGTTTGCAATCGGGGAGCTTACCGTTCAACAATATTTCGCACAGCTGTATGCGCACACAAGTGTTGTAGCAGACCCTGCGTCCGCGGGAAGACTGATGAACGGTCACTATGCGACGAGGTTGCTGGACGACCATGGAATGCTGAAGAATCTCACCGAGCTGAAAAACAGCAGTGCCGATATCTCACCGACCGCAGGACAGATGCCACGGTTGTTAGGGCTGGCATACGCATCAAAGTTGTTCCGCAACAATCCTGCACTTCATCAATTTACTGACCTATCCAGGAATGGTGATGAGATAGCGTTCGGAACCATCGGCAATGCGTCGACCTCCGAAGGAATGTTCTTTGAAGCCATCAACGCCGCGGGTGTTTTGCAAGTCCCGATGCTCACGTCCATATGGGACGACGACTACGGCATTTCAGTACCTCAGGAATATCATACCACCAAGCATAGCATTTCGAAAGCGTTGGCAGGACTGCAGCGTTCAAGTTCCGAGAAGGGTTTTGAGATTATCACTGTAAATGGTTGGGATTATGCCCGATTAATTGACGCATACCATCTGGCTGAAAGGATCTGCCGCGAAGAACACGTGCCGGTACTTTTTCACGTGAAGGAAATGACACAACCCCAGGGCCACTCGACATCCGGATCTCATGAACGCTATAAATCAAAAGAGAGACTGGCGTGGGAGGTTGAATACGATTGTATTCGCAAGATGCGCGAGTGGATTATTAATGAGGTGCTCATTTTACCTGAAGAGGTTGATGCGATAGAGAAAGAAGCTAAGCTTGCAGCGAAGCAGGCCAAGGAGCGCGCATGGAAAGCATTTATGGACGACGTCCGTAAAGATCAACGCATTGTGGCGGTGATATTGGAAAAGGCGTTGACCCAAAGTGGTAATAACGCCGACATCCGTTCCATACGAGAAGATCTTGTGAAAGCCATTAATCCTACGCGACTTGAAACGATGCGGGCGGCCAAGCAGGCACTGCGTGTGATGGCCGGGGAGACATTTGCCGCAAGGCAGGACCTGGTGGCATGGATCAGACAAGCGGCAGAGGACAACGTTGACAGATACAGTTCACATGTTGTAAGTAATTCCATCGAGTCTGCTTTAAAAGTTGAAAGAGTACCTGCTGAATACGGTGAAAGCCCTTTACTGGTTGATGGAAGAGAAATACTCCAGGCTTGCTTTGATGCAGCACTCTCGCGTGATCCGCGAATACTTGCATTTGGTGAGGACGTTGGCAGAATAGGGGACGTCAATCAGGGATTCGCTGGTCTCCAGGCAAAACATGGTGAGCTGCGTGTAACCGATACGGGCATTCGCGAGTGTACAATTGTTGGACAGGGAATAGGTGCTGCACTGCGAGGGCTAAAGCCTATCGCCGAGATACAATACCTGGATTATCTGCTGTATGCACTGCCCACATTGTCAGACGACCTTGCGTGCCTGTATTACAGGACAAAGGGCGGACAGAAGGCACCTTTGATTGTGCGTACCCGCGGTCACCGCCTTGAAGGTGTATGGCATGCTGGCTCGCAGCTCGGTATGCTGATTCATTCGTTGCGCGGTATGTTCATTATCTCGCCGCGGAACATGACGCAAGCTGCAGGCTTCTATAACACCATGCTAAAGTCTGATGATCCCTGTATAATCATTGAATGTTTGAATGGGTATAGACTTAAAGAAAAGTTACCTTCTAACGTAGGAGAATTCACAATGCCTCTGGGTACTCCGGAGATTTTAAGAACGGGAAGCGACGTTACGATAGTAACTTATGGATCGATGTGTCGTGTAGTGATGGAGGCTGCGGATGCATTGGACAAAAAAGGTATTTCTTGTGAGGTGATCGATGTACAGACATTGCTACCTTTTGATATACGCCATACCATTAAAGAGTCATTAAGAAAAACCAGCCGCGTGATCTTTGCCGATGAAGACGTCCCAGGTGGGGCAACTTCATTTATGATGCAGCAGGTCCTGGAAGTCCAGGATGCTTATGCTTTTTTAGATTCGAAGCCACTAACAATCACAGCCAAGGACCATCGTCCAGCGTACGCTTCTGACGGCGACTATTTTTCGAAACCAAATCCAGAAGATGTTTTTGAGAAGGCATACATGATGATGGCCGAAGCGAACCCTACAAAGTTCCCATCGTTGTACTAGAAGCTCAGATCTTATCCAGCGTAAAATCGCCCGTCTCAACATCGTTGCTTACATTGAATGAACGGTCGCGAACGCGTATGCGCAGCTTCAGCGTTTTTATGCTAAAGTTTGCCTTGATGCCCAACGTGGTTAAGGCGTAGGTTAGATTTCCTTGCAGTGGTCCGGTTTTATCTGACAATACCGGGAACCTTGCGTCAAAGGCCACTTCGCAATATTTCTTCTCCCAATCGAACAACGTGTACTCATTGCCCGGACCCTTTACCCAAAATTCAACTTCGATGTTTCTATGGTTGGGATTATTCCTTTTATAGAACATATCCTCCACTACATAAACCTTTGGAAAATTAGGAAGCGACATTGTATCGATCTCCTGATAGGATGCGTCAATAATCTGCGAGTCCTCTTCGCTTATATAAAGCTTTTGTAATTTGTAATCAAGGCATGAAGTGTACTCGTCGATGAAGGGTGGTAGCTTGCCCGTATAAGACGGGTCTTCCAGGGTGCGAATGGTAACAAGTTTTCCCTTGGCGCCCGTTGGAACTTTGACGAACTGCGGCAAATTCGAGTATCGCTTTTCTTTGCCGAGCTCAAGAATATTTCCATCGTTTGCTAACCCGTAATAAACATCGTGGTATGGATCATCCTTGTGCTCATCCAGCGTACCTGATAGGCCAAGATTACCATCGCCGTCTTTGAAAGAGATTGTAAGAATGAGCGAATCATTGGGGAAGGCAGGAGTTCCTTCAGTAAATCTGATCTTTACGAAATCTATTACCGGCACCACTGAAAAGTCAGGCGGATCAAAACAGCCCGTGATCAATGTTGAAATCCCGAACAACAAGAGGCCTTTTATTGCTTTCATCTGTACCTTTGAATTGCTTGTACCTTTGGATACCTTAAGTTAACTAACGCCTGGTGACTTTTAATAGTTTTGCATCACAAATATATACAGTAAACGGCGATTCATTCACGGAAATTGCATTAACCGTCTTCCGTTTCCAGGCAAAAAACAACCCGACATACGCCGCTTTCATCCGCCATCTTGGGGTAGACATTTCAAGCATACATTCGATTAACCAGATACCGTTCTTACCGATTTCATTTTTCAAATCTCAGACCATCAAAACGGGTGAGTGGGAACCTGAGACTGTATTTACGAGCAGCGGCACTACTTCGGACTTAACAAGCCGCCACTATTTACCTGATTTAAGCTTCTATCTGAGAAACGCTGAGCGATGCTTCGAATATTTTTTTGGTCCGGTGAAGGATTTTCAATTTATGGCGCTGTTGCCTGCATACCTGGAGCGCCAGGGATCTTCACTGATTGCCATGATGGATCACTTTATCAAAATCAGCACGTCTGCGGCATCGGGCTTTTATCTCAGCGACATCGACAAACTGTTGGCGGATATTCGGAATTCTCCACATTCAAGTTCGAAAACAATCTTATGGGGAGTCTCCTTCGCGTTACTGGATCTTTCAGAGAAACAACCCGGACCATTAAATGTCCTGATCTTCGAGACTGGCGGGATGAAAGGCCGCCGCCGCGAACTTACACGTGACGATTTACACGACCAGCTGTCAAAAGCCTTCGACGTAACGCCAATACGTTCGGAGTACGGTATGACGGAGCTGTTGTCACAGGCTTACACTATCGGTAAAACGCGGTTTAAATGCCCCCCCTGGATGAAAATCATCGGCAGGGAACTGACTGACCCGTTACAAAAAGGGTTACTTAACGAAACAGCTGGTATAAACGTCATTGACCTGGCAAACCTCCACTCAATTGCCTTCATTGAAACAGAGGATCTGGGGAGGGTATATCCCGATGGATCTTTTGAAATTTTGGGTCGGTCGGATAACAGTGACATTCGTGGATGTAATCTGTTGATAGAATAAACGACTTAACTGCGCCTTGCTCTGTTGGTGTCGTGTAGATTTGTTTTATTGAGAAAGAATTATAGATTTGTTAACCAAAGTTCAGACTGATGAAAAAGCTTGTTGTATTCGTTGTGTTAGTAGCGTTGATCTCTGGGTGCAGCCAGTATACGTGTCCTACCTATACAAAGAAGGAAGCGCCTAAAAAGAACGTTGAGCAGAAGATCTAATTCTGCTCCATCACCCCGTTTACTTATTCTTTTTCTGTTAGCGTTCTAGAAGCTGGATAGGGATATCCCGAAAGTGATTGTGCTGAAATCGTTGCTCTCGCCATCGGTCTGTAGTCCTTTTCCTTTTTCAAAAAGAGGAGTGAGGTTATAATATCCAAAGAACATAAAGTTCCCAAAGCCTAATTTTCCCGTTAAGCCATACCTGAATTTGGTAAGATTAAAATCCTGTTTGTCCTTCATCATCTTTGTCTCTGAATTCTCTTTGTACTTGACCTTTGAGGAGGAATCAAACAGATAGCCAAACCTGCCGCCGACGGAAATTTTAAAACTGCGGGTTGGATCGTCAGGCTTCATTGTATAGCGGAATTCCAGTGGTACGTCAAGGTAATTGGTAATGATCATTGACTTCTTAATACCAGGATAAGGGGAATTTTCCGGGCTTACGAGGATGACCTGATCGCTCGTACTATTTTCGTAGTCAAGAGTATAGTCATTTTTCATCTTATGGCGCTCCAGGCTCATACCAAACCCGGGCACGAAACTAAAGGGGGACTTAAACAACCGGAACTCATATTGATAGTAAATATTGGCGCTGCGAGATCCGAGAAAGTCGGGACTAAATCTATCCGGCCCGTCAAGGTCTCTGTTAAATCCAAATTCAAAGGTGAAAATACCCGGAATATCAGGCCGTACGGAGGGTTTAATTTTCGAATTTATCTGGCCAGTCGCTGCCAGAGAGATACTTGTCAGAAATACAATACCCACTAGTTTCTTTATCATGCCTTACAATTATCAATTTAAGAGCCCAAAAATAGCTTTTTTGACGTCAGGGCAAAACCTATTTGTTTTTGCCAAGTGAAATTATTCTTTACATTTGCACTCCAAAATTCAGGTTTCCACCTGAAAATCGGACCCGTAGCTTAACTGAATAGAGCATCTCACTACGGATGAGAAGGTTCGGGGTTTGAATCCCTGCGGGTTCACTTTACCCCTTAAAACAGCCTTAAAAGGCTGTTTTTTTTGTTTCCGGGACTAATTCGGGACTAATCTTGAACCCTGACAGGTATTTCCGGCCTTTCTTTTACCATGATATTTGTACTCAGAAAATAGTTTGAAAATTCTTTAAGATTCCGCTCCTTAGCTGTATGAACACAGACCAACGCATTTCCAAGATTGAAGAGTTTGTGCATCTCCAGCGGTACATCCACGGCGTTAAGTTCCGGGTGGTGGAAGAATCCACGGACAGATTTACGGTAGAACTGGACGGCGCTACGGAGCGGCAGGTGGCATCCTTAAATCACTGGCTCCGGACCAACATGATGCATCACATTAGGGCTAGGTCCCTTCATCCAAAAGGTTGAACTTCATTAGGCAACGGGCAACTGCCGAAAAGTTAAATGCTGTGCCTCCCTTACCGGCTGCTTTTGTAATATGACCGCAACGAAAAAATGTTTGGTCGTCATCCCTGTGAATTTCTACTTGAACTCCGCTGTTCCCCCGTATCGTTAGACAATAATCTCCATCATACATTTCCCTTTCTATTGTGATTGTATCGTAGAATTTGTTGAATTCTTCCAGATAAGGCTCTTCGTCTTCGTTCAGTTGAGTATGCCAGCCCATTGCTGCGCAATAAATTTCTTTGATCTCAGCTTCGGTAAGGGAATTTAGGTCGCTCAATTCTCTTGTATTTTGTGCCCTGCTTTAACTGATATCGCCGCGATATCGCGAAGTTCCCGTATGCAATCAAGCGCCTCTTCGAACGCTGGACCTGGGTTAGTTCCTGTGATACGGTACATTAAAGAGTTGATGGCATCCTTTCCGTCTTCATAAGCCTGACCAATTTGGTCAAGTCGCTTTTGAAAGTCCTCTTCCTGTGAATTCATAATTCAATATATTTTGATAGCGGCCCATTGGTCAGTTGATTCAACATCGAGTTACTGATATTTGCACCTAACCAATAAAAGCACATAACGTCATCTGCTTCTATGCGGTACTGATAACGGATTTTTGTCTTGAACGCTCTGCAACCAAAGTGTTCCGCGAACTTTTGAATCCTGGCCAGGGAGATGTCCGGCAGTTCGATGGTGATGCTTTGTGTCATAACTATATCCACTCTTCTTCTTCAAAAGGTAAGTCTAACATTTCGCATATCTTATTCACAAGATCCTTGCGATACCTGAGTGTAAACAAATCTTCCGCTTTCGTGGCCATTGACCGTAATCCCTGGCCAGGGTAGGCAACAAAAATGTAGTTGTCATTCTTTGAAGTAACTATGCCCAGGTTATTGTCTTCGATCATCTTATCGCGGTCCCCGATCAGTAGATGCTTTGGGATGTATACCACGAAGTCGCCGACTTTAATGCTGTTGTGATTCATAAAGCTTTTACATTTCCTCTTTAAAGTACCATCGACCACAATCCTTACACTGCGTTTGCTTCGCTTTCCTCCCATGCGCCGCAACCCAATAGAACCAAGCCAACCCATAAGCGAGTTTGGTCGGTTTATGCTTGCTGCATGGTTCATTCGTAAAGGGCACGATCTTTCCGATGGTCTTCATGCTTTCACAAGTTTATTATCCGCGTAGACATATTTTTCCGTATAGACCGGTCTGAATTTTAAGTAACTGTGCTGGCCGTATTTGACCTCCTGGTACTTGTCGGCCTTGATAAGATACAACTCCTGAGGTTTCTCAGAAACAAAGAACGGATCTGGAAGATAGGTTCCGTCCTCTGATTTGCGTTCCGCTTTCTCAAATTGCATGTGAGGGCAGACGTTCAGACTATAGCGTGCGCAATCTTCATGCATCGGTGCATCGGAAGCAGTCTGGTTTGCCAGACCCTTCGGTCCGGATATAAACCAAAACGATTTCATGTAAAGCTCCTTGCCGCATATAGAACACCACAGCCTTTCCAGGCATACCTTGCGCTTAAGTTCTGATTGAAATCTAAAGTCCGGCACGCCGTCAATGATGGGAGCGAAGTAGGGTATAACGTAACCCCTGGAGTCCAGTGGTCGTTCCTTTAAGATACGTGGGATAGGGTAGGTGTTCTTCATTTTCCAAATCTAGCAACGGCACCACGGAACGCACCTATGAGCATTTCAAATTGATTGGCTGTCATTTGTCCGCACACAGCTTTATTATCATCGACACAAACAAACATTAAAGTAGTCTGCCCACCTACCGTACCGCCCTCTAAAATTCCTACTGTAAATTGCTTGCATTCTACGGGTAAATTTCTTCAACGATTGGCTTTCCGTTCGCTGCATCTTCAAGACTTTGGATTACTACGTTTACCATAAATTTATTTGTTTGATTTCATTATATCCAAGATTCAATTATCACCGGATCGTCATCCATGTCACGTGGCATTTGGTATAAGCCCCATCGTCTCAACTGGCTCCGGATCTCTTCAAGGTCAGCGCTGTGAAGGATGTCATTGGTCGGGCCTGTTTGGCCTTCGGTAATTTCATACCGTCTACAAATGTGTTCATCTGGAAATATCTCCAATCCCTTTTTATAGACGGTCCAGATATTAAGCACATCTTTCATTCGGTCTGTTCATTTAAAACATCACCGAGTCCAAGCACAAGCCATCGCAAATTCACCACCGGGTAGGTCAGGGCTACTTTGCGTAACAATTTAAATGATGGCTCGTTCCGTCCTTTCACAACATTATAAATCACGGTGGGCGAAACTCCCATACACACGGCAAAGTTGCAGGTGCTTGGCGCGATGGTCTCGATCATGATTCGAAAACGCTCATTGATGGTGGTGTTCATAATTTTTTTTCTGCTTTTAAGTGCTTTATAAAGGCTCGGTGTCGCTGGATCTCGTACCACATTTCTTCATTATGTCTCAGCTCCGCCCACTGTTCAGGGTCCAATTTCTGCCAGGTCATATTCTCATCAAAGATTACAATCGCGTCACAATTGACGCAAACTGAAATATCAGTGGGTTCTGGATTGCTAACTGATCCATCAAGGAAAGCGAAACAGTATGGACATATCGTTGTGACCTGCACCTCAATTGTTGTTTGGCGTGGCGAACGTGGTCCCTGCTTCAAGTTTATCGGCGGTCTCGCGTAGATATTTTATGCAGTCTTCGCGACTTCCATTCGATATGTAATTACCTAACGACTTGTCTGCATCACCGAAAGTGTAGGTCAATAAGATCCATCCAAGCCCTGGCATTTCATCTTCAAGCAAGCGTCCTGCCCTTAACATGTGCTGCTCATCAACATTCATTGACGAAAGGTTATCTGGATCTGGTGGATTGAGTCGTTCCATCGCCTGCATAACAAAGTCACGTCTTAAATCCGGACCGGCTTCTCCAAGCTCCATTGTCTGTTGTGCGAAGATCAACCCTAGCGCTACACCGCCAAAGAAATCTCTTTTCATGTTGAAGACCCTGCGCTTAGGTAGATCGGTTTCCTCAATTTTAAGTAGACGGATATAGTTTGCCCAAAGTCTGTCAACGCTTTGCGGAATTTCATCATTCACATTGTCAGGCTTTGGCATGTCTTCACCTTCCTCCATTGTTGACTCGCCCACGCGGACCTCATCAATGGCAAGGCATCGATTGATCTCTTTCATCACGTAGGCCAGATGTTCTTTCAATGGCCACCATCCGTGCTTCTGACATTGGATCATGTTTGCTACCAGGCCGTGGACAAAGCATAGTGTCAATGGCTTTATGCCACCTTGCGTGGGTAAGCCTTTATCCAGGTATTCCCTGGGATTCAAATTGCCTGAGACCTCCAGCCGCACTTTCGTATCGACGTGGGTGGATGTCTTCGCGCCTGGTACGTGGTCCAGGGTAAGCTTGCAGATGCCAGTGTAGAAGTGTTTCATGAGCGATCAGTCAAAATTTCATCCGCAACTATTTTCATTTTTTCCTGGGTGGCAACACTTAGGCTTGCTAAAAAACGCAACCATTGCGTTCTCGAAATGCGCTTAGACCTTGCCTCCAATTCCAGTTCTGCCATTACTTCATCCGATGATCTCATACGTTTAGTTTTTTTATTTTCGCTCCCCTAAGCATCCAGTACAAAGACATCTTCTTCCAGGGCTTGCCCTTCATCCACTTGCCACATGGCGCGACCTCCTGAACAAATGCTTCGGTCATCCTTCCTCCCTCCATAACTTCCACTGCAAATGTTAATGCCTTGTACTCGATGCTAAAATATGTTGTCAATTTTTGTTCAGTTCGTTATGGCAGAATTCGCCTACTTGTTTTAACAGTGACTCAAGTGCCGCTTCTGCTTGCGCTTCCGTCATGGAAGCAACATCCTGGTGCAATAACACCAGTGTTTGACCTATGCCAGCGTAAAAGGCACGCTGCATTTCTCGCTTCTGATCCGGTGGTAGGTCAGACTCCCGAACACGCACCAACTCCAAGTATTGCAACCACTGCGTGCGAATTAATAAATTTTGATTTTCTTTCATGACAACAAAACTCTTACAATAACTCATAAGGTCAAAGCTGACACGGCACACAATAACACGTGAGCCTTTTTATTTCCATTCATTTTTAGTTTGAATATTTTTTCAATGGCATCTTGCGCAACATGACGAATGTTCAGCATCTCATCGTCGCATGGTTCATGTGACTTAAGGATGATGGTCTCCAGGGCTGTAACAAGGGTCAGAATTTCTTTACAGGCGTGAATCATGAAATGAGCATCTTCGGCGTTGTATTTGACCTTTTTGAGTAAATACATCCTTCGATTTTTGGCATCATCCATTATTGCCCAACCGTTCTGATCAAAATCTTTATCGTCTGATTGGGCCGCTATAAGTTTCTTTAGATTTTTCATAAGTCATTGATTTTTTTCTTTTAAAGCAATCTCCACGTCATTCATAATAACCTCAACAAGCCTTTTCACTTCTGGTGCAGCGTAAGCCATCTCTGCTAAATGTTTCGGCTGGCCGAACGTCTTTATATATCGACGTATCCAACTCCTGTGGCCCCTGGTATCTTTCTTCATAGAATTCCTGTTACAAATCCACCATGGGTATTGGTGGGTGTCCTGTTGGTCATCTTGCCCGTGCCATTCGCATCGCGAACGATGTCAAATTTTAGTGCATCCATCGGCTTGCCCTTCGCCTCGAAACATATCATGACGCATTCCTGCCGGTCAGGCATCTCCGAGATTCTAAAGTGCGGTTGATCGTTCATAGCCTGATCCAACGTGCGACCTTTAAGTTCCTCCACACGCATCCAAGCTTCGCTAATGAAAGCGTATTCTGTGGCCGATAAAACTGTAGCAAGGTTTCTCGCACTGCGAATTGCCAGACCTTTACCGTGGTCATCCTGCCATTGCCACCACGTCACGCATGCGATCTTGCCACCGCCGAATCTCAGGAAGCTTGTCGCCGGTAGTTGCCCTGCTTGGTTGAATATTGTAGTGGCATACCGCTCCACCAGATCCCGGAATCCGAAAGCGGTATAAATTCCCTCCACTATTTTTACGTCAAAGTTTTTGCTGTTAATCATGGCCACCCCGTAGTTTTTGAATTTCATCGTTGGTCAGCTCACGGTCCTGATCATCCCTTGATCGCTGCCTGCTATGCGTAGTTGTATCTTTTTCCATCTCAAGCCTTTCTTCAAGGTAGGGTATCAAGCGTCCGTATATATCCGGCGTTGTCTCTATGATTGTAATGATGTTATTCACAATCATGTCATAAATTTTAGACTCTTCCTCTTTCGAAAAACTTCGACCCTTCCCGTTGATCGCGCTGTTGAATGATGCCTTTGACCATCCTAACATTTCGAAAAAGGGATCTCTTTTAGTTTTGTACTTTTTGATGATTTCTTTAAAATCCATTAG
>JBBJMI010000005.1:0-455435 GCA_037720155.1 Chryseolinea sp. | reverse complement strand
GAATTGTATAGATCGGAACCGATATCTCCGGAACACCGGTATGATAACTAATGGGTATGTCAGCATATTTCCCAAGAGCAGCCGCATTTGGTGACGCAAATTTCGGCTCTTTGACAAGCTGGGCCTGTGAGAAACAATTTAGAGAACCTGTTGACCAAACAAGCAACAGGAGTAAAGCTCCCGTGTAACGAGATTGCATAGGATTATCAGTTATCTTAAATTTGAGATAAAATATAAAACACGATTACCCATTCAGATAGTACTATCCAACGAACAACGGGGGTGTCTGTTATAACAGTGTTCCGTTGCGGATCGGGCACAATATATCCGTTGACTAAAAGTCCTTTTTACTACAAAATTGAAATTAAAATGAAATAAGAGGGGTTTTACACACTACTGTTTCACATCCTATTACCTAACTGTGTGTACTCAAACGTCGCCATTTTTTTTTGAAACAAAGCGAAATGCATCAACTTTATTTTTTTTTCTTAAATTTTTAAAGAATGAAATTATTTTCAGTCTACTAATAGGCATCGCACTTTTGGAAGGCTTGTTTCATTCATCTACCTCGAACGAGCCTTCACCTTCCAGACAAATTTCAACTTATTCAACAATCCTCTCCTTTCAGCTCCCATACTATCCTTTGCCCTTCGTTGATGCCCGACCCAATACACTAGTTTTTTATCCGCATAACTTTCTGGAACAGATGTTGAACCATTCAAACTTTTAAACTGAAGTAATTTTTTGTACTGAGCTTTCCACTTGCCTTCCTGTAGTGCGGCAATGTCGTTATAAAATGCGAAACCAACTGAACGTAGCTTCCTTTCCCGATCTAATGGAAGTTTACCTGATTTTTTATCAATGCGCTGAGACGCTACCCATCTCGCCAATTGTTGATCATCAAACGCAGAGGAAACTCTACAATGGCCGTACTTAATTTTAAATTTTTCAAGCTTCTTGAAATTTCGTACCCACAACTGGTCCCATTTTGCTTTTATCTCCTCGGAGAAGAGAAAATTCCACGCTTTTAACTGCTTTTTTTCTGATGATGTGATACGGTCCGGATATTGGCGAAGGTATCCAACAGAATTGGCAAGCTTTAAATCTGTGTATGTTTCAGGTACATTGACGTGTCCATGTTTTTTATAAAACTTCTTCAGCTTGGTGATGAGCAATTTACGGCTGGCCTCTTTTCGTCTTTTAATGTCTTCACGAAAACTAAATTTCACCGTTTTCAGCAATTTCTTTTTCCAGGGTTCAAGGTGTTTTTCACGACTTCGGACCGTACTCACCCATCTCCCAAGCTTCTCGTCTTTTTTATAGCCATCTGATACGTTGGAGTGGCCAAACGTTCTGTGAAACACTTTTAGTCTCTGAAACATTAATTTCCACGCTTCATCCTTTGCCTTAATTATATCGGCGGACCATTCGAAACCAATGGAGTTCAATAGCTTCTTACTATTTGCAGGCAATACACTTTCATTTTTCCGTTGACGAAGTACCCAAACGCCAAGCATTTTGTATTTGTCGGCTCTCGCAGGAACACGTGTATGGCCAAACTGTGAATGAAACGCCTTTAACTTTTCATAATGATAATACCATCTAAGTTCGTTGGATAAATTAAGATCCCAGAGAAAGCCCATGTCATCAAGCTCATTGATGACCACGTTTGGTTGCTGGGATTTGGATCTCCGCAGTCGGTTACAGAGATCAAACAAAAATTCATACTCAGGAAGGTTCGGTACATGGATATGTCCGTGCTTTGCAAAAAAGCGGCGAATTGGTACTAGCAATTGTGTCGGGCTCAGAACAAGAATATTTACTGTGGTGTGGATTAGCAATGAGAGGGCTGTCATCAAACAAACTAAGCACCCGAGACCAACAACCTAAAAAATATTTATAACAAAAAAGGCTGCTAATATGCTGATTATCAACATTAACAGCCTTTACACCAGCGGTCCGGACGGGACTCGAACCCGCGACCTCCTGCGTGACAGGCAGGCATTCTAACCAGCTGAACTACCGGACCAATACTATTCAATACCCTTAATGTGCGCTTCCGCCCTTGTCAAGGGAGTGCAAAGATACCCCGGGTCTGCTTTTCTCCAAAATTTAGAGGATAAATATGATTAGAGATGCATTGATCAGTCGAACCTGGATCTTCCGCCATGTTACGCGAACTCAATGAATTTGAAAAAAATCAAAATCTTTTGCTTATTTGCTTAACAAAATATAAGGATATGGGGAAAGACTATCTCGGAGAATTCGAGGAGTTGGTATTAACAATGGTAGCGGCCTTGCAAGAGGATGCTTATGGCGCGGCGATTTCCGAAGAAATAGAAACGCGATTAAAGCGAAATGTGAATCTCAGCGCAGTACATGTAACACTCTACCGTCTCGAAGATAAAGGATATGTGAAGTCAAGTATGGGAGGTGGGACGCAAGAACGTGGCGGCCGACGAAAACGGATATATACGATCACGAGCGCAGGGATGGCGCTGCTGCGCGTGATGAAAGAGACCCGTCTCGAATTGTGGAAGATGGTACCGCAGTTAAAGATGAATGCAATATGAAAAAAGACGCCGCACCATCGCAATGGATGTTCAGGCTCCTTCGATTGATATGTCCACCAGAATTTTATGAAGAAATCGAAGGCGATCTCATTCAAAAATTTAACCGCGACTTAGCGAAACGTGGAGTGTCAAAGGCCAGGCGGCACTTTGTTTGGAACGCTATCAGGTTTGTTCGACCCGGCATTATTTTTAGGAATGACCTATCGCTCAATTTTACACAATTTTATATGCTGACCAGTTATTTCAAGTTTGCCATTCGAGTAATGTCGCGAAACAAAACAATCACAACGATCAACGTCGCCGGTCTCGCATTAGGGATGACGGGCGCATTGCTCTTATTTCTTTGGATTCAAAGAGAATTCAGCTACGAGGATTTTCATTCTGAAGAGGATCGGATTTTCGTCGGCTGGAACCGAATGGTTGTTGATGGCAACCAAGTGTGCTGGTCGATGACGCCAAGAATACTTGCGCCTACGCTGGAATCTGATTATCCCGCCGTCGAGAAGGCAGTCAGCTTTGCAAACTACAGAGATACATACCTTTTCACCGCTGGAGCGGCGCGTATACTGATGGATGCCATAAACGTGACTGACCCACAATTTTTAACAATGTTCTCATTTCCTCTTCTGACGGGAGACGTGGCCAGTGCGCTTGCCGGCCCAAACTCCATTGTCCTGACAGAAACTTTTGCCCGCAGGCTTTTCGGAAACAAGGAGGCGTTTGGAGAATCTATCACGATTGGGCTATACGGTGAAAAGTTCGAGTTTATCGTCACAGGAATTTTAAAGGATCCTCCTGCAAATACGGACATACATTTTCAGTTCCTTCTCCCCTTCCAATTCCTCGAAAGCCTCGAAGGAAAGGATACTGGGGGGAGCGCTAACTCCGTGACTACCTATGCAATGTTAAGAGAACCTTCTGATGCGGGTAGCGTCAACAAAATGATCAAAGACATCAGGAAGAAAAAAACGGCGGGCGAAGATGATACCGAATTGTTCCTTTATCCGCTATCCAACATGCACCTCTACGCTCGTTTTGAAAACGGCCTGCCAGCTGGGGGGCGAATCGAAATTGTTCGGATGTTGGGCCTACTTGGAATATTGTTGCTGACGATCGCCAGTATAAATTTTATCAATCTCAGTACTGCACGCGCGCAAAAACGATCGAAAGAAATCGCCATTCGCAAGGTTACGGGCGCTCACCGCCGTGCGCTGATCACTCAATTCCTAAGCGAATCCATTTTGATCTCACTGGTAGCCGGAACGTTGTCAGTATGCCTTGCTTACTTCTTGCTCCCCAGTTTCAATAATATAATAGATCAAAAACTCACACTTGAGCTCAACGATTTTAAATTGTGGGGGCTTGTAATAGCTTCCATATTTGTGCTGGGTATTTTGGCCGGCAGTTATCCAGCCATCTATTTGTCGTCATTCCGACCTATTGGTATATTGAAAGGAAGCGCAGTCGCCGGTCCGAATAAAAGCGCTTTGCGTACGTCGTTGGTGGTATTCCAATTTGGTTTCGCAGTAGTGCTAATTGCTTCTGTGATAGTCATAAAGAATCAAATAGCTTTCGTTCAGATGCGGGATCCGGGGTACTCGGGGGATGGTTTGGTTTACCATGCTATTACCGGCGACATTGAAAAGAATTTCGCAGCATACAAAAATGAGTTGATTGAAACAGGTGTAGCGCTCTCTGTTACGAAAACAAGTTCGCCAATTACAGAGAGAGTTAGTAATTCATTTGGCATACAATGGAAAGGAAAGGCTCCAGACAATAAGGCCGCAATTGAAAGATTTAACGTCGACGAGCATATCTCACGAACAGCAGGGCTCCGAATAATCGAGGGCCGGGACATGGATCTCACACATTTCCCATCAGACTCAACGGCGGCGTTACTGAATGAAACGGCGGTGCGCCTTATGGGCTTTAAAAACCCGGTCGGAGAAATAATTAATGATAGCGGCAAGGATTGGAAGGTCGTTGGAGTCGTCGCTGATTTTGTATTGACCTCACCGCACCAATTGGTCGAGCCAATGGTTCTATTTGGAGCAAAGAGCTGGTTTAGTGTCATACACATCAAACTAAACCCAGAGCACCCCATACAAGAAAATGTCGCCAGACTCTCGGCTATTTTCTCCAAAAACAACCCTGCATTTCCCTTCGAGTATCACTTCGTAGATGAAGAATACGACCGAAAATTTAACATCCTGCAAAGAACGCTTAGCATTAGCACACTGTTCAGTGGCATTGCAATCTTCATAGCGTGCGTTGGCATGTTAGGCCTTTCGACGCACATGGTTGAGGTGAGAATTAAGGAGATCGGCATAAGAAAGGTGTTGGGTGGTACGATGACAAGTATAACCACGCTCTTAGGTTTCAGTTTACTAAAACCGATCCTGATTGCAATTATCCTCTTCAGTCCATTGGCGTGGTGTGCTATGCGCTGGTGGCTTCAGTCATTTGCGTATCGGGTGCCGTTACATGCGGGAATATTTGTCGTCGCCGGGCTGTCCATCATGTTTCTCGCCATGCTAACCATTGGCCTTCAAACGTTCCGTGCAGCAAGCACTAACCCTGTCGACAGTCTCAGACGTGATTAATAGTATTCGGCCATGAATAAAGAGAGAATACCTGGATGGATCTTCAAATTGTTACAAGGCTTCTGCCCCACGCACCTGCACGAAGAGATCGAAGGGGATTTGCTACAAAGATTTGTTCGTGACGAAAAAGTCTTGGGTTCTAGAAAAGCCAAATTAAAACTCCTTTGGAATGTAATGCGCTTCTTCAGACCAGGGATTCTACTAAGAAACCGCGCGAACAGCGACCTAAATCAATTTTATATGGTTAACACGTACATACGATTGGCCTGGCGAAATCTCTATAGACATAAAGCGTTTTCTACCATTAACATTCTTGGTTTATCCATCAGCATCGCCATCACCATGCTGATATTACAGTACGTACGCTTTGAACTGAGCTATGATACATTTCATGAGGGGGCCGAAAACGTTTTCAGAGTTGCCACGAAAGTCACTTTGCAAAACGAAGTCATCAATCATGAATCAAATACATACGAAGGGATAAGCAAGGTGTTGAAAGAAGACTTTCCTGAAGTACGCGCTGCGACGACCATCGGAAGAGTCCGTTCTGATAACACGTTCGTCCGGTATCAAACGAAGGACAACCTTTTCGCACCGTTGCAGGAGTTCAAGGCGATTAGCGTCGATAGTAATTTATTTGATGTATTCTCTTTTCCGCTTTTACAGGGCGATGGATCTTCCGCCATCAGCACACCGTATTCAGCGCTGGTAACAGAGACGATCGCGAAGCGATACTTTGACGGAAGTCCGGTGGGTAAGATTCTCGAGACCGATGATGGTCAGAAAACAATCCAGTATAAGATAACGGGTGTTCTTAAAGACATCCCGGCGAATTCGCACGTGCAGTTCGATTTAATATTTCATCCACCAAGTAGAAGTGAGAACTTTTGGAATGGTAAAATTGGATTCTGGGACTGGGGAGGTCACGCTTATGTCCGTCTGAACGATCACACGGGTATTAACGTCATTGAGGATAAGCTTAACAAAATGGCTGTCTCCAAAAATGGGTTGAAAAATAACAAAGATGATTATGGCCAGATCAGTACTTTCGAACTGCAGCCGTTGCTTGGCATTCACCTGAATTCACATTTGCTGTATGAACTGGAGACAAACGGTAGTTATACATTGGTATATTCATTGATAATTCTGGCTCTAATTATTGTGATGTTGGCGTGGGTAAATTATATCAATCTGTGCACCGCTATTTCTGAAGAAAAAATCAAGGCGATTGGAATCCGCAAGGTTGTTGGCGCATCAAGATTGGGGCTGATCACTCAAGTGCTGACGGAATCTGCATTGTTCAATATTCTTTCTGTGATCGTTGCCTTTATCGCCGTTCACCTGCTCCTTCCCACGTTTTCTAACTTCGCCAGCATACCATTGAACTACGGCGCATTATACGATGAGTGGATATTGCTCGCCCTTCTCCTTTTCATACTTACGAGCACATTAACGTCTGGTATCTACCCTGCCTTTACGATTTCTTCGTTCCCGACTGTTCGTGCCTTAAAATCGACAAGCACGACGCGTAATAGTTTTAACGTCAGAAGAGCCCTGGTTGTATTTCAGTTTACCGCGGCAATCATGCTTGTGATTGGCACGGGCCTGGCATACCGTCAATTGTCATTTATGCAGTCGACAGCACTGGGTATTAATATCGACAATGTAGTCATCGTGAAGGCGATGAACTTTGATAAAGAAACCTGGTCAGATAAGGATGGTGGGTACGTGGTCGATTCAGCATACCAGCAGCGCGCCGAATCCTTCAAAAATGATCTACGTTCTCACACGCTTGTTGTAAACGCTGCCTCATTGTCGCACGTTCCAGGCGAGGTTCCGAACTGGGGCACTGAATTTCAAGCTAAAAGTGTCGACGCTGAGAAAGCTTACCGATTACTTGCCATTGGGATCGACTATGATTTCATCAATACACTCGGCGTAGAATTACTAGCGGGCCGTAATTTTTCACGAGACTTCCCCTCTGATCACGGTAACGAAGGCAAGCGCGCCGTACTGATCAACGAAACCGCTTCAACATTATTAGGGTTCAAGACGCCGGGTGAAGCCGTTCAAAAACATATCTCAACTTATTGGGGCGCTGATTACGAAATCGTCGGCGTCCTTAAGTCCTTCCATCAATTATCATTAAAAGAAAATCTGGAACCGATATATTTTATACTGCAGCCCAGAGCATTGTTTTACTATGCAATTAACGTAAAGGGAGAGAATACGCAGGCGGCGATAGGACAGATCCGAAGCTCATGGGACAATCATTTTCCGGATGAACCTTTCAATTACTTTTTCCTTAACGAGCATTTCAATCAGCAATACCAGTACGAACAAAAGTTTAGCGTGATGATGTCACTGTTTTCTGGCCTGGCGATATTCATCGCGTGTCTCGGACTTGTGGGGTTAACGTCGTACGCCGTCGTGCAAAGGACGAAAGAGATCGGCATACGGAAGGTCTTGGGCGCCACCGTTTCGAATGTCATGGCTTTGTTTACAGGAGATTTTGTAAGGCTCATACTTGTATCGACGGTTGTTGCTGTACCGCTGGTATATTTTGGCGCTACGCGTTGGCTTGAAGGCTACGCGTTTAAAGTCTCGCTGGCGTGGTGGATGTTCATTGTGCCTACCGTTATCATAGTCGTTATCGCGGTGATGACAGTGGCAATGCAGACGGTTCGGGTCGCGTTAAGAAATCCAGTGGAGAGTTTGAGGTGTGAGTGAGTATGTTGGGTGAGTTTTCAGAACTTCAAAAGAATTTACCGCAAAGCGGCGAGGGCGCAAAGGAAATGCAAAGAGCTTGTATGCGGCTAAAAATTGAAATAAAAACTCTCCAATAATATTCGAGCTGTCCCACGTATTTTGCTTATTACCCGACATTCTTAAAACCTCTGCCGGATTTCTTTAAATACCTGCTCGATAGATAATAGATGGGGAGTTCCAATAAAAGTACCTACACGACGAATGCCAACAATCGTTTCTAAAAGACTTATCAAGGGAAGATAGTAAAAAGTGGTATTTTTAGGCGACCCGTCATGATAAGAGTTCTTTTAGTCTGTATTCTTCTTTTGTTTTTGATGCCTGCGTGCAGCAAAAAATCAGGTAGCACGTCCTCCGTCGTGAAGCCTAAATACCACCACCGGTTCTACGATCGAAAAAAGGACAAGCGGGTCGGCAGGACGAAACAGACTAGGGTGAAAAATTAGTCAAGAGTCATAAGTCAAGAGTCACGCTCGAGTTCGACGTTACGAGGAAAGTTCGGCTTGAGAGTCCTTGACTCTTAACTTTTGATTCATATTATCTATAAATTCCGAGTCTCTTTGCGGGTTTAGGATGCGCCATTTTCGAGGGTGTTGGAAAAACAGGGAGGCGAATTCGTAATTTGATGCGGAATTACGAAAACAGCTTAAATGATCATTAAGAAACTGGCGGTACCGTTTATTAACGAAAAGTTATTGCAACAGGCGGAGCATTGCTATATCGCGACTGCTTCCATCTCTGAAGCTGGATTCGACTTTATCCGAAGCCGTATTCCAACCAAAACAAAAATGGAAATTATCACAGGACTGGAGATGCCCACGGCTCCGGAGGTGCTGCAAAGAATCTGGCGAAACTACCAGGGACGGATCACCCTCAACATTTATACGCGCAATACCTTCCGGGCCAACGTATACATCTTTGATTTGCCATACAAAAAGTCCGTTGCGTTCGTAGGGTCCGGCCCATTTACCCTGGGTGGAATTAAGGATAATGAAGAGCTGTTTTACAAAGTCAGTGATACAAAAGAGATTGAAAAACTGAAATCATGGTTCATCGGCTATTACGAATTCGCACAGCCGCTCACGGAGGATCTCATTGCAGGGTACTCTTTAGTATTTCCCGCAATGAAGCGCCGCGACCATATATCGGGACTTGAAAAGCGACAATTGATCGCGCTCACGACAGGTAGTTTAAGCTGGGACCAAAACCGGTTCAAACTCCAGTATTTTAAAAAGGAAGATTATTTTGCCTTAAGGAACGGCAAAGTCCAAGGCAATAGCAGTGACTTTAACGCAGCGCGTAAACGAATCGAAACAAAACTGGTCGCGCTTCATGAGCAGGTAAAAATGCATCTTCAAAAATCAAGACTGCACGCAGACGACAACCCAGACGCCATAGTAGGCGGTGTTAACCCGGAACTTCCATCCGATAACCAATTGCCCGGCATGTGGGTAGCTTATGGCCCCGCCGCAGCCGAGTTGAGAAAATTCGAAACACCAACCACTCTTGCTGATGTGGTGCATTTTAAAATCCACTTGAGTCAAAGTGATTTCGGAATCGTACTCGTGGCAGGCGAGACTGGGAAAGGAAAGGCAGGCCGTGAATATTTTAGAAACCGGATGAACGAGGCTGAATATCGAACTTTAACGCTCAACCTTCTTCACGGCTTGGGTAGCGGCTACTGGATAGAAGTAGCTTGCGAACGAAGAAATGCAGACAGCTTTACTTCAGAAGACGACTTATGGGAATTTACGAAGGCCGACCAGTGGTTGTATTATGATTTTATCATCAGTAAAAATTATCCGCCTGAAGCCATTGAGGTCAGCAATGAAAAGTTAGCGCTCACGGTGATGAGTGAGATCGACAGATTATCACCTTTTTATCAACACCTGACGGAAACAAATCGGGTTGGTTAACGCACATCACTGATTCGCCAAGCTTCACTGTCTTACAAGCAGATCAACATTTCTTCGGAAAAACATTTTAATCGTGCTAAGGTGATTGATGTGGCAGGTGACGATGCCGCCGAAAAAAAGCGCTAAGAGCAGGTTGGTGATGTCTCGGGTATTAAACGACTTCGTCATCTCTTTTTTAAAGATTGCCTCCAGAGAAAACTTTTCGAACATCTGATCAAGCGACAACATTTCGATGCTGGCGATGTCTGGCGAGTCGCGGAAATACAATTTCTTTTCTTCCATTTTAACGGGAAAGGGCTTTGGCGATCTCCTTGAGTCCGAGAGATAAGCAACGACGCTTAACATCATGCCCGGCCTGTCCTCCAATTCTTCGCTGAGCTTGTCGAACACAAAATGGATGGCGGCCATTCCCTCCCGCGGCTTTTGATGGATGTCGACACACCGTGACATGCACCATAACCTGAAGTAATAAAGTAAAATGTCTTCTTTTTGAGGAAAATACTTAAACAGCGTGACCTTTGATATCTTGACCTTTTCACAGATGTCGTCAACATATAAATCGTCAAACGACTTTCTACCAATCAGCTTGAGAGTTTGATCCAGCACTTGAATTTTCAAGCGAGCTGCTTTTTCTTTTCTCAAGCTCATAAGGGATGTTTTTGGAAATTAATGATCAAGGGAATAACAAAAGATGACGTACAAAAGTATGCTTATTCGCCTCAACTCGATCTCCGTCATGCTGAAATTGCATTCTGTAGGCAATTATAAAACGCGCCGATAAGTTTATCTACCTTGCAGGTTAACCGATCGCGGATAGAATGAAAAGGCGTTCGTTAATAGTAAAACTTTGTTAAAACGAAAATTCGACTGGCTTTTTGGAAACCGAATGCTGCAGCACGCGCTGTTTTGGGTTTGTCATGTCGTGTTCTATGCGCTGCTGTACGGGAGCTTTGAAGAGAATTATAAACAAACATTCCTCCAGGAAATCGTCTACCTGCCGGGAAAGATGGCCCTGACGTATTTCGTCCTGTACATCCTCCTGCCAAAATATTTGTTGCCGGGGAAGTATGTTGACTTCTTCGTTTGGCTAATCGGCTCATCATTCCTCATCGGGATCGTCCAGCGATACATCGCATTTAATTTTGATTACCCTTTATACTTTCCACTGGGACTGAACGACCCGTTCTTCTTTTTTCCCAAAATCGTTAAAATGTTTGTGGCAATCTATCCTGTGACATTCATTGCGGTAGCGATAAAGCTATTGAAATTCTGGTATGCAAATCAGCAGGCACAACAAGTTCTCATTCAGGAGAGATTGGAGGCCGAGCTGAAATTTCTCAAGACGCAGATACACCCGCACTTTCTTTTCAACACACTCAATAATTTGTATGCGCTCACATTGAAGAAATCAGACAGGGCACCGGAAACCGTTCTCAAACTTTCAGAGCTGATCAACTATATGTTATACGAATGCACCGGCGACGATGTTCTACTAGACAAAGAGTTGAAGTTTATCGCAAACTATATCGATATCGAAAAAATGCGCTATGGGGATAAGCTTGATGTTGATATCAGGATCTGCGGAGAAGCACATGAGCGCAGGATCGCGCCATTAATACTTCTTCCGTTTGTAGAAAATTGTTTTAAGCATGGCGCAAGCGAATCATTGCAGCATGCCTGGGTGAAGGTCACGGTTGACCTGCAGGAATCGCTGACACTATTGAAAGTCGAGAACAGCAAAAACGGAAAGCATGAAGGGTCAACGAAACCAGGAATAGGTATTCAAAATGTGAAGAGACGGCTTGACCTGCTCTATCCCCGGAGGCACGAGCTTAAAATTATCAATGGAGAGGAAACCTTTCTCGTAATTTTAACGATACACGTTTAATAAGAAACTATAACACTGCGCTATGGCAATAACCTGCATTATTGTTGACGACGAGCCACTGGCTATCGAGATCGTTGAGGCTTATGTTGAAAAGATCGAGCAGCTCAAGCTAGTTGGAACCTATCGAAATGCGATCCAGGCTTTTGAGGCGCTCCAACAACAACCAGTTGACCTGATCTTCCTGGATATCCAAATGCCAAAACTTTCGGGACTGGAATTTCTGAAGACACTGCGCAACCCACCGAAGGTGATCATTACAACTGCCTACCGGGATTATGCGCTGGATGGTTTTGAATTGGAAGTTGTCGACTACCTACTTAAACCAATACCATTTGAAAGATTTCTAAAGTCTGTGGGCAAAGTGTTGCATCAACCTGCCTCACCTGCTGCTGCGATCAGGACTGAAACGGTCATTGACGACTACGTTTATTTCCGGGTGGATAAAAAAATGGTGAAGACGAAAATGGCAGACGTATTGTTCATTGAAAGCGTCAAGGACTATGTAAAGGTCAGAACAGAAGATAAAGAGATCGTGACGCAGCAAAAGATTAGTTATCTCGAAGAAAGTCTGCCGCGCAACCAATTCCTTCGCGTCCACAGGTCATTCATCATTAACGTCGAAAAAATTGATGCGTATTCCGCGACGGACGTGGAAATCGGAAAGCACCGCGTGCCTATCGGTCGCAACTATAAAAATGATGTGATGAAGGCGCTGGCGAAGAATGCCTTCTAACCTAGAATTTTTTAATAATAAATTCCACCCGCCTGTTGAACAGGCGTGTCTCCTCCGAGTCATTGCTGGCAATGGGCTTAGCGCCGCCATACCCCTTTCCGGATATCCGCTTGCTGTCGACGCCCATGCTGACGAGATAAGACTTCACTTTATCAACACGCGCCTGTGAAAGCTTAACATTTTGTGCAGGGATCCCCCGGTTGTCCGTGTGGCCGGCGAGCTCAATTCTCACCTTGGGATTTGTCTTTAAGAAAGACGCTACGAGGTTAAGCTCCGGGTATGACTGCGTTAATAAGTTTGTTTTACCCTGTTCAAAAAGAACATTTTTGAGATTAACCGTAGTACCAATTTCCACTGGGTGAAGCTTAAAATTCATTTCGAGGTCGTTCATCTCATAAGTATGAATGTCAAGCTTTTCCATCGTGCTCACATAACCCAATGCTTCGATATTGACAACATAGTCGCTGGTGGAAGGTATGATTATTGAGTAACCATCAGAGACAGTGGCGCCCGTGTCTTGATCATTCTCAGGCGCATCGAAATAAACCTTCGCGTCTATCATTTCTCCCGTCTTCGCGTTACTTACTCTTCCGTAAATGCGAACCTGCTTGTTAGCCAATGCAGGTCGCGGAACTTCCTTTATAAGAATAGAGTCAGGCACCGGGGTCGGCACTACGGTGACCACGGCTGCGCTATCCGGTTTGTAAGGCTCATCGGAAAGATAAACTTTGATGTCGCCATAGCCGTCGCTGTTCTTCGTACTTGAGTAGACAGCGTAACCACGTTGCTCAGACATTCTATAGTAAAGCTCGCGGCCCTCGGTATTAAATCCAGCGCCCAGGTTAACGGGAGTCGACCAATTTGTCCAGCTGTCGTTAAGCCTGACGGTTGAATAAATATCAAAGCTTCCACTTCCCTTGCGGCCATTGCTGGAGAAGTACAACGTTTTGCCATCTGCGCTAAGGGCGGGGCTTAGCTCCTGAAATTGTGTGTTCACATTGTTCCCAAGATTTCGTGGTTCAGACCACTTGCCATCAGCGCCTTTCAGTGAAACGTAAATATCCTCAACGCCACGGGTACCGTATGTTTCGGCCGCGAAGACAAAGGCTGACTGATTACTGAGAATATCACCATTGAGGACGTTTGACTTATTCTGAAAATATGGGATGGCAATGTTTTCGGGTTTTGACCAGGAATCGCCTTGCTTTCTTGAAACCGAAATGCCCTGAGTCCTGCTCTGGCTGCCAGCGTTGTCGTAGTGGCTGAGTAGAAACAACTGACTGCCATCCGCAGACATTCCACCCACGGCGTTGAAGCCCGCATTGTTGACTGCGCTGCCACCGTGCGTCGGCACAGACCATTGATTGTCCTCACCAAAGGTTGAGACCCAGATGTCGCCCTGATCTTTTTTGCCGCCCACATTCGAAGGGTGGTTAGCAATGGTGATAAACAACGTTTTGCCATCCGGACTTATCACCGGGTTGAGCTCATCGTATGTCGAATTGACTTTTTGAAAAGCGTTGTTATCCAACCGTTGGGCACAAAGCGAAGTAAAGCAAAACAACAGCCCAGCTGCGAAAAATAGTTTCATGTGCTAAATATACATCGCGGTTTCTAATAAACGAGTAGGCAGAGATTGGAACTACGGACTTGAAAGAAATCAAGAGTCAAGAGTCAGAACTTAGTCAAGAGTCATGAGTCAAGAGTCGATGCGGCTTATGAGTCAGTACATCTTCGATAACGTGAGAAACGCACCGACCAACATCGTCAGACAATCTTCGCAGCCAGACGACTATTGACTCTTGACTCTTGACTAACTCCTCTTGCTTACCCATGCATTCCCTTTCACCACAAACCTCCATGGCAGGCTTGCATCGTCGCCCGCGTAGTCAATACCTATGCGCGGAGTGGCTTCGATGCGCCTGGGGGGAATAAGTACGCCGCTGTCTTCGATCCAAACGTCGTGATCCAATAAGTTCTTTCCGTTCAACTTTCTATCAATTCCTAAGGCCTTGGTTAATTTGCCTGGACCGGAGGTCAGGTGAAAATTGTTCGCGAGCGCGCCCCGCCTTTCACGCATATACGACTCACCTTCTATTGGCTCAAGAGCACGAATCAAAACTGCATCCGCGGTGTCCTTTTTATTAGTAACCACGTTGAACAAATTGTGCATACCGTAACACAAATACACATAAGCATGGCCGCCTTCTGCAAACATGATTTCATTTCTTGAGGTTTTGCGGGGGCCATATGCATGACATCCTTTCTCTTTCCAGGAGTAGGCTTCCGTCTCCACGATCATGCCGCCGGTGATGATGCCGTTTACATTAGTGTAAAGCACTTTCCCAAGCAACTCTTTTGCGATACGGACGACATTTGACCTTTGATAAAAGCTTTCTGGCAGCTTCATACTTCTTCTTTTATAAAGCAAGGTTGTTTTTTCTACCTTTGACAACATTCTAAAACAACTAAAAATTAACTCCATCATGAAAAAATTACTATTGTTGGCAACATTTATCTCTGGGTGTTTTTTCACCGATGCCCAGGTGGTGATTCCTTCGGCGAGTCCCCAGGGTTCTGTCTCTACGACGGTGGGTCTGACTGACGTTAAGATCGACTATTACAGACCACGTGCAAAGGGACGCAAAATATTTGGAACTGAAGCGACCGTACTAGTGCCTTATGGCAAGATCTGGCGGACCGGAGCGAACGGCGGAACCCGCATCTCTTTTTCTGACGATGTGAAAATTGAAGGGATGGCTGTACCGAAGGGCGAGTACCTTCTTCTTTCCTGGCCGGCAGCAACTGAGTGGACCTTCTCATTATACAAGGATGTTAGCCTTGGGGGTAACATGGGTGGATATGATGCATCTAAAGATTTGATAAAATTCAAGGCAAAGCCTGAGAAGCTTACTGAAAAAATTGAGATGTTAACCTTCGCCATAGGCGATCTTTCAGCTGACAGCAAGAGCGCTAAGGTTCAGTTGGCATGGGAAAATACTTCTGTAAAGTTTACAGTGACAACCGATTTCGAAGAGAAAGTAATGGCCTCTATCAAGGAAAATACACAGGTCAATCCCTATAATTATTTTCAAGCAGCAGTCTATTACCTGGAGAGCGGCAAAGACCTTAAGCAGGCACTTGAATGGGTGAACAAAGCGGCCGATGGAATGTCTAGTCCTTACTGGATACTTCATCAGAAAGCGAAGATCCAAAAAGGATTAGGGGACAAAGCCGGAGCAACAGCGACGGCCACTGCATCGCTGGAAAACGCCAAGAAAGAGGGAAACGCTGACTATCAGAGAATGAATGAAGATCTCATCAAGACGCTGAAATAGAAAAATCACACCATAAAAAAACCACCGTAGTTTATGCGGTGGTTTTTTTTATGTCCAGCTGGACAAAGTATACTGGCCTATTTGTGGCCAGTCAACGAATGATCTATTAATACTTCTTGTCAGCTTTCTTGGCTTTTTTCTCAGCGCGCTTTTCTTTCAATGATTTTGCAGCTGGCTTTTTTGTTTCTTTCTTGGCGTCCTGTGGTTTTGACATGGCTGTTTTGTTTAGTACTCTTCAAATTTAATGAAATAGTGCCTTTTCAAGTAGCGCGTCGCACAAAAAATTTACACCGGGCATCAATCTTAAACCATCAAAAGATATAGCGCTTCAGTACTTTTTCAATGTCGATGTAGAAAAGCCGTTCGTTGTCTTCGCCGAGCGATTCTGAATCGGTTTCTTTCAGGTGCGCAAAAATCGGTTCATAATGCACCATATCGAGTGGAGCCTGAAGCAGTTCTTTTAACTCCTTTTTGATAAACTCCAGCTTGATGTTAGACAATTCCCGAACGTTATAATTTTCAAATATAAATTCCTTCAGGTAACGCTCATCAAGAAAATCCTTAACGAGATCATCTCTGAGTTTTTGTATCAGGTCAATGTTATTTTCCTGTGTCCACTGATCTTTTTTGACTACTTCCATGGGATTTTATAAATTTTTCAAACGTTGAACAGCCGAAAAGATAAGGATATTTTGTCGAGTTTATTAAAAGGTAAGGAAAGTGGGATAATTTATTTTTTGCCAAAAGAAATTTTGCGTTTGACTGATTCCTTGCGCTTCATTTCTTAATCATCTTAAGCTTCAGCGAATGCGAAACTTGAAACTGTGAGAACAATAAATCTATTGGGTAATTGATAACTTTAGTGAAGCAAGGATACAACGCTGACAGCTAAGCCAGTTAGGAGCCTTAGTTATTTTGAAACTTGAGGCATCAAAAATATACGATTGCTGAAACGCAAAGGTCCTCAAAGTTTAAAGGCCTGCCTCCCCACTAATTTCCACCCGCCGGATTCTTTTTGAAACACCAGCATCACGCCAATGTTTACAGGGCCTGGTTTGCCATCATTGTTCGCGTCGCCGGTCATTTTGTGACGCACAATCGCAGTTTTGTCCATGACCTTAACAGTCACGTCTGTAAAAGACAATCTCGTAAAGCCAAATTTTCCTGAAACGATCGCATGAACGAAGGTAGGCTTGTCCTCCACTAATCCACTAGAATGACCATAGCTGAGATTCTCTGACGCTATCTTTTCAAGCGCAGCCTTGTCCGCGTCGACCATGGCTTTGCGCATCGTTTCGAGAATCGACGTCAATTCTTTTTCTTCCGAAGTTTGGGCCATGGCGGTGTTTTGAAATAGAATGGAGATCAAAAGTAAGAATACAGTCATAGAAACGTGTTTAAGTTTTAGTTTTAGCCTTTAACAATGTGAACTGAAGAATCAGAGAAACAGAAATCACAACGCCACATCCGATGATGTTATATAACAGATAAGCGATGTCGGTGAACTGATAACAATATAGCACTACTGCTTCGCCAAACAATGCTGCCCAGAATACGGCTGTACCCCGCACCACCTTGATATAGAATGCTGTGAGGAAGATACCCAGTATCGTGCCATAAAAAAGGGACCCGACAATATTAACATACTGAATCAAATTTTCGGCGAACGTAGCAAGCATTGCAAAAATCATAGCAACCACCGCCCACAATACTGTAAACCACTGTGACGCCTTGACGTAGTGCTCCGGCTTCGCATCATGTACCACACAACGCTTATAAATATCGATACACGTTGTTGAAGCCAGGGCATTCAGTTCGCCAGCCATCGACGACATGGTTGCAGAGAACATTACTGCAAGCAATAATCCGATAATTCCGTGAGGCAGATTGCTGAGGACAAAATTCAAGAAAATATAATCCTGATCTCCTGTCTTCGCTTTCGGCAAAGCTTTACCGACAACAGCCTTCATTGAATCTCTCAGCGTCACTTCCTGCTTTTGCAAATCGAGTACCGAGCTTTTTGATGTCGCGATAGATGCGTCGTCTTCCGTTTGAATTGCCTTCACAAGGCCGTCTACCGCCGTCCGCTTTTCGGCATACAGGGCGTCGTACGAAGTTTCCAGCGCGCGAAGTTCGCCTGCCTTTTCGGTTTGCATTGCCTGATCCCTTAGTACCAGGTTGTGAAATATGGGAGGCTGCACGAAAAGGTAAAACACATACACGAGGACACCGATGAATAATATGATAAACTGCATCGGTATTTTCAACAAGCCATTGAAGATCAGTCCCAGTTTGCTTTCTGTTTCAGAGCTCCCGGCGAGGTAACGTGCAACCTGCGATTGGTCCGTGCCGAAGTAAGACAGAAACAGGAACGTTCCGGCCAACAGACCCGACCATATGTTATAGCGGTCCTCCAGGTCAAAATTAAAATTGACAAGATTAAATTTACCCAGCTCTCCAGCTATCGAGACCGTATCGCCAAAGGATATGTTGTCCGGTAGAAGCTTGAATGCAAGAATACCGGCGAGGAGCATCCCTCCCATGATGATGGCCATTTGATAGCGTTGCGTGAGGCTTACTGCTTTGGTGCCTCCTGATACCAGGTATATAATGACTAGCGTGCCGATCAGCAGCGTTGTAAGTGACAATGGCCAGCCAAGTATGGTTGACAACACCAAGGATGGAGCAAATAAAGTTATGCCGGCTGAAAGTCCCCGCAAAATCAGAAACAGGGTTGCTGCAAGAAGCCGGGTCTTAAGATCGAAGCGCCCTTCAAGATATTCGTACGCTGTATAGACCTTCAGCTTGTAATAAATGGGAACCATCGTGACGGAGATGATAACCATGGCCAATGGCAGGCCGAAATAAAATTGCAGAAATCGCATACCATCCACGATTGCCTGACCAGGCGTTGATAGAAAGGTAACGGCACTCGCTTGCGTGGCCATGATTGAAATGCCAATCATCCACCACTTCATGGTGTTATCCCCCTTAAGATATCCCTCGATGGTTTTGTTTCCCCGGGTACGCAGCGCACCATACACCACGATAAACGTCGTGGTTATACCCAGCACGATCCAATCCAGATAATTCATGAAAAGGAATACGTTATCAGCGAGTATAATATTACCTGTAGCAACAGAACGCCGAGAACAATAAGATACCAGTAGCGCCAGGATTTAAATACGGGTGGTGGTGTCATGCTCCTTCTGTTTTAAACCGTTGCGCGCAGCACCAGGCTGACCGTGGCGTGTACGAATGACGCGAATTAACGGAGAAAAATTAACTTATTAACTGGAAGTGTTACGGGTTGCAGGGTATCTGTATGGAAGGTAGCGTAGTATGGCAGGTCGGCCCGGCGGCTTGACGCAAAATTATAACTTACCCCTCACCTGCCCATTTACCAGGTAAGTTCCATCTTCGTGAAAATAGACGACGACCTTACTTACAGGCTGCTTATTTTCTTTGAGGAACAAAATTGTGTACTCATAAGCGCTCACACGGTCTTTGATGTCATCCGTAAAACCCAAGTCAAGCTTGACAACCGTTGACAGGTCAAACTTTTTGTTAAGAACGATTTTCTCTCCATTTTTCACCACACGCATTCTAATTTCCTCAGGGTACTGCTTCAACACGCGTAAGTTCAAATAGAGGTATGGAAGCGGCCCAGAAGCGTGGCTGCGTTCATATTCCTTTGCTGTCTGGCCTAACTCCACGCGGCTTGGATCCGGGCGGGTGCGTTCTTTAAATTCAAAATTTAGCTTCACCTCGAAATCTTCATTAGCCTTGAACGGAATTTCGTCCTGTGCGAGTAAAAGAGCGAGACAGAATAATAGGAGGTTCATGGATTCTTGGGATCATTCTAAGATAGTAAAATATTGCCAGGAATCGTGCAACCTGGCGCGATGTTGGAGATTATCGACATGCTATTCTATTAAGGAGCCAACGTGTCGGTCAGCGCGGCAAGTTCCGTCATTGCGTTGAGTGGGTTTAAGGCCCCCGGTCTTAAACCATGACAAAGCAACCCCTTGGCTATGGAGTGCAACTCCCGCGGCAGTCAGCTATGCCCGGAACTTGCCGGTTCTTCGTAGGACAGGGATTGCTTAGCCCCTGACCTATTGGAGGGTGATCAGGTACGCAGAGATATCAGCAAGATCCTGTTCCGTCAGCGCGAACGCAGTCGGTTCCGGCATCAAACTATTTTCTTGCTTTCGACGGGATGCAACATCGGTAGTGGCTATGACGTGTCGGCGACCCGTGAGGTCTTTTACTACCAGTGTCTTGTCGCCGTCAGCAACGAGGAGGCCAAAGAAGGATTCACCGGTCTTCGTGGTTATCAACCATGGCTCATAGCCGAAGACCATTCCTGCACTGGGATTTATGATGGCGTCCAGCACAGCCGGGCGATCGAATTTCTTTTTTATGAGCGTCAGGTCAGGACCGATTTCGCTGCCTTTGTTTTCAATCCGGTGGCACGCGGTGCAATTCTTCATAAATAAGGCCCGGCCGTTCGCTGTGTTCGGAACCATCTTTGATATGGCTGGTATCGAATAAGATTTCTTCGTGCCTGGCTTTGCAAAAAAAGCAGACGCCTGGATTCTGACACCGATGTCAGGATTTTTAAAAATTACCTCTTCAATGGATGGAAAAAGCTCGAGCATAACCTTCTTGTCCATTACTTGCTTTAGCAACATTTGTCCGCCCACGGCATCTTTCGCCATTGCCTGTGCGTTCCACTTTCTCTCGTCAAATGGCAATCTGTCATTGAGCACCTTTGACATCCGAACCTGCATGTCATCGACATTACGACGATGATTGATGTCAATGCCCGACTGTTTCCAATCCAACAAACTGAACCAATCGTTTCCCTGCCGGAAGGCAAGCCAGTAATTTGCCTGCGCTGCCACATCATCTAAAGAAACTCTGGTGAGCTCCACCATTGCGTGTACCGCATGCGTTGTGTTTATGAATGCCAGTGCCGTGACCGCGGCAGCCCGGTGCGGCTTTGCGATAGCCCGGCTCGAAGCCCTTATCTTAAGCTCGTCGACAATCGTCGCAGGGTGTAGCTCGCACGCGAGAGCACTCATTTTAAAATCCCATTTTAATGGATCCTTATCAATAACCCCATCGTCCTGAAGGCATTGGTAGAATTCCGCTTCGTTGCCTTTGCAGGCGGACGATAACGCCTGCAGATACCATTTGTCATTTCCCGAATAGGCACCTGCTAATGTCAATAGGATTTTTTTTGATTGATTGAAGGGCAGGTCTCTCAATCCAACCGCCACCTCACGCCTGACAAAAGCGGAGGTGTCTTTGGCCATTTTTTCGGCAAACTTCAAAGTGTGGCCTGGTACCTGGCGCAAAGCGCGAAAGGCAGTCGCTCTGATCATCTCGTCCGGGTCCGTTAATAACCTGACTACTTCATTTTGACCTGTCGGTCCCAGCGCCGCCAGTAACCAGGTGGCGCGGGCACGCTCAAAACTAAATTTGCTCTCCAGCAAGTCTTTCAAAGGTGCGATACCCGCTTCGCCCCTTGCTTTAATTTTCTCCCTTGCTATAGCCCGCACGTGGATTGCCGGGCTCTTCAGCGCATCAATCAGGCCAGTCCAGTTGTCAAGATTATAGATAGGTGGTCTGGGGTTGTTGCCCTTTGGTTTGATCCGATATATTCGGCCGTAACCCGTAGAATCTTTCATTTGATGTCCGCCCACAACAGGATCGTACCAGTCGGCAACGTAGAGGGTACCGTCTGTACCCACAACTACATCACTAGGTCGAAACCATTTTTTATCGTCCGCCATCTGCGCGCTGTCGTTCCACACGTACTCAGCGTTATCGCTGGGTAGTGTTGTAACAAAATTGTTCCGTGGTCCGAGGTCATATCCCGATTTGCTACGAGTCGGTTTATAGGCAAACACGACATTGCGACCAGCGTCGGCGCTAAACAACATACCGTTGTACTTTTCGCCGAGCGCATTTCCTTCGTATATAGCAATTCCAGTGGGTGCGCCGGCCCCACTGTTATCACCTGCAGGCATTACGCCGGGATCATCCTGATGCCAGTGTGCAGAAAATATATCTTGCCCCGGCCTTTGATCGCCTTGCCAGTATCTCGTTCCGTCCGTGCTGAAATAACCAGCATTACCGCCTTCGGCAAGCCACGATGTCCTGCACGCTACAACCTGATCATCGTTGTCATTTTGCCATAGGTTGCCATAAGAGTCCATTGTTGTTTCGTAAGAATTGCGAAAATTATGACCCATCACCTTTAATCCTTTCCCATCTTCGCCTATTCGCAGCGATAAACCTCCGACCCATGTTTTTCCGTCATCGCTTTTCATCTGACCGTGATTCGCAGTGTTGTAGGGTGACCCGCCGGTATAGATGCTACCTGCGCGCAACGTCCACCCGGATCGGTCACCCACGATATGCGGGCCAGCATTACCAGTATTGAAATACCAGTTGCCATCAGGACCAGCCACCACAGCATGCAGTGAATGATCGTGGTCCTTGCCTCCAAAGCCTGTTAGAAAAATCTCCTTTTTGTCTGGCGCATCGTCTCCATTACTGTCGGTGTAAATGATGATGTGCGGAGAACATGAGACAATGACCTTATCTCCGATAACGGCTATACCCAATGGCGAGACCAGATCCTTATCCTGAACAAAAACTTTCGCCGTATCCGCCTTGCCGTCATGGTTGCGATCTTCAAGGATCATCACCCTGTCGCCGTTCTGATGGTGCAGGATGCGGGTAGAATCGTTGTTGAAATTTCGATAGTTAACCGCTTCGGTTATCCAAATCCTGCCTTTCAAGTCGACATCAATGTTTGTCGGATTATGAAACATCGGAGATTCTGCCCATAAGGTCGACTCCAGGTCGTCTGGCACATATAAATCCGAGACAACTGCAGGATTATCCTCTTTAGCACATTGCAGGCAAAGGAAAGCGCAAGCAATGACAATTAATCGGGCGGCGCAATGCGTCGCAATTGTTGCAGCCGTGCGATATTTATTAAAGGAGGTCAACAGATGCACATTGCGATTCATCATCCCGATAAGTTGCGGTGACTTGATGGCCTAAGGTAGTTTAATGTTGTCGTAAAATTCGTGAGGCACTTATGGTCAATATGACTTTTTGAATATCTTTAGAGATTAATGCTACCCAAAATCTTCATCATGTCTATAAGATCATTAAGATCATTCCTGTTGTTGTCAGTGATTGCTTTCTTCTGTCATGAAGCACACGCTCAAGAACAGTTCTACACCCTAACAACCCTTCCCCTAAATGACCTTTCGGCCTTTAAGGCGGCAGAAGAGAACTGGAAGATCGTTGGACAAGTATACGGGGGTTACGATGACGTCAAAGTCAACAGTGATAAGGGTACCGGAATCATTGTCAACGAACCCGATCCGAAGAGACAATTTGATGGGACCACTAATCTCGTAACGCAATTGGAGCATGGCGATATTTTTCTTTCGCTGGATTTTATGATCCCAAAGGGTTCAAACTCCGGAATATATCTGGCGGGCCGATACGAAATACAGTTGTTTGATAGCTGGAACAATAACATACCGCATGCTTTTGATTGTGGCAGCATCTATGAAAGATGGGATGAAAGCAAGCCTGAAGGAACGAAGGGATACGAGGGACATCCGCCGCGCGTGAATGCATCACGGGCGCCAAATTTATGGCAGCACCTGGAGATCGAGTACCGGGCACCTCGCTTTGACACTTCAGGAAAGAAAATTGCGCCGGCCCAATTCGTTCGCGTCTCGCTTAACGGTGCCATCATTCATGAGAATGTCATGCTTACTGGTCCCACGCGCGCATCTGCCTTCAATGACGAGCAGGCAAAAGGACCATTAGTGTTGCAGGGTGATCACGGTCCGGTAGCTTTTCGCAATGTGCGCTACGCTTTATTAGATGACTTTCACGTAGATCTTACCGAACTTACTTACGAATATTACGAAGGTGACTTCAACGACTTTACGAAAGTAGAAGCCAGGCATCTTATCCGAAAGGGAAAGGCCGATGCCATCGATATAAAGCTTGCAGACAACCCATACAAACTGTGTCTCGTGTTCACCGGAAAGGTTGAATTGAAGGAAAATACTGATTACCAATTTATCGTGAAAAAGATCGGTAAGGCGAAACTTAACATTGATGGTGAAGACATTATCACTACGCGAGACCTATTCCAGGATTACGAAGTGTCAAAGAAATTATCCGCAGGTGCGCATACCATAAAGTTCACTTACCTGAAGGATTTTGCCTGGGCACCAACCGGGGCCGGCTTATTTATCGGGAAGTTAAATTCCAGGCCGCAGGCGCTTCATACGACGGCATCTTTGCCTCCCCTTCCCCCCGCTCCATTAATTGAAGTTATTCCCGGCCAGGAACCTGAACGCGTCAGGTCTTTTATGGAACACCACGGAAAGAAGAAAACTCACGTAATTTCTGTTGGCGGCGCTACAGGCATAAACTACTCTTACGATTTGAAGCAAGCCGGACTCATGCAGGTGTGGAAGGGAAACTTTCTGGATGCAACGGAAATGTGGTATGAACGCGGAGAACCACAGCTGGCCCGTGCGATGGGTCCGGTCCTCGACCAGTCAGGCAAGGCTCCTCTTGCACTATTGGCCACCACAACGGCTCAGCTACCCGACACACTTGATGATACCAAAGACCTTATCTATAAGGGCTATACACTTGATGCCCAGCGATACCCGGTTTTTGAATACCAGTATCAGGAGATAACCTTTACAGACTCATTTCTGCCGACACCAGACGGCAAAGGGGTAAAAAGAACCATCACCGTTACAGGCAAACCAACCACATCGAAGCTGGTTCTCAGACTTGGTGAAGGATCGAAAGTGACATCCATATCTGAGGGTTTATACGCCGTTGACGATCAACGCTATTTTATCAGTTTTGCACCGGGTGGAAAAAGTAAGCCAATCATAGTTCCTACAGGGAACGACAAGGCGCTCTTGTGGGAGATCAATAACACATCAGGAACGTCAGTTACATATACATTATTTTGGTAATCCATTATACAGCCATGAGATTTTTTAGAACGGTGAACAGGATTCTTGCGAAGGGTGGAGTTGCATCATTCGTATTGTCAATCGCACTTTGTCAATTTGCCACTGCGCAACAATCGCGTGCTCTGACGGAAGAGGATTATTATGAACTTCGAACACTGTCAATTCCTGAGGACATTAAACTCGAGGTTGGCGGAATGGCAGTATTAAAAGATGGCCGGGTAGCAGTGAGTACACGGCGCGGTGAGATTTGGATGATCGACAATGCCTACTCCGCTCAGCCTCACTACAGGCGGTTTGCCTCCGGCCTTCATGAGGTGCTTGGTCTGGCTTACAAAGATGGAGCCTTTTATTGTACTCAACGGGGAGAGTTGACAAAAATTACAGACATAGACAATGACGGGTTGGCCGACCGTTATGAGCCATTGTACCGGTTTGATCTCAGCGGAAATTACCACGAATATGCTTACGGACCGATATTCGATCAATCCGGTGACATGTATGTTGCATTGAACGTTGCCTGGATCGGTTATGGCGAAGGGTTGGCAAAATGGCATGGCTGGCTGCTGAAGGTAAAAAAGGATGGCGCCATGGAGCCAATAGCCACGGGGTTACGTTCGCCTGCGGGGATCATGGTAAACTCTTCCAACGATGTGCTATACGCGGAGAACCAGGGAGACTGGGTAGGATCCGGACGTGTGACGCACCTTGCAAAAGGCGATTTCGCAGGGAATGCCGGGGGACTGCGCTGGACTAAGGAGCCTGAGTCACCAATAAAACTCACGCGCGCCGACCTTGCAAAAGTTGATAACGGCCAGCCGATGCATGAGGCAGCTAAGGTAATCAAGGAACTTAAATTGCCGGCGGTATGGTTCCCTCACACGCTGATGGGCATATCAACGGCTGCGATACTGGAAGACACTACAAATGGTAAATTTGGTCCCTTTACCGGACAATACTTTGTAAGCGATCAGGGGCATTCTAAAATCATGCGGATGTCGCTTGAAAAGATTAATGGCGAATACCAGGGAGCATGCTTTCCCTTCAGAGAGGGATTTGCCTCTGGATTGATCCGGCTAAGCTTTGGGATTGACGGTTCTGTATTCGGAGGAATGACGAGCCGAGGATGGTCAAGCACCGGCACTGCCCCTTACGCGTTGCAACGGTTGGTCTGGACGGGAAAGACGCCTTTTGAAATGAAAAACATCCTCGCAAAACCCGACGGCCTCGAGATCGAGTTCACGCAACCCGTCAACAAAACTGCAGCAAAAGATCCATCGCATTATGATATCAATGGGTTTACCTACCACTATCATCACCAATATGGCAGCGAGATCATCAACACAAAGAAGAACAACGTGAAAGGTATCATAATATCTGAAGATGGAAGAAAAGTCAGGCTTGTGCTGGACAGCCTTCGCGAAGGATACATTCAAGAGGTTAGACTGAAAGACCTCACGTCTGATACCGGCCTGCCGATGCTTCACAATTTTGGCTACTATACATTAAATGCGATCCCTGGTGGTGAGAAGGCTGTGCTCACCGCAGACCAACAAGTTCACAATCATCACGGCATCGTGGCAGCAGCAAAGCAGGAGGCGAAAGCCAAGCCTGTTGCAACAGCTTCGAAGACTGTCGCTGCCAAGCGACTATTAAAAATGCCAGCGGATTGGAAGCAACCGGACCAGGTCATCTCAATGGGCACAAAGCCCGGACTAAAATATGATATCGCTGAAGTTCAGGTGAAGGCGGGTAGCCGAATTAAACTTATCTTCAACAACAATGATGACATGACGCACAATGTTGTCCTCGTTCAACCAGGAAGCGCCAAAGAAGTTGGTGATCAGGCATTCAATCTTGGCCTGAAAGGATCTGAGATGAATTATATTCCAAATAACCCGAAGGTCTTGTATCATACCAATCTGATACAGCCATCGGGATCCGAGACGATCTATTTCAATGCACCGACTAAACCAGGTAACTACAAGATGCTTTGCAGTTATCCCGGCCATGCGATGATCATGCAGGCAACGTTTAAGGTGGTGAAGTGATAAGGCGCAAACGGCCTATTACCAGGTTTTAGGGCACACCGATACATGCACTTCCCCGCAGAGTCTCCTGTATCAGAATCTCTGCGGCTTCCCCAACAAGTTCCTTCACCCAAAACTTTACTGAATGTTCAGGTCCTTCGCAAAACGAAAGTTCCGTCAGCGCACTTTGCGCAACGGAAGCTCTTCACTTCACGGCGCCATAGACATCGAACGAAAAAATAAAAAGTGTTTTAAAAGACTCCATAAATATCCTTATTGCATTAAGCTATTGTAAGCCTATTCAAGACCTTCAAACCTATCCTGACAATGAGGAAAAATACACACTCAGGTATCCCTTCGACCAGCCGGCGAAGCTTTATAAAAAGTTCTGCGTTGGCGCTTGGCGCATTTGCGATCGTGCCCAGGCATGTTCTAGGCGGACCCGGGTTTTTAGCGCCAAGCGACACACTCACCAAAGGCATCATCGGCGTCGGTGGAATGGGGCGCGGGCACATTGAATACGAAGGTACCCGCGTTGTCGCAATGTGCGACGTAGACAAGCTCCACTTAAAAGAAGCCATTGCATTGGCGGGAGGTACACCGCGCGGTTATGCCGATTTCCGCGAACTCATTGCACAACCCGACATTGATGTAGTTCATATCGCTACGCCTCCTCATTGGCATAGTATCATGTCGGTAATGGCAGCACAGGCTGGCAAGGATGTCTGGTGTGAAAAGCCGATGACCAGAACTATTGGCGAGGGGAAACGAGTCGTGGAGGCGATTGAACAGTATGGTCGCATGTTCAGACTCAATACCTGGTTTCGCTTCAAAGACAATTTCTATGGCATGGGCACAACGGTGAAACCAATCAAGAAGGTCGTTGAAAGCGGCATACTCGGATGGCCATTGAAAGTTACGATCAGCGGTGTTACAGGATTCAATTGGAAATTTTATTGGGTTGGAAAGGACAACCTCGAACCAAAGCAAGTGCCGGCAGAGCTTGACTACGATATGTGGCTGGGCCCCGCACAGTACAAACCCTACAACCCGCACCGCGTACACAGCACGTTCCGGGGTTATTGGGATTACGATGGTGGAGGCCTCGGTGATATGGGCCAGCATTATATTGATCCCGTACAATATTTCCTGGGAAAAGATGAAACCAGCCCCATCAGAGTGGATGTAGACGCGCCACAACAACACGACGACGCTGTCGGGACATGGCGCAGGATTGAATTTACCTACGCCGACGGTTGTAAGATCATTTTGGATGGTGAGAACAAGGATACAAGTGCACCTTATATCGAAGGGCCCAAGGGTAAAATTTACCGCGGATTCAAATCAGATATACCCGACCTGCTAAAGGTCATCGATACTGTGGCTGACCCTCAACCACAGCCTTTAACATTTACTGAATCTGTGAAGACACGAAAAAAATTCGGATTAAACGAACTCAACGGACATCGCTCATGCACCATAGTAAACATGGGTAAGATTGCGCTCCAGCTGGGAAGGTCTCTGGACTTTGATCCGGTAAAGCAGGAATTCATAAATGATGAAGCTGCAAACAGGCTTATCAATCAGCCAATGAGAGGAACATGGAAAATATAAACCACAACAATCACTTTATCAAGACCATGAAATCTGCGAATATCCTTTCGTTGACGCTGCTGCTCTTGCTTGCAAGTTTTACTATACGGGCACAACAGCAGGCGCCAGCGGAGCTTCTTCCAATATTGAATCAGCTACCTGCGCTAAATAGTACGCAAGAGAAAAAAATTTATAAGGAGCTTTTATCATTAGGCGACGACCAATTGTCAAAGCTGGCCGAAAGTATCTTGCCAAATGGGAATGTGAATGGCGTGAAGGCGCGATATGCAGTGTCTCTCCTTACGCACGGAGCTGCCACAAAGGAAGATAAAAGCAGGATTGCGCGCGCCTACCTGTCAGCATTAAAAAAATCAGATAACGTTGAGGTAAGGGCTTACCTTATTACCAACCTGAAGCTTGTTGGATCCGATGCATCGATCGCGGAGCTTAAGCCCTTCATCGCTGACAAAGATCTTTATGATTACGCCGTCTCAACGATCGTCACCATCGGCGGTGATGTCGCGCGCGAGGCTTTACTCAGCGCAATAAAAGACCAACCTGCAGACATCCAGTCCAAAGTTGTGAAAACCCTGGGACAGCTAAAGTATGCCCCGGCCGTTGATGAAATCACCAAACTCTCAACAGCCAGTGATCCGATGCTGGCTCGGCAGGCGCTTTGGGCAATGGCCATGATTGCGGACGCCAGGTCTGCTGAAGCATTATTGCAGCAGGCAAAAAAAGCAGGATATAAAAATGACGCCTCCGAGGCAACGGTCGCGCTGGTGGAATACATGCATCAGCAAACTGCAAAGGGAAATTTTCCGGTGGCTCTAAAGGTCGCCAACGCCATATTGGAAAATAGTCCCGATTCCAAACAACAGCATCTTCGGCTCGCCGCCCTTTCAAACATCGTTAAGGCTGATGCCGGAGGCTCTTCAAAAATCCTTGCAAAAGAGCTGTCCATGTTCGACATCGAATACCAGCGCGAAGTATTGAAACTTGCGGCCTCATCGGAAAGCACACCGGCTGCACAGAAGCTTTGGATCAAAGAATATAAAAAATCGAAAGGACCTTTACAGGGGGATATACTTTCGCTGCTCGCAAAAAGCAACAAGGATGCAGAGTTTACAGATAAGATGCTATTGCCCGCCCTCAACTCATCGAACCATGCAACGAGAATTGCTGCAGCCGAATCCCTCGGGAGAACCCGAAGCAGCAAATTAACGGGTCCATTGTTAGAATATTTGCTTCGGTCCACGGACTCAACCGAAGTGTTTGCAGCACAATCCGCGCTGTTGCAAGTTGCGGATAGCTCGGCCGTTGAGGTGATTGGCCGGAAGCTGACCGGCGCACAACCCACCCAAAACGTTGCATTGTTGAAATTGCTGGCAACCAGGCGGGCGACTGCTTATTTTAACGAAGTGTCAGCGTTGACGGCGTCCACTGATCCGGCGACGAAGGCCGCGGCACTAAATGCGCTCCCTTATGTTGCATCCCGGCGTGACGTTCCGGCTTTGATAAAAATGCTGGCAGCATCGCAAGACACGGTTAATATTAAATCGTTACAAAAATCATTGGTAGCGGTGGTGGACGAAAATTCCATCCCAATCATTAACAGCGCGTATCTGAAAGACAGGATAAAATTCGCTCCGATACTTCCCTATGTAAACGATTCGACGTCGATCAATAAAATCGCACTGTTGCTCCTGGAGGGTAATGAGCAGGAGAAGGCCGTTGCATTCACGGCACTTCAACAATGGCAAAATAAGGATGCTGTGAGAACCCTCATCGAGGTTCGCAAAGATCCCGCGTTAAAAAAATATCATACAGCCGCCTTTGAGGCAGTGATCTCACAGGTCGCTAAATCGGACTGGCCAGATGACCAAAAATTATTGATGCTCCGGGAAATCATGCCGCTCGCAGGCGACAAAAAAGAGAAGACTTTGGTCCTTCGTGCTGCTGGAAATATGCGAACATTTTTATCATTGATCTTCATCTCCGGATACCTCGACGACGCAGCGCTCGCGGGCGCTGCCAGCCGTTCTGCTATGCAGGTCAGCCTTCCAACATCGGATGCGCGGCCAGGGATGACGGGCATTGCCGTTAGAAATGTTCTTGAGAAAATGCTTGATAAACTTACCGGGGAAGACAGCCAGTACGAACGTATTGATATCCTTACCTACCTTGAAAAACTACCCTTTACAAAAGGCTTCGAACCGATCTTCAATGGTAAAGACCTCAGCGGATGGCAGGGACTTGTTGAAAATCCGATCGTAAGGTCCAAGCTCACAAAAGAAGCGCTTGCCAAAAAGCAAAAGGAAGCCAACGCAAAAGTGAAGGACAACTGGCGGGTACAGGACGGCATGATCATCTTCCAGGGTGACGGCGCCAACCTGTGCACTACACGCTCGTATGGTGACTTTGAAATGATTGTCGATTGGAAAATATCCAGGAACGGTGACAGTGGAATTTACCTCCGCGGATCTCCACAGGTTCAAATATGGGACACCTCCCGTGTTGATGCAGGCGCTCAGGTGGGCTCTGGCGGCCTTTACAATAATCAAAAAGCAAGAAGCACCCCATTGGTCGTCGCCGACAATCCAATAGGAGAATGGAACACTTTCCATATCCGTATGATTGGCCAGCACGTGACAGTATTCTTAAATGGTGTGCTCGTCGTCGACAGTACCGTTATGGAAAATTACTGGGACCGGAATATTCCGATATTTCCAGAGGATGCTATCGAGTTGCAAGCCCACGGCACGGAGCTGGCTTTTCGAAACATCTATGTGAAGGAGCTCAATGTAAAACCGTACCTGCTAAGCAAGCAGGAAGCCGCCGAAGGGTATGAAATTTTATTCAATGGAACAGATCTTGACAAATGGATTGGCAACAAAACGGACTATGTAATCGAAGAAAATACCATTGCGATCTATCCTGGAAAAGAAAGTCACGGAAATTTATTTACTGAGAAAGAGTATGGTGACTTCATCTTTAGGTTTGAATTTCAATTGACCCCCGGAGCCAACAACGGTCTCGGTATTCATGCACCCCTGGAAGGTGATGCGGCATATGTTGGAAAAGAGATCCAGATTCTTGACAATACATCCCCACAATATGAAAAATTGCAGATGTGGCAATATCATGGTTCGGTGTATGGGATTCTTCCCGCAAAGCGTGACTTTCTAAAACCTGTCGGCGAATGGAATCACCAGGAGGTTTACGTAAAAGGTGATCATATAAAGGTAACCCTTAACGGAACCGTTATCGTCGATGGAGATCTTAAGAAGGCATCGCAAAAGGGAACGCTGGATCATAAAGAGCATCCGGGCTTGACCAGGCACGACGGTCATATTGGGTTTTTAGGACATGGTTCCGTCGTCAAGTTTAAAAACATCCGTATTAGGGAAATCACAAATTAATATAAAGGAAATGCCTGCTATAATGCCTACCCAAAGGCTGTACTCACTGGACGCACTGCGCGGCTTCGACATGTTTTGGATCATCGGTGGTGAAGAGATTGTCCACCATCTCGCCACGCTTACAAATTGGTCTCTCTTCCATGGATGGGCGGCGCAGTTAACACATCCTGACTGGCATGGATTCGCATTCTACGACCTCATCTTCCCCTTATTCCTCTTTCTTGCAGGAGTGGCTACCCCCTACTCGATGGAACGCGAATTTGCGAAGGGCAAGACGCGGGAGCAGGTTATGATGAAAGTGATAAAGCGCGGACTGATACTCGTACTGCTTGGAATTATTCACAACAACGGCCTGCATTTGAAACCGATTGCCGAGATACGCTTCGGCAGCGTACTTGGAAGGATTGGTCTCGCTTACATGTTTGCAAACATCATATACCTGTATACGAAACAGCGCGGGCAGATCATCTGGTTCTGCGCTTTGCTCATTGGCTATTGGCTCATGTTCCTGTTCTTCGCGGCACCCGGGTTTCCAAAAGGCGACCTTACCATGGAAGGAAACATCGCATCATACCTTGACAGGTTGATCATGCCCGGCAAACTTTACCTGGGCATCCATGATCCTGAAGGACTGGTCTCCACCATTCCGGCAATAGGCACCGCATTACTCGGTATTTACGCCGGACGACTTTTGAAAAACGCAGATGTCCCTGCGATGCGCAAGGTAATTCAGCTTGCGCTGATGGGGGTAGTCTTTGTAATGTTGGCGCAGCTGTGGAATTTTGTTTTTCCAATTAATAAGAATCTTTGGACCAGTTCCTTCGTCTTGCAGGTTGGTGGATTCAGTTTGTTGCTACTGGCATTATTCTACTACATAATAGACATGCGTGGAATAAAGCGATGGGCATTCTTCTTTAGCGTCATCGGAATGAACTCAATTCTGATCTACATGTCCGGCCAGTTTATAGATTGGGGCTATACAACCGATGGCATTTTTGGATGGCTTTTCGAGTTAACCGGAAAGCCATGGAGCCTCTTATTGTTTGCCATCTGCTACCTCGCCATTAAATGGGTTTTCTTGTATTTCATGTACCGCCAAAAGCTGTTCCTGAGGGTGTAAGCGATCTTTCGTTTCGTTTCCTTTGCCGTGTCCGTCTGTAGCGCCTCGCGAAGGCGGGCGTCTCCGCGTTTAATTAACTCCCCACAAACGTGGCATAGTTTTTACTTATTAGTGTTGGTAAGCAAAATAGCAAGATGAAAACGGTGTTGAATAAATGGAGGGTCATGTTAGTGGCTTCCGTTGTGATGTGCCTGTCAGGAGTTGAAGAGAGCAGGGCGCAGGGAAGTGTATCACTTCAGGTATTCTATGATGAGCTTCAACCATATGGTACGTGGATAGAACACGGTCGGCACGGCTATGTATGGATGCCGGACGTCGATCCTGGCTTCACCCCATACGCGACAAATGGTTATTGGGTAAACACTTCCTACGGCAATACCTGGGTGTCAGACTATTCATGGGGATGGGCACCATTCCATTATGGCCGGTGGTTTTATGACGATTTCGACGGATGGCTTTGGGTGCCCGATTCTACCTGGGCTCCTGCATGGGTAACCTGGAGGAGTGGTGGTGGATATTACGGGTGGGCGCCCTTGATGCCTGGCTTTGGAATAAGTGTTTCGGTAGGGTACTACAATCACATTCCACAAAATTATTGGAACTTCGTTCCTTATCGTTACGTAATGTACCGTCATGTCTATACGCATTGTGTTCCTCAGGTTCAGGTGGTAAATGTGATCCATCATACTACTGTCGTCACACATCATCATAACAACGGTCGGGACAGATCATACTTTACAGGACCCGAACGATCAGACATTGAGAGAAGAAATCGCGAACGTGTTCCAGTTTACAATATCAATGACAGCAGCAGACCCGGTAGAACTGAAGTAAGCCGCAGCTCCGTAAATATTTACAAACCTGAAATTGATGATTCGCCGGCAGTCAGGTCGCGGGCGATGCCGTCTAAAGTATCTCGAGATGATCGCAATGCTGATGGGTCATCGCCTGTCACAACTCGCACCAGGGAATCGTCACGGCAACCGTCCTTGGACAATACTGTGGGCGATCAGCGACGCGTCCGGAGATCGGCTGATGTTAGTACTGATGAAAACCGCATTGATCGTACGATGCCTCAACAGAGAAACCCAGCGTTGACAAATGAACAGGGCCTTCAACGCAACCAGAATATTGAAAGGACACAACGCCAGCAAAGTATTGACCGTGAACAAAGAGATCAGCAGATGGAGCGCGTACGTCGCGATCAAAATTCGGAGCGTTCGTTTCGCAGTGAAACTCAGGAACGGCAAGTGCAGCGTCCGCAATTGCAAGAGCCAATTAGAAGGTCCGTGCAACCCGCGATCGCTCCGCGAAAGCAGCGGGAATTCAACCAGGTACAGCCGCGGCAGGAACGTCCCGCGACCAGAACCGTCACTCCCCAGGTTCAGCGACAGCAGCCGGCGCGACGAGAACCACAACTTGATCGTACTCCCTCACGAACTCCCAGCACCTCTCCCACCCTCAAGCGCACCGATAGCCGCTCGGGTGGCAGCCGTGGGATAGATTAAAGTGTAAAGATGTTAAAGCCGCGTGTCACATAAGTGAGGCGCGGCTTTTTTTGTTGCAAGGTATTTGATCGACCTTCAGTGCGCGCGCAAGTCAGACCCGACCGGCTGGCGCAAGTCTTCAGACTTGTGCCTACCACGTTGCAGTCTTCAGACTGCTGCGCGCGATCCAGCCCTGCACTTTATAACTAAGCACACAAAAAACACTCCTTCAATAACCTCCTGGAAAATCGATAAAACACCTGTAATGTTAATTGTCATCATCTTGTTGCCAAATCATCCATCTTCCGATCGAAAAAAAATTCACAAGGTGAGTCGCCGATACAAATTCCGAAATCAGGATAAGTTATATTTCGTAACACTAACGGTTATCCATTGGCTAGATGTGTTCATCAGAAAAGAGTACAGAGATATATTTCTTGAAACAATTCGCTATTGTCAAAAGAACAAAGGTTTGGAGGTCTGTGCTTATGTTGTCATGTCAAGCCATATCCATATGATCATTGGACGAAATTCCGGGCCGTCTCTCGAAGGAATAATCCGTGATATTAAAAAATATACTTCAATCAAAATCACAGAAGCAATAAAGGCGAATTCTGAGGAAAGCCGGAAGGAATTATTCCTTTGGCTCTTCAGGAAAGCCGGTGCGCTAAATAGTAATAATGTAAAAATGCAATTTTGGCAACAGCACAATCATCCTGTTGAGTTAGCAACAAATGAAATGATAGACCAGAGATTGGATTACATTCACGATAATCCTGTGAAAGCCGGTGTAGTGCTTTCACAGGAAGCGTATCTATACAGCAGTGCAATAAATTATGCAGGCCTGCCGGAAAAATTGTTGGAGATTATTTTGATTTGATTGAGCGTCAAATGAACAGTGGATGATCGGAAAGCGCGCAGCAGTCTGAAGACTGCAACGTGGTAGACACAAGTCTGAAGACTTGCGCCAGCATTTTGGGTGCGAACTCTGACCTTCGCAACATCGGTCAGCATAGCAGGTGCGAACTCAAAGCATTCCCCCTATTCCAACCCCTCCTTCACTCCCGTTTCCTTCCAACTTCTTGTTTTAGCAGATTCAATAACGGCGTCACAAACTTTTTGAGTTTCGAGGGCGTCGCGAAAAGTTGGATGACAGGGATTGCCAGTGTCAAGGCTCTTGAGAAAGTCTGCTGCCTGGTGGATGAAGCTATGTTCGTAGCCGATACTCAAACCGGGAACCCACCAGTGATTCATGTATGGCTGATCACTATCGGTGACAAGAATGGAACGCCAGCCCCGCACGATTGATTCGTCGCGGTGATCGAAATACTCCAGCCTGTTTAAATCATGCAAGTCCCACCGTATCGACGCATGCTCACCATTAATTTCTAACGTATACAATGCCTTATGACCACGCGCGTATCGCGTTGACTCAAACAAGCCAAGTGATCCATTGTTAAAATGGCAGTGAAAAATGCATGCATCGTCGATGCCAACTTTTTGCACCTTGCCACTCGATTGATGCACGCGCTCCTTCACGAAGGTTTCAGTTACAGCAGAAACATCGCGGATGCCTCCGTTCAGCCACATCGCCGTATCAATACAATGTGCAAGCAGGTCACCCGTTACGCCTGATCCCGCGGCGTCTACATCAAGGCGCCAAAGGCCTTCACCACCCTGCGGAAGCTCAGGACTTATTGTCCAATCCTGAAGAAAATTAGCCCTATAGTGAAAGATTTTACCAAGCTTGCCTGAGTCGATGAGTTGCTTTGCCAGGCTTACGGCAGGAACGCGTCGATAATTATACCAAACGGTATTTTTTACATCTGCTTTTTCTATCGCTTCAACCATCTTCAAGCCTTCTTCGAGTGTCCTCGATAAAGGCTTCTCGCAAAGTATCATCTTGCCATTGGCAGCTGCCGCGATCGCGATCTCCGCATGGCTGTCATTTGGTGTGCAAATGTCTATCGCATCGATGTCCTCACGCGCAACCAATTGTTTCCAGTCTGTCTCGGCAGAAGCATAGCCCCATTGCTCTTTGAACGATTGCACCTTTTCAGGATTACGTGAACAAACCGCCTGCAGCACGGCGTGATGATTTAATTCGGGAAAGAAATTCTTAATGCGATTATATGCATTGGAATGGGTTCGCCCCATGAACCCACAACCTATCAATCCTATTCTTAAAGCTTTACTTGCCATTGTAATTTTATCTATTGATTACAGATTTTGTGAATTGATTATCTTTTATGCTTCATACCATCCGTGCTGCCGGCGAACTTTGATCAACGCTGCAAGAATATCGTCCCACGTTTGTTGCTTTAACATCACATCGTTCGGGAACATGCAACCATCCCAGCAAACGTGTTTGAATGCCTTGGTAAGTTTTCCATTTTCATCGCGCAACCAATGTCCCGCGTCTGTGGCAATATCAAGTTTACCATTTGGATCTGTCGCCAGGCAGTGGCGGCCGGTCTTATCATGAGAACCAGTGCCATGGACTGTGCCATCATTCTGTGCGACGTGAAAATCAATCGTCCAGGGTCGCAACGCTGTGGCTAAAGTATCCAATGCTTTGGTTAACTGGGTGCGGTCCTTCCAGTCATAATTTTCAGGAAGAATGCGGTCTTCCGGACGATTATAACCAAGCAGGTATAGCAGCGTATGTGACATGTCTGCCTGGAATCCAATGTTTGGACGATCAACAGCCTGAAGCGTTTCTATCATCGTTCGCCAGCTGTGCATGCCGCCCCAGCAAATCTCCCCTTCGGCAGCCAGTTTTTCGTCATATTCACCGGCTACGTCGCATGCCTCGCGAAACGTCTGGGCTATCAGTTTTGTGTTATTTACAGGATCCGTTGCCCATTGTTCAGGTGAGCTTGCAGAGTCAATCCGAACGACGCCATACGGACGCGCACCCATGCCGCGCAGGACCTTTCCGATATGACATGACTTTCGCACCATCTCCACAAATGCCTTGCGTTGATCCTTATTGCCCATCGCCGGTCCGCCCCATATGGGTGCAACGAGGCTCCCTACCTTCAATCCAAACTTCCCTATCTTATCCCCCAACTTTTTGATCTCATCATCCGACATGTCAATCCCGATATGCGGATCGAGCAACCCCAGGTCTACACCATCAAATTTCACACCATTGACTTCCGCCGCGGCGGTCATCTGCAGCATGGTATCAAAATTTATTACCGGCTCAGAATCGGGCCCCTTTCCAACGATGCCGGGCCACGTGGCGTTGTGAATTTTTGGGAAATTATTTTCTGCCATTGTTGTGTTGTCTAGACGTTAGATAAAAATTTTGTAAATCTGGTTATAGCTTCAGATCCGGATTTGCAGGTCCAAAGTGTTTCAGGATGACAATCGGGTCGACATCAGAATGATTGGTGATCTTAACGCCTTCCACCGCTGCCTTTTCCGTGATGAAAAATTCATCATTTGTCAGCTGACCATATCTTATCAGCGCGGGTGTTTCGATATTCCATCCTCCCATGGTTCCATGCCCTTGCATCACAATGATACCATATGCGGCACTATCCTTTATTGTAACGGTTGCCCCAGGCGCTACGGTTAATTCTTTCGCACTGAAGTCCGCAGACTTGTAGCATATCCAGTTCTCAATGTAACCATCGGATCGCATTTCTACTTCGCTTTTAACCGGCATAGGTTTCATAAAGCGGTTGGCCATCATGTTAGGGTCTACGTTTAGATCCCAGTCCAGAACGTCCATCAGAAGATCGAAGTCCCCTATCCGATCTTTTGGTGTGCCGTTCCATAACAACTCTTCCGGAACGATCGCTTCATTTACGAGCGATTGGTACATCGCAAATACATCTGATGCCTTTTGAGGCTCATAGGTACACAAGCTTCCCGGAGCATGTAGAAGACCAGGAGGAACATCCCAGCCCGTTCCAGGCTCAAGCCGATATGCAGAGGAATAATTGGTTATCTTATTATCTCCTTTGGTGAAGTTAACCAGGCATTCGCGGATCTGTGCTTTGGTCGTACCTGGCGCTATTCCAAAAAAAGTATATGGATAATCACCGCCATGATTATTTAGCTGAGGAGGAAAATAGTAGGCTTCGGGTTTGCCAAGCTGACCAACCATTTTCGCGTATTCGTCATTGTGGTGAACGTGATGCGGAAGTGGTCCCATGTTATCAAAGAACTTTGAATACATTGGCCAGCTGCCGAACTTCTTCCATAAACGATCACCAATAATTTCGCCCTTCAATTGGTCAATCGCATCTTTTAAAAGGAATGTTTCCTGTTTTGAGCCGTCCTGGAAAACCACAGCACTCAATCCCTCGTGCTCTCCTGTTAAGGGTCCATTCTTCGCTGGCGTAGTTGACGAAAGCCAACGTTCATCGATGCCACCTCTCACACCGCCCAAAACATAGTAATCATCGGGATGAAGTTTAATGCGTCGGCCGGGAACACAAAATGAACGCGGTACCCAGGTGGGCGCTAAACGCAAAATACCTTTGCCCTGCTCCAGGGCTTTTTCGGCAAGGCCGGATTTTGTTGAAATTGTCATAATTCAATTTTCTTTAAGAACTCTTTTATCTGGTTGTCTTTATGGATTACTTCAAGCTTGATGTCGTAGGTGCGCCTTTCACGCGGTGACAGAAAAATAAGCGTGTTGTCTTTGCGGGCTTTTGATTGCCCTAGCGGCGGATGCGTACCAGGCTCAATGCCTGTCACATATTCGCCCGCACCCCAATGCTGCCAGTTACTTAACCAGGGTAGCTGTGCTTTTCGAAATTGTAACGCAAGGGCTACACCTAATTTTTTATTATGGAGTCCGCAGTAGCATTCGCCGTTTTCGTCGGCATCAGGGTTAATGACTCCGACGTCTTCACCTGTCCCAAGGTGACGTTCCAACGGTGCCGGCGCCCGCCTGAAATTATTTCCCTCGCTGAAGATCTTCTCTTCCGATGTACTCCCAAATGATTTCCAGGAACCCTTCCAAAGGATGTCCACATTTTCGTCTACCAAAGGCCAGCCAAAGTTGAAATGGTACAACAACATATGTGGCGTTGGCGTATTGCCCACGTTCAGCACTTCATCGTGAATATGAATCGCTGGCTCGCCAAGGACGCCAGAAATTTTGCGTCTTAGCTCGAGGCTGGGTCCGAATACCTGTGTTTGTCTGATCGTTCCGGTGATGCTCATTTCCATACGGCCGTTGAGCGGATCGGGTTGAATGATCGACTCAATTTCTGCCGGCAGGTTACTGATACCGCCATGCAATCCCCTCTCGCCATGCGCATCATTTTCCGGGCCGCCCACATGCGTCAGCCCGCAGGTTGTGAGGAGTCCACCCCCAAAAGTCTTTATCCAATCAGTGCCATGATTTGAAAATGGCTGGGGCGAAGTTATTCCGACGTGACTTAACCATGTCAGACTATGCTGATTATAGAATGCGTCTGCGATATCCATCGCGCGGTCGATCACCACCTTGTAGCGCAGGCCTGTCCCAGTATTAATCCAGGCTACACGTGTACCACGCCCCGGACCATTGTCTAAGACGGCCGTCTCTATGCCACCGAGCTGTGCGGGGTTCGATATCTTTTGGTACCAGTACTGCTCTTTCACTTCCATTAAACGGTTTTTATTCTACAATAAAGACATGCCTGTCTCTAATGTCTGCGCTTAATGTAATGAAATTCAATATTAAAATAATCCTGCGGCGAGCGGCAGCGAGAAATTATGAGAGCTTTCAATACAAATTCCCTTTGTACAATTGGGTGCGCCAAGGTCTTCCGGATATGAATGCCATCAGTCCGTTATATCGATCAGGCATACCGCTTTCAACGGCCTGCCATCTGCGGAAAGGCCCTCTACATGAATTGCATATTTGCCACGCACGTCAGGGATTAAAAATTTTAATGTACGCTCCCCTCCGGCCCTCAGCGTTACGCTTGGGTTCCAGTATATGGTGGCGCCGGTTGGATAGGATGGGTAGTCCTTAAAAGTAGTCGTAGTCGAATATCCTTTAACCCGAATAGGCGTAAAAAGCGAGCGATCGAGAGGGTCCAAGACCTTGCGCTTATAAGAGTCAGTGCGGGTGTAAATTGCAATGACGCCGTTGGCGCCGCGGGCACCGTAGGCTGCACCATTTCCGAACTTGATCACTTCAATCCGATCGATCATGCTTGCCGTGAGTCGGCTGACTTGTTCGGCGGCGGTTTCGCCCCCTTGGTTGGAGATCACACTACCGTCGATTAGCACGACCGGCTCGTGATGTAACGGATTCTTATCGAACGTAAAAGACCCTCCCAACTTAAAATACTTGCGAACGACGCCATTGTCAATGAAAGTCGCGATGCGTAACCCGGAAACTTTCGACTGCAGCATTCCAAGAAGATCGCCGCTGTCGGCGTTGCGCAGGTCTTCGCCGGTTACCACGACGTCAGCGGTAAGATGCGTTGCCGACCCTACTACCTTCCTCGGCCCATCGCTCTCGATGACTACTTCTTTCAAAATCTGAACGGGACCACTTAACTCGGGGGCTACTGGGCGGCGGGGTATCTCTGCTTTTACAATTTCGTCCGTAAGTGCTGTGAAGGGCATGGGCGGAATTAATATTTTCTCCGCAGAGTCAATTTTAATAAGCCCTCTCCTGTTTCCTTTAAGACTAATCGCCTGCATGGACAGTTTCATCGTATCATAAAGCTGCAAGCTGTTAATAGAAAATGAACCGTCTCGTGCGGCACGGGTATTAATAATGTCAGCGGTCCCCTCCTGCGCCAGCAAAACCATAGGTCCACCTGATTTTTTCTTCTGTCTCTTTATTTCAGCCGTGCCTTTGATGTCGATTCCATATTGAATCGAATGGGACTGCGACGCAGGGGTGGAAATTGCTTGGTCGGAGAATGAAAGTTTAGTGTAAATATCAGGCGCTTCTTTGCCGAGGGAAGAGTAAGTCCAGGGTGCAACAGAAACTGAAAGATTGCAAGCCACGGCAGATCCATCGTTATCATGCGTAGGGATCGTCATCGCCACCGTGTCGCCCCGCCTGTAACTCGCCCGATCGGTTGTGCCGACGAACGCCCTTAAACTACTCAATGTATCGATCTGCCGTTTCACAACTACTTCGTCGTCCTCCAGGATACCAATGGTTTTTGTAAAGATGAACGACTTGTCGTAGTTCAGCATCCAGCGTGTAGTTGAACGAAGCTGGTAGGCACCCGGGCCTACTTTCGACAGATCAATGCTCCCAATCGCCGCGCCGAGCGTGTCAATAAGAAGAAGCTTCGAGACGACCACAACATTATTTTTGTCCACCAAGTCTAGATAAAGCACGTTGCTTAATGAATCCTGATATGCCCGCGATATATATTTCATATAGCACTTAAACCAGAGCCGTTCGCCGGAATAGTAATACGTTTTGTCTGTATGCACGTGTGTGCGCTCCAAAAGGTATTGTGTCTCCGTCTCTGCATTCGTTATCACGGGTTGGCTATCGGCGGCGCCAGGACTGTAGTTCATTGGCAGCAAGTCGGCAATTTTAGGTTCGCTCATGGCACCCGACAACGTCATTACTGCGGGATTCATAAGTACTCCGCTTCCATTTACTTCGAGGATGCTTCCTTTCTTTATTTCGATCCAACTGATGGGTACCGCTACATTCCTGTAGATGATTGGTATTGATCTTCCCTTTATGTAGTGCACCTCCATTTTTGAAGGCAAATTGAGAAAGAATTGATCCGAATTGTGTCCCTTTTTCACGAGGTTATTGATATCCAGTGGCGCAATTGAGCTGTTCAAGTTGGCAGTGAAGCTAGATTTCCTGACCACCTCCGGGCTGTTTGTAATATCCTGATATAATTCGAAGCCATCCTTTTGCAATGACTTACGCGTTAGGGATGCGAGCAGGTTTGTGGCGGATCCGAAGTAGACTTTTCGTCTCTCTCGTATCCATAGGTCCAGCAATGCAGTGTCGTAGGTAGGAATCTCTTGAAACCACGCGACGCCCAGAATAGAATAGTTCGAAGGTGTGTACTCAAACTTTTTCAGCTGGTATAATACCTTATATCCAAGGCCCAGGTTATCAATGATAAGGTTCGAAGAAGCGTTGGCGCTAAATCGACCAGTAGCATCTTCGGAAAATTCCAGCACCCATGGATTTAGTATCGTGCATTGCCGCTGCTGTACATTTTTACCAAAGAATAAAACATTGAAACGTTTCAACTGGTTCTCCCACTGCTTGTCCTTCTTGGCTGTGACGCTTATCTCCTTCAGCGTAATGCCAACGAGCCTTACATTAAATGTTAAAGCAGTGCTGTCGTTTACTTCAAATGTCCTTTGTGACGTGACATAGCCGACGCGCGATACGATCAGCTCGTGTCTACCCATCGGTATATTGGTTAAAGTGAAATGACCTCGCTCGTCCGAGTACAAACCAATCGTCGTGAAGTTGATGTAAACGCTTGCAAATGGCAATGGTTGATGGGTTGTCGCGTCGGTGATCGTACCCGAAACATTGGTTTGGGCGAGAGCTGAAAAGCTCCAAAAAAATAGTAGCAAGATCACAATGATGCGCATGGCATCGAAGATAGGGACAATCGCAACGAATTTGCAGGTGACTCGTGATAATCTTCCAACAAGGATTGTCACTTGCGCGTTAGCGGAGAAACCACCCTTATTTGTCCCAGTAGATTCCTGCCCTAATGCTTAAAATTCTCCTCCTGGCGTTTTGATTCGCGGCCAGCGCAATATTTCTCCAGGTAATCCAATAACTCGCCTTGTGAAGCATGATTTAATCCATGAAACCTGATGGGATACACGAGCGGAAGCAAACATTTCATCCTTTGCTCCCCGTTCCAGGTGCAATAATCGTCAGGCAAATCGAATGTCTCTTTCTCCGTATACATTTTTAAATCCAGGGCTAGCGCGAAGTAACGAGGAACAATACTTATATGTAAACGACCGCTCTATGTCGGGTTCATAATAAAATTTGAAAGCTGCGGATAGTACCTGACCTTCTTCCAATTCATTGAAAATATCTTTTCTATAATATCTACAAGTTCTGTGAATGAATGCGGCTTCAGGACAAACAGATTCGTTCCCTTCCGGTAGCAAAATTCCACCGTTTCAACATCTCTCATGGATGTATATACGATGATGGGAAGGTTATCGAATTTTTTGTGCGAACGAATTTCGTGAAGGCATTCCTTTCCGTCCAGACATGGCATCACTAAATCAATGAAAAGTATGTCAGGAATTTCTTCGTGCAAAATCTTCATCAATACCTCACCGTTTTCCGCGCGCCTTAGGAAAACTTCCAAGGGAAGGCCAGACAACACTTCAGAGAACAGTTCGAAGTCCTCATTATCGTCTTCGGCCATTACCACATTCCGCACCTGCTCCTCCGATTCTACCATATTCATTAAATTAAAAGTTAGTCAACACGCGAACATTAATTCAAACTTACAAAAGGTTGTTGGCTAACGGCATTAATGATCACTTGCCTAACTGGATGCATGCAATTTAATACCGAAGATAGCTTAAAACGACGCACGACGGGCGATGAATCGCATAAATTCCCGCAGTAGTTTTTTGAATTGGATATGAGAGCACGAAAATGGTGAACAGGAAGCATACGGACAGTTCGCCTAAGAGAAACTGTAGATTTTTTTCAACACAATTTTTAGGAGTGGATCGCTCCAATGTGTTCCTCTCTTTCTTAAACTAATGATTATTGTTTACTGCACTTGGCTTGCGTGATATAGTAATCACAACGAAAATGAGCAGGGCTATAAAAGGTGTCAAGTGATTTTGCTGTCGTGAGAGGAGTTGATCCATCACTTGATGATGAGGCGATCTACATCGTAAAGTTGATGCCCAGCTGGATCCCCGGCTTTCATGTGGAGAAAGTTAATAACCCTTGTTGTCTTGCCAGTCAAATTCCGCGTGTGGTGAGGCATCTAAGCATGTTCGCGAACTGGCGCGCACTATGAAATCTTCTTTTGAATGAGCCATTGGTGTCCGAACGGATCGATAACAGTTCCCTGGCGATATCCATAATCATAATCCTGAATTGGATGTGAGATTGTCCCTCCCGCCGCAGCTGCCTGCGCAACATACTTGTCAGGGTCAGCAGTAAATAAACCGATTAGTATTGTAGTGGCCTTCAAATTTTCGGGACTAATCTGTCCGGACTTTCTGGACTCTTCATGCAGGTGAAACATTGCGCCCTCTATTTCCATTTCTGCAACGTGCACGCTACCATCAGCGTTTTCCACCGTCATTCGGACAATTGCGTTGAATGCCCTTTGATAGAATTACATCGCGGGACCCACTTTCGCCAGGGTAAAATGTGATGCAAAAAAGCGGTGTTTGTGTTTGTCATCTCAGTCTCTGGATTTTTATATGTGTGACTAAAATTTAATGTCTGCGCCTTAGCCAATGCTGCCATGCGCCGGTGGACCACAGGGCAACAAAAATCAGAACGAACTGAAATGGTAATCGTATCCAGCGGGCAAGATCAGAATTTAATCCGAACGCATCGCGGTGCTCCGTTAGTTGTGCGATGTTTCCGGGAAACACTAAGACGAAGAAGATTGCTGCTACCCAACCAATCTGGAATCTATATTTTATCAAAAAGATTAAGGAAAGCCCTAAAAGAATTTCAACGATTCCTGAAAGCACTACCACGAGATCCGGACTTAACGGAAGCCATGGCGGCACCTGATTTTGAAATTCTGCCCTGCTCCAGGTTAGATGTCCAATACCAGCCGTTAACAGGAAAATACCCAGTATGATACGGGCTATGGTTTGAGATTTCGTTGTTTTGATTTCGTCTGGCATACGCGGATGAACGTTTTGGAAGTAAGATTATTTGGCGAAAACTCGCCAATTTGAAGATTTCGTCAAAGGCTAAGCACCAATGGCCGCTTTTCGTTCGTCTCTTCAGTAATTTTTCACAATAGTTTGCTTAAAACCATAGTTAGCCTATTTTTGCACCTCTGTTTACGTACCGACATGGTATTGAGAAACGGAATGCCTCCTTAGCTCAGCTGGTAGAGCAACTGACTTGTAATCAGTAGGTCGTTGGTTCGATTCCGACAGGGGGCTCTTGATTATCAGATAGTTAAAACAAAATGCGGTTGTGCCCAATATTTGGTTTGACTGCATAGAAAAAAAAAAGAACAATACTTCTCCGCGACCCCGCTCAGATTATAAATTGCAGTGAATTTTTTTTTAGATCTATTGTAATTAGGAAGTCTTAACGGTACACGCCCATGCCATTGAATGTCCAAGGAAACTTTCGGAATAAGGGAAGCAAGGTGGATTTTACTCTGCCTGTCATTAAATTCAAAGAGGACGAAGTTTACTTTGTTTACACACCTTCATTGGATCTAACAGGATATGGAAAAAGTGATGAGGATGCGCAAACCTCATTTGAAGAAACGCTGGCGCAGTTTTTCGATTACACCACTAATAAAAAGACTTTAGGAAGTGAGTTGAAAAAGTTGGGTTGGAAGGTTACGAAGAAAGCTTTAAAAAGCCCCTCTCTCAGTGAAATGTTGTTGGACAATAAGTATTTGGCGGATATTTTCGACGAAAAATCATATTCTAAGTTTGATAAAACTGTAAGCATTCCTGCTTTTGCGTAATGTCTTCAGGGCATTTAAAGAATATTTCGCTAAAGGATTATGAGCAGTTTTTAGAGCACGTTGGGTGCAAATCTACTAGAACAAAGGGGGGCATTATCAATATTCTTGTCCGAATTTGGGAAGACCGCTAACCCTCCAAACTCATATTAACCCGGTCACTGAGTTTATCATCCAAAATCATTTGAGGGTGTTGGGAATGAGTAAGAAACAATTTTTAACAATATTTTATACTATGTGGTCACTCGGGGTTGATTCTAAAGCCCGACACGGAAGACCAAATGCGAACTGTAATAGGCGTGCTTAAATTATTTCCCGCTGACGCCAGACGTGGGTCTCTTAGGGCGATCTGTTCGAAGATCGAAGCCAATGCGCACGCCCACGACGCTTTGATCGTCTAGTTTTTCGCTAAACGCTGCGCGGTAGAGCAACATCATTTGCCCCTTAATTTCAGAAGAAAGATGGAACTGCTTGCCCAAGCCAAAGTAGCCCGCGGAGATGAGATGACTAGCTTAAGAAAATGTCGCGCTTACACCGGCTTCTGCATTCAGCAATTTGTATTCACCGTGAAAGTAGATACCCTTTTAATGAGAAGGTCGACATAGCCTCGACCTCCATATACTTTTGCCGTTTCTTTTCAGCCGATATCTATACCATCCACACACTTTTCCATGTCCCGACCGGTGAGGGTTGAACCTTCGCGCTTGTCAGCACTTCCGCGATTTCGTTCGCGTTATGTCTGCTTTAGCCTGGAAACAAAATCGGATCGATTCAGACTTAGTGCCTGGAAAAGACAAACGAGCAAGATGACTGCAACACAATAGCCGACGGGGTACAAGGCGTCTGTCCAGCGCAACTTAGTGGCGTATACAAATATTCGCAACAATTCCTGAAGTGCAATGTAGATCAGCGGTCCGAAAATAATCAGAGCGGCTAACACCTGCGTGGCAAACGCACGTGCAAGAAGATACGTTAAGCGTGCCGTGCGGGCGCCGAAGAGGCGATGTACGGCGATTTGCTTGGACTTTTCGCGAACGATGCTCACGCTCAAACCATAGATCGAAATGCACGATAAAGTTATAGAGATCATGGCCAGTATCTCAGACAGGCTATTAAGTTGGTCCTGATACTTTATCCATGAAGCGAAGCGGGTATTGAGATACCTTACCGATGCAGGCTCGTCGTCCGAACCAAACTGCAGTGCAAGTTCCCGCATTGTTCTGCGGATGTCAACCTCCAGAACGCGGACGCACAGCCAATTGAATGTCTGATATCCTTCAAGTTGTATCTTCAATGGTTTCGATGGCTGATGAAAGAGTCGAGCTGGATCTTCCATTACTCCGATAACATTTCGAGTCTCCGTTCCCAGCAGAGCTTCTCCTACTTCATTTGTAACAATGATTGAGTCTCCATCGTTGGCCTTAAACCAATTTCCATGTTCCATGCGCAAATCGAAAAATTCTCTGAATCCGGGATCAACATGAAGGACGTAGAACTGCGAACCAACTTCCTTGCTACCGATGCGATCTGGAAGATGTGATACCGCCATTACATCAACAATATTAGCACTCGTACGCCTCCACTGTGCGCGTAGATGGGCGACGCCTTGCGCGGTGATGTCTCGTGGACACTCGAGGTAAACGACCTGGTCGTGATTCGTTCCTGGTTCCTTCACGAGTGAGTAGTTGATTTGTCTGCCGACCACCACGGATGCTGCAATAAGGAAGATTCCCGTACCAAGCTGCAAAAAGGCCATGATGTTTTTTAAACGAGGAAAGGTAATTGTATCGGCACCTAACAATCGGCTCGGCGAAGCCTGTACAAATCGCCGCATTAATCCCAGTGGCGCTACCGTTGTGGCGATCACTAATACTACAAGTGCAAAGATAAACGCGCCATCCAGCTGCCAGAACAATAGGTGAGTATCCACGTCCAACAACGTTTGCCAATAGCGGCTAGTGCCCAAAATTCCTAAGATGGCCAGCAAGAAAGCACCACCAACAACAACGGCCGACTCCCGGAGGAAGTCAAATAGCAGTGATCGGCTGCGCTCACCAGCAAGCTTCTTGACCGCCAGCTCTTTTGCCCGATGTGGTAGTGTAAGCGTAGTAAGATTGATGTAGGTAGCGACCGCCAACACAAGGATCAACGCAGTGATGCAAAGAAGTATCGCGATGCTGTAGCGATCACCGTGTGCCGCCTCTTCGCCCAGAACGCGGGCACCAAAATAAACATCTGGCAAAGGCTGCAGACTATAGCGGAAATCATTTGACCCAGCTCTGTTAATTTCCCTGAGCGCAAATTGGCCGGGAAATCGGTGGTATGCCCTTCCATACACACTCAGTTCTCCACTTCCGAATTGGAGAGCCCTAAGCACGCCGGCGTCGCTGCGCAGTAACACGTCAAACTTGTCATGTGTATTGTCGGGGAAGTTTTCAAATACAGCAACCACGAGAACACTTACCGTGTCACCATATGTGTGCAAGTACACTCGCTTACCCGCAGCTTTACTCGTACCGAAGTAGCGCTCGGCAGCGCGCACAGACAACAAGGCGACGGCACTGGGGGCTTTCTTAAAATTATCGATTTCACCGTGAAGTATTTTAAAATTAAAGATATTTATAATCGACACCTCTACAGCGTGAAGCTTGTGGTCTGCAAATATTCGACGCCCAGCCCTCACGTTAACATTTCTCATAACTTTTACCCGCGCGGTGGCAAGCGAATCAGCATACGCATGGCGCAGTCTGTCACTGACCGCGGCCGGAATCAGTGCCGACCATCGATTACCATGATAGTCAGATGCCTCGTTGCGCTGCAGCACCCGAAAGACTTTCTCGGGTTGCTCATTGAATTGATCATAATTGAACTGCAGTTGACTAAAACGGACAATGATAATAAACGCAGCAAAAGCAACGGCAAGCGTCAACACTTTAAGTGCATACACCTCCCGGCTTCTGAACATCAACCTGGTAAAGAGACGTGCTTTCATTTAGTGCTTGCGAAACATGTAATGGTGAATATCAATCTTCCGGCCACCGAGAAAAAGCTTAAATTGAACACTCGCTTAGAAAAAATCCGTCTCATTAACGACCGATCCAGTTCAATATCGGGCAATGAGGGATTAGTGACGATAACGAGGTAAGTTAGCCCGGAATCAGGAAAGCAAGGTCGATTCTACTCTTCTTCCTGTAATGAAATATAAAGAGGACGAAGTTTACTTTTTTTACACACCTTCGTTGGATCCTAGACGATTTTTAAAACCTTTCAAAATCGATGAAAAAACTTTTTACTATTTTGCTTTTTTATGCTGCATTAACTGCGCACAGCCAAAGCATTTTTCCTCTGAAAAGCAGCGAGAATAAAAGATACTTTGTCACACAACAGGGTAAACCTTTTTTATATCATGCGGATACCGGTTGGCAAATTTTTACGCAGCTTACTACCGCTGAGGCAACTGAATATCCAGCATTCCGTAAATCGCAGGGGTTTAACACTATTCAAGTGCAGCTGGTAATGTCCCCAGATCAAGTAACCAGAGATGGTCACAAACCGTTTCATGGTGATGTCGATTTCTCCATGCCTAATGAAAGATACCATGACCATGTCGCAAAGGTAATACAGAAGGCTGACTCCCTGGGTTTGCTCATTGTGATGTCTCAGCCATGGTTGGGGTGCTGTATGGAAGGGTTTGGAAATTCGCCTGATAAGCCAATTCAAAAAAATGGTGTAGAAAAAAACCGTTTCTATGGGAAATATCTTGGAAAGAAATTTTCAAAGTTTAAAAATCTATTTTGGATCATGGGAGGCGATAATGATCCGAAGGGCGATCGGCTAAGCCTGGTCGCATTTGCGGAGGGTCTGTATGATGCTGCTCCTAAAACGCAATTGATAACGTATCATGCCTCACCGCCTCATTCCAGCACAGACTTGTTTCAATATTCGCCATGGCTGGGATTTAGTTTTATTTATACGTATTGGCGTGAGAAGCCAAATGAATGGGCAATCCACGATCTTATTCCTCATGTTTATGAAGCGGCATTGCGTGAATGGTCTAAATCTGACATCATGCCATTTGTCTTGGGTGAGTCTCAATACGAAGGTTCAGGAGCAAAAGCTAACGATATGGGAACACCACACATCGTGCGACGCCAGGCCTACTGGACAATATTGTGTGGTGGTGCAGGCCATGCCTATGGGTCAGATATCTGGAATTTCCCTGAAAATTGGCGTCAAATTATGCAATACCAGGGGGCAACTGATATGGGACATTTTATCAAGTTCTTTGAACAAATTCAATGGTGGACATTGGTTCCAGATACGCGTCATCTTGCAGTGGTTGCAGGCTATGGCGATTTTACTAAACCCAACTTTGTAACTACGTCGGTTAGCAGTGATAAAAAACTGATGGTATCGTACTTACCACAGATACAGTCGGTCTATGTAGATTTCAATTATCTTTCAGGGGCTAATTTTAAGTGCACTTGGTTTAACCCCACGACCGGAAAAAAAGAAGCAAGTTTCGTGGTTAATAAAAAAAATGTTCAACGTGTTTCTCCTTCTTATGGTGAAGATTGGGTGTTAACTATAGAAGGCCAGTAACCTGAATGATAATGATGGCTTCTCCTAATCGCAGCATTTTGAGAAAAATCTATATTGTTCAGGAATTTTTTTTCGCCCATAGCATCTGCATGATTGCAGGTAGCTATCTGAAATGGTACAGCTGATGTGAAAAATTTTTTTATGAAATTTTTTTCATTGAAATGTGCGTTTGGTGGATCGTTTTAGAGCTTCGATAGTTAGCGAGACAAAATTTCAACCTAAGAAGGTATGTTAAACTGGGTTCGTTTGTGTTGAAGGAAGGCGTGCAGCTTGTTGAATTTGATTTGTCGAAGCATAACCCTGGATCGGGAATGTATTTGCTGACCTCGGCCAGCAGCCGGGTCAGAAGAAACCTGAAAGTTGCTTTGAAGTAAATTTGACTGTAAATTGGCGATCGCCTTTGCAGCTTATGAATGTTATTGTGCTTTTGAATAAAATAGCGAGGAGGATTACCAATGAGGCCTTTTATTTCCGCGTAAATAAACTAAAGCTCAATCACAGATTAAGACCTCTCGGCATAAAGAAAATTAGCAGAACCACCTCTACCGGGGCGAAATATTTTGAGCTAGGTCCACCTCGAAAGTCTCAGGTAACGGTCGATGAAAAATTTTTAAAAATTTGGTCACCATATATGTTACCTGTCGTCTCCTATCAAACCGATGGAGATTTTATGGTGACACTGCGAAATGGTCGGATATTTTGTTCCGATCCAAATAACATTGCCGTTATATCGGAAGATAACTATGTCCTCGAAGAAGTATCATTTCAATGGGGGAATTATGCGTTGGCTGATGTGAGAGAAAACCGCGTATTTAACGTAAAAGGGTTTCCAAAACCTAAAAAATACAAAGGCCGGGTCTTTAACATGTTGGCCGGTTGGTCAGCCAAACATTATTACTATCATTGGGTGTTTGAAACGATTCCGAAGCTTCACATTTTAAAAAGCAGTGGCGACTTTGATAAGGTGGATTATTTTTTGATTCCGGGTTTGGCATTTCGATACCAGCGAGAATATTTGGATCACTTTGGCATAACACCCGATAAAATTATTAGCGAAGAAGAAGTTCATCACATTCAGGCGGATGAACTAATGGTCACATCTCATGTAAAGAGGTTTGATCATCATCCAAAATGGATCTGTGCCTTTCTTTACAATTCATTTACCCGTAAAATTAGGATTGGCTTGCTCCCAAAATTGGTCTACGTTGCACGGGGTGATGCTGCACGTAGCCGAAGAGTGGCAAATGAACCTCAGCTGATTGAAATGTTGAATGGTTTTGGTTTTGAGGCATATTACCTGGCGTTGCTATCGATTAATGATCAGGTAGCGTTGTTCAATTCGGCATCCGTGATTATTGGCGTACATGGCGGTGGGCTTTCGAACTTCGTCTTTTGCAGGCCTGGAACGAAGGTGCTTGAGATCTATCCGGATCAGTATATCCGTCCAATTTTTCTTGATATCGCTGAAAAAAGCGGCTTGGAGTATCACTATCAGGTGTTCCCGGCCAATGGCAAAGCGGAAAATACTATTGAGGGCGAGGCTTTGGGCCTTACTGTGGACTTGGAAGCAATCCGGCCCACCGTCGCCGCCCTTCTGGCTTAACATTTCTAAAAAGAGTTAAAACATTGAATCGCCTTTTCAGTTGCCCGAAATACTTTGTTCGATGAAATCCCCAATTTTATTTACGCTTGCCCTGGTCGGTCTAATGTTCGTGTGTCGCCATTCGCTCAATGGGCAGGATACTCTGCACGTTTGGGAATTGGTAGAGGTAAAGCTCGCGTCACAGACTAAATACGCCAATCCTTATACCGATGTAGATGTTTGGATAGAACTCGAGGGGCCCGGGTTTAACAAGAAAATTTATGGGTTTTGGGATGGCGGAAATACTTTCATCGTTCGTTTTGTGGCCACAAAGCCAGGAGAATGGTCGTGGATGAGTGCTTCGTCTTCCTTAGATGCAGGACTTGATGGCAAGCACGGCTCGGTGACCGCGGTAGGTTGGACAGAACCCGATTTGCGAAAGAATCCCTTACGCCGCGGATTCATCAGGGCGACGCCCAACAGGCATGCGTTGATGTTTGATGACGGCACTCCGTACTTCGCTATTGGGGATACATGGTTCTCGATGGGCGCCAATCGTTTCAAGTGGAATGACGACACCGTAAAACGGCCAATAGGTCCGAACGCAGGATTCAAAGATTTCGTCCGTCTTCGAAAGGAACAAGGCTTCAACTGGATCAATATGATTGCGACCTATCCTAACTGGATGACAGACGATAGTTCGTACCACCTGCGTATGCATGACTCTGCGAAAACTACTATCCGGTCTGCATGGATGGAATTTGGGGAAAATAGCGCAAAGAACATGGACAATGAGGGCGGCAGGCCATTCATCTTTCCAGGGAAAGTACCGGGTTATGAAAATTTTTTCCCCGACATGGGTAAGATCAATCCTGAGTATTTTAAATATATCGATCGGAAGATTGCGTACCTCAATGAGAATGGGTTCGTTCCATTTATGGAGGCGTTCAGGCGCGATGCGAGCCTGCTTTGGTCGAAGTACCACAAATGGCCGGAATCATACATACGATTCCTTCAATATTTCTATGCAAGGTATCACGCCTATAACGTCATCCTGGGACCGGTTCATCTCGACATCATTGAGGCCACCGTTAGCCCCACGGAACTCTCTCATGCCATAGGAAAAGTTCAGGAACAATATGGTCCGCTTCCATTCGGAAATTTACTCTCGGCAAACGCCAATCCTTCCACGCTCGAGAACTGGGGTGATAGTTCCTGGGTAACATTGCACCAGATAGGAAACAAACGCGAACACGACAATTATTGGTATCTCACTGAAATCTTCAACTCAAAATATCCGCAACCTGCATTGAATGGTGAACCGTATTATGCAGGCTATAAAGATGCTAGAGGTGAAGGCATAGGTGTCGGCTACTCCCGCGGTGCAGATGGAAACACAACGCGTGACGGCGAGATCGTACGATCGGGTGCATACGGGTGCTTTCTGTCCGGTGGTTTGGCTGGTCATGTCTATGGCGCAGAGGGAATCTGGGGTGGAGATATTGAGCCAGATGCACCGACCCTAATGTGGGACGCCTTTACATGGAATTCAGCCGCACAGATGAAGCATCTTGCCGAATTCGCACTTTCTATCGGCCCAAGGTTTCAGGAACTTGTTCCAAATGCTGATCTGGTTTCACCCAACAAGACCAACGAAATATTGAGCTACAACGGATGGGCTTATTGCGCGCGGACGGAAGACAGAAATATCTTTTTAATATACTTCGAACCAGAATGTCTGCAATCTCATGTGCGAGGCGCCCAACTAAATGCAGTCTATCAGGCACATTGGTTTGATCCACGAAATGGCACATGGCATGACGCCAATGACGGAAGGCTTGCTTCGAATAACGTCGGCACTATACGCCTTCCGCCCATCCCCGATGGTGGTGATTGGGGACTAAAACTTATTTATGAAGGACCAAATGACCCCAACAATAAGATTCCGGAAGTTAAATACATACGTCGTCGCGAACTCTACCTCCTCACCTACCTGCCTTACGGCGTTGGTGCTATTTTAATAACAATTGCTGGCGCTGTTTTCTGGTGGAGAAAAAAGCGTTCACGAATTGCCTGATTACTTAATCTGCCCCCGTTCGCTATAAAATTTCGTTTGCAAGTCACGTGGCTTCCGCACCGTAGGGAAGCTATTGATATTGTGGTATCCAATTGACCGAGATATTGAAATAGAAACTTAATGGATTGTTTTCGAGTTTCTGGGTCGCGCGTATTCGTATAAGAAAGATCCTTTTAAAGCATTTTATTATTATAACGCGGCATTAAAAAAGAACAGTCAGAGTCTTATCAGTGGATGATTAGTCTTGATTGGCGCCAAGGTAGGTTGTTAACCTTATGCCAAAATCCCGCTTCAAACTTCTGTTTTTTGCTTAGCCGCCAATTATGAACAATGGAAGCACTGAAGGCGCCTTGCGAGTTACCAATAGCGCCCGAAGACAATGGAATTATTGTTTCGTGAAGCAGGTGCCAGCCCAAAGCGGCACCTGCTATCAATATGCAAATCACATATAACGAAGAGGCCGAGCCTAATGCTTTTCTTGTGTTTGACAAAGTTTAGGCTTCATGCACCGATCATCGCTCAATATTTTTTATTAACGACTCACTGACCCACCAGGAAAGGTAGTGCTTACCTGGTTGGTAAAATTGTAAACCACATGATCAACAGCGGTTGCACTTACGTTGGCTAACAGCGGCTTTAAAGCAAAAGGGGCAGGGTTGTTATCGGGGCTTGGCTCAATAGAAATTACCACAAGCCCACTGGCAAGATTTGTGGGAAAGGTTAGGCCTGATGGCGCGTTGGCTACGAAATCTTCTCCCGGAAAGGGGGGAGGTGAAGCCGGCCCGCTATAGCTTGCATTGTTGTCTGAGCCACTCACACTGGTAAAAGTTCCTGAAGAAACGGGGTTACTGTTGATTACCGCCCATCCTTCATAAGCCCAGCCCGAGGGAAGAATAGGCAGCGTTAAACCAACTGCAGGAGTTCCGCTGCTGTTATCTAAAAACCAAACACCGCTTAACTCATCATTCGTTGCCGCAGTAGTTGGAGTTGCCAGTATGAATTTTCCGGCAGCGGAGGCGAAATTATTTCCCAATGCTGCGGCATGAGCCACACTAACGCTCGCGCTGTTACCCGAAAAAGTACCGCCTGCAAGTTTGATGGCGCTGGGCGCAGGATCAGTGTCCGGAGTGGGTTCTATGCTCAGCACAAAATCGGTGGCCGCAGCAAGCGTGGCAGCGGGAATTTCAAACACGGTTTGTGAAAGTACTTTACTTCCATTTACCGTAAAAGTGCCGGTACTCACCGGGCTTCCGTTTACCATAAGCCATCCCTCGTATTTTTCATTTGCAGTAGAAGGCTCAAGGTTTGTGAGACTTAACGTCAATTCCTTTTGTGCGGGCACATTGTCGTCACTGCAAGCAGTTACAAAAAATGCAGCGACAAGACAAGTCACTAATTTCAGTTTCATAATTAAAATAATTAATGGTTTAAAATTTACACGGGAGTATCCCACGCTGTTACTTAGCAAAGGTGGTGGAGAACTATCACGAAAAAATCACAGAAGTTTAAACGATTTAGGAAACTGCCGGCAATACGAAGCTAAAGGTTGTTAATGCCCCAGATTTGCTGCTTACCTGAATGGGCGCCTGATGAACTTCCATTATTTTTTTAACAATGGCCAGACCAAGTCCAGACCCCAGAATCCCTTTTTCCTGTTTATCTATTTTGTAATAGCGATCAAAAATATTGGCACATTCTTCCTCTCCAATCCCTTGTCCTGAATTCATAACCTTAACTTCCAGTTGCTTATCATCGTACCAGTTTATCCGCAATTCAATTTCCCCGTTTTCAGGGGTGTATTTGATAGCATTATCCATCAGGTTTTGAATCACCCGCTGAATCATCGCCACATCGGCAAATACCATCGGAAGGCCAGAACTAAATTGTGAGTTTATCCGGATGCTTTTTTTTGCTGCCAACAACTGGTATTCGGTGGTGGCGCTGATCATTAGCTCCTGAAGGGAGAACGACTCCTTATGCAATTCAACTTGGCCACTGTCCAGTTTAGATAAGTCGAACAGGTCGGTTACGAGCTTATTAAGGCGCTTACCAGTTTCCGAAATAATATTCAGGTATTGAAGCCGATCGGCCTCGGTCATTGTTTCGTGTTTTATTTGCATTGTTTCGATATACCCCTGAATAACGGTAAGCGGACTCCTCAGATCGTGAGAAACATTTGCGACCAGCTCCCTTCTCAATTCATCAATTCGGGTAAGGGAGGTGATGTTTCGGGCGATGCTATCGGCCATGGTGTTGAAAGTTATAGCTAAAACTGACATTTCACCTTTTACTTTATTCTCCGGGATGCGCTCACCTATATTCCCCTTTTCAAAAGCACGCACCACCCGAAGAATAACCCGAAGGTTGCGCGTCAGCATCCAGATCAAGATCAGACCAAGTACGAAGGCCGAAATCAAGGTTAGTGTAAAAGCGCTTACGCCAAGTTGAATTCCATAACTATTGATTAAGGAACTGGCAATGGTTTCATATTGCTCACTGGCCAGCACCATATAAACATACCCTAATAGGGTATTCCCTGCATGCACAGGTGTTGCTGAAAAGATAGTTTCTTTACCTGGTTGGCGTGGATCATCGCCAAAAATCAATTGATCTCCTTTGGTTTGAATAAATTTTAGTACGGGTGTTAAATCAATTTGTGTCAGCTTCACTTTTTTATCGAGCACCACAAAAGAGAGAATCTTCCCCTCTGGATTAACTAGGTAAACCTCCAACCCTGGATTAACTGCCATCATGGAGTGCATGATTTTTCCAAGTGCTTCTTCATTTACAGTTCCCGCTTCTGTAAAAGGTTGAACTTCAAGCAGCATATGCTGAGCAACGTTTGAGTTTAATTTTTGAGTGGTCTCCTGAAAGTAATTGCGTACCGTGTACACTGTAATTACTACATACGTTATGCCTAACAGCAGGAGCAATGCCAATAGACCCAGGGAGAGCCGCCAATAAAAAGTGTTTCTAAGATTCATATCCGCTATGTCATTTAAATTTCGTCATTGAACCGGTAACCAACACCCCAAGTAGTTAAAATATATTTAGGGCGATCCGTATCGGATTCAATTTTTGTACGCAAGCGATTGACGTGGGAATTTACTGTGTGCTCATATCCGCTGAACTCGTATCCCCATACAAGATTGAGAAGCTGGTTGCGATTATAACTTTTCCCAGGATTGCGGGCCAGTAAAATAAGAAGATCGAATTCCTTAGGTGTGAGCTCAACGCGGGAGTTTCCGATCAAAACTATCCTCCGTTCTGTATCTATACTGAGGTCTCCAAAATTAAATTTTCCATTTTCTGAATTTTTCAATTGGTCGGCCTGCTCTTTCCTACGGAAGATTGCATTTACACGGGCTATTAATTCGCGTATGCCAAATGGTTTGGTCAGGTAATCATCCGCACCTGATTCAAGACCCAGTACTTTATCGAACTCTTCCGATTTTGCAGTAAGCATCAGAATAGGTGTGAAATTATCAAGTGCTCTTAGTTTTTGGCATACCATTAAACCGTTCACTTTGGGTAGCATTAGATCAAGGATAATCAGGTTGTACGAATTTTCCTTTGCTTTAATCATGCCCGATTCACCGTCCAGTGCATAGTCAACTTCACAATTCAAATCACGCAAGTGAATGCAGAGTAGATCAATAATTTCCTGCTCATCTTCAACAATTAGTACTTTCTTCATTCGGTAGGTAGATGCTTTTGCAAAGTTATGGGAAGAATATCACAGAAACATCACAAAATCCAGTTTTCAACTGAACTTGGAAGTCAAGCAATTTCATAAATTACTTCCGAAAGCAGACGGGTAAGATACCTTTGGAGTTTACGCCGCAGCCCGTTTGAGTGCGCGATTTATTGGATCACCTTTTACCAGCATCGCTTTGAAGTGCTTGAATGATGCCCTGCCTTTTGTGGGGCAATTTCGTCTAAATCAACCTGATCCGCAATCATTCTTGTTTGTAACGAACCTACCACAATCGAGGAACTAAAATTCCTCCTATCTTTGCCAACTGCCATTAATCAGCCCAGCCTGTAATCTAGCCATGAACGAATCAGATATTCACGATTTGAATAACGCTGATCAGCGCAACACGCGCGATGGACGAGATGCGAAGATGATTGACGAAGAAGCCCTCGTCAAGCTCGTCTTCGACAAGGATCCAAAACAAGGTTGCGAAATCCTGTTTCAAAAATATTATCGCGTTCTCTGCAGCCACGCGGTGAGGTTCGTCCATTCGAAGGAGGTAGCAGAGGATATTGTTTCTGAGTTATTTTGCAAGTTCTGGACAGATCAGGTCTACCTTTCGATAAACACATCATATCGCGCGTACCTATTTAAGGCAGTGCGATTCAGCGCTTATAATTATATCCGGTGGGAGCTTAGCAAACGTAAAAAAGAATTTGATTTTCACGGCCTAATCGACGAGATCAATTCGCTTAAACCCGAGGAATCCATGCTAGTCGACGAGCTTGCAGAAGAAATCGATAGGGTTATAGAAAACCTTCCAAATCAGTGTAAGCGGGTATTCATGCTTAGCCGTTATGAAAATAAAAAGTATCGCGAAATTGCAGAAGAACTTAATATCTCGCAAAAAGCAGTAGAAGGGCACATCAGCAAAGCCCTGGAATCCCTCCGTACAAATCTGAAGAAAAGCGATCTGCTAACGCTGTTGCTCATAGGCTATTTCCTCAATTTATAAAAAATTTGAAAAAAGTTTTCCCGGTGACCTAGGGTATACCCTCCTCTACTTGTCTATGCACTTGAAACCAATAGTGCCAGATGAAGGAACTTGTCACGGAACGGATCTTACATGCTTATTTTGAAAAGCGCGCGACGGCTCACGAAAAGCTGCTGATAAAAGAATGGCTCCGGGTTGAAGGCAACGAAGAAATTTTTTACCAACACCTTGCCAGCTGGGAAGCAAACCATTTACAGTTCACGCCAGATAAGGACCGCCTGATTCATTACCAGGAATTTTTAAATAGTTCTAATTATTCAGGTAGCAGGTTCACAATAGAAAAGCACGACGCACCGCGAAAACAATTCAGGTATGTCGGCATCGCAGCCTCGGTAGCGATGTTTATTGCTTTGGTATTTTATTTTAGTCGGGACTATTTTCTTTACGACCATTACTCCACAGGTTATGGCATGACTAAGAATATCATGCTTGAAGATGGTAGTGAAGTAACATTGAATGCCAATTCAACATTGAAAGTCCCCAGAGAAATTGCTACCGATGATCTCCGGGAAGTCTGGATTGACGGAGAAGCCTTTTTTTCTATCGCCAAGCGCTCCAATCATGTGCGCTTTCAAGTCCATACCGATAATCTCAACGTGGAAGTGCTCGGAACGAAATTTAATGTTAACAATCGTCGCGGCAAAACTGAAGTGGTTCTCACGGAAGGTAGCGTAAAGCTTACTTCTTATCTGGCGAGGGAGAACACTGTACTCTACATGGAGCCAGGTGACTATGTTTCACTATCGAAAAGTGACACAACATTCAAACAAAAAAGCGTGGTTCCGGATGACTTTTCCGACTGGCAATCCAATCAGCTGGTGTTTGTCGATACTCCCCTCCGCCTTGTGGCCGAAAAGATCGAAGACTACTATGGTGTGACAATCGAAATTCCGAATCTGGAGATTGCCAACCGTGAACTGACTGGAACGTTGCCTAACAATGATCTTGGAATCGTACTCCGTTCCCTGAGTACGTCGCACAATCTGAAAATACAACGGGATGATAAACGAATAATTTTCGAATAATCCAGACCAATGAAACCCTCTATGAAAATAACTTTACGAAGGTTCACAATTTGCTGCGCGTCGGCAGTCATCATATGTTGTAGTATCCACGCGTCTGCGCAGGTTACGGCATCAGCAATCGCTCAAATTCCACCGGCAAACAGAAAAGCATCGAAGTCACTTCGGGACTTTCTTGCATCAGTTGAGAAAACGTTTCATGTTTACTTCACGTTCGAGAGCTCACTTGTTCGCGGGAAGCGGCTATCGGAAGACGTGACGATCACCGGCAGCCTGGACGAGACGCTCCAACAGGCACTCCGACCTCTAAACCTTCGGTATGAGAAAGTGTCAAATAATTACTACACAATTTTCAAGAACGGCGAGCGGGTTAAAAAGTCAGAATCCACCCCTGCTATTCGTGACACTGCAAATATTTTTTTTAGTGCTGTACCGGAATCGATAGCGGAAGAATTAAGACAGTCTGTGGCCGGCGTTGTGACCGATGAATCCGGCGAAGGAATGCCTGGCGTAAACATCATCGAAAAAGGAACATCGAACGGCGTGGTGACGGATAACAATGGGAAATATGTCATCGAAGTTGAAGGTGAGAACTCTATTCTTGTCATCAGCTTTGTGGGATATCTGAGCGTTGAGGAAACAGTAGGCACCAGAACGTCGATATCCACGCAGCTGGCGACGGATATTCAAACACTTTCTGAAGTGGTGGTAGTTGGATATAGTACACAGGAGCGCAAGAATCTAACAGCTGCCGTCAGTACCGTGAATCCGCAACAGCTCGAAAATCGCCCGGTTACCAATATGATGCAGGCGCTCCAGGGTCTTGCACCTAATCTTATCATCCAACAAAATGTCGCTGAGCCCGGCAGCGTTCAGAACCTCAACATTCGCGGAGTAGGAAGCTTCACTGACAACTCGCCTCTGATCATCGTTGATGGTATTAACGTCGGATCCCTTGGTTTAAATTATTTAAATCCAAATGACGTGGAATCAATCACTGTGCTAAAAGACGCTGCATCATCTGCCATTTACGGCTCGCAAGCGGCAAACGGGGTTATTTACATCACTACAAAGCGCGGGCAAAAGGACGAAAAAATCAGCATTGAATACAACGGGATGTTTGGTTTACAAAGCCCTACTACCTCACCAAAGGCGGTCGAGGGCTGGGAGTTCATGACCCTAAAAAATGAAGCGCTTGTCAACTCGGGACTTCCACCACAATTCACTGGTCAGCAGATAGCATCGCAGCGTAACCAGGGATCATATCCATGGGCATACGAAGAAATGGTCAACAATGTAGTTCCTCAGCAAAACCAAAGCATTAGCGTGTCGGGAGGTAGTAAGGCGACCAGCTATTTATTATCTGCAGGTTATATGAATCAGGAGAGCTTGTTCAACGGTGATTACATTCCTGATGATCAACGGTTTTATTATAAACGATACAATTTCAGAAGCAACATTTCTTCTCAACTCAATAAGTTTATACGCGCTGATGTAAACCTTGCGTACACCAACGGAAATAACCGTACACATCCTTTTTCAACTGGCTTTCTTGTGCGCGACGCAATGCGCACACCGAGAATCTATCCCATTATGGATGAAGCAGGTAACTTCGTCGTGCCTCCGTTGACAAGCAATAGTGTGTTTGCTTCGCTCTCCCAGGGAGGTTTCAAAAGCACACAGTCCAATAATCTTCTTGGTGTTTTGAACGTCGCGGTGACACCTGTGGATGGCCTCGTCATTAACGTGAATACATCTGCCAACTATTCCATCTATAACGAAGAGATCCAGGTTCGAAAGTTCACCTACGCACCAGAATATACGACCGCTGCACCCCCTCAATTTAACGAGCAACGGAAAAGCAATTGGAACGATTACTCGAAGACATTCTTCGCTACGGCAGAATACGGAAAGACTTTTGGTAAACACACTGCAAAAGCGTTGGTAGGCTACCGTAGTGATCACGTCAAAAATTATTCCTATGTGACATCTTTTCGTACAAAGGGTACAGTTTTGGATGACCGTTACATGATAGGCGGTGATTTCACCCGTGATCAGGATGGAAATATCACCGGTAACATTGATAACTACAATGGCATTACAAATCCTGAGTTGAAGACGATCAACTCCGTGTTTGGTCGTGTAAACTACGCCTTCGACGATAAGTACCTTGCAGAGTTCACCTGGCGATACGACGGCGCTTCGGTGCTTGCGCCGGGCAACCGTTGGTTCTTTTTCCCGGCAGTATCAGTAGGGTGGCGAATGACAGATGAAAACTTCCTCGTTGGTTTCCGTGAGAAGGTGGGTGATATCAAATTAAGATACTCCATAGGTCAGGTAGGCAACTCAAACATCGGCGGATTCAATTATTTGTCCCGCGTAAGCTATGTGCAAGGCCAGTACACATTTAATAACGCGGCGACACAGGGAGCAACCTTCAGCTCCGTCAACCCGGAACTTGAATGGGAACGCTCAACGATGTCAAATTACGGAATTGACGCTGACCTGCTGGATGGAACCCTCACTGTGTCGTTTGATTATTTTGACAAGATGACAGATGGTATCTACTTTACGCCCTCTGTTCCCGGAACACTCGGACAAGGTTCGCCGATACAAAATTTTGCTCAGGTTCAGAACGTCGGATGGGAATTCAGTGCAAACTGGAGAACCGCCACCGGTCCGTTGAAACATGTTCTCGGTTTCAATCTGGCAGATAATACTAATAAGGTAATCAAGGTCGGACAGGAACAGATTCTCGGCTCAGACTTTAGTTACATCATCAAAGAAGGATTCCCTATCTCTTCGTATTACGTGTATAAAGCTGACGGCTACTACCAAAACCTAGATGATCTTGAAAGTGCTCCATCCGTTCCGTTTGCCTTCAACCAGAAAGTCAACCCTGGGGATATACGTTACATCGATCGCAACGGGGACGATGTTATCGACGGTAACGACAGGTTCATCACGGGCAATCCGTTCCCAAGGTTTACTTTTGGTTTCAATTACGGCGGACAGTGGAAGAACTTCGATGTGCAAATGCTTTGGCAAGGGGTTGGAAAGCGCGCTCAATACTTGCGTGGTGATATCGTTGAAGCGTTTCACAATAATGAAGAACATGCTTTTGTACAGCATAAAGACCGCTGGACCCCAACAAATCCTGACGCAACTTATCCCAGGTTGACCGCCAGCACATCAATCAACTCAAATAACGTCGCCTACTCGGACTTTTGGCTATTTGACACAAAATATCTGCGGCTTAAGAACCTCCAGGTGGGATATTCGCTTCCCAAATCCTTCATTGGAAAGGCAGGGCTTCAAAATATCCGCATCTACTTTTCCGCGACAAACCTCTTAACGTTTGCACCGAAAAGGTTCAGCCGGCTTGGTATCGACCCGGAGTTTACGCAGTTCGATAACAAGCTGAATTCCGCGAACTACGATCCCATTGCCGGAAGAAATTATCCTAACGCAAAAGTTATGGCCGCTGGAATAGACATCAAGTTTTAAGCCTACCACCATTTCAAAACAAACTATGAAACGGATACTTACGATACTCTTCACCTTAGCGTGCTTCTCTTCGTGCGAAGATGTTGAGCAACCGATGACCAGAGACTTCACGGAAAGTTCTTTCTGGCGAGATTCACAAGATGCTCTCGATGCATTGACCTCATGCTATGAAAATATGTATTCCGGCGATTATTTCTTTGCAAACGAAGCGTTGAGTGACAACGCTTATAACAAGTCAAATTCCTTTGAAGGAGTTGGTCAGATTGCAAGCGGCGGTTATGACGCCCGCACGCCACGGGTATCCAATGAATGGGGTTATCATTATACCTGCATTAGGAAGTGCAACGTCGTTTTGGAAAATGTTGATAGAATTTCAGGTGCAAGTGAAGAGTTAGTGAATCGCATCAAAGCTGAGGCACGATTCATTCGCGCATTTTCTCTTTTTCATTTGACCACCTGGTATGGAGATGTTCCACTGGTAACGAAAGTTCTTTCTTTAACCGAAGCAAAGGAGTTTCCACGCTCCACGCATGCGGAAGTCACGGAATATGTTCTTTCAGAGCTGAACGATATTCAGCAATTCCTCCCTACCTCCTACCCAGATACGGACAGAGGCCGAATCACGCGCGCGGCAGCAATCGGCATCCGCGCACGGGTGAATTTATACGAAGGTAAGTGGGACGCAGTGATCAGTGATTGTGATAAACTTATACACTCATCAGATAATGGCTTCTTTGCCCTGCATCCGGATTACGGTGCACTTTTCACTGTTGCGGCTGAATATAATCGAGAGATCATTTTTGACCTCCAATTTGGTGGCTCACGTCTTCAAACCAATCAACGATTATTTCTGCCTCAAACCGTTGGCAAATTAAGGGCAAACCTTGTACCAACGAAAGCGCTGGTCGATAACTACGTAATGTTGAATGGTAAGGGGATTGACGATGCTGGCTCCGGTTACGATGAAGACAACCCTTACGCTAACAGGGATCCACGCATGGAGCATACCATTTTACACCATGGCTCTGAAATAGAGGACTTCGACGGCGTCACGCAAACGATTCTGACGGAGCCAGGTTCTGATCCTGTCACAAACACCATTGAAGACCAGGGTGCCTCTGCTACCGGATATTACTTTAAGAAGTACTATGATCCTACGGCCGTCAACTATAACTCCGGAGTAAATTTAATTCTGCTTCGTTATGCAGATGTGTTATTAATGTACGCTGAAGCCATGCAGGCAAAGGGGCAGTTTACCGAGAGCGTATGGGATGAAACCATCAAACCGATCCGTAATCGGGCAGGCTTCATGGAGACATCCGCGACAACGTTTGATGCCGGAATGAATCAAATAGCCTTGGGAGAGGTGATCCAGCAAGAGCGCCGATCAGAATTCGGTTTTGAAGGTCTGCGGGTTTTCGATATCCGTCGGTTGAAGCTTGCAGAGCAGGTACTGAACGAACCGGTAAAAGGCATTAAGGTTTCAGGACAGTTTCCGAAAGATGAAGATGGATATCTAATCGTAGAAGAACGCGTGTTCCAGAACCCCAAGCACTATTACTGGCCTGTTCCGCAATTTGAAGTAGATCAAAACCCCAACCTCCTTCCAAATAATGAAGGATGGTAGAGCGATATTTTTAATGACAATAAACAATTCATAGTATGAAACATTTTAGAAAGTTCATCTGGTATCTGATGCTAACCCCGTTCGTGACGTTCATTAGCTGTGACGACGAACAGGACCTGAATCTCAAGCTCACAGAAGTAAAGGCTTTGATCGCACCGGAGAACGATGCGGCGATCGCCCTCAAACCAAGTCTGAATTTGTCTGTCGGATTTCAGTGGGACCAGGCGCGTGCTGAGGATGGGTCCCTGGTACTTTATGAAGTGGCCTTTGATGTGGAGGGCGGAAATTTCAGCGCACCTTTTTATTCGATTGCTTCCGACGGTAAGGGCGTAGAGAACAGGCTAGCGCTTTCACATTCCGAACTGAACAAGATCGCTTCGTTAGGTGGAACAGGACCACTTGAAAAGAAGAAATTTATATGGACGGTTTTGGCATCCAAAGGAAGCAACGTCGTGATCACGCCGCAATCACGTACCATAGAGCTGGAACGTCCGAATGGTTTGGCTGAGATACCCACTGAACTTTACGTCACTGGCTCGGCAAGCGAGACGGGCACGGGCGTGTCAGAGGCATTACCTTTTAAACAAACTGAAAGCGGCATATTCGAAATCTATACGAAACTGGCTGCCGGAGCCTACAAGTTCATTGACGAAAAGACTACTGATGCAAAATCATTTTACGTGAGAGAGGACGACGGCATCAAAATCGTCGGACAAAATGGGGAGGCAACTTACGATGGCGATGCGAAAGTATATCGGATCGTCGTGGATTTTAATGCGCTTTCTATAAAGATGGATGAGATCAAATCAGTAGGCTTCTGGTACAGTCAGGAAAATTCCATCATTTACGATCTCGAATATTCTGGCGCGGGCGTTTGGATCGCCGATAATAAAACCGTCAACCTCACAACGGTACCATGGGGACTGGAGGAAAGACACAAATACCAAATGGTGGTGAACGATGGCGTTGAAGACAAGGAAGAATGGTGGGGATATAAGGAAAACGATAGTCCTGGTCAGGACGGCAAATATGCGACGGCCGATCCTTCATACTTTGAAGCCTTCCTCATCAATGGAAACGATCAGTGGAACTATACGTGGAAACTCGATAGACCTGCTGTGCAGGGCAAAGTGGTGGATTTCATGCTGAAGGTCCAGGGAAATGCTCCCTATCGAATGGAGTACGTCATCCAATAATTGATCGACATTTTTGAATAAGCTACACACATGAACCCTAGAATTGTCGTGAGTAATATACTATTGTTTAACCTTCTCCTTTGTCTCGGGTGCCTTACGCCGGATGAAGATGTAGCTGGTCCTGGAAGTGGTGCAGCAAAATATAAATTTCAATGGGAGGCGATCGCCGACAGCAGCGTGACGTCCCTTAATCAGAATTTTTGGAACGCCGCGAAGTATTACAATAACGCAAGCCCGTCTGATAACAAATTTGGATATTGGCCGCAGGCACATGCCCTCGACGTGCTGGTTGATGCGTACACACGCACAAAGAAGACTGGGTACGTGACATATATGAACGACTGGTTTATCGGGGTCAAAATCAAGAATGGTGGGACGTGGTTGAACGAATACTATGATGATATGGAATGGAATGCTTTGGCGATGAACCGCGCATTTCGGGCAACTGGCGAGAACAAGTGGCAGGAAGCATCGATTGAATTATTCAACGACATCAAAGGTGGCTGGAACGAAACAATGGGTGGTGGAATAGCCTGGAACAAGACCAGGACTGCATATAAAAACACCCCAGCCAACGCGCCGGCATCTATACTCGCAGCGCGATTGTATATCGATACTAAAGATGCGGACTATCTGACATGGGCGAAGAAAATCTACGATTGGCAAAAGGCGACGTTAGTAGATCCAACTACAGGCATAGTGTACGATGGCATCAATAATAATAACGATGGTCAGATAGAGAAGTCACCCGGATGGAATTTCGCATACAACCAGGGAACGTATATAGGGGCCGCGTTGGAACTTTACAACATCACCCAGAGCAGCGTGTATTTGCAGGATGCGATAAAGACGGCCAATGCCATGATCGCAGATCCAAATATGTCCCCCGGTGGCATTATGAAACCAAGTGATAACGGAGATGGTGGGCTTTTTAACGGAATCGGTGTTCGTTACCTCACGCTTTTAATTTTGAACTCAGACGTGCCTAAATCTACTCGCGATTCTTATATCGCATACCTGAAAAAGAATGCCGAGACGCTTTGGCTCAAAGGAACAGAAAGACCCAAAGTGATTTTTAATAATAATTGGACTTCTTTGCCGTCATCAGGGGGGTATCTGTCAACTCAATTGAGTGGGTGTATGTTGATGGAGGCGATGGCGGTGCTGAAGGGCAAGGAGTACATCGAATAGAAAGTTAGCTGCGAGAATTTGGGTTTAATTGTGGGAGGGGACAGGGAGATCTGTCCCTTTTTTCTATTCTGTTCCGATTGGAAAAGCTTCATTTGCGTGGCGATGCGTTCCGCAAGTGCCGACGGAATACGGGCCGGGTTACCGACCATTCAGTAACGTTCAAGACAACCATACTTCGGAGACCAACTCCTTACGCCTTTGCCGTGCCCGCTGCAATAGCCTTCGCTTCTTCAATGATTTCAACCGGGTACCCCGACAGTTCAAGTATTTTGATAGCATTCGTAGTCTTGAGGATCCCGGCCTTTAATTTATGATCAAATTTTAATTGATCACCTTCGATCACTTCCGTAAAGTGGTAGAGATCATATTCTTCTAAAAGCATGTTTGCAAGTTCGATATCATGAGTTGAGACAACAACAATATTGTTGTTACGCTTCAAGTAAGAAAGTATCGCTTTTGAGGCCGCAATTCGTTCGTTAGTGTTGGTTCCCTTGAATACTTCATCAAGCACAAAAAGACCTTGATCACCAGAAGCCGCCGCTTCAATCAATTTTCCCATCAGACTTACCTCCTCATAGTAGTAGCTCTTGCCATCCAGCAAATTATCGTCAATTCGAATCGATGAAAATTGTCTGACAATCGGAGTTTTGAATTCGTCAGCAAAACACGTGTCAATGGTCTGCGCCAAAATTGAGTTTATTACAAGAGTCCTGAGAAAGGTGGTCTTGCCAGACATATTCGAACCCGTCACTAAAAGTCCCTTTCCACCAGATGCAAGATCATTCTTTGAGCAGTTTTCAATGAGCGGATGATAAATGTTCAACGCTTCGAAGTTGCTCCCTTTCGCTAAGAAAGTCGGTTTGCAAGTGGCGTGGCTACCGGATCTCAAAGAAGCTATTGATATAGTAGTATCTAATTCACCGAGGTAGTCGAATACATGCTTAATCGATTGCTTTTGGAATTCCAATTTTTTAGTAAGTTCAAACAGCGTAAATACTTCGATCAGGCACGCCGCCTTCAATAGCTCGATGAAATATGTAAAAACGAGAGAGATATCTCCCCTTAAACCTCCTTCGTTGGTTCTGTCAAGCAAATTCAGTTTAAGCTGAAACTCCTTCAATCCTTTGATACCCTCTCTGACAATTGCGTCTTCAAAACGACTACCCTTCTGTAGAATCCGCCGACATACATCAATTGCGGTGTTCAATTGCGCAAATGAAAGTATATATTGATAGATATTTCTCTTATTCCAATAATGAACAAGGATATTGATCGCCAATGAAAACATCAATGCAACTAGCATCACTGGAAACTCAATTGAAAGCAACAGGCAGGCAATCGAAACCAATATATTGATCCTCATATATTTCAACCACGTTGGCCGCAGCAATAGGATTGGTCGAAACAGCGTGGCCAGGTGATAGGAATCATTCCCGGCGAGATCCAGCAGCTCGAGTTGAATTTCCTCACGCACCTTATGATTCTCAATAAAGAATTGAATATTCTCGTCGCGAGATTCAAGTTTAGCCGGATCATGGAGAGGGTGTATTAGCCGATTGAAAAAATATTGTTGGCCAATTCGGGTGGTGGTCCTGTCAATGAATGCAAAGACGTCCTCAAAGTCTATATCTAATAGTGTTTGTTGAGATAAGCGATGAAAAGCTGCGGCCTCGGTGTGCAGGGCGTAAGCGCTAATGCGATCAAAATTAAAGGCTTCAAACTTTGATTTCGGCTTACCCCAAGCCATTCTAAGTCCTGCCAAAGCCTTCTTGCTTTTCTTTCCTGCATAGTAGCTAGATGCCAGCGCATACCAAAGAAGAAGGATAAGAGGTAAAATAATATACATAGTTGATTCCGATCGTTCCTGAGCAGATTACATGATTATCATATTGGTGTAGATTTTTCAGTGAAAATCACAGCCAACCTCCAATATTTATGAGGAAATGCAGGATCCCTAGCATATTCGTCAAAAAAAACCCTTTCAAAAAATAACGTTCATATCTACAAATATGAAACATATCCATTACTTTCACGTTTGTAGAACAACATGACCAAAGCTTCTCCACCAAAATGGGCCGATCGGTTTCTGGAATGGTACTGTAATCCTTCCCTACTGGAAGAAATACAGGGTGATGCGCATGAGTTGTATGGACGCTCGGCTAAACAGCGGAACCGAAGGACAGCAGACTTTCTATATGTATGGAACGTCCTGAGATTCTTTCGATGGTCTAATATCAAAAGGTCAAGATCACATCCAACAGGACATTTTATGATGTACAAAAACTATTTGAGCGTGTTCAAACGCGGCCTTATCAAAAGGAAAGGCTACTCCTTCATAAACGTGTTCGGACTGGCCATTGGTGTCGCCTGCTTTCTGCTGATTAGCATGTACATCCGCGATGAATATAGTTTCGATCGCATGCATGCTAAGGCCGATCGGATCTATCGCATCCATGAAATATTGCAATCCGATGGTATTGGGGAACGATCTGCAAGTCAACCTTTTCCAGTAGCCGAAGCGTTAGTCAATGACTATGGCTCTCAAATAGAAAAGGCGGTGCGCTTTTTTAATTTTCAGGCTCCGACACTTGCGCTTGCAACCATCGACAATCAAAAGGAATTCAACGAGTCCAGACTGTTTCTTACTGATTCTACTTTTTTCGATGTATTCGATTTTCCATTGATTGAAGGGAATCCACAAAAGGCTCTTAACACCACGCATACGATCGTTCTCACCGAGACAATGGCGAAAAAGTATTTCGAAGACGAACCGGCCGTGGGAAAATATTTAAAGTTTCAGGGTAATATGGATTTGCTGGTAACTGCTGTCATGAAAGATATTCCAGCGAATACCCATTTTCAATTCGATGGACTTATCTCACTTCAGACCTATGATCAGTTTTATGACCCCAGGGTTCCACAAGTGTGGCATTGGTACTGGAACCCGTGCTGGACTTACTTACTGCTAAAAGATACCAGGGATGCGCCCGTCATACAAGCCTCCCTTCCCGCCTTTGTTAAAAAGTACTTTCCGGCATTCGTACAGAATGATGTCACAATGGAGCTGTTTCCGCTTACGGATATTCATTTGAAGTCCAACATGGACTACGAAATCCAACCCAACAGCAGCCTGACTACTATTTACGTGTTTGCATCCATTGCAATCTTCGTGCTGTTGATTGCGTGTATCAACTTCATCAATCTTAGCACAGCACGCGCTGCAAACCGAGCAAAGGAAGTGGGTATGCGAAAAACACTCGGAGGTCAGCGCATTCAGCTCGTTACGCAGTTTCTGTTCGAATCAACTTTACTCTGCGTTATCGCGGTGGTGCTCGCGCTCATCATGGTCGTCACGGTGTTACCAACGTTTAATGTATTCGCAGAAAAAAATATTGATGCGACGGTTTTGCTTCAACCGTTCTACCTTTCGCTGCTTTTGGTGCTTCCGCTCATAGTAGGGCTCTTGTCTGGCATCTATCCGGCATTTGTTTTATCTTCCTATAATCCAATAACGGCTTTGAAGTCTACGCCGGGTCGCGAAAGTGGTTCGCTCCTGAGGAAGTCATTGGTGGTGGTCCAATTCACCCTGTCGATCATCTTGCTTGTCGGCACAGGTGTAGCGATTGATCAATTGAGTATGTTACAAAAGAGCGACACCGGATTCTCGCGGGAAAATGTATTGATGATCCCCGTAACGCGCTCTCCGGTAGCACAACATTTTATGTCTTTGCGCGATGAGTTTTTAAGGAATAAAAATACCGTAAGCGTAACGGCCCTTGAAGAAGTACTTGGTGCCAAGCATCAGGTCGGAAATTATTTGTTCGAAGGATACACGGAATCCAAGCCATTTCCACGCCTTACAGTTCGGCATGACTTTACAAAAACATTCAACATTCCGATGGTTGCCGGGCGTGATTTTTCAGAGGATGTGAACACAGATGATTCTTTGGCGTTGGTGGTAAATGAAACGTTTGTCAGGCAAATGGGCTGGACATCAAATGACCACGCCATTGGGAAAAAGTTCAGTAGTAAACCAAACCACAGAATCATTGGCGTGACAAAAGATTTCAATTTTACCTCGCGCCATCAATCAATTCGCCCGTTGGTAATGGAACTAAATTCAGCACCGAAGGGCTTTGATGTCAGGATCAAGTACATGGCCGTCCGCATTTCCGGTGACGATGTTCCCGGCACTATCGAATGGCTTGCTCAACAATGGAAAAGTCAGATACCAGGCTGGCCGTTCGATTATTTCTTTTTAGAGAATGATCTGGCCAAGCTTTACAAGGATGAGAATAAGATGAGTAAGATCACGATGGTATTCTCAGGCCTCTCCATTCTTGTGGCATGTCTGGGCCTTTTTGGACTCTCGACGTTCACTGCTGAGCAACGTAGAAAAGAGATGAGCATTCGAAAGGTTTTGGGAAGTTCGAACACTGATATATTTTTTCTGTTTTCAAAGAACTTCTTTGGTTTGATAATCATCGCGAATGTTGTAGCGTTTCCGCTAGCCTATTGGCTGATGCATGAATGGCTGAGGAGCTTTGCATATCAGGTTAACATTGATTTGAAATTGTTTATCCTGTCGGGATTAATTGCAATTGCAATTGCTTTTTTTACCATTTGCTACCAGGCCCTCAAGTCGGCTAACAGTAACCCCGCAGAAGTATTGAAAAGTGAATAATATCGAATAGAGGATATGAAAGGAGCAAATATTGGAGAGCTCGAAGAGCTGATCCTTCTCACGGTAGGGATATTGTACAAGGAGGCGTATGGCGTCGCCGTGATGGATGAAGTTGAAAAACAGACCGGACGAAGTTTGAACATCAGTGCAGTTCATGCAGTATTGAAACGCCTCGAGGAAAAAGGGCTTGTAAAATCCCGCATGAGTGATCCAACAGAAGAGCGCGGTGGGCGACGGAAGAGGATATTTTTACTCACTGCGTCCGGCAAGCGTGCTTTGGAAGATGCCCACGAGATGCGCAATCAATTGTTCCAGCAGATTCCGAAGATTGCTTTTCAATAATAACTTAAAGTACGCAGGCGAAGGCGATTCTTCTCCATGCATATCTACTTTCCGCCGAACGCGGATTACTCATTCATATTCAACAAGTAAAACTTTTAGGCTATTACCTTGGGTATAGGGAGCTTGAGAATATATCATCTTTGAAATTAATCTATTGTTCCCGTAAAATAGTTCCGCTCAACCCACAGTCGAGTTAAGTAAGACCTGGAACAGGATGAGCGCGAAGATATTTTTTGGATATTTTCTCACCGTGTTTGCGGGTAAAATGAAAGTACCGGACTCCGATTATTACCTGGCAGGCCCGAATAACGAACCCATAGTTGCCGAGTGGAACGGTCTGCGCCTGGGCGTTAGTGCAATCTATGTGCTTGGAAAATCTGCGGAGCGGAAATAGACTGTCCACCATGTTCACGTAGCCCGCCGACGAATTATGTTTTAACTACACGCTTGCTCAAAAGGGCAGCACCTTCATCGTGCCTGGCTCTTCGTCCTGGTGACAACCACAAATCCCGCACCGATCAACCAAATAAAAGCAGGAAACCTCGTGAGCGGAATGAGGAATAATAACTTCGGAAAAATAAGGCTCAGCCAGCTTAATGCACCGATGATTGCGATACCAAGACCAATGACGACCACCGATTTCGGCAGAGACTTCGAGAACCATGATGTGACGGCAATCCCGGCAATCAATAAACCCATTGGCATGGAGTATCCAACGCCCCCCACGGCAAAACACAAGTAATATAACATCCTAATGGTACCTTGGTCGATGTCGTTGGCAAGTGTACCTAGTACCCATAAGGTTAATGCGGAAAGGGATAAGTTTATCGCCGTCATTATTCCGCCGAGCAATGCGAAATATGTTCCAGCAGCATTGGCTCCATTGGCGCGGAGACGAACAACAAATGTACCGGTAAGAATCATCAAGGGAATACTCGCGCCGATTTGAAAGAACGCACACATAACAGCATCATCTCCATTATTTCGAAAGTATTCGGCTATCGTCGTTGCCGATTCCCATGGGCCTGGGTAATACGGCGGACCTGTAAAAGAGATTACAAAGCTTAACCCTGTATTGAAAAGCAAGGCAAAAACTATGGCAACAATTCCTGGGTGAGGACTGGGAGGAGTAATAATATTTTCCATGTTTTAAAAGGCGAATATGTTGTCTGGGGAAAGTTTCGATTGACGCAATGTTAAATTAATATTTATATATACATGTGGTTTGCATTTCAGACTGAATTATCAAAAAAAAATCGTTCAATAGTTACAAATGCAAATACTGTTTAATGGAACAGACGTAGGTTTCAAACGCCTTCCTTCCTTTGGGTGTTATTTTGCATATCGTTAAGGGATAACTTCCTTTGAATGTCTTTTCCACGGCTATATATTCTTCTTCACTAAGCTTTTTTAGCTGGTGGCTCATGTTCCCCTGCGTGGTTTCAGTTACTTCCATTAGGGTATTAAAATCGGCTTGCTTCAATTTAAGCAGGACGGACATAATAGCCAGCCGCACTGGTGTATTTAGAATGGGATCCAACACGTCAAATTTTGACGGCATCATAGTTTCCGGTTCTTTAAAAGGTATCCCGGTATCAGATACCCGCCGCCAATCGCGACGCCATGCAATAACGATTTGTAGCTGTCAGGTATGTAGATACTTCCGATTGCGGCGCTGAGCAGCAATACGCCGGAAATAATTAAAGGCCGAAATTCTATTATGACACCCGAAACAAGCGTTCCGATGGCGGCCAAAAGAAGTGTATAGGTAAAAGGGACGTAACCTTGTGAAACGCTAATAAAAACCACCGACCCGAAAGAGATACCGAGTACAAGCCACATCCTGCTCAGAAAAAATTGAAGATAAGATCGCGCACCCGCTAAAGACACTTTACGCTCATTCGCAACGGTAACCAACACACCGGCAAAAACCAGAAAAGGAAACGGTATAAAATACCAGGTCGTGTGTGGCTGTAGAAAAAAGTATAAAAAACTTGCAAGCGATATCAATGCACCCCACAAGATAAATCTGAACGCGCTGTCTTCGTTATTCGCGTTGGTTTTATGAAGTGTAGCCATGATCACGTCCATTCCTTCAAGTGGCGTCAGGCGCTTTTCGTCTCCTATTCTCACGTCTATATTTCTTTTAACATTCCAAATGTAATCTAGTTTGTGATACAAACCAAATTTGCGTTTAAAAAGTTTAGTGAAAGTCCAATGGCACTTTTCACCATTTTGTTTTACCCGGCGCAAAGGGAAGCGCAAATTCTCGTATTAGCCCAGAGTAGGCTCACGCTTCGTTAGGTCCGCCGGAATGGGGTACCTATTCGTATCTCAACGATTTTGACGGATTGGTTCGCGCGGCCTTTAACGTATGGATACTTACCGTCAACAGGGCGATGAACACGACGATAATGCTGGGAATAGCGAAAATCCACCAGCTGATTGGAATGCGGGTTGCAAAGCTCTCAAGCCATGAAGTCATGATCCACGCCGCAATAGGAACAGCCAATGCAATGGCGACAAACATCAAGATTAAATAGTCTTTGCCAACAAGGGCAAGGATGCCCGATGTGGACGCGCCTAAAACCTTCCGAACACCTATCTCCTTCGTGCGTTGAATGACCGACAAAGATGAAAGTCCGAAGAGTCCAAGGCATGCGATAAAAATTGCCAGCGTCGAGAATATTCCGAAGATCATTCCGAACTGCTGGTCAGCCTCGTATTGCTGATTGTAATGGTCGTCAAGAAAGAAATGCATGAACGGATTGCCTGGGAATACTTCCTTCCAATGAGTTTCGAACCGGACCAAAGATTCTTGCACGTTGGAAGTATTGAAACGAATAGAGTAGAATCCACCGGGTGCTTTGTCATATCTGAAGACCAATGGTTCATGGGATTTTTTTAATGACTCTTGGTGGTAGTTTTTGAGAACGCCGACTATCTTGAAAGTGTCACCCCAAAACATGATGTCGTCATTGATCGCGTCTTCCAATTTAGCAAAGCCCATAAGCTTAGACGCGGACTCATTGATCATGACAGTTTTATGTTCGTTAGCGTTTTCCCCTGAAAATCCTCTACCTTCCAGCACGGTTAACCCATAGGACTTAATGAAATCGTGGTCCATCATGATCACCCGATACTGGTTTGCTTCATCGTCGCGCTGGCTTAACCTTCTAATGCCACCCGCGTTCCAGCCAGGCTGTCTGCCGGGGACCGACGTTGATGCACTCACAGCTACCACCTCTGGATACTGCGTCAGTTCCTGCTTGAAAACCTGAAACTTTGCTCCGTAGGTAGAGTCCGCTACATCAGGCGAATTGACAATCAACGTCTGATCAATGTTTACGCCCAGTGTTTGAGATTGCATATAGCTCAGCTGCCTGTGGACTGTGAATGTCCCCACAATCAAAGTAATAGAGGCAACGAATTGTATGACCACCATCCCTTTCCTGAAGAGCACTCCGCTATTCGAATTCTTGAATCTCCCTTTCAAAACTTCTACAGGCTTGTAAGCTGATAGAACAAAGGCGGGATACAATCCGGATAATAAGGCACCAACGAAGATAACGAGTGCGATCCAGCCCCAGAAAATGCCTTGCCTGAATAACAGATAATCAAGCTTGCGATGTGTTAAATCACTAAAGTATGGCGTTAGCAAGAAGACGAGCACGATAGCAATAAATACTGCTGCCGTATTCAGCAAAATTGACTCAAACAGGAATTGCTGAATCAACTGCCATCGGAAACCACCCATCACTTTCCTCACGCCAACTTCACGTGCCCGTTCAATTGATTTTGCCGTGGAGAGGTTAACATAATTAATCCAGGCAATGAACAGGATCAGGATCGCTACCACCAATAGGAAGTATACCGAATTCCTGTTGCCATTCGCCTTAAATTCTCCAATGAATTCAGAGTCCAGGTGAATGTCTTGAATAGGTTGAAGATGAAAGATCATATTCGCGCTGTTCTGCTTGAAATCTTCTTTCATTTTGTTGTGAACAAATGCCGGAAGCTTCGCCTCGAATTTTTTCGCATCTGTTCTCTCGTCCAGGAGTATGTAAGTCAAAAATCCATCCCAATTCCAGGAGACGATTGGATCATTATACTGCTTGATCAAAGTATTAAACGACAATAACGCATCAACTTTCATGTGGGTATTGGCTGGCAGATCTTCAAACACACCTGTCACTTCGAAATCATCACGGCCATTGTTTTTCAAAAGCTTACCAACTGGATCTTCATTGCCAAAATACTTTCGAGCGAAGGATTGAGAGACGACAACTTTGAAGGGGTCTTTCAATACAACTGAATCAACCCCCTTTAACAAGCGTATCGAAAATATTTTAAAGAAATCTTCCGACGAATAGTAGATGCCCTCCTCCTTGAAAAAAACGTCGCCGTTTGCCATCACCGAGCTCCCTCCTCTCATTCTTACAATATGCTTTACCTCAGGAAAATTGCTCTTTAGGTCAGGACCTATACCGGCCGCTCCGGAGGCCCAACGCGTCGATAATTCGCCTTTGTTATAACGATCGAGCTGAATTCGGAATATCTGGTCCCGTTTACTATGAAAATCGTCGTAGCTGAATTCGTGCAGTACGTATTGCGTTATGAGCATACACGCCATCATCCCGATAGCCAGCCCCAGAACATTAATAAAAGTAAATCCTTTGTTTCTTGAGATGTAACGAAAAACGGAGGTCATGTAATTTCTGATCATGGCTTAGACTTTTGTTCAATACTCTGGGTTGACAGCAAGGTTACAGCCGTAATCCAATATTATGCCGCGGTAATTCCTTCGAAATCCGTTCATTTTTTAAGGTTATTGAAACCGATGCGTTCAGTTACGAACGGTGTTGTCCGGTTGCGATAGCGGCAAAGCTGTTTTGATTTCAATCACGGGAGAGTATGAAAATTGCCATTATATTCGTTAATATGCCGCTCGCAATCGTTTTCACCCCTTTCTGAGACAATGAATAATTTCAGATGATACTCGGGATAAGCAGCTTTACTTATGGTTGGGCAGTGGGTGTTCCTGGAAACGCACCTTCAATACGGCTGACGGCAATGGATCTTGTCAATAAGGCAATAGCTTTGAATATCACCTGCCTTCAGATCGGAGATAACCTTCCGCTCCATGCTCTTGATGAGTATCAGCGGGAAGCGCTAAGATCTCTGGTCGTAGAGAACAATATCAGACTGGAAATTGGCGCGCGAACGCTGACGGAGGGAAATCTTTTCAGTTACATCTCAGTAGCCCGATTTTTCGGCTCATCGTTTCTTCGCTTTGTCGTCGATGGCGACGACTATGAGCCCACGATCGATACCATCATACATGTAATACGTGAAGCAACTCCGGAGTTAACGAATGCGGGCATCACATTGGGAATAGAGAATCATGATCGCTTCAAGGCAAAAGAGCTCGCGGAGATCATGGAAAAGATAAGCGACCCTCACGTGGGCATTTGTCTGGACTGCGTCAATAGCCTGGGAGCAGGTGAAGGTCTTGACTATGTTACGTCGATACTTTCTCCCTACACAGTCAACCTTCATATCAAAGATTTTGTAATCAGCAGGCTTTCGCACAATATGGGCTTCACCGTTAACGGAACGCCTACAGGCCGCGGGATGATCGACGTCCCGGGACTTCTCCAGGCCCTGAAACCATTTGACCGTTGTCAAAGCGCCGTTCTCGAACAGTGGGTGCCACCGGAAAAGACTATTGAAGAGACCATAGGGAAAGAAGAGAAATGGGCCTTTGAAAGCCTCAAATATTTACAACAACTTCCATACTTTCATCACACTGATTTAAGGATATAAGGTAAGCTATGTCAACATTAAGAATTGCGCTGGTCGGCGCAGGGGGTAAGATGGGCTGCCGGCTCACAGACAATTTAAAAAATTCGGATTACGAGATGTCGTACATCGAAGTGAGCGCGGTTGGCATTGCCAGGCTCGCCGAACGGGGCATCAGCATTTCGGATTCGGAGCTCGCGGTGCGCGCGGCTGATATTGTTATCCTGGCCGTACCCGACATCTTTATAGGAAAGGTAGCGACCGAGATGCTTGCCCTCTTCAAAACCGGCGCGATTATCGTGACCCTTGATCCTGCCGCGGCAGTGGGTGGCCATTTGCCTTCACGCGCCGACATATCTTATTTTGTCTCCCACCCCACTCACCCCTCTGTGTTTAACTGGGAGGAAGACAAGAAAGCACATTATGACTATTTTGGTGGAATAACAGCACGCCAGGCAATTGTATGTTCATTAATGCAAGGGCCAGAAGAACACTATGAAGTCGGCGAAAGACTCGCCAAGGCAATGTACTCGCCGGTTACGCGTGCGCATAGGGTCACCGTGGAACAAATGGCTTTGCTGGAACCTGGCCTGGCCGAGACTTTCCTTGGCGCCGTGATGTTTACAATGCGTGAAGCCATGGAGGAAGTGGTTAGGATGGGCGTGCCCAGGGAGGCCGTCTTCGATTTCTTTATGGGTCATATCAATATTGATCTTGCCCTGTGCTTTGATCAGATACCAGGTGGGGTTTTTTCTGATGCTTGTTACAAAGCCATAAAGATCGGACAACCACTTATTTTCCGTGATGATTGGAAAAAGGTCCTTGATCCGGAACATGTAAAATATCAGATCAGCGTAATGACAAAAGTTCCATCATAAACATAACATCTTAAGAATGAGAAAATACAACTGGATGATCCGCGTCCTGGTGCTTACAGGTTTGTGGATACTAGCTTTTGATATCAAGGCGCAACTGAGAGTGAGTGACAATCACCGCTACCTGGTAACTGCAGACGGCAAACCTTTCTTTTGGATGGGCGATACTGCATGGGAGTTGTTTCATCGCCTTAACCGGGAGGAGGCAGAGAAATATTTGAAGAACCGTGCTGAAAAAGGGTTCACTGTTATCCAGGCCGTTGTACTGGCTGAAATGGATGGGCTACATGATCCCAATCCGTATGGTGAGATCCCCTTGGAAAACGACGATCCGACGAAACCGCGTGAAGCATATTTTCAACATGTCGACTTCATTATAAAAAAGGCGGAGCAGTTGGGGCTCTACATTGCGATGCTACCCACCTGGGGAGACAAAGTGTTTAAAGATCGATGGGGCATCGGGCCAGAGATATTTAAGACCGAAAATGCAAGGTTCTACGGCAAGTGGTTGGCTAATCGTTACAAGTCTCAAAAAAATATTATCTGGGTACTCGGTGGAGACCGCAATCCGCGCGATGAGAAAGACATAGCAATCTGGAGGTCAATGGCTGCAGGAATTGTGGAGGCAGCCGGTGGACAGGACAAAGCGTTGATCACTTATCACCCGCAGCCGAACAATCTGGAAGACGGCGGCTCTTCAAAATGGTTTCACAACGATGAATGGTTGGACTTTAATATGTTTCAAACCGGACATTGCCGCGAAAACAATCTTTGGGAAAGGATAAGCTATGTATACAATCTGAAACCAGTGAAACCTGTAATTGATGGAGAAACATTGTATGAGGATCACCCGGTATGTTTTAATGCCAACGATATGGGTACTTCGAGTGCCTACGACGTGCGAAAACATGCATGGATTGACGTCTTCGCTGGTGCTTTTGGCCATACATACGGCTGCCACGATATATGGCAAATGTATGCTCCCAACCGAACCCCGATCAATGCACCCCATTTCCCCTGGTACATTGCGATGGACCTGCCCGGAGCATCACAAATGAAATTCCTCCGTTCGCTGATTGAATCCAGGCCCATGCTGGACCGCATTCCGGACCAGACGCTTATAACGGACGAGCTAGGCGCGAATGACCATATCCAGGCAACGCGTGGAAAAGACTACATCTTTGTATATTCTGCCCAGGGAAAGTCGTTTACGCTTCGTACTGGCAAAATCTCAGGAAACTCTTTCCAGACATACTGGTATAATCCACGAAATGGAGAAGTTACTGCTGGCGTCAAAGCGGAAAAGAAAGCCGAGCAAAAATTTACCCCGCCCACCAGCGCCTATGGCAGCGATTGGGTGCTGGTGGTTGATGACGCATCCAAAGGGTATACATCTCCTGCATTTAAAAAGTAACTAATGAGAAAAGTCGTTTCCAGAAATCTGCGATTCGCTGTCTTCGGGACCGGCTTTTGGTCCACGTTTCAGATTGCTGCGTGGAAAGAGCTTGAGGGTGTTGAGCTGATTGCTGTCTATAACAGAACGTCAGCAAAAGCAGAGGAGATAGCGCATCGTTTTGATATCCCACGCGTGTATGACAACGCGCAAACACTGCTCGACAATGAAGATGTCGACTTTATAGACATCATAACCGATGTTGATACGCACGCTGTCTTCACAATGATGGCAGCGCAACGCGGCGTCCACGTTATATGCCAGAAACCAATGGCGCCAAGCCTTACTGTAGCGGAGTCGATGGTGGCCGAATGCCGGAAAGCTAAGGCGTCCTTTTATATCCATGAAAACTGGCGTTGGCAGGCACCCATCAGGAAAGTAAAGCAAATACTCGACTCAAATACCATAGGCACTCCATTCAAAGCACGCGTAACCTTCTGTTCGGCATTTCCGGTTTTTGAAAATCAGCCCTTCCTTAAAACACTTGAGGAATTCATCATCACGGATATTGGATCGCATATCCTGGACACATGCCGGTTCCTTTTTGGAGAAGTCAACGCACTATGGTGTCATACAACTACTGTGAACGCTGCGATCAAAGGCGAGGATGTGGCCAATGTAATGATGAAAATGAAGAACGGGATGACGTGTTATGCGGAAATGTCATATGCATCCATTTTGGAACATGAATCGTTTCCAGAAACATTTATCTTGATCGAAGGAACTCATGGGTCAATCCACCTTACGCGTGACTGTCAGATACGAACAACAACGCGGGAAGCAACGGAGATAACTGAAGAGCGACCAAAGCAGTACCCATGGCTTGATCCAAAGTATGCCCTGGTTCATGCGAGCATCGTAGATTGTAACCGAAATATCCTTGAAGGATTGCAAGGCAACAAAGCGGAGACCACTGGCCAGGATAATTTAGAAACCGTAAGGCTGGTGAACGCGGCGTATTCGTCGAGCAGAAAAAAAGAGATCGTATATATAGATTAATTTCTGGAATGGGTCGCCATAGATCAAAGACCCGATCAGGTGTTGGGGGACGCTACTACGGACTGGGCCAATAACATATGGAAAACTTGAAATGCAATAACATATCCAAGTCCTTCCCTGGCGTCCACGCGCTACGTGACGTTGATCTTACCATTTTGCCAGGAGAGATTCATTCGATCTGTGGCGAAAACGGCGCTGGCAAAAGTACGCTCATGAATATACTCGCGGGTAACCTACAACCCGACTCCGGTGAGGTCCTCATCGATGGACGAGCAGTCAAAATTGAAAGCCCGCAGATGGCCTTTACCTTTAATATTGCAATAGTATATCAGCACCTTAGTCTTGTCGATAGTTTAAGCGTCGCTGAAAATATTTTTGCAAACCGGCAACCCGCAAACCGTTTTGGATTTATTGAACACCACAAGCTTCACGAAGACACCCGGCAATTGCTTGACAGCCTCGGTCTGATTGCGATAAGACCGGATACAATGGTTTTTCGTTTATCACCTGCTGAGAAGCAAATGATAGAGATTGCAAAGGCACTTTCAAGGAAGCCGGCTGTCTTAATACTCGACGAACCCACAGCGTCCCTATCACACAAGGAGACGCAATTGCTATTCACGATCCTCCGTACCTTAAAAGAAAGTAAAGTCGCAATCCTTTACATATCGCATAGGCTAGACGAAATCTTTGCACTTTCGGACCGCATCAGCATTTTGAAAGACGGCAGGTCCCAGGGCACTTTTATGTTGGAAGAACTGTCGCGGGAGAAATTAATTGCCACCATGGTAGGTCGTCCATTAAATGTCTTAAAGGATTTTTCGCACAGCCGCCCGGACGTTCTGTTAGAAGTAAGTGAGCTTAATGGCGCTAAATTCAAAAACATTTCCTTCAAGCTTCATCAAGGCGAGATCGTTGGCTTGGCAGGTCTGATTGGTGCAGGGCGCGCCGAAATTGCGCGGGCATTGATTGGTGTAGACGAGAGGAAAAGTGGCACAATAATGCTAAATGGCGTGTCCGTTTATTTCGATCACCCACGAGATTCTATCGAGCGTGGAATTTCTTATGTGCCTGAAGAACGAGAGCGTCTCGGCCTGTTTCCCGAAATGTCGGTACGGGACAACATCGTATCGGGCGACCTTGGCATTGCTGAAGAACGCGGATTTTACAGCGTCCCAAAAGCAACACGGGTTGCGGAAAAATCAAAAAATATTTTACGAATCGCAACGCCCACGGTAGATCAAAAAGTGATGAACCTTAGCGGAGGAAACCAGCAGAAAGTTGTTCTTGCAAAGTGGCTATTGACGAATCCAAAAATTCTTATCGTTGATGAACCGACGCATGGTATTGATATAGGAGCAAAATTCGAGATCTACGAAATTTTAAGATCGTTGGCGGCCGAAGGAAAAAGTATTCTTATCATTTCAAGCGACCTGCCTGAACTGTTGGGACTGTGCGATCGGATTATTGTAATCCGTGAAGGTGAGGTGGCCGGTGACTTGCCGCGCGCGGTTGCTACAGAAGAAAAAGTAATGTCTCTGGCTGCACATTAATTTTATGCTCAAAAAAATACTGGAAGATCGTGTTTACTCGCTCCTACTCCTGCTGGTTGTTGTAGGCATTATGGCAAGTATATTGTTTCCAAACACCTACCCTACCTTCGACAACTTCAGGCAGATCCTGCTGAACCTATCGGTAGATACCATTGTGGCAGTGGGTATGATGGTCTTGCTGATCTCCGGCGCTTTCGATCTTTCCGTTGGTTCAGTCGTTGCGTTTGCCGGGTGCCTCACCGCCTATCTGATGCACTTTTATCAGCTGCCTGTTCCAATTGCTATTGCAGCTGGCATAGCGTCATCCATGTTTATAGGATGGCTCAACGGTTTTCTAATCGCATATCACGGAATAAACCCAATGATACAGACGTTGGCAATGATGGGCATCGTTCGAGGAATGGCATTGATGGTGAGCGGTGCGGGAATTCAAAATCTTCCTTATTGGTTCAATGCGATTGGCCAGTCAAAGCTGCTCGGAATTCAGATGCCTGTCTGGTATATGCTTTTCACGGTGTTGATATTTTCCTTCCTTGTGAACAAAACAGTTTTCTTCCGTCGCTTCTACTACATCGGTGGCAATGAACTGGCAGCCGACCTTTCTGGCATCAGGGTGAAACGAATGAAGGTGATTGGATTCCTGTTGGCATCAACCCTTGCTGGCATTGCTGGAATATTGCTATCGTCGCGCCTGGGGGCGGCGCTTCCGACCATGGGCCGCGGATTAGAACTGCGGGTCATAACAGCAGCTATACTCGGGGGTGCCAGCCTCAGCGGTGGGTACGGCAAAATTCCAGGCGCACTGTTGGGTGCGCTGTTTATGGGTATGATTTCGAATATCATGGTGCTGGGTAGAATATCGGGCTATTGGCAGGAAATCATTCTCGGGGTTATACTGATTGCAACGCTATGGCTGGATAAATTTTTACAAAAGAAATATGCGCCGATAACATGATGACCACCGCGAAAAAATTATTTTCGATGGCCTATTGGCCCATATTGCTGATGGTCTCTATCGCTGGCTGTGAGCTTCCACCAAAAGACGATAGCCTGAAAACCCGCGACGCTTACACAGATGATGCGGACACCGTCATCACCAATGAAGAATACGTCATGATTACTACGGCCGTCACAATGCCAATGTATGTCAATCATGATCAGGCCGCATTTATCAGGTGGGGAGGTAAAATGGGTGTTAAAGTATCGATACTCGGTCCGGCGGAATGGGATGTGCCCGCGCAGATAAACACCATTGAAGAAGTAATCGGAACCCGACCTACGGGTCTTCTTATAAATGGCACAGATCCTGCTATTGCACAAGTCATTAACAAGGCGGTATCTGCGGGTATACCTACCGTGGTATATGACTCTGATATACCAGGGTCGAACCGACATGCCTTCCTTGGAACGGACTGGTATGAGATTGGCAAAATGCAGGGTGAAGAAATCGTCAGGCTGCTTGAAGGTCGTGGCAAGATCGCGTACATGGGAATTCTCGGTCTTAATAACATGGAAAGTGGCTTTCGTGGATTGCTGGACGTTCTGAAACGATATCCAGACATCGACGTCGTCGGCAAGTTTGATGATAAAGCAAATGTCGAAGAAGCGGCTCGCATTGCGTCAGATGTAATTTCTGCTCATCCCGATATTCGCGGCTTCTGCGGCTTCGACTCGAATTCAGGTCCAGGAATCGCGCTAGCGGTTCGCGAAGCAGGAAAGGCCGGTAACATTAAGATAACCACTGTTGACTGGGAGCCAGAGCATTTGCAACTCGTTAAGGATGGCGTGATTCACATGCTCGCAGGTCAGAAGCGCGAGTTGTTTACATGGTATGGTGCGCAGTTCCTATATGATATGGTTCATCATACGAATAAAATGGCAGCGAATGATGCAAAAGCCGGAATAACCAGCATTCCACTCGAGATCAACACCGGACTCTTAAAAATCACGAAGGAAAATGTTGATGAGTTTATAAAGTAGATTTGGACACGCTTTGTATTCTGTAACCTTTAACATTAAACGAAATCAAAACGGTGCTAAACCGTCCTTAAAACTTTTAACTGGTCCTTCAGCTCTTTCAAATGTTCTGATGACTCGCGGATTTTTTCATTGAACTCTTCCTTCACTTTGTCCGCATTTTTAGACCTCCCAAAAAATTCAAGATTGTTGCGCCACAAGGCAATATCATTTTCAACCTTGCTGATTTTCTTCCTGATAATCTGTTCTTTTTGATAGATCTTCCTCTCTGCATCCGGATCGTTCCTAAGATCATTTAACTGGTTCTCCAACGATATTTTTCCTTTGGCATTTTCAGAAAGGCCGGGAATTGAATTTATTAAGCGCTCAACTGCTTCGTGGTAACGGTTACGCATCGGATTGATATCCTTGCGCGGAACAAATCCTAGTGAAGCAAATCGCGCCTGCAGATCCCTTAATATTTCTTCATTACCTGTCTTACCGGCAGCATGACTTTCAAGGGTCGTACAGATTTCCTCCTTCTGTTTAAGATTTTCAGCCTGCTCAATCTCCAAGCGATCAGTTTGCGTACGACGCTGGTCAAAGAAATAGTCGCACGCATCTTTGAATTCCTTAAATACTTTCTCCCTGAATTTTTCTGGTACCGGACCGATGTCCTTCCATTTTTGCTGAAGAACTTTTAGCTCGTTTGAAGTGCGCTCCCAGTCGCTGCTTTCTTTTAGATCTAAGGCCTTCTTGACAAGGTCGTACTTCAGCTGAAGGTTGCGCTCCCGTTCTTCATCCAGTTTCTTGAAAAAGGTGTTCTTATTGTTGAAAAAGGTTTTAAAGGCTGACCAAAACTTTTTGTTCACATCCTTCGCTTTCGCTCTAGGCAAACCGCCAATAATCTCCCAACGCTTTTGAAGATCGAGTATCTCTTTCGTCTTCTGGTTCCAATCCTTGATACGGTCGGATTGAAAATTTATAAACTCCTGAACCTGATCACTCAGGGTCGCCTTGTTGCCAAAATTAACGTGCAATTCCTGCTGTAGTGTTTGCAGATATGCATCACGCTTAGAGTAGACAGCATCCGATGCTGCCTTAAACCTTTGCCAAACTGATTCCTTATCGTCCTTCGGGACAGGACCGAGATGTTTAAATTCGTGATGGAACTCATTCAACTCTGCAATGGCATCTTTAATCGATTCGTTCGCTATCAGTCTCTCAGCCCTGGCACATAGCTCCACTTTTGCTTCAAGGTTTTTGCGGCGGTCAAGCTCCTTTAGCTCAAAGTAGATACTTTGATTATCATAGAACCGGTCCGTTAGGGCATGGTAATTTGCCCAGAGTGTTTTGGCCTGTGGTCCAGGAACCGGACCGATTACTTTCCACTCTTTTTGCAATGATTTAAACTGGTCAAATTGATTTGCGTTATCCTGCGAATCAAAAAGCACGCGAAGCTTCTCCAGAAGGTCCTGCTTCTTCTTCAGGTTATTTACTTTACCTTCCTCTTGCTGTTTAAAGTATTGAGCCTTCTTGTCCTTTAATATTTTATAGGTAGCATCGAATGCATGGTCGTGCTCGTCGCCTTTGTATTCAAAATCCTCTGCAACGCCACCCTCATTGATAAAGCGGGATAATGCCTCAGCTTTCTCCCTTTCCCTCATATCATCGAACAGCGGTTTCACTTCGCGGAGTACGTTGTCAATTTTCTTAAAGTTATCTTCGCGCGTTAGTTCCTTGATCAATTCGGCGAACTGAGCTTTTGAAAAATTGCTGTAGTCTGTTGCGTGGTCTTCTTCATGATGTTCGTCTGAGGACTCATCATGCTCTGAAAGGTCTACTTCAGATTGCAGGGTTCTGCCGTTGCCCGGCATAGTGTGCTGGGTCGCATGTTCCTTCTCTTCTTTTTTGTCTGTTTCCATTTCCATGGTCAATGTCCAATGCTTTACAGCCTTAGACGTAATTTACTAAAATTGCATCAATTCAGCCGGGGATCAACAGGATAGTTAGAATAGACGGAAAACCGTCCACCCATGTCCTCCAGGGCTTTTTTCCAGACAAGTGTTGGTTCGGTATCAAACAATAGCTCATCAGTTACAAAGTCACATACAATCCATGAATCTTCTTGCAGCTCGGCCTCAAGTTGTCCTGCGCCCCATCCGCTATATCCCAAATAAAATCTGACGTCAGACGGACGGATTGCTGCCGTATCCAGGATCGACATCAGCCCACCAAAATCGCCGCCCCAAAAAATCTCATCTTTTATCCTGACCGCCTTTTCAATATCGGTATTCCGATGTAGAAAGTGCAACGTGTCTTGCTGGACCGGCCCACCGACAAACAGCTTTTCATCAAGATGCTTCACATCGTCCATCACTTCGCTGATCTTCAAAATGGAGGGTTTATTGACTACAAACCCAAATGAGCCGTCTTCATTATGTTCGCACAGCAAAACAACCGTGCGCTCAAAATTCGGATCGGCCAGGTATGGCTCGGATATCAAAAGCCTCCCTTTTTCAGGCGGCAGTTTGTTCTTATATTTAAAAAACTCCATACGTATGCACGACTTCTTGCTTCCGGAAATAAACGAATTTCGGGCGGAAAACAACAGGTTTCCGTACTTGAATAAAGTACTTCATTTGCACGAAAGCAAGTTTTATTTGAATGAGGAGAATTTGTAAAAAAATTGCAACCGTATGCACAAAATAGCCGATATCAGAAAAGATTATTCAAAAGCCTCCCTGGACATTGCTACTGTCGCTCCCAACCCCATCGAACAATTCAAAAGATGGTTTGATGAAGCAATAAAGGCTGAGGTGCATGAACCCAATGCGATGAGCCTCGCTACTGTAAGCAAGGATAACCGGCCATCATGCCGGATCGTATTGTTAAAGGGCATCGAACTCGAACAGTTTCTTTTCTTCACGAACTACCAAAGCAATAAGGGGCAGGAACTTGACGATAATCCATTTTGCGCATTAACTTTCTTTTGGCCGGAGTTGGAAAGGCAGGTACGCATAGAAGGTGTCGCTGCCAGAATAGATGTAGGTCGATCTGAAGCATACTTTCAAAGCCGGCCGCTTGGTTCCCAGGTCGGCGCATGGGCTTCTCCTCAAAGTCTCGCCATCGAAAACAGGGAGATCCTTGAGGCTCGTGTAAAACAGATTGAAAAAAAATTTGAGGGGCGCAGCGTTTTGCCCAAACCGAAACAATGGGGAGGTTTTCAAGTAGACCCATCCTTGATTGAATTCTGGCAGGGACGGCAGAGTCGCCTACACGACCGAATTGTGTTTATGAAATTAGGAGGAAAATGGAAGCTCGGTCGCCTCGCGCCTTAGAGGATCAAATAAGATCGTACAATGATCGAACACCAGGAAATCGTCTTACCGTAAATCCTTCGCCATACTTGGTACCAATGGCGTGACCAAATTCAATCGCCCGCGCTTCAAGCATTTTCAGAAATCCTGGATTCGAAATAAAAGTTTCCGGACCCTTATGCAACGGGTCGTAAAACTGGGTTTTAAATGCCTTGATGGCACTCATTTTTGTATCGAAGTGATCAGAGATATCAACAATGAAGTCAGGCGTTAGGTAGTTGCTCTGGATGTAGTGATACACTGCCCCGGGCCGCCAGGGAAGTTGGCTTTTCCCATGATCGTCGAACGTCGGAATTTTCACAAGTCCGGACAGGAAGCAGGCATCATATCCGAGTGATGCACCCTTGCCATGGTCCGTGTGCCGGTCAATAATCGCATTGGCCAGAACTATGTCCGGTTGAAACTTTCGAATAGCACGAATGACGGCAAGTTGGTTTTCTGGATCGTTCTTAAAAAAACCATCCATCAGACCGAGGTTCTCGCGCACACTGGTACGCAAGATTTCAGCCGCGTCACGAGCTTCATCCGCACGTGTGTCCGCCGTACCACGCGTTCCCAGCTCACCACGTGTAAAATCGACTATACCGACCTTATAACCCTCTGCAACATGCTTGGCAATTGTACCGCCACAACTTATTTCAGCGTCGTCAGGGTGCGCGCCAAGCACGAGGATATCTAGTTTCACGTTCTTATGTTAAGTAACAGATTATGAAAGTGTTAATGGATTGCTAAAACTTCTTTAGAGACTAAAAAACGCTCGGCGTCCAGCGCTCCCATACAGCCCGTTCCGGCCGCCGTTATTGCCTGCCGGTAAACGTTGTCTGCCGCATCTCCAACAGCGAACACGCCTTCGACATTCGTCCTTGTCGTTCCCGGCACGACCTGGATATATCCAGTCTCGTCCATGTCGATGTATTCTTTAAAGATGTCGGTATTCGGCTTATGACCGATGGCAAGGAAAAATCCCTGGATGCTCAATTCTTTCTTGCTCCCTGTCTGGGTATTTTTTAGTCTGACTCCGGTAACGCCCTGATCATCTCCTAAAATTTCATCCGTCTCACTATTCCAGTGTATCTCTATGTTCGGCGTTTTTACAACGCGTTGCTGCATAATTTTAGAGGCACGCATTTCATCGCGCCTGACGATAAGATGCACTTTGGAAACAAGGTTGGCGAGGTATGTCGCTTCCTCAGCGGCGGAATCACCGGCGCCAACAACCGCCACTTCTTTATTTCGATAGAAGTATCCATCGCAAACAGCGCATGCTGATACCCCTCGATTTGCAAATTTTTCTTCAGAAGGAATTCCGAGATATTTTGCTGTAGCCCCGGTTGCAATGATGACAGTCGCCGCTGTGACCTCCGTCGTCTCATCAATGATAACTTTAAGCGGATACGTTGAAAAGTCTACCGAGGTCACTAGTCCGTAATGCACTTTTGTGCCAAACCGTTCAGCTTGTTTCTGAAGATCCATCATCATTTGCGGACCGTTCACGCCATCGGGATACCCCGGGAAATTCTCTACATCATTTGTAATTGTCAGCTGACCACCCGGCTGTGCGCCAGTGTACATTACCGGATTGAGGCCAGCACGGGCTGCGTAAATTGCTGCGGTATAACCTGCGGGACCAGACCCGATAATCAGGACCTTCACATCTTGTGTTGCCATGGATAAGTATTTGACTAAAGAACAAAATAAAGGGTCTCCTCATTCGAGACCCTTTAAAAATATAATATAACCCGGAAAGTTAACCCAGGTAAGGTTTTAAAGCTTTGCTTCTGGAGGTGTGTCGTAATCGCCTGATTGCCTTTTCCTTAATTTGTCGTACACGTTCCCGGGTCAAATTGAACTTCTCCCCGATCTCCTCTAACGTCATTGAGTGTTCACCATTCAGGCCGAAGTAAAGTGTGATCACGTCGGCTTCGCGTTGAGTAAGTGTTGACAACGCGCGCTGAACTTCCCGCCGAAGCGAATCATTCATAAGGCCAGAATCCGGAGTCTGTTCGCTGTCATTTTCCAACACATCCAATAGACTATTTTCCTCGCCTTGCACGAACGGCGCATCCATCGAAACGTGCCTGCCGGATATCTTCATCGTATCCACGACTTCAGCGGTAGTGACGTCAAGAACTTCTGCAAGCTCCTCCGGAGAAGGCTCACGCTCATATTTCTGCTCGAGTTCCGAAAATGTCTTGGATATTTTATTCAGAGATCCCACCCTGTTGAGGGGAAGCCTTACAATTCGCGACTGTTCCGCAAGTGCCTGTAGAATCGACTGACGGATCCACCATACCGCATAGGAGATAAATTTGAAACCGCGCGTTTCATCAAAACGTTGCGCAGCCTTGATGAGGCCAAGGTTTCCTTCGTTAATTAAATCGCCAAGGGATAGCCCTTGATTTTGATACTGTTTAGCAACCGAAACCACGAAACGAAGGTTGGCCTTGGTTAGTTTTTCGAGCGCTATTTGATCACCTTCTTTTATACGTTTCGCCAGCTCAACTTCTTCATCAGGCGTAAGAAGATCAACCTTTCCAATTTCCTGAAGGTATTTATCCAGCGATTGGCTTTCGCGGTTGGTAATTTGTTTACTGATTTTGAGCTGTCTCATCCCACTTGTTTATGTCTGGCTTTCATTAAACAATATACTCTCAAAATATAGTTCTTGTCAAATTATTACCTAACGTAAATTACGCGGGCGTGGTTTCAGATCTTGGGGGCCGGGGCAAAAGTACTTTTCTTGACAGACGATATTTGCCCGTTTTCTTATCTACTTCGATAAGTTTTACCTTCACGTCTTCGCCTACCTCGAGGACACCTTCCATATTTTCAAGTCGTTCCCATTTAATTTCGGAGATATGCAGTAGGCCGTCTTTGCCTGGCATAAACTCTACAAAAGCTCCGAAAGGCATGATTGATTTCACCTTGCCTTCGTATACTTCGCCAACTTCCGGAATCGCCACGATTCCTTTTATACGTCTGAGGGCCGCCTCCATAACATCTCTGCTGGCCGCAAAAACTTTTACAATGCCCTTGTTGCCAACTTCTTCGATCGAAACGGTTGCACCTGTAGTATTTTGTATATCCTGAACAACCTTTCCGCCGGGGCCGATAATCGCACCAATCATATCCTTTTCGATTACCACAGTCTCAGCCCTAGGTGTCTGAGGTTTTAGGTCAGGACGCGGGGCGTTGATGGTTTTCTTCATTTCGTTGAGGATATGCAGACGACCTTCCCTCGCCTGAAGCAATGCCTCGCGAAGGATCTCATAAGTCAATCCATCAACTTTTAAATCCATCTGGCATGCGGTGATGCCTTTTTCAGTACCTGTTACTTTAAAGTCCATGTCCCCGAGATGATCTTCATCTCCCAGGATGTCCGAGAGGATCGCATATTTACCGGTGGTACTATCCGAGATCATTCCCATCGCGATGCCAGAGACCGCAGATTTTATTGGAACGCCTGCATCCATCAACGCCAACGAACCCGCGCAAACTGTAGCCATTGACGATGATCCGTTAGACTCAAGAATGTCGGATACGATTCGGATTGTGTAAGGGTTCTTTTCGTCAGGAGGAAGGACTTGCTTCAGTGCTCTCAGCGCAAGATTTCCATGCCCCACTTCACGTCTGCCAGGACCGCGATTGGGTTTAACTTCTCCTGTCGAAAATGCAGGGAAATTATAATGCAAAATGAATTTGCTGTATCCTTCTATCATGGCGCCGTCGATCATCTGTTCATCCAGCTTGGTGCCCAGCGTCACAGTCGTCAGTGACTGGGTTTCACCTCGTGTAAAGACGGCGGAACCGTGAGGTGAAGGAAGATAGTCAACCTCACACCATATCTCTCTGATTTCATTTAACTTACGGCCATCCAGACGAACGCCCTCATTAAGTACGAGATCGCGTGCCGCCTTCTTCTGTATTTCCTTAAAGTACTTCTTGATAAGCTCGGGTTTGGCAGTGGATTCCTCCGTGACTGCCTGGAGATACTCGTCCAGTATCGACGAAAATTCGTACGATCTGTTTTTCTTATTTGCAGTCAGCTTGCGAGCCGCCTGGTAGGCTTTATCGTATAGCAGCTTCCACAACACTTTCCGAAGTTCTTCGTCGTTTGTCTCATGGCTGTAAACGCGTTTCTCGGATTTTCCGGCAGCTTGCGTTAGCTCGATCTGAACGCGGCACTGGTCTTTAATGACATCGTGGGCAATACGCATTGCCTCAAGCATATCCTCCTCTCCCACTTCTTTCATCTCACCTTCAACCATCAAAATGTTTTCGATCGAGGCCGCCACGATTAAGTCGATATCTGCACGACTTTTTTGCTCCATCGTTGGGTTGACAACAAAAGCACCATCAACGCGGGCTACGCGAACTTCAGATATGGGGCCTTGAAACGGAATATCAGATACAGACAATGCAGCGGATGCAGCAAACGCCGCAAGGGCATCCGGCAGGGCATTTTCATCACCTGAGATCAAAAAGATCATTACCTGCGTTTCAGCATGGTAGTCACTCGGAAAAAGAGGACGGATAGCTCTATCCACAAGGCGGCTGATCAGGACTTCATAATCGGACAACTTGCTTTCCCGTTTCATAAATCCACCTGGTACTTTTCCAGTGGAAGCAAATTTTTCCTGATAGTCTACGGACAAAGGCAGAAAATCGACGCCTTCCTTGGCCGTGACCGACGCCACGACTGTGGCAAGAAGCATGGTGTTCCCCATGCGGACAACCACGGAGCCATCGGCCTGGCGCGCCAGTAAACCGGTTTCTATGGTTATCTCCCGGCCGTCAGGAAGTTTGCATGATTTAGTAATAACTGTTGGTTTCATAAATGCTATGTATTAATAGCCTTGGAAAAGGCTGTCGGAAGTTAAAAAATGCAAAAAGGGAACCTTGGGGGGTTCCCTTCGAGGAATGATATCAGCTTATTTTCTGAGCTCCAGATCGGCAAGGATCGCGCGATACCTGTCGATATTGGTATTCAGCAGATAGTTCAGAAGTCTTTTCCGCTTACCAACGAGATTCAGCAGACCTTGCTGAGTTGAAAAGTCTTTTTTGTTCTCCTTCAAATGCGCCGTCAAATGGTTGATTCGGTGCGTAAAGAGAGCGATTTGTGATTCTGCGGACCCGGTTTCGGTTTTCTTTTTCGCAAATCCATGTTTTGCAAAAAGGCCCTTCTTGATTTCTGTTGTCAGATACATTTCGAATAAATGTTATTTCCTTTATTTCAGGGGGCAAAGGTAACTAATTGGTCATTATTTCAAAAAAAGTTTAAATTTTTCCATGGCCCCCTGGTCAGGAAAAGGTGGGTTTTTAGCGATTTACGACTGTTGAAATAGGAACTGAGCGTCGGCGAAACCGATTCTTTATCTTATCCACGGCGACGGAATAGAAATCAGCTTCGAAAAATCTGGCATCTATCCTCGCTTGCCTTAGAAAAAATAACCCAACGGCAAAAAGAATCGCATCGGCCATCCACACCCCCACGGGCACGGCGACAGTTAACTGTTTTGCCAGTTTCTCACCCTGCATGGTAAACACATAATAGATAATGAAGAACAGTATTGAAACCAAAAAGGGTACACCCAATCCGCCCTTCTTAATAATCGCGCCAAGGGGTGCACCAATCAGAAACATGGCAATGCACGCCAGCGAGCTAGCCAGTATCTTATGCCATTGAATATCAAAGGTCACTAACTCTTTTTCAAAGCTTTCGATGCTGGTATTAGAGTTACTGATCTGGCTCTTTATACCGCGTGCGATATTGGCGGCCCCCTGGAACATATCGCGAGTCGGGTTAAGCTGTATCAAGCTGTCTACTGCCGCAATTTTTGCGGAATCGAACGCATATACTTTTTTACTTTTTAATTTTCCTGTTCCGGCAACAGTCTTTTTTTTCGCGGCCTGGCGTCCGCCGGCGATTTTAGAATTTTTTGACGAATCCTTTAGATTTTTTGTCCCCTTAAGCGTTCCAGGTTTAACAGCGAGCTTGCGCTCCTCGGGACCATATTTGACTTTAAGTGAATCCTTTTTCGATCTTAACGTCTGAGGTTTTAAGGCGGCAGTCGCAGAGTCGCTCTTTCCGTATTTTTTCATTCTGGCCAAATTTGGAAGAGTCGCTATTGAATCGCGGTACTTTTTTTGTTTTTGCAAGGCCGCAGGCAGAACAATCTCGTCATCCTTCATATAAAACTTAAAGAATTCCGATTTTGTCAGGTAATAATTCAATTCATGGTTCAGTATTTCCCGGCTTAACGAATCCATGTCATCCTCCAGCTCACTCAAATTCCGCATGATTCTATTTCCCTGAAACCATTTCTTGTCCGTGGTCTGCAGCTGAAAAGATGAAAGGTCAAATACAACCTGCATCTTCGCGAACTTGGTGCGGCTCAAGGCTTCAGACTTTTTTGCCGAGGCCTTGTTGCCCGGCGCGGCTGCCTCGTCTGCTGCACCCTCGGTATAATGAAATCCATTATATAGCTCAAACTTCAGATAGCGCTCATTGAGAATGGTATACATGCGTCCGGAGTCAGCAACCGTTACCTCTTTATTACCATCGTTCTTTCTATGATCATACACGATCACACCTTTTAATGCCTGGTCATCTTTAGGAAATTTCTGATTCACCTTGATGCTCAGGTTGTCAATTCCCCTATAAAACGATCCTTCCCGAAGTTCCAGCGCAGGCTTTTTCTGCTTGATGTCGTACAGAAGGCTATAAGCTTCCAGTGCCGCCTTAGGAACGAGATTGTTATTGGCATAGAAAGCTGCGGCCGTAAGTACCAGGACGAAAAAGAAAATGGGTCTCAGTATCCTTATCAGCGAAATGCCGGCACTCTTGATGGCCGTGAGCTCAAAGTGCTCGCCAAGATTTCCGAATGCGATCAGTGAGGAAAGGAGAACTGCCAACGGCATGGCCGTAGGCACAGTGAAGATGGCAAAATAAAAGAAGAGCTGACCGAGTACCCATGAGTCAAGGCCTTTGCCAATGATGTCGTCAAAATATTTGAGCATGTTGATATTCAACAGAATGAATACAACAACGAGAAATGTAATCAGGAAAGGACCTATGAAGGCATCGAGAATCAGTTTATCAATTTTCTTCATTCGCTGGACTGAGGTTCAAAAATAGCGCCAATTACAATAGTGTCTGCGCGCCAACCTAAAATCAGATGAATAATTAACCTCCGACAGTTTTGCGAAGTGAATCAACGAGACTTTCCCACATATCGCTCAGCTCTTTTTGGTCGGTGATGTCTGTGTAGTCAAGGATCTTAATGTACACCGTTTGGGTCAGGTCATTAGATTCCAGGCGCAATTCAAAATACGAAGGGTCTTGTTCGTCCTCTTTATTCTCGGGTAGAAACTGAAATCGGACGAAGTGGTTCGTCCGATGGGCGACTTCTTTTGCTCTATGGGCCTCGTTGTCCCAGTAGAATGTGAGGCTTTTATCTTCATTGTTGATGGTGACATCATCAGCGAACCATTCCGATAGCCCACTAGCGCTTTGAATATAAGGATACAACATTTTGATAGACGCATGTATCTCATAGTCTGCTGTGAATAACTTTTTTTTAGACGTGCTGATTGTGGCCATGGAGAGGGTTAAACCGATTGAATTTAGGCCAATTTATGCAGGATGACAAGCTAAACGTTCAGCTAAATGAAAAGAGCTTGGACTGGCGCTAATTTGCCTGAATTCAAGGAATGTTCGTCACCCATCAGATAAAACCGCATCCCAATGACTGGTATTTCTAATTTGTAATGATTCTTGCGGATTCCGTACAACTTAGTAAGTTTGCACTCCAAAATTACGGCGCGGTAGCTCAGGCGGTTAGAGCGTTGGATTCATAACCCAAAGGTCGGGGGTTCAACTCTCCCCCGCGCTACAGATGATTTGTTGATTGTGTGTCCACAATACACATCGTCCTTGCCATTGGATTCATATCCGCCAGCTGGCGGACGGGGGTTCAGCGGACGGGCCATATTTAAAATGCTTGAGTTACGGGTAGGATGACCACAAAAGTGGCACCTTCGTTTTCCTTTCCTTGTGCATAAATAACGCCATGGTGGTTGTTTACTATTTTTTTACAGATCGCTAAGCCAATGCCATAGCCAAAAAAAGAATTACCGCTATGCAATCTTTGAAAAATTGTAAATATCTTTTCCGAATACTCCTGGCTGAATCCAATACCATTGTCCTGGAGAATTATTTCATGGTAAACTCTTCCGGTTTGTAGGTTAAATTGTTTTTCAAAACTCTCACCAGCTTTTTGCTTAACTGTAATTGTGATGGTAGATTGAATATTTTTTCTACAAAACTTTAACGAATTCCCTATTAGATTATAGAACAATTGATTCATTTGTAATGGCGCAGCTTCGACAATGGGAAGGTGTTCATACGTCACTGACATTTTAGTGTCTTCTATTGCGAGCTCATAGTCATCGATTAGATTCTTAATAATTCGAGTTAAGTCCACCTGTTCGAAACTCTGAGTATTCGACAAGCGTGAATACTCCAACAAATCATTGATCAAACCAGACATTCTCCTGGCGGCCTTATCCACCTTGTCAATATAGGTTCTGGCCTCTCCCGTAATTAAATATTTTTCGTGATCGTTTAGAATATTCGTAAACACCTGAATTTTTCTTAGCGGTTCCTGTAGATCATGGGAGGCGACAAAAGCGAACTGTTCGAGCTCTTCATTTGATTTCTTTAAACTGTTGTTGGCAAGTTGCAACTCCTTGGTACGAGCCATTACATTTCTTTCGAGTTGTTCAGCAAATGTTTTTTGATCATGTATATCAGTGTTCGTACCGATCCACATTAAAATGTCTCCACTTTCATCCAATTGGGGCACGCCTCTGCTTAGGTGCCAGCGATAGATTTCGTCCCTTCTCAAAAAACGATGCTCAAATTCAAATGCCTGACCAGTTTGTATTGAATTCATCCATCTCCGTTCGTTTTCATTCCAATCGTCAGGATGGATAATTGATTTCCAACCCCAATCTTTCAACTCGGTCAACGAAAGACCTGTGTAGTCAATCCATACTTTATTGAAATAATTGACGCTACCTTTACTATCGGCAGTCCATACTTTTTGAGGCATAGACTCGGCAAGTAACCTAAAGTGCTCTTCGCTTTTCTTTAGTTTTAATTCAGATTGTTTTTTAAAAGTGATGTCTTTAAAATACCAAATCCAACCAAATTCTCTTCCATCTTCACCTATCACGGCATTTCCATAACGCTCAATAATCCGTCCATCCTTAAAAAGTACTTCTTCATGGGCTGTTTCATCCGGATGTGCATAGCAATAGTTAACGCGATCAATAAAAGCTTTGGGGTCTTTTACCTGGGTCATTGCAAATTCTAACGCAGCTTTGTCATCGTTTGAAGTGATGATATGTTGAGGAATATTCCATAGTATTTCAAAGTGCTTGTTGCAGGAAATGATTTGACCTTTTGCATCTACAATCAGCATTGCGTCAGGAATCGCTTCATTTTGAGCTTCAAGCAATGCCTTGCGATAAATGAGTCCCTCTTCTGCCTTCTTGCGTGCGGTGATATCTTGCATAGCGCCAACCATTCGGTTGGGTTTACCTTCGAAATCATGTAGTGCGTAACCTCTATCATAAATGAATGCATAATCTCCACTCGCTTTACGAAAACGATACTCATCTGACCACATTTCTCCGCCATTATCAATGATCTGATGAATGCCTCTTACTACCCTTTGCTGATCATCAGGGTGAATTCTGTTATACCAGGACTCAATACCTGGTTCGATTTGCTGATTTTCGTATCCAAATAATTCTTTAAATCCCTCATTCCACTGAATCTGATCGGTTATTAAGTCCCAGTCCCATACAGCATCCCGGGTTGCCATTGCTACAAGTTCAAAACGTTCCTTAGCCTTATACAATTCTTTAGATTGCTGCCTGAATCGATTGTCTAAATCATAATTAGCTTTTTGTAAATGATAAAGCTCTGACAGATTAACATCTAAAATATCAGAATAGTTTTTGTTTTTAATCTCTTCTGGTGGCGTTTCAATAAGTCTCTGCTCCAGCCTATTGAGCACATTAATCAGATCATCAGCGATCTTTTCCATCTTGTCTAATCCAACGCGAGCTGCTTCAACTTTTCCGCCCTTGTAAAGATCTAAAAGATCTCTGGCACATAGATGAATTTCTGCGTGCACCTTCTCGAACGCCACCATCTCCGGGAGGTGGCCATAATCCTCTAATGCATGACCATATATCCATTTGCCTACGGTGCATTCAAAATGTGAAGCGACAGGTGTTTCATCAATATCAGCCCCGTAGAGAATGGAACGTAATCTTGATTTGAATAATAGATGCTTAGCTTTAGCCTGCTCGAAATCGAGTTTTAAATAGTTTAGATCATCAGGTATGGGCGTATTCTCCATCTGTCCATTTCTTTTATCCAGGTCGCAATACCAAAGTCATTATTTTACTAAGTCTGACCACCTTTTTGGTAATCATATGACCACCCATTGGTGATGGAATTTGATGCTGTAAAGCTAGTTATTTTCTGATTGATTTTTGACTGATCTTTTTCTCATTGACTCCTCTCTAAGTTCGAAGCGATGGGCGTTAGACAATGACGATTGATTTACTAAATATTGTGAAGGTTTACCAACGATTATGTTTTGAATGTGGGCCCTTATTCTAATTTTTCCGCTAAAAATAAATACGGCTTGGGGAGATGATGTTGCCAAATATTCGGATTATTAGGATCGTTGCTAAAAGATTTAAAATAGGCGTCATCAGCGTATAGAACTATAGTATTGCCTGCTCTGACATAGTAATTACTATTATAATATTCAGGTAATACAAAGGTGGGTAATTGCTTTTTAACCGCTCTTGAAACCATTTGACCTAAATATTTTTGATAGTTTTTTTGAGCCTTTCTACTTGGCTTATCCAATTGATTGAAAACATGCTTTAGTGCTAAATTTTTAGGGAATTTCAGTTTTCTAATAATTGCTTTTGCCCCACGAAAGGGATTCACTGCTGTGAAGTCATCTACTTTTTGAACAGAGAATGGAACATCAGGAACCCAATCTGAAGTATTGACAACATTATACGCCCATCCTCCCTTTGTCATATTTTCGTAATCGTAGGCAAAAAATAAATTCCCGGGCTTAGGCCCGGCACTGCAATAGGTTTTAAAGCGAATATCGTCTGGTATTTTATCTTCATTCTTCAGATTCTCCAGGTATGAATTGAGCAAGAATGTTATGCCACCACCTTGACTATGACCTGTTAAAATAAAATCTTTTATGCCTGCCTTATGACACAAATCAATTTTATGCAAAATACTCTTTGATAAATAGGCCATAGCCACAAGCCAGCCAACATGAACTGCTGCATTAGGGTGCTGGGCAACATCATATTTAAACTTTAAATCTTTCTCTAACTGGAGCTCGCCTTTGGCAGGAACCATAGCCGCATAAAGGTTTGCTAAAAAACTTGCCTCCGTGGGTATGCTACCCTGCACAGCTATCAACGCAATTGGTTTACTCTTACTTATCCATAAATCCCAAATATTATCAAAAGCTACTTTGGGTGAGCGGTAAACGAAATTGAAATATTGAGGGTTAGGAACTGCGGTATTTTCAGTCCACTTGTCAACAGCGATGTGCGCTTTCTGATTAATTTTCAACGTCTCAATATATTCAGTTTTGTCAAAGCCAGGATGTAATCTCTGCGCCAGCAAATTTTTAGATAAAAATATCCCTATCAGTAAGAACTTTAAGCTAAAGACATTTCTCTTTGTCATTTTAATGATGTTGTTGATTTGGTTATTTAAACAAACAAACAAATATATATGTTCTATTGTTCTCTAAAGATTTCCTCAACCTCATGGAGCAACAGTTTGAAGCGATTAGATTATTGTTCGTCATTCCACGCTTCGTGTCTGCTAGGGTATAAAACTCAATACTTTACATGAACAAATTCTGGAGGCCCTGGCACAAATTCGATAAGAAGGTTCTTACCTTAAATGGATTAAAGGAATTGCCGGAAGCAAGCTACTAATCCTGGATGACTTTGGTCTGAAGGCGTTAAGCAATGACCCCAGAATTGCTCTGGTAGATATCCTCGAAGATCGATACGGCAACGGATCAACCATGATCACATCGCAGCTCCCTATAGACAGCTGGTATAACTTTATTGACAAACCCGCGATAGCCGATTGGATCATGGACAGATTGGCTGCATCTGCACGTAAGCTTCCCGTCCGATCTAATCGCCATTTCAATGATTCCACAATCAAGTAAACTTGGCTTGCCGACTCCCGAGCATCCGCCGCACGATTTCATCCTGCAGCGCGAACGAAATTAAAACATACAGTTATAAAAGTAATCGCTAAAATTCAACGCTTTTAAATCTTCACTATTCATAAAAAACTGAGGCACGGCATCGTAGCCTTTTAAAGGCAATCCATGTTTCGTATCGTCATCCGTACATTCATATTCCATTAAAAGTCGATCATAAACAACACCTTTGTCATCTATAACACGGGGATCTCTATTAAAAAATTGGTAGACATTGCCGCCAATTTGTATCACTCTCGGAGGTTTTTTTATGGGCTGCTTTTTCCACCAGGCTTGATAACTGGTCTTTAAATCGTTTTCCAAATATTGAGCAAATGCATCTTGCACAACCTTCCATAAGTCTTCATCAACTTCATCAAACAAAGCTTTAATATCGCTGTTGGGGGAATAGCTTGAATCGGTCAAGGAAAAATCAATTGTCACAAATTTAATTGTAACTCCCTCATCAGGTGTATCCTGGTGACCGGCATAAGGAATATAAATTTTTGGCGGAAGGCTTGAAAAATCTGTTTCAATCAAATCAATATTTTCTATTACTTCAGGATAATAAACGAGTTTAGAGTCCCCCTTTCCATCCTCACAGTCTTCAGGCTCACTCGTGGCAAAAAATTGCATAATTCCCTGTGTAGGAAAACCTGGTATGGGAGAAATCTCTTGAAAATTAATTTGTAGCAGCATCATGGTGGTATGATAGTACTCACCATCTTGACCGCGGGTTAAAACCGGGCTAGTAGCGCCTTTTGGTAAATAAGGATACCCACCTATTTTACTTTGCCATGGCAATACTGCAAGTTCGTCTTGCGGTATTGCCAGTACCATGGGCTTCCTGAAAAAATTAAAAATTGTGTCATGATAAGGTTTTAAAATTTCAGGTAGCTCTGGAAATTGAAAAGTAGATGTTTTTATTTCCATTGTTTTTTATCTCATAAATTGAAGATAAAATAATGCGGTACACTTTCTATTCTCGTTGCTATACAATTGTTTCGCAAACCTGCTATTTTAATAGTCCTTCTGAGAGACCCTGCTCAGTTTGAAAATTACTCGTTATACTTACGCCATTTTTATTTTTATAATGAATCAAATCTTCCCTGGTATATGTATTGAGTTGAATAATTTTACCCGGCATTTTAATTTTTGAATAGATAAAATCCTGGCCGGACATCCAATTTTTACCAGGGGCGGGAAGTTCGTTATAATGAGCAATTCTACCGTCTGGGAAAACTTTAAATAGATCGTCTTTATTTTTAGTATATACTTCAATAAAATCCTCTTCATTCCCATAGACTAATCCACAAAATTGCCAGCCATCATAATTACCTCGGTTTACATGAAAAGGCTTACACGAAAAAATTAGCTCATTGATTTCTTTGATGTGCAGGTTTAATACATCTGAAATATTCTCAAATTCTGTTAATGAGTATTTTCGGGGATCTAAATAGAGCAAAAAACGTTTGCGCTGGACTTTTAAGTTTTTGTATATTTCTTCCTTAATTAAACTTTTAATTTCGTTTTTCTGACTTTCTGGATAGTCCGTCGAGTCGAGGTACGAAGAGTTTTGTCTATAAAGCTGTTCGGGATTGTCAATCAAACAATAACTTACAGTGCTATCGAAATAGTTCGTTTGAGCACCATTATAAACATCTTTGCTATAGGGTAAGCTGTGTTCGTAATCTAAAGAATTGACCTCAATAGGTTTTGAATTACCCAATATAAATTGGTAATACAAATAATTTGAATTGAATGTCTTTCGAAGGCAGTATTGAATTCTAAAGTTCTGATTCCGAAAGGCAATTTTATAAACGTCCTGTTTGTGTGTTCGTGTACAGGCTGATGCTATAGCAGCTAAAATAATTGAAAGCATAAATAAAGCGCGCATAGGTTGATACTGAGAATTTCCCACTTCCAATAGATAAATCCGTACGTAGATTTAAATTTCAGGCTCCCCACAGGTAGAGTGGCAATTACTAGATTGTGGCGAAACGTATAAGTGGCGTTCAAATCTCCCTCGCGCTACAGATTGTGATTGATCCCTTCCTGTTTATAATTTATAACAAACGATCTCGGAAGGATTCGATCTATAGTAGACATAGTTATAAATCTGGTCTACGTCATACTCCGGTTCCTTATCATTTTTAATATCGACCGAATTCATTATTTCGCCGTTGGCTTTACTGGCTTGTATTAGTTGGTAGCCTTTCTTCTCCTGTTTGGTCATCATCATCACGAAGTCAGGCGTATTTTGCGATGCCTTAAAGCGCGCATTAAATTCACCCATTGCGCGGGAAGAGTAAGAAAAAGCCGATTTTCCCAGATCGCTAAATCCTTCAGAAAGACTTTGACCTACCGCTTTGCTGGTAGCATCGGTGGTATTATTGGCGGCCTGGGCAAAAGCTCCCGCATAGGCGCTTGCCGCGGCACCAATATATGCAGCCCGTACTGCTTGTGCAGCGAGCAGCGCGCGCATAAGTGCCGGCTGGCGCGGAGCAGGGTAATACTTAGCATACTGTACTGCACCGTCAAATCCAATTTTTACTACATTTTGTTCGCTGGAGATTACAATACCATCGGCTTTTGCGTCAATAGATTCTGGCAATTCCTGCCCTTCGAATTCAAGTTTCTGCTTCGTAATCGCCTTGGAAGTCCCGGCCTGTTTGTCAAATTCATATACGGTTTTGTCTTTAGGGCTGTACACGTAGATGAAATTTCCCTTTTCGGCAGTAGGAAAGGGCCTGGGCTTATCTGTTTTAGTGATTGAGTTATTTCCGGATTCAATAGAAATAGGTAATACAAGCTTTCCAGTGGCGGGATCAAGAATATTGATCTCTTTGGTCGTAACAAACAGCAATCCTTTTGAAACCAGCTCTGTTCGTACAAGATCACCTTTCAACTTGACCGCTTTTTCATATTTAAGTGCACCGGTGTTTGGATCAAGAAGGTTTAGATAATACTCTTCGGCTTTACTATTGTTCCATGCATTATCAAATGCAGTTGTTATCAGAATTCCTTTCTCCGTCGTTATATAGCTGACAACACTACCCTGTGCCTTGATACCTTTGCCTTTATTTCCCCATACCGTCTTTCCAGTTTGATAATCAACCAGGTTGATTGTAGGCTTTTGGCTGGATCTCGGACAGATGATCAAACCCTTTTCGTGCGCTATTACCTGATTTAATTGATCTTTCTCCTTGGCAGGTTCCTTCCATGCTGGTGCACCTGTATTTAAATTGAATGCGTAGTAAAGATTCTCATAATACTTCTGTGGTGCGCCTTGCGTTGTGGATGACGTTGACATCCCTGAACCGGTTTGTGATTCCACCTCAGTGCCAACATAAACCATCTCTGGCTTGTAAGGCGAAAAATACACACGGGCCTTTGTCGAAGGTACCAGACTACTACGCCATAAAATTTTTCCATCGGCGCTGTTAATCTTAAATACAAAATTTGGATGCGTAAGGAGCATCGTCTGGTCATTCAGTTCTATCGGCTCGCTTGTCAGCGATTGCAGGCCTGCGAAGGCGGCTCCCATCATCTGCATAGCGCCTAGTAAACCCTTTTTAGGAGTTTCTTCGGGTTTAAAAAGATCTTCATTCATCCAAAGCCGCTTTCCTGAAGCGATGTCATACATAAACAGCGTTGCAGCAAGGGTTCCTTGTTTGGCCCCACTGATCAGGAGCTTGCCTGACGACGCGAGAATGTGACGGCTTAACACCCCGATTTTTTCCTTTTGAGAGTCAAAAAGAACCTTACCACCAACAATTTCTACAATGGCCTGCATCGGTATCGTTGAATCCTTATCGGTCTTATAGGATATAGCAACAAACTCGGTGCCGGCAATTTCTTCATACATTGAAGGATCCAGCGCAGGGAAACTTTTATTTTCCCATAGTATTGAACCCTTCTTGGGATCCACGCCATAAATCCCCTGATTCGTGCTGACAATTAAGTAACCTAACGAATGTACACGCTGCCAGTTTATCGGACTAGAAAATTTAGCCGTCCATGATGGAGTAACTTTCGATTGTGCATTGGCTTGTTCGCAACAGAACATAACACTTGCTAACACCAACAGTCCAGTTTGCAATCTCATAAATTCAAGGGATTAGGGATTTTCAATGTCTAAAGATGCACGGTCTTTGCCGCGCAGATTTTTGCATTCAAGGCAGAATTTGATGTATGTAAGGTTGTGTTCAACAATTCACTAGAGCGTATTGATTGATTTTGCAAAGTGTTATGATTGATACAGTAAAATTACTTCGCCGGGGCTAAACGCACTTCCTCGCCAAACCATCAAACGGTCATCGCAACAAATATTTACCTTTGATGATGCAACTTGCTTTAATTAAAGTCAATCTATCAATAAACGGACGTAACCAAACGTCAAAAGAACGGTATACATAGGGTATAACACCACTATCAACAGCATCAAAAAAGATAATACATGATCAAAAGCTACTTCAAAATCGCCTGGAGAAACTTGCTTCGCAACAAGGTTTACTCTGCCATTAACATCTTCGGCCTGGCCATCGGCATGGCGGTAGCGATACTGATTGGACTTTGGATGCATGAGGAACTGACGTTCGACACTTATCATCCAAGTTATGAACGCATTGCACAGGTTATGCAACACCAGACGTTTAATGGAGAGGTCGGCTCGCAGGTTGCCAATCCCTCCCACATGGCTGAGGAGATTCGGAACGTTTATGGAAGTGATTTCAAGTATGTCGTGCAGTCTTCGTGGAACAATAATCACACAGTCACTTTTGGGGAAAAGATGTTTGCGCAACCGGGTAGCTATTTTGAACCGGATGTAACAGAGTTGCTAGGCCTTAAAATGATTAAAGGTTCCCGGGATGGTCTGAGGAAGGACATGAATTCGGTACTACTATCGCAATCTGTTGCCAAAACGTATTTTGGAGATGATGATCCATTGGATAAAATATTGCGCATCGACGACCAGGTTGATGTGAAGGTAACGGGCGTATATGAAGATCTTCCACAAAACACATCATTGAAAGAATTGAAGCTTATCCTTCCATGGGATCTTTATCTAAGCCAGAATCCATGGATCAAGGAGATGGAAAATCCATGGGGAAGCAACTTCACTCAAACCTTTGCGCAAATCGCCGACAATGCGAGCATGGAAGAAGTCTCTGCGAGGATCAAAGATGTTAAGCTGAATAAATTGCCCAAAGACGAGCGCGGATACAATCCGATAGTGTTCTTGCATCCGATGCGCAAGTGGCATTTGTATTCTGATTTCAAAGACGGAAAAAATACGGGAGGAGCCATTGACAATGTCTGGTTATTTGGAACGACGGGCGTGTTTGTTTTGCTCCTTGCCTGCATCAACTTTATGAACCTTAGTACAGCGCGGTCTGAAAAGCGCTCGAAAGAAGTGGGCATCAGAAAGTCAATTGGTTCAGTTCGCACGCAGTTGATCACGCAATTTTTCAGTGAATCAGTGATGGTATCATTTTTCGCACTTTTGGTTGCCATCCTGTTGGTGTTTGTTGCGCTGCCTTCATTCAATTTAATTGCGGACAAGAAAATGGCGATACCCTGGGCAGAGCCTTTTTTCTGGTTGCTCGCCGTTGGATTTAGCGTAATCACCGGCCTCTTCGCTGGTGTTTACCCAGCCCTTTTCCTGTCGTCTTTCCAACCCGTTAAAGTTCTGAAAGGAAGCTTCAAGGTAGGCAAGCTTGCCTCCCTACCCAGAAAGGTGCTTGTTGTCATGCAGTTCACCATTTCAATAACCCTTATTATCGGAACAATGGTCGTATACAAGCAAATACAGCATGGCCAGCATCGCCCCATGGGTTATAATTTTGATGGATTGATCACAACGGGCGTCAACGGGGAGCGCCACAAGCACTTTGACGCGATGCGAACGGAGCTGAAGACCGAACGTGTGATTGTTGAAATGGCTGAGTCCGGCAGCCCCACGACCGGAATATGGAACACAAACGGCGGTTTTGAGTGGGAAGGCAAAGACCCGGAACTGGCCGTGGACTTCCCGAACAATGCTGTCACACATGAGTATGGAAAGACGATCGGTTGGGAGATAAAGGAAGGCCGCGATTTTTCCCGTGAGTTTGCGTCTGACTCTCTAGCCTTTATCGTGAACGAATCCGCTGTCCCTTTTCTCGGCTTTAAAGACCCTGTGGGCAAGGTCCTTCGCTGGGAGGGCAAACCCTTTACCATTATAGGCGTAGTCAAAGATCTTTTGGTGCAGTCACCTTATCAGCCAGTGCGCCCGTCCTTATTTCATCTCTCCAACGGTTCTGAAAATGTGCTTATTCTGAAACTCGATCCAAATCGGAGCTCACAGGAAGCTCTAAGCAAAATTGAAGCGGTCTTCAAAAAGTATAACCCCTCTTCCCCTTTTTCATCAACTTTCGTTGACGAAGACTATGCAACGAAATTCGGTAACGAAACACGTGTTGGCACCCTTGCCGCATTCTTCGCGGTATTGGCGATACTGATCTCCTGTCTTGGGTTGTTTGGACTCGCTTCTTTCGTGGCCGAACAGCGCACGAAAGAGATCGGGATCAGAAAAGTACTTGGCGCATCTGTAGCCAATTTGTGGCGAATGTTGTCGAAGGATTTTGTCTTGCTCGTAATCTTCTCCTGCGCAATTTCTATACCCCTTGCGTGGTATCAGCTGAACAACTGGCTTAAAGCCTATGAATATCGCACGGACATTCCCTGGTGGATCTTTGCCGTCTCGGGTGGCGGTGCACTAGCCATCACGTTACTCACCGTAAGTTTTCAGGCAATTAAAGCGGCTCTGATGAATCCTGTGAAGAGCCTAAGATCGGAATAAAAAGATATGATAAAGAGATGTACTGCAAATAATTTCAATGATATTTTTGAGGTAATCAACGACGGTGCGTCCGCCTATAAGGGCGTAATTCCGGCCGACCGCTGGAGGGAGATTTATATGCCTGCCGCAGAACTTAAAGTTCAAATCGACGAAGGTGTCGAGTTTTGGGGATATAGTCAGGACGATCGAATTCTGGGAGTGATGGGAATCCAGGATAAGGGTGACGTTACACTGATCCGTCATGCCTATGTCCGGACGAGCCATAGAAACCTGGGTATTGGCGGCAAACTCCTGGAAAATCTTTTGTCGCTGACTGACAAACCTGTACTCATTGGTACCTGGTCGGACGCGCATTGGGCGATCACCTTTTATCAGAAATATAATTTTCGGGTGGTGTCTGACGAGGAAAAAAATTCGTTGCTTAACAAGTATTGGAGGATACCGAAAAGGCAGGTGGAGGCTTCAGTTGTGCTTGCCCGATAGGTTAGCACAATGGAACAATATCAGCGTCGCCTGATCTCGAAACTCCGAAACGGCTAATTGGCTAAATCTTTTGTTGGTTGTGAGGCTTATCCTATTTTTGCCAACTGTTTTGGTATTATGGAGAAAGAAAGTATTGCCCGGTGGGTTCAGCAGATAACAAAGGAATTATCCCTTGAGTTGAAGTATGTACAGGCTGTGACCACCCTTCTGGCTGAGGGAGCCACCTTGCCATTCATTGCCCGCTACCGCAAAGAGCTGACGGGCAGCATGGACGAAGTAATGATCGCTTCCGTGCGTGATAGGCTGGAACAGCTTCAGGAACTCGATGCAAGACGCGAGGCAATAATCACGTCAATAGAAAAACAGGGCAAGCTCTCAGTGGAGGTTATGCAGGCCGTTGTGCAGGCTGAAACGCTTGCACAACTGGAAGACATCTATCTGCCCTTCAAAACGAAAAGAAAAACACGGGCCAGCGTAGCAAGGGAAAAAGGGCTGGAACCCCTGGCGTCAAAAATCATGGCGCAGGAGGATTTCGACCCGGAGAATTTTGCGGTTGCGTTCATTGATCCGGAAAAAGGTGTGTTGACTTTTGAGGATGCACTCGCCGGCGCCAGAGACATCATTGCAGAAGGTGTAAGTGAGAATCCTGTGGTCCGAAAGAACGTTCGCGACTTGTTTTGGCACGAAGGCATAATTGAATCCAATGTATTAAAAGGCAAAGAAGGCGAAGGTCAAAAGTATAAGGATTACTTTGAATGGAAAGAGCCTATCGCGAAGACGCCTTCTCATCGTTTACTTGCGATGCGCCGGGGTGAGAAAGAGGGCGTTTTGTCGCTTGACATCTTCCCAGAAGAGGAAAGAGCAATGAGTGCGATGGAGCGGATTTATATCAAGTCCGAGAATATGACGTCTAATCAGCTAAGGCTTGCCATAAAAGATTGTTACAAGAGGCTGTTGAAACCGTCCCTGGAAACAGAGGTGCGGATGGAATCAAAAATGAAGGCCGATGAAGAGGCGATAAAAGTTTTTGCAGATAATCTCAAAGACCTGTTGCTGGCTGCACCACTTGGACAAAAGAACGTGATGGCGCTTGATCCCGGATTCAGAACAGGCTGTAAGCTTGCGTGCCTCGATCGCCAGGGAAAATTGCTTCACAATGAGAATATCTACCCGAACGAACCGCAGCGTGATACCACCAAGGCGTCGGCAATCATCAAAAATCTCTGCGAGAAATTCAACATCGAAGCGATCTCTATAGGCAACGGAACGGCTGGACGCGAAACAGAAACTTTCGTAAAATCAATCGGCCTAAGCCATAAGATCATAGTCACAATGGTAAATGAAAGCGGTGCATCGGTGTATTCTGCATCCGACGTGGCACGCGAAGAATTTCCTGATAAAGACATTACAGTACGAGGCGCGGTGTCTATAGGAAGGCGCCTCATGGACCCATTGGCTGAGCTGGTAAAGATTGATGCGAAGTCAATCGGCGTCGGACAATATCAGCACGACGTAGACCAGTCAAAATTAAAAAGTGGACTTGATGGCACGGTGATGAGTTGTGTGAACTCTGTTGGCGTGGAGGTCAATACGGCGAGTAAAGAGTTGTTATCGTATGTATCAGGATTAAGTCCCGCATTGGCGAAAAATATTGTGGAATTCAGAGACCAGCATGGCCCGTTCAAAAGTCGGCAGTCGCTGATGCAGGTTAGCCGGCTCGGTGAAAAAGTATTTGAGCAGGCTGCAGGGTTTTTGCGCATTCATGAAGCTCAGAATCCTCTTGACGCAAGCGCCGTACACCCGGAAAGCTATCCGATTGTCGAGCACATGGCAAAAGACCTCGGATGTGCAGTAACGGATCTCATGACGAAAGCTGAACTAAGGAAGCAGCTCGACCTGAAAAAATACGTTACGGAAAAAGTCGGTCTTCCTACTCTTAACGATATCCTCACCGAGCTGGAAAAGCCCGGTCGCGATCCTCGCAAAATATTTGAAGTATTCAGTTTTACCGATGGCGTTCATGCAATCAATGACCTTAAGATTGGTATGCGTCTTCCCGGCCTGGTTACAAACGTAACGAACTTTGGCGCGTTCGTTGACATCGGCGTGCATCAGGATGGCCTTGTACACATCAGTCACCTTTCAGACAACTTCGTTAAAGATCCTCAGCAGGTTGTCAGTGTTCAGCAAAAGGTAATGGTTACGGTTGTAGAGGTCGATGTGCCACGTAAGCGTATTGGATTGTCTATGAAGCAGGATCCATTCGCGCAGCCCGAAGTGCCGCAAAGGCAGGAAGCTCCACAGAAAAATAAGAAAGACAAGCCAGGTCAGGTCGTAAAACGGAAGGAAAAGGAAAAGGAAAAAGAACTGAGTATGGAGGAGAAGCTTGCCATGCTGGTGAATAAATTTAAAAAGTGATCCTCGCTACTCCCCTCTGCAAACGAAGTCCTGCCCCAAACATCGACACTGCACTGTTACGCATGTACATTTAATTTAAATAGCCCAAAATGCTACCTGATCACAATCCTACCTTGACAAGATCCTGGCAAAAGCTTGAATTACAATTTCTCACAATGCAAGCAACTTCGATGCGTGAGTTGTTCGACGAAGACCCCGATCGGTTCACAAAGTTTCACACAAAGTTCGAGGATATACTGGTTGACTACTCGAAAAATCTCATCGTCGATGAAACGTTGAAAGATTTGATAGCACTTGCCAGAGAGGTTGAGCTGGGCGAAGCCATCGCCGCAATGTTTAATGGATCAAGAATAAATCGCACTGAGAAAAGATCAGTTTTGCATGTTGCCCTGCGGAACAGATCCAATACACCGATGCATGTTGATGGTGCGGATGTTATGCCAGACGTTAATAGGGCCCTGGCTCAAATGAAAGATTTTTCAGGTCGCCTATTAGCGGGACAGTGGATGGGCTACAGCGGAAAAGCCATCACGGATATTGTTAATATTGGAATCGGTGGCTCAGACCTCGGCCCATACATGGTGACCGAAGCGCTTCGACCATACTGGAAAAACATTCATCCCCACTTTGTCTCCAATGTAGATGGCACGCACCTGGTTGAGAAGCTAAAGAAGCTCGATCCGGAAACAACGCTTTTCATTGTTGCCTCAAAGACCTTTACAACACAGGAGACGATGACCAATGCAGAGTCGGCGCGATCATGGCTGCTTGAAAAAACTGCGGGTAAGGGTGACGTTGCAAAGCACTTCGTCGCAGTTTCCACCAACAAAAGCGAAGTAACGAAATTCGGAATCGCGGAGGAGAACATGTTCGTATTCTGGGATTGGGTAGGAGGACGATATTCACTGTGGTCATCTATCGGACTTTCAATCGCCTGCACGGTAGGCTTTGAAAACTTCGAACTCATGCTTGATGGCGCGCATGCCATGGACAAACACTTTCGCGATGAGCCGTTTGAAAAAAACATCCCGGTGCTGTTAGCACTAATCGGTGTATGGTATAACAATTTTTTTGGAACTTCTTCAGAAGCGATACTTCCCTATGATCAATACCTGCACCGCTTCGCCGCCTATTTTCAACAAGGAAATATGGAAAGCAATGGTAAGTCCATTGCGCGCAATGGCGAGCAGGTCACCTATCAGACAGGACCGGTAATATGGGGTGAACCTGGAACGAACGGTCAGCACGCATTTTATCAGCTTATCCATCAGGGTACGAAGATTATCCCGTGCGACTTCCTTGCGCCTGCAAAAAGTCACAATCCGATTAGTGATCATCATGATAAATTGTTATCCAACTTTTTCGCACAGACGGAAGCGTTGATGAAGGGAAAGACGTACCCGGAAGTGCAGCAGGAGTTGAAGGAAGCAGGCATGGACAAAGAGTCCGTCGAATTCCATGCTCCTTTTCGCGTATTTGAGGGGAATAAGCCCACCAACAGCATTTTGTTTAAACAACTCGGCCCCCGGACACTGGGTAGCCTCCTGGCGATGTACGAACATAAGATATTTGTACAGGGTGTTATCTGGAACATCTTCAGCTTCGATCAATGGGGTGTGGAGTTGGGTAAGGTTCTTGCGAAGAAAGTATTGAGCGAACTCACTGCTTCGGAGGATGCAACCGGTCACGACTCCTCTACAAACGCCCTCATTAACTATTTCAAACGATTGAAATCGCATAGTTAAAATTGTTGATTGCAAAGTTGAACTGGTCCGCTATTTTTGTTGGATTTTACTGATAAATGGAGAACAAAATTTCGAAGATCGGGGTCTTAACATCGGGTGGCGATGCTCCGGGAATGAATGCAGCCATCCGTGCCGTAGTCCGCGCCTGTACATATTATAAAAAAAGCTGCGTCGGCATCATGCGAGGGTATGAAGGGATGATCGAAGGCGATACCATGAAGCTTGACGCCCGGTCGGTCGGTAATATTATTCAGCGCGGCGGCACAATATTGAAATCCGCCCGCAGCAAAGAATTCAGGACGGTGGAGGGTCGACAAAAGGCTGCAGACCATATCAAAAAGCAGAATATCGATGCGCTGATTGCAATTGGCGGCGACGGCACATTTACAGGTCTTCACAAGTTTTTCGAGGAACACGGCATTCCTTCCATCTGCATTCCCGGTACCATTGACAATGACCTGGCCGGCACAGATTACACAATCGGTTATGACACAGCGACTAATACGGCGGTTGAAGCGATCGACCGCATACGCGATACGGCACTTTCGCATAACAGACTGTTCTTTGTCGAAGTAATGGGTCGCCATTCAGGTTACATCGCCATTAATAGCGGAATTGCCGGAGGTGCAGCCGCGGTGATTCTTCCTGAAGAAGGAATGTCTTTTGAAGAACTTTATGCCCTTCTCGGTGAGGGTGGAAAAACAAATAAGAAATCAAACCTTGTCGTTGTAGCTGAAGGATCCAAGATTGGCGACGCGCACTCATTGGCAAAGCAAGTAGCAGAACGCTCTGATTATTTCGATATCAAGGTAACAGTATTAGGACATTTGCAACGAGGTGGATCACCTACCTACTTTGACCGGGTGCTGGCGTCGCACATGGGCATTGGCGCTGTGGAGGGTTTATTCAAAGGTGAGTTCGACTGCATGGTTGGTATCAGAAATAAGGTTATCGTCTACAACAAGTTTGACGACATCATTAATAAGCATCATGATATTGATGCTGAGTCTCTTCGTATCGCAAAAATTCTTTCAGTATAAATAACCCAAATCAGAGATATATAACTGCGCCATTATGAGAGAGCTTACGATCGGGATCGACATTGGGGGTACAAATACAAAGTATGGAATTGTCGACCGAAGCGGCAATGTGATCTCCCACGGCAGCATTTCAACAACGCAGTTTGATGACTTTAAAGATTACTTTAAGGGACTTTCGGAGTCGTTTCGTGTCGAGATACGAAAGATGCAAGGAGATCACAAGATTATTGGCGTGGGTGTTGGTGCAGCAAATGGAAATTATTATAAAGGAACAATTGAGCGCGCGACAAATCTTCCATGGAAAGGGATTATTCCTTTGGCCGAAATGTTCCGCGATGAATTTGATTTGCCGGCCATTGTAACGAACGATGCAAATGCTGCGGCGGTCGGAGAAATGATATATGGCGCAGCGAAGGGAATGAAAGATTTTGTTGTCATCACGCTGGGCACCGGGCTGGGCAGTGGTTTCGTCGCCAATGGGCAACTACTCAACGGCAAGCACGGCATCGCTGGTGAAGTTGGTCACACTTCGGTTAATCCTGCCGGACGCTTTTGTAACTGCGGGAAGAGAGGATGCCTGGAAACTTACGTTTCGGCTACTGGTATAAAACGTACGGTTTATAAACTTTTGGCAGACCATCTTGAGCCGAGCGAACTTCGAGGGATAAGTTTCGATAACCTTACTACAACGATGATCACGGAGTCGGCCGTTCGCGGCGATCTTGTCGCGCTCGCTGCATTTGAATACACCGGTCGAATATTGGGAATGAAGCTTGCCGAAACCGTTGTGCATACCGACCCTGAAGCAATCTTCCTTTTTGGCGGACTTTCCCTCGCAGGTGACCTCATCTTCAAACCTACGATCAAACATATGGAAGCCAACCTTATGCCTTTGTTCCGCGGAAAAGTGAAAGTATTGCCTTCTGGCTTGCAAAATCAAGCCGCGCCAATTATCGGCGCCAGCAGCCTGGTTTGGAATTACCTGGATAATTTGAAGCTCAAGGAAGCGATAGCGTAGGCCCGTAGTTATAAGTTATAAGTTATAAGTTATGAGTTATGCTCGAGCGAGAGGTTCCGTCATTGCGTGGAATGCTTCGAGACAACGTCTCGAACATGACAAAGCAATCCCTTAGTTACGAAGTACAATTCAAGTTCCGATACCTTTAATTAATGCGTGCGCACTTCCCGCGCTTCGTAGTACGGGGGTTGCTTCGTCGTAATTTTTGCGAGGTGAAACCTCGTAAAATACTCCTCGAAATGACGGTCTTTCTTCGCTCGAGCCGAACTCATAATTCATAACTCATAACTCCCCACCCTTTTCCCTCCCACCAACAAATAATAATCTGCATCCTCCAAAAATATAAGCAGGGACAGCGCCATGATCATGGCAAAATCAGGAAGGCTCAGCATCCACCAGATAACAATGTGGAACACCAACCCTATTGTCAACACTTTCTTGCGGGCAAATCTATTCCATACCAATGCTCCGAATGAGAGCTCGAAAATTATTGTTACCCATGCCAACACGAAATCCCAAAAGGGAGTTTGAAACACGCTGGGGAACGTTGGATTGTAGAGACCCTGAAAATGTCGGATGAACTGAAAAGCCTGGCCTGACCTCCACGCCTCGCTTAAAATCTTGTCAAGGCCCGAGGACATGTAAACAAAAATAATTTGCCACTGGAGTAACAACCGGGCAACATTAAACGACGCGACTTGAACCGTCCCTAATTTTGAGGAGCTAAAATAATCTTTGCTGTCCAGCGGAATGCACCACACGGACAACATAAGCAATATCAGGTCTGCTCCATTTCCCAACGGATGGTATACAACAGCGAGATTAAGTGCGAGCCAGCAGAATGCAACGTTCGCAATATAATTCGGGCCCACGATCAAAATTACCAGAAGCAACGCTCCAACTACACTCTGGAACAGATTCGGATGAATGTTGGTTAGAAAGGCCGGTGCCAGGGCAATTTTTCCCACCAGTGATCGAGGCAATGATATGTTATGATATTGCAACATCACATTGCTTACATTCCAGATCAGTATCACTTTCACAAGTGCGTAACAAACAATAGACTTAAAGAATATTTTTGACGCAAGCGGTTGTCTCCGCGTACTCGTCAGCGATGCCTCAAACTTTTCAATCCAATGTTTTACCGGCATCGACTTTACTGGGATCGTATCTATGGACAAACAGGGTATCGAGACGGAAATCACCTTTCTCTAATAGATAATGCTTTTTAAGATAGGTTATTGAAACACTATCAACCTGTTGGCGGATCAGCACTTCGTTCACGTATTGATTCAATTCCCGAAAGGCCCTCGAGGCCTGAATGTTCGATTGCTTCACCGTCGACAAACTCGAAGCACCATAGCTAGCATAATCGCCAGCGTGCAGCTTGTCGTACCGCCATGGGTGATTGGTGTAGTAAACAAAATCGTCGTTTGCGTAGTCTCGCGCGTCGGACCATTTCCCGTCTTTGTGATATGCCACAAATAAATGGGTACTATGCCTGATGCGTTTGTCCTGAAAGAACGGACCGATCAAAATGTACTTGCGATAAAATGTAATCAGCTTTAAAGGCGCATAGTCTTGAGGAAGCAACAGCGAGATGACCGCAATACTTACATGGAGAACTATCAACAGAAAAGTTATTCTCCCAACAAGTTTTCTAAATGCTGTCCGCGGTTCATTCACATTTTTAAAGTAGCAAAAACGTGCATCTTAATCAACATGCTCAAGCTTTACGCCGAGATTATCTCCCAGCTGCATAAAGTGGTTTATCCATTCCGCTGAATGACCATGGAAGCTGCGGTCGGCCGTTGACATTTCGAAATAGAGATTTTGGCTCTTATACAGGTTCGGGTTGAGATTGAACTGCAAAAGCAGCGGAAATAATCGGTTTAGCCGCGAAACACGCTTATGATTATCACCTTCAACACGGATCCTTTTAACCTCCTTAAAAATGCTTTCTCCCACCAGCCGTTCCAGTTTTCCAATGTCCTCAACGTCAAGTTTCCATTTAACAAGGTCGTTCATGATACGTTCCACCTGCAACACATTTAGCCGTTCTGTTTCAAAGGAACGAATGAGGTCTGCATTCAAAATGTATTCAAAGGTTGTTCTATAAGCAGTGGGGATTGGTGTGTCGCTGTTGGCTAACGCCATGACGAGAGGATAATCGCGGTTATAAATCCTCCTAAGAGAATTCTCGAGGTCACGCAGACTTTGGTAGGTGATAATATTGAAGACCTTTCGTTTCTCATCCTGAAAAAGTTGCCAGATGGTATACTTTTCGCCACCAAAATGATTCTGCATCAGACCGATGATATCTCCCAGCCTTGCTTCGTCAAACGCTTTCAATATCTGTGCCTGCACGGCAGCGAACTTGTCAACCTGCATCTCAATCGAAATGTTGCCAATGATATTATGCTGCCCCATATAGATTACGGCGAACGCAAACTTTTTCTCCGATCTCGTAACGTTCGATCGCACATTTGTAATGCCTAGTACCAGTCTTAGCTCACCGGCCTCCTTGCGAACAAAAACATCATTGCTCGTCGTATAGTTAAACACTGGTGTCGATTCAGGATCCTCTTCAAAAATGGAAGCGACAGCGTAATGCATCCCTACGCGCTGAAGATTCGTTTTGGAAGGAAGGACAAATTTTCGGTATACCTCTGCGCCATTTTCAACGGCAGTAAGATTGCTTGGGGCCAGTTCCAGCCTGGAGAGAAATTCTGCCTCCAAATTCACATCAGTTGTCTGGCTGATAAGTTGCATTGCCCTGCAAGCGTACTGTAAGATCTGAACGGTTTCAATACCGGAAATTTCATCGAAGAACCATCCGCAGCTTGTATACATTAGCATTGCATGTCGTTGCACTTCCATCAACCGGAATACACGGTTTGGCTCTACTTCTCTAAGGCATTGCTTTTGAAGAAACGCTTGAATTGTTTCATCGGTACGATCAAGGATCACATCGATATAATCTTCCCGCGCCTTCCAAGGATCGCGCAAAATACTGGACGCCTCCTTTTCGTATATCCTGGCAAGTTCATCCCTCAACCAATCAAGAGAGTCTCTGAGCGGTTTTCTCCACCGTTGATGCCAATCAGGCTTTCCCGAGTTACACCCGCAGTTGTTACGCCAGCGCTCTATTCCGTGAACACAACTCCATGAACTGTTCTCGTGGATTATGGCTTCATAAACTGGGGGAAATTTTGAAAGAAACTCCGCATAGTTGGTTAATTCCGAGTTCTTTTGGCGACCAATGTAATCAAGGCAAAACGCCAATGCCATTTCACCATGCTTGTGATGATGACCATATGTTTCCCCATCCGTAGCGATGTGAACGAGCTGCGGCTCGACAGAGTCTTTATGGAAGGAGTCGAGCAGACGATGCGCAAATTTTTTACCATCGTATAGCAAGCCATCGAAAGCCACGCCTTGTGCAATATCTCCATTGTAGAAGAAGAGGTCGATACTTCTACCAGAAGGTAATTCGCAACGATAAGGACGTCGAGTATCCAGCGTCTCAGGAGATGTGTCCGTCCAGATAGTTTCTCCGATCATTCTGACACCACGCGCCTGACGGGGTGCGAGTACGGTAAACTTTATGTCATGCTTTGCCAGCAGTTCCAGTGATGCAGTGTCCGCCGCGGTCTCCGCCAACCACATACCTTCCGGCTTCCGTTTAAAGCGATCTTCAAAATCGCGAATACCCCATACTATCTGAGTCTCCTTGTCACGATCATTTGCGAGAGGAAGAATTATATGGTTATATACCTGTGCCATTGCCGATCCATGACCACCAAAATGCCTCGCACTTTCAATATCGGCGTCTAGAATGGCCTGATATGTTGTTGGATCATTGCCTTTCATCCATGAAAGCAATGTAGGCCCGTAATTGAAACTGATCCGGGAATAATTATTAATGATGTTTTTGATGACAGCCTTCCCGTTAAGGATACGGGATGCCGTGTTTGGTGCATAACACTCGGCTGTGATGCGCTCGTTCCAATCGTGATAAGGGTGGGCCGAATCCTGTACCTCAATTACCTCAAGCCATGCGTTCTCTCTCGGGGGCTGATAAAAATGCCCGTGTATACAAATATAGTTCTTCAAACAAGTTCAAATTAGGTACTGACAAGCGCTCAGTTTCCTCCTTCATTCAGCTCAAACTCACTTGCCTCACGCTCCAGCTTCCAAATCGAAATTCCAAGCGGGGGTAAAGTTAATGAAATGGAATTATCCTTGCCATGAAATTTTACCGGTGAGGTCATCGCCAGCCCTTCGTTCAATACACCACTTCCTGAATACTTGACATGATCAGTATTAAATACTTCACGCCAGGTGCCACGGTAGGGAACGCCAATCCGATATTGCGGCCGGACAATTGGAGTAAAGTTGCAAACGACGATCATCAATTCCTCTTTCGTATCCGCCTGTCGCTGGAATGCTATGACGCTATTCTCCTGGTCGGCATAATCTATCCATGAAAAGCCGCGTGTTTCAAACTGATATTCATAAAGTGCCCTTTCGCTGCGGTACAGTCGATTGAGGTCGGCAACGAGTTTTTGTACACCCTGGTGTACGTTGTATTGTAATAGATGCCAGTCAAGACTCCTCTCATGATTCCATTCCGAGGTTTGCCCAATTTCCCCGCCCATAAATAGAAGCTTTGAACCCGGATGCATAAACATGTATCCAAACAACAGTCGCAAATTTCCGAACTTTTGCCACTCATCTCCCGGCATGCGTCCGGCAAGCGAACCTTTACCATGCACAACCTCATCGTGAGACAATGGAAGCATAAAGTTTTCTGTGAATGCGTAGACAATACTGAACGTGACTTCGTTCTGATGATATCTACGAAACACAGGATTGTCGCCCAGATAGTGCAATGTGTCATGCATCCATCCCATCATCCACTTTTGTCCGAAGCCAAGACCGCCTATATAAGTTGGCCGCGATACGCCGGTGAACGACGTGGATTCTTCAGCGATGGTAATGGCATCCGGAAAATTGCTATAAACAACTTCATTAAATTCTTTTAAGAAGGAAATGGCTTCAAGATTTTCGTTGCCGCCATACATATTTGGTTCCCACTCACCCGCCTTACGTGAATAGTCAAGATACAGCATCGACGCCACAGCATCCACGCGCAATCCATCAATATGATAGCGCTCAAGCCAAAACAAAGCATTGCTAATAAGGAAACACCTGACTTCGTTCCGCCCATAGTTGAAGATGTAGCTCTTCCAATCTGGATGAAATCCTTTACGCGGATCTTCATGCTCAAAAAGATAAGTTCCATCGAACTTATGTAAGCCGTGCGCATCGCCGGGAAAATGAGAAGGCACCCAGTCCATGATTACGCCGACGCCCTCGCGGTGGAAGCAATCGACCAGGTACATAAAGTCAGACGGATGGCCGTATCGGCTTGTTGGCGCGAAGTATCCGGTAAGTTGATATCCCCACGAACCATAGAAAGGATGTTCCATCAACGGAAGGAACTCGACATGAGTAAAACCCATATCCTTTACATAGCGCACAAGTTCCTCTGCCATCTCTGAATACGTCAGCGAACGGTTGTCCTCCTCAGCCGACTTTCGTCTCCATGAACCATAGTGCACTTCGTACACCGAGTAAGGCTGCTTTTTTCCGGCCTTCTTTTTTCGCTCTGTCATCCAGGCTGAATCTTGCCATTCGTAGTGTGGTGTCCAAACGATGGAAGCAGTCTTGGATGGTGTTTCGGTAAATGATGCAAACGGATCAGCTTTCTCTAAAAGCTCGCCGGTATTCGAAAGGATGGCATACTTATACGCCTCTCCGTGTTTGATCTCAGGAAAGAAGCCTTCCCATATTCCGGATTGGTCCCAGCGGGCCCGTAAGTTATGAGCACCCCGTTGCCAGATGTTAAAGTTTCCAATGACAGAAATCTCCTTTGCATTCGGTGCCCACACAGCAAAGAAGGTTCCTTCGCGTCTTGCATCTTTTATAAAATGAGCACCAAGCTTTTCATATAGCTTAAAGTGCTTCCCCGATTTAAAAAGGTGAACGTCAAAATCTGTCAAAAGGGTGAAGCTGTCCGTCTCCGGTTGCTTGACATTCTCAGGTACAATTTTCTTTGCCATACTTTAAATTATAAAATCAACAGCATCAGATATCGTTACTTTCATCTCTAACCTCGCATCAGGTATTCAATTCCTCTCAATGGTACCACAGTCCACTCGGGACGACCATTAAGCTCAAATCCCAATTCATAAATTGCCTTTTCGAGTAGGAACGTTCGCAGCAACAACTGATCCTGATGTGTTAATGTACCGTTCATTCCCATCCTTTCCATATAAGCGCCCAAATAAAAATGCCCGGCATAATGTTGCCACTGTTCCGCCCAGGACTCCAGCAACTGCGCATTAGAATTCTTATAATGATTGCTCAGTAGTAGTTTGGAAAGGGAAGCATAATGTATTGATCGCATCATCCCTGCGACATCTTTGAACGGATTTTTTTTTAGTCTGCATTCGCTGAACGTTAGTCCTGGCTCGCCTTCGAAATCGATTATCACCAGGTCGCTCTCCGTAATCAGAACCTGGCCTAAATGGAGGTCGCCATGAATCCGCGTCTTCATACTGTTTATTCGAAGGCGGTGAACCTCACTGAAGTATTCCAGTATTTCGTCCTCCCTCGATAACACCTTCCTTGCCAGACCCTGCACATCCGGTGCCAGTTTCGGGATTGAGCGTTCTAATAAGTTAAACCTTTCGCGGACAAGCTTTCGAAGTGACGAGTACATTGACCGTTGATAGTTCGGCGTGAATGGCTCCGGAGCAAATGCTGCATTCGTCGTGTTTGATGCAAGCGCTAAGTGCATTTCGGCGGTCCGCCGTCCCAACTTCGACATTTGCTGGAATAAATCACGGCCGATTACTTCCTGTATGGCTGGCGGAATCTCTTCGAACTTAATCGAATCCTTGTCTAAAAGCGTTGGCGGACCAACGTTGCTGAATTTCTCGATAACGCGATCATAGAATTCACCGACCGCGTTCAATGACATGGTCCACGCGTCGCCCGTATTTTCGACCTTCTCCTGCAACAAGCCGAAAACAATCACATTGTTTTCGTTGTCATGATAGCTGATGCTGCCGGCGTAGCGCGGGGCGTTCTGAAAGCTGGTGTGCTCAGATAAAAATTTAATAATCTCCACCTCAGGGTTCATCTCCCTTTCAACTTTCCGGTAAATTTTAAAGAAATATTTGTCATTAAATGTTACTCCAGTGTTGCGTTGTTCTGATTTGAGTACGCGGGATTCTAAGCCTTTGTTTAAGTCAATCCTTGCAAACACACTTGCGCTAAAATGGAGCACGCCGCGCCCTTCATCTTTTACCCGGCTTTCCTTTTCCATATTAACGAGAAGATGGTCGCGGAATAACTTGTCGTATACGCTGTCCATGATGAATCCCACCTCACCCTGAATTTCGGCACGGCATACCACACTTTGCACCGTATGCTCCACACGCTCGGTCATGCCATCAGTTGTTATAAACGTGAGCGGGAGAAAGTAAAGCTCCGGCAAACGCTGCACATATTGCACTTCAAGAATGGTGAGAAAGTGTGTGTCCCCACCTACTTTCAATGCAATGGATTTGTTGATACTTACCTTGCTTATAACTTTAGCCCTACCTCCGAACCAACGACATTTTCTGATGAAAAGAGGCAGTACCTTTTTTTCCAGAGCCCTTACTTCATTGTAATTATCAAATAGCTTCTCCCAGGAAACATCTGTTTTTACAAGCGGCAACTCACCACTTGCCTCCAGCCGTTCGCGCTTTGTCGATGCATCAACCTGTAGCCAGTAATATCCGTATGGCCCAACCGTGATGGAGTAATCCTCCCCACCCACACTAAGAAATCTGCTTTGGCTAAAAACTTCTGTTATGTCATGCCCCTTGAATTCCGTCAGCTTAAGAGATGCTGCCTGAGAAAATTGGGAAAGGTTCGCGATGACTATAATTTGAAGGTTTTCATACGAACGCACAAAAGCAAGAACCTTCGCATTCGAACTCTCAATAAATTTCATTTCTCCACGCCCGAAAAGATTGAGACGCTTTCGCATGGTGATGATATTTTTCATCCACCATAGAAATGACGAATGATTTTCTTCCTGAGTGGCAACATTAACGGATTCGTGCCTGTAAACCGGGTCGGTAATAATAGGCAGGTAAAGGCGCTGGGGGTTCGCAGCAGAAAACCCGGCATTCTGATTCATGTCCCACTGCATGGGTGTACGCACGCCAAATCTATCACCGAGATAAACATTGTCACCCATCCCGATTTCGTCGCCATAATATAGAACTGGCGTGCCAGGGAGAGAAAATAAAACGGCGTGTAGCAGCTCAATCTTTCGCCGATCATTATTCATGAGGGGAGCCAACCTCCTTCGTATGCCAGCATTAAACTTTGTATCGGCCTCGTTCGCATAGGCCTTGAATAGATAGTCTTTTTCTTCTTCCGTTACCATTTCAAGGCCGAGCTCGTCATGGTTCCTCAGAAATACAGCCCACTGACTATTTTCTGGTGTAGCCGGAGTTTGTTCGATAATATCAATTATGGGATAGCTGTCTTCTGTCCGCAATGCCAGGAACATACGCGGCATCAATGGATAATGAAAGTTCATGTGACACTCCTGGCCATCGCCGAAATAGGCTGCCGCATCTTCGGGCCAGAGGTTCGCTTCCGCAATCAAAATTCTATCCTTATAATTTCTGTCAATGTGGGTGCGAAGCTTCCGTAAAAATAAATGCGTCTGCGGTAGATTTTCACAGCTTGTTCCCTCCTCTTCGAAAAGAAATGGAACAGAGGGCAAACGAAAACCATCAACGCCAAGCTTCATCCAAAAATCAACAATCTTGAACATTTCGAGCTGGACCTCCGGATTGTCGAAATTAAGCTCCGGCTGATGGCGGTAGAACCTATGCCAATAAAACGCCCGCGCTTCAGGGTCCCAGCTCCAGTTGGTGGCCTCACCTGTGTTAAACATTGCGCGAGCCTCTTTGTACTTTTCCGGTGTGTCGCTCCACACGTAGTGATCCCGGTAACGCGAGCCAGCTTTCGCTTTGCGCGATCTTTTAAACCACGGATGTTGATCGGAGGTATGATTTAGGATGAGCTCAGTGATGACACGAATATTCTTTCGATGTGCTTCTTTCAGAAACTGTTTGAAGTCCGCAAGCGTTCCGTAGTCAGGATGAACATCACAATATTCTACGACATCGAATCCATCATCGAGCAGGGGCGACGGAAAGAACGGTAACAGCCATATTGTGTTGACGCCGAGGTCATCGAGGTACGCGAGTTTTTGGATCAAGCCTTGAAAGTCGCCAATACCGTCGCCGTTACTGTCATAAAAAGCACGTACCGAGACTTCGTAAATGATTGCATCCTTAAACCAAAGTGATTCGTTGTTCCTGGTGGATGTAGTCATGTGTTACATATAAGATTCGTGAATGTCGACCTTGAATAAATGAAAAGGCATTTTAAAAGGATCCAGCTCAATATAATTCCATTCCTGAGTCCATGTAAATTTTTCTTGGGTAATGAGATCCCTTACTTTCACGTTGATGTGATCGCCTAATTTTAATTGATCTTTCGGCAGCTGCACGAACCCGGATTGTTTTCCATCTGGATCAAGATTGACAATCACCAATATAATGCTTGAGAGGTCATCCGTAGCTTTGATGTACGCCAGCAGATTGCTATTTTCTATCGCACAAAAGCGCAGGTTCCACGTTGACTGCAGCGCAACATTTTCTTTTCTCGCACGGTTAATAATCGTGATGATATCCGTCATCCGATTCGTCTTCTTCCAATCGTGGTGCTTGATCTCAAACTTTTCTGAGTCCATGTATTCTTCCCTGCCAGGCAAAGGCATGTTATCATACAACTCAAACGTCGGTCCATATAATCCATAATTGGAAGACAAAGTAGCCGCAAGCGCAACGCGGATGATGAAAATATTTTCTCCCTGATATTGGAGATGAAACGGGAGAATGTCAGGTGTGTTGGGCCAGAAGTTTGGACGGAAATAGTTCCGGGACGGGCCGTTGACGAGCTCCAACATATATTCCGTAATCTCCGCCTTGGTCACCCTCCACGTAAAATACGTATAAGATTGCGTGAAACCCACCTTCGCGAGTGATGCCATGATGCGCGGCCGCGTGAAGGCTTCCGCAAGAAATATAACATCCGGATACTCTTCATTTACTTCCGCGATAACCCATTGCCAAAAAGGTGTCGGTTTTGTATGAGGGTTGTCAACGCGAAAAACTGTAACTCCCTGCGCTATCCAATAGGTAATGACTGATCTAAGTTCTTTCCATAAAGCTTTCCAGTCGCGCGTCTCAAAGTTAAACGGATAAATATCCTGATACTTTTTAGGCGGATTCTCCGCGTATTGAATTGAACCATCCGGCCGTTGCTTGAACCAATCAGGATGCTCCTTCACATATGGGTGATCCGGCGCACATTGAAACGCCAGGTCCAATGCGATGGCAAGGCCATGCTTACGCGACTCGTCAATTAACTTTTTGTAATCTTCAAGTGTTCCAAGTGCTGCATGAATCGCCTTGTGGCCACCTTCGTCACTGCCGATCGCCCATGGCGAACCGGGCTCGCCAACTTCCACCTTTACATTATTATTTTTACCCTTTCTGTTAATCTTGCCAATCGGGTGAATCGGGGGAAGATATAAGATGTCAAAGCCCATGGATGCTATACGTGGAAGCAACCTGATAACATCTTTGAACGTCCCATGGCTTCCATCAAGTGCCGCTGAGCGGGGAAACAACTCATACCACGCGCTAAAGTTGGACCTGTGATGTTCAACAGAAATTTTCAGGTCGTTCGCGTACTGCGTTTCATGTTCTACCAATGGATAATCGTGAACAATTTTTTCGAATTCGTCAGACAGAACATAATCGATGGCACTTTCATATGTTCCCTCTAGTTGTAGGATCGCACTCGCCAGCAGATCATTTTTTTTACCGGACAACGTTTTGAGGAACGCAACTCCTTCTAAGAGTTCAACATGAACACCAACGAGCGCCTCCGCCTTTTTTACGAATCCATCGTACCACGTTTCAAAATGGTCCACCCAGGCTTTGATCGTGAAGACGTAATTTGCTTTTTCTGTGACATAAAAAAAACCTGCCCACTGGTCGTTTCCCTTCGGCAACATCTCGGACTGCTGCCAAATCTTTTCCTTTTCCTTTTTGTAAAGCACCACAGCCCTGATGTGGTCGTGCCCATCACTGAGAATATCAGCTGTCACATCAACACGTTCTCCGGGTGTTCTCTTTGAAGGGTAAAGACCATGGTCAACTTGTGGTTGAACATTCTCAATTATAACCCGCGAAGTTCCCTTTATATCGATCATTTTTTTCTCAATTCAAAATTACTGTAGAATAAGCCGGTAGTTTCATTTCACCGCCTGTTAGTTTCGCATTTCCTGGCAATTCAAAAACAATTTGATCAAACCCGGTCAACTCACCAACCATTGGAATAGTTACTTCGACATCAGAAACATTGTGAAGTACAAGCATTACCTCCTTTTCACTAATGCGCTTGAAACTTACAACCTCCCGGATATCAATAGGTGATGGTGCCAGATCTCCCCGCGTTAGTGCTTCACTGCTGTTTCGATTATGGATAAGTTTCCGATAGCAATTATAAAGGGAAAGTGGATCTTTTTTTTGTTGTTCAAGTGAAATAACACTGGTGTCGGACGAGTAACGTGCCTGCTCCCAGGATGTTTGCGCCGGATCTTTTCCTTTGGTGTCCCAGATAAAAGGCTCTCTAATGTATTCGTCCGGCTTTGCCCCGACCATGCCAATCTCTTCACCATAATATAAAAATGGTGTGCCCGGAAGCGTGAGCAATAACCCTGCAGCTACACGCATCTTATCCCGATTCCCACCCAATTCGGTCAGTATACGATTTTGGTCGTGGTTTTTTAAAAACGTAGCATCCATATAGGAAGGCGTTACTGACTTATAGAAGTCAGTTATTTCCTTGTATTTGCTGATCAACTTCATGGTATCCTTTCCGGCATTCACGGTGTTTGTAATCGCATATCCCATGTCGAAATTAAACAGCGATGGAATGCCGCTGAGATATGGAGCAACCTCCTGGGCATCGGACCATACTTCACCAACAAGGTATACATCAGGTTTAATCGCCTCCAGTTCCCGCCGGAACTCCTGCCAGAAAGCATGATTCTCTGGTGCCCTATCCGTTGTAAAAATGTGTTTGGCAGCGTCGAACCGAAAGCCATCGACCCCGATATCTTTCAACCAGAATTTGCCAATATCCAAAAATTCACGCCTGACCTTGATGTTGTCAAAGTTCAGATCCGGCATTCCGCCCCAGAAAAATCCGTAATAGTGTTGTGCGGTGGTGTCGCCATTGGCGGCATGCCATTGTGTGATGTTATCGGAGTCAAAGGAAGTAGTCCTTTTAGAAATTTGCGCGCGTACAGAATCTTTTTTCGCCCACACATAGTAATCGCGGTAAGGGCTTTCCGATCCTGTTTTGGCGGACAGGAACCATGGGTGTTCTGAACTGGTATGATTAAGTATAAGGTCGATAACTACCTTGATGTCTCTCCGATGCGCTTCGGATACAAACGTCTTGAATTCCTCAATCGTGCCATAGTCCGGGTGAATGCTTTTATAGTCCGTGACATCATATTTGTGATATGAAGGCGAGTTCATGACCGGCATCAACCAGACGGCCTTGATACCAAAATCCTGGAGATAGCTTAATTTTTCCGTCAGCCCTTTTATGTCACCTTTTCCGTCGCCGTTTGAATCCGCGAACGAGAGAACGAAAATTTCATACCGGACCCCATAAGGCCACATGTCGGAGACATCTTTCTGAACAGTGCAACTGAAAGCCAGAAGCACCAACGGCAGGAGTAGACGTCTCCCCTTCTCCATCTCTATTTTATTTTAAAGATAAATGAACTAAACGGCTTGCACTTTAATTCGAATGTGAATTCCTTATTAAATCCAACCTCCGCTTCCCTCCAAAGCAGGTCTCTGGCAATATAGTCTGCAGTTTCATCAAGGCCCATCAAGGCCCACACGTCTTTAGGCAGCTGCACTTTGATATTTTGTTCAGTGGGGTTAAAATTTGTGACAATTAATAATTTTTCTTCATCTGTATATCTCACAAATGCATGAACCTTGTCGTTAAAGTTTCCAATCCGGTGGTTATGCGCGGTAAGATCTTTGTAGTCACCAACGGTAATGGCTGCGCTGGTTATTGAAAGTGTTAGCAGATCAGTATATACCTGGCGGAGCTGTTTTTGTTCAGCGCTTAGTGAGTCGCCATCAAACCTTCCTCCTGCCATCCACTTTTGATGCTCGGGCATGCCCCAATAATCATAGATGGTAGTTCTTCCGTCATCCCCCTGAAAACCTTCGTTACCCGCCCCTGCCTCGCCCACCTCCTGGCCAGAATATATCATTACAGGCCCACGGTCAATTGTAGCGCTTACAACCATTGCGGGTATGCCTTTCCACGGGTCGCCAGCAAAGAACCTGGAAGCAATTCTCTGCTCGTCATGATTCTCCATGAAGTGCAGCATCTTATCGTTGATGCCATTAAGACTGGACTGAATTGCATCGATGTCCAGCGTACTTCGTTCACCAGCTGTCAACAAGCGAAGCGTATCATACAACTTTACCTTGTCATACAAATAGCTGAATCTTCCTTTGTCGATATAAGCACGGTATGCGTCGGGATTGTAAATCTCAGCAATGAAAATTACCTCCGGGTTAACAGCCTTTACTTGCGGTATCGCCCAATTCCAAAATTCTACTGGTACCATTTCCGCCATGTCACAACGGAATCCATCGACCTTCTTGGACGCCCAGAAAACCAGGATATCTTTCATCTTTATCCATGTATCAGGCACGGGATCAAAATAATGCCTTCGATCATTAAGATAATCAACACCATAGTTCAATTTCACGGTCTCGTACCAATCCGTCACAGAGGGATTCGGTGCAAATACATTGTTGCCGGTGGCCTTGGCTGGACTCTCTTCAAACGCTCCATCGCGTACGATTAAGCCCAATGCCTTTCCAGCGCCAGGCCTTGGGGGAACGAAAGGCTGACCCGGTATGTAGTAAAAATTATTCTCCGGGCGAAATTGCAGGTTCGTGCTGTCGGCGGCTCCGAGGTCTGGGACACCGGCGGGTTTTGCGTCGGATTTATAACGGCGCGCCACATGGTTTGGGACGAAATCAATCAGCACTTTTAAGTCGTGGTCGTGCGTGCGCTTAATAAGCTCTTCAAATTCTTTCATTCTGTTTGGGATCACGACGGCGAGGTCGGGATTAACATCATAATAGTCTTTGATAGCATAGGGAGAGCCCGCCAGACCTTTCACAACATCGGGATCGTCCGGTAGAATGTTATACGAGGAGTAGTCAGTAAGAAGGGCGTGTTCAATCACACCTGTATACCAGATGTGGGTAACACCCAAAGATTTTATTCCTTCCAGCGCCTGGCCATTTATGTCATTAAACTTTCCAACACCGTTTTCTTCCTTCGTACCATATGTCTTATTGGTGGAGTTCTTATTACCAAACAAACGGGTCATCAATTGGTAGACGATTAGTTTACCCGACGTGTTCTTAGCAGACATGAGTGGTGGGATTTTTTCTTTTGGCTTTGTACAGCTAATTAAAATGCAAGCAATGACCAGGCTAGATAACAGATGTCTCATAGGCTTGAATTTAAAAAGAAAAGACAGCTGTTGACGCTGCCTTTCGTGAAATTGCCTGGAAGCCATCATGCTGTAGCCTTTACACCCTTGCGCGAACGAAAGTAATAAAAGGCCACCACGACAATACAGATCAAAAGCCCGAGAAATTCCCGCGCCTCTTCAATATACCAATGCTCCATTTTTGCAACTTCGTCAAAAAGTCCGGATTTATCTTCTTGCTTTAGCCACTCCAGTACTCCCCGAAAGTAAACGGCACTATAACCCGCCAACAATATGATTAAACCAATCAAAAACCTTTTTGGATGATATTCAAAGATAGCCATTACGGCAAGCACGGCCATTGTTCCATAAATTAGTATCCAGATAAGCGGATCCGGGTCATTCACCTGCAAAAAGGCAAAAAGCAGGAACATAACGGCCAGGAGAAAGTTTACAACTCTCATGTTTACTGCACCGTCGCTCGTAGATACGCACTGAGTACTTTTCTCACAAAATCGTTTTCAAATACTTAGCAGATGCTGCCGTGCTATCGAGCGGATCGCCGGGATAAGTTTCCTGCTCAACATACCACCGTTTCATTCCAGCGACCTTGGCATGAGTAAACAGTTCTTTAAAGTCGATGGCGCCAGTGCCCACATCGGCGTTTTTGTTGCGGTCAGTTTTATCCATATCCTTTACATGCCATTGCTCAAATCTCCCGGGATGCTCTTTGAAATACTTGACGGGATCTTTTCCGGCATTCACTACCCAAAAAATATCCATCTCCATACCAACTTTTTTCGGGTCCAATTCTTTCAACATCACATCAAAAGGAATCTGCCCGTCAACCGTATCAAATTCGAAGTCGTGGTTGTGGTATCCGAAACGTATGCCATTTTGGTTACATACCTCCCCCGCTGCGTTCAGCGTAGCACATATTTTTTTGTAGTTGTCTATCGAGTTACGTTCCGGCTCATCTAGATACGGAACGACCATAAATTCCTGTCCATTCTTTTTAGCGTCTTCAACTGCTTTTTTCCAACCGTCTCCTCGAGCGATGTCCAGGCCATAGTGCCCACTTGTAATTTTCATACCCAGTCCTTTTGCGTACTTACAAAACTCCGTGAAGTCCATGCCGAAGATTTTTCCCTCGCTATAACCAAAAGTTTCCAATGAGTTGTAGCCATAGCTGGCCACTTTCTGCAACACACCTTTAGGATCTTTGCCGATAGTGTCGCGTAGGGTGTAAAGTTGCAGCCCTATTCCCTTTTGGGCTTTCCCTGCTGCCAGAAATGATGGCAATGATAACAGACCCACCGCTGCGAAGGATGCTGTCTGAACAAATTCTCTTCTTTTCATAGTAGTATGGTTTATGGGCTCTAGAAAAACGTTATATAATCAACTTTTTAACACTATTTATTTTCCAACCGCAAACCACCAAAATAGAACATCGACTTGTCCGGTGACTGCGTGTTTCTAAAAACGAGATACAAGTCATGTAAGCCGGTGGAGCCTTCAAGTACAGTCGGCAAGCTTGACAAGCCACTCTTTGACGCTTTGACTTTCCCTAAAAGCTTTCCATCCTCTTTGTCAAGGTGAATCTCAATCTCGCCTCCTGGGTTTGCGGCCGGGTCCATGATATAAGTTATAACCGTCGCTCTTTTTATACCTGTCATGTCAAGTTTTTTGTACACTGCCACGGCACCATTTTGCACATTCTCCAGCGACCATTGGCCCTGGTAATTCACCTTGCGTGCGATCTTCAGGTCTTCGGCACTATTTGCACTGAGCATCCCACTTCTGAGCACAACGGCGTCACTGGACGATATCGAAGGTATATTGTTCTGCGCTTTGTCAAAGTAGGTAGCCGTCAGCACGTAAGCGCCATCACTTTCCTTACCAGGCGTAACTGTACCCGACAGTGGTAGCATTTTTTCCGTTTTTTCGCGGCTCAACGACAGGACGTACTCGACCATTTTACTGGCGTCATCGATACTTATTTGTGGATGCGCAGCCATTTCGGTTGTTCCCCATACCCCTCCACCGCCCTTGATTACTTTCGCCGCGAGTGCATCAACGGCGCCCGTTTGGGATTTGTATTTCATCGCTACGTCTTTGTAGGCTGGGCCTGCTGACTTTTGATCGATCATGTGGCAGGATTTACAATCACTCTTTTCAATTAGCATTTTGCCGGGTAGCTCAGCCGTTGGCATTTGATGACCTTGTGCAATCTGGGTCATATCGAACCCTTTCAAATAATTGAACGTCACTGCGACTGACTGTGGTTGAATTTTTTTGTCGCCTGTTCCGCCGTCTTCTCTATCGGTGACGGATACGTTGTAAGTGACTGGCGTGCCGGGAAAATAAAAAGTTTGGTTTCCTCCAGTGAGCTCGACCTTAATTTCCGGTGGCTGATTACCTGCAACGATCTGGATGTTAGCGTTCGCGGACAGACCCTTGGAGTCTTTTACTGTTAACCGCGCGTCAATCACGGCAGGTGTGTCGAACGTAACCTTGAACAGTCCATCTTTGGAGGTAAAATTCTTCCCACCTGCAGACAGCTCGTATGTAACACTGTCTCCATCGGGATCTGCAGAACCCTTCGCGGAAAAATTCACTTCGAGCGGCGACGCTCCGGCAACCTTATCCGCAGACAATGCAACAACGGGCGGCCTATTACCGCCATTGTAGTCGATCCGCACAAGCCGGGCATCGAGGTTTTGTTTAAACCATCCCGTGCCATACTCTAACATGTACAACTTGCCGTCCGGGCCATAGGCCATATCGCACATGTTGTTGAATTTCGTGCCGGGCATAAATGGCTCCATATCGTCAATTGCGCCGTCCCCGTTCATCGATACCAGAAACATCCAGTTTCTTATCCAATCGTACATCAAGAGTTTGCCATCGAAATATTTCGGAAAGGCTCCAGACACACCCTTGTAATGATCGCTGTAATACACCGGACCAGCCATAGCATTTCTGCCACCTTCCTTAACCATCGGAAATTCTTCGGACTTGGCGTAAGGATACCAAACAAACGGCGGGCTTACGGCAGGAAGCTCTCGCTTGCCGGTATTGTTTGGGGATTCATTGATCGGTGCAGAGGGATCCCATTTTGCCATGATCTTTTTACCTGCGAAATCATATTTGCCGTATGGATAATTATTTCCCACGAAGTATGGCCACCCAAAATTGCCCGCTTTTTTCGCCTGGTTAAGTTCATCATAACCGCGCGGTCCGCGCAGTGAGTCATTCTCGCCGGCGTCTGGCCCCACCTCTCCCCAATACAAATAACCAGTCTTCTGGTCGATCGAGATGCGGTAAGGATTCCGACATCCCATCACATAAATTTCAGGACGTGTCTTGTCTTCACCTTTTGCAAACAAGTTCCCTGTCGGAATTGTGTAGGTACCATCAGCTTCAATATGAATACGCAATATTTTACCTCGGAGATCATTGGTGTTTCCAGCGGACTTTTGCGCGTCGAATGGCGAGCGTCCAGGCGTTTCATCAGAGGGGCTAAATCCATCCGACGCAAATGGACTTGTATTATCACCTGTAGATATATAGAGGTTGCCGTCAGGTCCGAAAGCCATTGATCCCCCGGTATGGCAGCAAGTTTCGCGTTGAGTCGCTACTTCAATGATCTGCTTCTCGGTAGACATGTCAATTTTGTTGTCGGCGAATACAAAACGCGAAACGATGTTGGCCGACTTTTCAGGATGAGAATAGTAAATGTATACGAATTTATTCTCCGTGAACTTTGGGTCGATCGTCAAACCAATCATACCATCCTCGAACTTTGTCCCGACGTTAAAAGTACTGACCACCTTTACCTTTCCCTCTTCACCATCGTACAGCTTTACATTGCCCTTACGCTCAATAAATAATATTTTGCCATCTGGAAGTATGGCCATTTCAGTCGGCTCATCGAGATTGAAATCAAGAACAGTCTTAGTGAATCTGTTTTCTTCCGGTGCACGCACAGCTTTGGCTTTGGTGAAGTCAAGCGACTTATTTTCCCCCAGGGCGTATTGAATGCCCTGCAACAGATGATCCAGATAAAGAGAATCGGTATAGCTCTCCTTAGTGTGACCGAGTCCAGTGTAAAATGATCTGCCACCATCGAAATCATGATACCACGCGATTGGGTGATTCGCTCCGTTTTCACCACCCTCATAAGTAGACTCGTCGAGATTGAGAATTACATTGATAGCGGGCGAAATGTTTTTATAGTTGTACCACTCATCTGTGCGCGTCCAGGTTTCCGGTGTCTTGCTGGCGCCAAAATCCTTGACCTTCTTAATCGATGCTTCCTGCGTTTTGGGATGGCTCTTAAAGTATGCACCTACGAGCTTACCATACCAGGGCCATTCGTACTCCGTATCTGCCGCGGCATGAATGCCGACAAATCCTCCGCCAGCCTGAATAAATCTCTTAAAGTCATTTTGCTGGACTACATCAAGCACATCCATGGTGGTGCTGAGGAATATTACCGCCTGGTAACGTTTGAGGTTTTCTTCATTAAAAAGCGTTGGGTTTTCCGTTGTGTCCACATCAAATTTATGTGCTTTCCCAAGCTCGATCAGCGCGACCTTTCCAGCTTCGATCGATTCATGGCGATAGCCGGAAGTTTTAGAGAAGACAAGCACTTTTCGATTTTGCTTGTCCCCGCAAGAAATAAAAAGACAGAACAATACAGCGACTGACAGGTAAGATTTCATAATACGGTTTGAGGGCGTGGACTAAAAATCCTTATTTCAATTCTTTGATCTTGATGTTGCGGTACCAAACCTGGTCACCGTGATCCTGCAGTGCGATATGACCCTTCGTTGCCTTGCCAAAGTCAGGCATAGTTTTAAACTTGCTTTTCGCAACCATGGCGTCCCACTCGGAATTGTGCATTGTGAAGCTCACTGATTTAAAACCATTCAGCCAGAACTCCATCATTCCATGATTTGACACCAACCTTGCAGTGTTCCATTCACCAGCAGGTTTCACAGTTTCCTTTGCACTGGTGATAAGGTCGTACAAATCACCCGCGCGATGCTTGATGATTTTGGCATCGGGATGACAAGTGTTGTCCATGACTTGCATTTCAGGACCAGTAAGGTACGTGGCGCGATACTTTTTATCCTCTACAACATTGAAGATAATACCACTGTTTCCGCAGGCGGAAATCTTCCACTCAATGCTCAACTCGTAGTTTTCGTAAGCTTTATCGGTAATAAGATCACCACGTCCTTTTTTAGCATTGCTATCAAGCATCAACGTGCCATCGGCGGCTTTCCATGCTGTTACGGCGCTATCTGAATTGAATGTCTTCCAGCCCTTCGTTGTGGTGCCGTCGAACAAAAGTTTCCAACCATCTTTCTTTTCTTTGTCAGTTAAAGTGCTCTGCGCCGTGGCTGGCACAGTCATGACAAGACTCAGGAGGATAAAAGATGCGTAGTAGAATTTTTTCATCATAATTGATTTGAGTGTAAAAAAAAATTTAAAGGATGGCTAGTCCTTCGGTTGTTCACCATCGAGTGATAACACATACATGGCCATTTTTTCAGCATCGCCCAATGACATGCCTGTGTGCGGTGACATCGGTATCTCGCCCCAAACACCACTTCCACCGTTGATAATTTTCCCGGCAAGCTTGCCTATGTTCTCCTTTGTGAAATCGTACTTCTTCGCTACATCCGTATGTGATGGACCAATGATTTTATTCGTCGGATGATGACAAGTCTTACAATCGCTCGCGTCTACCAGCGCCTGACCTTGAGCAATGAGGTCAGCAGATGATTCTTGCTTCGGCTCAGCAGTCTCATAGTCATCGTAGCCATCTTTATTCTCTTCTTTTGCTTCTTCTTTTTTCGATCCGCATGATGTGATCGAAACGGTAGCAAAAACCGTCAGTACAAGCATTACAAATAATCTTTTCATTATGGTCGTCGTTAAATGGTTGTTAAATATAATTTCACTAAATAATACTCTCAATTTACGCTTCAAATCCCTAAGACCGTTCGGTTAAACTTTGCGTTTTTCCCTGTAGCGGCAAAGTCATCAAAGGCTCTCTCGGTTACGCGAATGATATGTTCCTTTATGAACGGCGCGCCTTCCGCTGCACCTTGTTCCGGGTGTTTGATTGCGCACTCCCACTCAAGCACTGCCCACCCATCATAGTTGTATTGTGCAAGTTTGCTGAATATCGATTTGAAGTCTACCTGCCCATCTCCCAATGAACGGAATCTTCCTGGCCTGCTAACCCAATCCTGATACCCGCCATAGACACCACTTCGACCCGTTGGATTAAATTCCGCATCCTTGACGTGAAACATTTTAATGAATTGATGGTAGAAGTCGATGTACTGAAGATAGTCTAGCTGTTGGAGCACAAAATGGCTTGGATCGTATAGGATATTGCAACGACTATGTTTACCGGTTGCATCCCAGAATCTTTCGAAGGAAATACCATCGTGCAAATCTTCCCCCGGGTGAATCTCATAACAAAGATCAACGCCGACCTTATCAAAGGCATTGAGGATTGGCAGCCATCGCTTCGCTAACTCCTTGAAGCCGTCTTCAACAAGTCCAGCGGGACGTTGTGGCCATGCATAGAAGGTGTGCCACATTAAAGCGCCTGAGAAAGTAACATGGGCATTGATACCCATGTTACGACTCGCCTTCGCTGCCATTTTCAATTGCTCAACTGCCCACGCAGTTCTTTCCTTTGGCTTTCCTCGATATGCTTTCGGAGCAAAGGCGTCGAACATTTCGTTGTAGGCTGGATGAACGGCCACCAACTGACCCTGCAGGTGGGTCGACAATTCCGTAACCTCAAGGCCGCAACTTTCGATAATGCCTTTAAAATCGTCACAGTAATCTTTGCTTTCAGCTGCTTGTTTCAGATCGATGCACCGTGCATCCCATGTTGGAATTTGCACCCCGATATAACCCAGGGAAGCGGCCCATTTACAGATGGACTTTAGGTTATCAAAGGGGGCGGTGTCGCCCATGAACTGCGCAAGAAAGATGGCAGGTCCTTTTATTGTCTTCATTTAAAAAACTTCGCGGTTAAGGTGAAAAAAAATATTGAGGCGATTAGTCGAGCTTTGTCCACTTCTCCGCTGACTTGCTAGAGTTAACAGCAGTCTGTACAAAGGCCATACCATGTACACCGTCATCTACGCCTGGGAAGTCATATTTTGCCACGTCAATCTTTTTACCGGGTTCGTAATCCCTTAGCGCTTTGGTAAAGGCTCGATAAATATTGGCAAATGCTTCAAGATAGCCTTCAGGATGTCCGGGAGGCGTTCGGGTGAAGTTTTTGGCGTCATCAGACAGATATCCCTGCCCCGCCCGTATTATTTCTTTAGGCTTGTCGAGCCATTTGAGGATCATTGTATTTGGCTCTTCCTGTCTCCATTCCAGACCGCCTTTTTCACCATAAACCCGAATATTTAAATTGTTTTCTTCGCCGGCAGCAACCTGCGTTGCGAACAATACACCAGAGGAACCGTTGTCGAACCGAATCAGCATCGAGCTGTCATCGTCGAGCATACGGCCTGGCACCACAGTATTCAACATGGCACAGATCTCTGTGATCTTATTGCCAGTGATGTATTCAGCAAGATTTGCCGCATGTGTCCCGATATCGCCGATTGCTCCGCCCATTCCGGATTGTTTGGGATCGGTACGCCACGAGGCCTGCATGTTACCTTTTCCCTCGAGCATCGTTGAGAGCCATCCTTGCGGATATTCAACAAATACTTTCCGGATCTTGCCAAATTTACCATCGGCTACCATTCTTCGCGCCTCTTTCACAAGCGGATACCCTGTATATGTGTGGGCGAGTCCAAGCACCAAGCCCGTATCTGCAACGAGCTTTTTCAATTCCAGTGCCTCATCCAGATTAAAGGATATAGGCTTTTCAACGAGGACGTGGAATCCGTTTTCGAGTGCCATTTTCGAGGGGCCGAAATGAACGTGGTTAGGGGTAACAACAGTTACGAAATCTATTTTCTGATCGGGAGGCATATTTTTCTCCGCCTCAAACATTTCCTCATAGGTTTCGTAAACGCGTTTGGGATTCAGATAAAGTGATTCACCGGTGGCTTTTGACTCGCCTGGCACTACGCTGAATGCGCCACATACAAGCTCAATTTCCCCATCAATGCCTGCGGCCTTTCGATGGATTGGACCAATCAATGAGGTAAGTCCACCGCCTACCATTCCCATGCGTAATTTTCTTTTCATTCGCTTTTAGAAGTTTGGTTTCAAGTAAGGGATAAAAACGTTAAAAATAAAGGCATAATAATACAGAAATCGATTGCGATAAGCTTTGGATGGCAATATTATTTACTCTGGCGATCCTTCCTTTCATTTTTGGAATATTATTGTTTAAGTCTTTATTTGGTCCCTTTACGACTGACTGTAAATCAATGGAATCTCTCTTTTTGAAGAACTTATGGTATTTCGTTGCCCACGGCACGTTCCTGAAGCAGGGAAAACTTGTACCCAAAGAAATTCTGGGGGAGCGGATCGTATTTGGCAGGGACTCTGGAGGAGCGCCTTTTGCTTTAAAAGATAACTGCCCTCATCGCGGCGTTCCGCTTTCGCAGGGCTGGTACGACGGCAAAGTGATACAGTGTAGTTACCATGGATGGAAATTCGATTCGAAAGGGACATGCCTCAGTATTCCGGCCTTATTTGACGAAAAGTTTGATACTAAAAAGATCAAAGTCTTTCAATATCCATGCAAGGAAATTAACGGCACCATCTGGGTCTATATTCCGCAAAACAAAACACAACTCGCCGGTGCCGAGGAGCGCGTCCCTGATCTTCTCGCACCGCCCAACAAGAATTTTCTTTTCGTCGAGAAGGTCAGTATGCCGGCTGACATCGACCACGCTGTAATTGGATTAATTGATCCGGCCCATGTAACGTTTGTCCATCAGAGCTGGTACTGGCGCTCGGCGAAGGCACTCAAATTAAAGGAAAAAAAATTCGAGCCTTCGGGCCTTGGCTTCAAGATGGTGCGCCATAAACCTTCATCGAACTCGAAGGGTTATTCAATACTCAAGGGAGGAACCTCAACCGAAATAAATTTTCAGCTTCCTGGCGTACGAACAGAGCACATCCAGGTGGGGAAAAATGAAATCATTTCAATTACCTGCCTGACTCCAATAAATGAAAACGAAACGGAACTCAATCATATTTTTTATTCTACGCTAGGTTTCGTGAAGTATATCTGGTGGCCCTTGCGACAGCTGGGTAAACAATTCATTCATCAGGATCTTGATATCTTCAAAAAGCTCAGCATGGGATTACAATCCAAACCGACGCTAATGCTACTTGGTGAGCCAGATGCCCAGGCACGATGGTATCATGAACTAAAACGAGCGTGGGATATGTCGCAACAGAACAAGACTCCTTTCGTTAATCCGATTGAGCCAAAAACTTTGAGATGGATTACTTAATACTTTTTATCTTTTTCCCTGCTTCCCTATCGATAAACCAGTTCAAGTTTTCCGATACAATAAGTTGGGCGGGGTACGATTCGATGTTTCGATCACCTTGAATGATGTGGTGCACCGCTTCCGCTTTTGATGCCCCGTACACGAGAAAAGCAATAGCGTGACAGGCGTTAATTAAAGGCGCGGTAAACGTGATTCGATACATATTTACCTCCGGAACATATACGTCCTTAATCAATGCTGTTTTTTCGTGGAGAACCGTAGTATGTGGAAAGAGCGAGGCCGTATGAGAGTTGTCTCCTAATCCGAGTAAGATCAGATCGAAGCGGGGAGTCTCCCTGCCAAAATGCTTTTTGATGGCACGCTCATAATCGTAGGCCGCCTGTGCGGGCGACAGCGAAGTATCAATCGGAAACTGATGTGCGATGGTAATTTTCAACGGGTCAAATAGTGCCCTTTTGACCATGAGGTAATTACTGTCGGGATGGTCAGACGGCACATTTCGCTCATCTCCAAAAAAGAAATATACTTTGGTCCAGTCGATCTTGTCACTGTACCGTTCACTGGCAAGGATCTCGTATAAACGCTTTGGCGAACTGCCACCTGACAGGGCAAAATTAAATTTTCCACGATCGCGTATCGCCTCCGTTGCGGTCTGCACAACAAAATCTGCAAGACCATCTATTAATAACTCCGGTGTATCAAAAAGCCTGATCACTATTTTTTGTGGTTAAGTGGCAGTGCGAACCAATGAAATCCGTCCTTTGCAATCAATGCTTCGGCGGTTTCTGGTCCCCACGAATCTGATGGATAGTTTGGAAAGCCAAGGCTTTTCTTACCCATCCATGTATTTAAAATTGGCATCAACAGTTCCCATGCCGCTTCGACCTGGTCACCCCGCATGAACAGCGTTTGATCACCCAACATCGTGTCGAGCAAAAGTGTTTCATAGGCTTCCGGTGTTTCTCCCTTGTAGGTGCCACTGTAGTCAAAGACGAGATCGACCGGATTTAGTATCATATCGAGGCCCGGTCGTTTTGCTTGCACCTGCACGCGGATGCTCATCTCCGGCTGAATGCTGATGATCAAACGATTTTGCTGCCATCCCTCGACGGCTTCCGACGGAAAGATCAGGTGTGGTACGTCCTTAAACTGGATGGTGATGACTGATGATGATTGATGCATCCGCTTTCCAGTGCGTAAATAAAATGGCACACCATTCCACCGCCAATTGTCCACGAAAAATTTTATCGCGGCGAAAGTTTCTGTATTAGAGTCTGGATCCACGCCGGATTCCTCCCGATATCCAACTACTTCCTTTCCTTCAATCCAGCCCTTGCTATACTGGCCGCGCACTGCATTTTTTTGTACGTCTTCGGGCCGGAACTTTCGCATGGCACGCAACACATCAACTTTCCGGTTGCGCACCTCATCAGCTTGAAAGCTCACGGGGGGTTCCATCGCGATAAGACACAGCAGCTGAAGGATATGGTTTTGAACCATGTCACGAAGGGCTCCGGCTTCGTTGTAGTAGCCGCCACGGTCTCCGACCCCTAGCTGTTCCGTTACTGATATCTGCACATGCTCGATATGATTTCGATTCCACAAAGGTTCGAAAATTGAGTTTGCAAATCTAAAGGCGAGAATATTCTGAACCGTTTCCTTCCCCAGATAATGATCGATGCGGTAGATCTGATTTTCCGCAAATATGCTATTCAACAATTTATTCAATTCCAGGGCCGATTCCAGATCGGTGCCAAAAGGCTTTTCTATTACAATGCGGGATTTTTCCTGATCGCGTGTGAGGCCTTGTTTAGCAAGATGTTCCGCTACTGGCGCGAAGAAGCGTGGAGCGACAGCCAGGTAATATATTACGCAAGGATCCGCATTCCATTCTTCACTAACGCTTTTGATCATCGACGCGATATCGATGTAAGTCTTCTCTTCCTGAATCTCTGATACGAGAAAATCGACGTGCAAAGAAAATTCATCCCACTTATCATCCTTGGCATCCCTTGGTCGCGCAAATTTCGGCATATCCTCTTTCAGTAAAGCGCGAAACTGTTCGTTTGTCTGCTGCGTACGGCCGAGTCCGGTGATCCTAAAATTCGAAGGCATCCAACCGTCAAGAAAAAGGTTGTACAACGCAGGAATAAGTTTGCGTGCCGTAAGGTCACCTGTCCCTCCAAAAATGAAAAATACAATAGACTGAGATTTCAGAGGACTCTTTACTTGCTTCATTGAATACGGTCAGTTAAAATTTATTTTGCTTGCCACTGGGTATGGAACACTCCTTCTTTGCCTACCTTTTCATAGGTATGTGCGCCAAAATAATCGCGCTGTGCCTGAATAAGATTAGAAGGCATGCGCTCGCTACGCAGGCTGTCGAAATAACTCAATGCTGCAGTGTGGCCAGGCATGGCGATGCCCGCGGAAATAGCAGCGCCTAATGCAAGGCGCGTTGATGGAAGCAGGCCATTTACCTTTTCCTGAATGACTTTGTCAACGAGCAGATGTTCCAATGCCGGTTCAAGTTTATATGCCTGGTAGATGTCTTCGAGGAAAGCAGATCGGATGATACAACCTCCGCGCCAGATCAGGGCAATGTTCTCCATTTTAAGATTGTAACCGAACTCTTTTGACGCTTGTGCCAGAAGGTGCATGCCCTGCCCATAGGCAATGATGGTCGAGAAGTAAAGCGTATTTTCCAGATCGTCGAGTGTTGGCTGAGCGCCGCCTTGTTGTGGTGAGGGGAACATTTGCGAAGCCTTCGTCCGCAGTGCCTTAAATTTAGAAAGGTCACGCATAGAAACGGCCGAATCAATTAGTGTTAACGGTGTTTGTAAATCCATGGCCACCTGCGACGTCCACTTGCCAGTCCCTTTAGATCTGGCTTCATCCTTGATCTCGTTCAACAATAATTGTGAAGAACCGTTTTCCCTGAAGCCAAGAATATCCCGCGTTATATCCATCAGAAATGACTGCAATCTGCCCGCACTCCATCGCTCAAATGCCGCGTGGATCTGCGTGTCAGAAAGATTCAAACCCCTCTTCATGATGTCGTATGTTTCTGCAAGCAACTGCATGATACCATACTCTATTCCGTTGTGAACCATTTTTACAAAATGTCCAGAAGCACCGGGACCGATATACGTCACACAAGGCTCCCCATTGACTTTAGCCGCCACTGCCTCAAAGATTGGCTGAACAACACGATAAGCCTGCATGTCGCCACCCGGCATCATACTTGGGCCATTCCGTGCACCTTCTTCTCCTCCTGAAATTCCCATCCCAAAAAAATGCAAGCCTTTTGATTGCAAACTTTCAACCCTGCGGTTGGTATCTGTAAAATGAGAATTTCCTCCGTCGATAATAAGATCGCCTGCGTCTAGCAATGGCGTTAGTTCTTCAATGACATTGTCAACAATCTTTCCTGCGGGAACGAGCATTATGATCGCCCGGGGTGTCTTTAGGCTCTCAACAAATTCGTTGACAGACAAAAAGCCTTTGACATTCTCTTTAGAAGACTCCTTCGAAAGGACGTCTATCTTTGCCTGATCTTTATCGTGACCTGCAACCCGGAAGCCATGGTCTGCCATATTCAATAACAGATTCCGCCCCATCGTGCCTAATCCAATCATTCCCAATTCGTAATTATCCCCCTTCATAGCTACCTATAGTTTTTTACTTTTTGTAAAAGCTGCAAGCTTGATTGTACAAACTGATAGTTCATCTTGCTTACGCAACTCCATTCGACTAGCAAAAGCGATCTTAGAACGCGACTCATGACTCTTGACTTAGCCGACTCATAACTCATAACTCATAACTCATAACTCATAACTCATAATTGATAACTCATAACTCCTTCACCCTCTTCTCCAGCGCATTCACCTTATCGAGCCTTCGTCTGTGCCGCTCACCACCAATGAATTTCGCTTTTAGAAACGAAGCGATAAGCTCTTCTGCCAATTTATTTCCTACGACGCGGCCGCCGAGGCAAAGTAAATTCATATCATCATCTTCGACACCCTGATGTGCGGAAAAACTGTCAACGATAAGCGCTGCCCGCACACCTCTTACTTTATTCGCTGCAATTGATGCCCCAACACCACTTCCGCATATTGCGATACCGCGTTCTAATTCACCTGCAGCCAATGCCATAGCAAGTGGTACAATATAATCAGGATAATCATCGGCATTATCAAGCGTCAATGCCCCAAAATCTTCAACATCATAGCCGAGGGATTGGAGCCACGATTTCGTGATCTCCTTTAGCTGAAACCCTCCGTGGTCTGCCGCAATTCCAATTTTCATCATCGATAGTTACAATTGGATGGCTACAGAAGCATGCTCCCAATATATGGTCCCGAACGGTAGAGATACCCCACTAATTAAGTATCTGTGATGCGTGGTCTTTAGTTTCAACTTTATCGATTATGTCGGTAATTTTACCGTTAGCATCGATGATAAAAGTTGTACGGGCGGTACCCCAATACTTTTCTCCGTTGCGCTCTTTTTCAACCCATACACCGTAAACTTTCGTAATTGACTTGTCTGTATCAGCAACCAATGTTAACGGAAGGTTATATTTTTCGCGGAACTCGCGATGAGATGCTTCGTTGTCAGTGCTTACACCCAGGATAACATAACCCTCTTGCGTAAGCCTGTCGGCATTGTCCCGTAAATTGCAAGCTTGCGCAGTACATCCCGGAGTTTGATCTTTCGGGTAAAAATAAAGAACAACCTTTTTGCCCTTTAGGGAACTTAATGAAATTGGTTTACCATCCTGGTCCTTTCCTGAGAACGCAGGTGCTATATCTCCAATTTTCAAAGTCGTGGTTTGCGCTGATGCCATGGTGTAAACGAAAACTATGAGTAAAATGAACAGTGATTTCATATGTAACATGTTTGGTCTGGCCGATACATTTTGGAACGAAGTTAGGAACCCGGCTGAATAAAACATTAAACCTTGTCAATATTTCATTTGACGTAACCTTCTCAACCCGCCGGTTGTACGATACTATTTGAATTTTACCAATGATTATTTTATACTCGTAGATTAACTGTAAATTTATGAAAGCCAATCGCCGTAAATTCCTGAGACAGTCTTTGGCCTCAACCGCCGGCCTTTTTACTACAACGTTACCACAAGCGTACTCAAACATTGCGGGGCCAACTGCCGTGAGAGGCAATCAGTCAAAGCACGCGAATCCTTCCTTACCTCCTGTCCGGTTCGCCGTTATTGGCCTTAATCACGGTCATATTTATGGACAGGTCGACGCAGTAGTTCGTGGAGGTGGCACTCTGGTCTCTTGCTATGCAAAAGAGCCTGATTTACTCGCCGCATTCACCAAGCGCTATCCGGAAGTGAAAGTTGCCCGTTCAGAGAACGAGATCCTTGAAGACAATACTCTTCAGCTTATTGTTAGCGCCTCAATACCCGTCGACCGTGCACCATTGGGCGTCCGTGTTATGCAGCATGGCAAGGATTACATGGTTGATAAACCTGGAATCATAACGCTTAAACAATTTGAAGAGGTCAAGAAGGTTCAAGCGCAGACAAAGAAGATATATTCAATTATGTACAGCGAGCGGCTGGAAAATAAAGCTACCGTCAAGGCAGGAGACCTTGTGAAAGCGGGCGCGATTGGAAAAGTAATTCAAACCATTGGACTCGGACCGCACCGGATGAATATCAAGTCGCGCCCACCCTGGTTTTTCGATCGCGATCAGTATGGTGGAATTTTGTGTGACATCGGATCACACCAATTCGATCAATTTTTATTTTTTACAGGATCATCCGAAGCGACAATTGTTTCATCACAAGCAGGTAACGTGCATTATCCGCAATATCCTGGATTCGAAGATTTTGGCGATGTTACCTTGCGGGGAAATGAAGGATCGGGATACATCCGCGTAGACTGGTTTACTCCCGACGGACTGGCAACCTGGGGTGATGGCAGGTTAACGATACTCGGTACTGAAGGATATATAGAACTACGTAAAAACATCGACATATCCGGCCGCGCCGGCGGAAATCATCTCTTTCTGGTTGATCAAAAGGAAACACGATACATTGATTGCAATGATGTTCAACTTACTTATGGGGCGCAATTGATGAATGACATTGTGAACCGGACGGAGACCGCAATGACACAACAACACTGCTTTCTTGCTACAGAGCTCGCATTAAAAGCGCAAGAACAATCGCAGCGACTGACCATAAAAAAATGATGCAATCATCGCGAAGCCGGGATCATTTTGAATCACTGTTCATACGTCGTCATTAGGCTTAAAGGTACAGCGATGTTTCCCTATTTTGAGAGCGCATGAATGTTTCCATTCTGAATTAACCTTTCAGCCCACTTTTCTATGACTTTCACAAGCTCTTCGAGCTTGATCGGCTTTGAGATGTATTCATCCATGCCCGCATTCAAACATATTTCCTTGTCTCCCTGCATAGCATTTGCCGTAACTGCAATGATGACTGGCTGAGTCACTTTCATCTGACGGATTGCCTTAGTCGCCTCTAACCCATCCATTACGGGCATTTGTACATCCATTAAGATGATTTGATAGTTCTTTTCCTGGACGGCTTCCACAGCCTCTTTTCCGTTTAGTGCTTTCGCGGGAGTGTAACCTAGTTTGGTGAGCACACGTTCTGCCAGTTTTTGGTTTACCGGGTTGTCCTCTGCAATGAGGATACTCAGAGGATATTTCTGTGCAAACTCTACAGTAAATGTTTTTTTAACCGCAGGCTCTTCTACAAATGTTTTTTCCTGCTGCTTAAGTTGAAGAAGAATATGTTTATGGAGCGTCGCCTGTCTCACTGGCTTTGTCAACACAGCTGAAAATAGCTCGGGATGCAACTTAGCAGCATCGTCGCCCATGGAACTCAATAAGATGATCGGAGTCGCGCGATGCTGTTTTCGAATGGCCCGCGCGAGTTGCGTGCCATCCATGTCTGGCATTTGCATGTCCGTCACGATCAGGTCGAATGTTTTACCCTCCGCCAATATTTCGAGCGCATGATCGCCAGAATTCGCAAGCGTGGGAACCAAATTCCAATGGAGCATTTGATTCTTCAGAATGCTGCGGTTCGTGGCATTGTCATCTATTACAAGAACCTGTTTGCCTTCCGAACCAGCCATGTTATGGTGCACATAGGTGCGGACCGACGCTTCGCTCACCCTCACGCGCAACGTAAACGTGAACGTTGTACCATGGCCTTCTACGCTCTCCACCGTAATTGCCCCTCCCATCAAGCTGATTAACTTTTCGGAAATGACAAGCCCTAATCCGGTTCCTCCATATTTTCTGGTTGTTGAGGAATCCACCTGAGAAAACGCTTTGAACAAGCGATCGATCTTATCTAGAGGGATACCTATTCCGGTATCCCGCACGTTGAAGCCGAGCTCTGCTTCCTCCCCGTTCATATGAAGCAAGTGTACGCCTATAAAAATCTCACCCTTGTGGGTAAACTTAATGGAGTTGCCGACGAGATTCATCATGACTTGTCTCAGTCGGGTGCTATCGCCAACTATTTGTGCTGGAACATTGTAATCCATTTCGTAGACCAGGTCAAGTCCGACCTGGGAGGCTTTTCCTGCAAACACATCCAGGACTTCTTCAATACAGGTCCGAAGGTCGAAATCACGTTCCTCCAGTTCCATCTTTCCAGATTCAATTTTGGAGAAATCAAGTACATCATTTATTACAGTCAGTAAGTTTTCCCCACAACTTTTTATAGTGTCGGTATACTCATGCTGCTCGGCAGTCATTTCCGTTTCCGACAAAAGTGAAGCCATCCCGATTACACCGTTCATTGGCGTGCGTATCTCATGGCTCATTGTTGCAAGGAATACGCTCTTTGCCTGATTAGCATGGTCAGCCTCAATTTTTGCCTGTTCAGCTTCAGCTCTGGCTTTCTCTGCATCTTCTTGCTTTAACAATAGTTGCTCATGCTGTGCAATTAGCCTGTCGTTAGCCTCCTTTAAATATTCAGACTGGGTTTGAAGGTCTTCTTTCTGTAAGATCGCTTCATTCGTTCTTTCTTTTACTTCTTCAGCATTTCGCTGTAGATTTTTACGCATGTGAAGAAGCGCTTTCCCCATAATATCTTCCTCGCTGATCAGTTTAAAGTCTGCTTCATAGTTCCCTTTTCCGACCTGTAAGGCAAATGCCGATTTGGCGTTGATACCATTCATCAAAGTAGTGATAGCGTTGTTCATCTCCCCAATCTCATCTTCGCGTTGTTGGAATTCTGCCGTTACGACTTTGCCTTCGCCGATCTGTAAAATGATGTCTTTGAGAGCAATAATAGGTTTCACGACTCCACTCCTGGAATAAAAGTAAGCGACGAATGCCGCACCTATAAAGAGAAGAATCATGACAACCAGTAAACTGGTGAGGAAGTCATATGAACGTTGCTTTTCACGACGCACCTGCTTCATTTGTAGTTCCTGAAAACTTATCAATGCGTGAATATCGTAAGAGGTTCTTGCCGTCTGAGGGGTGATTCTTTTATTTAACAGTAAAATAGCCTGATCGACTGTTTTATCATTATGATAAGAAGTATCCGCTGATAAAATACCCATCAATTGCTTCTGCGCTAATATTAGCTGATCAAATCGTTTTATTGCATCTTCAATGCTTTTGTTGTGTTCTACGTCCTGATGTAGCGTTACTATAAGTTTTTTTCTAACCAGCGGGAATTCTGCATCGTGGATAGCCTTAAGCCTTCTTTTTTCTTCAATATCAGACTGATAAATCCAGTTGTTCGAAAGCTTGTAAGAATCATCAAGCAACTTGTCTGTGTCTTTTAATAGCAGATAAAGTGGAAGATAGTAGCTTTCAAGACGTTCGTCCAGACCCTTATTATTATCCAATGTTTTTATAACGAAGAGTGTCGCAATGATGGCTACGATAATAATGAACAAGTATCCAATTGAAATTCTGTGGGAAAGCCGGAGGTTTAACTTCATAACAATTGGATATTATTTGGTCCCGCTGTTTTCACCGGGTGAAAACAACTTTAACTCTTTCCATTATCTCAGGCGTAACTGAACTGGCTTTGATGTATCCGATGGCACCGATTTCCCCAGCGACAAAATCAATAAGTTCAGCCTCAGTAGCAAATTTGTCAGGTGGGCGCTCTGCATTCTGGAGTTGCTTCGTAATAAAATACTGTTCCACCTGAAAGCCACTGAATCCCAACAATGCATAAAAAGCCTCGCGTTCTTCACAGGATTTCTTCAGATCAGCTGGACGAATATTCTTATTAATTACCGGCCAACGCTTCTTGATTCTTCGAAGGTAGTAGAGCTTAACTTCGCTAGCTGAAAGTTCGGATACTGGATTTTCTTTATTTATGATTATTGCGATGCTTCCGGCGGGTGGGATGTACCTCATATCGAATGATACCAGGGAGAAGAAAATTATGCAGATTGTAGAGCGAATTAATGTTGCTTTCATAATGAGTTTCCTGGATTAGGCCAAGGCATTTAAAAACCTATGGCCCACTGAATTTTAAACTGATTGACTTTTGCGAAATCGTTCGCCTCCAGGAATTCGGCCTCAAATTTAAGCACTGAAAGTGCGGTAAAATTGTAACGCAGGCCAAGGGTTGCATTGGTTCGATTTTTAAAGACTCCACTCTCCATTCCGTATCCTCTATAGTAATGAACATATGGCGTGAATCTCTTGATCTTATATCCTACGTAACCATAGTGTACATGCCCCACCGAACTGTATACAGAATTATGAATGTGCCCCACGTAATATTCATAAGCCAATTCAATCTCTTTCCCGCCCATGTACATACCCGCAAGCGCAATTCCATCTAAGGTTGATTTAGTAGGCGTAAAAAGTCCGGTCGTTTTCGTCGAAGAAACAGAAGCGGCAAATCTGAGATTGTCGACCGGTTCAAGAAATATATTGACGATATATTGCTTATCGCGCGAGTTGGGTTGATTATAACCGTTGCCTACCATAGCGCGATATCCAAAACGCAATTTTGTTATATCGTCCCCGCTGATCATGATCCCGTTATCCTTGTTTAACGCTAACCCACCTTCTTCAAAATTGGCTATTATTTGAGGAGCATCAATTGTCGGGGTAAGCGCTTTAGCAAATCGAAAAAATGTGGTGTTCCAAAGACCAATTGGTGTATAGAGCCTGCCTGCACTTACATTTATGTAATGACTAAATGAATATTTAATCATTGCACGTTCGAGGCTTACCGTCCCGTTTGATTTCAAAACAGGCTCAGCCAATAATGAAATCTTGTCGGTAACCTGTGCAGTGATCAGTATCTCAATCCCCCCTGCTTGAAATTCCGGAAAAAATTTACCCGTGCTGTCACGCGTAGCTTCAAATCCAGCATCGGTAAAAAACCTGACTTGCGTGTTTTCTAAAATGGACTGGGCAGATAAGAAATTGAAAGGGAAGAGTAGCGCAAGGAAAAAATATGCTTTTCTAAGAATCTGCGAATGTCGATAGGGTTGCATACAACGAATTATAATTCGAGGCAAAGATGATTAGCCCCGGAATGGATTTAGTCAGAAGAAATCTGATTTTTACATCCTCGTAATTACGTCGTTTAGCGCTAATAAACGTTGAATTATTGCCTTTGAACATTTAAACTTAGTCGTATCGTTTATCCATAGGAAATTAACCGACATCGCTCAGGGATTTTCTTACTCCCAAAGCAGATCAATGTGATATACTTTTATCATTGCACCTGCTGGGTATCCTTTGTCTCGAAAATGTTTTGTTTTCCTGGCAACAGTGAAACCGCAATTGTCCCGATTACCGCCAGTGCGATCAATGCAGTAAACCCATCAGCGTAACTTCCACGCTGGTCGCGTAAGCTTGCTGCCAGCATCGGGGCCACGGCTTCAGCTATACCATCCGCGGTTATCACCAGTCCCATTACGCGCCCCATAACCTTCACACCGAAAAGTTCCGCCGCCATAAGGGGAATGATCATATAGTCACCGCCCAGGGCGACGCCGAACAGAAACGCAAACACATACACTACCCCCGGCGTTGAGGCATAATAAAGTAATGGAATCGAAAGGGAAACGAGGGCATAGATAATCATCATAACATATTTCTTTTGCATTCTGTCCGCGAGCCAGCCCATGGTAAGGCGTCCGATGATGCTCGCCCCTAAAACGATTGACATGACGTTAGCCGCCTGCGACTGTGAGTACTTTAGGTCTATGCTAAAGAACAGTTTTAAATTTTGACTTGTTCCTGCAACGGCACCAATAGAGCACATGCTACCAATAAGCAACAGGTAAAACGGCCAACTTTTAAGAATTGCGCCGAAGGTTACCGGATGGGCTTTAAGTGTCGCAGCCTCCGCATCAGGCGGATTCTCTTTCACAAGCCAGGCCATTGGAAAGGCAACTATTACCATCAATATCCCCAGGGTCATCAATGCTTGTTGCCATCCAAACTGAAAATTCAACCAACGGGCTGCCTGGGGGACGAGCATGCCGCCTACTCCTATCCCCAGGTAGGCTATTCCCATTGCTTTTCCCCGTGCCGTTGTAAACCATCGTGAAATAAGGACCTGGTTTGGCAACGGACCGCCGCACATGTATCCGATGGCGTTGAACATGTAGAACAGGTAAAACTGCCAAAGTGATGTCATCATGCTGAGTCCAATCAATGCAATGCCACCCATAACAATACCCGTGAGCATCAAACGACGCGGGCCGAAACGATCAATTATCCAGCCGGCAAGAAATCCAAAAGCAGGTCCAATAATGAGCTTCGCTAAAGCATTTCCCGATGTTACGGTAGTGCGACTCCACCCAAAATCCGTCACCCAGAAATCGTAAAAAAATGGCAGGCCATAAAACATGATACCCACCAGAGAAAACAAGCTTAGAAAACCCGTGGCGGCAACCTGAACCTGACCTGCGCTTAACTTTTTTAATTCCATCAATTGAAAGTCTGTGTGGCCTGTGAGAACAAGTGCCCGTGAAAGTTTATTATCTATTACTTACCATAAATTTATTATGGCTTCCAAATTTGTCGCAAAAGTTTACGTCCATGTTCCACTAGTCACAAATTAAACCCGCCTGTCAAAAGCAAAAATGATGTGACGTTAAATGATAGCAACAAGTGCGATGAATGTTGGTGATGACGTTCATATCCGTTAATTTGGAACGAATACGTGTGAAATCCTTAAATTCTAAAAAAATTCTTTAGCCATGGATATTTTTAACATTAATCGCCGGCACTTTCTAAAGGGGGCGACAGCCTCTCTCGCGCTTACAGCATTGGGTGCACAGGGAATGGACATTATCAACCCCCAAAAATTACTGCGTGTTGGATTAATAGGGACCGGCTGGTATGGAAAAAGTGATCTTTTCCGACTCATGCAGGTCGCTCCCATAGAGGTGGTAGCCTTATGTGATGTTGATAAGAATATGCTGAAAGGCGCGGGCAATCTCGTTAGCAAGCGCCAAAAGTCAGGCAAAACACCACGGCTTTACGGAGATTATCAAAAGATGCTTGCCGAAAATGAAATGGATATCGTATTAATCGGAACTCCAGATCATTGGCATGCCTTACAAATGATCGACGCGGTAAAGGCCGGAGCACACGTATATGTGCAAAAACCAATCAGCGTCGACGTTGTTGAAGGCGATGCGATGATCGCGGCTGCGAGAAAATATAAACGCGTGGTACAGGTTGGCACACAACGTAAAAGCACGCCCCACCTTATCGAGGCAAAGAAAAACATTGTCGATGCGGGCTTGCTGGGTAAGATTTCGCATGTAGAAATGTGCTGTTATATTCCAATGCGCAATAATGGCAATCCCCCATTGGAGCCAGTGCCCGATTTTCTTGATTACGAAATGTGGACGGGACCTGCACCGCTGCGGCCATACGACGGAATACCACATCTTCGTTGGTGGAGGACATTTATGGAATATGGAAATGGAATAATGGGCGACATGTGCGTGCACATGTTTGATACCGTGCGATGGATGTTGAAGCTTGGCTGGCCAAAAAGCATCGTTTCCACTGGAGGCATTTTCGTTCAGAAAGAAGGAAAATCAAATATCGCCGATACGCAGTCCGCAATTTTTCAATACGATGAATTGAATTGCGTGTGGCAGCATCGTTCATGGGGAACACCGGCCGACCCCGACTATCCCTGGGCATTCGTCCTTTATGGAGATAAGGGAACATTGAAAGGCAGCACCATGCGTTACGATTTTATTCCTCACGACAAAAAGGAAAAGCCCATTCATAAAGATGTCGTGTACGAAAAAGAAAAATATCCCGAAGATCTGACAGAAAAGGACATCGAGCTTAATGCTGCACCTGCGACCCGATTACACATGCTTGACTTTCTTGCCGCCATTGATAAAGGCACGCGTCCTGTTGCCGATATTGAGGAGGGCCATATTTCCACGGCCTGCTGCATCCTTGCGAATGTATCCATGAAGACCGGCAGACCTGTTAACTATGATCCGGTGAAACACGAAGTGGTCGGCGATCGCGAAGCTAACGCGCTTCTTCAGCGGACGTACCGGAAGCCCTGGACGCATCCGCTACCTGACACGGTTTGACCGGCCTGGCCGCCATACCCAAGACTACTTTGAAATAGCGATACTTAAGATGCTGAAGCTTCTTGCGCACATTCTGCTTCTCTGCGTGTTGATCTTCATCAATGGCTGCACGAAAGGACCCTCTCCGCCAAAGGAGCCAGAAGATGAACTGTCATCCTTTGCACTGGAACCTGGACTGACCATTCAGCTCGTCGCAGCAGAGCCTTTGGTTCAGGATCCCGTCGTAATCACCTTCGATGAGGATAACAGATTATGGGTCGTTGAAATGCGCGGATTTATGCCCGATGTTGACGGCACAGGCGAGCAGAATCGCATCGGGCGAATTTCTGTGTTGGAAGATGACGACGGCGACGGACGCATGGATCGGAGCACAGTGTATATGGATAGCCTGATCCTGCCGCGAGCGCTTGCCATTGTCAAAGGCGGTGCGCTAGTCGCAGAAAATCAAGCACTGTGGTTAACCGAGGACACTGACCACGATTTAAAAGCTGACAAAAAAACGCTCATCGATCCAGACTACGCTGGCAGCGCATTTCCGGAACACGCGGGTAATGGATTGCTTCGCGGCACCGACAACTGGTATTACAACGCGAAATCGAAATTCAGATACCGTCTCAATAAAAACAAATGGGAACGCGACACCACGGAGTTTCGTGGGCAATGGGGAATAAGCCATGATGACGAAGGGCGTCTATACTATAATTACAACTGGTCGCAATTACATGCTGACCTTGTTCCTCCTAACAATATCGGTAGAAATTCCAATCACACGCCAACGACCGGGATAGACCACGGACTAACGTCCGACCGCAGAGTGTATCCGGCACGTGCCACTCCCGCAGTGAACCGTGGATACATTCCGGGAACACTCAGCGATCAGGGAAAGTTGGTAGAATTCACCGCTGCATGTTCACCATTTTATTACAGAGGTTCCGCTCTACCAAATGAATATTATGGCAATGTTTTCGTGTGTGAGCCAGCGGGAAATCTGGTAAAACGCAACATACTGATGAATGATGGAATTCGTATCGCTGCACATGACGCGCATCCTGGCAACGAGTTTCTCGCATCGACCGATGAAAGATTCAGGCCTGTTTTTATCGCCAGCGGACCGGACGGAGGCTTATACCTTGCAGACATGTATCGCGGGTTGATTCAACACGGCGCGTACGTGACTCCCTATCTGCGAGAGCAGACCCTCAGTCGCAATCTGGAGAAGCCTGTAAATTTCGGCAGGATTTGGCGCATTGTTCCAAAAAATTGGAAGCACGAAGTATTGCCAAAACTCTCCCAAAAAAGTTCTCAAGAGTTGATTTCCCTTTTGTCCAACGGAAATGGTTGGTATCGGGATGTAGCTCAACGGCTATTGGTCGAACGCGGTGACACTTCTGGCACATCGACCCTGGAAAAACTAGTTCACTCCGACGCAAATACACTGGCACGCTACCATGCACTCTACATCCTTAAAGGACTCTCGGTTCTTGATCCTGACCTGCTGTTATCATTGCTCGGAGATCGCGACGAACTAATTCGTATTCATTCGCTAAGACTCCTTGAACCATTCGCAGTGCGCAGCAACGCTGTCGCTACCCGGCTGTCCGAGAGAATAGCTGTTATGGTTAATGGAAGTGAAAAGGAAGTTCTGCAAGTCGCGCTAACGGCTGGGGTACTGCCGCCGCTGACCCGTTTGTCACTGTTGACCAAAATCATCGATAATTACGATACTTCAGCCTTTATTCGCGACGCCGTGCTCAGCAGTCTTGAACACGAAGAATTTAGTTTTCTCACCGCACTGGATAAATCGAGCAGTTGGAAAAACAGCACACCGTCGCACGAAATATTTCTAGAGCAGCTCACAACATGTATTGTAAAAAACCGGAAGTCCGACGAGTTAAGTAGAATACTTGCAAGATTAAATGTAAGGCGCGACAAGTTTGGATGGAAGGAGCAGACAATACTTACCGGGCTGTCAATACAAGGCCCCATCGAAGGCTCAAGTCCAGTCAAGCTCTTATCTGCTCCGGCAATATTCACTCAAAATCAAGCCTCAATTGATTCCTCAAAATTAGTGACTCTAGCGTCAATGTTTGAATGGCCAGGTCATGAAGTCACCATGCCGGATTCCGCGATGCTTTCGAAAAAGATAGTCGTCGATCAAAAGCAATTTGCACTTGGCCGGCAGCACTATCTAACGAATTGCGCAGGATGTCACGGCAGTGATGGTGCCGGTCTCAAACGCTTCGCTCCACCGCTGTCTACCTCGGAATGGGTAACGGGTAATGAAAAAAGATTAACGCTGATTATTCTTCACGGGCTTGAAGGTCCAATCAATGTAGCCGGTAAACAATACGGTATACCTGATATCCTTCCCGTCATGCCCTCGCTTGCTAAAATGGATGATGACGCCATTTCTGCCATCATGAATTATGTACGCAATGCGTGGGGCAACCACGCCGGCGTCATTTCTCCGAATCTGGTGGGAAAAACACGTCATACATCCCAGGGAAAAGTGCAGCCTTGGACTCCAGAAGCGTTAAATGCCTTTCTCAATAAGCCAAATTAGGAGCCGAGCATGAATGAATAATCGTCCTTAACGAACTGAATATGGATAGCAAAATTCTTAATTTATCTGGAAGCAAAAAGGTGAACCGGCGGGAGTTCCTGGGACACATGTCCGCGGCCACACTAGCGCTAACCTTACCGGGATCAGCAGGGTTTATCAAGGACAAGCGGATGGGAATCGTGGTGCATTCATACGCAAGCAGGTGGAATTCGAAAACTAACAGTCATCAATTTCCGGGGTTCAAAGACGCACTGGATCTGCTTACACATTGTCACCACATCGGCGCAGCCGGAATTCAGGTTGGCGTAAAAGGATGGACAAAAGATTTTTCAAACCAAGTCCGCGACAGAAGGGAAAAGTTTAATATGTACGTTGAAGGATCAATTGCCGTACCCTTTCAAGCTGGTGATGTTTCAGAATTTGAAAAGGAGGTGATCGCTGCCAAAGAAGCGGGCGCAACAGTACTTCGGTCAGTCTGCACCTCGGGAAGAAGATACGAAGTTTACCATTCGGCGGCCGACTTCGAAAAAGCACATACCGAAGCCCTTGCTGCTTTGAGACTGGCAGCACCGATCCTACAAAAACACAAGATGAAACTAGCCGTAGAAAACCATAAAGACTGGAGAGCGCCTGAGCTGGTGGGCATCATTAAAAAGTTGGACAGCGAATGGATTGGTGTAACACTTGACTTTGGAAATAGTATTGCGCTAATGGAGGATCCCATGGAGGTTGTTACCACCCTGGCACCGTATCTATTTACTACCCACGTGAAAGATATGGGTGTTGACGAATGTGAGGACGGGATTCTACTTTCGGAAGTGCCCTTGGGTCAGGGCATACTCGATCTCCCAGCCATAGTCGCGATTTGCAAAAAGAATAATTCCGATGCAACCTTTAATTTGGAGATGATCACCAGAGACCCCTTGAAAGTACCATGTCTTACGGACGATTACTGGCAAACACTGCCTGATGTCATAGGAAAGGATCTGGCGCGAACACTACACACGGCGAGGACTAAAAAGTTTGCGAATGGGTTACCGCGGGTTTCTCATTTAACCGTCGATGAGCGACTCGCCGTCGAGGAAAAGAATATTTTGTCATGCCTTGAGCAAAGTAAAAACTCACTCGGGCTTAAATAAAAAGTAGAATAATTTCTATACTCATTGTTTATGGAAAAACTTCCTGGAATTAAATTATTCGACCTGCATGGAAAGTCAGCCATAATTACGGGCGGATCGAAGGGCCTCGGATTGGCCATGGCGGCAGGCCTTGCTTCGGCAGGCGCAAACGTAATGCTTGTCAATCGCACAGCGTCCGAAGGCAAGCTTGCCGCCGAAGAGTTGGAAAATCTATACGGCACCAAGGCAATGTGCTTTAGCGCCGATGTTACAATAGTCGACCAGGCCGAAGCAATGGCAACCGAGGCAGCGTCACGCTTTGGAAAAATCGATATTCTGATTAACAGTGCGGGAATCAATATTCGCGGACCCATAGATGAAGTTACGCCACTCGACTTTTCAAAAGTGATGGAAGTTAACGTGACTGGGACGTGGCTGGCTTGCAGGGCAGTTACCCCTTACATGAAAAAAAATGGAAGTGGCAAAATTATTAATCTCGCCAGCACCCTTGGACTTGTAGGTCTTGCAAACCGAACGCCTTATGCCTCAAGTAAAGGAGCCGTTGTGCAGATGACCCGAGCACTGGCACTGGAGCTGGCACCGTTTAATGTTCATGTGAATGCCATTTGTCCAGGTCCGTTCCTTACAGAAATGAATGTACCCATTGCGGATTCAGAAGAAGCTAAAAAATTTGTTGTCGGTGCTACTGCCCTGGGGCGTTGGGCGAAGCTAGAAGAAATCCAGGGGGCGGCAATCTATCTGGCAAGCGCTGCCTCGAACTATATGGTTGGTTCTATGCTAACGGTCGACGGCGGATGGACAGCCAAGTAAACGAGCGTATGATCGATTGATGTTGATCGTAGAAACTACTAATCTCTTATCCATATTTCGTTATGATTGACCTTGTCCCAAAAAAAACAAACGTGAGGTATGGTATGCTCGCGCTGGTCTTCATCAACGTTGTCATTAATTATCTTGACCGAACCAATATTTCTGTTGCCGCGCCGGCGCTGAGCAAAGACCTGGAGCTCTCCCCTGTTCAACTAGGATATATTTTTTCAGCCTTTGGTTGGACCTATGCAGCACTACAAATTCCCGGGGGCCTTATCGCGGATCGATTTGGTCCGCGCATTTTATATGCGGCCTGCCTCATAACCTGGTCTATCGCCACCTTGTGCCAGGGTCTTGCCAGCGGGTTTGTGAGTTTGTTTGGATTTCGGCTTGCCACTGGCGCGTTTGAGGCACCGTCCTATCCTATTAATAATCGCATTGTTACCAGTTGGTTCCCCGATCATGAACGTGCATCAGCCATAGCGTTGTATGTATCGGGACAATTCATTGGTCTGGCGTTCCTAACACCCGTGCTTGCCCTTGTCCAGGTCGCTTACGGCTGGCGCGGACTTTTCTTCATTACCGGATTAATCGGATTGGTGTGGGGAGTTGTATGGTACGCATTTTACCGCGATCCGCTCGAACATAAAAAAGTCAGCCAGTCAGAGCTTGATTATATCGAGCGTGGTGGTGGTTCCGTCAATAAGCCCAAATCTAACGGTAAGGCTACCTGGAGCTGGACGAATGTGAAGCAGGTATTTTCCAGCCGCACGCTTTGGGGCGTATACATAGGACAGTTTGCGGTGAATGCGACGCTTTGGTTTTTCCTAACCTGGTTTCCCACTTACCTCGTGAAATACCGCGGTTTGGACTTTATAAAGTCGGGGTATCTGGCGTCCGTGCCGTTTCTCGCTGCATGCGCTGGACTGTTATTGTCTGGCTTTGTTTCCGATCGATTGGTCCGGCAGGGTACGTCGGTCAGCATCGCGCGAAAAACGCCAATCATCTTTGGCTTGTTGCTCTCAACAAGCATCATCGGCGCTAATTATACAAATGACACTGCCATGGTTATATTCTTTCTAGCGCTTGCCTTTTTTGGCTCGGGAATGGCCTTGATCTCATGGGTCTTTGTTTCACTTCTATCTCCAAAGCATCTGGTGGGATTAACAGGAGGCGTATTCAATTTTATGGGAAATCTCGCGTCCATCATTGTACCGATCGTTATTGGATATCTTGCAAAGGACGGCGACTTCAAACCAGCCCTGGTCTTCATCGGCGCGCTGGGACTCGTTGGCGCACTGTCTTATATTTTCATTGTTGGAAAGATTGAAAGAATCGTTGACCCTGAATTAACTGAATGACCTTAGTCAAATTGCTATCGCAGAATGCTGTAGATCTTATTCGTGACAAAGCTGGTGTCATCCTTGATTCCGAAAATGAAAGCATTTTTTTTGAGTCCCTGCCATGGCGAACCTATCACGTACAGGCCATCTACAGCGGTTACGCCCGACTGCTGAATTACTGTCCCTCGTTCGTCAAATATCGGTAACCGAAGGAAATTCAGATTGCCGGTGTGGCCAGTAGCCCAAACGATGGTAGTGATATCGTGATCTTGCAGGTTAAGATTCAATGCATCAGACGCATTCACAGTCACTGGACTTTCGTCCCCTTCAGTCACAGGCGGAATCTGCAGCTGGTTGTCAATGATGTAGGAGTCGATCAATTCCTTTATTGACAAGGTGAATTTATCAACGGATTTTATTACCGCGCTTGCATTATCCGCAATCGAAACGGCCTCGCCAGAGGCGTTCGTCAGAGATCCGACGATCAGTGCGCCGCGTTTAGCGAGGGAACGAAGACTGGCATCGCCTTGGTCTGCATTAGACGTTTCGATAACAGGGTTCTTTCCACCAAGGTAGGGATCGTCAGAACTTATCGGCTCATCCACGACCTTACACAAGATCATCCAATCCATTATATCCTTGTCGCGATAAGTCCGTGGCAAAAATGCTTGTGGCGTACATGCTACTACAACACTCCTTCCAGCTTCAAGAAGGTCATCCGCGATCTGACAGCCTGATTGACCACTGCCGACAATTAGTACAGTACCCTCAACCAATTGCGTGGGATTTTTATACTCGCTTGAATGGATCTGGATAATGCGTCGGGAAACTAACCGGGCAAACGAGGGAAATAATTTTTCGTTTTGCATTCCTGGCGCGACAATCACCTGCCAGGCGTCATAGGTTCTTACGGGTTCGTTGTCGTGAGATACTTTTACGCTAAAGACTGGTGAGCCAGGAAGCTTTTCGACAGAAATAACGTTCGAGTTTTCAGAAATAGGCAGGACGAAATTATTTACGTATTCTCGTAGCGTTGCCACAAATTCCTGCGCGCTCGCAAACCCATCTGGTTGCCTGAACTTTGTAGCATGTCCGGGGAGGGCATTTAGCCGATTCGGTGTCAGCATTTTGAAGTTGTCCCATCGCTGTGTGCGCCACGTCTCCCCTATTCTGCCCCGCTCAAATACTATGTGCTCAAGGCCAAGATGCTTCAGGTAATAACTCGCGCTCAACCCGGCGTGGCCCGCACCAATGATGATCACTTCATATATCGATCGGTTCATCGCAGACGATTAGGAATTATTCCGTGCAATGGTTTGAGGCAATACACTCAATCGAGCGGAATCAGGCAATTTGTCAAAGGCAATCAAAGCACTACACATTGTAATGATCCTTCTGCCAGAGTTGTGCACCACCCCGGATTCCGTCCATATTACTGGCAACGGTGATGTTTCTATCAAGGTCGAAAGTTATTTTCTTGGCATTTCCACCACTGATGTAGAGATGGTCATAGTTGAAAACAACTTTTAAAGCACCGATTACTTTTTGTAATCTGCTGTTCCAACGTTCAGGCCCCGCTTCAAGATAGCCTCTGTTGCCAATATATTCGTCGTATTCACGACCCTTGGAGAAAGGGTGATGTGCCAGTTCAAGATGGGGCAACAAAATACCATCCATCAGTAATGCTGTTCCGAATCCGGTTCCCAACGTAATAATCATTTCGAGGCCCTGCCCCTTTGCAATGCCAAGACCTTGCAGGTCGGCATCATTAACGATTCGCACCGGTTTTTTCAATAAGTCGGTCAACAGCTTACCAAAATCCGTTCCGCTCCAGTAGTCTGTGCCAAGGTTTGGCGCTGTCAGAACAACGCCCTTTTTTACATAACCTGGAAATCCAACGGATATCCTCGTAAAGCCTGGAAATTCAGAAGCAAGCTGAGCGACGATCTCGATTACGCGATCAGGGGTAGCGGGGAACGGGGTATCTAACCTCTTGTATTCAATTAATAAATTACCTGAGGAGTCCATCATAATTGCCTTGATACGTGACCCCCCTATATCGATGGACAGTATTTTTTCATCCTGGTCAGGTTCTATCATGGGCACGGTTTGAATAAGATAATGAATGGGCTGGTCAAATATAATAAGCCTTGTCGGACTCAAAAAATATTACGTTAAATGTACTACGACATCGGTCACAATTTCTCCCCAACACTTGCATTTAACTCCTCCTGCTTGGAGAATGGCTGACTATACAATCGCTTTCCAGTTGCCTTAAACAATGCATTTGCCACTGCTCCCCCAGTGGGGGGCAACGCTGGCTCGCCAAGTCCTGTGGGATCAATGCCATTGTTAACGAAATGAACATCGACTTCCGGAACTTCTTTTAACCGGATCAGGCGATATGAATTAAAGTTTTTTTGTTCGGTAGCACCGTCTTTAAAGGTGAGCTGGCCGTACATGGCGTGTCCTAATCCGTCAACAACGCCACCGCGAACCTGTTGGTAAGCACCACTTAGATTTACAACGATGCCGCAGTCAGCCGCTGCATAAATTTTTTGTAACACCGGCTTCCCCTTTTTCATAGAGATCTCTGCAACCTGCGCAACATACGACCTATGGGAAAAATAAACACTAAATCCCTGAGAGACATTCTTTTTTGTTCCCCAACCTGATTTCTCAGTGGCAAGGGCAATGACAGCTTTCATGCGATCGATGTCATATTTGATCGCGCCGACGGGTGCTTTCGCTGCTTTCTCCAAAAGATTCATTCTGAACTTCACTGGATCAGATTTAGCTGCCATCGCCACTTCGTCCAGGAATGCCTGCTCAGCAAATGCGAGGAAGTTGGTAATCGGTGCACGCCAGGCTCCGGTAGTAATAGGTGACTTATGTTCTATCGATTCGATAAGCAAATTATCCACTGCTCCAGAAGGAAAATTATCCTCGCGGGTGCAATTCCCGGCGTTGATTCCAACACCACGCAACTTATACCCTATTAGACCGCCGTTAGCATCCAGCGCTGCGCTGAAGCGATATCGAACCGCGGGGCGATAGCTTCCACCAGTGAGGTCATCTTCGCGTGTCCAAATGACTTTGACTGGCGCTTTAATGATACTGGACAACTCAGCTGCTTCCAGTACGTAGTCGGTTTTCAGTCTGCGGCCAAATCCACCGCCGAGCCGTGTGAGTTCTAATGTAATCTGGTAGGGTGAAATACCAAGGAGTTTTGCTACCTCATTGCGCGCCAAGTCAGGCGTTTGTGTTGGACCAGCCAGCTCGACACCATCCTCCCGTACGTGCGCAAAGAAATTCATCGGTTCAAGGGGCGCATGCGAGAGAAACGGACACTGATATTCGCGGGTAATTACCTTGGCAGCACTCTTAAATGCAGCATCGACTTCGCCGTCTCTTCTGCGCACAGTTATCGCGCTTGCGTCAGTGCTGTCCAGAAGGTCTTTGAAAAGCTGGTCATGATCCGATGTGCTTTCGATCGTTCCATCTATTTCATACGCTATCTTCAACGCCTTCCTTGCCTTACTCACCTGCCAGGTGGATTTGCCAACTACCGCCACATTGTTTTTAAATGTTACGACGTCTACGATACCCGGCATTGCCTTGGCAGCGGCGCTGTCCACGGACTTTACTTTTTTTCCAAATGACTCAGGACGCTGAATCATTGCATACAGCATCCCCTCACGATAGAAATCGAGTCCGTATAATGGTTTACCGGTGATCATCTCTAAGTTGTCCACATTGTGAACAATCGTTCCGATCAACTTGAAATCCTTTTTATCTTTTAGTTTGACTTCGGCTGGCATTGGAACCCTTGAAGCCTCAGTTGCAAGCTCACCATATGAAAATTTACGTCCGGACTCTTTATGAATTACAGTGCTCTGGTCAGTAGTAAGCGATTCTGCAGGAACGTTCCAACGCTTCGCTGCAGCCTCTACCAACATGTGTCTCGCTGTCGCGCCAGCTTTCCGTAGCCTTTCCCACGAGTGAGGAACTGCGCCGCTCCCGCCAGTAACCTGGCGCTCGAACTTCTTGACATCCAAGGGAGCTTGCAAGACCTTTACCGCTTTCCAATTCGCGTCAAGCTCTTCGGCGACGATCATGGGAAAAGAAGTCTTGATGTTTTGACCCAGCTCGGGATTGGGAGAAAATATGGTAATGATGCCATCGGGGGCAATTGATAAATAGCTATTGAAGTCGATGGTGCCAGTGGCGAGCCCATCTAAACTAATTGCCTCCATTGGTGATGAAGCTGCTGCTTCAGCCCAATGAAAACCAAGTAACAATCCACCACTCGCTGACGCTGCAAGCTTCATAAAATTGCGCCGGGTTGTTTTCGCAAACGTCATGATTATTTTATTTTAGTGGATGCCAATACAACAGCTTCGCGAATCCGGTGATAGGTACCGCACCTACAAATATTTCCATTCATCGCAGATGAGATCTGGTCTTCTGTTGGCTTCGGATTTTTATTAAGCAACGCCGCTGCCGACATAATCTGACCAGCCTGACAATATCCACACTGAGGTACGTCAACTTCCATCCACGCCTGTTGAACAGGATGATCTCCATTAACGGATAATCCCTCGATCGTAGTAATCTTATTTATTCCTACTGCTGATACTGGTAGCGTACATGACCGTACTGCAACACCATTCAAATGTACGGTACACGCGCCGCATTGAGCGATGCCACATCCAAACTTGGTGCCCACCAGGTGAAGACTATCCCGCAGCACCCACAGTAATGGTGTGTCTTCGTCAACATCAGCCTGATGTTCACTGCCATTGATTTGTAATTTATATTGTGCCATCTCGCCGCATGATTTACCCTATGGGTGAAGGTAAGAAATATAAGTGGTAGCTTCAAGCCGCGGATTGGCCGACGGTTACCACCTTCTCCAGATATCCGGGCAGCAATTTTCTATATGGGTAGTAAGAAGAAATTGGTCACTATAAAAGTTGGTTCAAATGTGATCACCAACAGCAACGGCTTCCCCGATGAGACCGTGATCCTAAGCATTTCCAGGCAAATAAAAGCACTGCGGGAAGACGGGTATCAGGTGCTGCTCATCTCATCAGGCGCTGTCGCGGCCGGGCGCAGCATTTATCAATTTACAAAGAGAACCGACACAGTTGTCCAACGGCAAGTTTTGGCTTCAATCGGTCAGGTGAAACTTATCGCCCTTTACAAAGAAATCTTTGATCGCGCTGGAATAATTTGTTCTCAGGTTCTGGTCACAAAGGAAGATTTTAAAAGCAGAAATCATTATCTGCACATGAAGAATTGTCTTACCGCGCTGCTCGCTAACGACATTGTTCCAGTAATCAATGAAAATGATGTCATATCAGTCACCGAGTTGATGTTCACCGACAATGATGAGCTAGCAGGCCTTGTCAGCGCGATGACGAATACCGATATGCTTATTATTCTCACAAATGTGGATGGCGTTTACGACGGAGATCCTGAACTTCCGGAAACCAAACTGATACACACATTCGACTCATCACGCATAAAGCTTGAGGAAATTTCGTCAGGAAAAAAATCCGGATTTGGACGCGGTGGGATTTTGACGAAGTGCCTGACTTCTGAAAAGATTGCTGGGATGGGAATTCCAGTACACATCGCGAACGGCCGCACTCCGGATATTGTTGTCAGGGTGTTGAACAACGAATTGATTGGCACAAGGTTCCCGGCAAAAAAGGGTACGTCAAACTTTAAGAAGTATATGGCGCACGCTTATGAGGAACCAAAGGGAAAAGTCATGATCAATGATGGAGCTCGGAGCATGTTACTTTCGGATAAAGCGAAAAGCTTGTTGCCGGTCGGAATGCTGCAAGTAGTTGGAAAGTTTAAGAGAGGCGATATCATTAGAATTGTAGATGAGAAAGACCATGAAATTGGTCTGGGACTTGCCCGCTATGGACACGAAAAGGCAAAGGAGGTCCTTGGTGTTAAAAATCAAAAGCCTATCATCCACTACGACCATTTATATTTACATTAATTGAGACATCTTGGACTTCGATAAAGGAATTTTTAGAGCTGTAAAATCGTCCGGACGAGCATTGCAAAGAATGCCGGAGGATAAAATTAATGAGCTGCTTCTTCGGCTAGCCGATGAAACCGTGCTTCAAACTACAGGTATACTTCAGGCAAATCGGCTTGACCTTGAGCGCATGGATGAAAACGATCCAAAATACGATCGTCTGAAACTTACTCCTCAACGGCTGCAGGATATCGCTCATGATATCAGAAAGGTGGCCGCATTGCCAACGCCACTGCGAATTATCCTGGAAAAAAAGATGCTGGATAACGGTTTGGCGCTGGAGAAAATAACGGTCCCCCTGGGTGTGATCGGTATCATTTATGAAGCGCGTCCCAATGTAACGCTTGATGTTTTCGCTCTTTGCTTTAAATCTGGTAACGCTTGTATTCTTAAAGGAGGAAGCGATGCTGAAAATTCGAACAAGGCTATTGTCGCTGTTATCCGAAGCGTATTGGAAGAGTTTGAAATTGATCCGAACGTTGTTGTGCTGTTACCTTCTGATCGCGCCGCAACCCTTGCGCTATTGGAGGCTGTTGGTGAGGTCGATGTGATAATCCCTCGCGGTAGCCAGCAGTTGATAGATTATGTTCGCAACAATGCCAAAGTTCCCGTGATTGAGACCGGAGCAGGTATCGTGCACGCATACTTCGATGAAAGCGGTGATGTGGAAAAGGGAGCAGCAATAATTTTTAATTCTAAAACGAGGCGAGTGAGTGTATGCAATGCGTTGGACTGCCTTATCATACACCAGGCAAGATTGGCTGACCTCGGGGCGCTTACCTCGCAACTCGCCGCGAAGAACGTGCGGATCTATGCGGACGAGGCGGCCTTTGATGTACTCCATTCTAGATATCCGGACGAATTACTCGAGAAGGCCAAAGAGGAACATTTTGGCATTGAATTTCTCGATTTCAAGTTGAGCATCAGGACCGTCAAGGATATGTCACAGGCCCTTGATCATATCTACACGCACAGCTCACGGCACAGCGAAGTAATTATTGCAGAAGATGAAGAAAGCGTTGATTTGTTTTTGAATACTGTTGACGCGGCCGCTGTGTATTCAAATGCTTCCACCGCCTTTACGGACGGTGCACAGTTTGGAATGGGCGCGGAGATTGGCATCAGCACCCAAAAACTTCACGCGCGTGGTCCAATGGCGTTGCGCGAAATGACCTCATATAAATGGATAATTAAAGGCAATGGGACAGTGCGCATTCCATAGTGTCTGGCTATCTCAGAACGGTCACCGTACCTTTAAGCTGCTCTCGATTCCGGTGTAAATTTAAGGTGTAGAAATAAACGCCGGTATTGACATTCGCTCCGTCCCACCCGTTTGTGTAGGGCCTTGCCTGATAGACACGATCACCCCAACGGTCCAGTACAATAAGCTCTGACTCCTTGTAAAGTTCTATTTTAGGAATAAAGAAATACTGATTATAATCATCACCGTTTGGTGTGAAAACATTCGGAACGTCAATGTGATGCCTGAACTCAAACTGCAGTGGATTGGACCAGCTTTCATAGCGACCATTGCGTTCTATTGCGCGTATGATATATCTATGCTCGAAGCCATCCGCAGCAATTTTTTCGTTGAAAAACTTGTCAACGTCAGAAACGGTTGCAAATGGAACGTAGGTATGCTGCTCATCAAGTTTCCTCCAAATCTCATAATGCTTTACGCCCTCCGTCCAGTCAGCGTAACCATTCCAACGTAAGTCTATAATATCCGTCAGGCTGTCTGCGGCACCCGTCAAAAGAACGGTGTTGTGCTTCCGTGTTGCCTTATATTCTTTACCACATCTGTCTGCCAATGTCAAATAGTACCTGTAAACTTCTCCACTTGTATGATTTCCAGGATCATGAATTTGACTGGTGGTATCGGCGAAGGACCCATACAGTTGCCATTGATCGTTTGCGGATGCCTGTTTGAAAAGCGATGCAATACTCCCCTGCAGTAATTCCGGATGTTGAATCGACCATGAAATATCTATCGCTGATGCGTCAGCCGTGTCTACACTTACATAGTCAAGAGTAATGTCGACCCGGGGATCGAACGAACTGATAAAACGTGTCACCTGAATGGTGTCCGATGCCCGGCATCCTATATTATCAACAACGTTAATCCAAAATTTGCCAGGCTCTTTAGTTCTTAAATATCGGTCAGTACTTCCGTTCGACCATAACCACGTGAAGTTCGGCTTACCATCGATGTGGGTTGTCGCACCCTCACAGATGGCAACGTCGGGACCCAGATCTTCCGCTCCATTACGAACTTCAACACGAACGGAGTCGGAAAGGATGCAATCCTCGCGCCGAACCGTCACTTTGTAAATGCCTGACTGTTTGACTTCGATTGATTGTGTAGTTGCTCCTGTATTCCATACGTAAGAATCTTTGCCTGTCCCCGCGTCAATTACCGCGAGGTCACCCTCACAAATTGCAAAGTCATCACCGATAAATAGCGTGCTGTAAGAGGAAAAATATCCGTACCGGCAAGTAGTGACAGCGTTTCCGTTGATGATACCAGTTTGAAATGAATAACCGTCGTTAGAAATCACGCTAGCCTGATTTACCGGTACCTCCGACGTTGTGTAGCTGATTTGAGCAGTATACCATTCATCGTTGGTTCCCTGAACAGGCGCGAACATGCTTGACGGAACCGGTGTTTCAACGCCGTTTCCTGACAGCTTGAAAGAATGAATCCCAGGTTTTTTGACAAGAAGATTCATTCCGAAAAATTCCGCTGTGCTTCGTGTAAAGCTGATTAGCTTTGACCCAGTACAATTTATTGGTGGCAAAATGGCCATTCCCACTTCGCAACCGAACCCTGTCACGTGCAGCACGTATATCTTTTTAGTACCCACAACGTAAAGCGCGGGCGCCGTCACTTCCCGGCGATATGATTCCCCCATATCTAGATGCGCAACGGGTGAGCTGGAGCCTGAAATAAAAATATCTGTGTCATCCTCCGTAGCCATGACAAACAAATACTCAGGCACGTCGAGAAAGCCCCGGGGTACAATATACTCCAGGCCAGTAACCTTCACCGGTATCAGCTGATCGCCAAGAAGGTCACGACAGGGTCCCTTTTCAACAGAATCGTCCTTGATAGTAATTGCAATGGGTTTGCTCGACGTAACGACGGTGCCAGAAAAATTCATGGAAGCTAACAGTGACGGCTTTTTGAAGGAGTAGGTCTCTCCCTTATTTAACCTGATTGTGATCGTGCTTTCCTTTTCATGCCCCTGGACGGGCTTCGTTGGCACCACCGTGACGACTGTGTTGTTCTGGGTCGCTACAACATCGAATGAAGCATATGCGACAGGACGATAAGCGATGTTGTTGGCATAAACGTCCTGCCAGGGTATTATAAATCTGTTACCAAGTGCATTTTTACCTTTAAGCACAAAGATTTCCGCATTCAACGTCGAAGCTTGCTCATAGTATGCAGTTATTGGCGTGGATGAAAGAATATGAAGACCTGTCTTCATTACCGAGTCCGGTATGTTTGTCTCAAGAAACAAATTCTCTCTCTCCAGTTCGATACTACGCGTTGTGGTAGCTGGAATCGTAAATACAAAAACATTTGTTGTATTTGCCGCGGGCTGCGTTATGCGAATGGTAGCCTCCTGGTCCTGCGTGGAAATCCTTAAGTACACCGGTCTGTCGCCGTGTCCTTCTGTCACTTCGGGCGGCGCGAACCAAAATTCTGTGTCAATTTGAGCTGCGCATGAGGTATAAATGTGAAAGCAAATGAACGTGACAGCGTAAAGTCTCCGCATACATGAAAGAACGACAAATTTACCACGTCAGCGACTAATTCACTAGAAGAAAAACGCTTAAATAGACGGGTGGATAGAATCGACATGCCGGTAATTTCATTGACTTTGAGGTAGGGCAAAGAAAAAGATGGTGCCCTCGCCCTCCTTACTTTCTACCCAAATTCTTCCACCGTTCTTCTCAATAAACTCTTTGCAGAGTATTAACCCCAGACCTGTCCCCTTTTCATTTGCTGTTCCTTTGGTGGAGTGCTTGGCGTCTATGCGGAACAATCTATTGATAACGGCTTCGCTCATCCCAACTCCGGTGTCAGCAACAGAAATAATAACCTCATTCCCCTTTTTCCTCGCGTCCAGTTCAATCCTCCCGCCTTCCTGGGTAAACTTTATAGCGTTAGAGATCAGGTTACGCACAACAGTGTTAATTGAATTTTTATGAGCATCGATGTATAGTTCACTACGCGCTACCGATTGAATCCATATTGATTTAATTTTGGCCTGAGATTCAAGAAGATCTTTATTGCTCTCCAGGATTGCACAAATTTCAAAACGGTCTGGCGTAAAATCAATATTCCCTGTTTGTGATCGCGACCATTCAAGTAGATTTTCAAGTAAAGCAAATAAATTCTTCAATGATTTGTCAAAATCTTTGGCAAAGGTTTGTATCTCTTCTTTGCTAAGACTGTCGGTATAATTGATCAGCAGGTTGGAAAATGATGACAGCGAATTTAGCGGTCCTTTTAAATCATGACTGATGATCGAAAAAAACTTATCCTTTGTTGCGTTGAGCTCTTGCAACTCTGTTTGCTGCACGGTCAATCTTGCATTAACATCCGTTACCAATTTCGCCGACCGCCTTTTTTCCAAATAAAAAACGACAATCACGCCGCCGGCAGCTAATATTAAAGCAACAAAAAGCAACAACCGCTGATTATTTTTCGTCTGGCGTGCGAGTTCTACCTTTCTTATCGTGCTATCAAATTCCAGTGTTTCTATTTGCGACTCCTGTTGTCCGATCACGTAACGATTTTGAGTCTCCAACAACCTTTGCTCATTCATTTCTCCATGAATAAGCTCCCGTATCGCGAGGAACAGATCCTTATATTCCAGCGCTTGCTTATAATCCTCCATTGCCTCATAACATTCGCTCAGGTATTCATAGCTCTTTGACAGTTGGTGTTGGTTCTGAGATTCCTGGCCCGCATGCAACGCCAACTCAAAATTTTTGATCGCGTCAGTGTAGTTGGCCGACTCAAAGTCAAGAATTGCAATGTTATTGTACGACTCTGCTACGCCTGCAATGTCAGTTAAAGAATTCCGCAGTGAAAGTGCAACCCTGTGGTTATCCGTCGCCTTGGCAGTGTTCTTCATAAGACGATAAAGCTCGCCGATCGTATTAAGAGAACGCGCTTCATTTTCGCGGTCTCCAATCGACCGCCGAATTACCAAGGCCCTTTTATGGTGCCGCAATGCCTGCTCATATTTCTCTTGTCGCGTATAAAGTTGAGCGAGGTTAAAAAGAGCCTTCGATTCAATCGATGGTTTATTAATTTCCTTTCTGCTGCTTAAAATGCTTTCAAAATTTTTCAAGGCAGCTTCCGCCTCGCCATTCTCGAGCTGTATTTCGCCGAGCTCATTCTGGATTAATCCTTTTATTGCCGCATCCCCGCCTTCAGCATTTTGAAGCAGTGCCTTATTCAAAAATTCTGCGCTTTTATTGAAATTTCCCACTGCTCTGAAAACCCGGGCAATGCCAACATATGTAAACACCCTATGCATTGAAAGGTCGATCGAATCCTCCAGCGTAAGCGAGCGAATTAAGTAATTCATTGCCTTCTCCTGGTCATAGGTTCGCGTGAGGTGCAGCAAGCCAATTTCTATTAACGTTGTTACCTGCGACTCATAGTCTCCGCCTGCTCGAGCTTCAAGAAGTTTTTTCTCACGAAGCTCAAGAGCCTTTTCGACCTCACGGTATTTTCCATCGACGAAAAAGCTTTCATACCAATCTACGGTCTGTGCCTGTGAATAGGCAGTCACCGTTATGGCGAATAGAAAACTTATGATCTTCAGGAGATGTGGCAACACAATCAAATTTTAGTTCAAAATTGGACAAAAATTTTATTTTGACTATTCGCATTCTGTGAATTGCAGCAAGTAGAAGCTTTAAATCATACGTGCGTAACCCGCTTTGCGCCCCACGGAAAGAAGTGGAGACCCATCGAAATTGTTCCTGACTTACTCAGGCCTTCGCCGATGGGCTCGCTTGATCTGTATATCCCGTTATCCTGCCAGTAAAATGAATGGTGTCGGTTTTTCGTTGACCTGTCTGATCGATAGAGTGTGACATAATGCAATCCATCTTTTATTTGTGGCGATGGCATTCTGATGATAAAAGGCATTCCACTCGAGTCAAGCAATCTATGGATCGTGTGGTGCTTGAAATACAAACGGGAATCGAGCTTCAAATCATTCTGCGTTTCCCTGCGGAGGAGATCGCTCAGGTTCATTTGAAAACCTGGCACGTTGCGATGAAAATCGCGAGGGCCATCCGGAAACAATGTTTTATCATTTAACCGACCCAGAACGTCATATGGACGGCATTTGATATTGTTCCACACAGCCGCGATCCAGCCTACCGACGCAGGACCACAGTAAACTCCATAACAAGAAGCAATTTTGTTAGCAACGTCCAGGGCAAAGGACGAGCTCCATTTATCAGCTGATGCTACGTTCATTCATCATCTGATAATTTGTAGACATATATGTGGATGCCGCTGCCGCGATCTTCGTCGGGCTCGCCAAAGCTTTTTACAATGTCATGATAAGTCATATCATGAACCAACGTTCCGCGAAAATCGTCAGCAGAACTTCTACGGATTTCGTCCTCGGGTGAGCAGGCCAGTGCAATGCTGATACAGACAATACCGGGCAATCTTTCCATAATTGAGTTTAGCGCCAACAAAAGTACTGCTCTTTACTGACACCAAATACAGGTATGAGGTTGGAAGACTTTATCACCTCTCTTGCATCGCCTCAATGATTAAATTGCACCAACCGCGAACTTACCAGTCTCCGTCATCCTTCTTTTTTCGTTTCAACTCAATGAATCGAAGCTTGTCTGTGAAAGCCTGATCCAGCAAACCGAGCATATTCGGCCGGCACCAATCGGGCGCCAGGATGGTCCCATTGTTTTTTCCGGCGAAGCTTGTGAGGTTTTCTTTTGCATTTATCTTTTTATAGCCAATGTCGCCCGTTAGCTGGATGTCGCGAACCGTAACGCGATACTTTCCGTCTTTTACACCAACCACAACTTTTCCGCTATACTTTCCGGTTTGAATGATATTTGGTGTTGCTACCTGGGTAAATTGAAATTTCTTATAATCAACGGTGATATCATTCAAATCAAAGGTGATCTCGTCACCGCTAACCTGGACGTTCCCCAAATAGGCCAGCGTCTTATAATATTCTCCAAGCTTGGCTGCCGTTGCTGAATCCTCAAGAAATATCTTCTGGTAAACAATTTCCTGTTCCACGAGCTTAAAATTACCATAGCTGGTGGTGCCTTGTCCCGAGGCAAGTATTGAAAACGTCAGACAAAAAAATATAATGTATAGCTTCATGGTGTTAGGTGGATTATGCAATTTTCTTCCACTTGAAGATACGCAACTAAACACCGCCGCTTATGACCTTTGCGAAATCTGAGGTCGTTCAACCAAATGAGCCGGTTGAACGACCTGAGATACCGTCAGTATTAAATAAATTTATTGATAAGGTTTTCAACATATTCCTGTCGGCCGCTAATCTGTTCCGGCTCCCCATTTTGATGCGCGAGCTTACCCAGCGTTTGCAGCGTCATCTTGCCTTGAGAAAATTGCTTTCCTTTTCCAGTATCAAATGAGCTGTATCGCTCTTTTCGGATGCGCGCATATTCACCATCGTCCAAAATCGCCTGTGCGATGAGCAGTGCACGGGCAAAAGTGTCCATTCCACCGATGTGCGCGTAAAAAACGTCAATGAGGTCAGTTGAATTCCTCCTGGTCTTGGCGTCAAAATTAACACCACCCGTGCGAAGTCCACCCGCTTCAAGTATTACAAGCATCGACTCTGCGAGCTCATAAAGGTTATTGGGAAATTGATCAGTATCCCAACCGTTTTGGTAATCACCGCGGTTGGCGTCTATGCTACCGAGCGCACCAGCATCCGCCGCAACCTGAAGCTCGTGCTGAAAAGTGTGATGGGCCAACGTCGCGTGATTTACTTCCAGGTTCAGTTTGAAATCGTCCATCAGATCATACTGGCGAAGAAACGAGATCACCGTGGCAGAGTCAAAATCATATTGATGTTTTGTTGGCTCCATAGGCTTCGGCTCGATCAGGAATGCACCCTTAAAGCCATTGCTCCTGCCATAATCGCGCGCCATGTGCAGGAAGTTTGCCAGATGTTCCTGTTCACGCTTCATGTTGGTGTTTAGCAATGTCATGTAACCTTCGCGACCTCCCCAGAAAACATAATTCGCGCCGCCCAGGGCAATCGTTGCATCCAGCGCGTTCTTCACTTGCGCTCCTGCCCAACAAACTACATTGAAATCGGGATTCGTGGAAGCGCCATTCATATAGCGGGGATGCGAGAACATGTTTGCAGTCCCCCAAAGAAGTTTAACACCCGAAGCTGCTTGCTTTTCTTTCGCATAGTCCACGATCTGACTTAACCTTTTCTCTGATTCTTTTAACGTTGGCCCTTCATCTACGAGATCGTAATCATGGAAGCAATAAAACGGGGCGCCAATTTTTGTAATAAATTCGAAGGCGGCGTCCATTTTGTCCTGTCCACGACGGACTGCATCCCCGCTTTCATTCCATGGAAAATTCTTTGTACCCGGCCCGAACGGGTCGCCTCCCGTTCCGCAGAATGTATGCCAGTATGCAATGGCAAACCGAAAGTGATCCTGCATTGTTTTTTTACCAACGCGTTGTTTGGGGTTGTAATATTTAAACGCCAGTGGGTTGTCGGACTCGGGTCCTTCGTACTTAATGGGCTTTATTCCCTTGAAGTATTCTCTGTTTCCAATTAGGGCTTTCATGTTATTTATTTTTTATGTGAGAGTAATGGTATTTTAAGAATGATGCAGCGCGAGTTGTTTTTTGAGGGTATTGTTCCAATGTCCATACGCCTGTGCGTACTCCTCCTGTAGTGAAGCGCGCGGCTCTTCGGCTTTGATAATCTTCAAGCTTTTAAAGGCTTCTTCTGGTGAACTGTAGATGCCAGCGCCGATCCCAGCGCCGACGGCCGCGCCTTTGGCGCCATCTGTATCATAAAGTTCGAGCCGTGCGCCGATGGTATTGACAAAAGCTTCGCGAAACACGGGGCTCAAAAACATATTTGCATTGCCCGCGCGGATCACCTGATTCTGCAGACCCATCTCCTGAAGTACATCGAACCCGTATTTTAAAGCAAACACAATACCTTCCTGGCCCGCGCGCAACAGGTGCGCTGGCGCGTGACGATTAAAGTTTAGTCCTTGAATGGAGGAGTTGATGTTCTTTTCTTCCAGTACACGCTCTGCGCCATTGCCAAATGGAAGGATAGACAACCCATCACTTCCGATCGGGGCCTGCCCTGAAAGTGTATTCATCTGATCATAGCTGATCGTCCCCCCACCTTGTATCTGCTTTCTCAGCCAGCTGTTGAGTATACCCGTACCGTTAATACACAACAAAACGCCATTCCTTCTTGCCTGTGCCGTATCATTGACGTGAAGAAAAGCATTGACGCGCGATCTGGTATCATATGCGTTCTTGTCCGTGATGCTATAGATGACCCCTGACGTACCGGCGGTCGCTGCAGTTTCTCCTGGGTTCAGCACGTTGAGTGAAAAAGCATTGTTCGGCTGATCTCCCGCGCGATAGCTCACGGGCGTTCCTTCTCTTAATCCCAATAGCGCTGCAACTTCTTTTCTTACTTTCCCCTGAATAGAAAATGTAGGCACGTGTGGCGCAAGTTTTTCCGCGGGTATGCCGTAATGCTCCAGTAGTTTCGCGGATACGTCACCCGTACTGTAATCCCAAAACATTCCCTCGGAAAGACCCGAAGGAGTAGTGTTGATTTCGCCTGTGAGCTTCATCGCGAGATAGTCACCCGGCAGCATTATGCTGATTATCTTTTCAAAGATCGCCGGTTCAAATACCCGTACCCATCTAAGTTTCGACGCTGTAAAATTTCCCGGGGAATTTAGAAGGTGCTGAAGGCAATACGTTTCACCTAATTCATGAAATGCCGTCTTTCCGATTTCAACGGCACGGCTATCACACCATATGATCGAAGGCCGGAGAACTTCGGACTGCTTGCCAATACAAACCAGCCCGTGCATCTGGTATGAGATACCAATTGCTGCAATCTCATCACCCGAAACGTTACCTTTTTTAAGACACGACTGCAAGCTCTTCACTGCGTTGTCCCACCACATGGCTGGGTCCTGTTCAGCCCAACCCGGATGTAAGGCAGTCATAGGCATCTCTTCGGAAGGCGACTGCGCCGACGAAACAACCTTTCCAGTTGCCACTTCAATAACGGATGCCTTTACCGACGAGCTTCCAACATCATACCCCAAAAGGAATTTATTCATATTTAATAGGTTACAATCGATTGAAAGGTTGTGTAAAGATAGAACTTATAGTACATTTGACTACAAGCTACTCCATTTTTTTTAAATGCACTCCTCCTATGGATGAAATGAACCCAGAAGCCGTCATTGACGCGTTGTCCATTGACTGTCTAATCTTTGGTTTCAAAAAGCGTGAGCTTGACATTTTGCTGGTGCAGCATGGAGAGGGTATCAGCAAAGGCAAGTGGGCATTGCCGGGAGGGTGGATAAAATACTCGGAAAGCATTGATGAATCTGCGAACAGGATACTAAACGACCTCACTGGCGTTTCTAACATTTATCTGGAACAGCTCAAGGCATTTGGTGATGTTCAAAGATACCCTACGAAGCGTGTAGTGACCATCGCCTATTACGCGCTCGTTAAGCCTGAGAATTATATTCCAAGGGCTGGGTTTACGGCTTCAGATGCGCAGTGGTTTAAAGTAAGTGACGTGCCGCCACTCCCATATGATCATCACCAGATAGTCGTGGCAGGGCTGCAATATTTAAAACATAAGGTGCGGCATGAACCCGTTGGGTTCAACCTTATTCCAAAAAAGTTTACGCTGTTACAATTGCAGGAACTGTATGAAGCTATCCTTGGGAAAAAACTTGACAAGCCAAATTTCAGACGGAAGATCATGAAGATGAATTTTCTTGAACCGTGCAAAGAAAAGCAAACGGAGGTGTCGCACCGGGCAGCGAATTTGTACCGATTCGATAAAAAAAAATACAATAGTCTGATAGAAAAAGGGTTCACGTTTGAATTATGACAATAATATATCGTCAAGTGTCGTAACAGAGCCTGATGGAACGTGAATAATTTATTTGCGCTATAGTCAAAAGGACTACAACATTTCTGCTTTTTTATTACCTTTCAATCCATTGCACCCCATCAAAAGTTTTAACCTACAACCTCAACCTGAGTAATATCATGACCGAACACAATCCTAAAAGGCTCTTCTACGGAAGTTGCTTTGCCCTCATCACAACGGCTTTTTCCTTCAGTATACGGGCTGGTATTTTGCCGCAGTTGGCCCAGGAGTTTGACTTGTCCGCGCAGCAGCTAGGTTTTATAAACTCCATGTTCTTTTTTGGCTTCCCAATCTCCATGGTGCTCGGAGGCATATTTTATAGCAGCATTGGCCCGAAGAACATTATGATATTTGCATTCTTTGCGCACACCCTTGGTATCATCCTGACCATCTTCGCCGGCGGATACACCGGCCTTCTGATCTCAACGTTATTTATTGGACTTGGAAATGGTTGTACAGAGGCAGCGTGTAACCCAATGATTGCCACTGCCTATAGTGGCAAGGCTATGAACACCCTGCTGAACCGCTTTCACATGTGGTTCCCTGGCGGAATTGTGCTGGGTAGTTTAATATCCTTTGTGATGACGAAAGCTGATATGGGTTGGGAAGCTCAAATATGGGTCATTATGATCCCCACATTGATCTACGCGTATCTGTTTTACGGACAGGTATTTCCAAAACCGAAGGACGATCAGATCGCCTCTTTGCCATCCAATTTGAAAGCAATGATTACGCCGTTGTTTTTATTCATGTGTTTATGCATGACGCTCACAGCAATCTCCGAGTTTGGACCAACACAATGGGCTCAATTAATCCTTGCCAAGAGCGGCGCGGAACCAATGGTCATTCTGGCGCTTATCACGGGATTGATGGCGGTTGGAAGATATTTTGGCGGCGAATTTGTCCATAAGTTTGATCAGACGGGCGTATTGCTAGGCTCGGCAATTTTCACCACGATAGGGATTTTCTTATTCAGTACCCAGACGGGTGCAATGGCATATGTTGCTGCTGTTGTTTTCGCCATCGGCGTTTGTTATTTCTGGCCGAACATGATTGGATTCGTTGCAGAAAAAATACCCCGCAGCGGTGCAATTGGAATGTCCATCGTAGGAGCGTTTGGTATGTTATCTACGTCGATTTTTCAGGTGATCATCGGTGGTTGGATAGACAATGCCCGCGCTGATGCGTCGTCGCAGGGATTGCAAGGTGACGCGCTCGAACTCGCTGCCGGCCAGGCCACCCTAAAAACGATGATGATTTTCCCAATAATTTTGATCGTGCTGTTTACAATTTTGTTGTTCTGGGTGAGAAGTAGGAAGGCAAGCGCAGCGGCCGTCACTCACTAGCCGTTCGAATTCAAAAGACTGATGTTTTAAACAGGGGATGGCCGAAACCATCCCCTTTATTTTTTTCGTAAATCAGCAAAAGCCTTGTAAATTGTTGGTCACGCATGAATAAGCTCATCACGCTCCTCCTTCTATTGTCCACGCAAACGATGGCACAAAAACTTATTATCGAAGAAAAGCTGCGGTTTCTTGCCTTGGGGGACTCCTATACCGTCGGTGAGAGCGTTCCTGTAAATGCGCGGTGGCCAGTACAACTTATAGATTCACTCAACAAACTCGGAGTCGATGGTTATGAGCCAATCATCATCGCCACAACCGGGTGGCGCACAGATCACCTTGCGCACGCAATCTCAAAGGCCAAACTTAAAGGGGAATTTAATCTCGTGTCGCTGCTGATCGGCGTGAACAATTTATACCAGGGAAAAACTGCCGAATCATACGCGCCGGAATTCGAAGCTTTGCTTCAAACAGCAATCAAGCTTGCCGGCGGCAATAAGTCACATGTATTTGTGCTGTCTATCCCCGATTATGGATTCACACCATTCGGAAAAGAAAAACAGGAGCAAATATCAAAGGGAATCGATGCATTTAACGCCGTCAACAAGAGCATTGCTGAACGGCATCAAATCAAATACTATAACATAACAGATATTTCCCGTCGTGGCCTTACTGAACCAGAACTTGTGGCAACGGACGGGCTACACCCATCGGACATCATGTACTCAGAATGGGTTGCGCATATCCTCAGCGATATCACCGTCGCCCCACCCAAGGAGGAAGAAGAGGATGAGCCTGGCGATAACTAGACTATCTCTATTTCGGCCCTAGATTGATTCCACGGTAACGGCCTTATCCTTGACCATGATCTCGATTGAATCACCCGATTCCAACTTTGTCTCCACACCATCGGAAGTGATCCTGATCTTAATAACCCGCCCGCGGAATTCCAGTCTAAACGAAAATGATTTCCACTTGTCAGGTAAAAACGGATTGAAATGGAGCTTTCCATTTCTCACACGCATGCCGCCAAATCCTTTTACTACGCTCATCCATGTTCCGGCCATCGAAGTAATGTGGCAACCTTCTTCTGTATCATTGTTATAGTTGTCCAGATCTAACCGGGCAGTTCGCAAATAAAACTCGTATGCCCGTTCCTTATAGCCCAGCTTTGATGCAAGGATCGCATGCACGCATGGGGACAAGGATGACTCATGTACGGTCATGGGTTCGTAAAAATCAAAGTTCTTTCTGATCGTCTCCACTTCAAAGTCATCTTCAAACAAATAGATTCCCTGCAGTACATCCGCCTGCTTGATAAAGCACGAACGCAGGATGCGGTCCCAGGACCACTTTTGATTCAGTGGACGATGTTCTGGTTTCAGGTCATTGACGCGAAGTAACTCCTTGTCCAGAAACCCATCCTGTTGCAGCATCACCCCCCTCCGACTGTCTTCGGGAAAGTACATCTTCTCCTCGATCTCTTTCCACTTAACAGCCTCGGTGCCTTCGTTAAAATTGGTAGCCGCCGTTATCTCTGAATACCTTTTCGCATCTGACTTCTTTACAAAGTCTACAGCATAGCGTGTAAATCGAAGCGTCCAGGCGCACAGATAATTTGTATACCAATTATTATTGACGTTATTCTCGTATTCATTAGGGCCGGTAACTCCTAGAATGACATACTTATTCTTGTCGGCTGACCAGTTCACGCGCTGCGCCCAGAATCTTGAAATCCCAATAAGCACTTCAAGACCGTACTCCGTCAGATAACCTTCATCACCCGTATAGTCGATATAATCGCGGATGGCATAGGCCATCGCACTGGTACGATGTATTTCTTCAAATGTGATCTCCCATTCATTGTGGCATTCCTCGCCGTTCATCGTAACGAAAGGATAGAACGCAGCGCCGTCCGTAAATCCAAGCTTTTGGCCATTCTCAATCGCCTTCGCCAGATGCTTGTAACGATAGATAAGCAGGTTCCGCGCGACTTTAGGTTCTGCCGTGCCGAGATAAAAAGGGATACAATATGCTTCGGTATCCCAATAGGTGCTTCCACCATATTTCTCACCAGTGAAGCCCTTTGGTCCGATGTTGAGTCGTTGATCCTCGCCAGTATAGGTTTGCGTTAACTGAAATATATTGAAACGTATGCCTTGCTGTGCAGCAACGTCGCCTTCAATAGTAATATCACACTCTTCCCACTTGTGCGCCCAAATCGCCGCATGCTCCGCCAGCAATTGATCAAAGCCTTTTGAGGCAGCTTCGTCAAGTACCTTGTGACAATTTGCTGCCAATTGGTCCTTAGGATGATTCTCTGAGGATAGCACGGCCGCATATTTAAATATCGTCAATTCCTTTCCCTCCTCTAGTGAGAGCTGAATAACGTTGCCTGCGAATTTTTCACGCTGCTCGATGTTCACGCGGTCGAAGGCCGCCTTCTTGCCGTCAGCCAAAATGTTATAGCACATTCCCGTGGCGACATGGAAGAATGTCTTTTTTGTTTGAGCCACCACCATTGCCCGTCCTTCTGTAGCCTCCTTGCTTACTTCCTCCCAAAACTTTTCGTCGTAATTGGAATCCTTGTTAACAACGTCAGCATCGATATTTATGGAAAGGGTGGCTTTCGCAGAAAAATTCATTGGAGTGATTGCGTAGCGTATCGCTCCGATTTCACCGCTGGCCATACTGCAGAAACGGCGCGCCTCTACACGAACCGTTTTTCCATCGGGAAATGTTGCTGCAAAAGTTCTGGTGAGCAAACCGTTTTTCATATCGAGCACGCGCTTGAAATCTTCGACCTTGCATTTAGCCAGATCCAGTTTCTGATTTTCTATCGCTATTCTTATCCCAATCCAGCTGGGCGCATTGAGTACTTTGGCGAAATACTCGGGGTAACCATTCTTCCACCAGCCGACCCGGGTCTTGTCCGGGTAATATATTCCGGCCACATAACTTCCTTTCAGGGTCTCTCCGGAGTACTCCTCTTCAAAGTTTGCCCGCTGCCCCATGCGTCCATTCCCAAGGCTGAAGACACTTTCCGAGATCATATTGTTATGAGGATCGAGACCTTCCTCAATAATGTGCCATTCGTGGTGCTTAAGATATTCTTTCATGTGTCTAAACCTTTAACACGTTTATTTAAAGTTGTTGTAGAAAATCAATTGGGAATTCCGCCGCTTTGGCGATCACCTTGTTGGCCTTACCTAATTGCAACGGTGACCCTATGCCAATACACCTCATGCCGGCTGCCAATGCTGCCTCCACGCCGGCCTCGGCATCTTCAAACACAAGACAATGTTCGGGAGAGATCCGGAGTTTTGATGCAGCCAATAAAAAAATTTCCGGATCGGGTTTCGAATTCACAACCATCGTGCCGTCGACAATGACGTCGAAGCTATTTTTGATGTTGAGCAGTTGTACCACCCTATTCGCATTTTTGCTGCTTGACGCCAGCGCCACCTTCATTCCCATTTTTCGAAGCCGTTCAAGCAATGTCTTGATGCCCGGGAAAATTTCATCCGGTGCCATACGATTGATGTAGTCAACGAACCAAGTATTTTTTTCTGTTGCCAGGCGCTCTTTTTTCACCTTACTAAGTGTAACGCCGCCCAGTTCAAGAATGATGTCGAGGGATTGCATGCGGCTCACGCCTTTCAAGCGTTCATTGTCCGTTTCCGTGAAAGGAATGCCAATTTCTTTTGCTAACCGATTCCAGGCCAGATAGTGATACTGCGCGGTGTCGACAATCACACCATCGAGGTCGAAGATACATGCCTTTATCAAAGCTGGAGTTTTTTTTAATAAGCGAAGGAATCAAAAAAGCCTTATCTCAGTGAATAAGTTTCGTTAATGATCCGATTTGTTTCCTCTAATGATTTGAATACCGCAAATGTCTTACCCTGGGTGCGTAAGGCCCCAAGAGTATTCCCATAACGTGCGGCGCCGATATAGTCATAGGGTTTCTGAAGCAGACCGAAACCCACACCTCCCGCAAATGAGTCACCACAGCCCGTTGTATCCACAACGTTATCTACTTTCACGGCCGGTACCATTTCCTCTACAAGCTTTCCTTTCGATTTAAAATAGGTCAGGCACCCGCGCGAGTCAACAGTGATGTAGACGCATTTCACTCCGATGTTAAGACAGTGCACCGCGAATTCACGCAGCGTATCTCGGTCAACGTTTTCCGCTTCAACATAGTAATCGCGCGTTTCATATTCTTTCTTGAACCAGCAGGCATGCGCTTCTTCAAGATTCATCTTTAGAACATCGATATATGGCAACCACTGATCACGGTCGATCCAAAATTTACGCTGTCGCTCGCCAGTGAAAAGGCACGCAGTGGTAGGGCCGTGTGCATCAAAGATGATGATGCCTTTGCTGTTCTTCTTTAGAAACTTCAGAGTATCCAGTGAAATTTCATAATCACTGATGGGTATAAACACGAACACTTTGCAATTCAACAGATTTTTTACGTCGGATGGCATGATCGGATCCATGAATCCCGTCTGCCTTTCGATGCGATTATTCATGTCGACAAACTTTAAGCTGATGATGTCGCCCTGATCGTTCTTACACGACATGTGCTTCAGGTTTATACCGTCGTATCCTCGGAAAACTTCTTTGACATTGTCAACGTCAACGTTACGCAAATGACTTACCGGGATAACCTCTATCTCCTTCCCAGCGAGAACAGAAAGCGCAACAACCGGATGGGTCACACATCCCCACTTTTGAATCAAATCTCCCTGATGGGTGACAATATGATCCCTTGGTATGGGTCCTATCACTGCTATTTGTTTCATCGATGCATCATTTACATTTTCTACTCGTCACTAATCTCCACAATCTCAATTTACCAAAAACGCAGCGCCATAAACACCCGCGCTGTCACCCAGCAACGGCCGGACTACAGGCGTGTCCAGACGGTTGTTAAAAACATTTTTACGAAGCGAATCCATTCCGGTAGTGTATATAAGGTCGACATTTCCAACTCCACCACCAATCACAACAACGTCGGGATCCAGGATATTGATCACGACGCTAAGGGCCTTTCCGAAAAAATCAACCAGTCTTGCCATTGTTTTTGCTGCGAAAGGATCAGCACCAGATTCAGAAAGTGATACGATTTCTTTCAGGGTTTTCTTATTGCCCGATTCTTTCAAATAATATTGTTCTAGGGCAGGTCCCGATATAACCTTTTCCACGCACCCCGATTTGCCGCAGTAACAAGGTCCCCCGGATTCATCGAGGTAATTGTGCCCCCACTCGCCCGCTATTCCCTGCAATCCTATAATTGCTTTATTATCAACGACAATACCACCCCCAACGCCAGTGCCCAGTATGACGCCAAATACTATGCGTGCACCCGGAAATTGCTGCTTCACAACACCAAATTGCGCCTCGGCGAGGGCAAAACAATCAGCGTCATTCGCAATCTCTATCCCAATGCCGAGTTGGTTTTGAAGGTCGGCCTTCATCGGCTTGCCATTCATCGCCACTGTATTGCAATTTTTCATCACACCCAATTTCGGATCAAGTATGCCAGGGGTAGCAAACCCAATGCGATTTGGCGTATAGGCCGCCGCCTCTGACATCATCTTCACCAGCTTTTTAACTTGAGACAGAATACTTTGATAGCCCTTGTCTGCCTCAGTGGGAACCCGGTCACGAAATAATACCTGTGGATCTTCCGCCGAGGCCAGGATAAGGCCTTCGATCTTCGTTCCCCCGAGATCAATGCCCCACAGATTTCCGGGCTTGAAGCCGCTTTTGTTATTCATTAATCTTTAAAATCAAACGTTTCCAGGCGTAATTTAACAGACTGGCCCGATTATTTACCCGCGTCGCGCGAATTTAATGTGAACACCTTGGCGCCTCCCATTCAATGAAAATTTCTGACCTTTAGAAGTGCTGTGTCAAGTTCCTCTTGCTCCATTTTCATTCTTTGAGCGCTCCATCTAAATCGCTCCTGAAAAATTTCAGAAACAATTTTCTTCCATTTAATGACGCGGTAAATATCAAAGTATATCATTCCTGTCCGCCTTATGAAAAAATCACACAGCGTACAGACCATTTCTTTGTCAATGCAATGGGAAAGCTCGCTACGGATTAATCGAAGAGCATTTTCAAGGGAAGAAAGATCAGCGTCTGCCTGGGCAATTATATGCTCAGCTTCCATGCCGTAATTTTCGACGAGATAATTTGTAACACTGTCCTGAAAACCCAACGCCCCTGCTCTCGGATACAGACTCTCCTTGAATTTTCTTACGTCTTTTGTAGTGCCAAAGTGGTGGCCCCCAAACCTTATCTGAGCTGTTTTACAAGCTTTAAAGTGTTTATCACTAAAATGCTTTTTGATAACAAGATCAACTACCCGCTCGGCCATTTTCCGATACCCGGTTAATTTTCCTCCAGCGATCGAAATCAATGCTGTCGGTGATTCGAATATTTCATCTTTGCGCGAAAGTTCCGAAGCGGATTTTCCTTCTTCGTGGATCAGGGGACGTAGGCCAGCCCAACTTGACTCAATGTCTTCGATGGTTAATCGCGCATCAGGAAAGGTCGCGTTAACGGCATTGACGAGGTACTGGGCATCTTGCAACGTAGCCCATACGTGGTCTTTATCTCCTTCGTAGTTAGTATCGGTCGTCCCGATATAGGTTATCTGACCACGAGGGATCGCAAAGATCATCCGTCCATCGTCGACGTCAAAGTAAATTGCCTGCTTCACCGGCAATCGCTGGTGAGCAACAACGATGTGCACGCCTTTCGTGAGATGAAGTCGCTTGCCGGTCTTTGATTTATTAATGACCCGTAGCTCATCGACCCATGGGCCGGCGGCGCTCACCACCACCGACGCGTTCACAATAAATTTTTCTTTCGTATACGACTCCTCGACCTGGACACCACTAACGTTACCTCCATCATAAACGAAATCTACAGCGCATGCATAACTGAGGATCGTGGCACCCTGGTGAAATGCCTCTTTAACGATTTCAATGGTAAGGCGTGCGTCGTCGGTTCTGTATTCGGCATAGATCGCTCCGCCTTTCACGTCTTCCGAGCGTAACATCGGCTCATACTTAAGCGTTTGAACTTTCGAGAGCATTCTTCGTTGATCTTCGGGAGCCACGCCAGCCAGCCAGTCATAAATTTTTAGTCCAGCAGACGTTAACCAATAACCAAGTCCTTTTTTATCCGAAAGCGGTAAAAGCATTTTTTCCGGCACGACAAGGTGTGGAGCAAGCCTGTGAACAACTGCGCGTTCACTCCCGACCTCTTTCACCAACCCAAACTCGAGTTGCTTCAGGTAGCGAAGTCCACCGTGTATAAGTTTTGTAGAGCGGCTGCTGGTTCCAAAAGCAAAGTCGCGTTTTTCAATGAGGGCCGTTTTTAATCCTCTTGACGCGGCATCTAAAGCGATTCCGGCGCCAGTGATCCCACCGCCTATTATAAGCAGATCGAAATGCTCAGTCGTGAGCTTTTGTAAAATATCAGGGCGATGATTACAAGAGAATGCTGTCAAGCGTCAGATTTTTTCAAATTGTGAGCATTTGTCATCTTGTTAACTATTCTATCCATCCCATAGTTCTTTCGACGGCCTTCTTCCAACCCGAATATAACTTCTTACGAACCTCGTCATCCATGTTCGGCGAAAATCGCTTTTGAATCTTTCTATTTTGCAGAATATCGTTTTTTTTCCACATCCCGATATGCATGCCCGCAAGGTAAGCGGCTCCGAGGGCGGTCGATTCAATAACTTCCGGTCGTTCTACTTCCGTTCCAAGGATATCAGATTGAAATTGCATTAAAATATTATTGGCACTTGCGCCACCGTCCACCTTCAGCATTGCGAGGCGCAACCCTGCATCTTCTTCCATCGCATTCAGGATATCCTTCGTTTGGTAAGCCAGAGACTCAAGGGTTGCTTTTATAATATGATCTTTTCCGGTATCTCTTGTGAGACCAAAAATTGCTCCGCGAGCATACATGTCCCAGTAAGGCGCACCGAGACCAGCAAAGGCTGGAACCACGTACACTTCATTTGAACCAAGCGCCTTGGTGGCAAAATATTCCGAGTCCTTTGAATGGTCTATCATTCGCATGCTGTCCCTTAACCATTGAACTGCTGCTCCAGCAATAAAAACGCTGCCTTCCAAAGCATACTCAACTTTTCCATCGATACCCCACGCGATTGTCGTGATCAACCCATTCCGCGATTGCTGAATTTTGGTTCCGGTGTTCATCAGCATAAAGCAACCCGTGCCATAGGTGTTCTTCGCCATGCCAGGTTCAAAGCATGCTTGTCCAAACAGTGCTGCCTGCTGATCACCAGCCACACCCGCGATTGGAATACTAACGCCGTCAACCTCCCACTCACCGAATGACGCTGCCGATGGTTTAACTTCCGGAAGCATATTTTCAGGTATGTCCAGGGCCTCTAATAATTTCTTGTCCCATTGCAGCAGACGAATATCATACAGCATGGTCCGGGAAGCATTAGTATAATCTGTAACGTGTGAACGTCTGTTGGTAAGGTTCCATATCAACCACGTATCAATAGTTCCCATTGCCAGCTCACCTTTTTCCGCTCTGGTTCTTGCACCAGGCACAGTGTCGAGAATCCATTTCACTTTCGTGGCTGAAAAATATGAGTCTATCACCAGACCTGTATTTTGTTTTACGTGGTCTTCAAATCCCCGCGCTTTAAGGTCTTCGCATATGTAGGCCGTGCGTTTATCCTGCCAAACGATGGCGTTATATATTGGCTGGCCAGTTTGCCGATCCCAAACCACCGTGGTCTCGCGTTGATTGGTGATTCCAAGTGCAGCGATCGAAGAAATCTTTACGTTTTTTTCCTGTATCAGTCTTTCAAGAACACCCAACTGGCTTGATAATATTTCCATTGGATCATGTTCCACCCAGCCGGATTGTGGAAATATCTGCCTGAACTCCTGCTGAACGATGCCCGTAATTTCTCCAGCTTCATTAAAGAGCACGGCACGCGAGCTGGTGGTTCCCTGATCAAGCGCAATAATGTATTTCATATCGGCCTCATAATTTGTTTTATATCATAGATAAATTCCGTTGGCCTGGTATTTAACCTGGCATGCGATCCGCTATGAGAACAAAGCCTTGAAGCACCAAGCCCCCAGCAGACCTCCAAGCAACGGACCGACTACTGGTACCCAGCTGTATGACCAATCAGAAGAACCTTTCCCATGGATAGGTAGAATAAAATGAGCGATGCGTGGCGCGAGATCCCGCGCGGGATTGATAGCGAATCCGGTGGTACCTCCGAGTCCAAGCCCAATTGAAATAATGAGACCACCAACTACCATCGGGTTAAGGCCCTCCGTAAATTTATTTTCACCGATAAACAGGATTCCCAAAACCAATATCGCCGTGGCGATGATTTCACCAATCAGGTTTGAGCCCATTGAACGCACTGCTGGCGCCGTACAAAAGACAGCCAACTTTCTTGCCGGATCTTCTGTCAACTTCCAATGCGGACCGTAGTGAATCCAAACCAAAGTGGCTCCTGCAAAGGCGCCTGCAAACTGCGCGAGAATATAACCGGGAACCTGATGGCCTGGGAAATCGCCAGTGAAATAGAGCGCGATGGTGATTGCTGGATTGAGGTGGGCTCCGCTAATCCGTCCGACAGCATAGATTGCCAACGTAACGGCCATACCCCATGCAATGACGATGGTGAGCCATCCTGCATTTTCAGCTTTTGTACCCTTCAATACAACACCAGCGACGACCCCCTCACCCAGGAGGATCATGATCATTGTACCAAAGAACTCAGCTGCGTATGGACTCATATGGCGGGGGTTGCGTGGCCAACAATATAGCGAAAGCGTAATCGATTGTTTATCGCCTCAAACAATATTCTTGGCAAGATTGATCCAGCAACCGCGTAAATCAATTGTCTTCGCCATGTGAGGTGGGCCTAATTTGAATCCGCCCGTGTCTTTAATTTAGTCGCGATGAATTCGCCCACGGACCGCCCTTGCAACAGTCCGTTCTCACACGCGGGACGGTAATGAATTCCACCATAAAAACGGCTTATGGCAGCCTCGTCCGCTGCATGATTAAATGATTTGAAGTTTCGAACTGTCAAACCAAATTCGATCTCTGTGGAATCCACATACGCGAAATTGTCACCGAAGATCTTGGTGAGGGCGACAGAGGCAGCTCCAGATATGACACTGTGACCACTGGTATATTCTGGGAAGGGAGGAGTCTGAAGCAATGGAACCCAATTTTCGTCCACGTGTTGATTAATATACGTTTCAGGGCGAATCAATCGACTCCTGTATTTTTCATCCCAGCAGGAAATAAAACCATCAACGAGTGAGATTGCAACACGGACGTACGCTTCCGCTGACTGTGCGATGTCGGCTTTCTTCGCTGCACATGCCACATGGGTAATATTCATCCAGTGACCACCAGGTGAAATCTTCTTGGTCGCGAACATGACGTGGCCTTTCACATTCAATACAAAAGGATTGCAGTCCCAAAAGGATGCGATTTCACGTTGCTCCTCTGTTAAACTGGTGCCCATATCATACACTTCCTGTGCGTCCTTATAGAACTGGCTATCCTTGGCTAGCGAAAATGGAGTCCCCGGCTTGGGCCGGAACTGGGCCGCAGAATCTATCGCAAATGGCCGGATTTTATTCCAATGAGGCTCAACGGCGTCCATGTAGGCGGGCGGTGTTGGCTTCCAGGTCGCGGGATCATCGAGTATTGAATACTTGGCAAATGAACGGCTTTGCTTGTAGTTATCTTTTCCTGACCATGCAATAACGTGATCGGCGATTTGTGTGCCGTAATCCAGGGAGCGCTCGAAAACATCGTCAGGGATACCCGTATCTTTTAATTCATCCATCACCTTTTTGTAGAAGGCATCAAGCTTGTCCTCAGAGAATATCAAAGCGCGCCCGACCTTCAGCGTAGCCTGAACGGAAGCGAGCGTAAAACAATATTCCGCATTTGCAGTCGGCTGAGGGAATGCTTCGAGTTCATTCATCTGACCGGCAAGTGAAACGAATTTTTTATCGTGCTGCCTAGCAGCCTCATACCCTGCAACACTAATATAGGTGTATATTCTCGACGCCACGGGTGGGGAAAGGATGTCATGAACAATGATGTTGGTGATTGCCTTGACGGAGCGATGAAGGAATTCAGGATTGTGAGCTTTGGTTTTCCAATCTCCCTGTTCTGTTGAACAGGCGGTGAGGAGTAGAATACAAGCGAGCGTGGCTTTTCTCATTTGATGATTCACTTATTTTGATTTTCGAGGAGTAAATTTCAACTTAATCTTTGGCTGGCACGACGCTCCCAAACACGAGGTATATGTCGCAACAAGTAATGCAAACCATTGCAAAATATCGCCTCTTCAAGTGCTTGTGCAAGTTAATTTCCTTCTTTTGAGGTGTCGCCGTGAAAAGTGATGATTTGAGCCAAAACAATCGATTGCGGATAAAAAAATATTTCTGCAACTGATTGCGGTGATCCCGCAAGAGTTTTTAATCTTGCAGATATGAAGTACAATCAAGTAACTATAAAGGATATAGCCCGCGAGCTGGGCATTTCCCCATCGACTGTTTCTCGTGCCTTGAAGGACCATCCAGACATTAGTCCACAGACCAAAAAGGCAGTGAATGAGTTGGCGGAAAAACTTAATTACCAGCCAAACATTGTCGCCCTTAGCTTGCGACAAAGCAAAACAAACACGCTCGGCATCATCATTCCGGAATTGGTGCACTTCTTTTTTTCGACAGTTATTAGTGGAATTGAGGATGTCGCCTATAGCGCGGGTTATAACGTCATCATCACGCAGTCAAATGAATCGCTGGTGCGCGAAAAAACCAATATCAAGGCACTCTTCAATAGCCGCGTCGATGGCATGCTCATCTCTTTATCTCGCGAGACCAGTAATTTTGAGCACATCGAAGGAATTCTTGCCAAAGGAGTTCCAATGGTGTTTTTTGATCGCGTTTATGAAAACGCTAATTCCAGCATGGTCATCGTTGACGACCTTAGCGGTGCCAAGGAAGCAACACAACATTTGATCGATCAGGGCTGTAGGCGCATTGCGCATTTGGAAGGTCCGCCAAACCTCGGCATTACCAAACAACGACTGGAAGGATACGTCCAGGCTTTGACGGAAAGCAATATCCCCGTCATCAAAGAATTAATAATTTCTTGTCCCCAGGGATCTATCGAAGAAGGCAAATCTGCAACTGAACAACTGCTGAAATTGGATACCCCTCCGGACGCAATATTCGCTACAAATGATCCTGCTGCAATGGGTGCCATGCAGGCAATCAAGGAAGCCGGTTTAAAAATTCCCAAGGACGTAGCAGTCGTTGGTTTCAGTAACTGGTTCTTTAGCGGGCTTCTCGAACCACCACTGACTTCCGTAGATCAGCCTGGCTTCGAAATGGGTCAGGAAGCTGCAAGACTTCTCATCCGGCAGATCGAATTCAAGTCTAAAGACAATGAGGATCCTACTCCTGAAACAAAAATCCTGAAGACAAAACTTGTCGTGCGCGACTCTTCGCTTAAGTCGGGAAAAGGGAAATAATTTTGTGATTTAGTGGTTAGGTGTTTAGTGGTTGATTCCCATCGTTTGTCGCATGACCAATCGCTAAATCGGCAATTGCTAAAGCACTGAATAACAATGTCGCTAAATAGTTCGCTCAGCCATAGCCTTGGCACGTTAACGAATTGGACAACTATCGTTGACGGGATTCAAGGAGTAACCGACCATGGTAAGTTTAAGGTGATTCTATATAATGATAACGTGGTTCGCGTTGTCATCACTAAAGATGATGTATTTGAAGACTTCTCCTATGCAGTGGTTGCATTGCCGCAACCTGCAGTCTTTTCCGTAACGGAGAATGAACATCACCTTGCAATAAAAACAAGGGAGGTTATTATACAGATCACGAAAGCTCCGGTCAGATTCACTTTTCTGACGCCCGATCATCGCATTATTAATGAGGACGATGCTGCCTTTGGAACAAGCTGGAATGGTGAACAAGTAACAACTTATAAAAAGCTGCAGGAAGGCGAACGGTTTGTGGGATTGGGTGAAAAAACCGGCCCGCTTGATCGGCGTGGCGGTGGCTATCAGAATTGGAACACCGACAGCTTTGCGTATAGCCCAGGCGCGGATCCGCTGTATAGCTCCATCCCGTTTTACATGGGTATTCACCATCACCTGGCATACGGTATATTCTTCGACAATACGCATAAGTCGTTTTTTAATTTTGGTGCTTCCAATAACCGTTTCTCCAGTTTTGCGGCTGATGCAGGTGAAATGAATTATTATTTCATCTACGACACCTCGGTTACGGGAATTATTAAGCACTACACGCACCTCACTGGCAGAATGGAAATGCCGCCGAAGTGGAGTATCGGCTACCAGCAGTGTAGGTACAGCTACTACCCGGACAAAGAAGTATTGACGCTCGCCAGAACATTCCGCGATAAAGACATTCCAGCCGACGTGATCGTGATGGACATCCACTACATGGATGAATACAAGATCTTTACCTGGGACAAGAAGGATTTTCCCGATCCGCGCCGTTTAATGGATCAGCTTAAGCTCATGGGTTTTCAGATCGTCATCATGTGTGATCCCGGAATAAAAGTCGAGGCAGGATATAAGGCATATGAAGATGGTCTGAAAGACGATGTTTTTATCAAGTATCCTGATGGCACCCCCTATTCGGGACAGGTGTGGCCAGGCTGGTGTCACTTTCCGGACTTTACCAATCCAAAGACCCGTCAGTGGTGGCAGGATCAATTCGAAGAGACCATTAGCCTTGGCGTTGAAGGCTTTTGGAATGATATGAATGAAATTGCTACCTGGGGCCAAATGCTTCCAGAGAACATTGAGTTGAGCTTCGAAGGACACCAGTCGTCGATGAGGCGCGGAAGAAATATTTACGGTTATCAGATGGCCAGGAGCACTTACGAAGGGACAAAGGCGCTGCTTAAAGGAAAGCGTCCTTTCAACCTGACACGGTCGGGCTATGCGGGTGTGCAGCGCTACGCAGCAGTCTGGACGGGCGACAACGTTGCATACGACGAGCATATGATGCTGGGAGTACGCATGGTATCGTGTATGGGTATGAGCGGTGTTGCGTTTGCAGGTTACGACATCGGAGGCTTTGTGGGTGAGGCGAGCTCAAAACTATTCGCGCGATGGCTATCAATCGGTGCATTCGCGCCGTTTTTCCGAGGTCATTCAATGATTAACACGCGCGATTCCGAACCATGGTCCTATGGTGAGGAGGTCGAACAGATCTCGAGAAATTACATCAAATTCAGATATCAGCTTCTTCCATATATCTATTCATTATTCTACGATGCAAGTGAAACCGGTTTGCCACTACAGCGCTCTCTTGCCGTTGACTATACCCATAATCACAAGGTCTATGACGGCCAGTTCCAAAATCAATACCTGTTTGGTCCTTACTTCCTGGTAGCACCTGTCGAAAGTGACAAAGAATTCGTGCGGGTTTATCTGCCGGAAGGCGAGTGGTATTATTTGTACGACGGTAAGCGCTATAATGGAAACGCAGAGCACATCATTGACTGTCCATTGAGAAAGCTGCCAGTCTTCGTTAAAGCCGGTGCGCTGATTCCGATGCAGCCGATCGTTTCCAACACAACCGAGAAGCAGGTGCTGTTAATTCTGCAAGTATATACCGGTCACGACGCGTCGTTCCTTTACTATGATGATGATGGCGCTACGTTTGAATATCAGAAGGGTCAGTTTGCCAGAAGGATGATTACGCAGTCATTGTTTCATAAGCGCGTGACGTTGGGCCCTGTTGAAGGGACTTATCAGACCACCATTACAAAGCTCATGGTTATCTTTCACGGTCTTGATTTTAACGTTGAGTATTTAGATGTGAACGGGGCAAAAGTAACGCTGAAAAAAGATGTGAACAGCTACTTCGCTGGGCTCGCCAAGTTCGACCCTTTCTACGACCCCGAGCCGGCGCCGACAGAGAACGTGATGTCGTTTGAGATGGAGTATAGTGGAGAAGAGATCGTATTGAATTGGCAGTAGAATAGCTTGAGCTTGAAGCTTTTCAAAATTTGCTCATCTCAATCGTTTTATACAGCTTCGTAAAACTCTTCTTCCACGCCTCTCATGAGCACGCCTGAGCTTACTCAAAAACCACGGATGACCAGGTCGCAGATCTGGAATATGAGTGTCGGATTTCTTGGGATACAATTTGGTTTTGCCCTCCAGAACGGAAATGCATCGCGAATACTTGGAATCTTTGGCGCAGATGTGGAACACCTCTCCTGGTTTTGGCTTGCTGCGCCGCTTACAGGTATGATCGTCCAGCCGTTGATCGGCTATTACAGTGATCACACATGGACATCACTGGGGAGACGAAGGCCTTACTTCCTTACGGGTGCTTTGATAGCAGCCGCAGCATTGATCTTCATGCCCAACGCCGACATCCTGGTTAATCTGTTACCTCCGTTGTACGCTGGAGCAGGAATACTGATGATCATGGATGCATCGTTCAATGTTGCGATGGAACCCTTCCGCGCATTGGTTGCCGACCTTCTCCCCTCCGACCAGCGTACACTGGGCTTCTCCGTTCAAACATTTCTCATTGGGCTGGGCGCTGTGATCGGATCGTGGCTTCCATTTCTATTCGCAGAGTTCTTTCACGTCCAGAATGTATCAACGCCTGGGGTGGTACCACAAAGCGTTACGCTTTCATTCTATGTTGGCGCAGTTGTCTTCCTTGCCGCAATACTATGGACGGTGATAACAACGAAAGAGTTTCCACAGGACGAATATGAAAAGGTGACGGAGGGAGTAGCGGAAAAAAAAGGACTGAGACAAATTTTAAGCGACTTCGCAGCAATGCCGAAGACGATGAAACAACTCGGCCTGGTTCAATTTTTTTCCTGGTTTGCGCTGTTCTCCATGTGGGTGTACTCTACGCCAGCTATTGCAACGCACGTATATGGACTTTCACTTAAGGACGCATCTTCCGAAGCATATCAAGATGCGAGCAATTGGGTTAGCGGTCTTTTTGGTATTTACAACGGTGTGTCTGCTGTATATGCCTTGCTCCTGCCATCCGTTGCACATTACCTGGGTAGAAAGTTAACGCATTCCCTCTCGTTGGCTGCCGGCGGCGTTGGGCTCATTTCGATTTATTTTATTCATGATCCGATGATTCTGATTTTTTCGATGATAGGCATCGGGATTGCGTGGGCGGCTATTCTTGCAATGCCGTATGCGATTCTCGCTGGTGCTATTCCCGTCAGGAAGATGGGTATCTACATGGGGGTTTTTAATTTCTTCATTACGCTTCCACAGCTTGTGAACGGCGTGATCGGCGGACCCATCGTAAAGTACGCCTTCGCATCTCAGCCAATTTACAGTTTAGTCATGGCGGGTGTGTTTTTGTTTATTGCCGCCTTCTGTGTTCGTTTTGTCGACGATCACGACGATCCGGCAGCCGTTCCTATAAGCCGCATGTAAAGGCTTGCAGGTTGAGGCTTGCAGCTTCCCCGCCATGTACTGAATTTGCCAATATTCACAAGTATTTTTTCTCGCCGTAGCCTATCTTGCAGCGTTGTTTTTTTGATTGACCCCATTTTTTGAATATCAACAACGTATTATGAAATCAGCACGGTTAGTGATTGCTTTTTTGGCATCGGTGATGTTTGCCTGCAGCTCCGGGAAAAAGGCTTATGAGCGCGGTGATTACTACGAAGCCGTTATCAAATCTGTTTCACGACTGCGTCAGAATCCGGACCACAGCAAATCACAAGAGGCACTTCGAAATGCATACCCACTTGCAGTGGAATATTATGAAAGTGAAGCTGCGAACCAGATTGCGTCGAACACTCCGTTCAAATGGAAAAATGCGATCGAATCTTATGATCGCATCAATTCGCTTTATGAAATGCTCAGGCAATGTCCGGGCTGCAAGGCGGCAGTACCAAATCCAAAAAATTATTATTCTGAAATCGGCCCGTTAAAAGAAAAGGCGGCTGATGAAAGTTACAATGCTGGAATAGATGCATTGATGAAGGGTGATAGAAACGAGGCAAAACGGGCTTACTTTAATTTCAGGGATGCGCAGACTTTTGTTCCGGGCTACAAAGATGTTGTCGAGTATCTTGACAAAGCAAAAGACGTAGCAACATTAAAAGTCATTGTGGAGCAGATCCCCGTGCCACCACGCTATAATCTTAGTGGTGGTTTCTTTCAGGACCAGGTAGAAGGTTATCTGAGGTCGACGTATACTGAAGGAACATTCATAAAATTTTATACTCCTCAGGAGGCGAAGATTATTAGTCTGCCTGACGCTGATCAGATCGTAAGGATTCAATTCGATGATTTTAACGTTGGCAATTCCGCTATGCGTGAGAAGGAGGAAACGTTTAGTAAGGACAGCGTGAAAGTTGGCGACGCTAAAGTGAACGGAAAAAGCGTGCCGGTGTACAATACCGTCAAGGCTAAGCTCACGACATATCGCAAAGAGCTTTCGAGCAATGGCTTGTTAAGCATGATTGTGGTGGATGCTAAAACAAATGGGATACTCGCGCACCGTAAGTTTAATGGTGAATACGTGTGGGTAACTCAATGGGCCCGTTACAACGGCGATGAGCGCGCGCTTAACGATCAACAGCTGAGGTTATGCAAGCTTCGTGAGCAACAGCCGCCAAACCCTCAGGATCTGTTCCTTGAATTCACAAAGCCGATATACAATCAGCTTATTCCTTCCATTAAAAGTTTTTACCAGAACTATTAGGTTCCGGTTGTCGTGCGGTCGTTGCGAAAGCGCGGGCTGGGTTGCTGGCGCAAGTCTTCGACCCCTCCCCGTTTAACGGGATCAATTACCATAAACGCAAAAAGGCCCAGCGTCTCTGGGCCTTTTTGTTTACCTAAACCTAAACCTATGAGAAGAAATTACTCTGCTCACTTTAATCTAACGGGGACCTTCCTTCTAGGTTTCACGGACAGGTAAAAAAGTGACTATTTTTTCAACTTTTCGGCGAAAACTTTTTTGAATTTTTCCAGCTTGGGTCGTATAATAAATGAACAGTACGGAGCGTTTCCGTTCAAATTATAGTAATTCTGATGGTAGTCTTCGGCCTTATAAAATTTTGCTGCGGGCGTGATTTCCGTCACGATTGGACCCTCAAACGCGCCTGATGCATCAAGCTTCTTTTTATAAGTTTCTGCCAGTTGTTTCTGTTCATCGTTGTGGTAAAACACAACAGACCTGTACTGCGTGCCCTCATCGTTGCCCTGTCTGTTCAAAGTTGTGGGGTCGTGTGTTTCCCAGAAAACTTCCAGCAGCTCTTCAAACGTAATCTTTTTCGGATCGTAGATGATCTGTAAGACTTCAGCATGACCCGTGAGGCCACTGCACACTTCCTTATAGGTGGGATCTTTTACCTTACCACCGGAATAACCTGATTCAACCTTTACAACGCCCTCAACATTCTGAAAGATGGCTTCCGTGCACCAGAAACATCCATTTCCAAATGTCGCCACTTGCTGGCCCTCGCTCATTACCTGATCTGTCATAACCTTAGAACTCTTTTTATTTTCCTGACTGATTGCACTGTCCCCGCACGAAAAGCAGAACCAGAGTGAGAAAAGGATTAGCCGTGCCATACTTTGTTTATTTACCTAACCTATATACGCGTAAAATGGTTTGGCGGGATGTGGGGAAAGTTACGTTAAATGGCATGCCTCGACGATATGGGTATTACTTGGTCAACGGGAAGCGATGTGCCTATTTTGACCTGATAAAACTATTGACACCCCATTCGCGCCTTTGAATCAACCGTTGGGTTTATAGTCATTCACTTTGTAATACCCTCACTAGTAATAATTTTAAAAGGATAATTACCAAAAAAATATCACTCCAAATCTTGCATTCTTATAGTTCGGTACTTTGCGGAGACGATCCGCATATTTTCGGTTGAACCCTGAAAGAGCCCACAATCCGTAAACTCCAATCATTTCAAAAAAAGCACGATACATAAGAATTTTGTTTAATCATCTCTTATGAAACGCCTTGTGATACGCTGAACTTTAGGAGCATTTTCACTTTGTTTATCAATTTCGTTTTTCAAAGTGACCCTCCTGGATACTTTTGAGACAATTTCCAAGTATCCAAGTGCTGTATCGCTGTTGACCTGAGCTGGTTAAATACAAATCTTCATTGCCCGGACCAAGGTATCCGATAATCACAATTTTGTCAGACATCAACGCACAATTAAATTCTTCACCTATATCAACTACGCGGAAATTATATTTATAGTCGATTTTGTAGAATTGATTGCCTTGCGCAGCTCTCATGATCTCGTCTGAGCGATTGATATCGAAGTAACTTGCCAAAGTTGTTGGAAAACTCCAGATCAGATCATCACCGATCGATGTGTATAACATTTGGGCGCTTATCGACCCGTCTTCGGCAAAGCCGTAATTTATTAGTCCTTGTGCTAAAGCTGATGAAGTGAATAACGAGTCTGATGAAATAATCTTGTCATCTTTTAATAATGAGACCAACACAACGTTCCCTGCATTTTTTATAGATTTAGCTAAGCGGATATCTGCCAAGGGCTCTTGACGACTAGGGAATACTAAATTGATTCCCACCACCTTTGTCCGGCACGCAGCGATTCGATCTAATGCTATTGAAATTTCGTTCCTTCCCGCCAGGCCGGCATTTATTAGAATTATTTCATTATCAATTGGCAATTCAGATTGAATTTTGCAGCCGAATAGAAATGCGGCGATAATAATCAGAAATTTCAATTCATATGTGTTTAACGTGTTGGAGCATGCGGTGCGGTACCCCTTTGACCTCACCCGGTATTGCGCCCGGAAAGGTTTTCGCCGATAAGAAATAATGTGAATAGTGGTTGATTCCGCAAAGCCCCTTAGATCTTTATACCGACCGGTCCGCGGCTTTCTTCTTGTCAACCCCCTGCGCCTTCTCAAGATGGTGCAACTGCTGGTTGAGCAAATCAACTCTTATCAGTAAGTTAAGTACAAGCGCATCTTTAACCTTCTCACTAGGACTTGATTTCATCTCTTCCTTCAATACCAAATACATGGCATCAAGCTGCTGAAAATCGTGCGTGAATCCATTCAGTCCTTCATTGCGTTGAAACTCGCCAATCATCGCCACTTTGTCAGATATCTGTTTAAAATAAAATTCTTCGGTATCCTTGAATTCATTCGACGCTATATCGGATGCCGCAAAATTTGCAAGTTTGGTTTGTGTTCCTGATAACAACAAATAGCCGCTAACTGCCATAAAAATAATCGCTGCCGCACGCCACAGTGCGAGAGAATTCCATAAGCTTCGCTGGTTGAAACCCATCGACTTTTCAATGTTCTTCCAGGCGGAAGCTGGCGCTTCCTTGTCGTCAAATCCAGCACGGTTCCTTCGAACAAAATCTTCAAGTGGATCCTTCATATCTTTCTTACTTTAATTAATATCTCACTTCTATTCCGCAGAGTCCCCGAAACGGGAGACTCTGCGGAGGAGCGCTTCCCTATTTAATCTTTGCGATCTATGACAAACCGAAACAGCAACGGTCCGGGGATGCCCGAAAATCTCACTCCTAGTTCCCCCGCCCCCCTGTAGCCAGGGGGTTGCTTCGTCGTCAATCCTTGAGGCCGATGCCTCAAGAAACTCCTCGCAATGACGGAACTGGCCTCGCTAGCTTCCATCCTTTAGAATCTCCCTCAACTTCCCCTTCGCCCGGTTAAGCTGCGACTTCGAGGTTGATTCCGTAAACCCCATTATTTCCGCGATCTCCTGATGGTCATATCCTTCCAATAAATATAATGAAAGGACACTGCGGTATCCAGCAGGCAATTGCTCAATACTGCGCCTTACCCGATCAACGGTCAGTTCCTCCTTATATTCCGTCGACACCTCTTCCTCGGCGACATCCCAGGCATCGTGCTCAGGAATTGGCTCAAGCTTTTTCTTCTGCAAAGCGTTGATTGCCTTGTTCACCACAATCCGCTTCAGCCAGGCACCGAACGTCGAATCGCCCCGATATCGCTCCAGATTCTTAAACGCACTGATAAAAGCCTCTTGCAGGACATCCTGAGCCTCCTCTTCGTTCCGGGTGATCCGGTAGCCAACATTATACATAGCTTTAGCATACAGCTTGTAAAGCTTATGGTGCGCATTCTGGTCACCGGATTTGCAACGGGCGATCAGCTCTTCGTGTACGTTTAAAACCTCCTGATCCAAAACCAAATTCAGCACTTCGTGGCTAAAGACAAGTTAAAAAGAAAAGGGTTGCAAATTTTGTTTGAAAATCCACCGGCGAACCGTCAACCTAGCAACATCGCTGAAGAACGAATAGCACGGGTATTGTGCAAATTAAAGCGCCGTTCCTTTGATCCGATCGATTGTGATTACAACGCACCCCACCTTATTGAACCGGCGCACCACCTTTTGAAAGCATGAATGGTACTACACGCTCATTGTTCCGTACTGCGATGTAATAGGTGGTACCACCGACATTGATCGCTCGCAATTTTCGTGTCTGCCCCTTCAGTAAAAGACCTGAATCAGCCCCGGGGATTGGTGTGAATGTATGATGACCATCACCGGTTAAAAGCAAGCCATAGCTGGCATCGTATCGGCCCAACTGGATATTTACGGGATAAAAATTGCCTGCAATAATGATATCCTGAATCTTATCGTTATTAAAATCGCCGGTCAATATTGCATTAACTGTAGATACCTGCGCCATGGCTGGGAGCGACTGCATTCTGAACTTTCCACCTCCCAGGTTTTCAATGAAAGAACTTTCAAAAGTATAGGCGACTGACTGCTGCGTATTCTTAAGATCGTCGTCACTAAAAATATCGTGGAATGCAGCCTCTGAAAATTTGTGATACGATAAGTAACGCTTTTTCAGACCAGGCATTTGCTTTACCATCTCATCCCGCGTATGGAAAGGGTATTCTTTGCCATTCATAAAATGAGTAAGCACCTGATCGGTACTGTCGTTCTTGTCAAAGTCGCCGGCAAACATTCTTACCGGCTCTAAAACGGATGCCTTCAGCTTCGAATTTAATCCAAGATTTCCGGCGACGAGATCCATATCTCCGTCGTTGTCGGCATCGAACGCTTCAATGGCGTTCCACCATCCATTAGATTTTTCCAAACCAGAATTTTCTAAGGGCATTCGCGTAAGCTTGCCTTTATCATTCAATAAGATGGTTATGGGGCTCCACTCTGCGGCAATCACGAGGTCATCGTCCTTGTCGTTGTCGATATCGGCCCATATCGCCTCTTTGATAAATCCAAATCCAGTAAGATCAGGGGCGGCACTCTTTGTAGCATCGACGAAGTTACCCTTGCCATCATTCAGTAAGAGATAGCTATCAGGCCTTTTACCATAATTGAACGGTATCGATCGGCCACCGATAAACACGTCATTATCGCCGTCCTGATCGACATCATTCACTGCCACAGATGACCCTGTTAAAAAAAGATTCTTTAGCTGCGCTGATCGCGTAAAGGTTCCACGACCGTCGTTAAGATACAAGCGGGGATTTCTAAACTCTGACTTCCCGGAAAATTCGTTTCCACCACTTACGACCAGAAGGTCGCTGTCTTGATCATTGTCGGCGTCAAAAAATACGGCATCAATGTCTTCATAGATACTGTCGCGACTAATTTCTGACTGTAGCGAGCGTGTAAAAGTGCCGGTCACATTTTGCAGAAACAAAAAACCTTCCTGCCACTTGCCGCCGCCGAGAAAAATATCTTCCAGACCGTCGTTATTAATGTCGCCAACCGCTGCCGCCGGTCCCTCATAAGCCATCATGTGTGGAATAAGCTGTTCCCTTGTGAACTCAACGAAATGATTTTCGCGATGCTGATAGGGAATCTGAATATTGTCAGCTTGATTGAAAAGATAATCCTGGGGATGAAGCGCATTATAGTTAAACATTGTTTGCGCATCCTTCTCATCCATGGTGAGCCGCTGGTCTGGCTTAACATTGGTGAGTGTTTGACTATGCCCGTCATTCCAAACTACCACTACCGAATCCACGGGTTCACTTGAGGTAGCAAACGTGACGATATAATCTACCGCACTTTGAAACCCACGTGTTGGCATGCATTCCTGCAGCTGAACGGCCCCGCTGTCGTATAGAAGAACTTTAGTGCCAACACCAAACACATTGGCATTTGCGCCGTGAAGCGCTAGTTGTAGATAATGCTTGTTATCCGGACCTCGCTTTTTATCGAGCGTCCTGTTTTCATAGATGAATGCTTCCTCTTCAAGGTTGTTAATCACAAGGTCTACATCGCCATCGTTATCAAGGTCGCCGTAAGCTGCGCCGTTGGAATAAGATGGCTTGTCGAATCCCCATTCCGAAGATCTGTTTGTGAATGTCAGATCGTGGTTGTTACTAAACAGGTAGTTCGAGATCTTGATGCTTGGCATTTTATCAATGTACCGGAGCTGGTCAGGGGTGATCTTACCATCCAATTTATTCTTTATAGAATCCGCGCTGATAAAATTTATATAGTCAAGATCATTCGGACGTCGGGGGATGCCATTGGCAACCATAATATCCTTATAACCATCCAGGTCAAAATCGCATAACAATGCAGACCAGCTCCAGTCTGTCGAGGCAACCCCAGCTTGCAATGATATATCACTGAATGTGTTATTTCGATTGTTCAGCTGCAGCATATTTCGCGCAAACTGGTTATTGTATCCGAAATTTATCTTGTAGGTATATATATCATACGGGTCTTCCGCAGCAGATGCCTTTAAAACTTTAGGATCGTCGGGAAGCATGTCCATGGCGACCAGGTCTGGAAAAGCGTCATTGTTGACATCGCCGAAGTCAACGCCCATTGTGAAGCGGCTTGTGTGCATCATTTCACTTTCAAGCGATTCAAGGAATGTTCCGTCTTTCTGGTTGATGTAGAGATAATCGTTTTCATGAAAATCGTTGCCTACGTAGATGTCGAGCCAACCATCCAGATTGACGTCGCTTACTACAACACCAAGGCCATAACCCAACACACTGCTGTAAATGCCTGCAGCCGCAGTAACTTCGATAAAATGACCACCATCATTTCGGAGCAGCTTGTCACCGGCTAACGGGTGGACCTTTTTACGAATGGCGGGCGTGCCAAACGTCCCTTCTTCGTGTAGCGAATGATTTAGCAAAAACATATCGAGGTCGCCATCACGGTCGTAGTCGAAAAATGCAGCTTGCGTCGAGAACCCTACCAGATCCAGTCCATACTCTATTGCCTGATCGGAAAAAACAGGTATACCCTGCTCATTATTTCCCTGATTGATTAGTAGCTGATTGCGTCCTTTGTAAATAAGGTAATCGCCCACATAGCTTACATAAAGATCAAGCTTACCGTCCCCGTTTACATCCGCTGTGGTAACACCAGTAGTCCAGCCGTTGAGTCCGGCGGTTCCCGAAGCTGCTGTAATGTCTTCAAACTTTAAGTCACCACGATTAAGATAAAGTCTGTTGTCTTCCTGGTTGGACGTAAAGAAGATATCGGCAAGCGTATCGCCATTAAGATCCGCTATGGCAACACCACCGCCATTGTAAAAATACATGTAGTTTAGAATGTTGAACTCCTCAGTGGGTTTGAGAATATTGCTAAACGTGACGCCGGATTCAGATGACGGCACAAGTCTGAATTGCTTATCGTCTTTTGAACATCCTGACAAAAGCATGAAGGCGAACGCACATGACGCCAATGCAAGATTATGTGCCTTCATTTTTTACTTTGATAAAAGACCATTGAATCGTTATTGCGTACGAAGGCAAGTGTACTACCCTTTTTACCTTTAAGAAGGGCAATGTGCCTTACCTCACCTTTTATTCCAATACCAGACTGGCCACTACTCATCGCCGTAAAATTGTTGCTTCCCTGATTTATTAAAGCCATCCCTGCCAACGCATCATAGCGGCCGATTTCAGGCTTAACTGAAAACAAATTGCCGCCGAGGATGATGTCAGTGTCGCCGTCTGAGTCGATATCAAATAGCTCTGTACCATAAACCGGAGCAAACTGCGCTTCTATCGGTAAAGGCTTAAGCTCGAGTCCTGCCTTACCATTGTTAATGAGCAAGGACGTCCTGCTTTCATAAAACGACAGTTTCGTTGCCTTCTCCAGCAGGTCCGCATCAAAAATGTCAGGAAGCGATTTGTTTGCATAGTCCTTGTAGAACAAAAACTTTTTCTTGACTGAGCTCATTTGTTTTATTATTTCCTGACGCAATGCAAAGGGATAAAGGGAGCCATTGCGCTCGAAAGCGAAGATTGGCTCAGTTGACCCGTTGCGGTCAAAGTCATTAACGAGCAACGAAACCGGATGCTCCTGAGAGGGTTTAAACTTTGAATTGAGACCAAGGTTGCCGAGAACGAAATCGACATCACCATCACCATCAAGATCACCCTGCTTGATAGAGTTCCACCAGCCATCCGTTCGAATTGATCCTGTCGCATCGGTCTTCTTCACCAGTTTCTTTCCGTCATTTAAAAAAACAGTAACAGGCATCCATTCTCCAACAACCAAAAGATCTGAAAACCCATTGGCGTCATAATCAAACCATGCCGCGTCGGTGACCATGCCGAGCTTAGCAAATTCCGGGGCCATTGTAGCGGTTAAATTTTTAAAATTTCCGCTACCATCATTTACCAGCAGATACTGATCACAAGGTGTTCCATAATATGATGGATTCACACGCGTTCCAACAAACAAATCAATATCCCCATCGTTGTCAAAATCTTTGGCGCGCACACAACTACCACTTTGATAGAGCGCAGGGATGCGCGCAGGAGCGCTCTCATAAACGGGCGCTCCACCGGTTAGCCCTTTATTCAAAAAAAACCGATCCGCACTCGCGGGGGATTGCAAAGGCGTCTCCAGCCCACCTGTTACAACATACAGGTCATCGTCGCCGTCGTTATCGGCATCGAAAAAAACAGCATCAACGTCTTCAGTTGATTTTTCACTATCAAAGGGGCGAGAAACCTTTTCATAGCGCTGGTTTGGTTTTGCCATATACAGCTTGGCAGCCTCACCAATGGAACCACCGATGAACAAATCATCCATTCCATCTTTATTCAGGTCGCTTTTCGCAAATGCGGGTCCTTGAGTAGAAAGCATATGATAAAGTAACCGATGATTGTCAAAATCATTATGAGCATTTTCGTGATGATAAATGCTATCTGTTTTTACTTCCTTTAGCAGGGACACTAAACCTTTGGACGCATGGACGGTTCCTTTTGCACTGTCGATTGACATTGCCAGTACCTGATTCGCTTTCACGTCGTATAGCCATTGGGTGCTTTGATCAGGCCATGTGACAACAACGCTGTCCGCCTGTTGATTTTTTCCAAGACCGACGATCATTTTATAGTCCATGCTCGACTGAAATCCCCGAATAGGCATGTGATCATAGGCAAGAATCTGATCATTGACATATACCCGAACGTTTGTGCCTAAGCCGAAAACATTTTTATCTTTTCCTTTAAATGTAAAGCCTAAATAATTCGCGTGTAGGGTGTCGGTGGTTTGATTCCGATAGACAAAGGCTTCCATGTTGACGTTATTAACGATAAGGTCCAGGTCGCCATCGTTGTCAAGATCCCCATAAGCCGAGCCATTTGAAAAACCTGGTTCATCCAGCCCCCAATCAGCTGCGACGTTTTTATACTTTAACGGAGCCTGCCTTTCAAATAGGTAGTTGCTGATTTTTGTGGACGGCATCTTTTCAACGAAACGCTGAAAATCGACTTTCTTGCCGTGGATCGCTGACTTGATCTGTTCGCTGCTTCCCAGATATTCGACAAAGTCCTGATCGATTACATCTTTATAAATCCCATTGCTGACAAATATTTCCTTGTATTGGTCATTGTTGAAATCAGCAATCAAAGCTCCCCAACTCCAATCAGTTGCAGCAACGCCAGCCAGTAAACCGATTTCACTAAACGTACCATTGCCATTGTTCAACTGCAGCATATTGCGCATGTACTGGTGATAATAACCATTCTGCAAACGCAGTTTATAAGTATCGTACGTTTCAAATGATACCAGCGTTTTTAGGCGGTAGTCATCTTCCGGCAGCATGTCGGTGGAGAATATCTCAGGATATCCATCGTTTGTAAGATCGGCAAGATCTGCACCCATCGAGAACATGCTGATATGCCCCATGTAGGACTCCAGCTGCTCGTCGAACCCTCCTTTCTGATTATTAATGTATAAGTAGTCTCTTTCGTAAAAGTCATTGGAGATATACAGGTCAGGCCACTGATCCTGGTTGACATCGCCTACAGTCACTCCCAGGCCAAAGCCAATCACACTTCCATAGATACCTGCTTCTTTGCTGATATCTCTATAGTGACCGTCATCGTTGAGGTACAACTTGTGGCCGCCGAACTGATCGCGCTCCTGGCGAAGGTTTCTATAACCAAGTGAAGAGACTGGTCTGTAAGAGTTGTTCAAAACATAGCAATCGAGATCTCCATCTTTGTCAAAATCAAAAAATGCTGCGTGTGTACTGAAGCCACGGTCCGCCAAACCGTATTCTTCGGCGCGATCAGTGAACGTGAAATTTCCGTTGTTAATGAAAAGTTCATTCTCACGCTTGCCCCCTTTAACGTCGCCGGCGTTGCAGACGTATATGTCCAGCAAACCATCTCCGTTTACATCGGCAATACTCACTCCTGTCGACCATACTTTTTGCCCCTTAACTCCTGCCGATGTAGTGATGTCTTCGAACTTCCAATTTCCCTTGTTGCGGTAAAGCTTGTTATCGCCCATGTTCGACGTCAGGTAAATGTCGACCAGACCGTCATTATTGAAGTCTGCGATTCCTACCCCTCCCCCATTGTAATAATTGCGATATCGGAAGACGTCAAAGTCCTCCTGCTCTTTCAATTCATTGATGAATGAGATTCCTGTTACGTCTGACGAAAGCTTTTGAAAAAGCGTATTTCGCGCTTTCGGTTTTTCACTACTTTCTGGTTTTGAGCAGCCGGCAAATAGAATTAACAAACAAAAGAGACTCCCGCGCATGAAAAGATCTGACAAAGGATCGCAAAAATAAAAAAGAAGGCACGTAAACACGTGCCTTCCTGAATAGTATTAAAACAAATCTTAATAACCTGGATTCTGCTTCAGGTTGGGGTTTGAACCCAGCGCCACGTCAGGGATTGGGAAAACATTGCGGTCTGCGCTCGTATTTTCAACGAAAGCGAAATCCGAAGCAAATTTGCCAAACCTAACCATGTCATTTCTTCTCCATGCTTCGATGTACAACTCGCGTCCGCGCTCATCGAGGAGATCATCAGCCGTTAGTGTACCTAGAGGCGTAGCGTCACGAAGTGTTCTCAGTTGGTTGACCAGGATGAGTGCTTCAGCCGGGCTACCTTTTCTGAACAGGGCCTCAGCCTTCATAAGCAACGCATCAGCATAACGGAACAACATCAAGTGATTTGCGTTTGAACCGGGCATGTTAATCGTAGGATGATATTTCAGTAACCGGATACCGGAGAAATCAGGCTGGCCAGTCAGACCAGTAACCTCTCTGGTAAATACAAGGTTCTGTCCGGAACGGGCCTTTACAGGGCCACCAGGACCACCTTGAGTTCCAATAAGGAAGCCAATACCCAGGCTTTCAGCTGGAACATATCCACGTCTTTCCTCTTGTGGACCGCCCACAGGGTTGACATCAGCAGGTCCTTCAAACTTTGCATAGAATTCCGCTGGCGTAACAAAGCCATTCCATCCACCACCAGTGTTGTCAGTTTCCCTTCCTTGGTTATAGTGAAGACTTCCCCAAATACGGGAGTTGTACTGACCGTTAGAATAAAGGATAGTTTCAGAGTCGGCAGTTGGCGTAAAGATCGAGAAGAAGCCGGCTTGCAATTCATAGCCATCATCTTCGAGTTCTTCAACGTATCCGATCACCTTGTCCATATCGGCATTATTCGCCTCTGTGCCTAGATAGATATGTTTGTTTAGATACAATTTCGCTAATAAGAAGTTAGCTGACGCTTTAGACGCTTTGATTTGCTTATCGATCTCGCCAGACATTACTTCTGGCAACACAGGCATTGCTGCCTCTAGATCTGCGACGATAAAGTCAAACGCCTCCTGCGGTGTTAAAACCCTAGGGTTGATCTCTGGGCCCTCATCAGCCTCCCGGATGGGAACTTGGCGATAGTTATCAAGAATCCAAAAAACCATATAACCACGAATAAACTTAGCTTCAGCTTCCTGTAGCGGAGTCTTTGTTGTTGCGTCGTTAAGGACTTGGTTAATTCCGTAAACTGTCGAATTTAAAAAGTTCCAAGTATTCAGGTTAAACTGGTGAGAAGGACTCCATGTGTGTTTTGCCAGATCCCGCCAAACTCCGTTGTCCCCCCAGTCAGTGCCACGTGTTGGGATGAAAAGTTCATCCGTGGTCGCCTCTTGCAGAGCATAGTGATTTTCCTGCGTGTTCTGAAAAGCAAGCGCATTATAAGCTGCCGTTAAATTACCTGCTGCATCAACGCCCTGGAAGTCACCTTCCTCAGACGTTACAATTGAATCAGTCTCTTTTACCTCCAAGTCGGTGCACGAACCGATAAGGATCGCACCGCTTATTAGTAGGGTGTTTAATAATCTCTTTCTCATATTCATACTATGTTAATTGTCTAATTAAAATGTTGCAGAGAGTGTAAAGGTTACAGTCTTAGCACGTGGGTAGGCAGTATAATCGATACCCAATGAAGGAACACCGTCGATGGCTTTATCAACGTTTACTTCCGGATCTAATCCAGAATAATCTGTCATCAACCAAAGATTTTGGCCGTTAGCGCCAAGCCGTATTTTGCTAAAGAAGTTTTTACCTTCCAAAGGAATAGTGTAGCCAAGGCTGATGTTTTGCATTCTGAGGAAATCGCCCTTTTCAAGGAAACGCGTTGAGACGTCTGGCGAATTTCCGGGTGACTCATTTGTTGCAACTACTTCAGCTGTTACGTTTCTTCCTGCAGCAATTGCACCTTTTGTTAAGAATGCATTAGCAACGTTGTTGTAAACATAATGACCAAACTGTCCTGCAAAGTATACTGAAAAGTCAACCACCTTATAACGGGCAGTCAGTGAGAAACCAGTATTATATTTAGGCAGTGCTGATTTACCAATGAAGGATTGGGTATCGCTGCCTGCATTCAATCCGTCTTCGTCAAAACCTTCCCACTCACGTAAGAAGTATGCATAGAGCGGTTGATTGTTAGCAATTCGTTGCGCGAAGGCACCAGTCAAACCCTGACCGTTGATTGTACCCGTACGCAGCGCACCTCCAGTGTAGTTTTTCAGCTCATTTTTATTGTAAGAGAAATTAGCCGCTACGTTGAAATCGAAATCTTTAGTATCCACTACAACCCCATTAACAGAAAATTCGACACCATTATTGATCAAGTTGGCATCAAGGTTAGTCCATACAAAAGGTGTAGGGGCCGGCTGAGCGGAAAACTGCTGGATCAAAAGTTCAGTAGTGTTCTTGCTGTAAACATCAATAGATCCATATAATCTATTATTAAAGAATCCGTAATCGAGTCCGATGTTAAAGCTGGACGTTTGTTCCCACTGAAGAGCGGGATTTCCAAAGGTAACGTTGTTTAGACCTGCTATACCGGCCAATGAACCGTCATTGTTTATACCGGGGGCACCATACTGCTGGCGACCGGAATACAAATGGTGACCGAACTCCTGGTTACCGGTAACGCCATAGCTAAGGCGCAATCCCAATTCATCAAAAGCCTCAGGAATGAAGTCTTCTTCAGACAGTCTCCATTTTGCCGAAGCCGCCGGGAAAATGCCGTATTTCTTCTCTGAGCCGAACCTTGTAGATCCATCAGCACGGACGGATGCCTGGAAGTAAAAACGTTCGCCAATTGTATACGTTCCTCTCGCAAAAAACGATTGAAGTTCATCCATTCCTGAAAACTTGCGGGAAGTAACGAATCTAGGTCCGATGAGCGGGAGGTTTGGATTAGCAGCAACCGTATAGGTCGTGACTGTTGGCGATGTGGCAAACAAGTCATAAACGCGCATTGCATTATCCTCCTGGTACTCATATTGGATCCATGGCTGTGTTATAAACCCTCTCGCAGCTTCGTCAGCGCTTTTTAGGTCGTCAAGCATCCATTCCATATTGGTTTGGTCCCCGAAATTGCTACCAAAAGCGCTACGCCCGAAGTTCTCAAGCCTCTGGTACGAATAACCAGCAATTACTGTTAAAGGATTTGAAGCAATACTTTTCTGATAGGTACCATAGGCCTCGAAAATTCCATTTCTATTATTCTGATCAACGATCACCGCGCGACCAAAGCCACTTACCGGAGTAATCTTAGTCATAAGACCTGAAATCGCTGAGCTACGGATTGAGTGAGAATTGTCAAAACCACCACTCACCTGAAAGCTTAACTCTTTTGTAAAATCATAGCTAAGTGAACCTGTGAACAGTTGACGATTTGTTTTGGTTTTGTCATGATAATACTTCAACAGCGCAAGAGGATTTGACGCGTCGTTTGGATACTGGTTCTGTGGCGTTCCAAATCTGCTCGGTATCACGTTGGTTGCAGTTTCTGGAATAGTAGGGTTATAAAATACTGTTGATCCCAAAAGATCGCCCTCGAAACCGGAGCTATTAGTGATAGGGGCTGCTTCATCATTCACTCTTGAGAATAACGATGTAACATTTAACTTCAATTTGTCCTGCAAAAATTTTTGTCCAAAATTTAAGCGGCCTGTAACGCGTTCCATGCCTGAATTTTTGACGATACCAACCTGGTCGTCATAGCTCACCGAGGCCCTATAGTGTCCTGTCTTGTAGCTATCGGAATAAGTCAGGTTATGCATCTGGGAAACCGCAGTCCGGTTAATTGCATCTTGCCAGTTTGTATCGGCACCAAAGTTGATAAGGTCAGGATTTCCACCCAGACCCTGGTAGGCTGAAAGGTATCCCGCAGCATTTAGGACATCATATGTTTTCGCTTGTTCTGAAATACTGATGCCAGTATTGTAGCCAAACTCGTTGTTTTTTCCTTTCCCACTTTTTGTGGTGACGATCACTACACCGTTGGCACCTCTTGAACCATAAATCGCGGTAGAAGCCGCATCCTTCAGAACGTCCATGCTTTCTATATCGCCAGGGTTCAGGAAATTCAGCGGATTCTTTGGCGAAGACGCTCCACGACCAAAGTCAGGGCCGCCAGCGCTAATAAAATCGTTGCTCAGTGGCACTCCATCGACCACGAAAAGCGGATTGTTGCCACTGCGTACGGAAGATGTTCCACGAATTCGGATATTGACACCCGCGCCAGGCTCACCACTTGAAGAAGTGATTTGCACGCCAGCCGTCTTACCCTGAATAAGCAATTCAGGAGAGGCTATTATGCCTTTATTGAAATCTTCAGACTTTACAGTCGCAATCGTCCCAGTAGAATCGCGCTTTTTAACTTCTACGTAACCAATTACGACCACTTCAGAAAGCGCCGTCACATCATTCTCAAGGCCGATATCAATGGTTGTCTGTGTTCCTACAGCCCTTTCAATTGATTTGTACCCTACAAAAGAGAAAACAATTGTACTGCCCTCAGTTACATTGAGGGAGAAATCGCCGTCTACACCGGTTATCGTACCATTGTTCGTTCCCTTTTCCACTACGTTGACCCCTGGCAATGATGTTCCATCATCGACAGCGGTTACTTTTCCCGTCACGGTTCTAGTTTGGGCCATGGCAACGCTCGACGCGATAACCATTAGAAAAGCCAGATACCTGCTAACTAACAGATAAAATTTTGTCATACATTATTTGGGTTTGATTAAACTATTAAGATTAGAATGTCCAGGTCTCCTAACCTATTCATTCGTTTGCACAAGGTATAACCTAGTTCACTGAAATACATATTAAAAATTAAAAAAATTTTGCCGGAATCGATTTCGCAATCGTTGCCAATTTGAAATTATAACGAATTCGCCATTTCTGGGCCGGTTGTTCGGGGATCGCTTTCAACGATTACACTCACCGGATAAGCGAGGCGGAAAATACCAGGCGGAAGGTGCATTTGTGCGGTTGCCAGACCAGTTATTCTTATGTTATTTGCCCGGCCTTTAAGGCTTCACCTCCATTTCGCTCAATTACCGAGGGATTGCCTTGACGGAATCGAGCATTAAGTTAATTAAATGAATCTCTCAGAAGCCTTACATTTACCTGTCTTTCGTCAAATTGGGGCCGTCGCCGACGAACTCGGACTGCAGACCTACGTGGTCGGCGGATTCACCCGTGACGTGATCCTCAAACGGCCATCCAAGGATATCGACCTGGTGTGCGTCGGCAGTGGAATCCGCCTCGCTCAGCGCGTTGGCGAAACGCTATCGCCGCAAGCACACGTTACCGTGTATAAAAACTTTGGAACCGCCCAGATCCGGTGGCAGGACCTGGATCTGGAATTTGTTGGCGCCCGCAAAGAGTCGTACCGAGCTGATTCGCGAAAACCCCTGGTAGAAGATGGAACGCTGGAGGAAGATCAATACCGTAGGGATTTTACAATAAATGCCATGGCCATCAGCCTCAACAAGGCAAGTTTTGGTGAGTTGCTTGACCCGTTTGGCGGTCAGGAGGACATTAAGAAAAAAGTCATTCGCACCCCGCTCGATCCCGCGATCACGTTTTCCGACGACCCGCTTCGCATGATGCGTGCAATCCGGTTTGCATCGCAGCTGGGTTACGACATCGAAGCAGACACCTTTGAAGCCATTACTAAACAAGCCGCCAGAATAAAGATCGTGTCGCAGGAACGCATAACAGACGAATTAAATAAGATCATTCTTTCCCCCCTGCCCTCCTACGGCTTTAAGCTTCTTTTCCACGCCGGACTGCTTCCGCACTTTTTTCCGGAGCTTATTGCCTTGCATGGTGTTGAATATATCGGCAACCGGGCACACAAGGACAATTTCTTCCACACACTACAGGTATTGGACAATGTGTCTGCAGTTTCAAATGATCTCTGGCTGCGCTGGGCGGCAATTCTGCACGATATTGCCAAACCTGCCACCAAGCGTTATGATAAATTGCATGGATGGACGTTCCACGGACATGAAGACAAGGGTGCTCGTATGGTGCCGGGCATATTTAAGCGGATGAAGCTCCCTTTGAATGAGAACATGACCTTTGTTCAAAATCTCGTTAGGCTCCACCTGCGCCCCATCCCCCTGTCAAAAGAAGTAACGGACTCGGCTATACGCAGACTACTTTTCGACGCGGGGAATGACATCGATGCATTAATGGCGTTGTGTCGGGCGGACATCACGTCCAAAAACGTGGAGAAGGTAAGCAAGTTCCTCAAAAACTTTGACCTCGTCGAAGCAAAGATCGCTGAGGTAGAGCAAAAGGATCACATTCGCAATTTCCAACCTCCAGTATCGGGTGATGAAATTATGAAGTTGTTTAATCTTCCTCCTGGAAGAATTATTGGTGACATCAAAGAAGATATTAAAGAAGCAATATTAGAGGGGGTGATCAAAAATGATCGTGATGAAGCGATGGGATTGTTGATGGAGATAGCGAAGACGAAGGGTTTGGAGCGGGCATGAGCTGGTTGAAGTGTTAAATACTGCGCCGGTTCAAGTGTTTAGCGCTTCAGCGCGGTCACTTGGACCTACGACAAGTGTTTAGCGCTTCAGCCACGCGAGTGCGTGCTTCGCCAATCCCTAATTCCAGAAACCTTCCTTGCTGTTAAACGTCGGACAAGGAATCAACCTGTATTTTTTCTTGATGTCCTTGCGTGTAGACCGGGTGTTGAACTCGTACACAATGGATATTTCATGGGCGCCACCGGAAGCTGTCTGCAATTCAGATATGGTGAAATCATAGCTATAGCCGATAGTAAGACTCTTAAAATAAAGCCCTAGATATAGTATAAAGGCATCTTGCTCGATTGAATTAATAACAGTTTTCTGAATTGGTTTTCCGCGGTACCAAACGCCGACCGAAACTGGGTCAATGTGATAATTTAAACCAACATCAAACTGGGAAAACGTTTTCCCCTGCGTTCGGAATATTGCAGAAGGTGTTAAGTATGAAGCGCGTTCGCCACCCTTTAAACCGCCGCCCATACTAAGTCTGATGCCTGCATGCATTGCTGTCTTCATGGGAAGACGGCTAACATCATTTAGCACAGATAGATTTGGACGGTTCATGTGTGTAAAAGATGCGCCAATCCAAACTCGTTTGCTATACAATAAGAACCCAGACCCAAAGTCGAAGTAGTTTTGTCTGCCGAGCTTATTCAATTCCGGATCCAGTGAAAGGCCATCATATAAAAGTCCATCCCCTAACACAAGCTTTGACCGGTCAAGTCCGTTGGAACCGTATCCGAACGATAACCCTGGAGAGAATACAATATTTTCGCTAAGCTTAACCTTATAAGAATACAATAAGCTGGCCGTTGTGGTTCGCCATCCCGCAGAGCCCATCTTGTCGGTGGTGAACAGGAAGCCAAATCCACTCCTCAATTCATTTACAAAGATGTCATAAGAGAAAGCATAGGTAGCAAATGCCTGCGGCAGGCTCGGCCATTGAATACGGTGATTGAGCACCAACCGTTGCTGTGGTGTGATGCCCGTAAAGCCGGGGTTCAGGTAAAGCGGCGCCTGATAGAACTGCGAGAACTGCGGATCCTGCGCAAATGCCTCTCGTCCGGCACCCAGCAGGAAAAAGATCAGCAGCGGTAAAAGTTTCTTCATGCTTAAAAAATTTCGAATGCTCACACTACTACATTTTATTTAGTTCGCCCAACATCACGATCATATCAAAGTCACGTCTGCTCTCCGCAGAGTCGCCCGTCTCAGGGACTCTGCTGTTCCCCGCAGAGTCTCCCGTCTCGGGGACTCTGCGGACACGGAACATCACCTTATCAAAGTAATGTCTCCGATTTTTGTCGTTCGTTGTCCGTCCGACAGTCGCAATACTAATTTGTATACGTAGACACCTGCCGGCATCAGTCGTCGGTTCCGATCGTACCCATCCCATCCCAGATTTCTGTCCAAACTTTCGAACACCAGGTTACCCCACCGGTCGAAAATCTGCATCTGGAATTCTTCAACCCCCCGGGCTATTGGCAGGAACACATCGTTGAATGTTCCGTTGCCTGAGACGCCACCGTTAGGTCCATTTGGACTTGGCGTAAAGGCGTTGGGCAGCTTAATATATCCACCGTCCAGTGCGACGAGGTCATGCCTCACGGTATCATAACATATGATACGTCCATCGAGAATGCCGTCACCATCAACATCCTTGTCACCGTTGTCGTAACCAGCGACCAGTGTGACGTTGTATTTGCCTTCCAGCTTATACAGGTGTCGTGGCTGAAACTCATCCGATGTTGTTCCATCATCGAAGTCCCAAAAATATTGTGTCGCGCGCGCGGACTGATTAAACGTTTGCAGCTCCGTATCCGGAACATAAAGCGGATTGGGACGCATTTCAAAAAGTGCCGTTGGTACGTCATACACTTCAATGCCCTTTTGTTCCGCACGGGCCGTCTGGCCGGTTGAATAATAACTCGCAGTGAGGTAAATGTCGTACGTGCCGGGGCTCAATATTCTGAACACAGGATCGGCCAGATTAGAGGTACCAACAAGACCTGATTCATTATACAGTTCCCATAGGAAAGTATCCGCGCCAGGCGAGAGATTTTCAACCGTAATGTCAACCGGGAAGCACGATGCAAGTGGCGTTGCCCTGAAGGCAGCAGCCAACATCGGAAGCTGTATGTTGATCGCCTTTTGTGCGACACTTTCACACTTCTTGTTGTCGTCGTCCCTTGCTTTAATATTCACGGCAGTAAGTCTTATGTTCTTAATGCCTGCCGTTGAATACTCTACGGTATAAGGGTTAACCCCTGTGCCAGATGATGGTGTCGCGCGAAAATCGCCAAAGTCCCAGGTATATTCAAAGTCTGCCGCATCCAGTGGGCCGGAAGTGTTTACGAACTCAACCGTTGAGCTACCCGCAATAAATGGTGGCGGAGGGTCGGGGTTGTTCGCTATGCCGGCCGCGATACCACGGTAAACCTTGACTTCTTTACGGTATTCCGCTACACATCCTTCATTATTTGAAGCTTCATAAACCACTTCGTAGAATATCGGATTTGTTGTCGTGTTATTCAACATCGTGTAATTGACCTCGGGTACCGGGCCAGCCTGAACATCCATTTCAGCCGGTGATCCAACGAGGTGGTAATACCATCTGCCCACGTCAACGCCAGCTGACTGATCGAGGAACCTAATGGTTTCGCCGCTACACAATATCGGATCGCCAGGAGAGATGTTGAGTACGACACTTGGCAATACGGAAATGGGTTTCGATGATGACTTCGGTGCGCATAGAGCGTTCTCAGCTTGTAAACGTACGGGGTATGGTGTTGCGTCTTCCGTAGAACCTGAAGTAAATACGTGCGTGATCGTGTTAGTACCCAAAGGCACATCGCCAGGTTGAATAACATTTTGCTGTCCGTCGGACCATATCCATGTATATTTCACCCCTGCCTCTGCGACCCATTGGAATGTAAACGTTCCACCAGAGCATTGTGCGGCAGGCGCCAGCACGGTAAAGTCAGGACTGAGCTTTATGATGTCTACACTTACGGCAATAGGTACGTTCGTAGCAAGACATCCATTAAGGTCTTTTACACGGAGGAGTGTATAGGTTTCAGGTGTCTGGAAGTTGCTTACCGGAATGGCGGTATTTTCTGTTCCGATCATATTAAGGAACGTTGTACCCCCAGCTGAGTAATCGTATTCGATCGGAGCAGCGCCTCCGGTCATTCCAAGTTGCAGACTGAACGATTCACCCTGACACACTTCCGACGGTGCGTTGAACGAAACTACCGGCAATGGGTTTATCAGCACCGACACCCGGTTGTCCTTACCGAGGATCTCGCATGCAACACCTGTACGGGAAGAGACACTTCTGGTCAATCTGCGGAAAAATGTTGTTTGATTAAGTATGCCAGGATCGTAGGTTGTCGCTATTGCGCCTGGTACGTCAACCCAATCGGCGTCATTAAGACTTCCCGTCAAGGACAATTGCCACTGATACTGATAGTTGCCCACACCACCAAAGGCGGGAACAAGCTGTTGTATCGCAATGGCGTCGTCGCCAAAGCAGACAGATTGATTTATACCGACGAAGCCAGGGCTGAATGGCGGAGGGTTTACAATGATCGCAGATGCTGGTAACGACTTGCAACCTTTGAAATCTTCTGCAACGACTGTGTAATTACCAAATCCAAGATTCGTGAAGTTTGCGTTCAGCAAATTTGTATTGATCGTTGCAGGATTCAACGGATCGCTTGACTTCGTTAGTGTGAGCGTGTAATCCGGAGGCGCATTACCACCGGAGAATGTTACGGCGATCTCACCATCAACGGCATCACGGCAGCTCAGGTTAAATCCATTGGCGTCAGTTGCAACGGTAAGGCTATTGATTTCAACCTGTGTTGGCTGGATCAGCGTCACAGGAGGAGAATCCACTTTACAATTGTTTCCGTCAGTAACCCTTACGTTATAGGAACCGGCTCCCAGATTCTCAAATATTCCATCGGCATTAGGGTCGGTGGTATTCGTTTGAAGTAATAGATATGAATAAATCCCGGCACCTCCTGTAGCGGCAGTGCTGATAATCCCATCTGATCCCAGGAAACACGTAATAGGTTGATCAATGTTTAGGGTTGCCGCAAGCACCGGGGGTTCAACAAGCAGAACGGGCGCAGAAGCAACGCAACCTTTCGCATCCTTAACTTCTACGGTGTGATTGCCAGCCGTCAAAGAGGTGAAGTTATAGGTATTGGCATTGGCATTGATAAACGGACCGCCGTCGATTCTGTAAGCATATAACGGCGACCCTGTGACGACATCAACACGAATCTCACCTGAATTGTCATTGTTACAGTTCAGGTTGAAGCCGTTATAATCACTTGCCAGCGTGGAGATGGAAGCGTTAGGATTAACCTCATACTCTACCGCGACAACCTTTTTACAACCGGTTGGTAAGAATTCTACTTCAACAAAGACTGGTATATTATCTCCCATCACTACAGCTCCAAGACTACCTGCCGGGATCACTGTTGCTGCGCCAAGGCGCGGGTCCGTGAGGTACCACACAAAAGCGATATCCGGTGTGGCGGCATCCGGGTTGATCGCAGGTTGAAGCGCTGCAAGATTGGCTGTGTAGGTATTGCCGCCGGCAACGTCCGAGCAGGCAGAAAGACTCTGCGGATTTGCCTCAGGAGATTTTTGGATGGTGACAACAAATGTCTGTATTGGATTGGCGCAACCGGTTGGTAGTTCTTCAGTCGAAATATTCTTTCCATAAACTTCGAATGTCACTGTTCCATCCAATGTCAAGGAAGTATTATTCAGGCCGAGACCAGTAATATTGCCGATGCCGGCTGCGGGACTGCCAACGATCACCCAGGGATCGTATGTCTTCACTGCCCAATAGAAATCAGCGTCCGGATTGTTGGCGGAAGCGAAGGCTACTGAGAGCAAATCACCATTACAGAGTGGAGCTACTACTACTGGGTTGACATCGGTTCGCGGGAAAACGGTAACATTTACCGGTGTTGGTGGCGAGCCGGCACAACCGAGCAGCGTGCTATAGGGCAATATCAAATACGATACCGTCTGATTGGCACCCGTGGTGTTCACCCAGCTATTAGCAAGTATTACATCGTCAGTATACAATGTTGTACCATCTGCTACAGGAATCGCGCTTGCAGGTGCAACACCCGCCGGAACATTTATGGCAGTAACGATAAATCTGTCAGCGGGAAAGGTATTCGCCGCCGAAACTAAGGTGATGCCAGTCTCTTCATTACTACATATACTTTTACCTAACAATGGATCAAGTTGTGGTTCGGGATTAATTCGCACTGTGATAAAACCTGAAGGTCCTTCACAATTTTTAACACTAACGCCGGCCACAGTATATCGAACATTCAGAGGGATAGCAGTCTTGTTTTCAAATCTGTCGGTGTACAATACATTGTTCGCAACGGACGCCTGAGGAGGCGTGGTCGGTGCATTTAATGTGAATAAACCTGCATCAAGAACGCGTGATATATAACGATAGGTCGTCGCCGGTTCGCTTGCCGGTGCTACAGCCAGCGTAACCTCGGCGTCCTCCTGACTACACACCGTTTTATCAAGTGTGGCCATAATAGGGCGTGCATTAATCGCAACGCTCCTGGTAGCCATAGGTCCGATACATCCGTTCGTTGTGGAAGGCGTAACTACAACATCTCCTGCTACACTTCCAAAGTTTACGTGTATCTCGTCGCTACCCTGTCCTAATATTATGGATGCACCCGGTGGCACACTCCACGCATACGTAATGTTCGGGAACGAGGGGACCGTAAAGACAACATCCGTCGCTAATTCACAGACTTCTGAAGGACCTGTAATGACCAACGCTCCTGGTTGATCTTCAATATCGATGTGTAGCATCTGAGGAACACCAGGGCATCCTTCAGGAGACGTTTCAACTACCTGAATATCTATGCCCCCCACAATAAGCGTAGGGAATCTTAAGAGCAAAAAGAAGTCGGTTGTGGAGGTATTCGGAATGTCTACTCCAGCCGGTACAGTCCAATTGTAAGTAAAGCCGGGATTATAATTGGTAACAGTAAAAAAGATTACTGCACTGGGATCCAAACAAGCTGCATTCGGACCAACGATAGGGTTATCCGCAGGAATTGCATTGATATTGTATTCTACCTCGGCGATGTTAAAACAATTCGTTACCGTATTTACGACTCGGGCGTAAAACATCGTTCCATCGGTGACATTGTCTACGTTTGTAGGTGTAGGAACCGGTGTCGTTAATGTAATGTTACTAAACCATGCAACACTTCGTGCTGGTACTGCAAGCGACACGCCTGCATTGTGTGAGGTTAAATCGACATTGTTAATTTCACCTCCACCAAAGACCTCTTCGCATCGCTGAATATCCAGGTTTGCTACGAATGGCTGGGGATTGATTGTGAATGTTACAGTGCCGTCTGCAGAACATGGTGGTACGCCTGTGGTAGTTACACGCACATAAAATGTTTCGTTGTCTGACACATTTTCATTCGTGACGTCTGGAACGGCCATGGTACGTGCTGCATTCCTGAACCAGGTAACGTTAACTCCCGGTGCTCCTCCCGTGATCATTGCATCATAGCCTGCCGCTAGCGCCACGCTGGATGTAACGCCTGTGTTCGCCACTGTTTCGCAAAGGTTGTTGATGCTAAGGTTATTGACCGTGGGTGCCGTTGTTCTGTTGATCGTGAATACTGCGTCGGAAGTCGCACAGACTCCGAGCGCACTGCTGACGGTCCACCTAAAGTCATTGGTACCAAAAACAAGACTCGTGACGGAAGTACTGGTGTTGATCGGATCAGTTATATTCTGTCCACCCCCTCCAACAACGGTCCATATTCCGGCACCACCTACTGTAGGTGCAAGCGCAGTGATATTTCCAGTTGTTCCGCAGACATCATAAGGAGAGCCTGTTACCGCGGCAAGCGCCGGCTTTTTGTCGAAGGTTATTATTATTGGATCTGAAACATTTCCACAGACTGCCTGGGGATGGATGCCTACCAATTGCAAGGTGACATTACCTGTTGAAAAGTCTGCTGACGATGGCCTGTAGCTGTCGTTGATAGTGGTACCAGCGATGGCACTTCCAACTGCCGCGCCGGAAGAAATAAAGGTTCCTGATCCTGAAGTTTCCCATCGACCTCCACTGGTTGCTCCGCCGCCAACGGTACCGGTAATTGCAAATGGCGCGAGCGGTGCCGGGATTGCGTTTCCATCCACGCAGACCGTTTTATCAGCCTCTGTGACTGACGTGGCCGGTTGATAAAAATTTATGACCACATCCGCCTGTTGAGGAGGGCACGATCCGCTGCTGTATGTTAAGCGAAAGGTATAGGCACCAAATGCGCTTACTGTTACGTTGGCCGGGATCGAATTGTCATTTGTTATTGTAGCTGTTCCAGGATTCGGCACTGGTGCAAGAGTCCACGCAATTATTTCGCCGCCGACAGGTACAGTCGCCTGCAATGTGCCACTAAAGCCGCAAAAATTGTTCGCCGTTGGTGCAGGAATGGCAGGATTTCTTCCAAATGAAATTTGCACATCATCGACACTTGTACACGCGCCGCTATTCAGGGACCATCTGAAAACATAAATACCCGGAACGCTCACTGTGACATTGGAGTTCGCAGCTGTCGCATTTGAAAAATTGGAGGTGCCAGGACCGCTTACCTGCGTCCAGGCACTGGTAACCCCACCCCCCGGTACATTACCCGCTAATGGGTATATCAGCACACCAGCTGGTACGCAGACCGCATCGTCCGGTCCCGCGTCTGCGAGATTCGGGTTGGAAGTAATAATATATTGAACAGGGTCTGTCGGAATTTCGGGACACGTGCCATTTTTAACGCGCGCTCTTATATAATAAGTACCCGGAGTGAATGCCAGCGAAGTTGGTAAAACAGGATTGCCCGTGGCGAATGAGGCTACTGTTGTATAAGGCCCGGCTGCACCAGTTGCTCTCTCCCAACTTTGGATCGTTCCGTAACCCGGAGTGTTCCATGTCAGATTACCAAGGTTTGCTCCCTCACAAAAGGTGCCGCCCCCTGACATTGTTCCCTTATCGGTATCGCGACTTATCGTGACAGGGAATTCAACAAACGTTGACTGGCAGAAAGGGCTGTTCACGAAACTTCTTCTAATTCGGATCTTACGGATGATAGTACCCGAACCGCCAAACGTTCCGTTGGCAATGTTAAAAGCCGCAGTGATGTTTTGCGCGGTTGCGCCTTGCCCGGACGTTGGCGTAAGAGTCACATCCGTAACAACGGCATTCGCAGAATTCACAACTTCCCAGACGTATTCCGTTGGTCCGCCGGGAGTGAGCACGTTTGCCGGCAAGGGCACGCCGTAGGCAACTCCTGTTGAATTGTTACAAAGGGCGTTTGTTCCTGTTATTGCGCCTGGGGTAGGAACTGCATCTCTTATTGTAATAAGAATCGGAACAAGTATACTTTCACATAGAAGTGCACCGGCGCCAACTTGCGCACGATAACTTGCCCACATTCTGTACACACCAGCCGCCGTGCTTGAAATTGCACCTCCAGGAAACGCCGACGTCGGGAATGTCTTGCTATTGCTTCCACTCGGATTCGCTACTGACGCACCCGGGATTCCGGCATTGTCGCGGTACCATAACACTGCGGAACTTGTTGCTGTAAAGTTGATTCTAAAGGCACCAGGTGCTGTTCCGTTACAAACAACCTGATCCACAGGTGTGGGAGGCGTTGGCTGGGCCACGACGCGAATAATGCCAAATTCATTTACGGCGGCATCGCCAGAGGTGAACTGATTACAAAAATTCCAATAGTCCATGCGGATGTGGAATTCCTCGCCTACTTGTGCTGTCGCAGGAATGGTGATGATCTGTGTATTGTTGTTAGCAAAGGGAGGATTAGAAGTAGTTAACGGCTGATTTGATACCAGGGGCATACCCGGCGGGATGTACGGACCTCCAATGGGAGTTCCGCCTACAGTTACTGTCCCGGTGATCGTATTGGTCGTTCCATAGACGAACTGTCTCCACCTTCTTGTAAAGTTTAATCCTGTCAGTTCTTGTGGTGGCAAACAGTTTAATGTCGTTCTGTCTCTAAATGTGACCGCGGTGGATGCGCCCGCGCAAACTTCAAAAACATTGGCTCCCGTGACACTTTCACTAAGACGCATATCGCCGGAACACTGATCGTCTGTATTAAAACGGAAAAAGTCGGGCGATGTACCGAACTGCGCCGGACATGTCGTTCCTGCTATGCGAAGAAATACTCTCGGTCTATACGAGCATTCCGCACCAGGTCTTCCTGCACAAGGTCTGGGAAGAAAAACGTGGTTAATAAGGGGTATGTTATAGGAATGCGGGCCCGTGTTGGTTACCGTAATTCCGCCGCCAAAGGCTACAATCTGGCGTGCTGACCCATCATCCCAATCAATTTCTACTGCGAAGTTATTGGGATTGTTTCCATCAGCGACATTAAGCGCGGAAATGCTAATCTGAGCCGGAGCTCCTCCGGGCTTGTTCAGACATATTTCCCCGGGACCAAGACTTATCGTTCCTCCAGACGGACTGGGTGCTCCATTAAAACCACCGCAGCCTGTCTGCGCCATGGTCGTAACATTGGCGCCCAACATTGCGGTCAGAAGTATAATTAAAGAAAATGCGGAACGTAAAGATTTTAGCATGCACTAACGGCGTTAAAAATATAACCGGAAAGAGACAGGCGAGTTGATGCCAACTGCACTGTTCAATCACTGTATCTATCCACAGGAAAAAATATTAGTAACCCTGTGTAAATCCCCAAACGACGCGAATTTAAGCCAAAACCACGATACATTTGGTGGAGTGATGATATAGCAGTTGAATGACTAAAGCCCACCTTTGAGTGACAATGGGCGCCGACGAATTACGCGCTGTTATTCCGCACAACATCGATGACCCGATGCGATCAACGCTTTTATTTTTTATTGATCACGCCAAAGATTTCAAAATAACATTTTATTCGCTCCAGATACCGGGCCGTGGAAATACCGCAACTTTAAATGGCAACCCTTGAAGTTTAGGCTAGGAACTCTACCTTTGCCCCCGATTTATTCTGGCTGAAATCAAGTATGTCTTCAACAAAGTATATTTTCGTTACCGGAGGTGTGACATCGTCACTGGGCAAAGGTATTATTGCGGCGTCATTGGCGCAACTACTTCAGGCCCGGGGCTTTAGGGTAACGATCCAAAAATTTGACCCCTACCTGAATATCGACCCGGGAACCCTGAATCCTTACGAACACGGCGAGTGCTACGTAACAGACGACGGCGCGGAAACAGACCTGGACCTTGGACACTATGAACGCTTTTTGAACGTCCGGACGTCACAAGCCAACAATGTTACGACCGGCAGGATCTACAATAACGTAATCACTAAAGAGCGGAAGGGCGAATACCTGGGAAAGACTGTCCAGGTCATTCCGCACATCACAGATGAAATCAAAAGGAACATCTACCTGCTTGGTGAAACAGGCGAGTACGACTTTATCATTACAGAGATTGGTGGATGTGTCGGTGATATTGAATCTCTACCTTTTATTGAAACCGTAAGGCAGGTTAAATGGGAGCTGGCCCCAAACAGCGTGCTCGTTATTCACCTTACGCTGATACCCTATCTCAATGCTGCGAAAGAATTAAAGACAAAGCCTACGCAGCACTCAGTTAAAGATCTGTTAGAGGCAGGGATTCAACCGGATATCCTGGTATGCCGCTCAGAGAAACCTCTTCCTCTTGAAATAAGAAAGAAGCTTGCCCTTTTTTGCAACGTACACCTGAACTCTGTAATCGAAGCACTCGATGCAGAGACAATCTATGATGTACCCATCCACATGCGGAAGGAAAAGCTGGATGAACGTGTACTGGCAAAATTGAAGGTTCCGTCAAAAGAAGAACCGCACCTCGAAAGCTGGAAGACGTTCCTTGGTAAATTAAAGAACCCGGTCAATGAAGTGACCGTGGGCCTTGTAGGAAAATATGTATCACTGCCCGATGCTTATAAATCAATTGCCGAAGCTTTTGTACACGCCGGCGCCGAAAAGGATTGTAAGGTAAACGTAAAATGGATTTCTTCCGAAGAGGTCACAAAGGAAAGCGTCAGTACGATTTTGGCCGATCTCGATGGTGTTTTGGTCGCCCCCGGCTTTGGCGAACGCGGCCTCGAAGGAAAGATAGAAACAATACGGTTCGTTCGGGAAAATAAAATACCCTTCTTCGGCGTCTGTCTGGGTATGCAGTGCGCGGTAGTCGAATTTGCCCGGAACGTGCTTGGTCTGGAAGCAAGCTCAACCGAGCTGAATCCTAAAACATTGAATCCTGTCATCGATATGATGGAGGAGCAAAAGAAGATTACCAATAAGGGTGGGACAATGCGTCTGGGCGCCTACGCCTGCAAGGTTAAAAAAGGCTCAAAGACATATGCTGCGTATGGTGAAGGACTGATTCATGAAAGACATCGCCATCGATACGAATTTAATAACAAATATCTCGAGCAGCTGGAGCAAGCCGGTCTCAAGGCCGTTGGGGTTAACCCTGAGACGAACCTCGTAGAGGTGGTTGAATTAAAAGATCATCCCTGGTTTATCGGCGTTCAATATCACCCGGAGTTGAAGAGCACCGTGCTCAACCCTCATCCCTTATTTGTAAAATTTGTCGAAGCGGCGCTAGAACACAAAAAAACAGAATTATCAATTAGCAGTATAAGAAATTAATAATGGACAAAAATTCAGCCATAGGTCTCTCACTCATCGCGATATTACTCTTAGTATACTTTTATTGGTTTGCCCCTACACAACCGACAGCTCCTACTACCACAAATATTGAGTCACCCATACCAGTAAAACCGGATTCCACGACTGCGCTACCCGCCGGGAATGACAGCACACTTGCTGCGAAGTATGGGGAATTAGCAAAGTCAATTCAAGGCACTGAATCGGTTACAACGATAGAAACCGAAGACCTGAAAATTGAATTTAGCAGCCTGGGCGGGATCATCAAGGACCTTGAGTTGAAAAAATTTAAGACCTACCATCATGGACCGCTTAAGCTCATCACCCCTACCTCAAACAAGTTCAGTCTCAAAACAACGTATCAGGGAAGCGAAATTGACCTCTACTCATTGTTTTATAAGGTCGATCAGCGAAAGGTGGGTGATACAACGCTGGTTTCATTTGCCATCACGATGGAAAATGGTGCCGCGATTACCCAAACCTACAAGATCCCTGCAAAGGGTTACAGCATTGGGTATGCTTTAACGGGCGAAGGGTCGGATAAACTTCTGACGGGAGACAATCTAACTTTTCAATGGACGAATATTCTAAGGCCGTTGGAAAAAGATCTTATCGATACGCGTGAGCAAAGCACTATTACTTATTATTCCGAAGCGGATGGATTTGATGAGCTCGACCAGCGCTCTACGGATACGGAAACAGAAGTATTCGCAGCGCCTTTGCGATGGGTGACTATAAAGGAAAAATTCTTTTTGCGTTCCTTCATTGCAAAGAATGATTTTTCCGGTGGCGAAGTGGAGACTGCGGTAAACGCGAGTGATACGTCTGTCGTGAAACGCGCTAATGTAAAGCTGTTTATTCCCAAAACGACCATCGCTCAGGGTAAGGCAAATTTTAAGTTTTACTTCGGACCCAACGACTACCAGCAGATCGGTAAGATCGCGCCTTCTTTCGCGAAGAACGTTTATCTCGGCTGGCCTCCGGTTTATTGGATAAACAAGTTCGTCATCTTTCCAGTTTTCAATTTCCTTACACAGGTCATTTCCAACTACGGCCTTATCATCATTATCCTCGTTATCCTTCTGAAGCTCGTGCTCTTCCCGTTGTCTTATAAGTCCTACCTCAGCATGGCGAAGATGAAAGTGCTTAAGCCCGAGCTGGACGAGATCAAGCTGCGTGTTGGCGAAGACATGACGAAGGTGCAGCAGGAGCAAATGAAATTGTACTCGCAGGTGGGCGTAAATCCTATCAGTGGTTGCATCCCGGTACTGCTTCAGATGCCGATACTTTTTGCCATGTTTTATCTTTTCCCTGCCAGCATTGAGCTCCGTCAGCAGCCATTTCTCTGGGCAGAAGATCTTTCAACCTACGACTCCATCCTAAGGTTGCCTTTTGTGGTCCCTTTCCTTGGAAGCCATTTAAGTCTCTTTACTTTGTTAATGACAGTCTCTACGCTCATTTACACATGGCAGAACAACCAGCTTAGCTCTGTCCAGGGTCCAATGAAGTCAATGTCGTATATCATGCCCGTTATTTTCCTTTTTGTATTGAATCGTTTCTCGGCAGGATTAACCTTCTACTACTTCGTGTCAAACCTTGTGACCTTTGGGCAGCAAGCCATCATCAAGCGGTTCGTTGACGAAAACAAGATCAAGGCTTTGATGGAAGAGAACAGAAAGAAGAATGCCAGCGGCACCGGCGGTAAGAAGTCAAAGTTCATGAGTAAGTTGGAGGACGCAATGAAGGCGAGCGAAGAGGCACGGCGGAAAGTTGACGATGATAAGAAGAAGAAGAAGAAATAAGGGGGACGCTTCCCAGAACCTCATAGGTATTAACCGGAAAGGCGCTAAGGCCGCGAAGTGACGCAAAGTTTGTTAGCTGCTTCTTTGCCACTTTGTGCCTTTGCGGTTAAGGCCTTCAAGACTCGCCAACCGTTAGGCAATACACCACCTTAACCGCGAATGTTTACCGATTGTGGATAACCTGTTCCACGATGTTCCACGAACCCTTTCGATTTGCCCTATATTTGCGCACCGATGAAATCGGCACAATTTTTTAAACTTATTGGAAAACGAATGGGAAAAATTATAGCGATAGCAAATCAAAAGGGAGGCGTGGGTAAGACTACCTCAGCGATCAACCTGGCAGCAAGTTTGGCAGTTTTGGAGTGTAAAACATTATTGGTGGATGCTGATCCGCAGGCTAACTCAACGTCCGGCCTGGGGCTCAATCCAAAAGATATACGGCGCGGGATCTACGAATGCATGGTGGACGGCATTGACCCAAAATCAGCCATCGTAAAAAACGAGCTCAAATTCCTGGACGTCCTGCCCTCGCACATCGACCTGGTGGGCGCGGAAGTTGAAATGGTCAGCATAGAACGACGCGAAGAAAAAATGCGCAATGCCTTACAGCGGGTTAAGAAGGATTATGATTTCATCATCATTGATTGTTCTCCATCTCTGGGATTAATAACGATCAATGCGCTGACGGCAGCAGACTCTGTCATCATACCGGTGCAATGCGAATACTTTGCGCTCGAGGGATTGGGCAAATTATTGAACACTATAAAGATCATTCAAACACGTCTTAACCCGGCGCTCGAAATAGAAGGCATACTCCTTACGTTATATGACTCAAGGACTAGTCTTGGAAACCAGGTGGTGGAGGAAGTGCGCACCCATTTCTCAAAGATGACTTTTAAAACGATCATACCGCGTAATGTAAAGCTCAGCGAATCACCGAGCTTTGGATTGCCGGTGATCATACACGATGCGGAGAGCAAGGGCGCAATCAGCTATTTAAATCTTGCACATGAAGTTCTCGATAAAAACGGAATATCGAAATGAGTAAAAAGAAAGCATTGGGACGGGGCCTTAGCGCCTTATTAAGCGATAGCCCCACAGACGAAAAACTTGAAATGGATAGCTTTCCTGTCAGTCCATCCTCAGCGGATATACCAACCGTTGAAGCGACTAATGGAATAGCGGAAATTTCTGTCGATGAGATTGAGGTAAATCCTTTTCAGCCCCGCTCGCACTTTGATCAGTCAGCATTGTCAGAATTATCAGAGTCAATCCAGGTGCATGGTATCATTCAGCCTATCACGGTCCGAAGACTTGCCCATCGCCAATATCAGCTGATATCGGGTGAGCGGCGACTGCAGGCTTCGAAGCTCGCTGGACTAAAGACTATCCCGGCGTACCTTCGGTCAGCAAACGACCAGCAAATGCTGGAGATGGCACTAATTGAAAACATTCAGCGCGAAAACCTGAATGCAATCGAAATTGCGCTGAGCTACCAACGATTGATTTCTGAATGCAGCCTAAAGCAGGATGAATTGGGAGATCGCGTTGGTAAAAACCGGTCCACCGTAACCAACTACCTGAGACTACTCAGACTTCCCCCAGACATCCAGATCGCTGTTCGGGATAACAAATTGTCGATGGGGCACGCCCGCGCCATTATCAACGTCGAGAACCCCGATGAACAACTTTACATTTTCAAGAAAGCAATCGACGAAGACCTTTCAGTCAGAAAAGTAGAGGAACTGGTCCGTGAATTCTCGCAGAAAGCAACATCCCCGGACGATGAGCCAACAAACTCGGCGCCGGCTTCCCGTGAAATTGCCCAGTTGCAATCGAGGCTATCGTCACACTTTGGCACGCGCGTTGTCGTGAAGAGCGATGGTAAGCGCGGAGACATCCGCATCCCCTTTCTGTCTGTCGAAGACCTTAACAGGATTCTAGACATTTTGAAGGTATATTCGTAGCGGATTTGTTAAATAAGTAATGAAGCAGGGCCTTCTGATCATTCTTTTGATATGGGTTGGCGCACTTAAAAGCATTGCGCAGGATTCACTATATGTGGCGCCCGGTGATAGTCTTAATACAGACCGTGCAGACACGGTTCTTATTAAATCTTATGCTTCTAGGTATGACCCTAGAAAAGCCTTGCTGTATGCGGCAATTGCGCCGGGATTAGGACAGATCTACAACAAAAAGTACTGGAAGCTTCCCCTGGTTTATGGTGGGTTTATCGCCCTTGGATACGGTGTGAACTTCTATCAGACCGGCTACGACAAGTACAAACTATTGCTTTTCCGAAATCTTGAGAGCGGTTTTACAACTGATAACGCTATCTATCCTGACGACGTTTACACCACTTCTAATTACAGGCGTATCGTTGACCAGTATAAACGTCAGCGGGATTTCATGCTGATACTCATGGCCGGAATGTATCTTCTGCAGATCGTGGACGCACACGTGGACGCCCATCTAAAAGAGTTTGATTTAAATCCGAAACTGCAGGTATCGATTCAGCCCACTGTTGAACAAAGTGCTCTTCTTGGTCAGCAATCCGGACTGTCCCTCATCATAAAGTTTTAAAGTCGGCCGGTAAACTTTATAACCATTTGTGCGAACTGATGCCTAAAAATTGCATTTTTGGCGGAATTTACTCTTATGCAAATCATTCTTTTAGGCTATGGTAAAATGGGCCGGATCATCGAGCGGGTAGCCGTTGAGCGCGGTCATGATGTTGTTGCACGTATTGATGTGGACAATCAACACGAGCTAGATAACGTTCAGGGCGATGTGGCCATTGAATTCTCCCATCCCGATGCCGCCTTCGACAATGTGAAACGATGCCTGAATAAACAAATTCCGGTTGTCTGCGGTACAACAGGGTGGCTAACCCGAAAGGCAGAGATCGAAACAATTTGCAAGAACACCAATGGCGCGTTTTTTTACGCATCGAATTATAGCCTGGGGGTAAACGTCTTTTTTAAATTGAATGAATACCTGTCCAAAGTAATGCGCCGGTTTACGGAATATGATATTCGAATGGACGAAGTTCATCATACAGAGAAAAAGGATTCGCCAAGCGGTACCGCAATCACGCTTGCGGAGACAATTATTAAGAATTCTAACAAGAAAAAGTCTTGGGTAAATGCTGATACCGGCAAGGCGGACGACCTTTACATCAGTTCATTTCGCATCGACCAGGTGCCGGGCACGCATGTGGTAAAATATGAGTCATTGGTTGACGACATAGAAATTAGACACACTGCGCATTCGCGCGAGGGATTCGCGAAAGGTGCGGTCATGGTCGCAGAATGGATAATTGGCAAAAAGGGTGTGTTATCCATGAATGAATTTCTTGATTTTTGAAGTCAGGTGTTTTGGATTGTAGGTAACCGGAATACGGTCAGGTCGATTATTTTACTTTTATTTGCACGTTTTATCTAGAAAAATACGATTATGAACTGGCAGTTTTGGAAAACGAATTCCGTCGAGCCTGAAAGGGAGGTTAAGCCGAAGTCAAAAGTACGGGAATGGTGGGATGCGATACTGTTTGCTGTTATCGCAGCTACCCTGATCCGCTGGCTGATCATGGAGGCATATACCATCCCCACGCCGTCAATGGAAAATTCTCTGCTCGTCGGCGACTTCCTTTTTGTGAGCAAGTTTCATTACGGAACACGCACCACAACCACCCCGCTCCAGGTCCCCCTTACCCATCAAAAGATATGGTTCTCGAACATCCCTTCTTACGTTGAATGGATCAAGCTTCCACCGTACAGGCTGCCAGGGATCTCTCATGTAAAGCGTAATGACGTGGTAGTTTTTAATGTCCCCCCGAGGGCATTAAATGAGGGCATTAATTATCCCGTTGATTTGAAGACGAATTATATCAAGCGTTGCGTCGCGGTTGCCGGCGATATTATTACGATCAAAGACAAGCAGGTGTTTGCCAACGGAGAAGCTGTTGTAAATCCACCAGAGATGCAATACAGTTACCAGGTGACGTCCGAGGGTCCCATTAACGATAGAAACCTCGTTAAACTTGAACTTGGACCTGAGGATTACACAGTATACGGGCGTCAGCAGGATGGATCATTTGTGTATATGATGTGGCTCACGGCTGAGAAGGCTACAGAAATCAAAGGCCTGTCATACATTAAAGGCGTAGTAGAAGAAAAGAAGACAGAAGATGATGGTCTGATACCTTACTCGACGTACTATGATTGGTCGGGAGGCGGCGGAAAAAAATTATCGAGCTGGTCAGCGGATAATTTCGGCCCTTTGTGGATACCAAAAGAGGGAGCTACAATTCCGGTCAACGATTCTACCATGGCTTATTACGGCACAACGATAAAGCTATACGAACACCACAAGGATGCTAAGGTCGAAGGTGGAAAGTTGTTTATCGATGGCAAAGAAGTATCAGATTATACCTTCAAGCAGAACTATTACTTCATGATGGGTGACAACCGACACAATTCCCTCGACTCACGTTTTTGGGGATTTGTACCGGAAGATCATATCGTTGGCAAGGCATTTTTCATCTGGCTTTCCATTGATAGAAATGCGGACTTCATTAACAGGATCCGGTGGAGTAGGTTTTTCGATTTGATTAGATAACATTAACCGCGGAGGCGCTAAGACGCAAAGGAAACGCAAAGTTTAATACAAGTTTCTTTACGAAAACTTCGCGACTTCCCGCCTTTGCGGTTAAGCGCTTGGAAAACCGGATAACCTTCCCACATCTCACCAATCAATCTCCTTCAAACCTTTGCTTGTAAGGTACGCATTGGCCTTACTAAAGTGCTTGCACCCAAAGAACCCTCTATCAGCAGAGAATGGTGAAGGATGTGGCGCCATCAGCACGAGGTGCCTGTTACGATCAATGATCTCCCCCTTCTTTTGTGCATAAGAACCCCACAGAAGAAAAACAACGTGTTCCTTTTCATCCGATAATTTTTGAATCACTGCGTCAGTAAATACTTCCCACCCTTTATTCTGATGAGAACCAGGGGTGGAAGCGCGAACAGTGAGGGTAGCATTCAATAACAAAACTCCCTGCTGCGCCCACCGTTCCAGATCCCCTGACGATGGAACAGATTTGTTCAGATCCTGCTTGATCTCTTTGAAAATATTTTTCAATGATGGCGGACTTGCAACTCCCTCCCGCACGGAGAAGCAAAGTCCATTCGCCTGACCCTGTCCGTGATAGGGATCCTGCCCTATTATAACAACTTTAACATTGTTATAATCACAACAATCAAACGCCCTGAATATCTCTTTGCCTGGAGGGTATACGGTCTGACCAACGCACTCCTTTTTTACAAAGTCTATAAGGTTGTTAAAGTAGATTTTATCGAATTCTCTGGTCAGTTTTACCTTCCAGCTGGGTGCAATTTTTACGTCCATGACGCAAAACTAGTAAAACCGCAAACTTCAGCGCGCCTGAAAGAATGACCAAATAGAGTCATTTTGCATGATTTTCAATAAATTAGAAGGAAATAGTACGACCATCCCATTGAATTGCAAAAAATTAATATTTTTGATGCGCATGGTCACAGAAATAACACAAGGGATCAAGGTAAGTGTGGAAACTGAGTATCAGCCGGCGTACTCCAGTCCTGGCCAGTACCACTATGTGTTTACCTACCGGATCACCATTGAAAACCACAGTGAATTCACCATTCAATTGTTGCGCAGGCACTGGCATATTTTTGATGCCGGTTTCACGCAACGCGAAGTCGAAGGTGAAGGTGTAGTTGGCCAGCAGCCGGTTCTGGAGCCAGGGCAAACGCATCAATATGTATCCGGATGCAATTTGAAATCTGGTATTGGAAAGATGATTGGTACCTACCTCATGGAACGAGTGGTCGACGGTATCACGATGCAGGTTAATATTCCTGAGTTCACCATGGTCGCCCCCTTAAGGCTCAATTGAATCATAGGCTCTTTCAGCTTTCAAGATTTGTTAATTATTGGCTGGATGCAGTGAGTATCCATTCGATTCACTCCCCATTTTTTTATAATCTATATACGCAAGTTATTCAAGGACCTCATGTTAATGATAGCGTGGAGGAAATTGAAAATTTACGGCTACAATTGCACTCCACGCCCGACATCATAGACGTCGTTGACCTCGGGGCAGCCTCACAGCGTTTTAATAGTTCGTCCCGACGTGTAAGGGATATTGCGCGTTCCAGCCTTAGCCCAAAAAAGCAATCTATACTTTATCGCAATTTGATTCGATATGCCCATGCCAAAGAGGTTCTTGAGCTAGGCACCTCTTTAGGGATTAATACGCTTTACATGGCTTCTGCAAATCCTCAAGCGAACATCAAAACACTTGAGGGTTCGCCCGCTATCGCTGCGATAGCCCAAAAGAATTTCGACTTTTTGAAGTTTAGGAATATTTCCCTGGTTGCTGGCAACATTGATGAAACGCTCAAAGCCGTTGTTGACAAAATCGATAACCTTGATATCGCATTTATTGATGCCAATCACCGCTATGGTCCAACGCTGAGTTATTTTGAAACACTGCTCCGCAAGACACACGATGGATCGATCGTAATTTTAGATGACATCCATTATTCACCAGAGATGGAGCGGGCATGGAAGGCTATCAAAGTGCACCCCAAAGTCTTTGCCACGGCGGACTTATACCGGTGTGGCCTTGTGTTTTTTGATCCATCACTTGCCAAACAACACTTTGTATTGCAGGGCTAGGCATTGAATTCGATCGCAATTAAACCTACTTTTACACCACAATTTTTTAAACTACCATGAACGAAAACCCTCCCCTCGCCTCGCCCGAGCCGCGAAAAAGTAACAAGAATGCGATCATCATTGCCTTGCTATCACTAGTTGTAGTGATCCAGGCTATAAAGATATTTTTAGACTCGCGTGAAAAACAGCAGATCTCGACTGAGCTTATGTCCACTGAACAGGAGTTGGAAACGACAACGAAACGCATGACGGAGATCAGCAGCGAACTCGATGTAAAAATTGCCGAGCTACAGAAATTAGGTGTTGATGTTACTGATCTTGAAAAAGCGAAAGCTGAAGTAGAAGCAGAGTTAAAGCGCGCCAAACGTGCCACAGGCCAGGAGATAAAAGCCCTCAAGGATAAAGTAGAGGGTTACGAAACGCTTTTGAAAGCGAAGGATGAAGAGATCGAGAAGCTTCAGTCAGTGAACAAGGAACTGCTTACTGAAAACGTAACATTAAAGACTGAAAAAAATCAACTGGGCGATTCTATCAACAGGCTTAGTCAGAGTAAAGATGAGCTGGCAACGAAAGTTGCTGTGGCATCCCAATTGAAAGCCGAAAATGTATCTATTGTAGGCTTGACAGAAAAGGGGAAAGAACGTGAATCTCCATTTAAAAGCCGGCAGATTGACAAACTTAGAATCGACTTTAACATTGCTGAGAACAAGGTGGCACCGATCGAAGGCAAGAAGGTAATGATCCGAATCGTTGATGAAAACGGACAGGTTCTTTTTGATGTCAGCAAAGGATCGGGAACATTTATCTTCAACGGAAAAGAAGAATTCTATACGGAGGCGCAGGACGTTCTGTTCGACAACACGAGACAAAAGTTGTCATTCCTTTACGACAAAGGTTCAGAGTATCCCTCCGGCAGCTACAAGCTTGAAGTATACACCGACGATTATTTGATGGGTAGCGGTGACTTTGTGGTGAAGTGAGAAAGTGAGAATGATACTACTGATGTAGCCAGGATTTTCGCTTAAGTCAGCAATTAACCGCAAAGGCGGAGAGGCGCCGAGTACACGCAAAGTCAGTCGGTATTTCTTCACGATTACTTTGCGCCTTTGAGCCTTTGCGGTTAATGATATCTAATCAAATCGAAAACTAATTGTATCTCAATCTTTCACCCTATTCAGCGAAAGCATATTCAGCATCCAATCTGGGAGCGGTTTCTCCGGGTTTCGATTCTTAATGTTTAAGTACCATCCGATTTTTTCGAATACGGGAATCTTGTGGGTCTCTACGAATTCAATTAATGTTCCGTCAGGATCCTCGCAGTATGAGAAGTGACCAGCGGCCTTGCCCATGTCGAACGAATCACGACTATCAACAGTAAAGCTAAAGTTCGCCTGCTTGCATTGCTCTGCCAGCTGCGCCATACCGTTGATGTCAAAACATACATGAATATATCCAAGGTCGCCCCAATACCGGTCGCGGAATATTTTTTGAGGCTTGCGACTCCTGGCTTCTACCAGCTCGATTTCTGTATCGCCTAGCAACCTGCAAAATGCTCCTCTGCGGTTTTTGTTCGAACGAAGGATAATTCTCCTGAACTCTCCGTCACCACCAGGAACATCTGCGAAGTCGTCGAATTTTTTAATACCGTCGTACAAAACTTCTGTGTAACCAAGGATATCTCGATAAAGGCTCAACGCCTTGTCAACATCACTTACCCCGATCACGCAGCCGGCAACACCTCCCGTCACTGCACGATTTTTCTTGAACCAGCTTTTGCTTTCTGTGATCTCAAAAATGTTTTCAAAGGGATCAACTACGTAAAAATGCTTTCGTCCGTCCGGAGTGGCCTGGATACCGCGCACAATATTTACCCCGTTTGATTTTAAATGCTTATAGGCAGCATCGATATCCATAGTCTTAAGCTTGACGGCAAATACCCCCGTGTCACCGAGCATGTGCTGGCCCGCTGACTTTTGCGGAGACCGACTCGTAAATTGCCATATCTCAAATCCTCCTCCCCCCTGCATATTCATCGCCAATATCGCATAACGGTCTTCGGCGCGGTTTCCTGTATACCGCGTCATCAGGGACGCCGTCGCACTATCCTTAAAAACAGGAACGTCCATCCCAAAATTTCGCCTGTACCATGTCCATGCTGCTTCGGCATCAGATACCCCTATTCCTACTTGCTGAATGCCACTGATTATATAACCCATAAAACGCGAAAATTGCCGGTAATTAACTAAAATTCTTCAAATCTGTTTTCATTTTCGTCTTTCAAACTCATAAAATAACGCCAAAGCAGACTGGTGGCGTCAAATTAGACACTTTAACTTCGCAATCCATTACATTAACTTAATTTCACACTCCCACGTAGGCGCACCCCATATCGGACAATTCACCAACACGTCACGCCTATGGAGATCACATCGATTCACCCGGATCAATCATTATGCAGTCCAGGCCTTACCTATACTTGAATACCAACGTGTCGGTTACACGCACGGGTAGCTGATATCCTCCGCTGTCAGCAATGACGGCAGGAGAAGCTTGAGCTAGATCAATGATCCCCGCCCTGGTTACCTTCGTTTTATACAGAAATATCTTTCGCATCGATTTCATTTCTTTCAAAACAAGAAGGCCCTCGTCGGTAACCTGTGTGCCAACAATATTCAAAGTGTTCAAAGTAGAAAGCGGCTTCAATTGCGCTATTGTGCCATCACCAATTGCCGTATACTCGAGGTTTAACCATGTAAGATTGGTCATCCGGGACAATACTTCACCACTGCCATCAGAGATGGCGGTTCTGCCGAGATTGAGCCAGACAACCTGCTCCATGACTGCAAGAAGTAACTTAAGGTCCACGTCTGTAGCACGCCTTGCGTTAAGAAAGCTTACGGAGAGATAATTAGAACCGGCACCGACGGGGATAACAAGAACTCCCAAACTTGTCAGCGCTTTGATGGATTGTTCTGATGCTGGCTGTACTTCCCTGCCCGGGACCATTAACTCTTCTGCAGATTTGTCCGTTATTGAATGAATAAAGGTTTTTATTTTAATAGAATCGTTATAGTCGCCAATCTTCATTTTAAAGTCCGCACCTTCTGCAAGCCATGTTTGAATCAATGCAATTTCAGCAGAGGATAGTTGTGGTTTTTCATTTGGTGGCATGTGATGTTCGTCCTCCAATGGAAGAACGAGGCGTCTGTATATTAAAGTGGAATCAGGCACGATACCATCGAGCGCTGATCCGTGCTTACCACCTTTTATAATCAGCGCCGGCTGATCCAACCGCAGTTTTCCCTTTTGCTTCTTTGCCCCGTGACATTCATAACAACGCGATTTTAATATCGGTTCTATTATGTCGCGATACAATTCAGCGCTGTCCAGGTCGGTCGTTGAAGTAACCTTTACAATGGGAACGATTCCTTTCGAGGGCTCTTCGCTTAAAACGAAGAGGTAATCTTCGCCGTGCGTCAGGGATCCTCCGAAGTGTCCGGTTAAAAGAAGCACCCCTACCAGCGGTACAAATAAGAATACCCTGACGAGTTTTTTAATATCCTTATCATCAAAAAATCTAATTGCGCGCTTACGGACAAAAAAGATTATCCATGCAAAAACTGCAGTTGCTATTCCGGCATTGCGATGTTGAGAAAGCAGGCGATCGTCATACCCTCCTTCCTGGGCTAGCACCAACCCTGTCGCCACGGCCGCAGACGCTGTTATTGCACCCCATAGCAGCACTGTGCGCACAGCAAGGCGAAGCTTTTTATATGCGCCGAGAAAAGACAGAAGTTCAAACAACGCAGCAAGAAACAAGATGCCTATGGGAAGATGGACCAGCAGTGGATGCAGTCTTCCAAAAAAAGCGGCTACGTTACTCATCCGGCACGATCAAGCATAACGCGCCCTGAGTATATCTAACATATACTGGTTGATCTCCCACTGGTTGGCTACTGGCTGCCTCGTATAGGGGATTGTCGGCATATAATCTGCCGGCCCAAATTCCGTAAGGAAAGTTAATTGCTTTCCCTCCGACCTTTTCTGCTTTGCCACCTTGTCCCACCAACCGAAGTGAGCTTCGACCGCCGCTTTCCATTCTGGGGCGCGAGGATCACTTACTTGCGGACCCTCAGGATGGCCGATCCTTGCGTGAATGTGCCCTGTCCGTGCGAGTGCCATCGCGATGTTTTCTTGTTGGTCTGCCAGCAATGATTCGTGCACGTTACACCAGTGTGATATGTCAAGGGTAATTTGCAGTTCCTGGATCTTTTCAAAATATTGCCGGGCGACCGGCGCAGAATAGAGGATGCGGGACCTATGCGTCTCATGATATACCGGGATGCCTGTACGCGCTGTGACTGACGTCGTGTTATCTATAAACGCCTTGTTTTGCTCAAAGGAGAAATGATCGCGCCCTGAGTGACAATTTATGTAAACCGGGCGCAATGATGCAGCGCCCTCTAAGGAGAATTTAAACTCCTGCAACTGTTTTACCGGATCGGGGTCAGATCCTCCTACTAAAAATCCAATCTTCAGGTTGTGTTTTTGAAAGGCATCGATAAACTCCTTTCGAATTTTTTCCTCGGTGGGGTACCAGGCTTCAGCGCCATCATATCCAAGCGTTTTAATCCTGCCGCAAAACTCGTCCCACGTTCCCTCGTATCCCCAATTTGTCGCAAACACCAGTAGCTCAAACCCCGGGACCGTTTTGATATTTGGCAACGGCGTGGCAAGGTTTTCTGTGGTATTAATTATTGCGGCCGTACCTGCAATGGCACTGCGGTTAAGGAACGTTCTACGGCTCATGGGCATCTTAGGATAGGGAGAAATTTTCGGAATTGGGAATAATAACGGTATGGGTATGCGTACTAGGCGACAATCTCACTAATCACCTTGCCGGCCACATCGGTAAGTCGAAAGGGACGGCCCTGAAAATTATAGGTTAGCTTCTCGTGATCAAAGCCAAGCTGGTTAAGCAATGTTGCTTGCACATCATGCAACGATACCTTTCCACTGATAGGGTAATATCCAATCTCATCCGTTTCGCCCCATGTCATGCCCCGCCGTATACCACCACCAGCCATCCACATCGTAAAAGCCTCGGTGTGATGATCTCTTCCATAATACTCCATTTGCTTGCCTTCCCTGTTCTCCTGCATAGGCGTGCGACCGAATTCACCGCCCCAGACAACCAGCGTTTCGTCAAGCAAACCCCGCTGCTTAAGGTCTATCAGCAACGCAGTCATCGGCCTGTCAATCAATCGGCACTTATTTCTCAAACCAATGTCAACAGATTCTGACGCGGAAGCTCCATGTGAATCCCATCCCCAATCAAATAGCTGCACAAATCTGACACCTTGCTCTACAAGTTTGCGGGCTAGTAAGCAGTTGTTGGCGAACGACGCCTGGCCAGGGGTTGTGCCATAAAGCTGATGAATGTAGTCGGGCTCCTTATTGATATTCATTACCTCAGGTACGGAAACCTGCATTCGGTACGCCATTTCATATTGCGCGATACGGGTCAGGGTCTCCGGATCTTTGAACTCCATGTAATGCTGACGATTTATTTCATTGATAGCGTCGATGCTCGCTTTCTTCAAAGAGCGGTCGACTCCGTCCGGGTCGCTCAGAAATAATACCGGATCACCTTCCGATCTGCATTGCACTCCCTGATAAACAGACGGGAGAAATCCACTACCCCAAACGCTTTTGCCCGCGTCGGGTGTTTTGCCTCCAGACGTGAGCACCACGAAACCTGGGAGGTTGGCATTTTCCGTACCTAGCCCATACGTTACCCAACTTCCGATGCTTGGCCTGCCTAATCTCGGTGAGCCACTGTGTACAAACAGCTGGGCCGGGGCGTGATTGAATTGGTCGGTGTGAACACATTTAAGAAACGAAACCTCGTCTGCCATAGTAGCACAGTGAGGTAGGTATTCCGAGATGTATGCACCTGAAGATCCATGTTGTCGAAATTTTGCTTGCGGTCCCAGCATTTTAGGGACACCGCGGATGAATGCAAAGCGCTTCCCTTCTAACAATGAAGGAGGACAAAGTTGATTGTGTAATTTTTGTAGTTCAGGTTTGTAATCAAATAATTCGAGTTGTGATGGCGCGCCTGCCATGTGAAGGTAAATGACACGCTTGGCCCGCCCAGGAAAATGTGGCGGTCGGGGAAGCATTGGATCTGAGGTAGATAAACCATCAATAGCCTGCCGGGGCGCAGCTTCGTTGTTGCATCCTGCCAGCATTCCAAACGCAATGCTTCCAATCCCAACAGCACTCTCCTTAAGGAAGTGCCGCCTGGAAATATTTTGCAGGTCATTAAATGATTTCTCGCGATTCATATCACTCATTCGTCAATAATACGTCTTAGCTGCCTTCAACTATTGATAACTGTTCAAATACTTATTCCTTTGTTATCACTTCATCCAGATTGAGAATGGCATTGGCCACTACCGTCATTGCTGCATATTCAGCGGAGGGCGCAGCTGGTGTCAATTTTTTGGCTGATGGCATGTCGTTCAGATAGTGCGTTCTGGCATCCTCATACAGTCGTACCAGTACCTCGCGCTTTCGCACCGGCATGTCGCGCATCAATAACAGCTTATATCCAGCATTGATCTGCTGCGCGGGAGCTTTCCCTTTTTTTATCATCAACGCGCCAAGGCGCCTTGCAGCAACGACAAACGAAGAGTCATTGAGTGTTACTAATGCCTGCAACGGTGTGTTTGTACGAATGCGGCGACTTATACATACTTCGCGGCTCGAACCATCAAACATCATCATTGACGGATAAGGACTGGTTCGTTTGGCATAAGTGTATACTGCCCTCCGGTATTTGTCATCACCGTCGCTTTGTTTCCAGTATTCATCGCTGTATACTGAGCTCCATATCCCTGCCGGCTGGTAGGGCATAACGCTCTTTCCATACATTTTACTACTTAGCAATCCGCTTACAGCAAGAGCCTGATCCCGAACCTGCTCAAAGGAAAATCTAACCCTTGGGCCACGCGCAAGGAGTTTATTATAAGGGTCTTTTTCCTGAAGTTCCATCGTTATTCGCGAATCTTGCCGGTAAGCGGCGGACATGACCAGGTCTTTGATGAGCTTTTTCATGCTCCATTGATGGTCATTCATGAAGCGCAACGCAAGCCAGTCGAGAAGCTCCTGGTGGGTCGGTGATGCACCCTGCGTTCCGAAATCCTCCAGCGACTCGACCAGGCCGGCACCAAATATTTGCTCCCAAAATCTGTTAACAATCGCTCTTGACGTTAGGGGATTATCTTTCGCAAGCAACCAATGGGCTAATCCCAATCTGTTCTTCTTGTTGTCGGCCGGGAACGGGTTAAGCGATGCGGGAACACCTGGCTCTACCGAGTCGGCTTTCACCATCCAGTTACCCCGTGTAAAAACTTGTGTCACGCGATACTGGTCTTTTTTATTTTCAATCATCACCGGCGTAGCATCAGGTTCTGTGTTCACGAGGTGCATGAACATCTCATTGAAATCCTTATAATTCTTGGAACCTTCGCCTGGCAGCGCTTCACGGAACGCAAGCCAATCGATACTACAAACCACCTGGTCCCGGGGAATCTGTGGGTTGTCCATTTTGAAGTAGAGGTCATGCTTTCCTGTGACAACCTTCATTGGAAATGCGATGGCTTCTGCTGCTTTCGGAATTTTTTCGTTAAGAATGATCTCGCCATCTGCGCTGTCAAGCCGGACGACAACGGTACCGCCAGGCGCGCCAGTCCAGTACTTCATTATTAGCGTTGACTTTCCGTCCAGCTTCATTCCGCGGATCCGCGCGCTGCCACCAGGCCGAAGGCCAAGATATTTATTGTCCTGCAGGGATCCATTTACAATTTCATCAAAGGCGTGTGGGTGAAACTTCGGCTCCAGTGTTCTGAGGAAGTTTACGATTTCCTTTTGCGTTCCTGTATCGGCATGCTGTTGTATCCACGATCGGATACCTTCCAGCTTCGTCTGATCCTCCGCAGCGTACATCCGCAGCGTTGGATGCTCACCCGGAGTATCTTCGTCACGGGTATTATTGAAAAATGCCATTGCCTTGTAATACTCCTCGTGCAAGAAGGGATCATAAGGATGCGTATGGCACTGCACACAAGCCATTGTTGTGCTTTGCCATACTTCCCATGTAGTATTGACACGGTCAATAACCGCCGCCACCCTGAACTCCTCGTCGTCCGTGCCGCCCTCATCGTTATTCATTGTGTTACGATGAAATCCGGTAGCAATGAACTGGTCGTCTGTGGGGTTCGGCAATAGATCGCCCGCGAGTTGTTCAGTTGTAAACTGGTCGAAAGGCATATCCTGATTGAAAGCCTTGATAATCCAATCGCGATAACGCCAAATAGAGCGGCCGCCGTCCTTCTCGTATCCTTTTGTGTCTGCGTAGCGGGCCATGTCAAGCCACCACGATGCCCACTTTTCACCAAAGTGTTTGGACGTAACCAACCTGTCAATCAGGTTTTCGTATGCCTGAGGAGAGTTGTCATTGAAAAAAGCTGCCGCCTCAACCTCCGTTGGCGGCAGTCCAACAATGTCCATATACAACCGGCGAACGAGTGTGGGCTTATCTGCTTCCCGAGATGGTTTTAATCCTTTTTCTGTGAGCTTTTCCAGAATAAAATTGTCAATCGGATTCCTGGCCCAATTCTCTACTTCGTCTGAGGACAACGCCGAAAAACTTGTCCTATCACCCGGGACTTCCACTTCGCGGGGTGGAACGTATGCCCAATGGTCACCCCATTCGGCTCCCTCGTTGATCCAGCGGGTCAGAACGTCGATCTCGTCCTGTTTTAAAGGTTCTTCCTTGTATGGCATTCGGTATTCCGGATCATGCGACGTTATTCTGTTTATAAGCTCGCTTTTTGAGGCGTCTCCGGGTATAATGACGCGTTTGCCGGATTCCGCCGTGTCAATAGCTTCATGTCTGAAAAGAAGGCTGAACTGAGCATTGCGCTTGACGCCGCCGTGGCAGGCAATGCAGTGTTTGTTGAGGATCGGCTTTATCTCGGCGCTAAAATCCACCTTTTCCCGCTGACACCCGTAAATTAATAAGCTTCCCAATAGGATGACTATAACTAGTCTTGTGGAAACCATCGTTTGCATAGGCTAATTTACCAAAAAAATGACGGCATTAACCGCAAATGGCAAACTCGCAAAGATGCCGCAGAGAGAGTTGTATATCACGCTAAGTAGGCAAGAGGGAATTGCACCCTCAAGCCTCTCACAGAACCGTACGTGAAGCTCTCACTTCATACGGCTCGTATTATTCTTTTATAAGTCGTCATTCTGCGTGTCCAATGATAAAACAGGTTCGGCTGTTGATCGTGTAAGGCGGCAAGGATCGACTTGGCGGCCCGAGAGCCTACCTTGTGTTTCCTCATTAGCCATTTCAGCAATCGGCCGTCCAAATAAAGCATAGTATTTCTCAGGTGTCGCTTGCCAAATAGTCCAAAGTAATTAATCCAACCGCGTAGCTTGCTGTTTAATTTCGTCGCAATTGCTTGTGGGTCAAGCGTCGTGTTCCGCCAAGTGATACAAGTTCGGATTTCGTCCCGAATCTTTTTCTGGTTTTCGCGACTGATCTCCCCTGTAAAGACGACGTAGCTGCTACCTACATTGATCTTACTCGGTGCTGTTCTGGGTTGAAAACTAAACCCTAAAAATCCAAACTGCGTTTTGTCGTGAAGTGCTTTCCTGCGGTAGTCTTTACAATAGACTATTTTAGTCTTCGCTTCATTTAATCGCAATTTTACTTCTGTGAGACGCTCCTTAAGAGCTTTGAGTAATTCCTGAGCTTCTTTCTCCGTTGCACAGTGTAATACTATGTCGTCGGCATATCTGACAAAGCTTACTGATGGGTAATGTTTCGCCAGCCATTGATCGAGTGAATAGTGCAAATACAAGTTGGCTAGTAGCGGGCTGATCACGCCTCCTTGAGGTGTCCCTTTCCCTTGATGTTCTACCAGCTCACCATTTGCCGTTTGAACTTTCATCTCTAACCATCGCTTTACATACATTAAAACCCACTTCTCCTCCATCATCGCCTCCACTGCCTTCAGCATTAGTTCATGGTCTATCTCATCAAAGAATTTTGATATGTCCATGTCGACAACCCAATCCTTCTCTGAAATATTTTCCCTCACTTGCTTGAGGGCCTCATGGCTGCTCTTCGTTGGCCGATATCCGTAAGAGTGTTCATGAAACTTTATGTCGATGCGCTTTTCCATGTAGTCTCTTACTACTTCTTGCGCTATCCGGTCCCGCATGGTGGGGATGCCAAGTTTCCTCGTGCTCCCATCCTTTTTGGGTATCTCTATTCGTTTCACAGCCTGTGGAAAGTAACTTCCTGAGGCCATACGATTCCAGATCACATAGAGCTCCCTCTCGACTCCTTTGGACTCAAATTCTGCCCAGCTTTCCTCATCAACTCCAGGAGATTTGCCTCCCTTTCTTACTTTTTGGTACGCTTTGGCAACCATCTCATAACTGATGGGAACCACTCTTCTTACGTGAACATCCATGTTAAATCATTCTCTCTTTGAGTTGTTTAATTGTTGATCACTTGAATAATCCAGACCCTTCGCTCCATTCGAGTTACCGAACTTCATCACTACTATGGTCTAGTCCGACTTCCTGAAAGCTTATTCCCTTCCTTTATGTGAGCCCTCGTCCTATCTTTATTTTCGGACGCTCGTTGCCGGATTTAAGTTTAAGTTCACCTTCCAGGATCTCCTATGTTCTCTTTCAAAGCCTATGTCAAAGTCATGCTGCCTGTATGGCGGTAGGGATGCGGCCAGTATGTTCAGGTGTCCGCCGCACTTATCGTCTCTCCGCAAAATGAGAGTACTTTTCCGCTACATCTTAAGATTTCGTCACTTCATCAGCAGTTCACTTACGTTCATCTCTTTGACACTCACCTGCGTCGTTCTCCGTCGCTTTTCCCTGGCCGTTCAATACCGCGATCTCACGACCGTAGCACCGCAGGGTGGTTTAACAACTCCTCCTGATAAGGTGTCGTTGATGAGTCATTTTTTTTTTCATCATCTTTGAAAGAACTTCATAGCACAATTTGCGCAACCTTAGCGTCTCGCCGCCTTCGCGGTTAATACCGTTCGGTGTCGCAAAATCGTCCCCCCGCTTTCACATGTCCATCTTTTTCTTACCTTTGCAGGCTCAAAAAACAACATAAAAAAAACATGAACAATTACGAGACGGTATTCATTTTAAATCCCGTTTTGTCTGAAGATCAGGCAAAGGATACTGTCGAAAAATTCGTGAAGGTGTTGAAGAAAGGTAATGCAGAAATTCTCAATAACGAGCAATGGGGCTTGAAAAAGCTAGCTTACCCGATCAACAAGAAGTCAACAGGCTTTTACAACCTCATTGAATTTGCGGCAGATGGTCCGGTTATCGACACGCTCGAGACCGAGTACCGAAGAGACGAATCAGTTATGCGCTTTCTGACGACCGTGCTGGACAAGCATGCGGTTATCTACAATGAACGCAGAAGGAAAGGCGAATTCAGAAACAAAGAGAACAGAAAACCAGTAAAGAAAGCTGAGGAGGGCTCCAACAGATGACATTAATGAACGAACCCATTAAGAGGGCAGAAATTAAACCTAAATACTGCCGTTTTAAAAAGAATGGTATCAAGTATATCGACTATAAGGATCCTGACTTTTTGTTGAAATTCATCAACGAACAAGGTAAAATCCTGCCTCGCCGCCTGACAGGGACGAGCTTGAAATTTCAAAAGAAGGTAGGACAGGCTGTCAAGCGTGCTCGTCACATCGCATTGCTCCCATATGTGGGCGATTCTTTGAAATAATCCTAATTATTTAAAGCACTATAGGACATGGAAATTATATTGAAACAAGACGTGGCGGGACTTGGCTACAAGAACGACACGATCAAAGTAAAGGCCGGATATGGAAACAATTATCTGATTCCGAACGGATATGCATTTATCGCAAATGATTCGAACAAGAGACTTGTCGCTGAAAACATCCGCCAGGCATCCCACAAGGCAGCCAAGGTAAAGCAGGATGCCGAGGCTATCGTTGCAAAGCTTGGTGACCTGGTTATTGAGATCGGTGCCAAGGCTGGCGAATCGGGCAAGATCTTTGGCGCGGTAACGGCAATACAGATCGCCGATGTACTCAAATCGAAAGGTTTCGATATAGATCGCAAAAGGGTGTTGATGAAGGAAGTGCCCAAACAAATTGGCACTTACACTGTCATACTTGATCTCCATAAGGAAGTGAAGCACGAGCTTCAGGTGAAAGTAGTAGCCGAATAGTATTTGTAGACTCTCTCGAAAAGCCGGACCTAAAGTCCGGCTTTTTTTATATGTAAACGATCTTGTGCCGCGGGCCGCAGTACCCCAGGGCTGATTACTCCCTAAAACTTGTAACGCACAAATGCTTCCATCGCCTCATACTCGGCAAGGCCCAGTGCATTGTACGCGTGTGCTGTCGCATGATTGCGATCTTCAGCACGCATCCAGAATTCGCGCTTGTCACTTCCCGGAAACATTGCACTGTCCTTTTGTGATTGGTGTTTGAACACTGCGCGCCTCTTGCGCATTAATTCATCGGGGCTAAGTGGTACAGCCATTTCAATTTGGTCGATGTCCCACTCCTGCCACGCGCCGCGGTACAACCATACCCAGCAATCTTTTGCCCATGGTCGTTTCTTCAATCGACGCAGCGCTTCAAATATCGCTGCAAGGCAAACGCGGTGTGTGCCATGAGGATCGGACAGGTCACCCGCCGCATACACCTGGTGTGGTTTAATGCGCTCGAGGATCTCAACGATGAGCTCAATATCTTCTTCGCTCAACGGCTTTTTCTTCACGGCACCGGTCTCATAGAATGGCATGTCCAGGAAATGCATTTGCTCATCCGGAATGCCAACGTAACGGCCACCTGCTTTTGCCTCTCCGCGCCTGATCAGCCCCTTTACCTTCAACACTTCAGGACTATCCAAATGTCCGGGTCCCTTCTTTTGCAGTGACTGTACGATCTTCTTATAGAATTTTGCTCCATCAGCCTTGCTAAGGCCGAACTGGTCATTAAAGTCTCTCACAAAATCAGCGAAGCGAATCGCGTCATCATCGAAAACGGCAATATTTCCAGAAGTCTGATACGCAACATGTACTTCGTGTCCCTGGTCAACCAGTCGGATGAACGTGCCTCCCATAGAGATCACGTCATCATCAGGATGCGGGGAAAAAATGATGGCGCGCTTCGGAAACGGCTTGGCTCGCTCAGGTCGGTTAGAATCGTCTGATGCAGGCTTTCCACCTGGCCAGCCTGTTATGGTGCGCTGCAGATAATTGAAGACTTTAATATTGCTTTGATAGGCAGAGCCGTACTCAGTAATCACGTCGCCCATACCGTTCTCCATGTAATCATGGTTGGTAAGCTTGAGCACAGACTTCTTGGTTTTTTGACAAAGCCATACCACCGCTTTGCGGATAAGGCGATCGTTCCATTCGACGCTGTCCAATAGCCATGGCGTTTTAACCCTCGTCAGTGCCGAAGCAGCAGCATCATCCAAAATGATTGTGCAATCGCGGTGCTTTTGAAGGAATGACGATGGTATTTGATCAGTTATCGGACCTTCGACGGCCTTGTAGATTACAGACGACTTTCCTTCGCCCCAGGCCATCATGTAGACCTTTGCAGCCTTCATGATTGAACCAACGCCCATTGTAACGGCCTTTCGCGGCACGTTCTCTTCGCCAAAAAAGTCGCTGGCCGCATCAATACGCGTCACCTGATTTAGCGACACCAAACGGGTGAGTGACCGTTCCGTTGATCCGGGTTCATTAAATCCGATGTGACCCGTGCGGCCAATACCCAACACCTGAATGTCAAGCCCACCCAATGAATCGATCTTTTCCTCATAGCTTTTGCAGTACTGTGCAATATCCTCTTTAGCAACAGTGCCATCAGGAATGTGCACGTTTTTTCGCGGAATATCGATGTGGTCAAACAAGTGCTCCCGCATGAAGCGAACGTAGCTTTGGAGCGCCTCCGGCTGCATCGGATAATATTCATCGAGATTAAAGGCGTAGACGTTTTTGAAGCTCAATCCCTCATTCTTATGCAGTTTCACCAACTCAGCATACATTCGCGTGGGTGACGACCCCGTAGCAAGGCCAATCACGCAGGGTTTATTCTCTTTTTGTCTCAATTTGATCAAAGCTGCGATCTCGTTGGCGACAAATGCGGATCCCTGGTCAGAAGTATCGAAGATTTTTACGGGAATCTTTTCAAAGGCCGTAAGGTCGTTATTCATAATTTTGCTGGTGTTTTGATTGGGTTGAAATCAAAGGCCAAAGTATCTCAAACGGAGAAATTTTCAATGTTGCGATAACGTTATTTTATGACAGACTTTCGAACAATGGTTAGTGTGGCCGAATCAGGGTACAAAATGACAATTTCTGACAAAATCGTTACAGTCGGTTCTTGCTTCGCCGATGTCATCGGCAAAAAGTTACTGGAAAATAAGGTCGAGACAATCGCAAACCCTTATGGGAACCTCTATAACCCTTTGTCTATTCATCAAGCTGTCGGATATTCGACATTGAATCAGCAGCCTGCTGACATTACTTTCACTCAACAGAATGGTCTGTTCCTGAATTTTGACTTTCACTCTGAAATAGCCGCCTTCTCCAAAAGCGAGTTGACGCAAGGCATTTCGGAGATAATCAATCGCACACATACCTTTATCAAGAAGGCGAAATGGCTAATCATTACATACGGAACTGCCTGGGTATACAAAAGGAATGACAACGGGATGGTAGTAGGCAATTGTCACAAGCTTGCCGGATCCCTTTTTTCTAAGTCTATTTTAACCAACCTGGAGATAGAAAATTCCTTTGTGGCACTTTATAGCCACCTAAAAGAATTGAACCCTGCATTGCGTGTAGTGCTGACCGTTAGCCCGGTGCGACATTTAAAAGATACGCTCGAACTCAATGGTATTAGCAAAGCAATTTTAAGAGTAGCCTGTTTTAATATTACAAAAGCGCTGCCCGATGTCCATTATTTCCCTGCCTATGAGATCATGATGGACGATCTTCGCGATTATCGATTCTATCAGCCAGATATGATTCATCCCTCATCTGTTGCTGAGGACTACATCTGGAAAAAATTTACTGAAGCCTACTTTACAGTTGCTCTTCTTGACTTCCTCAAACAATATCGCGAGATAAGGTTAGCGCTAAATCACACACCGTTTCATCCCGATACGAATGCCCATTATTCCTTTTTAAGCGAAACACTTAAGAAGCTGGAAAAGGTATCCTCCATGGTGAATGTTCAACAGGAGATTGAACTTATCCACCAGCAAATTGACCACATCCAACACAAGCTGCAATCATGAAACATAGCCATACTAACCATCTTATCAATGCGACATCGCCATACCTTCTTCAACATGCACACAATCCTGTGGAGTGGTACGAGTGGGGCGCCGAGGCGTTGGCAAAGTCAAAAAGGGAAGACAAACCGATACTTGTAAGCATCGGCTACTCATCATGCCACTGGTGTCACGTCATGGAGCGGGAGTGCTTCGAGTCGGAGAAAATCGCAAAGGTGATGAACGATTTTTTTGTTTGCATTAAGGTTGACCGAGAGGAAAGACCCGACATTGATCAGATCTATATGGAGGCGGTGCAGGCCCTTGGCGTGAATGGAGGATGGCCTTTAAATGTTTTCCTCACTGTGGATCAAAAGCCATTTTTCGGAGGAACTTATTTTACGCCGCCAGCCTGGGTGCAGGTACTCAACAACATTCATCTGGCTTTCTCCGGCAACCGCGATCAGCTGGAACACACGGCTGAAGAGCTCAGCCAGCATTTAATGAACTCTGACGTCGCAAGATTCATCCAACCACCTGCAGCAACGGCTTGGCTGGAGGACATGGATGCAATATACGCAGCACTTGAGCCAAAGTTTGACAGGGAATGGGGCGGTATGGCCAGGGCTCCAAAGTTTATCATGCCTTCGATCTGGCGCTTTTTGCTTCGCTATCACCATGCCTCGGGAAATTCGAAAGCCTTAGCGCAAGTGACACTTACATTGGATAAAATCGCCCAGGGGGGAATCTACGACCAGCTGCGCGGTGGATTCGCACGTTATTCGGTAGATGGGTTGTGGTTCGCGCCTCATTTCGAAAAAATGTTGTATGACAATGCACAACTGCTGAGCCTATACGCCGAAGCATATGCTGTAACGAAAGACAATACCTATAAGCAAGTGGTGATTGAAACCTTCGAATGGCTACTGAATGAAATGACGCATCCAAAAGGTGGATTCTATTCCGCTTTGGATGCTGACAGCGAAGGGTCAGAAGGTAAGTATTACGTCTGGACAAAAAAGGAGCTTGAAGAAGTGCTGGGCAAAGATGAACCTGTTATCTCGGCATTTTACCAGGCAACACCCGAAGGAAACTGGGAAGACGGTAACAACATCCTTCATTTGAAAGATCGCGAGGGCGCATTTGTCAGCAGAAATGGACTGAGCGATCAAGATTGGCAAATCATGCTTAGTACAGCAAAAAGTAAATTGCTAAAGTACCGTGAGCGGCGGATCAAACCAGGACTTGACGATAAAATTCTGACGGCCTGGAATGCGATGACGGTGTGCGGGTTAGTCGATGCCTTCAATTATCTGCAGGATGGGCGTTTTCTGGACGCAGCGGTCAGCAACATGAATTTTATCATCTCGGAGTTGAGTGATGATACGATCTTATATAGATCCTACAAAGGCAAACGGTCAAATACTCAAGGGTTCCTGGATGATTATGCTTACACCATCCAGGCAACAATAAAACTCTACCAGGCATCATTCGACGAATCCTGGCTCGGCCATGCCACTCGTTTCACTACCTATGCGCTCGATCACTTCTTTGATGAGAAGGAGAAATTCTTTCATTACACCGCGTCAAGTGCGGAACGATTGATCTCGCGCAAGAAGGAAATATTTGACAATGTGATTCCTTCATCGAACGCCATTATGGTTCAGAACCTGTTTATTCTTGGAACGCTGCTGGACCGGGAAGAGTGGAAAGAAGCAGCGCGGCAAATGACGTCTTCATTAAGCACATTGATAAGGACTGAACCGAATTATATGTCACAGTGGGCCATTGCGCTTACAGAGATTAAAAAAGGCTTTAAAGAGGTGCTGATTGTTGGGCCGAATTGCATGAAACTCGGAGCAGAAATTCAAAAGGATTTTCACCCGTTTATCGTGGTGCAGGGCGCAATATCGCGAAGCGACCTTCCCTTGTTTGAAGGAAAAGAAGCCTTGGATGGAATCGACATGATTTATGTTTGTGAGAATAAGGCATGCCAGCTGCCAGTACGTAATTTGCGGGATGCCCGACGTCAATTTTAATTCAGGGAATAGTACCTCTTTATTTTATGTATATTCACTGAACAGGTTTGCCTGCTTCCATTTAGTTGTTGGAGTATGAATGCCACTTTTGCAATTTTAATGATGATTTTAACATCTTTCCAGGAGCAAAGTGAGCCGGGCATTTATATCATCAATCCAAACACGAAGCGATTGAATTGTGACAACGAGATGAAGATGATAGTCGGAAAAGTTAAAATTTGCCTTTCGAAAAAACCTATTGTCAGGAAAGACGCGCTGAGCTATGCAACGGATATCCGCTACGATCCGGTTTACAAAGAGCATTATATCGAGCTGGGACTTTCTTCTGAAGCAGGCCAGATATTGTTCAAAACCGTTGGGTCTTTACCAGAATCAAAGTTTGCGCTCGCCCTTGAAGGCGACGTGATCTGTATTTTTTCTTTGCCCAACCCTACCCCACCCCGTTCTATTAAAATTGGAAATGATGTCGGCCTGAGGGACCTCACATTAATTCACAATGCCTTGAACAAGGTGGAATTCTGACAAGGATTTGCCTAGTTATGAGTTAGGAGTTATGGGTTATAAGTTCGGCTCGAGGCAGGCGAGGAAAGTTCCGTCATTGCGGGGAGTCTTTAACCGGGTATCCGCTCGTTAAAATGGCCACGAAGCAACGCTGGGCCTCTGATACGCAGGGGCCGCACGGAACGAAATCAATGCACCGGACTTTATCGTCACTTCGTAGGACTGGTGTTGTCTGAACTTTCGCTCGAGCAGAACTCATAACTCAAAACTCATAACTAATAACTCATAACCAGGGTTATCAAAAACAAAATCCCTGTCATTCTTCGTCTGACAATCTGCAAAAAGAACAAAAAGTTTACTTTTACCGTTTTTTGGTGAACTGGATTGAAATTGCAGCATGGCAGAAAACAACGCAGATACGAGAACAACATTGTTTGTAGAACTGCTGCTTCCGGTGCCTGTTCCGAAGCTTTTCACTTACCGCGTTCCGCTTCTGCTTAACGATCGGGTTATCATCGGCCAGCGGGCCATTGTCCAGTTTGGCGATCGCAAGATATTAACTGGCATTATTTCGGAAATTCATGATCGCCCACCCCTTGATTACGAAGCGAAATATCTCCTCGAAGTTTTAGACGACTACCCCGTAGTAACTGACTCGCAACTGCAACTCTTTCGTTGGATGGCAGACTACTACGTTTGTACGATGGGTGAAATTTTAAATGCTGCAATGCCGAGCGGGCTAAAGCTCAGCAGTGAATCGCGGGTTCAATTGCATCCATCATTCAATCTCGATGAAAGCACTCAACCATTTTCCGAAAAGGAATTGATGCTCTTGAAACGCCTGCAACATGAGTCTTTGGAGTATTCACAGATTGCGGCACTTCTTGAGGTAAAGCACCTTTACACCATTTTGAAGTCGTTGGTCGCAAAAGACGCCATTATTCTCTATGAAGAAGTACGTGAAAAATATAAGCCGAAAACTGAAAAGAGAATTCGCCTGACCAATACTTCAAACAGTTCAACCGCATTGGAGTTACTTTTTGAATCACTCGCTGCAAAGCCTAAACAGGAAGCCATTTTACTGAAGTATCTTCAGGAAGTACCCGTATTAAGCGACCCCGTAAAAAACAACGAAGGGTTAAGCAAAGCGACCTTGATCAGCGAAGGTCTTTCCGAATCATCTTTAAATACTCTGATAAAGCGCGAAGTTCTTGAGGAGTTTGATGTTGTCATGTCACGTTTCGGCCAGGACGCTCCTGAATCCCTCTCAACTATTCTCTTGAGTGACGAGCAAAACCAGGCGCACAATGACATCCTTGCGAGCTTTAAGGAAAAGGATACTTTGCTTTTTCACGGCATCACCGGCAGTGGAAAAACGGAGATCTATATCCAATTAATTAAGCGGGCGCTTGAAGGTGGATCACAGGTGCTGTATTTGTTACCCGAGATAGCACTTACCACGCAGGTAGTTCAACGACTCAAGAAGGTGTTCGGTTCAGAGATGGGCATCTACCACTCCCGTTTTTCAGACAACGAACGGGTTGAAGTCTGGAATGGGATACTGCAAGGCAAATTCAAGTTCGTTGTCGGGGTGCGCTCAGCCATATTTCTTCCGTTTGATAATCTAGGGCTGATCATTGTTGACGAAGAACATGATGCATCGTATAAACAGCAGGAACCCGCACCTCGCTATCATGCCCGTGATGTGGCGCTGGTACTTTCGCAGCAACACCACGCAAAAGTTATTCTTGGATCCGCCACGCCATCGCTGGAGTCGTATTACCTGGCCCAGCAAAAAAAATACGGGTATGTCAGGCTTGATAAGCGTTTCGGCGAGGCTCAGTTGCCGGCCGTAATATTGGCAGATTTGAGCGAAGCAAGAAAACGAAAAACGATGAAGGGTGAATTCTCCCAAGTGCTACTGTCCAATATTGATGAGACCTTAAAAAAGGAGGAACAGGTTATCATATTTCAAAACAGAAGAGGGTACTCTCCGATGGTGAACTGTGAGGTTTGCGGATGGGTACCAAAGTGCATCAACTGCGCGGTGAGCCTTACGTATCATCAATTCCGCAACGCGATGGTTTGCCATTACTGTGGGTACAAAGAATCTTTGCCTGAAAAATGCCCGACATGCTCCTCAGTTCGACTCAAGACTGTCGGGTATGGAACAGAAAAGCTGGAAGAAGAGCTCACGCTTTATTTTCCAGATTCCGTCGTGCAGCGCATGGACATGGACACAACGAGGTCAAAAAGTGGCTATGAAAACATTTTGGAGCAATTTGAAACTGGAAAAACCAATATCCTGGTCGGTACCCAGATGGTAACGAAGGGCCTAGATTTTGATCGTGTAAGCATGGTCGGGATTTTCAATGCAGACCGTATGATACATTTTCCCGATTTCCGATCGTACGAAAGAGCGTTTCAATTGATCACACAGGTAAGTGGCCGGGCCGGGAGGAGGGACAAACCCGGCCTTGTTGTTATACAGACCGCCAATCCACAGCATCCTCTACTTCAGACTGTTTTACATCAGGATGCGGAAGCTTTTTATGAAAATCAGCTAAGTGACCGACGCGCGCATCATTATCCCCCATACTCGAGGTTAATCGAAATGACTGTCAAGCATACAGACAAGAAGGTAGCAAAGGCTGCAGCACAAGAATTATTTAGCGAAATCGCCGATCACCTCCCAGGCCTCCAGATACTTGGGCCCGGTGAGCCAATGATTCCAAAAATCAGGAATCAGTACCTCATGAACATTTTGATAAAAATTCCACGCGGTAGTGCAGCACTATCGGATACGAAGGCAACGCTATCACTACACGCACAAAAAATCACAAAGAACAAAGTCTACCGGAACCTACGCGTGATAATAGACGTCGACCCAATATAAGTCTTGCGACATGTTCTTGTTCTCTTGTAACCTAACGAATTTAGATTCGTCACTTTTTACCTTTCAACTTTTCACCTTTCACCTTCGTCGCCCATTGTATCCCGCCGCGCAGATGCCTTAAAAACTTTTCGTTGGAATAGTACTCCGCCTTGTGCCCAAGTGCGGTGTAAAATTGCCGGCCGCCTTCAAATTCATGATACCATGCCAGGGGAAAATAGTCACCAAATACATTGCCCGGATACTCGGCCTTTTTCTCGTCTGTGATACCCCGGAGATCTGCGGCAAGCAAGACGCGTATATCAGGGTTTAACTGGTTCGTGTAGTAACATTCGTCTTCCCATTCCCAAGTCTCGCCTATGAATTCGGTGGAAACGTGGGTCCTGTCAATTACCTTGATGGTAAACTTTTGCAACTCCGGATGCCGAACAAACTGGCCTCCCAACATTGCTGAAAACCAAGGCCACTGCCGTTCAGAACCAGATGCCGAGTGAATGCCAACGAATCCTCCGCCATGGTGTATGTAGTCGACGAACGCTTGCTTCTGTTCCTCATTTTGAAATGCTTCGTTGTTGGTGTTCGAGAAGATGATACATCTGATGGACTTTAGATTTGAAGCGGTGAAGACAGCGGGGTCATCGGTTGATTGGGCTTCATATCCTAAGTCAGCGCAAATCTTCTTTAACGCGTCGACGCTGGCTGATATGTTTTCATGGACGTAGCCTTTACCGTTGTGGGTGTAGATGAGTATTTTATTCTGGGCAGAGGCTACGAAAGTGAAAAGGGTGAAGATTATAAGAAAGAAGGATTTGCTCATAGAGTTCCGGAACTTGAATGGAAATTAACCGGAAAGGTGCGAAGGCGCCCGCCTGCGCGAAGCGCTGCGGCCGGACACGCAAAGAAACGCAAAAAATTCAGCAGTCCGTTAGCCGAGGATGTCCCATTCTTCGTTTAAGATGGGAATTGCCTGATGGGCGGTGAGATCGAATTGACATGGAACAACCGACACATAATTGTTGGCGATGGCCCATTCATCGTTATCCTCCCCCTTATCGAAATTTACAAAGTTGCCGACCATCCAAAAATATCGGCGTCCATTGGGATCGACCCGCTGATCGAAATCCTCCACCCACTTTGCATTGGCCTGTCTGCAAACCCTGATGCCTTTTAATGGCTCATCTCCTTTTGCTGGAAAATTTACGTTTAATGCCACACCTTTCGGAAGTCCCTTTTCCAATACTTGCAACGTAATACGTTTTATGTATTCCTCTGTATGAGAAAAATCAGCATCGTGGTTGAAGTCAGCCAGTGAGAAACCAATAGCAGGAGTTCCTTCAATGGCACCCTCAATGGCTGCCGACATGGTACCCGAATACAATACCGAGATTGAAGTATTGCTGCCATGATTAACACCGCTAACCACCACGTCCGGCTGGCGGTCATCCTTTAAAACAAAATGTCGCGCAATCTTCACACAATCTGCCGGCGTGCCCGAACATTCAAATGCCTTTACGCCATCAAAAATAAAGTTCTCTTCCAATCGCAACGTTTCGCCTACTGTAATGGCGTGTCCCATGCCGGATTGAGGTCCATCTGGCGCTACCACAATAACCTCTCCGATCGTCTTCATGACATTGATGAGGGTAAGTATGCCTTTTGACGTAATGCCGTCATCGTTACAAACAAGGATAAGGGGTTTCATTTGCAGGTGGGGAATTTCATGATCAATATTGTAGCCGTCAGATTGAATTGTAATATGCTACAATTCTGGCAAAATCATATTTATCATCCGTTTTGAGGCGATTGCTTTTGATATATTTTTCAACATCGTCGGATTTATTTCCCATAAGGTTGAGAAGATCACCCTTGTTACCTTCGAACGCTGATATATTTCCATCGTTATCCATAAAGAAATATTTATTGACCAGCACCTGCCTGGAATAGGAACCAAGGAAGTAAGGTGAGCTGTACGTTTTATATTCTATCGATTCCCTTGCAAGCAGGGTAAGCTTTCCTTCCACCAAAAGCTCAAAAAAGACTGTCGCTTTATACCTGGTAGTGTTTGTATAAGGAAGTGCAAAGAACTGTCTGTACTTTCGGACCGAGTTGTCGAATATCTCAAAAAACAAAACTTTTCGCGCGCTGAACGCTTCAGTCCTTTGGTTAGGCAGGTTGTATTGAATCAAATCCTGCTTGAGGTCATATTTTATCTCTCCATTGAGGGTGTCACCTTCTAACAACACTATTTTTCCCTCGTGCCACACCTCCGAAGGCCACTCTTGTGCGTACAGCCTTATCGTTGCCATCTGAAGAACGATGGCAGCTAGCGTTAATATTAACGCCCTGCAATAAATCATTCTTCTCCATTCAACATTCATGAATGCTTGAGTATTGTATGCCCTAGCTTGTCGCGTTTCGTCATCAAATATTTCTCGTTATGCGGATTGGGTATTATTTCAATAGGCACATTGTCTACTATCTCAAGTCCGTACCCCATAAGACCAACACGCTTCTTCGGATTGTTTGTAATCAAACGAATCTTCGTGATACCAAGGTTTCGTATTATCTGCGCGCCTATCCCGTAATCGCGTCCATCCATATCAAACCCGAGTTTTATATTGGCTTCAACGGTATCTAGTCCTTCTTCCTGCAACTTGTACGCCTTTAGCTTGTTGAGCAGCCCTATACCCCGCCCCTCTTGTTTCATATATATTACAACTCCCTTTCCTTCACGATTCACCATTTCCATCGACTGATGTAGTTGTGAACCACAATCACAACGACACGATCCGAATATATCTCCAGTAACGCAGGAAGAATGCACCCGGACTAAAACCGGTTCATCTTTTTCCCAGGTACCTTTCACTAACGCCAGATGGACCTCATTCGTATTCGTCTGGTCAAATGCAATTAGCCTGAAGTGCCCATGGTCTGTAGGCATATCCACCTCTATTTCTCGGCTGACTAAACATTCCTTACGGATCCGGTATTCGATCAGGTCTTTGATAGAAACGAGCTTTAACTTAAAACGTTCTGCTACCTGCACCAGATCGGGTAGACGGGCCATTGTGCCGTCCTCATTCATGATTTCCACCAGCACCCCACCAGGCTTAAAGCCTGCAAGCCGGGCAAAATCTATTGCAGCCTCCGTATGACCGGATCGTCTAAGCACACCTTCACGTTTTGCCTTTAAAGGAAAGATGTGGCCAGGGCGCCCGAGCTCCTCAGGTTTCGTGTCCGGATCAACAAGCGCGCGGATTGTTTTGAAACGATCGTGCGCGGAGATGCCAGTGCTGCATCCATGCCCAAGCAGGTCGACAGAGACTGTAAAAGGCGTTTCAAAAAGTGCCGTGTTTTCTCCGACCACCATAAGCTCCAGCCCCAACTCTTCGCAACGATCCTCGATAAGCGGCGCACAAATGAGGCCGCGTCCGTGGGTGGCCATGAAGTTGACTATCTCCGGTGTCACACACTCCGCCGCGCATACAAAGTCTCCTTCATTCTCGCGGTCTTCATCATCCACAACAATGATCACCTTTCCGTTTTTAATCTCTTCAATGGCTTCCTGAATGGTATTTAATTTAATGGGGGTCATCATGGGCAAAGAGTCAATTCAATTGAAGTAAACAAATAAAACGAATAGTATGTTCCGCACCGCCTTTCTTCCCGGTATCCGGCTTACTTAGGGACGACGATTCCCAGCAGCAAAGCCAGATCTTTTTCTGCGCCTTTAAGTTGTTCGTGGATAGTAAAATACTTTTCAAGGTCGTCTTCGTTCGTCGCAATCTTCATCTGTTGAAGATTGTCTTCCATTAACTTTTGTATCAGGCGAAACTTAAACCTAAGCACATTGGTGTAGGCCATATCACGCAGCACTTCCTTCTCGTGTGGAAAGTGGATGTGATATTTTTCAGTCCAGTGCCTGCTCGTTTCATAGCGTTGTGTCGTCAACTCCGCTACAGTTTGCTTTACCGATTCGGAGCCGTGCTCCATGAAGTACAGCGTATCAATAACATTACCTTCTTCTGCGCCTTTTTTGAAATGTAGATAGATCTCACGATACATCGGATTTGTGAACTCCACATCCTCCAGTTCAGCCATCATAAAATCAACAAGTCTTCCGTCTTCGTAATGGTTTTCGGCATAATTCAATAATAGACGCATGGATTCGCGCTCTTGCCGCTGGACAATACTTGAAAGATCGGTCTGCTTTGAAATCGGCTCATCGGCTGGCGGAGGCAACTCGCGTGTAGCTTCACGCGCCGTATCCTGGTCTTTCTTTTTCCGCTCCCCTATCACGATCTTGTTGAGCTCCGTCACAAGAACCGTTTCCGGCATTTTTAAAAGCTGACTCGTTTCCTGAATGTAAACCGAGCGTTTAATCGCGTCGGGTATTAACGAGATGCTGGTAACGATATCACGGATCGCCTCGGCTTTCTTCACGGGATCCTGTGAGTCCTTCGAATACCTGTCGATCTTGAAAGAAATGAAATCCTGGCTGTGCTGTTTCAGAAACTCCTGAAACGCCGTCGAACCGTGTTTCCGAGAGTAGCTATCCGGATCTTCACCATCGGGCAACAGTACGACGCGAACATTCAAACCACCCTTTAAGACGAGGTCAATGCCGCGCAGGGCTGCTTTAATGCCGGCTTCGTCGCCGTCAAAGAGTACTGTTACATTTTCTGTAAACCTGCGGATTAGTTTGATCTGCTCCTCGGTCAGGGCCGTGCCAGACGACGAGACGACGTTGTCCACATCCGCCTGGTACATCGAGATAACATCGGTATAGCCTTCAACCAGGTAGCAAAAATTCTCGCGACGTACCGCATTCTTCGCGTGAAAGAGGCCGTAAAGAACGTTGCTCTTATGGTATATCTCTGTTTCCGGAGAGTTGATGTACTTCGGCTGATCCTTTTCTTTGGTCAGTATCCTTGCGCCAAAAGCAATAACCTTTCCTGCCAGGTTGTGAACCGGGAATATTACCCTGCCTCGGAAGCGATCGTAAACCCTGTTGCCGTCTTTACGAATTATAAGGCCTGCTTTTTCCAGCATGTCTTCACTATAACCGGCAGCCTGCGCCTTTCGGTTTAATCCATCCCACTCGTTAATGGTATAACCGAGCTCAAATTTTTCAATGGTCCGGTCGTTGAATCCCCGCTCCCTAAAATAGGTCAATCCGATGCTCCTTCCTTCATCGGAATTGGATAACAATTCTTTGAAATGCTCCTTTGCGAAATTCATCACGATATAAAGGCTGTCGCGATCGCTTTGAGCGTCTGGGGTAGAGAACGCGGGTGTTTCATCCTGCACTTCAACGCCGTATTTCTTAGCGAGGTAACGCAACGCTTCCACGTAGCTCATCCCCTCATGCTCCATGACGAACGTAATGCCATCGCCGCCCTTGCCGCTACTGAAATCTTTAAAGATGCCTTTTGATGGCACAACGTAGAATGAGGCAGTTTTTTCGTTGGTAAAGGGACTTAACGCCTTGTAATTCTGGCCAGAGCGCTTCAAAGTGACAAAATCGCCGATAATGTCAACGATGTCGACACGGTTCTTTATCTCATCAATGGTTTCTCTGGAGATCACAAGTCAGGAAAACTTAAGGGCGTAAAACTTTGTTTCAAAGATACTGGTTCAGTCCTTAAATACGATTAACCAATACCTTTTAACCATTGGCGCTTTAGGACTAAATTGCGCCCAAATCGTAAATAAGCTTGAAATAATGAGTTTTACAGCATCTGATATTTTGAGGGCCCTTTCCGGCGTCGAAGATCCGGATTTGAAGCGTGATCTGGTAACCCTGAATATGATAAAGGATGTACAGGTAAGTTCGGGAAGTGTCAGCTTCACCGTTGTACTCACCACGCCCGCGTGCCCGCTGCGTGAGAAGATTCGCCATGATTGCCATGAAGCGGTTTCCGCCGTTGTCGGTGAGAGCATTGCAATCAATATTAACATGACGTCGAATGTTACGACCATGCGTCAGAACGCGCCATTGCTTCCGGGCGTCAAGAATATCATCGCCGTCGCATCAGGTAAGGGCGGAGTCGGCAAGTCAACGGTCACAACGAACCTTGCTGTTGGCCTGGCGCTGACCGGTGCGAAGGTGGGCCTCATAGACGCCGATATTTTCGGCCCCTCTATTCCAACGATGTTTAACTGCGAATTTGAGCAGCCGGCCGTAAAACAAATAAATGGCAAGAACATCATCATACCCATCGAACAATATGGTGTCAAGCTTATTTCCATAGGTTTTCTTACTCCTCCTGATAGTGCGGTCGTCTGGCGAGGGCCGATGGCGAGTGCCGCGTTGAAACAATTTTTCAGCGATGCCGAATGGGGCGAGCTCGATTATCTGCTCATTGACCTGCCACCGGGAACAAGCGATATACATTTAACGATGGTTCAGACGGTTCCCGTAACGGGAGCAATTATCGTTACTACCCCACAGAAAGTTGCCCTCGCAGATGCCAACAAGGCGATGGCAATGTTCAGGCAGCCACAGATCAACGTGCCCATACTGGGTATCGTGGAAAACATGGCCTACTTCACACCTCAGGAACTGCCGGAAAACAAGTATTTTATTTTTGGACAAGGTGGCGGAAAAAGTTTGTCAGACAAATACAACGTGCCTCTTCTCGGGCAGGTACCCATCGTTCAGGCGATTCGCGAAAGCGGCGACAGCGGATTACCTGCAGTTTTAAAAGAGGGTGTTACCGCCGATGCATTCAAGGATCTTTCCAAGTCCATGGCCCGTCAAATTGCGATCAGAAATGCTAACTTTGTACAGACCCAACGCGTTGAATTAAAAGTATAATGAGTAATAACACCCTTGAATTAAGCCGGAGAATTGAAGCCTCTCTTGACTCTATTCGTCCTTATTTGAAAGCGGACGGTGGCGATGTGAAGGTTAAAGACATCAGCGATGATAACGTTGTTAAAATTGAATTCATTGGCGCGTGCGGGAATTGCGGCATGTCCCATATGACGTTCAAAGCCGGCGTTGAAGCCGCCATCAAACGGGACGTTCCTGAAGTAAAATCCATAGAGGTAATCAACGCTGTCCCCGTAAATCATTGACAAAAAAATCCGTTTAGCGTAGGCCGAGATCTTAAGTAGCTATTCCCCCTTATATTTGTATTCAACCTGGGTTCCGGTGCGGCAGATTAGACGGTACATTACATGCTTAGTTATACTTGTCCTGACAACCCTGGCCTTCATTGTCAATGGGCAAGACCGCTGTGGCACGGTCGAGTACAAGAAACGGCTTCAAGGCACCCGTACTGTTCTGGAAACAAGGGAACAGTTTGAGCGATGGCTCCTCCAAAAACAGTCCGACAAAAAGCGTGAACAGAGCGGCAGAACCCATTCGACGCTTCAGGTGCCGGTCGTGGTACACGTCATACATAACGGCGAAGCAATCGGGGTCGGAAAGAATATACCGGCGGAGCAAGTTGTCTCGCAACTGAATGTCCTTAATAAGGATTACAACAGACTTAATGACGACGCGCCTAGCACACCCGCGGAATTCCTCCCTGTGGCGGGCGCCTTTGATATAGAATTTATCCTGGCCAAGCAGGATCCGGAAGGACTTGCCACCACCGGCATTGTTCGAGTTAAGGGAACCAAGACTTCATGGACCATGAACGACAATTACGAGCTAAAATCCCTTAGCTATTGGCCCGCGGAGGACTATCTCAACATCTGGGTTTGTAACCTGACGGATTATCTTGGCTACTCTCAGTTTCCTGTATCAGGTCTGCCAGGTCTCGAAAATTCATCTACCAACCGTCTGACGGATGGCGTTGTGATCACCAACAACGCATTCGGATCTATTGATGATGGTGCCTTCGCACTTCATAATGTTTACAACAAAGGTAGGACTGCGACGCATGAAGTAGGGCACTTCTTTGGACTCAATCACATCTGGGGCGACGATGACGATTCTTGTTCCGGCACCGACAACGTAGCAGATACTCCAAACCAGTCCAGCGACACCGGAGGCTGTCCTTCACACCCACGCGTTACCTGTAATGTCACTTCTATGTTCCAGAATTACCTGGACTATACAAACGATGCCTGCATGAACCTGTTTACAATCGACCAGGTGAACCGCATGGAAACCATCATTGGTAACAGTCCCAGGCGGGCAAGCTTAACAACATCACCTGGTTTGTCCGATCCAGTTCCGCTCGCAAACGACGCGGGTATACGAGCAATTGTCAGTCCGACCTCCGGAGAATGCCAGGGTAATGTTGCTCCCTCGATAGAGATCAGGAACTATGGCAGCAATCCGATAACGTCGGTCCGGGTGCGCTTTACAAAAGATGGAATCATAACGGAGACCCTGGATTTTTTATTTAATCCTGCAATTCTACCACTTGGTTCTTCGACCTTGAACTTTGCACCGGTAATTTTCAGCAGCGGAGACCATGGCGTGACGTTTCAACTTCTTCAAACTAACGGTGTGGCTGATGGTCAGTCAGCAAACAATCAGCTAACCCAGGAAGTGGATGTACCCGACAACCTGCCACTTCCGTTTCTTGAACGCTTCAACAGTTTCCCCGCTGGTTGGGAAATTTCAAACCCCGATCAAAATATCAGCTGGGCACTGGCTCCAACAAACAACGGCAACAACACATCACTCGTAATGAACTTTTATGATTACGAAGACAATGCCGGGGAAAGGGATTTGCTGATAACACCCGTGTTTAACCTTGATGGCGTCCCCGCTGCACTGCTTAAATTCGAGATCGCATATTCCAGATATGAGTCAAGCAATGATGGGCTGCGGGTAATTCTTTTAAGCGACTGCAATGCCGACATCGAAGGAGGCACAATCGTATATTCCAAATTTGGCGAAAATCTCGAAACCGCTGACCTTTCAAACACATCTTTTGTACCAAATTCGCCAGACGATTGGAGAACCGAAACTATTGATCTAAGCGGATACACCGGGCAAGGCAATTTCCAACTAGCCTTTGTTGGCTATAATGACTGGGGAAATAATCTTTACCTGGATAATATCGGACTCACAACTTCCTCTATAAACGACGTTGTGCTTCAGACGATTATCGAGCCATCACCAGTAACCTGTATGTCGGAGCTTTCACCCGTGATCAGGGTGCAAAACTCGGGCACACTTATTTCGTCGTTCACTGTAATCACTACGGTGAACGGCACGACAAAATCCGAAAAATTGACTGACTTAGAATTTACAGGCAATACCACGATCGATTTCACACTTCAACCCATTACACTGCGCGATGGCGTCAACAGCGTAACAATTGAGGTCACACAGCCTGACGACGAACTGGATTTTTTCCCGGATGATAACCTTTTGGAGACGAGCGTGATTGTTAACAACGCATCAGACGAAATTCCTCTTCGCGAAGATTTCAATGGGATTTTTGAGGACCGGTGGATACTCACCAATCCGGCCGGCGGCCAAAACTGGGAGCCGATAGATATCAACACAAATACCGTACTCGTAGCAAAATCATTTTCGAATAAAATTATTGGGGATGAGTCGTGGCTCGTGAGTCCGGTGCTGGACTTCTCCAACGCTGAAGAAGCTACGTTGCAATATGATCGGTCGTATGCGTTGCGCGAAAATACGGCAGACATCTTCTACGTATTGGCCTCAACGGACTGTGGCTATTCATTTACCGACACACTGTACGCGGGCTCCGGCGCTCGACTGGCCGATGACCGAACGAGTGAATCGAGTTGGACACCAGATTCAGACTCCGATTGGCAAACCGTATCATTAAAGTTGCCATCGCTTGTTGGTCTGAGTGATGTACGAATAGCAATTGTATTTGTGAACGACCAGGGCAACAACATTTACTTAGACAATGTTGAGTTTTTTGTTTCCTTTTCTCCTTTCTCAATCGACGAGGTGTTTTCTGTATACCCAAATCCGGTGATTGATGAAAACGCAAAAATTACCTTTAATCTTTCTGAGAAAAGCGATGTCACCATCGATATCGTGGATGCGATGGGCAAGATATTAACGACAGAACAATTACCAGGAATATTAAATCAAAGCTTTCCGTTCCAGATGCCTGTCTCCAACGGCATATACCTTGTCCGGGTCACGACCGATAAAAAGGTATACCATCGAAAAATTCTCGTTACAAAGTAGCTTGCAACTTGCAAATAATCGAAGCAAGCGCCGACTAGTCAGACGCTCATGCAGACTTGAAGCTTGCAGCTTGCAGCTTGAGGCTGTTTCCATATCTTGCGTTGAATAAAACTTATCATGGCGAAGAAAAAGAAAGTTGTCATTCTATACGGAGGCCGGTCGGTCGAACATGCTGTATCTGTCAATTCAGCACGCAACATTTTTGAATACATTGATAAAAAGAAATTTGAGCCAATCCCTATTGGCATTTCCAAGGAAGGTGAATGGTTTTTAAATGGCGATGTGTCGCGTGATATTGAGAAGGGAACTCCGCTGGGTTTGGTTCTAAATCCGGGAAATCCCTCATTTATAAAATTGGATACTGCCGCCCAATTCAAAACTGATTTGGTATTCCCTGTGTTGCATGGCACCGACGGCGAAGATGGAAGTATCCAGGGGCTGCTTAAGGCAATGGACATTCCCATGGTTGGCACTGGTGTCCTTGGGTCATCACTCTCCATGAATAAGATCGTCGCGAAGCGTTTGCTTCACGAGGCCGGTTTGCCTGTAACGGATTTCCTGACCTTCAACTACGCGGAAAAAGATAAGATCAGCTTTTCTGCAATTTCAAAGAAACTCGGCCTCCCCTTTATGGTGAAATCGGCGAGCCTTGGCTCATCGGTAGGCGTTACCAAAGTAAAAAACAAAAAGGATTTTGTCGTCGCCGTAGAGGAGGCTTTTAAGTACGATAGCGAAATGCTGGCCGAACAATTTATTACCGGCCGTGAAATAGAATGCGCGCTCTTGGGCAATACACCGGTTGAAGCGTCGAATCCCGGAGAGATCGTGATTAGCAAGGCCTATGAGTTTTATACATTCGACGCGAAGTATGTCGATCCCGATGCTGTTCGCATCGATGTTCCGGCAAAACTGAGCAAGGCGGTTGTTGAGAAGATCCGTAAGATCTCAACGCGAGCTTATGAAGCCCTCCATTGCGAAGACTTTTCGCGTATTGATCTTTTCCTGGACAAAAAAGGAAATGTATTTATTAATGAAATTAATACGATTCCCGGCTTTACAAACTCCAGCATGTACCCTATGATGTGGAAGGAGCGTGGAATTGGCTTTTCTGACCTGATCACCCGACTACTTAACCTTGCACAGGAGCGTTACGACAGCGGCAAACGTATCGCGCGGGATTTTCAATCCGGTCTGACGTTCTGATATCGTATATTTGATGTATTTAAGAGAACCTTTGCGGGCAGTCTACGCAGGCATCAACGATCACGCGCTATGAAATTTGACATCCGGAAATTTAAAACAGACACACTTGGTGGATTGTTGCTTCACATCATGATCGCCGGCGGGCTGGTGATGGTTCTCTTTATTCTTTATTTCTTCGCTTACCTTCCCAGCACCACCAATCACGGTGAAACGATCACCGTTCCGAGCATAGAAGGAATGCAAATTGCCAGGTTGGAGGATTTCCTCATTAAAAGAAACCTGCGGTATGAGGTCAACGATTCCGCGTACTCGGCAGAATACCCTCCCTTGACAGTACTCAGACAATACCCCCAAGCGGGCTCCAAAGTCAAGGAAGGAAGAAAGATTTTCATCTCTGTCAACCGCCTTACCCCTCCAACCGTGCCCGTTCCGGCGCTGGTCGATGGATCAGTTGTTAATGCAGAAGCTGTGCTCAGAAGCAACGAATTGAAGCGAGGGAACATTGAGCTTGTTGCGGGCCCCTTTAACATTGTTAAAGAGATGAAATACAAGGGTAACAAGATTGAAGCAGGCGATCCGGTTCCAAAGGGTGCCGTGATAGACCTCGTCGTCATGGATGGCGGAAGCGGAAAAGACTTTCAGGCCCCCGATATCATTAACGAATCTTTGGAAGATGCCAAGTTCGTTATCTTTGGTCAGAATCTCAGTCTGGGCGATGTTCATTTGGTCGGCGACACAACCGGTGGCGGCGTGGTGATAAAACAAAAGCCCGCAGCGAACGAAAATATTAAGGTGGGTGATGTCGTTGAACTGTGGATAGGCCCTCCTGGATCGGTGGCTCCGGAAGATGAGGATCAATTAAATGAATTGTAGTGCACGTTGGACAAAGAAACTTTAAACTCCTTTGCATTCTGCCTCTTTTTGCAGCAGCCCTTCTTTGTCAAGTTCCGTCCAGGGCCCAACTAAAAACCTATTCGTTACCGGAGAATCACAACGTTGGTTCTGTAAGTAAGCCGAAATCCGCTGCAGCCAGGACGGCGGAGCTGATACCAAAAAACCTTCCGTTTTGGGATGATTTTTCCTTCACTCCCGTAGACGATAAAGGGAATTCGAAATCCAATTATCCGGTAGATTCACTTTGGGTCAACAACAACACCGTTTGGATAAATAACGGAATAGGAATCAATCCGCCATCGGTTAATGTTGCGACCTTCGACGGACTTAATGCTTCTTTTCTTCCTTATACAAATCAGCTATTGACAAATGGGATGCGGGATACACTGGTTTCCCAACCCATTAAAATGAGCGAAGCTGACGTTACGATTGCGGAAAGAGCTTCCGTATACCTGAGCTTCTTTTACCAATGGCAGGGCAATGGTGAGGCACCTGATCCAACAGATTACATGCTGCTGGAATTTAAAACAGATGTCGGACAGTGGGAGACGATATTGAAAATTTTGCCCAAGGCTTCATTTGTCCGCACTGAGTTTTATGATACGCTGATCAAAGTTGACGGCGATCGTTTTTTCCACGATTCGTTTCAATTCCGCTTTGCAAATTACGGCCGTCAATCTGGTCCATATGATACATGGAATATAGATTACGTTTATCTCAACAAAAACAGAAACGTTTCCGAGACTGACTTTCCCGATCAGGCAATTTCTTCAACGCTCACAAGTTTGTTTAACAGTTATCAATCCATTCCATACGATCACTTCCTGACCTCAGGCGCATTGCAAAGTCCGAAATTCGACGTCTATAATGTCTTGGATGATTTTACCGACGTGACCTACCTGACTGAAGCCACGTTTACGAATTACTCAAAGAATGGAGATGTGAGTGAAGTGTTTGTAAGCAACCTTGGTGGCACCGACACCTCTGCGATCAACAACGACGGAAGTGGTATCATCTTCCCTTTGGAAAAGCGGCAAGTGACGATGGCGTACATTCCCAACGCCGCGGATCCTGCCCAGTTTGACCCTGACGCAAGCTCGGTAAAATTAGAGCTTAAGGTTAGACTATTTACCGGTGACACCTTCGACCCAAAGACCGGTGAGTTAGCAAACGATTATGATGTGAATTTCCTGCCAATTGATTTTCGTGTGAATGATACTATTCGCGCAACGTATATTCTCAACGACTATTATGCCTACGATGATGGTATTGCCGAATATGCAGCCGGACTTACGCAGGCAGGCAACAGGGCAGCTGTGCAGTTTGAAATGCTCACGAGTGATCCCGACACCTTAATAGGGATTGATATTTACGTTCCCGACTATGGTCTAACTGCTAATCTTACAACGGATTTTACTGTCTACAAAGACAACGGCGGTGTGCCAGGAGAAGTGCTATATACTGTACCCAGCTTCTCAGTTCTTGCAAAAGGTCCTAACAACTTCCAGTTTATTAAAATTGGCGAACCATTTCTTGTTGACACAAAATTTTACGTCGGATGGAAAGCGCCTGTGGGCGGCAGTCTAAAGGTTGGTCTGGACTATAACAACAACGCGGGTGACAAGATCTTTGTGAATACGAACGGAACGTGGACCTCCACGTCCGATATAAATGGAAGCCTTATGATACGGCCCGTCTTTGGGATCGGCGAGATTGTCCTAGGCATTACTGAGGAAGAGACAGTAGGAATTTTTCCCAATCCGAATGACGGCACGTTCGTAATCAATTCGACATTTGATGTACTTGAAATCTTCACGACAACCGGTCGAGCTGTTTCCTACCAGCTGGAGTCGTCTGATGGCGAACACAAGGTCCGTCTTCACCAGGCTTCGCCAGGGCTATACATCCTGAGAATTCAGCAAGGAAATAATATCCGCGCCGGTAAGATCATTGTGAAATAAGTCTCTAGATTCGCGGTCAGTCAGCCTTTCGAATTAAGCTAATGGCAGAAATACTTCCGATCCGGCCCTGGCGGTACAATAACAAGTTGGGAGGAGAAATTGACAGCCTTACCTCGCCCCTCTTTGATGTGGTTTCTGAAAAGCAGCGGGACAAGCTATATCAAAATCCCCTCAACAGTATTCATTTGTCGGTACCCCGACATGGTGATATTGCCGCTGCGGGTGTATTGCTGAAAGATTGGAAAGCGCGCGGCATTCTTCGTCAGGACAAACTGCCAGGTATCTACGTTTATTTCCAATATTTCAGAGAGGCCGGCTCATCCCGAATATTTTGCCGAAAGGGATTTATATGCCACATCAGGGTGTATGACTGGGCTGATGGCGTGATCCTTCGCCACGAGAATACGATGCCCGGTCCGGTAAATGATCGGATAGCTTTGCTTGACGAAACACTTCTCCACGCCAGCCCAACGCATGGCCTGTATACAGATCCCGATCATAAGCTCGAGGCATTCATGGATCTTGCAATTAACAATCCGATTTATGAAACTGAGGACTACCAGGGTGTACGCGATGTGATGGCGGTAATACATGATGCAAAAATCATTTCCGAGTTTGTTCAAACGCTCGCGGAAATGAAAATAATACTCGCAGACGGTCATCATCGTTATGAAGGGTCGTTAAAGCACTTCCACCGGATGAGAAAAACAAACCCTGCACACAATGACCGGCAAGGGTACCAATTTCACCTGATGTACCTCACGAATACTGAAGCCGATGACTTAAGAATACTTCCGACGCATCGCCTCGTCCATGGGATGCCTCACCTCAACGAAGAGGATATGATGAAAAACCTTTCTGAGTTTTTTACCATCAAAGTTGTTGAGAACGTAGATACTCTCAATGAAGTGATCGTTGGCAAGCAATGGACATTTGGGTTGATATTCGCTGGCAGTGCCTACAAAATAACATTGAAGCCTGAAGTTTTCCCCATGCTACCATGGCCCTTTCCTGATCAGATAAAACGTTTGGACCTTACTGTCATGCACTATTTCATCATTGAAAAGATTTTAGGCATACCCGGGAAGCATCAGCGCACATCAAAACTAATTGACTTTGAGAGGAGTTTTTCTGAATGTTTAAAACGTGTTTACAACGGTGACGTTCAAATGGCGATTATCACAAATGAAGTTACGATCGAAGATGTAAAAAGTGTTACAGAAAGTGGATTCACAATGCCCCAGAAATCCACGTACTTCTATCCCAAGGTGGTCGGCGGATTTTTATTTTCATCTATTCGTCCCGAAGAATTCGATTCTCCAACCTATGCACCATTTTAACAGCGAACTATGTTTGTTCTCAACCGTCCGTTGATTCTGGCGTCCAGCAGCCCAAGAAGGCAATACCTGATGTCCGAGGCAGGTTTCAAGTTTAGAGTAGAGAAACCTGATGTCGACGAGTCGTTCCCACCTGGCTTGCCGCTTAATCAGGTGGCCCGGTATCTTGCGGAGAAAAAAGCGGAATATTTCCGACCCACAATGCGGGATGAAATCATTGTAACGGCCGACACCGTTGTTATCCTCGATGAGAGAATCATCAATAAACCCGCTGACAGGTCTGAAGCTGTATCCATGCTTTCGGCTCTTTCAGGAAATACGCATTTAGTGATGACTGGCGTCTGCATCATTTCAAAAGAAAAAGAGCAAGCGTTTGACGATACAACTGAAGTTACTTTTCAGGCGATTACGCCAGACGAGATTTCGTATTATGTCGATACATTTAAACCATACGATAAGGCCGGTGCCTACGGCGCGCAGGATTGGATCGGGATGATTGCCATTCAAAAAATCTCAGGAAGCTATTTCAATGTGATGGGGTTGCCCATTCACAAAGTTTATGAGCATTTGAAGAATTGGTGATGAAAAAACTTTGGGTAAATCTTGCCCATCACCTAAGGCAGGATTTTAATGGGAGGTATTATTGAGCACCTGGGTATTGCATGGTTGATGGAGTCCATTGCTTATCTCCAACGCATTCTCTGAATTAAGCCTCGCGATAAACACGGAAAAGGTCACTGGCGATCTGCGCCGGTTGAAAGCGCGTTGCGTATTGCCTTCCCTCATGGATCATTTGCTGTCGTGCTGATTCATCTTCGGATAGTCGGACAATTTGATAGGTCAGGTCTTCAGGTCGCGACGGGTCCACGTACGCAGAGGAAGGACCACCAGCTTCGCGAAAGCAAGATCCCGTTGACGTAATCACTGGCACGCCCGACTCAATTGCCTCAACTACGGGAATGCCAAAGCCCTCAAATAAAGAGGGATAAAGAAATAAATGCGCCGCCTGATAAATCGCGGGAAAATCGTGAAAGGGTACGTTGTGAAGAAAAATAATCAAGTGGCCGATGCCAAGCGTTGCAGCAACATTTACAACCTCACGTTTATACGCAGTTTCCCTACCCATGATCACGATTGGGATTCTAAGATTTTCTGGCACTAATGCCAACGCCTTCACGGCCATCAAAATGTTCTTTCGCTCTTCAACGGTGCCAACATTCAACAGATACCGATCAGGAAGATTATATCGTCTCCTCGCCGCCAACAGTACATCTTTCGCCACGTCCCCGCAAAACTGCGGATGACATCCCTGATAGACCACCGTGATCTTCGATTCAGGAATACCAAAGAAGCTGATTATATCCTCTGCAGTCTGCTGACTTATCGCGACAACCTTATCTGCCGACTTACAGGCGTGCAGTGCCTTGGCCTTATAAATCTGTATGTCGATGGATTTATACAACCTCGGAAACCGCAGGAAGATGAGGTCGTGAATTGTTACGACCTTGCGTATTCTTTTAGGCATATTACGCGGCAGCTCCTGACTCATTCCATGGAACACATCGAGCTGCTGCAGTGAATCCTCGTATGACATCCCCCAACTTCTCCATAAACTGGAGGTGCCCGTAATGCTGTAGAGTTTCGGGGGCAAAACTACTTTTACGTTTGGCCTTGATGTAATTGCCGATATCTCCGGATGACTTTTCTTTCCCGGCGTATAAAGGTAATACTCGTTTTCGGGCTCATGGTCGAGCAGCGCATTGACCACGAAGCGACTGTAATTTCCTAAACCGGTGAAATTATTGAACAGTCGCTTCGCGTCAAATCCTACGTTCACTTTGGATACGTTTTTTTATAGAATTCAATACTCTGCAGAATGATCTCCATTGCTTTCTCTTTGGACTGAAACTCATCCACGATCACCTTCTTGTTTTCAAGTGTTTTATAGTTCTCGAAGAAGTGCTTTAACTCTTCCAGAAGGTAATGCGGTACGTGGTCCATGTCTTCAATATGACTAACGCTAACATCTTGTTCTGCTACGGCGATTATTTTATCGTCTGCTTCACCACGGTCTATCATGCGCATGACGCCGATCACTTTCGAAGGGATCAGACATCGTGGGACCACCGTTACGGAAGTCAACACAACAATATCTAGCGGATCATGGTCTTCACCTAATGTTTGTGGAATAAAGCCATAGTTAAGTGGATAATACATTGAAGCATACAATACTCTGTCAAGTTTTATCAATCCACTTGCCTTATCAATTTCATATTTTGCCCGTGAGCCTTTCGGAATCTCAATAATTCCATTAATGTGTTCCGGAGGATTATCGCCTACAGAAACTTCGTGCCAGGGATGCTGTACCATAGTATTTATTTTTGCATCAAAATTAAACAAAAAGCCCTGTCGTGTTGGCGACAGGGCTCTCGGTGAGGGCAGATTGATATCATCTACCATAGAGATTGATGTCACTCCGATTTTTTCTCTGGTTCTTTCTTTTCAAGCTGTTTGATCTTGTCACCCTCTTTCAAACGTTTGGATACTGCTAAAAACGGTCCTGTCACAACCTGAGTGCTATCACTTATACCGGTAACGATTTCGATGTTGTCATAATCACTTATACCCGTTTTCACTTCAACCATTTTTGCAGTGCCATTTTCGTTGATGAAAATTACAGTTTTATCTTTTTTCTTCTCTGGCTTCTTGTCGGAATTTGCTGCTGGCTCCGGTGCCTCGCCATCGTCGTCGTCAGGGGGACCACCCTGATTGTTTCCCTCCGGCTGAGCATCGGGATCGCGGGTAGTTACTGATGCGAGCGGCACAGATAACGCGTTCACCTTGGTTTGCGTGAGTATATCCACACTCGCAGTCATTCCCGGCCTGAAAGGGAATTTATTACCAGCCTTTACAAGGTCTTGGTAAGATGATGCAAGGATCAATATTCTTACTTCAAATTCCGTGATGGCGTCGGTCGAGGTTTTATCTTTTGCCGTATTTGCAATTAATGTCACAAGACCTTTGAATTCCTTGCTTTGGCTGGAATATGCATCAACATCGATTATGGCCGTATCCCCCACATGCACGCGGACAATATCGTTCTCATTCACGTCAACACGAACTTCCATCTTGTTTAAGTCTGCAATGCGGAGCATTTCTGTACCCGTCATCGTCGCAGTTCCTACCACACGCTCACCCTTCTTTACAATCAGTTTTGATACAACGCCATCCATAGGCGCAACAACCGTTGTCTTGCGGAACATCTCACGCGCCTCGCGCAGTGATGCTTCCGTACTTTTAATGACATACCTGGCTGCCTCTATAGATTGCTCTGACGAGGACACGTCATTTTTTGCAATCTCATAATTCTGGGTCGCCAATTGCCAGTCTGCCTCCGATATCACCTTCTCGTCAAACAATTGTTTATTCCGTTTGTACTCGCCGTTTGCTCGAATCTGAGTAGCCTGCGATCTCGCTAAGGCAGCTTTTGCCTGCTCAAGGTTGGCGCGCTGTTGGCTCAGACCTGCTTCTGCTCTTTCAAGCTGACTTTGCCACGTATCCGGCCGGATCTTAACCAGGGTTGTGCCACTTTTAACGGAATCCCCTTCTTCGATCAACAGCTCAATTATTTCACCCGAAACCTCAGGGGCAATCTTTACTTCGGTAACGGGCTGCACCGTTCCCGAGGCACTTACCTTTTCTGTGATCGTAACACGTTTGGCCTTTGCGAGCTCCACCTCGATCTCCTTTGGTTTGCCAATCCATCCCATAGATTTGCCAACCATGAAAAAGACAAGAAGGAATACTACCGCTCCGATGAGCGAATAAATCAACTTGTTAGATTTTTGTTTTTGCTTTGCCATTTACGTGATGTATTAATATTCCATTGTTTTACCTTGATAGAAGTCGAGAACCTTCTTCTTAAGTATGAAGTCATACTTTGCCCGGGCCAGATCTGACTTCGCCTGAAATAAATCATTTTCAGCAACCTGGTATTCAACATAAGGGACAGCCCCGATGTCGAATCTCGACTTGGTCATTCTGAAAGCTTCCTCCCTTGCATTTACCTGCCTCAACGATGAATTATAGGTCTTCGATGCGGCGATTGCATCGTTATAAGATGTTTCTACATTTTGTCGCAGCGTTTGATCAATTTCCGCTGCAGAAATTGTAGCCACCTGCCTGTCGATAATGGCGCGCTGATAGGTTGCGCGTGTTTGCAGACCATTGAAGATAGGAATTGTTAGTCCAACGCTTACAGACCGAAACAGGTTATCTTTCAACTGATCAGAACGCCCATACCCATCCACCATATAGCCCGAGGGTAGTGAGACCGGGTTATTGGAATATACTGGCGTTCCACCTACGCCACCAACCACTCCTATCTGCGGATTGGTTACTGAAGGCTCGCCTCCGTCAGTAACGAATCGCTGCCTGTCTGAAGCGCTCGAGTAATTTGAATTGATAGATCCATTGAGGCTGAGCCGCGGGTATTGGTTACCTCTTGCTGCCTTCACCGCGTAATTAGCACTTTGCACCTTGAGCGCAGCACTCCGTATTTCAGGCATCGTTGCTTTCGCGGTTTCGTATATCTCCTGGCGATCCTGTTCCAATACAAGATCCTCGACATCGATCTCCGGCATTGCGACATCCAAAGGCGTAGAGGCAGGGAGTTGTAACGCCTGCTTCAGCTGAAGAAAAGAAAGTGCCAATGCGTTTTCTCTCGTAATCACATTAAGCTCATTCGTCGCCACCTGTGCATCGAGATTGAGCTCATTTGATTTAGGCAATGAGCCTGCTACAACTTGCTTTTTTGTGCGTTCATATTGATTCTGGCTCGAACGCAGTTGAGATTGCGCATTGGCCAACTGTTCTTTGTTAAAAATGACATTAACAAAGAGCGAGGCAATGTTTAGAATCAGATCATTTTTAGTTTTCTGTAGATCCTCAAGCGAAGCCTGATACTCTTTTGAACTCTGCTTTATATTATTGTGTATGCGGAAGCCATTAAACAATATAACTGAGCTGGAAACCCCAGGACTAAGAAAATTGATTTCCTGCGTCGTAAATTCGTTTGTCACAGGGTTAACAGAACGTCCCCAATTATATCCATAACTTCCATTCGCATTCAAGTTGGGCAAAAGATTTGCCCTTGACTGGTTAAGGTTCACCTGAAATCCTTCCACATTGTAATTTCCTCTCTGCACACGAAGGCTATTCGCCAGCGCATATTCAATGCATTGCTTTAAAGACCATGCGTCAGTTGCAACACTGTCGTGATCCTGGGGTACACTTGCAACCTTGGTTGTGTCAACGGCTTGTGCCATGGCTGTCACTGAGAACAGGGAAAGCATCACAATAAAAAGGAACTTTGACTTATTCATATTAACGATCTATTTCCGGAATGTATATAATTTGATTTACCCAGCTAAGACTCTGAAGATATGCTAATGTTACAGGCTTTATACCGGAATCCATTTCAATAACAAGGCATGCAACGTCGTTCTTTCCTTTGCGTGACACAGACATTGTAGCAATGTTGCATTCGTCCTGCGCCAGCACCGTCGATATAAATGCAATGCTTCCTTTGACATCGCTGGCTGTAATGATCAGGGAATGAAGATTGGCACTGAAGTCTGCTTTAAAACCGTCGACCTCTGAGATATTGATCATACCGCCACCGCGACTTTCCCCCAACACTTCTACATGCCTATCGCCTTTTTTAAGATGAAGCTTTATCGTGTTCGGATGCATGGTCGATGCATTCCCGACAGACTTAAAGCGATATGACAACCCGTGTTCGAGGGCGTGAGCAAATGCATCCTTGATTCGTATGTCGTCAGCTTTAAAATCCAGTAGTCCCGCAACTATTGCCTTATCACTTCCATGTCCCTCGTAAGTCCTGGCGAATGAATTATAAAACGTGATCTCCGCGTCTTCCGGGACTCCGCCCAACAATCGTAGTGCAGCACGGGCAATTCTGACGACACCGGCGGTGTGTGAGCTGGATGGACCAATCATCACTGGACCAATCATATCAAAAACACTGCTTTTTTCCGGCATACTATTTACAATACGCAATCTGTCGGTGAAAAGATATAATTGTTACAAAATATCGGAATAGGTCGCTAAATAATTCAGCGTAACGCGACCTGGGTCTGGCCCACCATGCTACCTCAAACCGCTATTGGAGCTTTGATTGAAGGGTGAGACTTGTAATCAACGAACTCAAAATCTTCGAACTGATAATCAAAAATGCTTGCAGGTTTTCTTTTGATTACCAATGCCGGTAACGGGTAAGGCGCTCTGTCTAGCTGCAGATTTGCCTGTTCAATATGGTTGCTGTAAATGTGTACGTCGCCGCCGGTCCAAACAAAATCACCCGGCAGCAGGTCGCATTGCTGAGCAAACATGTGTGTCAATAAAGCGTAGGAAGCAATATTAAAGGGCACCCCGAGGAAATAATCGGCGCTGCGCTGGTAGAGCTGACAGGACAATTTACCCTCCGCAACATAAAATTGAAATAACGCATGGCACGGCGGTAGCGCCATTTTATCGACCTCAGCAGGATTCCAAGCCGTAACGATATGTCGGCGGGAGTCTGGTTTGGAACGTAGCTGCTGCAGAACGTCAGAAATCTGGTCTATATGTCTGCCGTCGGGCGCGGGCCAGCTTCGCCACTGATGCCCATAAACAGGGCCGAGCTCTCCCTTTTCATCTGCCCATTCGTCCCAAATGGAAACGCCATGATCCTTGAGATATTTGATGTTGGTGTCACCACGCAGGAACCAGAGCAGCTCATATATAATTGAGCGAAGGTGAAGCTTTTTGGTTGTTACTATTGGAAAACCTTTCGAAAGATCAAAACGCAACTGGCGGCCGAACACGGAGAGGGTTCCTGTGCCTGTACGGTCCGTTTTGGTGGCACCTTCCTGAAGGATTTCCTTCATCAATCCGAGGTATTGCTGCATCGAGAATCAGTATTTGGATGCAAATTAAGGCATCGCAACGAAGATTCTTAAAGTCTTCTGGAGAACTTTCCGGACAGAAAAAGCAGAGTGCGAACCATCGCCCCTTGTAGGATGGGGACTGCCGCTCCAAACTCAGTACCTGAGCCTATTTCTTATTCAATCGTAACTGTATGGGACGTACCGTTCACTGTGACGACAACACTTTTATCGCAGGCACCGCTGCCATAGTCGATGGTAATTTCTTTGTCAGCGTCAAGAACATACTTCTTAATGCCATCTACTGCAATGCCGCATGAACGCTTGTAGATCAGCGCTTCGAACACATCAACCTGATACCTATGGCCACCGCGCGTGGTGCCGCTTGCTTCACTCATAGGCTCGATTGATAAATAATCCTCGCTTACGTCACCAGGGCTGTAAAGTGAAAAAGTAATATCAGATTCACGTTCAGCTGTTGTGCCCTCGGCTAAAAAGGTCGCCTTTCCATTTTCAAGCAAAACGTTAAACTTGCGTGGGTCGGTTGACTCGTCTGATTCGTCGTTGATATTGGTAAGGGTACGGGTACCTTCGAGCTTTATACCGTTAATCGTATAATTGTCTGTTGTGGTTACAACGGTGGATCCTGGTTGAAAACGCCATTTGTCGTACGTAAATCTCAGTTTTCCAGTCCGCAAATTGCCGCGCTGGTCATTGCATCCCATGCCAAAATCGACAGTCAATTGTCCTTTGGGATGCAATGATGTCGAGTTTTCATCTGGGACAATTGTTACCACAGTACCGGGACAAAAACGGGTGTCGGTAATGGTGATGGTGGTGGCTTTTCTGCCTCCGCTGTATTCGTTCTCACTTGGCGATGCTATCGCTACAGTAGCCATGTCGTCCATATCCAGAAAATAGGAATCTGTGACGGCTTCCTCGGTGATTTCCTGCGTATCGCTTGCAGTAAGGCGATCTTCCTCTTTACAGGAAAACAAAAGGGTTGCGCAGGCGATCAGGGATGCTGCAGCGATTTTTCCGGTCAGAAGCTCAGTTTTCATATTATTAGTAAGCGTTTGTGCTTTAAATTCGACTATTTTGAGGCCTTGAGAGGAAAGGACCTTACAAAGAAAGTTTTTTTACAGACCATAGGATGAGTAAAGGGAACCCGGTAATCATACGCGTAAGATTTAGTCTGTTCTTCATCATTTTTCTGGCTGCGGTAATAGCCAATGCGCAAATCATTCCCAGGATCGCAAAGTTGAAGTACAATGGAGGGGGTGATTGGTATGCCAATAAGACGGCGTTGCCGAATTTGATCAAATTTTCAAACGCTGAAAACGGCACAAACCTCGATCCGGAGGAGCAAATTGTAGAGGTTGGTAGCCGCGATCTGTTTCTCTATCCCTATGTCTACATGACGGGGCACGGCAACGTAGTTTTTTCCGAGGCTGAAGCAGCCAATTTGAGAAAATACCTTATTGCGGGCGGATTTCTTCATGTCGATGACAACTATGGCATGGACAAATTTGTGCGCCTGGAACTCAAGAAAGTGTTCCCTGAACTGGAGCTCACCGAACTTCCCTTTGATCATCCCATATACCATCAGAAGTTTGATTTTCCTCAAGGCCTTCCCAAGATCCATGAGCACGACGCGAAACCAGCACAGGGATTTGGATTATTTTACGAAGGGAGGCTTGTCGTGTTTTATTCCTTTGAATGCGACCTCGGTAATGGTTGGGAGGATCAGCGCATCCATAATGATCCAGAGCCGAAACGAATGGAAGCCTTGAAAATGGGCGCGAACATCCTTGCCTATTGTTTTACGAATTCCTTCTAGAAGTCCGGCGCGAATGAGAGCAGTTCTAATTCTTTATTGCTGCGTGGGGGTGATCTTTATTGTGCTTGCTTTCAGTTGCGCTAGTCCAGCAGAAAAAGACGAAAGAACGGCGCGACAGGCCTGCGGAAGTTGCCACGCATTTCCTCCCGCTTCGATGTTACCAAAGTCGACGTGGTCGAAAGAAATTCTTCCGCAGATGGCCTTTCGGATGGGACTGGAATTTACCGAGCTCGGTAAACTCTCTGAAGCTGACCAGGAGGAAGTTTTGCTCACCCTTCCGGCAAAAGCCATGGTCAGTAATGCCGAGTGGGAGGAAATTAAACGATACTATCAGACCGCCGCTCCGGATTCTCTTGAAGTTACTTCGGCTAACATAACGGATACGCTAGACAATTTTGATGTGGAGCCTTTTAAATTACCTGCGTTTCCACTAAACACTTCTATCACTGCTGATACTTTAAATCAAAAAACTTTTGTCGGAACGCGCCTCAATAAACTGTATGCGCTGAACGGCGCATTTGTCGCGGACGATTCGTTCCAGTTACCAAGTCCCCCCTCGCGGGTTATTATTACAGGAGAGGATGAGCTAACCATGTCGCTCATGGGTATAATGGACCCGAACGACCAGGCCCTCGGAAAGATTGTGACCCTTCGGCTCAGCGATCGGCGGATGACTACCCTTGTTGACTCGCTGAAGCGTCCGGTCTTTTTCGAACAAACAGATCTCGATGGCGATAATCTGAACGATATCATAGTGTGCGCCTTTGGAAATTATTCAGGCAACCTTGTAGGGTTTCGAAACCTCGGAGATGGAACATACAAACGCATTGTATTGCTTGGCGTTCCCGGCGCCCGGAAAGTTGTCATCACCGATATCGACAACAACGGGAAGAAGGATATTATCGCGTTGATGTCACAGGGTGATGAAAAAATCATTGCTTTCCTGAATCAGGGGGATTTTGATTTCAGGGTCAAAACGCTGCTTATATTTCCTGCTGTTTATGGGAGCAGTTATTTTGATATGATGGATTTTAATAGTGATGGTGTGCTGGACATCCTCTATACCAATGGTGACAATGCAGATTACTCAACGGTGTTAAAGCCCTATCACGGTGTAAGGATATTTCTGAATAACGGAAAAAATGATTTCAATGAGTCGTGGTTCTATAACATGCATGGCGCCTCACAGGCTATTGCCGAGGACTTTGACAAGGACGGCGATATCGATGTCGCTGCAATTTCCTTCTTTCCTGATTTCAAAAAGCATCCCGAGCAGGGTTTCATTTACTTTGAAAACACTGGTTCGGGTTATAAACCGCAGGTGACTTCTATGGCGGCCGACGGCAGATGGCTGATTATAAAAGCATGGGATGTGGATAATGACGGTGACACAGACATTCTATTGAGTGCACTGGATTTTAACAACGGTACACCGGAAGGGCTACTGGCCGAATGGAAACGGAGGCCAGTGTCGTTGTTGGTGCTGCGGAATAAACTTAAGTAGCTGCAAGCCGCAAGCGACAAGCCTAGTCCACCACTTTGGTAATCTCATCGGTATGTAAAAGGCTCGCTATTTATAGAGCGTCAGATTCGCAAGAGGCACGCACTGGCTTGTAGCTTGAAGCTCGCAGCTATTTTAAAACGTTGCTTTAAATTCCTGCTCAAGATACGAGTTAAGATTTTTCAAACCTTTCAATACATACACCCTTTCAGCTGACTCAGATACGCTGTCGTTCGTGTAAATCACCTCGACGAATAAATTGCGAATCATGTAGACATATAACCTACGACCGTCCTTAATACGGCTTCCGAGGGATACTCCCTTAGATTGAAGAAAATGAACCTGTTGATCTAAAGATAAGTAGCGGAAGATGAATTGAAGTATCATAATGTTGGTGTTTCCATCTACATTGCTATTTGCAGGCCATCGGGTAAAATGGCTATTGCGCCATAATAAGGCCCGTTGGGTTGGTAAATTAGTCCCGTATAGAGACGACTGTGCCAAATTGCTCCCCTCTTTCTGACTTAGCAAATTGGAGCGAGTCATCCGAAGTCGAGGATAGTTATCCAAGACATTGAATAGATAATTCAGAGAATAGCGCTATGGCCAGAAATCCAACAGAAATAATATTTTTCAACTAAACCTTGTAGTGTATAACTATTTGTTTAGTTTTATACCTAAATAGATAGTCATGAGAGAATTGAAGGAGCTGACCAAGGCCGAAGATCAGGTTATGCAAATCCTATGGGAAATAAGGAAAGGTTTTGTGAAAGACATCATTTCGCAGATGCCGGGTCCCAAGCCAGCCTATAACACTGTTTCAACAATCGTCCGGATACTTGAAAACAAAGGATTCGTGGATCACACGGCATATGGAAAGACCCACGAATACTTCCCGTTAATCACGAAAGATAAATACACAAAGTTCTATCTCAATAATCTGATCCGCGGATATTTTGATGGATCATTTCAAAACCTCGTTTCCTTTTTTGCAAAGGAGAACAAGCTGGATACAAACGATCTCGAAAAATTGTTAGGTGAATTAAAAAAACAAAAGCCATGAAGATCTTTCTGAATTATCTGCTGGAAGCCAACCTGGGTCTTTGTCTTTTCCTTTTGGTTTATGCTTGCTTCCTACGCAAGGAAACAGACTTTACGATGAAGCGCTTCTTCCTGCTTGGCGCGATCGGCGGTTCACTCCTCTTTCCCCTGCTTCATTTCAACCAGGGATTAACTTTCGTTCCCTCCCTGGGCAGCATCATTCCAGTGACGTGGTTACCCGAGGTTGTTGTCTTGGGTGATGGTAACTCCTCAACGAATCCCGTGTCTGCAAATCCTGATATGTGGACGTTTTTCAGCTGGATCTACGGGCTGGGCATTGTGATTGGTTTGATTCTATTTCTCTTACGTCTCACAAGATTGTACATAGCGCTAACAAAGGCGCCTGGCATCAGCTTGGATAACTACATTATTGTCGAATCGGACGCCAACCGGTCAGCTTTTTCATTTTTCAGGTTCATTTATATTGGTCTGGCCAATCAGTTGTCTCCTCAGGAAAAGGCTCTGATCATCCACCATGAAAGTATTCATGCCAGGCAACTGCATTCGTTCGATGTTTTGCTAATAAATGTAGTAGGCATTTTCTTTTGGTTTAACCCTGCGATATCCATCTATAAAAAAATATTTATTCACCTCCATGAATTCGAGGCAGATGCGCGCGCTGTCAAGGATCAGGATGTGGATAATTACTGCAGCCTGCTGGCGAAGGTTGCGTTACTGTCGGCCGACTTTAAACTAGCCAACCATTTTAGTAATTCTCTAACCGTAAAACGAATTGAAATGATAAGAACATTGAAAGCTCAGATTAAACGTTGGAAGATGATGGCAATTGCCATGGTTCTCCCGTGCTTCTTTTTCGTCGTGGCCTGTCAGGAACAGGTCATGGACGACATGACAGACATAGCACGCAATTCCAGCAACGCCGTACTCGCACCTGAAGTTGTTCAGGCGCGGTTTGAAGAAGTCAAGAAAGCCAACCCCGGTTCTACATACATCCTCGTGGAACTGAATAAAGTGGCAGAAGCGAAGTTAGCAGAAATGGAGAAGGCCCACGGCCTTCCGAAATCAATCGAGCTTTTTACGCCAGATCAAGGATCTTACAAACGCTCCGCGCTCGCAACTGGCGCAGTGGTAGTGGGACAATCTCCAACTGCATCATCAAATTCTTCAGAAGATGCTGATGCCCTTCAGACCTATGCCATCATAGAATACAACGAGATGGCTGCACGCATCGCTGAACAATCTAAAGGCCAGGATGAGATTTATGCTGTCGTCGAAGAGTCTCCGGAATTTCCAGGTGGTATGGATGGTCTCGGAAAGTTTCTAATGGCGAATGTGCGCTACCCAAGTGTTGCACGTGAGCAGGGAATTGAAGGTGTTGTGTATGTCTCTTTTGTCGTTAATAAGGACGGAAGTGTGTCTGACATCGCTGCGGTTAAAGGGCTTTCTGCGGAAACAGACGCAGAGTCCCTCCGTGTTGTTTCCTTATCACCAAACTGGAAACCGGGCAAGGTTAAAAATCAGCCTGTCCGTGCACGGTTTGTGTTACCGATAAAGTTCAAACTTGGTTCGTCGGCACCTGCGCCAGTAAAATGATATAAAACTGCAAGGGCGCTAAGGATTCTTCATTACGCATGCTTCGCGCCTCAGCGCCCTTACGGTTAATGCCCTTCTTCCCGTCGCCACTCTTTCAAAGCCTCGTATGGCACCAACACCTCAGTAGGGCCTGCGGCATACGATGCAATTTCATAACTGTTATAATAAAACACAACGCCGTCTTTTGTAAAGCCGTAATTCTTGTTCAACACAAACTGGCCTTCGGGAAACTCGAACATATTTTCAGTCAACGACGCTGTATCCGCTAAATCGCGAATCTTGCGAAACATACCTTCGGCGATCTTCGTAACAGGCTGTTCAAAACCCGACTTCAAATAGTTATCGAGCGTAAAAGTCTCACCGGTACCCGGCCGTAGATTGATGAAATATTTTCCATACCCTCCGTGCGCTCCACCAGTATAATATTCCTCCGTAACGGATAGACTTAATAGTGTATCCGTTACGACCCCAACATCAACAATTCCTTTATAGTGCCAGCCCATGGGCTGATCCTCCATCTCAGTTTTGAACTCCTGAAAGTCTCTGATGAAACCTTCTCCAATTTGCTTCATCGTCTCGCCTTCGGCCTCTGGATTGCCCATCGCCACGGATGCATCGATCTCTCTCGCAATGATCCTGGTTACTGCAGTATCCAGTCCGTTAAAAACCGGATAACTTACCTCATAATATGCACAGGAAAGACTATCGGCTTTACATCCTCCTGCAGATTCCACTTTGAAATTTTTCATTTCATAGGAGATCTCTGTTTTCTTAACCTCATCCTTTTTAGAACAGGCGACGAAAAATAATCCCAGGCAACCAACGAGCAATATTTTATGTATGTACATGATGTTACTTCACGACCTCTTCAAGCTTTTTTTCCAAAGCAGCTCCGCGCAAATTTTTTGCGATGATTGTGCCGTTCTTATCCAGAAGCACAGAGAAGGGAATACCCGTTATATTATATGTTTTCGCCGCCTCAGAGTTCCAGTATTTCAAATCAGATACATGCGTCCATGTCAGACCATCCTGCTTTATGGCATTGATCCAGTCACTTTTGGAACGGTCAAGCGAAACCCCAAAAACAGTGAAGCCTTTATCCTTGAATCTATTATATGCTTTGACCACATTCGGATTCTCCTGACGACAAGGTCCACACCACTTTGCCCAAAAATCAACCAGCACGTATTTACCTTTTAGCGACGAAAGCTTGACGATCTGTCCCGTTGTATCCGGAAGCGCTATTTCAGGCGCTTGCTGCCCAATGGCGATCGACCGCATGCTATTAACCATCGTGATAAAGCTTTTGCCGTGATCATATTGCGCCCACTCCTTTTGTAACTTTTCTGCGACGGCAGAATAGGTATTAAAATAAATGTCACGATCAAGCACAGGGCTGGCATTGTTCAGCATATTAATGACACCGAGTGAAGGGGGTTCGTTGCGCAGTAGCGTAGCTATCTTGTCATTACTTAATTTAAGCTCCTTCATATAAGCCTCTTGTAGCGAAGCCATTTTTGCCTGGTCGCGCGCATTAGCCGCTGCGTTGAAATCAGCATTTAGCTTTGTGAGTGCAGGTGAAGATTCAGCCTCACGCCGCATCGCTTCGACCCTCCTGATTATATCGATCTCGGGAGAACCTTTTACCTCCATAAAGCCCTCGGAAGAATTACCGTCGACGTTGACTTCGATATTACTTTTATAGAGAATAATATCAACCATCTGCCTATTAAAGAAGTTAATCTTATAATATCCCGGTTGGGTGATCGGTACCTTCTTGGTGAAAGTATAATCGCTTTTTAACGTGATGGTGTCCTGCCATCCCAATGTATTGTTCTTGATCTCCTGGATCATAATCTTCCCTCCTTTTTCGGGGAAACCAACTTTGCCGGAGATCGTTACTGTCCAGCCGGCCGAACTTGTTTTATCCACACCTGCATCATTCACATTCTCTTTAGTTGAGAACGAGCAGGAAAAACAAAAAGCAAAAAGCAGGAAACCGACTATCCTTTTCCGATAAACATGTCCGTTAAGCGCGCCTGCCATAATCCGTTGTATTAATACCTGTGCCATTATACCTCCTCTAGTTTCTTCGTAATTAATGCATTGGCCACTTTAGGGTCCGCCTTGCCTTTACTCCTTTTCATTAGTTCGCCCATGAACATTCCTACAATTCCCTTTTTTCCATTTTTGTATTCTTCAACCTTCAACGGAAATTCTTTCAATATCTCGTCGATGAGCGGCAGAATTGCATCTTGATTTGCATCCTGAACGAGGTTCAACTGTTGAGCTACCTCCAGTGCAGACTTAGACGGGTTTTTCAACAACTCCGGGAAGACGCGTTGTGATGCGATGGAAAAGCTCACCTGACCGTTATCAACCAGGTTCATCAGTTCAACAAGGAGAGCAGGCGAGATGGGGAACTCATCGGCGGTAAGTGTCAATTCGTTTAAATATGACTTCACCGGGCCCATTACCCAGTTGGATGCAGCCTTATAATTTTTAGAGAGCTTACAAACTTCTTCGAAATACAATGCTACATCCTTCGTGTCTGTAAGCACATGTGCATCATAGTTGGGAAGGTGATATTCCTGTACGTATTTATTATACAGCCCTCTTGGAAGTGATGGCATCGACGTCCTGATCTCCTCAAGCCATCCTTCTGAAATAAGAAGTGGGCTCAGGTCGGGGTCAGGAAAGTATCGATAATCGTTTAGCTCCTCCTTTGTACGCATGGCATGGGTAAGTCCAGTCGTTGCATCGAACGTGCGTGTTTCTGAGGGGATGTTTTTTCCTTTTTCTATCTCCAGTATCTGACGCTCAATTTCGTGGTCAATGGCCCGCTGCACATTGCGAATAGAGTTCATATTCTTCACCTCGACCTTTTTGCCAAACTGGTCCGCTCCATTCAACATCACCGAAATATTCGCGTCACATCGCAATGATCCTTCTTCCATATTGCCATCGCAGATTTCAAGATAGCGGACGAGCTTACGTATCTCGGTCAGATACGCATATGCTTCGTCAGACGTTTTTATATCAGGCTGACTCACAATTTCTATCAATGGTACACCAGCACGATTAAAATCAACGAGGGTATCCAATTCAGCTGCAAGGTGCATAGACTTACCAGCGTCTTCTTCAATGTGAATTCGGTGCAGGTCGATATTCCGCACGCCATCTTTGGTGTCTATCGGAACATATCCACCTACACAAATTGGTGTTCGGTCCTGTGTGATCTGATAACCTTTAGGAAGATCAGGATAGAAATAATTTTTGCGATCGAAAATATTGAGCCGCGTTATCGTTGAATGGCAGGCGAGTCCCATTTTAATCGCGTATTCAACAACGCGCTTGTTCAGCCGTGGCAGGGAACCCGGGTGCGCGAGGGTTACGACACCTACATTCGTATTCGGCATGCTCCCATACTCCGTTGAGTCACTATTGTAGATCTTACTTTTGGTTAGCAACTGCGCGTGCACCTCTAGCCCAATAACTGCCGTGTACTTGTCTCTTATTGATTTATCCATCCGGTATACGATAATCTTATTTTAATCTATCAATTTACGAGCTTTTTCTATAACAGCGCTCAAGCCATTCAGGTTCTTACCTCCGGCAGTAGCATAGAAAGGCTGGCCTCCACCCCCACCGTCGATCTCCCTGGCAAGTTCCTTAACCATGTTACCAGCGTGAAACTTTTTGGAAGCTACCAGCTTTTCACCAATCATAACCGCGACCTGTGGCTTGCCCTCAATGTCTGCTGCTAGAATTAACACAAGATCTTCAAATTGATTGCGCAAGCTATAAGCTATATTCTTTAACGATTCGTTGTCGGGCAATGTGATCTTTTCCATGATCAAGCTGTATCCGTTCGTTTTGACCACCTTGGTTGTCAATTGATCCTTTACGACGTTTGCCTGAGCATGATAAAAGGTTTCCACCTTTTTTTCCAACGCATGCTTTTCGTCAAGCAGGATTCTGGTAGCAGCAACGAGGTCCTTCGGATGCTTGAGCAAGGATCTGATCTCTCCAAGAAGGTCAGCTGTTTCAAGAACATTGCGATCAGCTTCTTCAGCCGTGATCGCTTCTATGCGACGCACGCCGGCCGCAACAGAACTTTCCGAGATGATCTTAAAGAGGCCGATTTGTCCCGTGGCGGAAACATGAGTGCCTCCGCAGAGTTCTACGGAAAAAGCAGGGTCAAAGGTAATGACTCGCACGAATTCACCATATTTTTCCCCGAAGAGCGCCATTGCTCCAAACTTCTTTGCTTCTTCGATCGGCACGTTGCGTTTTTCATCCAGCGCAATGTTATCACGGATACGTTGATTGACGATCTCCTCTACCTTTCGTACCTCTGCATGCGTCATGGCAGCGAAGTGAGAAAAATCAAATCGAAGTAGTTTTTCATTTACCAATGAGCCCTTTTGTTCCACATGTTTGCCCAATACGTGGCGGAGGGCTGCATGCAACAAGTGAGTTGCTGAATGATTGTCAGCACTTAATTGGCGTTTGTGCTTGTCCACAACCGCATAAAATGTAGCGTCTGGATTTTCGGGTAGCTGGTCCGTGATGTGGACGATCAACTCGTTTTCTTTACGTGTATCGGTAACAAAAATTTTCTCATTGGAGCTTTCGATAAAGCCCGTGTCACCAGCTTGCCCGCCACTCTCTGCATAAAATGGTGTGCGATCGAATACCAACTGGAACAGCTCCTTATTCTTTTGCTTTAGCTTCCGGTATTTAATGAGCTTCACATCCGCCTCCAGATTATCATAGCCAATAAATTCAGGCTTCTTATCTTCCCCAACTGTTACCCAATCGCCGGTTTCCTTTGCAGCAGCAACTTTCGAGCGGCTTTTCTGCTTTTGCATCTCAACACGAAAACCCTCCTCGTCAACTGAAAAGCCCTTTTCCCGAGTGATCAATGACGTGAGGTCAAGCGGAAAACCGAAAGTGTCATACAGCTCGAAAGCGACAGCGCCATCGAGCATGTTATCCTTGATCTCAGATTCTAAAAGCTCGATGCGTTTTAAACCTTTATCGAGGGTTCTCAAAAATGAAGACTCTTCTTCAAAGACAACCTTCGAGACATAGTCCTGCTGATTGTAGAGATCAGGAAATACATCTTTTAGCTGCCTTCCCAACACGGCGGTGAGCGAGTGCAGGAATGGCTCCTTAATATTAAGGAATGAATAATAATACCTCACAGCGCGACGGAGTATCCGGCGTATTACATAGCCCGCTCCCGTATTCGATGGCAACTGGCCGTCGGAAATTGCAAAGGACACGGCGCGAACGTGATCGGCGATCACACGCATGGCGATGTCTGTTTGCTCGTTCCCTGGCTGCTTTGCGCTACCTGCAAAGTGCTGTGATTGATAAGGTATACTGCATTGTTCTGAGATAACCCTTAGCAACGGAGTAAAGACATCTGTGTCGTAATTAGAGCTTGTGAGGTTGATGGCGCGGCAAAGGCGTTCAAAGCCCATCCCCGTGTCAACACTCTTGTTTGGCAGAGGCTTTAATAACGTAAGTGATGAACGAAGTTTTTCGCGTGCTACTTTTTTATCGTCATCCTTGTATTCAAGATCGAATTTTACGAGCGCTGCGGAACCTCCCTTTTCTGAATTCCAATATCTCTCGAATTCCATAAACACCAGATTCCAAATCTCGATGACTTGTGGATCGTCATTGTTTACAAGATCCTTACCCGGTACTTTTCTTCGTTCATCGTCACTTCTCAAATCGATATGGATCTCGGAGCAAGGACCGCATGGCCCAAGATCGGCCATCTCCCAAAAATTATCTTTTTTATTTCCATGAATAATGCGGTCATCGTTTACATAAGTGCGCCAAAGATCATAAGCTTCTTTGTCGAAGGAAAGATTGTCATCATCATCGCCTTTAAAAACACTTACATATAACCTGTCCTTCGGAAGATGATATACTTCCGTAAGTAATTCCCAGGCCCAGTCAATTGCTTCCTTTTTAAAATAATCACCGAACGACCAGTTGCCGAGCATTTCAAACATCGTGTGATGATACGTGTCGATGCCAACCTCTTCCAGATCGTTGTGCTTTCCGGACACGCGGAGACATTTCTGTGTATCAGCAATGCGGCTGTTCACTGGCAATGCATTACCTAGAAAGATGTCCTTGAACTGCACCATCCCAGAATTAGTAAATAGCAACGTAGGATCGTTCTTCAACACCAGGGGTGCTGAAGGAACGATCGTATGACCTTTACTTGCGAAGAAATCCAAAAACTTTTGTCTGATCGAGCCCGAGTCCATTCGTACTGGTGAATTTTAAACTTTTATACTTTACAAATTTTACTATCTTTAAAACTTGCCCAAAAAAGGAAGCCACAAAATTAAGCGCGGATGACAGAGTATCAGCAGAATGGCACGGTTTTTTTATGGCTAAATACAATATATATCGCTTGTAATTAGCCATTTCTTAATGCAACTGTTAAAGTACTACTTCAAATCACTCACATCGCCGCCGGGCCGCCGCCTGCAAAAACTCAAACTCGTCTTTGGATACGTTAGTAAGCTTGCGTTCACATCAATAGTAATTTGCGGCCTTATGGTCGTATGTTATCAGGTGTTTTTTGAAAGTGAGAATTCGGTAGACATGCGCGCCGAAAATGAATTGTTGAAAAACCACAATCCAGTGTTGGAACAGGAGATCTCCGACGTAGAACAAAACTTAAAACAGTTAAAGAGGATAGACGAAAAATTAAACGACCGTCTTTTTAACACCACTTCTGAAAAGGGAACGGTGATGGCAACGACGCTGAATAAACAAAAAGTATTGCTGGCAGGCGTAGGAGACTTTCAGACGATCATTGATTTCGTACACCTCAGGTCAACACAGCTAATCGAAAAATCCCTCAGAGCGAATGCCGCCTTTAGCGCTAACTTCAATGTTGCAAAAGATCAAGTAGAAAATAGCCAGTATATTCCAACGCTGCTACCGGTCAAAGATGCACGGCCAAATGCATTGGTTTCAGGCTACGGGGAACGGATCAATCCTTTTCATAAAGGAAAATACAATCATCCGGGTGTCGACTTTGCAGCCCCCCGGGGATCATCAGTTTTATCTTCTGCGCCAGGAACGGTAATTAGAACCAGCCGCACCTCCCTTCAGGCTGGCTATGGCAACTACATTGTAATTGATCACGGAAACGGGTTTTTGACCCGTTATGCTCATCTCGAAGCCATCAAGGTCAAAAAGGGGGCACGTATCGAAAAGGGAGACATCATTGGTTTTGTTGGAAGCAGTGGCGGGTCCGTAGCTCCCCACCTCCATTACGAGGTTATCCGCAATGGCGAGCATGTGGATCCCGGGCATTATCTTTTGGAAGGCTTGACAAGCGATGAGTATGGCGAGCTGCTGGAGCGGGCTTCCGAAGCAAACCAATCATTAGATTAATGAAGCAAGGCGAAACACGAGATAAAACTTCTTCAGGAGATCCTGCAAAGGGCTGGGAAATGATTCGTTGGCCGTTTTTCGCACCGGCATTCTTAATTGCCCTTTTCCTCTTCCTTATTGTCAATCCGAATTTCGACTCGATCAAGGATACGTTATTGCGACAGGAGAACCAGAGTCTGAGGGCTGAGCTTAAGGCCGTCGAAGATCGAATGCATCGATCGGCTGATGATCTGAATAAGCTCATTGAAAAGGATGACCGGAACTATCGCACTATTCTGGACACTGGTCCACTACCCATTGATATCCGGACGGCCGGTTCTGGAGGACGTGAAAAATTCAATGTTAGCGAGTTAAAAAACCATCCGGCTTTGCACCAGCATTACATGGTGTTATCCCGGCTGCAAGGCAGGCTGGAGGTCGAGCGCCAGTCCTTCGAAAACCTTCTTGACCTGTTAAATAAAAAATTGAACATGTGGTCATCAAGACCTGCTATTCAGCCAATTAGCAACAAGCACCTAAAGCAATTGCACCTGAGCTTTGGCACCCGATTTCATCCTATCTATAAAGTCATGAGGGCCCATCGTGGACTAGACCTTGCTGCCAGGAAAGGCACCCCCGTTTACGCCACCGGCGATGGCACGGTGCTACGTGCAAATACGTCGGGATCTTACGGACGGGTCATTTATCTTGACCATGGACATGGGTATGAAACGCGTTATGCTCACCTCTCTTCTTTGCGCGTGGCGGAAGGTGATTCCGTAAAGCGAGGTCAGGTAATTGGATTGGTCGGCAACACAGGCACTTCCCTCTCGGCACACCTCCACTATGAAGTGATTTATCGTGGCAAGCACCTTAATCCTATCAACTTTTTCCAACGGGATCTGAGCAACTCCGAATACGAGCGCTTGATAGAACTTAGTGCTGCACGGCACAATGCTTTGGATTAGATTGCGACCTTGCCCCCAATATTTATTGGGCTGTGCTAAAATCTCATTTTATTTGCACCTGAATACAGCCACATGCGGTTCATCATACTGTTTTTCTTCGCTTTTTCCTCGTGCAGCTTATTCGCGCAATCACCCCTGGATACCATACCCCCCATCGCGGATAGCGTACTTGTTACGCAGGATACGGTCGCAGTCGTCAGCGACACCGTAACGATCATTGGCGTTGGAGATATTATGATGGGGACGAACTATCCCGAGGATAAGCTGCCACCGCAAAACGGCGCCTCCTTAATGAGGGAAGTAGAATCCTACCTGAGCGACGCCGATATCACCTTTGGAAACCTTGAAGGAACGCTCCTCAATTCTGGCGGAATACCGAAAAAATGCAACGATCCGAAGGTGTGTTATGCATTTAGAACACCCGTGAAGTATGTGGAAAATCTTAGCCGCGCCGGCTTCGATATGATGAGCCTTGCGAACAATCACGCGGGCGATTTCGGTGACGCAGGAAGGCGCAGTTCAATGAGGACCCTTGACTCGGCAGGAATAAAGCATGCGGGACAACTTACCCAAAAATTCGTCATTCTGAAAAAAGATAGCATAACCTATGGGCTTGTTGCCTTTGCACCGAACAGTGGCTGCGTGAATCTTAATGATATTGACGGAGCGAGACAGTTGGTCGCACATCTTGATTCATTGTGTGACATCACCATCGTGTCATTTCACGGAGGTGCCGAGGGCGCCCAATATCAGAATGTTCCAAGAACGCATGAGATGTTCTACGGTGAAGACCGTGGTGACGTCTATGCTTTTTCACATACGCTGATCGATGCTGGTGCTGATGTTGTTTTTGGGCATGGACCACATGTTACGCGTGCTATTGAAGTATATAAAGACCGTTTTATTTCCTACAGCATGGGTAACTTTTGCACATACCGGGGCATCAGTGTAACGGGTGTAAATGGCATCGCTCCAATCGTAAAATTATATACGGATAAACATGGCAAATTTTTTCAAGGAAAAATTATTCCAACCTATCAATCTTATGCAACTGGTGTGAGAATAGATCCTCAAAATCAGGTCATTAAGAAGATTCAAGAATTGACAAAAAAAGATTTTCCTGAATCGCGGATTCAGATTGCCGAGAATGGTTTAATTACCTACCTTGGTCAATAACATGGCTTATAAGGAAAAAGAAATAGAGAAGCTTTATTACTCCATCGGAGAGGTTTCTGAAATGTTTACTGTTGCTCCATCGTTGATCCGTTTTTGGGAATCGGAGTTTGATCTCATCAAGCCTAAAAAAAATAGAAAAGGTAATCGTCAGTTCACCAGAGAAGACATCGACAACGTTCGCACAATTTATCACCTGGTAAAAGAAAAGGGTTTTACTTTACAAGGTGCGAAAGAAATGCTTCGCAATGACACTCAGGCAGTGCGCGATAAGATGGAGTTTATGGATTCCCTCAAACGCGTTCGCAATTTCCTCGTTGAATTACGAGAGAAGCTTTAACAAATATTTACCCGTTCATATAGTTAAGTGCCCTGCGCACTGGCGCATTCATCCCCGTTTCCATTACAACCCGTTAGCTTCAATTGCATGGACCAAAACAGGCTTGCCCTCCTGGCGCTGCATTTTATCCCTGGCCTCGGAGATTATACCATCAGACAGTTGGTTAGCTATTGCGGATCGGCCGAAAAAGTTTTTAAGACACCAAAGGGAAAGCTTTTAAAAATTCCAGGGATTGGCGAGGTGACCTCAAAAGTTATTCATAATGGTCGTCCATTTGCGATAGCTGAAAAAGAAATCCTGAAGGCTGAAAGAGAAAATGTTCAGCTTATCTTTTATACCGACGAAAGATATCCGTCCCGCCTTAAACAAATCGATGATGCTCCTACCCTGCTCTATACAAAAGGAAACATAGACTTTGAGGTACGAAAGACCGTGGGCATTGTAGGAACAAGACGCTCAACCGAATATGGAAAGCAATGTACTGCAGACCTTATCGCCGGGCTAATACCTCACCACGCCTTGATTGTTAGTGGGTTGGCATATGGCATCGACATACAGGCACACAAGCAAGCTGTACATTTTAACCTGCCGACAATTGGCATAATGGGAAGCGGCATAGATGTAATCTATCCTCCTTCACACACCGATGTCGTTCGAAAGATGCTCACCTACGGCGGTATTGTTACGGAGCATCCTTTCGCAACGAAGCCAGAAGCACACAACTTCCCCACGCGTAACCGGATCATCGCTGGCTTATCTGACGCTTTGGTTGTTGTAGAAGCCGCGGAACGCGGTGGCGCGCTGATCACAGTTGACATTGCGAATAGTTACAATAAAGATGTATTCGCATTTCCGGGAGATATTGGGCGAAGCTTTTCAGAGGGCTGTAACAACCTGATCAAATCAAACCGCGCTCATCTTATTACCTCCGTTAAGGACCTGGAGTTTGTAATGAACTGGGACCTTAGGAAACCGGAAGTTAAAAAGAAGGCGCCTTTGAATCTCGAGGCGTTTTCGCAAGACGAGCAGGTCATTATCAAATTATTGATTGAGTTTAATAATCAGATGATGCTGGATGAGTTGAGCTGGAGGTCAGCGATCTCGATAAGCAGGCTTGCGTCCGTTCTTTTATCGCTGGAACTAAAGGGTATTGTTTCGTCGCATCCTGGGAAACTATTTAAGATGGCAACGGCTGCGCAGGTGCATTAGGACGTGTTTTACAATGATCAACGGTTTTCAGGACTTCACAGTATTTAACCGCGAAGACACAAAGGCACAGAGCAGGCGCAAAGAAAGGCGGCACTGCTCATACACTTGCTGCTAATTTTTCGGTTGGTTGCAGCGGTCCTTTATAACCTGGTATGCATGGAGGTCACCGAGTTCACCGGCTTTGCTTAGATCAAGGCATCCATTCTTCATGTCGCCAAATTCAAGACGCAATATTCCCCGAAGGTAATAGGCGTCCTGACTCTTCGGATTGATCTGAATGATCTTTGTACAATCGTTTATCGCATCTTCATAGGCAAGCAAAAACTGCTTTGCTTTACCCCGGTTAAGATATGCCTCAATATTATTTTCATTAAAGGTTATGCACGATGTGAAATCAGCAATGGCACCATAGTAATCCTGTAACTTCATCTTTACATTGCCACGTGCAAAAAATGCATCAGCCATTTTCGGACTCTTTTCAATGGCCGTACTATAATCTTTCATGGCACCGTGGCGATCGTCAAAGTTATCCTTGATGTTACCACGGATAAAATAAGCAGCCGCATAATTAGCATCCAATTCCAGTGCCTTGTTTAAATTAAGCAAAGCTTCCATGAACTCCCTTTTTTCATAAAGTTCCTTTCCTTTCTGTGTGTACTCTTTAGGACTCTGCGAAAACGCTAAGGAAGTAATAAGCATCAAGCATACAGTGCAACACGCGCGATTCATAATGAATAGTTTTATCAAAGGTAACGCTTATTACCAGTGATGAGCAACAGCGCTTCTTACTTCAAAGACGGAGGAAAAATTTCAGCTGCGATTTCGAGCGCTCTGCGCAGTTTTGTTTTATCGATGCCTGTTGGAACGCCTTTAGATTCTATGAAACCTATTATATCCTCGGTGGCGATATTCCCTACCAACTCATCCTCAGCCATTGGGCATCCGCCATATCCTTTCAGGGCTCCATCAAGGCGTTTACAACCCGCATTGTACGCAGCGTCGATCTTTTCTATTGCTCCATCCTTGGCAGAATGAAGATGCACACCAATGTCAGCTTCGGGATATTCCGTCGAGATCGAAGTGAACAGTTTGGCAATGCCCTTTGGTGTAGCCATACCGATGGTGTCAGCCAGGGAGATAACATCCGCGCCAAGCGTAAGAAGTATATCGACAAAGCTTACGACCAGATCGATGTGGTAGGGATCACTGTATGGGTTGCCAAAGCCCATACTGATATATGCCACCAGTTGCTTATTTGATTGCAAGCAAATTTCCTTTATCTCTTCCAGTGAGTTCAATGCTTGAGGAATTGACTTATTGGTATTTCGGCGTTGGAATGTTTCTGATATTGAGAGTGGGAAGCCAATACAGGATATTCCGTCATACGCTGCCGCGTCCAGTGCACCACGTGTGTTCGCAACGATGGCAAGTAGCCTGGAATTACTTTGATCAAATTGAAGCTGCTTGTAAACTGCCGATGTATCCTTCATTTGGGGAATCACTTTCGGCGATACAAAGCTTCCAAAATCGATTGTATCGAATCCGACTTTCAGAAGTTCGTTAATGTATCTTACTTTATCCACGGTCGGAATAAACGCGCTAACTCCTTGCATCGCGTCGCGCGGACATTCAATGATTTTCATAAAGCAATCAACATTATATATTTCGGACGCAGGTAAACTGAAGTGATAGGAAATTCATTGAGGTTATCGGAGTCTAACGCACTTCGTCCCCTTTCCCGATCATAATGTGAATTTAGAAGGATTAATTGACCTCTTGAAACCTTTTGACTATGCCATTACCCGAATTTAGCGGCACGCTGGGAATTAAAAGAGCTGCACATCTTCTTAGAAGAGCAACGTTCGGTGCCACAAAGGCACAGATAGACACATACGCAGCATTCACACCTGCCCAGGCGATTACAGCGTTATTCCATCAGGCCCTTCCCGAGCCGGTACTTCCTATTGATCCTAAAACGGGACAGGAATGGTTTATTTCCGGCACCACGGACGCCAATAGTGAAGGCTTCGATCTGGAGGGATTTTTCAAGAAATGGTTAATCGCTCAAATGTTAAGCGTGGGCATCGCGCCGGAACGCTCGCTGGCATATTCTGCACGCGAACGGCTTGTATACTTTCTCCATACACATTTTACAACGATCACGAGCAAGGTTGGCAATACCCGGTCTCTATATTTTCAGAATAAATTGTTGAGATTGTTTGCGCTGGATGGATTAGTTGCAGACCCGGAAGTGAATGTAAAGAACCTCACAGTTAAGATCAGCGTCGATAACGCGATGTTAAGATTGCTTGACGGAAACGAAAATGTAAAGGGCAATGTAAACGAAAATTATGGGCGCGAGTTGCTGGAGCTCTACACAATAGGCCGGGGGCTGGAGGGCACGTTACCAGCATCGCCTGCACAGGGAGATTACATCATGTACACTGAAGACGATGTAAAGGCGGCGGCACGTGTGTTATCAGGTTGGGATATAGACGACACTTTTTCCTTCGCCGACCCCGATACGCTTTTGCCCAGGGGGAAAGTAAGAGGCTCCAGATTAAATGCTTCATCACACGACAACGAGCCAAAGCAATTTAGCCCCAGGTTTTCCAGTACGCTGATTCAGGGCGATCCACTGCTTATGAGCGGCGGCAATGCCACTGAGGCCAGCGCACTGGATGAAATTGTACAATTGGTAGACATGATTTATACAAAACCAGAGACAGCAAAGAATCTATGCTGGAAGCTGTATCGGTTTTTTGTGTACGCGCCACATACGCCCGCGGAAAGTCTCGCCATTGATGGACCAATCATTACCGAAATGGCAAATACACTTGTAGCCGGCAACTACAAGCTTCAGCCCGTAATTGAAAACCTGCTGAGAAGTCAGCATTTTTATGAAGCGTCGGGGCCTGTTACCGATGATAATTTCGGTGGAATCATTAAGTGTCCGCTGGACATTGTACTACCAACAATTCGGTTGTTTGAAATTCCAATTACGGACATGCTCACGTCTCCAACCGATTACTATGATCAATTGGGCGAAGTCCTGGGAAGCATCACCAATCAGGCCATGAATTTCTATGAGCCCTCTGACGTGGCGGGATACGATGCGTATCACCAGTTTCCAATCTATCACAGGTTTTGGATCACGCCCAACACATTGGCTAATCGATACAATTTTATACGCAGTGTAATCTCGTCCGCCGAACCGGGCATGTTTAAAGCCAATGTTTATGAGTTTGTCAAGAATAATATTCCGGGTGGCATTGCTTCCGATGCAAAATTACTTGTGATGGAATTGGCTAAATACTTATTACCCGTTACCGACAACCTGACTTTCGATGACGCCGCAGATGACCTGTCAGGCCTCACAGCCAGGCGCGTCAATTATTTTAAGGAGCGCTTTCTGCAAACATTTGACGAAGCCTACTGGACAACCAGGTGGAATGAAGGTGCTGGCGATCTGAACGATCAGTTGGAATACCTTTTTAACGCCTTGATGCAGTCACCGGAATATCAACTTGCCTAATCACAAAAGGATGAACAAATCGAGACGAGATTTTCTAAAGAAGCTTCCTCTGGCAATGAGTATTCCCTTTACGATCGGTGGGATACCATTGCGTGTGTTGGGTGAAGGGAATGCGCTATCAAAGATGGCCTTTGCCAGCAACAATGACAGGGTGTTAATCATTCTGCAGATGCACGGAGGCAATGATGGATTGAATTGTCTTATTCCCGTTGAGAAATATGATGAGTATTATAACCGCCGTGCAAATATTGCCATACCTGCGAAGAACAGTGCACGCAAGTACATTCCACTTGACAGCACACTAACGGCCGATGCACAGGTAGGGTTGCACCCGGATATGCAAGCGATGAAAGGCTTGTATGATAAAGGCAGGCTAACCGTTGTACAGGGAGTGTCATATAAAAACAATAACGGATCCCATTTCAGAGGACGTGATATTTGGCATATGGGAGGATCCGCGGACGATTATTATCAGTCGGGTTGGGTTGGTAGGTATTTACAGGGAGAATTTGCGCCAGAGAAATACCCCGAAGACTTTCCCAATACCGAAATGCCAGATCCTTTGGCAATAGAAATGGGTAACGACGTATCGCTTATCTTTCATCAACAGGGTAGCATACCAACCTCGATCTCACTGAATGACCCTGCAAGTTTTGCTGAACTTGTCGGGGAGCTTGAAGGCTTTCAGGATGAACTCGTCGATCCACGCGGCCTACCCCCTGAATATCTTCAGGGATCGCCGTATTATAAAGAGCTCGATTGGATTTTAAGCCTCGAAGATAAGTCCAAAGATTATGCTGAGCGATTGTATGAAATATATCTCGCAGGCGGTACAACTTCGATTACTTACCCTGAAACCTATCCTTTTCACGCACCGAAGGGAAGCTTGAGAAATGGGTTAACGCCGCAGCTTAAGCTTATTGCCCGCCTACTGGCCGGCGGGTGCAAGACAAAAGTGTTTCTTGTAAAGATTGGTGGGTTCGACACCCATGCAGATCAGGTTGAAAAATATGATCCGACAATGGGTGGGCATGCCGCCCTGATGTATCACATCTCTTCGGCGATGAATGCTTTCCAGGAGGATCTGCGTGTACGCGGACTTGAAGACCGGGTGCTTAGCGTCACGACATCAGAGTTTGGTCGTAGGATCGATTCAAACGGAAGTTTCGGAACAGATCATGGTACAGGGGGACCGTTGTTTATTTTCGGGCGCGGTGTAGAACCAGGCGTCGTAGGCAAAGTGCCTGATCTTTCCAAAGGTAACGTTGAGATGCAGTTCGATTACAGGCTCATTTACGGAAACATCATGAGGGACTGGATGCTTGTAGATGACACCAGGCTTAATCAAATATTTCCCGGTCTTATGGATGCTGAAGGAACTTCAGACGGCGTTGTTTTCCAACAGCTGCCACTGGCCCAGCAAAGAATCACTGGCAATGAAGGGTTTATCGGAGATCGTTTCGCCTTAAAAGATTGCTTTCCAAATCCAGCAAAGGATAAAACAACAGTTCACTTTATGCTAAACGGAGCATATCAGGTTTCAGTCAACCTGATGAACAATCAGGGGAAACAAGTAAAGGTCATGGTCGACGGAATTTATGAACCAGGAGAACACAAAGTCGATGTAGACCTTCAAGGCCTTGCCCCCGGATTATACATTTATCAGCTCAAGAGTGGCTTTTATAAGGAGACCAGAAAACTGGTTATTACTAAATAGACCTTAACGATCATGAAAAGATTTACTGTCTTACTGTTGTGCCTGACGGTCGTAATTTCCGGTTCAGCACAAGAGAAAAAAAGAAAGCCAACGGCATACAATAAGGCGAAGCAATCACAGGAGAATGATAAGTTTCTTGAGAAACAATGGTGGCTCGGTTTTAAAGCTGGAGCAAATTTATCAAAGGTCACTGTCGATAAAACTTATTCAGTTGTTTCGCCTACTAACTATGAGGCTAGCACGATCGGCAAGAAGTATGATAATTTTAATCTCATCGGCTCGCAGGCTACCATTGAAGTGTCCTTCTATTTCAAACGGTTTCTTATTAGTTTCCAACCTACCTATCAACACTGCAGGTTTGCCTACACCAACAGTTTCGAATGGATTTCAGAAAGTGACGAGCAATATCGCGTTGAGCTAAAATATGCTCAGGAACAAAAACTTGATCACGCAATTTTTCCATTGTTGATCAAATATGATATCTACGGCAATAGGCTGCGCCCTTATATACAGGCAGGTATTTACTCCGCCATGCTTATCAACGCCAGCAAATCAGTCGAAGTCTCTGGTATTGACAACGCGGCTGGCGGTGAGAATGAATTCCATACTCAACGAATAGACGTCGGCGCCGATGACCTGTTCGCAAAATACCATTGGGGTTTAATGGGCGGTGCAGGAGTTAACTATAATCTTGGAAATCACGTGCGACTCAACCTGGACATCATGTACAAATACGGTATGAGCAACATTTCGTCAACAGATAATCGGTATGGCAACGACCGGCTGTCTGGTGTAGGCGATGCGATGGATGACCTCACGATGGATAATATTTCCGTTTCAATAGGCTGTCTGTTTCCGTTGCGCTTCCTTCAAAGCTCACTTCAAACTTTAGATAAATGATCAGGATGATGGTGATAAGAAAAACACTTCCAATACTTTTTTGTATCTCGGCAATCTTCACGACGATCTCATGCTCAGAGGAGTCCAATCCTGAATTTGACAAGAAGACCTTTCTGACGATTTTCGACAACAACAAGTTCGATGCATCGTATTTCCCAATTGACATGCGCCAGACGCCGGACGGAGGTTATATAGTGCTAGGTGGTCGAAAGCTGGAGGGAGAAGAGGAGTCTGACTTTACAGGCATCTACCTCATGAAAGCCGATCAATTCGGAAATTTTGTTAAAGAAATGGTTGTTGCTTCCTCATCTGTCAACCCGGTTGCGGATTTCACCGAATACCAGACGAAATATCATTTCATTTGCATGGATGCTAATTCTCAGCAAACGCAAATAGCAAGTGTGGATGCGAACTTGGAAAGTATCAGCATTTCGCCTGTTCAGGGTGGTATTACATACCCGGCGGCGGCGTCCTTTGTTGATAACAACTTTGTTGTGGTCGGCTATAACAATGGCGACAAACAAACTGTCATATCGATAGTTAATCCGGACGGTGGGGTTCTTTCCTCCAAAGGTTTTTCTATTGGCGTCGGGGAGGATGTAGAAAAACCGATTTTACAGCATTACCTGCGTACTGGGAAACAATATCCCTTTGAAGCTGGAAAGGCAACAAATGGTCTTTACTTCTTCAATGGTTTTTACAATTATACATTCTCACTCGTCTTTACTGATATGAATGCTGATGATCCAATCGGCATTGTGGAGGGTCAGCGCGAGCATGGAGGCTTTAGTGCACTGACACCACTCAATGGAAACAGGTTTGCTTCGGCGAGATTCAACTTTGGTGAGAATTATTTATTACCGGGCAAGGATCTGCAATCTTCAGGAATAACTTCGAGCACAGATTTGGGAGGTTATAATTTACCCGAGTTGGTTGACGATGCCAACGTTAGGATCGTCCGCGCGACCATCGATACGAAAAATGTGTTGATCTATGGAAGCGATACGAGGTCCAAACAAATCGCCCTCCTCTATTACGATGAAAGCACCGGTGTTTTTATCAGCAGTCGTTATCTCGGATTTTCCAATCCATTTGAAATTGCCAGCATCACACAAACAGCCGACGGCGGTCTCGCAATTTGCGGCCGCACATACCTCGCCGGCCGTTTTCCAAGGATCTGCATATTTAAGATCACCCGGGAGGAAGTGGTGGCAGACGTGAACCAATAGTCGGCGACGGGCAGCACCGGATCAGTTATGAGTTATGAGTTATGAGTCGCCTGACCAAACCTTTCGTGCCCCAAAATAATTCGCAGGCCCTAACCCGTGATAAAATTAAAATGCGCAATGTGGTGCGGGGGCCTAACTCATAACTCATAACTAAATCCTTACCTTGCCATCGAATTCCCAACGCATGACCATTCAGGAAAACGTCGACCTTCTTCCCTACAACACTTTTAAGATACATGCCAGCGCCAGATACTTTACAATCCTAAAAACACACGACGACGTTTTGGAATTGCTTGCGTCGAAACTCTTCCGCACAACACGATACCTTATTCTCGGTGGCGGTAGCAATGTTCTCTTTTCAAGGGATTATGACGGCCTCGTCATAAAAATGGAGATGAAAGGGATCGACGTCATCGAAGAGACTGATGATACGGTTACGGTACATGCAGGAGCAGGTGAAAACTGGCATGCATTCGTGATGTACTGTGTCGATCGAAATTATGGCGGTTTAGAAAATCTGTCATTGATACCAGGTACATGTGGTGCCGCTCCGATGCAGAACATCGGTGCTTATGGCGTAGAGATCAAGGATAGTATTTTTAACGTTGAAGCCGTCGAGATCACCAGCGGCAGCAAAGTTTTATTTAACAACGCTGATTGTCAATTTGGCTACCGCGAAAGTATATTCAAGCAGCATGCGAAGGATAAATACATTATTATTGGAATAAACGTGTTGCTTACAAAAAAGAAACATAATCTGAATGTTAGCTATGGCGCGATCAAAGAAACTTTGACGATGATGGGTGTTGAGCAGCCAACGATCAAGACTGTGAGCGATGCTGTCATCCATATTCGGCGGACAAAGCTACCCGATCCCACCTATGTAGGAAATGCTGGAAGTTTCTTTAAAAATCCGACTGTCCCGTTGTCATTGTTTGAAACGATTAAACAAAATCATCCGACTGTACCCTCCTATCCTGCGAGTGATAACATGATCAAGGTACCGGCAGGATGGTTGATAGAACAATGCGAATGGAAAGGTAAAACCATAGGTAATATTGGTGTTCATGCGCATCAAGCACTCGTGATTGTAAACTACGGCGGCGGTGAAGGAAAAGATATCTGGGGATTAGCGATGCAAATTAAAGACAGCGTAATGGATAAGTTCAATGTTGCGTTACAACCAGAAGTGAATGTAGTAATGTAAAGAACATGTTCACGCTTTATCGTGAATACACGTTAATTCATTACCTGTAAAATTTGTTGCTACTGAAAATTTGTTGCTAAAAATTTCTCGGAATAAAATAATTGTTATAACTTTTGATATCGTTTAACAAAAATTTAAACACGCTATGGCAAAAACAGCGAAGAAGTCAGCAAAGAAAGCAGTTAAAAAAACTGCTAAGAAAGCTGCCAAGAAGAAGAAGTAATTAGGCCGAGCCTAAGGAAACTTTGCGAAGGGAAGCGGTTAAGTTCTGCTTCCCTTTCGTTTTTCTCAGCATTTCTGAAAGTGAAAGATCGAATCAGTTATGAGGAGTTCGACTTCCACCCGTGGCTGATTGAGGTAAATAGTCTTGACTCGAGGAAACTCGGCACTCAGTAAGGAAGTCGGAGGCTATCTTTAAGATAGTGCGATAGGAACGAATCGCGCCATTCGCATTAAGTCAACGTGCAAATTTCAATTCGATCGACGACTCATAACTTATAATTCATAACTCATACCTGTCCATTTCACGCGGTTGCGGAAAAAATCTAAAATTTGTTCTTGCCTTCCCGATAAGGGCCATGTAACTTTCAGCTTCAAACAACAACGATCAAAATGGCAAAGGCAACAGCAAAAACCGCTACGGGCACTGCACCGAAGAAGGCTTCATCGGCCACAAAGGGCACAGGGGCATCTATCGAAAAAGCAACTAAAGACGCTTTGACTGTACTCAAATCACTTGGCATTGATCACCAACTTCAAGCAGACATCGAATGGTGTCTGGGAAGTTATGATACCGACGGCAATCCGTCTGGCCTGTATGAGATGGCGGAAAAATCGATCAAAGTTCTGGCGGTCGAAAAGGAAAGGAAATCAAAAGGAGTTACATCCAAACTCATCGCTGACCTCGAGAAAGCTCTCCAAAGCCGCTAAGCGAAGACAAGGATTTAATTACAATGCCACTCCCCTAAGGTGCGCATCAAATCATGTGCGTTACATTTGACAATTGCCCCCTATACCTATCGGCTTCCACCCCGAATTTCTTAAGGAAATCTACACCCTCATCCGAAGCAATACCTTTATACTCTGCATAGGAATTTAAGTATACCACCTTTTTAATTCGCATAGAGTAAATAATTCGTGAACATGCAAGGCACGGAGAAAGAGTGATGTACAGTGTCGCACCCTCCACAGACGATTTGTTTTTCACTGCGTACAAGATAGCATTCTGTTCGGCGTGAATCGCGAGCGAGCAGCCCCCCTTTGAATCGCGCGGACACCCGGCAGCCGGCCATTCCTCGTCACAGTTGTGCGTACCAGACGGTGGTCCGTTATATCCGATCGAGATGATGCGGGTATCTTTGGTTAAGACTGCGCCAACATGCCGTTTGATGCAATGCGAACGCTTTGCAAGGTTCACAGCAAGCTCCATGAATATATCATCAAATTCCGGACGTATCATATGGTAAAAATAAGATTCAAATTCTACATTCCAGCATGGTTTATGCGTAGTACGCCGTATGTAAACGAAATTACTATCTTTAAAATCTATGCGGCTTACAAAACTAATGCTTAGTCTGAGCACATTATTCATTATGGTTGCGTCTGCATACAGTCAAAGTCCTGCTGAGGGCCAACGTTCCAGTCCATTGGCTATTGCAAACTTGCGATATAAGGACACTTACGTGAAAATCACGTATTCGCAACCCCGAAAGCACGGCAGAGAAATCTTTGGCAAACTTGTGCCCTATGGAAAGGTTTGGAGAATGGGAGCCAATGAAGCAACTGAAATTACCGCAACCAAAAATATTACGCTGAACGGTTTTCTGTTGAAGGCGGGCACCTATACAATTTTTACCATTCCGGAAAAAGATAAATGGACAATCATCATAAATTCAGAGCTTGGATTGTGGGGCTCCTACAATCACAATCCTAAACTGGATATTTTACGCTTTGATGTTCCCCTTCAAATCATTGCTTCGGAAACGTATGAGTCTTTTACGATATCACTTGATCCTCATGCGGAAACGGCCGACTTGTTATTAAAGTGGGACAATGCCAAAGTAAGTATACCCATCAAGTTCTTAAATTGAAATCATGATCAGAATTGCGCTTATACTTCTGACTTGCACGCTCACCACCTTCGGACAGGATCTGGCTGAGCTCGACAGGCGAAATGGATTTAAAGACCTGCGTCTTGGAACCCCGATTGATTCAGTTGTAGGATTTAAACTGCTGAAAGAATTTAAGGAAAGAGATCAATATCCGGCGAAGTCTTTTGCGGTAGAAAATCCCGATTATGAAAGTATTGGCGAAGTAAAAGTTAATAAGGTTGAGCTGAAAACATATAAAGACCTGATCTATGAAATCAGGGTGATCACCACCAAAGATCCGAGGTTGATGAAGGCACTTGAATCACTCTACGGCAAGGCCGATTACGATATGAAGAATGATACCTACTTCTGGAAAACCGATAACATCATTCTTAAATTCCAGTCGGAAGGAAAACACAAGCTGGAGCTTTTGTACATCTCACCCATTCTGCATAAAGCTATGAAGGATGACAAAGACAAAAAGGTGGATGATATTGCGGATGACTTTTAATGCAGGGAACCGCCCTCGTTTGCGAGGCGCTTCGGCGGGCAAGGCAAGTGCTCGAAGGCATTTCCGAAAACCTTTATTAGTTGAGCTCCAACCGATTCCTCAACGCCTCATCCAGGGCCGCCCGCGGAACGATAAGACTAATCGTATTAATAGCAAAATAAGCTTCGGAGACGTTGATCAATCCCTGCTCAGGACCTACCTTCCCCCACGAATTTTTCACCATGAAGAATCGCTTTCCTTTCTCTGACTGCTTTAGCCCGACGATGTGCATCAGATGATCATCCTGTGTGATAAGGTTTTCAAACAGCGACTGGCGGATCGTTTGATCATACTTTAATTCATCGTCATCTGGATTAATCAAGCTACCGCCTTTTGTCGAATCAGCCCATTGCATGGCGTATCCTCGTTGTTGTATAAAAAAGTTATTGCTGATGTCAGCATCCCACATAAGCGAATAACCCATTTCAATAGAACGTGCTGAGAGCTTCAGCATATCCTCGACAGGCAAATTGTAGTACGTTCCATTTTCAAAATTGTCTGGCACTTCCAGAATAAACGGCTTGTAAAATGGGTGGTGCGTGAAAGAGGTGATCGCGATGTAATCACGCGCATCGAACTTGAGAATTTCCCGCGCGAAAGACCGGGCTGTATATTCTTTCTCCTTGTAATAGAACGTTTTTGGCGCCTGCCCGAGGTGGTCATCAAGGATTTTTTCAAAACCCCTCATCCAATCCTTTGGAAGTGGTCTGATCTTTAAAAGACTGTCGAGATACACCCTAAGCTTCCGATCCAATGCTACATGGTCATGGTTGGTTTGTCCCGATGCTAAACCCGAATAAGCACTTTCCGGCATCGCACCGTAGTCAGCGATGGATCTGATAACGTGATGCCCAAGACCACCAGGTCCGAACTGCGCTGCCCCCTGACGCCTTATATAGTTCTTTGCCTTCTCTGAATAGATCGAGCGTACTGTGAACATTTCGGAGAGGTCGATTTCCTGGCTTACATTCCTTAGCGTTTCAGATTCAATTAACGAAGTGGTGGAAAAACTCCAGCACGTTTGAGACTTCGCCTGATCTTTTATCGGCGTAAAGGGAATGCTTTTCAGCAGTGTCATGCGCGGCGTTTCTGCCGATGGTTGACAACAAGCAACCCCGGATGATACAATGATCCACAACGACGCCACAGCGCACACAACGGTTTTCATAAATATTAACCTTTATAAGAAACCCTATAGATAACATTTGCCTGATCGTCCGAAATCAGCATCGAGCCATCGGGAAGCATCAGGACGTCTACCGGCCGGCCCCATACCTTTTGATCTGCTTCATTCAGCCACCCACTTGCAAAAACCTTGTGTCGGGTAACCTTGCCATTAGTTGATTGTACAACCGTGACATTGTAACCGCTCTTCTTCTTGCGATTCCACGAACCATGCTCTGCTACAAACAGTTGATGTTTATAAACCGAGGGAAACATTGATCCGGAATAAAATTTTAGGCCCAACGGTGCGACATGTGCTCCCAGTTTATCTGCCGGCATTGCAAAGTCACCACAAGGCCGCTTATTTCCAAACTCCGGGTCTTTAATTGAACCTTCATGGCAATAAGGATATCCGAAATGCATTCCAGCTTTCGATGCGACATTTAGCTCACACGAGGGGACATCTTCTCCCAGCATATCCCGACCGTTGTCCGTAAACCACATTTCTTTCGTTTCCGGATGCCAGGTAAAGCCAACGGAATTTCTCACACCTTTAGCAAATATCTCTCTACCAGAACCATCTTTGTTTACTCGGGTAATGGTGGCAAATATTTCTTCCTTCGATTCGCAGATATTGCAGGGTGCGCCAACCGGAATATATAGCTTCCCGTCCGGACCGAATGCAATGTATTTCCAACCATGATGTGCCTCCTTTGGGTAATCATCAATTACTTTGACAGGTGCCGTCGGGTTATCGAGACTTGACTCAATGCCCGCGATCTTGCTGATCTTGTTTACTTCCGCGATGTACAAATCTCCACCATTGAAAGCCACGCCATTGGGCATATTTAAACCGGATGCGATTACCCACTTTTTGTCCGCCTTGAAATCCCCGTCCGTATCTTTCACCGCGTACACTTTGTCCTTGTCCTTATTACCAACATAAAGAATTCCTGAAGGGCTCATCGCCATTGAACGGGCATCCTGTACTTCGGCGTAGACTTCAATCTTAAAGCCAGTGGGTAGTTTTATGGAGTTTAATGGCAGAGATTGCGCATATTCCGTCAGCGCGGGCTCACTGTTGTCTGTGTTCCGATTTGCTTCGTGAAAACCTGCACTGCCACTTGTCAGGAGGGCGACGGATATAATTATACCAGATTTCAAAACCTTCATAAAGTAATTTTAAGCAAATAATAAAAATTCAATGAAATCGATAGCGCTGGCGCGATCCACTCGTTCGGTGCTTTAGCCAAGCGATCTAGAGTAGGAAATTAGGGCTTTTCAATATCAATTAACAGGCTTCATTCTATAAAAGACAAAACTTTACACCCCGCAAATGGGATACCCCTAATTCCTCCTTATTTTTGCGGAATGGTCTCAGTTTCTAACATCTCTTATTTCATTGGTGGACGTCCTTTGTATGAAAACGCCAGCATGTTTGTCAAGCCGAAAGACAAAATTGGATTGATCGGGCTGAATGGCCGGGGGAAGTCGACACTCTTGAAGATCATCAATGGTGAGCTTAAGTTGGACGCCGGTTCGATTAGCATGAGCGGTGACTGTACCATTGGTTTTCTTAACCAGGATCTGCTTTCCTACCAGACTGAAGATTCGATTCTGACGGTAGCAATGGGCGCGTTTAAAGAGGTGGTCGATATTGAGCGGCAAATGGAGCAAACCATTAAGAAGCTTGAAGCCGAATACTCGGATGACCTCGTTGAAAAATTGTCGAAACTACAGGAAAAGTATGATCACCTGGATGGTTATACAATTCAGTCAAAGGCAGAGGAAGTCCTCGAGGGAATTGGCTTCACAACGGCCGACCTCCACAGGCCTTTGAAACAATTTAGTGGAGGATGGCGGATGCGTGTAATGCTCTCTAAACTCCTGCTGGAAAAGCCTTCATTGCTCATGCTCGATGAGCCTACCAATCACCTTGATCTCCCATCCATTGAATGGGTGGAGAATTACTTGCGGAATTACGATGGTGCCGTGATGATTGTTTCGCACGACCGGATCTTTCTGGACAACGTGGTTACAAAGATCGTAGATGTTACAAACCAGCAACTCGTGTCGTATGAGGGTAATTACAGTTTTTACCTGGAAGAGAAAGAACAGCGGCAGGAGATTCAGCAAAACGCATACGAGAACCAACAACAAAAGATCAGGCAGACAGAAAGATTTATAGAAAGGTTTCGATCAAAAGCGACTAAGGCACGCCAGGTTCAATCACGCGTTAAAGCCTTAGATCGTCTCGACCTGATCGACGAGATTGTTGACGATAATGCTGCTGTAAACTTCAAGTTCAAATTCAGCCAGCAACCAGGACGCTTCATTATTACGCTGAAAAATGTATCAAAAGCCTACGGCCCGCTCGAGCTTTTAAAGAATACCTCAATTTCTATCGAACGTGGTGATAAGATTGCCCTCATTGGCGCGAACGGAAAGGGTAAGTCAACGCTTTTGCGAATTGTTTCCGGAGGAACGGAAGCCGTGGATGGCGAACGCATTATGGGCTACAATGTTATTCAGGCTTTCTTCGCGCAGCATCAGCTCGAGTCACTTCATTTGGAAAATGAGATCCTGGAAGAACTGAAGCAAGCTGGTTCCGGAAAGACTGAGCAGGAGCTTCGAAACGTGTTGGGTTGCTTTCTATTTACCGATGAAGAAGTTTTTAAGAAGATAAAGGTATTGTCAGGCGGTGAAAAGTCGCGTGTGGCTTTGGCAAAGACTTTAATTTCAGAAGCAAACTTTCTTTTGCTGGATGAGCCTACCAATCACCTTGATTTCATTTCTGAAAATATTCTTATACAGGCACTTCAGCAATACATCGGTACTTTCGTAGTGGTGTCCCACAACCGTCACTTTGTTTCACAGGTGGCTAACAAGATTTGGTACATCGAAGACAAACAGATAAAAGAATATCCAGGGACGTTTGATGAGTACGAATACTGGCGAAAGAAGAATCAGGACGCTGCGTTGCCGCCCGAGAATGCGAAGCGTGAGAAAAAAATCGAAAACAAACCAACTCCTCCTCCTTCATCACCATCGACGCAGGCCACATTAAAATCTTTGGAAAAGGATCTCAAAAAGATCGAGGAGGTTATCAGTGCGCTTGAGGAGCAAAAAGTTTTGCGTGAGACAGAGATGGCTAACCCGGAAGTATTCGGCAACAAGTCACAGTTGCAACAAGCACAGGCAGCTTTCAGAAAAGTTGAAGATGAGCTTCGTCAGGCTAATAAGAAGTGGGAAGAAATAGCAACTGCGATCGACACGATATCAAATTCGTGAGTTTCAAATTTCAGTCGTTACTGATTTCAATCTTGCTCAGAAGTTTCATATTCGCGGGGTCCGTGTAATCGTACTGAAAAATTCCATCCTCACCGATCATCAGGAGCAGGTTATTGAACGGAATGACATCGGTCGCATTGATGTTCTTATAGTGCGCAAGCATGTTGTCGGTGATTGTATTAACGTCGGAGGCATCGAATGCCCTTAATCCTGCTGACCCGTCACAGATAAACAACGTTTTGTTGTCGAGGCCAAGACCATGAGGGTTTGTCATGGGGTATGTTTTTAATAGTGTTGGTGAGGAAAGGTTGGAAATGTCTATTACCTCCAGCTGATTCGTAAAACCCTGGCAGGTCGTACCTGATCGTAACGTGACGTATGCATACTTATCGTCTACTACTACAGGATCACAACTGGTTACGTGCTGATATGTACTCACTAAAGACGGTGTCGCTGGATTCGAAATGTTCATGATTCGCATCCCACTTGATGAACCAACAAACAGATTGTCTTTATAAGGGAAGATTGTTTCAATATCCCAGGATAAATAGCTTCTGTCGCCTGTCTGTGGATTTTGCTCGGAGGTCACATCTACTGTTAGCAGGTCGCCCCCATCTAGCATATAAAGATGATCATCGCTTAAAGTAAATCTAGCCAAAGAGCCGCCAAGTCCGGATCCAGAGCCAGTGCCCGGAGCAATGGCGGCCTTTGAACTAAATGATGCTGCCATATCCCCCTCCATAGCGAAACCTCCACGCCAGGGCATAAATCCCAGGCCGTTAGTGTTCATGACATTGCAATCTGATGACGCGATCTCAACGTTTTCGCGTTCCGTCCACGATGTTATCACACAGCAGTTAACATCCGTAGAGAAGCCCATCACGTTATAGTTTTTGAAAATGCCTTCGACCCGGTTAACTTCGTGAATCGATGTGATATCGGAGATGTCGAAAGCAACGAGATCAACAAAGCTGTCTGCGTAAAGCGTGTTGTTTTTAATTGCCAGATCGAAGTTTCCCGGTATTTTAAGAAAATGCCTTGGCTTGGGGTTAGATGGATCCTGATTGTCAATGATATGGATGCCATTACCAGGCTCGTTGACATACATGAACCCATCTTTGTAATAAATCTTTCCAACCTGGTTGATGGTTTGTGGACCTTGTATCCCAACAGAAGCACGAACCTCATCGAGGGTAGTGTATACTGGTTCGTAGTACACATACGTGTTTGTTACATCACACTTATCAGTGCAACCTTCGAGCAATACACTGATTCCCAAGAGGACCGTTAAAAAAAGAAGCGCATACAAAGAGACATGCATACGCTTTTGAAGTCTGTTTTCCAGTGTATCCATATCCTTGAGAGTGGTTTTGAGTTTTAGACACCACCCTTTTGTGAAAGGTTGGAACCTTATTGAAAAATATAGCGGAATCTTACTCCGACGTCGAAGGTGAGTGGTGTTGATTGAATTCCAACATCAGACTTGTAAAGAGAATTAAGCGGGTAGCGCAGGCCGGGATTGAGCGCAACGCGATAACGTTGCCCTATCCTGTACGTAAGTTCGGTTCCCACGAGTCCACTAAAATTAACAGAGCGATAGGGCGAATCACTACCTCTTCCTTGTGTAGACTTGTTGAGACTTCCGCCTTCAGGAGTTATCGTATTTTGAACAAACAAATCAGTCGAAAGGCCCGCGTTCAGTTGCAATCCTACCTTTTTATTCACAAGGAGATATCCAGCCTGAACGGGCACGCTAAAAAACTTAACGTTGTTGTTTACCGAATAGCTTACCGTTGGTATTATTTTGCTTGCTGCATCAGCAAGCATCGGCAAGGCGCCAATGGTGTTAATGGATTCAGCTTGCAGTGATCGGTAGTCACCTGCTGCAACAACATTGTTGGCTACGTAATCCGAAGACTGGGTTAGGTAATTAAGGCCTCCTTGAACCACCCACCTTTTCGCCACCTTTGTTCCAAAGCTGACGCCCATTGAATAAGCAATGCCTGCGGCTTTAGCCTCTTTATCTGGAACTGTTGTCTGAGCAAATGACGCAGAATTAAACTGCGACGCATTCGGCGCGACGCTATGGTTGACTGAGCTAAAACCGCCGGCTGCGAAACCCACAGAGGTCCACAGTTTTTCTCCATTGGCAGCCTTCTCTTTCTTATCATTTTCTTCTGCGTCGGAAAATTTCATCTCCTCTATTGCAAGTTTTGCAAGCATCAATGCAACCGGATCGGTCTCCACTGTTGGAACCTTTATCACGGGTTGCTTCAATTCAAAAAGGTCAGGTAGCTTTCGCTCGGGATATCCGGGCGCAAAGGCCGCAGTGCTTTCGTAGCCAACCGCGCCAGCACCATCATTAAGTTTGGATTCTTGAGCGCGAGTCTGATGAAGGCGGAGTGTGTTCTCTTTGGCGTTTTCACTGAGGAACCCTGTGCCCGCAACAACCCGTGGCCCATTTTTGCTCAATGATCTTGACTCCCGATCTTTACTACTTGTCGCTTGAGACTTCGTGCTTTCGTTTGAAAGCTCCGCTGCTTGCTTCTGAGTATCTTCGTTCTCTCTTATTACTGTTTTTCCTGTCTCGCCATTTACAGCTTGTTCTTCAGCGTCTTTTACTAAGTTCTCCGCAACTGCATTGGTCATCTCAGGATTCGTTTTCAAAACATAGTATCCAATGCCAACAATACTTAATGCAAAAGCTATGGATGCCGCAGCAAGCATTTTATAAAAAAACAATGTGCGTCTGGTCTTCTCGCCGGACTCTTTTTCGAGTTCCAGTTCAATGTTCGTCCATACTTTGTCAGACGGGTTGCTCTCCGCCTCTCGAAAAGCATCCTTAAACGAATCCTCAAAGTTTCGCCTCTCCATATCGGTCATAATGCGTTGATTCTTTTGATATCCTTGCCTGCAGCAGGCTTTTTGCTCGCGCAAACTGCGATTTTGATGTTCCTTCAGCAATCCCGAGCAATTCTGCGATCTCTTTGTGACTATACCCCTCGATTGCAAACAGGTTGAATACGATTTGACATCCTTGTGGCAATGCCTGTATCATTTCCAGCAACTCGTTCACATGCATGCCTGAAATGCTCACCTCCTCGTCGGGGATAACCATTTCATTCACATCGAGCATGGGATAGAGGTACATTTTTTTCCGTTGCGCATTGAGCGCTGTATTCACCATGATCCGCGTGATCCATGTCTCCAGTTTGGCCTCCTGTCGGAAGTCTTTGATGCCCTGGAAAACTTTTACAAAGGCTTCCTGAACTACGTCTTCAGCTTCCGCCGTTGTTTTGGAATAGCGAAGACATACATTGAGCATTTTTCGGCAATACCGTTCATACAAAGCTTTTTGAAAAGCTCTGGTTCCTTTTCGGCATCCTTCAATAAGCTCGTTTTCGCTCAGCATGTATCCGAGTCGCGGGTCGGTTTTTCATCTTTGACACGGCCTGCGACGAAAAAGTTGGAAATGCATTAGCTTTAACCAATGATATATAAGCCTCTCTCCTTGTTCCTTCTGGGTCTTGCCGTGGCATCTTGCACACCCGTTGGTCAAAGTTCGGTTAATTCAAATACTAATCCTAAAACGCTGCGGCTCACGGATTTCGCCTATGAACCGGAGATCCGGACAATTGAATTGTCGCCAGAGGGCGAACCGTTGGAACCTGCTGTTGTTCCGCTCGGCTCTACACGGCTGATGCTGAAGTTTGACGACTTGCGCAGTGACCGCGATTCATACTATGCGCGAATCGTTCATTGCGATCGGGACTGGATTGCATCCGACCTGCAGGATCTTGACTTCCTTACCGTGTACAATGAATTCCCCATCAACAATTCAGAGTTTTCTGTCGATACCCATATCCCATACGTTCATTATTGGATGTCACTGCCAGCGGTTAAGCTTCCTGGCAATTACGTAGTTGTGGTTTATCGTGGCAGCAGTAAGGAAGACATTATCCTCACGAAAAGGTTTATGGTATTCGACAACCAGATCACCTTTTCAATTGACCCAAACATGGTGGGCTCCGGCGCGATCGCCAACATCAACCAGCAACTGAATTTTACTGTTAACTACAGCAACATCACTATACTTAATCCCTTGCTTGACGTTCATGTTGTAGTCAGACAGAATCAAAGATGGGATAACCTCACGACTGATATACGACCAAGCTTTGTGCACGAAATTGACAAAGAACTCGAGTACCGTTTTTTTGATGACTCAAAAATGTTTCGAGGTGGAAATGAGTTTAGGTTCTTCGACCTAAGGTCGCTGAATAATCCGGGGCGCAACGTTGCAACTGTCCATAAAGCACAGAAGCCATTTGAGGTTTACATCGCCCGCGACAAGCCTCGTTCGGATGAACGCTATTCGCAATACAATGATCTCAACGGAGGTTTCACGATAGACAACTACGACTACAGGGATCTTGCATTTACAAACTATGCCAATATCAATTTCACTCTTGAAACGCCGCCGATTGACGGTGATGTATATGTAACAGGGGGCTTTTCATATTGGAATTTAGGACCGGAAAACAAACTGCAGTACGATTCCGCACAAGGTTTGTATTCCGGCCATCTATTACTAAAGCAGGGATGGTACGACTATCAATACCTGGTGAGATCAAAGAAGCATCCACCTTACTATTTTGAAGGCAGTCACTTTGAAACAGAAAATTATTACGAAATCTTTGTTTACAACAAGCCTTTCCAGCCGCGGGCCGACCTTCTTATTGGCTACCTCCGTCTCGATAGAAATCCGCGTTAAGCGTAATTCACATCATGTTGCGGCGCTTTTTGGATTGAATCGTTGTTGGCCACATCGAGCATTCCGAACCCTTTGTGTGTGCAAAACCCAAGGCCATTCTCATAAATGAACTGCTGGACTTCCCTCGCTGCGTACAAGGTGAACGGGAAGGTATAACCGCGAACCTCAAATTTAACATCATTGTCAAACAGCGGATATATTCTTGCAAACTTCTTATGTGATGCCTGAATGCGTTGAATATAATCGCGGTCGGCTACGATCTGGAACTTATAAAATGAGGCAAGCTGTTCCGCTGTGAACGTGCCGAGCCCTTCCATTCTGGAAAGTGTAGAATCGTACAGGAGATCGGAAAATTCATCGCTTTCCGGGGAAACAAACTTCTTCCCTGCCTCGTCGTTGAACGCCGCCGGGATTACCACAACCGGTGAAATACAAAGGAACCTGGATTCATCTGTGATTGCAACGGGCTCTTCCTCTTCCACGGACTCGGGAACGAGATGCATGTTGCCTACTATGACTTCCTTCTGCTCAAATAAGCGCGCGAGAAAGTAATCCATGAACGGCTTATCGGAACATGCGAAAACCAACGTAACCTTCGCGGAAAAATAGTGCAGACCTTTACGGCTGACTTTTGTCTGGCCCTTGAGTCCTGAAAAATTGTACTTGTTGAAGTCCAGGTAACTCTTCTCTGGTCCGAAGATCAGAAGTCCCTTGATAACCTGTGCGAGGAGATACTGATGGTGAAATGGAACATACGCTCCCCTATTCTTCAGTGAAAAAATTATCCTGGTTCTCAAACCACAAAAAATTTAAATGGGGTTAAAAAATTACTACCGGCACTATACTGCTTAATACTGACTATGAGCAGTTTATAAAACTAAGAAAAAAATGGAAAGGTTTAATGATTTTGGGCGAATCTTTAGACGTTAAACCGGAAATGCATGATGTCCCCGTCGTGTACAACGTATTCTTTGCCCTCTACAGACATTTTACCTGCTTCTTTACATGCCTGTTCTGTCTTAAGACGCTGATAATCAGATAACTTAATAACCTCTGCCCGAATAAAACCTTTTTCAAAGTCCGTGTGGATCACGCGGGCCGCCTGGGGGGCTTTCCAGCCCCTTTTTATCGTCCAGGCCCTGACCTCCTTTTCACCCGCCGTGAAATAGGTGATAAGGTCAAGGAGGTGGTATGACGCCCGCAATAATTTGTTCAGACCCGACTCCGTAAGTCCGTACTCCTGTAGAAAGACCAGCCGGTCTTCCACGCTCTCCAGTTCAGCGATCTGCGCCTCAATGGCCGCGCTAATAACAACCACATCAGCACTCTCCGCCTTTACGTGATCAATGAGTTGCTGCACGTATTTATTACCTGTATGGATTGACCCCTCGTCCACATTCGCAACATAGATCACGGGTTTTGCTGTCAACAGTTGCAGGTCCGCGACTGCCGCCTTATCCTCTTCATTCACCTGAACTGTACGGGCATTCCGGCCTGCGCCGAGTGCCTCCTTAAACTGCTGAAGGATTTGAAGCTCTTTCTTCATTTTTACATCACCGCTCTTCGCTGCGCGTTCCACTCTCGAAATCTTCTTTTCCACAGACTCCATGTCTTTCAGCTGGAGCTCCGTATCAATAATTTCTTTATCTGAAACTGGATTTACACGCCCGTCGACGTGGACAATGTTATCGTCATCGAAACATCTTACAACATGCACAATAGCATCGACCTCACGGATATTTGCCAAAAACTGATTACCCAGACCTTCTCCCTTGCTCGCGCCCTTTACCAACCCGGCGATGTCGACAAATTCAATGGAAGTTGGTACCACGCGCTGAGGTTTCACCAACTCTTCAAGAGTCTTAAGCCTTGGATCCGGTACCGAGATCACGCCAACGTTAGGCTCAATTGTACAAAACGGGAAGTTTGCCGCCTCCGCCTTATTGTTTGAAATGGCATTGAACAATGTGGACTTTCCCACATTTGGCAATCCTACTATCCCGCATTGAAGTCCCATATCCCTTTTATAATCAGGGCGCAAATATAAAAAAGTAATGCTTCCGGCGTACGATTACTGTTGCCGTAAAAAAGGATGGCCGGGCGCGTGCATAAAAAAACCCTCGATTTCTCGAAGGCTCTTTCCCTATAGGTTTAGGTCAGGTTGATCATTCCCATTTTAATTCGGTGTCTACACCATTTGACTTTGGAGCCACTTCCGCTTCCGCTTCAGCTTCTTCGCGTTCCTGGACATGGTCAAACTGCGTAAAGTCCACATTGGGCAGCAATTCGTGCTTCACATGGTTTACTGTATTTATCAAGGCGTCCATGAATTTATTGAAGTCTTCCTTGTAAAGAAATATTTTGTGTTTTTCGTACGTAAAACCATCCTCCTTAAAGCGCTTTTTGCTTTCCGTAATGGTTAAATAATAATCATTTGAACGGGTAGCCTTGACATCAAAAAAGTACGTCCTCTTTCCAGCTTTGACTTTTTCAGAGAATATTTCATCCCTGCCATTTGTCTTGTTTTCTTCCACAATCCTTCAATTTTAAGGTTTCGATTACGTTTGATCCAGACCAAGGTAATGGTATTTTGAAAAATGCCATCAAACAAACGTATTAATATTTTAGTTTCTGTTTTTCGTGTTTACTCAGGCAATTTTTTTTAAAAGTAGCAATATCTTTAGTGATGCGAATGGAGCAAACAAATGCGATCTCAAAAGCCAGCCTGGAATTACTTGCGCGTCAATTAGTTGAAGGGTTTATAACGGGCTTGCACAAATCCCCTTATCATGGGTTCTCCGTCGAATTTGCTGAACACCGCCTTTATAATGAGGGTGAGAGTACACGCCATGTAGATTGGAAAGTGTTTGCAAGGACAGATAAGGTTGTAACGAAACGCTACGAAGAGGAAACAAATCTGCGCTGCATGATTGCCATCGACGTTTCTACTTCCATGTTCTACCCTGTAGAAAATAAAGGAAAGATCAGGTTTGCCAAGTATGCAGCTGCTGCAATGGGCTATCTTCTGAATCGGCAGCGTGATGCAGTGGGCGTATGCTTGTTTTCCGACAGCATTAAAACCTTAACGCCGGTGAAGTCCTCGGCAACGCATCTCGACAAACTGCTAAGAATACTTAACGATATAGACGCTGACCAACCTGACAACCGCGGCCCAAACACCACGAATGTCGCGGGTGTTCTCCATGAATTGGCGGAAAAGATTCACCGCCGATCCCTCGTGGTCATCTTTAGTGATATGTTCGACGGGTCTGAAAGCGCCGACGATCTCTTCAAGGCACTGCAGCATTTAAAGCACAACAAGCACGAGGTTATCGTGTTTCATATCATGGATAACAAAACCGAGCTGCGCTTCAACTTTGAGGACCGTCCGATGGAGTTTATCGACCTTGAAAGCGGTCAACGATTAAAAATTAATCCAGGCGATGTGAAAGACACTTACCAGGCTGAAGCGGACCGTTTTCATAAAGCGCTGAAAATGCGGTGCAACCAATACAAGATCGATTTTATCGAAGTGGACGTGGAGTCTGACTTCGATCTCATTTTGCAGACTTATCTGATCAAGAGGGGAAAGATGAGATAGCTTAGTGTATGTGTCGGTAACGGGCGGCCCGATGCGGTCAGACAACTTTTACATTTTACATCGATAGTTTTACATTGGAAATTAAACCGCAGAATGCAAGACTACCAATGTAAAATGTAAAACTTACTCGGTTTCAACCTCCTGGTGCAACCAGGCTTTTTTGGCAAGCAGTTCGTCTTTTGCTTCAACCATATCAGGGTCAGCTACGCAGCAATCAACGGGGCACACAGCCGCACACTGAGGTTCTTCATGAAACCCCGAACATTCTGTACACTTACCAGAAACTATATAATAGAATTCGTTCGAAACAGGCACCTGGGACGTTTTTGCATCCACGGCAGACCCATCTTCTAATTCAACTGTTTCCAGCTTCGTTCCTCCAGCCCAATTCCATTCCTGACCCCCTTCATAGATAGCTGTATTAGGGCATTCCGGTTCACAGGCACCACAGTTGATGCACTCGTCCGTAATCATTATTGCCATGCTTTTTCTATTTTTACCCTTCTGTTACAAAAATACATCAAACAATTCTAAAACGAATACCTCTCCATAAAAGTTTAGCCCTCATGACCCGTGAAGATAAGATCCACGCTTTCCATCAATTGGGCAAACAACTTGAACAACTGTCCGATGATGAGTTTCAATCGTTAGCAACTGATACACGCAATCAAAACCCGTGGTTTACCGAAGATAATATTCGCAGATCATTCGATGGCATCACACGCTGGCTGGATAAAAAATCACTTGACGATTGGATTTCCACATATGATTTTAACATTTCGCCAAGAAAGATTGCCGTCGTTATGGCGGGAAACATTCCGCTTGTTGGCTTCCATGATTTTCTGTCAGTCCTCATCTCCGGACATAGTTTGTTAATAAAAAGCAGCTCCAAGGACAAAGTATTATTGACCTTTATCGTTGAGATGCTGACTTCTATAGAGCCGCGGTTTAAGTCAAAAATAGAATACGCGGATCAGTTGAAGGGTTTTGACGCGATCATCGCGACGGGCAGTGACAACACGTCGAGGTACTTTGAATACTACTTTAAAAAGTACCCACATATCATTCGCAAAAACCGAACCTCTGTAGCGATCGTCGATGGCCACGAGACGCTGGAAGATTTAACTGCCCTTGGCGACGACATCTTTAGTTATTTCGGCCTTGGCTGTCGAAATGTCGCAAAGATCTTTTTGCCCGCCGGCTTCCGGATCGACACGCTTTTCGAATGCTGGAGCAAGTTCAAGGAAATTATCAATCACCATAAATATTGCAATAATTACGATTATCAAAAGTCAGTGTTGCTCATAACGCAGGCACCGTTCCTTGACAACGGATTTGTCATGTTACAGGAAAATAAAAAATTATTCTCTCCCCTGGCTGTAGTCTATTATGAATTCTATACCGATCAAAAAGCGCTGGCCCAAACATTGGAACCTGTCCGTTCGAAGATCCAGTGTGTAGTCTCCAACGAGGAAGGGTCTGTAAAATTTGGTGGCGCCCAGTCCCCTATGTTAGGCGACTATGCTGACCAAATCGACACGCTGAAATTTCTTACGACCCTGCCTTAAGGCTTCGAGCCCCTGAGAATTTCAACCCAACCCGTATACGTCTCACCACCTTCAACTTTAAGGCGATAGTAGTATATACCATCCGATATTTCTTCGGCATCCCAGAAATTACCGTCGCGATAGTCATTCGATGAGAAGACCTGATTACCCCACCGGTTTGTGATAATCAGCTTATGCGTTCCTCCTACCGGCAGATTAAGTATTTCGAACTCATCGTTTATATTATCCTCATTTGGTGTAAAGAAGTTCGGTACATAGACACTTGGATCGAGCGGTAACTCAACATCCATTGTCTTGATACAACCAGCCGCATCCCTCACCTTTACACGGTAAACTCCAGGTGGCAGGTATTCGTACAGCTTCATAAACTTATTCTGTGGATCCAGCTTCAATTGCTCCCAGTCAAGGATCACAATATCATCGTCTGCAGTGGTCAATGAGATTTCGTAATAAAGCTCATTAGTCGGCGACACGAAACGCGTTCCGCCTGTGATGTTTGCAATTTCGATGCTGCCTGTATGTTTTGGTTCAGGGAAAGATGGCTTAACCTGTCCAAGTGTTATTCCGAGCAATTCCCTAACCTGATAAACAACCGTGTCAGAAACCAGGGTGCAGGTGCCCGCGCCTGTTGTTTGCGTCTGGACCATTACGAATCTATATGTTGCCGGGCTTCCAAGGAAGGTGTGCGTTGGTGGCGAATAGTTAAAGGTTACCGCATTAGATAACGGAATCTCATTTTGCACCAGACTATCGATCTTGAAGAACTTGTCATCATTGCTGAATACACGAATGACAAACTTCGCATTCTGTTGTCCCGTTATATTGTTCAACGTAAGGTTGACATTTCCGCAATTCGATAGTACATCAAAGTCAGCAAGCGCCATAACCCCATTTATCATTATCGCATCGGTGCGTGTAGGGCAGGTCGTGGTGCTTGACTTCAGATACACGTAATATGCACCGCTTGCAAGATTTGTAAAATTAATACTCGGAAGGCTCGGCGCGTTGTAGTTTACAAATTCACTATCTGCCGGAACATTAATTTGATCCCGGCTCAAAGCAACCTGGTAGATGCCAGGATCGCTGATGCTGACGTTGATGGTTCCGCTTTCGCCGCCGTTATCACATGAGGCATCTTCCGCGGTGATGCTCACTGAACTTAGCGGTACCTGTCCCGGTGCCTGTATGGCGATCGGCTTGCTTTGGATACAGTCAAGGTGATCCCGTACATCCACGATGTAATTCCCTTGAGAAAGATCGGCATAGGATTTCGTACCACCTGCAACATCTTCGAAGTCAAACACCACGACATATCCGGATGGATCCGTGCTGAATGGCACTGCTTTTTTCAATCTGATCTGCAACGCCTCGGCGCCCGAGTCACCGCCGGCAATTGCCGACACCTGAATACCTCCATCTGCTCCGTTACATGTCGTAACGTTAGTAGAAGCTACCGCATAGTCGATCTTCGGGAACTTATGTTTAATTCTTACCTTGACCGTATCAGGACAGGTGAAAGAAAAATTATCATCGACTTTCAGAATAATGAAATCCTGGTCATCGGCTGGTAGCCCGCCAGGTAGCGGCGCACCAGGGGTAAAGGTCTGCGCGAACGACTCAGTGCCGTCAAGTACATAGGTGTACCAGTATTCGCCGGTCGTGGTTCCATCGACTGTCAGGATTACGTTGCCATCAGTTCCACCAAAGCAGCTAACGTTTGCCGTTACTTGCTTGGCGGTGATCTCCACCTGTGTTTTCAAATCCAGGAAGAAGTCAACCGGGCCACATGATTTTCCGTTGCCTTCATCGATGATCGTATATTGATATGCACCAGAGCTCAGATCATCAAAGGCAACGTTGCTGGAAGTAAATTTGGTTTGCGTCGTGCCATTGATTGTCCAGATCACGCGGAAGGTTGTTGGCGTAGCATCTGCTCTGCTGATTGTAAAGAGCACTTCCCCGGCGTCGCGATCATTACAACTTGGCTGTGTCACGATGGTTGGCGCTATCGTACTAAAATTGGTACAATCCGATCCTCCCCCACCGCATGCAGGATCACCAAGAGGCCTGATATTTACCGAGGCCAACGCAGTGAGCTGCGCTGAACAGGTTCCCGCAATAGCCAGGACGTTGAAAGTTGTATTGGCAGTCAAATTTCCAGTCGACAGAGAGATATTTCCATTAGTGCCTGCAACTGGTCCACCGACAAGAACATTGCCTGCGTTATTCCTCAACTGATAGCTGATGCCAAGCTCTGAATTTGCAACAACAATATTGGTTGATGTACCCGAGCAGATCAAGGCAGGAGCGGCAGTTACGCCCAGGGTCAATGTCGGCGATGGACTGACCGTAATTGTTTCCTTGTCTGTGAGTTCTATAGAGCACGTACCGTTATTCGCCACGACGTTAAATGTCATTGTCGTTGTCAGGTTGCCCGTAGGAAGATTTATGGTGCCGCCCGTTCCAGCAACTGGCGTTCCAACGGCAGCGTCATCCGCATCATTTCGCAATTGATAATTAACACCGGACTCAGACAGCAACACCTGAATAAACGTAGAGGTATTTGCGCAGATGGTGGCCGCGGAAGAAGACACTGTCAGCGCCGCGTTGATGGTACCCGCGACATTTACTGTTACTACAGTGCTCAGTTCCGTTGAAGCACAAACTCCGCTTGTAGCAAGAATGTTAAAATCCGTCGTGGCGTTCAGCACGCCTGTTGGCAAATTAATCATGGCGCCAGTGCCTATTACAGCGCTGCCTACATTGCTGTCATCAGCATCATTGCGCAATTGGTACGATACTCCCAACTGCGACAGCGATACAGTGACGTTGCTCGTACCGCCTACGCAAAGCGGATTTGGTGTGGCGTTCACGGCAAGTGAAGCATCCGGTGCCACATCTACATTGACTGTCTGCGTATCCGTAAGCACAATCGAGCAGGATGCATTTGACGCAAAGACGTTGAAGGTCGTCGTGGACGCAAGGTTTCCCGTCGGCAGTAATATTGTACCGCCTGTACCGATCACTGGCGCACCAATGTTAAGATTCGAAGCATCCCTTAACTGGTATGAAATCCCAGCTTCAGAACTTGCAATTTCGATATTTGTGCCGGTGCCTCCACATATTGGATCGGCAGTGGCACTTAACGCAAGGCCTGCATTGATCGAGCCGGAAACATTTATAGTAGCTACCGTCGACAATTCAACCGCTGTACATCCCGGGCCTGTAGCCAACACGTTAAACGTCGTTGTTGTAGTTAACACGCCTGTGGGAAGGGTAATCGTTGTGCCGGTGCCCGCGACTGCAGTGCCGACCGCACTATCATCTGCATCGTTCCTTAATTGATAGGTTACGCCCGTTTGTGATAGTTCTACCGTGACTTCGCCAACGCCCCCGCTGCATAATGGATCGATCGTAACATCAACCACCAGAGTCGCATTCGGTGACGGACTGACCGTTACAGTTTCTACGTCTGCAAGTTCAATGGAACAAGATCCGTTGCTTGCCAACACGTTGAAAGTAGTCGTTGTGGTGAGAATTCCAGTCGGCAATAGGATTGTGCCTCCTGTGCCGGGTATCGCAGCGCCGATGTTCACGTTGCCTGCGTCATTGCGCAACTGATACAGCACGCCGTTCTCGGACGTTGCAACCTGCAAGTCTGTACTGCTTCCAGCGCAAATCGGATTTGCAGCGGGTGTCACAGCCAGTGCAGCATTGATCGCACCGCTAACAGTTACGGTGGCCATGTTCGTAAGCTCCACGGAAGTGCAACCTACGCTGGTAGCCAAAACGTTAAATGTTGTTGTAGCCGTTAGAACGCCTGTCGACAAGAGGATGGTGCCACCAGTACCAGTGACTGCCGCTCCTACGGTACTATTATCCGCATCGTTCCGAAGCTGATAGCTGACACCGGTTTGGGAAGTAGCCACCGTTACATCCGATATTCCGCCAGAACAAAGTGGATTAATGGTTGTGCCAACGGCCAGGTTCGTTTGCGGAGCCTGATTAACCGTTACAACCGCGCTGCCATTGACGACGCCCGGGCAAGGTGTAGCATCTGCGACAGTGATCAATGTGTAGGTTGTGGTAGCTGTCGGATTTACCGGGATATTAATTGTATTGAAGAATGATGGAATTAACGGTGAGGTTGTTGTACCATCAGAGTACGTGAAGGCCCAGGGTCCCGTTCCGGTGAACGTTACAGTGATGTTTGCGGAAGAACCAGTGCAAATTGTCTGCGTGCCGGTGATCGTGCCCGTGGGACTTGATAATAAGGTGACACTTATCGCTTGTGCTGCACTCGAACAAGTGCTGGTCAAGTTCGAAACAGTAAGGGTTGCATTATAGGTTCCCGCCAGGGCGGCTGCAGGGATTATCATCCCTATCGGTGAAGCTGGCAATACAGCGTTTACCACATCCGTAAAGCCCTGAGCTTCAGCTGAAGCATCATAATTGATACTATAACGGTCAGGCGCGCCCGTGGCACTATAAGGAAGGCCGGCTGACGTACTGCCCATACAAACAGAAGGATTTGCGCCTGGCGTAACGGTTGGCGGAGCAGTGATGATGACCGTGAATGCTTGGGGAGCGATGGAACAACCTGCGACTGGGTTTATAACGGTGATCGTTGCATTATAGGTCCCCGCGGTAGCCGCTGCTGGAACTGTAAGCGCAATCGGACTAGATGGCAACGCAGTCAATGTTACGTCGCTGAAACCGGCAGCTTCTGCAGCCGCATCATAATTAATGCTGTACTGATCGGGCGACCCAACGGAAGCTGTATACGGCAGATTCGCCGTTGTTGCACCTGGACATACTGTTGGATCAGCTCCTAATGTGATGGCCGCGTTCGGATTGATCGTGATTGTAATCGGCTGCGGTGTAGCACTCGCACAACCCGTCGTAGTATTGAGAACAGTGATAGTGCCATTGTACGTACCGGCAACAGCAGCCGCCGGAATGATAATGATGACAGGTGATGCTGGCAAAGCCGCATTCGTTACATCAACAAAGCCCTGGGCTTCTGCCGCGGCATTGAAGTCGATAGTATACTGGTTAGGACTTCCCGTTGTCGCGGTGTAAGGAAGGTTGGCCGTCGCCGTCCCGATACATACCGCTGGGTTGGCGCCTAGCGATATCGTTGGCGTCCCAAGGATGGTAATTGTGACTGGGACCGCAACGCTTGCACATCCGGCAACGCCGTTTCTCACGGTCAGACTCGCATTGTAAGTACCGGCAACAGCGCCTGCCGGAATGGTAAGGGCATAAGGACTTGCAGGAAGCGCAGCATTTACGATGTCCGTAAAACCTTGTGCCTCGGCTGCTGCATTAAAATCGACGCTGAATTGGTTAGGTGAGCCCGTAACGCCGGTATACGTCACGTTCGTCGTAGTTGTCCCTACACAAACATCAGTTATCGCAACACCTGTGATCGTAGGTGTCGGATTTAGTGTCACACCAAATGCCACCGGTGTGCTCGTACACCCGCTTGCTGTATTTAAGACCGTGATTGTACCATTATAGGTGCCGGCAATTGCCGCAGCTGGAATCGGCAGGCTTATCGGACTTGCCGGAAGCGCTGTTACTGTAATGTCGGTAAACCCTTGTGCTTCTGCAGCAGCATTGTAGTCAACGCTGTACTGCGTCGGAGCTCCGGTTGTTGAAGTATATGGCAATGCGGCCGGCCCGCTTCCGATACAAAGCGACGGGTTCGCTCCAAGTGTTATCGAGGGGTTTGTTGTAATGGTAATTGTGATTGCCTGCGCTGCACTGATACAGCTTGTAGTACTGTTAAGCACAGTAAGGGTTGCGTTGTAAGTGCCGGCAATTGCAGCAGCCGGGATGGGCACCGTAATCGGGGTCGCAGGTAATGCCGCGTTCACTACATCGATGAAGCCTTGCGCTTCAGCCGCTGCATTGTAATCAATACTGTATTGATTCGGAGATCCTGTCGGTGCCGAATAAGGCAAATTTGCTGTCAGTGTTCCAATACAAACGGATGGATTTGCGCCCAGTGTAATCGCCGGGTTCGGAAGTATAATTACGCTCACCGGAACCGCAACACCGGCGCAGCCAGACACGCTATTCCTTACCGTTAATGTCGCATTGTAAGTACCTGCAACAGCTGCTGCCGGAATGGTCAGTGCAAACGGACTTGCAGGGAAGGCAGCATTCACGATGTCTGTAAAGCCCTGTGCTTCCGCTGCGGCATTGTAGTCAATGCTGTACTGGTTAGGTGAACCTGTGACGCCTGTATAGGATAGGTTCGTGGTCGTAGTCCCTGCGCATACGCTTGGGATCGTTATGCCCGTAATGGTCGGTATCGGATTTAATGTGATGCTGAAAGGTAACGGTGCGCTGATACAACCACTTGCTGCATTCACCACCGTGATCGTTCCATTATAAGTGCCGGCAACAGCCGCTCCCGGAATTGGAAGGCTGATCGGACTTGCAGGCAATGCCGTTAACACGATGTCAGTAAAACCTTGTGCTTCCGCCGCCGCATTGTAGTCGACACGATATTGTGTGGGAGAACCTGACGTTGCTGTATAAGGCAATGTCGCCGGCCCGCTTCCAAGACACAGTGAAGGGTTTGCACCCAAAGTTATCGTCGGGTTGGCGTTGATGGTAATGGTGATTGCCTGCGGTGTGCTGCTGCAGCTTGTAGTACTGTTGCGAACAGTAAGGGTAGCGTTGTATGTGCCTGCAACTGCGGCGCCCGGGATCGGTACGGTGATCGGCGTGGCTGGTAAAGCTGCATTGACAACATCCACGAACCCCTGCGCTTCGGCCGCTGCGTTGTAGTCAATACTGTATTGATTTGGTGTTCCTGCCGCTGCCGTATAGGCAAGCGTGGTGCTTAACGTGCCAATACATACCGATGGGTTCGGATTGGTAATGGTGATGGCCGGGCTCGGATTGATGGTAATGCTGATGGGCTGCGCCGGACTGGTACAACCTGCAAGGCTGTTCATAACCGTCACCGTAGCGGTGTAGGTTCCTGCCGCTGCTGCTGCCGGAACCGTCAGCACGATCGGCGTGGCTGGCAACGCTGCATTTACCACATCGGTAAAACCTTGTGCCTCTGCCGCTGCACTATAATTGATGCTATATTGATTAGGACTGCCCGTCGCTGCTGAATAACCCAGGTTAACACTGGTAGTTCCCACACAAATAGCAGGAATTGCTGACAGCGTAACTGCCGGATTTGAATTGATAGTGACCGTGATCGGCTGGGGAGTGCCACTGGAACATCCGCTTGTGGTATTCACTACCGTGATCGTTGCATTGTAAGTGCCCGCAACTGCGGCGGGAGGAATAGCGATGACGATTGGCGTGGCAGGCAATGCTGCACTGGTGACGTCCACGAAGCCTTGTGCTTCCGCCGCTGGATTGAAGTTAATACTGTACTGATTAGGACTTCCCGTAGTGGCAGTGTAAGGAAGATTCGCCGTAAGGGTTCCAATACATATCGATGGATTGGCGCCCAGCGCTATGGTTGGATTGCCAATGATGGTGATGGTGATCGGAACTGCTGTACTTGGACATGCCGTAACACTATTTCTTACCGTTAATGTCGCACTGTAAGTACCTGCAACAGCTGCTGCCGGAATGGTCAGTGCAAACGGACTTGCAGGGAAGGCAGCATTCACGATGTCTGTAAAGCCCTGTGCTTCCGCTGCGGCATTGTAGTCAATGCTGTACTGGTTAGGTGAACCTGTGACGCCTGTATAGGATAGGTTCGTGGTCGTAGTCCCTGCGCATACGCTTGGGATCGTTATGCCCGTAATGGTCGGTATCGGATTTAATGTGATGCTGAAAGGTAACGGTGCGCTGATACAACCACTTGCTGCATTCACCACCGTGATCGTTCCATTATAAGTGCCGGCAACAGCCGCTCCCGGAATTGGAAGGCTGATCGGACTTGCAGGCAATGCCGTTAACACGATGTCAGTAAAACCTTGTGCTTCCGCCGCCGCATTGTAGTCGACACGATATTGTGTGGGAGAACCTGACGTTGCTGTATAAGGCAATGTCGCCGGCCCGCTTCCAAGACACAGTGAAGGGTTTGCACCCAAAGTTATCGTCGGGTTGGCGTTGATGGTAATGGTGATTGCCTGCGGTGTGCTGCTGCAGCTTGTAGTACTGTTGCGAACAGTAAGGGTAGCGTTGTATGTGCCTGCAACTGCGGCGCCCGGGATCGGTACGGTGATCGGCGTGGCTGGTAAAGCTGCATTGACAACATCCACGAACCCCTGCGCTTCGGCCGCTGCGTTGTAGTCAATACTGTATTGATTTGGTGTTCCTGCCGCTGCCGTATAGGCAAGCGTGGTGCTTAACGTGCCAATACATACCGATGGGTTCGGATTGGTAATGGTGATGGCCGGGCTCGGATTGATGGTAATGCTGATGGGCTGCGCCGGACTGGTACAACCTGCAAGGCTGTTCATAACCGTCACCGTAGCGGTGTAGGTTCCTGCCGCTGCTGCTGCCGGAACCGTCAGCACGATCGGCGTGGCTGGCAACGCTGCATTTACCACATCGGTAAAACCTTGTGCCTCTGCCGCTGCACTATAATTGATGCTATATTGATTAGGACTGCCCGTCGCTGCTGAATAACCCAGGTTAACACTGGTAGTTCCCACACAAATAGCAGGAATTGCTGACAGCGTAACTGCCGGATTTGAATTGATAGTGACCGTGATCGGCTGGGGAGTGCCACTGGAACATCCGCTTGTGGTATTCACTACCGTGATCGTTGCATTGTAAGTGCCCGCAACTGCGGCGGGAGGAATAGCGATGACGATTGGCGTGGCAGGCAATGCTGCACTGGTGACGTCCACGAAGCCTTGTGCTTCCGCCGCTGGATTGAAGTTAATACTGTACTGATTAGGACTTCCCGTAGTGGCAGTGTAAGGAAGATTCGCCGTAAGGGTTCCAATACATATCGATGGATTGGCGCCCAGCGCTATGGTTGGATTGCCAATGATGGTGATGGTGATCGGAACTGCTGTACTTGGACATGCCGTAACACTATTTCTTACCGTTAATGTCGCACTGTAAGTACCTGCAACAGCTGCTGCCGGAATGGTCAGTGCAAACGGACTTGCAGGGAAGGCAGCATTCACGATGTCTGTAAAGCCCTGTGCTTCCGCTGCGGCATTGTAATCAATGCTGTACTGGTTAGGTGAACCTGTGACACCGGTATAGGACAGGTTCGTGGTCATAGTTCCTGCGCATACACTTGGGATCGTTATGCCCGTAATGGTCGGTATCGGATTTATGACGAGGTTTACTGTGTTGGTCATCAACACAGGCGTACAAAATCCGTTTGTCGCGCGGACTGCAATGTTATTACCAGACGCAAATTGCGTAGAAGGAAATGTCATAGTGAACGTTCCTGAAGCCGTTCCAATAAAAGTGATGGGCGTAGGCAAGGGAGCAACGTTGCGCAATATTTCATAGGTTACGCCTGCCTCCGAGTTATTCAAGGTAATGGTGATGTTATCACCCGCACAAACATTCAGCGGCGAGGGCGTAGTAACCGTGTATAGTGTAGGCGAAGGATCTGTGATGGTAAAGCTCGCTGTCGTAAAGCAGCTCGACAGGCTATCAAAAACCTGAAGATCATAAATTCCGCCCCGTAACCCAGAAACCCCCAACAGCGTTGCCAGATTTAAAGGCGACGCACCATTTGTCGCGCCGGAGGCTGTAGGTGTACCGTTGGAGCTCGTCCACTTATACCTATAGAGCCCCTGGCCAATAGTTTTGGATCCACCATTTATGGTTGCCTCTACCTGGCCGTTCTGCGCAGCGCACGAAGCGTTGTTCTGTTCAATATCCTTTGTTATTCCCAGAGGGGCCGTTGACAAGTCTGCAATGACAAGCGGAGGATAAGCTATCGGATCATTTATGGATCCAATGGTATTTGTGCCATCTCCCATAAGCCAGTTATAGGTTCCGGGAGGTAATGTCTGAGCCGCGTTAAAGGTATAGGTGGATCCCGGCGAAACGCTTGGTGTTGGGAAAAGATTTACGGGACCTAGTACAAGCAACGACACGGGGGCCCCACCCTGGCTTGAGTTGATTGTAAACTTTAAAGCGCCATTGCCCTGAGGGGGATTGGAAATACAGGAGTTAATTATCCTGATTGTCGTGGACAGAGTTCCATCTGTATAGGTAGCGATCTGGCCGAAGCTCCTGCCCGACAGAAGGAAAAGTAATCCAATAGAAATACAGAGGACGCGCGCCATTTTAAAAAGTAGATTTCGATCCATTTATTTAATGGTGCTTTCGTTAAACTCGATCCTTTGTGAGCAGCCTTTTGAATCAAAAACTTTGATGTACTTGGGAGTGTTGTTATCGCTCACTATATAATTGCTCTTCTTAACATCCCACGTTAACGGATTGTCCTTTCCATCAAAAAAGAAATAAAAATAAGGTTCTACGCCACCCCTAGCCTCAACGTTGATTGTTACATCATCGGCAATAACACGGGCGCTATACGTGATCACTAAATTGCTACAATCCTGAGGGGCAGGGGAAGCAGGTTCATCACCCGGAAGCAAGGTGAGAAACAATAATAAAATCACGTTCATACAAGCTTACTTAGGTGTTGGTAAGTCATAAATACCTTCAAAAAATCATTGTAACCAGTCCGTTAAAAAATAAAGGAGCTAAAACCGGTCAGCTTAAAAAATACTTCGTTTAAAAAATCCCGGTACATCATCTATGTACCTTTATATATTGTAATGTCAGAATTTTGTCTTCAGAATCTCGCTCATAACAACCGCTTTCTTCAGTTCATCCTGGTTTGTAAAAAGTTTGAGATACTCAGATGCAACATTGTTTGCGGCGCCAGAATCAAACTCTTTAAACTTTCCAAAGGTCATGACGGTATCTTCTATTCTCATTGTTTCTTCCAACGATGGCCTGTTGAAGGCCTGTGTTTTCGCATCCTCGTAGGTCTTAAACATACCACTTTGCTTCCGGTGGTCGTAGTTCACATCTTCAAGGTCTCGCTCTTCCTCTCCTATCTCATCATCATAATCCACAACAGTATCTTGAGAGGGAGGCCTCTTAGACTCTACAATTTCCCGCATCAAATCTTCAAAGGAAACTGGTTTGGGCTGCCTTACAAACGGGGTTGGTAACTTGACCTGCTCAGGCACTACATTCCGCCTTTTCTCAACGGTCGGTCTGCTTTCCACAGTCGGCGTCTCAGTCTTTTTTCCTTTCTTTAATAGGAGGCTGAGGACATATACGCCGCCAACGACTGCATAGAACCAAAGCTTTGAATCGTCCATTGTCTCAAATTTAGAAAAAAAAAGTTGAATCACCCTAAGGCGGAACCAACCGGGCACGTAAGACAAACCTCAACCATAAGTTTGGAAAGCACCTGCTAAGGCTTTTACCTGTTGGAAATTACATTCGGAAGCTGGAACATGCATTGCTCCGAACGGGTTCTATTGCAACGCGTTCGCCCGGTTCGTCTGTCGCGACGGCAACTCTTCGATGGTATTCTTTTTGGGTTGAATTTTAATAAAAACCGCATTTAAAGTTAGAGAAACCTGGTTTTTAACTAATGAGGTGCAACTCAAAGTTTTATTTGAATTGCCGGAAGGTCTCGGTTATCTTTGCCCACCTTTGAAAAGCGGCTTCCCGCAAATCCGGCTGATATCAGATCAAATTGTTGTCCCTGAACCGGGCTCCGGTGGGCTGGATTCAATGGCGTTTTTCACCAAACAACCACTTAGAAAGCATGCAATTAGCAAAACTGGAAATAAAAGGTTTCAAGAGTTTTGCCGACAAGATCGTAATCAATTTTGATGAGGGGATAACGGGAATTGTTGGGCCGAATGGATGTGGAAAGTCTAATGTTGTTGATTCTATACGCTGGGTACTTGGTGAGCAGAAGACAAGCGCTTTGCGTTCTGAAAAGATGGAGAACGTTATCTTCAATGGCACCAGTCAACGTGGCGCTACACAGATGGCCGAAGTTTCGCTCACCATCAACAACACGAAGAACATCCTGCCCACGGAATACTCCCAAATCACGATCACCCGCAGATTATACCGTTCGGGCGAAAGCGAATATCTGCTTAATGGAGTTGTTTGCCGTCTGAAAGACATCACCAACCTTTTCCTCGATACGGGCGTTGCTTCAAACAGCTACGCGATAATAGAGTTGGGTATGGTGGATGACCTGCTTAACGACAAGGACAACAGCAGACGGATGCTTTTTGAAGAAGCCGCAGGGATCTCCAAATTCAAGAAACGAAAAAAAGAAACGCTTCGTAAGCTCGAAGACACCGACGCAGATCTGGAACGCGTTGAAGATCTTCTCTTCGAGATTGAGAAGAATATGAAAAGCCTTGAAAAGCAAGCAAGGCAAACGGAAAACTATTATAAGTTAAAAGAGGAATACAAAGACAAAAGCATCCATCTCGCAAAGGTGGTGGTTAATAAGCAGCATGAGAAATCGGGGGTGATCCATAAGCAGATCAATGAGGAGAACGACCGGAAGATCGCATTGGCTACAGAGATCGCCGAAAGGGAAGCTGTAATCGAACAGTCAAAGACCGAGCTCATTCTCAAGGAAAAGACGCTTTCATCACGCCAGAAAGCAATTAATGAATTTGTTGCAAAGATCAGGCATTATGAAAGCGAAAAGCAGATCAAGAACGAACGGTTAAAGTATCTTAACGACCGGGCATCTGGCTTGCGTGAACAGCTGGATCAGGATAGAAAAAGTAATGAACGGGCACGCTTCAGCATTCAAAGCCTCGAGTCCGAAAAACTTTCAGCCGAACAGATTCTCGCAGATATCACAAATAAGCTTGATCACTTCAAGACTGATTATGAATCTCAAAAAGGAATCACTGTAGAGCTTCAGACACAGTCAGATTCCATCCGCAGAGTATTGCGGCAAAAGCAGGAGGATAGCTTTCAGATCAATAAGGGCGTTGAGATCCGCGAGATCCAGGTATCGTCATTTAAGCAGGAGTTGGAAAAGACAGCCACCGATTCATCTCAGCAGAATGCAAGTCTCATAGAATTTGAAAACAAACTCCAGGTGCTGGAGGAGCAGTTGGCCAGCAGGAACGTCGTCCATGAAAATCTTAAAAAAGATGAGGAGGTAATGCAGGGCAGGATCAACGATATGGAGAAAACCATTGAGATGATCCGCGAAGAGATGAATTCAACAGGCCGGAAGCTAGATGCCAGGCAGAACGAATATAATCTTACTAAGTCTTTGGTTGAGAACCTTGAAGGCTTTCCCGAAGCTATTAAATTTTTGAAGAAGAAGGTCGGCAAGAATGCCCCCCTCCTATCCGATATTCTTACTACGTCCGAAGAATTTCGCGTTGCAATAGAAAACTATCTTGAACCATTCCTCAACTATTATATTGTCGAGCATGAGGCGGAGGCATATGAAGCAATCAATATCCTGAGCGACGCCGCGAAAGGAAAAGCTCACTTCTTCATCCTTGACGCATTCGAAAAGTTTGAACCTACCACGGGACGCATATACGACAACGCCTTCCCGGCAACCGAGATCATTGAATATGATCAGAAGTACCGGAGGTTGATGTCCTATATACTTGACAAAGTATACATCTTTGAAGGTGACATCAAGCACATCCAGGCTGGTGACGACAACACCTTTATTACCAAAAATGGCAAGCTTACTAAACGCAGATATAGCATATCCGGCGGTTCCGTTGGTTTATTTGAGGGTAAAAAAATCGGGCGCGCCCGCAACCTTGAAAAGCTTGAGAAAGAAATTAAAGAGCACACAGCAAAGCTGACCGATATCAGGTCTAGCCTTCTTGAGAAACAAACTGATCTTGAACGGCTGCGAAACAACAAACTTCGCCATCAAATGGTTGAAGTTCAGGATGCAATACGCCAGGTAAATGAAGAGTACGTTTCCATTTTGACGAAACGTGAACAGTTTGCTACGATGCTCAGCAGCGCTGACCTCCGGCGCGAGGACATTCTGGAAAAGATCGACACACTTCTGCGTGAGCTTGACGAACTTAAACCAAAAGCCCAGCAAGCACAGTACGATCTCGAGCAACAGGAAGAAAAACTCTCTGCCATTTCTGAAAATCTATCGGGAAACAGTGAACTGCTTAGTCAGAAATCAACCGCCTATAACGAGCAGAATATTTTCTTCCACCAACAGGAGAACCGCGTAAAAAGCATTGAACAGGAAACGCGCTTCAAGCAGGAGTCGATGGACCAGAGCGGACGGAGGATTGAAGTGAACGTTGAAGAGCTCCGTAAAAATGAGGAGGAGGTAAAGCGAATCATCGAAGCAACCCAGTCAAACGACGATGAGTTGTTGGGTATGTACTCGGAGAAAGAAGGAATGGAGAAAGGTCTGGGGGAAGCCGAGAAAGAATATTACGAATCGCGGGGGATCATTGACCAGATCGAAAAGAAATTGCGTGAAATCCAGCATCAGCGACAAAACATCGATGCTATATTGATGGAGTTGCAAAACCAACTCAACGAGAGTAAGATGCAGTTGAATTCTGTGAAGGAACGCCTTTCAGTTGAGTTTAATATCCTATTGGATTCTGTCCTGGGAGAATCAACACCAGAAGAATCCGAAATGCTAGCCCAGGCTGACGAAGAAAAGATCCGTGTCGATGTGCAAAAAATGCGCGACAGGCTCGATAACATGGGGCCGATCAATCCCATGGCCATGGAAGCCTATACAGAGATCAAGGAGAGGAATGATTTTATCCGAGCGCAGAAAGACGATTTGTTGAAGGCCAAAGAATCGCTGTTTAATACCATCAGCGAAATTGAGGCAGTAGCCAGCACTACGTTTATGGAGGCTTTTAATAAGATCAAAGATCATTTCGTAAGAGTGTTCCGGTCTCTGTTTACCGATGGTGACGAGTGCGATCTTCGCCTTGTAGATCCAAATAATCCACTTGAGTCAGAAATCGACATCATTGCGAAACCAAAAGGTAAGCGACCACTAACCATTAATCAGCTTTCAGGTGGGGAAAAGACACTTACAGCGACTGCGTTGCTTTTCTCTATGTACCTGTTGAAGCCTGCGCCGTTCTGTATATTCGATGAAGTAGACGCCCCCCTGGATGATGCGAACATTGACAAATTCAACAACATCATTCGTAACTTCAGCAAGGAATCGCAGTTCGTGATCGTTACGCACAACAAGCGCACGATGGTTTCGACAGATGTCATTTATGGAATTACCATGGTTGAAAAAGGCATTTCCCGGGTCGTGCCAGTCGATCTAAGAGAACTTGCCTAGAGGATCAGCAACTTAGCTCATCCTGTTATTGGTGCTGGCTGTAAAAATGATCTACGCGTATCACAGGCCCCCAACCCTACTAGCGGACTACGTCAGGACCGTTCTGATATTGGAAGGTTCGGAGCGAAGCAATTCGAACAAAGTGCCGCTTTTCACCAATGGTATGTCTGCGCTGGTGTGTCGCGTCGAGCGTGATAACCAACTCCATAAAAGCGTTTCGCAGCTAATACTGTATGGAAAATCAACGCCGTCAGAAAGCTGGGCAGTGAATAAGCATACAACGGTCATGGCCTATTTTTTCTATCCGTTTGCTTTGGCAAGTTTATTTAAAATGTCGGCCTTAACACTCAAAAAAAGTCCCGTTGAACTTCGTGACTGGAATGTAACCAAAGCAACTGCACTTCTCATGCAATTGGTGTCTTCCACGTCGACACAATTAAAATCAGAGGTGCTTAATAATTTCTTGATTGAACAATTGCAGCAGAACAGCCGGGAGTGCGAAATTATTAAGTATGCGACAGATAGAATTATGTACGATCCCGGGCCTGCAGCCTTATCAATGCTAATCGAAAAATTGAGCCTTAATGAAAGGACGTTTCAACGTCTGTTCAAAAAGTATGTCGGTGTGACTGCAAATCAATACAGACGAATTTGTCAGTTTCAACTTTCATTAGCACAATTGCGGCATAAAAGGTTTAGCAATCTAACGGATGTTGCTTATGAAAATGGGTTTGCAGACCAGAGTCATTTTAATCGATCATTTCGCGAATTCACGAAAATTACGCCCGGGCATTATCTTACATCCGGATTGAAATAAATTCAGCCTTGTCGGTTTTATTCTATTTGATGTCGGAGCGCTTTCGCACCTTTGAAATAAAAAAACGCACATGAATGAACACATCACACCATGCCTTTGGTATAACGGCCAGGCAAAAGAAGCGGCGGCATTGTATTGCTCCGTTTTCTCAAAAGCGAAAATCGTCTCTCAGTCGCCGATTGTAACAGCGATCGAAGTTTCGGGTCAAAGTTTTACGCTCCTCGATGGCGGACCAATGTATCAACCAAACCCTTCCATCTCATTTTATTATATATGTGAAGAAGTACAGGAGTTTGATCGTATCTGGTCGGCATTCTGCAAAGAAGGAAAGATCTTAATGCCGGCGGATAAATATCCGTGGGCAGAAAAGTATGGGTGGGTATCGGACAAATTCGATGTATCGTGGCAACTTGCTTTGGGGAAGATAAGTGATGTTGGCCAAAAAATTACCCCTGCATTTATGTTCACTGGCGAGCAATACGGTATGGCAGAGGAAGCCATTGAACGCTATTCATCCATATTCAAGAATACAGGTGTTGATGGAATACTTCGCTACACTGCGAACGAATCTCCTGATCAGGAAGGCAAAGTAAAACACGCGCAAATAAAATTGAACAACCAGAAGTTTATGTTGATGGAGAGTGCGGCAACGCATGGCTTTTCATTCAGCGAAGGCATCTCTTTAACGATCCATTGCGAAACGCAGAAAGAGATAGACTATTACTGGGAGAAGCTTACCGAGAGTGGGGAAGAAAGTATGTGTGGGTGGTTGAAGGATAAGTATGGCGTATCATGGCAAATCATACCTAATATATTAAACGAACTAATGAGCGAGCCCGCAAAAGCAGGCAAAGCTGCCAAGGCGTTTATGACTATGCGCAAGTTAGACATTGAGCAGCTTGTTCAGGCATCGATGTAAGAGTAGTCGAAGAGAAGTTCACTTTTCACCAATGGCCCTTATCATCTCGCTCAACATCTTGATCGGCAACACATCCTTTGGAAGACCGTCCGCTTTTACCGCGCCCTTCTCTATTACCAGGACGCGATTTGCAAGTCTTGCTACCTCCAGGACGTCGTGACTGACAAGTATGGTCGTTAAACCAAATTGCTGGTGAATACCTGCAATGTAATCCTGCATCTTTAAACGGAGGGATGTATCCAGCGCAGACGTTGGTTCATCCAGCAACAACACTTTTGGCCTCCTGATGATCGCCCTCGCGAGGGCTACACGCTGCTTCTGTCCCCCCGATAGAAGATTGGGCCTTTTATCCCTAAGATTCGTAAGCTCCATAAAATTTAAAATCTCATTCACAATTTCACCAGAATGATCCTTATCTAGGGCGTAAGAAATATTCTCTATCACCGTCATGTTGGGGAACAAAGTATAATCCTGAAAAACCACCCCAATGTTCCGTTGCTGTGGCGTGAGGTTGACATGTCTTTTCTTGTCAAGCCAGTCTTGACCTCCAACAGAGATGAAGCCGTCGTCAGGTTTCAAAAGGCCGGCAATCATCCGGATAACACTCGTCTTACCTGCACCTGAGGGGCCGTATATTGCCAGTACTTCACCTTGGCTGACGTTGAAAGCAAGATGAAGGTCAAGATATCCGGCACCATCAATCAACTTCTTGGTTATGTCAATCTTCATCATGTGCCAAACAGATTTCTGTTAAAACGTTGATTAATTACATAAACAGACATCAACACGACAAACGAGAATAGCAGAAGGATAGCGGCATATGTGTTTGCATTTCCATAGTTCATCGCCTGCACTTCGTCATACAATGCAATCGAGACCACCCGCGTTTCTCCCGGGATGCTTCCACCGATCATCAACACCACACCGAATTCACCAATGGTATGCGCAAACGCGAGGATACTTCCCGTAATAAGGGCAGCGCGCATATTGGGAAGCAGAACCCTGTAGAGGGTTTCGAATTTACTTTTCCCCAAGGTGTATGATGTTTCGGCCAGCGCAGTCGGGATCATTCTAAATCCTGATTGAAAGGGCTGGACCATAAAGGGCAGGCTGTACAAAACTGATGCAACAACTAACCCGGGAAATGTAAACACAAGTCGTAGATCAAAGTATTTTTCCAGCAGTCCGCCCAGAAACATTTGAGGACTGAATGCAAGCAACAGGTAGAAACCAAGGACGGACGGAGGCAGTATCAGGGGCAAGCTGACCAACGCTTCTACAATAAATTTATAGCGTGCATTGGAGTAGGCGAGCCAATACGCCAACGGCAGGCTTATGGTAAAAAGTATGATCGTTGAAATTACCGCCAACCGCAAGGTCAAAAGGAAAGGCTCAACGTCGATAGTCATTAATTAAACTTTTTAATGCTTGCTGCACTTAAAGGCTGTAAGCTGCAAGTCTGTTCGTGCAAACTTGGAAATTTATCGGAAGGCACCAAATACAAAGCTAAGCCCGAGCGCAAAGCTTCATCCAAGATGCGCAGACTGTGCCGACGCACCCACAGACTTGCAGCTTGCAGCCTGAAGCTATTTCTGCTGTTTGTCCAAAAATCCGAAATGGCGCAAAATACGTTTTGCTTCATCAGAACGCACGAAATCAATAAATGCCAGGGCCGTGCCGTTGGCTTTGGCGTGAGTCAAAAGAACAAAAGCCTGATCCAGCGGTGTATGTGCTTCACGCGGGATAAGAAAATAGCTGCCTTTCTCTTTTTGCATCGCTGGTGAGATTGCCAGGGAGAGGGCGATAATGCCCGCGTCGGCTGCACCGCTCGTTACGAATTGTGCCGCCTGCGAGATGTTTTCACCATATACCAGAAGTGGTAATACTTTTTGATACAGCGCATAATATGTCAGCGCTTCTGCGGCCCGCTTTCCATAAGGAGCGTGCGCAGGGTTGGCTATCGATATTTTTCTGATCAGTGGATTGATCAGGCTGTTCATCTCGCCTTTGATCGGATCAATCTTTTTGCTCCAGATCACGATGCGTCCGATGCCATACGAATGCAGGTCTCCAATCACAAGCCCGTTTTCTTTAAGCTTTGCTGGATATGCGGTATCGGCTGAAAAGAAGATATCATACGGCGCGCCATGAGAGATCTGTTCAAACAATTTTCCCGACGAACTATACGTAACTTCAATACGGTGGTATCGCTGTCCAAGGTTATAGCGGGCAATAACAGAATCCAGCGCAAATTTTAAGTCAGACGCCGCTCCAACCAAAACCTTCTCCTGCCCGTACGATAGCCCGACAATAAGTAGTGTCAGGAAACAATTGAGACGAAGTAATAGCATGCCGAAAGATAGTAAGCAGCCAGTTGGTACGCCAGGTCTCAGCCCAACTGGCTATCGCTTACCCGCGTCTCTTGTGCTTTTGGTGTGTACGCCTCATTTCCTCGCGATGCGCTACCCACTTTTGGTATTGCTCCGGTGACAAAATGGCCTTTACAGATTTCTCAAGTTCTCCCTTGATTCGGCCCATTTCAGCATTCCTGTCTACCCTTGCATCTGTGTTGTCTTTCAACAGATGGAGCTGTTCGCGAAAAGCTTTGTTGGTCGCCTGAAGCTTCACAAACTGGTCATCCGTGAGGGATAATTCAGCCTTCAGCCTATTCTCATAATTCTGACCTGCCTTATGGGTACGCTGGTTGCCGGTTTGCCTTTGCGCGCTTTTATATGCCTCCCACTTTGTCTTCTGCTCCGGTGTCAAAATTGAGTCGATTTCCTTGTTTTGCGCTCCCCTCAACAATTTCATCTTTGCCGATCGTTGTTCACGTGACTGCGTGGAATCCGCTTTAAGCGCCGTATGCTTTGTGTGGTACTTTTCATTTATCGCTGTTATACCTTCGTATTGGGCATCATTTAACGAAAGCTCACTTTTCATTTTTTCGCTCCTGCCGTCGCGATGCTTTCCGGCGTCCTTTTGCTGCGCAAAGATGTTCGTACCAATCATCAACGCCACGATTAAAATCCATTGCTTCTTCATAATTTTTATAATTTTGCTTTTGTTCTTAGATTCATTCAAAGCCTTAAAGTTTAATGAGGCACATGAGTATTAGACAAATAGGGTCTTTTGTTCTAGGGATCGGCCCGGTTTGCTGCATCGCCCGTTTAACTTATCAGACCCGAGTACTGGCAATTACGCGGAGACAATAGAAAGGCAAGGCGAAGGCGCGCGTGACGAGACGGGAGACTTTGTGCGGGAACGAAGCCGCAAGTAAATGGCGCTCTTCACGAGATGCTACGGCGGGCACTCGCAAAAGGAACTGCAACGTTTGGAAAATGTTGAAACATTGCTTTATTGAAAAAATGTTAATTTATAATACCATAGCTAATAAGAAATCCCGATGAAAATCAACGCACATGTATCATGCTTCCTATTGGCCCTCGCCACGATCGCTTTCACAGGCTGCGAACAAAAAACGAAGGAAGCCAGCAAAGAAAAGGCACCCGCAGCAGTAATTGCGCAGACAGCTGATACGACTACTACGCTTACCTCTCCCCAATTCGTTGTAGATGCGTCGTTTCAGAAGCAATTGGGTAGTTTCTTTAAATCTTACGCGGCTTTAAAGGAAGCTTTCATCAGTTCTGATCCTGCGAAAGTGAAAATTGAAGCTGCCAAGACCAAGGTTGCATTGGCAAATGTAGACACCAAGCTAGTAACAGGTCCGGCACACAACGATTGGCTGTATTATGAGGGCAACCTTGCTTCGTCGATTAAAGAAATTGAAAGTGCCCCTGACATTGCCGCCCAAAGACTTGGCTTCAGCAAACTAAGCAACGACTTGTATAAGAGTATCAAGGCATTTGGAATTGGTGGTCAGACGGCCTACTACGAGTTTTGCCCTATGGCCTTTAACAACGAAGGTGCTTATTGGCTAAGTACGGAAGAAAAGATCCGAAATCCCTATTTCGGGGATGAGATGCTTACGTGTGGGGAAGTAAAAGAGAAGTTGTGACGTAGCCTCGCGCTTAGGTGCCTGAATAGCGATCCCTGCGCAGCGTCGGCTTTCGCCGACTAGAACTTTTTGCTTCGCTCCTTCATCACTTGTAAGATATCCAGCTCTTACAACTGTATGCTACAAAATTATTTCAAAATCGCTTGGAGGAATCTCATCAATTCTCCAGGTAGCTCCCTTATCAATATTGGCGGACTGGCAATCGGAATGGCTGTCGCTTTGTTGATTGGGGTTTGGGTCTTTGACGAGTTAAATTTCAATAAAAGCTTTGAGAACTATGATCGACTGGGACAGGTCTATCACCACATTACCTTCGGTGAAGATTCGTTTGCCATGACTGAATTTCCGGCCCCTATGGGCGACGTCTTAAAAACTGATTTTCCGGAGTTTGAGGAGATTGCACTTGCAACGTTTCAGCAGGAACATATTATCGACTTCAATGAAAAGAAACTATCAAAGGCCGGTCTTTTCGTGGAGCCTCAGTTTACCGCGATGTTTTCTGTGAAGATGCTGAAAGGGTCTGAGAAGCCTTTAGCCGACGTCCATTCCATCATCCTTTCAAAAACATTAGCAACAACGTTGTTAGGCAACGAGCCTGTGGGCAAAATGATCAAGTTCGACAACCGTGATTTGCTTATGGTGACAGGAGTATTCGAAGAATTTCCCTCGAATTCCGAATTCAACGACATCCATATGTTGATGCCCCTGACTTATTTTTTCAGCGTCAACGAAGCCCACCGTCTAAAGATTAATAACTGGGAGGATTTTAGCTTTCAATGTTTCGTCCTAATGGACGAGGAGGCATCATTCAACAAGGTGCAACCGAAATTAAAACAGGTTCTTTATGATAGAACTTCCGTAGATGGCAAAGCTATGAAGCCCCAAGGATTTTTATTCCCTATGAAAGGCTGGCATCTTTATTCTGACTTTAAAAACGGCGTCAGCACACAATCCCGGATTAGATCAGTATGGATGTTCACGACATTGGGATTTTTTGTGCTCCTGATTGCGTGTATTAATTTTATGAACCTCAGCACAGCCCGAAGCGAGAAACGCTCAAGAGAAGTAGGTGTTCGAAAAGTGATGGGCTCACAACGGAAACAGTTAGTGATTCAATTTTTGAGTGAGTCGATGTTAATTGCTTTCCTCAGTTTTTGTTTTGCCCTTGGCGTTGTCGCGGTAACCTTTCCGTGGTTCAACGACCTCGCTGGAAAGCAAATGTTAATGCCATGGACAGACCTGCGTTTTCTTCTCATCTCGCTGGCGTTCGTTTTTATAACGGGTGGTCTTGCAGGAAGTTATCCAGCATTATACCTCTCATCTTTTAGTCCTGTAAAGGTTTTGAAGGGGACATTTAAAACCGGCCGCTTCGCATTGCTACCCCGAAAAATAATGGTAACCTTTCAGTTTATCACGTCAATTGTACTTATTGTCGGCACCGTCGTCGTTTATCTTCAGATAAAACACGCCAAACAACGTCCCGTCGGCTTCGACCGGCAGGGAATTCTTCAAGTAAACGTGCGCACAGATGCCCTCGCAAAGGCAGACTACAATGCCTTGCGCAATGAGCTGCTGGCCACCAATGCCGTTGAGAATATGGCGATATCAGATTTTCCCGTCACAGGGGCAATGGCTGGCGATGGATCATTATCATGGGAGGGCAAGGACCCGGCTGCGACACCCCTTATCGCGCTCAATAGCTGCAGTCACGACTTTCCTAAAACTAATGGATTTCAATTCGTTGAAGGCCGCGACTTTTCACGCGAGTATTCGATCGACACCTCGGCGGTAATCATAAACGAGCTGGCAGCAAAGCTCATCTCAGAAAAAGATATCATCGGCAAAAAAATAATGTTTGGTCAAAAGGAGCGGGTGATTGTCGGTGTCATCAAAGATCAGATTCGCTGGACGCCGTATATGAAACAGTCACCACACTTGTATTATATCAATTATGCTGCTAACCGCTACCTGACCATACGATTAAATCAAAAGCTAAGCATGCAGGAAGCATTGCATAAAATTGAGGCCGTCATAAAAAAGTTTGACGATGCTGCACCCTTTGATTACAAATTCCAGGACGATGAATACGCACGTCTGTTTGAAGACGAGGAGCGACTTGGAACGCTTGCTGCCGTGTTTTCCGCGCTTGCAATATTCATCAGTTGCATTGGCATCTTTGGCTTGGCGACATTCGCGGCTGGCCAACGCGTGAAAGAGATTGGGATTCGAAAAGTGCTGGGGGCTTCTGTTTACAGCTTATGGAGGATGCTTTCCTACGATTTCGTGAAGCTTGTCCTGATCGCAATCCTATTGGGTTTACCCCTAAGCTACTACCTTGCAACACGGTGGCTACAGCAGTACGAGTATCGAACGAAAATACCGTGGATGGTTTTTTTGGTAACGGCGCTGCTGGCAGTGGCAATCACGTTGCTCACCGTCAGCTATCAGGCCATCAAAGCCGCTGTAATGGATCCTGTAAAAAGTCTTAGGACAGATTAGACCATCAAGTTGAGGCCGATTAAAAAGAGAATGCTTCAGCCCTAAGCCGGCTGAAGCATTCTCTAGATATGGGCACGCTATTAAAAGCTGTAACGCAACCCTAGCTGAAATTGATAAGGGTTGCCGGATGGTGTAACAACACCGGCGGTATTTACACGGTATACAAATTTCTCATTCGCTTTGTCGAACCCAGGGACGGCAGGGCTAGACGCTGTCGCTGGAATTCCCAGCGCGTACAGCGCCTGATTTCCAAGCGATTCATTTCTGCCCCACTCCTTGTTGAGCAAGTTCGCAACGTTGAAGATGTCAACGGACAACTCCAGCGCGTGCGTCCTGTAGAGGTTGAACTTTTTGGTGGCGCGAAGATCCAATAAACCGTAAAAACTATTGATGCCTCCGTTGCGCTCAGCAATTCTTCCGGAATATTTAATGATGTAATCTTTTACACTTTGGCTGGCGTTGGGATTATCTAATACTGCTTGCAAGCCCGTCCTTACATTCTCAGGAACTGACTCATTGTTTCCATCAAATACAAAGGCGAGGTCATTTGTACCAGAAACAAAGTCAGCGTTACTGTTTGCGCCGGAAAGCAAGGAATATCGTGTTCCTCCCAAGCCAGAAAAGCGTACGCCGACATTAACCCCCCAGAACGAAGGCAGTGATCCGAATGCTACAATTTTGTAGCGGAATTGGTTATCAGAGTAGGTCATCGCACTCAGATTCCTTGGATCGTCGGTGACAGGTAACGACAGCGTTGCTGTGTTGGCCACATTTCCATTAAACGAAGTATTATCCTTTGTGTCATTCCATGTGTAACTCACATTGATCACCCCATCTTTCAAATACTGCCATGTCGCATCAACAACCACGGCATACTGGTTGATTTTGCCAGCACTAATGAGTTCGAGCACGCGCCCAAACTCAGTGCTTTTGCGGCCCTGCAACCAGTTACCTGCGCCATTAGCAGGCATGGTGCTCAGCGGCACGAACACGCCGCGACCTCCCTCCTCTTCTAATGTAAAGAAAGGTGAGTCTGCCATGTTACGATCGACATACGTGTAGTTGTTACGGCCAAGGGTAGCATATCCCGTGATACCTACTTTCAGTTTTTCTGTTATGTAACGATTATAAGACACGTTTGCTTTGTAGATAACAGGTACACGCGCGTCAGGACCATTGGTATTTATAGTGGGTAATTGCAAAGCATCAAGGCTTGGAATACTTCCGTAGTTGTTGCGGTAAGAGGCAAAATCTGGCACTGGGATGTTGGGAGCCCGGACATCTACGGTTGCGAGGTGCTTGCCATCAAATGTAAGGTTGTTGATCAACACATAGTTGTTGATATCGGAAGCAAAGATGCCTCCGCCGAGCCGGAAGATATCCTTATGGTTGTCGTTGACATCCCATGTAAACTGAATTCGCGGTTGCACTACAGAAGACTTTAATTTATTATCGGTGCGGATCTGCAATGCATCGAACAGCTCCTGGTTCAGTGGCGATTTGGGATAATATGCGTAGTCGTAGCGCAATCCGGCAGTCATGTTTAAGCCTGGGGCCAGCATAGTCGACATTTGCGCATAGGCCCCTGCATTGAAGATGTTTCCTTTCACGCCCCAGTCATCCATCAACGGTACCTCGCGATAGTAACGGTAAGGCTGGATGTTGTCGAACTTGTCTAAGGCAGTAAGCCCGGCGGCTGCGTCAACGGTGTAGTGAAACCTTCCATTTACTTCGCTACCGTAAACCGATTCCGAATTCGTGTACATCAGGTCGACACCGAAGGTATAGTCGATCTTGTCAGTGCTGTAGTACAGGTTATCGATCAGCTGCAGAACATTGTTCTTAAACGTCTCCTGCGCAAATCGGTGACCGCCCATCTGAATGTTTGTAGAACGGGTTGTTCCATCGCTAAGTGTGGAGACGACTCCTTCAACAATTGCTCTTGGGATATTTGCCTGTGGAAGCTGATCACCGGGACTGCTCTCCTGGTAAGTGTACAAATGTTGGAACTTCAGTTCATTGGTAATGTGAGAACCTATGGTTGTACGAAGAGATGCAAGCATGCTGTTATCGACGTTGTAGTCATTTCCATAGGATTCATAAATGTTAATCGCTGTATTATCGGCAAGGCCAAGCTTGTTTCTATCGTTGGTATAATTGTCGCGGATAGTCAACAAGTTATTACGATTTAACTGCCAGTCGATCCGCGCAAAGATGGCGTCGGATCCCCTGTGCTTGTCAAAACTTCCGAACTGTGGGTCAGATGACACTCCGTATTTCGCGCGGGCGATGTCTGTAAACTTATTCACTGTTGCTTCAGTAACGTTGAAGCGGTTTTCATCCACTGGACCTAGGATGTCAGCGATGATCAGCGGACGCATGTCCTGCTGGTGATCCCAGGCCACGAAGAAGTGAAGCTTATCTTTAAGGATTGGTCCGCCAAGAGCAAAACCGAATTGATTTGTGGCGAACGTGGTGTTTTGCTTGTTGCCACGGATGTCATATTGACTTGAAAGCCAATCAGCCCGGCTGTATAGGAATGCACTACCAGTGAACTGGTTTGTTCCGGACTTGGTCACGGCACTAATTGTCCCACCGCCACTTCGACCGTAGGTCACGTCGTATTGATTTGTTACGACCTGAAACTCTCTTACTGCTTCCATCGAGATTGAATACGGCGCGCCACTGCGACTGGTCGTTGAACCTGCTGAGGTTGGATTTTTCGCATTCATTCCGTCGATGGTGTAGTTGGTTGAGGAACCCAGCTGTCCGGAAATATTACTGCCGCGACTTAGTGGTGAAAGGTCAGTAAGTGAAGTAAAATTTCGTCCGTTGACAGGAAGCTTGTTGATGTCACGTGCTGAAATTGACGTTGAGGCTCCCAGGTTGTCAACCTGATTGATTAAACTTGATGACGTCACTTCAACCGCTTCAAGTGTTTGACCGGATTCTTGCATGCTTGTTTTAATACGGGTTGCGTCACCCTGGTGTAATACATAACCCGTTTGTTTCTGCTCGGCGTATCCGATGAATGTAACGAGGACCGTGTAAGGGCCGCCCAGTGGAAGTTCTTTAAACAGGTATTCCCCCTGAGTATTTGTCATTGTACCAGTGGTAAAACCGGTGGATTCATTTTTCACCTGAACAGTTGCTCCGACAAGTGGTGTGGACTGTTGATCGAGCACGGTACCTGAGATTGATGCTTGTGTATTTTGAGCATTCAAGTTTTGAAAATGCACAACACAACATCCGATAAGGATAATTAGTAAAAGTTTCTTCATGTGCGAAAGGGTTTGATTACGCGTCCGCAAGAAGACTATGCAAAGTAAACTCTTGGTTAAGGCATTGTTAACTCTTCGGTTGTTACCGGTTTCAAATCACGTCTCACACGTTTGCGTAAAAAATTCGGCGAAAGGCTGCCCACAGGAGCTTTTGAGAAAGCGCAATAAGGGTCAGTTTTAGTATTGAGTCTGCGAAAAGTTTTACTAATCCATCCTGCAATTTCTTGAAATCCTCCCCTCGGGGTTTATTTCAAACACATATTTGGCAGCCGGTTCGTTCGGCATTTGGAAAGAAATAAACACATAATAATTTTCAGCTACGCGTATTGCGGGGTACACATAAACCTTCGGGTTCGCCGCGTTTTCCTTGAATTCAGTTATTGATATGGTGTTGATTTGGTCATACCCAATACGCTTTGTCTGCGCTTTCTCTCGTTTTGCGGCATCTTTAATTATTGACTGAAGTTTCTCCTCCGGTTTCAAACAAAATTTGTATTCACCCAAAGTCGAATAAGTATGCTCTGTTTTGCCCTTAAACTCAATGTTAGATAAACCGTGGAACTCACTTAGCAGAATGTCGGAAACAAAGTAGTCGAATGCTACCTGCTCAAACACAATAGAGTCTTCTTTGAAACCTGAAAGACCGATAAGTCCAATGACCAGTGGTATTAAGATTGCTTTTTTCATTATTGTATTTTTTTGTCCAACAGACGTACCTGCTTCGGCAATTCGGTCCTTTCATCACCTTGAATACTTCCTTTTATATTCCATTGGCGACAATCCGGTATAGCGCTTGAAAAGCGATCGAAACGTTTTAACATCCGTATAGCCCGTATCATCGATAATTGAAGCAATATCATGGCCATTTTCTAATCCTCGCTTCGCCGATTCAATCCTGACGCGCTGTAAATATTCAGATGGTGTATTGGATGTTGCCGCCTTAAACCGGCGGATGAAATTGCGATTTCCCATATTCACCATCGTTGAAACTTCTTCGAAGCTCACCGCTTTACGATAATTCTCTTCAATAAAACGTTGCGCACTGATAATGGCCACATCGTTGTGGTGGTGCAGTCCCGTAAATATGGCAAAATGCGCCTGGCTTTTTCGGTCCATTTCAACCTCGAACATTTTACTAATTACCAACGCAGTAGTTCTCCCGCAAAACTTCTCTATTAAGTAAACGATTAGTTTCAACGAAGAAAAGGCACCGCCGCTCGTATAGATTCCATCGTTGTCGGTAATTACCAGATCTGATTTCATTTTAAGTGCAGGATATCGTTTTTGGATTTGATTTGCCTCGGCCCAATGCGAGGTCACCTCGATCCCATCCAGCAAGCCACACTCCGCTAAAAAATAACATCCCAGACATAAACTCGCCACTTCTGCTCCTTTACCGCGCATCTTTTTTATCCATGCAACCAGGACCTTATTATTTCCAATAATTTCTCCATTGCCGACATTAAATGAGGGAACAATAATCAAGTTGGGAACTTTTGCTGTCTTTATCGAAGCATGTTTTACTTGCGATAAAAAATATAATGGCGCGTTAGCGAATAACTTCTCGCCTACCAGTTCGATTTCAAATACCGGCGATTTTTTTTGACTCTCAAGATATCGGTTGGTTCCAGTAATGAGGTCAACTACGCCCGCTACTGACGATGCAACAACGCCATCGAACACCAATAATGAAACAATCATGACATTCTAGATTAATAAAGCCAACATAAAACATAAATGTCAGAAATGCACCCTTAGATTGTCATTTTTGCAAGCGCTTACTTCGATCCGGAATGCTGAAGTTTGCATTAAACGATAATGCAATGGAAACAGAAACAACGATGGCAGATTTGAAAGATACCTTTGGGGAGCTCATCCGGATATTATTAAGGATTGAAGATGCAAAGATCAATATCATACCATTCACCGGCAGCTGGACCGCCGGACAGTTGGGCCAACATGTCATTTTATCAGCGGGTGGAGTGGTTGAATTGATCAATGGCCCCGTTACCGATACGAAGCGAGATCCTGAAGAAAACATACCGAATCTTAAAGCAGTTTTTCTTGATTTCAGCACAAAAATGAAATCGCCGGAATTTATCGTGCCGGAATTTAAAAATTATAATAAGGCTGCGCTGAGTACAAGGCTCGAGGAAATCAAAAATCACCTGCTTGAAAGTATTTCGACCCTCGATACTTCCAAGACCTGCACATTATATGAATTCCCGGGCTCCGGGCACATGACGAGGGCGGAAGCAATTGCATTTACGATCGTACATACCCAACGGCACGTGCATCAACTGAGCAATATTGCGAAGCACCTAGGATGACCTGATCGCTGGGCAAAACAATATTTCGCCTTAAGCTGAGAGCCCTGCGTGCAGGCTTATATAGGTTGCTAATCCCGCCTTCCAATTTCCATCGGATTGAACATACAATTCGCATAATTCCATTTCATTTTGTAATCCAGTGTCCCTGGCCCTCCTGCAGCCAAAAAAGGGCCAGAAAACACTCCGTACAGAACAGTCGAATTCCAAACGCTAATTTGACAATTCCTAAAAAGGGGAGTGTTCAGTCGAAGGAACAATCAACTTTGGTTGCGACTTCATAAGTCACTTTGTATTTAATTCCTTAACTTCAATACAGTTCCCACGCCTTCGACGCCGGAAAGCTTCAGGACGCGATGAAGCCATAATCGCCTAACGTCATTACGGGAAGACGCGGTACTGATAGCTTGTTTAGACACCAGCACTCGGCACATTGTAATAGAACGTTGTTACCATCAAACTTCCACCCGATGGAGAAATTGATTCATAATACTAAAAATCCCGAGGCCTTCTACAAGGCTTTGATAGAGAACAGTCACGAGGCGATCTCATTAATGGATATAGACTTCAAAGTGACCTACCGAACCCCTTCAGCAGAGACTATTTCCGGGTGGTCCAATGGGGACCGTGAAAAAGCGGGCGGTGGTCTGGAGCAAACTCACCCCGACGACATAGAAAAGTTGAACCTCGTCATGAAAGAAGTTATAGCCAATCCTGACAAGGGCGTCCCCCTTGCATTTCGAACAAAACATAAGGCAGGCCATTATATCTGGCTCGAGGGTTGTATGACCAACAGGCTTCATAATGAAAACGTCAAGGCGATTGTTACAAACCTTAGGGACATTACCGAACGAAAGAAATTTGAGGAAAAAGAAAAGCTATTTGCCTTAATCATTAATTCTTCAGATGATGCTATTATCAGCGTAAATCTTGACGGTATTATTACCAGCTGGAGCAACCGTGCAGAAAAAGATTTCGGTTATACAGCTGATGAAATAATTGGCCAGCATGTCTCCACGATAATTCCGCCATTTTTCCGAAGTGAGGCGGCCGAACTGGCGGCAAAAATAAAAAAAGGAGAGGTTATTGATCATTATGAAACAGAGCGATCAAGGAAAGACGGGTCAATCATTCAGGTATCTCTCGTAATATCGCCGGTACGGGATTTGGCCGGAACAATCATTGGCGCAGCTACAATTTCTCGCGAAATAACGGAAAGAAAAAGACGTGACGAACTCCAAAGAAAAATTTCAAAGGAAATTATCGATTATAAATACACGCTGGACGTGTCCGCCATCGTCGCTATTACAGATGCCAAAGGAATAATCACTCATGTCAACGATAACTTTTGTAAAATATCAGAATACTCCCGCGAAGAATTAGAAGGAAAGGATCATTGTATTGTTAATTCCGGTTATCATCCAAAGGAATTCATAAAGGATCTCTGGCGAACGATTGCAAGCGGAAATATTTGGAAAGGCGAATTGAAAAATAAAGCAAAAGATGGGAGTGTCTATTGGGTTGACACGACTATTGTTCCATTCGTTGATGACAATGGGAAGCCCTATCAATACGTTGCAATAGGTGCAGATATTACAGGGCGGAAAGAAGGAGAACAAGAGCTCGTAAAGGTTAATAGGTTGTATGCGTTTTTAAGCGCGATAAACCAGAATATTGTCCACATACAAGACACTCAGGAACTTTTAAAAAAAGCTTGTAAGGTGGCGACGGAAATTGGGAAATTCGAATCGGCGCGCATAGCAATCCTGGACAAACAGGATCAATTTGTCATGGAAAATGCGGGTAATGACGAGCCGATCATACAAAAATACACGGGCCAGGACTTTAAAAATCTTCCGCTAAGTTCCTCACCGACCGGTATCGTGTTGAATACCGGGCACAACTATGTCTGCAATGAATCGCCTAACGAGTTACAATTAGGTCCATGGAAACGAAAAAAGGAGGGCAACAAAATAGGTGCATGCGCAAGCTTCCCGATTAGGAAATTCGGTGAAGTAGTTGGCGTATTTAGCTTTCTATCAACTGAGCCGGACTTTTTTGACCAAAAGGAAATAACCTTGCTTGAAGAAGCATCAGGAGATATTTCGTTTGCCATTGAAGTGTCAGAAACTGAAATGGACAGGAAGATTGGAAAGGAAAAACTCCAAAATTCTCAGGCAAATTTATATGCTATTATTGAAAATACAGATGCAACAATTTATGCACTTGATAAGAATTTCAGATATACCGCATTCAATCATCTGCTTAAGCGGTCTTTAAAACAGACCTACAATCTCGAAATAAAGATAGGCGATGATGTTTTCGATTTTCTGAATCAGTTGAATCCGGAGGAGGCGAAGAATTGGGAAGCAATCTATTCAAAAGCGATCAAGGGAGAAACGTTAAAATTTGAAAAAGAATTTAACAATAATGGTGCCCTTTCCTTTTTCAATTTTTCAATCCACCCCATCTGGGAGAAGGGTGAGGTGATTGGTCTCTCATGTTTTGCGTATGACATCACCAAGCAAAAAGAAGACGAAAATGAGAAGGCAAGAATAACGTCCGACTTGCGCCAACGCTATGCAGACCTTGAGCAATTTTCGTTTATCGTTTCCCATAACCTGAGAGCACCCGTAGCAAACATTTTGGGGATTGCGAATCTGCTAAAAAATAATTACGTGAATAAAGACGAGGCACCAATGATTCAAGGGTACCTGTTTGACGCAGTTTCACAGCTCGATAATGTAATAACCGACCTGAACCAAATACTCCAGGTGAAACGCGAAAGAAACGAACAAAGGGACATGATTGTCTTCGAAGAATTGGTTAGAGACATAACATCAAGTATTCCAGATATGATTGAGAAAGATAATGTCAAAATCATCACTAATTTTTCTGCTGCTGATCGCATGCGATGTATCAAGAGCTTTTTACAAAGTATTTTTTATAATCTGATTTCAAATGCGATAAAATATGCACGACTCGGACTATCGCCGGTAATTAATATTGCCTCAGAGAAAGAAGCTGGTAAATTGATTTTAAAATTTAAAGATAACGGCGTTGGCATAGACTTGCAGCAACATGGACCGAATCTATTCAAACTGTACAGACGATTTCATCTTGATGTTGCCGGTAAGGGTCTAGGACTATTTATGGTAAAGACCCAGGTAGAAATGGTTGGCGGAAAAATTACGGTCGACAGCAAGGTAAATGTCGGGACAGAATTTAGAATTGAATTCGAATCAGATGAGTAAAAGACACGTCTTGAGCATAGGACTGCTCAGGGGTTGATTGTGATAGCCATTAGTAAAGGGACGCGCGGCATCATGTGTTCGTGGCAGGACTTAGATTATCGACGCGATGGGGAGGGTCATATTGGAACAAACTAATACCAAAGTCCAACTAGCCTGCACCCTAACAGCGCAAAAAGAAAGGCCTCTGAATTAATCCAAAGCCCTTCATGGCGTTAACTCCCTTATAACTTGAGAGTTGTATAAGTCGGGGCGGCCAGATTCGAACCTCCTCTCACAAATATGTCACTATTAATAACTTGCAATCTCAAAATAAAATGAGGTCACCTATTAGTTCTCATTTAATTTGGACTGTTTTATCTATGTTCAATCGCAAAACTAATGAAGGGCCATTATAATGCAATAGTAAACCGTAAGCTTCCCCAGAGTAGCAACGCTTAAAAGTAATAATTATCATCATAAACATCCTGTTGGAATGTGGGATACTCAGCATCGGCTTGTGCGGCTGTGAGTTTTCCATATTTCAATAGGAACGCCCGTGGCGTAATGTTTTCTAAACTGTCATGCGGTCGGATGTTGTTGTACTTCCAGATGAACTTTATGGTTTCATATCGGACCTGATCCAAGTGTTCGAACAGATATTGTCCTAGCACGTCGTCACGGAATGTTCTGTTGAATCGCTCAATAAATGCATTTTGGTTGGGCTTCCCTGGCTGAATGAATTTCAGTTCGATGCCTTGATCCTTACACCATTCTGACAATGCGAGAAACTCAGGCCCATTATCAACACGAATCGTTTTGGGCTTGCCTCTCCATTCAAATATCTGACTCAGTTCTCGCTCCACTCGTTGGGAACTGATTGAAGTATCCACAACGATGTTAATCACTTCACGGTTGAAGTCGTCCAGGATATTTAGTGTCCTGAACGAGCGACCATTCATCAGCTGGTCATGCATAAAGTCCATTGACCATACCGTGTTTGGTAAACCAGGTAGCGTTAAGGGCTCTTTCATACGCGTTGGTAAACGCTTCTTTGGCTTGCGCCGTATATTTAAACATAACTCCGTGTAAATGCGATAAACCCTTTTATGATTCCAGGGATCCGCTTGCCCTCTAATGAAATGGTACATTTTCCAGAAACCCCATCTTCGATTATGTTCAGCGATGCTGGTGAGCATGTCCTGAATGGGTGCGTCATCCGAATTAGTTTTTGCCCGATAGTAGTACACTGAAGAGCTCAATCGCATGAGCATACACGCCTGCCGAAGGCTTACCTTGTGATCCTGGAGGTAAGCTACAGCCTCTCTTTTTTCGTCAGGCGTCAGAGCTTTTTTTCAATCAGATCTTTAAGCGCATCGCGCTGGATGCTGACATCAGCGTACATCCTCTTGAGCTTACTGTTTTCTTCCCCAAGCTCCTTGATCCGCTTAAGCTGACTTGCTTCCAGACCACCATATTTGGCCTTCCAGTTGTACAGCGTTGCTGTGCTGATCCCATGCTCACGGCAAAGGACGGCAGCAGCCGTTCCGCCATCATACTGCTTTAAAATCGACACAATCTGTGTCTCGGTAAATCGACCCTTTTTTCATATCCCTAAAGTTAAAAGTTTCCTAATTTTAGTTACTTCTACTTTTAGGGAAGCTTACGAAACAACTTTAGTATTTTCTTGCTTATCAGCTGGCTACAGCTTTGCTAATTTAGCTTTCACTATATGAATTTTGTCGGTATAATAATCGCAGAATTCCCTCTTCAGTGTAATGTCAGCATTCTTAAAATTAAGCCCTCCTTCAATCTACATGGTCCCGTTAAGCTGAGCAAATACGTAAAGCCTAAGGATTCTCTGCGTGGGTCCCAAAAAAATTCCCTTTAAGACCATATTCAAATTTCCATTGTCAAACAGTCAGGACATGCATTGGAATATTAGAAGCTCATACCAAAGGTGAGACCCAGTTTAAAGATGCGATAAGTAATTCTATCATCTATAAACAAAAAATTTGTTCCAGGCGAATGCATTTTAACTGTGTAATTAAAATTAGCGGAATCGAAATCAAATTTTATTGATGTATAAAATTTTGAATTTACTTCATATCCAATTTTGCCATGCAACCCCAAGAGTAAAGAATTACTAAGTTTAACGACATCAAAATAATATGGATACGTAAACCATTCAAAAACGTAATCCGGTGAGGATATACCAGCTTGACCAATAACAGGTGTGAGGGTTAATCGAAGTTGTCTGTGATAAAACTCATAACCAAAGCCTACGCTCCAAGCTGTAACGTTATTGTCTTTATTTGAAACCATTGCAACTTTAGCGATTAAGATTGTATTGGCATAATCATAGAAAGATTGGGTATTGACGGAGTTTCTGGAATGATGAAGAGCTAAGGACATCAGCCAATGATGACCTATATGGTAATTGACATCTAAAGCACCGAACTGGCCGTTGGTTGCGTAGCTATTTCCATCTTTAGCTATACCGTATAAATAATAATTAAGCACACCCGGTGTACTCGAAGGTACAACCTCTATATTTTTTGCAGGGGCGGTTTGTTTAAAATCTCCTACGGGAAGTGCCACCCCATAACTAACGGAAATATCCCATTTGGATTTCCTGTCTTGTGCGATAGAACTAGGCACAACCAAGATTATCAATATAATGCTCAAACTTATTTTCAACTGTAAAGATCTAGACTCTTCACTGAGTAGCAATACATTTTACTTAATCTCTGAGACAACGAACGGCAAAGCCATCTTTTTTTTCACCGTTGCCAACCAATAATTTTTCACTGGTGTGTGTTAACTGGTAAGTAGATGGATTTGGATCGAGATAATTGCCATTCGCAGTCCACCAAACCGCTCCATATGGAGCAAAAAAGAACGTCCCATCAGAATATCTTGCCCCATTTGGAATACCAGAAAATCCGGTACTATTCGTTGCCCCTGTGTTAGGTTCATACCACAGTCCATCGCCTGCTTCGATGGTGCCAGTCGTCTTCATCATACCCCCGGCCTTATCTTCACCTCCCAGAAAAGCTTCCAGTTCCATTAAGTCATCCCACGTAGGAACATGCCACCCACACGGGCAAATATTCCGTTCGTCTGATACGGCATACCAATTATAGAGTTTGCCCAATGTGCCATTCTTCTCTTTGTTATTTTCTACATACGACCAACCTGGTTTACTTATGGCGACCCATTGTGCCGTCTCTTTCACTTCAGGTATAGGTTCATCAGTACAAAAGCTATTGTTTTTCAGGTCTTCAGCCATCCATTCCTGAGTGCCGATCATTACACTCTGATAAGTGTAGACTTCTTTCTCGAACGGAATTTCGATAGGTTCATCCTCTTTGCAACCCACGGTTGCCAGTAAACCTATAAATATCAAGGCCGCTGCTACCCTCCACGTGCTATTAATCCAATCCATGATTTTATTGAAATAATTTAATGCGCTATTCTAACCCTTTCCTCATTTACCAATTTACCTTCCAAATAAGTTTTTACCAGATATTCGCCATCTTTTAAGTCGCTTACATCAATATCTGTTTTTCCTCTATAGTTATGGATTTCCTTTACAGAGTTATCTTTTAGATTGGTTATGCTAATGGAGAGCGGTGCCTCTTCGAGGGCATCTATCTTTAAGGAAGATGAAGCGGGGTTAGGAGAAGCTGCAAACGATCCATAGTTGTTAAATGAGATGTTGCGATTAGCAAGTATCACGTTAGAACTGTTTCGGGCAACTATATTAAAACTTACTGATGCCCCGGAGGTTATGTTGAAAGAAAGAAAATTGCCCGATGAATAATAGCTTACTGTACCAGAAGTCCGTTGCCATGTGTAGGAAGTAGCGTTAGGGCAAGTGACTGTACAGTCAACCCACCCAGCGGATACAGAATTTCCAGTATTTAAGTTTTTTACTATTGAACTATTATTGCGAAAAGTCCCTTCCAGACAAATATTGGTTTGTATGGTAAGGTTTTTCTGTTGTGTGATTGAACCACATGCCGAACTGACCGTCACTTGGAGTATTGCAGAGCCACTATGGAGTGGAGATAAAGTAACCGCGTTTAGATTGTTTGCAGAGGAGATATAGATATGCTCACCACCACTTATCACAGACCACGAATAAGTGAGGCCACTGCCGCTTAAAATACTAAATGATTGATTGCTGATTCCTGTTATGAATGGATTTCCTTTAATTTCCCCTATATAAGTCCAAAATTCCGTTGAGATTACCCGGTTTACTCCATTATTATCATTGTGATACCAACTGCCATTGACATTGTGTGAAACTAATGGGCCATCGTTGCCATATTTAGATATATATCTAGTTGTTCCATTTTGCACGACCTTAACAGCTGAATGACCCCCTAAGATTCCAGCTCCTCCCTCGTAATAAGCAATCTTAGCGTCAGCCTCTGCGCAAACTCTAAGCGTACCTTCCATTCGTTTTCCATCCAGCCGCCTTAATGCCACCAATTGCTTGTACTGGGCATGAATAGGCTGGGGTTATATAATTAAAAGGAGAAGGGGTACAGGTGGGGCTCGCTTCAAAATAGCTCATGGTGAAGCCATGGCAGTTATACGATGGGTTGCAATCGGACACCTTGAATGATCCCAATGATCCTATCTTCCAGAATGCATCATCTCCAGAACATTGTGCTTCTGATTTGTAAGAAGCCAGAGATAGAACAAATAATGTTATTAAAAGCAGAATGCTTTTCATGTTACTTAATGTTAAATGAAATATACTAATTATATATCACTGCCGCATAGATCGGCAATCTCTTTCAGATAACTGTTGAGCTTTTGATTGGAAATGGTCGGGAACAGCGTGTTGGTTTCAGCAGATCGCGGATACCCTTTGTACTTATTAATGATATCCAATGCTTTTGGCAACAAAGGCACCCGGACGCAATTGCTAGTCTTTTGTCGCCGCGTTATTAGCCACCTTTCGCCATCAATTCCTATTGAGAGATTTTGCTGCGTAAGACGCATCACATCTATGTATGTAAGTCCGGTGTATCAGCTGAAAATAAAAAGGTCTCGCACCCATTCAAGGCGAGCAATAGAAAAGTGGCGAGTTTCAACTTTGCATAATTCATCCTTTGTGAGAAAACCTCTTTCGACCTTGTCGAATTTTTGCTGATACTTCGCAAACGGATCCTTTTCAATCCATTCCATCCTCAGGGCCATATTTGTCATTTTCCGAAGCCTTTCAATGTGCTTCATCACACCATTGTTCGCTAATGGCTTGTGGTAATCTAATGGTTTGTAATCTCTCAGGTAGGCTTCGAAGTCAGTGATAAAGGAGTAAGTCAACTGCGATAAATAAACATCGCTTGTTCCACGTACATTTTTCAGGAACAACCGAATATATTTTTGGGTCGTGGAATACTTCTTCTAGGTACACCAAGCCAGGGAATTCTTCATGTTCGCGTTATGGAATTGGATCAGTTTGCATAAACTTTGTTCGTTTTGGCCGGATCCCAGAAAATTGTTCTTAATGATTCGGCCGTGATGATCTGACGCTGCAATTGAAGTTTCTGGTAGCATTGCATAAGACGCGCTCTTACCTCTTCAATAAAATGTTTTGTCTCCCGTGCGGCATCCCGATTTCCCCGAGCGACGCCGCGTTCATCACTCCAATCGTCCAGCTCAATCCATTTCCGTAAGGCTATTTTAACTCTTTTGCCATCTACCACAACGCGTGCGTAGAGTGGTGCGCGTTTATTCTTCACCTTGTTCATCCTCAGGATAAAATGAACTCCAAACTGTGCGTTGTCCTCATTTTGCGCTTTGATTGTTAGTTTACAATTGGCCGAGGTGACCTGGTCTCAAAAACCATCACCTGAACGCGATCAAAACAAGCCAAATTGAATGAACTAAATATCTGTTTTACAGACATTTAAAACGCAGAAGGTGACCTAAAGTTGGTGACCAAAATAGGTCACCTCCTGGTTCTCATTTTTTTTGAAATTGTATGTTATTTCTTGGTGGGTTAAAAATAGAAAAGCCCACAAAACATAGTGTTGTGAGCTTTTGTTGATAGATGAATCTATCTAAGTCGGGGCGGCCAGATTCGAACTGACGACCTCCTGGTCCCAAACCAGGCGCGATACCGGGCTACGCTACGCCCCGAACGTTAACGAAGCGCAAAGATACACTTTATACCTTACCACGGCCGATTTGATTAAAAAAAATTAGGGAGGCCTTTTTCCGAAGGTACAATGCCTACTGAGGTTTCCGAAAAACCAAGTTTCTACGGCATGTCGCCTGGTAATTTCACATTCAAATCCTGACGCATTGCATACTACGTCCTTGCTGTCCTCTTGTTGAGCGCTATTATTGTTAAATACACCTGGTACGCAAACAACGGTATTGACCACGAAAACCAAAAAATGTTTGGCGATACTTCGGCGAAGCTGCCCAATGTATCAAGTGCCGGAACTTTAAGAATATAGTTTTGTACAATAAAAGCCGATGTCGCAATATAACTTCTCACTGTCCACTGTTCATGTTCCTGAATTTTTCGTAGTCGAATTGACAAGTAAGCCATACCCGTAGAAACTACCCAAACCAATAACAAAAACCATAACGAAATCGTATACATTTTGCCTACCTGGTTTGTTGTTATAAACGTCAGTGCCAACGCAGAGAGGGAAGATATTGAAATGCACACCATGTACAATTTACCAAGCAGTCTGTGCAGCTTTAAGTTCTTGTTTCTAATGGATTTTAAAAACTGGAAAGGGCCGATCAGTAAAGCGCAAGCTGCGGGAGCAATATGCCCGAACAATAGCCATTTAACATCGAAATACTTTCCGAGCGCTTCCGCGGTAAACGAAAAAAGATGTGAATACTGATAGATAAATAACAGAGACGATGCCAAAAGAAAGACTGTTATTGCAATTTGACCGCTTAAGACTTTTCTCATATAATAGATTTAAAGCTGGTATCTGAAGGTGATAGGGGTGATGAAAAGTTGTCAGTGAACATTTTTGTCACAATCGGATCTCACAAGCAATCGATAAATGAAATGAAATCCCTGGTACCCTTCTCAATTCTTTCCTCCGTCGCATTATGTTCCGCGCCATAGAAGGCAAAAAGGGGTTTGTAATCCGCTTTGACGTAATAATCAAATGTCAACTCAAATGGCGCGGTTAGTTGCTGAAGGGTGTATTTGTATCGTCCTGACAAACTATAGTGTACTTCATCAATCCCTGCCGTAATAGCCAGCGCAATTTTTTTATCTTTTAACTTATAACCACTTGCCGAGCCATACGCCCATCCGTGAGTTAATACCTCATCTAACCATTTTTTAAAAAGTGGTGGACAACTAAACCAGTAGAAAGGAAACTGAAAAACGATTTTATTGTAACTTTCCACGATTCTTTGCTCCTTGTGCACATCAATTTTTTCATCTGCATACTCATGATAGACATCATGAACTGTATATTGTTCCGGGTATTTTGTCAACTCCTCCATCCCACCTTTTGTTTACAGCTGACGTATTAATGTTGGGATGAAATATCATTATCAAAGTTTTCATTCTACACTTTATAAGCTGCTACACCTGTGAATCACCAAGCAAACTTCTTAAAATGATTGTCGACAGGAAAGAGTGGAAAATTTATTCCTGTAGGGAAAAATTGTTCCCTGCAGAAATAGACAACCCTTTCCCCTATCTTTAAGTAAAAGGACTATGTATATAAGAAAGAAACCTGAAGATCTAAACTGTGGAATTGAGGTTGCTCTGAAGGTGTTTGTAGGGAGATGGAAGCCGTGTATTCTTGACAGCCTACGATCAGCCAACAAAAGACCCAGCGAAATTCACCGAGCTATCCCCTCTGCTTCGCCACGTGTAATTAATATACAGCTCCGGGAGTTAGAGAACTATAAGTTAGTCTCTAAAATCGTCTATCCCGGCTTGCCGCCAAAAGTCGAGTATCACCTCACGGAGATGGGAAGAAGTGTATTGCCCATCATAAATATGATGGACGAGTGGGGTAAACGGAATCGAGAGACCGTGAAAAAGTGTAACGAATTGCTTAAGGTAGTTGCACAAATTTCTTAGTCGTTTCTTGCGAATTGACGAGCACTACAAAGATTTTGAATAGGTAGAAGCTTTCAGCGTCGTGATTATAGTCTGTTATCGGTAGGTAACTCTTTGCACCCAGGACAAGGATTCGGCAAAAGGAAAACGAGCACTGTGGCACTGTGACAAATATTCTCCGAGGCCTTGATTCGTCTCTTTTTGTTGAGTACCGTATATTGCTATCGGTAATGTCAAAAATTAAAAGCCGTTAAAGCCAACATTTAAACATTCGATTATGCCAATTTACATGGATCGCCACGATCTTCCGGATACAATTACGGCAGAGTATATTGCCCAATTGCATCAGGAGGACTTAAAGATAGAGGATCAGTTTGGATGCAGAGGTCTGACCTACTGGTTCGACAGCGAAAGGAAGACAGCATTTTGTTTGGTTGAAGCGGCAGAAAAGAGTGCCATTATCAATATGCACAATCATGCACATGGAGCGATACCGCACATGATCATAGAAGTTGAGCCCAGCATTGTAGAATCCTTTCTTGGCCGAATCGAAGATCCGGAAAAGGCCAGGAATACAGAATTAAACATCATCAATGACCCTGCATTCAGGACGCTGATGGTGCTGCAATTAAAAACACCGTCGCCTAAACAAGATGATGGTGCTGTACGAGTTTCATACCGCGATCAGTTAAGTGCAATTTCTGATCTCCTTGCAAAATTCGAAGGAAACGTTGTAAAACACAATGGGGGCACTCTCTTGGTTTCGTTTAAATCCGTTACAAACGCTGTGCATGCTTCATTTGAAATCAACGCGACCGTAAAGAGGACAAGCACCAATAAAATTGCTGTAAAGATCGGTTTGAGTGCAGGGGTACCAGTGACCGAAGAAAAATCCATTTTTGAGCCGACCATCAAATCAGCGGAGCGAATGTGTCTGGTAGCGAAAGGGGAAATCATTATTTCTCCAGAAGTAAAAGACCTGTTTAACAGTGAAAACTCGAACACGCTGAAGGAGGGAAAAAATATACGATGTATTACGCCATCTGTTGAAAAATTCTTAAATGAGTTAATGGACTATACAGAGCGAAACTGGAATAATACTACCGTAAGAATTGACGACCTTGGCAAGGCTTTAGGGTTTAGCAGATCACAGCTTTATCGAAATATGATTTCACTTTCAGGCCAGTCTCCAAATGACTTCCTAAAAGACTATCGACTGAATGAAGCTTTAAAGTTGCTTGACAAAAACACAAAAAACATTTCCGAAGTAGCCCTTGAGACTGGCTTTAGCAATGTGTCCTATTTTTCGAAATGCTTTCAAAAAAAGTATGGATACTTACCTTCCCACCATTTCCTTTCATCAGAAAATTCACAAAAGCGAAAGTAGTATTTGAACAAATATTGCTATTCTTTGAACAAAACGTTGCGCCGACATACCCCCGCCCTACACTAGTTTTAAACTTATAATTCATCAGTAGAATATCACGTTCATAAAAACTTTATGAACGTATGGAGGGCCCGCCATGCATTACTGCTATTGTTTATTCCGTGGCTGAGGCACGTACGTGTCCACCCTGGAGTTAGTCGACTATGGAATACAAATGGAAGCGAAATCCACTACCGCGCTGCCTCGATAACTTTTTTTACCCACAAACGATACAACTATGAACAAGTACATTTCATTAAAAAACTACTGTTTTATTTTACTCCTTTTCGTGCTTCCCATTCCGATTGCCTGCGATGAAGGCGATAGTCCGGACAATGAAACCAAAACTTACTCTGCCGAGGTGGTGGAAGAGTGGCTCGGCGTCCAGACATCAATGTTGTATTTGCCCACGGGTAACCCATTTGGATTTAACCCGTCACGCTATATGGCGTACTGCGGAGTAGCCCTGTATGAATCAGTGGTGCCCGGCATGCCTGCTCATCAAACACTATCCGGACAACTTGCCAGCATGCCCGAGATGCCCGTCGTAGAACCAGGAACTGACTACCACTGGCCAGCATCGGCGCACGCAGCGCTCGCAACGATGACAAAACATTTCTTCAGCACAACTCCGGTGTACAAGGCGGATGCGGTGACCACGCTGGAAAATAAATTGAATGAACGATACCGCACTGAAGTGGGCGACGTCATCTTCGATCGCTCCGTCGCGTTCGGAACTGAGGTGGCCAATAGAATCTTTGAATGGTCAAAGACTGACAAAGTTTCCTGGCCCACCTCCTACACAGTGCCTGCAGGGGACGGCATATGGAAATCCGATACAGGGGCTTCGCCAGCCAATCCCTATTGGGGCTATACGCGGACGATGGTCGGTGGTAGTCTGGATAATACGGCATCGGCCCCGCTCCCTTACAGCACTGACCCAGCGTCAACGTACTATAAAAACATGCACGAAGTGTATGATGTATCGAAAAATCTGACGCACGAACAAAAACTGATCGCACGGTACTTTAATGACGCGAACCCAGGTTATCCTGCGGGAGGACATTATATTTCCATATTGAAGCAAGTTATTGAACAATTCAAGCCAACACTGGATAAGGCGGCACTAACGTACGCAATGACTGGTATCACCTTGTTTGATGCGAGCATCGGATCTTTCAAAACCAAATACGAACACTGGAAAGAACGGCCGTTTTCCTATATCCGCGCAGTGATAGCTCCGGAAGCAACACCAGCGTGGAAGTCTTTTCTCCCTACGCCAGAGTTTCCCGATTTTCCGTCGAACCATGCGATCTTCAGCAGCAGCGTTGCCTATGTACTGACCTCAATCTATGGTAGCAACGTTGCTTTTACCGATGCGTCGTATGAGGGCATCATGGTCGACCTTGGGAATGGACCAGAGAATCTAGGTTCCCGTCATTACACTTCCTTTGAAGCAATGGCAAACGAAATTTCCATGTCACGTTTATATGGCGGAATACACTACCGCTACTCCAACGAAGAAGGAATAAAGCAGGGAAAATCAATCGCGACGAAAATAGGTGCCACCGTTAAATTTTTGAAGTAATCACTTCAGAATGATCAAAATCCGGAAACATGTCATCAACTATAATGAGCCCAGATTACTTCTGGGATCATCTGCATTTAAGCAGGTCAGCGCCACAGGCAGAAGGCCTTGCTTTAAGAATAAGTGAGTAACAAAGTTTAATAACTATATTTTTTAGATTAATCGTGCCTGTATATATTGGCAGCTGCATTGAATTAATTTAATCATGGCTTTCGAAATATTCCTGCGCTACGCCCACTTCGTATGCATCTTCGCTATTGTCGGGTCGCTCGTTTCAGAACATATGCTCCTAAAAAAATCCATGAGCAGAAAAGAGATCTCACGCCTGTCGCGGATAGATGCAGTATACGGCATTGCTGCCTTGCTACTTGTCGGCGCAGGCCTTACCTTATGGTTCGGTGATGTAGGCAAACCAAGCTACTTCTACTCTAAGAACTGGATTTTCCATACCAAAATTACACTCTTTGTTGCAATCGGATTGTTATCAATTGTCCCCACGATCTTCTTCACCAAAAATAGAAAGGGTAATCCGGAAGAAATGGTTAGCGTTCCTCCTTCGGTGTTCATGATGCTTCGCCTGGAACTACTGTTCTTGTTCATTATGCCATTGCTTGCAGGCTTGATGGCGCACGGAATTGGGTATTTCGGGAAGTAATCTGGCGATTTCTTTTGCCTTACGTCGTTAGAATGGAGCCTCGCGCCAAGGCTCACGAATATTCAATCAACAGGTGTGCAATTCAGGGTTAAAATAACGGGCATGGGTTATTTTTTACCGACACGCAAGTTTGAGGATTTCGTTGCAGGACCCACCACCTCTTTATATATCTCATCGAACGAGAGATTCTTGTGCGTTGGCCACAATGCAGAAAACTTTATCTCAATTCCTTTCAACAAATGTACACAGAGCTCCTTATCATCATGTGAAAGGTCGTGGAGAAGCATGCGCACGTTACGGGTAATCCTCTCATAACACAAGCCAAGAGTCCTGTGCCCCTTTACTGTTAGTTCGACTCGCTTGGAACGCTTATCCTTCAAATCGCTATACTCCCGAATAATGTTCCTCTTTTTTAATCTGGTTAGCATGTCTGTTCCGCTTGAAAGCTCCAATAGATTTGAATAAATGATGTCGGTCTTTCGCGGATTGATTTCCTGCGCGATGGTGGCCAGTATTCCAAACTCTTCAATTTGACCAACGTCCGTTCCTAAAAGCGCTTTATTAGCATACATCATATTCAACTTAGAGATGCGGCCGATTATTTTAAGCAGCAGTCCATCTCTAAATGGTGGAACCACACCTCCGACCATCTTACCCGGTACACTTCCTCCCTTTGTTCGAGCAAGATAATTTCTGCAAAAGTCGTCGACACCGGCGTCGGGAAAACGCGCCTCAAACGCAGCCCATTCGTTCACTAGTTCTACCGTTTTGTTGATCATTTACTTCGGTTACGAAGTAAATGTATAATAATTTCTTTGACTTTACATTTTCTGCAGACATGATGGACTAACCTTGTTTTACTGTTTTTAATGTAGACCCAATAACCCAATCAAATTATGAACCCCCTCATTTACAATGGAGCATTAGCATTGCACATCACTGGCATCTGCGTAATGGCAGGCGCAACCCTGGTCGATTATTTTGGTATCCGCGCTTTCTGGAAAACAATCAGAAGCGACCGTCCACAGGCTATTGTCTATCTTCAAATCGGAACACTTCATCAACGTCTGATGAGTATCGGGATGGTGCTAATCATCATCTCTGGCGTTGCGATGATGTTTTACATGCATGCAGTGTGGGGTCAACAGGTATGGTTCCAGATAAAATTTGGACTGCTGATAATAATTATTGTCAACGGTTTATTTATCGTAAAGCTCCTTCGTTCAAGATTGGTCAACGCCATTCATATTATCAGCCCGCAAGCAAATATTACCCTAACAATTTCCCGGCTGAGGAAAAACCTAAGTGTTCTCCAGCAAATACAACTTATGCTATTCCTGGCAATCTTTATCTTAAGCGTTTTTAAATTTAACTGAGCAAGCCGACGCACAAAGATTAAATATTTGGTTCGTAATATCCGCTTAACACTTTGTTACCATTATTTCATAATATTTGCTACAGTGCAGAAAAGAAAATTATGAAAAACCTCCTTGTGTGTCTGATTCTAGTTCATGTACCTTCCATAATTTTCGCTCAGAAATCGGGTGAGCCGCTTCCCCCCTGGAAGGAAGGCTACCTGGATATCCATCACATCAACACAGGTCACGGGGTATGCGCGTTCTTCATTCTTCCGGATGGAACGACGATGGTTGTTGATGCCGGCGAGATGGATCCAACATCAGAACGTATTAAAGGTCCGCGCAATTCGAAAATGCATCCGAATGATAGCAAGGCGGCCTTTGAATGGATTGTGGATTACATCAGGGCTTTTCATCCGAAAGGTAATGCTGCCACGCTTGATTATGCGCTGATCACGCATTTCCATGACGATCATTTTGGGTTGGTGCACGAAAAATCTCCAAAGGCAAGTAATGGAGATTACTATTTAACAGGGATAACCGGAGTAGGTGACAAGATAAAAATAAAAACACTGCTCGACCGCGGATATCCCGATTACAACTATCCCTACGATATGAGGGGCGATTCAATAAAAAAAGTTATCGGGCAGCACAAGGAGTACGCCGATGAATACCTGACCATGGTTAACTATTGGAAATTTGGTGAAGTGCAATCGAAGCTGGGAATGAAGATTGAGAAATTGCAAGCTGGTTCGCACAACCAGATCGTCCTTGTAAATTCAAAACAGAAATTTCCGACATTCAATGTGATTAACGTAAAAGCCAATGGTACAATCTGGACAGGCGAGGGTAATGCGACGATGGAATGGTTTCCGAAGAATTACATTTCCGGTGAGAACCCGTTAAGCCTGGCGTTGCGCGTTGACTATGCGGATTTTCGGTACTATACAGGAGGCGATAATCCGGGGATTGCCGATCTGGGCGATTCGAAGTATAACGACGTCGAAACACCAATGTCAAAGAGTATAGGCGAAGTAGATGTCGCTGTGATGGATCACCATGGCAACCGCGACGCACACAATGAATTCAATGTGCGGACGCTTAAGCCAAGGGTATGGATCGAACAGTCATGGTCGTCTGATCATCCAGGGCACGAGGTTCTTCGAAGGATCACATCCAAATACCTTTATCCGGAAGAACGGGATCTATTTGCAACGAATATGCTTGAAGCCAATAAAAACGTAATCGGTCCTTCGTTGGAAAAAGCCTATAAGAGCATGGATGGTCATATTGTATTGCGTGTTGAGCCCGGCGCAAAACAGTACTATATTATTATTCTCAACGATGAAAATGAGCGCCGCGAAGTAAAGGCGGTTCATGGTCCATATCACACCAAGCGCAAATAAAATTCGAAGAAGGCGACCGTCTTCTGAAACGAGAGTGAACAATGGCTGGCCATTTGCGGAATATTGCGTTCAAATGTGAACACCTCTCCCACTCAACCTATGCGTAAATGATGTCAAAAATCCATACCACCAATCTGGCACAATTATTATAACTACATTTAGATAATATTATTATTGACGATGAAAAATTATCAGCTAGGCGAATTTGAGGAAATTGTAATGCTTACGGTGGGTATCCTGAACAACGTAGCATATAGCGTTTCAATTAAAAACGAAATTGAATCGAGGTTATCCCGCAGTGTTAGTATGGGTGCACTGCATACAGCCTTAAGGAGACTAGAAGACAAAGGCTACCTTAAATCGTTCGCAGGCGAGTCCACGGAAGAACGCGCCGGCCGACCGAAACGATACTTTGAAATTTCTGCATTGGGAAAGAAGGCAATTCTACATTCCAAGTCCACAAGAGAAGAACTGTGGCGCGCAATTCCTAAAACTGTCATTCACACCAAAAACATCTCCGAAACGATATGAGGAAAATCCATGGGCATCCACCCGGACTCGCGCTACGCTTTTTCCGCTGGTACTGCCACCCAAAGATGCAGGATTACATTGAAGGCGATTTAATGGAGGAGTATGGTGTTCGGCTAAAACAAGTTGGAAAAAGACATGCTGATTTAAAATTTATAATTGATGTGTTGCTGCTTTTTAGGCCGGGCATAATCAAACGATCTGGAAGATACCAAAACGCAAACACTTATGATATGTACAAAAGTCATCTTATAGTTGCCCTTCGCAACATCGTAAAACAAAAAGTTTACAACATACTGAACGTCGTTGGCCTGGCCGTCGGAATTGGTTCTGGCCTTCTCATTGCAATGCATATCCACGAAGAGCTGAGCTATGAGAAATTCATCAAAGGTTACGAAAATATATATCGTATCCATCGTGAAGGCTGGGCCAAGAGCAGCCCACTTTTGGCCGAAGAAATAAAGGAGTTTATACCAGAGATCGAATTCATTGCCCGACTGTCCTTTTACGGAACGCGCGTAATAACAACAGACAAGGATAATCCCGGAGAGGTAACTGGCTACTACGCCGACTCCAGCGTGCTTAACGTATTTAACCTAAAAATTATTGAAGGTGATGCAAATCCGCTGGCAGTGGCCAATACAATTGTCATTACGCGCAAAGTAGCAATCCGATATTTCGGAGCTAAAAATCCCATTGGCAAAATCCTAAAGTTTGACAACCAGACCGAGTTTCCCATTACGGCAGTCATTGAAGATTTGCCGCAGAACACCCACCTAAAATTCGATTACCTGATTTCCATGCCCACATTCTATAAAGATGTGTCGGAAGATTGGATCAGCCGTCGCGGGTGGATGGACATGTACACTTATGCCCGATTGAAAGATGGTACGTACCCAAAGGTCACTGAACGGATGCCGCAATTTATTAGGAAGTACTATACTGGCCATCCAGAGATAGAAAAGATGGTCGAATCTAAGGCCTGGCAGCTCATGGCCTTAAAAGATATCCATCTTCATTCACACCTGGAGAACGAGATGCAAGCGAATGGCAACATAACGGACCTCTATATCTTTCTAGTCGTAGAGATATTGATTCTCTTCGTTGCTTGTGCAAACTTTATGAGCTTATTTACTACACAGGCTATAAAGCGCGTACGGGAAGTCGGCATGCGAAAGGTGATGGGCGCGAGGCCCCGTCAACTTATGTCACAGTTCCTTACAGAAGTTCTATTGTTAACTTTCTCGTCGCTTGCCCTTGCGATTATTTTATACTACGCAGCGATTCCCGTTTATAATAGTCTGGCCGGAAGATCAATCGAGTTTTGGGATATTCTGAGTTCCGATTTCATGGTGACATTGGGATTTATATTTTCCTTCATCATCATTATTTCTGGACTTTATCCCGCCACGTTCATCGCTAACTTCAAGGCGGGGACGTTCCTAAGAGAAAGCAGGTTGCCAAGTTCAATGCCGAACAAGGTAAGAAACGGACTTGTTGTCTTTCAATTTGTAGTGTCTGTTTCACTGATATCCGGTTCTATTTTCATGCAGCAACAGTTGAGCTTAATGAAAACGAAAGACCTTGGATTTGATAAGGATCAAGTGATCAACGTGAAGTTATATGGATATTTGTGGTGGCGTGCATATTCTGAGACAGAGGCCTTCAAAACTGAATTTCTAAAAAGCCCTGATATCTTGAAGGTAGGCCGAACCGGCAGCTTAATCGGTGAGCGGTTGAGCATGGAGACTGTCGTTCCTGAGGGAAAAGATCCCGATCGTAATGGGATTCCCACGGTCCGCGTACTTCGAATTGACGAAGACTATGTGGATGCAATGGACATCAAGATTGCCGAAGGTCGAAACTTTTCCAACAAGTTTAACGACTCCACATCATTCATTATAAATGAAAGCGCTGCAAGGCTCTTCAATTTAGATGCTCCACTAAACGAAACACTTGATAACTTTACAAGGGATCATAGAAAGGGCAAGATTGTGGGTGTGGTAAAAGATTACCATTTCGCATCCTTGCATGAGGAAATTGAACCGTTGATAATGGAATATGAACCTGGAGCCATCGGCTACCTTACGCTGAAAATTCGTGCGGGAAAAACAACTGAAGGCCTGGAGTTCGTTCGGAAGACGATCAATACACTCGCACCCAACAGCCTTTTCTCTTATGAATTCCTGGACGATCGGTTAGATTCGATATACAAAGCCGAAAACAGTGTTGGAAAGATCTTGCAATTTTTCTCGTGTCTCGCGATAATCATCGCCTGCCTCGGCTTACTCGGACTATCTGCGTACACCATTGAAACGCGAACTAAGGAGATCAGTATCCGAAAAATTCTCGGAGCGGACCTTGCGGCCATTGTATCAATGATTTCGCTCCGATTTGTACGTCTCGTACTAGTAAGTTTCTTCATCGCGGTGCCCCTGACATGGTACATGATCAATAAATGGCTTGACAATTTTGCTTATAAGATTGGCATTACCTGGTGGGTATTTTTCGGCTCGGGCTGTGCAGTGCTCGCTCTGGCTGCATTGGTTACATGCGCCCATTCAATTAAAGCGGCATTAGCAAATCCCGCCCATTCCCTTCGTTCCGAATGATGTAAAAAATCACAAATGAACAAAGCGCTTATGTATGGGATGAAAGCCTCCATTTTGGATTCTCTTAAACAATCTGTATAATCGAGAAAAACGCGGCATCTGCTAAAAAAGCTTTTCTCCAACATTACTTTCTGGGTGCTGACTGCCATCACGGCAGGCGCACTTCTTGGGCACCTTAATCCTGAACAGGGGATTAAAATGGAATTCCTGGGAAAAGGATTTATCAGTGTGGTTAAGATTTTTATTAATCCCATTATTTTTCTCACCATTTCCCTTGGAATAAGTGGCATGAACGACTTGAAAAAGGTTGGTCGTGTAGGCGGAAAAGCAATCCTTTACTTTGAAATTGTTACCACCTTAGCACTACTGATCGGTATTGCTGTTGCGTATTTCATTGAACCTGGTGTGGGCATCGATACTCCCAACGGCAGCACTGAAGTCGTAAAAAATTATACAACACAAGCAGTGTCGTTCAGCTGGTGGGCATTCCTTAAAGATAACATCACCATCCAGGTTTTAATTGGAAGCATCGTTGCCGGCATTATTTTAAGCAAACTGTCGATGCGTGAAGGAATCATTGACATCCTGCGGCTCCTGTCGGGTTATGTATTTAAGGCGCTCTACATAGTGATGCTCTTTGCCCCCATCGGCGCCTTTGGCGGTATGGCATTTACAATTGGAAAATACGGAATAGATAGTTTGGTACCGCTAGCCAAACTAATGGCATCGGTGTACATCACGATGGGGCTATTTGTATTTGTTATCCTTCATTTTATTTTAAAGTATTACAAAGTTAGTCTGTGGAAGTTTCTAAAATTCATCCGAGAAGAATTGTTGATTGTGCTCGGCACTTCGTCATCTGAGGCCGGTCTGCCCTCGCTCATGGAAAAACTTGAACGCATGGGATGCTCTAAGCCAGTCGTTGGCTTAGTCGTTCCTGCAGGATACTCATTCAACCTTGATGGTACGACGATCTATCTCTCGATGGCGACTATATTTCTTGCACAGGCATTTAGCGTTGATCTGAATATGGCGCAAATCGCTTCTATAATCGGTGTTTTGTTCATCACCTCCAAAGGCGCAGCCGGCGTAACGGGAAGTGGTTTCATCGTGCTCGCATCGACCCTGACTGCAGTGAAAGTTATTCCTGTTGAAGGTTTGGCATTGCTCATCGGCGTTGACCGGTTTATGTCAGAGGCCCGTGCCATTACTAACTTTATTGGCAATGGGGTAGCAACGATCTGGCTTGCGAACAATGAAAAGGAGTTTGATCGGGAAAAGATGGAAAAGGCTTTTAGTGATGTTAAAGACGCGGAAAGTATTTTGAAGCGGGACGTGGAGTAACCTGGTCGTTTACCAACGGCGCACTGCGCACTTGGCCTGCAGGGCCTATGCACCCGAGCCCAGGCTAAGGCCCGAAGGGATACAGGCCTGGGTAAGGAAGACGCACAAACTCGGACGCCTGAAAGGATGTCACCTAGCGCACGTTTAAGCATCGGTGAATCAAATTCCACATTTGAAGACCAGGAAATATCGTGTTAAGTCAATCTGACAAATAGCGTTTATATAATTCGAATACATTATTATTATTTTAACATTTTTAAATTCTCCAATGTTGCAAGGAGGATTTTAATTTCTGTCTTTGAAGAATAATTTGAAGAACATTCATAAATGAATGTTTGGGTTTGCAACGCACCATAAAGCGTATCAATTTAAATGCACCAGGACTTGAGCTTGCGCTAGGTGACATCCTTACAGGCGTCCGACTTCGTGCGTCATCGTTAACCCAGGCCTGCATCCCTTCGGGCCTTTGCCTGGGCTCGGCTGTATAGGCCCTGCAGGCCACGTGAGCAGTGCACCACCTGTGTAGATTGATGTTTAATTAACGCTGCATGAACGTGGAATTTTAGAGCATGCCGTTCCAAAACGCAACATGCAGCATCCAGTTGGTCTATGACTTCTAATTTGATGTTGATTGCCGCGGGCGTGGGCGTAGTTTTGATTGCATTCATCTCTGTGAGCTTTCAAACGCTTCGCGCCGCGCGTATAAATCCGACCGAGACATTGGAGTATGTTTGAGGTCGCGCCAATGCGATGTTTGATTCAATTGGCTAGTCGCGCTGGTTCAGTGTTAAGCGCCAGCGCGTCACTTGGACCCATGATGGCGAAAGTCTTCAGACTTTTATCGGCTGCTGCAAGATGAAAGCGTGTATGGCCGGGAAGTGCGCTGCAGTCTCCATTGTCATTGGCCCAAAAGATCTCGCGGAACCAGCGCGTTGTGCACTCTAACCAGTAACCAGCATTTGACATCTGCGCTGCGCTAGTGGAAATTTTTCGTTAAGCCGCCAAGGACGATGAAAATCAGTGATGCTTCGTCCTAACGTTGACGTTACACGCACGCCTGAGCTTCAAGGCCTTTTACAGCTGAGCATTTAATGAAAGTTTTTTTTGAAACGGTCAAGGACGATGAAATCCGTGATGCATCAGTGCTAACATCAACCCTATACGCACACCGGCCTGCAAGGCCTTTACATCCGAGCCCGGGGTCAGGCCTGAAGGGTCGCGGCCCGAAGAAAAAAACGCACCCCACGATCGGAGAGGCTTGAAAGGCTGTTACCGTTGCGCCGGATATTAAAATCTCTAGCTTCTGTGTGGGTGCCTCGATTTATTTCGAGGTAACTTGCGCGTGTGCTTGTCATAGGTCCAAGCGCACGTGAAGCGCTTAACACTTTAACCAGCCGGGGGGTTAATAATCAAAAATATGCTCCACGGTAACGCCAGAAGCTTCGGCCTCCTTAATGAAGGACAACATTCTGCTTACCGGAAGCAAGTATACTTGTCGCAGCGCTTTCCTGTTCGTCACAACATTTGAGTTATACAACAATTCATCTTGCGGGAAGATTTTAACCTTGCTGCTGTCTGTTAATACAGACACTACAATTTCATCATTTCCGCCGATTTCCACGATGTCAATATTTCTACTTTTTAACATCAAGATTGACTTCGTAAATGCGCCCCAACGCGTGACGCTGATTATCCTTTTTTGCGCTTCTGAATGAACGACCCTCAGGTCGTTAGACATCCGAACTGTGTCGTTCGTTGAAGCAAGCATATAGATTTTAGTAACTGGTTCTTCATAAGAGGCCTTTGCTCCCCATTCTATCAACTTCGCATAACCCGCCTTGAATGTAAATTCGAACGTAAAGAACAGTTTGCGTTCAATTTTTCTAAGCCAATTACTATCCCTGGTATTTGACGTACTCCAAACGTCCTTTACCCACGGAATAAACGAGAACTCATACCAGGCATTGTCGTCAATGAAATCGCTGTATGCCCTCTGCGCCGTAATAATGACATTTTCGTCATCGGAGTTCGTTCCATTGTGGAACCACGAAAACACGCGGCCGATTGTATTCTCATAAAGCATTTTCGCAGTGTATTCAAGGGTAACGCTTACGCCGATAACCTGAAGCATGGTGTTGTATTCTTCGTTTTCCGGGTATGCAGAAGATACAAGCTTCATCGAGCGATCATATAGCTTCCAGTATTCGTCGATGGATGCATAGAACGGAAAATCGGACGGGTTGTGGTCCGATTCAAGGTAATCGGAATACTCTTTGGGATTGAACACCAGGTACCATTCCGGCACGGTGAGGACTGTCTGCGCTTCGTCCCTGAAGTAACCGTTTATGCTTGCTCTTTTCTTTTCAATTCTTTCTTTCGTGAAAGGATTATACTTGTCAATCAGTCTGTTGGTAAAGCGATGCGCAGAGTCGAGCCTGTTCTTTAGCAAGAAGTATTTAATGGCCTGGGGATATCCGCGTTGAAATTGTTCAACAGTTGCATGGGGTTGATACGGCAAATACCATCGTCCGTTTTCGCTGAGAATAGCGTCGGTCATTTCAATTGTCCAGAGTTTTACCTGCTCGCGAGCTTCCAGGTCTGTGCCTTGCTTGTAGTAGACCACAAATGCAAATACCTCTTCCGTTGCCCATGACAGATATGTTTCCTCGTCCGCATAGGCGTGGCGCAGCGAGACGTTTATTACGTTTACATCGTGCTTGTTAAAGACGGTTTTCATCTTTGGGATGAACGATTGGATTTTATCAACAGGAATGAAGTATTCCTGCAGCACGTACGTTTCTTCTAACCTTGACTTCGGCTCCAACTCCTGCACGTCGTAGCTCGCCTCCCGATTCCGCCAAACAACTTTGTCACTCTTGTAAAGGTTGGGGTCGATAAGATTTCTCCTCACCCACTTGCCGAAGTTACCGGATGACACGACCCGCATCACCTGCGTCTCCAGCCAATAACTTTCTCCCACAGGCGTCACCCGCACAGTATCCGTTACCTCTTTGCCCGTTATTTTCCAGGCAACACTATTAATCATGTCATAGTTAGGGGGATACAAGTCGCCATTCTGGAAGACTACATCCTTATCATTGCGGACGTTCTTGTTAAAGAATTCATTGTAGTCCGCCACCGGCATGAGGTTAGTCCGGCGTTCGACTTTTGTATTGTCCGCCAATGACAATGTAACTTCTGCGATGACTCCTATGCCGCCGTAACCACCGATCGCCGCAGCAAATACTTCCTGGTTTTCATTCCTGCTGGCGGTGATGACCTCACCTGTGGCAGTTATGAGTTTGATGTGCAGGACAGATGAAACGATCGGTCCGTGACCAATGTACCTCCCGTGGCAATTCACAGAAACGGATCCCCCCACTGTAAAGTTGGCGTACGTTTGCATGATCTTGACCGACAGGTTATGCCGGTCAATTAGATGCTGCAAGTCGCGCCAGATAATCCCTGCCTGAACTGTTACTTGTTTATTCACAACGTCCAGGTTAAGAACCTGGTTAAATTTGCGCATATCGATGTGCAAACTGTTCTCATAACCCGTTTGACCGCCCATGCTGAATCGCCCCCCTCCAATAGAGATAGGGCCATTTGTGTTTTGGACGGCCTCAACGATTTCGTCTATTGTTGTTGGTTGAATCTCCCGGCCTACCTGGATGGGATTAATCGCCGTGACATCGTTGACGCGCTTATTCCGGAGAACTTTGTCGTAGGACGGATCGCCTGAAAATTTGATAATGACAACCACGAGCAATATATAAGCGAGAAAGCTATAAAACGGAATGGCATAACGCTTTCGCCTGTTGATTCCGCGAATGCATTTGCGCAGGAACCGAAATATTATTATCAAAAGAAATAGAAATTTACTGAGGATCACCAGGATCGCTCTTCCGAACTTTTTCATCAAAACGATTAAACTTTGGTGAACAGCATCAGTGCATTCTTGGTCGGATCACCCTCTTGAAAGAGTGTTCGCTTATCGAATTTGAATCCAACTTTCTCAACAAAGTTGCAAATGAAATCCAATGAATAGAAGTTCCGTATTTCACTACTGTTATACTCCCACGATTCGTTGGTTCCCATATTGAACACATCATGCGCGAGCGCTACCAACGTCTTTTGTTCTTCTGTGTTACAGTCATGGTCGCGCAAGATGAGTTTGCCGCCAGCCCGAAGGGTATCTCGGATAGAGGAAATGAAAGGCACCCGAAGTGCTAACGGGCAATGATGAAATCCGATATAAATCGTTATGAGGTCGAGGCTTTCTTTTGGAATGAGTTCGGAGTATTTGGTGCGATAGTCGGCGAACGGAATGTATGTGGCTCCGATTGCTATCTGACCCCTGTCGATCATCTCAGTTACGCCGTAGCCGGGTTCTTTGCCGTCGGCGTAATAGCGTTCACCCGTGATATCAACCTGTTCTTCCAAATAATCCAGGTAGCGTCCAGAGGATCCAATTTCAAGATAACCGTTATAAGTACCGTCTTTACCAAGAAGCTTCAGTGTCTGTTCGGCCATTTCATCTTTTTGCTTCATGAGTGCCGGCAGTGCATATCGAAAGGATGAAAATGCAGGGGTGATATCCTCCAGCTTCAATTGTACCTTGGTATACACATCCTTATCACCATTTTCCCGGGTAGCCGCATCGGAGATTAGTTTATGCAGATCCTGTTCAGGAAATAGGTTAAATACATTTTGAAGGAATTTAAAGAATTCGTTTTTGAGTGTGGTGCTGGAGTAAATGCGTTTGAAGTTATCACGGACGGATGTAATACCCGCGAAGACCTGCTGTGGGAGCATTTGCAAAGAACCAAAGACTAAGGCGACGGCCTTTAAAAATCGTCTTCTATGCATAGCGTGTGAAAATTAGGGCTGAGTTTCGGCGATTCCTAAAGGGTGACAGAATCGAATTGCCTGCGTTCAATGACATGGAGGTTGTTAAGATGGGAAGTTACTATTTTTGGAATTTCAAGCATATCGCAACCGCGCGAAAGTCGATGAAATAATGAGTGGGGCGCTATCCGGCTCGCGAAGGGATTATACCTTTGTTACCACGCATGGCTTCCCTGCAAGATCTCTACCTCTGGTGATTGTAGAATCGCTAATGTTGTGGGGGTGCCTGAATTGTATTGGGTGGGGACTTGAAAGTGTGCTGCAGTTTGAAAACTGCATTGTCGTAGGTCCAAGTGATCGCGCTGAAGCGCTGAACACTTGAACCAGCCGCGTGTATGCGCTCGAACCCTGAACCGGCCATCTTCCTATTCTATCTGCGCCTACTTCGTTATGATTGCAACCTTACCGGCCTTGCGTGGGATCCACAGGGTCATTTCGCCTTTGCCACGGTTGGCCCAGGTAAAATATGGAATTGCCAACACGGGCTGCACTTTGGTGTTGATATCCAATCCACTTTCTGAAACCTGGACCACAGGAGCGTTCGCGTGGACGACTACTATGCCATTCAACAAATCTGACTTGTACTCATGGGTCAATGAAACATTGTCAGGCAACAATATATTGTTGGTAGAATTATTATTGTCTGCATGCTCAAAACAATACATCAAGGGTCCACGCTGAAGCGCCACACGATCAATGTTGGCGTGTATACTGTCTATGGCAACGATACGTTGAACCGGCATCGGCATAGATAGCGTAACCTTATCCCCACTTCTCCATTGACGATCAATGGTTGCGTAACCTGCCGCCATAGAATACTTCACAGGTTTCCCATTTAGTATCAGCGTAAATGGAGTCACCAGCGCATCAAGGAATTTATATGTATCCCCCGGCACTGGTTCGCCGCTTGCCCAACCAGGAATGCGTATCTTCAATTCAAATGAAATTTTTCTTGTCGGCTCAACAGATACTTCGACATTGCCATCCCATGGATAGTTTGTTACCTGCGTGATACTCACTTTTTCGTTCACCAGCGACACCGTTGTTTTACTGCCGACAAACAGATTAACCAAAATTTCACGACCACCCCTGGCATAGATGTAGTCACCAATGGACTCGACCAGGCGTGCAATGTTGGACGGGCAGCACGCTGTTCCGAACCATTCACTTCGGGCGTTATTGCCGGATGAGGCCAAAGGATTGCCATAAAAAAAGCGGTCACCGCTCAGGGACAGCCCGTCCAGCGCGCCGTTGTAGAGGCTGCGCTCTAGAACATCGATGTACTTGCTTTCTCCTGTCAGCAAGTTCATCCTTTGATTCCAGAACACCATTCCCACAGAGGCGCACGTTTCACAATAGGCTTGTTCATTGGGGAGGTCGTAGTCTGTGGTGAACCCCTCGTTCGATCCGCTGGACCCTATCCCACCCGTTATGTACATGTTGCGTAGAACAACATCGTCCCAAACGTGCTTCATAGAATTCATGTAGCCTGCGTCGTTTGAGGCGGCTGCCACATCAGCCGCACCAGTGAACAGGTACATCGCCCGTACGGCGTGGCCGGTGATGCTGGTTTGCTCCTTGACCGGCAGTGCATCCTGACAATAGGATGGTTGCTTCCATTGATCCCAGATCACACCTTTGCCAAACCCCTTTCCCCGCTGCCGCAAAAACCAGTCTGCCAGATCAAGGTACTTCTTATTGTTTGTTACCCTGTACAACTTCACCAACGCCAATTCGATTTCCTGATGGCCTGACACCCAATGGCGGTTGGGTAGGCGAAACGTTGCGTCTATGTGGTCTGCAAACCTTACGGCAACGTCCAATAGCTTTCTTTTTCCGGTAGTGTTATAGTATGCGGTAGCAGCTTCGATTAAGTGCCCTGCACAGTAGTCTTCGTGCTTTTCCATGTCTGACCACCGATCTTGAAGGCCATTCAATGAATAAAAAGTATTAAGATATCCATCTGGCTCCTGAGCCGCGGCGATTTTGTCGATCCATTCGTCCGCCTTATTTTCCAATGCAGGATTCGGAGTGTTCTTAAGAGAATAGGCGATCGCCTCGAGGGCTTTATATACATCTGAGTCATCAAAATAAATGCCTTCATGCTTCTCCCCCTTCTTGCGCGCAACCTTTTCGAAATTGCGTATCCGCGGTGTCTTAATCTCCGTTTGCTCTATGCATACCGGTATCGTCACGTCGGTGACCGTCTGGATCCTTGGCTGCCAGAATTTGTCGATAATTTGGACTTGTGAGAATCCAATGGCTTGCAGTTTGGCGTCAAGCTGTTGGCTTTGAATTGGGCTCGCGAAAATTGTCACGAGAAAGAGGAGGGCCAATTTTTTCATACTGAATTAACGAAAACGAGGTCTATGAAGGGAATTGTTGCTAATACAAAGGTACAAAAAGCCTGCCCAACCGCCTGAGGGGGGATAGCCCATGTTTATGTCCACTTGGCTTCTGTTTTAAGTGTAAGAAGGTTAAATTTGCATCCGCAAAAGGGCGCCTTAGCACGGTGTATGTTGTGAATTGCTTTGTCATATTTCGCAACTTGACCGCGGGACGATTTCCGGCAACGACCGCAGGACTCTGTCTGCGCTTTTTACTTGCGATAACAATCACGAAACCAAACTCTCTAAATCAATAAATATTAGCATGTCCGAACACGAGGAGCGGGAATATCTGGAAGAGATCAAAGAAAAGTTGCAGTTGACCATCATTCGCGTGGACGACAGTGTCAAGCAATATTCTTCTGAACTAAGAGAGAACAAAGAATATTTATACGAGCATCAGTCCGGAATGGACGAGGCTGACATTGTTTCCGCCGGCCAGTCCATAAACAGGATGGCCTTTACCGGCGAGTCAGCGGTCGCCAGAAAACGGAAGCTGATGAAGCTTTGGAACTCGCCATATTTCGGGCGAATCGATTTCAAGGGGCAATCAGACGCTGCAGCCACGCCAATTTATATCGGGATATATTCATTTTTTGATGATACGCTTCGGACCAACCTTGTATACGACTGGCGTGCACCCATCTCCTCGATGTTTTACGATTTTGAGCTTGGTCAGGCATCTTATGTCACCCCTGGCGGCGAAATCAAAGGTGACATATTATTAAAACGTCAGTATAAGATCAGGGATGGAAAGATGGAGTTCATGATTGAGAATGAAGTGAACATCCACGATGATATTTTGCAGAAGGAGCTTAGCAAATCCTCTGACGACAAGATGAAGAACATTGTCGCCACTATCCAGCGGGATCAAAACGCTGTTATAAGAAATGAAACAGCTCCCGTAATGATCATTCAGGGTGTTGCAGGTTCAGGGAAAACATCCATTGCATTGCACCGCATTGCCTTTCTGCTCTACAGATTCCGGGAATCCATTGCTGCAAAAGACATTCTGATCATATCTCCCAACAAGGTTTTTGCTGACTACATATCGAATGTTCTTCCTGAGCTGGGAGAAGAGCACATACCGGAAATGGGAATGGAAGAGCTTGCAGGCGAAGTGTTGGAGCATAAGTATTCATTTCAAACATTCTTTCAGCAAGTAACTTCGCTGCTGGAAAATCACGATGCATCATTTATTGAACGCATACGCTTTAAGGCAACGTTCGACTTTGTCCGTGCACTGAATAAATATCTTATACATATTGAAAATAACTATTTCACATTTACTGAGCTGCGTATAGGCAAAACCGTTGTCCCGTTCCCATTTATTTTGGAACGGTTTAAAGCCTATCACCGCATCCCCCTCCTAAAGCGTTTTCCTGAAGTCGCGAAGGATATCCAGAATTTCATTAGAAGCAACACGCAACGCAAATTATCCGGCTCCGAACGAAACCAGATATTGGAAGCCGTTCCCCGGATGTTTAAGCGCACTAATCTTCTCGACCTGTATAAAGATTTTTATAACTGGCTCGGTAAGGACGATATGCTTGAAATCCATTCGAACGGGACACTGGAATATTCTGATGTTTTTCCACTGATATATTTTAGCCTTCGCCTGGAAGGCATGCAGCCATATGATCATGTGAAACACTTGCTGGTCGATGAAATGCAGGACTATACACCCGTGCAGTATGCAGTGCTCTCGCGATTGTTCAAATGCAAAAAAACCATTCTTGGTGACGTCAGCCAGACAGTCAATCCATACAGTGCATCTTCCGCCGAAGGCATTAACCAGGTGTTCCCACAAGGGGATACAGTAAAGCTCTACAGGAGTTACCGGTCAACTTTTGAAATCACCGCCTTTGCTCAGAGCGTCTCTCGCAATCCGAACCTCATTCCCATGGAACGACACGGCGATACGCCGGTCGTAAAGGGTTTCGCAAGCAACGCGGAGGAGGCCGAAGAAATTAAAAGTCTCATTCAGCAATTCAAAAATTCCGGTCATCAATCCCTTGGCATAATATGCAAAACATTGGCCCAGGCCGAGACACTATATGAACAGTTGAACATTCCAGGCATACACCTGCTGACACCTGACAGCACATCGTTTTCAGAGGGTATCGTGTTAACTACTGTGCACCTCGCCAAGGGTCTGGAATTTGATGAAGTCATCATCCCGTTCGCCTCTGCGCGTAATTACCAAACCGATGTCGACCGCAGCATGCTCTATATAGCCTGCACGCGTGCCATGCACCGGCTCACGCTTACTTACGCGAAAGACAAAACAATGCTGCTCGCTGAAAAGTGATTATCGTAAAACTGAAGTGCCGTTTGAAATGAGCTTATTTCAATCGCAAGAAACAACGTGCTTAGACTTTTAAATCTTCAATATTCGCTTTTCACTTGCCTTCTGGTCTTGTGTGCGAATATCGGGGTCGTTGCCCAGGAAAAGAACGTTTTCTTACATCCAAAATTATTTTATAAAAAGTTCTTTCCACACCTCAGGATAAAGAAGGATCCTCCTGACACATCCTACATTCGTTCTTATCCGAACTATTTATCAGGGAGCACCCACCTGCTCTCGCCATCAATCCGTACAGACCTTAAGCCAGTCAACGGCGAAGTAGCAGGAATATCTTCCTTCAGGACGAATATTGCTGACATCGTGGGATTGGCTGTAAACTACAGATTTGTCACGGCTGGATTTGCATTCTTATTACCTACTGGCGCGCAGATGCATGATCAATACGCTAAAAGCAAATATCGCACGGCAACTATAAAATACAACAGCAGGGCATTCGGGTTTCAATTCAAATATATACGGTATAAGGGACTTACTGACGTTAATCCCTCCTACTCTTCCGACCCATCCCAAGTGAATTTGAAGCGTGCCGATATGGTGAGTAAAGAGTTTCAATTTGAAAACCTGTGGAATCCAGACTGGCGCAAATATTCATACGCGGCACCGTTAACTTTTTCTGAAAGACAAATCAAAAGCCGAGTCGGATTTCTGTTTAACTCTGGCTTGTTTTATACACAGCTCAGCGGAAGTTCTGCTTTGATTCCTCCGGGCAAACAGAAATATTATGATGGTCTCAGCGACGTAAGCGTGATTCGCACCTGGTCCATTAAACTTGCGCCGGGAGTAGGAGGTAATTTTGTATTTCTCAAGAGATTTTATTTCTCAGCGGTCGCCTTCCCGTCATATGATCTTTATTTCTATAAGTATCTTGCCGCCGTTGACGACAAGGTAAAACTCAGAAAAAGTATGGTGTTTATATTTGACGGCAAGGCAAGCGTAGGCTATCAATCGAGGAGACTGTACGGAGGACTCCGCTATGAAGCAGAACGCCAATCGTCTTCGTTGCACAATATTGACCTCCGTGCGTCGTATACCTACCTCGGTGTTGAGCTGGGTTACCGCTTTAATGCACCGAAATTCGTGAGGAAAGTCTATAAGGATACAATGCCACCAGGGATGTGAGACATACTTCGTTCGTGATGCACCTAAAAGGGACTGTCCGCGCCCTGATCTTCATTGCACTAGTCTCCGCTTGCAAGAATGAAAAGAAACAATTCATTGCAGGTCTCGCACAGGGTACAACCTATCATATAACTTTTCTTGCGCCAACCGCTGGTTCCTTTCAGCGTGAAATTGATTCCCTCTTAATGTTGCTGAATTCATCGCTGTCGACGTACGATAGTCAATCCGTTATCTCAATGGTGAACCGCAACGATACCCGTGCGGTGGTCGATCCATACTTCTCGCAGGTCTTCGAAAAGTCGATGGAAGTTTCAGAAAAAACTGAAGGATTATTCGATATAACGGTCGGCCCGCTTATCAATGCATACGGCTTTGGTCCAGCAAAAAAGTTGAAAGTCAGCACAGCCGTGATAGACAGTCTGAGAAACTTTGTGGGCTATAAAAAGGTAAAGATGGACAGCGGCAAGATCATCAAGGCAAGGCCCGAGATCAGTCTGGATTTTAATGCCATCGCGCAGGGTTATTCAGTGGATGTGATCTCGGATTATCTCGAGGCGAAGGGCATAAAAAACTACCTCGTGGAGCTAGGGGGAGAAGTGAAGGCAAAAGGCTCAAAGGCGAAGGACACGCTCTGGACGGTCGGCATCGACCAACCTGACGAAGACCCCATGTTTGACAGAGGGATACAAGGGGCACTGACGCTAAAAGATTTGGCAATGGCTACCTCTGGCAACTACAAAAAGTTTTATGAAGAGAATGGAGAAAGGTATGCACACATCATAAATCCGACGACGGGCTATACGCAAAAAAACGATCTATTAAGTGTGTCAGTGATCGCGAGGGATTGCATGACGGCAGATGCGTATGCAACGGCTTTTATGGTGATGGGACGGGAAAAGACAATTGAATTCCTCTCAAGAAATAGCGAACTTGGACTTTCGGTATATTTAATATTTGATGATCACGGCCACTGGAGCACTTATGTCTCGCCGACGTTAGAGAAAAGTATCAAGGATACCCGAAAGTAGCAGAGGCCACGAATCACTAAACATTTAAACGAAAAAATGACTTCTCCCCCGATAAATTCCTGGGAACTCGAATTAGAGAAATCAACTTCAAAGTATCACCTGATCGCTGCATGGGTCGCGATAGTCTTCGATCCGCTGTTCGCGATCACGGATTACTTTAACATACCCGAAAGCTGGGGGCATGTATTGATTTTCAGATTGTGCGTGGCAGCAATCACGCTTGCAGTTGTAGTTTTCCGCCGATATTTTCCTTCATATTACCTGATCCTGGTTCCATTTGCATTGATCTCACTACAGAACGCATACACATACAGCCTTATCGGAGACGAAGACCTTCTTGGCCACAATCTCAATTATATGGCATTGTTCATTGGAGCTTCGATGTTTGCCGCGTGGGATTGGCAATACTCTGTAACACTTGTGATCGCGTCTGCCATTGCTTCAGCATACTTCATTGGAGCGAATAATTCCTTTGAGCTCAATTCGTTCTTTGTAAAGGGCGGCCTTATATTGATGGCATCGGCGGTATTTATGATCATGCTCATAAAAACGCGGCACGACCTTACAATTAAAGAAATCAAAGCACGTGTGGCCCTGGAGTTGAGCAACGCCGAAATTCAATCGCAAAATCGAGAGATCAGGGAACAAAACCTTGAGATCAATTTGAGGGGGGAAGAGATCCGCGCAATTAACGAAAACCTGGAGGCGCTTGTCAGCAAGCGCACCGCAGAACTGGAGAAAAAAAACAAGGCACTGGAGGAATATGCTTTTATCAATGCGCACAAGCTCCGAAGTCCGGTAGCGAGCATTCTTGGATTGATCAATCTGCTCAACAAAACACCTTTGACAGAAGAAGGCCTATCCGTGTTGGCGCATTTACAACAGTCAACTGATAAGCTTGACGAAATCGTCAATTCCATTACTAAGGTTATTGAGCGGGGAGAAAGGAGCTAGATGATTGACATGGCCAAAAACGAATCCTCATCGCCGAAAACTCTGAATGAATTTCTCCAAGGTAAGTCGGATCACACCGTTGACCTTTTTCATCATTTAATCCAAAAGTTTACAATAGTCGGAAATGTACAAGTACTTCCTGCCAAGACGATGATCGGTCTGGCTACGCCGCGAAAGCGAATCGCATACATTACGCAGTTGGGTAAAACCTTTGTTCATGTTATTTTTCCCTTCCAAGTGCCGCACACGGAAAATTTATGCTTTCAAAAAATCGCGCAGGTCCCTGGTGGGGTGAAACAATATAATCATCATCTAAGACTATTTAACAAGGAAGATATTAATGATGAGGTGATGAGTTTTATAAAACTTGCCTGGCAAGAGGGCAGCTAAAGTTGATTCTTGTACAGCTTCAAGAGCTATCCAGCTGTAGACCGCGCCAATGGCGCCAACACGATAGGTACATTTGTGTTTTCAACCAGTTCATCCATCGTGGCTTTACTTCCACTGTACATCAGCCTATTAGTCACAAACAAAATGATTTCATTCTTGCGAATGGTTTCTACCACCCTGCAGCGAAGAACGACTAATTGTATATGCTGCCGAATTGGAACAAAAGGTGGAGATGAGAACAGAGGCGCTTCACAGAACGATCATCAAACTAGAAGAGGAAGTCACGGAGCGAAAAAAGGGTGCGCTCGACGTCAGAAAATCGCTGGAAAGAGAACGCGAGCTTAATGAACTTAAAAGCAAATTTGTGACCATCGCTTCGCATGAGTTCAGAACACCGCTAAGCGCAGTGTTGAGTTCAGCAGCGTTGATCAATCAATATAACGTTCGACGCGAATCCGACAAAATTCATAAGCATGTTCAACGTATAAAGTCATCAGTTAATCAGCTGACTGGCATACTGAATGATTTTCTCTCACTTGGTAAACTGGAAGAGGGAAAGGTTGACATTGTCTACGAATCTGTCAACCCAACGCTCTTTCTAAACGAGGTTAAAGAAGAAGTTGGAGGAATTGCGCTTATGGACACACAACTCATTCAAATACCAAAACATGATTTTATCACGATGCTACAAAGTCCGGAAATGTCCAAAAAGTTCATTGCTCTGCTCTGTAGAAAAATCAGCGAGAAAGAAAATCAGTTGATCAATATCGCATATAATTCCGTCAGGCAACGGACCGCCGAAGCGCTGTTAAAAGCGTCACCGTTAAAGGATACAAATGAGAATATAAGTATCTCCAGAGAGGATCTTGCGAAAATGGTAGCGACCGCTTCAGAATCTGTCATCAGAGTTCTGAGTGATTTTAGAGAAGAAGGGCTTATCGAAATGGAGGGAACGAAGTTTAAGATTTTATCGGACTCGAAACTGGAGAAGGTGATCCGTTGGAATGTGTCTCGATAATACCGCTGAGCGTGTCTCAGCACTATTAACCGCAAAGACGAAAGCAAGCGCAAAGTTTTTCCTTCACGGCCATTTAGCGCCTTCGTGCCTTTGCGGTTAGGTGCATGAGAGATCCGAGAACCCGAACTAGGTTAAATTATTAAGGGACAAATGATATCCTGTGAATTAACTAAGTTTTGTTCAAACTTGATTTCTCACGCGGCTTTGATTTGCACTATCATGTACATGTACATCATCTTTCTTTTTAAGTCCCAGCAGGCCGACTAAGCCGATCAGCCCAAGCCATCCATAATTAAACCCATCATCATCATCATTGTCGTTGTGTTCCGTCGCTACTCTTGAGTCTGCATCCTGTGCAGAAACAGGCGAGCCTACGCCAATAAATAACGCGAATAACAGCGTCGAGAAAAGCATTTTAACCTTGTTCATAACGTTTAGTTGTTTAGGGTAATAGTTGTTAATATATAAATTATTGTTAGCCCTATTCAAATAATTATGCCAGTAGTTAAAAAGGTTTATAAGTCTTGAAATGATGTTTATCGGATAGATGCAGTAGAAAAATCTTACCGAATGTAGATTTTTATACATGCATGTGAGGTTCGCGTCTTTGCGCAGAGGCTAGCTCATGAGCGGGAAGTAGAGAACGAAGGAGTGGTTAACGCTTCTTCCCTACGTTGATTATGGCAAGGCCGAGAAGAATGAAAGCAACGCCCGAAGCAAGAAAAATATAGTCATAAACTGACAGACCCGCGCGCTCGACAACATGGTGAATAAGAGACCATCCCAGACCATGCTGGTTTAATATTTACGACGGTATCCTGCGGTAGCTTTGCGGAGAGCATACTGTGCAGCTGCATTAGTTGGTGAAATAATATTCCATTCGCGAATCCGCCCATTCGATTCCCATCAGCGTTCCAGCAGCAACAAGTGGTTTTATGTTCATGATCTGACGTTGGGTTTGAAATCCTTTTTACCGCCGCGAAAAATTAGTATTGTAATCAGTGCAAAAACAAAAAAGGGAAGGAATGTTGTAAAAAGATTAAACCCAAAGTCGGGCCCGAATAATGAGCCCCGGATTTCGGCTGCGTTCATATCTTCCTGAGTTGCCTCCAGCTCTTCCAGATTCTGACGCAATTTTTCTTCCTGCGCCTGCATTTGCTCCGCCTGTGCATGCATCAGTTGATGTACGTAAGCGGTACGATGTGCGCTTCTCGATTTGCTTAAGAGCGTGTTGCAGCGATTTATCTTTCAGCTCAAGCGTAACCTGAACCCTGTCGATCCGTTGGCCTTTAATGTCGCTGGCAGAGAGCCGCGGAATAATCGAGACGAGCAGCACCAGGACCAGAATAGCAACGCGCATAAACCGCAAGAGATGCGGTTCAGGATTTTGCTATGCCGGACCAGCTATGAGAACGTGGGGCGAGCGTGACGCATTAAAAAGTGGTGACTTCATTTTAGTGGCTAGTGAATATTTGGGTAAACAATCTATTCAAACAAATCAATCATGGGCCAGACGTATAGGCCGGCAGAAACCCGTGATAATAACGGACTGTGGAGTTTCTATTCGATTCTAAAGTTCAGGATATCACAACATAGGATAAAGTGGTAAATGAACAGCGCGCGTGATAAAGAAAATTTCCAAGTCCGTTCTAAATTCCTGAATGTTCAACCCGTAAGTAAATAAACTATGAACTACGCGCACTGCTCCTAAATCCCAAGATCAAGATGATCATCCTGTACTGCAATAGCTCCGTGACGCAACCGCCTTCCACTCCGCCCTGTTATTAGGTTAGTGAATCAGTTTTTGTATAAGTGCGGCAAACTTCACTTTACAGATTCCTTAAGTATTTGATTTTCCAAGTCTTCTATACGTTTAAGATATTCGCGCTCCTTCCGCCCCATTTCTTCTTGGGTTGCACTGAGCTCCTCCATGTTTTGTCTAATCTCTTCTTCTGAGGCTTTCATCTCCTCCGCTTGCTGTTGAGAAATTTCTAAAAGTTGTTTTGTACGGTCGTTAATTTGTACTTCTGCAATAGTTGAGGCAACGCTTTCTGCTAACTTCCGAAGGAGCTCTATCTCTGTCGCGGAATATGGCTGTAAGGAAGCTAATTCCAATACACCTACAATATCGTCATTTACCGCGAGGGGCACCAGGATCACTGCGTTTGGGGTCGACTCCCCAAGTCCTGACGATATTTGTACATAATTCTTAGGGACGTCCGTCATGTAAATTATCTCTCGGCTTAGAAAGCACTGGCCCACCAAACCCTGGCCGATAGCAACACGCTTTTCCATAAACTTCTTTCGTTCGTAAGCGTAGCAGCACACTAAATTTAATTCGTTATCGGTTCCGTCTAACAAAAATATACCACCTTGATTGCTTTTGGTGTATTTTACAACGTATCGAATAATAGAATCATATAAGTCAGTTACATTCTTGTGGGTCGATCGTAACAATTCACCGATCTTGGCCAATGCGTTGTTAGCCCAATCTCTTTGCTCATTTTCAACTCTGAACTTTAGAAGATTGTTTCGCATGGTTATTAGCGATAGGCCAAGTACATCTTTGTCACTCAAGGGAGTATATGTTGCAGTCAGATTATCCTCGCCAATCTGTTTGGCAAATAAAGCAGTTTCGCTCATACCCTTTACGAGTGTTTTAATAGCGGATGTCATTTCACCAACTTCATTTTCCAGGTTGCTATCTTCAATTTCAACGAGTTCCCCTTTTGATAATTTTGTAATATCGTTTTTAAGCGTTGTTATTCTTTTCGATACGACCGAGGCAAGTTTATAAAAAACATAACCAACGCCGATCAATACAAGAAGCATCACTACAAAGAGCCCGAGTAAATTACCTTTCAAATATGCAAAGCTAACTTGTGTACGTGGAACAAAGGTGAGCGCATTCCAATTCTTCCCTTTAAATGTATAAGCACCGGTTCCTTTTTTACTTCCAATGATAAATTGAGAGGGATCAACTACTTTTCTCTGATACCTAAATGTTGCGTCTGCACCATCGGCGTTACTGGTAACACGTGTCTGTAGTATCATTTCTGACTCATCACTATCAATTACAATATCATTTGCATTCGTGATGAGCATAAATGCTTCGGGCTCGGTTTGCTTTATAAGTTCTTCGGTTTCGTTCCTAATTCCAGTTGTTACATCCGACCAGTTTGCAAAATTGTACCATACCCCGATAGCGGCGCCTGTACTATCTCTAATGGGCGCCGCGAATGCCATCCCATAGCCAGGTTGGTCATACATCCTCGTAACATCTTTATTCTCCAAAAAATCAGAGTACCAAGCACCTCCTTTAGGGCCTGCGCCTGATACGCAAACACGAAACCATTCCTCCTTAGCATAGGTCTTCCCCAGGAGGAAATTTGATTTTACGGCTTTCCCTTCTTTATTCAGCGTGTTTAAAACAATAACTTTGCCCTCTAGATCACAAATCATCATAAGATCGTAAAGCACATAATAACTCACCATTGTGTTGACGAATCGCTCGATATCGGAATCTGTCTTTTTAATTGTAGCGGCTTGAACAGCGAGTTTATTAAAGGCGAATGCCTGAACATCTCCAAAACGCTCGTAGAAATTTCGGTCGATCTTTTCAATCACGGCACTTGACCGACCATCCGCCATTACTTGGAGCTGTTCGATCTTTGATGATACCGACGTGCGTACCATGTAAGTTGATACACCTATTAATATAATGGAAATAGTCCCGATAGAGACGATAAGAAATTGCTGTGAAAGCGAGAATTTTTTGAAATGAAAGAAGTTCATATAACGATACTTTTTTAAAAGATACATTAAGAATAACTTTCTTCAATCGTTATTCGGGAATTCTTTAATAAATCTCGGGGGTTGGCATTCACTGCTTCGTCGTGCGTACTAATAAACAGAGGAATATCTGGCGACCGGCTGAAATGCAAGAAATGGCACAATAAGGCCATTATTCCAAGATTCTGGACTTCGCGCAGGCAAATCAAGTTGATTCATCGACATGCCCAGGACTTTCGCGGGTGCGGATCCAGAAATGCTACACTCGAAATTTTTAACAGATGGCTTCACCGGAGACCGAGTGCGTATTCATTGTTGGCGGACGAAATCAATAAGGCCTTGTTAAAATATGGGCATAATGTTGTTCATCTTGACCTACACCTTGACCCACATGATTGAAAGTGCCCAAACAGCCTGTAAAGAAGGAAAATGTGTGCTGGCTACAGCGTTCCTGGACAGGCTACTGTTCAGATCCGAGGTTGTAAGCTTCTCCGGAACCAGCTACCGCATAAATCATCGGAAAACAATTTTTAAAGCTGCCGATTAATTCCTTTCTTTAACCCTCTCAAACTGGACAGCATTGTTGCCAAAAACTGGACAATCCTAATTGCCGAAAAGTGGACATTGTTGCTTACCGATTACACTTTTTTGCTGGACTGTCGATTTCTTACCACCAGATAACTCATTATTACCCTATCTTCAAACAAGTTAATTGTCGTCGGTTGCAAACTCTTTTATGCTCCTGAAAGACTTCCTGCCACAGCCCGAAAACAGACGATTCGTTCGTTTGTACCGAACTATTCACTTCCAGTTTGACAAGGATGAACCACCCAAGGTGAAAGCGTATCAACCGCACCGTTCCAAAGCATTTTCTATGCCTTCAAATTGTGTTTAAACCTACTGCTTTATACTTGTTAACAGGCGTGCCTTGTGGAGAAATCAGGAACCAATATCTCGAGGCTGACATTGGACGACTATCCGAGTCCGTGACAAAAGGATTGCTATTTTTTATCCGGATATTCCCGTATGTAAAACGAAGCTCCATTATTATAAACAACATTTAAAAGCAATTTTGTTGAATCCGTTTTACTGGGATTTCGCGTAAGCGTGTGTAGTGAATATGGAGGCTCATGAATTACCTGACCTTGCGTTAACAACACAGGTTTTGTTTTGTTTAAGCTATACTCAAAAGAGCCCTTCACTACGTAGATAAATATTTCTGCACCATGCCTGTGAGATATTGTATCGTTGTGACCTGGAGCTAGAGTATACTCAATCATTCTGAAGCTCTTATTAACGTGACCAGAATCCGTAAGTGCTTTATTGATAATTTCTACCCACGTTTTGTCGACGGACGTGTTCGAAGAAGGAGTGCAATGGGAGCGGACTTTTTGTTCAAAGACTTTGGAACTGTAAAACGTCATGAGAATGCTAGCCGTGATGAAGCACAGCGCGGTTACCTTTTTCATGCTATCAGTTTAAAATATATGAGTGGATATTAAATGCGTTTTGTTCGTCTAATGATGAAACACAAGCTTCACAGTATCGTTCTGCATAAAAATCCCGTAGCCAAGCGCTTAACAGTTTCACGGGGGCGCTCTAAAAGCAAATCGAATATACAGAGGCCTGTCGACTAAACTTTAATTTGCACGTAAATTTTTTTGTTCCTTTTATGATGCTTAAAAAAGTCTATAAATTATTATGAGCGCCGCATTCCTCCTCCCTTCTATTTTCATCTACTGCACTGGGTATGCGCAGCCTTCCGAAGCTTTTTCTCTTCCATTCTAGGAACCTGGATAATCACAACTTATGGAAAAGTAAGGAATGAACAGACCGTGTTATAAAAGGTTTTCAAGTTCCACCGGGCCTCAGCTTAATGTTGTAATTTAGTTACTAGAACGCGCCTTGCTTAGGGAGAATTAGAAGACGCCCGTCAAACTCCAAACACTGCTTCGGGAGCAACGTTCAGCGTGGGTAAAAATGAAAAACCCTTAACCAGAAAGACTTGATCAAAAGATTATTAGCAGTGTTATTGGCACTTAATAGTGTTGACGCGATAGCGCAAGTGGCTTTTCCTAGCTTAAGTCCTATGGGGAGTATTAATCAAAAAGTTGGCTTCACTACCATTTCTGTTATCTATGAAAGGCCCGCAGCCAGAGGTCGGAAGATCTTTGGCGAATTGGTTCCGTATAACAAATTGTGGCGAACAGGAGCCGGTAAGTGTACGAAGATCAAATTCGATGAAGATGTCTTGATCGGCAATAAGTCAATACCTGCCGGAACATACACTTTATTTACCATCCCAGAAGACCACGAGTGGACTGTAATTTTTAATAGCGACACCGCCTTATACGGAACAGGTGGATATGATGAACAAAAGGACTTAGTGCGCCTTAGAGCAAGGGCGAACGCAATAGACAGGTACTATGAATCATTCACAATAGACGTCGATGTGATGCATAACAATGCGGCAATAAATATTTCGTGGGAAAAAACGCGTGTAAGTTTTGAAATTAAGACAGAAACTGATAAAAACGTTGCTAAGATGGTAAACGAGCAATTGTTATCCGGGAAGATCAAAGATCCGCAGCTACTGGCTGCTGGTGCCGAATACTATTACTTCCGCAGTCAAGATTTAGAGATTGGACTAGCGTTGGTCAATTTAGCTTTAGGTATTAAAACCAGTTCCTGGTATTACGCACTCAAGATCGACATTTTAACAAAAAGTAAAAGATATGATGAAGCGATCGAAACGCTCAAACTCAATATCGCCTACGTGAAAACGAATCCAGAGAACTGGACTAAAGAGCAGCTTGATCAGGTTCTAAAAGGTCAAGAAACGCAAATGAGGGAATTACGAAGGAAATCAAAAATTAATTAGCCTCCAATGGTAAGCGTACCTGCATAGTATTGGGAATTTTCAAATTTGACCAATAGAGAAGAAGCTCATAAATTGTAATAAGTTCGGAGCAATGCAGACAATTTAGATGTCACATCAATGAAAGGTGGACTCATCATAATTGCAATATCCATCGCTAGCTTAGCACATCCCGCAAAGGGACAAAATTTCAGTGTATACGATAGCCCTGAAATATTGAAAAATAGCCTTTACATGAAAGCAATCCTCTCATTGTCGCGAAGACTTTAGGTGGCAAGTAATTTTCGTCGATTGAATTCAATGATGTGGTCTTGATTTTACATTGCTGGAGGGTACAATGCGCAGCCTGTTTTCAAGAGCTGCAGGACATAAATGCAATCGCTGAAAGATACATTGGCCAGAATGTCAAGGTAATTTCATTAATGGACAATACAACCGATGAATTGCTTTCACGTATCGACGTGGTTGCGAACTATTACAAGTGTAACTGGCAATTAGTACTGCACAGTTTTCGGTAAATAAGAATACACAGTTTTCGGCAACCAGAATGCACAGAATTGGGCATCGAATTTAAAACAGTTCACTCACTGAAAACTGTCTTTTGAAATTAATTTCTATTGAACTAGATTACAACATAGGTATCGGATCAACCTGATGGTGGCAAGGTGATAATGAAGATCCATCCCTGTTATCAGTGAATGTAAGCGGTACGAACAGCCGTGTTTGAATGCTGCAATACTTACTTACAGGTTCTTGCTGCATACTGACTTCGTTCGCTTTACCATAGCAAGCAAAACTTAACCACCTGCGAATGTTTTTCTTTACCGAGGCAGACAAACTCAATAGTCAACCCAAACCCTACGGGCCACTTCCGGTAGGTCCGGATACAAAGTTCCAGGTGACCTCTAATTTTACGCTCACGGAAAAAGCCAAGGCCTTCGCTGTTCAGGAAAGTCTTCTTATAGTGCTACCCTCCACCGACCCTAGCCTTGTAAACGTTATCCTCAAACCAATCTCGGCGCTGGGAATTTCATTTGCTACACCCCGGTATTACATCTATCGAGGACTTCTTAAAAATGGCTTTTTCAACGGACTGACGATCAAGCCGGCATCAGATCCCGATAGTTCTGACCTTGTAAAGCGTATATGGAAAAACATTGAAGTTGTTCGACTCATTATTCCGGCTGCCGCGGACCCCACTCCCACCTACCTCGGTTATGATGCTACCGTCGTTGATACATTAGCAATTGAAGACCTCTACGCCGGACAATCGCCTTCTTTTTCCGGTGTACGTGTTCGCGAAGGCGAATGGATCGGAGACTTCAATACCGACTGTGGATTTGAGATCATAACCGATACCGACACGTGGTTTGTCGATAAAGGCTACATGAAAAAAATAGAGCATGTTATTGACGTTAGCACTATGCTATCGGGAACTGATGAACAAAAGTTTTCATTAAGGGTCGCACGCGAATCGATCCTTCGATACATGGATCCCGCAGCATTCTGGGGACTCTATTTCTACAAAGGCCTTCAAATCTTTGACGCCACGCAGACGACAAAAAGAAAAAAAGTTATTGGCGAATCTCTTTACACCGACCTCATATCAAAGTATGCAACCAAAAATCGCGTGTACCTGGATATTCGAAATGAAAAGGGTTATTCCTATAATTTCAATAAGAATTACGGTGACCCGGCGGCAAGTGGAAGCGACTACAAACTCAAGACGGATCGGAGTCATACATATATTAATGGGATCTATAACCGCCACTGGCCTATTTATTACAGTGATGGTGGAGGACTCGAGGCCAATACGCACAGCAACTTTTATATTCAACTACGGACCGACGATAACATTAAGCCAATCCTTTTTTTTGAAAATCCTGTGCTTATCCCAAGTACTACAGCTACCCGCTTTCTGGATGAAACGAAGCTGTTGTCAGGAGATACATCAGGCTGGACAAAAGATATAGTCCTTAAATTTCCGAATGTCGCGGCCGGTGCTGGTCCGCGGATGTACGTCGCCAATTACTTAAGCCTCCAATACTTCAGAAAAGAGTCGTCGCCCAGCTCGCCAGCTACTGTGCTGAGTACGCCCGACTTCTTTGACCGCTTATTTTGCGGCATCAGCAACTTCTCCGTTTCATCTGGTCCAAAGTTGATCCAGAGACGCAATAGCAAACTTCAAATGCTGACCGGCAATAACTATACTTTGGTCGCACGTTCAGGCGTGTACAGTGGCCCGGAGTACGTAATGCTATACACGAAAGCCCACTATGCGAATAGTACATCGACGAATATGTATCCGAAGATGGTTTCGCAGCTTGAATTAAAACCTTTGATCGACGCAGCATCCTTTCCGAAGGACATTTACTTCAACAAATGGCAGCTGCAGTTATCGCCGAACCCGGTAGATGTCATCGAAATTGTTGGGTACAACGAAAATAAGACCGCTACACCAAAGGAAAATCTTTTTTTACTGGGGCTTTCAAAAGCCGAGTTTTTGACATTAACCGGCTTATCTGGATTTCATCCTGACCTACCTAAATATATCGTACTCGAGCCTGTAGCGGGACCGTTGGGAGATTCCCTTGGTTTTTCTTTTTTAAAGTATAAGGTGAAGGTCCGCGGATTTAAACCAGATGGGACAACGTTTACTGCTGCTCCGTCTACTGATATTTCGGTCTACTCCTCCGGCAGTAATATGTATTGTTCAGCTGCCTTCACTACGCTTATGACACACTTGCCTTCGGGAGCAAGAGACCCGCTAAAAGGTGATTTTCAATTATCGCATTGGCTATACAAGAAGGCCGATGCAGCGGCCCTCCTTGGCACAGATGGAATGGTCACAGTGCCAGATAAGTCGAATAACGGTTTAAATGTGACATCACAAGTGAAAGTAGCCCTTGAAGGACATGCATATTTTCCGGCAGACAGAATGAATGGGCCAATAAGTCAATCAAAACCTTCCCATCCAGTTGTGTTGATCGTCCATGCGAATGGCCAAAGGTATGACCAATACCAGCAACTTGGTATTTTGCTCGCAATAAACGGATTCATCGCCGTATCCATTGACTGCAGATTTCAGCACGATACTTTTAAACTGCATGCGACGCAGGGCCCAGACGCAACGAACTTTCCATACTATTTCATTATTGATGAAACGTACGCGCTGGATACCGCCGATAAAATTTTCGATGCGAACAATATAGCGCTTGCCAAACCATGGATTAAGGGAACTCATTACACGGTAGAATCAGATCATTCAAGCATCAAATTAAATTTTAAACTTCCCTCCCAGGAGATGGGTGGACTTGGACGCGTCAACCTGATTTTTAAACACCTAGAGTTAATAGAACGAAAGTTTGGATCACAAGCGAACGTTGACAAGATCGCGATCTTCGGCCACAGCAGAGGAGGCGAAGCCGCCATTATGGCCGCGAATCTGAATCCTAATCCGACCAAATACAAAATCAGTTCCCTCGTTTCACTTGCACCAACAGACCAATTCGAAAATAGCACCTTGACAAAAGACATTCCTTACTTTGTGCTGTATGGTTCTCGTGACGGAGACGTAAACGGAATGCCCACACCTCCAGGGCCCATGCGCAGTGGGGGCTTTACACTTTGGGACAGGGCTGTCAATTCTTCTCTCAAGACCATGGCGTTCGTTTACAAAGCGACGCACAATGGCTTCATCAAGGATAACCATGACTATATCGAGGTCATGAGAAAAGATCTGACAAAATTTATTTTACCTGACCCCACACATTTAGACAGCTTTCTTCTCCAAATAACGACCCAAAAAAATATTTGCATTGGATACACCAATGCATTTCTTCGATACACCCTCTTCAACGAAAATAGCTGGAGACCGCTTTTCACAGGCGAATGGACACCTCCCTCAATTGTATTTTCGGGTTCAAAAGGAATATATTTTCAATTTCAAAATAAGGCATCCGACCGCTTACCGATTGAAGACTTCGAGTCCGATGGCTCCGCCGTTTCAACAATAAAGCCAGGTTGGAAAAAGGGTAAACTACGGGATTTACCTGCTGACATTTCAAAGGTGGCAACAAATGCCGATCAGTCATCTGATCCCTATTCACCACATGATACGAAAGCTCTTTCGGTGAAATGGGTAGCCAACGACAAAATCCATTTTAAAGTGTCTGATGAAGGCCTCGATGTCTCAAGCTATTCGGCAATTAGTTTTAGAATTACAAAAATCGCCTTCGCTGCCGGTAATGCGAATATCAACACGATGCAGGTTGGGTTAAATGACGCATTCATGCAGAAGGTTGGCAAACACGTAGTGATACCAGATCCAGATCTTCGTCCCAGCACTTCACTAGGAGATAATGAAACGCTTACAAGCAAATCTGCCATGATGACGGCCCGAATACCCCTGGAAGTATTTACTGCCGGAGGGATCGATCTGACAAAGATCACGAATATACAATTCCTGTTTCCCCAATCAGGAAACGGGTCCGTAGACATAGACAGTGTCGAATTCACCAAGTGATATCATGGACAATTTTACTGTAGAAATTAGTATCACAGCAGCTCCTTTCAATGAAGAAATACGCATCATGATTCGTATTAAGGTCACGATGATTTTGGGAAAGTTTGCCCGTCGCGCCTACCAGCAATTTGTAAAAGTAAAGGACACAACCCAATCAGTCACGAGCTTCATGTGCAATATGTCGCCAAACCAAAAAGAACTCAACGGATACTTTGCCACCGACGCTCTTGCCAGTTTCACTGGCGCAGCTGATGTTGAATTCGGATTTGGCCCGGAGGTAACGGGATACGTCCCAGTTCCATCTATTCAGGCCAGCATAAAACCATTGCCGCCGATATTGTCCGGAACGTCGTTGCCAGAGGCGAACAATGCGTGGTTACAATCGATCACTCAACCCTAAGGTCACAAATGGCAAACGAATTTTTCCCACCACTCTCCGACCTTGTAGATGCCTCAGCAATTCCAGGTGACATCAAATTCATCGAGGACAATGCAGAAGCTGTGATCGATTTGCTGCTCAAAAAGATATTTTACAAAGATCTCGTTGTTGACATTTCAACTCATGGTGACGAATCAACCTACAGCCTTACGCTATTAACAAAAAGTCTTCGTCAGCCGCTGTTCGGAACAGGCATGGAACTCGTGTTCTTTTATGATCCTGATACAGAACATTACGCAAGCTTTCCGATTGTATTTCACTGGAACTGGCCCATCCTGAGATACGTTGGTTCATTCGATGCGAATGAGTTTTCATTCACCCCTGAAGAATTTATAAAGATCCTGTTACAGATGGCGGGTATCGCTGAAGAAAAAGACTTCTTCGACGTGATTGCGCAATTGGTCTTTGATTCAGATGATGACGTCGACGCTTTTCTGGAAGCAATCTCCACCTTGGTAAGCACCTACGATACGGGTGGAGCTGAGTCGCCTGTGGTTCAGGATATTGTTCAGCGTATCCAGGAGATTAAGGACGAAGTTTTTATGCTGACATCATCGTCCAGTTTGTACAGCCTGCTGGATATCTATGAAACTTATCGTGAGAATGATACGATAAGGACTGCAGTTGATGCGATTGAAGCAGATCTCCGGCAGTTAAGCGATGTGCACCAGGTTGTCATTAACATATATGCCGAAACGATCAAAGCAGTTGTCGGGCTATCAATCGGCATTGAATCGAAATTCAACAAACTTATCGGCATCTTCCGGCCCTGGCTGGAAGGCATTTCTGTGGAGCGTGTGAAGAACTTGATTATCCCACAGTTTTCTGTAACACTGCGCGACGCGAGTATGGCTCTTCAGTTTCCAAGGCAAATGCTCGTTCCTATGGTTAATTCCGGTGGGCAATGGCAGGAAGATATAGTAGAAACGCATAAAGCATCAATCATTTTTAACGCGGGGCGATTTGCGTTTAGTACCAGTGATGGCTTCTCGATAGACATCAATGAAGAAGCGGAGTTAACCCTTCCCCGGTGTTTAATTCCAGGTCTTGGTATTCAGCTTGAATTTCTAAAAATCAAGCTTGACCTCAGTCGCGATACGAATATCCCAGAGGCCATTGCCGATAACCGTCCGGAGGATTTTATCGGAGTTTATATAGAGGAGGCGTCAATATTCCTTCCCGACGAATGGTTTAAGTTTGATGAAGATGGATCCACCGTAAGGCTATACGGCCGGAATATCCTCGCTGGCACTGGCGGGGTTTCCGGAACGATCGGATTAGAAGCGGTTCCGGGTCTGGAAGCGAAACTTCAACCGTCTTTGGAATTGCTGGATGGGCGCACCGCGACGGTCGTAGCGGGTACCGATGGAATTTGTAATGAAGGAGATGCCATCACTGTCGGAGGCGCTTCGCCCGAGGATGGACGCTATGTGTTAAAGGCTGGCGGTAGCGTTGTGGTAAAGGATGGGAAAGTCCGGACATTTCTACTATCAGACGGTGAGCTGTCATTCAATCTTGGCAAGGCTGGCAATGGATCATGGAAGATCGGCTTCTCGCAGTTTTATTTAAAGCTTTGGCAGAACAAAGTTCAGGAATCGAGTATAAAGGGTTCATTGACGGTTCCGAACTTCAAACAGGAAGGAAAAGATGGCGATCTGCGTATAGACATCACGGTATTATTCCTCGAGAACGCTGACTTCCGCATCACGGCAGTCCCGGCCGGTGACGGTCTTGTCGTATTGTTTGGTGAAAACGGCGACATCTTTAAAGTCATCGTGAAATCACTCGAGGCCGGAAAAGACAGCGAGAAAGTTTACATAGAAGTGTCAGGAGCATTTGATTTCTCGAATAACAGGCTGTTAAAGGATTATATACTGAAGCCGATTGAAATCAAGAAACTCAGAATATACAGCGACGGGACGTTCGATATTGAAGGCGGTTCGATACCGATTCCGGGAAGTCTGCATCTTAATCTAGGACCAGTTGAAGTGAGTATTACCAACATAACGTTGGGCTCAGAGCACCTCGATGCAGGCAAATACAAATTTTTCGGATTCGACTGCGGTGTAAGCACAGGTGGCGGTGGACTCGATCTTCGTGGGGATGGAATCAAGGTTTATTTCAATCACGACGGTAGTGACATGTTCCTGCGCATTGCCGGCATTGGTGTTGATCTTGTTATACCTGGTAATGCAAGCGAGGAAACGGCTGCCCTTATTTTGAAAGGATATCTATCGCTGAAAGAAACGGAGTACGTTGGCTCCGTCGCATTCAAATTGCCAAAGGCGCGGATCTCAGGTGGAGCAGCAATGAAAATGCAACCAAAGATACCAGCGTTTGCAGTGGATGCATTCCTCGAGTTGTCGGCACCAATCCCCTTGGGGCCAACAGGTCTTGGTATCTATGGGTTTCGGGGAATGTTTGGCTTAAACTACGTTGCCGATCTGCCGGCAGGGGCAACAGCTGATCCTGAAAAGTTATTTGAATTTTATGCGGAGAAAAAAATAAATCCGTTGGCAGGGCACGAGCAGGGAGGATTGCATCTTGGAAAGATTATCGCCGCTCCGCCGGATTCCGATACACCAATCTCTATCGGTGCTGGGATCAGCATTGGAACTGCCGCTGACAACGCGCACATCTTTACGATGCAGGCGTTCTTATTCCTTTCCATGCCTGAGTTACTGCTGATCAGCGGTCGCGGAAATATTCTATCCGAACGCCTTGACATCGTAAGCGAAAAACAGCCGCCATTTTTTGCCTATCTGGCACTCACGTCGGACTATATATCGGTAGGGATGGGCGCCGATTACAAGATTCGCGAAGAAGGAGAGATCCTTGACTTGCAGGCCACGGCTAAGATGGCATATTACTTTAGCAATTCTTCAGCATGGTATGTACACGTCGGAACAAAAGACGAACCTAATAAGGCTAAGCTCTTAAAAAAGATATTTAACCTTGATGTTTATTCATATCTGATGATTTCGGCCTCAGGTATCGAAACCGGAGCAGGCATCAAATTTGAAAAACGCAAGAAATATGGGCCGGTCTCTGTCACCGTAAATGCCTATGGCGACGCGTATGCAATGTTGAGTTTCAGGAAGACTCAGGCAGGCGGTGGCATAGCGTGCGGTGGCACCGTTGGAGCAAGCGTCTTTGGTGTCGGATTTGATTTGACACTCGACGCTTACCTGATGCTAACTGTACCCAAACCATACATTGTAAAAGGCGGTATGGAAGTCTGTCTCAAAGTTGACTTCTGGCTGTACACATGGAGGAAATGCTTTGACCTGGATTTCAAATGGGAATTTGATCAGGATGCGGATGAAACAGAAATAAAAATCATTGAGAAAACAGATCCGAATTCGATCCCTGTCAGCGGCTTTCATATAGGATCGGGTAATACCTATGCCTTAACCTATTTCAACACTGTTCCACCAGATCCCATAAATACATCAATCGAAACAATTCCGCTGGATACGTTTATAGATGTTCAACTCAAGAAACCTGTAAATCCAAACGCGATATCACAAAAGATCGGTGGCGTAACAAATCCGCCATCGGGAAATACAGAATTGGTTCCTCCGAAAGAAGTGGAGCTGCAAGTCACGCATCGTTTTGCTATTCACGACATCTCGATCATGGTCTGGAAAACAACCTCATCGGTTTGGGTTAACTATGATCCGTATGCAGCACTCAATGGAAGTGCATTCTTACAAACCGTGGACCCGTCTAAGTTAAAACTGGGTTACTGGCAGAAGAAGGGTAAAGAATACAACAATCTTAGAATCCTTTCAAATACACCTTTCAGTTTCGCTGACCAATTGACCGGTGTCTTTATACCCGAGCAATCAGGCGTGAGTGCGGGAACAATGTTTTGCGAAGCCGACGAAATAAAGCCGCATTGTACCCGGTGGACAAAAGAGGAATCAATACCTATTGGTTCCTGGATTACTTATCGTGAATTCGTTTATCGCATCTTCAAGAGACCCGCCGTTGTCGTTCCATTTCCAAATGTATTCAACATTCCCCTGTCCCTGCGGATGAGTAATGACTCCAGACTCGAGATCATCCTGCCGGAACAATCAGGAGACGCTACGGTTAAGCTTTTCAGTTTTGCCAGGACGCTAAATGTGACATACTATGATCTAAAAAGCCGCATCGTACTTCATCACGGAATCCCCAAAAACATCGCAACCTATGAAGTCGTAAAACAGTTTGTCCTTCACCATGGAGACTATGCCGTGCCACTCGTTTACAAGGACAACAGTCGACCCGTTAAAAAAATAGTCATTGAAGCTGACAGACCAAACAGCAAACGTGTCGCGAAATTGCAAGATCTCATCTCACAACTTTCCCTTCAAATATTGAATGGTGATAAGGAGGCGCAACAAAAGAGACAGAGTGCACTCTCTGAATTAACGAAATTGCAACAGGATACTTGCCAGGTCGGCGAGGGTGACAAGGATATTACAACAAAAAATATCGATGACCTTGAAAAACAAAAACGCGAGCTGGAGAAAAAGAAACGGTCCGTCATTAGCACAGGCGGGGCATTAACAAAAATAAACGCTGAGCTTGTCGCATTAGAACGGCAAATAGAGAATTTGTCCAGACTCGCTTCAATAGTTTACGATCCCAAGACTGACCGCTGCAGTACATACGTTCACGAAGTATGTTTCCTCACCAAAGAAGAAGGCGCGTATAATGACTCCATCCCAAACCAGAATTCCCTCGATCAGGAATTTGACGACATGAGCACATCGATCAGTAAGGTGATTGGCCCGATCTGGAGACCCGATGAAACTTACTATATTAAGATTACGACCAAGGAGACTATTAACAATACTGATCATTTAAAGGATTATTTTGTAGCCTTCAAAACGGCAGGACCCATTGGGCATTTCCCCCTCCGCTCTCTGCCACCGGCAGTTAAACAACAGTTTTCAATTGATGAGAACGGAACACCAATTGGACAAGATCAGCGTTTTGATAAGCGCATCGAGATACCTGAAAATACATTGAAGTATTACCTTGATCAAAAACGAAGCTATCCGAATCCGACGGGCAACATCATCAACGCAAAACCACTGTACTATGGCAATGTATCCATCAAACTTTTTTACACAGAACCACGTGCTTATAATTTCTTCCATGACTGGCCGGATTACGAGGGGTTGGGCAAGAAGTTATCAGCGATTGAAATAATTATCAAGGACCCTGCTGAACCTGCTTCGCCACCACCAACAAACCCGTCGACGCCTGTATTGCCTTCAAGTACAATAGACTGGAACGTTGATTTGCATCCATTGCTGATGACGAGCGTCGCTACGTTAAACTACCTTCATGATCCAACAATAAGCAACCCGGCATTCAATGCTAATACTTGCTGGCCGATTGATCATAATGAAATCACACCTGCAGGAAAACACACGGAGGTCACGATAACCAATCTTCGACCCCTGAAACTATATACAGCGGTTATCAACTGTCGTTACGCAAAAGACGGAGTGCACCATGTAACAAAACAAATTCACAGTTTCAACTTTCAAACGTCACGTTATGCTGATCACACCGAGCAGGTTGATAGTTACAAGCTATATGATGCCACGAGGACCTCTTATGTTAAAGCAGTATATGATCTTAGTGTGACGGATGCAACCGTTACTCAGCTCTTGTTGGAGGCCGTGACGGACGGTAACGATGTGACTTCAAACACGAGACCTGAACTGATCACGCAGTATCCCGACAAACTCCAGCGGCTGCTTTTTGGATATTTGAATCTCACACAACTTTATGCTGCAGAGAATACGGAGTTCTACCTGATAAAAGACGTCAATAATGTTGTCATCGGACTCTACATCAGAAGTCCTGAAGCATTCAACGATCCACGCACGCCTGAAAGCGAACTTCCGCGATCTATTGGATTGCTGATAGACGGACTTCCGGTGACAGTGAAGAAAGTGTTCGGTCGGGACAAAAGTGAAGTGATCGTGTTTGCCAACTTCGGAAGTACGCAGGATTTGACGGTTAAGTTCACTTACCTTTTGTGGAACGGCTTCATCTACGATGAAAACCAAACCACTACGACAGAAAATCTGATACCATCAGTATAAAATGTAGCAGTCGATAAATCACGATCAAGAGTATTAATGTATGATAGAAGACCGGAGCATTAGTGTCATGGCCAGAGCGGCAACATCTTCAGTTCAGGTGTTGCAATCGCCGTATTTAAAGTTGTATGCCGCGGGATCAACGGGTGTAGAGTCCAGCAAAGGTGTACATCTTCGATGGTTATTAAACGGGTACCTCGGTGAGCATCACTTTCCTAAAGGTGACTATGCCGGTAACAATTCGTTCTTCAATAAACGTGACGACTACGTAACTTTATTCCGGATACCGTACAATGAGGCAATCAGAAAGGCTGAAACTGTATTTAATTTCTATAAGGAAAAGCCAGCAATTATACACGACGACTTACGTCTTTGGGTTTTCAATTCTAATGCAGAATTTATCCACCTCCACTTTCCGGACTCGGAAAAATATTCCAATGTTCGGAGTGCCATTGATCCGGCATTGAATTCGTCAGAATTCTTGAACTTATATGGAGACTCCGTTTACGAACTGACCATAACCCAGCAGTTATTTTTTGCCCTGAACGTAAGTCTTTTGGAAGACTCGGTATTTGAAGTAGAGACATTCTCCGTCGAGAACAAGTCTATGAGCCTCGATGAATACAAGATAAGCAGCCGCAAAACTTTCGATAATGAGTTACTGGTTCAGGCAGGCGATCAGAAAATTATTTCCGGCAGGACCGTAGCGGAGAACATGAAAAAGCTTCGTTTCCGTCTGAAAGCGGGCACCTTGATTTCAATCGGGATAGAAACCTATTCCCATTTTTTTGACTTCGCCAAAAAGTTAAACCTGCTTCAGGATATCGGGAAGTTCGCTTTGACGACGGAAACCGATGTTGCATTCCGGCAACTTGAAGATACTGCTCGCTTCAAGATCCACGGAAGCTGGGCAAAGTTTAATGAAGGTGGCTTCGTTAACGTAAACAACTACCACGATCGATGGAACACGCAACATGGTATCAAGGAGTGCGTTTCGCAGTATATCACGCTGAGTGATACCGACCCCGACGCAGTCGCAGTATTCGGAGACGAATCCGAATCCCCAGACGGCACGTTTATGGACATTTCGTTACAGACGTTTCTGAGCATTTCATCTCTTGATTATCATATTGCCAGAATGCTGGGTCTTGGATACATTGATACCAAGCCGGGCGAATCAGAGTCATTTATATATCTCGCTGCATACGCGACGCTGAAAGATCCGGAAGACTACGGCCTGTCAAAAAGTTTGCTTCATCTCTATATGAGCTTGCCGACTTTCATAAAGGATGAACGCGTACCTCAAATGCTCAGGCTTAAACCAGTAACGTATGGGCTAACGGTCACAAATGGCACATCGACGCCTTTGGCGATTACAGACAACCATGGATATGTCATATATGGCAGGAGTCGCTTTGTGAAGGTAAAGGCGGAGCTGGAAATAGATTTTTCCATTAGCAATTCATTCTTTCAGCCCCCTCTCCAGTTTCAAACCAGTGATTTTTCAAGCCCCGTATTTTTAGGTATCGAGCATAAAAGAAATGCGGAAACAGCATGGAGTAAACCGGAACTATCCCACCACGCTTCATACCTCGACACAGACGGGATCAGCGAAACACAAACCATTTATTTGGGGGATACACCTTACACGCACGAGGTCGTTGAAGAAGGGATCGACTACTTTTCAGTATATCCTGTTAACATATTTTCCCGGTCTTCACCCTGGTCGAACGCGGTACAGACAGACAAAACGGTGTTCGCAAGATCAAATACGTTAAAGGCACCTTTTAATGTAGTGGTCCAGTTGATACAAGCGGAAAATCCGTTGCTTTTGACTTCTGGACAGGAACAAAACTGGCTTAGCAATATCGATGCATCAAAGACAGAGATACTGTGTCGCTTAAACTTCGATTATTATCACGTTCACGATTTGAACTACAGCTACGGTGATACTATCGAAATATATCATAAGAAAATGATGCCACGAAGTGAAAGCGGTTCAATTGCCAGTATTGATAATAACGACGTCAATATTCCCACCTGCTTGATTTCAACGGCGACGTATACTTACATCAGCACGGGAGAGGTTCTGGCCCCGCGCATTGAAGCCGCCGCGAAGTCAAAGTTTATTGGAAGTTCGCTGGTTTACAGAAATGTCAGTTACAGGATAGAAGATGTATTGGTTATTCAACCCGATGGCAGCAATCCGTCGTTCATGATCCGCAAACAGGAGACGCGGGAAGCCATACTTATTGGTGGCGTGTATCAGCTCCAACAAGTCTTCAAGGCGCCAGCGATTGACAGTAATGAACCGTTCTTAGTCGTTGAAAACCTTTCCGTCGCGACAAATTGGGAGGAGGAAACTTCAAACGTTCTTTCTTTCAAGATATTCCTTGGACATACAAATTGGGTCGAAAATATCGAAACCTATACAGATGACGCAGGGAATACAAAAGAAGAGAAGACCAAAGGGATCTGGGAGAGTGCTGATATTGCTCCTGTTGCCGCAACGCCTGGCTTATACGAGATCACTTTCAATTCGTATGTTCTCGGCAATCATCCACAATTCGTTAGTCCAGATAACACTGCGAACACGCCCAGTGTTGATTGGTGCAGGGGCTTCGTCCGCATCCACACCAATGGAGATCCTGCAGGTGGACATGTGCGGAAGCAACTGCGGGTGGATGCCATCCTCAATCGAAGTCCGCTGAAGCTAATCGCTACGGATACAGCGTTCTCGACCGACCCTACACGAAACGTCACCACGGGGAACTCCGTTTCGGTAAACTATCATCCTGGTTATCAAGTTTATCTAAGAAAGGAAACGGTCGTCAGATTTGATAAAGATCATATTCTTCCACTACCAGGAGCGGGGACGCACTCCACTATCGTTGGACTCAGAACCCTTGATTCGACCGAGATCGATCCAACAGGCGAAGCATTTGCTTCTTTCATGAGCGTACCGGCCGTTTTGCTTGCACGAGCGCTACGCCTGCCGATGAGACCGTGGCGACCCACCGGACCTCTTTTTGCCACGCCACCAGATACGTTCAATAAAGCATCGTATTCATTTAACGTCAAATTCGATTCAGATCCCTGGGCTGTCGCTTTCTTTCGAATTGATATCAATAAGATTCTTTCGAGTTTGTACCAGCATAATACCGCAGAACAAATTAAAGCAGATATCCCAGCCGTAAACAACGATCAGGCCGCTACCCTGCGCTGGCAAAATCTTTTGGATTTAGACTACGCCAGTGAAGGGGGTCATTTCAAATCATTTGCTGGTTCTAACGGTGATGGTTATAGATTGCCAAATCCCGACAGACAGGATATATTCTCTACGCCGTTTAACAAACCTGGAGATGTTGTGCACCTCATGAAGGCTGCAATCTATGCTAACCTGCTTCCGATAACGGAACAACCATTAATTTTCAACTATATCAAAGGTGGAAGTTACGTCCCAACTCCGGTGAAGCAGTCCATCGTTGACCGCAATGGCAAATTGCTTCCACCATCACACCCCGATTTCCAACAGGCACCGATGGCCAAACGAATTTCCGATAAAGAAATATTGTTTACAGACTTTACACTTGAAAGCGATACTGACACTAGTGTTGCTTATTTCTATGTTGTACGCGAACTGGGAAACTCAATGAAGTTTGGGACGCCAAGCGCATTCCTGGGACCAGTTCAAATGGTAAATACCCGGCCGCCAATACGACCGGTGATATTAGGTTTCACGTCAAAGTCGACGGGTGCGTATAACGCGTTCGACACGTACGTCTCATTTGAACTTGCCCCTATCCTACCGAGTCAAGGAATCAGCAAAATATTAATCCTTCGAACCGAAGATGTTTTGAGTTCCAATTCACCGCAACTGATGGACATCGTTTCACAGACAGATGTATCAACGTTACCCTCACGGCAGGAGAAGTTTACCGTGACAGACAAGTTTACAACGACTCCCGATGTCCCGTTTGGCAAAAATCTTTACTACCGGATTGTTGGGGTTCGTGAAGTTATTATATATGATGAAAGTGGGCCAATAAAGACCATGTCCGTATACAGCGAACCTTCAAAAACAATCCTCACAAATGTTGTCGATATGTTGAATCCGGCGGCACCTGAGATTGTACCCTTTAATCTCGAGAGATCGGGAGCAACGATTTCACGCATAGACTTGAGGTGGTCCAGGACATGCTATAATGGAAATTACACTTTGAAATTTCTTACCTCAAGAAACGCATGGGAGAATATTGCGTCTCTTGGGAGTAACGAACCCACGATTGAATTCAGCTTCATACGTCACCTGGAGGGATACATCAACGGGGTTCCGATAAAGTATAAATTCAAAGTTGATGTAGAAAATACTTCAGGCCTCGTGAATAAATATAGCAATATCACTGCTGTTGATATAGAATTACTGTAACGAAGCACAAGGGATCCGGCGCTGAGATAGTCCTATCGCGTAATGCGTCATCCATGAAGACGATAAGCTGTGTTAAAAGGTTATCTTGACATGCGTCGTACAAAGTTTTCTAAAACCCAAAGAATCGTCCTGCATAAATCCATCACCTAATGAAACTACTTGTGTTCATGCTCATCGTGGTGCCTTTTGAGGCACTTGCTCAAGACAAGGGCGTCCACGATATGTTTTTTAAAACACGCGATCGGGATACAATTTTTGCAAGCACTGAGCCACGCGAGGGTCTGAATCATTCCAAGTCAGACTACAAACTACAATAAGTCAAGCGGATTCAATTGGCAAAAAGTATGAAATCCGCCTTAACAATATTGCATTTATTGTTGGTGAGAATGGACGAATTGACTCTGCCTGGGTTACGCATTACAGAAGAGGCCCTCATGACCCAGTGATCAAATTGCTGAAAACTACAATTTGGCAACCGGCAGAAAGGCAAGGTAAAATGATGGCGTCTCGTCAAGAATTGGAGATTAATATTATTTGACCAGAGCAACCCTTAAGAAGCACGGATGCTGGCGGTCGTCTCTTGAACGAGTCCTGCCGCGGCCGCATTGAACACGAGGTCCGTTACAATTATCCGCTTTGTGATCAGCTGATGAGACTTCACACCAGTGATCCGACAGGGAATCGAACCCCGAACCGTCAGATTAGAAATCTGATGCTCTATCCAGTTGAGCTATCGGACCATTTTTTCGAGTTGCGGAGAGGGGGGGATTCGAACCCCCGGTACAGAATAACCCGTACGACAGTTTAGCAAACTATTGGTTTCAGCCACTCACCCACCTCTCCAGTGAATCTGTAAGCCTCCTTTTTAGGAAGTGCAAATATAAATGTTGGACGTAAACTATCGCAAAATCCGGAAAATAGTTTCAGGATAAAGCTCAGGGATGGATTGGCGTGTATTCCCGCCAGGTATAAGATTCAAAAAGGCGGCCCCACCAAAGCAATGCCCGGGCAGGGGGATTTGGGCTCCAAAACCGCCATTGCCTGTACAAATATTTAATTGGATTGACGCAAAGATCAGATCAATGCCTTTTCTGCTCGCAAACTCGAGCAGATTTCTACCCTGAGTTGCTTATAGGTCGAGATGGCTTCAGCGCCTAAAACGGGATCCTTCATGTTTTCTATGACGGCATTCAGCTCCTTGTCATCGAGCATAGACAATGTAGTCTGCACTTTATGAAAGGCCTTTTTTAAGTGAGCCGGATCTTTTTGGCTCAATGATTGAAAATAGGATTGCTCCAGCTCCTCCAAATTCTCAATCATTCCGTCTATGAGCTCAGCTTTGAATTCCGGATCATTATCGGCATACAGTTCAAAATCGACGTAAAGTACTCTGTTTGTCTTCATTTTACACCAGCTATCTTGACTTCAATGTCAGATATCGCGGGAGATTTTTTGTCAGCCAGAGGATGAATTTGTTAAGTCAGAATTTTCCTGATGCCTTAGTATTGCGGAATCGCGCTTATTGCAAAACTTTCATAAGAAGATCGCCAGTTCTGTCGAATACCAATGTCACAGATTCCTTTTCTTTTTCCACGAGGGTCTCATAAAAAGCAGAACCGTTATTGTCAATATGCAAAGCCTTCCCGACATGCCAACCTGGGTATTCGCGATCGATAAATGTGTTCACATAGGTGGGGAGTTCAACGCGCATGATTTCGTTCTTGACAATATTTACTTCCCCTTCGCCATCAAAAAAAATCATAAACGCTCTGTCATCATGCTTAAAGCTCGCTTCGTATTCAGGTTCGTTATAGCTCCAGATTACCTCACTAGCATCTGGAAATCGGGATGCAAAGTTTTTTAAAACTGTAGCGGGAATCGTAATCGACTGTGCGATTGAAATGCCTGTTGACTGAGCAATGGAGATGGTTGCTGACAGAATTACAAGTGATGCAGCTAATAGTGTTTTCATATATTCATCCTGTTTTTGTTCTCGACTTAAATCAATCAACCTACAGTGAGTAGAAACAACAGCGCGCTCGCCATTTCGACCAAAATAAAAACTAAATATGAACGGTTAATACGTCAACTCGTCGACAGGTAAGCGACCGCGTCGACCTTTTTTTTCACCGAATCTGCTTTACAAAACAATACATTTTGTGGGCCAATTCAGAATCTGGAAACATGATCTTGGTCATGGAGGCAGGAGATTTTAGTTGGATTGTACCCTATAAAAGTTGCGACGTCTCCCGGCAACTGTCTTTAAATAATCGCAGCAGTATCCGGCTAGGTCAGAATTGTGGAAATTTTACCCCAACCGCCGTCCACTGGTGTCCTAAATTCTTTTGTTGCTGGCGCGACTTCCATGTTTGTCACCGCGCTTTCCGTGAACTTTTGTATTCCGCTTTAGTGCTTTTACCTGGCCATTTCTTCCCTTCACTGCAACCGTTTCATTTGTACGTGTAGCCCTGTAGTTGTGAAGTGATTGTTGATGCCTTGTGTGTAGGGTGACAGATGTGGTACGCAATATCTGGATAATCTAAAATTTTGCACGGCAGCCAGCATGCTTGCACTGATTTTAATAAGATATCTCATATAATTTGTGTTCTCATACGATTAGACTGTTATTATCTCCACAGGTTTAATCTGAGTAAAAAATATGCATAGCGTGGATACCTTTCTTTGCTGTCGGACATTAAAGAGCGATTTGGCTTGTAACGCTGGCGCCCTGTAACTAGGTCGTATTTTTATTTATCCATAAATACGAGTCAAAATACCGATTGCGCCACAAGGCATCTATCAAGACATTGGGTAAATGGGCAATTTTGCGCCGCTAAAATCAAAGTGGCTGGAAAATTGTAGTCCTAATACACCGAAGTGAGTAGATTTTGCCGTGGCGCACATTATTCTTCTTAATCCATATCTTTGCACCGTCTATGCGCTTTATTAATTATACCACATTTTGCCTGATACTGCTTGCTCTTTGCAGTCATGTTTCGATGGCTCAAAAAAACGTCAGGCCTGAAATTACCGGACAGAGAGCGCTTACTACAGGCGAAGGAACGCCCATTGAAATTTTCATTACCGACCTCACCATTTCAGACCCAGATGATACCTATCCAGTTGACTTCACACTGTCACTTAGTGGTGGTCAGAACTATAAACGGGACGGAAACATCATAACGCCGAATGACGGTTTCACCGGCGAATTAAAAGTTGATGTGACGGTCAACGATGGCGAAGATGACAGTAAAAAGTTTGAGCTCACGATAAATGTAACTCCTAAAGCGAATGTCGCGCCTACGATAACGGGGCAGCAAGTTCTCACTACTACAATGAACACACCCATCACACTTCGGGTGGGAAATTTGGCGATCGACGATCCAGATAATACCTTCCCTGGTGATTTTAGACTAAAGCTCTATAACAATGGGCCCAATTATATATTTACAGGCAACACCGTAACACCGGCGTCTGGTTTTATTGGTACATTAAAGGTGCGCGTCTCGGTTCTGGATACTGAAAATGCGGAAAGTAATATTTATACCCTCGACATTGAAGTTGATCCTACGGATAATCAAGTTCCGCTCGTCACTAGTCAAGATGCGTTAAGCACCTTTTCTTCCGCACCAATCACACTGGCCGTTACGAACCTTCGTATAACCGATCCCGACAACACTTATCCTACTGACTTTACACTACGAATTACCGACGGTCCCAATTATAGCGTGGCAGGGAATACAATTAGGCCGGATGGAGGTTTTAAAGGCAATCTCACCGTACCGATTAAAGTGTTTGACGGCACCGCAGAAAGTCCCGTCTTTAACCTGACGATAACAGTCCTTAACAGAGCGCCTTCAATTACTGGCCAGGATCCTTTGTCAACACTGGCAGGTATACCCATCGTCGTTACGCCAGGCAATTTAAGAGTTACAGACCCGGACGACAACTACCCGAATGGTTTTACAATGACACTTAAAGACGGTGCAAAATATAGCGTGATCGGAAATATTATTTCTCCCGCTCGAGGCTTCAGAGGCGAACTTACCGTACCAGTTACCGTGAATGATGGGACAGCGACAAGCAACGAGTTCAGCCTAAAGATAGCTGTCAATGGACTTATAAACGTTGCACCCACAATTACCGGGCAAACAGCATTGAGCACCCCTTCGTCTACCCCAATTACATTGCTTGTATCCAACCTGATGATAAGCGATCCGGACAATGCCTACCCTACCGATTTCACGCTTCAAACTTCAAGCGGCTCAAACTATGCTGTCACTGCGAATACAATAACACCAACTGCTGGTTTTAAAGGCAATTTAACCGTTCCAGTTACAGTATTTGATGGCACAGCAGAAAGTCCTGTCTTTAACCTGATTATTACAGTGCTCAACAGAGCGCCATCTATTACCGGTCAGGATGCTTTGTCAACCGAAGCGGGTACGCCTATCGTTGTCGCCCTGGCCAATTTGAAAGTCACCGACCCGGACGACAATTATCCAAATGGTTTTACAATGACCCTAAAAGACGGCGCGAACTATAGTGTCAGCGGAAATACTGTGACTCCAAATGCTGCCTTCAAAGGTGAGCTCACTGTTCCTGTTACCGTCAATGATGGCACGGCGACAAGCAACGAGTTCAGCCTTAAGATAGCGGTGGCGGGCCCTGCCAACGTAGCACCGGTAATTACCGCGCAGACGGCTCTAAGTACGCTATCTTCTGCTTCAATTACATTGAGTGTAACTAACCTTGTTATTACGGATCCCGACAACGCCTACCCTACTGATTTTACGCTGCGAATTTCGGATGGCGCAAACTATACTGTCAGTTCAAATACAATAAAACCGGCTGCTGGTTTTAAAGGCGCACTTACTGTCGCAGTAAAAGCATTTGACGGCAGTGCCGAAAGTCCAGTGTTTAATCTAACGATCACTGTCCTTAACAGATCTCCGTTAATTACCAGCCAGGAGGCTTTGCAAACCTTAGCGGGTACGCCAATTGTGATCACACTGGGTAATCTCATCGTTACAGATGCCGATAATAATTACCCGAATGGTTTTACGCTGACGCTGAAAGACGGAGCAAACTATACTGTCAGCGGAACCACTGTCACCCCTGATGCTGCTTTTCTAGACGGCGAGCTTACGGTACCAGTGACCGTTAATGATGGAACGGATGCAAGTAATGAGTTCAGCCTTAAGATCGGCGTGAACGAGCCCGCGAATCTGGCACCTGAAATTACTGGACAAGTCGCGATTGAAATTGATGAAGATAAGCCCATTCCGCTGACAACGGCTATGCTTGTAATAAAGGATCCCGACAGTCAGACTTTTACACTGAAAGTTTTGCCCGCGCCGGCCAGTGCTAATTATACTGTGAGCGGAGCAGTCGTGACACCCGCTGAAAATTTTAATGGAGAACTTACCGTGCGGGTTACAGTCAGCGATGCAAAAAATGAAAGTGCACCTTATCCTCTTAAAATAAGTGTCAAGCCAGTCAATGACGCGCCTGAGATCATGGGCCAGCAACCACTCTCGACATTTGTGACTACGCCAATCGAAATCAAAATACAGGATGTTATTGTATCCGATCCTGATAGCAGGACCTTTACCCTTAAGGTGAACCCTGTATCAAACGCATCGAATTACACCGTGTCGGGAAATACGATCACGCCTGTTGCAAACTTTAAGGGCGAGTTAGATGTATTGATTGTTGTTAATGACGGAGCGATAAATAGCGCAGTCCATTCGCTCACCGTGAACGTGCTTGATGCCCCAAATCAACCACCGGTAATAGACGGTCAGACTCCCGACCCGATCATAACCACCCAGAACGCTCCGTTTGAAATTTCAAAGTTTAATTTAATCGTAACGGATCCTGATAGTAAAAACTTTACAATCACCATAAAGCCTGGCGCGAGTTACACATTTCAAGGGACGACGGTTACGCCGGCGGTCAACTATATCGGTCCATTACAAATTATTGTTACTGTTAGCGATGGTGTCGCCAGCAGTCCTGAGTTTAAAGTGGATGTAAATGTCGTTGCCCCAAGTGCTAAGCCGCAGATTATCGGCCAGAAGTCTGTTACTACAAATGAAGATGTTCCTGTTACAATAGTGCTCGGCGACCTCCTCGTAACAGATGCTGATGACACTTATCCGAATGGTTTTACGCTGGCTGTATTAAATGGTCCGGGTTATACAACGTCCGGTAACACCATCACCCCTGTCAAGGATTTTAATGGATTCCTGATGGTCTCGGTTCAAGTGACAGACGACGATGGAAAGGCCAGCGACCCGTATGGTATGGCCATCATTATCAATCCGGTTGACGATGCACCAGTGATCACACGATTCGAAACGGATGCTATTTCCTATGAACCCGGCGCAGAAGCAATTCAGTTGACGTCAATCTTTGAGGTTGAGGATATTGACAACGAATTCCTAAGCTTCGCGGAAGTTGGAATTACGCGTGGCCAGTATACCAAAGGCTATGATGAGTTGTTGTTTACCAATACTGCAAGTATCCGCGGTGTTTTGGATCTGGATAGCGGGAAATTATCACTGATTGGTTATGCTCCCATCCAGGAATACGAGGAGGCAATCCGCTCGATCCGGTATCACTTCAGACTTGATGAAGAAGACATCGTCGGAGAGCAAATTTTGCCTGGCAATAAGACAATATATGTCAACGTGCACGATGGACAGCGTGGCAGCGAAACGAAAACGCGGAAGATCATTATGGAAACCGATGTCACCATTGACATCCCGTCAGCTTTCTCTCCCAACGACGACAACGTAAATGAAACATGGCAGATCGTTGCCAAGACCAACCCGCAGCAATGCGAGAACGCAATCGTCAAAGTTTACGACAAGCGCGGCCATCTGCTATTTCAGTCCGTCGGCATTGAAAAAGAATGGGACGGCCGGTACAACGGTCAGCTGCTTCCAATGGACACCTATTTCTATACGGTTGATTTGAATCTTACCTATGCGGACAGGACGTATAGGGGGGTGGTGACGATAGTGAGGTAGTTATGAGTTATGAGTTATGAGTTGGTGTGTTGTCGTATAACTGTCCTGGACATTGAAACATGCTGACTGCCATTTGGGCAGTTTGAGTTGATACAGACCTTTAAAATCGGGATAAATTTCGCTCGAGCCGAACTCATAACTCATAACTCATAATTCATAACTGCCTTCCTGTCCGCAACTACTTGAAAAACGATTCTGGTTGTTATTTTGTTGACTAACACAAAAGACCCTACAACTATGGATGCTTTCTCAACGATGATTATCGAGGCTGTGGACAAGACCAAAAACGCAGTTGTCAAAATTGATGTTTATAAAACGATCAAAGGAAAGCTGCGACCGGCGGGGTCGGGATCGGGATTTATTTTTTCTTCGGATGGATTGATTTTCACCAATTGTCATGTTGTAGATGGCGCGGAGAAGATCATGGTCGGACTGCTGAATGAAAATGAGATCGAAGCGACGTTAATTGGTAAAGATCCGGATACCGACATTGCAATACTAAAGATTTATTCTCAAGGTTATTCTGTCGCCAAGCTCGGTGATGCTTCACAGCTTCAGATTGGTCAGTTTATTATCGCGATAGGCAATCCTTATGGCTATCAACACACAGTCACGACCGGGGTAGTCAGCGCCCTTGGCAGAACATTGCAAACGCAATCGGGCCGCCTCGTGGACAATGTGATTCAAAGCGACGCCGCCTTAAATCCCGGTAACTCCGGGGGACCGATGATCACGACCGAGGGTGAAGTGATTGGTGTCAATACTGCTATTATACAGGGAGCCCAGGGTTTAAGTTTTTCCGTTGATATCAACACTGCGAAGGAAATTGCACGGCAGCTCATTAAAGATGGAAAGGTATTCAAGGCTTACATTGGATTGATGTTACAGGAGATCAACATCAATCCAAAGATCCGAAGTCATTATAACTTATCGAACAAGCGTGGTCTATTTGTGACGAAAATTGAGTCAGACTCCCCGGCGTCAAGGTCGCAATTGCAGGAAGGTGACATTATCATCTCTTTCAATGGCAAGCCTGTCAATAGTACGCACGAATTATTTAAAGCATTGACCAGTCACAATATCCTTGCGATGGTTGATATTTCGGTGGTTCGTCACACAGAGTTATTGAACTTTAGTATTTCGCCGGTTGAGAAAAGGCAATCCGTCACGGCATAAAAAAACAGGCCACTGCTTCAAGGTGGCCTGTTATAATCTTTCCTGATCCTACGCCATTATGAACCTTTCCAAAGGTGAAGGATCAGTGAGATGGTCTTTAATGTTACTTCAAAACATCAGCTTGAGTATTGATACGTGGCCAGAGAGGAAATGGTTGTGTAATATTTTAAAAGTGCGCCGGAGAGGGAGAGTGAGGGTGCGAGTTTGAGTGGGAGTGTGAAAGTGAATGAGCGAGTAAGAGCGAGCAGGCAAGTCGCGGCAACTTGGCTGGCACAAGTTTCCAAACTTGTGTCTATGCACGTTGCAGTCTTCAGACTGCAACGCACCGTCAAGTACCCGCATCCAATCATCTATGGTTGCGCTCAACTACTCCTAACAATCACCACTGCAAACGCGCGCAAAGCGACCCTCTTATGTATTACCTCCGAGGAATACTTCAAACTTTCTCCATTGACCAGCAAAGGTTCAATATTAGATGAATCAAAAGTGAAAATCTTTCGATACTGTGTATCATCAGGCATCGCTACCGTAAATTCTTCGCTGGTCATGTTCACTAAAAATATGGTTTCAATACCGGCCATGTCCACAAAAGCGAGACCATCAAAGCGCAGGGGATCAGTACTAGTGAGCCTGGCGACTTTATGATTCTTATATTTCAGCAACTCACTAAAAATGAGATAAAGCGGGTATACATAGGGTTGTGATGGCAAACCGTAAGCCAATGGCCAGGGCTGCTCCGGATGAGACATCAGGCCACGCCATCCACAAGTCTCATAATAGGTCGCAGCCTTTACCCCGTTTTCAGCGAGATACTTCACACTGCCCACGGTCCAGGCAGCACCATATAACGACAACATCCGCGGATCAACATCTTTTGGTACACTCCCCTCCTCTTCAACCTCCGGCCCGGTAGCGCTGGGATTCCACCGCATGCGAAACGTGACAGGTCCGACGTGTATATCTTTGCCGGCAAAGGCCCGACATGATATTACAACATCGCGGTGGGTCGATAAATTCTCCGTCATCGTTTTGATATCTGGCGCATGTGCCTGAGGATTTATCGAGAATGTCACAAAGTCCAGTAATTCGGATGGCGTCCGATCTCGGTTTAGCTCTGTAAAGAATGCGTCCGTCCCGCCTCCGATACGCGCGCGCGGAAACGACTTTCGCAACGCAGGCACTATTTGCTGAAGCAGGGCTTCCCCTGTAGCATTCGCGTAGTCTGGCAATAGAATAAACTGCAGAATTAAATTTGCATAAGGCTCCAAAACACTTAGAAAACCCAGATCATTTTCCTTCGAAACGAACACGACCACTTCCAGGGGTTGACCAAAGGAAACCGCTCTTTCAATGTATTCTTTGGTTGCTTTCCTGCCCCGCCCAAAGGAGATTCGGATAAAGTCGGCGTTCAATTGCCGAATCATTGAAATGCTTTTATCTTCATGAGCAAGATCACTGAGCGGGAAACCAATTAACGGTAATTCGGTAAGCGCATTTTTTTCGAGCGAGAACGAAAGCTCTTTATTAACCGCATCACTTTGATTTTTTAAGTCGCCGTAAACTTTCAGATGAATCGTCTGCTGGACCTCATCGCCCTTTATAACCTGATGTGGAAAAGGTTTTGATACTGGTGTACAATACGTCTTAAAAGACGCGTCCAGCCAGTTGCGCTGATCCTCGGTCTCAAAGATATCGCCATCAAAATTTAATGCCGCCGCGAGTCCTGGCGCCGGATTCCAGCGCATTGCTTTAATGTCAAAAAAAGGTTGATGGGGACTAATCAGTTGCGGGAAATGAAACTCCTCAGACTCCTCGTTGCCATGGGTGATAATGCATGGTCTTCCCGCGGTCGTTTCGATCGGATGCAAAACGGTGAAGCCGATACGGTTCCTCATGAACGAATGAAGTGCCTGACCGGTGATCATAAAGAGTAATGTCTCGTCTTCCCTGCCAATAACGCTGCAGTTCCATTGGAATTGGATCTCATCTCTGATGCATTGCGCCTTGTATAAGATTGAGAAGCTATTTGATGTCCTTTCAATTTGTTCGGAACTAATCTCCATCGGAACGGTAGCCCAGTTCTTATCCCGGACGAGGTGATTGATCATGCGGATGACTTCAACGCCACCGCGCTTGATGTATCGGATAAAACCGCCTTCGTAGAGCATGGATAGGTTTCCAGCATAGAGAACGATCGGTTCGGGGATTGGATCGGGCGAGCCGTGTTTGAGGATATGGGGGTTCATAGGTCGTGCTAAAATAGGAAAGTTTGGGGAGTTGAGGGGATTAACCGCAAAGGCAAAAAGGCGCTGAGTAGGCGCAAAGAAAAGGTAGGAAAATTGTGGTTGTTATGTGGTCAAAAAATCTTGCCTTGTTGTTGATTGTGGTTTTATGGAAAAACATAATAGGGAACTTCTTAATCAAATTTCCGCCGACATTCTTGATGGCGCCATGACGGTACACAAGCTGATGGGTCCTGGATTGTTGGAGAGTGTTTACCATCATTGTCTTCTACTCGAGCTGACGTCTCGTGGACTGAAAATTGAATCAATGGTGCCAGTGAAACTTCGCTACAAGGATGCAGAACTAAACAAAACATTTTATGCAGATATGATGGTTGAGGATGCTATTATCCTTGAATTGAAGGCGGTCGAAACTATAATACCGGTGCACGAAGCACAGGTATTGAGCTACCTTAGATTGGCCGATAAGAGGCTTGGCTTCCTGATAAATTTCAACGTTGTGCTTTTAAAAAATGGGTTCAAACGATTCGTCAACAATTTTTAAGCCTCTGTTTTCCTTTGCGTTCCCTTAGCGCCTTTCCGCCTTTGCGGTTAAAACCTTACCTTTCCCCACAAAGCTGTAATTTTGTATCCCACCGTCATCAAGCCAATTTTCGATAGATTCTTCTCTCTCGTCATTCTTATTCTCGCTTCCCCCATCCTGCTCATCGTCATAATACTCCTCCACTTTGCGAACCACGGAAAAGTCTGGTTTACACAACTGCGACCCGGCAAAGACGGTGAAATATTCCGTGTGATAAAGTTCAAAACCATGACGGACCAACGAAATGCTGCTGGCAACCTGCTCCCCGACGACGTGCGACTTACCTCCGTCGGAAAATTCATACGTAAGACCTCCATAGATGAGATTCCTCAACTCTTCAACGTACTTTTAGGCCATATGTCGTTCGTAGGACCGCGTCCTTTGCTGGTGGAATACTTATCATTATATAACATCGAACAACAGCGCCGACATCACGTCAAGCCGGGCATTACCGGATGGGCGCAAGTCAACGGCCGGAATACTGTAATGTGGCCACAACGTTTTGCCTATGACGTCTGGTACGTCGACAATATTTCGTTCTGGCTCGACATGAAGATCCTGTTCATAACTATATTAAAGGTATTTAAAGCAGAAGGCATCAGCAGTGGTACGTCTATGACAATGGAAAAGTTTAATGGAAACAACTAAATTTATATTGATTGGCGGTGGACAGCATGCTCACGTTGTATTAGACAGCTTGTTCAGTGAGGGAGCGGATGTCCTTGCGATATTCGACATGAATCGTGACGGCGATATCTTTGGTGTTCCTCAGCGTGGTGATTATGATCCTTCATTTTCGCCGGAAGCATCAGCGATCATTGCAATTGGTAGCAATGCGTTAAGAAAGCAAATTTCGGGTACCATAAATCATACCTTTAGCAACACGATTCATCCGTCAGTGGTTTTTTCAAACTATGCATCGCTGGGCAAAGGGAACATGATATTTCACGGTGCAATCGTGCAGCCACATGCGACCATAGGTAATCATGTTATCATTAACACCGGTGCGCAGGTTGATCACGACTGCGTTATCGGGGACTATGCACACATCGCGCCACGCGTTACTTTATGTGGCAACGTTCACGTGGGAGAAGGAGCATTGATCGGCGCAGGAGCAACCATCATTCCAGGTAGAAAGATTGGAGCGTGGGCGGTCGTTGGTGCGGGATCCGTGGTCATTAACGATGTACCCGATGGCGCAATAGTCGTCGGCAATCCGGCAAGGGTCGTCGTCCATGAAAAGATATGAAGACACCCTTGCTGATATATGGGGCAGGTGGATTGGGAAGAGAATTACTTTCACTAGTCCATGCGTTGGAAAATTTTGAGGTGATCGGATTCCTCGATGACCACATTCCGCGAGACACTACAGTAAAAGGTATCACAGTACTGGGAGGAGCCGAAGTCTTGCGGTCTTTCGAAAAGCCCATTAATGTAGTGCTTGCCTTCGGGGATCCTGCGATGAAAGCTGCGAAGGCTGTAAGCATTCCACATAACCTCGTACGGTATCCGCAGATTATTCATCCAAGGGCCATCTTACAGGATAGTTCGTCGATCAAAATAGGACCTGGATCGGTACTGTGCGCGGGGGTAGTTTTAACGACCGACATCGTTATCGGTGACCACACATTGATCAATTTAAACTGTACTGTGGGACATGACTCAAGAATAGGGAGTTTTTGCTCTTTGATGCCTGGCGTGCATGTGTCAGGCGAAGTGCTGATAAGCAACGAAGTGTTGATCGGCGCAGGCGCGACAATCTTAAACCAGTTGGAGATCGGCGCCAAGGCGAAGATTGGTATGGGATCCGTTGTTATAAGAAATGTAGACGCAGGGCTTATGGTGGCGGGTGTACCAGCCCAGCCGATGGTTTCAAGACCGCATCCAAAATTTCAATCATGAACTCGTTTTCGATACAGGAGTTTAAGCCCACCATATTTTTCCTCGGGAAATTCCTGGCCTTGTATATTGTACTTAACCTTCTTTACGGCTGGTATGTCACGGTATATCATCCTGACCCTGATCCAGCGACACACATCATTTCCGTTCACACGAGTACGGCACTGACTCTTTGCGGCTGGCCCAGCGTGTCGACCGACAACATTGATAAGCCGACCACTGTAATTTCTCACGATAAGAAGAATGTACTGTCCATTTACGAGGGCTGTAACGGGATCAACGTGATGATCATTTTCGTTTCCTTCCTGTTATCCTTTGGTCCCGTGAACCGTAACCTTCTCTGGTTTATTCCCGTCGGCATCCTCGTCATTCATCTTATGAACATCTTGCGTGTAGCCCTACTGTTTTGGGTCGCATTATACGAGCCCAACTATATGTACTTTCTGCACAAATATCTTTTCACTGCTGCCCTATATGTTGTAGTCTTTGTTCTTTGGATCTTGTGGGTGCGAAAATTTTCCAAACAGAAAAGCGTCGTCGCTTCATGAAGAGGAGGCGTGTGGTTGTCGGAACACTCTGCGTCATCGGACTTCTGTTCGTTTTCCTTTTTCAGCGCATCGACCTTGCCGGCCTGTTGTCCCTCGCTGAACGCTCTATCGATCGCTTTTTAATTAACCGCACGATACGATTTTTGTTAAATGACGCGCTGGCCGTTGGCCTGATCTACGCCTTATTCGGGGAGAGAAAGTATGTGATATTTTCCCTGTACGTCCAGGTCGCAGGTATCTTTCTTTTTCTAATTCCTTACTTTATATTAAAACTTTACTTCCCAGCGTATAATGGTCCGCTGATATCATTTTTACATCGGCTAATTTTAAATCCAACATTGTTGATGTTGTTGATCCCGGCGTTTTACTATCAGAAGTACCGAGCGGCAGACGAGTAAGAGAGAGTGTGAGAGCGAGAGGCCAAGTTCCGTCATTGAACCTCCGACGCCGAGTTCAACACCTTGCCACGCCACAAAAAGCGTGGTGGCTTGCGTCGATTTGCAAATCCATCAATTCTACGCATGAAACGTTCCATTCGCTGGGGAGTAATCTCATTCTTCTTCACGCAAGGACTTTGCTTTGCCTCCTGGGCGAGCCGAATCCCTGACATCAAGAATGCGCTGGGCTTGAGTGACGCGGGATTGGGTAGCGTTTTGTTCGCACTGCCGGCAGGGTCTATGGCCGGACTTCCATTCGCCGGCTGGCTTGTAACCCGGATGGGAAGTAAAGCAGTCGTGCTCTTTGCAGGCAACCTCTATGTACTTACACTCGTTGGCATCGGCTTCACTACCATGACATGGCACCTGGCCTCTTTTCATGGCGCGTGGAGTGTGGCTGGTTTTATCGGTGCAGGCATCGGTGCGCTACTCGTTTCAAACAAGGTTCACCCTTCATGGCATTTTATCGGCATTGCACTGTTGTGCTTCACGATGATTTCAATTGCAAGGCATTATACATTACGTGCAAAAATTAGCGGTGACGACCATCCGATATTTGCGATCCCCGATAAGCCGTTACTCAAGCTTGGCTTGATCGGTTTCTGTGGTATGGCATGCGAAGGCGCCATGTTTGACTGGAGTGGGGTTTACTTTCAAAAGGTTGTGATGGCACCATCATCCCTTGTGACGCTCGGATATGTCGTCTTTATGTGCGCCATGGCCGCAGGGCGCTTCACGGGAGATCGACTCGCTAACACAATTGGCAAGAAGAGAATGATCCAGCTAAGGGGTATTCTGATTGCTTCCGGCCTGATGCTCTCTGTACTCTTGCCAAATATTATCTCCGTGACTCTTGGCTTTCTGCTTGTAGGTTTTGGTGTATCCTCTATCGTACCACTCGTCTACAGTGCCGCCGGAAAGTCGCAAACATTTTCGCTAGGCATGGCTTTAGCGGCGGTATCCACCATTAGCTTCTTCGGATTTCTAATCGGCCCGCCGTTAATAGATTTATCGCCGAAGCAGCAGGTTTAAGATACTCCTTTGCTGTGATTGCAATGCTAGGATTGTGTACGACACTCGTCCCGGGCAAAGCCACTTTGATTAATAGATAGGAAAGCTCCGTCACTGCGAGGAGTGCTCCAGCACCGAGGGTCTGCGGAGCCGCGCGACACCGAAAGTTCCGTCATGGTAAGGAATCTTAACAAGCCACCTGCTGGTTAATTGATGACGAAGCAACCCCCCAGCAACTGGTTTCAGGGAAGTTCCGATGAGCGAATTGAAACGTTTTTTAAACCCAATACCGAACATCCAATTTCCCAAGAACGTGATGCAAACTTTGTTGTTTTATCCATACGGCAGGACAAGGAATTCAGCGTGAGCGCGGGAGGGTAGCGGCCCTGTCCGCACCGCTCATTTTTAAATGATACTTCTCTTCGCGTCCCCTTTGCGTCTCTCCCCCGGCGCCGTGCCCAACGTAGCTCCTATCGAAGGCGGGCGGTTAATGCCGCATACTCCCCACGAATCTCAGCCCAAATGTGCTTGCGCTCGTAATTCTGACCTACAAACGATCGTGCCTTGGCTCCAAACCTTTTTCTCAGCTCATGATCCCCTACCAACCTTTCCATCCCCTTTGCCAACCTCTCACTATCTTTCGCCGGCACAATCAATCCCGTCACCCCGTCCTCAATGATCTCATTGCAACCATTGATGTCACTTACAATGCACGGCACTTCCAGCAAGCTTGCCTGCATCACCACATTGGGAAAGCCTTCGCGATAGCTCGGGAACACAAAGATGTCTGATGCGAGCAACCACGGCCTGATATCTTTTTGAAAGCCTGCCAGGATAACACGGACGTCCTCACGAAGGAATCTCATCGCATCTGGGGGAAGTGGATCGAGTTCTTCTTCAAATGGACCAACAATCAACAAATGATAATTTCTGTGCGCTGAATTCGGATCCCGCTTAGCGGATATCTTCTTGAAGGCCGTGACGAGCTCAACAATCCCCTTATCTTTTACAACCCGTCCGATGAAACAAAAGACAATGTCGTCTTGCTTGATCTTATATTGAACCCTGACGTTCGCCGCGAGAGTTTTCAACTCATGAGTTGCAGTAAAGTATTGTGTGTCGATACCGTTGCTGCTGCCCTTCCCGATCATACCGATCTTTTCGGGACTGACTTTTAACTCATTAATCATGAAGGCCCGAAGACCCAAAGAATTCGGGTATACTTTGTGCGCAGCGGCGTAGGTGATTTTTTCTGTGATTTCTAGTATCCAACGCTTGATGCCCGTGGCCTCCATGAGCGGCAGCCCGGCAACTGTGTGCATGCGGACGGGTACGTTACAAATTTTTCCCGCGAGCATACCCAGTAGCCCGGCTTTGGGAGTGTGGGTGTGGATGATGTCGGGTTTGATTTGGTTGATAATCGTCACCAATCCCCAGAGGCATTTAAGGTCTTGAAAGGGTGTAATCTGTCGGGTTAACGGGACGGCGATATGGCGGGCGCCTTCAGCGAGGACGTCTTTCACGGCGGGGCCATCCGCGCTGATGGTAATCACATTGTATCCGTTGTCCAGCATGTCCCGGAACTGACCTTTGAGGAGCAGTTGGAGGGAGATGGGGACGGTGGTAATGCGCAGGAGAGTAGAACGACCCTCCGAGAGTGGATTGCCGGTTATGCTCATTTCACAGGCGTTATTTATAGGCGCGAAAATACATTAATGCCGTCAAAGGCTCGGCACCTGATTGTTTACTTTCTATTTCATTATTGCTCCAATAAGATGTTTTCACTTCTCGACTCTTGATACAATAAGGTATTTCATTGACAACTCATCAAGCTCACTAGTTCCTTGTTGGCACAACTGAAAACTTATCCTTCCAACGAAGAAACCAATTTTCGAAGTACGTGTACGATAGGTGGGAAATGCCGATAACGGCAATTAATATACCGAAATATACTGTGAAATATTTAAGCCATACACTGTTGATTTCAACATTTTTAAGCAGCTGACCGAACAAGGCAATTATCAATGGATTGAATACATACATCCCATAGGAAATTTTACCAAGGTGATTCATCCAACGATTCTCAAGTGTAAAAACGGCAACGCGTTTCACTTGGCTAACAATAATAACCGTCGTTGCCAGTGCTATCACCTCGTGATCTATGATCGAAGCAATATGAAACTGATTCGCTCCGACGAAGGCCAAAATTACCCAACACAACCATTGCATTAGAGCCGTCGTCATTCGTTCAAGTAGCCAGTGATTATTATAGTAAGCAATTGCCGCCAGCGCGCCGATGGCCATGCAACCGAACCTGCTGTAATGAAAAAAAGCATAAACGCCATCAAAGTGAGAAAACTTTAAAAACAGCTTGAAGCCAATAAAGGCGAAAACGAATACGACAAGTATAATAACAAGCCTTTCGGAATATTTAACGACCAAGGGCCAAATTAAATAAAATTGCTCTTCGACACCTAACGACCAGTAATGTGTTAATAGAGGAATGCTCTGCCTGATTACGAATGCAACATTTGGCACGAACAACAAATACCAGAATAGTCTTTCATCAACGGAGGTAAAGCCCCAATACAGCAAAATCAGACTTAAGTAAAGAAAATATAGTGGCCAAATTCGCAGAATTCGTCGTTTGTAAAACTTGGGTATACTTATATCTAACGTTGTTTCCTTTTCAAGTAATAGCAAGTATGTGATTAAAAAGCCGCTTAACGCAAAAAAAATTGTAACACCAAAATTTGCTGCATCCAATGGCCTTCCTTTGGGTAGACCTAATTCAGCGAGCTTTATGTTTACATGAGAAATAACCACCGCTAACGCAGCGATGGCTCTTATTCCGCCTAAGCCGGATAAATAAACTATTTGCTTTTTGTCCACTACTTCATGTAAATTCAAATGGAGAAATCTCTGAATAATGCGCCGGTCTTAAAGTAAGATTATGAATTTTGTCCCGGCGTGTTCACGATGCTAGCCCCAGGAATTTGCGGAACAACAACATTTCGAGGTCTTTGCTTCATCTTCTGCTGCCTGTATTGGAACTGACTAATAACATACAAAGTGACAAGCAACAACATGAACATAACCATATTTTTCTGTCTAATGATAATTCCCAGATTGCTCAGCGAACTGGACAAAAAATAAGAGGTAGCCAGGGCGATAAAGAAACAAGCTTTAAGCACCATGGGCATCACCCATAGTTCATTCAATGTTTTGAACTTCAAAATGGCAAATGTGAGCATTAGGTAAAGCAAATTTTCGAACGATACGACCAAACCCAGAGCGTTCCCAGAATCAATAAACAATGGCCGATACAAAAACGTAAAAATTCTAAATGGCACAGAGTAGGTTGACAATTCAATTGACGACCCTACACTTTGACGACTAAGGTTTTTCGAGCGGAGATTTGCGATGTCTTCATAGCTCTCAACACTATCCTCCTCCACCCCTATGAAGTTAAATACTGAGCCGGAGATCAGAACAAAAATCACAATAGAAGCAGCAATCAGTCCCAACCTCATAAATGTTGAAATTCCTCGAGAACTTAGCAGTACTGCCATACCGGCTCCTATGAGCATTACCAATGCAATATGAGGTCTAATAAAGAACGCCAGGTAAAAACTAAGTACCAGCCCGACGATGTTCTGTCTCACGTTAGTTAACGCGTAAATAAACAAAGCCAACGCGAAAAATATAATTGTATCCTTCCCTACACCACTAGACCAAAAATGCATGTTTGGAAGGAAAAGGACTAATGGAAATAACTTATAACCAAATAGCGTTGGATTAACTTTTAAGTTCCTTCTAATCGTCAGATAAATACATAAAAAACCGCCGAACCCGAAGAGTGAAAACAATATTGTGCCACCCCAAAGCGATAGTTTCAAGATTTGCGAAAATGGATATACAATGAAATGAATAAAACTCGAACCCGGCTCGTGTAAGAGAAATAGGGACGCTCCTTCTCTAATAAACCGAACGGGTGGCCGCCAATATCCAATTGCATCCCCACCAAATAAGAATATGTATGCAACGTAAATCAGGCAAAAGAGCAAATGATAGTAATAAAGTTTAATTAACAGGCTCTTTTGCGCACCAAGTCCATGCTTTTTTACAACCCTATTTATAATACCATGTGCCGCTACCAAAGTGAAAATGATAATGGGAAGGTCTAGTATCGCAGGTAAAAAAAACTGAGGAAATCTCATTTATTCAATCGTCATTCAGTACGTTCTATTTCTTCAAGATACCTTTTTCTATGCGCTTGCAGTGAATAATGTTGTTCCACAAACAACCGGCCAGCAGTCCCCATCGTTCTTTCTAATTCAATTCCGCCAACGATTAACTTTTCAATTGCAGTATACCATTCAGCCGCGGTATTGGCCACAAAACCATTTACGCCATCAACAATTATGCGACGGTTAACCCCCAAGGGCGTGCCAACGACCGGCACGCCGCAACCCATATATTGTATTAACTTGTAACCACATTTTCCACGTTCCCATATATTATCTTCCAGCGGCATTATCCCAACGTTAAATGTTTGAATCTCGCGAACCTCGATTTCCTCTGACCAATGGACCAATTCTTCCAGGTCCGGCAGATTGATCCCGTTACTGGCGCCTACCAGTTTAATACGAATGTGATATTTTTCCGACAATTCCTTAAAAACGCGTTTTAACGCAGCGAGGTATTTGTGTGTAATGGGCGAGCCTATCCAACCTATTGTAAACTTTTTATCTGTCTTATAATTTTTGACTGAATAGCGCTCTATATCGATTACTGTTGGAAGGTATGTGATTCTTTTAGCGCCGGATTTTTTTGCCATGTCGGCCAGGTATTCATTTCCTGAAAGCACTGTCCCAGAGTACCTCATTACCCTTTGTATCTTGTGCCCCAACAAAAAGCGGATAATGTGATTTGGCGACGAGTCGTAGTTATGCCATATGGCATCGTCATAATCCACAACGTAGCGAACACCCATCAACTTGAGGATCCATTCGAATATGGATGGGAAGTAAGGAAACAATTCTTTCTCTATGACAACGCGGTCATATTGTGGAACGGTCGCAAGGGCTTTGATGCGATTTACTAAGGCAAGGAAGGATAACCATTTATTATGCCGTTTATATTTATATACCTCTTGTAAGTAGGCATCATTGAAAAACGGGCTCACTTTACAATAAATACCTTCCTCTCTCAAAAAATCAAGATATAGGAAGGTTCTTAATCTACTACTAGCACCTTGCCTGGTATACTTCGTGAAAAATATAACTCTCATACTACTGATTGGATCGCTTCATGATAGGTTCTCGCGCTTACCGCCAATCCATAGTTTTCAATGCCAAAGGTTCGCAAACCAGAAGTGGTCTCCTTACTTTGCGATATGTCTTCTATCCAGGACACTGCCTTGTCCAAAAATTTTTCTTCATAACTCTCCAGAAGAAAAACAAATTTCTGTCCGGCAAGCAAAACCTCGCTGTCACCGATTCTACTCGACGCTATTACAGGAATCTGCATCAATATGTACTCGGCCAATTTAACTGGCGAAACACCCTTCATGGAAAACGAGTCTTTCCGGATGGCAAATGCGACATCAGTCGTTGCCAAATATTGTGGTACTTCTTCAAAGGGCACTGACATGATTATAATATTCTTATCACCTTCCTCCGTGTATTCCTGGAAGTACTTCGGATTATTTGTGATTACCAGCAGATATACGCTAGGACGACGCGCGGCAATCTCCCTATAAATGTAAAGCATTTGTTCGATACCATATTGCGGTCCGATCGAACCGGAATAGGTCAAGATCAGAGCATTAGCAGGTATACCTAGCTTTTTCCTAACTGACAATCTAGCGCTCAAATCTTTTTTGAAAAATTCCGGATCGCGTCCATTTATAACCTTAAAAAACTTATTTGGTGGCACGTCGTACTGCGACAATAATACTTCTCTTGCAGCGAACGTACGAACTAGTACAGCATCGGCACGAGTGATTATCTGCTTTTCGATCTTCTTCAATTGTTTGTATCTCCAACTATTTATTTCAAGCCCTGCAAAATCTACTCGCTCCTCGATTGGGAGGCCATCTGCATCAAATATTACTTTTATACGTGTATTGCCTTTCGGCAATTTTAAAGTCATTTTTCCCGGCATTGTACTTCGGGCAATTGCGATGTCAATACTAAATTTTTTGACGTAGTCCGAAATGAAAGCAGCACCTCTTGACAACGTTATATATTTTCCAATTGCCGCATGCGGCTTTAAAAGGATCATATGGTGAAAATATGATATTCCACTTTTACGGCACAACAACGCTAACTCTTCGACTCGTGATTCCGACATCCACGAAAATTGAATAATATGAACTTCGTACCCATATTGACTAGACAATCGTGCAAAGATCGGAACAAAGAGGCCTTCCATGTAAGTAACCATGGGATTGTCCCATGTTATGAACAGTATTCTTTTTGAGTTCATAAGGCCAATATCCTATAGATCGTCACCAAATTTTATATTCTTCTTATTCACAGCCTCGCGATAAAGTGCGTCAACTTTTTTGATGTATACGTCAGCTGTATATTCTTCGCTCGCCCGCTTGTATCCCGCTACTCCCATCGTCTTACGCAACGTTAGGTCAACGTACAGTGTTTTGAATTTGTCCGCAAAACATTGCGGGCAATGGCTATCCACAAGAAAGCCCGTTTTATTTGGGACTACAACGTCTGGTATTCCACCAACTTGAGTTGCAATTACGGGCAAATTTGACAGCATGGCTTCCACCACGACCAAGCCAAATCCCTCCATATGGGATGCCAGGGCAAACACGTTCATGCAGGCATAAAAAGGGGCAGTGTTAAATTGAAATCCGGCAAAAATAACTTTGTCAGAAACGCCCCTTTCCGCAGCTAGATTTTGTAAAAGCTGTTTATCAGGACCATCGCCAATGATTAACAGTTTCAATGGGATCTCGTTTTTTAACATTGCCACGGCTTCGATAAGATCACTAAACCGTTTATGAAAGTTTCTAAGTCTTCCAACGCTTCCTATTACAAAATCCTCGCTCTTGAGACCAAGTTGCTCCCTAAGCAAACCTGTATCCTTTTCTTCAATTAATGATGGTACAGCTACGCCATTGTTGATGAGACGAATTTTTCGTGTCGGCACACCATTACTTTTTAGGTAGTTGGTAACAGAAGGAGAGATCCCGACGACGTAATCGGCAACATTTGTCAGAATTTTTGCAAGAAAGTGTCCTCTCCAACTTCGATTTTGAGGGTCTGAAGTTTCCTCCGTGATAACGATCGGCACCTTTCCAATTGCCCCTGCAATCGCAGCCATTGTTACACCCTCGAACACTGCACCATGAATAATCTGAGGCTTAAAACTCTTTATAATTTTCAGGACTTTTAGATAGTGTCCAAAGCTAAGAAGCGAAGGAAATTTTCCGATGGCAATCACTTCGGTACCCAATTTTCTCATTTCGTCTGCTAGCGGCCCCTTGGTTTGAGTGCATATCACTTTTTGTTCATAATAATTTCGGTCCAGGTATTTAGCCATTAGAAATCTACGTTGCTCTACCCCACCTGAGCCAACAGTTTCAAGAACGTGCAGGACCTTTACTTTTTTCATTTAAGCAAGCTCTTATACAGTTGATCGAGTTTCCCGAGGTAACTTTCAGCTGAAAATGAATCGACCACAAGCCTACGGGCATTGGTGGTAATAACCACTTTTTCAGGAAGTGGCAGATGGATTACTTGTTCAAGTCTTTTATGAATATCGTCGTCATCAAGGGGATTGATAAGCCAACCATTCGCATCATTGACAATGATTTCTGGTGCGCCGCCGACATTTGTCGCGACAACTGGAACGCCTGCAATCATTGCTTCAATCATGCTAACAGGATGTCCTTCAGAAAATGACGGCAGTACAAAAACGCTCGCCTTTGCTAAAAAAGTAGCTGGCTCCTTTTGGTATCCCCAAAATCGTGCTCTGGAGCCAAGTGCATGGTCATTTACCAATTTTTCCAACGCGGGGCGCTCCTCTCCATCTCCAACCAGCCACAATTTTATTTTAGGATACTTTGATGCTAGCCTGATAAAAACCCTAACTAAGGCTTTGATATTTTTAATTGGATGAAGACGACAAACAGTTAAAATGATGAAGTCATCAGTAATGATATGCTTTACATCTATGAATCTAGCAACGTCTACAGGGTTGTAAACTACCCTCAGTTTCTCCGGTTTAACTTCCCTATTTTTAATGAGATATTCTCCAACAGAGTTTGCAACTGCGATGATCACAGAGGACCTTCCATAAATAAATCCAAATATCTTTTTGGCAACATTACTATGGGACGGCATTCCAATCTCCTCTCCAATCCTTACAGGCACATTTACAATCCACGCAGCAAGAAGTCCATGGAAGTTTCCTTCGGCGCCACATGTGTGGACAATATCTGGCTTCTCCTTTTTCAGGCTTAAGCACAGTTTCCAAATGATTGCCATATTCGGAATTCGAGTCCGCCTATTGATAACGATCACCCGATAACCGAGGGATGATATGAATTTTTCCGCCGCACCTCCCGCGCCGATCGAAATGAATATCAAATTGTTTTTACTTCCCTGATAGTACTGCGCAGTAATCTCGAATACACGTTCTATCCCGCCAAAGTCAAGTGAATTGATAATCCTTACAACCCTCATGGCCTGAACTGTGCCTTCCATTTGCTGATGTTTTCTCCAGGCAGTCGTATTGTTGTTTTGAACGCCGTGTTAAGCAGACTGTCTAGCTCTTCAATCTTCGTCCGGTCGAGAACGGGTAGACCAAAATCTTTCCTTTTCTCCTCCGCCCTGTTGTCAATCCCAATGATAATTGTTCTTTTACCCTTTTGCAGCGCTCTTATGCCAGCATGAAGACGGGTCCCTATATAATCAACATTCAGCGATTCAAGGGCGTTGTTGTACTCCCGTAAGTTTGGCGGTATGACTGTAATTCCCTCCGCAATCTTTCCCAACGTGGCAAAATATGCACGATCCTTACCCCCCTGAACCCAAAAGAATAATCTCTCGTAATTGGCTTTTAACACTTCAATCATCTTCGTATCACGGTCAAAGCTGCGGTTATAGTCAGTTAAAGTAAAAATAACATTCGCTGCCTTTTTTGTTGAAATCTGATTACAATGTTCCACGGTCAGTTCCCACATTGTGGGACAACCAGTATTAACCACATTAAGTATTCCAATATCATTTAGCTTTTGTTGCGTGTAAGAATCTCTTACCGAGTGAAGACCGCCCCTATCGAGAATTCTTTTCAGAAGGGCTCGCGTGTAGAAATTAGTAGATCCTTGATAGTCCCTCCAACCAACACCCAGCAAAATAACCTTCTGTTTAATGAAGTATGCATCCAAAGGCGACAACATCCATTGCTTGTAGCGGTTCATGTAGGAAGCAAGGATATTTGATCCTCCGACAATTGACGTTTTCGATTTTCTAATTATTGACAGGCTAGTGAGGCCGATCTTCTCATGAGATGGGATACGTATGTGCTGATAAGCTCCGAAGACGTTGTCGATTTCGCGATTAACAGCATCCATGATAATGCTGTCTCCAACGTTCAAAGAGGATATTGATGTGTCAAAAACAGAAATAAATTTATCCATTGTTTATTTGATGATCGATTTTTATTTTCCCTTGGAGTTCACCCTGGGTACAATTCCAGCAATTGCATGATACCAAAAAATTCCCATCTGCTTAATTAACTCGAATCTTACTTTTGTTGGCGCCTGTTTATTCAAAGAATCTTTAAACAAAAGGTATCTTGCCTTTGCTTGATTATAAAAGTACGTGGAATTCCTGCGTGAACTCATTCTCACATTCCCACGCCTAATCAAATAAATATTATCGTCGATTGTTTTATATTGATTTGGCGCCAACCGCAACAATTGAAGTCCATGCATCAGCCACTCCTGAGAATTTCTGAGATTTTCTTCAAAAGGTGGAATTTCGAAAAAATCCTTTCGCCAAAGAGGGCCTCCGATTGGCCAGCGTACATTATTTCTCACATAGTCCCAGAGAATAGAGTCAGAGTACACATTTCGGGACCACCCTTCGGCTAGTTGCTTGGTCACGTCATTAAAAAAAATGCCAGGACCGAAACAGACTTTTAGTTGTTTGTTAGAGTCCATCACTTTCAATTGGATTTCAAGCGCATGAGCATCTAAAAGATCATCCGAATCTACCCACTTTATGTATTCTCCTTTTGCCAAAATAAGTCCATAGTTTCGGCATCCATTTGCGCCTTTTAAAATATTTTCCGGTCTTGATTGCCATGATATGCGCGTGTCACTCCTGGCAAATTTATTTAGTACATCATGGGATCCGTCGGTTGAATGGTCGTCGACCAATATCAACTCCCAATTATGGAATCCTTGATGCAGAATACTTTCGATAGTTTCTCCAAGAATCTCCGCCCGGTTATAGACGGGAACAATAATTGAAATCAAGGGATAATGCACAAGCGCCAATGTCAGTTAGAATTCAGTGTGAATATCCATTTGGTCGTTCTAGAAGATAAGAATGCTTACGATGCATATTGACGCGCGCACGCATACTGGGAATTTTTACAAGTGCAAGAGCGAAGTTGCGAATCGTGCGTGCATTGAAACCGAATTTTACAAATACCTTAAAGGATTGTGCTATGTTACTCATCAACGAACCTTTAATGTTCATCAGCTTTACATATAAAAAAGTACTTACTTCAAGCTCACTGCCTATTTTGTTCTTGCTTCCTTTCCGCTCAGCACGGTCATGAACAATTTTTGCAGCAGGCACAAGCCCCATCAACAGTTTGTGAAACTTTAATCGTTGCACATAGTTTGAATCCTCGCCGTAGATAAAGAACAAAGGTTCAAAGAGTCCCACTATCTCAATACATCGCCGTGAAAGCAGCCATGCCGCTGCATTGATGAAACCACACGGGTAAATCTTTGCAAGTGAAGAGCAATATAAATCGTTAAAAAAATCGCTGTAGGGAGGACTTATATACATTGAAAACTGTCGATCCAGATTGCGTGCATCTCCTCGCAAGTGTATCGGACTCACTATGCCGAATTCTGGACTTTCACGTGCAGCACTCACCAGCTTCGTCAACGTGTCTGGCTCAATCCATGCATCCTGGTTTAAAAGAAACACAAATTCAGCATCATCCGCCAACGCAATTCTGATCCCAATGTTATTCGCGGCGCCGAAACCCAAATTGCTCGCGTTTTTTACAACTTTGATTTCGCCATAAAATTGTTCTAACCTCTGAATTGTGCCATCGATAGAACCATTGTCGATCACTACGGTCTCCAACCGAATATTCGACCGGCGTAAACTGCCGAGACAACGATCAATCCATTTCATCCCGTTGTACGTAACGACTATGCAATATACTTTGCTGTTATCCATCGATTCTAATTTCCCACGATTTGTAGCCAAGCTCAAACCAATTCCATTCGGGTTCAAGGTGTTAGCCCTGATCTGTCGCTGCTGCCTTCGATAATGCCATCCTTCAGCGCCTGAAGGTATTGATGCCCATATCTCTCGCACGGCTCAAGGTGATTTCCTTCAGCCCATTCATTCCATGCATTTACAAAAAGAAAATTTTCCTCTTTGCTGTAAGAAGGGAATTTCGACACTTTATTTCTAACCCACTTCTGAAATACCTTGGGCGAACTGTTGATGAAAATATTAGCACGTTTTCCTGGACGTCTGGATGAATTGTCCCAGCTCGGAGACACCCCCGGAAATATCTTGTACGGAGGGCGAGGGCGCTGAATGTCATATTCAACGAATTTTTCAAGATCGGTAATCTTATCCACTTCAATGTTTTGTCTTAATAACCTTTTCTTTATAAAGGTTACGTATTTCGAAATTCTGAGATACCTGTTAGAAAATTTCTTCTGTTCAATATCTATGAATTCCCGACGAGACTTGGAAAGTGGCTGAAATTCTATTGAGGCGTCAAATCCCAGGTCAATAGGATCACCAGCAGCGCTGTCAATATCGCGCTCGAATTTACAGATATAGAGCTCAAGGCCATGCTTGGCACACTCCTCTTTGAATATTTCAATCGTCCTGTTAATGTTTGGAAAGAGCGCGTCTTTGTAAATAGCAAATACCGGCTTCCCATTCACCTTTATGTATCGCTTATCCTTAAAATAAGGAATCAGGGCGTTAATATGCTTTGCGTCATCCTCAAAGCTATAATCTTGTTTCAGGAGCACCGAATTTTCTCCACCATCCCAGATTCGTGTCCAATTTTCATTGGCCCAGCAAAGCATAAAAGGAAAATCTGGTGATCCGGACTCAAACACTTCCTGGAACGGCCTCTCAAGAATTCGCTTTCCGTTAAACCAATAATGGTAATAACAGAATCCATGTATGCCATACTGTTTCGCTAAGTCGGCTTGTGCCTGACGTGTTTCTGGTAATCTTAAATCATAATAGCCTAAATCTGCAGGTAACTGCGGCTGATAATGCCCTTTAAATCTTGGCTTACCTTTAATGACGTTCCGCCATTCGGTAAAGCCTTTACCCCACCATTCATCATTTTCACGAATGGGATGAAATTGAGGAAGGTAAATGGCGATCGGACGCATCTGATTCATGGAGATAATTTTTATGGTGGTCAATGGTTTAACAGGTTGATGAAACATTCATGCCCATTTTGCAATGTCAGCCACTCTTTCTGCTTATGAATATTTCTAAAAAATCTCCGTCAAGGCCCTTTCGTTTATCCTTTTGCAAATACACAATGGTGCTCATTCCGCTAGATTTGTAAATAATGTCAATAAAGTCTTGTCCCCAGTCAAATGTTACCAGAGACCCCTTTTTCACGGTTGATGGGATTGCCATGATATACCGGTTCTTCTAAATGAACAATCTTTCCATCCTCAATGCGCGCCCGCGTGATCGTTTTTTTCAAGTGAGCATACCAAGGCATCGAGAATATGTGTGCACCGCCAGGTTTTAACACGCGTGCAATTTCTTTAAATGCGTTGTAGGGTTCTATAACATGTTCAAAAACATCCTGACTAATAATTAAATCTATTGAATTATCCTCGAAGGTCATTGAGGAGAGATCCTCTGACCGAATGCCATCTTTGTACTGCCCACGCGGCACATCGTCAAAATATTGTGAAGCGGAATAGTTCTTACACCGTTTGCGCAGATAAACCGAAGAACCTCCACGATTTGGTGATGATTCATGCACAATTAGATCAGCAAATTCAGGATAGAACCTTTTGATGGTATCAATTAGCGCTCGATACCGGGGGATGGAACTACACTTTGAGCAGAAAAGATTATCGCGGAGCCAACTTCCTCTTTTTACAAAGGACACCTGCGTTTCGCAAATCGGACAATAACCGCTGTATGCCACTAGCTTTTGAAATGTCCGGACAATTTTTCGTTGAATTCTGTCGATCATAAAATGTTAGTTGGTCATAAGCTCTTGTTCTTTTATAAGAGACAGAAATAAAGTCCAGGAATTACGAATTTTCATGTCTTATATCTAAATAATTCGCCTTTGGTCGATGAGTAATCAGAAATTCCGCGATTCGAGAACCATGAATGGCTAAGTTGAACCGAATTTCAGAATTTGCCTGCGCCGCGGCCGCCATCTTTCGAGCCTTTTCTGAGTCAGCCATAATTGCTAATAGTATCATTGCGAATTCGGAATTGTTACCTAATGTGTAGAGGTAGCCGTCAACATTTGGTTCGAGGATCTCCGTCGTGCCCCCAGCGTTTGCTCCCACAACAGCCATATTGCTTTTCATATACTCCACTGTTATTCTCCCAAACGCTTCATGTCTTGAAGTTGTAACGCCGATGTGCGCATCTCGATAGTAGCTACCGGGATGCTCAGAAAACGGAAATATCGAAACACAATCACCAAGGGCGTAATGCTCAACAAGTTCTACAAGCTTACTGTAATAAGTTCCGGGCACCATTCCTAATATGGTTAGCTTGAACCTTGCGTTAGAATCATGGCGCTTCAAAATACCGAGGGCATGAATGATGTCTTCTTGGCCTTTGCCCTCAACAGTTCTGCCGGAAACCAGAATGTTCCAAGTATCCAGTTGGTCCCATTTTTTCAAGCAGGCTTGTTTAAAACCGTCAGATTCATCTTCAAATCTTTCAATGGGGACTCCGTAGTATATAACCTTAAACTTATTGCGATCTTGAATAGGCTCGTTAGTAAAATGGCGCAGTGTGAAATAAGAATTCAAAATGACTTTATCAGAAAGCAACTTCACGATTGCCCAGGTTAGCTTCTTACCCAAATAGTACTCATAATTATGGTCCAAATCACCAAGTTCATGGATATACCACGCATGAGTGGCGCCGCGAAGTTTTGCAGCAAGGGCCGACGCAGGATTACAAACGATGGAATTTGTTATAACGTATTCCGGCCTGAGTTTACTGAAAATTTTAAAGAACTGGATGAAGCTGCTTATTGACCTCTTTACCCAAGATATCTTTTGACGAAAGTTAAGCCTCTTGTACACCCATCGAGGGTTTTCATTTATGTGTTCGATCTTAGCGCCACTTTCGAGCAACAGGTTTTCCAGGTAATTCCCGCCAGGGCTAAGCAGCACATAGATGTTGATAAAGCCTTGCATCGTCAAAGATTTTACCGTTTCCACCAGGCAAAGTTCAGCACCATGGTTTGAATTCCCATGACTTACAAATACAAATTTAAAATCTTTGCGCATGAATTCTACTTGTGATATCCAGCAGCTGACGGAAAGGGCGCTTTTTTAGATGTTTTGAAATCCACGGTGCAGCAACGATTTTTTTGCCTTTAAATTTACCGTCAAAGAGTCCGCCAGCTTCGTAATATTTGAACTCTATTCCATAACTACTTACGTAGAAACCGTATTTATATGCGCCTAGTCGATCCCTAGGTTCCGTAACTGAAAAAAGTAATCTGATCAGTTCTTCCCTCGTGTCGGGATTATAGGTGGAATGCAAATCTTTGTAGAATGCATCGCCAATTAGAATCGAAGGCTTACCCCAATAAGAAGCCTCGATTCCAACGGTTGATCCGAAAGTTATAACTGCATCCGCCGAATCAATCAGTTGGTAAGAGCTAACTTCAGATTCGGGCGCAATTATTTTTAAGCTTTCCGATGCAAGTTGGTAAATATCCGTAACCGATGTGTTCGTTACATTTCTCAAATTAGGATGCATCCTAACGTAAACCTTTACATTACTTTGATCACTAATTTGCGAACTGATAAATTTTATACCTTCAAGTTGATTATCAAATAAATTAATCTTGAACGTGTCACCTATCGCAGCAAATTCATCTTCAGAAGAATTAAAAATCACAATGTTTCTAACTTCGGGATTCCAGTCTGCAGGTAACTGTCCAATTTTTTGGGAAGCTGTGAAGGAATGCCACGCTTGCTCCATACCCGCTTTGCGCTCATTGAAAAAATTATCTGCGATCTTAACCCTATCCTGCGCTGCACATTCAATCCAAAACTGTTCAACTAAATTTTGAAAAGATCGAAAATCATGAGGCAAGTGATTGCGAGACACCTGGTACCGCATTTTATTTGAGCCCCTTTCGTGTATTCGGAACTCGATCTGCTTACTTTGACAAAGTCGAACAACTGGCCTAATACTCGAAAAACGGCCGTTGAACAAGTAAACCAAATCTGGATTTCCATCATTCAAGATCCTCCTAAAAGAAAAGTACACTTTGAAGGATGCTTTGAACAGCCGTGCAATTATTTGATTTTTATCCTGCGTCGAAGGATTTGGATTCCGTACATAAGAAATATATGAAGATGCAACACCCATACCAATGTCTACCCCTTCGTACTGATAGTTCTTGATCTCCTCAATACTTTGAAAAACTTTATCCCAGTTAGAGATGAATCTGCTTTCTTCAGCGGAAAGTTCTGCAAAGTTATGTTGCTGGATTTTTTCAAATCCTTTAAGCGCTTTCAAGCCATTGTTTCTTCGAGATATACATTGGAAACACACCATTAAGGAATGCTGATAATTTGCTTCACATGAGTTCAAACCGGCATTGCAATAAAAGAAGTGCACTTCATCACCTTTGTCTAGGTGTAGTTGAATTAATTCCAACCCGGTTTCAAAATGGGGAACCGCCAAGGCGTATGGCTCAAAGAAATACACTTTCATTGGTCGTGCTTCGGTTACACTATTTTCAACAACATAGGACCTATGTACAGAAAGCTATTCTTTGCAAATTTGAGAACGCGCACCGAAGTCACCCGATTTGCATGTAGCCACTGCAATAGAATTAGCTTTAACGGATTAGTGGAGAGAATGCGGGTGCTCTCACCAGTTTGGTTGAGTCTAATCGGACGTTCATATTCGGGATCACGGATAATGGGAAGTTGTATATTCAAAAGATCCGCGGAAACAAGGAAGTTATGCCAGCTATTTACACTTGGTGAAAACATATATATAATTAAATACGCGACAAAACGTCTGAAGTATCTTACGATGGACAAGCAGACGGGATACCATATTTCTTTAATTGACCTCGTTGGCATTATGCAGGTGACCATTTGTTAATGATGTTTTGCCGTAAGGATCGCGTTCGAAGGAGTTAAACAAGGAATTCCCAATATCTTCGGGTAGGACAATAATGAATAGGCACAAAAAAAATGATCGGCGTATTCAATTAAATCGCCTTTCGAAATAGGGCAGCAAAAACTATGAATGCCAGGAATAGCATGTCCATTATCCTGCGCGCTTTTCTGAATCACATATAGGCCAGTAGGATTTAATGGATTAACTATTACGTCAAATGGTCTATAATCAATTAATTTATAGCCAAGATTTTCAATTTGCCCCTTTAAATTGTGCACGTATCCATTTTTCTTCATCCTTGCTTTGCCCTCCTCATCAGCGAACTCATTTGTCGGCTCAAGCAAAACAACGAACTTCCTTGCTACTCGGTATAATTCCAGCAATGCCTCTGACTCCCTGCCGCCATTCGGTTCAATCGAATGGGATGTATAGACTACGTCGATAGAATTGTCCGGCAAAGGAATTTTAAATAAATCAGCAACAAAAAGGTTAATCGACAAATTTCTTTGTAAAGAGTAATCTTTGCCAACATATATTCTACTCCAAGAAATGTCAAATCCAAAATAACTCAAATCTCGGTTTGCAAGTTTTGGTGATACATTAGCAAGAGTCGTTGCTTCACCTACACCAATTTCCATCACAGTGTTCAAGTCACCTAATTGGTTCAAGACTGCTGCAATAGCCGTGGAGTACTTGTCAATATACAAAGGATTATCAAGCGCATGCTTAATGTAACTCCCTGCCTGGAAATCATAGCTTATAAGGATATCTTCAATGGAATTCAGCGCAGAACCACTTTCATTTTTAAGAAACTCCAGTATATTTTGTCCCTTGCTGTACAACTCCTGAATTCTTGGAATCAAATCTATCTTTTTCATTAAATCTTTTTAAGGTGATGGTTAAAGTTATGCCCTTTCACCTTGTCTAGCAGGTTAAAAGACTGAACATCGCCATTGCCGAAGTCCCAGGCGTAAGGAATAAATGGGCTCACAGAGTCTGCAGCAATTAAATCCGCCATCGGGCTGAATATGCCGATGTCTCTCATTCGAGTTGCTATCACAAAATATCCAATTTCCTTGCTAGTAGTCAATGGCGTCTTAGCCGAACTATCTCTGATTATAATAGATAAATTATATTCTTGCGGTAGCAAAGGAAGTCCCCTGAAAGTGCATGATAGAAAGTTTTCCCCTTTGATAAACCTCCTCGTCCGCGTCCCATCAAACATTGTGTTGGCAACGCTCACTGCACTGACATCAGACTTTATAACTATCCCAATGTTGGGTGACTCAAATTCCTCCTCTGAGTGCAAGCATACATTCACTTTGAGATCATCGCCTATATGGAAAGTCTCCGTCATGATACCATGCTGGTTTTCTATGGAAACACTTTTGACAACAACTCTTTCTCCGCTACTAAATTTACCTGGTTGAAACGCGCCTGTTGCTCTATCATCAGTTTTGAAATATCTATTTACCGTTTCTGATACGGGTCCAAAAAAACTGAGCCTTCCTGCCTCGAGCAACAATCCCTTCGTGCATAAGGTCTTAATAGCCGGAATACTGTGACTCACAAAGAGGATGGTTCGACCTTGTTGGCGGGCAACTTCGTCCATTTTGCCCATACACTTTTGCTGGAATTGTACATCACCCACAGCCAGCACCTCATCAATAATGAGTATTTCCGGATCTAGGTTGGCGGCGACCGCAAAGCCGAGCCTAACCTTCATTCCAGAAGAGTAAAATTTGACTGGTGTATCGATAAATTTTTCGACGCCAGCAAAGTCAACGATTTCATCAAATTTTCTATCCACTTCTCTGCGACGCATTCCAAGGATCGTGGCGTTCATATAGACATTTTCTCTACCTGTTAATTCCGGATGGAATCCAGTGCCCACTTCTAATAGTGAAGACACCCGGCCCGCCAACAATGCGGAACCTGCGGTTGGGTCAGTAATTCGTGAAAGAATTTTTAAAAGAGTACTTTTACCGGCGCCATTTCGACCTATCACTCCCAGTACCTCTCCCCTATTAACTTGAAAATTTATATCTTTTAGCGCCCAGTAAATGGATGCATCATCCTTATCGAAGCTACCAAGACTTGTCAGTCTTTTAAAATTTCGGAGCGGTGTTTGAATAGTGTCGAGAACTTGCCTAGTAAGCGTTTTTGCCTTGGTCTCTTTCAGACCAATTCTATAACGTTTTGATAAGTTTTCCACTTTAATCACTGAATTATCCATCTCAATTGATCTTAACTTAGGCGACATCAGCAAATAGGCGTTCCATTTTCCTAAAATACATCAGCCCGAAACCGAACAAAATTATAGAAACAAAAGAACCCGGCAGAACCCATTCCCATGGGATGGGTTTGCCAAGAAAACCAGCTCGAAATCCTTCAATGACGCCAACCATAGGGTTAAGACTATACCAAAACTGATAACGGCCTGGAATTGCTGTGGTACTGTATACAACTGGCGCTGCATACATCAACAATTGAACAAGGAATGTCATGGCGTACCGAATGTCGCGATATTGAACTGCCATGGCAGAAAGTATTAATCCAAGTCCAAGAGATGTGAACAATAACTGAATCATGAAAAAGGGAGTATAAAGTGCCCCAATTCCCGGCACTATTTTATAGTATATTAAAAAGGCAATTAATACTGCAAACCCTAAAACGAAGTCTAGCAACTTTGATAATACTGAGGATAGTGGCAGTACAAGTCTTGGGAAATACACTTTGGTGATCATACTAGCATTGCTCACGAGACTATTAGAAGATTCAGTCAACGTGCTGGAAAAGTAAATCCATGGCCATAAGCCTAAATAACTAAAAAGAGAATAGGGAATTCCGTCAGAACTAACTTTAGCTATTCTACCAAAAACGATCGTAAAAGTTATTGTTGTTGCCAACGGTTGGATTATTGCCCACCCCACGCCAAGAATACTTTGAGCGTATTTGCCTTTAATTCCGCGTATTGTCAAAAAATACAACAAGTCTCGGTAGTGCCATAACTCCGCTAGATTAACAAATTTCCAACCTTTTGAAGGTGTTATCAGTGTCGAGTTCATCGGTGATTAATTTTTCATATCTAAAGAATCAATAGTCCGGTTGTCAATTGGACTATTTTCAAATGAACCCCAAATCAAAAGTGACGTTTGGAAATCCGCACGTCGACTCTCGAACTCTTCTGCAGAAATCACGCATGGCTTAATATTTCGACTTATTAGTTTCATTACCTTCTCCGTTAGCTTGTCGAGATAACTGACATTGACAGCCCCCACTATTGTTAAATCAATAGTACCGGAATCTTTACCTGTCGCATAATCTCCGGTAATGAACGCCATTTGTACATAACCTAACTGAGATAGCACGTTGCCGATAATTTTATCAATTCCAAGGTACTTGTGCACAATAGCGCGAATTTCGTTATAAAACGGGTGTTGAATGTTGGCCCGGTACATGATAGTTCTGCCTTCTTCACACGAGACAAGAAATCCAGCCCGTGATAGCTTGTTTAGTTCATGCCGAATCGAATTTGTAGATTCACCAAACTCATCGGCCATTCCCCTTAAATAAGCCTTCGAATCACTATTGATGAAAAACTTTATTAACATCTTCACCCGGGTTTTAGATGTTATGAGGGAGTCAAGCATTCGGCAAATGTATGAAATAGAAGGATGTGAGTAAAATTTTTACTCAACAGGTGGTAAACTACTAGTAATCAGTATTTTACTCTTATTTCTGGAGGAAATCGTAAATGGACGAATATTTTAGAGGGACTTTATAGTCATATGTTGTCCCAAGTTAGCGGAGTTCCAGCCTTCAAAGGTTTACTCGCTTGCCTTCCAAGGATAATATCGTAAAACATAGGTTTCATTCCGTTCCCTGGTCGTATAACTCGAACATTTTCCTTACTGAATTTCTCGCCCGCCTCAATGTTTTTAACTGCATACATTGATCGCTTAAACTGCAGGCTCTTCTGTTCAACCTTTTGGACACCGTAAGAAATTTCACCCATTGCCAGAAACGCGCGCTCGCTCTCCTCTACCAGCGCCTTTAGTTCATCAGGTTCGATTGAAAATGCACTATCAACCCCTCCATCCGAACGTCGCAAAGTGAAATGCTTTTCAATTACTCGCGCACCAAGCGCGACTGCTGCAATGGAAGAACCTATTCCTTTGGTATGATCTGAAAGTCCTACGTGACATTGAAATAGGTTTGCCAAATGAGGAATCGTATTCAGGTGCGTATTTTCAGGAGTGGCGGGATAGGTACTAGTGCATTTAAGAAGGACGAGATCTTTGCAGCCATTTTCACGCAATGTTCTTACGGCACCATCAATGTCAGAGATCGTAGCGACTCCTGTAGACATGATTACGGGTTTTCCCGTCGATGCAACCTTTTTTAACAATGGCCAATCGGTGTTTTCGAAAGAGGCTATTTTGTATGCGGGCACATCTAATGACTCAAGAAAGTCAACTGCCGTCTCATCGAATGGACTACTAAATGCTATAATTCCGCGCTTCCTGGCATGATCAAAAATCGGTGCATGCCATTCCCAAGGCGTATAAGCCTCGCTATACAAGTCGTAAAGGTTTCGACCACTCCATAACGAATCACTTTCGGATATTAAAAAGTCAGCATTATTTCCCTTAATAGTCATTGTGTCAGGTGTGTAGGTTTGCAACTTAATTGCATGGGCACCGGAATCTGCAGCAGCATCGACAATAGCAAATGCGCGCTCAATTGATTGATTATGATTTCCTGACATTTCCGCTATTACAAACGGCTTACTGTTACCACTAATTGCGATTGGACCAATGTTAAAATCAGTTCTCATGTCTCCCTAATTTAAAATGTAGTATGTGTAACCTTGCTCGCTGTGAGACTTTGAGAATCTAAGAATTTCAAAAATCCTTAGGGAAGAAATATTTGCATCCCTAATTGTCGCACAAATCGGAAGCGACGAATATTTTCGCAACATAGTAATGGCTTTTTTAACAAGCTGCGTGCCTAATTTTAACCCTCTGAATTTTTTATCAATTGAAAAACCAATTATCCATTTTTCATCCTCCCTTTCAAACCGCACCTGACCGATCATTTCGTGATCACAGGAGGAGACAAATAATTGGCTCTTTTCACTTTGAACTCTAGTCTCAAACCATCCTGTATGGGTTAGCCACTCAATCTTTTCGGTTCCTATTGAATTTTTTCGTACATCAGGATCATTAGCCCATTCGAAATACTGCGATGAATCATCTAACGTCGCGCGCCGTATTTCCATATAACGCGAAATGTATGATGATAATATGGCCCCGCACGTACGACGCCCGGATTGTCCGTCAATTAAATCAAATTTAACAGACCATTTCTGCTCTATGAGAACGTCTGACAACGCCTTATCAACTTTAAGCAAATCAAAATTATCCACACCGATAATTGAATTCAATTTAACAAAGCCGTTGTATGTTTCAATCTGATTGTTGACGTAGTAGCCTGCTATATTAATTAACTTCATCGCAATGCTTTCAATCAAGATACCACTCGACTGTACTATAGCCGCCTGAGCTTCTTGCATTATTTCAATCATTGTCTGCTCAGAAACATTGTGAAAATGCTTGACAGTTTCAACCTTGCCAATTTCGCTTTCAAGACTAGCTGTATGCGCAAACGCCGCACCCGTAACAATAAGTATTTTCTTCAGCATCGAAGCGTATTTCAAAACTACTTTCACGATAGACGTAGTGAGATTCATTTGATCGGACCCTCCAAAGCAGATTAAAATGCAATCAACTGGGACGACGGGACGCTTGCTAATAGCATTTTCTAAAAATGCAGGTCTTAAGAGTGCAAAGTCCAGGCCGAGTAATAGTTTTGAATGTGAAGCCGTCTCATAATCCCGTACCGATGCTCCTGGCGAATGATTGATAATAATATCCGCTTCGAATTTTCCGTTGTGTAGATCATCAATACATATCAACAAGGATCCTCGGTTGCGTATTTCAACTTGATATGACGAATGGAAGTGATACCCATCGAGCACTACAACTTCCCTCCCTTTTAACGTCGCAATAAATTCCACTTCTGTTTCCAAAAGTACTACATTAAAACCGGAAGATTGCACGAGCTTTACAGCAACACTCTCCTTCATGTAAAACAGAGGAACGAACTCTCCCTTAAGCATATTTGCCAATGCGATACATCGGCTAATATGTCCCATGCCTATCTCAGGATTACCATCGGCGCGGATGTAAAGCGATCTAGCCATGCTTTTTAAGAACGTTGGCTGCGTGGTACATTGCATTTTGTTCGAGAGAAGATATTGCAGCCTGAATTTCTGCTTCAGCAGTAGGGAAACTAACTCTCTGAAAATTGGTCGAGTTGATGTCAAAAATCCATTTGTGGGATTTAAGCAGATTCTCTATAAACGCTAAACCGGGTTTATTTACTTCGGACGCGAATGCCAAAATCAGCGACATCAAAGCGAGATCAGAAGGATAATCGATCGTTAGCCTTAAGTTTTTCAATCTTGAGCCGAGATCAAATGGTACGATGGCTTTCTTGATAGAGTTTGAATGTGCAAAAAAAAGCGTTACGTGTTCTCTTTCCTGGGCCGTTAAATCCAAGTTAGAAATTGAACGCAATGCGATCGTCGACACCACTTCAATGTTCATTCCAGTTGGCAAGCCTTGTGTTACTGTGTATTCATTCTCAGACCGTATGTGAAATTCTATCACTGAGTCTAATATACCTGCGTCAATGATTGGATTGTCGCCGGTTACTCTTATAATTATGTCAAAGTTAAATCGAGCAATGACATCAAGGAATCTACGTAAGACGTCATCCTCGCTACCGCGCAGGCACGAAATATTTTTCTGCTCGCAGAATTTTTCAATAGCATCGTCATCTGCCTTTTCGGATGTGGCAACAACTATCCTGTTTATTTTTTTTGAGCCATGAAGCGAATCAATTACCCACCCCAACAAGGGTTTGCCATAAGGATAAGGCAGTGGCATCAAGACTTTCTCAGGGAGTCGCGCTGAGCCAATTCTTGCCTGTATGATGGCACCAATCTTCAAATCATTGTCCCGTCCAGCCACCATCAACTACGAAATTTTGTGCAGTAATATAGTTCGCGGCATCCGATGCAAGGAAAACAAACACCCCCCCAATGTCTTCAGGATTTCCAGTTCTTCCCAGCATTGTCTTCGCTCTAAGTTTTTCTATGAAATCGGCACTGCGTTCTTTTTGGAAAGAAGGAAACGGTCCCGGGGTCACACAATTAACGGTGATACCCTTCCGACCCAGATAACTTGCATAATACCTGGTGAGTTGCAAAACGCCAGCTTTGGCAGCCCCGTAGTGTGGTGGGTTCAACTGCAAAGGGTCGTTTTCATAGATTCCGAAATCGGGGGCGACGAGTCCATACATTGAGGCAACGTTGATAATAGTTCCTCTTTTTTGGCGAACCATGTGCGGAATTACAGCTCTAATGCATCTGAAAACGCTGCTTAAAGTTCCATCGATTCCTGTTGTCCAATCCTCATCACTCATTGTTTCAGGAGATTGGCCCGCCAAAAAAAATCCATTGTTGATAAGGACGTCGATATTGCCCATCTCGCTAACCGCGCTATCCATGGCTAATTGAATACTGGCCGCTTCAGCCAGATCACAAGTCAAAAATTTTGCACTTCGGCCGCCAAATGCCATTTCAAATTTGCTTTTGTCCCGACCAAAAACCATCACGTTTGCTCCATGTAATATCAGAGAGTCAACAATACCTCTCCCAAGATGCCCGTAGCCGCCAGTAACAACTACGTTTTTTCCTTGGAGATCGATTTTATAAGGCGTACTCATCTTCAACGATTAGGTGGCCAGAGGTAGGGTAAAAGTATCGATTCATCAACTACCGAAAAATCCTTCCAATCAAAATTATCAGAAATTGCGTTCTTTAATCCCAGCAAATTTTCTTGCAACTGTCTTGGCCCGTTGACGCCAATCACAACTCTGTCTACGAATTCATGGGATAAGCAAAAATGCAGTAATGAGGAGGCCAGTCCGTATTCAAGAGTTGTGGATCCTTTCAGTTTTAAAAGTAATTTTTTGATTGAATCAAAATGAGAAGGCAGATTCGACGGATCCATAAAAAAAAGACCTTGGAGAAAAGCGGAGCGTGTGTGCACTTCAATATTTAATGAACGGAGTATTTTAAATTCATGTTCAAATCGTCTATCGAAAATGTTATACGGGATTTGAACTAGATCTGGATGGTAGCCGCCTTCTAATAGAGATTTTAGTAGCGATGGAGAATACAATGAATATCCTATCTTGTCTACAAGGCCTGAACTTTTAAGATCCTGAAGATGTGCCCATATTTTTGGGTCGTCTAAAATAGTATTACCATCATGAGCTAAGTATCCATATAGCCTTTTCATCTTTAGCTTTAAAAGGCTTTCGTAGAAATAGCTTTTCACATCCCTTCCCCCCGAGGGTTTGGGGAACTTCGAAACGATTTTGAATTTTGAAATTATTGGAAACTCGCCCAGTCGCGACTCGCTTACTCCATAGCTATGGGCTGTGTCAATCAAATCTATACCATTCGCGAATGCGTCGGTCAACAACAACTCTATTTGGGAAAATTCAGTAATACCTCCACGATTGCTAATGCCATAGTCAAGACCGAATTGCACAGTACCTAACGCAAGTTTCTTTGACAACTTTTCGTTCATAAGCTCGTCAAGCTTCTAAACATTCCAATACACAAGCAATTACGTAGTCAACTTCCTGTTCACTTAGTGTTGGGAACATCGGAAGGCTTAGACATTTGCTATAGTATTCTTCAGCAACAGGAAAATCTCCTTCCTTGAATCCTAACGATTTGTAATAAGGCATCAAGTGAATTGGAATGTAGTGCACCTGCGCAAAGATATTTTTGCTTCGCAAAAAGTTATACAATTGTAGTCGCCTCTCTGTTTTTATAATGTACAAATGATAGGCGTGTCCATCAATTTTTACGTTATTGAAGCCTGATTGTTTTTCTATAAACGATTTGTCTTGAAATGCCGCATCGTACTTTGCGGCGATTCTCCGCCTCTGCTCAATGCCAGCATCAGCCCGCTTCAATTGGCTTATACCAAGTGCACTTTGGAAATCAGTGAGCCTGTAGTTGTACCCTAGTTCTTGCATTTCCATATACCACCCTGGGTAGTCACTTATATTTGGATGAGATGAAGCGATACCCGGCGCGTTTTTGAACAAACGATGATCGCGTGTAATGCCGTGTGTCCTTAGCATCAACAGTCTTTCATATAATTCTACATCATTTGTCGTGATCATTCCACCTTCTCCTGTAGCTATATGCTTTACGGGATGAAAGGAGAAGATCGCAAGGTCCGCATACTTTCCATCACCACAGTAAGACTTGTTACCCTTCGAGTTCTCGAAATAACCTCCAGGAGCATGACATGCATCTTCTAGCAACCAAAGCCCAAATTCATCTGCAAGCAGGCGGAATTTCTCTAAGTCAGTTGGTAGACCTCCAAGATCAACAGGTATTATACCCTTGAATGTTCCTACAGGATTCTCCTCTAAGAGTTTTCTGACTTTGGCAATATCAAGCAAGTAAGATGATGGATCGATGTCGCAAAAAACAACTTCACCACCACAATATTTGATGCAATTAGCGGTCGCCGAAAATGTGATTGGTGAGGTAATGACTTTGTCTCCCTCGCTAACTCCTAAAGCAATTGCACTTAGGTGAAGAGCAGCTGTCCCATTTGAAACAGCAACTGCATAGGTGCAGCCAATATATTTTGCAAAAGCTTTTTCAAACTCCTGAATCTTTGGGCCCTGCGTTAAATATTCCGAAGATAAAGACTGAATTACTGAATCAATATCTTGCTGAGTGATCGATTGCTTACCGTACGGAATAGGCTTCATTGACTTCAAAGTTTGGGTCGACATGCTCTTTGATCATTCTTCTAAGGTCATTAACACCCACCCATTCTGTATTGTCACCAGAGGAATAATGAAAACCATAGGGTACCTTGATGGCGTTAAAGTGCTTTGCAAACTCTTCAATTTTCCAACGTGGGGAAGACGGTATCACGGCGTAATAGCGTCCAAGATCATACGTGTAAAAAGAATCGGATGTTGTTATCATTTCTTCGTGAATCTTTTCGCCTGGCCTCATGCCAATTACTACCCTCTTGCATTCTGGACCTACCGCCTCAGCGACATCTAGAATGCGATATGAAGGAATTTTGGGAACAAAAATTTCACCCCCCCACGCGTGCTCTAACGCAAATAACACCATGTCAACCCCTCCGCTTAGGGTAATATTGAACCGTGTCATGGTCTCGTCGGTGACGGGTAATACACCATCTTTCCTTTTTTTCAAAAAAAATGGAATAACTGAACCATTTGAACCCAATACGTTTCCATAACGAACAACCGAGAACTTGATTGGATTTACACCACGAATATTGTTTGCTGCGACAAAAAGCTTGTCAGAGGCAAGCTTTGTTGCACCATACAGATTTACAGGAGCAGCAGCTTTATCGGTGGACAAAGCGACAACATGCTTAACATTAGATTCGAGGCACGCATTAATTAAGTTTTCAGCACCAAGGATATTCGTTTTTACACACTCCATCGGATTGTATTCAGCCAGGTGCACGTGCTTCATGGCGGCAGTATGTATAACGTAGTCAACATCGCGTAAGGCGCGTTTGAGGCGTTCATAATCGCGAACATCACCAATAAAAAATCTAATCTGGGGGAATTTATCACTTGGATAATCTTGCGCCATCTGAAACTGTTTCTGTTCATCTCGCGAGAAAATAACCAACCGCCGAACGTCGGGGTATTTGTATAAAATTCCTTTCACCAATGCCTGTCCTAGCGATCCGGTCCCGCCGGTGATTAGTACTGCTTTACCATTCAACATAAGTTTTGAAGTCGTTAACAATTTAAATCACAAATCGCAAGATTAATCCTGATAGTATCCATTGCTATTTTTATTATTAGTATATCCATAGGCATAACCATAACCATAACCATTTCCGTACCCACCATAACCATATCCAAGGCCCGTTTTTCTCAAGTCGTTGAAGAGAATACTTATGTTCACCAACTTTCCGGACTGATAGAACTCCTCTAAGGATTGCAAGGCCATGTTTGGTGTGAAATCCTGCCTTATCACATAAAGCGTATGGTCCGCATATTTCGACAGGACGAAGGCATCAGCAACAAAAGACACGGGGGGCGTATCAATCACTATATAATGATATGATTCTTTCAACCGTTTAATCAATTCACTCATTTCCGGTCTTAACAACAACTCGCTCGGATTCGGAGGCATTGGGCCACCCGCGATCAGCGAGAGATATTCAATTTTGCTGACTTGAACGATTTCTTCGAGTGTCGCCATTCCTGACAAGTATTGACTTAAACCCACGCTGTTCACTAAATCCAAATCGTCTGACAGCTTCGGTCTGCGTAGGTCAGCCCCTAACAGTATTGTTCGCTTACCCGCCAACGCTAACACAGTTGCAAGATTTAAGGACGTAAACGACTTACCTTCTCCTGGAATTGTCGAGGTGACCATAAACACCTGGTTCTCTTTATTTCCAGTGAAATAGCTCAAATTGGAGCGGAGCGCGCGAAAAGATTCGGCAAGTGCCGAACGAGGCTTATTGGATACTACCAACGCATCATCCGAAACATTATGGCCGACTGCACCGATAAACGGAACATTCGTTATCCTCTCGATATCTTCTTTAGACTGAATGCGATTGTTCACAACTTCCAGAAGGATAAAAACAATTAAGGGTAAAATGATACCCGTTGCTCCTGCGGCGACATAATTTTGTAATGTCTTTGGACTAATAGAACCACTCGAAATGGGTGGGTTTACAATAACAATATCGGATGTAGTCGACGCCTTCGACAAGCCGGCCTCCGTTTTTTTCTGAAGCAAGAACACATACAACGCTTCCTTTAACGAATAATTACGCTGGATGCCAACCAATTCCCGCTCCTTGCTCGGCAGCCTTGCTAGTTGTCGATCAACGAGGGCAATTTGATCGTTTATAAATTCTATACTGATCTGTTCAGTTTTACGGTTATTCTCAATTGCCTTGATAATATCAGCCTTTAAAAAAGAAATGCGTTGCTGGGTTGTTTTTAGCAATGGATTCTCCTGCGAACGTTCAATGCTTTGGTTGCTTTTATAAACATTTACTTGCCCTTGTAAATCAATTACCTGAGTGATGAGGCCTGCAACAATCGGATCTGCAATGCCGACACTTCCAGGGGTGAAAATTCCTTCATATTGGTCGGTATTGATCAATTGAGTGATGTACTTGTAGTAACTTTCGTTAAGACGATACTGGAATTTGCGATCCTCGAAGCCCTGAATCTTCATAAAAAGGCGATTTGTCTCGTCACCCAACCCAGTTATAACATTCTTGTTTTTGAAGCTTTCTACCTCATCCTCATAACGCTGCAACGAGTCACCTGTAGTAATAAGTTGAGCATCTAAAAACTTCATTGCATTGTTGGCGACCAGGTTTTTCTTCTCAATGTCATAGGCCTGGTACCGCTCAATAAATTTATTAAGGAAGTCAATTTCCTTTTGCGGTATTTCGCCAACGACATCAAGATTAACAACCGACGCTCCCGGAGCTGCCCATGTTGCTTGAAGTTTCCCGGAATATTCCTGGGCCAAACTTAACGGGTTTGTAAACTGAATAACATACCGTTGACCTACAACGCTTTTAATATTTTGATTTTTTGACGCGAATAGTCTGAACCCATTGACTGCAATGGTATCATTAAAAGAAAGTGACGAAAATTCTTTCCCGGATCTGTCATCCCCTTCCGTAACATACTGTAACGAAAAATGATCCTCATCATTAATGAAAAGATACATAGAACGCCCATAGGGTAAACGTTGTGATTCAAGAACCTTGAATCTGATCGGAAAATTTCGATCATAAAATTCTGTGGTCATTATTTCTCCTTCGCGGTAAAACGAGACTTCAAAACCCAATTGCTCCACGACTTCCTGAAGCAATGGAAACGACTTCATTATATATATCTCATTGAAAAAATTACGATATGGATTGATTAGGGCGTTATCGTACAAAAATTTTGCTCCAGCGTTTTCCTCACTTTCTCGTATAATAATGGAAGCCCGAACGGGAAACATTTTAGAAGTATAGCGGTTTATTAAGAAAGCGACAATGATGGCTATTGCTAAGGACAAAACAACGATGTACCACATTCTGATAACCCTATCCAGAACGCGCTTGAAGTTAATTTGTACGCCTCCAGCCTGTTCCTTAATACCTGGGCTTACTTCGCCAAACGATATGGGAGAGGGTGTACTCATCTGCCGTCAGTTAATGCAACAATCAATGCAACGAATGAAATGGTCGTAGTAATTATAGCAAGATTGCCGACGAAGTATCGTCGGAAGGTCCTCTGCTTTAGCGGTGGAACGATAATAACATCGTTCTGCTGTACGTAATAGTGTGGCGACTCCAGAAAATCTTCTTCGAGCAAATTGACGTAGTATATCTCAACCGTATTTTCATTTTGTCTTATTATCTTAATGTTGCTTCTGTCGGCCAGTTCTCCGAACCCACCAGACAGGCCAATTGCCTCTGACATTGTTAAACGAGAGTTAGTAGATATAACGGTTTGTTCGCCATTTACCTCCCCCAAAACTGTGAATCGAAAATTCAGCATTCTCACGCGCACCACGACATCCGCTATGTATTGTGATGCTGCTTGTTTAATCGAATCTTGCGCCTGAAAAATTGTCAATCCCCCTACCTTTATATTTCCCAGAACCGGGTATTCTATTTCTCCCTGCTTATTTACCAATAGGCCGGTCGCTGCAGCGTTTTGTACGTTTCCTCCACCTCTCGTTTGTGGAGAAATTCGAGACAGAAAATCAAAGGCATCATTTTCGTCGCTAAGGGTCTCAAAATTGACACTAAGCAAATCGAGGGGTTGAATTCTGTACTCACTGATGTTCAATTTATGGGTCCTGAGTACCGTATCTTTTGGAAACTTCTTCTTGAGCTCGTCATCCTTTTGAAAGTATACTAAATTCTTTGCTGGAACACAGGCCCCCATTACCCATACACATAATCCAAGAAAAAGAACCAGACGGGCCATTAACGAATCGTATTTCAATTTTACAAAGGTCGCAAATATAGCAATTAACTGACATGGCCAATGCGCCGCCCCTCTACAAATGATGCATTTTCAAAAAGTCACTAGTAGAGAGCGTAAGACACTAATACTCAGCAAGATTAACGTTGATTGGGGTCCGTGCAATCCTCTGGCGGCGGTTGATGAGTTTAACCGGTAATTGGGTTATTCGCCGTCTAATTCACCTAAAATAGTACCTGCCTTAAAATGGTTGATTTATCGCCTACGGGTATCCAACTACGTTTGCGGAGAACCTTATTTAGAGCAATTATTAAGCCGGCATACTAGCGGGGTCGCACTCAGCTTGACACCTCCATCAATCCCTGAGTTGTCGAATATATCTGTGAAATCGGACGCAAAAAAAAGCACGCCGATCGAAGGCGTGCCCAAATGCATTTTGATAACAATTCCTACTCATGAAAATTATAAACCCTAAACCCTCCCTGCTTCAACACACTTTCTCCCCTCATCAAATCCAGATCCGCATCCACCATCTCTTGTAGCAGCCTGTTAACATCGTACTTAGGCTTCCATCCCAACACAGTCTTTGACTTCGTCGGATCGCCAAGTAGCAAGTCCACTTCAGTAGGCCTGAAATAACGCGGATCTATTGAAACGACCTCGGTGCCTGCTTTGAGCTGATTTCCTTCAATCTTGCTGCTGTCGACAGAATCGATAATTCCAACCTCCTTTACACCCTCTCCTTTGAAGATCAGCTTCGCGCCAACGTGGGCAAAGCAACGGATCATAAATTCGCGCACAGAAGTCGTTTCGCCGGTAGCGATGACATAGTCATCTGCTTTGGGCTGTTGAAGGATCAAGTACATCGCTTCGATGTAGTCGCGGGCATGTCCCCAATCGCGCTTGGAGTCGATGTTACCCATGTAAACTTTGTTTTGAAGGCCAAGGACCATGCGGGCCACGGCGCGGGTAACTTTTCGTGAAACGAAAGTCTCGCCACGTAAGGGCGATTCGTGATTAAATAAAATTCCGTTGCAGGCATACATGTTGTAAGCCTCACGATAATTTACTGTTATCCAGTAGCCGTACATCTTTGCCACCGCATAGGGTGAGCGTGGATAGAACGGCGTTGTTTCTGATTGTGGGATCTGCTGAACCTTACCGTAAAGCTCTGATGTAGAGGCTTGGTAGATGCGGGTCCTTTCTACCATGCCTAAAAGGCGAACGGCTTCCAAAATGCGGAGTGTTCCGATTGCGTCGGTATTGGCCACGTATTCGGGCATGTCAAAGCTCACGCGCACGTGACTCATTGCACCAAGATTGTAAATTTCGTCGGGCTGAATTTCCTGAATTAGGCGGATAAGGTTGGTGGAGTCGGTAAGGTCTCCGAAATGCAGCTTCATCCGGGCGCCTTTATCGTGTGGATCCTGGTAGATGTGATCGATACGTGCGGTATTGAACAGCGAGGAGCGGCGTTTCAGGCCGTGGACTTCATATCCTTTGTCAAGTAAAAATTCTGCCAGATACGCGCCATCCTGGCCGGTGATCCCGGTAATAAAAGCTTTCTTCATTTTGTACAGTTTATGATCCTGTTGGGGTTATGTTTTTAACAATTCCTCTGCGAGGTTAAAAGTGGTCACTTTACATCGCTGTAAGACGCGACTTTGCTTAAAAAATCTTCATATGTAAGCTTGATACCTTCTTTCAAAGAAGTCTTATGACGGAAGCCAAGGCTATGCAGCCTGGTAGAATCCATCAGCTTCCGGGGTGTTCCGTCCGGTTTGGTTTTGTCGAAGGCAATTTGCCCCTCGAATCCAACGGTCTTTCCAATGAGATGCGCGAGATCCAGGATCGATACTTCTTCACCAGTACCGACGTTCATAATATCAGGCTGGTCATAATTTTCCATTAGAAAGACGCAGGCACGTCCAAGGTCGTCGGCAAACATAAATTCGCGCAACGGCGAACCGCTACCCCAGATTACGACCTCAGCTTTACCCGCCTCTTTCGCTTCATGGAAACGACGGATCAATGCGGGCAGGACGTGAGAGTTCTGAGGATGATAATTATCGCCATAGCCATAGAGATTTGTAGGCATGGCAGAAATAAAATGACGTCCGTGTTGTTTGTAATACGCCTGGCATAGCTTAATGCCCGCAATCTTGGCGATGGCGTAAGCCTCATTTGTAGGCTCGAGAAAGCTGCTGAGCAAACTATCTTCCCTGATGGGCTGTGGCGCATACTTCGGGTAGATGCATGAAGAGCCCAGGAAGAGCAGCTTCTTAACATTATACCTGTATGACGCTTCGATAACGTTGTTTTGAATCATCAGGTTATCGTATAGGAAGTCTGCAGGGTAAGTGCTGTTCGAGAGAATCCCCCCTACTTTGGCAGCCGCCAGAAAAACATATTCAGGTTTTTCTTTATTGAAGAATTTGTCAACAGCGAGGGTTCCTTTCAAATCCAGCTCCGAAGACGTAGCGGTCACCAGATTGGTAAATCCGGCCTTTTCAAGTCTGCGCACGATGGCTGATCCAACCATTCCACGGTGACCCGCTATATATATTTTTGACTCTTTATTCATTGTTTATGCAAGATATCTAATTCCAGTGACTGTTTTTAGATTGCCACCGGCGCCTTATGGCCATATTGTACCATCAGGGCAAAAAGCCGGAAAGCTTTGAAATATCGCGGTATGTATAATTTTGGCTTTTCTATACACCTGAGTAGCCATCCGATGAATATTCGGTCGGCCCAGGTAGGGATCGATGCCTGTCTTCCGGTCAGGAATGCGATAGCAGCACCCGTGCATATGATCGCCGGTCTGTAGCTAAGGTTCTTTCTAAGGTAGGCTCCAAGTATTTCCTGTGTTCCGCCACCCACGTTAAGCAATACGTACTTCGGTTTTTCAGCTTCGATCTTTGCGAGCAGCGCCGGATCGACGATGTTTCCTTTTTCGTACATGGGCGCCAGATAGGATGCTGTAGCGGGGATGTTAAAGCCAACGCTGTTGAGGTAATTTCTGTTGGCATCGCCGTCGACTGGCGTTGGATTGACGAGTACAAAGCTTGAGGCCTTGACGTCCGGATCAGCAAAAAACGCTACGAGGAACTCCAGGCCTGATATCCGGGTGATCTTTTCCTTGTTTAAGGTGTTCCAGATCAGGGCCATATAACCGCTGTCCGCGATCACCAGGTCTGCGCTGCGCAGTGATTTATAATAAGTATGGTCTTCTTTGATTGTATCCAGGCCGGGTCCTGATGGAACCACCAGCAACCCACCGGACTTGAGTATTTGAACGACCTGTTTTACCTGGCCATTGAAAAAGTCAATTCCGAGGATCTTAAGCGTATTTATTTTCATAACTGGTGATACATGTTACTGTTTTAATCAATTCGTAGCCAGGTTCCGCGGTTAATCAATGTGAGACTCGTTAGGTAACATTTTTCCACGACAAATTTACTACAGGCCACAAATGTACCGGCCTTCACCACCGCAAATGATGATAAATGTTGTCAATTAGAAAAACTTTGATCGGAAAATCAGAGTTTTTTTGGCTGTAAGTTGTTGTGGATCAGACCGCAAGCGGTTGCGGAAAGGAGTCAAGAGTGAAGAGTCGGGAGTCAGGAGTCAGGAGTCAGGAGTCAGGAGTCAGAGGCTCGAGCCGATAGTCCCGTCCTTACGAAGAATGCTTCGAGACACCGTCTCGAACATGATGAAGCAATCCCCAGACTACGAAGTGCAGGGAAGGTTCCGGTGTGTCTATTTCGAAGGGTGCCACCGCCGGAAGCACTTCGTAGTCGGGGGATTGCTTCGTCGTCATTTTTTGAGGTGAAACCTCAAAAAGACTCCGCGCAATGACGTGAACTTTC
>JBBJMI010000013.1:0-117464 GCA_037720155.1 Chryseolinea sp. | reverse complement strand
CGGCTCCTAAGATCACGACTGGTTTACTGTCCTTTTTATCAGATTTAATAAATGAAAAAATGTTTTTTACAAGAAATCTATTTTGATACAGTAACAACGAGGAGATAAAAAAAGAAATGAAAACGACGGAGTAAGGAATAATATTGCGCTGAAAGTTGTAATAGTATGCCAGATTGAACACTATTACCAGCGCCAACGTCAATAACTCGGTCCCAACAATTCTCAGACCGTCTTGTATCCCGGTATACCTAACAATACCCGCATAGCTTTTTGTTACTGTGGTTGCAATTATGGCAGAAGCCAGACATAGCGCCGTCGCCATAGCCGGATCAAAATTTCTGATCTCAGCAATATTAAAATTAAATCGAAGTAAGAAGGCAAGACCGACTGAGACGACGATCAATATCTGATCGATAAGGATAACAGCGGCCCGCGGAAGGACAGTTAATTTGGAGAACAGTTCTCTGATCACATTTCAGATTTCTTAGAGTTCCCTTTGCGTCTCAATTGTGCGATCCCATAAGCGCCGCCGCTGATCAGCAATATTTCCAAGCCTGTAATGGGAACCCGATTATCAGGGTCACCTTGAGGGGGATCCTGTGGCGCGCTTGGTTGCGCGCTGAGAAAAATCGTACTGAGCGAGAAAAGTATAGCTAATGCAAATTGTTTAATGCCTATCATTTTACTTAGTTAACTTTTTTGTGAACACTTTACTTCCATCATAAATCCTTATGAGATAGACACCATGAGGAAGAGACGTCATATTAAACTCGCCTGATTTTATTTCCTGCCCAGATAATCCTATTGAACTCAGTTCCATCCCCGAAGCATTGATCAGTTTGGCCGACACCGAATTAACTGACTTCACTTCTACCGTCACCTTTTGTATTGCCGGATTTGGATAGACCGAGATAAAATTCGCTTTGTACTCTTCTACTCCAGTTACGACCATTTCGCGGCCTTCGCTGGTTATAATACATGCGCCGCTCGAAACTTTCACTGTATAGACGCCAGAAGCGATTGCTTCAATCCTTTGTTGCGTTGCACCATCAACGACCACGCCATCTAAATACCACTGATTTCCGTCCGCATAACTAGATATCAGCACGGTTCCATCCGCGGTCACAACTACCGATTCAAGTTTTGTAATACTCGCCTTCACAGGTAACCGGCTACTTTCACAACCTACACTGTTCACTGCCGATACATAATAAGTTTTTGACTTGTCAAGTGGTACAGTTACAAACTGAGCAGTAAGTTGATTGGACATTGGTTCAATTTCATCCATAGACTCATACCAGTTGTAGGTTAACGCACCCACGCCAGTAGCACTAAGCGTAACCGCCTGTTCGGCACAAGACGATCCGTCTTTGACGCTGCTGACGCTTGGTTTGCCAACCACTGTCAGCGTTGCTTTATTATTCAGTGCCGAGGCTGTGCACGTTGACATCCGGGCGGTCACTGATATTTCATTATCACCCGTTGATAGCCCTTCAGTATTAAGTGGTATTAACAACTCGCCACCGTTGCCTTGCATTTCAGCAGACACCGCGCTGCCATTGAAGTTTGCAGTGTATTTAACCGACGGTTGTGTGTTCTGTAAGGTCAGCAATCCACCAGGACGTTCGCACGTAGCCTCGGCCCTTACTAAAATATCCGGCTCAATTGTCGGACCATCAAATACGATTTCGAACCGGTCGGTCAATGCACCTACGTCGCTTACTGCAAAGGTGTACGCGGGTGTCGATGATATGTTGATTTGTTTATTTTCAACTCTATCATTCAGGAAAATTTCCACATCTGCGGCAAACGAGCCCAATCCTGTGAAATTCAAGCTAAACGTACCATTTGTTCCTCCTTCTATAAACAAAGGTACGGTGTTATCACACTCCCCGCGGCCAATCGAATTGATGGAAAGCCTATCATTGTTCCGGCTTAACGACGAAATATTCAGGCCGCTCGCACCAAATTTAAAAGCATCCAATTTTGAATCGAAGTCACTCGTTCCGTCGTCATGCAAACGAATTGCTATCTCGTCCTGCACAAGTCCTTTCTTCATCGTAATTCTGAGAAGATCTGAAATTTCGCCCTGTCTGTAAAACTGAGTTTGACCGGAGACCTTGTCGTTTTCCTCAAAATTTACTGAGCCGGTCGAGTTTGGCGTGGTTACGCGTACCCAAAACGCTTGCCCCTGTGCAATCTGACCATTATATGTACCTGGGGTTGCAACTCCGCCTACATACGAAACATTTGCTGCGCCAGAATTTTGCGTGTTGTCAGTAAAGTAGATGGCGTTGCCTATACCTGTGCTTGACCCAATAACTAGATCCCAGTCGACCGGCGCAGGGTATGGGTTACCAACAAGGTTCCACCCGCTGTTTAATCCATTGCCTCGGGTAACTGCAACGGGTACTGATCCCTGTCCCAATATTCCGCGCGTGTCGTACGTTGACGGCGTCGACGTAGTTCTAAAAAATGCCGCATATCCTTTTCCATTTATCAGCGGAGCAGATGCGGAGTTTCCCGAAGAAGGATAATCAACATACCCCGCGGTCTGGGCTGAAGTACCTGAAACCTTGGTCTCGTCGTAATAAAACAAGGATGGGCTGGTGGAAACCAATTGCGTTCCATTATAAACCCCACTAGATGGGTTGCTGAATTTCCCTGTAATTGGAAACTCGGCTTGCCAATCAGCCACTGTTGAGTTTGTGGTAGCAGGAGCAATATAGCGATAGGCGCGGATGCCTTGCGTATTTGGAAGTTGTCGTTGAACAATTACACTTCCGATAATTGAAGCTCCTGCAGGCATTGCAGGTACATAAGCACTAGCTGCGGCAGTTGAAGCTAGTGTGAGCAGACTGTTGCCGACATTTGCTATCGACGCTGTGATGACGCCAAAGCTATTCGTTACATTTAATGGGGAGCTGAGGGTGAAGGTTGAACCGCCTGATTTGTTAATAATAACATTGGACATTGTTAATGCAGAGGGTAGCGACATATTTTGAGAAGTCGAACCGTCAAACGTGAGTGTAGACTGCCCAGGGATGAAAGCACCGGCAGACGCGACAATGAAATTTCCACCGATGTCGATAGCGACACCATTGGAAAGTAAAGTTCCATCAATGACTGCTACGTTGCCTGCAGCGTTTAACGGTGCTGTTAGAGACAGCGTGCGAACTCCACTCAAGGAATTGTTTAAAGTTAAATTACGGAGGGCTGCTGATGGTGCCGCCGGAAGTTCGAACCCACCACTTACTGTTGCTGCGGTAAAATTACTATAGTTTATATCGTAAACGCCGGCCGCGCCAATTGCCGAAGTAAGCACACCGTTCACCACCGTAATCAACCCATTGTTTGCCATACGGAGTCCACCAGCGTTTGAAATGTTTCCTCTCGATAAATTTAAATTTGTTACGTCAAGATAATTTGGAGAAAGGTTTGCAAAATTAAGAACTCGGGACGCTCTATTCATAGTAAGCGCACGTAAAGCCCCGGTCATCTGTACTGAGGAAGGCATATTTCCAGATCCCGAAATGGAGAACGTGCTTGTACTTAGTCCTGACAGGCTGCCAGACGCGACGCTGAAATTCCCGCCCACCGTCGTGATAGTGTTAGCTCCTAAGGCCAATAGTCCGTTAGCCAGCGAAAGTGTCCCTGAAACTGTCAATGATGGCGTAGCCTGTGTTACGACTCCCGAACCGGACCGGTTAATTGTAAGATTTTGAATCGCAACGCCGGAAATATGCGTTAGTAACAAATTCCCGTAGGTTCCGGTCCCGTTAAGTGCTATGCTTGAGGATGGGTTTACAGCTAAAAAGCCACCATTATGAAGGACACTTGTCAAGGAAAGAGTCGCACTATTCTCAATTCGAAGAAGTCCGTTGTCAAGATCAAGAATGCCGGTAAAATTTACGCTACCTAACATTGAAACGCCCGCCGTATTGTTGATTCTTGTATTAGCGCTGCCCGGGTGCTGGGCAGACATATATTGTCGCACCGACGCTCCATAGACAATGATCCCGGAATAAGTTCTGGTCGCACCGACACGAATGTTGCCGCCAGTCGTTCCATTTTGCAAAGCACCCAAAGGATCCAGTGACAGCAAAGTGAGCGATGTATTGGTTCCCAGGTTCAGACTTCCGGCGCCAGATAGGAAACTTGCAGCCGCAATTGTAAGATTAGATGAATTGGTTGTGCTGAAGTTTATGGTCGCTGTTTCGCTCACTGACGACGTGAACAACTGCGTTGCGCTACCGTTGAAGTTGATATTCAAAGCCGAATTGCCAGAATTAGTAATCACAGTCGAACTCTTCGTGTAATTTCCACTAAGTGCAACATTCGTAACTCCCGACCCGGAGGACACGTCAAAATTACCGGAGATCAAATTCAGATTTCCGGTTATGTTCAAATTTACATTGCCCGTATCGAATGAGCTTTTGAAGTCACTTGACTGAAAATTGAAATCACCACCAACATTTATTGTGACATTGGCGTCCAAGGTGAATGACGCGCTGGCGCTGGGCGAAAACGACAAATTTCCAGAAACATTTAGAGTATAGGGAGCAGCAGTAGTGAAAATAACGGTGAAACCCCCGGTGTTAACAAATGACAAATTACCCGCAACTCTCGTTAGTGCTCCCGCTAAGTCAATATCACTGTCCAACACCGGTGTGTTCCAAATGAAATGACCGAACGTTTGTGTTAAGTTGCCGGGTGCCTCGCTCAATTGCCCTGAAATTGTACAAGTGGAGTTTAAATTCCACGTTGCTGCCGGAACGTTTCCCAGGGATGATCGCTGATGGTTGTAGAATGCGTTAGCATTGAAAAATAGACGGGATGCGCTCGTCAACAGAATCGACCCGGCGTTATTAACCGTGCCATTGACAATGATGTTACTGGTTGCACCTATTGAACCGCGGGTCAATGCGCCGGACGCATTTATCTGCAAAATTCCATTGATCGTTAACTGATTTCCAGGCGTATTGGCAATTGTTAATGTTCCACTAGCAATTAAAAGGGTTCCTCCTGAATCTACCACAGTCTGGTCCGTGTTCGTCGCCCCACTAACGGTCATGGTGTGGCCACTTCGAATACTAATAGTTTGCGCAGTACCACTAGCAGGTGCTGCCGTTGCCGACACCCATCCCAACGCAACGTCGAATCTTTCCCACGAGCTTGGCAAACTCCAATCACCAGACGTGGCACTTCTATAGTCATCTGCCACTTGGGAAGCCGCAGAAAAGGCCCATACACAACATAATATTGTAAAAATCCCCCTTTTCATACGCGCTGTTTTGTGGTAATAAAGCAAAAATAGTAAAAAGTTACCTACCAATAATAATAAAGCAAAATTGTTGAAATTGATTCTGCTGGATAGGTTTTTGTAACCGCAAATGACGATGAATATCCGGCATGCATTCGTCAAAGACCGGGCTTTTACGCACCTTCTCGGCAGAAAACTTACTTTAGTCAAGTTGTTAGGCCCAGGATGTCTAGGTGTTGTAAAATAATCGCTAATTCACAAAACGTTGGCTTGCTTTATCTTGGATGAAATGGTCAAACTACAACTTGAGGAGGGAACAGAAACTTTCTTTCACGCGTGCCAGATCATCCTTTGATAGATTAGACCCGGACGGCAGACATAGGCCTTGTCGGAAAAGGTTTTCAGACGTCCCATTTAAATAGGCAAGTGCAGTACTGAAAACCGGCTGCATATGCATCGGTTTCCAAAGAGGCCGACATTCAATGTTTTCCAATTCCAGCCCCATAGCTATCGTTTCACGCGTAATTCCCTCCGCTTTATTAGGATCAATCAGAAGGGTAGTCAGCCACCGATTCGAGAAGAAACCCGGAGATTCAATGATAAACTGAACACCTGGAAAGCCACTGAAGGCCTCAAAATAAAAGTCAAAATTCGATCTGCGCTGACTAACCCGCTCATTGAGTACCTGCAGCTGCCCCCTTCCAATTCCCGCACATATGTTACTTAACCGGTAGTTAAACCCAATCTCCGAATGTTGGTAGTGTGGCGCGGGATCACGAGCCTGTGTAGCGAGAAAACGCGCTTTCTTTATCCAGGCTTCATTCGCGGAAACCAATGCTCCACCTCCAGAGGTAGTGATAATCTTATTACCATTAAAGGAATACACCCCCAGATCACCAAAGGAGCCCAAAGCAATTCCTTTGTAAGACGAACCCAATGCTTCTGCGGCGTCTTCAATGACCGGAATCTCATAGCGCTTGGCAATCGTCATAATCTCCTCAACCTTGGCAGGCATGCCATATAAATGCACAACGATAATTGCGGCAGGTTTCTTTCCTGTTTTCTTTAATCGATCCCTGATAGCTTCCTCAAGTAGCTCTGGGTCCATGTTCCATGTCTCGCTTTCGGAGTCCACAAACACTGGTTGGGCGTTGACATACGCAATGGGATTGCACGATCCTGAAAAAGTAAACGTAGAACATATCACTTCATCTCCTCGCTTAATACCAAGGATTACTAATGCAAGATGAATAGCAGCAGTACCGGAACTTAGCGCGGCACAATGGGACACACCATTATAACGTGCAAGTTCCTCTTCAAACGCGTTAATGTGTGGCCCGACGGGAGATATCCAGTTGGCTCTAAATGCATCTTCGACAAATTCAATTTCCTTACCACCCATGTGCGGCGAGGAGAGCCAGATTTTATCTTTCATAATTGGATGCAAAGTCGGATGATTGCCGCAAAGTCGCAAAGGAATATAAAATGCTGATCATGCAGTCGCTTTTAAAACAGCATCAAATGTATGAGACAATGGCTAGAAGTTGAGATTTTTCAACTGGACGTTGTTAAGAACCGTTCCCATAACCCTGCCGTTAATCGACTTAAGATATTTAAGCGATTCTTTGTCCATGTTTGTCAATGCAGCATCAGCGCGGAAGATGGTGATGACCTTATCGGCAAAGTCTATCAGTTCTTTGGAATCTGAATAATCATTCAACGCCGGACCTTCCATCAGCACATAGTCGTATTGCTGGGAAAGATTGTTGATCATCTCCCGGAAATCCCGGCCGGCCATAATTTCTGAAGGGGAATCTCGACCACCCACGTTGCCAATGATATCAACCCCTATGAAGCGGGTTCGGCTAATGATGCTGGAATTTGTCCTGGCCTTTTGAAGCCTGGCAACTGCATCATCCTCGTCCTGGACAACACTTCCGTCTTTACCTTCCTGCTGGAGCAAAAGCGAATCCTCATCCTCCTCAAACAACAATGCCTTTCGCAGGAGCTTTTTATTCTCTCCACGACCTCGCGGCAATAAAGCTTTAGTGAGGGAATTGTGCCTAAAATTAGTATCGATTATTAGCACCTTTTTGCTCACCAGACTTAAGGCATATGATAGACTAATGATAAGAAATGTTTTGCCTGACTTAACCTGGGTGCTCGTAATGAGGAACACCTTACCAGGAGCGCTCTGAATTTCATAACGCAGCTTCCTCAGAAAATGGGAGAAAACTTCGTACTCCCGGTTAGCAGTCCGGTCGTTGAAGATTTCGCGCATGTTGAAATCTTTGCTTTTCAAAACGTTGACAGAACCAATATTTTTCAGACCTGTTGCCTTTTCCAATCTCGACGAAACCCTGATGTTTGGATCAATAACATTTACGAGAACAATTCCGATTAGCGTCAAGAGGAAACTACCAGCACCGACCATTCCGAGCCACAACGGAGCGTCTGTCTGCTCTGGTGCGTAGCTCGGCTGCCCTTCAAGTATCTGGCGAATGGAGCTTCCTATAACCAAAGACTTATTTTTGGCAGCTGTCAACTTATCCTGCGCATTGATATATTCTGCCGATGCGAGCTCCACCTCGCGATCATAATCGGAAGTATTTGACTGCTTGGATGAATTATTTGTTACTGCTGAACGAAGCTTCCTTAACGCCTGGTCGATGTTCGACACTTCGGCCTGCGCAATTTCCAACTTCAGCTTTGTCTCATCCCGCTGTTTTTGCAGATTTTTAAGGTCGTCTTGATTCGCTTTGTTCTCATTGACAGCCTCTATCCGGCTATTCTCCATTTGCAAATCCTCCCTTAGTTGGGCTACGCGTTCTTTGTTAGCGACAGGATCAGCATCGTTAAGTTCCCGGATCTTTTGCTGAAGATCAAAAATGCGCTGGTTCACGACCTGGATCTCATCTTTATTGAGCTTGCCGAGACTCTTTTTCTTTTGCTCTATTACATTATCCAACGAGTTTAAAGAGATCCTGTTTGCACTAACCTCTGAAGCCTGACGCTCACGTTTCAACTCATATTCAGTGATCAGCGCATATTTTGATTTATTCTCAGAATCCTGATTGAAAATATTGTTGTCCGTCTTGTAATCATTTAGCGCCTTTGTCTTCTCGTCAAGTAATGCCTTCTTAGTTTTGACAATGTTCTCAAGAAACTCTAATGACTCCGACGACCTATCTGTTTTAAGTGTTTTATTAAACCTGATGAATTCCTGGCAAAGCGCGTTAACGGTCAGTGCCGAAAGAAACGGATCCTCCGAGCCATATTCCACCACGATAAAATCTGACGCTGCTAAACGGCGTATTTTCAAATCCTTCGCCAGCGTTTCATGATCATAGCCGTAGCCCTTTAGAATCCGGTAGAGCAGCTGGTCATTGGGATCAAACAACTGCAAGCTTTTAAATTTAGCCAGCCGCTCTTGAAACATTGCTTTTGATTTCAATATATCGTCCTCCTCGAGAGCACCCTCGCCTTTCTTGATGTCGAAGTCCCTAAAGGTTTGATCAGATTCGAGATCATGCAGGACCAATCTGTACGATACCAGCGTTAACACCGGCACAGAATTCATCGTTTCTATGATGTTGTTGAAATTCGTATTTACATCAAAAGGCGTGGTGGGACCATCATTAAGTTTTACCGCATCGTCTGTGGTAAAACCTGTCGCCAGTTGGGCAGTGGACTTAAATTTCCTGTCCATCGTAGAGATGAAGTAATAAGCAGCCGCCACGGAGAGCAAGGGCACACCGAGAAGCAACAACCACTTAGTATTTAAAATCTTCATTCTAGAAAAAACCCCCATTTTTATTTATAAAATCGTATCCTCACCATTTCTTTGCTTTGGGCAGTGCCTTCCGATTGTTCAGTACTGAAAATTATTCTATTGCCTTCTATCCCCGCCTCTTTTAAAAAGTCCAGGATATTTAGCAACCGGGTTTGATATGTCTCCAAAGGCTTGTCAGAGGGTTTCATGGCGATGATGTTTAGCTTGACTTCTTTACGAGACACCAAACTATTCTTAATCTTTATTAAGTTCTGCTTCTGATAGTCATTCAATTCACTTACACCTGTATCAAAATACAGCAACGGCTGAAGTACGACTCCCGTTAACCGCTGGATTTCTTCGTCCGTCAAATAGTTTCTACGGTCCTGGTCTAGCAGTGATTGCCTTTCTGCAACAGATACCTTGAACAAATCCATTTGTTTGAAACGGTTGCTGGAAAAGTACGCAACCGAATCTCCATATATGGAAAAATACGCATCCAACGACTTAGAGTTGACCTGCTCTCCTAAATTTTTAGGAGCTGACCAGATCTCCCAGGAATCGTAGAGCCTGTCACTGTAAAATATATCCCCATTGCCCATGCCGGGGTGACCACTACTAGCGAAATAAAGTCGTCTTTTGTTGGGGGAAAGGAACGGAGACATCTCAAAACCTGACGAATTGATAGTGGAACCCATATTTTTCGGCTTAGTCCAGTCTCCCCTGTCATCTTTCAAAGAGATGTACAAGTCTTCGCGACCGCGACTATCCGGGCCGTTCATGGAGATAATCATAACCATTTGATCAGAAGACACATAGGCGCCAAGGAACTCATCAGGCTCTAAACCTAATACCGGCAGCAGCTTTGGCCTTGCCCACGAGTCATTTTGTTTGCTTGACGCATACACACCCTCAGGACGCTTTGTGGAGGACGTGCGAAGCATGTATAAAATATCGCCGCGCTCGCCGATACCTACCACGGCACTATTTCCCCGGTCGTTGATGTTGGAATCGTTATTTGCCTTTCCCCATTCACGACCATTTCCATCAAGCCTGCTCGTCCAAATGTCTGTCCCTGTATATTTCCCCCCTCGATTGAGATCACAAAAAGCGCGCGTAAAATATAAAGATTTTCCGTCCGGAGATATTATCGGCAAGACCTCATCACACTCTGAGTTTACGTTCGTCGAAATTTTTTCAGCGACACCAAAATCCCATTCCTGCGCCAGCAAGGCACCCGGGAGAATAAAGCAAATAAAAAGAATAGTTCTTACCATGTTACAGGGCTGAGTCGTTTGAAATTATTCAAGCGAACAGCGAGTACGAGTTCGTGACTACCATCACTAAACTGCTGCATACCACCCGTTGATATCTCGTAAGAATATGATGCCCCCAGAAGCTCATTGAGGTTGAAGCCCATAAGCCCGACCAGATTTTTCGTATCACGATATGTGACACCAAACCAGAGTTTCTGTTCTACGTACATTTTAACATTATAATCAATAGCAAACTTATTGTCCATCTGCCAAAGCGCCAATAGGCTCGGCTTGAAGGTTAACGCCGGCGTAAGTGGAAACGAATAGCCCGTCATGATTGAGCCTTTGTAAAATGTATTACCAACAATTACTTCGGAGGATTTCAAGGATTCGTAAAGGATTGGGAAATATGCCAAGCCTACATAAAAATTTGATGAATATATAAGCGCGCCAGCCCTGACATTCAGTTCAGTATGGTTGGACCCATTATCCTTCAAGTTCTGCCAAAAAGGATCAGGATTTGTATTGAACTCGTACTCAAGCTTGTCAAGATCAATCCTCGAGTTGTCAATCATAGCCCCTACACCCCCCGAAAGCCGAAGGTTGTTTGTTAAGGGGTAATGAAAAGCATAATTTATCCCACCGCCGATCCGGTTAATAGGGCCGATTGACTCATTGAATACATTCAATCCCAACCCGTGAATAACTTTTTTAAGTATGGGAATTTCGTCCTTTTTTCTTCGTGTCATTGCACTTGTTGTGCGAAGTGCATGAAGGTTTAAATCTAACGGCTCCTTAATCCGGAAGTTATAGGAGAGATTGATAAATTTAGGAGCGCTGCTACCGAATCCTGTCCATTGATACCGGTAGCTTAGCTTCAGGTCACGGAACCCTTCGATACCAGAGAATGCGGGATTTAAAAGCGGCGCTAATTGAAAGGATTGATTGCTGTTAGGAATATATTGTGCTAACACCGGTTGGGCCGCAAGGCATAGTATAAAAGCAATGCGTAAAATTCTAGCCATTCCCCTATCTTAAAATTGTGACGGTCCCCTTATACTGAACCCTATTGTAATTCAAATCGATTGTATAAAAGTATGTATCGGAGGGCAATAGTGTACCATCATATATACCGGTCCACGGCGACTTTAGTCCAGTCGTTTTGTAGAGCAGAAGTCCCCGCTTATTAAATACCCTTATTTCGGCGTCCTTTACAACGTCATCAGGTCCGCTATACGTTATTTCCCAGGTACTATTTACGTTATCTCCCTCATTTGGCGAGAACGCGGAAGGGATGTTGAGGTCGTCAAATGAATAGATAAGTGTTATTATCCGCGATCTTGGAGCACTCTCACTGATACCGTCGCTTAACGTTATCTCCACACTCCTGGTATCAAGAAGTAGTTCAAGCGCATCAACGTACTGATACCGGATTGAATGGATTGCGCTATCATACTCTGTCGCAGTAGCCCTTCCGTTAAGCGTGAGAATTCCTGCCGCCTCATCAAATGTGCCTGAAATTTTGTTCGTTTTGTCAAAGAGCAAACCATCATTTAATGACCTGTACTTAAAATCACCCAGGCGTTTAAAGTCAATCTGTGCTCCCATGATGTCGTCCCCGTCGGGATCATATGCGTCAAAAAGACGAGTGAGTCGTTCCTCCTTTTCACTTCCCAATTCGTACTCGAGTGTATCAGATGCTTCATCCTCCATCGCGAGGATCACGGGAGCATCATTTACAGGGGTAATCGTGAAAAAAACGTTGGCAGCTTCATCTGCATATAGCAAAAAGCCATCCGCACCGTTCCATTCAATGGAATCTCTACCAAAATAATTCGCGAGTGGTTCGTAAACGATGGTTTCTATCTCAGAAATTGAAAATTTGTCATTCACCTTTATGGCTGCGCCCGCGCTGGTTTTTAATTGTCCGTTCTTTGGCAGCGCTATAATCAATAACTCTGCCAGAGAGTTGCCATCACCGTCTGTGAACCCACTGGCAAAACTCGCAGACTGTAAGTTAAGGATGTTGTCCTCTATTGTTATGAGGGTAAAATCACTCACCACTGGCTTGGAGTTGACCGAAATTGTATAGCCGCCGTTCACAAGTTCATCGGATGGATCATTCGCAAACAGCTCCACAGTTACCGCCCCACCTGGCGTTCCAATGGGGGGAGTGCCCGCTAGCGTTGCCTTACCATTAGCTCCTTGGGTGAGTGTCATCCAGGAAGGAATATTTGGCGCAGTGATGGTGATAGTTTGGGTGTCTGGATCACTGACCTCTATATTATATACGTACGGGACACCAGGCTCGGCTGTTTCGGGCGGAACAGACACAAAGAGGGGCAAATCGTTGACAGCTTGAATAACAAGTGGATACGTTCGTGTGAAGAAATTGGTATTCGGCGGCGGTGATGAAGTACCATTATCCTGCAATCTTATGGTTAAATTGGTAGTGCCAGATGCATTGGGTAACGGCTTTATGCGAAGCGTCACAGTGGACTGCCCTTGGACATATTCTGTCACCTCAAAAATCTCCAGGAGAGGATTATCCAGGCTTTCAATGAAAGTTAAAAGTTGCCCGCTCTCTAAGGCACCACCTCCAGGTGAAATCCCGGTTATTGTAATAATCTGCTCCGGTCCATCCTCGCTCATTTCCGGAATAGTAATTGGCGCGAATCTCGGCGCATCGTTCACACTTGTTACATTAATAGTGAAGGTTCCAACGACTTCTATAGCATTTGCATCAAAATCTAAAAGCTTCACAGTTATCGTAGCGACTCCGTAAGCATCTGCCTGTGGCTTAAACACGAAGGTAGCGGTGGTTGCAGGGCTGTTGTAGGTCAAGGCTGTAGTTGACGACGGCAGCAGGGCCGTGTTGTCCGACACATAAGAAAGCGATAGCGTTTGACTTTCAAGTGGCCCGGCCGCAATACCCGTTATGGTAATTGTTTGCTGAGCTGCATCTTCTGTAACCGTTACATTGCTGATCGCATTAAAAGAAGGCGAGTCATTTACCGGCTGAACGGTCACTTGCAGTGGAAATGTGTTGCTGTTGGCCTCACCATCAAAGATGCGAACGTTAACCGTCAGTGTACCGAAAAAGTTGGGGCTTGGCGTAATCGTGTTTCCATTTTCTGTATAATTGGTTCCAGGCAACACCGTCAGTATACGGCCAGCATCCGGTGTATCAGGATCTTCTACAATAACATCAGCCTTTGTAATTTCGCGAGATTGATCTTCCGGCATCGTTACAGCGTTTTGCCCCGTGATAACGGGTATATCCGCATCGTCAGTAATTGTTACATTCAGCGCGTAGGATGCACTACTGGCTGATCCATCGCTTACACTAACATTGACCTTCAAAACGCCGACAAAGTCCAGACTGGGTGTGATAGTTGTCCCCGAAAATGTGTAGTCAGTGCCTGGCAGTACAGTCAAAGAGAATCCGGTTGGGAAAGTATTGTCAACATCAGTCACAATGAGGTCCGACAGTGCAATTGCTATCGGAGTATCTTCAACAATGCTTATGGGGCCTTGCCCCGTAATTGTTGGTGGATCATTAACAGGCAAGACGTTTACCACTGCATCGAAAGGAGCGCTGTCTACCGTTCCATCGTTAACTGTTACCTGTACCGTTATATTTCCTGTCACGTCCGTTTTTGGTGTGATGGCGTTTCCGCTTACCGTATACGGCGCATTAGCGGCCGCCGGTAAGACAGTCAACGTGTACGACGTGGGTTCGGGGTCCGTAATTGTAAAGCTTCCACTGGTCAGGGTTACGGGGGTTTCCTCGTTCGTGGTCAAAGCGGCCTGACCCGTAATCACAGGAGGATCATTAACCGGGTTAACAGTGACTATTGCTGCGAATGGCGCACTATCAACGCTCCCGTCGTTAACCTTTACATTGACACTTATTGCACCGTTATAATTAGGTGTCGGTGTAATCGTCGTTCCGGAGAAAGTATAATTCGTTCCGCTAAGAACGCTCAATGTGAAGTCGGCAGGATAGTTACTGTCGGCATCCGTCACATTGAAATTATCAAGAGCAAGGGAAAGTACCTGGTCCTCATTAACTGTTAAAGGATCGGCTGAAGTAATGACCGGAACGTCATTCGTTGAGAGTACCGTTACAGTAACCACGCCAGGGTTGAAACCGCTGCCATCACCGATCAGAACATTTACTGACAATGTCCCGGAAAAAGCAGGCGCTGGTGTTATTGTTGATAGTCCGGTAATTGCATAGTTGGTTCCTCCTGTTACAAAAAGAGTCAATTCTGAAGGAATATTGTCTGGATCAAATACTGTTAGTTGGCTCAATGACAATGAAACAGGCTGCGCTTCATTAATTGAAATTGCCTGTTGGCCAGTAATCTGCGGGAGATCATTTACCGGTGTCACATTGACAGTAAATGACCAGGGCGTTGAATTTAGTCCATCAGAGACAACCAATGTTATCACTGCAGAACCTGTTTGGTTTAGAGCTGGAGTTATGTTGATCGTGCGCGTATTATTAACTCCACCAAGAACCACGTTCGCCGCCGGGATCAGGGTAAGGTTGTCTGAGGTAGCGGAAACAGTCAGGTCTGAGGAAGCCTTTTCAGGATCATTGATTGTAAAGCTGATATCTCCGGTCGATACATCTTCGTTAGTTGTTCGGTTAGAGATCGCTGAGATTGTTGGCGCATCGTCTACTCCTGTCACAGTAAGATCAAAGTCAAGCGTTGTAGTGGTGGTACCATCGTCGACGGTAATAGAAATCAACGAGGTTCCCGTTTGATTATTTGCCGGTGTAATGCTTACTGTACGCGCGCTTCCACTTCCGCCAAGAACAACATTAGCGATGGGGACAAGCGTGGTGTTGCTCGAACTCCTCGTTAAGGTTAGTAATCCTGCTGCGGTTTCTACATCGCCAATCGTGAAGTTGATTGGCCCTGTTGGTGAATCTTCAGTTATAGTCTGTGCACTGATGGCCGAAATGGAAGGTGCATCATTAACAGCAGTAACAACTACCTGAAAATTCCGCGTAGCTGTCACTGTTCCATCATTTACCCTAACCGAAATTGTAACTGTGCCGCTTTCATTGGCGGCTGGCGTGACCAATACCGTGCGAGAAGTCCCGGAGCCCGAGAATGCAATATCTGCAGTCGGCACGAGGGTCGTATTGTTTGATAGCCCCGTGACAACGAGAAGGCTAGGGTCAGTTTCCACGTCTCCGATGGTAAATGCTATTACGCCTGTTGCCACGTCTTCATTGGTCGATTGGTTTGCAATCGCCGTGATTGTCGGCGTATCATTTACTGGCTGAACGGTAACGGTTAAAGTCTCCGTTGCTGAAAGACTTCCATCAGAAACGGTGATTGTTATGGTCGCAGAACCCGTTTGATTTGCTCCAGGCGTTATCGCTACGGTTCGCGATGCACCACTACCGCCGATGACGACACTACCATTCGGTATGACCACCGGGTCACTCGAGCTGGTTGTAATCACGAGGGTATTAACATCCGAGTCTGAATCGGCAACGGTAAAGGCGAGTGCGCTGGTGGCAATATCTTCATTAACCGTTTGATCAGCGATGGCGGAGATTGTCGGAGCATTATCCACGCCGGTAACAGTAACAGTAAACGACGTTTGGGAGGTGATCGTGCCGTCGTCAACGGTAAGGGTGATGGTCGCCGTTCCCGACTCGCCAGCGGCAGGAGTAATTGTAACATTGCGATTGGTGCCACTCCCCCCAAGTACAATCCCTGAAAGAGGAACCAGCGTAGTATTGTCAGAGGCTGATGTCACTTGTAATAGATTCGCTCCAGTTTCAACGTCGCCAACTGTAAATGCAAGAGATCCGCTGGATGTCCCTTCATCGATGGCTTGATTTGCAATCGAGCTAATGGTTGGATTGTCATTTACGGAATTGACGATGACGTTAAAGCTTTGTGTTGCGCTTGCTGAGCCGCCGTCGGTAACGGTGATGGTTATCGTTGCCGTTCCAGATTGATTGGCAAGTGGAGTGACGCGAACGGTCCGGCTTGTTCCACTGCCCCCCAGGACGACATTTATTAGTGGCGCAAGTCCTGGGTTCGACGTGGCTCGTGTTACCGTTAACGCTCCCGCCTCCGCGTCATCAACTGTGAAGGGAATAAGGCCGGTTCCGCCAGGTGTATCCTCGTCAATAGTTTGGTCGCTGATTGTCGTTATTGTAGGATTGTCATTTACCGACGTTACCGTCAGGGTAAAAGTCGTTTGCCTGGATCCTGTGTTTTCGTCCGTAACTCGCAGTGTTATGGTAGACGTGCCTGACTGATTTGCTGCCGGTGTTATGTCGATGGTACGCAAACCACCCGAGCCACCTTCAACAATGTTTGCGATGGGGACGAGTGTGGCATTACTCGACGTGGCCGTGATAATCAACGCGCCCGCTGCCGTCTCAACGTCATTGATCGTAAGGTTTAGTGTAGCCAAAGGCGTGTCTTCTGTTGTTGCCTGGTTCGAAACAGTTGTGATCGTTGGCAGATCATTGATGGCATTAACGGTCACGCCCACCGTAATGTTAGTTGATTCAATTCCATCGCTCACGGTTACGGTTAGCGTCGCAGTGCCAGATGCATTAGCGATGGGTACTACGCGAATGGTCCAGTTTCCTGCAGATACTTCATTCAATAAAATATTGGCGTCTGGAATAAGGGCAACATTGTCGGAAACACCCGTGACCGTAAGGGACCCAGCGGGAGTTTCAGGATCGCTCACGGTGAAGGGAACAAGCGCACTCTGGGTATCTTCATTGGTGTTAATGTCGGGGATGGAAGAAATGACCGGCGGATCATCAAAGGACGAAACGTTGACGAGAAACGCAGTCTCTACTGACTGAGATCCATCAAATACATTTAAAGTAATCGTCGTCGATCCTGATTGATTCAGCTTCGGGATGACGTTGATATTGCGCATTGACCCACCTCCTGCGACTATCATACCTGTGTTATCTACAAGTGCAACATTGGAAGACATGCGCGTGAGGACAAGCGAAGCGACAGGCGTTTCCAAATCCGCTATTGAAAATGATAGCGGTCCTGTCTGACTGTTTTCAGCAATATTTTGTGCAGCGATGGGCGTAATCGTCGGCAGGTCATTCATCGAGTTGACTGTTAACACGAACGTAATCTGGCTGCTCCCAGCGCTGGCATCCGTGACACTCAGCGTAACCGTTGTAGTTCCGAATTGATTTGGAGCGGGCGTCAGCCCTATTGAACGCGAAGCTCCAGACCCGCTTAGCACGATCCCCGAATTTGGCACTAGTGCAGTATTGCTTGACGTAGCCGCGACGACCAGAGCGCTGGCGGCTGTCTCGGCATCGCTAATTGTAAAAGCAATACTACCGCTGGCACTGTCCTCATTTGTTGATTGATTCGCGACAGCAGAGACTGCCGGAAGATCGTTAACAGTTTGAACCGTTAAGGTAAACGTTTCTGTTACAGACTGGACTTGGTCACTGAGCGTTATCGTAATCAAAGCTGAACCGCTTTGCTCAGGCGCTGGATTAATCGTCACCGTGCGTGATGCACCCGCTCCCCCAAAAATAATGTTGGCGTTCGGCACCAGTGTCTGGTCACTCGACGTAGCAACCAGCGTGAGTGAACCGACTGGTGTATCTATATCGCCAATCGTGAATGCAAGCGCATTTGTTGCCTCATCCTCGTCGATTGTTTGATTGGAAATTGCTGTTATAGTAGGAGGATCGTCCAATGCGTTAACAGATACCACAAAAGTCGTCTGGTTTGACCCGGTCCCATCGCCAACCGTGACAGTAATGATTGAAGAGCCTGACTGGCCCGCCGTCGGTGCGATATTTACATTGCGATTGGCTCCACTACCGCCCTGAACTATTCCAGCAAGCGGAACGAGGGCCGTATTGCTTGAAGCTACAGTTATCGTCAACAGATTTTCAGCGGTCTCGATATCGTCTATGATGAAAGCCAAAGGTCCGCTCGAGACACCTTCTCCAAGGCTTTGGTCAGGAATTGAAGAGATCGTAGGGTTATCATTGACTGCATTGACGGTGAGCGTGAAAGCTTCGATTACTGATAGACTTAAATCGCTTAAAGTGATGGTGATCAGAATAGCACCGCTTTGCTCCGGCGCCGGATTAACTGTCACGGTTCGCGAAGCTCCGCTTCCACCAAAAATTATGTTAGCATTTGGGACAATAGTCTGGTTGCTTGAAGTTGCAGATAAGGTGAGCGAACCCAAAGGCGTATCACTGTCACCAATTGTAAAAGCCAGCGCATTCGTCGCGTTGTCCTCATTAATTGTCTGATCGGATATTGCAGTTATCGTGGGAGCGTCATCTGAGGCATTCACAGACACAACAAAGGTCGTTAATACAGACCCAGTCCCATCGCTAACGGTTAGCGTAATGGTTGACGAGCCCGATTCTCCCGCCGCCGGTGTGATATTTACATTCCGGGCTGCGCCACTCCCACCTAGCACTATGCCACTTAACGGAACCAACGTGAGATCACTTGATGATGCTGTTATCGTCAACAAATTTTCCGCCGTTTCAATATCGTCAATCGTAAAAGCTAAAGGACCACTCGAGGTACTCTCCGCCAAACTTTGGTTAGATATTGAACTTACGGTAGGATTATCATTCACCGCATTGACAGTGACCACAAAAGTTTCAGTGTCGGTCGCCGACGATGCATCCGTAGCGGTTATGGTGATTGTAGCGGTCCCAAACCCGTTAGACGCTGGTGTTACCTGAACGTTCCTGCTGACGCCGCTGCCGGTGAATACAATATTTGCAACCGGAACGAGCGTAGCATTACTGCTGGTGCCGGAAAGAACTACAGTAGCTGGATTTTCGTCACCAATTATAAAAGAAATAGGGCCTGTTCCTCCTGCTACATCCTCGCCAATAGCCTGGTCAGAAATAGCAGCTATTGTTGGATCATTGTTGACAGCCGTTACTGTAAGTTGAAACACTACGTCATCTGTTCCTCCGTTGCCATCATTTACCTGGAGCGTAATGATGGCTGTTCCAGATTGATTCACAGCGGGCGTGATAACAAAGCTGCGCGTGGCGCCTGTCCCGCTTTCGACGATATTTGCCACGGGTAAGAGTGTAAGATTACTCGAGCTGGCTGTAATCGCTAAGGCGGATACTGCGGTTTCAATGTCAGTAAGGCTAACGTCGAATGAAGGGGCTGCAGTGTTTTCGGGAATCGTCTTGTCCGTCACAGTGCTGATTGTAGGAAGATCATTTACCGAGCTTACGGTAACCGAGGCATTCGTTTGATCCGAACCCGAAAGGTCACTTACCGTTAGGGCAATGTTGGCCGGTCCAAACTGGTCAGCAACAGGGATTACCACAACTGTCCAACTCCCGGGGGAGACCTGAACCACTGTCACGTTTGCGTTTGGAATAAGGGCTGGGTTATCTGATACAGCAGTAACAGTAAGGGTGTTGAGCGGAGTATCCGGGTCGCTTACAGTAAAAGCCACCGGAGCGCTTGTAACATCTTCACCGGTGGAGATCGCCGGAACGGCTGAAATAACCGGAGGATCGTCGTCAGCAGAAAGCACAGTGAGTACAAACTGTGAGTCCGAGGATGCATCTCCATCGTCAACGCTCACTGTAATTGTTGCGCTGCCCGTTTGGTTCGCGGACGGTGTTGCCGTTAAAGATCGTGAGGTGCCGGTTCCGCTGACAAGGAGACCACCTGCGTCGATTAGTCCGGGGGTTGAGCTGACGACCGTTACCGTCAATGAAGCCGCTGAGGTTTCGATGTCGGAAACCGTAAATGCGAGTGCGCCGGTGTTAGTATCTTCAGCAATACTTTGGTCTGTTATTATGGATACAACCGGAGCATCGTTAACGGGTGAAACGGTTACGCTGACGTCAGCTGGCAACGACGTCTCCGGAACAAGGGGTACGTTATTTTTGACAGTGTATTGCAGTGTGGTAGTTCCGTTGTAGTTGGCGGCAAGGACAACAGTTAAAACTCCAGTTGCATCGACGGAAAAGTTTCCCGCGACGGTCGTGATTGTTTGTTCGAGCGTGAGTGGTGTCGAAACATCGAGATCAACAGTTGCAGGGTCAATGGCAAAGGTTGCATCTGAATCGTTTGTGACAAGATTATAGACACCGCCGACGTCTTCTGCTACAGAAACGGCATCGTCATTGGCAACCGGCTGCGCGAACAAGGCGCAAGGCAGTACCAAGCAAACAAGAAGTAATGTTTGACGAAAAAAGCGCATACCAGGTCCTATAGACGATTCAAAAATATATATTTTTCTTCACTATATGCCGGCAGATTTGAAAATGTAACAGCGCAAAAAGCCGATTGCGCCATCGAAAATGGATTTTATCGTTCCGGACGGTTTTCGACGACAGCCATCTTACTCATCCTGAGCTATGTAGGATATTATCTGATTTTCAATAATTTTTATGTGAATTGGTGTCTCTGGTAACCCGTCCCTATTTTAAAAGAGCTTGGAATATCGGCATTTAGTTTATTGACTAATTGCTTATCTACTATAATTTTGCCTTCGCTTAAGGTAATTAAAATATTCTAAAATGGGTCGCGTATTTGAAAAAAGGAAGCATAAGATGTTTGCACGCTTTGACCGCATGGCAAAGGCGTTTTCGAGGATCGGGAAAGACATTGCTATCGCTGTGAAGCAAAACGGACCTCTTCCCGAGAACAATCCAAGGTTAAGAATGTGCATTCAAAACGGCAAAGGGGTGAATATGCCTAAAGACCGGATCGATGCTGCGATCAAGAGGGCGTCTTCGAAGGAAGAAAAAGATTTTCACGAGGTAATTTACGAGGGGTATGCGGCGCATGGAGTTCCGATTGTCGTAGAGACGGCAACGGACAACCCGACCCGGACGGTTGCCAATATTCGGCTGCTCTTCTCTAAAAATGGAGGTGCAATGGGTAATTCGGGGTCAGTAGCGTTTATGTTTGAACGAAGGGGTGTCTTCAAATTCAACCCGGCAAATCTTAATCTCGATGAGTCAGAGCTCGACCTCATCGATGCAGGGGCAGAGGATATAGAACCAGCGGAAGAGGAAATAACGGTCTATACAAAGTTTTCGGAATTCGGACACATGCAAAAGTTTCTCGAATCCCGTAATCTTGAACCGAGAAGCGCGTCATTGCAGTATATACCGGCCACGACCAAAGATTTGCCCGAGGATCATCAGGATGAGGTTCTAAAGTTGGTAGAAGCGCTGGAAGCGGATGACGATGTCCAAACTGTTTACCATAATCTTGCATAGTAAGAAGTTGAAACGCACGATGGGATAACACCAAACGATGGTGTTTAAAAGAGTATAGCGGTAGGCTGACAAGCGAATTGGTCAGCCATCGGTATTAACCATGCTTTCGATGGATAAAAGGCTATTTTTAATCCTTGAACAGGATCGGTAGCAATATGATATTGAGACTTTTGAGCGCCTGGCTGCTTTTGGTGACCGGACCAGCCGTTTGGGCACAGCAATTCTCCTTTTCGTTGGGTGTCAATACGGGGATAACGGCTTCGCACACAATGGATAAGGGAATTGATCGCGATCCCCGCTACAGGCAGTACTATAATGTAAAATTTGCGCCGGTTGGCCTTAATCTTGGCGTTAACTACGAGTTCATTGGATTTGTGGTTAGCCCCAGCCTTATTAATATCGGGCAAAATGCTTACGTCATCAACACCTTCGATGGTCAGGATGGTCTGCGCAGCTTGAACCTTCGATACCTGAATCTGCCGTTAGCCTTTAAAGTTCACATCATCAATCTGGCCTTTCTAAAGATTAGTGGCATAGCTGCCGTTAGCCCGGCGTTTTTGATTGACGGCAGTGAGACGATCACGCACAACGAAACAAAACTTACTTTTCCGACTGAGGTGTATCCGATACTGCCACCTGGATACACAGTAGAATACGACGGCGTGGTTGTGCCCGCTGTTGAAGGGTTGGTGATTTCAGAAAAAAAGGATTTCAGGCCGATGCAGGTCTTTGCCGCAATGGGCGTTCAGTCTGATTGGGATATCACCAACAACTGGCGTGTCATCTTTGACCTGCGTTTCAATTATGGGTTGATGGACCCACGGTCTGATGATTATTTAAACCGCCTCAACACCTATCAAACGTTATACGACATGCCGGGGAAGCGCACTGATATGTTCGTTCAACTTTCGGTCGGTATCGCCCGATATCTGGAATTTGAAAAGAGTGACCAGGAACGAAAGAAAAAACTTAAAGGAACGACACGTCAATACGTCCCTACAAATTCTCCTTACCGGAAGCCACGCAGTTCGCAACCTCGCGGATAGACGCATTCCGTCATCCAGGTGATGACGGAATCCCTTCTTTCTATATTTAAAATAAATAATATTCCACCGTGTTGTTCGTGAACCGGCGCTGCTATCTTAGCAGCACTTCGGAATAACATCAAAACATATTCAATGAAAAAGATAACCGTGTTTTTGCTGATTGCCTTTGTAGGCAACACTGCATTCAGTCAGGATTGCAATCCCTATTTCGCAATTAAGGAAGGCTTAAAAGTGACGTATGAATTCTATAATGGGAAACAGAAGGTTGTAAGCAAAACTACCAGCTACTTTAAAAATGTATCGGGCACGGGAAACAACGTATCGGGAACGCTCGTGATGGAAATGATCGACCCAAAGAAAGATGATCTTTTGAATACGGCAGAAGCAATTTGGCGATGCGAAAACGGCATCGTTTATTTTGCAATGAATGTCATGAATATGGAGGGTGTTGACATGACGAACGCTGGCATAGAAGTCACTGTTGATGGGGATGAAATGGATATTCCGGCAGCGATGGAACCTGGCCAAACTTTAAAAGACGTTAACTATCATGTAATTATAAAGATGGCGGGAATATCGTTGATGAATAGAGATTTCCACGTAAAGGATAGGAAGGTAGAAGAAAAGGAAAACGTCACGACGCCTGCCGGTACTTTCGAAAGTGTTAAAGTTAGTTACACAACAGAAAGCGTCGGAAAAAACGGTGGAGGCGCCAAGGCGCAACGCACCAGTGTGTGGTATGCACAAAATGTTGGCGTAGTAAAAATGGAGAACTATAAAGACGAGAAGGTATACAGCGCTCAGTTGCTGACGAAGCTGGAAAAGTAGTCAATTGATTTCACTCAAACTCCCGTTGCTTACCAATTGCCGGATGGCATTAGCAAGCAGGTCGGCGCAGGTTACAAATTCAATTTTAGGATGCTGAACAGTGCTTAACACTGTATCTGAGATGTATAACTTCTCCAGCGCCGATTTCGAAATAGTTTCGAACGCGTCACCACTTAAAATTCCATGTGTGCAATACGCTCTTACTGATAAGGCGCCTTCGCTGACTAACAAATTGGCGGCGGCACAGAGCGTTCCCGCGGTATCCACTAGATCGTCAATAATCACAATGTTCTTATTGCGCACGTCCCCTATAATTTCCATATGTGACACCTGATTGGGAATGAGGCGCTCCTTATGAATTACGGCCATATCGGCGTCAACATGCTTTTTATATTGCTTGATGCGCTTGATTCCGCCGAAATCTGGGCTGCACAAGCATAGGTTTTCCAGGCCCAGTCGATTGATGTGGTCTACGAAGAGTTTGAGAGAGGATAAAGGATCCATGGGGATTTTGTAAAATCCTTCGATGGCGTTAGTATGAAGGTCAAGCGTAATGATGCGGTCTGCGCCCATCAATTGAATTATATCAGCGATCATGCGCGAAGAGATAGAAGTCCGCTGACCATCTCTCCGCTCCTGGCGGCTATGTGGCAAATAAGGCACAATTAAAACCACTTCTCTCGCCGATGAGCGCCTGGCGGCGTCTACTGTCATAAGCATTTCAAAAAAATGCTCGTAGGGCATAGCAATCTTTGCAATGAGAAAGACGGTTTGTCCCCTGATACTCTCATCAAATCGTACGAACAATTCACCATCAGAGAATTTCTCGAGATGAGTTTCATGCAAAGGGATGTTGAGACTCAGCCCAACTTTTCTACCCAGCTCTATGGCCGTAGAGGTAGCGTATAACTTTATGGAGTTCAAGAATCAAGCTTCAAGCTGCAAGCTACTCAACTATATGTCCTGTCGTGTGATCGTTTTTCATCCCACTCTTTCGTCGGGGCGAAGTATGTGCTGTCGGATGCATGAAGGTGTTTTTTTACTTCTTCCTCAACCAGCTCGATACCAAGTCCTGGCGCAGTGAGCGGAACGGGAGCGTATCCCTTGTCTATTAATTTTCTACCATCTGTAGTTTTCACCAATCCCTCCCACCAGGTAACGTCAACAGAATGATGCTCAAGTGCAAGGAAATTTTGAGTGGCTGCAGCGCAATGCACGTTGGCCATAAACGACACCGGCGTTCCCGCCTGATGCATCGCCATGGAAATGCCTTTTTCCTCGGCGTAATCTCCGATGCGTTTCGTCTCAAGTAATCCACCGGACGATACCAGATCAGGATGAATGATATCAACAGCGTGACTGTCGATGAGAGGCTTAAAATATTCTAGCAAATAGATGTCTTCGCCTGTTGTCGTTGGCGTTTCAATAGCGTCGGTAATGGTCTTGTGTTGCTCCGTATATTGCCAAGGCACCATGTCCTCCAACCAGGCGAGCCGGTACTTGTCTAATGCCTTACCAAGGCGGATACAATTGTTAACATCAAAATGTCCGTAATGGTCAGTCGACAGCGGAATTTCGTACCCAACCATGCTGCGAACGTTGTCCACGATCTTTGCCAGCTCATCCAATCCTTTCTCCGTTATCTGAATACCTGTAAATGGATGTTTTGTGTTGGCGTATGACATATATCCTCCCTGCCACTGACTTGCGCCGCCCTCTTTAAAAATGTTGGGATTGACTAACGCGCCAGGTATATTCTTGATTTCGTTAATAGACACGTCCATCTTCAGCCATGAATACCCTTGAGTCTCTGTTCTGAATTTTATTAGTTTTAATTGTTCCTCAGGGCTCTTTGCTTCTGGGGTATCAGCATAGATTCGTATCGTATCACGATACCTGCCTCCAAGCAGTTGCCACGCCGGAACATTGTATGCCTTGCCGCATAAATCCCATAAAGCCATCTCCACAGCGCAGACGCCACCCGCCTGGCGAGACTGACCACCGAATTGTTTGATAATTTTGAAGATCCTCTCGACGTTGCATGGGTTCTCCCCTAGTATACGACTCTTAAGCATTAAGGCATAACGGTGATCTGCACCATCCCTAACCTCGCCAAGTCCATAAATACCCTGATTCGTATCGATCCTTATAATCGCCGTCCGACCCATAACTGCGGTGATACAATATCGCAGATCGGTTATCTTCAAGTCAGAAGGATTAGATGATTTATTTACTTTCGACGTGGTTTGAGCAATCGTATCTTCGGTGGTCATCCCCAACATTGCGCCAAGCGATATGCCGCCAAGCGCTGTCTTTTTTAGAAAGCTTCTTCTATTATCGCCCGTTTGTGGATTATCAATCTCCCCCTGCCTTGCAGCTGCAGCATTGGCTTCACGCTCCTTGTTTTGACTGATGATCTTTTGTATTATTTTTTTCATTGTGCTAAGGGTTAAGGAATTTTTTAAGAATCAATAATTGCGTTCTTTTAAATAGTCATCAAGTTCTTTTTTAGTCATTGGAAGTTTTTCAGGATAACGCGCAAGCCAGTCAAGGAAATCTTTTCTTATTGGCTCACTCCACTCACTATCAATTTCTCCGGCGAGATATTTCTTTTCTCGTAGTCGTTGATGCCCAAACCGATCGCGCAGGCCTGTCACCTCTGCTGTTATCACAAGGTTTTCTACGAGGTGCGCCGGAATGAAGATCGTACCATATTTCTTCGCCAGTACAACGTCGCCTGGCAATACCGTTGCACGTCCGATCCGTATCGGTGTATTGATACTGGTAAGCATCATCTGATTTATAAATGATGGGTCCTGACCTTTTATCCATGCATTAAATCCCTTAATATTTTCGAGCCCCTCCTGATCCCGAACAGAACCATAGAAGATCACACCCCGTTGCGACTTAGCGAAAATTGAGTTGCCAAGATTATCCCCTATCAGGGTTCCATCGGCAATCTTGCCATAACCATCCGCTACATAAACATCGCCAGGTGTGAGCATGTCAATAGGCCAGGAGTTGGTTCCGCCTTTCTGTGCACGATTCTCAATCTTTCCCTGTTCTTTCACCTGGTTTTGCAGGTCCGGGCGCAAAGGCATGTATTGGGCGGTCACCACCCTGCCCGTCATCGCGCTATCTGGCCAAATGACCTGCCACTCCCCTTCGAACTGATTGTTATATCCCTTGTTGCGTAACACTCCCCACGCCTCTTCAATTGAAATATTTTTTAATCTTGCAAGGATAGCGTCGGATACCTTTGGTCTACCATCGGCAAATCGCTCTCCTTTCCATTCGGCCGTCAGCGCTTTGATATACTCTGGCGTTGATCCGACACGCTGGCTGACAGCTTGAAAAAAGGTCAATAATAAAAACGATGTAAGGGAAGCTTGCAAGATGTGACGTAGATGAAATCTCATAGCTTGTTGTTAGGTTGTTTAAATAAATAGGCCTTGATGTTTACGCAATAGCAGGCGACGCGGCACCAGTCAGGTAATATAGTCTCTTGCGTTGGTAGGGTAAATAAGATATTGATGATATAGACTAAATTCCTTATGGGCGGATAATTGTACCGTCCCGTTTTCTAACCTGCCAATTTGATTTCGTCCCAATTGGATACTTAGCGGCTTCCTTTTCACTGATATCGACCCCTAAACCAGGCACTTCATTCACGGACATATAGCCATTTTTCATCGTTGGACATCCGGTAAAAACCTCCAGCATTTGATCTGAAAAACTTACAGCTTCCTGTATGCCGAAATTCCAAACTGCAAGATCAATGTGTGCGTGGGCCGCATGGCCCACGGGTGAAACATCACCAGGACCATGGAATGCCGTCCTAATGTTAAACCATTCACCCAGGCGCGCAATTTTCATAGCGGGAGTTATTCCGCCAATTTGAGAAACATGGACGCGAATGAAATCAAACCATTGATTGACCATGGGCATTTTAAATTCATTGATGTTATTGAACAACTCCCCCATCGCGATTGGAACAGAAGTGCTCGCCCGGAGTTGCTTGAACCATTCCATATTTTCAGGCGAGAATGGATCTTCAATAAAAAACGGATTGAACTCATCCAATTTCTTGATCATGTTGATGGCATCCATCGGCTGCACCCTTTCGTGAATGTCGTGCAATAATTCTACTTCCTCACCACACCTTTTTCTTACCGTCTCAAACATCTTGGGGACCGACTTCAAGTAGATTCTTTCATTCATATAATTATCGGTATCGCCACCGAATCCCGCATCCTTGAAATCGGGTTTATCCGTTATGCTGCTTCCCACTGCCCCATAGCCACCCTGTTGTATTCGCACATATTTAAATCCTCGATCCATGATCTTCTGCACATCCTCGGCAACAGCTTCAGGACTATTGCCGTTGGCATGGGTATAACAAGGCACCGCAAACCGCGACTTTCCACCTAGCAATTGATATACCGGCATGTTTGCCCGTTTACCTTTTATGTCCCACAGCGCTTCATCGAGGCCACTGATCGCATTATTCAGTACAGGACCGTTTCGCCAATAGGAACTGACATATACCGAATTCCACATGTCTTCAATATTATCAACATCTTTGCCGACGCAAAAATCGTTTAGATAACTATTGATCGCGGTAACCACAACTACGGCACGTTGTGTAAATGTTGCGCAACCCAGCCCATACAGGCCAGGCTCTGTTGTTTCCACTTTTACGACGATCAAGTTTGAGCCTTGCGGCGCGGTTGCGATCGCTTTGACGCTTTTGATCTTTACAGGAGGTAATCCTTTTGCGTATGTAGGCTTTTCATATCCCTCGGCGCGTGACTGGCCGCTGCCAAACAATCCGAGTATTCCTGTTGCCGAACCGATGCCGAGCATTTTTATAGTATCTCGCCGGCTCGGTAAAGCATTATTTTCTGGTTTCAGCATTGGTTGATATTATATAGTATGGAAATAAAACGACTCTGTACGTCTTTCAAGCTGCTAGTTTAACCAACTTGTAAATAAGTACAGAGCCGTTGATAAAATATTCTGTTTAAATCAATCAGTAGCTTTTTCGTATTCAGTGTTCTAAATTATTCCTTATCCCACCACACGCGTGTATCCAGTTCATTACCTCCTTGTCTACCAATGGCCTCCTGCACATTCGCGGCGTTGATCGCCAATTCGGTATCGGGATAAGTTAGCTTTCTGGTAAAGTCCGAGCTGATGTCCTTCCCAGGGTATGGATTTGGTGCTAATGCCGGGAAACCACTTCTTCTGAAATTCGCAAAAGCTTCCGGGCCATTGAGGAATGAAGCAACCCAATACTGTGTATTAATATCTCGAAGTTCATTTCCTGGTGACAAAGGATGAGAAGCAACGTACGCATCAATTTCAGTCACTGGTACCGTTGACGCGGTCGAATATTGCGTCATTTCTGCCATGTGCGCGCGTATTCCTTCTTCAAACAGCGCCGCAGCGTCACCCGTAGTCCAACCTCGTACTACTGCCTCTGACAAGAGTAGCTTGGTCTGCGCATTTGTTACCAGAAAGCATGGGGCATCTACCTTCCCCATACGAAAGCGGTCAAGCTGTGAATAGTCGTAGAAGCTTGCCAGCCCATCCGCTGCCGCCTTGGCTACGATGGTACCGTTATCATATCCCATCGGCATACCCATCTGAACGGCGGGATCGAAGGACGCACGTGCAGGTGTCTGTTCCGGACCGTTTTTAGCACCGACATACCTTACCGAAATGGATTTCAGCCGTGGATCATTATTGGCCTTCAGGTAGTCAACGAAAGGAGCGGCTAGATAATAATTGTTAGCTTCCGAACCATTTACAAAGGCGCCGATCGCGTTATTGTAAAGGCTGGTGTGGCGGACCACACCACTTTCAGCATTTGATTTCATCACACCCCCTGCAACGGCCTTGGTGACATATGTCTGGGCCATAGTCTGATCGACTTTAGAAAGTCGCATAGCTGCTCGTAACATAAGCGAGTAGCCGAAGGCTTTCCAGGCAGCAATGTTCCCTGAGTATAAGACATCACTTGCTACAAGCGGCTTTGCGGCATCTAACGCAGCAGATGCTTCGTCTAACTCTTTTAAAACGTCTGTATATATGGCCTGCTGCGAATCATATACTGGAAGGGAAACGCCCTCAATAAAACCTTTACCCGCTTCAAAATATGGGATATCGCCATAGGAGTCCGTTAAAATCATCGAAGCATACGATCGCCAGATGCGCGCGGAATGATACAAGTTGGATAACTTTTCATCATCCTTTGTTTGATTCAATACATCCGCTAATGATTTTATCACATCTCTGTAATAACGAACCCAATTTCCACTGTTTCGTGGACGATTGTCCTGATTAAAATTACCGCCACCGAGAACGCCTCCAAAAGGCGTAACCATTTGTTGAACAATCGGAACTTCAAATACCAATGCTTCTAGTGGGAACGAAGTTTGAAGGATCGCATTATTCATCAAGAATGCCGGATTCAATGAGATTGGCGCAGTCTTGCTGGTGTTCAATTCGTCAAATCCTTCATCACAACTTGGCAAGACGCACAACGTTGTAAATAGTGTGAGCATGAATATGATTAACTTTTTCATTTGTTCAAGTTTATAAGCGTGACTAAAACTTAACGTTGAGATTGAATCCAATGCTACGGCTTGTGGGTAAGCCAGTGCTTTCCAATCCGATTTGTGAATCAGAAACGTTTCCGAATTGCTCAGGGTCAATATTGGGTACCCATTTTTTTAAGATCGCGACATTATTTGCTACCGCACTTAATCTGACGCCCCTTATGAAATAGTTTTGTGGTAGAAATTTTGTGAAATCGTAACCGATGGAGATCTGACGTAGCTTCCAAAATCCGGCGTTGTAGGCGAACTGCTCCCGGATCCCGCTTGTATTGACCGTTTCATAGTAAGTTTGATGCGGAGTCTGAATGGTATTAATTTCTCCATTAGGATTGACGCCATCACCGACTACGTAACCATCTTCACGCCCATTTAAAGTCTCCTTGTGTAAACCATGTCTCCAGAGATTAAAATTAGTCTGGGATCCCAGGTAGTGCCCCAATTTGAAATCGATGAGCACAGACAATGATACACCGGCGTAGTTAAACGAATTATAAATTCCCCCAAAGTACTTGGGGATAGCGCTACCAACTCGGATTGCAGAAGGTCCTCGCAACGGCCTCCCATTGTTGGGATCAAATACCTGCCGGCCCTCATCATCCCGGAGGTAGGAGGTTACATAAAGTCCGCTTAGCTTTTCTCCAATTACCTGGCGAATTGAGTTGTTTCCTGGATCCCCACCAACGATAATCTCGTTCACCCCTTTTCCTAGATCCAATACTTCTGAGGTATTGTAAGCCGCGTTAAAACTAATGTCCCATTTGAAATTCGTAGTCTGCACCGGCACCAAGGTTAGCAATAACTCAACGCCCGAATTTTTGCTTTCTCCAACATTTATCAATTTTGCTGTATACCCCGATGCATCAGACACCTGCGCTGCAAGAATTTGGTCTCGGCTTATTTTGTCGTAGTACGTGACGTCCAAACCGACTCTGTTATCGAACAATTTTACTTCTAATCCGAATTCTGTTTCAAAAATGCGCATTGGCCGCAAATCAGGATTTGGGATCGTCGTTGCCGGAATAGTACCAATCGGCTGCGCCGCGCCCGTAGGATTTGGAAAGAGGTTATTATTTACACCGTAGTAAAGACTGTTGGCGTAAGGTGGAACGTCGGCATCACTTCCGACTTCAGAATAACCTGCCCTGATCTTTCCGTAAGAAAACCAATCAGGTAAATTTTGGATAGCTTGAGAAAAGACGAAGCTTCCTGTAACCGAGGGATACATGATACTCCGGTTTGCCTTCGACAATGTAGAGAACCAATCGTTACGTGCCGTAACACTAAGAAACAAGAATTCCTTCCAGGAGAATTCGGCAGCACCATATAACGAATTGGTCTCCTTTTCAAATAAATCATAAAATGGATCTTTTACACGGCCATTCATCACCGTATATAAATCTCTCACAACAAAATCCTGCACCAATACCACATTCTGGTCGAAGCGTGAAGTCCGTTTATTTCCTCCCAAAGTAAGGTCGACTCCGAAGTCATTAAATTTACGATTGGCACCGATGAGAAAATCGGCATTCAACTCGCGTGAGCGAATAACTTCCTGGGTATATCTACCATTCACAAAGCCCGCCGGGGCGGCCGGATTAGAAGCACGACCGGTTGGGTCATTGAAATCGCGATCCCTTGAGTAATAATCCTGACCAATCCTTCCCTGGAGATACAGCCAATCCGTGAAGTTGTAACGGGCAGTGACATTTCCGAACAATCGATCTCGACTAATGTTCTCGAACCGCTCGTTGATTGACATAAATGGGTTTGTCCTGTTTCTGAATCTCGACCACACAAATTCGTTGCCGTTCGCATCCAGACGTTTTGCCTCCAGAAGATCCAGCGGCATCGAGTTTGACATGGTGTAGATCACAACCGGTGTGCTAATGTCTTGTCCCCCGATGACAATGGGATTTTTGTTTTTCTCATGTGAGTACGCAATGTTCCCGGAGATCACTAATTTCTTACTTATCTTTTGATTGAAACCCAGGTTGATAGTCTTACGATTAAAGTCAGTGTTTGGCTGAATACTTTTGTTATCCATATTGGCCAACGAAAGGTTAAAGCCGCCTTGTTCGCCTCCTGAAGATAACGTCACGGTATTGGTCCAGGTGTTTCCGGTCTGATAAAATTTGGAGATTCGGTCCCTCACTGGTTCATAGGGGACTTCCACACCGTCGAATAAAATTTGCGTCATACCGGGTTGAAATTTTTCACCAAAGCTCCACACGCCGGATGTGGGGTTCGCGGTCGTTGGGCGGACGCCAAACTCGCCCTGTCCGTACTCATACTGAAAATCAGTAAAATCCAATGGTGTATCCACTGTGAAATTTGTATTATAATCTACACCAATTCCTTTCGTACTGCCACTGGATTTTGTGGTGATCATGATTACGCCATTCGATGCGCGCGATCCATATAAAGCTGCCGCAGCGCCACCCTTTAAAACCGTCATAGATTCGATGTCGTCCGGGTTTATACTGGTAAGTCCATCACCTCCATCTGTAGAACCCGTCGCACCGCGCCCTGCAGCGCTTCCGCCGACGCCGTACGTGGTATTGTCGATTGGAATGCCATTTACTACAATGAGTGGGCTATTTGCACCACCGAAAGAAGATTGCCCGCGAATACGAATCTTACTGGAGCCGGAGGGACCGGTGCCCATCGGGGTGATGTTTACGCCTGCCATTTTTCCTTGAAGACCATTCATGAAGTTTGTAGTCCTGTTCTCCGTGATCTGATCGTGTGAAGCACTGGACGTCGCATAGCCCAACCGTTTTGTTTCTTTCTTTATACCCAATGCAGTAACTACCACTTCGTCTAATGATCTTATATCAGGTGTCATAACAACATCTACTGTGCTCCTTCCACCAACGGTCACCTCCTGAACTGCATATCCGACAAATGAAAAAACAAGAACCGCATTGTCACTATCCACATTTAGCGCATAGTTCCCGTCGGCATCAGAGCTCGTTCCTGTGGTAGTTCCTTTGATGACAATGTTTACGCCTGGAAATCCATTGCCATCCTCATCCTTTACCACACCACTCACCGCTATTAAAGCGCGGGTTGTGACACCCGAGGTTGTTACAAATTGTTTCGCATCCACGTTTGATTTTGTTGGCAACTTTAAAGACGGCGTCCCATTCAACGCGGGGCCAACCTCGGCGCCATGAGGCATCGCGGCGACGGTCAGTAAAAGCAGCATTCCAAATAGCAGGTAAAACTTTTTCATAGTGTTCGTTTAGTTTAGATAGTAATTCTATTTAGGTGGACGTTCATTTGAGACGTTGAACGAATGATGAACTTCCCACATTCTTTCGTATAATAGGACCATCACCACCAACAAGATTTTCGGCCGAACATCCTGTCGATGGGCGTCGACAAAGCATTCGGTTGGAAAAATTTTTTAAGTTGAACTGCAAGCGATGGAGGCTATAAGTTAAAACTAAGTTAACCGAAAACGATTGAAATGTCCAAATTGGTCGTTCTTAAAAATCTTTAACACAAGGGTTCTACGTTGGGCAATGCTCGCGTCGTCGAATGGAAATGGTGCGAAAACCCTATTTCGAAAACTCCAGTGGAACCCTGTATTGAATACAGTCTTTCGGCTGATTGCCCTGATTAATGAACCGGAACCAATTGGGCAGTTTTGCTTCTTCAATAAAACCACTCTTTAACAGTACTCCGGCGGATGCTTGATTTTCATTGTCAACAAAACTTTGTATTCTGTATACCTCAGGCTGCCGGCGAAGCAGCGCAATCATTGACAAGCATACCTCTGTCGCATATCCCCGACCCCAGTGAAGAGGACCGTACACATAACCAACCTGCAATTTCCCCTGGTCGTTTAGAACACCAAATGAACCAACCATTCTGGAATCAATGCGAAGTCTCACAGAAAAAGTGTACGCCGTTCCCTTTCTCCATGAATCGTCTGCAGATCGAAGGAATGCTTTCGTGTCGTTTATCGATCGGTGTGTAGACCAGGAAACAAACTTTGTAGCTTCCGGTTTGCTGGCGTAGGCATAAAAGATTTCTTCGGCATCTTCGGACTTTAGCCGCTGAATAGATAAACGTTCTGTTAAAACCTGGCTGGGTAAATTCATCACACGCAGTAAATAAAGTCGAAATGGCCAAAGACAGCAACATCGTTCATGAATATTTCAAGAAGGAATTCTCAGAAGGGATTATCCTCGTAAAAGTTAATCCGGTTCATTATACCGGTATTGAGCTTACAGTGCTTCCGGATGGAAAAGTGTCATCACGTCAGCTGGAATTTGACTCAGATATTCATGAAGACCTCGCCTTAGATGGATTTCAGCCCGGAAGCTCCCTGGAGTTCAACCTTTACTTTGCCGGTCTCCTTTAGGATAAAAAAGAATTTCATCCCATTGCTTTAAACGTTACCAAATGTCCGGTCCGATGTTATCTTTGTACCGGCAAATCGGCACGACCAGCTCCTGCTGAACTCCCCCAGGACCGGAAGGTAGCAAGGGTAGGCGGTCGTAGCGGTGCGATGTTCGGTTTGCCATTTTTATTCCCTTCTCACGCGACTCCTCGAAATTACCGATTAACGCAAATCCTGACTAAATTACGGCCGAAAGCGAATGCTGTCTAAACCTTCATAAAGGTGCGTTACATATATAGAACGATTTCGCTGAAATAATTAAATTACCGCTTTTAAATATTACTGCAATGAAGTTTTTTATTGACACCGCAAACCTAAATGAAATCAAAGAAGCCTACGACCTCGGAGTGTTGGATGGCGTTACAACCAATCCATCGCTGATGGCGAAAGAGGGAATAAAGGGAGTGGAAAACATTCGCGCTCATTATAAATCTATTTGCAACATTGTAGATGCCAATGTAAGTGCTGAGGTTATTTCGGTAGACCTCGATGCGATCTTGAAAGAAGGCAGGGAGCTCGCCAAAATTGATGACAAGATCGTAGTGAAAGTTCCTATGATCAAAGAAGGTGTTAAGGCAATAAAGAAGTTATCCAGCGAAGGAATTAGAACAAATTGTACGTTGATTTTCTCTGCCGGCCAGGCTATTCTTGCGGCAAAGGCTGGTGCGAGCTATGTTTCGCCCTTTGTAGGAAGGTTAGACGACGTCGGTCAGGATGGAATGGATCTCATCGCTCAGATTGTCAATATCTTTAATAATTACGGTTTTGAAACCGAAATTCTGGCTGCTTCAGTGCGCCATACAATACACCTGCTTCAGTGCGCAGAGCTCGGAGCAGATGTTGTAACGTGCCCACTAAACGTAATCACTGGCTTGTTAAAGCATCCGCTTACCGACAGCGGATTGGCCAAGTTCCTTGCAGATCATAAAAGTGTCAACATTTGAGCGTTATTTTCAGCTCGTACACAAATAGGTATCATGTTCTCCACGGATCCGGTAGTCAGTGTTAAGGATACGAGTATTTTTCAGGACCAAAACACGATCCTGAACAGTATCAATTTTGACATTCAGAAAGGCGAGTTCGTCTATCTCGTGGGACGCACTGGTTCCGGCAAATCATCTTTGCTAAAAACGCTCTATGCCGATTTACCCTTACGGTTAGGTGATGTAACGGTGGCGGGTTATAAGATTGCTGGCATCAGGCCTAATGACGTACCGCTTCTGAGGCGAAAGCTTGGTATAATATTTCAGGACTTCCAACTCTTCAATGATAGGACGGTCGGAGAAAATTTGATGTTTGTTATGAAAGCCACGGGTTGGAGCGATAATGCAAAGATGAGGTCCAGACTTGCCGAAGTCTTGATGCAAGTTGGATTAGGATCAGTAGAAAAGAAAGCGCCGAATCAGCTATCCGGGGGTGAGCAGCAACGCATAGTTATTGCCAGGGCCTTGATCAATGAGCCTCAAATTTTAATGGCAGATGAGCCCACCGGCAATCTTGATCCCCAGGTCGCTCATGGTATTTTAAAAATCTTCCAACAGATCAACAATAGTGGAACAGCGGTTCTGATGGCAACGCATAGCTATGGGCTTATCAAAAAGTTTCCTGCGCGCGTATTAAAATGCGAAGAGGGTAAGGTAATTGATTCATCGTCAGCACCGTTTGAACTTTTTTCCGAGTATTAGTCCGACGTTGTAACCATTGAAACTGGATTACGCTAGCTCATAGGTGATTTCAAGGATTTTTATTACTTCTCCTGACCGATTGATAATGGGCGCAAAACTTGACCGTACACGGATCGCTTCACCATTTCGCTTTAACCTTGAGAACGTCCCCTTCTTTGGATATCCTGATGATAGATCCTTCCAGAACTGACGATACTCTTCACTTGTCTTATCTTCCTTTGTAGCAAAAACCCGGTGATGCTCTCCGAGTACGTCATCCTGGGCGTAACCGAAAAGGTCTAGGAAATTGCTGTTAACTTTCGTCAGCGTTCCCTCAGTGCTATAATCGGCCACGGCTAACGAGCTGTGTATAGCGGAAAGGGTGCTGTCCGTCTCTGCCTGGCTGCGCTGCATTTCCTCTTGAGTCGCCTGAAGCTCCTCCATGTTTTGTCGCATTTCCTCCTCTTGCGCGCGCATCTGTTCGGTCATCTCCTGTGATTCCTCTAATAAATTTTGCGTTCTCGCATTGATTTTTACGGATGAGATTGTTGATGCGATACTTTCGGCAATCTTTTTAACAAACTCCATCTCGAAATCCTGGAATACACTGAACGAAGCGATTTCTACTACGCCAAAAATCTGATCATTTACATTTAAGGGAACAATCAATACGCTTGTGGGATTAGCGTCCCCTAGCCCTGAGGTTATTTTAATATAGTTTTGAGGAACCTCTGTCAGATACACAATATCGCCTTCCTGCCAGGCCTGCCCGGCGAGCCCCTCCCCTTTGTGAATTTTATGATTCAAAAACTTCTTTTTATCCCACGCATAGCAAGCCTTCATCGACATTGTCGGCTCTTCTTCTGTATTTACATCGTCCACGATGTACATGGCACCCTGATTGGCATTCAGGTATTTGACGAGGCTGCCAATAATTTCATCTGCAAGCTTGTTTAGGTCATTGGTGTTTGTGCGCAATATTTCACCAAATTTTGCCATGCCCTCAGTTGCCCAGTTGCGCTTCTTATCATCCTCCGCAACTTTCGACAGATTATCCCGCATGTTGATCAGGGCATTTCCTAGCACATCATGCTCACTAAGTGGTGCGAATTGAGTATTGTATTTGCCGTTACCGATGTTTTCGGCAAACAGGCTCGTGCCCTTTAAACCGGTAACAAGGTTGTCCATCGCGTTGGCCATTTCTCCGATCTCGTCGTTGCTTACCGAAGCCTGTTTGTCTTCAACAAGCTCACCACGACCGAGCTTCACAACGACATTTTTAAGAAAATTGACCGGTCGGGTAATCGAACGCATTAGAAACAAGGCGCTGAATAACCCAACGACTATAATACCCGAGCCGAGAATAAGTGTATAGTTTCTTAAACTCCTGATCGAATCGATTACACCCGCATCTGATCGTGTTGTTATCTCGTTTTGCTTCGCTGCGATCCTATTGAGTCTGGCAATCAAGTCGGAAGTTCTTGGTATTATTTGACTTTCAACGGCGTCTTCCGCCATAAGCTTAGTAAGTGGATCTTCATAGTTCTCAAAAGAGGTAAGATTGGCCATAATGGACTGTTGCTGTACGATCAGCAGGGTGTCAAACTTAAGGAACACTGTGTCCATCCATCGGCGCTGGCTATCACTTTCCCATGTGGGCATAAGTTTGGTAATGACTTGGCGGAGAGCAGGATATTCGTAGTCCTGGAGCTGCTTGAGGGCATTTTTATCTTCCTGATTGGTTTGTAGATAAACCCAGTTTGTGACCCACATCTTTGATCTTGTCACCATCAGGATAAAATCCTTGATGGCGTCCTGCGATGGCCGGTAGATTTTACTGGAGCTGTTTACGACATTATCTATTACGCTACCCTTCCAGAATATTATTGCTCCATTAACAATGAACAGAGCAATTAGAATGAGAAATCCTCCAAGAATCTTGTTACCAATTGTAAAGCGAAACTGACTCTTTTTCTTTTGTTTTTCTTCCATAACTTACTTAAAGCAAAATTGCAAGGCGCGATAATTCATTGCTGACTTTTAAACCCTGTTTGCCCACAGATGTTTGATTTAGTTCAAATGCTAATTTGCCATCTTTAACAACGAAATTTATATCGCTGCCTTTCGCCCCCAAGCCTGCCTCCTCTGTTACGACCAATATGGACTGAGTGCTTACTTTATCCATCACTTCAGTTATCTGTGCCGATTTGGCGGCCGCTAAAAATAACATATTGCACTTTCTAATCTCCGACGACCCGTTGATCTTCGTAACCTTGATACTGCGATCGCCTACTTTTTTGGCCTTGGCCATGGCTTTTAGTTCTTCTATGATAGGCGAATCACCGAGCACGAGAATTTCGAAATCGCCTTTACTATATGCGTCGGGCCACACTACGTAGCGGGTAAAACTGTAAATGAAAACGGAATGCATCTTGTAATTCTGCCCGGCCGCGGGAAATAAAATGATGACCAGAAAAAATAATAGAACTGTGGTCTTTCTCATGTTTCGTAGTTATGCGGCATTGTTCAAACCCAAGCAAAAATATGGTCATAGACGTAGCAAAATGGTTAAGATTCAGCTATTTTCTGACATCTGAGGGAATACAAGTGAGTTCTCAGAATTTCTACGAGGGTATTTGGGCACGTTATCACTAACACCGCACACTACGTTAGAGAAGAATCATAACATGACGGACGATCTGCAGTATTGGCCCTCTAACTCTTCTTTGATAAGTGAGTGCTACTCACACTTTAGTGTGTCGGCAGGATTTGTGGCGGCGGTGCGAATTATCTGAACACTCATCGTAAGACCCGCAATGACCATGATTGATAAAACCGGGAGTGCAAACATCACCCACGCCAAAGGTATGCGGTATGCGTAACTTTGCAACCAATTGTCCAATGCGAAATATGATATTGGCAGCGCTAACAACGAGGCAATTAAGATAAGCTTGAGGAAATCCATGGACAACAGCGAAACAATACCAGTGGTCGAAGCGCCTAATACCTTTCTTATTCCTATTTCTTTTGTTCGTTGAACAGCAGTGTAGGATGATAGGCCTATAAGTCCAAGGCACGAGATAATAATGGCTAGCACAGCGAAAATATTCACGACCTTTCCAAAGCGCTGATCGTCATTGTACTGACGTTGGTAAAAATCCTCAAGAAAAAAATACTCGAATGAATTGCTAGGGAAAAACTTGTTGTAAGTACGTTCGATTGCAGCGATAGCCGATTCAGTATTTCCGGGTTTTATTTTAATAGAAGTTCGCGAGCCAGTTGAATAACTTGGAAGGAATAAAAGTGGTTCAAGAGGTTTCATCAACGCTTCCTGATGAAAATTTGAAAACACTCCAACAATGGTCCACGATCTATCCCAAAAGCTGATCTTTTTCCCAATCGCTTCCTCTGCGTTTTTGATTCCTAAAAGATTTATTGCACTCACGTTTAAAACAATATTTTCCACCTTATCCATATCTGTATTATGGTCACCGGCAATGAATTTTCTACCGCTCAAAACAGATAAATTATATGTATCAAAAAAGTGATAATCGACGCCCATAAAACTCATGGTTACTTTCGTGTCATCTGGCTGGTCGTCCAGTCTTATATTAAACGCCCGGCCAAGGCGTGTTCCTGGAATTCTATTCGATGAAGAGGAGCTCACCACGTCAGGCAAAGTCGACAACTCGTGCAGGTATGACTCAACGCGTTGGATAAAAGTAGAATCCCATGCTGTGTTTTCGGGAGCTTCTACAATCATTGTATTCTTTAAATTGATTCCAAGGTCGGCATTATTCATGTACTTCAGCTGCCTCGATACGATCAGCGTCCCGGTGATGAGCGCGGCCGATGCCATGAACTGAAATATGACGAGACCTTTCCGCAAAATATTCCCACGCGATGAACGTTGGAATTTGCCTTTAAGGACAGTGATCGGTTGATACGACGATAAAATGAATGCGGGATAGAAGCCGGACAAGATAACGCCGAATACCATGACGGCGGTGATAACAACTAATGTATTGGACTCGGTATTTGATATCACCTTTAACGGTGACAAAGTCGACCCTACAATTTTGTTGAAAGGTGATTGCAGCAAGGCCGTCAGGAGTAAACCGAATAAGAAAGCACACAAAGAAATAATAGAAGACTCAATTATGAATTGCTTCACCAGTTGCCCTTTCGCGGCACCCATGACTTTCCTTAATCCTACTTCTTTCGCGCGCTCAATAGCTTTCGAGGTTGTGAGATTAATATAGTTTATGTATGCAATTAGGAGGATGAATGCAGCGACGATGATCATTGACCACACGGCCTTTCCGCTCGCGGTTTTAGCGATATCATATTCGTAATCAGAATAGAGATGCGCATCTTTCAACGGTTGCAAGTAAAATTTTTCAACGCTTCCTGAGATTTTGTCCCCCTGGAAGTGGCGTTCAGCAAACTTCTCAAACTTCGATTCTAACATTTTGTAGCTAACTCCAGGCTTTAACAGCAGATAATGACGCATGTCGGACCATGTCCAGCTGTCATCAGCACCATGCTGTTCCGGAGTAATAAGGGTTTCATATGATACGAGCGCGTTGAACTGGATGTGCGAATTTTCAGGTACGTCGGAACATACTCCAGAAACGATATAGGGGTTGGCGTCAAGGCCCCAGTACACGTATTTCCCCAGAATGGAAGTGTAGTTCTTATCCGTTAACTGAAAGTACTTTCGCGCCGTGCTCTCTGTCAGCACGATCTTGTAACGTCCTTTAAGGACTTCTGCCGTCGTGCCTGCAAGCAATGGAAAGCTAAAAATTGAGAAAAAGTGATCATCGGCAAAGTGGCAATTGTCACCTCGATAAAACCTTCCGTCAACCTTTACATTTATCTCCCCGACGGGCATCAATCTTGAATATTGCTCAACCTCTGGAAAATCCTGGGCCATTGCCGGGCCGATGGTCGGATACATGATCGTGCCATGTTGTATAAGCTTACCGTGCTGAAACCGGTCGTTTGTAACACGGTAAATGCGGTCGGCCTTATCGTGGAACTTATCATAACTCAATTCATACATTACAAATTGCAGGATCAGCAAACACGCCGCCAATCCAATGCTTAAACCAAATATGTTTATGCTAGAGAATATTTTGTTCTTGATAACATTTCGGAAAGCGACGGTTAAATAGTTTCTGATCATGGCAGCTGCAATTAGTTCTATCGTAAATTTGTTCCGCAAGATTATTGATGGACGCACGAATCGGATTACGTTCCACCACAATCTCCTGGTGGCCCTTTTATGGCCATATAACGTTACGTCGTCATCATACTTTTCTACTAGATCACCTTCAATTCCTTCGTGTAGATCGGTAGGACAAAATGACGATAAAATCCGAAGCGGACCTTGTGGCGTCTGGTGAGGTGATCTGCTCATGTTTCCCTATAAAAAAGTCTGCATGCAAATTATTTACGTTACTTCAGGACTAGGCACATTTACGCCGGGCCAAACTTTAGTTGAGGAATAAGTTTCCATAGATCGATTCTGGATTCCTTCATTAACCGGAGCGTCGCCAATCCAGCATTCGTGATCGTAAAAATTCGCTTGCGCCTGCCACCGCGCGAATTTGTTGCACCCCCCATCTGCGATTTAATTAAGCCTTTATCTTCCAGTCTGTATAGGGTAACGTGCACTGCGCTCAGGTTCGATTCTCTTCCAACCCGCTTCATGATCTCGGTTACTATTGCATTGCCATATGCCTGTTCCCGTAAAATTCCAACCATCGTTAAAACAAGTTCCTCAAACTCACCCAGATATTCTTTCCCCATTTCTATAATGTTTGTCAGACAAATATAGTGATTAGTATATACTTTGTTAAAGTAATGAAGTAATTTTCATATCGTTAGTTTATTGAAGCTCTATTCAAGCTTGCTTAATGGTGAAGCTCTGAAAAATTTCTTTGATGGATTCTTTGTTATCGGCCATGACTAAAAGATGATCACCCGCATGAATAACGGTCTGGCCGTTGGCTGTAATGTATTTCCCGTCGCGGTGTATCAGCACGATAAGAGAATTTGCAGGGAGTGATAGTTCGAGAACAGCCTTGCCTATTGCAGGCGATGTTGGCGGAATATCCAGTTCTAACAGCTCTGAACTGAAATCTTCCTTCATCTCGAAGTCAAGAGGAAATTTTCGTTTGATCTTCTCGAGTACGCTAACATGTAGCCAGCGGGCAACCATGGGAAGCGTAGTCCCCTGCAACAAAACCGATGAAACTGAGATAAAAAATACGAGGTTGAAGATGTCCTTGGCAACTGCGATCCCTTCGAGTAACGGATAGGTTGCGAATATAATCGGAACGGCGCCGCGTAGTCCAACCCAGGAGAGGAACAATTTCTTCCGAACATTGAGTCCTTTAAAAAAGGATAATGCAATGAATACTGCCAGGGGCCGTGCAATAAATATTAGAAATAGGGCGATGAGAACGCCGGGACCCAGTAGCGGAACGATTTCATGAGGATATACCAATAGACCAAGCGTGATAAACATAAGTATTTGCATCAACCACGCCTGGCCGTCATAAAACCGGATCAAACTCTTTTTGTGAATGAAGTTGCTATTTCCAAGTATCAATCCGGCGATGTAGACGGAAAGAAATCCGTTCCCGCCAATGAAATCTGTAAACGAATAGGTAAAGAATACAAGTGATAAAATAAGCACTGGGTAAAGTCCATCAATGTCAAGCTTGATCCTGTTGATGATAAAGATCATGGTCTTACCAAAGGCATAGCCAGCAAGTCCCCCGAGCGCCATGCTTTTGATAAATTTGGGGATGAGTGAAACAAATGTTGAATCAGGTTCCGCAATAAGGTAGGTAAGACTGATCGTCAGAAAGTACGCCATGGGGTCATTACTGCCACTTTCTAACTCGAGGGTTGGTCTTAAATTTCCCTTCAGCCCAACGTTGCGCGAGCGAAGTATCGAAAAGACAGCGGCTGCATCGGTAGAAGAAACAATGGCACCGAGCAGAAGTCCCTCGAGTATAGAGTATCCAAGCAAGTACGATGAAAAGATTCCAACTGCCGCCCCGGTAATAAGCACGCCAAGGGTCGACAGCGAGATTCCCTGCCATAGCACTGGCCGAATACTTTCCCACTTGGTTTCCAGACCTCCGGAGAACAGGATGAAATTGAGTGCAACGACCCCGAGCAATTCGGCTACCTTGTAATCATTGAAGAAGATGCCGCCCGGACCATCGGACCCGGCAAGCATACCAACAACCAAAAAAAGTATCAATGATGGAATCCCAAGCTTGAATGATGTCTTACTTGAAATGATGCTTAGAAATAGCAACAGCGACCCAAGCAGCAAAATATTCTCCGCAGATAGGGTCATGGCGTTTCTTTACGAAATAAGGGGCAATGCGAAAACTACTTCACTAAAGCGCGCTGCGAAAAGTCTATAAAGGATATATTATTTTCTCGACTTACTTCGCAAGGAAAGCTGACAACATCCAGTGATGTTTCTCCAAGGTGTTAATGAAAACCTTGACCATTTCCTCCGTCCCTGAATCACTTTGTTCGACTGCAATGTCGACGATCTCGAACATGTTCTCCAGGAGGATCATATAGTCGCTTAAGACTTCACGAACCATCAGATCCGAAGCCAAATTGGAGCTTGTTTCCTTAATTTGGGACAGCGCCAAGTATTCTTTCAAAGTGCTTAAGGGGGTCTCCTGAAAAATACGGATCCGTTCCGCGATATCATCGATAAACTTCAAAGCCTCATTATACTGCAGCTCAAACTGTTCATGTAAGTCAAAAAAATCGGAGCCTTTTACGTTCCAATGATAGTTCCTTAGTTTTTGGTAGTGAACAGAGTAGTTTGCCAACAATTTATTCAACGCCCCTGTGATATTCTCCGTTTCTTTGAGTGTCCATCCCAGCTTGGCCGGCTTGAATTTGGCTAAACGGTTATCCATTTGCGTTTGTGGAACGCTTTCGATCTTGTCGACTTCGGCATCATTTTTCATAACCTTAAGTTACTGACAGTTGCATTAATTCACCAAATATTCCACACCTATCCACAAAAAAAATCGTTTCATAGCAAGTATCCCCGGGGTTGCGTCTGAAAAGGCGTTACCGAATAAGGTAAATTCCAATTTTTTGCGCCTACTTATTTTGAAACACCAAATTTGATTGAATGGCATGATTTTTTTAGTGTGTCAGTGTGAAATACTAACCAAATGAGAAATTTTATCATCGTACTTAACCTTGCCGTCGTCCTCTTGATCGCATCTTTTTTCTCAAACCCCGAGCGCCAGGAACAAGCAGCCCGCGCGGATGAACGCGAAGCGTCTATGGCTAACAACGGAAGTCTTGTATCGCTAAAAAATCAGCCGAACCAGGCAACGACTTTTCCGGGCGACGTAGATGGCTCGTCCAAACGTGCTACGATGGAAGAGAGGAGAACCGCAGCTTTTGTAAAAGATTTCATCTACGACCTTTCCGAGGTTAGGATAATGGACCGCGAGCAGGGGAAACTTGCAGTGCAACGCGGGACATCGAAAGCATTGAAAGAATACGGGGCAATGATGGTGAAGGATCAAACAAGAATGCTCAGCGAGCTGACGAAAATTGCATTGTCGAAGGAGGCTTCAGTGGCAACAATTCTCGGGAAAAAGAAAACGGAAGGGCTTTCTGAGCTTCATAAATTACACGGTCAAAATTTTGATACAAAATTTATCAGGACGATGATCGCAGATCATAAGCGCGACATAAAAAAATTAGAAAAGGCAACGCGATCAAAGGATCCGCACGTCCAGGTTTTCGCCACTAAATACTTGCCATTGGTTAAAAGCCATTTGGCAAAGCTCCTGGCAATAGACGATGGAAAGTAATGGACGATGATGGTACTGTCATGAAGAGAATAAATCTGAACTGAGGTATCGGTCACCTCTGTCGCAAACAATAAAAACGACGACTCCTTCATCAATTTCCTCAGCGATTTGAAGTGCGGCCATCAGGGCGCCGCCACTGCTCATCCCAGCCAAAATTCCTTCTTCACCCGCCAGCCGTTTTGTACAAAGCCGTGCGTCTGATTCCTGAATGTCAATTATGCGGTCAACGCGCTTTGCGTCATAAATGCGAGGCAGAAATTCGGGCGACCACCGCCGGATCCCGGGAATACACGAATTGTCTGAAGGCTGTGTGCCAATAATTTGAATGCTTGCATTTTTCTCCTTCAAATACATTGAGACGCCCATAATGGTGCCGGTAGTACCCATAGCGGAAACAAAATGGGTGATCGTGCCTTTGGTATCTTGCCAAATTTCCGGACCTGTAGTCTTGTAATGCATCCCAAAGTTGTCGGGGTTCGCGAATTGATCCAGCATGAAATACCCTTCATTTGCCGCCATCTCTTCCGCTAACTGACGTGAATATTCGATAGTGCGTTGGGCGGGTGTAAGTATAACTTTTGCGCCATACGCCTCCATCGACAGCACTCGTTCCCGAGTTGAGTTATCAGGCATAATTAACGTCATCTTTAGCCCCATCATTCCTGCGATCATCGCCAGCGCAATCCCAGTATTTCCGCTCGTCGCTTCAACTAAGCGATCTCCCCTCTTAATTGTTCCGCGTTGAAGCGCACCGGTTATCATCCCATAGGCCGCGCGATCTTTCACACTGCCGCCGGGATTGTTGCCTTCAAGCTTGCCATAAATTTTTACGGATTTTTTGGTAGGAATGTATTGGAGGTCAACCAATGGTGTATTGCCTATTAATTCGGAAAGCTTCATTGAATAGTGTTAAGAACGTGATCAAATTCCCTCTTTAAAAACGACGAGGTCGATCTCGTTTGTATTGCCGTTGTACATTTTAGCCTGATAGTAAATTTTTGAGTGAGGTGGGATGCTTGAGGTGAGCCACACGTTTCCCCCTACAATACTATCATAGCCCACAACCGTTTCTCCTCCCAGGATTGTCGCACCTGCGTATACCACCACGTTATCCTCAAGCGTTGGGTGACGTTTCTTCTCCGCATCACCTTTATTTACGCTCAATGCACCCATCGTTACACCCTGGTAGATCTTAACATGATTGCCAATGACAGATGTTTCACCGATAACAACTCCGGTACCATGGTCCACACAAAAGTGTGTGCCTATGGTTGCACCAGGATGAATGTCTATTCCAGTCTTGCTATGCGCGTGTTCGGTAATAATTCGCGGTATTCCCTGAACTCCGAGCGTGTGAAGCTCGTGGGCGATTCTGTAAGCAGCGATTGCATAAAATCCAGGGTACGTACGAATCACTTCTTCCCGGCTTTTTGCCGCCGGATCACCCTCATAGGTGGCGGTAATATCGAGTTGAAGTAATTCGTAAATAGCGGGCAGTCTGTTGAAAAATTTTTCTCGCAGCTGGGCGGGGTTGGCGGTTCCCCTGGTAGGGTTATGCCTCAGTATTCTCTCAAGCTCTTCTTCCAGTTTTGCCCACAGTTGCTCAAATTCAGCTTCGGAGAGTGAAGCAAGCTGTGCGAAGTCAGCGAAAAGCGCTCCCAATAACTCTACATAAAATGCTGATACTTCCCAGGGAGCAGCACATGTCGGACACATCTGATGAGACTGGTATAGCCGTCTTATAAAATTCTTGTCCATGATCCGTTCATATAGGCATTTTGAGAAGGCAAAGCAGGTTCAAATAGCGCTATTTGGATCAATTACCCAAATTTATGCTGCTATGGTCCGCTTTGTAAAACTATGCCTGACCATTCTTTAACGCGATGTGTCCGCGTGTAGTTTCCAATTGGGCAATTCCTTTTTGATCATCTCACAGCAACATGAAAACGGCGGCGATCAATGTCATCGAAATAATAAACCATCGGTAAAACTCCTCCGACAATTTACCTACTATGACGATACCCAGGTAAGCACCAAGAATAATTGCTGGCAGCGTCATTAGATCCAGATAGACAATATTGAGATCGATCGTGTGCCATCCGAATACGTGAAAGGGCACCTTAAACCAATTGGTGACGAGAAAAAACCAGGCAGCAGTTCCGATGAAGGCATTTTTAGGCAGACGCATCGACAAAAGATAAACTGCCATGACTGTACCTGCAAGGTTCCCCACCATCGAGGTAAATCCACCCAGTATGCCGGACGTTATGGCAAACGCCTTGTTATCAGGCACATTTTCTTTGCTGGTTTTCTCAAGCCAAATCATCACCAGGACACTTGCCACGATAATGGTGGCCATGATGATCTTAAATATTTTGTCGTCAATGAACGTACCCGTTATCGTACCTAATACTACGCCAAGGGCTGCCCACGGAAACAGGATCTTTAAATGGCTCCATGATGTATGGCGGTGGTAATACCAGACGCCCATCACATCGGCCAGTAGCAACATCGGCAACATGATGCCACTGGATTTCTGACCACCGAAAATAGCCGCAAGTAGCGGGACCGAAAGCATCCCTGCGCCGTGCACGCCCGTCTTTGACATGCCGGCTAATAACCCAACCGTTAGGAACAGAATAAATTCGCTGGGGCTGAATTGAAAATTAAATAGCGAAATCAATGCGTTGCTAAAGCGATTTAATCACTTTCCACATTTCATCGGCAACAAGTTGATTACCTTTCTCATTCAAATGAACCCGGTCCGTTGTAAGTATTCCGGAATCTTTATTCTCTTTATTTTCCCGCAAATTGTAATCAAGAAAAGCTTTCCGCAGATCGATTAAAGGCAAACTGTTGTTCTTAGCAAGGTTTCGTATGACTTTAGCATAGTTGTTAAGGTCGCCATCCAACTCATTGGAGAAATCTGTTCGTTCACCAATAGCGGCCGGAGTGCATAAAACGACCTTGCAATTTTTATCCTTCAGCTTTTTAATCAACGCCGTATAAAATTTTTCAAACTTGTCGAGGTCGGTGCCAGTTCCCGAGGTACGTTTATGCCACACGTCATTTACACCAACATATACTATCACAATTTGGGGATTTTTGGAAAGTACGTCTTCCTCCATCCGCAAATAAAGATCGTACACCTTATTACCCCCGATACCAGCACCAATGAAATCATACTGTGCGGCCAGGTTATCCGCCGCCGCTAACTCGGATATCTTTACGATGTAACCTCCAGGAGTCACTCCTGCCTGTGTAATTGAGTCACCAAAAAAAACAACTTTTCTCTTTTGCATTGTAAAAAAGGAGGCGAGAAGGATAAATAGCCCTCCCGCCATAAGCAATCTCAATCCGTTCATAATAAAAGCTCTAATAAAGCCCAATATAATAAAGTCTGGGACGAGCGGAAAAACAGCGAACAAATGGTGGATAGACCTTTGTCGCGATTCGCCTAGCAGCAACTAAAATTTGCCAAATTTTAATGTCGCATTGTATGAAATGTCACTGAGCTTGTTGTCTGATAATCCTTTGCCATCGCTTCCAAACGTAGCGCGATAGGAAATTCCGGGACTGAAACGCATCCACTTAAAGACGTTAACTTCTACCATCACCCCTGGTTCGGCGACAAAAAACCAATCGACATCCTCATTGCCGTCCCACTCCATCTCGTGATGATCATCTGTATGCCAGTCCTGTATCTCGTACTGAAGCGTAAAGCCCGCGCCCGAAAAAAGACTGAAAGCCACGTGCACAGGTTTGTTGGAGGCAACAATATACTCGTTAACCATACCGACCTGGCCGTACATATAGCTTAAATCTTTTAATGGGTCAGTGCGATACTCAAAGGGTACGCGGATGTCATTTGTTAACGCGGACGCACCTGCCCCAATGAAGAAATTGTGGTTGACGTACCAGCCCCCATAGATTCCCGCAAGATTTGCAAATTGCCCGTTGATGTTCGTGAATTTGTTTGTAAAGGCACCGTACCCGCCGCTTGCAAATTTGTTGCCCTTAAATACGGTTTGGATCTCTGCGTTGCCGGAGCCCTCAGATCCTTCGACGCCCTGAGCATGGCTGCTGAAAGCAACCGCCATGACTGCCAATACTAAAAATACTTGTGTCTGCTTTTTCATGATTTTGGTTTGTTTGTCTTAAGACAAACATCTCCGGCTTCCCCCCTACGCGGTTAATATTTTTTCTTCGAATAGTTTCGAAAACGCTATTTGCTGTTAATGGCGTCAAAATATTTTTCCAAAGCAATGGCGACTCCGTCTTCCTTACTGTCGAGCGTTAAGGAAGCAGCCACCGCCTTCACTTCAGGTCGCGCGTTGCTCACGACAATACCTAGCCCAACCGAACGGATCATCTCAATGTCATTGTAATTATCGCCAAATGCCATAGCGTTCGACATCGACGACCCAAACCACCGATCCAGGACCATCTTCAATGCGCTCGACTTGGAAATCTTTTTTGATGCCAATTCCAGGTAAGTCTCTTTGGAACGATAGATATGAACATCACTACGAAAAAAATCTTCCAATTTCTGGTAAAGAATGGCAATGTCTGATTTCTCTCCCATCAACATAATCTTATGGCCACCTGTGCCCGCAGATTTCCATCGCGAGAGCACATGCTCAAGATTAATGATTTGAGGCGACACCTTCGTTACAGCTTCCTCTTTTCCGGTCCATCGATCCTCGGCTGCTGCAAACCATTCATCATTTGCGTACAGGCTCACATGCACTGGCAAAGTGCGGGCAAGCTCTACGATCCTATCACAGATGGAAAATGGTATCTGTACGGAGTCGAGCACCTCTGGTACGTTGTCTGACAAATGCCGAAGTATATAACCCCCGTTGTAGCATATCATGGGATGGTGAGTAATGCCCAGCTGGGCCTGCAGATGGCTCATCGCCGATGGCATTCGTGAGGATGCAAGTATCACAGGTACTTTATCTTTGATAGCCTTTATGGCCTGGATTGTACGCACAGATAACTCCCGGTTCTTGTTCAGTAGTGTACCGTCAATGTCCGTACAGATTGCGTGAATTTTCATTTTCCTATTTTTCATCCATACATAAAACGGCAAACCGCCTAGTATCGCGAGAAACCCCCAATACACTGCCTCCTGGCCAGAGCCTCCGATTGCCCAGATAGAATAAAAAAATGCAACTGCTGCCAGGATAACTTTTGAAACGTCGTCACGCTTCCAGTATTTATTTTGCATGATGATCAGACCGTATGAGGTCGCCGAAAATAAATAAGGCAGTAAAACAGTTACTGTGCCCAGGAATACAATAAAAGTAAAAGTGGCAGTTAATCCCTTTGTAAAATTCATCGCGATTAGCGCAGAAATCAAAGCGCTACCAACGGACAGCCCGAGTGCCGGGATACCCCTACTATTCAGTCGCCCAAAAATCTCCGGAAATATTTTGTCACGGGCAGCTGCGAGGGGAAGTTGCCCTTGAAGTAAGATCCAGCCATTTAAGGCACCAAATGTTGAAGCGAGCGCGCCGAAGGCGACCCAGCCACGAGCACCATCACCCCAAATTATCGCAGCAGCATCTGCAAAAGGCGCATTCGATGCACTTAGCTGATCGGGAGGAACTATCCCCATGACTGCGAAAGAACCAAGAACGTATACCCCCATCGTTATAAAAATCCCCAGCATTGTTGCCCGGGGAATGGTTTTCGCCGGATCCCGAATATTTTCTGACGGTACTGTAGCGCTCTCTAAACCTAAAAATGCAAACAGCGTAAGTGTGATTGTTGTTGTGACCGCCGATAAGTCAGGTTGCGTACTTACATTGAACGGTGTAAAGTGGTCGTGTTGAATGAAAAATAATCCTGCGACTGTTACCAGGATGAGCGGGGTTAGTTTGAGCACGGTAGTAACAACCTGCACCACACCAACTGTTTTTATTCCGCGAGTGTTCACCCAGGTCAACAGCCAGATCGTAGCAAGGCCTCTTCCTACGGCCAAAAAGGAATTCGTTGCCAAAGCAGGGAAAAAGACCGTCAGATAGCTGACAAAAGTAACGACAATCGCTGCGTTGCAACACCATATAGATAACCAATAGCCCCAGGCGACGAGAAAGGCGGCAAAATCACCCATACCCTCTCGCGTGTAAGCATACGGTCCACCTTGCGCATAGGGCATCAACTTGCTGAGTTTGCTAAATAATAACGCGAGAGCGATCGCACCGATGCAGGAGCCAAACCATCCCACAAAGCTGATGGCACCAAATGAAGCGAGCGCGACCGGGAGTAGAAAGATGCCAGAGCCAATCATGTTGCCCACAACCAAGGCGGTGCTTGTTAATAGGCCGATCTTTTCTGAAGGTCTGGGCTGAGTCATCGTTATCAATACTAATGTATAGTTAGGGAAAAGAATAAAATCTTATATAAACTTATTTCATCAGCCATTAAGGGCTTGCCGTCTAAAACTCAAGTTACGTGTTCAAACAAAGACTGATGATTTTTACGCGTGAATATTAAATCCGTGAATATTAAATCAAAGTAATTGCGCGGGAGGAACTCGGAACGGTGGATAAACATATTCCCCCATTTTCGGGGTATCGGTTGCTTGTCAACCGTAAGGGCAACTGAAGTTGATGTGAATTAACGTTGTGAAAATGCCTGCCAAGGTTTCTAAATGACTTTGACCGAAATCAGGTGGATAGGATGACGAAAGTCATGAAAGTGTTAAATTAACTTCGCTACATTTGATTACAGACTAAATGCACCTGCTACAAAATCAGTGAGAGCAGCAACGGCATGGATGTCTGATTTTTTTTGCGTCATCATATTTTTCGAATTAGAGCAATCCGATGGTAGACGATATTTATAAAAGGATATGGAATTTGTCTCCTGCCGTAATGCAGAAAGCCAACTATTCTGAGTTAACAGACCTCACAAGGGATCTGATTGCCCTATACGACGACCAGGGTCGCCTTTCTGAGGATCCGTTTACTCCTACCCGCAAACGCGAATTAAGCCTACCCTTCGATCCCGTCCAGAAAGTATTAAAAGGCAGCATCTGCCTGGTGACAGGAGGATCGGGCTGCGTGGGTTCGGCTTTGGTCAGAGAGCTTTTAAAATTCGATGTTAAGGAGATTGTCATAATGGATAACAAGGTAATTCCCGAACACGAATTGCCACCGAGAGTTACGTTTGTTAAATGCGATCTCCGAGATTATGATGGTATAGTTGTCCTCTTTAAAAAATATCGTCCAAACATTGTATTTCATGCTGCTGCGCAACGCGACCCCGGATATGCAGAAACTCATGTTTTCGAAACGATAAGCACTAACGTACTTGGTACTTTTAATGTTGTTCGTGCATGCGAGGCTTTTGACAGCGTAAAGCAATGCGTTTTTTCTTCAACAGGTAAGGCAAGCAGATACTTTACGCAGGAGATATATGCCGGCACTAAAAAGATGTGTGAATTCATTCTCGATGCATACGCGAAGCGCAGTAGGGTTCGATATGGCATGGTTCGCTTTACCCATATCCTCGACAATAGTCTAATGAATCAACAACTTTTGGACGAATGTGAAAATGATCCCTATGTTGCTGTTCATTGTCCGGGTAAATTCGTAACGGCCCAAAACGTAAGAGAAGCGGCGTGTCTTATGTTGAATGCACTGATTTATTCCGAAAACGGCCAATGCAACTTTCTTGTTGTACGAAACCTTGAATGGCCCGTAGAAAGCTTAGAAATGGCGCTTTATTATATCAAGCGGTCGAACAAACGCATGCCTGTAATATTCATGGGCAACCCAGTAGGATACACTGAAAAATTTTTTCGCGGCCAGATGGATTGGTCAAACCCGCAGGACCTGAACTTGCTGATTAACGTGTATGAGCAACGGTACCGGAGATGCAATGAAGAGAACGACATAATCATCTCGCGAATCGCATCGGTTAATGAAGACGTGGTGTATAAAGCAACAGAAAAAATCTCCGATGCAGTAAATGATAAGCAGGCACAACATGCGCTCATCCGTGGACTTAAGGAAATTGTTAGCGACTCGCTTTCATTTGTTAACAAGGGCGATACGGTGAATATTTTAAACTGGGGCCTTCAACAAAGATTCCTAGATATCGAGAAATGCAAAATATCAGACTATGGTCCAATCGTTCCAATGATGTTTGAGTCGCTCGAATACAGCCACCACTACAAGCGAGTTGAAAGTTTGTTATACCAGAGAGCATAGCTTCGTTTCACGCATGGAATCGAATTTACATATTGGAAAAAGCGTTGTGGTAGAGATGATTGCAAGCGTCGAGAATACTTCTGAAGAAAGGTGCGGTTTCTTATTTGGCAATGCTACCAATTCCAGGATAATCACCAGTATTATGTCGACTCCAAATATTTCAACGGAGGACAAGCGGCGGCATTTTGCAATTGACCCATTAAAATATCTTCACGCCGAAGGCTATGCTTCACATAATAACCTGGAATTGCTGGGAATTTTTCACTCACACCCAAATGAACGCGCTGTTCCTTCGGAAACAGACAGAAAGGCTGCCCAACCATTTTTGAGTTATGTTATTCTTTCTGTATTGCAGGCAAAATTTTCTGCTATAAGATCCTGGCGACTAAACCATGACCGGCTATTTGAAGAAGAAGTAATCATCCAATATTGAAAATCACCACCCGATGGCAATCGTATTTATTCCTACTCCACTTCGTAAATTTACAGGCAATACCTCAAAGCTCGACATCAGTGGACACACCGTGCGGGAGGTAATTGATACATTATCATCAAATTTTCCGGAGCTTAAAAGACACCTGCTAAACGCTGACGGAAGGATACCAAGCTTCATCAACGTTTTTGTAAACGACGACGATATCCGCAATCTTCAGCAGGAACAAACACCTGTGGAAGGTAAGACAATTGTGAGCATTGTACCTGCTATTGCAGGGGGTAGTAAATAGAATGATGACATCCGAATGAGTTATAAGACTATCAAGTTCTCCAGGGAAGAATTATCCCGCTATAACCGGCATATCATTATTCCGGAATTCGGTCTTGAAGCGCAGCAAAAACTTAAAGCTTCCCGTGTATTGGTAATGGGATCCGGAGGGCTGGGCAGCCCTGTCCTGTTATATCTGGCAGCTGCAGGTGTCGGTACGATTGGTATTGTGGACTTCGATGTCGTAGATGACAGTAATCTGCAACGGCAGATACTGTTCGGCGTCGAGTCAATTGGGGAACCCAAAGTTGAGGCTGCGAAAAAGCGCCTCGAATCCCTCAACCCGTTCATAACCTTAAATGTTTACAACACGCAGCTGACGTCTAAGAACGCAATGGGTCTTATTAGCGAATATGATGTTGTCGCAGATGGCACCGACAATTTTCCCACGCGTTATCTCGTAAACGATGCGTGCGTTTTACTCGGAAAAGTGAACGTTTACGCGTCCATATTCCAGTTTGAAGGGCAAGTTTCTGTTTTCAACTACACCGATAGCAAAGGAGAAACGGGTCCGAACTATCGCGATTTGTACGCAGCTCCACCACCTCCTGGCTTAGTCCCAAGTTGCTCCGAAGGCGGAGTTCTGGGCGTTTTACCTGGCATAATCGGAAGCCTGCAGGCGCTCGAGGTGATCAAAGTAATAACGGGCGTCGGGGATGTACTTAGCGGACGCTTTTTCAGTTTCGACGCCTTAACATTCGAGACACGTACTTTCAACATCCGCCGTAATCCTGAAAATCCAATCAATGGACAGAATCCAACATTGAAAGAGCTAATTGACTACGAACAATTTTGTGGGGTAAAGGCAGTCGAGAAAAAAATAAAAGAGATCACTGCCCAGCAGTTGCACGACTGGCAAGTCCGAGGCGAGGAGTTACAAATCATCGATGTTCGCGAGCCGCATGAGTACGAAATTGTGAACATCGGCGCGGATCTAATCCCATTGGGAACAATACTGGATCACGCGGATCGGATCAGTCGGTACAAAAAGGTTGTTGTGCAATGTAAAACTGGCAACAGAAGCGGAAAGGCAATTCGTGAATTGGAGGAAAAATTCGGATTTGAAAATCTTTATAATCTGAAAGGAGGAATTCTCGGATACATTGATGACATCAAGCCGGAACTGACAAAATATTGAGGAGTTTTTTTAACTAATTTTTGTTCCAATAGATCTTAAGATTATGTGTCGCCCTTCCAGACGCAATGATCTCTTTTTTTCCATCGCCATCCAGGTCGGCAAGCTGAAGGTCTTCACAGGCGATCTCGTTATCGTCTATCCAGTAATTTGACCAGTTGTTATTTGTAACATTTAGCTGAACGAAAATCTTTATTCCCGTTTTTTTTGTTGTGTCCGGCTCCCTCCATCCTGCTACAATCTGCATGGAATTTTTACCCAGTAGATCGCCGACACCAAGCGCATGTCCTTGATTGAGATCAGACGCGAGAATAATCTTCTCATTCCGCGCGTTATAAATCGACAAAAAATTTCCATGCATAGGTTCGATAGCGGCCACGAAAAGAGGAGTCTGTTGTTGAGAAGCAATTCTGATTTCACCGAAACTGTTACCCTGCCCAACCCATTCTCTACCACGCTGTGACGACCACTTCGATCCCTCGAAGTTGAAAATTTTCGCACCTTCCTTTCCACCGATATATAGCGATTCGCCCTGATCCCGCATCATGACATCAAAATTGTGCGTTAAGTGCATCGTACTGTCAACCAGAAAAAGCTTCCATTTTGCTTTTGCATCTTTCGGCTTTTCATAAGAGAAGATTCGTACACCCCGACCGTTGCCATCTTTGTTTCCCCTTCCATGGAGCGGCAAAACAACGAGATGAAACTTGTTGTTGTCAATTTTAACCCACTTCATTCTGTGGACTGTTGGCTCATGATGCAATTTCACCGGTGTCCACGGTTGTGTGGGATCACTAGGTCGAATGAGGTAATGTACGGAACCTGATTTCAAAGTATCACTTGTTTCACCAGGATTCCATTGACCTCCTACTGCTATCTCAACCTTTCCATCACCGTCGATGTCACGCGCGGCAATACATACATTATCCGAAGCAGTAAGATTCTCAACCAGGACGAAGCGCTTCCAGTCACCGTTGCGGTACCACACAAACCGTTGCTTATCGGCGAGTAGAATGTCGGGCTTTTTATCCCCATCGACATCGCCAATGGCCAATCCATAACCAATTGATACGTCGCTATCCACAACCTGGGCTTTGAATTTTGGGCTATCGTCCAGCGGAAGAAGTGCGCTAATTGCACCGATGAAAAGATAATAGTAAATCATAAATTTCGATTTTATTCGCCCTTTAACGTTTCTGCTGGATTAATACGAGTGGCCTTTATGGTGAAATATCCTAGCGTAACCCATGCAATCACAATTAAAATCAATCCCGATGTAATGAAAACGAGAGGGCTTATGTTTACCTGGTAACTGAAATTCTTCAACCATGAAGACATCATATACCATGCAATGGGAACACCAATAAAAACCGCGATTAATACAAGCTTCGTAAAATCCCCAAGCATAAGCTTTAACAAACTGAATGGTGTGGCGCCCAGCACCTTTCTAACGCTCACCTCTTTTGCCTTTTGATAGAACAACATCATTGACATTCCAAACAGTCCGAAAGAAGCGATGGCGACAGCGATAATCGAAAAGACTGCAATGATGCTTCCCGTCCTCTCCTCGGCTTGATATTGATTGCTAATATCTTCGTCTAGAAATCCGAATTCAAACCCATAGGTAGGTTCAAATTGCTTATAGGCTTTTTCAATGGCCTGGATTCGCGTAGAAAAGTCTTTGACATCGAGTTTGATCACAATAAAATTGTATTGCTTTTGCGATAATATGAAGATCAATGGTCGTATCGGTTCATGCAGTGACTGGAAGTGAAAGTCTTTGACAACTCCAATTACCGTACCCCTTACCACACGTTCGTCATCATTCCATAATATCTCCTTCCCAACCACGCTCTCGCCCGCATTAAGCTTCGCTGCCGCAGCCTCGTTAATAACAAAAGCTGACTGGTCAGCAATATTTTCCCGAAGAAATTGCCGGCCTTCCTTCATTTCGATTTTCATCGTTTTAAAAAAATCAAAATCAACGAAGGCTTCAGACGCACTTAGCAGATCTGTAGGATGTTTGGTCAGTGCGATACTATGCTGATTGAATTGGCGCCCCGGAATATTCGAACTGGCGGAAACCGATGTCAGTCCATCAATCTTTAACATTTCGTTTCGCAGCGCATCAAAATGATTTAAACCTCCATCATTCTTAACTGGAATGAATACCACCTCATCTTTTCCGAAACCCAACTCTTTATGCCGAAGAAAAGACAATTGGTTAAAGATTATCATCGATGATGAAATTAGAATCATGGAAATGCAAAATTGCACCACGATTAGACTCTTCCTGAATTTTGACCCCTGGGGAGATTGCATAAGCTTCCCCTTCAGCACCAAACGCGGGTTTACACGGGATAGATATAACGCGGGATATAATCCTGCCACCAGACCGATCAGAATCGCAGATATTATTGCAACGGGTACATAAACGGAATAGTTAATGTGCAGACTTGTGCCCGCTAAAAAATTGAAGAACGGCAACACCGCTTCAATTAATAGCAACGAAAGGATTAGAGCGAACAAGGCGATTGATATTGACTCCGTTAAGAACTGGAGGGAGAGTTGAGACGTGAATGCTCCCATTGTTCTGCGGACTCCGATCTCTCGCGCGCGTTCCGCAGATTTCGCAGTTGTAAGATTCATAAAATTAACACAAGCGATTATCAAAGTAAATAATGCAGCTGCCCCAAGAATGTATAGGTATTCAATATTCCCATTGGTTTCTAATTCCCAGCGTAACTTTGAATGCAAATGAATATCCCTTACAGGTTGTAGCCTGAATCCATAATTGCGGTCAGCGAGTGATGCGTAGTCCTGGGCTGACCAATCAAAATACTTTTTTGTCCACACCATCAGCTTAGACTCGAGGGCTTCAACACTTGCGCCCGGTTTAAGCCTTATGTAATTGTAATGTCCAAAATCTTTCCAACTATAAAATTCGTCGCCCGGGTTAAGATATTTTTCGCGCAGGTATGACACGAGGAAGTCAAAGTGAAAATGTGAATTAACTGGGACGTCTTTGAATACACCAACCACCTCTGCCAGGTATCCAGCGGAGTCGACAGCAAGTTGCTTCCCCAATGCATCCTCATCTCCAAAATATTTTTTCGCCATCGACTCAGAAATCAGAATCCCATTCAATTTCTTAAGCGCCGTTTTTGGGTCTCCTTTAATCAAGGGGAAATCAAATACTTTTAAGAACGTTGTGTCCACGGCCAGAATGTTCTTTTCATCATACCGCTCCTCGGAATCAGGTACCCGGAAAGAATGCGTCTCCCTGGTAAGACCAGCAGCCCAAAGCGGGCTGAGACTCACGGCACTTTCCACTTCCGGAAAGTCAGTTGCTAACGCCTGGGCCATGGGGTGAGGCGTTCGCGTTTGAGGATTGTCATCCATCCATGCTACGCGGTAGAGATCCCCGGCGTTCCTGTGAAACGAATCAAAGCTAAGCTCGTGGTGAATGTATAGCGAGATTAGAAATACGCTAGCCATTCCACAAGCCAATCCTAGTATGTTGATAAACGCATGAACACGATTTTTTGAAATATTGCGTATCGCAACCTGTAGGTAATTGAAGAACATGTGGGCAATTTAATGTTGTTTTACCCTCAATACAATCGCGATGCCATCGCCGGAAAGCTTATCCAAGTCCAAATTGTCACTATGCAACGATGCATTTTAGTGAGAATCGAACACCAGCGTCCGATTTCGGCCCATTTTTAATTGATTAGATTATTGCCTAAAACAGCGCTTTGGCAATTCGGTAAATCGGATCTGACTTCCCCATCGAATAAAAATGAAGTGTCGGTACATTCTGCCTTATCAGCTCCTTTGATTGCTGAATGCACCATTCGATGCCAACCTCCTTGACCGCAATGTTGTCTTTGCACTGCTCGACGGCATCCGAAAGATCTTCCGGGATATCGATGTGGAAAGTTTTAGGCAGAATATTTAACTGCCCTTTGCCTGTAATCGGCTTAATTCCAGGAATAATCGGTACTGTAATTCCCGCCTTTGTGCATTCCTCTACGAAGTCGAAATATTTACGGTTATCAAAAAACATCTGTGTGACTATGTACTGCGCGCCCAGGTCAACTTTAAGCTTTAGATACTTCAAGTCAGCCTTCAGGTTTGGCGCAGAGAAATGCTTTTCCGGATACCCTGCAACGCCTAAACAAAAGTTCGTCGGAGAAGTATTTTGCAGATCGTCGTCGATGTACTTTCCCTTGTTCATTCGCCCCACCTGCTCGATCAATTCGGAGGCATAGCGGTATCCATCTGGATCAGGAATGAATTTCGCTTCTGATTTGATCGCATCACCTTGTAAGACGAGGACATTATCAATTCCAAGGAAATGTAAGTCAATCAGTGCATTTTCAGTTTCTTCACGGGTAAACCCCCCACAAATGATATGGGGAACAGTATCGACCTTATAGTGATTTTGTATTGCGGCGCATATACCTACCGTGCCAGGGCGCTTTCGCGTGGAACGCTTTTCGAGCAAACCGCTTTCAACTTTTCGGTACTGATATTCCTCACGATGGTAAGTCACGTCGATAAACGGGGGCTTGAATTCCATCAATGGATCAAGGTTGTCGAATAGCATTCGGATATTCTCTCCCTTCAAGGGTGGCAGAATCTCTATGGTAAAAAGTGATTTACCGTTGGCGTTCTGGATATGCTCTGTAACTTTCATCTTATTGCGGCGGGGCGTTGTATAGGTAGTACTAGATAATTGGTCAATGATAAAAATATTTCGAGAAAGAACTCAGATGTCATAAGATAGATTTGGCGATAGCCACTTCTCCATCACTGGAACGGGCAGATTTTTGCGGAGAGCATATTCCACTACCTGATCCTTTTGAATTTTACCAAGGCCGAAATACTTTGATTCAGTACTAGAGAAGTAAAAGCCACTCACAGAAGATGCAGGATACATCGCGAACGATTCTGTCAGGATGATGCCCGTTGATTTTTCCGCCTGAAGAAGCTCAAAAAGCAAGGCTTTTTCAGTGTGATCCGGGCAGGCGGGATATCCCGGCGCAGGACGTATGCCAACATATTTTTCGCTGATCAATTCTTCATCGGTAAGGGTCTCATCGTGAGTATAACCCCAAAATTCTTTTCGTACCCGTGCGTGTAGACATTCTGCGAAAGCTTCTGCCAGCCTATCCGCCAGCGCCTTTACCATGATGTCGGAATAGTCGTCCTGCTTTGCCTTATATTTTTCGATTAATTTTTCAATGCCCAGTCCCGCAGTAACTGCGAACATGCCAAGGTAATCCTCGCGGCCGGTGGATAACGGAGCGATGAAATCAGATAAACAAAAATTCGGTAAGCCAGGGGCTTTCTTGTTTTGCTGTCGTAAAAAGTGAAACGTTGCGAAAGGGTTTTCGCCTGGCTTTTTCGATAACAATACATCATCGGTGTCGGTAGCTCCTGCCGGGAAAAAAGCGATTGAACCATTCGCCTGCAGGCTACGTGCAAGAATGATCTGATCAAGCATTCGTTGGGCATCGTCATAAAGCTTTTGCGCTTCTACTCCCACAACGGGATCCTTTAGAATACCTGGGTAACGGCCAGCCAGCATCCACGTTTGAAAGAACGGCGTCCAGTCGATATACTTCCTGATCTCCTCCAATGGATAGTTTACAAAGTGCTTCACGCCCAAAAAAGATGGCTTTTTGATTGTTGCCTCCGACCAATTGATCTTAACGCTATTTTTTCGCGCATCCGTAATACTAATATAGTTCTTCTGATCTTTCCGCTTCTCATAGTCGGCCCGAAGCAGCGTATACTCCTGTTTGAATCGCAGCTTTATATTTTGAGAGGTCTCAGGGTTGATAAATTCACTGGCGATCGGTACACTGCGTGAAGCGTCGAGCACGTGCACAACGGGACCGTCGTACGCAGGATCGATTTTCACGGCTGTATGAATTCGTGAAGTTGTTGCTCCACCAATCAGCAAAGGCATTGTCATTTTCTCACGCTGCATTTCTTTGGCCATGTGTACCATCTCATCAAGCGACGGAGTGATCAGTCCGCTCAGCCCGATCATATCAACCTTCTCACGCCGCGCGGCTTCAATGATTTTTTCTGAAGGTACCATCACACCGAGATCAACGACATCGTAATTGTTGCATGCCAAAACGACGCCGACGATATTTTTTCCAATGTCATGAACGTCGCCCTTTACCGTAGCCATTAGTATTTTGGCTGCGGGCTTTTCAACGCCACCAGCAAGCCGTTTTTCTTCCTCCAGATAGGGTGTAAGGTATGCAACGGACTTCTTCATTACACGTGCACTCTTGACCACCTGCGGCAAAAACATCTTTCCCGCACCAAACAGGTCCCCTACTACATTCATTCCCGCCATTAGAGGCCCTTCAATAACGTTTAGCGGCCTGCCATACTTAACGCGGGCTTCTTCTGTGTCCTGGTCGATATAATCAATAACACCTTTTACCAAAGCATGGGTCATGCGTTCCTCGACGGATCCCATTCGCCAGGTTTCATCAATCTCACGCTTCTTCGCGCTTCCCTTCACCGTTTCAGCATATTCCAACAATCTTTCCGTTGCATCATCGCGCCGGTTCAGCAACACATCCTCGACCCGCTCCAATAGTTCCTTATCGACCGCATCATACACTTCAAGCATTGTAGGGTTAACGATCCCCATATCCATACCTGCCCGGATGGCATGATATAAAAATGCTGAATGCATCGCTTCCCGAACCTTTTGGTTTCCGCGAAAGCTGAATGACACATTGCTAACACCACCGCTTACATGTGCGTGAGGCAGGTTGTTTCTGATCCACTCAGCCGCTTTGAAAAAATCCAAAGCATAGTTCCGGTGTTCATCAATACCCGTGGCAACAGGAAATATATTCGGATCAAAAATAATATCCTGTGGAGGGAAGTTCACTTCATCGACAAGGATATCATATGCTCTTTTGCAAATGCTTATTCTGCGTTCATATGTATCAGCCTGACCTTGTTCATCAAATGCCATCACCACAACGGCAGCCCCATAGCGGCGCACGAGTTTTGCCTGGCGCACAAATTCCTCCACCCCACTCTTCATACTGATAGAGTTGACAATTCCCTTACCCTGCAAACATTTTAATCCCGCCTCGATCACATTCCATTTTGATGAGTCAACCATCACGGGTATCCTGGAAATCTCCGGTTCAGAGGCCATGAGGTTTAAATATCTAACCATCGCTGCCTCTGAATCTATCATCCCCTCGTCCATGTTGACGTCGATCACCTGGGCTCCACCGCGGACCTGATCTAATGCTACCTCTAATGCCTCGTCAAATTTGTCTTCCTTGATAAGCTTGAGAAATTTCGCAGAGCCGGTAACATTGGTGCGCTCGCCAATGTTTACAAAATTTGATTGGGCTGTTACTTCAACGGCTTCGAGCCCGCTTAGCTTGAGATTGGAATTTGTGTTCATAGATTTTTTGGTAACACGTCGATCGACAAGGGCTCCTTACGCTTCAACCTTTTGACCGGCCTTTCTAGGTTCATATTTTGCCGCGAGGTCGGCAATCACTTTAATGTGTGCAGGAGTGGTGCCGCAGCATCCGCCTAAAATATTAACAAGCCCTTCCTTTAAAAATTCTTCGACTTGTGCGCCCATTTGTTCTGGTGTTTCATCATACTGCCCAAACTCATTGGGCAGTCCGGCATTGGGGTAAGCACTGACAAAAAACGGCGACTTTTCACTAAGCACCCGGAGATATGGGCGTAACATAGACGCACCCAGCGCACAATTTAATCCGATGCTCAGTAAGGGAATATGTGAAACGGAAATGAGGAACGCTTCAGTTGTCTGACCCGACAACGTTCGTCCACTGGCATCGGTGATGGTTCCCGATACCATCACGGGAATTCTTTTGCCAAGTTCTTCAAATAATTCTTCGATGGCAAACAGCGCAGCCTTCACATTAAGTGTATCAATGACCGTCTCAAGCAAAAGCATATCAACGCCTCCATCGATGAGCGCTATTGCTTGTGCTTTGAAAGCGGCAGCGAGCTCATCAAACGTTATGGCACGGAACCCTGGGCTATTGACATCCGGAGATAGCGATGCAGTCTTATTTGTCGGGCCCATTGCACCGGCAACAAACCGGGGCTTGTCAGGCTGCAGTAAGGTAACTTCATCTGCTACTTCCCGCGCAATCCTTGCGGATTGATAGTTTAACAGATAAACTGAAGCCTCATCAAGATGATAATCGGCCTGGGCAATTGATGTACCGCTAAACGTATTTGTCTCCGCGATGTCTGCACCAGCTTCAAAATACAACCGATGTATATCTTTGATTATATCGGGACGGGTTATTGAAAGTATGTCGTTATTTCCCTTCAATGTATATTCATGCTCCTTGAAACGTTCACCACGGAAATCGGCTTCGTGGAGCGTGTGCCGTTGGATCATTGTGCCCATCGCGCCGTCCAGCACCAAAATCCTCTCTTTCAGAATGTCCTCGATTTTCATAGCGCTACATGGTTTGCCTTTATCCAGAGAGCCCTACAGATGGGTGACTTATCATTGCCTCCTCAGGAGGAGCGGGATTTAGCACAACACCCGAATATAATTTCGGATAGGATGCTAAGACGTCTTCGGGCCCTTTCCCTCGGTCTTTCTGGATAAGTATTGCAAAGAAAAACAATAAGTGTCTAAAATAAAAACCAATAGCTTAAATTTGAATTGATAATGAAATTAGCCGCCGTCGACATTGGTTCAAATGCTATTCGCTTCCAGGTTTCTACGGCACTCGACAATACTTCCAACCTGATTTTTAAGAAACTCGAATATATCCGTTTCCCGTTACGGTTAGGTCATGATGTGTTCTCGACAGGAAGGATCAGTGAAAAAAGTATTCTCAAGTTTATCAAACTAATGCGGGCGTTTCGCCTTCTTATTGAGCTATACGAAGTCGATGACTATATGTTTTGCGCTACATCTGCGATGCGTGAGGCTGAAAATGGAACGGAGGTTACTGAGCGCGTGTTTAGCGAATTGGGTATCAATATTGAAGTGATCGATGGCAATCGCGAAGCTGAGTTGGTAAACAAGGCGATCCGCTCTTTTCTCACGGAGAAGACTTACCTGCACATTGACGTTGGTGGCGGAAGTACAGAATTAAACTTATATGTACAGGGGAAGAAAATTAAGACCAGGTCATTTAAGATCGGCTCTGTGCGCGTACTCGAGCATTCAGATTCTCCTATCGTTTGGACTGATATGGAACATTGGGTAAAAGACAATGTAAAACGAAGCTATGGAAAAGTAACGGGCGTAGGCACGGGTGGAAATATTAGCAAGATTTTCGAATTAGCGAAAAAGCCAGCAGGGAAGTCCATCACTTTAAAGAAAGTAAAAGAAGTGATGGCGATGATAGAGTCTCACTCATTGACAGACAGAATATATAAGTTACAAATGAATCCCGACCGGGCGGATGTTATTATTCCGGCAAGTTCAATTTATATTCAGGTTATGGAATGGTCTAAAGCCGGAAGCATCCTGGTGCCTGATGCAGGATTGAAAGACGGCATGATGGTACACCTGTTTGAGAAAAATACACAGCAGATTAAATTATCTTTTTAGGGGAATCATCATTTAGGATGGCGGGAATCAATTGTGCTTTTTACACGGTTTCTATCTTCTGTCCGCCACCAACCTTATAGTAATTATTCAAGTCCTTGTCGTGAAAGGAGGCAAAGGAATAATTACCCCCAACCACAGGACCAACTAGAATCTGGGAATAAGCCGTTTAAGTGAGCAGCGCGAGGAAGAAAATGACCTTGTAATTCTGTTTCACAGTTCCTGTCAAAAATATGAACCTATCAGCAAAAAATTCAACACGTATGTTTGAGGGCATCTTCCTACAAAAAATAGCGAGAAACACTGTATATTCGTGAGTTTACGGTAAAGTAACCTTACCACACAGATCCCCAAAGTGATCTGCATTTTTTTGAGTCGGTTGAGGCCTGTTTCTTGAATTCAGGAGTGACTTTTTTGCCTTTGCCTATATTAATGCACTTGGATGCGCACATTTTTTAATTGGTTCGTTGCTTTTTCCTTGTGGCTGATCTGTCACGACGTGCGTGGGCAGAATTACCCAGTCTATAACAGTTTCTATGTCAATCCATTTCTATACAATCCAGCCGAAGCGTTAACCGAATACACTACTGTTTACGCCTTGCATCGTCAACAGTGGATGAATGTTGATGGTGCGCCTACGATGTCAACCCTGACTTTTACAACATTGCTAAACGAATCGCGTGCAGGTCTTGGTGGAAAGATCTCATCCTACAAACGCGGAATTCTAAATACAACGGACTTCTCGCTATCTTACGCGTATGCGATGCCATTGGGACAAAAGAACTGGCTATTCTTAGGCCTTTCAGGAGGAGCCATCTCTAATCAAATTGACCTCAGCGAAGTAATCGATCCCAATGACCCGGCTCTCGCAAGTTACACGGCAAATAATCTACAACCTGTAGCAGGTTTTGGAATGCTTTATCGTTCCGGCAGTGGATTAAACATAGGGATTTCGCTGCCCCAGCTCTTCCCTCCTACGTTTAATAGCAATGCCAGCTTTTCAAATACAACTGTTTCGCCTGCAGACAATGTTTTTTTAACGATTTATTACAAGAAAAAAGTAGAGAGTCGAATTACTACCAGAAACAAAGGTGGGCTTAAACAAAAGGTGAAAACTGAGGAAGCGATTGCGCCGCTGGAGATGTATTTCAATTATAAATATTCAAAGTTTGGCAACAGCCAGTTTGAATTCCTGACGAAGCTTAATCTCACACAAAGTTTCTGGCTTGGCGCATCATACCGGTTGCCCTATGGGTTTACTGGAAATCTCGGCTTCAATTTGCGGCGATTGGTAATTGGATACTCTTATGAACCCGGCAATCAGCCGGCCGACGGATTTTCCCAAGGGTCACATGAAGTCATCCTGGGGTTGAAGCTCGGCACGATCAAAAAATTCAAACGCGCTGCTCCTGTACTTCGCTCGACGCTAAGTAAGCCGCTTGTAGAAAAACACGCCGCGAGATTCCAGGAAACTGTCGAGGATCCTAATCTGATTCAGGAAGATGGGAAAGCACAGAAAAGGTATTTTGTTGTCATCAGGATATTCAATGACTTTACCTCTGCCGATGCTTACAAACGGAAATTAATAACTGAAAAATACAACGCTGAAGTATTCTACAATCCACAGGACAAAAAATACTATGTACACGTCCTGGAGACTTTGAAGTCATCAGAAGCATACGACGAGGTGAGAAACCTGAAAAACTTCACAAAGCTTAAGGATGCAAAGGTGTTAATAGTGATTCCACCGAAGTAGCTAGGGTTACATTTTCAACCGGTTTAGGCATTTAGGGATATAATGAGCAGGCATTCATTCATACTGAAATTCATCGGTGCAACAGCAATCGGCGCCATCATGTCGATTGGCGCCGCTCACGCGCAGAAACCGGAGATAAAGTCCATCGACAAGGTGATGGGAAGTATGGGTGAAGTTGTGACGATCAAGGGCTCCTTCTTTGGAACTGACGCTACGAAGCTTGCGGTGACCTTCGGTGCATCACGTGCCGTCATCCAGTCAGTTACAGACCAACAACTAGTCGTCAAGGTTCCGTTTGGGACAACTTACCAAACAATATCTGTCACTAATTTGACCTCTGGCTTAACCGGGATTACCGATCAACAGTTTCTTTTGAATTTTAGAAGTACCCATTCTTTCACACTTGCGAATTTGCAGGGACAGTATGATTTCCCTGCAGGCGTTCCAACGGCAGAAGGCTTGTATGACCTTTGTATGTGTGACTTTGACGGCGATAAAAAAGTGGATGTCGTTTCCGCTAATGATAACACTGGATTCCTTACGTTGCTGGCGAACGGTTCAACGCCCGGCACAATTGCCTTTCCCGTTAAGTTTGCCACCAACATTGCTTCAAGATCTTTGCACATTAAGTGTGGAGATTTGAATGGTGACGGTAAGCCGGATATTGTTGCAACAGAAAGCGGAACAACCAATAAGGTTTTCGTATTAAAAAACAACAGTTCCGGGCCTTCGAGCTTCGCTTTTTCTGCACCTTTGGTTGTTACCCTTGCTGGTAAAAGACCCAAGAGAATTGAGATCGCCGACCTCGACCTCAATGGGAAGCCTGAGTTGATTATTACATCCCAGGCAACAAATACAATTACTATATTAGTAAACCAAAGTACATTAGCTTCTATCTCATTTTCACCCGTTGCCCCGATCCAGATAGCTGTTCCCGCTGCAGCGAGCACGGAGGGCCTGGCAGTAGTAGATATGAATCAGGACGGTCTTCCTGAAATAATTACGAGCCAGTTTCAGACTAACTCGGATATCTATATCATTGGAAATAAGAGTACACCAGGTGCAATTATCGCGGGTGACATCAAAACGCTTACTGTTGGTTCTCCGATTAAGAATATCAGGGTAGGTGATCTCGATGGTGACGGCAAGCCAGACATCGCTTACACTAAATTGACAGCATCTGAGGTCGGATTATTCCGCAATCATAGCACTGCCACGGGTCTCAACTTTACTGCGGTGCCCGGAATTCAAACCGACGCAACACCGTGGGGAATTGATTTTGGCGACCTGGACGGGGACGGAAAGGCCGAGATCGCCGTCGCGTCAATAACCAAAAAATCAATAACAATTCTGAACAACACAAGCACGCCGGGAAGTATGTCGTTCGTTAAATACGTTCAACCCACAACCTACATTAACCGGCACGTCAACATTTGTGATGTTGATGGTGACGGGAAGCCCGACATCGCATTTACAAGTATCGATGACAACAATTTGAACATTATCGCATCAAAGATTTCCGTGTTCAGAAATAAGACCTGTATGGTACCAATTATTGACCCTCCGGGACCATTTAATGTTTGTGCCGGGTTCCCACTCACACTCATCGCAACAAATGGAGGTGGAACGACTTATGAATGGACGAACGCCACACTCAGCGCCCAGTATGCAGGGACGAATGAATACACGCCGACTGTATCAGGCGAATACTTTGTGATTGCAACCTCCGAAGGTGGTAATTGCAAGGAACAATCGAACAACGTAAAAGTTAGCATCTCGCCGGGCACGGCTGCAGATCCTTTGCCAATAAATAATGGTCCGGTGTGCTTGGGGAAGACGTTAAATCTTCAAATCTCTAATGACCTGGGACCTGGGTTTACCTATGAATGGACCGGGCCTAACAATTATACAAGTACGGGATTAAATCCCGCACCAGTGACAAATTTTGAGCTCAAGCATGCGGGAACCTACTATGTAGATGTAAAGGCTAGTAGCGGCTGCGTTGCACGACGCGAGTCTACTCAGGTAGAAGCGGTTGATCTTCCAGATTTTAAAGTAGCGTTTACAGGCTCAGCCTTGATTTGTCAACCAGATTTTAAAAATTTGTCGGTGTATCCTACAGTGACCGGTTTTACATATCAATGGTTTGAAAAGACAGCGGGCATACTGGCGGGAGCAACGAGCTCAACCCTTCTGCGGAATAGCAGCGGCGAATACTATTTCCAGGCATCGTCCAGCAATCCAGGTTGTCCGGTGATTTCGTCGACGCATGCAGTTTTAACAGTAGTAACACCGCCGACCGCCGCATTCACCCTTCCTGCCACTGCATGTAAAGGACAGGAAATAGCATTCACGAATCAATCGACGGGAGATTCTCAATCTACATTGAGCCATGCATGGAAATTTGGCGATACTGGAGTTTCAGATGCGGCCAATCCTAAACATATATATTTAAATTCCGGACCATTTTCTGTAAGTCTGACTGTTTCGTACCCGAGCAATACCTGTCCCGTTACCGTTACCAAGTCCATTACGATAACTGAAGCTCCGGCCGTTACCATCACGAATGCGGAGAACAAGTTTGAGATATGCCCTGGAGGCAGGCTCATCCTCGGCACCAGCAATTCATTCAGTTCTTATGCCTGGAGCAACGGTGAAACTTCCCCAACGATCACTGTAAATGCTTCCGGAGAATACTCTGTTAGCGTCGTTGCCGCCAATGGATGCAATCTTAAAGCCATACAGGAAATCACGTCCCTCCCAGAGCCAGTTGTAGCCGCCACGGCTACTCCCGAAATTATAGATGAGGGAGAAAGCACTCAATTATCGGCTACCGGGTTAATGGACTTTACATGGGCGCCAATCGAAACATTAGGTGAGGTAAATCAGGCTGAAACGTCAGCTACTCCTATTTCGTCAACAACTTATACTGTAAGCGGCAAGGATGGCAATGGGTGTGTCGGTACCGCGAGTATTGAAGTAAAAGTTCGCGGCGAGGCCATCGTAAACAAGTTAATTCCAAGCATTTTTTTCTCACCTAACGGAGACGCTACTGGCCAGTTTTGGACCATCGGTGGCATTGACGAGTACCCTCAATGCGGTGTGTCGATTTACGACGACAAGGGTGTTAGAGTTTTCGAAGCCAAACCTTACCTCAATAATTGGGAAGGTACTTTTAATCTCGGCAAGAGGCTACCGGACGGCGCGTACTATTTTATTATTCGCTGCGACGGGGAAGAAAATAAACCCCGATCGGGAAGCATAACAATACTCAGGTAGTTCAGACGTCCCCAAAACCCGGTTTTGTTCATTGCTGTTTTTTTGGGTAACCCTTTCAAACCGCAGCTTTTCTATAAGAAAATTCTTTGGCATGACCCTTTACACATATCGGTAATGCTAGAATAAATTTGCGCTCATCACGATTTCACGCGTAACGTGAAAGAACTCTTTGTGAATGTTGAATAACGGTTCACCATTCAATTCCTTTATCACATAAGTGCCATCTTCCTTCATAGTATAGGCATTTACATTGTCTTTCAAATTATACCTGAGGTTGTTGATCGCCTGCTTCTTCAGAAAATCGTCATCCAGTAAGAAGAGAGATTCAATTCTACGATCAAAACTGCGCACCATTGCGTCGGCGCTGCCGATATAAACCTTGGGATTCCCGGCATTGTGGAAGGAGTAGATCCTGGAGTGCTCAAGGTACTCTCCCACTATCGAAATTACTTCGATATTCTCACTCACCCCCTTACGGCCAGGCCGAAGGCAGCACATGCCTCTAACAATAAGCTTAATTGGCACACCTGCTTGTGAAGCAGCAAACAGTTCATCAATAAGCTCCTTATCCTGTAAGGAATTCAATTTTATTACAATACCTGTAGCGATGCCCTGACGCGCATTTTCCGCTTCGCGTCTTATCAGGTTGCAAAGCTGGATTCTCATATCACGTGGCGATGTGATCAGGTTCCGATAGGTAGACGGTTGTGAATGCCCGGTGATGACATTAAAGAATTCAGAAACGTCATTTGCATAAATTTCCTTAGTGGTCAGCAAGCCGATATCAACGTAAAACCGGGAAGTTGCCTCGTTATAATTTCCACTCGATAAGTGGACATAGCGATAAACTTTATCCTCTTCTTCTTTTCTGACAATCAACAATAACTTCGTATGCGTCTTGAGATTACCGACTCCGTAGATCACAAAACACCCTGCCTTCTGCAGCCTTTGTGCTTCCCGCAAATTATTCTCTTCGTCAAATCGGGCTTTCACTTCAAAGAGGACAGCGACGTGCTTCCCATTTTCCGCCGCCCTGAGTAGCGCTGCCGTGATCCGTGACTCCTTCGCTACCCGGTATATTGTTATCTTAATTGATAATACATGAGGATCGTCTGCAGCCTTTTCGACAAGCTCCAAAACAGGCTCCATGGAATTATACGGATGGTGCAGCAGTATATCACGCTCCTTCAAAACGTCGAACAGATCTCTGCTGCCGTGCTCTGGAAAATTAAGCGGCTTGATTGGATCCGAAAGATGCACACGCTTGCTTTTAAACTGTTTGTGTCCAATGATCTGCTGCAATCCCGAAAAGTCAATGAGACTTTCCTGCGGAACATAGAATATATTATGCTCGTCAAGGTCCCACTGGATCTTTAACAGGCGCATCATCCATGGATCCGGATTCTCCAAGGTCTCTAGTCTCACTACACGTCCTGACCTACGGGTCTTCAGCTTGCGCTTCAGATCCTCGAGAAAATTTGATTCGATGTCTTCGCTTTCCTCCAGTGTAAAATCACCATTTCTGTTAATGCGAAATAGGTTTACGCTAATGATCTCAACATTTCTAAAGAGGTTATGAATATTGTTTCGCATTACCTCTTCAATGGGAACAAATTGAATCAATTCGTCTTCCGTCAGTTCATAAAAACGGGGAAGATTTTGGGGGACCTGAATAAACGATACTTTTTGCAGGTTGTTGTGATCTGTTGGATTCTTGGTAACAACGCCGAACAGCAGTCGATTATTCATCAACACCGGAAAAGTATGATAGGTATCAAATACCATCGGCGTGAGCATCGGATAGATGGTCTTCGTGAAATAGTCGTTGACCTTGTGGGTATTCTCCAGCGATAATTCATTGTAACTCGCGATGGCAAACCCATTCGTTCTGAAAAGAGGTTTTAGCTTATTTACATAATAATCATTCTGATCCTTGTAAAACTTTTGCGTTTCCAGAAGCAAGAGCTCCCGGAATGGTTCTTCGCGCAGTCCGTTGTAATCAAAACGCTCCTTTCCGTAGTCAATATAATTATAAAGGCTGCCCACGCGGATGGTGCAGAACTCATCAAGATTTGATGCTGTGATCGCAAGAAATTTCAGACGGTCAAAAATGCTTCGGTCAATATGCCGAGCCTGATCCAAGACGCGGTAATTGAATTTCAGCCAGCTGAGATCTCGGCTAATGTAATTACTTCCTTCTATCTGTTGAACAATCCTTTCGGTTGTTATCAAAGACTCCTCCATAACATTTACCCATCAAAAAATTCTAAATATCAATGCGGGCGTATTTTGCATTCTTTTCAATAAAATCTCTGCGCGGAGCCACTTCATCGCCCATTAACATAGAAAACAAATGGTCAGCCTCTGCACCTGACTCAATGCTTACCTGCTTGAGAGATCGCGTTGCCGGATCCATTGTCGTACTCCACAATTGGTCTGGATTCATTTCGCCGAGTCCTTTATATCGCTGTATGCCGACCGAATCTTCTTTTCCACCTGAAAGCTGTTTCACGATCGCCTCGCGCTCTTCTTCGGTCCAGCAATAACGCTCTTCCTTTCCCTTTTTAACGAGATAAAGAGGTGGCAATGCAATGTATACGTAACCATTTTCTATGAGATCGCGCATATACCTGAAGAAGAAGGTAAGGATTAAGGTACGGATATGACTTCCGTCAACATCCGCATCGGTCATAATGATGACCTTATGATACCTTAGTTTATTCATGTTCAATGCCTTATCATCCTCGGGAGTTCCAAAGCTTACACCAAGGGCGGTGATCATGTTCTTAATTTCTTCGTTGTCGTAGATCCTGTGTTCCTGAGCTTTCTCCACGTTGAGAATCTTTCCGCGGAGCGGTAGAATAGCCTGGAAGTTGCGGTCACGACCTTGCTTGGCAGAACCACCAGCAGAATCGCCCTCAACTAAATACAGTTCGCATATTGCGGGATCCGCACTCGAGCAATCGGCGAGCTTACCGGGTAGTCCTGTACCGGACAATACATTTTTGCGCTGGACCATCTCGCGTGCCTTTTTCGCAGCATGACGTGCCTGTGCAGCAAGAATGACTTTATTAACAATCAGTTTCGCTTCGCGCGGATGCTCTTCAAGATAATATTGTAGTACTTCGCCGACAGCCTGATCCACAGCGCCCATTACATCGGAGTTCCCAAGCTTGGTTTTTGTTTGGCCCTCAAACTGCGGTTCCTGAACTTTTACGGAGATGACAGCAGTTAATCCCTCTCTGAAATCATCGCCGCTTACATCGATCTTTACTTTTTCAAGAAGTCCGGATTTATCGGCGTAATTTTTTAAAGTACGGGTTAGTGCACGGCGAAAGCCCGCCACGTGTGTTCCGCCTTCGTGCGTGTTGATATTGTTAACGTACGATACAAGGTTCTCGCTAAACGATGTATTGTAGCCAAGTGCTACCTGTATTGGAATTTCACCTTTATCATTCTCGATATAAATGGGTTCAGGAATTAGCTTTTCACGCGTAGCATCGATGTAGGCGACAAACTCGCGTAGTCCCCCCACAGAATGAAACTCCTGCTTACGCGGTTCTCCATTCTCATCTTTTTCCCTCAGATCTTTTAATATAATTGTTATACCAGGATTCAGGAATGACAGCTCCCGCAATCTTGTCGCAATTGTTTCATAGTTATACTCAGTGATCGCAAAGATTGTCTTGTCTGGAAGGAAATGCACGCAAGTACCACGCTTCGTGGATTCGCCAATAATCCTCACGGCGTATTTAGGATCACCACGTTCATATTCCTGTTCAAATCTCTTGCCTTCGCGGTAGACTGTTACAAGCAACCGCTCGCTCAATGCATTTACGCAGGAAACCCCCACGCCATGAAGTCCACCCGATACTTTATAGGTATTCTTATCAAACTTTCCACCCGCGTGCAATACCGTCATCACCACCTCTAGCGCAGAACGCTTCTCTTTCTCCATGATCCCGGTGGGGATACCGCGTCCATTGTCCTCAACGCTAATGGCGCCCTCTTCGTGAATACAAACCTGAATGAGATCGCAAAAGCCGCCCAGCGCTTCATCGATAGAGTTATCTACCACTTCCCATACAAGGTGATGCAATCCTCTGATTCCAACATCGCCGATGTACATTGCCGGCCTTTTGCGTACAGCCTCAAGGCCTTCCAGAACCTGGATATTATTGGCCGAATAATCATCTGGTACTTTATCTTTCTCTTCAGTCATGATGGATTGTTAGAACCGTCAAAAATAGATGTTTTTGCCTTTTTAAAAAGCCATTTGCACAACTATTATTAGAAAGGAACGGTTTAAAATGATGCTTAACGATACCCTCAAGTTGATGGGTCTTTCCGCGTCGCTTTTTTACTTTTTTTCCCCTCTGATTCATCCTCCGCCATTAATGCGATGCGGGCTTCACCCAACTCTGCTTTTTGGGTAGCATTGATGTCAGGATACGCTATGTGCATTCCGTCGAATTGCTGATATATGATCGAAGCGATGGCAAGGCGCGCATACCATTTGTCATCGGCTGGAATGATAAACCATGGTGCACTTTTCGTGGACGTGGCATTGATAGCCTTTTCGTATGCATTCTGATACTGAGGCCAAAACGCACGCTCATTTAAATCGCCGAGTGCGAACTTCCAGTTTTTGGATGGGTCGTCAATTCGCTCGAGGAAGCGCTTCTTTTGTTCCTTTTTAGAGACATTTAGAAAGAACTTTAAAACGATGGTTCCATTTTGCACCAGGGTCTTTTCGAAGCGATTAATCTGCCGGAAGCGCCTTTCCCAAAATGCATCATCAACTTTATCTACACTGTCGATTTCTGGAAGACGTTCATTTAAAATGTATTCTGGGTGCACCCTTGTAACCAACACATTTTCATAATGCGAGCGATTGTGAATTGCTATTTCTCCTCGTGCTGGCAACGCGAGATAGTGTCTCCACAGATAATGATGGTCAAGCTCGTGGGGGGTTGGCGCTTTAAAACTATAAACTTTAACACCAAGGGGATTAAACCCTGACATGATGTGCTTTACGGCGCTGTCCTTGCCAGCCGCATCCATCGCCTGCAGGATGATGAGTACGCTGTATCGGTTTTGTGCATAGAGCTTATCCTGAATCTCAGCCAGTTTTTTGCGCCCTGCCTCAAGCAAATCCTGGGCAAGCTCCTTGTTCAAAGCCTTGCCGTTATAATCAGTGGAAAGGACTTTAAGATCGATGTGCTTGCCAGACTTTACCTTAAATTTTTCAATTTCTACGAATTCTTGTTCGGGAATCATGCGTCCGTTTTGGTTTGAAGGTACGCAACAAGGCTGCAAGCCGCAAGCTACTCACCGTCCCAGCCGCACACACACACTTATCGTTTAAAGCTGCTTTAATATTGGTTGGAGCGCAGCAGCACGAGTGTGCATGCCTCAGTTGCCTCAATACCGTTTCGTTCAGCCAACTTCTCGAACTCCTCATTTTCTGTCCCAGGATTGAATATGATCCGCTTGGGTGCGAGACTAACAATGTATTCATACCATTCGGGCTGATGCTGAGGTCCAATGTATAGCGTGACTGTATCGACACCTTCCAAAACGGGTTTCTCTCTCAGATTCAAAATCTCTTTGCCAGCCACTTCTCCTTTTTTAATGCCCAGGGGTATCACTTCGTGTTGATATTCGCGAAGCATGTTGGCAGCCAGGTATGCATATCGACTAGCATTCGGTGTGGCGCCAATGACCACCGTTTTCTTTTTTGTATTATTTGACTTTGCCATAATTAATTCCCTTGTAATTTTTTGACCGTCGCCTCTGCACACCGTTCCCCATCCATCGCGGCAGAAACAATTCCTCCTGCGTAACCAGCGCCTTCGCCACAGGGAAAAAGTCCCTTTATCTGAGGATGCTCAAGGGTTTGCCTATCCCTCGGTATTTTTACAGGAGAAGAAGTCCGGCTTTCGACGCCAACCACTTGTGCATCATTAGTAAGATAACCCCGCATCGTGGTACCAAAGTTCCTAAAGCCCTGGCGTAATGCGTCATAAATAAATGGTGGTAACACATCCTGAAGTGCAGCTGGAACAAGTCCTGGTTGGTAGGAAGTTTCAGGAAGTGTAGCGGAAACTTTCCTATTTACAAAATCCATCAGCCGCTGTGCCGGCGCCCGTTGCGTATTGCCCGCAATAGCGCATGCCGCGCGCTCAACGTATGATTGAAAATACAACCCGGCCAGCGGACCATGTGAATTGAAATTTTTGAAATCGCCTTCATTCACCGCTACAACAATCCCCGAATTAGCGTATGCAGAATCTCTCCGCGACGGGCTCATTCCGTTTACGACGATTTCCCCGGGTTCCGTTGCGGAAGGTACTATAAATCCCCCAGGACACATGCAAAACGAAAAAACACCTCGCGCATCGCCTTTCACCCCTGCCTGGTGAACTAATGAATATGAAGATGCAGGAAGGAATCGGTCCCGCTCGCCCGAAATATGATACTGAACTGAGTCAATTAACTCCTGGTGATGTTCCACACGCACACCCAATGCAAAGGGTTTTGCTTCTAACAGAATATTTTTAGAATGCAAAAGTTTGAAAACGTCCTTTGCTGAATGGCCAGTCGCCAATATTGTGCACTCACCCTCAATGCGCTCATTGTCGTGCGTAACGACACCTCTAAGGGCACCGCCCATGAGCAACAGGTCAACAACCTTTTTATTAAAATGTACCTCTCCCCCCGCTGTTAAAATACTTTCACGAAGTGCTGCCACGAGAAGGGGAAGCTTGTTCGTTCCAATGTGGGGATGAGCATCAAACAGTATCTCTGTCTTAGCACCATGCGCTACCAATATCTCAAGGATTCTCTTTATATCACCACGTTTTTTGGAACGAGTGTATAGTTTGCCATCCGAATAAGTACCAGCCCCTCCTTCACCAAAACAATAGTTTGATTCAGGATTGACGATATGTTCCTTATTAATCGCGGCAATGTCGCGCCTGCGCGACTGCACATCTTTGCCGCGCTCGATAACAATTGGCTTAAAGCCCAGTTCTATTAGTCGAAGCGCTGCAAATAATCCCGCCGGTCCGCTGCCAACGATTATTACTCTCCGACCCTGGCGGACGTTCTTGTAATTCCTGACGAACGAGACGGCGGATGGCCTCTCATTCGGAGAGAATATCTCGCATTGGACCCTCACAATGACGTTTCGCGGCCGGGCATCAATAGATCTTTTTACGGGGTTGACAAAGAAGGCACCGTCATTGACGATCTGCAGCTTTTGATATAAAGCATTTAAAAAAAGCGCATCGTTAAAAGCCTCTTCAGGGCTAAGAATCACCTCGGCAGTTTTCATAAGAAGGTATTTATCCTTCAATCAGAAGTCAGCCCAAAGATACGAAGCTGGTAATTATTATGTATGATGATTATTTGTAGGAAAAAACATTTCCAAAGTTTAAACCAAAATGGAATGTTTTCGCAAACTTATCCTGGTTGATGTCTTCGAAGTAATCGGCGTAGTCAGGATCAACATCAAATGCCCTGTAGCCAATGTCACCCGATATGAATACATCTATTGTAAAGCCTTTGGAATTGTTGCGGCGCATAATGCGATAACCAAGCAGCGCTCCCCATTCTATTCGTTGTTCAACAGCGTTAAACGTGAACACATAGTCGGGATTTGGACTTACGAGGGCCGTTTGGTTAACGAAATGTCCTAGGTTGGTGAATCTGATCTCCTGACCAAAATACCACATTCCAACTTTCAGTGGATTATAAAATTTTTGCTTGATCGCAATGCTATAGCCCCTTTGATATTCCTTGCCCGGCGCGATATTTCCATCTTCTTTGAAGAAAGGATTTCGTATGCCTACGAACTCGAACTCGTGCCCGATACGCTCCTGTAAATAAAATTCAACTCCCAGCGGGATCTCACCTGCAGCGAGCCACAGCGGATTTGTTCCGAAGATTACACCCTGAAATTCGTTGTAGCGCGGATCGAAATATGTAAACCCTTTTTTCTGAGCCGTTGCTTTCTTTGTTGATGGCGTCTTTTCCGCCAACCCGGTGATCTCAGCGCTCAGCTTTTTATCGTCGTAAAACGGCCTGTAATATCCAGATAGCTTTCCATCGTTCTCATAAATCTCCCAGGTTCCTGTTTTCAGGTCGCCGTCCATCGGGCCTTTGGTTTGAAGGGTCCCACTGGCAAAATAGCCATGATAGATTCCCTTGCCGTTCGTGTATTCACACATCCCTTCCTTTTTTCCGTCCTCAAAATAAAATTCCCATGTTCCCTCCCGCTTTTCATCCTTGACGCGTCCTTTCATTTTAAGCTTTCCGCTCTCATAGTACTCGCGAAAATCTCCATAGCCACCGGCATACGTGATCTCATTCTTTAACTTTCCGTTTGACGTAAAGGACTTCCAGTATCCATTCCTTTGACCTTGCTCAAAGTTACCAGTGTGACTGACGGTTCCGTTCTCGAAAAAATACTCCCAACGTCCGGCAGGCTGATCGTTGACGTAGGTGCCCTTCGACGCAGTCTTACCTGAGGGAAAAAAATTTGTCCAAAGTCCAGTTTTTTGACCCTCTGCAAATTCTCCTTCACTATGCAGGGTGCCGTCTTCAGCAAAGTATCGCCAGAATCCTACGTTCCTCTTCCCGGCCTTTGGACCTTCGGCACGGATTTTACCAGAATGATAAAACTCCGTGTAGCGTCCATAATCATCTGCATATTCGATCTCACCTTTAAGCGTGCCATCTTCAAAGAAATTTTTCCAATGTCCGGCATGCTTGTTATTTTTATAGTCACCGGTCTCCTTTAGGTGACCATTCTCATAATACATCTTCCATTCGCCTTCCCGGTTCTTTCCATTGATAATGCCCTCCATACTTTTTTGACCGCTTTCAAAAAAGTATTCCCACATTCCATAGTTGGCCCCCTTAAACAGGATCCCGCGCATTTTCAATTTGCCCGTCTCGTAGTAGAATTCCCAAACGCCTGACGTCTCATTGTTGGTGAATTGCCCTTTCGATTCTATAGCGCCGTTTAGGAAGTAAGAAATATAGCGGCCATTTGGAATGTTACGAACCGTATCCTTCACCTGAAAGACTTCTTTCAGGCTCTTTTTCTCCTTGTCATGAAAGGTTTGTCGTGTGGAATTTTGAGAAAATAGGCTGGCGGAAACACACACCAGGTATAGAGACGCGATTACGCAAAAAATTCTCAAGGTCAGCAGGTTAGCAGCCTAAAGGTAACCAACTATTTAACTAGCCAGAAAGCTTTCCGACGGGTTGCTTAAAAATGCCGCCTTACCCCACTCTTCTTTCTCCAGATCGCTCCACAGCTCTGGAAAGAACATGATTTTTTGAAACCGTGGCGGTAGGAATTTTTGCCAATTTGTACCCCCGGTGGCTTTAATATCCTGCTCCGCTTTATGCAGATAATGTCCCGATGCCTTCATGTGCGCGAGTGGCCATAACACATTAGCGTAAGTGTCCAGTTCGCGAAGCGCGTTGATGACAGGGCGGGAAGAAGGAAAGTATCGCAGGTATGTCTTTCGGATATTTTTATCGCGATAACGCATTCCCATGGCTTTAAAAGTCGGTAAGTACTTTTCTTCGAATTGCTGGAGTGTAAGTGTCTTCTTGCCTGTTGCCCATTCGGTCGCACCACTGCGCCAGGATAACTTTTCAACCTGCAGATCGATATCACTGTACTCCGTCAACGCCGGTCTTTCAGCGGCATTTACAAGGTTGATCATGTCTGTGCAGCTAATCTCAATTAATCTATACTGAGCTGATTGAAAGCCGCTTGCAGGCAATAGAGACATTCGGAATTTGAGGAACTGTTCCTTCTCCATTCCCTCGATCATGATAGAGAAGGACTCCCGCAACTGATGAAAATAACGGTTGACGCGGTTGATCCTGTCAAGAAACCAAACTTCGGTTAAGGCCTGCTGGTTAGCGATTTGTTCTGTTTCCCAGAGAATCAGGTTGAAGTACAATTCAGTGATCTGATGATAAACGATGAAAATTTTCTCGTCTGGAAAGCTCGTCTTTGGCGACTGTAAGCTCAGCAGCGTGTCCAGATGTATGTAGTCCCAGTACGTCAGGTAATCAGCATACAACAATCCATCAAGGTAGGACGAGAGATCCTGCCCCATCACATTGTACTTAGCCTGGAGCTTTTTCAATTGCTCGCTTAGAACAGGATCAACGCCTTCACTCATCTGACTCTCAATAAGAATGTTAATTACTTGTGTAAATTTGACCGAAAGTTAGAATAAATAGGAACATGTGATTTGACAGTGTTCAAACTTCAATTTCTTCCTTAAATAATCGCAACAATATGGCCAATTCGTCGCCGGCCGGCAATAGAGAAACGATCAAATCGCAAAAGCAAGATTTGTTCGAGCATCCGGACTTTTATTCCGTTGATGACCTTCTGAGCGAAGAGCACAAACTTATCCGCGGATCAATGCGCGGTTTCGTTAAAAAAGAGATCACGCCGTACATAGAGGATTGGGCACAGCGGGCACATTTTCCTTATGAAATCGTAAAGAAATTTGGTGAAATTGGAGCTTTCGGTCCAAGTATTCCAACAGAATATGGCGGGGGCGGAATGGATTATATTTCTTACGGTCTGATCATGCAGGAAATTGAGCGCGGTGATTCAGGGATGCGTTCAACAGCATCAGTACAGGGTTCATTGGTAATGTATCCGATATACAAGTTTGGCTCTGACGATCAACGGAAAAAGTATCTTCCAAAGCTTGCATCGGGCGAGTGGCTAGGATGCTTCGGTTTGACGGAGCCTGATCATGGTTCGAATCCCGGAGGTATGTTGACCAACTTCAGGGATATGGGTGACCATTTTTTATTGAATGGCGCGAAGATGTGGATCTCGAATTCACCGCGCGCGGACGTCGCTGTCGTTTGGGCAAAAGACGAATCAGGAAGAATCCACGGATTGATCGTTGAACGTGGTATGCCGGGGTTTTCAACACCTGAAACGCACGGTAAATGGTCGCTACGGGCGAGCACGACCGGCGAGCTTGTATTTGATAATGTTAAGATCCCTAAAGAGAATCTGCTGAAGGGAAAAAGCGGGCTGGGCGCGCCGATGATGTGTCTGGATTCCGCCCGTTATGGTATAGCATGGGGCACCATCGGAGCCGCGATGGATTGTTACGAGTCTGCAAGACGTTACGCCGCCGAGCGTATTCAGTTCGGTAAGCCAATAGCAGCGTTCCAGTTGATTCAAAAAAAGCTTGCAGAAATGTTAACTGAAATTACAAAAGCGCAGTTGCTTAACTGGCGCCTGGGAACCTTAATGAACGAAGGTAAAGCTACTACTGCGCAGATTTCACTTGCCAAGAGGAATAACGTGCAGGTGGCCCTCGAAATCGCACGCGAAGCGCGACAAATCCATGGGGGCATGGGTATTACCGGAGAATACCCCTTAATGAGGCATATGATGAATCTGGAATCAGTGCTCACCTATGAGGGCACACAGGATATTCACTTGTTGATCCTCGGTCAAAATATCACTGGAATTTCCGCCTTCGCTTAATCTTCTATATAAGCAGCGAAGGTTACTCTTTGAACTGGATTCTGCGGATCATTTGAATAGACCGTGACAGACTTTTGTTGCGTACCCTTTCTGTCCATGGGATTAAATTCAACCTTGATCGACGCAGCCTCTCCTGGCTTGATGGAGGTTTTTGTCGCCGAAGCCGTGATACAAGTGCAGTTGCCCTGCAACGACCGGATATCCAATTCCTTCTTTCCGGTGTTTAAGAATGACACTTCCCTTACCGTCGTCCTATTGGGCTGTATCCTTCCGAGATCGAAAGATGTTCCTTGAAGTTTTAGCTGTGGTGCACGGGCAATGTCCTCTGGTTTCAGATCCTTAAAATTATCTTCCATTGTGGCGTATACTGAGAAAGACTTTGTCGGATTTTCTACATCGTCTGTCAATAGCTCAACGTTGTCGGATTGAAAGCCATACTTTCCTTTCAACTTACCGTTATAGCTTACTTTAATATGTCCCTTTTCTCCCGGCTGAAGTGTCTTTGGCGTTACTTCAATTTTGATGTACGCCGGACCGATAAACTTACCGAGATAGGTAACGGTTGAGGTACCCGCATTCATTACTGGAAAATCCCTGCTTGTAAATTCATCCTTCATATAAATCTTACCAAGATTGAACGATCCCGATTTCAATTTCCAGTTTCCATTTGATGTCTCGAAGTCCGAGTTTGCGATCAGCTCACCAGGAACACGTACCTGACCTTTGATTTGAAGAATGATGGGACTCCCATCGTAGTCGGTCGTGACAGTGAGCGACTTATTAAAATAGCCCGGTCGGCCCTTGGGATTATAGCTCGCCTGAATGAACCCCGTCTTTCCGGGAGCCACAGCATCTTTGGACCAGTTCGGCGTTGTACATCCGCATGCAGCCTGCACGTTGATAATTTTTACCGGCCGCGAGCTGTTATTAGTAAATAGGAACTCATGCAATACTGATCCGTTTTCTTCGACAACCATTCCGAAGTCGAAGGTCTCTTCTCTAAACTGCACTGGCTTGGCCAGCTGGGCCTGCACCGACGTAAAGAAAATCAAGCCCACTATTGTAATCAAAATCCTCATGGTGTTAAATTTTAACTCACAAAGTTAAAACTAATTCAGTTCCGCTTTATTTTAATTTATTTGCAAAACTATGGCCAGAATACTCACAGGGATACAAAGCAGCGGAAAGCCTCATCTGGGAAATTTGCTCGGTGCGATAATTCCGGCTATCGAATTGTCCAGGAGAGAGGGCAACGAGTCATTCTTTTTTATCGCTGACCTCCACTCGCTTACTACGATCAAAGACGCAGCCACACGCATCGAGAATGTGCGAGCTGTTGCGTCCGCATGGCTTTCATTCGGTTTTGATATCGAGAAAAACTTTTTCTACAGGCAATCGAGAATACCCGAAGTGTGTGAGCTAACATGGTATCTGAGCTGCATGACGCCCTTTCCAATGCTGGCAAATGCAACCTCATTCAAAGATAAGGCTGAACGCTTGTCAGATGTTAATGCTGGGCTTTTCACCTATCCGGTGCTAATGACAGCAGATATCCTTTTATACGATGCAAATTTTGTTCCCGTCGGCAAGGATCAGCGTCAGCACCTGGAGATGGCAAAAGATATCGCTACAACGTTCAACACGGTGTATGGAGAGACCTTTGTAGTTCCTGAAGCGAGGATAGAAGAGTCCGTAATGACCATACCGGGCACCGATGGACTTAAAATGAGTAAGTCATATGGAAACATTATAGACATCTTTCTGCCGGAGAAGGAATTGCTTAAGCAGATCAAGTCTATCAAAACTGATAGTAAGCCGATTGAAGAATCTAAAGACCCAGACCATGACAATGTTTTCGCGATCTACAATTTGCTTGCCGACGAACACCAACGAAGCGCAATGCGTCAAAAGTATCTTTCCGGGGGTTACGGATACGGTCACGCAAAGCAGGAATTATATGAACTGATCATCCATAAATTCGGCAAGGAACGGTCGGAATACAATTTTTATATGAGCCATCCCGAAGAGTTGGAAAAAAAGCTATCGCATGGCGAAGAAAGGGCCCGCGCAATCGCCAGAAAAGTAATCGAAAAGGTTCGGATGGTTACTGGCTACAGGTAACTTTAGGAGAATAGCGCTATTCAGACGGTGACCAAACGACCTGTTGCTTCTCTTTGTTCACGCTTAAGATGAGGCGCAAAGGACTGGCCGCGAGGACTAATCTGGTGTCTTTACCAGGCATACTGTCCACTTCCACAGGAACCCCCTGCCCTAAATATCCAATTGGCATTAAAACGTCATTATCAGGGCAATATTCATCGTGGACCTGCTGCAACGCCTCCTCCAGAAAATCGCCGTATTCGTCCTGGAAGTCGTCCTCCAGATCATGTAATTCCTCTTCCAGCACATCGTATCTGGGGTTATTGTAATCGATTTTACCAAGTTCCTCTCTTTTTTTGATGATTTCCAGGAGAGCCTGATCCAACGCTTTGACGTCCATAGTTAACTTTTTTGTAAATATTAAAGAATTCGGTGAATAAGAAAAATGGTAGAAATTTCAAGTCAATTTGTGTCACCTTTTCTACTTTTGCCCGATCTACCAGGACTTAATCAATCCTTACACAATAGATTCTCCGCTATAAACTGAAAGCAATAAACCATGAAAGATCTGGCAGCATTGGTCCAAAGTAAAGCAAAAAACTGGCTCGAAAGTTCGGTCATAGACGACGAGACGAAAGCCGAGGTAAAAAAACTATTGTTAAAACCTGATGGTAAAGAGCTGGTTGACAGCTTTTATAAAGATCTGGAATTCGGGACAGGCGGATTAAGAGGGCTGATGGGTGTTGGCTCGAATTGTATGAATAAATACACCGTGGGGATGGCCACCCAGGGGCTTGCTAATTACCTAAACAAAACCTTCCCAGGGAAGGAAATAAAGGTTGCAATTGCTCACGATAGCCGCAACAACAGTCGATTCTTTGCTCAGGTTGCTGCTGATGTCTTGTCAGCGAATGACATCCAGGTTCATATGTTTCCGGCGTTGCGGCCAACACCCCTGCTGTCGTACGCAATCCGCTATCTGAAGTGTGATTCAGGAATAGTCGTGACTGCCTCCCACAATCCTAAAGAATACAACGGATACAAGGCTTACTGGAACGACGGCGCACAGGTAGTGCCTCCACATGACATGAATATTACTAAGGAGGTAAAATTGATCACTTCCTTTGAACAGGTATTGTTTACTGCAAAACCCGGGAACATTGTTGAAATTGGTCCTGAGGTAGAAAGAGCCTACTACGAAGAAGTCAAGAAGCTTATACCCAACAAAGATGTCATCGCAAAACATGCCAACATCCCATTGGTTTATACCAGTATCCATGGCGCAGGTATTACTATGGTTCCTGAGTGCCTCAGGCAGATAGGCTTCAAAAACATTCATGTTGTCGAAGAGCAGGAGACGCCAGATGGAAATTTCCCTACGGTTCAATCGCCGAACCCGGAAGAAAAGTCCGCAATGGAAATGGTGATCGAGAAGGGAAAGAAAGTGGGCGCCACCATGGTAATGGCAACCGACCCCGATACAGACAGGGTAGGCATGGGTGTCCGGAAATCAAATGGTGACTTCGTGTTATTGAACGGCAATCAGGCGTTTAGCCTGATGATGTATTTTATTTTAAAAAGTTTGAAAGAAAAGAATAATGTCTACATCGCGAAGACCATTGTTACAACGGAGCTGGTAGACACAATGGCGGCAAAGTTTGGGATTGCCTGTTACAATACCCTGACCGGATTCAAATACATTGCCGAACTGATGGGCAAGCTTGACGGAAAGCAAAAGTTCATTGCGGCGGGCGAAGAAAGCTACGGGTATATGGTAGGGGATTTTGTCCGTGACAAAGATGCAGTCTCAGCATGCGCTTTTTTTGCGGCGATGGCGGCAGACGCGACCGATGAAGGGAAATCGCTTTACGATTGGCTGATCGATATGTATGTTGATTTCGGGTATTACAAAGAGAACCTCCTTAATGTCACTAAAAAAGGTCAGCAGGGAGAACAGGAAATCAAGGCGATGATGGAAAAATTCCGAAGCCAACCGCCGAGTGAAATTATTGGGTGTCGAGTGGCCCGCCTTCTTGATTATAAAACATTGGAAGAAAAAAATCTGCTGACGGGAAAAGTAACAAAGGTTGATTTCCCGGTCTCCGATGTATTACAATTTTATCTTGAGGACGGAACAAAGGTGTCGGTGCGCCCATCGGGTACCGAACCAAAAATCAAGTTTTACATCAGCGTAAGATCTGAATTGAAAAATAAGGACGAATTTGAGACAATAACAAACGCTCTCGATAAGAAGATTAAGGGTGTCGAGGAATATTTGATGTCGGTTTAATCTTCTGTGCCTTTAGCGGCCCGAGTTCCGTAGTGAACACATTTCCATATCTTTGCGCACTCAAATGAAAAGGGTAGCATTTTATACGCTCGGCTGTAAACTCAATTATTCAGAGACCTCTACGATCTCAAGAATATTTGAGGCTAAAGGGTACGCCAAAGTCGATTTCAGCGATGCTCCAGACATCTTTATCATTAATACGTGCTCGGTTACAGAGAATGCCGACAAGAAATGCCGCAAGGTGGTGCGGGCAGCAAGGGCAATTTCTCCTGACGCCTACGTGGCGATAATTGGATGCTATGCGCAGCTAAAACCGAAAGAGATCGCTGACATTCCCGGAGTTGATGCAGTTCTTGGGGCAGCAGAAAAGTTTATGTTGGTAGATTTGTTGGATGGGTTTGTGCGCAAACCAGACACGCAAGTGTTTGCCTCAGACGTTGATCAGGCCACGGGGTACAATACCGCGTATTCCCTACACGATCGTACCAGAACATTTTTAAAAATACAGGACGGTTGTGATTATTCATGCACGTTTTGCACGATACCAATGGCAAGAGGCAATAGCCGAAGCGATACCATTTCGAATATTGTTTCCGCCGCGAGGGAGATTGCCAATACCGGGGTGAGGGAAATTGTGCTTACTGGCGTTAACACTGGCGATTTTGGAGTTCGCGACGGAGTCAGGAGGGAAAAATTTATCGATTTGATTCGCTCGCTCGACGAGGTGGATGGCATCGACAGGTTTAGAATATCTTCCATTGAGCCAAATCTTCTCACCGACGAAATCCTTTCTTTCGTATCACAGTCGAACAGGTTTGTTCCTCACTTCCATGTTCCATTACAGTCTGGTTCTAATAACGTGCTAAAGCTGATGAAACGCCGGTATATGAGGGAGCTTTATGCCGGACGAGTGGAGACGATCAAATCGCTTATGCCCAATGCTTGTATTGGTGTAGACGTGATCGTGGGGTTTCCAGGAGAAACAGATATTGATTTCCTTGAAACTTATCAATTCCTCAACGAGCTGGAGATCTCTTATCTGCACGTGTTTACCTATTCAGAACGTGAAAACACCCCCGCTGCAATTATGGAAGAAAAAGTGCCGATCGCGACCCGCGCTGAACGGTCTCGCATGCTGCACATTTTGTCGGAGAAGAAACGAAGAAAGTTTTACGATGATAATTTAGGGACGACGTTCAAAGTGTTGTTTGAAAATGATATCGAGGAAGGAATGATGCATGGGTTCACGGACAATTACATCAGGGTAGCCGCAAAGTATGATCCCATTCTCATAAATGAAATTTGTCCGGTAACGCTAACTTTTGTCAATGCTCGTGGATTTGTTGAAGTCGAGCCTGCGTATGTCGAGCACACCACTCATCGATAAGCCACAAGAGAATTGGTTTTCATCGCAGCAAATTACTGAAAGCACTAATGCGCTCATTTTTGTTTGATCAAGTAATACTTGTGCCAAAAAAGTCAAATGCCTCAAAATCAGATGGATCTTTCCGTGTTCTGATGCATTTCTTTAAGATCGCTTGCGATCAGGCGCTAAATGAAGACCAATCGTTGGCCTCAACACGGCAGAGCGGAATGTCTGCGATCGCTAACATTATTACATGACTACCTAATGCGTTCAGATAGCACCGCATACGCCATGTGCCTGGAATACCTTCGTGCAGGCAATTAGTTAGTTGAAACCGGGGAAGAAGGTCAGACAGATTGGTGCAAAAAGCAGTGGGGGGTCTTCTTTTCTTATTCACTTTTTATCCGGCCATCTTTTAGTTCAATTTTTCTGTCGGACATGGCAGCAAGTGCTTCGTTGTGCGTTACTATAACAAAAGTCTGTCCAATGTCTTTTCTCAATTGAAAAAAAAGGTTGTGCAGGTCTACGGAATTTTTTGAATCCAGATTGCCGCTGGGTTCGTCCGCCAAAATGAGATCCGGCGCGTTGATCATTGCTCTTGCAACGGCAACGCGCTGTTGTTCTCCTCCAGAAAGCTCAGACGGTTTGTGTTCGATCCTGTCTCTCAGTCCAAGCATCTCCAGAAGGCTATTTGCCCGTGTCTTAACCGACTTTTCATCTTTTAGCCCAATAAGTCCAGGGATCATCACATTTTCGAGTGCCGTAAATTCGGGCAGCAAGTTGTGAAATTGAAAAACGAAACCTATTGACTTATTGCGGAACGCGGCCAGGCTCTTTGCTGATTGCGCGAAGACATCTTTGTCATTAATAAATACCTGACCCTTATCCGGCGAATCGAGCGTGCCCAGGATGTGAAGCAGCGTGCTCTTTCCCGCCCCGGAGGCACCAACAATCGTGACCACCTCCCCTTTCTGTATCTCAAGGTCAATGCCTTTCAACACGGCCAGCGCTCCATACGTTTTTTCTAAATTTTTTGCTCGCAGCATGAAATAGATCCTTCCCTTGAAATAAAGGCGTAAATAAAGTAGTTTCGCAACAAACTAAAAATTCATGAACATTCACGAATATCAAGGCAAGGAAATTCTGAAGAAGTATGGCGTCACCATTCAGCGCGGAATTGTAGCCGATACCCCTGACAGTGCAATTCATGCGGCAAAGGAATTAACAGCGGAGACGGGAACAAAGTGGTTTGTTATTAAGTCACAGATTCATGCCGGCGGTCGTGGTAAAGGAAAAGTGAAAGAAACCGGATCTAGTGGAGTTGTTTTAGCGAAGAGTATAGCCGAGGTGCCGGAAAAAGTAAAAGCGATTCTTGGGGGAACGCTGGTGACAATTCAAACAGGACCCGAAGGAAAAAAAGTTAATAAAGTTCTTATTGCCGAAGATGTCTATTACCCCGGTGCACTCGAGCCAAAAGAATACTATATGAGCATTCTGCTTGACCGGTCAAGGGCTTGTCCGGTGATTATGGCATCGACAGAGGGCGGAATGAACATTGAAGAAGTTGCTGAGAATCATCCCGAAAAAATTATAAAGGAATGGATTGATCCCGCAATTGGACTTCAGGGATTTCAGGCGCGCAAGATCGCGTTTGCGTTAGGATGGGAAGGAAATGCCTTTAAAGAGGGTGTAAAATTTATTCATTCACTTTACAGCGCTTACCTGGGCCTGGATGCATCTATGTTCGAGATCAACCCCGTTCTCCGAACGTCTGACGGTCGCATATTGGCCGTGGATGCAAAAGTAAATCTGGATGACAACGCTTTGTTCCGTCATAAAGACCTTGCTGAGTTGCGCGACATCACGGAAGAGGATCCGCTCGAGGTAGAGGCCGGAAAAGCTGGACTAAACTATGTTAAGCTGGACGGGAACGTAGGTTGCATGGTTAACGGCGCAGGGCTGGCGATGGCTACCATGGATATTATTAAACTTTCAGGTGGAGAACCTGCTAACTTCCTGGACGTGGGTGGTGGAGCAAATGCCGAAACAGTTGAGGCGGGTTTCCGTATCATTCTGAAAGATCCCAATGTGAAAGCAATTCTGATCAACATCTTTGGTGGTATCGTACGGTGTGACCGCGTCGCCAATGGTGTTGTGGAAGCATATAAGAAGATCGGTGATATTCACGTTCCGATCATTGTCCGACTTCAGGGAACAAACGCTGAAGAAGGCGCAAAGATCATTCAGCAATCAGGCTTAAAAGTGTTTTCCGCAATCGTCCTGAAGGACGCCGCCCAAAAGGTTAAAGAGGTTCTCGGATAATCCGGGTTAGAATAAATAATTGATTTTTTTTTATCTTTAAATAAATTGCTTCGCTTGAACACATGAAAAGGTTGGTTATAGTGGCATTGATTGCAATCCTTGGTATACCTATCGCCGGGAATTCACAAAGCTTTTTTGCGCTTCGCAGGGATCGCAATTTCATGGTAAGCCTTGGCTCTGGTACAGCAAACTACTATGGCGAGATGGTGAATCCAGGCGAGTTTGGGACGCTGAAGCCCAACATTGCGATGGGTGCAGAGATGTACCTCACAAGCCGAATTAGCGCCCGGGCGGAGCTCACATGGTTTCAGTTGTCTGGAAATGATGCGAAGGCTGACGATGATCGCGTTGAACGCAATCTTTCCTTTCGGGCCAACGCGCTAGAATTAAGTTTACTCGGCGCATACAACCTCTCCCCTATGGGTATGCGTTTCTATCAGCGCTCATCACTAAACTTTCATGTCTTTGCTGGTCTAGGTGCACTCTACTTCAATCCTAAAGCTAAGTATCAAGGCGAATGGCACGCTTTGCAACCATTGCGAACGGAAAATAAGAAGTATAGCAGGTTTCAACCCGTCATACCCCTTGGGTTAGGCGCTCGGATAAAGCTCGATCCCTTCTTTAACATTCTTGTAGAAGCCGGCTACAGATTTACCTTCACTGATTATCTTGATGATGCGAGTAGCACCCGATACGTGGACGCTGCCCTTCTGAAGAATGATCTTGCCCGGGCTTTGTCGGATCGCCGCGAGGGCGAAAATAAACCAAGCAAACCTACTTTGGTGGGTAAGCGCGGGAACCCGGACAAAAACGATGGCTATTTCATAACTAATATCACTTTGCAGTATTACCTCCCTAATCTGGTGTTCGGTGATGTCTACAACAAATTGTATAACGCAAAACGGAAAGCGTATTATAAAAAGCCACGCGGCAGGTAGTCACCAGCATTTTTCCTATTCCATCAAAATTGACTCGTACCTGGAGGTGTCGCTTAACGTCTGAGCTATGCCTTTAGTGACTGCATATAGCCCCTGTGTATCGATGTGAATAGCCAAATTCATCCGTCTTTCCAGTCTCTCCCTAAGTCCGCGGAGCATGGCATTACCCCCTGTAACATGTATGCCAGCATTATAAATATCAGATGCAAGCTCTGGCGGGCAAGTTTCTAAAGTTTGGAGAATGGCATGCTCAATTGCGGCAATTGATTTGTCGAGGACGCGCGAAATTTCCTGGTGTCCTATGGTTCTTACAGCTGGTATCCCCTGCATTACATCCTTTCCCCTGACCTGCATGGGAAGTGGTGTATCGCTCAGCTTTTCTAAAACGGAACCAACGCCTATTTTTATCTGCTCTGCCGTCTTCAGGCCAATGGCCATATTGTAGCGTTTCCGGAAATGATTTTGTATCTCGGAATCAAAAGCATCACCCGCAATTTTTAGGCTTTGAAATGCCACGATTCCGGAAAGGGAAATGATAACGATCTCGGTTACACCCCCGCCAATATCGATAAGCATTTTTCCGTGCGGTTCACGAATATTTAGTCCGATCCCCATGGCCGCAGCCAATGGCTCGTAAACCATGTACGATTTTCTAGAGTTGAATTGTCCCATTGCATCGCGCAAAGCCCTTTTCTCAACAGAGGATGCACAAAAAGGAATTCCAGAAACAATATTGTTATATCCCGAAAGGAATGAAGTAAGCGGGCATGCATTGGAAACCATTTCACCAATCATCTTGGTTGCCGAATCATAATCGGCGATCACGCCACCCCGCAAAGGTTTTACGGTTCTTAGATTTAGTGGACTTTTTTCAAACATGCTGAACGCCTTTTCCCCCACCGCCTTCACAGCGTTGCTTTCCGAATCCAGCACGATGTAGGACGGCTGCGCGACAAGTATGCCGTTCTTGTCGCTGACTACAGTGTTGTTATTGCCGAGATCAATTGCGACGTTTCTATTTTTAAGGAAGTTAAAATTCATGACCGTGTTGTTAAGTGTTCTCTGCTATCTATCAACCCTGACGCAACAACATTTTAATTTTTCACAATATCGCAACTTAACTGGTGTAAAGCATCATCATGTAAGATGGCTGATCAATCTCAAAAAAAATTACAGCAGGTTTATTCAAAAGGCTCACTTGCACTGAAACTTTTAACGCTTTGGTGGACCTGAATTCTTAAATTATTCTGCCCCTTCGGAGTGATTCTGATTTGCCGGTAACGTGACGGTGAAGACGGAACCGCGTCCTTTCTCAGACTGAAAGGTGATCCGCCCTTCGAGTTTATTTACAGCCTTTTGCACAATGTAAAGGCCAAGTCCATTTCCTTTAGATCGCTCGTTCCCCCGGAAATACATTTCAAATATGCGGTCTTGCAATTGGGGATCGATACCCTGACCGTTATCCTTTACTTCAAGAATGACTTCTCCATTGCCTTCAATTGCCCGCACTTCAATAACCGCATCCGAGAAACGCGCGAACGAAACGGCGTTCTCTAAAAGATTCTCAACAATGATTTTTACCATTGCCGGGTACGAATTGAACGGCTCTTTCAACTCTATGTTCGAGACTACTTTAATAGTATTGGCGGAAATTTCCTGCTGGAATCCGTGAATCACGCTATCAAAGATCTCTTTGAGCAATACTTGCTTGTAGACGAGTTGATGCGCACCAACATCACTAATCGACTGAAGTTTAACCAGCATTTTGTCAAGATTGCTGGCGGTCTCTTTCACTTTTGCGAATAGTTCAAGGGCGTTTTTGTCCTTTACGGTAATATTGGCCACCTCTGCTAATCCAAGAAAAGTTGTTAGCGGTCTCCTGAAGTCGTGTGAGGAACGGTAAAAGAATGTGTCTAACTCTTTGTAAGCCTGTCGCAGATCGGCCGTGCGTGTCTCAATTTTAGTTTCCAGATCTTTATTGATGCTGGCGATGGTTTGATTGGCTCCAATAAGCTTCTCAGATTGTGCTTCGATCTCCTCTTTTTGCTCAACGATCTCCCTATTGGCCCGGCCCATGCGTGCTGTATGACGGAAGATTATAACGGCAAAAAAGCATATGAGGATCAGACCAATCAGACCTCCGAAAATAATTGTTCGCTGCTGTCCTATCTGGGACCTCTGAATCTGGATCTGATTCCTTTGGATTTCTTTACTCTGGTTCAGTAATTCTATTTCCCTATTCTTTTGTTCTACCTGATAGAGCGCCTGCATCTCAGCAAGCTTTAAAGCATTCTCCTCACTGTAAATGCTATCGTTGAGTGCAACATAGCTTTGATGATAGTCAAGCGCTTTCCGCAATTCGCCCTGCTCTTCATAGAACGCGGAAAAATAAAGATGATTAGTCATCATCAGCATTTTCGAGCCCGTCTCTTTTGCCAGGTTTCTAGCTTTTGTCAGATATCGAAGGGCCTCTGCAAAATTATGTGCTTTGGTGTACAGTTGACCTATCTGATTATAAGAGATACTCAACCCTTGCTTACTTCCGATCCGTTCGTCAATTTGAAGTGCCTCAAACTGAAGGTCCAGTGCTTTGTCATACCGACCCAGGTCTTCATAGACTGCGGCCATGTTGAAGATACAGGCTGACACGCCCTCGATGTGGCCTATGCGCTTTCTTATCTCCAGTGATTTTTCAAGGATAGCGAGCGATTGATCATACTTCTTTTCCTGGTAATAAAGGACACCGAGAACATTGAAGCTATTTGAAATGCCATGCTCGTCTTTTATCTCCTGACGTATCGCCAGGGATTTGTTCATATATCTCTTCGCTTCCGGAAAATTTAACTGGTTCTTATATGTCCATCCTATTTGACTATACAATTTTGCCATTTCATATTTCGCATCAAAGCGTTCCAATATCTTCAATGCATCAAAATCATATTTGAGCGACAGGTCGTGTTGTCCCAGTTCGCCGTAGACCTCTCCTATTTGATGATAAGTTTCTGCCTCTGATTCAGGTTGCTCGTTGTTCTTCAGTAAGTCCACTGCCCTTAAAAGCATGTCCAATGCTTTGACGTACTCGCCGAGGTGGCTATAATAGTCACCCTGTGACATGTAGCATTGAACCCTCACATACTGTTGTCCCGATTGTTGTGCGAGTACACAGCCCTTGCTTTGGAAGGCGTAAGCGGAATCATAATATGTCATGTTCTTACTGACTTCTGCTAAGGCAAACCAGATTTCGGCCTGACCACCGATGTCCTGCAATTGTGCATATATTTTCTGCGCCTTCCGAAAATATGTTCCAGCCTCAGCATTTTGCCATTGGATAACCATCAAGTGTGCAAGGCTTTTGTACGCAAATGCAAGGCTGGACGATTGCGTTTCGAACTTCAGGATGTCGATGCTCTTATTATAAAAAAATCTTGCCGAGTCAAATTTAGCTAACGAACGAAATACGTTGCCGGTCACAATGAAAGCATATGCAGTTATTTCATCCTCTTCGGGGTCAAGATTATAAGCCTTTTTGTAATTCTTCAATGCGTTACGAAACTCACCGATGATGGCATATCTCAAGCCCATAATGATTAAAGCCCTCTTTTGTCCCGAAACGTAATTTAGAGCTTTGGAACTTGCGTACGCTTCTACGGCGTACTTGTAACCTGCGTTTAAATCAGAGTCATATAGCTCGAAAGCAAGCTCATTCAGAACGTCAACGCGCCTCGGGCCATCGCGTTCCGCCGCAAGAAGTTGCTTTAGGCTGTCAATGTTTTCCTGAGCTAAGGAAGGTAGGTTTCCAGCGAAAAGTATCAGCAATAAAAAATATGACTGCTTTAGCATCGTGTTTGCAACAGCAACATAATACATGATATGAAGTCTTCGGCTTCGTTTTTGAAATATTTCATGCATTCGCCGCTAAAACCCCAACATTTCGGGTGGTTCAAGCGCCATGTAAACCTTTTCCATGCGTAAATATTGGTGCATTTTATTGTAGTTTTGATCGCCTTTGTCAATTCCGGCATTGCCGTACACCCTCAGTATATAATCAAATTACCTCCAATGAACAATCGAAGATTTTTACCTTACATTATTTTCGGCATAATCGCGTTTATCATCGTGATGGCCATTTCGTCAAGCATTTTTTATACAATTGGTCCTTCCGAAAGGGCAATTATTTTTTACAAGTTTGGCAGTGGCCTTGACAAAAATAACGTCATAGGATCTGGCTTCCACATGAAAGCTCCGTGGAATGAACTTTATGTTTATAGTGTAAATGAAACCTCGTCGGACGAGAATATGGACGTACTCGATAAGAGTGGTTTGTCCATTCATGTTGATATTACCGTACGCTATAATCCGATGCCGGAGAAAATCGGTTTCATACATGAGAAATTTACAAAGAATTATGTTAACGTGCTCGTCATACCGGAGGTGCGATCCACGGTAAGGCAAGTCATGGGCAGGTTTACCGCGGAAGAGATCTACTCGACAAAACGGGCTGAAGTCGAGACAGCGATACGAACAGAAACTGAAAAGATCCTTCAACTGAACTTTGTAAACTCACCTGCCGTTTTGATCCGCTCGATCATACTTCCCGAGCAGATTAAGGGTGCCATTGAGAACAAGCTGCAGCAGGAACAAGAGGCCCTCGCGTACCAGTTTCGTTTAGACAAAGAAAGAAGTGAAGCGGAAAGAAAGCGAATAGCTGCTGAGGGAGAATCGCGGGCGAATAATATTATCAACAATAGCCTTACAAGTGCCCTGTTGAAAATGCGGGGAATTGAAGCAACATTAGAGTTATCAAAGTCGCCAAACGCAAAAGTCATTGTTATTGGCTCGGGCGCAGACGGAATGCCATTGATACTGGGAAATAACTGATAAAAACACATTTTTTATTGCATTCCTTTCTCAAAGGTGGCCGAACCCGTATATTTAAAACTTGTGCTAAATTCATAGAAAATGTCTAAAACTGCTGAATTGATTATTGACGGAAAGTCCTATACGTTGCCTCTCGTGATTGGAAGTGAAAACGAGGTAGCGATTGATATAAGTGAGCTGATGGAAAAAACCGGTGCAATTACTTTGGACCTCGGCTACAAAAATACAGGATCAACAAAAAGTGCAATAACGTTTCTTGATGGTGAAAAAGGAATATTAAGATATCGCGGTTATTCTATCGAGGAACTTGCTGAAAAATCGAATTTCCTGGAGGTTGCACATCTGCTAATTTTCGGCGAACTGCCAAACCAGACGCAATACGAAAAGTTTACACACGATATAAAAACCCATACGCTTGTTCACGAAGATATTAAGAAGATGCTTGATGGGTTTCCATCAACTGCTCATCCGATGGGTGTACTGGCATCGTTGTTTTGTTCTCAAACAGCATTTTATCCTGAATCACTCGATCCTAATCGTTCGGCAGAAGGCGTTTATCTAAGTATTGTCAGGTCACTGGCGAAGATGCCAACGTTCGCTGCATGGGCATATAAGAATGCGGTTGGTCACCCGGTGAACTATCCCGACAACAAACTGGATTATTGCGGACGATTCTTAAAAATGATGTTTTCATTGCCTGCTCAGGATTTCGAGGTAGACCCTGTAATTGCCGACGCACTTGACAAACTTTTAATATTGCATGCGGATCATGAACAAAACTGCTCCACGTCTACGGTGAGAATCGTTGGCTCCTCAAAAGCAAGCATATATTCATCGATATCCGCAGGTATTAATGCGCTGTGGGGCCCGCTTCATGGTGGCGCCAATCAGGAAGTTATTGTGATGCTTGAAAATATAAGGAAGGACGGGGGCGACACTGAGAAGTGGATCAACAAGGCAAAAGATAAGGCGAGCGGTTTTCGCCTTATGGGATTCGGACACCGCGTTTATAAAAACTTTGATCCCAGAGCCAAGATCATCAAAAAGGCTGCAGACGATGTTCTAAAGAAACTTGGTGTGAACGACCCGGTGTTGGAGATTGCGTTGAAATTAGAAGAGGCTGCGTTAAAAGATCCCTACTTTGTCGAAAGGAAATTGTATCCGAATGTCGATTTTTATTCAGGTATTATCTACCGTGCTCTAGGGATACCGGTAGAAATGTTTACCGTAATGTTTGCGATGGGACGGCTGCCCGGATGGATTGCGCAATGGAAAGAGATGCGCGAAAATAAGGAACCGATCGGACGACCGCGCCAGATTTATACTGGTGCTGTTCAACGTCCCTATAATGAAATTCAGGCAAGGTAAATATCGGCAAGACTGCCTTTTTTAGGTACGATCCTTTCCTGGTCAATATGCATGTTTGTGAAACTGACCGAACCAATTATGGACATTCAAAAATTTGAAAGTGCTTCAGCACGCTCCAAACAGTTTAGCAAAAGGCCCTCTAATGAAGAGTTACTTCAGTTATATGCGCTTTTCAAACAAGCTACGTCCGGAGATGCAAGCGGCGATCGCCCGGGAGGGTTTGATTTTAAAGAGATTGCGAAATTCGATGCGTGGGCGGAGCTCAAGGGCAAGTCTAAAGACGATGCCATGAAAGAATATATCGAGCTTGTCGAAAAACTTGAATCGCAATACGCATAGCGGCTTGAATCTTTTTTACCAGCCGGGCATTTCCGATGCAGTTCTGCATCTCGATGCCGCCGAATCGAGACATGTTGTCAAAGTTTTGCGGAAGAAGAAGGGTGATGCCATTCAGATCACCGATGGCAAAGGTTTTTTATACAATGGTCAAATCACCGTTGCCGATAAAGATCACTGCGCGTTTCAAATTCTACAAACTGTAGAGGCACCTAAGCGAGATTACCAGGTTCACATAGCCATATCACTTCTAAAAAACAGCGATAGGCTTGAATGGTTCGTTGAAAAGTCAATAGAACTTGGCGTCGATGAGATCACCTTACTCCACTGCCACCACACAGAGAAGCAATTCCTGAAGATGGAACGGTTGGAGAAGATCGCGATTAGTGCCATGAAGCAATCATTAACTATGGCTCTACCCCGGATGAATGGGCCCCTACCCTTCGACAACTTTGTAATGCAATCTTTCACCGGTGGAAAGTTTATTGCGCACGTTGATCATGAAAATCAGACGCACCTGCAGGCCGCCATTGTTCCGCAGTCGCCCTGTCTTGTAATGATCGGTCCGGAAGGAGATTTTTCAACTGCAGAGGTGGCGCTTGCCGCACAACATAGCTTTACGAAAGTAAGTCTCGGAGCGAGCAGACTACGAACGGAAACCGCTGGCATTGCAGCGTGCCATATCGTGAATTTGGTAAACACACGCTGATCATTGTACCTTGGTAACTGAACCTATCATTCTATGGCCCTGAATTATATTTGGGTTTCCTTTTTCCTAATCGCATTCGTTGTTGCCGTCATCAAGCTTGTAGTCTTTCAGGACGTAACTGTTTTTCCGCTCATGTTGAAATCTACATTCGACATGGCAAAGACGGGGTTTGAAATTTCAATAGGTCTTACGGGGGTTATGTCCTTGTGGCTGGGTTTGATGAAGATCGGAGAAAAAGGAGGAATGGTTCTGATCATCTCCCGGCTCATGGGACCCTTTTTTCAACGTTTATTTCCTGAGGTTCCCAAAGATCACCCGGCCACGGGTTCCATCATCATGAACTTCAGCGCAAACATTCTTGGACTGGATAACGCGGCGACGCCATTGGGACTGAAGGCGATGAAGGAACTGCAGGACCTTAATCCAATTAAAGACACAGCCTCGAATGCACAGATCATGTTCCTGGTATTGAATACCTCTGGACTCACCGTCATTCCATTGTCGATTATTGCTGACCGCGCCACGCTCGGTTCAGCAAACCCCACCAGCATTTTTATTCCAACGCTGATTGCAACATTTGCCTCAACACTTTTCGGCCTGCTTTATTTGAGTGTAAAGCAGAAGATCAATCTGCTCGACCGCGTAATATTTGCATACGTAATCGGGTTGACGGCGATCATTTCTGCCGGGGTATGGTATTTTTCTACGCTGTCACCGGAAGATCTTAATTCACAGTCGATGCTATTTACCAGCGTAATTATTTCGACTATCATCATTATGTTCTTCATACTCGGGTTAAGGCGAGGTATTCCGCTTTTTGAGACCTTTATCGAAGGTGCGAAAGACGGTTTTGAAACGTCGATTAAGATCATACCATTTTTGATCGCGATTTTGGTGGGTATCGGTTTCTTCAGAAGTTCTGGCGCACTTGACTACCTCGTCGGCGGCTTTGCATGGTTCTTTAGAATGCTTGGAGTAAACACTGATTTTGTTCCCGCCTTGCCTGTAGCTTTCCTCAAACCGTTAAGCAGTCAGGCTGCACGTGGGATGATGCTGGACTTGTCAAAAAGCACTCCCGGGGGAGTTGACTCGTTTGTCGGAAATCTGGCATCTATTTTCAGGGGTTGTGCGGATACAACATTTTACATTTTAGCCGTCTATTTCGGATCCGTCAATGTCCGTAAAACGAGATATGCGTTAACTGGTGGATTAGTTGCGGACCTTGCTGGAGTAATAGCTGCAATTTTCGTCGGTTATTTGTTCTTTCACTAACTGATAGAAGAGTCGATTTGTTTGCCTATCTTAACATTGAGGATTAATATTTTTGCATGGAAAAAAAGGCGGAGATCCAGAAGACAATTTACGACAACGCGAAGAGCCATTTTTTAGGAAACTTCCCCGATTCCCTGCCCATCGAACAAGCCTATGTACACATTGGGATGTATCTTGGCTGGATAATCGATAGTGGCCAGTATTCTGAATACTTTGAAGACGAGGCATCCAATCAAATATTCCGGTTTAAGCGACGGGAAATATCGTGCACGATACTAAGCGAGATTTGGGACGGATATCTTGGATATGAGTTGTTCAGCAAACAGGGTAACATGTTTACTTATTACTATTACGGCGGTGGCTTGTATCGCAACGACTATGACGAAATACTGGTAAAGACCCTTCCTTCAATTTACCACGTAACCGATAGTTGGGACAATTACGAGAAGATGAGGCAACGCATTACGATGCGTTTCGGCGACTGGAAGAAGCTGGTGGGTTCGTAGACTCGTCTGTTCGTTTTGTTCTTAATTTCTACCTTACCAGCTTGCCATTCTTATCGAGAATGCTTTGCTGACTTCCTTCTCCCTTTATCGTGATCTCGCCAGACTCCGGGCTAAATAACATTTCGCGCGGAAGGAATGCCAGCTTATGATTCGCACTCCATGCCAACCCATCAGACTTATAGATTTTCGCAAGACTTACGCTAATGGCCTGGTTAGCATCCGGAGCCTCTGAATATAACAATAGCAGATACAACTGACCAGCATTATCGGAATAGCCCAGCGCTTTTGCGGACGCGAATTTCGCAGGATTAAAGCTCTCCTTTTCTACGGGGAATTTGACCTTAACCTCCGGGCTACGGGAAGCATTGATCGAGTACAAGTAAGCAGAAGGGCTCACCGAATCGGCATAGTACAGCCCTGCCGTATATTTCTCGTCCATTACAATGAGAGGCCTGTATAGCGACGTCTTGGCATTTGTAAATAGCGGAATGGAATCCTGGCCGCTGACAATCCACTTTAATGATTCAGTTTTCGTGGCTAGTTGCCTCCCTTTGTTCGAGAGCTCTCTCGCAGAATAGTCTTTAAAAGAAGTTATGAAGCTCTTCAGTGCAGTGGCGGATCCAAAACTGTTTTTCACAAAATGATCGTAATCCAATGACCGTTTCCCCAAATCATCTGACAGCAACCTTGTGGAAATGCTGTCGAGACGGTTTAAATATTTTACCTCGTTGCCAAGCACCTTAAGTTTAGCTGCGACATTCGAAGAATCTGTAAGCTGCTTATCAGCGATGACAGCAAAGCGATACTCCAGATTAGCAATTTTTAAAGCGATCAGCTGCTCAGGTAAAGGCTCTTTATCATGTTTTTTCAATTGCTCCATTAAAGAGTTGTCATTTAACGAACTGATGTCATCCTTTACAGAGACCCCTTGCGTCATGACCTTTTCCGTCAGTTTATTGAAATTAGCATCGTAAGCGACCACGCGTTCTTTAAGCGGCCAAATCTCTTTCTCAATAGCGTACTTTGATTCTACAGCAAATGTTTTGTAATCCCATACTTTCAAATCAGCGTCGTAAAAGCTTACAACGGCCAGGCCATCTGTTTTTAAGTCTTCAATTTTTTCCAACGAGAGTGTTTGATTGTATCTTGTCTTACCTACGAGATTGATACTTGACTTATACTGATCAAATGCTTTGAGGCATGAGTCAAAACGCGTGATCATTGTACCCAAATCTTTAAGCGTCGATTCGTCTGCTCGGAGGTAAAGTTCTTTCGCTCCTGGATATCTCTCCTGAAGAGACCTGTACAACCTGTTGGTTTTCTTATAAAGCGTATCGGACAGTGTGAAGTAGTGTTTCGTCATCTTCACTCTATCGATCCGCTCACGCAATCCCTCCATTCGCTTCTCCAGATCAAATTGAATATCGGATAACTTCACACCAAACTCCCCGGTTCTTAAATCCCTTCTGTTATATGCTTGATAAAACTCACTATTCTTTTTTATTTCCTTGTCAGTGATTGCCTTATATGCTTTATCATAATAAATCACTGCGGAGTCAATGCGGGAAATGGTTCGTGATGTTTGCTTGAGGATGTCATCCTTTTGGGACTTCTCCTGCAGCACTATCCCCATGTACAGGTATGCATTTGGATTGTCTGATGTCTCCGCTAAATACTTTCTTAAAAAAGGCTCTGCGGCGTCATATTGTTTCGATGTAAGGAGGGCATATATGTCCTTATACTTGGTTTTTTGAGCGTACGCAGACTGGATCAGAAGGAAAACGAAAATTAACTTGATGCAGGCAAGTTTTGTCATTGTGAGTAAGCGATTAACTTTCTAAATTAATTAAAATAGCGACATTTGGGTAACCCAATCGCAGTGGAAAAATTGTTTGCCAATAACGCAATGAAAATTTGGAGTGTGCTTAAACCCTGGCTGATCATTGCAGCCGTAATGGTATTCCTTCGTTATACAGGATTGCTATCTGGCATTTCAATTTTAACCGGAAGTGCATTGATGCAAACTGGCGTTCTTGACGCTAAGATCAATAAGCCTGCCGTTGCGAGGAGGTTCAATTATGATTTTAAGATCCGCGACGTTCACGGGGCGATTATTAACGTCGACTCGTTTAAAAATAAAATCATATTTCTGAACATCTGGGCAACATGGTGTGGCCCGTGCCGAATGGAAATGCCTTCAATCCAAAGTCTGTACAACCGGATGGATACTGCTAAAGTTGCCTTTATTATGTTGTCTGTTGACAGCCAGCAGGATTTTGAAAAAGTACAACGATATATCAGTGACAAAGGATTTACGTTTCCGGTGTACGTTCCTGCCGGAGCTTTGCCAAACCTGCTTCAGGTCAAGTCTATTCCAACCACATTTGTCATAGCACCAGACGGAAAGGTGGTGAGCAGTGAAAGTGGCGCCACTAACTACGACACGCCCGAATTCAAGCAATTTCTCGAATCATTGCTCCTCCCCTAACCGTGCTTTTCACCGAAAAACGACATTTTCAAAATAATTTGCGCTTGCATCAACTAATATTATTAGTTTAACTAACTTTACACAACTAACATTATTAGTATGAAAAATGTAAGGACAGTCTTGGGTATAAAGAAAATTGAAGATAAGGATCGTCATTTAGCCTTACTCCAGCTTCGCGACGTATTGGATGCGCATCGAAATATGCTCATCAACCGGCTGGTGGCAGATCTGCCGGCGTATCTTGATTATAAGTTTAACGCAAGAATAAATCAGAAGCAGCTGGACATATTAAAGGAAAAGTTATCGTTTATGAAAAATGCATCCGTTGACATGGATAAGTATGACTTTATTTTTCAGCATATGATTGTGAACGATTCAACATATGTCGCTTGTGAGCCTTTCTATAAGGAAATCGATGAAAATATTAGCTGGTATCTTAATGAATCTCAATTAAAACTGGTAAAATAATTTTCTGGCCGAGGATGAAAGGGAAATTGCTATATGGTCAGATACCACGCGATGTAGAGAACGAGCTTTCGCCCCTGCATATGGAGAAGATTTGGAGTTTGCTTGAGGAGAAATTCTGTTTTAATGTCAAGGCATGGAAGCAGGAATATAAGGGCTATTTTCAGAAGCAGGATTCTCGTGTTTCGGAGCAAGAGGCTTTCGTAGAATTCGGTGCGGCTTTCATCAACCCACTGCTCAATATGGTATTAAAAAGAAAACCCCATCACAATACTTGGGGGAATATTCTTGTTTACGTGGTTAAGGGTTAGCATCGCAACAACGAATAAACCGGGTCACTTTTGCCTTTTCACCGATTCCCTTCCCTGCCTCGTGAGCCTGAGCATGAATGCACGCTTGTTTGTAGAGGCCGGCAGGACTTTAATGAAACCGCGTGCCTCCAGGTCGCGCTTGATCTGAAGTATATACCAGCTTGCCCGGGTGTCAGTTTGGGGTTGAGTAGTATTTAAATTGCTGAATGCGTTTTCCAATAATTCATTCAATGTAAGTTCGTCGGAGCCTGACAATGATGAAAGAATATAATGGCTCCAACGGTCATAAGCATGTTTGGGAATGTTTTCCCCTGGTTTACCGTCCTCGCGGAGGGTACGAATCAATTCACTCATATTGTTCAAAAAAAGAGATGGCCCTTGTTTTAACGGAATAGCTGGAGAATAGATTCGGGTTTAGCGATCTAATGGCAGCAATTAGCAATTCGACGTTACTGATTGCATTTCAATCGAAAGCAGGGACGCAATACTTTTCATTATTCACCTTTCGACTTCTTTTCTAGCACGCGAGATATATATTTATGGTTGTGTATTGAAGTAAAACAAATTCCTTTAAAAGTGCGAGAAGCGGTCTTTATTAAGAAAAGCGATAAACCACGCGTGGTCATATTGGGAGGTGGTTTCGCAGGCGTGGAGCTTGCAAAATCGCTGAGGAGTGTTCCTGTCCAGGTAGTTGTAATCGACAGGCAGAATTTCCATACGTTTCAGCCATTGCTTTATCAGGTGGCGACCGCGGGCGTTGAGCCTTCATCAATCATTTATCCATTCCGAAAGATTTTCGAAGATCAGCGCGACTTTTATTTCAGGATGGCAGATGCGTTGTCGGTCAATACCACGACGCAGATTCTTGAAACGTCGATAGGCTATTTTAACTATGATTATCTCGTCGTGGCCACCGGGGCCGTCACGAATTTTTACGGCAACGCAGAGATCCAGCAAAAATCTATCGCCATAAAAACGATTGAAGACGCTTTGTCCCTGCGCAATACCATTCTCACCAATTTTGAGAAAGCGTTGCAAATCAATGATGAAGTTCAGATGAACAGCCTGATGGATTTTGTTATCGTCGGTGGCGGTCCTACAGGCGTCGAGATCGCGGGTGCTTTGAGTGAGCTTCGAAAGCACGTCTTTCCGAAGGACTACCCAGAGCTAAATTTTGTCAACATGGACATTCATTTAATCCAGAGTGGCGGCCAGCTACTTAAAGGGATGTCTGATGAAGCTGCTATCGAGGCGAAGGAATTGCTCGAACACGCCGGGGTGAAGCTATGGATGAATTGCCGTGTTAAATCATACGACGGCTTCAAAGTACAGCTTGACACTGGCGAATCGCTGTGCACCCGAACTTTGATCTGGGCGGCTGGTGTAACGGGTACTGTTATCGATGGTTTTTCAGCCGATGCTGTTCTAAACGGTAATCGGTTGAAAGTTGACAATGTGAGCAGGGTTGCAGGTTATACCAACATCTTTGCCATCGGCGATATAGCCGGGATGGTATCGAGTGAACATCCCGAAGGTTATGCAATGATGGCACAACCGGCCATTCAGCAAGGTAAATGGTTGGGAACAAATTTAAAAAGGTTGTTAAGCGGCGAAGCGCTCCAGCCGTTCCGTTATAGTGATCAGGGATCGATGGCAACAATCGGCCGTAATAAGGCCGTCGCTGATCTTAAAATATTTGGCAGGTTATATAAGACTCAGGGATTTAAAGCGTGGTTTGTATGGATGTTCGTTCACCTGACTTCATTAATTGGTTTCCGCAATAAGCTTGTCGTAATGATAAATTGGATGTGGAGTTATTTTACTTATGATACCGGCATCAGGTTGATCATCGGCAAGAAAAAAGAAAACATTCCCGTTGAGCAGATGACAGAGAAGTCTGTCGCATAGGGTCAATTTTAAATCGCTGAACTTTTCTTTGAACGGATCCAACATATTGACCAAAAACCCCTATGTTCGATTCGAAATCTTTACTTTTTCATCAGATTAAATTTGAACTAACTAAATCGTATGGCTGAATTTCAGATCAAGAAATCACCGAAATCATATGACGTTTGTATTGTAGGGTCTGGCGCTGGCGGGGGCATGGCTGCTTATGTTCTTGCAAATGCGGGAATTAAAGTTGTGCTGCTTGAAGCGGGTCCGCTTTACGATCCAGCGAAGAATGTTACCCAATTAAAGTGGCCTTGGGAGTCACCGCGCCGTGGAGCAAGTTCACCTTACAGAAATTTCGGTGATTTTGACGCGGCATACGGGGGATGGCAATTAGAAGGTGAGCCCTATACGCATAAGGACGGAACACAATTCGACTGGTTTCGCTCAAGAATGGTCGGTGGAAGAACTAATCACTGGGGAAGGATTTCACTGAGATTCGGTCCAAATGATTTTAAACATAAAAGCATCGATGGCCTTGGCGACGATTGGCCGATTGGTTATGGTGATGTGGCACCCTACTATGATAAGATCGACAAACTAATTGGTATTTTTGGGTCGAAGGAGGGTCTGAGAAATGAACCAGATGGAATTTTTCTGCCAGCGCCTAAGCCCAGGCTTCACGAGCTATTCGTAAAAGAAGGCGCGTCCAAATTAAACATTCCGGTTATCCCATCGCGTTTATCAATTCTTACTAAAAAGATTAATGACGCAAGAGGCCAATGTTTTTATTGTTCGCAATGTAATCGGGGTTGTACGGTGCACGCTGACTTTTCTTCGTCTTCAGTACTGGTAAAACCTGCAATTGAAACCGGAAACGTCGATATCATTGCCAACGCAATGGTCCGGGAAGTTCTGACGAACAGCGAAGGTATTGCGACGGGCGTATCCTTTGTGAACAAGGAGGATATGCAGGAGTACACAGTCGACGCAAAGGTTGTGGTACTTGCTGCCAGCGCATGTGAATCTGCGAGACTGCTTATGAACTCCAAATCGTCACGGCATCAAAATGGACTCGCAAACTCAAGCAATGTCGTAGGTAAATATTTGCATGACTCTACCGGAGCGGACATGGGCGGCATACTTCCCCAGCTAATAGGGAGAAAGCGGTATAATGAGGACGGCGTCGGTGGTCTCCATGTATATACTCCATGGTGGCTGGATAATAAGAAGCTAGACTTTCCGCGTGGATATCATATTGAGTATTGGGGCGGTATGGGCATGCCTTCATACGGATTTGGTTTCGGCATGCAGGGTCTTAATGGAACGTATCCTGGACGCGACGGCAAACAAAAAGCTGGAGGTGGATATGGAGCGTCGTTGAAAGATGACTACCGATATTTCTATGGTGCTACTTTCGGTATGTCCGGGCGAGGCGAGTCTATCGCGCTGGAAAGTAATTATTGTGAAATAGATCCTCATACCGTTGACAAATTCGGTATTCCTGTACTGCGTTTTCACTATGAATGGAGCGATAATGAAGTGAAACAGGCTCGACATATGAAGCAAACTTTTGAAGAAATCATTCTAAAGATGGGTGGCGTCGTAACGTTTGGGAAAGATGGTCCGGAGAACAATTATGGACTCCTTGCTCCTGGCCGCATAATCCATGAGGTCGGTACAACCAGGATGGGAAATGATCCTAAGAATTCGGCCGTCAATAAATTTAATCAGGCCCACGACTGCAAAAATCTTTTTATTGTGGACGGTGGACCGTTTGTTTCGCAAGCCGATAAGAACCCAACCTGGACGATACTCGCATTATCGATGCGGGCATCCGAGTTTATCATCGATGAACTAAAAAAACAAAACATTTAATCCGTAAATTCGCGAAGCCATGGACAGAAGAAAGTATCTAAAAACGCTTGCAGCCGGGACCGTTGGCGCGGGTCTGTTAGTCAATTGTGAACCGAAAACTGGTAAGGTCGCCACCGAGGTACCGGCCAGCACCTTCACGATCGATCGGACGGCGGAAGAGTTGGTACGCGAGAAAGCTTTGATTGCCGAAAAATTTCTTGACGATCATGAGATGAAAACCATCACCGTGCTCTCAGACATCATCATCCCAAAGGATGATGTTTCAGGAAGCGCTTCCGAAGCTGGTGTGCCGGCATTCATTGAGTTCATCGTAAAGGATATGCCTGACTTTCAAACACCGATTCGCGGCGGGCTAAGATGGCTTGACCTTCAAAGCATGAGGCGATTCGACACAGACTTTGCGTCCAGCAAACCTGAGCAGCAAATTGAAATAGTGGATGAAATCGCTTTTCCCGGAAAGGCTAAACCGGAGATGCAACAGGGAGTTGCTTTCTTCAATACAATGCGCGACCTCACCGCGTGCGGTTTCTTTACAAGTAAGATCGGTATTGCCGACCTTGGATATGAAGGAAATAAGCCCAATCAATGGGATGGAGTACCCCAGGACGTCCTGGAAAAGTATGGGTTGAAGTATGACCAGAAAACACTGGATAATGCCCCTAAATTCGATGCGTAGTCATTAATTTGGACTACGAAGCGACCCAGGCGCTGCCTTCTGATCAACGTACTGTGCCCGACCAGAACGCAATATTTTGACGTTTCCACGTGTACGTCACAGCGATCGTATCATGCCGGCTGATGATCGCGGGATAAGAGAATTCATCTCCCGCAATACCTGCTTCAATATCGAGGGACGTCGGCCAGGTTAGGCCATTGTCCCGGGATATGGCGATGGAAAGTTGTTTGCGCTCTCCCCAGTTTTGATTATCGCGATTAAAGACCAAAGCGAGCATGTCACCGGATATGCGTGTGACGTCGATCCCACTATTTGGATTCGGCAGACTGGTCTTATAGACTGCGTTCCAGGTCTTACCATAGTCGCGTGAATCGCTTCGACAAATACTACCGGTAGAACTTCGTAACAACATGTGAACGTGTCCTGGCACCGATTCCCACAAAGTTGGCTGTATAATACCCTCATTTAAAATTTTCTTGCGATCAATCGCGAGATACTTTGATGCCTTCCACGTTTTTCCAGCGTCCTCACTTCTGTCAACAAATGCATTCCACACACCCTTGGTCTCATTGGAAGCGCCAGCAAGCCATGTCCCGTCAGATAGTATTACTGGCTTGTTGCGTACCGGTCCGCGACCTCCGTGATCACCTTTGATAAGCTCCTCAGGTTCTGACCAGGTGGAACCGCTGTCTGAGGAACGCATTATCCACGTTTCCCATTCATCAATTGTTTTTCCAACCTTGAAGAATAAGATAATCTCTCCTGCTGGCGTCTTGAACAGCACAGGATTCCAATGAGCATCTTCCCTTATTTTTGCAACCTCAATGGGTGCTGACCATCCCGCTGCGTTTCCTTTTGAAAGCCAGATCCCTACGTCGTCGTGTTTCTCATGCGTTCCTCCAAACCAGGCAACCAGGTAATTGTCACCGTCCGTCTGAACGATAGTGGACGCATGACCTTGCAGAAACGGGCGATCCGGTCCAAGAATCTGGTTTTTGCCAAGGGGAGTTATTTTGACCTCCGCCGGCGGTTGATAGCTGTTAAATGAGGCTAGTAATATTGACATTAAAACAGCGGTGAGGATGGTGAATGGTTGAATCTTAGTCATAAAAACAAGGTGAAGATTGCGTATTGAGCTTCATAGGCGTACATCTACCAGAATTACTACTCTCCCTCTCACTCTCACTCCCCCAGCGTCCAGCCTTTTCGGTATTCGCGCTTCACATAATGATTTGCCTCTTCATAATTGGTGACGCGCATGTTTTGATAATCCCATATTAGCTTCGTATTACTTCCGGGGTAGTCAAATCCCCTGCCCGATGGCCTCGGCTTGGGTATGTCCGCAACCCTTATTGCAAGGTTTGCCATGAGAACCGCTTCGGTCAACGGGCCCGCTAGATCAAATGGTGAGCTTAGTTGCTTGTTTCCGTAGCCGGCTATTGCGCCCTCAACCCACTGCGCGTAATGGCCGTCGGCGCTGCCAGGAACACGTGGAATTGTCTGCTTTATTTTCACCTCATCCATTTTCGATAAAGGGAGCAACCTTGGGTTCGCGGCATACTCACTGGCCATCATTTTTCCTTTGCTACCAATGAATAAAATTCCACTATTGCCGTCGCCGAATAGCTCATCTGGTCCAAGCTCCACTGGCCGCTCAGGTTTTATGCCGCCATCCATCCAGTGCATAATGACGTTTCCCTGCGTCTTGTCGGTTTTTGGGAACGTTAGGGTGGCATGACTGGAAGGTGGCGGAGTATCCGGAAAGTAACCACGTTTGCCCCACTCTACGAATACGCTGCTCACACTTGCCTGCACGTCTAACGGATACTTGAGATTTAACACCCTGAACGGCGCCTCGATGAGGTGGCATCCGAGGTCGCCGAGAGCGCCTGTGCCGTAATCCCACCAGCCTCTCCAACTGCCGGGGATCAGCTTGTCAACGTAGTCTCTATACGGCGCCGTGCCAAGCCACAGGTCCCAGTCGAGCTCCTTCGGCACGTCAGCTTTGGGAGGCCAGGGTATTCCCTGAGGCCATATTGGCCGGTTGGTCCAGATCTGAACCGTATGAACGTCGCCGATAACTCCCGCATCGTACCATTCAGTCAGTTGCCTTACACCATCACCAGAAGAACCTTGATTTCCCATTTGTGTTACAACCTTATAACGCTTTGCGGCTTCAGTCAAGATTCGTGCTTCATATATGTCGTGGGTGAGCGGCTTTTGAACGTATACATGTTTTCCAAGTTGCATCGCCGCCATTGCAATGACCGCATGGTTATGGTCTGGAGTGGAGATCGAAACGGCATCAAAGTTTTTTGATTCCTTTTCGAATAATTGTCTCCAGTCTGTATGAAATTTCGCTTTGGGAAACCGCTCGACAGATTCACCTATCATCCGCTTGTCTACGTCACAGAGGTACGCGATCTCGGCCTTCCCGCTATCATAAAAGTTTTTAATATCGGAGCGGCCTTTTCCCCCTACGCCAACACCTGCAATCAATAACTTGTCACTTGGCGCGGTGAACCCCACGCCGCCAAGTACGTGTCGTGGAACAATCATGACTCCGGCCGCTGATAATGCTGCATTTCGAATAAATGATCTTCTCGAAGCGCTTGGACTATTCTGATTTGTTGATTTTTTCATAATATCATTTCCTTTGCGTGCAGAATTGACAGAATCAATTGCTCTGAAGTGGAAAGTTGTTCTTCCCAGGTTTGAAGGTGTAAAGTACGCTAACGTTAGTTTCTTCTGACCGCATTGAGCGAACCGAGGGGAGTAATTTGCGAAAGATATCGTCTATATGGAATTGTGCTAAGCGAGCCGCACCTTTGGCAAAACCAAGTCTCGCATTTCCTTTCCTTCCTGTACACCTTCGTCACCGTCTTCTTCAACAACGTAGATTTCAATTTCGAACCGGAAACATTGCTTTTCGCACGCGGCATGAGCCTCACCTGCGTAATTTCTTTTTTGGCGAGCATTCGATTCAGATTACTACTGAAAACCTGAAGGTCTGGTAACTCTGGCATAATTGCGTTTAGTTATGATATTGGCGATTTATAACAACTTTCAGTTGCTACTCGATCGCCCCTGGAGAGGCCGTGGCAAGTGATGCTTCTGATCTTTAACAACGAGATAAAAGGCCAGAAAGGAAACCACGCTAATAATGACAATGACGGTATTAAATTTCTTATTGGTGTAAATTCCACCCATCAAAATAATTTCGATAATAATAATCGGCATAGTCATCACTCCCGCCATATGCCATTGACTAATATTGGAACTGGACTCGGAACTGCCTTCTAACATCGAAAAAATAAGCGCATACATGCATGCAGATGTCACCAGCGCCATTCCAATGACCTTAGTTTGTTCCCCACTTTTGCGATCGGACATGTTTTCCATTGGCGTCATGAAAGCTACCGTCGAAAAAACGTTCAAATTCGTGCCAGCGTTTACGCTAACGGTCACGTCACTGCAGTATTTTTTATCGGGCAAGTTGTACGCAGGGTGGGAACAACCTGCGACAAACTCTCCTCATTATCGCGCCATTTAACAGGCATATCCGTATTTTGCGGCATATTTCAACCGGCTTTGTGACCACATGGAGGGAACACTATTTGAAAAACTTGGCCCTGACCACCTTGCCTTACTGGTAGATCAGTTTTACGAGTTCGTCTTCGCAGATGAACAGATCAGTCACTTGTTCAAATCCAGCAAGGAGGAGATAAAGGAAAAGCAACGTCTGTTTCTAACGCAGTTCCTTGGTGGACCACCGCTCTACACGGAACGCTTTGGCCATCCGCAGCTTCGCGCAAGACACATGCCGCACCCAATCGGCGAAGAGGATGCCAATGCTTGGCTTTCCTGTATGGCCAGAGCTTTGAGCACACTGCCGGTGGACGAATCGCTGAAAGATCAATTGTTTCAACGGTTTGTCCCGACCGCCCTATTTATGGTCAATGAAGGGGAAGGAACAAGAACTGGGCACTGAATGATTGTCCATGCGCATGACCTATGCACCCCATTTTAAGACACAAAGGGCATTCTAGTGTCACGTAGTCTATTTGACTATAAGGATACCATTTGCCATCAGCTGTATTTCTTCTTTCGGATCTGTTATGGCCTTTATCTCTTCGTCTGACTTCTGCGCATCTTTCGCATAGTGCTTTAATTCCTCAACAGAGGTTTTTAGGAGTTTGGCTTGACCATCGATGACAACAGTCTTTCCAACGAGTTCGACGGGCACAAAAAATCCATAGTCTTTCATCTTTACAAACACCTTACTATTATCCGGCATCTTCAGCGACAGCCAACACCCCATTTTAGGGCAGACATCGGTAACCTCCCCGCTAACTTTGACGCCAACAGATTCTTCTCCTGCTTTTAATCTCGACAGGTCGGCGACGGGGGCAGATCCGTCCGCGGAAATGGCCGCTCCGAAGGTGGTCCCCGGGATAACCGGAGCCTTGGGTGGTTGGGCATTTAGGCTCATCGAAGTGATAATGAGCAAACACATGCATACGGAAAAAAAACTAAAACTATTCATGGGCATGGCTTTAAAATTTTACTCGAACGATGGAAAAACTCTGGCGGCATTAACGGCTGGCGTTGATGCTTAGCGCCACAATTTGATTCCCTAGATAAAGATAAAATAATAGAATGCACGGAGCAACACCCTTTTACCGGCTACAGCTTATGATCCCTTATCGGTCATTTCCCCTTGACATACTTGTCCCAATAACCTTCCACCGAATCAACCTGTTGTACAATGTCGATGTACATTCCGTTTGGGTCGGTCAGTCCAAAGCGTAACTGGCCCCAATCCTCTCTTTTTAAATGGTAGGTAATTGGCGCCTTCATACTTTTGAGCTTTTGGTAGACGCTTGCTGCATCCTTCACCTGAAGCGTCAGAAAACTTCCCTTGCCATCAAAGGCGTCATACGAGGGAGGGTCGGATGGATGCGTTTCCGCGATCAGTGCAAACGAGACTTTTTTATCCCCCTTGCTTTGCATAAAGACAAACCAGCTTGCCTCAAACACAATTTCAAAATCAAGCCACTGTTGATAAAATGCTTTACTTGCCGAAATGTCTTTCGTGATCAGCACGGGATAAGCATCATCATATTCAATAAAAGAAGGCTTTGTCATATCTGATTGTCCGTTGGTACTCATAGAAATAATGGTTAAGATTGACGTTAAAATGATTGCTTTCATGGTTGATGATTTAAATTGATTGCCAAAGCAAAGTGCACATGGTGACAGCCCTATGTCAGGAGACTTTTAATACTATTTTTTTTTCAATTGTGCCTTCGTCGTACTTAAACCGTTTAATTCAATCTTGATCTAATCGCCCTAAGAACATCGGTCTATGCGCTACCTAGCCTCTGCTCGAGATTCCCTTACTACCTTCTCGACGCGTTATTATAAAGACATCAGATTCTGGCTGATAGTACTGTCCATCATCCGACTTTATGGTATTACACAACCTCCGCTGGAATTTCAACATCCGTGGCGGCAGGCCGATGGGTTGATGATTGCACGCAACTTTTATGAAAATGGCCCAAAAATTTTATACCCAATGGTTGATACCGCTGGAGAGAAGTCTGGCATTACGGGCTCTGAATTTCCCCTTCTGAATTATCTAATGTACCTCGTTTCCCTCGTTTTTGGTTATCAGCACTGGTATGGAAGGCTGATTGTTCTGATCGTTTCTGGATTCGGTTCTCTATACTTTTACAAAAGCGTCAGGAAGTTTTTTGACGAACCTGTCGCCTTCAATGCTACGATTATTTTAACAGCCTCGTACTGGTTTTCTTACAGTCGAAAAACATTTCCCGATTGCTTTTCGGCCAGCTTGTGTTTAATCGCATTGTATTTCATTCTCGAATATTTACAAACCGGTAAACTCCCCCATTTACTACTGTACCTCCTATCTGCCTGTTTAGGATGCCTTTCTAAAATTTCTTCAACCCTTATCCTGTCAGTCCTGATCCTCCCGGTGTTTTCAGCCGCTTATCCTATGCAGCGTAAAATTTGGATGTTGGCCTGTTCTGCCATCGTCCTGGGTTGCATTGGTGGATGGTATTTTGTCTGGGTGCCTTATTTAAACGAAACTTTTGGATATGGTGACCATTTTACCGGCGGTTGCCCTCTGTTAAGTATGGGATGGGAAGAAATTCGGACCAACTTTCCCGCCATCCTTCGAAGGCTTTTCATAATCCCAACCAAATATCTGGGTTGTCTCCTTTTCATTGCATCGTTCATTTATGTGTTGTATAAAAAGAAATGGATCGTGTTTCTTATTTTTCTGATACCGTACTTATGTTTTCTCTTGATAATACTAAAGACCGGAAAGAGCATCCTGATGGACCAGTATTATGTATTGTGTTCAATTCCAGCTTTTGCGTTTATCTCGGGGTACACATTAAGCCAAATCGCCAATAAAAAAGTCATGTGGTTTATATTACTGGCAATAGCGGGAGAAAGTATTGGTCGGCAAATGAACGATCATCGACCTCATAAGATAAACACAGCGTTTGCAAACCTGGAAACAATCGTCGATAGTGTTTCGAACCGCACTGATCTGTTTGTCATCAATTCAGGACCTCATTGTCCGACGGTAATGTATTTCGCCCATCGAAAAGGATGGACAGTGTTTCCAGTTAAGCTTCAGGATCGGGCATACCTCGATGAAGTTAAAGCCAAAGGATGCAAGTTCGTGCTCATATCTAAACGGATGTACGGTGACAATTACGACATCCAGCTCGATTTGCCACAATTGTTTGAGTCTGATGATTTCAGGATTTATTCTCTTAAGTAGTAGCAGTACAACCCGCCATTTTTGGATAGCGTTCGACCAATCAGTGAGTCGTCGTTACTCGAAGTCGGTAAAAATCCTGACAATTTACTAACGCTGTTGCCTTAGGCCCAAACCCATCAATCGCAACATCCGGGCTTGCAACAATTTTCAGGTTTATCAGCATAAACGGTAATACTGAAGATTCCAGTTGTACCTGAATGGTAATCCTCGATCTGCGTTGCAGTTAAATAGTCTTTCAAAATTTCAATCGGAAGTTTAATAAGCTTCTCTTTTTGAATCGTAACATTTGCAAAGCCTGCCTCTCGGATAATCGAAAGGTATTCCTCCCTTTGAATCGCGCCGGCAACGCAACCGGCATACATCTCGGCCGATCTCCGGAGATTCTCCGGCAGGTTGCCAACGAGCACGATATCCGATACGCTAAAGTGGCCGCCCTTTTTTAAAATTCTAAATGTCTCGGAGAACGCCTGCCTTTTATCCGGTACGAGATTGAGAACGCAGTTACTGACCACTACGTCGGCAATGCTTCCACCCAATGGCATATTTTCGATATCACCCTTACGGAATTCGACGTTCATAAAACCCAGTTTTTCTGCGTTGAGTATGGCTTTTTCGACCATCTTATCCGTAAAATCGACACCGATAACCTTACCGCTTTCTCCTGTGATGGACCTGGCGACGAACGCATCATTGCCTGCACCGGATCCAAGGTCGACTACAGTATCTCCCGCTTTGATTTTCGCAAATTCAGTTGGCAACCCACACCCCAGGCCAAGGTCGGCATCCGACATGTAGCCCTCCAGCTTCGTGTAATCATCGGCCATTACCGAGTAGTCAATGGTGCCGCATCCTGTTGCTCCACAGCAACTCGAAGCATTGACGTCCTTGCTTTGCAAGGCGATCTGACCATATTTCTCTTTAACAAGTTCCTTTAGCTGTTCCGACGTTTTGTTATTTTCCATAGTATTCATAATTATCGTAATATTGCGATTGGTTTCTGCAAAAAAATGCTTTAGCAACAATTTGGATCCTGATAGGATTGAAATAAACCTCCAAGCACAGTTTTGGCTTTGAGCCAGGCCTTTGCGTCTATACAATAACAAACGCTGGGACCATCTATATCTCCTTTGATCAGTCCTGCCTTTTTCAATTCCTTTAGATGTTGGGAAACTGTTGATTGCGATAAAGGAAGTTCATCAACAATGTCACCGCATACGCAGGAGTTACGCTTTATGAGGAATTGAAGAATAGCAATCCTCGCAGGGTGCCCTAATGCCTTTGCTAAAAGAGCAAGCTCATTTTGCGCCTTCGTAAATTCTTCTGTTTTGGTTAGCCCCATTATTGATTTAATCGTAAAATTACGATAAAGGTTTCACGTTCCAAAGATTAATTCAAAAAATGCTTTGGCACACATCACTAGCACTACCAACAGTTTACAACATCAACCCTTGGTTCGCTTCCATATCCGCTCCGGAAAAGGAGAAGGATGAAACCGAAGTCACGTTACTATATAGTTAGCACGTTCTTTGCATTTAATTATTTGATTAACTCATTAACCACTACACTTCATGAAAACCCTCATTGTAATTCTCCTTGCACTTGGTTCCATGTGCGCATATGGCGGAATAGCAACATCAGATGCGGCATTTCCACCCCACAAAACTTTCCGCTCGATGCATAAGTCGAAAGTGAAGAAGGTGAAAATCCGCGGCTACGACCGCGCACGAAGTGTAAAGAAAGTGCATTATTATAGAAAAGGACATGACTATTATAGCCGCGCCAATCGCCCGTCGTACCTTAGAATGATGGGTAAGGCGATAAATGGGGACAAGTATTTTAGGTAACCTGAAACGCGTCTCAGTGTCGGAGTCCAGCTGTTATTTTATAAGAAGCTGAATAAGCTGTAGGTTGAACAATTGAGGATACTCAAGGTTGATCATATGCGCAGCCTTTTTAAAAGTTACAATCTCCGCACCCGCTGCGCGGAATTTCTCCGCTGCCATCTTTATGTCGGCCATATCAAGCGTTCCCAACAGCACATACACAGGCATGGCCAATTCGTTTAGGCGTTCCGCATGGGTCCGTTCCATGCGGAACCCAAGGTGTACGCTCGGCTTGCGTTTCGCTACGTTCTCTTTCACCATCAACACGACCTTTTTACGAACATGAGCATTTATTTCATTGGAGGACCTTGTAGGCCCGTCTAACCACGCTTTCGCGAACACTTCAGCATAGGTATCCCACGAATTATCTTGGCCAGCATCATTCATTTCCTGATTATAGGCAACAAGCTTCGGGTCGTGGTTGAGGTCGAGACCAATGAGTCCGGGAGAAACTAATATCAACCGCGATACGCGTCGAGGATAATCGAGCGCGAAGGCCACTGCCGAGACCGCACCAAGCGATGAGCCGATGATCGCCACCGTGTTCAATTCCAGCGTGCCGAGCACCGCTTCGATGGCGTCTGATTGCTAATAGGTCGAATCTCCGTCTTCAGTTTGGCCGCATCCTCGTAAATCCATCAAAATAACACGGTACGATTTTTCCAGAGCACTCACCTGGTCACCCCACATGCGGTGATCCATATTGCCGGCATGTAGAAAAAGTACAGGCTGACCCTTTCCATGAACTTCAACATAAACCTTAGAGTCTGCAACTGGCACATAGAGTTGCTTCACTTGTGCAAACGAAAATCCCGCCGACAAAAAGACGAATAAAATGTAACAGCAGTACCTCATCCTTTTTCTCATTATCGAAATTAACGATCAATATCCGCCGAGGAAGGCATACTTAGCCAGTATCTCTTAGTTTGATTCCAACGGCAATTACCCAACGCGAATAACGGAATTATATGTTCTTTTCTAAAAGGCTCTCTGATCCAGTCGACCTCATGTAACAGGCAATTAGTACTGCACAGTTTTTGGTAAATAAGAATACACAGTTTCCGGCAACCAGAATGCACAGAATTTGGCAACCAGAGTGCACAACTTATCAACGATACGAAATCCCGAAAGATCACAGTAAATAAAGTCTAACCTTTTCATTGCTTATCTTACCAACAGTATAATTTTTTTACTCGGATTTCGGATAAAACACTCTATCGTTACCGGCAATACGCAGACGACTACAAAAAAGTAAATCTTTCGATATATTTCTAATTATAGAATTATCAATATCTAACTATGTCAACCTTTCTCAATCGTATAAAATATTGCATCACATTTTTTTTGCTTTTATCATTTCACTCAAAAGCGCAAAATGTTGAGTTATTTAATCACATATCTAATGAAGTAATCACAATACCCTCCAAAGTGCTAAATCAGGAACGTCAAATTTATATTCATGTTCCAAAAAACGATTCTGCAACCCCTAGCAAGACTTTCCCTGTGTTGTATTTATTGGATGGGGAAAATCATTTTCATATACTTTCTGCATATATTGACTACTTAAGCCATTATCAAATAATCCCCTCAATAGTGGTTGTCGGTATTATC
>JBBJMI010000004.1:0-560439 GCA_037720155.1 Chryseolinea sp. | reverse complement strand
ACATCTTTTCCCCTCTTATACTTTACTATTCTTTCTTCAGCTATGTCTTTAACATATCACCCTCCTTCGCGAGGCGCTTCGGCGGGCACCGCCCTCCAGAGCAAACGCGAAAGAAAGGGCTAGACCAGAAGGGTCTTGTAAATCATTAAAGTCATTAAGGTGACCCTCCTTCGCGAGGCGCTACGGCGGGTGCAAACCTCCAGAGCAAACGCAGAGAAAGGGCAAGGCGAGTAGGTCTTGTTAATTCACATCAGTCATTAAGGTGACAATAGCGGCGGGGATCACCTCTTCCCATTCCGAACAGAGCAGTTAAGCCCGCCAGCGCTGATGGTACTGGGATAATACCTGGGAGAGTAAGTCGTTGCCTATTTTTTATTTTATCCGCCATAGCTGTTTCAGCGAAGGAGGATCAAAAGCCTTCTCCTAATCAGGAAGGCTTTTTTTATGACCACTCTGCAAAACTTCAAACGCCCTAACCGCTAAGAAACAAAGACCCTAAGTGAACGCTAAGAATACCTTTGCGTATCCTCTGCGCCTTCCGCCTTTGCCGTGAATGCCTTGGACTCACACCAAGCGATTTTCTCTCAGACGCCCCTTAAGCGCCAACACCAAAATTTCCAGCGCACACTTAAAGTGATGATTATTAGGAACAATAAGATCAGCATCGTGTTTTAACGGCTCTATCAAAGACTCATATATCGGCATAACATGATGCTGGTAACGATACAACACATCCTCGCGGTCATACCCCCGCTCATCGTTGTCACGCTTTATGCGCCTGGCTAACTTCACATCGTCCCGCGCTTCAATAAAGATTTTTAAATCAAGCTCCTTCTCTACTTCCGGAAAGTATTGCACAAAAAGACCTTCAACGATAAGGATAGGCGCAGGCCGGAACTCTAATACAAGGGGCGTTACATTCGGATTATTAAATGTATACTCAGGCTTCAGAAGTGTTTCCCCACGCTTTAAAGTACGAATGTCGGTAGCAAGCCTATCATGTTCGATGGCACCTGGGAGGTCGAAATTTTTCACGCCGCGCTCATCTGTAACCTGTAATTCGCGGGGCCGGTAATAATGATCTTGAGAGATAAGGCAGATGTCCTCAGCGCTGAAATGAGCACTGAGCTCCTTGATAAAGAAAGTTTTTCCAGAGCCGCTGCCGCCTGTGATGCCAATGGTGTAAGGTGCTTCCATACACCAACAAATTACAACACTTCACCAACGGCTCAAAACTTACCCTGACAACTGAACCGCGCGCACCACACAGTCTAGGCTCAGGCTAATGTATTCAGATACCGCACGAGCTGTGCTACTGCCAGCGCGCGATGGCTAAGTTGATTTTTTTCAGCCATGCTCATTTGAGCGAAGCTCTTACTATGGCTCAATGGAATAAATACCGGGTCGTACCCAAAGCCATGCTCTCCGCTTTTCTCCTGCGAGATTGTTCCAGCGATCACACCCTCGAAATATACCGGCTCTGCCGCGAAGCCCAGCAACGTAATAACGGTGCGAAATCTTGCGGTCCTGTTACTCTTACCCTCCATATTTTTCAGGAGCAAAGCAATGTTATCATCGCTGTCTCTTTGAGCGCCAGCATAACGGGCGGAAAACACGCCGGGCGCACCGTTTAAAACCTCAACCTCAAGGCCCGTGTCGTCAGCGAAACATGGAAGCTTGTAGGTTTCATATAAGTATGAAGCTTTCTGAAGCGAATTACCTTCGAGGGTTTCCTGGGTCTCAGGAAGCTCGTCAACGCATTTAATATCCGACAAACTCAGGATTTGAATATCCGTATTCACTACGGCGTTCCGTACTTCCTCAAGCTTATGTTGATTGTTAGTGGCGAAACATATTCTCACAGAGATCCGATCTCTTTAAGCTCAACCTCCACGACCACATTCGAATTCGGAGGGATAACGACGTTCTCGCCTGAGCTGGCTCCATTTGTTCCAAATGCAAGCAGGGAGGGCACGTAGAAGGTTGCTTTTCCACCCTTCCGCAGCTTTTGCAATCCAAGTTTCAGGCCATCAGCGGTCTGATCGACCACACGACTATAGTAATCGGACGTCGGCGCCAGATCAGCTTCCGCGGCTATCTTGCTGTCGTCAGTAATCAGCCGGTAAACTGCATGGTAAGTAACCGGGTCGTATAGTCCGGGCGTTGGACCGCTACCTTCCGTTGTTATTACATATCTTAACCCAGTCGAGTCCTTCTCAGCGACTATACTTTTGCCCGCGAGATAATTGTCAATCGCCACGGTATCGGACCCCAATTTCTGCAGTTCAGCTGAACTTCGTGTGATCTTGTTAAACTCGAGATCGAACTTCAGGATTGTGTTGCCAGGAATCTCACCGTTCGCGGTGCCTTTTGTTCCATATGCCCAAATGGACGGCAAATAAATTGTAGCGTGGGATCCTTCCGGAAGCGTCATGAGTGCAATCTGCCAACCATCAATAAGACCCGCCAGTGGTTGGTTCACCGTCCCCTCATCGAAAACACCATTGGTTTCAAAAAACCTCCCTACATAATCGACATTTACTGAGTGGCCTGCCTTCGCTGGAAAGCCATTGCCCAGCTTGTAAATTTCCATGCGGATTCCACTGATATCCTTAACGACCTGCTTCGTGCTGCTTGCCAGGTCTTCGTCGATCGCAGCCGTCTGTTCTTCAAGTAATTTCTGCGGGCTTTCACTTTCATCATCATTCATACATGACACAACACCCAATGATAACGCCACCAGCAAACAAACGACAAAATTCTTCTTCATATCAAATGTATTTAATTGCACTTACGCGTATTCTGATCAAAACCCTTTCCGACACCGAGCAACTTAACATCGAAAATTAAAATAGCATTTGGAGGAATGCCACCCTGCTGCCCCTGAGGACCGTAGGCAAGCCCTGACGGAATATAAAATGTGGCTGAGTCGCCAACGCCAAGCAAAGGAATTGCACGTTGCCAGCCAAGAATTACCGCGTTGAGCGGAAATGCCATCTGCGGAGCCTGGTCAAAAACTTTACCATCGCCCATGAAAGAGCCTTTATAGCTCACCTCGACACAATTGTCTATGGTTGGTTTGGGCCCGCCTTTACTTTCATGGACAACATAAGAAATACCGCTGGTATCTGTTTTCGCGGTGATGTTCTTTTCACCAAGATGCTTTGAGATTAAATCGGCGTCCTTGCCCTTTTGCTTTTTCTGCAACTCTTGCATTAGAGTCACCTGATACTCCTGAAAATTTTCGCGCGTCATGATATCGATTACACGAATCACGTATGACATCGTAAGCGTTGTGTCGATTTTGAACGGCGCCGGACCACCACTTATGTCCTGAAAGAACTTTGTAATTGGCATACTCGCTTTTACGCTATCTCCTTTAGAAAGCATTCTGAACATCTGAACAATGCCCTTTTCACTAGCCATTGTAGTGCTGTCACCAATTGGTACAGCTGCTGGAAATCCTTGGGTATAGGTCTCGTTCCAAACAGAATCTTTGGAATCCTTCAGGACATATTGGAAAACAAGTACCTCTTGCGCTTTGGGCAACACTCCATTGCCCGCCTCTATGACAGTATATTTAAACCCATCAGGGGTTTCTTTCTCTTTTTTAGCACAGCTGAAACAAATGAGCACCAATCCGATCAGTACAAGCGAAATTCTATTCATGATTTTAATGTTAGACAGTTAATAGTTGGAAAAGGTTGTAAGTGAAAATTTAATCCCTCATGAGCTGCTCCTTATATTCGGGCAGCAGTTTGAGAAACTTTGATACTGTTTGGTCGAGCGTTAATGTAGTTTGGCCTCCTGCAGCATTGTGGTGGCCCCCGCCGGAGAAATGGGCCCTTGCCATCTCATTTACGGAGAAACTGCCAAGAGAACGCATTGAAAGTTTGATGTTTTCTTTCCGGTCGGAAATAAGAACCGATAGCTTGATACCCCTGATGGATAAGCCATAATTTACCAGACCCTCGGTATCACCCGTTTGGGAGCTGAAACGCTTGAGCTCTTCCGTGGTGAGGGTTATGTAAGCTGTGCGATATTCCGGCAGAACCTGCAATTTCTCACTTAACACATATCCCATCAGCCGTAACCGCTCGATGGTATTCGTGTCATAGATCAGCTTGGATACCCGGTACGGATTTGCTCCAAGTTCAACCAGCTCCGAAGCGATTCTGAATACTTTATAATTGGTGTTGGAATGTCTGAAACCACCGGTGTCGGTCATAATTCCGGCGTACAGGCAGTCAGCCATGGACTCGTCAATAAGGTTTTTGTCGCCTAATTCGACGATGAGCTGGTAGACCAATTCTGCCGTTGACGCAGCGGTATTGTCCCACTGAACGAAATCGGCAAATTTCTCCGGTTCCAGGTGATGATCCACGAGCACTTTTGTGGCGGCAGAATTCCGGACGTAGTCGCCAAGCTCATTAATTCGGTTAAGACTTGAAAAATCGAGACATAAGATAGTGTCCGCCTCCCCGATCAGCTTGCTGCTCTTCTCAGGTCTGTCCTTCTTAAAGACATGCACCTCTTTGGCCATCGGCATCCAACTGATAAAATCAGGATATTCGCTGGGAATGATCACAACAGCATCATGGCCCTTTCTTTTCAAATAGCGCAGCATCCCAAGGGAGGACCCCAGGGCGTCAGCGTCCGGATTAAAATGTGTCAGAATGACCATTTTACGCGGATAAACAAGATAATTCTTAAAAGCCTCCAGGTTTTGCATTAACGCTGCTAAAAAGCAAAGGGCAAAAATGATGATTTTAACCCATTTTCAATAATTGTGTATGGGATAGTTGCGCATTATACCTCTTGCTCAATTTAATTGGAGGTTCCCTGTGCACATTCCACAGATGTAGTATTTTTGGCCCCTTGTTCCTTTGAGGGTACTAAGCTTAAAACGAGACACAAATATTATGGCAGGAAATTTTACGTTCACAATGCTCAAGCCTGATTCCGTCAGCGCTGGAAACTCCGGAGCGATAATAAAATTGATAGAGGATGCGGGGTTTCGCATTGTCGCGATGAAAAAAACCCAGCTGCCGAGTGCGAAGGCTGGTGAGTTCTATGCTGTTCACAAGGAACGCCCTTTTTACAAAGACCTTTGCGCCTACATGTCCTCAGGTTCAATTGTTCCGATGATTCTGGAAAAGAGCAACGCGGTAGAGGATTTTAGGAAATTGATCGGGGCAACAGACCCACAAAAAGCAGCGGAAGGAACAATCCGCAAGTTGTTCGCCAAGTCCATTGAGGCAAATGCCATCCATGGGTCTGACAGTGACGAAAATGCAGCGATCGAGGGCAGCTTCTTCTTTTCGAATCTGGAACGCTTTTAACTTCGCGCCGAACTTTTACATTTTACATTGAGTGTTTTGCATTGGAAATTAAACCGCAAAATGTAAAACACTGAATGTAAAATGATTTGCGCTACAACGTTCAATCGGATTTGGCCTGCCGCTATTTCAACTCCGGCAGCACAAAATCGTCTAACGCACTAGGCTGCTTCATCAGTACTTCAATCTCTTCTGTTTTTCGCGGCGCGAGTTTCGACAAATGATCGTAGCCTGTTTTGCTGACAAGAAAATCATCCTCGATGCGAACCGCAATGCCCCACCATTTCCGGTCGCATTTCGAATTTTCGGCAATGTAGATGCCAGGCTCGATCGTAATGACCATGTTCTCTTGCAGCAAGTCGTAATTGCCTTTATCGTGAACATCCAATCCGATGTGGTGGCAGCAACCGTGTGGATAATATGAGTGCTTCTCATTTTCGTTGGCTATGATGCCAAGCTTTGCCAGCCCCTGATTTATAACGGTCTTGGTAACTGCAGTTAAATCCTTAAAGCTCGCGCCCTCCTTGCATATTTTCATGGCAGCCTCCTGTGATTGAAGCACAAGGTCATAAATTGCCTTTTGCTCCGGCGAAAATCGTCCTGAAACTGGTATCGTTCTGGTGATGTCAGCCGTATAACCGCGATACTCTGCGCCAAGATCCATCAATATTAACTCCGATGAAGTCACGGAGGGTTTTGCGTTCTCTTCATAATGAAGGATACATCCATTTTGACCGGCACCGACGATCGATGGATAGCCTAATTCTTCAGCCTGATATTTCTTGTACACAAATTCATGAATACCCTGTATCTCACGTTCCGACATGCCAGGCTTAATGGCTTTCATCACCTCCCGCTGAGCGGTACATGATATGTTCACTGCCTTGCGAATTAGCTCCAGCTCCTCCTTCGTTTTTATCCCTCTTAAATTGTTCATCAGTACGTCAAGGGTTGACATATCTAGATTATTCTTTTGGGGTTCGCGTTGTAACTCCAGCCCGGGTCTGCTATTCGGATAATTAGCACGCGTTTTAAATTGATCGATCAAATCATAAAGATCTGCCGAATCGTACGGATCATTTCTGACGTCATTCTGAAATTCGTAAAAAAGGACCGAGCTGAATTTCGAAAAATCAACGTTGTATTGTTTGAATGAGGTGTTATTAAAAGACTGAAGAAATCCCAGATTTGCTTTTACCCCTTCGCTGCCAAGTCTTCGACCCGTCCACGTCTCGCGTGCTTCGTCCCTCGGCCTGACAAAAATTATTTCATTGTATGAAGTGCCATTGACAGCAGTCTGCTTTTCTTTGAAAACCAACAACAATGCATCTGGCTCCCGATAGCCGGTGAGATAGAAAAAGTCTGGATCCTGGTGATATATATAGTTGACATCGTTGGCCCGATTCCTCACCGCGTTAGCGAAAAAAACAGCGACCGAATTCGGTGGCAAAATCGCACGAAGTTTTTCACGCCTTTCTTTGTGAAAATCAGCGGAAAGATAGCCGCTTGACTGACTGTAACCGATTGTAGATAACAGCAAATAGCTTAATAGCGCATAATACTTCATGGCAGCAATTTAAGACACTAAAATGGTGAAAATTAACAAATTTGCAGAAGGTGATTATGTGGCAGCGACTAGTGAGTTAAAGGTCTTCCAATAGAAAGTCCTTCCCCTTCCCGTATGTAATGAGTTCTTTCAGGCGAAACCGCTCCAGCGTATGAACATCTTTTACTTTGAAGTCACCATTCCCCATGATCTGCTCAATCACGAATTCATGGCTTTCTCCGTAGTTCGTTAGTCGATATTTTTTTCCCGTGCGCAGCACATCAAACGAAAGTCCCGACATTACTAAAGATCCTCCTCCCGTTCCAGCAATAGGATGGATACCTGAGGAACATCATTTTCATCGTTTGGTAGGGGAAGGGGATACCCCGGACCTACCTTGATAACATATCCGCTTTGAATTTTTTCCTTTTCCTGTACGCTCGGAGGAAGGTATAGACCGGACGCTGTGTTGTCAGATTGCTTTCCAGGCCGGATTAAAACCCGGTCGCCAACGACAATGAGCTTTTTCAATTTGTTATCTGAAGTAACTTCCATATAGATTTAGTGCAATGCTATCCATTTCCAACGCAGGACAAACGTAACTATTTAATCGTCATAGAAAGTTCCTTTTTGCTGTGACGAATCTCATTCCGGGCTGCCGCGCCGATCTCCGCTAAACGCTGGAGGCAGCATTGAATCGTTTCAGAAATAGAGTCCGATTTGTTTAAAATTTTGATAAATTCACTACATCACGCAAGGCGAACGCTATGAAAAAAATTCTGATTCTTGCCGTTTTGTTTTCCCGTCTCTCATTTGCAATGGATGACCCATCTCCCTTGCCAATTGGTTCTCCAGCCCCCGACTTTTCCTTGCCGGCTACGGATGGAAAGACCTATTCTCTTAAAGACTTTGCTTCACATAAGATACTTGTAATCGTGTTTACCTGTAATCATTGTCCGACCGCGCAAGCCTACGAAGACAGGATCAAGCAGCTTGTGACGGATTACGGTCCGAATGGGGTAGGTGTTGTAGCGATTTCTCCAAATGACCCTTTGTCTGTACGCCTGGACGAATTGGGGTACACGGACGTGGGCGATAGCTTTGATGAGATGAAGATCAGGGCAAAAGATAAAACATATAATTTCCCCTATTTGTACGATGGCGAGACCTCCGCGGCATCCATGAAGTACGGTCCGCAGGCAACGCCTCACGTTTTTATATTCGATGAAAAAAGAAAACTTCGATATACGGGTCGCATCGATGACGGTGAAAAGCCTGGGACAGCCAAGACGCACGATACCCGCAATGTCCTTGATGCGTTGCTGGAGGGTAAGCCGCTGCAGGTGGAAAAAACGAAAATATTTGGATGTTCTGTCAAGTGGCCGTCAAAACGTGATTATGCGGATAAAGCACCTGAGGAATGGGCAAAAGAAAAGGTGACTATAGACGACATTGATTTAGACGAGCTTAAGTCTCTTTTAAAAAACGACGGAGTGAATTATAAGTTAGTCAATGTCTGGGCCACGTGGTGCGGCCCGTGCGTTACCGAATTTCCCGAGTTTGTCAATATGAACAGAATGTATCGAAACCGCGAATTTGAGCTCGTGACGATCAGCCTGGATGAGATGGGGCGAAAGCAGAATGCTCTGAACTTCCTCACAAAGAAGCAGGCTTCCATGAAGAATTACATTTTTAAAGGGGATAAGTATGCATTCATCGATGGCCTTGACAAAAAATGGGAGGGGTCACTACCCTACACATTATTTATTGCACCCGGCGGTAAGATCATTTATGGCAAGCAGGGTCTTATTGATCCTTTGACCCTCAGAAAGATTATTGCAGAAAATATAGGTCGGATATACTAGTCAGTCAAGAGGCTGTAAAAAGGCAGTCAAGAGTCATGAGTCAAGAGTCGTCATACTGCGAAGTGAGTAGTTTTGATTTTAGATTCCCTTTGCGCGCCGCTTGATTAGAATTCAATCGTCAATCGAGCATCGACTCTTGACTCATGACTCTTGACTAACTCGGCTATTCAAAAAGACTGCCCTGGTCTTCGGATCGCTTAAGTAATGTTTGATCAATGGTTTTACCTGCTTTTGCACCCAGCTTCTTCAGGTCTTCAACCCTTCTAACAAGATTTCCGCTCCCCACGGAAAGTTTCTTCATTGCTTCCTCGTAGAACTTTTTGGATGAATCCAGATTCCGGCCAAGCGTAATCATGTCTTCTGTGAATCCTACAAATTTATCATACAAGTCACCGGCTTTGCTGGCGATTTCAAGCACATTCCGGGTTTGATATTCCTGCTTCCATGTATTTTTAATTAGTTGTAGCGAAGGTATTAATAACGTTGGGCTTACGAAGACAATTCGCCTTTCCAGCGCTTCTTCATAAAGCGTCTTTTCGCTTTGAATCGCCAGGATATAGGCGGGCTCGATTGGGATAAACATGATGACGAAATCCGGACTGCTTTCGCTTAAGTTTTGATAGTTCTTTTCACCGAGCGATTTCATGTGACCACGTATAGACGTCAGGTGGCTTTTTAGATTCAGTGCCTTGTCCACATCATTCTCCGCATTAACAAAATTATTGTAAGCTCGCAAGCTTACTTTGGAGTCGATAACAACGTGCTTATTTTCAGGCAACCTGATAATGACGTCCGGGCGCAAGCGACCTTCCAGTGTAGTGAATGTTTCCTGAATAAAATATTCGCGGTCCTTTTCAAGGCCTGATTTTTCCAAAATGCTCTCCAGAATAAATTCGCCCCAGGCACCTTGGGTTTTGCTATCACCACGAAGTGCACGAGTAAGATTCTCAGCTTCCCGTGTCATTTGAACATTCAGACGCTGGAGATTTTCCAATTGTTCGCGGAGCGCCGAATTACGTGATATGCTGTCCTTGTGTGTTTCCTCAACCTTTCTTTCAAAATCTACAATCTTATCGCCGAGCGGCTTGAGGAGGTCAAATAAGTTTGCCTTGTTTTGATCAGTAAATTTTTTGCTTTTTTCTTCGAAAATTTCGTTCGCCAGATTTTTAAACTGATCCGAAAATTTCTCAGTCATTTTTTCAAATTCTTTGTTCCGATCTTGCAGCTTCTCCTGGAGATTGCGATAGTCGGCCTCGGCCGCAGCAAGATCGTTATTGACAGCAAGAACGTTTTTCCTTTCGAGTTCAATTTCGCGTTTCAGTTCCTGGAGTTGTTCAACGATTCCTTTACTGCGTTCGCGTTCGCCTGTCAATATAGCGGAGATGGCATGTACCTCGTTCTTGAATTTGGCCGAAAGCAATATCCATGCGGCACCAGTTCCTATGCACAATGAGATGATCACTAAAAGAATATCCATTGAATGCAAAGATACCAAATACAATCAGCGCAGCACAGTTACCTGTTGAAATGGTTTTGGTTTGCAACATGATTTAGGCATTCATGTATCGATTGAATAAATTTGTAAAACAGTTAGTCTTATATGGTCGGGGTTATCAGCACAAGTCAGGAAGCAATTGCACTGGAGGACAGATACGGTGCCCACAACTATCATCCTTTGCCTGTTGTATTGAGTAAAGGCGAGGGCGTTTTTTTGTGGGATGTCGAAGGAAAGCGATATTATGATTTTCTATCAGCTTACAGCGCGGTAAATCAAGGCCATTGTCATCCGCGCATAATCAATGCGCTTGTCGAGCAGGCTAAGCAACTCACTTTGACGTCGCGCGCATTTTATAATGATAAACTGGGCATGGCAGAAAAATATGTGTGCGAATTGTTCGGCTATGACAAGGCGCTTTTTATGAATAGCGGCGCTGAGGCGAATGAGACTGCCATAAAGCTTGCGAGAAAATGGGGCTATACAAAAAAGCACATACCTGAGGATGCGGCGATCATTATTGTCGCGACCCAAAATTTTCACGGGCGAACGACGACAATAATTTCCGCTTCAACCGAACATTCGGCGAGACAGGGCTTTGGTCCGTACACACCGGGCTTCGACATCATCCCTTACGACGATCGCGGTGCGATGGAGCAGGCATTGAAAAATCCCAATGTTTGCGCAATGCTTATTGAACCTATACAAGGGGAGGCAGGTGTCCACGTTCCGGAAGTTGGCTATCTCAAAGCCGTCGAAGAAATGTGCGATCGCTATAATGTCCTTTTGCTTGCCGACGAGATACAAACGGGCATTGCGCGTACTGGCCGAATGCTCGCCTGCGATCATGAAGGCGTCACGCCGGATGTGCTTATTTTAGGCAAGGCGTTGTCCGGTGGCGTCCTGCCGGTTTCCGTTGTACTTGCCAATGACGAAGTGATGATGGTACTCCACCCGGGTGAGCATGGCTCTACCTTTGGTGGGAATCCTATGGCTGCGATTGTTTGTATGGAAGCGCTCGAGGTTGTCAAAGACGAGAACCTGGCGCAGAACGCGGAGCGGCTGGGGATTGTTTTCCGTCAGAGAATGGAAGATATTTTGAGCCGCTCCTCGATAATTACCAAGGTGCGAGGCAAGGGACTGTTGAATGCCATCGTCATCAATGACACACCTGAAAGCTCGACGGCATGGGACATCTGCCTTCAGTTAATGAACAATGGTCTGCTTGCAAAACCAACACACGGAAATATCATCAGGCTTGCTCCGCCACTTGTTATCACCGAAGAGCAGATTCATGAATGCTGCGATATCCTAGAAAAGGTATTACTGAAATTCAGGACATGATTCCCATTTTCATCAGGTCGGCCTTTAGCTGCCGGGGTGATTGAAAATGTATTGTATTCAGTCCTACTGCTTTACCTCCTTCAATATTTTTGTAATTGTCGTCGATGAACACGGAGCGTTCAGGCATTATGTTATACCTGTCGAAGAGGATATGATAAAATTCGGGGTATGGCTTCCGGGTTTTCTCTACGCCTGAGACCACAATTCCTTCAAACCAATGAAGGAAGTCAAACGTGTTCAGTGCCCATGGAAAGGTTTCCGCTGACCAGTTAGTAAGGGCGTACAAGCGATGTCCGGGTTTTTCTTTAAAATGACGAAGGATGTCTACCGTTTCATGCACCGCGCCGGGTATGGTTTCCTGCCAACGGTCATACCACGCGCGTATCGGTAACTCATGCTCAGGGTGTTTGGCCACCAGCTCATCCGTTGCCTCCTGGAAAGATCTTCCTGCATCCTGCTGATCGTTCCACTCTCCAGTGCATATATTGTCGAGAAACCATGAAACTTCTTCTTCTGTTTTGAAAATCTTACGGTAGAGGTACCGTGGATTCCAATCGATCAGTACGCCGCCCAGGTCAAAAATTATTGTATCAATCTCATTTTTCATTGTCAGTGTAAGCTTTTAATTCAAAGTGTTTTTTTATAGAAGTTCTTCCATTCTACCGACAACCTCATCGGGGGTTATGGAAGTCAGGCACGCAAAATCGCCGCGATAACATTTCCCCGTTCCATATACCGAACAAGGCCTGCAGGGCAAAGTTGTCTGGCTGATTTGTAGTATGCTTTCCGCGCCTTTGCCAAATGGACCAAATCCGACGTCAGGATGGGTGCCTCCCCAAATGGACAAAAGGGGTATTCCCATTAGTGCAGCCAGGTGCATGTTCGACGAATCAACGCAAAGCATTAAATCCAGCATGCGAATTAAAGCGAGTTCCTGCTTAATTTTCAACTGCCCGGCGACAATGATGGAACGCTCAGGAAATGTTTGCCGGAGCTTCTCGAAGAATTTTATATCCTTATCACCGCCAAACAGAAAGAACTTTACCGGCCCTTTTTTTAAAAGTTGCTCCATCACCAGTGCGTAATTGTCAAGGGGCCAGATCTTCGAAGCATGGCGGGCAAAGGGTGCAATGCCTATCCATTTTTCATTCTTTTCCAGTGCATTCGTCTTTAACCATTCGGTCACCTGGTCAATCGTTGCCTCTTTGAGCTCTATTTGTTGTCGATCGGCGTTGATGGCAATGGGATATCCAGCCTTTTCGAAAGCATGGCGATAGCGCTCCACAGTATGCGGCAACGGGATCGTGCGCTTGTTTTCCAGCCGCGTGAATTTTCTCTTCTCAGAGCGCCCTTTATCGAATACAACGACCGGTGTTCCGAAGATTTTAAATAAGTTTCTTAACAAAATCGTTCGAAGATGATCATGTACGTCTACCACTACATCGTAAGTTGCCTTGCGTAAAAGTTTGCCAAACAATTCGCGCATTCCAAAGATTCCTGAATAAGTATAATCGACATCTGCAGGAAATGGGATAACACGTTCGATGTCCGTAAAAAAAGAAGCAAACTTCGGGCGGGTTACAACAGTGATTTCAACGTCAGGGTTAGTTTCCGCCAGAGATCTTATTACCGGCACGAGTAAAACCATATCTCCCATGGCGGAAAATCGCAGGACCAGAATTCTTTTAAGTGCCAAAGCGGATTCGGGGATTTTTATGATGAAAGCTAAAAAATGCCACTAGTTTTTACCTCCATAGAGCATGGGATTTAACGAGGCATCGTTATACATCTTTAACTGCCTGTAGACCTTGAACCTGCGCTTGCCACTGCTTACGTCTTCCATCATTTCGTCAAAAGCGATCATCATATCGGATTTTTGCTCCATGAGCGTATTTAGCTTAAGCTGGCATTTTGCAAGGTGATCTGCGCTTGCATCCGTCCGCTCCGTCTGTTCACGCATGTGGTAAATCTTCAGAGAAAGAATACTCATGCGATCCAGTAGCCATGCCGGTGTTTCGGAATTTATCCGTGCTTCAGGACGTACAATCACAGATCTGAAATGATTCAAAAAGTAATCATCTATTTTTTCCACAATGTCGGTCCTTTCCTGATTGGATTTATCAATACGCCTTTTCAATAGCATGCCTTCTATTGGATCGATGGATGGCGGCCTTATCAAATCTTCGAGGTGCCATTGAACTGTGTCAATCCAATTCTTGGCGTACAGTAGATTCTCAAAGCCACCGTAAGGATATGGATTGTCAATGGGTTTATTCACATTATCTGTCCGATGATAATTCTCAATACATAGTTCAAACACAACATAGCTTTCAATTGCCTTCAGCATTCCACATTGTTTAAGCTGTAATTTAACTAATTTGTTAAAGATTATACATGGATGAAACCACAGTTATAATCCCTCAAGTCCGGGCTCAATATGTCGTCACATCATTTTGTAAAAGAAGGTCAGGAACCGGCGCTGCTGATATTGGATGCCGATCTTACAGATGCAGTGGCATCGTTGCTGGAATGGGCGCCATTGGTTATTGTATCTTCAGAAGCACTTCCAAACGTGCTGCTGTGGGGGATAAAAATCGATATCATCATTCATCATCAAGATGCGTTATTGGGGGAAACTGAATTGTTGCTTAAAGACCACGGACCGGTTTCGTACCTCAACTGTAAGGAGCGTTCAGAGGCATTTGAGACAACCCTGATGTACCTGACTGAAACGGGTCAAAGCACACTGAATGTTGTCACATCGAATACCGGACCTCTTTTTGAACAAAGTCACCCGTTTTCACAGTCGATTCTCATCACAATTTTTGAAGGATGCTGGAAGTCGTCGGTGATCACCGCGGGAGTCTATGAAAAGTGGCTTCCTGAAAGGACAATTTTAAAAGTGTATCAAGATGAGGCACTGGATTCTATTGAATTGGACGGCCTAAGTGGCTCCGGGCCGGAATATGAGGCCGAATCGTCTGGAATGGTCGCAATAAAGTCCAGGCGTCCTTTCCTGGTTTCTGAGCAATTCTGCTAGTTTTTTCTCCTGAAAAAAACTTTATGCGCAACGTAGGGGTAAATCTTTTTTCAATTGTCATAACCTCAACGCCGCAAACCCGTAAATTTCGCTGAACTTAACCAAAGCAGTGGATTTACAACAGGATCAGCTGATAACATCGCTGAAGGCGGGAAATATTACTGCTTTTGAAATGTTATTCAGGACCTATTATCAGCCCTTATGCAATTATGCTTACACCTTTGTCGCCGACCGCGATGAAGCTGAAGAGATTGTGCAAACGACTTTCCTGAACGTATGGGAGAAACGTGATACCCTTGCGATACACACGGCCGTAAAGCCATATTTGTATGCGATGGTGCGAAATGCTTGTCTTAATGTTATAAAGCATGAAAAAATCAAGCAGCAGCATGCGGCGATGGAGATGGCAGTTGCAGAACGCAGCGTGGAATCTGTCACCCGTACCATCGTAGCGTCTGAACTCGAGTCCCGCATCTATGAGGCAATGGACAGTCTTCCTGAACACTGCCGGATGGTATTCAAGCTTAGCCGCTTCGAAGAGTTGAAGTACGCCGAAATTGCCGCACAACTTAATATTTCTATAAAAACTGTTGAAAATCAAATGGGTAAAGCTTTGCGCATCATGCGTGATCAGCTTAGGGAATACCTCCCGTTAATGATTATCCTCATGGATGGCTTATTAAACTGACTGGAGTGGAAATCAATCAAGAACATATTGACGAGCTGATCGGCAAGTACCTTGCGGGCGAAGCGGCATTGGAAGAAATTGGCATTGTTAAGAACTGGGCTGGCCAAAGTGCTGAGAACCTGCAATACGTCAAACATTTCGAAACCATTTTTCATCAAGCGCCCGGGGCAAAAGATGTCCATACTTTTGATACTGACGCAGCCTGGGAACGACTCAACAAGTCGTTGGCGAAGAGATCGGCGAAGACAGTTCAATTTACACCGCGCCCTGACAGTTCGAAATTGTGGCGGTGGAGTATTGCTGCGAGCGTCATTCTGGCGATTGGCATTGGTTTGTATTTATTTACCCAACGAGACGCCGCTACCTTTAAACCCGTTTTAGTCGCGGCTAATACGGAAACCGTTCGGGGCACTCTTCCTGATGGTAGCGACATATTTCTTAATAAGTCTACGAAGCTTGCATACTCATTTGACAAGAAGAAGAAAGAGCATCGCGTAAAGCTGGAAGGCGAAGCATACTTTAATATCCAACATCAGAAGGACAAAAATTTCGTGATCGAGATCGGCGGAATATTCATACGGGATATTGGTACGTCATTTAATGTCAAAGCATACCCTTCAGCGGATCTAATTGAAGTTGTTGTGGTAAAGGGCGAAGTGATGTTTTATACCGAAAACGATTCCGGCCTTTATCTAAAGGAGAACGGAAAGGGTGTGTATAACAAAATTACCAGGAGATTCACCATCGACCAGCCGGAAGAAAATGCTTTGTCGTATAAAACCAAAGTTTTTGGTTTTGATAACACGGAGCTCGGGGTGGTTATTGAGGAGCTCAATCGGGTGTACGACAAGCAAATTGTATTGAATGAAAATCTACAAAATTGCCGGTTAACGGTATCATTCAATGAGGAGTCACAGGAAGAGATCATTGCAGTGATCGCAGAAACACTTAACCTGAAAATTAACAGAGTAGGTAACAACATCGTTTTGGAGGGTCCCGGTTGTGAGCCGTAGGATTTGGTCAGGCTGGAAAGCAGCGTTTGATGTGATTCGCATAATGGTCATCATCACCGCGCTGGTCTCGGATGTATATGCTGAAACGCCATTGTTGGAGCGGACTGTGACCCTGACAGTCACGCAGGAAAGACTCGATATAGTTTTAAAAAAGGTTTCTCAATTAGGGGATTTCACCTTCTCGTACAGTCCTGCCATATTTGATGTTTCCAGGTTGGTCTCATATTCCTTTACGGGCAATACCGTACGCGAGGTGCTCAATGAGCTGCTGCAAGGCGCCATTCATTATAAGGTTCGGGGGAACTATGTAATACTGACCACCACCACTGCATCTACCGAGACCACGAATACGTACAGCGGATACGTTGTCGATGAATTGACGGGTAAGCGGCTCGCGAACGTAAGTGTTTATGACCCGGTCTCCTTGTCATCAGCGGTGACCGATGATTATGGATATTTCCAGATACAGATTGAAAAGCCTACGGCGGAGGACGTAAAGTTGGCCGTGAGGAGGCTGAATTACACCGACACCGTTCTGATGCTTTCCCCTGCCCGGACCGGCTTATTGAGAATCCCCATTAGTTTTAATGAGGAGAAGCTCGAAATCCTCGCGGATAGTGTAAGTGAAAAGATAATGCGTTTTTGGAAGACGAAAGTTCTGGCCCCGCAGTCTGCGAATATCAGGAATATTGGCGATACGTTATTTCGCACGACGCAAGTCTCACTCCTGCCTTTTATAGGAACGAACCATACTTTAAGTGGAAACGTCTTCAACGATTACTCTTTCAATATTTTTGGCGGTTACGCGCGGGGTGTCCAAAAGTTCGAGCTGGGTGGTTTTTTTAATATCGACAGGGGAGATGTCAAAGGGTTTCAGATCGCGGGCGCTTTCAACGCGGTAGGCGGGAGGACAATGGCGGTTCAGGTCGCGGGAATTGCCAACATGAATGTCGATTCCGTGAAGGGCGCCCAGTTTGCAGGCATCATGAATCTTAATTGGAATACGAGCCAACACTTCTCTGCAGCGGGAATGTTAAACCTGACAAGGAATGATTCCCGCGGCGTACACCTTGCAGGCCTGGGCAACATCGCCGTCGGGGATCAAAGTGGACCGCATGTGGCCGGAATGTTTAATGTATCAACAAGGCAGAGCCGAGTTACGCAAGTTGCTGGCATGCTCAACTTTACTGCTTCGGAGATGCGTGGCGCTCAGGTTGCCGGATTGATGAATTTTGCCGGCAAATCTGCACGAGGCTTACAACTTGCTGGATTAATCAACGTTGCGCCAGGCGAGGTGAAAGGCGTTCAGCTGACGGGATTGATCAATTATGCCACACGCGTTCATGGAGTGCAACTTGGCATCATCAACATTTCCGACAGCGTTAGGGGTGTACCCATTGGAATTTTGAGCTTGGTGAACAAAGGATATCATCAGATAGAAATTTCTGCAGATGAAATCTTTTATACCAACGTGGCCTTTCGCACCGGCGTACGGCAATTCTATAACATTTTCAACGCTGGCGCTAAACCATCGACGTTTAAAGAGACTGAAACCTATTGGACTTTTGGCTATGGCGTCGGAACAGCTCCACGTTTGTCTCGGGCACTTAGCCTGAACGTTGATGTTACAGCAAATCACGTTGGCCGCGGAGAGAACATCGACGCGTTGAGCCTATTGAACAAGTTGTATGTTGGAGTAGAATTTCATCCTGTGAAGAAAATCGGTATTGCGGCTGGCGTCACACTTAACGCGTACGTTACAGATGACATCAACGCACATTTTCCAGATTTATTCACCGACTACCGACCGAATTTTCTTTACGAAAGAACGTACAGTGATGCGACGACTGTGAAGATGTGGCTGGGTGGCAAAATTGGCGTGCGGTTTCTTTAGGGAAGTTCTGCAATGATGGTGCGCCCACCTTTTGTAATGTCACCGATTTTGACCGTCACTATGGCATCAAGTGGAAGATATATGTCAACGCGCGATCCGAACTTTATAAATCCAAATTCTTCGCCCTGCTCATATGATTTATCTACCTGGGCGTAACATTTGATGCGCCGCGCAAGCGCACCGGCTACCTGTCTGAAAAGAATTTCAACACCATTTTTCATTTTAAGCACGACAGTGCTCCGTTCATTTTCGGTACTTGACTTAGGATGCCATGCGACAAGGTACTTGCCGGGATGATATTTGAAATAGCTTACTTTACCGGCAACGGGTGTGCGGTTTACGTGAACATTCACCGGTGACATGAAAATGGAAATTTGCTTTCGCCGTCCGTTTAAGTATTCAGTTTCTTCCGTATCTTCAATTACTACCACCTTTCCATCAGCAGGTGCCAGTACATGCTTATCACTAGCCGTGATCGAGAACAATGGGTTCCGGAAAAATTGAAGGATGATGACGTAAAATAATATACTCGATGCAATCAGAACGTTGTGAAGCGTAGTGTAGGCGGGATAAAAATATGCTACCGTCCAATTCAATGCGAACAGGATGAAGAGCAATACAAACAACAAAACACGTCCTTCCTTGTGTATCGTCATGGGCCAGGTTAAAGTTTATCGTAGTCCGTAAGCAATGATCAAAGTTAGGCCTTAATTATGATTTTGATTAATAGCCACCGCGGAACTTGTAGGTTTTAGCGACTTTATCGATGGCAACCATGTACGCTGCAATACGCATCGGTACATTGTATTCCTGAGAAGTCTTATAAACGTTTGTAAACGCATCTTTCATGATCCGGTCGGAACGGCGGTTCACACGATCCGCGGTCCATTTGTAGCCAAGACGGTTTTGCACCCATTCAAAATAAGAGACAGTTACTCCGCCTGCGTTAGCGAGGATGTCCGGCACAACCAGTATTCCCTTTTCGTTTATTACGTTATCCGCCTTCGATGACGTAGGCCCATTGGCGCCTTCAACGATCAATTTCGCCTTAATGCTTGACGCGTTTGAACTCGTGATAACATCTTCCGTTGCAGCGGGAACCAGCACATCCACCGGAAGAGTAAGAAGATCATCTGCTTTGATTTTCTCAGCACCGTCAAACCCTTCAAGGGACCCTTTTTTGATGTCGCGGTATTGAATCGCCTTATCAATATCAATTCCTTTCTCGTTGTAATATGCTCCGGAAAGATCGCTTACTGACTGCACGAGCAGGCCGCGTTCGTTGAGTAGTCTTGCTGCCCACGATCCCACATTGCCAAAACCTTGCACCGCCGCGGTGGCCTTGTAAGGATTGATCTTTAACTTTTCCATTGCTGCCATCGCTGATACCATAACACCACGACCAGTAGCCTCGGTGCGGCCAAGAGAACCTCCCATTACAAGCGGCTTGCCTGTTACGACCGCATGTGTAGTCATTCCTTTATTACGCGAATACTGATCCATTAACCAGGCCATCTCCCGCGGCCCGGTTCCCATGTCGGGTGCCGGTATATCCTTATCGGGTCCGAATACGTCGGCCATCGCCTGGGTATACGCGCGCATGAGGCGCTCGATTTCTCCTGCCGACATTTCACGCGGGTTGCAGGCAACACCACCTTTGGCGCCGCCATACGGGATATCTACAACTGCGCATTTCCACGTCATCCATGCCGCAAGTGCCTTTACCTCATCGAGGTTGACATGCGGGTCGAAGCGGATACCGCCTTTTGAAGGGCCTAGTATAGTAGAATGAATCACACGATATCCTTCAAATACGCGAATACCACCATCGTCCATCGTTACTGGCAATGAAACAATTACCTGGCGGGCCGGATTTTTCAAAACATTATAGATTTCTTCCTCAAGACCAAGGATCTGGGAAGCCTTATGAAATCTTGTCATCATTGCTTCAAAAGGATTTTCTGAATCTTTTAAAGGAGCTGGTTCCAGGTAAGCCATATTGTATGTTGGAATTGGGCAACTATAGATCTACGTGCTTTTGTTCGGACCTATACATCACCCTGGTATTTTAATGCAGTGTGAACACTAATCGAAAACGGTTGCAAAGTTAACCAAAATCAGTTCAAAAGCCCGTTTTTTGGGAAAAACCGAGGTTTTTAAAAACTCCCTTACAAGATTCCGATTATGAAAAGCTTACTAAATATTGTTTGGTGATCCCAGTGCAGTATCAAAGGAAATTTGGGCAAAGATTTAAAAGATCTCCAGATAAGCAACGATGAAAGGTGCGGATATCAGCAAACCGTCAAATCTGTCAAGGAAGCCACCATGCCCAGGGATACTCGTCCCGGAATCTTTTATTTCAATACTTCGCTTTAGTAGTGATTCTACAAGGTCTCCAAAAGTGCCACCAACGATAATAATGAATCCGACAACGATCCACTGTGTCAGCGACAGCGTGTGGAAGTAGCGAGACAAACCGTAAGCGAAAATCAATGCAAGCACTGCGCCTCCGACAAAACCCTCCCATGACTTCTTTGGAGAGATGCGTTCAAACAGCTTGCGCCTCCCAAAGAAGGTGCCCGCAAAGTATGCGCCGGTATCACTAGCCCAAAGAATAAAAAGACATCCAAAAATGATCTCATAATTGTATGCGCCATCTTCAAACGCTGCAATGTTGAGAAGTGAAAACGGCACGGCCACATAGAAAATTCCCAGGAAGGTGAAGGCGATGTTGGTGAATGGCTTTCGTTCAAATTTCTTATACAACTTGATCATATATACGCACGACACAACCGGAAAAATCAGGAAGTAGTAGCGATACGACACCATTCCCTGTTCAATAAAAAATGACAATAAAAAAATGCATACGCCGCAGAATGTGCCGAAGGATTTTTGAGGCAAGACACCATCAAGGCCGGCGAGTTTATAAAATTCCAGAAGGGAGAACAGGCAGATAATAAAAAATATGGCGCAATAGGTCCATGCATTGATACAGACGGCAGCAATGATCAGAGCAGAGCCAAGAAGGCCGGCGATGATCCGTTGGGTGAGATTATTGTACCGGTTGAGTGGGGCAGACATTATTCAGGGATGTCGTTAAAGCAAATTGCATCAATTGCACCACGCTTATAGAATTTTTTCGTATTCAGTTGTTTCGAGATAATGCTTACGGGTATAATATAGCAACGTAATTGCCAGAATGATGCAGGGAATGACATATTTGAGCGGAGCAGCCTCTTCCTCAGCGACGTTTAGCGTGACGGCACCAGTGTGATAAAGATATAACATCACAACAGCGAACGCATTGTTTAAAAAATGTGAGAACATGGGGATCAATAGATTTCCTGACCAAAAATATAAGTACCCGAACAAGGCCCCGAGCAAAAGCCGCGGAATAAATCCGAAGAACTGCACGTGGATAGCGCTGAAAATAAATGCTGACGTCCATATGGCGACGTGGACATTTTTCGATCCACGCCACAATTCCTGTTGAATCATTCCCCTGAAAACAAGTTCTTCTCCGATTGCCGGCAACAATGCAATAACGAGAATGCCCATGATCAACTCTGGTATTGTATCAATATCGGTAATCAACAAAGTGATCTTCGCGAGTCGCTCTTCTTCCTGCCTCGCCCACCGTTCGAATCCCAGCATGAAATCAGGAAACGAAAGGTTTGCATTCCACTCAGACAACGGAGACATCGCTACTGGAAAGATTAACCCGATTGCCGCCACCACCAGTAGCATCAAGCCCAACTGTCGCTGATCCGGAAAGAAAGTCTTCAGCGATTGTCGTTCTAGTTGGGTGATTTGAATTAAGGGTAACAGTATCAAACCGACGAGTGTCGCAGTTCCCTGCATGATCAGAATTGCAGTACCCAGCTGTGGCTTTTCCGATACTGTTTCAATGTTTTGAATGTCCTGAAAAAATTCTCCGTCATAGAAAGCCGAAGCAAGTTGCAAGCCCAGCAATGGGCCTACAATTACAAATCCCAATGCAACCATCACTACGATGAGAAGCAGGGATCGGAATGGAGTCTTGGTGGAAACGGTATTTCCCTGGCTGAACATTGTTGTTTACCTTTGCGGGCAAAGATGGTAAAAATAGGTCAGATAGATTTGGGAGAGTTCCCGCTCTTGTTGGCACCAATGGAAGATGTCAGTGATCCGCCATTTCGGGCAGTTTGCAAAGAGGGTGGTGCTGATCTGATGTACACCGAATTCATTTCTTCCGAAGGCCTTATTCGCGACGCGGCGAAGAGTCGCCAGAAGTTGGATATTTTCGAATACGAGCGCCCCATAGGAATACAGTTGTTCGGCGGGGATATAGAGCACATGGTTCAATCTGCGGAAATTGCTACCGAAGTGAATCCAGATCTGATCGACATCAATTATGGCTGCCCTGTGAAGGCTGTAGCTTGCCGGGGTGCCGGAGCTGCGCTGCTTCAGGATATCCCTAAAATGGTCGCGATGACTGCGGCAATCGTAAAGTGCACACACCTGCCCGTTACTGTGAAAACCAGGCTAGGCTGGGATGACCAAACAAAAAATGTTGTAGACGTAGCTGAACGTCTTCAGGACATAGGGATTCAGGCGCTCACCATTCACGGACGTACTCGTGTCCAGATGTATAAGGGGTCTGCTGACTGGACACTCATCGCAAAGATTAAGGAAAATCCCCGTATGCGTATTCCGGTTTTTGGAAATGGTGATATTGACTCGCCCGCAAAAGCACTTCTCTATAAAAACACCTATGGCGTCGATGGTTTAATGATCGGTCGTGCAGCAATAGGCTATCCGTGGATATTTAACGAGATCAAACATTTTATGAAACATGGAGAATCCATGCTTCCACCAGATATTGCAGAAAGAGTTCGTGTGGCCAAAAAACATCTGGAATTTTCGGTGCGATGGAAAGGCGATCGGCAGGGCATCTTTGAAATGCGCAGACATTATGCAAATTATTTTAAAGGCTTACCTGATTTTAAACCTTTTAGAACACGGCTCGTTGAGGTTGAAACTGAAGGTGAAATAATGTCCATCCTGGACGAAGTAGCAGATTCGTATGTTGCTACTTTTTGGAATAAGCAACCGACAACTTAACCATTACAGGCAAATGATCCGATGGATAATATTTCCCATCGTTGTCAGTAATAACGATGTAGCCATCCGATGTCCAGTCATCGTTGTGTAAAATGTAATCAATGGCCCTGCATTCTATGCTGTTCACTTTGAAACTGCAAAACGTCCCGGGAGGATTTCCGCTCACGGGATCAATTAAGATCATTCCTTGCTTTTTAGTCAGCGTTGCAAAAGGAGGGTCTTGTCTCGTGCAATTCAGGTCACCCATAACAATCGCAGGCAATCCTGCAGCAAGTGACTCTAGTTTATCTTTGATAATTAATGCACTCCTGGTTCTGGCTTCTTTGCCTATATGATCAAAGTGCGTGTTAAGTATAAAAAGTTCCTTGCCGCTATTTATATCACGCATGGCAGCCCATGTTGCTACCCGGGTGATTGCTGCATCCCAGTTCTTGCTTGCAACAACTTCTGGAGTTTCAGAAAGCCAGAATGTATTTTGGCGAAGCACGCTGAACTTGCTCTTTTTATAAAGTATGGCAGAATACTCTCCTTTGGTTTTTCCATCATCACGACCGACCCCAACGAAGCTATACGCCGGTAGGTTCGTTACGAGATCGATTACCTGACTATGAAGTGCTTCCTGAATGCCTACAATATCCGGATCATATTTTTTTACCAACGCATATACTTTATCCGCTCTTCTCCCCCATTGATTTACACTGTCTGATGGTGTATCATACCGTACATTATACGTCATCACCTTTACCACCTGGGCATACGAGAAGTGTGCAAACAAAAACAGAAGAACAAAATAGATCCGCATATATTTTACCGTCGATGGGTGTGATAATTTTCCAACGCTGACAACAATGTTGATGTTGCGCGTTCGTCAACATCAATCAAATGTCTAAAAAAATTCATTCACTCATATGCTTTTTGGCGATGCACTCGGCGACAATTTTTACCTTTTTCCCAATTCAAAAGTTCCGCAATCGATGTAAGAAAAAAGCGATCAAACGATCCTCTACAAAATGTGACATCAAAGGCATTAGAATAATGTCTTGAATAAGACATTATTAATCAGACGTTTACAGACCTTTTTCACCATGCCGCTTCCGTCTTTTGTTACGATCATGTGAACAAGTCGTGGAAGAATTAAAGAAAGGATAAAGTTTAAGTGTGAACGTTGAGGTACTTTTATGGGCTCAATAACCTAACTGGAATCCTCTATGAATAAAGTTTTACTGCTTTTAATTTTTGCGTGCTTTCTTACTTTGGGTGTATCCGCTCAAGGGGTGACAACTTCGAATATAACCGGATTTGTTACAGACCAGGCAGGTAGTGCGTTACCTGGCGCCACGGTCCAGGCAGTTCACCAGCCCTCGGGGACTCAATATGGTACGTCTTCTTTAGAGGACGGAAAATTCATCATACCAAATGCGCGAGTTGGAGGGCCTTATACGATTACTGTATCTTTTATAAGCTACGAGACCAAAGAGGTTAATGATATTACATTAATTCTGGGAATTACTGCCAATGTTGACATCCAACTTGTTGAAACTGGTAAAGAGCTTGATGAGATTGTTGTGACAAGCAGTAGCATTATTAATTCAGATCGTACAGGAGCAGTTACGAACATCTCCAACAAACAAATATCAAGGCTGCCGACGTTGAGCAGAAGTTTTAGCGATTATGTGCGTTTAACTCCCCAGGCGAATGGATCAAGCTTTGCGGGAAGAAGCAATGGGTATAATAACATCACGGTAGACGGTGGCCTTTTTAATAACGCATTCGGTCTTTCAGGTACGGTAGGAGGTCAAGCGAACGCTCAACCTATAAGTCTTGACGCAGTTGATCAGATAACAACCAGCATTGCGCCATATGATGTCCGCGAGGGGAGTTTCACAGGGGCGGGTATCAACATTGTCACCAGAAGCGGTACCAATGATGTTGCTGGCTCAGTGTATTATTTTACCAGAAGTGAAAATTTGACCAATGATAAGGTTCGCGACTTGGACAGCCCTCTCGGAACCTTTAACGTTAAGAACATTGGTTTTCGTGTTGGCGCCCCTATCGTCAAAAATAAACTCTTCATCTTCGCTAATTATGAAATTGAAAGAAGAGATGATCCAGGCTCTCTTTGGAATGCCTCGCGCGGCAACTCCGGCACTAACGTTTCAGAGGCGGAGGCGACCGACCTGGACGCTTTAAGTTCATTTCTGCAGGGAAATTATGGATTTACCACAGGACCCTATGAATCTTATGATTTGGAAACGAACAGCGACAAAGCGGCTGTAAAGCTTGATTGGAATATTAGTAACAACCATAAGTTAACATTGAAGTACAATTACCTGGAGTCCTATAGAGATGTAGTGCCCAGTACCAGCGGAGCAATTGGAAATACACGAAGTCCTGGTCAAACTGGTTTGCCCTTTCTCGGCGCATATTACCGGATCAATAACAATCTAAATTCATTTTCTGCTGAGTTGAATAGCACCATTGGAAGCAAGTTCTCAAATAAGGTGCAAGTTGGATATTCAGCATTCCGGGACTTTCGTGAAATTCCGACATCCTCTCTGGCATTTCCAATGGTCGACATAGGAAATGGATCTAATAACTTTCTTACTGCATTTGGCACCGAGCCATTCTCAGCGAATAATATCTTAAACACAGACGTTATTCAAATATCGGACAACTTCGACATGTATCTTGGCAAGCACACGGTGTCGGTGGGCACATACAATGAAATCTATAAATTTGAAAATGGATTTGCTCCAGCCTACTACGGCTTGTATCAATTCGCAACACTTGACGATTTTTACGAGAGTGCTGCTGGTGAACCGGGCAATGTCGGACGGTATGAGCTACGTTGGGCAGCAAATGCCACTGGGACATTTCCACTTGTTGAGACGCGTGCAACGCAACTTGGTTTCTACGCACAGGATAAATATGAGGTAGATCGGAAATTTAATTTTACGGTTGGATTAAGAGTTGATATCCCAATTATAAGTTCTGATATCGAACGCAATGAAGATGCTGAAACAAAGGTTTTTCGCGATGATGCTACTATACTCACCGATCAGCTGCAGAAGACTCAAGTGCTATGGTCCCCAAGAATTGGTTTTAACTATGACATTAAAGGCGACAAGACTACTCAAATTCGTGGAGGTACCGGCATATTTACCGGTCGCGTCCCCTACGTATGGATTTCTAACCAGGCGAGTAATAACGGCGTGTTATTTGGCTCAAGGGTGTTTAGTGGAGCAGATCTGGCCGCAATTACATTTTCCGCTAATGTTGATGAATACCGTCCTGTAGGTGACGCAGCGATAGCCAGTGCGTCGTATAACCTGGCGGTTACCGATAAGAATTTTAAATTTCCCCAAGTGTGGCGGTCAAATATCGCTGTGGATCACGACTTTGGAAATGCATTAATCGCAAGTCTTGATTTTGCGTTAACGAAAGATATCAATGCAGTCTATCATCAGAATCTAAATCTGCCAAACGCGACGTTATCCGCAGCGGGTGCCGATAACCGGCCCATATTTTATAAAACATTTCCAAACACCGGGTCTTCCAGTGCAAAAGGTTCGCAAATTAATACCAACATCAGCGATGCCATTGTAATGAAGAATACCAATAAGGGTTATAGTTACTTCATTACTGCTCAGGCAAGGAAGAGTTTTGCCTTCGGTCTTGATTTGACCGCAGCCTATACATTTACCGATTCCCGCTCTGTAAATGATGGGGGCTCAATCGCACAATCAGTCTGGAGAGATCGCCAGGTGTCTGGTGATCCAAATGAAAATGTTCAATCCTATTTCCAGACACTGGCCGCTCACCGCGTAATTGCCTCCTTGAACTATCGCAAAGAATATTTGAATCATCTGGCTACCAGTGTGGGAATGTTTTATGAAATCGCTCCAAATGGAAGATTCTCCTACACTTATGCCAATGACATGAACGGCGACAATTCCGGTGGAGGTGGTAACGACCTGATATACATCCCCCGTGACAGGAGCGAAATAAATCTTGTTAACATTACAAACCCGGATGCCACCGTTTACACAGCAGATCAGCAATGGTCCGATCTTGATGCCTACATCAATCAGGACGATTATTTAAGTGACCGGAGGGGTAAGTACGCGGAACGAAACGGAGCTCAACGGCCTTTTTATGCTCAACTTGACTTCCGTCTGCTGCAGGATATTTTTATAGACATCAAAGGCGATAAGTCGAAAAGGAATACCCTGCAGGTCAGCTTTGACATTTTTAACCTCGGCAATTTGTTGAATTCGGAATGGGGGATTTACGAGGTCGCTAACCGGAACAGCCTCATCAATTTCACTGGATATGATGCTGAAAGGAACCCTTTATTCACTTATCCCTACCTAAACGCGACGACGAAAACGCCGTTGCGCGAGACGTATAGGGATGATATAACCTTATTCTCCCGTTGGCAGATGCAAGTAGGTGTGCGTTATATTTTTGGAAACTGATCGAAGCCCTTATTTAGCACTCAGAAGGCAGTCAACATGACTGCCTTCTTTTTTTAATATTGTCTGAAAATTATGGGCAAATTTCCCGCGAAAAATCAATAAATAACTGTTGAAGCGATAGTCCCACTTGTGGGATCTGGAGTTACTAACGCCCCCTCTGGGGTATCCATATCAGTGTGTTTTTTATTACACACGGAATCCGTAACTTCAATCTTAGTATGTCTGCATTTTCGAAGTTTTTCGCTACTGTTGGACTGGTCCTGATATGTTTTTCGTGCGGGAAACCGACCAAAACTACTCCCTTTTCCGAGCCGGCTGTAGAGCTCGATTTAGAAGCCATCGTAAAAAGAGGCTATATCAATGCCCTGGTTGACAATAACTCATTCAGCTATTTCATTTACAAAGGCCATCCCCTCGGATATGAATATGAATTGTTGCAGTTGCTCGCGAAGCAGCTTAATGTAAGTCTAAAAATAAAAGTTACTTCCGGAATTGACCGTGCAATCGAGCAGCTGAATGCAGGCGAGGGCGACATTATTGCGTTCCCTTTAACGATTACGAAGTCACGCCGCGAGCTGGTTGCGTTCTCACGTCCCCACTTTAACACGTACCAGGTACTCGTTCAGCGTAAACCTAAAAACTGGCGTAAGCTCTCGCTGGAGGAGGTAAATAGTAATTTGATTCGCGACCCCGCTGATCTTATTGGTAAAAAGGTCCACGTGATCGATGGAACAAGCCAGGTCCTCCGGTTGAGAAATCTATCAGAAGAGCTGGGCGGCGATATACTTGTGGAACATGATTCACTCACCTCAGAAAGTGAATCGCTTATCCGCAGGGTTGCGTTAGGAGAGATAGATTACACCGTTGCAGATCATACGATGGCCAGAGTTAACTCTGCCTATTACCCTAATCTCGATGTCGGAACTGTTCTCAGCATCCCACAACGTGTAGGATGGGCGGTGCGCAAAAATTCGCCACAACTGACAAACGCCATCGACAACTGGCTTACGCACATAAAGCGTCAACCAACCTTTATGGTCATCTATAATAAGTACTTCCGCAGTCCACGTACGGCACTTACCCATATGCAAAGCGACTACTCATCCCTGGGTGGTAACAAGCTCTCCCCTTACGACAAATTGATACAGGGTGGTGCGGCCAGGCTTGGCTGGGATTGGAGATTACTTGCGGCAGTAGTCTACCAAGAATCGAAGTTTGATCCGGTCGGCGAGTCGTGGGCTGGCGCGAAAGGCCTGATGCAACTCATGCCAGAAACGGCCAAAAGATTTGGTGCCTCCGACGTGAATGATCCGCAAGAGAGTCTAAAGGCAGGCGTCAATTATCTTGTGTATCTACAAAAGTACTGGACGAAAAGAATTGACAATCCTCATGAACGATTGAAATTTATTCTGGCATCTTACAATGCAGGGCTTTCGCACATACTGGATGCGCGTAAGTTGTGTGTAAAGTATAAGAAAGACCGTACTCTGTGGAAGGATGTTGAGTACTTCCTGTTGAAGAAATCAGATCCTAAATATTACCGCGATCCTGTAGTTGTAACAGGTTACTGCAAGTGCGAAGAGCCTGTGAATTATGTGCGTCAAATTCTTGCCCGGTATGAAGAATATAAAGTCCACATTAGTCTTCCTTTATTTGACGAAGAACAGTTTGGAGATCTAAAAGCTGCCAGGTAGTTGCAATGTCTGGGATCTTCATAACTTCATCCATGATCTTCTTTTGTTTTTGCCCCACGCGGTAGGCCTCTGAATACCTGATATCTTCGTGGAATGTAACCATAGAATACAATGGGACCCATTGATCCGGGTACAGCGAATGAATCTTAGATTCTATCTTTTTTCTTAACTGAAAATCCTTGTCAGCGACCAGGTCGCGCATCTCGATAAAGTTGTCCATTGCGAGATGAGAAATTGCGTCGGTGTCAGGCTTTCTAAACAGCTGGAACTCCGCAATGGCCAGGCCCCAGTCATCGTTATGTTTATTAAGCAGGCCGTTAAGGATCCGGCAATCTTCAAATCCAGCATTCATACCCTGGCCATAGAAAGGCACAATCGCATGACTTGCGTCGCCAAGAAGTAAAGTGTTGTGCATAGACCATGGAAAGCAGCGTATCGTTATTAGCGATGACACAGGATTCATTTTCAATTGTTCTTGAAGGTCCGTGATCAGATCGCCAACATCTGGAAATGATTTGCGGAAAAAGGATTCGAAATTAACAGGGTCGGCTAGGCTTTTGAATGATGACGCGCCTTCGAAGGGAAAAAACAGCGTTCCGGTGAACGATCCATCTGGGTTCGGCAGTGCTATTAACATGAAACTCTCCCGGGGCCAGATGTGTAACGCATTCCTTTCGAGCACTTTTGAAGTACCGGCTGGAATATGAAACTCTTTGTACCCGTGTTCTATGTAATGCTGCTCATAGTTAAATCTATCTGTCAACTGCATAGCCATACGCACATTGGAGAATGCGCCATCAGCTCCTACGATTGCATCAAACTGCTGGTCGGTCGTGATGGTATCCGTTTGAAAACTAAGCGAACTGGACGCGAGATCTGTGCGAATGCAACGGTGGTCGAAAAAGAATTCAATCCCTTCTTTTTCTGCGGCCCAAACCAGCGTCTTGTTCAGGTCGCCACGGGAGATGGAGTTAATAAACTGGCCCTGTTTTCCATAAGGCAGGAATGTGAGATTTCCAGCGAGATCATGAACCATCCTTCCGTTCATGGGTATGGCAGTTTCCCGCACGATATTTCCCAGGCCTACCTCTTCCAGCGACTTGATTCCCCGGTTACTCAGGGCAAGGTTAATGGAACGCCCGGCATCAACGGCATGAATACGAGGGTCTGGTCTTCGCTCGAAAATGGAAATTTTATTTCCGCGCCTGGCCAGGTAAAGGCCCATGAGGCATCCAACCAGACCGCCGCCTACAATAGCAATATTTTTACGGCCGTTCACGAAAGCTTAACCTTTTTTGACACCTTCAACAACTCCTCTTTTAGTACCTGCACGAAATTATAGACTTCAACGAAAGTGTTGTATAAGGGAACGGGTGCAACACGTATTACATTTGGTTCGCGCCAGTCTACAATCATCCCCTTCGCAGTTAATGCTTTCATTACTTTTTTTCCGTGCTCGTAAAAAAAAATGGATAGTTGGCAGCCTCGTTCTCGAGAGGCCGGAGGTGTTATAATTTTAAAATATTGATTCGAAGGGTCCAATGAATTTAGCAGGTACTCCAGAAACCCGGTTAACAGTACGCTTTTCCGGCGTAAAGACTGCATGCCACACTGTTCGAAAATATCGAGGGCTGCAAGGTGGGCTGCTGCCTGAAGAACAGGCACGTTGGAAACTTGCCATCCATCAGCGCCGGGCATTGGCTTAAAGCCTTTACGCATCTCGAACCGTTCTTTCGCATCGTGACCCCACCAGCCGGCAAGCCTTGGTGTCGTTGTGTTATTTCCGTGACGCTCGTGGACAAATGCGCCGGCGATGGCACCGGGTCCGGAGTTAAGGTATTTGTAGCTGCACCAAACTGCAAAATCCACTTTGTCCCTGTGCAAATTCAGTGGTGTATTCCCAACGGCGTGTGCCAGGTCAAAACCAGCAATGGCTCCGGCACGATGCGCTTCCGCAGTTATTGTGCGGACGTCGAAGAATTGGCCGGTATAATACTGAACGGCTCCAAATAACACGAGTGCGAGTGATTCGCCATGTTGCTGAATTGCCTGCAGGATATCTTCCGTGCGAAGAGTAGCCTCTCCGTTGCGGGGGCTAATTTCAATTAATGCTTCATTGGGATCCAGGCCATGCCACCGGAGCTGCGTTTCCAGCGCATACTGGTCGGAAGAAAAGGCACCGGCTTCTGCCATTATTTTAAATCGTTGCCGGGTTGGTTTATAGAAGGTTGCCATCATCAAATGCAGATTGATGGTTAGCTGATTCATCGCGACGACTTCCGCGGCTTTGGCGCCGACGATCCGGGCCAGCGCACGCTTCGTAAACTTATGATAATGTAGCCAGGGTCTTCTTGCTTGAAAATGGCCGTCGACGCCCATGGTTCCCCAGTCTTCCAGTTCTTCCAACACAATGGACTTTGTTCGGCGTGGCTGTAAGCCGAGGGAATTTCCCGTAAAATACAGGGCGGGTTTACCGTTGAAACGTGGAATTAGAAATTCCTGTCGGAATCTGCGTAGGGGATCCTCTTTATCTAACTGTCGCGCGTGCGTTATACTATTTTCAAATGTCATCCCGCCCCCCGGTTATACTATTCTCATACAAAACGCGGATCTGCTTCCATCACGGTACCGCATTTCTTGCACGTTCTTAATGCCTGCGACCCGTAAAATTCCCTGAAGCGGGGGAGAAAATCCTTTTCAATATTCTCAAGGTGAAATTTGTATTCGTGCAGCAGGTTGTTACAATTTTCGCAGTACCATTGAAGTCCATCCAGGGTATTCAAATCTTCCCGTTTGCATTCAATTACGAGGCCGACAGTTCCGGCTGGCCGTGATGGCTGATGCGGAACGCGTGAAGGGAGAAGGAACATTTCACCTTCCCTTATCGGAAACTCAACGGCCTTGCCGTCTTCCTGAATTGTTACCTTTATATCCCCTTCGAGCTGGTAGAACAGCTCTTCGGTTTCGTTAAAGTGATAATCTTTCCGTGCATTAGGGCCACCTACGACCATCACGATATAATCACCTGCCTCCGTGTAAAGATTTTTATTACCCACTGGAGGTTTTAACAGATCGCGATTGTCATTGATCCATTGTTTAATGTTGAATGGTCTGCGTATGGCCATAGCAATAATTCTTTGTGAAGAACAGTCAGTTCATTTAATTGATTAAAATTACTAAGAAATCGCCATTAGACAGTACTAGTTATGAATCTGGAATTAAATGGGAAAAGGGCATTCGTTTGCGGAAGTACACAGGGGATAGGGAGGGCGGCGGCCCTTGAGCTGGCACTCCTTGGCGCAGACGTGACGCTCATCGCACGAGACACCACAAGGTTACAGCAAACGGTAAGTGAGCTAGCAACGTCTCCAGGGCAACACCATGATTTTATTGCAGTTGACTTTAGCGAGCCAGAAGAGGTAAATCGAAGGGTGTTGGAGTATGTAAAAACAACAACTGTTCATATTCTGGTGAACAATACAGGCGGTCCCCCAGCCGGCGCTTTGGTCAATGCCCGTCCGGAAGAGTTTCTAAACGCCTTTAGAAGCCATTTGATAAATAATCAACACCTTGTGCAGGCCGTAATGCCGGGCATGAAAGAAGCACAATGGGGACGAATAATCAATATTATTTCCACTTCAGTAAAGGCGCCGCTGAAAAATATGGGCGTATCAAACACCATACGCGGCGCGGTGGCGAACTGGGCAAAGACACTTTCGCTGGAGCTCGCCCCATTTAATATAACGGTTAACAACGTACTGCCTGGATCAACAATGACTGGACGCCTGGAATCTCTCATGCAGGGGAAAGCGGAGAAGTCAGGTAAAACTTATGAACAAGTAAAAAGGGAGACAGCAAATGAAGTGCCAGCAGGCCGGATCGGAGAGGCGCATGAAGTAGCTGCGGCAATAGCCTTCCTCGCATCTCCGGCGGCATCTTATATCACTGGCATAAACATCCCTGTAGATGGGGGTAGGACGTCAAGCTTATGAAATGAAACCAAGGATTTTAAATTACATCAACGGTGAGTTGGTCGCAGCCATAACAGGTTTGTACCTGGATAACTATGATCCGTCAACAGGGATGGTTTACAGCCTCCTGCCGGACTCCGATGGTAATGATGTTGAATCTGCTGTTGAAAGTGCACGCAATGCTTTCGCGGAATGGTCTGCAATAGGTGCGAAAAGAAGATCTGAAGTACTTTTAAGGATTGCTGATCTTATAGACAGGGATATCGCGACACTTGCTGCTGCAGAAAGTGTCGATACTGGCAAAACCGTTTCACTTGCAATGTCGCTGGACATTCCACGAGCCTCTGCTAACCTCCGCTTTTTTGCAACAGCCGTGCTACATACGTCGTCGGAAACGCACATCACGGAAGGAGCGGCGATAAATTATACCCAACGCGCACCAATTGGTATTGCAGGCTGCATTTCTCCATGGAATTTGCCTCTGTACCTGTTCACGTGGAAGATTGCACCGGCGCTCGCCGTCGGATGCACCGTAGTGGCAAAACCATCGGAACTAACGCCGATGACGGCTTTTCTATTTTCACGTCTTTGCATTGAAGCCGGGTTGCCAAAGGGCGTCCTTAACATTGTTCATGGTGTTGGGGGGAAAGTAGGTAGTGCGATAGTCCAACACCCAGACGTGTCTGCAATTTCGTTTACCGGTGGAACGGCAACAGGTAAGAAGATCGCTGCCGCGGCCGGACCTTTATTCAAAAAAACATCTTTAGAGCTCGGAGGTAAAAATCCCAACATCATTTTTGCAGACTGTGATTTCAAAAGCGCCGTGAGTACGGCGATACAATCATCATTTTCCAATCAGGGTGAAATATGTTTGTGTGGATCACGAATTCTGGTTGAGAAGCCCTTGTTCGAAACGTTTGTGGAGGAATTTGTCCGACAAACAAAGTTACTGGTCGTTGGCGATCCCTCAAAGAAGGATACAACAGTCGGGGCACTCATCTCCGCGACGCACAAGGAAAAAATTCTTTCTTACATCGAGCTTGCCAGAAGTGAGGGGGGAACAATTCTCACGGGAGGACATGCTGTCGAGCTGGAGGGTCGCTGCGGCCACGGATACTTTGTAGCACCAACTGTTATCGTAGATCTTGATCAAAATTGTCGGACTAATCAAGAAGAAATTTTTGGCCCGGTTGTCACGATTTCTTCCTTTGAAAATGAGGCTGAGGCAATAGCATTTGCCAACGGGACGGACTACGGCCTATCAGCTACGATATGGACTGAAAATCTAAGCCGCGCCCATCGCGTATCCTCAGCTATTCAGTGCGGAATCATCTGGGTGAACTGTTGGCTTCTTCGAGATCTGCGCACGCCCTTTGGGGGTATGAAACAATCGGGCGTCGGGAGGGAAGGCGGAACGGAAGCATTGAACTTCTTTACAGAAATGAAAAACATTTGTATAAAAATTTGATTCAGACATCGACCATCATCATCCTGTTTAAGTATAACCCATGAGGTTCTTTGATATAGAAAACATTTTCTTTACGATTTGGGGCTACGAGATGAGCCACCTGGAATTCTTTGGAACGATGGCGGGTGCAGTAGCGGTGTGGCTATCCGCAAAAGCAAACATTTGGAGTTGGTCTATTGGGATCATCAACGTTGTTCTCTTCTTTTTCCTTTTTTACCAGGTCCAATTATACCCGGATATGTTCCTGCAAGTGTTCTATCTCGTCACGAACCTCATCGGATGGTGGCGTTGGGCCAATCCCAAACGTGGTGAAGAGAACGCGCGAAATCAGCTCAAAGCAAGCTTCCTCGGATGGAAGCCATTTTTGTCTGTTGTCACCATCGGAGTTTTAGGGACCTATGCAGCGGGTACATTTGCTAAAAATCTGCACGAGCTTTTCCCTACGGTATTCAATCTTCCGAGCGCATTTCCTTATTCAGATTCCTTTGTTACCGTTATGAGCATCATTACTACGTTCTTGATGATCCAGAAAAAGATTGAAAGCTGGATTATCTGGATCATTGTTGATGCAGTGGCCGCATACCTGTACTTTGCTAAAGGAATTAAATTTGTGGGATTGGAATATTTGCTCTTCTGCTTTATTGCTTCGTATGGTCTGTGGAACTGGATGCGGGAGCGCAATCTTGGGCAGGCAACAACCAGCCTGAAATGAAAATCGTATTGAAGAGCTTTTTACCTGGCTGCATTGCATTCATCCTTGCAACGATCTTATTTTGCCTTCCGGGCAACGAATTTCCTAAGCAAAACTGGCTGGCCAAAATCCACTTTGATAAGTGGGTGCACGTTTGCCTCTTTGCTTTGCTTGTGACGTTGTGGTGCCTCCCTTTCATTTCTAAAAAAAAGGGGACTTCGATCACCCGTATTATTTTCATAACGATCGCGCTGCTGTTTACCCTTTATGGGGTGTCAATAGAGTTTATTCAAGCGGAATTTATTCCCTTTCGAAGTTTTGGTATTGACGACATGGTTGCTGATGCAATAGGGTGCGGAATTGGATATATGTTCTCCAAATGGCAACTCACGAGATTCAATCACATCGCATAAAGATAGAATTGTGAAGCGCGGCCTGGTTATTGGAAAGTTTATGCCTGTTCATCTTGGACATGTGGCGCTTATAGAATTTGCAGCCAGCCGATGCGATGAATTAATCGTGTCCATGAGCTTCACAGAAGCGGATCCCATTCCGGCTACCCTGCGTTTCTCCTGGTTAACAATTTTATTTGCCAATCACAAAGTCATCAAGCCAGCCATGGTGAAAGATGACTTTGACAACGATTCGCTACCATTACTGCAACGCGTCACGCTATGGTCCGATTTTATACGGGCTACGTTTGGCGAAATCGACATAATATTTAGTTCGGAAGATTATGGCCAGCCTTTCGCCGAAAGTCTTGGCGCAAGGCATGTATCTTTTGATCTCCTGCGTCAAAAGGTCCCAATTTCTGCCAGCGAAATAAGACGCCATCCATTAAAGCACTGGGAATTTATTCCTCGGCCGGTACGTCCGTTCTTTGTAAAAAAAATCTGTCTTTATGGCCCTGAAAGCACAGGCAAATCAACACTTGCTATGAAGCTGGCCGCGCGGTACGACACAGAATTCGTACCAGAGGTAGCCCGTGAGTTCATAACAAACAATGATTTTTCATTTGATGAAATTGTCAAAATAGCGGTCGCGCATGATGAACGAATAAGCGAAAAATCCCAATTGGCAAACAAGCTGTTGTTTTGCGATACAGATGTAATTACAACTCAAATTTATTCTCAGCATTATCTTGGCGCCGTACCCAAAATACTGTATGATATTGAAGAGGAAACAACGTATGCCCTATACTTTTTATTGGACATAGATGTTGAATGGGTGGCCGACGGATTGCGCGACCTGGGACACGTGCGTGAGACGATGTTGTCCGTATTCCGGGAGGAGCTCCTGCGTCGAAAGGTACCTTTCATTTTTGTCCGCGGCGATTATGAGATGCGGGAACAGATGATGGTAAAAGAGATCGACAAATTAATGAACTGAGGTAATTTCAATATTGAGAAGCCGAGCCTGCAGCAATGCTTTTTCTGCTTTTGATTGAGTACGAAGCATAGCCTCTCCAAAGCAACGTATCGGTCTTGGAACCTGCTAACTGAAATGTGCGGACGACGAATCCTAAGGGAGTGCTATACACTCTACTGAAATTAAGATTCCACCAGGGAATGGCATAACCTGCGGCGTACTCCTTGCGGGTGCTTCCTGAGGAAAAAACTCGCTGTAGACTTTATTGACCACGCTAAAGTCATTTCCGGCGACCATAAAAATTGTTGTCTTAACAATTTTTGCCATGCTGCTGCCTGCTTCTTCTAAAACCCTTTTAATATTCGAAAAGCATTGTCTGGTTTGATCTTCGAAATCATCGCTGATTAACTTTCCCGTCATAGAATCGAGACCCGGCATTCCCGATAGAAAAATGTAGTGATCAGTAATTACGGCTTGTGGAAATACCGTTGACATCCTTGCAACACTCGAGGTGTTAAAATTTTTCCTTGTTGCCATATTCAATTTTTGAATTCTATTTCAGCTGGGTATATGCCTGCCAGCCTTATAACCGGAAATTGCGAAATACAGTATATACAAATAGCAAGGCACCATCATAATGTATGCTGACTGTGAGTCCCAGGCGAGGGACAGCTGACCATAGATTAACGGTAGCACAGCGCCACCCCCAATACCGGCTACAAGCAAGGCCGATCCAGTCCTGGTAAATTTTCCCAGGCCGTCAATGCCCAAAGGAAAAATCGCGGGCCACATTAGCGAGTTTGCCAGGCCCAGGCCAGCAATACAGGCCACGGAGACATATCCTGTGGTAACAACTGCAAGTACAGTAAAGAGGATGCCCAGAATTGCACACCAACGCAATGCCGTAGACTGGGAAATATATTTAGGAATGGCAAAGATCCCGACGACATAGCCGACGAGCATGAAGGCCAATGTGAATTGTGATAAATATCGCGCATCTGCGATTTCTATTCCAAGAGAAACGCCATAGCTGATGATCGTATCTCCAGCCATCACTTCCACGCCCACATAGAGGAATATCGCCAACACACCAAGCCACAAGTGCGGAAACTGAAAAATGCTGGTGCGGTTTGATCCAACTTTGGGTGATTTGGGATCGACTTCCGATCCATCATCTTTAATCTCGGGAAGACCGGACAAAAGGATTGCAATTGCCAACAATACCAATACACCAGCAATGATCATATAGGGAACTATCACCCTGCTGGCAAGTTCGTCCAGCCTGGCATCTTTTGCGGCGGCGTCCATTGTTTGTAAACTTTGTACAAGGCTATCGGCATCGCTAAGCGCAATAGCACCGAAGATAAGACCTGCAAGTATCCCCGCGACCTTGTTACAAATTCCTACAATACTTATACGCTTTGCGGCACTTTCAATAGGACCGATCATCGAAGCGTAAGGATTTGAAGCTGTTTGTAACAAAGCCAACCCGGTACCAATTATGAAAAGGCCCGCCAGAAACAGATTGAAATTCCTGGTCTGAGCTGCCGGAACAAATAAGATTGCACCAATGGCCATAATAAATAACCCCAAAGCCATTCCCTTTTTATATCCAGTAGCCTCCAACACAAATGAAGAAGGCAACGCCATTACAGCATAGGCAATGAAAAAAGCCGTGGCGACCAGAAATGATTGGAGATCAGTCTCTAATTCGCAGGCAATTTTAAGGTATGGGATTAATGTGCCGTTTACCCAGGTAACAAATCCATAGACAAAGAATAATGCACCGATGATGATCATCGGGAGGGTATACGAGTTCTTTTGCGTACTCATGGTCAGTTGGATGGGTTGGGGTTAGGTGTTATGTCGGCAGTATTAATTGAGTTTTACCGCTAATTCAGTTAAAAGTATATTTTTGCTCGTGAATAAGGACGGAGGTCTTTCGATGTTGAGCATGCGACATGTACCGGTCTTAAAAGTCAAAGAACAGAAGGTTCTCTATTCAGTTAGTGATTTAAGTAGAAATAAACTAAAACCCGATGGACACACCAAATAATCCACAAAAAAAACTCGCGTTGCTTGTTTTAGCAGCAGGAATAGGAAGTCGATATGGAGGAATTAAACAAATAGATGGCTTTGGTCCTAATTGTGAAACAATCATGGATTATTCCCTATACGATGCTCTTCAGGCGGGATTTACCAAAATCGTTTTTATTGTGCGGGATGAAATCCTGGACACTGTCAAAGATAAATTCCTGCATAAGCTGAAAGACAAGGTTGAGGTGGAGTTTGTCGTGCAGTCGCTTGAGAAAATGGTACCGGTAGCTTATCGAAATGGCGAGAGAACTAAACCCTGGGGAACAGGTCATGCAATGCTATGTGCACGCGGTGTTATCAATGAACCTTTCGTTGCAATAAATGCAGATGATTTTTACGGGAAAAAATCTTTTGAATCTGTCGCGAAGTTTTTTGCCAACGATAAGGCTAGGGATCATGCTATGGTTGGATATACGCTGAAGAACGTTTTATCGGAACATGGAAGTGTTTCCAGGGGATGTGGTGAAAAAGATGAGAAGGGATTTTTGACCTCCGTAGTGGAGCGAACAACCATTGTGAAAGAAAACGGCAAACTAATTGCCAAAGAAAAGGACGGTGATATTGAGTTAAGCCCGGAAACGCCAACTTCTATGAACTTCTGGGGCTTCCAGCCCAATATATTTGACTTCACGTCAAGTTTGTTTGAGGATTTTTTGAAAAACAACGGAGGAAACCTCAAGGCAGAATTCTATATTCCAATAATTGTTAACGAATTGGTTCTTCAGGCAAAAGGTCGGGTAAAAATCCTTCAGGGAAGCGATACCTGGTTTGGCGTTACTTACAAGGAAGACAAAGAAGAGGTGTCAAGGCGCATACTCGATCTTGTTAATACAGGAGAATACCCAAAAAGCCTTTGGAAGTAGCTCAACAACTTTCAACGCAGCGACCTCAGCTTTGCAAGAAAGTCAGCTATGTATGGCGTGACAGCTGAAATATGATCGCCGGGTAAGGGAGTCAACGAAATAACATCATCGCTCGCCCCACGTGCCAAAAGCCCGTTGTAGGTGTTAACGGAATTTTCGTACGGAACAGTCTTGTCCGATAATCCATGATACATGTACATTTTCCTTGTAGGTGTCCAGTCGGTTAGCGTATTTTCCTCAAAAGCCTGGGCTATATAGGCATAGGAAGGATTGGATGTGATATCAGCCGCGAGGTTAGGTTGGATAAGATCCTGAATGTTTGTTGTTAGCGCTTCATCGATTTCACCGGGACCTTTTTGGTGATCAAATAATCCGGGAATCCTGCTCGCATATGGTTCCTGAAAAAAGTCGGTTAAAAAATTTGGAAGGTCATACACAAGTTGATACCCCGTCACCAGGTAGGCCAAATAATATGGGTCGTCGTAAGTTTCCGCTTGAAGCAAAGTGCTTTGTAAACCGGCGAGATCATACGCTCCTGCTCCTGGAAATGAAGCCACCAGATCAAATCCCTCCAAAGGATTTTCCTCCAGAGCCTTGTGCGTAGCCATAGTTGCATATCCACCCTCCGAATATCCAGCAAGGAATAATTTCGAATTGAATGTGATATTTTTTTCCCCTGCAAGTTCTTCCGCCGCCTTTAGCATATCAACTACTGCAGAGGCGGTGAGGTCTTCTACAAAATATGGATGAAGAATTGTCGCCGACGACCCGAAGCCGAGATAATCGGGAATGACGGCAATAAATCCAGAAGATGACAACGCACTTGCGATCAATGCCTCCGGCTTGTTCACAGCAAAATTGGATGGAGCATCGGTATCACGCGTAATGGTTCCGTGCTGATAACTGATCATCGGCACTGCTTCTCCCGTTTTTGGTAGGCTTATCAATCCGGATGCGACAATACCTTCGCCTTTGTAGACTGTATTGTAGGACACCTTATAGATGTCCACGTCATTGACGAATTCACTTATATCGATATTCAGTCCTGCCAACTGCGCAACGAGCTTCGCCTGTGCAGACGATGCTGAAAAAACAAGAGTGGCATTGACGAGCGCATTTTCCGGTGGCGCTTCAGTCCCTGGGTTTTCATCATCACTGCAGGAAATAGTGAAGACAAAAAGCAGGGCGAGGGCCAGAGAAAGGAGACGAGGTTTATATATGAGCGAATTCAAAGACTTCATAGTTTATTGTGATGAGCTGTGCGCATAATAACTCATAACCAGCGGAATAGTTCCTGTTCCAATGCTGTTTTGTGTCATTTCCACAGATAAAGCCTTTCTGGGAATATTCTTTAAGATGAAATGCAATGGCGCGACGAAGCGGACTAAGATTGCTTTGCTTTTGTTGCTCAACGTTCATGAACGCTCCAAGGCTTTTCAAATACATAGCAGTATCTTTCGGGCTGGCAGAAAAACGGAATGCAGCAGTCAAATTATACCACATTTATTAAATCAAAAGCGCTTGAGCTTGGCTTTTCACATTGTGGGATATCCAAAGCCGAATATCTGGAAGACGAGGCCCCGAAACTCGATGAGTGGTTAAGAAGAAATTATCAAGGTAAAATGGGCTACCTGGAAAATCATTACGACATGCGGTTAAATCCATGTCTGCTGGTGCCGGGCGCTAAATCAGTGATAAGTCTCATCTTCAATTATTTCCCGGGGCAGGATCTTGCAACAAACGACTCCTACAAAATAGCTAAGTACGCCTATGGCGAAGATTATCACGTTATCGTGAAAGACAAGCTGAAGATGCTTATGGAGGCCATCCATGAAAACATTGGAGAGGTTGCAGGCCGGGCATTTGTTGATTCGGCACCGGTGATGGAGCGGGCGTGGGCCGCCAGAGGCGGGATAGGATGGGTAGGTAAGAATAGCCTGCTGCTTAACCGCGACATGGGAAGCTTTTTCTTCCTTGCCGAACTGATCATCGACCTCGATCTCGAACATGACCATGCCATCAAGGACTATTGTGGAACGTGTACAGCCTGCATGGACGCTTGCCCAACGGATGCCATACCCGCCCCATACGTTGTGGATGGCAGCAAGTGCATCTCGTATTTTACCATTGAACTAAAAGAAGAGATTCCTGCGGAGGTGAAGGGAAGCTTCGGTGATTGGATTTTCGGTTGTGATATATGCCAGAATGTATGTCCATGGAATAGCTTTGCAAAGCCGCATCACGAAAAGAGGCTTGAACCATCTGAATCATTAAGTACCATGACCAGACAGGATTGGAACGAGATTACGGAGGAGGTATTTGAAAATTTGTTCAAGTGGTCTGCGTTAAAGCGAACGAAGTTCAAAGGCTTGAAGCGAAACATCGCTTTTGTGGGAAAATAATATTGTTGGTGGCCGATTTTTAGGATCTGCGCTAAAAAAAGAAAGCCCTCTGGGAGGGCTCTTTTTAAAATTTTTAAGGTCAACTTTAAGCAACCACGAAGCACCGGTTAAGGATTTCTTCGTGTTCCTGCCCAAATCTGGTATAGCACCAGTTTTTGAGTTCATTCACTTCTTCACCAATCAACAACGTAAGGGCCTTACGAAGCTCTTTCTCAAAAAGAAGAGCACTGAAACTCACTTTTGTGAGGACTGTCTTTGCATAATTAAGCATGGCACAAATCAAAATAGGTCAAAAAATTTAATGGTCTGACAACTGTTAAATTAGAAAATTGCTGAATGAAGTAAAAGAACATTGGCGAAACTTTTCTTCATTACGCTTGAAATTTACGTGTTTACCCAAGGAAATAGACGGATTTCGAACCTTTTCCGAAGGACGCGGGTATTTTTCAAGTTTAAAAAGCGTTCAACATTAAGTACTAACGCTTAGTTTGCGTCCGAATTTTATATGCGACCGAAATTTTATCTTCAGATCTTCCTACTCCTGAGCTTTTTGGTCTCCTGGCAGGTGCGCGCCCAGTCAGTCCAGGTCACTTTGGGCCCCGACGCCATAGGTGAAAATCAAACCTGGACAATTACCGTGACGGTGCAGAACGACCGTCTGAAAAATTATGACAATTTCCCCGATATACCGGGTTTCCGAAAAAGGGGTCAGTCGACCCAATCCACGACGAACATCGTGAATGGACAGGTTTCCTCTTCCCAAAGTGTAGTAATGACATATTTGCCCGAAAAGCAGGGACTTTTTAACATCCCTGCCTTTACAATGAAGGTGAATGACAAAACCGTGAGCGTTGCTGGAAAAAAGGTTAAAGTAGGCCCGGCCGCCCAGCGACAGCAACAACAGGATCCGTTCAAGAATTTTTTCGATCGCTCACCCGACGATATCTTCGATACCGGTGACACTGAATTTGTGGACATAAAGGAAGAGGCATTTCTCGCGCTCACGACAAGTAAAGACGAAGTGTATGTCGGCGAAGGATTCAACACTACACTCTCTTTTTTTGTTTCGCAGGAGAATCGCGCTCCACTGCAATTTCACGACCTTGGCAGGCAGCTGGCAGATATTTTGAAAAAAATAAAGCCGGGCAACTGCTGGGAGGAAAACTTCAACATAGAAAACATCGATGCGGAGAGTGTCAAGATCGACGGCAGAGACTATAGTCAGTATAAGATTTATCAGGCTACCTACTTTCCGTTGAATAGCGAGACGGTAACATTTCCAAGTGTTGGACTCGAGATGATAAAATACAAGGTGGCTAAGAACCCATCATTTTTTGGTCAAAACCGTAAAGAAGATTACAAGAAGTTTTTTTCAAAGTCGAAACGCATTACGGTGAAAGAGCTTCCTCCACATCCATTAAAAGATATGGTCGCAGTGGGTGATTATCGGCTTGACGAACGACTGAAAGAAACATCCTTGCAGACGGGCCAAAGCGCCGGATTCACCTTCAATATTTTTGGGGAAGGCAACATCTCCGCGATAGAGCGTCCTGCGACGAAGAGTAATGAAAGATTTGAGTTTTACGAGCCGAACGTGCGACAAGACATCAACCGTGAAAACAACCGCGTGACCGGCAATAAGTCTTTTACGTATTTTATGATCCCTAAAGAGCCGGGTAAATACAAGCTAGCGGATTACTTTCAATGGATATATTTTAATACAAGACATTCGAGGTACGATACCTTAAGGTCGCGGCTTACGGTGAACGTATCCGGTGAGAGTAAAAAGAACGAAACTATACAATCTAATGACGTTGGAAATTTTTATGATAAAATTGCTTCTCTCGACAACGGCCTGGTCACCATCAAAGATGAACGATGGAAGAAGTGGGGCTTCAATATTTTTATTTTAGCGATGTTAAGCGCTTCAGTTTACCTTGTCTTTAAAAAATAATGAGTAGCTCATTCGGTACACTTTTTCGAATAACGACCTTTGGCGAGTCTCATGGTCCGGCTATTGGCGTCGTGATTGATGGTTGTCCTGCCGGATTGGCAATAGACGAAAAATTTATTCAGCTCGAGCTTGATCGGAGAAAGCCCGGCCAAAGCAGGATCACCACACAAAGGAAGGAGGATGATACATTCAAATTGCTCTCTGGGGTGTTTGAAGGAAAGTCCACGGGAACGCCCATCGCGATAATCATTGAAAACCAGGACCAGCGAAGTAAGGACTATAGTCACATCGCGGAAACCTTCCGGCCGTCTCACGCAGATTTCACCTATGAAGCCAAGTATGGCAATCGCGACTACAGGGGCGGAGGCCGAAGCTCAGCGAGGGAAACGGCCGCACGAGTTGCTGCCGGAGCAATCGCTAAAATGCTCCTGTCTCGAGAGGGCATAATCATCGATGCCTACGTTTCCCAGGTGGGGGAAATCAAGGCGCCGTCATATGATCAGCTCGACATGTCAAAAAAAGAGGACAGCATTGTGCGATGCCCCGATGCAGAGACCGCAGATAAAATGATTGCCTTGATCGACGAAGTAAGGCTGAGTCGGGATACTATTGGCGGAACTGTCACTTGCGTGATTCGCAATACACCGGTAGGGCTAGGCGAACCCGTTTTTGACAAGCTGCACGCGGCACTGGGTGCGGCGATGCTTGGCATAAACGCGGTGAAGGGATTTGAATATGGAAGTGGTTTTGAGGGAGTGAAGCTCAGGGGCTCTCAGCACAATGATGAATTTTATAACGACGGCGGGCGTATCAGAACGCGGACCAATTATTCCGGTGGTATACAGGGAGGAATTTCAAATGGAGAAGACATTTATTTCAATGTCGCCTTTAAACCGGTGGCAACCATTATGCAGGACCAGCCCAGCGTGAATAAGCATGGTGAAGAGACCAATGTTTCTGGCAAAGGCCGGCACGATCCATGTGTCGTTCCACGTGCGGTGCCAATAGTTGAGGCCATGGCCGCTTTGGTTCTGGCTGACTTCTTATTGCTCGCCGCCACATCAAAAATTCAGCAGCACTCTTCTGCAAAGCAAGCCGCAATCTAGCAGGCTGGACTATCAATCAAAGTTGATATCACCCTGCGGTTCGTCATATTCTCCTTCCCATTTTGCAATGACTACGGTAGCCAGGCAGTTGCCGATGACATTTACAGACGTTCTCGCCATATCCATTAACTCGTCTATCCCCATAATGGCCATAATTGGCCAAAGGGGGAGGCCAAACGAGGCTGCCGTTCCAAGCAGGATAACTAACGTAGCCCGAGGTACCCCGGCAACGCCTTTGCTGGTGAGCATCAGTGTAAATACCATCACAATCTGTTGCCCAATGCTCAGATCTATGTTTGCAGCCTGAGCAACGAACACAGACGCCAATGCGAGGTATAATGTGCTGCCATCCAAATTAAACGTATAGCCAGTGGGTAATACAAATGACACAATTTTTCGGGGCACGCCGAACTTTTCCATGTTTTCGAGCGCCTTCGGCAAGGCAGATTCAGAACTCGTTGTTGCAAACGCGATTGACACGGGCTCCGAAATTGCCTTGATAAATTTTCTTATCGGGATCTTCAGAATAAGCGCTATCGGTAACAACACTGCAAACAAGAAGACCAGAAGAGCACCGTACAAAGTGAAAAGCAATTTTAACAGCGATGCAAGGATATCAACACCCAGGTGACCTACGGTGACTGCTATTGCAGCGCCAACACCAAAAGGAGCAAAATGCATGATGATGTTCGTGAACTTGAACATTGTTTCTGCTAAGCTTTCCGTGAAATCCAGCACGGGTTTCTTCTTGTGGACTGGCAACAACGCCAGGGCTATTCCAAAGATCACACTGAACACTACAATTGGAAGCACGTCGCCATGATAGATCGACTTCACGAAGTTTTCAGGAAAGATATGCAGCACGACATCCTGCCAGGTCTGAGCATGTGCTTCGGGTAATTCCTGATTAAAACCTTCAGGCAGGACAATCCCTTTACCAGCTTTAGTGATGTTAATGGCAACAATTCCAATGACAAGGGCCAGTGTGGTCACAATTTCAAAATATAATATTGATTTCCAGCCCATGCGGCCCACCTGCTTCAGATCGGAATGTCCAGCAATCCCGACGACCAGCGTAGCAAAAAGGATTGGAGCAATAATCGTTTTGATCAGGCGAAGAAAAATCTTGCTTAGCACCGACAGATTTTGGGCGAAGACCGGGAAATTCAGTCCAATTTCGACTCCAACGATCATGCTGACCATGATCCAGGTCGTTAGAGATTTTTTCCGAACTGCAAAAATTATGACAAACACCCACGTGAGCCATCGCGACGCAATCAGGAGAATCTTTGGAATGTCCAGCGACAGATAAAAATTAAGCAGGTGCAGTACGGTGACAATCCCCAACAGCACAAAAATGACCTGGATGACTTTCTTTTGACTCAATTTTACTAGGATTTATGGTCAGGGAGATGTTCGATTAGCAATATAGAGAAACTTGGTATTTGCGATAACATCCAGGTCTTTTTCTATCCTCCCCAAGGGTGCGAACTTAAATTCCGTAATTTTGTTCGAATAATAAACAGAACCATGTTGCAAGCAGTGCCAAAAAACGTCCATATCTATCTGGAATCGAATCCTAACCCCAACTCATTGAAGTTCGTGGTAAATGAGATGTTGGTTCCGGAATCGCTGAGTTTTGACTTTCCTGACGCAACAAGCGCCGCCGTTTCACCGCTGGCCCTGGAGCTCTTCGCCTACCCCTTCGTAGAGCGGGTTTTCTTCGCCAGTAACTTCGTGACGGTTACAAAAAACGGTGACGTGGAATGGTTGGAAATTCAAAATACAATCAAGGACCACATCCGGAAGTTCCTGGAGGACGGACGTTTTATTTTGGAGGTGAATGAATCAGATACGGCTCCGGCAGAAGAGGAAACGGATACCATTAAAAAAATTAAGACAATCCTTGATGAATACATTCGGCCGGCGGTAGAACAGGATGGTGGCGCAATCACTTATCACTCTTTTCAGGACGGAATTGTGAAGGTAAAGCTGCAAGGTTCTTGTAGCGGTTGCCCGTCTTCTATGATTACGCTGAAGGCCGGCATTGAAAATTTGTTTACACGCATGATGCCAGGCGAGATCCACGCCGTGGAAGCGCTTTAAAATAATATACATGCAAATATAAAAAACCCGGGGCAACCGGGTTTTTTAATGTAGGAGGGATGATATCTTAGAGGTCAGGTGTAGGGTATGGACAAAAATTGGAAATGCTTGTTGGTGTTGTTATGCGGCTTGCTGCATTTCGCAGCCTTCGCGCAGGACCCAGAGGTAGAGGAAGACACAACAAGAAATTTTGTAGACGTCGTCAAGGATAGCCGGGTTTCCAAGGAACTCCTGAGAGCTATTACCCGAAAACCCCGGGAGGAAGGTGTTTTCATTTTAAAAAGCGAGGAGATCTACAGGCCATTCGATGGCAAATTGATTCGCAACATTATCATCAATCATATAGGGTTTGACAAGAGCATCACCGACACAACCAGAAACCTCAAGAATACCTCAGTTAAAATCGCGAATGCATTGCATAAGAACACCAAGGAATGGGTGATTCGAGATCATCTTTTGTTTGCTGAAAAGAAGCAGTTGAATCCCTATACGCTTGCAGACAACGAGCGGTTTCTCCGTGACCTTGACTTTATTGTCGACGCACGGATATTTGTTGTGCCGCTTTCATCCACAGAAGACTCTGTGGATGTGCTGGTAATTACCCGTGACGTCTTCAGCATTGGCGGACGGGTGAGTCCGCGAAGCCTCGACAAATTCTCATTTCGATTGTATGACGTGAATGTAATGGGAGCCGGACAGCGGATGCAGTTTAATGGTTTTTTCGACCAGGGCCGGCATCCTAAATTCGGGTATGAAACGCTCTACCGAAAGAGCAGCGTCGCGGGGAGCCTGATTAACCTAACGGCCTCCTACACGCAACTTAATAATGGAAGTAGCTACGGGGATGAGCAGGAAACCGCTTTCTATCTTAGACTTGACAGGCCACTCGTTTCCGCTTACTCAAGGCTTGCGGGAGGGCTTGAACTTAGCCGGAATTGGTCGCAAAATTTTTACAATGAGGCGGATTCAGTATTTAGAGACTACCGGTATAATGTATCGGATGTATGGGTAGGTTATAACTTCGGAGTGCACAAACGTCGCGAGTTTCGAAGTCGCCGCTTCGTAAGTGTGAGATTTTTTGAGAATCGTTTTAGACGGCCTGAACAATCGTTTGATCAAAATAACCCGGCCTTTAATACTCGTACGGCTGCGCTAGGCGCTTTCACATTGTTCCGACAGGAATTTTACAAAACGCAATATGTTTATGGGTTTGGCCGTACGGAAGACGTCCCCTATGGACAAACCTATTCTCTGCTGGCAGGCTGGCAAAGTTTACTAGGCGAGAGCAGACCTTACGTTGGATTCGATGTAGAGAAGTCCTTTGTGCAACGAAGGGGAGACTTTTACAATTTTTCACTGCGTGTTGGTGCGTTCCCTTATAATCGAGGGCTGGAGGATGCTGCAATTCTGCTGTCCGGGGAATTGTTCAGCAAGCTCAATCATTGGAAGCAATTCATGATTCGAACGAGGATCAATGCCGATGTGAGCTACCTGTTTAATCAGGAAACAAACCGACTGCTGGATATGAATGGTATCTACGGTTTAGAAGGATTTACAGCGGATAGCCTGTTGGGAACGAAACGGCTACACGCACGTTATGAGCTTGTGGTTTACACGCCATGGAAATTACTCGGATTTCATTTCGCCCCCATGGCGTTTTTCGATGTCGGGTTCATAGCACCAAAAGGCAAGATGATGTTCCACGACAAGCCATATGCCGCGATTGGTGCGGGGGTGCGAACGCGTAACGAAAACCTTGTTTTTGGCACCGTTGAAATTAAATTTTTCTACTTCCCACGGCAGGTGGAAAATGACAACGCATTTAAGATACGGGTCACAAGTAACCTTCGCATTAAGTACAGCGCTTCGTTCGTGCAAGCTCCCTCGTTTATTATATACGACTAATGGACGTTCAATGAGAAAAGCCTTTATAATCTTTAGTGCGGTTATTACGCTGTTGATTTTAGCATGGTCATACTTCTGGTTGGGCGCACTCTTTGCATTTCTTTTGATCGGCCCGATTATATACATCGGAATAGCGGATCTCAGGCAAACACATCAATCAATAAGAAGAAACTTCCCCGTGCTTGGTCGCTTGCGATATGTCTTTGAGGACCTTAGGCCAAAAATTCAGCAATATTTCGTTGAATCGGACACAGATGGAATGCCTATCAACCGGATCGACCGTTCGGTGATATATCAGCGGGCCAAGGAACAGATCGACACAACGCCCTTTGGAACTCAGCTTAATGTTTATGCTGAAGGTTACGAATGGATGAATCATGCTATTGTCCCCCTGGATTTTCATACGATCGATCATCATCCGAAAATCAGGGTTGGAAACAAAGATTGTACGCAGCCTTACCTTTCAAGTATTCTCAATGTATCAGCGATGAGCTTCGGCTCATTGAGTAGCAACGCGACAGAAGCGCTGAATGCGGGTGCGAAGATCGGTGAGTTTGCCCATAACACAGGTGAGGGTGGCATCAGCCCGCATCACCTCAAGGAGGGTGGAGATATTATCTGGCAAATTGGGACAGGCTATTTCGGTGCGCGTGATCTGGATGGAAAATTTTCGGACGAAGCCTTCCAGAGACATGCTACGCTCCCGCAGGTGAAGATGATAGAGCTAAAGCTTTCTCAGGGTGCTAAACCTGGACATGGTGGCATTCTGCCGGCAGTGAAAAATACCCCGGAAGTTGCGGCCATCCGGCTAGTGAAGGCCGGAACAACCGTATTCTCTCCGCCTTACCATAGTGTATTTTCTAATCCGAAGGAAATGATACGCTTTATCCAACACATGAGAACGCTTTCGGGCGGCAAGCCCGTTGGCTTCAAGCTTTGTGTCGGCCGAAAGAGTGAATTCATTTCAATATGCAGGGCCATGGTTGAAATGGATCTGTACCCTGACTTTATTACCGTGGATGGTGGCGAAGGAGGGACGGGCGCGGCACCACCGGAATTTTCAAATTTCGTCGGCATGCCCATGCAGGACGGGCTGGCTTTTGTGGACAACATGTTAAAAGGTTTTAACATCAGGCACCACATTAAGGTGGCGGCTTCAGGAAAAATCCTGACAGGCTTTCATCTTATCAAGGCGATCGCTTTAGGTGCCGACATGTGCAACAGCGCGCGCGCAATGATGATGGCTCTGGGCTGCATACAGGCTTTGGAATGTCATAAGAATACTTGCCCCACTGGTGTGGCAACGCAAGATCCCGAATTAGTGCGTGGATTGGTGATTGATGACAAGAAGGTGAGGGTGGCAAACTTTCATAAGAACACGATAGAAAGTTTTGTGGAGTTGCTTGGTGCTTCTGGGATAGCTGACCCCTCGAAGCTAAACCGCCATCAGATCAATCGCCGAATTTTTATGAACCAGGTATTGACACTGGAGGAGATCTATCCGAGTATCCCAGTCGGCAGTATGCTGGCGGACGAGGTTCCCGCTCAGTATAAGATGTCGTATTCTTCCTCCAGTGCAGAGCGGTTTTAAAAACAAGCCGCTGAGCCGCACGCCTCAACTTTTACATTCTACATTCAGAGTTTTACATTTTGCGGTTTAATTTCCAATGTAAAACTCTGAATGTAGAATGTAAAAGGATCGCTAGCTCCCGCAGGCCTCGCATGCATCAGGATTATCCAGGGAGCATGCCATATCACTTCGCTTTTGATCGTACTCTATCACCTGCTCATAGCGTATGGTTTGCTGTGCTTCTACCACTTTCGTGATCACAGGCTCCAGCCGCGATGCATCAGCGGCAAGTGCCATAGCCAGATCGACAACTGTTGTCTCCTGCATAGCGGACTTATCGACAGTAAACTTGATGGCGTCGGCTGCTGCAGTTGAGCGCAGATAATACATGCCCGTCTTTAATCCTTTTTTCCACGCGTAAAAATGCATGGAAGTTAGCTTGCCAAAGTTCGGGTTGGTGATGTGGATGTTAAGGCTTTGTGACTGGCAAATAAAAGCCCCGCGATCGGCAGACATATCGATGATTGACTTTTGGGATATCTCCCAAACCGTTCTGTAAATATCTTTTAAGTGCTGAGGTATTTCAGGAATTGATTGAATCGATCCGTTGGCACCAATTAATTTCTGACGCATGTTCTCACTCCATAATCCCAGGCTCATAAGATCACGCATCAAATGCTTGTTAGCAATGATGAACTCCCCTGAAAGCGTTCTGCGCGTATATATGTTTGAAGTGTACGGCTCAAAGCATTCATTATTTCCAAGAATCTGGGAAGTTGACGCTGTTGGCATTGGTGCCAGCAACAAAGAGTTGCGCACACCGTGTTGCTTCACATTACGCTTCAGCTGATCCCAATCCCACCGGCCACTTTTTGGTGTAACGCCCCACATGTCAAACTGGAAAATACCCTTTGACACAGGAGAGCCTTTGAATGTCTCGTAGGGCCCTAACACCTTTGATAGCTCCATTGAGGCTTCCATTGCGCCAAAATAGATCGTTTCAAAAATGTCTTCATTGAGCTGCCGTGCCTCCGGGGAATCGAATGGCATCCGCAGCATGATAAACGCGTCAGCCAGTCCTTGTACTCCAAGGCCGATAGGACGATGGCGCATATTTGAAATACGCGCTTCCGGAACAGGATAGTAATTAACATCAATTACTTTATTGAGGTTGCGCGTAGCCACCTTGGTAATCTCATATAATTTCTGATGATCGAATTTGCCCTGCTCTGTTATGAATTTTGGGAGCGCAAGTGAAGCAAGATTGCAGACAGCAACTTCGTCTGGAGAAGTATATTGTATTATCTCCGTGCAAAGGTTACTTGATTTGATTGTGCCTAGATTCTTCTGGTTTGATTTCTTATTAGCGGCATCCTTATACAATATATAAGGGGTTCCGGTTTCTATCTGCGATTCCAGGATTTCGAACCAGAGATCCTGAGCCTTTATCTGCTTACGGAATTTACCTTCTTTTTCATACTTGTCGTAAAGGCGTTCAAACTCTTCCCCATATACCTCTGCAAGGCCTGGCGCTTCATTAGGGCAGAACAGCGACCACATTTCGTTGTTTTCAACGCGCTGCATGAAAAGATCTGGTATCCATACTGCAAAGAAAAGGTCACGGGCGCGTAGTTCTTCTTTGCCGTGATTCTTCTTCAGATCCAGGAAATCAAAGATGTCGGCGTGCCATGGTTCGAGATATATCGCGAAACTTCCTTTGCGCTTGCCACCCCCCTGGTCTACATAACGGGCGGTCATATCAAAATTACGTAGCATTGGGACGATACCGTTGGAAGTTCCGCCGGTTCCTTTGATGTATGAGCCTTTCGCGCGGACATTATGGACGCTAAGTCCGATTCCGCCTGCTGATTGAGAGATCTTTGCGCATTGTTTTAATGTATCGTAAATACCATCGATGCTGTCATCTTTCATTGTTAGAAGAAAGCATGATGAAAGCTGAGGTTTTGGTGTTCCGGCGTTGAATAGTGTCGGTGTTGCGTGCGTAAACCACTTTTCTGAAAGCAGGCTGTACGTTTCTATTGCAGCAGGTATATCTTCACCATGTATACCGACGGCTACACGCATGAGGAGATGTTGAGGTCGTTCAATGACTTTTCCGTCAACCTTCATTAAGTACGACCGCTCCAGAGTCTTGAATCCGAAATAGTCATAACTGAAATCACGATCGTAGATGATTGCTTCATCGAGTTCCGCCGCATGCTCTTTTATAACTTTCCAGGTCTCCTTTGATATAAGTGGAGCGTTCTCACCTGTCTTTGGATCAACATAAGTGTACAACCGTTTCATTGTATTGGAGAACGACTTGCTCGTTACTTTGTGCAAGTTAGAGACGGCTATACGCGCCGCTAACTTGGCAAAGTCAGGATGTTTTGTTGTCATCGTTGCCGCGATTTCAGCGGCAAGGTTGTCCAGCTCCTGCGTTGACACACCATCATAAAGGCCATTGATTACCTTCATCGCCAGTTCCACTGGATTGATAAATTTAGGATCTAATCCATAACACAGCTTTTCAATTCTGGCAGTGATCTTGTCGAACTTAACTGATTCTCTGTGGCCGTCGCGTTTTAATACAAGCATCTCGGAAAGGGTTGTGGGTGGGAAAAAGTAAAAAGGTGAAAAAGTGATTTAAAATACTTAAAAATCTTCGTTCAGTGAAAACTTGGGTGAGGTTTCTTTTTCCATACTATTGATAACCCCGGCTTTTTGATATTCAGCAACGCGCTTTTCGAAAAAGTTTGTTTTACCTCTTAAGGAAATCATTTCCATAAAGTCAAAAGGATTGCTCGTGTTATAAACTTTCTTACCTACAAGCTCATTCAACAGGCGATCAGCAACAAATTCTATGTACTCACACATTTGCGCAGCGTTCATTCCGATCAGATTGACAGGTAGTGCATCCGTTACAAATTCTTTTTCGATCTCTACCGCATCCCGGATGATGTCGATTACTGTTTGTTCGGGCAGCATGTTCACTACGTGTTGTGTGTAGAGATGGCACGCGAAGTCACAATGTAAACCCTCGTCACGTGAGATCAGTTCATTAGAGAAAGTAAGTCCGGGCATCAACCCGCGTTTCTTGAGCCAGAAGATCGAGCAAAAGGAGCCTGAAAAGAAAATTCCTTCGACCGCTGCGAAAGCAATGAGACGCTCCTGAAACGATCCTTTGCTGATCCATCGCAGCGCCCAGTCAGCCTTCTTTTTCACGCAAGGCATGGTGTCAATTGCATGAAAAAGCAAGTCTTTCTGTTTCGGATCTTTTACATAGGTATCGATAAGGAGGGAGTAAGTTTCCGAATGAATGTTCTCAATCGCGATCTGAAAGCCGTAGAAAAACTTTGCTTCAGTATACTGAACTTCCGAGATAAAGTGTTCGGCAAGGTTCTCGTTAACGATGCCATCGCTGGCGGCGAAAAAGGCGAGAACGTGGGAGATAAAGTGCTTCTCACCATCGTTAAGGTTTGCCCAATCGCGAAGATCCTGGCTCAAATCAATCTCTTCAGCGGTCCAGAAACTGGCTTCTGCCTGTTTATAAAATTTCCATATTTCGTGCTGGCGGATCGGGAAAAGCACAAAACGGTCTTTATTTTCTCTAAGAATTGGTTCGTCTGGTTGGTAGTGGCTCATGGTGCAGTATTTTGAAGCGTTAAACCTAAAATCAAAAGGGTATCAGCCGTGCTGACACCCATGGTACTTTTAACAATATTTTGGCTTGATGAAGAGTTGAAACCGCCCCTTCAGCGTCAAGTGTACAAATGAAATGATATGGTTCTAATTATCAAAACGGCGTTTTCCGGACGTATGCGGAGATTGTGGATAACTTGTTGACAACTTGTTGAAAGGTAAGTTCCTGTGAAATAGTTGCTTACTGCCACCTTCTCAGGTGATACTTTTATAGCGCAACATCAGTCAAAAATTTTAAGATTTTTTTCTACGCCCTTTGCGCATGCTTCTGGCAAAATAGTCAGCTTAAATTTCCCACTTCTCAATTCTTTGTATACCTTTGCAGTCCAATTTTCAAAAAACTATGTACGCAATAGTTGACATTGCCGGCAAACAATTCAAAGTAGCGAAGGATCAGTATATCTACGCTCCGAAATTAGAAGGTGACGCAGGCGCAGCAATAAGCTTTGATAAAGTGCTTCTGATAGACGATGGAGCATCTGTAAACATTGGTGTCCCCCTTATCGGCGGAGCCCTTATTTCCGGAACTATCCTTGAGCACGTTAAAGGCGATAAGGTAATCGTCTTCAAAAAGAAGAGAAGAAAAGGTTATGTCAAGAAAAACGGGCATCGCCAGCAGTTCACGAAGATTCAGATAAACAGCATCGTTTAATCAGTTCTTCGAAATAATATCATTAAGTATCAAGTAAGAAGCAATGGCACACAAAAAAGGTGAAGGTAAAGTAAAGAACGGCCGGGAGTCGGAAAGCAAGCGACTGGGCATTAAGATATTCGGTGGTCAGGCGGTTATTGCCGGAAACATTATCGTACGTCAACGTGGCACTAAACACCATCCCAGCAAAAATGTAGGCATTGGAAGAGATCATACTTTGTTCGCACTTACTGACGGCGTGGTCATGTTTAAAAAGAAACGAGAAGGAAAGTCTTTCGTATCTGTTGAGCCAGTAGCAGTAGCCGAATCATAGAATTCAAAGGATTTTGTACTCAATACAAACAAAAGGGGACTCGTAAGAGATCCCCTTTTCGTTTTATCTACCGTCGCAGAAGAAGCATTGCCAAATTTTTTTCAACTTTTTTTTTCAACAGGCTTCTACAAAGCAGGGCCAAAATTTCTGTCGTGCACACGTTTTTTCTCCCTTCATTTCTATTTGAGGGCTCTAATGTAAAGGCGTGATAACCGAAAGATGTGCCGTTTTGTGTAGGAAGGGTGCTCCGGATTTCGGTATATTTCTATTACTAAACTTAACCTAAACGTATGAAGAAACTCTTACTCGCATGCCTTGCGTTGGCCTTCGCAGGATCTGTCGTGGCGCAGGACCGACCATTAACCGGTAAAGTGACCTCCACAGAAGATGGCTCACCCTTACCTGGTGTCAACGTTATTGTTAAAGGAACTACCAATGGCGCCGTTACAGACGCGGATGGTGGGTATACCTTATCCGTGCCGGAATCGGCCAATGAACTTGTCTTCTCTTTTATAGGATTGAAAACGGAAGAAGTGTCTATAGCAGGCCGATCGACTGTAGACGTTCAGCTCACCATGGATATCACACAGCTATCTGAAATTGTTGTAACCGGTGTTGGGGTAGCAACAGACAAACGGAAGCTTGGAATCTCGGTGGAGTCGATAACTTCGCGTGAACTGCCAGCTACTCCAACCGCCTCAATCGACCAGGCGTTGATCGGAAAAATCGCCGGCGCTCAGATAAGTAGTACGAATGGTACTCCTGGAGCAGACGTGAATATTGTCCTTCGGGGTATAAACACGATCAACCGCGGGACGGCCCCGATAGTCCTTATCGACGGCATTCAGGTAGCATCAACCAATTTGAATACGATCGACCTCAACACTATCGACCGTGTCGAAGTTGTTCAGGGGGCGGCTGCGGCTACAATCTATGGTGCACAAGGCGCAAACGGCGTTATCCAGCTATTTTCTAAGAAGGGTAAGGCGGGAAAACTCAATATCGACTTCTCAAGCAGCTTCGCCAATAACACCTATCTAAATATAGGGGATGTTCGTAAGTCGAGGTTTCACGCTTTTGCGACCGATGCAGACAACAACGTAATTGGGACATCTGGAAACCCATTAGTGCTCGATCCTGAAACGTTGCTTTATAGTGAAAATGTGCAGTATAGCCCATTAAGTGTTACCAGCGTTGCGAATAAACCATACGATCGCAATCTGCAGTACTACGATCATTTCGACTATTTTTTCAAGCCGGCGAATACCTTTAATAACAGTGTTAGCATTTCAGGCGGAAAGGAAAAGGTCGATTTCGCATTTTCCGCATCCAACAATCATCAGGAAAGCAACATCATAGAGAACGGTAGCGTATCGCGTAGCAATTTTTCCTCCAACGTGGGCTTTGAGCTGGCGAAAGGTTTGACATTCCGTACAATCACTCAATTAGCTTATACGAAGAACACAATCAAGTCACAAGATCGCACCATTATGTTCAGCGTTAACAATGCGCGACCATTTGCGAATTTTGATCAACTCGATTCAGATGGGGATGTGGGGGTTTATTTTGGAGACGCGGTCGGCGTTAACCATTTTAACCCACTGTATTATCAACGGTATACCAACGTTAAGGACAATAAGATCGATGTTATTCAGAACTTCAATTTGAATTACAAGTTTCCAAAATTTGTCGAACTGGATGCTAAATATGGTCTGAATTATCAGCAGCAGGAACAGATAACAATCTATCCGAATCAGACGCAGAATAACAATGCCAACAGTCAAAATTATGTTTCCAACTGGGCTACTGATGACCGCGGTGAAATTGACAACTATGCTTTTTATAAATCATTTCAGAATTTTTTGGGAACCGCTATCGTACGGTTTGATTTCCAAAAAGATTTTGACATGGAGTTTCCCCTTGTGGCGACTACACAAATTGGCTATGATGTTCGAAAAACTAAAAATCGCCAATACCTCACGTATGGATTAGGCCTTCCCACATTTTCGCCGTTTACAACTAGTCAGGCGACTACTACGGTTGTACCAGCGGCAAACACGACTAGTTACAACAAGAACGATCCGGAGTATTATGGTGGAGATTATACCGAAGAGTATTTTACCTATGGATACCTTGTCAATCAACGACTCGAATTTGGTGAATTCGCAGGGGTGTCAGGTGGATTTCGCAGTGATTATTCCTCTTCGTTCGGAAAAGGGTCGAAACCTTTTACATTTCCCAGGGCGGACGCATATTTAAGATTATCTCAATTGGGTTTTTGGAAGGACGCAAGTATCGCGTCGATTATTCCGGAGTTTAAACTGCGCGCGGCATACGGCGAAGCCGGTATCCAGCCAAAACCCTTTGATCGTTATCTTACCATGGGAACAAAAAGCTTAGGCGAAACCACTGCTATTTATGGCGTTTCCAATAAGCCCAATCCTGACTTGGAGGTCGAGGTTTCGCGCGAACTGGAAGTTGGCACGGACATCGCATTCACAGCAAATCAGTCGTCTTCATGGCTTAATGATATTGGTGTTTCATTTAGTTATTGGAAGAGGAGTACCGATAATGCAATCTATGATATAGACGATGCACCTTCGAAAGGATATGGCACCTTAAAGGACAACGCTTTTGGCCTTGAATCAGAAGGAATTCAGGCGGCTCTGACATTCCAGGTTTTTACTGGAAGTTCCTTCAACTGGAACTTAACTGCGAATTTTAGCAAACAAAGTTCTGAGATCGTTTCCACAAGTGGCAGCGAGATTGTTGTCCTATCCAGTGCGGGTAGCACAAATTATATCTTAAAGCCAGGAGAAAAGATTGGACAACTTTACGGGCGTCTTGCATTGCATCAGGTTGACGCTCTCGGACCTGATGGCAATCCGTTCATTGCACCAGCAAGCCAGGCAAATTTTACCGTCGCAAGCAATGGATATGTTGTAAGCAAGGCAACGAAGCAGCCCTTCTTTACCTCCGGCCTTTACAGCTTTGGTGACCCCAACCCGGATTTTAACATGTCCTTCATAAACGACATGACGTATAAGGACTTTCTTACATTCTCATTTCAATTCGATTGGGTTGAAGGAAGCCATTTGTACAATCAGACGAAGGAATGGATGTATCGAGACGGAATTCACAGCGACTATGAGAAGCCTATAACTATCGAAGGTGAGACAGGTGCCTATACGGCTTTCTATCGCGGCGTGTATGCGCAACGACAGGCAAATGGAACTAAGGATTATTTCTATGAAGATGCATCGTTCGTACGCTTGAGAAACGTAGCCGTTGGGTTGGATCTGGCAAAAATCTTTAAGATGAATGCCTTTAGGAAGCTGCAGTTGTTGGCGTCAGGTAGGAATCTATTAACATTCACGGATTACACCGGGATGGATCCAGAAGTAAGCTCCGGCTCTTCCAATTCATCTTTCGACCGAGGTGTGGATCATAATACGATGCCTAACTATAAGTCTTATCAGGTTGGTTTGAACATTGGATTTTAAACGACGACAATTAACTATGAAAAACATATTAACACTATTGCTGTCCGCATGCTTTGTAGCGATATCATTTTCCTGCCAGGATGATTTGGATATACAAAATCCTAATCAGCCAGGACCTGCAACAGCGACCACCGAAAATGGCGTCATAGCTTTGGCGCAAGGGTCTGTCTACCTTAACGGGTTTCGGGAATTAAAATATTACGATGGGGTTCCTGGATATTTCTGGACTGGAGCAATGGGCTTTCATGAACTCATGGGAGATATTATAGGTGAAGAGGCGGCTAACATCTATGGAAATCAGATCGGTGCGCCTGAATATGTGCAACTTGATGATGGTACAAAGGTTTTGAACCCAAACGCGCCAAATACTCAACGAGGCTTGTTAGACCTGGTCAATGTGAACGCTAACGCAGGTCAAAATACACTGTTCTATGAATGGGCGTATATGTATTCGATGAACAATGGTTTAAATAGGGTATTAACCTCAATCGACGATATCAATTTTACGGGCGACGGGGACACGAAGCGAGATGCTATCAAGGCGTGGGCGTACTGGTGGAAAGGGTTCGCCTATTCCAGAATCGGCTCGACCTACTACGCAGGTTTAATTAATAATACTCCAGATGATACAAACGCGGATTATGTAACCAAGGAAGCCATCATAGTAGAGGCAAACTCAAACTTTGACCAGGCTGCAGGATTGCTGGCGGGGCTCGCCGATGATGATGCATACCGTGAAACGTTGGGTTTGCTTATACCAACTTTCAATCAGGTTGGAAAAGGTGGTGTGCCCAGTCCAGCGATGTGGATTAGAAGTATCAACACGATGAAGGCACGCAATCTTCTGGTAAATACACCTGTTGCAACAATGACAGGCGCCCAATGGTCGGAGATCATCACGCTTACTGGCAACGGTGTGGCTGAAGGTGATATGGTCTTTACCGGCAGGTCGAACGCAAATGGGGATTTCATATCCGCCACCACTGGCGCCATCGCCCCGAAATCTACGGGCCATCCTGGTACTGGTGGAATTACCTATAAAATCAGCGAGCGATTAATTCAGGAATTTAAACCAGGTGATTTACGTCTGGAAAACAATTTCGTTAAGCTGGCAGCACCCTGGAGAGGTGAGTCCTCACGCGGAAATTCGTTCAATACCCGTTGGGAATTGTTGAACGGTGGGGCCGGACTACCAGGTGTCATCGTAATGAGCAGCAGGGAAATCGGAGAATATGAGTTGTACCTGGCCAGCACCGCAGAGGAGAATATGCTAATGGGTGCAGAAGCGAGGATCAATAGTGGCGATATCGAAGAGGGATTAGTCATCATCGATGAGCTTCGCGAAATGCAAGGTGCTGGGCTAACTGCTGTAGCCGCAACTGGACTCGGAGTTGCTGCAGCAAAAGAGGAATTGAGAAGGGAACGTAGAATAGTGATGGCTTTCAGAGGACTTTCCTTTTATGATGCCAGACGTTGGGGCGTCATCAATCCAATTGCCGACGGCGGTGGAAGAACAGGGGCTGTTGTTGTGAACAATACGGGGATTGTTAGCACGAATGCTACTATTAATTACAATTTCATCGATTATTGGGATGTACCAGACAACGAAATCGTCTACAATCCGCCCGCAGAGGGAAGTGCTGAGGTGAATAATCCGGCAGGCCTTTAGTAAAAATTGAATTTTCTGAAGGATGGTCTTTTCGAAGACCATCCTTTTTTTATTTACTTAACCCAATATTTAGATTCCGAACGCTATAAAATAATCCCCGCCTTTAAATATTACTTTTGCGTCATGATGCTCAAAAATGATCTGTTCCTTCAAGCATGCAATGGCGTTGCTACTTCGCGTTCGCCGGTATGGTTAATGCGCCAGGCGGGTCGGATACTTCCGGAATACCGACGCGTTCGGGAGCTTGCAAAAGACTTTAAAACGCTGGTGAAGACGCCGGAGCTTGCTGCAGAGGTTACAATTCAGCCGGTCGATATTCTTCAAGTTGATGCTGCCATTATCTTTTCGGACATCCTTGTAATACCTGAAGCCATGGGCCTGAATTACGAAATGGAGGAAAATAAGGGACCGGTCTTTCCCCGTCGAATAGAATCTGCAAAAGATCTCGATATCCTCCACATAGCAGCAGGAGACGAGCTGGATTATGTACTCCAGGCAATTGCACTAACCAAAAAAGCGTTGAATGGGAGAGTGCCTCTTATTGGTTTTGCCGGAGCCCCCTGGACCATCTTTTCTTATATGATAGAGGGCAAAGGAAGCAAGACCTTCAGCCTTGCAAAAAAAATGCTTTACACGCAGCCCGAATTCTCACATAAGCTGCTTCAAATGATTACAACGAGCACCATCAATTATTTAAAAGCACAAGTCAATGCTGGCGCGGATGTGATCCAGATATTTGATTCGTGGGCTGGAATACTATCGCCCGCACAGTACACGGAATTCTCGTTAAAGTATATAGCGCAAATCTGTGATTCAATCACCGGCGTACCAAAGACGGTATTTGCCAAAGGTGCCTTTTTTGCACGATCTGAGATGAACAATTTAAACTGTGAGGTCATTGGCCTGGACTGGAATATGGGCATAAAAGAAAGCAGGGCATTGATGCCCGGGAAAACATTACAAGGCAACCTTGATCCCTGCGCCCTGTATGGCACGATTGACGATGTTAGACGGGAGACAAAAAAAATGCTTAAGGCATTTGGTCCCCACCACCACATTGCCAACCTGGGCCACGGACTTTATCCCGACACAGAAGTAGATAAAGTGAAATGCTTTATTGATACAGTGAAGGCCGCAGGAGGCGGATAGCTATTCCCTACTCGTTTCTTCTCAAAGAATTAATCGGATTTGCTATGGCTGCCTTGATGGATTGATAGCTCACCGTAATCCATGCTATAAACAAGGAAGCTGCGCCAGCAATTAGAAAAACACTTACACCAATTTCGATTCGGAAGGCAAAACCATTTAACCACCTATCCATTATATACCAGGAAGCGGGAACAGACAAGGCAAAGGCTACGAGGATCAATTTTGAAAAATCCTTTGATAAAAGAACAACCACACTACCCACCGAAGCTCCTAAAACTTTTCGAACACCAATTTCTTTTGTGCGCAGGCTCGCTGTGTAGGCCGAAAGTCCGAATAAGTTCGTCTACCACAAAAAGGGTGATGAGTAAACAACTTGCAACACCAACCGAAAAAAGCGAAAAACTGTTCAATTTCGAAAAAGCTACAAGCTTGTAGCTATTATTGCAGCATGCGCAGCAGCGTCGAGAGCCGCGCTTTCAATTGTCGGCGATCGACAATAAAGTCCAAAAATCCGTGCTCTAATACGAACTCCGCGCTTTGAAAATCTTTTGGAAGATCTTTGCCGATTGTCTCACGAATAACGCGTGGTCCAGCAAAGCCGATTAACGCTCCGGGTTCAGCAATGTTAAAGTCACCCAGCATCGCATAGGAAGCTGTTACACCCCCCGTTGTGGGGTCCGTTAACAGCGAAATATAGGGAATACGCGCCTGGTCAAGTAATGCAATCTTGGCAGCCGTTTTCGCCATTTGCATCAACGATAACCCTGCTTCCATCATCCGTGCGCCTCCGGAGCGAGAGATCATCAAGAATGGCTTTTTGTGTTTCAAGCTGTGATTCATCGCCCGGGCAATTTTTTCGCCTACAACAGAACCCATGGAGCCACCGATAAAGCTGAAGTCCATGCACCCAATCGTGATATCTATGCCTCCCATTTTTCCATACGCCGTACGGATGGCATCTTTCAATTGGGATTTTTCCTGAGTCTCTTTGATTCTCCTGGGGTATGGTTTAGTATCAACGAATGTTAATGGGTCTGCTGATTCCATTTTCGCGTCCAGCTCTGTGAACTTATTGTCATCGAACAGCACTTCGAAGTATTCTTCAGAACCGATGCGGACATGATAGTCTTCGTCGGGGACGACGTAAGCGTTATTCTTTAGTTCCCGAGTATGGACAATCTTCCCTGCCGGAGATTTAAACCATAGTCCATCGGGTACTTCGCGTTTTGCTTCAGTGGGAGTAAGGATTCCCTTGTCACTGCGTTTGAACCAAGACATAGCCAAGACTTTATGAAAAATAAAAGCCGTTGCTTTTCAGCAACGGCGGGTAAGAAACTTTTATGCCAGATCGATCGACTTATCCAGATAAACATCCTGAATCGCGTTCAGGATACTTACTCCATCTTTGATGGTCCGCTGAAAGGCTTTTCGGCCAGAGATTAGTCCAGTACCACCAGCGCGCTTATTAATTACGGCTGTTCTAAGTGCATCCGCCAAATCGCTGTCTCCCTTCGATTCCCCTCCAGAGCTGATCAAACCTGCCCGACCCATGTAACAATTGGCCACCTGGTAACGGCACAGATCTATTGGATGTTCGCTTGTCAATTCTGAATAGATGCGTTCATCTAATTTACCATAACTGCTTGCACCAGTATTAAGCGCTTTGTAACCACCGTTGTTGGTAGCCAGCTTCTGCTTTATGATGTCAGCCTGAATTGTCACGCCGAGATGATTTGCCTGTCCGGTTAAATCGGCCGAAGTATGGTAATCAATACCACCAACCTTGAACGCATTGTTGCGAGTATAGCACCAAAGAATGGTAGCCATGCCTAATTGCCGTGCGCGCGAAAACGCTTTTGAAACTTCAACGATTTGCCGTGTTGCGTCGTCTGATCCAAAGTAAATTGTAGCACCTACTGCTACTGCGCCGAGGTTCCAAGCATCGTCAACCGAGCCGAACATGATCTGCTCCGCTTTATTCGGATACGTAAGAAGTTCGTTGTGATTTATCTTAACGATGAATGGTATTTTGTGCGCATACTTCTTGGCAACTATACCGAGTGCCCCAAACGTTGTGGCAACAGCGTTGCAACCTCCTTCAATGGCAAGCTTTATGATATTGTCCGGATCAAAATATATCGGGTTTTTCGCAAAAGAAGCACCCGCGCTGTGTTCGATTCCCTGATCAATGGGAAGAATTGACAGGAAGCCGGTGTTTGCTAATCGGCCACTCCCGTACAATGCCTGTAAGCTCCGAAGAACCTGTGGTGAGCGGTTGCTTTGTACAAAGATCCGGTCTACAAAATCGGCCCCGGGTAAATGAAGATTCTCCTTTGCAATCGTTTTGCTTTTATGATTCAGCAGGTAGTCTGCTTCTTTCCCTAGAAGCTCAGTAATATTTCTTGCCATAAGTGGTTTTTAAGCGAGGGGACAAAGTTATTAATTATTTAATTGTATGCTAATCCAGCCGAATTTCGACGATTATTACGCATTGCAATCGTCGTAAGTCGACACAACTAATATATGTAAAAACAAAAGCCATCTGTTTGCAGATGGCTTTTTATGTTATAAACGAATAGGATGTCTTATACTTTCTCTCTGATACGCGCAGCCTTACCTTGCTTACCCTTGAGGTAATAAAGCTTAGCCCTCCTTACGCGACCTACTTTGAGAACTTCAATTTTATCGATGCTTGGAGAGACGAATGGAAAGATACGCTCAACACCGACGCCGTTTGATACCTTGCGGACAGTAAACGTCTCACCGCTTCCTCCGGCTCCTTTTCGTTGAATAACAGTCCCCTGAAACTGCTGAACGCGTTCTTTATTTCCTTCTTTAATTTTAACGTGAACATTCACCGTATCACCTGGATGGAATTGCGGCAGCTCGCGTGTTTTTGCAAATTCCTGCTCTACAAGTTTAATAAGGTCGGCCATAACTCGATGGTTTGAAAATTGGACTGCAAATGTAGGGAAAGAATTGATATTAGGGAAATCGGATTGGGAGAATGTTCGTATTAAACGCCTTCAATCATTTCCCAACAGCTCTGGGCGTCTGTTTCGGGTCCTTTCAAGGGCTTTTTCATGCCGCCATCCCTCTATTTTTGCCTGATGGCCTGACAGAAGAACATCCGGGACCCTCCATCCCTTATATTCTGCAGGGCGAGTATACACCGGTGGGGCAATCAAATTATCCTGGAATGAGTCGCTGAGCGCAGAGGTCTCGTCGGATAGCACCCCGGGGATTAACCGGATCACGGCATCGGCAATCACTGCTGCGGCTAGCTCGCCCCCGGAAAGTACATAGTCGCCGATGCTGATTTCACGTGTGACAAGATGTTCCCGGACACGCTCATCGACGCCCTTATAATGGCCGCATAACAAAATAAGGTTGGTTTTTAAACTCAGCGCGTTCGCCATAGGCTGCGTTAACCTCGTACCATCCGGGCTTGTGTATATCACCTCGTCGTATGTTCGTTCCGACTTCAATTGTGAGATACAATTGTCGATGGGCTCTATTGTCATGACCATCCCTGCGCCTCCGCCAAAAGCGTAATCATCTGTTGTCCGGTGCTTGGTAGTTGAATAATTCCGAAGATCAATAATGTTTACCTCAACCAGTCCCTTCGCCTGCGCCCGCTTGAGGATCGAGTCGGAGAAAGGACTCTCAATAAGCTTTGGGAGGCAGGTGATGATGTCGATGCGCATTATTAGATTTTATATCCTCTAAATATCCAGAAAACCATCGGGAAGTTCTACGCTGACGAGCTTCTTAGCTTTGTTGATGCTGGTGATAAACGGGCTGTTAATAGGAATCAATACTTCTTTACCTGCGTAGTCAACAGCAAGGAGGCGATTGCTTCCTGCCATAGCCACCCCTGTCACTTTTCCCAGCCGGCCGATAGCCGCATCGTCGACCTGGAAACCCACAATTTCGTCGTCGTAAAATTCGCCGCGGCCCTTTTTAGGCCGGGTGCTTTTTTCCAGAAAGATGGATTTCCGTACGAGCTGTGCTGCTTCTTCAATTGTATTAACATCTTCGAACCTTACGAAGGTCTTGGACCCTCGCGGAGAAATTGCTGCAATGAAATAGGGTACAATGCGATCTTCGTCTCCCAGATACAGCATCTTTAGCGCTGACACGTCTGCGGGGGCAGAATTATCCAGCACCAGGGTAACTTCGCCTTTCAATCCGTGGGTCTTTTGGACAAATCCAATTTTAAAATGTGAGTCCGAGACCATCGATGATAACTGATTAGGTAGAAATAAAAAATGCCAATGCAGTTCTCATGCATTGGCAAATAAAGACTTTATTGAAATTAGGCTTGTTCGGTCGATTCAGCTTCAGCAGCCGGTGCTGCCTCACCTTCGGTCGGTGCAGGTTGTGCAGCAGCTTGCGCAGCAACTTCAGCTTTTTTCTTGATTGCCTCTGTCCGTGCTTCTTTGATCTTGGTTTCAGCTGCCTTCCTTGCTTTCGCGATGGATTCCTTAGACTGCGTAGCCTGATCACGTTTCGCTTCTACCTTCGTTGTTTTCTCATTAACCCAATCAGCTAACTTTGAGTCTGCCTGATCCTGAGTGACTGCTCCTTTAATAACACCGATCTGAAGGTGCTTCCTAAGCATCACTCCGCGATGGGACAGCATTGCTTTAACAGTATCCGAAGGCTGCGCGCCGTTCATCAACCACTGAAAAGCTTTGTCATCATTTAAATTGATTGTTGCCGGTACGGTGAGGGGATTATAAGTACCTATTTTCTCGATAAAGCGGCCATCACGCGGAGCTCTTGCATCTGCCACTACAACATCATACATCGCAAGTTTCTTGCGCCCTCTGCGGGCCAATCTAATTTTAACCATTACTAGTTGTTTTTAAGGTTTGGATCTCGTCCGATTTTTAAAGTCCGCAAAGTTAAGGGATTTTTTGTCTTCAGCAATTGAGACTTTGAAATCAGCAGCTTCATGGCAGTCTAAAAAACTATGTATTCGTTTAAGCGAGTATTCAATTTTTTAATATTATGTCGCTTTCCTACATTTGACAACTATTAAAAACATGGATAATTACTCATATATATCGAATGCAGACGTTGGATACCTTGACCAACTTTATCAGACCTATAAAAAGGATCCTGCGTCCGTAGATGCAACCTGGCAAAAGTTTTTTGAAGGATATGATTTCTCGGCACAACGTTATGGCAAAGATGGCAGTGGTGCAAAGTCAGATGACTCGTTGTCGATAAAAGAAACCCAAGTACGCAATCTTATCTTTGTTTACCGATCCTTCGGCCATTTGAAATCGCAGACCAACCCGGTTCGCGAACGCCGTAATCACCATGTAAACTTCGACCATAAAAATGTAGGGCTGACAGACGCAGACCTGGACGCAGAATTTGATGTCGGCGCCGAGATCGGTATGGGCAAGGCAACGCTAAGGCGCATCATCGAAAAATTAAAAACGGTTTATCTGGGCCCCATTGGCTTCGAATATAATTTTATCCGCAACGACGCAATTCGCCAGTGGTTTTTCCAAAAGTGCGAACAAGAGTATTTTACCTACGACCCCAGCGTTGACGAAAAGAAGCGCATTCTTACCAAGCTGAATGAGGCTGTTGTTTTTGAGAACTTTCTTCACACAAAGTTTCTCGGACAAAAAAGGTTTTCATTGGAAGGTGGTGAGAATACTATTCCCGCGTTGCAGACCATCGTGAATAAAGCGGCCGAATTGGACGTAAAAGAAATCGTTATCGGAATGGCCCACCGTGGTCGTCTGAACGTGCTCTCCAATATCCTGGGAAAAACGTATGAGCAGATCTTTACCGAATTTGAGGGTAACGTAAGCCCGGACCAGACTATGGGTGATGGTGATGTGAAATATCACCTCGGTTATTCGAGTCAGATAGAGACGCCCTCTGGAAAAAAGATATATCTTAAATTAACTCCGAATCCATCGCATCTTGAAGCAGTAGATCCGTTGGTAATTGGTTACACCCGTGGCCAGATAGACGATGAACATCACGGTGACCTGACAAAGGGCATGGCCATCCTAATACATGGAGACGCCGCCGTCGCCGGCCAGGGAATAGTTTATGAGCTATTACAAATGTCAGGTTTGCCTGGCTACACCACCGGGGGAACCATACATTTTGTGATTAACAACCAGGTAGGGTTTACCACCGACTATGACGACGCGCGCACAAGTATATACTGCACCGACCTTGCCAAAATTGTCGATGCACCAGTGTTGCACGTAAATGGTGATGATGCGGAAGCAGTAAGCTTTGCATCAAAACTTGCAGTTGAATACCGACAGAAATTTCAGCAGGACATATTTATCGATTTGCTTTGCTACAGGCGCCATGGGCACAATGAAAGCGACGAGCCTAAGTTCACTCAGCCCAAGCTTTATAATTTAATCGCCAAACACGAGAACCCACGAGAGATTTATGTAAAGAAACTTGTCGAGCGCGGTGATGTTGATGCGGCCCTGGCAGATGAAATGGATAAGAATTTCAGGAACCAGCTTCAGGACAGGTTGAATGAGGTGAAGCAAAAACCGCTTCCTTACAAGCCGCAGAAGATGGATGAGGAGTGGGATCAAATGCGGTGGGCTAAGCCTGAGGATTTTGATAAGTCACCGGACACCAGCATCAAGGAAAGTGCGATAGAAAAGATAGGCAAGGCGCTGGCTACAATTCCTGAAGGGTTCAAGCCCCTTAAACAGATTGAAAAGTTATTAAAGGACCGCAATGCGGCGTTTTTTGAGACGAAAATGCTGGGTTGGGCGGAAGCAGAGTTGTTGGCATATGGCTCATTGATCCTTGACAAAACTCCGGTCCGCATGTCAGGTCAGGATGTGCGTCGTGGGACTTTCTCTCACCGTCACGCTTACTTCTTCGACGCCAACACAAACGAGCCATATTGCGCACTGACAAATCTCGAGAAGGACCAGAAGAGCTTCAGCATTTACAATTCATTGCTTTCCGAGTTCGGCGTTCTGGGCTTTGAATATGGTTACGCAATGTCTACACCCCGGGCGCTGGTATTATGGGAGGCGCAGTTTGGTGATTTTGTAAATGGCGCCCAGGTTATTATAGACCAATTTATTTCCAGCGCTGAGTCAAAGTGGCAACGCATGAATGGATTGGTGATGCTGTTGCCCCATGGCTATGAAGGTCAGGGTCCGGAGCATTCAAGTTGTCGCCCGGAGCGATTTTTACAGCTTTCCGCGGAGTACAATATGATTGTTTGCAATCCTACAACGCCGGCTAACTTCTTTCACCTACTAAGGCGGCAGGTAGCGTGGCAATTCAGAAAGCCTTGTGTCGTTTTCTCTCCAAAATCGTTGCTCCGGCATCCAGCTGTCATCTCGCCATTGAAAGATTTCAGTACGGGATCATTTTCGGAAGTCATTGACGATCCAACAGTATCTGCTAAAGATGTTAAACGCGTAGTTTTGTGTTCAGGCAAGATCTATTACGATCTGGCTGAAAACCAGGCGAAGAAAAAGATCAAGGATACGGCCGTTGTAAGGATGGAGCAATTACATCCCTTTCCTGAAAAACAGTTAAAGGCAGTATTAAAAAAATACAAGGATGCAAAACTCGTTTGGGTACAGGAAGAGCCAGCCAACATGGGATGCTTATCCTACATTCTGCGAATGATGCCTAAGTATCCCCTTGAAGTCATTTCGCGAAAGGCGAGCGCATCTCCAGCGACTGGCTTTTTGAAGATTCATAAAGTGGAGCAGGAGAAAATTGTAAACAGAGCTTTTGAAATATAATCAGAGCAGATAAACATTAGTTTTTAATGTTTGTCGCGCCTAATCCGTAAAAAAATAAATAACTGAATGGCAATTCAAATTAAGGTACCTGCAGTAGGTGAATCAATCACAGAAGTCACGATCGCTAACTGGTTGAAAAAAGATGGCGAAGAAGTGAAGCTTGACGAAATCATTGCAGAGCTGGAATCCGACAAGGCGACCTTTGAGCTGACAGCGTCGAGCGCCGGCGTGCTTAAAATTGTGAAGCCGGTGGGTTCGACAGTGCCCATTGGTGAAGTATTATGCGAAATCGAACCTTCTGGTAGCGGCTCGGCTGCGGCCGCTCCCACGGCGCCCGCGCCTGCTTCCACTCCGCAGCCAGCCGCAGCGCCGGCAACTCCGGCGAAGGCAACGGGTGGGGTAAAGGAAATGAAAGTGCCTACAGTAGGCGAATCCATTACAGAGGTAACAATCTCTACGTGGTTAAAAAAGGATGGCGAGCAAGTGACGCTCGACGAGATCATCGCGGAAGTAGAATCCGACAAGGCAACGTTTGAGCTACCCGCAGAAGCGACGGGTATATTGCGCATCGTCGCCAAAGAAAAAGATACACTGCCTATTGGAGGGCTGATTTGCAAGATAGAGATTAATGAGGGAGCAGCCCCTTCGACGGCAAGCAAGCCTGCAGAAGCACCAGCAAGTACGCCAGCAGGAGTAGCGGATAAATCTTATGCAAGTGGACACCCGTCGCCTGCTGCAGCAAAGATCCTCGACGAAAAGGGAGTACAATCAGGACAGGTCGCCGGCACAGGAGTAGATGGCCGCGTCACAAAGGACGATGCCCAGAAGGCGCAGGCGTCAGCGCCGGCGAAAGCCGCAGATTCAAAACCTAAAGCGCCAGCATCCGCGCCTGTTATCTCTTCCGGCGTGAGCAGAGAGGTAAGGAGCGAAAAAATGACATCGCTGCGCAGGACGATCGCAAAAAGATTGGTGGCCGTAAAAAATGAAACGGCAATGCTCACCACCTTTAATGAGGTTGATATGAAGCCCATCATGGACATGCGTTCCAAATATAAGGATCAGTTCAAGGAAAAATATGGCGTGGGCCTTGGGTTCATGTCATTCTTTACAAAGGCCGTTTGCGCCGCGCTGAAGGAATTTCCGGCCGTCAATGCCTCTCTGAATGGCGATGAGATCGTATATCACGATTACTGTGATGTATCGATAGCGGTCTCGACGCCTCGCGGTCTTGTCGTTCCAGTGATTAGAAACGCTGAATCATTGAGCTTCGAACAGATCGAAAGCGAAGTGGTCCGTCTGGCGACGAAAGGAAGAGATGGCAAATTGTCGATAGAAGAAATGACGGGAGGAACTTTCTCCATCACCAATGGAGGTGTGTTCGGGTCAATGCTTTCTACGCCGATCCTGAATCCCCCTCAATCCGCTATTCTTGGAATGCACAATATAGTGGAACGCCCCATCGCCCGAAAAGGTGAGGTCATTATTCGCCCGATCATGTATCTGGCTTTGTCTTATGACCACCGCATTGTCGACGGCAGAGAGTCGGTAAGCTTCCTTGTCCGCGTAAAAGATATGTTGGAGGATCCGGGAAGATTGATCCTCGGCATATAGTCACTCTGACAATAACTTAATTATTTATTCGAAACGATTATCATGCAATACAACGTAACTGTTATTGGATCTGGTCCCGGTGGATACGTGGCGGCTATACGCTGCGCACAGCTGGGGTTCAAGACGGCCATTGTGGAGAAGTATAATACGCTGGGAGGCACCTGTCTTAATGTCGGTTGTATTCCCTCGAAAGCGATGTTAGATTCTTCGGAACATTTCATCAATGCCAAGACACATTTTAAGGATCATGGAATTGATATACCCGAGCCGAAATTGAACTTCGGACAAATGGTAAATCGAAAGCGTGATGTTGTAAAAGCAAACGTCGATGGCATCGCGTTTTTAATGAAGAAAAATAAGATCGACGTACACATCGGTCTCGGGTCATTTGTTGACAAAAACACAATCAAAGTCACTGCGGCGGACGGTAAGGAGACAACACTCACCACAGAAAAAGTGATCATCGCCTCAGGGTCCAAACCAACACCACTACCATTTGCTCCATTCGACAAGAAAAGAATTATATCAAGTACAGAATGTCTGGAGCTTAAAGAAATTCCAAAGCATCTTATCGTTATCGGCGGCGGTGTCATCGGAATGGAGCTTGGTTCGGTTTACGCGCGCCTGGGTTCTAAGGTGACTGTAGTAGAATTTCTTGACAGCCTGATACCGACAATGGATGGTACTATGGGCAAGGAACTTTTGAAGGTCACAAAGAAACTTGGAATAGAATTTTACCTCGGACATAAAGTCACGGGCGTGCAAAATCGCGGAGACGATGTTGTTGTAAAAGCGGAAGCCAAGGATGGCAAGGGCATAGAACTCACCGGTGACTATTGCCTGGTAAGCATTGGCCGCAGGCCTTTTACAGAAGGGCTAGGTCTGGATAAAATAGGTATTCAATTGGAAAAGGGACAGGTTCCCGTGGATGAGCACCTCAAGACAAGCGTGGATAACATTTATGCAATTGGCGATGTCGTGCGCGGCCCCATGCTTGCCCACAAGGCAGAGGAAGAAGGAGCTTTTGTCGCAGAACGCATGGCGGGTCAGAAGCCTCATATTCACTACCTGCTTATACCCGGCGTTGTATATACGTGGCCGGAGGTAGCAAGCGTCGGTTACACTGAAGAGCAATTAAAGACCAATGGCACGCCGTACAAAGTAGGTAGCTTTCCCTACAAAGCATTGGGACGCGCCCGCGCAAGTATGGACACAGATGGACTGGTTAAAGTTCTTGCGGACAAGACAACTGATGAAATTTTGGGTATGCACATCATCGGCGCCAGGGCGGCGGACATGATCGCTGCGGGGGTTACTGCGATGGAGTTCCGCGCCTCTGCGGAAGATGTATCACGCATGTCTCACGCGCATCCAACCTATATGGAAGCGGTAAAGGAGGCGTGCCTTGCAGCAACGGCCAACAGGCCGATCCATCTTTAAGATAATGTATTCGCGACGGAGGCTTTTTTATAGGCACCTCTCTTCCTAAGAACATATTGAATGTATGCGCGTATCATCAGTGCCGCAACGATCGGGATAAGCGCAGTATTCATTTGTTGGGGAAGAAAAAACCATCCGACCAGCAGAGCCAATTGGGATATTGCGGTGAACAAAAAATAGTTCTTCAGCCACGAAGGGTTTTTAATGAATGCGACCACGGCGATAATGTGCGTGGGTAACGCCCACAAAAGATTTAAATTGTTTGCCGCCGCCTTATGGTCGGTAAAAAACCAAAGCATCAGTAGTACAACACCAAGTATTCCAGCAGCGCCGAAAAGCAGCACGTCAAACCACCCCGAAAGGTTCTGATTTCTAAAATCACGGGCGCAGAGCACCAGCGCAAGAAATGCCACCGCACTAAATACATATAATGGATGAGGCAGGCCTGAAACCTCCTCAGGTTTTGATTCATAAACGATCTTTTTTCCCTTCACTAACGGAAGGGTTGTGCTATCATTCGAAATCGTTGCATGATCAAAACCGGACTCAACATACGCGGGAAGGAACATATATTCATAGGGCGATGCAATTTTGTCCATTGGCATCCCCAGGCCGACGTCGATACCGAGATCTCCCCATGGCTGCTCCATTAAATACAAATCCGTGAGCTGCCGTATAGAATAATCGGTGGTGATATAAGAGCCGTCAAACTTTACCTCTTTATCAAGCACCTTTGCGAAGACGTCGCGTACGCGGGTAGCGCAATTGTCATAAAAATAATCGTAGCGATAGGCTCTATTTTCAGGTTGCGCATTCCATAACAGGTACTCGTACACCTTTTCTTTTTGGGACGCGTTCAGATTGAGTATCTGCTCGTGCATAAAGCGATTATCCTCGATGTAAGAGCTCTTGAATTGCTGATAGTCATATGCCGCAAGCAGGTAGAAATTATGTCCGCGGGCGAAGTTCAAATAGAAACTTGTCTGATTGAAGTCGAATATTCCATAATTGAATACGTAGTCGAAACCGGCCACCGAATCCATCACTCTGATGGCGCTATGGCCAAAGGCGAAATACACCGCTTTATGGTAGGGACCGCATGTTATGATTGAAATTGTTGCCTCCTCGGATAGTTTCTGGGCGATGAGATTTCCGCACATGAAGGCGCAAAACAATATAGTAATAATGCTTTTCTTCATTGGCAATGGATATGGCCGCAAGATAAGGGTCTTTCCATATCCCTAATGCGCGATTTGTATTTACTTTGTGGACGCATGACGATGAACATCAAAGATAACTTCAATTTACTCTCGAAGAGTTCTTATTCGAGGATCGCAAATGCCACACGGATATTTACGAGCTACCAACTTGCACGTCGAACATTGCGCCCTGTTATCAGCGGTTTGCCGACAAGCATCTCATTTGAACCGACGACCTCGTGCAATCTACGTTGCCCGGAATGCCCAAGTGGTTTGCGTGCATTCACACGCCCGACAGGGATGCTCGATCCTGAATTATTCCAGCATGTCATCGACCAGCTTGCTTCCACGTTAAGTTACCTGACCTTTTATTTTCAGGGCGAACCCTTTCTGCATCCTCATTTTTTAAAGATGGTAAAATATGCGTCTGCGAAAGGGATCTATACCGCGACGTCGACAAATGCGCATTATTTAAAGGAAGATATTGCCGAAGAAACAGTAAAGTCGGGACTGGACCGACTGATTATTTCGGTTGACGGAACGACGCAGGACACCTATCAATCATATCGTGTAGGCGGTACGTTGGATAAGGTGATTGAGGGCACTGAACGAATCATTCGATTGAAAAAAAAGTTCAGATCAGCAACGCCGCATGTAATCTTTCAATTTCTTGTAGTTAAGCCGAATGAGCATCAGATCCCTGAAGTATATGAACTGGCAAAAAAATTGAAGGTCGATGAGGTGGTACTGAAGACTGCGCAAATTTATGATTATGCATCAGGGTCAGACCTCATTCCGACGCAGGAGCGCTACGCACGCTATCGAAAAACATCCAACGGTTCTTATGAGATCAAGAACAAGTTATTAAATGAATGCTGGAAGATGTGGCACAGCTCCGTCATTACGTGGGATGGAAAGGTGGTGCCGTGTTGCTTCGACAAGGATGCACATTTTGTGTTGGGGGATCTAAAAACGCAAGCTTTTGCGGATATATGGAATGGGGAAAAATATAATGATTTTAGAGCCTCTTTGTTCCGGTCGCGCGATGAGATTGAGATGTGTAAGAATTGTACTTCAGGAATGGAGCGTTAGCGAATTACTAATCAGTTGATTTCGTTCGCACCTACTCCTGACTCATGACTATACCTTATACCTATCCTTCAATTCTGCCTCTATCTTGGCAAAATCCACCGCCCCACATTTCGCGCACCCTGAATCACAGGCCGACTTGGTATGAAAGCTCCTATACACCAGTCTCCCTAAATAGGCGAGGGCCGCGACAAAAATTAGCAGTACAAGGATTTGCTGTAACATGTTTACAAAAATACGGATTTGACTTGTTAACGTACCACTGCGGCATTTAATTTCACATTTGTGAAATCGACCGTTTGTGAACATTTACGAACATCTGGACAGGTCTACAACCCCCAATTTCGAAGAATAGGCCTATTTGTTCCGTTGGCATTCATATTGGATAGATGCCCACATTTGAAGAGCTATGCTGAAAAATTACCTGAAGACTGCGCTGAGGAATCTCATACGTGAGAGCACAAGTACAACGATTAACGTCCTCGGGTTAACGCTCGGAATCACTTGCAGCCTTGTACTGTTCCTGATGATCCGTCACCTGTCAAGCTTTGACAGCTTCCACGCTAAGAAGGAGCGCATTTACCGGGTGGTGCATCAATCGGAAGGAAATCACGGCACGAGCTATACCGCCGGAATCCCAACAGTGCTACCTGATGCGTTCCGCCTTGATTTTCCCGAAGCTGAGGAAGTGGTATTGATGTCCTATCGTGCTGAAACGCAAATAACCATTCCCCAGCGCTCCGGGCCGCCTAAATTGTATAATGAAGAAGCTGGGACCGTATTCACAGAATCTAATTTCTTTAGAATTTTTGACCATAAAATTTTAATGGGGGAAAAATCAAATCCCCTGGACGGTCCGAACAAAGCGGTCATTTCGAGAAGGTGGGCAGAGAAATATTTTGAAAGTGAGGACGCATTGGGCGAGACCGTGAAGGTGGGTGAACATGAATTCACGATCGGGGCCATTATGGAAAATCCTCCGCACAACACCGATTTCCCCTTCGACCTTATGCTTTCCTATTCCACGATTAAAGCAAAAAATCAGAAAGAAGGATGGGACAATATTTGGAGTGATGAGCATTGTTACTTTTTACTTAAGCCTGGTGTGTCAATCGCGACTATTGAAAGCAGGATGAAAGCCTTTACCGACAAATACCTGGGAAAAGATCAGGTAAGAAAACCGCTCTTCAGTATTCAGCCATTATCTGAGTTTCACTATGACGATCGATACGGAACATTTACGTACAAAACTGTCAGCAGAAATATGTTGATGTCACTCGCCGCAATTGCCTTTATCCTCATCATTACGGCTTGTATCAATTTCATCAACTTGTCAACTGCAGAAGCCATTAAGCGTTCAAAGGAAGTGGGCATTCGTAAATCCCTCGGCAGCACACGCAGTCAGTTGATCCGGCAGTTTCTTGGCGAGACCACGATAGTTTCTGGGATCGCTACAATCCTGGCTATAGGTATGGCACAATTGGCGCTTACATTCCTTAATCCGTTTCTGGAACTCCATCTTTCGCTGAATTTTCTCAATGATCCGTTCCCCTGGATCTTTATGGTTGTCATGACGGCGGTGATCGCACTTTTCTCCGGCTTATACCCTGCCTTTATAGTTTCTGGATTTAGTCCAGCCCTAGCGTTGAAGAGCATGATCAATAATAAGAACTCGTCTGGTTATAATATGCGAAGGGTGCTTGTGGTAACGCAATTCGTGATCTCACAGTTCTTCATTTTCGGAACGATCATCGTTGTCTACCAGGTACAATATTTCAACAGTACCGAACTGGGTTTTAAGAAGGATGCGATACTTATTACACCAATACCCTGGAACGATGAGCCGAGTAAAGAGCTTATGAGCTGGATGCGCACACTTCGTGACGAAATGAAGCGCGTTCCGGGCGTTAAGGATGCAAGTCTTAGCAGTGCACCACCTTCTTCGGGTAACGTTTCTGGAACTTCATTTACAATCGAAGGAAAGGAAGAAACTTTTGGGACACAGGTCAAACAGGTTGATGGCGATTATGTAAATCTGTTTGAACTACAATTGTTAAGCGGTCAGAATATCGCCGACATGGATACTGCAGCGGGTTTCCTTGTAAATGAAAAACTATGCAGCATCGTCGGTTATACCCCTGAGCAAGCGGTCGGCAAGGTAATTTCTATGTGGGGCAGGCGGCTGCCGATTGCAGGCGTAGTAAAAGACTTTCATACAGTTTCTCTTAAAAGCCCAATCGAGGCAACAATACTGATGAATCGGATCCTTGGGTATGAGACTATCGCGCTCTCGATAAATCCAGGGCAGCTTCAATCTGTTATTGATCACCTTAAGCAGAAATGGGAATCGATGTACACGGAACATATCTTTGATTACCAGTTCCTCGATCAAAACATTAAGGAGTTTTACGATGGAGAACAAAAGATGTCGGTCCTGTTAGGAACCTTCTCGGCAATAGCAATTTTCATCGGATGCCTGGGGCTGTTCGGCCTGGCAACATATCTGGCAAATCAAAAGACCAAAGAGATTGGTGTGAGGAAAGTGCTGGGCGCGTCAGTTGAAAGCATTATGTTCCTCTTCTCAAAAGAATACATAAAGCTTATTACAATTGGATTTTTAATTTCGGGTCCCCTGGCCTGGTATGTAATGGGTAAGTTCCTGGAAGGCTTCACCTATCGTATTGATATTGGCGCAGAGATATTTCTGATGGGCCTTGGTGCTACATTGTTGATAGCTACATTGACTGTAGGTTACAGATCCTTTAGATCAGCAGTAGCTAACCCGGCGCGGTCGCTGCGGTCTGAGTGAGGCCAGGCAAAAGCCGACTCCCAGCCAACGGAGTGCCTATTGTACATGGCGGAGCGATATGAAAGTTCGCTGCGCCTCGGCTGGAATATCTCTTTTTTCGGCAATGCTATACGCCGAGGGCCTCGATCCAATATTTTTTCATTCCATTTTTTTATGGCGTATGATTAAATAGTAGTTTCACTTCCTATGATCAAATTCTTATTTCCCTTTCTGCTCGTAGCAACAACCACCGATGTATTTGCTCAAAAACAATTCGCGCCATCTGATGTTTACGGCATCCATGAAGTAGGAAGCCCCGACGTTTCCAGTGATGGAAAGTGGGTTGCCTACGTCGTCTCGTCTGCGGACTCCACGACGGACAAATACAACGATGATATATGGATGGCAGCAACCGATGGCGCGGGCGTTGTTCAGTTGACGTATTCGAAAGAGGATGAAGGCAATCCGAAATGGAGCCCGAATAATAAGTGGCTCAGTTTTATTTCTGGCCGTGAAGAAGCAAAGGAAAAATCGCAGCTATGGATCATGGACCGGCGCGGAGGTGAGGCAAAACAATTGACGAAACTCAAAGTAAACATTAGTGATTTTGCATGGAGTCCGGATTCAAAAAAGATGGTGCTGGTTATACGTGATCAGGAAATCAAACCAGACAGCCTTAAAGACCGGCCTGCCAAACCTATTGTCATAGATAGATATCACTTCAAGGAAGACGTCAGTGGATATCTCGAGAACAGATATGCGCACCTTTACCTGCTTGACATTGAATCTGGAAAGCTAGATACGCTGACCACTGGAAAACACAACCAGACTGAGCCAACGTGGTCACCAGATGGCAAATGGATCGCCTATACCAGCAATGCTACCGACGATGCCGATCGCAACACCAATTCTGATATCTGGATCACAGAAACTAAAAAGGGCTCCAAACCCCGCCAACTTACTTCTTGGGTGGACTATGATAAAAGTCCGGTATGGAGTCCGGATGGAAAACATATCGCATACCTGCGTTCTATTTCTCCTGAGTGGGATATCTATGACGAATCACACCTGGCCATCATCCCGGTAGCGGGTGGCGAGCCAACGCTGCTAACTAAGGTTCTGGATCGGCCCGTGACAAACCCTGAATGGTCAGAAGATGGCAAATCGATATTGGCGCTGATTGAGGATGACCGTCAGCGTTACGTAATGTCTTTTGATGTAAAAACCGGAAAGTATACGAGGATCTCTCCCGGAAACAATAGCGTCTCCGTGGTGAAGCCATTGGATAATGTGAAGCAGGTGGTATTGATGAGCTCACCTAATCAGCCGGCGGAAATTCACTTACTTCAAAATAACAAGTTTACGAAGCTCACCTCACACACTGATGACTTTGTGAAGTCACACTTCTTTGCAACCGCAGAAGGATTTGAATTTAAGAACAAGGAGAATATGACTGTAGGGGGTATCCTCTATTGGCCACATGGAAAAGGACGCAAAGAAAAGCTTCCCCTGCTCTTATGGATTCACGGTGGTCCCGTTGCCCAGGACGAATATGAATTTGATCAGACAATACAAACGCTGGCTGCACAGGGATACGCAGTCGCGGCGATTAACTACAGGGGAAGCAATGGCAAGGGATATAGTTTCGCCCGTTCGATCTTTGGGGACTGGGGTAATCATGAAGTCACGGATCTCCTAGCAGGAGTCGACCACCTCATTAAGACCGGCGTAACGGACACGTCCCGGCTTGGAATCGGCGGATGGAGCTATGGCGGAATACTGACAGATTATATGACGGCCACGGACAAAAGATTTAAGGCCGCAGCGAGTGGAGCTGGCAGTGCAATGCAGTTGTCAATGTATGGCACGGATCAGTATGTCCAGCAATATGAAATGGAACTGGGTGTTCCATGGAAAGACATCGATAAATGGATGAAGGTTTCCTATCCCTTCCTTCATAGCGACAGGATCAAGACGCCAACACTTTACATGGTGGGTGAAAGTGACTTTAATGTGCCGGCTGCCGGTAGTGAGCAGATGTACCAGGCGCTTCGCTCACAAGGAACACCGACGCAACTCGTGATCTACCCGCGTCAAAATCACGGACTGACAGTGCCGAGCTATTGGAAAGACCGTTACGAACGGTATATCAAATGGTTTAAGCAATATTTAAAATGAAAAAAGGCCCTTCGAATGAAGGGCCTTTTTATTCAGTGTTTATTAATCCTATTTCTTGTTGTTGTCATTCACTTCTTCGTACTCCACATCGGATACGTTGTTTGGATCCGCTCCAGCACCAGCCTCACCTTGAGGTCCGGCATCCGGACCCGGAGCACCCGGGCCGCCACCATTAGCACCAGTGGATGCGTACATCTCCGTAGACGCAGCCTGCCACGCAGCATTAAGGGTGTTTACCGCAGCATCAATCCCGGCGATATCCTGAGCCTTATGAGCAGCTTTCAGATTTTCCAATCCGCTGGAGATGGCATTCTTATTTGTTTCGGACAACTTGCTGCCGAACTCCTTGAGTTGTGATTCAGTTTGGAAGATAAGCGTATCCGCCTGATTGATCTTTTCTACTGTCTCCTTAGCCTTCTTATCAGTTTCTGCATTCGCTTGTGCTTCCTGCTTCATCTTCTGTATTTCGGCGTCAGTAAGTCCGGAAGAAGCCTCAATGCGGATCTTCTGTTCCTTTCCTGTACCGGTATCTTTTGCAGAAACGTGAAGTATACCATTGGCATCAATATCGAACGTCACTTCTACCTTGGGTATACCACGCTGTGCAGGTGGTATTCCATCGAGATGGAACCGACCGATGCTTCTGTTGTCTTTCGCCATCGGACGTTCACCTTGCAACACATGTATTTCTACCGAAGGCTGATTGTCTGATGCCGTCGAGAAAACTTCAGATTTTTTTGAAGGTATTGTCGTATTGGATTCGATCAGCTTGGTGAAAACACCACCCAACGTTTCGATACCCAGCGACAATGGCGTTACATCGAGGAGAAGAACATCCTTTACTTCACCGGTAAGTACACCACCCTGGATCGCGGCACCTATGGCCACAACTTCATCCGGGTTAACACCTTTAGATGGTTTCTTGCCGAAGAATTTTTCAACTTCTTCCACAATACGCGGAATCCGTGTTGAACCACCCACGAGGATAACTTCATCAATTTGCGATACATTGATACCCGCGTCAGCCACAGCCTTTTTGCAAGGTTCCAGTGTTCTGCGAACAAGGTCATCAACCAGCTGTTCGAACTTCGCACGGCTAAGTTTTTTCACAAGGTGCTTGGGCACTCCATCAACTGAAGTAACATATGGAAGATTTACTTCTGTCTCCATAGAGCTTGACAGCTCAATCTTGGCTTTTTCTGAAGCTTCCTTCAAGCGCTGAAGCGCCATCGGATCCTTGCGCAGATCCACATTTTCCTCTCTCAAAAACTCCTCTGCCAGCCAGTTCATGATACGCATATCGAAATCGTCTCCACCAAGGTGTACATCACCGTTGGTTGACTTCACTTCAAATACCCCATCGCCAAGCTCCAATACAGAGATATCGAATGTTCCACCACCAAGATCGTAAACAGCGATCTTCATATCCTGGTTTTTCTTGTCGAGACCGTATGCCAACGCCGCGGCTGTGGGCTCGTTAATAATACGCTTTACTTCCAGTCCTGCGATTTGTCCGGCTTCCTTCGTCGCCTGACGTTCGGCGTCATTGAAATAGGCAGGAACAGTTATAACGGCCTCGGTAACAGTAGTACCCAAATAATCTTCAGCCGTGCTCTTCATTTTTTGAAGAATCATCGCGGAGATCTCTTGTGCTGTGTAAAGTCTGTCGCCAATACGAACCCTGACGGTATTGTTATTACCAGATTCAACCTGATAAGAAACCATTTTCTTTTCGCCGCTTATCTCATTAAAGTTTTTACCCATGAATCGCTTAATGGACGAAACTGTATTTGTTGGATTGGTAATAGCCTGACGCTTGGCAGGATCTCCAACCTTGCGTTCACCTTTCCCATTATCCAGGAAGCCCACAATAGAAGGCGTCGTTCTACGTCCCTCGCTGTTTGCAATCACCACTGGCTCGCTGCCTTCCATCACGGCTACGCAGGAATTGGTGGTTCCCAAGTCTATTCCAATTATTTTTCCCATATGATCAATTTTTTGAGTTCTTAAAGTATTTCCCCCTCTTCAATGCTTATGCCAATGGTCATTCAGCGGATTTATTGTGACACAATGACAGAAAACTAGGGACATGAAGTCTCTCAATTGATACTCAAAGGCGACATACAAGCAGACAGTGGCAACAAACGCGGGCGCGTTTGGGTTTTTCCTATTGGGACCAGCTCGTCGGAACCCGGTCCCAACGATGCTTCTTAAGTTTGGCCAGGAGCGATTTCTCCAGGACTACTCCGTCGCTGGCAGCAATATTAGACTCCACGTGTTTAATCTTGCGCATTCCCGGGATAATGGTGTGTACCTCAGGGTTCGCGAGGATAAATTTCAGCGCAACGTCTGCCATGGTCATGCCGGAAGGAATAAGCGGGCGTAGCGCTTCAGCGTGCTCTACACTGGGGATGAGGTTTTCAGGAACAAAGTATGTCGATCGCCAGTCATCCTTTGGAAACGTGGTCTCTTTGGTCAGTGTGCCAGTCAACGTGCCTTCGTCGAATGGTACGCGGGCGATCACACCAACATCTAGCAGGCTACACAGCGGAAAAAGATTGTCTTCGGGTGCCTGATCAAAAATATTATAGATAACCTGAACCGCGTCAATCAGTCCGGTTTGAAGAGCGAGCAATGCATTGTCTGGCTCCCAGCGATTTACACTGATGCCAAAATGCAATACTTTGCCCTCTTTCTTTAGTTTCTCTATGGCCAGTTTCCAATCGTCATGATCTACCCAGCTGTCGTTCCAGACGTGAAATTGCTGTAGGTCTATGGCCTCCAAATTGAGGTTTTTCAGGCTCTTTTCAGTGTACTCTATAATATGAGACAACGGATAACAGTCAGCGAGCGTGTATGCTGATGATGCAGGCCATTTAAAATTCTTCGGGGGAATCTTGGTAGCGGAATAAAGGCGCTTTGCTGGATTTCTCTTCACCAGGCGCCCGAGTATCTGTTCGCTTTTACCTGCCGCATACGCCCAGGCGGTGTCGAAGAAATTACACCCCATATCAACGGCTTTATCCAGTGACGTCTCGATTTCGGCCTCATCCGACCCAGTCCAGCCCGCAAGGCCCCACATTCCATATCCGATGTCGCTCACTTGCCAGTTAGTTTTTCCAAATCTTCGGTATTGCATGTTTTTATCCGTTAGTCCATAAAGATAGATATGTTCCTGAAAGTCACGAGGAGGGATGCTGTCGAACATATTCATTTTTTCCAGTCAGTCCGGGGATCACAATTTTTTTACCTTTGCGGCCATTAATAGTCCCTGCATAGATAGACACATGACCCTGGAAGAGGAAATTGAAAAACGAAGAACGTTCGGCATTATTAGTCACCCCGATGCCGGCAAGACAACACTTACTGAAAAGCTATTGCTGTTTGGTGGTGCAATCCAGAAAGCAGGTGCCGTAAAATCCAGCAAAATCAAAGACCACGCCCGTTCAGATTGGATGGAGATTGAGAAGCAGAGAGGAATTTCAGTTGCAACCTCTGTTATGGGTTTCAATTACAAGGATGTAAAGATCAACTTGCTAGATACTCCGGGTCACCAGGATTTTGCAGAGGATACTTATCGGACGCTTACTGCGGTTGACAGTGTAATACTTGTAATCGACTGCGTAAAGGGTGTAGAGATACAGACGGAAAAGCTCATGGAGGTTTGCCGTATGAGAAGTACGCCGGTAATTTGTTTTATCAACAAGCTCGACCGCGAAGGCCGGGATCCTTTTGAGCTATTGGATGAAATAGAAGAAAAGTTAAAGATACAGGTACGCCCTTTGAGCTGGCCCATCAGCATGGGCAAAACTTTTAAAGGTGTATACAGCCTTTATGAAAAAAGTTTGCATCTGTTCACGCCGAGCAAGACAACGATAGAGGAAGGCATACAGGTAAAAGATATTCAGGACCCCGCACTGGAGAACTATGTGGGTGAGTCAAATGCAAAACAACTTCGCCTTGATATCGAATTGATTGAAGGGGTTTATCCAGAATTCGACGCCGACAAGTATCTGAATGGAAGAGTCGCGCCAGTATTTTTCGGAAGTGCTGTCAATAATTTTGGGGTGAAAGAATTACTGGACACTTTCATTCGCATAGCACCGGCACCTGTTCCGCGCGAAACGTCGCTTCGGATCGTTGAGCCGGAAGAAAATAAGTTCAGCGGTTTTGTCTTTAAGATACATGCGAACATGGATCCAAAGCATCGTAATCGTATTGCGTTTCTTCGCATCTGCTCCGGGCAGTTTGAACGAGGCAATAACTACTATCATGTCCGGCAGAATAAGAGCATCCGTTTTTCAAATGCGACAGCATTTATGGCGCAGGATCGTGAGACGGTAGATGAAGCCTGGCCTGGCGACATTGTCGGGATCTTTGACACCGGTAATCTCAAGATTGGTGATACGCTGACAGAAGGGGAGAAGTTAACGTACACGGGAATTCCCAGTTTTTCGCCAGAGATATTCAAGGAAGTTTTGAATATGGATGCGATGAAGACCAAGCAACTTGAGAAGGGCTTACTTCAACTGATGGAAGAGGGTGTGGCGCAGCTCTTCTCTTATGAGTTAGGCAACAGAAAAGTTGTTGGAGTTGTCGGAGCGTTGCAGTTTGAAGTTATTCAATTCAGGTTGAAGAATGAGTATGGCGCAACGGTCCAGTTTGTGTCACAGAACATATACAAGGCTTGCTGGATCAGCAGCAACGAGCCTAAAAAGCTGGCCGAGTTTATCGACAGCAAGCAACGCCACATCGCTCGAGACAAGGACGACAAGATTGTCTTCATGGCAGAATCAAAAGCATGGCTACAGATGGTGCAGGAGAATTTTCCTGACATCATTTTTCACTTTACTTCGGAATTTAAAGACTAGTCAAAAGAGTCAGGAGTTAGTCAAGAGTCATGATTAGTTAAGTCAAGAGTCATGAGTCAAGAGTCAGTGGCTCTAGCCGAAAGTTCCGTCATTGCACGGAATGCTTCGAGACGAAGTCTCATGACGAAGCAACCCAGACTACGAAGTGCTGCGTGCGTTGCACTCAATAGGATCATTGCATCGCAACCGGCCTTGCTCTTCCTGGTAGGGTCTGCTTCATCGAAAAAGTTTCGTCACCTTTTAAAATTGAAGCACCAGACCGTTCCTGCACTTTGTAGTCTGAAACCTTCGGCTCGAGCTTGACTCTTGACTCTTGACTCTTGACTCTTGACTCACTGTTGTCCGGGGAACCCGGAATAAAAGCCAAAGAAAAAGGGAGGTAAAACCTCCCTCATAGTTATTTTTAGTTTTCCACAACAAAAAAACGACTATGAGTAAAAGTACATTTTTTACCGGACAGCCGGTACTGAATCAATTATTACAATTAATTCCGGGACATCTAGTTAATCGACTGTCCAAAAGGTTTGATTCTGACCGTTATTACAAGAAATTCAAAACCTATGACCACCTGGTCACGATGTTGTTTTGCGGGTTTCATCAATGCACCTCATTGAGAGAACTTATTACGGGACTACAGGCTAGCTCGAGTCGGCTAAACCATTTGGGGCTCAGGTATACCCCTCGCCGTAGCACCCTGGCAGATGCTAATAAGAATCGTTCCGCTGAGTTTTTCGAAGCGCTTTTCCATGAACTGTTCAGATTCCATTACGGCTTTTTACCGGACAGCCCAAAGAGTGTTTCCTTATACGATAGAATGTTTATAATCGATTCAACCACAATCTCTTTGTTCAGCGACGTAATGAAAGCGGCAGGATACTATAGAAATGGAAAGAGAAAAGGAGGAATAAAGGCCCATACCCTGATGAGTGTCAAAGATCGGGTTCCAGCGTTCGTGTATTTAAGTGAGTCAGCAAAAAATGATCGCGTGTTTATGCCTATGCTGAAGCTTCCGGCCGGTTCGGTGATTGCTATGGACAAAGCTTATGTCAATTATACTGTTATGAATCAATGGACACAGGATAAAGTCACTTGGGTGACTCGTATCAACCAGAGGGCAGTTTATGAGGTTACTGAAAACAGAGTAGTGACAGCATACCATAATAAAAATGGTGTAATCAGTGATCATAATATCATTTTAGGCCATCAGCAAACACAAGACAAAAGGCCGATACAGAAAGCGCGAATGATAAATTATCACGATAAATCAAAAAATAGAACGTTCACCTTTATCACTAACAATTTAGAATTTAGTCCTTTGACGATAAGCAGCATTTACCAACGCCGCTGGGACATTGAATCACTTTTTAAGCGTGTAAAGCAAAATTTTCAATTCCACAACTTTTTAGGTGACAACGAAAACGCTATCAAAATTCAAGTCTGGTGCTCCCTTATTGCTGATTTATTAATCGCAATCGTGAAAGAGAAAATTGATAGGATGAGAAAATCGAAGTGGGGTTTTTCGAACATCGCTGGCCTAATACGCCTACACCTGAATACCTATATAGACTTATTCAAATTTTTGCTCAATCCGGAAAAGGCAGTAATTAAATATTCGAGAGAGATAGCTTCTAAACAGATCCTCCTTTTTGAAACGTAGGGGTTCAAAATCCAAAATAGCATGAAATCCCTTAATTTTAACTCGGATGCCAACATCAACACACTCACTCAAGATTCCCCGGACAACAGTGACTCTTGACTCTTGATTCTTGACTGACTCTTGACTCCTCCCAGTCTTCCTTTTGCCAGGAAAACCATATTGATCGCTAAAGCTAATAAAACTACTTTTCCACCCTTAGCTTTTCTTAACCTTAACATTTTTCGATATGTCAACTCTGTCTTACATCCTTGCCAAAAATTTCCTTTACCATGCCGGATATTTTTTGGGATATGCGTTCGGATATGCGTGGCCTTTCTTGCTTGGAGCCTTGATCGTTTGGTTTGGATATTGGCTTTACGCGAAACGCAAGAACACAAAAAGAGTTGACTAACGGTTTTTATTAAATTCTTTTAGCCATGTCACTGGAGGAAAAAAGGCGTTTAATACTTTCGCTGGATCACCTCATCAGGCGGAAAACTCCTGGTACTGCGATCGATATGTCACGTAGGCTTGGCGTGTCAAGAAGCACTTTCTTCCGATTGATCGAATACATGCGAGAAGATCTAGTTGCGCCGGTATCCTTTGATGAAGATAAAGGCAGGTACTGCTATGCACAAGATGGTATTATTGTTATAAGATTTGTGCCTATCGAAATTATTGACATGGCGAAGGCGAAAGATATTTTAGGTGGAACTGTAAAACATCTTATAAACCTAATATAGTTGTCTCAATAGCTGACACGCCTGGATACTAATATTGTAATACACTTTGCAAAGGTACTGCACCAGACAGATTTCTGGAGTGTATAACAATATAAAAAATGAAATCGTTAGATATCAAAATCCTCTCTCTCCAAGAACTTGGAGAGATCGAAATGCGAGATCTTCGCGGTGGGTTTCTTCCTGCCGCGCTCACCTTAGCATTATTGCTCTCGGCAATAGAAAACTTTCAGGACATTCGCGAAGGCTTTTCTGACGGACTGCGAAGGTCCAGACCACGCTACATGTGGTAACGGACCATCAGACCATCATTGTATCATAACAGTGGTGCAATTACTGATCACCTTTTAATAAACTAAAAACCAACACACCATGAAACTAGAAAAATTCAATTGTGACTTAATGGAATTAACCATCGACGAGACCCTCGCCATTACAGGCGGTGAGTCATTGTGGTACTGGCCCTCTTTCGTATTAGGCCGAGCAATCCGGCTCTACGGTGCATTTCTTGACGGAGCACGCTATTCCTACAAGACTATGCCTGGATTAAAGTAATGTATCAATAAGGGGTACACCACGTCGGTGTACCCTTTACTAACTCTGAAAATTGAAATGACTCCAGACATCTCCATGGCCGGTTTCCTGGAAAGAAACTCAAGAAAGTATCACGTATACGCAACACTGGTTGCTTGCCTTTTGTCGGCAATTGCTGCGTTGCCTTTTTTATTTATCGATGTCAGCATAAACTGTAGCGGATCCCTTAAACCCGCTGCGGAATCAATCATACTAAAGGCTACCGCGACAGGTTTTATCAATAAGGTTTACGCCAAAGAAAACTTGCTGGTGAAAAAGGGCGAGATCTTGTTTGAATTGCATTCACATGAAACCACCGAGCGGATAAAATATTTTGAAGGAAGGATATTGGAAATGCAACAAATGATAAAGGACCTCAACATACTTATTAATTCGGGAACGGGTGCATCACGCATGTTTCGGATATCAGAGAGTCTGTCAACGTCGTTGTACAAACAAGTGTTGCTAGATTACATGCGGCGGCTGAACGAGAAGGCAGCGCGGCTGAAGAAAATTGAAATTGATCGTCAACGCGCACAAACCTTATTCGATGGCGGTGTAATTGCAGCAGTAGAAATGGAGAACATGGACTTCGAATGGCATAAAGCGGCAGATGATGTAACAGCCGTCGTCCAGGCCCAAATGACGGAATGGGAAAGACAAACGGACGATTATAAACAACAACTGTCAGGTTATCAAAACGACTTAAATCAGCAGATCGTTCAACAAAAAGCATTGCACATTATCGCACCCATTTCCGGATCTGTTCAGCAAGTCCCGGGCGTGTATCCGGGAAGTTATGTGTTTTCAAGTCAGGAACTGGGCTACATTTCTCCAGACACCTCGCTTATAGCAGAGATATACGTGCCCCCCAACGACATTGGGCTATTGCGAAAGGATATGGACGTAAGAATTCAGGTGATGGCATTCAACTACAATCAATGGGGCCTGCTTCACGGCAGGGTAAAACAAATCGCTGATGATGTCATGATTTCAGATGGCCAACCGCTGTTTATGGTGACCTGTTTCTTGCAACAGGATCATCTCGAGCTCATAAATGGATACCGTGGATATCTTAAAAAAGGTATGACGGTTCAGGCAAGATTCATGGTAGCCCGAAGAAGCCTCTGGCAACTGTTGTATGATGAGATGGACGATTGGATGAATCCTAACCTTTAATTATTTCCCGATGTCTATTAAAGTCAAGCAACATGATATGACGGACTGTGGTGCCGCGTGCATCGCCTCAATCTCTGCGTATTACAAATTAATGCTTCCGGTATCGCGTATCAGGCAGCTGGCTTCCACTGACCGCAAAGGCACTAGTGTTATGGGACTGCTTGAAGCATTATCGAAGCTGGGATTTGAGGCGAAAGGAGTGCGCGGCGATCTTCACAGCCTTTTCAATGTACCCAAGCCAGCCATCGCCCATATCATGCCGGTGAATGGCCTGCACCACTACATTGTTATTTATGGCGCTTCCAATAACCTCATCGAGGTAATGGACCCGGCGGACGGACATATTCATCATTACACACATGATGATTTTTTGAAGGTGTGGACGGGTGTGATGGTTATCCTTCAGCCCGGGAAAGCCTTTCAAACTGGTAATCACAAGGTGCCAAACTGGCAACGCTTTTGGCAACTGGTAAGCCCTCAAAAGAGTTTGATGGCGCAGGCACTGACCGGTGCGGCGATCTTTACGCTCATCGGACTCTCTACCTCTATCTACGTACAAAAGATCGTTGACTACGTGCTGGTAGAAGGCAATTCAAATTTGCTGAACCTGATGAGCATGGTAATGATTGCGCTGTTGATCGTGCAAACATTCATCGGCATCACCAAAGGTGCAATGATGTTACAAACCGGGCAACAAATCGATGCACAACTTATTCTCGGTTACTATAAACACGTTCTACGACTACCTCAGGCTTTCTTTGATTCGATGCGCATCGGAGAGATCACGTCCAGAGTTAGTGATGCAATGAAAATCAGAATATTTATCAACGATGCTGCCATCGCTGTGGCCGTGAACATTTTCATTATCATTTTATCATTTGCCTTAATGTTCACGTATTATTGGAAGCTGGCACTTATAATCCTACTGGTCATACCGTTTTATGTTATTATTTATTGGGTTGCAAACCGTGTCAATAAGAAAGTTGAACGCAAGCTGATGGAAAACGCCGCTGATCTTGAAGCGCAACTCGTTGAGTCCCTAAGTGCAGTGGGCACCATAAAGAGTTTTGCAGTTGAAAACTATGCTGATCGAAAAACGGAAACCAGTTTCATTGCGCTTCTCGGATCAGTGCAGAAATCGGGAATGAATAGCATCCTCACTGGCGGTGGAGCAGAATTTATTGCAAGGCTTTTTACTATCATTCTCCTTTGGGTCGGTGCGGGATTTGTCTTACAAAATGCTATCACTCCAGGTGAACTACTGTCTTTTTATGCATTGATTGCATATTTCACCGGGCCGGCAGGCATGCTGATCGGCATGAATAAAGTAGTGCAAAATGCCGTTATCGCAGCCGACAGGCTTTTTGAAATTATGGATCTTGAGCAAGAATCGTCAAACGATAAGATCACGTTGACGCCGGAAGCGATGGGAGACATTATGTTTCGAAATGTTCATTTTACATACGGAGCAGCCGTAACCGTCTTTGCAAATTTCAATTTACATATACCCGTGGGAAAAACTTGTGCGATCGTTGGTGAAAGCGGCAGCGGTAAATCCACGCTGATATCTATCCTACAAAATATTTATCCGATACAGCGCGGTCATGTCCTGATCGGCAAGTGCGACGTTAAATATATCGAGCATGCGTCCTTGCGAAAATGCATCAGCATTGTTCCGCAGAAGATCGATCTATTTTCGGGAAACATTATTGAAAACATTGCGCTTGGAGTTGTTGAGCCGGATTTCGGACGCATCATGAGTATTTGTTCAGCGTTGAACATTTTGGAATTCATTGAAAACCTCCCGCAGGGATTTCACACAAGCGTCGGTGAAAATGGCTCCACGTTATCCGGTGGTCAGAGGCAACGCATCGCAATAGCCCGCGCGTTGTACACTAACCCGGAATTGCTGATACTGGATGAGGCGACCTCAGCCCTTGATACAGGCGCTGAACAATATGTTCATCGAATGATCGAAGTTATGCGAATGCGAAAGAAGACGGTGATCATTGTAGCACATAGGATCAGCACAATATTTCGTGCGGACAAAATCGTTGTACTGCACAATGGAGTTGTCGCGGAAGAAGGCCGTCACGATGAACTTCTTAACAACAAACAGAAGTACTATGATATGTGGAAGCAACAATTTGCTGTGGTGGAGAACCTTTCTTGAAATAAACGATGCACAGCAGAACCTAAAAGAGCAGCGGTCGTTACGCACGGCTTGAGCTGGTTCAACCCGCCGAACTACATTGATGCTGATAGTTAAAGCGCTATTTTGGGGATTAATAACAACCCAGTTAGCGGGATGAGACTGTTAAAATTGATATTTTTTATTCTGTCTATTGAAAGCGTTTATTCCCAAACGAGGGATTCGATTTTTTTCCAGCAAAGTCCGGAGACCATTTCTCAGGTAAGCAGAAAGCTCAATTCGGACACCATGGTATTTTATTTTAATGGCAGATGGGAAATGGTGAATCCGATTTGTGCGGAAATTTTCAGAATTACGCGCGTTGATTCCGCCCTGGGCACTTTCAAAGATGCCTTTATCGACTATTATGTACATGATAGTACGACGGCGGTTGAAGGAACTTATCGACAGGGAAAAAAGGAAGGAAGGTTCGCGATCTACTTTCCAAATGGTCAAATCGCCGAATTCGGCAGTTATGCAAACGACAAAAAAGATGGACTATGGGAGTATTTCTATGAGGACGGCACAAGGCGACAGGTATTCGAATTTCAAGATGAAGAAATTTTTATTAAAGAGTTCTGGAACGAACAGGGTAAGCAGTTGGTCGAAGCGGGAAATGGAGAATGGTTTGGTTTTGAACCGCCAGCTAAAGTTATTTTGGTTTCCGGCGAAGTCCTAAATGGGAGGAAGAGTGGTCAATGGACGAAAGCTATCCCATCGCGCAAGATGACAACCAACATTGAAAGGTACAAAGAGGGGAGATTTCTCGGAGGAAAAATGTTTTCGATAATAAGTGATCCAGAATTATACAAAGATACTCCATACTGTCGCGTTGAAAATGTACCGGCTTTTCTGAAAGCTGAAGCGTTTCAGACAATGCGATGCTTCAGTAAACAAACGTATAGCTGGGAAATGGCGACTTACCCGGGAGGAAACGATCGGTTGTATCGTCAGATAAAGGAGAAGATAATATTGAGAGGACCTATTGCGCCTGGCATTGTCAGAGTCGAGGTTCTAATAGACAAAGATGGTTTTATGAAAAGCTTCACGCCATTTTCTAACGTTGGCTATGAACAGGAGTTGATTCAAACATTAAAAACGATGGACAGATGGACCCCCACGAAAGTGAACGGCGTTCCTACCTTCCAGACAAGAATGATAACTATAAAGGTTAGGTGATTTTTAAATGTTGTCTTAAAGCCAGTTGCTAGGGTCCTTTTTTTCTACGCCTGAAAATCCGGTTAAATGTTTTCTTTTCAAATTCCCAGAAGAAGTTGAATTGCCCAAAAATGAAACCATAACCAAGTAGCAACAAGTTGTAAAGCGGTAGAATGAATATATAATATAGGACGGAGGCGGTGGTGGTGTTTTCATTTCTTCCCGCGAGGAAGTGCAGTATGGGCTTCTTTAAAAAAAGAACAGTAAAGCCGGTGCACGCAAACACTACAAGGACTATGAACACCTGGAACGGACTTCCAAGATTCCATCGTTGTTTCAGTTTATCGATCCAGGATCCCGTTGACATTTTTACAATTCGTCAAATTTTGTAAAGTATTTCCACATGCCCGTTTCAGGCAAAGGCGCTTCGAACGTGACAGTTTCTTTCTTAACCGGATGAATAAATGAAATGCGGCGGGCGTGGAGGTGAATGCTGCCATCCCCAGTAGCCTGATCGTCGCCGTATTTAAGATCACCACGAATGACGCAACCCATTGACGCTAACTGAACACGGATCTGGTGAGACCTGCCCGTTAACGGGTTTATCCGTAATAGCCAGTGACCGTTGGCAGAAGCAAGTATGCTGTAATCTAATTCTGATTTCAGGGCGCCAGGTGTTTCCTTCCGGTATGCGGTAGTTTTATTTTTGCTCTCATCTTTTATCAACCAATGAACAAGTGTTCCGTCGGGCTCTGACGGCTTGTGTTTCACAATGGCGAGATACGTTTTGTGCGTCTCCCGCTCACGAAAAAGCTCATTCATCCTTTCGAGCGCCTTCGATGTGCGCGCTAACACTACAACACCGCTGACCGGGCGGTCTAAACGGTGAACCACACCCAAAAAAACTTCGCCAGGCTTTTGATATTTTGCCTTTATGTAAGACTTGCATTCGTCCACTAACGGCACATCGCCAGTTGCATCTCCCTGTACGAGAACGCCAGCCGACTTGTTGACCACCAGCAAGTGATTATCTTCGTAAAGAACTACAAATGATTTTAGGGGGAATTGCATCTTTTTTCCGAGGTCAAGATAACATACTTGGAATAGAGGACATAAAAAAAGGGACCTGAAGAGGTCCCTGGATTAACTGTAACTAAAATCTTACGCCATTAGACCGGTCGCAAGGAGGATGACATTATTTTTAAGAACCTCCACTACACCCCCGGTTATTTCGAGGTTTTGCGTTCCTTCTCTTCCCTTGTATTCTACTAAGCCTTGTTTCAGCAAACTTATCAATGGAGCGTGATGATCCATCACCTGAAACGAACCATCGGCACCAGGAAAAGTAACGATCGTCACTTCTCCCTCAAATACTTTCTTTTCCGGTGTCAATATTTCCAGATGCATGTAAATCGTAAGTGTTTAGAACGCCGTAAAGCTTTAGTTTTTAAATTATTTTCTTGCTTCTGCCATCATTCTCTCACCCTTCTCTACCGCCGCTTCAATGCTGCCTACCAGGTTAAAAGACATTTCAGGAAGGTGATCATATTCTCCATCCATGATGCCATTGAATCCCTTGATCGTATCCTTAATATCAACCAGTACACCTTTCAAGCCTGTAAATGCTTCTGCCACGTGGAAAGGTTGTGAAAGGAAACGTTGAACCCTTCTGGCGCGGTGCACGATCTGCTTATCCTCATCCGAGAGCTCGTCCATTCCAAGGATGGCGATGATATCTTGTAATTCTTTATAGCGCTGAAGGATGTTTTTTACGCGCTGGGCGCAATCATAATGTTCCTCGCCAACAATTTCTGGCCTTAGGATTCGCGATGTGGAGTCAAGAGGATCCACTGCAGGGTAAATACCGAGCTCCGAAATCTTACGCGACAACACAGTTGTTGCGTCCAAATGGGCGAATGTTGTTGCAGGCGCAGGATCCGTCAAGTCATCCGCTGGAACGTAAACAGCCTGGACCGACGTGATTGAACCATTCTTTGTAGACGTGATCCGTTCCTGCATGGCACCCATTTCAGTAGCCAGCGTTGGCTGATATCCCACGGCCGAAGGCATTCGTCCCAGAAGAGCCGAAACTTCAGAACCCGCTTGTGTAAAACGGAAGATATTGTCAACGAAAAAGAGAATGTCGCGACCTTTGCCTGTTCCATCGCCATCACGAAAATATTCCGCCACGGTGAGTCCGGAAAGGGCAACACGCGCACGTGCTCCAGGAGGCTCATTCATTTGTCCAAAAACAAAAGTTGCCTTTGAGTCTTTTAACTTTTCTTCATCAACCTTTGATAAATCCCATCCGCCGGCGTGCAGTGATTTCATGAATTCCTCACCATAATTCACGATACCAGCTTCGATCATTTCTCTCAGCAAATCATTTCCTTCACGGGTTCTTTCACCAACACCGGCGAATACTGATAGCCCTGAGTACGCTTTCGCAATGTTGTTGATCAATTCCTGTATTAATACCGTCTTTCCAACACCGGCACCTCCGAACAAACCAATTTTTCCTCCTTTTGCGTAAGGTTCAATAAGGTCGATTACCTTGATTCCAGTAAAGAGCACTTCCGTTGACGTGGATAGGTCCTCGAATAATGGTGCCTGGCGGTGAATAGGAAGGGTCGACGTTCCCTTTGGCTGACGAATACCATCAATCGCATCGCCAACAACATTAAAAAGGCGTCCTTTTATGTCCTCACCAACTGTCATCTGGATGGGAGAACCAGTGTCAGTAACTTTCATTCCCCGCACAAGTCCTTCGGTACCCTCCATTGAAATGGTACGCACGCGGTCCTCGCCAAGGTGCTGTTGGCACTCTAACACGACTTTGGTGCCATCACCTTTTGTAACTAGAAGAGAATCAAGGATATTAGGAAGTTTTACACCTTCGCCATCGAAAGCTACGTCCACTACAGGACCGATTACTTGAGTGATCCTACCAATGTTTGCCATTTGTGTCTGGTTTGAGAATTGTACGCTGGGAATTCGAGCGCAAAAGTAGCCGATAATGGACGAAGTACAAAGGATGGGATCACGAAATTATTGATCATTAACGCGGGAAAAAAAGACGTTGCCGCGACCAATCTAAACAGGTAAAAAAGAAGCCCGGCTTAAGCTGCATTTAAGATGATTCTAAACGTCGTACCCTGGTTCTCTTCCGAAGATTTTACGAAAATCTTCCCGTTGTGATACGTCTCAATGATTCTTTTCGCCAGCGTAAGTCCAAGCCCCCATCCTCGCTTTTTTGTGGTAAAACCTGCTTTGAAAACCTGTTCAATTTTTGAGCGCGGGATCCCCTTGCCAGTATCGGAAATATCGATAAAGATCTTTCCTTCATTACCACGCAGAATTTTAATAGAGATCGTTCCCATGTTACCCATCGCATCGACCGCGTTCTTTGAAAGATTTTCAATTACCCACTCGAAAAGTGGAGCGTGCACATTCGCCGGGATATTTTCTGATAGCGCAGAAACCTCCATCCGCACCCGCGACGAAACACGCGGCCGCAAATAGGTCACCACATTATTTATTAGTGTGACAACATTCTCCTTTTTTAAGGTTGGAATAGAGCCAATGCTTGAGAACCGTTCTGTTACAATGCGTAACTTCTGTATGTCTTTTTCAAGCTCCTCGACAACACCTTTTTGTTTCATGTCCGGATCATCTCGGATCACTTCAACCCACGCCATCAGTGAAGACAACGGTGTGCCTAGTTGATGGGCCGTTTCTTTGGCCAATCCCACCCAAACGCTATTCTGTTCCGCAGCCTTTGAATAGTTGAAGGCCAGGTATGCTATGAAGCCGAAAATAGCAATGACAGAGAGTTGAATGTACGGATAGGAGATTAGCTGCTTCAACAGGAACGAGTTTTTATAATAAACGAATTGCGTCCCGAAAATCTCGCCTGTCTGTGGATCACTCAAGGTCACCTTTATAGGCTCATAGACTTTCGCCATGAGCTTCATCTCATTTTTGAGGTAGTCGCTTTTTTGTTTCTCAGACCAGGCTAACTCAAATTCCACATTTCTGGAGGTCATTACGTTCCCATTCTCGCCAACCAGGATGATTGGTATAGAATTGTTCTGAAATAGAATTTCCTGTGCAATGAAGTTTACGTCGGCAAAGGTATCGTCACCATTGGCCGTATATTCTATTGCCTTGGCATAGAGTTGAACCTGCTGACGTTCACGCTCCTTTAACTGATCTACAAGAATGTTGGTGTAGTATATCGAGCCAATGCTGATAATCACCGAGGCAACTAAGACAACCCATTTCAGATTCGAATTGTTCTGGTAAAAATCGTTGGGTGGTATAACGCCCTTCATGCTCATTGTAAAGAACAAGGTAAATAAAAAACCCGTTGGAGAGGATCGGGTTTTTTATTTCAGGGGTATACTAACCCTTCATCATAAACCACTTCGCCATCACCTTGTAGTTGATCTTGGTCCCGTGCATCAGAATTCCGACGCGGTAAATACGGGCAGCGACCCATGTGGTAAACATGAAACCCGCGACTAGTAAAACCATGGAAAGCGCGAGCTGCCACCAGGGCACACCAAAAGCAATTCGACCCATCATGGCAATAGGCGATGTGAACGGTATGATAGATAACCAGATGCTTATGGTTCCGTTCGGATCGTCAAGAATGAACGTGAACAAACCGAAGTAAGCGATCAGCAGGGGAATCGTAATGGGAAACATGAACTGCTGCGCTTCGGCAGGGCTGTCCACAGCAGAACCGACGGCGGCAAACAACGCGCCATACAGCAGATAACCTCCGAGGAAATAGAAAAGAAAATTAAAAATGACAAACCCGAAAGGAATATCACCAATGACGTTAAGAATCTTCATAGCACCCTGATCTTGCATCATTGCTCCCTGCGCACCCAATTCGTTCGCCATCTGTTGCTGCGGAGCGTCAAGTCCGAACGCACCCAACACGACAGAAGATAATGTTGTAACAAGGATGATCCAGATAAGAAACTGAAGCAAGCCTACAGAAGCAAGGCCAATGATCTTGCCCATCATTAGTTGAAAGGGCCTTACCGAAGAGACAATAACCTCCACAACCTTGCTTGTTTTTTCCTCTATGATGCCCTGCATAATCTGAGCGCCATAAATGAAGATGAACATGTACATTAAAATACCACAGGCCATCCCCACACCAAACAACACGCTCGAATCGGAATTCTTTTCCTGGCCATCGGACAGGTTAACTGTTTGAATGGATACGTCTGTCTTAAGGCTATCGAGCAACCGCTGATCGATCCTGAACTTTTGCATCTTAAGTTCTTTGATTCTGTTCTCCAGTAAATTTTCCAGATCCCGGATCTCGTTTGGTCCGGGATTTACTTTCGTGTACAATGAAATACCTTTTGGATCGGATATATCAAATTTTGGAATGTACAGAAGTCCGTAGTTCTCGTCATGCTGAAAAGCTTTTTTCGCATCGGTGAGCGGGCCATCAAATTTTTTGAAAACGTACCGGGATGTATCAGGAATAAAATATCCACTCTCATCGACGTAATAAACGGTTTCTTTTGAAGCATTCTTTTTTTGCTCCACAGCAACATAAACAAGGATGGCCATGATCACGGGAAAGATCAATGGAATAAGAATGGTTGCTATCAGAAATGATTTTTTCTGAACGCGGTTAAGAAATTCCCGCTGGATAATTAACCATATCTTATTCATCGCTTCCTCCTTTCACCAAACCTATAAAGATCTCACTCATAGTGGGAATTTTTTCGACAAAGCTGCGCACTTCGGTAATTTCAGTTAGCTCCCTGATCAGCTGATTCGGTATTTGACTTCCTTTTACCCTAACGACAGATCGATATTGCTGATCTTCAAGGCTGCGCTGCTCGAGTATTTCGTAGTGATCATTTAAAAAGCTGAAGGCCCCCGTGTGCTCCACCCAATAAGTATTTGTACGGTAGGATTCCTTAACCTGCTTTTTCGAACCTTCTAATATTTTTTTCGATTTATTAATTAATGCAATGTGGTCGCAGAGGTCTTCAACAGTTTCCATCCGGTGCGTTGAAAAAATAATGGTGCATCCGCGAGACTTTAATTCAAGGATCTCCTTTGTAATAAGTTGCGCATTGACGGGGTCAAAACCAGAGAACGGCTCGTCCAGAATGATCAACCGCGGCTCATGCATTACCGTGCTAATGAATTGCACTTTCTGGGCCATCCCTTTTGACAGGTCTTCAACCTTTTTATTCCACCAATCAGTTACTTCAAATTTTTTGACCCACGCCTTACTTTTCTCAACAGCCATTTTGCGGCTAAGACCTTTAAGTTGGGCGAGGTAAATGAGTTGTTCTCCCACCTTAAGCTTCTTATATAAGCCCCGTTCTTCTGGCAAATATCCGATCGTACCAATATGCTTTTGCTGGAGCCGCTCGCCAAAAATGTCGATCTGACCACTATCGGCGTTGATGATCTGATTTATAATTCGAATGAGGGTTGTTTTTCCTGCGCCATTGGGACCTAACAGACCGAAGATGCTTTGATTTGGAATCGTCAGACTGACATCATCCAAGGCAACATGATTTGTATAGCGCTTGTTAACGTTCCGGACTGATAAGGCTTCCACAGGTTCAGTATTTGACAATATTAGTGTCAAAAGATAGGAAGGAATTACAGACGATAAGAAGGAAGACTAATTTAATCTGACCGCTCGTCTTTGAAAACAATGTTCCCCATGGAAACATCAAGATCAAAGATGAGCGCGTTCTTTGCCCCAGGGGAGTAAGCGCTATTGGCAAAGGTATTTTCGCCAATCTTCTTTAAACGGGAGGGGACTTTAACACTGCATAGCCACGAATCCTGGATTTTTACGAGTACTGGCGTATTTCCTTGCGGAAGTATGATGGTCAGATTTCCAGCACCAACGCTGCCTTTTACGCGATTGCTAACCAGCGGGTGCTTACTGAAATCAAGGGTCATATTACCAAAGCCAACGTCGGCCATCACGCAACGGGCCCTCGAGAGATTCAAATTCTTCACATCGACGGATCCAAGATCGACCTTCACAAAGAACGTGTCCATGTCAATTTGATTTTCCACCGAAGAGTAGTACCCGACATTAACATCGGCGCTGCCGGCGTTGATTTTTACTGTTTTAACCGCGAGACCGGAAAGATCGATGTTTGCATTGCCTACGCCATAGGTTAGCTCCAGGAAATAGGGTTTGGCATTTGTGAGATACATTTTCCAAAGCTTGTCGCTCGCGGACTTGTCTTTTGGACCAAAAAACCGTGTCGAAATAGTCTGGCTCAGACCCTCAGCCTGCACTTCCTCAAGATTGAGAACGACTTCACAGGTTTTGCCTTTTACTTCCTTTCGGAAGTTATGCGCGTATGCAGTTTCGGTCTGATTGCTAAAAACGTTTAGAATTTCAGGATCCTGACTTGGTTTGATATAACAGTTACCGCTGTTAGCTTTTACCGAAAGCCGGATATTTTCACAGTAGGGAACGTCCTCAACCGTAAATTGCTTCCTTATTTGCCCATATGCCAATCCCGCGATCGCCACTGCCCACCCCGTTAACCAAATCTTTCTCTGCATGACGAATATTTACGAGCAAGGGCCCACAAGGTTGTGTAGTGTATGTTTTAACATCAAATCGTAAAAAAGCCCCGTCTAATCTTTAGTTAAACGGGGCCCAGCTAAAATAGTTTGTAGCCTATTTTAGTTGAAATACTCCTTCATTCGTTCGAAAAAACCTTTTTCGTTTACGTCCGGATGCGGCTCAAAATTAGGGGAATCTCTTAGGCTTTCCAATTTCGCCCTTTCGTCGCTCGTAAGTTTCTTGGGCGTCCACACATTCACATATATCAATTGATCTCCCACCTCATATCCATTTACATCCTTTAATCCTTTGCCCCGCAGCCGCAATACTTTGCCGCTTTGAGTTCCCGGCTCAATCTTAATTTTCACCTTCCCATTCACGGACGGCACTTCCAACGAAGTTCCGATGACTGCATCAACAAAGGTGATATAAAGTTCAAAGACAAGGTTGTTGCCATCGCGCTTCAGGAAGCGATCTTCCTGCTCTTCAATTAGAATGAGAAGATCTCCGGCAACACCGCCTGGGGCTTCATTACCCTTTCCAGACATGGAGAGTTGCATTCCATCGGCAACGCCGGCGGGAATTTTAACACTGATAATCTCCTCTTTTGATACGAGGCCCGAGCTGTCGACACCATTCGGCCGCTTCTCAATGACCTGACCTGCGCCGTCACAGGTGGGACAGGTGCTGGACGAAACCATCTGACCAAGCATCGTGTTAACTACCTTCCGTACCTGCCCAGAGCCCTGGCAGGTGTTGCAATTTTGAAAAGTGACGCCTTCGGCGCGAGTAAGCCGGTTGACCTTGATCTTCTTTTCTACGCCATTGGCAATCTCGTCTAGAGATAGCTTGAGCTTGATCCGAAGGTTGGATCCCTTCCGCTGACGTCTGCCCCCACCCCGGGAGCTGCCCCCAAAAAAGCTTTCGAAAGGACTTCCGTTTCCACCAAAGATGTCGCCGAACTGGCTGAAGATGTCGTCCATGTTCATCTCCTGGCCGCCACCGCCGCCACCAGCCCCGCTCCGCGCATGTCCAAAGCGATCGAACTTGGCGCGCTTTTCGGGATTACTTAATATTTCGTACGCTTCAGCCGCTTCCTTAAACTTTTCTTCGGCCTCCTTATTGTCTGGATTTTTATCCGGGTGAAACTGGATAGCTACCTTCCGGTACGCCTTCTTCACTTCTTCCGGAGTGGCAGTTTTAGCTACGCCCAGTATTTCGTAATAATCTCTTTTTGTTGACATGAACTATGCAGTTGAACGAGGATGTTATTTGTTACCGATTACAACTTTGGCGTGGCGAATTACTTTCTCATTCAGGAGATAGCCGTTTTCCACTACGTCCACAACCTTCCCAACAAGCGAGTCATCTGACACAGGTATTTGCGTAATGGCCTCATGCAAATCCGCATTAAAATATGAACCGGACTTCAGCTCCATTACCTTAACCCCAGCCTGATCGAGTGTTTTTTTGAATTTGTTATAGATGAGCAGAAAGCCCTCCAGCTCTTTTACATCTTTGTCTTTAAATGCCTTCGTTGCCCTCTCGAAATCATCGGCGACCGGCAGAAGCGTTTTCAAAAGAGACTCGTTTGCAGATTGAATCATCTCAATCTTTTCTTTAGCAGTTCGTCTCCTGAAGTTTTCGAATTCGGAGTAGAGTCTGATAAACTTATCTTTTTGTTCACCCACTTCGCTCTGTAATTTGGCTATTTCCGCCAGCTGGGTTCCATCCTCGATGCCGCTTCCTTTTTCCTCAGATGCTGCCATATTTTCTGATGTCTCGTTGTTTTCAGAAACAATTTCTTCGTTTTGATTCATTTTAGTTCGGTTTATAGCATAGCGATGCCGTCGTGAAGGACGGGTATCGAACTACCGCGAGATGTCAACAATTTTGCCAAAGGGGATTACTGTGCCAAACTGACACCTCGACTGCCCATGCTTTCGTTAATGCAGGCTTTTCCAGATGAGGTCCTTCAGTTCCGTTAGACCTTTGTTTGTAGCAGCTGAAATGAATACAGCGGACAAATCCGCCGGAAGGTCGAGCGCGACTGCCTCTTTGAGTTCTTCGTCAAGTAGGTCGGATTTCGAGATGGCCAAAATCCGCTTCTTGTCAAGAAGTTCCGGATTGTATTTGGTGAGCTCGTTAAGTAGAACAGCGTATTCTGTTTTAATATCCGGCGAATCCGCGGGTATGAGGAAAAGGAGCAAGGCGTTGCGCTCGATATGTCGTAAAAATCGTATACCCAGGCCTTTTCCTTCGGCAGCGCCTTCGATGATACCCGGTATATCGGCCATTACAAAAGAGCGATCCTCACGATACGAAACAACACCAAGATTGGGGGTAAGAGTTGTGAACGGATAATCTCCGATCTTCGGCTTGGCGGCAGAGACAACGGAGAGTAACGTTGACTTACCGGCATTTGGAAAACCGACCAGGCCGACATCAGCCAAAAGCTTAAGTTCCAGGATGATCCATTCTTCTTTGCCTGCCTCTCCGGGTTGCGCATGTTGAGGCGCCTGATTGGTTGGTGTTGAAAAAAAGGCATTCCCTTTTCCACCACGTCCGCCCGGCGTAAGAATATATTCTTTTCCCTCTTCGGTGATCTCGAATAAAAGCTCCTCGTTATCGGCGCGCCGCGCAATGGTTCCAAGCGGGACTTCGAGAATCTCATCTTTTCCGCTTGCGCCTGTGCGATCCTGCTCTTCTCCGCGGTTGCCGGAAGTTGCTATTACGTGTTTTCTATATTTCAGATGGAGCAAAGTCCACAACTGACTATTTCCTTTTAAGATAACGTGACCTCCCTGGCCTCCATCTCCACCGTCCGGGCCGCCGTGCTGGATGAATTTTTCGCGATGGAAGTGTAGGTATCCAGCTCCCCCATGACCAGAACGGGAACAAAACTTTATATAGTCAATAAAATTAGGCGAGGACACGGTTTCTTTATTTTGGAGAAATAACTACATCAGCAGGCTCTTATCTATCTCGCGGCAAAGATTGCTGAAAATATTCTCTATCTCGCCAACTCCGACGACGGAAGCATACTTACCATGCTGTTTGTAATACTCGGCAACAGATACGGTCTCTCCCTTGTAGAGCGCTATTCTATGGGCCGTTACCTCCGGCTTGGCATCATCAGGCCGATTTTCTTTTATCGCGCGTTCTGCAAGCCGTTTCATCAATTCGTCTTCTGGGACCACCAGCTCAATCAAAACCTTTATCGGTGACTTTATCGATTCCAGCAAATTGTCAAGTGCCTCCGCCTGCGGAATGGTTCGTGGGAAGCCGTCAAAAATTGTCCCGCTGATATTGGTGCTGCTATTGATCTTATCCTCCACCATATCGATCACCAACTTATCAGGAACGAGATTGCCTTTCGTCATATAATCCTGAGCGAGCTTTCCCAAAGCTGTTCCTTCCTTAAGATGTTTTCTGAAAAGATCTCCTGTTGAAATATGAATTAAAGAATACTTCTCGATTATTTTGGCACTTTGAGTGCCTTTGCCCGCTCCAGGAGGGCCAAAGAGAATGATATTGATCATGAAGGTGACAAGTTTTTGAGTTGTAGGTTTGTTGGGTTTACCTGGCTAAGATAACGAATGCGGTAAGATAACGAATGAAGTTTAATATAAATGACGCTTAAGCAAATTAGGCCTTCATCTGATAGATATCCGTCAGGTTGCGACCATATCCGTCATAATCGAGTCCATATCCAAGGACAAACTCATTTGCGATCTCGAACCCCACGTACTTTACGGCGATTTTTTTTTCACGTGCCGCATCTTTGCGAAGTAATGAAATGACTTCAACTGATTTTGTTCCGAGACTTTTTAATTCAACAACGATCTTTTGCAACGTTAATCCAGTATCAACAATATCTTCAATAATGATAACGTCCTGGTTAAAAAGACTTTCATCCAGGCCAACAAGTGTTTTTAGCTGACCAGTACTTGCCATGCCGGCGTATGAGGAAACCTTAACGAACGAAACTTTGCATGGTAAGCTTACCGTCTTCATGAGGTCAGAAGCAAACATAAAGGCCCCGTTTAGGATCGGCAGGAATACAGGAGATCTATCCCGATAATCATCATTGATCTGTTCTGCAAGTGCTTTAACCTTGCGTTGCACTGTTGATTTGCCAATAAACTTTTCAAACTCGAGGTCCTTGATCCGCATACCCATCCAAAATTCAGGGGAGTGCAAAAATAGCAGAATCCTTTAGAAAGCTGCAAGCCGCAAGTTTCAAGTCAGAACCCGTCGTTAATTGCAAATTCATTTTTTCTGTACATCCACTGACCCTGCGTGAAGTCAGGGAAATCGACATTTTCTCCGCCCATTCTGATTGACGTTTCCGATAATGGGGTAATGGCACTCCAGGTAACGGCATCATAAACGTCCTGCGGCGTGTTGGTCTTTCGCTTCACTGACTCTACGAAGGCATTCAGCACAAACCAATCCATCCCGCCATGTCCGGCGCCGGCTGCGTCGCTTCCATATTTTTTCCAAAGTGGATGATCGTGGGTTTCTAACCAGCTATCTGCGCTTTCCCACTCATGCGCCTTCTTACTTTTTCCTTCAATGTAAATCGAGTTGTTAACATCCATCCAAATTCCGTTGGTACCCTGAACACGGAATCCCAATGAGTATGGTCTTGGGAGATTTGTGTCGTGCTGAAGAAGAATTGTTTCACCTTTAGAACATTTTATCATCGTCGTCACCACGTCACCAAGCTTGAAATTTACTTTGGCATTTGCGTGTGCTTCGCCACCATTTTTCACTACATAGTTGTGAAGGCCTCTTGCCTTTGATGAAAACGAGACAAGGTCCGTAAACCGATTTCCACGGTTAATGTCAATCATCATTGCAACGGGACCGATACCATGTGTTGGATAAAGATCTCCATCCCTGTTCACGGAATGCAGTGTTCGCCAATGCGCTTCAGAAAATGCGTTCTCCCCAAATTCGACACCACCTCCGTAAGCCTGCTCGCCGTCATTAAATTTAACGGCCCGCAGGTCGTGCTGATAACCTCCCTGGAGATGGATGATCTCACCAAACAGATTTTTTCTAACCATGTTCAAGACTGCCATCACATCACGTCGATAACAGACATTTTCCAGCATCATCAATGGCATACCGGTTTCCTCCGACGTGTGGACGAGCTGCCAGCATTCTTCTATCGTCATGCCCGTGATCACCTCGCACCCGACGTATTTCTTCGCCTTCATTGCATCGATGCACATTACGGTGTGCCATTCCCAGGGAGTCGCTATAATCACGGCATCACAATTCTTATTTTCCAAAAGCTTTTTATAACCTTGAGGGCCATCAATGATGATTTGTGGCATTGGCTTCCCCGATTTTTTAATCAGCTCTTTGCTCGAATCGATCATCCTTTGGTCAACGTCACATATCGCAACCACATCAACGTCACTTCTTCTCAACGCGAGATCCAAGTGTCCTTGCCCACGCAACCCAACACCAATAAATCCCAACCTGACTTTTGGTTCAGCACCACTTCCGAACAGCACTTCGGACGGCAGGATTGAAAGACTGGCGCCAGCAATAGAAGTCTTAATGAATTCACGCCGGGATGTTTTTTTATCTTTCATAAGAAAAAATTTATTGCGACTATATAATCGCTTGTGGAGTATCTAAAGGTCTTTCATTAACCAACTGTAAAGTTCAATCATCGATTTGATATCATGTTTGTGAACCTTTTCATTCGGCGTGTGTGCATTTTGTTCGGGAGCGCCGACGAAACACCAATTAAATGGGTAGGGGCTAGTTTGTAATTCACGTCCGTCACTGGAACCGGCCCCTTCGACTTCCAGCTGAAAGTCAAGATTTCTACGTTCAGCAATTTCGATTATCCTATTGACGTAACTTCTTCGGGGAACGTTTTTGTCACGCATGGAGATAGCAACACCTTTGCCCGGCTCAACACCATCAGATACCCAGGTGATGTCGGATATCAGCGCCTGCGTTATATTCCACTGCTCAAATATATACCGTGCGAGATAGGGTACTGACCCACCACCGTGCTCCTCCCAGGTGCTGAACACGATCACACCATCTTTTAGCGTTTCTGCAACCTTTAACACATTGTAAATGCCCAGCCTGTTATCAAGATATGCAGATTGAATGTAGTCTTTGGTGTCACGGTAATCAACTTTGTATGTGAGCTCCGTACCCCGATCAATCTGCCGGCCGAATTTATAGAAAGCGTGATTTTGCTCGTCAAATTCCAGCTCGCAGATGATGGGACCATGGCTATCCTGCCCTACGAGTTTTGTTCCCGCATCGGCGTATGGGCTGCCGATGGGCAATAGTTGATTGAAGTAGCGCACGGTAAAACCAATGCTGTCCATATGGGCAAAAATGGCCGTCCTGGGTTTGCCGAACTTCAGAATGAAGCAATCCTGGAATTGTTCACCTTCAATAACCTCCGGGGTAACCGCCCACTTGCGCTTCTCCTTGTTGATGTATTGCAGGAGAAATTCCTTCATTGCCAACTCATTTCCTGATGGCGCATGTACTTCACACAATTGTTTTAAGAGCTTCATCAAGGAATGATTTAATACGGTGTGAAGGTAAGCACCAACATCAATTAGTTCTTAACACAACTTTATTCTAAATTTTGGTTAGAAAAAAGCGTCGAATATGGTTTTCAACCTTTGCGAGGAAAATTCAGTGGCCAATCAGTTCATGGCGGAACTTCGCGATAAAAGCATTCAGGGTGATAGGATGAAGTTTAGAAAGAATCTTGAACGCCTGGGACAGATCATGGCATATGAGATTTCGCGGAAACTTTCTTTTCAACCGGTTGACGTCGATACGCCCTTGGGCAAGACGTCCATAAACGTTCCGGTAGCAAACCCTGTTCTGATCACAGTTAATGCGTGCGGGGTTAGGTTACTTTCAAGGTTTCGTTGATTACTTTGACCGGGCAGGCTGCGGCTTTATTGGCGCCTACAGGCAAGAGGGGTTGGGGGAGGTAACTGTTAATCTTGGATATTCGGCGGCTCCTTCAATTGACGGAAAAGTAGTGATATTGATTGATCCGATGCTGGCCACGGGGAGCTCTTTTATTGAGTCCGTGAATGCCATGGGACGGCTCGGCACTCCTGCTCACATCCATATTGCTGCGCTCGTGGCATCTCCTCAGGGAATAAAGTTTGTCGGAGAAAATTTGAAGTTGCCTCATACAATTTGGACGTGGGCAATAGACGAGACATTAGACGATAATTTTTATATAGTGCCAGGCCTTGGTGATGCCGGCGATCTTAGCTTTGGGGTAAAATTGTAAACGTAAAGGGAATGTGGGGGGAAATTCTGAAGGCAATACCCGTGTATTTGTCTTCGATGATCAAATTTATCTTTGGGCCGGTCGGCGGTTATCTCGCGGGGTTGTCATTTGGAATGACTGTTTTCGTCACGGTTGCGGGTATGATGACCGTTGTTTTCCTCTTTTCTTTTTTTGGTGAATTCATGCGGACACAAATCGTGAATCGTTTCTTTAGCAATAAGAAGCGATTCACGCCAAGAAACAGAAAATTTGTGACCATCTGGAAGAAATATGGGCTCGTCGGCGTTGCTGCGCTTACGCCCGTGTTGCTTACCCCTATCGGGGGCTCTATTCTTGCCGTAAGCTGTGGCGCCCCGCGCAACAAACTTCTTCTTTATATGTTTATCAGCGCTGTTACATGGGCGCTGATATTTAGCGGCGCCACATTTGCCCTCGGAAGGGAATTTTTGTCGGAATATTTTTAGCGTTAGTCAAGAGCCAAGAGTAGTCATGAGTCATGAGTCAGGAGTCGTCTGGCTTCAACGTGAGTGCGTCTTCCATTACGTTAAGGGCGTACTATTTAAATAGCCTCGGCACAAACACAGAAGTCAGACGACTCTTGATTCTTGACTCCTGACTCTTGACTATTCGTCCGGAAGAATTTCGATGTCGCGGATCAGTACCCTTCTCGCAATAGCCTGTCCCGTTGTGGTAGCGGCTAAACCGCCAAGCGCCGTTTCTTTGTACCTGGTCTCCATGCTTGCGCCTATTTCGCCCATCGCTTCGATTACTTCATCTACCGGTATAACGCTGCTTACGTTAGCCAATGCAATTTGAGCTGAGCTATTGGCGATCGCCGCAGCACTGGCATTTCGGACCACGCACGGTACCTCTACCAGTCCCGCTACAGGATCGCATACCAATCCCAGCATACATTGTACTGTAATGGCAACGGCGTTAAATATCTGATCGGTGTCGCCTTCAAGGCAGTAAATAATTGCGCCTGCGCCCATTGCCGCCGCAGTACCCGTTTCGGCCTGGCACCCGCCAACTGCGCCCGAAATGGAGGCCTTTTGTTCCATGATGAGGGCAATGCCCGCAGCAAGCAACATGGCTTTAAGAATTTTCTCATCGGAAATGTCATGAATCTCCTGCAGCGTAAACAATACGCCTGGCATTATTCCACTAGCCCCCGCCGTAGGTGCGGCTACGATCCTTCCCATGCAGGAATTCACCTCTTTAGCGGCCAATGCGCGGGAAATGAGGTTTTGAAACTCTTTAGAAAGCACGGATTTCGGATGCCGATAAACTTTCTTCGCCCCGTTATTGATCATACCGGAACGGGAGATCATATCTTCCTCGAGGCCCGTGCGAACAGCTTCCTTCATCACTTGCCACGCAGCGCCCAGCCCAGCCATTGTGCTTTCGGGTGTGCGGCCCTTTTGGGCCTCTTCGTACTCGAGCACAACATCTACCAATGACATTGATTTCTCAATGCTGTACTGCTTCCAACCGGCAAACGAATCAAACAGGAATGACATGCAATTACCTCGTTGTGTTCGTGAAGACTAATTATACAATTAACAGGACAATGCAATCCTGAGGCGATTCAGACTTGAGCTGGAGTCGCTTCTTTGCTCACATATTCCTCAATGGGTATACAGCTGCAAACAAGATTACGGTCACCGTAGGCATTGTCGATTCTGCTGACAGACGGCCAAAATTTCGCTTCTTTAACAAAGGGAAGCGGATAGGCTGCCTTTTGGCGGCTATATGGTAAAGTCCAGGAATCGGCAGTAATAACGGCCGCGGTATGGGGCGCACGCTTAAGCACGTTGTTCTCTTTGTGCGCTGTTCCGTTCTCGACTTCTCTAATTTCATTCCGGATCTCGATGAGTGCATCTACGAACCGATCGATTTCATCCTTAGGTTCGCTTTCTGTGGGCTCGATCATCAACGTGCCGGCTACTGGAAAGGACACGGTCGGCGCGTGAAAACCGTAATCCATCAACCGCTTGGCTATATCCTCCACCTCAATGCCTGATTTCTTAAACTCCCGGCAGTCCACAATCATTTCGTGTGCACATCGTCCGTTCGCTCCGGTGTAAAGTATTTTATAATGGCCTTCCAGGCGTTCCTTGATGTAGTTGGCGTTGAAGATAGCCATGGACGTTGCTCTCGTCAACCCCGGTCCTCCCATCATGGCGATGTAGGCATATGAAATTGTCAGAATACTTGCACTTCCCCATGGTGCAGCAGAAACTGCGTGAATGGCTTTGTTACCGCCAACTTTTACTACCGGATGTCCTGGTAAATAAGGCATTAATTTATCATTGCAACATATCGGTCCCATCCCTGGTCCACCACCGCCGTGTGGGATGCAAAAGGTTTTATGTAGGTTGAGGTGACATACATCAGCACCGATGTTTGAGGGCGACGTAAGACCCACCTGGGCATTCATATTGGCTCCATCCATGTACACCAGGCCGCCGTTTTGGTGGATGGCTTTGCATATCGCTGTAATTTCTTCTTCGAACACGCCATGTGTAGACGGATAGGTCACCATCAAACATGAAAGCTTATCCTTGTATTGAACGGCTTTCTCTTTCAAATCGGCCACGTCAATCTTTCCATCTGAATCAGATCTCACCACAACGACTGCCATACCCGCCATTACAGCGCTGGCGGGATTTGTACCGTGAGCAGATGCCGGTATAAGGGCTATGTTCCGATGTCCCTCGCCACGATCCTCATGATAAGCGCGGATTACCATCAAGCCAGCATATTCACCTTGTGCTCCGCTATTGGGTTGAAGGGAAACTCCGCTGAAGCCAGTTATTTCTTTTAATGCGTTTTCAAGTTCGGATATCATTTCCTGATAGCCGAGCGTTTGATCACCAGGTGCAAAAGGATGAATATTACCAAGTTCGGGCCAGGTCACAGGAATCATTTCTGAAGTCGCATTCAACTTCATTGTGCATGAGCCTAAAGAAATCATCGAGTGCACCATAGACAGATCTTTGTTTTCCAAACGCTTTATGTAGCGTAGCATTTCATGTTCAGAATGATGCGTATTAAATACGGGGTGGGTCATGAACAAAGAGGTACGCCTAAGCCCGTCCGACCATTTTATCGCCTGGCCGTTTGTTGAAACTTCTAAAGCCTTCCGGCCTGATGCATTGGCAAATATTTTAAGGACCAAATTCACATCAGACACCGTGGTGATTTCATCTAACGCTATGCCTATGTGATTATCATCAAAATACCGGAAATTTACCTCGCTTTCCTGCGCTGCTTTTAGGATTGCTGACTTGTCCGTGACAGCGACTTTTAAAGTATCGAAATAATCCTTGTTTACTTGGCGTAAACCAAGAGTCCGTAAACCACTGTCCAGTGTACTTGCAAGACCGTGAATGCGACCTGCAATCTTCTGAAGCCCCGAGGGTCCATGATAAACGGAATACATTCCTGCCATCACAGATAGCAGAACCTGAGCAGTGCAGATATTAGACGTCGCCTTCTCTCTTCTGATATGTTGCTCCCTCGTCTGAAGGGCCATGCGATAACCGGAATTTCCCGATGCATCAATCGAAGCGCCGATTATTCTCCCGGGCATCTGACGTTTGAATTCGTCTTTGGTGGCAAAGAAGGCGGCATGCGGACCGCCAAAACCCATCGGAACGCCAAAACGTTGACTCGAACCAACGACTACATCGGCGCCCATCTCGCCGGGAGATCTCATGAGCACAAGGCTCATAAGGTCTGCGCCCATGATAACCAATAAATCGTTTCCGTGAGCACTTTCTATCAGGGCGGTATAGTCACTTATCGCACCGTTATCGTTTGGATTTTGAATATAAACGGCAAAGTTCCCCGTGTCGGCAAGGTCAAGTTTTCGAACATCGCCGACAACCAGTTCAATACCGATGGGAGTGGCCCTCGTCTTCAAAACATCCAGCGTCTGAGGAAAGACGTGCTGATCAACAAATAGCTTCGTTGAGTTCTTGCGTGATGACTTGCGTGAAGCATACATAAGGTGCATTGCCTCCGCCGCTGCAGTGCCTTCGTCGAGTAATGATGCGTTGGCAATCTGCATTCCGGTAAGATCGATCACCATTGTTTGGTAATTAATCAATGCCTCTAATCTGCCTTGTGCAATTTCGGCCTGATAGGGTGTGTATGCAGTGTACCATCCTGGATTTTCAAGAATATTCCGCAGTATCACACCAGGGGTTATCGTGTTGTAATATCCCATACCGATATAAGACCTGTATATCAGGTTTCTCGATGCAATGTTTTTAAAATCCTTAAGAAATTGATATTCGGATTTCGCCTCAGGGAGATTTAGTGCCTTTTTCAAACGAATGCTAGCAGGTATTGTCTGGTCAATTAGCTCTTCCACGGAAGCAGCCTTTACAACCTTAAGCATTTCTTCTACCTGGGCTGCTTGCGGTCCGATGTGCCTGCTTTCAAATTTTTCCGTATAATGGGAATCTATTTTCATTTGAATTGTGTGATTTTCAAGATATTAAACAAACTTATCAACGGCGTTCGGGGGAAAGCGCAAAGGTAATTCAGGATTAAGAGATTTAACAGCATACAAGAGTCCGTCTGTCATAAATCTTCCTTTCCTTTTAATGACGATTTCACCTACAAATGACTTCTGAAGCGACGTTATTACATTTAAATATGAACAGAGTAAAAATTTTCGCCTTTGCGGTCCTGGTCACAGTTTTCTCACCCTGCTATGGGCAAGACGCTAAAATAACGGCTTATGGTGATAAAGTCTCTGCCGCCGAGCTTCGCGAATATTTATCCATTCTCGCTTCGGATGCAATGGAAGGAAGGGAGACGGGGAAGCGTGGTCAGAAGATGGCCGCTGCCTTCTTAAAATCGCATTTCGGCGACCTCGGGCTGACTCCTCCGGTAGCGGGCGATTACATTCAGCCACTGGACCTGTACACAATTGCCCCCGGAGACACTTACATAATGGCTGGCAATAAAAAATATGAAAACTTCGGCGACGTAGTATTTTATGGCAACGACAACAGCGATGGCGAAATCTCTTCGTCTCTTGTGTTCATAGGAAAGGGCATGGAGGCAGATCTTGTTGGCATGGATATCAAAGGAAAGGCGGTATTAATCCTCATCGATGGTCCATTGCTGGCTGGCAACAAAGAAATTAGTTCTGCTCTGGAGAAGGGAGCCACAATGGTCTTCGCATGCAGCACCATCAACGATGATTTTAATAATGTCAGTAAACTGATCAAGTCTACGTTGGCAAAGGCGGGCCTGAGCCTTACAAGGCCTGAGCCCGCAGACTTTGAAGCTCCAGGGATCTTCGTCATATCGCCCACAGTGATACCGGATCTCGCAGGAGTGAGTTTCGAAAAACTAAAGGAAGCGGCCAACAACAAAAACAAAAAGGCATTGAGGAGGATCAAGCCAATGACTGTTAGATATAAGATGACAACAGATGTAAAGACCGTTAAAACCGAAAACGTGTTGGGCTTTTTAGAAGGATCTGATAAAAAAGATGAAATCGTGGTGGTCACTGCCCATTACGACCACATCGGCGTTAAATCCGACGGCACCGGGGATGTTATCAATAACGGCGCTGACGATGACGGTTCAGGTTCCGTAGCGGTGATGGAGATTGCAAAAGTATTCAGCGCGGCAAAAAAGAATGGACATGGTCCCAGGCGTAGCATTCTTTTTATGCTGGTTACCGGAGAAGAATTTGGGTTACTGGGCTCAGAATTTTATACCGAGCATCCTGTCTATCCTTTGCAAAATACCGTCGTGGACTTAAATATCGATATGATAGGCCGACGCGATCCGAAACACAAAGACGATGCACCTTATCTTTATGTGATTGGAGCGGATAAATTGTCGACTACTTTGAATGAAGTGAGCGAAAGCGTTAACAACACTTATTCAAAACTGAATTTCGACTACACATACAATGATCAGGCGCATCCGGACAGATTGTATTACCGATCAGATCATTGGAATTTTGCTAAGCGAAATATTCCCATCATCTTTTACTTCGATGGCATTCACGAAGATTATCACCGCGTATCCGACGAGGTATCGAAAATTGATTTTGAATTGCTCGCAACGCGCACGCGTTGTATTTTTTATACAGCCTGGGAAATAGCGAATCGGGAAGAGAGGATAATGCCGGATAAATCAGATAAATAGCGTGGTGCGCTGTTAAATAAATTCTCCCGCATTCGGTTTTGCCTTGAGATCGTTGACAAATCTTCTGAACTGTTCTTCTTTATCTTTTTCGCACACAATAATCACATTTCCGAACTCGCCTACAAGGTATCCATTGAGGCCTTGTACAACTATAAGCTTATCAGCAGACCCGCGGATGATTGAATTCCTTGTATCGTACATTTGGGCATTGGCGGTCACTGCATTATTGTGATCGTCCTTTGGGGAGATTTCATGAATCGATGCCCATGAACCAAGGTCCGACCATGAGAATGTACCAAGGCAAACAAAAACATTCTGTGCCTTTTCCATTATACCATAGTCAATAGAAATGTTCTTGCATTGGGAATAGGCTCCAAGGATAGCTTCCTTTTCTTCTGACGTTCCTAATTTTGTTTTAATATCATCAAAGACCTCAGACATCTCCGGAAGGTACTGGTGAAAAGCGTCTATAATTGCTTTTACACCCCAGATAAAAATTCCAGAGTTCCATACAAAATCACCACTCTCGATAAATTTTTTCGCAAGTGACAATTCCGGCTTTTCGGTAAACGTCTTAACCTTCTTTATGAAAGTCTTGTCTGTATGATATTGAATATATCCATAACCTGTTTCAGGGCGGATTGGCGGAATGCCCACAGTAATCAATTTATCTTGCGTCTTCGCCTGATCGCTGGCTTTATTGATTATATCCTGAAACTCATCTTCTTTCATGATCAGGTGATCGGAAGGAGCAACAACAACTACAGCATCGGGATTTTTCAAAGCTATTTTGTAACTGGCGTATGCAACGCATGCAGCGGTGTTTTTACGCATCGGTTCTGTAAGAATCTGCTCGTCTTTTAACATCGGCAATTGCTGCTTTACCAGATGCTCATGTTCTTCATGCGTTACAACATAAATGTTTTCAGCGGGGCAAAGAGGCAAAAACCTGTCACATGTCGATTGCAAAAGGGTTGTCCCGGTTCCTAACACATCGAGAAACTGCTTGGGTTTTGAATTTCGGCTATATGGCCAAAAACGCACGCCGACGCCGCCAGCCATGAGGATTACAAATAGATTTTTATTCATTTATCTTTCGCACTAAATAATTTTTCTGATCGTATTGGTATTAAGTGGACAACGGTGTAACCTATACAATGCCTTCCTTTAACAGATCGTGAAGGTGTATAAAACCCGTGATTTTATCACCATCCACCACGGCGAGTTGTGTTATATTGTTTTCTTGCATTTGCTGGAGCGCTTTCACTGCCAGCTCATCCTTCTCAATTTTTTTTGGTTTGGTTGTCATAATGTCTTTCGCCAAAACATGACCCAAATCAGTGTTTCGTTGCAACATTCGCCGCAGGTCCCCATCTGTGATGATGCCTAACAATTTTTTATCGTTGTCCACAACAGCAGTACACCCAAGTCGCTTGGAAGAAATCTCCAGTATTACGTCGCGCAAAATAGCGTTTGGTCCGATTAGCGGCAATTCATTGTGAATGTAAATATCTGACACCTTCAGATATAATTGCTTGCCAAGGACACCTCCAGGATGATATTCGGCAAAGTCCAGGGTTGAGAACTCTCGCATTTCAAGTAAGCATACTGCCAATGCGTCTCCTAGAGCCATGTGCGCAGTTGTGCTTGTAGTAGGGGCCAGGTTGTGCGGACATGCTTCTAATGCAATCGTTGCATTTAGTACAAAATCGGCTTGCTGCGCAAGATATGAATTTGTATTGCTTACTAAGGCAACAAGCTTCGATCCTCTACGTTTGAGTAGGGGAACGAGTACCTTGATCTCTGGCGTGTTTCCGCTTTTTGACAGACAGATCACAATATCCCGGGATTGAATCATACCAAGATCACCATGGATGGCATCGGCCGCATGCATGAACAAAGCAGGTGTACCAGTTGAATTGAAGGTAGCAACAATTTTATTGGCAATTATGGCGCTTTTGCCAACGCCAGTAACGACAACGCGACCTTTTGCAGAATAAATTTCGTTGACGCAGTCTTCAAAACTATCGTCGATTAAATGAGAGAGATTTTCAATTGCACGCGATTCATTTAATAACACATCTCGTGCGATTTTTTTGATATTTTTTACTAAATTCAATTCCTTTTCGAGGTTAGCTTTGCTCACGTAAAGTAAAGATACAATTTTAGGTTTATTAAGATGAAAATGATGTTGGTAGAAGAGAAGAACGCACTTAAAGAAAGACTTAAGGAAATTTTCGGTTACAGCCAGTTTCGAGGCAATCAGGAGACGATTATCCGCAACTTATTAGATGGAAAGAACACATTCGTAATTATGCCCACCGGGGCCGGCAAATCACTATGTTACCAATTGCCGGCAATGGTGAGAGAGGGATTGGCGATCGTTATTTCACCGCTAATCGCATTAATGAAGAATCAGGTTGATCAAATGAACGCATACGGCGTCAACGCCCGCTTTCTGAATTCAACGCTGAGCAAGGGCGAAATCACACGCCTGAAGAAAGATTGTATGAATGGGGTCGTAAAACTTCTATACGTAGCCCCCGAATCACTGAACAAAGAGGAAACGATTGAATTTCTTAAGAAGGTAAATGTCTCTTTCGTCGCCATCGACGAAGCACATTGCATTTCTGAATGGGGACATGATTTCCGACCAGAATACAGGAAGATAAAAACCATGATCCAGAATCTTGGCGATATGCCAGTGATTGCCCTTACGGCCACTGCAACACCAAAGGTTCAAATCGATATTCAGAAAAACCTTCAGATGGAGGAGGCGGATGTATTCATCTCTTCGTTCAATCGGAAAAATCTTTACTATGAAGTAAGACCGAAAAAAGAAACCAAGAAGCAACTGATCAAATTCCTCAAGGACAACAACGGAAAGTCCGGAGTGATCTATTGCCTAAGTCGAAAAAAAGTTGAAGAGATTGCACAGCTCATAAACGTTAATGGATTTAAAGCCGCGCCATATCATGCCGGTTTGGATCCTGACGTGCGGATGAAAAATCAAGATGACTTCCTCAATGAAGAGGTAGATATTATTGTCGCCACCATAGCGTTCGGGATGGGCATCGATAAACCGGATGTTCGGTTCGTTATACATTATGATGTGCCGAAATCCCTCGAAGGCTACTACCAGGAAACGGGTCGTGGCGGTCGCGATGGTCTGGAAGGACATTGTCTGATGTTCTATAGCCACAATGACCTGAACAAGCTGGAAAAATTTAACAAAGACAAACCTGTTCAAGAGCGTGAAAACGCCAGAGTGCTCCTGCAAGAAATGGAATATTACGCGGAGTCGCCTGTGTGCCGAAGACGACAACTGCTCCACTACTTTGGTGAAGAATACAAGCAGGAGAATTGTGGAATGTGCGACAACTGCGTTCATCCACGGGAAACTTTTGATGGAACCGATGCAGTGAGACTGGTAATCAATACGGTTCAACAAACCAATGAGCGCTTTGGATTAAATCACCTGGTGAACGTTATACGTGGAGTCGAAGATGAATACGTGAAGAGCTATGGTCATTTCGATCTTAGTGTTTATGGCAAGGGAGAAAGCGACGATGTCGATTATTGGAAGTCCGTTATCCGACAAACACTAATCTATCAATATCTGGAAAAGGATATTGACAACATCGGTGTTCTGAAGATAAGCGAGCGCGGCAAAGCTTTCCTTAAGAAACCACACGCGATAGAGCTTGCGCGCGATCACGACTTCACAACTGAAATCGAAGAAGAAGAAGAGTCAGCAGATAAGCCTATTAATACCAAAGCTTACGACGTAAAACTTTTCGAGACACTCAAAACCCTTCGCAAGAAAATTGCACGGGAGAAGAATCTGCCTCCCTTTGTGATATTCCAGGATCCGTCACTGGAAGAAATGGCGACGACCTATCCAACCTCCAACGACGAGCTCGCGCAGGTAAATGGCGTTGGCATGGGCAAGGTCAAGAAATTCGGTAGAGAATTTATTTCTGCTATTCAGAAATATGTCGATGAAAATGACATCGAAACGGCAAACGAGGTAGTGATAAAATCGTCTATTAATAAATCGAAGACGAAGATATTAATCATTCAACAAATTGACCGCAAGGTCGATCTTGAAGAAATCGCCGAGAAGGCCAGAATGTCCTTCGAAGATTTGCTGACAGAGATTGAAAATATCTGCTACTCCGGAACGAAGCTCAACCTCACTTACTACATTGATCAGGTAATGGATCCACATAAACAGGATGACATTCATGACTATTTCATGAACGCCGAGACGGATAGCCTTGAACAAGCTCTTGGAGATGGTACCATGGCAGATTACTCGGAGGAAGAGGTAAGAATGATGCGCATTAAATTCATGTCTGAATACGCAAACTAGGTTCGAAGTTTCAACCTTAAACATCAAAACGTGAGCGACCTGGTCACTCACGTTTTGTTTTTCTGTTAAGTAATATTGCCGGGCCGATCTTCCAATGCCCCTTTAACCACGCTGTGGCCTGTTTTATTTGACCGAATTCACATTATCTTTGACATTGAACCTAACAGAGATCCATGAACATTCTCGTAGTTGGCAATGGTGGTAGAGAACATGCCCTTGCCTGGAAGATCAGGCAAAGCCCATTGTGCCAAAAGGTATATGTGGCGCCCGGAAATGCTGGCACTTGCCTGGTCGGAGAGAATGTGCCAATTGATGTAGATGACTTCGAAGGTCTTGGTAAATTTTGCGCTGAAAATTCAGTTTCTCTCGTAGTCGTCGGTCCGGAAGGGCCGTTGGTCAATGGCATACGAGATTTTTTCGAGAATGACATTGCGCTGAAAGGTATTCTTATGGTAGGCCCAGGCAAACTAGGCGCGCAACTGGAAGGCAGTAAAGATTATTCAAAGCAATTCATGCTGCGACATGATATTCCAACAGCGAAGGCACGCACCTTTGCCGTTTCTGAACTCGTTCAGGCTTTGGACTATATCTCCGAGTGTAAGCCTCCAATTGTTCTGAAAGCCGATGGCCTTGCAGGAGGCAAGGGTGTGGTAATCAGTTTGAGTCAGGGAGAAGCCAAGGCGGTAATCAAGGAGATGCTGGTGAACAAGAGGTTCGGCGCAGCGAGCTCAAAGGTTTTGATTGAAGAATTTCTTAATGGCATAGAACTTTCTGTCTTCGTATTAACGGATGGAAAAAATTACGTTTTGCTGCCAGAAGCAAAAGATTATAAAAGAATCGGTGATGGCGATGTTGGCCCGAACACAGGCGGAATGGGTGCCGTTTCCCCCGTAGTTTTTGCTGACGTCAACTTCATGACTAAGATCGAAGAGTTGGTTGTTAAGCCAACAATTGCAGGACTGAACCAGGAGGGGATCGATTATAAGGGTTTTATTTTCGTTGGGATTATGAATGTGGGTGGGAATCCTTTCGTCATTGAATATAACGCGCGTATGGGCGATCCGGAGACGCAGGCAGTAATGCCTCGCATCAAAAGCGACTTCGTAGAATTGCTGACTGCGGCGGCAAAAGGAGAACTAGGAGGGAAAAAGCTCGAAATCGATAGTCACTTCGCAGTAACTATAGCGCTGGTGTCCAGTGGATACCCGGGATCCTATGAGACAGGAAAAGTCATTCACGGCCTGGACGACGAACAGCATGCTACGGTGTTTCATGCCGGCACGACAAAACAAAAAGAATCGGTATTGACGCACGGCGGTAGGGTGCTTACCGTATCAGGCAAAGGAAACTCCCTTGAGGAGGCGCGGGCCAAGGCCTATAAAACAGCGTCGGCGATCAAGTGGGATGGCCTTTACTACCGAAAAGACATTGGACAGGATTTACTGAACTATAAAGGTTAAGCGGGATGGGATGCTCATGTGGGTCAACGAAGGATGGAGTTGTATCGGGATGTAAGAATAATGGAGCCTGTAATACCGGCGGTTGCAATAAGATGAACGTGTTTGACTGGCTGTCGAACATGGACATGCCACAGGAAGACAAGTTCAACATTGTAGAAGTCCGGTTTAAAAACGGGCGAAAAGAGTTTTTCTTTAACAGCGACAAATTGATGCTGACCACCGGCGATGCTGTTGTGGTCGAGGTTGCCAGCGGCCATCACATTGGCCATATCTCAATGCAAGGAGAACTAGTCCGTCTGCAAATGCAGAAGAAAAAGATTGCCGCTGATGGAGAAATCAAAAAGATCTATCGCGTTGCCCATCAAAAAGACCTGGACAAATTTGAGGAGGTAAAAAAGAGAGAGTTGCCAACCCTTTACCGCACGCGTGAAATTATCAGAGACCTTAAGCTTGAAATGAAATTGTCGGATATCGAATATCAGGCCGACAACATCAAAGCGACTTTTTTTTATTCAGCAGAGGATCGCGTTGATTTTCGCGAATTGATCAAGTTCCTCGCGGGTGAGTTCAAGATCCGTGTTGAAATGCGGCAGATCAGCTTGCGTCAGGAGGCGGGCCGGTTAGGAGGAATAGGGGTTTGCGGCCGTGAGCTTTGCTGCTCAACATGGCTAAGCGATTTCAAAAACGTGGCAACAAGCGCAGCCCGGTATCAAAACCTTTCGCTCAATCCTAGCAAACTATCGGGACAATGCGGGCGCTTGAAGTGCTGCCTCAATTACGAACTCGAGACCTACATGGAAGCGTTGGAACACATTCCAAAGATTGAAGGTCCGCTGTTGACAGATAAAGGTGAAGCGACACTTCAAAAAACGGACATCTTCAGAAAAATAATGTGGTTTGGACTAGCCTCAGAAAACACCTGGTTCCCATTAGACGTGGATCGCGTTAACCAAATTTTAAAACTCAATCGCGAAGGCAAAAAGCCGGCAACGCTAAACCTGGATGTTCTCGCAGAAAAAATTCCTGTGGAGACTTTAAATAGTGACCTCGCGCGAATGGATCAGAAATTTAAGGGCAATTCTAAAAAGCGACCCAAGAAGAAAAGGAGCGGCGGCGACAATAACAGGAATAGTAACAATAACCGTAATCCCAAACCTGGCAATCAGCGATGAGAATTGTGTTTATATTGTGCATGACAGCTATTGTTCTTTGGTCATGCAGTGACAATAGAGTATATGAACACATCACGGACTTTGATCAGCGTCAATGGATCGTTTCAGAAAAACCTTCGTTTGAATTTGTTATCGATGATATTCAGGCTGGATACAATCTTTATGGAGATGTGCGTAACTCGGTTTCCTTTCCTTATTCCCGTTTTTTCTTCACATATTATTTGCAAGATTCGACTGGCACAGAGATTCAGAAAAAATTGATGACAGTTCTTTTGTTTGACGCCAAAACCGGGAAACCTTTCGGAAAAAGTGGCATAGGTGATCTTTACGATCACCGCTTTATACTGTTGCAAAATTTTCAATTCAAGAAGAAGGGAACGTACCGAATCGTTTTTGAACAATTTATGAGGATGGATACTCTTCCTGGAATATTAGCGGTCGGTTTGCGGGTAGAGAAGAACTTGCCCGGATCGGAAATCACGACGTATTGAAAATTGCTAAAAGTCTAAACTTCTAGTTCGATCAGTGGGAGGGCGGCGCCCCTTCAAACTTGCCAGTGAAACGGCATTTGTCTCTTGTGTACAATATACTTTGAAGTTTATGAAAAGACGGATGTTATTTTTGCTTGCGATAAGCATAACATGCTTTGGATATGGAGCCATCACACTTCCAAAACTGATCAGTGATAATATGATCATTCAGCGTAACAAACCTATTACGATCTGGGGATGGGCAAATCCGAGTGAGAAGATCACCGTTCAATTTAAAAACCAATCGAAAAAAACTACTACCGATAAAAACGGAAAATGGAAAGTTACGCTTGCGCCGGAGCCAGCGGGAGGGCCATTTCAATTGATTGTTAACGGAAAAAATACCATCACGCTTAATAACATCTTGGTTGGAGAGGTCTGGGTATGTTCAGGACAGTCCAATATGGAATGGACTGTAAGGAACTCAAATAACGCCGAGAGGGAAATGAAGGACGGAAATTTCCCGCAGATCCGGCAATTTCTTGTTCCAAAAACCGTGGCTTCAACGCCCAGGGAAGACCTGTCTTCTGGTGATTGGACGTCATGCAGTCCGGAGACTGTGGGAGACTTCACGGCAGTTGGTTATTTTTTTGCGCGTGAATTGTATAATGAGCTTAAAATTCCAATAGGCCTGATAAACACGTCGTGGGGAGGAACCCATTCCGAGACGTGGACAAGCCGTGACGCTTTTGAACAGAGCCATGAGTTTAAAGAGATGATATCTTCAATGCCATCGGTTGATCTGAACGAGTTATTTAAAAAACGTTCAGCGCAGCAAATGCAGTCACTAAATAAATTGAGTATAACACTTCCCGCTAAAGGAGTAGAGCAATGGAAGGAAGCAGCCTTCAATGATAGCCAGTGGAAATCCATGACCTTGCCTGGAATTTGGGAACAGCAAGGTTTGCCTGACTTCGATGGTATGGTGTGGTATAGAAAATCAATAACGCTGGATGATCGTGCCGTTGGAAAGGAAGCAACGCTGGAACTTGGCATGATCGATGATTCCGACGAAACTTTTGTAAATGGCAAAAGCATCGGCACAACGAAAAGTAAGTACAACGAGAAAAGGATTTATGCCATTCCTCGCGATGTCCTGCGTTCAGGCGTCAACGTGATCGCCGTACGCGTGGATGATACCGGCGGCGGTGGCGGCTTCCACGGTGAACCCAGCGACATGCAGCTGTCCATTGCCGGGGAGAAGAACCACGCGCTTGCCGGACCGTGGTCATTTATGGTGGAGGCGATAAGCACAAACGTTTCGGTTGATCCTAACAGCTATCCCACGCTCTTATTCAATGCAATGATCAACCCGATCATAAACGGTGGCATTGCAGGTGTACTTTGGTATCAGGGTGAAACGAATGCCGGACGCGCATATCAGTACCGTAGTGCATTCCCATTAATGATTCAGGACTGGCGAAAGCACTGGAAGCAAGGTGACTTTCCATTTTATTTTGTTCAGCTGGCTAGCTTTAATGCAGACAACGGCACCAGTGAAAAAGGCAGTACATGGGCAGAATTGCGTGAGGCGCAGACCATGACACTTAAGTTACCCCGTACGGGTATGGCTGTCACAACCGACATCGGCGAAGCGAACGATATACACCCGCGCAACAAACAGGATGTGGGCAAGCGGCTTGCGGCAATTGCCTTGGCCAATGATTATGGAAAGAAAAATGTTTTCAGCGGTCCCACATACAAGACGATGAAAGTTGATGGCAATACGCTCAGGATTTCTTTTAGCAGCACGGGTCAGGGGCTATTGGTCAGGGACAAGTATGGATATCTAAAGGGCTTCGAGGTGGCCGGAGCTGACAAGAAATTTTATTTTGCAAAAGCTTCGATTGAAGGAGACGAAGTCATCATCTCATCCGAACAGGTTGCTTCACCAGTGGCGGTCAGGTTTGCATGGGCCGACAACCCTGATGATGCCAATCTTTTCAACAAGGAAGGGTTTCCAGCAATTCCTTTTCGCACGGATGATTGGAAGGGTATAACTTCAGAAGCAAAATTTGGTTTCAAATAGCCGCATCATGCTTAACTTGCACTTATGGTAAAATTTGTCATCCATAATTTAAAGCGTTATGCCTGGTTTCGCCGAATGAATGCGAAACTAACCTATACCCTGTTGGCAAAATATATCCCGGCTGCTGACTGGCATTTTATGAATTACGGGTACGTTCCAAATGATGAGGAACGGGCAAAGGTCGCTGCGGTCTCCCCCGGACCGCAACAGTATCCGATGCAGATGTATCATTATCTGGCATCAATGACACCCATCAAAGGAATGAATGTACTCGAAGTTGGAAGTGGTCGGGGAGGGGGCGCAAGACACATCGCGACGCAGTTCAGTCCAAAGTCTTATCTCGGAATGGATATTGCACAAAGTGCAGTAGACCTTGCGAATAAGGTCCACATTGCTCCGAATCTAAAATTCATCCAAGGTTCGGCGGAGTCAATACCATTGTCCAACAACAGCATTGACGTTCTTATAAATGTGGAGTCGTCGCACGCATACGGATCAGTAGATAATTTCTTGAGCGAAGTCACCAGAGTATTACGCCCAGGAGGACATTTTCTGATGGTTGATTTTCGCAACCAGGAAAATGTTGAGAACATGGAAACACTCAAGGCACAACTTCGGAACACCGGGATGCAATTTATTGCTGACGAAAATATTACTCACAATGTTATCAGTTCCATCGAAGCTGAAGATGAATCAAAAAAAGCGCGTATTAAACAGCTCATACCAGCGAGGTGGCAAAATCTGTTTGCTGAATTTGCAGGCGTCGTTGGTTCAAAATTTTATCAAACACTAAAAGCTGGAACGCGGCCGTATTACCGATTCAAGTTGAGAAAAAGTCCGGCCTAGCGCAATTACTTTTTCAGGTTAGCCAGGTATTCAACCATATCCCGGATCTCACGTTTTGAGAGTAACGTCCCCATTGGAGGCATAGCAGACACCATATTTTCTCGCTTTTCGATTCTTGAAAGACTAACCTCCACCGGTTCAGCGTCCGACGTCTTTAGTATGATTTCCTCTTTATTCTCTTCTACGAGTATGCCCGAAATTACCTGTCCATCTTTCAGTGTAACTTTAACCGATCCGTAGCCAGGAGCTAAACGCGCGCTCGGTTCAATTAATGCGCGCAATAGTTCTTCCCTGCTGAGCTTCCCACCAATGTTGGTAAGATCTGGTCCGACTGTGCCACCTTCACCATCGATGGCATGGCAACGCACACATTGGGCAGTCGAATTGGATCTGAAATTCCAGTATCCACCCCGGGCATTCCCACCTTGTAGTGCATCCATAAAGCCTTCAGTTTTGGTTCCAGTTGCGCGAAGGGGTTTGAGCTTTGCAATAAGCTTTTCGGAATGCGTGGAATCAACAGCTTCGGCGAGGTCAAGAGAGATGGCTGTCGTAAGCTTGCTACTTGCAAGTTGATCGATCAGCCGGTCAAGCACCGGTTCGCTTTTCTCCTTTGGCATTTTTGCTAAAACACGCAGTAATTCCTGCTGCTCCTGTACACTTCCTCTTTTGAAGATGGGATCGACGATTTCAGGCAGTTTATCGGCGGAGATATTCAATTCATTTAACAGACCTACCGCTGTGGTTCTCACAGTTGCGTCTTTGTCTTCCATACCTTTACGGATAGCCATCTCAATATTAGCGTACCTACCGGCGTGCAGTGCACTGATCATCGCACTCCTCACCAGCGGCGATGAATTTTGTTGTAGGATTCGGGCGAACGATTCATTGAAATCTGTAATACCGAGGCCTCCAATCATTTTGGAGGCGGCTACCAAAATTTCCGGGTCCTTGGTTTCGAGAAAACGGCCTGCAATCGCTTTAACCTTGTTGGTAACAGCTCCCGCGTCGCGCTCGATTTTTCCACGCAACCTTCCGTCTACACGGTCAAGCACCGAAGGGTTTGGCCATACCCCTAACGTTGCTAATGCTTCCGCCCTAAGGCGCGCGGAAACATTTTCACGCTGCGCAAATGAAATTAGCAGGTCCAATTCTTTTTCACCACCGACGCGAAGGCATGCATTGATTGCACGTCTCAACAGCGGTTCACCTGTGAAACGATTGTCGCTTAAAACTGCTGCGAGCGATGGCAACGCCTTTTCTATTGAAGTGTCGTCGTTGATAGCGCGGGCGGCCTCGGTTACAACGTACTCATCTTTATCCTGAAGAAAGGCGGCGACCTTGTCACTCTTCAACCTGCGCAACACTAACACGGCTGCTGTTCGCAATGCTTTACTGGGACTTTTTACCAATGCTGCAACAGGCTCGTCCTTGCCAATCCTCGAAAGTGCAGCGACGCCAGCGTGTCTTATGTAGACGTCTTCATCGTTATTCTTTTCGATCATGGTGATCAAGGGAGAGATGGCATTTACTGATCCAATCCGTCCCAAAGCTTGCGCAGTGAAAAAGATTGTGCGCGGGCTTCCGCTCGAAAGCAACGGTATCAGATCTTTTTCAGCGTCGTTATATTTAATATCCCCAATTGTCTTAGCCGCCTGAGCTACGATCTCCGGGTCACTGTCCTTTAGCAATTCTCCAAGGACCTTTCCCGTGTCCTTGTTTTTCCGGGCTAGTTGACCCACACCCCACACGGAGTTAACTCTGGCCAGTTGATTCTGGTTCTGCGCCAAAGCAGCCTTGAAGACATCGAGCCCTTTGTCTCCCCGCGCCACCAGTTCAAACTGCGCTTTCTGGCGGATGCGCATATCGGAATGGTACAAATGCTTTGCTAACGCTTCTTCATCCAGCGAGGAATAGTCCAGGACCATCAACTTTTTCGTTTCCGCCCTTACCTGCTTCAAGTCATTTTTGTCATCGGTAACATCAAGCTTCCAAACCCGTCCATAGTTTTTTGTGCCCCAGCCGTTTATCCAGTCAGCAACATATAATGCGCCATCCGGACCAAACTTTATTCCTGTAGGGAGTATACCACTCACCACATCCAGATCCGATGTAAGTTCAAATGATGCGCCTTTTGGTTTCAGCGTGAATGCCCAGATGTGTGAGCGGCTTGGACTACCAACAAATTCAACGAGAAAGAATTTATTTTTCCATTCCGAGCCCAGGGCTGTTCCCGGATTGTACGCCATCCCTGTCGGACCGTTGTGAAAATTTATGATCGGTGGAATAATATACGCAGCCTGACCGTCCCACCGCGGTTTATACAGCTCCTCATCCATCCACACTTTATATTCGTTGTTCTTTGGATCAACATACTTGCCGTATTGCCAGTTGGCTCGCCATCCCTGGTCAGATCCATCAACAATGTAAACGAGGCGTTCACTTTCACCAGGGTGGTCTCCGTCGTTATCAGAGCTTATGATATTCCCATATTCATCAAAAACAAACTCGTGGGTGTTGCGTATTCCGGAGGCGAATACTTCAAAGTCGCTTCCATCCGGATTTGCCCGCACTAATATCCCTTCATTGGGATAAGAATGAACTTTTCCGTCAGGCGCGGTAATGTTTGCACCAATGTCGCCGATCTGCCAATAGATTTTTCCGTCTGGCCCCTCCGTTGCTCCAGACATGCCATGGCCACCGAAACCGATGTGTACCGCGTAGCCATGACTTATCGATTTCTTATCATCGAGAACGCCATCTCCATTTGTATCTTTCAAACGCCACATATCCGGACCGATTGTAACGAACACATCATTATCGCGGACAAGAATACCGCCGGCGACATCAGTCACCTCGTCATGAAAATCGTTTAAAATCCTTGTTGAGACATCAGCCATTCCGTCACCAGATTGATCTTCAAGTTTCCACACTTCGTCTTTTTCAACTGCCAGATCACGCCAATCATGACTTCCATCATTGTTGAGATCATTTAGCCATTCATTGCTCTTGCTTCGCTCCGGCGCAAATGTGCTGTGAAGAAATGCGCGCCGTTCCTCAACGGTCTGCAGGCTGATCGATGGTATCATCCAATCACGGTGTCCTCTGATATCGAATTCAGAATTCTTCTGGCGGTTGGTTCTTGTTAAATAAACACGGCCTTCATCATCAATGGATATCGCGACCGGGTCAGGCGCTAGCGAATCAGAAGCCCATAAGGTGAGCGAAAGCCCCTCGGCGACTTGTGCAGGCGTGTTTTTGCGGATCTCAGCAGCGACTGCTGCTGATTTGGACGGGTCTTCTTTGACAACAAGCGGTTGTTCTTTAGGTGTTTGGTCTTTACAAGCAAAAAGCATGATAAAGGCAAAAAACAATAAAGAGTTGCGGGAAGTGTTCATGGCGTTTAGATTCTTACTGGTATAACTAACCTAAGGAAACAAAAAGAAATGGTTTTGTGAAATGGAATAAGGCCAGGTGGTCGCCGCAAGTTTTGTAGCCGGTAGTATTCACCCAGTCCTGGTCAGAACGTAATTCGTGCGGCTCGGATGGATTGTCAACCCATTTACGACATCCACGGAAAATCCGGTCTTTAAAGCAAGATCCTTTACCGACCCCTCGGAAAGCATTAGTAGTTTATGCTCCCGCGATATTTTACGATACTCAGAGGTCATAAGATAGTTTATGAAACCTATGAACGACCTAACCTTACGTTTACGGAATGCCCACAACAGCAATGATCCCGCATCCGCCATCGAATTACTATTCTCATCGCTCACATCTGCCAGAATAACTTTTCCGTTGACCTTAATAAGCCGGTTCAGCAGGGCTAGCAATGCTTCCACCTGCGAGAGATCCTGGAAGTATTGAAGAATACTTAGTGCAACAACTATATCGAATTGTTTTCCGCGAAGGTTTTCATCGAGAATAGCTTTTGTAGTTTCGGGATCGTCAGAAATCTCAATGAACTGAGCCTTTGGATGCTTCAATTGGCATTGCCCGATAAATGAACCATTGATATCCACGCCTGTTAACTTGTGATCAAAGGCTAACACATCGATCATCAGCCCTGGGCCACATCCATAATCAAGGATCTCCATCCCCGGCCTGATCAGATATTTTTTACGAAGCTGATCGGCGAAAAATTCAGTATTGATTTGCATGATGCTATCAAAGGCATCATCCTGATCTTTCCAAAATGTGGCCCATTCAGAACTCATGCGAACGTTTATTTATGGGCTGAAATGTCTATGCAACCAACAATTATTACGCAGGGATTAATCTTTTCCTGGCTTATCGCCCGGAAGCCTCGCTGTAAGAAATGCGATTTGGCCACGATGATTAGATTCATGCTCACATACGTGAAACCATTTCCAGTATGTATTGAGATTTTCCTTTTTAGACCATTCCGGATCAATAGCCAACAGCCACTTGTCATCTTTCTTCTTAAGCAGCTCAAGCGTCTTCTGTCTCACCTCCGCCAACAGGTTCAGGTAATAAGCGATTTCTTTTCCTTTTATGTTTTTTCTGCCTTCGTCGCCGAGATTCATTGCTGAATTCCACACTTTCTTTTCTTCATCATTAAATTCCTGCCTTCCTTCGAAAGTATTGATCTGATAAAACTTTTCAACTGCGCCAAGGTGCATAACGAGCCCAGCGATGGTGTTAGCTTTACCATCCAGCAGATAGTCAATTTCTGAAATGCTCAATCCATTGACGCTATCAATAATGGTTTGTCGGTTGTAGTTGAGCATTGATACTAATGTGCCGATTTGAGGCGTGTAGCCCTCCAACGGACCGATGACGAAAAGGCTCTTTTCTGCATTTGTGACGGATGAGGTTGCCCAAAGGCCCGGACTTCCCAGAGACAGCGCACTCACTGCGACGCCTTTGCTTAGGAATGCTCTTCGTTTTAATAAGTTTGCTTCGCTTTTCATATTACTCATATTAAAGTTGGTTTGGGTTGAATGAAAATCAGCCTGGACAATGCGCTACACTGAGGAACACACTAAATACAATCAGAAAGGACTTTTTTCTGCCTTACTACCTGCAGGCAACTCAAATAACTTATCATCCAGCTTCATTGGAAGTATCTCAATAGCCGTAGCATCCATTATAAACTGAAGGGTAGTAATGTTAAATTTCAGTGGTACCGCGTTGGCTTGTTTTGTGAACTCATCCCAATTGCCGAGTTTGTGGTTCGTGTAATAAGAGTTATCCAGTTTTAATGCAGCATTGTAGAAATACTTTTCCTGGGAATTTTCAGAAGAAAAAATTAATTCATTGCATGGATACCCAAGGATGGTTACAACGTTTTCGTTTTTTTCAGACTTAATCAATTTATTGATGGCAACCGTCACATCATTGTAAAGTAGCGACTCAGAATTCGCCATTTTATTATAGAGTTTCCCGTCTTTGTTTACGAAAACTTGCCAGAGAAAAAAAGTGCCGTTCGTAACAGTCTTATAATTCCCTTCCTTAATGAAATACTCGTGCTTTGTACCCAGCATGAGGCCGAACTGCTCATCTGTTACATTAGGCATCTTACTTTTATAGGTAACACTATATATTATTTTGCCTTCAAAATTCTGGGCAATCAGGGGACTTGAGAGCACTGCAAGCAATATTGCCAGTGCGAAACTTTTGCATTTAATCATGTCAACGGCAAATCATTTTCCGTTTCCGACTTTCGATTTCAAACTTGGAGGGAGGATATAATTTTCTTTAAACTGTATGATGATCACACCATTTCTACCTTTGTTGCCATACTGCAGGGTTGCATCGGCGGCATCCAGGAATTCGATTGAGTTCATCCAGTTGGGGTCGAGCGATTCAACATCGGGAACTTCATTTACATCGGGATCTAACTCAATTGTTTCACCGGCCACCATAAGAACTAACAAAGGCGACGGAATTTGGGGATTAACAGTGGTCGATGAAGCTGATGGGGGAACTGCAAATGCATCCTGAGCATTACTTATAAAGGAACCCAACATCAGCACGACAATGAATAAAGCCAGCTTCATAGTACATATGATTATTGGAATTAAGGTACAGACTTTAGTGAGATCTGTAACGAAATCGCAAATTTTTATTTGCTCAAGTAGAAGAACCTGCTAGAAACTAATGCTGAACGGGTTAAAATTAAGCTGCTCCCGAGGGTGTGGCAGTTCTAAGCTTTGCGATCGCAGTATTCCCATGGTTGCGGGAGTTGATGTATTCGGTTCGGATGTTATGAACATCTTCCAAAACTGTACTGTCAAATGACGAAGGTTTTGGAATGATATAAACAACCTTTGCTTCCATAAATTTTACAGCAAAATCATGAATCGTCCGAACTGTCAAAATATCCTGAACTTCCTGATTGACGAGAATGTAAACCTTGTTTAGGGTGAATGGGTATGCAATTATTTCAAAAAAGGTGAGATCAGGTTTGTTATAGTCGACATATCCCTTGATCCGTTCCCCTACCAGCGAATTTTTCAAAATAGTGTTCGAATAGAAATCGGAGGAGAGCTGAAAGGCGATTTCATCCCCATTGATTTTAATTCGAATGCGCTCAAGCAGAAATTCGCAGTAAATATTCATAATGGTAAGTTAAAAGGAAGATAGGATCTCACGCTACATGCATTCAGGTACAAAAATCGAACCGCACAAGGACGAACCGCCATCTTTCGCACCCACCTTGGGAATCTGCGAAATCAATCGATGGATATGGACCGTCGACAATTGTTTAGAAAGCTGTGGTTTCTGTGTCAGGCCCTATTATTCCACATCATGTGGAATATTTTGACGGGAAACGGATAATCTCAGCTCAAGCAAACCACGATTAACCAAAGGCGATTTCAACAAAAGTGTCTTCGTGAAAATACATGTTGCAGATCTGAAGAAGATCCTGAGCACTTATCCGGTCAATGCGACTGATGAGGTCCTGGTAGAAAGTATCAGGAAGATTAAAAAGTATTAAATTTTTCACCTTATCTGCGTGAGCGAAAGACGTAGTGATCTCTAATTGAAGATTGCCAATGAAGTGGTTTCTCGCTGTTTCCAGTTCAACGGCGTCTATTAAATCAGTGCGAAGTCGGCGCAGCTCATGGCGGATCTCACCGAAAGTAAGATCTACATTTTCTAAATTAACATCAGCGCCGATAGCCAGATGGTTGCCGTGCAGCATCGTAGTTAGCGACGATGATATGCCATAGGATAAACCCTTGTCCTCGCGGATATTCTTCATCAACCTTGAGCCAAAATAACCACCCAAAATATGATTAAGGAATATCACTGCAGCGTAGTGAGGATCTGTCCTTCCAACAGAAATTTTCCCCATTCGAATAGAAGATTGAACGCTCCCTGCCTTTGAGATTATTTGTTTTTCAACCTGGCCGGACTTTGCCTGCGACATACTGTCACGCTTAAGCACCTGAGATTTGAAAAAGCCAAGAGTTTCAGCGATGAAAAGTTGATGGCTTTCAGATACGTTGCCGGACACAATAATGGTCGCAGACTGAAAGAAATTATCGAAGTGCTCGAGCAACATGTTCCGGTCAATGGAGTTGATTTCATCCTCCTCCAGTTCCTTTCCATAAGGATGTTCTATTCCATATAAGCTTTTTCGGAACAACACTGACGCCTGAAAGCTTGTCTTCTCTTTATTTACTTTTAGATTTTGGAGATATATGGACTTAAGCTGCGTGAGTTCCTTTTCAGGGAATGCGGACTCAATCAGTAGCTCAAGCAAAAGTGTCAAAGACGATTCAAGTTTCTTGTTCAGACTGTAAAGTGAAACTGAAATGAAGTCCATGCCGGCGTTTACCTCAAGGTGCGCGCCGAAATGATCAAGGGTTTGCGCGATTTCGTAGCTTGATCTTTGTCGCGTGCCCTTTGTGAGCATTTGTGAAGTAAAATATGCGGCGCCCCAGACTTTTTCATGCCACCTACCCGCGGGAATGATAATTTCAACTTTGCATACATTTTGGGTCCCGCCAAGCACAAAATAGAGTTCAGCACCACTGGTGAGAACTGTTTTTACCGGACGAATAAGATCAAAGGATGTACTCCGTATGAACGGGGGTGCGAGTTTGCGGTCGAGCATCAAAATTATTCCGGGAGAGCTTTTTTTTCAGGAACCTGAAAAAGCAAGGTGAATCTCAAAGTTTCTGCGAGTGGGCTTTCGCGTTTATTCACGGGCACAAGATAGGCAACGTCGATGCCGAACTGTTTTCGACGGAAACCGAGACCCAACGTCATATACTTTCGGTTCCCTTTGTTTTCCGCCTCGTTGAAATATCCAAGGCGCGCAGCGAAAACAGCATTGTACCAATATTCTACCCCAACGGAGGTTATGATTTCCTGCATCTCTTCTCTAAATCCATTTGGCGCATCTGTGAAGGATCCGAACATTCCGCTTAATAGTGACTTGTCTTTATCGTCCTCTCCATAAATTACTGACCCATCAGTGTCGCGTATGGGAGGCGTTGGAACGAGAAGCTTACTAAAGTCTAGAATAAATGTAATGCTGTTGTTAATATCCAATGGAAGGTTGTAAGCGCCGCCCAGTCGCAGTGTTGTGGGTAGAAAATCTTTATTTTGATTATCGGTGTAAGTAACCTTGGCTCCAATGTTGGTGACGGCGGCCCCCAGGGACAGGGTTGATTCCTTAACATTCTCGAAGGTCTTCGTGTAGTACGCGCCAACGTCGACGGCTACACTGTTGCCCGGCTTTGCATCAGTGCCGGAGAAGGCACCAGTTAGGTTGGAATAGATATATCGCCCCGTTATGCCCATGCTAAAATTGTCGGAAAGCATGCGCGAATAGGTCCCGTCGAACGCAAATTCCCGCGGACTGAAATCGCCCAGAGGGTTATTCCCAGCGTCTCTGAAACTGATATCACCAAGATCGAAATATTTAATGGCGGCGGAGATTACCTGTACTTTGTCGATCTGATAGAAACCCGACAAATAAGAAATCGACATATCGTTTACGATTTTACCGAGCCAGGGTGTATAGGATAGCGTTCCTCCGTATTTCTTGTCTATAAAGGCCAATTTACCAGCGTTCCAATAAGACGAATTCGCATCCGGGCTGGTTGCGACGCCAGCGTCACCCAGGGAAGCATGTCTTGCATCGGGAGAAATAGTAAGAAATGGCACAGCCGTCGTAATGGCATTCTGTGCTCCCAGCAACTCGTCAGGATTTGCAACTACTACGCCTCCACCACTGCCTGGTTGAGCAAAGCTGTAATGAACATTTATAAGTCCGAAAGCCAATAAAGCGAATGCGCGATAAGACATCGATGTTATTTTCAAGGGCTAAAGATAATTAATTAACTACAATAAGTTTTGTAACGCGCTCACTTTTAGAACCATTCGATAATGAACGAACTGCCACACGCGCTAAGTATACCCCAGGCGGAAGTTTTTTACCAAAGTCGTTGAATCCATTCATCTCATGCAAATCCACCTGGTAAGGGCTGTCAGGGATATCAAATTGATAGGTTTTCAGTTCAAGTCCGGTCGCGCTATATAGGTAAAGAATCGCCTGAAGGTCATCTCCCGACCTGTTATGGGTGAAAAAGATCGTGGTCTCGTTTTCAAACGGGTTTGGAGCATTGCCAAACGACTCAATTAGAAGCACCTGTCCGTCAGTTACAAGGAATTCGATCGTGGATTGCGCCGGATTATTGTAAGTATCCCATGCTTTCACGGTTATCGAATGTCGCCCGGGAACTAATTCTTCAAGCGGGAAATGAATCCAACCCCTGGAGAAATCGTCGGTTTGGGACTGGAAATAGTCTGATAAGCCAAAGGTTGCAACATCATCGTCCAGGACAGCGACCATGGCATTACCAATGCCATAGGTAGAAATATTTATCCCACTTAAGTCCTCCAGCTTTACAAGCAATGTGGTATTGGGGAGAACAACTCCGCCGTTTTGAAAAGTGGTGTCCCCCATATAAAGCTTCATTGTCGGAGGCGTTATGTCAGGCAAAATTTCTTTTTCACTTCCGCCAATAATGAATGAGTCTTCCGACCCTCCGGCGTCACGGCCGGTTGATGCATCCGAAGCGTAAAGACTCAGCTTGCCCTTTCCAAATTCATAAGCAATATTCTTCGGAACAATAAATTGGAACTCAAATGAGCCGTCAGATAGAGTTGCCTTGCCGCGGTATAGGGCATTTGTCCGCTCAGTAAATTTGAATGGCGGATCATTTTTACCAATCGTAACCGCATCGCTCGCTTTGTCAAATAGCGTTGCTTCAAGGGTGCCGTTGAAATCCGCTGCTTTGTTTCCAGTTTCGTCGTGTATTTCTCCTTTAACGGTGATTGTTGATAACGCCCTGAGTGTGTCAGATCCGGTGGCTGTCTTTAATGATGTTATCGCTATATGGTCATCGGGGAGGGCAAGGGTCATTGAAGGATCAGCAATCAGGGAAAAGTTTCGGTTAGCAACGCCACTCATACTATTGTTCTTGGTGTCTTTGAACACCTCACCGACCGGACGATACTTGCCTGCCGCTTTCATAAACAGGGAAGTATAAAATTGCTGATTTAACAGAAAGTTTGTTGGTGAGTTGACAGGTCTTGCGCTTGTAACCAAACCGATCGATCCACCATTGGCATGTAAAACACTTAACTCTGCGCTGGAGGTGACAGCAGGGTCATCTTGTCTGCCAAACTCGCAGGTAGCAGTAATCAGAAAAGGATAGAATTCATTTTTTAAGGATTCGATATCGGTTTCGGTGAAGACTTTTTCATCAGCAAGAAGCTTTTCACTGCCGTGACCGGTATAATTCACAATTAAAGATCCGCGGTTGAACCAACTTCTGATCGCCTTGTTGGCTTCCGGGATAACTTCTCCGTTAGGAATAACGGTCTTGCTATACGTACCAAGGAAAATTCTCTTTGCATTGAAGGATGGGTTTAGCGCTTCAATCGAATTTGCCATGACATTGGCTTGCGATTGGTGGCTGGAACTGAAGCCGTCGGACGTACTCCCGTCGTCGGCGACAAATACAATGTCTCTTCTCCACGCGCCATAGCTTTTCTTATTTGTGTCATAGTCGATAATTTTATCAACAACATCTTTGGCCTCCGCAGCGGTTTTTACCGGAAGTCTGCCAACACCAATATCAAGCGTATGATTTTGTAGTGGATTCTCCCCCCAGTTGCCTTCATTCTCTTCCATAAAGGCGAAATAGTCATCGGACGAATATGTCTCCAGTGGCGAAAGCGAATTTCGCGACTCGTAAGTGGGAACGAAATTGGTATTGTTCGGCAGGCGATCTTTATAATCATACGAACCCTTGCCAAGGATCAATACAACTTTCAGTCGGCCCGGGTCTTTCGCGTACATTGACCGTATAAAGTCACGGATAGCGGAAACATCCTGCCTGCCCGATGAAAATTCATTGTAAATCTCTTCGGGGGTTACGACGATAGCACTCAGGTTACTGTGCGATTGCCTGTGCGCGGCGAGCCTTTGTGCTTCTTCAAGAAATGATGGATGTGACACTATGATCGTTTCCCGTGGTGTAGCAGCCCGCAAATCCTGATTTGGTACTTCGGACACTAGTTCCGGAGAAGGAATGTTTGCATTAAAGATTACAAACTCTTTTAAATCACCTCCGACCACGGAAAACGATGCCTGATCACCCTGTTGCGTAAAAGATTGCAACGCTATGGCTGCAGGATCTGTGATATCCCATACCATGCTGTTGGGCGGAACGTTCTGAACGCGGTAAGTGGATATATTTTGATTTAGACTGGATGGTGAACGGAATAGCGTTTGATCACCGTACAAGGCGAGCGCTCGTGTGAAGTTCAAGAGCAGGAAATCTAAAAATCCAATATTTCTGCCGGCCGATGATTTTTTATATTCGTAAAGTATTTCCTGGTTTAAAGATCCTGGTGCACCGACAGTCGCGGCGTCAAACGTTATGGTATCGCGTCTGTGCCGGCCTTTGATGGAATACTGTGTGTTAACGATGGTTGGGACAACCTGCTCACCAACCGCATTCCTGTTGAATGAAATTTTAAACGACGATCCATTGAAGGATTGCGCCATAACATCGGATACCAATCTCAAGTCCGAGTTGTTCATGATGCCGGCGATATCAAAACGGTATGCATAAGTATCGATCATATCATACCGTTCGCCAAACCACTCGCGACCAGATGCCAGCTCGTTATGCTCATCATTTTCATGGTATACATAATCTTCGAACGTATCGATTACCGGATAGCTGCCAGCGACACTTTGCAGTTCTGCCACGCGCTTTCCATTTTGCTGTGATACGGTGATAAAATAAAAATTCTTGTTGCTGTACAGGTTGCTTTGATAAGAAAAAACGTTGCGTGAAATGTCGAATGCAACATCATCAGCGCCTTCAGCAAAAAACAAGATGTAATCATTTTTATCGAAAGATCCGTCCGATTGGCCACTAATGAATATCGCCGTCTCCTGGAGATCGACTGGCCTTGGAGCGCTATTTGGCTGTGCTAGCATTCCACCCGCATTTCCGAACATTTGGATTTTTGAAGGATCAGTTGAAGCAGGATCAAATCCCATTTTTCTAAACTGGTCGTAGGTCAGTTTGTATACGCCGCGCTTTGCTACGCCCACCTTATACCATCTACCCGAGGCCAGCACGGAAGATTGTCCTTGACACAAGGAGGCCTGGGCAATGCAGCCGGAAAAAAACAGTGCGAAAAAAAGTCTAAAACGCAACTTCTTGATTGAATTAGCCGAAAATACCTTCTTATTTCGAAAACACCCTTGCCCCTAACGACAGGGCGATGTATAAAATTATAATCAATGGCAAAGCGGCCAGGTGCAGGGCGGCAAGCAGTAATACAGATATCAGCAGGAAAGTAAACCTCAAACGGTTCTGTTCCCAGGTAAAATTTTTGAATTTCAGGGCGAAGAGTTCGAAACGCGAGACCAATAACAGCGAAAAAACGACCGTAATGATGGTCAGCCCGATTGGGGTGAAGATGCTCTCGAACGCGCGATATTGCAAAAAAGGCAATGATGTGAGGAAAATGGCATTGGCCGGTGTTGGCAGGCCACGAAAGGAATCTGATTGCGTCTCGTCGATATTGAAAACCGCAAGACGGATGGCGGAACAGACGACGATTAGAAGCGCGATGTATGGCAAATATGGGGGCGTAGTATCAAAGGAACTGAGCTGTTTATAAATAAACAGCGCAGGCAGCGCTCCAAAGCTGACCATGTCCGCCAGGGAATCCAGCTCTTTACCAATTGGAGAGGAGATTTTTAAAAGGCGGGCAGCAAATCCGTCGAAAAAATCAAATATGCAGGCTGCCCAAACGAAATAGGCGGCAGGAACGTGATCGCCTTCCCAGAGGTAAATTATTCCAAGGATGCCACAAATAAGATTGCAACACGTAAGCGCGTTTGGCAAATGCTTCATAGCTATTGCATGAATGGATTAGTAAGCTTCTCAAAACCAACCGATGTGTTGGGGCCGTGCCCTGGGCATACCTTGACATCGTCTGGTAGAACAAAGAGCTTCTCCCGGATGCTAAGCATCAAGGTTTCAAAATTACCGCCAGGAAGATCAGTGCGCCCGATGCTGTTGTAAAAGAGCACATCCCCGCCGATTAGCGTTTTATCCTTTTCACTAAAAAATGCAACATGACCCGGGGAATGCCCAGGGACGAAGATCACCTTGAGTTCGTGGTTTCCAACCAAAATTTTGTCACCTTCCTTCATGAAGTCATCCGCTTCGCTTTCCTCGAACTGATAAAATCCATAGCTCGGTGCGTATACACCCGCCGCTTTTAATACAGGGATTTCCAATGAATGTATAGATAGTTTGACCGTGAATGTTTGCTTCACAAAGTTGTTGCCGAGCACGTGATCGACATGGCAATGGGTGTTCAGGAGGCGCGTAACCTTTAGCGCATTGGTTTTGATAAAGTCCACCAACTCCTCTTTTTCATCCCGATCGTAGCAACCTGGGTCGACGATGACGCATTCTTTCGTCTCGTCGAACAAGATGTAAGTATTTTCTTGGAGCGCATTGAAGACGAACGACTGGATCTGTAGCACGTTCAAAGATAGCTGGAAAAAAGCTGCAAGCTGCAAGCTTTGAGCTTGAAGCTATCTGATAAGTCGCTTGCAGCTTGTAGCTTGCCGCTTGAAGCTATCTATGTCACCCAAACACCTCGACTACCTTATCATCGGCCAGGGGCTCGCAGGTTCGGCTTTGGCGATCAAATTATTGAAGCTTAAAAGGAAATTTCTTGTTGTTGATGAACCGACTGCAAATGTCTCTTCCAGGGTAGCGGCCGGGTTGTTCAATCCCATCACCGGAAAAAAAATGGTGAAAACATGGATGGCCGACGAATTATTTCCAGCCCTTCACACGCATTATACATCCGCCGAATCGTTAACTGGAAGTAGTTTTTTTTATACAATGCCCGTTTATCGCCCTTTCGCATCAGCAGAAGAGCAAAATGAATGGATGGGTAAGAGCCTGGAACCTGGCTTTAGTTCGTATATAGACAAAGTACAGACCGCGCCGATGATTAAAGATGTGAAGGACCCTCACGGAGGCCTTATGTTGAAACAATGTGGATACTTAGATACTGTTAAGTATCTGACCTCCGTGCGGAACCTGCTGGAAAACGATGAAGCTTTTTGTGCAGAGCGCGTGGACAGTTTGCAGATGTCGGAAGACGGTGTCCGCTTTAAAAATTATCTCGCGGAGAGAGTTGTGTATTGTACCGGAACACATCAAAGCGCGACATTTAATTGGTTGCCGATCCGCCCGCTGAAAGGAGAGGTTTTGTTAATCGCCGGCGCCGGATCAGAAGGAGCAATTATCAACAGGGGCGTCTATGTAGTGCCCCAGGGGAACGGAACGTGGCGTGTTGGAGCCACCTACAATTTTGGCGATAACGAGCCGGGTACAACGGAGAAATCCCGCGCGGAGTTATTGACGCGTTTGCAGGCTTTGGCTAATTTTCCTTTCAGCATTGTCAATCAGGAATGGGGTTTTCGGCCAACCACGCCTGACCGCAGGCCAATCCTCGGGCGCCATCCGAAGAACGAGAGAGCGTGGATTATGAACGGAATGGGAACAAAAGGCGTAAGTTTGGCACCCTATTTCGCAGAAGTTTTAATCCGGTCAATTGAAAATGGTGAGCCGTTGAATAAAGAGGTGGATATTGAACGTTATAAATCATTATATTGGACTTCCTAGATATTATGTATTTGCGTAGAGGACTTCTATTACTATTTGCACTGATCCTTGTGAGTTGCGTTCAGGTACACGCCCAACAATCAAGGGAAAATTTTGGTAAGAATCGCATTCAATACCGGCAATTCGACTGGCTATATCTCAGTGGCGAAAATTTTGACGTTTATTATTACGATGCCCGACGCGCTGTAGCCCAGGAGGCATTAGAATATCTTGAAAGTGAGTTCGACCGGATCACCGATCTTATTGGCTACCCGCCTTATTACAAGACAAAGGTGTTCCTTTATAATTCCTTAAGTGACCTTCGTCAAAGCAATGTGGGATTGAATCACAATGTATTTAACGTTGGTGGAGAAACTGAATTTATCAAGCCCTATGTGGAGGTAGCCCACCTTGGCACCGCCCAGGAATTTAAAGATGAGTTGCTATTTCAGATCTCTGATCTCATGGTGAACGAGATGATGTTCGGAGGAAACCTAAAGGACATATTCCAGAGTTCAATTTTAATGAATCTCCCTGCCTGGTTCGTTGATGGTGCTTCTCTTTATGTAGCGAAAGGTTGGAGTATAGAGATGGATGATTACATCCGCCAGCTGATGGTAACGCGCAGAGCAAAGCGCGCCACAAAGCTGGGAGGTAAAGACGCGGGTCTTGTTGGCCAGTCAATCTGGAATTTTATCGCAGAAAAGTATGGTAAGAGCAGCGTTGCCAATATCCTTAATTATACCAGGGTCACCCGTAATGAGGAAAAAAGCATAAATATCACGCTCGGTATAAGCTTCAAGCAGCTGCTCACGGAGTGGCGTAAATATTACACCGACATGGAGGTTGCGGTAAACAAATCATATGTCAACCCTGAGGACTCCATTTCATTTACGCAACAACATAATAAAACAACGGAATTTACAACCGTCAAGATAAGCCCCGACGGACGAAACATTGCCTACGCAGAGAATGACCGCGGCCGCTATATCATTAAAGTACGTTCTCTTGAGAACGGGCGGGAGCGAACTATCCTTTCAGGTGGCAGCAAAGTTATCAAGCAACGGGTAGACTACAGGTTACCGTTGATCGCATGGGCGGATGCAAATACGCTTGGTGTTATAGGCGTTAAGAATGGTCAGTATATTTTTTGGCTGTACGATTTCACGACACGTACTAAGCTTCCGCGTGAACTCGAGCGGTTCAGCAATGTGAGAAGCTTCGATTTTTCCAGCAATGGCAGACTGGTGATATTAAGTGCCGATTTTGAAGGAAAAAGCGATCTTTTTCTGATGAGTTCCAAGCGCAACCGTGCCCCACGCAGGCTCACCAATGATATCTATGACGACGTCGATCCAACATTTATACCAAACACCAACAGGATTGTGTTCAGCTCCAACAGGGCAACGGATACGCTACGCGCAAATTTGAAATTGCAGTTCGAACAACTGACTAACACTTATAATCTCTTTATCTACGATCTGGACAGCACAAAATTCCTGCTAAAGCGCATAACCAATACGCTCAGCAAAGATCAGGCACCCAAGGCGCTGGATGAGAATAACTTCTATTACCTCAGCGATCAAAGGGGTATTGTGAATCTTTTTAAGTTCAATAATAGCACAGGTATATACTCCCAGGTGACAAACTATGCGTCGAGTATAAAAGACTATGATCTGAACTTTTCCAGCAACACCATGTCTATGGTTATGACCAGAAACATGAAGGAAAATATCTTTGTTGACCGGGCTTTCAATCCGAACCGCCAAATATTTACCCCAGCAACCCGGCGCAAGGATCTGCAGCAAGCGCGCGTGATACGCGATCGGCGAAAGCAACAGCTGGAAGAGGATAAGAGCATGAGCATTAAGGATCTTCTTAACGCGCGACGCAAAGAAGGACAAATGGGTGCAGACTCGGCTGTAGTACAACCCGCTGACACGACGATGAATGCTACGGTTTCACCCGACTCGCTTGCACTTAAAAAAGGTCAGGTCACGCTTGCGGATTCGTCCGCCAGCCCGGTGAGCGACTCAACAACTGTGGCTGCCAATCCTGCGAAAACGGAAGTCGTAAACACCGATAATTATGTTTTTGAAGACGACGCTGTAAAACAATCGCAACCTGCCGACGCTTTTATTACCAAATTCAAAAAGGCGCGTGAGAAAAGCCGCATAGCAGGACCGTTCCCATATGAGTCAAAGTTCAGCTCCAATAACCTTGTCACGTCTCTGGTCGTGGATCCACTTCGCGGGCTTGGCGTTTCAATCGAGACCCAAATGAACGATATGCTCGAGAACTATCGCTTCTTCGGGGGCCTCATGTCGAGCGTGGACCTTAGGAACGGAGATTTTTTTGCCGAGTTTCAATATTTAAAATCGTTGATTGACTTTAGTGCACGAGTGGATCGAAAAGGAATTCGCTGGGAAACAGAGCCTGTCACAGACGGTGCCCAGGGTAGCTTATTTCATTATTCATTGAATCGCATTGAAGTGAGCGCTTCGCTTCCTATTTCTGATCGAATACGATTTACATTGAAACCATTCGGTGCCCTGGCACGCTCCGTTCCATTGGGCGCTGCAGACTATCCAACGGCGCCTCCATCCGGAAACCCGGTTAACAACCTGTACGGCGGCTTCAAATCGGAAGTGGTGTACGATAACTCAGTATCGACGGGTCTGAACTTAATAGAAGGGACACGGGGAAAAATCAGCTTCCTCCACTATCAGGGCTTAAAGAATCAGGATCTGAGTTTTAGCCAGGCGGCCATTGATGTGAGGCATTATCAAAAGATCTACAAGGAGATTGTATTCGCAGTTCGTGGCTATGCCGGAACCTTCTTTGGAAGGGCACCGAAGAAATATTTATTGGGAGGTATGGACAACTGGTTCTTCAACAAAACCCAAACGACCGGAAAGACAAGCGATGGTGCGCCGAACCCTTTGGGCTATCCGGGGGAAATCCAGGATATTCTTTTTGTTGAGTTCGCCACTTCGCTGCGCGGCTTTGACTATGCAACGTTGTTTGGCAATAGTGTCTTGATGGGAAATGCTGAGTTCAGGGTGCCATTGATAAGAGCATTGTCAAGCGGCCCGATATCATCAAATTTTCTGAGGAACATGCAGTTTATTGCATTCTATGACATCGGAACAAGCTGGTCAGGCAAGCCCCCCTTTAACTCTGACAACAGTGTGAGCTATGAAGAAATAAACGGAGGGCCGTTTACCGCGCAGATCAAAAATTATCTCAATCCCTGGCTTTATAGCTATGGCGCGGGTATGCGTACCGTTATGCTTGGATACTATATGAAGTTTGACGTCGCCTGGCCCGTTGAGAATTACGAAGTTTCCAAACCGCGCCTTCACGTCACATTGGGTTTTGATTTCTAAAGGGAAGCATCTCAAACAACCTGTCAGAACGACTTTGATGGCGTAGCAAACATTCTGTTTTTACCGCAATTGTTGTAACATTACTTTATGATTAAATCAATGACTGGCTTTGGCCAGCACACATCTGACGATGGGCAATCTCAGATTCTGGTGGAGATTAAAAGCCTGAATTCAAAATTTCTCGACCTGAATCTCAAGCTGCCGAAGATATTCTCAGACAAGGAAATTGAAGTTAGAAACCTTATTAGCGAGCGGTTGGAACGCGGAAAGGTATCGGTCATTTTTGAATATCAGGAATATGGCGATAACGACATTAAACAATCTTACAACGACAAGCTTTTTGTTTCCTATTATGCAGAACTGAAAAAGTTGGCCGACCGCGTCGCTGCCCCCCATGATAGGCTATTCGAACTCGCCTTGAATTCACCTGATGTTATCCAAAACAAAGTAAAGGAAGGAATGGATGAGCAGGCGTGGAGCAAAGTAAAAACCTGCCTCTCTGATGCCATACTCCGCTGCGAGGAATTTAGAATGGCTGAAGGTGTTGTGCTTGAAAAGATGTTAAAGGAATGTATTGCAGTGATCGGGCGCGAACTGAAAAATGTTGAGACATTAGATCCGAAGCGCGTTGAGCGCGTTCGTGAAAAATTGAAGGGAAATGTTGTTGCCTTCTTTGGAGAAGAGGGATTTGACACAAACAGACTAGAGCAGGAGATTATTTTCTATATCGAAAAGTTGGATATCAATGAGGAGAAGGTGCGATTAAAAGCGCACTTGGAGTACTTTGAGCAGATTCTGGCGGAGAAGCAGAATAACGGAAAAAAACTTGGCTTTATTGCTCAGGAGATTGGCCGGGAAATCAATACCATTGGTTCAAAAGCCAACGATGCGGCCATACAAAAGCATGTTGTTGTGATGAAGGAAGAACTGGAGAAGATTAAGGAGCAACTGAATAACGTCATCTAAAGATTCGGTAGTCCCCCCGCTTGAACATAGAGCCGACGACGACCCTCAAAACAACTTAGACAAGTGACGAGAATGCGCCACGTGTAAGACTCAATGGCCATGAGGGCAACGTCTAAGAATCCTTAAACGTGAAAAAATAACCCATCCGGCCAGGAGAAAGTACATTAACCTCCCGACTTCGGGGCGGCTATGAATTGATCCAGAGGATTGTTTCCCTTGAAAAAATAATCAACTCATTGTGAAACAAATCTATCTACAATTATTTGTGTTGTCGAATGCTTTTGGCAGAGCCTCATGTTTTGCAGGTTAAGTCGTTATTTTAAGAGTTAAATGACAAAATGTGCTTTCCTGGTTTGCACGAAAACTAGATAACTGGTCTGTTTTGCCTTTAAAACTTCGTTGCGCCACGAGTTATAGAAATTATATATTCACGCATAGATTAGCCAACCATGGATTTGACCATTTTGTTCTCACCGGTGGATGATGCGGTGTTCGCCGACATCACCTCACCGTCGAGTTTCCTTAAAAATATCCACGTTTTTGGAGAAAAGATGCCTGATTATCGCGGCGCCAACGTGGCCATCTTTGGTGTAGGCGAAGAACGCGGAACATCACAGAACAAAGGCACTGCACAAGGTCCCGATGTGATCCGAAGAAAGCTTTATCAACTCAAACGCGGCCTTGGCACCTATCGAATTGTGGATTTGGGTAATCTTAATCCGGGGCACGATCTTAACGAAACCTATACACGCGTCAGCGAGGTGTGTCGCATGCTGATGGAATTCAATGTCTTGCCCATAATCATCGGAGGCACGCATGATCTTGACTATGGCCAATTCGCAGCATACGAAACCATGGAAAAGTTGGTCAGTTTGCTGAACATTGATGCCTTTGTCGATCTTGAAGATAAAAAAGAAGCTGGCGAAAGCCGCCAGCACATTCATAAGATACTGCTGCATGAACCGAATTTTTTGTTCAGTTACACGCACCTTGCTTATCAAAGCTACCTGATAGATCCAAGTTCTGCTTCGGTATTAGAAAAGTTGTATTTCGATGCATTTCGCATTGGGCAAATGCGCACGAACCTTCAGGAGATGGAACCTGCAATCAGAAATGCTGACATGATGTCCTTCGACATTACTGCGATCAGGTCGTCCGACGCCCCGGGCAACGGAAATGCACAGCCTTTCGGCCTTACGGGCGAAGAAGCTTGCCAGATCTGCTGGTATGCGGGTCTGAACGAAAAGCTCAGTTCCGCTGGATTTTATGAATACAACCCATCCTTTGATAATGCACAGAAGGGTACTGCTTCTGTAGTCGCTACCATGATCTGGTATTTTATTGAGGGATATTACCACCGGAAGAATGAACAGAACTTCAAGAGCAATGATTTTATGAAGTACTCAGTGTCCATGACATCCGAACCGGCCGTCCTTACTTTTTATAAGAGTAAAATAAGCGAGAAGTGGTGGCTTGAAGTTCCTTATCCAAATGGAAAACAACGCTATTCAAGGAACAGCATTGTTCCTTGCAGTTATTCTGACTACCAAACTGCCTTAAAGGGTGAAGTTCCGGAACGTTATATCAGTATGCTGGCGAAGCTGATATAGTGAGGTAACAATCTTAACGGTTACCGAACCAGCCTGGCCAGGACGTTATTTAAGCTTTCCACACTTGAAAAAGCAACACGCGCACGCTGCTATGCTAGACTAAAAGCCTTCAGCTCTTCGTTTTTCTGGGGTGTTAGACTTGCGCCAGGGGCAAGAATTATTCCGACCCCTTCTATGTGAGACCATCGGTTTAATTTTTCCAGACTTACTTTGCCCACCATATACTGTCGCCCGTTTGCCGCATAACCAGAAGTGAATTCTTCAAAGTCGCCAATTGCAATTGAAGTGCCCTGGTCAAAACTAACGAATGCTTCTACCGTGATCTTGTTAGAAAATTTCAGATCGTGCAATTGATGAAACTTTTTGTATTCATACCGATAATCATAAGTCAATGCGGAAATGTCCGATAGCACGGCCGATCCCGTGGGATAACTGCCAGCTCCTTTACCAACAAAAAGTTGTTGTTCTGCAAAGGCACTTTGCACCTGAACAGCATTGTACTCATTTCTTACCGAGTAAAGGGGATGGACCGACTCTACAAATTGGGGTGCAACAAATCCGTAGACACGGTTGGCGATTTTAAACGCGCGCGCAATGAGCTTGATCGCATAACCATTTTCCCGCGCGAATTTTAGATCCAGATCCGAAATTCTATCAATACCAATGTTAATGACCTCGTCTGGCCTGATAAAAACTCCGAATGTGTGTGCGATCGCAATCACAAGCTTAAACTTGGCATCAAAACCTTTTACGTCAAGTGCGGGATCTGATTCCGCGAAGCCGAGCTCTTGTGCTTTCTTTAAAGCGTCAGCATAGCTGGTTTTTTCTTCGAAAACTTTAGTCAGGATATAATTTGTAGATCCATTGAAGATCCCCTCGATGCCCGTGAGAAGGTCGTTGTCGTAGTATTCTTCCAAATTTCGGATGATGGGTATGCTGCCACAAACTGACCCTTCATAGAGCACCGGCTTTCCATGAACCTGCTGTAGCTGATAGATCTCCTCTAGATGTTCCGCCAACATTTTCTTGTTTGCAGTCACGACCGCTTTGCCGTTTTGAAGGGCGGTCTTCACAATTTCGAAAGCTGCATCGGCATCGTCTATCAGTTCAACAACGACATCGATATCGGGATTGTTCAGGATTTCTGAACCATCAAAGGTGAAAAGGTCTTGCGCTAACGGCCTGACCTTACCCCTGGTTTTTACACAGATCTTTTTGATCTCTGCCTTGATTCCTGGTGTTTCCTCCAAAACATGATAAAGCCCCTGACCGACGCATCCAAATCCAAATAGGCCTAACTGCAGATGACTGTGTCTGGTAGAATTTTGCGGTGTGGTATCAACAATAGACATAACAATTTTTATTTTCTTTTAACTTCTATACTCACCAGGTCTTCCTGAAAAAATTTTCTGATATGGTTACTTAATTGTTCGAACTCTACAAGGAATCCATCGTGCCCGTACAAAGAGCTCATTACTTCCAATCTCGCATTAGGAATGTTTTCTGCGATGTACTGCTGTTCCTGTAATGGAAAAAGTATATCACTGTCGATCCCAACGACCAGCGTTTTCGCTTTGATGGACTGGAGCGCCTCTTTTATGCCCTGACGTTTTCTGCCAACGTTATGGCTATCCATCATTTTAGAAAGTCCCCAATATGTAAAGGCATTAAACCTGTTTGCCAGCTTTTGACCCTGATAACGTTGATAGTTGGACGATCGATATTCGTCCAGTTTTTCATTGTTCTTTTCTTCCTGGGTCTTTCCATAGGTATCATAATAACGATAGGACAGCATACCCACCGCGCGGGCGGCTTTCAGTCCTTCCACGCCCGCCCGCAGATCACTGTGTTTCCAGGTTTGGTCCGCCTCAATCGCCAACCGTTGTGCTTCGTTAAAAGCGATACCCCATGGCGAATGGTATGCATTTGTGGCAATTGGAATGATATGCTGAAAAACCTCCGGCTGAGATATGGCCCACTCCAGCACCTGCTGCCCGCCAAGCGAACCACCTATGAGGGTATGAACCTGCTTAATTTGAAGCCCCTGTCGCAACAGGTCGAACGCCCGCACAACATCGCGGTTCGTAACAGCCGGAAAACTATGGAAAAATTGCTTGCCGGTCGAGGGATCGAACGACAAATGACCAGTTGATCCGTAACATCCTCCCAGGACATTTGCACAAATGATGAAGTACTCGCCGGGATCAAAAAAACGTTTCTCGCTGAAAAGTCCGCTCCACCAGTCAGTGAAATCCGGACTGCCCGTCAAAGCGTGGCAGATCCAGACCACATTGTTGCGATCGGCATTGAGCTTTCCGAGCGTAGTATATTTAAGCTGGAAGCCCGCAAGCGTACCGCCGGCTTCCAACTCGAATTTGTCCTGGTAGTGAAACGTGTGATCGTGTTTTTCCATGCTTTCCGAACCCTGCGTATAGCCGGTTAGTTGACTAGTTCCCCTTTGAATACTTTTTCGAATGCTTGTTTAAGATCTGCTTTAATGTCGTCGATATGTTCAATGCCGGCCGATATGCGCAATTCATTTGGATGAACTCCTGCCGCAATTTGCTCTTGTTCGCTTAATTGTTGATGTGTTGTGGCCGACGGCTGAATGATCAGCGTTTTTGCATCGCCAACATTGGCAAGGTGACTAACCAACTTAAGATTGTCCACTATCTTGGCTGTATGTTCTTTACTGCCTTTCACTGCGAAAGAAAGGACAGCGCCAAAACCATTGCGAAGGTATTTTTTTGCAAGCTTATGATATGGGCTGCTTTCAAGACCAGGATAATTCACTTTTTCAACGAGCTCGTGTTTTTCCAGCCATTGTGCAAGTGCCAGTGCGTTGTCAACAGACCGTTGTACCCGCAGTGAAAGCGTTTCAAGGCCCTGCAACAAGAGGAACGAATTAAACGGACTAAGCGATGGTCCAAAATCGCGCAGTCCTTCAACACGAGCGCGGATAATGAAAGCAATGTTTGGCAGGCCAAGCGGATTGCCTTCGCCAAAAACATCCCAGAACTTCAGGCCATGATATCCTTCTGAGGGTTCAACGAATTGAACAAATTTCCCGTTACCCCAATTGTAATTTCCACCGTCTACAATTACTCCGCCGATGGATGTGCCGTGACCGCCGATCCATTTGGTTGCAGATTGAACTACAATGTTTGCACCGTGCTCAAAAGGACGGAAAAGGTAGCCAGCAGCGCCAAAGGTATTATCAACGATCAATGGTAGGTCATGTTTTCTGGCAAGTGCGGCGATCGCTTCAAAGTCAGGGATATTAAATCCCGGGTTACCGATAGACTCGAGATAGATCGCTTTTGTTTTGCTGTCAATTTGTTTTTCAAAGGCTTCGACCTTATCGCCCACGGCAAAGCGGGCCTCGATACCGAGTCGTTTGAAGGCAACCTTAAATTGATTGTACGTTCCACCATAGAGGAATGCGGTTGAAACAAAATTATCGCCTGCCTGCAAAATATTGTTAAGTGCTATGAATTGTGCAGCCTGGCCAGATCCCGTAGCCAATGCAGCCACACCGCCTTCCAGGGCGGCCACACGTTTCTCAAACACATCCGTGGTAGGATTCATGATGCGTGTGTAGATGTTGCCGAATTCTTTCAAGGCAAACAGGTTGGCACCATGTTCGGAATCCTTGAAAGTAAAAGATGTAGTTTGATAGATAGGTACTGCCCGAGAGCGGGTTGTGGGGTCGACTTCCTGACCGGCGTGGAGCTGTAGTGTTTCGTAGTGAAGGTTGGACATGGTTGAAAATGATTAATGTTGAAAATATTTTTTTGAGTAGTACGTGTAGTGGGTTTACTCAGCCGTGACCAGTGCCTGTCACCTGGCATGGTCGTAAGCTGATGTGTTGCTGGTGATTTAAACTCTTAGACAGCAACATCAAGCAATACAACAACACATGCACGTGATGCTGTCTTGCGGAATAGTTAACAGGCGGCCGAGCCCGGAACCTTGAATGGATTTGATGAAGTTTTTCATTTTATAACCGGTTTATATTTTTCCACCATTGGTGGAACAGGATTTAGCACCTTTCTGCATCAGGAGGTTGCTAGCGTTTCTCAGAGCCCGTCTCTCCACGCTTCTTTATAAATCGATCAAGCGGACCTGCTTATTCGACTTTGATACACAAACGTAGAAGGTGATGGGTAGGTTTCCAAATTTTTCGAACAAATTTTCTACCAGAAGCGCGCTTACAGCCGTTCGGTAATTCTTGCTTTGAGCTATTGATCAAACAGTTACGGCCTAAAGAGCGAGTGTGTGTGAGTGTGCGTGTGGGAGCGAAGCAAACCTCCCACACTCACTCTATATTTAAGTCAGCATTCCCCCATCTACCTGAAGAACTTGTCCGCTAATGTATGCTGACATGTCGGAGGCCAGGAAAACGCATGCATCTGCCACGTCTTCGGGTTTGCCGCCGCGCTTCATTGGGATGCCATCACGCCATCCTTGAATCGTTTTTTCATCAAGTTTGGCGGTCATTTCCGTTTCGATGAATCCGGGCGCCACTGCATTGGAGCGTATTCCACGAGAACCAAGTTCCAGGGCAACAGATTTCGTGAATCCAATGATGCCTGCTTTCGAGGCAGCGTAGTTTGCCTGCCCTGCGTTTCCTTTTATACCAACCACTGATGTCATGTTTATGATCGATCCGGTTCGCTGTTTCATCATTTGCTTGGTCACCGCTTTAACTGTATTAAAACACGATTTAAGATTAACAGATATTACTTTATCCCACATCTCTTCCGTCATTCTCAACAACAAAGTATCCTGCGTTATGCCCGCATTGTTAACCAATATTTGTAATGCCCCAAAGTCGGTGATGACATCGTTTATCAATTTGTCCGCCTGGGTGTAGTCGGAGGCATCGGATCGATAACCTTTTGCTTTAATGCCGGTTGCAATTAATTCCGCTTCCAATGCCTGGCCTTGCTCTACACTGGAGAGATAAGTGAATGCAACGTTAGCGCCGTGCTTTGCGAATCGAAAAGCTATGGACCTGCCTATGCCTTTGGATGCGCCTGTGACGAGTGCAGTTTTACCTTCTAATAATTTCATATTATCATAGCCCACGGACGGCTCTTTGCGGTTAAGTTTTCCGTTAACTGTTTCAAAAATAGCCAAATCTGTTAAAATCCAACCTCGGGGACCAAGGTCGCTTAGTGAACGCCGGTGCTCGATCATCCCAATATCTGGATAGGAAAAGCTTCAAGCGGCAAGCTTCAAATTTCAAGCCTGTGCGTGCGTTTCGCTGAGTGGGTACATATTTGAACGCCCCTATCAGTCCCGCAGAAACCAAGTTACTTTGAGCATCGTCGATGAATCGCCAAGTTTGCACAATCGGACTTGCAGCTTGTAGCCTTTTCCAGATATTCATCGTTGCGCGGCCCACGCCTTAACTAAACGCCATTGAATCACGCCTGGCCGCCTGCGGCTGCTTATAAAAGAGGCAAACATTTTGAAAGCGGGATCTGCCGTTTATCTTTGGCTCCGAAATAAAATGCAATCCTATGTCGAAATTTGATCTGATCGTGATCGGTAGTGGTCCTGGCGGTTATGTGGCTGCAATCAGGGCTTCTCAGTTGGGAATGAAAGTGGCTGTTGTAGAGAAAGCGGAGCTCGGTGGAATATGTTTAAACTGGGGATGCATCCCGACGAAGGCATTGTTGAAGAGCGCCAATGTGTTTGAATATCTGCAACACGCTGGTGACTACGGGATCAAAGTTGGCGATTTCAGCGCTGACCTTTCAGGCATGGTAAAAAGAAGTCGGGACGTGGCGGCAGGCATGAGCAAAGGTGTGCAGTTCCTTTTCAAGAAAAATAAGATCGAGCAACTCCTGGGCTATGGGAAATTGAAAAAAGGAGGGAAAGTCGAAGTGACAGATACAGCCGGTAAGACGGCAGAATATGAAGCAAAAAGCATCATCGTCGCTACCGGCGGCCGTTCCCGCGAATTGCCAGCCATGAAGATCGACGGAAAAAAAATAATAGGTTACCGTGAGGCGATGGTGCTCGATAAACTTCCCAAGAAAATGTTGGTGGTAGGATCTGGCGCAATCGGTGTCGAATTTGCCTATTTCTTTAAGACGATTGGAGTGGAAGTAACAATTGTTGAATTTCTGCCGCGTATCGTTCCCGTTGAAGACGAGGAAATTTCAAAGGCACTCGATAAATCTTTTAAGAAAGCCGGTCTTAAAATTTATGTTAACTCTGAAGTCACCAAAGTCGATACTTCGGGCGAAGGATGCGTTGCCACGGTAAAGACTCCGGACGGAGAAATAAAAATCGAAACTGATATCGTATTGTCTGCCGTGGGTGTAATTACCAATCTCGAAAATATCGGTTTGGAAGATGTCGGCGTCAAGACGGACAAAGGCAGAGTTGTTGTCGATGATTTCTATAAGACAAATGTTGAAGGCGTATATGCCATAGGTGATATTGTGAAGGGTCCCGCACTTGCCCATGTGGCATCAGCGGAGGGTATCATATGTGTAGAGAAAATTGCGGGTAAAAATCCTGAACCCCTGAATTATAGCAACCTTCCGGGATGTACTTATTGTTCACCCGAGATTGCATCAGTGGGTTACACGGAAGAAGCGGCTAAAAAAGCCGGGTACGAAATTAAAGTGGGAAAATTTCCTTTCACTGCATCAGGTAAGGCGAAAGCCGCAGGTGCGTCCGATGGATTCGTCAAGCTTATCTTCGATGCAAAGTATGGTGAGTGGCTCGGTGCGCACATGATTGGCGCGAACGTAACTGAGTTGATCGCCGAAGTAGTAGTCGCGCGAAAGCTGGAAACCACGGGACATGAGATCATCAAATCGGTACACCCTCACCCGACGATGAGTGAGGCAATCATGGAAGCCGCGGCCGCCGCGTATGGTGAAGTAATCCACCTTTAAAACCTGTCGGGACCTTAGTTACTAGAAATCCGAGCGGTCAACTGGACTGCTTTGAAGAACACCAGCATTCTTTTCGTAAAGCTCTTCGACTTTCTTAGCCAGGTCGCCTTCTCCATACTTATAGAGCACTCTTTGTAATTCGCCGAGAATGACAACGTTAACTTGCAGCTCGCGTCCAAGCTCGCGTTTTTGTATGTAGTATGATGCAAGCTGGTCGGCACGTGTACTCATGATGTTTGCAATTTCTATCGCCTTTTCTTTTTCCCCGACGTCGAACAGTAAATCCACTGACTGGGCATTGGTGTAGTCGTATGGGATAGATTTGTCCGGCATTTTTGCGAGCGAATACAGCAAGACTTCACGGGCTTTCTCCCGGTCATCCTGTACAATAAGGAACTGCGCCAGTGAATTGAAACTGCTGCGATGATTTAGTACAAAATTTCTGTAATCCTGGTTGTAGTAAACTTTCTCATTGTCCACGTTCCGGAACTGAAACTTCTTCAGCATGTTTTCATAACTCACCTTTGTATTCACCAATTCCAGCTGATTGAAAGGCCGCGGATTTAGAAGAGGCAGTATGCGGTATGCATTGCCTTCCTGAACAACATATCGGCTCAGGTCAACATTGAATTGCGACAGGGACGTGTTATTAACGTACATCGGCCTCTCCCAATTTGCGGTCGCCAAAACATCCAACATCGCAAGGTCTTTCTTTTCGAGTCCATTGCCCTTAACACGTAACCTCATCTCGGGAACAAGCAGGCTGTCCATTCCTTCGGGGATGATTCCTAATTTTCGTACTCTGTCGACGTCAACTTTTAAAACAATTTCTTTTGTGGGAAGCATATTTCTCGACCCGCCATAATTCGGATGAAGCAATCCTTTGTTGTTCGTTTTTACCAACTGCAAAAACTTCAGGAGGTCCATTTGTTTGATCCCGGCTTCCGCATAAAAAGGGAGGTAGTCATTGAGACCATTCTGCCGGTAGTTATCTGCAGTGAGTGTATAAGGGAAAGGCTCCGAGGAGTAAGTTTTTCTTGTAGTCTGCTCGATGTACCAATCGGTGTTATAATAGCTTAATACTACAACACGCAGATCTGTGCGCACACCTTCAACCTCCTGGCTATACCATAAAGGGAATGTATCGTTATCGCCGCCCGTAAACAAAATTCCGTTGGGGGCGCATGATTGCAGATAATTGATCGCTGAATCAACAGAGAAGTAACGGTTTGATCTGTCATGGTCGTCCCATCCGGCTGTCGCCATGAGTACTGGGGCAGACAATCCAATGATCGTGGCAACAATGGCAGCAGTCCGGTAACTTTTTGTGAATCGCACAAATGCTTCCGCCATCGCAATTACGGCAAAGCCTATCCATAAACAGTATGCATAATACGATCCCGCGTAAATGTAATCGCGCTCCCGGGGCTCGGTGGGTGGAGAGTTAAGATAAATCACCAGTGCCACGCCAGTCAGAATAAAAAGCAAGACAACAACTACAAAGCTTCTGGTATTGGTCGATGATTGATAGAACATCCCAATGAGGCCTAAAACAAACGGGATCATAAAAAAATTATTCCTGCCTCTATTCTCCGCAAGGATCGGCGGAAGCTTTTCAAACCATCCAGCTGGTGCAAGCCAATCCGCATTCTGAATATCGCTTTCACGGCCTCCGAAGTTGAAAAAGAAGTAACGCACATACATCCATCCAACCTGATGCTGAAACATGAATGCCAGGTTATCTCCAAAGGTCGGTTTTTCTCCCTCGCGAAGGTCAAGGTTTTCGCGATACGACGCTGCGTGTTCACTGCTCCATACCCGGGGAAGAAACGTCTGATCGTTCGGCTGATACTCGTATTCAAACTTGTGATCTTTTATCTCATACTTATCCTTTCCCTTCTTGTAGATGGCTGACCCTTCTTTGAGGTCTATGGGCTGCGACGTGAAATAAGGGCCAAACAAAAGTGGCCGGCTACCGTATTGTTCCCGTTTCAAATAGCTCACAAAGCTCATAACATCCGAAGGATCGTTCTCGTCGATCGGAGGGTTGTATCCTGAGCGAATAACAACAAGCGCATAGGATGAATAGCCAATCAATATAAATGCTGTAGCAGTGAGGAAGGTGTTTAAAGCGACCTTCGCTTTCCGCTGCGAATACATGATTCCCCAGACTAACGCGCTGAGGAGAATGAGACCGAATACCAATACACCCGATCCGAACGGGAGCCCAAGACTGTTTACAAAGAATATTTCGAAGTAGCTCGAAAATGTTGGAAGGCCGGGGATAATAATTTCATTGATAAAGAAAATTATCAGCAGGCTTACGATCATTGCCGCGATAACACCCCATGTGGTGGTCTTATATTTCTTGAAATAATAGATGAGCGCAAGTGCCGGAATTGTAACGAGGTTGAGCAAATGGACGCCGATAGAGAGTCCCATCATGTAAAAAATCAGGAGCAACCACCGATTGGCTTTTGATTCGTCTTCGATAACTTCCCATTTAAGCATTGCCCATACAACGAAGGCAGTAAAAAAGGAAGACATTGCGTAAACCTCCGCCTCCGCAGCAGAAAACCAGGCCGATTCAGAAAAAGTGTAAGAGAGCGCACCAACAAGGCCGGCACCGATCAATACCCATGTTTTCTCAACGGTTAGTTCCTCAGGCCTGCTCGCCTTTAATAGTTTGCGACCAAACAACACAATCGACCAGAAAAGAAAAAGAACAGAGAAGGCACTGGCAAGAACACTGCTGAAGTTGATCCAATAGGCCACTTTTGTAACGTCGCCAAAGGCAAGGAAGGAAAAGAGCCTGCCAATTAACAGGAACAGCGGAGCACCAGGAGGGTGTGGTACTTCCAGCTTGTAGGAGACGGCGATGAATTCCCCGCAGTCCCAATAGCTGGCGGTTTCCTCCATCGTTAGCCAGTACGTCATCAGGGCCACACCAAACACTGCCCAGCCTGTTATATTGTTGATCTTCTGAAAGTTCATTAAACTATTATAGTTACAGCCTGAAAATAAAAGCCCGAAAATAAGGAAATTTTAGTTCACCCTTGCGAAAGGTTACGATGGCCGATGGCAACCTATTGACTTGCCATTCACCAGGCGACGAGGGCAATAAATCAATATTTTGAATTGATGCTTGCATTTCGTTTTACGGCAACGGTTTGTACTTTCGGCATCCGAACCAATGCGGCCACATCCCATCCCATTTTATTCGCTGGATTTCCAGCATGGTCAGGTGCACCAGGAGGTGACAAAAACGCTAACAGCTGTGTTCGAAAAGAATTGGTACATCCTCGGCGACGAGTTGTTGCACTTTGAAACTGAATACGCCCGATTCCATGGCTTGGACTACTGCCTGGGCGTGGGAAACGGGTATGACGCACTTTGTCTTTCCGTTCGCGCCTGTAAACTTGCCAAGGGTGATGAAATAATTGTTCCGGCGAACACGTACATCGCTACGTGGCTGGCGATCAGCAACACGGGCTGTGTTATTGTTCCTGTGGAGCCGGACCCTTTTACCCATACCCTGGATGCCCGGTTAATTGAAGAACACATCTCGCCAAAGACCAGGGCGATCATGCCGGTCCATCTTTATGGCAATCCTTGCGACATGTCGGCGATCATGGAAATAGCCAATAAGCATAACCTCCTGGTGATCGAGGACAATGCTCAATCTCATGGGGCCGCCTGGAATGGAAAAATTACTGGATCCTTTGGCGCTATCAGCGCGACAAGCTTTTATCCGTCCAAGAATCTTGGCGGCCTCGGAGACGGCGGTGCTATTACCACTTCGGACCCGGCGCTGGCCGAAAGGGTGAGGCAATTAAGGAATTATGGCTTCTCTAAAAAAAATGTGTGCGATGAGTCAGGCGTAAATTCAAGACTGGACGAGATGCAGGCGGCCGTTCTTCGAATAAAGCTACGCCAACTGCAAGGCTGGAATGAAAGACGACGCAACATCGCGGCAAGATATTTTGAACTGCTGGCGCGCGTGGGGGATATCAATCTGCCGCGGGCCGTGGAGCAGGCAACACATGTATACCACCTTTTTGTGATAACGACTCAGCGACGTGATACCCTGAGCAAACACCTTAAAGCCGGGGGAGTAGAGACCCTGATTCATTATCCCCTGCCGCCACATCTCCAGAAAGCATACAGCGACCTCGGATATAAAGAAGGCGCGTTTCCAGTTACGGAAGCGCTGGCAAAGAATTGTCTGAGCCTTCCATTGTGGCCGGGCATGACGAACGAGCAGGTAGAATACGTGGCGGAAGAAGTGAAGCGCTTTTATTTATAGACGATCACATAGAAGAGCAGCCATAAAAAGAACAGCAGGATATAGGAGCACGAAACAATGATCCAGATATACTTTTTATCCTTTCGTGCAAAATGTTGTATCCCTTCCACCAGCAGCACCCAATAGATGACTTCAAAGACGCTGAGTGCACGAAGAGGATAGGCCCAGCGTTTGTCAAGCTCGGTGTAGTCAACAAAATTTATGAGAGAAAGTGGATAGAATGCGCTGATGTCATGGAGGGTAGGGTCGGTTTGTACAAACATGAACCACATTATCTTCAGGATCTCAGGGATAAGGAAAACGTATTCTGCCCCAATCACCACACCCCAGCATTGCGTGTAGGTAACGCGGTATCCGAACATAAAACAGCCGACCCACACGACGAAAGCGATAACCGTAAATTTCCAGAAATACACAAAGGGGATAGACAGGAACTTCAGCGTATTCAGTAGCCTTAAGATCGCTCCTTCCGGCCGGTCCTGAAGGAATTCAAAGGCCGCGGTTTCATTTTCAATGAGTGTTATCTTTACGTACAACAGGAACAATGTCGCAAGGCAAAGCAGTACAAATAGTAACCTTTTGTCGGCACCGAAGAATGATTTAGTTTCGTGTTCCATTAGCTGCGTCAGGGCCGCAAAATTGTGTTTGCAGACAGGATATGTGTTTGTGGCAAGTTTATAACTTAGTGTGGGTTATTCCAATGAAAGAGAATTGAAACCAAGATGATGCGTGCTGGTTGGATATACGTAGCGATTGCTTTTTTGTTTTTAGCTGAACTGCCCGTTAATGCTCAGGTTGTTACCGACAAGGATACAACGATTATCCTGTTATCTGACCTTCATGTACAACTGGAATGCACGCAGGCGCTGAATGACCTTTACAATTTCAAGTTCCCCCAGGCAGAGTATGAATTTCGTTACCTGCGATCGAGGTACGGATGGCATCCACTTCCTTATTTCCTTATGGGACTCATTGAATGGTGGAAGATCATGCCCAATACAAGAGATAAGTCGCACGACGATAGTTTTCTTGCTTACATGGACTCTACCATCAGCGTAGGTGAGCGATTGTATGACAAGTTTCCAGCGTATAAGACAGAGGCTGCTTTCTTTCTCGCCGCCGCTTACGGATTTAAGGGGCGGCTATATGCAGATGAGGAACGCAAGAACTGGGGACGCGCGGCTACGAACGGTAAGAGCGCGATTAATTACCTGGAGGCAGGAAAAACCAAAGAGGGGCTAAGCCCGGAGTTATTGTTCGGCGATGCTTTATATAATTATTTCTCTGTATGGGTTCCTGAAAACTATTCGGCGCTCAAGCCCGTCTTGTGGTTTTTCAAAAAAGGGGATAAGGCTTTAGGCCTGCAACAGTTAAAGGAAGTTTCTTACAACGCATTTTATACACGCACAGAAGCTATGGTTTGGCTGATGCGCATTCTTAACAGTTATGAAAATGATCAACCCCGGGCATTTCAGATCAGTGAATACTTACATCAAACTTATCCCGACAACCCATACTTTCACCGTTACTATGCCCGGATGCTTTATCATCAGGGTAAGTTCCTGGAGGCTGAGCCCGTTTGTAAGCGGATCATAAATTTGATTGACAGTGGCAGTGTTGGGTATGAAGCAACGAGTGGACGTTACGCTGCATTCTTCCTTGGCCAGATCTATGAGAGTCGAAAGAATCTGGATGAGTCGAAGAGGTATTATCAGATGGGGATGAAGTACGCCGAGCAGGTGGAGGCAACGGAATCTGGCTACTACTTGTTTTCGATGATTGCACTTGGAGAGATTGCAGAAAAACAAGGGAACAAGGCGGAAGCCAGGCGTTGGTTTAAAGAGGTGACGAAGAAGGCCGGAAGAAAGGACGAGGCGTTTAAGGATGCGAAGAGAAGGTTGAAAAGAATGGAGAAGGGGGATTAAGATGTCTAAATACTTTTAGGTGGATCTTAGAGATTTTATAGTAACACCAGTCGTGATCATTATTGTTTACGCGCTGGCGTATGTGGTCCGTCCAAGGGTAACAGACCACGTTACCCGGCTTTATTTTATACCGGCCTTAACGGTGAAAATTATTGGCGCACTCGCGGTTGGGCTTGTCTATCAATTCTACTATAATGGAGGGGATACTTTTAATTACCACACCCATGGGAGCAGACACGTATGGGAGGCCTTTATGGATTCGCCTCAGAGTGGTTTAAAATTGCTGTTTGGCGATGGCAAGGACGAAACCGGGATATACAGCTATTCATCTAAGATTTTATTTTTTTCCGATCCGAGCTCTTATACCATCGTTCGGATCGCTGGTCTGGCAGACCTTTTTACCTTTTCAACCTATTCGGCAACTGCCGTTCTGTTCGCAGTATTTAGCTTCGTAGGAATGTGGATGTTTTTCCTAACCTTTTACGAAGAGTATCCGCACTTAAGTAAATGGCTAGCGGGCGCGGCCTTTTTCATTCCTTCCGTTTTTTTCTGGGGATCCGGATTGTTGAAGGATACAATCACATTAGGATGTCTGGGCATGGCCACACATTGTGTTCATAAAATTTTTATCAGGCGTCAGTTTGCCTTTTGGCGTTGGTTGGTCCTAGGCATTTCTTTTTGGGGGCTGTATCAGATTAAGATTTATATTCTTTTGGTATACTTGCCTGCCGCGATCATTTGGATTTTCCTTGCCAATATTCAAAGGCTGCAATCCCTGATAATAAAAATTATGATCTTTCCATTCATGGCTTTCGGCGCGGGAGCCTTAGCCTACATGGCGATGATTAAAGCAGGGGAGGATAATGCTAAGTATTCGATAGAGTCGGTGGGGAAGACCGCCCAGGTTACGGCCTATGATATTCGCTATTTCACGGGGCGCGATGCCGGCTCGGGTTACACTTTAGGAGAATTGGATGGTTCGCTTGCCTCGATGTTTGCATTGGCTCCCCTCGCCATCAATGTTTCTTTATTTCGTCCTTATTTATGGGAAGTTAATAATCCTCTCATGTTACTGTCGGCAATTGAGAGCTTTTTGTTGTTAATGGCATGTGTTATTATTCTTTTCAAACAAAACGTTCGTCTTCTCAAAGGGATGATTAATCCTGATAGCGTCTTCTCTCTTTCGTTTTCCCTAGTTTTCGCTTTTGCAGTGGGCGTGTCAACTTACAATTTTGGGACGCTTGTGCGTTACAAGATTCCCATGTTGCCATTTTTGGTATTAGCGCTGGTACTTGTCACCTACTATTCAAAAAGGGAAAGAAACGTCGAAGCATTTGATGCGACCGAATAGTTTTTCAATACGTATTCACGACCGCGTGAACCGATTACTTCACGCAATTCCTGATCAGTTATGAGCATAGATATCTGACTTATCCATTCGACCTCTGACGAGCTCAACAAGCCGTTTTTTCCATTCTCAATGATTTGTTTATTTACTCCTACCGGTGACGCAACAGCAGGTATGCCAAGCGCCATGTATTGTAATATCTTGAAGCCACATTTTCCATTCGCCCATTCATCATCAGGTAACGGCATCAAGCCAATGTCGAACTTCTTTAAGTCGTCTATTTCCGTTTGCAGATTCCAGGGAACGAAGCGAAGATTGGATAATTTCATGCGGGGTTGTTTGTCAGCGATTACCATGATGTCGACGTTCGGATGGACCATTTGAATTGTTTGCAAAGCTGACTCTACTTTTTTCAGATACTTAAGTGTTGAGTGAGTGCCTGTCCATCCAATGACGACCCTGTTATCTTTCTTTGGAGATGGGTTTAAATCAACTTCATCAATGGTTGTTGGATTGACGATGACTGCCTTAGCAAAATTTCTGGCGTAGCTGGATAAAAAAAAATTTCCACAACTGACCCGATACGACCAACTGCAAATCAACGCGACTTTACTACGCCATTTGAGGAGCTTGATTAGTTTAGATTCATTTGATTTGTCCGTTAACCAAATGGCATCATCGAAATCGTAAAGAATTTTCTTTTTCAACACTTTTGCCAGAACCCATTCAAAGACGGGAGGCCCAAGCGGCGTTGCTTCCCGATGGATGAAAACGAAATCGAACCTTCTTGCTTTAAAAAGTGCGATGATTCGTTTGATGAAGCCGCTGCCTAGAGCCAGTAATTTGCCCAACGACTTCCCTCTCTGGTTGAAAATTTTCCAGTTTTCTGAGGTTAAAAAACTTTGCACTTCAATTTGGACTTCGTTTGCTTCCAACAAGTTGAAATACTGTTCGAAACGAAACCTTTGGGATGGAGCTTTCGACAGGGGATAGGGTACGATGAAGAGAACTTTTCTAAGGGCCACGTTGCAAGTATAACTTTTTCACACCCATCCATGCCGACAGATGCAAAAGTAATGTCTGCGTTCCTCTTGACGCAATCAGTTTCAGGGGTTCTGAATTTGTCATTGGCGTCCGGTCGTATTAACTTGCTTGCAACCACGCGGAGTGTGGAGTGGAAGCAACAGCATGACGAAGAATGAACAAGAGTTTTTAGTCGATGCCGAGCGGCAAAGGTTGTTTAATTGGCCGGAGCTGTGGCACTATAAGGAGTTATTTTATTTCTTCACGTGGCGGGATATAAAAGTAAAATATAAGCAAACCGTTCTAGGTTTTGCATGGGCAGTCCTTCAGCCATTGTTGATGATGGTCATCTTCACGCTTTTTTTTGGAACTGCCTTGAAAATTCCTTCCGGGAATTTGCCCTATCCGATCTTTGTATTCTCAGGACTGTTGCTGTGGAATACTTTCTCCTCGGGATTATCCAACTCGGCCAGTAGCATGGTAAACAATGCACAAATTATAAAGAAGATCTACTTTCCGCGTCTGATAATTCCTGTATCGTCAGTTTTAGTTTCACTTTTCGATTTTTTAATGGCGTTTCTTGTTTTTATTCCGCTGTTATTTTACTACGATCAGGGAGTATCATGGAACGTCCTTTGGTCGTGGCCGCTCGCATTGGCCATGACACTCGTCGCGACCCTGGGGCCAGGTTGCCTTTTATCAGCGCTGAATGTAAAGTACCGAGACTTCCGATACGTAATACCCTTTCTCGTACAGGTGCTGTTTTTTTTAACGCCTGTAATTTATCCGGTCACCTTACTAAAGTATCCAATCTTGCAATACATTTTGGTTTGCTCACCCATGTATGCCGCTATCGAATTGTTCAGGTACCCGCTGACAAGTATACAACCAGATCCATACTTTATGGTGATTAGTCTGATTTCTTCGTTATTCTTTCTCATTGCGGGGCTATTGTATTTTAAAAGGACGGAAGACTTTTTTGCGGATCTGGTTTAACTCGTCAAAGTAGAAATTTATAATACCACAAAATCTGTATGAAAGTTGATTGTTTACACGGGCCTCCGGTGAGCAAACTTATAAGGTGAAACGGAAACAATGAAGCCGATACTAGAGATTCACGGAATTGGAAAAAGATATAGGATAGGGCATCAGACAAATACGTACCTGAGTCTTAGAGAACGCATGCTGGATGTTTTCCGGTTTGAGAAAACGGAGAAAGAAGATTTTTGGGCACTTGACGATATTTCGTTTTCATTAGGCCGTGGCGAATCGCTGGGAATTATTGGAAGGAATGGTGCGGGTAAATCAACGTTACTAAAAATCCTATCGCGAATTACACCACCTACAAAGGGGAAAATCCTTAGCCGCGGTCGTATAGCAAGTCTGCTTGAAGTTGGTACCGGATTTCATCCTGAGCTTACGGGACGCGAGAATATCTTCTTTAATGGATCCTTGCTAGGAATGAAAAGAAGAGAGATTGAAAGCAAGTTTGATGAGATCGTGGAATTCAGTGATGTTGAAAAATTTCTCGACACCCCGCTTAAGCACTACTCAAGTGGCATGCAACTTCGACTTGCTTTTTCTGTTGCTGCCTTTCTGGAACCTGAAATTCTGATAGTGGATGAAGTGCTTGCCGTGGGTGACGCTGAGTTTCAGCGTAAGTGCCTTGGCAAAATGGAAAATGTTGCCAATAGCGGAAGGACCATAATATTTGTTAGTCACAATCTCCAATCCTTAAAGTTTCTCTGTCAGCAAGCGTTATATATCGAGAAAGGAAAACTGAAGGCAATCGGGGAAATAGAGAAGACGATCGATTTATACTTGTCCGATAACTCATCAGTAAATTCCTTAGCCAGTTATCAGCAAAACCTCGGCTCTTTGAGGCAGGACTCGGACTTTCGTCTTATCAACATTGTACTTGCGCAGGGAAACAGAAGTGTAATTGACAATGTGAGGAACGGTGAAGAACTAAAGATGGAAATTGAATACGAGCTTCTAAATAATCTTAGCAGGTTTCGTGTTTTTGTTGACATTTGTGATCAATTTGGAACGACAGTCCTGCGAACGTATCATGATGAAGTGGATTATGCGAGGCTTTCTATGAAAAAGGGGACTTACAAATCAATCTTGACTATCCCCGCTAATTTTCTTGCACCAGTTACCTACGAATTTCGGTTTTGGTTTGGGATCCACAATGTTAGAATGGTGGAACCAATTGATGGAGTAACTTTCAAAGTCAACGTAGAGAATTCAGGATTATATAACATGACGTACAATGGTCAATATTCGGTAGGCCTGGTTTGTCCGACACTGCACTGGGATATTTATAAAAATTAAATCCTTTACTGTATGGGAATTTATTACAGTCAACATGGGGAGGATTTTTTGTTAGACAGGATTTTTGAGGGTAAATCTGATGGATTTTTCGTTGAAGTCGGGTGCCTGGATGGCATTGAGTTTAGCAATTCATATTTTTTTGAAGAAAAGGGCTGGACGGGTTTGTGCATAGAACCCCACAGGGATTTTCTTACAGCGCTGCGAAAAAATAGACCACGTTCTACTGTGGTACCATATGCTATCGGTGAAGAGGATCGCGATGACGTCACTTTTTACGCGAATAAACTGGGCAGCCTTTCGACATTAGACAAAGGAGAAGAGAAACGCTGGGAGGAGGATTATAAAGACTTTTTCTTTGGCTTCGAGGAGCAGAAAGTTTCTGTACGAAAACTGACCACAGTTTTCATGGAACAGGGGGTGACTGAAATTGATTTTCTTTCTCTCGACATTGAAGGATTTGAGATTTTTGCGTTGAAAGGACTCGATTTGAAAAAGTTCAGGCCGAAGGTGTTTGTGATAGAGTACAAAAATGACGAGCAACGCCAGCAAATTGAAAACATGCTAACGCCCCACGGTTATTTCTATTTGGGTAATCTGGGCTGCAACTCCTTTTTTAGCTTGGAAAAGAGTCACAGCAATATTATCAACGGAACATATGGAACCATTAAGCTGGCCCACATTGATATGGATGGAACCAGGAATATGCACACTGCAAACCTCCTTCGCCCTTCATTTGTCAGGAAGGCCACCTATCACCTCAAGCGGATATTAGGTATCACATAGTAGGTCATGGGAACGCTCAGATTGTTGCTGTCAATTTCAGTAGTTTTGGCACATGCTGGACCGATCTTTGGGTTAACATTCTTAGATAGCAATTTAGCAGTCGAATCGTTTTTTATTATTTCCGGGTTTTACATGACCCTCATTCTACATGAAAAGTATGCGAAGTCGTTCTCCGCTTATATCCTCTTTATCACGAACCGATTTTTGCGCATATTTCCTATCTATTGGGTAGTCTTGGCGTGTACGGCACTGACGCTCCTGGGTCATGGAGTTATTAATAGTGGACATTCAACTGTTGTTCATGGAATTTATTCATATCCAATGACCAATGGAAGCATCGCTTTTCTCCTGTTTACGAACGTATTTATTTTTTTCCAGGACCTTGTGATGTTTATGGGAATGCATCCAGGAACAGGTGAACTATACCTGACCACGAATTTTAAAGAATACACGCCTCAAGTAAATAGTTTTCTCCTCGTTCCGCAGGCATGGACAATTGCTATCGAACTAATGTTTTATTTGATAGCTCCTTTTCTGACAAGACAGAAGATTTCAATCATTGTGCTGGTTGGACTCGCATCCTTAACGATACGATACGTACTATTCAAAATTGGTCTATCCCAGGATCCCTGGTCCCATCGTTTCTTCTTCTCAGAGGTAGTTTTCTTTGTATTGGGTATACTGGCTTGTAAAGTTTATTTATCCATGCGTAACAATAGCATTCCAAAATATCTACCACCTGGTTTATTCATTGCCATTATTTTAAGCGTAGTTTTTTTTAAGTTTTTTCCTGGACCATTTCGTGCTGGAATGCTGTTGATTTCCGTAGCCACCTCGCTGCCTTTTATCTTTTTGATGAGTAAGGACTGGGTTTGGGATAGAAAGATCGGAAATTTGACCTATCCCCTTTATATTTCTCATATTCTCGTTACACATTGGCTTAGCGTTATAGATGTTGTAGAAATTTCCAGCCTTTTAGTACTGTGTGTTTCATTTGTTTTTTCAGTAATACTTAATACGCTGATTGAGGAGAGAATAGAAAAGTTCAGACTTCGTCGACTCACGCGAGCGAATTATATCGCATAACCCTTATTGTGCTATGGGGATTTTTTATAAAAACTTGGTACTCGACAAGAAAGGATTTAGTAGAAGTCCACCAAAGAACTTGTTGGACGCAGATAGCGCACATTTTGAATCGAATCGAACCTATACATGCCCGGATATATATATGTATTCCGCGAGGAAAGTATACATGCTTTTAGACAGCACCTTATTTGCGTTTTGGGTTTGGCCATTAGCGTTTAGCATGCCTTTCTACAGAAAGCGGCTAAAGATTCATAGTATAAAAGGTTTGGTTCATATCAAGAGGTTTTGGCGACAGGTGCAACTCCCAAGGCATGCTTATCCCTATTTAGTCATCCACGATCAGTGGACATTAAATTATTACCATTGGATGACGCAGGCCCTGCCCCGGCTCCTGATCGTCTTGAACAGCAGCTTGCGATTTACCTTGATATTACCGGCAAATCATAATAAACCTTTCCACCTTGGGAGCTTAAAGATTTTTGGTATTGAGCAGTGGGTTTCAATCGAAGATGCTGAGGCATACTATCAGTTGTCAGAGGTAATTTATCCCGCACACGATATTCAAGTAGGTGATTATAATGACGATTTGATGATCGAATTGTCTGAGAAACTTTGTGGAAATGGTCTTGAGGAGCGGGAAATGAACAGGAATTTTATTTTCGTTCAAAGGCAATCGACCATTGGCCGTAAAATCATCAACGAACACGAAGTGTCAAATCTTTTTCTTTCGAGGGGCTTCCGTATTGTGGACTTTGAATCTTTGAGTTTCGAGGAGCAGATTAGCGAAGCCATGAATTGCAGTGTCCTGGCTGGAGTTCATGGAGCAGGACTGACTAACATGCTCTTTATGAAGCGTGGGTCCAAAGTTTTGGAATTGACCAGTATGCTTCAAGGGGAACAATACTATTATTATACATTAAGCAACGCGCTTGGTCACGAGTACTATTACCAATTGTGTTCACCTCAGAACCATGGTCAGAGCATTCAAGACGCCAATATCCACGTAAATATTTCGGAATTGAATAATATCATTGACCTAATGCTAAATGGTCATGATTAAGTTGGCCGGAATCTACACGATAAGAGACACTTCGCAACCCTATTACTGGGACATTGTATTCGATTGGGAAGATCAAATCTCGAAGACGCTGGCCATACCATTGATATCAGTAGGGCGTCGCTTTGACCGGATTTACAAGCCAGACCTTTCCCGGAAAATCTTGAACCGACTCGCCATATACAAAAAATTGGATGAGAAATTTTTCACGCCATCGAAGTACTACCTTGCGTTTCATATTGGTCCGCCTGGAGTTTATTCTTTCCATTGCAGGAAAGATGTCATTCCAATAATTATAGACTTCTGGAAGCACGAAAATCTAAAAAGACTTGAATCTATTTTGGCACTTAACGAAATAGTTTTCATTTCCAGTCGGGAGGTATTTGAATTTCTTCTTCAAGAAAATACAACGTTGAGGTTGGCACACCTGGGTCTTTCATTACCAGACAAACTCCTTTCGCCATCGAAAGATATATTGAAGACGTACGATTTAATTCAGTTTGGAAGGCAGAATGAGAAAATGGCAGAATATGTGAGCAGGCTGCTCAGAGATCACCCAAGAATTCATTATGTGTACGCCGAAAATATCGAAGGGAAAGTAAATATGATCTCAAATCACCACGGTACCTTAGGCGAGTTCTTGAGTCGCCAATCATTTCTAAATCTATTGATGAAAACCCGGATAAGCCTGTTGTCTGCTCCAGGATTAGACAAGGATCGTGTGAGAACGGGTGGATTTTCGCCCGTGACCCCACGATTCCTAGAAAGTGCTGCCTGCGGGTGCCATTTAATCGGTATTTATCCACAAAATTCGGATTTCGATTATTTCGATATAAATTCTGTTTGTAGCCAGCCATCCGACTATGAAAGTTTTGAGCGTTTGGTTTTGAAATTATTAAGCGAAAAGAATCCGCCAGACCATTCATCTTTTTTAAGAAGGCATGTCACGAGCTTGAGGGCGGTTGAATTACTGAAAAAAATATCATCTTCAAATGAATAGCGATAAGATTTCGATTGTAGTTACTTCAATTTTTTCGCCAAACAAGTCGATGCTCGCACTTTCGGAAGGAGCCAAAAGCGCAGGATGGGATTTTATTATTGTCGGCGATGTTTCGTCCCCGCCTGGCTTTCGCTTAGACGGTGCTGAATATTATGACATTCACATGCAGAAGAAACTGGATTTTAAATTTTCTGCGCTTTGTCCGGAACGACACTACACACGGAAAAATATAGGATACCTTCTCGCAATGGCAAGCGGAAGCAATGTAATCGTAGAGACGGATGATGATAATATACCGAATCCTCTATTCTGGCATCCCCGAATGCACGCGATAGATTGCTACCAGGTAACAGGGTCGGGTTGGCTAAATGTTTATCGATTGTTTACTGATGATAAAATATGGCCACGTGGCTTCCCCTTAGAGGCAGTGCTAGATGAATACGGCACGGTCGTAGATGAAGTTTCGTCCAACCACTACTGCCCGGTTCAGCAGGGCCTCGCAGATGGAAACCCCGATGTGGATGCTGTCTTTAGGATGACCAAAACGCTTCCGTTTTCTTTTGAAAAGACTGGAAATTTTCACGTTGCAAGTGGACTTTGGTGCCCGTTCAACAGTCAGAATACCACCTGGTATGGAAATGTCTTTCCACTGCTTTATCTCCCTTCATTTTGTTCGTTTCGTATGACAGATATCTGGCGTAGTTTCGTGACGCAGCGTATTTTGTGGCAATGTGGATGGGGAGTCCTATTTCACGGACCGACGGTTTATCAGGAAAGGAATGAACACAATTTGCTGAAAGACTTTGAACAGGAGGTACCTGGTTACCTGTGCAACAACAGGATCAAGGAAATATTGGAAGGCCTTACGTTAAGGAATGGAATAGCAGCAATCGCAGACAACATGCTTATTTGTTACGAAGCATTAGTAAAGAACGGGATTATATCAGATGAGCGGGAATTGACGCTTTTATCAGCTTGGTTGGAGGACGTAAAAAACATTAAGTAAGTGCTTGTTCGAATAGTCAAAGACTGGCCTTATCCGAAATCTTTTTTCGGTCAAACACCGAATGGCGATGGAGTCTGGGGTGAGGTAACTTTTACAGAGGATGAAATTTCTGCCTGTGACTACCTGCTCGTGCTACAACGCCCGCCTTACCGGATAAAGGTTCAATGTCGGAAAGGGAACGCCTGGCTAATTACTCAAGAGCCGCCGACAAATTATTTTCGTTTCTTGACACGATCCTTTAAATACTTCGACCGGGTATACACAAACTTCCGCGGTATTCGTCATCCACATTTGACAGGTTTGCAACCGGTACTCCCATGGCACGTGTTAAAAGGCTATGGGGAGCTGACCAACCTGACTGGGGATAAGTTGGGAGGAAAGAAAGATGAATTAGTTTGGATAACAAGCAACAAGAATGACTTTCCGGGGCAGAGATCGAGGATGAGGTTCATGAAATTTTTGGAGGAGTCGCAATTCAGTTTCAACCTTTACGGCAGAGGCTTCACCGCTATCAACGATAAGTTCGATGGACTGTTCCCTTGCAAGTACGCGTTGGCCATCGAAAATTTTTCCGATAAGCATTATTGGACGGAAAAGCTTGCAGATTGTTTTCTGTCGTGGTGCCTTCCATTTTACTGGGGCGCACCGAATTTAGAAGAATACTTTCCAGCCGAAAGCTTCATTAGAATTGAAATCGACCAACCTGAGCAGGCATTGATGATTATAAAAAGAGCGATCGAGGGAAAAGAGTGGGAGAGAAGATTGCCCGCGATTGAAAAGGCCAGAAACCTAATTCTAAACGAGTATCAGTTTTTTCCTTATGTGTCTAAAATGATTGTTGATAATTCATTCGAAACTTTGGACAAGCAAAAGGTTCAGTATGATATACCTGCTAATCCCTATCCTTTATCATACATTATCGGAAACCAATTGAAATACTACTGGAGCCGGATTATTGCTATTCTGCGTGGAGGATTCTCGAAGCGTTAACTTGAACGCGTTGGTATGTTGGCTATGAGAAGTGTACATTGGATTAAACTATGACTACGCTGCAAGAGAGAATTGGAGTAGCCGGCAGGAGAATTTTTCGTGTGGTTCTTGGCTACGCGGACCAATTTGAAACAACGTCTGATAACTGTGATTATTTTGGTCAGCAAGCTTCGGACCTTATTAAGGATGCATTAATGGCCGACGCTCCATTCGCGGTTTCAAGGTTTGGCCATGGCGAGCTACGTGCTCTCCTAACTTACCTGCATATACAAGAAAACACTCCTGATTGGGAAAAGCTACTTCGTTATGTGAAAGGAGAAAAAGTCGAGCCTTGGTGGCATAGAAATACGACTACGCACATCACGTACAATGCTGGTATCTTTCCAAATTCGACCGAAATCATAGAAGAATATTGCAGGCTGATTTTGAAAGAAATGCCCAACATAGATATTCTCGGAAGCTGGTTAGGCGGCGAGCGATGGATCAAACACATGTTACCTCATTCGAAGTTCATGCGCTTTCATGATTTCTACCACTTCCTGCACGAAAATCCCTGGACCTCAGCGCTCGAAGGCAAGCGGGTAGTTGTCATTCATCCGTTCGCCAAATCAATCGAAAACCAATACACCGCGAGGGAAAATGTATTTACCGCACCACATACCTTGCCTAAATTCGATCTTATAACCTATCGCGCTGTTCAAAGTATCGCTGGAAACAACCCTGAGGGTTTTACCAGTTGGTTCGATGCGCTCAATGCAATGAAAGAGGACATCGCGAAATTAAATTTTGACGTAGCCATTATCGGTTGCGGTGCATACGGGATGCCGTTGGCGACGTACATAAAAGTGCAGCTTGGAAAAAAGGCAATCCATCTTGGTGGCAACACGCAAATTCTTTTCGGGATAAAAGGTAATCGCTGGACTTCGGACCCAAACTTCAAGCATATTTTCAATCGTTATTGGGCGCAGCCTCTGGCAGAGGAGACACCCACTGGACACGGATCAATTGATAACAATTGCTATTGGTAAACGAAAATGAATTCAGGTCAAAAGGCGTTTCCGTTTTTTTCAATAATTATACCAACTTACAACCGCAAGGAAAGGCTGTTACAAGCGGTGCTATCAGTATGCAGGCAAGAATACTATAATTATGAGATCATAGTCGTAGATGACGGTAGTTCAGATGGCACTGGCGAGTCTATGCAACAGTTTGAAGGTAACGATAAGATCAAATATTATTACAAAGAGAATGAAGAGAGAAGCATCGCGCGGAATTTTGGGATAGCGAGAGCGTCGGGGAAGTATATTGGCTTCCTGGATTCTGACGACATCATGTACTCAAACCATCTTAGTGTTGCCCATGCATTGCTACAACGAAGTAATAATCCAGAAGTGGGGCATCTTGGCTACGAATTCGTCGATGAGACCGGTAAATCTGTGCTGAAAAGATGCAGCTTTGATCATACTTTTAGCGAAACCATTATTCACGAAAATATACTTCACGGCAACGCTATTTTTATTAGAAAAGACATTTTTGAGGACCTTCAATTTATTCCGAGCAAGTCTGCCGTCTTATCGGAAGATTGGTATCTGTGGCTGCGGCTGGCTGCGCGTTTTGAATTCGTCTTTGACAATACAATTACCTGCGCAGTCATTCAACACAAAGAGCGCAGCCTCATGAATCTTCTACCTGATCAGGTAATAGCTGCTACCAATGTTTTGATTGATTATTTGAAGAGGGATGAAGTATTTCTAAACAAGTATAGGGGCCGTGTTTCCTATCACTTCGCAAATCATTACACACTTTTAACGCTTATTTTATCGCTAAGCAAAAATTATAAGCGGGTAGTAATGACTTACCTTGCAAAGGCAATCAGATGCGATCCAAGCGTAGTGTTGAGGCGTCGATTTTTGGCAACCATCAAACATCTGCTAATCCGAAAATCTGAATGAACGTTTATAAAGTTTTGCGGGATTCTGATGTGTTCAGCAACATAAGAGCCTCCGAGTTTTACTCGAAGTACGAAGCGCGGATTGTTATTGAAACGCTGACGGAAGTAGCGCTTCTCGATCCATCATTTTTTGATAAGTTTTGTGCGTATATTTTACTCAACAATGGAGTTAGAGTAACGAGTTGGGAAGTAAACAATGACTGTGGCTCCAAACAGCCCGTGTATATTATTTTTGACGAGCATGGCCGTATTCCGTTGGAACTCCTTCATGGCGATTCAATCGTCTTTCACGCGCACCTGAATTTTGGACACGAGGACCGACAATACCCTAACTTGTTTGATTATCCTTTGGGCTGTAATTCTTTTGTACCGGAAAAACCGTTTACACCCTTTGGCCAACGTCGGATTAACGTGTTCTTTTCTGGGAACCTTCACGCCGGAAGACGAAAGTTGTATCAGCAGTTGATTGGTATCCCATTTTTACCATTGCGTTTATTGACGAAACTTCAGCGAATGGCTAATTTGAACTTTGATAACAAGTGGTCAAGTTCATACATCAGATTTACAGATGGTTTTAGCAAAGGTCTGTCTTTTGACGCTTACTCTGAATATTTGTACAATAGCAAAATCATTCTTTCTCCTTCGGGCATTTCAAACAGCGAATGTTTTAGACATTACGAAGGATTGAGAGCAGGGTGTGTAGTAGTAACAGAGAAAATTCCTGCTAAACCTCAACTTTCGGGCTCGCCCATAATTGAAGTTAAGGACTGGTCAAGTGGATTTGATACGATCTCGGAATTGCTTAAGGACCCTGCAGGGTTGGATAAATTGGGAAAAGATTCTTATAACTGGTATCGCGATCATATTTCACCGCGGCCATTGGCTAAGTACATTATCAATTCAGTTAAAACTTTAATTTGATGCTTCCCTATTTTACAAATAAATGTTTCGACAGCGGTTGGATAGAAAACGGTGGGAAGGAGGAGGGCTATGCTTAAACGTTTCAAGACGTCCCTTAAATCGTTGCTCGGGGCATGGACTCCTCTCTACTTGAAAAAATCGATATTAGATTTTTGGCAGCTGGAGGATGAGGCTTTTTGGATTCACGGCAAAATAGTCTTCAATGGGAACGAGAACCTCCATAGAAGCCGCTTTCTGTGGAGTGATCTTGATGAACCGCTGGCAAAAATCAAAGCGCGCTTTGGAGCACAACAAAAGATATTTTTGATGACGGACCGGACAGATCGCCCGCCTCAAAAAAATTTACATATCATAGAGTGGTCCGCGATCCGCGATTTGGTCATCGATGGACCATTTGTGGCCATTTGTGCCTATGAGTCAGACAGTAATCTGATCCCCGCAATCAGAGAAATAAAGGACCGTCCCAATTCATTTTATTTCTGTCCATTTCGGTACGTTCCCACAGCGCGATACTTTCACCGAGACAAAATTGCGCATAAAATTCTCCAACAGGAGTTGCGGCTAAATCTCGGCAAGTTCGACTTAGGTGATTTTGAAAACATTTTTCAATCGATAAACAGCACGAGGGGCGTGGACGGCGTTTATGTTGAAATTGGAGTCTACAGAGGAGACAGTGCACACGCAGCTTTGATGTACATGAAGGAAGCCGGGATAACGAGAAAGTCATACTTCTTTGACTTGTTCGAGGGATTTACAAATCCGTCCTCAGCCCTTTCGACGGATGCGGCATGGTTGGAATCACACCAGGAGACATCCTTGAACTTAGTTCAGGAACTACTGGCCGATTTTCCGCACGCGACTGTAACGAAGCTGGACATCATCGCAGAGGAGTTGCCAGACGAAATAATAAAAATAGCGTTATGCAATATCGACGTCGATATTTATGAAGCAGTAAAGGCGGCACTTGAAAAAGTGGCGCCGTTGATGACAACTGGTGGCATCATAATTCTTGAAGATCAAGGACATACTCCATACCTTGCTGGCGCTTACCTGGCGACCGTAGAGTTCACCAGCACCACCTCCGGTTTTGTACCTATTCATATGACTTCAGGTCAAATGCTATTGGTGAAATATTAAAACGTGCGGAATAGATCTTCCTTTCAGTAATAGGATAACAACATTCAGAGAGATGAGAACCATCCGCCTTCTCCTTATTATCCCAAATCTTGGCCCGGGCGGCGCTCAGAGGGTTTTCCATCAACAGTTACAAGCATTCCCCTCTTATTTTCAGGTTACAGGCTGCGTATTCAACTGGGACGACTCTCATTCATCGGATCAAAAGCAAAACATCTTTTCCTTAGATATTCCCGCTGGCAGAAGTCACTTCGGAAAAATATACTACTTTCTGAAGCGCATTATAAGGCTTCGAAAAATGAAACGTAGCCGCGGCATTGACGTTTCGATTAGCCACCTCGAAGGAGCCGACTATGTTAATGTATTATCTGGGGTTGGGAAAACTATTTGTTGGATACACGGGTCGAAAAAATTCGATCAGAACATACGGGGTCTGTTAGGGTTCATTCGCCAACGGATCCTAATGCCCGTTCTATATCGTCAAGCCGATTTCATTATTACAGTCAGCAAAGGAATTGCCAACGAGTTGCGAGCATATCTTAAAATGTCAGTCGTTCCTGTCGAAACAATTTACAATGGGTTTGACATTGCTGGTATCAAAAAGCAAGGAGCTGACAAAGTAGATGATGGGATCCAGAGTCTCCAAAGCGATGGAGCCGTGATCATTACGCATTGCCGCCTTAGTAGACAAAAGAATCTAAGCACGCTGCTATCTATTTTTTCGCATTTGAGAGGTTCCGAAAAAGTAAAGTTGGTAATCGTTGGCGACGGCGAGTTGAGAGACTCCCTAATTGAATTCTCCAGAAAGCTTGGGCTAACAATATGGACTGTATGGGATAAAAATATAATGACAGCATCTTCTGATGTTTTCTTCCTGGGTCATCACGACAACCCATTGAAATATCTTAAACATGCCGACCTCTACGTCATGACCTCATTGTGGGAAGGCTTTCCACTCGCGCTGTGCGAAGCGATCATTGTTGGACTGCCTGTAATTGCAGCAGATTGCCATACTGGCCCTCGGGAAATTCTGCTACCGGACCTGGAAGCTCCTCAGCCAATTGCGCAGCCACTAGCTAGTCCCTTGGGTTGTCTCATGCCAATGTTAACGATAAACGAAAGAGAAAGGATTGATCAATGGGCTTACACGATTGCTTCAATGCTCAAGAATGCCAACAAGCATGACCATGCAGAGAATGCCGGCGTCCATATGAAGAAATTTGATATTGACATCGCAATACGGCGAACCGTGGAGGTTATTCACAAGGTTTTGAAAAGCGACGTTGTTTAAGATGGCAAAGAAAAAGACTCGCATCCTGATAATAGAAAATGCCATAGACGTAACCGGTAGTGTGACGTCCATTATGCGTAGCTCAGAGTATCTTAGACGTGACTACGATTTCATATTCATTTTGCCAACCGGCAGTAAGGCCACTATGTTCATCCAGGCCAATGGTTTTGAAACTCACTTTCTTGCCATGAAGGAGATCCGGAAAACATTTTTATCCATCCTCTTTTACCTGCCTGCCTTACTTATCAACACTTTGAGATTTCGCCGTCTAGTAAGATCGGTAAAGGCAGACCTGATCCTGAACAACGATTTTTATAATTTGCTTCCGCCATTCTATCGACTGTTCGGGGGGAAGGTGCCTTATCTTTGTTATGTAAGATTTCTGCCGGCAAGATTTCCCCGAATATTGGTCAATACATGGTGCTCGCTTCATGACCAGTTTTCAGCTGGAGTAATTGCCGTTTCAAACGCAGTAAGGGATCAACTGCCCGCCTTAAAGCATCTGCTGCTCATTGGAAACGAATTGCCGCTAAAGCCAGTGTCATTTAATTTGACCAACTCTAAAATTATTTTGTATCCATCAAATTTTATGGAGGGCAAGGGACACAATGAGGCACTGGCAAGCTTTGAAGCTATCGCTGGAAAGTTTCCCGAATGGCGATTAAGATTTATCGGAGGGGATATGGGGCTGAAAAAAAATGCTGCGTATAGGTCAGCGTTGATGAGGAAGGTAGACGCTTCGTCAGCGCGCGACCAGATGGAGTGTTATGACTTTGCGGCTGACTTGTCGCCGCACTTTAATGCGTGCGCGTTTGTGCTAATTTTCTCCCGCTCTGAATCGTTTTCAATGACCTGCCTCGAGGCTATGTATCATGGGAGGCCCGTTGTTGCTACGAAATCAGGGGGGCCGCAGGAAATCATTGATCACAATGTCAACGGAATTTTAGTAGGGATAGAAAGTATCAAAGAAATGTCATCTGCCATCGAATGGCTGATAACAGAAAGCGGACAAAGGGCAATCATGAGCGAAAGGGCGTACCATCATGTGCGAGAAAAATTTTCGATCTCCAATACCATTGAGAAATTAAGGGATTTGTATGACGCGTCCCTCAAACAAATGAAGTGAGGTATCTCCGGGTACTCGCGAAAAGATAAAATAACCATTAGAAATACCTTCCCAGAGACTAATTTTTTGGCGATTTTTCCCAATATTTGCCAAATATTATTTGGATAATTTGTACAGCGCATCCCTATGAAACCGATCAAAATCGACGCAACAGACCGCAAGATACTCGAGATACTACAGGCAAATTCCAATATAACGAATGCCCAGTTAGCCAAGGAAATCGGACTTTCTCCAGCGCCGACGCTGGAACGCGTTAACAAGCTTGAAACATCAGGGGTCATCAGAAGTTATCATGCCGTTATAGACCCTGGCAGTGTGGGCATCGGGGTGAGCACGTTCGTTATGGTCACATTGAAAGGTCATAACAAGGACAACATAGAAAAATTCATTGCCGCCATCAAAAGCATTGGCGAGGTAATTGAATGCCACCACATCACGGGAGCTGGTGACTTTATTCTTAAGATCGTTTGTGCCGATATTGCCGCGTATCAACAATTGATGCTCGAAAAGGTATCCAATATCGAAGTCGTTGACAGTCTTCAATCCATGGTCATCCTGTCAACATTTAAAGACAGCAAGACAATGCCCCTTCCTGTAGCAAACTAATCAGATCATCCATTCGTCACTGATGCTTGAATTACCGCACAAAATATGGTAACCGAGAAAACTTTAATTTTAGATCAACGACATGTTCAGCAAAAGATCAAACGCATGGCGTTTGAGATCTATGAGCATAACTTTCATGAAAAAAGTATTGTCGTAGCCGGAATTGATGGCCAGGGTTACCTGCTGGCACAGCTTCTGATCAAAGAAGTGCAAATCATTTCGCCGCTGGAAGTCAGACTGGTCAAAGTAACACTGGACAAGCTAACTCCGTCGCAAAGCGAAATCACCCTGGATTGCGATGTTAAATACGTCAAGAAAAAATGCATCATCCTCGTTGATGACGTTTTGAATACCGGGCGGACGTTCGCATACGGGATGAAACCATTTCTGGATGTGGAAGTTAAAAAGATCGAAACGGCCGTACTTGTAAATAGAAGTCATACACTTTTCCCAATATATCCTCAGTACACGGGTTATGCTCTTGCTACAACTATCAAAGATCATGTGGAAGTGAACCTGGGAGAGGAAACAGCTGTTTATCTAGTCTAATTTACTTTCAAGAGTCATGGCTCGATGTAAAGTCGTGAGGCATTGCACGGAAGGAGGCACGAACCCCTCTCAAATAACTGACCGTTAACCGACAAAGCAGCGACTCATAACTCATAATTCAAAACTCACAACTTCTCTCATGTCTGCTACAAAGAAACAGGACGTTCGCCGCATTACCACCCATCAATTGCGGGAAATGAAGAGCCGCGGGGAGAAGATCGCGATGCTGACAGCATACGACTACAGTATGGCCAAAATCATCGACGGCGCAGGTATCGACATCATTCTCGTCGGCGACTCGGCTTCGAATGTTATGGCAGGTTATGAGACGACGTTGCCCATTACATTAGATCAAATGATCTATCATGCAGCTTCAGTGGTGCGTGCAGTTAAGCGTTGCCTTGTTGTTGTCGATCTTCCGTTCGGCACATATCAGGGAAGTTCCGGTGAAGCACTGCGTTCCTCCATCCGCATAATGAAAGAGAGTGGCGCGCATGCCGTTAAATTGGAAGGTGGAAGCGAGGTAAAAGATTCTATTGATCGCATTCTTAGTGCAGGCATTCCGGTCATGGGTCACCTGGGACTGACACCACAATCAATTTATAAATTTGGAACATACACCGTACGGGCGAAGGAAGAAGTTGAAGCCAACAAATTAATGGACGATGCACGGTTACTCGAAAAGTGTGGGTGCTTTGGGATGGTGCTCGAAAAAATTCCAGCATCGCTGGCAAAGGAAGTGACCAAGGCCGTGAACATCCCAACGATTGGCATTGGCGCGGGCGCAGATGTTGATGGTCAGGTATTGGTGATGCAGGATATGCTGGGAATTACGAAAGAATTTAAGCCGCGGTTCCTCCGCCGTTATGCAGACCTGCATGGTGTTATCACAGATGCTGTTGCGAAATATATCGGCGATATAAAGGCTCGTGAATTCCCGAACGAGAGCGAAAAATATTAGTGAACAGCGGTTTGTTGAGGCTGGTGTTAAGGATGCTACTGTTGGGAGGTCATCGGAACTCCAGAGGGATTAACCGCAGAGACGCGAAGACGCAAAGAAATCGCAGAGGGTTTTGGATTCCGCCACGCGTTGCCGCTAGTAGAATTTTGCTCTTTACAACAGTTCGTTCGCAAGGTTCGCTAACTCCGAACGCTCGCCTTTCTCCAGCGTGATGTGCGCATACAACTCATGGTTCTGCAGCCTGTCAATCAAAGTAGATAAACCATTGCTTTGCGAATCCAGATAGGGTGTATCAATCTGATAGATGTCGCCGGTGAAAATAATCTTCGTATTTTCTCCCGCGCGCGTGATGATGGTCTTCACTTCATGCGGCGTAAGATTTTGGGCCTCATCGACAATAAAACAAATGTTCGAAAGACTTCTTCCACGGATGTAAGCCAACGGTGTGATCATCAGTTTCTCCTGAGCCACCATCTCTGTAATGCGGGAATACTCTTTGTCCATCTCACTATATTGATTTTGAATGAACTTGAGATTATCCCAAAGAGGTTCCATATATGGATTCAGTTTTGATTTGATATCACCAGGTAAGTAACCAATATCTTTATTGCTCAGGGGAACGATAGGACGTGCGAGGTAAATTTGCTTGTAAGCTTTCTTCTGTTCAAGCGCTGCAGCCAGCGCAAGCAATGTCTTACCCGTTCCGGCGACACCCTGGATAGAAACAAGTTTGATCTCTGGCTTCAGCGCGGCATGGATGGCGAACGTTTGTTCTGCATTGCGAGGTTTCACACCATAGACGGAACGCTTTTCGACGTGCTCAAGCATTTCATTCAGTGGATTGTAATATGCCAGCGCCGATTTTTTTCCACTCTTCAAAATGTAATAGTGGTTTTTCACTACCTGGATCTTACCGAGCAGTTCACCGGGTGGACAATATCCCTTCTCATAAAGAAGATTAATCATGTTGGCATCAACATCCTCGATGATTGTTTTTCCGGTATAAAGCGAAGAGATGTTTTGAACTTTTCCGGTGGTATAGTCTTCCGACTGGAGTCCAAGAGCCTTTGCCTTCAGGCGAAGGTTTATGTCTTTAGAAACAAGAATGATCTTTCGACCGCGCTCTTCCTTTTGTAATTGTAATGCCGAGTTTAAAATGCGGTGATCCGCTTTCTCTTCGTTAAATACCTTGTTTGCGTCAACGGTGCTCTTGGTATCCATAAGCACCTTAAATACACCCTTGTTTTTTCCGTTGAGTGGATTCCAGTTATGAAGCATCTGGCCCTTCGCCAGCTTGTCAATCAGGCGTATAAATTCCCGAGCCTCGAAGTTCTTGGTGTCATTCCCTTTCTTGAAATTGTCAAGCTCTTCCAGCACGGTTATCGGAATGCCTACATCATGTTCGTCAAAATTGAGGATGGAGTTGTGTTCGTAGATGATTACTGAAGTGTCTAGTACGAAGATCTTTTTTTCCTGTTTTGATTTCGGCATGCTACACAAAGAACTGGTTTACGAAATGTAATGAATGCAATTGAAAGCATTCGATATTTAAAAAGAATAATTCATGAATATTTGGTAAACGCCAACGTGTAAAGATCACCTTTCTCATTGGGCACGATACGCAGTACGTTCGCAAGAACGAGCAGTATCAGTTTATTAGACGCATAAAATTTTTTCAAACCAGATGCGACGATGAACTCTTTCAGCGTAATGAATTTATTTGCTTCAAGATATTGCATTAAAAATTTTTCATGGTCTCCATATCTAAACCTGATGTCTTTCAACCGCTGCCGGCGTTTTATTATTTCGCGCATTTCTCGGCTTGCTCGGATTGACTTATCATCGACTCGTACAAAATATTCTCTAACATCAGGTAACCCTTCCAGATAATGTGGCTTGGTTTGACTCTCCAGGATTTCATATTTGAGAACAGTACGTAGACCACCAAGTGGTACGAATGTCTCGGTGACAATAACATTGGGCTTTACTTTCAGTAGTGCCTGCTGAATAACATGAGATTCATCTTCAGGATATTTTAGCCCCGGTATGCTGCCGTCATCGCCGATACCGACTAAAAGTACCCCGCCAGAAGTATTGGCAAAGGCGATGATCTCTCTAAGGATTTTTTCAGGGTAAGCGGCCTTACGTTTAAATTCCAGTCGGGAACCTTCTCCCTGGGCCACCAGGTTTTTCAATTGTTGAACAGCCTGCGCGCTATAGGCTGTCGACTCCTGTATTTTTACACCGTTGCACAATGATCTCGCCATGGAGCCTTAGCTGTAGTGTTATACTCAAATCAAACTGAGCGTCGCTAACAAATAGCCGACGCATTACGCAGACAAGATATCAAAAGATCAAAACTTTCCGCGCGCTATATCATCGCCCTCTTCTTCGTCCGGCCCTGGTTTTGGCAGCGTAAACATGCTACTCAACAGATCTTTGAATTGGAGGCCTGCGGTAAGCGTATGCTTGCTGATCAGGCTGTATTCAGCCAATCCGTGCAAAGCGAATTCCATCAAAAATAACTTCGTAACCGTATCCTCGCTCTTATGAAATTCGTTGATGAGATCCTGAAGACCGGGAACGCGATGAAGTTGCTTTTCATATTCCTGCTGCGGGAGGTCGTGAAGCATATCTACGGTATTACCGTCCCCGAACCAGTTGGAGATCTTCTTATAGGGACTTTTTTCCTTCTGCTTTCTGAACTTGTCGGGGTCGGGAAAGTAATTGACAAATTGTGAACGAAGCGCTTTCCCTACAAGATTCTGCGCGACAATTCCCGGGCCTTCCTGTTCACCCTCATAAACAAGTTCAACTTTGCCTGTTATCGCTGGGATCACACCAATGAAGTCAGAGACACGTATCTGAGCGCTTTTCTCACTGTTGATAATTGTTCGGCGCTCTGCTGCCGCGACAAGATTCTCGTAAGCAGAAATAGTTAAACGTGCAGAGACCCCGCTCTTGGAATCCACGTATTCGCTCTTTCTCGCTTCGAAAGCAATCTGTTCAACAAGATCTTTAGCAATCTCATTCACTGTAACCATCGAACGTTGGGCATCCTGAAGCCGGGCTTCCTGTTGCGTTATTCGTTTTCCGATCTCAAGCGTTTTTGGATAGTGGGTTATTATCTGACTATCGATCCGATCTTTCAAAGGCGTCACGATGCTACCCCGGTTTGTGTAATCCTCAGGATTCGCCGTAAATACGAACTGCATGTCAAGAGGCATCCGTATCTTAAATCCGCGGATCTGAATGTCACCTTCCTGTAATATATTAAAAAGTGCAACCTGAATTCTCGCTTGCAAATCTGGTAACTCGTTAATTACGAAGATACATCTGTTGGAACGCGGAATAAGGCCAAAGTGAATTACCCTTTCGTCTGCATACGGTAATTTTAAAGTAGCAGCCTTGATAGGATCTACATCGCCAATCAGATCGGCGATTGAAACGTCTGGAGTTGCGAGTTTTTCCGCATAACGATCCTCGCGGTGTACCCATTCGATCGGGAGACTATCCCCAAGCTCAGCCACTTTATCTTTTCCATATCGGGAGATGGGAGCTGCCGGATCGTCATTGAGTTCAGAGCCTGCAACGATAGGGATATACTCATCCAGCAAATTGACCATCAACCTGGCCAATCTCGTTTTCGCCTGTCCTCGCAGCCCAAGCAGGTTAACGTTATGCCCTGCGAGAATAGCTCTTTCGAGATCGGGGATAACAGTTTCTTCATATCCCCATATCCCAGCGAAAACGGTTTCTTTATTTTTGAGTCGCTCGATTAGATTTGCCCTCAGCTCGTCCTTAATTGATTTCGATTTGTATCCGGCACGCTTGAGCTCTCCGAGCGTCTTGATTTTCAATTGATCCATTCTTATGTCTTAACTTTAAAGATGATGCCTGAAAGGCGCTATAAATTCTTTCTTCTGTTGCGTTTAAAATCTTCAAAAACAAGATTACCTAATCCTTCAAGGCTGCTGTAATAGGCATTGCCATTATTGGCTTTCGTGAAATCACGCACAAACGTTTTGAGATAAGGATCTGTGGCGATCATGAATGTTGTTACAGGAATCTTTAACTTTTTAAGCTGCCCAGCGAGATTCAACGTCTTCGCCAGAATCTTCGGATCCAGCCCAAAAGCATTTTTATAATATTTGATTCCCTGTTTGATGCACGTTGGTTTGCCGTCCGTGATCATGAAGATCTGCTTATTTGTATTCTTCCTTCGTCGGAGAATGTCCATCGCGAGCTCGAGACCCGCGACCGTGTTCGTGTGATAAGGGCCAACCTGCAGGTAGGGAAGATCCTTGATTTCAATCTGCCAGGCATCATCACCGAAAACAAGAATATCAAGCGTATCCTTGGGATACTTTTTGGTGATAAGTTCTGCCAGCGCCATAGCAACTTTTTTAGCCGGCGTGATGCGGTCTTCACCGTACAGTATCATCGAGTGTGAAATATCAATCATCAGTACCGTGGACGTCTGCGTTTTAAATTCGCTTTCCATGACTTCCAGGTCCCCCTCGGTCATAAAAAAATTATCGAGTCCGTGATTGATCTGCGCATTGCGCAGGGAATCGGTCATTGAGATCTGCTCGAGCGTGTCGCCAAATTCGTAATCTCTTCTTTCAGTTGTTTGTTCATCGCCTCGCCCGCTGTGTTGCGTGTTGTGGTCCCCCGACTTTGATTTCTTCAGCTTACCAAAGATCTCCTCAAGTGCTGACTGTCGCAGATTTTGTTCGCCTTTTGCTTTAAGTTTGAACTCTCCGCGTGGACCCTCATCGGTGATATATCCCTTCTTCTTGAGATCCTCAATAAAATCACCCATCCCATATTTGTCGTTGGTGAAGCCATATTGGCGATCAACCTCCGTAAGCCATTGCAATGCCTCCCCAACGTTACCGGCAGTGATCAGTATCAATTGCATGAACACCTTGAGTAGCTTGTCGAAGTCACTTTTGGCCTTATCAGGGGGAGGATTATAGTTGGAAAAGCGGTATCCCAGCATAATGAATGGATTATGTCCTTAAAACCATTAATTCGTCAATTCTGTTTCGACTGTGAAATTTAAATTCTCAAAAGTTTACCCGCGTATGTAAGATATAGGTTCAAATCCATAACATTGGTTGGCACGCGTACGTTACATTTGTTTCATTAACCCACTCGGTACGCACATGAAAAAGTCAACGGTTGTTTTACTTCTGGCCAGCATTGTACTCTATTCGTGTTCAAGCTATACCTGCCCAACCTATACGAAGAAAGAAGCGCAAAAAGATCTGAGACAAAATCGGATCTGATTTTTTTTCGCCAGTCGAAGGCACCAGAAACATTGCTTAAATTCTCTTTTTTCTCTCTTTGAGGGTTCCGTAAATATAGTCCCACAACGGCGATGAAACGCCAAAAACCAAATCACCATGCTTGTAATGGTGTACTCCATGGTTCGTCCATAGCAGTTTAAAGAAATTTTTTGGAGGCGGATGCGCATGTACCATATAGTGGATGGACAAGTAGCCCGCATACCCGACAATAAAACCCGGCAAAAATGAAAATGCAAAGTCCCCGAGCAATAACCGGAAAAGCAACAATAACACAGTAGCAATGGTAACGCTTACCAGAGGGGGCATTGCGAGCCGGTCTTTATCTTTCGGAAACTCATGGTGTACGCCGTGTATCAGATATTGGACATTTACACGAGCCTTCGTATACGTTGGCATATGAAAAACAAAACGGTGAAGGTTATATTCAACCCATGTAAAAAAGACAACGCCAAAAAAGAACATGACTATTGTCTGCACGAGGGTTAGCGATGTATGTGTTATGCTCCAGTAAAGAAGGGCGATGGAAAACAGAACGAAGATTGAAAGTGGGACAGCAATGTGCGTGCGCGAAAGAGATTCCAGAACAGGACTTCTGAAAAGCTTTTTGCTACCATGATTTTTTGGCCGTTCATCTGCCATCATCCCCTTCAACATTTCGATACGAAAGTAAAGCTGCCCAGGAGATTATCAAAATGCAAATCAAATCACAGCCCTGGATGCCGTTTTTTCCATCACCTTTTGATAGTAGTCTTCATAAAGAGGCAATATCTGGGTAATGTCAAATTCCTTGGCGCGCTTTAAGGCGTTTGCTTTAAATACAGGAAGATTATCCTTATCAAGTACGTGCAGTGCTTTTTGCGTCATATCCTCCACATCCCCGACAGGGCTAAGAAAGCCTGTCACTCCCTGAATGTTCAATTCAGGCAAACCACCAGTGTTAGAGGATATTACAGGAACTTCGCAGGCCATCGCCTCTAATGCAGCGAGTCCAAAACTTTCCTTTTCCGAAGGCATCAGAAATAAGTCTGCAACGGAAAGAACTTCCTCAACAGCCTCAAGCTTTCCAAGAAACCGTGTGTCACTGAAGATGCCCGTCTCTCGGGAAAGTGCTTCCGCTTTATTTCGTTCGGGTCCGTCGCCGATCATCAGCAATTTCGCTGGTATCTCGCGCACGATATTGGCGAAGATCTTTATCACATCGTTCACACGCTTCACTTTCCTGAAATTTGACGTATGAACGATCAGCATTTCACCATTCGGACAAATTGCTTTTTTGAAATGATCTTTCTTTTGCTTTTTAAATTTCTCCAGATCAATGAAGTTTGGAATGACCTCTATTTCGTTGGTAATGTTGAAAAATTGAAGCGTTTCTCTTTTCAAATCATGAGACACCGCGGTTACACCATCTGACTGATTAATGCTGAACGTAACCACTGGTTCATATGAAGCATCCTTTCCCACGAGGGTGATATCTGTTCCGTGCAATGTCGTGACCACGGGAATAACGATGCCATGCGTTCTCAGGATCTGCTTGGCCATGTAGGCTGCGGATGCATGGGGAATAGCGTAGTGCACGTGCAGGAGATCGAGCTTCTCATTCTTGGCCACACTTACCATCTTACTCGCCAGCGCAAGCTCATAGGGAGGGTATTCAAACAAAGGGTAGGTGTGAAAATCTACTTCGTGATAAAATAAATTCTCATTCAGGAAGTCCAAACGAGGAGGCTGAGAATAGGTGATAAAATGTACTTTATGACCCTCCTGGGCGAGGGCTTTGCCGAGTTCCGTTGCTACCACACCACTTCCTCCAAAGGTTGGGTAGCATACAATTCCAATATTCATGTTGTCAAAGTTGGGTGTGCTGGTTCAAGTTAGACATACTGTGTAACCCCAGACGCGCGGAGCAAAAATTTATTGTACTTAGCGACGGCTGCTGACAATCTTGTTTTCAGGCGCAGGCTCGCCGGCGGGAAACTCATCACAATAGGTAAAGATTGCATCATAAATCACGTCTTGTATGCGAGAACGTATATTGGCGCTATTTAGTTTATTGCTGCGGTCGGGATAAACGCGATTGGATAAAAATACGAACACAAGGTCAAATTCAGGGTCTATCCACATGCAAGTGCCTGTAAAGCCCGTGTGACCGAATGTTTCGGGTGATGCTTTTAATGAGGTAGGACTGCTCCAATCGCTTTGGATAGGCTTGTCCCAACCCAGGCCTCTACGGCTTTTATCGAACTGCTTATGCGCGAACAGCCTCACCGTCTCGGGCTTATAATATCTATAGCCCCCATAGGAGCCTTCATTTAACAACATCTGTCCAAGTTTAGCGAGATCGTTTGCGTTGCTAAAAAGTCCGGCATGACCGGCGACGCCGCCCATCATCGCGCCCCTTTCGTCATGAACGGTGCCGGTAACTAATGTTCTCCGAAAAATTCTGTCATCTTCCGTTGGTGCTATTTGCTGTGTTGGGAAACGGCTCAAGGGAAGAAAACCCGTAGTACCCGCACCCAAAGGTTCGTATAAGTTCTGGCTAACAAATTCATCCAAAGGCTGGTTTAGGATTCGTTCCGCGAGGCGTTGCAAGATGAGAAACCCCAGGTCACTGTACTTGTAGACAAAAGGTGTGCGTATAGCCTTATCGATAAGTTTTGATTTTACGATCCATGACCAAACGGAATCGCGTATGATGGGAGATGCATAAAGATTAGGTGACACCTGTAGCGGATAGCGCTCACTGCGGACGCGACTGTAATAACGGGGAAGAAATACCGTGTCTTTCACCGTTTCAGTCCACATAGGAATAAAGGGAGCGAGTCCGGCCTGGTGGGTCAGCATCTCGAGGATCGTGATGTCTTTCTTATTGGTACCCTTCAGCTCGGGCAAATAGTATGAAACCTTTCTGTTGATATTGATCAGCCCCTTTTCGTACATAAACATTACGGTTTGTAATGTCGCCGATACTTTTGTCAGAGAAGCCAGGTCATATATGGTTTCATCGGTGACTGGGTTGCTCTTATTATGATTTTGTGTGCCGAAATTTTTCTCATAGACAACCTTACCATTGCGCGCAACAATTATCTGCATACCTGGTGTCGCGCCTGTAAGGATGGCTTCTGCGGCGATCGCATCTATTGTTGAAAGGGCCTTGCTATTCATCCCTACTTCTTCCGGTACCGAATAAACCAGCCTATCCAGTGTTTTTGTCTTAATTCCTGTACCGGCCTTCATCGCTTTTGATGGGGAGAATGGCAACGCGCCGGATGCCTCAATGCCGCCGAATATAACCTCGGGGACCGCTCTCAATGTTTCGCGCGTATTAAAGTATGCTGTAATCACAGTGCGAAATTTCGCCGCTGTTCGTAGAAAGGTCTCATTGCCAAAGTCACAATAAATGATCTCAACAGACGGCTGAAGCATGCTCAACATCCGTTCGAGCCTTTTCAGTATAACTGGTTGTGTTTCCGGGAAAATGCCAACGATCAGTATTTGATGTGGGCTGACCGCTTCCGATAGGGCGACAAGATCTGTTTTCTCATCAAGCGAAAAATATGATGCAGGAACATATTTACTGAGATAGTTGTAAAATATGTTATTTGGCTCGGAGACATTGCTGGTGACATATGCGAATCGCTTGTTCTCAAGCGACACGATCGGCAATGTTCTTAAATCATTGCGAATGACTGTAACGGCCTTTTCATATAATTTTTGACGAAGGACCGTTCCCGCTGGTGAATTCAACCGCGCCGATAGATTCTCGAGATTTATTTCCGGTCGCTTTGAGAGTCCGGCGTCATACTTAGCGGACAGTATTTTTCTTGTTGTATTGTTAAGCTGCTCCTCGTACCGCTTTTCGGCTTTTATGATTTTTTTGATTTTGCGAATAGCCGGACCGATGTCATTTGGTCCTATGAGAATATCATTGCCTGCCTGAAACGCGAAAGCCGCCTCATCTCCATCGCGTGTTTTTTCTGCCGAAATCTTCACCAATTGTAAATCAACAAAAGTAAGGCCGGCAAAATTCTGCTTTTCTTTTAGCCACTTTCCAGTAAATAATTGTGACAATGTGCCTGGATCCAGGGTGCTCTTTGCCTTAAGCTTAGCATTCGGATAACTCATCGGTACCGGGATCGCGGCGGGCATAACACCGGAGATACGGTTTGCAAACAATCGCGTGAATGGGTAGGATTGAACGGAGTCAATAGAAGCTGTTATACGCGGAAGGCCGCCCACATAATCACTAACAGTGAGCCCTGTGATGCGGTATTGTTTGGCGCACGCCAACACGCCATTGTCTTGCAAGCCCCGCATGAAAGCCGTTGCCCTATTGGCGACGTTTATTTTATTTTCACCAAAAGACATGTAAGCGATTAGACCATTTTGGGGATTATTGACGTCAGCGAGCGATGAGAAAATTAAGTTCAATCCCAGAATTTTCATGTCATTGGCTGTTTCGCGCCCCACGTTATAAAGTAATGAGTCCTCCTGAACGGCGCCAAGTATCAGTGGTTGAGGAAAATTGTTGGTACTGTCAATTTCGCCTATGCCCTGTTCACCATCCTGACCAACAAGCAGCGGAAACCTCGCGGCACTTTGCAAAATTTTCGTTACTGCGGCCTGATGATCTGGCGATTCCCTGTCGAAAATTATTCCACCGACATCGTGAGTCTTCACGTCATCTTTGATGCCCTGTATTGCTTCAGGCGTTGCGTGAGCGGGGACGTTCAGCATAAAAAGCTGGCCAATTTTCTCATCCATACTCATTGCACTAAAGACGCTATCGACCCAGTGGCTTTTCAGCGTTTGTGCCGTAACAAGGTCATGGACGGCTACAAGTAGGAAAAATAAAAAAATCTTTTTCAACATTATCGCTGGTTAAGCCAATCTGCATCAGGTTAATATACCCTGAAGACCAAAAAAATTGTCCGAATTCTTGTGTAAAAAATTACTAAGCTGCCAATCTCTTCGAAGGAACTAATCTGACGATTGGTACTGTAGCCTCCACGATATAAAATTAACAAATAACCGTGGTTTTCCATGCGGTGTGCACGAATCAGGGTCAAAACGGAAAACCTTTGAACTCGCAGCGCGCAGCGCGTGTTCCAACAGTTTTATTTACATTAAAATTCTGGAAGTTCAGGGTCTAATCTGCACCTTTGTCCATTCAGATTACTTGTATAAAGTCTAATGCGGGATATCATACAGCTTTTGCCTGATTCAATTGCCAACCAGATCGCCGCGGGTGAGGTCGTACAGCGTCCAGCGTCCGCCGTGAAAGAGCTGATGGAAAATTCCATAGACGCCAATGCCACCCAGATAAAGCTCGTCATAAAAGAAGCAGGGAAAGTTTTATTGCAAGTGATTGACAACGGCAAGGGTATGACTGAAACTGATGCCAGAATGAGCCTTGAGCGTCACGCCACCTCGAAAATACGAAAGGCTGATGATCTCTTCAGCCTGCGTACAATGGGGTTCAGAGGTGAGGCGCTGGCCGCTATTTCTGCGGTTTCACAACTCGAAATGAAAACCCGGCTTGCAAGCGAAGAACTCGGCACATTGCTGGTTGTGGAAGGATCAGAAGTGAAAAAACAAGAGCATGTTGCCTGCGATCAAGGGACAAGCATTGCAGTCAAAAATCTTTTTTACAACATCCCTGGACGAAGAAATTTTTTGAAATCCAATGCCAGTGAATATCAACACATCGTGGATGAGTTTCACCGATTGGCACTTTCTCATCCTGACATAGCCTTTCAGTTGATCGAAACCGATTCCATCGAATTCGATTTATCGCCAGGGAAGCTTAGTCAGCGCATCGTAGGTATTTTCGGCAAGCAATATCAAGAACAACTGGCGCCATGTCAGGAAGAAACGACATTGGTTAGAATATCGGGCTACCTCGGCAAGCCACACTTCGCGAGAAAGAAACGCGGAGAACAATTTCTGTTTGTGAATAAACGTTTCATCCGCAGCAATTATCTAAATCACGCCGTGATGAGTGCGTATGACGGATTATTGCCTGACAACAGCTATCCATTTTACGTATTGTTTATCGAAATTGACCCGAAGCATATAGATGTCAACGTTCACCCCACTAAAACGGAAATTAAGTTTGATGATGAACGTGCAATTTATGCAGTAGTTCTATCTGCTGCGCGCCAGGCAATTGGTGCGCACAACCTCACACCTGCAATCGATTTTAATGCTGATGTAAATATCATTAATAAGCTTAGCAACGCCACGGCGCAGTCGAAAGAGGTTTATTTTGAAGAACGGTTCAGTAGCGGCCTGCTTCATTCTAATCACGAACACTGGCAAAAAATTTTTGAAGGGGCGGAGATTACGAAGCCTGTCTCTGAAGTGCCGGTGCCGGCCACACACACGCTCAGGTTTGAAAGCGCGCTGAATGAATCTACGACCGTTACGGAGGAGAAAGCTTGTTTTCAAATTCACAACCGGTACATCGTGAAGCAAGTGAAGTCAGGTATGATGATTGTTGATCAGCAGGCAGCACATGAAAGAATTTTGTTTGAAAAATTCGTCACGCACGTAAAGCTCAAATCGGCGCAGAGTCAACAAAGTCTTTTTCCCCAAACGATTACATTTCAAGCAGCAGACTTTGCGTTGGTACTGGAGATGTTACAGGAGATTGAGACATTGGGCTTCAGAATCGAGATCTTTGGCAAGAACACTTTTCTAATCACGGGGATACCCGCCAATATTTCTAATAGCCGCGAAAGGGAATTGTTCGAAGGATTGATTGATCAGTTTAAAATAAATCAAGCGGTCCTATCAGTTCCTTTAAGCGAAAACCTAGCCAGATCGCTCGCAAAAAGGGCTTCGCTAAAAAGCGGACAGTTACTTGTGAAGGAAGAGATGCGGGCGCTGGTCGATAATTTGTTCGTTTGCGCGAATCCAAATTATGCCCCGGATGGCAAGCCGACATTTTTTATTTTTGAATTGAATAAAATAGAAAGTTACTTTCGATAGACTCTATAGTGCAACACCTTTAAAATATGCTTAGCCTTACGCCGGTTGTCAGAAGTTTAATAATTATCAATGTCCTGGTTTTTCTTGCTGGTATGATTGCACCGCAGGCGGACTTCGGGTATTGTTTTGGAATTTCAGGCTTCCCAAAAGATGTGGTCTCGGGATTCCTCTCGCTTTACAACGTTAAAACTGACTGCTTTAAGCCGTTTCAGTTGTTTACATACATGTTTGTTCACGGCGGCATCGGACACATCTTTTTTAATATGCTCACCCTTGCCTTCATGGGTCCGATTCTAGAAAACCACTGGGGAACGGGAAAGTTTACGATATTCTATGTGGTCTGTGGGATTGGTGCCGGAGTCTTCAACATCTTCGTCGACTACTTTTTTGGTGCCGGCTCATTTGGAACAATGGTGGGGGCTTCTGGCGCGATTTATGGATTACTAATGGGTTTTGGAATGATATTTCCCAACATGGAGATACAATTGTTAATACCCCCAATTCCAATAAAAGCCAAATATCTTGTGCTGGTTTTGGGCGGTTTAAATTTTCTGCTGGACAGAAGTGGGAACGTCGCACACTTCGCTCACCTCGGTGGTATTATATTCGCATTTATTCTGATCACCGCGTGGCGGGCTCAGGAAAGGAATCATTAGAGGTATATGCTCGAAGAATTCAAGAACGCATTTCAAAGGCATAACAATGCTCACGTGCAGTTGATCATCATCAACGTCGCAGTGTTCCTTGTATTGGTTGTATTCCGCGTGGTGCTTAATGTTTCACAGCTCCCTGAAATATTTGAAGTGATACACCAGCAATTGGCGATCCCGGCACCTATTCTGACATTCCTTGAAAAGCCTTGGACCATTATCACGTATGCGTTTGTACATGACCTCACGGGCATTTTTCACATTTTCTTTAACATGCTTTTCTTTTACTGGTTTGGAAAGCTGTTTGTCGAATACCTGGGCAGCGATAAACTTATTGCAGTTTATTTTCTTGGGGCTTTTGCGGGGGCCGTTGCATACTTGATGGTGTACAACCTTATTCCCTTTTACCAGGATCGGATTCCTGGGGGAGGAATGATTGGAGCGTCTGCGGCTGTATATGCCGTCGCGGTCGCAACTGCTACCCTATTGCCTGACTATACCTTCTTCATGATGTTTCTCGGTCCAATACGAATCAAGTACATCGCCGGCTTCTATATTCTTGTTTCGTTTCTAGGAGCGGTAGGGCCTAACGAAGGAGGAAATGTAGCTCACCTTGGGGGCGCGCTTATTGGCTTCTTTTACATCAAGCAGTTGCAGGCAGGTTCAAATTGGGGAAGTTGGATAACAGTCACCATTGCCTGGATTAAAAGTTTATTCGCGCCAAAGCGTGATGTAAAGGTTTCTTATCGCAAAGCGCCTGACGCACGAAAACCAGTGAAATCTTCCGCCATCTCTCAGGACGAGATCGACACAATTCTCGATAAAATCTCCGACGGCGGCTACGAAAGCCTTACAAAAGAAGAAAAAGAAAAGCTTTTCAACGCAAGCAAAAAATGACTACTCTGGCAGCCCCTGAAAGTCTGCCGACAGCGCACCGACTCATAACTCATAACTAATTTCCGTGTGCGCGATCGAAAAAGCTTTTCAACGCGGCCACGATGAGGAACGGGTCTGTTTCATACAAAATAAACCTGTCTTGAGCATTGAAGAGCGCGAGGGTGTTATAGAACTCCGTTTCGGTAAGCTCATGATCATACATGATGTCTTCCCTGATCTCCTGGTCGTTAATCACCTGTATGTAAGTCTTAATGCGATCATTTTCATTGATAAGCTTTACTACTTTCCTTTTTTCTTTCTGTCCCTTCGTAAAATATTCCCACGGTGAAGAGAAGGCATCGGCAGTGCTCATCTTATGGGGTTGCCTTCGTTCAGTTCGTATGATATCGCTCTCAATAAGTCTGTTGCCAGTAATCGTGACTTCGTTTAATAGTTGAAATCTTTCGCCCATCCGGATCATCATGTCCTCTTCTTCAAAAAGCAATGGAAGCTCAATGGTGTTGTATCCGACCATTGTGAGTATTAGCGTATCGGCTATGGTGGTAGTCAGCTGAAAAACTCCTGTGGCATTTGTTACGGCAACCCGATTAGTATTTTTTATTCTTACATAAACGCGTGGTAGGGCTTTGAGTGAGATGGAGTCCACTACAATCCCCCGTGTATTTTTTTGTGCCGCCGCGTGCAGCGATGCCAAAGACAATAAAACAATCAAACAGATTGATACCGGCCTGCGCTTCATGATATGGCAAAGGGAATCACCTCCGTATAAGGATGAATGGAGCGCACATTAAGTTTTATTCGCAAGTTGCCCACAGGCTGCATCAATATCTTTACCCCTGCTTTTGCGGACACGTGTAGTGATACCATGACGTTCTAAAAGGTCTATGTACATATTCAACGCATCATCGCCTGCCTGTTGAAAAATTCCAGCATCAATAGGATTATATTCGATCAGGTTGACTTTGGAAGGTATCATCTTGCAGAATCTGAGTAACGCCTCTGCGTGTTCCATATTGTCATTGATTCCCTTCCAAACTACATACTCATAAGTGACCTTTTTCTTGGTCTTCTGATACCAATAGGTAAGCGCATTGGCGAGCTCGGCAAGCGGATTGGTATCATTGATCGGCATGATGGAAGAACGGGTCTGGTCAATTGCCGAATGAAGGGAGACAGCAAGATTAAATTTCACATTGTCATCTGCCATCTTCATCACCATTTTGGCAATGCCCACGGTCGATACCGTTATGCGCCTGCTGGCCATGTTCAGGCCCTTTTGAGACGTTATCTTTTCAATGGCAGATACCACATTTGCATAATTCAGCAAAGGTTCACCCATGCCCATGAAAACAATGTTGGTCAGTGGCCTGCCAAAATAAAGCTGTGCCTGCTCACGTATAGCAACCACCTGATCATAGATCTCGTCGGGAGTTAGATTGCGTTGTCTCTTTAGTAGGGCAGTAGCACAAAACTTGCAGGCCAGACTGCACCCAACCTGGGAAGAAACACATGCAGTAATGCGTTTTTCTGTTGGGATCAGCACTGACTCCACGACCATTCCGTCGAACAATGTAACAGCATTTTTGATGGTGCCGTCTGCACTGCGCTGCATGCGATCGACATTAATATGATTGATTGTAAAGTTCTCCTTAAGCATTTCACGCAGCCCAAACGAGAGATTTGTCATTTGGTCAAAATCTTTTGCGGATTTGTGCCATAGCCACTCATAAACCTGTTGCGCGCGGAAAGCCTTTTCACCACGGCTAGCGAAAAAATCCTTGATCTCCTCAAGCTTGAGTTTCCGGATATCGCGTTTAGAAGTGGTTTCTACCATGATGCAAAGGTAGGGAAAGAACGCCAACGCGGCCTGCAAAGGTTCAAATCGGCGTACTGACTATTTTATACGTACAAAAACCTTTGTTTCGCACACTCGTTCGGAATTACTGATGATCAGGGAATCCCCTTCCAGACGCTCGACGGTATATCCCTCTATAATTGTCCGGGATTTCTTGTCCAGAAAATAGAGGCCGTCGGCATCGTAACGATACAGGAACGATTTTGAGTTATACGATTTTTTGCTTGAAATAATCTTTGTGCTTTCCTGCCCGGTCTTATTTGCCCGGAACTCGATCACCTGAGGTGTGGCGCCTGACATGGCTTTCATTTCATCAACCAATGTCTGGGTTTCTTCGTCATTTTGAATACCAGGTTCATCTTCGACACAACTGCTTTGCTTTACCAGTTGCCATCGGCCTACGATGGACTGAGCATGGCAACAAATAGCGGAGAATACCAAGAGTGCCAGGGGGATAAGCGTTTTCATACGTGATAACGTTGCCGTTAATGGTTAAATCAAATTTAAACAAAATTCGCGCCGGTGCGCCTCTTCGATAATCGATGAACGCGATAAAAGGGTTCAGGCTTCTTTTGAAAATTCGCTTTATTAAGCGAAATTTTCGCCCTTCAAACTAATACATGGAGAAAAGCTCAGCGATTGTAGTGACCGGAGGATTTCTCGCGTCCAGCAATGCAAAAACGGCCCACGGACTTATCAGAGGAACAGACCGGTTCGATATCGTAGCCTTTATTGACGAGAAATCCGCTGGAAAGGATGCCGGCGAGGTCCTGGACGGAAAAGTCCGCAATATTCCCGTTTATGCTTCCATTGGCGATTTTCTTCAAACAGGCAAAAAAGCAAAATACTGTGTGATTGGCGTGGCGACAAAGGGAGGGATAATTCCAGGTACCCTTCGCGCTACCCTGAAGGAAGCACTTGAGGGCGGATTTAATCTCATTAACGGTCTGCACGAATATATTGTAGACATCCCCGAACTTGCTGACCTGGCAAAAGAAAAGGGGCTTGAAATCATTGACGTTCGCAAGCCGAAGAAGGCGACGGAATTGCACTTTTGGTCCGGGAAGATCAAGGAAGTGAAATGCCCTAAGATTGCTGTGCTCGGAACCGACTGTGCTCTTGGTAAAAGGACTACGACGAGATTTCTTGTCGAAGCTATGCGCAAGGCTGGGGTGAAAGCCGAAATGATCTACACCGGACAGACTGGCTGGATGCAGGGAGCGCGTTACGGATTTGTATTTGACTCGACATTGAATGACTTCATTTCAGGTGAAATGGAGCACGCAGTCGTAACCTGTTATAAGGAAGCAAAGCCCGACATTATTTTTATTGAGGGACAATCCGCACTTCGAAATCCGAGCGGTCCTGCCGGAGCGGAATGGATCGTCTCCGCCGATGCTGACGCAGTTGTGCTGCAGCACAACCCGTCGCGGAAGCAATATAAGGACATGGAGTTCTATCCAGCGTTTCTGCCACAACTGGCGGACGAAATAGCATTGATTAAAATGTATGGAACAACCACGGTAGCCATTACGTTGAATACTGCCAGAATGAATGAGCAGGATGCGCGGAAAGCTGCCAAAGCCTATGAAAAGGAATTAAATATTCCTGTAGTGCTTCCGTTAGAAGACGGCGTGGACAGCCTCGCTCCCCTTTTTAAGTCAATGATTTCAAAATATCTCGCAAAGGCGTGAGCGTTTAAACAACCCCGGCTAAATGAAAATAAAAGATATTAAATCGTGGAGCGTCGACCTGGGTAACACAAAACCCTATACCATCGCGTTCAAGACTGTCGACGAAGTAAAGAATGCCTTTGTCGAAATAACGCTTGACAATGGTTTGACAGGCATCGGCTCCGGCAACCCCAGCGAATACGTGGTTGGAGAAACGCTTGACCAATGTCTCGATGCGCTTCAAGAAAGAAACCTGGAATTTTTAATTGGACGAGATATCCGCGAATTCAATCAATTAATCTTTGAAGTCTGGCAAAAATTTCCTGAGAATCCATCAGCACGTGCGGCACTGGACATAGCGATCTATGATGTTTTCACAAAATTCCTGGACATTCCGTTAGTAAAATTTTTGGGTCAAAAAATAAAGAAGCTGCCGACCTCAAATACGATCGGAATAAAGAACGTCGAAGAAACGTTGCTGGAAGCTGAGGACTACATAAGACGCGGATTTAAAGTGTTGAAGGTAAAACTGGGGAAGGATCTGGAGGAGGATGTCGAGCGAATTATGAAACTTCGCGAGAAATTTGGTAACAGTATTATAATCCGGGTCGATGCCAATCAGGGCTACTCAGTGGAGCAGACGATTCAGTTCTACGGCAGGTGTTATGATCTTGATATTGAGCTTATCGAACAACCGTTGCCTGCCAAGGAGATTGGCGAAATGAAGTCCCTTCCCAAAGAAGTGCGCCAGGTTCTTGCAGCAGATGAATCCTTGATCACACCTGCGGATGCTATCGAACTGATAAAACCGCCCAAGGCCGCGGCCATTTTCAATATCAAGTTGATGAAATGCGGAGGAATCAGCCAGGCGTTAAAAATAGCGGACATCGCACTGCACGAAGAAATTGATCTGTTCTGGGGATGCAACGACGAAAGTATCGTAAGTATTACGGCTGCGCTACACGCGGCTTTTGCGTGCCCGAATACCAAATACATTGATCTTGATGGAAGCCTCGATCTTGCACGCGACGTGGTGAAGGGTGGATTTATTTTAAAGGATGGATACATGTCCTGTACAGATAAGCCCGGCCTTGGCGTAGAAAGGATCTGAGCGCTCCTTAATGCAACTTCGGCGGTGCGGGCGGTTCCAAATCTCTAAGCAAATCCCTGTACTTCTCATAGTGCGACTCCTTTATCTTTTTCCCGTTGATCTCTATTGCGGAGTCAGAGATGTCGATATTATTGATTTTCTCACCGTCCTCGAAATAGCCATCCTTCTTCAATTCTTTGCCTAATTTCTCATCATACATCTTCATATGATCTTCCATGGCGCGGGCATTAATCTGCAACTCCTGCAGTTGAAGTTGGTTTTGCCTCTGCCACTGCTGGGCATATTCCGCCAGTCTTCTTGCCTCTCTGGCCATTTCAGCCTGTGCAATTTGAAAATGTTCCCCTTTTATTGAGCTGTGTTCTGCGTCGAACTCAACATCAACCTGTTTTTGGACCTGATCCATCATCTCCTTCAACTCGTCTTCGTGTTTTTCATAGAAATCGCCGAATTTTTCCTTGAAGCTCTTTTCAAAATCCTGGCTAAATTGAATCCATTCCTCAGCGCTACTACCACGTGGTTGAAGTGTATCGATTCGAAAATGATTATCAAAGTCAAACGCAAACTCTGGAAATTCAGGAATAGTGATTTCAAGATTCATGAGTGCTTCCGGAAATTCAGGGATGATGAAATCGAGATCTTCCAACGGTTCTGTCGGTGCGATTGGAGGGATAGCCTCCGTAAGTTCCAGAGCCTCTATGTTGCTTTCCTGATTGTCCGCATCGTTTTGATCCGATGCTTTCGCTGCAGGCTTCACGGCCCTGCGACCATTGGTGTTTGATTTATCTTTCTTCGACGTATCTCCTTTCATCGTTTCAGATTTGCTGTTCATTTGTACTGTATCAAATATTTTCTGATTTGATGGTGCGATGGTCAACCACGAAGCACACATCAATCCTAACACGAGCAAAATAGCCGGAGCGAACTTTTCACGTCCGGGATAACGGTCTGCAGATTTTTCCATAATGCGTTTTATTCGATTCAACAATTGATTTTTATTTTGTGCAAGAGATAATGCTAACGGATGACAATTTAATCTTGCTTCTTCAAGGCTGGCCAGTGCATGCGCGTACGCGAAAGGGTTGCCTTGCACCATTATTACATGATCGTCACAGCAATGCTCACGCTCTCGCCGGATGATTGAAGACAAAAGCCACACGAATGGATTGAAAAAGAAAACGGCTTCCAGGAAAGATTGGATGATGTTAACAATAAAATCGTTGCGTCGAATGTGGATGAGCTCATGAATGAAGATGCTTTCCACTTGCTCAGGGGTGAGCCCTGAAAACATTCCGACGGGGATTAAGATCAAGGGCTTTAAATATCCGATTACGACAGGAGCGTGTACGAAATTTGATTCTGCCAGCAAGACTAATTTGCGCACTCCCAAAACAGCCGCCAATTGCTGAATCTGGCCCTGCCAATGTTCATCAAGAAAAATTGCGCTCTTTCTGATTCCATTGATGTACCAATAACCTGTGCAGATGCGCAGTGAAAAAAGTAAGGCGCCTATACCCCAGGTTATCACAATAAGGCTAATGTTATTTTCGACGAACACTGTGGCCAACTGACGCATGTTCAAGATGGCCGTCGTAGGACTTGCACTGATCTCATCTTCCCCGTTGCTAAAGGGAACACTATATATTGATGCCTCATGGTGAAGCGGCGAGTTTCCTAAATATGCAAACGTACCGATGGCCAGGGCGAACAGTAAGAACAGGCCAAGTGACGATACTGCATAACGCAATGAAGACTTTCTTGACGGTATAAAACGCAATAACACAACGACAAGGGCCATGCACAGCATCCCTTGCCATAATGAATGCAACAATGTCCAGCCAAGATCCTGCATCCACGGCGTAGCCGAAATTTCAACTAGATTTTTCATGGTTTTCCGCCCTCCAGTTTTTCCAGGTAATCCTTTATTTCTTGTATGTCTTGCTTGGAAGAACGGCTATTGCCCAGGGCGCTCATGACCAGCTGGGTCGCAGATCCTTTGAAAATTGTCTCGATCATCTTGTCAAGAAGTTGCTGCTGCGTATTCTCCATTGACGGTACTGCGTTATAGAGGTGAAGCTTTCCACTTTTTTCACGTGTCACCAAACCTTTTTCAAGCATTATCTGCATAAACTTGAGGATGGTGGTATAGCCGTTCTTCGCATCGCCGCCGAGTGCTTCGTGGATTTCCTTTACTGAGATAGCTTTTTTTTCCCACACGATCTGCAGGATTTCAAGCTCTTTTTCCGTGGGTTTTACCGCTTTTTCCATGACATACGAATTGTTTCGTAATACAATGGTAGTAATCAGACTCAGAAAGTCCAAATAAAATCTACGAATTTTTTCGTAATTGAAAGCGAATTGGTGCTGCCGGAAAAAAAAAGGCCCCGGGAACCACCCCGAGGCCTCAACCAAACCCCTCAACCAAACACATCCCCTCAGGTAAACTGAGAGGAATCACAATCCTTAAACAGCTTGAGCTGTCTCAAGGTTCTCAAAAACAAAATCTATTCCGTTTTTTATATCGACATAAATCACTGAATCCTTCTGAACCTTTCCCGACAAGATCTGTTTGGATAGCTCATTCAAAATCTCGCGTTGCATGACGCGCTTTAATGGTCTCGCTCCGAATTGAGGATCATAGCCGAGTTTAGAAAGCCTGTCACGTGCAGCGTCACCAACTTCCATTTTAACCCCAACTTCATTCAACCGTTGCTGTATCAGATTCACCTGTATGTCTACAATCTTTCTGATATCCTGTTGGCTCAGCGGTCTGAACATGATGATCTCATCGATTCGGTTAACAAATTCAGGCCTCACTGTTTTGCGTAATAACGCCAACACTTCCTCTTTGGTATCTTCTACTACATCGAAATAATTTTCATCCGTAATTTTCTCAAAATTCTCCTGGATGAGATGCGATCCAATGTTAGTGGTCATGATAATGATGGTGTTCTTAAAATTGGCAGTTCGACCTTTGTTGTCAGTAAGCCTCCCATCATCGAGAACCTGAAGCAGAATATTGAAAACGTCCGGGTGTGCTTTCTCTATTTCATCCAATAGTATGACTGAGTATGGCCTGCGCCGGACAGCCTCAGTGAGCTGTCCACCTTCGTCGTAACCTACATAGCCCGGAGGGGCGCCAATAAGTCTGCTAACACTGTGTCTTTCCTGATATTCGCTCATGTCAATCCGAACCATCGCAGAATCATCATTGAACAAATAATCTGCAAGTGCTTTGGATAGTTCAGTTTTACCGACTCCCGTTGTTCCCATAAAGATAAATGAACCGATAGGGCGTTTCGGATCCTGCAATCCTGCCCGACTCCGTCGCACGGCATCACTCAATGCCCTGATGGCTTCCTCCTGACCGGCAACTCGCTTGGTTAACACGTCCTCCAGGTGCAATAGCTTGTCGCGCTCACTTTGAAGCATCCGCAATACCGGAATGCCCGTCCATTTTGCGACGACTTCCGCGATGTCTTCGCTGTCTACCTCTTCCTTCACCAGGGATTTTTCCCCGTGCATCTCCTTCATCTTGGATTTGAATCCTTCAAAACGCTTCTCTGCCTCGGTAATTTTTCCGTAACGTATCTCCGCTACCTTCCCATAATCGCCCGCCTTCTCAGCCTGCTCGGCCTCAAATTTCAACCGGTCAATGTTTTCTTTTTCCCTTTGAATGCCGTGAATAATTTCTTTCTCACCTTCCCATTTCGCTTTAAGAGAATTTCGCGTCTCGGCTAATTCCGCGATGTCCCGGATAAGAATCTTTTCCTTTTCAATATTTTTTTCGCGGCGTATAGCCTCCCGTTCGATTTCTAATTGCATTATTCTCCGATTAAGCTCGTCAAGTTCTTCTGGCAATGAATCCATCTCAAGCCTAAGCTTCGCCGCTGCTTCGTCCATCAGGTCTATTGCCTTGTCCGGAAGAAATCGATCACTGATGTACCGGCTCGACAATTCAACAGATGCAATGACAGCATCATCTTTTATACGAACGCCGTGATGCAGTTCGTATTTTTCCTTGATACCACGCAATATCGAAATCGAATCTTCCACAGATGGTTCATCTACCATGACCGACTGGAATCTTCGCTCTAATGCTTTATCCTTCTCGATGTATTTCTGATATTCTTTTAGAGTCGTTGCACCGATCGCATGCAGCTCGCCACGCGCCAACGCAGGCTTTAAAAGATTTGCAGCATCCATTGCGCCCTCACCTCCCCCTCCGGCACCAATCAAGGTATGGATCTCATCTATAAACAAAAGTATTTCTCCATTTGAATCGGTAACTTCTTTGATGACCGATTTTAATCTCTCTTCGAATTCACCTTTGTATTTCGCTCCGGCCACAAGCAAGCCCATATCCAGTGATATGATCACTTTGCTTTTCAAATTTTCCGGCACGTCGCCATTGACAATCCTTTGGGCCATACCCTCGACGATAGCCGTTTTTCCCACGCCCGGTTCGCCAAGCAAAATCGGATTGTTCTTTGTACGCCTGCTAAGGATTTGTAGCACACGGCGGATCTCTTCATCCCGCCCAATGACAGGATCGATCTTTCCCAGCTTCGCCCGCTCATTCAGATTTATTGAATATCGCTCGAGTGATTTATACTTCGATTCAGCATTTTGATCCGTTACTTTTGAACCACCGCGCAATTCTTTAATGGACTTTATAAGGCCGCTGCGTTCAACGCCGGAATCTTTTAGAATTGCTGATACTGTATCTTTCGAGGAAAGTAAGGCGAGTAACAGGTGCTCAACGGCAATGTATTCGTCTTTGAATTCGCGAAGCTCCTTTTCAGCCTGCTGAAGAATTCCATTTGTCTGAGATGACAAGTATGGTTGCTGACCTGATACTCGAGGATAGCTTTGAAGTACGTCCTGAAGCTTAGTGTTAAGAATGTTTACATTCACATTCAGTTTCTTGAATAGATAATTAGAAACATTTTCATCTGTTTCCAATACCGCCTTCAAAAGGTGCCCGGGTTCGATGGCCTGGTGTTGCAGGCTCAAAGCGATCTCAGCCGCCTTCTGCAGTGACTCCTGCGATTTTATCGTGAATTTGTCAAAGTTCATATTCGTTGTCTCTCGCCCTTCCTGCTCAAAAAATAATCCATTGAAAGGAAAGCGGTTATTTCAGAAATTTTGACATTAAATAAATAGCTTTAAGGGCTATAATCGGCCATTCTGGCCAGTAAAATGCCAAAACGTACACGAGAGTTAAAAGACAAGTTTCCAGCATCCTGTATCATTGAAGTGGCCTGGGAGGTGTGTAATCAGGTTGGTGGTATCTACACTGTTATCCGTTCAAAGGCGCCAGCAATGGTAAAGCATGCCAATGGTCCCTATTGCATGGTGGGTCCGTATCTCGGTAAGAACATCCAGGCGGAACTGGAGCCGCTCGACGACTCGCAGGATGCTTTCGGTCAGGCAGCGTCTATTCTCCGTAAGAGAGGTTTCGACGTACACTATGCAGAGTGGTTGATAACGGGTAAGCCACGCGTTGTGTTACTGAATCCAAATGTTGTTCAGGACAAATCGATGAATGTAGTTAAGTATTTGCTTTGGAAAAACCACGGCATCAGCACACCTGCCGATAACCCACTCATAAATCAGGTAGTTGCCTTTGGATATCTCACCAAACTATTCTTTGATGAGCTGGTGAAGGTGTTGGGAACGGATCAGCAGATCATTGGACATTTTCATGAGTGGATGTCCTGTTTACCAATCCTTGACATCAAGCGTGATAAGATGCCTGTAAAAACTGTTTTCACGACGCACGCTACACAGTTGGGAAGACACCTTGCTATAAATTCACCTTTGTTTTATGCGCACCTTCCTTTCTTTCGTTGGGAGGACGAAGCGAAGCGATTTGGAATTGAAACGGAAACCAGAATTGAATTTCTCTGCGCGCAAAGCGCAGATGCGCTGACGACTGTGAGCGAAGTAACAGCCCGCGAATGCAAACACCTTTTAAAGCGGAAGCCGGAAGTCGTGCTACCCAATGGATTGAATATCGAACGTTTTGAAGCGCTGCACGAATTTCAAAATCAGCACGTACAATATAAAGAGATGATCCATCGCTTTATAATGGCGCATTTCTTCCAATCATACCCCTTCGACCTGGATAAAACGTTATATTTTTTTACATCAGGTAGATATGAATTCAGAAATAAGGGATTCGATCTTACCCTGGAAGCACTCTCCAGGTTGAATCGGCGTTTAAAGGCTGAGAAATCTGAAACGACAGTGGTAATGTTTATTATCACGCGAAGAGATTTTCTGAATATTCACCCGGAAGTGCTGCAGTCCCAAGCCATGATGCAGGAGATTCTCCAAACTTCAGTAGAAATTCAGAAGCAGGTTGGAAAGCGACTCTTTTATGAGAGTACGATGAAAGACGATAATCACCTTCCTGACCTTAATACATTTGTGGATGAGTATTGGAAGCTTCGCTATCGGCGCACACTTCAGGCATGGAAAACCAAGAAGAATCCGTTGGTCGTGACGCACCGGCTTGTCAACGAAGAGAGTGATGAGATCCTTGTAGCGTTACAGGCAAAAAAACTGCTCAATAACCCCGACGATCCGGTAAAAATCGTTTACCATCCTGATTTTATCTCTACGAGCAATCCCCTCTTTGCGATGGACTACAACCAGTTCGTGCGCGGATGTCACCTTGGAGTTTTTCCCAGCTACTATGAGCCTTGGGGATACACTCCGCTGGAATGCATGGCGAGCGGCATACCCTCTGTTACAAGTGACCTTTCCGGCTTTGGAGATTATATCCTGCAGCACATAGAAGATCACGAAAAATATGGACTTTTTGTAATCGAACGTGGCAAGCGGACATTTGAGTGGTCCGCTAACAAACTTGCGGACGTGATGCACACGTTCCTGATGCAAACCATGCGTCAAAGGATTATGCAGCGGAATAACGTTGAAAACAACTCATCTGCTTTTGATTGGGAGAATCTCATCCGTCACTATACAGAGGTGTACCGGTTCGTCACAAAGGATGCGTAGTGCTTCGTGAAAAGTGATATATTTAGTCGTACGTAAAATTTAAATACACCTGGTATGAGCACTTCGAGAAGGGATTTTATAAAAAAGGGTACACTTGGCGTTCTCGGTACCAGCGCTTTGTTCAATAGGGTCCTTGCCGCGGTAAAGCCGGCTGGCGAAGTGATGGGACTACAATTGTATTCCGTTCGAGATGATATGAAAAAGGATCCTGTTGGGACAATGCGTCAGCTGGCTACCATGGGGTACAAATACGTAGAGCACGCAAATTATATCGATCGTAAATTTTATGGCCATAGTGCGAAAGACTTTAAAAAAATACTCGATGACCTCGGATTAAAAATGCCCAGCGGCCATACGGTATTGGGAAAACCTCATTGGAATGAGACCACCAAAGATTTCACTGAGCTTTGGCGTTATACTATTGAAGACGCGGCGATTGTCGGACAGGAGTTTGTGATCTCGCCATCGCTCGATGAAAGCCTTCGTCAGACTGCAGACGATCTCAAGCGCTATATGGAAGTATTCAATAAATCAGGAGAGCTTTGCAAGAAGTCTGGAATGAAATTCGGTTATCATAACCATGATTTTGAGTTCAGCGTAAAACTTGAAGGCCAGACCGTCTATGACATCATGTTAAAGAATACAGATCCTGACCTGGTAATACAGCAGTTAGATGTTGGTAACCTATACAACGGTGGAGCAAAGGCCATAGATATTGTTCGTCAATATCCAGGAAGGTTTCAGTCGATGCATGTGAAGGATGAGATCAAGGTTACTCCAAAGGAAGGGTCAGATCACGCGTTTGAAAGTACTGTGCTTGGCAAGGGTGTCGTAAACACGAAAGAGGTGATCGATCTTGGCCGTAAGGTGGGTGGCACCAAGCATTTTATCATTGAGCAGGAATCTTATCAGGGCAAAACACCAATGGCAAGTATGAAGGAAAATCTTGCTATCATGAAGAAGTGGGGATACTAGTTTATAACTTAAATTCAATATAAAGGACATGCGAAAAGTAAGTACATTGTTTTTCATCTTAACCACTTTGTTATTTATGGCAACCACCGTTTCTCAGGCGCAGGCGCAATCGGGTAGCAAAAAATTGCGGCATGTTGTGCTGTTCAAATTCAAGGACGGCGCGCAAGCAGCGGATATCAAGCGGGTTGAAGAAGCCTTTGCAGCACTAGCAGGAAAAATAAAGCTGATCAAAGATTTTGAGTGGGGAACAAACAACAGTCCGGAGAATCTGAATCAAGGTCTTACCCATTGCTTTATCGCCACTTTCGCCAGTGACAAAGACCGCGATGCTTATTTGGTCCATCCCGACCACAAAGCCTTCGTAGAGATCCTACTGCCGTACCTGGATAAGGCGACGGTGGTGGATTATTGGGCAGGAGAGAAGGAGTTATGAATTATGAGTTATGAATTATGAGTTCGGCTCGAGCGAAAGATTCCGTCATTCACCAATGAGTAAGAACAGAGCGCCAACTCATAATTCATAACTCATAATTCATAACTATTCTCTCATTCCCGGCAGCCCCTCCGGCTTATTCTGCTCGTTTCCAAACGACGGCGCTTTCCTTATTGTCGGGTAGATCTCATCAAGGGTATTGCCATCGTAGAGACGGCCGTTCTTCATCACTTGTTTTACAGTGTTTGAATTGCGAATGTTTTCAAGTGGATTTTTATCGAGAATGATCAGGTCAGCCAATTTCCCGGGCTCAATACTGCCAAGGTCGCCACTGAGACCTAATGACTGCGCACCCAGGATCGTGGCTACTTTCAACGCATTATGGTTACTCATTCCGCCGGAGGCAATACTCCATAATTCCCAGTGATAGCCAAGACCCTGCAGCTGCCCGTGAGAGCCAACTCCTGCATTGCCGCCTGCCTTTACGATTTCATTGACGAATTTAGCATGGTGTGGAAAAACGTGCTCCTCTGGCATAAACCAACCCGGACGCCGACGCGACTTCTGGTCGAGCTCTGACTTCGCCGTGAAATAGTTGAGCTTAGGGTCTGCGTTGACATTTTCCGTGGCATAATAATAATTCTCGGCCCACGGCCCACCGTAAGACACCAGCAGGGTTGGCGTGTAGGCCATCTTAGCCTGCGCCACCGCCGAAGTAAAATCTTTATACAATGGATAAATTGGAAACGCATGCTCGTGCCCCGAATAACCATCGATGAGGTTCGTCATGTTTAACTTGAAATCAAGGCCCCCCTCCGTGGTCGGCATCAGATTTTGCTCTTTGCAGGCCTGTATGATCCACTGCCGGTGCTGGCGGTTGCCGGTCAGATACATCTTGATAGTCTTCGTATTAAAATATTCAGAGTACTGTTTCAGTATGTCTTTTGTCTGATCGTAATCTTTAAGGTTATACAACCAGAAGCCCACGCCGGGGCCCGTGCTATAAATGCGTGGTCCGACGATTTCGCCAGTCTCAACGAGGTCGCTATACGTCAGAACATCCGTCGTCCCGGTTTGTGGATCGCGGGTTGTGGTTACACCGTAAGCAAGGTTCGCAGCATACATCCATACCTGGTTTTTATGGATGTCCCATGCGGGCCACATGTGTGCGTGCGTGTCAACGAATCCTGGTATGATCGTCTTTCCTTTCAAGTCCATCTTCTGGACGCTTGCCTCGACTGTGATAGAGCCACTCGCGCCGACTTGCGTGATGCGCGCATTTTCAATGAGCACATCGCCTGCTTCGATCACTTCATCGCCCTTCATAGTAACTATCCTTGCATTTTGCAGTAGTATCCTGCCAACAGGAATATCTTTTTCAACAATGACCTTGATGCGGAATTCGTTAGGCGTGTAAGCGTCTTCCTTTTTTTCTTCCTTCTTATCATTCTTTTTTTCTTCTTTTTTTCCCTCCCGTTTGGCTTCTGCTTTTATCCTTTCCTCAAGTGCTTTCTTCTTTCTCAGTGCCGTTTCTTTCGCATAAGCGTCGTCGAGATTGTAAGTAAAGAAAGCATTGCCCAGGGCGAAGTAGACAACTCTCCCCGAGTTGTTCCAGCTGGCGAATTCACCCCCGAGCTTTGTAAGTTTATGTGCAGGAAACTGGGATTTTTCGATATCGGCTACAGATATCTTTGGCACTTCGCCACCAGTCTTGGGAATAGTGACGACATAGATTTCATTATTGATCTGGGCCAACGCTTTGTCACCTTGAGGCGCCATCTCCACGACATCGGCGATGCTTGGTTCGCGTTTCGGTTCATTCACGGACTCCACCATCATGCAATGATTTTCCCTGCCGCTAAATCCATACGTCGTGATGCCTTCGATTTTCACGATTACTTTTTCATCTGTTCCATCCCAGCGTATTGAAAGAAGCCCTTTCTTACGCGTATACAGATATATTCGATCGTCGCCTTTTACAAAGTGGGGATTGACCCGACCTCTTGTTCTGTCAATGATCGTAACGGTACCGCCATTCGCGCTAATCCAGCCCAATTCCTCCTGGCTTGCGAAAGTTTGAGGTTCGGGATCTTCCCTGAAGTTGAAGGCGCCGCCTCTTGTGAAGACAATTCTATTCCCGGTGTATGACCAGGCTGGATCGGAATATCTTGCAGCGGTCGTAGTTAATCGTTGCGGCCTGGCAGCCCGAAGCTTAAAGTTTATTTTATAAAGATGGCCGCCATTATTTTCCCACGTCGCCCATGCCAGTTGTGATCCGTCCGGGCTCCAGACCGGGTGTGCCTCGGTAAATTCAAAATTGGTCACACGTTTTGGAACACCATCAGGGAGCGTCATGGTGTATAGTCTGTTTAACGCCGTAAATGCAATTTGTAGACCATCGGGTGATACCACAGGATTTCTTATTTGTGTAGCGATCATATCCTTATCGTCTTTGATGGGATACTTAAAGTCCACGCGTGCACCCAACCATAACTCTGTATCCATCGTGAAGGGAATATTGACAGCATCACCGCGGGGAACAGGAATGCGATAGAATTTTCCGCCGTATGAGGCTACGACCTCTTTGCTGTCTGGTGTGAAGGACATTGCCGGCAATACCCCAAGAGGCGCTATTGACTCCTGTTCATCTCTCTGTACCGGGTATGCCAGCCATTTTTCGTCCCCACTTGAAAGTTCGTGTAATACAAGTCCGGTTTGATCGTTATAACGTGACCCATATACGAGATACTTCCCATCAGGTGAAAGTGTTGGTGTGAATGCAGAACCATAACGTGAAGTCTTCAGTTCTGATTCGCCATTGTCCCGATCATAAATAGCCAACTGATATTGAGGAAAAATGGCATTGTAGTTCCAGGCGCCGGTGCGTTGCGCGTACCAGATATAACGGCCGTCCTTTCCGAATGCCGGTTCAATCGTTTTTACATTCTCAGGCTTTGCAATAAGTTGCGCTCCAACGCCGCCATCTTTATGAAACATCCATAGCTTGAGATTGCGCGTACCCCGTGATCCTACGATATAGTTCCCATCGGGTGTCCATTCGGCCGATTGATAATGGTCGACATCACCTTTCGTGACTTGCAAGGAGTCACTTTTGTCAAGAGAGAACCACCAAATGTTGTCACCGCCGCTTCGATCGGTAATAAATAATAGCTTTGATCCGTCAGGACTGAATTTTGGATGTGAGTCAAAAGCCAACCCTTTGGTAAACTGCACTGGTTTACCGCCCGTGATAGGCATTGTGAAAATGTCCCCGAGAAAATCAAAGGCGAGTGTCTTCCCATCCGGACTGATGTCAAGAGACATCCACGTACCTTCGGTTGTACTGATTGGAATTTTTCTGCCGACCTTTAGCGGAAGCTTAATCTTTTTATCCTCCTCTTTCTTAATAGAATCTTTTTTTGGATCCTGCGCTGCAACAATGGAAAACGCAAAGAGGGGCAGAAACAAGAAGAAATGGCACGTTTTCATCTGGGGTATCTTAAGGGGTAAAAAATACAATTTGGCCTATAAATTTTAAATTATGAATAGTAAGAATTGTGAACGGTTAGATTTGCATTCTTCTCCAAACGTCTAATAATTGCGATTTGCGTTTTTTCTTTCACATAGGATATAATGGATACAATTATCGCGGCTGGCAATTTCAGCCGGGTATTGCAAGCGTGCAGCATGTTCTGGAGTCCACACTGAGCCAGGTTTTAAAAACACCGGTTTCAATCATGGGTTGCGGAAGAACTGATGCGATGGTACATGCAAGTCAGTTCTTTTTTCATCTGGATGTCAACGCTGTCTGGGACTATGACCTGTTGTTCAGATTGAATAAAAATCTTCCTGACGACATCGCTATTTTTGATATTATCCCGGTGGATGAAAATCAACATGCGCGGTACGATGCACTAAAGAGGACTTATGATTACTTCATCCATACTTATAAAGATCCTTTCCTGAGTCAATTGAGTTCGTTGTATCTCGGTCGGGATCTGGATCTTGGTGAAATGAAAAGGGCTGTCGCCTTGCTGACGAAGTATGATGACTATCGCGCCTTCTGCAAAACACCCGCTGAATACGATCATACAATCTGCCATGTTAGCGAAGCAACGCTTTTTACCGATAGTCGCGGTGATCTAATAAGGTTTCAAATTTCCGCGAACAGATTTCTGGGGCGAATGATCAGAATTATCGTTGGCAGATTACTGGAAATAGGAAATCGGAACCTGAGCGTTGACGCATTTGAACAATATTTAATAACCCGTGTCACGCCACCAATAATAGAGCCGGCTTACCCGCAGGGGCTGTATTTGTCAAAGGTAACCTATCCATTCCTGGACATGCCGCAGCGAACGAACTTCATTGACACCGTGCTTGAAAAGACAGTGAAATGGACTGCACTATGAGGGGTCCGAAAATTTTGATTATAAGAAGGGATTTCCCAACCCTTTTCGTTTATTTTACATCGATGACAAGAGCATTCACATATCGCCCCCTTTTCGTAGGAATTGTCGCCTAGCGCAGGTCTTCACCTGTTGACCTGGATTTGCTGTAACCAATACAATTCCTAGTTGAAACAATTGCATCTCATTCAGTGAGTATGCAGTCATCAATCCTATTTTCACATGACTATTTTAAAAAATTTTGGCTGGACTACTGTTCAGAACGAATACGCTATCACAAATGCCGATAGTCAAATGTTACCCGGGCGCGTAATATCGATCAGGGGTTTCAAATACATTCTGATTACTTCTGACGGAGAGCTGGAAACGGAACTATCAGGAAAATTATTATACGGCGCCTTACCGGAAGACCTCCCTAAAGTGGGCGATTGGGTGTTTTATATAAGTTACGATGCGCAAGGCTATGTAATCAGTGTCTTTCCACGCACGAATGAACTCGCTCGTAAAACTCCGGGTTCGAAGATGCAGCGCCAGATTCTTGCAACCAATATTGACATGGCGCTCATAGTGCAGGGGCTGGATGACAATTTTAATCTGATGCGGCTCGAGCGTTACATTGTTCAGCTAACTTCATGCAGCATTAAATGCATTGTGGTACTGAACAAGGCTGATCTCGCGCTGATGGAGAGAAGTACAAAGCAGAGGTTGCCAGGTTGGGTCGAGGTAGTCAAATAATCACCTGCAGCACGTACACACAAAAAGGGCTTGAGCAATTGGTTAACATTCTTGAACCTTCAAAGACGTATGTTCTTATAGGATCGTCTGGTGTTGGTAAGAGCTCCCTGTTAAACTATATGCTCGGCGACCCTTTACAAAAGACCGCTGAAACCAGCATATCAAATAGCAAGGGAAGACACACGACAACTACACGTGACCTTTTTAAGTTGACAAACGGAAGTTTGATGATCGATACACCTGGCATGAGGGAGTTTGGTGTAACGCATGAAGATGGCCAGCCATCGTCGGGAGTATTTCCGATGATCGACAAATTCGCGGCGGGTTGCCGTTACTCAGATTGCACCCATACAAGCGAGGTAGGATGCAGCGTATTGTTTGCACTTGAAAGCGGCGACCTTGACGCTGCGTTATACGACAGCTATCGAAAGCTAAAGAAGGAGCAAAGCAGGTTTGAAATATCAGCGGATGACAAGAAGAGGTTTGGTAAACAGTCAGGCAAAATTTCGAGGGAGGCGAATAACCATCGCAAGAAGAACAAGTATTAAAAGTTCTTTGCCTATTCCTCAGCCTCCGCCTTGTCATCCTGGTGCCTCCAGAGATCCTGGAAAATGCTGCTTCTTATTTTGAGATCGTTAAAGGTGCCTTCATCAATAATGTGACCGGCTTTGAGGATATATACATAGTCGAAAAAACTTAACAGGTAAAGTCTGTGTAGAGTGGAAACCACTACTTTGCCTTCGCATTCCTTGAATAACTTTTGATAGATCTTTATCTCGGTTTTAGGATCGACGCTGCTTGTTGGTTCATCGAGCAAAACGATTTCGCTTGATTTAGCAGCGAGGATGCCCCTTGCCAGGGCGAGGCGTTGCTTTTGCCCGCCCGAAAGGTTCACACCTTTTTCCTGAATGTTCGATTGAAGACCGTTAGGAAGATGGTTAACAACTTCGGAAAAGTGAGCCGTTTCACACACCTGTAAAATTTCTTTTTGTTCAAAAGGCAGCCCGAGAGTGATATTGTGTTCAATCGTATTCTCAAAAATCTCTGGCTCTTGTGGGAACAATGTAATAGAGCTGGTAATGCTTGTTATCGAAATGTCACTGGTATCATCCACACGAATGGATGTTCCTGGCTGAGGGTCATACAATCCTCGGAGCAGCGCCATCAGCGTGCTTTTCCCGCTTCCACTTTCCCCGATGAAGGCAACGCGTTTCCCTTTTTCCAATACAATTGAAATATTGTGAAGGCTTTGTGCGCGCTCTGAAGATGAATAATTTTCTTTATGTGAAAAGTTGAGGCCTTTAATTTCAATGCGTTGCCATCGATGAGGCAGAGGGGCAACATCATCTGGAAGATGTTGATCTTTATAAGCCTGCGAGATAAATCTGGCCGTCTGGACATCCGTGTTATACTGAACAATTTGCGTATACTGCCAGGCGATATCGTGGAATACGCTGGTAAACTGATTAACAAATCCGAGCAACGCCACAAGATTGCCGACGAGGAAAAGCTTACCTGGCTCGCTGTGCTGATAAACGTAACCTATTACCGTTATCGCATAGATTAATGCTACGAGCATGTCGGCGACAAACCATTTCCACTCGTTGATCTTCACAGTTTTTATGAAAGGTGGAAAAACGTCCATCACTTTCTTCATCACGCTTTGCTCCATGCGCTGCTCGAGCCGCAGTGTAATCACTGTAATGATGTTGGACAAACTGTCGAACAGGGTTGCAGATACGATGTGTTCCTTTTCATTCGTTTCATCTAACCTTTTAATAAAGGGCTTGTCAAAACGGAAGATGACGAGCACTGTCACGATCCCTAACAGTACACCGATAAAACCGAATAGAGGCGAATAGACAATCATCGCGATAAATGAAAATGCAAATTTTGACAAGGCATACAAATAGATAAAACCGTTTTGGAAAAAATCCTTTAAAGCTTCGTATGCCTTTCTTATACGGTTTATCGTAGAACCACTATGGTGATCCTGATGCCATTTCACCGTCAGGTGCAAGGTTTGATGATACAGCTCTTGCAGGTAATTGCGACTCAGGTTGAACGCCAGCTTGCGCTCGAACACCCGGGCAGGGCCGTGAAACGTCCATTGGATCAACTTGACCAGCACATATGCCCCTGCGTAAAGCCAGGCATAGCGCAGATGCTGAACACCTTCCAGCTGTAAACCATTGATAAACCAACCATAGAGTATTGGTGAAAGTGCCAGCGTTCCGCTCGCCACGAGGAATAATGAATATACCAACACATACTTCTTCTTCTCTGAGCGTGCATACAGCCACGCGGTTTTCATCAACGACACATATGGATTAGCCATAGCGCTAAGGTAAAGACTATGAATTTATCAGGAAGTGGGAGAGCGTAGAAAGATTACGTGGTACAACAAATTGTTTAACGCATCCGCTATCAATATATAATTGCCGACCAACGTTATAATGGCCCGGTCATCGAAAAGGCGAAAAACATCAAAACGAAAACGAACGCATCCCGTTAACTAATGTGTTCAATAAAACTCAAATTTTATAAAAACTTTCAACCATGAAAAAGGCATTTTTAATAACCCTGTTTGCGGTATGTGTTTCGGGAAGCGTGGCTTTTGCCCAGTCGTTTGACAAGACCAAAAAGCTTACTGAAAGCGAAGTACCAGTTGTTGTCATGAAGTCTTTCCAAAAAGATTATAGTGATCTTCAGGACAAAGGCTTTTGGAAATTGCATTACTCCGAAGAAACAGTCGGGGGAAAAACGGTTTTTACGCCTGGCTATTATTCGTTCAATGCAAAGAAGGGCGGAGAAAAAGTTGTGCTGACGTTTACAACCGATGGCACCCTCGATAGCTCAAAGGGCAACGGTAGCACGAAATAACCAGAATCTCACCTTCAATCAAAAAGCTGCTTGAGCAGCTTTTTGTTTTGGTGCGGTTTAGCGTCACTATTTTACCAATATCACAGACCTGGCTTTGGCGGCTTTGATGGAGCGCCCCATGAATGCGTTCCGGTAGCGGCGATTCTTCTTGCATACAACTTCCCTCCAGCGCTGAGGTAAAGGATATTGAAATCTTTGCCGCCTAGTTTTACATCCATCGGATTTTCTGACGGTTTAGAAAAAATAAAGTTTACCCGCCCTAACTGATCAGATACCTGAACACCGAGTTGCGTGGCTGTGTAAAGTAAATTATTGGTGTCCACTGTCATGCCTGACTGCCCCGAAACATTTGAATCATATGGTGTGTGATAGTGCGTGTAGCCCTGTCCGTTATCCAAAGCGCCATCCTCCAGGATCTGATAAGAGTACCCCTGATAAGAGTCACCAGATCCTACATTTAAAAACGTTTTCTCAGCGGATGGAGTGAGAGATACAGGACGGAAGGGCGTGGTGATATATTGAACCTTCTTTGAGGTGAAGCGATAAAAACCAATCCGATTTGCATTGGTATCTATAAAGTATAGTCCTTTGTCGGTGCTACAAAGATATTCAGCTGTGCAATGATCGACCACCTCGTGTTTGATTCCGCCGACGCTTATGCTAACTATTTTACGTTTTGACGGCAGAGAAACATAGACAAGGCCATTTGGTGCTGATGAAGTGCCTGATCCTTTTGCTTCAAGCTCACCATGGCGTTTCGCCAAATTGTTCTCACTGAGTGTGTAAACGGATTGTTTGTATGGAAATACAACTTCGCCAACATCATTGATCGTGAACCGCTCAATACGAAATTCATCCGAGCTTACCCTTTTCCAATCTTCACCTTCAATCAATAGCTTTATTTTCGGCTCAATACCTCTATGGGTTTTAATCTTTTCAGGATAATCTTTCCAAAGCCATGCCAAGGCATCCGGGAGTATGGAAACGGCGTGTTTGCTATCGTGCCCACCGCTTCCCCAAGTGTGATTTACTTCGTACCCTGCATATTTAAGTGACGATAGCATCGCCTGGTTGGCCATCCACCAATCTCCTGCATAAATGTTCAGATCTGTGCTACCGTCTTCAAGAAATATCCGCAATGGTTTTGCCTCGGTTTTTCGAACGAGCGTTATCAGTTCGTCCGCATCGCGCAACCCCACATAAGTGCCGATCGTACTGAGCACTCTTCGAAATTGATCGGGTCGCTCCCATGCGACGTTGAATGCGCAAATGGCTCCCGAACTTGCTCCGGCAATGCATCGGTCATTTGGGTCCTGACTGATATTATATGAGCGCTGCACCTCTGGTAAAATCTCTTCGATCAGGAAACGAGCGTAACGATCTCCGAGAGCATCGTATTCAAAACTTCTATTGTATCGCGGATATACACCTTCGGTTGTAGGAAGCACGGCACCATGGTCGATAAAAACTCCGATCATTACGGGTATGGTTGAGGAATCAATTAGCGAATCCAATACGTGCGGCAACTTCCAGTCATTTGCCCGTGACAAACCGTCTTGCACCACCATAAGGCAAGCAGGCTTTGCCGCATCATATTGCCGCGGTACATAGATCCAGAATTGTCGATGCGTTCCCGGATAAATCTTACTGTTCCATTGAAAGGGCCCCTTAATTTCTCCGGATCCTTTAGTCTGAGCAGAGGAAAAATTGAAAAATCCAGTGAGTGAAATAATTAAAAGCAGCGTTTTCATTGGAAAATTATTCGTGACTAAGTACTGGCAAATAGTATCGCTGCGGTATTTGGAATCTAACCGCTAATAAAAATCAAAATAAATTATCGAACTTTAATACTTTCAGCAAGACCTTTAAGAAACTTAATTCAAATATTGTTGTGAGCAAGTGCATACTTTACTTTGGTATCGTCCTTTTACTGGGCTGCAGTCAAATCCATCCCAAACAACGTACGGGCGAATGGATCCAGCTCTTTAACGGTAAAGATATTAGCGACTGGATTGTTAAAGTCCATCATCACGATGCTGACGTTAACTTCGGCAACACTTTCCGTGTTGAAGATGGGATGATTAAAGTTCGCTATGACAAGTATGGGGATTATAACAATCAATTTGCCCATTTATATTACAAGACACCATACAGTCATTTTCATTTGAAGCTCGAGTACCATTTTACAGGCGAGCTGCAACAAGGTGCCCCTGAGTATACCATCTTGAACAGTGGCGTGATGTATCACTCACAGGACCCCAGGGGAATGCTCAAGGAGCAGGATTGGCCGATATCTGTGGAAATGCAATTTCTTGCCGGAGTCGGTGATGGCAAGCCCCGGCCGACGGGGAATATGTGTTCTCCTGGAACGGAAATAGAGTATCAGGGAAAAAAATACGGCGAACATTGTCTTAATTCCACATCTAAAACCTATGACAAGGATGAATGGGTGAAGGCTGAATTAATTGTGTTAGGCGATTCGCTTATTACCCACATCATCAACGGTGATACGGTATTACAATATTCTAAACCGACCATGGGTGGCGGAGTTGCGAACCGCTTTGACAGCGCTCTTTGGAAGCCGGGTCAACCCTTGCGTTCTGGTTTTATTGCCCTGCAAAGCGAGGGGCAGCCAATAGATTTTCGCAATGTTGAACTAAAGGTTTTGAAATAATAGCTTGTCTGGTAGTCTGCTACATTCACACCAGTAAAGGGGATTGCGCAATGATGATCTTGCCCGGTCAATCCTCTCCTGAGGCATCCATCACAGCTCCCTTAGCCAAATGTTCCTGAAGCTAATCGCTTTGCTTGGATCACCGTGGTCCTGTAATGATATTGGTCCCTTTCCGTGAGCTTTGTAGTAGTACGGATGTCCGATGTATGCCGTATGGCCCCGTATGGCAAAATTGTTTTGAACCACAATACCATTGTGAATTACGGTAACCCGCGCCGGACTAAATAAAGTGCCATTCTCATTGAAACGCGGCTCCGTATAAGTGATGTCGTAAACATTCCATTCTCCGGGCTTGCGCATTGCATTTACAAGTGGAGGATTCTGTTTGTAAATGCTTCCAGCCTGTCCGTTGACGTATGTCGCACTGTTATAGTTATCGAGCACCTGAACTTCATACCAGTAGCCTGGTATTTTTAAGTCATCACTTAGGTCCTGAAGAAATATCCCGCTATTACCCCTTGCCTGGCTTTGTCCCTGAATGTCTACTGGAATTTTCCATTCAATATGAAGCTGATAATCTCCAAATTTTTGCTGCGTCGTGATGTCACCTGTGCCCTTTACCACGGTAAAGCTTCCATCTTCTATTTTCCATTTCGCGCCACTTCCGTCTCTGCTTTTCCATTTTGAAAGGTCTTTTCCGTCAAACAGCACTACTGCATCCGAGGGTGGAGTAACCATACCTGGGTATGGACCCGGATCTACGATCTTTGGAACGGGCTCCCAATACTCAGACATCTGAGGCCGCATGCGCGGCGTGATGCGAATGGGTTGATCCGTTCCTATTCGTGATAAGGTCCCTTTAATCTCTTCCCCCTCATAGGCAAACGATAGTTCTAGCTTATTGTCGGCTAAGGTTCCGGTATATGGAATAGTTTTCCCATTGACAGCATATGAGAAAGTCAGCGTGTTCTTAGAAATTTTTCCGTTTGATATCGGCCCTTCACCGTCAGGGGTATAGAGGGTGCCCGTGACTTTACTGCCATCGGTTTTCAGCGCAAGACCGAAATCAAATTCGTCGCCGACTCTGCCGAGCCAGCGGCCATTTAGATCCGGAGGTGCGGAAAAAGAAGTAAGCGAGTAAAGCAACAGGGCAAATAGTATAATTTTGTTTTTCATGAAGCGTTCTCTAATTTCTTCGCTTCAAGTTAGATGTTTATTAATACAAATTCAATCGTTGCCACTGCCTTCATTAATTGTCGTAATCTTCATTCTTCTGAAAGCTGTAATAAAGGTAAAATAAGGCGGGAAGGATGAACACACTTCCAATGAGTAGCGCCCAGCCTAAAGCCTGCATTGTTTTTAACGGTGCTTGCCCTTCGAGCAGGGAAAGATTCTGACCACTTCGAACGATAATGATGCTTGGAAAGTGAGCATACGTTATCGCCAACAGTATCATGCTCACCTGAAAGGCTACCAATACCCGCAAGACTGCCGGTGGTTTTCGATTTATCCACCGCCAAAGGAGTAGCAGCGACACGCTTGCGAGTATTAGTGCAGCCAAACCGACAAGATCACCGATTATCCATTGGAGCAATGGCACTTCTTCAATACTTGCGGCTATAAATACCAGAAGGCCGCAAAGTACGGCGATGATGTTCATTGCTTTTGCTTTCCTGATGAATCGCCGGCGATCGTTTTCATCATCAGCCTCACCTATCAGATACACTGCAGCCAGGAATCCGCACAACGCCACGGTGAAAAGGCCGGTGCTTATGCTAAAAAAGTTTAGCCAGCTGAAAATATAAGCATCCGCAAATGTTTGTGCGCGCGTGTCGATCTTGCCCGAGATCGTACTTCCGGCAATGATGCCGAGGAATAAAGGCGTTACAAAGCTTGACCAGACAAAAACCCGGTTATAGATATCCTGCATTCCATCGCGTACGGCGTCGTAATGCCGGAACACAAAAGCAGTTCCACGTGCGATGATTCCCATCAGCATAATCAACATCGGTATGTGCAGGTTGATTGAAAGTTGGCTATAGATACCAGGGAACCCCACGAAGAGAATAACAATTGCAATAATTAACCACATGTGATTTGCTTCCCATATCGGTCCAATGGCTTGATATAACGTTTTGCGCGTTCGACTCAAATTCTTTCGTGAAGTGAACATCTCAATAATTCCAGCTCCAAAGTCAGCGCCCCCTAACAGAAAATACAGCAGGATGGACAAACAGAGATAAGCAATAACAATATTAGTCATCATTGTCAGGCTTATCGTAAAGGGAAGGCACCATTTTAATTTGTCGGTGTAAGAGGAAAATCACCAGGATACTCAGAGAAATGTACACTGCTGTAAACAGGTAGAAAGACCAGGCAATGCCAGGCATTGGCGTCACAGCGTCAGCGGTGCGCATCACTCCATGGATGATCCATGGTTGACGACCCACCTCTGTCACTGTCCATCCTGCTTCAACAGCAATGAATCCCAATGGGACGGCCAAAACGAAAAGGGAAAGGAACCATCTTTTTAAAATCAGTTGCTGCTTCCACATGCTTAAAAAGAAAAGCAGAGACAACAACATCAACGCACCTCCAATTCCCACCATGATCTGGAAGGCGTAATGGACGACAGCAACAGGTGGTTGGTCTTCCGGGGGGATGGTGTCGAGGCCTTTCACTTCCGAAGAAGCGTCACCATGTGCGAGAAAGCTTAGCATTCCAGGAAGCTCTATTGCATAGCGAACCGTTTTGTTTCTTTCGTCGGGAATGCCACCGATGATCAACGGTGCATTCTTTTTTGTTTCGAAATGTGCTTCCATGGCAGCGAACTTAGCAGGCTGGCGGATTGCAATATCTTTTGCTGAATGATCGCCGCTGATGGGCTGAAGGATGGAAGCAATTGCGCCAAACATCGCGGCGATCTTGAAGGCCTTCATATGAAACTCTATGTTCTTCTTCTTATAGATCATGGCTGCATGTACGCCCGCGACAGCGAAGCCGGTTGCTGCAAAGGCTGCTAGAGTCATATGAATGGATTGAGACACCCATGCGTCATTGAACATAGCTTTTATAGGATCGATATTAATGTATTTGCCGTCGACATAATCGAAACCTGTGGGGGCATTCATCCATGCATTAGCGGCCACGACCAGAATTCCGCTTGCGAGCCCTGATACACCTACAACAACTCCAGTGAACCAATGAAACCATTTGTTAAAAATATTCCATCCATACAGAAAAAAACCAAGTGCAATAGCTTCAATAAAAAATGCAGTACCTTCCAGAGAGAACGGCATTCCGAAAATCGGACCTGCATGCTTCATGAAGTTTGGCCAGAGCAACCCGAGTTCGAACGAAAGCATTGTTCCGGATACCGCGCCCGTTGCAAAAAAGATCGCAACGCCTTTACTCCATGCCTTCGTCAAATTTTTGAATATTTCCTTGTTTGTTTTAAGCCATTGATAATGACTTACTGCCATAAAAAATGGCATCACCATACCAATGCAAGCGAAGATTATATGAAAGCCCAGCGAAAACGCCATCTGTAAACGGGCTGCAAGAAAGTCCTCCATAAGGGCTGGCTCTTTGACGTAAATATAGCCGTCGTTGCGGAAGACAAGTACTAATGTCGCAACTAATCTCTCAATGTCGTTTAACTAGCGTCGGTGCTTCAAATCGCCTCAATATGTGGATGGGAAAAGCCTCAAGCGGCAAGCTTCACGTGCTGTCACCCTTTCGATTCTCCGTCTGCCTTGGCAAATTCCCAACCGAGTATACTTTTTTTCCTCGCCGCGGACCAACGGTAATCGCTTAGGATCCCGTCTTTTCTGATCACCCGATGACATGGGATAAGGTATCCAATGTGGTTGGCACCGACAGCGGAACCAACCGCCTGCATTGCGCCGGGCTGGGACAATGAATTGGCAATCCCCTGGTAAGTTGTCACGCTACCTGCGGGTATTCTCAATAGGGCATCCCATACCTTCAACTGAAAGTTTGTGCCCTTCACAAGCACATGCAACTTCCCTGGTTTAATCGAATTGTCGGGATAAAAGATTTTCTTCAAAATGTCGTTTGTAAGTTCTACATCTTGAAAAAAATGTGAGTTATACCAATGCTCTTTTATCTGTTCGAGGGCGGTGCGCTCATCTTCGTCGGCAACCAAAAAGGACAGCCAGCAGATACCACGGTCTGTAACACCCAGTAACGCAGTGCCGAACGGCGTTTCATGGAAGCCGTAGCTAATCCGTAGTCCTGTACCGCGCTGCTTATACTCCTGCGGCGTTACTCCTTCGAGCGTGGTGAACAGATCGTAAACCCTGGATTGACTCGACAGCCCAGCCAGCTGTGCTGCTTCGGCAAGATTTTTTGCTACTTCGAGCTTTTCCTTCAGAAAACGAACAGTTAAAAATTGGATGAAACGCTTCGGGCTTACCCCCGCCCATTCGGTAAAGATTCGTTGAAAGTGATAAGGGGATAGATGCAATTTTTCGGAAATCTCCTCGAGCCCCGGATGGGCCAGGAAATTGGTTTCCAGATATAGTATCGCTTGTTCGATCCGCGAATAATTGATTTGTGTTTCAGGCGTTGTCGGCTCCATACAATGTTGTTTTGCTGATTCAAAATTGCGCCGTTCACTATCCATTCTCAACCCGATTCTTGCGCAAAGTTAGGCTGAAATTGGCTACTAAACAGAATCCGTTAACCTAACACGACCTTTCACCAGGCATTCCGATCTGGTAGCATGGCGATCTTCCACACTGCGTATTCTCGCTTGCAACAGTGACCACATGGTCGATAACCATTTTCGATGGCATCATTAACGGAGGAAAAGAATACCCGATTCTCCTTCATCATCTTTTTTCCGGATTTGCACTTTAGCGTTCCATAGATTTTAAAACGTTGGCTTCCTCCATAATGGATCAGACGTGTCCGGATCATTGCGCGAATTTGGTTGTTGCTATGATCTCGATGCCTGATCATGCCGCATCATGAAATATTATGCCTAAGGCATACCGAATGCCATCGCTAACTTCACTGATGCCGTGCTTCATCGTGGCTTTGTAAAATCCGCGGGAACCTTTGACGGGTCGGAAATTGGTAGTGAAGATCACAGCGGCGCCCTGACTTGGCTGAAGAACCTGAGCCTTCGACTGTGCACGTGGTACCTGGCTAGTCAGTACAAACTCACCACCACGGTGATCTTTTCCCACCTGGCTCAATACGATTAGTACCTGAAAAGGGAAGAAGATATTCCCATATAAGTCTTGATGCAGTGTGTTATAACCTCCTGCTTCATACCTTAAAATTAATGGTGTTGGCCGCGTTTGAGCATTAGCCTTACACTGTGCTACAAATTCGTCGTGCCACTTTGGGTAATAAATGGCGGTGCGCAGACTTTCCATCCACGTGTTTGCAAGACCGCTAAGCGGTGTATAGAACATTTCTCGCATTGACTGGACAAGCGGTGGAAGTGGATAATTGAAATATTTGTATTCACCCTGGCCAAAGCGATATCGTTGCATGTTAATTGTGTTACGGTATAATTGTGGATCATCATACATTGTTGATAAATGAATGCATTCCTGAGTAGATAATACTTCAGGAATAACGGCATAACCCCTGTTGTTCAAACCTTCATAAACGGTATTCCAATCGATTAAAGATGGAGAAGTCATAAGTTGTTTTTTTCCAAAGGTCAAAAGGAAGGTAGATGAGGGCAACCCGAAACTTGCTGTCGACGTATTATAAACTTCCGTTGTGCTGGATTTTCACGGGTGATTATGGTATTCATTTTATTCACTACTTTGGACATAGAATATGTCCGCCTCCCCATCCGCCGCAGCACCCGTTACTCAGTCAGAGAGAATTGTATTGCTCGATAGTTTAAGAGGCATTGCTATTCTTGGAATATTGCTGATGAATATTTCGTCCTTTGCGCAGGCGCCGATTTTACATTTAGACCCTATGCTCTTAAATGAGCAGGGAATCAATTATTATGTCTGGCTTATTGTATTCTGGTTGCTCAATGGTACACAACGTGCCTTGTTTTCCATGCTCTTTGGGGCTGGCGTAATATTATTTGTAGGCAGGCAGGAACAAAAACTTGACGGTCTTGCCGCCGCGGATTATTTCTTCAGGCGGCAGATGTGGCTCATTGCGATATCATTATTCGACGTGTTTGTATTGCTTTGGAACGGTGATATTCTCCTGGACTATGCCTGCTACGGTATGCTTATCTTCACATTCCGCAAGTCTTCCCCTAAGTTTCTGATCATCGCTGCATCGGTGTGCCTTGTATTTATGATTGCCCGTGAAAACAGAGATCTGTACCAAGAGAAAGAGATGATACAACGCGGAGAAAGTGTTGCAGCCATTGATACGTTAAAGGTGAAGCTGAATGACAAACAAAAGGCGGAGCTTGAAGACATGAATACCTTCAAAAAGAGCTCAACGAAAGAGAGTAGGCTAAAGAACATTGATGAAACGAATGAGATTGTGCAAGGCGAATATGCCGGCGTGTATAAATGGAGAACGGAGTCATACACCGACACGATTGTCCAATACATTTATTTAGAACTATGGGATGTGCTGATCTTTATGTTCTTGGGTATGGCGTTTTTCAAGCTTGGTATCTTAACCGGCGACGCACCTGTGAGGTGGTATGCACTCATCGCGATTATCGGCTTGGGCCTCGGGGTGCCGCTTTCCTACTTCAGAGTACAATCGGTCATTGATAATCAATTTAACAGTTTTGAGATTTTAAAAAGTGTGCATATCTCCTTTTATCAGATTGAAAGAACATTGCGTTCTCTCGGTCTGTTTGGCGTAATCATATTGCTTTACAAATCCGGAATATTTGGTTGGCTGTTTTCGTTGATGCGTCCAACCGGTCAAATGGCGCTGACAAATTATTTAGCCCAGTCGTTGATCTGTGGATTCATCTTTAATGGATACGGTCTAGGCTTGTTTGGTAAAATGCAACGCTATGAGGTCTATCTGGTTGTTTTGGCTATTTGGGTGTTCCAGGTGGTATATTCCAACATCTGGATGCGCTTATATTTCTATGGACCGTGCGAATGGGTTTGGAGAAGCCTGACTTACTGGAGGCCACAACCGTTTAAAAGGTAATGCGCGCAAACAAGGCAATAGGACTTGAAACCCTCAAGGCCTGATGTGTCAGCTTTGGTCCAGCCTCACATCCAGTCTGTCCGTTATGTATGCGCTCTCAGTCTTTGGTAGGTCGACGGTCCGTGCTTTGATCTGCGCATTGAGTGCTGCCATTTGCTCAATGCGTGCCGCGTCAAATCCGTGTTCTTCCATTTTCAGCAGATGGTCGTAAGGCCCCTGATTCGAGATCAGCTTCACAAACAAGGGCGCAGTTTCAACAGCGATAAACAATAGCACAATAAACCAGTTGGCCCAAAAGATCGCATTGCTGTCAGCCATCAATCTGTCCAATGCCTCCATCCGGGAGGCCGGTCCATCAAGCTTTTGCTTGCCAAGGCCAGTAATTTGTGAGGAAATGTCCGTATCGAGTGCCTGAAGTTGCGATAATTTTTCGCTGATCAGCTTGTCATTCTTTTGCTGAAGTGCTTCCAGCTCAACGTTCGCCTGATCAGCATCTGCTTTTTTTATTTTATAGATAGGTCCGGCATTTCGTTTTTTTGTGCCGCCCGTGCCATCCGCTTCCTCCTGGGCCATTCTGTTAAGCTCATCCCTTTTCGCTGTCTTTACTAATAACTCTGATTTTAACGTTGCAATGTCGTTTTTTAAAATTTGCTGGTCAGCCTGGTACCGCATTCTGATCTCATTTTCTTGCACAGTGTACGTTTGTTGCTCCATGATGACAAGCTCGGATCTTATCTCCTTTTCAAAGATTTTTAATTCTAATGGTTTGGCGATGACAATTGATATAAGGAGCGCCAATAAAATCCTGGGCAGCGCTGTTTTAAACTCCCGCCAGCCACTTTTATCCTTTCGCATACTTGAAACGATGTATCGGTCCAGGTTGAAGATCATCAGGCCCCAGACCAATCCGAATCCCATTGCGATCCAGACGCTATCAAAAACGGTATAAAGGGCATAAAATGCCGCCAGTGCAGCAAATACCCCTGTGAAAAATATCGTCGCGCCGATCCCAACATACCTGCTTGATTCAATCTCACATCTTCGCAGTAAGGGAACATGAACTCCGGAGCACAGCCAGAAGAATTGCTTAATTTTTTCCATGCAAAAGTAACGAGGTATTCAGCTCAATATTATACTTCCCCCATTGCCCACCAACAATGTGCCATGAACAAATCGCCGAACCGAGGCCTTCTTCGCATGAAATGCTTTTAGCGCTGTACATTAGTGAACATTAACGCCGTCCGTTTTCGGTGGAATAACTATTTGAAACGGAGAACAAGAACAATGAGCGCCCAATTTACAATACCAGTACCCAAGGAATTCAATTTTGACTTGTGCCTTACATTTCTGCTGCGATCGCCGCGCGAAGTTTTGCACCGCATTAATGGCAGCAACGTCCGGAAGCTAATTCGAATCGATGAACAGGAAATATTATTCGAGCTCCAACCCGGTGACAATTGTCTTGAAGTTAGTGTGCTGAAAGGCAAAGTTAATGCTCCCCAACGTGCCGGGCTAGTTCAATTTATAACGGAATGGTTTGACCTTGCGACGGACCTCAAACCATTTTATGCGTTGGCTGCCAAGGATAAATTGCTCAAAGGTTTAGCGTCAAAATTTTATGGGTATCGTATTATCGGACAACCGGACCTTTTTGAATCGCTGGTGTGGGCTGTTTTGGGCCAGCAGATTAATGTACAATTTGCCTACACGCTTAAGCAGCGGTTTGTTGAACAATTTGGATCAAAGTTGCTTTTTGAAGGAATAGATTATTACTTGTTCCCTAAACCCGAGACGGTGGCGCTGCTCAATGATGAACATTTGTTACCACTGCAATTCTCCCGACAAAAAAGTAAGTATACAGTTCTAATTGCAGAGGCGTTCGCGACTAATGCGCTATCTAAATCCTCTTTGGAAAGTTTGCCTTTTGAGGAGGCTAAGGAGAAATTGATGAAGATCAAAGGTGTAGGGAATTGGACCGCTAACTATGCTTTAATGAAGACCTTTCGATATCGTGATGCATTCCCGCTGGAGGATGTTGGTGTGCACAATGCAATACGCATATTGAAAAAAATGGATCGCAAACCCACGCTTGATGAGGTGAAGACGATCTTTAAAAAGTATAAGGGGTGGGAAGCATATGCAACACTTTATCTGTGGAAGAGTCTTTAAAAAATTGTTTTTTATTGCATACTTATTCAGTTCAAACCAAATTTTTATGATGATCAGGGAAGCGCAGGAAACAATTGAAAAATGGATCAAGGCGCATGGCGTACGATATTTTAATGAACTCACCAACACCGCCATGTTGATGGAGGAGGTGGGGGAGGTAGCCCGCATTATGGCAAGACGATTTGGGGAGCAATCAGAAAAAGAATCGGATAAAGGGAAGGATCTCGGTGATGAAATGGCCGACGTCCTTTGGGTATTAATTTGTCTTGCCAACCAGACTGGCGTTGACCTTACCGATGCCCTCCAAAAAAATATAGAGAAGAAAACATTACGTGACCGAGACCGCCACCACAACAATCCAAAATTAATGTGAGCGACGTCAGGAGAAGATCACCCAATTACCAGTCGCTATATAGTGATCGTTCCATTGCTGAGTATAGGCACCACGTTGTATTGATCCGCAGTCAGGCAGAACTCAACATCCTTCACCACGTTCAGCCTGGCTAAACGTCTCACGTGACTCGAGTTTTTCATGAAACCATTCATGTCGTTTTTGGCACGTTGGTAAAGGTATAGCGCAGCGAGAGGAGAATCACATTCTGGTTCAAATTGGCCGAGTAATCTTTCTACGAGAGCCCCCGCGTATAAAGTATCTTCCAGATTGATCTTTCCTTTCCATCCGGCGCAAAGAATCAAGATATTATTCTGGGCCTGGGTGAGGTGCGCCGCCACTGCGGAGAGATTTAAGAACGATCCAATAATAATTTCATCCGCCCCTGCTGAACGGGCAATTGCCTGGGTGCCGTTCGTTGTAGTAAACGCAATTTTTTTTCCTCGGAGTTGATCATCCATGTATTCGAAAGGTGAATTTCCCAGGTCAAAACCTTCAACCTTCTGACCATCGCGTTCACCCGCGGTATAAAAGTCCGCGCCCTTCATTGCCAGGCAATCCTCAAGGTGTGCAAAGGGCGTAATGCTTTTAACGCCATGGGCAAGAGCCGTCGTCATACAGGAAGTCGCTCTTAAAATATCTACTACAACAACCGTTCGACCAGCGACGCTGTAGAGATGCATCAGATCAGGTGTAAGACAAACGTCGATGGACTTGCTCGCCATAGATATCAACTGTATGGTATGTTTAAGATTAAAAGAACAATCCCGACGCCAATCAGATAAACGGAAGCTTCGTAACCTGCGCTTTTAACGCCCGACCACGCACATCGATAAAGATCTCGGTCCCCGGCGTGGATTGATCGATGATTACATATCCGAGGCCGATCCCTACCCCGAGCACTGGGGATATAGACCCCGAAGTCACCTTTCCGATGGCTTTACCGCCGGCTTCCTGGATGGTATAGTCGTGACGTGGAATTCCCTTGTCGATCATCTTAAAGCCAACAAGCTTCCGTGTGACACCTGCTTCCTTTTGCTTTTTCAGGGCAGCGGAATTTGTAAAATCCTTTGTAAATTTTGTTATCCAACCTAATCCGGCCTCCAGCGGCGACGTTGTAGCATCAATATCATTTCCATAAAGGCAGAATCCCATTTCGAGTCGGAGCGTATCCCGTGCGCCGAGTCCTATAGGCTTTATATTTTCACCTCTTCCCGCCTCAAATATTGCCTCCCACACTTTCAAGGCGTTTTCGTTTCTCACGTAAATTTCAAATCCCCCGGCGCCAGTGTAACCCGTGTTAGAGATCAAAACATCTGGCACACCGGCAAATTCCGCAATCGTGAAATGATAATATTTTATGGACGCGAGTTCCACCGCAGTGAGCTTTTGAAGTACACCCACCGCCTTTGGTCCCTGGACGGCAAACAGGCATAACTCGTCAGAAATGTTTTTCATTTCAACATTTGCTGTATTGAACTTTGAAATCCAGTTCCAGTCTTTCTCGATGTTGCCGGCATTCACAACGAGCAAATAATCTTCAGCCTTGATCCTGTAAACAATGAGGTCATCAACCAATCCTCCAGACTCGTCCGGGAGGCTCGAATACTGTGCCTGACCATCCACAAGCTTAGACGCGTCGTTCGTCGTCACCCTTTGAATCAGGTCAAGCGCCTCTGGACCTTTCACCGTAAATTCTCCCATGTGAGACACATCAAAAACACCCACGCCGTTTCTAACGGCCAAATGTTCTGCTATGTCGGATGAATAGCGAACAGGCATGTTAAAGCCGGCAAAGGGAACCATTTTCCCTCCCAGTTTTACATGTACATCGCTAAGGGGTATTTGCTTTGCGTCCACGGATAACTATTTAGTAATTTGAGTTGATTTATGCGATTGGCCAAGCTACAACGTGCGGTTTCAATCACCAAATGCGTAAATGCGCAATCGATTATTGCAACGATTTCCCTTTTTCTATGGCATCGAGAATGTCTTGCCTGACTTTTTTTACTTTCACCATTTCATTCTCCAGGTAGGCTTTTGCTTCTGTCTGGTTAGCGCTGTCCGGCTGAGGATTGAATTGGCGCATCCAGATCATCATTGCTTCGCTCGCCGAATCGAGCTTAATGATGGTGGTTTGTAATTGTTGCTTTTTATCTTCTGGCATTGAGGGTGTACTGGCAACCTTTTTCTTCAACGCTTCTTTGATCTTGAAGATGTCGTCCATCTTTGGCATCACCTCATTGTGGACATTCATTACTTCTTTATAGAGCGTACCGTTGCCAGCCGGCGTCGAATCTGCCGCGCTGCCATGATGGTGGTGGGCGTCGTTCTCAGCGGGCTGCTTTTGCCCACAGCTAAAAATGCCAAGACTCAGTAAGATCAGGAGAGGACGAATGAGGGTAGCTTTCATGAATGTTCAGTTAGAAGCCGAAGGTAAAGATTAGTTGTGGGAAGTCATGAATTAGTCAAGAGTCGGAGCGGCACTTGCAGCTTGTGCGGCTGTTTGGTCCATGTATATGGAAGTTCTACCGGATCCCCAAACGGCAGTCTGTGCGGGGCGGTTGATCTGCGCCTATCATATTATGGAACGACCTCCAAGGGCTACTAACAATCATTAGTTTATTTAAAATATTGATTAAAGATATGAGCCTGCTTGCAAGTCAGAGGAAAAACGACTTATCTTTGAATCAATTCAATAAGTACATGAAGATCAACGGCACACAATTTTACTTTTATTATTTCTTTTTTAGGACCCGAACGGGACTTTAAGAGCGATGTGTTGTTGACAAACGATAACGAAAAACTCAAAAGTCCCGGAAACCCGGGACTTTTTGTTTTTAAGGGAATTTTAAATGGCAAAAAGAAAAAAATTAAGTATCGCAATCCAGGGCATCGCGACCAGCTTTCACGAGTTGGCTGCGCTTACTTACTTCGATCAACCCATAGACACAATAGAGTGCCTTTCCTTTCATCGTTTGTGCGAGAGCTTAAAAAGCGGGGAGGCAGATTACGCGGTCATGGCGATTGAAAACTCTATCGCCGGAAGCATTTTGCCTAATTACTTTCTGCTTCAGGATTACCACTTCAGCATTATCGGAGAATTATATCTTCCAATTCATATGCACCTCCTTGCTTTACCTGGCGTAAAGCTTTCGGAGATTACTACAATTGAATCGCACCCTATGGCGATCAGGCAATGTGCTGAATACCTGCATGCGCTCAAAGGCGTGGAAATCCGTGAGAGTGATGACACAGCATTGTCCGCAAGACGTGTCAAGGAATTAAAATTGAAAAGTACGGCAGCGATTGCAAATGAGTTTGCGGCAAAAAAATATGGATTGCAGATTTTGGAGAAGAGAATCGAAACTCATAAGAAGAACTTTACAAGGTTTTTAATACTCACAAGGCGTCGTGACGAAAAATTGGAATCCAATAAAGCTTCGCTGAGCTTTGAAGTAGCAAATGAAGTGGGAAGTCTGGCTGATGCATTGATGACGTTCAAAACGCACAGCATCAACCTCACCAAAATACAATCAATTCCAATTATTGGACGGCCAACCGAATACTCGATACACATTGACGTGGAATGGAAACGCAGAAAGAATTACGATGAGGCGATGCACCTGGTATTGCGTCAGGTACGAAATCTGAATGTGCTCGGCGAGTATAAAAAAGGGAAGATAGACTATAAATAGCGTCAATTATATGGACACGATTAAAGCCGCTAACAGAATATCGAAAGTCGAGGAGTATTACTTCAGCAGGAAGCTTGCGGAGGTGCGTGCACTCGATACTCCCGAGTTCAGGGTTATAAACCTTGGTATCGGCAGCCCGGATCAGGCACCCTCGTCGGCGACGATTGATGCCTTAACGACGTCAGCGAAGAATCCTTCCAATCACGGATATCAGAATTATAAGGGCGTGCCAGCCTTGCGAAAGAGCATTGCAGATTTTTACAAAAGCATTTATCAGGTTGACATCGATCCAGAGACCATGATCCTGCCCCTGATGGGATCGAAGGAAGGTATCATGCACATTTCATTGGCATTTGTAAATGAGGGAGATGAAGTGTTGATCCCGGATCCAGGGTATCCCACTTATTCGTCCGTGGCAACTCTGGTGGGCGGAACGTTAAGACCCTATGCTTTAAAAGAGTCCCTGAACTGGGGTATTGATATTGAGGCGCTAAAGCAAAGCGATCTTTCGAAAGTGAAAATCATGTGGGTGAATTTCCCTCACATGCCTACCGGGAGAACAGGGACGCGCGAAGTGATGAAACAACTCGTCGATCTGGCGCGCGAAAATCAATTCCTGATTGTTAATGACAATCCTTATAGCATGATCCTTAACGATGAGCCCAGTAGTATTTTATCCATTCCCGGCGCGGAGGAGGTAGCCCTGGAGTTGAACTCGCTAAGCAAATCGCATAATATGGCTGGGTGGCGCATCGGTTGGGTAGCGGGAAGAAAGGAATATATCGATGCGGTGCTGAAGGTGAAGAGCAACATGGATTCGGGAATGTTTTTAGGGTTGCAGCATGCGGCGATAGAAGCATTGAAGAATGGAACTGAATGGTTCCGATCTCTGAATGAAGTATACGCGGATCGCAAGAAAGTAGCCATTCAATTATTGGACATCCTTGGATGTACATACGCTTCAAGGCAATCTGGATTATTCGTTTGGGCCAAGGCACCGGCGCATATTTCCGTTGTCGAAAAGTGGGTCGATGAAATTCTTTATGGTACCAAAGTGTTTATAACTCCGGGCTTCATCTTCGGCGAAGCAGGTCGCCGACATATTCGCGTTTCACTATGCTGTACCGTGGAAATGCTCAACGAAGCATTAGAGAGGATAGAAAAATTTATCAGAAATACTTCGTCTCAGCCACGTGAAGTCGTAAAAGTTACAAAAGCGTTATGAAGGTCACAATAATTGGTCTGGGTCTAATCGGCGGGTCTATTGCAATAGACCTTCGAAAGGCTGATCTCGTATCAGTAATCAATGGAATTGACTTCAATGAAACAAATGCCCAAAAGGCATTGGACCTTGGTATTGTCGATTCAATTACAACGATCGGGACGGTGATTGATGCGGATCTTGTTGTCTTGGCCATTCCTGTCAGCGCCCTGAGCAAGATGCTTCCGTCGTTGCTGGATGCGATTGGCGAGAAAACGGTCGTGATCGATGCAGGTTCTACAAAAGGGCTTATTTGCCGTGCTATCGCTAACCACGAGAAAAGAAAACAATTCGTTGCAGCCCACCCCATCGCCGGTACTGAAAACTCTGGTCCGGAAGCTGCATTTTCAGGGCTTTTTAAAAACAAAACAAATATTATCTGCGAGCGTACCAAATCGTCGGAGGAAGCTTTGACGCGCGCTTTGAAAGTATTCGATGCGCTTGGCATGAACACGATTTTTATGGAACCGGAGGAACATGACAGGCATGTAGCTTACGTTTCCCACTTGTCACACGTGAGTGCATTTTTATTAGGCCAGACGGTATTGGATATTGAGCGAGACGAAAAAAATATATTTGACCTGGCAGGCAGCGGTTTTGCATCAACGGTACGGCTAGCCAAAAGCTCTCCCGACATGTGGGCGCCAATATTTGAACAGAATGCCGAATATTTAAGCCAGGCGCTTCTGGAGTACATCATGCACCTGCAGCGTTTTCAATATTTCCTGATGAAAAGAGACGCAAAGGAACTCCATAAGATCATGACAGAGGCGAACCGAATCAGGGACATCCTGAATGGCATCGAACATAAGCAACCAAAGGAAACACTCTCAAAATAAAACGTAACAGACATGAAAACGGTATTGCAACTTGAATCAATCACCAAATGGCTTCCGACCGCCAGCAAACCCATAATCATCAGCGGTCCCTGCAGCGCTGAAACTGAAGATCAGACCATTGCAACAGCAAAGCAACTCGCTGCAACGGGAAAGGTACACGCGCTCAGAGCGGGAATATGGAAACCACGAACCCGCCCGGGCCAATATGAGGGGGCTGGAGAAGAGGGTTTGAAATGGCTCATAGAAGCTAAAAAGGAAACGGGCCTTCCCGTCACAACCGAAGTAGCCAATGCAGCGCACGTCGATGCCTGTCTTAAGGCCGGTGTCGATATCTTGTGGATCGGCGCACGGACAACTGTAAATCCGTTCTCCGTTCAGGAAATTGCCGACTCGCTGAAAGGTGTCGACATCCCGGTGATGGTAAAGAATCCCATTAACCCCGACCTTGAGCTTTGGATCGGAGCGCTCGAGCGCCTTAACAAAGCGGGCCTTACTAAACTGGCGGCAATTCACCGTGGCTTTTCTTCCTTCGAAAAAGGGCCTTTCAGAAATGCACCGATGTGGGATATGGCAATTGAGCTGAAGACCCGCATTCCTGAGCTGGACATCCTGTGCGATCCAAGTCACATAGCCGGAAACCGTGAACTCATTTCCTTCATTTGTCAGAAGGCGCTTGATCTCGACATGGCTGGCTTAATGATCGAAAGCCATATCGATCCGGATGCAGCTTGGAGCGATGCAAAACAACAAGTCATGCCTGCGGTGCTTGCAAAAATTGTCGATGGCCTGGTCGTACGGACAGTATCTTCTGATAACAAGGTATTTAAAGATACGTTGAGCATACTGCGTGAACAGATTGATCAGCTGGATGATGAGATCATGTCAAAAATGGCAGCAAGAATGAAGATCTCAGAGAAGATCGGGCAGTACAAAAAGGAAAATAGTGTTACCATACTTCAGGTTCAGCGCTGGGAAGAAATTATTCAGACGCGCATAACGATGGGAAGAGCAATGGGACTAAACTCAGAATTTACCAATGAGCTCCTGAAGTTAATACATCAGGAATCTATTCAGATCCAAACCAAGGTGATGAATAAAGAAACAGTGAAAACTGCATAGTGAAAGATGATGGAGCCCTGGCGGAGCTTGTAATATACATGATCGCTGCCAAGGCTCCAGAATCACTTTTCACTTTTTATTATCATCTGCGTCGGGTACGCAAACTTTATATCCTTTGCCTTGAACTGCCGTAAGATCTCGAGATTGATATTTTGCTGGATGTCCGCGTACCGGTTGTAATCTTCCGTTTCCACGAAGTAAATAATCTCAAATTTTAAACTATAGTCGCCATAGGTAAGGAAGTGCACTCTATCCAGCGTTGCGTCCTTTTGACCGGCAACAATGGTTTTAATGATGTGAGGAATCTCCTCCAGATGTTCTACTGACGTTTCGTATTCTACCCCCAACGTAAAGGCAATACGCCGGCGCTCCATTCTTTTAAAATTATGGATCCTCGAGTTCGTAAGGTCACTGTTGGAAAATACCAATTGCTCACCCGTAAGGCTTTTCAAGCGTGTAGTCTTGATCCCAATGTGCTCCACGTTTCCTTTCTTGTCATCTATCACAATGAAGTCACCAATTTCGAATGGGCGATCAAAGAAGATTACGAAGTAATTGAAAAGATCACCAAGGATATTCTGCGCAGCAAGGGCAATCGCAATTCCACCAATGCCCATACCCGCAATGATGGTTGTAACATCGTAGCCGAGGTTGGCAAAAAGTGATAGAATGCCAAGCGCCCAGATTATAATGTTTAGCAGCAGCATTATTCCTCCCAGCTGCTTTATCTTCTCCTCCCCCTGTTCCTGGCCACGCACGTGGGTTTGCAGAATAAGAAGAACGGAAGATGAGATAAGTCTTAACGCATAGAATGTTATTGCGACAGCAATGGCAGCATGCACATAGCTGGCGGCTTTTACAGAAAGCGAAAGATAATTTATGCCAACGTATACTATAATGATATTCAGAATAGGAATGCCAAAACGGTCCAGCCCATCCACAATGTAATTGTCAACAAGCGTTTCTGTTTTATCAGACCATTTCTTTAGACGCGTAAGGAATGTTCTCTTAAATAAGCCGAGCACAGGGATCCCGATAAATATGATGCCAAAGGCGATCAGGTAATCTTTGACAGTATTTCCGAAATAGGTTGTTGATAGTAGGTCTTGCATGATGTTTCTGGAACGCGATGTGAAATTAGAAAAAATATTGCGGTTGCTTTCTTGCTGAGTTGCGGCAAATCAAATAGAACTTAAGGTCAACCTGAAAACAGGGTTTAGGGCGCAGTAAACGATTTTATGTTTCAAGATTCTTTTGCGTCTACTTTTTATAATATTAAATTCAGCGGCCCATTCGTATTCGCTTACAATGGGCGTCAATACTTCAGCACATACGTTAGCATCTATGGGTTATAACATATTCATGATCGTTTCAATGATCGCATTTCTTGGAGTACTCGCGGCCATGTACTTTACGCAGGCCGCCAGGCGACAGCTTCGCGAAGAAATCCTTCTAAAAGAAAACGAACAGTTAAGACAGGTTTTAAAGGATCAACAGGAGCTATTGGAAGACGAAAGGCTTCGCATCGGTCACGACCTTCATGATGATCTTGCGCAATTATTGGCTGGAACAAGGCTGGCCCTGGGCAATTTGCGACTTGAACCCACTCTTTCCGGACGAAATAAGAGCCTGCTTTTACGAATCGACCATGATCTCAATGATCTGCTGAATCGAATACAAAACATAATCTGGAATCTTTCACCAGAGGCGCTGAATGAAAAAGGATTATCATATGTGCTTTGGAAAATGTGCGACCAGTTAAAGGAGCTACGGTCGTTTTACATTGAATTTCTTGAAATGGGTTCTGCAAAGAGGTTGCCTGTGCAGGACGAGCTACTGTTATTTCGAATCGTTCAGGAGATTGTCAACAACGCCATGCGTCACTCACTTGCGTGGAATATAAACATGAAGATGTATTGGTCGGATTCACAGGTGAAGATAGAGGTGAAAGATGACGGAATTGGAAAAGATAGGGCTGCACGTGAGCGTACTGAGAAGGGTCGGGGATTACAAGGCATCCAAAAACGCGCAGAGCTTATAGGCGCAAGCGTTGTCACTGAACCCGTTACAAAAGGAACACTCTTTGTAGTATCATATCCCTTCAGGAAGTAACAATACCGTTGCTCACTGCATAGTGGATGAGCTCGTTGGTGTTCTTCGTATTCGTCTTCTTGATGATCTCCTTACGGTATCCTTCGATGGTATGCTCGCTTAAGAAAAGCCTCTCTGCTATATCGCGTGTATTCAGTCCGTGGCATAATAGCACAATGACCTCAAATTCCCTTGCAGAAAGTTTAATCCGGGGTGGGTGTTGCAAACCGTCAGGTTTAGAATGCAAGACAATGTTTACCTTTTCATTATAATAGTTCTTACCCTCAAGAACAGCGGCGATCGCAGTATGTATCTCCTGTTGATGTGTGCTCTTTTTAAAAAGGATACCAGAAACCTTCACGCGCATCAAATTAAAGATCATCGCTTCTTCATCGAAGGCCGTGAGCGCTATTACACGCGTGAGAATTTTTTGTTTGTGAATATATTCTATTACTTCGAAGCCATCCATAACCGGCATCCTTACGTCCAGCAGTGCTACATCGACGGAGTTGTTTGTAATGATGTCGATCGCTTGCCTCCCATTTTCTACTTCGTGCACAATGTCTATGAGTTCCGATTTCTCCAACATTGCCCTTAAACTCTCACGCATAAATAAATGATCGTCGGCAATCAGTACAGTTATTGGTTTGTTCACTAAGATGAGGTGTCGTGTGCACGCCAAAGATACCGTAGAGAAGCATAACACAAAAACAAATCCTCATATCGTTGAAATCCTTATGACAAATGTGTTCGTACACTCAACATCTCTAGTATCTCGGTTGAGTGTAGCAACATGTATTTTTACTATTAAATTTCCTTTACTTATCTGTGTTGATTGATTTCGCACACCCCTGTTTTCAGGGGTTTTAGATTTGATGGTTGTATTGCTCGCGCGTTCGTAGTTATCTTTAAACGTTAAGGATAATTTCTATTAGATCTCGATTCATCTGGTTGAATACCTTGGGCTCCAAAATAGGTTTATAGATTCTGATCGATCATTTACATATGAACGATCATTTCGGATAGTTTAACCTTGTGAAGAGTTTAATGGCATTATTCCTTGATGCCGTTAGCTGTCAATGACAATAAAGCCTCTCAATGGGTAAGGAGGCTTTATTTTTTTTATCCTTACCTACCATCGCCTTCCGAAACTCAAATTTTGAACTGGCATCTTCGTAGCCGGAATTTTTGTCGATCTTTTCAGGTAAAATCCCCTTATCTATGCAAAACCTTTCCTGGAAGAAAGTTGGCGTTACCCTGCTGGCCGCTGGCGTCGTTGCGCTCGGCGTATTTTATATTACAACAAGCAAAGGGAAAAAGCCAGTCGCAATTTTTGTTGATCCCGCCTTTGGAGAATACGTCTCGAGCTATACAACAGGGATCATCGCCTCTGGCTCAACGATCAGAATTGTTCTCACCGCTGATGCAGTTGACTCAAGTCAGGTGGCCCGGGAGGCGAGCGTGAAACTTTTTTCCTTCAGTCCTGCAGTAAATGGAAAAACCATTTGGCTGGATCGACATACAGTTGAATTTAAGCCCGAGTCAAGGTTATCATCGGGACAACAATACAATGTGACGTTTTCATTATCCCGACTTGTGAAGGTGCCGCAGGGGCTGGAAGATCTTGAATTTTCTTTTCAGGTTATTCCTCAGAATTTCGAGGTTGCTGTGAACAATATCAAGCCTTACGTGAAGACAGAACTGGCCCGCGAAAAAGTTGAAGGTGTACTCGTAACTGCGGACTTCGCCGACCCCGCAGAAGTTGAGAAGATGATGGATGCGTCTCAGGACGGCAAACCTTTAAAGGTTAGCTGGAATCACCTCTCGGAAGGAAGGCAACATGATTTTATAATAGAGAACGTGGTAAGAAAGCAGGAACCCGCGACGGTTTCGGTGTCTGTAAACGGTGAATCACTCGGGATAAAAGAAGATCGGAACCTCGATCTGGCGCTGCCGGCGCTGGGCGATTTTCGAGTGACCAATGTCAAAGTTGACCAAAGCTCCAGCCAGCACGTTGTGGTGCAGTTTTCTGATCCGATACTAGAGAAGCAAACACTTGATGGCCTGATAGACATGGATGATGTAGGCACGCTTGACTTTGAAATCCAGGACAATGAGTTGAGGATATATCCGTCTGTAAGGCAAACAGGTACGAAAGCATTCACGCTTTCCAGTGCTATACGGAACATTCTCGACCAAAGGCTTAAGATAGACTCCACGATTCAGGTTGTCTTTGAGCAGTTGAATCCCGCCGTGCGATTCACGGGAAAGGGTTCGATTCTGCCAGGTACCGATGGTTTAATTATGCCCTTCGAAGCTGTCAACCTCCGGTCCGTGGACGTGCAGGTTATCAAGATATATGAGAAGAACATCCTCCAGTTCTTTCAGGTCAACGACTTCGAAGGGACTACAGAGCTACGTCGCGTAGCAAAGCCCATTGAGCAGACCACCATTTCACTAGAAAATGTTGGCGTGGCGGATCTGGGCAAGTGGAATCGCTTTACACTGGACCTTTCCAGGTTTATCAACACGGAGCCTGGCGCAATCTATCAGGTGCGGGTAGGATTTAAAAAATCATACCTGGCATATAATTGTGACGGTGATCCTGGCGGTGAGGAAACATTGGTCAACCAATTGAGCAGCGAGACCTGGGAAGGCGAAGAAGGGGAATCGAGCAGTTGGGATTCGTATGAGGAATACTACTATGGCGAGGATTACGATTGGGAGCAGCGTGATAATCCCTGCCACTCTTCTTATTACACTGGCAACAGAAGTATTCAAAAAAATGTCCTTGCCTCAGACATTGGATTACTTGCAAAAAGAGGTGGCGATGGGAAGACAAATATTTTTGCCAACGATCTGAAAACCACTAAACCAATTTCGGGTGTCGTACTTGAATTATACGATTTCCAACAGCAAGTGATCGGTACGGCGACTACGAATGCTGATGGGCAGGCGGTCATTGAGGGAAGAGGCGCACCTTACGTATTGATCGCAAAGCGTGAGGCACAGCGGGGATATCTTAAGGTGCCCGATGGTGAATCGCTTTCAATCAGCAATTTCGACGTCGGTGGCGAAAGTGTGAAAAAGGGTTTGAAAGGTTTCTTATACGGTGAGCGGGGGGTGTGGCGCCCGGGAGATTCTCTTTACCTGACATTTATACTTGAGGATAAACTTAAACAGCTACCCGCTACGCACCCCGTTGTATTTGAGCTTCACGATCCTCAGGGACAAGTATCCAGCCGAATTGTTAGGTCGGCATCTCAAAACGGTTTCTACCGGTTTGCGACATCGACATCGCCCGATGCGTCCACAGGAAACTGGCAGGCGCACGTGAAAGTCGGAGGAGCGGACTTTGAACAGGTAGTCAAGATTGAGACCGTTAAACCAAACCGATTGAAGATAAAGCTCGATTTTGGTGTAGCGAAACTAACGGCCGGGGAAAATAACCTTAATGGTGACTTACAGGTCGACTGGCTGCATGGAGCGCCCGGTAGAAACCTTAAGGCGTCGTTCGAGGTGATTCTCACAAAAGGTGAGACGAAATTTGAACGCTATAAGGATTACACGTTCGACGACCCATCGAGAGACTTCAACAGTGAAGCACAAACTATTTTTGAGGGTGTAACAGATGATGAAGGTCACGCAAACATCAATGCAACGCTTGAAACGACAGAAGCAGCTCCCGGCGTTCTCAATGCTGTATTCAGAGGCAAAGCTTTCGAGGAAAGCGGAAACTTCAGCATTGATCGCTTCAGCATTCCATATTACCCTTATACCTCCTTCACGGGGATACGACTTCCACCGGGAGATAAGGCCCGCGGGATGTTGCTCACGGACACGACCCATAGGGTAGACGTTGTATCTGTCGATTCCGAAGGTAATGCCGTTTCACGGGAGCGGATCGAGATGACGCTGTATAAGCTAGAATGGCGATGGTGGTGGAACAGTGACGGGAATGATGCCAGCTATATGTCAACTGCCTATGCTGAGCCATTGATAAAAGGAAATATCAAAACGGAAGGCGGCAAGGGGAGCTGGAATTTTAGAATTAATCAGCCTGAATGGGGACGATTTCTCGTCAAGGCATACGACCCCGTTTCTGGGCATACGACAGGTAAAGTAGTTTATATCGACTGGCCGGGGTGGGCGGGACGTTCGAAGGGCGGAAACGAAGGTGCTACAATGTTATCTTTCACGGCAGATAAAGCATCCTATTCTATTGGTGATAAGGCTACCCTTTTCATCCCCGGAAGTGAAAATGGAAGGGCGCTTGTAAGTATAGAAAATGGAAGTAGCGTAGTGCAGACCGAATGGCTTGAAACCACGAAGGGGGAAAACAAATTTACTTTTGATATCACGAAGGCAATGACGCCAAATGTATTTGCACACATCACCCTGTTACAGCCCCATGCGCAATCATCCAACGACCTGCCTATTCGCTTGTATGGCGTAATACCGATCAAAGTTGAAGACCCGCAGACGCACCTCAACCCATTGATTTCTATGGGCGATGTTCTGGAGCCGGGCAAAGAGGTAGTAATTAAAGTGTCGGAGCAAAACAAGCGTAAGATGACCTACACATTGGCCGTTGTCGACGAAGGTTTGCTCGATTTGACAAGATACAAAACACCGGACCCATGGAATCGCTTCTACGCGCGGGAAGCGCTTGGAGTCAAGACGTGGGACGTCTACGACGACGTGATCGGAGCATACGGGTCTCGCATTGAACGTTTGCTGGCAATTGGTGGAGATGCAGAATCTTCGTCGAAAGAAGATGACCCACGTGCAAATCGATTTAAACCTGTCGTGAAATTTTTAGGTCCTTTTACCCTTACAGGGGGAACGCAAGAGCACAGGTTTATCATGCCTGAATATGTTGGCTCAGTAAAAACGATGGTGGTAGCCGGATATGAGGGCGCATATGGCAAAGCTGAAAAAGCAACGCCCGTACGAAAGCCGCTTATGGTGCTTGCAACACTTCCTCGGGTTTTGGGTCCCGAAGAGAAGGTGACCCTGCCAATAACACTGTTCACCATGGAAAAAAGTATTACCAATATTCAGGTCGATGTCACAGCTTCCGGGCCACTCACGATTGCGCAAGCAACAAAGACCGTCGCAATCAATGGTTCCGATATCACTGTTGACTTTGATCTGATTGTTGGAAGTTCTGTGGGCATTGGGAAGGTAAAAGTGAAAGCGACTTCTGGAAGTTATGTAGCCACGGACGAGATTGAGATTGAAATTCGAAATCCGAATCCGCCCATCTCTAAGGTCGAGGAGGTGATTTTAGAGGGAGGTAAAACATGGTCTCCATCGGTGACTCCAGTTGGAATGACAGGGACCAATTCAGCGGTGCTCGAAGTTTCAACGTTGCCGTCCATAAATCTTGGACAACGGATGAAATATTTGCTTCAATATCCGTACGGATGTATCGAACAGACAACATCGGCAGCATTTCCTCAACTTTATGTTGATCAGATAAAGTCTATGAATAACGCTGAAAAGCTGGCTGTGCAAAATAACGTGAAGGCTGCAATAGCCCGGTTGAAATTGTTTGTAACCCGCGACGGAGGGTTTGCCTACTGGCCTGGAGGAGAAGACACTGAAAGTTGGGCGTCCACATACGCAGGTCACTTCCTGCTGGAAGCGGAAGCAAAAGGTTTCATGGTGCCTTCGGACATGTTAAGGCGCTGGCGAAAATATGAAAGAAACAAGGCGCAGTCATGGCGGAGCAATATTGAAGCTCATAGCGGCGAGCTGATTCAAGCGTACAGGCTTTACACCCTTGCTCTTGCTGGTGAGCCGGAGTTGGGTGCAATGAATAGATTGAGAGAGCAGCCTGGCATGTCGGTAACAGCGTCCTGGATGCTTGCTGCCGCCTACGTAAAGGCAGGGCAACCAGAGGCAGCTCGAAAAATTATCGCAAACCAATCTACTACAGTAAAACCATATCAGGAAATGGCCTATGCGTACGGGTCGGATCTTCGCGACAAGGCAATAATACTTGAAACGCTTCTGCTGCTTAATGAACGTACCCGGGGTTTTGAGTTATTAAAAGACATATCGGCTTCACTTAGCAACGAATCGTATTGGATGAGTACTCAGACCGTGGCATGGTGCCTCAAATCTGTTGGATCTTTTGCAATCCGTGAAAAACGCGGGCCGCTGAAATACACGTACAGTTACAATGGCAAGTCCATTAAAGCACAAACGGATTTGCCAGTGGCCCAATCCGTATTGCCAATGGGTGGAACCAGGTCGACTGCGTTAAACCTTGTGAGTGAGACTACAGGAACTCTTTTTGTCAGCCTGATAACGCAGGGAACTCCGGCGCGGGGCAAAGAAGAAGACGGTGAAAGCAATCTTCGCCTGTCCGTCACCTATAATGACGGTGAGGGCAGAGAGATAGATCCAACGACGTTGAGCCAGGGACAGGAATTTATAGCAACTGTTTCGATTTTAAATCCTGGAACGCGCGGCCAGTATAGAAATCTTGCGCTGAACCAGATATTTCCCGGTGGGTGGGAGATCAACAACTTGCGTCTGGATGACGTGGCAGAGACATCAACGAGCGATGTACCGAGCTACCAGGACATTCGCGATGACCGTGTCTACACATATTTCGATCTTTCACCAGGTCAGCGAAAAACTTTCAAAGTTCAGCTTACGGCAAGCTATGCAGGAACGTATTACCTGCCTGCCGTAAGTTGTGAAGCAATGTACGATCATAGCATTTATGCGCGTAAGAAGGGGCAGGAAGTCCAGGTGACCAAACGCATCAGTCAATAAAGAGAAGACACATGACGGGAAGCCAGTGCACACGTGAACACCGGATTTAAAATCACCGGAAGCAATAAACTGCTCGGGCGCATAGCCTTGAGGTGGTATGTAGTAGTGTGCGCACTGTCGCTGGTGTACTTTTTTGCCCTGCCCGACCGGATTTTTAGAGTCCCATATTCAACCGTCATACAGGATGCGTCGGGTGAACTACTCAGTGCCAGCATTTCTGCTGACGGACAGTGGCGTTTTCCGCAGACGGAGGTCGTTCCCGAAAAATTCATCCAGGCGCTGGTCGTTTACGAGGATAAAAATTTTTTTAACCACCACGGAATTGATCTTAGATCTATCGCCAGGGCAACGAAGCAGAACTTTGAAGCGGGGCGAATTGTGAGCGGCGGTAGCACGATCACAATGCAGGTAGTAAGGCTTTCCCGACAGAACAAAGCGAGAACAATCCTGAATAAGGTGACCGAAATAATCCTTGCAACGCGCCTTGAGTTCCGATACACGAAGAACAAAATCCTTTCCTTATACGCTGCGCACGCGCCGTTCGGGGGTAATGTCGTGGGAATTGAGGCAGCCTGCTGGCGATATTTTGCGCGCGAACCTCAGCACCTGTCGTGGGCCGAAGCGGCGCTGTTGGCTGTTTTACCAAACTCGCCGTCGATGATTCATCCGGGAAAAAACCGGGAGCGCTTGCGGGCAAAACGCAATGCACTTATTGACAGACTGGAACGCAATGGTATCATCGACGCAGTCACCTGTGAATTGTCAAAGGCTGAGGATATACCTGACGCACCTCACCCCCTTCCCCGATTGGCGCCACATCTTTTAGATCGTGCAGCGCGGGAAGGTTATGAGGGCCAGGTCGCCCGCACAACGCTTACAGCATCGGTTCAATCAGCTGTAAAAAAGATTTTAAACCGGCATCATGAACACCTTTCAGGCAATCAAATATTTAATGCTGCTGCACTGGTCATGGAAGTGAATAGTGGAAAAGTAATTGCGTATGTGGGGAACTCAGAAGCAGGAACGAATGGTAATCACGGCAACGCAGTGGATATTATAACTTCCCGCCGGAGTACAGGAAGCATTTTGAAACCATTTCTATACGCTGCCATGCTTGATGAGGGAAAGATGTTAGCCACCACGTTGGTTCCTGATGTGCCAACCATCATAAATGGCTTCTCTCCCAGGAATTTCTCCCGGGATTATGACGGAGCGGTCCCTGCTGACAAAGCTTTGATCCGCTCGCTGAATGTCCCTGCTGTCCACGAGCTGAGGAGATATCGTTTTGAAAAGTTTCATGCCCTTCTCAAGAATATTGGAATGAACTCCCTTAGCAAACCCGCTGACCATTATGGATTGTCATTGATCCTCGGTGGTGCGGAAGGAACGCTCTGGGATATCACAGGGATGTATGCTTCGATGGCAAGAACACTCAATCACTACTTCGACAGACCCGGCGGTAACCGTTACGACAGAAATGATTTTCGTGGTCCGGCTTATATGAACGCTGCTGATTCACACGAGTTATCGAACCTTGAAGCAACGTCATGGCTAAGCGCGGCATCCGTTTACCAGACTTTAGGCGTACTTACAGAAGTATATCGCCCTGGTGAAGAATCAGGTTGGAAATACTTCGACAACGCAAAAAAAATTGCCTGGAAGACAGGCACCAGTTTCGGTTTTCGCGACGGCTGGGCAGTAGGAGTCACTCCGGAGTTCGTCGTAGGCGTTTGGGTAGGCAATGCAGATGGCGAAGGCAGGCCCGGACTAACCGGCACCGATGCCGCAGCTCCGTTGATGTTTGATATTTTTTCAACGTTGAATTCAACAAAACGATGGTTTAGTCAGCCTTTAATGGAGATGCAACAAATTGCCGTTTGTACGCAGAGTGGCCAGAGAATGGGGTCAAATTGTATTGAGACAGATAGCCTCTGGGTTGTTAAGGCCGGTTTGCAGACACTACCCTGTGTTTATCACAAGCGGGTACACACCTCCTCCGATGGAAAATTTAGGGTTCACTCAGGGTGCGAGCAAATTGAAGGGATGAAGGAAGCGACGTGGTTTGTACTACCACCAGCCCAGGAGCATTACTACAGGAGTAAGAATGCCAGCTTTGCGGCGCTGCCCCCGTTCCGAAGAGACTGTGAACCGCAATCAACGCTAACAACGATGGACCTTATTTATCCGAAACCGAATTCAAGCATCTTTGTTCCCCGCGAACTTAATGGCACATCTGGCCGCGCGGTCCTCGAGCTTGCACATCGAAATCCTCGAATGACCGTGCATTGGCACCTTGATGGCGTATACATTGGAAGTACAGAGAAAAAACATTTTCTCCCGTGCAATCCTCCCGCAGGTCGACATGTGCTCGTCGTTGTGGATGAGAACGGCGAGACATTAGAGCAGCAGTTTAGCGTGCTTGCTACATTGTAATTGCTTGACTTTTAGAATATTAATTGATTTTTAGCAATTTTTTTATAACTTGTAGGAACTTTTTGATCGTAAGATTAAACCCAGTGTATGAAGACGCCCAATTTTTTCGCACTGGTAGGCTTATTTTTCGTTGCCATTTTTTTGCAGCCTACCCATGTTATCTGCTTTGGTCAGAACAATGATGACATCGTTCCTAATTACGTTGTCATTGGAGCCTTTGCAAAGCAGACCAATGCCATCCGGTTCACCAATCAAGCGCAGCAGGATTTTAAGCTTGACGCTAAATTTGAGATGAACCTTCACAGGAATTTGTACTATGTGTACGTCCTGAGCACGGTGGATTTGACAGCCGCTATCAAAGAAGCGACACGCCTCAGAACAGAATCGAAATTTACGGACACGTGGGTGTACCGTGGTTTAATTACCGGTGATCCGGCAACAGTGAATCCTGTAGCCGAGGACATCATTCCTGCTCCGGCATCAGAGTCAGACAAGCCAACGGTTTCCCCCACTAATGAAGCGGCTGCCGCTGCACCAGTGGCAAACAGTGGTAGCACAGATCTCGCTGTGGAAGCGCCAATAGAAGAGGCGGCAACGGCTACCGTAGACGATAATACGGAGGGCACAAAATTTCTTTTCAAGCTTACAAGGCAATCAGACGCCAAAAAAGTAAAGGGGGATGTTCAGATCATTGACGTTGACAGAACAAGAAAGATGGGAATGTTCAAAGGAAACGTTCCGGTAAAGGTACCTTCTCCTGCGAGCAAGTCCGGAAACATGACGATTGTGTGCGATGTGTTCGGATATCGTAAAACGCAGCGTGAGCTGAATTACAATGATCCGGAGGTCGGCACGGAAATAATCCGCGATGCGACAGGCGCATTGGTAGTACCTTTTGATCTCACGCGTTTGGCGAAAGGCGATATTGCAGTAATGTACAATGTTTACTTTTTCAAAGATGCGTCGATCATGCGTCCGGAGTCGAGATTTGAAGTAAACAGCCTCCTGGATATGCTAAATGAAAACGCAAGGTATAAGATCAGGATACATGGCCACACCAATGGTAGCGCGGCAGGAAAGGTTATTAGCATGGCTAAGGACAGCGAAAACTTTTTCGCGCTCAATGATACTAAAGAAGGCTTCGGAACGGCAAAAGAGTTATCTCAAGAAAGGGCGACGATCATTCGGGAATACCTTGTTAGCAACGGTATAAAGGGTGATCGAATGGAGATCAAAGCATGGGGCGGCAAAAAACCCATTCACGATAAGATGAGCGCACGCGCTGCAGAAAATGTGCGCGTAGAAATTGAGATCCTTGAGGATTAACTAGTCATCGCTTTCAATACATCATGTTGCGTAATGATGTGGACCTTATCCAGCGAATCTCTTACGAGTACTGCCTTGTTATCCTTGTTCAGCAATGATGAAAGCACGTCCAGTGTGCTATCGGGCGCAACGAACTGCATGGGCTTATCCATGATTTCACCCACTTCCTTATTTTGAAGTTGAGGGTCCTGAATAATCTTTTCGAGAAGGCTGGAAGAGCTTACACTGCCGACAAAATTTTCATTCTCCGTCACGGGAATCTGATCAATACCTTCCCGATTCATGACAAGGATGGCTGCGCCCACCTTGTCAGTCTTCGATACTGTAAACAAACTGTCCTTTCCATTTCGCGCACTAAAAATATCGCGGGCAGATCCGAAAGTACGGGTTTCTAAAAACCCATGATCCTTCATCCATTGATCATTGTATACCTTTGCCAGGTAACGCGTACCGTGGTCGGGTAGCAATATTACCATCATGTCGTCTTTGTGAAGGAACTCCCGTGCGTATTCCAATGCTCCATGAATAGCCGATCCACTCGACCAGCCCACGAACAGTCCTTCTTCACGCGAAAGTCTTCTTGCACCGATTGCTCCGTCCTTATCGGTAACTTTAATGAAATGGTCGATGACGTCAAAGTTAACGTTCTTAGGAAGGATGTCTTCGCCAAAACCTTCAGTCAGGTAAGGGTAAATTTCATTCTCATCAAATAAACCAGTCTCCTTATATTTCTTGAACACGGAACCGTACGTATCGATTCCTACAGTGATCAGCTTTGGATTTTGCTCTTTTAAATATTTTGCCGTTCCGCACATCGAGCCGCCTGTCCCAACCGTTGCAACGTAATGCGTAATCTTACCCTCGGTCTGTTCCCATATCTCCGGCCCGGTCGTTTCATAGTGCGCCGCGGTATTGGAAAGGTTGTCATATTGATTTGGATAAAAGGAATTCGGAGTGTCTCTATTGAGCTTTCGAGCGATTGAATAATAAGAGCGTGGGTCTTCTGGCGATACATTTGTAGGGCAAACAATCACTTCTGCACCGACAGCCTTAAGAATATTTATTTTTTCCTGAGACTGCTTGTCTGCCATTGTAAAGATGCAACGATAGCCACGGGCAATGGCTGTCAGCGCCAATCCCATCCCTGTGTTTCCGGATGTTCCTTCAATGATGGTTCCTCCCGGCTGTAAAGCTCCGGACTTTTCTGCATCGAGTATCATCTTCAGCGCCATACGGTCCTTGGTGGAATTTCCGGGATTGAAATATTCTACTTTAGCCAAAATTGTCCCGGCTATACCGCGGTTCACATTATTCAGTTTCACCAGTGGTGTATTTCCGATGGTGTCAACGATAGAATTATAAAACATGCCTCTTGATTTTCATGGGCAAATTACGAAATATAGGAAGGTGCCTGCCCTCGAACGCGCTATTTGTTCCCGGCAAGTAGATATAAGACGGCCATACGCACGGCCACGCCGTTTTCGACCTGATCTAGTATGATTGAATGCTGAGAATCGGCTGCATCACTGCTCAATTCCACGCCGCGGTTTATCGGGCCCGGATGCATGATGACAATTTGTTTTTTAAGGCCATCCAGCATCTTTTTAGTTATGCCGTAATACAGTGAATACTCCCTGAGCGAGGGAAAATATTTAATCTGCTGACGCTCCAGCTGGATCCGCAATACGTTGGCGACATCGCACCAGAGTAGCGCCTTCTTCACATCGAATTCCACTTCAACGCCCAGCTGACTGATAAACTTTGGCAGCAGGGTTGGAGGTCCGCAAACCATAATCCTGGCACCAAGTTTTTGCAGTGCAAAAATGTTTGACAATGCTACGCGGGAATGGAGGATATCGCCGATTATTGCGACTTTTTTTCCTGCAATACTGCCAAGCTTCTCGCGGATTGAAAACGCATCAAGCAACGCCTGGGTTGGATGTTCATGCGTACCATCGCCAGCATTTACAATGTTGGCCTTGATATGTTTTGCCAGGAAGTGAGGTGCACCGGGACTCGCATGTCTCATGACAATCATGTCGACCTTCATTGCGAGAATATTGTTTACCGTATCGAGCAAGGTCTCACCCTTCTTAACGGAACTATTTGATGCCGAAAAATTTATCACGTCCGCAGACAACCTCTTCTGCGCCAGCTCAAAAGACAGACGCGTGCGTGTGGAATTTTCAAAGAATACATTTGCGATTGTCACATCGCGAAGGGAGGGTACCTTTTTGATTGGCCGGTTGATTACCTCCTTAAAATTATCTGCAGTTTCAAAAATGAGCTCAATATCTTCTTTTGTGATGTCTTTGATGCCAAGCAAGTGTTTTTGACTGAGTTTTGACATAGACCTAATCCTTGTTGATCAACCAGATTTTGTTTTGTTTATGACCTTGCGCTTCGAGCTCAACAAGCACACGCTGGGAGGCCAGTGTGTTCACTGCTTTTCCGACATAATCTGCAGAGATTGGAAGCTCACGGTTTCGCCTGCGGTCTATCAGCACGAGCAACTCAACTGTCGCCGGCCGGCCAAAGGCGATCATGGCATCCATTGCAGCACGGATGGTGCGACCTGAAAACAACACATCATCGACGAGCACGACCTTTTTACCTTCTATTATAAATGGAACACGGGTTTCGTTGGCCTTCGCTGGGATTTGCCGTCTTCTAAAGTCATCCCGGTAAAATGTAGAGTCAAGGTAGCCCAGCGGGATATCTTTTTTTGTTTCTTTTTTCAGCTTTTCGTGAATGATCTCTGCGAGAAAAATCCCGCGCGGTTGCATTCCCATGATCACGGTATCCTGGAAATCGTTGTGATTTTCAATTAATTGCTGACAAAGGCGGCTGATGGTGAGGTCAAGGAGGTCAGAATCCAGGATGAGTTTCTTCTGCATGGCGCGGGCGCAAATATAACGATTCGACTGAAAGATTTGCTGATAGTTTCCCCCGAATTGGTCACCCTGGTTCCATAATCGAGAGCCTTTGCCAGTTCTCCAGTTGCAAAAAGCGTTTTAGTGGCGATCACGTCGGGCTCTAAAACTTATCAGCGAACGCCCCCAGGACACAAAACCATTTCTGACTGCGCGATCTCAATTTCCCCATAAATTCATAGTTTCACGACGTTTAATCCAGGGTTGATGCAGATAGTTTTAATCAAAGCCGTCGTCTTTTTAGCGCCACTGCTTCATGCATTGTCCTTACACGCGCAACAACCTGTCGACACGACGTTCGCCATTCCAATCGGTGAAATCAATCAGTGGATAAGCATCAAGGGAAGTAGCGCTACAAACCCCGTATTACTATTTCTGCATGGTGGCCCAGGTAACTCGGTGATGGGCTACTCTCAAAAATTCACGGACCAACTGCAAAAGAATTTTTTGGTGGTACAGTGGGACCAACGGGAAAGTGGCAAAACTGCTGCGCTCAACAAATCTCCTCAGCCCCTTTCAGTGGCCATCATGGAAGAAGATGTGATTGAAGTCATTAATTACCTGCGCGCGAAATACGCTCAGGAGAAAATTTATCTGATGGGTCATTCATGGGGCGGATTTCTTGGATTGTTGATCGCGGCCCGTCGGCCAAATTTACTTAAGGGGTGCATAGCAATTTGCCCTATGATTGACCAGCGCAGGAGCGAGGCCGCCGCGCTGGAATGGTTACGTGGGAAAGCCAGCGCCGGGAATAACAAATTGGCACTGTCGGAATTAGCGGGAGTTCGTATTCCCTTTGAAAATGGAGAACAACTTTATTTTCATCGGAAATGGATAAACAACTATATGGGTGGAAAGATACCAGCGAAGGCGATGGTCGTTTCCTGGTCTGACAAATGGTTGAATCTTTTCAATGAAGCGTCGGCCATGAATTTGTTTGAGCTGGCACCTTCATTGGATTGTCCCGTTTACTTTTTCGCGGGCAGCAAAGATATCCAAACCTCTACCAAATTAACGACGGAATATTATAACGCCGTGAAGGCAGAAAGCAAGAGGCTTTTCATTTTTGAAGGGGTAGCGCACAACTTACCAACCAGCGAACCGGTGAAATTGCAACAGACGATTATAAGAGAAGTGCTAGGTAAGTTCAGACCTTGAACGACGCTCACCAGGCTCCCGCAAAGTCCTTGAGACAAGCGACTCTGCGGAGAGTGCAGTTTCCCGCAGTGTCTCTGCTTCGGGGACTCTGCGGCTGCGCTCTTCAACCAATCACTTCAGCATAACAGTTTTACCGCTCTTCGCCGATTCCTTTGCCGCGTCCAATATGCGTACAACCGTCACGTTGTTTTCCAATGAATACAATCCATTTTTCGGAACTTTTATCTTTCCATGAACCACGTCAGCGAAATACGAAAAAGGATCTTGATAGACATCAACGTCTTCCGGCGTCACTTCTTTTGTAACCGCGTTTTTCATTGTGCCATTCCGCAAGTGAAGCGTGGTGCTATTGTCCGCAACGATATAGCCGGTTACGCCATAAACTTCCATATCCTTTCGGCCAAACGGCCAATTCCAGGAGGCCTGTATGATACACTGTGCTGAAGGATAAGAGACGATTATTGTCGCCTCATCATCAACTTTGGGATACACGTCAGGTTTAAATTGTTGTGTAACAGCGGTCACAGATACAGGATTTTCCCCGCGCATTAGATAAGTCATTATGTTTGCTCCATAGCACCCAAAGTCAACCAGCGCACCACCACCGTTTTGGATGGGGTCGGTTAACCAGTCAAGGAACTCTTTACCAACGCCAATTTCTTTTGGCCCCTGGTGGCCGTCATGAATTACCACCTTTCTTATTTTTCCAACATAATTGCTGTCGTTGACGAGCCTATACGTTTTTTCTGTCGTTGGGTACCAGGATGTTTCATAGTTGGTGAGCAAATGAATATTGTGCTTTTTCGCGAGCGCCTCCATTTTTAAAACCTGTTCAATTGTTGTGGCAAGGGGTTTCTCTACCATCACATGAATGCCTCTCGGAGCACAGGCCACAACAGCCGCTTCATGTTGGAAAATGGAACCAAATGCAACTACCGCTTGGGGTTTAACGACATCGAGCATTTTGTTCAGATCCGTGTAGAACAAGTCAACAGCGAGGCCATATTGTTTAGCCTGCCGCTCAGCTAGTGCACGATCTGGTTCATAAATGCCAACGAGCTTTACATCTGTCTTGTTCTTTCTGCCGAGGATCCAACCCACATGACCATGCGAAGTCCCAGCCACGGCGAGTCGCAAAGGTTGGGATGAAGGTTGCGCATCAACTTTTATGGTCATCGCGAAAAGCATCAAAACGATGACGAAGTAAAATGGAAAGCTGTTGTAAGGTTGCATACTCGGCGTTGTTAATTATGGCAGACAAAAAAAACTATTGACAGGTTATCTTATTTATAAAGAACACGCGCCTTCTTCCCGTAACAGGATTATTGATATCCTGAACGCCGAAGGCAAAAAAGAAATCGTCGTACCAATATTCCAGTCTGTTAAGGTCCGTTTGCTCCTTTTTAATCACATCTTTCTCAAAGGATGTTTTAATCGATTCAAACGTCTTGCCCTCTAAAACTTCATTATTTTGAATGATCTTGGTGCGCAATTCATTCTCATACAAGTAAAGAAGTGCGATTCGGTCATCCTGGACCTGAAGTTTAACAAACTGCTCCAATGTAAATGTTTTTACATCGTTAATTTCAAAACTGTTATCCCATAACAGCTTGCCGTTGAGATCGAAGCCCATGACCACCGCATGGGTATAGTGATAGCCATCGAAGATCCGGCCGTCTCGTGTGATCGACTGCCGTCCGCCGTTGGATAAAAAAAATCCCCCAGACGACCGATCAACCTGGATGTACTTCGGATAAAATGCCTCGCCGAGCAATACGTATTGATTTTTATAAGGAACGATCTCATGGACAAGAAACTGGTAGTTAAAGCGAAGCCGCTTGCCTTTTATCTTTCTTCGTTCGAGGCGTTCTTTTACACGTGCTTCTCTCTTGGCACGCATGTATTTGAAGAAGTTTTCCAAATCACCGTAGTTGTAATAGCGAAGTTGCTGCGCACCAGCGGGGTCGATGCTGGCCAGAAAAAGTCCGCGAGAATATAGCGATGTCCTTCCACCAAACACTCCGGCAACAATCTCCATATTGTTCGACGTTTTCATGGACCGAGCAAAAATAAGATGTTTATTTCCTTCAGGTTCAAGTGCGAAATTTCGTTGCAGATCACCTTCTGAGTCATAATTTTTGATCCAGATTGTTTGCTGGCCCCTAAAGTTTCGTGCGCTGATCAATACATCAAAAGTGCCGTCGGGATAGATTTTCAATTGAGTGAGGTCACCATTTTCATTTAACAGGCCGGGAAGGATCTTGGACCGTTGGGTTTGAAAGGAAAAGTATAGAACAACTGGCACCTGGTTGTAGTACCCACCCATGATTGCCGCCTTCTCAGTTACCTGAAATTCAGTGGGTGTATATGGTATAAAATTTCGTACATCATACTTTAAAAAATTCCCGGTTGCGTTCTCAATCGCGAAAAGTTCAAAGTTGTTTTTTGATGATTGATCCTGCCTGCGCAAAAGAAAGAACAGTCTTTGACGGTCAATGCTTTTGGCCAGGAGCACAGACTTTTTATCGATCGGCAGAAAACCAGTCCATTTTTCATGAAACCCGGTGTCCAGCTTAATAAGTTGGATATGGTCTGCGTCGTTGTTAAAAACCCGGCGGAACAGAAAGATCCCGTCCTCATTTGAGGGGATTACATCAAAGGCGCCTTCGTCACGTGTGATCGGAGTTTCAAAACGATTGGTCTGCAAAACCTGCTGGGCTGTTGCTGTCAGACAGCACGGCAGCAGTAAACCAATGCTTAAATTAATCGACCACCACTTTATTGATGTAAAAAACGTCCCGAACCTTATCGTCCTTGCCTGCATTGCGAATTGTGTGGTATCCCCACACGAAAAAGGTACTGCCAACCCACTGTCTGATGCCGCCATCGAACTCCTTCTCCGCACGGATTACATCTTCGGTATCGGGGGTGCGGATCTTTTCGGTAGCCTCAGTAATCTTATTGTCTTTCAGCAGGATGCTTTTAAGCTTTAGGTCTGACGCTTTCTTGTACATAAAAAATACCTCATTATCCCTTACAAAGAAGTCAGATGCCTGATCCACCCCCGGCATCTTCACATCCTCTATTTTAAAACTTTGATCCCAGTTCAGGTCGCCTTTGGCATTAAACGATAGGACCACCGACTGATTTGCCTTTATTTCGTCAACTGTTTTCATGTTATTTCCATACGAGTACGGTCTATACATTCTGCTCATCCCCGGGTAATAATAGGGTGAAGAATACAATCCATAGTTGTAGTATGGATTATAATAATAGGGATTGGAATAATTGGGACTCATACTTAATTCCGGACTGTATAATTCGGCGAGTAATAGAAATCCTTCTTTGTATTCCATCACTTTATAGGGCATTACGTAGGAAGTGAAATTGGGAATTCGTCCAGCCGTTGCGTCACTCGCGGAATTCGCCTTGACCCGTTCAGCTCGTTTGGGATTTAAGTGATCTAGAAAATGTCCTAACTGACCAAAGTCTACATACTTTATCTTTTGCTCATTGAATGGATCAATTGGCATAAAATAGAATCCGATCGATTGTTTTGAATTGCGCAGTCCCCACGTGCCCACTACGGCAAGATCCTCTCGCTCAAGGGTGCTGGTGATCCCTGTTTGCAAAAACTTCTGTTCTTCTATGGGGACGACGTCCTCGAGCAGTTGCTTTCCATTTTCATCAAAAGTCCGGAAGATAAGTTTTCGGATATCTTTTGGTCCGCGGTCAATGAGTACGGTGTTGAAGGTCTGATTCTGATTGGTTCGAAGGTCGACTAACTCCGTGTCTTTTTGGAAGAAGCCAGGGATCACACGTATCCTGTTGTCAGGCAGCTCGAAGAGAACAACGGCCGGCTCATTGTTTACATAACCCCCGAAAATGAAATTATCCCCTGCCTTGGTAAAATGCGTAAGCTTGAAATCAAGATCAGGTTTAAATTGATACCTCCCGACCTCGACACCATTGAGGTCAATGTCGATCAACTCAAAATCATTTTTTGTAGTCTCGCCGGTTCGGAACAGAAAGAAAAGGTGCTCGGGCGTTATCTCGTATCCGAGAAATTTATTGCGGTCTTTAATCTCTACTTCTATTTCTTTTCTAACCTGTAAGGCGGAGTCTAGAAAAATCAACTCCCAAAGCTTATTGGAATTTTTGTATTTGCTCATTTCCCGGAACAGGGCAAGGCCCTTTTCCTTCAGCGAAAGTATCTGAAACGCTTCATCAGAACCTTTCTGTAGTTTTTCATAACGGCGTGGCTGGGTGACCCTGACAGCTTCCTGCGCGACAGCCGCAGAAGTCAGGAGCATCGTCGCCATGCAGGCAGCAATAATAGTGAGGGAGCAACACCGACTTAAAATGTTCACGTTAATATTCTGCATTTGCTATTAAGTATAAGCCATACGCTGCAATTTTGTGACCAGCGTGGTAAGTTAGGTCTGATCGTCCTCGCTTAGGGAAATGATTTGATCAAATTCCTCTGATCTCACGGGCTGGACAGATAGCCTCGAAGCCTTTACAAGAACCATATTTGCTAAACGTTTGTCGCCCTTAATTTGTGCAAGTGTTATTGGGTTTTTAAGTTTTCGAACGGGGGCAATTTCGACAGCAGTCCACTCGTCGTCTTTTGGATCCGGGAATCCTTCCTTCGTAATCTTTGCGATGCCAACAATGGCTTTGTCATCATTGCTATGATAGATAAAGGCCTGGTCGCCTTTTTTCATCGCTTTAAGATTGTTGCGTGCCTGAAAATTACGCACGCCATCCCAACCAGTTTTTTTATCCCGCACTAAGTCATCCCATGAGAATGTAGAGGGCTCGGTTTTCATCAGCCAAAAGTTCATCGCCTTGAAGGTTAAGTCTTACCAAATTAGCAAATATTATTCACCGTAAAATAGTTTGGTGAATGAATGATTTGAGGTCGCGTTAGTCCGCGATTTGATTAAAAATCGCGGTTCGCGACGTGGGATGCAGTCTGAAGACTGCTACGTGGTGAGCACAAGTCTGATGACTCGCGCTGTGCGTTCTTTTGTGCAGCGTCTAGTCTAGGCTAGTAGGCCCTGACGAGTTTGCCTTCCATGTAGTTAACATACGAGCGGTTTACTACTTTCATGCCCCCGGGTGTTGGATAATTGCCAGTGAAATACCAATCACCGGTGTGGTGCGGAATTGCTTTGTGCAAGTTATCAACGGTCTGAAATACGACCTCTACTTCTGCCTTCATATCAGCGGGCTTTACGATCTCTGATATTTTAGCAGATATCTGAGCATCTGTGAATTGTTCATACAGCATTTTCACATAATTCAGCTGCACCTGATTGCCTCTTGCGCGAAGCGCCTTCTCATAAGCCTCACCAAGCAGGTAATCTTTCCCTTCATCCTTCAGCAGGGCGATCATCGCGCGGAAAGCGACAAAGTCCCCCATACGACTCATGTCAATACCATAACAATCTGGAAAACGGATTTGTGGCGCCGACGAAACGACAACGATCTTTTTCGGCTGCAGCCTATCAAGCATCTTCAGAATACTCTTCTCAAGCGTTGTGCCGCGCACGATAGAATCGTCAACCACTACCAGCGTATCCTGTCCCTTCCTTATTACCTCGTATGTGGTATCATACACGTGTGCCACCATCTCATCGCGGTGTGCGGCATCGGTGATAAAGGTGCGGAGCTTAACATCTTTTAACACAAGCTTTTCGATCCGCGGCCGGAACGAAAGTATGTCTTCGAGAGAATCAACAGATGGCTTTTGATCAATTATAATATCTTTTTGCTTATTGATCAGATAGTCTTCAATACCAGCCATCAGCCCATAAAAGGCGGTCTCAGCAGTATTGGGAATATATGAGAATACAGTGTTCTTGATATCAAAATTTATTGCACGCAATACTTGAGGCACCAGCAAACGTCCAAGCTGCTTTCTTTCCTTATAAATATCCGGATCGTTGCCGCGAGAAAAGTAAATGCGTTCGAAACTGCATGACTTTTTTTCTTCCGCGCGAATAATCACGTGCTGCGCGAAATCACCATTCTTTTCGATAACAAGCGCATGACCTGGTTTAATCTCTTCTATCTGGTTGTATTCGATGTTGAACGCCGTTTTAATAGCGGGCTTCTCCGACGCAACGACGACCACCTCATCGTTTGCATAAAAGTACGCTGGTCTTATACCATTCGGATCCCGCACCACAAATGCAGATCCTGACCCAGTCAAACCTGCCATCGTGTATCCGCCATCGAAATCTTTACATGCCCGCCGCAACATGCGCGGTATATTTAATTCATTCTCGATGATTTCAGACACTTCGCGGTTTGAAAACTTGTCTTTGTATTTCTGAAATAAGGCCTCTACTTCTTCGTCAAGGAAGTGACCGATCTTTTCCATCACCGTAACGGTATCCACTTTCTCCTTAGGATGCTGTCCGAGATCTACGAGCAGGTCAAATAATTCATCAACATTTGTCATGTTGAAGTTTCCCGCCATTACCAGGTTACGGCTCCGCCAATTATTCTGACGAAGAAAAGGATGGACATTTTCAATACTGTTGAAGCCATGTGTTCCATAGCGAAGGTGCCCAAGCCACAGCTCGCCGGAGAATGCGACATTCTCCTTAAGCCATCTTTCATTCTTGAATTTTTCTTTGCCGCTTTTTAAGGCCTTCTGATATTTTTTCCCAATCTTTTTGAAAAGGTGGGCTACCGGCTGCGGTTTAATTGAACGATACCGGCTGATATATCGATGCCCGGATTCTACGTCGATTTTGATATTGGCTATCCCTGCGCCGTCCTGTCCGCGATTATGTTGCTTCTCCATAAGAATGTACATCTTATTGACGGCATACATCGGACCGTACTTTTCAATGTAATACGAGAGAGGCTTTCGAAGGCGGATCAAGGCGATTCCACATTCATGAAGGATCTGGTCGCTCATGGGCTATCTAAGTTTAGTGATTCGCTTCGTGCCCGACACATTAACGTCAAATGTGAACATCAACCGTGAATGAATCAGAGTACAAAGTTAATTTTATTAATCCATCCCATCAACAAACCGGGGTTGAAGAATAGTATTAGTATCAGTACAACTAATACAAGACCAAAAAGATTTTCTGCGACAAAAATATTTGTTTGCACTTTTACCGAACCCGCCCTGATAAAGGCATAATAGGGGATTCTGATGTAATAAAACAGCGAAATGACGGTATTTAGCAGTCCGAATACCAGCAGCCACAACAACAAACTGTTACCGGTTAGCTCATAAGATTCCCAAAGTGCGGAAAAAACAAAAAATTTAGAAGTGAAGCCTGCAGTGGGAGGAAGACCGGTGAGCGCAATGAGTCCTATCAGAAGAAAAACAACGGGAACCACTGCTGTCTTTGCTACTCCCGAAAACGTTTCCAATGAGTCAAAACCGAGTGATTCAAAATATTGCAGATAGATGAAAACTAAAAAGTTAACAATCATGTAAATGGCGGCATAGAACAACATGAACTGAATGCCATGCTCCAGAAAACTCGAAAGTCCAACTAATAAAAATCCCGTTTGCGCAATTGAAGAGTACGCCATCAGCCTTTTCGGTTTTGTTTGCCACAGGGCAGAGAAATTACCGATCGAAATGCTCAGTATCGCGATGAGCGCGATGATACTCTGCCAGTCGTAAAATGGCTGTCCACCGCTCCCCATCACCAAAGTAAATTTTGTCAGAATGCCGATACCAGCCAGTTTAGGGACAACGGAAAAAAATGCTACGACGGGCATTGGAGCAGCCTCATATACGTCCGGTGCCCAGGGATGAAACGGGGCGGCAGAAATCTTGTAAAGAAATCCCGCCAGAGCCATTAAGGATGAAATGAATAAAAGGGCTGACTTATTGTTCACGAAATGAGTTGCAAAATCCTGTGACATGAAATCAAGTTGCCCGGTTAATCCATAGATCATGGTAAAACCATAAAGCATAATGGCAGAGGCGACGGAACCGAATAAGAAATATTTAAAACTGCCCTCCGCACCGCGTTTCGAAAATGAAAATCCAGCTAGCACATAAGAGCCGAGAGAAATCATCTCGAGTGATATAAATATCATCAGGAAATTAATGCTCATCACCAATAAGTGGGCGCCTAGCACTACCGATAGCAATAGGGCAAAGTACTCTGAAAGACGACGGGTCAGAAATCTATCGCGCCACGTCATCCACACCGTGATTATCGCTGAGATGTCAAAGATAATTTTTAGGTAGCTGGAAAAACCATCGGTCCTCAGCATGTTGTTAAAGATTGAAACAGGTTCCTGCGACGGCCAGTTCAACACTAGGATAAGTAATGATGTTGAAAAAAATGTAGCGGCGAGAAACGCGAGGAATGACTTATTGCTTATTAGCAAACCCGCCAGCGTCAGAATTAAAATACCCAGCGCAAGCCAGGCTTCCGGAAGGAAGTGAGAGAAGCTCATCGTGATCGACTCTAACTTATCCGTCAGCGTTATCACGATTTTAAGGATTAAGAGTTATCGTATGCCCAGCCTTAATCACAAATTCAGCAAAATGCCTGGCGAAAGGATCAATAATGGTGATTATGGGCTGGGGATAAATTCCAAAGGCAATGGTCCCAACTACTAAGGGTATCAGCATAATGTATTCCCTGCGATTGATGTCTTCCAGCGCAGGGGTGAGAAGGGAAACTTTAAGATGAAACGGCCCAAAAAACATACGTTGCAGCGTCCAAAGATAGTAAGCGGCAGCGATCACCAGCCCAAACGTGGCGGCGATGCCGAGCGATGCGTGAAGGGGTCCCGTCACGCTTGACGACTTAAATGCGCCCAGAAAGATCATGATCTCTCCGATAAAACCTGAAAATCCTGGCAGCCCCATCGAACCGAAGAATGCGATTAGGACTACCGTTGTGTAAACGGGCATTTTGCGGTACAATCCGGAATAATTGCCAATCATCCGGTCGTTTGTTCGGTCATACAATACACCGGCGAGCAGGAACAGCATTGCAGAAATAATTCCGTGACTAAACATCTGAAAAATCGCACCCGCGGCCCCTTCTGTAGTTACCGACGCAATGCCAAGCAGCACAAAACCCATATGGGAAATCGATGAATATGCGATAAGCTTTTTCAGGTCTTTACTGGCCATTGCATTCAATCCGCCATAAAGTATAGAAATCACACCCATCCAGCCAACGAATGAACCAAAGTGCATGGCGGCGTCTGGAAAAACGGGAAATGCAATTCGGATCAGCCCATAACCACCAATTTTTAAAAGCAACGCCGCAAGAATAACTGATACGGGCGTTGGCGCCTCCACGTGTGCATCGGGCAACCACGTGTGAAGGGGAACCATCGGAAGCTTGATGGCGAAACCGAAGAACAGCAACAAAAATCCCCATTGACGCGCGGTGAACCATCCAAGCTGTCGGGGCATATGGGGGTCAAGAATAGTACCTGAAATAAAATTCGATGGATCGGTCATGTACAGCATATTGAAGCTGTGAACCAGGTTGCCAGACGATGAAGGATCATGAACGGAAAGGTAAAGTCCAATCATTGCAATGAGGATAAAGATTGAACCCACCAGAGTGTATAAGAAGAATTTAATTGATGCGTATTCTCTTCTTGGTCCTCCCCACAAAGCAATGAGAAAGAACATGGGCAACAACATAAATTCAAAGAATAGGTAGAATAGAAGAAAGTCCAGTGCGGTGAAGCTGCCAATAATAGCAGCGTTGAGGATGAGCAGCAGCACAAAGTAAGCTTTGACGTTCTTGCTGATGGTCCATGAAGAAATTGTGGCGACGAGCATTACTACGACCGACAGAATTACCAGCGGCAAACTAAGTCCGTCTACTCCCAAAAAATATTGGGCCTGCAACGTCCCCCAAGAACCAAGGTGCAGAGTGATCCAGGGTTGCTGCTCAACAAATTGAAGTCCGACTGCTGATTGGTAGTTTACCAGGATCAGGATTAGCAGTCCCACCTGAATCAAACTGGCTGTCAATGCGAGGTACCTGAAAAGAGAAACGGACGACAACGGAATAAATAAACCGGTGACAGCAGCAAGAAGCGGTGTGAAAAGCAAAAGAGACAGTACAATTTCCTGCATTTATACGCTGAATATTAAGCTTTCCGTTCAGGGATTAAAGCAGTGTCCAAATTATGAAAATAATGATTGACAAGGCCGCCCAGAAAATATAAAGCTGAATTTTCCCACCTTGAAATGACCGCGTCACAGACCCCACGCGTTTTGTTATCCAGGCAATGCCGTTTACTGTTCCATCGATTAGTGCCGCATCCGCCCACCCGATAACATGAGCAACGATCATTTGAATGTAGGCAGTGAAATGTAGCACACCATCAATCCATTTTTTATCTGCGAGGGCAGTGATGGTCGAAAGTTGCAGCATGGGCCTTTCAACTAGAAAGTGAATGACCTCGTCCGCGTAATATCCGCGATGCAGGAGCGGAGACGTCAAAGTTTTGTTTCTTGTATAAAACGCTATTCCGAACGCCGCCAGTACCCATGCAGCAGAAATGGGTGCTAGAAAAGACGAATGGAAAAATTCTCCGCTGTGCAGGCCAATGTGAAGCCATCCTCTGTAGTTAAACGGATCCACAGAAACCAGGATCCATAAAGATGCACACGCAAGCAATGCCATTGGTGCACGCATAACGGGAGGTACTTCCACAACGTGAATAGAGCTGACAGTGCGCTTTTCACCGAAAAAGATTAGCCACATCATCCTAAAGACGTAGAGCACGGTAACGAAGGAAACTGCAAATGTGGAAAATAGAATAAGCCATCTCCAGGAAAGATCATTTCCCTTCCAACCGATCATTACATCGAGGATTGCTTCCTTTGAAGCAAATCCACTGAAGAACGGCAGGCCCGCGAGAGCGCACGCACAGATCGCGCAAACTATAAAAGTGAATGGAAGAGTTTTGCGCAAACCTCCCAGATTTCTAATATCCTGCACGTCGAAGGACGTGTGTAATTGGTGCTGTGCCTGATGCAATGCGTGTATCACCGCGCCTGCACACAGAAATAGGCCGGCTTTGAAAAATGCATGCGTAAATAAATGAAGCATTGCGGCTGCGGTACTTCCGGCGCCGATAACCATTATCATAAGCCCCAGTTGAGAGATCGTTGAGTAGGCGAGAATGCGTTTAATATCATTTTGCGTGAGCGCCGCCAATGCTCCGGATAGTGCTGTTACAGCGCCAGTAATGACTACCACGTCAAGCGCCAGTGGGGTAAAAAGAAAAAACATCCGCGCCATTAAAAAAACACCGGCGGCCACCATGGTTGCTGCATGGATCAGCGCTGAGACGGGCGTGGGACCCTCCATCGCTTTGGGAAGCCACGTAAAAAATGGAAACTGTGCAGATTTACCTGCCACGGCGCAGAATATTCCCAGGGCTGCGATTGTGTTCCAGGTTGCTGCATGTGGAGAAGTCAGCGCCATCTTCGATATCTCGAACGTGCCGTAATCCGTCCACACGATCATCAATGCTATAAGAAATCCGACATCCGCAAAACGGTTAAAAATGAAAGCGCGTTTGGCGGCGTCGGCCGCTTCGGGTCGCTCGTGCCAATGTCCAATAAGCATGTACGAAGAAAAGCCGACGAGCTCCCAAAAGATAAATGTTAAAAGCAGATCGCCGGAAACAACGACACCCAACATGGCGAAGGTGAAGAAACCAAGCATGCCAAAATAACGACGGAGATCGCTATCGCCCGCCATATAGCCAGTAGAATAGAGGTGGACTAAAAACGAGATGAGCGTTACTAGAAGAAGCATCATAAGGGATATGTTATCCAGTAAGATGCCTACAGTAAAATTCAAGGCACCGATATTAAACCAATGCCAGGTTAAAGCGATTGGCCCTGCGTTCCAAACGTTGAACATCACAACAGCAGCGCATGATGTGCTCAACAAGAGTAAAACAGATGAGAGAAATGGTACGGCCCAGGAATACTTTTCAGCAACTAAAAATGAAACAATAAAAGAGAACAGTGGCAACATGACGGCCATGCTGAAAGCGGTAGAGATGAACGTCGAGGAAAACGAACCTGCGTAATTCACCGGGACTCACTTAATTCATTGATGTCTTCCGGAACAGAGGTCTGGTAGTACCTGTAGACCTGGATGATTATTGCAAGTCCCACAGCGGCTTCACACACTGCAATAACGATCACAAATAGTCCAAACATGTGCCCATCGATTGTATTGGAATGCTGTTGGTTAAAGGCAACAAGATTTAATACGGACGCATTCAGCATTAATTCAATGCCGAGCAGGATAACAATCATATTTCTTTTGACAATGACGATAGTTACACCTATCGAGAACAAAAGCGCGCCAAGATAAATAAGGTGTGAAGTCGGAAACATCAGATCTTTTTTGATGGGGCATTGGTTGCAACAACAGCAGCGCCGACAAGAGATACTAAAAGGATAATCCCAACGATCTCAAATGGTAATACATAATCCGAAAGCAGGCCAATTCCGAACTCGCGCATCGTTGGCGGTCTCATTTCCGGATGTTGTGTAAAGTTTTCTTTCGCAAGCAGGTACACCATAATTACAAAAAAGCAAAGCCCTACCAATGCCCCTGGAATCACATTACCGTTAGCCACCACGAGGGGCTTACCGGAGATGCGCGTGGTGAGCATAATTCCAAAGATGATGACGACAAGTATTCCGCCGGCGTACACTAATATCTGAGTTACTGCAATTATTTCTGCAAGCGCCAACACGTAGATGCCGGCAATTGCCAACAACACAGCGATAAGCATCAATGCACCATGGAAAACGTTGCGAACAAACAACATGGAGATGGCGGAAATTGCCGCGATTGCTATGAAGAAGTAAAACGCAATGGTGGACAGCATCATACGGGTGGAGTGCCGGGTGGTTTCATCCTCGGCTTAAACACGGGTTTGACGGGCTTGGGTACTTCAGGATTATCAGCAGGTTTAGAAGGTTGTTGATTCTCTCCGCTGGCAGGGGGTGTCGCCGCCATCCGTGCAGTTTGATATTCTTCCAATTGTTTTTTCTTCTCTTGAATCTCCCCCGGACTCATCTCGCCAAATTCAAAATTATGTTCCCTCATATCGGTAACACTGAAGTCGTAGACCTTCGTCATCGTAAGACACTCTGTCGGGCACACGGTTGTGCACAAGCCGCAAAAGCAGCACTTTCCCATGTCAATGTCAAATCGCGCAGCATAAATCCTTTTTGAGGTGCCGTCGGATGTTTTTCCAATCTCTTCCGTTGCCCGGATGGGCTCTATGTCGATGCAATCAACGGGACAGACTTTAGCGCATTTGTCACAAACAATGCAATCATCGATTTCATTGTGCAGCCTGTACCGGCCCGTGTCGGGTACAGGTTGCATCTCATAAGGATATTGAATTGTGGCTATTCCCGTCCGGTCGTGAAAATAACCAGGCTGATTGATTTCTACGACGGGTTGGGTGTGCCTTGCCGCCACAAAATGACGGAAGGTTATCCTCAACCCCTGCAACAGGGATTGCGTTGCCTGAGTGATATTTTTCCAGTATGAAGTGTTTTGAGCCTGCATAACCAGCGCAAAGATAAGGGCTTGGCAATACATTCAAACCAGTTTTAATTTCCTGGTTACGCCTTAGGCAAGGTGAAGTGGAATGTGCTCCCCTTTCCCTCCTCGCTCTCTACCCAAATCTTGCCTCCGTTTTTTTCTACAAACTCCTTACAAAGAATGAGCCCGAGACCAGTTCCCTTTTCGTTGGCGGTGCCACGCGTAGTATAAGGGGCTGTCTTATCAAATAGCATCTTGAGCACCTCATTGGGCATACCGACACCGTTGTCGGCTACGGATATCAGCCATTCGGATGGTTTTTCCTGGCCGCTGATCTTTACGATACCACCATCATTTGTGAATTTTATAGAGTTTGTCATCAAATTACGAATGACAAGGTTTATCGTGTTGGAGTCCGCAAATCCAATGGCGTTGGGAGGGACTTCGTTTATAAGGCGGATGTCTTTGCTTTGAACAGATATGAGCAGTTGAATGTTCTCTTCTACAATGTGAAAAATATCAATCTTTGCTGCCTGCAGATTGAGTTTATCCATTTGAAGCAAAGTCCAGTCGAGAAGGTTATTGAGTAGCGTTCGCGTGTGATTAAAACGAACCTTTAATTCCCTGATATGCTTGGGCAGCTCTTCAGTGGTCAACGCTCCCTTATCCAGCAGGTCGAGAAGTCCTGCCAGCGCGTTAATTGGTGAGCGCAGATCGTGAGAAATTATACTGAAGAATTTGTCTTTAACCTGATTGAGGCGTTCTAGTTCTTCACTTCTCTTTTCCATCTCCTCCTGATGTTGCAAGAGAAGTGTATTTATTTGACGTCTGCGTCTTCCGCTGCGATACACGGTTGCCAGCAGGATAACACTAAGGGCCATCACCACAACCAGAATGTTCCGGACAAACTCTTGTTTTTTCAATTCGCCTTTCTGCATTACCTGCTGTTCGCTTAGCACAGCAATGCGAGTATCGCGTGAGGCAGTTTCATGTCTCAAATGATCATGAAGAAGTTTTGCCTGAATCTCATGACTGAATAATGTATCCTCCAACTGTTTATACTGTTTAAAATAAAACAGCGATTTTTTAAAGTCAGACTTCATTTCCCAGAACTGAGAAAGTTGGTTATAGCATTTAATCTCCAATACCCGCGCCTTAAGTTCTTTTGCAACGGCCAGGCTATTCTCAATTTTTTTCAAAGCTTCATCGGGACGGCCTTGTTTATTCAAAACAATCCCACGTCCCAACTCCACTTCGGCCATGCCAAACCGATTCTTCGTTACTTCGTGAAGCGAATAGGCAGTGTCGTAATAAGTAAGCGCGGTTGCAAAGTTTCCTTTCAAAAACGAAACAGTTGCTAATTTTGCATATATCCTCGGATGCAACACTTTCTCATCTGTCGCGCGTGCTACGCTTAAGGCTCGTAACAATGTTCTTTGCGCAGAATCAAAAGCCATTTTACGAAGCTGAATATCGCCGATCTCATCGTAAGCGTATGCAATGCCCGGTTCATCCGCATTTTGTTCGCTCATTTTTTTGGCTAGTCCAAGATGCTCCAGTGCACGCTCGTATTGCCCCATTTCCTTGTAAACCCTACCCACGTTATGGAGCGCAATAAGAGTGCGCAATGGGTTTTTAATCGCTGTAGCAATGCGATGTGACTGGGTGAAATAGAAAAAAGCATCATCATACTCACCAAGATCATAGTAGTCATTTCCTATGTTATTATAGTCGCGTGAAATATGCAGGCTGTCTTTTCGGGCAATATCTATTTCCAACGAAAGGTTATCGTAACGTAAGGCTCCGCTATGATCCCCGCCACTGTTAAGTAGGAAGGCTTCATTCTGGTAGGCCCGCACTTTGGTTGCAGGGTCTCCCAGTTTTTCTGCAAGCGCAAGCGCCTGCTCAGTGTATTCTCTGCTTCGCGCGAAATCAACGTATTGATTGCCGGATGACAATGCAATTAATGTTCTGACCCGCGCGGTGTCGGGCAGCTCATTTAATAATACCTTCTCTAAACTGTCGATTTGATTCTGCGCCTGTGTATAACCAGAAGTTATGACAGACCAGGCAAGCAAAACCCAAAAAATGTTTTTCACGTGATCAGCTAAAAATTAATTTCCAAAATCCGATAACAATCACCAGCACCAGTGCAAGAGGTGTAAGGTATTTCCAGGATAAATTCATTAATTGGTCAACTCTGAGACGGGGAAATGTCCATCGTACCCACATCTGCATTGACACAAGGGTCAACGCTTTACTCACCAGCCAGAACATTCCCCAAAGGGTCGAAGCCAACGTGCCGGGCTGCCCGCTCGTCCAGTCGGCGAGCTTAAACCCAGCGATATTCGGAAGGGGTGTTGTCCAGCTTCCAAAAAATAAAACCGCACCCAATATACTCACTAAAAGCATCATTCCATATTCCGCTAACATTAATACCGCCCACCTGAATCCACTGTATTCCGTCTGAAATCCCGCTACTAGTTCCGATTCAGCTTCAGGCAGATCAAATGGAGCGCGATTGCTTTCAGCAAGGGAAGCGATGAAAAAGATGATCCATGCAAACCAGAGCGATGGCATTCTAAAAACATTCCACATCAGTATCCCGCCAGTTGTGTGCACGTCTATACCAAGTGACCTTATTCCAAAAAGATATTCAGGACTCTCATTAAAAACACTTTGTTGCTTTGAGATTTCCTGAAGGTCGAGTGTTTGACAAACCATACATACACATACTACCGACAAGCCCAGTGGCACCTCATAGGAAACAAGTTGAGCTGCAGAACGCATCGTTCCGAGCATGCTGTATTTGTTGTTGGAGCTCCAGCCGGCTATTACAATTCCAATCACATCCAACGAGACAATGGCAAGCAGAAAAAAGATTCCACTCCCAATAGGTGATCCACCCCATCCAGGACTTAACGGCAACACGGCAAAGCCAGCGAAGACTGTTGTGAAAATAAGTATAGGCGCAATTTTGAACAACGGCGAATCTGCCTTAGATGGTACGATATCCTCTTTTTGAATCAACTTCATCAGGTCGGCAACAGATTGCGCAAGGCCGTAGTAGCCAACTTCCATTGGGCCTAATCTGTCCTGAATAAAAGCAGATATTTTCCGCTCCGCATATATAGCAAAGATGGTATAGACTAATAAAAAGGGAAGTATGAAAATGAGTGTGGTCAACCGTATGGTACCTCGATTTTGAACTCTAAATTGATGAAATTATTTATGATGATTTTTATATTCTTGGCGATAAACATACATGGCTAAGTGTTCCAAAGAGGATGCCTTTCAAGATGAACGGCCTCGTGAAAGAAGAGCCGCGCGGAGGCCTCGAACGATTCGGTGTAATCGGAAACGAGAAACAGGTTCTTTGCCGTTTTCGAATGATTTAAAATATTCTGCTGCTCGAGATACTTCTTCAGTGCATTCGCAATAATCTCTGATGAATCAAGAATGACCATCTTCTCACGGTAGAAAGCTCGGATTTCCTTCTTAATCAATGGATAATGCGTACACGCCAGAATCAGTGCATCAATGCCTTTCAACGAGTTGTCAGAAAGATATTGCGCGATAATCTCATGGCTGATCTGGTTGTTGAAAAAACCTTCCTCGACCATTGGCGCCAGCAACGGTGTTGCCAGTGAATGCAATTTGATTTCGTGGTTGCCCTCTGAAATTTTCCGCGAGTATACATCTGATTGTACTGTACGCTTTGTGCCAATAAGACCGATGGTTAACCCCTTGAAGTTCTCCAGAACATACTCGACCATCGGATCTATGACATTGATAATGTGAACATCATTTCTAACATATTCCTTCAATAACTCATACGCAGCAGAAGACGCCGAATTGCATGCGATCACAATCACCTTACAACCTTTTTTAAGAAGTACATCTGCAATCTTTATTGAATAAGCCTGGATTGCTGCCTCTGATTTATCCCCATAGGGAAGATGGGCTGTATCCCCAAAATAGATCATACTTTCGTCTGGGAGCAACTCTTTGATAGCATGTGCCACCGTCAGACCGCCAATGCCACTATCGAAAACCCCAATGGGTTGTGAACTTAGTAATGCCATACAACGGCCCAATATACGTTATCCAACATTATTCGTAAATCACGTGTTCGCCGAAGTGTGGCGGCTCTCAGATTTTTCCGGCGAACGACAAGAGCTGCACCCGGACTTGCAGCTTTTGGCTTGCAGCTGGTTACACTTCGTTTGCTGAAAGGCTGGCAACCAATACTTCTCGTTGTTCACGGTGCCCACAGTATGTACATTCATAATGATTCAACAATGTGCCTTGATCCTCGGCTGTTGGTGCACGTTCAATTTCTTCTTCGTCTATTCTCAAAGTATAATAGCCACACTCTTTGCATTCCTCAACGTGTTGATAGGCAGGATACTTTTCCACTTTTTTGAATCCTGTAACGTCGTCCACCCATACATCGTAATTTATTGTATGCCTTACGTTTTGTTGATTCATCTCGAGGTGATGAGCTTCCTCGGCCTCAGCAAGCTTCCGCATTAGATTGCCTTCCGGCGAATGACGCGGAAGGTTGCGTAATTTTGCGAGACGACGTTGAAGCTGTCGTGGATAATAAATAGTGATGAGACTGTAACAAGTTATGTATGCAATGACTCCCAGGCTGGCGGTAATGAAGATGCGTATATAAAACCATCGCATACCGTCCAGTACGATCTTGTAGGTTGCTATGCTGTTAGCATACACGCAGATCGCCACAATAAATGAGATGACAGAATACCAGAAATACTGGATCTGATGCAGGTTAACGAAATCATATTTCGTCTTCAGGTCTTTAATTTGCAATATTTTAACTTCATAGTAGGCCAGGGTAAGCAGTGCAATAAAAATTGCAGCCATCGATAGCAAGATCATAGACTGGTCCCAGAGGCCGAGAAAATTAGCCGATGATTCCATGGTTTAAGGGTTTGGTTTACTGAAATTTAGATATTTTTCTGGTGAATTTACATGAAGTGGTGAATTTTTCTACATTCGCACGACGGCCTAGCGATTAAAGCGTTGGACGGAAGAATACAACAGGAATTGCGCAAGAGAATACACGAAGATCACTTTTTTCATAGAAGTGATTTTCACGTTGACTTTCCATGTCACAGCGACGCAATTAAATTCGTATCATTGTCCCTTTGTCAGTCAAATAAAAATCATGGCCAATAACTTATTAAAAGGAAAACGCGGAATCATCTTTGGCGCCCTCGATGAAAACTCAATTGCATGGAAAGCTGCATTGCGCGTGAAGGAAGAAGGCGGAGAATTTACCCTGAGCAATGCACCGATCGCGATGCGTCTGGGCAAAATCAATGAGTTGTCCAGCATTTGTAAAGCGGAAATTGTTGCCGCCGATGCCACATCCGAAGAGGACCTGAAAAATCTGGTCTCTAAATCCATGGAGATATTGGGTGGAAAGCTGGATTTCATTCTCCACTCGATAGGAATGAGCCCCAATATTCGCAAAGGGAAGCCTTACGGTGACATGAACTATGACTGGTATCTGAAGACATTGGACATTTCGGCGTTGTCCTTTCATAAGGTATTGCAAACCGCGGAAAAACTTGATGCAATGAATGAGTATGGATCCATTTTGGCATTAACTTACATCGCCTCACAGCGATCTTATCCGGATTATACGGACATGGCTCAGGCGAAGGCTATGCTTGAATCAATCGCACGCAGCTATGGTGCGCGCTTTGCAAAGCTTAAAAAGGTACGGGTGAATACTATTTCACAATCGCCGACGAGAACAACAGCGGGTGCAGGTATTTCCGGGTTCGATGTCTTCTTTGATTTTGCACAAATGATGTCTCCATTGGGAAATGCGTCAGCGGAAGATTGCGCGAATTACATTGTGGTAATGTTCTCTGACTTTACAAAGATGGTAACAATGCAAAATCTGATGCATGACGGCGGCTTTTCAACTTCGGGTATCACTCAGGAGTTAATCGAAAGACTCCAGAAGTGAACGATCCTTTCTATTTCTGGAGATACATCGTTGCACGTTAGCGCCGGAAAAGAATGGTTTCGTTTCCACCGTGTAAGATCAACCTCGGACTTCATGTAACACGCAAGCGCAGTGATGGCTATCACGACCTCGTGACTTGCTTTTATCCTGTTTGGTGGACGGACGTATTGGAAGTAATTTCTTCAGACGACTTTTCCTTCGAGATCAGCGGAAATTCCATTCCGGGATCTGTCGAAAGTAATCTTTGTGTAAAGGCGTACGATCTACTTAAAAATGATCTTGGGATCGGACCTGTAAAGATCCATTTGCACAAGGTGATACCCACAGGCGCTGGACTTGGCGGCGGTTCTTCTGATGGCGCTCATGCGCTGAGAATATTGAACTGTGTATTCAACCTTAAACTTTCAGATGATGCGCTCATGACCTATGCGGCCAGGCTGGGTAGCGACTGCTCGTTTTTTATACAAGATTCTCCAATGATAGGAAGCGGCCGAGGCGAGATCCTGGATCCTGTCAACTTATCATTGAAGGGTAAATTTCTTGCGTTGTTGAAGCCCGAGATTCATGTGTCAACCGCAGACGCGTATGCCGGCATCCGTCCGCGCCTGCCGGATGAGAAACTTATCGACACGCTAAGGCGTCCGGTTCACGAGTGGCAGGGGCACCTACGGAATGATTTTGAAGATACTGTATTCGCAATCCATCCCCTCTTGCCGCAGATAAAGGAGATGCTATATGCAAATGGTGCACTTTACGCCGCGATGAGCGGCTCAGGCTCAACATTATTCGGCATCTTTGATGAAGCGCCCTTGTTGAATGATTTGAAATCCGACATGACAATTTGGGGAGCGTGGCTCCGATAGTTTTTAGATTGGTAGGACAATCCAAATTGCGCTGCACCCACAGACTTGCAGCTTGAGGCTATTCAACAATACTTAGTTGCTTATCGTGCCGACGTTTTAACACGGGATATAACAACACCGCCGCCAGGATGACCATCGTGCCCAAATAAAAATTCGGTCCCATCTTTTCCTCATCACCAAAGATGATAAGCGCCATAATAATTCCGTAAACCGGTTCAAGATTTAAAGAGAGCTGAATAAGGAAGACACTTAGCTTTTTCATAAGCTCAACTGCAGTTGAATACGCATAGACAGAACAAACACCTGCCAGCAGTCCGATGTAAACCCAATCCATGGGCTTGGGGATTAACGCGAGCGAATGATTGAGCGCAATTGTATTTTTGTAAATCGGAAGGAAAGCAACAATAGCGATAACAATTCCCGCCATTTCGTAAAATGTGATCGTATATGCTGGAATAGTCTTGACCATTTTTGAATTGAAAACGGAAAATAATGCGGAAGTTAAGCCCGCAATTACGCCGAGCAAAAGGCCAACCTTATACTGAAAATCGAACGAGAATATTATATACAGACCAACAAGCACCACGAGGCCCAACAATACTTCAAATCTTTTTATTTGACTCTGGTTAAACAGAGGTACGAGTAAAGCGGCCCATAATGAATTGGTAGCAAATCCCACCAGGCTTACGGAAACGTTGGACACGCGGGCGGCAGCAAAGAACGTAATCCAATGAAATGCAACGATGAATCCTATCAATAAAAGTTTCACAAGATCTTTGCGCGGAACGCTGAACGTACCCCGCGTTGCTTTTATCACGATGGCCATTCCCGCCGCTGCCATCAGTCCGCGGTACAAGATCATTTCAACGGAAGGTATAGATACAAGCTTGCCAAGGATGGCCGAAAAGCCCCAGAGAAAAACAATGAAATGAAGTTTAAGGTAGTCCTGACGGGGGGCCATTTAACGGGGCACATATTTATACATCATCAGGGAGATGGCGCCAAAGATCACATTTGGAATCCACACGGATATGGCTGGAGGAAGCGCACCGTTTTCTGCAAAGGTCCTGAACAAGGTGAAGAAGAGTATGAAAACAAATGATAGGAGAAAACCCAGGGCAATCTGCGGTCCGGTACCTCCGCGGCTCTTGCGTGATGAGACTATAACGCCCATAAAGACCAGGATAAATATCGTAAATGGTGATGTGTAGCGCGTGTATTTTTCTACTTCATACACTTCGATACCCGTGGACCCGCGTTCGCGAAGGGTGCGTATATAGTCATTCAGTTCGTTCAGGGTCAGGCCATCATACTTGCGGTAGTCGCTCTCAAACTCTTTTGGACGGATGACCAGAGATGTATCCATCGTCGCGCCGTTGATAATGGAATCTCGTTTCTGAAGTGCGCCGGTCTTAAGCACAGGCGCATCGGTTTTTTCTGCTTTTTGAAAAACCTTATCGACACGCTTGATAAACCATTTGCTGAGGGTCCATGTTTGCTTTACTGCATCCCATTGTATTCGCTCAGCACTTAGCTTTTCCATTAATTTATTCTGTTCAAAGCGCTCAAGCGTGAAGCGGTATCCGGTCTGGCTGCTGTTGTTATAACTCTGCATGTACAGATAAATGTCAGGCGCTACCTGTATATGCACGTTCCGTACATCAAAATAAAACTTGCTTTTCAGGTATTGGAGTTCAAAGGCGAGACGCGACTTGTTCGAATTCGGAATAACCCATCCGTTGAGTGCGAAATTGATTATCCCAACGAGTGCTGCCCCAATAAAATAGGGCACGAGAATTCTTCTGAAACTGACGCCGCTGCTTAATATTGCAATTATTTCTGTATGCGCTGCCATGCGCGAACAAACATAAACCGTTGCTATGAAGATCGTGATTGGCGCAAGAAGACTGCCGATCCATGGAATAAAATCAAGATAATAGGTTGCAATCTGGCCCGCCGTCAACCCTGCTTTTGCGAACTTATCCATCTTTTCGGTAAGGTCGATTACAGTAATGACTGCAAGCAAAATGAGCACAACAAAAAAGAATGTCGTGAGGAAACGTTTTAAGATATATTTATCCAGCAGTTTCACGCTTGTATTTTAAACTATAGTCTTGTTCTGACTCTACCAACCATAACCTGTTTCCAGGCCGCAAAGTTACCTTCAATAATTCGTTTTCTCGCTTCTTTGACCAACCAGAGATAGAAGGTAAGGTTGTGCAAAGATGCAATTTGCGCGCCCAAAATTTCTTTATTGATGATGAGGTGACGGAGATAAGCTTTCGAATGAAGGCCGCTGCTATAACCCCCAAGAGCGGCATCGATAGGAGAAAGGTCCTCTTTCCATTTCTCGTTCCGTATATTGATAATACCTTCAGTTGTGAAGAGCATTCCATTTCTTGCGTTGCGCGTAGGCATGACGCAATCGAACATGTCGATGCCCAGAGCAATGCATTCCAGAATATTTTCCGGAGTGCCGACACCCATCAGATACCGTGGTTTGTCTGCGGGAAGTATCCTGCAAACGAGGTCGGTCATGCTGTACATGTCTTCATGGGGCTCACCAACAGACAAGCCACCAATGGCGTTACCTGATTGGTTTTGCTGGGCAATGAACGCGGCGGATTGCTCCCGAAGGTCTTTGTAAACGCTGCCTTGTACAATGGGGAAAAGCGACTGCCCGTAATTATACCTGGGCTCGGTTGAATCCATTCGGTTTATGCAACGGGTCAGCCACCGGTGTGTTAAACCCATTGAGTTTTTCGCATAGCTATAGTCGCACGGGTACGGTGTGCATTCATCGAACGCCATAATGATGTCTCCCCCGATAGACCTTTGAACATCAACAACACCTTCCGGAGTCAACACGTGCGTAGATCCATCAATGTGGGATTTGAAGGTTACACCTTGCTCGGTGATCTTCCTGTTTGCCCCCAGCGAATAGACCTGATAGCCGCCGCTATCAGTAAGAATGGGCTTATCCCAACCGTTAAAACGGTGAAGCCCACCAGCTTTTTCTAAAAGCGGAACACCCGGACGCAAATAGAGGTGATAAGTGTTTCCCAAAATTATTTCCGCGCCGATGTCATCCTTCAACTCACGTTGGTGGACTGCCTTTACTGAACCTGCAGTCCCAACAGGCATGAAGATCGGTGTATGAACCTCCCCATGATCAGTATGCAAAACTCCCGCACGCGCGCCGGACTGACTGTCGGAATGTACCAATTGAAAACTCATAAAGGGGCAAAAGTACCTTTCTCTTCGCAGAAATCCTTGGTCTTTACATTGATCAATCATCGCCCTACAATGTCGATGTCCTCCCCGGCTTAACGACTAATTCAGCGGGCGGTCTAATCAACTGGCTATCTTACAGTAATCCCGTTGATCTTTGACGCTGCCGCATATCTTTGTGCTATTTAAATGCCAACGTCATTGTTCCCGTTACTACTGGTCTTTTTTGCCGCTATTGGCATACAAATCATCTATTTTTTATTATTCACTATTGCGTTCGGCCGCAAAAGAGAGGTGAATCCCCCTCAGGCTTTGCCCGTTTCCGTCATTGTGTGTGCGCATGATGAGGTCGATAATCTCAACGAACTTATTCCACTTCTGTTAGCCCAGCAACACCCCGCCTTTGAAATTATAATTGTAAACGACCGTTCGAACGATCATACGTTCGATATGCTGCTGGCGGAAGCCGGCAAGGATCATCGGTTAAGAATGGTGCATGTTAATCGCACCCCTCCACATGTTGACAATAAAAAGTATGCGCTCACCCTTGGCATAAAGGCCGCGCGCTACGAATGGATCCTGTTGACCGATGCCGATTGCAGACCATCTGGCACGGGATGGATAAGCTCAATGAGCTCGGGCTTTAGCGACAAAACCGAATTTATATTGGGGTATTCTCCCTATATGAAGGCTTCAGGTTTCCTGAACACGCTAATCCGGTTCGACTCACTGCTTACCGGTATTCAGTATCTGTCGTTTGCGTCACTGGGGATACCCTATATGGGAGTCGGGCGAAATTTGGCTTACCGCCGTTCGAAATTTCTGGAGTCGAAAGGCTTTAATAACATACTTCACGTCAGAGGCGGCGACGATGATCTGTACGTCAACGAATTTGCAAAGAGTAGTAATACCGTTGTCAATATGGTGCCTGACGCCCATATTCAATCAATACCAAAGAAGTCATGGTCCTCCTTTTTTGACCAGAAGATCAGACATCTTTCTGTGGGAAAGCGTTATCGATTTGGCCATAGGTTAATGCTGGGGTTATTTATGTTTACGTGGATACTGTCATGGTTTACCGCAGCTGCATTGTTCGTATATCATGTAAATGATATGGTGGTAGGTGGCTTATTGCTGCTGCGCATTGTCGTCGTAATGTTTGTTTTCGCACAATCGTCAGGAAGACTTGGTCTGAAGTTTGAATGGTGGTTAGTTCCGTTCCTGGATTTTATTTATGCCTTTTACTATCTTGTCACCGGACTGCGTGCGCTAGTAACAAAAAAAGTACGATGGAAGAATTAGAAAGCAGGTTTTCCTCTAAGGCATTGGAGGATTTCAAGCTCATTGATATGGCGGTAGGTGGAGACGATAAGGCTTACGCTAAACTCCTCCAGCGTTATAAAAGACCGGTTTATCACATGATCCTTAAAATGGTTCGAAATGTTGATGATGCCGAAGACCTTACCATCGAATCTTTTGCCAAATCCTTTCGTAGCCTCCATCGCTTTAAAAAGGATTTTACCTTTAGTACCTGGCTCTTCCGGATCGCCACAAACAATACCATAGATTTCATTCGCAAGAAAAAGCTGAATACGCTCAGCATCGAAAACACCTATACCGACGACGACGGACAATCTGTATCAATCGATGTCGAAGATGAAAACCTGAACCCGCAGGAAGCGGCAATCAAATTGCAGAAGGCTGAGCTGATCCAGATATTTGTAGACAAGCTACCGCCTAAATATCAGAAACTCGTTAGGCTGCGATATTTCCATGAGCTTTCTTACGAAGAAATTGCAGTAGAGCTTGACGCACCGCTTGGTACAGTTAAAGCCCAACTCCATCGCGCGCGCGAGCTTATGTTTGAAATGGTTAAAAATAAGCGGGACCATATTTAGTCGTTGCTCTTCGAATTGCAAGCCGCCGAAACGATATTTAATTATTTTCCTGAACTGACGTCATTGCAGAGATCGCAATTTGAACAGCTGGAGGCGTCTTATCGCGACTGGAATGAAAAGATCAACGTCATCTCCAGAAAGGACATCAACAACCTTTGTATCAATCACATCCTGCATTCGTTATCATTGGTAAAGGCGGTCTCGTTCCTGCCTGGCGCAAGCGTGCTGGACGTAGGCACAGGTGGTGGATTCCCTGGTATTCCTCTGGCCATCATGTTCCCCGAGACAAGTTTCAATCTGGTCGACTCGATTGGGAAGAAGATCACAGTCGTTAAAAATATTGCCACTGAACTAGGGTTGAAAAACGTACGTGCCAGCCAGGTGCGTGCCGAACTTTTGAATGAGGAATATGACTTCATTGTAAGCCGGGCGGTTACGCGGCTCAAAGAATTTTATTATTGGGTTAACAAGAAGGTGAAAAAGCATTCGAGGCACACATTGGGTAACGGCATTTTATACTTGAAAGGCGGTGACCTTGATGAGGAGATGGCGGAGCTCAAACAGCCCTACCAGCTATTCAACATCAGCGACTATTTTCACGAAGAGTTCTTCGCCACCAAAAAGATTGTGTACGTCCCAATCTGAAGACGCAGCACCGGTCTTTTGAAAAATCCTCCCTATTTATTAATTTTGTGGATTCCCCAATCGATTGAAAAAGCTTATTGCCCTGTTCCTTGTATTCCTGGTGCTGTTTAATGCACTCGGTTTCTACGGCTTGCTGGTGGGCATTCAATATCATAAGAGTCAGCAATTAGTCCAACGCCTGGATACCAATCAATATTTAGAGGAAGAGACAGTAACGATTCGGTTACCGATGTCGATTCCTTACTTCAATGACGCGGATTCATACAGACGCGTAGATGGCCAGATAGAACACAATGGCGAGTTCTTCCGCCTCGTTAAGGAAAAGCTTGTGAAAGACACCTTGTATATTGTCTGCATCAAGGACAACGACACAAAAAAAATACGGCAGGCATTGGCTGATCACGTGAAGACTTTCACCGATAAACCTGTAAACGCGAAGCATAATGGCAAGCTTCAGATAAGTATCATAAAGGATTTTCTTCCGTCGTCAATCGCGATTGCTTCCGCTTCAACTGGTTGGACTTCCGAGGTAACAGCAACACAACTTACCCATCTATTCAATAGTATCACTCCCGCTTTTATTGGTCCGCCTCCCCGGTGCTGATCACCTGTTAGCTACAAATTGTTTATTGCGATAATTCGGGTTGTTCCCGGCTAGGATACCCAATCGCTCGATAATTACTAAACACCCAATTAGATATGATAAGAATTTTACAATTGTTAGATGCTGCGCGTACCTCAGGATTTTTCCTTGGTGCTTTCGTGGCGTTAGGGATTACAGGCGTCCAGGCACAGAATCTTACGGACGGACTGATGATGCCCAAAAAGAATTTATGTACAGGGTTACTGTACTCGAATGACCAATGGAAAGAATATTGGGAAGGGGATCTCAAACGCGAAAACGGCAACATAGGAAAGGTGACAACCCAAAGCCTCATGTGGTTTGCCAATTATGGTATAATAGATCGACTGAATGTTATCGTCATGCTCCCTTATGTGAAAACTGAGGCAAGCCAGGGCACGCTGCAGGGGATGGAGGGCATTCAGGATCTTGCTGTCGGTTTGAAGTACAATTTTTTTAGAAAAAAATTCGAAAAAATTGCGTTGTCAGCATTTGGTGTGGTCAACGTTTCTACGCCACTGTCGGACTATACGCCAGATTTCTTTCCACTTTCTATTGGTACCCAGACTACCAACATTGCGTACCGGCTGACATCCCGTTTTAAAATTAAACAAGCTTGGTTCATTAACGCCTCGGCTGGATACACCTGGAGAAGCAACACAACGCTTGACAGGTCATCGTATTATGATGGCCATCAGTTTTACATGAGTGATGAAGTTGAAATGTCCGATATGTTTGATGTTTTTGTTAGTAGTGGTTATCACAAAGGACCACTACAGGTCGAGCTTAATTACACACAGCAGAATACATTGGGCGGTGCGGATATGCGAAGGCAGGATATGCCATTCGTGTCAAACAGGATGAACTATCAAAAAGTGGGTGCGCTGGTGATGTACTATCTGCCGGTTCCCCGGAACGTAGCTGTAAGGGGCTCTGTTCAGTATACCGTTGCCGGACGCAACGTCGGCCAGTCAACCACTTTCGCAGGAGGTATCTTCTATACGTTTCACTTTCAAAAAGCAGAATAAACGCGCGCATTATGAAGAATATATACATACAGATCGCCATAACTTTTGTTGCTTTGATAATTAGCAGTTGTGATACATCTATAGAGGTATCCGAACAACTGCAACCACTGCAGCCTAAGAACATCGACGCGGACGCAGGAACGTGGAAAATGACTTTCATGAACGCGCCGGACCAGGTAGCGGTACCCGTCCCTGCCGACGTAGCGTCGGACGCTTATAAGGCGGAGCTTGCATTCATTAAGGACGCCCAAAGTAAGCTGACACGCGCACAAAAACAGGCAATAGACTATTGGAATGGCGGAGGTGTGTTGCGATGGAACCAGATATTCCGCGAGCTGGTTGCGCGGTACAATCTTCCTCCCGCACCCAGGGCAGATGGGACATATCCTGCACCGGATGCCGAGAATCCTTTCGCCGATCCCGGATTTCCCTTTTCCAATCCTCCATACGCTGCACGTGCGTATGGTTACGTAACGGCGGCAATGTATGATGCGCTGAAGGCAACATGGCATTATAAATACCTATATAACCGCAAGGCTCCATATGCTGTTGATGGAGACGTACAATCCCTTGCTCCACAAACATCTCTTCCAGCCTATCCTTCAGAAGACGCGGTGATGTCGGGAACGGCAGCCGAAGTATTAAAATTCCTTTTCCCTGCAGCCTTAGAAGAAATCACTTTAAAGGCAGCCGAGCAACGCAACGTTGCGATATGGACCGGCAAGGCATCAACTTCCGATGTTTCGGCTGGTCTGGCATTGGGTAAATCTGTTGCAGCACTTTTCGTTGTACGCGCGCGTGCCGATGGCATGGGTGCGTCGATCGGGAATAAGGCGATATGGGACAAGCTGGGCGATGGCGCCAAGGCGAGAGGTGATGAAGCATGGGTTAGCCTGGAAACTCCTCCGCGCCCGCCAATGCTACCTGTTTTTAATAAGACATCACCGTGGCATATGACTTATGATGACATCGTGGCAATACGACCCCCAGCGCCTCCGTTGCGTGGTTCGTCTGAAATGAATGGAGAGCTTGAAGAGGTTAAGTATTACACTGAAAATCTCACGCGGGAACGCCTGGCAATTGTGCACAAGTGGGCCGACGGCGTTGGTACCTACACGCCTCCTGGCCACTGGAATGACATTGCGGCTGAGCATATCCGCGATGCAAATTTCAGCGAAGTGCGTGCAGCCCGCGCGTTTGCATTGTTGAATATGGGTATGCACAATGCTGCTATCGCGTGCTGGGATACAAAGTTCTTTTATTGCAATGCGCGTCCAAGTCAGCTCGATCCTTCAATCAAAACCGGAACAGGTATTCCTAACTTTCCGGCATACGTCTCTGGCCACTCTACGTTTTCAGCTTCTGCAGCCGGCATACTCTCCTATCTTTTCCCCGAACACGCTGCTGAATTTCAAGGAATGGCTGATGAAGCTGCTATGTCAAGATTATACGGTGGCATTCATTACCGTAAAGACTGCATGGTAGGCCTTGACCTTGGCTACGACGTTGGCAAACACCTAATCGAGAATTTCGCGAAGGTGGATGGATCGGATTAACGATCTACCGATACTGTAGGATAAGCTCTTTCATCGCGTCAAAGGTCCGTTGCTTGAGGGCCGGAAGGTCGGCGTGGGATAGCCCGGCCGTTGGTATCTCCGTACCGACGGCAACTTTGACGTGCCCGGGTCGCATTTTTATCGTGCCGGGAGGCATTAACGGTCCGGCACCGATCACAACGATTGGCAGCAAAGGCTGCTGCGTGTCTACGGCAATTCTAAATGCGCCGTCCTTGAAGGGCTGCAGTAGTTCCTTTGTGCGATTTTGAGTTCCCTCTGCGAAAATCAGTATAGACATGCCTCCAAGCATCATCCTTTTCAACCTGTCCATGCTTTTCTTGCGGCTCGCCCCGCTGGAACGGTCAACGATAACCGCGGCAGACTGTGCAATCCAGCCAAACACGGGAATCTTTAAAAGTTCTTTTTTGGCGAGCGGGCGAAATTCTCCTGGTATGGTGAGCCAGATTCCTGGGATATCCAAAAAAGATGTGTGGTTGCTCACGTAGATGTATGCCTGGCCCTTTCGGAAGTTCTTGCGCCCGAATACACTGTATCTGATAAATGTAAGCACGCTGAATATCCCCGACCAAAGCTTAAGGAAGGCGTACCCGATCCAGCTGAATTTATTGCCGAGAAAAAAGGGAAGCACGATTCCGGGCAACAGAATAATCATAAATACTGTGAAGACCAGGAACACCCAGAACGCGTAAAGTATGAGGAGGACTTGCGATATAATTTTCAAGATCTTTAAAAGGAATTTTCCTTGAAAGTTCTGAAACTTTGCCGAAGATGCAAGCACGGTATTGCTGCCTTTTCGCAGAGTCCCCGAGGCGGAAGACTTTGCGAGGAAAGTGCGTACCTTATTCCGAAGAAGAGTCAGCGGTATTCTCCTCAGAGTCTCCCGTCTCGGGGGCTCTAAGGCATCGGGACACGAGCGTTGAGCCTTCCCCTGCGTTGGGAAGTAGAAAAGCCAGACGTGCGCGTGCGCGGTCTGGCTTTTCCAAGCACTACTAGATTATCAGTGATTCAGCCTAAATCATATACTTCGTAACACCCGGTGTTGCAATAGCATAGAAGCCATTTGCATCTGGAAGCGTGGGCGGCTTTGCATCCCATGTAAATTGTGTGGGCATTATGCTGATACCAGAGTTCAGCGCTTTATCCCATTCGATCACCTGACCGGAATAAGTCGCCATCCTTCCCATTACTGCAGTCATCGTGGCCTTTGCGCCATTGTCGGCATCGGCAAATTTGTATTCGCCCTTTGCTATTGCAGCAAAAAGCTCGTCATGCTCAGTCTGATAAGCATCATTTTCCTGAGCCTTATCATACTGGTACAACGATTTACCCTTGTTGGATATCTTTGCATCCTCACAAAATACCGTTCCCTTCGTTCCGACAATCATCTCGTCGACTTTCGCATAGGTGCCCTTTATATGCCGGCACTGGCTGTTGAGTATTGTGCCATCGGCATATGTATACTCCACATAGTGGTGGTCATAAATTTCCCCGAATTCTTTTCCTGTTCTTACCTGACGGCCACCCATCCCCTGCGCTTTAACAGGATAGCCTCCCTTAAACCAGTTCATAACGTCGAGGTTATGTATGTGTTGTTCATTGATGTGATCTCCGCACAGCCAGTTGAAGTAATACCAGTTTCTCATTTGATGTTCCATTTCCGTTTGCCCAGCTTTTCGTGGATTCACCCAAACCCCGTCGTTGTTCCACCACACCTGGCCAGAAGTGATCTCACCGATCATTCCATCTTGCACTCTCTTGTACAGTTCAAGATATCGATTGTTATAATGGCGCTGCAGACCCACAACGACATTTAGCTTTTTCTGTTTTGCAATCTCTGCCGTCTCAAGCACCTTCTTGATACCTGCAGGATCTGTGGCTACCGGCTTCTCCATGAAAACATGTTTGCCCTGGCGTATGGCCTCAGCAAAATGAATCGGGCGGAAGCCTGGTGGCGTTGTGAGAATAACCACGTCCGCTAGCGCGATGGCTTTTGTATAGCCATCAAAGCCAACGAACTTATTTGCATCTGGCACATTCACCTTGGCCTTCACGTTGCCCCCGTCGTTGTCGTCGCTTGTTAATATTTTATAACTGTCGTCGAGTCTGTCGCGGAACGCATCAGCCATTGCAACGAGCTTAACGTTTTGTTTGGACAGCAGTGCCTGTGTGGCAGCACCGGTTCCACGGCCGCCGCAACCCACAAGTGCAACTTTTATTGTATCATCGACCGAGCTGAAATACCCGGCGTTCGAAATAAGCGGGGCAGCAATTAGTCCGCCAGCGATCAAAGATGATTGCTTGACGAAGGACCTTCTGTTAGTTTTTCCAGTTTCATCTGTTTTCATAGGGCATTCATTTAAAGTGATATAGTTCCAGTATTCATTTCAAATATTTCGCGTAGAATTTTTCGATCTCTTCTTTCGCAGGTGCAGTGGCAGGTCTGACGATCCTGAAACCAACCGACATTCCATCAGTCAGCCACCACCTGCTTTTAGGCACCTGAGGATCACGTTTGTTCCAGTCTGTAAGCGATGAGATCCGGTTTGCGCACCGCGACTCTTTTGCTTCCCGAAGGTAAGAGCCTCCGCGTACTACTCTCGGGTATCGCGAACCCGGTTCTGTTACCGGGTTTGTGTTTTTATCAGTCAGACTTGCATACCCGGTTGGGTCATATTGGTCAAGCGTCCATTCACTGAGATTTCCCATCATATCGTAAAGCCCCCATGCGTTAGGTTTTAACTGGGCTACATGATGAAATTTACCACCGCTGTTTTCTTTCGTGTAGGCATATTCTTTTAAGGCTGCGGCGTCGTTGCCAAACGGAAAGGCCGACGTTGTTCCCGCCCTGCAAGCATATTCCCACTCGGCTTCAGTAGGCAGCCTGTAGAAAACACCTGTCTGGTTGTATAACCATTTGCAATACATTATTGCTGCAGCCTGACTCATGCTGTTAGTCGGATGGTTGTCATCCCTTCCCATTCCCCAAGTGAGGTCAATGTATTGTGCTGTCGGCCTCGAAACTGCGTCAACGGCAATGGGTTTTGTCTGCGGCACTTCCATGTTTTTAAAGAAAGCATCCCATTCGGCAAATGTCACTTCGTGTTCCGCCATCCAAAATCCGCTGAGGGTCACTTTTTTCTGAGGACCTTCGTCCTCATCGCGGCCAGTTTCTGAATAGAGACTACCCATGGCAAACGTGCCTCCAGGGATGGCAGCCATTTTAAATTTTACTGCTGTATTGGGGATTGCCTGCTCGTAGGGTTTTAGGTCCTGGGCACTGAGGTGCAAGCCAAAAAAAATACAGAAGGAAGCAAAAGACACTCTCAAACTTTTGATTTTTGAAATTGACTTTCAAGTTAGACAAATCCCCCAATGCCTGCAACGATTGCAGCGCTTCAATAAGATGCGGTTAAGGTCATTTTGCTTTTTGGATGAGTGCCATGTAAAAACCATCAAATCCTTCCGATGGCCAGCAATGCTTTTCTTCAACAAGGTCAAATTTTCCGGCGTTGTGTGCGAGGAAAGCTTTTACCTGCTCCTCATTCTCTGACGGCAGAACGCTACAGGTGCTGTAGACCAGCATTCCACCAGGCTTCAGGATACCTGCGTAATCAATGAGAATGTGTCGTTGTAATTCTTTGACGTTGGCAATGAATTCAGCGGAAAGCTTCCATTTTGCATCAGGATTGCGTTTTAGGACACCTAACCCCGAGCAAGGAACGTCGAGTAATAACCGATCCGCCGTATTCTCCAATCGCTTGATGGTTTTAGAAGATTCGATTACTCGCGTTTCAAGATTGCTAACGCCTGCCCTGCGCGCACGTTTCTGCAGTTCTTCCAACTTCCACTGTTCAACATCGAGCGCAATGATGCGCCCCTTATTTTTCATTACGGCCGCCATGTGCAATGTCTTTCCCCCTGCGCCAGCACATGCATCGACGATTCGCATGCCTGGTTCCAGGCGGAGAAATGGCGCGATGCGTTGTGAATTGGCATCCTGAACCTCAAAAAGTCCCTCTTTGAAAGCGGGATTTCGAAAAACATTCTGACGCTCTTTCAACTCGAGCGCATCAGACAATTCTGAGATCGCTTCGGTGGCAATGCCGCTTTCGTCAAGCTGATCGCGAAGCTGCGAGCGTGATATCTTAAGTGTATTTGCACGCAACACCACTGCTGCTTCTTCATTCAGCGCGTGTAGCTCCTTATCCCACAAGTTACCTAATTCCTGCTCCCCGAGCTCGTCCAGCCAGTCTGGAATCGATTCCCGGAACCGGCGGATGTTATTCATTTTGTCAAGGCGTTCGAAAATTCTTTTTTCCGATAACCCTTCAAATTCCTGCCATTTTGGAAGTTCGATTTCGTGAAGAACGCACCAGCCGCCCAATAACTTCCAGTAATCATTCGGTTCCGCTTCAGTGATATTTTGAAGCAAGCGATACCACCGAACAATGTCGTATGTAGTTTCTGCAATGAATCGTCGGTCTCTGGCGCCCCATTTGGAATTTTGCTTAAGAACTTTTTCAATAACCTTATCGGCAAACTTCCCATCCTCAAAGATCATTTGAAGTGCCTGTATCACCGCCCGCGTGATATTGATATAGAGCTTGACTTTCGGTTGATTCATGGTGGCGCAAGATAGGTGGAATAGCTGCAAGCTTCAAGCTGCAGGTAGCTTGAAGCTTGCAGCCCTTCTTTAAATTGCTGGAATCTTTTATCTTGGCTGGCGCCAAACCAAACTCGATAACTAAAGATCAATATGAAAAGACGCAATTTCCTCCGCAATTCCCTGGCCGCTGGTACGGGTGCTATGACATTAGGAAGCAGCTTCGCGGGCAGCATTCCCGGCGGTGCATTGACATCTCCTACAGCGGAAAAACCATTCACCCTGAACTTTGCTCCCCACGATGGCATGTTCAGCAGTCACGCCGGGAAAGACTTTATTGAACAGCTAAAGTTCATGCACGCACAGGGATTTCGGTCGATCGAGGATAATGGCCTTTTGAAACGCCCAAAAGAAGAGCAAAATAGCATAGGCGCTACGTTGTCAAAGCTTGGGATGACAATGGGCGTTTTTGTAGTAGATGGTGGTGAGAATTGGAAAGTATCACTTACAACAGGAAAACAGGAGTTTAAAGATGTATTTATAAAGACCTGCAAGGATTGCGTGGAACTTGCAAAGCGCGTGAATGCAAAATGGATGACGGTAGTGCCCGGTTTTTTTGATCGCAGTATCCCGATGGGCATTCAAACCGCCAATGTGGTGGACGCCTTGCGCCGTGGCGCGGAAATTTTTGAACCGCATGGGCTGATTATGGTGCTGGAGCCCCTCAGTGATACACCTGAATTATTTATGCGTTACTCGGATCAGACGTACGAACTCTGTAAAGCTGTTGAAAGTCCGGCTTGCAAAATCCTGTTTGATATCTACCACATGCAACGCAACGAGGGTAATCTTATTAATAATATCGACCGGTGCTGGGATGAGATCGCATATTTCCAGATAGGTGATAACCCAGGAAGAAAAGAACCAACAACAGGAGAGATCAATTATAAATCCATATTCAAACATGTTCATGACAAAGGATACAAAGGTGTGTGGGGAATGGAACATGGTAATGCTAAGCCAGGAAAAGAAGGCGAGCTGGCGCTGATTAAAGCGTATCGCGAGGTCGATTACAATTAAAAATGATTAGGGTACGTTTGAAGTTGAGATCGTAGCATTGAGATCCTTAAATCTGAGAGAATGAAAGGTGGTCGTGTATCAGGTGTTGTCATTTTGATGTTTTTTTCTGCGGGGATTTTACACGCCCAGATCTTTAAAGACCTGGAAAAAGCCGCGATCAATAAGGCTAAGAGTCTGAATACAAAGGAAAATCGCGAAAAGGTTGTTGATGCCGTAGTAAAGGACATGGAGCGGACCCGCGCCGAATTTGATTCGTCTGACTTTGACTATGCCATCTTGTTGAGTGACAACTCCGGGTTATTTGACGTCAAGGAAAAAGGAGAAGGCACTGCGCGTTTAACTTCAATGGTATCATTAGGTTCGGCCTTTTATAAGAAGTCTGCACTTACCGATGCAGAACGCGCGCGCTTCAACCGCGAAATGGGCGAAGTGTTGTATGCTAGCCAAAAATTCAGTTCAGCGGAGCAAAAGTTTGTGACTGCAAAGGCCGCGTATGAGCGGGCAGGGCTGCAACAGGACGTCGGTTACCTGAAGACCATTTCGAGTCAGGGCCTTCTATATGGCACCATGGGTCGCTTCACTCAGGCTGAAACCTCGACCAGCCTTGCACTACAGATGCGCAGAGAGAAGTTTGGAGAGGAAAATGTGGCTGTCGCGGCTTCTTTCAATAATTATGGCGTGCTGAGATTCAACCTTGCACAATACAATGAGGCCGAAAGCGATTTTGAAAAAGCCCTTTCGATTTTAAAGGCCAAGGGTCTGCAGCAGGAAATGCCTTACGCAATTCTGCTGAACAATCAGGCGATGCTTTTTCAAACCATTGGCCGCCTGGACGAAGCAGAGAAAACATTGCAAGATGCAATTGTAGTTGCCGAGCGCCTTCAAAACAGCAAGTCGAAAAATCACCTGAAGTTTCTTTCTAACCTCGCCTTGCTGTACGGTGCCATGGGCAAGTTTGAGGCTGCTGAATCAATTTATCTTTCCATGGAAAAGAGAATGGGAAAGACAAATCCAGATTATGCGAGCATGCTAAACAACCAGGCAGCATTGTACATGGTTATGGGAAAAGTGGATATGGTCGAAGATCTTTTGAAGCGCTCGGCCGCGATCTATAAAGCCAGCTTCGGAGAGCAAAATCCCGCTTTTGCCAAATCGACCAGCGATCTTGGAAATTTTTACAGGTATAAAGAAAAGTATACAGACGCGGAGCCCCTATTAAAGCAAGCTTTGTCAATTCGTGAGCTTACGCTGGGAAAAAATCATCCATTGTTTGTGCAATCACAGGAAGACATTGCTATCCTTAGCTGGAAGCGAAAAGAGTGGGATCATGCCATGGGGCTGTATCGTGAGGTCATGGATAAATCACTGGACTTTATCAACAGCTATTTCCCTCCCATGAGCGAGGCAGAAAAGACCAAGTACTGGGATGTGCTCGCGTTGCGCTTCCAACGGTTTAATAATTTCGCCATCGATGCAAGTAAAACGCATCCGGTTATTACGCAGGATATGTTTGATTATCAAATTGCAACGAAGGCGTTGTTACTCAATTCGACCAATAAGGTTAAGCAATCCATTTTAAATAGCGGGGATAAGCAGTTGATCAAAGACTACGTTTCCTGGGTTGATCAAAAAGAGACACTTGCAAGGCTATATGCCTACTCACAGGAAGATCTTACGATGCAAAAGATCAATCTTGATTCTATGGAGCGCGCCGCCAACGGGATGGAAAAGACTTTATCAACAAAGTCCTCCGCCTTTCTTGCTGGTTACAGCACACAAAAAATGAGCTTCAAGCAAATAAAGGGCTTACTAACAGACAGCGATGCCGTTGTGGAAATTGTAAGGGTGAGGAATTACGATCATAGCTTTACGAAAGATTCGCGTTACGTGGCGCTAATATTAACGCGTGCATTGGAAACGCCCGTAATGGTTGTCCTTGAAAACGGAGAACAGCTTGACACACGATATGCGAAATTTTATCGCAATGCTGTACAGCAACGGTTAACGGACGAGCATTCGTATCAACAGTACTGGTCAAAACTTGAAGCGCACCTTACAGGCAAGAAGGTTGTGTATGTTTCTCCAGACGGTGCCTACAATCAGATTAATTTGAATACGTTAAAAAAGCCAGGCGCTGATTACCTGATTAGCAAATATGACATTGTGATCCTTGGGAATTCAAAAGATCTGATTGCCATAAAAGCGAAGAAACCCAAGGCAATGAAGAAGAACGCCACACTCGTCGGGTTTCCCGACTATGGTAAAGGCGACATTGCACCCCTGCCTGCCACGAAAGTTGAAGTAGATGCAATTGGTAAGATCCTCAAGGCCTCGGGTTATCAGGTGACAGCTTTTTCTCAAAAGACGGCAACCGAAGCTAACCTGAAAGCAACAAAGGGGCCGGTGCTGATACACATCGCAACGCATGGCTTTTTCTTGCGGGATGTTGAAAACAGCGGAAATGCCTTTGGCGTCAATATTGAAAACGCTAATGATAATCCCCTATTGAGGTCGGGTATCCTGTTGGCTGATGCTTCGTCTACCGTAAGTGGCAAGCGTATGCCAAATCTGGTAAGCAATGACAACGGCGTTTTAACGGCTTATGAGGCGATGAACCTGAACCTCGAGGGGACAGATCTTATTGTACTCAGCGCATGTGAAACGGGACTTGGAGACATTAAGGCGGGTGAAGGCGTTTACGGATTGCAGCGCGCATTCCTGGTTGCGGGTGCGGATGCATTGATCATGAGTCTTTGGAAGGTCGATGATTCGGCCACTCAGCAACTGATGACGAACTTTTATTCTAACTGGAGCAAGCTTGGGAATAAGCAAAAGGCTTTCAAGCAAGCCCAACTGCAGCTAATGACAAAATATAAAGATCCTTACTATTGGGGAGCGTTTGTCATGATGGGCATGTGAGGTATTAGACAGCCTGGTTCATCGCGAGGTAGTCCTTTATGTGTTTTATTGTATCCTCGACGGTCTCGCTTACAAGTACATTATAGGTTCCCAGATTCTTGAAGAAGCGGATGGTGACTTCATCCTGCTTTAGCAAAATTATTTTTTTGCGTGACTTGAGTGCCAACGCTACTTCTGAGGCGGTGCCCGCCGCCATGCCAAGTACAACAATTACGTGACTGGATAGCACACTGATATAGTTTCTGCCGCTGCCCATGCTCGTGACTATTTTTATCTGAGCATGTTGCGACGAATTTTTATCATTGTCAGCCGGAAGAACACCGATGGTTAATCCACCTTCTTCAGTTGCGCCTTTTAACGCGGCGTCCATCACTCCGAAACTACGACCCCCGGTAAGTGTGATCCATCCCGCCTTCGCAATGGCTCTGCCAAGATCGTACGCCATCTCATTGTCGTCCGGTGTGGCGTTTTCACCGGGACCCATTACGCCGATAATTATCTTAGACATATTTCAGATGAATGGTCGCAATTTAATTCGGTCACTGCTACGAACAAAGTGTTGAACAGACACTTTATCTAAAATTCACATTCGCAATCAGCGCAACGAGACACCTTTTTTTCGGGAAAGAAGACGCCAAAGAACAGGTATCGCAAGGATGAAGAAAAGTTAACCAATAGTTCTTTCGGAAATTCACGCAATATATTATTTGAGGCACAAGCCGGGCATGCAACTGCCGAATCATCAACCACCCTTAAATTTTTTTCATCGACAATTTGGTGTGCACGTTCAGCGTCATATCCGAACAAATGCAACCTCACATTAAAATTCATTAACGCATTGGCACCTGGATAAAGATTGGCCATGTTCTCTTCCGTAAGAAAGCATGGAATTCCATAAGCATCCAATTTGCTCTTAACAATGTTCGCATCAATTGCATTGTCAAATTTGCCAAATACAATTATATCGTCATGGCCTTGCATCGTTCAGTTTAATAAGTTTCACAACGTATCCGCCACCAGCCGCCATCTTTATTTTCAATTGGCTGGCAGGCGAGACCAATTCGTAACCAAGCGTATAGTCGCTTGCCTCTTTATCTGCGTTTTCCCCATCTTCACAGGTAAAGGCCCTGTATTTACCGGGTGCCAGGAAGGAAAGATCGACCCTCAGCTCACGTGCTGTCCAGTCAGTCATGGCCGCAATATACCAGTCGTTGTCTTTTTTTCTGGCGGTGATGAGATAGTCTCCTAATTCCGCGTCAATCACCCTCGTGTCGTCCCAGGTCGTTGGTAATGATCCGACATAAGTGGTGTAGTTTACTTCAGCAAAGCCTGCCGTTGGGTTTCCGGAAAACATCTGCATCGGGCTATCGTAGGCAACCAGCATGGCAAGCTGATGGGCACGCGTGCCCTGTGACATAACCATATCCGGCAGGGCGCGAAAGGTTCGCTGATTAGCATTTCTGTAAAAGCCCGGTCCATAATCCATAGGTCCGGCAACCATCCTGATAAATGGGATCAACAAGTCGTGTTCGGGAGTAGCCTTATCACTCCACATGTTGTACTCCGATCCCAATACGGCCTCCCGCGTGATCGCATTTGGATAAGTTCGTTCAAGTCCGGCGTTCTTGAAGGCGCCATGAAACATCACCATGAGCTTATGTGACGCGGTCGCTTGCGCTATACGGTGGTAGAACCTTACAGTCTTTTGATCATCTCGGTCCATAAAGTCAGTCATGATGGCCCTGACCCCAAGTTTATTAAACATATTTAACGCCTCCTCCAACTGCCTGTCGAGCGTCATCGCAAGTGTCCACAGGACCAGATCGATATTTTTAGTTTTCGCATACCTTGCCAACTCGTCGAGATCGAGCCCAGGTGTTATTTTCATGAGGTCATTGTTATCAGACCATCCTGCGTCCAGCATTACGAACTGAAAACCAAACCTGCTGGCAAAGTCTATGTAATATTTGTAGGTGTCTGTATTAAAGCCGGCTTTAAAGCTGACCTGGTAAATGTTAGAACTGTTGATCCATTCTTCGGTACTTATGCCTGGTTTGATCCATGACCAGTCAATAGAATCCGCCGGTGTCGCAAGGCGATACACAAGGTCATTCATCAAGAGGTCTCCATCTCTAACACTAATGGCCGCTACTCTCCAGGGAAAACTTCTCGCGCCTGCGGTTTTCGCAATGAAATCTTCACGTTCCAGGACGACAACCTGTTTAAATTCCCCGCCCTGAACGGCCTCTTTACGGGGATAATTTGCAAACGCGCCTCTCAACGCATTGCCAGAGTTTCCCGTCAGGAACATTCCGGGGTAGTCCACCAAATCAGATTCAGTTACTACGGTCTTGGTTCGTTTGTCGTCGATCAAAACGGGCGTAAAGCATAATTGCGAACGCAGCATTTTATTTATCGGGCCAATCTTGTACGGCTCCTCAAAACTGGTGTGAAAGATGTCAAGGTCTGTACGCTTCTGCACTTCTGGAAAATAAACTACGCTTTCAGCTTTGAACCGGAACGTTGCAACTTCCCGTTGGACCTTTAGGGAATCTTTGAAAAAAGTTTGAAAGCGGTAGGCGATCCCGTCGTTGTACGCCCGGAAAATCACAGCAAAGTTTTCGCGATATAGTATAGTGACCTCGTTGAACTGATCCGGTACATGCTTTCGTTTGAAAGGCACTGGATTGAGAATCGTTTCGTTTACCGACCTCGTGCGCTTGCCCGATACAACGGGACGGATACCCAACGCACCCTGATTGGTTATCAAGGCAATTGACGACGGCGCTATAACGCTGCTGCTGTTCGCTTCAACACTATAATAAATTGAATCGGTACTTTTGACATTAATCCTGATATTTCCGTCTGGAGAAGCGATGGTGACGCTTTGCGCAAAGGAATACCATGGCATTATGAGGATCGACCATAAAAGTATTTGTCCCGCATCCATAATGTCACATCTTTGCATTGGTGTAAGATAATGAAAACCACCTGATGAAACGATTGATAATTGACATGGACGATGTAATCGTCGACGCTACAGGGCAATTTATTAACTACTATGAACAGGAATTTGGTGTTCGTGTTGATCGCAACTCCCTCAACGGTTCTGAGGAGGGTCATGGTTTTCCAGGCCATTATGATATTATAAAGCAATACCCCCACCGCGAAAGTTTTTTTCTAACGATGCAGCCGAATGAAGGAAGTCAGGTGGTAATGGAAGCGCTGAACAAAAAATACGATCTGTTTATTGTATCAGCGGCAATGGAATTTCCTCAATCACTGCCGGAAAAGCTTAAATGGTTAAAAGAACATCTGCCGTTCCTTGCCTGGAAACAAATTGTCTTTTGTGGTAGCAAAACTGTTGTACATGGAGATTATATGATCGATGACCTGGCGTATAACCTTGAAGGGTTTAATGGCGAAAAGTTTCTGTTTACTGCGCCGCACAACTTACATGTTGAACAGTTCAACAGGCTTAACAACTGGAGTGAAGTCGCCACCAGATTTTTATAAAACATTCCCGCACCCCCTTCGATGTATCCCTGCATTTCATCCCGGAAGGGGGCAGGGGGAAGGTTATTTTGATTAAGTTTAATCGATGCGAACCCTACTTCTCTTCCTGCTATTCGTAACCGCTACCAGCTTCGGCCAAACCCTTACGGTGGCGCAACAAAAAGCCCTCAACAGTTACGTCGACTACGCCAACCAATCGGCGGATGAAGTATCGGCCGTTGTGAAAACTATCGTGGCATATTACCCTGAAATCCACCGGAAAAGCTCATGGGGAGCGCCCCGATATACTTGTCCGGTACAGATCGAAGAGTTCTATTTCAACGCCGCCTTAAAGGAAGCGAAGGTGTTAAGTCCGACGATTTCCACACCCTTGAATTCAAAGCTCCAGGATCTGCGCGCTGCGGCAGATAAAATTGACGCGAGGTCTAAGGCCCTGGATACATATCACAAACTGGAAGATTATAAGCAGGACAACTTCGCCAAAGCTGAATCGTTAGTCGTTGAACTTCAATTATTGGTTGCTGATTATAAGGAAAAGCAAGATGCGCTTGCCGATGCGTTGGAAAGTATTGGGAGCAAACTGAACAGTGGCGCAACCCAGACGCCCTATTATAAAACAGAGACCCTCATCCGAAAGGCGATTTTAAAGGAGCGTGAGTTTCTAAATGTGTGCAGCTTCAATGTCAAAGAAGAAGTGCACACAGGGTGGCAGGTCGACTTGTTGAAGAAGAGCATCGAAGATACCGACAAGCAATTGAAACAATTGGTTGCGTTTAAGCCTGCGTTAAAATATCCTACTTCTTCTATGCTCTCGAACTTCCAGGAATCTCTCAGCAACATTCTAGAGGCAAAGCGTAATGGTCTTGATGACTATAACTATGAGGCGAAAAAGTCCGATAAACACAGCAACGACGTTTATCTTTCCCTTATCAACTATTTCAATGGCATGCTGGTCTCAAATCAAAACATGTTCGTACAGTATGCTTTCCAGGATGGTTACCACGGCCTCAAGGCGATCAAGTATTTTCCCCTTTTTGAAATCCGCACGCAGCAACATGCCGTTGAGGTGTCCGTAAAGCCATTTAAGGACATTCAATATTCCGCGGTCGCCATTGCGCAGCAAAAGACTGCCCTTTCCAAGCCGGCGTATAACCTACTCGTTGACTACGTGGAGTTCATCAACGAAACGTGGCGGCAGACACGTTATATGAAAATGGTGTTGGGTAGCTTTAACTCTACGGCTTCATATTACAAATCGCTGGATTCTTATGAACGCAGGGCGGGGATGTCATTTGTGTACAAGGATTTCACATTGCCGTTATCCCAGTTTCAGAAAATTGTTTCATCAAGCAAGCTTCTTCCACCGACCGTGGTTTCTTCCTTGAATGCACAGTCCGAAGTATTGCTGAATATTCTCAAAGAGATGGATGATCTCGCGGCTTCGCTTGAGATCGAAACTAAGGAGAAGCGGTATGAAAAGGACCGGCTCAAAAAAGTGTACGAGATCCTGGAACGCGAGAAGACTTTGATGGACGTATGGGATGCTCGCAAGGAATTGCTGAACGCCGATATCCGCAAAGTTTTCGATGCCTATCAGAATGCGCCGGCCAGCTCCTGGTACAAGTCGGGTAAGGTGCTTCGCGACCTGACGGACCTTGACCACAAGGGATTGTTCGAAGCAAAATCACACTACGCAAACAACGCTCCCACTACTGTGTCCACAGAATCAATTGATGCTACTTTAAGAGACGTGATCGCAAACGAATACGACAATATGAAAGGCATTGAGAAATACGGGCGCAGCAACGGGTTATGCCCCTATACGCCCTATGAGGAAGTGCCAAATTCTTCGAAATTGCTTAGTGAGGAGCTTAAAAAATTGAAACCCGTGCAAGAAAGCGCGAACGAACATCCCTACTCCCGCATGATATATCATTACAATGATGTTGTCAGATATTACAATGAATTTTGTGAGCTCTCCACAGCCGTTCAGCATCTTCCGACAGTGATGCAGCCGGAATTGTTTCAAGTGAAATATCCTAAATCCACTATTGTTTTAAAGGAACAACCGACTGCGTCTACAGCTGAAAATGCTCAGCCTCCCGTTGCGCAGCCAACGGCAGTTCCAATGGCAGACCAGTCTACCGGGACTAACGATCAAAAGACAATGGTCCCTGCGACCGAGCCCGTCCACACCGCCGAAACTATAATTGTGGAACGACAAACTATTAAAGTCGAGCACGACACGATTTTCATTGAAAAGACAGATACTGTTTACGTCGCCGAGCCAGGAGAGGATACGCGCTCAATGGAAGGTTATGCAATCAACAATATGGTATTGCTGCTGGACGTCTCCGGGTCAATGAACTCACCTGATAAGCTTCCACTACTTAAGAAATCTGTTCTTGATTTGCTTTCAATGATGCGTCTGGAGGATAAGGTTTCTATCATTGCTTTCTCAGGTAAGCCAAAAGCGCTACTTACAGCCGCCTCCTTTAAAGATGAAGCACGCATCCGAAAGGCGATTGATGAGCTTAAACCTTTGGGAAAGACAGACGGGAACGCGGGCGTGAAGCTCGCTTATAAAATTGCTGATGACAATTATCTGCGGGGAGGGAATAATCGGATTATCCTTGCCACCGACGGCGAATTCGGCTTAAATAATGAGACCAGAAGGCTCATTGAAAAATTCTCACGCGAAGACATCTACCTTTCGGTGTTCAACTTCGGCAAAGGCGCTGGCGCATCAAAAACTCTGGAAGGAGTCGCTGCACTGGCCAAAGGGAATTATCGTTACATTTCCAGGCAGAACGTCGACCTGCAGCTTATCCGCGAAGTGAAGGCTAAAAAGAAAAAGTAAAAAGAATTCCCACGGCTGTAACATACGGCACCTGCCATCGTCTTGTTATTGAATTTGACTGCATGAATCTCGAATCCTTTCAAAACCGGGTTTTACCTGTCAAGAACAAGCTTTACCGATTTGCCCTGAGGTTTCTGGGCAATGAGGATGAAGCAAAAGATATCGTTCAGGAGGTGTTTGTGAGGGTTTGGAATGGTAGGGAAAAGATGAATGAGATCCAGAATTGGGAAGCATGGTGCATGCAGATCACCAAGAACCTCTCCCTTGACCGAATCAAATCAATCACCAGGAAGCACACACATCCCTTAGAAGATGGGTATGCCGTAACAAATGACTCGATGACACCACTTGAATCAACTGAAATGCGGGAGAGTATGAAAAGGATCAATCAACTGATCGCAGCCCTCCCGGATAAACAACGTCAGGTGATTCATTTGCGCGATGTCGAGGGCTACAGTTACAATGAGATCTGTGTCATCATGGAGTTGGACATGAACCAGGTGAAAGTGAACTTATTTAGGGCCAGGAATGCTGTTCGTGATAAAATGATAAAAATAAATGCTTATGGACTCTGAGAGACTGCAGCAACTGTTGGCGCGATACTGGAGCGGCGACACAACGCTGGAAGAGGAGGCGCAGTTACGTGAGCATTTCCAAAACGGTGATGTTCCCGACGATTTGAAAGAAACTGCTGCGCTGTTCCGATATTTTAGTGAAGGAAAGATGAAGTCTCTCAACGATCTCGCCTTCGAGCCGGCCGTGATTGAGCGGATCCATGCGCCGAAGAAAGGGGGCCGTTTGGTAGCGTTGTTCTACAATGCATCAAAGATTGCCGCCGGACTTGTCGTGGTTATCGTGGCAACGTGGTTTATCCGGAATGAGATCCGAAAGTCGACGCCACACGAAGTGGTGGACACTTACGACGACCCCAAGCTCGCCTTTGAGGAAACTAAAAAGGCCCTTTTGATGATTTCGAAAAGTTTTGGAACAGCCCAGGCGCAGGCGAAAAAGATAAATATGTTTAACGAAGCACAGGAAGAGATTCAGCGAAAGACCAAGGACAGGTTATAGTGTAGGAGAGAAGTAATAAGATTAAAACAATGACTAAAAAAACTAAAAATATGAAAAAGATTATTGCCGCAGTGGCCCTCGTATTTGTCATCAACGCAACGTATGCGCAGGATGCCATCTCAAAGTTCTTCAGCAAGTATAATACAGATGAAAGTTTTAGCCAGGTAACTGTCTCGAGCAAAATGTTTGGCCTGTTTACCAACATGGACGCTGACACACCGGAAGACAAAGAGGTCCTCAACGCCATTAGCAAGTTGAAAGGTTTGCGCATAATTGCAAAAGATGACGCCCGCGTTGCCCGTACTTTGTACAAGGAAGCTTTTACCCTAATTCCCATGAAGGAATATGAAGAGCTGATGTCCGTTCGTGATAAGGACAAAGACATGAAGTTCCTGATCAAGGAGAGTGGTGGAAAGATATCGGAGTTGCTGATGATAATGGGTGGCAATGAAAACTTTATGGTCATGAGTCTCTTCGGTGAGATCGACCTGAAGCAGATATCCCGCATCGGCAAGAAAATGAACGTCGATGGATTGCAACATTTGGATAAAATGAACAAAAAAGAGTAGAGCATCGTAACGTGAAGAGTGATGGGGCGCGGCTTGGATAGATCGGCTACAATGACGATAAAAGCATAAAGTAAAAAATTATAAACCGATTGTTATGTCGTTAAGATTCCTGTTTGTTGTATTGATCTCTTTTGCTGTGGGAAATTTATCAGCGCAAACGAAGACTACAGACGCCCTTCAAAAGGCCCATGGTGATGCGCTCGCATTTTATTTTTACAACAACACATTGCGCATGCTTAACCAGACTGAGGATAAATCCTTTGATGAGCTTATCAGCAATATTGAAAAAATGAAGTTTCTGATGATCACCAAGGGCGCGTCCTTTGGTTCCTCTCAATACAAATCGTTGGTGTCTGGATACAAATCCGAGAGCTTCGAAGAAATTATGTCCAGCCGTTATCAGGGCCGTAATTTTGATGTTTTTCTGAAGGACAAAGACGGAAAAACTGAAGGAATGGTAGTTACGGTAAATGATTCGACAAGTTTGTTTGTCCTTGACATTGTGGGCAGCATTGCCCTTGATAAAGTTACGACGTTGTTCAAGTCTATCGACGAGAGTACGGATATCGGAAAAAAGATAAAGGACTTTGTAAAAAAGGACTAACTTTTGTAATCCAATTTTCAATCTTCCGACTCATTTCAAAAAAGTAACTTTGGAAAACGTACTCTCTATAAAAGGTCTGACAAAAAATTTCGGTCGACTTTGTGCCGTCAATAATATCAACCTTGAAGTAAGCGCCGGACAGGTCTTCGGAATGCTTGGCCCGAACGGCAGTGGCAAAACTACTACGTTAGGAATGCTGATGGGTGTTGTTAATCCCACCGCAGGGTCTTTTTCATGGTTTGGAGAACTTCCCAACAACCAGGTACGAAGGAAAATCGGAGCCGTACTGGAGCATCCCATTTTTTACCCTTACCTCACCGGACAAAAAAACCTTGAGCTCAACGCGATGATCAAGCAATGTCCGGTGGAAAACATACCCGCTGTCCTCGAATTGGTCGAGTTAACCGACAGGAGGGATGATAAATACAAAACTTATTCCCTCGGGATGAAACAACGCCTTGCGATAGCCTCGGCGTTGCTTAATCAACCGACGGTGCTGATACTCGATGAGCCTACCAACGGCCTCGACCCGATGGGGATCGCGGAGATCCGCGAATTGATTAAAAAAATTGCATCGAATGGTAAGACGATAATTCTGGCGAGTCACCTGCTCGATGAGGTGCAAAAGGTGTGTACTCATTTCGCCGTTTTAAAAAAGGGCAACCTTGTCTATACGGGTTCGGTGGACACCGTCGGAGATGGAGCTGAAACCGTTGAGGTAAATGCAGAATTTTCGGGCCTCAATGAGCTGTTATTAAGCTTTGGTGGTACATCGGCAATAAACAGGGAAAATGGACACTATCAGGTCACGCTCAGAGATAACTTTCATGGCAAGGATCTTAATAAGTTTTTATTCGACAATGGTGTCGTGGCCAACCATTTGATCACAAAGAAGAAATCGCTTGAAAAGATGTTTTTAGAAATCCTTGCAGAAAATCGATAATCATGCTTCAGCTACTCGCGATTGATTTTAAGAAACTGTTCAGCTACCGAACCTTTTGGATAGTATGCGGCTTGTATTTTGTGGCCATCGGTTTTTCCACGGCCAGTGGGATGGAATTCCTAAAATGGCTCGCCAGTACATTTGATAAGTTTGGCTCGCAACTTAATATCAATAGAATTCCGTTATACCATTTCCCGGACGTTTGGTTAAACCTTGTTTGGTGGAGCGGATTTTTCAAAGTCCTCTTAGGCATCATGGTGGTGATATCTATTACCAATGAATACACTTACCGGACGTTGCGCCAAAATATCATCGATGGCTTAAGCCGCGGGCAATTTCTGTTTTCCAAAATTCTGACAAACCTTGTGTTAAGCCTTGCAAGCGTTATCCTTATATTTTTTATCGCGTTGATTACGGGGTTCATCTACACACCAGAAGTAAACTGGAATTATGTCTTTCAGGACGTCGAATTTTTCCCCGCATATCTTCTGGAGATATTCACCTTTTTGTCATACGCATTAATGCTCGGGATCTTTGTTCAGCGATCCGGTCTGACCATCATACTACTCTTATTGTCATTTATGCTGGAAGCGATTATAAAGGCCAACGTTGATGATTATCTGCCGTGGCTAATTCCGTACTTCCCGATGGAGTCAATAAGTGCCCTCGTACCCGTCCCATTTTACAGATATGCATTCCAGCAAATCCAGGATTACGTGGACCCGCTTGCGGTGGCCATCGCAACGGGGTGGATGTTACTCTTCAACTATTTTAGCTATCTCAAATTGAAGCGTTCGGACCTTTAGAAATTGCACAAAAAGAGTGCTGTTCAGAGGGGAAAACCGAATAAAATTCGGAGGCTGGGTAACCACTTTTTCTTCACTATTTCGTTCATAATAGTTGGCTTCCGGTGAAGCATTTCAGGGTGCAGTTCAACTGATTTTTACAACGTTTTCACGGTTACTTCTTACGCTGTTCTTACATCTATCGGTCATCGATCCTATTGTGTATGCGTCGATATGACCTTCCCTGTTGGGCGGTTTTTGTATCTCTTTACATTACACAAACGCGAAAGATTATGAAAACAACACTATCTCTGTTATTGTTGCTTTTGGCGATGCTGGGGGCATGTACTACGGAAGACACATTGTCTCCGTTATGGGGGATTGATTTTTCAAGTGAAACATCATCTGGTTTTGCGATGGGTTCTGTGGATCAGTACAAGGCTGATACTAAAACCATTTACCTTGTGAAGGCCGCCAACGTTCGGTGTGCCGGAGAGGACAATTACATATTGTCTTATACTTTTGAAAGCGGAGAACTGTTGGAGCTGACGATTATAAAACGAACTACAAGCAGCGACTATATGTTCCCCGGTGTGGAAGGGGAAAATCAATTGTTATCTGCTGTTTTTAAAGGAGAGAACCTTAATCTTGTAAATAGTAAGGTTACAGTTCAACCCAGAACAGATGAGAATAAGTTTGCCACAATAACCAAACTTCAAACATTGGATGAAGTGGTGTTCGCGGGTTCGATTGCACGCGTACCTCTTGTGAAATGACCTCACTTAGGCCTCTCCTCGTAAACGGCTTCGCGTAGAAACTCTTCAGCGCGCTTGTTTACGAGGGGAAGCTTATCCATCCAGCTTACTTCAATCATCGGCACACCGAAGTCTTCGACGACTTTTCCTTTCAACGAATAGAAACCACGTCCACGAAACGGGAAGTTGCTGGCAGCATCTGGAAAATGCACTGTATCAAATACTTCACCATGCATATCGTAAAAGGTTCCAAAATGCATCATCTGCCCCTTCAGGGTGCTTGTGTCTTTCGTTGTGACAAGATAACCTACTACCTGAACGATTTTGCCAAGTGAAGCCATCAGTTGCCGTGCTACCGTATTTCCACGCTCAGGGGAATCAATCAGCAGGAACGGATCGCACAACGGAAATCCTATCAGCTCAATCTCGTCAAATGCATCTTCTAAAGAGTTCCGTTGCAACATTGGCAAAGGGTATTCTTTCGGCTCGGTATCAAACAAATCGATCGTCGTTATATTTTTGGCCTTGGCATTTCCATAATGAAGCATTGCCTCCCATAAAAGCCGTTGCTTACTTTTTCCCGTAAAACGGAACGCTCCCACGCGGATCAATATCCTAATTTGTTCCAGGGCCGCTGGGATTCGTCGCAGGAAATTATCGAGACTTGTGAAGTCACCGTTTTTTAGTCGTTCTGGCTCGATCAGGCGGGCGATTTTGACTTCCAGACTTTTTAAATGAATAAATCCGATGAAGATAGCGCTTCCTGAAATCGTAGTCAGGTGGATACTTTGATTAACACAAGGAGCCTGAATGTTTCCCCCATTCATACGTGCCTCGTGAAAGTAGAATTCCGTTTTGTAAAATCCGCCGAAGTTATTTATCACACCGACCATAAATTCCAGGGGGTGATGTGCTTTCAGGAAAAGGCTTTGATAACTCTCTACGGCGTAGCTTGCAGAGTGGCCTTTCGCAAAAGAGTATCCCGAGAAGCTTTCAATTTCGAACCATACCCTGTCAATCACTGCCTGATCGTAACCACGTTCATTGCAGCTTTCGAAAAAGCGTTGCCGCACCCTTTGGAACTCCTGCCTCGAACGATATTTCCCTGACATGCCGCGGCGGAGAACGTCGGCTTCGGTAAGCGTAAGTCCCGCGAAGCGATTTGCAACTTTGATCACATCTTCCTGGTACACCATCACGCCGTAGGTTTCCCGCATCAGTTCATCCATTAACGGATGTATCGCTTCATAGCTTTCGTTCTTTTTTACGGCATGAAAGCGCTCGATATAGGTCCGCATCATCCCCGACCGTGCGACGCCAGGCCTGATGATGGAGCTGGCCGCCACGAGCGTGAGATAGTCTTCACAACGGAGTTTCCCCAGCAGCATTCGCATTGCCGGAGATTCCACGTAAAAACATCCCATCGCCCGGCTGTTGCGCATCAGCGCTTTGATCCGCTCGTCCTTTTTGAAGTCTGAGAATCTGTTCAAATCAACGTCGATGCCCCGGTTGCGCTTGATGTGAATTACGGCTTCTTTGAGATGTCCGAGTCCCCGCTGGCTAAGAATATCGAATTTGAAAATGCCCATATCCTCCGCGTTGTGCATTTCAAAATGAGAAACGGGATAGCCTTTCGGAGGCAGCTCCAGGGCCGTATAGGCGAAGATTGGTTTCTCCGTAATCAGAACTCCGCCTGCGTGAATGGAAATGTTGGCTGGAAGGTCTTTGATGCGCTCCGCGTATTGAAAGATCAGCCGGGTGATGTTGTCGCGCGTCTTATTTATCTGAGGATCTTCGACGATGAGGTCAATCTCATCCTTTGGTAAGCCGAAGACTTTGCCAAGCTCTCGAATTACGGATCGTTTTTGATAAGTTACATGAGTAGCGAGCAGGCAAACATGATCGCGCGGATAGCGCTGAAAAATATATTCATAAATTTCGTCGCGGTTATCCCACGAGAAATCAATGTCAAAATCCGGCGGCGTTGTTCGTTCCGTATTGAGGAAGCGTTCAAAATATAAGTCCAGCTCGATCGGATCTACATTAGTAATTCCCAAACAATAGGCGACGACGCTATTTGCTCCGCTTCCACGTCCCACGAAAGGAAAGCCTTTTTGATTCGCGAAAGATATCAGGTCAAATGCGATCAGATAGTATGACGAAAATCCTTTTGCTTTTATTATTTCGAGCTCCCGTTGAATGCGTTCTTCGAGAATTTCGGTCTTCTGGCCATAACGGCCGCCAAATCCTTCCCACGTTTTCCTGACGAGCGTATCCCAGTCAGCTTCCGGGCTGCCGCTCGCATACTTCATGTTTTTATCCGTTCCCAGTTGAAAGGAAATGGAACAGTCATTTAAAATACGATCAGTGCTTGCTATGAGTTCAGGATAGTCCTGAAAAGCGTCGCGAAGCGTTGTTTCTGCTATCATGATCTCATCCGCCGAAGCCTGCTGATTTTCGGATAGCTTGCTTAGCAATGTATTATAGTGAATAGAGCGCAGCAGTCGATGCGTGTTGAAATCAACACGAGAGGCAAATGTAACCGGGTGCCACACGACGAACTTAGTGGGAAAATCTTTAGCCGGTCGATAAAAGCCGAATTTGTTGAGATCGTGCTTGCGCACCCCGATAAATTCATTCTCCCGGAGGAACTCCGGTTCGATCTTTAAAAACGGATATAGGAAATATACATCTTCGAGCTCCGGGGCCCTCGCTGGCAGCGACTTATTCTGCAAATTATGATGAGACAGAAATCTGTTTATTTTTTCAAAGCCATTGTTATTTTTTGCAATCGCTATGTATAGCAGATCGTTGTCTTTACGGAATTCAACACCTACCGCAATGTCCAGGTCGTAACCGTCGGCACCGCCGTTTGAGGCACTGCGTTCGTCAATTCTTTGCTCCAGGCAGTAGCGCAGCATCTCAATGTAAGAGCATGTATTGTTGATCTCCGTAAGGACAAGCTTATGGACCCCGCAGCGTCGGGCTTCTTCAAATAGATCCTTGACCTGCAACGTTCCATATTTAAAGCTAAATGCGGTGTGACAATTCAGGAACATAACTGTGTGAGGGTCCGAATACTATTATATCGTTGAGCGAACACTCATGCTGTTGTTACAAATTCATTCCTGGAGTATTCAATGGCGGCTTTAACCAATGCGATCTCGTGAAAACTATAGTTATCCCCCAGCAGCTGTTTGGCTGGCGTAAGCGCATTGCCTGGTGCGGAAAGGATGGCTTCCCGAATCACTTTAATTCGGGAGGAGTTCAGCAGTTCATTTATGTTCAGCTGCCCATTTTGAACATAGAATGCCAGGTGTCCCGCGATCGTTGAGGTTGTCATCTTTCGAAGCCCACCAATTTGTTCGATCGAATGACCCTTTCTTAAAAGTGCAAGAGAATGTTGCTTCGTGTCTGTATCGCGAATTGGCCTTTCTTTTTTTATAACCTTTGGAGCGAGCAACTGAATTTTTGTGTTGATGCCTCTTTCCTTGCAGTATTGATTGATAACCTCACCGAAGGGCTCAGCATATTTTTTAACTTTCACTTCACCGAAGCCGGTGATCTTATTGAAATCCTGGACTTCCAAAGGAAGGTACGTTGCCAACTCCAGTAAGGATGCATCTGAAAGTATAATGTAGGGCGGAACATTGTCGATCGAAGCAAGGCGTCGCCGCAACTCTTTCAGCTCTCGGAACAGCGGGAGTTCGTATTCTAATTGCCCTTCGTGGACTTCGATCTTGTCATTAATGCTGACAACCATGAGTTTGTCGTCGCCCCGTAGCAATGCGGCGCTGCGAAATGTAAGCTTTAGGAGTTGATAGAATCCTTCGGATCTCTGAAGATACCCTTGATCAAGCAATTCCTTAATGATGGTGTTCCATGTGCTTTTCGGCACGCCCTTTCCAATGCCAAATGTTTTCATGGCTTTATGGTTTTCTTGAATTCTGGCATTGTTAGAACCTAGCAAAAAGTCCATAACATAACCAGCGCCGAAACGCTCTTCCAATCTTGTTATTGCGGAGAGCACCTTCTGACCAAGCTCCGTCATGTCCACGCGATGCTGGTCTGCAAGACAGACATCGCAGTTGTGGCATCGATCCCCTGCTGCTTCGTCGAAATAGTTTAACAGGAATTTTCGGCGGCAGGACCGGAGTTCGCCATAGATGCCCATCTGCTCAACTTTTTTTTGGTTGAGCGCAGTTTGTTCAACGTTGCCCTTTATCTCTACGAATCTTTTCATTTTTCCTACGTCGTCGTGGGAGTAGAATAACAGCGCTTCGCTATCAACGCCATCTCTACCCGCGCGCCCGGTCTCCTGATAATAGCTTTCAATATTTTTAGGGAGGTCCATGTGTACGACGAACCTTACATTCGATTTGTCGATACCCATTCCGAAAGCTATGGTGGCAACGATGATCTTAACTTCATCACGGATAAACAATTCCTGATTCCTGGAGCGTATCTCCCGATCAAGTCCCGCATGATAGGCGAGGGCTTCGAATCCCCTTATCTTAAGTTCCGCTGCTAACGTTTCGGTGCCTGCGCGAGAAAGACAATAGATAATGCCTGACTCATCATTGTGTTTTTTTAGAAAGTTTATGAGACTTTCAAAACTTCGTTTCTTCGGCTCTACTGCGTAGTTTATGTTGGCGCGGTTGAAACTTGAAATAAACGTTGCGGGGTTGTGAAGGGCAAGTTTTTCCAGGACATCTCTCCTTGTGATACCATCTGCCGTTGCAGTTAAGGCGATGATCGGCACACCAGGCAGAGAATTTTTGAGTTGAGATAGGGCTAAGTATTCAGGTCTGAAGTCGTGCCCCCAATGTGAAATACAATGAGCCTCGTCAATTGCTACAAGGCTTACCTTAAAGGATGGTAGTCGTTTAAAGAAAGTGCTTTCGGGTGCAAGGTATAGGAGCTTCAGCGCCTGGGTATTTACTTTTCAAATGATCTCTTCCTGCTCCTGTGGACTTTGCGTCGAATTCAGGTACGCTGCCGCTATACCGTTTACTCTCAGGGCATCGACCTGATCTTTCATCAGTGCGATAAGAGGCGAAATAACAATCGTGATGCCTTCAAAAATGAGCGCGGGTATTTGGTAACATAAGGACTTTCCACCGCCCGTGGGCATTAGCACAAAGGTGTCTTGCTGTTTTAAGACAGCGGTGATAACGGGTTCCTGATTCAATCTGAACGAACTGAATCCGAATTTGGTGTTGAGGATTTCTAAAGGTGACATGTGACAACGGTTAATGTGAAAATTGTTCCGGCAAGATAATTACTGTCCGAAGGGGATCTCTTTGTAAGTGATCCATTTTTCCTCAATTCGCGCGAGTACGGTTATCCGGTCACATAAAAAATGCTGGCTATAAGGAAAGTCTTTAAGGTAAGGCCATGCTTTCAAAAAATCTTCGGCGGCTAGTTTCTTTGCAATGGTGATGGTGGGAACGTACTGAACATCCTTTTTTACCAGCTTCTCAAATATTTCCCGCACTGGGTATTTATTTACGATGTCCAAAAATATCGTGCGATACGATCCATTATAGAAGACATTCAGATTTTTTATAAAAATGTTAAAGGGTGAAAAATTCATCGCGACTTCTTCTACATGCCTGGTGATATCGTCGAAGTGCTCTTCTACATCAAACTTAAACAAGGAGATGTGTGCCTTCGCATAACGGTCATCAAACTGATGACCAATCAAATACTGTACATCGTCTTTTAGTACCGATACATCGCTCTTTATATGACCCGGCGGCGATATGATAAAGAATAGCTCATCAATTGAGTTCCCAATTCTAATTTTAGATCGATTCATATATTTATTTTTATAACCTGAAACCTATCCTATCATCCTTCAAAACCTTCCTACATTTCTCCACCCCTCCATCTCGCACCGACTCTTGACTCTTGACTCTTGACTCCTGACTCTTGACTATTTCATCGCACCCACTCATAACTCATAACTCATAACTCATAACTCCTAACTCCTCCCTCACCTCAGGTTCCCCTTAAACATATTCATCTCCATTCTTATCCGGGTATTCACGCCAAGCGTAGTTGCGCGGATAAGCTTTTCCGCACCGTGCTTATTTTTAATGTGATCAATTGCTTCGTATAGGTGTACCGATTCCGCCGTGTCATCAAATAGGCTTATCTGTTGATTGCCATGCACCAGGCCGCTGAGCCGTACGCCGACCAGTCGTATGAGCATCCGTCGGTTATACAACTTTTTAAACAGTTCTGTTACTGAATTAAGTATAATATCGTCAGAGGAGCTGTAGGCAATCTGAGCTTGCCTGGTCTCCGTATCGAAGTTGGAGTATCGAATTTTTACCGTTACACAGGAAGTGAGCTTCTTCTGGTCCCGCAGTTGAAACGCAATTTTTTCGACCATCGCGAATAAAATTGACTTCAGTCTTTTAACGTCGATCGTATCTTCTTCAAAAGTGGATTCCGTAGAGATCGACTTTTGTTCTGTGTATGATACAACGGGAGAATCGTCAATTCCATGCGCTTTATTCCAAAGGCTCCGGCCATTCTTTCCGAATGCGCTGACGAGAAAATTGAGCGGCATCTCCCGGAGGGTCTCAACTTTTCTAACACCCATATCATATAGGAAAGAGGCAGTCTGTTTTCCGATCATCGGTATCTTATCGACCGACAACGGTCCTAAAAAATCCTTTTCCGATCCTGCGGGAATGTTCTCCTCCGCATTGGGCTTAAATTCTCCAGTAGCAACTTTTGAAACAAGTTTGTTCGATGACATGCCCAGGGAAATGGGTAGGCCGCTTTCGCGGATAATCTTTTTACGCAGTTCAACGGCCCATTTGAACGCTCCAAAATACCGATCCATCCCACTCGCGTCGATGTAAAACTCATCTATGGATGCCTTTTCGAACAATGGTGCAGCCTCACTTATTATTTCAGTAACCTCATGAGAGCACTGGCTGTATGATTCAACGTCACCCGAGATGACCCTTGCATCCGGACACAGTTGCAAAGCCAGATACATAGGCATTGCTGAATGAACACCAAAGCGCCTGGTTTCATAACTGCAGGCCGCAACTACACCGCGACGGCTGCTTCCCCCAATGATCAGTGGCTTGCCCTCCAGCTTCGGATTGTTCCTCCGTTCAACCGCGACAAAAAACGCATCCAGATCAAGATGTATAATGCTCCGCTCCATGATGCTATTTAACTAAAAATATTAGAGTTTGTTTTTTATTCAAACTAATTTTTTTAGTTTTGAGTGTTGTTAATGCCATAGCAACTCCTTGCCCGCCAGGCTGCTTTTTTAATGCCTGGGGGTGAGGAAATAAATATGTGTTAGATTTTGCGAGCTTACTTATACATTGTAATAGAGATGTGATTTGTCCCTTTTTACTTATACCTCGAAGCATGGAAGGTTTGGCAAGTGAAAAGATGTGATTCCGTTAACAGACGTTACGATATGTTGATATTTACTTTGAAGCGTTTTGAGGATGTATCAGATCGGCACGTAGATTACCACGACATGGACCGCAATAACTAACTGTTTACCAAGTGTTATAGAACTATGGCAATGATCAATAAAAATCTTAAGTTCCTCAGGGCACAGCAGGGCCTGACGCAAAAGCAACTTGCCGAAAAGCTTGGACTTAAACAGGCCGCTATTGGCGCCTATGAAGAAGAGCGCGCAACGCCCCCGCTGGCATCACTATTGGATCTTACAAAGATATTTAATGTGAACCTTGATGACTTCGTACGCCAGGATCTCAGCCGTGTTGCGGACCGCAGGACATACGCCGGAAAAACGAGGGACATCCTAGCCATAACGGTTGATAGTCAGAATAAAGAAAACGTTGAGCTCGTCACGCAGAAAGCATCAGCAGGTTATTTGTCAGGGTACCAGGACGTAGAATTTGTAAAGGACCTGCCAAAGATTAGCATTCCCGTGTTGCCGAAAAACAAGACCTATCGCGCCTTTGAGATTCAAGGGGACTCAATGCTCCCGATTCAACCCGGTAGTATTATTTTCGGAGAGTATCTCGAAGATATGTCCACGATCAAGAACGGCCGACTGTACATCGTGGTAACAAGAAATGACGGTATTGTTTTTAAGCGGATATTTAACTTTTCCGACGATAATGGGAAGCTGCTGCTTATCTCGGACAATCGCCAGTATCAACCTTATCCAGTGGACGCGGAAGACGTCCTGGAGATATGGGCGGCTAAAGCATTTTTCTCAAACCATTTCCCTGATCCGCAAAATATCACTACAGTAGGGTCGGATCATATGGCCCACTCTATATTGCGCCTTCAGGAAGAAATACAGCGCCTTAAAAAGAAATAGCGTACGGACTTATGATGCTGCGCCCTTCGCAACACTATAAGTCCAGTACGCTATTGTGTGCCGAAGGCGGGACTCGAACCCGCATAGCTTGCGCCACACGCCCCTGAAACGTGCGTGTCTACCAATTTCACCACTTCGGCAGCAGACAGGCTTCATTTATAATAATCAAAAGCCACGCTAAAAGCGTGGCATCAAGGTGCCCAGAACTGGACTCGAACCAGCACACCGGTTAAGGCACTACCCCCTCAAAGTAGCGTGTCTACCAATTTCACCACCTGGGCATTTGTAATTAAGCAAGGGCGACAAAAGTAATAACCTTTAGAGATTTAACAAAGTGTTTAAATAAAACGCGAACCCCAAATTCCTGCAGCAAGTGCACCCAATCCGATGACGACGCTAACAATTATATAGGTAAACGAAATGCCATAATCTTTCTGTTGTATAAGGTTGACGTTTTCAAAAGCAAATGCCGAGAAGGTGGTAAATCCCCCACAGAAACCAGCACCAAGAAATAAGCGCCAGTTTTCCGTAACTCCCGTATACCGCAACGCAGCTCCATACAACAATCCTAACAGAAATGAGCCAACAATGTTGACGAGCAAGGTGCCATATGGTAAAACGGTGGCTATCCGTGAATCGATAAATTTCACTGTTAGATAACGGCTTATGCTTCCTAAGAAGCCCCCGCCGCCAACAGCAAGAATTTTGTAAATATCCATAGGTCAAATTTAGTGAGTCGTGATGGGATTGTGCGCAGTCTATCAATGTGAAGGTATTCGATGTTAAAGATCAATCACAATTTTCTTTACTTGTAAAAAATTATTTCGCCTACTTGCCCTGGGCCTGCGAAAAGCTTCTCTTCGGCCCTGACAAACTAGTAAATCACCCAACCCATGCAATTTCGCACAGCTGAAATAGATGACCTTCACAAATTAGTGGCGCTGTATAAAGCGGTTGCCAGGCAGGAGGGAGGCATAGCACGCCTGGAGCATGAGGTTACCGAGGATTATGTTAAAGACTTTTTGATCAAGAGCCTGGCTTCAGGGCTCATCATCGTCGGCGAACATCCCGAGGACCCCGAGCGACTTGTAGCGGAGATGCACGGCTATAAGGCAGGGCCAAAGATATTTGACCATGTGCTGGGTGAGATAACTGTACTGGTGGATCCGGAATTTCAGGGAAAGAAGGTTGGAAAGACATTGATGATGATATTCCTTGATGAGATCGTGCGGAACCGCACCGATATCGGCAAGGTTGAGCTATTCACAAGTGAAGGAAATCATAGGGCAATGGCGTTGTATCAGTCTCTCGGATTCAGGATAGAAGGGAGATTTGAAATGCGGATTCGTACCCCGGATAAAAATTATGAAGCGGATATTCCGATGGGGTGGCAGAATCCGAATTTTGAGTTTGAATTTTAATACACTAACCGCGGAGGCGGGAAGACGCGAAGGGAGCGCAAATTGTGCTATGAAGTTCTTTCAAAGATGATGAAAAAAAAAAATGACTCATCAACGACACCTTATCAGGAGGAGTTGTTAAACCACCCTGCGGTGCTACGGTCGTGAGATCGCGGTATTGAACGGCCAGGGAAAAGCGACGGAGAACGACGCAGGTGAGTGTCAAAGAGATGAACGTAAGTGAACTGCTGATGAAGTGACGAAATCTTAAGATGTAGCGGAAAAGTACTCTCATTTTGCGGAGAGACGATAAGTGCGGCGGACACCTGAACATACTGGCCGCATCCCTACCGCCATACAGGCAGCATGACTTTGACATAGGCTTTGAAAGAGAACATAGGAGATCCTGGAAGGTGAACTTAAACTTAAATCCGGCAACGAGCGTCCGAAAATAAAGATAGGACGAGGGCTCACATAAAGGAAGGGAATAAGCTTTCAGGAAGTCGGACTAGACCATAGTAGTGATGAAGTTCGGTAACTCGAATGGAGCGAAGGGTCTGGATTATTCAAGTGATCAACAATTAAACAACTCAAAGAGAGAATGATTTAACATGGATGTTCACGTAAGAAGAGTGGTTCCCATCAGTTATGAGATGGTTGCCAAAGCGTACCAAAAAGTAAGAAAGGGAGGCAAATCTCCTGGAGTTGATGAGGAAAGCTGGGCAGAATTTGAGTCCAAAGGAGTCGAGAGGGAGCTCTATGTGATCTGGAATCGTATGGCCTCAGGAAGTTACTTTCCACAGGCTGTGAAACGAATAGAGATACCCAAAAAGGATGGGAGCACGAGGAAACTTGGCATCCCCACCATGCGGGACCGGATAGCGCAAGAAGTAGTAAGAGACTACATGGAAAAGCGCATCGACATAAAGTTTCATGAACACTCTTACGGATATCGGCCAACGAAGAGCAGCCATGAGGCCCTCAAGCAAGTGAGGGAAAATATTTCAGAGAAGGATTGGGTTGTCGACATGGACATATCAAAATTCTTTGATGAGATAGACCATGAACTAATGCTGAAGGCAGTGGAGGCGATGATGGAGGAGAAGTGGGTTTTAATGTATGTAAAGCGATGGTTAGAGATGAAAGTTCAAACGGCAAATGGTGAGCTGGTAGAACATCAAGGGAAAGGGACACCTCAAGGAGGCGTGATCAGCCCGCTACTAGCCAACTTGTATTTGCACTATTCACTCGATCAATGGCTGGCGAAACATTACCCATCAGTAAGCTTTGTCAGATATGCCGACGACATAGTATTACACTGTGCAACGGAGAAAGAAGCTCAGGAATTACTCAAAGCTCTTAAGGAGCGTCTCACAGAAGTAAAATTGCGATTAAATGAAGCGAAGACTAAAATAGTCTATTGTAAAGACTACCGCAGGAAAGCACTTCACGACAAAACGCAGTTTGGATTTTTAGGGTTTAGTTTTCAACCCAGAACAGCACCGAGTAAGATCAATGTAGGTAGCAGCTACGTCGTCTTTACAGGGGAGATCAGTCGCGAAAACCAGAAAAAGATTCGGGACGAAATCCGAACTTGTATCACTTGGCGGAACACGACGCTTGACCCACAAGCAATTGCGACGAAATTAAACAGCAAGCTACGCGGTTGGATTAATTACTTTGGACTATTTGGCAAGCGACACCTGAGAAATACTATGCTTTATTTGGACGGCCGATTGCTGAAATGGCTAATGAGGAAACACAAGGTAGGCTCTCGGGCCGCCAAGTCGATCCTTGCCGCCTTACACGATCAACAGCCGAACCTGTTTTATCATTGGACACGCAGAATGACGACTTATAAAAGAATAATACGAGCCGTATGAAGTGAGAGCTTCACGTACGGTTCTGTGAGAGGCTTGAGGGTGCAATTCCCTCTTGCCTACTTAGCGGAAAAACATAACGGATGGGCTAGTGATCTCGGGAATATTCGCGCTGGCGACTTTTCTGGAGACGCTTTTTAAGGCGTTCTTCTCGGATAAGATATCTATGGTTCATCTGCGCAACATAAAATTGTTGCAAGTAGTTATTTGGTTGCGCAGAGAGATCTATCGTGTTTTCCATATTCTACCGTTTTTACATCATTGCTAACCTTTAGTCGTAGCCGGCTAAAATTTATTTTATAGCCGCGGCTTCGAAGAAATAATAGGATAAGCGAAATTGTTACCAAATGGTTATTATACGGGGACAGCAGGTTGCGGGTTCGAAAATTCGTGGATTATCCCGGGCTGCAGGCTAAAAGCCACTATTGACGGAGATACAGGGCAAAAAAAGATGCCTTCCAGGCCGGAAGGCATCTTAACAGATAACGAATTTATTCTAAATATTCGGCTGCGGCGTTGTTCTCAAATATGGTTTGATACGCGTATGCCCTTTCGGGAATTTGCTGGCGACATCCTCGTCTTTCACTGCGGCACTGATGATCACGTCTTCGCCTTGCTTCCAGTTTGCAGGTGTAGCGACGCTATAACCCGCAGTCAACTGAAGGCTGTCGATGACTCGAATGATCTCGTCAAAGTTCCGGCCGGTAGCCGCAGGGTAAGTTATCATCAACTTGACTTTTTTGTCCTGCCCGATCACGAATACCGACCTTACAGTAAACTTATCGGTTACTGCCGGATGTATCATGTCATATAAATTGGCTATCTTAAAATCAGAGTCAGCGATTAACGGATAGTTGACAACCGTGTTCTGTGTTTCATTGATATCACCGATCCATCTCATATGGGATTCGAGTGGATCTGCGCTGAGGGCCATCACCTTCACATTGCGCTTTTCAAATTCGCCCCGCAATTTGGCAACGGCGCCAAGTTCCGTCGTACAGACAGGTGTAAAGTCTGCCGGATGGGAAAACAAAACGCCCCAGCTTGAACCGAGCCATTCATGAAATTTTATTGTTCCTTCGGTGGTCTCGGCTGTGAAATCGGGGGCTATATCGCCTAATCGCAATGACATAAATAAATTTTTTAAGGGTGAAACATTTTTGTTTGATTAAAACTAAAAAAAGGAGTCATAAGTTTAGACGCGTGGCATTTTCTTTTGCTTTCTGACGGATTCAGGAGATTTAACTACTTTTCCTTTAGCCAGTTTGTTTTCCGTCGCCAGCAAGCTTTCGATTGTATCCGATTTTAACATTTCGACTGTTGCATTTCGTACGCGAAGAAATGCTGCGCGTACGCTGCAGGTCACCTCATCTACGCATTCGTCGCAGGGCTCATAGAATTTATGCGTTGCACAGGGAACAGCTGCAATTGCTCCGTCGAAGAGCCTGACGATTTCCGCCAGGTTCACCTCTGCCGGGGACTTTCTGAGCGTATATCCTCCGCCTTTCCCTTGCTTGCTTCCCAGTATTCCGGCACGCTTTAAATCGAGCAGTATTCCCTCTAAAAATTTCTTCGGGATGGAGCAAGCATCGGAGATCTCCTTGATCAGAAATTTTTCAGTTGGTGTTTTGGCCATATGCACCAGCGCATGGATCGCGTACTTGCATTTTTTCGAAAGCATAGGTGCCAATTTAGTAAAATCGGATGTTATGCGGTGACGTTAATCTTAATCGAGGGTGCTTGTACCTGGTCACCTTTCGGTTTACCTACACACATGCCGAGGTAGCTCAGGGGTAGAGCAGCTGATTCGTAATCAGCAGGTCGTGAGTTCAAATCTCATTCTCGGCTCTTAGCCAATTGATATATTATGATGTAATGATGCGGTGCTTCTCCTAAGGGCCGGTTTTGAGCTTTACCGTCATTGTTCATTCCTTATCGCCGAAATGAGTCGTTGGTTCTGCCCTCAAATCAAAGGTCCACGGAAATGTCTTGGGTTTTTATTCTGAAATCAAATCTTCATATCTCATAAATTCCAAATTATTCTTTTGAGCTTCACTAAGAATGTATTCAAGTATGTATATATCAAAATTGTAAGCGCCATTGTCAGTCCGTGCAATCGGTGAATGTCCATATAACATTAATACTTCCTTATTGTCAAATGCTCTTTTTATTGCCTTGTCAATCATTCCTTTTGTCAATCCGTTATTTTTATCAATTCCGATTGATGATAATGTTTGATCACCGTTAAATGTATAATAAATATTGTCAATTAGGGTTAAATCTTTTTCATCGTTAATTGGTTCTATGCCACGCACAATTTTAAATTTTCTTAAAAGGATCATGTCAGTAAACCAATATTTAGCACCATAGGGATAAGCAAATGATTTCGGATTAAATCCACTTTTTTTCATAGAGGAGATATTCGCGTCAATTTCATTTTCGATGTATTCGTTGTACGTTTTTTCTTTTATATAATATTCTGATATTGCGTGCAAAGCCCCATGACTACCAATTTCATGTCCTTCTGTTTGCAGTTCTTTTAGCATTCTAATTTCACCTGGCTCAAGTGAATCAAATTGTGTTATAAAAAATGTCACGTGAGAATTGTACCTCTTCAACAATTCTTTAATGTCGTACCATTCTTTGATGGAACGGTCGTCAAAAGAAATGCAAATCCCTGGTCGTTTTGCTTCCCTGTGCTGACATGAAGTTATTGCCAGAAAAAAAATAAACAATAGTTTTTCCCAATGCCGAAGTACTAAGAAAGTTTGCACTTCCGAAATTTCACGAGTCATTGTGGTGGAAGCGTTGGTGGACCAACCTCTAAAAATCTTATTCCATCCAATGGAAATGCATCTACAATGTCTAATAATCTTTTCGAAAGTGGTTTGCCCATTTATTTATCGTTCTTTAGATCGAAGTCGTTGTCTCATTGCTTTTAATGTTTGTCCACTTGGGCGCTATGTTTTGAAATAAGTTTCTAACTCCATCAAAGCCTCATGTCCCCCTTTCAGGTCTTTAATTATTTTTCCCTTTTCCATTAGCACAATTCTGTTACAGATTTCTGTCACATGGTTAAGGTCGTGACTCGATATAAGAAAAGTTGTATTTCGACTTTTGTATTCATTTAAAATAATTCTTTTCAATCTTATTTGTGAAGTTGGGTCAAGATTTTCAAAAGGTTCATCTAGCACAACAATTCCTGGTTGTCCAATTAATGCGGCGACGATACCCACTTTCTTAAGATTTCCTTTCGATAGATCACGTATATACTTTTTTGTTCCAACGATTTCACCGTTAAGAAACTCGTCATAAGAGCTTAATAATATTTTTAAGTCGTCCGCTCCATAGTCATGAAGTTCACCAACAAAACTGAAGTATTCGTCAGGGGTCAGGTACGATATAAGAAAACTCTCATCTAGATAGGAGCCTACGTGACGCTTCCATTCATAGTAGTTTTGTACATTTTTATTATTTACTAAAATTTCTCCGGCCGTAGGGCGGGCTAAATCGAGAAGCAACCGAAACAATGTAGTCTTTCCCGCTCCGTTATTGCCCACCAAGCCGAAATTGTCTGCTTTGCTGATTTGAAGTGTCGGTATTTCAACCACCGAGACTCCATTGTACTCTTTCTTAAGATTTAAGATAGAAATCATAAATATTAATCTTTTCTAAAATTAGATGCCATTCTATGACGTCTGGCTAGCAGTCTTTCGGTAGTGAAGGCGATGCCTGATTTTTTTAATAAAATGCCAATCAGCCCGGCCGTACTGACACTCGCCAGCCCGAGCATGGGGTACTCCAATAAGCTGAAAGGCGTATAAAATATGAATGGGCTTGCAATCAAGGGAATCCCCATTAGCCATTGTGCTGCACCAATTCCTTCATAGTTTAATGACCCTGGATGTTTAAGATCGATTTTTTTGGCACCCCACATTGACATATTCATGACGACAAAAGTATTAACGCCCATGTTGTAAAACGTTGCGGCAAGATTAATTAATAAAAAATGCCATCCTAAGAACGCGTAGGGCATGCTAAGTAAAAACCACACCGCAGTAGTTGATGCTAAAATCCAAAACTTAGATTCCACAAATTGACGGATCGAAGTGGGTTGCGTGAGGATGAAATCAAAATGTGCACCTTGCCAGCTGAATAGATATTGCCCATAATTCATTGTGAAAAATCCCGATGAAATCACGGAAAAAAACAGAAAAGATCCATACGCCTCTTGGTTCTTTGCGTACGAGAAAAAACCTAATGGTAGAAGCAGGAATACTGCATGCATCAAAAAAAGTTCGCGTGATCGTTTGTTTCGGAAAATAAGTTTCAACTCTACGTCCACCCACGCCCCGAGCAACCCAAACCTTTGCAAGAACTTGCCATACGTTGGGTGAAGAGTTCGGTTCTTCTGAATGCCAAGTTCTTCTGGATAGAGGTTATTTATGAAGGTCTTATAAACTGCATAGTAAAAAAGTGCAAGTGATGGGATTACAATCCACAAGAGTGTATATCTATCTGAAGCAATGCTAAACAAGTTCTCAGATACCAAAGATAATTTTATCCAGCCGAAATAGTCAGCATATGCAACGATCGAACAAACCGCAATAAGGGTAAGTAGGAGCCATGTGCGTTGAGATACACTTTTCTTTACAAGGATTACTAAGAAATGATTGGTCAGACTAAGGAGCCAAAGACAAAGTAGCCATGCCCATGCTTGACTCATACCGTGTTTTTCGGCAACCGCGCTTAATGCGAAAGGAGTAAACAAAAGGAATGTTGAAATATTGGTTATATGGACTAGCGATTTACAGATTAAAAAGTTCGCAATCTTGCTTCTCGAAATGGGCAAGTGAAGATAAGGCTGGGCGTCAATGGTAGGAAGGTTCTGCAAAAAGTATCGCGTGATAAACCCGCCTAATAAATAGTAAAGCAATAGTCCATTCAAAAATGTAACGGCATCCCTTTGCTTGAGCGTATTGAGTATTATTTTTTCCAGGGCAAAACCTAGGGCCAGGGAATAGCCTACGAGGACTACCACAATAAACCCAAGCATAATTTGTACTGCGGTATCCTTGCCTACAGATGAAGAACGCGTAAAACCTTTATAAAGATGTGATAGAAAAGTCGACGTCAAATTCACAAGCTTTTTTTTTGCCATTAAGTTTGTCAGTGAAAATATGGTGTCCAAAATCGTAGGAAGGTGAATGCGTGCTGTATACGTGTACGGGTCCCGTACGAACAGTGGTGTGAGAGGCGAGGCTCGTCGGTTACAACTGGCGAGTCCGTCTACTCGATTAGCTATAGTATTCTTTCATTTCGTCTGGTCTGCGGTTTTCCAATAGGTTACTGTCGCAAGATAACCTGCAATGCAGGTCAAAAATACAATTGAGTAACTGTAATTGTCAAGCAACTTTTTGTATTCCCCGCCTGCTCCGCTGTATAATCCAGGAATTGACCAAGGGAAATATGAACCGAAACCAGTCGCTGCTATAATTTGTGCAAACACTAAAGTCAATGCGACAAAACCTAAAGGAGCAAGATAGCCCTTTCCCCAAATTGCAAAGAAAGCAATGGGGGCACCGATTAGTATTGTCAGAAATGTTGTGATAAAATAGTCGAGGAGGACAGGACACAGAGTATTTGTTTCAGGTGTAGGCAGTTGTAAAATTATCCCAATTAGAAGTCCAATGAAAAGGTTGGAAAGTACCAGTGATACACACCAAATTACATACACTGCAAATTTTGCATTCAAGATTTTTGTGCGTGACGTAGGCAGAGAAAGCAAGTCCTTTGCTGTTCCGTCAGAATACTCTCGTCCGAAAATCCAACTTGCTACAAATCCGAAGACCAAAACACCACCAACCCCAACGGCTTGTGTCAATAAACCAGCGAAGGATTTCCAATTGCCTTCAAAGTTCATTGCTTGTGCTTTTGTGGCAAGTCCGCCCGCTTTTGTCAAGGCGTCTGGGTCTTGAACAATTAAGATAAATAATCCACCCATAATTGGGGCTAAACCAAAAGCTATAAAAGTTGCCCAAAGAATGTTTGAGTATTTATTTTTAATAAACTCAGCTTGTAATGCTTGTATCTGCTGTTTCATTACTCTTGGGTTCTTATGGTTCTCAAAAAATACATTTCTAAATTTTCAGTAGACAAATACACTTGTTTAGGTGACAGATTTTTCTCAACCAATAGTTTTGAAATGTTTTCAGGTTTTGCAAATGCATCCCTATTTGTAATTTCTATTTCATCATTGTCTGTCAATATCGCTATGTAATTTGAATTCAATAACTCCTGAACAGCTTTTGTATTGTCAGATGTTTTTACAATAATTTTTTTGATGAGTTGGTCATTGAGCTCTTTTGTGGTCAGTTCTTTTACCAATTTTCCTTCGTGAATTATGCCTATGCGATTAGCTACTTTGGAAATCTCACCAAGTATGTGGCTTGAAATGAAAATCGTTGAACCATTACTTGCAAGGTCTTTGAGTAATTCCCTTACTTCTACAATTCCTTCGGGGTCTAAGCCATTAATTGGTTCGTCAAGTATTAAAAGTTTCGGCCTGTGCATGAGTGCTTTTGCTAAACCTAAACGCTGCTGATTGCCAAGTGATAGAACTTTCGCCTTTTTGTCTTTATAGTTCGTCAACTTTAATTTCTCAATGATGTCGTCAATCAAAGTTGGATTGGTTAGTTGTCGCAGTTTGAAATAAACCTTTAAGTTTTCTGCCACTGAAAGGTTAGGATATGAGTAAGGTGTTTCTACTAAGTAACCGATGTCGTTCCATTGGTCGAATTGCGGTGTAAGTTGCTTGTTAAATAAACTAATGTCGCCATTGTCTGGCTTAATCATGCCAAGAAGCATCCGTATCAAAGTCGTTTTACCAGCTCCGTTTAGTCCAAGAAAACCGTAAATCTCACCCTCCTTAACATGGATAGAAATGTTGTATGAAGCAGGAGTTGTCCCGAAGTGTTTAGTGAGCGCGTTTGTTCTGATTATTTCCATGTAGGACTCGTTTTTCAATTACAGCTGTTGTGTGCGCCCAGCATGGCACAACTACTTTCCAGTCGGAAAATTAGTTCGATTATCCAACGAGTGCAAGTCTTCGATTTGCAAGCGTTGATGCGCATAGCAAGCCACAAGACTGTCCCGAGCGATCCGGAAGTTCAAGGAAGAAGGGATGCAACGATCTGCGCTGATGAACAGAACCTGCCATCTGTAGCAACATTACAAGCGTAACAAGTTTTGGGGGATGAATTTCAACTGATTACCGAAATTCATTTATCAAATTAAACCAGAAGTTGTGCCAGGCTGATGAGCCCCAGGCCATCGTCACAATAACTTGCGAAACAAAATAGAGTACACTACCAATCAAGGTAACGTTATGAATGCGCTTCAAGATAACCCAGTCATAAATGAAAAGTAAAATTAAAAGTGCGTCCAAATAGAAGAAGCGGATATATAATGCCGTGTGTAATCCTGGCAGCCAATCCATTCGGTCTATGGCAGCTTGGATCAAAACCAGGGTTGATAAGAAAAGAAGACGTTTATGTACTGCTCCGTGTTTTCTTTCAAGCATGCCCCAGGTGAAGAACAGTGCAAACAAAACTATGCTATAGAATTGTATTATCAGAACATCAAATAAATAATGACCCACTTGCGGATTAAATCCTATCAATGCACGCGCGCTGGCAATCAACATGGAGATCCAAATAAGTACGCCAAGTGCAACAGAGAACAGACCAAGTTGGCGATGAAACTTGAGATGACCTTTTGCAGCGAGTATGGTCTGCACTATAAACACCAGTAGCCATGTAGTCATTAAGGCACCATGAACATGCGCGAGCCAATGAATGGGGAATCTTAGGGTACCGTGATGCATAGCTTGATAACGAGGTACAAAACCAGCGACTGAAATGATCAGGAAAACGAATGCCATTACCACAAAGAAATAGCGTGCTGGACGATACAACGACGAGGGTAGGGTCCCATCATTGTCTGCAGCTGAACGCGCAGCGACGGCAGCCTTTGAAACTTTAGTAATCATAGAAAAAGATTTGATTCAAGTTGACCAATCGCGTGCTTAGGGAGCTGCGGACACCCGTCCTCATTAGAGGGTTCTGGCCACCCGGAAACCAAGGCCCGCGCTCCTATAGGTTTCAAGTGTTCCTCCTTTACCCGGAGCAAAATTTCGAGACGCCGAGCGGATCATCACAGGTGGGTTCCAAGCATCGCCTCCGCGACATAGGCGGAACGAACAGGATTTTATTCCGTTCATCCAGGAAAAAGGAGTTGCCTGCATTTTTAATGTAACCTCTGTCTTGAACGCAGAACCATCAGTAGGCAATCCGGAATAGGTTTCTGAAAAGCAGTCCTCAACCCATTGCATCACATTGCCGTGCATATCGTAAAGTCCAAATTGGTTCGGTGGAAACGATCCAACCGGTGATGTGGCCACCCATTTATCCCGACCAGAAGCAAAACCTGCACCTGCAACGGTGTCGGTACCATAATTAGCATACTCGTGGCTTGCAGTGTCCCCCCATGGGTAAGGTGTGGATGTCCCCGCCCTGGCGGAATATTCCCACTCCGCCTCTGTTAGCAGGCGGTAATTTTCACCAGTTTTCCGGCTGAGCCATTTTGCATAATCCTGCACATCATTCCAGGTTAGACAGACTACGGGATGATTGTCATCTTGAGAATACCCGACATTTTCCAGGATGCTTCCGGGTTAGGGTCCCATGGCTGGCTTCCAGGTGCGCCGGGTAGAAAGCTCCAGCTACAGCCTCCGGTTGTGGGCCGGTTTGTGGCCGATACGAATGCTGCCCATTGCCCTCTAGTGATGTCGAACTTTCCTACAGCAAATTGTTTAATATTCGACGCCCGTAGTGGCCCTTCCAGTTGCAATCGAATCTCAGAAAAAGAATCTTGCCCCAGTTCGCTCACCGGGCTGCCCATCGTGAAGCTACCTGTGGGAATCACTACCATCTCCGGGCAATCCGGGCAGTCGCGAAAAGTAAGTCCAGGTTGGCCAGGTTGGCGGCTGGTCTGTGCTACTGAAGAAATTGTGATTAGCGCAACGATGTAACCGAGGTAACCATGAGTTATCATGAAGGATTTTTTAAATGAACAATATTTTTATATAAAGCTATGTCCGGTATTTTACCTTGACAATCACATGAACTGGTGATTTTTATTTCCATTGAGAGTCTAAGAAACTAGATCGGGTGACGACGAGTACGAACCGGTGACCAAAAAAAAATTAATGAATGCAAATTTTCAGGAAGAAACAGAACAGTTCACTATACTAATTTTTGGAAGATAGCTTTTGCAACGGCTTCGCTTTTGGAATGAACGCGAAGCTTTTCATAAATATGCCGAACGTGTGTACTCACCGTATCAATGGAAATAAAACAGTCTGATGCTATATTTTTATACGATTTCCCTTTTACGAGCAATCTTAGAATTTCCTTTTCGCGTTCAGATAAGTCAATAAATTCAGTTTTTTCAACGCGGGTTTGCAACCTGAACATCTGCAAAACTTTGACAGCAACGGAGGATGTCATAGGCGCACCACCCTGATACGTTTCCCAAATAGCCTCAATCATTTTCTGCGGAGCTGTCTTCTTAAGCATGTACCCAGATGCACCTGCACAAATAGCTGCAAATATTTTGTCGTTATCATCAAAAACGGTTTGCATCAGTATATGGACATTTGGAAATCTTTCTTTGATCACCCTTACCGCCTCTATGCCTGATACGCCCGGCATATTAATATCCATCATCACGACCTCGGGATTAGCCTGTTGCATATTTTGTATCAGCCGATTCGCATCTGAAAACGCTCCGGTACAGATCATGCCATTTGCATTATTAATCAACTGCTCCAAACTCTCCCGAAGCTTCTTATTATCTTCAAATAGGGCGACCTTAATTTCCATGAATGAGGTGTATTGTGTTGCTGAAAGGAATGACTTGATTCACCCAAGTTCAATCACCCGTTTATGTGATTTTAACCTTAAGTAGCAGTCGTTGACCAAAATATCCCCTCATTAAGTGTTTCTAATCGTTGATCAATTTATTTACTAAAGGTAATTAAGATGTTTGCTTCCGGCAATCACATGAACCGGTGATTTCATTACAGCAGCTGAGAGTTTGTAGCTTGATATAATATTTGATAACACTTGAGGTTTTTTATAAGGCAAAACCGCGTTATGTCATTTAAAATTTAAGTTCTACAACCGTGCCTTCATTTAGCTGCGAGTGAATTTCAAGATCACCGCTTAGCTCATCCACGCGTTTTTTTAATGTATTCATTCCATTGCCATTGAACGTTTGGTTCGTGTCAAAACCTTTACCATCGTCCTTGATAATCATTTCAACATGGTAGTCTTTTTGAAAAATGTGGACTGAAATATTTTTGGCGTTTGAGTGTTTTGCCGCATTATTGATGACTTCTTTAAAAAAAAGATAAATGTTCTTGCGCTGCCTCATCGTTAATTTTGAAGTAGAAAGTGCTTCATCACTTGTGAAATCGAGTGCAATATTTTTCGCGTCCAGTATTTCCGATGCAAACTGCTTCATGCGCTGCAGTACGTTTTCAAAGCGATTGTTTTCAGATTTGATCGCCCACACAATATCACTCATATTCTCCTGCATCAAAATTGTGCTTTCCCCAATGGATGCGAGCAATTCAGATGCCTCCGGCGATTTCACTTTCGCCAGTTCACTCATGATGCTGATGCTACTTAACGTCGAGCCTATATCATCGTGAAGATCGTCTGCAATGCTATTACGCATCGTTTGTAATTGCTTCCGCCGATGATTTCTTAAAGCGATCCCGGCGATTATTACTAAGAGCAGCAAACTGCCAATCAAAGCATACATTTTTTGCTGGTTTTGAAATTGTAATTTAACAGCCTCTATTTCTTTTTGTTTTTCCTGTTCCTTATAAATGAGATTTTGAACAGCGATAGTTTTTTGTCGGCTGGATAAACTGTCCTTTATAGCGATGGCGATCCTCAAGTATTTTAATGTGCTGTCAGGGTTATTTTTCAATTCATAAATATCAGCCACCATAGTAGCAGCCTTAAGTAAACTAGCCGGGTATGTCTTCGTTATTTTTTCAGTTAAAATCTTTTTAGAATACCAGAGCGCAGAATCCAGATGCTCTCTTGCCTCATAAATTTCTGCAATTCCATAATAATTTTCAATCAGGTGTATTTGTGTACGACTTTCTGAAGACAAAGATATCCCCCTTCGATAATACAGAAGGGCTGAATCATAATTACCCTTGCCTGCATAGGCATTTGCCAATATGGGTGCCATGACGCTTTTTGGATAGATTAACGGAATATCCTTTATCTTCTCATGCGCCATCTTAGCAAATAGTAGCGCAGAATCTGGCTTACCCATGCTGTCAAATGCCTTTGACATTTGTATCCACATCCAATAAATATCAGGCTTACTTAATGGTTCCATTATTTTCATAACTTCCCGCGCAAATTTTATGGAGGTGCTATAATCGCCCATGTAATAGTAACATGCCGCAAGGCCACCATTTCCATAACATAATTTTAAGGGTTCATTTAATTTTTTCGCGAGCGCCAATGCTTTGAAATTATATTCGAGTGATAATGGGTAATTCCCCAAGCGAGCAAACGATTCTCCTAACGTAATCTCGGACCAAAATATTCCAGATTCATAATTCAATTTTTCCGCCAGGTCTAATGCACGCTGCGCATACACCAAGGCAGTATCCGCATATGATCCGGCCGTATAAGAGAAACTTAAATTATAAAGCAATTTCACCTTATTGGTATCTTCCTTTTGCTCATACAGTGCCCTTTTTAAAGAATCATTGTTATCTAGACTCTGCGGGTGTGCGGGAAACGAGCACAGAAGTATTGAGATCAAGAATATATTCTGAGCTGATTTCTTCATGACAATTATCAGGTTACAGGAAGTGCACAGGTGATTCTTTAAATAAATAGTTAGCAAGCAAAAGCCTCCGTTCGAAAATAATTAATGGTTCCGCATACGAAATTAATAAATTTTATCATGTCGGTGAAGGAAGCGTTTAAGCCATCTGAGGTAAAATCAATGTGGCTATTGGTTGCGCTGTCAAAGCGTACAGGACGCCCAGTTGTATATGGTGTCTATATTAATTGGCGCCCCTGTTTGCTCGTCCTGGACGCCATTCATATCTTCGGCAACCGTCCAAAGAATTTCGTAGTCTAAAATCAATTTTCCGCTGCTAAAGTGCCCGTTCGGTTTGAAAAATTTCTCTTAAGTAGTATAAGCAAATGGCTCCTACGAGTATTGCTCCAAGCGTTATTGCCAAGGTATTTAATACGCCACCGTAAAAGGTAGTTATAGTCTGATCTAACATTCTTTTCGGATCCATAAAATACATAAAGACAAAAGCCAATAAGTTGTTTGTGAAGTGAATAAGGATCGACGTTGTTATTTTTTTCGTTTTATAATAAACCCAACCGGAAAAAATCCCGGTTATTAAAGCGGTAATAAATTGCCATGGATTTAGATGAAAGACGCCAAATATGATGCTGGATAGTAAAATGGATTTTACAGGAGAATATTTTTTCAAGAACCCATCGAGGATAATCCCCCTAAAAACAAGTTCCTCAAGTATTGGAGCCGCTATGACGATGGCTAAAAAAGAAAAGAGACCCTGTCTCTCGGACAACTCGAGAAATATCTTTTTCACGAACTCAGGCATTGGAAGGGAGCTTACAATCGGATAGATTAAACCGATCTGAATAGCAATCGTTGTTATTGAAGTCAATGCTATAATCGCCGGTGAACTGAATTCAAAGTTATATTCACTAGCATTGGTATATGTTTTCCTTTTTATGTGGGCAATCCAAAAGAGTGAACCCATTGTTAAAAGATAATATATAAGCGTCGACAACTCTTTTCCGGCAATCTTATCGGCAAACAGGTAGATAGGCACAAATAAAATTAAGGTAAGGATGAATACCCCAATGAGCGACCACGCTTGTTTTGAATTCGGATAAGCTTTTGCGATTTCATCGCTCATAAATGATCAGATATTTTTATCTCAACAAACTAATGAAGCTTTATCACTGGTCCAGCCATGCCAAATGTGAATCGAGATTACTTTTTGTGATGATCTCCAACGGAAAATGGCATGTTGCCGCTACGTCCTTTCTGAAAACGAGATAATTTGCCAAATGCGTTATGCCGGTAAATGCCTGGCGACGTGAATTTTGGTTTATCAGGAAGTCAATGATTCCCTTTTTTAAATAGATGATATTCTCCTCGAGCAGATCGTATGCCACCATTCGCGTACCGTTCTTGCCGTGCTTTTCGAGCAGCTTGGAAACAATCGAAGCGCCCTTTGACGTTGTAACGAGGATCCCTTTTAGATCGGGATCGATTAACAAAACATTTAATTCTTTCTCCAGCGTGGGTACATGGCTTACATTCAGATCAAAGCTCAACACCTGATTGTTTTGGTTCGCTATGTTGCTGAAGTAATTTTTAAAGCCCTGTTCTTTTTCGGATAGGTGTTTTGCGTCATGAATGTCATCGTAAATATGCAGTATCGCATAGGTGCCTGGCTCCGATTGGTTGATGTGGAGAAGCTCCGCCCCAACGGTACCGCTATCGTATAAGTTTTGACCGATAAAAGTTAGTGCGCCAGTTTGGGGGATGTTATTATTGAAAATGGCAAACGGGATTTTGAGTGATTCGCAAATCTTAAAGAAATCCATCGCATCCTTATAAAAAATCGGCGCCGTGAGAATTCCGTCAGGACTCAATCCTATTGCCTCTTTAAAACACTTTCTGAAAGAACTCTTCTTATAAAGATCGAAGGAAAGAACGGTGATGCTGATTCCGTATTGTCCCCACTCAGTTTCCGCTCTGAGCACGCCCTCATGCGCCATTCTCCAGTATTCATCCTGCTTAGCATCTGGTAGCACGGCGACTAACCGGAACGTTTTATGATTGCCTAACGAGCGGGCTATAAGATTTGGTTTATAACCTGTCTTTTCCAGGATGTCCATCACCCTCTTATAGGAGTCGCTTGACACTTCTCCTCGTTTGTGTATTACCCGATCAACGGTCCCGACCGATACCCGGGCCATTTTGGCAATGTCCTTAATCCTGATTGTACCTTCAATTTCCATCGATTTTCTGAATAGCGCCCTGATCACATTGGGGTAATTAGCAATTTAACAACATTTTTTATTCTGCAACCGGTCGTCCCCCAAAGTGCGTTGCCGGGCACGATGCCACCGTGTGCGTTAACGAGTCGCGTTTTTCGTTTGGAAATTTCGCATCCTGCGACTACCTTTATTTCAATAACTCATTAAACCATTCGCATCCTGCGACTACTGACGACGCCTAATGAGATCGATATTCTCCGGATGCAAAATTCCGGTACGTTAAATAGACTGAAGCTCAGTTTATTGTTTGGGTGTGAAGAGGTTGCCGAAAGGCAGCCTCTTCTTTGTTGTGCGTCAGGCATGTTTACTGGCTATAGGGTGAAAGTCCCAAATGAGCGTTGTAGTGCGTATCATTAGCTGAGAGCAAGGGTGTCGCGGGTGACCGCGAATCTGAAGGAAGCTTAAGGCAAATCTTCGGACTTACGAACAGAAACTGCATAGGAGGCATATTTTACCCGGGCGATGTTGCCAAAGAAACAAAAGCCTTACGCTGCACGGAAGGTAATAATGTAGATGCGGAAGCCACATGAGAGGAAAGCAAGTAGACTTACCCTGAGAGATCTTGTACTTACGCGGTTGTCGCGGGCTACGCTTTTTATGTGCTGCAGCAACCTGATATCGGCAGGATTCCAGAGGGATGCTCTGAAAACGTTGCCACAACTGGGTATTATGATGACTTTCGCCGAAGTTGAATTTATCCAAGCCGAATTATCGTTGAAAGGATACACCACTGAAAAGACGACAAAGCAACACTATGAATTAGGAGTTGCTGCATCCATAACGCAATGGGGAGCTACCATACCAACAGATTTTCTGCAAAGACCGGGTGTTTCCTTCGACGAGGCTGCAAGCATGGAAGTACAGTTCGAACAGATCATGCTACAGAAATATTATGCGTATTTCTTCGTCGACTACCAATCCTGGTTTGAGAAACGCCGCACAGGGTATCCAATTTTACCAAGAGGAACAGGGATTCCCGCTGAAAATAATTTTCCATATCGTATTCCTTATCCAACTTACCTTCAATCTCTCAATTCCGAAAATCTCACCGCAGCGGTACGGGCGATGGGGGGTGATAACAGTGATGTCAAGGTATGGTGGGATCAATAACAACATGCGCTCTATTTCTTAGTCCTTTAATATCTCTAATTTCATAACGATGATTCAAATTTTAAAATGCACAGTGTTGGTTCTTCTGATTCTTTTAAGCACAAAAGCGTTTACACAATCACGGGATGTCAAAGAGCTTAAAACGTTAATTGTATTTTTTGATGGTTTGCGCCCGGATTATATTACCCCGGAGGCGATGCCTAACCTGTACGCCTTTTCTAAGGCAGGATGTTATGGAAAGCAACACCATAGCGTTTTTCCAACCGTCACCCGCGTTAATGCATCATCCTATTCCAGCGGAAGTTATCCAGGCACACATGGCCTGCTTGGAAATACGGTATACTTTCCTGCGGTTGACAAGAAAAAAGGATTGAACACTGGCGACTATGCCGATCTGAACAAAATAAACGACGCTACCAGCGGTCACTTGCTGACAGCCATCACGTTGGGGGAGGTACTGCAAAAGGCTGGAAAACGGATGATGGTTTTTAGTTCAGGTTCCACGGGACAAGCACTCATGCAAAATCACACGGTTAGTGGTGGCGCTGTCGTCAACCCGGGAATGATTCTACCTGACTCCTTTAAGGAAACCGTTGTTAATGAGATAGGTGCCATTCCTGAAAAATCGAAACCTAATGCCGGCCAACACAGTTGGATCACCGATGCCTTGTTAAAATATGGCTTAGCGCCAGACGGCCCGATGGTGAGCGCCATATGGTACTCCGATCCCGACGGCACGGCTCATAGTGATGGAATAGGTGTGGCATCCTCTATGGAAGCAATCCGAATTGTCGATGTGGAATTTGGACGGATCCTGGAATCAATGAAGTCCAGAAACCTTGAAGATGTTTTTAATATCATCATTTCATCGGACCATGGTTTTATAACCAATGTGGGCAAGGAAGGGCTTACAGAATTCCTCATTAACAAAGGTTTTAAAAAGGAGGCCGAAAGTGAAGAGGTGATCGTTGCTGAGGGTGCTATTTACGTGAAAGACCATGACGCAGCAATCACAGAAAAGATAGTAGCTGCGCTTCAACGTGAAGAATGGGTCGGCGCTATTTTCACGAAACCAAAAAGTCCAGGTAATATGAAGGGCGTTGTCGATGGAACGCTTTCCTTCGAATCGATACATTGGAATCACGCGGAAAGATCCGCGGATATTTTAGTCGATGAGAATTGGGATGATCGCAAGAACGCGAAAGGTTATGCTGGCACCAGCTTCTCAAGAGGCGTGGCAGGGCATGGTGGTCTTAGTCCTTATGAAGTACATATTGCATTATTAGCGAAAGGGCCAAGTTTTAAAAAAGCTTTCTCAAGCGAGTTGCCCACTTCTAATGTTGATATTGTCCCCACGATTCTGTCGATGCACAACATCGCCATTCCTGCTTCGATGGCCGGAAGGGTCATGGAGGAGCTTTTCACAAGAAGCGCAGATACAAGGTTGCAGGCAAAAAAGGAGGTCATTACGACCTCAACTATTTTTTCAGGCGGGAAGTATACGCTGACATTGCAGCGGACGATTGTAGGCAAGCAGCAGTATGTCGATTTCGCCAAAGTTGAGAGGGTGTTGAATAAGTGAGTAAAAATCAAACTTGCGAGCGCCGATTTGTGAGTTACTTTATAGCAATTCGGTAGCCACTGCGTTGTGCGGGGATGACGATCCAATTTTTTCCGCATCACGAAGTGCGCTTTGTGTCGGGCCTTCGGTCCTACGAGGAACGGACTGATAAATCCCCCGACAGTATCAAAAATCTAGATTAGGTACTCGAACAAATTTTCGTTTTGGTTGACAACTGTGTAGTTCAACTTGAAGCCATCCATGCGTGCGATGAGCGCATTGAAATCCTCTTTCGCCTTCACTTCAATACCGATGAGGGCAGGGCCGCTTTCCTTGTTGTTCTTTTGAATGAATTCAAACCGAACGATATCATCATTGGGACCAAGGACATCGTTGAGGAACTGTTTTAAGGCACCAGGGCGTTGCGCAAAACGCACAATAAAGTAGTGCTTCAATCCCTCGTATAATAAAGAACGCTCTTTGATCTCCTGCATGCGATCGATATCATTGTTTCCACCGCTGAGGATGCAAACTACTTTTTTACCTTTGATCTGCGCAGCGTACTGATCCAATGCAGCGATCGACAAAGCTCCTGCGGGCTCAGCGACAATAGCGTCCTCGTTGTAAAGCTGGAGGATGGTTGTACACACCTTGCCTTCGGGCACGAGCAACATGTCAGTCATGACGTCTTTACTCAACTCGAACGTGAGGTCACCAACCTTTTTCACTGCCGCCCCGTCGACAAAGCGTTGGATTTCGTCCAACACCACTGGCCGCCCAGCGTCAAGTGCCTTTTTCATTGACGGAGCGCCCAAAGGCTCCACGCCAATTATCTTTGTGTGCGGGGAGAACGTTTTGAAATACTGGCCTACGCCCGCAATCAGTCCGCCGCCTCCCACCGGCACAAAAAGGTAATCAATGGCCGAAAGCTCATCGAGTACTTCTTTGCCGACAGTGCCCTGACCCTCGATCACCTTCAGATGATCGAAAGGAGGAATGAATACCATATTATTTTCTGTCGTGAACTCCAATGCGTGCGTCAGGCATTCATCAAACGTATCACCAATAAGAATTATCTCGATGTTCGTTCCGCCAAACATCCTCACCTGGTTGATCTTCTGCTTCGGCGTGATCGCCGGCATGTAGATTACGCCTTTGATGTCAAGGTGTTTGCACGCAAAGGCTACTCCCTGAGCGTGGTTGCCTGCACTTGCGCACACAACTCCAAGCATGCGCTGTTCAGATGTGAGGCTCTGTATCAGGTTGAATGCGCCTCGAATTTTATAGGAACGTACAATCTGCAGGTCTTCCCGTTTCAGGTAAATCTCAGCCTGAAATTTTTCCGAAAGCTTGCGGTGAAACTGCAAGGGCGTTGACAATACAACAGATTTCACTGCCTCGGCGGCAGCGTTGAAATTTAGCGCGTACGTTTTTGACGTTGACATCATGGGGATAATGGCGCACAGCCTCACCGTTATAGGACGATAACGGTGAGAAAAGGCGATTATTTTTAGTTGATCATGCTGGCTTCAACGGTATTCTTTTCAGGACGCAGTGCACGTACCGCGGCGCCAGCTTGCCACAATTCGCTTTCACGCACTTCCTTAAGTTCTTCTGCTAATTTCTCCCTGTAATCAGGCTTGCTGCAAGTTTCGATTGTCCTTTTTGCTTCTGCGCCAGTTGCTACGCTTTTGTATAGCTCCTGGAAAACGGGAAGCGTTGCAGCTTTGAATTTCTTCTTCCAGTCAAGGGCGCCACGCTGTGCAGTAGTCGAGCAGTTGGCATACATCCAATCCATTCCGTTTTCTGCAACGAGTGGCATAAGGCTCTGTGTAAGTTCTTCAACGGTCTCATTAAATGCTTCAGACGGCGTATGTCCGTTCGCGCGCAATACTTCGTATTGAGCTTCAAAGATACCGGCAATTGCACCCATTAGCGTACCGCGTTCGCCTGTCAGGTCAGAGAATACTTCTTTCTTAAAATCTGTTTCAAACAAGTATCCAGCGCCAACGCCTATGCCAAGCGCAATGGCTTTAGTTTTAGCCAGGCCCGTTGCATCCTGAAATACGGCGTAGCTCGCGTTGATGCCTTTTCCCTGTAGGAATAGACGGCGTACTGAAGTTCCCGAACCTTTAGGAGCAGCGAGGATTACATCTACATCTGTTGGAGGAACAATCCCTGTTTGTTCTTTAAACGTTATACCGAAACCGTGCGAGAAGTACAGCGTTTTGCCTTTTGTTATTTGAGGCTTGATCGTCGGCCATAGCTCGATCTGTCCTGCATCTGATAGGAGGAATTGAATGATCGTACCTTTTTTCGCCGCCTCTTCGATCTCGAAAAGTGTTTCACCTGGGACCCATCCGTGCTCCACCGCCTTGTTCCATGTTTTCGAGCCTTTGCGCTGACCAACAATAACACGGAAGCCGTTGTCGCGAAGGTTCAATGCCTGGGCAGGACCTTGTACCCCGTATCCAATAATCGCAATTGTTTCGTTCTTTAATATATCCAGTGCTTTTTCCATTGGAAACTCTTCGCGGGTTACAACCTCTTCGATCGTTCCTCCAAAATTGATCTTTGCCATGTTATTTGATTTGAATTGTTTAGTTTATGATAGTATAGGGTTTTTCTTTTACACGACTTGTGCTGAGTGCTTTGAGCTGAGCTCACAATATTCACTGCTTCCTTCGTAGTATACAGCATGCTCAACTTCAATTAGCTTCTCCAGCTGATGCTTTACCTTTTCAATCATGTCTGCGGTCGTAAAAAGTAGTACGACAGCGACACCCCGCCTGAAATCTGTTGCGTCTTCGTAGGCAATTAGCTTTTTTATCCTAACTCGACGACGGTTAAGGATGTTCACGATCCGGTTCAACACGGAAAAGTTATTGTCAGAATGAATTTCCAATGTGAAATCCTGTTTCATAAATCTTGGTATCAGTTTTAAATCGCGCGACGGCAGTATGTCATTAATTTGTTGGTGGCTCCAATAGCACATCGGAGACTCCAGCACCAGCGGGCACCATCGGAAATACACAATCTTCCTTACCCACCACCACTTCAAGGAAGTATGGCGTCGTTGCAGCAAGCATTTCTTGCAAGGCACCTTGCAGGTGTTCGCGGTCCTCGACTTTTCTTGCAGGAATACTATACGCTTCGGCCAATTTGATAAAGTCTGGATTTTGCATTTCGGTGCACGAATAGCGCTTTTCATGAAACAACTGTTGCCATTGACGCACCATTCCAAGGAAGCTATTATTCAGGACGATGATTTTCACCGGAATTTTATACTGCATGATTGTACCGAGTTCTTGTACTGTCATCTGGTAACCACCATCCCCAATCACAGCGACTACTTGCTTCTCTGGTATTCCAAGCTTAGCACCCATTGCAGCAGGGAGGGCAAAGCCCATCGTTCCCGCGCCACCGGATGTTACATTCGTTCTTGGACTCTTGTATTTATAATATCTCGACGTCGTCATCTGATGCTGACCAACATCTGTCACCACAATAGACTCACCGTTTGTTAAATTGGAAAGGCAGTTAATTACCTCAGCCATATTCAGAATTCCTGTGGCATTGAATTCCTTCTCGACAACTTTTTCATACTCAATTGCATTGAGCTGTGTAAAGCTTTCGATCCACGATGCATGCTTGTTGGCATTGCATTGTTCGGTCAGAGCACCGAGTGCCTCCTTTGCATCCGCATGAACTGCGATATCCGCCTTGATGATCTTGTTTATCTCAGCCTTATCAATGTCGATATGTATGATCTTCGCTTGCTTTGCATACTTGCTTACATTTCCTGTAACCCTGTCGTCGAACCTCATGCCGACAGCGATAAGCACATCACATTGATTTGTATTCAGATTCGGCCCATAATTTCCATGCATTCCGAGATAACCGACATAATTCGGATGATCGGAAGGGAAGGCTCCCAGTCCAAGTAACGTAGAGGCTACTGGAATTCCTGTTTTTTCCGAAAATGACTTCAACTCTTCCGTTGCGTCGGCAAGCAATACACCCTGCCCGGCAAGAATGTATGGCTTCTTTGCGCCATTGATCAGGGCGGCTGCTGCAGAAACCTGACTTTGTTGAATGACTGGCTTAGGCTTGTAGGTGCGAATGTTTTCGCAACGCTTATGCTTAACCGGTTCGATCATTTCATTCTGCGCATTCTTGGTAATGTCGACTAATACAGGTCCTGGACGTCCCGAGTTTGCGATATAAAAAGCTTTTGCCACGGCTTCTGCGATGTCCTTCGCCTCCGTGACCTGAATATTCCACTTGGTTACGGGAATGGTCGTATTGACAACATCCGTCTCCTGAAAAGCATCCGTGCCAAGCAAATGGGCGAATACCTGTCCCGTTATACAAACCAGCGGTGTAGAATCTATCAATGCATCTGCGAGTCCTGTTACAAGATTTGTTGCGCCGGGTCCTGAGGTTGCAAATACAACCCCTGCCTTACCGGTTACGCGAGCGAAACCCTGGGCAGCGTGAATAGCACCCTGCTCGTGCCGCACAAGGATATGTGTGAGCCTGTCGGTGTAGTGATACAATGCATCGTAAACAGGCATAATAGCCCCGCCGGGATATCCGAAAATCAGATCGGTTCCTTCTGCAATGAGACTCTCAAGCAGTGATTCCGATCCCGTGATCTTCAATTTTGCTGGAGCCGGAGTTTTTTCCAGTTCAGCAATCTTAGTCTTCGTCAGTAACGCATCCATCAGCAGCCGTTTTTACTTGTTTAGCATACTTCTTCAAAATACCATTCTTTGCTCTCAGCGCGGGTTGAACCCATGCCGCTTTTCTTTTCGCAAGGGTAGCAGCATCAACCAATAGATTGATAGCATGACCCTGCACATCTATTTCGATAAGGTCGTTGTCTTCAACCAATCCAATGAGACCGCCCTCAAATGCTTCCGGCGTAATGTGTCCGATTACAAAGCCGTGAGATCCGCCGGAGAATCTTCCATCAGTAATTAGCGCAACGCTCTTTCCCAGGCCAGCACCCATTATGGCTGAAGTGGGTTTCAGCATTTCGGGCATTCCAGGCGCTCCCTTAGGGCCCACGTTGCGAATGACTACAACGTCCCCTGCTTTAACTTTTCCATCTTTTATTCCTTCATTCAGGTCGAACTCGCCATTGAATACTCTGGCAGGTCCGCTGAATTTCTCACCTTCTTTGCCGGTAATCTTCGCGACCGAGCCTTTTTCAGCAAGGTTGCCATAAAGTATCTGCAGGTGTCCCGTTGCTTTTATCGGACGTTCAAGCGGCCTAATGACATCCTGCTTATCAAAATTTAACGTAGGAACATTTTTTAAATTTTCTTTAACCGTGTTGCCAGTTACCGTGATACAATCGCCATGAAGCATTCCCTGGTCAAGCAGATATTTCATCACGCTAGGTACGCCACCAATTTTATGCAGCGCTTCCATCAGGTACTTACCGCTGGGTTTTAGATCAGCTAGTAATGGGGTTTTGTCCGATATGCGTTGGAAGTCATCTTGCGTCAGAGGTACGCCGGCACATTTTGCCATCGCGATGAGATGCAATACCGCATTGGTAGAACCTCCCAGCACCATGATGATGGTTATGGCATTCTCAAATGCCTTCGGCGTCATGATGTCACGTGGTCTCAGGTCACGTTCGAGCAATAACCTGATTGCCTTTCCAGCTTCGATACACTCGTTCGACTTCTCCTTGCTCAGCGCCGGGTTTGAAGATGAGTACGGCAGCGACATACCCAACGCTTCAATGGCTGAAGCCATCGTGTTTGCCGTGTACATTCCGCCGCACGCCCCGGCCCCGGGACAGGCGTTTTGAATGATGCCTTTATAATCTTCCGGTGTAATTGTTCCGGCGAGCTTTTGTCCCAGCGCTTCAAACGCTGAGATAATATTTAGTTCCTGACCTTTCCAATGACCACCTGCGATCGTCCCACCGTAGACCATAATGGAAGGGCGGTTTAATCTGGCCATTGCCATTACTGAACCGGGCATATTTTTGTCACAGCCCACTACGGCAATCAAACCATCGTAATACTGCGCACCACATACTGCCTCAATAGAGTCAGCAATAATTTCGCGGCTCACCAGTGAGTAGCGCATGCCTTCTGTTCCATTGCTTATACCGTCACTCACGCCGATGGTATGAAAAATCAATCCAACAAGCTCATTATCCCATACAGCAGTCTTCACTTCCTTTGCAAGGTCATTCAGGTGCATGTTGCAAGTATTGCCATCATAGCCAGTGCTAACAACACCAACCTGAGCTTTCCTGAGATCAGATTCTGTTAAACCAATTCCATACAACATGGCTTGCGCGGCCGGAAGTGTTGGATCCTGGGTAACGGTCTTGCTATACTTGTTTAATTCCATTGTTCAGTTCAAAAGTTTTGCTGACGATCAGCTTTCTATGTGCAATCTCAAATAATAACGTAGCTGAATGACTTTTCCAGTACCTGGCATTTATACGCTTCCTGTACAGTGGCACCGAGACTATCTGTCCATTCTCTTAAGAAGGGCTTTGCATCTATAGATTCAATGCCTGCTATCTCAGCGGCAGTGCCGCATAAGAATGCACCGTCGGCACCTTCAAGTTCTTCAGGCCTGATATTTTTTTCTTCGACAGGTATTTCCAGCTCGCGACAAATATTCAAGACGGTTTGCCTCGTGATTCCAGGTAAGATGTGACCAGCAGGAGGGGTATATAATATTCCATCTTTCTCCATGAAAAAATTAGCACCAGGTGCTTCGGCGACATAACCGTTCATGTCAAGCATCAATGCATCGTCATATCCCCGCTCTTTCGCTTCACTTGTTGCAAGAACAGAGTTTACATAGTGGCCTGTCACCTTGGCTTCGATCTTTGTAGAATTTGGATTCGGCCTTTGATAAGACGATATGCACAGCTTCAACAGATTATGTCCATGATATTTGTCCCATTCCCAGGCGCACATCATAAGAGATACATCCTTCGAACGATCCAACGTCATATTTGCTCCACAATACACCAGCGGCCGGATGTATGAATCAGTTAGATCATTCTTGTCAAGTAGCTGATAGGCGATCTGGATCAGTTCTTCAGTTTCATATTGGAAAGAAATACCAACTAAGGCACAGCTTTTTTTCAAGCGATCAAAATGTTCATGCGCTTTGAAGATCTTAACGCCATTCATTGTGCGGTAAGCGCGGATGCCTTCAAATGCTCCAAAGCCATAATGCAACGATTGGCTGTAGAGGTCCGTATGGGCATCAACGGCCTTAATGAACTTACCGTTCAAGAAAAGGATCGTGTCTCCCGTATAGTACATATAACAATTGTTAGTTTGTTTTGACCTCTATAAAACAAAACCGCCCCGATTGTGTCGGGGCGGTTTCCTGAATTTCTGTTAAAAATGTTATAACATCGCCCCGTTAGGTTTTCGAATAATGACGGATAGCACCACAACAGCCATGCGGAACTCTTGCGAGGTCACGCTGCGTTCTGTTGTATGACGATTGTTCAACATATAATTTTGTCTGACTGCAATCTTCAAGAATTATCCACTAGGATTCAAGCGTTCGCGCGAAAAAATTTGCAAAAGCATGTATAACAAATGTTAGGTAGAAGAACGATCGTTAGCTATCAAGGTACTCTACTATTCCATCCCGAATGGCGGTAAACGTTTTCTTCAGCACTTCTTCTTTCTCTTCTAGTAGCGTTACTCTGAAGCCTTCAAGTTCGGAACAAAAAGAAGAGATCGGAACAACGCAGACTCCTTTCGCACCGAGAAGATAATAAACAAAGCGCTTGTCAAGCGGTATCGGTTGACTAGTCCACTGCTCCACAAGATTGCGTGCCACCGGGTTTTCAATATTCATTGACTGATGCGGCTTTAATGTGCCCTCCCTGAATATGATGGTGTTGTAAAAGGCGCCGTACGTCTCGTTAAAGGTGAGCTGAGGAACCGTGTGCAATATATCAGCAATGATCCTGGCACGTCTTCCGATATTCTGATTCGTCTCCTCCCGGTATTTTTTGAAACGCGGATCGCCAAAAATTTTTGGGATTGCCAGCTGGGGAAGTTTGGTTGAGCAAACTTCAATCATCTTTGCGTTATCAAGTACGTTGCAGAAGCGATTAAAGTCTTCGTCCTTACTGCGGTTATAGTATTCCATCCATCCGCATCGCGCACCAGGCCATGGTAGTTCTTTGGATATCCCTTTCATGGAGATACCAGGAACATCCTCAATGATCTCAGCCAGTGAATAGGCGCGGGCACCGTTGTATGTTATGTTGATATAGATCTCATCCGCTATCAGGAACAGATTAAATTCCTTCGCCATGGCAACGATTCGTTTCAGCATCTCCAGGGGATATACCATTCCCGTTGGATTATCGGGATTGATAATCAATATGCCAACGATGTTAGGGTTGTATTTGATCTTGTTGTACAAGTCATCAAGGTCCGGATACCAATGATTTGTTGGATCAAGGCGGTAGGTGAGGGGCTCATGGCTTGCATGGGCAGCCTCAGCGCTCGAATGCGTAGAATATGCAGGCGATGGACCGATAACCCGGGAGGTATGCGTCAGAAATTGATATGCCTTTGAGATTGCGTCACCCAATCCGTTAAAAAAGCAAATGTCTTCCGGAGTGATTTGCACGCCGCCGTAAGCGTTGGTTTGGGCAGCCAGAAACTCACGTGTTCCAAGCATTCCCTTTGAGGGGCAGTAGCTGTAGACGTCGTCGGATTTTACCAGATCCACAATAACATCCTTAATCCATTGCGGAAGCTTGTGATTTTTTTGAATCGGATCGCCGATGTTTTCCCAGGAGATATGGATGCCGAGCTTTTTTAGCTGTTCTGCTTTCTTGACGATCTCGCGGATCTCATAGCTTAGCTCGTTTGATCCCTCCGTTAGTAACTTTTGTCGCATTATGCTGCAAAAATGGGAATAAAACCGCAAAGACACCAAGGTGCAGAGAAAACGCAAAGATTTATATCATCCCGTTCCTACGATATTGAGTGCTTCCTCCTTAACCCCACTACATTTTCAACGTGCGTGGTATGAGGAAACATATCGACAGGTTGCACATCAACGATATCGTACGCTTCACTCAGTATCTTCAGGTCCCGCGCTTGCGTCGCAGGGTTGCAGCTTACGTAGATAATCTTCTCAGGGGCCGCCTTCAAGAGCATCCGTGTTACGTCCTCATGCATTCCGGCGCGTGGCGGGTCCGTTATAATTACGTCGGGGCGGCCATGCATTGAAATGAAAGCGTCGTCCAGCAGATCCTTCATGTCACCCGAATGGAACGTCGTGTTCGTGATGCCGTTAATGGTCGAATTGATGCGCGCGTCCTGAATAGATGCTTCCACATACTCGAGCCCGATAACCCTTTTCGCATGTGCGGCCACAAAGTTGGCGATGGTTCCGGTGCCGGTATAAAGATCGTAGACGAGCTCATCGCCCTTTAAGCCCGCCATCCTGAATGCGATCGAGTAAAGTGCGTACGCCTGATCAGAATTCGTTTGATAAAATGATTTCGGCCCTACCCGGAATTCCAAGTATCCTTGTCCGCCGGGTTTCGGCATGCGCTCCGTGATATAAGGATTGCCTTTCCACGTAAGTATGTCCAGATCGTTGAAAGTATCGTTCTTCTTCGCATTGATGACATACTGAAACGATGTGATTTGAGGAAAATCATTCTGAAGGCGTTTAAAAACCTTTTCGATCCATTCTATTTTATCGTAGCTAACTTGCAAAATCACCATGACCTCGCCGGTATTTGCCGTGCGTATCGTCACTGTTCTCAAAAACCCAATCTGCTTTCGAAGGTCGAAAAAGGAGATAACGTTGCTTATCGCCACATCTCTTACTGCCAGCCGTATCGCATTGGAAGGATCGGCCTGCAGGTGACACTCTTTCACGTCAAATACAAGGTCGAATTTCCGTGGGATATGATACCCTAAAGCCGGCTCCGGTTCCCCCCATGGATTACCCGTTTGTTCCCGGCGTTCTGACATCTCTTCAAACGAAAGCCAGCGCTGTGCGGAAAAGGTAAAATCCAGCTTGTTCCGATAATACCGCGTCTTTGGGGCTCCAAGGATTGGCCGGATCGGCGGGAGGTCTAAACCACCAATCCTTTCAAGGTTATCAACGACCTGCTTATGCTTGTATTGAATTTGGATTTCATATTGAATGTGTTGCCATGAACAGCCACCACACGTGCCGAAATGCTGGCAAAACGGAGTTGCACGGCTCGGCGAAAGGTTTTTGATCGCCATTACGCGGCCTTCCAGAAAAGAGCTTTTTATCTTCGTAACCTCCACATCCACAGTGTCTCCCGGTGCACCACCTTGCAAAAAAATGACCATGCCATTTATCCGTGACACGCATTTTCCTTCTGCGGCCATGCTCTCGACCACAAGGTCTTCCAGTTTGTCTCCTTTTTTCATGAGGTCGCCAAATTACACAAATCGGGGTTTTCTGCCTTCGGCTATTTCCCTATATTGAGTCCTTTATGGGTTGATATGAAGAGGATTTTACTGGCCATATTCATTGCTTGTACCATACCTGCAACAGCCTCTCACATTGTTGGCGGTGAATTCGAGATTATACATCTCTCCGGCAATAACTACCGGGTTAGCCTCATTCTGTATTTTGACGTGCTCAATGGAAGCTCTGGAGCAAGAGACCCTTCTTTCACAACCGCTATTTTTAGGAAGCGCGACAATACGTTCATGCAGAATGTAAATTTTCAAAATCCCACGGAATCCCCTGTCCACTATACGCAGCCGAGTTGCTCGAATGGCGAGATCGTTACCACAAAGCTGGTCTACACAACGACCATTGTGCTGTCGGATTCTCGCTACAATGATCCCGCAGGTTACTATATTATATGGGAGCGCTGTTGCCGTAACTACACCATTACTAATATATTCAGCAACAATCCTGAGTCTGGCGGCACCGCGGCAGGACAAACATTTTATCTCGAGTTCCCTCCTGTAGTCAAAGACGGCGAACCGTTTTACAACTCAACGCCCCATTTGTTTCCACCACTGAGTGATTACGCGTGTCCGCGCAAGCCTTATTACGTTGACTTCGCGGGGGCGGATGATGATGGCGACTCTCTTGCTTATTCGCTCACCACACCGTTAAGTACTCATTCCGTAGACGCATTTCCGCCGTTACTCCCGGCGCCTTATCCTTTGGTACAATGGCGCGATCCTTTTGATATCACGAACATTGTTGCTGGTGCGCCAGATCTCAAGATCAGTCCTGCAGGATTTCTTACAGCTACTCCCACCCACCAGGGTCTATATGTATTTGCCGTCAAGTGTGAGGAGTATCGCAACGGCGAAAAGATCGGGGAAGTGAGACGGGATTTTCAAATGCTGGTGGTTGATGTTTGTCCGCGGGCGGAGCCCCCTCAGATCATGGGGAAAAGTCTGGAAGACCCTGATTTTGGCTTCGACGAAAAAATGTCCGTTACGTTTAGCAGCGCCGCAACCGATGAGCAGAGGTGCGTTGAAGTCGAGGTTTCCGACTCTGACGCAAGCAAGGAGGACGATGCTTTTACGGAGAACGTCCTGATCAGGGCTATCCCCATCGGCTTTAAAAAGGATGTATCAGATATCCTTCCAGAATTCACAACGGCAACCCTGGTGAATGGAAGTAAAAAAACTTTTAAAGTCTGCTTTGAAAAATGTCCCTTGCTGAACGGCCCCTTCCAAATCGGCATTGTTGCTTACGATGACGCCTGCAGCCTTCCGCTCAGTGATACGCTGATTGTCACTGTAAACATCACACCTCCACCTAATTCCCCAGCCCAATTCGCAACCGCCGACATAACAGAAACGCTCGAAGAAGGTCAGGTAAAAACCTGGCCAATTATTGGGAATGACACGGACGGCGATCGATTGATCGTTGGGGTCACCTTGGATGGCTTCAGAATGGAAGACGTTGGTATGAAACTCGTACAGACGAAATTGGAAAATGGTAAATACGAAGCGCGGCTTGATTGGGATACTCATTGTGATGTATACGATTTCTCCACCAGATCCCAGTTCCACATAAAGATTATGCTCGACGACGTGGATCAGTGCTTGCTTGCGCAACCCGATATCATGACGTTTATGCTGAACGTTGATTTGCCTGGTAATAACGTGCCAATCATTGATTCGGACCTCACGGGTGATCCACAGGAAAGGTATGTGCCTGGAATTACCAGAAAGGTTAACGAATCATTGGTCTTTCATGTCACGGGAAAGGACAGTGACAATGATTTTATGGTACTTGCTGCAAAGGGCATCGGGTTTGAGCTTTCAGATTACAACATTGTCTTTCCTGGCGCAAGTGGCAAAGGAAGCATTGTATCTCCCTTTATATGGAATATCTTTTGCGACTATGTCAACCTGGAGGATAAGGATGAATTTACGTTTGAATTTATCGTTGTGGACAATTCCAATAAATGCAGAATTTATAAAGCCGATACGTTAAATGTCACTGTTGATCTTCTTCCCCCTGATAATGAGGGGCCGACCTTGCTTATATCGAATTTGGAGCGCGACATCGTGATGACAAACAACAAGATGAGCATCGAGCTTGGGCAGCAGATAACGCTTGGCCTATCCGGGACCGACACAGACCTTTCGCCAAAGCCTGACCACCTGAAACTAGATCTTATAGACGTTGAAGGTACAGCAGTGCCAGAAGGGTATATATTCGCTGCTGCGGAGGGACGAAGTACAGTCAATACAACTTTTGCATGGAAGCCTGAGTGTTCGCTATTTGTCGACGGCCTTGAAGAAAATAACTTCACTTTTACATTTAACGTGACTGACGACCGATGCTTCAGTCAAAAAGGAGATACTTTGTCTGTTGACATTACAGTAAGAGACATAAGCCGCGACGATGTGGATTTCTTACCGCCAAACATTATCACTCCAAATGGAGATAATCTCAATGATTATTTTGCGATGGTGAAGGAAGATCCAAGAAGTCACGAACTTGTCAGCATACTTCCGCGGGATAATTGTTCTGCTCAGTTCGAAGGTATTTCGATCTTTAACCGTTGGGGTAAACAGGTGTTTAAAAGTTTTGACCGCGACTTCAGGTGGCTCGCTCAGGATGAGGCCGCAGGCATATATTATTATACCCTTCAGTATACCGACAAAGACTATAAAGGATCCATTACCATTGCATACGATTAGCGAGGATGAAATCCATCAAAGCCTCACTGGCAACAAATTATTGTCTTTCACAAACGCTGTGTTGTCATTCCATTTGACCTTGTACCACACATCCACTTTTCCTATGATCTCCATTCTGTGACCCTCTGCAATTACGCTTACAACGGAGGCGCCAGCTGACGGCCCATCCATCAGGTAGGTGTTTGACTCGCCGATGATGCCGGTAAGTATATTTTCTCCCATGTTCACATGGACCAGCAACACAATTAATACGATCACCAAAAATGCGCCGGTAGCCACCGTACGTTTGCCCTTCCGCTTCCAAAACATAGTCAGAGTCATACAAAATACTGCTAGCGCCGCTAATGCAAGTGAAATCGGAATATGATAATCGTGATAGAACGAAAGGGCCAGGTCTCCACCCGACGTCGCATAACCGTCGAGATTGAATTTGGTTGCCAGCTCATCCATCTTTTCCAAAACTGCCTTATCACTTGTCGCGAGGTAATAGAGGTTAAGATAATACAGTGCCTGGCCAGGGCGACTGAGCCCTTCTTCGATGTATGCCATCTTGAGAAGCATTGAAGGAGTGTATTCATTTCCAGCAAGAACGGCCTTATAATGCTCCAGCGACTGCGTGTATTGTTTTTTGGCGTATAGAGAGTCCGCTTGCGTTAAACGAAACGATGCGACTTGCGCTGATGAAGTTGCGCCTATAAACATCCCCACGACCGTTCCGAGAATCCACAATGTCATTTTTTTCATTTCCTGGTGTTTTTGCGTGCGCAAGTACGGAAAAGCAGCTAAAAGGGTCAAGCGTTGACTAATAAGGATAACCCCGGATGCTGGACTAAGCTGGCCCAATTGCTGCTTGCCACTATCGATTCGCAGAAACCCTTAATTAAAAGGTTTGAAAGGCATTACTAAATTTCTTTTTCTCTTCCTCGCTTTTATCACCTACGGAGCGCAAGCACAGAGACAACATCCCGGTTTTTTTTCGAGATACGTGAACCATTTGATCAATGACACCAGCGACATCTCAAAACCCCAATTTCTCATCTACCCGACCGTTGCATATGCGCCGGAAACAAGTTGGGAGTTTGGACTTAGCAGTGTGTTCGTATTTTATGCCAACCGGGATACAACAAACAGGCTTAGTGAAATTAATGGATTCACCTTTCTTACCCTCGAACGTCAGTACGGTCTTTGGTTCGATCATGCCCTTTATTCGCAAAACAATACGTGGTTTTCACTTGGGAGATTGCGTTTCCAAAGCTTTCCCCTTTTATATTTCGGTATTGGCCCCCATTCACCCGACGTTCACGTCGCACAGGTCAATGCGAACCTTGTTCAAATCAAAGAACGCGTTTTGCGAAAGATTCATAAAAGTCTCTACGGCGGACTTGAACTGGATTTCCAACAATTAAGCTCCGTAGAATTTATTCCTGAAGGCGAAGACTTTTCAGATTACCCTACCGGAAGTGAAGGATCAGCCAACCTTGGCATCGGTGCCGGCTTACTGTATGACAACCGTCACAATATCCTTAATGTACGCCACGGATTCTTCTCTGAACTTGCGTTTCTACACTACGACCGCGCGCTGGGAAGCGATTTTACTTTTACTTCTGTCGTCTCCGATACACGCTTCTATCGTTCACTGACTGATAAAAATGTTCTTGCGTTCCAGCTGCTCGGTCAGTTTAACGTCGGCACCGTACCATTTAACCAGCTCGCGATGCTGGGGGGCGAAAGTATTATGCGCGGCTACTACTTTGGCCGATACCGAGACTATAATCAGATAGCAGCGCAGGCCGAATACAGGATGCTCCCCTTACCGTGGGGCTTCACCAGACGATGGGGCGCGGTTGTCTTTGCGGGTAGTGGTACCGTATTCCGAAACGCTGAAACATTTTCGGTAAAAAATCTTGTATGGTCTGCAGGCACTGGCGTCAGATTTCTTCTATTTCCGAAAAAAGACATTTATACAAGATTTGACATTGCCTTTACGAGAGAAGGAACCGGTTTCTATATATTTATCGGAGAAGCATTTTAACCAAGAGCATCAAAACTCCACGATGAACCCAATGCTGGGAATGGTGCTTGCGGATTGTCTTTCAAAATCAGCGGAATGGCGTTGGAACCATCCGCCTGTATAGCCGCCGTCGGTTCTCTGCAAGTCGATCGCACAGATAACATTTATTGCGTCCTTTGTTCAATCATTGCGCATTCTTTTGGCGCTGTATAAAGAGATGCTACAATATCATCCTGCTTTTGATCACCATTAGTTTCTCCCGAGTCATTTCGTGCATGGTATATGGGATGCCACCTAAACCTTCGCCCGAGGCGTCTCTTCCGCCGAAGGGCATCCAATCCACTCTGAAGGCGGTATGATCATTTACCATCACAGCTGTGGCGTTAAGCTTTTGTACCGTATCAAGTGCCACGTCAATATTTTGAGTGAATACGGCGGCCTGAAAATGATAATCTAATCTGTTGGCTTCCCTTATGGCATCGTCCCGGTCGTTGTAAGGGTAAACGCACACCACAGGCCCAAATATCTCCTCGTTCGATACCTTTGCATCGCGTGGTGGATTCCACAAGACCGTAGGCGCGTAGCAGGTTGCGGAGATTTTATTTCCACCACACAGAATTTTTGCGCCGGCCATGACAGCTTCTTCCACCCAGGTGGCTACCCGTGAAACTTCTTTCGTAGAAATCAACGGACCAACTTCTGTATTTTTATCCAACGGATCGCCTACCCTTAATTTACCGGCTAAAAGGGCAACGGCATCTGCAACGGCTTGCGCGATGGTTTCATGCGCGAAGATCCTTTGGACCGATACGCATACTTGTCCTGCGTGGTAAAAGCCACCTTTAACGAGGGCAGGAATCATTTCTTTAAAATCAGCATCAGCCTCTACAATGACAGGAGCCGCACCTCCGTGCTCCAGGGCACAACGTGTGCCGGGTGACAATTTTGATTTTAGCAACCATCCGACTTTCGCCGAACCGATAAACGAAAGGTAATTGACACGCTTATCGGTAACGAGAAGTTCGGCTGCTTCATTTTCCGTGATCAATACCTGAACCCAATCTTTTGGAACACCCGCTTTGTATAAAATATCAGCGAATAATAAGCAGCTCATGGGCGTAGTCGATGCAGGCTTCACAATCACCGGGCAACCAGCTGCAAAAGCGGTCACGGTTTGATGAACGATAAGGTTGAGGGGATGATTGAAAGCCGAAATGGATGCAACTACTCCGATGGGTTCACGGGTTGTAAAAGCAACCCTGGTGGCAGATGCTTCTGTTAGCCCCATAGGAATTTGAGTTCCAGTAAGTCGGGCAATTTCGTCCGATGCAAGCTTTACGCCATTGATGGCGCGAATAACTTCAACTTTCGAATCCTGGTATGGCTTCCCACCTTCATGTGCCGCCGTATTTGTAAGATTTTCAATATCTGCCTCCATTAAATCCTGCACCCTTTTCAATATGGAGATCTTTTTATGCGCGCCGATCCATTTCGTCCGATCGAGGAATAAATTATAGGCAATCTTCAACGCAGTTTCGACTTCCTCCTTGCCTGCCATCGGAATCTCTCTGATAAGCTTTCGGTCGAAGGGCGAATATACTTTCAACATATTATCCGAATTCATAGCTTTTCCGTTTGTTCCTTTATCAAAACGTTTAGAATCGCGTGGTTTAAAGAATAGTCAACAGGAAGATCAATGATGTGCACGGCTTTAGTATTTAAACAATGATCTAATATCTTTCGAAATTCTGCGTCATCTGTCGGTCGGTGTCCTTCTGCGCTATAGCTTTCTGCGTATTTGACAAAATCGGGGTTGTTGTAGTCAAGCCCAAAATCCTCAAAACCCATATCCTTTTGTTTCCATTTGATCATTCCATATGCTGAATCATTGAGAATAATTACTGTAATGTGAAGTCTCAACCGGACAGCAGTTTCAATTTCCTGTGAATTCATCATAAATCCCCCGTCACCACAGACGGCCACGACTTTTTTATCAGGATGCAGTAGGTTGACGGTCATCGCCGAGGGCAGCCCAGCACCCATGGAAGCCAAAGCATTATCAAGTATCAGCGTATTGGGTTCGTGGCAGGTGTAATTTCTTGCGAACCAGATTTTATATACACCGTTGTCCAGCGTAATGATGTCACCTGACGCGAGGTTGTCTCGAAGAATATGAATAAGGCGTTGTGGAAGCATTGGAAACCGCTCATCTTGAGAATAGGTCGAGAGATGTCGGTCCACCTTTTTCTTGACGTTCTCGAAAAATTTGAAATTCCAGGTTGCCTGCTTTGTAACACTTTCCGAGAGCCTGAACATTGTACTCGTGATATCCCCTACAACGTTTAGTTGTGGAAAATAAACCGGATCTACTTCAGCCGGTGAAAAGTTGATGTGTATAACTTTTTTTCCGCCTTCCTTCATGAAAAATGGAGGCTTTTCGATAACGTCATGGCCTACATTGATGATCAGGTCTGCGGCTTCGATGGCGGCATGAACAAAATCATTCTTTGAAAGTGCAGCCGTACCAAGGTATAATGAATGGCGCTCATCAATGACACCCTTTCCCATTTGAGTGGTAAAAAAGAAAATGCCTGTTGCATCGACAAACGTTCGGAGCGCGTCGCAGGTAACTTTTCTGTTAGCGCCAGCGCCAATCAGCATCAATGGCTGCTTCGATCCCTGAATTAGTTCTACCGCATTTTTAATGGCGGCATCATCCGCTTTTGGTATTCGGTGTCCCACCACTTCGAAGATATCAGGGTCGCATTCTTCCTGGGCGATATCTTCAGGAAGTTCCAGGTGAACGGCTCCCGGCTTTTCCTGGATCGCCAATCGAAAAGCTTCTCTAACCTGCGAGGCAATGTTGTTACTGTTTACGATTTGTTTCGTGTACTTTGTCACTGACTTCATCATATCAACGACATCGATGATCTGAAAGCGCGCCTGCTTGCTTTTTTTTATCGGCTTCTGCCCGGTTACCATAAGCATTGGCATGCCCCCAAGTTGCGCATAGGCAGCGGGTGTCATAAGATTAGTAGCGCCTGGACCAAGCGTTGAAAGGCAAACTCCCGGCTGTCCGGTCAACCTGCCGTAGGTTGCAGCCATAAAGCCGGCGCCTTGTTCATGCCGGTTAAGGATCAGTTTGATTGAAGAATTTTTTAATGATTGAAGCAGATCAAGATTTTCTTCCCCAGGCAACGCAAAAATATATTGAACACCCTCATTTTCCAGGGCTTTAACAAACAGGTCTGACGCTTTCATGTACTTGATATTAATAACTTATGAACTTTGCTATCTTGCCGCTGCGGTTGATGGCCAACAGCATTCGGTAAATTAGCAATAATGAACCTTTCCTGGCTAATGAGATATGATAAAGGGAAAACCTTCCAGCTGTAACTGCGTTTCCGGACCTACGGTTCAATCGGTTGTTAGTTTAATGGCAAAACAATGCTGAATGGGTTCGAGACCCACCACCTCTACCTGGGTAGTTTATGACGGTTAAAACCAGCATGGAAACATTGTTCGAATCAATGTACAGCCACTTTTGTAGACGTAACATTTCTGAAACCTGCCGACTTGAAATCTTAATGTGTTGATAGAACCAAACGTTAAATCAGAACGACGATACGAACTTGACTGGCTGCGCGCGTCGACCATACTTGTTTTGTTGTTTTTTCATGCATGTCGAATTTTCGACACTCAGAGTTGGCACGTTAAAAACGGCGAGACGAGTGGCGTTTTCGGATATTGGCTAGCATTGGTCTCTACCTGGCGAATGCCTTTGTTGTTTTTCATTTCAGGAGCAGGAACATTTTTATTCTTCCGAAAGTCATCTGCTTTTGGGTATATTATAGATCGATTCAAAAGACTTGTCATTCCACTGGCCTTTTCGATGATTTTCCTTTTACCAATCCAGGCCTATTACGAACATATAGCGGAGTTCGATAACTATTGGGACTTTTATAAATCAGTTGCCAACTTTATCCCATATTACAAGGGCAACCTTAGCTTGTACCATTTATGGTTTCTCCAGTATCTATTTCTCTGTTCCGTTCTCATTGTTCCCGTTCTTCTTTTCTTACGATCACCTCAATCAGGCTATTTTAAATCGATAATCATCCATCCAGTGGTGCTCCTTTTCGTGCCGCCACTTATACCCCTTTTAGCAAGGTTCATATTCCTGCCGGAGTTTCAAGGACGGAGTCTCTTTGCTTTCCACTTCGCTTTTTTTGTTTTTGGAATTCTTTTTAGCTGTAATCCGAACATCAGAGACGCTTTTTTTAAGATCCGAAGACTTTCCCTGGTCGCATCAATGATCATGCTTGTGCTTTATAGTATAACATTTGGTTATCCTGAAACGCAATATTTTGGGATTTTTAATATAAAAGCATCGCACGCAACGATATCGGTTTTTTTCGGGTGGTTCACTGTATTGGCAATGCTCGGTTACGGAAAACGTTTTCTGAATTATGATAACGGCTGGCGGGCAGCAATTAACGAAGGTCTCTATCCATTTTTCATTTTGCACCAAACCGTAATGGTCGTGATCGGGTATTACATCTGTCAATTATCATGGGGTATGGCGGCAAAGTTTTGGACCATCCTTCTTCTAACATTGTTGTTAAGTATAGTTATATATTTATTGTTTATCCGTCCTTTTAATGTTGCCAGGTTTTTCTTCGGGATGAAATCGAGGCTAAATAAAAACCCTGGCATCGTAGAGTGATGTGGACCGGGTCATCCAAAAATGTTAATTCAGTGAGCGAAAAGGAGAGTTTAAACCAGTCCAGTTTCGGAACCGTCATAAAGGAAATACAAACGATTACAACAGTTTGTTATATACTCGCCGTCGGAATTGGCATGTTATTCAATTTCAAAAAATACGATGAATTCGGGATCAACATATTCGACTATGCCGACGTTCTCGATTTTCTAATCGCCCCTTTTGCTGATGTAATCATAGTGATATTCACGACCATTTCAGTCTTGATGGCATATCTTCTGTTCAGTCTGGATGTCTATCTGGAAAAAAAATATCCGGCATCGTACGCAAGGATGAGCCTTGGAATGCATCGCAAGACATGGTATGCGCTTTACAGGTATGTGTGTACCGCCGCTTTCTGTATTTCGTACCTTTATATTTTTGCGGGCATGTATGGACGACTGAAAATGAAAAGAATAAACCAGCAGCCGGAAATATCTCTGAAATTTGCTGACAATGAAACTGCAAGGGGAATCGTTATCGGGAAAACAAAGGATATTCTCTTTCTTCTAACCAATGAACAAGTGCGCGCAATTCCGATCTCATCGGCTGTGAAGGAGTTTGAAATTAAATAATGTCCTGCAGGGCGCCTGCAGACTTGTGGTTCCGTTATGTAAAGTTGATAGTATCCTGCTGATCCTCATTGCAAAATTTGAGGTATAATGTCTTTGTTAATTTAAGGTGCACAATGATGCTGAGTTGGTAAAGTATCCAAACAGATACAATTGTTTCTTATTTTTCCCTAATGCGTCAACTGGCAGCCATTTTATTTGCGGACATCACTGGCCATACAGCCATCATGCAAGAAATTGAACAGTTGGCGCGCACGAAGCGTAAACGATTTAAAAACGCGCGCTAACCGACAGCGTTCAAGTATTTGAAGGTAAAATACTTCAAAATTATGGTGACGGTTCGCTAATCGTCTTCAATAGCGAACGCCAGGCTGTTTCATGCGCCACTGCAGTACAGACAGATCTACAACGGGAGCCTCCCGTTGACATTCGCATCGGAATACACATTGGAGATGTAATCGTCGATTTATGGCGATGGCGTCAACGTCGCTTCACGGATCAAACCGATAGCAATTCCGGGAAGCATCCTCGTTTCAGATAAAGTATTTGAAGAAATCAAAAATCAAAATGACATCAGTACGCTGGAACTCGGTTCCTTCGAGTTCAAAAATGTAAAGGAGGCTATTCGTATTTTTGCCATCACCAATGCCGGTTTTATAATTCCTTCACGCGGCACATTAAAAGGGTAAGGTGCTTACAAACCGCGTTGCTGTTCTTCCATTTGCGAATATGAGCGCCGAGCCGGATAACGAATACTTTAGTGGTGGTATTACCGAGGAATTTTTGAATGCTCTTACCAAAATCGAAAACGTGCAAGTCACGTCGCGGACTTCAGTATTTGCATTTAATTGGGAAGAACCTCGATGTCCGGGACATCGGCATTCAATTAAACGTAGACAAAATTATTGAAGGTAGCGTTTGCAGATCCGGAAGTCGTCTGCGTATAACCGAACAGTTGATTAAGGCTGCGGATGGCTATCATATTTGTCACCCGCAAACCACCAAACCAGACCGAAGCCGGCCGTGAAAGATGTTGCAGCGTATAACCTTGATCTTAAGGGGCTTCATGCTTTAAACAAACAAACGCAGGAGGATTCCCGTCAGGCAATTTCTCACTTCCAGGACGCAATTGCGCACGAACCTTCCTATGCTCAGGCACACGCAATGATTGCAGGTACCTATAATTTCCTTGGATCTTCAGGTCAAATGTTGCCAAAAATCGCATACGAGCTCGTACACAAGCATGCAGATTTTGCATTGCAACTGGATCCTACCATTGCTGAGGGTCATATTGCAAAAGCTGCTGCCTATTTGCTTTATGAATGGAAGTGGGAAAGGCGCGCGAAGCATTGGAAAAATCGATACTACTTAATCCAACAGCCACCTATCACTTATTGGCATACTATTACAAAATAATAGGAGAGAAAGAGAAAGCAATTCCTGTGATGGAACTGCCATTAATCTTGATCCGCTTTCGCCGATTGTCTCAAACTACCTGGGCAACATTTACGTTTTTAATGAGCGATTTGACGATGCCATAGCTCAGGCGGACAAGCTTCCCGCGATCGACTCTTCAAGGCGGGTAAGCGTTGAATTAAAATGGAGCATTGGAATGAAAGGCGACTGGGCTGGCGCATTGCCCTGGTTTTTAGAAGTGCATTGCCTGACAAATCATCCTCTCAAAGGGCTGATGGGTCTCGGTTATGCTTATGGGAAATTAGGTGAGGGGGAAAAGGCTTTGGAATGAATTCGAAAAGTTGAGCAGCGGCAAAAGGAGGAGCCTGGTGTCGTGTTAGATAATGATCTTGCCGGAATCTGGTACGGTCTCGGGGATTTTGACAAAGCCTTTTATTACATCGAAGAAAGCTTACAAAAGAGAACATCACTGGCATTGTATATCGAGTATCCGGTCTTTAAAGAACTAAGAGCAAATCCACGATTCGGCGCGTTCATGAAGCGTGTTTGCGGATGAGTGCAGATGCTACTAAATCACTGGTCTACACTGACCTTTAACGTTCATATCCCCATATTGTTCGACAACTAAGTTAGACAAATCGTCTGGCGCTGCATTCAGCTACGGGTTTTTAATTAGTTATTGGTTGTACGACGACGTCTTCACCCGTTCACCATCCACACTTTGTAGTTGAGGCAGTCAAAGGACTGGCGTTGTGGCCCGTCGACAGCGATTGATAAAAAATACTCGTTCGGTTATTTTGGACATACAAGAGTACACCTACCGGTTTCTAACTGAAATATTTTTTTGGTATTGTATTTCTTTTTTAAATCGGCTCTTATATTTGTGAACATAAGTCGGTGATGTGTAGTTGAGGAACGTTTGGTAACATTATAATAACATAATCGACTGTCATCGACAGAAAAGTCCATGTAATATTGTCATTCTCTTTCGGAAGTTACAGGCTATCAAGAGTCAGGCCATCGATGCAATGAATCCGCGCATTGATGGTGTAAGATTCTTGTATGACTGGATCCAAAAAAAAATGCCTGAAATCACCCGAATAAAAATAAAATAAAGTTAAGTGTTATGAAAACTATGTTCGCCCGGGCCTGCGCTATCATGTTCTTTTTTAAGGCAATCGTCATCTTGTTTGTGCTTGTGCTCATTTTACCATCTCATAGTGCGAAGTCTCAAACTAGCTACTACGTTGGGGGTGCTGGTGCCCTGGACACGAATCCCGGTACAGCGTCACAGCCTTTTGCAACCATCCAAAAAGCCGCGACTGTCGCTGCGTCGGGTAGCACAATTAATATCCGAGCAGGAACGTACCGTGAAACAGTTACGCCTGCTAACTCTGGATTGACTTTTCAGCCGGATGGAACGGCGTCGGTCACTATCAGTGGCCTTAACACGGCCGATGGTGGATGGAGCGTGCACAGTGGAAATATTTACAAGAAGACGATTGCCCTGCCAAACAACGCGGTAAGTAATTCACATTACAACACCACCATTTCAAACAACGCCACCTTAGCCGCGAACCAAGTATTTAAAGATGGAGTTATGATGATTGAGGCGAGGTGGCCGAACATTAGTACGCCTGATCAATTATTCATAAGGGATGATGTCTGGAGAAAACGGAATCAGACGTTGACCTGGTACAACAACAACCTAACAGACACAGGCATGCCAGCCATTGACTGGACCGGTGGGAAGATCTGTGCAGCGGGGTGGTTTATTGCACAATCGAAAACAATCACTTCGGATGTGGGTAATACTATTAATTATGATCCAATGACCTCCGACCTGCGATTCCTGCAATATTTTTATCTAACTGGGAAATTAGGCGCCTTGGATATAGCTAAAGAATGGCATTACGAAAACGGCATTCTTTATTTTTGGCAGAGTGGTGGAGGATCACCTACTGGAGTTGAATACAAGGTCAGAAACTATGGATTTGATTTAAGGGACAAGAGCAATATAAGCATCATTGGAATTAAATTCTTAGGTTGTGAGATCGACGGCAACACTAACACGAATAACATTACTCTCGACAACATCCGCGCAGAGTACTTCAATCATGTGGTAACAAATGAAGGACCGGATGTGATTTATTACAATGCGCACCAAACAGGATTCAAGCTCTACGGATCGAACAACGTTGTTAAAAATTCTGAATTCAAGTATGCAGCAAGCGCGGGCGTTACCCTTGGTCAAAACGGCCAGCTGCAGAATAATCTTATGAAATATATCAACTATGAAGCTAACTATGGTGCTCCCTTTGAGCCCTACGGAAGCACTGGTGGACAAAAAATTCTAAATAACACAATGGCTTGGACGGGTCGAGCGGCGATAGACTTCGGCAGTGTGACCGATGGCCAACATTTGGACATGGAAATCGGGTACAATAATATTTATAACTGGAATGCTTTGAGTTATGACGGTGGTGCGATTTACGGCGCTCGTTTCATTAAAACTACCGGGCTTGTTATACATCACAACTGGATTCATGATTCTAAATCTCAAACAACACCCCACGGCTATTCTCACTCGGGAACCACTGACCATCTTGTGGGGATATGCGCTGGAATATATTTTGACCAATCGCTCGGTCCAGGCACCATCCACCATAATATCTTATGGAATAATTACCAAACTGATTTGCACATCAGCCACGTTAATTCAGGCCGTGACGCAGGCAAGTCTTGGGTATATAACAATACTTTCGCTACCGAGTCAGACCACGTGGACGGAATCAATACGCATCATTCTTACTTAACTATTGACTTGAATTCTGCTAACTATGACGTGTTCAGGAATAACATTTTTGTTGATGACGTTTCATACGACTACAATCCACAAGTTAACGGCCAGCGGGACATCTCGAATTGTATTGTGGACGGAACGAACCCTCTGTTTTCCGGTGGAGGTATACCCCTTCATCCAGCAGCCATCACTAATCCCGAATCTTACTTTTTGTTACAATCTGGATCCCCAGCTCGGAATGTTGGGGTACTTGTTTCGGGTATTAACAATGGTGATACAGGCGGTTACGACGCCGGGGCGTACTATTTCGGGGCTACACCATGGGTTCCAGGATACAATGCGGTGACAGTACCTCCCACATCGGGTCCAACGGTTACAACTTTGAACAATACACAAACTGGCACTGCCCTAAACCAATTTGAATATGTAGGTGCAGGATGGGCGTCAGGTTCTAGCGCCGGCGCGTACCTAAATGATGAACATTATTCGGCCACCACAAATGCATTTTATCAATTAGATTTCACAGGTAGTCAAATCGACGTGTATGCTCAGAAATTCAATTCTCAGGGAATTGCGGCATATTCAATTGATGGAGGGGCCGAAACTGCAATTGATCATTATAACCCTACGTTAATTTTGAATACATTAGTGTATACCAGTCCGACACTAACAAATGGCCCTCATACCTTGAAGGTTAGAGTGACTGGCACTAAGAATCCAAGTTGTTATCACAACGCCACTACCGGCCGTAGTGACACCGACATTTAGTCCAGCCGCGGGAACATACAGTTCAACGCAAGCGGTGACGATCTCGACATTAACCTCCGGTGCTTCTATAAGGTACACTACGGACGGTAGCAATCCTACTGCTTCCTCAACACTATATTCAACGCCAGTTAATGTTTCAGCGAGCATGACATTAAAGGCTATTGGAATCAAATCCGGATTGGCAAATTCAGCAATTGGTGCAGCGGCTTATACGATCCAAGTCGCTACGCCAACATTCACTCCCGGGCCTGGGACTTACAATTCCACTCAGTCGGTGACGATCTTAACGGCGACATCAGGTGCTTCTATCAGATATACTACTGATGGGAGTACCCCCACCATTGCCTCAACATTGTATACAGCGCCCATCACCGTCTCGGCAACTACAACGTTGAGGGCCATTGGCATCAAAACTGGTTTGGCGAACTCGGCCGTTGCGTCTTCGGCATACGTTATAGAAGTGATAACAACAATTAATAATTCCGTAGTAGGCACAGGTCAAAACCAATTTGAATATTCCGGGGTAGGATGGGCCTCAGGTGCAAGTACGGGCGCGTACCTTAATGATGAACATTATTCTGCAACCACCAATAACTTTTATCAGGTCGACTTCACTGGAACTAAAATTCAGGTTTATTCTCAGAAATACAGCTCTTCAGGAGTCGCGGCATATTCTATCGATGGCGGTCCGGAAATCAATGTAGACCATTATAATGCAACGCTACTTTTGAACACGCTTGTATACACAAGCACGCCATTGACGCAAGGCAGCCATACACTCAAGGTCCGAGTAACAGGCACAAAAAATGCTAGCTCATCAAGTTATTGGATTGTGGCAGATAGAGCAGTGATAACCTCGGGTTCCTCTGGAGGAGGAGGAGGAGGCAGAATGGATATGACCGCAACTGTTTATTCTGATGAGAAAAAAGAATTTGCTGGAAATTTAATTTATCCAAATCCAGGAACAGGTAAGTTTTCTTTGAAGAGCGATCAAAAAATACAATCCATTGAGGTATATGGTCTGGTCGATGGAAAGACACTGACGATCAAGAGCGATAACGCGGAGGGAATAAGCGAGCTAAATATCTCGAACTTTGCGGATGGGGTGTACCTGTTAAAGCTATACGACGGCGAACGATACTTTTTTCGACGCATTATTAAACAAAATTGACTTTCGACGTGCATTCAGAGCCGATACATAATTCCACCCATTGAAACGGCTTCTAAAATAGGGTGCTAAGAATGCCGAAGTTGTTAAAAAAAAGTGAAGAAGAGCATCCGCTCTCCTTCACTTTTAAATAATCAAAATCCCAGTCCTATCGCAAAGCCCGTTATTGAATTGGAAAATCCGATACGACTTTTGCAGACCCACTCATCGTATTAATCGAATAGATCCTTACGGTTCCCCCGCTTGTGAAGACGCCATAGGCGCAATTGCTGGTGCCTCCGATATCGAACCCGTTGTTTGAGTCAACGTCAGTTCCGAGGCACCAATTTCAATAAGGACACCGTCGTTTGGAGGATTTTGAACAAACAGTTTATCTGATGAACAATCAATGTCGAACAGCGTTGTAGTTGTCGTGCAAGGGAAGTTGTTACTATACGGGGCTGCGGAAACCGACGGCATTCCGGAATTTAACATTTTGTCAATCGCTGCCACTGCGCCTGTAACAGGGTGCATTCTAAAATTTGTCCAGTATTACTGATGATGCGTATTCGGTCGACCGTTGGATTGAAGTCAAACGCAAATGAAGTGCCGTCCAATAAGTACTAAAACATTGTCGCCGATGACCGACGCGGCACCAGTGGCCATATTGATTGCGTACAGCCGACTAGTACTTTCCAACGCATATAGCTGACCCGTTGCTGGCATCATTTCAATTCCCAAAATTGACTCTCCGTCTGATAAACCGATAAACCAGTGATTACTTTACTCACCTGCGTACCAAATGACAGAAAATTAATATCTGAAGATTGTTGGCACCGTCGACGGAGTAGGCCACAGGGGGTAGAGGGAATGGCGAGCCCTATAATGGATGATGAAAGATTGCCAAGCGCAACTGCTTTTCCTATGGCAAGATCAATCTGATACAACATTGAGACTGCGCCGTCGGTCAGGGCGGCAAGTGCAACGGCATTGTCGGAGGAAATTATCAAATCCGGCATCTGCGGCATTCACGTCGATATCAAGAGAGCCTATGGCTACCAACTTGCCATCATTAGGCGGCTCCTGTTTGTAGAGTATGTTTTCAGAAAGATCAATATCAAATACCGTGGTCGCACCCGACCCAGCAACACTATTATTATACGCAACTGCGGCAATTAAAGTACCCTCCGGGTTAATTGTTCCATCAGTCGCTGCGACAGCTCCTGATTCCGGGTTTAACCTCAGATTTTGTCCACCTGAAGTCACCAGACGAATCCGGTCAACGGTAGGGTAAAATCGAAACCTACGATACTGCCGCTAATGACTGGCGAAAATGTCGCGGCGCCTAACGGTGTACCTACACCAGAAAGGTGGTTAATGATATAAAACCGGCTTAAATTGCAAATGCCATACAACTGACCAAGTGGAAGGCCGGAAATCGACAGCGAGTATTTTTTCATTTCCTGTAACTCCTGTAACCATGATGCTGTTTAAGGAGATTTCAGCGGCGTTAGCATTGTATTTTATCAGGTGGTTATCGTCAGTAAGGGCGTAGAATTTAAGTTCGGGCTTGTCAATCGGCGTCATCATCGTGTCGTCATCGCTGTAGCAACCGATGAGCACACAGAGTGCGAACCCAAACAGCGAAAGTTTTATCGCGGGTCGATATTTCTTCATATTGTTTTTTAAACAGATATGAAGAAAGGGTGATTGGGATTTACTCCCCGCTTTAGAATTCCTGAGATTCGTATACAAAGTGCGTGTGGTCGTCAACGTCTTTGTCCCAATACTCCTTTCTAAATTTCACCTGAGTCATGTAATGAAGGAATTTGTCGAATGTAAGTAGTTTTTAAAATTGCTAATCAATCAAACTCACGATCATTGCGCTTCAGCACCATTTTAAGTAGTGTAACATTGGTCTTCGTATTTGATTCGCACAACTCCGTAAGCAAATGTATTTGTTGCCGGCGCGAAAATGCGCGAAGGTTCTCGATAAATCCAACGCGGCGATTTGGAAGGTGAGACGGAAACAGGGTGTTAGTGTAAGGTACTGGTACCTTGTACTCGACGCTTTTTTTCCGAAAGAATTTTGCTATCTGGGTCCACGTCATTCCCCGTTCGGCGGGAATAAGCACCTCGGCTGAATAATCAATAAGTTCGTTCTGTGCGAGAAGTCTCATACTCATGGCGTTTTTTCAAACGACCTTTCATCGCGCAATTGGCGTTTTGACAGTCGTCCCTCAGTGAAAATATACGCGGTGTAATGAACTGAGTTTTCGTTTTTCGACAGACAGCGGCCTCTAATCGACGCAATGCCGTTTCCATAGAAAGTATTCGGATTTAGGAGACGTGTTATCGTTTATCGCCAAGCGATATACTGTACACTTACTTCAACTTTTCGTTGAAGAAATCTATTGTACGGGTCCAGGCCAGTTCTGCGGCTGCTTTGTCATACCGTGGGGTAGTATCATTGTTGAAGCCATGATTTGCGTTGGCGTACATGTAAGCCGTATACTCTTTTTTATTTTCTTTCAATGCTGTTTCGTAGGCAGGCCATCCTTCATTGACGCGCGTGTCGAGTTGGGCGTAATGAACCACAAGAGGGGCCTTTATTTTGGGAACGTCTTCAACAGGCGGTTGGCCACCGTAAAATGGCACCGAAGCTGCTAAGTCCGGAATTCTCACAGCCATCATATTTGAAACCCAGCCCCCGAAGCAAAATCCAACGGCGCCGACTTTGCCGTTGCAATCCTGATGGCCTTTTAAAAACGAAGCTGCGGCAATGAAATCTTCGAGCATTTCATTTCGGTCCCGCTTACTTTGAAGCTCCCTTCCCTGGTCATCATTTCCAGGGTAGCCACCCAGGGGCGTAAGCGCATCTGGAGCTATTGAAACAAATCCCGCAAGTGCTGCACGCCGCGCGACATCCTCGATATGTGGATTAAGACCTCTGTTTTCATGTATAACAACAATTCCACCCAACTTTCCTTTTGCATCAACGGGTTTTGACAACAATGCTTTGATTGTGCCACCGCCTTTGGGGGACGGGTAATTTATGTACTCCGATTTCAGACGAGCATCGCCTTGCTTGATTTGAATCGCCCCCTTGTAATCTGGCATCAAAAAGCTCATGAGTGAAGCAATAGTCAAACCGCCGACCGCGTAGGTTGATAGCTTCTGCATAAATTCCTGCCTGCCAATCCTATTGTGCGCATAGTCATCGTAAAGATCAAACACTTCCTGTTTGATATCTTCCCGTTTGATTTCATTCATATGAGTTGTGCTTCCCTAGCTATTTTTCTCTAAGGTATGCACTAATTGTCGTTGGAATCTTTCTCAAAGAGGACGGCTTCCGGTCGCTGCGAGTATTCTTGTATCATGATGTTGGGTGTGGTGTTTGCGAACTGCTTAAAATCCTTGCAAAGATGGTTGTAGTCTGTGTATCCAAAACGAAGGGAGACGGACAACCAATCGATCGCCGGGTTAGCCTCCTTGAAAAGGAAGGCTTTTGAAAACCGGCTGATTCGGCTATAAAATTTGGGACCGACGCCCATCCTGTCCTTAAACCTGCGCTCAAATTGACGCGGGCTGAGGTTTGCCTGGCAAGCGAGCCAGTCAAGGGAAAATTTCCATGGCGATTCCGTCAGGACCTCGGCGATCCGGTCCACGGGATTGTTACCGATCGTTGCATTTTTGCATTGTCGGATCAGGAAGTGTTCTGCGCATGTAATCATTTCAGCATACGACCTTGAATTGGCAATGCGATCATTCACCTTTTGAAGTTCACTCGAAAGGAGCAATCCGGCATCGATAAAATTTTTTGTCAGTTCGTGCGAGGGGACTCCAAGCAGTTGGTGGAGTCCCCCTGGCCTGAAAATCACCATTAACATAAGGAAGTCTGGATCGCTATAAGTATGAAAATCAAGCCTGGAAACTTGCTGGCCGAAAAGCGCGTTAGGAGCGATCCTGGATCTGTGTCCCGTCTGCACTTCATTCGCTTCAATATAACCGCGGGCAAAAAAAACCAACGCCTGCTCTATACGTACGGGATAGGGTTTTACGGGATGACATCCCTGCTCGGCTTCGAAGTTCGTGAGAAGAAAGCTTTCTACGAATGGCCGCAGTTGTGCGCATGGAACGAACTCCTTGTAAATCATGGATTGAGCAGAATTGCGACGAGCTTTTTGGGCATGGAGAAAAATGGCGAATGACTACTCTCCAAGCTATACAATTTTTCGCATTTTACATTGCCAGCAATGCTGCTCTTGTCAAGGTCTTTCGACATGGTGCAAAGAATATAATATTTTGGTATGCGGCCATACTTTTCCTCGGTCAATGAAACTGGTGTGGCAAGGCACACCATTGGCTGGCTGCCAATATGTGCCTCCGCGAACGCAACGTCTGAGGGGCTGCAGTCATGGTAGAAGAGGGGTTTTATTGCTTCCTTTTTTATCGTGCTTGTTTTCCCGTCTGCTGACATGATCAGACTTTCGCTAACCGATGGACCGGATTGTACATTTCCAGCGCTGGCAATGCCTGCTTTCTCCGCGAGTTGAAGGACTGATTCACCGTTTCGCGGCATGAATGCATCAAGAAAAATGAGCTTCGACACTTTTTTCGGACCCAATTCTTCAGATGCTTGTGCAATAACGACTCCGGCCATCGAGTGCCCAACCAATATCACAGGACCCTTCTGTTCATTTGCGACTGATACAACCTTTTTGATATAGTCGTTAAAAGTTACTGATGCTACAGGTGTTTTATCTTGCCCATGACCAGGTAGGTCAATTGCAAGCACTGTATTTCCTTCGGCCATTAGAAGAGGGACAACTTTTTGCCAGGACCAGGCGCCATGCCACCCACCGTGAACAAGGATGTAAGTTTTCTTTTGCGCTGACGCGATGGAAAGTACGGCTGCCAATAACAGCACGGTAAGAGAGTAAGCTTTCATGATTCAGTATTTAAGTTGAAACAAACCTACTTACTCCGGCCACTCAACTACAAGTAAGAAAACGACAAGTGCTCTATTCTGATTTCAGGCTGTCAACCGGACAGTTTCGTCCGCCTTCGCGCACCAGGATGAAGCTGATGTTATCAAAGTATTATAAAAGATGTTTTCCTGTACGCATGTGCCTACCTACCGATGAATCTCCATATACTCTTCGAACCTGGATGAATTTTATCGCGTTCGTAAAATAGTATAACCTCGAACTCTTAACGTAGCCGTGGGAAAATGTATCCAAAACGTATTCCAACAATTGGTGATAAAACCACTCGGTCCGCTTCGTTGGGAATTGGCGGTAGCCAGCCAAAGGACACTTCGGCACCATTGTTGAAAGGATCCGCATAATCAATGAACCTTACACCCCAGCCGGAATTGATATCGATGAATACACGGCGCGAAAAGTATTTTACAAATCCTGCTTTTATACCAAACCCCGGCTCACGGTAAGTTACCTTATATTTGAACTTGCGTGTGTACCTATGGTTGCATTCCAAATCGTAGCACTCTTCCTGAACTTGCGAACGATCAAAATTTACCGCATTCAAGTAAAGCTCAAATGCGAGATAATATATCAGCTTGGCCCTGGCACTTGGCAAGACATAGTAATGAAGCTCAAGTTTTGCTTTTGCGCCTCGTTTATCCTGGAAGTTTTCATCATCAACAAGAGGATAATCCAATACAACACCACCTTCAACTTGCACCGTAAATCTGTTTGCCACCCGCATCTCATAGGCTAACTGAAATGTAGGATAGAAGCTGACAAGATGAAAGGGACTGATCTTAACCGCTTGCCGTGGAACAAAACGGAGGAAGAGGGAGTCCTGTGCGGATACCGTAATGGCAACATGCATTATAAGTAAAATCAGAAACCGCATCGCCTATAATTCGGAACGATGTACGGGGATGGTGCTGCGCAAGACAAGCGAACCTGTAACCCTGTCATACGAATATTGAAATATCCCATCCTTTCCCGTAATTATAAGAAGACCATTCCGAGCGATAACGTCGTAAGAATGAATCATTGTGAGATGCGTAAGCAGTTGTATGTTTTGTTCGTTGCTGATGTCATACACTTTAAACCCATTTATACCTTCACAGAGAAAAAGAAGGTTGTTATCTACCGAAAGACCTCTGGGAGATGTCATTGAATAGTTCTGAATGAGAACTGGGGCGTATGGGTCTGTGATGTCAATGATCTCCAATGCGTTTGCACCGCGATTGCAGGTAGTACCGCTGCTTAATGTGACAAATGCCCTGTTGCCTTGCACAAAGACAGGGTCGCAAGAAACAATATGTGCATACCGGAATTGGAATGAAGGTTGCGAAGGGTCTGCAAGGCTGAAAATATACATACCGTCAATCGCGCCGAGGTAAAGATATCCATTGCTGGCAAATATCGTCTCCAGACCACCACCAACAGGTACTTCGCCTACCTTCTCAAAGATGTCATTTTGTGTGTTAAAAACGTTCAGCATTGATTGATCAACAACATACAAATACTCTCCTTGAATAGCGAAGCGCGTCATTGAACCTCCCTGACCAGTAGCCGTACCGTTTTGCTCGCTGTTACTGTCATCGCATGCCAATAGGGATGCGCTGACGAGTATTATGATTGTTTTAATTAATCGCATAACAAGCGGGGTTTTGCAGGCGGGCCTTCTCCCATCGAATGACAAGGCCCTTTGATTGATCAATACATTCGAAATGAAATCCGGCCGGCGGGGGGAGTCCCAGGTTCCAGTTTTGCAACGGAAGCGTTCCTTTGGTACTGATGGTACTGAAATTATCGATAGTAAGTGCGACCAGATTACCCATGTGATCTGCATAAAGCACGTCGTCTTTAATGGCCATGTCGGAGTTGCCAACGATCCGGATAAAGCCAACAGACTTTGGCAGCGTAACATCAGCGTTATCAAAGACATGTATGCCTTCATCAATCTCGCAAACCAACAAGAAGTTTTTGTATTTATAGATCTTACCTGGATTCTTCAGCTCTTTAGACTCGACAAGCTCAATCGCTCTCATCGATTCGGAGCCGTACTGTGGCCGATAACCATTCACGATGAGGGGAACTGAATGAGGACCCTCATAAAAACATGCTGAAAGGCCGAATGCCATAGCCAGGGACAGCACATGCAAAAGACAATAGTTTCTCATAGGCCAAAGATTTAGATCTAAACCGAATTAGAGGCAGGGAGCAATCAACATTTCACTAACCAATAATCAAAGAGGCTGCCCTGCTCAATGGACACGTCGGGTGCCGAAAAAGTTGGAACGAAAGTTAGTCTTCACTTTTTCTTGTAGGTCTTTTCTTCTCTGGCCACTTTCCTGGCTGATTCGTCCTCGTATTTAAAGGCAACACGCTTTTTTCGGTCGACGCCCTGTTTGGATCTTCACATGCCTGGTATACTAAAATCGCCGCGAGAATTGCGTTGTTGCGCACGTCGTCAAAAACGATTTTGTCATAAGTGTCAAGATTGGTGTGCCAGGTATAAGTACCATACGCCCAGCTCAGCGAACTGAGTGAGAAGCCGGGGGCACCAGCGGCCACAAAAGATGCAAAATCGGAACCTCCTCCGCCCGGAGTGCCAGGAAATGTCGTGACAAGATCGACCTTGTATTCATCAGGAACTTTGGATAGCCATCGCGTTAGATAATCATATGCATGGAGATATCCCTGGCCGGTAATGGTCATAACCCTACCCGTACCATTATCCTGGTTAAATAGAGCCTGTAAATTTTTTACAATTTCAGGATGGTCTTCAACGAACGCCCGCGAACCATTAAGCCCCTGTTCTTCACTACCCCAATGGCCAACAAGGACAGTTCGTTTTGGATCTGGATACGCAAGCTTTAGGATACGCATGGCCTCCATCATTACCAGTGTACCCGTACCGTTGTCCGTTGCACCGGTCCCACCGTCCCACGAGTCAAAATGCGCGGACAGCATTACATATTCATTAGGATTTTTCGTCGACTTAATTTCGGCAAGCGTATTGTACGCAGGTACTAATCCCGTTTCCTTACTGTTTGCAGCAACGCTGATCCTCGTGGGTTTTCCCGAGGCGATTAGACGATAGAGCAAGCCATAGTCTTCGAGCAAAATATCTATCGTCGGTATTTTTTTTGTTTTAGCACCAAATATCTTGTTGGCCCCAAAGGCGCGTGACCAGTAACTCATCACAATGCCGGCTGCCCCGGCTTTTTCGAGAACGAGCGGCAAGGTGTTGTTATTGGTCCCTGTTTTCTTCAGTCGTGCTGACCACGCTTCAGTTAGCGCAGTACGATCGGCCTGCATCTTCGCGATTGATTCCTTTTTTCCAAACTCCTCCCAGTTATGATCGGGCCTGCCGGTCGGCTGCAGCATCGAGATCAACACAAACTTACCTTTCACGTTTGGAAGCCATTTTTTAAATTCAACGGAATCGGCAACTTCAGGAAGGATGATAACATCGCCTGTTATTGTTTTTCCTTTAGTACCTGGGCTCCAGGCCAGCTGGGTGCCCTGCAGTGTTTTTATCCACGGTGAGATCATATCGATGTGCGTTGTCCCGCGCTCCCATCCGCGCCATTGACCCCATTTTTCGTTCCTTGCTGGCATTCCCCACGCGGTATATTTAGCCACTGCCCAATCATGGGCCTGCTGCATTTTTGGAGATCCTACCAGCCGTGGGCCAATGCCGTCCATCAGCTCATGGCCCAGTATTTCGAGTTGTGAATTTTCCGTTGCCTCTCTGATAATAGCACGGACAACTGAATCAGTTGAAATGGGATGCGGCGTATTCGTTCCCGGCTGGGCTAATACGACATGGCTTAAAAAAACAAGAATTATGAGGGATGATTTTCTGCTATATAAAGAAGACATCGGTTAGCCTTAAGATTGAAGATTACTATCGGCGCCTAATCTATCCAAAATATCAAACTAAGAAGAATGTCTAGTGTACAGCAACTTTCTTGTAGCAATTTACCAGGTAAAAAAAGCCGCCTCCTTTGTATGGAGACGGCTTAACGTAGCGACGTAGATTATTAATATCCTGGATTCTGTTGCAAGGTCTGCTGACCGTTTACCTGGCTATTGAGTATTTCCTGAATTGGGATTGGGAAATATTCATGCTTGCCAGGGATAAACTTCACGTTGTTAAGGTATGACCTCTTCGTTGCCTCTGTAGCGTAATAAGCGTTCAAGGTTTCAGCGGCGATGTCCCATCGCACGAGATCGAATCGACGGTGACCCTCCATAGCAAATTCCAGTCGCTCCTCAAATTGCACTGCCTTCATCGCGGTCGCCTGATCAGCAAACGGCGTCAGGTATTCACCAATCACATAGTTGGCAGCAGGTGTACCATCGGCCTTTTTAACAAAACCTGCGGGCTTCGCTGCCCTCGCTCTGATCTGATTTACAAAAGCACGGGCACCTTCTAGGTCGTTCTGTCTAACAGCAATTTCTGCCAGCCAGAGCAAGACTTGAGAATACCGGATTATCCTATAGTTGTTTGCATTTAACCTGGGATTCCCAGCAAACGTATTGGTACCCACATCTGACCGATACATGACATGCTTCTTCGGAGAGTAGGGCCCGCCATATGCCTGATCGCGGACGAAAGTCTTTCCGGGATGCACTCCCCAGTCAAGGTATGTGATTCCGCGCCTTCCAACTGTCCAGTCGAGTCGCGGATCAACGGAGCCGGCATACGGTGTAAAGGGTGCAGTTGCTTCAATACCCTGATCACTTGGCAAATCAGTTGCGTTGAAAGTATCCAGGAAGGGCAGACCAGTAACCGCATCAGTCTTGAACGCATTCACAAGATTTTGTGACGGTTGGAAGAATCCGCAGCATGTAGTCACTCCACCGCCGCCGTACGGATAATTTAATGTTGCACCGGCGTTTCCATTCTCCCCACCCGACGCACCATCATTTACGGAGTGTTGGATTTCAAAAATAGATTCCGCATTGTTATTCGTCACGGCTCTAAAGTTATCATGGTAGTTGTCCATCAGTTTATATTGTCCGCTAGCAACAATAGCTTCAAGCAACACTTCTGCGGCATCGTATTTTTTCTGAAACAGCAATGCTTTAGCCAATGTCGCGGCAGCAGCCCATTTTGTTGGCCGGCCAGGTTGTGTTTGCTTTAGCGGAAGCACCTCATAAGCTGCCTGAAGGTCGGCTTCAATATTTGGCCAGATGTCTACCGTATTTGTGACCTTCGTGCTCTCAAGATTATTAGGATCGTAGGTCGTCTCATCGATGTAAGGGACGTTGTTGTACATTTTCTTAAGCTCGAAGTGAAAATGACCACGAAGAAATCTTGATTCAGCAACAATTTGTGCGCTTTCCGTCGCCGATATATCTGAAACCTTGGGAAGAAGCTGAAGCACGTCATTTGTGCGTGCAATTCCATCGTAACAACCCCTCCATTTTCCGCGGAAGTAAATATTATCCGAAGCGATATTTCCCTGTTCGATGAGCGAGATCGGCGGCTGATCACCGGCGATTGTACCTTTGTAGGCATCATCCGAAGCAACGCTACCATATACCCAGTTATCTGCACCGGACTGGTAAGAACGATAAGCACCTTCTGCCGTTGCCCAACCATCGAGTAATGCATATGCTCCAACCAACAGTGAGTTTACTCCTTTTGCATTTTGCAGCGTTGCACTGCTGAGAGCCGCGTGTGGTTGCACTTCCAGGAACGAATCTGAACATCCGGCGAGCACGCTGAGCGAGATCGCTATACATATGATAATTACATTTCGCGTCTGCATAAAATTGAATTTTGTATAAGACATATCTTTTCCGTTAGAAGGTTAAGTTTAAGCCGACCAGGTACTGTTTTGACGCGGGGTAAGCGCCACCGTCTACACCCAATTGCCGGTCGCTGCCGGTAGCGTAGCTAGATGAACCTGCAACGCGGTCGTTACCCGCCGTATAGTTTCTCAGGTTGATCTCAGGGTCCATTCCGGAATAGTCGGTGATGGTAATAAGGTTTTGCCCCTGAACATAGATTCTGACTGAAGTAAGTCCAGCCTTTGAGACAAGTGTTCGGGGTAGTGTGTATTGCAGTTGAATATTTTTGAACCGGAAATATGAACCAGACTCAAGGTAATAGGTAGATGGAAGAATACTAACCTGATCACTTGACGTCAGTTTCGGAAGTACAGCATCTGTTTGGCCTGGCCTCCATGATTCGTACAACATACGTGTACTCCGATTGCCGGCAAACGTCGGGAAGTCAGTCCAGTACTTAACATAGTTAAAAATCTCATTGCCAGAAACACCTTGTCCAAAGAGCGTAAGTCCAAAGTTTTTGTAGTTCACATTGACCGTGATACCATAGGTGAAATCCGGATGAGGATTGCCAATGATTGACAGATCTCTGGTATTAATAACACCATCTGGGACGCCATTGGGTCCACTAACATCCCGAAAAATAAACCGACCTGCCTTGTTTTGATTGGTTCCCAGATTGTTGACGGGGGCTGCCGCTGCCTCATCATCGGTTTGAAAGATACCGTCAATCGTGTAGCCAAAGAATGACGAGATTGGATGGTTCTGTTGTGTAACAACGAAATTCTGAATGCGTTCGTCATTGATCCCGAAGTACTGCGTATTTGCATCGCCCGTTGTTTTTGTCACTTCGTTTCGATAAGTGCTGAAATTACCCTCGATGTTATAGGTAAGATCTCCACCCGCCTGGCCGTGATAACCAAGGGCAAGATCAATACCCCGATTGCGCATTGATCCAATGTTTTGGAAAGGAACGGACGCGACTCCCGCCGTGAGGGGGGCTGAAACCGGGAATAGCATATCAGAAGTCACGCGGTTATACCAATCCACCGCCAGATCAAATTTTCCACTCAGGAAATTTAGATCAAGGCCAACGTTAGTGGTTGTTGTCGTTTCCCATTTCGCATTGGGATATCCGAACTGCGTCAGCTCATATCCAGGTATCGACGAGGTGCGCGATCCGTTCAGGTCATAGAATGAAGTGATGGGGTTGGTTGAATAGATCGTGAATGGATTGTAGTACCCTATTTCCTGATTTCCTGTCTGGCCCCAGCCGACTCTTAGCTTCGCACGGTCGAGCCATGGTTTTAAACCTTCCGCAAAGCCTTCCTCGGAAAACACCCAACCTGCACTGACAGCAGGAAAATACGCGACCGAATGCTGGGGGGAGAACCTGGAGGACCGGTCACGGCGAATGGTTCCTTCTAACAGATATTTGGACGACAGACTATAATTCAGTTTTGCAAATTCGGATGCAAGACTCCAGTCCGACGCTCCGCCATTGTTCGTTTGTACACCTGTACCACCACTCAGATATCTGTTCTTGATATGATCCGAAGCAAAATTAGTCCGCGAAGCGTCAAAGGTTTCATAATAATCATCTATGGCTTCAATACCGACAATGAAATTGAATTGATGAATATCATTTATGGTAGCGTTGTAGGTTAACGTATTAAACCACGTCCATGTATATTCAAAGTTATTGATTGACCTTAAGGAATTGGAGCCCCTGGATTCTGCAGACTCAATGTCACGAATAATATAGTCTCTGAAATTGAATGTTATATAGTCGATTCCAAAACTTGTTTTCGCTGTCAGATTTTCGAGGATATCCACTTCCGCGTATGCGTTTCCAAAAATTCTGAGTTCCTTTTGAATATTATCTTTATTGCGCCATAAGTCCGCAACAGGATTACGCGAATTGTCAAGATCAGTCCCTCTTGTACCCGCGTGCCTGACACCAGTCACATCATAAACGGGCACAATGGGTTGAATCCGAAATGCAAAAGACGTTGGATTGCTTTCACTGCTGTGCCACCCGGCTGATTGACCCGCTCACTGTAACCAACCTGAAAGTTTTCTCCGAATCTGATGCGCTTGTTGATATTAAACTCTGTGTTCGCGCGCAAAGAATAGCGTTTGAAGTCGGTATGGATCATAATTCCCTCCTGGTCAAAATAGTTTAACGACATGGCATAACGACCCGCCTCTGTTCCGCCTGAAATACCAATCTGATGGTTTTGAATAGGAGCAGGGTTGTATATTTCATCAAGCCAGTCGGTACCAGACTTATTGGCTTTGGTGATCAGCCATTTGGTTTTGTTGAAATCTGCGGCGTCGATGTTCGAACCATAATTAATGTATTGGCCGTTTGCATCCTGGGCTACACGTGGGTCACCCTCCATGGCGCCAGCAGGAAAGATGTAATCCGGGATAGTTGGTGCCGGGCCATTACCAAATTGCGCATGGGCCGGGTTGCCGTTGGCCCCTACCGCACCGGCGTTGATGCGCGATTCCCAAGTGAGCTGAGCGTATTCTTCCGTATTGAGAAGATCGAGAAACTTGCCGGGCTGTTGCGATCCCACATACATATCGTACGTGAATACCGGCTTACCCATCTTGCCTTTTTTCGTTGTAATAATAACCACACCATTGCCGGCGCGAGATCCATAGATGGACGCTGACGATGCATCCTTCAATATCTGAATTGACTCAATATCATTCTGATTGATTGTGTTCAAATTCCCTTTCGTGGGTACACCATCAATGACATAAAGTGGTGAGTTATCCGTGATTGTTCCAAATCCCCGAATGCGGACCATCACGCCGCCACCTGGACTGTTTTCATTGCCGACTGTAACACCAGCAACCTTACCCTGCAGGGCCTGCCCCACATTTGTCGATGGCGTGGAAAGCAATGACTTGCTGTCAATCGTTGACACAGCACCGGTAATGTCTCTCTTTGATTGGGATCCGTACCCGGTAACCACCACCTCGGAAAGAGAAATGACATCCGGAAGCAACGTCACATTAATAGAAGTACGATTATCAACAGATACCTCCTGGGAGGTGTACCCAATAAAGGAGAAGACCAATGTTCCGGTTCCGTCGGGTACAGAGAGCGAATAATCACCATTCGTATCCGTAGTTGTACCATTAGCGGTACCCTTCACAAGAATGTTCACTCCAGGCAATACTTCTCCAGTGTTGTCAGTAACTTTTCCGCTCACGGTTATCTCGGCCTGGAGCAACGGCAGAGCGCTATCGCGGTCGGTAATAGTTATCTTGTGCGATTCAATACCAGATGTTGGCGGCGAACCGTGACGGTGCTCGATGGCATTTCCGTGCACCACCAGCAACCCGGGAATGAACGAGAATCCTGCTGCCATTGTCACGGAGCACAAGGCGTTGCGTATTTTTCTTTTCATAAATGAAAGGGTTTAATGTTAAAAAATTTATTGAAGACAAGTAGAAAAACATTCTTACAACTGGACACGATCCCATGCGGACAGCCATGTTTAACCTCCAACGCTGTTGCTGAAAAACCGTCAGCTAAAGGATCTTGCGATGAAGGTAATGAAGGAAATGCATTTTTTGCTTATCGCAAACCTTTGCATTTTTTCTTACGATTAACATTTCCCTGAAATTTTTGAAAATCTTTCCAAAAAAACCTCGCGCATTCAAACCCCTAGGGATGTAAATCCGACCGCCTGTTTAGTCTAACTAGCCGAAATGTTACAACTGTGGTACGATTTGGGACAAATTGGATAACCACTATGAAACCCAAATCATACTTTTACTCGTATTAGATAACATTCCAAGTGGATATCACTGCTCTCAACCACGGTGGTGGCCGAAAATCATTAATACTTTCATGAAAAAAATTTTTCTTTTTTTGCTGCTCCTGCCTTTGATATTAGAATGCGGCAGGAATTTAAATATCCTCGGGGGTTTCAAAGCTCGTAACACTCACGCACAAGTCTCCACTCAGGATGATAGAAGCGATGTTGTTGCGCGTGCCAATATTGAATTTGTTCTAACAAAGACTTCGGATATCCAACAGCCTATGATTGAAAACGCCGCAATGGGAGCCCATTCCAAATTGAAAATGAGTAAAAAGTTAGAGGATCGACGTATCCGCACGGTGGCGATTGAAAGCGCGGAAAGGCCTAATTGGTATTTTTTCGCACCGTTGTCAAAATATCCTATTTGAAAATATTGCTTCCTGCAAGAAGCGTTTTGTATTCAGGAAGGATCTTTTCATAAAGGGCTTCGTCGACTTTCTTCAGTGAATTAAGCAGTCCGCCAATACCAGAGTCCCGAACGCTGACACGTTGTTTTTTAATGTCTTCCATTTTCTGGCGAATGGTGCCTTCAAGTTTACGCAAGTCTCTTTCAGTCATTTCTTTTCCCTTTAGGTTTCGTTTCGCGAATGATATATTTCTTTGCACTCATGGAAGGTACCGCCTTCCAAAAATAGTAAAACGCAAAGAATAACTTTGTCGACACATCAGGTATTGAGCGCTGAACCGAAGAGAAATGAATAGTTATCCTGCATCCTTTCAAGCACGCCGTCGGCGTTGACTTTTTTCTTGAAAATGGAATCCAGCGGATCGCCTAGCTGCTTTAGCCTTTTGAAGATCGTTTGGTGATTAAGATCCTGCAACTGCAGGCCTTTGACCAGTTCCTCCCACCGTAGCGGCGCTGCAATGGTTGGCGATTCTCCAACCACTAATGAATAGGGAGCGACAATCTTTTTTTCCTGCCTGTTCACCATGTAACGCAGCGATACCTTCCCATAACTGTTGTCATCACTTCCCTCCATTGTAACAAGATCGGGGACCTTTACGCGGATAAGTTTACAGACGTATGCGGCAACTGCTTCACCTGCTTCAAACGTGCTTTTAGAGTCGAGTGGAATATAGACATGTAGGCCGGAATGGCCATCTGACTTGATAAAAGCGGGTAAGCGTAAACCTGAAAAAATCTCATTCGCCGCAAGTGCAACATTTATTGCCTTTCCCGGTTCTATGTCGGGCGATTCAATTTCAATAACGATATAATCAGGGTGTTCCGTTAATTTTTTCCGGGAATGTCCACACTTAAATTCCACGGCGTCAATCTCCACGTACCACAAGAGATGTTCTTTGTCATTGCAGTACAATGCTTGTTCTTTTGACGCGCTATCTTTCGATCCCTGAATCCAGTCCGGCAATTCTATCACGTCAGCGAGGGCACCGAACGAGTTGTATTCAACCGTCCGGCCTTTCGAGGGGATGCCTACCGACAGTGGCCTGTCCTTAAGATAGGGTAAAATGTTTTCTGCTATATTGTTATAATAGTCAAGGACGTCCTTCTTACTAAGCTGTGCCTTTCTAAAAACAACTTTATCCAGGTTGGAGAACTCAATATTGTGCTTCAGTTTGTAGTCTGGCTGCTTTGGTCCTTTGTGAACAAACATGACAGCCCTTGGGGTTGGAGCTTTTTCCAGTTTGCCCGGTTTTGATTCGGGTTTTGTCTTCGCAGCAACGGGAAAAACATATTTTTCCGTCTTTCCCTTTTTTCGCAATGTTGGAATCTCCGCGAGTGAGCTGAATACTTCTCTTATTGCCTCATCGAATTCAAACGGTGTTTCATCCCATTGTTTGTTAGAAGCATTGTGAAAAAAATATATTCCGGGATCATCATCGCTTTGATGCAGCTGGCGATCTGATGACTCCAGATTGTTCCAGATTGCATCATAATTTATTTCGTAGAAAAGGTCTGCATCACCCTGAATGCCCTCAACGCTAATTCGGTCTTTGATGGAGTGACCTGCTTTCGTGATATAAAGCCGAATGAGTTTTTTCCGGTCCGCGCGATCCTTGCACGTCGTTATGATCTCTTTAACGGCTTTGAATGGTTTTGTATTCTTTCGGATAAGCATGGAGGCGAAGACTCGTCCTTGCGAATTTAAGCTTTTCGAGATTACGCCTTGCAATTCGCTCAGGTGAAACCTTAAATTCTTATAATTTGATCCGCTGTATTCTTACGGCATTCAGGATCGCCAGCAAAGCTACACCAACATCAGCCACTACCGCTTCCCATAGCGTAGCGACGCCGCCTGCTCCAAGCACTAACACGATAACTTTAACGACCATCGCAAGGGAAATATTTTGCCAGACGATCGATCGCGTGACCTTACCGGCCCGAATTGCTGATGCGATCTTTGACGGTTGATCATTCTGAATAATGATATCGGCGGTCTCTATGGTCGCGTCACTCCCCAATCCACCCATGGCAATCCCTGCATCAGCAAGTGCAACCACAGGCGCGTCATTTATGCCATCACCAACGAAGGCAATGATCCGCCCATCGGACTTTAACGCCTTGACTTTTTCCATTTTCCCCTCCGGCAGCAAATCACCCACGGCGTTGTCGATTCCAAGGGTCTTTGCAACTTTGTCCACAATACTCTGTTTGTCGCCAGAAAGCATCAGCGTCTGGATGTTTAGCCGGTGAAGCGCTTCAACTGCTTCTTTCGCATCCTCTTTGATCTCATCCGATACGGTGATGTATCCAGAATATTTTCCGTCCACAGCAATAACTACAACGGTGTCAATAAGCGTCGCGATCTCTTGTGGATATGGCACGTTAAACTTCGTGAGAAGTTTAGCATTGCCGGCCAAAACCGATTTGCCATCGACTTTTCCCATTAGACCATGTCCTGATATTTCTTCGACGCTTTCCGTCTGACCAATAATTTTGTCCCCTGCATACAAGACAACTGCTTTGGCCACTGGATGAGTGGAATTCTTTTCCAGCACTGCTGCGACGCGGATCAATTCGTTTTCGTCCAAGCCATCCGTTATTACTTGCTGAACTTTGAACACACCCTTCGTAAGCGTGCCCGTCTTGTCCATAACAACAGTATTTACCTTGGTAACGACGTCGAGGTAGTTGGATCCTTTAAACAAAATACCGTTTCTTGAGGCCAGACCAATGCCGCCGAAATAACCCAATGGGATGGATACGACCAGCGCACAAGGACAGCTGATTACCAGAAAGACCAGTGATCTATAAAACCACTCACTAAATTGATAATGTTCTACAAAGAGGTACGGCAAAAAACATACAGCTAACGCCAGCGCAAACACAATAGGCGTATATATCTTTGCAAACCTGCTAATGAATAGCTGGGTTTGCGACTTATGCGCCGTGGCATCCTGAACCATCTCAAGGATCTTGCTTAGCTTGCTATCCTTGTACAAGGATTTGACCTGCACCTCACACACTGTGTTTAGGTTGATCATTCCGGCAAAGACTTTCTCGCCCCTGCTTTTCGTATCGGGCACACTTTCACCGGTCAGGGCTGCAGTGTTAAAGGACGCTGTCTCTGAAGCAAGCTCTCCATCCAGTGCAACTTTCTCACCCGGTTTAATTTGTATGATCTCATCTAATGTCACTTCTTTAGGATGTGTGACTACTGCATTGCCGTTCCTAAGGACGCTAACGCTATCAGGACGAATGTCAAGAAGTGCTTTAATGCTACGTTTTGCTTTGCTTACCGCCGAGTCCTGAAACCATTCGCCGATCGAATAGAAAATCATCACAGCAACACCTTCGCTATAAGAACCGGTGGCAAAGGCGCCAATTGTCGCGACGCTCATCAGAAAAAACTCGTTGAAGAAATCAAAGCGAATCGCCTTTCTGAAGGCCATGTTCAAAACATTATATCCCCCCAAAAGATATGCAATGAGATAGATGGTCAAATCAAAGGGGTGCGCCGGCGTATACCTGAAACCATATTCCAGGAGTAACATGATCACCAATATGGCTAAGGCCAGCAACAGCTGCCAATGGGTTTTCCACCCGCTTGCTTCATCGATACCGTTGTGTGCGTGGTCGTGGTCGTGACTATGGTCGTGTGCCTTCATCGAGAGTCTCTGTCTATTCTTCTTCTTCAGCATTTTTCAATTTGGACAAGATCGCGTATGCCCCTTCAGTTACGACGCTGAATTTTTCCATCTCAATATTTTCCGAAACGGTGACTTCTGTAAATCCCATTTCGCTACTGCCAGTCTGGACGTCAAGCATTTTAAAATGAAAGTCACCTTTGTGGTTTGCTTGTTCTGTCGTTACAAAAATGTATTTGTCGCCCTGGTAGTCGATCACCGCTTCATCCGGTAGCGCGTCAACCTTTAAACCACCCGTTTCGAGCTGCGCTTTGAGGTACATTCCGGGAAGAAGGTCAGCGTCTTCTGCATCAATGTGACAATGGATCCGAATTGTGCGATCGTCTGAGATTTTCCGTCCAATCAGGTATACCGTTGAAGTCCTTTCCGTTGTTTCATTTGCAAGTGTAAAACGGACCTTTTGACCAATCTTGATCTTAGGAATGTCCTTTTCGAAGATGGTAAGCTCCGCATGAAGATGTTCGGTATTTACAATTTCAAACAGTACATCACTGGGATTTACGAATTTGCCGATGTTTACGTTTACCTCAGTGACGTAACCATTGATGGGGGAGAAAACTTTAATGGTGTTGGTGATGTCGCCCTGTTCCAGCGAAGCCAGATCGGCGCTGACCATTTTCAACTTTGACAAAAGAGCTTTCACCTTTCCCTGCCAGGTTGCAAAATTTGCCTGTGACTGTTGCAACGTTTTTGTTGAGTTGATATTTTCCCTGGCAAGTTCCTGCTGTCGCTCATAATCGGTTCTTGCCAGGTTCATTTGATTTTTTGCTTCAATATATTCTTGTTGCATTTGAACAAAATCCATACTCTCCAGCGTTGCAATGATCTGACCTTTCCGGACCCTGACGCCTTGAAGCAATTCTGTATTTTTTAGAAATCCACCGATGGGAATAGATACACTTATGAGTTGTTGTGGCGGAACATCGATCACACCACTCGCACTGATTGTGCCGCTAATCTGCTTTTTTTCGATTTTTCCCAATTCAATTCGCGCGGTCTTGTATTGAGCTTGCGTAAATTCCGCTACATTCTCCTCTGTCTTACCTTCTACTTCGGCCGGTTCTTTTGATTCATTGGTCGAACATGAAACACAGATGCTCAGTAAAGTTGAAAGCAGCAAGCACCGAATTGATCGCGTTGATATTAATATGCCTTTCATTTGTTGCCAGATAAAAATTGGATGTAAATGATACTCTGATTGTATTCATTAAGTGTACGCAGGTACTCCTCTTTTATCGTCATTGCATTCCGGACACCCAATAGATATTCATGGTACGCAATGTCACCTTCTTTATACGATATCTGTGATTGCTTTAAAATCAAGTCGGCGTTGGGTAATGCGGAGGTCTGATAATAGCTTAGGCTTTTCTTGTTCTTCTGATACGAGCCGAAAGCTTGCTCAACGACACTATGAAGTGCTTGATTCTGATCGTCATAGATATTCTGCGCTGATCGTTTCGCCAATTCTGCAGCCCTGATTTTTGCCTGATGCGGTGCAAACCAAAGCGGAAGCGCAAGACCCACCTGAAAGCCAGTAAACCTATCGCCGCCTGTAGCCGGTCTGCCGTTTTCGGGATCCTCGACATCGATCAAAGTCTGACTGAAGAATCCAACCCTCATATCCGGAGCGAACTTTGCAACTTCAACTTTTTTCAGGCCTTTGGCAATCTCGACTTCCTGCCGCACAACTGCCAGTGCTGGATTTAAGGAGATTCCCAGCGTATCAGCGGTATCGCTGAAATCTATTTGTAAAAGTTCCGTGTCTGCAACTTCAGGAGGCGTTGAGGCATTGACCAGTGTCTTGAGCTGTGTCCGTAGGATGGCAATATCCGATTTGTTTTTTTCAAGCTCATTTTTTACTTGGTTTTGCTGCGTTTCAGCAGTGGCTTTTTCAAGAAGATTCGTCTCACCTGCCTGATACCTCAGAGAGGCCGCTTTAAGAAATCCCGCGAATATGCTGTCTTCTTGCAGCAGCAACTCATTCCTTGCAACAGAAAAAGCCAACTGATAGTAGACCTTCTTGACCTGGTACACCAATTCGTTTTCAGCTGAAGCTTTTCTCAATTCGTATGAACTGATCAAAGCCTGATTAAGGGACCGTTGACTTCCCAACGCAGTAAATGGAATAGCCTGGGTTATAGTAATATTATTGTCTTGTTCGGCATAGCTGTTGTATTGACCGTACAAAAGGCTGACCTCTGTCTTCGGTAATTCAAACGAAGCTTTCTTCAGTTGCCGATGCCGCTCTATATCGGTTGTCGCAGCAACTATGCTCAAGTTATTTTTCAATGCGAGGTCAATGGCCTGATCAATCGAAAGTTGGTTGGTTTGTGAAAATACGCTGAAACACAAATGTGCGAACACTAAAGTGGTCACTGTTTTCATAAAGTTGGATCTTTGAGTTTTGATGAACTGATCTTTTCAGAATAAAAGTAAATGCATGGAAGTACGATCAGCGTCAGAATGGTGGAGCTGATCAATCCTCCGATCACAACAGTAGCCAATGGTTTTTGAACCTCCGCGCCTGCGCTTGTTGATAAGGCCATCGGGAGAAATCCCAGAGATGCAACAGTAGCTGTCGTCAAAACGGCACGGAGCCGCACGGAAGTTCCTTTTAAAATTATGCTTTCCAGGCCAATCAGGCCTTCTGATTTTAACCGATTGAATTCTGCTATCAGTACAATGCCATTTAGCACGGCGACACCGAAGAGGGCAATGAAGCCGATGCCTGCGGAAATGCTAAATGGCATCCCGCGAATAAGTAAGGCGATTACACCCCCGATCGCCGCCATCGGTATGGTAGTGAAGATTATCAAGGATTGCTTTATTGAATGAAATGTAAAAAACAGCAAAAGGAAGATCAGCGTCAGCGCAACTGGAACTGCTACAGATAAGCGCGCCTTTGCCTTTTGTAAATTTTCAAACTGGCCTCCATAGGTGACGTAGTATCCGACGGGAAATTTAATTTTTTCAGCAATCTTCAGCTGAACATCTTCCACAACGGTTGCGATATCCCGTTCCGAAACATTAAATCCGACAATGACTCTCCGTTTTGCATCCTCCCGTTGAATCTGGTTTGGGCCGATCTTAAACCCGACATCCGCCAATTGCTTCAATGGGATTTGTTCTCCTTTAGGAGATGTTATGAAAAGGTTTCTCACGTCTTCAATGCTATTGCGGCTTTGTGATGTTAATCTTACCGTAAGATCATACCGCCTTTCTCCTTCGTAAACAATTCCGGCAGCCTGTCCGGCAAATGCAGTATTAAGAACCTGGTTGATGGTTTCAATTGCCAGTCCGTATTTGGCAACCTCATCGCGATCGATGGTGACAACAATTTGCGGAAGCCCGGTAACCTCTTCGATGTACAAATCACGCGCGCCCTTCACCGTTGTTACAATCTTTCCGACCCGATGCGAGAGGTCAGCAAGGACATCCAGGTCTTCACCAAAAATTTTGATAGCAATGTCCTGACGCACGCCGGTCATCAATTCATTAAAACGCATTTGAATCGGTTGTTGGAAACCAAAGGTCACTCCCGGCACATCTTCTAGTGCCTCACTCATCTTCCTGATGAGTCCTTGACGCCCGCTCGCTTTTGTCCATTCGCTTTTGTCTTTAAGGATAACTATAAGGTCGCATGCCTCAATTGGCATCGGATCCGTTGGAATTTCAGCTGAACCAACCTTGGCAACAACTTCCCGCACCTCGTCAGGAAATTCACGCAGTATTACCTCCGCGCTCTGAGTAGCAGCGTCAATTGTATATGATAAACTGCTCCCCGTGAGCACGCGCGTTTCGATAGCAAAATCGCCCTCCTCAAGCGTGGGTAAAAATTCTCCTCCCATATTTCGGAATGCTATCAAACTAATTACAAAAACAAGTATGGAGCACAGCACAACAACGAGCCGGTGCCGGATAGCACGGGAGATTAATGGCTGATATACTTTTCGGAAAAAGTCCATCATGGCGTCAGAAAAATTTCGTTTGTGTACGTTGTCCTTGCCAAGGAACAGCGCAGACATCATTGGCACATAGGTGAGTGACAGTAAAAATGCACCAACTATTGCAAAGGCGACCGTTTGCGCCATAGGTTTGAACATCTTTCCCTCCACGCCAACGAGCGCGAGAATGGGCAGGTACACGATCAGGATAATGATCTCGCCGAAGGCTGCCGACGTTCTTATCTTCGAAGCGGACGTATAAACTTCCAGGTCCATCTCTTTTTGGTTGAGCCGCCCAGGTTTCCGTAAGCCCAGGTGATGCATGGTAGCTTCAACAATTATTACCGCCCCATCAACAATGATTCCGAAATCAAGCGCTCCTAAACTCATCAGATTCCCGGATACACCAAAGGCATGCATCAGCGAGACGGCAAAAAGCATAGCAAGCGGAATTACTGAGGCGACAATCAAACCTGCTCTTAGATTGCCCAGAAACAATACCAGAACACAAACTACAATAAGGGCTCCTTCGATCAGGTTTCGTTCAACGGTGCCTATTGCGCGGTCCACGAGTTTGCTTCGGTCCAGGAATGCGTCAATCTGAATGCCTTCCGGAAGCGTTTTTTCTATCTGTGCAATCCGTTCCTTGACCCGGTTAACGACAGCGCTGGAATTCTCTCCTTTAAGCATCAGTACGATTGCACCCACTACCTCTCCTTCTGTGTTGTACGTCATCGCTCCAAAACGGTTCGCGTGACCGAAGTTTACCTCGCCGATATCGCGAATAAGGACAGGGATCCCCGAACTTGTATTTTTTACGACAATCTTGCCAATATCTTCAGTGGTCTCAATCAAACCTTCACTGCGTATAAACCAGGCGTTGGGCTTCTTTTCGACGTATGCGCCGCCGGTATTTTGGTTATTGCGTTGAAGTGCTGTAAACACTTCCGCCATGCTGAGGTTTTGACTACGCAGTTTATCGGGATTAAGTGCAATCTCATATTGCTTTAAGAAACCGCCAAAGCTGGAAACGTCTGCGACACCAACTGTTCCGAGCAGTTGACGACGTACGATCCAATCCTGGATACTGCGAAGCTCCATCGGCCCGAATTTTCCTTCGTAACCTTTTTTAGGCCGAATAATGTATTGGTAAATTTCGCCAAGCCCGGTCGTTAGCGGTGCCAGTTCAGGTTTACTTATGCCTGCCGGTATTTGTTGGCCGGCAAGGTTGAGGCGTTCACCTACCTGTTGTCGCGCCCAGTAGACATCAATGTCATCGTGAAAAACAATCGTAACGACGGAGAGACCGAATCTGGAAAAGCTTCTCATCTCTTCGATGTTTGGTATGGTTGCCATTGTTTGTTCAACAGGGAATGTCACCAGCCGTTCGATATCTAAAGCTGATTGGGAGGGCGCTACCGTTATGATTTGCACCTGATTGTTTGTTATGTCCGGTACTGCATCGATGGGGAGATGTTTTAATGAATAGCTACCCCAGGCTATCAGCCCAATGGTGAACAAGCCAATGATCAGCTTATTGGTTATTGAGTAATGAATGATCTTATCCAGCATAGTTATTCATTGTGGAAAATAAAGTACACGCCAGTGCGTGCGCATTTTGATCGCCTTCGATTAAAAAACGACATGAACGCCATGAATACGTTAAATGATTTCAATTGGCCGGAGTCAGGCCTTTGGAGGCTGCCAGATGGTTAGGGTATCGGCAACGACTATATGTTCCAAATAAGGGGTGAGCAACAGGGTATACGATTCCCAGCTAACAAAAGACAAGACAGAGGTGAACGACAATTGGACCAACGTTGCACAGCAGGTACAAATACAAAAAGGCGAGCAAGCATCCTGCTCCGCATTATCGTGTGCTTCCTTATTGAAATTGACCATTGATATGTCTGGTGTTTTTTTGTCAACGCACGTATCTCTGTCGCTGCACGGGTATACAGTGAGTATAAGAATCAGGATGGCTAATGTGGCGCAGATTATCCTCACGGCACAAAGATAGGGCAAAACGAGTGCAACAGGATTGCACAATGATTATAAGTTTAAAAAGCCTCGGTCCTCGTCCGAAGCAAACTGAATTAACTCATTGATGCTGCAAGGCCATTGATCCAAAAAATTTGACTGATTATTACTATAAAATAGGAATTTAATCTACTCTGTATTAATATTACTACTACTTTATAGTAATAATGAAGAAAATTCAGCTTGGAGAATTTGAAGAGGTAGTCCTCCTCACCGTGGGCGTGTTACACGGCAATGCCTACGGCGTGACCATAAAAGATGAAATCGAAAGGCGGCTCGATCGGGAAGTGAGCATTGGCTCACTGCAGATCACGCTTCGTAGACTTGAGGCAAAAGGCTTTTTGAAATCGAAACAAGGTGAATCAACTGAAAACAGGCGTGGACGCCCTAAGCTTTATTTCGAAATCACTGCTTACGGAAAGAAAGCAATCGCTTATACTAAGGCATCACGCGATGACCTTTGGAAATCCATGCCTGACCTGGTAATGAAGTTGAAGTACACCCAATGAAAAAGGGCCCGATTCCTCCAAAATTCGTCTTGCGTTTGCTCAAATCTTTTTGCAAGCCAGAGTATCACGCTGATATAGAAGGAGACTTGCTGGAATTGTATGAACGAAGAGTTTTTGCCTTCGGAAAGACACGGGCCGATTGGATGCTTTTTAAGGATGTCATGCTTCTTTTCAGGCCAGGTATCATCAAGGCAGGCAACGTTCACCATCAAATAATCAACCACGCTATGATCAGAAATTATTTTATTGTTGCATGGAGAAATCTAGTTAAGAAGAAGGCGTATTCGTTTATCAATATCTTCGGACTGGGGTTGGGGATCGCTTGTTGCCTTTTGATTTTTATGTTTGTCGACGGCGAGCTATCATATGACAACTATCATGAAAAAGGAGAAAGAATCTATCGAGTAGTGCATGGTGAGTCTGCGAAGGACGCTAAGGCAGGGTCCTTTGATTATCCGGGATGGGTGTGGGGCAATGCGCCCGTCGGGCCTGCGCTAAAAAGTGACTTTGCGGAAATCGAAAAGGTTGTGCAGTTTTCTGGCCGGTCCGATATTTTGCTGACGTACGGAGACAAGATGTACCAGGAAGATGGCGTTTTTTTCATGGATTCCACAGCCTTCGATGTTTTTAGTTGGCACTTGCTGAGCGGTGATCCAAAGAGCGCTCTGGCGGCGCCGTATAGTATTGTATTGACGGAAAGTACAGCTCGAAAATATTTTGGCGACCAGGATCCATTGGGTAAGACATTAAAAGGAAGCGAGTCAGCGGGACGATCCAGTGCTGGTGATTATTTGGTCACAGGTGTAATGGCAGATATTCCGTTGAATTCTCATTTTCGGTTTAATGCGCTGCTGTCTCTTAACACATTCAGAAAATCCATTCCTGATGTATTTGTTGAATGGGGATATGTTGACTTTTACACCTACTTTCTCGTTACGGAACAATTTGACGAAACAACATTCAAACAGAAAATCCCGGAATTTCTAAAGCGACAACAGAGGCAACCGGATTCGCGCTATGCAATCAAAATCGAACCGCTTAAAGATGCTTATTTAAAAACTGCTGCTGACAGGCAGCCGGGAGAAACAGGCAGCCTGCGCAACATCTACGTATTCTCAATTATCGGGTTGTTTATCCTGGTGATCGCAATGATCAATTTTATGAATCTCTCTACGGCCAGATCATTAGAGCGTGGTAAAGAAGTCGGAATCAGAAAGTCAATTGGCGCCAGTCGGCAAAGCCTGATGTCTCAATTTCTCGGTGAATCATTGATGGTCGTTCTCCTATCAACGGTAACGGCGCTTATCATTGTATCGGTAGCAGCGCCTTACATGGCTAATTTTACCGGCAAAGAACCGGAGATGCAAAAGTTTTTGTCCTGGCAGAATATTTTTTCGTTTATCGCAATCATCTTGATGATCGGATTGGTCTCCGGTTCATATCCCGCTTTGGTGCTTTCAGGTTTTAACCCGGTTATGATCTTGAAAGGAGTTACACGAACTAATTTCGCAGGTGCAAACTTGAGGAAAGCTTTGGTTGTGTTTCAGTTCAGCCTTTCCATCGCATTGATAGCCGGAACGATCATTGTGTATTTTCAGATGAATCACCTGCTGAATAAAGATCTTGGCTTTGATAGCGAACAGATGTTGATTCTCGATTATAATTATGACGAAGTTGTCAATCAAAAATCAGAAGTATTGAAAACGGAGCTTGAAGCGAATTCGTCTATTCTGTCCGTTGCATTTTCAAGGAGTGTGCCCGGAAGCTATTTTCCTCATGCTGGAACGGAGATAGAAACGCCTGATGGAGAGTTGAAGATGATGGTGCAGCCAATCTTTCAGGTTGGAATGGACTTCGTAACTCATTTTGGTGTGGATTTGGTTGCCGGTCGAACATATTCCCGCGAGCATCCAAATGATTCAAGTCAGGCGCTGGTCATCAATGAGTCTGCAGCGAGGCAATACGGTTACCAGCGTCCATCGGAAATCATTGGTAAGAAATTCAAGCAGTGGGGAAGAGCCGGTGAGGTAATTGGCGTTGTGAAAGACTTCAACTTCACCTCATTACACAGGAACATTCAACCGCTAACCATGCCTTTCGAGCCCTACGCGAGCAGATATCTCTCTTTGAAAGTAAAATCAACCAATGTGGAAAACACAATCAGAGAAGTTGGAGAAGTCTGGAGCCGGGTAGTGCCGCATCGGCCCTTTCTATATAGTTTTCTTGATAGCGATTTTAAACGCCAATATCAGACAGACTTCACATTCAGAAAATTGTTCACGGCATTTTCATGCCTTGCCATCTTCATTGCATCGCTCGGGCTCCTGGGATTAGCGACCTACACAGCAGACCAGAGAACCAAAGAAATTGGTATTCGGAAGGTTTTGGGTGCCGATCTTCAGAATATCATTAGCCTGTTGTCGCGCGATTTTATTAAACTGGTGCTCATTGCAATTTTTATTGCTACGCCCATCTCGTGGTTTACGATGAACAAGTGGCTGGAGGGTTTTGCGTACCGCATGGACATCAATCCTTGGATTTTTGTTTTGGCCGGATGCATTGCACTCTTAATCGCAATGCTGACGATCGGCTACCAGGCGATAAAGTCCGCAGTGATGAATCCGGTATCATCGTTGAGGAACGAATAGGGGGAGTAGCTTGAAGCTATTCACGAATAGAAATCAACCTTGCCGGTTTCCACATTATACAATCCCCCAACGATCATTATTTTTCCTGCTTGCTCAAATTCACTTATGATTGTGCTTTCGCGACGGATCCTTTCAATAGTCAACAGGACGTTTTGTTCGGACACCCTATTGACGAATGTATTATTCGTCCCGTCTCTATTGGTTGAAACGGTTTTTTCGTTTTCTATAGCCGGTTTTATTTTATCTAAAAGCGAGGTGAGTTTGCCAAGCTGGACGTTATTGCATGCGCCGATTACCGCGCCACATTTTGTATGTCCGAGCACCACTAACAGTTTGACGCCCGCCTCATGAATGCCATACTCCATACTGCCTAGTACATCATCGTTTAGAATATTTCCAGCAACGCGAATACTGAATATGTCTCCTAGTCCCAAGTCAAAAATATGCTCAGTGGTTGTCCTGCTGTCAATACAACTTAAGATTATTGCAAATGGACTTTGTCCATATGAAGTCGCATCTACCTGCTGCTTTAAATACTTTTCAGTCCAGTTTCCGCTAACAAACCGCATGTTGCCATTCTTCATCAACTCTAACGTATCCGCTGGCGTTAATTTTTGTTGTGTCGCTTTGTCCAATACATTGACAAACTCTACATAGTCGTGCAATTGATATTGCTGACGCAACCCAATGATGTTTAGTTTGATTTTTCGCTCCGTCGAAACTACATTTTTGAAGTCATCAATCACTTCCAGAATATCATTGTCAATAAAATCGGAGTACCGGGCATCGATGATGACTTTTGAATTTTCAGGAATATTCCACAACGTATCCTTAATTGAAGCTTTGTTAAGGAACGATACCTGGTTGGGTAATTCCATTCGAATGGTTTCATCGACATGCAGGGTCTCTTTGTTCAAGACAAACGGATTCTTATAATTGCTTTTCAGCAGGTAAAAAATACTGATTGCAAGACCGATTAAAACACCGATCAACAAATCGGTAAACACAATCGCCAGCACGGTGGCGACAAATGGAATAAATTGATTCCAGCCTTTGGCGTACATATCTTTGAATACAGCGATCTTGGTCAGCTTATATCCTGTAACAATCAATATGGCCGCAAGCGATGCAAGCGGGATCAGGTTCAGCACAGGACTCAAAAGCAATACGCTAACAAGCAATAGCAGTCCGTGGACGATGGCAGAGATTTTCGTCTGTGCACCGGCATAAACATTGACCGAACCTCTCACGACGACGGAGGTAATAGGAATCCCGCCGACCATCCCAGAAAGAATATTACCTATTCCCTGTGCTACCAGCTCTCTGTTTGGTGAGGCTTCTCGCTTGCGAGGGTCTATGTTTTGGACGGCTTCCAGGTTCAATAGGGTTTCTAATGACGCAATGATCGCGATTGTAAAAGCGACAATCCATACCTGATAATTGCCAACGCTTTTAAAATCTGGAAAAGTAACCAGCGCAGCCATTCCATCAAATTTTGGAATGGTTACCAAATGTTCGGGCGCAATAGCCATGGCCGGTGCGAAACGGATGAAAATAAAATTTAAGCCAACGCCCGCCAGCACAACAAACAGAGAGGGAGGGAAGAAGACAAATCTCTTTAAAGGAGTTTTATCCCAATAGATCATGACGAGTATTGATAGCAACGAAGTCACTATTGCTCCTATTGAAAAATTAGAGAAGATGTTCAGCAGTTCTGAAAATGTGTTTTCCCCGTCACGCTGAAAAAATGAAAAATCGTCCTGCGCGTCACTGTCAAGACCCACGGCATGAGGGATTTGCTTTAAGATCAGAATAATACCGATGGCTGCCAACAATCCTTTTATCACGTTCGACGGAATGTAGTTGGCAATGAATCCTCCTTTTGCAACGCCAGCAATGAGCTGTATAACACCAGCGATGACTACCGCTACCAAAAACACTTCGAAACTTCCTAGTTTCGTGATTGCGGCAAGTACGACTGCTGTAAGCCCTGCAGCTGGTCCACTTATGCTGACATGCGATCCGCTCAAGGCGCCAACCACTACGCCACCAATAATCCCAGCAAGTAACCCAGACAATAGCGGAGCTCCACTGGCCAATGCAACGCCCAGGCACAACGGAAGGGCAACAAGAAAAACTACAAGGCTGGCTGGTAGATCATGTTTTAGTTTTGATATCATTTCAATGTTTGCTTACAACAATTTGCACAACGCTATCCCTAAGCCTTTCTATCGAATTCGCTCGAGATGACGTAACACCGGATTTTGGCCTTGTATCAAAGGTAACTATTTCGTCACTGACCCGGCTGGGATTGCAAGCGTTAATGCGGGCTGATAATTGGTAAATACTGTGAAACGGGCACAAAAGATGATTTTATTCGGACTAACGTGTAATTTACTCCCATGACCTTACTACAAACATTTTCTCTTAGCGCGCTCCTCAGCATTGTCGTAAATGAACCTCTATTTGTCGTTAGACACCCGCCCGAGACAAAAAATGCCTGGTATTTTTGATCAACTAATCAGCAATACTAAAATTATGAAAAAGAACATACTGAAAGGCATTGGCGCGGTGCTGGCTGGCTTGGTCTTCATTGGAATTACGCACAGCGTGACAGACGCGATTCTCGAGGCAATCGGGGTCTTACCAAGCGGACATCTTAATGTGGAACCTGGACTTATCCTCTTTGTTATTTTATACCGGGCCATCTTTAGCATTGCGGGATGCTTTCTCACGGCGAAGCTTGCTCCACGGAATCCGATGACACACGCTCTTATTCTCGGCGCGATCGGGACAATCGCGAGCGCCATAGGAGCGATCGTTACAGCGAACATGAACATTGCGCCGGCCTGGTATGGATGGTCGCTCGTTGTTATGGCGTTGCCACTTGCCTGGCTTGCTGGCAAATTTTACCTCGCTAAAAATGAGGTTAGGATAAACACCACGATCTAGAACAAACTCCGTTTCGTAAAAAAAGGTGGCCATTGGACCACCTTTTTTTCATTAAGATCAATTCATCATCAAGCCAGATCAAATCGATCAAGATTCATCACCTTCGTCCATGCCGCTACAAAATCATGTACGAATTTTTCCTGAGCATCGGAACATGCATACACTTCAGCAATTGCACGAAGCTCCGAGTTCGAGCCGAGAATGAGATCGACACGTGTCCCCGTCCAAATCACCTCACCGGTCTTGCGATCACGACCTTCAAAAATATTTTTCGAATGGGATGATGCGCCCCATGTTACTCCAAAATCCAACAGGTTAACGAAGAAATCATTGGTCAGGGTCTCAGGTCTTTTCGTAAAAACTCCGTGCTGAGCGTGATCAAAGTTTGCATTCATCACCCGCATCCCGCCGATGAGTACCGTCAGCTCCGGTGCAGTGAGCGTCAGCAGCTGCGCTTTGTCAATCAATATTTCTTCCGCCGCTGCGGTATGACGTGACTTCAGAAAATTGCGGAAGCCATCACCTGCTGGTTCCATTACCTCGAACGATTCCACGTCAGTTTGGTCCTGCCATGCATCCACCCGTCCAGGTGTAAAAGGCACTTTAACATCGTGACCAGCGTTTTGTGCTGCCTTCTCGACGCCTGCGCATCCCGCCAGTACGATTAAGTCGGCAAGTGAGACTTTTTTTACACCAGCCGTCTCGTTGAATTCTTTTTGAATCCACTCCAGCGTTTGTAGCACCGTGGCAAGTTGTGCCGGATTATTAACCTCCCAATCTCTCTGAGGCGCAAGGCGTATGCGTGCACCGTTGGCGCCACCACGTTTGTCAGAGCCACGGAATGTTGATGCTGATGCCCACGCGGTTGATACGAGCTGCGATACTGACAATGCTGAAGAAAGTATTTTTGATTTTAGAGTAGTCACATCGTTATCGTCAATGGGTTCTCCTGCACTGGCAGGGAGCGGATCTTGCCAGATCAATTCTTCTGCCGGTACTTCAGGTCCCAGATAGCGAACGCGCGGGCCCATATCACGGTGCGTAAGCTTAAACCACGCGCGTGCAAAGGCATCTGAAAACGCATCCGGATTTTCTAAGAACCGCCGTGATATTTTCTCGTAGCTCGGATCTACGCGCAATGCGATGTCGGTGGTAAGCATCGTCGGCGCGTGCCTGATCGCCGGGTCATGTGCATCGGGTACGGTATCTGCACCTGCGCCCCCCTTGGGTTTCCATTGGTGTGCGCCCCCGGGGCTCTTGCTTAGTTCCCATTCAAATCCAAAAAGGTTTTCAAAAAAGTTATTGCTCCACGTAGTTGGCGTCATTGTCCAGGCGCCTTCAAGACCACTGGTAATTGTATGCACGCCTTTGCCGCTTCCAAATGTATTTTTCCAACCCATACTTTGCTCTTCAATGGTAGCGCCAGCAGGTTCCGCTTGAACGTGCTTTCCGGGATCTGCAGCGCCGTGCGTTTTGCCGAAGGAATGCCCACCCGCGATAAGTGCCACAGTTTCTTCGTCGTTCATGGCCATGCGACCAAATGTTTCGCGAATGTCACGTGCTGAGCCAAGCGGATCAGGCTTGCCATTCGGTCCCTCAGGGTTTACATAAATGAGCCCCATCTGAACTGCGCTGAGCGGATTCTCAAGCTCGCGCTCCGCTGTGTAGCGTTCGTCTCCCAACCATTTTGTTTCGGATCCCCAATACACATCTTCCTGCGGTTCCCAGACATCTACGCGACCGCCTCCGAAACCAAAAGTCTTAAAGCCCATGGATTCGAGTGCGCAGTTGCCTGCGAGAATAAGGAGGTCAGCCCAGGATATTTTCTTGCCATACTTTTGCTTGATTGGCCATAGCAACAAACGCGCTTTATCAAGGTTTGCGTTGTCTGGCCAGCTGTTGAGTGGCGCAAAACGTTGCTGTCCGGCACCGGCGCCACCGCGTCCATCTCCTAAACGATAGGTACCGGCGCTATGCCATGCCATTCTGATGAAAAGTGGGCCGTAATGTCCATAGTCAGCGGGCCACCAGTCTTGTGAGGTTGTCATCAGATCAAAGATGTCTTTCTTGACGACACTCAGGTCCAGCGACTTAAATTCTTCTGCATAATTGAACGTCTTATCCATCGGATTGGATAGAGAAGACTGTTGCCGGAGTATATTCAGCCTTAGCTGTTTCGGCCACCAGTCACGGTTGCGCGTGCCGCCGCCGGCGGTCTGTCTGAGATCGCCGCCGTGAAATGGGCATTTGACTTCGCTGTCATTGACATTTAGTGATTGTTGCCCTGTAGCGGTGTTGTTTTCCATTGCTTTCGGATTGAGTTTTTGGTATTAAAGCTCAATGTTACCACTGTAGACGCTATCAATCAAATTGATGATCTTTATGATCAGATAGGTTCTATCTATATGAGCTAAATGGACTTCGGAGGAGCCATGCTGCCACTCATGCACACGTAACCGAACCCATTATGTGGTACATACTTGAAAATTGCAGCCCTCAGCATAACTTGCATCATGATTTCCATAATCTAAAACAACAGGTATCGAATGAATGCAACAATGAGGGTATACCATCGCTATCTTGGTTTTTTTCTTTCGGGCATCATGGCGGTCTATGCGATCAGCGGCATTATCTTAATCTTCAGAGATACAGACTTTCTAAAATCTGAAAATGAAATTGAGGCACAATTAGAAATGAATCTACCTGACGACGAAGTAGGACGTGCGCTTCGGATCAGAGAGTTCAAGGTAGAAAGAACCGAAGGGGATGTGATGTACTTCAAAACAGGTTTTTACAACAAAGCATCTGGCATTGCAAAACATAAGGTAAAGCAGCTGCCATACGTCATTGAGAAAATGACCAAGCTGCATAAGGCTAACTCAGGCAGTCCACTGTTCTTTCTAAATATTTTTTTTGGCGTTTCGCTGTTATTTTTTGTGGTATCTGCATTTTGGATGTTTTTGCCGAAAACACCTCTTTTCCGCAAAGGTTTGTACTTTGCCCTGGCCGGTCTTTTCTTGGCATTAATTCTTCTGTTCATCTAATCAATTTCCGTCGACTTCACTGTTGCACACTCTCCAAAGCGAAAATAAAAAAGGCCGTCTCTATTGAAACGGCCTATTCATTTAAAATGTCAATGCAATTCGATTTGTATCAATCGCCCTTTTTTAAATTGTGAATTTCACGATCAATGTCGTAGAGCGCATCTTTAGAGTTCATGAGATCGAAGATTTCGATGCAACGGCGTGCCTGACGCTCTTCCTCGTACTGTTCATCCAGATACCACTGCAGGAACCGCGCTGTCTGAAAGTCGCGTGCCTTCTGACAATGCTCGGTCATTTTGTTGAAGTTTTCAGTGATCTGAATCTCCTGTTCAAGCGCCATCACGAGTAAAGAGCGAAGGTCTTCAAATGAGCGTCCGAAGTTCATTACCTCAGGCGATATCGCCAGCGCTCCGGCATTCGCGATATAATTGAAGATTTTCATCATGTGTTCCCGCTCTTCCGCCGCCTGCTTTCTGAAAAATTCGCCGCAGCCGCGAAGGCCTTGTGCGTAACACCAGGCTGACATTGACAGGTACAAAGCAGATGAATGAGCTTCTACGCCCATTTGTTTATTAAGTATATCCAGGACGCTGTCCTGAAGAGAAGTTTTCTGACGAAGTATTGAAGTTGTTTCCATATCTGATTTTGACGTTATGCCTGGGACCTTCACTCGAGGATGTTCCATGACAAAAATATAAGGAAGGAACACAGGGATCCAGAAAATAGTGCGAAAATCGGGTAATTTAGAACAACTCTAGATACAGAGCGCCTTGGAAACGGATTCCTCGGTAGCGATGCCCTGCCGCATCAAAAGGTCCTGAAGTTTGAGCTCGAACATGCTTTGCCCATATAAGGAACGCAGCCGGGTGAAATCGGCAAGCGATAGCGTAACAGATCTGCCACATCCGGACAGTGGAACACGTACCTGGTCATATTCGCTGGCGAGGTTCGTCATGTATTCATCCATGTTCTTACCTTGCATAGAGGAAAAGGTGAGCATAAACTCACAGGTGGTCTGCCTGAACTTCTGCTCGCCAACAACAAGTTCGAACCTGCCGCCGGAGCGCGAGAGAGAAAATACGAGGGTAGCGGTAATTTGACTTTCCAAGTGTTGGATTTTCGTTTGCAAGGTAACGACAAGTTTGGTTCCCCAATAATCCTTCGTAGAAAAGTTCTAAATAGCGGACTTCTTCGTAGTATGCTTATTATCAAGCGCTTGTGTTTTTAAAAATGTAACTGCGAACCAATTACGAGATTCGCGTACCTTAAATTGCATGTTATCCCAAACCTTTACCCCATCTCCTGCCCTGCAGGGCTTCGCACGAAGCTATCACATGACCTTTATGGCAATCTTCTATAATCTATGAGACCAGTATTTATACTTCTGATTTGGAGCACGAGTTTCCATGCTATGTCACAATCATGCGACACCGGCACACTGGACCCAAGGGTTAAGGCCAACCTTGAAAGGATTGGTGACCTAAAACCCAAACTCAATAAAATTTCGATTGAACAGGTTAAACAAGACAATCTTGATAATGATGAATTGTATCCGGCAGCCGATGTAGTTCTTGTAAAGACTTCTGCGGATAGCATTCCGGTTTATGTATTCAATGCGAGCCATGACAAAAATCTGCCGGTGATACTCTACTTTCACCCTGGAGGATTTGTCACGCCATTCCTCCCTTTCATGAAGTATGATTGCTGGAAGATGTCAAAAGATCATCACGCAATCGTCGTTGCTGTAGATTACCGCATCGCGCCAGAGCATAAGTTTCCGACGGCGGTGAACGATGCATACACCTCGTTCCAATGGCTATTAACCCATGGCCACATATATGGAGGCAACGTTGATCAGCTTATAGTGGCAGGTATGAGCGCTGGCGCAAACCTGTCCGCGGTGGTGAGTCAAAGAGCAAAACAAAATGGCCTCGGAACAAAAATTAAATTGCAAATATTGAATTGCCCCTCCGTCGATAATGTCCACCATCAGGTAAATTATCCATCATATAGAAAGTATGCATCCGGATATTTTCAAACCAGGGAATTTATGGTGTTCGCGCAAAACACTTATGGTAATGAGAATGACTTTAACAATCCTGACTTTTCTCCATTACTTGCAGAGAGTTTTCAGGGCCTGCCGCCCACTGTAATGTTCACTGCCGAGTTTGATGTTCTCAAAGACGAAGAGATGGCATACTTGAAGAGGCTGCAGGAAGCAGGCGTAAAGGTGTGGCATCATTGCTTTGCCGGACAAATACATTGCCTTGTGGGATTGCCGGCAGAAGCTAAGGAGTTCGATATATTGAATGACATCATCAGCGGAGCAATGGCCGCGGTTTTAGGAAAATAAGCAAGACAAAATCACCTGTATTACCTTCGGATATTGCTCCACCCTATAATACAAAAAGCGAGAAAGGACAATATTGTCCGAACCGTGTGGAGTGTCAGCCACTTATCCCGCAAAGCAGTCCAGTCCTTTGGAACGACGCTATCATTCCAGGTCATTACGATCGTGTTTATAGGCTGGTTGCCAAACTTTGTGATTAAACCACTTAAAATTAAAAGTACTGCCGCTGCAATCAAACTAACAACAATAGTCTTGTTACCTCTTTCCTTGAATGCAGTAACAAGCGTCAGGATAATTGCCGCGAAGCCTATTAACGGCATGAGCTCGTTGAAAGCTTTGATGACGTTTTGCTGTTGAACGAGATAAGAGGGGAATGAAATTGACTTCGAATTAAAGGCCATCATTATCGCGAACAACGCTCCCGCCAGAATTCCGGATAGGATCAAGTTCGCGAACCGAAGAATAAGAGTTCCCATGGTTATACACTTTGTTGGGAGGAAGCTACTTATCGGCGCACTTTTCACCTTGGTAGAAAAACGACATCTTAGGCTGTAGCCAGAGAACTATGGCCGCTCGTGGGATTCAAATAGAATTTACTTGGTGGAAACTCTGCAAAACGCTTAAATTCTTTTAGCAGGTGCGATGAGTCGGCATAGTTGCATTCCATGGCGATCTCCGACCACGTTCGTTGAGAATCGTTCTTCAGCTGCATCGCCAATTCAAATCGCCTTATCCTGATAAAAAGTTTGGGACCCATGCCGACGCGCTGTCCAAAATTTCGCTCAAACTGTCGCATGCTGAGGCATGCTTTATCGGCCCATTCCGTCAATGAGTGCTCGTTGACTGCGTCCAGCATTTCTGTTGCGGCCTGGTCAATGGGTTCCGACGCCTTACAGCGTTCGGTGTATTTCTCATACATAAACGCGGACGCAATTTCGGCCATCTCTTCATAGGCCGTAACGCGGCGCAACTTACCCAGCACACCTTCGATTTCGTCTCCCACAATTGTTGATGCCTCCAGTCCCTTATCGACAACTGCTTTCATATTGAATCCAAACAAGCGATGTATCCCCGTAGGCTGAAACTCCACCTTAATCATAAGATGATCCTTGCCGAACATCAGACCGACGGGTTTGGTTTTTGGCCCCGTTATAATGGCGGCAGGTGCCGGAATATGAACCCTTTCCGCGGGCACCACACTCATCGGATCGCGAGGAAGCAGATATAAATTCTGTTCTGTGTTCGCAAGGCATGTTATAAATGGAGGAGTTAAATCTTTTTCTTCGTCCCATTTCACATGATAGATCTTATAACTCCGGATTAAACCGCGGAGTGCAGGTATTGGCGCGTATTCGTTAAAAAATGGCACAGTGCTATTATCTACAAACAGCAAGTTAATGAAACTGCATTATTTGCCTAGCCCGGACGGTGTTGATTCCTGCCTGACCGAAGGATGAAATAACCCACCGTGCCAGCAACTAGCGACGAGATCATGATTGCAATTTTTGATTGGTCTATTAGCCGGGCATCATCAAAGGCGAGTAAGGTTACAAAAATTGACATTGTGAATCCGATGCCTCCCAAAACGCCTACACCAAAAACGTCTATCCAGCGCATTTCGGGGGGAAGGCTCGTAAACTTTAGGCGTGATGAAACATACGAAAACAAGAAGATTCCCATGGGCTTTCCTACCACGAGGCCAACAAATATTCCGATGCTGTTCATTTCAACGAGGCCATGGATCCAGTCTTGAGGTATCACTACGGCTGTATTTGAAAGTGCGAAAAGAGGAAGTATAATAAACGCAACGGGGATGTGCAGGGAGCGCTGAAGTTTATAAGATGTTGAGTGCTCATCTCCATTACCAAATGGAATTGCAAAGGCCAGCAAAACGCCGGAAATCGTAGCATGTACTCCGGAGTGCAACATAAAATACCACATTACAACGCCACCGATAAGGTAGGGTATAAGGTTCATAATCTTTAGCCTGTTCAATACGAGCAGGAGGCCAAAGGTCCCAAGTGAGATCGCGAGATTATACCAATCAATGGAGCTCGTATAGAAAATGGCAATAACCAAAATTGCTCCCAGGTCATCGATAACAGCAAGCGCCGTTAAAAAGATCTTCAGCGAAATGGGAATTCTGTTGCCAAGTAACGAAAGTACTGCCAATGCAAAGGCAATGTCTGTAGCCATTGGTATTCCTGCACCTGGTTGGGTAATTGTCCCTTTGTTAAATAAAAAGTGGAGTAGTGCAGGCAGTACCATTCCACCAAGGGCAGCCATAAGAGGCAGCATTGCTTTTCTGGGTGTGGATAATTCTCCGATATATACTTCGCGTTCGAGCTCCAGCCCCACTAACAGAAAGAAAATCGCCATTAACCCATCATCAATCCAATGAGCGACGTTGTGATCTGCAATTGAGAAGTCCCAAATGCCAAGGTATGCCGACTGTAATCCTGAATTACTTAACAGAAGGGATGCAATGGTGCATACAATTAGTACAATTCCACCAGACTTCTCACTATGAAAGAACTCATTGAAAAGTTTTGTTGCCGTCATGTAAGAATATTTCCGTTCAGTTGTTTATCTAATGTCTTGTTGGGACCGCTAAGCAGTTGCTGTAAAAGTGCATTCACTGCAACTTGGACGATTCCTTCCACATAGACGCCAAAGTTCTACAGGCCATTCGGCAATAGCAAAAAATTCTGGTCGTAGTGCCTGATAATCTGAAACAAAAAAGCATCAAGTGATTGCCTTCAGAATGTGAAACTGATCGCGGTTAACTGTTAATTTGCTAAGCAGCATCCATGACTGTACATATATTGATTTATCTTGTATGCTCATTCAGAACGAGGGGTGCGATTGGAAAAATGTTTGCAGTTGCATATATCAGATACTGGCTGGGTCAATTTTTCGAGCGTATTTACTTAATAATCAGACCGTGAAACACAATTTTGCTATGCATAGAATGCGGCCTTTAATTTTATTATTTCTGTTAGTGACAGCCTGTTCGGAAACCAAGCCGACTTTTGAAGCACCGATCCTGAAAAACATTGGAGACTATGAGGTAGAAGTTACCACAAACTCTGAGTACTCGCAGGTCTTTTTTAATCAAGCCGTGATAATGGCAAATGGATTTAATCACGCGGAGGCGGAGAGGTCATTTCGTGAATCAATTCGGCAGGATTCAACATTCGCTATGGGTTATTGGGGAACCGCCTATGTACTTGGTCCGAACTATAATTCAGGTGGCGAAAACATGGGTGCGGTGAATGACATTAGGAAGGCAGTTAGAAATGCAAGAAAGTTCGCGGGGAACGCATCTCCGTGGGAGAAGGCCGTAATCAATGCAATTCAGGTCAAGTTTCCTGGGGATTCCGCAGGGACCAATGATGTTGGCTATTCAGCTTCCATGAAAGAAGCCCACGCTAAATTTCCGGAGAATGATTTTGTAGCAACCCTCTATGCGGAGTCCATAATGAACATGCACGCATGGAATTTTTTTGTGACTAAAGGTGGTGAGGCGCAACCCTGGACAAAGGAATTAATCGAAGTGTTGGAGAAAGCTATTTCAATAAATCCCAATAGCCCGCTGGCAAATCATTTGTACTTACACGCAACAGAGGCAGGACCAAATGTTGAAAGAGCACTGCCAAGTGCTGAAAGATTGAAAACATTAGTTCCATCGGCCGGACATTTGGTCCACATGCCTTCTCACATTTATATAAACACCGGTGACTATCATGAGGGTTCTATCGCTAATGAAAGGGCAGTAATTGCAGACAGTATCTACATTGCCGAATGCAAATCTCAGGGAGTATACCCGCAACTTTATTACCCACATAACTATCATTTCCTCGCCGCCACAGCGGCGTTTGAAGGGCGAGGTTCAAGGTCGATTGAAGCCGCGTATAAGACTGTAAGCATCATGGATAAGAAATACTTTCGCGAAGCGGGGTATGAAACCCTTTTACACTACACGACAATTCCCATGCACGTGCTGGTGAAATTTGAACAATGGGAAAAGATTATCGCTAGTCCCAAACCCGACGATGATCTTGTTTATCCGAAAGCGATCTGGCATTACGCACGGGGGATGGCTTATGCCAATTTAAATAAGTTAAGGGAAGCAAAGAATGAGTTGGATTCGCTGAATAAATTGAAACAATCGGAAAATGTGAAAAGCATTATAATTTGGTCGATTAATCCCGCAGAAAATATTTGCGAGATCGCATCAAATGTTTTAGAAGCCGAATTGAAGGCAAAAGAAGGCGATATCAAGTCGGCGATTGCATTATTGCAGGTGGCCATTCTTTTGGAAGACAAATTAAATTACAATGAACCCCCTGATTGGTTCTTCTCAGTACGACATATTTTAGGTGAAGTGCTCATGAATTCGGAGGAATACGTCGAAGCCGAAAAAATCTACCGCGAAGACCTGGCGTATTGGCCAAAAAATGGTTTTGCCCTTAATGGACTTTATGAAAGTCTAACTGTACAAAACAGAAAACAGGAAGCCGAAGTTGTTAAGAAACAGTTTGAGAGCGCGTGGAAATATGCTGACTCGCAGTTGAGCTACTCGCGCATCGATAAAGCAAAAAGAAAGAATCTGACGCTTAGAATCGACGCGGATTCGCCAAATGCTTTGGTTTACCTGGCAAGCTCAATTTGTCTAAAATAGACAGTAGAATGCTGTAACCATAAGAGAATGCCGGAGTTTCCGCATTGAACGCAACTCAACGAAACTCCTTTATGCTGAAAACTATCTGACTATCGCCCTGCGCAATCTCTTCAAACGCAAGCTTTTTTCCTTTATTAATATTTTCGGGCTTGCCATGGGTGTGGCGGCATGTTTAGTGATACTCAAGTACATTGACTTTGAAACCAGCTACGATAGCTTTCATGTAAATAGTCCCACCCTTTATCGCGTTGTGCGTTCAATAACTCAAAATGGTGAGACAAAACTGCCAAACGTTGTTACTTCATATGGATTGGGTCCTGCTTTGGAGGCAGATTTTCCTGAAATAAAGCAAAGCATCCGAACACATTCGATGTACGGAGGCGCTGTGATTATGTACACACCGGCTACAGGGCAACATCTGGCTTTTCATATGGACAAAATACAGATGGTAGATCCAGCCTTCCTGCGCGCATTTTCTTTCAAAGCGATCAATGGTAGCGCAGAAACTGCACTGGACAAGCCCTCTTCGGTTGTCATTACAAAGGCAGTAGCTGAAAAATATTTTGGCAATGAGGATCCCCTTGGAAAAACGTTAAAGGTGGCGGGTGGTTGGTCTGATGGAGAATATACGGTGACCGCCGTCCTGGAAAACATTCCAGGCAACACTCATTTTAATTTTGATGTGCTTCTTCCTACACACAACCTTCTGCAAAATGGTCAGTACCTACAAGATGACGGGTGGGGCTGGAATAATTTTATCACTTATGTAGAATTGAACAATGAGAATTCTATTGAAAAGGTGCGACGGCGATTAGCCGCGTTCACAAAACAGATAATGGACGTCAGGACAAGTGATTCAGGTTTCGAGACGACCCTTCAGTTTCAGCCTATCCGTGAGATCCATACCGACACAGGAATCCGGATTGACACTGGTGGGATCAGCCGCAGCTCGATCTATTTCTTTGCCACCATTGCTGTGTTCATTTTGTTTATCGCGTGGATTAATTACATTAACCTTTCGACTGCGAGAGCGCTGGAGCGTGCACGGGAGGTTGGGATAAAAAAGTCAGTTGGTGCATATCGAAGTCAGCTGATAACACAATTCTTTTTTGAGTCGGTTTTAATCAATTTCGTGGGTATTGTGTTGGCCACTGGCCTGGCCGTTGGATTGTTGCCAGTAGTAGCCAACATCATCGGAAAGGAATTGACCTTCGACTTTTCCGACCATCGACTTTGGTTTACCCTCCTTGGTTTATTTGTCTTTGGTTCTCTCGCTTCGGGCGTCTATCCTGCACTCGCACTCTCGTCGTTCAGGATCGTGGACGTTCTGAAAGGTCAGCAAAAAAGCGGCGGCTTTTCCTTGCGTCAGGTATTGGTGGTCTTTCAGTTTGCCGCATCGCTTCTTCTTATAGCCGGGACGTTTGTAGTGTATCGACAGATCTCATTCATGCAAAACCACGATAAGGGGTTACGAATGGACCAGATGTTGGTTGTGAACGGACCAAGCATCCTAACATGGGAACAATCGAAACAACGGATGCGAATCTTTAAGGACGAATTGAAAAAAGTACCGGGCGTTTCGGACGTAGCCACCTCGGCGTCTATCCCTGGCGGTGGACACAACTGGGGCGCCGATATCCGAAGAATCGGTACTCAACCTAAAGACTTCAAGAGTGGAAGCGTTGTATGGATCGATCCAGACTTTATTCCTGTCTATGATATCAAGTTTATATCAGGAAAAAATTTTGATGCGAACGTTAAGTCCGATATGGAGTCGGTCATAATTAATGAAGCATCACTTGCTGCGTTCGGCCTCGGTACTGCGGAACAGGCCTTGAGTCAACAGCTGCTGATGGGGGATGATACGTGCGCCATTCTCGGCGTGGTAAAGAACTATAACTGGAATTCTTTGAAATCGGACCACATGCCATTTCTCTTCAGAGCTGATACTATCTCTACCGCTAAAATATCCATTCACCTTAAAGGTGAGAATATGAGCAACACCGTGGCCGCTATTGAAAAACTGTATACACAACTGATACCGGACGATCCATTCCGCTATGATTTTCTCGACGATTTCTTTAATACACAGTATCGAACTGATCAGCAGTTTGGGGAGATCTTTGCGATCTTCGCCGGTTTGGCGGTAATCATCTCGTGTTTGGGATTATTGGGCCTTGCTTCATTTACGACCACACAAAAATTGAAGGAGATTGGAGTTCGTAAGGTACTCGGCGCGTCCATATCAAGCATCATTTACTTATTGACAAGGCGCTTTATGCGACTGATTTTAATTGCGTCTGTCATTTCTTTTCCGCTGACGTGGTACGCGATGGATACCTGGTTGAGCGGTTTTGCATTTCGTGTCGGTATACAATGGGAATTATTTTTTATACCGCTCCTCATATTGATTGTCATTGCACTGATTACTGTAAGCGTCCAGGTGCTCAAAGGTGCAATGACCAACCCCACACGAGTATTGCGGTCGGAGTAGGGCAATAGCTTATTATTTAGGCCACTATCTCGACACGGAATTCTACCATCACTCCCGGACCACTGAATCTGATGGTAATAAGGTGCGTGTAATTTTTGAGGTAGAATTTCAAATTATCAGGCCATTTACCGCGCTATTTTGCAATAGTCATCCGGTCCTACCGACCATAAAAAATGAAGTTTTTCACGTTAGTTGCATTGATTGTTCTTTTGAATTACCCGGTCACCGGGCAAAAGAATACAAACGTAGAAAGAGCGAAAACTCTTAAATCCGCGCTAAAGGATCAAACACCAAAAGTTGTCGCTTTTCGAAACTCCTCGGCATATACGTTCCAGCCGAATGGAGCATCTTTATCGGTACTACATGAAAGCGAAATTGACCTCATCTCTTTGGAGGGAAACTTGAAGTATGCTAAGCATGTCTTCTATAATGACAATATTAAAGTTGAAAATAATGCGGTGCGGTTTACTAGTGGAAAATCCATAGATGCGGATGTCAGCTGCGGTAATTACGAAGTTGAAAATGTTTTCTATTCCGATGCAAAGGTGTGCTCGTACAACTTTAACTTTTTGAGTTTAGGTACGGAGATATCCTTTCGATCACGGACCCGTTATACAGATCCGAGGTACTTCACACGAATATTTTTCCACGACGTTGAGCCGGCTGCCGAGCGACAGATTACGGTGACAGTTCCGGAAGGTGTTACAGTTGAACTGGTGGAAAAGAACTTTGACGGTTATGATATTAAAAAAACGGTCACAAAAAATAACGGTCATACGATCTATACATATAGGGCACTAGAACTTGCCATGCAAAAATCAGAGTCTAATTCTTTGGGGATCTTCCATTACTACCCTCATATTATCGTTCTTACCAAAAAGTTCAAGACTCCGGCCGGTGAAACGGCGGTAATATCAAATGTCGAAGACTTGTACAAATGGTATAGCGGACTAACGAACCAGGTTAAGAGTGACCCATCATCATTCAAAGATGTTGTCCAAAATCTTATCTCCTTGGCAAAAACGCCAGAGGATAAAGTCAAAAAGATTTACTACTGGGTGCAGGACAACATCAAATACATTGCTTTCGAAGATGGTCTTGCGGGATTTCAGCCGGCGCCTGCCGAGGATGTGTTTACCAACAGGTTTGGTGATTGCAAAGGCATGGCAAACCTAACCAAGGAAATGCTGAAGGTCGCCGGATTCGACGCACGACTAACGTGGATTGGTACAAATCGACTACCCTATAACTATGATATCCCATCCCTATGTGTGGACAATCATATGATTTGCACCGTTATGCTTGGAGCTGACCTGTACATCCTCGACTCCACCGAAAAGTACATCGCATTGGGAAAGAATGCGGAAAGAATTCAAGGAAAAGAGATGCTCATTGAAAATGGAAAATCTTTTATTCGAGAGAAAGTCCCTGTAGCTGACTTTAATGCCAATCTTATCTCACGAAATGAAATTCTAACATTGGATGGATTTATCCTGAATGGTGAAGGACAGTTGAGCATGAATGGAGAAGCAAAAAAGGAGATACTATATCTTTCGACGAATGTAAAACAGGAGGATCAAAAAAAGGTATTTGACAATCTCGTCGTCTCTAAATACTCTAATACAGATAAAGTTCGGGTCACCAACACACCTCCAATTGATCGGGAAAAACCTTTGGAAGTGAAATACTCCTTCACGCTAGCCAACAAGGTCGCCCTGTTCGATCAGGATCTTTATGTAGGTATTGATTGGAACCAGCCTTTCCGCGAGATGAAAATTGAAGACACCCGCGAATCTGACTATTACTTCCATCGAAAGGTCCATTTAATAACTGTCAAGAAGTTAACAGTGCCGGCTGGTTATAAAATTTCGCACTTACCCGAAGGCCTGTCCAAGAAACATGATGATTTTTCTTTTGAAGTCTCGTTTAGGCAAGTCGGATCCGAGCTTATATATACCAATGAAATTATTGTGTCACATGGGATAATACGAAAGAATAATTTCCCAGAGTGGAACAGTTATATTAAAGCGTTGAATGAAGTGTATGATGATCAACTGGTTTTAACCCGTTCAAAGTAATTACGCTTATTACAAATTTGCTTAATTTTTATATTTTATATGAACAAAACAGAGTTTGTTAGCATTATCGTTATTTTCCTTTGCTTCGGTTCCGCATCTGCTATCGAAAGAGATCTCGAAATCAGGAATGAAATGTGGAGTTCAAGAGATAAGAATTTCGGCGTTTCATTAACGCCTGCAAAGTGGTCCGATAAATCGGCCATTGTTATTGCGCAGTTAAACAGGTTCGAGTACCGGCGGATGGCAATGTTGGCATCCCTAAAATTCAATGAATATAATCACTATCGTATTAAGCTGAATGACGTCAATGCGGTGACCAAATACTCGGAAATCGCATATTCTGCAAATCGGTATGACAAGGCTACAGGAGAGAATAAGAGGGTGTATGTCGGATTTAAGGTGGTGAAACCCGGTGGCAAGGAGGTCATAATTGATCTCGCAAAAGCCGTGAAAATGGACCAGCGAAACGATTTAAACAGCTACGCTTACAGCAAAATTGCAATATCGGGGCTGGAGCCAGGCGACATTCTTGACTATTATATCTGTGAAGAGACCACAATGCCTACTTCGACCCTGATACATTTTTTTGAACCTGTTATTTATCAGCTACCACGCGAATATCCAGTCCTTAATCAAAAACTTCAGTTCCGGGCGGCAAGAAGGTGCTTCATTAACGTAGTTTCCTTAAATGGTGCTCCTGAACTAAAGCTGGAAGCCGACGACGAGAACGATGAACAGTATTATACGCTCGAAGGCAAGGAGATAGACGGCGTCGAAGATCAACGTTGGCTCTTTCCATATAGAGAGTTACCATCAATCAAGTTTCGTGCGGCGTATGCGTCAGGGAAGGGCATGAGAACCTTTGACGTCCTTTTGGGTGAACCTGGCATTGCGAAAAGCAGTGTTTCGAAGAAAGAGGTTGAAGATATGGCGGCGACAATGCTTGCAACATCCTACGATATCAAGAGCCTTAATAAGTTTGCAAAAACGAAACTCAAAAATATAAAAGACCCATTCGAAATAGCCAGGCAGGCTTACTATTTTTACCGGAACCGCTATTTTGATTCCATGGAAGGTGTGACCGTGGGTGGTGGCCGATGGCCAGAGATTTCAGAGCTTAATTTTACAGACGGGTTCTCTACTTTTCTTGCTTCTAAGAAAATCGAACATGACATTATAATCGCCATTCCCCGGAATATTTCGTCATTGAATAACTTACTGATGGAGGCAGAAATCGAATGGATGATCAGAGTGAAGAAAGGGAGTGAGTACTTGTATCTTAGTCCGTTTGATATCAATACGGTTGCAGGGTTTATAAGCCCATTGCTTGAAGGAACGGAAGCCTATGCGCTTAATGGGCTTTCGCCAAGGGGATATGATGCAAAGAAAATAACAATTCCCGTCAGCAGTTCAGAAGTAAACCAATCTGCAGTATTGGTTGAGGTAGATTTACTGGATTTGAATAAAGCAAAAGTTGCCGTTAAGAAGACACTAAGTGGAGTGAATAAATTTACTGAACAGTATGGCTTGATGGACCTGTACGACTATGAAGCGGAGGAGCGGGAGCGGTTCATTATGGAGGAGAGTTTTGCCGAATACGGCTCTTCGAAAAAGAGATTTATAGCTTTGAAGGACACCTACATGTCCAAAAGAGTTGAAGCGAAAGCAGAATTGCTAAAGCAAATGTCGGAAAGAGATTACAATGTTAAAGTACAAAACACCGGTAATTTGAAGGTTGAACAAACGGGAAGATATGACACCAAAGAGGCGATGATCTATAGCTTTAGTTTTGAAACGGAAGATCTGGTCAAGAAGACCGGCCCCAATTTTTTAGTTGATGCCGGAAAACTAATCGAACAACAAACAAAAGTTAAGGGTGAGGAGTTAAATCGAACAACGAATGTATACTTTGAAAACGCGAGATCGTTTAGTCATAAAATAACTTTAAATATCCCGGCGGGCTACACAGTCCAGGGTCTCGATAGATTGAATGTAAAACTAGAAAGTAAGTGGGGTGGATTCACAAGTTCCGCGAAGGAAGAAAATGGCAAGATCGTTCTTGAATGCTACAAACATTACGATTTTAATTTTGTTCCGAAAGAGGAATGGTCCAAGGTAGTTGATTTCCTAAACGCGGCGTACGAATTCTCCGAACAGAAGATATTGTTGAAGAAAAAATAGGTCGTTAGCAACGTGCGGTACTCAGTTACATTGCGAACGCTCAAAGTATAGAACGCGCTATACAAACCGAAGCTGCCGAATAAGGGATATATTTCATTGCCTTTTTCCATTAATTCATGACGATGGCATTTTAAAGCATGAGGTATCGGGTTTATGTGATCGAGCTTTCTAAAAAAGTTTTCAGCGAAAATACCAGATTCCGTCTGGCGAACCCGCAGTTCAATGGGGTGCTTCAATGTCTTTATGTTGGAATGACCAGCAAGACCCCGGCTGAAAGATTTATCCAACATCGGACTGGTCACGTGAATAAAAAGGGCCACAAGCTTTCAGCGAATATTGTATTTAAATACGGCACCTATTTACGCCCAAGCCTGTATGAGCACATAAACTTGAAAGCGTTGACAAAGGCACAGGCGTTGCTGATGGAAGAAAAACTTGCCTGGGACCTCAGACGCCAAGGTTATGCCGTTTGGTTTAATTAGCAATTGTGGCCTTGCAATCTTTCACGAAATGGCTAGATTATCCTGGTCGGATCTAGATTTTTAGTTTTATCTTTGAGCACTTATGCACGCATGACAATTCGGTGAGCCAGACTCCAGACTCGAGCAAATGCTGCGCACAAATCGCGAAAATCTATACACGACAATCCTCCCCTCCATGAAAAAAAATATTTTATTATTACTATCTGTATTACTTATATCCTTCGCCTGCCAGCAAAATAAAGAAACGGCGAATGATGACTCATCCTGGGCTGATACTGTTTCAACTAAGCAAATAGACGCGGAGAAAACGCAATCCTCCGACACCAAATTCGACATCAACAGTATTGAACTGGCGGAAAACTTTGATGGGAGTTTTCCATATTTCAAACTGCCTGATGGATACATGTTTACTGATCCCAATAAATACCATGGCAAAGGGGAAATCAAAGATGTTGACATGGAATATTTTTATAACCACGGCATTTACTTTCCGATGGAAGGGAAATCGTTTAAGGGACAGATCCGGGTGGACGACGAGAAATTTCCTGACAAGAAGTTCTCTACATTAGAGGTGCAAAAAGGTTTTGACCAACTTATAGCAGGCGTTGGCGGACAAAAAATCAACAATGGCGAACCAGTAAAAAGTGGCGAAAAAGACCGTCTGAAAGGTATTGATCCTAATGCTTACGTGAATGGCTATCTGCACTCTTGCAATAATTATGACAACGTGCATACGTATGTTATCCGCACCACGGATAAGGCGGTATTTGTTCAATATAACGTGGGTTCAGAACAAGCCAATATCACCGTGCTGGAATACCAGGCAAATGAAAAGGACATGAGCATCACCCCAGCAGTCGAGGATAAGAAACCGTGAGGTAATTAGTCCTGATGTAATCGTGAAAGCTTACAGGCGCATGCCCAGATGGGGAATAAGCCATCGCGCGCCGCGGCCCACTATTTACTTTCTTTAAGCAATCCTGGAAACAATATTCCGTCTGGCGATACAAATGAAAGATCCAACAAGGCGCTGATCAACGGCGCGATGTCTTCCAGCCCCATCATAGGAATAACTTTACCCTTTTGGAATCCCGCGCCAGACCCAATGAATCCCGTTTGGATATTTTTGAAGTCTGGATAGAATCCGTGGGTACCACCTTTGCCTGCCCGTACGGCGGGACCGTCGGCGGCAGCACTGATCGTTACACCTTCGATGGGCGTTATGGCTAGCATCACGGTCGGATCAGCGCCAATCTTTTTCATCTCTTCGGAAGTCACTATCCGGAAAAGCTTTTTATCGTTGTCAGAAAGTTTTTGCAGTATTGCCTGAACTTGTTGTAGCGTCTTAACATCGTCTTTGACCTTGAGGTGAAGGAACGCTGATCCGCCGGATGAATGGAACGCAGCTTTCCATTTGCCACGGTTCTCGGCCGCCTCAATTAAGCCTGCTTTTTCGAGCCACACGTTGGGGGCAAGGGTTGTATGAATGTCCACGAAGCCGTGATCGCCGACAATAAGAAATGACGTACTGTCTTTTATGCCAACCCGATGTACGCTTTCAATAATTCTTCCAATCGCGTTGTCAACGCCAGCTAAGGCCTTTCGAACATTTTCGCTATCTCGCCCGTCGTTGTGTGCAAAGTGGTCTAGGCACACGAGGTGGACCGTGGTGAACTGTGGCTTATACGTTTCGATTATGTAGGAAGCCATGCGGCCCAGGTTTTCATCCATCAACAAGTAGTCGCTATCCAGCCTCGTGCCGTCGAGCTTCCCGGTGGCGTTCTTTTCTATTTCTTCAAATAACGTTGCAGGAGACGAATGTTTGCGCATGGGCCCAAGCCGGTCGTTGCCGTCTTTCTTTGTGGGCCATACTTCAGGAATATTGAAGTCGATTGGCGCACCTACCGACGCAGGCCAATGAACATTGCCAGTTTTCATTCCTTTCTGTTTACAGGCGTCCCATAAGGTCGTCACTTTTATCTCACTCTCCTCCCAATACCACTTGCCCGTTTGTCCTTCAGGTTCAAAGGGCATATTGTAATAGATCCCATGCTTAGCCGGTAACGCGCCCGTTAGTATCGTGGTGTGTGAAGGATACGTTACAGTCGGAAACACACCGCGTACACCATCGGCATATACTCCATTTTGTGCCAGCGCCTGGATGTTCGGTGCAGGCCATGAATGATCTTTGTAAAATTCAGGCCTCAGTCCGTCAATACTGATCATCACAACGTACTTTGACTTCTGAGCAAGCGATGATGAAAGTGCCATCATCACCAAACACGCTCCTATAAAACACTTTTTCATAGTAATCCTCTGAAATATATGTGCAAGGGATAAACCGCTTCTTGCGACAAAACTAAGCGCATTTCAAACAGCCTCCTCAGGCAGAAGCAATTCTTAAAGAAATGACTACTGTGAAATAATAGAATGATAATGTATGCCAGTCCTGCTTAATCTACTACCCGAATTGTAGCGTTCCTCGAGTCGAACGAATACATACCATTTCTTTTCACTGCCGTGTTGAAATATAGACCTTTCTCTATCTTCGCCAGTGTTTGAAAATTTAATGCATATTCTTCAAACTCCTTTACTTTCGTTAACTGCTGCTTTGTGGCCTTTCCGGAGGCATCGATTTTCTGAACCACAGGCATCGGATTTTTCGCGTTGAGCACATCAACTTTGGCAACGTCCGCGTCTTTCGTAATGTTATCCGAAGCGTCATTGTAGACGACGAACACATTGTCTTTAGCAGGAATTAGAATATGCCCTGCGAACCCGGGTAAAGTAATTTGTTTTTTTTGGATAATGCGCGACCAGATCTGCGACCCATCTTGGCGGAACGCGTAAACGTAAGCATTGTAGCTATGATGTTGTCCGTATTTCGAGTCGACCACTATGGCTTCGATGGAGGCCACAATCGTATTATTTTCAAGTGTAACAATGTCCATCACCCCCCAATGACGCGTTTCAAACAAACTGAAATTTGAGAGCTTACGAAAGTCCTCGGGCATGAGTTCTGAGGCCAGCTTCTCCAGCGTCTGAGATTTTATATCGATCCGGGCAAGAAAGTATTTGACTTGCTTCTGTTCGTCGTTCAGCCCAACGATATACGGTTCAATGCCATTCAACAGCTCAAGCCTTGTTCCAAAGTTTTCTCCTGTGGCAAATCCTGGCTCGAACAGTTTTAGGGATTTGGATTTCCAGAAGTAGGAATAGACGATTGGCTTATTGAGCTTGCGACTTTCAAATTCGACTAATGCATGCATGTTGCCGGCACCGTCAACTTTGACCGACTGAACGTTGAGCTCTTTGCCTGTATTTTCTGTTTCAATGCGTTGATACCACATTTCTGAAAATGAATCATCAAGAACTTTACATTCGAGCTTTTGAAGTTCTTTTGGTTTCGTATTAAATATCCTTGTTATCAAAATGTATTTCTTATCCTCGGACGACGTTACATAAATATTCATCCCGTAATTTTCCAGGTCCTCAAAATTGTGAAGGACGATAGGGCTTCCCAGGACGACCATTTCAGGGCTTACTTCATTTACATAAACGGAAAATCCATCTTGCTTCGGAAACTTAAGGCTATACAGCACATACATCTTTTTGTTGAGTGGAATAAAGGCATTAAGCCTCACCTCTTCATTGATGTTCTCTGCCGTGAGCTTCTTTACGCCGCTGTACTTTAAGTAGTTCTCAAGCACACCAAAGTAAAAGGCTTTACCCTGAAAACCGAAGCCACTGTAGGCTTTCTTCTGTATCGGATCGAAGAATAGAGTTGTAGAATGAGAAAAACTTCGAAAGGGAGCTAGGGCCACCATTCTAGGTAGGTTAGCTTCCCGTTGTATCTCTTTAGGATCAATCATAGGTCCTAGTTGGACCTCTAACGATTGACAAAATGCTGCCTCGCTACATAGTAATGCTACATAGATTACAAACACAACCTGCTTCATATTGGCCAATTTTGATTTTATCTTTTTTGAACTCCGACCCCCTTGGCCGAAGAAATCCACGGGCTAAGTAATCGCATTAATAACTTTGCGTATCCTTAGCGCCTCCCCGTCTGTGCGGTTAATTCAATGAGACACGCCAAACCCCTATCAGCCCTCCACTCCTCAAGCAGCGTTGCGCAAAAGCGAATGCTACAAACTCTTGACTCTTGACTAACTCACGCCTTACCCTTTATCTTCATCGCTACCGGATCCCACTGTATGATTTCCTTGGAAAGATAGCTTTCGTTACAAGCCAACGCTGGCGCTGCAGCCCTGAATCCGAATTCAGCATCTTCAACGACTGTCTTCCCTGTCTTGATCGCATCAAAGAAGTTCGTGAAGTGGTCTAAATGTTCATCATATCCTTCGGGTACTTTAAACATTATGTTGTCTTTTGTTTTCCTCTTTTTCTGTTCGGCAGTCCATTTGGCATCGTATTCCTTTTGCATTTCGTCCTGCATACTTTTTGAAAAAGTGAAAAGCGAATCATAACCGCCAAAGCCCGGCGCTTCAGGCATCAGACTGTGCTTTACAGTAAGATTGTTACCCGCTACTTCGATGACACCTTCTGAACCAATCAAACGGATTACTTCCTGTCCGCCGGTGCCGCTGATAAAGTTCACTTGCAACGTGAGTTGAAACGCATTGTGTTCTTTCGTGTCAGGATATTGCATAACGCCAGCCATCACGTCAGGCAGGTTGCGTCCATCTTTCCAATAGCTGAATTGTCCTGTACTGAAGATAGTTTCCGGCCCCTTGGAGTTAGTAATAAAGTGAGTTCCACTGAGAAGGTGGACAAACAAATCGCCGGCTACACCTGTTCCAACCTCCTTAAAGGCCCTCCACCAAAAGAACTTCTTTGCATCGAACGACATTTTCTCAGTTGCTTCGATGAATTTATCCCAATTGGTAGTCAACGCACTGGCGTCCTTCGGAATAGTATATTGCCAGGCTCCGATCGAACTTTGTCTGTCATATATTGCATTCACCATATTTAGCTTACCGATCTCACCGGCAGCCAATAGTTCTTTGGCTTTTGCATATACTAAACTGCTTACTCGTTGGCTACCCACTTGAAATACCTTACCCGACTTTTTTGCCGCTGCAACGACCGGATGCCCTTCGCTGATCTTGTATACCATTGGCTTTTCGCAGTATACATGCTTGCCTTTAGCCAGGGCGTCTAAGGCGATGCGGGCATGCCACACATCTGTTGTACACAGTAAGATGGCGTCAATATCTTTCCGGTCCAGCAGCTCTTTGTAGTTGATGGTTGTGTACAGGTCTTTGCCGTGCAATTCTTTCGCATTTTGTAATCTTCCGGTGTACAAATCGCAAATGCCGGCAAGTTCAACGCCAGGGACCTTTAATGCTGTGCCCAGGTCGAAATGACCCTGTACTCCGTAGCCAATGACGCCCACTCTGATCTTGTTGGCGGCCGAAGTTGTTCTTTCATATCTCAGTATGCGTTCTTCCGTTTTTTCCTTTGCCGCAAGTGACACCAGGGGAGCAGATCCTATTGCGATTCCAGTGGCACCTATCTGCTGCAAGAATTTTCTTCTGGAGCTTGATGTATCGTTTTTCATAAAGACTGATTTTAAGCTATTTATTTAGGCAAAGCGCTTATCGTTATTCTCCTGATCGCCCATGAGTGTTTCGATCCTCACCGGCCCGGTTTCTGATGTAATATCGGTGATGTTACCGATTTTACAAGCACGGTGTAAAGCGTGGAAATTTTTTCAAACAATGTATTCGTTTTTGACCAGAGGGGTTTGCGTTCTAAGGGGCAAACTTTAAAGACTAATACATTTGAAGCCCGTTTCATTATCGCCTCGCATCGTTGACCGGAACGGAAAGCAAAAAGTCACCTCTCCGGAAGCCGCCTTTGGCCTGTACCACGGGCTTACTGTCATAATATCTTGGTAGATTGTTCTGGAAAGAGAATGGTTCGAACTAAATCGATAGAACATGAGATCATTGATATTGGTCATTGTATTGATGATTTATTCATCTCATGCGTTTTCACAGACAATTACATGTCCGGTCTTGCTCAAATAAAAACTGGTGTCCGGTCGAAGCGGGTAAGCAGCTATGATAGATCTGGCAGAAATGAGGATTACTTGAGTAAGATCAGGCCCAGCGAAAAGCGGGTTATTGCGCATCTAGCTGGTTCAGGAATCGTCAATCACATCTGGATAACGATGTCGCCGGAGCCCAAAGAACTCAATAGAAACGATATCGTTATCAGAATTACTGGGATGGCAACAGTTTCCGTCAGTAGCCAGTCCGTTGGGTCCATTTTTCGGACAGGGGTGGAATAAGGCTTATACCTTCAGCTCACTGCTACTAAGTGCCTCCCCGCTTGAAGGAAGGGCATTGGTCAGTTACTTTGCCATGCCCTTTTCCAAAGGCGCTAGAATTAAAATTGAAAACCAATCGGAAAAAGACATCGATGGCTTCTATTACTACATCGACTATTACGAAATGGATAAGTTGCCAACGGACCAGGGACGTTTTCACGCCTGGTTCAATCACGAAATCACAGAGACTGATTCTATTTACGGAGAAAACGGAGTTCTTCTCTTGGGAAAAGAGGAAGTACCAAATTTGGATGGGTCGCGAAATTACACCATCGTTGATTTAGAAGGCAAATTTCAATTCGTTGGGGTCAATTATTATGTGAACAAAACCACCCCCATGTGGTATGGCGAAGGCGATGACATGATCTTTATTGACGGACAAGCACTGCCTGCCTTGAACGGAACCGGCACAGAAGATTATTTTAATACGGCCTTCTGTCCCAAGGAAGTGTTCAGCAATCCCTACTACGGATACCCAAGAGTAAATTCGCCTGATAAAACTTTTGAAGCTGGGTGGATGGGACGCACACATTTATATATATTTCATATCGCTGATCCAATTTACTTTGACAAGTCGTTGCGCTTCACGATTGAGCATGGTCGAAGTAATGTGCTCACGCTGGAGCTTGCGAGTGCGGCGTATTGGTATCAGTCAACAGCAGTGAAAATACCGGATATTAAGTCGCAGGCTGACCGAAAACCACGGCGGGTTTTAAATCCTTTTGAGATCCTTCGATGGCGCGATGAATGGCGAAAGGCTAAAGGGAATGGAACCAAACTGTGGGGATGGGAAAAGTGATAGCGTTTAATTTTGAAATACATGATGGCCTTGCCACTTTCAGTTAATCATTTTTAAGCTTATAGCAAAGGCCTCCCATAATCTTTGCACCTGTCCAGTTCACTCTTCCAAATCGCTCATTGTCATCATTGATTAGATCTGTTGGCGGACTTAAATGGGCACCAATGTTGAGGTGAAGGCTCAGACGATCCGTCACCGCTCTCTGGAATTCTAAACCACCCTCGGCCATAGCTGAGACAGCCCCAAATTTCGATTGCCTCTTCGATACCTCGACGGAAGGGATATTTACATGAACCGACAGATTAAGTGACGAAAATTCAACCCCGCTAATTGCATATAGAGATATTTTCCAACGATTCGCGTGTGTTACAACATAAGCAAAATAAGCGCCGGTGCCAACACATCCTAACTTCTGATCGACTGTTATCGATCCGGTGTAATCCGATATTGCTGACCTTGCAGCGGTAGACGTCAGGTACAATATGCCGCCAAGTTTCACTCTCTCAGAAAGAATGAATCTCATTCCAAGCTGGTATTGCAGAAACGGAGGAAAGGACTGGGTGTTTTTGAGTGTTGCGGGTCCCTGGTTGACATTAAATGCCTGCAACTCTTTTAATTCCCGCATTGCCTGCGCTGAAATTCCAATTGAACCGATTAGCTCCTGAGACAGACATTGAAAGGAAGTGACAAACAGTGCTGTCAAAATAATTGCGTGCTTCATTCGAATAACTCCTCCGCATTAATAACAAAAATTCCGCCGTCAAAACCGCTACCTACCGCAAACGCTTTGTCATTTAAGACCTTGCCAAAACCGCTCGTTGTAATGGCATATTTATCCTGAACAGGATCATAAAAATAGTACGCGCTTTCTCTCGAAAAATTAACTTTAAAGCTCACAGGGTCGATGGACACAGACAACGGCATTCCACTGCCCAAATTCAATGGCATAATCATGCTGATAGGTTCCGCCTTATAAAGAACCGACTGGTTGTCCGTCCCCATACATATAATATTGTCGTTCTGATCAAAACCAGCAACGGTAACAGTTGTAGGAAGACTCCCAACCAAAACGAATGTGCCTGCGTCGTAACGGTACACTTTTCTGCCATATCCTGAAATCAAATACTTTCCTGAAGGCGACAATTCTCCTGCGACACCCGAGGGTTCGGAGAATATTTGAATTCCGGTTGAATTAATTACCAGATGCGTACTACCGCCCAGAAAAAAAGATATTAACCCATTGTTTGCGACAATCGTGCGCTCAACAACCAGCTGTCCCGTTTGAAAAAGAAATGTTCGTTCGAGTGTCAATGGATCCAACTTATGAAATGCACCCTCATAGAGTCCAATAACATATTCTCCGCTTGACGAAGGATGCACGAACACCATTGGATACTCATAATGAATTACGTTTAAGTTAATGTCCATGACCACTGTACTAGCCCCTTCATATCCGTAATATACTTTGCTGAGTTTATTATACTCCCGTGGAAAACTTGCCAGACGATTGATCCTCTCCCCGGCAAAATATTCGCTTGTGAATGGTATTTCTACCCCATCCTTCGTTATCGCTGTCAGCCTGAAATTTTGAGCGTATCCAAAGTTAAGGCGGTTTGCAAGAGTGATGACCGTGTCTTCTAGCATTAGCTCTTTGGGAAAATCGCTATCAGAGTTAATTCGGAATTTTTCAATATTGTTGTAGAATGGAAACTTGCCCCATCGCATTGTCGCCAGGAAGTTCGAAACCTGAAATCTTATGTTTGGTTTCCATTCGTAATACCTGAACTGGCCATTCACTGAGGTAAAGGTGGTATTGGTAGCGACTGCATATCCGATTCTACCCGCCACATAATTTGGGTCAACCCAGGACGTGTCGTTCACATCTTTGATGTTGACGTCACTGCAATTATTGTCGCCACAAACCTTAAGGGTGTATGACAGAAAGTTTTGCTTCTTGCATTTACTCCAGGACACTTTAAGCTGCCCTTCTGTAATCTCAAATTTCAAAATTTGCGATACTTCCGGAGGCTCGGAGTCGACATAAACATTGAACGTGTTACTTATGTCAGATGTATTGAATTCGAGTTGGTTGGCAAGACTGCCATTTTGATTATAGCCCTGGACCGTTACATGCATTCGATGAAAGCCATGCGGTATCACCGAAGGGTCAACAGTAAATTTGTTATCGCCGACTATTCCCGCAGGTGAAGGATTGCCGTCGAACGTTACGCTAACGCTAATAGGCTGAAATGGGTGGCCGCCCACGGTATAAGAAAAGACCGTAGGCCGGTCGATTAATATCGTATCGGTGGTCGTTTCCGTAAGCTCAAGGGTAATTGTAGAAGCGTCCGCAATCTCAATGAAATTCTCGCCCTGCGGCTGCAGACATCCGAATAGGCAGCCTGCGGATAGAATGGAAGCGAATAACCTTCGCACGATCACGGTTGGGGCAAATGATGAAGTTGTAAGAATATATAGTACGTAGCTTCAGCGCAACGGCGCTAGAGTAATATTTGTTACTTATGTAATAAAACTGTCGTTATTGTTTATTCTACCATTGTGTGGATAGGCTTTTAATATCGTTGTTTTCAACCAATCCTATCGTCTTTTGGCAATGCGTCAAACGCGCTTCTCTTTTCATTCATCCATGTGTTCATTGCGTCTGGTGAACTCATGCTCTTTCTCATTTCATTCATGGCTTCTAAGTGGTCCGCGTCTCCATTTTGAACCATCTCACGGGCATGCTTACTGACCATCATAGCGATCTCGTCAAAACTATTAGCGCTAAATTGTTGTCCACACGCTCCCCCAAGTTGTTGGCATGTCATTGTCTTCATCTCTTATATTTTTAATGGATCCTAAGTTCGGAAATTTTCGTACCGTTATGAACCATTGGAATTAAAGATTTATTCGAATTAGTATTTTGTAGTATTACATGGTTAACAAAGTCACATGTCCATTCGGAGAAAAGCAAAAAACGACCTGTGCATCACGGCCTTTTTGTGTTGCTGTGCATTAGTCTTTCCAATGAAGCTACTTGCACAGCATTCTTCCGCCCCGGCGATTGCTGGTGATTTTGCCGATCCTACGATCATTTCAGATGGAAAACTTTATTATGCTGCGGGCACATCCTCAGAATGGGCACCCCACTATCCTGTATTTCGATCCTCTGACTTGCAGCATTGGGAACAGAGTGGATACATTTTCGACCACGCTCCAGAATGGACTATGAGCTCCTTCTGGGCACCGGAATTTTTTAAAACCGGCAGCCGGTATCTTGTGTACTATACAGCACGCCGTAAATCGGATAGCGTCTCGTGCATCGGAGTAGCCAGCTCTGCTTTCCCCGATCATGGTTATACCGATCACGGTGTTATCATCGATTTTGGAAAAGAAGCTATTGATGCATTCGTATTTGATGACGACGGACAATTATTCATCAGTTTCAAAGCATACGGCCTGGACAAGCGTCCCATCGAGCTACTGGCCTACAAGCTTTCGTCGGATGGCCTCCATTTGGAGGGCGATCCATTCACGCTGATCCGCGACGAGCAGCGAGCCGGTCTTGAGGGCCAGAGCATGATCAAGAAAGATGGATATTACTATTTGTTCTATTCTGCCGGAAATTGTTGTGGAGCGTCCTGTAGCTACAACGTGCAGGTTGCCCGCGCAAGAAATATTAAAGGTCCGTACGAACGACATGTGGGCGATCCCCTGCTTTCGGAGTACATCGGCTGGAAGTGTGCAGGTCATGGAAGTTTTATAAACAATACTGAAGGCGATACTTACTACGTGCATCATGCTTATAGCGTGATCGATGGTATTTATACCGGGAGACAAGGAATGATCGCGAAATTGGAATGGAATCAACAGGCTGGCTGGCCCTTATTTAAAACGAATTTTAAACCTTCACCTGCATTACCCGTCGGCTTTGCAGATGATTTTTCAGGTAAGAAACCCGCGCTTTATTGGCAGTGGGATTGGCGTCATTCCACTCCACATATTTCTCAAGCCAATGGGAAGCTGTTACTCAAGGGAACCGTTGCGCCAATGAACCCAACCGGAATTGTAATCACCATTAGGCCGGCACAGACGACATTTTCCGTTACCACTGAAGTAACGCCCGTTGCGCATGCATTGTGTGGGATTGCTTATTATGGCGATGCAAGCGCGGCCGTCGGTGTGGGTGTTAGTGATGGCAAGGTTCAGTGCTGGATGACAAAGGAAAATCAATTTACGGTAGTTAAAGAAATTATGTACCCGGGTAAAGATTTTATTGAATTTAAGATGCAAGTGGAACCCAGGCATGAGGTAATTTTCTATTACAGAGTGAAGCGTGGGGAGTGGAACGTGGTTAATGAGAAGGCCATGTCCATAGACTTTTTGCCGCAATGGGATCGGAGTCCGCGGCCCGGGTTACATGTGAAGGGCGATAATCCATCGGGAATTTTTGGCTCTTTCAGTATTTCGTACAAATGACCTCATCGACGTACGCCGCCTTTACTAACTTTGTTCAAGACGGATTTAACACCAATCGAACATGAACAACGTCAACAACACTTTCGCCCGATTGGAAGTCGCCCAAATAGCCTGGGTAGTGCCAGATGTTCTCACCTGATTTAGCCAGCCAGTGGAACATCAATACGATATTATCGTTATAGGCGCGGGCTCAGGTGGACTGAGCGTAAGCCTTTTCATGCAGCAGGCGGGATTCAAAACGCTATTAATCGATAAATCCGACCATCAGATCGGAGGCGACTGCCTCAACGACGGATGCGTTCCAAGTAAGGCATTAATCCATGTATCCCGAATCATCCACCAGGCAAGGCAAGCGGAGCATTTTGGTCTCAAGGTTGACGGCAGCGTTGATGCGAAAAAAGTCTCAAACTATATATCTCAACGCCAGGAAGTAATTCGCGCACACGAAAATGCCGCCCACTTTAGGGCTATCGGATTAGATGTTGCGCTTGGCGAGGCGACCTTTGCCGATCGAAATGCTGTTTTGGTTGCCAGTACAAAATACCGGGGTCGCAAAATTGTAATTGCAACAGGTTCTAAACCGAAAAGGTTGGCTGTTCCTGGTGTGGATACTGTCAAGTATTACGATAATGAAAGCATTTTCGACCTCAGCCACTTACCGACAAAGCTTCTGGTAGTCGGTGGCGGCCCAATAGGTATTGAGATCGGGCAGGCGATGCTGCGCCTGGGAGTAAGCGTTACGTTGCTACAAAAGGGTAGGCAGATTTTGCCTAACGACCACCCTATGGTCGCAAGAATTCTTGAACAAAAGCTCAAGGAGGAGGGGATGAGTATCTTTTTAAATACAGCGCTATTGTCATTCCCCACACCGACAACAGCAACTATTTCATTTGATGGAAAATCAGAGATGATTGACTTTGATGCGGTATTTGTTGCAACTGGTAGAGAATCAAATATAGACTTATTGCAATTGGACAAGGCCGGGATTGAAACGGAGAATGGACAAATCAAATCAGACCGATTTTTAAGAACCACCAACAAAGACGTTTACGTATGTGGCGATGTCGCTGGGGACCTGAAGTTTTCACACGCCGCGGAACATCATGCGAGGATTATTCTGAATAATCTATTTTCGCCAATGAAGAAGAAGCAAAATAATGATCACTTGTCATGGGTAACCTTTACTGATCCGGAAGTTGCTACGTTCGGATTAAACGAGAAACAGTTAAACGAAAGAGGTATCAGCTTTACCATGTTGAACACTGGTTTTGAAGACGATGATCGCGCGGTGGTTGATGATCATCGCTATTCGAGGTTGATTCTTCTGATCTCCAATGGTGGATTTTTGAAATCGCGAAAGCTTTTAGGGGGAACGATGATCGCACCAAATTCCGGTGAGCTGATTCAGGAATTGATTCTGGCAAACTCGAACAACCTTTCTATCGACACAATTTTTAATAAGATCTATCCTTACCCGGTGGCTTCAAGAATTAATCAAAAAATTATAGTAGACTTTAAATCGAAGTCGCTTACGCCGCTTTTAAAGAAACTATTAGGCATAGCTTTCAAAATATTCAGGTAATGGAAGCGATCAAAGAATGGTTTTTTGGTTTAGGAGCCAGGTACAACGTTAATCCAATCGTCTTTGGGGCTATCTACGTCGGTGCAATTCCCTTTTTCCTGCTTTCACTCTGGTGGATTGTGAGAAATTATAAGCAAAAAAAATCTCTTATTTTCCCAATACTTTCGGCCAGTATTTTCTTTGTCTCTGCTTATTTGTACTTGATCGTCGTCGGCAAAAATATACCCATTTGGGTCTACTGTTTTATTGTTGCTGTTCTGATATATGGAATTTTCGCAACCATCAAGAAAGTTAAGTCGCGCATTCGTTAATAACTTATCTGTATTTCAACATTTTTTTATACGCCTTCCTGATCTGCGATGGATTCCGACGCAGGTAGAACATCATAAAGGCTGTAAGATTTGCAAATTGAACGCGAATCCAACTATTGGTTTCATACTTGCGCGCTGAAACCAATATCCGCTTAGGGAAAACTTTAAAGGGCGACTTTCGCATGATGCGTCTTATCAAATCATAGTCTTCCATGATCGTATAATATTCATCAAACCCATTTAGCTTTAGAAAAAGTTTTTTTGTGATGAACAGAGTCTGATCGCCACCCCGACACATCAACCCATTGAAGCGGTTGAAATAGGCCATCATCTTCAAAATCGGACGAGTCGAATTGAACGCGTATTGATAGCAACCGGCTTCGAAACCTTCTTGAACCGCTTGACTAATATCATCTGCGAAGGTCTCGACCAACAAGACATCGGCGTGAATGAAGTACAAAACATCGCCCCTTGCGACCTTTGAACCCTGGTTCATCTGGCCGGCCCTTGACGCCACCGCACCGTTAAGAATTGTAGTACCTGTGCCCGCTACCAACGCGGCAGTATTGTCGTTGCTATTGGCATCGACGACAATTATTTCCAACACATGCGGACTGCCAAATTTTTGAATGAATTGTATCAGGTTAACGATATGCTCCGACTCATTTAAAGTTGGTATGATGACACTGATCTTCATCCGGAACTGGGGAGTGGTTGGTAAACTAATATTAAGTAGTTGATCCGCCACAGCTGGACCCCGTTCCAGCCGTACATCCGTAACAATGCTGCTTCACAACAATATCCCGTTCATTCATTTCCACCATTTTAAAATCACGGATGTGGTCAACACTTCCATTGACTTTTAGATCCAGCATCTGGTTAAAGTCGCAATCATACAGGTACCCATCCCATCCAATGGAGATGGTGTTCCTGCACATTACACTGGCAGCAGCAACGGGGTTGAATGCAGAAACCAGCCTGTCCATATACTTTTCGTAGTTCCCCGAGTTGAGCAAATATTCAAGGTATCGGCTTATGGGCATATTGGTAATGCAGTAGAGATTGTTGAAATCAATGTCATACTGCAATTTCAATTCCCTTTTGAAATCTTTTTCAAGCTGTTCCTGGCTTCCTGGAAGAAACGCACCTGCAGGGTTATAAACGAGGTTCAGTTGGAGCAAACCGTCAATACCATAACCGACCCCATTCAACATTTTCAGCGCGGTAATTGAGTCCTTAAATACTCCTTCGCCCCGCTGCCTGTCAGTTCGATCAGCCTGGTAGAATGGTAAGGATGAAACGACTTCAACCTTGTGGTCACGATAGAACTGAGGAAGGTCGTTGTACTTTTTGTTCGCTACAATGATCGTCAGATTACAACGCACAATGATGTGTACTCCCAGGGCTGCCGCTTCCGCCACAAACCACCGGAATTGAGGATTCATTTCAGGCGCGCCGCCTGTCAGATCAAGTATTCCAAATTTATTCTCCCTGAGCGCTGCGAGGCATTCGTTCATCGTCTCTAGCGTCATAATCTCTTTTCTATCAGGTCCCGCGTCGACGTGACAATGCGCGCACACCTGATTACACATTTTCCCCAAATTAACTTGCAAAATGTTTATCGCAGTGGGTTTCAATGGAAATAAGCCTGCGCTCAGAAGCTTGTCCGAAAAATTTGGAAACGCGCCTTCGGCCTCAAGTAACTTCAGCTGGTTTTCGCTTGATGATAGGCCGCTATGCCGCGACGCCAGAGATTTTTTAATCATATCACATCGATATTGATTTTACTTTGTTCATCATTTGAACGCCGTGTACGAGGGAGGCGCCTCCCTTTATTGCTGCGGCTACGTGTACTGCTTCCATCATCTGTTGCTCTGAGCAGCCCTTTTCTGTCGCGTCGGTGGAATATGCGTCTATGCAATAGGGGCATTGCACTGTATGCGAAACGGCCAGTGCGATCAATGATTTTTCTCGTGCAGTCAACGCTCCTTCTGCGAAAACTGCCCCATAGTAGCTGAAAAATTTGTCTGCGAGATCCTGACCGAATTCCCCGATGTTTCCAAATTTTTTAAGGTCATCAGCGTTGTAGTAGTGGTCTTGGTTATTGTTTGACATGGTTATATACTTTTTATAAGGTTACATAATTTGATAGGCTTAATGTCCAATCGTATTCGAGATAATCCACGTCTGGATTTTGATCTTTTGTAATAATTTTATACTTCCTTAACATCTCGATGACCCCATCTTCCCCGCCGAAATCTGCCTTAAACCATGAACACAATTTGGGCACCATTATTTCATTCTCAGCTTCCTTATGCTTTGTATGCTTTCCCAAATATGTTGCAGTTGATTTGTCCAATTGCGTGTCAATACGGTCGTGAACGTATAATGCAACAGGTGGGCAACTTTTCGCGCCGCAGTTCAACGCAAAGTGTATGCGATAATCAGTTTTTTCGAGCCTGAATTTTTTTTCAAAATCTCCGACGTAAATTTTATTTACGTAGCCCATACTATACTTGTTTTTTGAGCGCCTGATGATGCCATGTTCAATGTCGTCAAGACTAAGACGCTCGCCCGCAATGGTAATAAGCTCGTCCGAGAAAAATTCATTGCGGTCATCAAAGCGACTGCCGTCTTGTTTTAACAGATATTGCGCAAAAGTGTTATAAGCATTCACCCAGAATGCCTTTGCTTTGTCTTGAGAGTCCAGGTGCGTAATAAGTTTAGCTTCTGGAATCGCAGCGAGTTTTTTGACAGTATTCGCTGCTTTATCCATTTGGTTATTTTGAACCTCGTTAAAAAATTGATTCATCTCCGCCGAGTAATCCTGTGCGGCTACGACAAATTGGCTCACTAGCAGAAGTAACAACATCGCGACGATTCTCATAATTATGATCTGATAATCAATATACGATCCAGAACCTCCTCAGGATTTCGGGAAAGCGGTATTTCATGTGGGGATCAACTTCCCCCCACGAGCACATCTAAACCGCGAATATTACTTTTATATTGTGAGCGATTAAAGGCGGAACCATAAAAGTCACCGTCAATTGTAGCAAATTATACACAATAGCCCGGCAACTTTTAATTATCGAGCGGCGCGATGTTAATCTATGGATCAATTTAAAGAAACAATTGCATTTTTGGATGGGCAATTTTTCGGGCGCCCGGAGATCGGGATCGTGCTCGGCACCGGGCTCAACCGTCTTTTGGATCTGGTGGAAATTCAGCAGACTATTCCTTATGGAAGCATCCCTCATTTTCCGGTTGCAACCGTGGAATTTCATAAAGGCAATCTTGTCTTTGGGAAGCTATCGGGGAAATCAGTAGTAATTATGCAAGGGCGATTCCATCACTACGAAGGCTATTCCATGCAGCAAATTGTCTATCCAATACGCATTATGAAGATGCTCGGTATAGAGACTTTGTTCTTGTCAAATGCCGCGGGGGGCATAGACCTTACGTTAGAAAAGGGTGATCTCGTTTTGATAGAGGATCATATCAATCTGCAGAGTGGAAATCCACTGACCGGCAAAAATATTGACACCCTTGGCGATCGTTTTCCTGATATGAGTTCCCCGTACGATAAAAGACTCAAAACGGCACTTAGAAAAGCGGCGTTACAAGTTGAAGTCAATTTAAAATCTGGAGTTTATGCAGCCGTGAATGGTCCGAACCTGGAAACACGGGCCGAATACCGTTACCTTAAAATCATTGGTGCCGATGTTGTTGGAATGTCAACCGTACCGGAAGTGATTGCCGCGAACCATATGAAGCTGCCTTGTGCCGCCATAAGCGTGGTGACGGACGTATGTGATCCAGACAACTTGCAGCCTATCAGTATCCAGGAAATCATTGAGGTCGCCGGCAAGGCGGAGGAGAAATTGTCAAAATTAATGCTCAAAACCTTTGAGCTGCTTTGAGCGCACGTCATGAGAAATCTTCTGATCGTGTTTATTAAAAATGCACAGCTGGGAAAGGTCAAAACCAGGCTCGCTGCAACAATCGGCGATGTACGGGCATTGGAGGTTTACAACTCCCTTTTGGATCATACACTTTTCATTACAAAAGACCTGTCTTGCGACAAAGTTGTATATTATTCGGATTTCATTCCACGCCTGGATGAGTGGCGTTCTTCAGGATTTTTTCAGGCCGTACAATCAGGAGCCGATCTGGGTGAAAAAATGCTCACTGCATTTTCGGAAGGATTCTCACAGCACTATGCATCAGTGGTCATCATTGGAAGTGATTGTTATGAACTGAGTAGCGAACATATAAATATTGCATTTTCTAAATTGGCAAACGTTCCATTTGTGATTGGTCCGGCGTACGATGGTGGCTATTATTTGCTTGGAATGACGCACCTTTGTAAACAACTGTTTATGGGTAAGGCGTGGAGTAGTGACTCAATATTTCAGAGTACCACGAATGACCTAAAGGCATTGGGCCAACCCTTCCATCTGTTGGAGACCCTCCATGACATTGACAATGAAGCCGACCTGATTCGGTCGGGAAAATAATTTCAATGATCAGCATTATCATTCCAACCTACAATGAAGGTCCTGTCATTCGCAATACAGTTGACAGAGTTATAAGCCTGGGCGGAAGTTTAGTTTACGAAGTAATCGTATCGGATGGGACAAGCAACGATAACACAATTGCTGAAGCAATGGCGGCAGGAGCAAAAGTTATCGTGTCAAAGAATAAGGGTCGTGCGGCCCAAATGAACGAAGGGGCCAATGAAGCCAAAGGGTCTATTTTGTATTTCCTTCATGCAGATTCCATTCCACCCAATGGTTTCGCCAAAGACATCATCGAAGCAACCGGGCGGGGGAACGTTGCTGGATGTTATCGTTTATCGTTTGATTATGACCACTGGTTTTTAAAAACGCAAGCGTGGTTTACAAGGTTTGACGTTGGCGCATTCAGATACGGCGACCAGAGCCTTTTCGTGCTAAGGAATGTTTTTACACAGTGTAAGGGTTTCAATAGTTCTCTCGTCATTTTCGAAGACAATGAAATTATCAACCGTATTAAACGCCTGGGATCTTTTGAGATTCTAGGCAAGCACATTGTTACCTCTGCACGTAAGTACAGAAGTAATGGAATTTTTAAAACGCAGTTGGTTTTTTACTTCTTATACTTTCTTTACATAGCGAATGTTTCTCAGGAAAGACTTGTGAAAGTATTTAAAGCTTGTCTCAAACAGGATAAAATTTAGACAATGCTCTTCCGACGGGATCATTCAGTCCTGGTCGAAGATTTTTCAAAAGTTTATTTCGCTTTTAACGACCACTCTTTCTTAATCTGTTCAAAGTCTTTCTTAAACGTTTCGTTTTCGAGTAACTTATTGACAAACTGCCGCGCCAATGCTCGTGATGATTCGGAATCGGAAGGGTAGTGAACGCCAAGAATCTCTCGCGAATGCGCCATGTCATACGCATCCTTTACAAAAACATCAGTGAATTCCGGTGCAAGTTCCTGGTAGATGTATGCATTCACGTAAGAGTTGAATGCATGACCACTGGGATAAGCAGCCCAGTCTGTATTCTCGAGATTTTTTAACGCCGGATTGACGACATAGGGACGTATGCGCAAGAACTTATACTTGAACGACCACATAAAGAAGCTGGCATCCTGCCAGACTTTAGCCATCACATCCGCAGTGACAGGAAGGTCATTTGCATTAAACCATGTGCCAACAGAGCGTCCAATAAAAAAGAGGTTACTACGGAATCGGCTATAGGTTGAATCGGTGGGCTTAATACGCAGGTTATAATATACATTGGCCATGTAGAGGCTTGACTCGACGTCCAATTTCGAGCGTTGATTTTGCAAGGCTAACAGATAATCGATTTCGGCACGGGTTTGCGCCGAACTGTTGGCAGGAGGATCTGGAATTTTAAAATCATGGAGTGAAACCTTTACGAGGTAAGTCGGTTTTAGACTCAATCTTCTGGCTGCGCCTATTGAATCGTAGGGGAATTTTTGTTGATCAATTTTTTCCCTTGGTGATTTGGCTTTTGTGCTGATGATGGCCAGTTCCTTATAGTGCCCTCGAATGGGTGTCAGTGCTTTACCTAATTTCAAACTTTGTCCAAAGGAGAGGGAGGAAAAAAGATAAACGGCGATGAGGGCCAGGTAAATATTTTTCATGTGCTTTGTTTATGCCATGACGCATCTAAGGTTAAAGTGATGCAAAGAAATCAAAGTTTTTATAAGCAACCTGAAGTGGGCCCAATCGGGGCGGAGAAACCTAGCAGCAGCAATTGCGATCCATGCACTCTATTGCGTTGCCGTATGCATCTGTTTTTAGAATCAGGACTTTTTCCATTTTTTCCTTCAGCATTTGTCGGGCACGTTGAACCCGGGATCTGGCTCCAGACTGAGAGATACCTAAGCGCTCCGCAAGTTTCGTTTGAGATAAGTTCTCAATCCCGGTAAGCTGTAAGGCTTCCCGATACATCTCCGGCAATGTGGGCAGCAATCGATTGAGATATTCACTTACACAGGCGTTTAAATTCGGAGCCTCATTTCCCCAATCCAGATCGCTCGCTCGAATGGTTTTAGATTCTTTTCTGAAATGATCAATGATGGTGTTTTTAGTGATCTGGTAGATCCATCTGTTGACTTTTTCAGGTTCCTGCAGTTGTCCAATCCTGGCCTGAACTTTCAGGAATACATCGTGAAGGATATCCTCCGTAAGTGCTTTGTCCTTTACCCGTTTATAGACAAACCCCTTCAATTCGTTTTGAAAGAAACTTAGGTTTGCATTTGCCAATGGTTGCATAAAATGATGGGTCTATTGAAGATACGGGACAATGACGCAGACTACTCAAAAAAGACGCAGGATTTTATTACAAAGTTAAAAGATACTAAACCGTTTTGACCGCGTATAATTTTTTCCTGAACCAGAATGCGAGGTTTACGAGCAGGATTAGTGCCGGTACCTCAATTAATGGTCCGATTACACCGGCGAACGCCTGGCCCGAATTAATTCCGAAGACGCCCACAGCCACAGCAATCGCCAGTTCAAAATTGTTACCTGTCGCGGTAAAAGAGATAGACGCATTCTCCTCATAGTTCGCGCCCAACTTTTTTGACAAGAGAAAACTCAATACGAAGATGATGAGAAAGTAGATAGTAAGCGGTATTCCGATGCGTATAATGTCAAGGGGTAAATTGACAATCATTTTTCCTTTAAAGCTGAACATGATGACAATTGTAAAAAGCAACGCTATTAATGTAAAGGGGCTAATTTTCGGCACCACATTTTCTACATACCATTTTTCACCCTTGGCTTTTTTGAAGAAATATCGCGTTAAAAATCCGGCAAGAAACGGAATGCCTAAGTAGAGAAATACGCTTTCCGCCACATCCCGCATGCTTACATTGACAGCCATACCTTCGATACCGAAATACGGTGGAAGTACGGTGATGAACAGCCAGGCAAACACGCTGTAGAAGATTACCTGGAAAATACTGTTGAGGGCAACAAGTCCCGCAGCATATTCTTTGTCGCCTTTGGCAAGGTCGTTCCAAACCAGTACCATGGCAATACAACGCGCAATGCCAATCAGGATCAGACCGACCATGTATTCTGGCTTATCGCGAAGGAAAATGATCGCCAGGAGAAACATCAATATTGGACCAATAATCCAATTTAGGATTAAGGACAAACTGATAACCTTTACATTCTTGAAAACTTTTCCAAGATGTTCATAACGAACCTTTGCCAGCGGAGGATACATCATGATGATTAAGCCTGCGGCGATCAACAGATTGGTTGTGCCAACCTGAAAATGACGCATAAAGCTTTCCACCTGAAAAACATTGCCAAGCGTAACCCCGAGGAGCATAGCCACAAATATCCATAGTGTCAGATAGCGGTCTAAAAAGCTAAGTTGTTTGGTAGTCTTCATAGATCGGATTCCTTAAGATTTCACCTTTGAAAAAGCATATAGAATTTCTCTTCCAATCTGATGAGCTCGTTCCAGGTATTTCTGGCTCTCGATCGATGTGCCATCGAATTCTTTTGGATCGTCGTAGGTTAGTGCAATTCGTCCCGAAGCGCCCAAGACCAGGGGACAATGATCATCGGCATGGGAGCAAGTCATGATTGCAGCGAAATCGTCGTTATGATTGACAGGATCATCATACTTTTTGGAGAAGGCAATTATTGCCGGTGCCTCATCCGCGAAGCGAACTTCATAAATAGGATTATCGCCTTCCTTTGTTTTTTTGATATTAAATCCTGCCTCCTGCATCGCTTTTACTGCCCGTGGATTGAAAGCTGTTGCTTCTGTTCCTCCGGAGAAGCAGACAACTCCTGGTATACCATAATGGAATGCAGCCGCTTGCGCCCAAATTTGCGAAAGGTGACTTCTTCTTGAATTATGTGTGCAGATAAAATTCAGATAGGCTGACTGTTTTGTCTCCACCCTCTTTTGGACAAACTGAGTCAATTCATGCAGGGTATGCTTGCGTTCAAGAGGGATCTGGTCGAACTCGCGCGTAAGTCTTTCGAAGATTACACTCAATGCGGGAAGTAAGTTGCGGCCGTTGATAGGTTCATTGTTGGGAGCCATAAGTATTTGTTATAGTGTATTATTGTAATATTACGTTATATACAGGTAAAAAAATGCAGACCTTCAGCAGCAGTCATTCTTCTTTACATACTTCGAAAACATATTGATGAAAATGTCTTTTGCTTCTTCCCATACCTTTTCATCGATACAATAGTTGACTTTGGGTCCTTCAACCGCTCCTTTGATGATGCCTATTTGCTTGAGCTCCTTCAAATGCTGTGTGATGGTAGATTGAGACAATGGCAGCACATCAACCAGGTCGTTGCAGATGCAGGTCTTATTTTCTAAAATGTATTCAAGGATCGCTACCCGCGCCGGATGGTCGAATGCCTTGGCTAAAACCGCCATTTTATTTTGACGCTTTTTAAAGAGCGCCGACTTAGTAATTCCCATAGCGTTATTATAACGTAATATTACGTTCCTTTTGTTTGAGATTCCAAGTCCATGGGCTAGTAATTTCAATTTGTTTTGCCAGGCCCTTCAAGAGGTGTTGCAGGGTAGGGCGAAACAAAATCGGCTGCTGATGGTTTTAAGGTCATGGCAAATGTTTTAATTATTGGCGCCTCATCGGGCGTCGGCTCCGTGTTGGCAAAACAACTGATTTTGGATGGTAGCCAGGTATTTGGAACGTTCAATAAGACTACTACTGCTGTAGAGGGCTTTATTGAATTAAAGCCGTTTGATGTTTTGGACGCGCAACCGGATTTCGAATTTTTGCCCGATACGCTTGATGGATTGGTCTACTGTCCGGGATTAGTACTCTTGAAACCATTTTCCAGAATTAAACCCGAGGATTTTGTCGCCGATTACCAGCTTCAGTTGGTCGGGGCTGTGAAAGTCATTCAGGCGTGCCTTCCGAAAATGAAAAATTCGGTCCGGGCCTCAATCGTTTTGTTCTCCACGGTCGCTGTACAAACAGGATTTAATTTTCATTCCCTGGTTGCTTCCTCTAAGGGAGCGGTTGAGGGCCTGACCAGAGCATTGGCCGCTGAGCTTGCACCCACCATTCGGGTTAATTGCATTGCTCCGTCTATCACCGATACACCGCTGGCTGCCGCTCTTTTAAATACCGATTTAAAAAGAGAAACAAATGCACAACGTCATCCGCTGAAAAAAATTGGAAAGCCGGAAGACCTTGCAAATATTGCCGCGTTTTTGCTTTCGGAAAAGTCAGGATGGATAACGGGCCAGGTCCTACATGTAGATGGTGGCATGTCAAGCTTGAAAGTTTAGTTGCATGAAACAGTCAATAATGAGTGCAGTCTCAATTGTATTTCCGCATCAGCTTTTTGAGGAACATCCAGCCCTGTTAAAAGCCCGACCTGTTTACCTTGTAGAAGAGTTTCTCTTTTTTACGCAGTACAACTTCCATAAGCAAAAGCTGGTCTTTCATCGAGCCAGTATGAAGGCGTACCAAAAATACCTGGAAAGCAAGGGTTATGAAGTAACCTACATCGACGCAAAAGAACTAGTCTCGGATGTTCGAAATCTTTTGCCCAATTTAAGGGAAAAAGGTGTTTTACAAATCCACTACTGCGATGTTACTGATAATTATTTAGAGAAAAGGATTGCGGAACAAGCGGGTGAACTTAACATTGAAATCGAAAGATACAATTCGCCACTTTTCATTTTATCGCTTGATGAAGTCCGCGATTATTTTTTTAGCAAGAAGCGTTTCTTCCAGACGGATTTCTACATAAGGCAACGCAAACAGTTTAACATATTGATTGACGAGAGGCAGCAGCCTGCCGGTGGTAAATGGACGTATGATTCGGAAAACCGATTGAAATATCCAAAAGGTAAAACGCCACCTGTCGTAAAATTTCCTCTGCTTAATGAATACTGGGCTGAAGCAATGACATATGTCGAAGCAAACTTCGCTTCCAACTATGGAAAGGCAAGTAATTCATTTATCTATCCAACTACGTTTGTCGAAAGTCGCGCATGGCTAACACAATTTCTGCAACGTCGTTTCGCGGAATTTGGCGAGTATGAAGATTCCCTTGTTAACAATGAGAATATATTACATCACAGTGTGCTCACCCCCATGCTCAATGTGGGGTTGCTAACACCAACGGAGGTTCTGGATGAGGCTATCGCTGTTGCCCATGAAGAAAACGTTCCAATAAACTCATGCGAGGGATTTATCAGGCAAATTTTAGGCTGGCGGGAATTTATCAGAGGTGTTTACGAAGCTAAAGGCGCGCAAGAGCGGACGATGAATTACTGGAAATTCAAACGAAAAATCCCACCATCGTTTTGGGATGGCACCACAGGCATTTCTCCAGTCGACAACACCATTAAAAAGGTATTGGACACAGGTTACAGTCATCATATTGGGCGGTTGATGGTGCTCGGCAATTTTATGTTACTCTGCGAGTTTGATCCTGACGAAGTCTATCGATGGTTTATGGAACTCTTCATCGACGCATACGATTGGGTTATGGTGCCAAACGTTTATGGTATGAGTCAGTTTTCCGACGGTGGATTGATGGCGACCAAGCCCTACATCAGCGGTAGCAACTACTTGCTAAAAATGAGCGATTTCGAAAAAGGCAGTTGGCAACAGATATGGGATGGTTTGTTTTGGCGCTTCATGCATACTCACCGAGACTTCTTTTCGTCTAATCCAAGGCTAGGAATGTTGTTAAAGGCCTTTGACAAGATGCCCGCAGGAAAACAGCAAGGACATATTCTGTCGGCCAATGCTTATCTGGAGAAGTTAGATGAACAGTGATCACTCTTGCCAATCCTGACTTTCTGCTAGAGATAAAGCAATCGCCGTCGTGCCCGAATAGAAAGGCACACGAATTTCAAAAATATTTGGTTCATTAGTTTTCGCTGCAAAAAATTGATCTTGCAGCGTTCAACCAATTGATATGGATCAAAATAACGCTGCTGTAAACCCTGCAGCACGAATTCTAGCTGCAAGTCTCATCGGTACCACGATCGAATTCTTTGACTTCTACATTTATGCAACAGCATCTGTATTGGTGTTCCCCCAATTGTTCTTTCCTGCGGATGACCCCGTTGCTTCCACCATGGCATCACTTGCAACGTTTGCCCTGGCGTTCTTCGCGCGACCGCTCGGAGCGGCTTTGTTCGGACACTTCGGCGACAGGCAAGGACGGAAGGCAACGCTGGTAGCAGCGCTGATGACAATGGGACCGTCGACCGTTGCGATTGGATTTCTTCCGTCTTATGAATCCATCGGCGTAATGGCACCCATCCTGCTCGCTATCTTTCGTTTCGGCCAGGGACTTGGGCTGGGCGGGGAATGGGGAGGTGCCGTACTGCTTGCAACCGAAAATGCTCCTGCGAATAAGAAGGCCTGGTATGGCATGTTTCCTCAACTAGGTGCACCGATCGGTTTTCTTTTGTCAAGTGCTACGTTCTTCATTCTGGGCAAGACGATGAGCGAGGCGCAATTTTTAAGCTATGGCTGGCGCATACCGTTTATCGCCAGTGCCCTTCTTGTTGGGGTCGGTCTATACATTCGTCTGAAGATAACCGAGACGCCCGATTTTTTAAGAATCATGAGTAATCAGACCAGGCTAAAGGTGCCAGTGATCACCGTGTTTACAAAACATGGGAACGCGCTCCTGCTCGGTACTATTGCTACTGTAACGACCTTCCTGATCTTTTACATCATGACAGTTTTTACGTTAAGCTGGGGAACCTCTACATTAAAATACCCAAGAGAAAGTTTTTTGATTGCTCAAATGATATCGATGCTGTTTTTCGCACTTGGCATTCCATTGTCGGCCGTGGCTGCGGACAAATATGGCAGGAGGAAAATTTTAATCTTATCATGCGTCGGGATATTGATCTTCGGCTTGTTTTTCGCTCCCTTGTTCAGCACAGGTAACTTTTTGGTGATAGTAGTTTTTCAGTCGCTGGGCTTATTTCTGATGGGGTTGAACTACGGCCCTATAGGCACTGCGTTGGCGGAGATATTTCCTGCCGAAGTTAGGTACAGTGGCGCATCTTTATGCTTTACGATGGCTGGAATTTTAGGAGCCTCGTTGACCCCATATTTAGCAACAACGTTGGCGTCGAGCTACGGTCTTTCATATGTTGGTTATTATTTATCCTTTGGTGCAGTCTTAAGCATACTTGCCTTAGTAGCAGCCCGTCCACTAATGATTAATCGAGCTTGATTTAATGCGGACGATCGGATGCACGCAATGTCGAAGATCGAAGGCCGATAAAACAAACATAGCCTGCCTACTTCATTTGAAGTAAGCAGGCTACGCAATTTAATTGTCAACCCTTTTTAGTCGCCGTCGCTGACAAGATTCGGGTTAATTGCTACTTCAGGGCCAGGAATCGGGAATTGATAATCAGCTTTTGTGATTACTCCAATAGGTTTTAGATCATTTACGTCTTTATGTGAATTTGCTTCTTCTACCATTTCAAGGCGAACAAGGTCATACCACCGTGTCCACTCTCCAGCAAACTCCCAGCTGCGTTCGTCTACAATAGCTTTGGCAAACGCCTCGTTCGACAAACCATTCAACGGCTCGAGTCCAGCCCTTTCCCTCACCTTATTGACTGCCTCGTATGCCTGAGCATCTGGTCCACCAGAACGTGCTTTTGCTTCAGCATAGATCAACAAAACATGTGCATACCGCATGATGTGTACGGGCATTCCTGAAGCCCAGACATGCTCTACTAAAGAAAATTTCTTAAAGTAAGGATGCTTGGCTTTGCTGTCCTGCCATTGGATTGTGGACTTTGTTGCATTGTTATACCATTCAGTCAGAAACGTTGCGTCTTTACGCTTTCCTGCCGGGAAATTGTTAAAGAAGGTAATTTCTGCAAAATAGTCATCCCAACCACCACTTTCACCTGGTCTTCCTGAGTCGCCCCAAAAGGCATTCACTGATCCTCCAAAGCTGGCTGATGTGTGAAAAGCAATTACTTCCTCTGAGGTTGCGATACTGGACGCAGCACCTGGCCACAATGTTGTCAAGTCAGGTACGAGGTCGAATCCGTAGTCACTCTTATGGTCAATCACATCCTTCGCCTTTGCAGCAGCGAGTGCATATTTCGACGCATTCTTTATTGGCCAACCTCCTTGCGTCAGATACACATCGGCAAGTAATGCTTTGGCGGACCCTTTATTTGGGCGTCCCGGATCGCGTTTCGCATTTGCAAGCAGCACTTCCGCCTGTGCAAGGTCAGCTTCAATGGCTTCATAGATAGCAGTTTCTTCGCTTGAACCAACGGTAAGCAAATCCTCAGTGAATTCCGATTGCGTGATCAATGGAACACGGCCAAAACTTCTCACCAGCCAATAATATGATAGCCCGCGAAGAAAATATGCTTCGCCCACGATTTGATCGATTTGCGACTGATCGCCCTGTGTCTTCACGGAATTCATGATCACGTTGTTGGCGCCCTGGATGGTTTTATAGGCTCCATTCCAAATCTGCGCGATGTGTGGGTTTTGATCATTTACATCGAATTGATCAAGCTCACGCCACTTTTCTTTGTTTCCGACTGGAAGTGTTGTGAGATCGTCACCACCGGCGGTCGTTCCCTGAAGAGCGCCGTTGGTAAGGAATCCGCGCGACCATACCCGCAGCCATCCCTTGTATGCGCCAGTCAGTGCGGCGTCTAATCCTTTAACTGTATTGATGGCATTATCACCGACGATTTGACCCTGAGGATTCTCGTCTAAGAAAGAGCTGCATCCTACAAGGCCAGCGATGAAAAACAAAAGTATTTTTTTCATAATGATTGATTTAGAAAGTTAAGTTGAATCCGACCGTGTAGGTTTTTGAATTGGGATATGATCCATGGTCCAATCCCATTTGCGCGTCGGTATTAATGCTGTCCCACGTAAGTCCGCTCACTGAGTTTGAGTTCGACTCAGGGTCGATCCCCTTATAATTGCTGAATGTAAGAAGATTGCTACCGCTAATGAAGATCCGGACGTCCGCGACGTTAGCGAGTTTAGCACGTGGAAGCGTGTACGTAAGGCTGACATTTTTCAGCCTCAGAAAATCACCTTTTTCGACAAACCGGGAAGAGTTCGTCTCGCTGTTCGTAGAATGGCCACCGAACTTCGGAATGTCTGAAGTCTCATTCGCGCCAGGGATGTATCTGCCCTTGATATCGTCAAAAATAATTTCCTTCGTATCTGTGCCCGCAACCATTCCATATGCGTAGGTGTAGTTCTGTTTGTCGAAGCCGAATAATCCTTGAAAGAAAATGTTTAACGAAAGGCTCTTATATGTGAACGTGTTGTTGAATCCAAGCGAAGTTTTGGGCATTCCTGTGCCGATTACCTGGAAGTCAGCAGCGCTAATAGCGCCATCGCCGTTGGTATCTTCGTAATGGGCATCGCCTGGGTTTCTTAAATATTGTGCAGCTTCGGCAGCATCAGATGGTTTATACGTTCCAAGAAATTTGTACCCCCACATCGCACTCATTGGCTGACCGGTGATAAGTACATTTTTGAATTGGCCCAAAGGGATAGTATCGCGATCGGCACCTAAGCTTGTTATCTTATTCTTTAAGAGCGAAAGATTGACGGTGCTTCTCCATTGAAACGCACCGATCTGAAGGGGAATCGCATTTATTGCGAATTCAAACCCTTTGTTTTCGTTGGAACCTATATTGGACTGAATGCTAGCTCCTCCAGCGTATCCAGGAAGAGGCCTCAGGAGATGAAGGTCATCCGTTGTCTTCTTAAAGTAGTCAGCAGATAAGCTCACTCGTCCTTCAGCGATCTCAAAGTCCACGCCGATATCGATTTGCTCCGTAGTTTCCCATTTTAGATTTGCATTGCCTGGATTGGCTAAAACAATCCCCGAAGTGATGGTTTTTGGTGAGGTTCCGTCGAATATTGCACCTGCATCATCGATGTTGGTTGAGTAGGCAGATAAGGTTCCGTATGGATTTATCCCTTGAGCTCCCGTTAGGCCCCAGCTGGCCCGTAACTTTAAATTGCTCACCAACTTAACATTTTGCATAAAGGGCTCATCCGAAATGCGCCATCCAACCGCTACTGCGGGAAATGTACTATACTGGTTGTCCCCTTGAAACTTTGATGAACCGTCGCGGCGAACGGAAGCAGATAATAGATAGCGGTCTTTGAGGGCATAATTAACACGCCCTACGAGTGAAAGCAGCGACCATTCAGAGTAGCCAGAATAGACAGCGTTAGCCGCCGCCAATGCAAGGTTATCATATTTGGTCGATGGATATGTGAGTTCCTTTACGCTCGCACTAAATCCAGTCGACGCCATTCGCTGCGCTTCAAACACTCCGGTAACATCGAAGGCGTGAATCCCAATGGACTTTTTATAGTTTATGGAATTTGTACTCTGCCAGGAAATGTCCTCATTCGACGAACGCGATGCGTTCGAAATGTCAGTATCAGCAGAAATATCGCCATCGAAGTACTTATCCTGCCTGTTAGCATAATTCAACCCAATTTGCGCGTCGAGTGTAAGACCTGGTATCACCTTATAGCTAAGTCCTGTTAGAATCATTGCGCTTGTGCGCTCCTGTATTGCCTCTTGCTCAGTCGTAAGCGCAACAGGATTACCAAACAGCGAACTGGTAGGATCTTTAAAGATATAGTTGCCAGAAGCGTCTCTTACTGGGGTCGTGGGTGCCCAGGAAAGCGCTTGTGCCACCGCACCACTCCGCGCACCCGTGCCGGCGGTGTTTAAATTGGTTCGGCGAACACCTGTAAACACAAACCGCGCCGTTAAATTCTTTGAGAGATCGGCGGTGATATTCGAACGCAGCGTATAACGCTTAAAATTGCTATTATTAACGACTCCGTCCTGATCAAGGGCATTTCCGGAAATGAGATACTTAACGTTGTCACTACCGCCGGAAATCCCCAATTGATATTCCATGCCAGGGGCAGTCCTGAAGATTTCATCCTGCCAGTCTGTACCCCCGTTCTCGTAGTATTGATCTATCTCCTCTTGGGTGAATGTGGGTGTACCTCCACCTGCGAGTTCCCGCTCATTAGAAATTTGGGCAAAATCTCCGGCGTTAAGCGTATTCCACTTATCCACTACTTGTGAGGAGTAGAACCGCGCGCCCAGATCAAGTTTCATCTCACCCTTCTTTCCGGTTTTCGTGGTGACAATGATAACGCCATTTGCGCCCCTGCTTCCGTAGATAGCCGTTGCCGAAGCGTCTTTTAGAACTTCAACTGATTCAATGTCATTTGGATTAATAATGTTAAAATCTCCGCCGACAAATCCATCGATGACGTATAAAGGATCATTATCTCCGCTAAGTGAATTCGCACCACGAACGCGAATTCTTACATCTCCACCCGGTGCTCCACCGGAGTTCGTAACCTGAACGCCCGTTGCGCGCCCCTGGAGGACTTGGTCCAGACGCGTTACAGGTTGGTCTTTAAAATCTCTTTCATTTACAGAGCTGATGGAACTTGTCAGGTCAGCTTTCTTCTGCGTTCCGTAACCAACGACAACTACTTCGCCAAGGGAAGCTACATCCGGTTGCAACGCTACATCTATAACCGTCCGACCGTTTATCGTCTCCTCGACAGTTGTATAACCGATGAAAGAAATAACCAGGGTACCCCCGGCATCGGGAATGCTTAAAGTATATTTCCCGTTTGCATCTGTGACTGTTCCGGTCGTTGTACCTTTCAATACAATACTTGCCCCGGGCAGCGATTCCGCTAACTCATTAGTAACGGTACCGCTAACAGTAGAAGCCACCACGCTCACTGACGAATTTAATGATTCGCTGTTAGGTACATTTTCGGTTTTTGGCTGGCTTGCGTCGTTGATTGATTTCGACTTCTTCCCATCCTTCTCTTTAGGAAGGTAAATCAGGTAAGACCGGTCGCTATATTTTGTATAGTGAAGACCAAACTGCGGGAGTACGTTGTTAAGAACTTGCTGGATCGACGAAGTTTTAAGATCGGATTTGGCGAGCCTTAAGGATTTGTCTTTCAGTAAATTCTTTCGATAGTCGAAGATAACATCATGAACCTTTTCCAGCTCTTTGATGACTTCAAGTAAAGAATATTCATTTACTACCTGAGACGTTATGCCCGGCCTGTTCGAGGCGAGTACCACCTCTGATACCTGTGCGAGAAGTGGGCAGCTTGCGCACAGCATTACCATTACAGCAATTGATTTACCTTTTCGTAATCGTTTGTTCATAGAAAAAAATATTAAGTTGTATGTAGTCTTTCACCAGATCGCGTTTTCTTAATGTGGGTGCCTATCGAACTGTGTAGACACCATTCTCGTACGCAACTTCGGCGTTGTAAAGCTTTTTGATCTTGTCGAGGAACAGCAATACTGAATCTGTAGGAACTGACCCGGTGAAATGGTCGTCATTCCAGGCTTCATTCTCGAAAATAATTTCAATGCCGTATCGCTGCTCAAGCACTTCAGCAATCTCTCCCAGGGATTCATCCTCGAAAATCAGGACGCGGTCTTTCCAGGATACTTTTTCTCTCACCTTTTTTACAGTAGAAATGAATTTAGGGTCAGCGCTTGAGTATGACACCATCTCTTTTGGTATCATCGTATAACTATTATACTTGTCTTCCAACCGAACACGACCCTCATCCAGCACAACTTCGGTAGTCTGCTTGCGGCTATTCACGTTGAACTTTGTTCCAAGCACGGTGATCTTTAAATCGTCAGGCGTATGTACGGTGAACTCTAAGTGTCGTGACGTTTGCACGACGCTGAAATATGCCTCCCCTTCAAGAAAAACAGTCCTCTTCATTTGCTCGTCCCAGTCTTTTGCATATTTCACTGAAGAATTACCATGTAGAAGAATCGTTGAATTGTCTGGTAGCGTTACTTCCTTGATCTCTCCGAAATCGGTCCGGACAGTGATTTCGCGGGAGAAGGGATTATTGATATTAAACCAAATCAATAATAGGAGCGAGGCAGCTACTCCTGCCAGCAACGGCCGGTTTTTTCTAAAAATCGAAACAACTCTACCTGGGCGGGTTTTCCGGGATTCTGACTGATGAATACCGGCACGGATGGCAAGCCACATTTGCTCCTTAAGTACATCCTGCTCTTCTTTTGACAAATACTGCGTGATTTCGCTTTGGGAGGAAATATTCCGCCACCAATCCATCAGTTCCCGGCGTTCGCCAGGTGAGCATTTACCTTTGGATAGCTTTTGAATGAGAGTTTTTGCCTGCTCGTGGTCCACGTCAAGTTTGGGTTGTTTATATCAAGTAAGCTCAGCTTACAAAAACCCTAAACCACCCCGATAATTTTTCGCAAACGTTTTTGGACGCTATTTCATTCGTTATTGTAAAATAAATGCTTAATTTACACTTATTACCAGCTTGTCCATTTGGATCAACTATTATGGATAATGTTAACCATTCTGAACAAGACAATGATCTGTTGCTTCGTCTAAGCCAAGACGACAACGAGGCATTCACCTTACTTTACAAAACGTATAGTATGAAGTTGTATGCGGTTGCTTTTGCAAGCTTGCGATCTGATGAAATGGCAAGAGAAGTGGTGCAGGAAATTTTTATCAGTCTTTGGGTTAATAGGAGGAAGGTCGTCATCCAGCAATCCTTTCTGGCATATTTAATTGGGGCCGTTCGATACAAAGTGTTCAACATTATTGATAAGGAGTCTGTCAGGCTTCGTTACAAAAAAGAGTTTCTTAAGGGAGTTTCACTGGGTGAGAATGTGACAGAACAGACCGTTGTATATAATGAGTTAAATATTGCAATCCATAAGCACATTGAGTCGTTGCCTGAGACGACAAAGAACATTTTTGTGATGAGCCGATTCCAAGGGATGAATAACAATGAGATTGCCGAGCATATCCGCCTTTCTTCCAAGGCAGTTGAATATCATATATCAAAGGCTTTAAAAGTCTTACGCTTGAATCTGCGACACATGATTTTCTTGATCATGGCGTGCGCGGGGCTTGCCTAGCCATCTACAAATTCACGAACCTGTCAGAACAGAAAGCCGACAACGTCCCCAATCTTCCGAAGTAGGGCAAAGTTTTTACGAAAGCTCATCCCACCTCTCCCTGAAAGTATCAGGATGCGCTCGGCAATCTCTCGTGGAGATCGTGTGATTGTACTTTCGTCTTCAAGGGGTGGCAGATCGTCTGAAAGGGTAATGCCCAGTGACAGCAATAATTTTCCGACTTTTGTTTTCGCGCTAATGATGTCATTCTTGCCTGTAAAGATTTCTTTAATTTTCAAACGCGATGGTGCCGAACACCGCCGAGCCACCAAAATAATCATTACGATGCACTCCACATCGTAGGTTTGTCATTATCATCATTGTGGCGTTAAGAGATTTTTAGGTAAGTTTCTCATAAAATCGGCTGGCCAACGTTGATTTTGCCAATTAATTGTGAAGAAAACGCCATGAGAAAAATTGGACTGATTCTATTAGTATTCTCGTTTGCCATGACAAGTCATGCTCAAACGAAGAAAATCGTCTTCGTTTGCGAACATGGTTCAGCTAAAAGTGTAATCGCCGCTGCGTATTTCAACAAACTCGCAATAGAAAAAAACATACCCTGGCGGGCCGTGGCTCGCGGCACTGATCCTGACGCGGTGATCTCACTGAAAACAAAGCAATTATTGTTGGAGGATAAGCTTTTCGATAAAAGTTTTGTACCTCAGAAATTATCTCAGCAGGATGTAAATGAAGCACAACGGGTAATTCTTTTCTACACGCTGCCTGAAAGTATAAAGGGCAAAAATAATATTCAGTATTGGAAAGGCATTGATGCAGTAGATGGCGATTTCGTTAAACTAAGAAACGATATTGTCAATAAAATTACTCCTGTTATTGATTCGTTATCAAGAAAATAGACCAGACATGAACAGAAACGATTTTATGAAAACCTCTTCCATTCTAGGTGGAGTTAGCCTGTTGCCAACGAACAACGTTTTCTCTCAAAGCCTTCAACAAAGTGGCTTGGACAAGCTCACTGACAAGGATGGAAACTTTGCGCTGCAGCCATTGCCATATTCTGAGACCTTTCTAGAGCCATCAATGGATCAGGAAACGCTGCACCTTCACTATACTTTTCATCACGGTGATGCTGTTAAGGCTGCGAACAAGGATATGGAAATGATTAAAGATGCCATAGACAAGAATACGCTTGATACGGTTGACTATTGGACCAGGAAACTGTCATTTCATTTGTCTTCTCACATTCTGCATACAATTTTCTGGACGAATCTTAACAATAAAAAAAGTGATCCTTCTGGTGCATTGCTGAAGCAAATTGAAAAAGACTTTGGATCGTACGACAAGCTCAAGGTTTTGATTGCGAAAACGTCAAAAGGAGTAGATGGAAATGGTTGGGGCATTTTAGGTTATCAACCTTACACCCAGAAACTTACTGTAATGCAATGCGAAAATCACGAAAAGCTCACGCAGTGGGGAGTCATTCCAGTTCTCGTGATCGATGTGTGGGAACATTCATACTATCTAAAATATCGAAACAGACGGGCTGAGTTTGTTGACAACCTGTTTCCGATCATTAATTGGGATAACGTAGCACAACGATTCAGCCTGGCTTCGCGAATCGTCTAAATTTACCATTCGGCGATAGGCAGGCATCTCGGGAATGTGTGGATAAAGCGTGGAATGAATGAGATTGATCTTGGTGCTTGGGTTTCTTTTTTGCAGTCGGTTTCCCGGCAATGCGCAGCCTATTCTGGAGGTTGATGATCAAATCATTGAGCGAAATTTTACGCTTAATGATCTGGCGTATTTTATCGATAGCACGAACTCCTTGTCTTTTTCGCAAGTCGTAACAAGCAGTTTTTCTAACCGTTTTGAACAGCATTCGTCCTATCAGAATAAAGACTTTAAAGCGAATGCTTCTTACTGGATCCGCTTGCCCATTCATCATTCCAAAAATTCAAATAAGATCTGGCTCCTCGAATTTTATGATCAGACGATCGATCACATTGAGATATACATCCCCAGGCAAAATGGCGATTATCAGAAAATGCTGATGGGCGACCGGCAGCCTTTTTCACAAAGGACGTTCCGGCACAAAAATTTTGAGGTTGTACTCGATATGCGGTCCGATACGGCCATGTACTACTATTTCAAGGTTAAGTCACACGAGTTTGCAGACATACGCATCGCTCACCGTTCCGCGGACCGGTTTATCTACTACGCGCTAAACGAATATTTTCTTTTCGGCACCTTTTACGGGATGCTCCTGATCATTAGTCTTTACAACTTTTTGGTTTATCTGGCGATCCGGGAGATAAAGAACCTCTATTACATCATGTACCTTCTCAGTGTCGGCGCCTATGCCATGAGTTATGACGGTATTGGCTTTCAATACCTGTGGCCCAATCACCCGGAATGGAATGATTATGCCGTAGGGGTAACGATGTATTCTGTGATTCTTTGGGGGTTAATCTTTACCCGAAGATTTCTTAGTACAAGAGCCAACTACCCAAAGCTTGACAACCTGTTCCGGATAATGATCTTAGTCCGCTCACTCTTCTTTGTGATCGAGCTGTTATTTCTTCCACAATTGCTCACAGCCCGAACAATTGAAATCATCCCCCTGTCCCTGATCTTTTACGCCAGCATCCTTGTCTGGAAAAGAGGGTATCGACCCGCACGTTTCTTCGTAATCGCCTATGGCATCTTGTTTGGTGGATTTTTCATCCGCGCCCTGGTATCTTTTAATTTTCTTCCCTTTACCACCCCTCTTCATTACAGCCTGCACTTCAGCTTTGTGCTCGAGATGTTGTTTCTGACGTTCGCCTTAGGAGACCGGATTCGAATTTTGAAAAATATGAGGGATCGCGCCCTCCAGCGGATCATTAGCCAGCATGAAGTGAACACGCAGTTAAAAGACCAGGTTAATCGCGAACTGGAGCAAAAGGTTCAGGAGCGAACCATCGAACTGAACGCGAAAAACCATTTGCTGGAGGCGACTAATAAAAAACTGGAACAACAATCTTCTGAGATCAACCAAATCAATTCCATCCTGGATCTCGACAACTGGAAACTAAAAAACAGTATCAAGGAAGTTCTGAATGATCGGCTGCTTGAGAAAACGATGGACTATGCTCAATTCAAAACTTTATACCAGGATACCTTGGCGTGTTATCGTTTTTTGGAGGATTTGAAATGGAAAAAAAGCTTTCGCTGCAAGAAATGTGCGAATGAAAAGTATTTTAAGGGAGTGCAAAAGTTCTCGCGGCGCTGCACAAAATGTGGATACAATGAGTCCATTTCCTCTTATACCATTTTCCACAGCATAAAATTTCCCATCGAAAAGGCCTTTTACATTGCTTACCTCTGTGTAGTCGGGAGTAAGGAGTTCACACTGGAGTCGCTTGCAGAACAATTGGATTTGCGCGTAAATACGCTGTGGCATTTTAAGCACAAGGTCACAGCTCGAATCTCTGAAATGAAGAAGGGCGGCAGGCGGCCCAATGCCTCCCGATGGGAGGAAGTAATTTTATTGAACGATAGCATGCAACAAAAAGCATTTAAAAATCCAATTGGTCGTCCTAAGCCCGACAAAATAGTCGAGTCCTGAAATCCCACGCAAGTCTCCATAATAATAATGGATGTTTTTTTTGCGCAATGATTTTTTGCGAAAATCCCCGCACGTGCCCAGAAATCGATTGAAATCAATGTTTATATACTGGTAAAATCTTGTTTTTTCAACCGTAAAAAACCATGTTTTAATGGCTTTTTGATGGGAAATCCTCCGTTTTGTAAATGTTTAATGCAAAATTCATTTACAGCTCAGCTATAAAGCGAATTCATATGATTAGAAAACTACTATTTACAGTATTGTTGCACAGCGTTTTTTGCGCTGCAGTCTTTGCCCAGGATAGGCAAATTACGGGGACAGTAACTGGCCAGGAAGATGGTACCGGGGTACCCGGGGTGAATGTTGTTGTCCAGGGAACAACGAAGGGAACAACAACAGATGTTGACGGAAAGTATTCCCTTCAGTTAGCTCCAGGGGAGAATACACTCGTTTTTTCGTTTGTAGGCTTCAAGCCCTCAACAGTTGATGTTGCTGAACGCACGATCATTGACGTAGCCCTTGATTCGGACGTTACGTCATTAAATGAGGTCGTCGTAATAGGCTACGGATCGATGGAAGAAAAGGATCTCACTTCAGCGATAAGCACGGTAAAGGGGGAAGAAATTGTAAAAACGCCGACGAGTCAGGCGATGCAAGCCCTTCAGGGCAAAGTCCCAGGTGTACAAATAATCAGTAGCGGTGTTCCGGGCGCCAGCCCGACGGTGCGGGTGAGGGGTATGGGCTCCTTTCCGGCGGAAGGAGATTCCGATCCGCTTTACGTGGTGGATGGAATGTTCTTCGACAACATCGACTTTTTAAATACGGCTGACATAGAAACAATCTCAATTTTGAAAGATGCATCTGCGGCATCTATTTATGGTGTTCGCGCTGCTAATGGAGTTGTGCTCATTACCACTAAATCCGGTTCTTATAAACAGAAAACGGAAGTTGACTATAATGGCTACTACGGCGTGCAGGTGGCTCAAAATGTTCTTAAGATGGCGAACTCACAGCAGTTCACGCGATACGCCCTCGCCACCGGTTCGACCGCCGACGCATCTTTCATTAACAATGCTTTTCAGCGCTACGGCCGAAGCAGAGTCGACCCAAATGTGCCGAATGTCACTACAGACTGGTACGACGAAGTTTTAAGAACGGCTGCCATACAAAATCATTCAGTCTCGGTTAATGGAGGAAACGAGGACGTCAAATTTTCTGTTGGTGCAAGTTATTTTGATCAGGAGGGTCTGCTGAAAGTCACGGCGAATTCGTATGAACGTTTAAACTTTCGTTCGAGGATTGATTTTAAAGCCACCGAAAGACTGACGATCGGCGGAAATGTAAACCTTAGCAACGCGACACAATACGTTGCAGATAATTCAGCGTGGTTTAACTCATTTTTTGCAGTTCCTATCATACCGGTCAACGACGAGCTCAATACCGCCGCGACACCGCTGGGACTTTCCAATGCCCAACAGTTGGGTTACCGCAGCCCGCAGAATCCATTTTTCAATCTGCACTACACCAACTACAGGTCAACCATCGGTAAAATTCTTGGCAATTTTTATTTCGACTATCAGTTAATTCCCAAGAAGCTCACGTTCAGGACGGCGTACAACTACAACTATGAATCGATCACGCAGCGCAATGTTGATTTCGCACATAATAATGGCGAAACCAATGTTCAGAATGCGCTCAAACGAAGGAGTGAAACGGCCCTGAATCAAATTCTTGATAATACACTTACCTATACTGAGAATTTTGGAGCACACAATCTTACCATCCTGGGTGGCTATTCCTACCGCAGCGAGGTGACCGAAGGAAACTTTTTGCGGGCTACCAATATTTCGACCCTTGACCCGGATGAAGAACAAACCTGGTTTATCCCTAACGGTACGGAAATAGACATCGATGGCAGCGGCGATATTGGAGGTCGTGAATTCGGCGTTTCCTATTTCGGACGGGTAGCTTACAATTACGATGACCGCTATTTGCTTTATGGTACGTTCAGACGAGATGGTACTAATAAATTTCAGCAGAAGTGGGGTAACTTCCTGACGTTTGGCGCGGGCTGGGTCATTTCAGAAGAGGACTTTTTTAAGGTCCCGGCTATTAATTACCTTAAGTTGCGCGGAAGCTGGGGTCAGCTGGGTAATGATGGAATCGCGCCAGCCGTTGGACAACCTACAGTCACTTCCATAGCAACTGCCGTAAAAGATGCGCTTGTACAGGGGATCGTTATCGACAACACCTTTGACCTGGTAAACGTCTGGGAAACGGTTGAAGAAATTAACGTTGGAATAACTTCCATTTTCTTCGATAACCGCCTGACGCTGGATGCTGATTACTACATCCGTGATACGCACGATGCCGTAACCACTTTGACATTGCCTGCGCAAGCGGATGTCATCCGAAGAAATGTCGCTGAAATTAGAAATTCTGGTCTTGAAGTCGCTTTAAACTGGAATGGAAGAATTTCGCCGGACTTGAAATTCACTGTGGGCGGCAATATTGGAACATTGAAAAATGAAGTTCTAAGCCTCGGTGGGCAAAACTACCTGAACGCCGGGCAGGCTGAGTTTCGTCAGCGATCCATTGTTGGCGAAGCCATCAATGCGTTTTATGGTTGGGAGATAGAAGGGGTATATCAGAATCAGGCTGAGATCACCAATAGCTTAACAGCAGAAATGATTCAGGATAGAGGCATTGTTCCCGGGGACTTTCATTTTAAAGATCAGAATGGAGATCGTGTGATCGATGCAAGCGATCGCGTGGTGCTTGGAAATATTCTGCCATCATTTACATATGGATTTAATCTCGGTGTCACCTATAAAGGCTTCGAGCTTTCGGGCAATATTCAGGGAATGTCGGGCCATAGTATCCTGAACAGAAAGCGTGGCGAAATGATCTTCACGAACGATACGAATATAGATGCAGAGTTGGCAAATAAGCTGTGGACAGGAGAAGGCACTTCAAATAAATACCCTTCCGCTGCAGGCCTCCGGAAATCATGGAACTTGAGCATGAGCGATTACTTCGTTGAAGACGGTTCGTATTTCCGCCTCCAGAACGTGCGCTTATCCTATCATGCTGCGAATAAGGAATTATTTGGAGTTAAAGTGCCAGATACCCGGATCATTTTCACTGCCGAGCGACCCATCACGGTATTTAGTTACAACGGGTTTAATCCGGAAGTGGGTGATTACGTAGATCGCTCGACTGGAAATGTAGAACGTCAGACCGGCGTCGATCGCCAGACGTATCCTATCCCTGCGGTTTACACGGTAGGACTGAATGTTAAGTTTTAATAAAATCATCACCACTATAAATGCTGATTATGAAATTCATTAGAGTAACGAAAAGGTTGTTACCTGTCTTCCTGACAGTGGCAATCATCACCTCGTGTGATGATAAGCTCAATGAGGGATTAGACAAGCAACCACTTGCTGAAAATATAGATTACACCAGGACCGAAGACATGTCAGGTTTGTGGGTCGGAGCTTATGCAAAATTGTATGAGCTACAATGGGAGACTTTTCCGGTATTGGCCGTAAGGGGCGATGACGTGCGTGCATCGGGTGACCAGGAACCACTAAAGGCAACCGACGAATTCCGGTACGTTCAGGACAACTGGATGACCAATGCGGCCTGGGAGAGGTTCCACGAAGATATCTTTTCGTTTCACGGCGCAATCGAACAGATTTTGAAGTATAAGGAGTTTGCGCCCAACCCTGCCGTTGCAGATCAGTATATCGCGGAGATCAGGGTAATGATAGCATTTGAGCTTTATCAATTGTCACGGATGTGGGGAGGGCTGTTGATCCCGACCAGTTCTCAATCGCAGGAGCTTTACAACGTTGAGCTTTCAACTTCCGAACAGGTAATGCAGCATATTATTGCTGAAATTGATGCGGCCATTCCGTCGTTGCCAACAGTGCACCCGAATCAAAGAACAGATCTGCCGGGTGGTATCACAAAGCATACGGCCCTTGCCATCAGGGCCATGGCAAGCCTCGAGTTGAAAGACTATCAGGGCGCTGCGGATGCCACAGGGCAGATCATTAGCTCAAACCTTTTTTCCCTGGAGCCAGACTACTACAATCTGTTCAAGAAACCGGGAAAACTGAATAAAGAAATTATTCTCGAGTTGCAATATTCAGATTTCAATCAGGCATCAGGAACGACAAGGAATTATGAGAATCCGTTCTTTGGACCTAATTCGTGGACACCAGCTGTTTCGGGTTCCAGTAGCGGATGGGGTTTTTGGGAGCCTTCTATCAAGTATATCACTTTCATGCTTGATCGGAATGAGGAAGAGAGACTTGAAACAACAGTCCTCTTTACACTCCAGGGGATAGATTCGTTAAAGGGAGTATACGGGACCTTACCAACATGGGTATCGAATACAACCCGCGATGGGGACATAATCGGTAATACAAACGGGGATGACGAATCAAGAGCCATATTCTCAAGCGGCAAGCATTACTTGCCATCCAACCAGCTTACACCTGGCCAGACCACCTATGGCAGTGGGAAAAATTTTATCTGTATCCGCTACGCGCAGATATTACTAATACATGCTGAGGCTCTGACGCACGGGGGAACGAGCGCGGCAATGACTGCAGATGCTGCTGTAAATCAAGTTAGAACAAGGGCGGGTTTGACACCACTCACGGGTGTTACCATTGATAATGTTTTAGATGAAAAATTTGCCGAACTGGCTATGGAATGGGGAACCCGGTTTGAAGATCTGGTGAGACATGACAGAACATCAGAACTGAATGGCACAGGCATGAATGGCGAAGTCTGGACTTACACACCCAATGAGCGGTATCTGCCTTATCCGCAAGCACAAGTCGATTTACTACCACAACTCAGAGACGCTCAACCCAACTAATTGAACTATGAAAATTTATAAATATTTATTGACAGGAACACTGGCCCTGGTTATTGCAGCAGGCTGCAATAATGACGGTTATATAGATCCGATCCGTGAAGTTAGCCCCGGAGCAGATGAGACGGCCCCGGCGATAACGATGAAGTTTCCTTTGGAAGGAACGCAAATAAAAGTAGGGGAGCTTGTAACGAATATAGCCATCGATTTCGAGGTCACCGATGATATCGAGGTCAAAAGCATAACCGTATTGGTTGATGGCGACGAAGTTGGAACCCTCACTGAATTTCTCGACTATCGAAAAGTGATCGTAAACGATTTAATGTATGAAGGTCTTGCAAACGGTTCCCACACCTTGACGATCAAGGCTACGGATATTGAAGATAAAACGACCACTGCGACGGCGACATTCGAGAAAGCACCACCGTACTTACCGATATATCCCGGGGAGAAATTTTATATGTCTTTTAATACCGAGGTGGGTTTCAAAGAGCTGGTAACTTTTTCAGATCCTACCGTTGTTGGAACGCCCACCCTTGCTGGGGACGGAGCAGCAGGCGGAAATGCCTATAAGGGAGCAGAAGGCGCATACCTCACGTTTCCAACAACCGGACTGCAAGCAACCAATGAGTTCAGCGCAATCTTTTGGATGAAAGTGAACGATGCTCCCAACCGCGCTGGCGTTTTAGTTATAGGTCCCCCGGACCCCGCCCTTCCAGCTACTCCAAATAATCGTACCGCAGGCTTCAGGTTTTTCAGGGAAGATGCGGGAGGAAAGCAAAGATTTAAATTGAATATTGGCGATGGTACTAGCGAATATTGGTTTGATGGAGCTGCAGCGGCTGATGTTGTTCCCAACACTGATGAATGGGTTAATCTCGCCTTTACAATATCAGGTACCGAAGCAAAGGTTTACATCGATGGTGAAGTTGTTTCGCAGGGTCCGCTTCCTGGCATGAGCTGGGCTGGATGCGATATTCTTTCCATCATGTCAGGGGCTCCGCGATTCATGGAGTGGGGACATCTTTCGGATAAAAGTCTTTTGGATGAACTGCGCCTGTTCGATCAAGCCCTCACTCAGGACGAGGTGCAAACAATCATTAATGATAAGTATGAACCATCTGATGGCGAAAAATTTTACATGACCTTCAACGGGAATTACAATGAATTTTTATCGGGCTCTCCAGCAGCGGTCGTGGGAACGCCAGACTTTGCAGAAGGTGCGAAAGGAGCCTCCTATGCCGGCGCGACGAATTCTTACCTCACCTATCCTGCAACGAATCTGGTAGGCGGCGACTTTAGTGCTGCATTCTGGATGAAGGTTAATAATGCTCCTGATCGCGCTGGCATCTTAGTAATCGGCCCCCCTGATCCAACCCTTCCCACGACTCCAAATAATCGAACATCAGGCTTCAGATTTTTTAGAGAAGACGCTGGAGGAAAGCAGCGTTTCAAATTAAATGTTGGTGATGGAACAGCAGACCATTGGTTTGATGGCGGAGCAAAGGCAGATGTGGATCCCGCTGCGGATGAATGGGTGCATCTTGCGTTTACAATATCAGCAAGTCACGCGGCCGTCTATATAAACGGTGAAGTAGCATCAGAAGGTGATTTCCCCGGTGTAGACTGGACTGGATGCGACATACTTTCAATTATGTCGGGAGATCCGCGCTTTATGGAATGGGGACATCATTCTGATGCAAGCTTAATGGACGAGTTACACATTTTTAACAAAGCGCTCTCGCAGGCAGAAGTCCAGGATATAATGGAAAATTAGAGATGTAATGCAGTAGTATTTAGGAGTTCAAATAAATAAAGGATCTCGGTAACTCCGAGATCCTTATTGTAATATCGAATATGACTATTAGGAAAATAGTATTTCTTATTGCCTTCGCTTCGGTGTTGGGTTGTGAAAAAGACAAAACTGAAAGAGGGCCGTTGGAGCTCCGCCAAGCTTTTGTCGGCACCCAGGAAATTAATCTTACTGCGCCTTTAAGTGAAGACTTGCCAGTCGATAGAAGCATGTCTTTGGTGTTCTCCTCACCTGTGAATCAAACGGCCGCAGTCAATTCCATTGAACTCCAAAACGATGGACAGCAAGTCAATGCAGACGTCAGTTTTTCATCTGATAACGTAGTTGTTATTCGTCCCGTTGGAACGCTTGCAACTAATACCATTTACACGCTCGCGTTGTCTGACCAATTACAAGGCTCGACGGGGGAACCTTTCGTGCCTAGAGAAATTAGTTTTAAAACCGCTATCGGTAGTCTGCGCATCCTTTCTGTTGAAATGGGAGGTGATGACATTGCCGGTGTCAGCAGAATCATGAACGTGCCTTTAAACCTGGCGATGACCATCAATTTTTCCGCACCTGTAAGCGAAAGCTCCTTTAATGCAGCCGCCGATTTGTCTGGCGCCAATGCGGCGGGTTTGAATATTTTGTTTTCAAACAATAGTCAGACCGTTAGCATTACCAGCACTGTAACACTAAGACATTTAACTGAATTCGAACTCCAGATCTCAAGCTCGTTGAAAGGAGCATCCCAAGAAAGTTTTTCCGGCTACTCTACCAGTTTTTATACTGGGTTAAATGAAACGCCACAGCTTCCGGTTGTCTCTGATGAAGAATTGCTTTCAAAAGTTCAGCAGCAAACTTTTAAATACTTCTGGGACTTAGCACACCCGGCAAGTGGCATGGCACGTGAGCGCAACACATCCGGAAACATTGTAACAAGTGGGGGATCGGGTTTTGGCATCATGGCGCTCGTCGTGGGAATTGAAAGAAATTTTGTATCACGCGCAGCAGGTGTTCAACGAATGGATAAGATTGTCACTTTTCTCGAGGACGCAGATCGCTTTCACGGCGCGTGGTCACATTGGCTTGATGGCAATACCGGCGATGTTGTTCCTTTCAGTTCAAAAGACAATGGAGGTGATCTGGTGGAAACATCATTTCTTGTTCAGGGCCTGCTTACTTTTAGACAATATTTACAACCCTCGGACACAGCGGGAAACAATCTGATCAACCGCATAACAAATCTATGGGAAACAGTAGAGTGGGATTGGTATAGAAAAAACAATGAAAATGTTTTGTACTGGCATTGGTCTCCAAACTATACATGGGATATGAATTTTCCACTGTATGGATATTTCGAACAGCAGATCACCTATGTCCTTGCCGCTTCATCGCCAACATACGGAATACCTAAGATTGTTTATTCAAATGGCTATGCAAAAAACGGAACCATAGTTAAGAACAACACCCATTATGGATATAAACTGCCACTTGAAAGTCCAAGCCCGCTCTTTTGGGTTCATTATTCTTACCTCGGACTAGACCCGCACTTCAGCGATGGTTACGCAAATTATTGGGAACAAAATGTAAATGCGACTTCAATAAACCAGGCTTATTGTATTGCCAATCCAAAAAACTTTGTCGGATATAGCCAGGATTGCTGGGGGCTCACGTCCAGTGATGAACAGGGTGGATACGATGCTCATTCACCGGCGAATGACAACGGCGTTATCACACCGACTGCTGCTCTTTCATCATTCCCTTACACACCTGATGAATCAATGAAAGCGCTCAAGTTTTTCTACTATAACCTCGGCGACCGCTTGTGGGGTGAATACGGATTTTACGATGCGTTCAATCTCACCACCGGATGGACGGCAGATTCCTACCTGGCAATAGACCAGGGTCCGATTATTATCATGATTGAAAATCACCGGACGGGATTGATCTGGGAGTTATTCATGTCGGCACCCGAAGTCCAAAACGGAATGACAACTTTGGAATTTACAAATTAAGGCAAACGCCACCACCCCACGCCCCTCTTGGGATAGTTGTACTTCCCCGTAAAAAGATGCTCTTCGGTGAAATGAAGAGACATTTTAAAATTAAACTCATTTTAGGAATGTCTGAGATATCCAATTTAGGCAATTCTTCCTTCCATGGTTTCAATACGTTTAGCTATCGATTGCGGAAGAATTGCAATCGAAACAACCTACACCATTCATGGTATCAAGGATAAGCAAGGAGTATTTGAAGGAGTTAACGGACAAAATCGCCTGTGTCAATGACCAGGACGCGTTTGCTAAACTTTTTCATTTGTTCAACACCCGCCTTGTTGATTTCTCCCGGACATTTGTTCGTAGCCGGGAACAGGCAGAAGAAATCGTGTCTGACGTTTTCCTAAAAATCTGGACGAACAGAAGTTCGCTTAATACAATAGGCAATTTACCTTCCTATCTCTTCATCGCCGTAAAAAACCAATCGCTCAATAATATAAAGGTTAATAACCTGTCGTCAATGGATGCGCCGGGGTTCAACCCCGATCAGTTTGATGTATTTATCGATCACTTCAGTCCTCAGCGTGAATTAGAGTCGCGTGACTTGTACCGCCAGTTTGACCTTATTATCGATAGCCTTCCTTCTCAGTGCCAGGCGATATTCAGGCTTGTAAAAGTCGAGGGATTCCGATACAAGGAAGCAGCAGTAATTCTAAATCTTTCTCCAAGAACTGTGGAGACTCAATTGGTTCGGGCCATGACTAAGCTAGATGAGGCACTGTCGACCAGGAGCCAGCAAAATCTAAAGGCGGATATCAGCCCGATGATGCGCAAACTCACCGCCTGAAATTATTTTTTCCTTTTCATCTGATATTTTTCTAACCACGCCTGGTTATCCGGTGGATAGTGCAGAATTCAATTCTATCAAATTTTTCATTTAATATTTTAAACCTGTAAGTAATCGGACCTGCTTATACTGTCCTTAAGAGAGATACGCTCAATTATGGACAAGGAAAGGTTTCTCTTATTACTTACACGATATTTTGCAGAGGAGGCAACGGCAGAGGAAGAAGTCGAAATGCGTCAAATGATGACGCAATACCCGGAATTGAAGCAAAGTCATGATGTGATGTTGCCTTATTGGAAACGGGAGACATCCGAAAAGAGCTCCGACCAAAGCTTTGAAAATCTCATGAGAAAGATTCAACAGGATTCTCCGGAGGAGGCGCCCCAGCCCGTGAAGAAATCCAGAAAGTTTGGTTTTGGGATGTTGAGTATTGCTGCAAGTATTGTTGTGGTCGTTGGTTTTTTCTATCTCGCAACAGACAGCTCAATCTTAAGTCGCTTCAGCAATGCAGAGAAGCGAAATAAAAAGGGCGAACGCTCCATGATCACATTGTCTGATGGGAGCAAGGTGTGGCTGAATGCCGACAGTAAACTTTCATATCCAAAAGAATTCGAAGGACAAAACAGAGAAGTTTCTTTGGACGGCGAAGCTTTTTTCGACGTTGCAAAAGACGCCAGGCATCCATTCGTCATTCATCTTTCCCAAAGTGATGTCCGAGTATTGGGTACCTCCTTTAATATTAAGGCTTACCACGACGACGAGACCGTCGAGACTTCGGTCGTAACTGGGCTAGTGGCATTTATAGCGGATGATGCCGACAAAAGCGTTCGTGATACGACATTTCTTAAGCCAAATCAAAAAGCCATTTTTCAAAAGTATAAGAAGACCGTTGAGAAACTCGAATCACCCGCTTCGGAAGATAAAGCGTGGACGCAGGGAAGTCTTGTATTCAAAGCAACACCTTTCAAGCAAGTTGCTAAAGTGCTTTCGCGGGCATATGGAAAGGAAATTATTTTTGAGAACAAAGATATTTTGAATTGCAGACTCACCGGAACATTTAATGAAAGCTCTCTCAATGAAGTGATGGAGCTGATTGCAGGAACGCAGGACTTTGACTATACCATTACCGATAAATTCCTAAAAATAAACGGAACAGGTTGTTCCAGTCATGAATAAACTAATTACCCTATGAATGTATTTACTAAACGAAGGATCGTTGATCTGAAGTGCATCCTGGTGGCGTTGCTGCTAGGCGCACAATTCAGTGCCTATGCTCAGGATGCCCAGTCTTTCTACGCATCGCGTAGTCAGCAGAAGGACCTCAAGCGCGCCCACGATGGAAACGCTATCACATTACGCCTTGACAGCGCAATCCTGGAGCAAATTCTTGTGGAAATTGAAGGGAAAACGTCATACACGTTTATCTACACGAATGACCAAGTATTCAAGAGAAACAAGGTTTCGGTTAATGTGGTGAATGCTCGAGTCGAGCAGGTGCTCGCGCAAATTCTTGATCCGCTTCGGATCGATTATGTCGTGAAAGGAAAGAAGATTGTGTTGAACACTGCAGCCGTAAAAAAAGGTAATGAGGCCACGGGAGAACAAACATTGGTGCAGCCAAACGGTTCTCGATCGAAAAGTATAATTGTCGCCTTTAAGGTTACGGTTTCAGGCATTGTAAAAGACGAATTGAACCAGCCATTACCGGGTGTAAACATTTTGGAAAAAGGCACGACCAATGGTACCGCCACGAATGGCGATGGAACATATACAATCTCTGTGCAGGACGAAAGTTCAGTCCTTGTGTTTTCTTTCATTGGGTTCTCAAGCAAGGAGATTCAGGTTGGTCAACAGACTGCGATAGATATCTCAATGGAACCCGACACACAAACCTTTGACGAGGTGGTTATTGTAGGGTATGGGGAGCAAAAGCGTTCCGACATTACCGGTGCCGTTGCTTCCGTAAAAGCGAGAGACATTCAAAACCTTCCTGTTCGAAGTCTGGCTGAAGCATTACAAGGTCGCGTCGCAGGTCTGGTTGTAACACAAGATGACGGCAGTCCTCGCGGAGGATCCGACGTTATTATGCGCGGTCCGGTAAATATCAATGGGCGTGGTCCTCTTTATGTTGTTGATGGAATCCCTTTTATTGGTACGGGTCCTGCTTTCAATATTCAGGACGTAGAATCGATCGAGGTATTGAAAGACGCGAGTGCAGCTGCAATCTATGGCACGCTGGCTTCCGGCGGTGTAATCCTGGTAACTACCAAAAAAGGACAGGCTGGACAGATGAAAGCATCTGCATTTGCCAACTACGGCGTAAGAGAAGTATTTAATCTTCCAAAGTTTTTACAACGTGACGACTACATAAAGGCCAAAACTGCTTTTGGTTTTGATGCGCAAAGTCTATTTGGTGATCCTGCACAGTATAGCACATTGCCAGATACTGATTGGCTTGATGAAATCTATGACACTGGTAAAGAACAGAATTACACGTTGTCATTGAGTGGTGGTTCAGAAAAGTCGAAGTTTTATTCTTCTGTAAACTATAATCGCATTGACGGAACGAAAATGCAAAGTTGGAATGAGCGGTTTGCATTGAGATTAAATTCCGATCATGTTCTTAATAAGAGGCTGAAAATCGGGCAGACACTGTATGCGTCCACAATGAAAGAAGACCCAAGCAGCTCGACACCCATACCTATGCGAAGTACACCACTCATGAATGTTTACGATCCAACGAACGTAAACGGAGGATGGGGAATGTCACCTCCTGGATTCAATGGAACGAACCCGATTGGAGAGGAAAGTAATCAGTATCGTCGTAACCTGAACTACGAAGTAAATATAGGCGCCTATTGGGAACTGGAGATTATCAAGGATCTCAAATTCCGTAATAATCTTGCCTTCGGCCAGTATGGACAGGAAGATAATTATTATAACTACCCGTACAGCTTTGGTATTGTCTCTGATTTCAATGAGAACTTCGGGAAGTACATGATGCGCAACCGAAATTACCTCGCCAACTTTGTGCTGTCATATAATAAGACAATCAGTGATCACGCGTTCGGTGGAATGATAGGCTATGAGGCACGTAAAGTAGAAGGTACCGACCTCCGCGGCAACGCACGCAAGCCAATCGTTCCCAATCCCCAGAGCTTTGGATTGGTAACATCCGATATTGATTCGCGTCCTTCTGGTGGTAGCTGGGAAGGGGACCGATACTTGTCTCTCTTCGGACGAGTTACGTATTCGTATAAAGACAGATATTTGCTTACCGCGAACATCCGCCGTGACGGAAGCGCACTTAAGTTTGGTCCAAATAACAAGTTCGGTACTTTTCCATCTATCGCTTTGGGCTGGAAGATCTCCGAAGAAGACTTTATGGCCAACTCTAGCTTCAGTGCATTAAAACTGAGGGCGTCTTATGGAGTGTTAGGCAATGAGCCAGGGGACAATTACATCTTTAGTACGGGATACGTGCTTGGAGGAAACACGGCCTATGCTTATGATTTTGGAAATAACGTTCGTCAGATCGGTATCACCGGCGAACCCAGGTTAGCCAATCCGGATATAAAATGGGAATCGGTGGCGACAACTAACATTGGAATTGACGCGGGTTTGTTCAGTAACCGTCTCACATTTTCACTTGATCTTTACACCCGTCAAACACGTGATATGATTTACCGCGTGTATCTTCCTCAGTCGGCAGGTATCGGCGCCGAGGTCCAGCAGAACGTAGGGGAGATGAATAACAAAGGGATCGAGCTTATGGTCGACTATCGTAATCAGGTCGGCGCCTTTACTTACGGCGTGACGCTAACAGGTTCATATAACCAGAACAAACTTGTTACGCTGATCCCGGAATTGAATGATGTTCAGCTTAGGGATGGTGATTCAAACCAGGCTTACGGTGATGTTAAAGTTTCAAAATCCGAGCCAGGAGAGCCACTTGGACAATTCTACGGGTACATTGTTGATGGTATCTATGCCAATGATGACGGAAGAGAAGCACGCCCGGTAATTGCTGCTTCCGGTACCTACAAACCGCAGGCAGGAGACTTGATGTATCGCGACATCAACAGTGATGGAAAGATCAACGAAGACGATAAGACCTACATCGGCAATCCGTGGCCGAAGTTAAACTACGGTCTTAATGTTACGCTGGGATATAAGAGCTTTGACTTGTCTATGTTCTTTAACGGTGTACAGGGAGTTGATATCTACAATTCGACTACGGCTTATACAGCTACGTTCTACGGCGATCACAACACAACAAACGCAATTAACGAAGCTTCGCTGTTTAATGGCAACGGAATTACCGGAGCGCCACGGGTTGGCACAGCCACTGACTCGGATAAAAATTTCAATTATAATTCGGTATCAAGTTACCACGTTGAAAACGGATCGTTCTTCAAGCTAAAAAACCTGCAGGTCGGATATAAACTTCCACAATCAGCGATGAGTAAGGTCGGTATCGGAAGCGCACGGATATTCTTCATGTCGAACAACCTGCTCACATTGACCAAATACTCGGGTATCGATCCTGAGATTGCCGGTGGTGTCAGAGCCAGAGGCATTGACAACAACCTTATCCTCAAAGATGGGCAGCTTGTTGGGCGTTACCCAAGATCAAGATTATTCTCACTGGGATTGAACATTGAATTTTAAAGACCAAAAGTTATGAAATCTATAAAATCGAAAATTTTGTTGAAGCTCACACTCGTGGTATTCATCAGTCTTTCAGTGGCCGTGTCTTGCAGCGAAGATGAGTTTCTGGACGTGCCGCGGACTGATCAGCTTTCACCGGATAACTTTCCAAACAAGCCTGAAGATCTTGACCTGATGCTCATTGACTTGTATGGCCGACTGCGCAACACGCTTTTTAACGGCGATCGCTATGCAAGATTCGGTACATTGATGAGTCATGAGGCAGACCAGGCCTATATCGGAGCCGAGTTTAATTTTCACGCGAAAAATAGTCTTATCGCCAGTAATGGTGATGTGGCTGCACTGTGGAATGGGTATTATGAGAACATCGCAAAATGCAATGCCTTCCTTGGTGCCGTTGAAAACTTCAGAGTAAAATTCCCGGATGCTCAGCCGTCAGAAGTAAAGGCGTTAGAGATACGGGAAGGTCAGGCGCGATTCCTTCGTGCCCTCAATTACTTTCAGGCAGAAGCTTTTTTTGGAGAAACGTTTATCGTTAACGCCGGTGATGAAAGCAAGATGGGCATACCATTGAATACGGAGGTAGCCAGTTCTATAGAGGAAGCCTCCCAGCCACGCGCGACAGTTGGCCAGGTGTGGGATTTTGTAATCGAGGATCTCAAAAAAGCCGAAGTTTTGCTCGCTGGGGTAACCTGGTCCGGTGATGACCGTGCCCGCGTGAGTATATGGGCGGTAAAAGCATTGTTGGGCAAAACCTATCTCTTCACCCGTAAGTACGCCGAAGCAAGCACAAAGCTTAAAGAGGTGATCGACAACAGCGGAAAAACACTGGTGAGCTATGACTTCCTGAAAAATATGTACAATGGTTTTGACGGTTATGAGTTCAGCAACGAAACTCTTTTCGAATTGAATTATAACAGTTCGTCGCAGGGCGAGTGGAGCGCGGTGCAGCAGACATCAACATTCATGGGCATTGTTCTCTCACCGGTATTTATGAATGACGGCAGAGGCTACGATAAGAATGGTTTTGGAAATCTTTACGTTCATGATAAGAGCGTTAAGCGATTTGGTTACAACTACGCTGACGTGATCGATGAGAACGTGCTGCGTGAAGATGGCAAGTGGAAAGACGATGCTTTCGTAAAAGCGGAGTTGAAAGATTATCTCGATAATGCCGCAGCAATCCGTACAGATAAATCAGTAGATCCAAGGTTGTTTATCAGCGCCCTGCAACCTTATGCTGACTCAATCAAGACCAGTTCTACGAATCGTCCAATTGTGAAGAACCAGGGCGAAGGCGTGAATTTGACAGCAAATTATACGTGGAGCATTCGTAAATACGTAATCCTCGATCGTTATGTGTGGGCTTCACCTTACCAGGATCACAACATGGTTATTCTCAGATTGGCGGATGTTTACCTGATGTATGCTGAAGCACTAATGGGCTCAGGAGGCGATGGCGTTACTGCATTGGAATATCTGAACAAAGTTAAAAGACGTGCTTATGGCTACGCCGTTGATGTCTCATCACCCATTGACTATGCCACGCTCTCTTCACCTACGAAAGCTACTGACCCGGTATTGGCAAATAACCCGTTGCGCTATGAGCGCTTCACGGAATTATTCATGGAGGGTCACTGGTGGTTCGACGTAGCCCGATGGAAAATCGGCTCCCAGGAATCTGACTATTATGAAAAGGTTGGTAGTGGCGAGCTAAACTGGGAAGATAGAGCCTATGCCGTTCCAATCCCGGAGGCCGAGATGGTTTCAAACTCCAAGTTAAAGGGACAACAAAATCCCGGCTATTAGGTAATCAACTTCAAGTTGTATTCAACGTAAGCGGCAGCTCCCGTTGGTGATGTAATGCATCTTGATGTGTTATGTCGCCGACGGGAGTCGTGTTTTTTAAGAATGCCATCAATAAAAAAAATTTATATAGGTTGTAAGTAATCGTTTGCAGTGAAGCTGTCCTATTAGTAAGCCCTTGGTAATTGCGCGGTGAAATGTTGGGAATGGGCGTTGTGTTTTTTTCAATCCACTAAACCACACTGCTATGCAAAAAACTTTTACTCGGCAATTTGCACCTCTTTCGAATAGCATCGGCGTCATTGCCTTTATTATCGGTTGCTCTTTCTTCGCAACTGCACAGGATCCGGGATCAATTTTAGGGGGCGGTATTGGCGGCACAACGCCAGAACCTGCTTTGACTGAAAATCTCGACATTATGAATTTTGTTGGCATAGGCATGACCCGCATAAACGTTTACGGATGGGAATACTTTGAAGGCAATGTGCCAAGCCCTGCAAGAGTTGATAATGTTATTCTGCGCTGCTATCAGAAAGGTATTCAGCCGATGTTCCTGTTCGAATATTATCAGGCGTATAATCCTGCCATCCTTACGTACGACTGGTACAACATCGGCTACGCATTTGCAGAACGGTTCGCGCCAAACAGTGCATGGTTGCTATCACAGGGCATCACCGACTGGGGCGTGACGATTTATTCTGCCATCAACGAGCCTGATATTTTTCAAGGCGGAGGCGTAATACCGTTGAATGACTATGCAACAGCAATGAAAAATCTTGCTGATGGTGTTCATGCCTCTCGCGGTTCTCTGAAAGTGATCAACGGTGGCTTTTCCAAGCCTAACGAACAGGATGGCACTGCAGAGGGATACGGAACTGTTCTCGCGCCGCTATTCAACGATGGCACACTCGATGGCGTGGACCTGCATGTATACAATGGCGACTCAGCGCCAATGACGTATAATTTTTCTGCGCAAAAAATATTTGAGAATTTTAAAAGCTCTTCGGGTATCACACGCGACATCAATTATTACTCAACAGAGTACAATACTTATCATTTAACGGGCAATCCGCATGATCCCGCGGTCGATATATTGACAGCTACGTGGAATCAACTGACCATCTATGGCAACAATGGCGTCAGTTCCCGTAAAACAGGCTTTGCATTTCCTTATACATTTGGTCAAACTTATCCGACCGTCGCCTATGGGCTTGCCTTACAACTCAACCCCTGGATAGGAGATTCCCGAGGCCAGACAATTCAAAATTTACTTACGCTCACAAAAGGCATGGGTTTCGAATTTATGGATTTTGGGTTTTATCAACTGAGTGGCTCGGGAAAGTATCTCTGGGTACTTCAGAACAGGACGGGCTGGAGGGTCGGATCGCCGTCAACTTCGCTTACGGTTTCTAATATTCCTGCGGGCGCTACGCAGTTGCAAATAATTTATTACGATGGTGTCAATCAAACCATCCCGCTTACAGGCCAAACAAGTTATACTTTAACAGGGTTGCGCACAGAACAAACTGTAATGGTTGTGGCAACCTTAAACAATATAGCGTTGAATAAACCTGCAACCGCAGACGCCAACATTTCTGATGCCAACAAAGGCAACGACGGCAACCCGGCAACTTTCTGGAACGCACCTGACTGGGCGGCCAATCATTGGTGGCAAGTTGACCTGCAGGCGGAGTATGACATTACAGGCAGCGAAATACTTTGGAATGGATCAAGCACGACCGGCTGGAAGTATAAAGTTGAAACGTCAACCAGTGGCACAACGTGGACACTGGTGACAAATAAGACAACAAGTATCAATGGCGCAGCTAATCAAAATGATAATTTTAATATACGGGCTAGATACGTTCGTATTACCCATGCTCAATTTGACGGTGTTAATTGGGCAGGGGTTAAAGAGTTCAAGGTTTTTGGAAAATTGCCTCAACCTCCTGACAACGTTGCGCCGACCTCCCCGACAATAAATACGGCAGTACCGAATTCTATAACTTCTATTGATCTCACCTGGTCCGGCAGTACGGATAATGTCGGTGTCACTGGATACGATGTTTTTAATGGCGCGGTAAAAGTTAATACGACACCGATTGCTTCAACCAATTACATTGTTACAGGCCTTAACCCCAATACCAGCTACACATTTACTGTCAAGGCACGCGATGCGGCCGGAAATCTCTCGGCGGCGAGCAACGCAGTTACGGCCTTTACAAGTCCTCCGGATTTAATTGTCACGGACATCATCTGGAGTCCGCTTAATCCGGCAGCAAATGATAACGTTACATTCAGTGCTGTTGTCCAAAATCAAGGGGGAACGGCAACGCCTGCAGGCATGGTCGTTTCGGTGACATTCTATGTTAATGGAAACTACGTTACCTATAGCGACAACAGTTCAACCGCACTCGGCGCAGGCCAAAGTCGAACGTTAACTGCGAATGGTGGTGGCGTCGTAGCAGGTGTGTGGCCGGCAGGTCCTTCAGGCACATATACCATCATGGCCCAAACGGATGACGTTAATCGGGTTACGGAGTCAAATGAAACCAACAATACATATTCAGAGAATCTCGTGATCGGTGGTGCTTCGGGAGGAAGTCTTTCCGGAAGTTTTACAACTGCTATCACAGCTGTGAATCTAACTTCGACAGGCAGCAAAGATTGGATACATTGGGGCGACGCAAGCATTGAACGGAAATCGGCGGGCGGATCGTTGATCAGCACGTATAATGTTGTTGGATCAGGGTCGACATCTACCTACAACAATGACCCAAGAGTAATTTCCTGGAGCAATGGAGCACCTACCACTTCTTCATCAGGTAATATGAATGGACTTTATATCGCTGGACAAAACGCGGGGTATTCATTCACACTTCCCGCTACGACTGCTTTACAAACTGCACATATCTACGTCGGCGGTTGGCAGTCTACGGGTAGACTAACCCTACATCTGTCGGACGGTTCAGCTGCAGACTACACGTACACCGATGGAAACGGAAGTGGATCGTACAACAATAACATTACCGTCAGCTATAAGGCAGCATCTAATGGTCAAACTTTACTCGTGACATGGGTTAATACTACGACCGCAGGCAATGTCACTTTACAAGGGGCGGCATTAGTGCAAAATGCGAGCTTATCTGCGTCGTGCAACACTTCTAACAGCGCGGTAGATCTTTCTGCGCTCGGTGGCAGTGATTGGATTCATTGGGGAGATTCACAGTTGCAACGCAAGTCCGGTGGCGCGTCGCAGATCAGCACTTATACAATGGTCGGATCACAATCGCCAACGGTGTACATTGATGACCTTCGTCAGATGAGCTGGAGTGATGGATCCCCATTATCGACATCTACATCGAATCGCAACGGGCTTTGGGTCGGTGGCCAAAGTAATGGTTTCTCATTTAGTTTGCCAGCTTCAACAACAGCATGTACAGCACGGATATATACAGGGGGATGGCAATCCACCGGACAGTTAACACTACATCTTTCTGACGGTTCAATGCCAGACTTCACCTGTACCAGCGGAAATCTGAATGGTCAATATGATAATAATGTGGAGGTGACTTATAAATCTGCAAGTGATAATCAAACGTTACAGGTAGCCTGGATTAATACCACCACAACAGGGAACGTTACAATTCAGGGTGCGTTTTTTCAAGGAAATGGAGGGGGAGGAGCACGTGTGGCGGTCGCATCGTCTGGTGCTGAAGCGGCAATGGAAGAGGACGGATCAAAAACATTCTCGGTGTACCCCAATCCAGTTGAACATGAATACGCATTGACGGTGAAATATTATTCCCAATACGACGGAGAAATAGTCCTTGATCTTTTGGATGCAGTTGGAAGAAAAGTTATCGCATCAAATCACAGCGTAGCAAAGGGAATGAATTCAATGTTACTCACAGTTCCGGATGTTAAGAGTGGCATTTATATTTTGGTCCTCCAGGGACGCGGCGGACGACAAATAAAAAAGATCATGATAAGTCGGTAAAATAACTTGTTGAGTTGTGAGGTTGGTCCGATGTGGCGGGTCAACCTCTTTTTATTTTTTCTGAACTCCTCTTCGTACCGAGGTTTTTCTAAACTTCATTTTCTTTACCCATTGTTTCAAACATAAATCCTTAATCAATTGTCGCTCAAAAGGATTTTCACACAAGGCTATTAATTTTTCATCCAGGTTCTCAGCAGGCTTAAAGGCAACCCATGCCTTTAGTGAGCTCAGAATCAGGAGTTCGGTGTCATATAGTTTACGGTCTGCCTTTAGCTTTCGCTCGATCGAACGCAGTGCGTGTTGCACGTAGCTGACGTCATTCATCAGTGCATTTACCAATAGATTCATCAATTGAAATTGTATGCCGACGGACTGATTTGCAGTAGAAAGCGGTTGATTCAGAACGTTATTGATGATTCTAAGCGCAGGCGAATATTGCCCCGCGCTTAGGTAAGTTCTGGCGATCGCCAGCATTAATTGACACCTTAGGAGGAATGGCAATTGTTCAGCGTCTTTTTTTGCATCTAAGACGTTATGTTCTAAAAGCTTCATCGCCTCCTCGTACATCTCCTGGTCAACTCTTTTGTTCAGCTCATGCGCCATGATTCGGTATTTAACAATCAGCTCGAGATCGCCAGCGCGCGCCATTGTTTTTTCAAGCTGCCCGATAAAAAAGTCCATGTCATCGTATCGGTCCATCTGGCGAAGACCGTGAAGGATCCCATCGAGAAGTTGAACATAATATAACGGGGTGTCTATCCAGAACTTTTCATGTTCCTGAAATAAAGTGTTCAGATCGTGGAATACTTCGAGACTACCTTGTGGATTGGCAGTCATCTGAAAATAAGTTGACTGAAAATGAAGGTGGAGCTGATCGGCTTCAAAAGATTTATATCCTGGGTCTCGCAACAGTTGATACTCTTCTAATAACAAGTCATTGAGTTGGGTAACATCGTGCTGACTTCGCGCGATGCCGCTTTTATAATATCGGAAATGCAAAATTTCATAAAGTATAGAATGCTTGTTGAGTTTGCTCTCCTGTTCGATGATCTCGCTCACTTTATTTTGTTTTTCCAGCAGATCAGTTTCCGTCATGCCGACAAATTGCTCCCTTACAAGAAATTGTAGCTCGAGGCGGGCAGCGAGTATATAGTATCCGAACTTTTCACGGTGAAGTGAAAGGGATTTTATTTTATCCAATACATCAAAGGAGGGCTTGATTAACCCTTTGTTATGAAGAATACGTGCATCGTGCAGGAGGTTCATAATTCTAACGTCTATATCTTCGTGACTGAACTGCCGAAGACTTTTCATGATAACCTTGTAGAGATGCTTCCGCGATGTTTCGAGCGCGTTCCCTGGAAAGGACACTTTTAGTTTTTTAAGCGTCATCTCGTCAAGCCTTTCTTCCTCGTCAAGTGCGTCGAAAAGAGCGATGTAGCCTTTTTCTCCCTTCTGCATCTCACTCATCATTTTGAAGTAACGCTTTTCGGATTTGGTCATTCCCTTTACCAGGGAGAAGGCAATGTCGATCGAGTTCATAAGCTTCTCTAAATATCCGGACAAAAATTAAGTTTTTTTGGCTTTCAGCTCAAATATTAGACTTCAAGAAAGCTTTGAGACTAGCTGCTTTTTAGGAAAATAGGTACAATTGTCAACGGTTGAAAAACTAGTTTGAAGCCTGATAGAAATAGAGATATATGGCGATGCCGATTTGCGTAATAGGAAGTTGTAACACCGACATGGTGGTAAAAGCGGAGCGGCTTCCGTTGCCTGGCGAGACGATCATTGGTGGAACGTTTTTGATGAATCCCGGTGGTAAAGGTGCCAATCAGGCAGTCACGGCGTCAAGATTGGGAGGGAAGGTAACGTTCGTTGCTAAAGTGGGCAATGACATCTTCGGCAGACAGGCAATGCAGCAGTTTCAAAAAGAGAATATCAATTCCAGTTATGTCATCACGGATAAAGAACACCCGTCTGGTGTGGCTTTGATCGGCGTTGATGCGGACGGCGAAAACAGCATCATTGTCGCGCCGGGCTCGAACGCATATCTCGATACACGCATCGTGCAGCAGGCCCTTAATGTGCTTGAAGACAATTCTATTGTCTTACTACAATTAGAAATACCGATCGACACAGTAGAATTTGCTGTTGAAAAGTGTCATGACAAAGGATTAACAGTTATTCTAAACCCTGCACCAGTTCAGCCATTGAATAACGATATTTTAAAATATTTGAGTTTCATTACACCCAATGAATATGAAGCAGAGATGCTCACCGGAATCAAGATAAAAGACATTGAAACGGCGAAGCTTGCCGCGGAGAAGTTGTTTGCGATGGGTGTTCCCAACGTGGTGATCACGCTGGGCGGAAAGGGGGCTTACCTATACAATGAGCGCTGTGCGATTTTGATTCCAGCGCCGCTGGTTACGGCCGTAGACACGACTGCTGCAGGTGATTGCTTTAACGGCGCACTTGCTGTGGCTTTATCTGAAGGTTTCGAAATCAAAGCCGCGGTAACATTTGCCTGCAAAGCAGCATCGATTGCCGTTACGCGCATGGGAGCGCAAAGTTCTATCCCAAACAGAAAAGAGGTAGATGAATTGAAACTTATTTCGGCACTTTAGTAACAACCCTATGACAAAACTCATACAACTTCTTCTTTTATTCAATCTGGTCGTAACTCACGCATATGCTCAATCGGCAAAAAGCACTTCTGAAACAATTAAGATTTCGAAAGAAGTCTTAAAAGACAAAATCATGGGAGGCTGGGCAGGGCAAACTATTGGCGTAACATTCGGCGGTCCAACGGAATTTCGCTTCTGCGGAACAATGATCCAGGACTACCAACCGATCTCATGGTACGATGGCTATATCAAAAAGACCATGGTAGAGAATCCAGGACTCTACGATGATATTTATATGGACCTGACGTTCGTAGACATCATTGAGAAGAAAGGTTTGGATGCGCCGGTAAGCGAATTCGCAAATGCGTATGCAAACGCGGAATATATGCTGTGGCATGCAAACCAGGCGGGTCGTTATAACATCCTGCATGGATTAAGCGCGCCGCAGTCGGGGCACTGGCTTAACAATCCTCATGCTGATTGTATCGACTACCAGATCGAAGCCGATTTTGCCGGATTGATGTCTCCGGGAATGCCGAATGCGGCGAGCGCAATCAGCGACAAGATCGGACACATTATGAATTATGGAGATGGGTGGTATGGAGGTGTTTATATGGGCGCGATGTATTCATTGGCATTTACGACGAATGATATAAACAAGATAGTCGAAGAAGGACTGAGGTCTGTTCCGGAGAGTACACACTTTCACAACGTAATTAAGGATGTCATCGCATGGCACAAAAAATATCCTAATGACTGGAAGCGCACATGGTTCGAGATTGAAGCGAAATATTCCGAAGATCGGGGATGCCCTGAGGGCATTTTCGTACCATTTAACATTGATGCTTCAGTCAATGCCGCCTATGTCGTCCTGGGACTGTTATACGGAAACGGCGATTACACGAAGACCCTGGAGATCAGTACGCGCGCTGGACAGGATTCTGATTGTAATCCATCTTCCGCCGGAGGAATTTTAGGAACGGTAATCGGGTATAATAATATCCCTGCTCACTGGAAGCAGGGCTTGAAAGAGGCCGAGTCGTTGGATTTCAAGTATACTTCGATGTCCCTCGATGAAGTGTATGCTATTGGCTACAAGCACGCGATGGCAAACATTACGCGCAACGGCGGTAAAGTTTTGCAGAATGATGTTCAGATCATGGTTCAAAAAATTGTTCCGGTAAAAGTTGAGCAAAGTTTTGTCGGCCATTACCCCATAGAAAAGCAGGCGGTATTTAAGGATCTCAAAGATGAATTTACATTTGAATTTGATGGCGTTGGCTTTGTGATACGGGGAAATGCTGGCAAGTGGAACTCAAACTCGAAGCATGTATTCAAGGCACAGCTCACTATAGATGGTCAGGTGGTTGAGGAAGCGTCACTGCCGGCAAGCTTTACTGCGAGGCGTCATGAGTTGTTCTGGAAATATGAGCTTCCAAACAAGAAACATACAGTTAAAATCAAGCTGATGAATGCTGCAGCCGACGAGAATGTGCGCATAGAGGATATTGTTATCTATGGTAACGCGCCGCGAAAAAAATCATACTAATCCGAATACTATGTTCATTGTCAATAGTTATACAGGCGCCATTCTTCTCTGCGTTATCACGATGTTATGCTGGGGCTCTTGGGGAAACACGCAGAAGCTTGCTGCAGCAACGTGGCGATCTGAGCTCTTTTATTGGGACTATGTTATCGGAATAGTACTCATGGCCTTTATGTTTGCTTTTACACTGGGCAGTGTTGGTAATGAGGGACGAAGCTTTCTGAATGATATTGCACAGGCGGATTCTTCGAATATAAAATATGCAATCATCAGTGGTATTGTGTTCAATCTTGCGAATATACTCTTGATCGTGGCCATCTCGATTGCTGGACTCTCCGTAGCTTTTCCCGTGGGCATTGGTATAGCATTGGTCTGGGGTGTGTTGGATAACTATGCGAAGGTGCCTTCAGGCAACTTTTCGATCATTGTTACAGGCGTGATCTTAATTACAATTGGTATTGTGGTAAATGCTGTGGCTTATAAACGCTTGTCATCCAAAACCAACAAGGTTTCAACAAAAGGGTTGCTGATCTCGATTGTTGCAGGAATTCTGATGGCTCAGTTCTATGGATTTATCGTGCAGGGAATGACCGTGAATTTCACGGAGCCCGAAGTGGGTAAACTTACTCCATATTCTGCAGTAGTTATTTTCTCGTTGGGTGTATTGGTCAGTAATTTCCTTTTCAATTCTGTGCTTATGCGGTTTCCGGCTCAAGGTGCACCTGTGACGTACGCGCAATATTTCAGTGGTCATTTTAAAAATCACGTTGTCGGCATAATCGGCGGAGCAATCTGGTGCATCGGGATGTCATTCAGTATCATAGCGTCCGACAAAGCCGGGCCAGCAATTTCATACGGCCTTGGACAAGGCGCTGTATTGATCGCCGCACTGTGGGGTATTTTTATTTGGAAAGAGTTCAAAGGCGCCCCTGCCGGAACAAACAAGTTGCTATTCGTTACAATCACCTGCTTTATGGTAGGACTGAGTTTGCTGGTCTACTCCAAGTTGTAAACAGCAAACTTCCTTTTTGAAAACTAAATTTATGCCTCAGACCATGAGACTTTCCTGCTATTGGATTGCTTTTTTATTTCCATTCCATTTCGCGTTTGCTCAACCTACGGGCTGGAGCAAGCACGTTTCTAAAATTGATGCCAGCTCCTATCACGGTGTGGCGATGGGCAACGGTGTGATTGGCTTCGTATCGACACCCGAACCTATGCGATTTAAGGATGTTGTTATGAATGGTCTATATGACACAGATGTTAACGGCAGAGTCTCACGATTACTTGTCTCTTTGAATCATGTTAACGTTAATTTGGAAGTTGATGGGTTGCGCGTCGGTACCAATATTATAACCCAGTACCATCAGGAGTTAGACATGCGTCACGGCAAGTTTATCACTTCATTCAAAGTGGCGAACAATTTAATCGTGAAACACAAATCGATGTCAGTACGACATTTGCCCTACGTCACACTTACGATCATAGAAATAACTGCATTGAAGGATTCGAGGGTGACACCTGCGACAGTGATTGAAGCACCTGCTCACCTATGGGGTACAAAGAATTTTTATAGCGTAATAGATAGGCCGCACGCCGTTGTCCCGTTGTTGACTACCTCAGCCAGCAGCCCTTCCGGGAAGCACGTTATTGCAGCGTCAACAAGTTTTATTTTCGAAGAGCCACTGAAGGAACGCCCAACGGTGGTACACGAAGATTGGGATACGGGTATGCACCTCGCAAAATTCACTAAAGAATTGAAAGCAGGTGAGACGTATCAGTTTTCTGTGGTGGGGGCAATGGCATCTTCAAAACAATATACTAATCCGTTGGGTGAGACTGAGCGTCTGGCCGTGTTTGCCAATCTTGAAGGCACAAAGCGTTTGGAGACGCTGCATGACAAAGCGTGGTCGCAGCTTTGGGGAGGTGACGTCGTAGTTGAGGGTGATTCAGTGGCTCAGTCTGACATTCGCCTTGCGATTTATAATCTCTATTCTTTCACACGCGAAGGATTGCCGAACAGTGTTCCCCCCATGGGCTTGTCTGGCATGGGATTCAGCGGTCATATCTTTTGGGATTCAGAGTTCTGGATGTTCCCGCCATTGTTGGTGCTTCATCCGGAGATTGCTAAGTCTATGCTTGAGTATCGGTTTACCCGTATGGAGGCAGCAAGGCAAAACGCTTTCGCACATGGATATCAGGGTGTGATGTTCCCTTGGGAGTCGGCGGACTCCGGTGATGAGGAAACACCAGTTTGGGCGTTAACTGGTCCATTTCAGCATCACATCACGGGATGTGTTGGTTGGTCGTTCTGGAAATATTATCAAGTTACCCATGATCGGGTATGGTTACGGGATAGCGGCTATCCAATGCTTAAGGAGGTGGCAATGTTCTGGGCCAGCCGTGTAGATCGAAAGGGCCCCGGACGTTTTGAAATCAATAATGTCATAGGCGCCAATGAATTTCTGGAGAACATTGACAACAACGCATTCACAAATGGGATAGCGATTACAACACTTCGCTATGCGGCACAAGCGGCACGGGAGTTGGGATTGAAGCCCGATCCTGATTGGGAATACGTTGCGTCCAACATACCCATCGTTCGCTTTCCGGATGGAACTATTCGTGAGAACGAAACTTACAACGGAGAGGATATCAAACAAGCTGATGCGAACCTTCTTTCTTATCCGTTGTCAATCGTGACTGATATGAACGAGACGATGAAGAATGTTAAATATTATCAAACCAGAATTTCCCGGTATGGACCTGCAATGAGTCACTCCATCCTTTCGACACTTTACAGTCGAGCGAATGACCCGCAGCAAGCATATGCATTATTCCTAAAAGGTTATAAGCCGAACCAGCTTCCGCCATTTAATGTACTGTCGGAAACAGCTGGGGGCAATAACCCATTTTTTGTAACCGGAGCCGGGGGAATGCTTCAGGCTGTAATCTTTGGTTTCGGAGGCATCCAAATCGATGACAAAGGAATAATTCAATTAAAGACAAAATTGCCTGGTGAATGGAAAGGGTTGAAAATAAAAACGGCTGGTCGTGCCGGTAAGATATACTCGCGATAAATCCCTGTATCCATTATTTATTTGGTCATACCAACGTAACGATTTATTCATTTTGGTTCGTTGAAACAGGCCTATCTTTTGCCATGAAACAAACTCCACGTGGATGTTGGTTATGGAATGTCTTGACCGATATTAAACATCACGGTGGTGCACTATTGCTGCTCTATGAAGTTTAAGAAAGTACATGTTATTATAAATCCCGCTGCCGGTCAGGAAGAACCAATTCTATCTTACATCAATACTGCATTTCAGGATACAGACGCTGATTGGGAAGTTTCGGTCACCAAACAGGCTGGAGACGGAACACTGCTTGCGGAAAAATTCGCCGGCAATGTAGATTTGATTGCGGTCTATGGCGGGGATGGAAGTATATCGGAGGTTGCTAAGGTGCTGGCAGGCAAGGAAACACCGTTGGCAATCATTCCAGGGGGAACCGCCAACGTGCTGTCAAAAGAGTTGGGCATCCCACAGAATTCCAAAGAGTCTATCGCGCTGATCGCAGGGGACCAGAGCAAGATTGTACAGATGGATATGGCATTTGCGAACGATGAACCGTTCCTGATCCGCGTTAACTTTGGTGTGATGGCGGACATGGTACTGGAAGCCAGTCGCGAATTGAAAGATAAGGTTGGTCAGCTTGCTTACGGCATTACAGCGGTGAAGACCCTTATCCAGTCACAGCAGACACGCTATCGTCTTAAAATTGATGGCGAAGATGTTACAAAAGACGGCATTGCTTTGACCGTAACGAACTGCGGCAGCATTGGAATCGGTGAATATTCTTTTCTACCGGACATCAGTGTTCATGATGGTTTGCTTGATGTTCTTCTGATGTATAAGTCAGATTTGATGTCGGTGCTTCGTGTAGCGGGGTCGACATTACTGCAGACTGACTCGGAAATACTAAAGCATTGGCGATGCAAGGAAGTCGAGATCACTTTTGACAAACCACAGGATTTCATCCTCGATGATTGCGGGCGCAACGCCGCGTCTATTCACATCGTGGTCAAGCCGAATACTTTGAACGTTGTTGTCCCCGCATGAGCCTGAGCAAAGAAATACGGAGCGTCTGGGTCATCACAGTTATCCTTTGGCAGAAGGTATTTGATATTTTTTACCGAAGGGTCATGGGTATTCCTTCCCTCAAGCGGAGCCAGATCACAGCAAATTTATTTTTGGGTGGGCAATATAGCTTAACAGGGTTGAACAAATTGAAAGCGATGGGCATTACAGGCATTGTGAACATGCGTGAAACATCTATCTACCCTGAAGCGCGATATGAAGGATTTCGACACTTGCATCTACCAACAATTGATAATACACCGCCAACACTGGAGGCTCTAGTAACCGGCGCGGATTTTATCGATGATGAAATAAGGAATAAGGGAGGGAAAGTTTATATCCATTGCCGCCAGGGACTCGGCAGGGGTCCAAGCATGGCCATCGCTTACCTCTTAAAGTTAGGCACTACCTATGATGACGCCTTTGCGCTGATCAGAAAAGTACGAACCTTTATAGATCCTCGTCCTTCTCAAATCGAAAGACTAAAGGAGCTAGAGAATTTTTATTTAAACGAGAATCAGAATATTCATCAGGTACGTTAGCACCGACGACCCGTCAGTGCAGCTGCGACGAGCCGCAAAGTCCCAGGCGGGAGACTATGCGGGGAACAAAGAATGGAATACCAACAACGGTCAGTGGACTGTGCCGTTTTGTTATACTGCGTGATCACTTCTGATGAGTTGCAAATAGCTCGTTCTATATTCCCAGATTATCCAGAGTAGAATCGCCCAAATGACGAAGGCGACTATAAGACCTCCAGGTGCAACAAACAGGTGGGTAAGTAATACACCCACCATGACAGGGAACACAACCAACGTTCCAAGTGCTCGCGTTTTAGGAAACAAAATTAAAAGACCGCCCAGCACTTCTGCGAATCCTATCAGCGGCATAAGCCATTCAATTTCAATTATTGCAATAGTGTCTTTTACCAGGGCGTTGGGTAAGTCATCCGGAACAGGCATGTAATTGAAGAATTTATTTAATCCTCCATTAATGAGCAACAGGCCAAATAGGATTGACACTACGTTAAAGATTTTGTTCTTCATAGTTTTAGCTTTTTTGGTCATTGATTATCCAGTTTATCCCGAATTTGTTCGAGAAACTACCGAAGTATGATCCACAAAACATGCCCTTAAGTGGCATTTCGATTTTTCCACACACGCTGTAAAAATTGATCATTGTGCTACCATCTGGTTGCAAATATATGTGCAATTATTTGATTGCGCAATTTTGTGTTTAAAATTGACTCTGGTTTGTTCTGACCTGAGCAGAGCTATTATTTTTCGCAGGATGCGAGATTGACCCCGTGCATCACATACTTGTGGAATAAGGTCGCATAAGTTGTTGACCATTGGTCTCTAATGACCTTGGACTCCGCAATATGGAGAATATGTACAAGCTGGTATGATTTTCGAAACGCTTACGATATAACGGCATGTGTCCCTAAACTTTAAAAATTATGAAGACTTTACGATTTCTAACAATAGCCTTTTCCATTTGTTGTTTTGCGGCTTGTACTCCAAAAAACGATGACAGAACACAATCAGAAACATCTACTCCAACCGAGGAAGGGCCGGGCGTTGGTGCTGCACCAGATAATTCACAATCGGTGGATGATTCGCTTACGCAGCAGGCAGATACAACATCGTTGAAAAAACCAGATTAAGTGAATTCATTTGTACGCTGTTTTGATTTAGCAGTTAGTTTAGGAAAGCATATTTGATCATTCAGGCAGTTGAAACTGTTCGGTCGTTAATTCTTTATTCACAACGGCACCGACGTAGTTTCCCGCTGCGACAGCATTTGCAACGGAACGCAATGGAGATGAGTTGTCTCCACAAGCAAAAATGCCTGGAACCGTTGTGTGATAAGTAGCGTCTATTTTGATATGCCCTTGTGGGGTAAGTTCGCAGCCTAACGAACGTGGGATATCAGAATGTTGCACAAACGGAATTGCTGCGTAAACAGCGCTGAACTCTTTAATTTTTCCATCATTTAGAATGACACTCTTCACGTGACCCTTCTCGTGTTTAAATTCCGTTATCGCGGTCTCGGTCACTTGAATATTGCGGTATCGAAGATTGTTCAATTGGTCAGCAGTAAAATCTGCCTTTCCATTTGTTAAAATTGTCAGGTCGGAGGTAAGATTATTTACCAAACCGGAAAGGTGAAACGCTCTTTCGCCGTTCGCAAAAATGGCGGTCTTTTGGCCACGGAATTCGTAACCATGACAGTAGGGGCAATGGACAACCGATATGCCCCAACATTCAGAAAATCCGTGAATAGCAGGCTTTTGATCTTTTATTCCGGACGCGACTATCAATTTGCTACTTGAAAAAACTTTCCCCGACTGGGTTGTGATTGCGAAACCGGCACCTGTCATTTCGCTTGTAGCTGCCCAATCGTCTAAGAATGCCACCGTTTGATATTGTTCTACCTGTTGCCTTCCTAAGGTTGAAATTTCGGTAGGTGTTTTCCCATCCTGCGTGAGAAAGTTATGCGAATGTGGTGTTTGCTGGTTACAGGGTGCCCCGTTATCTATAATAAGCGTTCTCCTTAAAGAACGTCCCAGCGCCATTGCAGCCGAAAGTCCGGAGTAACTTCCGCCTATGATGATTATTTCATATTCATTTTCTTTCATACTCTTTAAGTATACGGTTGTACTTTTTGCAACAGATAAATACACATTGCATCCGCTAAATCAATTGATGGCAAGTTAACCTTCAAATTTCTCATTGCAACACCGTTGCGTTTAAAATGGTTTCTATGTTGGAGATTTGAGCTTATAATCATCGAAATTTCACACGCTCGTTTTTGTCGCAATTACACCATCTCTTAGAGCGCCGCCATAGTCGATGGGCGGGTACCACATAACTGTCCTAGCAAGTATTGTTTCCCGAAATCGTTTGAATTAATAACTGTTTTTTTTACACTTGTGCCTTTCCTCTATTGCATGATGATGTTTCGTCATTTTCTACTTCCCAGAATTGCCACAGTAGAGAAATACATTGAAACATGCATAAAAAGATTAAACTAAATATTACAATGGCAGTCATTAACAAGTCAGTAATCGCAAGCGTTTTAATGCTAATCGGATCTTCTGTGACCGCGCAAACCGTCAACCATATATCTGTTCGTTCAACAGATAACAAGACAAAAATCAGCAAACACATCTATGGCCATTTCGCCGAACATTTGGGCCGATGCATTTATGGCGGCTTTTATGTAGGTGAGAGCAACAAGAAGGTCCCACATGTAAATGGAATCCGAAAGGATGTGGTCGAGGCGTTAAAAAAACTTAAAGTCCCGAATCTTCGGTGGCCTGGCGGGTGTTTCGCGGACACTTATCACTGGAAGGATGGCATAGGACCGAAAGCTGATCGTCCTAAAATGGTGAATGTGTGGTGGAGCGGCGTAACGGAAGATAACAGTTTCGGTACACATGATTTCCTCGACATGTGCGAACTTATTGGTGCTGATCCATACCTTGCCGGCAATGTCGGAAGCGGAACGGTAGCCGAATTTACAGATTGGGTTCAGTATGTCAGCTTCGACGGATCGAGCCCGATGTCATCGCTTCGCGCCAAGAATGGTAGAGAGAAACCCTGGAATGTAAAATTGTGGGGTGTCGGAAATGAAGCCTGGGGTTGTGGAGGAAACATGGTGCCCGAATACTACGCGAATATCTATCGCCAGTATGCGACCTTTATGAAAGGAAGCAAGGATATGTTTCGAATAGCATCGGGTGCAAACGGAGACGATTACCACTGGACCGAGGTGCTGATGCGCGACATACCACACTCTATCCTCGATGGTGTCGCACTTCACCATTATGCTGTCATCGATTGGTCGAAAAAAGGACCGTCGGTGGAATTCTCAGAAGAAATTTATTTTAAGAGTATGAAAGCAGCACTTCGTATGGAAGAGCTGGTAAGCCGCCATTCTACAATTATGGACAAGTACGATCCACAGAAAAAGGTAGCGCTTGTAGTGGATGAGTGGGGCGGATGGTACGACGTCGAGCCCGGCACAAATCCAGGATTTCTGTATCAGCAAAACACCATGCGCGATGCGATGATTGCAGGCCTTACCCTCAATATATTTAATAACCATGCGGATCGCGTACGAATCGCCAATCTGGCCCAAACCATTAACGTCCTTCAATCGGTAATTTTGACGGATGAAGAGAAGATGCTGCTCACGCCGACGTTTCATGTAATGGAAATGTACAACGTGCATCAGGATGCGACCTTGCTTCCTATCACCATCACAACAAACGATTATGTTTTTAAAGAAGAAAAATTACCGGCCGTATCCATCTCTGCATCGGTTGATGCCGCCAATTTGACTCACGTAACGCTCGTCAATATTGATCCAGTCAAATCGCAAAATATTTCGCTCGCATTCTTTGGATCAGTATATAAAACAGCCACAGGAAGGATACTAACATCCGGGGCACTTCAGGATCATAACACTTTCAAGGATCCAGAGAAAATCAAACCTGCTACATTCAATAAAGTCACCGTTAAGAATGGAGAGGTCACATTGACTGTTCCTCCATTTTCGGTAATCTCCCTGGAACTTAAGTAAGGATATCATCTCTCATCCACTCTTGTTCCGGCTTTCTTATACAGGACGACGAGGGCGGTCATTATGATATCAGTATAAACTCATCAATTGTAGTCACTTTTACGTCGTCCGTCTGCGGACAATCTTTTGCGAAATCGAAAAGGGCGCCGGGAATATTGGCGCGCCACTGGACTTTTCGGATCTGGATTTAAATTTGATAAGCAACAACAAATCAAGACATCATGCTTAGGAACTATATCATGGTAGCCTGGCGGACGCTAACCAAGAACAAATTGTTCTCCGCCATTAATGTCTTTGGGCTTTCACTTGCGCTTGCACTGGGAATGGTCATACTTGTCCACGTGATAAGCATCCTTCGCATTGATAGTTTTCATGAGAACGGCGACCGCATCTACCGCATTATTTCCAGGATTAAAACAAATGATGGTAAAGAGTGGACGTTGGCGAGCTCACCGCTACCACTGATAGAATCTTTTTCTGATGACAAGATGTTGTTTGAAAATTCCGTAAGGATCTATCCTGCAATCAAAGAGGACGCTTCGGTTGCGAATAAAGTAATTCCAATTCGGGGCGCCTTTACCGGCCCCTCTTTCCTTAAACTTTTTGGTTTTAGGTTAAAGCACGGTGACTTAAACACCGCGTTGAAAAATCCAAATGATGTCGTGTTGAGTGCCTCAACAGCCAGCAAGTTCTTTGGCGATGATAACGCGTTAAATAAAATAATCGTGCTTGAAAACCTTGGTGCGTTTAAAGTCACAGGCGTTCTCCAGGAACCGAAATACGAATCCCATATTAACTATGATATTCTGGTTGCTGAGTCTGGTATAGCCAGCCTGGAGAAGCAGGGCAAGTTGCCAGGTCGTCTCGAATCATGGCAGTCATTTGAGTCTGCGTACACTTACGTGCTATTGAAACAGACATCTAAAACATCAAACCTTGAAGATAAGTTGTCATTTATTGCAAAGGCCATCAACAATGACTCACAATCGGGTTCACTAACATTTCTTCCGCAACGTTTGTCGTCAATCACACCTTCATGGGATGATGTATACAATGAGATTGGTTCTGGCATGACTTGGGGTAAACTCTTAGGAGAGGTCGGAATAGGATTTATCATCGTGTTCGCGGCGTGCTTTAACTATACCAACCTTTCCATCGCACGGGCATTCTCGAGAACGAAAGAGATTGGTTTACGGAAAGTTGTGGGAGCGAAACGGCATCAGGTCTTTACCCAGTATATCATTGAGGCAATGATGGTGGCATTCATGTCCTTATTCTTTGCGCAGATTATATTGAGTGTTCTAATTGAAGTTCAACTATTTTGGGGAGTGCAACTGTCTGACTTTGATGTAGCCACCATCATCTGCATTGTTTTGTTTACTGCACTGGTTGGCGCCATGGCCGGTGCGGTGCCAGCATGGATACTTTCATCGTTGAAACCATTGAAAATGCTAAGGAACGTGATGACAGAAAAGATTGTCATTGGCCTTACGCCCCGCAAAGCTTTAATCGTATTTCAGTTTGTTATCAGTCTTATTGTTGTAATTTTTATGGTAACATTTCAATCTCAATTTTCATACATGTCAGACCTCGATCCGGGGTTTCGGATGGAGGGCATAATCAGCATCCCGATTGAAAACAAATCATACAACGCTTTAATGGGTGAGATCTCCAGGGAAGTAGGCGTTGAAAGCGTTGCAGCAGTGTCTGGAAATTTTGGGCGTTATCCGACGGGATCAGTTGCCGTGCGCACACGCTCAATGGCTTCTCAACCTTTGAATATAAATTTTTTCTTTGTCGATGGCCACGCGTTGGACGTATCTCAACTATCACTCGTCAGTGGAAGAAACTTTTCGGAGCAGTCTCCAACAAGGGAGCATCAGATTATCCTAAATCAAAAGGCTGCCGAAGTTCTTGGTTTCAGTACGCCTGCGGAAGCCGTTGGTAACACCATCTTGCTGGCCGATTCTATACCCGTAACAGTCATTGGTGTGATTAAAGATTTTTACAGCGAAGGAGTCGGTCTTTCATTCAGACCGTTGCTGCTACGACATGAGGCGGGCCATTTCAGGGCCCTACAGGTAGCGGTCCACATGCCTGAGCGATCAGAAACACAGGCAAGGCTTGAAAAAATCTGGAAACGTGTTTGTCCTGATACACCGTTCACTTATGTGTGGCTGCAGGATGAGCATGATGAACGTTATGCCGACATGGGATCGATCGGCGTCCTTGCCTTTCTGTCTTTTATGGCAATCTCTATTGCTTTATTAGGCCTTCTTGGTTTGTTAACCTATACGGCGGAGACTAGAAAAAAAGAGATCAGCATCCGAAAAGTGATCGGCGCAAACGCACACCAGATCATGCTGCTCCTATCGAAGGGCTTCGTGAAGTTATTGCTTGTATCGGGCTGCATAGCGCTCCCGATATCCTATCTCGCTGGAGAAATGTTCCTGACGAATTTCGCGAATAGGACGAGCGTTGGCGTGCTTAATCCCCTTCTTTGTTTTAGTAGTCTTGTTTGTATTTGCCTGGTAATGATGTTGCTCCAGACCTTCGCAGCCGCCGCAGAAAACCCCGCTCGGAATTTGAAGAGCGAATAGGCTAACCTATAGGCAAAAGTCGACAACACGCTGTGGCAAAAAATTGCGCATTCTCATATTTAGTGACGCCTCTGATTGGTATATCAATAGCAGATTAGTCAAGCGACTTAAGGAAGACCCCCGGGCTGACATTTCCGGGTTTAAAAATTATTACAAAGACCATTTGTTCAATCGGGCGTTATTTTATGATTCGATAGCATATCAACTAACCAACAGGCGCATTCATCATGTGCTGCTTTTGCATCATAATTTGGCGGCGGCCTTGTTCTTAGGTGATTTGATTGAATATTTTGAGGTCAATGGTTGGAATGTGATCGACACAGACAAGGCTTATCAGGATAAAATTTACGACCAGACGCCAGGCACCGTGCCAGCAGGCGAAAGTTTGATTTGGTCATTGGCGAAGCAGTCGGGAAAATTTGAACACGTGTTACGCTATCCCGCAGAGGACAGTCAATACGAAAAACCGTTGATGGACAAATTAGGACTGTGACGTTGAAACTTTCGAACCAGAACCACCATTGACGGTTAAACAACGGGTGCAAACCTTAATTTCCCCGTAATGAGGTTACCGGCCTCATGATAAAAGCCATAGTAAGCGCATAGCCTAAGGAGGTAACTCCCATGCCTGCGACAGCAATAAAGGAAATGAGAAATGTGGTCCACGAGATCTCGATTCTATACGCAAAATGCTCAAGCCAAATCGAACAGAATTTCCACGCGATTGGTACGGTAAGTAAAAACGCGGTCACGACGAGAAGAAAAAATTCACGACCGATTAGAATTGAGATCCCATACGCTGAGGCGCCGAGCACCTTTCTGATCCCAATTTCTTTTGATCTGTTAATTACGGTGTGGGTGCTCATTGTAAACAGTCCAAAGGATGACATCAAAATTATAGCAAAGCAAATAATGGAAAAAAGGTTGCTTTGAATAATATCAACACGGTGTTGTTCGTCAAAACGTGTTTTCATGTGCGCATACTCAAAGGGAACAATCGGCAAGTGCTTCTCCCAAACCCGTTCTATGCCAAGAATCGTCTTTGATTTCTTATCACCAGGTGACATACGCAGTGCCATCTCAAATCTATGATACCCCAATTTCATTACAATCGGTTTGACCGGCTCATATAAAGATGAAAAATTAAAATCCTTCACAACACCGATCACATTATAAAGCCGCAAAGCGCGCTCCCCTTCTGGCCGAATCGACAATTGATGTCCAACAGCCGTCCCATTTCCCAGCAGACCGAACCTCCGTGCGGCCGTTTCATTTATGATGACGGATGCGCCATCCCGAACATGGTCTCCCATAAAATTTCGCCCTTCAAAAAGATTTATGCCAAGGGTCGCCAGAAAGTTTTCGTCAACCATCAGCCAATTCGCTTGTGTGGAAAATGGGCTATTCTCATTTTGTTCAGGAAACGTCAGATGCTGCGTTCCCCACCGATTTTGAGAAGGCGTGTATCCGGTGATTGTAATATTCTCTACTCCTTCTACTCTTGAAAGCTCTTCTCTCAGATGCAATATTTTATCAATTTTGCCAAGCATATATGGATTCGACAAGATCAGTATATTCTCTTTCTCAAATCCGACGGACTTGCTCATAATGAAGTTTGATTGCCTCCAGGCTACTATACTGAGGGTAATCATGATGCTGCAAATTGACAGTTGTACCGCAAGCAGCCCTCTCCGCCAACCGATAACACCTGAACGGTTGTCATGACGTTGCCCGGCTAAGGCCTCTATTGTCCCGATTCTCGATAAATAGAATATGGGATAAGCGCTTGCAATGATAGGAACACCGAATAGCGCCATTGTCAGTATGGTGAGAATTCTGAAATCAAGTAATTGGAGAACGGTGAAGTTTTTATCCATCATGCGGTTTATCGTGGGCAGCCATAAAACTATTATGATCAGAGAAATACTGACTGCTAGAAAAACGAGTATCGAAGCCTCAGTTAAAAATTGCACTCGCAGCTGATTGAAATGTGCTCCAATGGCGCGTCTTATTCCCATCTCCCTAATGCGTGTTACAGCGCTCACAACAAACAGGTTTACAAAGTTCACAACAGATATTATTATCAATAGAATGCCAACACCAACCAGCGCGTAAATATTCTTTACGTTTGATGTCCGTGCGTTTTCATCAACAAAACCGACGTTTAGATGAACATCTGATAATGATTGCAGAACAATCTGCGACCTTTCCGACTTCTCTCCTGGAAAAAATTTAGCTGCGGCACTCATTACCTTTGCATGCAGATTGTCAAAGTTTGTATGATTGGCAACTAGCAAATACGTATATACCTGGCTATCGTCAGACATCCACTTTTCTTCTCCAAAAGGAACGGAAGCAAGGAGATTTGTCGAAAAATGGGAAAGGACTGGAAAATCCTCAAAAACACCGGTCACGTTCATAGGCACCGTTCCATCTATCAATATTGTGCTGCCCAGGATATTTGCACTCTTCCATCGATCACCATATAATTTCAAAGCGAAGGATTTTGAAAGTAAAATTGACGACGGATCGGTAAGGCATTTACGCTTATTCCCAACGAGTAGATGTAGAGGGAAGACATTTAAGAAGTTTGAATCAGTAAACAGCAATTTTTCTTTGAATGCTGCGCCGTTCGAAAAAATAAACCCTTCATCTTCAGAGAGAATGCGGCTCGCGTAAGTGACCTCGGGAAATTCCGACATGAGTGCTGAGGCAACGTTTCCGGAGGTTTTAGCTGATATACTAAGCTCGTTGCCTTTATGAGTCGACGTAACAGCCCGGTAAATTCTGTGTTTATTGGAGAAGTGCTGATCAAAATTCAACTCATCGAAAACATAGAGTCCGATTAATACCGATGCGGTAATAGCAACAACAAGCCCAAAGATGCTTATGAGAGAAGTTGTCTTGTTCTTAGATAGAATACGCGAAGCAGTCAATATATAATTTCGGAACATGATAGAAATGCGTTTGTCTAAAAGTTACGAAAAATTAATAAGCAGATCCTTTTAGACACCTAAAACCGAATACCCGGGAAAGGCAATTCTTAACCTTCAGGTTCCTTACCTGCATTATAATTTAAAATAACTTTCATTTTAACAAGAGGAAGGCCCCGTTCAGCAATTGCATTGTGTATTCCGTCAATGACACGCTGGTGTTCAGTTTGTATTAATAGATTTTGATGAATAGAAAATGCAATATTGGCTTCTAGGGAGGTTCCTTTGTTAAAATACGTTGATCGATAAGGCCTTCCCTCACTATCCTCAAAAGCGTTGGCTCGTTATCATCGAATTAGTTTGGTTGTAGTAAATTGCAGCCTCCATGGAAAAACAAATTGCGATAGAAACACTGCATTTATTTCCAGTGCTCGACCGGATGCTTGTTGAACTTTTATCATCTCTCACCCCCGAGCATTGGCATGCACAGACGGTTGCACGACTTTGGAAAGTGAAAGATGTCGCAGCGCACCTGCTTGACGGTAACCTCAGGGGCCTGTCGACTTCCCGGGACCGTTACTTCGGTGAACATCCCAGCGACATTGGTTCATATGATCAGCTGGTCGCATATCTGAATGATCTTAACCTTTCCTGGACCAATGCCGCGCGACGGGTGAGTCCCCATGTTCTCATTTCATTGCTCGAGTCAACTGGTAAGGAATATAGCGCGCACCTTCAATCGCTGGATCCTTTTGCAAATGCAATTTTTTCTGTCGCATGGGCCGGGCAAAAAACGTCAACGAACTGGTTTCACATTGCACGGGAGTACACAGAGAAATTTCTACATCAGCAACAAATCCGCGACGCGGTTGGAAAACCAGGAATCATGACAAGGGAACTGTATTATCCATTCCTTGATACGCTGATGTACGCGCTACCCTTTACATTCAAAAATGTAGAAGCAGAAGTTGGTACAACTGTTTCCGTAAAGGTCACGGGCGAAGGTGGAGGGCAATGGAACATCGTCCGGGATGAAAGGGAATGGAAAGCGGCCAAAGAAGTTACACGCACCCCCAACGCGTTGGTTACTGTTCGTGCAAATATGGCATGGAAACTGTTTTCAAAAAGTCGCAGACCTGCAGATGTGGGTGCGGAACTGGAGATTACGGGTGACGATCGGCTAGGTAGCCAGGCTTTGGAAATGGTCGCCGTCATGGCGTAAGCAAGTGATGGCCTTTGGATGGCGGCAGGGATTGTGAAGAAGTTAAATGATGAACGGTGTCGCAAAGGCTACTTCGTTCGGGGTTAAAATTAAAAGGATGGCAGCAGGGATTTTTGCAGTTTTCGACGATGTGGCGGCGTTGATGGATGATGTGGCGTTGGCTAGCAAGATCGCGACGCGCAAAACGGCCGGGATATTGGGCGATGACCTTGCAGTCAATGCGGAGAAAGCAACCGGATTTCTGGAGAATAGGGAATTGCCGGTGTTGTGGAAGATCACAAAGGGGTCTTTTCTCAACAAACTGATCATCATTCCCGTCGCCCTACTTCTTTCGACGTTCTGGCCGATTGCAATAACAATTATTCTTATCGCAGGAGGTTGTTACCTGGCCTATGAGGGCGTTGAGAGCATTGTCGAGTTCGTTACCCACCGACTGGGGAAAAAGCACCAATCAGCTGTTGAAAAGGTTGAGAAAAATCCGCCCGATGAAAAGGCGAGGATCAGGTCTGCCGTTACCACGGACTTTGTACTTTCAGTAGAAATCGTCATCATCGCCTTGGGCACGGTACTCACTCAGGCCTTGCCAATTCGGATAATGACGGTGTCCGCAGTGGCGCTGATTGCAACGGTAGGGGTGTACGGAATTGTTGCGGTCATTGTGCGCCTCGACGACTGGGGGTATAAGCTCTTGAAGCGTTCGCGTGAAAAAGGACCACTTGCAGCAGTAGGGCATGCGTTGGTGTGGACGCTGCCGATGATCATCAAGATCCTCCGCGTGGTGGGCACGATTGCCTTGCTACTGGTCTCAGGCGAAATTTTCCTGCATAATCTTGCTTTCTTGCATCACGTCCTGCCCAACCTGCCAACTATCCTAAGAGAATTCGTTGCCGGACTTTCGGTTGGACTTGTTTCTGTTGGTGTTGTAATGGGAGTGAAAGCATGCATCCGGTTGTTGAAGCCTGGCACCAATCGCTCCCCGGTTGGACTGCACGAACGCTGATTTGAAAAACTGGCCTACGGCGCCTGTCAGATTTTTTTCCGGACGCAATGCCTTAAAAGCGAAATGCGTCGATCATTAAAATTGTCCCCGTAAACCCGGTCGCTCCTCCTGCGATCAGTGATGCCTTTCCAAGCTGATCATGTTTCCGCCCCAGCATCAAAATCTTAAATTAATGTATTCTAACGCATAATTGTAAATAGGTAAAAGTCCCGCTAGTTAGGCGGGACTTTCCCAAAAATAAAACGACACACAAAACCAACTTCACTTAAAGAATTCCAGGGGGAATAACACTTTATTAAAACATGTATAACAACATTCGTGGCATGAATGTTTAAAACTTCTGCAGCCATATATTACAATCTAAATGTTTTACTTGATAAAACATTTAGATTGTAATATATTTATAACATGAGTCAATTAGAGGAATTTCGCACAGCAAGCAGGAGATATTCCGATATGAGCATGCTGATGCATGAAGCGATAGCGCGCCGCGCCGGACTTTCAGGAACGGATCACAAATATTTAGGTTTGATGATGGAGAAGGGACCTATGACGGCGGGAGCGCTAGCACAGTTGACAGGACTTACCGGCGGTGCAATCACCGGTCTGATCGACAGGCTGGAGGAGAAAAAACTGGCTCGACGCGAATACGACAATGAAGACAGGCGTAAGGTATACATCATCGCTGATTCAGCAGCGGTGCTGAAATTAATGACACCAATATTTAAAGATCTGCAGCAAAAGACCATGAAGCTGTTAATGACCTATTCCGACAATGAAATAACGCTCATTAGGAGATACATGGAAGAAGCGGTAGTTGTAATGAACGACGCTTTAAAAAATTTGAAAGATTAATTGTATGAATACAACAAGCTTTCAGGATGTCGCAAAAGCCGAAGTGTGGTTATTGGCCACCACGTTGATCTATTTTCTGCTGAATGGTGCGCAAATATTTGAAACTGCCGCAATTGTTCCACGATGGTCAGCCAATCCGCCTGAATCCTTTTCTTTAATTAGTGGCAAATACGGAATTAACCTTAAAGCTTTCTGGATAACCTTTCACAGCATCCATGAAGTCACATTTCTTATCGCCATATACTTTTGCTGGAGAATTGAACCAGTCCGCAACTGGATTTTAATTTTGTTCGCGGTTCATTTTGCTGTAAGAGTATGGACGCTGGTGTATTTCGCTCCGAACATTATAGCGTTCCAGAAAATTTTCTCCGATGAGTCAGTTGCGCCGGTGGGGTTGGTTGAAAGAATTACATTATGGAGGACACTAAATTACATCAGGGTTGCCATATTTATCGGCGTATCAATCGGCCTTATCCCGTTATGGTACAAAGTGATACATTTGAAGGCGATGCTATCATGATGATCGCGCGGAGGTTACTTCCTCTTCCGACTACGAAAATTTAAGCCGGCTCCGGCTGATTCTTCGTCTCCTAAAAGGAAGCCGAAGGGCTTCAACGATTCAATCCTGTCAAATATTACTTTAAGTATTGCCGTTATCGGAATAGACAAAAACATTCCGGAAATTCCCCAAAGCGCATTTCCAATCAGCACGACAATGATTGATATCAGCGCGTTTAATCGAACTTTTGACGCAACGATTTTCGGGACAAGAAAATTATTATCTAGTAATTGAACTACGATGTAAGCGATCAATACCCATAAAACGTCTATTGGCTCTCCGGTTGCCAGCGCAACCAACATTGGTAACGTAATGGCGATTAAGCCCCCAAGGTACGGTATCAAATTTAGCAATGCTCCGATAATTCCCAGGAGTATAGCGTATTGAACACCAATGATTAATAGGGCGACCGAATTCAGGGTAGCAACAATTACAGCCTCGATACTTAAACCAACGAGATAGCTTTGAATGAGCGTTTTAGTCTCTTTCAATACTTCCTCAACAACGTCATGCTTATCCTTTTTGAAAAGTCTCTCGATAAATTCTAAAATCCTGGGTTTGTAATAGAGAATCAAGAAGGTATAGACCGGCAGGATGATCAGGACCAATAAGCTTGTCAGCGCGCTAAGCGTCTTTCCAATGATTCCGGACTTTCCCAATCCTTTTTTTGTGTCTGTGATCCAGGCTTGAATTTTAGTTTTACTGACATTGAATGTCTCTGATACCCAATCTATAGCATCCTTTTGAAGAACACCGAATTTCTCTTTGAACTGCGGAAGTGTGTCACTGAAATGCGCAAGCTGCGAGCCGATAAAAAATCCGATGCCAACGGCTATTGCACTAACGCCTATCAAAGCAATTGAAATTGCGAGCACCCGATTAACGCCCTTTCGAACCAGGAAGTTTACCACCGGATTTAGTAGGATCGCAATGATGATTGCGAACGTGATCGGAACTATAATTTCCTGACCGATATAAAGGATGAAGAAAAACCCGATCAGTCCTACGATGATTTGGGCAAGTTTGGTATAGATTGGTAATTTCGTTGTCGATTCCATAGGATTTATTGCGGCCTTGTAGCGTAATTCAAATCTACCTTGGTTAGACCGGCAGCAGTAAGGTACATTTTTTTGAACATGCTTGCGGGCTTCCTTGCCTGGTGGATTAACGCACCTTTCTGAAATGGAAATCAGCAAACTTTATAAAGCTCCTCCAATCATATACCGTAAGGTCGTGTTTGCCTGTTCTGTTGTGGTAAGCGATCGGTGATCGAATAATAGGACTGTCGAACCCGGGTGGCAATTTCGGGAGTGCGGACTTTAGCCCATACAGTAAGAAAACGGACTCTGCATTTTTTAAGGAAAGAAATGTCCCCTTTGGGTCAGCCCACAGATCTTCGGACGCATTGGTTGCATACAACGGTCGTGGTGCGATCAATGATATCAACATGTGCTGATCTACAGGGAGCAGGCTTTCTTTGCCATTGAACGTTTTGTATTTTTTATTAAACCAATGCGGGAAAGCTGTATTGATCACGGCGATCCTTTCGCCAAATTGTCGACGTGCCAATGCTGCACCAGTATTGCCGGAACAATTTGTGACGCACATTGCAAATCGCTCATCCTGCGCTGCCGCCCACAGCGATGCTTTACCACCACGCGAATGCCCAACGACCACAACCCTTTTCCTGTCGATCAACGAATCCTGCTCGAAAAAATCCATTACGCGGCTGGCGCCCCATGCCCACGCACCAATAGCCCGCATTCCGTTATCTGCGTTTAACTGCTCCGGATATAATTGAAGCACACCATTCATGAACCGATCCTTATTGTCAGGTGCGACGTCGTCAACATGGAATGCCGCGATAGCATATCCAGCGGCAACCACTACTTCTGCCGGCCAGAATTCGCTTTTTGTTTTCCGTGTCGGATCCATCGTCTCTTTACCGCGATTGTTGATTAATACAAATGCAGGAACTGGCTTAACAACATTGTTCGGAACAATCAATACAAGGTTTATTTTTACAGACTTTCTCTGATTGAAAACTTCTATCACAACCTCTTTCAAATGGCCCATTCCATCCAGACTCGCCTTATCCTCGTTAATGATCGTGTACCTTATGCTATCGTATAGCTTCGGCATTTCGCCATAAATATTGTCTTCGAATAGTTTCAGGATTTCACCGCGTCTGGATCGTTCCCATTCGATTTTGTTAACAATTGATTTGCCTTCTGTTGTTTTCAAAACATCCGGCAGGACATATTTAGGAACTTTTGTCTCGTCGTAGTTTGGCTGAATAGCCTGCGCTTGAATCGAAGAAAAACAGATTGTTAACGCGAATGATAGGATCACCTTTTTCATATGATATTATTTTGCAATGGATTTGTGTCGGCTTTTACTCACCATTTTTCCCTTGCTTGTACCCAGATCCCTTCCCCATTTTGCTATACCCTTCAATACCGGAATGATTGTTTTACCAAATTCCGTTAAAGAGTATTCTACCTTGAATGGAGCTTTAGTTCCTGATACTTCTCGCTTTATTAAGCCGTCAATTTCCAACGCTTTTAGTTGAATAGAAAGCATCTTTTCCGTCATATCCGGAATTCTTTTTTTTATTTCCGTGAAACGAAGAGTTTTATTTATCAGGTACCATAACACTACTGACTTCCACTTGCCCCCGATGAAATCCATGGTAATGTCCATGGCACAGTGGTATTGTTTGTCATTTAAGTGGAATACAAATTCTTCTCCCTTAATAATCATTGCAATTCTTTAACCTGTCAATCTTGACAGTTATTGTACGAACACTTAGCCTGCTATACTTTGCGACTGTAAAAAGTATAGTAAATACAAAACTAATAAAATGAAACACATTATTCACACCTACACGTCACAGGAGCCAATGCTTCGCGTGAATGCATTTATCGTAGAATCAGAGTCATCCGTTGTTCTTGTAGACACCACACTAACCATGAGTGATAGCAAGGCATTGAATCAGCAAATCAGTAATTGGGCAAGCCATTGGCCGGAATTATTCTAACGCATGGGCACCCTGACCATGTCGCGGGTACATATAACATTGCCAGGTCCAACGAGGTGCCTATTTATGCCTTAGCCTCTGTAAAGAAGTTAATGGAAGACACTGAGCGGTCAAAGCATGAGCAATGGGCCGGTATGTTTGGCGAAGAATGGGTACCTGAATGGGTTCATCCTAATGTGATCGTTGTCGATCAGGAGGTGGTTAGCGTGGGAGGGTTAACGTTTACGGTACTGGACCTTGGTAGCGGTGGGGATTGCGAGGCCAATTCGATATGGCTATTGGAAGGCGAAAATCCTGTAGCCTTTCTTGGAGATTTTATTTATCACAACAACCATACGTACATGGCGGATGGCAGCATTTTGAGATGGCTTGCTAATCTCGAAAGGCATAGTGCGCAACTGAAAGGGTATAGGACGTATTATATCGGCCATGGGAAGGAATGCGAGTTTGCAGCGCTCCAGACTCAAAAGGAGTATTTTCAGATCTATACTTCCGAAATATTAAAAGCAACTAACGGAAGCGGCATTTTCAATGAAGAAAGCAAGGAAAGATTTCAAGCGAATATGATTGCTCACTTTCCCTCTTATGGGTGCCAGTTTATGGTCAGCTTATCAGCAGAAAAAGTTGCCAGCGAATTAGTTTAGTGAGGGCTGGCAAAATTGTATACTGGTATTTCAGACACGCCTGCGTGGGTTGTCGCCAATGCAAATGCATTGGCGGAAAGCAGGAACTGGACGAGGTTCAACGCCATTCAGGTAGAATATAATTTGCTCGAAAGGACGGCTGAAAGAGAGCTGATCTCAATGGCGAAGGAGGAAAAGCTAACCGTTTTGGCGTGGTCGCCTCTAGCGGGAGGGTTGTTAAGCGGCAAGTACAGTTAGGCATCAAGCCCGGCAGAGGAAAGCGGAAGATTAAAAAACAATCCCAAATTAAACACACGCAATCTGAGCATTGCAGGCTCTGTGAATGACATTGCTTCGGAATTAGGTGTTTCCTCCTCCAACGTTGCGTTGGCGTGGATACTTCGCAAAGGGTTTATTATTCCAATAATAGGCGCCAGAAAAGTTGAACAGTTGCAGGACAACCTGGTCTGCGTTCGAACAGAACTCAGTGATGTTCATTTAAAAAGACTCGACGACAATAGCTCCATCCAGCTCGGTTTCCCGCACGATTTCATTGCGAGCAATGCTGTTCAAAAAATTGTTTACGGAGCGTTCAAAGAAAAAATCATAATCTAATGCAATAGCGCGCTAAATGTTATCCGGGGAGCGCAATATACCCTCATAAATGTCGCCTTCACACCGCATGTGGTCTCTTTTCAGCGGGTAACTTTGGTTAGATAAACAACGACATCCTATGCAAAAGATAATCCCGCATTTATGGTTTAATACGGAAGCGAAAGAAGCTGCAGAGTTTTACACCTCCGTATTTCCGGATTCAAAAATTACCCAGCTTTCCAACATCAAAGACACGCCTTCTGGTGATTGTGACATAGTCTCCTTCCAGGTTTGGGGACAAAAATTTATGTCGATCAGCGCAGGTCCGTTGTTTAAATTCAATCCTTCAATTTCATTCATAGTGAATTTTGATCCGTTGTTTTTTAAAGGAGCGGATTCGCCAGAAAAGGAGGCGCGACGAAAGTTGGACTCGGTGTGGGAAAGCCTGTCAAAGGGTGGCACTGTAATGATGGCTTTGGATAAATATCCTTTCAGTGAACGCTATGGATGGATCCAGGATAAGTATGGAGTGACATGGCAATTGGCGCTAACCGATCCTAAGGGACCATCGCGTCCCCCGCTTGTTCCGTCAGTTATGTATGTAGATAACAATGCCGGTCGTGCGGAAGAGGCGATCAAATTTTATCTTGACGTATTTAAAAATTCAAAAATGGGAGATGCACATCGTTACGGACCCGATCAAAAACCCGATAAAGAAGGAACTTTGATGTATGCCGATTTTATGATTGAGAATTGCTGGCTCGCGGCAATGGATAGCGCCAGAGACCATAAATTTCATTTCAATGAAGCAATTTCGTTATTGGTTACCTGCGACACACAAAAGGAAATTGACTACTACTGGAGCAAGCTTTCAGCTGATCCGAATGCAGAGCAATGTGGATGGCTAAAAGATAAGTTTGGACTTTCGTGGCAGATTAACCCATCAAGAATGGAAGAGATGTTGAGCGACAAGGATCCTAAACGTGTTAAACGTGTTACTGAAGCATTCATGAAGATGAAAAAATTTAATTTGGCGGAGCTGGAAGGAGCTTATCAGGGGGTGTAGTGCGAGGTAAAAAAAAGAGCCAATTCGATAATGAATTGGCTCTTCGCTTTAATAAAGTTGCCGATTGCCTAAGCAAATAATTTTAACAGAGTGGTTTTCTTACACCGGTAAGTATTCTACGCGATTCGAATGGGGATGACACCTTTTTATCATATTAATTTAAACCCTCAAACGTTTTCGCAATGCTTAAATTATATCCCTCTCTTACCGTAATTCGCTTCTTTAAAATTTCTAAACTCAGTATAAAAATTTTTGTTCTTTCAATTATCGCATTGACCCATTGGGCATGCGAAGAAAAAGAAGAGGTCCCGGTATCAACAATAACCAACTTCACCCCAACATCAGGCATCCCGGGAACTGAGGTAGAGATCGATGGAAAAAATTTTAGTCCAAACGCTTCGGACAATCATGTTACAATTGGTGGAGTGAATGCTGAAATAAAAAGTGCAACTGAGCAATCGCTTCGTATTATCGTAGCCGAGGGTGCAGTAACGGGCCGAATAGTCGTTTCTGACAATTCCGGAAGATCGGCCACTTCCTCCCACGATTTTTCTGTGCTGACAAAATTAGTGTTCACGTCATTCACACCACATTCCGGTGAAGCGGGAGCAACCTTGACCCTTACGGGATCGGGCTTCAGTAGTGCGCTTGCAGCCAACGCGGTGACTATTGGGGGAATTCCTGCTACCGTGACTGCTGTGACGTCCACCACACTAACGATCATTGCTCCTATAGATGGTGTCACTGGCAACGTGGAAGTTAAAGTCAATGGACAACATTTAACTAGCACTGAATTATTTAGGTACGTGCCGAAGATCAATGAGGTAATGCCCTCGGTCGTACCAATCGGCGCGGAAATAACCATTTCAGGTTCTGGTTTTAGTCCCATTGTTGCCAATGATAAAGTCTACATAAGTGGAATCCAGGCCACTATCATCTCTGCTACCCCTACCAAAATAAAAGCTCGTGTTCCGTCGGGCGCAACCACAGGTTCTGTGAGCGTCAAGGTAAATGAAGTTGAGGCTCTAGGACCTGTTGTGACGATCGTCAAAGAAGCAGCATTGGCGGGAGGATCCGGGTATGACACAGGGCATGATGTCATTATTGATCCCTCAGGAAATACCTATGTTGTAGGATTCTTTCAGAATGAAGCGTTTTTTGATAATGAGAAAGTGACCGGTCAAGCCGCCGATATTTTCATTGCGAAATACGATCCCGAAGGCATATTAATATGGGTTAGGACTGCTGGCGGTGCATACGACGATGTAGCATATTCAATTGATTTGGATAACTCGGGGGATCTCCTCGTGGCAGGGCAATGTTCTCCGAATCCATCTTTTGGCAATATATCTTTATCCAGCAACGCGGGTTCCTTTCTTGCTAAAGTTACCCCGACAGGTGATTTTACGTGGGTAAAAACTTTTTCAACAACTGGTAGTCAGTATACCCTCGTTTCGGATGTTACTGCTGATAGCGAGGGCAATCCTATAATAGTTGGAACCTATAACGGCGATTTAACCGTAGGTGCTATTAGCATAAACAGCTTGAAGCAATCGAGCATTTTTGTCGCTAAGTTGAAAGGGACGGATGGGTCTGAAATTTTTCTTAAGGGCTTTGAAAGTTCGTTGTCGTCCGGTGGAACCTCGATTGAAATGACATCTGAAGGCAACATTATCCTCGGCGGAGGTTTTTTTGGACAAATGGTTTTTGGAGCAAGCACATTCAATTCCCCGTCTACCACAGATTTGGATGCCGTTTTACTAAAGCTTACCAGCGACGGAGAATTGATCTGGGCAAAGCATTTTGGAGGCACAGGATGGAATAATATTTATGATGTGAAAAACGATCATGCCGGCGATCTTATCGTAACTGGATATTTTGGCAGTAGTCTTAATTTACCGGGACAAACGCTGAATGCATTCGGGAATGAAAATATCTTTTTAACAAAACTCAGCGCTGACGGAGGCGTTAAGTGGGGCTCTGTTGGCGCATCCAATTATGCCAACGGGAACGCTATCGCTATTGACGCTTCAAATAACATTTATGTAGGTGGATACTTTAACATTGATATTACAATTAACGGCGAGGTTTTCGCGGCGGCACCACGAGGTCAAAAGCACTTGTTCTCAAGTATAGTTCGCAGGGTCAACTCCAATGGCTGAGACAGGGTGGTGGTGCTGTATTCGACAACGCGTATGGCGTTGCAGTAAACCGGGAAGGCGTTGTTCAATCGGTTGGGCTAACCCGATCACCGAACCCAACTTTTGGCATCACCGTGCTTCCTAATGCCGGCAATGATGATATGTTCTGGTGGAAGATATGGCAATAAAAATTAACCCACATTGCCGCCTGTTTCCTCGATATGTGTAGGGCGCAGTGTAGAAATCCTTTACTTTCTTAAGCCTGGATCATCGCTTCCCTCAGCTCCGCTACCAAACTTTTTAGCGGGCTTTTTACGTTTGGGTTCATATGTGACTTCATGTTTTTCAGACTTGTTTACGTAGTCTCGGTCCTTTGGACCTGGTTTTTTTTCATCCTTGTTTTCCATTGGGTCTCTTTTTTTTTATTGATCACAAAGAGTGTACCTGTTCGGACCGCGGGACCAAAAGAAACATGGGGGGTAAATTTCAGGAAAAGACGAACAAAATTAGCTCCGAGTGTGGAAAACGCACCTCTTAGCTTTATCTTTTTTATAACTTGAGAACCTGTGTACCACGAGTAAGATTGCGAACATCAAGTTGGCAGTTGACGGCAGTCTGGGAGGGCTGCCGAAGGAGGCAAAACCCTTAATCGATGAGAATTATTAAAGATTTTATCAGGTTGATATTGGGTTCGTCTCCAGTAGAGCCTGACGCAGTCTTGACTTTAATGTTAGTGGTAACCGTGTTAACTGTTGTGATTATCCTTATCATAAAATAGCCGATGAGTTTATCCTCGTTATGGAACGTCCAATGAACACGACAGACAAATAAAGTAGCTAGCTGTTATTCACCTGATCGGCTTAAAGTCATTGGACTTATAGTCGTGAGTCCAACCAAGGAGCCTCTGTCAATCAATGAATTGGAAGTCACACTTTGTGACCTCCAATTCGAGGTTTCGAAGGCTTCACTTTGTCCTGTTATAGCGAACGAAAATTCCCCTTTGAATACTAAAGTTTCAGCGACCTACTTGTCTGGATATCGAGTAATCTAATGCAGCAGCAATCATGATATGTGGACTTAGACATAAGAGATCCCTATCGTTCTCGGTAAGCTTAACAAGCTCTAATAGCCTGTGCTTTTTTTGCGGACATGCCCAACTGTCAAAATATCGATAGTCCACCCAAGCAATCCCTTCTACCGCTAAGAGCTCGAGCGCAGAAAGGCCTGCTTGAGCAAATTCATTAGTTAGTTCAGAAGGCCGATGAAAGAAGGCGCTCGGCAACATTCCTGGAAAGTTTTCAGAAGGATAATGTTCTCCACTTTGTAACTCTTGTCTGCACATCGCAAAAATGTTATTGTCCTGAATCAGTCCTTGATGAAGGGTGGCCAGGGTAGAAGCCGCATAAGTGATTGCAAATCCTAGAATAATTCCGTCAAGCTTTATGATCCGGCTTGCCTCGCGGATAGCAGACAATCGGTCGGTGTGATTCTGAAGATGATACAGGGGTCCATGCAGAATTACTAAATCTACAGACCGGCTTGCGATAGGTAATGACCGGGCCTCTCCAAGAGATGCTTTAAATGCCGTCCTTGAATTCCGTGAACGCTTTTGGGCTTGCTGGATATGTCTAACAACAGGATCTATGAGATGTACCTCATGTCCTAAATTGCTAAGCCAGCGTGCATAATGGCCTGTTCCGCCGCCTACGTCTGCGATCACGCCTCTTCCATCAGGGAGATAACGGCTGATGAGGTCTTTGTTTCTTTCAAATTCAAGGGGGCCAAGGCCAACGGTAAGCCTGGATTCCTCGGAGCTGTGATTATAAAAATCAATTATTTCTGAGTCGATGAGATTCATAAATGTTATATAAATAATACATGTGAAAATTGTACCGCACAAGAGTTGGCGGCGGATTACATCTGCGCAGGTTTGGCAGATTTGCAGGTATTATTTAATAACAATTCTAATAATTCAAATATAAAAGTTTCTCTGGAGAATAATTGGCGATGTTCACAAAACTTTTCGCAGGTTAGTCGCCATCGACAGGTTTGTGAACTTTTAATTATCTTCCAATATGATATGCGCTCGCATAAAGCCGGCTTTGTCCTTACAACGATACATCAAAGAGTATTTGTTGTCCATTTTATATTAGATCGGCTGTACGTATAAAAACTTCACTTTAATATTTGCTAGTTACTCAGTTACTCAAGACAACGAAGCTAGTTTTGTTATTCGAAAAATGGATATCGAGATGCAACAAACAAAATTCACTTTTGTAGTAATGGCACTTCTTAATGTGACTATTTCCCCTGTATTCGCTCAACCCACTTTGAACGCAGATGCGAAGAGCGTAGAATATTTAAATAAATTCAGTGGTGACTATCTAAAAAGTATTCAGGATAATAAACCGGAGATGATTCAAGATTTTTTTTGGAAAATATCAGGCTAATGCCTGAGTTTCAAAAAACCATTGTCGGTAAGGACAATGCATTAACATACTATAAGGCTTTTTTAGAGCGGTTTGATATTCTAAAATATGAGATCGATAAAATAGAATTACTCGATATCGGTTCACAATTGGAGGAGCTTGGGATGTTTACCATTTCATTGAAATTGAAGAGTACAGGCAAAGAATACGAACTGAAAGGCAAGTATCAGAATTTTTGGGAGAAAACTTAAAAACGGCAAACTTTTACTTATCACGATGGCTTGGAATTATAGCCATCAGGTGGATATCTCCGAAGCTGGTTTATAGTAATCATCCCATCTACCAAGGGAAAAAAGAGGTGACAGAATTTTTAAAAGACCACGTAACCCACTTACCTGTTTTTGAAAAATTGGACATTCGCAATGACAGGATAGATAATTTGGGGGAGTATGTTGTCGAATACGCCAGCCACATCGCTATGATTAGGAACGGAGATTGGTCAGGTGTAAATACCGGAAAAAACATTACAATCTGGAAAAGGGAAAAAGATTGTTCCTTAAAAATTTTCAGAGGGATGGCGATGTACGACTAATCCTACTTTGTATTGAACATCATACAAAAACGATTAATGAGTCAATTCTTCTGGAGACAATAGTCACCGAAATTGTTGGCGGCGCGAGAAAAATGAGGGAATATTGATCTTACAACTTGCTCACCGTAGCACAGACAGAATATGATACCATCCAATGAGCCCCATCTCGAAGATGATTTAACCGGCGCCCGTGGCAATATGCAAGCCTTTTTAGGAATATTTTTATTCCTTTTTTTGCTGCTATTTTCCGGGAGCTGTAAAGACGAAGATCCTTTCTTCATGGAACTTTCCCTTCCAGCGAAGGAGCACTCAGAGCATTTCACCTTTCACTATGACGACGGCCTCACGCCAGATCAGGTGTTGCCGATAATTATAGCCGTGGAGGAAAATTATTCACCTATCGTAGGGCACTTCGGCACTTCAGAGCTGCCGAAAATCAAGATTGCAATATGGTCAGATCGTGCGGAATTCGATCGGGCGATGAATAATAAGTATCCCTTCGCTACAGGCTATCTGAACGGGAGGGAAGAATTGCGCCTATTCTATGTTGAGAAAGAGGTTCCGCGAACCGCGGTCCATGAGTTCGTTCATGCAGTAACGATGTTTGTTTCAAATGACTTTGCCAATAATCCTCGGTGGTTATGGGAGGCCATTGCCCAATACGAATCTGGTTCATTTGTTAATCCAAATACCCTTCCTTACATGGTCGCTGGAAACTACCCTACGATGAATGAGCTGAGTAATGAGCAAGGTAGTCAGCAGCGTATATATCCCCTGGGCTATACTATCGGCGAGTTCATTGTCGGGAAGTGGGGTTATGAGGGTTTAAGAACGTTAGTTGAAAACCATGGTGACATGAGTAAATCTCTAGAGATCACAGAGGCGGAGTTTGACCAGCAATGGCAAAAATTTGTTGAAGAAGTGTATTTGTAAATGCCAGCAACGGCGTTACATAGATCGATATCGACGTAAAGAGATTTTGACGGTTGTATCCATCAAGCATCATCCATCCCCTGGCGTGAAGATTTACTGCGGCTTTATCGGCACAATGAATTTCACATCCGAAAATTCGAAGACCACATTAATCCCGCCATCAGCTTCAACCGTTGTGATGGTGTACTGCTCAACGGGAGTACTCACGTGTTCTGCCGGGACCCTTGTATGCAAAACGTCCAGATCGTAGTCGGGTTCCATAGCGCCCCATTTACCAAGCTCTGAATTTAAAGCGATGTCAAACGAATCTGGTCCGGGAACAGCATACATTCTATAGGTACCCGCCTTCACCGGCTGCCCGTTGAAAGATATATCTTTATTCACAGTGATCTCTGTAGATTCATTTGCACCAAGACGCCAGTATTTTCCATAGGGCTGAAGGGCATCCTGTTCTTCAGTACCAAAAATCACGCGCCCACGAACGGAGGGTCTTGCATAAGGTATTGAGACGGTGAGACCATTTGCTGTCAGTTCAGCCTTTCCGGAAGGGCTTAACGTACGGTTGCGATAATTGAGATAGGCAAAGGCAATTGCAAGTAATACTACGAAAGTCACCACCCCGATGATTATCTTCTTTTTTTTGCTCATGATTAAAAATTCATTGAAATAGATTTATAAAGATAGGATGTTTAGATGCGCCAATCAAAGGGGTCACCTTAATGTACGACTCTGCACGCGAATATCGATCCACCCTGGGTGCAGTTTTCTTTCCAACTTGGATGTTAGTAAGACCAACTACCTTACCTTGATCATTCACATTAAATCGGATTTGCGCGTTAAGATTTTTTGCAAAGAATTTGTGTTTGGCGAAGGGTAGTATTCCCTGCCTGGTTTTCTCCAGGCGCTTTACCATAAAAGCTAATTATCCTCTCTGAAGACAATACAAATAAGCTGAGCTATATAAAAAATGTTTCCCTCTCGTTGCTAGGTATAAATGATGACGTCACAAATCTTCTTGTCGCACGTTCGGGCTAATCGATCATGTTTTAGGAGACACTAGTAACCTGGTAGTGCTCAATAATACGGAGCTTGGCATCGCATTGTATCGGGACCAATCTGAGACGTGATTGCTGGATAGCTGACGCTCGCAGGATCGGAGCGCTTACCGGATGGAAGTTCAGTCAGCCCTTGTCACTCTCCACATTTTAATCCCGTAATGCTAAACCTATCAATGTGAACGGGGATAATTGCTTCTTCGGGCGCAAGGCCCTGAATGGCAAAAAGTCCGACAAAGCGCGGATTCAAATCGAACTCTCCGCGTGCTACCTCCTTAAATGCAAAGCCTTCACTCGGTCCGGCGTTGTGGAGAATCCGAAAATGATTTTGCCTCTTCTCGATTTTGATGGCTGACTTTGCAAAATTGCTATAGGCTATACTTTCGTATCCAGGAGCGATTGTCAGAATCGGCTCGTGAACGAATTCCTCAGGTTTAACCTTGCCCGATGATTCAGTAGAATATAACCCCTGAATAATTACTTCAGGATCCTTCGGGTAACCGCCGAAAAAATCGTTATAAGAAAACGAAATCCGTAAGAGCTTGCCAGAAAAGTCCTCGTCTTCGGATAGAATCATTCCCGCTTGCTGCCAATTTTCTCGCGGGGAAAAATTGCTGAACTGAAGTTCTGCTGAGAAGCAACTTTCCTCAAGCTCCCTGACGACAAGATTTCTGATGGGAATATTAATGTTCAATCCTGGCCAATTATCGCCGATCATGGTAAAAAGCGTAAGATGTCCCGCCTTTATTTCCTTCTTGCTCCACCATGTCGTATCTCTTTCTGTAATCCGCCACCCCTTTTCGGACAGTGCTGCGTCACCTGCAGTATGGAATGAATCAACAAAAGTACTTAACGGACCCTCTTTTTTCGATTGCCAAATAATAAGGGCTGCAATTAACGTCGTAAGTAAAATCGCGATGGATAAGGTTGGTAGCCTTCTGTTGTTCTTCGGCTTTTCAATGAGATGCGGAGCAGCTGCCACTCCTGCCCTATACTTAAACCAGTAAGGGTGATGCCTCTCATTACCCTTTCGCGAAGCTTCGTTTGTAAATGGAGCCTCAAGCACGTACCTCGCCAATGTGTCGAGCGTAGCAACAGATGGATTTTCCTTCTTGCTGTCCGACGTGTTAAGCACATAGAACGAGTAATTTTTGATACTCTTGACCCCGATGACCAATCCGGTTTTTTCCAGAATAGCATTTGCCAACACCCTTGAATCAGTCTCTGACAAAGGAGACGAGAGGGGCACGTTGAAGCATTTCAGGCATGCCTCCCTGAACAACTGCAAAAAAGCATGTTCATTGATATCGCTCATTTAGACTTCATTATAGTCATTCCATCTTATTTCCGCCGCAATTCTCAACATTTCCGCGCTGTTTCCGCCCTTTCATGGGCCTCAATTGGACATTGGAGTTTAAAATAAAACTTCTAATGTTATGAAACTTCTTATTCTTTTATTTACCCTTGCCTCCATTGAGACTTGTTGCGCTCAAAATCTACAGCTTCACTACGACTTCCGGCATTCGATGGACCCGGCCCAAAACGATAGAAACTTTCCGAGTTTCAGCTTCGAGTATTTCAAGCAATTAGATACGATCGGAACTGGATCGTTCTTATTCAAAGTGCAGGCTGATATGAACGGTAATCGAAACAATCTTGGCCAGGTATTCACGCAGTTGTCGCAATCACTCAGATTTTGGAAGCCCAAGTTGTACCTCACACTCAACTATAGCGGCGGCGTTGGCCTCGGGGCAGACTACTTCGGTTTCTATATCACCAATTCATATGGACTAGGAATCTCCTATCCTTTTCAATGGAAAGGCGCATGGCTATCGGCCAATGTGGTGTACCGGTACAATGCCTTTGACAAGCCCAGTTACGACCCGCAGCTGACATTCTACTTTGGCAAAGGGATACGCGATTACAAAATATTTGTGGCGGGCAGCTTCGTGTTTTGGACGGAGAACAGAAATCAGGGTAACGAGTATACGCAAGGAATGCATGGTAAGAAGTTCGCTTTTTTTGGCGATCCCCAGATCTGGATCAAAGTTCGAAAAGGATTTTCAGTAGGCTCCAGGATCAATGTGTTTTATCACCTGATTACGGATGATGACAAAGTGCAGCTATATCCAACAATAGGTACTAAGTATCAGTTCTAGAGTTCTAGTACAACATTTTGGTGCGAGACGAATACTGACCGGAAATCATTTGCTTCTATAGGCTCCTATCGTGGAGTCCACTAGCCGTGGTGGAGCGTCAGGATATTCCCACTATTACCTTGGAGACTTTGCCTACTGATTAAAGAATGTGCTGCCAGATATTACTCCACCCTGGGTGCAGTCTTTTCTCCGTTTTGAATAATCGTAAGACTAACTACCTTACCCTGAGCATTCACGTTGAATCGGATTTGCGCGTCAAGATTTTTAGCAAAAAATTTGTGTTTGGCAAAGGGTAGTATTTCCTGCCTTACCTGGTTCTCTCCAGGTGCTTTACCATAAAGTTTACTATCCTCTTTTAAGACAACAAAATAAGCTGAGCCAAACTGGTACCTTCCTACATACTGGTCGAATGTCTTTGGTTGGACTTTTATTGCTTTTAATTTAGTCAGCTTCTTCTCCGTTCGCATCCAGGTTACCGGGCTGTCTGTGTTTTGTGCGATACAGGCCGTGATTTTACCTTTTTTATCCCTGCTGAATTGCAAAATGGTTAGCGTGTTTTGTATTCGAAATCGATCTTTCGAAACCGCTAATAATTCTGTTTTGATTTTTTTCGGGGCGTAGCACAAGAGTCGTCCGTCTTCAAAGGAAACAATTTTATCCTCATGACCTTCAGCGTCATAGACTCCCTCGAATTCGCTTAACGTTTTTTCACTCAGCCTAAGCGATTTCCATGTGTAAGGTTTGTTAATAGCACGCGCTGCGATTTTCGATGCTACAGTTTCAAGGTCGGTTGTACAATCACAATTAGAAAATATAGCGACAAATACTTTCTCATCGGGAAGGTAGAGCGAATACGTTGCAAATCCATTGATCTTACCAGAATGCCTTATGGAAGGACTTCCCTGGATGTTTCCCAGTTCCCAGCCATAGCCATAGTTTGTCATTTTTCCATTGCTTAATTGAAAAGGCCTTTGCGCTTTTTCCCAACTTGACTTACTGATTACCTTGTTAGTCATTAAGGCATTATACCACGTGTTTAGATCACTGGTATTTGAAAGGAGAGCACCCGCAGAAAGCGGCTGCGTCATGTTTAAGAAACTGGCGTTTGCATACTGTCCATTCGTTTTCTGATAACCGTCAATTCGGCCCGAAATAATTGATGTAAAACTGTCACAAGTGGTGTGGTTCATTCCTAAGGGCTGGAAGAAATTTTGACTTAAGTATTCGCCGTAGGAATAACCGGTTACCAGTTCAATGATGTATCCCAATAAGATGTAATTCGAATTGCTATAATTGTAATCTGAACCGGGGACAAAATCGAAGGGTTCGTTCTTAAAGAAATCCACAACCCCTTTTGGAGTAAAATCCTTTCGCTGTACTTCTGATGTCCATTCTGGCATCGCCGTTATATTTTTTATCCCTGAGGTGTGGGTGAGGAGGTTTTCAAGGGTTATGGCATTGCCTCGTGATGGATAGTCGTGAATAAATTTTGTGATGCTATCCTGCAATGATAGCTTGCCTTGCTCAGCCAACCGCATGATCGCACATGCTGTAAATTGTTTGGTAATAGACCCGATTCGAAACATGTGACCCGTTTCCATGGCGAGGTCCAATTCAAGATCAGCCGTGCCAAAGGATTTGTGGTATAAAACATTACCATCCACCGCAACAATTGCCGTACCTCCGGGGCTTTCGTGGAGGAGTTTTGGTTCTAGTAACGCGTCAAATTCTTCTTCGAAGGTTTGCGCATGGCCATCATATGAGGAGCCGAGGATCGTGAAAAGGAATAAAAGTGCTGCCAATGGTCTTTTCATTGTTTTAATTTTGTGCATACAATTGAATGGGATGTTTTTTTCAGGTGACTATTTTATCACACTGTCTTTGCTAGGGAGTATTTTTTTTTGAATTGCCTTAAGCACGAAATAGGAGACTATCAAACTGAGGCCGAGGAAAAAGAATAGCGCGCAGGGAAGCAGGAAGCTTTCGTAACCAGCGATTTCCAGCGCTTCCAAATAGGCGCCGACAATGACTCCTAAAGCAATTCCAATACTAACGATTCCCAGCAGCAGAATGAACGGAAGATAATTACTTGTGTCTTTGAAGTAGTCTTTGGGTAGCCCTTTCTCTAGGATGGCTATTCGTTCATTTTGCCGGGTAGTTAGATAGTAATAGCATATCCCGAAAATGGCAAACGTAATCGACATAGAGAGGAAGAGATCGGCAGTGGTATCTTGCATATCAATAATATTTAGCGTCTTTTTCCATAAGACCTTAAAATGTTTAAAGTGGTCACAATTTGTGACCACTTTAATTAATAAATGGTCTAAAAGGTCCGATGACGCTAACGAGGTAAGCATGCAGGATGATCATTTTCTTGAAAGGGCCATTCGTGGCGAGCGGACTGCACTCGTATACCTTGTCAAAAAGTATAAAGATCTTGCGTATACCGTTGCGATAAAAGTCGTGGCAAACCGGGAGGATGCAGAGGAAGTCGTTCAGGACGCGTTTATGAAAGCCTTCGCGTCATTAAGAGAATTCAGAAGGGCTTCTAAATTCTCCACCTGGCTTTACCGCATCGTCTACAATACCGCGTTGACAAAAATCAGCAGGCGCAAATTGGTGACAGTGGACATCGACGGTCAGAACGAGACTGACGTATGCGTGTCGCGGACAGATCAACAATTTGATTTGCTTGAACACGCCGAAAGGAAAAAGTACATCCACCTGGCCCTTGGCAAATTGTCAAGAGACGATTACCTGGTAATTTCACTTCATTACATCGGCGAAAAGAGCATTGCAGAGATATGTCAAATATTGGACATGAAAAAGTCTGCAGTAAAAATGAGATTATTGAGAGGTAGGAAGCAACTTCAAGCTGAATTAGAGGCGTTGTTAAGTCTTGAAATACGAAACTTATTATGAAAAAGCACGAAAAGCCGAGTGAGCAACTTCGAATGATCCTGAAAGGACATGGAATGCTACAGACATCTGAAGCGTATTCGAAGCATTTGGAAGATCTGGTTATTGATATGTACGCGAAAAATCAAAGTGTGAAGTTCGCCGGTAACCGAGGAGTTGCTCAGATTATTTTGGGAATGTCGATCCTATGGGGGATACTTTTTTTATATTTTTATAATCCATTGTCCGTTCATCCAGTATTATGTATTTCGATCGTAGCGTTTGTTGTTGGATTGTGGGGCGTAATTGCAATAGTGAGGAAAGGCCAGATGCCACCAATTCCCGTGATTGATTGAGGCATTTACTCCTCGGAGAACGTGTTGCCTTTGCTTATTCCTTTACTCATGTTTTCGATGGCTATGTCTACCCATTGTGAAAAAACACCCTTTGCCCGCGACTTTCGGGCAGACCTAACGACCCATGCGGGCTATAAGATATTTCGAAAATTGTGGTTACGATTATTAACTTAACGGTATATAGACAACCCCGATACCTGAAAAATTTTGTCAGTTATATGAAAACAAGGCACTCAACAATGGGATTACCCATCGTTTTCTCTACTCGTTTTTTGCGATTGAATGCAATAAGGACGATAGGTATTAGCGCGACAGTAATCGCCAGCATGTTGTTGACGGCGTGTAGTAAAGATGAGGACGAGCCAATCCCGGCACTTAATACTTCGTTTACTGCAAGTGCAGCAGATGTTATAGCGTTCACGACGGCGACCCTGAATGGAAAAATAACGGTTGGTGCACAGGAAACACGCGACTGTGGATTTGTATGGGCCCGGACGCCATCCCCGACAGTCGGGAATGCCGACGCAAAACTATTTGGTCCGAAGGGATCAAGTCAAAGTTTGTCGCTTGAAATTGAAGACCTTCTGCCAAATACAAAATACTATGTTAGAACGGTCCTGATGCTTGACTCTGGTCCTGTTTACGGAGATGAAACTTTCTTCACTACCCTTCGGTATGCGGAATTTCACACACTGGAAGCAACGGATATTACCTTTGCACACGTCACGTTAAATGGAAAACCCGAGAAGCATGACGATGAGAACTTTGAGTCAGGGTTTGTTTGGAGCAAAGATTACTTTCCGGCCATTGAAACATCATCGAAGTTTTACCTCGGCGTTCAGCCATCTGACAAGACTGTAAGCCATACTATAACAGGACTCGAAAAATCAACTGTCTATCACTACCGCACATTCATTTTAACGCCATCCGGAATAATTTATGGCAACGTATTGAACTTTGCAACATTACCGGAAGTCAGCTGGCAAGAGCCGAACGCTTTTCCCGGGCTCCAACGGATGGGTGCTGTTTCTTTTACGGTCGGCACAAATTCATACATAGGGCTCGGCCACGAACCCCATGTTAGCTAGACATTTTTTGTTCAACACCTTAGAAAATGAGATTAGATTTTAAAGTTGCTTCTATTTTCTTACTGGTTTGGAATTGTGCAGCTGGCCAGGTTCCTACGATCCAAAATTTCTCGCCAATCTCGGGCCTCATTGGTATTACCGTAACCATTTCGGGAACAAATTTCAGTTCAACACCTTCTGACAATATTGTTTTTTTTGGTGCGGCCAGGGCTGACGTTGTTTCGTCAACGCCAACGACATTGACGGTTTTAGTGCCTGTTAATTCAACGTATCAACCGCTCTCCGTTACAGTGAATGGATTGACTGTCGCTTCAAGCAATCTGTTCAGTGTGGTTTTCCCTGGTACGCACGGCATAAACACCAGTTCTTTTTCACTGGGTGGCCGCACTTCTGTGGATGGAGTCAGCTTTTCCACCATAGTCCTTCACGCAGATTTTGACGCCGATGGTAAACTGGACCTCGCGACCGTGAATCATGATTCTGAAGACTTTTCCATTCTACGGAACTCAGGTACTGGACCCGGTAATTTTAGCTTTGATGTTACTACGTTTCCAACCTCACCGCATCCTATACGAATTTCCGTAGGCGATTTAGATGGGGACGGTAAACCTGAAGTAGTTTTAAATGCCAACAGCATATTATCGGTATATCATAACATAAGTAGCGGCCCGGGTAATATTGCATTTTCGCGCCTGGATTTTCCCAGTGGTCTTAGTCCAATCGTTGCGATCGGTGATCTTGATCAGGACGGAAGGCCCGACCTGGCGATGACCTCGGGCGCGACACAAATATTTCGAAACATCAGTAGTGGCCCCGGTAACATAAATTTTGTATTACACACAACTCTTCCTTCGCCAGGATACGGTAGTTACATGGCAACGACCCGTGACTTAAACGGCGATGGCAAAGCAGACCTGGTGATTGCTGGAAGTGCCGGGGTAGAAGATGTGACCGTCTACCAAAATAAAACTACAGGTTCTGGGGATTTCAGTTTTGTCAAGATAAAAAATTATGCTGCGGGGGAAAGTCGTGCTTCGCCGGTGTTACTTGACCTCGATGGTGATTTGAAACCGGACATGCTGATTCCCGGTCAGAGCGGCTACCTTTCCGCATACTTAAACACGAGTAGCACGTCGGCGGTTAGTTTTGGCGATGAGGTAAAAATCAATATTGGATCTGCAGCATATGCGGCTAGTGAGGGTGATCTTGACGGGGACGGAAAGGTAGATCTCTATGTTGACGGAGCCCCGCACGTCATTTTGCTTCGAAATATCAGCACCCCTGGCAACATAAACTTCGGGCCCGAGGTCGTGTTTGATGGAGACTATGGCAAAGCAACGATAGGCGATCAGGATGGAGATGGTAAGTCAGATCTGGCGATTTTTACCGGGACCGAAGTAGCTGTTTGGAAAAATAATATCCCTGGAAACATATCTGGTAAGGTGGATCAGTCGGTCACGTTCACATTGACACCAAAGAAGTTCGGTGATCCTGATTTTGTATTAACTGCTAGTTCAAATTCTGGTTTGCCGGTATCATATTCAAGCTCTGACGAAAGCAGGGCAACGATATCCGGGAGTACGGTGACTATCAAGGCTCCTGGTTCACTGACCATCACAGCAACGCTGCCAGGTAATGAAACGTTTGAACCTGCGGCAGTAACTCGCGAATTGGTAATTTCAAAGGGCGATCAATCAATTGATTTTCAAATTATCACTTCAAAAACTCTGGGAGCTCCGTCGTTCGAACTAGAAGCCACGGCAAGCTCTGGCCTTCCCGTTGAATTTGCATTTGTCTCTGATAAAATTTCCATTGAAGGTGGCGAAGTAACGATTGTCAAAGCCGGTAGTGTCACCATAATTGCAAAGCAAAATGGAAACGACTATTACAGTGCTGCTGCAGACGTTACGCAGACGTTCTGTATTAATCCCCCGCAACCTGTTATCAACACATTTTCTTTATCCGCGGGAGGTGTCATATTAACGTCGAGCAGCTCTGCGGGCAATCAGTGGTATAAGGACGGCGTAGCGATCAATGATGCTGTTTCAAATATCCACATCACAAAAGAGTTGGGAATCTACACCGTTCAGGTCATGGTCGATAATTGCTCAAGCGAATTTTCGGAGGAGTCAGCTTTAATCGTGACGGGCATTTTAGAAACGATGACCGGATTGCCGGTGTATCCCAGTCCAACATCCAGCAAGCTGAACATCGACTTATCAGCCTTCTCTGAGAATGGAGAAATTGAGGTCATTATTTATGATCGCTCGGGACGTCTTGTTGAACAACAACTAATGCAAAAGGGAAAGGCCAGCATCACTGTCACTTCTTATTCCCCGGGATTATACTTCCTGCTGGCTACGCAACACAACAAAAAATTGATTTCGAAATTCGTGAAAGAATAGATTTGCGGTCAACATGACGCCCGACACCTGCCGTCAGCGTTTTTTATAATCGATTTTTTTACGAATGACGTTGTGAATCGAGCTTAAAAGTGAAAGCGTGCCCGGGGCATCTTGTGCAAGTTGCCAGATCATGATTCCCCCAAATCCGCGATCTACGGCGTTTTAGTAGTAGCCGACTATAACAATCGGCTATTACATGGATTGATGTGCAAATTTGAACGCCTAAAATTTCAGGTCACAATTCGCGTTGGTTAACGATATTTGCAAACTCTAAGATATGTAATAAGTATAATCATTAAATGTCTCTTCCGATCTAATGGCCCCGGTCGCGCTAAACAACCCTTGCCCTTCCGGGTTGTCTACTCCGGTTCCGAGCCATAACTCCGTAACGTTATCTGACTTTAAATCCTCCAGTATCTTTTTGATTAACAGGCTTCCCACTCCTTTCCGTCGATGCGTTTCGGAAACTTCTATATCGTATAAATAAGCCAGGTGCGTTGAATTATATAAAGAGGGAAACCGATAGGCCAGCGCATAACCAATAACGGCACTATCGTCTGTCGCTGCGAAGAGATAACTCCTTTCATCATTAAGCAGCGTTTTCAGATGCATGGGAGATGGCGGGTCTGACTTTCGATCGGACGGATCCAGATGGTTAATCAGTATGTCATTTATTATTTCAACATCCGTTTCTTTAACTTTCATAATCTTCATTTCAGTCGTAAATTATTATGTTTAACAATATTGTAAAATACTTCCTGCGGCGTTGAACCACTTATCAGTTTTTTTTAGCGCTTCAGCATAGATCATTTTTGAATTGGCCATTAATTTGTAAATTTCTGGTGTTCAAAAGAAAACTATTTGTATCCACCAGAATATCCCATCTCATGAGTAAAGATAAAAATGCCAAAGGCGAATCTTCGCGCAGAAAATTCATCAAGCAAAGCCTGGTTGCGTCCTCCATTTTTATTGTGCCGAGGCACGTGTTGGGAGGCATTGGCTTCACCGCGCCAAGCGATCAACTTGTTCTTGCTGCGATCGGAGCTGGCGGAAAGGGTACTAGCGATATAAAGAACGCGTCCGTAAACGGTCGTGAACGCGTGGTAGCGTTGTGTGACGTTGACTTTTCAGGCTCTGCGAAAAAATCCGTCGAGAATTTCCCAAAGGCCAAGCTGTACAATGACTATCGGATCATGCTCGAACAGGAAAAGGATATTGATGCATTGACAATCTCCACTCCTGATCACGTCCATGGACCAGCGGCAGCATTCGCCATGCAGCGCGGAAAGCACGTATACGTTCAGAAACCAATGACCCATAATATTCGTGAAGCGCGCATGCTCACGAAAATGGCCCGCGATAAAAAAGTGGTGACACAGATGGGGAACCAGGGTGGGTCAAACCCGTTGCACAGCCTGGTGCAGGGTTGGATAGATTCTGGAAAACTCGGCAAGATTTCGAAAGTCCACATCTGGACGAATCGCCCCGTGTGGCCTCAGGGCTTCGCGATGCCTGCTCCCGATGAAAGCAAGAAACCGAAAGACCTGTACTGGGATCTGTGGCTCGGTCCTGCGCCGATGAAGCCCTACACCCCTAACCTTCATCCTTTCAGCTGGCGTGGCTGGTGGGACTACGGGACTGGCGCGTTAGGCGATGTGGGTTGTCACCTGATCGATATACCATTCCGCGCGCTAGGACTGAAATATCCTACTGACGCAGAATGCAGCGTGAGCACTATCTATTCGCAAATGTGGACAGCAGATTATCATCCTGAAGGTTGTCCACCTTCGTCCTTCATAACACTTCATTTTGCAGCAACCGAAAAAAGCAAAGCACCAATTGAAATGACCTGGAGTGATGGCGGATTGAAACCGTCACGCCCTGATATTATTCCGGCAGACAAAGACTTTGGCGGAGAGAATAGCAATAACGGAGTTCTAATTATTGGTGAGAAAGGTGTAATCACCACCAACATCAATGACAGTTCGCCGATGATGCCGAAACTTTATTTGAATGATGGCACTACCGAGTTCGGCCCAGAGACCGCCTCTACTGAGGAACCGGAATACGGCCATCAGCGGAAATGGGTTGATGCATGTAAAGCTGGCTTCGGAAGCAAAGAACATAAAGCTTTAACGTCGTCATTTGACTATGCTGGTCCGATGACTGAAACCGTATTGATGGGTAATCTTGCCATCCGAAGCTATATGTTGAGAAAACAGACGGGCGAAAAAACAGAGTTCTACGGCCGCCGAAAGTTATTGTGGGACGGAGACAACATGAGGATCACCAATTTCGAAGAAGCGAATCAGTTTGTTGGACGCACCTATCGCAAAGGTTGGGAAGTATAGGGAGAAACAAAACGTTGATTGCAAACTGGCGGAGGTCGATTCTATAGCTTTTTCGCTGCTTCTGTCATTTCTTTCAATGTCCCGCTGGTCCGCATGGCAAAGCGACTGCCATTCATAACGTCCATTTCGCTCACTAACGTGCACGTCACGTCGACTGCAAATTGCGTTGCCTCTTTTTCAAAGAGTGTCTTCCACAACATTTCGGGCATCTCCTTGTTTTGAATTTTGAGTAGCACGGTAACACTTGATTTTGATTTTGGTTGAACAACAGTCAAACCATCAATAGTGCCTTCCATTGCCATATCCTTGTCTAAAATCATGTTGTATTTCATATCCTTCATTTTCAAAGGAAAAACATTCGGGTTGATGATTGTAAAGTCCACACTGATGGTTGAATTTTTCCATCGCAACTTTTTCACGTCAATGTCATTGGGTTTTAGTTCTGGCAATTGAAAGGCCGGGAGCTTCATGGTCTTATTAAACTTAAACTGCCGCTCTCCCGCGATGGGCAAATCTAACATCAGGGATGCGTCTAAAGTATAATCCGCGCTGTCTGCATTTTTCTTGTCCAGAGTTTTTAAAACATCGACCATTGGTTGAAGGAGCACATTCATTGGAATTTCGATCGATGAGCTATCGTTCGATTTAATAGAAATAGGTTTTCGATACGAATGTTCCATTACTTTTTTTCCATTGATGGATATCGTGTAGTTGAGATTGTTGGATGATAGTTCGACGGGCAACGGATTTTTCATCATCATCTTCATATCCATCTTTATCTTTTCCTTATCAATATCTTTGATTGAAACGGCTGCGATGGAAAGTGACGGCTTAAGGTCTTTTAATGATTTGTCAGGACCTTGGTTCCGCGTAAGAAACCATAGTGCACCGGCACCTAGTACCAGAAATACCGCGAGTCCGATTAAGAATTTTTTCATACTTGTATTATTAAGTTGCAAAAAATGTAGATGCCTGCTGTCTGCCTTACTAACGTGACCATTTATTTGTGACAATGTGAATGATCGTACCTTGATAAGGTTTCATTTCGGTCCACGCCGATGCAATTACCAGCTTATCGTAAATGGCCAAAAGCTATGCCATAGGCAAAAGGATCGGTAAAGATTTGAAATAAGTGGTTGATGCGAAAAAATATCTACTGTTGAGGTGCACGTGAGCAATCGCTGCCCGATTTCCGGATGGCTCTACAACGTGCGGCATGGCAGGCAGTGCAGACGAACGGTAACGTTCATTTACCAACCAACATAGGCGAACGCGCCCTGGCTTGCGCTGATTCCGCAATACACGTTAGCAGCTAAGAGAAAGAAATACCACAACCCAATAAGGATGTTTGCAATGGTCTTCGGAAAGTATGTGGTTAGAAATTTATACATCGCTAGTTAATGAAAAACAGAATTGAATAGACTTCCCACGCTTTCGCTAAACTACCGTAATCAATCACTACGCAGCTCAGCGTGAAGTAGTTGAATACAAATAGTCTACCGAGGTTCTTTTTGACGAGATTATTTGAATTGTTTTTGAAAAAGAATGCGAGATAAATTCCTCCGGCCTGCAATATTCCCCACATCACAAACGATAGAGTCACTTCATGCCATAGTCCGATGATTAACATCGTTACAATGATTCCTAATAGAGGCTTCCTGTAATAAGATGCGATAGGGGTGTAGATATAGTCTCTGCAGAATGAAGACAGCGACATGTGGTATCTCGACCAAAACTCCTGCATGTTGCTTGCTAAAAATGGATAGTTGAAGTTTTCCATGATGCGATAACCGAGAAGCAAGGCAAGCCCGATCGCAATATCTGAATAGCCGGCGAATTGGAAATATGCATTCAGGACCATTGTTACGGTTTCGAGATATGCCTTAAGCCAAATGTTGCTTTCATCCAGATTGCCGTAAAATATCGGTGCCTTTGATGTTAAGATGTAGTTTCCAAGGATCACAATCTTTGACACACCAAACAAAATGCGCTGAAAGCCCATTGAAAAGTATTCACTGTTTATCCGTCGTCGGTGCAGATCCCGTACAAATTCCTGATAACGGTGAATCGGGCCAATGATCAGGACGGGCAGGAAGAAATTATAGGACAAGTAGTGCAAAAGGTTCGGGTTTTGGATCCTACCGTTATAGCTATCAACCGTATAGTGAATGTTTCTGAATATGTAGTACGACATTCCCAGCGGTATTATCCAATGGTTATGAATCGAAAAGAGAACCTTGGTGGACGCAATAGCCAGGACTAGAATAACGAGGCTGATTGAAATTTTAACAGAGTTGTTAAAGTTTGATTTATGAAGAAGGTAATAATTTCCGAAGGAAATCGCGGTTAGAATGCCAAAAGAAATCGGTGATTTATAAAATAGAAATAGCGCCGTGATGATTATCTGCGATAACAGTACATACTGTTTCGGCAGGGTCCACGAGAGCAGGACCATGGGAATTGAAAATAAAATTACTTCTAATAACAGCTGCATATCATCTTTTTGCGGCAAACTCAGAAACAAACCATTCCTGATACTTTTTCGACCCTTTATAATTCAAATGAACGCCATCGATAAAGCATGAATCACTCATGCTGCCGGTATAAGGCCAGTATTGGATATCGTACTGTTTCTGATAATAATCCACTACTTTTTGAAACTCGGCCGCGGCGTTATTGTCGAGGAAATTGCGCTCAAGTTTATCAGACTGCGGGAAATCGAGAAAAATTATCCTGGTCTTATTTCTCAATGCCTCGTATGCGTCGTTCGCGATTTCGTTTTGCGTGGGTTTACGAACGACCATCTTTTTCTCCTTCATGAATTTAAAGGTGGTACTGTCAAACGCATTTGAATAAAAATCCGGTAGCGGTTTCGTATCGAACGTATACCACTTTGTATAGTAATTGTCGTGGGAACTCGCACCGATTTTTTGTCTTACTTCATTTCTTAAATGGAGCAACGACGCATCAACAGGTATGGGCATCAATTCATCCAGGTTGCCCGCATTGAGATTCATCCCGAAATTTTCAATGAACAGATATTGCGGCGGAAATTTCCGAATAATTTTAAAAAAATCGATGCGTTTTGCAATGTCCATATTCATGTGATACAGCGCTACGCGAAGCACGTTGACTTTTTTGTTTGTCTTCTCAAATATGCCTTTTTCAACGGCTTGAGGATTCTCTATCGCGTCTTCAGTCATGGAGGAACCGAGAATGACTATGGATATTGCCGTCGTATCTCTGGTAAGCGCAGCCAAGGATGCTTCTAAATTTTCATTGCTTCTTTTTATGACGTTAGCATAGGGCCCATATGCCGAATAGGTGAAGGAAAAAAACGAAATTAGAATTATGGCGATCGCTAAAACTGGAAAGACCCATACCCTTAATGGGGGTGCATCTTCATGCATTACTGTATCTTTTTATTGATCACGTTCTGAATTGCATTTATCGATGTCATGACCATCACTTCAGACGTTGAAAATTTTACATCAAAAACCTCTTCCAGCCTCGCGATCAAGGCAAGGTGATTTAAAGAATCCCACCCTTGAAATGTACGGGATGAACTATGTTCATTTATTTCTTTATAATCCACCTTAAAAACAGCTGCCGCATTTTTGATAATGGTGTTCAGCGTACCTTCACTTCGATCTAACGAAACAACTTGTTTTTGTGATACGATTTTCTTTAGTTCTTCAACCTGAACTTTACCAACGATACCGCGGGGGAACGCGTCAAGGAACTGAATTTGTTGCGGTACTTTTTCGGGTTCTAAATTTTCTCTTAAGTACTTATAAATCGCCACTTCAGTTAACGTCGAATTATCTTTCAATTTGATACATGCAATCATTTTCTCCGTCAAAATTGGATCAGGAAGTCCAATAACTTTGCATTGAAAGACTTCATCCATTTTCAGTAGCATTTCCTCTACCTCTTCTGGCTGAACTCTGAACCCACCAGAATTGATCATGCTCTTTTTTCTTCCAACGATCTTCACGAAACCGTCTTCATCTTCTTTCGCGATATCGCCCGAGTACAACCAGCCATCAATCAAAATTTTGTTCGTGGCCTCGGGATTGTTGAAGTAACCTACCATGATGTGATCACCTTTTAATAGAAGTTCACCCTTTTCACCCTTCGCTACTTCCTGGCCGTTGTCATCGATAATTTTAATGAGACAATCCGCTGGCTTGCCTACGGTTCCTATTTTAAATGTATCTGCACTGGGTCCGCAATAGATGCTCCCAGTAACCGTCTCTGTTAATCCATAGACGTTTACGATCTGCATCTTGAATATGGAGGAAACTGAGTGCCACAGTTTTTCTTCTAATAAGGCGGTGACAGAAACCGCGAACTTGAAATCAGGTGTTTGAAAACTTTCCTCGAAGTTCTCGTGATATCTTTCAAAGAAGGAAAGCAGTGTCGGTACGACGAAGATATGTGTTATTTTATATTTATATATACCATAATAAATTAGATCGAGCCGTGAAGTATCCAACTTAAACGGGTTCACCCATGTGCCATTATTATAAAGTGCCAATAGCGGTCCCTGGTTAATGCCATCGGTATGATATAGATTAAGCACATTCAAAATCCTTACATTTTCGTCGAATCCATAGACCTTTGAAAGGGTTTCTAAATGCGCAAACAAATTTTTGTGAGAGATCATCACACCTTTCGGATCTGACGTCGATCCAGAAGTATACATCATGTAAGCGACGCAGGATGGATCAATCGTTTTCGGATATTTAGGTGCTACATCTTCCAATGCCTGGAGACACGCAGGATAACTGCGATCAAGGGTCTCGCGGTCTTGCACCGTCACCTTTTTAGAAAAGATATTTTTAAACAGGCTCTTCTTTTCTGCGACTGCTATTTTTATTTCGATGATATTTTCGCCTTTCATTTTCCAGCTTTCAACCAACTCGCTGTCAATGAAAAATGCATCTGGCTTTGCTGAATCTATGATAGAATGTATTCTGTCTGCTTTTGCGTTGGGGTCCGTTATTATAACGTTTAAGCCATACCGATAGGCGGCAATCGTAATTTCTGCCAGGCTTCTTTTATCGTTTGTGGACAAAACGATCTTATCATTCAATTTCAATTTGAGCCCGTCGAAAACCAGGCTTAACTGGTCAATACGGGATAATAGATTGCCGTAGGTAATTGTTTCATCGTTGTCTAATACTGCAAATATCTTTTTCGGGTTCAATTTCGCCCGTTCTAGTGCTCCAATAATGTTCATAGCTATCTTTAAATGTTTTGCTCTTTCTATTGCGCGTTTTAGGCCATTTTCGGTTCAGGAGTCGTTTTCGAGCCCTAATTTAGCTTTTAGTACGCAGCAGCAGCTGAAATTTTAGGTTAAAAAATACACGTGCATTTAATATTCTAAACCCCGTGTTAAGTAACCAGCTTATCAGCTTTTCGGGCAATTGAAGGCAAAGTCCTTGAATGACTTTGGCGGCCGGGCTTTTGCCGTCCGCAAATGGATACAATGGTATCAAGCCGGTGCAGCACGAAACCACATCGCACAAGGCGCCAGCTTGATAGGGCCGCTGTGCGTGACCGGAAGCTTATTGGAATTGACGACCAGTGTCTTGAATCTGCGAACATCGCGCGCCGTTTTTTGCGCACTCCGTTTGCAGCACCACCGCTAAACAATTTTCGTCAGCTTTAACATTACCTTATCCGGACGCAGCGTCACCAACGGCCTTATATTTGGTTCGGCATCGCCCGGACTAACATGAAACTTCTGAATGAACGACTGTAGAAAGATCGCCATTTCGGCCATGGCGAAATTGTTACCAATACATAGGCGCGGGCCTGCTCCAAATGGATAGTAGATTTTTTTTGTATCCTTATTTTGTTCTTTTGAAAATCGGGAAGGTTTGAATGATAGTGCATCACTCCATTCACTATCATTACGATGGAGCCCGTAATAGAAGATGACGATCACCGTTCCCTTTGGAATCAAAAAATTTGCGTACACATCGTCTTCCAGCGCTACCCTGTCACTGATCCAGGCCGGTGGATATAAGCGCATGCTTTCCCTGATCACATTATTCAATGCTTCGTTGGCAACGATCTGATGCAATTCAAGAGACCGCGATTCCGCTTTTGCAGTCCGCAATTCATCAGGATGCTGAGCCAGTAAGTATAACGACCACGATAGCGCATTGGCGGTCGTCTCATGACCTGCAATCAAAATGATTAAGATCTCGTCAATCACCTGCTCTTCGGTCATGGGTAGACCGCTTTCTTCATAACGTGCTTCGAGTAACATATCAAGCAGATCGTTGTGCCTGCCTTTGTCCTGTTGCCGTTCCCTTATTAGAAAACGGATTACGTCCCTGGCGCCTGCCGCCTTGTCCAGATTTTCGTGTAGCTCGCCAGATAAACGAAACCACCAGCGTTTATGAGGATTGCGCACTTCTCTGATTACGTACTCCTGCACATCATTGATGAAGCTCGCTAGTTTTTGTCTCTGTGCTGCCGGTACGTGGACGGTAAACAATGTATTGATAACGATGTCGAAAGCGAGTTTGTGCATAAGCGGGTACACATCAACATCGCCGGTCGGAACAGTTAATAAAAATTCGTCGATCGTCCTTTTTATGATTGCATAAAGCGCATGTATTTTTTCGAAGTGAAACCCAGGCTGTATTAGTCTTCGTTGTTTCAACCAGTAGTCACCGTTGGAGGTAAGCAGACCTTTGCCCAAAAATTTGCCCAGATATTCTGTCTGTATCCGTGACTTATGATAATTACGATGATTAGATTTCAGAACATATTCGATCAAGCCGGCATCCTGTGTTGCAATGATGCGCATCATTCCGAGGTTGACCGTGTATGTCCCATTAAACCGGCTCATGCTTTCCTGCATTGTCCCGATTGGATCTTTGGCCTGTTTGAACGTGCGAACGATCGATGGAAAAAATGAGTACCCTGGAGGAATGGATTTATTCATATCGATTAAAAATTTCCAATGTAAAATACTGAATGTAAAATGTAAAACTATTGGCATCCCTGAAGAACTGTAAGTTCCGATCGAGCTCACCTTCTACATTTTACATTCATTATTTTACATTTTGCGGTTGTAAACTCGGATGAAATAAAACTTTATACCCCATTCCGGCATCCTACCATACATGCTTAAGCCGGTGCCCTACACTTTTATCCTCGCTGCCATTATCACAAGCGTTTTAACAGAAGCGTATGCCCAGCGAATCGATGTGAACCTGACCGGTATTGTGTATGATTCGCTTACCCGGTTGCCACTGGAGTATGTTTCCGTACTCAATCAAACGGCCGGCACGGGTGCGACGACAGATGAAAACGGAAGCTTTAAGCTCAAGGTCAGCCCGGGTGATTCGATCCTGTTCACGATGTTAGGATACTCACAAAAAACAAGGATCATCCGGCCGCACGAGCTTACGGTAATAGTATTTCTTCGTGAATTTGCATTAACGCTGAACCCTGTAACGATATACGGAAGTTTCAAACCGCAGGGCAGTGAACGATGGCAAAGTGTGATTAAAGTGCCAAAGATCTTCCGAAATCCGGCTGGTCCAGGATCTGGTTATGTGATGGAAACTTTTGGTCTTGGTGTCGTCATCACTGGACTTCTTTCGAAGATGCTGAACGTTGAAAAAGAAAAGAAAAAGCTCAATGCCATGCGGGAAAGGTCAAAGCAATCGACGACATATATGACCATGATCGTCTCCGACGAAACGAAAGCCTTCTTTCAGAACACTTTTTCGATGTCTGAAGTGGAATATGAAAAGTTTATCGAGTCTTTCAACAAAGCACATCCTGAAGCGGTGTATTTTCAAAGCAGGGACGATATTTTGAATTTGATGGTCGCTCACCTGGCAACGAAAGAATAGCCAGACGCAATTGCCCCCGTTGACTGTCGCTATTAACCCTCTTATTCCAAAGATGATGGCTTAGCTTTGAAAAAGAAATTTTTGATTATGCGCAAATTGATAATGAAGATGTCGCTGTCGCTCGATGGCTTCGTAGCCGGTCCAAATGGGGAGGCAGATTGGATTTTCAAAAGCTCGGATGAGAAATCACTCTCCTGGTCGGCTGGGTTAGCATGGGAGGCAGGTGTGATTATCATGGGCCGCAGGTCATTTGAAGGAATGGCTCCTTATTGCCCAACCGCGACGGGCCCTTTTGCCGCACCTATGAACGAGATTCCCAAGGCAGTTTTTACAAAAAATGGATTCAAAAACATCTTACTGGATGCAGAACAGTCGACCGCGGTGATTTCTTGGAAAGAGCCGAGGATTTTCGTGGGCGATCTTGCTGACGGGATAAGGACACTTAAATCGGAAACGGGCAAACCGATTGTAGCAATCGGTGGTGCCGAATTTATGCGCAACCTGATCGCTACCGGGCTGATAGATGAATACCACTTCGCTACTCATCCGACGGTCCTGGGTGCAGGGCTGCCGATCTTCAATGGTATTTCAGGACCGTTGGACCTGAAATTGGTGGAGGTCAAGGCTTTTCCAAAGGGCATCATAGCACGCACTTACGTTGCATAAGATCTGATTGGACGTCCACCGACAGAAGTTCGATTGCCTTGTATTTGATTCTGCTACCCCCAAAAACACGCATGCTTGTCTTCTTCAACTAACTTCACGAATTCCTTAAGTGTTTTAACAGTCGGAGTCGGTTTATAAGCGTGCCATTTCAAATCTGCCCGAAGCCAAAAGATCTTCCATTCATTCTTAGCTTTTGTGAATGTAGTTTTTGCAACATCTGAAATCTGAGTCTTAGAGGGATCATTCCAAACGGGTCGAATGGTGTGAATAAAAATGCTTTGTCCTTCAATCTTGTATCCGATGTCTAGTTTTGATCGAATGTCTTCAGCAGGACGAGCGCGCTCAAGAAAACCTTCCATGACTTCGATGATATTTAGTATTTGAAGATTCTCTATAGCCATATCGCGAAATTGTGAATTCTCCGATCAATTTATAAATAAATCCTGTTGCATGATAGCGAAAAAAAAGAAGCTACCATTCGAATTTGAATCATGGAAGGGGTTCACGCAATCCTTGAATCTCAATTTGTCTTTCTAGAAACGGGCGAGTATTTTTGAGCTTCGTGATTCCATCATCGCTGGCGATTGTCGAATTCTTCAAAGTCAGCATTCAATGGGATTATGAAATTGCTCCGTGATCCGATAAAAATGAAAACGCCGTTAATTACCCCGGTAGGTTTAGAAAAGATAAAAGCTGAGTTGGATCATCTCTGGCGGGTTGAACGGCCCGACACCACCCAAAAGGTAAACTGGGCCGCAAGCCTCGGAGATCGATCCGAAAATGCAGACTATCATTACAATAAAAAACGCCTGCGTGAAATTGACCGGCGCGTGCTCTATTTACGCAAATGTATTGATGACCTGAAGGTCGTTAACTATTCACCCTTCCAGGAAGGCAAGATATTGTTTGGCGCCTGGGTAGAAATTGAGAATGCCAAAGGCGAACAAAAACGGTTTCGCATAGTTGGCTATGATGAGATTTTTGATACTAAAGATTACATTTCCATAGACTCACCGATGGGGCAGGCGTTGATGAAAAAGGAGGTGGGTGATGAGGCAATGGTGAAAACTGCGGCGGGTGAGTTTGTCTGGCGTGTGGTCAAGATTGAATATCAAAAATAACTTTTAAATGTGCGGGAACAATTTTCATGGCAGCTGGTAAAGAATACCCTGAAGATCGCCTAATATATAGACACATAAGGCACACCAAAGGTTAAAGGCTGCGATGATGTAATATAGCGCTACCTCGAGGGATGCACTTTCTTTTCTACCTTAAGCGAAAGCATATTAAACGCGGTCTTCAACGCGCTCGCGAGAGTCGCCTTAGTGGTTATTGACGATAGATCAATTCCAAGGTGCACAATCGTCTGGGCGATTTCAGGACGTATGCCACTTATAATACATTCAGCTCCCATCAACCGCGTCGCGGATACCGTCTTTATCAAATGTTGCGCAACCAGACTGTCAACTGTGGGCACTCCCGAAATATCCAGTATGGCAACTTCACTGCCGGTCTCAACAATTTGGATAAGAAGATTTTCCATTACCGTTTGCGTTCTTGCGCTGTCCAGCGTGCCGATAATCGGTAAAGCAAGAATGCCATCCCAAACTTTAATGACCGGCGTTGAGATCTCGTCCATCTCTCCAGTTTGTCGTCGGATTACATCTTCTCTGCCCTGAATGAATGCTTCAAATGTTGCCGCGCCAAAGCTATCGATGACCTTTATTATTTTAAGGCTTTGCTCGTACAGTTCGCGCGGATCGCTTATCGCCATTTGTAACTCTTTCAAAAGTGCGTCCTTCAAGCTGAAAATATACACGCCAGTTTCACGTGGTGAAAATCCCTGCTTGGCGCGCGAAATTGAAATGGCCGACAAAACGTCAACGATTGGCTCGTACGCCAGACTTCCGAACTTATCGATATTATCGTCATTGAGCGAGTTTATAAAGCTATTTACCAACTCTTCTGACTGCGCTCTAATCTCTTCGTTGCTGATAAGATGCTCTTGTAATCCCACATCCTGCAGCTGAATTTCGATCCAGTTTTCCAGTATCCTATTCTTATTCTTTTTAAAAATCTTTATTGCCGAGTTTTTCATTGTCGTTGTAGATTTTAAATCGTTACTGACGCTTGATAAGTGTGTAGCCCAATACTTCAAGAATGCTCACCGATCCTCATTTCGGTTATCAATAAATGTAGGCATTATAAGCGTAAACAGCCATGGGTAAATATTGATTAAATAAAAGTGGCAAACCTGGTTATCAGCCGCTGACCTTCATCATAAGTCATTGGCTTAACGAGGTAATCCAAAGCACCATAGCTGAGGCACTTTCTTCTTTCATTATCGTTTTCAGATGTTGTAAAAATGAGGATTGGAATATTTTTATAATGAATGTCCCTCTTAATGTGTAGCAGAGTCTGTGTGCCATTCATAATCGGCATATTTAAATCCAGAACAATCAATTTTGGGTAAAGACATGGGTCCTTAAGCGTTTCAAGATGGTGAACTACTTTTTGTCCGTTGTCAAAATACTTGACTGCATCGCGAATATTAATCTCCTCAAAATACTCCTGTATCATTAACTGATCTTCCGCATCATCATCAACAATAAATATCGGAAAGAAGCCGGTCATTGTTTATCCCCGTTTTCGTTTTTACCTAAAGGCAACGTAATTTCGAACATGGCAAATTCGTTCAGCATACTCAAAGCTGTGATGTTTCCTTTGTGCAATTCCACAATTCGTTTACAAATGGCAAGGCCTATGCCAGTGCCCGGATATTGACTTTTGGTATGCAGGCGCTCGAAAAGTCCAAAAATTTTCTCGCAGTAGGCTTCGTCAAAACCAATACCATTGTCTTTGAAAGATATTACGATATCCCGCTTTGCCTGCTGCGTGGTAATCGAAATCCGGGGAGGAACGTTTGACTTCGAATACTTTAACGAATTCGAAATTAAGTTGCTAAATAATTGGCGTAGCCTTAATCCATTGCCAAAGATTACAGGCAAATCATCAATGATGAACGTCGCATTCTTTTCTTTTACCTGCACTTCAAGGTCCTTTACAATTTCGGCTAATATGGCATTCAGGTCAACTGCATCGAAAGACATCTTTTGCTGCTGGAGTTGAGAATAGCTGAGCAGGTCCGTGATAAGCTCTCTCATCCTTGTTGCCGCGCGAATCATACTATCAAGCATGGTCACTCCTGCGGAATCAATGATCGCAGCATACTTGCGCTTCAGTGTGTCGGAAATGAAAAATAATTTCCGTAGCGGTTCCTGGAGATCATGTGTTGCAAGGTGTGCGAATTGTTCTAATTCGTAGTTGCTTCTATTAAGCTCAATTATCTTTTGCTGTAACTCTTCCTGATTGGCAAACAATGCTTCCTGCGTTTTTTGAAGTTCTTTATTATCTTTTAGCGCGCGTTCAATTGACTTTTGCGCATCGATATCCACGAGCAACCCTATCCATCGTTGCAAGATTTCTTTTTCGTTCTTTAATGGGATTACAGTGATATTGTGCCACAATGATTTTTGCGTTACCTTCTCAATAAATCGAAATTGTCCATTCATCTGAGACTGCCATTGAAAAGCGTTATTGAGATCTTTGGCAAAGGAGGGATGATCCTCTATATCTACACACCCCTGCCATGCCGACGTGGATAGCTCTTTTGGGATTGTGCCAAAAAAGTCCTGTAACCATTTGTTTGCATATAATATTTGCCCGCGACTATTTACTGAAAACATCATAAGCGGTAATGAATCGGTCAGAATCCTATAGTCACCCTCGCTTTCCTTTAATTTTTCAGCAAGCTCCTGGAGCATGATGTTTTTACGCCTGAGCTCGTCATACGGTGACAGCGCTGGCTCAATTTTGAAATAGGCGATGAACGTTTGAATTTTTGCTTCCGTGATAATTCCATTTATATTCAAACTTTGCTTGAGTATAATTCTGAAATCCCTTGGCTTTTTCTCAATGGAGACGTCGTCGACAAGTCGCTTCGCGTAGTTAACGGGCTCGGTGACTTTTTCGGAAAAATCATTTGAATCACTTACGATCGCTTTCAAAAGGCTTTTACCCTGGAATTGATCGATCGCCAAGATCAGGGATGAATTTTTTCCATATTCGATCGCGCACCGTGCGATTTCAGAGACAGCGGTGGCAACAGAAGTTTGAACGATTAGCGACAATCCACACAGCTCGCAAAGTTTTACTGCTCGTTTATGCGCGAGGATAAGGTCCATTTCGTTCTCGAGTTTCACTTTTACGATCTCTTTCACGCTATATCACTTTTGCAATTAATGATGAACTATCGTCGGTTCCTCTCGAAAAATCTTTGTACAACGCGGCAGCTAACAGTGTGTTATCATATTTAAAAACTGACGGATACTTTAGAAGATCCCATCGGCTTTGTAAACCATCGGAGCACATTATCAAATGCTGGTTTCGTTCAGCAGGTATTGTAGAAGCTTTCATTGAATTAGGAATATTTAATCCAACGGCTCCATTGTAGGAGAGGTAGTTTTTATATTCAATTCCAGTGTATAGCTTGGTTAATATGTTACCAAGACCGCATAGACTCCATTGGCCTGACGTGCGATTCAATACGGCTACCGACGCGACCAGCCCGCGTGTTTTCTTCGCCACTTCATGCATCTGTCGCAGAATGATGACCGGGTCAGTCTCCGGGCATTCCTGGAAAAACTTCGCCGCCTGGTCCACTGCATCCTTCGCCGGCGGACCATGTCCCAGACCGTCTCCGAAGAATATGTTAATAAAGTCTTCTGTTTGTTTAACACTAAATCCATCGCCACAGACCAATTCTCCAAGTTTAGGAACACACAACGTTTTAACTTCCACACTAAATCCTGGCTTACGTGGTATCCTTTCTGTCGGCTTGCCAACCTTAGCATAAACAATTGTACCCCACTTCGGAAGTGTAAAAATTTGGAATAGGTTACTCAGCCGTTCCATTGCTCCCAATCCATTACCTAGAGTTTTTGTTGTTGATATCCCGTCCTTCATCATCTTGGCGGGATCAGCCATTCCCGGTCCCTTGTCCAGACAAAGTACCTCAAAGATTGGAGAAGAGCCTTCTATAGGCAATACCCGATACAAAATTTCGCCACGAGCGGCGTGCTTAATAAGGTTTGAGGTTATTTCAGAAATGATGATGTCTATTTCACCCTGCTGCTTATGCGTAAATTGAGCAGCAACGACCTTCTGATGAATTTCTCGTTTAATAAATGATACGTAACTTCGCTCTTCAACAATATAGCTCGTAAAGTGGTTAGCCATTTTTCCATTTGGTAACTATTACCGTTGTACCTTTTCCCAACTCCGATTGTATCTCAAATTCACTAACTAGTCGCTTTGTGCCAGGTAGCCCAAGTCCTAGGCTTCGACCGGTTGAAAATCCATCTTTCATTGCCATATTTATGTCGCCAATGCCAGGACCTTCGTCTTTAAAGATCAATCTTATTCCATTTTCTCTACCGCGGTTTAGTATTTCTATAGATACTTTACCCCCTTTTGCATATTTCAGCATGTTGCGCGCCAGTTCACTGGCAGCAGTGATAATTTTGGTTTGGTTAACGAGGCTCATGCCTATTTTGACAGCATATTCCTTGATGCGATTCCTGAATGGAATTACATCGACCTCCCTAATGATCACCATCTGTTCCTTATTCAGAATAACCATCTTCTTCCACGTCACCCGTCTCTTTCACCGAAATCTTTTTTTGCAAAAGAACCATGCCCCGCTCTACATTCAGTGCGCTGTGAACACCTTTTAACGGCAATCCTAATTCAACTAACGTAATGGCGACAGCCGGCTGCATACCTACAACAACCGTTTCTGCGTCAAGTATCTTTGACATCATTGCGATGTTTCCGATAATACGACCCATAAACGAATCAATAATACTCACCGCAGAAATGTCTATCAACACTCCTTGTGCCCCGGACTTGTTAATCATTTGCACTAGGTCTGCTTCTAACGTTTCCGCAAGTCTATCATAAAGATCGACCTGAATTGTTACGAGCAGCAAATTTCCCATCCTTAGAATTGGAATCCTTTCCATCAAGTCAGTCCCCGTTTATGTGTTGTGCCTTTTGTTTCTTTGATACCTGTAGTTGGAGCATAGAAAAGGCAGTCTTCAATGCGCTGGCTAATGTGGCTTTAGTTAATACGTTGTCAAGATCGATCCCAAGGTGCACAACTGTCTGCGCAATTTCCGGGCGGATACCGCTGATGATACACTCTGCGCCCATCAATCTGGTGGCGCTAACTGTTTTAACGAGATGCTGGGCTACCAATGAGTCAACGGTAGGAACACCCGAAATGTCGAGAATGGCGATGGTGCTGCCACTTGCGACTACCTCCTGAAGGAGATTCTCCATCACCACTTGCGTTCGCGCGCTATCCAATGTGCCGATAATGGGTAGGGCTAAAATGCCATCCCAAACCCTAATCACTGGCGTGGATATCTCAGTAATCTCACTGGTTTGCCTTAAGATTACTTCTTCTCTGCCTTTGATGAACAGTTCAAACGTTGTGATCCCAAGACTGTCGATGAATTTGTTCACCTTCAGACTTTGATCATATAACTCGATCGGATCTTTTATCTCTTGCTGGAGAATGTTGAGAAGAGCATCCTTCAAACTAAAAACATAAACACCGATTTCTCTTGGCGAATACCCTTGCTTGGCACGAGATACCGAAATGGTGCTCAATAACTCATTTATCTGAGTGAAGTCTTCTGTTCTAAAGTCATGAAGGACTTCATCGGTCAGGGAAGAAACTATAACATTCAGAAAGTCTTCGGATTGTGCGCGCAGTTCCTCACTGCCCATCAAATCTTCACGCAGACCTTCATCCTCTAGCTGAAATTTAATCCAGGTTTCCAGAATAATCTTTTTCTTCTTCTGGAAAACCTTTATCGCTTCGTTTTTCATATAGTAAAATTAAGATTAAATGGTTAAATCGGGCATTTCGGATAAGAAATTCAAAATTGGCGGCCGGCCAGGGCGAGAGCGACGCCGTTGAGGTTCCAGATATTCAATATAAATTGTATGAAGTATATCCTGTCTACCGCCATGTTCCGCTTATTTGTTGAGGCTTCTCTATTCACTTAGAGGCCCGGCAAAGTATTCTCTTCTCAGGCATCGTGCTGAATTATCATTTTTATCAAAATACTGGGTCATCCAGTCATCTGAATCATCGAGAAACTGAGGCTTCCAGTCTTGAGGTGTGTTGGCCTCTTCTTTTTCCATGGCGTGCTTCACCGCTTCTCGAAACGCATAGTGCGAATAAAGTCGCATGTATTCTCCGAAATAGATGTCGGCAATTCGTTTGTCACCTTTAATGACCACCATATTCTCATCATTTGTATCGGTACTTGCTTTGCTGAAGTTTGCGCTGCCAGTTATCACAATAGGCTCCGCCCCAAGCGGATCAACAATCATGTACTTGGTGTGAACCCAATACACATTTTTCTTTTCATTATCCACGGACCACATTTCTTTTAGCCAACGATCAAATGAATTGGTTACAATTCGGTTTCCTAAAGCTACAACCACATTCGGGAGGTTACGGATTTTCTGAATGTCTTTTTCGTCACGTTCTTTTACGACTCCGGATGCATATGCTTTGTCCATTAAGGACATTCGTAACACATCATCTTTCAAACTGTAAACGGCCTTGAATTTTTCATGCATACCGAAAGCAAATGTCATTAATAGTGCTTCGTTAGCACTGGCAGCAATCTGAGCATACCAGTCTAGTGTATCCAGGTTTGTTCTTCGGGGAGAAAAGATGGCATAGGTGCCTTTGTCAAACGGGGTGGGTATGGCAAATGCTTCAACGTTCTCGTCCCTATATGCATTGCTTACTTCAGGATCGCGCGCTAACCTCTTCCAATAGTCGAGAAAATCTTGAGCAATTTTCGGATCGTCAATAATGTGCCCAAGGTTTGAATGGCCAAATATCCCATTCTGCGTTAAGTTTGTAGAACCTGTCCAGACCGCCTTTGGCTTGTTCCCTTTGCTGCACACGATGAACTTGTTATGCATGAGCCTTGCATTGGCGCGACCCTTGCAAATGGTCTTGAGACCTGCGGCGATAATGCTATCGCGATTTCGCCGCCATGGGCCCTTAGGCTCATTGTCCTTGTCGTAAGCTTCTACGTCATCAAAGATCACTGTTACTTTCGCGCCGCGTTTCTTTGCTTCTTTAAAAGCTTTCAGAACATCAGGCCATTGAAATTCATAAATGGCTCCATGTAGTGAATCCCCACGCTTAGCTTCCCCGATAAAATCAATCAATGCTTCGACCAGGCCTCGTGATAGCCATTCATAGGCGCCTGGACCAGCGACATTTGGCGGCCGGTTTAAAAAGCGACGTGCATATTCCTGCGTGGCTACCGAGCCGCGATTAAAATAGACGGAGTGAACACCTCCCAATTCACTTTCGGTAGTGACATCAACGGATAGCGCACGTTTTGCTTCCAGATTACCTGGCTCACCGTACATTGCTACGATGGTGTACGTATATCGATGCTCAGGTTTGGCGCTATAGTCAGCCCATTGAAAGCCTTGCCATGGATGATCCTTAGTAGAGAACGATTCGCCCGATGCAGGGTGTGGCTCCGTGCCCTCGAAAGTTTTCAGGCCACGCGCCCACGTTATTTCACCGTCTTGATGATCCTTTCGTTTGATTGCAAACCCTCGGAAATTTTTTCGGAACTGCGCCTGCATGTCAAGGCCGAGAAAAACGACATGCGTCCCCGCAATGGCGTTCACCGTGATGCCATTTAGTTTTTTTTGTTTTCTCATAAGATTGGTGGTTGCGTGCAACGAAAAAGCTCGTCCGGCTAACCTTTCGATAAGCTACGACGGGCTCGTATGAATGTACAGGAAGACCGATTCAATAGCAATCCTAGGCCACTTTGTTATCGAAACCTTAATGCAACGTTAACGAACGCTGCTTCGCTGCAGGTAGGAAACGCATGTCCTTTACGCGATGGCGAATTTCTATCGTTTTAAATGGTGCGGGAGAGGCGAATTGCTGTTGCTCATCTAATTCGCAAATTATTTTCGCCGTCAGCGAAGCGTGAACCATTTTACGCCATCGCCTTGCACGCGGTAATAAATTTTCCACAGATCCGACGTACCACCTTCGGCGTCGCGTTGCAAGAGCATAAGTTGATTGGCGTATTAGTCATCTTATTCGGCGATAGGTATATGCATCGTTACCCTGGTGCCAATGGGGTGATTGAGCGTATCTTTCAAATCTGTGATGTGTATACATTGACGCGCGTGTTTTCCATTCCGAAGACGCAAACGTTCTTCCGTAATTTTCATGCCCAGCGATTTATGATGCATAATAGAATTGTTACGCAATTGCTGCGATTTATCTCTACCAACACCATTGTCTTCAATCGTACACAGCAGTTCTTTATCGCGTTGTTGCACATCGATAAGGATATTTCCTTTTCCCCCATTCTCTTTATGAACGATACCGTGCCAGATGGCATTTTCAACGACTGGCTGCAGCACCATAGAGGGTAGGTAAGTGCTTTCAGTCCCGATTGACTTGTCAACCGATATTCTGTAGGCAATTCTTCCAGGAAGCCGCAGTTCTTCCAATTGTATGTACGCTTCTAACAAAGCCATTTCGCTTTCCAGCGTTACAGCAGCAGCCTCCGTATTTTCAAGAATCAGCCTCACCAGTTTTGAAAATTTTGCGAGATAGGCAGACGCCTTTTCAGATTGCCCTTTAATAATCATCAGGTCGATAGCGTTCATGCAATTGAACAAAAAATGGGGATTGATTTGCGCACGGAGGGCTTTCATCTCCAATTCGGTCAGTTGACGTTTGTAATCAGCTTCCTTGACGAGATTACTTTTTGCCGTGAGGCGTAAATGCTGGCGAACAATATAAATTACCAGAGCGGCGACAATCAGCACTGAGAGAAGCCCACTAACATAAGCTTTGTTTAGTGTGGCCTGGCGCTGCATCTCTTTCACCTGAATTTCTTTCGTTTTTTTCAAAATTACTATTTGCTTGTCCTTTTCTTGGCTTTCATATTTTGTCTTAAGCTCATTGAGCTGCCGGGCAGTCTCTTCGTTCAGCACGCTGTCTTTCATTGCCATGAACAGCTGGTTATATTCAAATGCTTTTTGAAAGCTCAGTTGAAGTGCGTTCAACTTGGAGAGTTGTTCGTAAGCATCACGCGTGGCAGGCCGGGATTGAAATTGCTTGGACAATGAAAGCGCTCTCAAAAAAAAGTCGTTTGCTTTGTCGTGTTTACCCAGGTACATGTAGGTCTCACCTACTGTTAGCCAACTTGTTGGAATCTTATCAATTTGGAAGGCTTCCTCCCGCAGGCGTAAGGCTTCGAGGTTGTAGCGCAGCGCGCTGTCGTATTGTTGTGATTCTTTGAAAATGTCTCCAATATTGCTCAATGCAGTTGTCGTAATTCGGTTCGCCCCGACGGCATGGCTGAGTGCTAACGATTGACTAAATAATTTTTTTGCTCGGGAGTAGTCTTTAATTGATTTGTACGCAGTCCCCAGATTGATCAAAACCCTCGCCTTGTTCATTTTTACTTTTAATTCACTCCCAAGGGTATCAAAAATTGTTAAAGCCTTATGATACATGACAATGGCTTCTTCAGTGCTTTTCAGACGACCAAATAAAATACCTACATGCATAAAGGTGATTGCCAACCCGTATGAGTCACGATTTTTTTCGTAGGCAGCTATTGCCTTGTAGCCGATATTAAGGCTATTCTCATAGTTTCCAAGCATTTGTTGTACTACAGCCATCTGAAACAGTGTACCGGGTGTTTCGATAGTATCCCCGACTGCATTGCAATAGTTAAGATGGCGCTGGAAGTGATTGAGGGACCTGACATATTTCCCTTCATAGCGCTCTACTAATCCGTAGTAATAGTCAGAAGTTGCGGAGATCTTTTCGTCGTTCAGATCATCAGCCAACCGCCTTATACTATCCGCGTATTGCCGCCCAACTTTCACTTCCCCAAGAGCTCCGACGTAATTAGAGATCAACTGTCCATAGATCGTGACTTTATCGGCGTCGAGCATAGTAGTTCTCAGAAGCATTTTCAGGCTATCTGATTTTCGCCGAACCGGGTCATGCTTCACAACGATGTCGTGTTCTTTGACATTGACACGCGGCGACTGCGTTATTCCATCCGAAGATGAAAGCAACACGAAACCCACAATGGCTATAAATCGTAACATTAAAATCTTTAATCGTTGGCCGAACAATGCCGCGGTTTTAATCGCAATCCACCTATTAATAGAACATCAGTTTGCGGGGATAAAATGTACCTACCGATACCGGTACACTCCAGACCCGATTTAAAGTTAAACTTTTACACTGTTTTTTGGTGATAATTTAGCAACGGATGGCGATTTCATTCAAGCCGCAAAACCGGTAGGGAGGATTCGCTATTTTGGAATTAATGGATTAGGAATTTCACGTACCTCCACCGACCCGCCGTGCACTAAAATGGGGCATTCCTTCGCGTGCTCAATCGCCTGTTCAATTGTTTCTGCTTGAACAACGATATTACTCACAACTCTGAGGGCACCCGACAAAGTGTACTCTTTTTTAACAACCTTCTCCGGTCCTGATACAGTAAAACCCTCACCGGGGAAGGCAAAGCTCAATACATACACGCGTTCTGTCTTCCATTTCTCAATCAAACCTTCCCATTCCGGACCAACCTCTTTAGCCTGTTCTGTAGAATAAGTTATGGGCACCCTGACTAATAAGCTGTACTGTTTCATTTGAATTGTTTTAGAGTTGAACGCAACGGCAGGTGTCTGCGTCGACACCCTGAAACCAGCGAAAGTCAGAAAGATAATTGCAACCAATAAACCAGTTTTCATTTGCGTGATTTTCTACAAAGATCTTCTGGAAGGTCTTTAATTCATTGTAAAAAATCATTGATTTACCAATTCGGGGATGCGGAAAATTGTAAAGGAGTTTGTCCTGTAAAGGTTTTAAAGTTTTTGGTAAAGTGAGGCAGATCGTAATGTCCACTTTGAAAGGCGATGTCTTGTAATGAGGAGGTGGTGGGAAGGTCCTTTATTACGGCATTCATTCTTATGATATGAGCAAATTGCTTCGGGGTCGCTCCTGTGGCCTTTCGAAAACGCTTTTCAAGTACGTCACGGCTAACATAAAGATGGTTAACCAATTCCTTTACCTTGAGATTGCCTTTTGCCTCCTTAATTTTGGAAATGGCCTTGATAACCATCTTGTCCGGTTCTCTATAGGTTAGCTTCCGTAATAAAAACTTTTCTATCAAGACAATTTTTGATGCATTGGCGGCCGTGTCATTTAAGCGTTCTTCTATTTCAGAAATTTCTGATCGGGGTACCATCTCTTGAAGAGACAAACTTTGGTTAAAAAGCTCATGAACTGGATCTCTAAAAAACGCCTGTATTGCCCCCTCTTTAAAAAGCACGATGAGCGCCTTAGCATTGGCTGCATAGTTAATCAGCTTGGCAGATTTACGGAGCCCTGAAAATGTTGCAAATGGAAGAGGAATTTTCTCCTTGTCAACAATAAGCGAAACCTGTCCTCTAAGGCGAAAGGCGAGGGGAAAGGAAGTATCAGGTAGAATTCGATTCGTGATCTCTGCCCGGCTTCCAATAATCTTGTAAGCCTTGATAAAAGGACTTAACGCCCTGGAAGGTAAATATTCATCATGCGTCATCCGTGTCATCTCACGCTTGCTAAACCTCGACTAAGTAAAATAAAGGTTCAATGGACTACAAATCGCAGGTATTTAGTATTGCTGGCAGTCCTGATTGTCATTAGATACATGCCCGGATTGAGATTCTTATTAAATGTGTATTGGTTAGATACAAATGAGATTTGTTCGCTGAACAGCGGGGCACCACCTACACTGCATACCGTTGCTGTCACCGGTTGGTCATCTGAAAAGTTTCTTGTCAATACAATTTTGCCGTCTTCAGTTGGGTTAGGGGTGACCGCCCACGCCTTAGTACCTATAACGTCGACGGCGATAACGTTAAAGAATTCAGTGTAACCATCGATGTCGACCGCTTTTAACCGGTAGTATATCTTCCCGACTGTAGTAATTTCGTTGTCTGTGTAAGAATATTCAATTCTTTCCTTGCTATCGCCGCTACCCTCAACCTGGCCAACTTCGATCCAGTTCAAATCGTCACCTGCGCGTTCAATGCCAAAGTAGGCGAAGCCTTTCTCTGAGGCCGTCGCCCATGTTAGCAATACTGCTGATGATTGTTGCACAGCACGAAAGAAAATCAGTTGAACAGGTAGCGGTCCTATACACCCGTTAAAGGAAACGCCATTTTGAATGACATTGCCTTTGTTCGAGCACGCTCCTCCCACAGTAATCGTTCCATTAGGCCCCAAATCGATGTCTGTGTTAGGTGCTCCTCCCGTGCCGTTGGTAAAACTGCCCGTAATGTTGACGTTTCCATTGAAGGTAACATTGTTACTGTTGTTCTTGTTTTCGAAGTTACCGTTCACTTTGAGAGACGCATTGGCAGCGAGAAACACAATTGATCCGTTATTTAAAGTAAGATTTCCTGAAATTGTCAGTTGCCCCGCATTAATGGTGAGCTTGCTGCCGTTCCCTATGACTATACTTGAGGGGATGGTGATATTGTGATTCACGATAATGACGTCGCCTGTTCCGTCCGGTTGGCAAACGCCGCATGAAGGACCTGTCGACGAGGTTGTGGACCACTGCCCTGAGGCGAGGCTCCAGTAATTTGTCGCCATCGCATTGCAGGTTAGGAGAAACGCGAAAACGAGGGTAACCAGAATATTTCTCGAGCTTAAAAAGTTCATAATCACATGCATAATACTTTTACTTTTGCTAACAGACAAATTTTCCTATCGTAAAAACCCGCCCTTACAGTCATTTAGAGAACTGTGTATACGCGTTTCTAGAGCTGCAAACCGTTAGCGCTTGTCGGACAACAACGACTTGGCCACCTGAAAAAGTTACAACCTGCATAGGGGTATATCGAGGGTAGGTTGTCTATAAGTAAACCCCATCGAAAACATTTACTTATGAAATTAATCTTCATGTTAGTTATTGCAACGACGATTGCGTTGCCGTCTGCTCTCCGCGCTCAGGAAATACAACAAACAGTGCGCGGCACAATTATCGACCAGGATAGCCAAATGCCGCTGATTGGCGCAACGGTCGTGGTAGTGGGATCTAATCCTTTCCATGGAACGACCACCGACAACGAAGGACATTTTAGGTTGAGTGGAGTAACGATCGGACGCGTCACCCTAAAAATCTCTTTTATTGGTTATGAAGATCGCACTGTACCCAATTTGTTGATTAGTTCTGCGAAGGAAGAAATTGTTAATATTTCTCTGGAAGAGGCCGTCAGCACGCTCGAAGAAGTTGTCGTGAGTGGCACACCTAAAGGCGAAGTGATCAACGAGATGGCCATATCAAGTGCTCATACGTTTTCAGTGGAAGAAACTTCGCGTTATGCCGGATCGTTTGACGACCCTGCGAGAATGGTGTCAGCATTTGCCGGCGTAAATGCCAATGCCGAAGGAAACAATGATATCATTGTCCGAGGTAATTCCTCTAAAGGAGTTCTTTGGAGACTCGAGGGCCTTGCCATTCCGAACCCCAATCATTTTTCCGCAGAGGGATCTACGGGCGGACCGATCAATGCATTAAGCAGTAAAATGCTGAGCAATTCCGATTTCTTCACTGGCGCCTTTGCTCCAGAATACGGCGACGCCACTTCCGGTGTCTTTGATATGAAATTGAAAAGCGGAAACAATGAACAACGCGAGTATACCGCAGCGGTGAGTACCCTCGGTCTCGACATGACTGCGGAAGGTCCACTCAGCGAAGGAGGCCGCGGGTCTTACATTGCCAATTACCGGTATTCCGCACTCGACCTATTGGATAAAGCAGGCATTGTGGATTTTGGCGGTGTACCCCGTTATCAAGACTTGTCCTTTAAGGTTCAATTGCCCGTAAACAGCAAGCACAATTTTTCGCTGTTCGGTCTCGGCGGATTAAGTAGTATCGACACAGAAGAAAAAGAAGATGATGTAGTCACCGGGAAGTTTAACGGCAAAAATAAACTGGGCGTCATTGGTCTTTCACACATTTGGCAAATGAACAATGACATGTTCTTGAAAAGCGCGCTGGCGGCAACAGGTTCTGATAATGAATTCCTGTTTGTTGTACCAGTCGAGAATCTTTTCGATGAGCGTGAACGTGGAAACATCGGCAAGTCATCGTTGATTGCAACCACCACTTTTAACTATAAAATAAATACGCGGCATAAAGTTGAAACGGGTCTGATCCTTACCCGCCTTAACTATAACATGAACTCCTTCGATTGGGATGCGGAAAACGAGACCCTGGTGAACGAGCTTTCTGAAAAAGGGAATTCTTCGACGTTACAAGCATTTACATCCTGGAAATATAGGATTAACGAATCTTTAACGATGATCGGAGGGCTTCATTACCTGCGTTTTGCTTTAAACAACAACCAGTCAATTGAGCCGCGGCTAGCAATGAAGTGGGAGATGAACGAAAGGCAATCCTTCAATATTGGCGCCGGATTGCACAGCAAACTGGAAAGTGTGTCCACGTATCTGGCTAAACGATATGAAGAAGACGGAACCTTTACGCAACCGAACAAGAGTATCGACATTTCAAAAGCTGCACATTTTGTGATAGGATATGATAACCAATTCGCTGAGAACACGCATCTTAAAATCGAAACCTATTACCAACATCTGTATGACGTGCCGGTTGAAAATTCAACGAGCAGTTCATTTTCTTTGTTGAACCAGACGGACGGGTATACAACCCGCGACCTGGTAAATGAAGGTAAAGGAAAAAATTACGGTGTTGAGCTCACGGTGGAACGTTATCTACATAACGGCCTTTACTACATGGGAACGGCTTCCATTTTTAGATCACTGTATACGGCCATGGATGGTGTGGAACGCAAGTCGGCATTCGACAATAATTACGTGGCCAATTTAATCGGCGGAAAAGAGTTTCACATTGGCCGCGCAGCCAAGAACAGGGTGTTTTTCGTAAACGCCAAGCTCGCAGTGGTTGGTGGAAAAAGGTATTCACCGATCATGTTGCAGGAATCCATCGAAGCAGGTACAGAAGTTATTGACGAGCTCCACCCATTCTCAAAAAAGGGTGACGATATTTTTCGCACTGATATTTCCTTCGGTCTAAGAAGAAACCGAAGTCGTATTACGACCGAGTTGAAGCTTGACATCCAAAACGTGCTTAACAATCAGACCGTCGTAGACGAATATTACGTGCAGACAACGGAGTCGGTTTATACGAATACACAACTTGGAATGTTGCCAACCTTGAGCTACAAGCTAAGTTTCTAAACAATCACCGGTCAGCTGTATATACCTTTGAGGTCATATTTTGTCAGGCAACAAACAAAAGCAGGCGAGTTTCTGACCCTTGCCTGCTGCTTGAGTACCGTCGGTCGCATATCCATCGAACTTCCACCATTCGATTCCTCCCATAAGTTCACGGACTTTGAAACCTAACTTCGTCATGTTCAATGCACCTTTGGTTGAAGCATTGCAGCCTATGCCATCACAATACACAACATAGATCGTATCTTTGTCAAGGTGTTGTGTTGAATCTACGATCATTATTCGATGTGGAACATTGATGGCACCGGAGATATGTTCGAGCGCGAAACCTTCGCGCTTGCGGGCATCCTAACGCAGATTAAGTAAACGTTTGAAAAATGGGAAGACATAATGAGCGTAAATCAATTTATAAATTCAGCTAGTACTGGCTGTCTTGTCTTTCTCGCATTACTCTGCCTATCTAAAAAGAATAATACTCCCCGCGGCTATTACTTTCTTTCGATGCTATTCATTTTGCTCGCGCTTGTATTCCTGGGTGACGTTCTTGAGTCAAGCAGGGCGTTTCTCATCTATCCCAAATTTACAATCATTTTTGAACCCCTCTTGTTTGGCTTTCCCCCGCTCTTATATTTAGCGGTGAAATATTTAACGGAATCCAATAAAGGAATTTCCAGGCATGTTATTCTCCATTTTTTACCCTACATTTTCTTAGTGTGCGTATATATTTTTTCATTTCACACTGTAGGCACCTCCATTGAGGAAAATGATTTAGCGTCAAATGATGACAAGCTTGTTGAACTGATAATTTTGACGCTGCTTTTCATCCAGGTCTCCGCCTACGTAATTTCATGCGTTCGGATGCTAGAGAAACATCGGTATCGGGTACAATTTTTTGTATCGAACCTACCGGGCAATGATTTCAAATGGTTGTCAAATTGTGTTGTCGGGTTATGTGTGCTCGTTGCTGTTTTACTTTTAGAAGTCATTTTCGATCAGACACACATTGTGTTCTTGGCTTCGCCCTGTTATTTAGCCGGATTCTATTATATAGGTATACAATTAGCGAAACAAAAGGATGTTTTGCCTTCTTCGCAAAAAACCAGTGAGGATCTAACTAGTTGGATCGATCTCCAGCAAAAACAGCCAATCCCTGTTGCTGTAATGACACAAAACCTTGTGCCATTTTTTTCGAATACAAATCAAGCCATCATACCGGCCGGTCGAAAACAGGTTTTAAGCAACGATAGATTAAATGAACTAAAAATTCAGCTATTAAGCTTAATGGAATTGAAACAGCCATTTTTAGATAGCGACCTATCCTTACTAAAGCTTGGTGACATGCTTCAGTTGGACAGCTATAAGACATCCTACCTAATCAATAACTGTTTTAATGAAAATTTTTATGTTTTTATTAACCGTTATCGGCTGGAAGCCTGCAAAAAAATGCTAATAGACCCGGGTTACAATCATCTCAGCATCTTGGGCATTGCGTTAGAGGCGGGTTTCAATTCGAAAACAGCATTTAATACCTCTTTTAAAAAATATACTGGCCTGTCACCAAAAGCATACCGGGATCAAAATTTGCCACCCGCCTCCGAAAGAGGTTCTAACGCATCAACTGCCTAATAATCAATACAATACATTTTTTTCTTCCGAACAATCCGAACGCGGAATCCTATTTTTTCGATCACTTTTACACGAAAGTTAAAATGGTCTAACGAGCCCGCTGAGATCCATGCTAAAAAGCCGTTCACACATGAAAAATATTGTTAAAATTTTGTTCGCAAGCTTTTGCGTAACGTCTGCCACGAGCTACGCGCAAAGCAATGTGGAGGTGGGCATAAGATTCATGCCACAGGTAGTTGCCTTACGGTATGACTACGGGGTGGGGAGTAGTTATGACTTTTTAAAAACAGCGCTTCCTGGAAATTTCGCTCCACATTATTCACGGGTACGAACGTCGCAGGGAATTGGTATCGTTTACAATCCTGTTCAGAAAATAAGATTAGCCGCGGACCTGCTGTATTCTTTGCAGGGAGGTGGATATGAGGAACGAAAAACTAATTTAAACTATATCAAAGTGCCACTCCTGGTGGGTTACAACGCCTCCCCAAATCGCAAACTAATTTTTATTGTGCAAACAGGGATTGAATTGTCGTACCTAACAAGCGCCACAATAAAAAGGGAGGATGGTGAGGTAACCAATATCCGTAATTATTTAAACAAAACTACCTGGGGCGTACCATTCGCCATCGGTTTTAAATTTAGAGTGCTTGACGCTTATTTTATCACAGCACAACTCTATCTATATTCTGACTTTCACACTCTTTCAAAAACAAACAAAGCGCTTGGAGTATACAATTATGTATACCCGGGTTTGCGAATTTCACTTGATAGAAATCTTTTCAACCTTAAGATAAAATAAATGAAATTGATACTAAGCAAAAATAGCAAACTTGCTATAACGCTGTTCACCGCTCTGCTTATGTCGTGTAGTTCAGACGATGTGAAGCCTGTTACCGTAAACGACGCAGTCGATAAGATCATAACGCCTTATATTGTTTTGGGCGCCGATGTTGGCATTATTGTAGGCGTTGTTAAAGACAAAGAGACTACGGTCTACAGTTATGGCGAAAAAGTATTGGGAAGCAACGAGAAAATATCTTCACAGTCTGTTTTGGAAATTGCCTCACTAACGAAGGTTTATACTTCTGTCGCTTTGGCGAGCATGCATATTAATGGAGAGCTCAATTTGGATGAACCAATTGAAAACCTTTTGCCTAGCGAGGTTCATGTCCCATCATTCGAAGGTAAAAAAATAACCTTGCGCCACCTGGCAACTCATACATCTGGGTTTCCAAGGAACCCAACCAATATGGATGAGGATGCTTATAACCAGTACAAAGGTTATACAAAAGAGAAGATGTATGATTTTATTAATAGCTTTTCGTTAACGCGAGCACCTGGTAGCGAAGTTGTATATTCTAGTGTCGGGTACGGTCTACTGGGTGAGATCTTAAGTTTGAAAAATAATTCAAACTATGAAAGAATGATTTTTGAACGAATATTAGGACCCCTCGGAATGAGCCATACCACGGTTTCCTTTACACCGGCTCAATTAGAAAATTTGGTCCAGGGTTACAACGGAACAACGCGTGTAGAATCGTGGTCGCAACATATGCAAGACATTATGCAAGGCACAGGTGCCCTGATCTCCACCCTAGATGATCAGCTCATATATTTAAAGGCTAATATGGGATTGATAGACACGCCGCTGAGGAACGCAATGTTGCTTTCCCATGATTCTAAAAACAACCCCGTAGACAAAGGCCTTGGATGGAACATAAAAAATGCCGACGGCCTAACGATTATCTGGAAAAATGGAGGCAACGGCGGATACGGGTCCATGATGGCATTTGACAAAACCAAAGGGCTAGGTGTCGTCGTGATGGCAAACTCTTCTATGAATCCTGAAATATTTCCTACCGATATTGGCTTTGAAATATTAAAAGCGCTAAGCCGATTTTAAGTAGTGGCCCCAATCGCTCCTCGTCCCAATTATTATCCAACCGTATAGCCATTTGCTGACGGGCGGGACGAACGAAATTCGAGTGCTGGTTCCGAAATGTTTCGTGTATTCCCTAGTGCTTTGCTTTCTTACGAGGATTTTCGGACTTCGGGACGGCATGGTTTTCCCGCTCTAAGACAGAGGCATCAAGAGGTTATAATTCCCCTTTCGAAAAACCTACTGTTTCCCTGTAGCCGGTTGGTGACACATTTGTATTGGTTTTAAAAAAACGGCTGAAGTAAAACTCGTCATTAAATCCAAGTTCCATTGCGATGGACTTTACCGGCTTTGAAGTAAGGTATAATTCACGTTTTGCTTCAATAATAATTCGTTCCGCAATTAGATCCATAATCGTTTTATTGAAATGAACCTTGTGTATGCGGGAGAGCGTTTTTCGTTGGAATGTCAGAAGATTTCAACGCCCTTTACCTTAATGGTTTTGAACTCGGTTGGGTAACGAATAGCTGGCTAAATTGACTGATCATTTTCATTTTTTTGTGATTTTAATTTAAACATCTTAGATGATCACAAAAGTCTCCAAGTGTTTGAATTGTGTAAATGGAAAATAAGCGCAATTTTTCCTCATAACTCCTTAGAAAGCTGCTTGAGCACCGTATCGCAGAATCAATCGAAACTTACCTGGAATGAAATAGGATAAAGTGCATGATTACGATTTTTTGCCGGGGTAGTCTGATGGCATTAGTAACAACGGCAAACACAAATACTCTAGCCTTTTATCTTTTTCACCATTATTTGATCCGCATTTTCCCATACTGCAAATGTTGAATTGTCACCAAATTCATATATTTTTAAAGCGGTTCCTTCACCAACCTTCTGCTCGGCTTCGTCAATTCTTTTGATGAATAAGTCCGATCCTTTTTCCCAACTAACAATTCTGCCATTCATGCCAACGGCACGGCCTTCTCCCAACCTTTCCTCTGGCTTCCCGGGCTCAGCATAATAAACAACTCCATCCCTTTGCCATGCCGTTCTAATTTGATTATCACTGGAATCAATAGTCAAACCGCCTCCGTCCATTGGACAACCATGCAATGGCCAGGTTCCAATTCCTAGTTTCTGTGCCGCAGAGAATGATGCACCGTTGTCATGTGATGTTATCAGGTAAAGGTCACGCGAACCTTTCAGCCAGTTTCTGAACATGATCGAAACGGTATTGCCTTCAACGGCAATTGAAGGTTTACAGCACTCACAAACACTACTTTCTGGCGACTTGTATGCAAATCTATTTTTTGACCATTTGCTTCCATCAAAAGACGCAAAGCATATATTATTTTTCCGATGCTCGCGGAGGTCCAGCCATACCGCGTAGAAATTATTTTTGTCATCACCCGAAATACTCATGAGCCCTTCGGGTGCGCTCCCATCAACATCATTTAGGATACCAACCTTTTCCCATTTTCCGGTTTTATGGATAAGTTTGAATGAATGAATGTTCCCCATCTTGTCCATTGCAGTAACAATAGAATAATCTGAAGATACAGCGAGTTGGGGACCACGAGTCATCCCCAAATGCATCTGTGGCACGGTCGCTATCACAACGGGCTCGGCAAACGTGTTACCCTGATCCTTTGAAACGGTGTATAAGATTTGATCACCCTTGCCAAACACAATTTTTATTTCTCCGGTCTTGGCAACCGCTAGTTGTGGCTGCTCGCCGTTTGCAATTTTTGTTTGACACAAGGCCGCGATTGTGAAAAGGGCTAGCAAAGCGGTTAACGATAGACTTTTCATTGGTTGACAATTTTCCAAAGATACGACTTAAGCAGGACAAGAACTGATGGATTACAGACACAAAGGTCATTTCATTTGCATTTTGCTCATTTTCATCAGGGTTGGACTGATACGAATATAGACTTCTAATGATTTAGGATTGTTACCATAGATCGGATCAAGTCTTTTATCGGCTCGGGTGGATTAAATATTTCATTTTAATAAAAAAAAGACCCTTGCCTTGATAGCAAGGGTCTTGTGGTAATTATGCGTTGACGCCTGACAGTGCGCGACATTCTTCTGCACACTTTCGACATGACGCGGCACACCGCTTGCAGTGCTCCATACCATGTTCTGCGTGTTTCTCGCATTCTTCCGCGCATGCTTCGCAAATTTCAGCGCAGGCGGTGCAAAACAAGGCAGCATGTTCGCCACCAATTCCCATTAGTCGGGCCGATGCGTAACAGGCTTCAGCACATTCGCGATCAAGTTCTATGCATCTCGTGAGCATAGAAATGTCCTTTTCATTCAGACATTCTGTTGCACAATGGTCGCATTCAGTGGCGCATGAAAGGCAAGCTTCAATACAGGTTTGCATTTTTTCGTGACTCATTCGTTATTTGTTTTGGTGGAAAATCTATTTGCCGTGATTTTGCAACCAGCTTTTTAGCTGGCCAATTTCCTTTTCAAAATCGGACTTAATTTTTTCAGCAATGCCTTTTATTTCCCTGTCAGTGCCATACTTCAAAATCGCATCAGACATTTCTATTGCGGACTGGTGATGAGGGATCATCATAGTCGCGAAGTCATGATCAATTTCATCAGTCATTTTCATGCTGTGCATTTCACTTTCCATTCTATCCATTGCTTTTTTCATCTCGTTAGAAAAACCGCCCGCGCTACTCGCCGCGGAATCTGAGGCCTGCTTATGGGATTCATGAGATGGTTCGCTGCCCGATTTAGGATGGGCCCGAAGTTTCTGTTGCTCCTTTGACTGTTTGTCAAGAATATTCTGAGCATGGCTTTCTATCTTCGTATCTTTCGCGGATTTGACAGTTATTTCAGACATATCAATTGAACCCTGGTGATGTTCGGCCATCATCATCGCAAAATCATGATTGGCATTGCCTGACATTTTCATCGATTTCATTTTATCCATTATCCGTATCATCGCCTGGTGTAGTTCCTGGTGTACTACAAATGCAGAACAGAAGCCGATGATGAATATTCCCAGAGTTAGTGTTTTTGTTTTTATATGCTTAATAATCCTTTTTGTCCAATAGCCATACTTGTAGTTCTTCAATTTCCATTGATTGATCTTCAATCATCTTTGTAGCCATTTCCTTCAGCTCCTCATGATGGCCATGATGCAGTAACGATTGCGCCATGTCCATTGCACTTTGATGGTGGTTGATCATTAAGATCGCCATGTCATGATCAACGTCGCCGGTGAGCACTTCCAGGTCAGCGTTTTTTTCCATGCGTTCCATCGCTTTCATGGCTTCCATGCCCCACATTTCTCCGGCGGTTGATGCTTGTGCGGTATGGCTATCCAGGAATGCTTGTAGTTCCTGGATCTCAGTTTGTTGCATATTGATCATTGTCTGTGCCATCGCTTTGATTGTTGCATCATCCCCCTTTTCTAATTCCTTGTTGCCCATATTAATGGCACCTTGGTGGTGCATTTTCATCATCATTGCGAAGTCGTGGTCGGCATCCATTGCCATGGTCATGGTATTCATTTCGGCTGACATGTCATGCATTATCGACATCATTTCGTTGTCATCATGGCTTTGTGTCTCTAGCCCATTATCATCGTCATCGCAGGATATCACTGCAACTGATACTGCGAAAAGCAGTACGGTAAATAATTTGTTGTTTTTTATCATTGGGATATGGCCCTTACGGGTTTTAAGGAACAAAAGACAATGATTGTGCCGTGCAGATTTAGCACATACATACAAGTCATCCAGCAGGTGCATACAAATGTCACCGAAAGCGCATTCTTCGTGGGGTGACACTTCAACAGCATACGTAGCACATACTCTACGTGATCATTTAAGCAAAGAAGATGGATTTATACCATAATTTGATACAAACACACGATTAAAATGCGCTGCATCGGTAAAGCCGGACAGGCTGGCCGACTTTTGTAGACTATTCCCCATGAGGTGGAGTTTGATGGCATGTTGCAGCTTATTCCATAGCACAAATTTTCGGATAGACGTTCCGATTTCGTTTTTAAATAGGTGCATGAATCGGCTTCCTGATAGACCGCTCGTCTCTGTCAAATTTTCAAATGAAATTGATTGATGAGGTGAAATTTTTATCGTTTCAACCACATTAGCTATCCGTTTGTCTAGTGGTCTTGCCCCACCAATTGCCATTTGCTTCCCGGAAGCAACTGTTTTGGATAGCAATCTGCGAATACCTTCCTCACTAAAATGGTGGCTAGCATAATCTTCAAAATAGTGAATCAATTCGTCTTTAACTGATGGCTCAAGTTGAACAATCGCCTTTGAGCCAAGTAATGAAATCACTTCCGAGCAAAGTTCGGACTCCGCGTCAATTAAAATTGAAATAATCGGTCCCTCCCCTGAAATTCTATGCAAAGTGTCAGGCTTAATAATCACTCCGTGCGCCTCGATAGATTTCATTCCGTCGTCTGTAATCATTCCGTTCACTGAAACAGCAACCTCTAATGCGTGATGTGCATGCGCTTTCGTCTTTAATTCGTTGCCGAAATAAACGGATAAGCCCGAATACATTTTTAAATGATTGGCCATCGATAGCTACACCTTTAACATTCTGGCATTAAGTGCAACTACGATTGTACTAATGCTCATAAGGGCAGCACCCATCGCTGGCGTGAGCATAATCCCAGCGTTGTATAAAATTCCTGCAGCTAAAGGCAGTGCAATCACATTATAGCCAGTAGCCCAGACGAGATTCTGTATCATCTTGCGGTAAGTGGCTTTTCCAAAAAGGATAAGGTTGGCAACGTCTTTTGGATTGCTGTTGACCAGGACGATATCAGAAGTTTCCGCTGCAATGTCTGATCCGGAACCGATTGCAATTCCAACGTCAGCCTGGGCAAGTGCAGGCGCATCGTTAACCCCATCGCCTGTCATAGCTACAAAATATCCTTCCTGTTGCAGTTCCTTGATCTTCTCAAGCTTCTGATGTGGAAGCACTTCCGCAATAAAGCCATCCATGCCGAGAGATTCAGATACTACTTTTGCTACTTCCTTATTATCACCTGTAAGCAGAAGTGATTTGATATTTTGCGAATGCAGCACCTTGATTGCTTCCGCTGACTCGGGCCTGATCTCATCTGCCAGGGCAATAAGCCCGATCACTTTGTCATTGTTCAAGATAAAAACTACTGTCTCGGCCTTCGATGTTGCCGTTTGATCAAATTCAATATTGTTTTCAAGAAGATATCCCGGACTAACGACTCTTATACTATTGCCGTCAACTTTCGCTTCGATTCCCTTCCCGGTAATAGCTTTAAAATCTGAAGGTTTTGGCAACAATAGGTTAAGCTCTTTTGCCTTTCTCACGATGCCCGACGCAATTGGATGCTCGGAGTTCTGCTCTAGCGCAGCTGCTAGAGTAAGCACTTGCTCTTCGTTGAAACTACCGCCAATACTTTCATACCTCACAACGTTGAATTCTCCTTTCGTAAGCGTACCTGTTTTGTCGAAAACGAGCATCGAAATTTTCCTAGAGTTCTCAAAAGCAGTACGATCTTTAATAAGTAAACCACTTTTTGCCGAAAGCGCTGTTGACCTGGCAACAACCAATGGAACGGCGAGTCCTAAGGCATGAGGACAACAAATTACAATGACCGTTACCATACGTTCCATTGCAAAAGCGAGATCTTTACCGATAACGAGCCAAACAATGAATGTAACGGTCCCCGATAAGAGCGCGATAATAGTTAACCATTTCGCTGCCTGGTCTGCGAGCAATTGCGTTTTCGATTTTGCATCCTGAGCCTCCTGCACCAACTTAATAACTTGTGACAAGTAAGAGTCTTTGGCGCCATGGGACACCTGAATTTTCAATGACCCTTCACCATTTATGGAGCCAGCAATGACCTGGTCACCGTTGTCTTTTTCAGCGGGCTTCGATTCACCCGTAAGCATTGACTCGTTAAGAAAGCTAATGCCCTCTGTTATAACCCCATCGGCTGCGATCTTTTCGCCTGGCTTTACAAGGATGATATCTCCCGCTTTAAGGGAATCAGTTTTCACGTCTATGACTTGATCACCCTGGACCAGGTGTGCTTCCGACGGCATAAGCTGCACGAGAAGTTCAAGTTCCTTAGAGGCACCCATTATCGATTTCATTTCGATCCAGTGACCGAGAAGCATGATCAGGATCAGGGTAGCAAGCTCCCAGAAAAAGTCCATCCCTTCAAGACCAAGAACGATAGCCACACTGTAGACATAGGCAACCATTATTGCGACGGCAACCAGCGTCATCATTCCAAGCGACTTTGATTTTATCTCTGTAAAGAGACCTTGAAGAAAAGGCCAGCCGCCGTAAAAGAATATGACCGTTGAGAGCGCTAACAGGATGTAGCTAGATCCAGGAAACATCCAATCTACATCGAACCAATGTTGAATCATTGGCGACAGCACCATCACAGGGATCGTCAGAACAAGCACAACAAAAAACCGCCTTTTGAAATCATCGATCATTCCCGTGTGATGCGCATGTCCACCAGAACTCTTGTGATCATGCTTAGACATATCATGCTTTGGCGCAGGACCCGAATGGTCATGCGCTTGATGCTCAGGTGTTGGTTCGGCTTTAGTCGCTGGTTTTAGCGGCACAAGGTTCATTCCGCATTTAGGACATTGACCAGGAGCATCCTTGATTATCTCTGGATGCATAGAGCAGGTGTATTGGCGATGATTTTCCATTGACCTTCACTATCATTGAATCGTTTCTTTCACTGACCCGCACTTAAGCATGGCATCACCGAAGTATGGATTTTTGATTTGCTTTTCATTTGAAAGCCAATAAGCTCCTTGGTTATTATTGGCCATGGGGCAAAACTCGAGGTAGATAGAACCCTTCGACAACTTCGAGGCCTTGACCAACGATGTCATTTCGTTGCTTAGGGTAGAGAACTCTTTTCGTTGCTCCTCAAGACTGGCCGTGGCTGCAATCTTAGACGCACTTTCGGTTGCTTTTTTGGCATTGCTCAAAGACGCAAGAGACTTTTGCAATGCTGATGCAGCCTTTTTTGCTTCGTCGGATTTGGAAGCTACCAGTGCGTCCTTCAAATGAACATAGTGGGTATATGCTGCTCCGATTTTTTCGTCTTTCAGCATTACATGCCCTTGTGGCTGATCTTTGCTTTCGCCGTGTGCCGCGTGTTCGTGTTGCGCATAAGCTCCAAAGCTCACCATAGCAACTAGAGTAATCATTATCGTTTTTTTCATAGTAGTTTGTTTATTTGATTTTAAATTATTTTATAGTTGAGCATCATGCCGTCGTCCTCGTGTTCAAGGTTGTGACAATGAAACACGAAGACACCTGTGTAAGCCGGGAACGTCATGATCAATCGTACTTTTTCACCGGGCATCAGGAGAATAGTGTCTTTCCAACCTTTCTCTGAGGCAAGTACAACGTTTCGCCCACCGGTTCTTTCCAATACCTGGAACTGAACTCCGTGGATGTGCATTGGATGGATTTCATCTCCTGATGAGTTGTCGAATTCCCAAATCTCTGTTGTACCTGCCGATACAATTTCATCCACGCGTTCCATTTCAAAGACCTTTCCATTGATTGAGTGTCTCCCCATTTCCCCATGCCCACCTTCACCGCCAATTGTCTGAGCGATGTCAATTGTCCGGGTTTTTACTGATTGACTTGAATCTATAGGGCTAATACTAGACAATGTCGAAGGCAAGGTGAAGTCCGAATTCTCCGTTCTATCCACTTTAAATTTTAGTAAGGTGAAACCCTGTCTTCCCTGTACAATGTACTCGCTGAACTTATTACTCACGAGGTAAATCTCTTTACCAATCGAAAGACCTGAGAAATCAATAAGCACGTCTATGCGTTCACCGGGGCCAAGAAGAATACTGGTTACTGTTTCAGGTGACGCTAGTAGGCCGCCGTCTGATCCGATAATCATCATTTGCAGTCCTCCCGTCAGCGCCAGATTATAGACTCTGGCGGTAGAGCCATTGATGATGCGCAGCCTATACCACGTTGATCCAACATTAAGGAAGGGCGCGTGTAGTCCGTTTACCAGTATCTGCTCGCCGAGGTAGCCGGTCATGATCTCATCATCATCCGGCGAATATTCAAGATTATTTCCTTCGAAATGTTTATCCTGAAGAATGATTGACACTTCAAATTCTCCCGAAGGCAAATTCAACGCAGCTTCCTCCGGATCCCTTACGAGGAACATTCCTGCAAGCCCCATAAAAACCTGTTTTGCAGACAGTCCATGTGTATGAGAATGATACCAATAGGTACCGGCACGTTGAATGATGGGGAGTGAATAGTTTATGCTTTCACCTGGAGAAGCGACATCTCTTGGGTGACCATCCATATCTTCAGGCAGAATGAGGCCATGCCAGTGGATGTTTGTCTCTTCTGACAGGCTATTTTGCAGAGATACATTGACAGTTTCACCAGTGTTAGCCGTTATCGTTGGGCCCAGTATGCCTTTTGAATAAGAAAGTGTAGTGCTCGCTCTGCCTTTTAACAGCTCGCTTACGCTGAATTGGGCATTTAAAAAAGCGCTTCCATTGGTGACGGGCGGGATTGTCAAAGGCCTGTCAAAGGAACCCTCCACAATCCAATTTGGCTCACCGATCATATCTGCTTCCGTATGACAAGCACTCAGTAGAAGTGAGGAGCCCGCCCAGGCGGCGACACCAGAAAAAGTAGAGCGTTTTATGAAGTCTCTGCGTTTCATATTTATTATTACTTCAGCTTCTCTTTTACTTCACCACAAGTGAGCATCTTCTCTCCGAAGTAGGGATTTTTGATTTGCTGTTGATCACTCAACCAGTAAGCACCTTCGTTGTTAAATGCCATCGGGCAGTAATCATAGAAAGCATCCCTACCCGTGAGACCGAAAGCCTTTACACTTTTATATAAATTTTCAGACAGGTTGCTGAATGCTTTTCTTTGCGCTTCAATCTCAGTGCTTCCCTGAATTTCCTTCAAAGAACTTTGGATGGGAGACAGATAGGTCATCCAATCGTTATGTGCTGCACCAGACAAAAGCTTCATGTCCACTTTTGCCAATGCTTCTACAGTTTGTTTCGCCTCTTCTGTAACTTTGCTCGCGTCGGTGGCAACAAAGGCGTCTTTCAACTCAACGTAAGAAGAGAATACATTCGCAAGCTGATTCTGAAAGTTCGCATCTACCTGAAATTGAGGTTCGCTGGCTTCGGCAACTGGGGTAGATCCTGAAGCATGTTGCGCACTATCTTTCTCGGCACCTTTCTCATGCCCGGCATGAGCTTCGTCTTTTTTGTTTCCCGAACAACTTGCTAGGAAAGTAAATGCTGCTGCGCTCAATAGCAGCGAGTAAAACATGGATTTAATCTTCATCGTATTTATGTTTAAGGTTTTTACTGGTTTAATGAGCATGTCCCGCCATTGGGTCTGTTCCCTTTTTTAAAATGATTTCACTATACAAGAGGTAAGCACCTGTTATAGCAACTGTGTCACCTTCGGTTAGCCCTTCTGTAATTTCAACTTTCTCAAAGTCTTCGATGCCGGTCTTCACCATTTGCGGTCTGAATGTGTTACGACCTCTTTGCACATAGACGTGTGTTCCCTTGCCATCGCGGATTACGGCATCAACCGGAAGGGATAATGCTTTCTTGGTTGAGTGGCTGAAGAACACCTGAGCTTGCATGCCAGGCTTGAACGACATTGTTGGGTTTGAGATCGAAGCTCTCATTGACATAATCTGGGTGTTGGCGCGAAACTCCGGACTGAAAAAAGTTACCGTTGCTTCTACAGGTTGATTTTCAAACCCGCTTACGCTCACGTTGACCTTATCACCAACCTTTGCAACCGCCCCTTCATTCGGATAAAGTTCCGCTTCAAGCCAAAGGTTAGATATGTTCTCAATTCGAATTAACGACGCACCTTCTGAAACATACTGTCCTTCGGAAACTGAAATGTCCATTACTATACCCGAAGCAGGAGAAAGAAAAGTGATTAGGTTTCGTACATTCTTATTTTCTGCCAGATCATTCACCTGAGTATCACTCATCCCGTATAACAGTAGCTTTCTCCTCGCTGCGTCGAGAAACGACTTGTATCGTGTTTCGGATGAACCAAGTGCATCATATTGCTCCTTGGCTAATAGGAACTCGCGCTGAAGAGTAAGCAGGGTTTCACTATACAATTCATAGAGCGGTTCACCTTTTTTAATCGTTCTTCCAGTTTCTTTAACAAACAGTTTTTCTACTCGTCCGGCAGCCCTGCTGCTAACAACCTGCGAGAGGTCTTCATTTTCTACAAGCTTGCCATTGACAACAACTGTTTCACCGATGGATTGAACCGAAAGTTTTTGCGTTGTGATGTTGGCCAGTTTTATCTCGCTGTCAGTCAGCATTAAGTCGTCTTTCGCCACAGTGACCCTGGAAGTTTCTTGCACGAGGTCCATTCCGCAGACCGGACATTTGCCGGGACCATCCTGCACGACGTTTGGATGCATAGCACAAGTATATTTTGCAGCAGGGCTTTCCAGGTTTGCATCCTTATGGGCTGCATGTCCATCTACCGGCTTCTCCTTTGAACAAGCGAAGAGTGTTAATGCAACAGCGCACGTGATTAAAATTTGTTTCATCCTATTCATTAGTTTTGATGAAGCTTTCGCTATCGACCAAGTATTGAGCATTGCTTGCAACTTCATCAGATGTTGAAAGGCCTTGCTTGACTTCTATCTGATTTTCAGCACGTACGCCTATAATTACCTTCTTTGGCTTGAAGACATTTTTTTCTTTGATGAAGACTACGTCGTCAACCCCCAGGTCAAGCACAGCTTCTTTTGGTAACCAAAATCCTTCCACTGCACTACTCTCAATCACTGCGTTAACCAGGTGACCAATATGAAGGCGGTTTATGTTTCTCGTATAGACCCGCACGGTAAGAAATTCCTGCCCCTCATTAAAAAAAGGTTGTACGAAGTCAACTGTGCCGTCTTCTTTGTGTTGATCACCAAAATCAAGCATTACTTTTTCACCTTTTTTTATCGTGCCGGTCAGTGTTGAAGCAATGTTTAACTCCACGCGCAAGGCGGACGGATTGACAATTTTAAAAAGTGTCTCGCCGGATAATACGTAATTCCCTTCACGGATAAGTGCATCGCTAGCGTTCGGTGCGGAAGTATTTGATGTTGCTGGAGATGACGTGCTTGTACCTCCGCCCATGCCGTCGCTCATTCCGCCACCAGATGCTGAAGACTTTTGTGAAGTCATTGGGGCGACAGGCGTTTGTTGCGCATCTGGAATGATATATCCGTCATAAGGACTGTAAATAGAAAATGTGTTCTTTGGTTCCTTGCTTTGGAGCAGGTTCGCAATTTGTGTGTCATTCACACCAAGAAGCTTCAGGCGCTCTTTTGCGCTTTGTATCAGTGCTTCGTTTTCCGAATCATTTTCCAGTAAGAAGATAAATTCCCGCTGCGCTGTCAGTAGTTCAGGACTGTATATCTCTGCAACCTTTTGCCCCTTACGAACTTGCTGGAAGGCGTATTTCAAAAGGACTTTTTCAAGTCTTCCACCAATACGAGTTGGAATTGTGTAGATGTTCCTGGAATCGTAGGTCACCACACCCTGAGCCTCTATGGCTACTGCCATCGACTTGTATTCGCCTTTGATTGTCTTGATCGAAGCAATGATCGTTTCATTTGGGGACTTGATCAGTTTTGAAAGGTCCTCTGTGATTTCAACTTCTTCGCCAGCACGCGCCTTAAGCACAAGATCCATTCCGCACACTGGACAACTTCCCGGTTTGTCAGAAATGACTGTCGGATGCATGGGACAAGTGTATGTGTCTGCATGCGCTGCGTGCTCGCCGCCTTTGTTGCAGGACGTGAAGAAGGCGAGTATTAAGAGCAGCAGCAAACTATTTTTCAAGTTCCTTTTCATAGCTGACGATCATGTTAAAGTATTCTTGACTTTTTTCGATGTATTCCATTTGTGCCATGTTCAATGCTTCCCATCCATCAATTACAATAGGAAGCTGCTCGCGGTTTTCCTCATACGATAGCATAAGTGTCTGATAGTTCTTCTTCAAAGCCGGGATGATCTTAGTTTCGTAGTTCGTCAGTTGCTGTTTCATCCGAGACAGTTGCGATGCCATGCCCGCGAGCATTCCTCTTGTTTCAACTAGAATTGCTTCACGGCCTTTTTTCATCGCCTCGATGTCGTATTGCATCCCCTTCACTTCAGACTTGTACATTTTAGAGGACCACGGTGCAATTGGTATTGAAACCATTGCCATCGCCGTGAACTGAGTTGGCATATTGCCGATTGGCTGCATGTGATCAAATCTTATTTTGAAATCAGGCCTTGACTGATAGCGTTGCAATTGTTGATTGAGCAGCATTACGTCGATGGTCCTGTCGATCTGTTTGATGTCGCTGCGTTGTGTGCTAAGTGCAGCTGTGTCATAGATCAAGGCGCTTGGCTCATACATGATTTTTGTTGTCGTGTCCACCCTGATTTGCGCTTCAACCGAAACGTTCATCAGGCTCTTTAACCGGTAGGAACTCTCTTCGATGGATCCATAAGTCATTTGAATCATATTTTGAACTTCACTTAGCCTGCCTTCTGCTTTATAAATATTACCAAGGCTTCCCTGATTGTACGGGTATCTGATTCGCGCGAGTTTGAGCATTAACTCCATGATGCGCTCGTTATCTATCAGGATCTCCAGTCTTTCTTCGGCCACCAGCCATTGGTAATACATCATTTTCGCTTCACTTCTCAATTGGTTGAATCGTCCGGAACGATTCTGAATTTCAACTGCAGCCTTTGATGAAAGGTATCTACGATTTGCATTCAGCTTGGAAGGATTCGTGATCTCTTGCTCGATGGAGAACATCCATGCTCCCTTATCGCCCTCCTCCATCAGCATCTGATTGGCATAGGGAGTCATAAATGTGCCGGCACCGATCATTGGCGCCATCAGGCTTCCTGCACCCTCAGCGTAAGTGTTGAGCGCTCTAACTTTGTTGTCAAATTCTTGCAACATTGGGTTCTGTTTGTCAATGAGCTGCAGAACACTGTCCAGTGTGATCACTTGCGCGCTGGCAAATGCTATCATGCCGAGCCAGAACCCTGTAAAGAAAAGTATCTTAGTGCTTAACTTCATATACTTCGAGTTTTCCGAATTTTCTTAATTCATATTCTTTCGTCATTAGAAAGATGAGTGGCGTAACGAGCAGAATGTGGGTTGATGAAGTGAGTACGCCGCCGATCATAGGAAGTACGATAGGTTTCATTACATCACTACCCACACCCGTTGACCACAATACCGGAATCAAGCCAAACAAAGCCACACACACTGTCATAATTTTAGGACGAAGGCGACGCGCGGCACCGGCGATCACAAATTCCCGGAGCTCCTCACGCGTGATTGTTTCGCTTGAGTTGCCTCTTAATTTTACAAGCTGTTGCATCGCGTCATTGAGATAAATGACCATTACTACGCCAGTTTCAACCGCGATTCCGAACAAGGCAATAAATCCAACGGCTACTGCCACTGAAAGATTGACACCATAGAAGTAAACCATGTATGCGCCACCGATAAGTGCAAATGGTACGGTGATGAGGCTAAAGAAAGCCTCCCGAACAGAATGAAAGGCGAGGTAGAGCGACACAAATATAATGAGAAGCACTACCGGAAGAATGACCATCAGCGTTTGCTTTCCGCGGATTAGATTCTCGTATTGACCACTCCATTCTACGTAATAGCCTTTTGGAAGTGCGCCAAGTTTTTTATTCAGCGTCTCAATCGCTTCCTCCACCGTGCTTCCCAGATCGCGATCTCTGACGTTGAACAATACCGCGCCGCGTAACAACGCATTTTCAGAAACGATCATCGGCGGCCCATTCTCGAATTTGATATCTGCTACAGCCGAAAGAGGAACTGTTCCAAGTGAAGGTGTCTTAATGGGAATGCGTTTCAATTGCGCAATACTATTTCGATAATCTTGCGATAATCGAACACTGATGGAGAAGCGCTGACGCCCCTCAATGGTTTGACCGATCGGACTACCGCCAATAGCGGATTCTACGATCATGTTAACATCGTTCACGGTAAGACCATATCTGCCTAAAGCATCTCTGTTAATATCTATCGTAAGATACTTTCCGCCGGTAACAGGATCTACATATAAGTCTTTCACTCCTGGAACTGCAGCAACTGCTGTTTTTACTTTTTCAGACAACGAAGCAATGCTATCGAGATTCTGTCCGTATACTTTGATACCCACATCCGTTCTGATCCCTGTGGCGAGCATGTTAATCCTGTTGATGATTGGTTGAGTCCAACCGTTAACAACTCCTGGAATTTGCATCTTCGCGTCAAGCTCATTGACGATGTCTTTTTTAGTTATACCTGCTCGCCACTCCGATTTTGGCTTCAGCATAATGATAGTTTCAATCATGCTGATAGGAGAATTGTCAGTAGCAGTGCTTGCCCTGCCTGCTTTGCCTAATACCTGAGCCACCTCAGGAATAGACTTAATGATCTTATCCTGAACCTGTAGAATTCTTTTCGCCTCTTCGTTCGATACATCCGGGAGTGTTACTGGCATGAACAGGATGGATTGCTCATCCAATGGTGGCATGAATTCGCTTCCAAGGCTAAGCATCAGCGGCACGCTTACCACCAATGCAAGGATGTTCACGCCAATCGTTGTTTTGCGCCACTTCATGCACGTGCGGATGACGGGCTCATAAATTCTTTCCAGAAACCGATTTAGCGGATTGTGCTTTTCATCTCTGAAGCGTCCCTTCATAAAGAAGGAGATAATAACAGGTGCAAGGGTCACGACCAAAATGGCGTCTACGAGCATGATAAATGTCTTCGTGTATGCCAACGGGTGAAATAACTTTCCTTCCTGACCCGTCAGCATAAACACTGGCAGAAATGATGTTATGATGATGATCGTCGAGTAAAAGACACCACGCGAAACCTGCTTGGAGGATTTCTCAATGATCGCAAGCCTTTCTGTATCATCGATCCTATTATATGTTTTTCTAGAGAAGAGTTTCATCGTGGGTTGTTACTTATCGTCTGGATTTAATTCTGAATACCGATGTGACAGATTTTTATAAGAGTTTTCGGCCATGATAATTCCGTTATCAACAATCACCCCGATGGCAAGGGCGATTCCGGTTAGTGACATGATATTGGACGTAATTCCAACAGCATTCAGCAGAATAAAGCTTGTCGCGATCGTAATTGGAATTTGAATGATGATACTGGCCGCACTTCTCCAATGAAATAGAAAGATGATTACCACCAATGACACAACTATCATTTCTTCGATCAACGTTGTTTTGATCGAGGATACAGACTCTTCAATCAAGTGGCTTCTGTCGTAGACGATATTGAATTTCATTCCTTGTGGAAATCCCTTCGCAACCTCTTCCATTTTCTGTTTCACCGCTTTTATCACCTCATCCGCGTTCTCGCCATAGCGCATCACTACGATTCCACCAACGACTTCACCTTGACCATCCTTATCAAATATTCCGAGACGCGTTTCGCCTGTCATTTGCACCGTAGCGATGTCGCTAACTTTCACAGGAACCGTATTTACTGTTTTTACCGAAATATTTTCAATCTCATTTACAGACTTGAGATAGCCGGTAGTCTTAATGATATACCCAATGTCGCTTTGTTCGAACTTTCTTCCGCCGGCCTCATTGTTATTGGCTCGAACGGATTGAATGACCTCCTGCGCCGAAAGACCATAGTAGGTCAGCTTGTTCGGGTCAACGGTGATTTGATATTGCTTCTGGAAGCCGCCGAACGATGCAAGCTCACTTACGCCTTGAACGTTCTGTAAGGCGAACTTCACATACCAATCCTGTATTGCGCGTTGCTCGCCAAGGTCCATTCCGGGTGCGTCAAGCGTATACCATAAAATATGACCCACGCCGGTTCCATCTGGTCCGAGGGTAGGGGTTACTCCTTGCGGCAGAAGGCGTGTTGCATAATTGAGTCGTTCCAGAACGCGTTCACGGGCCCAGTATACGTCAGTGTCGTCGTTGAAAATGACATAGACGAAACTCATTCCAAACATCGACGCGCCACGTACATACTTGACCTGCGGGAGACCTTGAAGGTTGGTGACGAGGGGATAAGTCACCTGATCTTCGATGATCTGTGGACTCCGTCCCATCCATTCGGTAAAGACGATCACCTGGTTTTCTGAGAGATCAGGAATCGCATCTATTTTATTTACTTTCACCGAGTAGATTCCCCAGGCAAACAAGGCGGCCGCTACCAGCAGCACCATGAATCTATTTCGAAGAGAGAAAGATATTAAGCTTTCAATCATGACTTAAAATGAAGATTGTAAAAGAGAATTATTAAGTATCGCTAGAATACGCCGCGAGTACGCTGATTATCGGGCAAAGCGATTACACGAAGAGCTGAACGCCCTTCAAGCGAATGGGATAAATCAAATTAAGAAAACTTGATGCTCGACTGTAATGTCGCGCGACCGCGAAGGCGGATCGTATTTGTGATATTGAATGCGTGCGGTCGGTGAGGACGGAATAACTTCAGATATCAGTACGACCGTTTGCTCAATGTCGACAGGAGCGGGAACAACGATATGAATGTGTTTGATTGAGCCTTTAAAATCAGCGCCTTCATGATAAACCAACTCGTCCTCACAGCAGGCTGGTTTCATGTGCTTATGGCAGGCAGGGAGCGCTTTTACTTTCTGACAGCTTTCTGCTTTCCCGAACAGAGCAATGTTCCGCACTTCGCCCATGCAGATGTGCATGCCGACCATAACGCTAGAAGAAGAAACCAGCACCAGGATGGCAAACAAAACAGCTGATATGGAACGAATTGCCTTCATTTGATATTCAAATTTAACGCAAATCTTCGATTTTAGATTTATACTTTAGGATTAATCAGTTATATAATTCTACGAATAGGTCGTTTTCGCACGATAAGCACAAAAAGGGTAGCGGTCAGCATCCCGAACAATTCGTCTCCATTCGCATCCGGTAGCGATTTTTCTTTGAAAATGTCCGGAAATATTTTGGCCAGGGCGAAAATCTAAGGTGTCGCAAACAGAAGGAGTAGCGTTACCATCACGCCAACGTATTACGAGTTATTAATGGCTAATACGTCTCATTGGAAACGAACCACTTCTGGTCACTCCAATTCAGAGTGTCCATCACTATCGTAAGTAACTCTACCTTCACCATTGTCAATCCAATACTCTGATTCATCGCCTCCTTCGAGCATAAAGTTTGCTAGATGAAGATTTTTTATGCCTGTATTGGTGATGGTACCGGATAATACCTGAATAAGACGTGCCTTGTCTCCATGGGCTTCACCTTCAATTTCTGCAAATACTGAAAAATCGCTGCCCGTTCCGGAAATAAAGCTTCCAAGTCCAGTTCCGGTTTCAGGCCCATTTGTATAATCCATTTTGATGGTCAATTTGTCATTATCCTGATCATAAAATGTACCGAAGTAATCTGCAAAGACGTGCCCGGGATCGTATATATCGTCTTTTACATTTGTCGCTTTTAACACCAGCGGACTACAATGAAATTTTATTTGAATATCAGGTGGGTTTAACCCCTCATGAATGGGCATACCTAAATTTTTCAATTTCTGTAAAATCTCTGCGGGCACCAGAGCGCTAATCTCTTTCGAAAGGCCCTTGTCTTGAGGTGCATTGCTGTCATTATCATCATTACACGCGGAAAGCGTAGCGCAGATGAGGAATACATATGTGATTGATTGAAGTTTTTTCATCGAAAATGTTCTTAAATTTTATTTGATTGCAACATTTAATCTTTCCCGAGTTAACGATAGAAGAGGAACGAGCTTCGTATTAATCTGGTGTTCTTGAATGTCTAACAGATAGATGACCCCTTGCAGATTCGCTAGTCAGGGAGATTGTAATACTCTTTGACTGCCGAATAATTAGTCAAGTCTATCGCTGCCGACATACTCCTCATGACAACATTCGTTGTCCCGGGAATTAACACGAACCTAAAGTCAACACCATCACCGGTGTAATTGATTGAAAGCGTAATCTGACCGGGGGCCATGCTTAAAATATTTATCTTACTGCCAAAGTATTCATATGGTAAAGGATACCACGTCGCCCCTCCACTGACTCTAATGTATGCTACTACCAGTCCTTTTTCTAAAATCTCTGCGGTCAATGCCGGGAGTTCAAAAACTTTTCCCGCGTTTGTAAAACTTATCTTAGAAAAAGTAAAGCTGGTAACATTAGCAGAACCTGTTTCACCCTTTTCACCTGTGTCGCCTTTCTCCCCACGGATTCCTGTTTGACCGATTGGTCCGGCTGGCCCGGGTTCGGCTTCTGTACAAGATGTAAAGGTTAGCGTTGCAAACAGCAATAGTAATGTGCAACTTGTCAGTGGGTTTATCAATTTTAAGTTTATATTCTCACCAAATATTAGTTGAGAAATCCTATTTAATACTGTGTTAAGCACGCTTTTTTCCATAATTATCAATTTTTATTTATGATCATTTTTATTCAGCGGCTAAAGTTAATATATGCAGCGCTGAAACGTCTAGAACAAATGCGACATAATTCAAATACTTTAGTACTAGTGCTCGTGGCATTAGCATTAATACAAGTCCTTGTAAGTGGATAGTAAGAAGTATTCGTCTCTCCCCGCAACTGAAGAACTTAATTTGCGGCAAGTTGTTTCATAATATATGAATTTGGCTTCATTGTGGTATTTGGAAAGTACCAATCTCTATAAGATACTTTGCCCTCATAAAGTGAAGGAAATGGCGTTCCGTCATGAGTTTGTTGTCTTTGAAAAGGGCAGGGCAATTTATCTGCCCGGAGCGGTTAGTACACATATATATCTGATTGTTGAGGGCAGAGTAAAAATTGGGCATTACGGTGATACCAAGGACGAAATCATTTCAGCCATTCTTACCAAAGGTGAGATATTCGGTGAGCTTGGTCTTGCAGGTGAAAATGTGAGGAGAGATTTCGTAATTCCGGTGGTTAACACAACGATTTGCATCATTACGCTCGACAACTTGAAAAAATTAATGTATGAAAACAAAGAGCTTAGCTTTAAGATACTAAAACTTATAGGGCTGCGATTGATGAAGCTTGAACGTAAACTCGAATTATTGGTATTTAAAGATGCGCGAACTCGTGTAGTCGAATTTCTGAAAGACGCAGCCGAATGGAAGGGACGTAAAGCGGGGTACGAAACTGTTATTCACACCAACCTTACGCACAAAGACATTAGTTTGCTCACTGGAACGTCACGCCAAACTGTTACAACCATACTTAATGAACTGCGTGACCAGAATGCAATCGCATTTAACAGGCGGAACATATTGATCCGAGATCTACCAAATCTAAAATGAACTGTTCAATTCCGATTCTCGAATCGTCCCCCATTAATCGGTTTTGCCTTTTGCAAGATTTGTCAGCAAGCCGACAAGAACCGTAATTAATTACCCAGTGATGGCAAACTTTTAACCAACGGAGCTTAATTTACGTAGATTAGACAAATCCAAATACAAAGCCTGGACCATTGTGGATAATAAGCTTTACTTGAACTATAATAAGAACGTTCAGGCCGACTGGAAGAAAAATCAACCGGAATATATCAAAAAAGCAGATTTGAACTGGCCAACGGTGAAGAACTCCGAGTGATCTGGCTGATAGATTTAGACACGCAATTTTTTAATAACAGTGAAGTTAAAATTCAAATATATTGCCTTTACGATCGCGCTGATTGGATTATCTGAAACACTTAGCGCGCAGGAAAAATCTTCGTATCGAACCAATAATTTTTTTGATCTCGCCCTCAGCGGCGGTAATGGTAAATTTTCGGGAGCGCTTTCCTGGTCACATATCAATACATTAACGAAAAAGATCCCAAACTTGAAAGTTGGGTACGGAATACGGTTCACGAGTTTTGTGGCTGCCAATAAGTTTTACGCAACCGCCCCAGCAAAGTACACGAGCTCCGTTCAAAACCTCGGAACAATCTTTTCTGAAACGATCGATGAAAATATTGATACGATCGCAACGGCAACCGCTAGTACGAATTCACTTAACGTGACGATTCATATCGAGTACTCGATTACGCCAAAACTGGGCGCGGGAATTAACATCGATCTTGTCGGCTTTAGTTTCGGCCCTGAAAAAACGTTCAACGTAATATCAAGTTCGTTTGATCCAAACCAATCGCCAGTTCAGCAAGGGTCACCAACACGATTTAACCTCTTACTCACGAGCGATAATGATATAGGGTCTTTGAACTCGGAATTCTTTCTTCGGTATAGGTTGGGAGAAAAAATCTCGGTGCGGGCAGGCGTCACGTTTGTCTTCAGCGAATACGAATTATCGAATGAGCTGTCGTTCGACAACGGCCGGATTATGAACGCCCGTTACCGTCATAAAGCTGCCATGGGTATGATTGGCCTCACCTATAAACCTTTTAATTAAGAAGATATGAAATACTTCAACGTTTTATTGTTCGTAATCTTTGCTTTTGTATCATGCAATTCAGACGAGGATCCAAAACCGCTGGAAACTGAAGAATTGCAGGAACCAATAATAACTGATGAAGCGCCAGCAAACAGTGCACCAACATCAATGGGTGCCTTCACAAGTTATGCGCACGGCCTATCTGGAAAAGCCGTGATTTATGCCGATGCCAGTAATGCACAAACGCTGCGTTTGGAGTTGTTTAATTTGACTTCCGGACCTGATGTGTATGTCTTTCTTTCAAAGTCGAATAATTATAGTGCCGCAAACGCAATTCCGATAACGATGTTGAAAGGGAGTTACGCTAACAACAACCTGACATTGACATTGGATAATTCAATCGACTTAGAAACACACAAGTTTGTGCTTGTCTATTGCGTAGAGTTCAGTTCACTTTTCGGCTTTGCCGAACTTGAATAGCCTTACCGCTAATTAACTTCTGAACAGACTTATTCTGTAATTTGATTATTGAGATCTACTATCCTGGCAGGGTAATATTTGTGTATTTTTTGACTAACCCAAAGATTTTCTCTTTTTCAAAGAACAAGAGGATGGTGCAAGCAACAAAAACGATGACCGCATAAATAAATAAGAGCGGATTTCCGCCATAGGAAACTCCGAGCACGAATAAATGAGCACCGATCGCTCCGGCCATCAATCCGATAGCAAGGGTTGCGCCGATATAGCTAGTTGCGGGAATGAGTATAAGTATTGAAGCAATCAACTCGATCACACCGGTGCCGATCCTGCCCCACGGTTCAACACCAAGCTCGGTAAACAAGCTAACGGACTCTGGATGTCCTGTAAATTTGAAATATAAAGTTTGTAACATGATGGCGGCGGCAACGATTCGCAGCGTCCAGATCATAATTTTTTTCGGCGACATAATTACTTTATAGTCTTCTTCCAATTCAAATCAGCGTTCTTCTTGAGATTGCCTTCATCCGCATTCCACTTTTTCAAAGTATTGTTGAAGTAAGCGTTGTAAAACAGGTATAATTTATTGTCAATGATCTTGAAGGTTTCCGGGTCGACTTCGACCTTATCACCATTGTCACCCATTGCATACGCACACCATCCGCCATATTGTGGCTGATACTTTTGAGGGTCTTTTAGAAACAATTCGCGGTTGGCCGCCGATGAAAATCGATAAGTGATCTGATCCACTTTGGCTGAAAGATTATTTTTGCCATCGATCGCTTTTCCTGTAACAAAATAAGCGACGGGATCGTATCCCTCGATCGCCAATCCATCCTTAAGGTTCAGATGCTCGTTTTTTACTTGTGCGAACAATTCCCCCGCAAGGACCGCTGGAATGAATGCAAAGATCAAAATTCGCAGTATGTTCATTTGAATAAGCTTTGAGGATATGTTAAAGAACGGGAAAAGCATAATGAATGGTTACACTGGATTTGTAATACAGGCGACAAATCGTCAAGTAAAATCAAAATTTGAACTTTGGAAGTAACGACTCGTGGGCTCTGATAGAATTGTTAGATTTTTCTGTGTATTGAATCTTACTAACTTCGATTTTTACTTTGACCTCTCAATATTTGCCAACTAATGATGATTTCCTCTTGAAGCTTGAAGCAGCTATTTCCATCATACCGTATCGGCCAGTTTATCAATTACCCAGAGAAAAGACTGAGTTCGAGGTATTTCGATTGATGAGCCAGATGTTGAGGCGCTGCATAAGCACAGGTTCTATGAAATCATCTGGATTGAGAAAGGCCGTAGCAGGCAGGTCTTTGAATACGCCCAATATGAGATCCATCCGGAACTTTATTTTTTGTATCTCCGGGGGGCTTATAGAAATATTTGGTTTAATAGACATGCTTCACGCGAAAAGAAACGTTCCGACTTCAGCACTGTCATCGCCCACGGGTTGTCCAGGTTTTACTACAACAAATCCAGCGCCGCATCACATCGCAATTAAAGAGCACTGTTGATCGGAAGTACCTAGTGGTGTACAAAGTTCAGAATCTGATCGATCAGCGCTAACCTTATATCGCCAACAAAAAACTTGGTTAATAACGGGCATCTCTATCGACCTCTGCAAAGCACTTATGCAGGGTGTGTATTTTTACGAATTCACTTTTAATGTGAAGCACAGCACGATGCAATCATAAAGTGCTTTCGATGAACTGCGTCAATTAATTTAAAATCATTGTCTTGGCCGCTGTCTAGAACACATCACACAATGATTGCGCCGTGACATTAAGGAGATGCCTTAGCGTCGTCAAGAGTTTGAACCTCCATGCTCCCTTGTTCCGCACTTAGCCTGGGGCAAAATATACTCACTCCAGAGAAAAATGTGCAGCCGATCGCACATCACTCGCTACTGCGGACGCCTATTAAGGTTCAAAGCTTCGCACGGGTATTGCAGTATATCGTTGAAGTTCGGGTTTGCAGCTTTAGAGAAAGCGAATACACCGTTTATGGGTTTGGGTTGTTTGGGACTATGGTTGTTTAACTATATCAAAAACTTGAAGAATTTATTTTTCGATAGCATGACAGCCTTATGAACAGGCCTGATTACCATCATGGCTTATGTAATTCTTATCGGGCTACTGAGATGTTCTGGTAAACGTACCGTTTCTAAAATGAACGCATTTGACCTAATTGTGACAATTGCATTGGGATCCATCCTGGCGGCAGTGATGCTCACAAAGAGCGTGGCACTTGCGGATGGTGTGTTGGCTTTCTTTCTTCTTATTATGCTCCAGTTTGTCATTACTTTTTTGTCGGTCCGGATCAACTGGTTTAACGATCTTGTGAAATCTACGCCTCCGCTTCTGGTATATAACGGCAAGATGGTACATGAACGATGCGAAAAGAAGGGATTGGCGAAGACGAGATTTGTGCCTTATTGCGTGAAAAGGGGTTTTCTTCTCTCGAACAGGCTGCTACGATCGTGTTGGAAACTGATAGCACCCTGACGTTGATCAACGAAAAACCCGATCCGAATAGCCGGGTGTTGTCGGCGGTACGCAAGACTTAACAAAATCGACGTTCACGATGGAGACACTAAAGCTTTTTTCTATAATAGTTGCAATTTCTGGGTTACTCGCTTTCTTAAACATACGATTTCTTAAACTACCATCGACTATAGGGTTGATGGTGCTCTCCCTTCTCCTATCGTTAATCATTATATTGATCGCTTCCGCCTCTCCCGTCGATGAATTTTTTAGGGAGCTGCTTGTGCAACTAGATTTTTCCGATTTTCTTCTTGACTTTATGTTGGGCTTTCTACTGTTCGCCGGTGCACTGCACACAGACATCAGGAAATTAAAGAGATCAAGAGGACCAATAATAACATTTGCTACTCTTGGCACCTTGATTTCCACCTTTTTAGTAGGCGGCACGCTCTACCTTGTTTTGCCATTCTTTTTTGAAGGGGTCGATTTCATCTACTGCCTCTTATTTGGTGCGCTAATTTCTCCAACGGATCCAATTGCTGTCTTGTCTATATTAAAAAATGCAGGTATCTCAGAGTCAATTGAAACTAAAATCACGGGCGAGTCACTATTCAATGATGGGATAGGCGTAGTTGTATTTTTGACCCTATTCAATATTGCCCAAACCGGCGCAGGCATTGTTACTACACAAGAGGTTCTTTTATTGCTAACGAAAGAAATCGGTGGAGGGATCCTGCTTGGTTTTATTCTCGGATACATTGCATTCTTAATGATGAAGCGGATCAATCATTATCAAACAGAAGTTCTGATAACACTTGCTGTGGTGATGGGTGGGGTGACGCTCGCCCCGATACTTCATTTTAGTGGCGCTCTGGCAATGGTGGTTGCCGGATTATTCATTGGCAACAAAGGATCTGCTGAGGCGATGAGTGAAGAAACCAATGATTACGTTCATAAATTCTGGGAAATGCTTGACGAAATAATGAACGCAATTCTTTTCGTTTTGATCGGGCTTGAGTTGCTACTTGTTCCTTTCCAACTGCCGTTTTTATACATCGGTCTCATCTCTATCCTTGTTATCCTCGTAGCCCGATTTCTTGCCCTCACTATCCCTTCGTTTGTCTTCAAATTCAGTTACGAATTTCCGAGAAATACTTATCTGCTAATGACATGGGGTGGCCTCAGGGGTGGAATTTCAATTGCTTTAGCACTCTCTCTGACACAAGATATGGAGAGGAATTTGTTTGTGTCAGTGACGTATATAGTTGTGTTGTTCTCAATCATCGTACAGGGATTGACATTGGGTAAGCTGGTATCGAAGCTCCGCAAACGCACCGGGCCAGTTGGTATTGATCATGAAGCTGTGAAATAGCACCGAAAGATAAATTCGGTTCAACATTATATCGTGCTGGGGGATTCGAATTGAATATAGTGCACAAGTAATTAATTAGAAAGCAATTAGCTTATGTCCAAAAATGCAATAAGCAGAGAACGGAAAAAACTACTGGTACGCATCAATGAAGTATTTGAAGGGCCGTTGATTTTTCTTGGATTTGTTTGGCTTGTACTTTTAATTATTGAATTGGTATCTGAAGCAAGTCCAGTACTGGAGACTCTTGGATTCGCAATTTGGGGGATTTTTATAATTGATTTTCTGATTAAACTGATTCTCGCGCCAGTTAAAGGTGTCTTTCTAAAATCGAATATTCTTACAATGATCTCTCTTGCTGTTCCCGCATTCAGAGTACTGAGGATTTTCAGGGTTTTAAAACTTATTAGATTCTCAAGAGGCCTGCGGTTAGTAAAAGTAATTGGAAGCCTAAATCGGGGGATGCGGGCTTTGTCTTTAACGATGAGACGCAGAGCTTTCGGTTATGTTTTTTTTCTTACGCTGATAATAATCTTTGCAGGTGCTGCAGGCATGTACGCTTTCGAAAAGGATACGTCAGGAGGTTTGACTAATTATGGAGCAGCACTTTGGTGGACGACAATGATCATGGCGACACTCGGCTCAGATTTTTGGCCACAAACGGTTGAGGGACGTATCTTGTGTATTGTTCTGGCCCTTTATGCATTTGCTGTTTTTGGATACATTACGGCAACAATTGCAACATTCTTTATCGGAAGAGATGCAGAAGATAAGAATGGTGAACTTGCAGGGGCTAAACAAATTGAACGGCTAACAAAGGAGATACAAACTCTAAAGGATATGGTTTCCAATCTAAGCAAGGATGAACGCAACTAAATTCATCAATTGTTGGCTTCTAATGCGGACCGTGCTTCCTTCATCAGGCTACTAATTTCCAGGCGCTCGCCGGTCATTTGCAGCATGGTTAGCAGGTGAATCATTTCATTCTGCATTAACCGGTCAGTTTTGCCATAATCCCATATGGGTAGGATGCACTCGCTAAATATCTCATCAAAAGTTTTCTCCTTAATAAAGATTCGTGAAATGCCGTTGTCATCCCTTATACAAGTTTCAGGAAAATTTTCCGACCGGTAGGCGAGAAGATCACCTAGCGCCTGAAGGGCGATGATGGCTGTCCCGGGATCATTGATACCGGGACTTAAGGCTTTGATCGCTATTTCCCTTAGCTGCCTGAACCCATAATAGTAATTGGTATCTATATCTTCACCTTTTTCGATATCAATTGACAAGTTCAGTTTTTCCACAAAATCTTCAGCGATGTCTTTCTTTTGCGTTACTACCAGCAGAGGTGTACCTGCTATTAAGTATGTTCCAACCGGATATAGAAATGAAACTACAACATCTTCGTCTTTGCAAAAATTTGCCAGGCTGGCTTTTTGGATACCTTGGTACAATCCTGATTTGTGCGCCTTAATCTTGATACCCTCATCCGATAGCGGCGATACTATGCGATCTTCTTTCATTGTACAGGTTCTTTTCAATGCATCGCGGGTATCAATAAATATTCTATGAATGATGGTCTCAAATTTTACGGATTGGGTGATATAATGAAGAAAATAAATAAACAGGAAGATATCCACGACGGTTAATGTGATCAATAAATAGGTGCTTAAAGCAGGGACGTAAATCCCGGTATCGATATCTCGTATGGCACTGAGCAAAAATAGGGCGTAGACCGTTGTACCGATGTAAAATCCCAAAACGACTTGTTGAAATGTATTGCTAATAAGCCTGCCCAAAATTCTATTGCTCATTTGAGAAGCGGCCTGGCTTAGTAATATCATCACCATACTGAAGCTGAAAACGGTAAGTGAGATAAGCCCGCCAGCAATTGTGGTGCATATGCTTCTTGCAGTGCTGGCATCTTTTAGACTGAGCCAGTCATAATTTAATTTTATATTCTTGCCCGTGCTGGAGTAATCAAATTGAATCATTAGGTAGGATAGCACGAAAAACGAAAGGGCGATGATGGCGGGTAGGAAAGCAATACTTGTAATTACTTTCTTATAAATATTTTGTATCCCTTTAAACATTAGACGCATAAGTAAGCAGTACGATATTTTTATCCACCGCGCACACCATTCGTACTATGGTCGAAGAAGGGATCCATAGTGTTGTGGAGCAGCGCCTCCAACAGCCCTCTTACTTCCCCCTGGTCGGGCAGGTAATATTGCGCTACGGTATGGCCCAATCCAATTTTGATGGTGAACGCTTCCTTCGCCAATACACGAAACATGTCTTCATCAGTCTTGTCATCTCCGATAGCCAGCACGAAATCATATTGTCCGTCGCTGAGTAGCCTTTTAGTGACTGCTCCCTTGTCGATTCCAGATACGCGGATTTCGATTACTCTGTTGCCGTCAATGATATGGAGGTTTGCGTTTCTCACCAGGTGTTGGAGGTTATCAAGCAGTTCACGGGATCTTATAAAGCCGAGTTCTGTTTCTACATTTCGGTAGTGCCAGACCAACGTTTGAACTTTGTCTTCAATAAATGAGCCGGGACTGCGTTGTGAGAACAATTCGAGCATTGGAAGTATAAATCCCTTCCAGCTTTGATCGATGCCCTGACCATGCTGCCAGCCCTGGTTCTTCAGCCGAATTCCTGCACCATGCTCGGACACCAGATTCACCGGCAAAGACCCGAACCATCTTTCCAAAGACTTGCTGTCACGCCCGCTAATGATGGTTAAATCTGTTTTTTCATCGGCCGCAAGGCGACGAAGGAGCTGTAGAAGGTTTTTATCGGGGATGGCGGAAACTGGTGTCGTGGCGAAAGGCACCAGGGTTCCATCGTAATCCAGGAGCAGAAGTTTCTGTTTGGCAGCAGCATACCTTTCCAATATATGCTGGCGCGTAATATGAGGGAGTTGCCTGGTGTGCTGGCTATTCTGTTGGGATTTTGTTTCCTGTAGTTGGGTAAGAAAGTCAGCCGTCCAGTGGGACACTGTATATTTTCTGAGACGGTTTTGAAGCAGTTGAATTTTCCGTTGCTGAACTTCCTCTTCCATTCGAAGAGCTTGCAATATGGCGCCAGCCATTTCGTCTTTGTCCATGGGGTTTACAAGTACCGCTTCACTTAATTCGTTTGCAGCACCTGCTAACTCGCTTAGGATTAAAACACCGCGAGTGGTTTGGCTAGCCACGTACTCCTTGGCAACTAGGTTCATACCATCCCGTAGTGGCGTTATCAGTCCAACGTCGGATGCGCTATACAGGGCAACAAGTTCATAAAAGGATAAACTATTGTAGCGATAGATGATTGGCTGCCAACCCAGGTTGCAATACCTTCCGTTGATGCTTCCAACCTGTTCTTCAATGAGCTGCTTTCGCTCATTGTATTTAGAAACAATTTCGCGTGAGGGAACCACCACCAGAATGAAAATCACCTTGCCGTGCCATTCCGGGTTAAGTTCCAGGAAGCGCTCGAAGCCCGAAAGTCGGTGCGTAATGCCTTTGGTATAGTCAAGGCGATCGACCGAAAACAAAATTTTCTTGCCCGCGAAATTGCGACAAATCTCGTACCTCTGCTGCATTACTTCCGGGTGTTGCGCGGCCTGATGGAACTTGTTAAAATCGATGCCCAGAGAAAACATCTCAACCTTCACCATACGGTCCTCAAAAAAGATGGAACGGAACTGGTGATCGTAGCCCTTGATCATCTGTACCGTTTTTAGGAAATGCTGAACATATTCATGGGT
>JBBJMI010000003.1:0-653169 GCA_037720155.1 Chryseolinea sp. | reverse complement strand
GTCATAGCGCTGTCTCCCGCAAAGGAGGAGTGTCTCTGCCGTCATCGTGTCCTATCTTGAAGAGGAGTGCCTCGACTAACCAGGTCCTATCGTGAGGGCGGAGTATCCTCGGCCGTAACCATGCATCAATGGTGGAGGCGGCAGAAAACTTCCAAATTTCAGTTCGGATTGTTTAAATAAATTCGCAAATCAAGCACCACGGATTTTGACAATTTCGTCCATGGAAAGATGGACTGTGTACATCCTAAAGTGTGCCGATGGAAGAATCTACACCGGGTGCACGAACAATCTCGCCGCGCGAATACGGAAACATGAAAGTGGTCTCGTGTCTTCTACAAAATTAAGGCTCCCCGGTTAGGGTGTTGTTGTCTGTCACATTTTACGACAAATACAAAGCTTACCTATTTGAAAAATATTTGAAGTCGGGATCGGGGAGAACTTTTTCGAAAAGACATTTTGAATGAACGAAAAAAAATAGTGGGAGGGTGAGAGTTTTCTTGTCCGAACGCGCGATCAAAAAATCGAGCACTTCCTCTTTTAAGTAATCAGAAGAAGAATGCTTACCTGCATGAAATATCTTCAATTTGTGGAATTAATAAGGATATGACTTATCATACTGCCCGTCATACTTTCGCCACGGTGGTTTGAAACAGCGGACCAGAGCAAATAGTTTGAGGACATGAAATCCTCGTCGTAAACTATTACGGCAGATGAGGAGTCATTGCTCCCAATCATCTTTTTGTAGTTGGAAAATGTCATCTACGCGGGTATTAAAGACCGAGGCTATCTTTAATGCTAATAGAGTTGAAGGCGTGTACTTTCCGATTTCAATTGAATTAATTGTCTGGCGGGATACGTTAACTTTTGCTGCCAAATCCGCCTGCGTCATACCATGTTTTGCCCTCTCCACCTTCAAGGTATTGTTCATATTTAATTTCTATGGATAAACATTCTACTATAGTAGATCACATTGGCAATTGATAACACAAGAAGGAGAAAATGATTGATCTCAACGAGTTGAAATTCGATAATCTCATGACTGAACAGATTTGTAATTATCAATTTCGCCCCATAAGAAACAATAAAGGCTAGATACAATGATGTTGTTTTAATCATCATAGATCGTTCATCCTCCTTTCTTTCACTGACGGTCAAAACCATGAATAAACCTACCAACAACGGTACCTCAGATCCAGATGAGCTATCGAGAAACAAAACTGGAATCCCTCCAATAATCAACGCTAGACCGAGAAATTTAAAATAGTAAAGGATTTTAGTAGGTGATTCCGTCTGGCTTCCCATCATTTTTTATTTCAAAGATAAGTTCTACCGTCAAAAAGACAAGTAAACTTGACAAATACGGTAACTTTAGACCGTAATCAGTATAATTTTTAATATGAGCCCAGCGCCGACGCAAAAGATGTCGATGCAAAACCGCTACCGTACTCCAGAGTTTTGATTCTTTTAAAATGCGATGCGAGCCGGCGCCGGAGGGAATATTGATAAAGATCTTGTCATAAACGGGTTGTGCAGTGAGTACATTCGTAAAAAAACAGGCGCTAATGATATTGAAAACTCAGGTGCTGAAATCTGTCCGCAAATGTGTCCGCGGCCCCTTAAACAGAAAAAACCTAAGACGCTAGTTTGAGCATCTTAGGCAATTGGAGATGTGATCGCGCTGTGAACGGAGGCTGTCTTGTATCTAGCTAATTATCACAGGATAATTGAACGATTATTTTGCGCCAGGGAACAACGTTTTTCCAGGCTTCGGTAGAGGCAACTCTATCAACCCTTTGGTGCTATGCTGGCGATCGAAGATGTTTACCGGGATACAGTACGGTTTAATTTTGAGAATCTCCTTCAATGATGCGAATCGCTTCTTTGACACCATCTTCCATGGACAATTTAACTTTTATTGACTGAGCATTAATATGCAAGCTTTCATCATTAACCAACTGGTAGACGGCCTTTAGTACGATGGGAACGGTTGCTTTCTTTAGCGGAATTGGACCCAGCCCAACGCCCTTTTGTGCGCCAATCTTACTCCAAAAGAACTGATCGCCAAGAGGGTAGAGTACGGGGCAAGACAGAAATGGTTTGCCAGCTCTAAGGCAGGCCGATATTGTTCCAATTCCTCCATGATGAATGATAGCCTTTACAAACGGAAATAGGGATTCGTAGGGCGCACCTTCCACCACAAGAACTCCTTGATCCCCAAAGAAATTTTGCTCATCAAATACACCCCAGCCTTTTACGAGGATCACTCGAAGCTTTATCTCAGAGCGTATGGTTGAGATCAACTTTGAAATATCCATCTTCGTTTCGAACGGCATACTTCCAAAGTGATTAGCAAAGGAGGATCACCGGCTTTCAAAAACTGATCTAATTCATCTGAAAGTGGGGGATTCGATAGGTCACTCCAAAATCCAGTAAAATGGCTGTTTTCAGGGTAGTCGGCAGGTTTGACTAAGAAATGTTCACTTATCCCATAGATACTAGGGAGGATGGGCTTTACAAATCGTTCATTCAAGCCAACCTGTCGTCTAAAGTCGATAACAGGCTTTTTCCACATCCGCAGCCCAAGTTCCGTTAATTTAAACGTTAGCCGATTGACAATGGATGGTAATTGTAATGCCGCGAATACAGGATTTGGAAAGTAGCTGGTAGGCTCCGCCGCAGGGACAACATCCGCTTTAATCATTTTATGCGGAAATTGATCTGCAAAGTTATCAGCCATTGTCTTAACATGAAACAGCACTTTGTCGCTCTCCTTAGCAAGGCTATAGAACTTGATAAAGGCATCTTGCATCATAGGATATACAAAACGAGCCAAAAGCTTTTTCGCCATAAAAGGATTCCTGCGGATTTCTTTCCCCTCATTCGAAATTAGTAGCTGTTGAAAATCTGCATCGACAGGAACAAAGGGGATTCCGTATGAAAGAATAAAACGCTCAAAATTCTTGGCGGTTGAAAATGTCACATCATGACCTCGCTGCATTAGTGCCTTTCCAAGGACTGCATAAGGTTGAACATCTCCACGAGTTCCAAGTGTTAATATCGCTATCTTCATAAAACAATATATTACTAGTTCTTTAGGTTCTATATTAAAAGAACCAAAATCATATTAAAATTACTTCACGGACCTACGCCATTTTTCTAGTATTGCAGGGTATTCTATTAGCATCATCTTATAGTATCGAATGAGTTTTTGTAAGTCATCGTCTTCCTTCACAACGCCGCGTGCTTTAGCAATATTCTCCAACATGCCTTTCATTTCCTGTAACCTTGCAATGGCATGGGCAACTCCCGTATTTCCTTCCAAATCAACTTTAAAATACCGCTTGCGTTTCCCATTTTTCGTAATAGGCAGAATCAAATTCACAGTCTGCAAAAATTTAAGTCCGTTTGACACGGCGCTTTTGCTGACTCCGAAGTAGTCGATAAGTTCTTCAAAGGTTGCTTCGTTTTGTTTGGCAAACAGCAGGAAAAGATACAAACGAGAAGCTACGGGGCTAAATCCAATTCTTTCGAGCACCGCTGAATGTTTTTCAATTTTTAACCGGTGTGTTTCCATCCCGAACAAAAGTATCGAAACAATTTGGTTCTCGCAATACAGAACCAAATTATCCTACTGTAGTCTGGGCGGCTTGGATACGCACCAATCAAAAATTTTCTCACATTTAGTAGAATGACCGGTTACAAGCCATTGTAAAGCATTGACGACACTTAATTCCAAGAGGTTCAAATACTCTCAATCGAAGCTGTTCTGCAACGGAATATGCCGGAACTTAGTGCGGCTAATAAGGGGAGTAGGAATAAAGACAAGCAGGCGATATTTTTTTACCTCCATCAGCATATCTAATGTCCTGAAAAGTTAAGGGCAAAAGTTATTGCCGTTCGATTTAATACGACACCTGATTACATAGGCCCTTATTAAGAGAAATACTGGCATAACGCTAAGAAATTATATTCAAGATTACAGAAAGTCGCTCATCAACCAAAGGCTCAATAGCGGCAGATACGGCTTAAAGGAAATTGCTGCCGAGTTTGGCCCTACTGATCCAAGTCACGTGAGTAGGGTGATCAATAGCTGATATAAATTGCGGCCTAAATTTGTGAATTGCACGCTAGGCGCAATAGCACCTGTTAATCATAAATAACTAGAATTAGCTATCAGAAATTTTTGCTTAGTTGAAACAAGATATTATTTTTATGTTTTAGCTAGTCTTGTTTAAAATTTTCTATCTCCGTATCAATGAATAGCATTAAGAAAGGTAAATACATTTGCTTGCATATCCTTTTATTTATTTTTTTCCCTTTGCAGCGAGTGAAACAAGTTTAGCGCGTTGGTCCTTGGTGAATTCTAGACGTCTAGGAAGTTGGCTGTAATCACGAAGGATTCAATGCCCCTAGAATTCTTAAACTTTTTTTCTTGAGCGGAATCGCCAATTCTACATAGCTAACAATCAGGAATTGAGAATAAAAAATATTAAGACCCATGTCAAATTTCGATTGCGTTTTATTTTGGGATAGCAATTGATTTTGCCGTTTCAGAATACGCACTAAAATAACCCAACGCTCCACTGCTAAAGTTGCTGGCAGGATTTGCCGGAGATGCAGGTGCTCCTCTAAATCCTTCCTGCTGAAGTTCATGAACCGTACGTAAATACTCATAAGCCGTTCTATCAATCGACTGAAGCATAACAGTTATAGAATCGCGCTTCAGTTTACCGTTGGGGGGAGATACAGGCGTAGCGATTATAATGGTTCCACCGTCTTGTAACCGGTCGTCATCTATAATGTAGTTTCCTGGCCCGTCCATTTCCGCAAGCGCTGCAAGCCGATAATAATTTTCTATTCCTGCAGGATCTTGAAAGCTTGCGCTGGCAAAAATTTCATTAAATCCATCAGAATTTCTTTCTTGAATAATGAGTGAAGCAATCGTTACAGGCATGGGCATTTTTGAAATCGCTGTATAAGTTTCTCCATCGGCATTTACCTCAAGCGTGTATGTCCTGCCGGGAACACCCTGTAGTTCAATAATGCGATAAATTCCCGGAGACGTTTCGTTGAGTATTTCGATATTGCCTGCATCATCACTTATCTTTACGACCGCACCTGATACAGGAGGAAATTCATTGGCCTCATCAAAGTTTACGGAACGGGTTCACTTTAACAGAATAGGGGGGCGGTGTATCAGCAATAGATGCATCAATCACTATCTTGGGATCTGATGTATTCAAATCAATATTAATCACCTCTTGACACGCGCTAAAGAGAAGAAGGAAGATTGACAGGCAAAAAATATTTTCTTTCATGTTTTCAGAATTTAAAATTATATGAAATCGATGGCACCCAACGGAACAGTGTTTCCTGAATGGCCTGTGACGTTGTAGGGGTAGTTTGTTCAAATGTAATAGTATTAGCGTTTTTGCGGCCGTAAGCATTGTATAGCGAAAAATTCCAGCTCGACTCAAATTTTTCTGTTTTCTTTCGCAGCCATGTTACCCCAAGGTCTAGTCGATGGTAATCAGGCATGCGAGAGCCATTGCGTTCGGTATAATAATTAACAACCCTTCCACCAATTTCGTATTTTCCACTTGGAAATGTTACTGCATTGCCCGTGTAATAAACCCAAGTTGCTGAAAGTGTTAACTTTTTTGAAAGGTCGAAGGTTCCTACGATAGAAATATCGTGCTTCCGGTCCTGCTTCGCAGGATAGTATTGTCCATTATTTATTTCATTTATTTTCTTTTCAGTGCGCGCCAAAGTATAACTGATCCATCCGTTTAATCTGCCCGATCTTTTCTGGAGAAGAAACTCAATTCCGTAAGCCCTGCCTTTTCCTAATAGAAGTTCCGCTTCAGCGTTATCATTGAAGTCTAGATTTGAATTGTCTTTGTAGTCGATTTGATTTTGGAAATGCTTGTAGTAAATCTCTGTGGAAAATTCGTACATGTTATTTTTGAAATTCTGGAAATAGCCAAAAGAAACCTGATCTGAAATTTCAGGTTTTACATTATTACTACTGGGTATCCATAAATCTGTTGGATTGCCTGATGTGGAATTGGAGAGCAAATGAAGATTCTGGGTATTTCTTCCGTAAGCTGTTTTGACCGAACTCCGGTCATTGATTATAAAATTAGCAGCAAAACGAGGTTCGATGTTAAAGTATGTTTTTACAAATTCTCCTTTGCTGTAGGAGGTTGAGTCAATGGCATCTTCCGAAGAATCATAGGTTTTAAAAATACCCGGACCAATAATACTGAAAGATGTAAGTCTGGCTCCGTATTCTAACGAAAGTACATCCTTTGGTTTCCATTCATGTGAAATGTAAGCAGCATTGCTCCATGCAAATTTGAGCGGCAAGTTGAATTCATCTGTTTCCAGATTTGCCTTCGACGTAATGGCACCTGGAATAATCTTGTGATAAATGGAATTGTATCCAAATTTCAACTCGTTTTTGGTATTCGGAAAATATTGAAAGTCCTGTTTGAAGTTATAATCCTGGATCCGTGAAATAATTTCACCTCTTGTTCCTCCAAAACCTTTGTCGATTTTGTAATCATAATTGCTGAAAATCATGGAGGTATTGGAAAACATTTTGTTGGTGAATAGATGATTCCATCTTACAGTACCTGTAGCGTTGCCCCAATTGATATTTCCATATTGATCATCTCCAACCTCTCCCAATTCATCCTTTCCAAAATAGCCGGACACATAAATCCTGTTATTATCGTCAATACGGTAATTGGCTTTTGCATTGATATCGTAGAAGTAAATTTTCGCCTTATTAATTAAAGTATCCGGTGAGAGTTTAAGAAATAAATCTGCGTAGGTCCTTCTGGCGGAAATCATGAAAGAGCCTTTGCCTTTGGCAATTGGACCGTCCAATTTTAAACGCGAAGAGATCAGGCCTATACCTCCTTCTACGCCAAATTTTTTATCACCCCCATCCTTCATTCGTATATCAAGAACAGAGGAGAGGCGTCCGCCAAATGCAGCAGGCTGACTACCTTTATAGAGTGTTACGTCTTTCAAAGCATCAGCATTAAAAACTGAGAAAAATCCCAACAGATGAGAAGCATTATAAACAGTTGCTTCATCCAGTATAATCAAGTTTTGATCTGCTGCACCTCCACGAACATAAAATCCTGAATTGCCTTCACCTACCGATTTTACTCCCGGGCGAAGTTGTATAATTTTTAAAACATCCTTTTCGCCGAAAATTACAGGGATTTTATTTACATCACTCATTTCAATTTTTTCGATTCCCATTTTAACATTCGTGATATTATCGTGTTCCTTTTCTGCGGTAACTTCAATAGCATCAAGCTCAGTGGCGCTTTCGGTATGGATAAAATCCAGTTTGGTGTTTTGTTGTAAAACGATTGTAATCGACTTTGGTTGGTAGCCGATGAATTGTGAAACCACTGTATAATTGCCCTCTGGAACGGAGATCGAGTAGAACCCATAAGCGTTAGTTGTTACACCTACGGAAGGTAGCTCTTTAATAGTCACAGTCGCCCCAATTAGTTCTTCGCCAGTCCCTGCATCCCTTACATAACCACTTATAGTATTATTACTTGTGGCTGTCTTCGCTTTTTTTTTAGGCTTCAAAATAATTTTATTCTGATCAAAGACATACTCTACTTTGTCCACTCCGAAAATTTTATCGAGCCAGTTACGAATAGTTCCTGTCCCTCCTTCAATCTTTACTTTCCTGTCGATATCAATTTGGTTGCTGTATGAAAATGTAAATCCCCCTTGTTTACTAATCCAATCAAGAATTTCGCCTGTAGTGCCGTTGAAATTATTTACCGTTATTTCCTTATCCAGTAAAGCCTGACTATACACTGAAGAACATGTGACAATAGAACTAAAAAAAAGAAGCGCAATTTGTTTATACATACGTTATATGAATTTCAATTTCAATAATGCAACCTTAAACATGATGATCAGCATCCTTTACCCTGCAACATGATAATGGCACCGTCTCTTTCTAGCTCAATAGCAAAAACTACTTCAAGCTCTTGTAATATTTGCTCTAAGGTCTGGTGCTGGAATGTAGATGTTAACGTGCAACTTTCAAGAACTCTAGATGCTATCTGAACATGCGAACCGTAATGCCGGTTGAGATCTTCAACTACTTTTGTTAAGGATGTATTCTTAAAAATAAGAATATTTGTTTTCCATGATAGGAAATTGAGATCACTATTAGCTGTTTTTTCCAGGCCTTTATCGCTGTAAATTCCCTGCTCGCCAACTGTCATTGTAATTGCATCAGCTTTGTTTTTATAGAATAGAACTTTCCCGGTAACAACAGTAACTACGATATTTTTAGTCTTAGTATTGATATTGAAGGAAGTGCCCACAACTTCGGTAGTTACCGCGCCTGTTTTAATATGGAAAGGTTTTTGTGGATTTGGAGTTACCTCAAAGAATGCTTCTCCTTCCAGTGTTACCGCTCGTTGGCGATCATTAAATTTCTCAGTGTAAGTCAGCTTTGAGTTTGCGTTCAAAAAGACAGTTGTGCCATCTGGTAATGTAAAGATCTTTTTTCCAGCGCTGCTTTCGGCAACCAATTCTTTTGTGGGAAACGGCTTGTAAATTTTCTGGGTCAGCAAGTATAAACCAAAGGAAATCATTAGCACAGCGGCAACCCTGGCAAGATTATAGAAAAGACTTCTTTGCAATCCTTGTTTGCGCGATCTTGCTACCTTGGTATTTATTCTTTCGTGAATTTTTTTCCAGTCGTTTTTCAGAAACGCGGCATCAAAATCTGCTGCTGCGGCACTTGCCTTCCAGATTGCTGACAATTCCTCAAAGTATTTTTTGTTCTGGTGATCCGCTTCTATCCATTGTTTTACCTGATTCTGCTCTTCATGATTAGTTTCTCCAGATAGAAATCGTACAAGTAATTCAGGTTCGATAGGGTTTAAAGAATCGTGCATGTAGGTATGACAACTAAGGTTGCAGCTGCACGTATCGAAAATCGAAATATATTTTTACGCGATCATGACAATTAATAATGTTGGTAAAAAATCTGCCAGCGTAACACGCAATACTGCTAGCGCTTTACTTATCTGCGTTTCCACCGTACGAATGGAAATACCAAGCTCTTCTGCGATCTCACTGTTTTTTTTACCTTGATAACGATTCATTTTGAATATCCGTCTACATTGCGGGGGTAATTGCTCTATGGTTCCCCTGACCATTTCTTCTAGCTCTGCCTTAACGACCAAATCGTGATCATCGCTTACTGGCGAATAACGTTTCAAGTATTCATGATGGAGCGAACGGACTTTTTGTTGCTTAATGCTATTTAAACTAGCGTTGTAAACACATTTAAAAAGATATGACTTAAGGGAAATATTGATCTGAAGGGTCTCACGGTCGGTATATAGCTTGACCAAGATTTCTTGGACAATATCCCGCGCTTTATCCATATCACCAACAATTTTTTTTGCAAAGAAGCATAAACTACCGTAATACTGATTGTAGATTTTTTCATAGGCACTTATATCGCCATTTCTGATCTGATCTACAATTTTCATTTTATTAATTCGAAAAAGTTAGCGTGAAAGGTACAAACAAGCCTGCACTTTCTGCTTACCCAACCTACAATTAACGAAATTCGTAATGATCTCGATTAATGTCTTTATCAAGTTTTTTATTAGCGATAACTAACGGCTGCTGGCTGATGATGTTGTCGTAACGCTGGCAAAATGTTTAATGCGTTTCGTATAATGGATCTTCACCTTTGTAGGTGTGAGGAAAGTATATAGCGGTGCATTAAGTGGTGGAGATATTTTTCGTAATAATGATGGAGGGAAGATCATCTGGGCGGTATTACTGAAGCATGGCGTGTCGAAGGCCACGATTTTCAACTGGAAGTCTAAGTATGGTGGCATGCAAATGAATGAGCTCAAACGGGTCAAAGAGCTTGAGCAGGAGAATCGCAAGCGCAAGCACATGTATGCGGACTTGGCGCTTGACAATGAAATGCTTAAAGATATTCTGGAAAAAGTTTGAAGCCCTGCGAGACACGAACATGTTTTGATCACCTTAAGCACACGTATCAAATCAGTATCGGTAGGACATGTACTCTGATAGATCTATCGCGATCCCTTTATTGCTATCACAGCCATCTCGATGACAGTGCAATGATTGACAAGCTTCAGACCATGGTTGATAAACGGCCTATGGATGGCTTCAGGAAAATGTATACGAGAATTAGGAAAGAACGCATCGTCTGGAATCATAAACGAAGCCACCACGTGTATAAGCTCTTAAAACTGAACATCAGGCGAAAAGGAAAAAGAAGGCTTCCGGTGCGTATACTAAAACCTTTGGCGGCAGTTCAACAGATTAATTTAAGCTGGTCGATGGATTTTATGATTAACAACTACGATCGCCCACACGATGCTCTGGATGGTTGCAGTCCGATGGAAACAATGGCCGTGGATTCATGGAGAACTCGAAGCGAGTTTCCCAGAAACCCAAAGCAGGACACAACAACAATAACGGCTAATTTAGACTAGTCCTAAAAAGGGGGAGATTACACGAGGTCGGGTGCTGCTCCGCGTGGAGTCTAACAAGGAATCCAACCCAATTTGGAAAATAAACTACAATTCTAACGTGCCCCGACCATACTTTTATGAATTTAGTTAGCGTCTCGCCAGCTTGTCCACAGTGTATGATGTTTAGTGAACGACACCTTTTTCAAAATCCAGGTTGATAACGTCTCTAGGACACTTTGCAAAGATGAACCCTTACCCGAGTTAAATAAGACAAAATTGTCTCTAGGATTCTAGATGCCGCAAGCCGCATCCAATTAGATAAATAAAATTAGAGATTCCATGAATAGAAGAACGTTCGTACAAAGTTCGGCATTGGCCGGAGCGGGAGCGATGATTCCTCCCCTATTTTCATTTTCCGGCATCTCGGACTTCCCTCTTGTGAGGAGGCCGGAAAGTGAACGGAATTTCAAAAGTGAAGCGATTGAACAGGCCATTTCTGAATTCAAGAAAAAAGTAGCGAACAAGGAAATCGCATGGCTCTTTGAGAACTGCTTCCCAAATACCCTTGATACAACCGTTACCTTTCAGGTGAAGGATGGCAAGCCGGATACATACGTTATCACAGGCGACATAGATGCGATGTGGTTGCGTGATAGCACTGCGCAGGTATGGCCCTATATGCATTTTGTGAAGAAGGATAAGCGCCTACAGGAACTCATTGCCGGAGTCATCAATCGCCAGTCATTCTACGTAGTAAAGGATCCATACGCAAACGCGTTTTACAATGATCCCAATAAAAAAGGAGAGTGGTCCACCGATGCTACCGATATGAAACCAGGGGTACATGAACGCAAGTGGGAAATTGATTCATTGTGTTATCCGATTCGCCTTGCATATCATTATTGGAAAAATACCGGCGACACAACGCCGTTTGACAAGCAGTGGGAAAGCGCAGTAAAGTCCACCATGGCCGTCTTCAAGGACCAGCAACGGAAACAGGGTGCAGGTAGTTACAGGTTTCAACGCAATACGGCACACGCAACGGACACGCTACCTATTCAAGGAAAGGGCTATCCGGTTAAGCCGGTGGGATTAATTAGCTCTGCATTCAGACCAAGCGATGATGCTACTGTGTTTCCGTTCCTTATTCCCTCAAACTTTTTCGCGGTGGCCAGCCTCCGACAGGCTGCGACGATGATGGAAGAGATTCGGAAGGATACTGTTACGGCGAAACAATTAAGAGACTTAGGTAAAGAAGTGAGCGATGCACTTCAAAAACATGCTCTCATCGATCATCCGCAGTATGGTAAAATGTATGCTTATGAAGTAGACGGTTTTGGAGGCAGGCTGCTGATGGATGATGCGAACATTCCAAGTTTGTTGTCACTGCCATATCTCGGCGCTGTATCGATATCAGATCCGGTGTATCAGAATACACGAAAATTTGTTTGGTCACTGGATAATCCATTTTTCTTCAAAGGGAAAGCTGCCGAAGGTATTGGGGGTCCGCACGTTGGTATGGACATGGTCTGGCCGATGAGTATCACCATGAAAGGACTTACCAGCTCAGACAAGCAGGAAATTAAAAAGTGCATTCAGGCATTGGTCGCGACGCATGGCAGTACGGGATTTATGCATGAATCTTTCCATAAAGACGATCCTAAAAACTTCTCGCGCAAGTGGTTCGCCTGGGCGAATACGTTGTTTGGGGAATTGCTCTGGAAAACATATCAGGAAAGTCCGGAGCTATTGGCATAACCGTCTGATGTGACTACCCGTAGGAAGGTAGAATTGTCATTAAACCTATAACCAAGAATTGCAGCCAGACAATGAGAGTAACATTGAATTTTTTCGTCATCGCAGTCGTGGTGCTTGCAGTTTCGTGCAAAAGCCAAGTGGTGCAGAGGGCTGCGTCCGTGACGGATGAAGGGTTCACAAAGTATGTAAACCCTCTGATTGGTACGGCGCCGCTGACTGATCCACAACTGATTGGATATACGCCCCCCAAAGGGTGGCGCCCTTGGGCGGGACTAGTATTCCCTGGAGTTTCTATGCCTAACGCCATGGTGCAGCTTAGCCCGGTTACGGAATTTCGTACGGGGCAGGGTACGAATATGAGGATACAGTCATTCATGCCTTTGCTCATACTAACAAAGGTCATTGGGACTTTATGAATATCCCTGTTCTTCCGCTTTCAGGAAATGCTGACCCCTCGAAACCAGTTTCGAAATTCACCCATGATAAAGAAACGGCGCGCCCTGGTTTTTATCATGTGTATCTGGAGGACTATCAGATTGACGTAAAGTTGACATCAACGCTTCGTACGGGCTTTCATCAGTATCGGTTCAGGGATGCAAAGTCGCGCAGGATACTTTTTGATTTGGGAAAAGCTAATAATCCCGTGTCAGATTGGAACATAGAAAAGATCAATGCGAATACCGTTCAAGGGTTCCAGCGGAATGGTAAACAGACCATTCATTTTTATGCGACATTGAACGAATCAGTGGATCGCCTCGATATTGAAAAACTAGGAACTGCCGACGGATACGCTGTCCTGCATCTTGCTGATGGCCAGGCAAGTCCTGTCGAAATGAAAATTGCCCTGTCGTTTGTAAGTGTTGAGAATGCAAAGCAGAATCATGAACGTGAAGTGAACGAAAAATCGTTCGACGAAGTAATGAGCCAGGCTGTTCAACAATGGGAGCGCCACCTGTCGGTTATCCGAGTGAAAGGAGGCACTGAAAAGCAAAAGCAAATGTTTTATACATCATTGTACAGGGCATTTCTTTGGCCGGCGTTGCGGACCGATGTTAATGGTGAATTCAAAGATGTCAATGGCGACATCGTGAAGGCCGATTATAATCACTACACAGTACCGTCGTTGTGGGATACGTATCGGAACAAGGATATACTGATGGCGATTGCGGCCCCCAAGGTTACCGGAGATATCATAAGGTCACTCCAGGATACTGGGGAAAAAACCGGATTCATCCCTACTTTCTTTCACGGAGATCATGCCGCGCCTTTTATCACCGGTGCCTATGCCCGTGGAGTGAGAGGGTTTGATGTGAAGAAGACCTATCAGCTCCTGCTGAACAACGCCTATAAGGAGGGTGGCACGCGACCACACCTTCGGGAGTACATTGAGAAGGGGTACATATCTGAGCCTGACATTCAAAATCCGCACGTAGAGACAAAGGCGAAAGCAGGTGTCTCCAAGACGCTGGAGTATGCATATGATGATTACTCCCTGGCGCAATTAGCGAAAACACTTGGTGATGGTCAGAATCATTCCACGCTGATGAATCGGTCTAAGAATTACCGGAACGTGTTCGACACTGTTACCAACTTCATGAGAGGCCGATTAGAAAATGGTGACTGGATCAAAAACTTTAATCCCCAATACCCCTATTACGAGTACATGTACAGGGAAGCGAATGCATGGCAGGTTTCGTTTTTCGCCCCGCACGATATGCAGGGACTAATTGCCCTCTACGGAGGAAGTATTGCCTTCGAATCAAAATTAGATTCATTGTTCACACTACCGTGGAATGAGAATTACATTGCGCGCAACGTGGAGAGCATGATCGGTCAGTATTGCCACGGGAATCAACCTGATCACGAGGCGCCCTTCTCATATCATTTCATTGGCAAACCGGAAAAGTCTCAGAAGATAATTGACAATATTCTCGAGAACTATTATGGCATGGGCGAATATGGTCTTGCATTATGCGGAATGGACGATGCTGGTGAAATGTCTTCCTGGTATGTATTTGCGGCGATGGGCCTTTATCCGTTTTCTCCCGCCGATCCTGAATACATTGTAACGGTACCCCTATTCGATGAGGTGGGCTGGCTATTGCCAAATGGCAAAGAAGTGATCATCAGAAAACCCGAAGGTGGCAGGGCATTGCAATCTGTCAAAGTGAACGGTCAAAAGATCGATGGCTATTTTGTTTCTCACAACGTATTTACCAACGGGGGATCTATTGATATTATTACGAAATGAGCTACGGAAGGCCCCAACACTCTTGGACACGCAGTTTGTTGAGGTGATTAAAAAGACGGTAGATCCGGAAGTCGAAAGACGAATTATAATTGATTCAGCTAGATAGAATTTTAAATAGATGAGTGATTCATTGGTTCTGGGAATTGATATTGGCGGTTCTCACATTACAGCAGGGATGGTAGATCTTCGTACGCGGACACTTCAGGACAATACCTTCGAAAGGAAAAAAGTCAATTCAGGAGACACCGCAGCAAATATTATCGCTGCTTGGGCCTCTGCAATAAACAATGTAACGGGAGGGAAGCCTGATATAAGAATAGGTATCGCTATGCCTGGCCCTTTTGACTACAAAGATGGAATATCCTACATCAGAGGGCTTGATAAATATGAGTCACTCTACGGTAAGTCTGTCAAGAACTTACTGGCAGATGCACTGAATATATCTCCTCAAAACGTCTTGTTTAAAAATGATGCCGGTTGCTTTCTTCAGGGAGAAATATTTGCAGGGGCCGCTCAGGGAGTTAAACAATGTATTGGCCTCACCATCGGTACGGGAATTGGAACGGCCAAAGCAAAGAACGGTATCGCCGAAGACGCTAACCTGTTCAGCACACCAATGAAAGGTGATATCGTTGAGAATTTTTTATCTACGCGCTGGTTTGTGAAACGTTATAAGCAGCTAACCGGTAAAGAGGTGAAAGATGTTAAACAGCTTTGTGAATTTGTGATTACTGATCCGTCGTTGTTGGCGATCTTCGAGGAGTTTTCTGAGAACCTTACCGAGTTTCTGAAATTCTTTATTCGCGAAGAAAACCCGGCACTTATCGTTATTGGAGGAAATATTGCAAACGCGAGTGATCTTTATCTCCCTGCTGTAAACGCAGGTCTTGCAAAGGCATCCCTGAAAGTACCTATTAAACGATCGGCCCTTGGGGAAATAGGTATGCTGCTTGGCAGCGCATCACTGTGGAATGAGTTATTATAATAACACTGAAAACAACCTACTCAGAAATGGCTAAAAAAGCTTCACTATTCGAAAAAAAGTTCACGCTCACTTTCATATTCGTCACGTCATTATTCATGTGTTGGGGTATCGCGATTACCATGGCAGACTCATTAAATAAACATTTTCAATCCGTAATGAGCCTGTCGAAAACGCAATCGGCCTTCGTTCAGTTTGCAATATTTGGCGCATACGGAGTAATGGGAATACCCGCCGGATTGTTCATGAAGCGATTTGGATACAAGAATGGTGTGCTCTTTGGTCTGTCCCTCTTTGCACTGGGTGCATTTCTTTTTGTACCGGCAGCTAACTTATCTTCTTTTGCTTTCTTTGGCCTGGCATTATTTATTCTTGGCTGTGGGTTGTCAACTTTAGAAACCGTTGCACATCCTTTTGTAGGAGCCTTAGGGGATCAAAGGACAAGCGACCAGCGAATTAACTTTGCTCAGGCGTTTAATGCGGTTGGTGCAATGATTGGACCAGCCTTGGGTGGGTATTTTTTATTTGCCAAACATGTGCAAGGTAGCACTGACCTTACCTCTGTTAAAATGCTTTACCTCGCGATCGGGACGGTTATCGCTGCCATCGCTATCGCATTTTCATTTGTGAAGGTTCCTCCTATAATATATTCGGATTCACATTCAATAGATGACGTGGCAGCCGTAAATGTCGATATAGCTCCAGATAAAAGTTTGTTTAGCCATCAACACTTCGTTTGGTCAGTGATTGCTCAATTCTTCAACGTCGCAGCCCAATCGGGTACATGGGCATTTTTTATTAATTATGGACATGACATAATGGGTTTCACAGAATTGAAAGCTGCAAACTTCATGGTTCTTTTTATGGGAATGATGCTGGTGGGCCGGTTCATTGGAACGTTTTTAATGCGTGTCATTGCGCCGAACGCACTACTTGCTATTTTCGCATTTGCCAACATCCTGATGTGTATAATCGTGGCGCAAAATCTTGGCTGGCCATCGTTCATTGCGTTATTGATGATTAATTTCTTCTTTAGCATTATGTTCCCTACCATCTTCAGTCTTGGACTTAAAAACTTAGGGTCACGAACTCAACAAGCTTCCTCGTTTATTTCAATGGGTGTGGTCGGTGGTGCCTTTTTTCCTTTTCTTATGGGCTTTGTTGCTGATCATTACGGAATCGCACATGCTTACTATACACCCATCATTTGTTATCTAATAATTTTCTTCTTTGGCTATCGCTTTTATAAAGTGAGTGCTGACTAATCAAACGACAAATCAAACATCACATTGCTACGTATATGATCATGGAACCAGAACTTCAGAAAGGAAAAAAGCAGATCGTGGCATCTGTTAAAAGCCTCTGACCTTATCAGGATTTAATGGATGGCAAAAACGTCAGACTTAAGAACTGTAAATATTATCCTTTAAGATTCGTATTCGGCGATCCCGATTTGTTCCAGGATAATGGTGGAAAAGTTTATATGTATTACGGATATACCAACAACGATTATCTGTATGCTATACAAAGATCAGGAAAAATAAATTTTTAACCGGAAAATTGCTTTAAGCATTTTGTTTAAGTGCAGAGGGCAATGTAACTAGAAGGACGAAAAATCGGATAGTAAATTAAACATCAGTCTCTTCCGGTTGATAACAGCCAGTGTCCTGTTTGACCCCGGATTTTCGATAAAAACTGTTTCAATTATATCCCAAAAGGAAGCGCAACGCACGACGGTTACAATATGCCTGGTACGGAACGCCGGAGTAAATTAGCCATCATGGCGATGGACAAAGAGGGGTGATGCAGCCCTTCTATATGAAATGTATAGAAACTGGCTTTTGCGATACAAGAAATGCTGAATTGGTATTTGATACGTTCCAAAAAATTCACCACATCAACTAATCGACAATTGGTTCTGACATTGAGAACCATTAATTTGGTTCAAAGACTTGTGTACTAGTTCAAATCTAAAGAAAATCCGTCGACATGAACAATTTCAACATCAACCGCAGACATTTCTTGAAGGGAGCCACGGCATCGCTGGCATTATCGTCACTCGGCGCGTATGGCCTAGACCTTGTTCATCCACAAAAGCCGTTCAGGGTGGGATTGATTGGTACTGGCTGGTATGGTAAGAGTGACTTGTTCCGGCTAATTCAGGTTACTTCAGCGGAAGTCGTTGCGTTGTGTGATGTCGATAAGAACCAGGTCAACGCCGCGGGCAAGTTGGTGAGTCAACGACAAAAATCGGGCAAGACTCCCAAACTCTATGGCGATTATCGCAAGATGTTGTCGGAGAACCAGTTCGACATTGTGCTGGTCGGAACACCTGACCACTGGCACGCGCTGAATATGATAGACGCGGTGAAAGCTGGTGCACATGTTTATGTGCAAAAACCGATCAGCGTCGACGTAGCCGAAGGCGATGCAATGGTAGCGGCCGCGCGCAAGTACAATCGCGTCGTACAGGTTGGAACGCAACGCAAGAGCACCCCGCACTTGGTTGATGCGAAGAAAAATATCGTCGATGCCGGCCTGCTCGGAAAAATCTCACACGTCGAAATGTGCTGCTATATCCATATGCGAAACAATTCGAATCCTCCGCTTCAGGCGGTACCGGATTTTCTTGACTACGAAATGTGGACCGGTCCCGCACCTTTGCGCCCTTACGACGGCATACCGCATTTGCGCTGGTGGCGCACGTTTATGGAGTACGGGAACGGGATCATGGGCGACATGTGCGTGCATATGTTTGACACGGTTCGCTGGATGTTAAAGCTCGGATGGCCGAAGAGTATAGCATCAACTGGTGGCATATACGTCCAAAAAGAAGGCAAGTCGAATATCGCGGATACGCAGTCTGCCATCTTTGAATATCCCGAACTCAATTGTGTGTGGACCCACCGCACTTGGGGCGGTCCTGCAGATCCCGACTATCCGTGGTCGTTCACATTATATGGAGATAAAGGAACACTTAGGGCAAGCACCATGCGCGCTGACTACACGCCTCTTGATAACAATGCACAAAAAATTCATCTGGATGTTGTCTACGAAAAAGAGAAGTATCCGGAGGATCTTAAAGAGGAAGCCATCGAACTGAATGCCGCGCCTGCGACGCGTGCGCATATGCTCGACTTTCTTGCTGCCATCGATAAGAAATCTCGTCCCCTCGCAGACATTGAAGAAGGACATATCTCAACGGCGTGTTGCATTCTGGCCAATCTATCGATGAAAACCGGAAGGCCAATCGTCTACGACCCGCTTAAGCACGACATTGTGGGCGACACCGAGGCAAGTGCGCTTCTTCGTCGTCCGTACCGATCTCCCTGGACGCACCCCGAGGCATCCAAGGTTTGATCCGGGTTGCTAAGCACTTCTTTATAATCTACGGCTGCGAAGTCTCAGCCGTCACTTGCCACCCATGATCGTCATGGTCACTTCAACCGGACAGAAATAGGTGCGTCCTGCTATTTCTATCTGGACGTTCTTGTGATTTTCAATCACCAACTAAAATATTTTTCGCCTAACACGTTGGATGAACTTGTTCCCGGCAGCTGGTGTACCCTACCATTTGGTAAGTACTTCCATTTTGGTTACCGAATGTGCAAGTGGGAGAATTGGGCTACGGGGCATCGTTATACTTTTAGCAATGTGGTAATGCCTGCAATACTTTATGCACTGCTTTTTGGAATACTGATTGCCTCATTGCAATGCTATTGCCAGATTACTGAACCGATACAATGAAATGCGAGGCCGTGCCCCCAGAATCTTGATGTCGATCGCATATCGTTGTTATTTAATCAATCTTATTGGTTCCAATGGGCCCTTTAAGTTACGCGCCGGTTGGTGACGCCTTTGCTGATATCATGCTCTCGAACACTTTGCAAAAATGGGCCATTATGTGAGTTAAAAAGTACAAAATTGTCTCTAGACTTCTAGAGGCCGCAGCAGCATCCACAACTGCCTGTAATTTCTTAAGACGATTATGAACAAAATTGGATTTCCAAAGCCAGCTATTCTGAGTCTCATTGTTTTAGCCTTCATTATCCACTGCAAAGACACGCTTGGCTTTCAGCAAAAGCCAATTGAACTAACAAAAGCAGATACTTCATTTATCCCTGCTGAAATTGAAAATCCGGAAATCATCGGTATCAATAAGCAACCGAGCCACGCCACACTGATTCCATATGGCTCCTTGAAGGAGGCAATGACCTGTAACCGGTCGATATCATCATTTAACAAAAGTCTGAACGGGATGTGGAAATTCAATTGGGTCGCGTGGCCACAACAGCGCCCGGTTGATTTATATAAACCTGAGTTTGATGTCAAATCATGGAAAGAAATCGAGGTGCCTTCAAACTGGCAGGTTAAAGGTTACGGAACGCCTAACTACAGCAATTTTACCTATATTTTTCATAAGGACTTTCCTAAGGTGATGGGAACGCCCAATGAAAAGTATACAACTCTAAAGGAACGAAATCCGGTAGGTAGTTATCGTCGTGATTTTCTGATTTCTAAAGAATGGATTGGACGGCGCATTTTTATCAAGTTCGATGGCGTCGATGCTGGTTTTTTTCTATGGGTCAATGGTGTGAAAGTCGGGTATAGCGTGAACAGTCGCAATGCAGCGGAATTTGACATCACTGAGCATGTCAAGCCTGGTAAGAATGTGTTGGCAGTTGAGGTCTATCGTTTTGTGAGTGGTAGTTACCTTGAAAATCAGGACATGTGGCGGCTGAGCGGCATTTTTAGAAATGTCACTTTGTGGAGTTCGCCGCAGCAACACATTAGAGATTTCTTTATAAAAACCGATTTGGATGGCCAATACGAGAATGCCGAGGTAACAATCGTCTCAAAAGTAAAAAATTATGGAGACACGCCAACCAAGCCTCGTACGCTGGAAGCCTCTCTTTACTATGATGATAGACCTGTGTCGGGAGCTATCGCAAGTGCGACCGTAGCTGCTTTGAAACCTGGAGAAGAAACTGTCGTTCGATCGGTTTTTAAAGTCAATAAGCCAAAGAAGTGGACGGCGGAAACACCGAATCTTTACACGACAGTTTTACTGTTAAAGGAAGGCAGTAATGCTGTCGAAATTTTATCAGCCAAAACCGGTTTCCGGAAGATTGAGATAAAAGGGAGATCGCTAACAGTCAACGGTGTGCCGATTAAATTGAAAGGCGTAAATCGACACGAAAATTTTCCTGATGTAGGACATGCCGTTACAGAGGCGCAGATGATCAAAGATTTGCAATTAATTAAACAAGCCAATTGTAATCATGTCCGTACGAGCCATTATTCAAACGATCCAAGATGGTACGAGCTATGTGACCAATTTGGAATATACTTGGTTGCAGAGGCGAATGTCGAATGCCATGAAGAACAAAATCAATTTAATGAAGAGCCATCGATAAAGGAAGATATCATTGCCAGGAATGTAACCAATGCAGAAAATTTCAAGAACCATCCATCAGTTATAATATGGTCCTTAGGCAATGAAAACGGTAGGGGAGGGTCAAATTTTAGAGCAGCTTTAGAGGCTGTTAAAAATATTGATTCTACACGGCCTACTCATTATGAAGGTTTTGGCATTGGTGGTGACAATCCGGCGGATATAGATAGTAGAATGTACACAGGGTTCGATGAATTAGAAAAAAGGGCCAACGATTCGACACTTACCAAGCCTTTTTATTTATGCGAATACGCCCATGCGATGTTCAACAGTATGGGGTCTGTGGATCTCTACAATGACCTGTTCGACAAATACCCTTCGCTTCTTGGAGGGGCTATTTGGGAATGGCAGGATCAAGGCATTTACAACAAACGGGACCCAAAACGCCCCATTACGGCGTTTGGAGGTGGTTTTGGAGAATACCCGAATGATCGATATTTCATTCATAAAGGAGTTGTCTTTTCAGATCGTTCATTAAAACCACATTTCCCGGAGTTGAAACGCGCCTATCAATGGGTCAATTTCATTGCAAAGGATTTGAGCAAAGGTATCGTCACGATAAAAAACAGATATCAGTTTATCGATCTAAATGGATTTCACGGCAAATGGGAGGTTAGTGAAAATGGCAAGGTGACATCATCAGGAAATTTCGAGTCTGGAAATGTGAAACCCGGAGCAGAGGCTGACATTACGCTTCCATATAAAATTGGCTTGAGGCCGGGAGCTGAATACCATTTAAAGGTGTCATTTCACTTGCGTGAAGACAATGCGTGGGGAAAGAAGGAGTATGAGGTAGCGACCCAACAATTTGAATTGCCAAATGAAACGCCGGCTTTGGAGAAAAAGATGCCGACTGAAAAGATAGTGATTATCGATGCAGAAAATGTAGTCAAGGTTGAAACCCAAAGATTTAAATTAGAGTTCGATAAAAAAAGAGGAACGTTTTCGAAAATGGAGGCGGGAGGATTGAATGTCCTTCGTGAGAATGGAGGCCCAGTCTTGCATTTGTGGCGCGCACCTCATCAAACAGACGACATGTGGGCATACAGAGAGTGGGAAAAATACGGTTTAAAAGCACTTTCCTGGAAATTGGATACGGTGCAAACAAAGAAAATATCAGATGGCACTTTTGAGATCAGGGTTAAACTGATCGGTGAAGGCAAGCTGAATTTTGTGGTTTATCATAACGTGTCCTATGTAATTGACGCCGATGGTATAAGATCAGATAATGAGGTTACGTTTAAAGGTGTTGATAAAGAGTTAGCGATGGCCCGTCTTGGCGTGCGACTTTTTCTGAAGAAGGACCTTGAAAATTTTGAATACTTCGGACGAGGCCCGATGGAAAATTATCCGGATCGAAAACGGGGATCTGACGTGGGGCACCATACCAGCAGCGTGCAGAATCAACTTACACCGTACGAAAAGCCTATGGAGTGTGGTAATCATGAAGATGTAAGGTGGGCTAAGGTTCTGTCTGCCAAAGGTGCTGGGATAGGTGTTGAAGGGAACGCCTCCTTTCTGGCAGTATCCGCTCTGCCATATAGTGATGAAGAACTGGATCGCACCGAGTATAAAATTGATCTGCCCAAAAGCCATGGTACGGTATTATGCATTAATCATAGCACACTTGGTGTGGGTTCCAATGGCTGCGGACCGCGTCCATTAGAACAATACCGTGTTTATCCTCAGGCACAAGCATTTTCGTATTACCTTCGGTTTATTACCAAATGAAGGCTAACGGTGGTGATAAGTCCAATCACCAAAGTTACGGCGCGGCAAATCTGCCTGTTCCATTGCGATGTTTCGCCAAATATAAATTCAGGTCAGCGATCGGCTGTGCCCTACATCTACTTACTTACAACGCGGATGAAAATATCGGGCTTATACAAAGTATTTGCAATAATGGTCTAAAATTGTCTTCACGAACCAATGGTGTCTTTGTTTATGAGTTTCGGTAGGTCCTTTCTTTTCGTTAGTATTCTTTTTTGGTCGTTCGATATGCCTGCGCAACATCGATCGCTCCCAAAAAATTATCAAGGGCACCACACCCGGCCAATTGGCTACACGGATCTGAATGGGAAGCCAGGTTTTAAGATGGCCATTAAGGAGCATCAGGGGCGATGGTACCTGTATGTTGCTCATTTTTGGCATCAGGGATGGAGCGTTGTGGATGTGACCAATCCGGATCAGCCGCAGGTTGTAAAATTTATTCCTGGACCTGATAATACGGCAACGTGGCAAATAGACATTTCTGGTGATCGCATGATTACCGGATTGGAGCACCGTACAAAGTTTCCCAACTTTGGTGGTGATAGCACCAGGCATCAACCTGAGGGAGTGATCATTTGGGACATCAGCAATCCATTGGAACCTCGCCAACTGGGTACGTTCAAAACCCAGGGAACAGGCACTCATAGGAATTTTTACGGAGGTGGTGATTATATGCACCTTGCAGCCGGGATGCCTGGATACACGGGTAATATTTATATCGTGGTCAATATCTCGGATTCCTCAAATCCCGTTGAGGCGGGCAGATGGTGGGTAAAAGAACAAAAAGGTGGAACAGACAAAGAATTGTCCCTTCATGGCCCGCCCTTCGTAGTTGAAAATACCGCTTACCTTCCTTATGGTTCGGCTGGATTGATCATTCTTGATATATCAGATCTAAAGAACATTCGTGAGATTGGAAGACTCGACTTTAGCCCACCTTTTCATGGTCAACTGGGAGTTCATGGAGTAGTACCCGTACCAGATAAAGGAATTGCCTACGTAAATTCCGAAGATATTTCATATGGTAAAGGGCCTCTCCACTTCGCCGCAATCCTGGACATTATAAATCCAAGCAAGCCCATTCTGCTCTCGCTCTTTCCTGAACCTGTTCCACCTAGCGGCAGTCCATACAAAAATTTTCGCGAGAAAGGTGGATGGACAGGTCCGCATAACATGAATCAACTCCAACATAATCCTTCTATACAAAAACAAGACAGCATTTTTTATTTGGCGCACTTTAACGCCGGTCTCCGTATCTACGATGTGTCCGATAAACGTCTGCCTAAGGAGATTGGTTGGTTTCTTCCTCCAGAACCCAAACATCGCTATGGCCCAATGCCTGCAGGAAAACTTGTTATGCAAACCGAAGATGTCCTTGTGGACAAAAGAGGATATATCTATTTGACAGATAAAAATCAGGGTCTTTGGATTGTACAGCACACGCCATGATCGTCTGGTGTAGGTAGTTAGCGTAATTTTTAAGAGGTCCGGGTACTCTTAAAAAAGAAAAGGCAATGGCAATCTAAAAGATTGCTACATGCCTTGATCTTTTTAAACATGTTGGCAAACTGTTGTACAACGCGCGAACCCTGATTGCTGCCCGCAACATCCACTGCTAATCCGGAATTCACGAAAATACATTGTATAATAACCGTTGGATGGCGAAGAGAAGTAACGCCACTGATGTGTACAGTCCGCCCACTAAACTAGTAGGGTCCAACGCTGGTTGCCACCGTGATAACCGCATACATTTAGCGCCGCGCCGTTGGCAGTTCCAGGTGCGTCTAGTGCCTGGCCATTATGGCGAGCCAAGATTCTATAAGTTCCACTGGGAATATCAGGGAACTGAGTCTCTTGTGAGCCTCAACCATTGTGCCACTCATTGTACGTTGATTGTCTTCAAAAAATTGGTGTTTCAAGACAAGCCTCGCTTAAGACTTTTGGTCTGCCCGTGCCAAAATTTCAGAAATCGATTTCATAGATTTCTTTTTTAATGTACCTTCAACGCTTTAACGTTTATAAAATCGTTTTGGATAAGGCCACACTCAACGAAACTCACCTTTGGGACAGGATAAAGGCTGGCGATAAAAACGCATTGGCTGAGATTTACAATCTCCACGCTAAGGCGCTCTATAATTACGGCAATAAAATTTTTCAGAATTCTCAATGTGTCGAGGATGAAATTCACGACCTTTTCGTTGATCTTTGGAATTATCGTGCGAATCTTGGTCAGATAATTTCCGGAAGAGCTTATCTATATGCGTCGCTCAGACGAAAGATACTTAAACACAAAAAGAATCTAAATTCGTTAGGATACGATTACCGCTGGGAGGAGCTACATCTATTAACGGATTCCGATGAAGATAAGCTTATCAAAAAGGAATTTATGGATGACCAGACGGAGAAGCTGAGATCACACCTGAATAACCTTTCGCCGCGGCAGTATGAAGCCATTATTCTCAGGTTTTACGAACAATTGGGCTATGGAGATATCGCGACTGTGATGGAGGTTAATGAGCAGTCGGTGAGAAACCTTATTCAACGGGGAATTGAAAACTTGCGACAGTATTCCCGCCTGACCATTTCCTTGCTAATCCTTGCACAATCCCTCCTGCTTCTCTAGGCACTGCTTCACCTTCCTAGTATTTTCCAACTATTTTTCATTAACGTGAGTTAAAAACGCCTTTCATTCCTCTATAGCATCAGCACACGTTTGTTCTCCAGCTAAATTTTGATAAAAACAGCAAAATGAAGGATTACTCTGACTTTACGCCAGTAGAATTAGCTCAGGATGAGGATTTTATTCAATGGGCCTTGTCTGGCAAAAAGGAAGACCAGCACACAAATCATCAATTGTTCACTTGGATCAGTCAACATCCGGAAAAAAAAGAAGTGGTTGACGAAGCCTTGAGAATAGTAAGAGCCATTAACAATGAGCGGCAATTTTTTCTTCATGACTCCAAGCAACAAGAAATTTGGATGCGCATCGAAGCCTCTGTTTCATCAGAAATAAAGTCCGGTCGCTTTTCAACGCTTGCTTGGTATGGCATTGCAGCATCTATCCTTGTTATAGCTGTCGCGGCTTTTTCGCTACTCGAATATGGCAACATAAACTTGCCGGGTAAACAGAGCGCTGCAGAAATTCGGAAAGCAGATGGTGAGCACTTGCTGAAATATAGCAATGAAAGTAACATGCCTCATTCTCTGGTTCTTGAAGATGGCACGGTAGTGACGCTACAGCCACATTCGGTGATTGAATATCCTCAACTTTTTTCCGCCACTCGTCGGGATGTCTATCTAAGTGGGGAAGCTTTTTTCAATGTCGCTCGAAATCCGCAAAAGCCTTTTTCAGTGTATGCGAATGAAATTGTTACCCGCGTATTGGGGACTAGCTTTACCGTGCGTGCTTATGAGAAGGAAAGAGACGTTGTCGTTGCCGTTAAAACGGGAAAAGTTTCGGTTTTCAGAGATGCGGAAAATCAACTACTAAAAGATTCAACGATAAGTCTGGAGGGAACCCTTCTAACGCCAAATCAACAAATAGTTTTTTCCAGGGATAAGGCGAGGATGTTAAAATCTCTGGTGGAAGAGCCCCTGGCGTTACCTGCTGCCGCCGATGTTGATGAATTTCGATTTGTAGATACTCCTATCCGTGAAGTATTCGCGCGTCTTGAAAAGGCGTACGGCGTTGTCATTATTTTCGATGAAGAAATAATGGCGGATTGCCTGTTCAACACATCCTCCTTAAAAGGTCTTACATTTTATGATAAGCTCAGGCTTGTGTGCAAAGGCGTAAATGCCAAGTATGAGATACTTGATGCAAACATTATCATAACGGGTAGTGGCTGTCAATAATAAAATACATAACACCTCAAAACCTTAACCTACTATGCCTATGTAAACTAAACATTAAAAAAAACCGATGATGGATTGCATCATCGGTCTTATGACCTCCACTTTTTGTATTGATTCAATACAATCCGGCCAAGGATGCGGGAGGCATTTGTCAATTCAATTAATTGTCAAGACAAACATTTTAAAGTTATGAAAAAACGACTACAAGTCAATGAATTTGTTCTAGTCATTATGCGCGTTTCAATTCTGCAGATTTTTCTATTAAGTGGTTTTATTAGCATTTCTTATGCAAACGATGGCATTGCGCAAGAAATTCTCGATAAAAAGTTTAGCATTGATCTTGAGAAAACGAACCTTCGAACTGTCCTCGCTAAGATTGAAAAGGAAACTGGCGCGACGTTTATCTATTACAGCCAGTTAATTCCAAGGGAAAAACTAACGCTGCACCTCAGCAATGAAACGCTTGGACAAGTTCTCAATGAGATCCTACTACCAAGAGGTATAGTTTTTGAAGCAGATGGCACTCACATTATCCTGTCACGGGAAAAAGCGAATGTATCGTTTTACGATTCGTCCGAGCAATCGAAGTCTGCTCAAACGCTGGTTAGTGTCACTGGAAAAATAACAGACGAATCCGATGGGTCACCTCTCCCTGGTGTCAATATTATTGTGAAAGGTACAACTAACGGAACAACGACAGATAATGAGGGGAATTACGTGCTTAATATTACTGACGGTAATGCGGTACTTGTATTTAGTTTCATTGGATACACATCGCAAGAGGTGCCGGTGGGCGAGCAGACAGTGATCAATGTCAGGTTAGCACCGGACATACGTACCCTTGAGGAGGTCGTCGTGGTAGGGTACGGCGAACAAAAGAAAACATCGCTCACTGCGGCTGTAGGGACCCTGAAAGGTCAAAATGTCGCGCAGAGCCCCGTTGTTAATCTAACCAATAACCTTGCCGGCCGTATATCAGGCGTAATCATCTCTCAAGCGAACGGCGAACCTGGCTTCGATGGATCGAAAATAAGTATCCGGGGTGTCGCCACCAACGGCAATAGTAATCCTTTGCTCGTGGTAGATGGTATTTACCGTGATTTTTCAAAGTTAGATCCAACAACTATCGACACTTATACCGTTTTGAAAGATGCGGCCGCGGTAGCTCCATATGGACTTGCAGGCGCGAACGGAGTGATTTTGGTGACCACAAAAAAAGGCAAAGCGGGGGCACCAAGTCTTACCTATAACACCTATGTTGGTTTTCAGAATCCTACCAGGGCCACACCATTTGTAAATTCTGTAGAGTACGCCCGTATGCGAAACGAAGCTGCTAAAAACGAAAATCAGGCACCACCGTTTACAGACGCACAAATTGCAGAATATCAAAAAACCGTGAATGGTGATCCGGATGCTGATCCGGACCTCTATCCCAACAGCAACGGAGTAAAAGACATTCTTGAAAAGAATGCCAAAATAAATTACCATAATCTAGAGCTTTCCGGAGGATCTGATAACATAAGGTATTACACAGCGCTTGCCTATACTTCGCAAGAAGGTCAGTGGACAACGACAAAGTACAAGAAGTACAATATGGTGCTTGGCATTGATGCTGATGCCACTAGTACGACCTTAATCTCACTTAAATTAAATGGTACGGTTGAAAATGGGCTTTATCCTGGCACATCGGCAACTGGCTTAATGTACCAGGCAGTCAGAAATCCCCCAATTGCGGTCAATTATTATTCCAATGGATTATGGGGACAATACACTGGCAGGTCATTGGTTGGCCAGGCGTATCATAGTGGATATGAAAGCACGGAGACGACAAACGTTATGACAAATTTGTCTATTGAACAAAAATTACCGTTTCTGCAGGGACTGAGTATAAAGGGAGTAGTGAGCTACGATCCGACATACAAATTCGAAAAGAAATGGCACACTCCCGTTCCCGTGTACACATTAAACACGTCTGGTGATACTCGAACTTTCGATCTAGGATATCAGGGACCAGCGAAACCAAATCTTGAACAACGATACAACCATAACAAAGCATTTACCTATCAGGGATATTTAAACTACCAGCGTTCTTTTGGACAGCATGATGTAAGTTTTCTAGGTGTCATTGAAGCGCGCAATCAAAAGTATAATGATATGACGTCCCTGATCATTAATTATAACTCCAGTATTGACGAGCTCAGCACAGGTAGCGCAACACCCACAGATTACACTGTTACCGGTACCTCCTCTGCACAAGAACAAATTGGTTATATATATCGGGTAAGTTATGCATACGCAAACAAGTATATGGTAGAGGTTGCCGGACGCTATGATGGACATTTTGCCTTTGCTCCCGGGCGACGATATGATTTTTTCCCTTCCTATTCAGTGGGATGGAACCTAAGCGAGGAAGGTTTTATAAAAAATAATTTTCCACAAGTAGATTTCTTAAAAATTAGAGCTTCTTACGGTAAGTCTGGAAATCTGCCTTATGACGGTACCAATCTGGCAACTTTTCAATACGTAAGCTCAAATGTTCTATACGCGGGAGCTTATAATTTTGGAAACACGCCGGGACAAGGTTTGAAGGAGACCTTAGAAGCTAATCCATTCATTACCTGGGAAAGATCTACAAAATATAATTTAGGCCTGGAAGCTTCCTTATGGAATGGAAAATTAACATTGGAGGGTGAACTTTTTTCAGAGAATAGAACCGCTATGCTGATGGAGCAGGATGCCAAATCTCCACTTGAGTATGGCGTTAAGCTTGGACGAGCCAACGTTGGTGAAATGGATAATCGCGGGTTTGAAATCTCATTGGGTACCTCGCATACCTTTGAAAATGGCATCCGGTTTAACGTGAATGGTAATTTAACATACGCGAAAAACAAGATGATTCAGATCCTCGAACCAGTTGCTACGTACGACAATCCTAACCGTAGACGGACAGGCCGTCCATTAAATACTCAATTTGGCTTCGAGACATTGGGCTATTTTTCGGCCGATGATTTTAATCCTGATGGAAGCTTGAAGGAAGGGATTCCCACTCAACCCTGGGGCGCGGTCCAGCCGGGTGATCTGAGATATGCAGATATCAGTGGGCCAAATGGAACACCGGACGGGGTAATAACGGTAGATGATGAAACTGTAATTGGACGTCCTAAATCACCCCAGATCATGTTTGGGTTCATGCCAAATATTGCCTATAAAGGTTTTGATCTGGATCTCTTGTTTCAAGGCGCCGCTTCCAACGATCTATATCTCTCCGGGAATATGGCCCACCCGTTTGACGGCTCTTCATCCGCCACAATACTTCAGTATGAGGACCATTGGACGCCTGCCAACACAGACGCTTTATATCCGCGGTTAGCAACGGCCCCTACGAGTAACAATACGCAGGGATCTTCCTGGTGGATTCGTGATGGGAGGTATGTGAGGCTTAAAAACTTGCAATTAGGTTATACGTTCCCGCAAAGTTTAAGCCAACACCTTAAAATTGTGAAATCCCTGAGGTTGTACGTTGCTGGTCAGAATTTATTTACCTGGACACCCAAAATGGATGAAAAAATTGATCCTGAAGCAACAAGCGGAGATAATATCAACGGTCAATATTACTTCCAGCAGAAAGTTATTTCGATCGGAACAAGTATAAAATTTTAAGTCGTAAAATATTAAAGGATAGACAAATGATTACCTATAGGAAATATAAAATCTATACAGTACTTACACTATTAGTGTTGGGTATAGTCTCGTGTGAGCCGGAATTGGAGGTAGAGCAGAGAGACACCGTATCATTTGATGCGATCTGGTCAGATCCGGCAAATGCAGATCTGTTTATGAATGACCTCTATCAGCAGATGCCGAGAATGAATAACGATGCTAAACATCTGGATCAATATGCAGATAACTCACATGTGGGAGCCGAATGGTTTGATGCCAAAGTCGTTCTGTATGCCGGAGCTATTAGTCCTACAAGAGTGATGAATGGCCCTGGAGCCAGACCTTATGACCCAAATACCCTCCCTGAAGGTTTGTGGAATTGGGAAGGACGGTATATTACGATTAGAAAAACTAATATGTTTATTCAAAATGTATTGGCTTCCGAAAAATTAAAAGATGATTATAAGAAGGGGAGAGTAGCGGAAGCACGCTTTCTAAGAGCCCTGTCATATCAGTGGTTATGGTTAGCGTACGGAGGAGTACCTATTATAACAGAAGTACTAGACATAAGTGCACAAGGTGAAGAAGTCTTTCGTGCAAGAAATACGGATGAGGAAACTTTTCAATTTATCGTGAGCGAACTGGAAGCTATTGCAAATGATTTGCCATTAACTAGAACGGGCGCAGATCGTGGAAGAGCAACCAAAGGTGCCGCCCTTACGCTGAAAGGCTGGGTGGAACTTTATGCCGCTAGTCCGTTACGGAATACCTCTAACGCGGTTTCCAAATGGCAAGCAGCAGCAGCCACTAATAAGCAAGTAATTGACCTTGGTGTATATAGCTTGTTTCAAGATTTTGGTGGGATATGGTTGCCTGAAAATAATAATAACGTTGAAGTGATATTCGATTACCAGGTTTCCAAAACAAAGAATGGTGGGGGAAACAGAGAGGGGTATTTTGGTCCTGCTTTTGTTAATGGTGTGCAACAGGCCTGGGCAAATTATGCGCCTACGCAAGAGCTCGTAGACGATTTTGCTATGGATAATGGCAAGACCATTGATGATCCTACTTCGGGTTACAATCCACAAAATCCTTATGTCGGGAGGGAGAAAAGGTTTTACCAAACAATCCTATATGATGGATCTATTTGGCAAGGCTATCCCCTTATCATGCGTGTTGGTGTTGGAAGCCCGAATGAAATTGATCTGGGTTCCAAAAATGATGTGACCAACACAGGTTACTATGCGCGCAAGACACTTGACGAAAAAATATTAGGACAGGATAACATATCTAATACTAATGGCGGTCAAAATTATATCTGGTTCCGCTTTGCTGAAGTATTACTCAGTTACGCCGAAGCACAAAATCAAGCTGAAGGACCTGATGCTTCGGTTTATGACGCTGTAAACAAAGTTAGATCACGTTCCGACTTGCCCGGCCTTCCGCTTGGATTGTCCAAGGAAGAAATGCGCAAAGCCATCTGGCGTGAAAGAAGAGTCGAATTTGCATTTGAAGATAAGCGGTGGTGGGATGTTCTTCGATGGAAAATTGCCCATGGCCCCCAGGGTGTCCTAAACAATCCTACCCACGGCATGTACATTGAAAGTGTTGGCGGTGTGCTTACGTATAAGCCAGTTAAAGTTACTGACAGGGTATTCCCAGAAAGGATGTACCTGATGCCTATACCGATTGCAGCAACAAACAGAAATGCGAAGTTGGAGCAAAACCCCGGATACTAAAACACCGCCTAAATTTATTAAACAAATTGAACTATGAAATTGCGATCATATACAGCCCTATGTGTAGCTATTGTTGCTACGTTAACGCGATGTTCTGATGACGATGTCGAACCTAGAATATACATGCCCAGCGCCAAATCAGTTATCAGCGCGAATTTTGACATTTCTGATACGGTCACGTACACGGCGACAATTGTTGGGGCCGACTATCCTACAATTTCTGCATCTGCCGGAAATGACGTTACCGTTAATTTTAAAGTCGACGAGGAGAAGGTGTCCTCTTTTAATCAAGCTATGGGTACAAACTATACAATTTTGCCCGCAGCGAATTTTACCTTTGAATCCACAGCGATAATTTCGAAAGGGACCAATACTACGTCACCTTTGAAACTCATCATCAAAAAAGGAGAAGATTTTGATGCGTTTACCAGTTTCCTGCTCCCAATAGCGATCGATCAAGTGTCGGGTGGATCTGTTGGCGATATGCAACAAACCACCTATTTCGTTCTGACCCGATCGCCAGCGCTAGGGAATATTCCATTGTACGATAAATCGCTTTGGAGTATTGCCGGCATGTCCACTGAAGAACCCGGTGAAGGCAGTGGTAACGGTCTGGCTATTGCTGCTATCGATAATAATTGGGGCACTTTCTGGCACTCAAAATGGGCAGGTGGTGAGCCGGCTCCTCCACATCACGTCACGATCAATTTGGGGGAAGAGAAGATCGTTCATGGGATCTCCGTAGTTGCCAGGGATCTTAAGGACTGGCCGCATGGCCAGCCCAGTGGGATTAAAGTTGCAATTAGCACAAATGGAGTGGACTTCGTTGACAATGGCACTTTCCCCTCAGTTCCAATGAACACCGATCCAAAGCAATCGGAGAGTCGATTTTTTCTGACCTCCTTCAAAACTGCAAAATTTATCAGAGTCACCGTCACTAGCACCTGGGGAGGTACAAATAGCACAAGCGTTGCCGAAATCGGGGCATTTTAATATGTGCGATTATTTTTATTGATAGTTTTTAAGAAGTAATAGATAGAATAAACGATTGGCTTGAGTTATTGGCTTTCTATCTATTACTTCTGACGACTATTGATTACAATCAGTTGTATGGCCTCAAATTTTTCTTGCAAAAACACATATTGCGCTCTTCTATTGTTAGTCCTAATGGCGATGGGGTGCGATAATCCGGATGTAGATAACAAGGCAGTTTCCACAGAAACGTTATTCAGCCTGTTGCCTTCAGAGCAAACACATATCGATTTCAATAACGCGCTCACGGAGGGATTGAATACCAATGTGATGATGTACGAATATTTTTATAATGGTGGCGGTGTAGCAATTGCAGATATCAATAACGACAATCTGGATGATATCTATTTTACAGGTAACATGACTGGCAACAAACTTTACTTGAATAAAGGTAACATGCAATTTGAAGATATTACCCAGTCAGCTGGAGTGGAAGGGCGGGACGGGCCGTGGAAAACGGGTGTATCGATGGTTGATATAAATGGTGATGGATTAACAGATATTTTCTTGAATTATTCCGGAAAAATAAACGGAAAGAAAAGGGTTAAGCAATTATTCATTAATAAAGGAAATGGTGATGACGGCTTGCCATTCTTCCTGGAAGAGGCGGCCACCTATGGACTAGCCGATTCTTCTTTTACGACGCAAACCGTATTTTTCGATTATGATAATGACAATGATCTAGATGCTTTATTTATCAATCACAATCCTAACCGTATTGATAACCTTGACGATAATTTTGTGGCCCAACTTCGGAAACACACACATCCAACTATTGGCATTAAGCTGTTGCAAAATAACAAGGGCGATTTTACAGAGGTTACCAAAAAGGCCGGTTTCCAAAGTACGGCGTTGTCCTATGGGCTTGGGGCTGCGGTTGCAGATGTAAACGAGGATGGATTGCCGGATCTCTATCTTTCAAATGATTACGATGTACCTGATTATTTGTATATCAACAATGGCAATGGGACATTTACCGACAAGTTAAATGAAAGTATAGGGCACACTTCTCATTTCTCTATGGGTTGTGATGTTGCCGACATCAATAACGACGGATTGCCTGACATCTATTCATTGGACATGCTTCCGGAGGGCAATCACCGTCAAAAGAAGTTATTCGCCGCTGACAATTATAATTCATTCGACCTTAGAATTCGTTCCGGGTTTCATTACCAGTATATGCGAAACATGTTGCAGCTTAATAATGGCAATGGAACCTTTAGTGAAATTGGCCAATTGGCGGGTATTTCTAATACTGACTGGAGCTGGGCTCCATTATTTGCCGACTTCGACAACGATGGTTGGAAAGATTTGTTAGTAACTAATGGTTTCGTCCGTGACTATACCGACTTGGATTTTTCAAAATATGCTGGCGATCATTTACAAAAAAAGAGCGCGGTTTTTCGAAAAGATTTTTTAGAACTTGTACATAAAATGCCATCATCCAATGTTGTGAACTATCTATTTAAAAATAATAAAGACCTTACGTTTTCGAATGTAACGGCTTCTTGGGGAATGGATCTTCCTTCCAATAGTAATGGAGCAGCATATTCCGATCTCGATAATGACGGGGACCTCGATATTGCAATCAACAACATCAACCGTCAAGCATTTATTTATCGCAATGATGCTAATCATCAACTCAAACACCATTTCTTAAAGATCAAGTTGAAAGGGAATGACTTTAATGCGGCTGGGTTAGGCGTTAAAGTTTCTATCTATAGAAAGGGGAATCAACAGCACCTGGAACAAATGCCGATGCGAGGGTTTCAATCCAGTGTGTCACCGATCCTACATTTTGGTTTGGGGGAAGATGCAATTGTTGATTCACTAAAAGTACAATGGCCAAACGGTAAACAACAGACCATAACGAAAATTGTAGCAGACAAGGTAATAACCTTGAACATAGGTGAAGCCATTCAGGGAACACAACGTTTACCTGTTATTTCACCAATTTTTAAAACGGCGAAAGAACCTTTTATTTTTAGAGACCATTTTAATTCCACCATTGACTTTAAACGTCAGCCATTGTTAATAAATCCATTGTCATTCTCAGGGCCCTGTCTTGTAAAGGGTGATATTAATGGCGACGGTCTTGAAGACGTATATGCGGGAGGAGGGATGGGTGAGTCCGCCAAATTGTTTATGCAGCAAAGCAAAAACGAATTTCAAGAGAAGAATGTCCCGGGGTTTAACATGGATAAATATAGTGAGGACACTGATGCAGTATTTTTAGATGTTAATAACGACGGCTTTACTGACCTGTACGTGTGCAGCGGTGGATATCATGAATATGCTGCGAAGGATAATCGCTTGCAGGATCGTCTTTATTTGAATGATGGTAAAGGAAGTTTAACAAAAGACGAAAGTGCGTTGCCGGCGATGAAAATCAGTAGCAGTTGTGTAAGGGAGAACGATATTAATAATGACGGATATGTTGATTTGTTTATTGGCGGTAGAGTGATCCCCGGAAGGTATCCCGAGGCCCCCAGAAGTTACATGCTGGTGAACGATGGAAAAGGAAAATTTATGGACATGACTTCGTCATTAGGTCCATCGTTCGAAAATCTTGGAATGGTCACAGACGCCGCGTGGGTCGACCTAAATAACGACAATCAAAAGGACCTGATCGTGGTGGGTGAGTGGATGCCAGTCACAGTATTCCTTAACGTTGATGGCGAATTTGTTGATAAAACCTCTTCATACTTCGATAAATCTTATAGTGGTTGGTGGAACAAGATTTTAACCGGTGATTTTAATCGCGATGGGAAGACCGATCTCATCATTGGGAATCTTGGATTAAATTCCCAGTGCAAGGCAAGTGACAAGCAACCCGCGGAACTATTTTATAAGGACTTAGACAATAATGGGTCTGTTGACCCAATTTTTTGTTTTTACATTCAAGGCATTAGTTATCCTTACGTAAGCCGCGACGAACTACTGGAGCAGCTCGGCATGATGCGCAAACGTTTTGTTACATATAAGAGTTATGCTGACGCAACCCTGAAGGATATATTTACTGAAGGTGAGCTAAAGGATATAAATCGCTTGGAGGCTAACATTCTTACCACTGCATATTTTCAAAGTGATGGGCATGGGAGGTTTCATTTAAAAGAATTGCCCGTTCAAGCGCAGTACTCACCCGTTTATACGTTGACGTCTATGGACTATGACAACGACGGAAATGAAGACGTACTTCTCTGCGGCAACATTGCAGAGGCCAGATTACGCTTTGGAAAATACGATGCGAATTATGGGGTCCTTCTTCGGGGCGGTAATGACGGAGAATTCACATATGTTCCGCAGCGCCAATCTGGTCTTAAATTAACGGGTGATGTGCGAAGCGCTGTCAGATTTGATAACCGCATTTTATTCGGAATTAACCAGCAGGCGATTCAAGTTTATGAATTTAACTTACTGAACGCCAATCGGGATTTTCAACTCACAAAGAATCAAAAGTAATTGCCGTGCAATTGTCCGGAAGATCGGCAATAGTAAATTAAAGGCGACCAAGGTCAATCGCTATATTTAAAAATATCCTAAAAAAATGAGATCTAGCGAAGCAGCAAGAAAAGGTATTCCATATATAATCCAATTGATTGCTATTGATAAACTTGTGCGGTTGAATCTACATAGACCAATGCACCAATCGATTCCCCGTCCGGCGAAAGAAGTTGTTCCCAGCTTATTTCAAAGCTGCACATTCGGCGCAAAAAATCACAACCGTGTTTGAGAAAATCTGGTAAGTCAGACTGTGTTTCAAATTCTAACCAAGAAAGTGGTAGGTCAGATATTTAGTCGAATCACCGGGCCAACACACGGAATAATCGCTAAGACTACCGCCAAATGCATTTCATTTAAATCGCTTAGCATTAACCTGCGTATTAAATCAGGCTATTTCTGATTTTTATTCTGGAATTTCTTACCATTTTGGTTAGAACTACACTAAGGTCATGACCAGAGCGCTAATAATTATATCATTTCTTTTGAGTTTCAATGTATACCCACAGCAAAAGGATGTGAGTTTCAAACATTTGGGCACCAGCAACGGTCTTTCACAAAGTTATATAATATCCATGGCCCAAGATAAAAAGGGCTTTATGTGGTTTGGGACGGAGAATGGTTTGAACAAATACGATGGTAACAAATTTACGGTCTATCTGCACAATGCGAATGACTCTGCAACTATACGCGATAATCGGATTTGGTCTATGTTGGTAGATAGCAAAGGAAGATTTTGGGTAGGCACGTATTTAGGATTAGATCAATTTGACGTACAAAAAAATGCCTTCGTGCATTTTCGCCTGGATGAGCAGATCTATAATATTTTGGAAGACAAAAAGGGAAATATCTGGGTCTGTTCAAATAAGGGATTGAGCCAGGTTGGTCTGGACAATAAGTCCGTGACAACCTACCAAAATTCGGATGATGTGGATATGGAACTCAGGGCAATTTACGAAGATCACAAAGGAAATATTTGGGTTGGTTCACTAACAAATCCAAAAGGTGTATTCCTATTCAATCCTAAACAAAAAACTTTTACGTTCCATCCTTTTAAAAAGGATGCCAACGACCATAAAATGTTAAAACCAATCGAATTTCAAATATTGGAAGATCATGCAGGAGTAGTATGGGTATCATCAAACAATGGCCTTTTTCGCTTTGATAGCGATACCAACAATTTTACAAGATACCTTCATGAGGAAAACAACTCTAACTCTATTGCCAGTGAAAACATACGCTGTTTAGGCGAAGATGTAGACGGAAATTTATGGATCGGCCATTCCAACGGTATAAGCCTGCTTGACAAAAACAGGCAACAGTTTACCCATCATCAATATAATCTCGACAATCCTACCGGGTTAACGGAAAACTTTATCACGACTATTTTTAAAGACAACGCCGACAATTTATGGTTAGGAAGTAGAAACACAGGAATCAATCTATTTTTTCGAACAGGAAACAATTTTAAGCTGTATAAACATGAGATAAACAACGCTCACAGTTTAAATAACAATGTAGTAAAATGCATTTTGAAAGATAAAAAAGGAAGATTGTGGCTGGGCACAGATGGTGGAGGTTTGAATTTATTACAGGAGGATGGCTCATTCAGAGCCTATAAACATGACCCTAAAGATCCTAAAAGCTTGCCGAATAATTTAATCATCGCCGTGTATGAGGATGCCCAAGAAAATCTTTGGGTTAGTACGTATCAAGGAGGATTAAGCAAATTGGATAAAGAAAAAGGGAACTTCGAAAACATCCTACAAGGTATGGATAGCACCTCCCTGACATCAGGCAGCATTAGCGTTATGCGAGAAGACAGCAACGGTCACTTTTGGTTAGGAACCTGGTACGATGGAATATATTTATTTGATCGTGCTACAAAAAAGTTCGAAAATTTCAGACCGAATGAGAATGACCCAGCGAGTCTAACAGATTTGGGTGTCTTTGAAGTTTATGAAGATAAACGGGGTAGCTTGTGGATCGGCACTCAAAATGGGTTGAATCTATTTAACTACAATACCAAAACGTTTACCCATTATTTTTATGAGAAACGTAAAAAAAATACTGAAAGTAGTAATTGCATTAATTCCATAAGCGAGGATAAAAATGGGAATCTATTGCTGGGTACGACCAGTGGATTGAAGATCTTTGATCCATTCAAATCTACCTTTGAAACCTATTCAAAAGAAAACGGATTACCCAGCGATATTGTGTTAGGTACACTATGTGATGAGGAAGGGAATATATGGATGAGTACGTTGAATGGAATCTGTAAATTCAATCCTGAAACAGCGGCCTTTCGAAACTACGGGGTGGCTGATGGTTTGCAAGGCAGCGAATTTATTAGACATTCATTTTTCCAACGTGATGGTGAACTTTTTTTTGGTGGTAACAATGGTGCAAATTGCATTACTCCTGATTTAATCAGACCCAATTTATATGTTCCACCTATTGTCTTAACGGATTTTAAAATATTCAATAAATCCATAGCGATCGGGCACCAAGCCCCTAAGCTTCAACAGCACATTAATTATACTACGACAATCAACGTTTCTTATCTGGAGTCAGTTCTTTCCTTTGAATTCTCAGCTTTAAACTTTACAAATCCGGAAGATAATCAGTTCGCCTATAAGCTGGAAGGCTTTGACCACGATTGGAATTATATCGGGCATAAAAATTCTGTTACCTATACTAATTTGGATGGAGGAGAATATACGTTTAGAGTTATAGGTGCTAACAACGATGCCCTTTGGAATAAGGAGGGTTCATCTGTAAAAATCATCGTTACACCTCCTTTTTGGGTAACTACATGGTTCAGGGCGCTATCAGGCCTATTCATTGGAACAAGCTTGATAGCCTTTTTCAAAATACGGATGGGGGCTGCCCAAAAACAGAGAGTTGAGCTTCAACGCCAGGTACATGAACGAACAAAACAATTGGTACTGACAACTGACGAAGCACAGCAAGCTCGCCAAGAAGCCGAACAAGCTAATCAGGCTAAAAGCATATTCCTGGCTACAATGAGCCACGAGATTCGAACACCAATGAATGGTGTTTTGGGAATGTCTGCATTGCTGGCGGAAACTTCACTTAACGAGGAGCAACGCGATTATAACAATACCATTCAAAATTCCGGAGAAGCGCTATTGACAGTAATCAATGACATTCTAGACTTCTCGAAAATTGAATCAGGAAAAATGGAGTTGGAGGCAAAGGATTTCAATTTGCGTGATTGTATCGAAGAGGTCCTGGATGTCTTTGCCTCGAAAGCTGCTCAATTAGGAATTGACCTGCTTTATGAAATTGAATTTGACGTTCCACCACAAGTTATTGGCGATGGCTTACGATTAAGACAGGTTTTGCTAAACCTAGTGAGCAACGCCATTAAGTTTACCGAAAAGGGAGAAGTGTTTCTAGGTGTGGAGTTACAAAAAATATCTAGCGATGATATCGTTGTTGCCTTTCAGGTAAGAGATACTGGTATTGGTATACCGGCCGATAAGCTTGAACGTCTATTCAAAGCCTTTTCTCAGGTTGATTCCTCTACTACACGTAAGTATGGTGGTACAGGCCTCGGACTGGTCATATCTGAAAAACTTATTGGATTGATGGGGGGTCAAATAAAGGTTCAAAGCGAATCCGGAGTAGGAACGAAATTCATGTTCACAATAAAGGTGGCACCGAGCATTCAATCTACAAAATCATATGTACACCTGAATACAAAAGGCATTGAAGGTAAACATGTCCTTATCGTGGATGACAATGAGACTAACCGAACCATTCTTAAAAATCAACTAGACCAGTGGAAACTTATTCCTATTAGTGCACGATCGGGTAACGAAGCAATCCATATCCTCTCGAGTAAAAAATTCAGCTTTGATTTGGTGTTATCAGACATGCAAATGCCGGGAATGGATGGAATAGAGTTTGCCCAACACGTACGCAAAGAATATCCTACGGTCCCTATACTCTTGTTGACTTCAATGGGCGATGAACACGCAAAACTTCATGTCAACCTATTTGACCAAGTGCTTACAAAACCTGTTAAACAGCTAGTGCTTCATAAACATATTCTCAACCAACTTCGTACCGGCGGGGCGGCAGTAAAAGAAGAAAATATTGAGACGAAAAAACTCTCTGAAAATTTTGCGCGGAATCATCCCATGAGCATTCTCGTTGCAGAAGATAATCCCGTAAATCAAAAGTTAGCCGCAAGAATTCTGAGTAAATTAGGATATAGGTCAGGAATAGCGGTTAACGGACTGGAGGTATTGAACATTATGAAGAAAATAGAATATGATCTCATATTGATGGATGTGCAAATGCCTGAAATGGACGGACTGGAGGCTACACGCATGCTACGCAGCTCAAACCATCATCAACCCATCATCGTGGCCATGACTGCCAACGCCATGCAGGGCGATAGAGAAATGTGTTTAGACGCAGGCATGGATGACTACATTAGCAAACCTATAAAATTCGATGTGTTGGTTGCCCTGCTTGAAAAAGTGAGTGTTCAAATTCTTAAAAAAACAACGCCCGGATAGCGATCGATCATAATTAAGAAGAGGTGTGAATGGAGAAAGATATCTGGTTACAGCGCGCCGATTGAGCCCTAAAGCTCGCTGATTTTATTTACCGAATGGTCTTCCGGTGAAGGTGATGGATCTCAAAATACATGATGAATTTGGCTACGTGTGATTCTATCCTTACTTAAGCTTGGGGACATGCTTCAGTTGGACACCTATAAAACATCATACTTAATCAATACGGTATTTTTAACGGCGCAACAGCCTTCAAAGCAAAGACTAAATGCACTCTTTAAAAAGATGGGATGACCAGTAAAGTGGTCACCGCTTTACGGAGGGGAGATTTTCTTATCTTGGGAGCTATCCATGAAAATACGGCGGGCTATTATCGTTTTTCTTTGTCTTCTTCACGTCCAGGCACCTGGACAAGAGGAAGCAAACGATTTTCAGAACGACCTTGATCATGCTATTGCAGCGCGTCATGGTTACGAACTGAGAAAAGCCGAAAGAATAGATGGTTTAAAACGCAGGGTTGCAGGTAAGGCCATTGCGGAAGAATTTGTCCTGACCACCCGAATTTTTGACGAATACAAATCCTTCATTTACGATTCGGCATTTCGTTATGCATTGCGGCTTCAATCGCTGGCAGCCAACCTTGGGGATCCGGGCCATGCGTACAATTCTAAAATAAAACTCGGATTTACGTTGGTCTCTGCAGGTCTTTTCAATGAAACGCTTGACACGCTGCAGGCACTTCGTAGCAACTTACTGCCGGACACGCTCAAACAGGATTTCTTTTTTCTTATAGGAAGAACATGGTTCGATCTGGCGGAGCTAACGAGAGACCGATTCTACGGCATGCAATATCGAAGTCGCGGAAACAGCTATCTCGATTCATCATTACAATATGCGCCGCCAAACTCCAGGCGATTTTTGCTTGTTCAAGGTTTAAAGGCATTGCATCTTAATGATTTTGAAACATCAGCGAAAGCGTACGAGGCTCTCTTGTCGGACTTTCCCCTGTCAGAACGGGAAATTGGAGTTGCCGCCAGTACGCTAAGTCACATCTACAGCAATCAGGGCCGTAGTGCTGAAGCGAAAAACATGTTAATCAAAGCTGCTATTGCGGACATCCGGACCGCGACAAAGGAAACAGTTGCACTCCGCAACCTTGCCGAGATTTTTTTTAAGGAGGGCGATACACAAAAAGCATACGAGTACATCAAGATTGCGATGGAGGATGCCAATTTCTATGGCGCGAATCACCGCAAAATTCAGGTGGCGTCGATCTACCCGCTCATCGAAGCGAAACAACTGGCCACGGTTGAGCTAAGAAAGAATCGCGTTACTGCTTACGCGATAGTGATCACATTGTTCGCAGTTCTGCTGGCGGCGCTCGGCACCATCATTTATAAGCAGAACAAAAAGCTGCAGGTCGCTAAGAAAGTTATTTCTGATTCAAATGAAAAACTGACGGAGACAAACCATCAGCTGATCGATTCAAACAAAATCAAAGAGGAATATGTCACTTACTATTTCAATGCCACCGCTGAATATATAGCGCGGCTTGAAAGCATAAAAAATACGATGGAACGGAAACTGCTCTCCAAGAAGTTAGACGAGCTACGCTTCACCGTCGACAGCATTAATATAAAACGAGAGCGCGAAGAGTTGTATCACAACTTCGACAGATTCTTTCTGGCACTCTTCCCGGATTTTGTGCGCACTTTTCATTCCCTTTTTAAGGAAGAAGACAGGATCCCCCTCAAGCAAGGTCAGTTGCTAAACACGGAGTTGCGCATCTTTGCCCTCATGCGTCTGGGTATACGCGATCCTGAAAAAATCGCCCGCATCCTTGATTACTCCGTGGCGACTATTTACACCTACAAAACCCGCATTCGTCACAAGTCTCAATTTCCAAATGACGAGTTTGACAAGCGCGTCATGAGTGTCCCGACCATCTGAATGCCCAGACCGGGCGCGGAATCGTTTCAAATCCAATTTGATTTTTTGTACGTCGTACCTTCATTAAACTGCTGATAATCAAATTCCTATAATCCTGTTTCGTGATATTTCTTTTGATTTTTCAAGGATAAGTTGCTGCCACTTTTTAACGACCCGTCCTTTGTCTTCGCAAACGATTGAATGAGGAGAGGGGGTTTCCGCCAACGTTGACGCTGGAGTCGAACTTAATTTCAAACCCATGGTAAAAATGTACACACCTGAATTAAATTGTCAATTACCGGTGCACGACGATCGTGCAACACCGCCCGGCAATTCCTGGGGCCACGCATTCGCGAAATGTCTTTTTACGTTGCTAGCACTTGCAGTTAGCTGCATTGTCTATGCTCAAACGCCGGTAACCATTACCGGAACGGTTAACGATGATGCCGGGCAGGGACTTCCTGGAGTCAGTATCTTGCTGAAAGGATCGAACGGGGTGGGTACGGTGTCAGATGCCGACGGATCTTATCGTGTTAACATTCCCAATGACCAGGCTAATGGCATCCTTGTGTTTTCTTTTATCGGATTGAAAACACAGGAGATCCCGATAGGTAATCAGACGGAAATAGATGTGAAGATGGAGCCCGATCTTACTACGCTCGGAGAAGTCGTGGTCGTGGGCTATGGTACTCAGGAACGAAAGGACGTCACGGGATCGATCGCTACCATTTCAAAAGAAAACTTTAACCAGGGAGCCATTACCAGCCCGCTTCAGCAGATTGCAGGCAGAGCGCCTGGTGTTTCTGTTACTCAAATCAGCAGTGAACCGGGATCCGCACCCAGCGTCCGTATTCGTGGAATCACTTCTTTGCGTGGCGGCAACGATCCGTTGGTGGTGGTCGATGGCGTGCAGGGAAACATGGAGCTGCTTAACCAGGTTCCTCCCAGCGAAATTGAATCTGTTGATGTCCTGAAAGATGCGTCTGCTACTGCTATCTACGGTTCACGCGGCGCGCCGGGAGTAATTCTAGTAACCACGCGGAAAGGCAAGGAGGGAAAGAGCACCGTGGAGTATAGTGTAGCAGCTTCAGTAGACTACATACCAGAAAACAGGAAGATTGACGTACTGAACGCTGCCCAATGGTCAGAACAAGTACGTCTTAACGGCGTTCCTTCATCCGTTAATCACGGCTCGAACACTGATTGGTTCAATCTGTTAACACGCCCGGGATACACGCAAAATCACACGCTGGCTTTTGGCGGCGGATCAAATAACCTTTCGTTTCGCGGGGCGCTGACGGCTATTCTACAGGATGGTATGGTCATCAATTCCGGCAACAACCGTTACATTGGAAGCCTTCAGGCAACGCAACACGGGCTGGATGACCGGCTTGTGCTCACCTTTAACCTGAACAGCAGCGTCAACAATACTACCGGAAGCCCGAGCAGTGTTGGCCCGGTTTCATTCCAGTCAACATTGGTTAACCTTGCCAACATTGCGCGTCCAACGGACCCGGTATACGACACTGATGGCCAGACGTACTTCCGGGACCCTGTCGTATTCCAATATATCAACCCTTACGCGGTCGCCAAAAGTGTTATCAACGAAGGCGTGAATAACAATCTCTTCGGAAGCTTGCGTGCCGATCTCGAAATCTTTGAGGGCCTTACCGCAGGTTGGTTTGGCAGTTGGAGAAAGACCGATCAGATGTGGGGATATTATTTACCCGCAAAATCAACGATCGAAGATGCTATCAACCGAAGGGGAATTGCCAGCATAGACAACACCAGAAGAGATGAGAAGCTGATGAACATCAGCCTGAACTACAGGCGTGACTATGGTGATCATTCTCTTTCCGCAATGGCGTTGTATGAATGGCAGAACCAGGCCTACTACGGCAACTGGACTCAGGCAACTGGTTTCATCAATGATCTTACAACTTTCAACCGGTTGGAAGCTGGTGATCTTTCACTCGCGTCTGCCGGTAATATCAGATCCTACAAAAATGATCGAACGCTCGTGTCCTTCCTTGGCAGGGTCAACTATGGTTTTAAAGACAAGTATTTGGCAACGCTTTCCATTCGCAGGGACGGCTCCTCAGTCTTCGGCGCGAATCATAAATGGGGCAATTTTCCGGCCGCATCGCTGGCATGGCGTATCGACCAGGAGAATTTTATGACCAATCAGGATATTTTTCAGTCACTGAAACTTCGTGGCGGCTACGGCATAACCGGAAATCAGCAAGGTCTCGGGCCGCAGCAATCGATCGCCCTCGTTCAGTCTGCAGGAATTACCTACTTCGGCGGAACGCAGATAACAAACTTCAATGTGAATCAAAATCCAAATGCAGACCTGCGTTGGGAAACTCGCAAGCAGTCGAACATCGGCCTTGATTTTAGCTTGCTCGATGGACGACTTAATGGATCGGTTGATGCGTTCCGCGCTGTGACAGAGAATCTTCTCTTTGAGTACGTAGTTCCGAGACCTCCCTATCAGCACGACAGAATGATTGCAAACATCGGTAGCATGATGAACAAGGGCCTGGAGGTTGCTCTGGGCTACGACCTCATCAAAAGCGAAAATACAACCCTTACCCTGGGCGGCAACGTATCGCTCCTCCGCAATGAAGTGTTAACCCTGGGCGGTTCGCTCAACGGAATACAAATGAACACCAACTATGCTGGATGGGGTGCTACAAGCGCGTATCTCATAGAGGGTGAGCCCATAGGAACGTTTAATATCCTCCAACACACTGGAGTGAACGAGAGTGGTGAAGAAACAGTACTGGATCTCGACGGTGACGGCGTCATCGATCAGGGCAATTTGAGTACTGACAGATATCTGGCCGGCTCTGCGTTACCGACGCACACCTATGCAATAACACCGACACTCAGGTACAGGAATTTTGACGTCTCCATGCTCTGGAGAGGTTCCGGTGGCAACAAGATTTACAACAATATGCGGCAGAGCCTGAGCATGCTGGAGATCCTCGGTCGTGCAAACGTGCTGGAGAGCGCTATCCCTCTGGGCATACGCACCACGCAATATGCATCGGACGTGTGGCTTGAAGATGGCTCGTTCTTCCGGCTCGAAAATGTAACGGTGGGCTATACTATTCCCGTGCAGAATGTGAAGTACATCGACAGACTCCGCCTTTCTATGACAGGAAATAACCTGTGGTTGTTCACCGACTATTCCGGCGCAGACCCTGAAATGAACGTCAGCGGAAGCAACCCTGACAGTAGTTTCGATCTGAACACTTTTGGTGGTGACAGGGGAGCTTACCCGCGCGCGAGAAGCTTTGCAATGGGGTTAAATGTCGTCTTCAAATAGACGTACATCATTGGTTTAACAACGTTTCGCCCAGGGCTAATTCAATCGCTATCCCTGCGCCGATAAAAAAATAAATTATCAACTCATGAAATACAGAAATATTTTTATTGCGACGTGTTCTGTTCTCCTGATTTCTTTGTCCTGCACGGACATTGACGAGAACATCTATGACAAGTATGCTGCTTCAGAATTCTATGCAACTGTGGAAGGAGCAAATGCAGCACTCGCTGGTGTTTACGCGCAGGTTGCCGGAAACTGGAATGGCATCGGGTATGCCGGAGCAGATAATGGATGGTATGATTTAAATGAAATGTCTTCCGATGAGCAGGTGATTCCTCACCGGACCGATGGAAACTGGCAAATTGATTTTGCACTTCTTCATCAACATGAATGGCTACCGTCACATCCTTATATCTTGAACACCTGGAACTGGCTTTACCGTTCCGTGTTTGAGGCAAACAAGTCCATCGAGTTGCTCGAAGGGGCAACTGCCGATGAAAATCAAATTGCAGAAGCAAAAGTGTTGCGGGCATTTTTCTACTACCTCCTCATTGATGACTTCGGTGATGTTCCTTTTTACACGGAGAACAACATTACCGTCGAACAACTTCCGCAGGAAAGCAGGGAGACTGTATATAATTTCATTGTGAGTGAACTGACTGCAAACGTAGACAATCTTACTCCTGCGAAAGGAGGCGAGTACTACGGAAGGTTTAACCGCTGGGCAGGCTACGCACTCTTAGCGAAGTTGTATCTGAATGCAGAAGTCTATACCGGTAGCGCGAAGTGGCAGGAGTGCATCGATATATGTAACAAGATCATCGATGAAGGAGGTTTTTCGCTGCACCCCGGAGAAGCCAATGCATCGAGTCCATTAGGTTTCCGTTATTACGAACTTTTCGGTGATGTTCTTCCGCAGGACGAAACGATCCTTGCGATGTTTGCCACGCGCAATGTCGTTTCAAGGAACATCTTTTCAGTCAGAAGTATCTACGGACCCCATGGAACGGAAACGTTTGGTTACAGCGGATGGAATGGTACCATCATTCCAACGCCATTTTACCAGATGTTCAGTGATGACGACATACGCAAGAGGCAGTTTCTTGTAGGTCCTCAGCCTGGTAATGTGAACTACAAACTTGACGTAGGCTCGCTCATTGATCCTGGTGCTGATCCCCAGGCGGGTGTTCGTAATGTTAAGTTTTACCCTGCCGGTGACACCGGAGGCGATGGCGCGTCAAATGATTTCCCGATCTATCGGTATGCTGACATTTTGCTGATGAAAGCAGAGAGCCTGGTCAGGCTGAACAAGGCGGCAGAAGCAAAATCACTTGTTGACCAGATACGTCAGCGCGCCGGCCTTGAGGACCTGACATCGGCACCCTCGCTGGATGACGTTTACCGTGAGCGTGGTCTGGAGCTTAACATGGAAGGTCACAGGAGACAGGACATGATACGCTTCGGTACGTTCATCAAGCCACACTGGTTTAAAGGAAATTCCCCTGAGTACCGAAACATCTTCCCGATTCCAACGGCTGCCCTGGATGCAAATCCGAAACTCAAACAAAATCCCGGTTATTAATTCAATCAATATGAAAAGACATCTGAACATATCCGTTGCCTTTGCAGCCGCGCTGTTTCTGCTCTTTTGCTGCGAGGAAGATGCAGACCTGACCGTCCTCAAGAAGGTAAATTTCACGTCGTCTCCTCAGGCTTCAGCAGATAATATTGTCGTCACCGAGGAAAACAAAGGTGAAACCTTGCTGCGGGTGTCCTGGCCGGAAATATCGTTCCCCGTAGAGGGTCCTGTTACTTATACGCTGCAGTTCGAAACGCCTAACGATACCGTTGGTGCCAATGCCTGGGCCGAGGCGGTTAAAAAGGAGGTGGGTGAGGACCTGTTGTCAACTTCATACAGCGGAGCTGAATTGAATGAAATTGCCCTGGCACTTGGTATCGCTCCGGGTGCTGAAGGGACGATTGTGTTTAGAGTGCAGGGTGCAATGAGCCGCAACATTTTTTCGAAGGGCACATCTTTACGCTTAACGTCAATAGACGTACCTGCAATCATTGACTACCCTTCTCTGTACATAGCCGGTGACTACCAGGGGTGGAACATCGGAGCACCGTCGAAGATCTCATCTGTGAACGATGACAGCCAGTATGAGGGATACATTTATATTCCCGAAGGTGGAACAAACGAGTTTAAACTCTATGCACAGCCTGACTGGGGACCGACGTCGTATGGTTTTGAAAGTGAAGGCAAGATCATGGTGGCCAACTTTGCCGGTGCCAACTTCGTCGCGCCATCTGACGGGTACTATTGGTTTGCTGTTAATTTGAACACGATGGAGTACGCGCTGGTGAAGACAGAATGGGGAATAATCGGCGGTGCCACACCAGGTTCCTGGGATGCAAGCACTCAGATGCAGTATAATGCCGAATCACAAAAATGGACTGTTACCGCAAATCTGACCGCTGATGCATTGAAATTCCGCGCGAACAACGGCTGGGATATTCAATTTGGCAACCTGGATGGGAAACTTAGCTATGCCGATCATCCATTGATGGAGTATGTGGATCTGCCAGCCTTTACTATTCCTTCCGCTGGCTCGTATACCGTCACGCTGGATCTTCATATCCCTGGAAATTATTCTTATCAGATCAAAAAGAACTAACTGTGACCTCAAGAATATATTCGTTGTTTTTCGAAAGGTTGTTCGTGCAAGCAAACGTTCTCCTGCTGTTGACGATAACGGCCGTCATGGCCACCGCGTGTAGCAAGGATGACAATCTAATACCGAATAAGCCGATCGTTAGAACTGAGGAACCGAAGCAGTACGATGTCCCATTCGCCAACGTCCCGGCGATCGCTGAGATCGTGATGTACGAAGTGAACCTGTGGGCGTTTAGCGACCAGGCAAATCTTGATGGGGTGAAAGCCAGACTCGACCAATTAAAGGAGTTGGGTGTTAATGTGGTGTGGCTGATGCCAGTCTATGAGATTGGTCAACTCAAAGGAATCGGATCACCATACGCCATCAAAGATTATCGAAAGATCAATTCCGCCTTCGGTACGCTCGAGAATCTGCGTTTGCTCGTCAAGGAAGCGCACGCACGCGATATGGCAGTTATACTAGACTGGGTTGCAAATCACACCGCATGGGACAACGCCTGGATCCAGAATAAGACCTGGTATACGCAGGACGCAGGAGGAAACATTGTCATCCCCTCCGGCACAAACTGGAATGATGTGGCAGACCTGAACTTTGGAACATCTGCAATGCGCAAAGAAATGATCAAGGCGATGAAGTACTGGGTGTTGGAGGCGAACGTGGATGGATTCCGTTGTGACTACGCCGATGGTGTGCCCACAACTTTCTGGGAACAAGCGATAGATACCTTACGTGCAATTCCCGATCGCAAGCTGATAATGTTTGCCGAAGGAAGTTCGAAAGAACTTTTTAACGCAGGATTCGATCTGATCTTCGGTTGGAATTTTTACAGCAAGCTGAAGGAAGTCTATGACAATGGCGCTTCTGTAAACAATATAGTATCAGCACACAATACAGATTACAACGACGTGCCCACGGGCAAACACATTTTACGCTGGATATCAAACCATGACGATAATGCATGGGATGATACAGCGGTAAACATTTTCAACGGACAGGATGGAGCGCTTGCAGCTTTCGTGGTTACATCGTATTTGGGAGGAGTCCCGCTCATTTACAATGGCCAGGAGGTCGGATTCAACGCGAAGCTCCAGTTCTTTCAGAACAGTTCGAGCAAAATAACCTGGGACGCTAATCCGCATGTGTTTGAGCAGTATAAGAAGTTAAACACCTTTCGCCAGCGCAGTGCAGCAATCAAAACCGGTACCCTTGAGACATTCCATTCTTCAGATGTTATGGCGTTCACACGAAAGTCGGGTAATGAGGAGGTGGTGGTCATTGTAAATCTTCGCAACACGTTGAAAGATTTTGCATTGCCGGCGTCAATCGCTAATTCAGATTGGACGAGTGTGTTGACCAATGAAAGCGTAACACTGCCAGGTAACCTCTCCCTGCAAGCTTATGAGTATGTAATTTTTCAACGCTGATACTAATAAAATATATAATTATAAACGGGCGCGATCCTAATCATATCATTGCGTCTCTAATTGGAAACACTATGGCCAGGTTTAATTTTATTTCTAAATACACGGTTTTTTTGGTTGTATGCTTCATCGCCGTCTCACGAGTGACGTTTGCACAGCATGTACTCACGTCTCCGGACAAAAATCTGGTGCTAAAGTTTGACGTCAATACGCGCGGAATCGTTACGTATGCGCTAGCCTACAAAGAAAAGCCGGTCATACGCACGAGTCGGCTCGGTCTTGAGTTAAGGGACAATGCCTCGCTCATGGAAGGATTCACCATTGCTGGCACAACTCAAAACACCGTGGATACAACCTGGGCACCAGTGCTGGGCGAGGAAAAAGCTATCCGAAACCACTACCAGGAACTGGCAATTGTGCTGGAACAAAAATCAGAGCACAGCCGCCAAATCGTACTCCGGTTCAGATTGTTCAATGATGGGTTGGGTTTTCGTTATGAATTTCCAAAGCAAGCGTCTCTTCACTATTTCGTCGTGAAAGAAGAGCGGACTGAATTTAACCTTGCCGGCGATCACAAGATATTCTGGATTCCTGGTGACTATGACACGAATGAGTATCCTTACACAACCTCAATGATCTCCGAGATTCCGAAACTTCAGAAAAAAGCTACGGTTTCCATCACCGCCCAACAGCCAATCGCGAACCCATCCGTTCAAACACCTTCCATGATGAAAAGTGCTGATGGCCTCTACATCAATATTCACGAAGCGGCATTGATCAATTATCCTGCTATGCATTTGAATGTAGATGCCGCCACATGGAGCTTCACCGCACACCTTACACCCGATGCTGTCGGAAATAAAGCCTATATGCAAACGCCTTCTCAGACGCCGTGGAGAACCATCCTTGTAAGTGATAAGGCAGGGGACATTCTCAGTTCACGCATGATCCTGAACCTTAACGAACCCACCTGTTACACGGATGTTTCCTGGATAAAGCCGGTCAAATACATCGGCATATGGTGGGAGTACTTCGTAGCGGGAAAAAGCAGCTGGGCTTATGCAAAAGAGACGAACGTGCTGCTCGATGATGATTTCAGCAGGTTCACCCCAAACGGTACACATGGCGCTACAACAGAAAAAGTAAAAAAGAGTATCGACTTTGCCGCAAAGCACGGATTTGATGCCGTGCTGGTGGAAGGCTGGAACATAGGCTGGGAAGATTGGATAGGCAACTGGAAGGAAGAAGTCTTTGACTTCGTAACACCGTATCCTGACTTTGATGTAATAGCACTTCATCAATACTCGGAATCCAAAGGCGTAAGGATCATCATGCATCACGAGACGTCGGCATCGGCAACGAACTATGAGCGCAGACTTGATCGTGCTTTCAGCTTCATGAACGAAAACGGTTACAACGCGGTCAAGACAGGTTACGTCGGACAGATCATTCCACGCGGAGAGCATCACGATAGTCAGTGGATGGTGAACCATTACATTCATGTTGCCAGGCGTGCTGCTGACCACAAGATCATGGTGAATAGTCACGAGGCAGTTCGACCCACGGGTCTTCACCGCACCTATCCGAATTGGATTGCTCAGGAGTCTGCACGTGGAACCGAATTTGAGGCAATGGCTGGCCTTGCTCCGGAACACGGAACTATCCTTCCTTTTACCCGTTTGATTGGAGGGCCTATGGACTACACGCCAGGCATTTTTCAGACGGACCTGTCATATTATGGCACTGGTAGTAAACAACGCGTAAACACTACGTTGGTGAAACAGTTGGCTTATTATGTTACCATGTACAGCCCATTGCAGATGGCAGCAGACCTGCCCGAGAACTACGAGCGCTTCCCGGACGCATTCCAGTTCATTAAAGATGTTGCTGTAGACTGGGACGAAACACGTGTGTTGGAAGCGGAGCCGGGAGACTTCATTACCATAGCACGAAAGGCGAAAGGCAAGAACGAATGGTTTGTTGGTGGGATCACCGATGAAAATCCGCGAATAGCTGACTTAAGCTTTGCCTTTTTACCCGAGGGAAGTTATGTCGCAACTGTATACAGTGATGGAAATGGAGCGAGCTATGATAAAGATCCTCAAAATTACGAGGTAAAGAAATTCCTGGTAACGCGCAAAAGCAAATTGAAGCAGAGAATGGCGTCCAGCGGTGGAGTTGCGATTAGCATCCGGCCGGCTGAAAAAGAAGAAATTACAAAATTTAAGCAATGATGATAACGATTAATTTCAAATGTTTTGGCTTGATCCAGGGGAGCCGGAGCTGTGTCTGCAATTCGAAAATGGTGTCGGGAAATAATTGAAATCACTTGCTGGTTTTGTAGCGCTGAAGGTTACCACTTTTGTTCACGCGATAAAAGAGATGAGCTTTAATTACTATTTGACATGGAAAAGACAAGCTACCCCTAACAAATGTTAGGGATAGTCCATTATTTTCTTGCCGACGTGACAAATTCAGCAACTAAAAAATTTGCTGAAAAGGCAGTTAAAAAGATAAAAAGTTGCTCCTATTAATGTATTTCACTCGAACAGCAGAGCTTCAGTAAATATTGATATAAACTCATACCGCTGTGAGAGGTTTATTTAAACGCACGCTAAAATCAACGGGATTCAAAGGTTATGTTTCACTGGAGCTTTACAACGAAGATTATCACAAGCAGGATTTACTTGAAGTAGCCAAAATTGGATTGAGAAAGACATTGAAGGTGACAGAAAAGGCTGGAATATAACAGGGATGAATTTTTGGGTATTGTCTTACCGTTGTAAACTAGAGTCGGGTTAGAGTCTCAATGTCCTTGATTGTCGCTTGTCCCGCCGACTTTTTATTCACTGATTATTGCAATTGGAAATAACCCCGACAATATGATGTTAGATAATTTTTTCCGTATCAACTTGCCCTATGGGCTAGAAAAGATTGAAGAAAACAGATGGATAGTTTTCAACCGAAACTATGCACCAATAGGCTGGAATTCGGATCGGACCGCTGATTCCATATATTCCAGCAAATATCAACAGGAGCTTCCAATACGTACCGAGTACGCGGGCCTGGACGAGGAATTACTTTTAAAGATCGCCCATCATCCAAACAATGGGATTAAACGTAATGACCAGGGGCAAATATTTATGGTGTTTATGTATAATGATAGCGGTAATGCAGTCAGTGATTGTTATAACGATAAAAAGTTATCAGATTATTTTGAAAAAATTAAGTTGTTAGGCTCGCTGAAAGTACTTTATTAAGTTACTCCAAATGATTTATAGAAAAATTAATTTATACCAGATCATCTTCGATAGGGCCTTAGGCCGTTAAGGACCACCGGAGAATGTGCGGACGTAGAACATGAAATATGGACCTTAGAATTTACTTCCATTTAATGGGACGATCTTCGAACCTATTTTTTATCTGACAATAGACGTTATGAAGGATCAGAATAGAGAGATCATAAGAACAATGCGACATGGGCACAAAGCTGGTGCGCTCATGGATAAAGTCCACTATGAGAACATAAGGAGCTTTTTCTTGAGTGTTTTAGAAGATGAGAAGGAGGTAAGCACCACTCGTTTGATTTCTAGTGCGCATGCTCATTTTTGCGACACATTGAAAGAAGAAACGGGCTGGCTTCTTTTTAATGTTAAACTAGACCTTGAAGCTCGGGGAATTATAATGCAAAAAAATCTCCCACAAAAGCAAAGAAAGAACCTCGCAATTATTACGAAGGCTAAAAAGGCTAAAAAAGGTTTACAACGAGAAAAGCTCTCTCCGAGGATGTCTATTATTGATACTAGCAGGAAGGTAAGGCGTAAGTATATTGAGCTTTTTCATGCGCACCCTTTACTGGTCCATTCCCCGAGGCTCGGCAATGAAATGACTGAACACGCTGAGTTGAATAAGGCAAGGGCAGTTGATAAAGGCATTCACTTCGCTTTCGGATTTTCTACAGATACTACATTAATATATTCGTTAACGTACAAGGAGTTTCTATCAATCCATTTAGGCAACATCGACCGATCAAAAACGTATTGGCAAAATTATCTGATAGGTGTGCTTCATAGATTGAAGGAACAAGGTATTGAGGTCCGGCCATTTTCCTGCGTCTTTTCGGGTGATTTGCCGGTTGGGGCCGGACATTATTCGTCAGGTAGGACAGAATGCGGATTTGTTTTTGGCCTGAATTCCTTATTTGGCTTGGGCATAACCTCCATAGAAATGTTGCAGATTGCCGAATGGTCAGAGCAAAATTATACTGGAGCAATGTATGGTAATGGTTAAAGGTTATTTAAACTATTAGCGAAATATTGGTCAGATACCTCCGAAATCTTCAGATTAAAATCTAAATATTTTAGTCTCTGATTGAAACGAACAGAACAACTTTAATGCACTTAAACGGAATTGATTTATGGAAAAAATGAAACTAAAGGGTTTATCTGGAGTAATAATGTCGTCGGAGTATCCTGGGAGATTGGCGAATCCTACCACGATGTAATGGGAATCCGGTGGCGCTAAATCATCATGGCACTTCGCTGGATCACTCGGAGTGTCATTATCATGGAATTCATTTTGCAATACCTGAAAAAAAATGCTGAAAAACCGAGCCAACATATATTCCGTCCCTTTATGTCGAAAGCATCGTCCGATTCATTGCTGAGAACAATATAGAATCAGAGTGATGTTTTGCTGCACCGCCGGAATTTAATGGATTAGGGCTCATTCGAGAAGGCTGCGAAATGCTGATTCCTAAAATATTATCGCCAGATGCAAACCGCCAAATTTAGGGCAGCATACTCAACCCTTTGTTAAAGCTAAAGTCTGCAGATTAGTTTAAGGAGACAAAGTCCTAAACTCTTCCAGCCAAGTGCGGTTGTAAACGAATGATCTTAATCGGATACGAACAGGTGGCCCGATCCTATTTGGTGAAACACATCGAAATGGAGGATTTCCTTCCGGTACAAGAATTGAAATAGCGCGAGGAAAAACAGCTCCCATGAAATCATTTACCTCGTCCTCCTGCGTGATCCTTGCACTGATATGTTGCAACATCTCGTGCCCGGCTCAGGATAAAAACATTCTCGTTGACGTCGCGCACGGCCAGAAATTCTATAGCGATCCAGCAGACAATATCTCCTCGGACCTTGTACCAATGGACAGACTTGAATATATGACGAGAGAGCTTACCAAGAATGGCACGGCCAAAATGCTCGGATCGGTTATATGAAAACGCCACTTTCCAAAGATGCGCTGTCTCTGGCTGACCTGCGCGAAATATTCGGCCGATGAATGTGCGGCGATCAGACAGTTTGTTGAGAGGGGAGGTGCTCTGTTCATTGTAATGGAAGTTGATTACTGGTCTACACTTGTGCTCCTGAAACCCACATGTTTGGATCATTCCCATTGATGTAGTTGTAAACCGGTCCATCAGCATTCTTCCCACTGAGTACTGTTGCACTAGGTCTGCTGTTTATGAATTTGATTTCGTAAGCATGCACCTACATATATTCCTGGTGATAATCAGAAACATTTTTTCTTTTGTCACTTCAGTCGCATGGGTGTGATTACTTCTGTCATAAAAGCAATATAGAAGCCTATTCTTCTCAATAAAAAGTTTCCTCCGGAGATATCAGCAGCATAAAGCACTTGCGCTGGCCATTGTCCTTTATTTTCTATGAAATCAGCCTTTGCGATAGCTGAGAGAAAAAGCATCGGTATAATTACCACCGCCGTCATTATAGCACACCATTTATGAATGCGCGTTTTCACATGGCCCCTACTTTTCGGCTTACAAATCTGTTAGCCGTTAATTCAAATACACTTTTTCAGCGTAGTATCGGTCGTTTATGAGCAAGCGGAGAATGTATATGCCGGTGCTCGCGTGTGAATCATCTACTTCAAAGGTCTGATTAAGGACATCAGCTATGTCCTGGCTGGAAATCGTTTTGCCCATCATGTCAACCAGCTCGCAACGCACGTTCTGCCTTGTATAAAGATTGAATGAGACGTTTAAACTCTGCAGATTATCGAGACCTTTATAAAAAACACTATAGAGATTTTCCGGTAATTTTGGATCGGGATCGTCTGAAGTGAAAAATTCAATATTGTCGATATAGATGTTATTGCCATTTTCATTTGTAAAAACAAAAGCAAGCCTCACGTTCTCTTCTCCAGCCAAGGAATTCAAATTGACATATTCCCGGTTCCAATGGGAAGGCAATGAAGGAGTCCACGCACTAAGGGAACTCACACTTGATATTGAGTCTCCGGATTTTGAGTATAGAACTTCATCATAACTTTCGCCACAATTTCGTGAAGCCAGAATCTTAACTTCATCTTTTGCAGAACCTCTGTATCGATATGACAGATCAAAGAAAACGCTGGCGGATGAAGCATTTGAAAAATCCAAGACAGGGCTCACAACCCACGCCTGATCGCCAATCGATGAATTGTTATATGCATTAAAATAAATTGACTCGTCAAAGTTGGTGGTCAATTCCTTCCACTCCATGCCGCCATGCGGATTCACTACACTCCAACTGCTTTCCCACTCATCATTAAACGTCTCTCGCAAGGGTATGCGATCCTGATCCGAGTTGAGAATAGTTTTTATCGCAAGCTGATTGTCTTCCGGATGAGGATCAGGAACCTTGTTTGGCTCATATATCTCAAATGACAACGTATTTTCACCCTCTGTCAGACCTATGGACGGAATTGTAACCTTCCCCTTCATTCCCGGTTGCATATTTAAACCTGTGATTGAAGTTGTTTGGGGATCACCATCATTCACCGTGTACTTTACCTCAAGCGTATTTAAAGGAGAACTTCCAAGATTTTCTATTACTAAAGCAGGGGTTATTTCCGCATTACATTGAACAGGTGTCGGTTTTATAACTTGCCTGAGGGCAACATTCTCCTGCAGGTTCAACACTATATTTACATTGTCCAGGTAGAGATTATTGCCGTTATCATTTACACCGACAAAGGCAAGTTGAAATTTTTCCTCACCGATAAAAGCACTAAGGTCAATGATCTCTTTCCTCCACTGATCGGCCCCCGATGGTGCGAAGGAACTATTCAGGGAAGAGGTAGTTGCGAGGGAACCTCCATATTTAGAGTACACTTCTGTTCCATCATCGATATCAGAACAATTTGAGATGGCAAAAACTTTCAACCCATCATTTTTGCTTTGATAGCGTGAATAAGCCACGTCGAAGGTCAGATAGGGTGAAGTTGCATTTGAAAGATCAAGTTGGGGTGTTACTAATGCATCCACTTCACCAACGGCGTTGTTGTAGTTATAGAAATTTAAATAGACGGCTTTGTTAGTGGAAGTTGAATTGGCTGCCTGTCGTATGTCCCATGTGATTTCGCTATCCGGATTTTGAACTACCCAGGATGAAGGAAGAACCTCGAAATTTTCCTCTACAGGCAACGAGGCAGTATAAGGAATTAAAGTTGTGACGGCTTCCTCGTTATCAGGTTCCTTGGCATCGTCTGTACCATTGGTTTGAACAATATTGAAAATAAAGTCATGTTTGCCGGCTTCAGGCGACACTGGAGTAAATATCACTTCTCTTGTTTCAGAGGTTTGCAAGGCCGGTGTAAATGTGAATGTTTTGGATTCGATCACATTTTGATCGAGCGTAATTTGTAATGTAGTGCTCGCAACGGCATTTGAACCATTATTTTTAACGATCACGGACGGTTGAAATGAATTCGTGCACGCATGTGTCTTGGGAGAAAGTATTTCATAAATGCCCATATCGTTGGCGAGCGGTTGTGGGTCAACCAAACCATGCGAATCATTTAAGCTTACCCTTCGCGGACTGTTACCAATAACAGTTGCGACACGACTGATCTGTTCTTTTGTATACAGATTCATGCAATCATCATTTGTATAATCCATATAGTTTTGGAACATCACATGATTGCTGCAATTTGTATAGGGATGAGTCGGGCAACCACTGGTTTTGTCCCCCTGATCAGGTGTGTCACTTACATAATCGCCAGGGCCACCACACTGACCGTTATCGTCACCCCATATATGTCTTAATCCAAAAAAATGTCCGATCTCATGGGTTGCTGCTCTTCCTTTATCGAAATTTGAATGGAGATTAAATGAACCATCGTCTGCGCGTCCGAAGGCCATGAAATCAACTACCACACCATCAGTAAGGCGATTATCTTCGGCGCCCCCCAATCCGGGAAGAGTTGAGATCGGGAATTGCGCATATCCTAATAAGCCAGCTCCAAGATCTGTTACCCAGATGTTCAGGTAGTCTTCCGCTGGCCAATAGCTTGTGGCCTTCAACGCATTGTCGTCATCGATGGTCCAAGTATTCTTAGCGCCTTTCACCCTGTTGATGCCGGATGTCGGAAGACCATCAGGAGTCTGTTTGGCTAACGTAAATTCTATATTGATGCTCCCTGCAACTGACAGGAATTCAGACGGAGTGTTTCCGGCATCTGCGTTAAGTCGATTGAAATCGCTATTCAGAACGCTAATTTGAGACCGCACCTGCGCATCTGAAATGTTTAGTCCATTGCCGACAGTTTCACCGCGGTGGATAATATGGACTACGACCGGCACTTTAAATGTCGAAGCATCGACCTCTATACGCACTTTCCTATTGGCTATTTTCCGCGCTATCCAATCTTCAAAGTCTATGTCGCTTTCGCGTGCCGATTTATTTTTCTGCAGTAGCTTGATATACTCTACAGTACCACATCGGTCTTGTGCCGTAACAGGAAAATACAAGATGACCGACAGCACAAACCACCACTTTCTAAATGTCCAGTAAATTGCTTTCATAACACATGTCATTTCATAAACTGGAACCATGGGCCAGAGTAAAGGAGCATCCTGCAACTTCAATCAACTTTAACTCCTTTAAACTCTGGAACACGGCTAACTTCAATTGGCTTTTATGTATTTTTTCCAGATCATTTTTTCCGAAGGGGTGACTGCACGGCTAATAGAGCTGCCGTCTTTTGTGATGGGGCCGAAGAAAATAGCCATGCCAGTTTCGTCGGATTCGAAATCACCATCTGTCGTTTCTCGCTCAAAGCCTGGCCCATTTATTTCGAGCATAAAATCCACATCCTTGTTTCCATTTTGGTAGTACGCCACCAGGTAGTATTCTCCATCGGGTGCGTCCTGATCTAACCAAGCTGTTTCAAAGCCAATCTGATTTTCAGATTTTGAATACACTTCAAAGTCCTCAACCTGATCATCGACAATTGTAACATTGTTTGCGATGAACAAGTCCAGATCGAATTCATCAATATCTCTTTCTGAGTCATTGGACCAGGTAAGATCCACTTGTATTCCTTCTTCAGGTGCTTCATCATTATCTTCGATGGTAAGCGTGAATTCGCTTTTTGATTCTGGCAGTAGGATGCCAGTACCTCCAGCCGCCGTAATGGTTAATATGAGGTCTTCCGATGGTTCGATGATGAACTCATCTAGCGCTTCAATTTCAATAACGGCTTCCCGCGAGCCAGATTCAATGGTTATAGGTGATGGAGTGATTAATTTAAAATCGCCATTTAATGCCGCTTCGCCATCAAATTCAAAGTATAAGGAACCTGATTGATCCACCGCTCTATCCAACAACACTTTGATTTGAACGCTCCCATCATCTTCCTGGATGGCCTTTGACGTTAATTCAAACCCCGCGTTATTGTCTGTTTCGCTTTCGCTGCATCCCATCAGTACAATAAGACACATTCCAATCCATTTCCAATTTGCATGCATAGTTGATATTTAGCTTTACATTAGTTAGTATAATCACTCAGCAATTTTATTAGGCAAAGAGAGCGGTAAGCCGATTGTAAAGGCCTTAACAAATACTAGACAGCTAGAAATAGGGAACGTACTATGTCATGGAAAAAAAATATGTGAAGTTCACTTCAAGGGAACAAGGCACCAGTTCATAAGATTGTAGCATTTCGACTTAAAAGCTCCTGTCTCCTTAGCGTTTCAGGAGCATTAAAAAAGATAAAGAGCGCATGACGCTCATGACATCGCTTCCAGATTCTACGGCAGGCGCATTTTTAACTGACAGGAAGGAGACAGGTAACAACTATGGCTTATGAAAAAAATTCAGCTTATATGAAAGAGAAGCTTCCCAGCCAACGTTAAAGTTATTTGTCCGTATGACCGGAGTATTTTTGATGACATAGGCTGATGTTATCGGCAGATTAGCGTTATAGAGAACCTTGTCAGGCCCGAGTCCAGTGCCCGATCCGAAAAAACCCTGGCCATTGTTTACTATAAATGTTCTGATTTCAGGGTATTGATATTTGTAAATGGTCTTCACCTGGTTGAGCGTAGGTCCGACACGGATGCTAATATTTTTACTGATAGCATATTGAAGCAAGAGCTTCACCTGATGATGGTTAATCGTTTGATCCTCCCTATATGGAATTCGACCCGTGCTTATGATTTCAGATTGACTTACTTTAGCAAAAGAATAAACAGGATTGAGAAAAAAATTGCGTGACAACGGTAATGAAGTGCCCAGTCCATAAGCACCGTGAAATTTACCGCTCTCTAACCAGGTAGGACTAAATACAGCATAGATCTGCCGGAGGCCAGCCTGCATTTCAAAACCTTTTGAAAAGTTGTTCATCATTGGGCCAACTGAAATGAACCACCCGCGATGTAAATTATTGGTATTCAATTTACGGATGTATTGTATAGGTACCTGTTTCACAATCGCGGTGTCAAAATAAGGCTGGAGCTTAGTAAGCTGTCTTTCCACGTAGTTGCTGGAAGGCAGGAGGTTGTTGGTGCTCGTGCCCATTCGTGAAAGATCTAATTCCCTTAAAGAATGCTTTTCAAAAACACTATCTATGACTCTTGAAGTTTGTACAGTGGTCAATGTTCCATCAGTCTTTCCTTTTCCTACAACCGGGATATTTTTAGTAACAGACGGCCGATCTATTGCTTTGACCATAACATGATGTTGCCGAATTGTGAACGACAAATTAAGCTGTTTTCCGAGCAAGGTAAGAACTTCCTTTAACGGCCTATCTTTTACGGAAAGTGAAACGGGTTCAGTAACTACGATTTTATTGGAACTGTACACAAAGTAAACACCTGATGTTTTTGATAAGTGATCAAGCACTATTTCAAGGCTGGTCAGCTTGCAGGAATAAGTGATTTTGACAGGATGTGCTGATTGGGACCGGCAATTAAAACTCACGAGTATAAGAAAAACCATAGCGGCAATGCTATGGACAACCTTCGCCCTCCAGAATAAAGACCCCGTCATTTCTTTTAACCGTGAGATTTAATATTTCGGCGATTAAATCTACGATTTTTTCCACAGAATCATTATCGAATGTGGCGGTCAGATTGCAACTTCCGATGTCCTTATTTTTAGTCTCTATCTTGCAAGGATAGGCCTTTTCTATGTCTCTTATTACCGATTTTAAAGGTGCATTCTTAAAAATAAGCTTGTGGGTCGCATATCCCCAACTGTTGGTGTTAGCCGTGACGTAAGATTTGATCTCCGCGCCTCCAGGACTGATTATCCCCGTTAAGCCATTCGTAAGTAAAATACTGTCACTGGAAGTATATGCCATTACCTTACCTTCTTCCACGCTGATTTTCGTATTATATCCACTCACCAATACATTGAATTTTGTTCCAATTACTATTAGATCAGCACCCGATGTGTGAACAATAAATGGTTTTTTCTTATTTGGAGTTATTTCAAAGAATGCCTCACCTTTTTCGAGAAATACTTCACGAGTGTTCCTTTTAAATTGAACAGGATAGTCAAGCGTTGTATGACGGTACAAGGTGACAATCGAATTGTCAGCAAAGGTCATTACTGATGACTCTTCGATTGTAGAAAAGGTATTTTGTTTTATGTGGCCATTGAATTTCACAACGAGCAACGCTCCGCTCGCTATAACTATCAGTAATGAGGCCGCAATCCCAAGGGAAACTTTAGTTAATCCAAAAAATCGCGTATTCCCCTTTTTTTCTTTTGAAGTTATCTTTATAAAGCTATCCACCTTGTTCCAGCCAGCCTGTTTCTTAAAGACGGGCTTTTTCATGGGATATGCGTTATTCCACGCAGATTCCAGTTGTTCAAATCGCAATCTGTTACCTGGCATTAGAAGCCAATCCATCATCGTCACTGCTTCCTCGGGGGTAGCTTCACCAGAAAGATACCGGGCGATTAGCTCATCATCAATTTCAATCTCTTTTCCTCTTTTCATGCTAGTCAATTTCGATGGTCAAATAAAATCCCTCAACTCTACTCGTAGTATTTTCAGTGCCTTGCAAACCTGGTTTTGAATTGTGTTGACTGATATGTTAAGTCTCTCGGCTATTTCGGCGTATCGCAGCTCCTCATACCGGCTCATTATAAATATTGTGCGGCATTGTGGAGGGAGTAATTCAACTGTTTCCCTGATCTTATCATCCAATTCATCTATAAAAACTTCCGGGTGTTGAATGGTACCTGATAAGTTGAACTGAGTACGGTCATAGTGCTTCTTTTTCACAGTTTTGTGCTCCAGTTGATTAATGCACTGATTGTAGACAGCTCTGAACATATATGATTTGATCGAATGTTTAATATCCAGGTCCCCTCTTCGTTCCCATAATTTTATAAACATTGTCTGAACAATATCTTCCGACTCGTCTGAATCCCTTAAAATCGTAAAGGCATACTCGCATAAGCTCTCATAACAGGCATCGAATACCCGTTGGAAAGCGCCTGCATTACCGTCGCGAATCGCCTTGATTTCCTGATCACGTAAATTTTCTGTCATTCAGAAGCTTAAAATGAACTAGATTTTTATCCTACTTGCATTAAAGACAGATAAAAGACCCCTCACTACTACTCCAGGCATAAAAAATATTAAAAAGATGGCTATGTAGAGGGGCACGCTGTTAGACTCCACGGTGAATTCAATCTTGCTGCCTTTTGTTGCATGGTAACATGGTAAAACGGATAGTTGTTAATTAAACGTGTTTCCTTAAGCGGGCGAATACATTTATGGTAGTTGCCCTTAATCCGATCTTTCCGGCCTTCATGATCTTTCTTCGGGAAATTGAACAGGATTTGGAGGTCGTTTTGAGCGACTCGTGAATAAGAGCGACATAAACGCTTAGGTAAATTGGGAAAAGCCTTCCGTTGCTTAAAAAACTTTCCAATCGCTTCTCAATTCCTTCTCCTGATTCCATCCGACAAACTTATATTTTCCACACTGTAGTTTTTTAAAAAGTTGGTAACAACGTCGGAAATAAAAGGGAGCTGTGTGTTGTTCCGAAGACTTTATGTCCCGCCATTTTGCTGACAAGTATTGTTTTTAAACCCATGGTATGAGGATTAGTGCATTTCTAAGTCAAATATTCGCGACCTTTAATGAAGCGAATTGAATTCAAAGGAAACGGAGACCAATCCATCACGGTCGTTAACCCAGGTAAAGTGGAAGGATATTACACCCGGATTTAACCGAGCGGTGTTTGTATCTGGCCCATACAATTCAAGCAACGAGCTGACCGATGAAGAGATACCGAAAATGGAGGCAGCTCTTCAAACGGTTTTTGAAATTCAGGTTCCCATTCGTGATCGAATTTAATCCAAGGTTTACTACAAGCTCGACTACAACCGGTATACATCCGCTATCAATTTTATCGAACAAAATACGAGTCCCTGCATGCTGCCAGATATCTATCGGATGCGTTCAACCTCAAATTTTCTTCGCTTAATCGCCCGGCCCCAAACAAATAGACAATACTCATAATGTCCAGGCAATAACTGGCCTCCATCGATAGTAACGCTTTGTTTTCCTTTTAGCTCGTCGAAAGTCATAATGGTCACTCCCTGGCTATTAAAGATAAGAATTTGGGTATCATCCAATGCGACCCGAAAGGGTATCGTCGTAGCATCATATCTTCTAACAGGGTTGGGGTTATTTCGACCCAAGTATAACTTTTCAAATAGCCTTGAATGGGCTTCCTTTTTATTACACTGTTGACTAGCGTTATTGGACTGAGCCTCGACGTCCGTGAGACAAGGAAGCAATAAAATCAAAGCAGTTAGGGTTATCGTATTCATGAATTGTGAAACCAAAAGATATCATCATGAAGCTACATCGTTTCAAAAGATAGATAACACGTTCAGATGTGTCTACAAAAGGCGAAAACAATTGTCTTAACAGATGTACACAATGCCGAAATGACGCCTATTGTGTCAATCGAATTTCCTCCTTATCCCCCACAAATCCCTGAATGTGAAGTCGAGCACAAAAACATCAGCACGCTGTTGAATGAGATTGTTGTTCGTGGTACCGGCGCGATTGTAATTGTAGGAGAAGTTTACAATGCCGCGATTCTGAAAAAGCGGCAAACCTAATCCAAGCGAAAAACCCCAATCATTGAAAGTTGTGTTTCCGAGTAAAAGGTAATTTTGCTCAACATAGCATCCAGCTCTTACCTGGATATTTTCAACATATGAATTTGTGTCATCAGGGCCTTTGCGTTCGAATCCAAACGAATATCGCATGGTGTTCCTTAGCTTTACGTTATCTTCCAGCCTTGCTTTGGACCATCCGGAATACGAGACATCTACGGCGTAGACCGTGCGGCGGGTTTGGAATGATAAACCACTTCCAATTCGCTCTGGTAGAATGTAATCAGCTTGATCGAGACTTTTCGTCCACAGCGTGTCAGTTGCAAATGATTCGTGCGCAATTACATCGCGCTCCATATTCATTGTAAATTTCGGCTTATATGTTAGGCCAACCGAAATAGATCTGTTTCGACTCAGAAACATCTCGTACTGGGCTCCAATGTCACCCGTTATTTTATTGCCTCGGATTTTGTTGGTAACACCGATTCCAGCTCCGGTTCCTGATTCTATCGTTTCCACTTTCTCGATCGGACCAAAGATATAAGAGAGGGTAGCACCGAGTGAAAGGTTCTTCGTAACCTGATAGCCGTTGCCAAAATAAAATTCTGACAAGCCGCCATTGCCCTTATAAGTTATCGTTGACGATTCGTCCGCGTCAATCTTGCGCGACGAGGTGATGTTGTAATCAACATTACTGAATGGAGCGAGTCCGACGGTTCCGCCCCATTTTTTCGAAAATCTAAACCAGTAGTTAATGGTAGTCAGATTGCCTACAGTCGAGGAACTTGAGCGATTGTCTGTCTCATATCCGTCGTGCTCGATGAACATACCGATCTCGAAGATCTGCGTCATCGCGGTGATCGATGTATATGAGGCAGGGTTAAGCGTGTTCAAATTGAATGGATCTCGGGCGGCAATTCCGGTTCCTGACATCGCCCTGTTCTGGGCGGAATTGCGAGATTTCAGGATGCCTATGCCGTATACTGAATAGGGTGAGGCCGAAATACTTTGGCCGAAAGTATCGAATGCCAAACCGACCAAGGCCAGTAGAAAATAAACGTGTCTATCCAAGTTATCTAGTTCAAGCCGTCATATTAGAATTAATGTAAGCGATCAAACGATATTGTAGACCAAACGGACAGGTCCGCTGTCACGAGGATGTATTTTCGCGACGAATAGCAAAAAATGGAGTCGACGATGCGAAGCAAACCTGTCTTTTATGAAAGTTCGAATCTTAGTTGCTGTCATTGAGGGCGGCGCTATAGGATTTACGGCCTTTGGTAGATGAATTCATGCCAGTGGTCTACAATTTTTGATATACTGTTGCGAGCAGCCGTTCTTTAGATCCTTATTTTAGCTATAGATGAAATTTGAAACTGCTTTAGGGCTTTTTGCTTTAACGATTTGCCTGGCCTGCAGCGATCGGTCTGAGATAGGCAGCAATTTTTTCAGCAAAGGATCATTGGACCTGATCTATAGTGATACCGTAACTGTTCATGCTTCAACGGTCCTTATCGATAGTCTTGACACAAGCACTGCCACGCGGATGCTGGTAGGCTACCACAAGGATACCGACCTGGGAAATTTGACTTGTAACGCGTACTTTAATCTGGGACCGGATGATGCCACGTCACTGGAGGAGGTGAACACGGCATATTCGCGACTTTCCCTGATTCTCTACTACGATAATTACTCCTATTACGATACTGTAGGAATGCAAACCTTCTCGGTGCATCGGCTTAAAGAATTTATTGAAGCCGCAGGCGACGGTAAGCTCTACAACACATCAGCCTTCGCTTACGATGAAAATCCACTGGGGCAACTTTCGTTTATTGCTTTTCCTAATAGGCTTGACTCAATTGAGATACCGCTCACTGATGAATTGGGCGAACAGCTTTATGCCCTCTCAAAGGCTTCGTCAACCAAGCTCTCGAATTCAGGGGAGTTCTTGAACCTATTGCGCGGATTTATCGTGAAAGCTGATACCTCAATAAATGGAGCCATCCTCGGCTTTTCAACGAACGCGCAGTTGAGACTGTACTACTTTGACAAGAGCGTACAACCAACGGAAGAAAAACACCTATCATTTTCAATTGATGGATCAGCCTCGGCAACCGCTTACTTCAATTCAATAAAGGGAGACAGACGCAATACATTACTCGCCGAACTCAAGACACGTCGGGACCCCATCAATGCGGATGTGACAAACGATCGCTTTTACCTCCAGGGTGGCTCCGGACTAATTATGAGAATCGAACTTCCCTATATAAAATCCATCCTCCAGGACGATGAAAATCTAATCATTGCAGCAGCATTTCTGAAAATCAAGCCAATACGAAGCGTGGACAGGGTTAATTGTGCATTGCCTCCTGAGTTGAAGGTTTATACCGTCAATGGGAGAAATGAGATCCTGTCTGAATTCAGTTCGGCTCAACTGGTTGTCGACGGTTACCTCGACCGCGATTCCTACTATTTGCTTGAAATAAAATCGTATGTACAGCAACAATTAGCTATTGATGAATTTAACAACTATGCCCTTTTACTACAAATATCCGATGACGAGTTGGCATCGTCCGTAACGCGCCTTTACGGGGGCGGTCCCGATAGCGACAACGAATTGGAAATCGGCTTACAGGTAGTTACTGTCGATGTTGAAAATTAAACAATTGATAACCATGTTTGGAAGAAATTTAATATTCCGTCTGTTTTGCTTTCTAATTGTCTGCTCGCTATCGACGACTCAATCTTGTGAGGACGAGGAAGAGGAGGACGTTTTGGGCAATTGGTTTGCCGCTGTGGATTTCGAAGGGCAGCGCCGGGCGGGAGCGGTATCATTTACAATTGGAAACAAAGCGTTTGTTGGCCTCGGCTACGATGGAGACGATTATTTCAACGACTTCTATTTCTACAATGCCGATAAGGGATATTGGGAAGATGTTGCCGACTTCCCCGGCGTATTACGAGAAAGTGCCGTGGCGTTTTCGATCGGTGAGTTCGGTTATGTCGGGCTTGGCTACAATCGTGACCTCGATACGGAAGAGCTGGCAGACTTCTGGGAATATAATTCAGCTGCCAACACGTGGCGACAACTCAGTGATTTTCCATCAGCCAGGTATGGAGCAGTTGCATTCGCGATTAATGATAGAGGTTACGTCGGCACCGGAAATGATGGCGATTATTATCTCAGTGATTTCTATCAATACAATCCGGAGGGAGACCAGTGGAGCGAAATCCGAGGTTATCCCGGAGGTAAACGTGAGGACGCGTTGGGAATCGCATTCAATGGAAAGGGCTACGTCTGCACCGGTCGCAATAATGGAAGTTACAAGGCGGACATGTGGGCCTATACACCGGAGACGGATCAATGGACGGACTTATCTCTCGATTCTGATGACGATGACGAACAACATGACTTGTTTGCAGCAGCTGTTCAAAGGCATCATGCTGTAGGATTCGCATATCAGGACAGGATCTTTATTAGTACCGGCACCGGTGGTTCCTCCACCTCGTCGTCGACTTTCGAGTATACTCCGGAGACCGGATTATGGGTCGAAAAGACGCCGTTCGAGGGGTCCGCGCGAAGCCGATCAGTCGGTTTCGTCATTAGTGACAGGATATTCATAGTCACAGGTCAAAATGGATCCAGTTACTGGGACAATATGTTTGAATTTCGTCCGGACGATGAATACGATGACGAAGATTGACAGCGTTTACTATTTTTGATCCGCCGATCTCATCTGATTTGGAGGTACAATACTCGCTACGCAATCTTTGACGTAGCTCGATGAAATGGCCTATGGTGTCGACGCGACCAATGGTGAATCCAACGGTATTTCATCCAGCCCGGTTGAACTCCATTCCCACCTATCGCGAACAAAACATTGCTATTTATCGCTGAACACTAAATCCACTTCCGTTGGTTTTGGTAAACTCAACTTATCTGGATCCACAAACCGGTGCAGGTTTTCCTTATAGTGCTCGCTAATGGGAACTTGCACATTGTTTATACTGATTTTTCCTTTCCTGATCGACACAATACGCTCCACACAAACAATGAATGACTTGTGAACACGAACAAACCTATCGGGGGGTAATTTCTCTTCAATCACTTTCAAACCCATCCGTGTAATCACCGGTCTAATGCTATTCAGAATATATATCTTGATATAATCCTTTAACCCCTCGATATACACTATGTCGCGGATGTTTATTTTGATGAGATTGTAATCGGCGCTTACAAAAAGATATTCCGGCGAAGGTGTAATCGGAAGTGTCGAGACATTATTCTTCGGCGTGAAGAACTCATGCGCTTTGTTTGCAGCTTTTAAAAACCTATCAAACGAAACCGGCTTCAAAAGGTAATCCACCGCGTCGAGGCTGTAACCTTCCAACGCGAACTCCTGGTACGCCGTAATGAAAATTACCAGCGGAGGAGAAACCACCGACTGCAAGAACTGCACACCGCTGATACCCGGCATCTCGATATCCATGAAGATGAGGTCGATTTGATCTTTCATCATTGCCTCATGTGCTTCAAAAGCATTTTTACACCTTCTGACAAGGGTAAAGAACGGAATTTTACTAATGTTATCTTCGAGAAGATCAAGGGCAAGAGGTTCGTCATCTACGGCAATACATCGCATTATTTTAATATGAGTTTTAGTTCAACGACAAACCATCCATCGGCTCCATGGATGGTTAGCCAATGCATATTCTTATAAAGCAAATCAAGGCGACGGCGAACGTTTTGGATGCCTATGCCCGAGTTCGCATCTTTGGTTTCAACCGTTTCAGTAAATTTGTTCTTCACGGTAAATAGTAATATGTTGTTCTCCACAGAAAGGTGGATGATAATCTGTGGGCTGCGTATGATCCCCACACCATGCTTGAAGGCGTTCTCGACAAAGGGAATAAGCAGCATTGGTTCAATTGGTAGCGTGCTACTGTTAATGTTCTTATCAAATGCTACAGGAACATCGTTTCCAAAACGAAGCTTCTGAAGATCAATATAACTCTGTAAATAATCTATTTCGTCTTTCAGAGACACGCGTTTCTCACCGGAATCGTAAAGCATATAACGCATGAGATGTGATAGCTGGATGATAACGGGTTCCAATTGATCCGATTTCTTTCTAGCCAGTGACACCAGGTTATTGAGAACATTGAACATGAAGTGTGGGCTCACTTGAGAACGCAGCAAGGCTAGCTCAGACTTCAGGCTTTCAGTTTCACGTTCTTTACGATTACGTTCAAATGTTACCCGGTCACTTGTTGATCGTAGCGCGGTGATTTGAAATTTCATTTTGTCCACACATGCTTTTGGTCATTGCCAGGGGGCAATTCCCTTACGTTTTTAAATAAATGATTGAAGTTCTTTCTAGAATGTCTCGCCATACCCGATTGTAAAGGTCTTAACAAATACTAGACAGCTAGAAATAGGGAACGTACTATGTCTGTAAAAAAAATATGCGAAGTTCGAATTTTTTGTTCGAATTCGGGCGGAGTTTTTCGAATCCGATCAATAGCTGAAATGACTATAGCAGTTTACCTAGGGTTCAATGGGCATTCTTGAAAGGTTGTTGCTCGGTAAAGACTATTTGACACTTGCCATGTACTTTCATGAAGCTAAGCGGACTTTTCCCGCAGTCAGCATGGGTAGAGATGAGCGTGAGGTTGAATTCAGGTCAACCCCCGAGAAATAGAAAGGTCTATTTAGCGGAACAACTTTCTATCATTGAAGGTAAGACGAAGCTCCAACAATCAGGCTTGTATCGGGGGAAGGACCGCAGGGCTCATACCGTAATTTGCGCCGAACTTCTTATTCAGGATGTCCCTAACATTTTTATAATAAAAAATTATAAAAAGCTCCGCCAAAAAAAACAAAACTCCGATTGTGAGCGACACGTTTAAAACTCAAAAGCCTGGTCACCGACATCCAGGCGATTGCCATGGCAACTGATGTTTTTGATTGAGTGTTATTGCAATGCGGAGGAACCTCTGATAATCGTCGTGGTTCCATAAGAGCCAGAACAAACGCTGCCGTAATCATACGCGCAGTAGCAACCGCCACAAAAGAAATCTCGAGAACCGCTTTGTCAGAATATAAGACCAGGAAAAGCGATGATATCATGCTTGCTAGCAATCAAAACTGAGATAACCAGTTTCAAATAGGTTGAAACACCCGTCTCGTAGTAAATGGACGACTAATAATATTCAAGGTTAATTGAGGCGTGAATGCAAAGGCATTGACGCAATAGTATTAACGATGTTAAATTCATTTTCGAGTTTGTTGATAAACTTGTATCCACTTATGCGATCAATGCTAAACAGTTATATGCCAATAGATGGGAGTACTAATAATATAGAACGATATTAAAATCACTTAATTCTGGGATAAATTAGCAAAACGGTTTTTTATACCTTCGTTATGTTCTACCGTCAAGGCTCCGGTTCATCCCCCGGTCACGAATGTTTTGTTTTAGCTAATAACCCCAGCAATGAAAGCAAACTCTTTCATCAATCTTCTGATTGCATTAATCTCTTCCCTTTTAGTAGGCGTCGACGTTGCTCGTGGACAAATTATAAGCAACGTAATTGTCGAGATAAAAACCGGCGACAAACGATTTGCAGGAACAGACGATGCGGTGCACTTTTTTATTGGCGGCAAAGACTTTAGCCTCGATAACCCAAACAAGGATGACTTTGAAAGGAATAACACGGATCTATTTCAGCTTCAGGTAGACGATCCCGAATTTACAATTGAGTTGATCCGCGCAATAGGACGCATCGGCGTTATCAAAACCGGGGACAGCTACTTCGGAGGAGGATGGTATTTTCAAGGAATCAAAATATGGCTCAATGACCAAAGTGCTTCACCCATATATGTCAATGGATCGATAAACAAATGGATGGACGGAGATCACCGCGAATGGTATACGGACCTGGGTGACGAAGGATGGAACCTTCCGGAGCCGCCCCCCTTTCCGCCCTGTACGGTCGAGGATCCTATCATCATTTTCTTTAAGCCCGATGGAACAAACGCTGACAGTTCGAAGGCCGACACATCAGTCTCGAAGAATGCTCCGTCTGCAAAGAAAGGCAAGCCCGACGCCGATTGTGATGGGATCCCGGATGATAGCGATCCAACGTTCGATCCCGACCAGCCTGATGACGATGGCGACGGTCTGCCAAATTCTTATGAGGATCAAAACGGGCTGGACCCGCACAGCAATGACTCGGATAGCGATGGATGGCTCGACAATAGAAATGTCAAGGACCTCTTGATACTGACGAAAGTCCAGTGCATTGATGAAGACGGTCGCCTGGAAATCGGTAGTGATGAAATCTATCTCGTATCCGAAGACGTGCGCTTTCCTTTAAGCCCCAGCCTCGACAATTATTGGGAAATGGACGACGACACGAAAGTAGAACCCTTCCTGACGATTGACAGTCGCGTAACGGGAAATGCCGCCGCCATTCCACAATATAAAACGAGGATCAAACTTCGCGAGGCCGATTTCACTTTCCTGGAAAAGCCGTTTGACGATGACGTTGCTTCCTTCACCCTGGACTGGACCAGGAATGACACGAAGGAATTCGAGATCAATGAAGATGGAAAACACTATAAGTTATTTTTTAAAAGTATTACCGTAAACTTTATGGACCCATCGGGAAATAGTTCAATTGCCGACTTTGACGGCGATGGCCTTTCCGATGAGCTCGAGTTCAAAATTTCCGCTCAAGATGCAACGCTCCGGCCATCCGCCTTTTCGGCAACTATGGGCTACAATGGATTGGCAAATCCGTTCAGAAAAGAATTATTCATCGAGGTTGATGCGACCAGTTCTGACGACAATCTCCAATTCGACGCAAAACAACAGATAGCCTCCCAGTTCTACTACCATAACATCGCCACCAGGATCGACGACGGATATCTAAAAGGCGGAGAGATCCTCCCTTATAAAGAGGTTGTTTCATTTAATACAATGAAGAGTGATTATTTTGTGAACCATCTCTGGAATGAAAGAAAAAGCCACTTCCGTTATGTGCTTTTCGTCCCAAGCATGGGTGGCCAGTCAAACGGCCGCGCAGACCGGCCGGGAAAAAGGATTATCGTTTCGCGTTCGACGATGATCGGAAGCTTCAGTTCCATCGTGTTTATCCATGAGTGGGGTCACACTTTAGGATTGTCGCATCCAATCGGGACAAAGGAGCCACCTTCCCCCTATCCGAATTGTCCGACACCTCCTGAATGGAATAAAGATTTCGATCTGCGTTGCATTCCGCCCGTGGATACGAAGCGCGATTCCGTCCACTGTGCGCTGACGTATTGTGGTGTGGGTGATAATGATGTGACCGCGATGGGTGACGACATCGGTATTCAGGACCTCGTCATCGGAGGACTAACCGGTATTTTCGTCGGGTTGGCAATTATCGCCCTTTTTATTCCTGGTATCGGATGGGTTGCCGGCGCAGCGCTACTCGCCGCCGCGGCGATTTTAGGAACGCTGGGTGGGTTCCTGTTTTCCGACCCTTATCAAAGGGTGGTCGACTATCACGTAAACGAATGGGCGGCGCTGTTTTTTAACGTTTTTGTTTGATCGAGTCAAGTCGAAGAGATGTAGCTGAAAAAAATAAAGAATCTATGGGTATGCCTATAGCGTATGATAAAAGAAGCTTGAGGAACTCATAACTTTACTAAATGATATCGCAATGCTATTGAGAAATAAGGATCAAGTTCCTAAGTACGTTGTGAATATGGTAATGGATGTTATCCCTAGCCTGATATCAAGCAGTTATAGCGATATGAAGGAACGTGAAAAAATTAATTAGGGGATTGATGATTTATCTAAAACCATTAGAGATTGCTTGATATAGTGAGGATGATTGAGGTAAGGAGAATTTAGTTCGCTTTAATTATTTTTTGACCAGGTAGCATCACTGAACTTCGAAATCTCCCCACAATAGGGATCTCAAGCTATGCGTTTTCGGACATAACACGCACGCATTACGATTTCGCTAAGCCGTCCCTGGCTCCGGTGTTCACACAGATGTAACTTCGGTCCGTGGATTGATGTCATTAAAAAAAGGCCACTGATGCTTATTATGACGCGTTACGATTTATTTTTCAGGACTGGATACCTCCCGTGAAAAATAATAAGTAAAGATTATCAACTGAACGCCCGCTAACAAAAGATATAACCCATTTTCTTTAGTTGTCTATTTTTAGATTAGGGAAAAATCAAACGTGTTTTATCAAACGTTGGGAAATTTTACAAAGGATTGTCGGAGCTAAAGTGAAAGCAGTGTTATGTACCTTCCCTTTAGTGTGTAAATGGGGATTTAGTTCTGCATCCCCTCAATATATAGATATAAGACTTATAGAAATAGAATACCTACCTCCATTCTCATTTTGAGATCATTATCTATTAATGGGTCATGCTTTTAACGCGGTACCCCTTACAAACAATAGAAGCTGCTTTTATTGACAAGGTCGACTCTTTGCATAAGGGTGATTGGGATTAAAATAAATATCATGATCAGTAAACGTCAAACCGAAATCCCGGTCAGTGTACTTTGGTCATACCGGGAATTTAAACGCGATGAAGTTCCTGCTCCACGCTTTCCTTTCATGCACATGCATTCTGTAGCGGAGATAAAGGATGATATTCAGGTGAATGGGTTAGAACCACTTGAGCTTTCGATTATTAAACACACTGCGCTACTTACTGATGGTAACCATCGTATTGTTGCGGCCCGTCAACTGGGATATGGAATGGTGCCTGTTGAAATTGTGGTATACTTTGGTTCAGGCGCTGATACTTTTTATGAGCATACGTTGAATCGGTTTAAACCAATTGATAAGCGCTTAGAGGAAATATTAAGACGTGTGTTTTTTAAAAGCGATGTGAGTGATAACAACATCATTCAGGCGCTTTATCCACTACATGCCCTAGCACTAGGATTACTGCTGCTTAGTATCTTGAAGTAAGGGCGGAATGGTCTGTACACAGGTGGATTACGCGTTTTAGAAGTTGATGGATGACTACATTACCAAATACAACAACACGTATCGTACAGCTTGTATGAATCGACTGACAGAAGATTTCATTATTTCAGTTACACGTACCTTGACAAAGAGAATATCATTACACATTGTATTATTATGATCAAGCAAAGAACCTTGTTCAGACGGTTCAACCCGCAGGAGTTCACCCGCTTGTAGCTACTCAGGTCAGGCATTCTCGAGGTGCCGCAATAGAACCAAGTCACAGTTTCAAAACATTTTACCGATATACCTCACTAAATCAACTGTGGTCGCAAGAAACTCTTGACGCCAGAATATGCAATCGGAGTTCCAGGTGCACTAAAGCACCCGTCTGGAGCAACTCTGCTTTGAACCGAAGCAACACCTTTCTCAGCTTTGGTAGACAGCAATGACCGTAATCGCGCAAAACAATCCAAATGCGAACATGTTTCAAAAAGTATAATGTTAAATATATGCTGTTTGAGGCATTACGACGTGGCACTTTTGTTGTAAACAATAATTTTACATTTTAACCTGAATACCGTTATGATTAGGCACTATTTAAATATTGCGTTGCGGAATCTCATGAGAAATAGGGGCTACTCGCTGATTAATATTGGGGGGCTTGCGGTAGGGATGGCCGTCGCCATTTTGATTGGACTTTGGATTCATGACGAACTATCGTTCAATACCTATTATAAAAATTATGACAAGATTGCCAGGGTAACAGTCCAAGGTGTGATGAATGGTGAGATTTTTACATCCGATCAGATGTCGATTCCTTTAGGTACCGAACTACGTTCATCTTTCCCACAAGATTTTGAACGCGTAATTATGTCATCGTCGACTAGTGAGCATATACTTGCTGCAGAAGATAATAAATTTACAATGGAGGGCAATTTTTTAAGCCCCGAAGCGGCTGAGATGCTGAGCCTGAATATGTTGAAAGGCACAAGAATGGGATTAAGTGATCCGTCTTCTATAATGTTGTGTCAGTCCGCCGCCAGGGTATTGTTTGGCGACGTTGATCCTCTTCACAAAACCATTAAAATTGATAATAGATTGGATGTTATTGTCACTGGAGTTTATGAGGATTTTCCCTACAATACGGAATTTAGGGATATGAAATTCATGGCATCCTGGGATTTATACGTCTCATCTAATGATTTTGTTAAAAATAACCAGAATAATTGGATGAATAGCCAGTGGCAAATCCTCGCTCAAATCTCGGCTAAAACAAATTTCGAGGCTGTATCCTCAAAAATCAAAAACATAATTGTAGAGAAGGTTCCTCAAGCTGCGCCGTTAAAGATTACTATTTTTTTAGATCCGATGAGCCGTTGGCATTTATATGCAGATTGGTACAAAACAGGAAAGATGGAAGGAAGAGTTGAATTTGTTCGACTGTTTGGTGTGATTGGAGTTTTTGTTTTGTTGCTAGCCTGTATAAATTTTATGAATTTGAGTACTGCCCGCTCTGAAAAACGGGCTAAGGAGGTAGGGGTCCGGAAAGCCGTAGGCTCGGTAAGAGGACAATTGATGTTGCAATTTTTCAGCGAATCACTTCTTGTAGTTTCCTTTTCATTTTTGTTGTCCCTTGTTTTGCTAGGTGTATCCTTACCATTTTTCAATGATCTTGCTGATAAAAAGATAACTGCACCATGGTCAAATTCACGTTTCTGGTTATTGGGTCTCGGAGTCAGTTTAATCACCGGTCTTATTGCTGGACTTTATCCCTCCGTTTATTTGTCTTCCTTTAATCCTGTTAAGGTTTTGAAAGGTACATTCAATATAGGACGGCTTGCATCTATGCCACGCAAAGTGTTGGTTGTAGTGCAGTTTACAGTTTCTATAGCGTTGATTGTGGGGACGATAGTGATTTTCAATCAGATTCGGTATGTTAAAAATCGCCCCATCGGATATGAACAGAAAGGCCTTATGACAGTAGCCATGAATACCCCTGAGTTATTCGGGCGATATAATGAGTTGCGAAACGAACTGCTGGAGACTAAAGCAGTAATAGACATGTCTACATCATCTGCACCAGCTACAGATTTGAACTTTCGGAGTAGCGGATTTGAATGGGAAGGCAAAGACCCTGGCTTTCATGAAAATTTTGGTACCATTGCCGTTACCCATGACTTTGGAAACACCGTGGGCTGGCAATTCATTGATGGAAGGGACTTTTCTAGAGAGTATGCTTCTGATTCATCAGGCATGGTGATCAATGAAACAGCGGCTCGCTATATGCACATCACAGACCCCGTTGGGAAAATTGTGAAACGGAATAATAAAACTTATATGATACTAGGCGTCATTAAAGACATGGTGATGGGGTCACCTTACGAACCAGTATATCAAACGGTTTTCATGTTAGACTATAATTGGGCAACGGTAATCAATATCAGATTAAATCCTGAAAAAAGCGCAAGCGAATCAATCACGCAGATTGAAAAGGTGTTCAAGAAATTTAATCCCGACGGCCCTTTTGATTACAATTTCTCTGACCAGCAATTTGCATCGAAATTCTCTACCGAGGAGCGTATTGGAAAGTTATGCAGCTTTTTTGCGGCCTTTGCGATCTTTATTTCTTGCCTGGGGTTGTTTGGACTGGCGTCGTTCGTCGCAGAACAACGCACTAAAGAGATTGGCGTGAGAAAGGTATTAGGTGCATCAATGTCAAATCTCTGGTTAACGCTTTCCAGTGACTTTCTCCTTTTAGTCATTATCTCGATCCTAGTAGCCTCTCCCTTGGCCTATTATTTTATGAATGGCTGGATAAACAAATTCACGTATCACACGGAAATTTCTTTGTGGATATTTGCTGCGACTGGTGCTGCGGTTCTAGCGATTACCTTGTTAACGGTAAGCTTTCAGTTCATTAAAACATCGTTAACTAACCCGGTTAATTATTTACGATCAGAGTAACAACATAAATTTTCAATATTGCGTTAGAATATTTTAAATTTTCTGATGAGCAAATCATGTTTTTGTTATCGTGGCAAATAAATAATTAAACCCAAAACTACCATTTCACAGATGTGACCCACCGAAAGTAATCGCGCCTGTGGGTTTTAGGGGATGCCGAAAGCCGCAGCCCGCGTTAATGGCTTTGCTTCTTCTAATCTTCATTGGGCTTTGCATCTGAAGGGCTTCGATAAGTGTGGCTACCTTACCCACCTGATCATGCTTCATTATGTAGTTTCTGTTCGTCAGTACAGAGTGCAGATATTTTAGGTCCTGCTTTCTTCATCGAATGCCTCTTGACAGAACCGCCTTGCAACATACTAATACGCATCAATGCTTGAGCATAAGGAACTTGCACCCTTTGGATAAACAATTTATATTCCCATCCGGAATTTTAACTCATTCAATTTATTTGGACTGCCATTATTATTAACGTTGAGCGTATGAAAGATATCCCCGTTAGATCGATCATCCCTCCCACGACAGATGAGCTTGATAGTTTCAGAATATTCAGCATCAGGGAAATCCTTGCGGGAGAGGATATGAATCAAGCTTTGCACCGACATGACTTCTATTTTATTCTCTTGGTGTCGAAGGGTATCGGTATCCACGAGATTGATTTTGTTGCCTATCCGGTAATAGAAAACTCAATATACATCATGCGACCAGGGCAGGTACACAAACTGGAGTTGAATGCTGATTGCGAAGGATATTGGCTGGCGTTCAACAAAGAGTTTGAGTTTTTACCTAATGCTAAGGATAAGGCCTTATGGCGTGGCGCCTGTAGTCGGAATTTCTACAACCTTCAGAAAAACGAAGTGATTGAATTGTCCTCCATTTTTCAAAACCTTCTCGATGAATACAGGTGCAAACAGGTAAGATTTGAACATGTTATTAAAGCCAATCTTGAAGTTCTTCTGATTCATCTTCTCCGATATCAGCAAAAAAATCTTGATACTTCTCGCGAGGTTGATTTATATCAACAGAAAAAGTTACAGGAATTCCTTGATTTGCTTGAGACTAATATAAGCACTAAAAAACCTGCTGCTGCCTATGCAGATATGGTGAACCTTTCGCCCTTTCAACTCAATTCCATTACAAAAAATCTTTTAGGGAAAACAGTTGCTGAACTGATTGATGATCAAATAGTACTTGAAGCAAAACGATACCTCTTGGGGACTGCTAATCAAATAACCGAAATTGCCTTCCAGCTCGGCTTTATAGATGTTTCCTACTTCATTCGATTCTTCAAGAAAAAAACAGGTGTTACACCTGAAGTATTCCGCAGGAATTTTACTTAAGTCCCATTCAACTTTGCAATAATCCTATCCGTACCACTTTGCTTGCCTCTACTTTTGCTACCAGTTGATAAAAGAAAAATAAATCATACTGATATGAAGATAAGAGTTTACTTGGCAGTATCTGCCAATGGATTGATTTCCAACAAAAGAAACATACCAGACTGGTTGTCTAAAGAGTTTAGCGAGGAATTTATGACCATAAGCCAGCAAGCGAAAGTGGTGATCATGGGAAAAACAACATACAACTATTTGGCTCCCGACCATCTTCCGCTGAGGAATGAAGGAACCTTAGCCGTGCTTACACATGATACATCAACTGAGCCCGCTCAGTCGAATGTAGTTTTTACTGACAAAAGCCCCCAGGGCATTGCCGCCATGCTCGAAAGCCAGGGCTACTCGGAGGCAATTATTATTGGAGGCACGACAACTATAAGCGAGTTTATCAAAGCAGGATTGGTGAATGAACTCATCCTGGTAGTTGAACCCGTATTGTTCGGTGCAGGCTTGCCTATCGTAAAAGGTTTTGACGATGAATATGGCCTAGCTTTATATGATGTAAAGAAACTAAATGATAATACAGTTCAGCTTCATTACCATTTGAAAACTTAGGGCCACTATTACAAGAGTCGTTATTTATAAAATCCGTATCTACTCAAGAATTTATTTCTTAAACCGGACCATTAAAAAAGTACTAATCTTTCATGGAAACTTTAGTATGGACCTCATCATATAACGTCCGGCATACATCTACCCGCTTTTAGCGGTCATGTAAGCAACTTTAAGAATCAAAAAAAAATATTCACTATGGAAATAAAGCAGGAAGGTACAAACTTCATAGTCAACACCACAATTCGTGCTTCAAGAGAGATCGTGCATAAATTGCTTGTTGAAATTGTTGGACTAAAACAATGGTGGGAAAATCCGGTAAAGGGAACACCTGTTAAGGGTGGCCAACTTCGCTTTGAATTCCAACACTCTGATGAACATACTGTAATGACGGTGGATTCAGGGACAGCTGATAAAGTGCAGTGGACCGTTGTAGAAGACACTGGATTTAATGGCGAATGGGTAGGAACCACAATTGTGTTTGAATTACGGCAAATGGACGAGTATCATATAGAATTGAATCTCAGACACGTTGGACTTACTGCTGATCTAAAATCTTATGAGCCATGTAAGGGAGCATGGCAATATTATTTGACAAACATTAAAAAGGTAGCCGAACAAAGATCATAGGGAAGTGTACGAGCTGCTAACAATGCGGTTTGGCATATGCAGCTGGAAATCGTAACCAGTTGAGGAAAGAAAAAACCAAACATACTGATATGAAAAAACAAGTGTTATTTATACAAGGGGGAGGAGGTAACAAAGACCATGCGGCTGACGCCAAGCTTGTCACTTCTTTACGTGGAGCACTAGGGGAAACTTATACGGTTCATTATCCACTCCTGCTCAATAATTCAACTCCGGATTTGGGGAGGTCGAAACAGATCGAGAAAGAAATTTATTCCATCAAGGGCAATATTATTTTGGTAGGACATTCGTTAGGTGCTTCTATGTTGTTGAAATTCATTTCAGAAAATGATTTCCCACAAAAGATTGATGGGATTTTTTTAATGGCTACACCATTTTGGGATGGTGATGAAGATTGGGTAAAGGGATTTAAGCTAAAAAAGAATTTTGCAGACAAGCTGTCTAAAGCTACTCCCACGTTTTTCTACCATTGTATTGACGATGAAGAGATCCCTTTTAATAACCTTATTTCTTATAGGCAAAAACTTTCCTGGGCGGCTTTCGGCGAAATCCCTACTGGTGGTCATCAGTTCAATAATGATTTAACTGTAGTAGCAGAAGATATCAAATCACTATGAAAATTAACGCTTATGCAATAATGACCAAAGGTGGCAACGCAGAACCTTTTATGTATGAAAGAAAGGTCAGGGAGAATGACGTTCTGGTTAGAGTCACACATTGTGCTATTGCAAAAGGGGATATTCAAATTATTGATAATGACTGGGGCGATACTAAGTTTCCTGTAGTTCCGGGTCATGAAATTATTGGTGTAGTTGAACATGCTGGCTCTGAAGTAACCAGTGTAAAGACTGGAGATCGGGTGGGTATTGGTTATCAGCAGCAGGCTTGTTTTGCATGTGAATTTTGCAAAGAAGGCAATGAACAATTTTGCTCCAGTCATAAAGTAATCGCTGTTGACACATATGGTGGATTTGCTGAGCACATTGTTACTGACAGCAAGTTTGCATTCAAGCTTCCGGTAAAACTTGACGCTGCGAAATCTTGCCCCTTGCTGTCATCAGGCCTTACTGTTTACGCAGCAATTACCCGAGCAGAATTGTCGGATGACTCTACGGTGGCTGTGCTCGGAGTTGGTGGGCTTGGTCAACTAGCGATCCAGTATCTTAATAAAATGGGTCATAAAGTTTCAGCATTTTCTCACTCGCCTCAAAAAAAGGAGATGATAAATATGTTGGAAGCTGAATACATAGATACTTTAGATCATGATCTGGCAAGGCACAACAGGAAATTCGATTTCATACTATCGACATTGAATGTAGAATTTGACATGGATACGCATTTAAGGATGGTGAAGCCACAGGGAAAAATTTGCATAGTTGCACAACCTCCTGGAAAACTATCACTCAGCCTTGGATTATTATACGATTATGCCCAACGAACCATTTACGGAAACTATACAGGCAGTCGCAGGGATATGATGAACATGATAGCCTTTTCAGCGCAGCATGATATTGAAAGTTTTGTAAAAGTTCTTCCATTTTCGAAAATGAATGAAGCGATAAAAAAAGTTAGAAGCGGATCTCCAGTACGGTTGGTATTGGAAAATATTTAGATAAATATTATTCACTAAATAAAATGAATATCAAAGAACTCACATCTCATGAATCTATACTAATTCAAGCACCAACCTTAACGGTATGGGAGATCTTAACCAAGATATCCTATATGAAACAGTGGTCCGAGCTTCTGATTACTTTTACCGAGGAGCAAGAGCTACATAAGGGATCGAAGATACACTGGGTTAACGATAAAGGAGAATCTTACTGCATCGGGACTGTAACAGACTTTGAACCAGAAAAGAAGTTGCGCGTGTCTCCTCAGTTTGCCTCGTGGAAGGATTCCGTTTCTCCTGATGTCATTGCCTCCGTTTTTACACTACATAAGCAAGGCAACAACACACATTTGGAATTTAGCTATGGAGACTTTGTAAAGGTTCCTGATGGCTTACAATTATGGGAAATGTACCTTGACTCAATTGATCCGACAAACAAGGAACTTGGAAAAATAAAACAGTTGGCCGAGGATAAAACAAATAACAAGGTGACACAATCTCAAGACAAAATAATTAAGTGCTATGATGATACAGCTGAAAGTTATGCAGCCGAGCGCATTGACGAACTTTCCAAAAAGCCTTTAGATAGGTTGTTGCTGAAGGAGTTTGCTTCGATTAACAAGGACAAAGGCGCCTGCGTCGATTTTGGATGTGGACCGGGACAAACAACAAAATTTCTATATGAACACGGTGTAACGGATATTACAGGTGTTGACCTATCTCCCGGAATGATTGACACTGCCAGAAGGCTTTTTCCAAAAATAAAATTTAATGCAGGAGACCTTCTGAAAGTGTCCTATCCATCAAACTATTTTGGAAGTACACTTGCGTTCTATGCCATCGTACACTTTACCTATGAGCAAGTCAAAATTACATTTAGTGAAGTAAATCGGGTGCTAAAAAAGGGTGGACAATTTCTATTCTCCTTTCATGTCGGGAACGAAACGGTGCACTATGACAAAGTCGGAGATGTAGATGTCGATATTGATTTGTTCTTCTTTCAAACACAACACTTAATAAAATTACTTCATGAAACTGGATTTGGAATAATAGATGCATTGGAAAGATTCCCATACGAAGAGGTAGAATATGCAAGCAAAAGAGGATATATATGGGCTGAGAAAAAATGAAAGTAAAATCGAACAGCCAACACGGCTATAAAACCTGTGCTGTTCTGTAGGTAATTATAAAGTGTGCTATTTACTTCCACTCGTCCCTTGAGAGATCAATCATATATGAGACGCACGCTTTTTAAAGCTAAACCGTTGTGTTCAATTGCAGAAGATTTCTTCTTATTAGTCCAACTCACGCTCTATGTAAAGGGTAGATGTAAGAAATTAAGTTTTAAAGGGTGTTGCTTTTTATATTTTACGATTATATTTTTAGTAAAGCTTGTTGGCGCACTGAACCCTTGATCGCAAATCTTATTATAGCTCTTTTAGGAACTACGTTGCAAATCTGAAATTACGAGTATCATAATTCATATGCAGTGGGATCTCGAAAAGAGATATCTAAACCACGGGTCGTATAGTTGCATGCATTAATTCTAGACAAAATCGATGTTTGTTTGATCCGAGACTTGATTATTCTGAATGGATCATTAGACGCCCTGCTGAAATGAATTGTCCTTATCTGCATTTGTATAGGGGGAACACAAAATATGAGATCAATAAGTGTTTCGGGGCAGCAATATTATGTGTAATAACGTTTATAGTGGTGTCTTGTCAAGGCAATGACGGCTGCCCAACTTGTGAAAACTTCGCGGATGATGCTAGTGCCGACCGTGTTTTTTTAATCACTCCCCGTTCATTTCAAAAACCAATTGATACGCCGACTGCATTCGCGCGATCTCTCCATCGGTCAGTTTGGCAAAACGCTCGCGCCTTCGCTTTGGAAAAACGCCGTTGCTCTGATGAAGGAAGGTCAGCATAAGATTAATCTCCCTATCTGGCATATCGACAATATTCTGCAGTTCCTTTTTTGCTTCGTCGTAGCGCTGCATAAAAAGTAACTCTTCCGGCATGTCCTCAGCAAGCGTAGCATGGATAGTCTCTAATAAGTATACGCATTGTTCGGTCAGATCCGGATAACGATAGTAGCCTTCTATTTGTGCCAGGTTAGTAACGGTAATCGTTGCGTCTTCCGCGCTTTGGTACCTGGCCCGCTGCATTAAGGGCTTTGAGTATTTTTCCAGTGTTGTATCGTAGTCACGCATGTGGTTTAGCATATGCGCAGATACCGGTATAATCATTCCCTGTGGTACGAGTTCATCGTGAGCCAGCACATCATGTATCAGGAAGCGATGAATCCTGCCGTTGCCATCTTCAAAAGGATGTATAAATACAAATCCGAACGAAAGTATCGCTGCACGAACCTCAGGGGGCGCGCTTGCTGACTTCATCGCTAGCTCTGATAGGGCTGGCATCAATTCGCTTACTAGGGAAGGCGGTGGACATATATAATCTATTTGTTCCATGCCATTGGGTAAGGATGCGCCTACATAATTTTGAAAATCACGATACCGATCGGCGCTAAATCGGGGATCTACTATTGCATTCTGCAAGGTAATCAACCGCTCACGAGAGACCATGCGTTCATTTGGTTCTGTACCTCCACGGTTGAGCAAGGTGATAAACTTTTCCATACGATCCTGGGAAGGCTTTTCTCGCTCAATTTCGTAGGATGACCGGGTTTCTTTTTTATATAGGTAATTGATCACCCGTTGAAAGATCTCAGGTTCATAGCGTTTCTTTAAGTCCCTTACCCGTTGTCTTGTATCGATAGCTAGTAGTTCGTTTAATGCATTGGTTTTCCGGATGATCGGGCAATATGCTTCTGTACCAAGCAAATTGTTATTAATCCGCCAGCGTGTATCTTTTTTAATCACGCCCGTAACATAGCGATCCGGATTGAGCAAATCGACATAGTTTCCTGAGACCGGCCGTGATAAATTTAGGGTAGTACCCGTCAGTAATTCATAGAGAAAACCGATGGCCCGGCGGTAGCGGCCGGCTGGTGATGCTTCAATATATTCCACTACCTCTTGCGCGGGGATATGTCCGAAAACGGCCTTGAAAAAGTCGAGGCTAACATCATCGTACTTAAGGCTAAATTCAAGTTGATCGAGTGGCGTATTCGGCACCCCATACTTGGCACCAAAAGTCTCTTCTATATTTCCCCTGGAAGTTAGCTCAACCAGGTTGCTGCTTCCAATGAAGGAACTGTGGGTCAAGGTGAATTCAAGTAGGTTGAAGCGTCGTTTGAGCCATTCCGAGCCTGCAGGAGTAGTGTTCATAAAATGCAGTGCTTATTTCAGTAATTTTGATGTTAGTGTTAGTAAAATTAATATTATTTAATACAATATAGGTAAAATTGATAAGAGTAAGGCGGATAAGCATAAAATTGAGAAAACAGCGTCAATGAGCTTATTCAAGTAAAACTGATATCAGCTTCAGTAATATTGATAATAATAAAAACATTATTAGTAAAAATGATAAAAAAGAACGGAATTTGACAAGTAATCATAGTCCTATCCTGATGCGCACGCTCAACATTTGCTATTGGCGTCAAGCAGGTTATGTCGGCTTCATCAATTACTACTCCCATTGTCAAATCCCAAAAGTCCAACGTTATTTTAAATCAACCGCCGTATACCAGACCGGTACGTACGGATTTCTATGATTCATGCAAGGCATATTTATAATCGTTTTCATACAGTCGATTATATTTTATGCACGAGAAAATGCGACTTATCAACTTGTTGCGCACAGCGTTGATAACGCTCATTTTATTTTTTCCTGATTCAATTTTTCTTTGGTAATAAGATTTCAACTCTTCACAATATTGGATTGCCGACATAGCAGCCAGATGTAATAATTTCTTGAGCGTCATGTTGGCCATTTTTGCTACTGTTGTCTTTCCTCGCACTGAGCGAATTGAAATTTTTTAAATGCAACGCTGTTGCAATTGATGAAAGCGTTGTTTAACTTTCGCGTAAGAAATAACCAATCAATTGGCTAAACCTAAAAGCCTTATTAACAGCCAACGGCACAGATTGGGTTTTCAATCATGGGTGACTGCTTTTTTGCTTTTACTTTATATCGGTGGCACGATCGGTTCAGATCTTGAGGAGTTGCTTCATGCACATACAGATGTCGAATCGCATTCTGTACAAAATGAAGAAAACGCCTGCCATAGAACGATTTACCACCATGAAAAGGAAAACGGCTGCCAGCACAATGCACATTTTGTAAAGACGGAAAAATGTAAACATTGTCATTCCGTCTTTCAGGATGATCAGGCATTTGTTATTACTTCCTCGTTTAAATTGCCCGTTCATAATTCGCCGATTGCAATTATATCAATACCGGTTGTCATTTACGGTATTCAATTGCGACAGTCCCTTCGGGGACCTCCGTTTGCTTAATCCCTGAACAACTTCGTTCACTGATCGCTGACTATACCGACCTGGTTGCGTCATCCCGTTCTGAAAGGAATGCTGCCCCATACCCTATGCGATGGATCAAAGTCATTGGCTTTGATGAAGGACCATTTAAGTAATAGCGTCCGTGATACATCTGCATACCGGCCGTCGGCGCAATGTCACATGAACGACTACCCGTGAGATCAATACCAGTCAACTACCGCAACGCTGTCCCGAAACGAATTAAAGGAACAAGTAGTGAAGCTATTTATACTATTACCCTTACTTGTTACATGCCTCTCCGCTAAGGCGCAAATCCCTGTCGGCGGCTCAACGGTACCGTCAGATACAGTCCAGCTATTGCAGGAAGTGACCGTTACAGGCGAGAACGAAGTGAGCGAAAGACTGAGAGGACAGCCCGTCAACGTCGCAGTGATCAACGCGATGCCCTTTTACAAAACAAACGCCACAGCACTTGACTTACTACGGCAGGTGTCAGGCATTAAGATAAAGCAGTCCGGGGGATTTGGGGGGAGGACGGATTTCTTCATCAACGGCAGCACGGGTAAGCAAGTGAAATTTTTTATTGACGGACTGCCACAGGATAACCTCGGTGAGACGCAGATGTTGAACGTCTATCCGGTTGAACAGATCGAGCGCATCGAAGTGTATAAAGGTGTGTTGCCTGTAGACCTTGGTGCAGACGCGCTTGGCGCCGCGATCAACATCGTGACAAGAAAGGAAACAGAGGACTACGTTGATGGATCCTATTCCATCGCTTCTTTTAATACACACCGCCTTAATGTGTCGGGTCGAAAGTATCTGTCGGACCACTTCTTTGTGGGCGCAATGGCTAATATCAATTATGCGGAAAATGGGTATCGCATCGAGGCAGAGGTTCCTAATGAAGTCGGGAATGTAGAGGTGAAAAATGTAAGACGGTTTCATGACGTCTATAAAAATTACAATGCAAAATTGCAAGCAGGAATCATAGGGACAGCCTATGCTGATCAGCTTGTCCTAAGTGTGTTGACCACCGGACTTTATGATCAAATTCAGAATAACCTGTTACAAGCCCAAGCATACGGAAGTGCTTTTTATAAGGAAAGGCTTGTCACCGGAAGCATGCGATATCAAAAGGAAAACCTCATCAGGCACTTCGATCTTTCTTCCTTTCTTTCTTTCAACCGCGTTCATGGATTGTTCATGGACACCTCGCGAAACGTTTACAGCTGGGAAGGAAAGATCGTTGACCGGAAATATGGGGGTGGTGAAATCGGTTCATCAGGTCATGCCCTACATCTCTACAACCATGTAGTTAACGGAAAAATTACTGGGGCCTATCATTTTACAGACAATATTAAGCTGGTATTCAGCAATACTTTTCAGCGATACTACCGTACGGGACGAGACACCGTGGCTCAAAAGTTCTATGGGGGACTCGACTATTATGGATCACCTTCAACACTTGTCAAGAATATCGCTGGTCTCGGACTGGAAGGAAACTTCTTTCAATCAAGACTGAAGTTTTCTTCCGCTATCAAGAGCTATACCACGCGGTTGTCGGGGTATGAAATTGAATGGCAAACCCAAACAAATAGTTCTGAATCGATGCATGCGTTTGCCTACAACACGGCACTTTCCTACAGCCTGAATGGACGATTTATAATGAAAGCGTCCTATGAACATGCTGCCCGTTTGCCTGAGGCGGAAGAGGCCCTGGGCGACATGATGCTCATTAAACCCAATCCCAGGATCCAGATTGAAACGAGCGATAATATTAATTTGAATGTATTATATAATCACCGGGAGATCGACGGCGGACTGACAACATTCTTCCGGGATGTCACCAATATCATCTATTTGCGTACGGCACAAAATGGAAGTCAATACCAGAACCTGCTGAGTGCACGGGTGTGGGGAATTGAAGGCAGTGTGAAGTATCGACCTGTTCCGGCTTTTAATGTGAACGCCAATTTCACTTACCAGGACTTACGTAATCAGTCGGTAATCAAAGGTAACGGCATTAACAACGACCGTTATAAGAACGCGAGACTCCCCAACATCCCTTACCTGTTCATGAACGGTGGTGTGTCGTGGAAAAGGAATAACGTTTTAACAAAGAACACGGTGTTGCAGGTCTGGTGGAACACCAATTATACACATGAATACTTTTTGTATTGGGAAGTAGATGGTGCCAAAGAACTGAAGAACAGAATCCCCGCGCAGCTTCTGCATCACACAGGTATTTCCTATGCGGTGGGAGGCAGGGGACTATCCTTTGCCTTCGAAGTAAACAATATTACCAACGCACAGTCCTACGATAATTTCAGAGTACAACTGCCTGGACGGTCCTGCAGTTTCAAAGTCCGCTTTTATAGTTATAAAAAGGAAAAAACAACTTAGCCAAAAAATCAAACTTTCTATGAAACTAAAACTCTACACCGCTGTACTAATCTGCGCAATGATAAGCTTTGCTTCCTGTGATGACGATGTTAAAAAAAATCTAGAAAAAGTGAATTACGCCCTAACAGCAACATCGGGTACATTTCCCAATCAAACCGCGTATGTCTTTGGAACAAATGAATTTCCTTCAGGCAGTTTGGGCACCTCGCAGGCGGCAGAACTAACCGGCGGCGGGATGATGTACAAATTCGGGTCGGAAGTGTATGTTGCTACGTTCGGCGAACCGGCAACGTTGCGGAAATATTCGTTCGATGCCACGGGCGTACCACAGCAGACCGGCAGCATCACGGTTCCGGGGTTGAAGACATTTGGAGCGGTTGAATTTGTGAGTGCAACCGAAGCTTACGCTGCATCGAATGGTTTTGGTGGCGTACCCAAACTGGTAAAATTCAATCCTTCCACCATGCAGATTTTAACCACTGTAAATTTGACGGGCTTGCAAATGGACGGTGCCACAGAAGTGTATTACCTGGGGATGGTGATTAGGGATAACTACCTTTTCATGGGGGTTAATTACCAGGACGCAACTTTCTCAAATCTGGCTGATTCTGTCTTCGTTGCCGTGATCAGCACAACCACCAATAACGTTGTGAAATTAATAGCAGATGGACGCAGTAGCGAGATGTGGAATGGTGGCACTGCCTCCTCCTTCAGTCCGAATTCGCTGATCAAAGATGCCAACGATGACATATATGTCACCGGCTATGCAAGCAACGGCAAGCCTAGTGGCGTACTCCGTATCAAAGACGGGACGACAGATTTCGATGCCGACTATTTTTTCAATCTCGATGTGGCCACTGGAATGCCTTGCCTCGGCTTATTTCATTTTGACAACGGGATGACATTTACCATTCGTTACTCCGAGAAGATAGCATACCCTTTTGATACCGATGCGAATTTTGATCCATTGGCTGCTGCCGAGATTTATAAAATTGATCTGAATGCTAAAACTTCGGAAGGCAGGATCTCTGCCGACCTACCGAAACTTTTCGGCAATAGCATCTTCATGACCAAATGGGACAACGGGAAAATATTCTTTAACGTACCGGCTGCCACTTTCAATGCCATCTATTCCTACGCGATCGTCGATGGCGCTGTTACTAAAGAATTCGACCTCGAAACAGGGACATGCAACGGTTTTACCAAGCTTGACTAGTCCTATTGCAGCAGTTATGACACAAGTTCTAGTGAGACACCAATGGTTGCAGTGGCAACGGGATAAACATATGCGGTGGGCAATGATCGCCTTTCTCATATTCGGGATAATAGCGTTATGGCACCAGGAAGATTACCAGGAAAGCGTGTCGGCGGTTCGGACGAATGCGCAGGAAGCGTCACGCGCCGAGTGGCTTGCGCAAGAACTAAAACACCCACACATGGCGGCTCACTTTGGTAACTATGCCTATAAGAAACCCTTTGTGCTTCATTGCTTCGATCCCGGGCTGAGCATTTATACAGGAACCTCTGTATACATGGAACCACACCGTCAGAATGAATTTTTATTCAGTAAGGGGCAGGAGAGTGATACTGGAATACGGTTCGGCTGGTTGAGTCCTGCGATGGTATGCCAGGTGATATTGCCTTTGTTTATCATTTTGCTTTCGTTCAATGCCATTAACGGAGAAATGAAAAGAGGGACATTGCCGTTACTGCTTTCTCAAGTCAGCTTCAGAAGGATATTGTTGGCGAAGACCCTTGCGATCTTTCTTTTGCTGGAATCATTTTTAACCGTCTACCTCATTGTTACCATTCTGGCCGCCTTAATTTCTGTAGGCGGAGGCTTTGACTTCTCTGCCGCGTTCTATGTCTGGGTGATCTATTCGATGTACTGTCTCTGCTGGAGCATGATCGGTATTTTTATTTCAGCGAAAATCGAAAACATTGGAAGTTCCATTTCGGCGTTGTTGCTGATCTGGATGTTCTCCACCATTCTGATGCCGCGTATATCCGCCAACGTCGCTGAAAATGTATTTGGTCTGGCAACAAACTATGAATTCAAGAAGCACGTTGCCGATGATATCGAAAAGGGGCTGGATGGCCACGATTCCAGGAGTGATCGTGCACAGCGTGTCGAGAAAGAATTGCTGGCGCAATACAAAGTTGATAGCGTTACAAAACTGCCATTCAACTTCGAAGGATACATCATGCAGCAAAGTGAGGAATATAGCAGTAAGGTTTATGATGTGCATTTCAATACAATTTTTCAAGCCCTGCAAAAACAAAAGGCCGTTCAATCGTGGTTTTCTTTCTTAAGTCCTTACATCGCGGTTCGCAATTTGTCGATGGCCGCCTCCAATGCAAGCCTGGAATCTGAAATTGATTTCCAGCAGCAGGCCGAGCAATACCGAAGAGGTTTTGTTCAGGATATGAACAACGATATGATGAACAACTCCGCGTACGGAACGTTTGATACCTATCGCGTGAAATCCGATAAATATTCCGCAATCCAGGACCTACAAATCGAAAATCATGGATTGTCCTGGTCGCTCCCCCATGTGCTTATTGAAAATGGAATGCTGTTGCTGTGGACCGTGGGCCTATCCCTGGCGCTCATGACGATTGGACGAAAGCCTGTTTATAATTAAAACGTCGCGATGAGAGATCAAATACTTTTTTCCAAATTGGTGAAGATGCAGTACTGGCTTTTTGTAAAACAAAAGACGCATTGGCTTCTTCTTTTTGTGTTCTTCGTAACAGGCTTATATGGTCTATATCAGGGTTTCGCTTTTAAGGGAAAGCAGATCGCTACGATTAATGCATTCCGTGATGAGAAAGTCGGGGCGATTAATGAAATGGTCAAAGGATTTCACGCTGATACCACAACAGTTGCAGGGAAGGAAGCCTATCAAAAGGTGACGACCCTTATCCTCGCCAACTGGTATACTATTCTTCCCGCGTACAAAATACCAAACACTACTGCACTCTTTGCTATCGGTCAGGGGGACGTATTTCCCTACTACTACACTGTGAAGCTGGAGAGTTTCTTCATGCAGCTATTTAAACAAAATGAAATCACGAATCCGTTAAGAGCACTGGCGGGGCATTTCGATGTAAGCTTTTGGGTTGTTCTTCTGCTTCCGTTATTTATTATTGTATTGAGCTTCAATATCCTCTCTTCAGAATTGGATAATGGTAACTGGCGTCTCATCAACAGCCAGGGAGTAAGTCAGAAGCGATGGGTTACGTCAAAAATTGTCCTGGTAGCAAGCGTCACGGGTGTATTACTTATTGTTGTCTGGTTAAGTGGACTTGTAATCAACTACGTTTCTTTCAGTCAACCACCCACGTTGAATGACTTTATTTTTTTCACCGGAGCCACCATCTACCTGACTTTGTGGATGTCTGTGTTGTTCCTGATCAACGCGCTATCGCTCAACACCAGTGCCAGTGCACTATATAGTGGCGTGCTGTGGGTGCTCATTTGTATTGTGTCGCCAGCATTGACGACCGCCATTATTGAAAAAACGGTTGCGGTAGACAATACCGTAGTAAGCCGGATGTCGCGGAGACCACAGGGCTCCAAATTTGAAGATGACGCATTTGGAATAAAAACCATCAGGCAGATAGGTGTTCTGAGACCGCAATACAGACATGCCACCGTTACGCCCAAAAGTAAGGGCTTCAGCTTTACCGTCTATTGTGCTTATCATGAATTATTGGATGATAGTAATAAGGTGGTTGTCAGGCAATATTTCGACAACATAGAAAAACGACAAAGACTGACCAATGCCAGTGGGTTCATTAATCCAGCTGCTGCAATGGATGGGATCTTTGCGGGATTAGCCCACAACGATGCCGAAGCGAACCATCGGTTTATATGGGGCATGATGGATTTTCACCAGGCGTTTCATGATGCTCTTTTTCCTGCAATATTTTTCGACCGGAAATTATCGGAGTCTGACTTTAAAAAGCTTCCTGTACAGAAGCAGGCTTCATTTCAACATGTACCGGTGTGGGTTTTAATTCATCTCATGTCATTTATAGTTATAATTCTGCTGCTCTTCCGGTGGGCCAATACCAAATTTAAAAATCGCCTTAACGTTTGATTCAATCACTTATTTAAAAAAATTATGCTCAAAGCAATCAATCTAACCAAAAATTACAACGGCCATGTTGCACTCAATGGCGTTTCGTTTGAAGTGAACCGCGGCGAAGTTTTCTGCCTGCTTGGTCAGAATGGCGCTGGTAAAACAACCACGATCAACATCTTCCTGGGCTTCATTGAAGCATCAGGCGGCAACGCCTTGATCAATGATGTTGAAGTGAAAGCGAACGATACTGAAACAAAAGGAATGATCGCGTACATCCCTGAAGTTGTGCAACTCTATGGCAACCTGTCTGGTATCGAGAACCTGGATTTCTTCAGCAGGCTTGCGGGGTTCTCGTATCGGCAAGATGAGCTCATTGCTTTTCTCTCGAAAGCCGGACTTCAGGAGGAAGCGCATGCCAAACGATTATCCACATATTCGAAGGGTATGCGACAAAAGGTCGGCATCGCGATTGCGCTTTCCAAGAATGCCGACGTCATTTTCATGGATGAACCAACGTCAGGACTTGACCCCAAGGCGACGGCTGAATTCACCGCCATCTGCAAACAATTGGCGAGAGACGGCAAATCGATTTTCATGGCCACGCACGACATCTTCAACGCAGTGAACGTCGGCACTCGAATAGGCATAATGAAAAGCGGCAAACTGGTGCATGAAATGAATACGAGCCAGGTTAATGCTAATGAACTACAACAACTCTATCTCGAAACCATTTAGTTGGTATGAATGTGTGCAATGCAGTGCGCTATTAAATATGCTTCCTGTTTCCTATAACTTTTAACGAAATGAAGTCCGATTTGATTCTATTACTGGCGCGGCATTTTTGGAATAATGCTTTTTCGTCAAAGGTGATTTACGTGCTAATGTTTGTGGTGTGCGCAGTACTTGTATTCGCGATCTTCAGCGGCTGGGAAAAATATGTTATTCAAAATCATATCACAGCGAAGTATCAACACAAAGCTTATCAGGATTTTGTGAACAACCCTGACAAGCACCCGCATCGCATGGCGCATTACGGTCATTTTGCGTTCCGGCAGAAATCCGCTCTGAGTATATTCGATCATGGCCTGGAGAGCTTCATGGGAAATTCCATTTACCTGGAAGCCCATGTGCAGAATACGGCCAATTTTTCGAACGCTGGTTTGTCGTCCGGTCTGCTACGGTTTGGTGAAATCAGTGTATCCATGGTTTTACAAGTGCTGCTTCCACTGTTCATCTTTTTTATCGGCTTTGACACGGTTTCAAATGATCGGGAAAATGGCACGCTGAAAATACTTTTCAGCCAGGGGACAAACTGGAAAGTGTTGATCATGGGTAAGAGCCTCGGCTTAATGGCTATTGTGTTGGCTTTTCTGTTCCCATTATTGCTCGCTTTCATCGCTATCTCACTGTTTGCACTGCACGTACAATTTAGTTTTGATGATGGTGTGAGGATCGCGCTGCTGGCGCTCTTTTACCTTATCTACTTGGGGCTATGCAGTTTTATCACGGTGCTGATCTCTGCGTGGAGTAAAAATTCAAAGTCTTCGCTGGTTACACTGATAGGTGTCTGGCTCGTTTTTGCCATTGTGCTTCCACGGTCGGTGCAATCGCTGGGAACACTGTTTTACCAAACGCCGTCAAAGGCCGCTTTCACTAAAAGCATCGAAGATGATATTATGAAGGAAGGCGATAGTCATAACCCGAATGATTCGCATTACAAAGCGTTGAAGGATTCTGTGCTCAATGCTCACCATGCAGACTCCATTACGCAGTTACCTTTTAACTATGGCGGGTTTCAGATTCAGGAAGGCGAACGGATAAGCGCTACTATCTACCAGCAACATTACAATAAGTTGTTGGCATTATATGACAAACAGAATGCGCTCTCAAAATCCATGGGACTCATCAACCCTTTTATGGCAATCAAGAATATTTCGATGTCATTGTCGAATACGGACTACTCCTCTTATTTGGATTTTCAAAGGCAAGCCGAAAACTACCGCTATGCGTTCGTGTCGAAGATGAACGACTATCATATGAATGATATCGGCAATGATGACGAAAGCACCGATGGCAAAGCGCTGGTATCCGATCACGGACGATGGGGGGAAGTAAAGAAATTTGAATACCGTTCGGGCGGCGTTGCTGAAGTATTTAAAACGGAAGGCATCTCCATCCTTTCGTTTTTTTGCTGGTCCCTGCTGGTGGTGTTGTGTGCGTACGCCTTTACAAAAAAACTTTCGGTACTATGATGCGATTGATATGGATTAATTTTCTCCGCGCGGGAGTGGTTAAGCTTGGTTTACCTCTATTACTTCTGGTTTCGCTAATGGCGATCCTGGTGGGGAGGCAATTTAATGAGAGGCAAAACGAGAGCATTCAGGAAGCTGCGCAACTTCAACAGCACCAACTTCACCGTCATGCTCAAAATTTCAAAGATGAGATCGGCTACATGCTGTACTATGCAAAGTTTGCACTTGTTAATGCACCATCGCCGATTGGCGGCTTTTCTATCGGGCAGCGGGATGTAAATCCTACAATAATGGCGTTAACGATCCGCAACATTGAATCGCAGAAATATGATGCTGATCTCAGCAACCCCTATAATCAGATGATCGGCAACATCGATTTCAGCTTCGTGCTCATATTTCTATTCCCCCTATTGATAGTCGCCTTCACTTATAGTTTACTTTCGGAAGAACAGGAGTCCGGCACCTGGAACCTCGTCTTGATACAAAGTAGAAATGCTGGCGGGGTATTGCTTCTGTTATTAAGTGTGAGGGTTTTATTGGTAAGCGCGCTCTTCGCGCTGCTATCATTTATCGCAAGCATCATATTGCATGCCGGCTTCGGCGTATTTTTCTGGAAATTCGTCTCCGGTGGTCTGCTTTATATTCTGATGTGGTTCAGCTTTTGTTTTTGCGTGATTTCTTTTCAAAAGAGCTCAAGTTTCAACGCACTGATATTGCTCTCCTTCTATCTATTGCTATTGATCGTATTGCCTGGGCTGATTAATAATTATCTCGAAAATAAGTATCCTGTGCCTGAAGCATTGGAAGTGACCGTTAAACAGCGCAAAGCATATCATGAAAAATGGGACATGGACCATGGTCCGACAATGGACAAATTTTTTGTGCACTATCCGCAATTCAGGCACTACACCATACCAGACACTGATTTTAGTTGGCCCGTCTATTACGCGATGCAACAAATGGGTGACGATGAGTCGGCTGTTTATTCAAAGGCGTTAAAGAAGAGGCTTGAAGAACGGAACGTTGCTACCCGGAAGATATCGAGATTTGTACCTCCGCTTCATTTACAACTCCAGTTGAACACGCTGGCGAAGTCCGATATGGAGAATCATCTTCATTTTCTAGAGGCGGCAACAGCTTTCCACGAAAAGATAAGGCTACATTTTTATCCCAAAATATTTGAAGGTGACGCGTCAACCTCAGAAGACTGGAGGGTTTGGAAGGAAGAATACTTTGAGGGTGATACCTCTGTTACCTGGGCTCAATTACTGCTGCCACTGATAATATTTACTTTATTGTTTACGGGCATCACTGGGCGACGGTTCGGTCAGCAAGCCGGCCGGAAATGAAGCTGAGCGATCGATAGAATTATGGCGATGTTAATCCAATCAATATGACGCGCGCTATGACTAATGGTAAGCACCAAAGGCGTATGTTTTTTAAAAAAAAGCTATTCTCGATCGGGATGATACCTGTGCTGGCGCTCGTGATTTCTCTCATGGTCGGAAGTTACATTAGCATCGTTTCGAATATCACCCTTACAAATGGAAAGGATGGCCTGACCTATCAACGAATTGATGCAGGAAGTTTTTTGATGGGGTGTGTAGCGGGGGATTCTTCTTGCGATGCAATAGAAAAAGATCAGCATCTGGAAATAATTGACCAGGCATTCTATATCTCCACGACCGAAGTTACCGTAAAGGCCTTTCGGACTTTCGTGAAATCAACAGGATATTTGCCTGAAAGTGTGAAAACGCAAAAGGGCCGTGTGTATAACGACGTACTTAATTGGCAATGGGTTAACGGAGTTCACTGGGAGTATCCAACTGAAAAAAAAGTAAAGGTTCAGGATGATTTCCCCGTAACGCAGGTAAGTTATAATGATGCTATTTGTTATTGTAAGTGGGCTGGTGGTCGGTTGCCGACAGAAAAGGAATGGGAATTTGCTGCGCGCGGCGGATTGGAGAATGCTAAATATCCATGGGGAACATTATGGCCACCGGTCAAACAAAATGTAAGCCTTGTCAACGGTTCAGATATGCGAACACATGATCTGTTTCCGTCGATGGAGTTCATTGCTGACTATGACGATGGTTTTGCATCGATTGCGCCGGTCGCGTCATTCCCGCCAAATGGTTTCGGCCTGTATGACATGGCGGGCAATGTATGGGAGTGGACCGACACGAGATTCTTTAAAGGTTATAGCGAGTCCATTATTGATTCAGTGTTTTTAAAACACGATGTTCGGATCGTAAAGGGTGGGGCATGGTGCTACTATCCCAGCCAACTCCGATGCAGTGAAAGAGGCTATTTTGAAAAAGATAAACTTTGGACCGGCTCATTGGGATTTCGCTGCGTCCTTGAGGGTAATTAGGTTACGCCGGCGTATCCAATCGTGCGCCGCTTATTTGAACCCACTGGCTGGGCGATATGCGGCGGCGAACTAGTATTCCAATACATAAATGCAATAAGGTTGCATATGCTCGAATTACCTGCTATTTTTGTTTCATTGTGATTAAGACAGTAGCAATATCGGAGAAAGACAAAATCGGTGTCTATCGCTGCGTGAGGAATATCAGGGCTTTCGTTGCTATTCTTCTGCTGTCTGCATATGCAATCGGCTTTATACAGGTTCAGCTGCTTCACGAAGCGTTTCATGCAGACAAATATGCTCTTATCCACTCCGCTGCGCATGAAAAGGACCCTTGTCACCGCACCATCTATCACGATGAAAAGGAAAGTAGCTGCGAACACAAGCTCCACATTACAAACGTGGAAAAGTGCAGCCTTTGTAGTTCAATAGTTCATAATGAGTACCTGACATTTGCTGATTCACCACACGAATTTGCCAAGATAGTTGACAGCCAGTACGCAGGTTTAGCGTTCCCAAATTTGCCGGTTCATTCGACTCTTTTGCCCTCCCGAGCGCCCCCGGCAAAAATGTTATTTTAGAAGACCATCTTCGCACTGACGGCAGGCAAACCTTCCAGCTCCAGGCTATCTGTTTAATGTCTTTACAAAAGCTAACCGACGGTATCGCTTTGAAGATCCGCATGTCGCACTAGGGCAACCTGGATGTCGTTGCGTATAATCGACATACAAATTCCCGGTCCCTTACCTTTTAATGTATTTCTCAACTCAAAATTTACCTATATGACTATGAAAATTAATCAACTTAGAAACTTGCACTTTTTGAAAATGACGTGTGCGGTATGTTCGCTAGCCTTAGCGGGTTTACTCTCCGGTTGTGACGATGATGATGACCCTAAGAAAGAGGATACACCTGAACTGATCACGAAGGTGACGCTGACTTTTACGCCTGCTGCAGGGGGTGCTGCCGTGACAGTTACCGCTACGGATCCTGACGGAGAAGGCGTGCAGGATCTACAGGTTGATGGGCCGATAAACCTGGCCGTAAATAAAAGTTATACTTTAACAATTAACCTCATCAATGGATTGGCATCGCCTTCCTCAGCTGGATACGATATCACCGCGGAAGTGAAGGAGGAAGGCAGCGAGCACATGTTCTTTTTCGGATGGACTAACAACGTATTCAGTGATCCAACGGGCGATGGAAATATTGATGCGCGCAATGATGACGTCAACTATGCGGATGAAGATGAAAACGGTCTTCCATTAGGACTTGAAACAACCTGGACGGCCGCAGCGGCTCCCACGTCCGGAACCTTTCAGGTCGTGCTAAAACACCAGCCCGACATAAAGAGTGCTATCTCTTCATCGTCAACAGGCGAAACAGATCTTGATATAGAATTCTCCATTAATGTTCAATAGTATAGTGCCATTGGGCTGAGTCAACCAAGGCTGATTAAGTCCGACAAAGACGAATTTCGGTTAGGTTGTTCTCGGCCCAATTTCAAGTCACCCCATGGCGCGTACAAGTTTTCTTAAACCAGGTTTTTAAATGAGAAATTTTTTACTCTCATTTTTGCTCGTTACCACTAATCTTTGCAGTTGGGGTCAGTCACAAGATTCGTTTGATCCGCCAAGCCGTCCGCCCTCATTTCAGGCTATTGAAGCGGACGAACCGATAGTTCTCGATGGTAAGCTCACCGAGTCGGTTTGGCAGAAAGCTCCTGTTGTTAAAGACTTTTTCCGAATGGAACCGCGACAAGGTGGAAAATATCTATATGAAACCTTTGTACAGGTCGTCTACGATGAAAAAAATTTATACTTCGGAATATTCTGCAAGGATAGCCTTGGTCGTAAGGGTATGCGTGTGCAGGACTATAGAAGGGATTTTCAGTATGGAGAGAACGATGTGTTCTACATTCAGCTGGACCCACAAAACCTTAAACGCTATTGTGTAACCTTTCAAACAACACCCCTGGGTACACAACGTGACTTACAGATTTTCGATGACAGCTTTAAGGACATGGATTGGGATGCACTATGGCGCGTGCGAACCCACATGACCGATAGTGGCTATTACGCCGAGTTCGCAATACCATTTAAATCATTGCGATATGAAAAAGTTTCGAACGTTGACTCTGTTTCCTGGGGCATAACCTTTGCGCGAATGGCGCGAAGGGATTATGAAGTAACAGTCTTTCCAAAAGTGCCCCAGGCCTATTCACCTTACAGGATGACCTACGCTGCTCAGCTAAAGGGCCTGAAATTACCGAAACCTTCTACCAACATTCGTGTCCAGCCGTATGGGCTTTATCAATATTCAAGGTCTACCGATGCGAACGAAGAGGAAACCACGAACCATTCTTTCAAAGCAGGGGGAGAAATCAAGTGGGCGCTGAATACTCATAGTGTCCTTGACGTAACATTCAATACGGATTTTGCTCAAGCCGACGTAGACAGGGCTGTAAATAACCTCACGCGTTTCAACGTATTTTTCCCCGAGCGAAGGCAATTTTTCCTGGAAAATTCGGGTGTGTATGCCGGGGCAGACGTTGACGGGCTCAAGCCGTTCTTCAGTCGTACTATCGGTCTGTCGAATTCACAATACAATGCAGACCCGGTTAGAATAGACGCAGGTGTACGTTATACAGATCGCACAACCGATCGTTCCATAGCGGGTCTTTATGTGCATCAACAGCAAACGAATTACCAGGGGGCAGCAAACTTTGGAGTGTTGCGCTACCTTAAAAATTACGGCAAGCAAAACAATATCGGATTCATGCTGACGCAGCGGACGGACGAAGCGAATTCAGAAAAGGGATTCATGCTGAGAAATAATACAACTGCAACGGTGGATGGCTTCATCAGGCCGGATGATTCGTGGACCATTCAATATCTGGCCACCGCATCTCGCGACAACTCCAATGATACGATCGGGTTTGCCGGTAATTTTTATGCCGGGCGTTTTCTTCCGAAGTGGTATTACGGCTGGTCGACAAAATACATTGATAAAAAATATGTCCCCGGGATGGGCTTTACTTTCGCTACAAATACTATACATCATAATCCCGGAGTATATCATATTTGGCGCCCTAAGAAATGGAAATTCATAAGGCGATGGGATCCCGGCGTTTTCGTCAACTATTATCAAAACGCCAACGATCTCAGACTGCAACAAGCAGATATATATCTTTTCCCAATATACATTTTCTTCCAGGACGGAACGTTTTTTGAATATGCCATTACGCCGACCTGGCAACAAATTAATTTCGATTTTTCTTTGCTGGGACTTCCGGTTGCGCAGCGAGCTTACTATTACACCCGTCATCGCTTCACCTATAATTCGGACCAGTCGCGAAAATATTCTGTGAGCGGAAGTTTCGAATTCGGCGAATATTACAGTGGTAAATTACAAACTACTACTGCTGGAATTCGCATTGCGCCGATTCCTAATATTGCATTCACGGTCGACTATCAATACAATGATTTAAAAGCGATAGGCACAGAATCTGAGAATCTTCAAACCTCGCTAGTCACTGCAGGTCTGCGCCTGGCGTATAATCCCAATATCCAGGCATCGGTTTTTTATCAATATAACTCATACGATGACCAGGGTCGTTGGAACGTCCGCGGAAGCTGGCAGTTTGCCCCGCTAAGCTTTTTATATTTGGTATTTAATGAATCGAGTTTGTTGAACACGCCGGCACAGAATCAATCATTGATTTGTAAGGTCAGCTATCTGAGGCAATTCTGAGTCTTTTTTGTGGAAAAACTTATGTTGCATAAGCTAAGGGATAGTTCGACTCATTGCAACTTCATGCATTGGGGTTGCACGTCGATTTGGATTAAAGTCGGATATAACCGATATGTTATTTATTTAACCTTTCAGCGTTTTTGTCTTAGCCCCTTAAGATTCCGTGCAGATTTTAAGGGGCTAAGACAATATCTCATCTAAGCACCAGGCCTGTCCGTATTTCAGCTAAGTTCGTGGCGCATGCACCTCCCGAAATTCGTCCAAATTTGTGACGGATGTGCCACCCTTAGCATACAAATCTCTCAAATCATCTTAAAAATTATGGCGTGTTGTCTATCTTACGGTATTACTATTTAATCTGTCGAAGTTGGTTCGCTATTCGGTGCGCTAATTGTCATATGACTTACATCATCTTCAATATCACCACCTTACAAAACGGAGTTCGATTCTCTCCGGCTCCACCTTCGCCCGCCGTAGCACTGTCTCAGTGCGAAGGCGGGCTTCGCCTTTTATTACCTATCACATTTTTCGAACTCAATCGGCAGGCTACGGCGGACACGGTCCACAGTGTCTCGTCATAGCGCTGTCTCACGCAAAGGAGGAGTGTCTCTGCCGTCATCGTGTCCTATCGTGAAGAGGAGTGCCTCGACTAACCAGGTCCAATCGTGAGGGCGGAGTATCCTCGGCCGTAACCATGCCTCCCGGCAGAAAATTTCCAAATTCAGTTCGGATTGTTTAAATCAATTCGCAAATCAAGCCCCAGGGATTTTGACAATTTCGTGCATCTTCTTTGAGACATAGTAAACTCTCCAACAATCTGGTTGATCGGTTAGGAGAAACGCAATATCTTGAAAAAGATTCAACCATTGTACCGATCTCTCGTTAGCATTCTAAAGTAAAAGCAGAAACCCGGTCACAAGGACTACTGTCTTATGAATAGCTTAAAAGGGATATCTAAGAATATCTCGCTGTCGGAATTTTGGTAATGGAATGACACTTGACCAAACTATATTCCCATAAACCAATTACAAATGAAAATCATAGCAAGCCTTGCCGCAGTTTTTTTTCTAACCACCGCAGTATTTTCGCAGGAGTATCTGACACAGGTAAAACCTGTTGATAGTAAAACCTGGGGATATGCAAATGAGAAAGGTGAAATGGTCATCAAACCACAATTTGAGAAATGTCACAAGTTCTCGTCCGACGGACTTGCTGCGATTTATGATACAAAGACAAGACAGTACTACTTCATCAATACAAAAGGCGAGAAAATAAACACCGAAATAAAGGACTTCAAATTAATCGATCGCTTTAGGTTCGACCTTGAGGGATTTAACAACGGCTTAATACCTATTCGCCAGGGAGAGAAGTGGGGTTATTTAAATGTGGAGGGTAAGTTAGCCGTCCCTGCCAAGTACGATCACGTAACCGGGTTTAGCGATAATCATGCGATCGCTACCTTAAACAAAAATTTCGTCGTCCTTAACACTAGTGGCGAAGAATCCCCCGTTGAGGGTTCAGGGGTTTTAGATGTAAAGGAATTTTCCGAAGGCCTGGCACCTGTAAGAGCCTCCGACAAGAAATTCGGATACATCGATGCCAGTGGAAAAGTTGTCGTGAAACCTCAGTTTGAAAGCGTGGGCTATTTTGTTGATGGACTCGCCTGGGCAAAGACAGGCGATGATAAAGTCGGATACATCAACAAAACTGGTGAATGGGTTATCAAACCACAATTTTCCGTTGGGAAAGAATTTGATTCTTCAACTGGATTGGCAAGAGTCAAGACTAGCGATGCCTGGGGATATGTTAATAAGAGCGGAGAAGTTATCAAGGTTGACACAGAGTTATGGGGTGATTTTTCCGACGGCCTTGCAGAGGGAAAAAAGGGAGGTAAGGTGGGCTTCTACAACAGCAAAGGTGAATGGGTTATCAAGCCTCAGTTTGAAGGCAGCCGTGCTTTCAAAAATGGTTACGCTGCAGCTAAGCAAAATGGCAAATGGGGTATGATCGATAAGCAAGGTAATTGGGTCATTCAACCGTCGTTTGATAGAATAATGGATATGGAATTGGTGAAATAAATCCAGCGCGCTTAGATTGGTATGCCAGAAGTTGAGACGGTACCGTGACTTTTACTGCGGTATTCCCACTTGCGATCCGTGGTAGTCCCACAATACTACGGTGTCAGCGGTCGTCTGGTGCAGCATCCACCAACGTAATGATCAGAATGCCAGTCGAACCCAAAGGTATAGAATTTGGATAATGCATCGTAGCCATCAATCGCCCCGACCGTTTGAGGCTAGGATCAGCCCTCGGTTGCATGCCTTGGCACGGCGCATGTAAAATGTTGCGCTGATTATCATAGAATAGGTTTCAATGCGGGAAATAGATCCGCAAGACGTTGAAGGATACTTTCGCTTTTAACACCGTTAAAAATCAAATCTGAACCCACGGTAAGTCTTTAACTTCTTTCCATGCGGTTTGCGTCCTTAATTTCGTATACGGATTGTCATGAACGCTTTGAATGGAAACCTCCGGAAAGTAATCTCTGCCAATCTCATTAAGCATAAAGATTGCATTAAAGCCATGGCGATGTGAGCCTATCAAACGATACCCTTTCCTATTTAAAAGCTTTTGCATGCCTAAAAGGGAAACACTCATAAACTCCCGATGTAAATCCGTCGATCGATTGAAATCAGCTTTGTACGGAATAGTCAATGCTAAGTCACTTGGAATGATATTGTGTGTTTCACAAATAATGACGCGAGGCTTTACAATGTGAATGGCCTCCATGATATAGTAGTCATTTCCATCCATATCCACACTTAGTAGATCGATTTCTCCAATAAAACCGCTTCCACCAATGAGTTCATTAACATTGTCTTTCGTAATCCACGCATGCTTAAAAATCGGAGGGTGATAAAGCGTTAGTGGATGCGAAGCATAAAAATCTATTCCTGCTTCAACTTGTTTTTTATTACCATCAAACAACAAACCCTCCCAGCCATGATTAACGATCAGATTTGCTGCCATACACTCAATACCATCGCCAACGCAGATCTCTACAACTCGCTTGTTGGTTGTTCCGACAACAGAAAATATGTAAAGCAAAATACCATCTTCTTCGAATTCTGAATACACCTTAAACCCAACGTCTTTTAAAGACGGCATCTCGCTCGGGTCTAATATTTTTTTCATCATTCGATACTGATTAAAGAGCATCACCTGATCAATTTGAGCGGTCGCGGCTTTCTTTGTGAAGGATGCGATTTTTCTGACCAGATTTTTTGACTTATTTTTTATCTCGTTAATCATGATTGAGTTTTTTTACGGTGCCGGCGTGGTAAGATTTTATAAGAATTTGCCCGAGTGTTTTGTAACACACGAAAAAAGTCGTGGATAAAAACAAGGCGTGAAACGTTCATCATTTCAACGCTGGAAGTTTGTGTTAAGTGGGAACATTCAATCTTTCAACTGCTGGTATAGGCGCAATATACACAAAGAGGAAGTTTAACGGAAAAATTTTGAACCAAAAAGTAAGCTTTAAAAACTCTCACTCCACATCCTTCACACAACGAAATCCAAGGTGTGACTGGCCGCTATCGAAGGCAGTCCCCTGGCGTGCCGTAGGCCGGTAGTTTGTACAGTAATTTGAAGCACATAGGAATGAGCCGCCCTTCGTAACGCGTTTGGAGGCGTAAGGCTCAAGCGGGTCGTTTGATTTGTCTGGGCCTTTTGGATTATCAACGATGGCGGACTTTGATAATGCTTTGAAATAATCAACGTCGTACCAGTCACTCGTCCATTCCCATACGTTTCCAATCATGTCGTAGACTCCAAACCTATTGGGGGGAAATGATTTTACAGGCGATGTATCGCCGAATCCATCTTCTTTCAAATCGCGAATGGGAAAACTTCCCTGAAAAGTATTAGCCATCATCTTTCCTTGTGGCGCGTATTCCTCTCCCCAACTATACCGCGTCTTTTTTACGTCAACATCTTGTGAAGCGAATTCCCACTCAGCCTCGGTAGGCAATCTTTTTTTGACCCAATCGCAGTACGCAAGAGCATCTTCGTAGGCAATGTGTACGACAGGATGATTCCCTTTTCCTTGCAATGTGCTGACTGGACCATGGGGATGCCGCCAACTGGCACTTTTCACCCATTTCCACCATTGGGAATAATCGTTGAGCATAACGGGTTCACTAGGCGGATAAAAAACAAGGGAGCCAGGCACCAGGAGACTATCATGCGGCGCTGGTGTGCCGGGGGGAACCTGCTGTTTGAGCTGCTCCCAGGAAGGTTTCTTTTCAGCGACGGTGACGTATCCTGTCGCTTCAATGAACTCGCTGAATTGATTATTAGTAACCTCTGTTGCGTCGATTAAAAATGGTTTCACTCTTACAGCATGCGCTGGCTTCTCATGGTCATAGCTTTCTTCTTCATCTGTTCCCATGATAAATTCTCCGCCTGGAATATGTATCATGCCCGACAGATTTGCGCTTCTTGATCCTTCTCGGGAAGATGGCGATGAACATGAGATCAATAACATCACCACGCAACATTGCATAGCGAATGTGGCTGGAAGATGAAGGACTACAAAACCGGAATTTCTCGTCATTGTACAAACGTTTGGACCACCAAATTTACAAAAATGCAAACTAGGCATCGTCTGGCCGTGCTAGAGAAATAGTGTGCATTGACAGGGAATCAATTAATTTTATCCTATTCCTGCCTCAGCGAATTTATTGGATTCTTACGTGTTGCATTGAATGTCCGGTAACCTATCGTGACAAAGGCAATTAACAATGCTATCATTCCTGATAAAAGAAAAATTCCAGGATGCAACGATATCCTGTACTCAAATACCTTTAGCCACTCTTTCATTATGTACCATGCCACCGGTGTTGCAATTAAAAAGGCGATGCCCACCTGTTTCGCAAAGGAAGATGAAAGAAGCAAGAACAAATTCACGCCGCTCGCTCCTAATACTTTTCGGATACCCAGCTCTTTTTCTCTCCGTTGGATGTTATACGTTGCCAGACCGAGTAGACCGAGGGAGGCGACGAAAATACTTAATGCACCGCCCGTTCTGAAGATAAGGCCTGAGCGTTTTTCATCTGCGTAATATGATTCTAATTGTTGATCAAGAAAGTGGTATTCAATGGGTGTCCTTTGATCGAATTTCTCATGAGTATGTGAGACTGCTTTAATAACTTCTTCCACATTGCCCGTGATCTTCAACGTAAAATAATCGATGTACTGAAACTGGGTGTTCCAGGAACCGATAATGATCGGTGCGACCTTTTGGTGAAGGGACTGGAAATTGAAATCTTTAACAACTCCGATGACGGTCATCTTTACTTCACCTCCACCCGAGCGAATTTTAACCGCCGCGCCTATCGGCTCGGCAAGTCCCAGAGCGTTTACTGCGGACTCATTCAACAATATGTTTGTAGAATCCTTAGAGCTATGGGATGAAAGGTTTCTGCCCTGCTTAAGATCGATTTGATAAGTTGTGAGCATATCCTCATCGAAACCCATAAAATAGATTTGAATTGAATCTGCTACACGCTGGGTGGCCGGTTGGGTCACGTATAACTGACGGATGTTTTTCCAATCACCAGGCACCCGGGTGGAAACCGAAACGTGCTCAACGCCAGGAATTTTTGAATATTCGTCCTTGATGGTCCGGAATTGGCTCCGCACATCGCCGCTGTTTATGTCAATAACCATTAATCGCTGTCTGTCAAAGCCAATATCTTTGGTGGAAATGAAGTGCAACTGCCGTCCAATTACCACGGTCGAGACGATCATAATAATGGTTAAGACAAATTGAAACACGACGAGCGTTGTCCGCAAACCAATCGCGCCTCTTCCACTCACCTCCCGGCCGCGCAGCGAAGAGCTCGGTTCAAGCTTTGCCAGATAAAACGCGGGATAAGCGCCCGATAGAAGTCCGATGGCTATTGCGATGGTGATTAGCGGGGTGATATAGCATTGCAGATTACCCCACGTGACATCAAATTGCTTTCCCGTTATCTGGTTGAAGTAGGGAAATAATAAATCCATCACAACAATGGCGATCATTGCAGAAAGTACGGTGATAATAAACGATTCTATTAAGAACTGGACAATGAGTTGCCCTTTTGTTGCGCCAACGGCCTTACGCACACCAACTTCCCGCGATCGGACAATTGCTTTTGAAGTTGACAGGTTTATGTAGTTAACACATGCGATCAGTAGGAGGAACAAACCTATTGAAGAAAATATGTAAATATCAGATATCCGGCCGTGACGAGATTCTGTCCCTTCTTCAATATCTTCCGACTTAAGGTAAATATCTTCCATGGCCTGGAGCTCAATGCCAATACCACCGGCAAATTTATCAAGCCACTTTTTTTCAAATGCAGGAAGTTCATTACGAAGGTTTGAACTCGACTTTGCGTCGTTTAATACTATGTAGGTAAAGGCGCCGAAATCTGCCCAATTGTTAAGGTTTATTTTCCATTCGTCATCTGTTCTGACTTGCGAGAACAGCATATCAAATTGAAGGTGGGAATTTTCAGGTTGGTCTTCGATAACACCAGTCACAGTCACAGGCCCAAAACTCGTTTTTTCGATCAATTCACCAATGGGGTTTTTCTTTCCAAAATATTTCTTTGACATGGACTCCGTCAAAACCAGCGAAAAGGGCTTCTTCAACGCTGTAACTTTGTCGCCCATTAAAAATTTAAAATCGAAGACCTCAAAAAAGTTCGCATCGGCAGAATACCAATTGCGCTCCTGGAAATTATCTCCGTTTAACTCAAAGACTACTTGTCCGACAAAACGATGCAATCGCACCATTTCCAGCACCTGCGGATAGCTGTTAACAAGCTCTGGCCCCAATGGAGCTGACGCTACCCCATACCGTCTGACTTTTTCAGGATCGCGTTTATCAATCGTCAGTATTCTGAAAATGCGATCTGATTTTACATGGAAGGTGTCAAAGGAAAGTTCATGGCTTACATACACATACAGCATACAACTGGATGCAATACCGATAACAAGGCCAAGTATGTTGATGAGCGAATAACCCCTGTTTTTGCGCAGGGACCGCCAAGCAAACGTGAGGTAGTTGTTGATCATGGTCTAATGATAAAGGTTAGAGTTCCGACAGGATTTTATCTGATCACTTCTGGTTCTCATATTTTTTCAAAAGGCTGATGAGTGACTTGTTATTGGACATGCGCGCATGATACATTGCATACTCGTCCCCCGGAGAAATTAAGTAGGGGTCGGCGCCATTTTCCAATAAAACTTTTGCGACCTCAAAATGATCGTTCCTCACAGCGCATATAAGAGGTGTCCCATCACCCCTGATCTGCGCGTTGACATCCGCTCCTTGCGCAATCAAATACTTTACTATTTCAAGATTTCCTTGCCTTGATGCGACCAGTAAAGCAGATCCATCACCGAGAAGTTTTTTGTTTGCGTCCGCGCTGTTGGCTACTAAATGTTTTACAAAATCAAGATGACCATGCGCAGATGCCGCCATGAGCGGAGTCTCGTCGCCCGGTGCATGGAATTCGACATCAGCACCCGCATCGATGAGTAATCTCCCGATAACCAGATCGCCTTCCCGTGCGGCTGCGACCAAGGGGGACCGAGGTTCTCCATCACCCATATAGGAACAATTTGGATCAACGGTCTTTAGCAGCAACTTTACGTCCTCAATATTTTTTTCTTTAACCGCAGTCAACAACGCCTTACAAACATTCGATTCCTGCGATTCTTTTTGTTCACGCTGTCCGACAATTGCGGATTCATTAGCATTCGTTGCGAGAACTGAGATCGGTTTATTGAGTACAAGGATCAGTGTTAAAAGTAATGGCAATAGAAATACAAACATCCAATAACTGTGCGGGGACGATTTTTTTGCATTCATTCTCAAAATTCTCTGTTTTATCAGCGATTGATTATAGTTTGTGGTTATCGAAAGCGGTTTATTATGCGTAGCAATATTTAACAGGTTCATCTGATACCGTTCTTTTTCGACTGATTTTACATTCAGCATAAGATCGTCAGTTTCATATTCTATGTTCTTTTCTACTTCTTTCCGGAATATCCATATAAGGGGATTAAACCAAAGTACGATGGCCGCAACCTCTGCCAGCAACAAGTCCACGCCATGAAGTTTTTTTACATGGATTTTCTCGTGAGATATTATCTGCTCATATGTATCCAAATCATATTTTTCGGGATTGATGAAAATATAGTTAAAGAACGAATATGGTTCATGTACAGTAGGCTTGTTGACAATTATTCCATCAACGTCTTTCACACTGTCTTTACTTTCTTTCGCTCTAACCAAAACAAGTGTTATCTGGAATAACAGATTAAGCGTGAAGACTGCCACTCCGAAACAGTACAATATCAAAACCCAATCGATTACGTCCACGGGTCGGTTCTCAGAATCGCCAACCGGAGCAGTAAACTCGCTGGAAGTGCTCTTTGGACGATCTGCTGGTGATGATAAAGATTCTCGATTATTGCCGACCTCAATTATACTTGACATGAATCCCTGATCCTCTATTAACTTTGGAAAAGAGACGAATGGCAATACAAAGGTCAGCAGCAGACAACCGATAAGATAAATCCGGTTCGCTGCGAAAAAAGTTTCTTTTTCAAGAAACAGTTTATAAAAAGCCAACAGGGTCGCGATAATTAACGAAGCTTTCAATAGTAGTGCTACCATACGGTTAGTGTTTTGGTGTTTTAATTACTTTGATCAGCTCCCTTATTTCAGCTTCACTTAACTTTTCTCCTTTTGCAAAATAGGCTATCATGTTTGGGAGCGAGTTGCCAAAATAATTTTTCTTAATATTAACAAGGTACTTTTCGCGATAGTCTTTGAATCCGATTATAGCGCTGTATTGATGCGTATTGCCCAGTAACTCAGATTTCAGAAATCCTTTTTTGGCTAATATCTTGACGATTGTCGCCACGGTATTATAATGAGGCTTTGGTGCCGGGAGCGCGTCGATGATATCACGTATAAAAACTGTCCCTAGTCGCCAAACTACCTGCATAATTTGATCTTCAGCTCTTGTGAGTTGTTTCATGTTTTTTATAATATTAGCCAAAACTACTAAACAATTAGTAGACATACTAATTAGTTAGTAGTTTAATTTTTTGATCTTTAATAAATTCCGCTGACTTAAAGTTCTCGCCGGAATATTTTACTTTGTATGGGTATTTTCCTTGAAAACTCTTTTTCGGTTGACCCTGCGTTACCTATAAATATTATATGAGCCTGAATACACAAGCCAATGCTTTCGATATGTGTCGAAGCTATTTAACAATGGCTCGTCGTAGCCTATTTAAAAATAAATTGATTTCAGCGCTTAACATCGCGGGACTGTCAATTGGTATAGCCGTGTCGTTGTTGCTCACCTTGTGGGTCCTCGATGAATTTTCATTTAATCAGAGCCACAAGGGGCATGACCGGATAGCGCGTGTAATGCAGAACGTAATGAAGAATGGGGAAGTGGTCACCTGGAACAGTGTTCCTTATCCATTGTCGGGAGAACTGCGCAAAAACTACGGAGATGACTTTGAAACGATTGCTCACACGACAACCCTGCAGGAGGAATTATTTAGCGTGGGTAACAAAGTTTTCACCAGGAATGGACGGTATGCCGAGCCGGATTTTTTCAAGCTTTTTTCCGTCAGGCTGATCAGTGGCAGTGAAAAACAACTGAAAGGAACTTCGGGCATCTTCCTATCTGCGTCGATGGCTAAAGCATACTTTGGAGACTCCGATGCATCGAACAAGTCAATGACCATAGTAAGTTCTACCTCCGATGCGATGGATGTGTCGGTAGCAGGAGTGTATGAGGATTTTCCAAAACAATCCGCCTTAGCTGGAACGGACTACATCGGTCCATGGGATATGATAGTGTCGAACCCTGGGATAATGGGAATGGAGGATCCGTGGAGACAAAATTTTTTAGAATTGTATGTTATGATGAAAGACATGCGCCCATTCGCCGATGCGTCCGCTAAAATCAAAGATGCCAGGCTTCTTAAATCGAGCAGTGAAATCGCCAAAATGAAACCAGAACTTTTTCTCCATCCGATGAACGACTGGCACCTATACTCGCAATTTAAAAACGGAAAAAACGCTGGCGGACGCATTCAATATGTTTGGCTGTTCATTGCAATCGGCGGATTTACTTTGTTAATGGCGTGTATTAATTTTATGAATTTAACTACGGCCAGGTCGGAGCGGCGCTCCAAAGAAGTAGGAATCAGAAAATCGATTGGATCTGCACGCAGGCAATTGATCATTCTGTTTTTTACCGAATCATTCCTGACAACATTTATATCATTTTTCGTTGCAGCGGTGCTAGTTATCATTGCCATGCCATCTTTTAACCTGTTGGCTGGCAAGAACCTCACGATTCCCTGGGAGCGGGGAAATTTTTGGATTTTCTCATTCGTGGCGTGCTGTTTAATCGCTTTGATGTGCGCGATTCATCCAGCAACATATCTTTCGTCTATTTCGGCGATAAAGGCGCTTAAAGGGTCCTATCGTACAGGTAAATCCGCCGCAATGCTGCGACGCGGCCTGGTTGTGGTTCAATTCACGATTTCCATCGTTTTGATTGTGGTAACAATTACCATCACTCAACAAATCGAATTCGCGATGGAGCGCGCAACAGGCTATGATCGCGCAAGATTGATCACTGTTCCTGTAAGAACGGATGCCATTCACACACACTTTGACGCGTTCAGTCGAAGGCTCGTGGAGAGTAGGTCGGCTGTTTCAGTCTCCGAAGCAGGGGATGCGCCGACTGGTAGATCATATATTACCACGGGTATTTCCTGGCAGGGAAAAGACCCTGATATTAATTCAGGTTTCTCTGCATTCTGGAGCTCAAAAGAATACGGGAAGACGGTTGGTTGGAAAATAAAGCAGGGAAGAGACTTCAGTCAGGTAAGCCTTTCTGATACGACTGGTATCATAATCAATGAAGCGGCCATGGCGTACATGGGCCTTAAGGATCCAATTGGGGCAGAGCTTCAGTGGTGGGATGAGAAGTATACAATCATCGGCGTTGTTGAGAGTGTGATGCATGAATCACCTTACGGAGCCATTCAGCCGTCAGTATATACAATGAGAACTGACCCCGGTTTACTTATAATACGATTGAACCCTGACGCTAAAATATCGACAGCATTAGCTAAAATAGAAGCGACGTTCAAGGAATTTAATTCACTTGAGCCTTTCAGCTATCAATTTGTCGATGAGGCGTACAGGAAAAAATTTGAGACCGAGGAGCATGCTAAACGACTTACTACAGTTACGTCGGTCCTGACTATTTTTATAAGCTGCCTTGGCCTTTTCGGGCTGGTTGCATACCTCGCCGATCGGAGAACGAAAGAAATCGGTGTGAGAAAAGTATTGGGCGCGTCTGTCATTAATATATGGCTAATGTTATCGAAGGATTTTGTCCTGCTGGTAATGATTTCTACTGTCGCGGCAGTTCCGTTGGGGTATTACGTTGTGAAATCATGGTTGGAAAATTTTGACTATCGAATCAGTTTTACGTGGTTCATATTTGTCGAGGCTGTTCTTTCAGTGTTGATCATCACCTTGCTGACGGCAAGCTATCAAACTATAGTGGCAGCACGTAGAAATCCCGTTAGAAGTTTGCGATCAGAATAGGTGAAACCGGATTGAACTGATAGCTACATGATGGTTCATGATAGTTGATGGGAATGATTTTGTTACCTTTCAACAAGCCAAAAAATAATTGGAATTTGACCGTCGCGCCGAACCGAGAGGCATAAAAAGCATCCAACGGCATTGTCAGAAAACACAAAAAAAGCAATGCATCCGAACTATACAATCAAAAAAATATTTTTGTTCTGTTTCATTTTGACGATGGTTTTCTCCCAATCACTGCTCGCACTGCAGGATAGGAAACCATGGAATGCGCAATGGATAACAGGGCCAGGCATACCCATCAATCGTTGGAATGCTTCATCTGATGTTACGCTTAAGGAGTATGGTGTTTTAAAATTCAGAAAAACCATCGAACTCAAAGACAAGCCAGCTTCATTTAACGTGCATGTATCTGGCGATAACCGTTACAAGCTTTTCGTCAATGGAAAACAGGTTTCGCATGGTCCAGCACGTGGCGATCTTTACTTCTGGAATTATGAGACGGTCGATCTGGCGCCATTCCTTCGCGCTGGCGGTAACATCATCGCCGCCGTTGTATGGAACGAAGGCCGCAGTAAATCAGAAGCTCAAATAACTTTCTTAACCGGCTTTATTCTTCAGGGCGTAACCGAGGCAGAGGAAATCCTCAACTCCAACGATACATGGAAGACCATTAAAGATGAAAGCTATCAACCGAAAGCGGTGCGGGTGCCGGGTTATTACGTCGCCGGCCCGGGCGAATTGGTCGACATGAAAAAGCATGTAAAAGGTTGGGACAAGACAGACTACGACGACAGTAAATGGGTAAAGGCACGCATTATCGGACCGGGGGTAAAAAAGGAACTCGCGGTCAATTCGACTGGGTGGATGCTTGTAGCCTCTCCGTTGCCCCAGATGGAGCTGACGGTGCAGCGACTGGCGTCGACCCGTAAAACGGAAGGTATCAAAGTGAATACCGCTTTTCCAGCTACGAAGACAAAGATCAGTATACCGGCCAACACCAAAGCGACTATCTTGTTGGACCAGGGCTTCCTGACCAACGCTTATCCGACTTTAATCTTCAGCGGCGGACAAAATGCCAGCGTGTCGATGGCATATTCTGAAGGACTATATATCCGCAAAAACGAAAACATAAGCGGCTTTTGGTTGCCAACGCTTCCGAAAGGTAATCGCAACGAAATCGATGGGAAAGTCTTTATCGGAAGGACGGACAGTTTAATTTCAGATGGAACTGCCAATCAGGAGTATACGCCGCTCACATGGCGGACGTATCGCTACATCAACGTCGTGATTAGCACGAAAGATGAACCTTTAGTAATTGAAGACCTCTACGGCAAATTTACGGGTTATCCATTTGTCCAGAATGCTAAACTGCAGAGCTCAAACCCTGAGATGGGGAAGATGTTTGAAATCGGTTGGAGAACCGCGAGGCTTTGTGCTTACGAAACCTACATGGATTGCCCATACTATGAGCAATTGCAATACATTGGTGATGCGCGGATTCAAGCACTGGTTTCCTATTATAATTCTGGCGATGACAGACTTGCCCGTAATGGACTAACACTCATGGACCACTCTCGCCTTCCCGAAGGCATTACGCAGAGTCGCTATCCAACGGACCTTAACCAGGAGATTCCAACCTTTTCTTTGTGGTGGATCGCAATGATTCACGATTATTATATGTATCGGCCGGATACCACCTTTGTGAAAGATAAGCTTCCAGGCACACGGCAGGTTCTTTCTTTTTTTGAACAATTTCAACAGACGAACGGTTCGCTGCAAAATGTTCCCTATTGGGTATTCACGGACTGGGTAGAGCACAAAGGTTGGGACTTCGGAATGGCGCCGAAAGGAAATCAAGGCGAGTCTGCCGTCCTGGACCTGCAACTGCTATGGATCTATCAAATGGCCAGTGAACTGGAGAATGATCTTGGTTTGAAAGATTTTGGCCGTCTTTATTCCAGCAGGGCTGCTCAGCTTACACAAACGATTCAACGCAAGTATTGGGATGCGGAAAAGGGTCTGTATGCTGACACCGAAGCAAAAGACGTTTTCTCCCAGCACACCAACGCCCTGGCTATTCTTTCAGGAGTCATCTCCGGTAATGATGCAACTTCGTTGGCACACAAGGTTCTGGCGGATACAAGCCTTGCGCCGGCATCCATATATTTTAAATTTTACCTCCACCAGGCTTTGGTCAAAGCCGGACTCGGCGACGATTATTTGAGCTGGCTTGATAAGTGGCGCGAAAATATGAAGATGGGTCTGACAACCTGGGCGGAAACATCTGACGTGAACACTACTCGTTCGGACTGTCATGCCTGGGGCTCCAGCCCAAACATTGAATTTTTTCGGACTGTGCTTGGGATAGACAGCGACTCGCCTGGCTTTTCGAAAATAAGAATTCAGCCTCGCCTGGGCAACCTCATGAATATCAGTGGCGAAATGCCACACCCCAATGGAAAGATATCGGTTCAGTACAAAATAGAAAACGGCACGCTGCAGAGTGAGATCACCATTCCCCAAAATACAATAGGAACGTTCGTGTGGAAGGAAAAAAGCTATAGTCTGAAAGGCGGCAAAAATGTTTTTAAAATTTGACTCAGCACAGAAGTGCGTTAAATCGTATTCACTCATAATAAGAAAAAGTAGTTCATTTACATCAAGGCGCTACAACGTTACAGCAGCCTGCCAATCATAAGATGTTTCATCAAGATTTAGCTTTCGAAGATGAACTTTGAAAATTGTTGATTGAAAATGCACCAGATTTCGATGAACGTTATCTATATGTGAATAATGCAAGATGCATTGCGGGCCCTTCGGGCCGCCGTAAAATTAATTTTACCAAGACTTGAACATGCGCTGTTGGGTCTGCCCTTTGGGCCTTTGCTCGACGCCTGCCTCTTTTCCCAGGGCTGCGCTGCGCTTTTCCCTGGGCTACAAGAATGCCAGCCCTTTGGGCCTGCGTGCGATATCACGTAGCCGCCTTGCGCGAATCTTTTTTGCCTGAAGTGATGAACTAAGGCGCACCCACGCTCTTAACAGGCTTACATCTCTTAGCCGCCTACTTACTTTATGTGGCACTGCGGTGGAACGCCAGGGAAAGCGCAGAGCAGCGCTGGGTAAAAGCGTCGCGCGCGGATCGTCCTGCCAGCATTGCCGCGGTAGCGTCATGCGACTGAGCGATGTAACGTTGTGCACGTTCAATTCCTCGTGAAGAGAACTCGACCCCAATCCCCCAGAATATTTTCATTATGCATGTATGATCTCTAACGGCACACTTATCACAAAGCTTTGATGGACGCAGGCCCAAAGGGCTGACATTCTTTTAGCCCAGGGAGAAGCGCAGCGCATCCCTGGGTAATGGAAGCAGGTGTCGAACAAAGGCCCAAGGGGCTGACCCAACAGCGCAGGTTCACGTCTTGGTAAATTCAATTTCAGTCTGCCCGAAGGGCCGCATTTGTTGCATTCATCAATCCAACAAATAACCCTCATCAATTTCAGTGCATTAATACAACAATTTTCGAAGCGAACGTGACCTAAGACAATGTCAAGCCTCCGCACCTGCGCCTTAGAATGATTTCTTGCTTAAATCGAAATCAATTCCAATTGCATCTCTATAAATACGAGACCCACGCCGCTTTGCTTTTTGATTTAAAGCGACCATACCAAAGGCATGGAAAATACAGCGCGAAAATCAACAATATCCACACGAAGTATGTCCGCCACAAACTTGGCTGATAATCGGCGGGCCACTGTTCTGGAGCTGTGAAGGAAAGATTTATTCCCTTCCCGTACAAAAAATATGTCCACGCATAGGACGCCAAACTGATCACGGCGAGATGCACAATAAAAAAGAAAAATGGCACCCGGCCGTACGTTGCAAGGAACTGCTTCATACCACTTGAAACCTTATTTGCCATCACCAGTAACAGGCATGCTATACCAAGCGTAACACTTAAGAATAATAAAGAAGGGGGAGTTTTGGATACGTTCAAAAATGAAAGCAATGTGTAGACGTCGCCTCGTTCCTGAATACTCCATGGAGCCGGATCTCCATAGACATTTATAAATCTCAACACAATAAAAAGTCCGAGCGCGGAAAAGCCGGTTTTTAATAAAAGATCATCTCTTTTTTGCGGTGTATCTGTAAACCACAAACCGATAACATGTCCTAACAGCATCACGCCCACCCAGGGAACTATAGTATAGGCAACAAGAATTGGCGGATCGCTAATGAAAAATGGCGAGTTATGTATAAATGCGAGTAGCATAGTACTGGGTGATACGGCTCCAACCGGTGGGAGGGCATCATGGCCAAGAATCATTAAAAGGGCTACGGCAATCTGGACGGGACGAGGGAGCAAGATTAACGCTGCCAGAAGAATCATTGAACAACCAATTGTCCAGATTACAGCCAGAAGTGTTAGCTCGTATCCTTGTGTCAAAATGAAACTGATAATCAAAACTTCCACTGCTATGAGCCATAGCCCTCGCGTTAGAAGGAAAAAACTTGTTTTTTTTAGACTGCCAAATTTCTTGAAATAAAAAAAAATACTGATTCCCGACAGGAAGACAAATGTTGGAGCACAAAGATGTGTAACCCACCGGGTAAAGAACAGAGATACTGATGCCTGCGCTACATCGGTAGCACGGTAAGCAGTATAGCTAAAAAATTCACGCACGTGATCGAGGGCCATAATAATCATTACAAGACCCCTTAGGATATCAATAGACTGTTGACGATTTCCGTTTTGGTTGGTCTCGACTGATTTTAGCATCGCTAGGGGTGGGGAATCAATTTGGTTTTTATCCCAGAATTTTCCACGGACCGATTTGTTTTGAAATAAAGTGCCGCCCGTTGGAGTGAGAATTTTTCAATCAATGATCGAATATTCAACTCGTCCGGGCGGACCCTATGCATTTGATTGAAGGTTGCTGGCCATCACTATTTTTTAGGCACTTCGACCGAAACTCTTAGAAACGTTGCCGGTATAACGGTAGAATCCCCTTTGCCAGTAGTGTTTTGGCTTTCGAATAAGGCCTCCATTTCCTTTAACAGTTCAGCACTTTTACCATTCTTTTCTGCCGCCTCGAAAGCATTCATTGTAGGCCCGTAGTAATTTTTAAACAGCGCCACAAACTGCGATGGAGAACCATCATAGTGAAATGTGCACAAGTCGCGGATAAAAGAGATGTTCTCTTTTTCAATTCCAGCGTTGACAAAGCGTTCTATGACGTTGCTCTCAGTCCCCCAGAGCATTGGACTAACGAATCCTTCTGGTGGAGGTGGCATGTATACAGAAACAATCCTGAGTACCTGGGCTACCAAAGTCGGGTCACCCGGTATCCAGTTACCCATCACGATTTTTCCTCCAGGTTTTGTTACCCGCACCATCTCCTTGGCAACATCACCTGGCCTTGGTGCAAACATCGCCCCGAATATGCTTACAACCATGTCGAACTTGTCGTTTGCAAGGTCCTGAAGATTGCTGGCATCGCCTTGTTGAAAACTGATTTGTGAAACACCTTCCCGCCTGACCCGAAGATTGCCGGCTTCCACAAGGTTCCTTGCGATGTCAACGCCAAGCACCCGTGCACCAAGCTTCGCAGCCGGAATGGCAGTGGTTCCATCACCACAACCCAAATCCAAGACATCGATTCCTTTTCTGATGCCTAACTGTTTAACGAGCGACTCGCCGCTGCTTCGCATTGTTTGCGCTAGCCGTGTAAAATCTCCTTTTTCCCAAAGTGCCTGGTTAGGGTTCACTGAATTGCCTACCACCGTGTCTGTTGCGTTCATTTTATATTGTTTTTTGGTTCGTGTGCGTGGGAAAATTTGTATATAAACTTCGCTCGCCTTCCGGCATCACCTGCAATTGGTGTTCATCGGAACGAGATTGACAGTTGTTATCTACAATTTACACAAAAGTCTTTTTCCGTCACCTTACCGTTGAGAGATTTTTCCGAATTCCTCCCAGTCGAAACCAGTTTCAATCCGGTTATGTCTAAGGGCAGGAATTTGAGTCGTGATCAAAATCGTCGTTTCTTTCAAGTCGGTCCAGTGATGTTGCGGAATCTGTAGTTTTGTCGCTTTGATCGTTTCAAATTTTGTCCCGTCAAAGAAATCTTGTATCGATTTTTTAAGCCTATTGATGTTATTCATGCCATACATCAATACAACGCGTGGCTTATGCGTCCTTATTTTGGATAGAATATTATTTACCCGGTTGTCATATAAATGTTCCTCATAGAGCGTCCTGCTCTTAAGAAATTCTAATTGTTGCAGGGGCAGCCAACTGTAATACCATGCATGGTTGTGTGGACTCGGCAAAGGATACAACTGAATTAATGCCTCATTGGGAAATGTTGATGAGGCAAAATTTTTCTTTTGGTATGTCAGCAGATCGGGAAGATCTTCTTTTCGGTAGCCGTGCACAAAGCAGGTTAAGTTTCTCCATACGTTGTGCTGTGTCGCATTAAAATCGAAGCGATAGTCGTAAAGGTTAAGATATCGGGTCGCCTTAGGACCCTCGCTTCTAAAGGTGATATGCCGGTAAAGATCCCTTAAATCGCAAAGTGTACCATCTGTGTTAACAGGGTGCATCTTACTGAAATAATTGAGTTTATCGGCAACGTCTTCAGGCAGGTTACCACCGCTTTCTTCATAGGCTATAAACCAGAAATTCGCCTGTCACGAACCATATCCGTAAAAATTATCAATCCAGTGTTTGAGCCGCTCTTCTTCAATTAGCATGGGTTGAAAGATAGTAAAACTTGCAAAAGTTGTACTCGCAGGCAATCGACATTTTCAATGAGCGAAACAAGACGGTGCCGATCAAGGGGGCCCATTTCTAGACTTACAATGCAGCATTGGTTAGCCCAAAGTCTACAAGGATTTCATAGCAATGGGCACTTGTATTAAATGGTTGTTTTTCAATGTCCTTATCAGGGCAACGAAGCTATCAATATCACTTTTATTTGTTGGTAGTCCAACAGAAACCCGGGTGGCACCACGGCGTTTGCCTAACGACGAAATCATTTCGACATAGTTGCCGTTCTCCCTGTCTTGAAAGTATTCGGCAATTTCGGTTGTCGTGAGACAGTTATTGATTTCATCGATTCCTGGATTGCAGAAGCAGCCTGATCGAATTGAAATGTTTTTCGCATTTGCCAATTTTTCTATCTCTTCAAACGCGTACACCTTTGCGTGAGGATCGAGAAAGCTCATCATGATGTTGCCGCCTCTGTTGTCAAAAATTTCAGGGCCAAAGATCTTTACAAGGGGCTGATTATTGTCATGCGTGATCGCCTTTAGCGCGCCAATAAGATACTGGGCGAGGTCCCGAATTCTCCGTGCAATTCGGGTCAGACCAATATCCTGGATGTACTTCAGGCCTGCTTCAATTGCAGGAATGTTATTGTAGTTTAATGTGCCATCTTCGAATCGTTCGCATCCGTCTTTTAGAAACTTGTTCTGGGAAGCCGCTGAAGCGAGATTAACAGTGCCGCCTGCAAACCACACTTTATTTAATAAGTGAAATGAAGATTTTTTTATTAAGAGACAACCCACTCTCGTGGGATAGCCAAACATTTTATAAAATGAAACGGATACAAAATCAGGTCGGACGTGTTTGTGTCAGGGTGTTTTCCTCAATCTGCAAGTCCTGATAATTGCACAGGGAAGTATTTAGTTATACCCCCTCGTTGGGAACAGAATTCGCGGATACCATTTACTGAGTTGTGATTGTCGCACAAAAGAAGCAGCGTACTAGTTTCATCAAATGGATAGCTTTCGCCCACAATCTTCAAAGCGGCTGATGCATTTGGTGTAAAAACACACGTATAATCCTGGGCGTTAAAAAATTCCAGCACTTTGCTGCGTGCGGATTCAATCAGGTACGTTGATCTCTGCGAAGTTGGATTTGATGAATGCGGATTACCCAGAATGTTCTCGAGTAATAAGCGTTGATGGTTAAACACCAGTGACCTGGGGCAAAGATTCCCTCCCGTGTAATCGAGGTACACCTGTTGATGTTTATCCAGGTTGTCGTATTCGTCTCTCCTTAGTTGTTCAAAGAAATTGTCGTCTACCAGGACTGTTGGGGAACGCCTTCTCATGGCCTTTTAATCGAAAAAAGCCAGTATGTGAAGACATTTGGAACCCGCATTTCGTATCTGGTGGGTGTGGATACATAAGTGGCGGTTTTGCTCAGGCTAATATGGCTGGCCGAAGGTCAGCAGCGTTCCGTTTGGATCCAGTATTGCAAATTCTCTCTGTCCCCATGGCTTGTCGTCCAATTCGGCCTTTGGATGTATCTCAACCCCGTCAGTTTGATATTGTTTATAAAGGGCTTCAATATCTTCATTTACTCTAAGGTAAATCATGAAATCCGATTTCGCCGGCTTCAAATCCGCGTAGGAAAAGAAGTGCAGCTCCACCGAATGCAGCGCCATTATTAAGTAGTCTCCGTAATCTGATTGCAACGTAAACCGAAGTTTGCCTACGTAGAAGTCGACGGTCTGCTGCTTATCAATATATGGTAATTTCGGAACGACAGAGGAGATCATAAATTTAACTGCGTTTAAAATAGGTAAATAATCCTGTAAGTGATTAATCCGATTAGTAGCATCCAATTATTAATCCCGCATTTGCGCTTTCAACAATTCAATTTTGAAGATGACACATGTGAACCAGACCAGAGAAATTTTATCATCGAAGTACCTTTCTTAGCAAAATTACGAAAAGAGTGCGGGGATTGGTGGTTATCTTGGTATCTGAAGCAGGATATAAGTGAAGAAAGAGAATTTAATATTTAAAGGTCATCTTTTGGGAACAGCCACCAAAATTGAAAAAACGATCGGAACGAGGATTTTTTTAGCGACCGTAACCCTCTGCGCTATCAGCTTTAATGCAATAGCGTTTTTTCAGAGTCCGGGGATCGTGGCCCCCGCCTCCGATACGAAAAAAACGATAAGCCAGAATACCGGCAGCGAATTGCCGCGTGCTGTAACCGCAGCAGAACACCTGCCTGCAAAAGGTAACTTTTCAATCGCCCGAAAAAATCAGGTCATTCTGTTCGAGGCGCTTCCTGCGCGAACTGTTGGCGATCCTGAATTTGTATTAGAAGCCACAGCCAGCTCTGGCCTTCCAATTTCGTTTTCAAGCAGCAACCCACAGGTAGCCGTTGTCCAGGGGGATGTAGTAAAAATAAAAGGTGGTGGTACTGCGTTTCTGTCAGCATCACAGGCGGGCAATGATATGTTTTACGCGGCCCCGATGATCATAAGGCTCTTTACCGTTGACAAGCTGTCGCAAACCATTCGCTTTGACGATGTTCCAAAGGAAATTGAGCCGGGCACAGCTCCCTTCTTACTTGGTGCCACTGCGACTTCCGGACTACCGGTAACGTTTATGAGCAGCAACCCATCGGTTATACGCATTGATGGCAACCGCTGTACAATCGTTGGAACGGGGAACGCGTCGATATCAAGTTTACAATTCGGCAACAGCAAGTACGACCCTGCATTTCCTATAACGTATAGTGTATCTGTAAATTCCGACAGTCGTGCTATCAATGAAAGTGTTTCAGTGTTACCCAACCCCATTGGTGAATGGATGTTTATCGGCATGGATGAATTCCGCTCTGGAGAGCCTGTATCGGTGGAAATTGTAGACAGCCTCAGGAATAGTGTGATAAGGATGACAACGCAGGAACAGGAGCAGTTGTCGATGAACGTTGCGACAATGTCACCAGGTGTTTATTACCTTGAACTCACTCAAAAAAGAAAAAAAGTTACAAGCCGTTTCGTTAAATTATAAAATGGCCTGAAGACTTTCACAACACGTCCCTACTTTCCGCACCTGACCTACCAGTTTGCTTCCGCGCAGAATTGTTCTTTGCGCAACTTTCTTACATGTTTTTCTGTGGTGCCTTTGGAAAGAGTAATTCGCCACACCTTACAAAGCAAATTAAGGCGTTTCTCAACTTTTACTTGGATCAAAGAATTGGACTTCAATACGAAGGTTCCTAAGGCAATCACTTACGAGTGACATCAGGTTTTTTCTGATGTTTTGGAGCCGTCGGTGCACTACCTTTTTTCGTCGGAATAAAGTCTACAATAACTGGCGCTTAATCGCATCCAGGCGCGGTATGTAAATGGTCGTCGCCCAAAATGACAATTTTCTAAATTCATCTATATTCTGATGCCTGCTACGCTGCTAATCTGCACCTTTCCTGGCATTTATCGGCTACATGATACCCGGTTAAAGGGACGAATCAGCTGTTTGATTTTTGCTGATCCTGCTTTCTCCTTTGCAGCACTGATAATCGCCTTAACGTTCGGATTAGGACAGCTATTGAATAAGTTACAGAATATAGGACAGCCATTGAATAAGTTACAGAATAAGATACTCACTCTTGGGCACAAAATTAAAAAGTTGAAGGTAAGCTTGTTCGCCATGCGTAAGGAAAAAAATGAACCGATAGTGGAGCCGGCGCCAGATCAGATAAACATATTCCTTACCCTGGACATGCATACCATAAATAACTATTTCAATAGTCATGATCCAGCCCCTATTTATAAGCGCCAGTTAAGCCATCAATTGGAGGAATATATAAAAGGAACCGTTTCTTCCGCGAAACGCTACTCGGTACTTTTTTACAAGTTTAAGTGTACGAGTGAGAAGGATAAGCAGTACGCTCAGCCACTCATGTATGCTATCCGAAGACATTATTCATTAAAGCTCGCGAGTCGCATAAAGGAATTCGAAAGATTCAAAATGCGCAGTTGGATTCTTCTCGCAGTGAGTATTATGGTTGTGCTCATCACACAAGGCTTTGTGCCCATGCTGATCGATGGAGAAAATCGAATCGTCGCTGCCCTCCACAATAGCCTTGATATTTTTAGCTGGGTGCTTCTCTGGAGGCCAATTGACGTGCTGCTGTTTTCATGGAATCCTCACCTGAAGGATATAGGACTGCTAACGAAGCTCGCTGCATCAGAACTTATAATTATAGAAGGTGAGGGCTAGCTTATTCTATATCGTTCCTTTGGTTCTTATCTCACTTACTGGCAAAGGCCAGGTAGGTCTTGAACAATATTTTTATTTCAATAGTAAACAGCTGATGACGCTTGTACCCATTGTGAGTTTTGAAAGCGAGGATCAGTGGTATGCAGAGGCCAGGTACAACTACGAAGACCTCGAAACGTTTTCTTTTTATGTCGGAAAAGCCTTCACGAGCAAAAGTGCGTCTAATTACTATAGCGGAGGGCCTACCAGGCAAAGAGAAAAAGTAGTCTATTCTGTAACACCGCTCCTTGGGGGAGTTGCAGGAAAATATAACGGAGTGTCTGGAGGACTAAACGCCGTTGTCGAGTACCGTGATCTGTTCTTTTCGACACAGTCTCAATACACCATCGCTTATTATGAAAGCGGTGATTTCTTCTTTGCCTGGTCAGAGCTTGGCTATCAGCCGTGGAAATGGATGTTTTTCGGAGTAACAACACAGCATACTTATTTGTATCAATCGGCACGCCTGATTGTGGAACCTGGTGGAGTAATCGGTTTTACAATGGGACAATGGAATTTTCCTTTATATGTGTTCAGTCCCGCGAGTGATCACTATTATTTCGTACTGGGTGCCAGTTTGAGTATAGGTGGGTTTAATAGAAACAAATAATTGAAGCAGATGGAGAATAACACTTTAATTCTTGCCAGATGAATACCATCATAGGATTATTTATACTATTCGTAATTGTATCATATGTGATCTTATGGCGAATAATCAATGCGAAGAAGACGCGGGCAATTCAACTTGAGCGGCAGGTACAGGAAAAGTCGGAACTGCTCGCCTATGCGGTGGTGAATCAACGACGGGCTGCCGAGCAAGTGATAGACGTCAAGAAGTCAAAGGTAGAGTTACTAAGTATCATCAATCATGAGATCCGGACCCCTTTGAACGGCATTTTGGGTATGGTATCACTGCTCGACGATACGACCCTCACGCCAGAGCAGAAAGAATATAATGAGACTATCCGAAGTTGCAGTGAAGGACTTGTTACTACGATCAACGAGATATTCATGAGTGATACTTTAGCTGACTCTAAAGTGGTCTCTGAAAAATTGAACCTCGAACAGAAGAATTTTGATTTACGCAATAGCCTGGATGAAGTCTTTGAAATTTTTGCAAGCGCTACCGCGCGGTCGAACCTGGAGTTGGTGCATAGGATTGATGCCTCCATTCCAGGATCAATAATTGGCGATAGCTCACAGGTTAGACAGGTGTTGATGAACCTGGTAGAAAATGCTATTACGTTTACCCGGGAGGGACAAATCTACGTGAAGGTTGATTTATTGCATCAAGCTGGAAATGACATTGAGCTTGGTTTTGAGATCCATGATAACGGTTTGGGTATGTCCAATGACAAGATCAAACTTTTATCCCAGCCACAGCATTTATCCGCGAATGAAGACTCCAGGTCCACTGGCGGAAATGGACTTCTTATCAGCAAAAGAATTATTGAATCGATGGGGGGAAAGTTGCACATAGAAAGCATTAAAGGAAAGGGTACGATTGCCAAGTTCAAATTGCTGCTGCAAAAAGGCGATCAGCTTCAACGAACCGAGACGGACATGTCCGCTGTTCTGGGAAAATCCATACTTATAGTTGAAGATAATATCATGCTCCGCGATGCCCTTCGCGAAGAGGTCACACAAAGAGGTCTAAAGGTTGTCGTCGCCAATTCAGGAAGCGAAGCACTGGAAAAGCTTGCTCTGGATCCTTCTATCGAGCTCGTTGTGGTAGAAATGCAGATGCCTGAAATGGATGGCTCGAAGCTGGCAGAGCTGATTAAATTGGATTATGCGTCATTGCCAATTATTTTATTGACCGTAGCAAGTGACCTGGAAAGCAAAAAACAACCTGAGCTTTTTAGCGCGGTGATTTTGAAGCCTGTAAAATATAATTTTCTAAGTCAGCACATTCTCACTGCCTTAATGCACAAGAATCAGGGTCTAACGGTTGAGCCGACACATTCTACCCAAAAGTTGTCTACGGATTTTGCGAAAAAATTTCCTTTGAAAATTCTGGTGGCGGAAGACAACAGGATCAATCAGAAGCTTGCACTCAAAATTTTAAGTAAGCTGGGTTATAATGCAGACATCGCCGAGAATGGCAACGAAGTGTTGGAGGAGGTTAGCAAGATAAAATATGACCTGATATTTATGGATGTGCAGATGCCGGAGATGGATGGGCTCGAGGCTACACGGATGATCAGATTATGCCTGACTGTTCAGCCGGTAATTATTGCCATGACTGCAAATGCTATGCAGGGTGACCGGGAAGAATGCCTCCAGGCCGGTATGGACGGCTACTTGAGCAAGCCGGTACACCTTGAAGAGCTCGTTGTGATTTTGGAAAAATGGTCCCTTGACATCCAGGAAAGAGTTTAGACTTGAAAATGAATAAGCAGTGACAACACAAGGGAACTTGCGCAACGGTGTGGCTAATCTACCAAAAGAACATAGACGCCTGCAAAAGGTTGGTATTGCTATGTACTTTTTATGGGTATTCGCCCTGTCCGATTTCACATCGCTGGCCCAGCGCCCGGACCTGAAATTCGAGCACTTTAACACCAGCACCGGTCTTAGTAAGAATTTTATCTGGCACACCTTTCAAGACAGTAAAGGAATAATGTGGTTTGCTACCGCAAACGGACTTGACAGATTTGACGGTTATACTTTTAGCGCCTACCAACACGATCCCAACAATAAAACGAGCATTAGCGGCAATTCTATCCGGGCAATCTTTGAAGACCACCTGAAGAATTTATGGATCGGATCGAGTTCGGGCTTGGATCTGTACGACAGAAAGAATAACAACTTTATTCGTTATAAAGGAATTGAGCTGACCGTGGAGGCGGTCTATGAAGACATCGATCACACCTTGTGGGTTTCTACTAACCGTGGCGAGATATACACCCTTGACAGAACTACAAAACGATTTACTCCTTTTAACGGTCCCGCCGAGTCGCGGGCGGATATCGGAAGCTTTTATAGTTTTTTCGAAGACAGCGAGGGTACCTTCTGGTATGTCAACGAAAAAGAAGTTCAGATCATTGACCGCACAAACAAGACAATAAAGTCAGTTGATGTGAACCTAAGAAACGTTACCAGCATCTTTGAGGATCACAACCACGATCTTTGGTTCACCAGCCGACTGGCCGGCGTGGTCCGGTATGAGCGTAAACGAGACAGGTACAGCCATTATGTGAACAATGTCAACGATGCCAATTCCCTCTCAGACAACTCAGTATTTGTCACCACAGAAGACGACGAAGGAAGGCTTTGGATAGGCACCGATCACGGCGGATTGAATATCCTCGACGTCGACCGTAAAACATTTTATAACTACTTACCGAACCCTGCCGACCCTGAAAGTATCAGCAGCCATTCAATCTACTCTTTTTATCATGACAGGAGCAATCATATCTGGATCGGTACATATAATGGCGGCGTTAACTTAATCAAGCATCCTAAATTTCCCCATTACAAAAATACGCAAGGTGATGGCTATGGGTTGAATAACAACTACGTGCTCTCCTTCTGCGAGGATCAACTTGGCAAAATATGGGTAAGCACCGATGGTGGTGGGCTGAATTGTTATGATTCCAAAACCGCGAAGTTTTCATACTATACGCATAATCCGAAAGACCCCAATAGTATAAGTAACAATTTTGTTACAAAAGTTTTTCAAGACTCAGTCGGATATTTGTGGTTCGCCTATTGGAATGGGGGTTTGGATAAGTTCGATCGCGTTGCGAACAAGTTTACACACTACCGGCATGATAAGTCAGTACCATCATCGTTGGCAAGTGATAATGTTTGGGATATCCGGGAAGACAAAGATCATAACTTATGGATTGGTACAACGGAAGGTCTGGATTTACTGGATCGGACGACCGGCAAATTCTTCCACTATACCTGGTCAAATAGTGGGATAAGCTCCAATTCCATTAATTACATTTTTGAAGATCAGTCCAAAAATATTTGGGTGGGAACAACAGACGGCCTAAACCTGTTGGACCGGAAGTCGAATAGATTCAAAACATTTTTTCTTAAGGAATCCGACCCGCGAAGTTTGAGTAATAACCAAATACTTTCAATCTACCAAGACTCAAAAGCGCGGCTTTGGATTTGTACATCAAACGGATTAAATCTGTATGATAAGACAACGGAATCTTTTACGCGTTATTTTCAAAAAGACGGTTTGCCATCAAATGGGATCTGCAGCATTCTGGAAGACAAAAGCAAAAATTTATGGATAAGCACACAGAATGGATTGAGTATTTTTAACCCTGAAAAAAGAACGGCAAAAAATTATACCTCTGAAGATGGCCTGCAGGACAATGAATTCAAGCAGTATGCTGCGCTAAAAACGTCTACGGGACTGATGCTGTTCGGCGGAAACAACGGGTTTAATATGTTTGATCCAGACAGCATAACCGCCAACGCATTCGTTCCCCCGGTTATTATAACTGACTTCAAGATTTTTAACAAGACCATCAGTAACTCAGATTCCAGTTCAATACTAAAATATCATATATCAGAAACTGACTCAATCACGCTTTCCCATGACCAGTCGGTGTTCACATTCGAGTTTTCTGCGCTAAACTTTTCATTTGCCGGAAAGAATCAATACGCATACAAACTTCAGGGATTTGATAAGGACTGGAACTACATTGGAACAAAACGGTCTGCAACGTATACCAATCTGGATCCTGGTAATTATACATTCACGGTTAAAGGCTCGAACAACGATGGAGTCTGGAACGAATTTGGTACTTCGATCAATATCACCGTCACGCCGCCGTATTGGCAAACCTGGTGGTTTCAAATTCTTATAGTCCTAACATCTGTGACGCTGGTCATAGGCTTCATCAGGGCAAGGGTCAACTCTATCAGAATTCAAAAAATTAACTTGGAGGAGCAAGTGCTTCTTCAAACGGCGGAGGTCATGGCGCAACGCGATTTTCTTGAAGCCAGAACGGAAGAGCTGAAATTGCTGCATGACCAACAACAGGAACAAACCGTTAATCTTCAATCTTTAAACCAGGCCCTGATCCAAAAGCAGGAAGAAATTGTCGCAAAACGTGAGGAAACTGAGATTGCGCGCCAGGAAGCTGAGAGGGCCAATCAGGCAAAGAGTATTTTTCTTGCTACAATGAGTCATGAGATCCGAACGCCTATGAACGGCGTACTTGGCATGGCGTCCCTGCTCGCTGAAACTACGCTTACTCCAGAGCAACAGGACTACACAAACATGATTAGAAGCAGCGGCGATGCCCTGCTTACCGTCATCAATGACATCCTTGATTTCTCAAAAATAGAATCAGAGAGTCTTGAATTAGAGGCGCATCCGTTTGACTTGCGAAAATGTGTGGAGGAAGTCATGGATACTTTTTCCGCAAAGCTGGCGCAAATTGTGCTATGAAGTTCTTTCAAAGATGATGAAAAAAAAAAATGACTCATCAACGACACCTTATCAGGAGGAGTTGTTAAACCACCCTGCGGTGCTACGGTCGTGAGATCGCGGTATTGAACGGCCAGGGAAAAGCGACGGAGAACGACGCAGGTGAGTGTCAAAGAGATGAACGTAAGTGAACTGCTGATGAAGTGACGAAATCTTAAGATGTAGCGGAAAAGTACTCTCATTTTGCGGAGAGACGATAAGTGCGGCGGACACCTGAACATACTGGCCGCATCCCTACCGCCATACAGGCAGCATGACTTTGACATAGGCTTTGAAAGAGAACATAGGAGATCCTGGAAGGTGAACTTAAACTTAAATCCGGCAACGAGCGTCCGAAAATAAAGATAGGACGAGGGCTCACATAAAGGAAGGGAATAAGCTTTCAGGAAGTCGGACTAGACCATAGTAGTGATGAAGTTCGGTAACTCGAATGGAGCGAAGGGTCTGGATTATTCAAGTGATCAACAATTAAACAACTCAAAGAGAGAATGATTTAACATGGATGTTCACGTAAGAAGAGTGGTTCCCATCAGTTATGAGATGGTTGCCAAAGCGTACCAAAAAGTAAGAAAGGGAGGCAAATCTCCTGGAGTTGATGAGGAAAGCTGGGCAGAATTTGAGTCCAAAGGAGTCGAGAGGGAGCTCTATGTGATCTGGAATCGTATGGCCTCAGGAAGTTACTTTCCACAGGCTGTGAAACGAATAGAGATACCCAAAAAGGATGGGAGCACGAGGAAACTTGGCATCCCCACCATGCGGGACCGGATAGCGCAAGAAGTAGTAAGAGACTACATGGAAAAGCGCATCGACATAAAGTTTCATGAACACTCTTACGGATATCGGCCAACGAAGAGCAGCCATGAGGCCCTCAAGCAAGTGAGGGAAAATATTTCAGAGAAGGATTGGGTTGTCGACATGGACATATCAAAATTCTTTGATGAGATAGACCATGAACTAATGCTGAAGGCAGTGGAGGCGATGATGGAGGAGAAGTGGGTTTTAATGTATGTAAAGCGATGGTTAGAGATGAAAGTTCAAACGGCAAATGGTGAGCTGGTAGAACATCAAGGGAAAGGGACACCTCAAGGAGGCGTGATCAGCCCGCTACTAGCCAACTTGTATTTGCACTATTCACTCGATCAATGGCTGGCGAAACATTACCCATCAGTAAGCTTTGTCAGATATGCCGACGACATAGTATTACACTGTGCAACGGAGAAAGAAGCTCAGGAATTACTCAAAGCTCTTAAGGAGCGTCTCACAGAAGTAAAATTGCGATTAAATGAAGCGAAGACTAAAATAGTCTATTGTAAAGACTACCGCAGGAAAGCACTTCACGACAAAACGCAGTTTGGATTTTTAGGGTTTAGTTTTCAACCCAGAACAGCACCGAGTAAGATCAATGTAGGTAGCAGCTACGTCGTCTTTACAGGGGAGATCAGTCGCGAAAACCAGAAAAAGATTCGGGACGAAATCCGAACTTGTATCACTTGGCGGAACACGACGCTTGACCCACAAGCAATTGCGACGAAATTAAACAGCAAGCTACGCGGTTGGATTAATTACTTTGGACTATTTGGCAAGCGACACCTGAGAAATACTATGCTTTATTTGGACGGCCGATTGCTGAAATGGCTAATGAGGAAACACAAGGTAGGCTCTCGGGCCGCCAAGTCGATCCTTGCCGCCTTACACGATCAACAGCCGAACCTGTTTTATCATTGGACACGCAGAATGACGACTTATAAAAGAATAATACGAGCCGTATGAAGTGAGAGCTTCACGTACGGTTCTGTGAGAGGCTTGAGGGTGCAATTCCCTCTTGCCTACTTAGCGCGGGTTGGATCTTTTATACGAGATAGACTTCAAAATTCCCCGGAAGATTATTGGCGATGATCATCGCCTGCGACAGATCTTACTAAATCTGATAAGCAACGCCATAAAGTTTACGCTACAGGGCGAGATACTGTTGAGTATACAATTAATGAGTATCAATAACGACGAACTGGAGTTGGTTTTTGACGTTCGCGATACAGGAATTGGCATCCCTGAAGATAAAATTTCTAGATTATTCAAAGCGTTCTCGCAAGTGGACTCATCCACAACGCGTAAATATGGAGGCACTGGATTAGGACTGGTGATCAGTGAGCGCCTTGTAAAATTAATGAAGGGTACCATCAGCGTAAAAAGCATACCTCGCGAGGGTACAACGTTCTCGTTTACTACAAAGAATCATTTTGATAAGGCGTCAATGAACGACGATGCCAGTTATCGACCCGTGGGACGCGAAGGGAAAAAGGTATTGCTCGTTGATAATAATGCTTCAAGCATCAGGATCAATAAAACGATTCTTGAACATTGGGGTTTTTGTGTTACATCGGCATCATCTGGTAAGCAGGCAGTTAGAATAATGTCCATGGAGGAGTCAGCGTTTGATCTGGTCGTTGCCGATATGCAATTGCCGGAAATGGACACTTTGGAGCTGTGTCAACAGATCAAACAGTTATACCCTGTTATGCCAATCATACTGTTAAGCAAAATTGGCAAACAGGCTAACTTACCCCCGGGACTTTGCAACGCCATGATATCCAAGCCCGTGAGGCTGCAGCAATTGAGCAAGGGCGTTACTACTGTGCTTTCCTCAGAGGCCAATGTTTATCCGGTTGGTGTTCAGGTATCAAATCAGGTGTTGTCGGAAGATTTCGCATCGAAATATCCACTTCGGATAATGCTTGCCGAAGATAACCCTGTAAATCAAAAATTGACTATACGAGTATTAGGCAAGTTAGGATACCATAAAATTATGCTGGCAGTGAATGGCATGGACGTTATAGACCGGTTTGACGAACAGTTTTACGATGTCATCCTCATGGATGTGCAAATGCCAGAAATGGATGGGCTGGAAGCCACTCGTTTAATTAGACAAAAACAGTATCAACAGCCTATCATTGTTGCGCTTACCGCGAACGTTATGACTGAAGATAGAGAAGCGTGCCGGAAGGCGGGAATGGATGATTACCTCAGCAAGCCAATTAAGCTTGATCTACTGGTTGCGCTGCTTGAAAAGTGGGCGGTGGAACTTAAGCGTAGGTTGACAGTAGATGTTTGATGATGAGTAAAACGTTGCTTACAGCTGTGTTCCTACCGACCAAACATTCCCAGCAAAGTCCTGAAACGTTCCCCGCCTGTCCGGATCATCGTCTCGTTGCTTTGGAGCTTCAATAGATATGCACCCCAGCGCAATTGCCTTATCATAGGTTTCATCAACGTTTTCCACATATATATGCATGAGGTGCGTGTTCGCAGGGAACTGTTCTGATGAATTGCCCAGCATGATGATGGAATCGTCGATGAGAAGCTCAACATGCATTATTGATCCGTCAGGTCTTTCATAGCGTCTTTTTTCCTTTGCTTTAAAGAGTTCTATCAGGAGCTCAACAAGCTGCTGTGCATCATCGGCTATAAAGTATGGAGATACGGAGTTGTATTCACGTGGCTTGAAGTCTTTCTTCATAATTTCATTATTTGCTGCAAAGATAACTATACTCTTCAAAACGCTGCCCACAACCTGAACGGTGTCAACTAAAGTAGTTCCTTTTCCTTAAGGGATAATTTGAGGCGCTCGTGATTGTTCCAGAATTTAAATTTTATTGACTTTATGATATTCTGAAATTCAGGATGTTCTTTTAATGGTTCAACCAATGGATCCTCTTCAATGAGAAGAATCCAATACTGAAAATTATCTTCCCTTGCGAATAACTTCATGTGTGCAACTGCTTTCTCAATATCTCCCCGATATGAGTAGTATCCCGCAAGATTGAGATTCTTATATATGGATTTTTCATTGTCTGCAAATTCCTTAAAGCTTTTCGCAAAGACTTTGGCTTCCTCTTTATAACCCATTTTGGAAAGAACAAATGCAATCTTAAGGTTTTCGTGTTTAAAGACGTCCAATTGATACAAATCCCTGAGCTCAAGGAATCGTCTGTAATAAGGATACGCCCGCACGTAGTCTCGCTTCATATACAGGAGCTTTCCAATTTCCTCGACGATGTGAAGATTCGTAGAATCCTTTTTTAGCGCCGCTATCAATTGCTTCATCGTTGACTCATATTCACGTTTCCTGCCGTAAAGGAAAAGTATCTTGACCCAGGACGAATATGGATTTTTCGGGTTATAAGCCAGAGACTTGTCAATATTTAATATTGCATCATCAACAAAACCAGTTTGCATTAACGCATTGGCCAAATGAAGATAATTGTAACTGGTCGTCGCTGAATCATACGCCGAAACATCCAATCGCGCGCCAAGCAACGCATACTCCAAATATTTTTCCGTGTTGGGCAGATAGTTATTGTATACTTCCGAAAGAAAGTTTATCACCAATGCCGAGTTGGGATTATACTCCAGCGCTTTTTCGAGGAAGGGAACCGCCAGTAAATATTCCTTTCGATGCATATAGTAAACTGCTTTCGCGACCAAGCTATTAGCGGATTTCGAATCCAGAAGCAAAGCTTTATCAGCGTAGCTATTAAGCTCTGCCTCGTATTTTTTCTTAATGTGAAAGATGTCGAGATAGTAGAATACAATCGCCGCGTCCGCATAGGCAAGCGCAAAATCTTTATCCTGAGAGATAGCCTGTTTGAAGTATACTATTGATGCTTCAAGATTTGACTGCCCACCGATCGCGTATAAATGCCTCCCTTGAAGATAATAGTCGTAAGCCACAAGGTCATCCGTTGGATTTTTTTCAATTTGCCTTTTTTCTTCCGGGGTAATAATCGCCTCGATTTCTGCGGCAATGTTTTTCGCAATCTCTTGTTGCAAAGCAAAAATGTCTTTGACTTCTCTCTTATACTGTCTCGACCACAGGTGCCTGGCAGTGGATGCGTCTATAAGCTGAATATTTAACAATATTTGATCTCCGACCTTTTGACCACTGCCCTCAACAAAGTAGTTTACATTTAACTCCCGCGCCATCTCAGGGATTGATTTGGTAGTTTTACGGTACTTCTCAGTTGACGTCCTGCTGATCACTTTCAAATCTTCAATTTTTTGTAGATTATTAAGCGTGGACTCCATCAAACCATTGATAAAATAAACGTTCGTTGAGTCGTTGCTGTCATTTATAAAGGGCAATACTGCGACCGACTTCTCCTTTTTTAACTCGCTCGTTGGCGCCTCGAAATGACGATAAGCAAATCTGCCGGCTGCCAAGGCGACGATGAATAGCGCAGCAATGGTCACAACTTTAACGTTGGAGTGCGTCCGACGTTCGGGCGTGGATGGCCCAGGCATTGCGGGGGCCTCCGCTAATGCTTTTTTTCCAGCCTCACCTGGCGGATAACCGTAATGTTCCCGAAAACACTTAATAAAATAGGAAGTGCTCCCGAATCCGACCTTGTCCGACACTTCAGAAACGTTTAAAGAGGACGTTCGCAACAAATTCATTGCGCGACTTAGCCTCACTTGCCTTATCAGCTGGCTCACGGACAAATTAGTGAGCTTTTTTACCTTGCGAAGTAAGTTCGAGCGGCTCATGTTCACCTCAGCCGCAAGCTCCGTCACGCCAAATTGCTCATCGGAAATGTTCTGCTCGACGATGGCCGTTACTTGGCTTATAAAATCACTATCTGTTGTGTTCGAAACCTGCATGTACTCAGCTGTCGTGCAAATATGGAATAAACATGGATACTGTGTCAGCTAAAACCACCCCCCTTCAGTTTTGCTAGGATTTTGGTTGGATGCCTGTTTTTAAGCCCGATTTAGCCGTTGCGTCAACACTCTGCGCCATAATTTATATCGATTCCGCATAATTTATACCAGTTGGATGATACTTAATGTTATTGTCAGCATAGTGACTAAGCCCCGTTCACCGCTTCGACCCACCTTTACGCAAGTCACAAAGAAAACTTAGATATTATGAAAACAACCTTAATTTACTGATGCCTCAAAAGGCAGCACCATCCTATTATTGGCAGTTCTGCTTATTACCAACGCCTGCAAGAGCGGGGTGAATGCATTTTTCTGCAGGCCCTATCGTACAAATGCTGCTACACAAGACTCGCCCCGAGAGCGCGTCAATGTTGAAATAATTTCAAAAATATTATAATGATAAGAACAGACAGAAGATACGATCTCGATTGGGTCAGGGTAATTGCAATTGGATTACTGCTGATATACCACGTGGCAATTGGCTTCCAGCCGTGGGGAATTATGATTGGATTCATATCAAACGAGAAATCATGGCAGTCTCTATGGATTCCAATGTCGATGTTGAATGTCTGGAGAATACCACTCTTGTTTTACGTTTCTGGAATGGGCGTATACTTTGCTATTCAAAACCGAAGCTGGAAGCAATTACTATTGGAACGTGCGGGAAGAATACTTTTACCATTTGTATTTGGCATTCTGGTTATCGTGCCCGTCCACATTTATGTTTGGCAGCAGCACTATAACTTTGACACGAGTTATATTCCTAGTCCGGGCCATCTGTGGTTCCTTGGCAACATCGCTGTTTATGTAATTCTGTTTACGCCGTTCTTTTATTGTCTCAAAAGGAACAATAATAAAACCAGCGTCGCGTGGATCAAGCGCCTGCTAAGCAACCCTTTAGGTTTACTGTTGGTTGTCTCAGCATTTGTTGTCGAAGCTTTGCTGGTCGATCCCAGGCCCTATGAGCTATACGCAATGACGTGGCATGGATTTTTTCTAGGTCTGTTGGCCTTCGGTGTTGGCTTTTGCTTTGTGTGGACAGGGAAATCTTTGTGGGACATGATGCTAAAATACCGATGGATTTTTCTAGCAGCGGCCATTGCCCTATTTACTTTGCGTTTGGTTCAAGCTCAACAATTCCCTTCAAATTATCAGCTATCGATTGAATCTAACTGCTGGATTTTCTCGGTGTTTGCATTTGCATTCCGCTATCTGAACCGACCCAGCCGCCATTTGAAGTATCTCAGTGAGGCGGCCTACCCGATTTATATTATTCATATGGTATTTCTCTATCTGACATCCTCGGTTATCTTCCCTTTGGATGTTGATAGTCACCTGCAATTCCTGCTCGTGCTGACCTTAACCGGAATTGGTTGCTTTGCCACCTACGAACTAATCATCAGGAGAGTAAAAATTCTTAGGCCATTTTTTGGATTAAAAATGAGGTAGATTCGGTTTGGTGTAATTTATTCCGGTGCAGTTTTCTTCACTGCCGTTCACGAGTGTGGAAAAATATAATCAATTGTGACAACTGGGAAACAGGGCATCGATCGCCGGCAAATAAAATTTCAATCTTTTCGTCTCAGGATTCGTTGAAGAACACGTCGGCTTTGACCGATTTACGTAAGGTTATGGTTTTTTCTTGCGACAACAATATAAATTCGCCTCCGGCGCGAATTGGTCGAATGTAACTGGCCGGGCTTTGGCACAATAATGACTATGAGAGACTTTCGAAGAAATTTATGGCCAGTTCACCAGCCTGGTTATTTAATATCACAACAACTAAACAAAATTTAAAATGAGAAGATTGCCAGTTTACTTATTGCTAGACACTTCGGGCTCCATGACGGGAGAACCAATTGAAGCCGTTAAAAATGGTGTGCAGGTAATGATCAGTTCGTTGCGCCAGAATCCGCAGGCTATTGAAACAGCCTTTATCAGTATAATTACTTTTGATAGTGTTGCCAAGCAGATCGTACCGCTTACCGACCTAGCATCCTTCCAAATGGTGGACATTAAAGCCACGGGTACTACCTGCCTTGGAGAAGCATTGAAATTGGTTGCAACAAGCATCGACAACGAGGTTGCCAAAACAACTGCGGAGCAAAAAGGTGATTGGAAACCCCTTGTCTTTATTATGACCGATGGCATTCCAACCGATGACTGGCAAAGCGGTCTCGAGGAATTCAAAAAACGTAAAACGGCGTTTACGGTCGCATGCGCCGCAGGCGGAAGTGCTGATTCAAACTTGTTAAAGCAAATCACGGAAAATGTCGTGACGCTCGACACCGCTGACAGCAAGAGTATTGCTAAATTCTTCTCGTGGGTTTCGGCTTCAATTGGTGTCACCTCAACAAAAGTTGAAGATGGCGGGAAAGAGGTTACAGGCCTCGGTGAGTTACCTCCGCCGCCCTCGGAATTGAATGTCGTAGTTTAACATCACTGTCCTGCCCGTCACTGGAGCATCTTTTAGGCCGTTAATTTCTTGAAATGAGCAACCCGAAAGAGGTCGTCACAAAGCTTTTCAATAGCAACACCATAAGTGTTCCTGCCAATAGGAAGGATTTGTTCGAACGGTTCCTGCAGGACGAAGATAATATTGTAGCTATAAATGAAATAATTGAAAATCAGAATTGGCTTATGGCTAAGTGGAAACAATCGGACAGAATAGCCGAGATCATTCAGCAGCCTCTCCGTATTCTGAATGCCACAGTGGGCAAACCGTATGAAGCGAAGTTTGATTTTGAAAAGTTCAACTGGAAAGATATATCATCATTTGATTTCAAGTGCCTGGATGAGGTGGGCCTCTATTTCGATGAAGATACCAGGCAGATAACCGGCGTTCCGAATAAAAGCGGTGACATTAAGTTCACATTCAGATTTAAAATTGAAGGTCAACCGCAGGACGCGGCATTCAATGAGAAACCATTGGTCCTGATCGTTAACCCCGATCCGAAAACCTTATGGAAAAATCTTGAAAGCGACAAACAGGATCCATATTGGAAGGAGGATGATGTAACAGTCGCTGCCGCATTCAATGACAAAAAAATTCTGGTATCGTCTAAACGCGGCCGCTCGCACGCAAATGTCGGCTCATTTAGAGAGGATGATTTCGCTTTCGGCGAGCTCGAAAATGGTTGGAGTATTGCCATCGTTGCAGACGGCGCGGGCAGTGCAAAGTTTTCACGAAAGGGCTCTGCCTTGGCGTGTCAGGGTTTGTTGGATTATTTTCGGAGCAAGCCTGCTGCAGAAGGTTTAGTTGAGTTTGACACTTTGGTTCAACAACACAAGTCAGACCACAATGAAACAACTCAGAAAAAGCTAAATCACTTTATTTACAATAATTTGGGTAATGGAGTGTTCCATGTGCATAAGCTGCTGGAAGAATTTGCTTCTAAGGGTGGAATGAATCTGAAAGATTTAAGTACTACTTTGGTTTTTACTTTAGTCAAGAAGTATGATATAGGGTATGCGTTGCTCTCCTTTGGAGTGGGCGATTGTCCGATGGCTGTTCTTAACTTGAAGATGTCTAAGGTTATTGTGCTGAACTGGATAGATGTGGGCGAATTTGGAGGAGGGACCCGCTTTGTGACAATGCCGGAAATCTTTAAAAACGAAAAGTTCGCTACCCGGTTTGGTTTTCAGCTTGTTGACGACTTTTCATATCTTTTTCTAATGTCTGATGGAATTTATGATCCAAAATTAATAGTCGAGGCCAATTTGGCTGACATTAAGAAATGGCAGGGTTTTGTGGAAGACCTTCAAGGAAAAAATGAAGACAATGCAAAAGTTGAACTCCATCGGGGTAATGGTGAAATAGAAAAGCAACTTTCCGGATGGATGGATTTCTGGAGCGCTGGCAATCATGATGACAGAACATTGGCCATAGTATTTTAAATAATGAATATTAACGATTTCAGGTGAGCATCATAGGAAAAATAATCGATGGTGCAGGGACAAAATCGGTAAGATCAATTATCGATCCGACCAAAGTGTATAAATATATCGATAACGGAGAGCCTATGCGCGGTGGGATGAAAGACGTTTATTTCGCTCCCGATAGATCGTATGTCATTGCATTTTACCGCGATAAACAGGATTACAATTCACGGGAAAGGTTGAAGAAATTAGTCACACAATACCACGATAGTTTTTTTAATCGCGATGGTGGAGAGTACTATAAAAATCTCTATTGCTGGCCAACTGACATGGTAGAAGACGCAAACAAAGTGGGTTTGGTAGTACCGACTTATGATAAGAACTTTTTCTTTAAAAAGGGATATGCGAACGGCGATGGCATAAAGGGGAAAGAAAAGCAGGGGCTCTGGTTTGCTTCTGCAAAATTCCGGAACAAGCAATTTGCCCTACGGCTTGACGATACAGAGCTAGGAAATTGGCTGAGCTATTATCAGATATGCGTCAAGATAGCGCGGGGCGTAAAGCGTCTGCATGCCGCCGGGCTCGCGCATTCTGACCTTTCTTATAAGAACGTATTAGTCGACCCGGTCAGTAAATCTGCAACCATCATTGATATCGACGGACTGGTAGTGCCAGGGTTGTACCCTCCGGACGTGATTGGAACCGCTGATTTTATTGCACCTGAAGTATTGGCAACTAAGCATCTGGAGCTGAGGGACCCAAGCCGCAAGCACGCAAACAGAACAACGGACCTGCATGCGCTGGCTGTAATGATCTACATGTATCTTTTATACCGTCACCCGCTGAAAGGGGGAAAGATCAATTCCATGGATACAGAAAAGGATGATCTTTTGTCGATGGGAGAGAAGGCTTTATTTATCGAGCACAGCGCGGATTCTTCAAACAGGGTAAAGCGCGATCAGGTATCAAAGTGGTCCTTGCCCTGGGCAGATCCCGGGAAACTGCCCTATACAATTACGGGCCCTTATTTAAAAGCGTTATTTGATCAGGCATTTGTCACCGGACTGCACAATCCGAATGCACGCCCTAATGCCGACACGTGGGAGCACGCACTGTTAAAGACCACTGACCTGATGCAGCCTTGCGCAAACAAGCTCTGCGAGCAGAAGTGGTTTGTATTTGACAACACTACGTCGCCAAAGTGCCCCTTTTGCGGTACCCACATTAAGGGAACGTTGCCAGTGCTCGATCTGTACTACCAATTTAAGCCTGCCGTATGGAAACCGGAAAATCATCGGTTGATGACCTACAACAATCAATACCTTTTTCAGTGGCATGTAAATAGAAATATTGTTCGCAGCGAAAGACTGTCGGCAGAACAAAAGGTCCCCGTAGGATATTTCACCTTTCACGATGGGAAATGGGTATTTGTAAATCAAAAGCTTTCATCATTGAAGGATTTGACGGATGATAAGGAAATTGCCATTGGCACGATGGTGGACATCACCGATGGTAAGAAATTACTGCTCTCAAGCGAAGAAGGAGGAAGGATCGCGATTGTTACAATGGCAAATAAATAGAAATCTTAGAGCACTTTTGTGACTCACGTTTAATAACTACTTATTTATAATCAACTACGAAACATTAAAACACAATAGAAATGAGACTTAAACCAGCTGGCGTTCTTATCACTGTTGCAGTCATTGCGCTGCTTGCGTATTTAGCCTTCAGACCCAAAAAGACAGCGCCTTCGAGAGAGGAAGCGTCCCGGGAACAAACGGCAAATTCAACTGAGCGCGATACTAGCAGTTCCTCCAGTGAACTTCGCCGCCCTGCCGCAATCCAGGAAGAAAAAGAAGAAGCGCGTGAATTCGCTTATACTCCTGAGAAGCCTGAAAACGGCACCTTGCGTGGAGTTGTGGAGTTAGGTGCGACCGGGTTTAACTCGTTTATCATCAACCTGGATAATCAACGGCGGTGGGAAATTATCTCGAAGGATTTTGGAGAATCACTTGCCTATGAAGGGCTTGCCACTACAGAGGATATTCGCGCCGGGCTGAAAAAGTATATTGGTAGCATGTTTGACAAAGGTGTAGCTAAAAAGGATATACACTTCGTGATTTCTTCAGGCGCTCAAAAAGAACCGAAGACCACTGTTATCAGCAATGAACTTAAGAAGATGGGATATGTGGTAAATAATGTGACGCCGGCAGAAGAGGCCAAACTCGGCCTGAGGGCCACAGTACCTGCGTCTTTCATAGAGAATTCATTTATGATCGACATCGGCTCAGGCAACACAAAAGTTTCATGGGATGAGAACGGAAGTCTGAAGACGCTAGAACTTCCCGGGGCTAAATATTATGAGAAAGGAACTTCGGATGATGAAGTTTACAACACTGCGAAAACGCAAATCAGCAAAATTCCTTCAGATAAACGGAACGTTGGATTTATTATCGGTGGTGTACCGTTCACGTTAGCGAAACAGCATCGAAAGGGTGAAGAAAGATACACCGTTCTGAAGGCCGCAGATTTATACAAGGCAGCCGATAAGAAGATGGGTGCAGGTCTGAATATTTATAAAGCGATAGCGGACGGCACTCAGACAGACACTTTTGTCTTTGACTGGGATGCTAATTTCACGATCGGATTCATCCTGGCGCTAAAATAGTTTTCGGTATGAGTTTCCTTAAGCAGCTTTTAACACCTTTTGTTGAGTTTGATGAGAAAAAACCAGCGGAGCCAAACAAGATTGCTCCGCCTGCATCTCCTCCAAAACCGAAGGTGCCCCAAGCTGCTGATGCTGCTCCTGCCGCGCATCATCCTGCCGTTAAGGATAGCCAGAAGGTTAGCACTGTTGACCAGACCCCCGTGTATTCTCCAGGGGGAATAATCACTGGTCCCTTACCGGAGCATCAACAATATTTTGAAAAATTGGTGGAGGATGCAAACAACAAAAATCCGCTTTTTAAAGGTGCAGACTATAAAGAGTTTGTAGACAGTAAGCTCGATATCGATGATATTTCGGACGAAGCACTGAAATACAAAACTGCTTTTAATATCTTCAAAGGCTCTGGCCTATCAAAAGAAAAACTCCTGTCGACGGGGCAGGAGTATCTTAATATTATTGGCCGCGACTTAAATACGTTCCTCAGCGCGTTTTCCATGGAGTATAAAAAAGAGGTGGGTAAAAATGAAGCGCTGATACAAAAGAGGGTTGAAGAATTGCAAATCCTGACGCAGAAAGCAACAGCTTTAAAAAAGGAAATAAACCAGCTCACACAGGAGATCACGCTGACAAAAGACAAGCTCAATACCAATAAAAATTCATTTCTTTTAGCAGGCGAGAACAAACAGAAGGAAATACAAAGTGAGTTACATAGGATCGCTCAATACTTCTAGCAGTTTAATTCGCAGGCGTAATGGCCATTTAGTTCATTATCTTTGTAGGATAAGTGCACTTCGCAATGGCTTTTATTGATTACTACAAGATCCTGAAAATTGATAAGAATGCTTCTGATGAAGAAGTAAAAAAAGCCTATCGCAAAATGGCGCGGAAGCTTCATCCAGATCTGAATCCAAAGGATAAGGATGCTCAAAAGAAATTCCAACAGATTAATGAGGCAAATCAAGTGCTAAGCGATCCGGAAAAGCGGAAGAAGTATGATAAGTATGGAAAAGATTGGGAGCACGCAGACCAATTCGAACAGCAACGCGGCGCTCGCTATTCGTCGTCCCGAAACGAACGGCAGCCATTCAATGGTGGCAATGAAGGAGATTTTTCCAGTTTTTTCGATTCCATGTTTGGAGGTGGTGCACGTACATCTAAACTCAAGGGAGAGGATTACAATTCGGAACTAAAGCTCAATCTAAGTGACGCATTAGAGACACGCCGGCAAACATTTACGGTGAATGGTAGAGCAATTAGGATTACCATCCCCGCTGGTGTTGAGCACGGACAGGTAATTCGGTTGAAGGGACACGGTGCGCCGGGAGTCAACGGTGGGCCTGCGGGAGACTTATACATTACATTCAAAATAGAGGACCATCCAATATTTAAGCGTACGGGCAATGATCTCTACGCATCTGTTCTAATCGATCTCTACACGGCAGTGCTTGGAGGTGAGACAATGATTGATACGCTCGATGGAAAGGTGAAGTTAAAAGTCAAGGCAGGCACACAGCATGGGACCAAAGTGAGACTCAAAGGAAAAGGTTTTCCAGTCTACAAGAAAGAGGGAGAACGTGGCGACATGTACATTTCCTATGAGGTTGGTCTGCCGACAACGCTCACGGAGGAACAAGAGAAACTTTTCGTAGAGCTGTCTAAACTCTGATAGCGCGTTGTAAATTCAATCCACCTTAATTGTTGTTGGATACCTGAACCTCCTTGAAAAGTAATGGCTTTGAAACGTGGGTTTAGAACAAGGATTAGCGGAGAGACAGATTTTCCGTGCATTTCAGACGGCTATCCTGTAAAATCGTCAAGTTGGGTTGCGATCAGGATTTATCAAAGCTCTCATACTAATCCGGTTTTTGTTACAGTAGATAAGAAGCCCATATACGATAAAAAAAGTGCAGAATGGTGCAGGAAAGCGGTTGACCAATGTTGGAGAATGAAGAAAGGTCAGATCGCACCGAATGAAATTAAAGCAGCCAGCGAAGCATATGATCACGCGCGAAAAATCTATGAGGGCTGCAGCGTAAATAATGATTAATGACGCGAAAAACGGAGCTGAGCTTCTTTTCCTGGAGGTACCGACCTGTGTTGCTGAGTTGCATAACACCCTCCGCGATGGCATTGCTGGGACCCTTGTAAAAAAATAACAACGGCGATGGCAGAGAAAATAAAATTTGGCGTGAGTACATGGCTATGGACATCACCCTTCACAACAGCAACAACTTCTCTCTTTCCGAAGATTAAATCTTTAGGTTATGACGCGGTGGAAATACCTGTAGAGTATCCTGAACGCATCGATGGCAAAGCTGTAATGAAGGCGTTAGATGAACACGGCCTGGAGGCGATCGTCTGCGGTGCTTTCGGACCAACACGGGATCTTACCCACACTGACCCGGCGGTGCATAAAAACTGCTTCAAATACGTAGATCAGTGCTTCGAACTTTGTAATGCCTGGAACGCAAAATTTCTGGCCGGCCCCATGTACTCTGCGGTAGGAAAAACACGGATGCTGACGCTTGAACAACGAAAGGTCGAATGGGATCGGGCTGTGACAAATCTTCGAAAGGTGTGCACTGCTGCTCGGCAGCAAGGCCAGATGATAGCACTTGAGCCCCTGAATAGGTTTGAATCCGACCTTATCAATACGGCGGAGGACGTCGTGCGGCTTATAAAGGACATCAATGATCCCGCGGCCAAAATAATGCTGGACGGATTCCATATGGCTATTGAAGAGCATGATCTCTCCCAGGCGATTTTTTCCGCCGGTAGCGATCTTATCCACGTTCAGGTGTCAGAAAATCATCGAGGTACTCCCGGGACGGGTCAAACACAATGGCTGTCACTTAAACACGGATTGCAACGGATCAATTATCGTGGGGTTGTATCTATTGAGAGCTTCACGCCAGACGTCAAAGAATTGGCGGGAGCGGTTTGCATCTGGCGAAATTTTGCAATTGATCAGGACTCTTTTGCAAAAAACGGCCTTTCCTTTTTACAAGAATTATTAAACAATTAGCATTGTTCCCATCGTAGCCTCAACCTCAGCTTGCGGATGGTAGCTGAGATGAGGGCATGAATATTGGGCGAAATGGACGAAGTAAATTTGATAATTGTCGAATAACTAAATACAATATCATGAAAAACGCAAATAAGAAACCGCACGCGCCAGGCGAAGAAGAGTTTCCAGGGTATCCTAAGTATCCGGAGCAGGAAGACATTGTAAATCGGGCCAAGAGAGTGTCAATGGACTCGGAAGGTTCGCCGGTTGAAGATGATTTACCACCCCTTGATACGGATATCAAGCCAATCAAGTTGGCTAAAGGAAAAGTGAAATCCGAATCCGACGTCACAAAGGACGATCTGATTGCTCTGGAGAGTGAGGAGCACAACTTCGAAGGCGATGACGAGGTACTCGAGGACCGCGTTTACCCATTAGACTTTACCGGAAAAGATCTCGACGTTCCGGGAACTGAACTGGATGATGTAGATGAAGAAACTGGCAACGAAGACGAAGAGAATAACATCTATAGTCTCGGGGGAGAAAATCATGTTGACCTGGAAGAGGATCGGTAATAACCAACAAATTTTGACTGGGATCTACAATAAAAAAAAGAGGTTGTCATATGACAACCTCTTTTTTACGCATGAAAAAGATTGATTACTCCTCAATACGTTTGCCCTTAGCGTCGAAACGATAAGTTTTTCCATCAGTACCCTCGTAAAGATACATGTCGCTGTTCTGGTTTCTGTATACAGTGCCAGTTTCCCAACCTTTGTACTCAGAACCTTGAAGTGTGGTCTTCAGTGAAGCAGGAACTTCATTTGACTTTACCTTCATCATATCTTTCTTGTAATTCTGATTTTGATCAGGAGTCTGCGTTACTTGTGATCCGGTGCTATCAGTAGGTTGTGTCGCCTGCGCCATTGCAGCTCCACTCAAACAAAGTGCAGCAGCAAGAATTAAGATTGATTTTTTCATTTTTTTATATTTATAGTTAACAAATTTTTTTGTTGACATGTATCGATATACGATTCTAGTGCCAGACGCACGATGCAGGCCTAAAGAGTGGAAATGCTATCATTTACCTGTATCTGTGTATTGAAATCACCCCAGGGTGTTGATGTGCGGTCAGGGATTCCACAATTTCTATTTTTATGCTTGCCTCATGACTCCTTCCTGCTCCTCTTTCCTTTTCTCACTGCCCCCATGGCGCCATGAATAGCCGAAGTCTGCCCAATTGTACGCGGTCAAGCTTTACAGAAAGGTTCCAGGACAATGTACCCTATGATGGGTTGGTCAATCTCGGCTCGCTTAAGGGTATATTTTTGGTTTTCGTAGAAATCTCTGTAATCAAGGTTCCGAAGCAGCAATGTCTTGCCAGACACTTCAATGTCGGAGCCGGTCAACGAATCTGACGTCGATAGGTGAAAGTCCGAGAACTTCAGGTGATGTTCATGGAAATTGTATTCAATCCCCGAAAATTACATGTTTGCATTTCCTAAAACGAGGTCCTGCTTCTCGATGTTAATTTTAACTGGCTTTGGGGGCTCAATTCACGCATTCGCCAATGTTGAATGAGCAGGTCTATGAAATTAATTCGGATTGCTTCGTCGACACCCTGTCCAAGTTCAATTGACGCACGATTTACCTTCAATGATTCAATGTTAAATCTGTTCAAAACGGATTCAACAGCTGGATATATTTTCATCACCTCCTTAGAAAGCATCACACGTTCCTCCTTGCCTCCTCATGCATGTGGCAGCTCCGTTGCAACTACAACTTCGAATTTCTGAAAGTTAACGAAAAGCCAATACTCATGGTTCGAACTTTCTCCGCAACTATGTGCAATTATGTACCCACCAGTTTAAGGGTTTTCGCGTCTAATGTTCGTCTAACCGCTTTCGTAGTATAAAAAGTCCTGCTAATACTTGGTAAAGTAATTGTAGGAATTTATGCGACTCTGTGTGATTGATAAGTAACCTGCTAAAAATTTTAGCAGAGTAAAATTGCAGTTATGGTCAATTTAATACAAAACCAGTTCAAATCTTTTCATTAAACCCACGCTTATGATTAAAAAATTATTTACCCTCTGTGGCATTATGTGTTGCATGGCTTCAAGCTTTGTTTATGCCCAAAGCGGATCAATCGGCTTTCATGCAACAGTGACCGAGTATGACGGCGATCTTAATGATAACCAGCACCATTTCTATGATTTCAAATTTAACCAGGTTGGTGCCGCCATATCATTACAACAATATTTAAATCCTTCATTCAATCTGGTTGAAAAAGCTTCGTTTAACCAGGTTAGATACCAAAATTCCGCAAAAACTTTGGGTGTTGACGGCGATTTCTATACGCTCAACTTAAAACTCAAGTATAAATTTAACAACGGTTACATTTTCAAGGAAGATGCGGCTATTGCTCCTTTTCTTGTAGCTGGAATTGGTGGTACGTACATTGACACCAAGCGTTATACCAACTTTAATTATGATGTAATTACTGATGGAGAGTTAAAAGGGAATGTTGCATTGGGCGTCGGCATCCTTTTTCAATTCAACGATCGCTTTGGTCTAGAGGTTGCGAACACAATAAACGCTCCTTTGTTCGATGCTTGGGATGGTGTTGATCAGGGTGGCAATGACCTTTACCTACAACACAGTGCGGGTCTGATTTTCGCGCTTCGCAAGCCGACGGATACAGATAGCGATGGCGTGCCCGACAAGAAGGATAAATGTCCTGACACTCCAACCACGGCTCAGGTTGACTCCAAGGGATGCCCGATCGATGGTGATCAGGACGGTGTCGCTGACTACCTGGATAAATGTCCAACATTGGCTGGTAAAACTGAATTGGGCGGATGTCCGGATAAAGACAATGATAGCGTGGCAGATCTGGATGATAAATGTCCCGATGTTCCAGGTGTAGCTCGCTTTGGCGGTTGCCCGGATAGCGATAACGATGGCGTTGAAGATGCAAAAGACAAGTGCCCTAACCAGGCGGGTCTGGATGTGTTTGAAGGGTGCCCTGATACAGATGGCGACGGAGTTCAGGATGCGCTTGATAAGTGTGCAGAAACTGTAAAAGGCGTAAAGGTAGATGCGTCTGGTTGTCCCGCCGATACCGATGGAGACACTGTTCCTGACAATGTTGACAGATGTCCAACATCCAAAGGTGATCCAGCCAATAATGGATGCCCTGTGGTTAAAGAGGAAGTTAAGAAAAGACTTAATTTTGCAACCCGTGGAATCACGTTTGAAACAGGCAAGGCGGTATTGAAAGCTTCGTCCTTCGCTGTTTTGAATGAAATCGTAAGCATTATGGCGGAATACCCAGATTATAACCTTAAGATGGGTGGCCATACAGATGCAAATGGCAGTAACGTTACTAACCTTAAACTGTCTCAAGAACGTGTCGATGCCGTAAAAACGTATCTTACGAGTAAGGGTGCTGACGAGTCTCGCATTGAGGCTACCGGTTTCGGTGAGGGACAGCCAATTGCAACGAACGGCACATCTGTAGGGCGCGCACAAAATCGTCGTGTATCCCTGGAGTTAGTGTTAAAGGATCAACAATAAAGAGAATCGATAGCATTTGCTGTCAGTAAAAAACAGGATCCTTAGGGGTCCTGTTTTTTTTGGATTAACCATGAACATCCGCGCCGTTCTGGGGGATATAGTCAATCACGTCGCATCAGCTAGGCGCAAAGCCACAGCGGGTACTACCATATCAAGATCACGATTGAACTAAACGAATTGCCTACTGCTGAAGCGACTTTATTGTGTAGCCAGCCTAAATACAAAAGGGGTAATCTCAATTCGAGATGACCCCTTAGGTTGATTCAAGTACGCAGCCAACATAAATTTTTGGCAGCGCTTATTTAAGTGATAAGAACTATTTAGCCATTATCACTTTGTCGATAGAGTGAATAACACCATTGCTTTGGTAAACATCCTTGATTAGCACCTTTGCGGATGCATTTTTTTCATCCCATATCATGAGTGAACCGCCCACCATCGATGCCCAGATCTTTCCACCAGCAACCGTAGTGAATTCTGCCTTACCATTGCCGTCCTTGATTTTCTTCATGATCTCCTTGCTATCAAGTTTGCCAGCCACAACGTGGTAAGTGAGAACCTTTCCGAGCGTTGCCTTATTTTCTTCTTTTAGCAACGTCTCTACGGTTCCCGCTGGAAGCGCATTAAAAGCATCATTTGTCGGGGCAAAAACGGTAAACGGACCCTTGCCCTCAAGTGTTTCTACCAAACCTGCGGCTTTGACGGCAGCCACAAGTGTGGTATGATCTTTCGAATTCATCGCATTTTCAACGATGTTTTTTGTGGGATACATTTCGGCGCCACCAACCGTAACAGTTTTTTGAGCGACAGCCAGATTCAACGAGAAGGCTACCGTTGCAGTTAACAGAAGCGCATTAAATTTTGTGATTTTCATAAATGTGAGTTTTTTAAGTTAGTACTCCAGTTACGAACCCCTGCAGCGTACTGGATTTCGGTATTGCAAGATTTTATCTGACACAGGACTTGCTGCTTGTAGCATGTCCAGATATGGCCGGTCGGGATTACTGAAGCAGTATATCTTGCACGATTGCCAGGCATCCATCAATATCGGTCTTTGAAGTGTCTATCCCGATACTTTTGTTCCCATATGGGCCATACGCGTTGGGGTTGGTAATGGAAAATAGCCCGACCGTTGCGGCACGCGCGGCACTTGCCAGATGCATAATCCCACTATCGGCTCCTATGAATAACGACGAACCCGCAATCACGCTTGCGATCTCCCGAATATCCTTGCTGTAAAAAGCGGGAGCCTTGAACCCAATCATAGATACGTTCTCGATCGGCAATATTTCAATAATATTGTAATCAGGGCACGCCGCCTTTAGTTTTTCGTAAAACTCTCCCCACCACACTTCAGAATAACACTTTTCTCCCGTAGCGAAGGTATAGATACAAATGGTTTTGCGGCTGTTGACAACTAATTTCCTAAGAACTTGCTGGCCGGCAGCGAGCTCAGCGTTGTCTAACTTTATGTCCAGAGAGGGAATCTCCGTGTCGCCCTGTTTAAATCCGAGTGTTTCAATAAATTTCCTGAAACTTTGCACCGGTGATCTCGCGATGTGTTCGTAATCCCTGACTTTTAACTGGGCATCAATGTTGTCGTCTGATACAAATTTGAAAGTTGAGTTCGCAAACTGAGCAGATAAACGGCCGGAGGATGAGTCGTTCACGACATTAAAAACGATATCATAGTGATTTTTTCTAATGTCAATCCATCCCTGTAGATATGAGGCAAGGTTCGTAAACGGCTTCTTTGGCAGGGCGATAATCGCATTGATATTTTTGTAATTTTTAAATACAATAGGTCCTATTCCCCCCTTCACAAGAACGTCAATCTTACAAGCGGGAAAGGTGAAGATGATTTCCTGCACTAGTGGTGTAATCAATAGCAAATTGCCCAAACGGTGGTTCGGCCTGCAGATCAAAATTTTTTCAATCTTTACTGGACCATTGGTGCTAACATTTGCGGCCAACGAAGGATTGGACATGTTCCGGGTCAGTCCATGCATTATCCTCCTCCGTGCACCATTAATCCTTCTCAAAATGCTCATATTGACCAGCCTGTACTTTGTGTGAAATTAACATTCTTTGGTGGACGGGCGCTGATGCAGGGGTGAAACATGCTGCGTTCTTTTATATTTACGTGGTACCATGACTAAAATTATTATCAACCCGGAATTCGAATTTCTTGGAGACTTCCTGGCGGATTTGCCGCACCGGTTTAATTCCCTTGGCATTCTTTTGCACGCTCATCGAAATATAATTAGAGAAGATACGGTCAAGGGAGTTCGTTTGGTTGTCAAATCGTTTAAGCGGATTTATCTGCCTAACAAAATCAGGTATACTTACTTTTATCCTTCCAAGGCGCAAAGGGCCTATGATAATGCGCACGTGTTGCTTTCGAATGGTTTCAATACCCCAAGGCCGCTAGCGTATCTTGAAATTGTCAAAAGGGGTCTTATTGATGAAATGTTTTTTGTTAGTGAGTACACAGATTTTGCGTCGCTGGAGAAAATACACAAAGATCCGGCGATCGCAACGCCTGAACTACTCATGGCTTTCGCAGCCTTTACATTCAGCTTGCACCGGAATAACATTTATCATGTTGACTATAATCTGGGAAACATCCTTACCAACTTTGTAAATGGCGAGTATCAGTTTGCCCTCATCGATAATAATCGAATGTTATTTAAATCTATTGGTTTCAATGAGGGGATTGGCAACTTCGTAAGATTAGGCCTTTCCTCTGATCAATTAACTATCATTGGAAAGGAATACGCAAGATTGTGGAAGGTCGATGAAAGTATTGGCATCAGGCTTTTATTTGAAAAAAAATTGGCCCAATCCAGGAAGTTCGAAAGAAACAGATCAATGAAACGCGCATTGTCAATTTTTAGAAAGCAGCAGCAGCGCTAAAGGGACACGGCACATTCGCTTTCAAATCGTGGTCAACTTTGGTTTAAGATTGGACCTTTTTTAGCTTGACAATGAAAATATCCGAGGCATCATTGGAGTCGTGTGTAACCTGTAGCCAAAGTTCATTCGCGTTAGAGGTTGCGTTTTTGTCAGAGGGATCATTGTTGAAAAAAAGCACCGTGTATTTTGCTTGAACTACACCCTCATTTATCTCAGTGATCAAAAAATCCTTCCCCATCATAGTACTGCGCTCATCGACATCCACCGGCTCAATTAGCCATGAAATCTGCTCGGGAGGCAAAGTGCAAGTGTAGGTTTTCTTTACACAGATATAAGTGCCTTTAACAGCAATCGTAAACTTACTGACGACGTCCTTCTTTTTGAAGACTGACGCAATTTCATTGCAAGAGTAATTGGCTAACGGAAAAATAGTGATATTCTGTTTTTTTGTCGAGGGGGGCAGTATTGAAATTTCAGAAGAAACCCACTGCCCTTCTATTTGCCCGACAAAGGAAGCAACATCCGCGGAGGGAGCTGGGATTTCGTCGTTACAAGCGGCTAGTAGAAATGGAGCAACTACGAAAAAAAGTAAACGATGCATGGCGTTTTGAGTATCACAACCCGTTTGGTGATTGACTGGCTTGAGCCGCCACGAGGCCTTGCTCGAACACAATTATTGATACGCAATTCGTCGCCCATGTAACCCATTCGTCGCCAAAATCCACCACTGAACTTGAGATCTTTTGCCTTTTCTTCTAAAAGCGGGGATGCCATTTGGCAGATCAGTAACTTGCTCATTATCAGGATCTATCTGGGAAGCTCGATGACAAATTCGCTGCCGGCTCTTCGGACTTGTAGCATACGCTACATCTCTTATCAATCCACAGTAGGCTGTGCTTTCTTAATGTCCGGCTTGATGCCTCTGTCATTCATGACCGCGCGCAACTGTGCAAATGTGAAAACGCCACCGAGCTTCGACATCAATTCCCCGGAAGTAAATCCTTCAGGCATTTCAGCGAGTGCTGCAGAAATTATTTCGACGGCAGCCTTTGGGAGAAAGTCATAAATAGCAATTCTTCCGCCCTCGACTGCTTTGACAAGATGTCCTTCAATTGTGCTCTTCGCGTAGCTTCGTTCTGACGCAATTTCTTCAATGGTCATTCCTCCTTTAAACATTTCAATGGTTATATCATAGGTACTTGGCTCCTGCTGTTGCTGCTTTTTTGATTTTCGCTTTCCTTTTTTCTTGCCTGAAGCTGGCGGAACGCTTTTAATCACGTCGGCCAGCACTTCTATACGCTTTCTGGCCCTTTCGGCCGCCAACGCCGCGAAATCAAAATGCTCGTGGTCTTTGATAATTCCTTCAGCAACGCGAAACACGCAGTCAATATCAGAAAGCTTTTTAGAAACCAGCTGATCCAGGTCGCCGAGATCATTAAGGTACCCTTTGACTCTTGTTTCTGACTTCAGATCTTCAATATGCTGGTTCAAAATTCTTATATGCGTCCAGAGTAGGATTTTATAATAGTCGACACCCTTCTGCACGCGCAGAAGGAAATCATCATACATGCCGGATTCAAGAAGACTTTTCAACTGCTCGCAAAACTTCCGTGTGTTACTGGATTCACCTAAAAGTGCATCGCCGATCTGACGAAGCACGGGTTTCATAGTAACCTCTTCGAACGACACTTTTGGGTCATGGTCTTTTCCAATATGTTCGATTTCTTTTATAAGGGTGTCGAAACTAAAAGCCTTGTATATGATTCGTTTTAGAAACTCCTTTTGTTGCACTTTAATCTCTGCAGCCAACGCGTCGGGTTTGTTGTATTGCAAGTCAAATGAAACGATCTGACGATCGGTGCTAACAATCCTTGGATCTACCCTGGTGCGTAGAATGAGGCCATCGATGGACCGGAGCCTTGACAACGCTACATATACTTGTCCATCGGCAAACGCTTCGCCGACATCGATGATTGCTTTTTCGAAGGTAAGTCCCTGACTTTTATGGACAGTGATGGCCCATGCAAGCTTTACCGGATATTGCGAAAAAGTCCCGGCGATGTCTTCCTCGAGCTCGCTCGTTGATATATTGACACGATACTTTTTATTTTCCCAGGTGGTTCGTCGGAGCGTGTAGGGTTTGTTCGAGATCTCCAGCGAGACATTAATCCTTTCACCCTCAATGGACGTTACGGTCGCTAACTTTCCATTGTAGTAAACGCCATCGTCATTGTCATTTCGCGTGAACATGATCTGGGCGCCTACCTTGAGCTCTAACCGTCCGGCTACTGGAAACATGCTATCGGGAAAATCATTCTCAATAATCGCTAAAAAAAAATGGGACGGCGAAGGTAAATTCCTCAGTGCTGTTGTGTTTAAACTGTCAGCCTTATAGTTGTGGGTCGTTAGGGTGATGACATCACGCATTGACTGAATTTGTTCTTCTGTATGAAGGTGGTCGTTCAGGAGGTGAATGTCCTCTGCGGTTGGGCTATTGACCCGGAGGTTGTTCAATACTCTTATAAAAGCGTCGTCCTTTTGACGGAAGATCTTATCCAACTCTATGAATGCGAAGCCATCATGTTGCAGCGCCTTTGACTCAAAGAACCACGTGCTTTTATAGTATCTGTTTAATTTGGACTCTTCCTCACGCTTCAAAACCGGCGGAAGCTGGTAAAGGTCACCTATCAGCAAGAGTTGTACGCCTCCAAACTGATCCCGAAAGTTTCGCCTGACCGCACGCAACCGGTAATCAATTGCGTCCAGCAAATCCGCGCGCAACATACTTACTTCATCGATAATTAGCAGGTCAATGGTCCGCAAGACTTGCTTACGGACACTGTTGAGGGGATGTCTGCGTGCGAGAACTGATTCGGTATACCAGTTCGCACCTTCTGCCGGCGGCTCAGCGTAGTTGCGATCCGGTATGAACATCCCAAAGGGAAGCATGAATTGTGAATGTATTGTTGTGCCCCCCGCATTAAGTGCCGCAATTCCTGTTGGCGCCACTATGGCGATTTGTTTGTGCGTCTTTTGTGGCAGGCTTTTCAGGAAAGTAGTCTTCCCTGTTCCTGCTTTTCCAGTTAGAAAGATGTGCTTTCCCGTACTGTTAATGAACTTGAGCGCTGTACTCATCATTCCAGTGTGCTGAAGATCGGTGACCGGCGATGATTCCATAGCGTAATATAGGCCCGAAATTAATCAACGAATGCGTACGGACACGCCAGAAAGCCAGATAAAAACTAAGGATCTCAGGTTCGTGTTTTCGTTCTCTTGACTGGGTCTAAGGTAAAATTATATTGAGTCGCTTGCCTCAAGGACTCTGCGGTGCCCGCTTTGAACTTAGTCCCTGTTCAAATTTGAACATCACGAGTACATAAATGTGTTCAATTCGGGTTGTTTGAGCGATTATATTCTGGCATCATTATTACAAATGAGAAGCCGATCGTGGCATGCTCAAACGCGGCACGCACCCGTAATTTTCCTTTCACCGAATAAACATTATGTATAAAAGCTACTTTAAAATAGGCTGGCGCATTTTGATGAAGAACAAATGGCTTTCAATCATTAATATCCTCGGTCTTTCTACGGGTATCGCAACGTGTATCGTTATCATGTTGTTTGTAGTGGATGAATTAAGTTTCGACCGGTTCAATGCAAAGGCGGATCAAATCGTCAGGGTAGTACTAAAGGGCAGTGTTAATGGAGAAGTTATAAAAGAGGCGGTCACTGCAGCGCCTGTGGGTCCAACGCTTGTCACGGAATTTCCCGAGGTGTTAAAGGCGACGCGGCTGAGAAGGTACGGTTCTCCAAAAATAACGTACAAAAACAATTCGTATCGCAACAGCAACGTTGCTTTTATCGATCAGAATTTTTTTGAGGTGTTTACGCTTCCGTTTATCCACGGTGATTTTCATAAAGCACTCATTGAACCTTATACAGCAGTCATTACGCAAGAAGAGGCCGTCAAGTACTTTGGTAATGAAGACCCATTGAATAAATTATTGACCTTCGACGACACCGGCAGTCAATATCGAGTTACAGGCGTAATTAAGGGAGTGCCACCAAATGCACATTTTCACTTCGACCTCTTTTTATCTATGGAGGAAGTTGCCGATGCAAAGGCGAACAACTGGATGGAGTCGCGCTACTTTACCTATCTCGTCCTTGCAGAGGGAACGAACCTGCAAGCGTTCGAAGAAAAACTCCCTGCTATCGTCAAGAAGTACATGGGACCGCAGGTATCGCAAATGGGTATGACATTCGAAAAGTTCACCGCCAATGGAAATGTTATCGGCCTGTATTTGCAACGACTCACAGACATTCATCTGTATTCTGATTTTGATTCACAAAGCGAACTTGAAGCTGGTGGAGATATAAAAACCGTGTACATTTTTGCAGCCGTGGCCATCTTCATGCTTTTGATTGCATGCATAAACTTTATGAATCTCTCAACTGCAGGTGCATCAGCTAGAAATAAGGAGATCGGCGTCAAAAAGGCATTAGGATCATTGAGGAGCCAGCTAGTGCGTCAATTTCTCATTGAATCTTCTATCTCAACACTTCTGTCGATGCTTTTAGCGTTGACGTTAGTCGTTATTGCATTACCAGTATTTAATCAATTATCTGGAAAGCGTCTTGAGACAAACTTTCTTCTTCACTGGCAGGTGTTATCCGGATTTATCGTGCTTGGAATTACTATTGCATTGCTATCAGGTAGCTACCCCGCTTTTTTTCTATCGGGAGCGAAACCCATTGCAGCCCTTAAAGGCAGGACAAGCAACGCAGGACAAACGAAAAGTATTCGCAGTGGTCTCGTGATATTTCAATTCGTGATTTCCTCAGCACTTATCCTGGCCATAATCATTGTAAGTCAACAAATGGCTTATATTCAAAATAAGGAGGTCGGATATGAAAGAGATCAGCTGCTTGTGCTGAGAGAAACTGGTTTATTGGGAACACACGAAGGCGTTTTCAAGGATCAACTTCTGAAAGATCCAAGGGTGGAGCGTATCACGATGTCCGCGTTCGTCCCCGCGGGCCCAACGGACAATAACATGACTGGGGTGTACCCGGATCAAGACAAGGAATCTGTGCGACGGACGATCGTTTATAATATTGATGAACAGTATATTCCTACCATGGGGATGACGTTGCTTGCTGGTAGAAATTTTTCCGAAGGCCGAAAGGATTCACTAAATGTAATAGTCAATGAAACGGCGGTTAAAATATTTGGTCTGGGAGAAAATCCGCTAGGCCGGACGTTAATGGCTGCAACCAAGAAGGTCGGGGGTGATAGGCGCCTTACGGTGATTGGTGTGATAAAAGATTTTCATTTCAGATCACTTCACGAGTCAATTGCACCGCTGGTGATGTTCAATAACCCCTATGGTGGGCTTATTATTAAAACGAAGACGCGTGAGATGGCCGGTTTGCTGTCTAGCATTGAAAAAACATGGAAATCCTTTGATGTGGAAGAACCATTCTCTTATGCCTTGCTGGATGAGCTTTACAATGAAACATACGTTGCAGAACAAAAGATGGGTAACATATTGAATATCTTCGGCATGCTTACGATTTTGGTGGCGTGTCTGGGACTTTTTGGACTGGTAACTTTCTCGGCGGAGCAACGCATTAAGGAAATTGGAATAAGGAAAGTTTTGGGTGCGAGCATCAGTCAGATCGTGTCGTTGCTTTCACGTGATTTAATTATCCTGGTGACAATTTCTTTTGTGATATCCTTTCCGTTGGGATATTACTTCATGAACAAATGGCTGCAGGGATTTGCTTATCGGATTGAAATACAGTGGTGGGTCTATGTTATCGCCGCCGCAGCCACACTGGTGGTTGCCTTCATAACCATGGGGTTTAAGACCGTTAGTGCTGCGTTGGCTAATCCAGTGGAGTCACTGCGGTCTGAATAGTCTTTTGTGGGATGATTTTTTCTGATAGGTCAACTTTGGCTCCACGGCCGTTGGGCCGGGCTTTTGGAAGGTAACTCAATTTTTACCTGTGCGCGCTCCTTTTTAGTTGTGCTCTTTCAACGCGGGCGTAACACTCATTCTTTCAATGTTATCTACGGTAAAATTATGTTGCTAACCCGAAAGCTGGAAGTTCACGCAGAGATTCTCCCCCGAAGAATCCATTGAGAAAGAAACGTTTAACGGGCAAAGAATCGGAGAATTCATTATTTTCAATCCTGGATAACAAATTTTCCATAAATCCCGACGTTGTATGAAACGAAGCTTCTATTCCTATGCGATCTTTTTTGGTGTTTTGTTTGTCATCATTGCTTTCATCCAGACCGTTGTCTATTGGAATCTTGGGACGCAAGTTTACTCCCTCGATTCATTCATGGCCTGGTATACGCTGGTGGCGATCTTATCAACTGTCGGCGCGATAATTATTTCGAAGTATTTTCATTATAAGGAATTTAAGTTAGCGCTTTGGGCCGGCATCATTTCGGTCATTTTTCAACTTCTTCAATTCGGCGTAGTGGCTGCGATGCGTTCCGGTGTCATGTCAATTGGGAATTATTACATGGTGATTTATTTAATGACGCTTTCCACAAGTCTTCTTTATGGGTCAGCGCTTATCTTCTCAAGAGCAGGCAGGCGGCCGTGGTTGAGGGCCGCTGGCATATTGATATTTGTTTCAGCAGTTGTGTTAATATGTGCAGTAGTCTGGCATATGAATTCCACTGCCCTTGATAAAAATCTTACAATAGAGATATTCCATCAGTGGTCGTCTTTGGCTGGGTGCCTAATCCCCGTTTTCTATATTTTAAATTTCAAGCGCGAACAACAAGACTTATCAAGTGAAAGCAACATTTCGGCAAAGGAAAAGGAACCAGTATCGGAAAAGTATGCGGTGTATTTCGGAGCCATTTGCGTCCTGGCAATATTAGTTCTTGGGGTTAAGCTTGCCACGGAGGCAACGTCAAAGTTGTCGTGGGCGAAGCAATTGGCGGTGAAGGCTAAGGAATGGGAGACAATCTTCGAGTCCCGATCTTTTTCGCACAATGCCCAGACGTTGCGATATCAGTTATTAAAACCATTGGATTATGATCCTGAAAAAAAGTACCCGCTCGTCGTTTGCTTGCCGTATGGGGGAGGGGTTGAGGGGTGTCCACCGGCGCAGGCTTTGTTGAGCAGTTCAAACAGAGTTAAATATCCTGCATTTCTTTATGTACCATTTTGTCCGGAGGGTTCTGGATGGGGAGGTATCCCTAATTATCCTACAATGGATACACTCGTTTTTGAAAGCATTCTCTCATTGGAGAAGGAGCTTCCAGGCATAGATGCCAACCGACGTTATGTAACAGGCGTATCACGGGGAGGATATGGGTCGTGGCATTTTATAAGCGTCAATCCCGGTATGTTTGCCGCGGCTGTTCCCGTATGCGGTGGAGGTAATCCCAAGCTGGCAGCGGGTATCTACAGCGTTGATGTTTGGGCGTTCCACGGCGAGGATGATAGAAATGTACCCGTAAATGGTTCGCGCGATATGATCGAGGCAATCAAGCAAGCTGGAGGGAATCCCAAATACACGGAGTTTCCGGATGAAGGTCACAATATATGGGACCAGGTAAATTCAACGCCTGGGTTACTGGATTGGCTCTTTGCGCAAACGCGGCAGTAAGCCGAAGAAGCGCTTGGATTTTGAGTTGCTAAATATTTTTGGTGCCATACATCACCAAATCCTGTTTAAATCGTTTCGCTAAAATTCCGGTGGCGAGTGCCGGGTCGATGTCCGCGATGAGCACACCTGCCTTACCATAAGCTTGCTGCGCAGTGCAAATCCCGTCAGGCGCAATCAAACAGGTTGCTGACTCCTGATAGCGCATCGCATAACCGACACTCGCAAAATAAATCGTGTTTTCCATCGCGCGCATCATCATCGCTTTCTCGTAATACGGATTGTTTTTGCTTCCCCATTCAACAAGCTGCGCACCCTGTACGTCACTGCCGGTAAAGTGAGGTTGAAAAACGATTTTAGCATCCCGCATGGCTGCCCAGCGTACTGATTCCGGATAGCGAAATCCTTCGTGACAAATCGTTATCCCAAACTTAACGCCATCAATTTCAAAAATTGATCGCTGCGTTCCTGCAGACCAGATCGTGTCTTCTGTCGGATCCAACTGATTTTTTGATTGATATCCTAACATCTCGCCGGTACCCGATATCACGTGCGCAACATTAAAAACTTGACCTTGATGATGCCAGTCCATTGGGATGATTACTGCAATCGAATTTTTTGCCGCCATCTCACGAATTCGCGCCAGTGCTGCATTTAATTTTTCTGCTGAACGCTCTTCCATGTTTTGTTTGACCCCTGGATACCCTGGAAGATAGGATTCAGGAAAGCAGATGATCTGCGCTTTTCCTTTTGCGGCCTCTACGATTGATTTTTCAATGTGCTGTAGTGCATTATCGATCGATGTGGGAAATGGCGGGGAGGCTAATGCTATTTTCATATTGACAATTTAAGCATCACGGATTGAAATCGAAATAATTGATGGGTGAAACGCTAATATCCAGCGACCGGGTTCGAACACAATTACTGCTGAATCGACCACCAGCTTTCAATAGAACTGCGTATGGACCGAATTAACTGCACTTTTTCCATGGTATAGATGTTGCAAACCCTCCGATGCAACGATTATTCTACTGCTATGCTAAAAAGTTATTTTAAGATCGCGTATAGAAATCTCCTCAGGAAACGTGGTTATTCATTCATCAACATCGGTGGACTTGCCATCGGGATGACGGTTGCTTTGCTTGTTGGATTGTGGATAACGGATGAGCTGTCGTTTAATAAATACCACGACAACTACCCGACGATTGCACAGGTATATCGCAAAGAAGTACGTGCCGGTGAGAGGGAGGTTAGCAATCCGCAGGTGACTGGACTTGCAACACTGCTGAAGAATGAATACGGAACGCATTTCAAGGAGGTCGTCATGGTGCGTTCGCGCACTGAAGACAGATTGATAGAATTTGGGGAAAAGAGATTTACCCAAGCGGGTTTCTTTATGCAGCCAAATGGTCCAGAACTGCTTACCCTTAAAATGATGGCGGGCACGCGTGATGGATTGAAGGAGATGAAATCTATTCTGATTTCGTCATCTCTCGCTGAAAAACTTTTTGGCAACAAAGACCCCATCAATGAAACGGTTTTTATGGATGTTAATTCATCCCTGACGGTTACAGGTGTCTATGAGAATTTGCCGAAAAATTCTGAATTTGCCGACGCCAGTTATATCGCGCCGCTTGATTTATTGCTCGAGGGATCATCTCCCAATGTGCTAAACGCATGGGACAATTACTTCATTAACATTTATGTTCAATTACACGGGACTGGGGACGTCAAGGAGATATCGTCTATTATCAGGAATGCGACGCTTCCATACGTCGACGAAAGAACTGCGCAGGCAAAGCAAGAGATATTTTTGCATCCTATGAGCGAATGGCATCTAAATTCTGAATTTAAAAATGGACAGCTTGTCCGAAGCAGCAAAATGATGTCTGTATGGTATTTTGGTTTGATTGGTGTGTTTGTGCTGATCCTGGCTTGCATAAATTTTATGAACCTGAGTACAGCGCGTTCCGAGAGTCGGGCCAAGGAGGTAGGGATTCGAAAATCGATTGGTTCAACCCGCTATCAACTGATACAACAATTCTATGGAGAATCATTTTTGGTGGCAATAGTGGCCTTTGTCCTTTCACTCTTATTGGTTCAAATAATACTTCCATGGTTTAATGCAGTGGCCGATAAAAATATTTTTATACCATGGCATGCTCCGAACTTCTGGATGGTTGGGGCAGCCTTTGTTTTCTTGTCGGCTACTCTGGCGGGAAGTTATCCTGCGCTTTATCTCTCCGCGTTTAAACCCGTCAAGGTACTGAAAGGAACTTTTAAAGCCGGCCGTCTGGCCTCGCTACCCCGTAAGGTGTTGGTTGTAATTCAATTTACTGTTTCAATTGCGTTGGTAATTGGAACGGTAACGGTATATCAACAGATTCAATTTGTAAAGAACAGGCCAGTTGGATATTCACGAAATGGTTTACTGGAGCTCCGATCCACGCAGAAAGAATTCGGCGGCAAGTATCATACCCTGAGAGAAGAATTAAAGCGCACGGGGATGGTCGACGATATCGCGCAAGCGAATTATTCAATTACCGATACACGTGGATGGAACGGAGGCTTCTCCTATCGGGGGCAGGAGTTTGATGCATCCTTTAATACCATATTTGTTACCGCCGACTACGGGAATACCCTTGGTTGGGAATTTATTGATGGGAGGGATTTCTCAAGAGATATTGCTACCGATTCCGCGGGAGTGATTATTAATGAATCCGCGTTGAAAATTTTAAACATTGAGAATATAGTGGGAGAGGAACTGAGGTGGGAGCCGGGCGGAACAGAAGAAGGCACGTACAAAGTTCTGGGCGTTGTAAAAGACATGGTAAAGGGTTCGCCTTATGAACCCACGCTTCCATCTATAATTTTTCTCTCCAAGTATGATCTGCGGTGGATGTACATAAGGATGAACTCAAATGTAAGTACACACGAAGCGTTGCCGAAAATCGGAGAGGTTCTCGGTAGGATTGTACCTACTGCGCCGTTCGAGTACACCTTTGCAGACGAAAATTATGCAGCGAAATTCCGGGCTGAAGAACGAATTGGCAAGCTTGCTACATTTGTAAGCGCACTGGCAATTCTGATCAGTTGCCTTGGCTTATTTGGCCTGGCTTCATATGTTGCGGAGCAAAGAACGAAGGAGATCGGGATCAGAAAAGTTCTTGGAGCAACTGTGAGTGACGTGTGGCAGATGTTATCGAAAGATTTTGTGATTTTAGTGATCCTCTCTTGCGCGATCGCTATCCCGTTATCGTCATCCTTTATGACTGACTGGTTACAAAACTATCAATATCACACGGAGATATCCGTATGGGTCTTTGTGGGATCGGGCGTAGGCGCGGTGCTCATAACACTCCTTACAGTAAGTTTTCAAACGATTAAGGCAGCGATTACTAATCCTGTCGACGCTCTCAGGTCCGAGTAGTAAAACTGAAGAAGCCAATGCCGTTAACCTTCCAGATGAGATATCATACGAGAGCGTTTTTTTGAACCTAGTGCAAGCGAGATCAATTCTTTATAAATAGCATTGCCAAAGCTGGCAATATAATTGTGCCGTTAGAGCAAATCGTCTTTGATGATAAGCTGCTCGAAACTATTTTCAACTGTCGGACTTGTGGTTATTATTAGCTCCTGTGCCCAAACGACCAACCACGACGAACAAAAAATTGCCGGCAATGAAATCAGAATTTCGCTGACTGCTACTTCACATGAACATGCCGTTAAGGCGGGTCTTAAATTGCTTCGTAACGGTGGGTCGGCCATGGATGCTGCAATTTCTGTGGCGTTATCTGAAATTGCCGCAACGGGCGGCAAGCATGTAAGCTTTGCTGAAATTGTAAACCTCGTGTATTACGAAGCTGCGACTGGAAAGGTTTATAACCTGAATGGTGCATTTAATACACTTAAGCATGAGCTGGATCCCTTGAGCATAAGCTCCCGCGACTTTAGTGTTAACTCAAAACTTGATGGAAGAAAAGTGCTCGTTCCAGGTTTTTTTAAAGACATCGCTGAAGCGCACAAGCGATTTGGTAAGTTGAGTTTTTCAACTGTGATGGCAGATGCAACTGGAATTACACTCAGCCAACGTTGTGGCTGTCGATCGTTGGGGCAATATGGTTGCGTTGATCCATAGCAGCAACACAAATGCGTGGGGTAGTAATGCACTGTTTGTCAATGGAATTTCAATTCCCGATCCTGCGGCCGTGTGGCGAGATGAAATATTGGAAACTGGGCCCGGAAAGCGACTCGTTGAAAGCACCAACCCAACCATTATTTTAAAAGAGGGTAAGCCGGTTTTAGCCTTCTCCTGCATCGGAGGAGGATTGAATAGCCAGGCGCTGGCGTCCATCATTAGCGTTTTGGATTTCAAAATGACGCCAGAACAGGTTGTTAAACTTCCGTCCTTTGGATTCGCTTTTTTGAAAAACTATGAAGCTATATTAACTATCGAAGTAAACAGATTTGACAGCACTCAGCTACGGAAAGCAGAATCAATGGGGTCGATGTTTGAAGAACATCACAGTGCCATTGGCGGGTTTTGGTCAGCCATTTTTATTGATCAAAAAACGAAGGCGATCTCTTCCACGCCCATATTGTACAAATAGTGTGGTGTGTGGCTTTCAATTATAAACATGTAAAATATCCTTTGTCATATTTGAATACCAGCTGTCCCTCAAAGATAGTGTTTGATTTATCAAATACCTCATGACACCATTCTGGTTGCGATTTATCTAATGTCGTGTTTTCTCGAGATACGAAAGTGATGGTTGCAGGGTAAGATGGATCTTTAACGAAGCGGTAATTAACTGTCAAGATGTTTCTTTCGCGCAGGAAGACCAAACTATCAAAATTGACAACGACTACTCTTGCACTGTCGTAAAATTGTTCAAGACCAGCTGTACTTTCAGGCCAACAATTATTTTTCTTGTGGTACTCCACGATTAGAGTACCTACAACAAAAATATTGGCAAGCTTCTTTGAAAACATCTCTACGCTATCAGTGATAGGTGTTGTTGTCGCCCGGCAGCACGAAAGAAAAATTGATATTACGAATAACCACTTTTGCGGCGAAACGATCTTTTTTAATGTCATTGACCTTTCAATCTTATTTCACAAAATGCTCGACAATCCTTCATCAAAGCAACTTAGTAACCATCCATTTCACGAACATCACCAATAATAAGGCAATAGGCTGATAGATCACTACCAAAAAAGCCATTGCACTTTCTTCCGAACTTTGCAATCGCAAAAGTCTTAGTACACCAGGCATCATGACCGCGACGAACAGTATGTAGGCCAGAGCAAATCCGATAGAATAAAAAAAATAGCGCCATGGACCATCGGCAAACCAAAGAAACGCTGCATTCACCAGTAGAAACACTACAAAGGTATAAACAGCGATGAGCCAGGCGGTCTCAGAACTCTTGGGTTGAATTATTAAAATCAGTATAGGAGTCAGCAATGAAAAAAGGAGCGCCTGATAGCCGGGCTTTTGTATGAACAGATAAACATTCCAATCCATTTCTAACTATTGAATAATAAGCCCCTCAATTGAATGTCTAAAATAAAGATACTCTACGCATAAACCTATTTAGTCAACACTTGTTCTCATATTTCAAGCAAACAATATTTATATGGCACCTGCAAAGAAATCCCCTAAAAAGTCATCCCGCAAACCCGCGAAAAAGACACCAAAAAAGTCGGCGAAAAAGACACCAAAGAAGCCCGTAAAAAATTCTTTAGTCGCAAACATCAATGCACGAAAGAAGTCAGGTACCTCACGTCCAAAAAGCAAGTCAACGGTTTCAAAGAAGGCTTATAAGAAGTTGAAAAATAATTGGGGCAAGAAGAAGTCGTAGGATGATACCGACTACTTTTTTAAGGCTTCAATAATTTTGGCATCGATCCATCGGATATCCCCATTTGCTGTAAAGAGCAAAAAATTTCCATCTGGAGTGACGAAAGGATAATATTCTGTTTGATCTTCATTTACTTCCTTTCCCATGTTTTTCGATGCAGTCCACGTGCCATCTGAATTTTTGAATGAAATGAAGAGATCACCGCGACCAAACGTTCCGGGCCGGTTGGAGCAATAGATCCGATAGGTTTCATTTGGATCAACATACACGTCCGTTTCATAACCCGTTGTATTCACGGACGGCCCGAGGTGGACTGCTGGTTTAAACGCCCCATTTTCATACTGGCATGGGTAAATGTCATAGTCATCTACCCCCTCAGCACTGTTTACATTGCTTGAGAAGTAAATCGCGCCTGTTTTTGTAAATGACATGTAATATTCATTCTTTGGAGTGTTGATGGCTTTGCCAGCATTGATCGGCTTCGTCCAACTTTTTCCCTTTCGTTCGATGTACCATATGTCGTAATCTTTCTTCGGTCCTGTTTCTCCCATTGGCCGGTTGGAAATAAAAAACAGTCGCATCTCGTCAGGTGTAAGGAATGGATCGTTGTAACTATATTCGTTGTGGCGATATTACCTGCACTGGCTCAGACCATTTGTTGTTTTTAAGCGTCCAACAAAGAATTTCAGCTTTATCATTTATCTCTATCGCGTAATAGATTCCTTTCCGTTTTTTGAATAGATTGATCCAAATTCAACCCGATCAGGTAACGAAATTATTCCTTGCGCAAATGTCACCCACCGGCTTCCTGGCGTTGTCTTACCGACGTATTGAACGTCGGCCTCCTGGGCTAATGCCGCTAAGGAAAAATAAAAAGTGAATAGCGCGAGAATGACTTTCCGCTTGATTGTATTGAGTTTGAGAATCGAATATTTTACATAGCGACATTATTGTCGGCGTAGTTGTCGATGAGTGAACGAGTTGCTATGAGCAGAGCTGCATCGATTTGTTCGATGAATTGAATATCAACATTATCAATTGGCGCGTCTACCCTCGTCGTTTTAACCTTACTGGTGTCCTGAATCATGTCCCTATACAATTTGTCGCGGAGATTGGATACATCAAGAAACGCCGTTCGCCATTTTATTGTTTCAGTAGAAAGTTTATCGATCTGTCGCACAATTTTATCATGGTACACAATGTCCATCTTTTGTCCAGCCTTTGTTAATGCATCAAAAACAATAACAGTTTCTGTGTTATTAAGAACCTTGGCAATCAGCAGGGAGTCGAGATTAAAGGTTTCCATTAGGTCAAAGTAGTAATCGTTCAGACTACGTTTGATTGATTGGACACTATTCGAATCGATCCTAAAATCGTGTAGAATATTTTCGAATAGCATTTTTTCCCTACTGGAACCAGTGTTTGAATTGTGCGCGGGCTGCTCGCGGAGCATACATTTGGTGGTTAAGTCTGTTAAGTTAGAAAAATTGGTGGAAACCTGCCCCAACTTATTCTTTCAAAACTTTCACCACTACACTGTTCAATCCTTCGCCAATTCGTAAAAAAATAGACACCACTTGGAACACCCGTAAAATCAATCATAGCCTTCTCACTTTCAAACTGGTGGGCGAACAACACTTGTCCTAAGGTATTTCGGACTGAAACACTTCCAATGTCCGCTGCCATCTTAAGCTCGAGGTAGTTATTGACAGGGTTGGGGTAGTACGAAAATTGCACTTGGCTCGGCTCGAGGCTGGTAATCATTGCGATTGTAATGGAAAGCACTTCTGTACTTTCGCAGCCAAACAGCGTTTGCGTTGCAAAATACGTTTGGTTGTCGACGACAATTTTTGAAGGACTGAGGACATTGCTTCGGTTTATTGCATCGGTGGACGAAGGATACCACGTGATTGATTGTCCAGTGACGACCAGGTCTGCAAGCGTTTCATTTTTTTTCAAGGCTTGTAGACGTTCTCCTGTTGGAGCGGCGGGTATTGCGTTGATGGTGGCGTTTACCTTGACGCGCGGTGACTCGCAGCTCCCGACGGTCTGCGACACGAAATATTGTTGGTTGTTTTGCAAGGGGGTATTCAGTGCAAGTGCGCTTCCGCCAGTGACGGTTGCATACCACTTCAACCCAATACCGTTTGCCACAAAATTTGCAATGGTTGCGCCCGCACAAAAAGTTTGACTTAGGGGTGCATTCGGTGTTTCAGTCGACTTCACGGTGACAGTAACGCGCAGGCGCTGCGCTGAAACACAGGTACCGGATTGTTGTGATGCGTAGTAGCGTCCGCCATCATTCAGTATCGTAGACGTTGTTAATTCATTCCCGCCTGTCGGCGCATCGTACCATTTGATGTTATTGCCTCCGACGATAAGATCAGAAAGTGTACTCCCCAGGCATCTGGTCTGAAAAGCTTCACCGATCGGTGCCGTCTCACTTGAATTGATGCGAACAGCTTTGCGATAACACGACTCAGTTTGCCCAATGGTTTGTGCGACGTAGTAATAATTTCCACTCACAACCGCTGTAGAAGGATTTAGCGCGTTGCCGCCGCGAGCTGCATCATACCAGATCACCTGATCTCCACCTGTGTTCACATCACCAAGAGTGCTATTGCCACAGGTATAAAGATCTATTGTGTGAAGTGGTGCTGGTTCCACGCCATTGAGTCTGGTGCCGTCACCAAGTTGGCCCGAGCGATTGCTGCCCCATGCCCATATTGCACCATCGTTGCGGATCGCGAAGTTATGTTCGTACCCAGCGTTAACGTATTTCCAGTCAGCATCACTCCCAATCCGATTTGGACTTTTGAACTGCGACGGCGGCATAGGAACACCAACCTGGCTTTTTCCATTTTGCCCCCATCCCCACAACGAGCCGTCAGTTTTTAGTGCGATCGTATGAGCCGCTCCACCTGATACTTGCGCCCAATCCAGTCCATTTCCTACGCGCGTGGGTTCCGTCTGGCCGGAGAAATCGGTGCCATCGCCGAGCTGTGAATATTCATTGTTACCCCAGGCCCATAATGATCCATCAGTTTGGATGCCAAGCACGTGAAATTGCCCTGCCACCATGGAACGCCAGGGTTTTGAAGACGCAATTTTTACCTGTACAGTAGACCCATCGTGGGTTCCGACACCGATCTTTCCCCAAACCCAAAGCGAGTTGTCATTTTTAAGGGCCAGGCTTTGCATTCCACCGGCGCTAACAGACTCCCAATCTATCGCCGTTCCAACTTGGTGGAGTCCGATCAACGGCCAACCGCGGTCGGTAACTATTCCAGTTTGTCCAGCGTAGTTCCATCCGCATGACCAGAGTGTGCCATCCGTTTTTAATGCCAACGTGTGACTACCCCCGGCAGCAACCGTTCTCCAATCCGTGTCTGTACCAATCTGTGTGGGTACAAGGCGATCTGTCTCAGTTCCATCACCTAACTGTCCTGCCTCGTTGGAGCCCCACGCCCATAGGGTGCCGTTCGATTTCAGTGCTAATACATGGGCATTGCCTGCGTCAATGAACGTCCAGTCTGTTTCTGCGTTGATCATGGTTGGCGTAAGATTCGTTACCCGTGTGCCATCACCCAGTGTTCCCTCTGTGTTGTCACCCCATGACCAAAGTGTTCCATCTTCCATGATGGCCACCGAGAATTGATATCCCCCTGACACCATGCGTGCCCGTAACGGTGTGGCTGTCGGCAGATCCGGAAATTTTACTTTGTTTGTAACAACCGTCACTTGCAACCGCCCCTGTGACTCGCAGGCATCGATGGTCTGCGTAGCGAAATAGCTGGTCTCCAACGCCTCGTGCGCGTCAAGGATCGGTGCACCGCCAGTATCCGTAAAGTACCATTTGATATTTTGTCCAATGGCAGCCAGATCACGGATTGCTGTCTGGTCACACACTATCTGTGTAGCCACGCCGGTTGGCGTCGGCGTGTTGAGCAAATTGATGACAACCTGCACTCTTAACCTGTCTGGCGATTCACATAAACCAATGGTCTGTGACGCATAGTACAATCCATCTGCTAAAGGTTCGGAAAGGGTGAGCGCGACGCCACCAGTTGGAACATCATACCATTGTATTCCAGTGCCCGTAGCTTTCAATAGCGCCACCTGGCCACCATTGCAAAATGCCTGTCGACCTTCTCCGGTAGGTGCCTTGGCGTTTGTGATGTTACCTGTGACTTTCAGACGCGTACATGATTCCAACGATCCTACAGTTGAGGTTGCGAAGTATGCGGTTCCCGAAACCAACGGTGTGGTTACTGGAATGGAAGGACCTCCTGTTTCGTCTGCATACCACCTCACGGAGGTACCGTTCACGACAAGCTCGGCGAGGCTAGATGGCTGACAGAAAGTTTGTGTGCTTTCCAGTGTTGTCGGTACGGGCGTTAGGTTTTGGATGGCAACTACGTCCAGGCGTTGCGTTGACTCACATCCATCGAGGGTTTGTGAGGCGTAATAGTGTACGTCATCCACGAGTGTAATTGATTCCGGGGGAATCGGCGCCCCACCGGTTGAAGCCGAATACCATTTGATGTCATTACCTGAAGTTGCAACTGCGACGAGTTTCTCTCCATCACAGAAGGTAAAAGAATTATTGCCTGTAGGCCCGGCGGGGGTCGGTCGAAAGGAAACGATCACTTCAAGGCGGGTTTGTGACTCACATCCCGTTCGCGTCTGCGTAGCGTAGTAATGGCCTCCATCTGCTAGTGGCGTTGTCGATGCCAATGGTGAGCCGCCGGTTGTCGCATTGTACCAAAGCACGTTCGTGCCAGATACTGAAAGTTCTGAGAGAAGCGCGTTGGATTTACAAAACAATTGCGACAATGGACCTGTCGGCGGTGCTGTAAATAAAATCTGTGGGTGATTCTTGTCAATCCAGCTATCGTCTCCGAGCTTTCCCCACGTGCCCTTTCCCCATGTCCAGAGTGAGCCATTTACACCAAAGGCAAATGCGTGGTCGTCACCGAGACTAATCGACTCTATTTTATTATTGGTAAGTAGTTGCATCGGTGTGTTGCGACTCACCTCTTCACCAAACACTACACCTCCGATAATGTACCCCCAGGCCCATATAGTACCGTCAGTCCGTAAACCTAAAGTGTTATTCTCTCCAGCTGCAATAGACTTCCAGACAGAACCGCCAATTTGCGTTGGTATATTGCGCGCGACGAACGAACCATTGCCGAGCTGCCCGTCATCATTATTCCCCCAGCCCCATAGCCCGCCCGTTATGGCGAGGGCAAGCGTGTGGTTGTAACCAGCATCGATAGATTTCCAGTCATTAGCCACGCCAATTTTCACCGGAGCAGGGCGGTTGGTTAATGTACCATCACCCAATTGACCATCCAGGTTGAGTCCCCAGGACCAAATTGTATTATCGTTCCTTAGCGCTACCGTGTGTTGGCCACCGGTAGAAACGAGCTTCCAATCAGTTGCCGTGCCGACTTGTTTTGGTGCATACGCAGCCACCTCCCCATTGCCCAATTGACCATAAAAATTATCACCCCATGCCCAGAGCGTCCCATCTGTTTTAATGGCCATTGAAAATGACTGACCCGCCGATACTGCAGCCCAGTTTGTGGCTGTTCCAATTTTGATGGGTATCTGACGCACGTTTCCAAACGTTCCATCGCCTACCTGGCCCCATAAGTTATCACCCCATGCCCAAAGGGTTCCATCATTCTGGATCGCCAGGGTATGGCTACCACCAGCTGAAACAGTCTTCCATATATTTTGTGTGCTGATTTGCACGGGGATATCCTTTTCGACGCCCGTTCCATCGCCCAATTGTCCGGATGCATTGAAGCCCCAGGCCCACAACGTGCCATCGTTGTTGATGGCTACAGTATGTGCGCTTCCTGGAGAGACGAATTTCCAACATTGTGGAAATGCAGTCGTCGTTAGGCATACTAACGATAAGAACATGTAAAATTTCTTCATGATAACTTCGGGGGTGACCAAGGCGGTGCCTTTGAATGGTATCTGCGTTGGCAAAGCACAAACCGATTAGTAAAATAAGAAGAATGTCATCCTCATGCTTTTATAGATTTGTTGTAAACATACACGTCCTGATTCGTGCTTATTGGGTGGGAATGTCCCGGAAAGGGAAATCCCCGACTTCAAATGGCCGGTTTACAATCAAAATCACGCTCGTTGAATTCGCTGACTACGTGAATTGTTCTTTGCCTTACAATTTATTACATGGGCGCCACTCATATATAATGCGATGTACCGACCGACTAGCACTGCTAGGCAATCCCGGCGCTTTTCAATAACTTAGCCATTGAACGATCATTTCGAATGCGTTTGGGTCGGCACCAAGTGGCCGAAGCATTTTTGACAAAGCAACGCGGACCTTTATAACATTCACGGTGGCGGGACGTTACACACGCATCAAGCAAACTGATCTTGCTGCTACTGGATACCAGGGTGACTGGGCTTTTTAAGCGGCTTCCGACTTCATCGATGCCACGGGTAATTGTGTAAAATGACGCAGCATGAGGTGTGCTACAGTTAGATTGTCATTTGTGAGGTGATTCACATTCTATAAAAGCAACAAATGAGAATAGCCCGACTTTGCCAGATATTTGTTCTTCAAAGCCTGGCGATGTATTCGATTGTCAACGCTCAACCCGTTTCAAAATTTATTGTCATTGATCAATTCGGTTATTTAACAAATTCAAAGAAGTACGCCATCATCAGGGACCCACAAACAGGGTTCGATGCATCCGATTTTTTCAATCCAGGATCCACCTTTGCAGTGGTTGATGCCACAACAGGAACGCAAGTATTGTCGGCAGAACCATTATCATGGAAGGCTAACGCAACGGACGCCTCATCCGGCGATAAGGTATGGTGGTTTGATTTCTCCTCTGTAACCGTACCGGGCAAGTATTATGTACTGGATGTAAGCAACAATTTGCGATCTTTTGAATTTCAAATCGGTGATGACGTCTACACTGAAGTTCTCAAACACGCGGTGAGAACATTCTTTTATCAGCGCGCAGGATTTGAAAAGGCATCGGTTTATGCGGGGACACAGTGGGAAGACGGAGCAAGCCATTTAAAAAACCTTCACGACAAAAATGCCAGACAATACAACAAACTAAATGACGCGTCGACCGAGCGTGATGTAAGCGGTGGGTGGTATGATGCCGGTGATTATAATAAATATACCAACTGGACTGCTGCCTATATCATAGAATTTATGCGCGCGTTTATGGAGAATCCAGGCGCGTGGGGAGACGACTATAATATTCCTGAATCAGGCAATCACATCCCTGACATACTCGATGAGGCGAAGTGGGGGATCGACCATTTGTTAAGGATGCAAAACTCAGATGGCGGTGTACTCAGTATAGTTGGCCTTTCACATGCAAGCCCGCCATCCAGCGCCACGGCCCCGAGTCTTTATGGGAGTGCCAGCACGTCAGCCACGCTCAATGCATCGGGTGCTTATGCACTTGCGGCAAGGGTATTTAAAAGCAGGGGTATGAACAGCTACGCACAGAGATTGGAAGAAAGTGCTATAAAGGCCTGGGATTGGGCACTTGCAAACCCGGCCGTAATCTTTAAGAATAACGACTCGGGATCTGGCACGGCCGGGCTAGGTGCCGGCCAGCAAGAAACGGACGACTATGGACGGCTCATGGCAAAACTAAAGGCGGCGGTTTTTCTTTTTGAAATTACCAATGATACGAAATACCGGGACTTCTTTGATGCAAATTATACTCAGGCACATTTAATGCAATGGAGCTACGCGTACCCTTTTGAAGGGTCTACCCAGGAAACCGTCTTACACTATACCAGGAGTCCGACTGCCACTCCGGCCGTAGTTAATTCTATTTTAAATGTGTACAAGACCGCTATGAATAATGGTGCTGAAAATTTTCTGGCTTATTACAGTTTCAAGGACCCGTATCGTGCGCATATAAAAGACTATACGTGGGGCAGCAATTCGACGAAGGCGAGTCAAGGACTGATGTTCATGGATTTGATCACCTATGACGTTGATGCATCTAAAAATGACGATGCACGGGACGCAGCGGAAGGGTACATTCACTACCTGCATGGAACAAACCCGTTGAGCTTTGTATATCTTTCAAATATGTATGCTTATGGCGCAGAAAACGGAGTGAATGAATTTTATCACACCTGGTTTGGTGATGGTAGTTCCAGGTGGGATCGGGTTGGAGTTTCGACCTTTGGTCCGGCGCCAGGTTTTGTTAGTGGGGGGCCCAACCCTGGCTATGACTACGATGGTTGTTGCGCAACCAATACCTGTGGCGGCACTAATAATAGTCTGTGCAATTCAGAAACGTTAATCCCACCTAAAGGACAACCAGCTCAAAAATCCTATAAGGACTTTAATACATCCTGGCCACTGAACTCATGGTCAGTGACCGAAAATAGCAATGGTTATCAGTTGAACTATATTAGACTGCTTTCGTGGGTTGTGATGGCAAATCGTGATTGCAGCGGAACTTCTGAAGGTACTGCATCTTACGATGTATGTGGTCAATGTACCGGCGGTAATACCGGCCAATCACCGAAAATTAATTCTTCTGAATGCGCTGACGAAACCGTCACCGGAATCGAAGAGGGTAAAGGTTCAAATATCTTTATTGCGCCGAATCCAACAGATGGTAAATTACTTCTGGTCACTTCGACCAATGACCCCTATCATGTTGAAGTTTTAAATGTCCAGGGTAAAAGTATAATGTCAGTCGATGCCCAAGGCTCTGAATCCCTGGACATACACATGCAGCCGGCAGGTATGTATTTCGTTATTATCAGTGGTCGAGACAACACCTGGACTCACGTAAGCAAGATTCTTAAATATTGATTTGATGTTGTTTAGTTAGACATCGGCCCGCACACACGAGCGTAAAGCTTGCCGCTGAGGCTTTTTTCTGAAGCAAATGGAACTCGCCTGAGCCGAAAAATACGCATAATCGGCTCGTTTTTTTGTTAATTTTGAGCCGAATATTCTTGCTAATCGGCTCATGGTGGTCTACAACTGGCAGCGAAGAAACTGGCCTTCATTCAAGTACACTTTGGATGGGGTAGAAGATGCCCTACATATTTTTTCCGAGAAAGTAGGACGCGTTACTGGTATCCTGGACGCATTGCCAGAGGGATCCAAGCAAGATGCGTTGATTGAAATCATATTGGCGGAAGCTATAAAAACCTCCGAAATTGAGGGTGAGTACCCCAGCCGTAAAGACGTGCTGTCCTCCATAAGGAAAAACCTTGGGTTGCACGACAACCAGCAATTCGTACGTGACAAGTCAGCGGCAGGACTTGCTGAATTGATGATCGACGTGCGCAAGACATACGGCAACCCGTTGACGGTACAGAAAATGTTTGCCTGGCATAAAATGCTATTGCGTACCAACAAAAATGTCGGCGTGGGTGTGTGGCGAACGCATAACGAACCGATGCAGGTTATCTCCGGAAAAATAGGCAAGGAAAAAGTGCATTATGAAGCCCCGCCTTCGGTTGCTGTCCCGAAAGAAATGGAAGCATTTGTGAAGTGGTTTAATGACACAGCTCCGGGCGGAAAGCGCGAAATCAAAAAGGCTCCAGTCAGATCTGCGATTGCGCACCTCTACTTTGAGTCCATCCATCCTTTTGAAGATGGAAACGGACGTATAGGGCGAGCGATAGCGGAAAAAGCGCTGTCCCAAACTATTGGACGGCCGGTAATGCTAAGCCTTTCACGCACCATTGAAGCAAATAAAAAGTCATATTATAGTTCACTCGAAGAGGCGCAACGCTCAAGCGAAGTTACACCGTGGATAGACTATTTTGTGAATACAATTCTGGCCGCGCAAAGTGATGCCGAAACGCAAATCGAATTCACTTTATGGAAAGCAAAATTCTTCGATCGTTTTAAAGATCAACTTAATAGCCGCCAACTAATTGTCGTCAATCGCATGTTGCAAGAGGGATCATCAGGATTTACCGGTGGTATGAACGCCCGGAAGTACATGAGTATTGCCGATACTTCCAAGGCGACTGCAACCCGCGACCTGCAACACCTGATAGAAATAGAAGCCTTTGGTCCTGAAGGCACCGCCGGTGGACGTAGCACCAGTTATCGGATACTTTTGGAAGTATTACCCTGATTAACCTTTGTGATCCCGAGCGCCGTCTTTCTCCTTTGGTATTGACTATGATTACTTTTGCGTAAACCGTGAGTGGATGTTCTGCTGAAGCTTTGTAAAATGAATTGAGTCCGAGATTACCACCGCAGTAATCCATATCGCCATCATTGTCGAAATCGCCAGCCACGATACTATTCCAGAAGCCAACTTTCTTACTATGCATTTTTCCTGCGCTGTCGGCTAAAGTTCTACGTATGTGCCTTCTTGCTCCGTTGAAATTGAACGGATTTCTATCTGACTCGTCTGTCCCGGTTGTCCTTTCACCACGTTTCGAATGACTGCAATTGCCAACTCGTTTTGATAAATGGTATCATTCGAAATTTCATATTTTAGAGATTCAAATTTTAAATGGTCCCCAATGTGGTAGCCCTCCTGGAATTTCCATTCCCGTTCCTTAATAAACGACTCTGTTTCGTTTTTGCTCACATCACGACATTGAAATAAGGCCGAAGCAAACAAGCATAAAAGTATAAAAAGTGGTTTCATAATTTCTTACCTGGGATTAGCAATACCCTTATCATATTCTTGGGCACCCATAAGGGATAGCGCTTTGCCAAAATAAGGGCTGGCACTTTCACATCCTAAGTTATTAGCCTATTGCTGAGTACGCTTGTCCTAGCCATTTGCCCTAAATTCAATGGGGTATGCCATTGGGCCAACAGCAACGGCCCAAATAAATTTCTTCATGCTTATGGAATCATTCTCTTTTTGGCATCTAATAAGCAAACGCAAGCTCTATGAAATCGATCACCCTAAGCATCCCCAACCCCTGCGCCGAGAAATGGGCGAACCTCACAACTACTGCTACTGGAGGCCATTGCGGCACCTGCAATAAAGTGGTCGTGGATTTTATCAGCATGAGCGATGACGAAGTGCTAACATACTTCAAGCACAACCGTGGGCATACCTGCGGAAGATTCCAACCCAAGCAACTGAAAATGTACAATTACCACCAGACGATTCATGTCCGTCCAGGCATGTTGTTATTGAAAGCAGGAATGATGGGCCTGTTATTCGCGTGCGTCAGCAAGCAATCTTTCGCACAGCAGAAAGTGGAAAAAGTCAAGACGGAGTTCAATGATGCGTCCCAAATAAAAGATTCCCAGGCGAAAGCAGATGACGGACAGATTATAAAAGGAATTGTTATGGCGCGCGGTGAAGAAGACCCACTACCCTGGAGTAAATGTAATCCTGCAAGGCACCGAGGTAGGTACGAACACCGACGCCAACGGTAGGTTCGAGTTTCCGCAGAAATTGAAACAAGGTGACGTGCTCGTGTTCTACTTTATTGGAATGGATGCAAACGAATACAAGGTGGGAAAAGACACAGGTCCAATCGTCGAGATTAAGATGATGTGTGATTATTCTATTATGGGTGAGTTGATGATCGATAGTACTGCAATGCCTGAGCCGACAAAATTACAACGTGTGGTTCAAAAGCTAAAGGCTGGCTGGTGATGCGCTCCCTGTGCGCAAAGATTGCGCTCACCTGGGTTGCTATCCTTTTCTGCAGCACAGGCGTGAATGGACAGATCGATGAATTTAATTCGATGGATTTTTCGAAAGCGGACAGCATGGCCACTCTTTATCCCGATCATTCATTACAGGATTTACGACTTCTCGCTACAAAGTTAACAAGGCCATTGAGTACTGAAGAAGAAAAATTCAGGGCGATCTATAAATGGATATGCAACAACATTGCCTATGACTACGACATTTATCGAAGGAACAAACGCGAACGCGAAAAACTGGTTCATCCTGATGCCCTTAAAATTTGGAACAATAAAATCAGTACAGTTGTCTTTAGAACATTACTTAATGAGCATAAGACTGTTTGTACGGGGTACGCGTATCTCGTAAAGGAACTCGCGTATCACGCCGGACTGTCCTGCAGGATCGTCGACGGATTTGGTTTGGTTGCTAAGGACAACCGTCCGCTTTCAAAACTTCCCAACCATACATGGAATGAAATACGGCTTAATGGTGAGTGGTATCCTTGTGACGCAACATGGTCAAGTGGTGCCATGAATACAACAACATGGCAATATGTAAGGAAGTACAATAACAGGTACTTCTTGCAGGATAGAGCCGAGTTTGAGAAGCGCCATGTGCGAACTGACTCCGCGCCGGCACAATGAACATCTTGTATTCATACTTTCAGGAAGGTGTGACAAACCTTATTGACTTAACTTTGCCATGCCATTCACCAGTGCGTCAAATAATATATTGACATCTCTGAATTTTAGGAGAGACGCTGACTGTCCTGCCCAGTAAGATTTGAAGTCGGGATGCGAGTCAGAGGTCGCAGGATACGCTTTAAGATGGCCCATGAATTTACCTTGCAACGGGTAAGGGGCCATTGATTTTTCATAATCCTTTAATTCTTCTGTAAGCCTGTTTCTTATTCCTCTTGATAGCCTGCCGGTAAATATTTTAGTCAACGTGGTATAGTTTGCTTCTGGTGAGAACAACTTGTCCCTATGATCCTGGGATGCGTTAGACTGATCAGTCGCTAAAAATGCAGTGCCTATTTGAACGCCATCCGCGCCCAGCGTCAGCGCAGCTTTTATGCCACGTGCATCCGCAATGCCTCCTGCAGCGATGATAGGAATTCTAACGTTGTCCGCTACTTGGGGAATAAGGGAAAGTATTCCTGTTAATGAATCTTCAGCTGAACTCATAAACGATACTCGGTGCCCGCCAGCTTCAAATCCTGTTACAACTACTGCATCAACGCCTGCGTTTTCTATCGCAGCTGCTTCATCGACTGTCGTAGCTGTCCCAAAAGTTTTTATTCCGAGTTCGCGGCACTTTTGTAAAACTCTTTCAGATGGAATACCATAGACAAAACTGAAGACGGAAGGCTTGGCTTCGTAGATCGCTTCGACCTGATCTTCGAATTTGGGACCGAGGTCCACTGGTCTGTGCGGTATAGGCAATCCAAGTTCGTTAAAATAAGGTTTGAATATTTCTGTGAGTTTTCTGTAATCGTCGTCATCAAAATCAGCCAATGTCCCATCTCTGTCATTTACCCATAAATTGATATTAAATGGTTTGTTTGAAATCTTTCTGATATCTGCAGCAGTTTCCATTATCTCCCTGGCCGAAAACGGTTGCCCACCATACGAGCCCAAACCGCCAAGATTCGAAACACTGGTCGTTAGCGCAACGGAAGAGAGGCCACCCCCAAAAGGTCCTTGAACGATTGGATATTGAATATCCAGCAGTGAAGTTAATTTTGTCTTATTCCACATAGTTTTTTCCTGTTAGTTTTTGTAATCCTTTGTGTCGTGTATGCATTGGCAATGCCTATTAGCCCGATGGCTTTTATTGCCTCTCTTCTTCTCACGGCTTTCAGTTTTGGCGTTGTGCCACCAACTTGAATTGAAGGACAAAATCGTCATAGACAAGCTTGTCTCCTAAATTGTCGATGAACTTCCCGGAACCATATCGGATGTTGTATATAGTCCTATCGATCACGATTTCTCCCAGAGAATGTAATGTGTCGGTAAATGTTTCGACCGTTGCCGTGAAAGTCACGGGGTGACTGATATCTTTGATTGTAAGTATGCCTTGTACTTTATACTGGTTGCCTCCAACGTGTGTTGAGCTTTCGATGCGCAATTTTGATTTGGGAAACTTCTCTACCGAGAAGAAGTCTTCGTGAAAAAGATGACTTTTCAAATCTCTGTTGGCCTTTGGATCTTCAATGTCAGTGACGACGATTGAATTCATATCAATTGAAACAACTCCGCCTTTGATGAGTTTATGGTCCAACTCAATGTAACCATCAGAAACATTGATGCTGCCTGTGTGCGGTCCTAATACTTTTTTTCCGGTCCAGTTTACCGTGCTGCCGGCCTTTTGAATTTGAAATGTTGCCATTTTTTGTTTTTGATTATTAATGGCACAATGCTCAGCAGAACGGGAAGTTTAAAAAATGACTTATCGCACAACTTTCCTGTGAGGTAGATCACATTATTTGGAGGACGAATTAAAGCGGCTAAGCGTTTCGCGCGTAACGCCGAGATAGGAGGCTATCAAATGTTTTGGGACCTTCTGAAAAAATTGAGGATACTGTTTAAGCAGCTGGTCGTATCGTTCTTGTGCATTGCTGCTAAGCAGCGAAAGAATTCGCTGTTGTAATGCCACATTTCTTTTATTGGTCTTTCTGCGAAAGAAATGTTCCATTTTATGAATTTCGGCACACAATTTTTCCCTGTTATGGAAGGAGAGGGCAAAGAGTTCACTGTCTTCAATGCAATCAATATTGACAGTGGCTTTTGTCTGATAATAGTATGACTCGTAATCGGTTATCCACCAGTCTTGCAGGCCGAATTGTATAATATGCTCCTTGCCATTGGCGTCGGTGCTATACGATTTTAGACAGCCGCTTAAAATAAAATAGTCATGTTCGGTCATTTGTCCCTCCTGGACTACAAACTGATGTTTCTTGAATTTTTTGAAGGTGAAGTGTGATAGAATGTAGTCGAATTCGGGGCCAGTCAGCGGTGTTATTTTTTCTATTTGTTGTCGTAGGAGCTCGCTCATCAACGCTAAAATTTTAATTGTTATCGTTTGCAATGTTCGCCCATTTTAGGAAAGCGGCAATGGCTCGTCCTGCAATAAAAGGCATATAGAACGTTCCTGCCATAAAATCGGTCATTTCGATGAATTAGTAACCTTAAGCCATCATTCGCCGTATACATGGGTAATACACTTTGCGACACAAAGTACTTTGAAATAGATGTTATAATTCTTACCTTTGGGACATGGAAACACTTAAAATGCCTCGCCCGGCGGAAAAATCACCTATTAACGAGGCCAAATTCGAGTCGCTCTATCACACCACGTCGCTAGGATACTTGCTGCTTGCAATTTCCGCTGGCCTCTATGCCTTAGAGGAATACATTGGGGTGAGCAGGGGGAAAGAAAACTTTACGATCTTTTTTATTCATTATTTCCTGGCAATTGTCTTTGTAATCATTTTAATTTCAAATGGCGCGTATGGCATTGTGCGTTCGTGGCGCGATAAGCATTTACAGAAGACAATAATTTTATTGAATCTCTTTTTGATAAGCGCTTATGCTTTAAACAGAGAACTGCCGGTCTTCGAAAATTCGGTGCCCTGGTTCTGTGTATTTCTGGTGCTTATGTCTGTCGTTATGCTGAGCTACAATTACTTTGACCGTTTGCCGAAGGCCGTGAATTGCATTCAGCACGCTTTATTAGGAAGTGCGCTCGTGCTGTACCTCTACATGACAATTTTTGTGGGAAACTTTTACCTTCTTGGGGCGGTTGGAATGTTATTGTTGGGAATCGGTACGCACGTTTTCGTCCCGATAATGCTATTTTTTTCTGCAATTCGCCTAATGATCACTGCCCGAGAAAAAGGGCGTGTGGGTAGTCTTTGGGTTATTTTAGGTGCGACTATGACTATTCTGTTTGTCGTCAGCTTTCTTACAGAATGGAATAGCCGTGTAGAGGCAATTGACCGTCTTGCAAACCAATCGGTGATTCATGCAGATACGGAATTGCCCGTTTGGGTGAAGGTTGCTCAATCGCTTGATAACGATTGGGTAACGGAACGAATTCTAAAATCCAAGCTTATTTATACAGTGTCCAACAATCATTTCCATGGAGAATTTTTTTCGGTCGGAAATAGAATTTGGGATGAGGAAAGAAAACATGACCCATTGGTATTCATGGCCACTGGTGTTAGCAATAGTCCCTTGTCAAATGAGGACCGAACGAATATCCTGAAGGCATTAACGAATGACAGGCACAGGGCTCAGGAGAGATTATGGTCTGGCGACAACCTAAGTACATCTTACATCGTCACCGATGTTGATATCTACCCGGAACTACGCCTCGCCTACTCGGAACAGTATCTGACCATTAGTAATAATTCACAAAGCAATAATCGGTGGCGGGGTGGAACCCAGGAAGCTATCTATACTTTTCAGCTTCCCGAGGGATCCGTAGTTACTTCCCTATCGCTTTGGGTAAATGGAAAAGAGGAAAAAGCGATTCTCACGTCGAAACAAAAAGCAACGGAAGCCTACACTACAATTGTTGGCGTGGAGATGCGAGATCCTTCCGTGGTCCATTGGCAAGAAGGAAACACCGTTTCAGTCCGAGTATTTCCCTGCACACCAGAAGAGCAAAGAAAGGTCAAGATCGGAATTACATCACCGTTACCTGTTGTTGACGGCCAAATATTGTATCAAAATGTTTCCTTTGAGGGCCCCAGTGCGAGCGCAGCAACTCAGACCTCACGGATACGCCTGATTGGCAATGCAAGCAACGTTCAGGTCCCAAATTACTTTAAGAAGAACCATAAAGGTGAGTACATAGGGGAAGGCGAGTATAATCCAGATCTGGTTATTGCTATGGACGCATCGCCAATCATGTCTAATCAATTTTCGTTCGATGGATTTACCTACTGTTTATCCGATTTGAGGCCGACCATGTCAAAGGTCGACTTCACCAACATTTATCTGGACCTGAACAACAGCTGGACATCTGATGAGGTAAGGTCACTTAATGTCTTGATGAAGGATTACAATGTTTACACCTATTTAGAGGGTGACTTTATATTGATGTCTGCTGAAAACTGGAGCGGAATGACCGAGGAGCTATTGGCAGGAAATTTTTCATTATTTCCTTTCCATTACATCAGCGATACGGAGAAGTCATTAGTTGTTACAAAAGGTGATAGGCTTTCGCCGTACCTACGGGATTTTAAAGTCAGCGCCTTTGCAGAGGGGATCGGCAATTTCTTTGCATCCGGCAAGAAGGTCTATTTGTTTAATCTTGAAGGCGGTATATCAACCTATGTAAGATCATTGAGGGAACTTCGCGCCTTTCATTTCTCACAGGGAAATACTGACGGGATTTTGAGTCTGCTTAAGAGTAAAACTTTTCCGTTAACCGCGGAGTCGGATGCGCGGATTGCACTACACGAATCCAATATGTTAATTGAAAGGAAGGTACATAATGAAAAAAATGTTGCAGACAATGCACCAGATCATTTAGCCCGCCTTTTTACCTATAACGATATCATGCGGCAGGTAGGTGTTAACTTTTTCAAAGACGATTTCGTGAATGAAAAGCTTGTTGACGCAGCAGCTATGGCTTATGTCGTATCGCCGGTTTCAAGTCTGATCGTTCTTGAAAGCCGGGAAGATTACGAGCGCTTTGGTATAAAAGACAAGGATAACAGCCTTCAAAATGCTACGAAAAATTCGTCTGGTGCAGTGCCTGAACCACATGAATGGGCGCTGATTATCGTATTTCTATTATTCATCGCCTTCCAAATTCTTCGCAATTTAAATACGGGTTTTAGGCTTGTTAAGAAATGATTCGCCTGGCGATAACAAGGTGGAATAAGGAGACGGCCATCCCCTTCATTTTTGTGCTTATTGGATTACTGGGTGGAGCTTTTGCTTTTACACCCGCATATTTCTCAAACACAAACGTACTGATCGGACTTTGCCTGCTTCCATTCTCCTTTTTTATCACCGGATCAAAACGAAATAATTTTATATACATCTGTTTGCTTGCTTTCTTTGCTTTGCTGGCTTTAATATGGGGAGTTCGCATCTTCTACTTTTTAACCCTCGCGTTTTATTTTCTGTGGCTTTTTGAATATTTCGCTGGAAGGTTGAATGTGCTCATTCTATTCTTAATTGTTTTCATGTCTCCGTTTTTTATTCAGGTCATCACCATTCTCGGCTTTCCATTGAGGTTGACGTTGAGTGAGTATGCTGGAGCACTCTTGAATATCGTCGGAACCAACGTGCAGGTTCAGGGGAACATGATGATAGTAAATAATGCGATGTTTAGTGTTGATGAAGCCTGTATGGGATTAAATATGCTCGCAATCTCCATGCTTATGGGCGTTTTCGTGCTGGCGTATCGTTCGAAGCTTTCAGGCACCTGGCTCAACCTCTATTGCACCAGCTTCTTCTTTATCGTTGTGTTTATCCTGAACATGATTACCAACCTGATTCGAATTGTCGTACTGGTGTATTTGCGTATTCCTCCAGAAAACCCAATGCATGAGTTTGTAGGTATTTTGTGCCTCGTTGTATATCTGGTGATTCCACTGCACCTGATTAGCGGGTGGCTTATTCGCAAGTACGGAAAGTTGAAGCATGAACAGGAATTACAACCCAGGATTCACCGAGGCAATAGAGTTCTCCTGTGCATTCTTCCTCTTGTTGTTCTTTGCGTTGGATTATCAATCGAAGGCACCCGGAAGACTTCAAACATTGGGCACGCGAATGTTCAATTCGGCTCGGGGACACCGGAAAATTTGGATGACGGAATCACCAAAGTATCAACAAATGAATTACTGATCTACGTGAAGACAATTCCGGAATTTTTTACAGGAGAGCATACGCCACTGATGTGCTGGAAGGGTAGCGGATACGAATTTGCCGGAGTGACAACTGGAACAGTGGCCGGCGTTACCATATATAAAGGCATATTGGTTAAAGATGGCAACACACTCCACACGGCCTGGTGGTACAGCAATGGAGAAATCGAAACGATCAGCCAATTAGACTGGCGGATGCGAATGCTAAAAGGTGAAGCCCGGTTTTGTCTTGTAAATGTCACCGCGAAAGATGAGCATACTTTGATGAAGTCCATAGCTTCAATATTCACGGCTCACCCTATCATCCTTTAGCGCTAATAGGCTATGAAAGATGAAATGAAACTAATGCGGGAAATACGGATTCTGCTATATGCATTTATAGTTGGGTTGGCAGTCAGCGGCATTACGTCCTTTCCAATTCACACCGAATTGACTTATGCCCATAAGATGATTGCTTATTTCAGGTTGGATAATTCATTAACGCAATGGATTAAAACCGTATACGATGGTGTCAATGAGGTTGATTCAAAATATCCTTTCATCGCGTACGGAACGGACTGGCTGGCATTTGCTCACATTGCATTCGCAGTCTTATTCCTGGGTATTGTTAGGGATCCTGTTAAAAATATCTGGGTGATACAGTTTGGACTAATTGCATGTGCGGGCATTTTGCCTTTGGCCTTAATAGCCGGAACGATACGAGGAATTCCATTTTACTGGCAGTTGATTGATTGTTCCTTTGGGCTATTTGGCGGTGTCCTACTGTTGATGTGTTTGCGGAGGGTTCAAAAGCTATTGCACAAAAATCATCACAAATAGCCAACGGAATGTAGCAATGGCATTGCAATTCAAGGCACTCCCCCCTACCTTTTGGCAGGCTGCGCAGTACGTTTTCTAAGCCTGGCAGGATTTCTCTCTTATACAACTGAATTTATGAAACTTGAAAAGGAAGTTGCTTCGCTTCTATATCAAAAATTTAACTGATCCAATACCGTTGCACACTAGATCGGCGCTGTTAAATATTGAATTAAAATTAATATAAAAGTGCACCCCGCTCTAAAGGAAGTGGTTTACAACTCAACCAACCCCAAGGTGGTTTAGTCAATGAGGCATGGGTAAACTTTGCCAGTGATTTACACCTGGTATTCGGCTCATGCACCCGGGTAACAGTTCCCAAAAAAACGTTAAATTACATTTGCGCATGAAAACACCTTCTCGTATCACCGAATACTGGAATGCCGTTCTTCGAATAGGCCTTGATCCGGTGATGGATCAAACACAGCAGACCAGGCTTTTTGCTGTGAACGCATTTTTGCTGATTGCTTTTATACTTACACTGATATTCGTTTTCGTTTTTGTGCTGTTGGGGTCATATAGCGCGTTGCAAGGGTTAGTAATTATTCCAGTTGTACTGGGCATATTCTATTTCAATTTCAAATCGTGGTTTAAAGTCTCTCGAATTTTAGTGACTTACGGACTAATGGGTCTGGTATTGGTATTGGCACTCTCTGACAGGCGTACAGGCACGGAGTATATTTTGATTGCCCTTGGGTGCTGTTCTGTTGTGATCTATGAAGAGATCGGTGGCGTTATTTTGTCATTTGCATTTGCTTTCGCCTGTTACGCCTTTTATGCATGGTATGATTTCTATTTTCCTTTTACCGCTGATCCACGCGTACCCTACTTGTTGTCACAAAATTTTATAATGTTCCTTTCTGGTTTTGCCGTGCTTGCGCAGTCTCTTGTGTTTCGCTTTCTCATCAACGATTATGCGGCAAAACTCAACACTGCGAACAACGACGTGGAGTCTGTCAATGAAGCTTTAAAAGCATCCAATGAACAGCTGAAAACGTTTTCAGAAAACCTTGACCTGGCAGTGAGAGAAAAAGGCGCACGCTTGCAGGCATACAATGATGCCATCAATACAAGCATTTATTCGGCGACGTTAGATCATGAGGGAATTTTTCTTTCCGTGAATGATCCCCTGTTGGTAGCGTCCGGCTACACCCAGGAAGAACTAATCGGCCAGCATTACAAGATTCTTAATACAAATCAACTCACAGGAGATCAGTTACAAGGTCGTTATCAACGGCTGGCGGCTGGTAGTACCTGGACAGGTGAGCTTCGGTATAAATCTAAGTCGGGCTCCTTATTTTGGATTGAATGCGTGATTATGCCGATAAAGGAAGCAGATGGTGGTATCAAGGAATTTTTATCTCTTGGTATTCCAATCACTGAGCGAAAGTTTTTAGAAGTAAAAAATCTATCCGCGATACAAGCGCTTGAGGACATCGCCTTCCGAACATCCCATAACATACGTGGACCCCTCGCCCGTGTAACAGGGCTAACAGCGCTACTTAAAATGAATGCTGTGGGAATTCATGAATTAAACTACGTGGCGCAAAAACTTGTGGAGTCTTCTGCCGAACTAGACGAAGCCACACATGAGTTGACCGTTTTTGTAAATGAACATCAAAAGATTATTGTTAATAGGGATCAAAGTTAAGAGGCCGCATCTTATAAGTTTAGCTTGCAAGTTCTCCCCGAATTTGGATCGCTAAAACAATCCATATCATGTTCAAGTCATTCGTTCCGATTTTCCAATTCTCTAATAATCCCTTTCAACATTGTGGGTACAATTAGCTTATGGAAGGGTTGCACAGGCAAAAAATATAATCGCCCAAACCAATTATTGAACTCTACTGTTGTTGAAATTATTAAGCGTTTCATATTTGGCTGACTTTGTTGTTTTTCTAAAAATAATGAAACTCTAAAATTCAAATGTTTGTCATCTTCTCCTAAAATTACTTCGTTTTCAGTCCTCGCAAACACTTTAAATAATCCAAGTCGTTCGCCTGGTTCAAATTTGAACCTTTCAAGTTGTTTTTCACGATCTCTAATGTCGCCTGAAGTTTTCAATCCAAATAGCGACACAAGTTTATTTCTGAATGAAAATAATTTTCCAAGCCACCGTGGTCCACTTGAAAAAAAAGCTTTCCCAATGTCAATCGAAGTGAATTCATTTTTAGGGTCACGTAGGATGCCCTGAAAGCTGTCAACGTAGTCATATTTTTTATGGTTAGTATTCAGCATCGAATTTGTCGGAAGGGTCGTCTTGATTATCGACATTATTGGTGTTTTTCTTTAGTGACGGCGAACATGTATAATTGGGTCATGCAACATAGTTCAAAGGGTCTGTAAAATCAACGGATTCGCTTCAATAGCTTTCTCTTTGCGGCCGAAATTGAAATAGCTTATCGATAAGTGAAAGTATGCATGTGCTGAGCTAGGATGATTTTAAACGAAGTCTGTAAACGATAGTAGCAATAGAATAATTTATTATTCTATTGACTGATTGCCCTGTAAAACAAGAGCACTCACATCAACCCGTTTTTTTGTTACTTCGTCAATATACTTCGAAAATAAATGAAAGCTTTCCTTCTCTGTTAATTGTACCTTACAAGGCCTCGCAAATTGTCAACGCTCATTCCTTGCCATAATCAGTAACGTTAGGCTTTAAAAGTCTGTTGCATTAAAGTCTTTAATACGCGATTCGTATCCGCCGAATGGAATTCGAAGAAAAGATGTAGATTGAAAAAATGTCGTCCGCTCCGTTTGGATACCGGTAATAGACAAGCCCAACCAAAAGTCGACACAGGAAATGATTCTTACGTTCCCTGACCAATATGTTTCTCTGAGCAATGGAAAACTCGTAAATCAAAAAAGGAACAACAACTGTACCCGTACCGACACGTGGAAAATGGATCAACCGCACGCCCCATATCTTTTTTTATAGGCATTGGTGATTATGCCGTTGTGAAAGACTCGTATAAAGGAAAGGAAGTCAACTATTATGTGGAGAAACCATATAAGGAGGTAGCGCGTAAAATTTTCGGAGATACACGGGCTATGATGAAGCTCTATTCGCAGAACTTAGGAATAGAATATCCATGGGTGAAGTATTCTCAAATGGTAGCCAAAGACTATGTAGCCGGTGCTATGGAAAATTCCACCGCAGGATTTGATTGAAGCCGAACTGGTGAAACTAAGGCAAGGGAAGGTATTGAATAAGGAAAAAGCACTTCATTTGAATGAACTGGAGAGCCAAATACAATTCCTTGATGAGTTGTTGAAAAAATAATTCGCTATTGTGCGAGATAGGATAAAAAAAAATTTATCGTAAAGTGGGTGAACGTATGCCAATTCCGTACTTCCATCATAACGATACGCTCCAAAAGAGCCGAACCAAATATTTCCGTCAAAATCTTCAAAAATGCAAGTTAAAAGCAAGACAGAAGATTTGCAACATAGTAGGTCCAAGTCTCGCCACCGCCCACACGTTGGAAGACTTGAACCAGGCAGGGTGAGGCAGTCTACTGCATTAGCAGTTCGTTGCTTTTGTTTTTGTTAGTCAGTTACAGGCTAGTGTTTATATTCCGAATAAGTAATAAATGTCTTTCCATCGCAAAGGTAGAGACCTGTTTCTCTCGTACCCACCCAAAGCTTTCCAGTTTTATCTTCCAAAATGGACCAAATACTGTTATTGAGTAGTCCATCTTTTGTTGTAAAACGAGTGAAAGATTTACCATCGTAACGGGCAAGTCCAGCACCACCACCAAACCAAAGGTTTCCCTTTTTGTCTTCTAGAATTCGGGTAACCCCGGATAAGCCATCTTTTTTTGTAAAACTTGTAAATGATTTGCCATCATACCGGTAGGCTCCACCCCAATTGCTGAACCAAATATTTCCGTTTTTATCTTGCAATTGAGGCCATGCCCAAACATGATTGATTCGATTCGAATCGTATAGAATCGAACTTAGTTCTTTTATTTTAATATGGATTACAGATTTACCATCATATCGATACACACCTTCGTTAGTTCGTCCTCCAAACCAAATGTTACCTGCTTTATCTTCTAAAATTTGTTCTACGTTATTGTTACTATTCAAAAAGCCAACTGCGGCCTCATTAACTATAAACGGAGTAAAGGATTTGCCATCGTAGATATAAACACCATCAATTGTTGCGAACCATAGTTTTCCGCTTTTTGCCTGCATGATACTGAATATCCTATGAGAGTTGCGATAGTATTGATTCTTGTTGGGAGGCAGGTTTTTTGGTAAAGGAATCTGGATTTTGACAAATGATTTACCATCGTAAAGACAAAGTCCCGCTTCAGTACCTATCCAAATTTTACCACCTTTATCTTCCAAAATGGAAAAAATATTATTGCTGTTTAGCCCATTGGCCACTAAAAATTGGCTAAACGATTTTCCATCATATTTATAAAGACCATTTTCTGTGGTTCCGAACCAAAGGTTACCGGCTCTGTCCTGCAGGCTACATTGAACATTGCCATATCGGGGGTCGCCTATGGTTTTTATAAGTTTTGGATGTGCAGCCGATAGTATGTTTGATTCACTTACTTTTTCTTTTGGTAAGTCTTTGTTAACTGGTCCGTTGCAGGCAGTGCCAAAAATTATTATTGTCAGAAAAGTAAAAACTTGTGCGTATTTCATAATTTCTTTCAATCACTTAAGAATTTCAAAAACCTAGAAGCTCTTGTACCGGAATAGAATAACATGATCTGATTTAGTTAGAGTCTATTATGGTGGATTCAGACGTTTATTTTTTTGCTACGATTTTCATATGGAATTCGATTTCGTCGGAAACCGTTTGATCAGCCAAATTATCGTAAAACTTTCCTGATCTATAACGGATACCCCATTGTGTTCGATCGATGATAAGCTTACCATTCGCCTTGACAATCCCGTCTTTAACTTCTATTTTGGCTGGAAAAGTTACTGGGTTTGTAATACCTTTAATGGTTAGGTTCCCTGTAACTTTTATATTTGCAGGAACAGCATACGCAACCTTAGTAATGGAAAATGTAGAAATTGGGAATTTTTCGACATCAAAATAATCGGGCGATTTTAAATGTTTAACAGGGGTGTTTTTACTATCCTTGTCTTTAAACTCAATTGTATTCATGTCGACTTCAACTGTCCCACCCACAAGTTGACCGTTTTCAATCTTCAATTCTCCTTTTGATAGATAAACGTATCCTTTATGCTCCTCGTCAAAATCAAATACCATTGAACCTTCCCAAGTTAAAACACTTTCCTTCGTATCAATAATATATTTTTCACTCGCAACAAGTCCCAGGGATACAGCGCTTGCCGTTGCACTATTTTTATTTACTTCAGGACCACGGCAAGCGGAGAACAAAGGAGCAATAATTAAAATTAGATAGGGGAGTGATATCTTGTTGTTCATTGTGCTGAAATAATGTTAGATTAAAAAATAAATTGAGAAACCATTCAACTATGTTTTTTCCATTAAACTAACAACCTTCTTTCCACGTTAATTTTTTTGAACACCCCTGTTCTTTAATTGCTTTCATCATGGATGCATCCAACATTTTATCTTTGCTGCTCTGCGGAGTATTTTTAGAGATGTAATCCTGTCGCTTCGTATTCAGCGATTGTATCTCCACCTGAATCTTTGTACGCTCCTCCGATTTTTGCGCGATGTATACCTTTCGCTGCGCCATGGTCATGGTGCGCATTTCTTTGGGAAGGTCGTCTGTCTTCGTTTCCGTGATTATTCTTTCGTTGTCTTTCGCGGCATCTACCAGATCCCAACTAGAGTTTTTATAAGCATGTGAACTCTTGCAAAAGCTGCGCTCTGCCATATTGGCCATTCCATAGCTCGCCGCATTTTTGTCTTGTAAAATTTGTTGCTCCTTCCTGTGCTCACCTGAAGCACCGTAGTAAACATAGGTAGCATTAAGTTTATTATTCAAAGCAGCAATCTGATCGTCATATGGTGTTGGCACATAGACGGTTTGGCTGTTTTGTTCGATGCTCATATATGTTCCCCCTGTTAATTCCGCGCCGCGCTTCCAATTCAACGTGATGCCGTCAGAAAATTCACCACAGTAAATGGTATTCACCACAACGCCCTTTTCCCTTGCCGCACCACAAGCAACGTCGTACGATATGCTTCCCTGTGTAAATGGTTCGTTGCCTGCAATGAAAATCATTTTCAAATCAGCATCGGAGGCAGACCACGCCAATTGATTCAAGGAAGCTTTAATCACCTGTCCACAAAATTCATTGCCGCCATTGGTCGTTAGTGAGAATAACTTCTCCGAAAGCACATCAAGATCTTCAGTTAAAGCACTTACCTGGCGGATATGGCCTTCCTCTGCCGAAAGGCCATTATTGCCATATTCATACAGCGCAATCTTAATATTTGGCTGTTTGCCACCCCCGCCTTTAGCAGCGGCCATTTCATTTACAATTTTCCACAACTGCGATTTGGCCTGATCAATCAGGCCATCCATGCTGTTGCTTGTATCGAGCAATAGCGCAAGCATGATTGTTTGACCTGGGGCAGGAGCGTCAGCTTGATTCTCGGGATTAAGTTTGTCTGTTGTGAAGCTCATGGAAAGGAAAGCCACCAGGAACACCAGCGGTTTTGAAAGGATGCGGTAATGGCGTAATAGTTTCATAATCGTATGCGTTTTGTTTTGGCAAAGTTTGCGCGAAAAAACTGTAAACGATACCTAAACTCCGTGAAGGCTTGACCTCATTGAGGGAAGGCGGCGAGGCATTGAGCGAACCGGTGAGATAGAGTGCATAATGGCTCAAATCACTAAATTTTATAATGTTAACTTTCCGTAGAACAGAATTCAGACTATGATCGAACGATTATTCGTGCTCTCTTTCCTGGCCACGCTCTTGGCTGGGCCATGCCTTGGGCAGAAAGCGAAAGAGTCGTATAAAAAGAGTTTATCCAGCCGAACAAGCGCTGTACAATTGTTGAATGACGCCCAAGCGCTGATCGTTGCAAATCCCGATGCTGCCCTGGACAAAGTTCAGCAGGCTTTAGCTGTAAGTGTAGTTCAAGGAGATGGGTTCAATGAAGCCCGTGCCTATATTTTGTTGGCTAAGGTAAACGAAGGTATTTTGGAATGGAAACTGGCATACGAGAACTATCTGCGTGCAAAAAACAAGCTGGCCTCTGATACGAATTCGCCAGAGTATGTTGCAACATTGAAAGGCCTCGGGAACATGGGCCTGAAGCTCCGAGACTACACATCTGCACTTCAATATTATCAGGACGCTTTGTCCCTCCGGCTCAATCCCGCGGAGCGAATGGAATTTACGATCGCGGTTTCGGAGGTGTATTATCAGAAGAGAAGTTACGAGGAAGCGTTGAATGTGTTGGATAGTGCGTACCAGTTGGGAAAGATTCAGGATCCTCAGCTTAACAACCAGTGCTCAAAAATCAATGTCCGCCTTAGTGGATTAGACAAAAACCAGAACCTCTACAGCAATTCGCTAAACACAATCCGCAGTGGTAACAGCGTAAGTTCTCAGGAGCAACAATCGGTTCAGCGCGCCAAGGATGAGATCGTTGATGTATTACAAATGAATAAATTGTATGATGAAGAAATTAATTTGCGCAAGCAATCCATTGAATTCAATACGCGGTTGAATAACCTTGCAGAAGTCAGCAAAGATCGGGTGGCCATCAGTAAAAATCTGGAGGCAAAGGGAGAAACGTCAGCGGCCATTAAGGAAGCTGAAGAGGCTGCGCGCATCGCCACGACCATCGACAATCCATTAACGGAGGCTAGCGCTTTTCTTTCACTCGCTGACCTTTATGAAAAGAATGGCCGAACCAGCAAAGCGCTCAGTGCTTATAAGAAGTACAGTGACGCAATAGGTCGCAAGGAAGCACAGAGTGAAAGCCGGCTAGTAGAAAGATCAGGACTTATCCGAAAGCAAAAGGAAATTGAAGAGTACACGAAAGATGTTTCCATCGGACAGCGGGAGGAGACCATTGAACAGGCGACTGTCTTCCGGCAGCAACTTGTCATTTATGGATTGCTGGTGATCATCCTTATCATTGTCGTTACCTCTTTTTTCATTTACAAAAATGCGCAAGCAAGCAAACTGGCGAATCGTCTTCTTGCGCTGAAATCTTTACGCGGTCAGATGAATCCCCATTTTATTTTCAATGCATTGAATTCAGTTAATCAATTTATCTCGCAACAAGATGAACGAACGGCCAATCGGTTTCTTTCCGAATTTGCGTTGTTGATGAGACTTGTTTTGGAAAATTCACAGGAAGATTTTATTCCATTGCAAAAAGAGCAGGAAATTCTTTCCTTATATCTGAAACTGGAACACTATAGGTTCCGCGACAAATTTGACTATGAAATAAAGGTGGATGAAAATGTCAACCTTGAGGCGATTCAGGTTCCGCCCATGTTGATACAACCCTACATCGAGAATGCTGTGTGGCATGGCCTTCGATATAAAAATGAAAAGGGGAAACTGCTTCTGCATTTTTACAGGCAAAATGGAAATCTTGTGGCTGAGATTACTGACGATGGCGTGGGACGACAGCAATCTGCGGAGTTTAAAACCGAAAACCAAAAGAAACACAACTCCACAGGACTGAAAAACATCGAGGAGCGACTGGCGATAATTAATAAAGTGTATGACCTGGATTGTCGCGTCCACATTGAAGATCGCGAAAATAATGGTACGCGGGTGAGTGTATTCCTTCCGGTCACGAAACAAGCTAAATTATGATAAAAGCCGTAATTATCGACGACGAAGAAGATAGCCGAAAAATTCTGGCGAACTATCTGTTAAAGTATTGTGTCGATATAGAAGTGTGTGGCTTTGGTGAATCTGTTGATACCGGTATCGAGATTATAAAGAAACATAATCCTGATGTGGTGTTCCTTGATATTGAAATGCCGTACGGCAATGGCTTTGACCTTCTCGACCGCATAAACGAAATTACTTTCGAAACTGTATTCGTCACCGCTTTTGATCATTTTGCCATTCAGGCATTGAATCAAAGTGCTGCTTACTATTTGTTAAAGCCCATAAGCATCGACGAACTCATCAACGCTGTCAATAAGATTCGTACCGAGCGAAACGAAGCAAACTATACGCGGCGTAGCAATGTATTGGTTGATAACATTCGAACACCTATCAATCAAAAGATCATGTTACCCACGATGGAAGGATTCGAGATTGTGACAATCAATACGATATTATATTGTGAGGCATCTGATAATTTTACAAGGTTTTTTATGGAGGATGTGGCAAATCCCCTCCTCATTTGCAAAACACTAAAGTACTTTGAGGAAATCTTAAAAGAGCATCGATTTGTCAGAATCCATCGTTCCCATCTCATCAACCCGGACTATGTTGTTCGCTATACCAAGGGGAAGGGTGGATCAGTTACGATGAAGAATAATAAAGAACTGGAAATGTCTGCAGAAAAGCGGCAGCAGTTTTTGGGAATGTTTGAGCGGTGAGTTAACGCAACAGCTGATTTCAGTCCGCTGAAGGAATTGTAAACCTTTCAGGCAACAATGTTCAAAATGTCGGTAGCGGAGCGGTGTATTGACCAACTCACTGACGAGGGGTTGGAAACCTCTTGCTATGAATTATCTTTTTTTCTATAGATGACTCAGAAACTTTTAGCAGGATCACGATCATTAGCTTAATCAGGATTCCATATCCAACATTGCCACCTACAGCCGCAACAAGCGGTTCAATAAAAACTTCCTCGAGTACAAAAAGTATGATGGCGATGAAGTAGATGATCGCATAAGCACTTTTTCCTGCCTCGGCCTTGGTCAGTTCTTTAAGCGTTTTGTTTAGGTTCAGATTACTATCCGATAGTTCCTTATTTTTGCGTTGAAGCTTTCGCTCGAGGCGACCGCTGATCCAGGTTAGAAAACGAGTTTGATTCAGAAGGCTCTCGTATTTTCCAGTAAGTTTTCTAAGAGCTTCCCGCGTCTGGTCGTGCGATTTATCTTCTACGGCAAGGACTTTATAATGTTGAAGGATACTGTTCTCATTTCGAAACAGCTTTTCTTCGCGCGACATATTACCCATTGGCTCTTGTGGACGGATTAGGCTTTAAACAAATATAAACACCGTAAAACTTGGAAGGCATCGTTTTTCTCTGAAAACCTTACACCGCATACAGGCTTATTGGTCGAACAATGGACCATTGCTCTTAGGACGGTTCTTTTTCACGACGGCCATCCCGATTACGGTAAATGATGCATTCGATGCCCGTTAATATTCGTTACTGTAGAATAAGAACAGCATACTTCGTGGTAAGAAAATTTCAGGTAATGGGGACTATCAAGGCGTGGATGCTTTATGAAGGGTTCTCCTCTAATGTAAGCGTTCTTTGTATACCGTTGATAAGCTCTGAAATTTGGCATAGTTTTTTGCCATTATTCAGTGCAGGAAAATGATTTTGCTGTCAAAATAAAGAATGGAGAAGGTGCAAGAGAAAGCTTTATTAAACAAAAGAGTACTGACAGCGCGCTCAATAATCGGGTAATGGAAGAGAAGGGTAAGAGCAAGCTTGATCCCAAAGATGCAAACGACCCCAAAAAACCCTAAACGTTCATCTGATACTGCAAATAAAGAGACCGGAGGCGGGAAGCAAAAGTACCCGGGTATGTGATTAAGAATAAAGTGTCAGAGTAAGTGTGAGAGCGAAGAAAAACAGAGTGAGTGTGGTCGCTCTCATACTCACACTGTTTTATATATAATCCCTTTTCTATTTATGGCTTCACATATCACCCATGAAACTGCGGCGCCTGAATTTTTTTCGGGCGGCGGGGAAATGGGCAAACTTATACGGTCGAAGGATTGGTCTAAGACACCTTTGGGTTCCCCCGAGAGCTGGCCGCAAAGTTTACGCACTACGGTCAGTCTTTGTATTGCCTCTAATTTCCCCATATCCATTGCCTGGGGTCCTCACCGGGTGCAGATTTATAACGATGGCTATTGGCCGGTAACCGGGGATAAGCATCCTGCTTCGATGGGACAGGATTTTAAGGAATGCTGGTTCTCGGCATGGCCGGTTATAGGACAGGCCTTTGAAGAAGCTTCTTTGGGGCAGACCCGCTTCCTTGAAAACCAGCGAATCTTTATTGATCGGTACGGATATTTGGAAGAAACTTTTTTCACCTTCTCTTTCAGTCCTATTCTAGATGAAACCGGCGGGGTAGGCGGCCTGTTTCATCCCGTTATAGAATTGACACAACAAACAATCGCTGAACGAAGATTGAACGTCTTACGTGTCGTAGCGGACAACACTGTAAACCCAAGAACATTAGAGGAAGCCTCTTCTCTCATGTTGGGATGCTTAAGAGATTTTGAACTGGATCTCCCCTTTGTATTGTTGTACGCGATTGCTGCCGACGGTAAAGAAGCGAGCCTGCAAGGCAATGTTGGTGTTGAAAAAGATTCACTTCTTGCCAATTCAAAGATTGACCTCGGAGACCAATCTTTGAAGAGTTGGCCATTTACCGAAGCCATTCAAAATGGAAAAGCAGTAAAGGTTGAAGGATTGACAAAAATTTTCGGAGCCTTCAATTGTGGCCCTTATGCCGAAGCTCCTGAACAAGCACTCGTTTTTCCAGTGTCCCATAATGGTACGGATCGTAAAAATTATGTATTGATAGCGGGTGTTAGCTCCAGGAGAAACCTCGATGAAAAGTACATGTTGTTTTATGAGCTTTTGTCTGCATCTGTCACCAATGCTTTAACCAAAGCAAGAGCGTACGATGAAGAGCGGAGAAAGGCTGAAGCACTTGCCGAAATTGATAAGGCGAAAACTGTTTTTTTCTCCAACATTAGCCATGAGTTTCGTACTCCGCTTACGCTGATGCTTGGTTCTCTGGAAGGGTTACTCAATCGAGGTGATGATGTTGTTCGAGCTTCTGAAAAAGAAGCAATTGAAACATCTCACCGGAACGCCGTGCGTCTACTTCGATTGGTAAACAACCTGCTTGATTTCAGCCGAATTGAAGCAGGAAGAGTGCAGGCGCATTACCAACTTACCGATTTACCAAAGTATACAACTGAACTGGCTAGCAATTTTCGCTCGATAGTGGAAAATGCGGGATTGATATTTCAGGTAAAAACTGACACCATCACTGATCCCGTTTATATTGATACCGAAATGTGGGAGAAGATTGTCCTCAATCTTCTTTCAAATGCTTTTAAATATACACTGAAAGGTAGCATAGCACTTTCGCTTGCTGCCGAAAACGATCATGTACTATTGAAGATAGAAGATACAGGTGTCGGTATTCCGGAAAATGAATTACCAAAAATGTTCCAGCGTTTTCATCGGGTTCAAAATGTCGTTGCCAGGACATACGAAGGGACTGGGATTGGTTTATCGTTAGTGAGTGAGTTGGTCAAATTACATGGTGGCGAAATCACTGTTTTAAGTAAAGAGGCAAAAGGATCTGTGTTTACCGTTTCTATTCCGACAGGAAAATCACATTTACCAATAGAACAAGTATTTGATATACCTATCGAGTTTACTAACTCTTTCAGCGATGCTTTTATAGATGAAGCAACAACACTTCTTGATCAAAGCATTTTAATTGCTAATGCAACGGAATCGTTGAATGGTAACGCAGATGCAATTACAGTTTTAGTCGTAGATGACAATGCCGACATGCGGGCTTACATAAAGAATCTTTTAAAAAGGCAATATCATGTTGTTACAGCCAACAATGGAATGGATGCTTTACAGCAGATTAAAGAACATTCGCCACGGTTAATTTTATGCGATATAATGATGCCTGTTATGGACGGCATTCAATTACTGAAAGCCGTTAAAGAAAACATTCAAACCTGTAACATACCTGTCATCCTTCTTTCTGCAAGGGCAGGCGAAGAGTCGAAGATTGAAGGTTATGAAATAGGCGCCGATGATTATTTAGTGAAACCTTTTTCCGCGAAAGAGTTGCTGGCAAGAGTAAGCTCTAACATAAAAACGGCTGCCATAAGAAGTACCGCTGAAAAACATTTGTATAATTTATTGATGCAAACGCCCGTAGCGATCGCGATTTATCGAGGGCCAGACTTTGTGGTTGAATTGGTGAATGACAGGATGGTCGAGTTTTATGGCAGGCCACGCGAAGAAATGATCAACCGGCCCATATTTGAGGTGTTTCCAGAGATGGCTGCGCACGGCCTGGAAGGGCTGCACAGAAAAGTGTATGAATCCGGAGAGAGGGTTATTGCCAACGAACAAAAACACGAGTATTATAAAAAAGGCGAATTGTACAACGGTTATTTCAATACCGTCTTCGAACCGCTGCGGGATTTGGATGACAACGTCATTGGCCTAATTGTAACCGGGCATGAAGTAACTGAAGAAGTAACGGCACGAAAAAAAATTGAAGAAAGCGAGGCGCGTTTCCGCACTATGGCGGATGCTTCGCCGGTGCTTATCTGGACCATTGAAGCCAATGGGAAGTCTTCTTATTACAACAAAACGTTTCGTGATTTTATTGGGGTGTCAGAAGACCAGGACATTTCGGATTGGAAAAAAATCGTACATCCTGAGGATCTTCAGTCAACATTCAATACAATAAATACCGCCATTGCCGAACGCCGTGCTTATTCATTGGAGTGCCGTCTTTTGAGGGCCGATGGGCATTGGCGCTGGGTACTGGCGCAGGGAAATCCGCGTACTGGGGCCAATAATGATTTTTTTGGATTTGTCGGGTCATCTGTTGACATTACCGAACGCAAATACGCTGAAGAAAAGATAAGAGCAAGCGAACAACGTTTTCAAAACCTCATTTATTCTTCTCCATCTGCCATTGGAATTTTGATGGGTCCCGGCCTGGTAGTCACTACCGCCAACGATCCAATCATTGCTATATGGGGAAAGGGACAAGAGATCATGGGCAAATCGTATTTTGAAGCCTTGCCTGAGCTTGCGGAACAAGGCTATAGGGAAGTTTTTAATGAAGTATACACAAAGGGAAAAGCCGCCCATTTTGTGGAAACTCCGGTGCGTATTCTGCAAGATGGTGAGATGACGCTCAAGTACTACGATTTCGTGTTATACCCGCAGCGCAATGTGGCGGGGGAGGTGGAAGGGATTGGAATTATTGCTTCTGAAGTAACCTCTCAGGCCGAAAACAATAATAAGATTAAAGAAAGTGAAAGCCGTTTCCGCAGCCTTGCCGACCAAAGCCCGATGATCGTTTACCTAGTAGAAGCGGATGCCGCAGCGACGATGTCGTATTTCAATAAGTGCTGGCTTGATTATACAGGTCAGACGTTTGATGATGCTATAGGACGGGCCTGGAATGGAATTGTACATCCTGATGATTTACAGGGAGTGCTTGATACGTATGTGCCTGCTTTTCTGGCCCGTAAGCCTTATACACTTCCTGCGGTTCGCTTAAGGCGGCATGATGGTGAGTACCGGTGGCATTTATTCAAAGGCAATCCAAGATACCTTCAAGGAGGTGAATTTATAGGCTATGTCGGTGTGGGGTTTGATGTGCACGATCAGAAAATTACTGAAGAAACACTGGAAGCATTGGTAAATGAACGGACCAGGAAATTGCAACGCTCAAATGAAGATCTACAGCAGTTTGCCCATGTTGCCTCTCATGACCTGAAAGAACCTGTACGCAAAATCAGAACCTTTGGAAACCGCATCACACAGGAGTTTGGGCGTGACTTGCCAGCAAAGGCGAAGACCTATTTGGATAAAATGCAGAGCGCTGCAGACAGAATGTATGCAATGATAGACGGTGTGTTAATGTATTCTTCATTGGATGCAACGGATCAAAAGACAGAAACGATCGATCTCAATGAAGTATTTAGCCAAATCGAATCGGACCTTGAAGTAATGATTACACTGAAAGTCGCAACTATACAATTTAATAGGCTTACCACTGTTGAAGGCTCACCTATTTTGATCTATCAATTGTTCTATAACCTTATTTATAACTCGCTGAAGTTTTCAAAAGCTGACACGCCTCCGTTGATAGAGATAACATCTGAAAGAAAAGAAGAATTTGTTAGGGTATTCGTGAAGGATAATGGAATCGGGTTTACCCAGAATGAAGGGGAGAAAATTTTTAAAACTTTTTCTCGTCTACATCCAAAAGATCAATATGAAGGAACGGGGTTAGGATTGGCGCTATGTAAAAAAATTGTGGAGCGGCATGGTGGAACGATTTCTGCAACAAGTGTTGAAAATGAAGGATCAGTTTTTGAAGCAATTTTTCCCTTTAAATCTTCTGGCAATCAAATCTGAAAGCAATATTCCCCCATGAAAAGAATATTTTTATTGGCTGATGATGATATTGACGATACAGAACTTTTCCGAGAAGCACTTGAGGATATTGATCGCCTAATTGTTTTCTATTGCGTTAGCGATGGCAAACAAGTTTTGGCGATATTGGGTAAACAAGAATTTGAAAAGCCACAAATTATATTTCTTGACGTTAATATGCCGGGAATGGACGGGTGGGATTGCTTAGGGGAATTAAAGAAAAATGAATTGTATAAGGATATCCCTGTGATAATGTACTCCACCTCATCCCACCAGAGGGAGGCCAATATTGCCATCGACCTGGGAGCGTTATGCTTTTTTACCAAGCCCAGCGATTTTGTTGAGCTAAAAGGTATTTTAAAAGTTATCGTTGAAAACTTGGATGGAAACCTGCTTCAAGCCGTGAGCCATTTTATGGCCATCAAGTTCAATAGAACCGTTGTGCCTTTGGACGGCATATAAAAGGTCTGCAAAACCAATTGCAGACCTTTTGAATAGGTGATTATAAAGTGATTAAGATTGATACGAAATTAAGGTTGAACCCTAATTTCTATCCGAATGAATTTATTGGACTCATTACCTTCCATAGCTTCAAGTACTTTTATCATACCTTTCTTGCCGTACTGATCCACAAATTCAACCACATCTCCAGTAACTAGATTTTTCACGAAAGTTTCACCAGGAGTCGTAATAAAGTCCAAATGCGAAGATTTCGTAATGGCATCGAACTGTGCTGTAGTTTTGGTCGAATTTCTAAAATAAACAATGTTTTTTGTCTCATCCAGATTGCCCAATGAAGGTATTGCAATTTCTGGATATGATGAGGTGGCATGCAGCGCCGGCCCACCATCTTCTAAATTAATATAACCAAAATCCCAAAAGGTAATGAACTCTTCGCCTTGTTCAATTTTGTAAACTGTACCATCCAACAATGAAACAAAAGTCATTGATTTTGCATCCGCAGTTGGAGTAGAAAGCTTGACATTAGCAAAGGTTTTAACATCTGCAGCGGGATTCGTAGACGTTCCAAACTTCAGGGTAATTGTGCCCGGCGTCCCAATAAGTCGTTGGTTTACGTCACGGAAATCTCCATTGCCACTGGTTGCCCAAAATTTGTAAACAACTGTTCCATCCGTGCCTAAACCAGATGGCACGGGTAACGTAAATTGAAATTCGAAGTCCTTGTCATTCTTTCCTGTTAAGTCAACAGAGCCGTCATCCTTTAAATCAATGCTCTCCGTTGGCTCGAATATCGTTTCGCCTTGACCTTTGATATTTTGAGTGATGTAAAGACGTTTCATAGATGTAGTAGACGTAAAACTAACTTTCGCTTCTATTTCGCTTTGTGAAATTGCGTTTACGTTTACGATTACGTCCGGATCTGCTGGTCCTGTTTCATTCACTTGCAATATCGCGTCAAATTGTGCATTTGGATCTACCTGAATCTCGTCGTTATCGTCGCAGCTAAAAACAAACAGCGAACCCAGTGCGAATAAAACTGGTGATGCGTACTTTCTAAAGTGTTTCATTTTTGTGTGGCTAAATTTTAAATGTTTGTGAGCGATTGTATCTGGAATAATCATGCCACATCGCTCATTTTAACCGTGTTAAAGGTTTGCAACCGATAGGCTGACTTTTAACAGGTTAGGTCTACGCTGTTTAAGGTCGGGACGCCAAGTTGATTGAGTAGAGATTGAAGTTTTCCAGGTATCGATATTTACAATAAGTTGGCCATTCTTTTCTATAAGGAAGGTTACCGGGTCGCCGTCGTTGATGCTTGGACACATGGGACTTGCACCCACTGGATAATCTATTTATATTCGCTTCTGAAATATTAGACATACCATACTGGGCGCACACAAAGCTATAAAACATATTGCTGTGTTGCAGGTTCTTAAATTGTGTGCTAGTAAATACAACTCGGGGCAAAGATGTAGGTACTCCGACGCATATATTTCATAGCAAAAACGTTCCCTGCTTTGATAGGAAACGTTTATAGTGCAGTGAGATTTCACCTGCAAAGAAAATAAAAATTTGCATTTATGATTGCTCTACTTCCTTCAGTTCAAAAATTTTGTCTTTACATGGTGCTCGTCTTTGTTGGACTTTTAGCAGGCATGCTTTTCTTTCATCAAATGGCGCCAGTTGAAACACAGCTAAGTCCGATAGAATATGCTAAATATTGGAAAATTGTGGACGGAACTTTTATGCACTCGCGAATGGCGATAATGGGACCAGCTGTAATGATATTGTTTGTTGTTACCCTTTTGGTATTCGTAAAAAAATGGAAAAGCCTGACTTTCCTTTTTTTGATTCTATCTTTCATTGCTTTTGCACTTGACGTAGGCTTAACAGTAACGCAACAACTACCAATAAATGAATTTATTAACCAGTTAGATTTGACAAACATAACTGAATCACAGACAAAACAACTAACGGCTTATCAAGCGACGTCAATATCAAATTTTGAAATTCGTTTTGTTCTCAGCCTCATAAGCTTTTTGTTACTCTGTTTGACGCCATTTTTCTTGCCGCGACTAAACAAGCTAACAAAATAAGTAATGGCATTGACGACGAAAATCCGGAACACATGAACACCCCGGTGCAAAAAGTATAAGGGGGCAATTATAGGAATGCATTATTCTTTAACATCGGAGCGAGCGCTGAAGTCTTCTCCATGATCTGCAATTTTGGAATTAGGTATTGAATTGCAAGCGTTGAAAAATTACGATACTCAATGCCGATTTCAGTCCAATGGTCACAGCCATACTTTTTAAATTTAGATATTAATTCTTATGTCACTCAACGCTCCTTTTATCAGAGCAAAGAGTTTCGGATCCAGCTATCCCATACTTTAATTTCCTGTAATCATTTTCCTGCACGGTCTTACTTTCTTTCTCAAAATATATCAGCATCATTAAAACGATGGTCATGGCCATGATGAGCGCTCCCCAGATTAATCTACCTTTCACCCTGTAAATGCTTTAATGGCGGTTGCCAGATATAAATCCCAACTGACAAGGCTAGAATGAACGGTATGTCAGTAAGAAACTTTGTGTGATACATTGAGTCACTTAAGGCCATCGGTACCATTACCACCGCATGGGCCACATTAGCCCACAGGGTGAAGTTTAAAAACGTCCTGTATAACGGAAGGTTGTTTGAAGCTTTGAAGAGGTAGAGAGACCAAATTATATAGATTACAAATATCATGGGCCCAACGTGTCCGTACACATCATCCCAAATCAGCCAGTGAAGCGGTCCTCCGGGATTGAAATTTAGGAACTTGAAAATGAATGCCGACCAGTTGATTGACATGATGGCGATGCATAGCACCGCCCATGTCTTCAAAAAGACGCTGAGATAATTCTCTGCCGATTTCATAATTGCGTTGGATAAAAATCGTTAACTATTATTTAAGTTGACTGGTTACTAATCTACCACCGAGCCACAGGTAATATAATTCAAAGGTCTGCCCTATTCGGCACATTTGTGAGTCAGTATTTCGACATTTTAGGGGGTTGTTTAGGACAATAAAACGGTACTATCTTTATAAGTTACTCCTCGATATGAAAAAGTTAGCCATCCTCCTGCCCAACGGCTCTACCACCTTAAGTAGCCTGATCGTTACCATAGAATTAATAGAAAAGGCGAATGAATATTTCGCTTCACTCGGGCAAGATCCTGTCTTTACGACTTTAATTGTCGGGGAAAAATTAAGCAAACCATTAACCCAACATTCCATTCATCTACAATATGATCAAACAATCGCCCAGGCAAAGCATGTTGACTTGATCATAGTTCCTTCTCTTGGTGATAATCTTGAAAATGCCATCATCGAAAACAAAAATAACATTAATTGGATTATCAGTCGTTACAAGGACGGAGCCGAGGTCGCTAGCTTATGCACGGGCGCATTCATCCTTGCAGCCGCAGGAATACTCAATGGCAAGCAATGTTCAACGCATTGGGGTTCCGCTGAATTGTTTAAGAGGATGTTTCCTAAAATTGATTTGAGGATTGAACGAATAATCACCGAAGAACATGGTGTGTACACGACAGGGGGTGCCATGTCTTCAATGAATCTTGTCTTGCATATCATCGAAAAATACTATGATCGGGAGACAGCTATTTTTTGCGCGAAAGTGTTTGAAATTGACATCGAGAGAAATAATCAGCTACCATTCGTCATATTCTCCGGACAAAAGAATCACGAGGATGCTGAGATAAAAAAGGCCCAGCAATTTATTGAAACTAATATCGGAACGAAGCTTATCGTTGATGATTTATCCTCACGATTTTCGATAGCCAGACGAAATTTTGACAGAAGATTTAAACGCGCCACTGGTAACACTCCCCTGGAATACATGCACCGGGTTAAAGTAGAAGTCGCTAAACGAAAACTAGAGGGAAGCCGCAAGACGGTAAATGAAATAATGGAGGAGGTTGGCTACTCTGATGTCAGGGCCTTCCGAGAGGTATTCAAAAAGATGGCCGGAATGTCACCAATTGATTATCGAAGGAAATACAACAAGCAATATGCTGGCCAGTAACAAATTCTAAACTAAATCGCGCCCGCTAAACCGCCTTCGCATCGAACAGAATAGTGAGTCGCCATTGAAACGTATCAAATATGAATCAAGAAAATAAAAACAAATTTGCTGCAAGACACGAAACCTACGTGCCGGAGTATAATTGTTCCGTAATTGCTACACTTCGGACTTTTGCCACCAAGTGGAAGCCGTGCATCGTGTGTTATCTATCGGAAGGGCCAATGCGTTACAACGATTTATTTCGCACCATTCCAAACATCAGCAGAAAAATCCTTTCTGAGCACTTAAAAGAACTTGAAAATGATTCACTGATTATCAGAAATCAGTTTGATACCAAAAAACAACGCGTTGAATATGAACTTTCTGAAACCGGAAAATCATTAATGGTCATTCTTGAGCAGCTTCAGGACTGGGGACTGCGTAACGTTGACAACGTTGTTTCAATTGAAAAAATGATTACGGAAACACTGTCTCCTAAAGCAAAGAATTATTGGCGGAGCAAAAATTAAATTAGTCCCTCTTGGTGTGGAAGGCGTGAAACTCGCTAATCGAGATTTCCCTTGACTGGATACCACGAAAGAATTAGAAGCAAGCAATTTCGTGTTGGCGATTTCCTTACCAGTTACCTTTTTGTTACTTCTTGACTGGCCGGGTTTTACAGGTTTAATTGCCACAAATGATATTAAACATGAAATTTTACCTGGCTCAAATAAATATTGCGCGAATGTTAATTGGTCCCATAGATGGTCCGGAAATGGCCAATTTTGTTAGCAACCTGGATCGGATAAATGCCCTTGCAGACGAAAGTGATGGGTTTGTATGGCGCCTAAAGGAGGAGTGCAATAATGCGATGTCTATAAAGATTTTTGATGATGATTTCATGATTATCAACATGTCAGTCTGGAAAAGCGCAGACCTGCTTTTTAATTATGTTTTTAAATCTGATCATGTCGAGATATTTAAAAGACGAAAAGAATGGTTTGAAAAAATGTCGGAGATGCACATGGCCATGTGGTACGTTCAGCCTGATCAAATGCCAACAGTTGGCGACGCTCTTGACCGGCTTTTATATATTCGGAAGAAGGGTGAAACACCCTATGCATTTTCCTTTAAAAAAAGGTTTACTGAAGAAGAAGCGAATGATTTCGATCCCTGAAAATATTAAACCCCACTTTTAAAGTCGTTAATTCTCATGGTTTCGCGGATGACATTTTCAAATACTTTGGTTCATCTGCAAGTCGGTGATTCCTCAACTATGCTTAAACTTTACTCGCCGAGTAACGTGTAAAGACGGAACCGATAATGGGCAGGTCTGGGGCGTAAGTCATTGACATCATACGGCAACTTCAATAAACCTGAACGGATTGCCCAGATTATCCGCTTCATGGTTAAGTCACTCTCCTTTTAGGAGAGTGACTTCTCTGAAAATATCATCGAACTTCATCCCTTTGTGCTTTTGAAACAACGCGGAAAATTTTATCTCCACTTGTCTTAAAAGTTGAATGCAAAGAAGCCTGTCATCGGGTGGCATGTCATGCACCATTATTTTGGCGAGTTTTTCAATTCGGCTAAGACACGTGGAAATTGCCTTTTCTCCTGACACCGTAAGCATGATTCGCTTTAAACGCTTGTCATCTTTGTCTGTCTGCTCTCGTATGAGACCTCGATTTTTTAACCGGTTCAGCATATCCGTCCCGCTGGAAAGTTCCATCAAGTTTGTGACGATGACCTCCGATTTCTTTGGATTCTTTAATTGATAAATCGTAGCGAGACACCCAAACTCTTCCACTTGATTTAGCGGTGTACCTTCGAAAGCTGCACCGGCATACATCACATGAAGTTTGTGAATCCTTCCAATGATCTTCATCAATAAACCGTCGGTCATTCCGGGGATTACACCGCCAACCAGCTTCCCTTTATTTTCCTTTTCGCGTTTTTTGATCAGATAATGCCTGCAAAAATCCTCAATTCCATCGCCTGGATGATTCCGGTAAAAATCAGCCCACGCATTCACAAGTTCAACTGTTTTCTCCATATGATAAATACTTCGGTTACGTAGTAAATTTATAAATATTTAAACGTAATCATATTATTGGAGTTTTGAGACAATTAGCTTGCATCAAGAAACATCAACATGGAAAACTTATTGATTCTTGGAGCCAGCGGCAAAACCGGTAAGCACGTGGTTGAACAAGCCCTCCGAAAAGGATATTCGGTAACGTCTGTGGTTCGTAAACCAGACCTGTTTGCGCTTAAGCATCCAAGACTGAAACTCGTCAAAGCTGATGTAATCAACCCGTCGGCCTATATCGATCAGGCTGAACAATGCTCTGCCGTTATTTCCTGTCTCGGTACGGGAACGAAACTCACGCGGACCACAATTTATTCTGAAGGACTTCAGGCAATAACAACGGTGATGAGTCACCTCGGCATTCGTAGATTGATTTGTTTATCAGCAGGAGGCCTCGAATCTAATAAAGAAATGGGAATTTTGATGAATGTGGTGACCAAGGTTGTGTTGCAACGGATCTTAAAAAATGTTTACGCGGATATGCGCGTGATGGAACACATGCTCGAAACCGCTCCATTTGAATGGACCATTATCCGGCCAGCGCGTCTTACCGATGGAAAATCAAAAGGACATTACCGGACCGCGATCAATGACCATATTTCAAAACCCCGGACAATTTCAAGAGCAGACGTCGCACAGTACCTCCTGACAATTCTAAATGATTCAAAAACCTTTAAGGCAAAGGTTGAGATCGCCTATTAACCACCAGCTTTATGACAACACAAACACTATATAACCTATGTCTGACCACCCATATTATCGGGTTTATACTATTTGCGGGTACCACCGTCGTTGAATTTTTTGTTTTTCAACAATTCCGGAGGCTTGTCGCCGATCCGCCGATAATAAGAAAAACGACGCTTAATACAATTGCACGGTTTCCTCCCTTAATGGGTATCGGAATTGTTGTGACTATTCTAGCAGGAGTCGGCATGATGGCGATAACAAAAGGTGTTTTTGGCGAACAGCTTTGGATGAAGATAAAAATAGTGCTCGTCGTTCTGGCCTTATTAAACGGAATTTTCTTCAGAAGACTTCAGGTAGAAAAGCTTGACACCCTGATGGAAAACGTGGAGGTCCGGGGGTCGGAAAAATTAACAGCCTTGACAAGAAACCTGTCTGTTTACCACTATATACAAATGCTAATCTTTGCAGCCATCATTACCCTAAGCGTTTTTAAGTTAGCCTAGGTCACGATCATTCAGCGGTATAACACATTTTACGAATCCCAAAAAATTAGAATATGAAAACCAATAAACTCTTATACTGGACTTCCACAATAATCATCACCGGAGTATTTGCCTGGAGTGCAATAAATTTTACGCTCAATGAAGAGATGAAAAATGCTTTTTCGCATTTCGGACTACCAGACTGGTTCCGCATCGAACTCACCATCGCGAAGCTGTTGGGCGCTTTTGCTCTATTGATTCCAGGTATACCGCATAAAGCAAAAATCTTCGCGTATTGTGGTTTTGCAATCACGCTGATCTCAGCAGCCGTAGCGCACTTGTCTAGCGGCGATAGTGTACTTATTGAAATTGGTCATTCTTTCTTTTTTGCATCCCTCATTGTGTCTTATGTCTATTACGACCGCATAAGAAAGGAAGCGCATTCGCTGGCCAAACAATCGATCAGTTTGAAGGTAGGACTTTAGCCATACCAAACGGTCAAAGCGTCCGGATCATGTTTGCTCGAACTACGGTATGGGATTTTTCCTTAAAGTTATTGACATTGGGGTATGAAAAAGCTCTTTCAATGTTTTGCAAAGTATGTCGGAGGGATTAGAACGACACCTTTAGGACACCTTGCTTTGGCGATAATCATGGTATCCCATATCACCGCGGTGGCTCAACTTCAAAAGTCACCCGCCACAATCAAATTAATAAATCTTTACGATGCCTTCGGTGTCGAAAATCAAAATCTCACTAAAGATTTTGGATTTTCGTGTCTTGTCGAGTGTAATGGAAAGACCATTCTCTTCGATGCCGGAACTAATATCGAAATATTCGAAAAAAATGTGAAAGCATTAAAGGTCGACTTACGGAAGGTTGACATCGTAGTTGTGTCGCATGGACATTACGATCACATAGGGGGGATGGATTATCTGATCGAAATTAACCCAAAGGTCAAAATCTATTTACCCAACGATTTCTTTTCGTTAGGGGCGCCAATAAAATTTCCATTTACAGAAGTCGATAAGGCCGCTGAAAGCACGCTCTCGAAAGACGAACAATATTTTGGTGGAAAGCAAGGCATTGATGGCATGGTTTCGGTGCCAACAGGAAGATTCTGGAAAGCCAATGTGGAATACCTGACATCATCTAAGGAGGTGTTACCGGGTGTACGAATAGTGCCGACAACTTCCTCTCTCATGGGCACGTTTATAAAGTACCCACCTTTTGAAGAAAATCCGCAGTTTATTGGGATGCCCGAACTAACTCTATCAGTAAGCACCAGCCAGGGGCAGATGATTTTATCTGGATGCTCACACTCCACTATTGAAACTATAGTAGCTGAAGTGATCAAAATAAATAAGGAGCCCATCTTATTGATCGCTGGCGGTTTTCACCTAATACCTTACAATCGCGAATATATAGACGAATTATCGGCACAGATGCACGACACATACCATGTAAAATATGTTGCCCCTGCGCATTGTACGGGACATCTTGGCTTTAGTGTTTTCAAGCAGATCTTTAAAGAAAATTATAAATTTTTTGGATTAGGGCAGACCCTCCAGTTCTAAATAAGATCTTACGTTTCTTGGTTATCGTAGTGATGTCATGGCGCTGCGTTAGGGCTCGGGCAGCATATATAAATAAATATATACTGTACCAGTTGGGCACGTTTATCGTTCTGGGTAATGAGGAGGGTGCAATTAAAATTCCGTACAAATCGGCAAGTTCAGATTAGGCAAGAAGAGCTATCTCGGAAATCCTTCAGATTGAAGCTGCCGCCAAAATGCGCTTCACGTGTCTGGTCGGCGTTATTTCTAGGGTAAGAACTTTGTAATGTTGAGTAATACTGTTCTCATTTCGCAACAGCTTTCTTTCGCGCGACAAATTACCATAAATTATGTTGCCGGAATATAAATATCAAAGGTTGCACCTTTATGCAATTCACCTTTTGCCTCAATAAAGCCTCCATGGTTCTCTACAATTTTCTTAACAATGGAAAGTCCAATACCTGTTCCTTCGTATTGATGCTTTCCGTGAAGGCGTTGAAATATTTCAAATATTTTTTCGCTGTAATGTTGTTCAAATCCTATGCCGTTATCAGAAACTGTTATATGACAATATTTATTTTCCGGTTTTAGCTTTTCGCTGTTAAAATTTATACCGTTGGCTATTTCACTTTTTATTTTTATATATGGAGGAGTGTTGGGAACGGAAAACTTTAATGCATTCCCTATCAGGTTGTGCATAAGTTGGCGAAATTGAAAAGGAATAATTTCTACATCACACAATTCGGTCGCTTCAATGGTCGCATGTTTTTCTTTTAACTCTTCGCTCAAATCTTCTTTAACTTCATCTATAATTTTATTAAGGTCGGTGATTTCAATATTGCGTTCAGTATTATTTGTTTTTGAATAAGTAAGCAAGTCTTTTATGAGCGTTTGCATCCGGTTAGCCGCATCCTGCATGCGTTTAAAATTATGCTTTCCATTTTCTGATAATACTTCGAATTCATTATCTATAATGATGGAAGCAAAGGTTTGGATTTTACGAAGGGGTTCCTGCAAATCGTGGCTGGAGATATAAGCAAAGGATTCAAGCTCTTTGTTCTTTCTTTCGAGTTCAATATTAAATTTATGCAGTTCGTTGATACGTTCTTTAACCTTTAACTCCAGCTCTTGCGTAAATAACTTTTCAGAATGTGTATCTGTAAATGCACCAACCCATTTTATTATCTTATTTTCGTTGTTTAATACTGGCTCACCAATCACCGTGTGCCACCTGTATTCCCCATTTTTATTTTTAAGGCGTACATCAAAAGTGTAAATATTTCCAGTAGTTAAACTATGCATCCATGCTGCGTTAATGTTATCATAATCATTGGGGTGAACAATTGCCTTCCATTCGTTTTCGCCTCCGCGTTCAATACCAGTATATTGTTTCCATCTTATCGATGTAAACTCTAAATTGCCCTGAGCATCGGTAATCCAAACCAATTGGGGTAAGGTCTGCGCCAGTGTACGAAAGCGTTCTTCACTTTCTAAAATTTTCTTTTCATAAGTCTTTTGTGATGTAATATCTCTGAAGGTCCAGCTCAACGCATAATAAATTCCGTCTTCACCCACTACGGGATAACCATTTCGCTCTACTATTTTACCATCTTTGAATTCCAGTTCATCAAGGCTCGTTTCATTTGGATGGTCGTAGAGATATTTTACTTTATTAATAAACTGTTGAGGATGTACCAATTGCGTCATGGCAAATGAAAGCGCTGCGTCGTCGTCATTTGCCTTTACAATGTGCTCGGGCATGTTCCATATTTCTATAAAGCGTTGGTTAAACGAAAGAATGTTTCCTTTTGCATCTACCAATAAAATTCCATCAACACTTGCGTCATTATGCGCTTCTAACAATGCAGTCCGATAGGCTAATTTTCGTTCTGCCTCTCTTCGTTCCGTTATATCTGTATGCACACCAACCCATTGCTGAATAGCGCCGTTTTCATCAAGCACAGGAACTGCTTTTATAAAAAAAGACCTCCATCCGTCCTGTTTTGTCTTCAATCTGTGCTCAAACTCAAATGTGCTTCGGTTCGCCACTGCTTTGTTCCAGGCCACAACTGTTGCCTGTGCATCGTCTGGATGAACCGCTGTTGCCCAGCCATAGCCTTGGTATTCGTCAAAATGCTGCCCTGTTAGTTTAGCCCATCCAGGCTGTTCGCCAATCATTTCACCGTTGGCATTGTTTGTCCAGGTGATGCCCTCAACTGCAAGGATGGCTGCCTGAAATTTCTTCTCGCTTTGTTCAATTTTTTTGCGGGCTAATACAGCTTCTGTTACATCTTGCATTATTGCCATCACCCCCAAAATACTACCATCTGCATCAAGGTAAGGCTGATACACAACATGCAGGAATCCTTCTATGTGTTTTTCGTTTACAGTAACAGCAAACGGGCTGTCATAAAGTTGAAGCCGTTCACCGGTTTGTCTCACACTTTCCAAAATAGGCAGATAGTAATCAGCTGCATCAGGTATAAGACTAAACAATGCCTTGCCCTGCATTTCATGTGGTTTCAAACTAATAAGGTTACCATAGGCTTCGTTCACAATCTCTACTTTCATCTCAGGCCCTGTCAGTACTACAATGGCCGCTGTTGCATCCCTTACCAGTAGCTGAAATCGCTTTTCACTTTCCTCAATTTTTTTTCGTGTTAAAACCTGTTCAGTTATATCAATAGAGACGATTACGATAGAATCAAATTTTTCTTCACCGTCTTTGAGCGGAACGGCGGAAAATCTGAAATACCTCTGCTCTACTTTGGCGGTACTATTTTTATGAAGTTTTACAGGATATTCTGCAAGTGAAAATGATTCCCCTGATTGGTAGATCCCATCAAAAATTTCAAATGTGCCTGTACCGTCCAATTCAGGAAATATTGCCTTGCTCGTTTTGCCCACCAGTTGTTCCGATGTACGGCTAACCATATTTTGATACTCTTTATTTGCCAGAACATAAGTATGTTCAGGTCCTGTAATGACAGCAATAGCGGCCGGGGCGTTAAAAAAAATAGATTGCAATAGCTTTTCATTTTCTTCTATTTTTTTTCCTGCTTTTACTTTTTCATTAACCTCGGTTACCGTAACTAAAATACCCGAGACGTTTCCATCTTTATCTCTCAACGGATGATACAGGAAATCGAAATAAGACACTTCCTGCTTTCCGTATCGATTAAGTGGGATGGGCACCTCGTTGCGATGGGCGGAAAGTCCTGTATTTAATACACTATCTAACAATGCATAGCCAGATTCTTTCATCTGCGGTAAAGAATCAAATAAAGGCTGGCCTACAAATTCCATCTCTTTCCTATCTATTATACACAAGTAAGCATCGTTAGCCATCTCCACTATATGATCTTTACCCCGTAGGATGGTAATCCCTACAGAGGCTTGTTTAACCGTGTCACGGAAACGCTGCTCGCTTTCTTTCAAAGCTTCTTCTGCCTTCTTTTTGGTTGTATTTTCGATGACAGTAAGTAGTATACCTCCTACCTCCCCATCATCTCTCCTTATTGGGCTATAAGAAAAATAAAAAAAACACTCTTCCGGAAAGCCATTCCTGTCTAAGGGAACCATCAAATCAGAATAGCTCATCGCTTTTCCTTCCATTACACCATCAAGCATGGTCCCAATACTATTCCATACTTCGCCAAATGTTTCACGCGTGCTAATACCTAACGCATGGGGATGTTTATTAGCACCAAGAATGGGGCGAAATCCGTCATTATATAACTGGATATATTCATCACCCCATGCTATACACATTCCGAGTGGATTATCGAGCATAACGGCTACCATCGTTCGAAGACTTTGCGGCCAGCCGGAAGGGTCGCCTAAACATGTTTTACTCCAATCTTTTCCTCTTATCAGTTCCCCCATTTCGCCTCCCCCTTGAAGGAAATAATGGTTAGCATTATTAATGATCATTAAAATTAAATTTTCTTGGAACTACGACTCACAGTTGCAAAATTATTTGAGTTGCTAATGTAAGTGCTAAAATTCCGGAAATGGGTATTTTAGCTTGTTTTGCACATATAATTGAGTATTATTTGTCATTGGTAAACTCACAATTTCCATATCTAGCGAGGTTGAGAATGTAAGTACAATTAGGCTGTTAGCACCAACTGTCTTTTGATACCTGTAAATGAGGAAATTTAAAAAGCAGATCAATAATTCCCGCCCTACTGGGACGGTACTCATCCTGCAAAATTCTAATCATTGTAAACAAAATCTTAGATAGTTCTTCGGTTGCTTATAAAATCTTCGCAACACATTTTCCTCAACGACCCATTCGTCTTTTAGCACATCGAGAATAGCAATGCATTCGAAAATGGAACTCCAGGATGGAGTGGGGTTCTTATTGACAACGGAGGAGAAGAAAGAGAAGAAAGGAATAGCGGCTGTTTTCCTCACAATGACATCCTGGAGAGGCAGTGTGAGTGTGGGAGCGAAGGGAGGGTACAGTGAAGTGAAGAGAAAGCACACTCACTCTGTTTTCTGTGGCCCCGGCAGGAATCGAACCTGCATCTTCAGAATCGGAATCTGAAATTCTATCCATTGAAATACGGAGCCAAATTAAGCCTGAGGCTAAAAACCGTCGCAAAAATAAGGAATCAGCCCAGCCTAAAAAATTTATGAGTGAATATTGATGGCGGAGCTAAAAGGGGTTGGTTTAGCGTCAGGAATACTACTATGCCTTCTTCAGGTCGCCGACTGGCCGCATTTTGGCGTCTTAATGGAAAGAGCTTAGAAATTGAACGTGGGCTGCAGTCAGGAGACTGCAACGTTGCCGGACACAAGTCTGACAGTACCTTGCGCCAGCATGCGCGTGAAGACTCCCGCCATCCTGAGCCCGATCGCTCTCGCTCCCACACTCACACTCACTCTGTCCCTGCTCCCACACGCACTCTGTTTTCAGCTGTCAACATCGCGGTTTTTAACTAATTTAGCATGAACCAGCACCCCCCTGGAGTATTCTCATGAAAGCATTGTTGCCAGCAATTTTTGTCCTGCAAGCGCTAACGGTATGGAGCCAGTCGGAGCTCAATGTAGAGACGGAAGCGAGACTCCTGGCCAAAGTGCTGGTGGAAAAGCACGTACAACCACGCGCAATCGACGACGCATTCTCTGCCTGGACGTTCGACCACCTGATTGACCAACTGGACCCGGAAAAGCTGTATATCACAACAGAAGACCTGAATACAATCAATGCCTTTAGAACCAAAATTGACGACGACCTTAATGGAACAAGCTGGATTTTTCTTCCTGAGCTTGCTAAACTTTATAAGACCTGCATTGACCGCTATGTTTCCGGTATCCAGGAGATCAGTAAGAAAGCGGTTGACTTTAACCGTAACGTTTCCCTTTCGAAAGATACCATACGAGCACTTAACGTCGCTTCCCTTCGTACTCGATGGGAGTTTGAATTTCGATTCCGGTTGCTCAATCGGCTCTATGATTTGAAAAAACGAAGCAAGGTTAGCGCAACAAAAGATTTTCTCGCGCAATCTGAAAAATCTGCTGCGGCGCAAGTAGAGAAAGTGATGTTGCACGAAGCTGAAAAATTCCGAAGTGGTCCATCGGGATTAAAGACACACGTGTCGGCAGAGTTGCTGTCCACAATTGCGTCGGCATTCGACCCACACACGACTTATTTTTCGCCGCAGCAAGTGAAGGACTTCATGTCTTCACTTAGCTCCAAGGGTTACTACTATGGATTCACACTTGGAGAAAATGAAGTAGGAGAAGTTTCCATTGTTCAGCTTATGCCCGGGGGACCGGCGTGGAATTCTGGTCAGGTAGAGATCGGCGATATTATCCAGGCAATGAAGTTTGAAGGTCAGCCAATTTTGGATCTATGGGGTTTCGACGCACACGATGTTAATGGCATTATGGAAAGCTCTATGGAAACGTCCATGGCCCTCACGTTGCGTAAAGCCGACGGGTCTGTTGTGGCAATACCGCTACAGAAAGAGAAGGTTGACTCCGACGAGGACGTAGTGAAAAGTTTTTTGCTGACCGGACAGAAGAAAATAGGTTTCATCTCCCTGCCTGACTTTTATTCAAAGTGGGGCGATGAAGACGGCACGCATTGCGCCAATGACGTTGCACGGGAAATTGTTAAGATGAAGCTTGAGAAAATTGATGGTTTGATCATCGATCTGCGTTTCAACGGAGGCGGCGTGTTGGCCGAAGCAGTTGCTATGGCAGGAATATTCATAGACGCCGGACCTATTCTCGTACTTAAGAATAAGGCAGGAAGCCTGACGACGGTGAAAGACATTAACCGCGGTACCATTTACGAAGGCCCGTTGGTCGTGCTCGTAAATGAGATGAGCGCATCTGCGTCTGAACTGCTGGCGGCTGCGTTGCAAGACTATCACCGGGCTGTTATCGTAGGGGGCACGACATACGGGAAGGGTACAGCACAGCAAATCGTCCCAACAAATCCGCAAGCGGTAAGAACACCTACCAAATTTTCAGCGAACACTTCAAATGATGATGCCGGCTTTGCGAGCATTACAATGGAAAAATTTTACAGGGTTACGGGAAAGTCAAACCAGTTTATTGGCGTGGTTCCGGACGTTAACCTTCCAGGTTTGTTTCATTCGCTACCGATAGGGGAGAAGTATATGCCGATGGCATTTCCACCAGACTCAATTCGGAAGAGAATTTATTATCAGGCGCTTCCATTGTTGCCAGTGACGGATCTCCAGGCGAAAAGCAAGAAACGAATAATGGATGCTCCGGGATTTGCAAAGATGCCATTGAATAGCGAACGGTTGACAACATTATACAAAACAGATGAACCGGTTTCTTTGCGTTGGGACGACTTTTCAAAGCAGCGGTCAGAAACAGACGAATTTATTAGCAGCCTTCGTTCGAACACAAACGCTGAGACTCAGTCTTTCAAAGCGTACAGACTTGAAACCGGTGGTCAACCGGTTACAACGGATAGTTATATAAACGACTACAACAACCGATGGGTAGCGAGCCTGCAGTCTGACATTGTGGTAGACGAAGCTTATCATGTTGCTTGTGATCTCATACTAAACACGGTAAAAAAATAATGTTCACATTGATTAAGATTGGTGCTCCCCATTTACTGGTCCTTTTTTTATTTGTGACGGTGATGAACGGTCAGTCCCAGAACAGTCCCGTGGATCATATGAATCTGCTTAGCAAGCGTGAAGAAATGCTGTCCGGGAACTATATGAGCTACATGAGCGAAGTTGCTCACGGTGGACGCGCGCGCAAGATGGAAAAGAAGCGGTCAGAAGTGATTCAAGCTGTGAGAGAATCCATCTATGAGGCGGGCAAGATGGGTGCATATAAAGGTGACGCGTCGTTGCGCGATGCATACAAACAATACTGGACCGTGTTGCTGAATATATTCAATGAAGAATATCATAAAGTGGTTGATATGGAGGAAGTCGCTGAGCAATCATATGATGCGATGGAAGCATATCTGCTCATTCAGGAAAAAGCAGGGGATAAGCTTGAGGGGGCGTACGAAAAGGTAACTGAATCTTACAAAGCGTTTGCTTTGAACCACCAGGTCCGACTGCTTGAAGCGCAACAGACCACGCTTTCAAAGAAGTTGGGGCAGACTGGATCCGTCAATCAATATTACAATACCGTGTATCTTGTTTTCTTTAAGAGCTATGTGCAGGAAGAAGCGATGTTAAAAGCGTTGAATGCAAACGACCTGAATGGCACGGAACAGGGTAGGGGAAGCATGTTGAAGTTCGCGATTGACGGGCTTGAAAGATTAGATACGATGAAAGCCTTTCAGGGCGATGGCTCTGTGATCAGCGCATGCCGAAACGCGCTGACATTCTACAAAAGTGAAGCGGAGCAATTCTCAGCGATCACAGGATTTTTGATCAGTAAAGAAGAATTTGATAAAACAAAAAAATCATTCGATTCCAAGCCCGCGAGCAAGCGCACGCAAAAGGATGTTGATGAGTATAATCGGTTGTTGAAGGAGTATAATAATTCAATTAATTCATACAATAAGGCGAACAGTGCGTTGAATACATCCCGGACGAAGGTGCTTGATAACTGGGAAAAGGCACGGAAGAAATTTTTTGATGTTCATGTTCCGCATAAGTGATTTAAGGCAGCCGTTCAGATTTGATTGGAGATGAGTAGCACTATACCGTGTGCTGCAGTCGGGAGACTGCAACTTGTGTAGACACAAGTTTGAAAACTTGCGCGAGTGTCGTTGGGCAGTGCCTGTGAACTCACGACGACTTGCTAATCAATCTTCAGCCCATCGGGCACCAAAGGCAAAGTATAAAGCTTCTTGCCCGTCGCATTTTCAATTGCATTGCGGATAGCGGGTGCTATGGCAAGGATTGGCGTCTCGCCTGCGCCCAACGAAGGTATGTCTTTCCGGTTTAGCATCACCACATCAAGTTTCGGACAATCGCTGAACCGCGGAAGCCGGTAGGCGGAAAACCTTGAATTGGTGATCTTTCCGTTTTCGAATTCGATTCTTTCGAAGAGCGCGCCACCCATACCCTGAATAACTGATCCCATGATTTGATGCTCGAGGTGATTGGGATTAATAATTGCCCCACATTCAAAAGCGGCCACGACACGCACAACTTTCACCTGCCCGGATTCCTTACTCACAGACACTTCGGCACACGTGGCGATATAGCTTCCCTTCTCTTCACCGCAGGCTATGCCAACGCCATGGTTAGGCGCAGGCTTTTCCCCGTTCCAGCCAAATTTCGCAGCCGCTGCCTCCAGCACATCCTTCATTCTCTTCTCTTTCAAATTTTTAAGTCGAAATGCCAGCGGATCCATCCCGACAGCCTGCGCGAGATCATTCATGATGGACTCCCGTGCAAAGACGTTGGCGGTCGCTGCGAGCCCGCGGTACGATCCCTGGGGCAACGGTGAGTCTGAGGGATGATATTGAATAAGTTTGTTTGCCACCTCGTAGGAGGTTTCAATACCTGAACCGCCGGAGTTGTAGTTGTGAAATTCCCATGCCTGAAGAATTCCCTCTTGGTTCACGCCAGCCCTGATCTCGATTACTCCAGCGGGCCGAAGATACGCCCAGGTAAATTCTTCCTCCCGTGTCCAAACAATCTTAACTGGTTTCCCGGCAGCTTTTGAAAGCCTTGCAGCTTCGATTCCCGCCTCACCCGTATGCTTACCACCATAGCCTGAGCCGGTGTCGGGCGTGATCACACGTATTTGCTCTTTCGGAATATGAAACATAGATTCCAGATCTTCCTGAACGCCAAATGGGCGTTGCGTTCCAGTCCACACGGTAAGCTTGTCACCGATCCATTGTGCAACGCCAGCCCTGGGTTCCAATGGCGCGTGTGCGATATAATCAATATTAAAACTCTTTTCTATTTTATGATGTGCTTGAAGCAAGGCCTGAGAGACATTGCCAGTTGCCTGATTATTACGGTCATCTGGTTTCTCTGCCTTTTCTTTCAGGTACGTAAAAATTTCTTTTCGCGACGCCTGCTCACTGAGCTTCCATCGAGGCTTCATTGCGCTTATTGCATCTGTTGCCTTCCTGCGCGTTGGTGCAGCGACTCCGACAAATTCTCCATCCCGCAACACAATTACGCCGGGAATTTTTTTCGCGGCATTGAGATCAACATCAATGAGTGTAGCACCGTAAGAAGGCGCGCGTAAAACTTTTCCGTGTAACATATCGGGCAAGGTCATGTCCGACACGTACTTATGTCGACCGGTGATAAAGGATTCGCCGCCGACTTTTAATACAGGCGTACCGGATATTTTCCATTCTTCGACAGGCTTTATTTTTGCGTTTTTATTTATCGCTTTCAAGAGTTTTTTTCCTGCAGCGAGTTGTCCTATTGCTATCGACTTTTGCTTGGCGTCAATGACTAATCCTTTCTCCAGCCTCAGGCTTGTACGATCACACTTCCACTTATCTGCCGCCATGTCTATGAGGTATTCACGTGCAGAGGCCGCTGCCATTCGAAGTTGTGGACCCATGTAAGGTATTGAGCGGCTGCCAAATGTGCCACGGTCGTATGGTGTAAGTGAGGTATCGCCCATCACCATTACAATGCGGTTCAATTCGACCTCAAGTTCCTCCGCAACGATCTGGGCCAGCGATGTGCGAATGTTTTGCCCGACTTCTGCTTTGCCGGTATATACCGTCACGACATTATCTTCTCCCACATGAATCCACGCGCTGATCTGATCCTCGTCATCCTTCGCGATTGGGCCCAGCGCCTCAACTACACTACTCGATATGGTGAACGTTACAGCCAATCCGCTACCCAATACTTTAAAAAAGTGGCGGCGATTAATCTGAGTGTTGTACCCCGCGTTGCCTCTGGGTTGATCTTGCGTGGGCCTATCCATTGCTCTTGTGGTTTGATTGTCCGGCACCGTTTTTTAGGGATTTGGATGCTTCCTGAATTGCGCGCACGATGCGCGGATAAGTTCCGCAACGACAGACGTTACCCTGCATCCCTTCGATAATCTCGTCTTGAGAAGGATCGTTGTTTTTTTTCAATAGTGACACAGCGGCTATAACCATTCCCGATGCGCAGTATGCACACTGGAAGGCGTCTTCTTTTAAAAATGCCTGTTGTACTGCATGAAGCTGATTATTGGTGGCAACACCTTCGATGGTGGTAATATTTTTCCCTTTAAGAGTGGACATCATCGTAACGCAGGACGGCACAGCCACGCCATCGACGAGCACTTTACACGCGCCACACTGAGCTTCGCCGCAGCCGTATTTTGTCCCTGTTAAGTCCAGGTAATCTCGCAAGATGGTCAGCAGGCTATCATCGGGATGCGCTTCAACCGAGAATTTTTTATTGTTGATCAATAGATCCATAGCTTCACCGGATAATACATAAAATCAATCATAACCATTGATTTTAAACTACATGAAAAACACCGAGAAAGCAAAGTTAATTGTATGGGAAGGGGCTGTGCTGAATGTTTATAAGCAAAAGGTGCAATGCGCTGACCCAACAGCGGACTTTCAACTTTGGTGAATTTTGAAAAAGCGTAGCGCAGCCCTGGGTAATATGGCACGCGCGCGGCAAAGGCCCAAAAGGCAGACCCACGAGCGCGCTCAAGTCTTGAAGCATTTAAAATAAAATGCTCCTACCGTCGCCTGATAACCCAAGACATTTATTCAGAAACTCTTTTGCTGATTACAGGATTTACAAAACACAAATAGAGGAAAACGCATGCAGGCACGACGAATCCTGACACGACCAATTCAGTCTGTCGACTTTTAACCTAGAGGTTCGCTGTGTATTGAGAGCCCGGTGAACTCCTCGGCGTAATAAAAATTGATCTTCGATTTTGCGAGCGTTTCTTTAAGCTCTTTGACCTTGTTAACCTCGTCCGGGACATTTATCACCTTCCTGATGAAAATGTCGGTAATATTATCGGGATATTTTTTCGCTGTCGTAAGATAAATCGCCATATCAAACTGGGTATTATCGCCGATCAATATGAACTTCTTGTTGCTAAACAATGGAATGACTTCGTCCAGCATCTTTAGTTTATGAACTTCTGGTGTGGGTACTTTCCTGTATCTAATGATGTCCTTTAATTTCCGCATTTGCTTCAGGAAGAGCGGACCGACTGGAAATTTATTATGAGTCAAGAACCGATAGATAAGCGGGTAGAGATTTTGTTCACTATTCGAGATATAAAGTGGCGTTGCTCCCCTGTCTACGATCGTGCGAATAAGCTTTTTGACCGGCTCGACTGCACGCCGTTTTTCCATCGTGGTAAACATCAATGTTCGGAACTTTAGAATCTTACGGCTAATGTAGGAATGCAAGATCGTGTCGTCGATATCGGAGACTACAATGTATGGAGTATCGACATGATGAAAGGCGTGTGAATATAAGTCGGTAACTAAGTGCACAAGTTCACCTGTTCCAAGCTGCATCTTTTGCAAGACGCCCTCTGCGGAAGCAATCTTGTCCTTAATAAAAAAGAAACCTGAGGCATCCGTTTTGCCCTCGACAACATGGGAGTCGAACGTCAGCGATACGGTCTCATTCGCAACCGCCTTTGTTCTGTATAGTGAAAGCAAGGTATGGAATGTCCGGCGCCGGTTGAAATCCAAAAAGCTCAGGTCGCCAACACGCATGTTGGTGACCTGCCCAAAGATGATCGCCTCATTTTTATTAGAAAGAGCATAATAGCTTAGCAGTGTTGGAATTCTCGACGACATCAGGGCATCAATAAAGGTATTGATGATGCAAGTATACGCACACTAACGTGATCAGTCAGGCCTATGTATTCACCATCAATCTGAAAATGGGTCTTCTCACTTATTGTCACCTCTGCTTCCGTGGATGATATCACATCCGAAAACATATCCTTGTCGATAAACACGTTCAACGCCGTCAGCCCGGATTTAATAGCATCTTCCATGGCGATCCTGGGTACGTTGCAAATCTCGAACTTTCCATCGGAAATCGAACCGTTTGATATGTGCACGCCCGTGCCATATTTATTGGCATTAGCAAAGGCAAGCATGTATCCTTCCTTCTCAAAAGTTTCTTCAGGTGTTTTAATCTTATACTGCAGCAAAGGCGTTTCTTTCATCGAGTTCACAAGGTGTTTGGCATATGCCATCATTCCGCGATCGGGGGACTCTGAATACTCCTTTACCATGAGCGCATTAATCCCAATGTCACCAAGGTGTATTGAAATGTGCTCGTCATTGAATTTAAGTAAATCCAGCGGACGGGTTCTTTTCGAATTGATCATAGCGTCGATGGCATCGAGTGGATCTTTTGGAATGCCAATTGCCGTAGCAAATCCGTTTGCAGAACCCAGCGGTAATATACCGAACGGTATATTTTTACCTATTATTGCTGTCGCGACAAGTTGCAATGTGCCGTCTCCGCCCCCACCGATGACGCGGTCGGGCTTATACCATTCTATTTGATCGTGGATTGCTTCAACATCATCTTTACCAGTAGTGTAATGAAACTTAAAGTCGAAGCCCAATTCTATAGCTTTTTCGTGCACTCTGGTGATTGCGCTTTCGTTACTTTTCTTGCCTGAAATGGGATTAACAATAAATAGGATTTTCATTAAAAAGCTGATTTTATGGGTCAGTATAAGTAAAAAAGATGCCACATATAAAGATTTTAAAGACTTTATACGCGGGGCTTTCCACGTATCTCCAGAACCATTCTATAGGCTTGTACACAGCCAGACAACTCTGCCAACGCGCACTCCGGGTTCTAATGATGAAGATTATCCCCATGCGTGGGAATTTCTTTTACAGCTTTATTGGTAGTCTTCGTATTCTCTTTCCTGTCGCTGCGAATAAAGCATTTGCAATTGCCGGTGCAATCGGCGGAACTCCGGGTTCGCCTGCGCCACCCATGGGCTCTCGACTTGGTACGATGTGTACTTCAATCGAAGGCGATTCATTAAAACGCAACATTTTATAGCTATCAAAATTCTGCTGCTTTGCCTTGCTATCCGTGATGTCTATTTGGCCGTATAGTGCGGCCGTTATTCCGTAGATAATTCCACCTTCCATTTGGGCTTTGACTCCGTCTGGATTAACAGCAAGACCGCAGTCGATCGCACAAACTACGGAGTGAATGTGTAATTTACCATTGTCAATGGATATTTCTACGATCTGGCATACATAGCTTCCCATGGCACCGTGAACAGCGACGCCCCGAAATCTGTTCGGCGGCAGCGGTTTGGTCCAGCCTGCCCGTTCCGTCGCGAGATTTAGAGCGGCCAGGTGTCTTGGGTGGTTTTTCAGAAGCTGCCTTCTATATTCGACCGGATCTTTGATGGCCATCGACGCCATCTCATCGACGATGGTCTCCATTACGAAGGCAGTATGTGTGTTTCCAACACTTCGAAAAGGCAATACAGGAATCGCCAGAGTCGTAGTGCGTAGCTCGAGCGAATGATTGGGAACCTCGTTCAAATATGGGGAACCATTCGCTCCGTCAACAGAGCTGTAATCAATGCCATCGATAACAATATCTTTTTCTAGCGCGGTGCCTGCGAAAAGCGATTGCCCAATGACACGATGTAACCATGCTACCGGAACCTGGTCGCTGTTTAAGCCAATCTTTACGGCATGAACGTAGAGCGGCCGATAATAGCCACCGGTAATATCATCCTCCCTGGTCCATACATATTTAATCGCCTTACCACTGATGCGGGCAATTTGCACAGCGTCTATGACCCAATCATCTTTCAGGGATCCCCTTCTGCCAAAGCTTCCTCCTAAAAATGGTGTTGTAAACTCTACGTCATTTATGTCTATTTCAAGATACGCCGCCGCTTCTTGTTGATGCAAATACGGTGATTGCGTGCCCGTCCAAATCTCACATTTTTTTCCCGTGATCCGAACAGTGCAATTTAATGGCTCCATCGGCGCGTGCGCCAGAAACGGAAATACGTAAACTGCATCGATCTTTTTTGGAGCGCTTGCAAGGGCTGCCTTAACGTCGCCTTTTTGTTGTACCGGAACACCCGGGTCTTTCGTAAGTGCGACGTACTCCGAAACAATGGTTTCACTACTCAACACGCTATCACCCTGCGTCCATTCAATTTGCAAGGCATCTTTTCCAAGTTTCGCCGCCCAATAGTGATCAGCTATGACGGCGATGCCGGATGGTATCTGCACGACGTCACGAACTCCAGCCAGCGCTTTGGTTTTAGCTGCGTCAAATGATTTTACTTGCCCTCCGAAATACGGGCAGCGGGCTACAACCGCAGTCAGAAGACCTGGAAACTGAATGTCTATTCCATACTTGGCCTTTCCATTGATCTTGACCGGAGTGTCTAGTCGATCAGGTGACTTGCCTATTATTTTCCAATTGCCCTCAGTGCGAAGGGAAACGTTTGTTACCTGAATTACAGAAGCTTCATCTGCGAGGTCCCCATAACTTAATCGATGCTCACCCGCGAGAACATATCCATTTTCTGTTCTGCAGTCGGACAATGGAACGCCAAGCCTTTGTGAAGCCGCCTGCACCAGCATGACCCTTGCCATTGCACCAGCCATTCTGTATCGTTCAAATTCTGACCGCGTGGTGTCTGAACCACCCGTTGTTGCTCGATAAATGCTTTCATTAATTTCATGACCACGAGCCGCACCCCGTGGTTGTATAGTGATCTTTTCCCACGCACAATCCAACTCCTCGGCTACCAGCATGGCAAGGGTGGTCAGGATCCCCTGGCCCATTTCAACCTTGGAGATAAACAGTTCAATTGAGTTGTCTGATCCAATCCTTATGAACGGATGGAGAATTGCCTTTTTATCAGTTGGTGCGGTAAAGCTCTTTGCAATGCTGAATTCAGGCAGTGAGCCTGATAGCAGAAATCCGCCGGAGGCGGCGGCTGAAACTTTGAGGAATGCTCTTCTTGTACAATAGGTTGCAGATTCCATTATTCCCTTCCAGATAGGTTATATAAACTTCTTTCAAGTACGGACATTCATTATCATCAACCATAAAAGGAATAAGCTTTAACAAATATTTAACAACGCAGGCGCAAGGAACTTTAACCCCCAAACATCACATCAAGCTTGTATTTCGACTTTTCATTTTTCGCTTTTTACATACTATTTCCTAAGTTGATCTACATTTCCCAATTATGATAACTGCTCAGCAATACAGAATTTTAACAACAGCTTTTATTTTCAATGCGCTTGTTCTGCTATCGTGCAAGGAAACCCAACGCGATGATGGTAAAACGTCTGGTCCAAATTTCAGTGAGAATATCCGCCCGACGGGGCCGCGGTCGGCAGAGGAAGAGCTGAAGGGATTTATTCTTCCACCGGGATTTGAGATACAACTGTTTGCGTCCGAACCTGATATCGAAAAGCCGATGAACCTCGCCTTTGATGCAAAAGGGCGAATGTGGGTAACATCCTCTTTCGAATATCCATTTCCTGTAATCGGCAAAAGAGGCACGGATAAACTCATGATACTGGAAGACACAGATCATAATGGCAAAGCCGATAAGTTCACGCGAGTCAGTGATACGCTGAATATACCGATTGGAATTCTGCCCTTAAATAATGGGGCAATCTCGTTCAGCGTCCCTAATGTATACCGATACGAAGATTCAAACGGCGACGGTGAAATGGAAGGCAATAAATTCATGTTTGGTCCCTTTGGGTACCAAGACACACACGGGATGGTCAGCAACTTCATGCGTGGCTATGACGGGTGGGTGCACGCGTGTCATGGATTTACGAATCGTTCTCGTTTTGCCGGCACTGATGGCGATAGCGTGACGCTTGTCTCAGGAAACACATTTCGGTTTAAGTTGGATGGAAGCCACGTTCAACAACTTACATTCGGACAAGTGAATCCCTTCGGTTTGGTTTTTGACCGTTATGGATACGTATATTCTACTGATAGCCACAGCTCGCCTTTATATCAATTGATCCGGAGTGGTGATTATCCACATTTCGGAAAGGCATCTAGTATGGGTTTCGGACCTGACATGAAGTCGTTAGAGGACGAGGCAACAGCGTTGTGTGGAATTACCCAATATGCAGACACGCAGTTTCCAAAAGCGTTCCAAGACAATTTTTTTATTGGTGATGTAGTCAATTCACGCGTACACAGATATTCATTTACATGGAACGGCTCGTCACCTGTTGGCAAATCTGAAGTAGACTTCATAAAAAGCGAAGATCCATGGTTCAGGCCCGTGAACATTAAACTTGGACCCGATGGTGCGATCTATGTCGCGGACTTTTATAATGCCATCATTGGTCACTATGAAGTACCGCTTGATCACCCTAAGCGCGACAAACAGCGGGGTAGAATTTGGAGAATTACCTACAAAGGAAACGTCAACGGACCTTCCGATCTCACGAAGTCCACGCTCGAAAAACTTATCGAGGCATTGGATGAGGATAATCTCCCAACAAGAATGCTGGCTACGGATCAAATCACGGACAGGATCGGTGAGTCTGCAACCGCAGCGCTTGAGAATGCATTAAAAGACCCATCAACGAGTGGGCGCAAGTATATCCACAGCCTATGGGCGCTTCAACGAATGGAAAAATTGCCTGATGCGTTGTTGAAGAGTGCTTTGTCAAGCAACGATACATTGGTAAGAATTCATGCGTTGAGGGTGCTGCAGGAACGAGAGGCCGACCCAACCTATGTTGAATTAATTTCAACGGCACTGGCGGATAAAAATCCGCACATTCAACGGGCAGCCATCGAAGCTGCTGCAAAGTTTCCTTCTGTAAAATCTGTTGAATCAATTTTGGCCGTACTTAAAACTACACGCCCTGATTTCGATAATCATTTGTATTACACCGGTCGCCTGAGCATTAGAAATATTCTTCGCGATGAACCGATTCTGAAGGAAGCTGTGGTCAAAAAGTGGAGTTCTGACAACGCGGCGATACTTGCGGGTGTGATGGTCGATGTGCCATTACAAGCATCAGCAGAATTTTTATCTTCCTATCTAAACACCTCAAAACTGCCTGACGAGCGAATACCGGCGGCCTATACGCAAATTTCGCGTTTCATCAGTGCAGATCAGTTAAATGATATCGCGAGCAAAGCCCTTTCTGAAAGCACGGATATTAATGCAAGAGCTCAAATTTATAAAGGGCTGCTTGAAGGATTAAATCAACGTGGTGGAAATATCAAGTTAAAGGTTCTCGATACCTTAGCGCCGGAGATAGCAGAAGCTTTATTTAAAAAATACCCAGCCACTGATACGACTAATAACGAAGACAAATTTACTAATCAGCATATCGCCATAGAGATCGCCGGCGAATACAAGGTGCGCTCTCTTGAACCTGCGTTAAAGGCTTTTATCGATGAAGGCTATAAATTACGTTTTGGCATAAGAGGGGCGGCATTGCGTTCGTTGATGAAGATAAATCCGGAAAATGCAGTTATCGGCGCAACTATCATTGCCAATGATACCGTGCCGGAGTACCAGAGACGGACGGCTGCAGTACTGGGCGAATTCCCTGGTAACGCAGTTAACAAAGCATTAGGCGACATCGCAGACATACCGGACGAAGTTCAGCAATCTGTCGTGGAAGCGCTGGCAGGTTCGTCGGCTGGAAAGGATTTGGTGATCAGGAAAGTGGGCGAAGGTAAGATCAATGCGCGTGCTTTACTGAATGCGCGCACATCTGAATTACTCGCCAATAAGGCTACACCCGCACAGCAGGCAAAGTTTGCATCGTTAACATCCGAGCTTTCCAAGGAAGCTGGTGAAAAGCAAAAATTGATCGACGCGCGACTTACTGCTTTTACAGCGATAAATAAGTCCACCTTGACGCCGGACTCAGGTAAGATCGTGTTTGGACAAAACTGCAGTGCGTGTCATAAACTTGGAGGCGTCCTCAGCGTCGGTCCTCAGCTTGACGGCATTGGCAATGCTGGCGCAGCGGGCCTCATCGAAAAAATAATAGACCCAAATCGAAATATTTCCGAGGGTTTTAAAAACTATACGGTGACATTAAAGGATGGTACATTGAAGTCAGGCTTGTTCCGACGTGAGGAAGGGGAGGTGAAGGTTTTCGCTGACATTACCGGCAAGGAATTCAAAATTAGAAAAAGCGACATTGCGGAGCAAAAGCAATCGCGATATACGTTGATGCCTGATTCTTTTGGGCATACAATTGAAGAGCGTGACTTTTATAACCTCATCAATTATCTGTTAACGCTTTGATCAATTTATTAAAGTATTCAGCGTGCTTCTATTCGGTCAGGTATGCGCTGGAAATCACGACTATCGCGATACCATTATCGGTAGCAACTGTTTCTGCACAAGTACCTGACAACGACGTCTCTTTTAGGAAAGTCCACATATGGGATGCATTCTATACGGAAGCTTCTACAATTGGAGATGTGAACAAGGATGGCAAGCTGGATATAATCGCCGGCGCCCGATGGTTCGAGGCACCCGATTGGAAAGCGCACGAAATCTGGCAGCATAAACGATTTGACTATACAAAGGGATACAGTGATTCATTCCTCAACTTCATGACCGATGTGAATGAAGATGGCTGGCCAGACCTTATCAATTTTGATTTTCCAGGTAAGGAAGTCTATTGGTTTGAAAATCCAAAAGGAGCCGATGTTTTGTGGAAGCGTTTTCTGATTGACTCTACGGCTTTCAACGAATCCCCAATGATGGTGGACGTTGACGGCAATGGCAAGGAAGACCTGGTTTTTGCAAATGAAAAGTCAGGTATGATGAATTGGTGGAGTAGTACCGTAAAGTCGCGGAAGGTTTCCTGGAAAGCGAACGTGATCAGTGAACGTAAATCCAAAGAAGCCGGAATGTATTCTCACGGCCTGGGCTGGGGGGACGTCAACGGTGATAGTATACGCGACGTTTTGATCACGGGCGGATGGTGGGAAGCTCCAAAGGATATGAGGTCCACACCTTGGAAATTTCATAAGGCCGATCTCGGGTATCCGTGTTCACAAATGCATACCTACGACCTTGATGGTGACGGTGACAACGATGTGATCTCCGCATCAGCGCACGACTTCGGACTTTGGTGGCATGAGCAGGTGCGCGACAAAGAACACATTTCATTCAGGCGTCATCTGATAGACAGTACCTACTCTGAGTTGCACAGCATTGTATTGAAAGATGTAAACAACGACGGGTTGCCGGATCTAATCACAGGTAAACGATTTTTTGCTCATCAAGGGCATGGGCCAGGCGGTATGGATCCGGCGGTTATTTACTGGTACGAGCTGTTAAAAGACGGAAAACAAAAACCGGTCTGGGTCCGGCATCTAATCGATGACAACTCGGGCGTAGCAATTCAATTTGAAGCCGCTGATATGAATAAGGATGGACGCCTGGATTTTGCGATCGGCAATAAGAATGGTGTGTTTTATTTTGAACAACATCCACCACGTAAAATTGCACCTAAGGATTGAGGCTTATCAGAGATTCTCGTAAGAGATTTCCCTATTGAGTCTTACATGTCATAGTCGTACCTTCATTAAAACTCACTTGAGAAATGGATTAATATATTAAATATTACGTGTTCAAGTTGTTGAATTGTGCAACGACACTCGTAGTAGGTTTAGAATTGGTACCTTAGTAAACGATTCCAGTCTTTGGAATTACTCCTATTCGTTTTTTGTCGGCGAGCAAATGCAGCCGCAATAGGTAGTTTGAGTGCGGAAGATTTTGTGAAGGATTAACAAAAACACGTTATGGGCAAAAAGTTAAAAATTCTCATGCTGGAAGATCTTGAGGACGATGCATGGTTGATTGAAAGGGCCTTAAAAAAAGGAGATATTAATTTTTCGAGCATGCGCGTTGATAGTAGAAACGAATTCACGGAAGCGCTCGATACATATCGACCTGATCTTATCCTGTCAGATCACGCGTTGCCTCAATTCAACTCCATCGAGGCGCTGGAAATATGCCAACGGAAAAAAATAAAAATTCCATTCCTATTGGTGACGGGAGCCGTATCTGAAGAATTTGCTGTGTCATGTTTAAAGCAGGGCGCGGCAGATTACGTTTTGAAATCCAATCTTGCACGACTCCCACTTGCAATCAAGCATGCTTTGAAACTGCGACGGCATGAAAACGTCAAAATATCAAAGGAACTGATATTGAAAAATCAGAATGAAGAGCTGAAGAAGCTTAACCGTGAGCTGGATCTGTTCGTATACAGCACATCCCATAACCTACGTGCCCCTTTGCGTTCTGTTCTCGGTCTTGTGAACTTGTCGCGACACGAGCTGGCAGACAATAACACATCAGTGCTGCCGCAATATTTTTCGATGATGGAGCAAAGTATTGCTCAACTGGACGATACTTTAAGATTAATATTGGATTACTCAAAGAGTTCGAGACTCGATGATGAGTCGGAAGTCATTGAGTTTGAAAAATTATTTGACGGAATTTTTTCGAACCTGAAATTCCATAACGGTCCCGAAAGCATATTGAAGGTCACGACAGTTCATCCTGGTCCGGTGTTCGGCTGCAACAAGATGCGATTAAGCCTTATTGTGCTGAATATTCTGTCAAATGCCATAAAGTATTACGACCCATCGAAGAAGCAATCATTTATTAAAATTGAAGTTTTCCCCTCGGAAGAACAGGCAGTCATAGTGATCGACGATAATGGGATAGGTATTTCGACTGAGCTTCAAAATCGCGTATTCGATATGTTTTATAGAGCAACAGAAAAATCGGACGGATCGGGGCTCGGACTCTACATTGTCAAAGAAACCCTCGATCGTCTGGGAGGATCGATAACGCTACTTTCCACGCCCGGTGCTGGTACCAAATTTAGGATCACGATCCCGAATCTTAACAAATAGGCATTGACGAGAGGCCCAGTAATCCCTATTATCACGGAATTGTAAAAAAGAACGTTGCGCCTTCATTTACTTTGGCCTCCGCCCATACTTTACCACCGTGGCGGACTACAATACGCTGTACAATGGCAAGTCCAACGCCAATGCCCGAAAAGTCCCGCTGGTGATGCAGTCGCTGAAATACTCCAAAGAGCTTATCGTAGTAGTTCATGTCGAAACCTGCGCCATTGTCTTTTATGTAATGGACTATTCGGCCGTCTTGCTCCTGACTACCAATTTCAATGCAGGGTTGCTTTGTACCACTTCCAGAGTATTTGATTGCGTTTGATATAAGATTCATCCAGACGAGTTTAATTAAATTGGAATCGCACTTGGCTATACCCAGGGGTCCGATAAATATGTTTTCTGGTATGGCCACATCTCCTAATTTAAGATCACTGAGGACTTCAGTTACTACTTCCAACATGCTCACGGATTCTTTCCGGATAGTAGTCCTTCCTAACTTCGAAAACTCCAGCAAATTGTCAATGAGCTTGCCCATCTTTGTGGCATTGTTGGTAATTACGCCCAAGGTTTTTTTTCCTTTTTCGTCCAGCTTAGGGGCGTAATCCTCGAATAGAATTTGTGAATAGCCGTTGATGATGCGCAGGGGAGCGCGCAGATCGTGGGATATGGAATACGAAAAGGCCTCCATCTCTTTATTCGCGTCCTGTAATTGTTGCGTCCGTATCTTTACGCGTTGCTCAAGTTCAGCATTTAGCATTAAAATCTCTTGTTCCGCTTTTTTATGCTCTGTTATATCGCCAACGATGCCCACCATTCTTGACGTTTTGCCATCGTCGTCGAAGCTAACTTCACCCTGCTCGTGAACCCATTTTTGCGTTCCATCCCGCAACATGATCCGGTGGTCAATTGAGTAGGGTCGTCGATGCTGCACTGCGTAGGATGCTGCAGCTCTAACTGCTTCCCGATCGTCCGGGTGAATTATTTCATAGAATGTCTCCAGCCGATGGTTGAAATCATTTTCGTCGACACCGAAGATGTGACAAGTTTCTTTTGACCATGTCAAAGTCCCTTTATCGTTTAGGTCTGAAATCCAGTATCCAATCTTTCCCGCACGCTGAGCACTTTCAAGAAAGAAATTGCTTTGCCGTAGTTCCAGCTCCGTACGTTTTTGATTTGTAATATCACGGCGAATCCCGATAAGGCCAATGAATTCCCCAAAATCGTTGAGCAACGGTACTTTCGTAGAAAGAAAAAACCTTTCTTCGCCAGGTTGAGTGATGATAATCTCCTCTCTATCGAAAACAGCTATACCTGTTTTCAAAATCTCATTGTCGTCCAGGTTATATTTTCCCCTGAATAAACTTCCGTAGATCTCACAGTCCGTTTTGCCAATGGTTTCTTCTTCACCTGCAATTCCCATGAGCTCGAGTTGTGCTCTGTTGTTTACCTGGTATCTAAGTTCGATATCCTTTACATAAATGTAATCTGGAAGGTTGTCGACCAATGTTCTTAACAATATGCGTTCATGGTTTGAGCTTTCTTCTGCCTCCTTCCGTTCACTGATGTCGCGATAGTTGGCAACAAAGGCATTTATACCAGGTTCATCAAGCAAATTCCTGACGACTCCCTCGAGCCATATGTAGTGCCCTGTTTTATGAAGAAACCGATATTCGAAAGGACGGGCTTCTCCGGGGTTCTCTTCTAACACTTTGTGTAGCTGCGCAAATTGGTGTTGGTTTTCAGGGTGTACGATGCTCCGCACGTTTCTGCTCTGCCGTTCTTCCAGTGTATAACCTAAAATACGTTCAACTGACGCACTTTGAAAAAGCACGTTAAACTTCGCGTCGTATAGTACGATACCGTCCGAAATATTTTCAATCAATGCACGGAAGCGGCTTTCATTCGTGCGCAACTGCTGCCGTGCTGCCTTGGGAATTGTGATGTCCCTTAAATTCACAACAAGGGCATTGACATGTCCGTCATGGAACATATTGGTGACCGTACCCTCAAGCCAGATGTAGTGACCCAGCTTGTGCCTTTCCCGGAATTCAACGGCAATAGGTTTTCCCGGGGATGACATGACAATATTCATTTGCTGATGTACGGCAATATTGTCTTGAGGATGGATTTGCTTGAAACCCGCATTGATAATACTGTCGTCAATCGTATAGCCCGTTATCCTTTCCGCCGACGGGCTTCGGTAGAGGGGTTTAAAATTCTTGTCAAGAAGAGCAATGATATCATTGCTGTTCTCAATCATTGCTCGAAAGCGTTTTTCTCTTGTATCTAACGTTTCCAGGGCTTTCTTGCGTTCCGTGATGTCGCGCGCGATGGACACTAAATTTCCATCAGGAAGTATGCTGGAGTTCAATTCCACGTCTACCGGAGAACCGTCCTTTCGCTTTAATTGATTTTCTGATGCGTCTGATTGTTGATGTCCGAAATACGAATGTGAATCTTCGAGCGAACTGACCTCGGCCTTCGAGTATAAAAGGTCTCTTGCATTTTTAGTCAGCAGCTCATCGTGCGTATAGCCAAGCAGGTTGTAGGCGCTCGTGTTTGCTTCAATGAAGTCTCCCTTGTCGTTTGTAACGAAGATCGCCTCTGAGAGTTGTTCAACGACCGATTTGTACCTTAATTCACTTTGTCTGTACTCCCATTCTGCCTTGCGTTTTTCGGTTATATCCCGGACATAGATGGAAACGCCGCATACCACCTTTTCCGAATTCAAGATTGGATTGAACGAATATTCTTCAGTATGCTCCTGGTTATCGTAAAACCGGTGTCTTTCATAGGTAAATTTTTCACCCTTCATACCTCGCTTGCACATTGTGATGAGCAAAGTGTTTTCTTTAGGTATGAATTTTTCGATATTATCACCTAGTTGGATTTCTCTTCCTGAATTTAATTTTATATAGTTCTTAAACTGAGTGTTGCCATACAACAACCGATACTGATCATCTACATACCAAATAGAATCATTTGTGTTTTCTAGGATTGCGTGTTGGCTGATTTGCGATTGGATCACATTCATTTCCGCACGCTTTCGACTCGAAATATCCATGAACAAAATTGTTAGACCATCAGCGGAGGGGTAAACCTTGGCGAAGAACCACGTATCCATCGGGGCATAGTGGCTTTCTAACTCTACCACTTTTTTTGTCTCCATCGCCTCATGATACTTGTCCCAAAAGATTGTTCCTTTCATTTGCGGATGTATATCCCAGATGTTTTTGCCCAATGTGCCAGCGCGCCCGAGTGGGTGCGTTTGTAACGCTGCGTCGTTCAGATAAGTGTAACGCCATTCGTTGTCGATACAAACTATCCCGTCGCTGATGTGATTCGTCACATCAGCAAAATATTTAACCGAAGGTTCTTCATTCTGGTCCGGAATAACGGCCGCTGCTGAGCCACTTCGTTTGGAAGCTGGTTTCATGATCTGTTTGTTAAAATAGACGCTAACGTGGCAAGGCTCTTCGTGGCCTTTCTGAATATACAAGCTACGGCGATTTTATTAAAAAACCTGTATTTGTTGATTTGTGACGAGGGCCCCTTCCTTATTGCCGAAATCAAGGCATAGTTGGCATTTGATTCACAGATTAGAGCCTTGCTGATTGGGCGCATGGTGCACTTACAGGCATTCCCTTACGTCCATACCCATAGACCTGAGATTCCAATTGGAAAGCAGGCGCAGCGGACAAAAGCCCGAAATCGACTATTTTGCAAAACTTCATGATGAAATTTTTAAAATTTGCGCCCGTTGTTCTTCTATTGCTGCTTGCCTCGTGCGTTTCCTATAAACGTCAATACGCATCGAAGACCAGGCAGTGGCAAATGAATGCCCCGTCTCTCAATTTGGAACTAAAGCATAGAATGTATCTCATTGGCGATGCAGGAAATGCTTCAGAGCACGGGACCACACCCGCACTAACGTTCCTAAAATCTAAGCTGAGCACAGAATCAAAAAAGAGCTCCATTCTCTTTCTCGGCGACAACATTTACGAGTATGGAATGCCTCCAAAAGAAGAGGTTGCCAAGCGGGAAGTTGCAGAATTCAGAATCCGCGCACAGTTAAATATCCTGGAGGATTTTAAAGGTCGGCCGATTTTTATCCCGGGGAATCACGACTGGCGCGGGTGGGGCCAGAAAGGTCTAAAAAGTCAGGAGAAATTTGTCGAGGAGTATATTAATATTCAGCGAGGCGTAAAGGACAAAGATGATTGGGAAAATTATTTCCTTCCGGATGATGGATGCTCAGGGCCTGAAGTTGTTGAGCTGGGTGACAACGTGGTGGTGCTCGTCGTTGACTCACAATGGTGGCTGGTGGACTCAGACGATGAACCAAAATTTAATGAAGGATGTAATGCGAGAAATCGCGCCAGCTTCAAGTTTATTTTTGAAAATGTTGTAAGGAAGTATAAGAACCGTGAGGTGGTGATCGCGATGCATCATCCATTGTATTCCTACGGCCCACACGGAGGAGGATTCACGGTCAAGCAACATATCTTTCCTTTAACCGAAATCGATCCAAAGCTATATGTGCCTTTGCCGGTCTTAGGCAGCATTTCTGCAATTTTCCGCGCGACAATTGGTTCTAACCAGGACCTGGCACATCAGGATTACAAAGATCTACGGGCGGCCTTATTGGCTGGGGCGAAAAAGAACGGATCATTCATTTTCGCCAGTGGCCATGAGCATGCATTGCAATACATAGAGAACGGCGGGCAAAAATTTGTTGTAAGTGGCAGTGGTTCTAAAAGCAGTCCTGTTGGTTTGGGCAAGGGCTCGGAGTTTGCCTCCGGGGCGATGGGATACAGCACCCTTTCCTTTTATGAAGGCGGCGAAACCTGGGTTCAGTTTTATGAATTGAATGCGACGGGAACAGAAGAAACACTTGTCTTTCAAAAAAGAATAAAAGACAAAAAAGCTAAAGCTTCAGAAGGAATTCAGACTTCTTTTCCGGAATACGACCAACACCCTGATACGGTTGTCACGGCCGTTACAAAAAGTCGCGTCGCGGAGGTTGGACCAGTTCATAAGACTTTGCTCGGCGCTCATCATCGCGCATTGTATCAGGAGAAGTATTCATTTCCTGTCCTGGATCTTGAACGTTTCAAGGGGGGCGTTACACCTGTGAAGCAAGGGGGCGGCAATCAAACGAACTCGCTTCGTGTGACAGATGAAGGGGGACGTGACTACGTGCTACGAGGAATGACAAAAGATGTAAAACGTTTTCTGCCTTACCCATTCAATAAAATGGTGGCCGCGCAGTTTCTTGTTGAAGACAACTTCCTGGCTACACTCCCTTTCGCTCCGTTGGCAATACCACCCCTGGCTGATGCAATTAACGTTTACCATACAAACCCAAAACTTTACTATGTTCCAGCACAGCCACGACTCGGGCAATACAACGCGGTTTTTGGTGGAGGTGTTCATCTCGTCGAGGAAAGGCCGTCCGGTAAACACTGGAAGGATGCGGATTTCTTCGGCTCCCCTGACAAAATAATCAGCACCCCAGAGCTCACCGACGCCCTCCTTAAAAATAATGATCATAAGGTTGATGAAGTATGGGCGGTAAGAACGCGTTTGCTTGACTTTCTTATCGGCGATTGGGACAGGCATGATGATCAATGGACGTGGGCAAGTTTCGTACAGCCTGATGATTCGAAGATATACAGACCGATTCCAAGAGATCGTGATCAGGCATTTTCGCGGTACGATGGATTTGTTCCGGCTGCAGCACGACAAACGCTTCCTTTTTTACGGCAACTGCAGGTCTATGGGCCGGAGATCCGGAGCATGAAGTGGACAACTTGGAGTGCCCGTTTGTTTGACCGCACATTCCTCAATGGATTGAGCTGGGAACAGTGGGAGGAACAGGTTAAATTTATCCAGCAAAACCTGACTGACGAGGTAATTGAAAAAGCTTTTCTCACCTGGCCGGAAAGAGCCCAACAGATTTCTGCAGAAGCGATTGTGAAGAGTCTAAAACTCCGTCGCAATAATTTAATGACCATTGCGCGAACCCATTTCGAGTTCCTGGGCAAATCGGTCCATGTAATCGGTACGGAAGAAAGGGAGCGCTTCGTAGTCGATCGGATCGATGATGCGCATACACGTGTTACCGTTTCAGAGATTAATAAGCAAGGTGAAATCAAGCAGCAGACTTTTCAACGAACTTTTGAGAATGACATCACGCGGAACATTGAGATATACGGAAATGGAGATTCAGACGATTTTCTGATTACAGGAGACGTAAATAAAAGCGTAAAAGTACGCCTGATCGGAGGACTGGGCAATGATGATTTTACAGATAGCTCTACCGTGAAAAGAGGTGGGCGCAAAACGCTGATCTATGACGATCTTAGAAAAAACACTGTTATTGCCGGGCCCGAAACGGCTGACAAACGCACCAGCATATCCCGTTATAACATTTATGATCGACGTGGTTATGATAGTGAGTACGATATCGCAATTCCCTACCCAATTATCGGCTACAATCCCGACGATCAAGTACTGATCGGTGGCAGCCTGAATATAATAAAGCATACTTTTAAAAAAATCCCGTATGCTTCGAACCAGCATTTCAGCGGGAGTTTCGCCTTTGGAACACTTGCTTTCAAAGCTATGTACTCTGCAGACTTTCTCGATGTTTTAAATCGCCTTGACCTTTATATTGATACACAATACCACGGTCCGACATACGCATTTAACTTTGCCGGCCTTGGGAATGACACGAAACGAACAGGCAACAATGCGGATTATTATAGGGTTAGACAAGACTTAATACACCTCTATCCCGCGCTGAAAAAACGTTTCGCAGGTGTTAGCGGATATTTAACGCTCGGCCCAACATTCTTCACAACAAAGATTGAAAACACTGAGGGTCGTTTCATCAGTTCATACGGAGAGGACCTTGATGAAAATCTTTTTGAACGGAATTATTTCGGAGGAGCAAGGCTGGGGATTCATTATAGTAATGTAGACAATATTTTCGCGCCACATTCAGGCATTCGGTTTAATACAACGTATGATTGGGTAGATAACAGTATCACTGAAGGGGCGTTCACGGCATTGCGCTCTCAGTTAATAATCTATAAGGCCCTGGATAGAAAGGAAAATTTCATTATTGCAACGCAGTTCGGTTACGGTCAGAACTTCGGAGGAGGCTATGAATTCTTTCAGATGCCTGCGCTCGGCGGATCACTTGGCTTACGTGGATACCGGACTGAACGTTTTTATGGGAACATCATGTATTGGCAATCTACCGATCTAAGGGTTCGGTTGACGAACAGTGAAAACCCGATCATTCCATTTACCCTTGGACTCTTCGGAGGTTTTGACTACGGACGCGTGTGGCTGAAAGGTGAAAAGTCTGAAAGCTGGCACAATAGCTATGGAGGAGGAATATGGGTGGCGCCGGTTGATGCACTTGTATTTACGCTCGGTTTATATGCCCCGAAAGAACAATTCGAAGAATCGCCACGGTTTATATTCCGGCTGGGCTTTAACTTTTAAAAGCCCTCTTTATTCAACGATGTTCTGTGCGCGGGTTAGCCGGGCCTTGCGATATGAAATGATCACCGGGATAGATGTGATAATGATCAACGTGACTATAATAAACTCAACATTGTCTACCAATCCAGGGAACAAGTTGCCCAGCAGGTACCCCGCCATCACCAAGGTTGTGATCCAAAGGATCGCGCCCATCAGATTGTAGATTAAAAACTTTTTAAAGTCTATCCGCACCATGCCGGCAAGAATCGGAACAAAAGTCCGCACGATTGGAAGAAATCTTCCGACAATGAACGCCATCATTCCATACTTGTCGTAAAAGCCTTGCGCCATATCGAGATATTTCTGCTTGAAGAAAAAGTTATCTTTCTTTGGCCTGAAACGGTTCGCCCACCTTCCAAAAAAGTAGCCCACGCAAGTGCCCAGAAAAGCCGCGATAACTAATAATAGAACCAACAGAGCCACTGGCTGGTCAATGTATTTCGATGTGGTAAGCAGGCCTGCCACGAAAAGGAGCGAGTCACCGGGTAGAAAAAATCCGAAAAACAGACCCGTCTCAGCAAAAATAATAAAGAGCAACAGCATTAAGCCACCGTACTGGATGAGGTTCTGCGGATTAAAAAAATCAACAAAAGACATAATTATTCTTCAGGGTAAATAGATGTGGAGGTCATTGCTTTGCGACTTTATGATGAGACGTTTGAATAGATACATTATTGTTGTCGTCACTCGCCAGTTTAAAAGGAATGTTATAAATAATCCCATTAAAGGGCTGGATCAGGAACAATCGAATATCAGACCAATTGTTTATTCATCAAATCATCAATGCTAAGTAAAGCTAATCCAAAAAGACCGGGGAAAAAACGCACACTGGCGCAACGAGATCACTATAGGGACGGATGAATTTTATTAACAAAAAGACTAAATTCACCGCTTTAAAATTGTTACGTAATGAGCAGAAAGCTTTTGTATATTTTGATGTTTACCACGGTGGCAGCCGTCGCGCAAACCAACAATTCAATCACCGGCACGGTCGCTGACGCCGATAAAACGGGCCTTTCCCGTGTTTCTATAAGATTATTAAATACCAACTTTGGGACTATTTCTGATGCTGACGGCAAGTTTACGCTTTTGGACGTACCCGCCGGCAAATATGTGATGCAGGTTACGGCCATAGGATATGCCAGTCAAAACAAGGACCTATCGGTAGGTGCTGAAAATACTCAGGAAATCGCAGTAATTCTTTTTGAAACCGCAAGGCAATTAGATGACGTGGTGGTCACCGCTCAGAAGGAGGAACAGGACATTCTGCAAATTCCTGCCACGATCAGCGCAATTTCATCACGGCAAGTTGAACAATACAGACTGTGGAACAGCAGAGACATTACCGCAATAGTTCCTAACCTGTATTCGACTAACTCAGGTGACAATCGCAATGTAACTTCAATAAGAGGTATAACAACTACTTCTTATGATCCGGCTGTCGCGACCTACATCGATGGGGTAAGCCAGTTTGGCTTGGATACTTACATCGCGCAGCTTTTCGATGTAGAGCGCATAGAGGTGCTCAGCGGCCCACAGGGTACCCTCTATGGGAGGAACGCGATGGCGGGCGTCATTAACATCATTACACGTCAGCCAGGCAATACTACAACAGGATTTGTGGAAGCTAATGCCGGAAATTACGGCCAGCAGCGCTACGCTGCAGGCATACGTGTACCCCTTATAAAGAACAAATTATATCTTGGAGCGACAGGAGTATTTGACCGAACGAATGGATTTTATGATAACCAATTTAATAATTCTGATTTTGACAAAAAGCATAGCGTAAGTGGAAACTACTTTCTTCGGTACAATGCTACATCGAGGTTAGCCTTTACCCTCAATATGAAACATAGTCAGAGCCGAAATCATGGTGCGTTTCCTTTGGCAGGCACACAGGAAGAAGCATTAAAAAATCCCTTTAAGGTCAACCAAAATGCTGCGACAAAACTCATTGACGATATTATAAACACTTCTCTCGTAGCCAGCTACGTTGGAAATAAATTCAACTTCACTTCCCAGACGGCCTATCAATCCAATTACCGCATTTACGAAGATCCGATTGACGGTGATTTTTCCCCATATGATATCGTAACCGTCATCAACGATTACGGTAAAGACTGGAACAATGTGAAGGTTTATACACAGGAGTTTAAATTTTCATCACCGGGGTCAAATGCTTCACCGTTTAAGTGGACCGCCGGCACCTACATGTTTCATCAGGACAATCCTGTGAAGCAGACTACGCGTTTTGGTGAGGATGCGGGTATGTATGGAATTGACGATACAAACTTTTCAACCATTAACACAACCCGCGGCAAGAGTTCAGGTATCGCATTTTTCGGACAGGCTACGTACACTTTGTTTGACAGGCTGGATCTGACTTTAGGCGTACGGTATGATTATGAGCACAAAAAGCAAAGCGTTCTTGGGGAGTACCAACACGATCCAGATCCCAATCCTATCTTTGAAACAACGCCAGACACTTCCGCGACTGCGAACTTTAGTGCCCTTTCACCTAAAGTCTCGGTCGCTTATAGACTGTCAGACCACACGTTTTACGCCTCTTATAATCGTGGTTATCGCGCCGGCGGCATGACACCGTTGGCATCTGATCCTTCGCAGCCTCCACTATACCCGTATAAACCCGAATACAGCAACAATCTCGAGATCGGAAGCAAGAGCGTTTTTATTGACAACAAACTAAATGTTAATCTTTCCTTATTTTATGTGGAGGTGAATGATGCACAAGTACCGACGCTTATCCTTCCCGATGCATTCACTGTAACACGCAATGCAGGAAAGCTGACAAGCAAGGGTATTGACGTGCAGTTTTCTGCCACACCAGCAAGAGACTTGCAGATTGATTACAATTTTGGAATAAACGATGCATCCTATAAAACGCTAAAGCTTTCGCAGAATGGGGGAGAAGTAGACCTCAAAGGGAAGCATCAGATTTTCTCGCCCCACATGACATCAATGACAGCCCTCCAATACAGTCATGGCTTTGGGCCGGTGAAATTTAGTGTGCGGGGAGAGTGGATGCTGATAGGCAGACAATATTTTGATTTGTCAAATACCATTGAGCAAACTGCTTACAGCGTCTTCAACACCAGAATTGGATTTGGATACGATAAATTTGAACTCATGTTCTGGGGTAGGAACCTTGGTGACGAAAAGTATATTGCTTACGCCTATGATTTTGGCGCAACACATCTTGGAAATCCACGGAATTATGGTGCAACCTTACGCGTCAGTTTTTAGCACGAACAGTAAATTTCATTTTACCTGTGATTGAAGCGGGCGGTAATATCTGTTAATTGCAATAGAAGTTACTTCTGTGTCAATTTAAAGGATTCAGATGCGATCTACCGAATAAAAGTCGTAATTTCGCATTCAGACATGTCAATGAAAATACCAAACCTTTGGATCATCGACGACGACCCTATGTCATCGTTCTACATCAAGAGATTAGCCGAACTAGGGGAGCTTGCAAGCATTATTACGATTTATAATACTGCTCAGGGCGCGATTGACTACCTGTTGCACCACAAGAACACTGTTGAGCATTTACCGGACATCATTCTCCTGGACATTTATATGCCCGAGGTCGATGGGTGGGAGTTCTTGAATCAGCTGAAAGGAATTGAAGATCAATTGATAAAGAAGGCTGCGGTCTACATCATTAGCTCATCGAGTCACCCGCGTGACCTTAACCGTGCAGGCTCTTTCCCCGAAGTGCGCGCCTACTTCCAAAAACCCGTCACCCTGGAAGTGTTAAAGGAAATGATCTCGACGTTTATGCCCAAAGTCTGAAGGTTAGTCATGAGTCAAGAGTCAAGAGTCGTCTAGCTGCCACGCTATCAAGCACGGTCTTTCGTCGGTCCGTCGCTCACGTTACCGGAGAGGCACTGACTCATGAGGCGCATCGACTCTTGACTATTTGACTATTTCACGATTTCTATCTCCGTCCTGCGGTTTATTTCCCTCCCGCCTTGTTCGTCGTCGTTCGAGACGATAGGCCTTTCGGATCCGAAACCTTTAGCATTAAGTCTTCCGGCTGCAATACCCTTTTGTGACAAATAGTTTACCACGGCTGTGGCGCGCTTTAATGATAAAGCCTTATTGGTTGCCGTGTTGCCGCTGTTGTCCGTGTGTCCATTGATCTGAACTCTTAGGTTGGCGTTGGAGAGCAACAGTTCCCGAATGTTTTCAACCTCTGCAATGGATTCTGGTTTCAGGTCCGATTTACCCACGTCAAAGAATATATTTTTCAAAACAACCTTTGATCCGACCTCGGCCTTCACCATGATGATGTGTGTATCGATCTCCTGATATTCTGCAAACTGTGGCAAATTAAAGTTGATCGAGTTGAACAAATAGCCCGCTTTTTCAGTAGCCACACCGTAGTTTCCTCCGTGTGGGATAATAAGCTCGAACTCCCCGGTTAATGGGTTGGCATTTATCTTTGTTAGAATTTTCCCCGTCTCATTTTCCACCAGGGAGATCACTGCCGCCAATGGCGACGCTGTATTTTCATCGATAACTTTACCTTTAAGAAGGGTAACAACTTTCTTTGCCTTTTGAATAGCGATCATTGGATCGATGAACTCTTCCGCTTTGGGAATTTCGGGCTTGGCTTTTTCCTCGGCCACTTTTGCGATGACCGGTTTGGGCTTAGGCTTATATTTAGGTTCAAGGAATGCGATCGAATAGATGTCGGCATCACCAAGCCCACCTTCTTTTACAGTAGAAAAATATCCTTTCTTTTTATCAGGGGACATGGTGAAGAATCCGTCATACTCCCACGAATTTAGCGGATATCCCATGTTCTCTGGCTTTGTCCATTTATTGTTTTTGAACTCGCTGACAAAGTTGTCGCTATTTCCCAGCCGTGGATGCCCATCGGAGGAGAAGTATAGCGTCACACCATCGTGATGGATGAAGGGGGAATCTTCGTTCTCCGGGGTATTAATCATCGGTCCGATATTCACCGCCTTACCCCAATCGCCTTTGCCGTCTAGCGGGCTCACGTAAAGGTCGAGCTCTCCAATCCCACCAGGCCTGTTGCTGGCAAAATAAAGTTTCTTTCCGTCTGCTGATACACTGGCACAAGTTTCCCAAAACATTGCAGTGTTAATGTTCTTATTTAGTGGTTGTGGTTTCGACCATTCGGTGCCATTCAGCGTGGAGGTATAGATGTCGCCTTCACCCTCTTCGTAATATAGGAACAGTGTCTTGCCATCTGGCGAAAGGGAAGCGGCAGCATCGTTATACTTGATGTTGATATTCCCTCCAATAAGTTTCGGACTTGCCCAACGATCGCCTTGTTTCGTGGTGATGTAGATGTCCTCATAGTTTGCGCCCGCTTTAGCTCGGGCTGGATCGTCTGTACGATTCGACGTAAAGATTAGCGTATTGCCGTCTGTTGAAATAATTGGTGAGTAGTCGTTATACGGCGTATTAATAACCTGGCCGAGGTTTTCAATTACTACATTGAGCTCATTCTGTGATAAAGAGTCGGCGATGTGGCATTCTGCGATCTTATCATTTGCGATGCTACTCAACTCTTTCTTCTTTTTCTTGAAGCGTTCGAAATGTTCGATAGCCTTTTTAAACTCGTTGGTATTTTGAAATGCAAGCCCAAGATGATAATCGATATCCGGGTTCACCGCTGGGTTTAGCCGGTAGGCCTTGTCGATATAAGATGCTGCCTTCGATTTCGTTTCCGAATACAGATATGTAAGTCCGATTTTGAAATTAAGTGACGCGTCGTCTGGATTAAGCTCCTGGGCGGCAAGAAATGATGCCAATGCGTTTTTATAGTCTTTCTTGCTATAAAACTTGTCACCAGTAGCGATGAGGCTTTTTTGATCCTGACAGAATGCGATATTACTGGCAAAAAATAATAGGACGGCTAAAAAGTGTTTATCCATTTTGATGGATACGGTTTATGATTAACGCAGGTTGACAAGCAAATATCGAAAAAGTTAACCCCAATCTGGCAGGCAAAACTCGCGTTTGCCTGTAATTAGGTACATCCGTATTTTATCTCGGAGATGAATGTTTCCATCCGGGACCTCTGACGACACGGCCCGGCAGGGCGCCGGTATGTTCTCCCTTGTCCAGTACTACTGTTCCGTTGACCAGGACGTACATCATCCCCGTTGCAAGCTGGTGTGGTTTCTCGAATGTGGCGTGGTCCTGTATTTTTTCGGGGTCGAAGATCACGATATCCGCAAAATTTCCGGGACGTAACAAACCCCGTTTTTTAATTTTCAAGTTGGTTGCAGGTAGTGAGGTCAGGCGGCGTATAGCCTCCTGGATAGTCAGCACCTTTTCCTCGCGAACATACTTTGCAAACAGTCTTGAAAAGTTTCCATAGGCGCGTGGATGCGTGCTGGATTTCAGAAAGGCTCCTTCCGGAGCCGCCGATTCCGCATCAGACCCCAGACTGACATACGGTAATTTCAATTGCTTTTTTATGTTGTCTTCAGACATCATGAAGTATACGGTGCCAACCCTCGTGCTATCTGACATGACAAGGTCCATCGCTGTTTCTTCAGGTGATTTTTCGTGTATCCTGGCCACTTCTGCCAGCGTCTTGCCCATGAACCGCTTTAAAGAATCATTGGCAAATCCCACCACCATTACGTTCTCGGCGCTGCCCGCCATCAACAGCAGGTTTTCCCACTTATCGGTCGGTGTTTTCATTTCATCGATAACCTTCTTTCGAATTTGGGGATCATGCATTCTTTTTATCCATTGATGAATGCCACCTTCCTGTACCCACGGGGGCATTGCAGCGTCAAGTCCGGTTGCTCCCGCCGTATAAGTATACATGTTTGCCGTAAGGTGCAGGCCTGACTTGTTGGCTTGATTAATCATCATGATGACGGTGTCCACCTTGTTCCAGTTGTTTTTCCCAGCCAACTTAAGATGATATATCTCCGCCGGGATATTCGCTTCTTTTGCTATGCGAATCGTTTCGTCCACGGCAGTGAGAATGGAATTGCCCTCGCTTCGCATGTGCGTGATGTACATGCCTCCGTACTCGCTCGCCACCTTACATAACGCGATCAGCTCTTCCGTGGACGAATAGTTTGCGGGCGCATAGATCAGGGAAGCACCGATTCCCATCGCACCTTCCTCCATGGCATTCCGGGCCAGCGTTTTCATCCGTTCAAGTTCTTCGGAAGTGGGTGCCCGATTTGCCATCCCCAGTTCGTGTATGCGAAGCGTTGTGGCGCCTACAAACGAACCGACATTGCAGGCGACTCCCTTTTTTTCCAGCGATTCAAGATATTCTCCCAGCGTTTTCCAAGAAATGTCGAATGAATAGTCATGCATCTGGGATATCATCCCTTTGCGAATGTCATCATTCAATGGGCCCATCGAAATGCCTTCACCAAAAATCTCCATTGTTACGCCTTGGCGAATGTCGCCCTGCGACCTGCCGTCCGCGAGCAGACTTTTTGTAGCCCAGCTTAACATATTAATAAATCCAGGTGCAACCGTTTGGCCTTTCGCGTCGATCTCGCGCACAGCCTCGGCTTTCCGAAGGTCGCCTATGCTGGCAATGGTATCAGCCCTTATGCCTATGTCCGCATTGATTGGGTTGGCACCAGACCCGTCGTACACCTTTCCATTCCGTATGATGATGTCAAACGATTCACGCGGATTGCACGCCGTGATTAGAATTGTGATTGATAACAGGTAAGCAATTCGAAACATGTGTTACCTCGGTTTATACCCATGGCCACGAACGATCCGTCCTGGTTTTGCCCCCGTGTGCTTGCCACTAGCAAGTACCTGAACGCCGTTCACAAAGACATGCACCATTCCAATTGCATATTGCTTTGGTTTTTCAAACGTAGCGAGGTCTTTAATTGTAGTGGGGTCGAAGACGGCGATGTCACCATAATATCCAGGCTTCAACAGCCCTCGGCCCTCCAGCTTTAAATTATCCGCTGGCAGATAGGTTAATCGTCGAATAGCTTCCTCCAGGGGAAACAGCTTTTCTTCGCGGACGTATTTGCCCAATAATCTCGCAAATGTTCCATAGGCACGCGGATGGGTTCCCCAGTCAGTAAAAATTTTGGCTTCTGACATTGATGCGCCATCTGATCCAAAGCTCACATACGGTCGCTGAATTATCTTTCTAATGTTATCTTCGGATTGCTGGTAGTACACTGCGGCAATGGTAGATCTGTCTCTCATCACCAGGTCGATAACTGTTTCGTCAGCGTCTTTTCCGTGAATCCTGGCAACTTCATCCAGTCGTTTCCCTAAATATAATTTGTTCAGCGAGTCAAGTCTAAAACCCAGCAGCATTACGTCGCGTGCATCAGAGTTTTTATACGGTATGCCCATACGCATCTCGTAAAGCACTTTTTTCCGAGTAGCAGGATTTCGCATTCTCTTACGCATAGCCGCCGCGCCTCCTTCCTGAACCCAGTTTGGCAGGCGCGCAGTAAGTCCGGTGGCACTCGCAACGTAGGGATAATTGTTTGCCGTAATCTTCAACCCTGCTTTTCTTGCGCTATCAATCTTATGCAAAACTGTATCAATCTTATTCCAATTACGGGCGATGTTGATCTTCAGGTGATAAATTTCTGTAGGAATATTTGCCTCTTTGGCGATCCTGAACGTTTCATTCAACGCTTTCAAAATGAAGTCACCCTCGCTGCGCATGTGCGTTGTGTACATACCACCGAAAGACGCCGCCACGCGTGCGAGCTCAATCAGTTCTTCTGTCGAGGCATAATCGGCCGGTGCATAAATGAGCGAGGAACCCAGGCCAAGTGCGCCTTCTTCCATTGCTTCCTTAACCAAATTTTTCATCCTCGCGAGTTCATCCGACGTTGGCGGTCTCTTATCATAGCCCAATTCATGAATCCGGATCGAAGTCGCGCCAACAAACGAAGCTGCATTTGGACTGATCCCCTTCTTCTCAAGGTGCCGGAAGTATCCTCCGAGTGACGTCCACACACTATCAACTGGATGCGCGGTTGCTTTTCTTTTCACCGGACCAGGGCTCCAGCCTTCGCCGAAAATCTCGAGTGTAACACCTTGTTTGATGTCGCTCATTGACGTGCCATCGAGCAGCAGGCTTCTGTCAGCCCAGCTGAGCATGTTGATAAAACCAGGTGAAACTGCCAGGCTCTTAACGTCGATTTCTTTTTTTCCCGAGGCATCGGAAAGGTTACCAATTGCCGCAATGGTATCGCCAACTATTGCTACATCTGCGACATATGGCGCGTTCCCATATCCATCGTAAACTGTTCCATTGCGAAGGATCAGGTCAAACTCACGCTTAGGCTTTTGGGTGCATGCAATGATTACAAATAAACCAAATGCAAAGACAAAGAGGTATCGCATGATAAATAATTAGCCCCATGATAGGTTTCTTTCGTCACAATTGAAAGCAGTAAGTCTTATTATGCGATGAAATGGTTCGCTACCGGATAGCAAGTTTCAGGAATGCCTGTCTGCCGTTATACCTGACCCGTACTATATACAGGCCGGATGGCAGTCTTTTTTTGAGGTCAAACGTGTATAGATTAAGATCCCTTTCCGTCACCACGTCTTGTTGAAGCGACTTTCCTTGCTGATCAAAGATTTCAAGTTCGGTCAGTTGGAAGCGCGGCTGATTTAATTTCACTTTAAATGTGCCTTCCACAACGGGGTTAGGATAGATTGAAAGCTCATCATTGCCTTCGATAAAAATATGACGCGGGCTGGAATACGTAGCGCGCCCATCGAAGTCGGTTTGTTTTAGACGGTAGTAAGATTTTCCGTAAAAGGGAGAATCGTCTACCACCGAGTAATTTCGCGGCAGCGTTGTTGTTCCGGCGCCCCTCCTTTGTGCGATGTCTGTGAAAGAAAGGTCTTCACCAGCGCGCTCTAGAATAAAATATTCATTGTTGATTTCACTCGTTGTCCTCCATGAGGCAACAACGTCCGGATGCTCGTAAGTTACCTTGAAATCAGCAAGTTCAACAGGTAAAGGAGTAGTGGACGTGTTGGTCGAACCGATAGTAAAAAAGTCACCGTTCTGAAGTGTCGTGGTTGCGGCGGTGGTTACGCTGAAGATACTTCCCACCAGCGTACCCGTGATTGGTGTCTGATCATTGTCTGCAAAGCCGTCACCATCGCGATCGATCAGCAGCCTGAGGTCACTTCCAACTTTAGCTCCGGGTACAGCGGACAGATCGAATGATAGCGTAAGTGTGCCCACCTCATTCGTCTCAGCAACCTTCCATACCCTTGCAAGTCTTGTTTTTATTAGCGTACCATCAACATCGGTCGAGCCACTCGCAAGGCTCAAGTTGTTACTTCCCCAGATAAAAAAGTCACCATTGTCCAGGCTTGACGCGCCTGTAGCCGTGATTACGTAATTTGTATTCTGACTACGGGAAGTTGATTGCAGCAGCCCTGAGTTATCATCACGGCCGAGGCCCGCGATGTCAGCAACATACCCTGAATGCGAACCAGTGGAAGGGTAGATGACCGTGCCATCTGACTTAACATAATTTATCGTAGAATTTAATGTAATGCCGTATTTAATGCCGAGATAAGAATGAATTCTTTGCCTGTTGGGCGCGGACAAGTTGGTATTGTACAATGCGACTTCAGTAAAGAAACCATCCGTCCCTGCGGTGGCGTCGGTGGCATGGCGTCCTATCCTGAGGAGCGGCGCACCCATATTTCCTGTGGGCCCCGCCTGTGATACTTCCAACGCTCCATTCAGATAAATCCCCTCCGTAGAACTTGCGGCACTTGCCCAATTACGGAAATAATCGATAATGACAAATGATGTTATATTTACCGGTGTAGATGAAACCGGGCCTCCGAGATTACTCCCATCGTTCTGCCGCCGCTGATAAAAATATTTGTTCGTGTTGACGATCTTGAATGACATTAAGCTGTCAGTGACGCTCGCCCGGTCTATGATAAAAGTGCCCACGCCATCATTTCCTCCGGTGGTTTGAAATGTATTTAGCTTGAAAACCAGAACCATATCGAAACTCTGGGTCCGACCGACGCCAGGCCCCACGCTTGCATCCAGAAATTTTGTTCCATCAAATTCCAACGCTGGATATCCATTGATAAATCCTGTTCGATAGATTGGCCTTGTTCCGGCCGTGGCATTTACAGCATCATTTGATACTGTACTTTGGTCGTCCCAGGTAAACAGATTACCTCCATTGAGCGCAACCTGAGTTTTTGCAGCATTCCTGAAGGTACCCACATTTGATTTAAGCCACCAACGTAAATTGCCAGAGACATTTCCTGGCGATTGAGAATACAGGAGCGTAGGCACTAATAGAATTAATATTACTCCCTGTAGACTTAACTTCATTCTTATGATTTATACATTTTATATACCTAACTAAAGTCGCAAAAATGCATTGTAAACTTATGAATCTACTGTATATTCTAAAAGGGGATGTAATATCTGAACGATTGTTACGCAATTTTCCCCAATCGAAAGAACAAAGGAAAACTGATGTTCTTTCGTTCATCCTCTTTCCAAAACTTGGATAGCTCATGCATAATTGAAGGAACAGGATCTATTCCTTCTACCTCAATAAAGCGTTGTGTTGCAGACCAGCTGGAAAGGTATCCGGCGAGATGTGTAAGATTCCATTCCACATTGATATAAAAAGTTGGCGTCACAATCTCCTGAAAAGGAAATTCAATGGATCGGTATTCGTCCTCAACAAGTTTTCGCGCTTTATCCCAATACTTCCCAACAGTATTGTTATAGAAATCCAGGATAACAGAATCTATTGTTGAATGAACTTGCAGGAAGGAATATCCCCAGACGGCAAGGATCCCGCCTTTTTTGCCGACCCGATTAACTTCGCGAAAGAACTCTGGTTGATCAAACCAATGTAAAGCCTGCCCCACGGTGATCAGGTCGAACGAGTCGTCTGCAAAAGTTGTCTTTTCTGCCGGCGATAGTGAATACACCACATTGGATATATTCGGTGCTTCATCAAGCTGCTTGCGACTGATGTCAGTGGCGTGAACTATTTCGAAATACCTTGCCAGAACAGTTGCAACCTGGCCATTTCCCGTGGCACAATCCCAGGCGGACCTTCGTCCCTCGAATTGGTCAAGCAAAAAATCGAACATTTTCTGAGGGTACGAAGGTCTAAAAGCTGCATACGCTGCAGCCTGCTTCGAGAAAAGATCTTTGTGAGTCAGTTCTGACATTATGAAGACAACCGCCCACCAAGCCCGAGTTCTTTTAATTGCTCATTTGAAATTGTCGACGGCGTATCGATCATTACGTCACGGCCTGCGTTATTTTTCGGGAATGCGATGAAGTCACGGATTGAATCGGCGCCTCCAAAAATAGAACATAGCCTGTCAAAGCCGAATGCAATACCTCCGTGCGGCGGCGCTCCAAATTCAAATGCCTCCATAAGAAAGCCAAATTGTTTTTTTGCCTCCTCTTCGCTGAAGCCAAGATGGTTAAACATTAGCTGTTGCGTTGGCCTATCATGTATACGAATGGAGCCTCCTCCAACCTCAGTACCATTGATGACCATATCGTAAGCATTCGCCCTAACCTTTCCCGGATCGGAATCGAGAAGCGACATGTCCTCGCGTTTCGGAGCTGTGAATGGATGATGCATTGCATGATAGCGCCTGGCTTCTTCATTCCATTCGAGCAGTGGAAAGTCCAATACCCACAGGGCGGAGAATTTTTGTTTATCCCGAAGACCTAGTTTTTCGCCCATTAACAGTCGCAATTCATTGAGCTGCTTTCGTGCTGCAAAGCTTTCGCCTGAAATGATGAGCATAAGGTCGCCGGGTTGCGACTGAAATTTTGCTGTCCAGGCTTTAAGGTCATCTTCAGTATAAAACTTATCAACGGAAGATTTGATGGAGCCATCTTTTCTATGCTGAACATACACCAGTCCCCTGGCACCGACCTGTGGACGTTTTACAAACTCCGTCAGCTCATCAATTTGTTTGCGCGAATACTCGGAGCAACCCGTCGCATTGATTCCAACAACCAGTTCAGCATTGTCAAAGGCAGCGAAATTTTTTCCTTTTGTAAGCTCAGTAATTTCCACAAACTTCATTTCAAAACGGGTATCTGGTTTGTCAGAACCGTACTGTTGCATTGCATCATCATACCGCATTCGTGGAATGACTGGTAGATCAATTCCCTTGACATTTTTGAATAAATGACGGATCAACCCTTCGAACATATTCAAGATATCTTCTTGTGTGATGAAGGCCATTTCGCAGTCAATCTGAGTAAACTCAGGCTGCCGGTCTGCACGAAGATCTTCATCGCGAAAACATTTCACAATCTGATAATAGCGGTCAAAGCCTGATACCATCAGCAGTTGTTTGAAAGTCTGCGGAGATTGTGGCAACGCATAGAACTCTCCATGATGAACCCGCGATGGCACAACGAAGTCACGCGCACCTTCGGGCGTTGATTTGATCAATACAGGCGTCTCTACTTCAATAAATTGTTGTGCGTCGAGATAAATTCTCGTTTGCTGTGCCATCTTGTGGCGCAACTGAAGACTTTCACGAACGGGATTACGGCGGAGATCAAGGTAACGATATTTCATTCTCAGCTCTTCGCCTCCATCGGTGTTGTCTTCTATAGAAAACGGAGGAAGTTTGGCCGCATTCAATACTACAAGGCTGCTCACCTTTACTTCAATATCACCAGTTATTATCTTATCGTTTTTAGACAGGCGTTCAGCCACTTTCCCTTCGATTTGAACAACAAACTCACGTCCCGCTTTGCGCCCCGCGTCGAGTACATTTGGGTCAGTCTTTCCTTCCTCAAAAATCAATTGTGTTATTCCATAACGATCACGCAAGTCGATCCAGATCACGCTGCCTTTGTCCCGTGTGCGCTGCACCCATCCTGCAAGGGTAACATGCTTGTCTTTGTCAGTCAGTCTTAATTCACCACATGTGTGCGTCCGTAACATCTTAGTTTTAATTAATTTAGCGTCCTAAATGGAGGCAGCCACCCAGTTGGAAGGTTGGCGCGAATTTAAGAATACTTTGTCTTTGAGCCCTATATGCGAAAAATTAAAAGTGTTTCACCGGTATGGCTGTTTTTGATTGCTCTGCTTTGCATTACTGCAGACCGGGTGAAGCTGATGAAAGTGAAAGTCAATGATGACCTGTCGATATTTGTTCCAAAAGATTGGAATCCGATGGATGAACGGGACATTGCACAAAGATATCCTTCCGTTCGGGCGCCGCTGGCCGCATACACAAATATCGAGCGCGTTGCAGATTTCAGCGTCAATATATCTGCTACGCAATGGCCGGATGACGATGCAGCGCTTGCTCAAAAGTTTTTTAAAGCGGGTGTGGTGAACATGTTCGACAAGGTTGAAATGATTGACGAAGGGATCCGCGAAATTTCAGGAAAGAAGTTCATATACTTTGAATTTGAGTCCCGAATAAATGGAACCCGTCAGGAGGAGAACCGAGACCCGGTGTTGCGTTATACATACATTCAATATCTGATACAACCAGGTAAAGCTTTCGTATTCTCTTTTTCCTGTCCAAAGCGGCAAAAGGACGAATGGCAGGAAACGGCGCGCCAGATGATGAAGGGAATCAAAGTAAAGTGAGCACGGTGAAATGACAAAACCTCATAACGGTAGTTGGCATTGTTGATTCAGATCATAGCTTTGTGATTCATGGATTTGTACACCGATGAATACTTTATGCGTGAAGCATTGAAGGAAGCAAAGAAAGCATTTGAGGTCAGCGAGATACCGGTAGGGGCAGTTGTTGTTTGCAAAAACAGGATCATTGCACGGGGTCACAATCAGACGGAAAAGCTGACCGATGCGACGGCACACGCGGAAATGCTATCCATCACCGCGGCCGCAAATTATCTCGGCTCAAAGTATTTGAATGAGTGTACCTTGTATGTTACCCTGGAGCCCTGTGTGATGTGCGCAGGCGCACTACACTGGACGCAGCTGCAAAAGCTAGTATTCGGCGCATCGGATGTTCAACGTGGGTACAGCCTTGTGAGCAGCCCATTGCTACATCCGCGCACTGAAGTCGTAAGCGGTGTTTATGGTAGCGAAAGCAAAATTTTGATCGATACTTTTTTTAAGAGCTTAAGAAATAAATAGTAAATTAACTTTAGTAAATAATGGAATTAAAAGGAAAAGTTATTCAGCTGTTGCCCCTGCAATCCGGCATGGGTAAGAAGGGCCCGTGGAAAAAACAGGAGTTTGTTGTCGAAACCCAAACACAGTATCCAAAAAAAGTTTGTTTATCCGTGTGGGGTGACAAGGTGGATCAGTATAACATCAGTGTCGGCGACCTTGTGAATGTTGCTGTTGACCTGGAGAGCCGGGAATACAACGGAAAATGGTATACCGAAGCTCGCGCGTGGAAAGTCGATAAGTCCGGTGCCGGCGCACCATCACCAGATCAGGAGCCGCCGTTTCCTGAAAGTCCGGCCTCTGAGGATGATCTTCCATTCTAGGCCCAATAATCACCACAAAACGACCAGAGGGGCAATCAAAAAACACACGATGATGATAAATCCATCAATGTTGAAATTTTCTGTCCCTGATTTGGGTTGTATATTTAGTGATGCAAATTATGTTCAACTTTTAAAATAATCTAATTACTATGGCATTTACCTTACCTGCGCTCCCTTATGCATTCGATGCACTGGAGCCTCATATTGACGCGCGTACGATGGAGATACATCATGGGAAACATCATAACGCTTATGTAACAAATCTTAATAATGCAATTGCAGGAAAGCCGGAGGAGAGTCTGAGTATTGAAGAGATCTGTAAAAATATTTCAAAATATGCTGCCCCCGTCCGCAACAACGGTGGAGGTCATTTCAACCACAGCTTATTCTGGACGGTTCTTGGACCGGCATCTAATGCGGCGCCTACCGGTACCGTGTCAGAAGCAATTAACGGAGCATTCGGAAGCCTTGAAGAATTCAAGACCAAATTTGCAGCTGCTGGCGTAGGCAGATTCGGATCAGGTTGGGCGTGGCTGATTGTTGACGGCAGTGGAAAGCTTCAGATTAGCTCCACGCCAAACCAGGATAATCCTTTAATGGATGTTGCTGAAGTAAAGGGCACACCCATTCTTGGTCTTGATGTCTGGGAACATGCATACTATCTTAACTACCAGAATCGCCGACCTGATTACATTACAGCATTCTGGAATGTTATTAACTGGAACGAAGTAGGGAAAAGACTTGCCGCTGTAAAGAAATAAGACGCGGTTTCCAGAACTTGACGGGAAATAGAAAAAGGCGCCTGGTTAACCGGGCGCCTTCTTTATTATTCTAATCTCGAACCTTTATCTACCCCATCTCTTCTGAGGGCGGAAGGACGAGCTTTTTTGGCCCGATCCGTTCTCGCGTCGTGCGGGACGCGGTAAAACCGGGCGTGCAGGCATGCCGACGTGCGTCATGTGATATGGGTGATCCTGAACAACAGGAATCGATTTTTTGATCAGCTTATGGATGTCGGATAAAAATTCTTTTTCTTCTTCATCGCAAAATGACAACGAGATTCCACTTGCTCCAGCCCTGCCAGTGCGGCCTATTCTGTGAACGTAGGTCTCCGGAACGTTTGGTAACTCGTAGTTTATAACGTGTGAGAGGTCTTCGACATCAATACCACGTGCTGCGATATCCGTCGCCACCAGTACGCGGGTGTGCTGGGCTTTAAAGTTTGTCAGCGCGCGTTGGCGGGCGCCTTGCGACTTATTTCCATGTATTGCTTCAGCACGTATTCCAGCAGTAACAAGATCTTTGGCCACCTTATCTGCTCCATGCTTCGTGCGGGCAAAAACCAGTGCTGATGCAATGGTTCGGTCCTGAAGTAAATGAAGAAGCAATTTTTTCTTGTCTTTCTTTTCTACAAAATAAACGGCTTGTTGAATGGTATTTGCCGTTGACGATACGGGGGTAACTTCCACGCGCACAGGACTGGTTAATATAGTATCCGCGAGTTTTGCTATTTCCGCAGGCATCGTGGCCGAAAAGAATATTGTCTGTCTCTTAACAGGAACCTTCGCGATGATTTTTTTAACATCATGAATAAAACCCATATCCAGCATGCGATCAGCTTCATCCAACACCAGCATTTTAAGGTTCTGCAATTTGACGAATCGTTGATCCATCAAATCCAGGAGCCGTCCAGGTGTAGCGATAAGAATATCCACTCCTCGTCTTAAAGCGTCAGTCTGTGATCGCTGTGACACGCCGCCGTAGATGACGGTGTGCTTAAGACGCAAGTATTTGCCATAATCCCCAAAGCTCTCGCCAATCTGGATGGCAAGCTCACGGGTTGGTGTTAAGATCAACGTTTTAATTCCATCAGGAGCCTTTTGGAATAATTCGTCCTGATGCAACAACTGCAGAATTGGTATTGCAAAGGCAGCGGTTTTGCCGGTGCCAGTCTGCGCGCAGCCCAGCAAATCTCTTCTTTGAAGAAGAACTGGAATAGCCTGTTCCTGAATGGGTGTCGGTGTCGTATAGCCGGTGACGGCCAAAGCCTTCTTAATGGGCTCAATTAGGTCTAAATCTTCAAATGTCATAGAAAAATTTTGCAAAGATAACGATAAATGCTAGAAGGTCACAGCGGGAGGGTTCTTTTGTAACGGAAGAACATCGGAAGGACCAATAACGTTCAGCAACGCGCGCTTGAGTTAATGCGCGTTTTACCATCAATGCGGGCACATTTAAAAGCACTGGCATTATTTTCCGAATGCGCACCAGGCTTGTAGCTTGTAGCCTGAATCTTCCCTATTCCACCAAATCGCTCAATCGGCTCCGTTCGAGGATTTCCCTTGTTGGCATACCATTTTTTGAGGACCACTTGACAAGGCGGATGTCGCCATCTGCGAGCTCAATACCAGTGATGTCGCCATCCTGATAGCAACAACAACCTGTGTTAAAATAAACCGGTTTGATATTTTGAAATTCTGGTGACGAGGAATTCTTGCTGCGCTGAACGCGCTCGAAATAAGTAAGCGATTCAAACACAGGTTGGTGTGTGTGCCCGGTGATTAACAATAAGTTATTCTGCTGAGAAGACCATTCATACATCAACAGATTATGGACGGTTTTCAACGTTACGTTGTACGCGGGCGTATTGGGATTTATGCGCAGGTAGGCCTGAAGTGGTGCCCATATCTTTGATACAAAAAACTTACTGAACAGGTTGCCGTCACTTTGCGCATCGCCCTGATGGCCATGCGTGCAGAAAATCCGAAGCGATTTACCTTCAATGGTTCCTTCCAGAATTACGCCTTCCAGAGCAACCACATTTTCGCCATAGATCTCTTTAAGGGCCATCGCCGCGAGTGGGTCGATCTCCCAATCCAGATCGTGATTGCCAAAAATTTTGGTGAAAGCATGTCGGTTCGCGAACCTGCCTTCTGCTTCAAATGAAGAAACATTAAATTTCCTGACCTGTGCCAGTGTATTTTCCCACAACTCTTCAGCGTCACCCAGCGATATGTAATGGTATCCTTCCTGGTCATAATGACTTAAGGCAGCCAGATAGTTTGGCTCTGCCTGCGCGAAATCATCAGCGCCATTTCTCACTCCCTTGTGCTGATCGGAAAAAATAATGAATCTCGTAGTCACCGTATCCAGCGGAATGATGAAACCCTTTTTCCCTGGCTCCGTCGAGATCGTATCTTTTAACGAAGTCAATGCGTCGAATATACGGTCGCGGACGGGAGCCGAGTCGAAACGGGCGACCAGCCAGAGGATCGGCCTTAATAATAGATAACGAAAAATCCTTCGCATGTTATCGGCGAACCTCACTGGTGTCAGCTTGTATTCCCATGACGTTCATCACCTTGATTTTACCTTCAATCAAATTTTTCACAAGTAAATAATAAAAAGGGAGCGGCGGCAATTTTCCGGTCACGGTTTTATCTAACTTCAATCGTTCGACTGAAGACCTCAATAATCAATGAGCAATTAACAAGTGCATACTACGCGACGGCTGCTCGAAAACAATTTTTACAACGTAAACGATACAATGAAATTTGCTCTTTTAATGCTTTGCATGCTAAACATAACCGCTGTGTTTGCACAAGAAAATCCGGTCGGAGTTTTTCAGAATCATCTGGATGTTGGTAATCCGAAAATAGCTGGATCATCTCATTTCGATCCCCATACTCAATCTTATACCGTGAAAGGCGCCGGTTACAATATATGGTTTGCAAGAGACGAATTTCAATTTGCTTATAAGGCGCTCAAAGGCGACTTTATCGTGACCGGTGATTTCGAATTTGAAGATTCCGGTACTGATCCTCACCGTAAAATTGGCTGGATGATTCGCGAATCAAAAGACGATAATGCATCACACGTCAGTGCAGTCAATCATAGCGATGGTCTGACTGTAATGCAATGGCGAAGGTTAAAAGGGGCCCTCATGCGCGATCCACAGGATGAGATATTTACACCCAAAAAGAATTATCGCACAATACAGCTTGAGCGCGCCGGAAAGGAAATCATTATGCGCGCCGCGCATCCGGGGGAACCGCTTCAACAAATCGGATCAGTGGTCCTTGAAGATATGCCCGACGAAGTGTTGGCGGGTATTTTTATTAGTGCGCACAATCCCGATGAAGCTGCGTCAGCAAGAGTTTGGAATGTTCGGATAGACCAACCGGTACCTGATAATTATAATCCAAATCGTCAGGGTTATCTTGGTTGCAGACTGGAAGTGATGAACGTGTTTGATGGCAAGCGCAAGGTTATCCACGAAGAATCAGGAAGATTTGAAGCGCCGAACTGGATGCCAGATGGAAAAAACCTACTAATTAATAAGGATGGCTCCCTTTTCAAAATCTCGACAGCGGGCGGACAGCTTGAGAAAGTAAATACGGGCGACCTGAACAGGAATAATAACGACCATGGAATTTCTTTTGATGGAAAATGGATCGCGCTGAGTCATCATCGGGACGGTCTCCCAGGAGGCGGGTCTACTGTTTACGTTGTGCCTATTGCCGGCGGGACACCAAAGCAATTAACAGAAAAGACACCTTCTTACTGGCATGGCTGGGCGCCAGACAGTAAGTCGGTATTGTACGTCGGGCAGCGGGAAGGAAAAAGTTATGACATCTACCGCGTGAATGTCAACGGAGGGGCTGAAGTAAAATTGACAAACAATAAGGGTACGCATGTCGACGGACCGGAATACTCGCCTGACGGAAAATTTATTTATTTCAATGCAAACCGTTCGGGCACAATGCAACTTTGGCGGATGAAGCCCGATGGCTCATCGCCTGAACAACTCACTTTCGACGCTTTCAATAATTGGTTTCCCCACATTTCCCCGGATGGCAAATGGATTGTCTACATATCATTTCCAGATACCATTCCAGTGGACGACCATCCGTCATACAAGCGTGTAACCCTAAACCTTATGCCTGTAGCTGGAGGCGCCCCAAGAGTGATCGCTTATCTTTATGGGGGGCAAGGCACGATCAATGTTCCCTCCTGGTCCCCGGACAGCAAGTCTATTGCATTTGTGAGCAACTCCGGTAAATGATCCAGCCTTACCGTTGTCACGGGATGCAAGCGGATCGCTGGTTATGATTGAATTACGCAATGTAACCGTGCGTAAAGGTGCGTCAATTCTCTATTCAGACTTAAACTGGAAAATAGAGAAGGGGCAACATTGGTTAATTACAGGACCAAATGGGAGCGGAAAAACAACGATGCTCGAACTGTTGGCTGGCCAGATTCCCATTTCAAAGGGCGAAATGCACATCGATTTCATTAGTGGTGGAACATGGGACCAACGGTATGCCGAACGAAAAAGCAAAATTCATTTTATCCCAGCCAACGCCGGCCAATCACTGCTCGGATACGATCGGGAGCAGTATTATCAACAGCGATATTATGGAATAGGGGATGAGCGAACACCGCTCGTGCGGGACGTGCTGATGGACAATGTCACGGAGGTTAGTGCACTAAAACTTCCTGAGAGCTTCGCCATCGACCAATTACTGCCGCTTGAGATCACAAGGTTGTCGAACGGACAATTGAAAAAGGTATTGCTACTTAAAGTACTGTTGTCAGGTACGCCGTCTATACTTCTCCTTGATTATCCATTTGAAGGTCTTGATGAAACAAGTCGAAAAGATCTCTGTTCTTTCCTGGATGATTCAGTGGCACATTTTGGGATGCAAATCATTCTCGTCGACCATCATCACCAACTACCGACAGTGATTAATAAAAAGCTTACGTTGGATCAATTTAGGGTCATTGCTGAAAGTGATTACCTCCATTCCTTGAACGGAGAGCACCCCCGTCAAGTCGTTGCACCAACTCAACGGGGCACTCAGCCAGTTGTTGAGATCAGGAATATGACGATTCAGTACGGTGACAAGGTGGTTCTAAAGGATTTTAACTGGTTAGTTAGAAAGGGTGAAAAGTGGGCGCTCATCGGAAGGAACGGCGCAGGTAAAACTACGCTGTTCAGTATGATTTTTGCAGACCATCCCCTGGCCTACACGCAGGAGATTTATTTGTTTGGCCGAAGACGCGGATCAGGCGAATCGATATGGGATATAAAAAGGAGGATCAGCTATCTGGGCCCGGAGCAGGGGAGTTATTTGTCTTCCTACTACATGAACATGTCAGCAAGGCATTACCTTAAATTGATGAATAAGAGTGGTAAAGATTCATTGTTCGAAAAAATTTCGCTCATGTTTAATATGCACACCTTGCTCGACAAGCACATGCGAATTCTTTCTTCCGGAGAGCGGCAACTCGTCATGAGCGTATCTTGCTTTTTGCACGACACGGAAATGCTGCTGTTGGATGAACCATTTCAATTCCTGGACACCGACCAAAGATCAAACCTCTCGCGTCTGTTGCGCTCTGCATTGCAAGGCGATAAGACGCTCATTCTGATCACCCATGACCAAAGTGACTTGCTGGAGTGGACAGATCATACAATGCATATCTGATGGTGTATTCAATGCATTATTCTTCAGAAGAAGCTTTTTTAACTTGCTTGGCTTGCCTGATGCGATAACTGAACGTCAGATTAATCTGCCTTCGCCTGAACTGGTAGTTGCTCTCGGTAAAAAATGTCGCACTCTCCGTAATGGTCCGCATCCTACGTGTGTTGAATACGTCCAGCACATTGAAATTAATTGTCCCTCTTCCTTTAAGAACATCCTTGCTCATCGAAAGATCGACGTAGTACAAGGCTTTGCGTTCGCCTTGGGCAGTTTTTTGAGGCGCTTCATAGTTTGCCCTGATTTGAAAATCAAGGGCTTTCGGCAATGTAAACCTCGATGTGAGGCGTGTGAACCAGCTATAGGTCGTAGCGCGATAATCGTCTTGAATATTGCTACCATCTATTTCGGCATGAAAGAAATTAAAGCTCAGATCAGCCTTCCACCACTTGTAAGGTGTAAGTCCGCTGGTGAACTCAATACCGTATGCTTTTTCGCCATTTAGATTTAGAGGCAACGTGGTAGCCAGACCGGTCGAAGGGTCTACAGATCTTATGCGTTCGATCTTATCATCCGTGTCGCGGAAATAGATTGACGAGGACAAGGTTCCCTGTTCAAAATACTTGATGTGACCAATCTCATAGACATCGCTGAACTCGGGATTTAGATCCGGGTTGCCACTGAAAAAATTCCGGCTATCGGAAAATGTCATAAATGGACTGAGATCATTGTAAAAGGGTCTTCTCACTCTTCGACTGTAACTCGCTTGCAGTGCATTTTCTTTAGAAAGCTCTAATGTGACGTGCGCGCTCGGGAAGAGATTTACGTATTTGCGGGGATTAACCTCATTCGTTTCCTCCAGCGTTGTTTTTACGTCTGTCCATTCGGTGCGCAATCCTGCCTGATAGGAAACCTTCTTTGTTTTGTTTCCAAGGATGCCATAGACAGCATGAATATTTTCATCATACACGAACACGTTGTCAAGACCCGGAAGCGGATCGTAGCCGCCCGCCTCGTTGAGTCGCGCCACGACATAATCATTCACCATATCACGAAAACTGGTTCGTGCACCCGCTTCGAATTTTCCTTCTTTGCCAATAGGCTTAACGTAATCGAATTGAATAAGAAATTGCTTTTCAGATTCATCATTAACGGAAGTTTCAATCGTGGAATTATCGAGAGAACCGTCGGGTTGAAACGTACCCTGGGTGAAAAGCTGACTAGAGCTTTCCCAGTTGTCGAGATACTTTACTTCGCCCGTCAGGTCATGGCCCTTCTGTGCAAAAGATCGCTTGTAAATAAGCGAATATTCTGAATTGGGTTCGACCTCATCCTCATCCTGACGTCGTAATGTAAAGCTGGACATTGGCGCATCGGGCGACGGATAATCCTCATAGCGAATGTTGGTTATTCGTCCGGCATCGCTTCTGCGGAATAGATATGAACCTGTCAGAATGCTTTTCTCGCTGAAGAAGAAGTCAAGTCCTCCGCGAATATTGTTGTTAAAGCCCGTTACATATCCATCGGTACTTTGCCGTGTGACGTTTACCTGCCCCTGGTCATATACTTCCTGGTATTGCGTACCACCGCCTGGCTGCTCACGATAGGCGATAGCATAGTTTATGAAAAAATTGATCTTCTTATGCCTGTAGTTAAGGTTAGCCGCACCTCCATAATTCACCGGATGACCCGTGATCAAATCGAAGGAGCCGTTGAAGCCCTGGTTTCTTTCTTTTTTCAGAATGATGTTGATAATTCCAGCCATACCCTCTGCCTCATACCGCGCCGAGGGATTGGTGATGACTTCGACACGTTCAATCATGCTGGCCTGCAGCTGCTGTAAGCCGGCGCCGCCTTTAAAGCTTACAAGTCCCGATGGTTTGCCATCAATTAAAATTCTGACGTTATCACTTCCGCGGAGCTTGATCGTACCTTCCGGATCGACCGAAACAGAAGGGATGTTCATGAGGATATCATTTGCAGATCCACCTGCGTTCGCTAAATCCTGACCGACGTTGAAAATCCTTTTATCAAGCGAGAGCTCCATTGAGCTTTTTTCTGCCTGTACCACCACCTCGTCGAGTGTTTTAGATGCATCGCCAAGGCGGATACCGCCCAATTCGTGGTGCGGATGTTCTTTTGATAGTTCAAAGGCGGCAAGCCGTGCAGATTCATAACCGATGAAGTCAATTTCAGCAAAGTACTTCCCGGCCGGAACTTGTAGCGAAAATTCGCCTGTTTCCGTGGTAATGGTTCCGTCGACAAGTGTTTTGCTCTGCAACTCAAAGACCCTTATCGTGGCAAACGCGAGGGGTGTGCTGCTAAGCGAATCCAGCACCTTACCGGTTATCTTAAATTTTGCACCCTGCCCGTAGGAAGCGGTCGTCAACATTCCAAGGAAAATGGTGAACGAAAGCAGTATCAATGTCTGTAAGCCGTATTTTATCCTATTCTTCATCTTCCTGAACCGTTCACAATTTAAGTGCAAGCTACGATTACGATAGTTTTGCAATGTTAAAAGTCGGTCGCCAAGAGCAGATGGAAAAAGTTTTTAGAATGTAGGAAAGATAACCTGATGGCCGGTTAGGGAGGCCGGAATGCATTTTGCGTATCATTTTTGCTCAGTGCACCGAGACTCACCCCCAGGCACCGAAACTTTTATCCATAAATAGTTGTATTGATATCACATAGATTTATTTATATTTATCTATATATTATATGGTTTTAACACTCAAGCAGATTGAGAAGATTTCCAAGGCGCTGGGCGATACCAACCGGCTTAAAATTCTCCAATACATCTCAAAAAGGGGGGGCTGCGGGCAGTGTTCTGAAATTCAGGACGTAATAGACCTTACCCAGCCTTCCATCAGCCACCATGTAAAAATCCTCCTGGAAGCTGGTTTAATAGACGCTGAAAAGGAGGGTAGAAACTACAATTATCGTTTGAACGAACAGATCATCAAAGACTATTCAGCTTCTATCGCCCTCATCAACCCCTAGTGCCTTAGCCGCATTTGCTGTTCGGTTGTGTTAACCTGATAATTTCTTTAAACTGCCGCTGCTTGATCATCCATAAATTCACTTTTTAAATATTATGTGGTCTTTCGTTGTCGATAAATTCGTTACCGAGGAGGCAGCGTTTTTGAACATCAGTGATCTCGCGCTGCAACGCGGTTATGGAATCTTTGATTTTTTCAAGGTCAAAGGCCAACACGCGTTTTTTATCGAAGATCATCTGGACAGATTCTTCAATTCTGCTAGGATCATGAAGCTCGCAATGCCACATTCCCGTAACGAACTCAGAAGCATCATCGCTACACTCACAGAAAAGAATGCGCTTGGGCAGTCCGGGATAAAAATGATACTCACAGGCGGTTATTCTGAGGATGGATATACGCCGGCACGTCCCAACCTGCTCCTGACGCAACATTCATTAACCCTTACTTCGACAGATCAGATTGCAGAGGGCGTTAGCATAATTACGTATCCTTATTCGAGGGAGTTCCCTGAAGCAAAGACAATTAACTACTCCATGGGTATTTGGATTCTTGATCATCTGAAAATTGCTGGCGCAGCAGATGTCCTTTACTTTCAGGGTGAAACCGTTTCCGAATTTCCCAGGTGCAATATCTTTATCGTAACGCATGACGATGTCATCCTCACACCGGGAGACAGAATTCTCAACGGCATCACCCGGAAGAATATAATCAAGCTGGGAGCAGCAAATCAATACGTTATCAGAGAAGCGAACGTTACCCGAAATGAAGTATACGAGGCAAAAGAAGTTTTTCTCACCAGTACCACGAAGCGAATCGTTCCGGTAAAGAGTGTTGACGGGCGCATCATTGGAGCCGGTATGGCTGGTACCATCACACAACGGCTCTTCAAGGATCTGCTGTTTCTCGAAGAACAGGATCTCCAAAAGGTAAAATAAATATTTTTTCTTCCTGCTGTCTTACTGCTGACATAGCGCTGTCACGTCACATGCTTTCATTTGTCGAAAGAACGATCGTAGATGACAAGGAGAATAATTATCATTATCGGCATTCTGGTAGCCGTTGCGGCAATGGTGGTTGCCTGCGGCAATCCCTTGATCTGACCTCCGAATCGTATACGATCATATAATAGCCGATGAACAACATGGCTCGTGTGTTTGAGAAGCGTGGTATACATTTTCCCAGACGGGAAAGAAGGTCCACAACGTAGTACACGCGAGATTTCAATTTTGCGATGGACTGATCGTGTCACACCACGATACTTTTGACTTCTGGCGCTGGGCGCGACAGGCATTTGGATTAACCGGCCTGTTGATAGGCTGGACTACCATCTTCAAACCAAAAATTTCGTCCCTGGCCATCGCACGACTGAAAAAGTTTATGAATAAGCAAATGTCTTGAAATGCCCGGAAGGCTCTACCTTTGACCCATGTTGCTGGAGAAGGTAAAGGCTGTCGAAGCACTATTCGAACAATTGGATGCTGAGATCGAGGCATTCCAGTCGTGGTCGACGCTGAAATGTGCGTTCGGTTGTGGCAAATGCTGCTACAAGGCAGATATTGAAGCCACTATTTTGGAATTTATCCCTTTTGCACACTTTTTGTACACACAAGACCGTGCTTATGACTGGCTGGAAAAGCTAAAGTTTGATTCGCCTGTCTGCGACATATTAAATCCAGGACAGGCCGGAACAGGGTTGTGTTCCGAATACAAGCATCGTGGCCTTATTTGTAGACTTTTCGGGTATTCCGCAAGGACTGATAAATATAATAAGGCAGAGCTTGTAACGTGTACCATCATAAAAGGCGACCAGAAGGGGCAATACGAAAGCGCAGCATTGAAAGTTAGTGAAGGAGCAAAAATTCCGGTCATGAATCATTTCTATATGCGCTTGCATGGGATTGATGCTGACCTTAGCAGGGAATTTTTCCCAATAAACCAGGCCATTAAGCGGGCTATTGAAGTTATATTGCATTACTATGCGTACAGGGGTTAGAATTTGTAGTGTTTCGGTCGTGCTGGTGCTGATCCTGAACGCGTATGAACTATTTGCCCAGGCGGATTCTGTGAGCCATCCGCCCTTTGAAAGATATTGGACCCGATCCAGAGTAATACCGAAGGTAGGAGTGGGTTTGATGGATAGGGCATTTGTAGAAGTTGGCGTCCAACTCCACAGCATCTACAGGCACCCGCTAACCTTGCTTTCGCACGGGCCGTATTCGTCAGTTGATGTTTTTATCGATGACAGCAATCTGCTCCTCGGCCCAAAGATCGGCTATGAAATAACGGCCGGGCTAGTCGGCGTCGCGGCTGACTTCACTTATTTCATTGACCATAATTACAATGGCGAGGGAGGAAACCGTCAGGCCTTCATGGTTACTCCAAAAATAGGCCTCTCGATTTTTGGATTTGCAAACCTGTTTTACGGTTACAGCATACCGTTATCGGAAGAAAGTATTAGCACTATCAGCCGTCATCGCTTCTCGCTGGGTTTTAACATCAACCGGGACTACTTTGATCTTAAAGATGCACCGCGTAAAAAACGGAAAATTGATTAAGGCGTGCTTCCGCGCGAAGGCATCGGACAAGTCAATACCATCGTTTTAAAACCCCGCTTTTGGTCAGGCTGGCGACATTTCGGGCGACATGTTGTTCACTTTTGAACATTGGTTGCTTTCTTGCGTAGAATGTTACCAGGCCACGAGATAAAGGTTACGTTCGAAGAATCTCTTTGTATTAATATTTGTTTTTCAGATAACATGAAAACTACACCAATAGCACGATTTATGTTTTTCACATTGGCAGCTGCACTTGTATTGATGTTGACGTCTATGACGTCCTTTAACACGACAAGCATTCCGGCAGAGGAAGGCGTTAAGTGGATCTCATTTGAACAGGCGCTGAAAAATTCCAAAAGTGAAAAACGCCCGGTGTTCATCGACGTGTACACTGATTGGTGCGGATGGTGTAAAGTAATGGACAAGAATACATTCAGTGACCCAGCCGTTGCGAAACTTTTAAACGAAAAGTTTTACGCCGTGAAATTTAATGGTGAGCAAAAGGAGGATATTTTGTTTGACGGCAAGACCTTCAAATTTGTACCCAGTGGCAGCAAGGGATACCATGAACTTGCTGCAGCATTGATGAACAACAAAATGAGTTATCCCACTGTAGTTTTTCTTGACGAAGAGTTTCGCATGATCCAGCCGCTTGCAGGATACAGAAAGGCGGATGAATTTCATCCCATTGCGCAATTTATTGGGGAAGGCCATTACAAAACAACCAAATGGGAGGAGTGGCAGGCCCGGTATACCTCGCCGTATTAGAAAAACTGACATAAAAAAAGCCTCGCATTCAGCAAGGCTGCGGGTTCGAGGATGACGTTTGGAAGTTAATGATCCTTCTTTTCGTCTCTGGTGGTTTTCTTAAAATTAACGAATCCAAGGGCGGCAGCGAATCCTATAATTACTGCGGCGATGGCGATAAATACATTGGCGCCGTCGCCTATAAATTGATGAAACATTCTTTTCTGGTTTGAAGCAAATGTAGGTCGCCCGTATCGTTTGTGAAAGGTATTTTCGGTAAAAGTTGGGTTGGTAGGTTGAGCTTGTGCGCAGCTTCCCGGCGGGCGAGTCCCAGAAGGCGCTGAAAGGCAGACCTTCAGTCATGTGTCGGGCCTTCAGCCCTGTATATACCGATTCATCGGCTTCTGCCGTACCCAGGCCCGCGCTGCGCTTGTGCCTGGGCTAAGAGAATGTCGGGCCCTCGGCCCTGGGTGCTGCGTCATTTTCGCAGGCGGGTCATCGGGATTCAACACTTTTTGCAAGCTTTGCTTATTGTGTGAGACCTTCGGCCCTGTTCTATACCGATGCATCGTCATGTGCCGAACCCAGCACAAGCGCAGCGAAGGCCTGAGTACCGTATAACGGAGGATCGGAAGACGGAGGGCCAAAGATCTGACACATCACCGAAGGTCTGCCTTTCAGCACACAGCCTTCCGTACAAGTTCGGCATTCGGTGTGGCACATTCTCGCTCAAGATCTAGTGGCCAAAATTCCAATTTCAAGCCCCACCGTCAAAGTCGCTGCATTTAAGATCGATCTTGCCTGTTTTCCGTCGCGCAGGGCCGAAAGCCTGACATTCTGTTAACCCAGGCACAAGCGCAGCGCAGGCCTGGGTTACGGCGGGTTATATTCATCCGCGGGCTTGTAGGGCCGAAGGTCTGACACATCACCGAAGGTCTGCCTTTCAGCACCAGTGGCGACAGGCGCCCGTTCGAAAATGTCTCGAAGAATGAAGTCTAATTCTTCTTCCTGGCCATTTGCTTCCGCATCGCCAGCGATTTTTTCTTATTGATATAATAGAAATTCAACCCTCCAAGAACGGCAAGAACGCCAAGGATTGTTATAAGTATCACCAGCCGGTTGTTGCGCAGCTCGAGGCTGTCGATCGCACTCTGCTGACGCAGCAGATCATATTCTTTTTCCTTCTCTTGAAAGTTAATGACCATCTCCATCTGCGCAATGTTTCGACTGCTCTCTTCCCCATAAATCTTTTCACGTGCGTCGTCATACTTTATCTGCATATCATACGCTTTTTTATAATTGTTTTGATTCGCAGCGTTCGCAGCAATTGCTTTATAAATCGCCGGTAGCACAGAGTAAGCCTGCATTTCTGTACATAAGGCTAGTGCTTCGTCAAGGTATAACTTCGCAGGCGCCGGTTGCTTGGCTTTCGCGTAGGTGATGCCAAGGTTCGTCGCGACGTTCAAAATTCCCATCTTGTCACTATTCTCGCGTTGAATGGACAACGCTTTCTCATAGAACTCAACAGCCCGTTGGTAGTTCTCCTGATTGTAAAAGATGTTGCCAACATTGCTGTAAGGGTCAGCGAATTTCATCCCAATCTTTTCACTGCGGGCAGTAGCCTCCAGAAAATATTTCATAGCCTTATCGTTCAGCTGAATCTCAGTATTCAAAATCCCCAGGTTGTTCAGAGATCCGATGATCTTGCGTTGATCCTCCAGTTCCAGAAACAGGTTGTAAGAGTCTTCAAGGTATTTCATCGCCTCGGGGAAATCCTTCTTGATAGAATAGATGGTGGATATATTATTCTTAGTTGTAGCGATTCCCAATTTATGATTCAATGATTCATAAATCTTGAGAGAGGTTATGTAATAATCAAGAGCTTTGTCCAACGCACCCTGGTTACGGTATATCACCCCAAGGTTATTATAAGATGCGCCCATGCCTTTCTTGTCGTCAATTTCTGTGGCGAGGTTGAGCGCTTCGCGCGCATAGCCCAGCGCTTTAACCGGATCGCGGTCCACATGAGCGCCAAACAGCTCATTCAGTGTTTTTACTTTCCGGTCATTTTTCGCGGTGTCCAGTACTGCATTCAGGCTGTCCAATTGCTGGCCTGCAACGGAAAGGGTAAGCAGGATGCCGATGATGATTGCAGGAAGGGATTTTGAGAGCATGTTTGCGATATGAGGCGTCTAAAATTAATAACTTTCTCCATATTAGCATTGATAAATCAATTTCGACAGAGGCGCCTTCGTCAACTTAATTCAGGCTGTATGGATATTCGATATTTCTTAATACCACTGCTTATCCCGGTAACAATTTGCACGTCACTTCATGCGCAAAAGTCAACTGATGAAAAGGCGATCTCAGCTGTTATTGAGCAACTCTTCACCGGCATGCGACAAGGCGACAGTGCCATGGTACACAGCGTGTTCTCTCACCAGGTGACGCTCGCCACCATTTCGCGGGGAGCAGATGGCAAGTCCGCGCTAACCCGGGAAACTTCTATTGCTGCATTTCTGAAATCGGTTGGGACGCCGCATCCAAATGCCTTCAACGAGGAGATTTGGGATCTTGAAATCTCGGTCGATGGCGAATTCGCGCAGGTCTGGTGCGACTACGCTTTTTACGTCGGGAATAAGTTCAGTCATTGTGGGGTTGATGCATTTCAACTTTATCATGGTAGCAATGGTTGGAAAATATTCCACCTTGCGGATACACGTCGGTCATCAGATTGTGTCATTCCCAAAGACGTGCAGCGCAAGCACAATCAGTAAATACGCAGATACCAGCGGAGGCACAATAATTGTCCCGTACCGTTCGAACAAATAAAGCTGCTTCCGGTTTTGTTTGTTAATGATTTCAATGAAACGTATGGCCTTACTAGAATTTACAGCTGATGGCATTTATTGCCCACAGGCAGACGTCCACCTTGATCCGTGGAAACCGGTAAAGCGGGCTTTGATAACCCACGGACATGGGGATCACGCAAGATGGGGACATCAACATTATCTCTGTACAGAAGCGGCAGCGCCCGTGATAAGACATCGCCTTTACCTTACTGACAATCTGGAAACCGTTGCGTTCAATCAGAAGGTGACGATCAATGGTGTTAATTTTTCATTTCATCCCGCAGGTCACATCCCGGGATCTGCCCAAATACGTGTTGAATATCAAGGAGAAGTTTGGGTGTTCAGTGGCGACTATAAGCTTGAGCCAGATGGCATTTCCGAGCCATTCGAATCCGTTCGATGTGATACATTTATAACCGAAAGTACATTCGGACTTCCGGTTTATACCTGGAAACCACAGGCAGAGGTGTTTGCCGAGATTAATCAGTGGTGGCGCAAAAATCAATCAGAGGGCAAGGTATCGGTGCTCACTGGTTATGCATTGGGAAAAAGCCAGCGCCTCCTTAGAAATGTCGATCGGACCATAGGCAACATCTTTGTTCACGGTGCAATCAACTCGGTTACGGCGTTGTTTAGAAATACGCCAATGGATCTGCCACCTACTACTTACGTTTCTGCAGAAATGAAGAAAAAGGAATTCGAAGGTGCACTGGTAGTGTGTCCTCCGTCTGCCCTCGGCACACCGTGGCTGAGACGATTTGATCCCTACTCTTTGGGCATCGCTTCCGGGTGGATGGGTTTACGTGGAGCGCGAAGAAGACGGGGTGCGGACCGCGGATTTATCCTTTCTGATCATGCAGACTGGCCTGCGCTTAACGAGGCCGTTGCGGCCACTGGTGCCGAGCGGGTTTTCGTAACGCATGGCTACACGGAAATATTTGCGCGCTGGCTAAGAAGCCGTGGACTAGAGGCAGGAGAAGTAAAAACACAATACGAGGGTGAGCTCGCTGAAATTGCGGAATCAAGTATTGAAGATGCCAAGACCGAAACAGCATGAAACGATTTTCTCAGCTTTTTACGGCGTTGGAGCAAACAACGAAAACGCTTGATAAGATCAAGGCGCTGATTTACTATTTCGAAAACGCCGCAGACGGGGATAAACTTTGGGCGATCGCGATACTTTCACACCGTCGCCCAAAACGAACCGTTAACGCTACTTTACTTGCAACCTGGGCCACAGAACTCTCGGCGTTGCCTGGATGGCTTTTCGAAGAATCATACCACGTTGTAGGCGATCTTGCAGAGACGATAACGTTGGTGCTACCCGCACCAACGGATACATCTGATCATACGTTAACATACTGGATAAATTTTATTAAGGATCTGGAAACGCTTTCTATCGAAGCGAAACGTGAACAAATTTTAATGGCTTGGATGAAGCTTGATGCAGCAGACCGTTTTGTATTCAATAAGCTCATTACCGGCAGCTTCCGAATCGGCGTATCTCAACTGTTGATGGTCAAGGCCCTCGCCCAGCACGCGGGAGTAAAAGAAAATATTGTAGCCCACCGGTTGATGGGCAACTGGTCGCCAGTGGAAAATACATACAGCGAGTTGGTGTTGTCGGAGGAGACGCAGGATCACTCAAGGCCGTATCCGTTTTATCTTGCCTATGCACTGGAAGAAGATGTTGAGACACTTGGCGATCCCGGGGACTGGCAAGCAGAGTGGAAGTGGGATGGTATTCGCGGGCAGGTAATTGTGCGAAACAACACATTGTTTGTCTGGTCTCGTGGCGAAGAACTCGTCACAGACAAGTATCCAGAGTATGCTTCATTTTTAGACGTGCTTCCCGATGGAGTAGTGCTGGATGGAGAGATATTGCCTTTCAGAGATGGCGAGCCGCTAACGTTTAATGTGCTACAGACAAGGATAGGAAGAAAGGTTCTAAGCCCAAAGATTTTGAAGGATGCGCCAGTCGCTTTCATGGTATATGATATTGTCGAGTATGAAGGAGTGGATATCCGTCATTGGCGAATGGACGAGCGGCGAAGCAAGCTGGTGGAGATTTGTGGCGCGGGACACCCGGCTTTGATATTATCGCCGGTTATATCCTTTAATACGTGGGAGGAATTGCGAAGTGAACGGGGTCGTGCACGCGAGCTGCTCAGCGAGGGTATTATGCTTAAGCGCAAAGATTCAATTTACCGCGACGGCCGCCGACGGGGTGATTGGTGGAAATGGAAAATAGATCCGCGCACCATCGACGCCGTGATGATCTATGCCATGAGCGGCCATGGACGCCGCGCGAATTTATATACTGATTATACCTTTGCGGTTTGGAGCGGCGACCAGCTCGTGCCCTTTACGAAAGCATACAGTGGCCTCACCGATGCGGAGATACGGGAGGTAGACCGTTGGATCCGGCAACACACCATTGAAAAATTTGGGCCCGTACGCAGTGTTGCGCCAGAGCTTGTGTTTGAAATCGCCTTTGAAGGAATTGCAAAGTCGGGTCGTCATAAGTCCGGGGTCGCGCTGCGTTTTCCCCGCATCGCCCGGTGGCGAAAGGACAAACCCGTGCGCGAGGCAAATACGCTCGAAGATTTGATGGCGATGTTGGCGGAGTCGTAGAGGCGCACCGTCAAATACTTCTCCATGTAATGGATTCCCAATCCATTGATGCTTATATTTCATATATGAAACGCGTTCTGCTGATAGTGTTCATATCAATCTGCTCGATGGCAGCCTATGCCCAGCATCAGGATGAGATACGAAAGAGTATATATTTTGGCGGAGGCAGTTATTATGTGGATGAGCTGCAAATTGAACAGCTATACTTTTGGTTAGACTCGATTCCCAACCTGCTCGACAAATACGACATCTATCTGATTAGTCATACAGATCCCATTGGTGGAAAGGAATACAACGAATGGCTGTCGAAGATGCGCAGCGAGGCAGTTCAACAGATACTCTTACAAAAAGAAGTACCTGAACGCAAGATCAGCATCAAAGACTGGGGCCTTGATAATCCCGTTTATAGTAATAGGTCATACCAGGGAATGGAAATGAACCGACGTGTAGACGTTATTCTTTACCCAATTCTTTTCTAAATTGCCAGCGTCCGGAATAGGACACCTATTTGCACAATCGGACGAACTACATGTTCCCAAACTCAATTTCAAGCACTCTAAGCACCTGTCCCCCTTGGCATTATTGTTGGCTTTAAGGCCATCCAGGGGGATTCAAATCTCTTGCTAACAAACTAATTCATGATAAAATTACAGGATATTGACAAGTTCGTGGATTCTCGTTTCCAGCGAACTTTTGTATTAAAGGGCGCCAACCTCGAAGTTAACCAGGGTGAATTTCTGACCATCATGGGCCCAAGCGGTGCGGGAAAATCAACGCTTATGAACATCATTGGGATGTTGGATGAACCATCGGCAGGGGAGTATTACTTCTTTGACGAGCCCGTGCATAAAATGAAAGAGAAGCATAAGTCGGACATGCACAAAAACTACATCGGTTTCATATTTCAGGCATACCACCTAATCGACGAATTGACTGTTTACGAAAATATCGAAACGCCTTTGCTTTATAAGGGCGTGAGCAGCGCCCAGCGCAAGAGCATGGTTGCGGAAATGCTTGACCGTTTCAACATGGTTGCCAAGAAGGATCTTTTTCCTGAGCAACTCAGCGGTGGCCAACAGCAATTGGTCGGTATCGCGCGTGCAATTGTTGGTCAGCCGAAATTATTGCTGGCAGATGAGCCGACTGGAAATCTCCACTCTGACCAGGGAAGATCTATCATGGAGATCTTTAAAAAATTGAATGAGGAGGGAATTACCATTATCCAGGTAACACACTCTGAGGAGAATGCGCGCTTTGGTAAGCGTATCATCAGGGTGGCGGATGGCGCTATCGTTGCGGACGAAAAAGTAACTGTTGAAGCTTGATTTATATGCGTTCTAAAAAATTCTTATTGCTCGGGTTGTTGGTGTGTTCGTTCTGTGTAAGCCTTGGTCAGGATAAAGTTGTTAAGCTTTCGTTTAAGGAAGCGGTCCGGTTAGGCATTGAAAACAATGTGACTGTTAACCAGGAACGAAACCAATTGGAATATACGCAAGTCAATAAAACTTCGTCTTTGTTGCAACTCGGACCCAGCGTTTATGGTCAGGGAAACGTCTACCGCACCGATGGAAACACATTCAATCCAAATGATTTAACGGTAGTTAATGGTATTTTCGATTATGTCGGTGGGTCTATTAACGCCAATATGCCGTTATTCAGCGGCTTCACTTTTATGAACCAGTTCCGTGCTGCGAGCAGTAACAACGAAGCACAGCTACATAAGGTGGTTAGGTCTAATCAGGACGTGATCGCGAAGGTGTCCAGCCAATATCTTCAATGCTTGCTTGACCAGCAACTTGTTAAGGTTAATGAAGAGAATGTTCGCGTGCAAAAGGTTACTTACGATCAAATTAAGGAGCAAGCTGATCTCGGGGCGAAAGCTGAGGGTGATGTTTACAATCAGGAGTATTTATGGCGAAATGCAGAGCTCGCATTAGTTCAATCGAGGAACAAGTTGAAGAATGACATCGCCGCATTGTCCATTACCTTGCAAACAGACCCGGGCGTCTATATAGAAGTTGATCAGGTTGATTGGGATATAAATATGCTAATCGCAGATTCTACAACGTATGACGTTATGGTTTCTACCGCAATAGATCGCAGAAGCGATTTGAAGCAAGCGGGTTATGCCGAGAAGGGTGCACGCGCAAGCTATTCTGCGCGAAAGGGATATTACTTTCCTTCTATTTATGCTGGCGTTTCATATGGTTCGCGTTATAATTATGTGAAAGGGGAGGATAACAGATCTTTCAAAGATCAGTTTACGAAGGATAACATCGCATTAAGCTATGGACTCAGCATTAATATCCCAATCTTTAATTCCTTTACATATCGAGCACAAACTGCATTAGCAAGAGTTAATTATAACAACGCAACCCTCGCTAAAAAGAATGCTGAAGTAACCGTGAAAAGCGATGTTGTGCTCGCATACCAGAATTTCAATGATGCTAAAACAACTTACTTTACATCGCAGGCCCAATTGAAGGCATCCGAATTTGCCTATAACATGGAAAAGGAAAGGTATGACCTCGGTATTTCGAATATTGTTCAGCTTTCCACGGTAAGTCAGGCATATGTCAGGGCCCAGGGCGACTTTCAGACAGCCACCTACACGCTGATGTTCCAAAAGATACTCATTAGCTACGCGATGGGAACTCTGCAGGTGGAGGACATCCCTTAGCCCTGGTATTCTGCACGTCCATCGTAGATACAAATTGAAAATTCTTCGTATTTTTGCGCCCCTGCTTGGGTAAGCGGGCCGTCTACGACATTTTACGGCGGATTTTTAAACAAATTTGTGTCTGGCAAGCCCGACAGATACATGTAAAAAGGGCATTTTATGGCTAAAGTTTCAAAACCAGGTGAAAGACCTAGAAAGCCCACCGGGACTTCTGAAGACCCCAAGGCAGCTGCCAAGAAGGTAAAAGAGGAAAAAATCGACATCGACGAAGAAGATCCTCTCGCTGAAATCAAATCCCTCCAAAAAGAGGAAATCACCACTGAAGCCATCCCGGTTTCAGAGCTAAAAAAAGCGAAGTACGAAAAGCAGATCCCCGGCGAATTTGATTTTGATGCGTTCGACACCAAAGGCTTTGGTGAAGGCTACTCAAAAGACAAGCGCGCGGAATTTGAAAAAATGTACTCGGGTACAGTTACTTCAGTCGATAGCGGCGAAGTAGTAAAGGGAACGGTAGTTGGCATCAACGACCGCGATGTAATTCTTAACATTGGATTCAAATCAGATGGCCTCGTTCCCCTGGCGGAATTTAAAGAGATGACCAACCTGAAGATCGGCGATGTGGTTGATCTTTTTATAGAAGAACGCGAAGACGCGATGGGCCAGCTGGTGCTGAGCCGCAGAAAAGCGAAGCTCGTTAAAGGCTGGGAATACGTTCAGACAGCATTGGACAAAGATCAGGTCATCGAAGGTTTTGTTAAGCGCAGAACAAAAGGTGGTCTTATTGTCGATGTATTCGGCATCGAAGCCTTCCTTCCCGGTTCACAGATCGATGTGAAACCGATACGCGACTTCGATATCTATGTAAACAAGTCTATTGAAGTTAAGGTTGTGAAGATCAACTACACCAACGACAACGTTGTTGTATCTCATAAGGTATTGATTGAGAAAGATCTCGAGCAGCAGAAAGCAGTTATCCTGACGAACCTTGAAAAAGGCCAGGTGCTGGAAGGCGTGATCAAGAACATGACCAATTTCGGTGTATTCATCGACCTTGGTGGCGTAGACGGATTACTGCACATCACGGACATCAGCTGGGGACGTATCAACCATCCTGAAGAAGTACTTAAACTTGACCAGACGGTTAAGGTTGTTGTACTTGACTTCGATGGCGATAAGAAGAGAATATCACTGGGTATGAAGCAACTTACGCCTCATCCTTGGGATGCACTCTCTACGGAGATTCAATTAGGTTCAAAAGTGAAAGGTAGAATCGTGAATGTTGCCGACTACGGCGCGTTCCTCGAACTGCAACCTGGAGTAGAAGGGTTGATTCACGTAAGCGAAATGAGCTGGTCTCAACATTTGCGCAATCCACAGGATTTCATGAAAATCAGTGATGAGGTTCAAGCTGTAGTGTTGACGTTGGATCGCGATGAGCGAAAAATGTCACTTGGCATCAAACAACTTACTGAAGATCCATGGACAAGGCAGGATGTGCTTTCTAAATACGCTGTGGGTACACGCCACAAGGGTATCGTACGCAACCTGACTAACTTCGGATTATTTATCGAGTTGGAAGAAGGTATCGATGGACTTGTCCACGTATCAGACCTTAGCTGGACGAAGAAGATTAAACACCCTTCTGAATTTGTGAAGGTTGGCGATACCATGGAAGTACAGGTACTCGAGCTTGACGCGTCAAACCGCAGGCTTGCCCTGAGTCACAAACACATGGAAGAAAATCCATGGGATACGTTTGAGACGATTTTCACGATTGGATCTTCGCATAAAGGAACCATTATCAACAAGAATGATAAGGGTGCGGTACTTGAGCTGCCTTACGGCATCGAGGGTTTCGTTGCAGTGAAAAATCTGCAGCGTGAGGACAACGCCAAGGCTGACGTTGGAGAGTCACTGGACTTCAAAGTCCTTGAATTCTCTAAGGATGACCGACGTATCGTGCTTTCACACAAGGCAACCTGGTCTTCAGAGGACGATCGTCCTGCTGCCGGAGCTGGTGGTGCTGCGAAGAAGAAGCCTGTTCCTGCGAAAGGCAACACTGTTCAATCTATTAATCAACAGTCAGAGAAATCCACATTGGGTGATCTTGAGGCACTTAGTGCTTTGAAAGAAAAAATGACTGGTGATAACAAAGGTGAATAGTTTATAAATCTTAGTTTTACAGTTGAAAGGTGGCCGGTGATTGGCCACCTTTCTTTTAAGGTCTCGTGGCCGAGTGGTTAGGCAGAGCTCTGCAAAAGCTTGTACAGCGGTTCGAATCCGCTCGAGACCTCCCCAGCGGACAATTGGAAATTTCTTCCGATGTCCGCTTTTTTGTGCTTTTAAATCGCCGTGAATAAAATAAATAAACGGCGCCGCCTCACTCGAGCGGTTCGACGTGCGCTTCCGTCAAAAGCCAATTTTTCGGGGCACATCGAACCCATCACATTTTTTTTGCTCGATGCTACCTGTAGGGTAGAGGAAGTCGATTTTCAAAAGGTTATGCAAACCTCTGTTCGGAAACGGTTCGCATTTGTCCACTCGTCGTTAGCAAAATTTTGTAGCCGTCTATCATCGACGGCGCGCATCCCGAAGGGAATATCTACTTAAATCACTGACAAGGGAATTACTAGCCAGTCAGTTTAGCCAGATCCATCTCACTCCACCCAGTCTACATAGATGGGCGTATTGCTATGATAATCTTCAAGCACTTTTGTAAGAATATCTGACGATCCTAATTCCTATTCCATTCCTTTTGTGAGAAATGGTGAGTCGCTACACGATGTGATGATCAGCAACAGAGCAACGAAAGCGAATGCTTCACATTTCAAAAACGGTTTCATACTAAAAAATAAGGTTTAACGATAGTTCAGGAGAAAGGAAATGATAATCTTCGTTGTAATCGATCGACCCTTGATCCGTACTTCTGTGCTGGACGATAAAATTATAGGTACGATGCGGTTCAAGACTGAAATGATCGCCTATCTTAAACTCAAAACCCGTGCGGGCGCTCAGCAGACCCCAGCCGATAAATTCAGAACATTCGGTTGTCAAATAAAATACATCGGTGTAGTAAATGTCTCTTTTCCCATAGAGATACCTACTGATAACCCTGGATTAAAATTAAATGAATCGGAAATGGGGATGATGTAGTCGTAATTTACTTTCAGCTGGGACATGCTGAATTTGCCATAGGAGACGGTTCCCTTTCTGCTCGGTGTTGTGATCCTACTGTCGTTCATTTTTCTTCACATTCCCGGGCCATTGCAGATCCAATTGTATTTAAGGGAAATGAAGTAGTAGGCGCGGCGGATGCACTCGCATTCACAGGAACTGCATTTATCATCGCCCTCCTTAACGACAAGCCGAAAAATAAATATCTTTAAGAGAACATATTAAACTGTAGGGAAAAAGCTCATACCATAGGCGTCTAAAATTTGATTGACCAAATGATACAATATAGGATGCACAAGCCACACGGAGTTCTTGCTCAATTTGTGCGATTCTTTTGGAGCCTAGAAGCACAGGTGGGTGCTCTTGATCCTTTCATTCACCGCGCCCTACCGGACAATTGTGTCGAACTTATATTTTATTGTAAGGGTGGTTTTTCAATCAGCTCACTGGACGGAGACGAAGGAAGAACATTTGCGTCTGGGGTTTTTGGACAGGCTCAAAAATTCAGACAGTTCAAGGCCAAAAGGGACTTTAGTTTGTTTGGGGTTTATCTTTATCCGTACACGCTCAAGATACTTTTTAACTTACCGGCTAACGACGTGTCCAACGAAATGGTAAAAAGTGAGACACTTTGGGGCATTAAAGGTAAAATACTTGAAGAGCAAATTATGCTAGCCAAAACCGCTGAGCAACGTGTTCAGATTGTTTCAAACTTCTTTCTTGAAAGGGTGAGGGCAATCCAGCGTCATGATCAGACTTTTATGCTGCAAATTAAGTCTGTGGTGGACAATAACAATCTTCTTTCAATCGCTTCTTTTGCCCATGATTGCAATCTGTCGCGAAGGCAATTTGAAAGGAAGTTTAACGACTTTTCCGGGTTAAGTCCGAAAGACTTTTTTAGTATCGTCCGTTTCAAAAACGTATTGAGGGAAATAGACCAAATACGGAAACCACTTGCTCAAATTGCAATTGATAATGGTTATTATGATCAGTCCCACCTTACGAATGAATTCAAAAAATTTTCTGGCTACAGCCCCCGGGAATATTTTACAAATTACGCAGGGGGAATAGAGGATCGTGTTTCCCGCGACTTTATAGGCTAGAATGTCGCAATTTTCCAAGAATTTGTATTTCCCCATTCGTTTTTTTGTGTTAGAAAATCGGTGAAGCAATGATGACGATGAACCGAAAGGTGCTACCGTTTTTGGCAATCGAGTTCGAAAATGTCATGGGGTATCATTGTCGCTGCGAGGCTTTATTCGTTTAAGAGTGTGTGGTTCAAACGTTGCAACTATGGAAAATTATTTTTTAAATGAAGAAGTGGTAACGGTTCGGTATATCGCCAACGATGTAGCTTCATGCATAACGTTTTACACGCAGCTGCTTGGATTTGAAATTATCATGAACCCACAAAGTGGTTTTGCGATGCTATCAAGAGGCAATATACGTCTCTTGCTAAATGAGCCAGGAGCCGGTGCCGCCGGACAATCTATGTCAGATGGTGCTATCCCCGCCCCAGGTGGATGGAATAGGTTTCAATTACAGACGGCCGACCTTGCATCAGGCATAGGGTACTTGGTTAGTAAGAAAGCAAAGTTTCGCAATGAGTTATTGATGGGCAATGGAGGAAAACAGATTCTCTTGCTCGACCCTTCAGGCAATCTTATCGAACTGGTTGAGGCTAAACGTTAGACCTGATCTTAAATACACACTCTTAAAAACTCTAATCAAAAATATGAGAAGATCAATTTCAGTTATCTTATCTGCTTGTTTCTCTATTGTATTTTCATTTTTAACTGCGGGCGACGTATTCGCACAGAATGATCAAGGAGATTCCACGGAATTAACATCAAGCCAAACCGAGGGAACAACTACTTACGTTTCTGGTCTTACACCAGGTAGAGCAAAGTCTCTTGTGGGTGGGGTGCTTGGTTTACTGAGTCTGATCATAGGATGGAGGACAAAGGTTCATGCTAAATCCAATACTAATGGTGCCAGGACGTGGCCCATTGCAGCGCTCGTGTCGGGACTGGCCGCTGTGGTTTTCAGCGTAGTACACGTAACAGAAAGCGCTGGTGGTTTCGGCACTGGCGGAGGAAAAGCCGGAGCAATCGTGGCTATCGTCCTTGGACTTACCGGTGCAGCGCTTAGTAGTTTAGCTATCCGTTCAAGACAGCGCTGATAGTCGCTGCTAATGGCGAATTCCCATAGGCTAGGCATTCACGTTTGGTTTTATCCATGAAAAATAAAATCAATGCGTAAAAAACGCTGATGGGGTTGACTGTTGTGGTAGTACTATTGCTGCCATGATAGCAATTTATAGGATTCATGAAACGGGTGTGTGTTTACCCTTGTGTTTTTCTTCAGCCCTTTAGCAGGCTCCATTAACATAAGAAAAATTGCTTCTACGATGGAAATTTACACTTAAATAGGTTTATACCGGCCGATTGGAAGGTTTCTTTACAAAACGAAATGGAAATCCAAACCATTTAATTTATTGATTCACGGAGTCCATTAACTCGGTAAAGTATTGAGGTTTTTTCGTATTGAAGAGCTGATACCATGCCTCTAAAGTAGGAGTACTGAAAACACCAAGCTTTTTAAAAATCTCACGTGCGAATTCCAAAGCACCTACAGAAGATGCAGTAATTAGATTCCTATCAGTTACAGCAGGCACGGCTTGGTAATTTTCACTTCCATTGTAATGCTTACAAGTATGTTGAAGGTAGCCTAGATCGTTACTTGTATGTTTGAAATTATCTAAAAGACCTCTGTCGGCCAGTGCCGATGTTCCTCCACAGATGGCCGCTACAGTTTTCCCTTTGTTCAATAGATTTTCAGCTAAATCTAAAACAGTTGCATGCTTTACATTTTCCCATTCCTCACTTCCTGGGAGAATCAACATTTCTGTCTCATCGATTTCAAATTCACCGACTACCGCGTCCGGAATTATCTTTATTCCTCCCATAGTAGTAATAGAATGTTTGTTCGCAGCCAGGGTTTTTATGAAGTAAGCGGGCGCATCTTTTTTAAAATAGCGTTTTGAATTTAGTTCTGAAATCGCATATCCTGGCTCCCAGTCAGCTAGTGTATCCAAAACATATAAGAAAATTGTTCTCTTTTCCATCGGACGGATGTTTGATTGGTTTTCTAAAAATATTCAACCCTACTGACAGCTGTATGTCAGCAGCTCAGATTTATTTGATTTTTTCGCCTGGCGCTGTACACGGGAGCAACGCCCTGACGTGGTTTAAACCTGGTTCCAAAAATTGAAAATAAACTTCAGATTCGCGGCAAAGTCGAACGAGGCTAATTCTCATGCGGCGGTAAAAAGATTGGCATCCGCAAAGTATTGCATTTCTAAGGCTGGTGTTGTCTGCTGCGACAGTTGCTATTCAGCGGCTCTTCATTATGAAATCGGTCGTAGCTCACCTCGAAACTTACATATTGAACGATACTGAAAAGGCGGTGATAAAACTTTGCTACTAACTGACCGAAAAGCGATTTTGGAATAGTTGTATATCATAGTGCGTTATTGAAATGACCCAAAAGAGTTATTGTAACCTAAAACGAAACGTGTCAATTTTGAGATAAACAAAAATATCCAAGATGCGTCGGCCACAAATTTTGTCTTCCGGATTAGAATACGCTTTAATAGCCATTTTAACGATAACTTTCACTATAACCTCTTGCGATGAGGAAAATAAAGAGCCGCCTACGAGTTCGGTGTCCGGAATCTCACCATTGTCTGGACTACCAGGTTCGACAGCTACCATTTCTGGTAACAACTTTAGTGCGAGCAGTACAGAAAATGAAATCTTATTTAATGGTAAGAGTGCAACGCTTATCAAAGCTACGGCTTTGCAACTGGACATAAAGATTCCGGAAAATGTGGATATTGGTCCCGTTACAGTTATCGTAAAAGTCAAAGGTAAGACGGCCGGCAACCCGCTCATCTATACAGTAGAACAGCCAACGCCGGACTTATCGGCTATCACACCGTCGTCCGCTCCTTCTTTAAGTATTGTCACTATAACAGGAAAATATTTTGATACAAACCCAACCGAAAACGAGGTTACTTTTAATGGTAAATCGGCTACAATCAAGGAAGTTAATTCAACGGAAATGAAAGTTGAAGTTCCCCAACTTCCTCCGGGAGAGGTTTCAGTTGCGCTAAAAGTAAAAAGTAAAGCTGCATCGAAACAGTTTATTTTTACGGTAGAAAAGCCGTTACCCAGAATTGAAGCGTTTGCGCCAACGTCTGGATCACCATACACCTTAATTAAAATAACGGGCAAGCATTTCAGTGCGGTGATGGCGGATAATGTAGTTTTATTCGGTGATAAGTTCGCTGTAGTAAAGAAAGCTACGGAGACTCTATTGGAGGTATTAGTTCCCCCGGATCTCACTCCAGGTACCGTATCCGTTGTCGTGAAAGTAAAAACTCGTGCTGGGTTTAGAGCAGCGATCCTTCGTCGTTGAGGCAGCAGGGCCTGTCCCAGAAGTGTTCACGATTAACCCAAAAGTATTGCTTGAAAAAGATAAGGCCCCGGCAGTGTCATTTGTTGTAAATGGGAACAACTTCAGTACTGTTAATGAGGAGAATGAGGTAATTATTGATGGATTGGCTACTACTCTTGTTTCATCGACATCGAACCAGTTGAATGTACTTATTCCGTTCCCTCTCGCTGGGGAATATAGCGTTATTGTTAAAGTAAAGGGACAAGCTGCGGCACAACGGCCACCACTTGTGATAATAAGAATGTACGGCGGGTAGGGCCTGAATAATATTTCTCTCTTGTCACAAATCAATTCGTTGATAGAGTGATAGGTTTACCCAGGTGCATTTTCAATTAATTCCGCGACGTCTCGTTGGCCATTTTGATCGCCATAAACCCCAAGACTAGCATTACAGCGACAATGGCGACCCATACAAAGATACGGTTCGTGAAAAAGGTGGGTGAGGTCTCCATATGCTTGTTAAACATGATAACCGGTGAGGCTTTGATTGTTTCGAAGGCACTTGTGAAAAGTTTTTGCCACCGATGACCTGCGTATGTGCTTGCGCCATTTTTCGATACACTTCATTAAGACGGTTGCTTGAAAGTTTGTGCTCCGTTCCGTTCTCAAGCGTTATGAAAGTATCCAGAAAATCCTGGCTCCATTCGGTGTGCTGACTCCATTCGTAGATGAGTGGTACCACAAAGTTGGCATGGAAGTGCGAATTCGGTGGCAAGTCCTTCATGATGTCGGTTATAACACAATCGGTTTCACGATCAGCGTCATTGGGCATTTGAACATGTTGACCTAACGGCTCTTCATTGCCGAAAATCTTTTTGGCCATCGATTCGGATAAGACCTTACTGTGTGGATCTGAGAGCACAGTGGAGGCGTCGCCTTTCAGCAACTAGGTTGGAAAAATGCTGAGAAGGATGAAATTGCATTTAGCACCCATTGTAAATTTGTCCTTTGTATTTGTGACAGGATAAATGAGCAAAAAGTGCATATATCTTGTCAAATTGGATATAGTGTCGCAGCCTTTTGATGCCTTCATTGCAGCGAACAATTGTCAAAACACTAATATGAATTGGACATCCTCTGTCAGGAACAGAATCGTGCTACCCCTGGTCACATCCTTTTGGATCATCTCAGTGGATGCCCAAATCAGGAATTTTACAACAACCGGGGAGCAGATTACGAAATTTGACAACCGAGGTGATGCTGTGGATGCCCACGATGGTATGATCGCATATTTTGACGGAATCTACTATCTCTACGGTACAAGTTATGATTGTGGTTTTGAATGGCAAAATAATTCAGCACCGTTTTGCGGGTTTAAATCGTACTCTTCAAAAGATATGACTCATTGGAAAGATGAGGGATTCCTGTTCGATGCGCAGAACGAACTTTGGCAGTCACGTTGTGATGGCAAAACGTACGGGTGCTTCAGGCCTCACGTGGTGTACAATCGCAAGGATAAGCAATACGTGCTCTGGATCAATGTTTATGATAATGTTGTTGGTTATCGGGTGTTTACAAGCAGGACACCCGTCGGTCCATTTGTTGAAGTCTCCGAACCCAAGGTGGCAATCAACAACGATAAACCCGCTGCGGGTTTGAACAATGGCGACCACGACGTATTTGTTGATGACGATGGAACAGCTTATCTGGCTATGACAGACTGGAGAGCGACAGGTGCAATCGCCATTGAACAGCTTACGGATGATTATCTCAGCGGAACAGGAAAATTTGTTCTAAATGTCACCGAAGGAAAAACAGAAGCACCGGGGTTGTTCAAGCGAAAAGGAATTTATTACGTTACGTACTCCGATCCGAACTGTGGCTATTGTTCCGGGACGGGCACATCATACAAAACTGCGAAGTCACCATTAGGTCAGTGGTCAGAGGGTAAAAAGATAAGCCCAAATTCATGTGGAGGGCAGCCCTCCTTTGTTGCAACCCTGAAGCTTTCCAAGGACACGGTTCTTCTTTACGGAAGCGACTTGTGGAACAACGCTGCCAAGAATGAAGCACTTGCCAACTTCTATTGGGCACCGCTGGCTTTTGAAGAAGATGGATCAATCAAACCGATGGATTGTCTCCCATCGTTCCAGAGACCAGGTGCAAAGGCACATTCTTCCTCTGACAACGTTGAAGGCTACAGGGCCTTGTGTGATATCACCAGCAAGCAAAACTATCAGAGTTCATTTGCGCCCGATCGTTCTGGTAAACTTGTAAACGTTGATATCGTAACGCTCAAGAGCGGAAATCCGGACGCTGACCTGATTGTCGATTTTTATGAGGTTGGTAGTCGTGATAAAGTCTTGACCACAGTAATGGTTCCCCGGAATTCTATCGGGTGGTCGGCAAAAAGCATTACCATTCGTCCCAACATCGCAGTGAGCAAACGTAAAAAGTATGTCATCGTGTTGCGGACAGACTCCAACACAGGATGTTATGGCTATGCCAAGAATGTGACATCAAACACCATCAAGTCAGGCAAAAATTTTAAGTACAGCACCACGGTCAAGTAACCACTTACTTTTAACAACACCAAGTACTCATAGTGATTACGCCAAACAGATGCGATGTTTCACTCATGAACTTCAACATGGCGCGCGATCGGTCCTGCTCTTTCTTACTTGTTTCGCGGATCAGCTTCTGCAAGAAAAAACAAAACATACATGCGAGTTCAGACCAAACCGCGACCTACTTCGTCCGAGGGTTTAAACTTACCCTGTATTTTTTAGGTGGCAGCCCTATCTTTTTCTTGAACATGCGCGAGAAGTAAAACTCAGATTCATAACCAAGGTGAAACGCAATTTCTGCTGCGGTAAGGTCTGTTTCCTTCAGTAGTTCACAAGCTTTCTCGACTCGCAAATTAGAATGGTATTGTCCTGGTGAGACACCCATTATCTCTTTGAACACCCTTCGGAACCAAGGGTAACTTACACCCAGCCCTTTAGCGACCTGTTCAAGGTTAATATTCTTGTCCATATTCTCATGAATTCTGAATCGCGCTTCGTGAATTAACTTATTTTGGTTTTGACGGTGAGCATCGCTATTAATAGCGGAGGCATAAACAATTGCAAGAAGTTGGCTAATTAGGCAGGATGAAAACTGGCGATAAGCGACTCCTTCGTATTTTACTGTGTCGATGAGTTTTATAAAAACACTCATAAGTTCGGCATTTAACCCAATATTTATGAAGGGCCTAGTGGGTTTAAAACAAGGTTGCCCCATTAGATGATTTACATAACTTCCCTGGTACCCAACCCAGAACTCTTCCCAACCTGATTCTTCTGATGGCCTGTAGCGATGCCATATTCCAGGAAATAAAAGAAAAGCAGTTCCAGCTTTGACAATGGTTGAGCCCGACACCTCTGATTCAAAGACTCCGTTTCCATTAGAGATATACACCAATTGAAATTCCTCCAGCACCCTGCCTTTTTCCCAATTGAAGTAATAAGAATTAGGGTGTGATTTATCTGGATAGCTTGTCTTTGCCTTGTGAATATTGTGGCCAACAGTGAGCACAGAAATCCCCCAATCGACTTGGTCTTCCAGCGCATCTTCTGCGCCTTTCAAGTATTTGCGGAAGACTTCAGCCATGCTTATCGGTGAGCAGAAAGGACAAATGGATAATCAAAAAATTCATTTTCTGTAAGCGTAAAGTAAACTCAATTTACATATCGCAAATGTATTAACGTTTGCACAAACATTTGAATTAAAACGATTGAAATCGATGGAGAGTGCATTTTACGCGAAAACATATAAAATATTTGATTAAACGAGGACCCAAAACGGTTTTTCCGGATTGCCAGAAAGCATTTTTAGAGGGAACGATCAGACAAAAAAAGAAAATCAAAAAGGATAATTTAAATTATATGAAAAGAGAAATTTTACTATTTAAAATCTGGCATTATAGAGCGCTGATAATATTGGCCATGCTGTTCTGCTTTCCTGTCCATTCACAGGCGCAGGTTGTCATAACCGGAACTGTTAAAGACGCTGAAAAGGTAGAAATGCCAGGTGTGAATATCGTTGTTAAAGGAACGACAACGGGAACCACGACTGACGCCGAAGGTAAATATTCAATCGGGGTTCCAGATGGGAATAGCATTCTTGTTTTTTCAGCAATCGGCTATGCCACCCAGGAGGTGTCAGCTGCCGGCGAATCGGTTATTGACCTTGTTTTGGAAGAGGATGTGGAATCACTTTCTGAAGTAGTTGTTATGGGATATGGTACATCACGAAAAGCAGATATTACATCAGCCGTATCAGTAATCGACATGAAAAACATCGGCAATCCGCCTGCTTCCAATGCAGGACGCCTGTTGATTGGGCAATCCCCTGGCGTGCAGGTAAGGCAGACTCAAGGAAGGCCTGGTTCAGAATTGGAAGTGATCATCCGCGGCATTGGTTCATTGGGAGCAGGAAGCGGACCACTATACGTGGTTGATGGATTTCCATTGGGAACATCCATTGGACAAAGTTTAAACCCGTCAGATATTGAAAGTATCACGATCTTAAAGGATGCAGCTTCCACCGCCATTTATGGAGCCAGGGGTTCCAATGGTGTTATTCTGATTACCACCAAGTCAGCTAAGAGCGGTCAGGTGAATTTAACTTTTGATTTCAACGCGGGCGTCCAGAACATACCGGATTCCCGACGGACCAAAATGATGAGTGGTATTGAGTTCGCCCAGTTTAAGAAGGACAGCTATATGGATAGGATACGTTATTTTGAAAATAGAGAACCTGATATCAGCGAGGTTCCTGCAGAGTTTCGAAATCCTGAACAGACCAGGTATTCTACGGATTGGTTCGATGAGATCACCAACGAGAATGCAGTATTCCAAAATTACAACATCACTGCTTCTGTGGGGACGGAAAACTTCAGGTCGTTAGTCTCAATAGGATATCTGGATCAGCAAGGAGCTGTTATTAATACCGGCCTGAAACGTTACAACGTAAGGGCTAACATTGACGGAAAGATAAATGATTTTATTTCAGTGGGTTGGAATATTGCTGGGTCCAATTTCACAGAGAAATATGCCAATACGACTAACCGTGATGCCTTGATTGGCCGAGCACTTTGGGCAGATCCCAGATACCCAGTCTATAATGAGGATGGATCGTTCAACAACTACATCGGGGGAACCAATGGTGTTTTCGGAACGGTCAACCCGGTTCAGGAAATGCATGAATTGGACCGGCACCTTACCCAAACCAATTTATTGACCAATGGCTATGTGCAATTCTCATTTTTGAAGCACTTTACATTCAAGTCTTCTGTGAATGCAACACTTATCAACTACGAGCAAATGGAATTCAGGCCTTCAACGTTAGCGGGCACTGGCTTTAGCCAACCGCCCCCAATGCCTGCGACAAAATTGGAACGATACTATAAATCGACCAATGTTTCTGCCGATCAGATTTTAAGCTATTCCAATACTATAGGAGACCACTCCTTTGAAGCCCTGTTGGGTTATACCGCCCAGGAGCAGATTGACAAGGTTATAACCGGAACAGGCAACACATTTCCGGACGACATCGTGCAGGTACTGGATGCCGCAACGGTCAGGAATGTTAGCTCAAGCGCAACCTCTCTTGCTGGTGAACCTATGAATGGTGAAACGAGTTGGAGCTTGCTTGCGTATTTTGGCCGTGTCAATTATTCCTATAAGGATAAGTATCTTTTCTCTGGATCTTATCGTAGAGAAGGAAGCTCCCGTTTCGGTGTCAACAACAAATATGGTGACTTTCCAGCGGCATCGGTGGGCTGGCGTATATCGGAAGAATCGTTTATGCCTGATGTTTCCTGGTTAACCGATTTAAAACTTAGAGCGAGTTTTGGGATTACCGGTAATAATAGCATAGGAAATTACCGAAGCCAATCGGCGATGATCTCATCCAATTATGTTCTCGGAAACTTTCTGGTGAATGGAAAAGTACAGGGTTCATTTGCGAATGCGGATTTAGGTTGGGAACAATCCAAGCAAACCGATATCGGGCTTGATCTGTCCTTATTCAACAACAGGGTGACATTTCTTGCTGAGTACTATCATCGAACAACGGATAACATGCTTTTATCGGTCCAGATTCCTGCCATTGCTGGTTTCAACAATACATTCTCAAACATTGGCAAAGTAGAGAATAAGGGGTTAGAGTTTGCTCTTGACTATAAAACGCAAATCAGGCAGATCAATTTCCGAAGTAATTTTAATATTTCATTTAACCGAAATAAGGTTTTGGCAATTAGCGGTGGAACAGATGCAATCTGGAGAGGAGATTTTTATGGTGGACAAAATGTTTCAAGGGTAGGGAGGCCAATCGGAATGATTACAGGTTTTGAAAAAATAGGAATTTTCAATACGGAGGAAGAGATCGCTCAATCGCCCACGCAGGATGGTGCCATCCCTGGTGTTTACAAATATTTGGATGCCAATGGCGATGGCAAAATAACCTATGCTTCTACCGATGTTTCCAGTGGTGGCGACATGGTTGAGATTGGTAATCCATATCCTGACTTTATTTGGGGTCTCACACTTGGCGCGGATTATAAAGGGTTTGATGTCAACGTTCTTTTTACCGGGGCGCAGAATTATGACATCTATCGCAACATAGAATCAACAACCATGAATATGGATGGGGTTTTCAATATTTTACACTCCGGAGTCGACCGGTGGAGATCTGATACCGATCGCGGTGATGGGACTGGTGCTACGTCCAATACGTGGAAATGGGAGCGTGAATCCAATTCACGATATGTACACGATGCCAGCCACATGTGGATAAAAAATGTCAGCATTGGATATACCTTCCCGAAGGTGTCTGCACTTAGAAGCGTTAGGGTGTTTGTTAATACAGAAAACTTGGTTTTAGTTTCCAAATACCCAGGAGGTAATCCGGAAGCTAATTCAAGGGGAGGTATTGAACCCGGCCAGGATGATGAGGTTTATCCAGTTCCCCGGACGTTCACAATGGGTGCCAGCATTAAATTTTAGACCAATATTTAATTCTTTGTAAATATGAAATACATAACTATTTTGATCATCACAATTTGCTTGTTGTCTTGCAGCGACGATTTTCTTGATAAGACAGATCCCGGCACCTTGGTAGCATCAGATTTTTATAAAACTGAAGTTCAGGTTCGGCAGGCTGTAAACGGTGTCTATGGGCAACTTCAGGGAATTATTTCCAATCAGTGGCAGTACAATGAATTTATTTCGGATAACACTACCGTACACTTTAATATCGGGGACAGAGGCCAGGGGCCCGCTCTCGAAGCACTGGAGTATTGGCAACTCAATTCTGGTACACCTAATATTTCCTCCCTTTATAGTAGTCTTTACTTGTCAATGGTTAATGTTAATACTACTCTATCTAAACTTCCAACTGCTTCATTCGATGAGACGCTTAAAAAACAGTATGAAGGTGAACTTAGATTTATCAGGGGTTACTATTATTTTCTTTTGGTTCAGTATTTCGGAGAGGTCATCATTATTACTGAACCGCTAAATTCACCCACGGAAGCATATGTGTTTGAGCGCCAACCTGTAGACAAAGTGTATGAATTAATTAGCAGCGATCTTGATTTTGCCGTTGCAAACTTACCTTCGAACTACAGTTCCGCTAGTGTAGGAAGGGTTACAAAAGGTGCGGCCCTTACCTTGTTGGGGAAAGTGCAACTTACCAAACATGAGTATGCAAATGCAGTTACCACACTAACGCAGGTCTTATCTTTGGGATATTCACTGTTGCCCAGCTATGCCGATGTTTTCGACCCTCTGAAAAAGAATGGATCTGAATCCATTTTTGAAGTTCAGTTTCAGGGCGACAACACACAAGGTGAAGGCAGCAACTTCATCTACACGTTTGCTCCCTTATTTTCAAATGGCGGTGTAATTAATTTTCCAGGACAAAATGGATCAGGATGGAATATACCATCCAAAGACATGATTGCCGCCTATGAAACTGGCGACCTCCGAAAGGACGTTTCTTTGAAGGAAGGCTATACGGACGTTGTGACAGATGCTTTCGTACCGGTTCCGTTCATTAATAAATACAATCATCCTCACACCATTCGTGGTGTTACAAATGATAATTGGCCAGTCTTACGATATGCAGATGTATTGTTGATGCTTGCCGAAGCCATTAACGAGCAAGGCGGACCCACGGCGACTGCATATGAACACCTCAATGCCGTACGTACGCGGGCAGGTTTGGCAGAATTAAGTGGATTGACTCAAACATTATTCCGTGATGCGGTTTTTAAAGAGAGAAGGGTCGAACTCGCCTTTGAAAACCACCGCTGGTTTGATCTGAAAAGAACAAAAACTTCCGCTGAACTGGTGGCTTTCTTGAACGCTTATGCCGCTATTGAGGAAGCCGATCCGACAACAGATCGAGGTGGTATACCATTTTCTGCTGGTGACTATCAGTTCAATGATTACGAGGCTTTGTTTCCGATCCCTGCAAGTGAGCGAAGGATCAATCCTAAGCTTACTCAAAATCCAGGTTATTAAACGGACTTGCAGCACTTGGCTTTTACTCTTAGCCAGCTGCTGTTTATTTCACAGCCGGTTGAATATGGCGAAGATCTAGTGTGTGTCTCACCAATGGATTATGCATGAGAAAAAATACATCATAAAATCATCCTATCACTTGCTAATTTTTATGGCTTCGCCATCTATAGGGTACAAAGGAAAAAGAGTATAATTTTGATGGATGCTCACAAGGGGAAATATACTTCCTACGATATAGCTGAAAAAATGTTGATAGCAATAGGCGTACAGCAAGATTCAAATCTGATTCTTCTGTATTAACTGAAATTGAATAATGAAAACAGATGTTTATCCATTTAAAATAGGATTGTTTGGAATTGGGCTCGACGCATATTGGGAACAGTTTCCTGGTTTGCAAGAAAGATTGGAAGGTTACGTGAAAGTTGTAGAAGACAAAATAGCCACCCATGGCGCTCAGGTTATTAACCTTGGCCTGGTGGATAGCCCAGAGAAGGCATTAAACGGAGGGCATCAATTCCGTCGCGAAGATGTAGATGTGATCTTTTTGTATGTAACGACATACGCACTTTCATCAACAGTTCTACCGGTAGTGCAGCGTGCAAAAGTGCCTGTAATAGTTTTGAATCTGTCACCAGAAGCCGCGATTGATTACAAACAATTTAATAATCTAAAAGACCGGACGAAAATGACAGGGGAATGGCTCGCTTACTGTTCAGCATGCCCAGTTCCTGAGATCGCCAGCGTATTTAGACGGGCGAGCATTTCATTCTATCAAGTCACAGGAACATTATACAACGATCCACATGTGTGGAAGGAAGTTGATGATTGGATAGAAGCATCGCGTGTAGCCCACATCATGAGTCACAATCGATTGGGCTTGATGGGAAATTACTATGGCGGTATGCTTGATATTTATTCCAACCTAACCCTTCAATGTGCAACGTTTGGAGGTCACATTGAAATAATTGAAGTGGATGAGCTTTCGTCCATGCGTCAAAAAATTACTGACGAGCAAACTGAAGGACGCGTTAAATATTTTAATGATGTATTTGATGTTCAGCCTGATTGTTCTCTTGCGGAATTACAACGTGCTGCTAGAACCTCTGTAGCCTTAGATATGCTTGTGGACAAGCATAGGCTTGGATCAATGGCTTATTACCATAAAGGAACAGGAAACGGTGTCAATGAGGATACGATGAGTTCTGTGATTCTTGGAAATTCTTTGCTTACTGCAAGAGGGATTCCAGTGGCAGGTGAGTATGAAGTAAAAAATGCACAAGCCATGAAGATCATGGACAGTTTTGGCGTGGGCGGTTCTTTTACCGAGTATTATGCAATGGATTACAACGAAGATGTTGTTTTGATGGGCCATGACGGCCCAGGGCATATTAAGATTGCAGAAGGCAAAACAAAGGTGAGGCCGTTATATGTTTATCACGGGAAGGTTGGGAAAGGCTTATCAGTAGAGATGTCTGTGCGGCATGGGGCAGTAACGTTGCTATCTGTTGTAGAAAAGCAAGACGGAAAGCTCATGCTTCTTTGTGCAGAAGGTGAATCGGTGGAGGGACCTATTCTTGAAATAGGTAACACGAACAGCCGATATCAGTTTTCCATCGGCGCCAGAAAATTTGTGGAAGAATGGAACAACAACGGTCCTGCTCATCATTGCGCTGTTGGAGTTGGTCACATCGCTTCTAAAATAGAAAAGTTGGGGGCATTACTTAATATTGAAGTTAAACAGATTTGTTAAAAAAGGTTCGATATAAAGGTAAAAAAAAACGATATCCGTACATGGTTACGCAATGAAAATTGACTGCTTGGTAATGTTGGCTATTTTTCGATCTATTGCCTGGGTAGAACCATTGTCGGAATACCTGCGATATACAATTGCCGGAATCGCTCGACAAAATCGCCGGATTACCAGGGTCATATGATTCCCGAGTATTCGCATTGATAGTGCCGTGATGATTATCAACAATCTTTTTGCACAATGATAACCCAATTCCGCTTCCAGTAAAATCCTGTTGATTATGCAGCCTCTGGAAAATCACAAATATTTTATTTGCGTAATGCGGATCGAAGCCAATTCCATTGTCGGTAAATTGGAGTTCAACTCCTTTAATATCATCCGGGTGTGGATATAATAACCGGTTTTATTTTAGAAAACTTTAATGCGTTGCTTATTAAATTCGAAAACAACTGACTCATTTGAAAAGGGATTGCTTTAATAATAGGAAATTTTTCACTGTTTATAACTGCAAACTTTTCTTCAATGAGATGTTCAAAATCTAACTTTACAGCAGCCAGAATTTGATTTAGATCAACTGTAGAAAAAAACGTGTCACGGTTGCTGCTGAGCCTTGAATAATCTAATATATCTTTTATTAAAAGGGACATTCTCTCCGTTGATAATTCAACCTTACCTAAATATTTTGTCAACGCTGTTTTATCATCCACATTCTCGACACTGCGATTCACAAACATTCTAATCTTTCTTAACGGTTCCTGTAGATCATGGCTCGTAATAAAGGCAAATTGTTGCAACTCAGTATTTTTCTTTTGCAATTCAATATTTGAGTGTTTAAGATCCTCAATACGTTTTGCCACCTCTTGTTCTAATTGTTCGGAATTTGCTCTGATTAGGTCTGTTATTTCATTGGCCACGACAATGATGCCTGAAACTGTTCCGTCAATTTCACGTAAAGGTTGATAAACAAAATTTAAGATCGTCTCTGTCATCTTTCTGTTTCGGTTCAGATTCGCTTTGTGCTCTTTTGGTGACAAACTTTTCACCCGTTAAAAGTACATTCGTCAACAGGTCTTCAAAACCCTGACCGGTGGCTTCAGGAACGCCAATAAATAGAGGCTGGCCCATAACATCATCTGCTTTTTTATTCCAGAACTCTAGCATTAATTCATTAGCGTAGGCCGCTAATTGACTTAACGGGATACCAATTGATTAATGCGACGATACAAATTGAGAGAAGCACTAAAACATAAAGACTTCCAATCTGCATAGAGGTTACGCCAACTGTTTTCATCACCCCAATTTGGCGGACTTGCTTTACCATAAGTGTTGTGATCGATGTAGACAAGGAATAGCTGGTCAAAAAATTCAGTCAATAGGCAGGGTTTTGGGAGCGAAGTTAAGGCAAATAGACCATCTAAAAGCGTTAAAAGCGTCCATTAGGATGTATTGGACGCCAGTATTCCCTTGTTCCCCGAGAGGGGCTGTTCTACGTAGGATTGTCAAAACAGGTGACTCTCAAAGTTAACGGACGATTGGAAGCTGCTAGAAGGATGTAATGCCGCTTAAACCACCATAAGGACCTGGCAATGGAAAATAAGTCTGCCAGCCAAGCTGCAAAGGCAAAAAGCCGTTTGATAGTGTTATGTTTGTAGACTTTGACTAAACTTTTATCCGCGATTTAGTGGTCTTGTCAATTTCAAAAGGCGACGGAAGCCGTAATATTTTTGCGCCAATTGGCTACGGTAAACGTACTACAGAACAAATGCCGTGTCATGCAAACTCTTCAAACGACACCTCTGCGGTACAGCGTGGCGACGTTATTAACCAGCATCTTTGGCTTAAGGCGACACGATGCTAAGAACGAAACTTGTGTGTGCAATCGATTTAATTGCGTCGCAGTTGATGATAGACGCAAATCATACTAACCGGAGGCCAATATGTCTACAGCCAAACGGTTAATTTCAGGAAGCGCAGCTTCGTGGGTTCAAATTGCTGTCAACATGGCCTCACAAATGGTTTTGGTACCCATATACCTTAGCTATTGGAGTGCTGAAACTTATGGCGTTTGGCTCGCCGTACAGGGCGTGATGAGCGTACTTTCAATGCTTGACGCTGGTCACCAGAATTTTCTCGCCTTTGAATTTTTACGCCTGGGAGTTGATCAAAGAAGTGTGGTGGCCAAATATCTCTGGTCCGGAGTTGCAACGGCGCTGATGATCTGTCTCTTTCAGATCGTCCTTATCGTCATTTTTGTTTTTACCGGCACGCTCTCATTTTTGCTCGGTGATTCAGCCGTCGCAGACAGTACGCTGTTATATCAGGCAATTGTAGCCTTACTGATACAAGGCGTTACGTGGATGCTATTCGCAAGCTTACCGGGTCTGATCGGAAGAGCATTGGCTGGCTTTGGATATTTTCCAAGAATTGCCTGGTGGGGTGTTGTAGCAGCAACAACAACAGCCTTATCGCCGCTCATTGCCGTAGTAATGGGCGCAGATCTGATTGTTACCAGTGCGGTATTGGCTATAGCAACGGGTTTTTACAGCATCTTTATCTACATCGACTTTTACAAAATCATCAAAAAGGAAGATATTGAATTCGTTAAGCCGTCGTTGTCCACCGGATACAGCAATTTTAAAAAGTCATTACCGCTTTTAGGCAAATCGCTTTTTGAAAATGTGAGGCAACAGGGTGTGCGGCTTATATTGACTCCGCTATCGGGTCCAGTCGGATTAGTTGCTTTTTCCACTATGCGCACGGGCGCAAACGTTGCCTTGCAAGGCCTCAATACCATCGTAAACCCCCTTGCGCCTGACCTGATGAGATTCTTGCATCTCCGCGATCAGCCTCGAACAGAATCGGCTTTCGCAACAATCTGGATATTACTGATTGCTATCATGGCCCCGGGCGTCGTGGTTCTACAAGCTTTCGTTGAACCGTTGTATCTTTTATGGACGCAGAACAAAGTGTCATTCAATCCGCTGCTGTTCGCTCTTCTGTCAATGGGTGTTCTTGTTTATGCCGCAGTACAGCCAGCCATGGCCGTTGTTATCGGTAATAATCTGACTAAGACGCAACTGGCGCTCACGGGGCTTGCTGCAATCGTTGTATTTGTAGTCCTGATTATATCTGTCCCCCTTGTGGGAATTGTGGGGGCGGGAGCAGCGTTACTTCTGGCTGAAATTTGCGCGGCCATTGGGTACAAGATCTACGCAAAGAAATGGCTCCGGGAACATGGCCTGCAGTGGCCGAGTCGTCCCTTTCAAATTGCAATGGCAGCAGTGATCATAGCAGCTGTTTCACTAGGCGCTTTGATTATGCTTCCCGAATTCAAGTGGATTTTGCTCCCTGCATCAATGTTATTGTTTGCGGTCAACGTCATGAGATATTGGAAGATTTTGCCTCAGGTCGCAAAGCAAAGTGCAAAAGCTATATTGTTAAGGTTACCTGTTGTCGGAAAAATCGTTACCAGAATTCTGAACAAATAGGTAACAAGACCTACAGAAATACGGCACGACCACACGCCACTTTAGCTCAAAGGCCGCGTGGCGAAAAAGTGTATATTGCACTATGAGGAAGCTCCTTACGATTGCTATTCCGACCTTTAACCGCGCAAATTTGCTTGATAAACAGCTGGCATGGCTTTCCCGTGGTGCTAAAGGCTTTGAAAACGAGATAGAAATTTTTGTATCAGATAATTGTTCAACGGACAATACGCAGGACGTTATTCAAAAGTGGAAGAAACAACTTAGTCACCTAACTTTTAACTCGACCACGAATACGGAGAATGTGGGTGTCATGATGAACATCATGCAATGTCTTACTACTGCAACCACGAAATACGTATGGGCTATTGGTGACGACGATCCCATTCAGGATAGGGCAATTGCATATGTTATTAATAAATTCAGACAATACGAAGACGTTTCATTACTGCTTCTAAACTTTTCAGGGCGCAACGAAGTAACGGGCGAAGTTATTCATCCTGACACAATAATAGGCAATCGTTGGTTTGATATTGAAAGTGAGGACGGAACTGTAGACGGAAAGGTGATCTTTGAACATTGTATTACTAAAAGTGTTGGTGCCGTTATTTTTCTAACTGCAATCATATTTAAAACAGACGTGCTGGCCAGTGCTATTCGAAATTGGTCCACTGGTAAGACTAACTGGATGTATTACGGATATCTGGCCGGTTACTGCGCGGCAAATGGAAGAACCATTGTAACTAAGGAAAACTATCTGGAATGTGTTGTCGGCGTAAGTTATTGGCAAAAGGAACCCCAGGCTTCGTTGTTAATGCAATACAAGCACGTGCCTGAAGTCGTTGAAAAGCTGGCAGAAGTCGGGTATCCCAAACAGTTTCACCGTGCAATGATAATGCGAACCCTTCGCGACGCAGATGTAAGAGTCTTTTTAGGTGCTTTGAGAAGGTGGCCTTTAAGTTCCATGCGTACTTTGATTGTCTTTTTGTCATTCATAAGCCGCGCCGTACTTGGCAAATAGCCGGGCCATTGAAGCGGTATGCTCACTTACCTTAAATTCAGCGCGGTTCCCCAATAGGGTACACAAACCCGAGACAACCTAGTTGTTCGATACACGATACACACATATCTTTGGTTCACTAAATCAACACATTTTGAGTGGCGCATTGACCAATGTGCAACAAGAAGAATGGAACGCATAGCACCCAAGCTGAACCTTGCATCGAATTATTCTATCCTTACTATTCTACCTTGATATTGATCTCCGTCGCTTGGAATAACTCAAGCATGATTTAAAGAAAACGGCGACTCGGCTGCCTCCTCACCTCAACAGGGCGCGCCATCGATCATGTAAGCCATTTTAGCGAAGAAAAAAAGTGAGCCTATAAGCAACCATTTTGTAATTCCATCGTCTATCTTAGTAGGCAAAGGTGAAACAAATGAAGGGTACTTATCTTGGCGAATTTGAAGAACTGGTGCTTTTATCCGTCGGAATTTTGTTTGACGATGCTTACGGGTTCGCCATTGTCGATGAGTTAGAGAAGCAAACGGGGCGGAATGTGATGATTAGCGCTGTGCACAAGGCGCTGGTCCGACTCGAAGAGAAAGGATATTTGAAATCACGGATGGGTGGCTCCACAGAAACACGCGGCGGCCGCAACAAAAGATTGTATCAGTTGACCCATGCAGGTAGAAAAGTGCTGGCAGAATCTCGGGAACTTCGCAATGACATGTGGAAGCAGGTTCCAAGGATCGTTTGGGAAGGAGGAAAATAATGAAACGTACATCAACGCCGCCGCGATGGGCACAGAAAATTTTTAAAAGTTTTTGCAATGACCACCTCTGCGAGGCTGTGCTCGGAGATATGCTTGAATTATACGAGCGCAGGAGAAAGTCCATGCCTCAGTGGAAGGCTGATGCCCTCTTCATCTCCAATGTTTTACAGTTTATTCAACCCTTTGCTATTCGTGGAAAGTCATCACCATCAATAAATACTTTTGGCATGTACAAAAACTACTTCACCATAGGCTGGAGAACTTTTCTCAAGAGCAAAGTTTATTCGCTAATCAATATTGCAGGACTGGCTGTGGGTCTCTCTGCTTGTTTGCTAATAGGTCTGTATGTGAAACACGAGCTAAGCTACGATCGCTTCCATGAAAAAGCATCAAGAATTTATCGTGTTAACACGGATATAAAATTCGGCGATAACCATATGGACCTTGCTCTGACAAATCCATTGTTTGGGGAAACAGCAAAAAACGAGATCCCGGCTGTTGAGCAGACAACCCGCCTCCATCGGTATGGAAGCTTCCTGGTGAAAAAGGGGAATGAGAATATTCGCGAAGGCGATGTAGCCTGGGCGGACTCCACGCTGTTCGATGTATTCACGCTGCCTATGATTTGGGGAGATCCCAAAACCGCGTTGACCGAGCCAAATACCATAGTAATTACTGAATCTGTTGCGCGAAAATATTTTGACAGGACTGACGTAGTTGGTGAAACGCTCACCGTTGACAACACCCAATCACGGAAAATAACAGGTGTTATTAAAGACCTTCCTTCGAATATGCATTTTCAGTTTACCAGCTTTGTACCCCTCATTGAAACTAACGATGCCCTTGAGGTCACGTGGACCGGCAATCAAAATTGGAACACCTACCTTCTCTTAAAAGAAGGAGCGAAGGAGGATGAAGTTGTACCATTACTCAACAGTATGCTGGGACGACACCTCGAACCGCAACTTAAATCTATCATTGGTAAGACACTGAATGAATTCCACGGCGATGGAAATTTCTTCAAAGCTTCGCTAATCGCCTTGTCCGATATTCATTTGAAGTCCAATAGAATCGGAGAGCTATATGGCTCTGGAAATATTCAATATGTATATACATTTTTCACGATCGCAGTTTGCATTCTCTTCATCGCGATGATCAATTTTATGAATCTCGCCACGGCGCGTTCTGCAAACCGTGCCAGGGAAGTGGGTATGCGTAAGGTGATGGGCTCAAGGAAGAGCGCCCTGATCGGACAATTTATCACCGAGTCGATTCTCACGTGCGCAGCAGCCATGTCGTTTGCTGTCGGCATCACAGTAATTGTATTTCCATTTTTCAATGAGCTCACCGGAAAGGCCCTCGACGCTACCATGTTATTGACCCCGCAGATCGTAAGTGGATTGATAATACTGACACTTGTAGTTGGCATTTTATCGGGAAGCTATCCGGCATTCTATCTATCAGCTTTTCAGCCCGTGTCGGTTTTAAAAGGAACGCATATCAGCGGAGGGAAGCGGTCTGTGTTCCGGAATGTATTGGTCGTATTTCAATTCTCTGCTTCAGTATTTCTAATCGCGGGAACGCTCATCGTATTTAGACAATTGCAGTACATTCAACAAAGGGATGTTGGCTTCAATCGTGAACAACTGCTCATCATTAGCAACATTGACAAACTGGGAGATCGCAAGGAAGCACTGAAGACGAGTTTGCTGCAGCTGCACGGCATCGAGAAAGCAACCGTGACCGGCTTCCTTCCTGTTAATTATTATCGCAACAATAATTCATTCTTCACCTCCCCATCACTAGAGCTGAAGGATGCGATCAGTATGCAAAAATGGGTAATCGACCAGGACTACCTTGAAACCATGGGAATGAATTTGCTTGAAGGACGTAATTTTTCTGAGGGAATTGCAGCAGATACTGCATCACTGATCATTAACGAGACGGCAGCAAAATTTCTGGGCGTGCGCGATATACTTGAAAAAAAACTTTATGTCGTCGAGGACGAGGATACAAAAGCCCTTAAAGAATTTCGTGTTATTGGAATTGTTAAAGATTTTAATTTCAGTTCGCTGCGGGAGCGGGTTAAGCCATTGGCATTCACGTTCGGTTCAGACGATGCTTTAATGACAGTGAGAGTAGAGGGTTCGAGTATCGCACAAACAGTGTCAACCATTGAAGGCACATGGCAGTCGATGGCGTCTGATTTGCCCTTTGAATATAGTTTCATGGATGATGACTTTGACCAATTGTACAAAGGTGAGATGCAATCGGGAAAACTGATGACCTATTTTGCTTCGTTGTCCATTTTTATTTCAAGTCTCGGTTTATTCGGACTTGCTACGTTCATGGCCGAAAAGCGGACAAAGGAGATTGGCATTCGCAAAGTGTTGGGAGCTTCTGTGCCGGGGATTACCGCGCTGTTGTCCAAAGATTTTGTAAAGCTGGTCCTCCTTGCAGCAACAATTACCCTTCCTGCGGCCTGGTGTTTAATGGACAAATGGCTACAAGACTTTGCGTATCACATAAGTTTGGAATGGTGGATTTTTGCCGTCGCGGGTGTGACTGGATTGATCATTGCGTTGGTGACGGTGGGTTTCCAGGCGATCAAGGCCGCCGTGCAAAATCCGGTTAACAGTTTGCGGTCTGAGTAACGAGCGGGTTGCCATACATCGAAAGTAAAATTCATTTTGTCAAGCTCCCAATCTTCACGTTCCAATGCCGATACATATTACAACAGCGAATTGACCTGGCATACCCTTTGTACCCGACGATTTGTAAAACTTAAGGCCGTATGAAAATCAATAAAAAATTCGTGCTGTTAACAGCATGTGTAATAATCATGGGACTACTATTTAATACAGATTTCGCAAAAGCGCAGGAAAAGGACCCCGTTAAAAAAGCTAATATAGCTAACGAAGAAAAAGCTAAAATTTATAAGGTCGATGAGGACATCGCAGATTTTCTCGTAAAATCAGCTGACGCACGTATGATGGATTCTAAGGAGGGCAAGCTCGCGATAGAAAAGGGTACGACGGCCTCGATCAGGAAATACGGTCAACTTATGGTTAAGGACCAAGCCGAAATGTTAGAAAAAATTAAAAGACTTGCTTTAAAGCACCAAATCACGTTGCCCACCGGAATAAGTGATAAAAAAGAAGATGGACGGGAGGATCTTGCAGAAAAAACAGGAGATGATTTTGATAAAAAATTCATTAAAATGATGATCAAAGATCATGAACGCGACGTTAAACTTTTCAAAAATGCATTGGACTACAAAGATGAGGCTGTGAAATTATTTGCTAATGAATATCTTCCAATGATTCAGTCACATTTGGACAAAATCAATGAAATTAAGACGGCATCTAATTAATTAGCTGATGAACCTCGCTATTTTATCATTGTTCTGAAGTGGTGTCCTATAATTGATTGACCTGAGTAATCTGTATGTAGAGATTGTTGCCTCTTTAAGCAAAGAGTTCTAAAAAGGGGGTATCAATTCCACAGTGAAAAAAATTAAATAGCAGCGCTAGAATCCGATATTCCTCAGATTAATTCAATGGTAAGTGTGATTTCTGCACAAAAAGGGTGGGCCATTTCTAAAATCTCTTTACCAATATTAATTTTATTTTGAACTTCTCGTTGGTGTAGTTTTTGTCAGTTTCTATTTTATACAATACTGAATTTTTTATGCAAAAAAATCTTACAGCCTTCGTCCTGGTTATAATGAGCCTCGGTGTGTTTTTCAACGGTTATTGCCAAACAAAAAAGAATCACCTTACCAAAAACGATTCGTTGGGTGCTAATTATGGCAATCCGCAGAAAGCATTGAAGAGTGAGCCTGATTTATCCGGATGGTCCAACCGTCCGAAACTTGCCGTGATCGAAATGATGGCAATGTATGGAGAACCCAGGGAAGTATCTTCTGAGGCAATAATTTGGCACAATGCCGGTCCTTATAAACGGATTATGGTTACGAAAAAGGAAATACCTCATGACTTCCCATTACCTCACATGGATTATTTGGAACACACCATTAGTTATAATGTGCCCACAGACAAAGTTGATGACTTGGTTGCCTATGATGCTAGCATGACGATCAATAAAACAGCAGGAGAAATGTCCGCTCGCTGCGATTTGGAAGGCCACAATATTTTGACGCTTAATCTCGCGCACGATATCATAACCGGAAAGAAAACTGTAGAGGCAGCCCGTGAAAGTTTCGGCAAAATTGTTACTGAAGATATTCTAGGTAAACATCCTGATTATGTTGAAAAGCTGCAATTTACGCCGCCTGTGCAAAATGTACTTTTCCCCGATAAGCCAATTATTCCGGGATCGCCAGTGCGCGATTCTACGAGCAGCGGTGGAACAGATGCGGAAGTGCTTGCCTTTGTTATTGCATCTGATATGAATGAGGTGCTGGCAGCAGCGCAGGCGCAATTAAAGAAAATCGCCCAGCCAATTATGGACTACGCAAAAATGTTACATATGGAACATGGCATGAATATCGAAAAAACAATGAAGTTGGGTCAAACGATCAAGACAAAACCAGCTCATACCAACGCAGTTGATAACTTGCAAGTGAAGGGTGCCGGAGAGCTCGCTGCAATTGTTCCCCTTAACGGAAAGGATTTCGAAACCGCCTATATTGATGCCATGATTAAAGGACACAATGAAGTATTAGCGATGATAGATGGCAAGCTTTTGAAGCAAGCTAAAAACGGCGACCTAAAAAAACACCTAGCCGAGACCCGGCAACATGTTGCCATGCACCTTGAAGCAGCTAAAAAATTGAAAAAAGCTTAGAACTAGTATCGAGCCATTATGAGATAAGTGTTCAGTTTGCATCGGCGTTACCGCATCTGTAGATAAATAATATATACCTCAAACTTTTTGGGAACGGAGAAAGCATTTTCCGAAAGGATTAGATAGTTGCCAGATCGATTTTTGAATTAGCGGCCTATTGGGTGTTCGATTTTTTATTCGTGAACTCAGTCTTTTTTAATTTAATTATTCTCATCCAATACCGTCCTCGCGTTTTTGTTTTTGGGGTTCAAGTCTAACGATGTTTTATACGCTTTAAGTGCTTCCTCTCTTCTGTTAAGTTTCATCAGGCATTCACCATAACTGTCAAACGTGTTAAACCCACTTGGATAAAGTTCCGTGTTTAATTTGAATACTTTTAATGCGTCGTCAACTTTCTTCAGGTTCACTAATTCGTAGCCAAAGCGATTTATCTCATACTCAGAAACATTGTATTTCGACTTTCTGCCTTTATTCTTTTCAGATTTTATAAAATTTATCGTTTCGTCAATTGAGGTCGAGGAATAAGTCGAGATAGAAGCCAAGTTCATCTCGCGTTCTTTTACTCGCTGCTCGGCAAGCGTTTCTACACCATAATCTTTTCTCGCCTGGTCGGTTACCAGGGTTGAATCCATTTTATATCTTTCCCACTTTGCGTCTTGCACAGACGTTTTTACATACTGCGTTCCATAAATTTGAGGTTTATTTCTTCTCATCAAATCTCTGTCAATGGCTGCCGCGAGTAACCATTTATTTATAGATGTGTCCAGTTCTATCGCTTTTCTCATGTGTTTTATCGCCATACTCGATGCAATAGAATCACTCCCATGTTGGAACATCATCGCCGAATGGTAATAGTCATTGCCGGTTATGATTTTCCCCTCCTGTATCAACTCATAAACCCTGGCTTGCCTAAGCACGTCTTGCTTTGATAAAACCGTCCAGTCTATCGTATTTGCCATCCGTGAACTTTGATCTTCGTCGTACATTTTTTTTAGTTCCGCATTGTCTTTATCCTGAGACAAGGCTGTTAAAGCTGATAACAGCAAGAAGACAATATGGTAATAAGATGTTTTTCTCATATTTCTGATAACGGATTGTTGGCCAAACTAATTTTACGCGTCTTTGTAATATTAAGAAAAAAATTTATCTCTCATCCTAACGGCTATCAATATTCTCTAGTTTGGGCAACGTAACTTTGAACGTACTACCCACTCCAATACCTGCGTTTTAATTTGGTAAAATGATTCCTGAAAATAATTTTGTCTTCTACAAGTTTAATGCGAACAGGAAACAAAACTCTTCCCATAAGATCAGTGCCATGATCACTACAGCAATCCCTGAAAGGGTCATGCCCATCATCGGTCCGTCTCTTTCTATGAGCGCATGCCATGTTGTATCGAATATCTAAAAGGAAATACATGCTGACAGGAAGAATATCAGCAGAAGAAGTCCAATGCTGAACTCCAGGGGGTACGTTGGTCGAATTACTTTTACCATAAACAATACCGGATCATTTCCATCCGCCGCCTAAAGCTCTGTAAATATTCACTTTTGCGCTAAGCTGCCTTTGCTTGATCTCAACGAGTTCCATTTTCGAGTCGAGTGCTTCGCGTTGCGTCAGCAATACTTCCAGATAGTCAGCGCGCGCCGACCTGAACAGACTGTTGGAGATAGTGACAGATTGCATCAGAATCTCTACTTCTTGAGATTTTGTCTCGAAACTTTTCTCGAAATTCTGAACGTAGGACAATTGATTGACAACGTCCACATAGCCCTTTAATATGGACCGCTCATAGTTGTAGACTGCCTGAATTTGGCGCGCCGTCGCGCTGTTATATTGGGCCTTGATGGCATTTCTGTTGACCAAAGGTGCAATCAAGTCTCCGCCAAGTCGAAACAGCATGGACTCTGGATTTGCCAGGTAGGAGAGATTGAACGCCGCAAGGCCAACTCCGCCCACGATCCTCAATGAAGGATAGAAATTTGCGCGTGCTGCCTTAACATCCAACTTCGCTGCGGCAAGTTCGAGCTCTGCTCTTCGTATGTCAGGTCTGTTGGCCAGGAGCTGCGAAGGAATGCCTGTAAGAATTGAATCCAGCACAATGTCTTTCAGTGCAATACTGCTCCTCGGAATGCCTCTCGGAAAGCTACCTGTTAAAAAGCTAAGCCTGTTTTCAGTTTCGATTATCCTTTGCCGGATCTCATACTGGCGATTCGTGGTATTCAGCAGTTGCGCTTCAAATCTATTGACTGCAAGCTGGGTAAGCTTGGCAGCTACCTTTTGTTGCTTCACAACGTTCAGCGCCGCAGTTTGTAACTCTAAATTTTGCACGATGATTTCCAACTGGTTGTCCAGCGCCAACAGCTCATAGTATGAATTTGCGATTTCGGCGACCATGTTTGTCATCAGAAAATTTCGACCTTCTTTTCCAGCAAGGTATCGCAGTGTTGATGCCTTCCTGGAATTTCTCATTTTCTTCCAGATGTCAACTTCCCAGGATGCAAGTACGGCGACCTCATAGTTTGGCAAGGGTTCTGGAAAGGCTTTTCCAGGAAGGATCTCGCCATTTTCATCTACCGAACCGTGTCTGGTGTATCTCCCTTCCTTTTCAACACCAGAGGAAATTCCTAGCCCTACCGAGGGAAGGTACTCACCTTTTCTGGCGCGCACTTCATTACTCAGTATTTCGATCTCCTGATAGGTAATATTCATCTCCTGATTTTTCTTCAACGCGCTGTCAATAAGCGCAACGAGATTTGAGTCAGAAAAATAGTCCTTCCAACTGATTCGCGCGGACGTCGTGGTGTCTGTAGCGGAACCGAAACTGATCGGAACCACCTTGCTCTCAGTTTTAATTGGTCGTTGAATTGTTTTGCAGCTCACTGCTAATAGCATGAGCACAGGCGCGAGGCCTTTAAATATCTTTATTAGGATCATTGATTAGCTTGTTTTTTAGAAGCCGCTTCAGGATAGAAGTTTCGGCTGCATCTTCTACAATGTGTTCACTCAAAGGATTTTCATCTTCATCGCTTATTAGCTTTTTACTATGTGCGATAGTTCCGACAATTAAATACAGTCCTGGCACTACAATTACTCCGATGAGTGTTCCCAGTAACATACCGCCGAGGGATGAAGAGCCGATGGTGCGATTTCCAATCGCACCGGGTCCTGTTGCAACGACGAGAGGAATGAGTCCGGCAATAAATGCAAAGGATGTCATGAGGATCGGCCTGAAACGAACGCGTGCACCCTCAATAGCAGCGTCGATAATACTTAATCCCTGTTGATGTTTTTGAACAGCAAATTCTACTATCAGGATGGCGTTCTTTCCCAACAGGCCGACGAGCATGATCAAGCCCATCTGCGCATAGATGTCGTTTGCAAGCCCCATCACTTTCAGTAACAGGAAGGAGCCGAATACTCCGGCAGGCAGTGACAGAATTACCGCCAGTGGTATGATAAAACTTTCATACTGGGCAGCGAGAACCAGATAAACAAAAATCAGCACTACGATAAAAATGTACAATGCTTCATTTCCTCTTCGCGCTTCATCAAAAGACAAGCCTTCCCAGGCTATATCGTAACCTCTTGGAAGCGTTTGTGCTGCCACCTCCTGAATTGCCAGAATTGCATCGCCACTCGTGTATTCTTCCGCAGGAAGCCCTCGGATTGAAGAAGAATTGTAGAGATTAAAACGCGTAATTTCGTTAGGGCCTTGAGTCTTTTTCATCTTCATGAATGATGAATAAGGCACCATCTCATCGCGATTATTTTTAATAAAGAGGTTAAGGATATCGGACGGCAATCTTCTGTATTCAGGTGCGGCCTGCGTGTATACTTTGTAAAAAGTTCGGAATCGCGTGAAGCCCTGCTCATATGTGCTGCCGATCAGAATGTCCAGGTTCTCCATAGCCTTGCCAATGGAAACTCCTTTTTGCATGGCGAGTTCATTGTCAATGATCAGTTCGTATTGTGGATAGTTTGCGGCGAAGAATGTAAAGAGTCCGGTGAGTTCTTTTCTCTCTCCCAGGGCCTTCATAAACTCACTATTGACTTTATCGAATTCCTGATAATCTGTTGTTGAACCTTTGTCTAACAAACGCAGGGAGAAACCATCCGACGAACCATATCCTGGCACAGCGGGTGGCTCAAAATATTCTACGACAGCTCCAAGGTCTTTGGTCTTCCTCTCAAGCTCTTCGACAATTTCACCAACGTTATGCTTACGCTCTGACCAATCTTTCAAGTTGATGATACAAGTTCCAGCATTTGATCCGCGGCCTTCTGTCAATATCTCATAACCGGCAAGTGAAGAAACTGATTGAATGCCATCCACTTCTTCCGCGATCTTCTGCAGTTTCCGGGATACATCGTTCGTTCTTTCCAAGGTACTGCCAGGAGGCATCTGGATGATCGCGTAGATCATTCCCTGATCTTCGCTTGGGATAAATCCGGCGGGTAGTGTTTTGTTTAAAAGAAAGGTCGCGACAGCAAACACTATAAAGGCTCCATAGGTGACCGTCCTGCGATGAACAATATATTTAAGCAATCCGGTGTATCTGTCCGTCACATAGTCGAACCTTTTATTAAACCAGTCGAGGAACTTATCAATCGGAGATTTGCGTCTCGGTTTGCCATGGTTATTTTTAAGGATCATTGCGCATAGGACCGGAGTCAATGTGAGCGCCACAATTCCTGAAAGTACAATGGCGCTACCCATGGTGATCGCAAATTGTCTATAGAATACACCGACGGGACCTGTCATAAAGGATACAGGAACAAAAACGGCGGTCATAATCAGTGTTATGGCGATGATGGCTCCGCTAATTTCATCCAGCACTTTCACAGTTGCTTTATAGGGGGACAGATTTTCTTCGTGCATTTTAGCATGAACGGCTTCTACCACCACAATAGCATTGTCCACCACGATTCCAATCGCGAGCACGAGGGCAAACAGTGTGATGAGGTTGATCGTTAGTCCAAAGAGCTGCATAAAGGCAAATGCACCGATTAGTGAAACAGGTACCGCGAGCGTTGGGATAAGCGTCGACCTCCAGTCACCAAGGAAAATGAACACTACCAGCGCGACCAGGATAAAAGCTTCTATCAGGGTGTGCATTACTTTGTCTATGGAAGCATCCACGAACTTTGATACATCATAGTTGATGTCATATTGCATCCCTGAAGGAAAGTCAGGCTCCAGCTCTTTTAGCTTTTCTTTCACCCCTTCAATAACCTTGCTGGCATTGCTACCGAAGTTTTGTTTTAATACAATTGATGCCGATGGGTTTCCGTCTTTGTTGGAATAGATATCAAAGAATTCGCTTCCAAGTTCAACTTCCGCGAGATCCTTAAGCTTCAATATTTCACCCTCAGGGTTTGATTTTATAATGATGTTCTCATACTCTTTTGCTTCATTGAATCTCCCTTTATAGGTCAATACGTATTCGAGGGATTGTGGTGTCTTTCCCGACGCCTGGCCCAATCGGCCGGGTCTGCCAATAACGCTTTGTTCATTGATTGCCTCCATTACTTCTTCCGTTGAGACGTTGTAGGCTCGCATCCTGTCTGGCTTTAACCGGATGCGCATGGCATATTGTCGGCTACCAAGTATCTGCGCGCGGCCCATTCCACTAATTCGCTGCAGTTCTGGCAGAATGTGTACGCTCGCATAGTTGTATAAGAATTTTTCGTCAGCATTCTTATCTGTGCTATACAAATTGACATACATCAACATACTCGGTTGTATCGGTGAAATGATAACGCCCTCGCGTTGAACGAGTGGAGGGAGGTTGTTCATCACCTGGTCGACCCGAGTCTTAACATTCACAACCGCGGCGTTTGGGTCTGTACCAGGTTCGAAGACTATCTGCACGGTCGCTTCGCCTGCGCTTGTAGCATCGGAAATAATATACTGCATACCCTGTACACCATTGATCGCACGCTCGAGTGGAATAAGGGTTGATTGCACAAGGACGTCGGCACTGGCGCCGGGAAAGGCGATAAAAATGTTAACCCGTGGCGGAGCAATCTCCGGAAACTGTGAAACTGGTCTGGTGTACAAAGCCATTACTCCAAGGAATATAATGGCCAGTGATATCGATATGGCCAGAACGGGCCTATGTATAAATTTGCTAAACATATTTTTCTTTCTTTATTCAGCGTGTAACGCCGTCAAATCCGCAACTATTTTTTCCATACTGCGGAAGTCACACTCAATCTTCTGGTTGTTCTTAACTTTGCGTAAGCCTTCAACAAGGATCTTATCCGTCTCCTGTAGACCTTCGGTAACCACGTATAAATGGGGTACTTCTGCGCCAGTCTTGATCTCTCTTGACTTGATCACGTTTTCTTTGTCGATGACAAAAACATACTTCTTATCTAAAATTTCGAAAGTTGCTTCCTGCGGAATCAGCAATGCCTTTTTTATTGTGATCGGCATAAGAATGTTACCAGTCTCGCCGTGGCGCAGTATCCTTTTTGGATTTTCAAAAACAGAGCGGAACGCAATGTTACCTGTCTCGTTATTGAAGTCAGCCTCAATAGTTTCTACTACCCCTTTGTTTTCGAACACCTGGTTATTGGCCATTTGGAGAATTACTTCCTGGGGCTTTTCAGATTTAACCTTGGTAATAAAATCAAGGTATTCTGATTCGGGCACGTTGAAGTACACCCACATCTTGCTGTTGTCCGAAAGCGTCGTAAGGAGTTCCCCCTCGTCTACCAAACTTCCCAGTCGAACGTGGAAGCGGTCCATGATTCCATCAAATGGTGCCTTAACCCTTGTAAAATCTAAGTGCGCCTGAGCCAGTGCGAATTCCGCCTTTGCTTTGTTCAAGCGGGCGTTAGAAAGCGCCAGTTCATTTGGGGAAACAATATCACTGTCTGCAAGACTTTTGGTATTTGAGTACTCGATTTGTGCGAAGCTAGCTTCAGCCTTTGCCTTTTGCATCTCCGCCTCATAAACCATAGGCATGATTTGAAACATCATCTGCCCTTTTTTAACAATCTGCCCCTCGTCGACATAGACGTTCTGTAGATAGCCGCGTTCAAGCGCCCTGATCTCTATATGCTGGATCGCGCCGATTTGACACACGTATTCGCGATAAACGACCGTGTCCTTTACAATAGGATTGGTAACGATGAATTTTGCTTCTTCATGCGCTGCGTGTTCATCATGCTGGCAGCTTGTATTTAAGAGACAGACCAGACATGTAAAAAAAATAATTTGCTTCATATTAGTTATAAAAGACTATTTCGAATGAGGTATGTAAGTTCAAGATGAGGTTCAGGCACTTGAATAAATCGGTTGATGGCAGCCAGCGCGTTGCGAAAGATTCCCTTGACGCCTGAAAAAAAATTCCAGGTTTTCAGAGCTTCATGTCGGTCGTGACCAGATACCCACGATCATATTGCTGTTGCAATTTGTTTTCATGAGACCGCCTTTCCCGGCTACAATCAATGCAGCAAAGAATTTGGTGGATCAGCGTATTTGTTTGATGTAGGATTATAGAACACCTAAAACCAGATCGGCAGGAGTACTATTGGCCACTAAGGACCGAACGAATTGAATTAACGTTGAAATACGCAGTTAAGCTGGTGCAGCGGAGGCCTTACGTAATTTAGAAATACCCGTACGGAAGAATTTAAATCCGGGAAATGATAAGAATTATGGGACCGGGCAATCCATGAAAAGTCTATCAGAACAACTCTTGCGATGTGGTCGTTTTTGTCCTCGGTTTCATTTTCCTCGTCTGACTGTTCGAAAAAAAAGGAACCACAAATTGACGAGTGTGTCTTTTGAGAATGTATTGTAAGACGATTGTCCGAAGTAGATGGTAAAATAGCCATTGATGCTCCAAGGATGTCCATCGACATCAACAGGATCACAATCAACTTGATACTTTTGGCTACTTTAAAATGCATGGGGGCAAATTCCGAGGCAAAGATGAGAAAAAAATAAGTAAGGCAATTGCAATTGGTCGAAACTAAAGTTCAACAGGCTAACGATAGATTCATTGATAAGTGTTTAACGATACGGCGAGCAACAAAGTTTCTGGCGAATCGGAGTGATTAACGCTGGAAGCATGGTGAGCGTACGCCGTTCGAAGCTGGTCCGCACTTCGCCGGGATCGATTGCAGACGTGAGATGCATATCCAATGAGAAATTGCCTGAGCTTATCAAACAATGATAATATCGCAAAGTGGGTGTTTCTGCCAAGGGCATAACCGAAATTATAATCGGCTTCCACGAGCGGAGCATTAATAGCGCATGCGTTCGTCAAGTAGTCAATAATTTCTTGTTATCCATTATAAATTTTGAAAACGTTATCGGTGGACGGTTGGTAATTTTCTCAACCCAATCCGATATCTGTGGTTCGCTCTGGAATCTTGGAAAGTAGTGAAGCATGATCATTACAAAAGTTAGCATTGCTGGAACATTTTCGTTCCGCTTTTTTAAAAAGTAGCTGATGAGATTTGGTGACTTGTATACGATGTTGGTACCTAATAAACGGCTTAAAATTTTCGCCATTTCTGAAAACGTCAACTTTTCATAGCATGTTAGCTCATAAGACTTATTGACAAACTTCGCAGGATCACATAGAATTTTTGCCGATACTGACCCAATGTCGCGCACGTCAACAAGCGTGAATTTTGCAGCACCGGCAGGTAAATAAAGATGTCTCCTAACCAGGTCGCTCTTCAGCGTTGTCGTGAAGTTTTGCATAAAATATGCGGGACGTAAAAATGTGTAGGGAATTTTGCTGTCAACAATAAGGCGCTCAATTTTGTGATGCGGGATTATTCTGCTTTTCTCCACACCCTGAACGGACAGGAAAACGATGTGCTTTAAACCTTCTTCCACGCAAGTGTCAATTATCGGTTTGAAGTATTTTTTAACTTCGGAGATTTGGGGTGGCCTTAGTAAAAACAAAGTGTGGCAGTGGCTCAACGCACTTCTGTATGATCTGGGATCCGTGAAGTCAAAACGTAATTGTTTGATATTTGGGTTAAGAATCTTTTTTCTCACCGGCAGCTATTTGCAATTTCATACTGGACATATATGCGGGGGTGAGAGACATCGGCGCTGGCACAGACATATGATGATCCGCAATCATCCCGAAATACCCGGTCGATACATTTGATTATGAATTAAGATTGGATTCATTACTGCAAAAACGTTTTGAACAAGATATAATGTTTGACGCGTTTAGCCCTACGGATCTAATGTTATTCCTTCGCTTAACCCCGTTGACCTTGCGAGGGTTATTATGCTGTTGCGGCTTGATATTTCGGCTTTAATGGGATACACCGGCGCTTTTTATAAGCAATTTTTTGGCAGCTCATTCGGAATACTATTCTCTTCATTTATTCTCTTTCTATGGGTGGTTACACCATCTCTTCTGGCGCTACGAATATTCAACAAAAAGGATCTGTAAATCCTGTTGTTGTATCATTTAGTCTGAATCAACCATATTTGAATATGTAGGTGAGAAGCGATAAGAAGGGCGAGAGGATATAAAATTGTTGTTGACCGTAATCAGTGCCCTGGCTTTTGCCATGATCACCCGGTCTGATGTAGACCTCTCATCCTAAATTTTCGATCTTTCAGAAGTTTTGTCGGACCGTGTAAGACTAATTGGTCTAACTTGGAAATAAAAGCACTTATGAAGACGTTAACGATCGTTTTTGCCCTACTTAACGTAGTGGCGCTACATGCTCAGCATTCGCTGGAAAAAATATGGGAGAGCGATACTACGCTTGCCGTTCCAGAGTCCGTGTTATATGAAAAGGGCACCCTGTATGTTTCCTTGATCGATGGCCAACCATGGGAAGCTGACGGAAAAGGCGCCATTGCAAAAGTCGGTAAAGAAGGAAAAATTTTAAACGCCACATGGGCATCGGGGCTGTCTGCGCCGAAGGGGATGGGTATATCCGAAAATAAAATGTTTGTCGCCGACATTTCAGAAGTAGTGGTGATTAGCATGGCGTCGGGAAAGATTGAATCAAAAATTTCAGTCGAAGGCGCGACAGGGCTGAACGACATTACCGTCGACAAAAAGGGAATTGTCTACGTGTCAGATTCCAAACTCGGGAACATCCATAAGATCATAAAAGGAAAAGCTGAACTTTACCTTAGCGGCCTAAAAGGTGTTAACGGATTAAAGGCAGTAGATAAGGACTTGTATATCCTCACATCAAATGATGTATTCAAAGCAGGTCCTGACAAGAAACTGGTCACCATTGCTACCACTGAAATTGGTGGAGATGGAATTGAGCCCGTGGGAAATGGAGACTACGTAATCTCATGCTGGCCTGGCTTGATTTATCATTTAGATAAGAATGGAAAATTGGAGACCATGTTAGATACCCGGGAAGAAAAAAGAAATACGGCCGATATAGGCTTTAATCAAGAGGAGAAGATCGTTTACGTTCCAACGTTCTTTAAAAAATCCGTGGTGGCATATAGACTTAAATAATCGGAGGTGGAAATTAGTATAGCCGGAAGGTTGCTTGGTGAAGAGGGGGATACGTGAAGTACTACAAAAACAGAGCTCGTGAAATTCTTAGGGAGTGATGTGCAAAATTCGAAAGGGCTTCAATGCCGCCGGCCGAGGCGCCAACGACAACGATATCTCTTTTTGCCATAGTTTTTACATCTGTTGGTGAAGTAGGTGAAGCGCTCAATTGAGGGCCTTTTTAACGAAAAACTCCATCGGCCCTTGTTGTTATAATTTAGATAACGAGACTCTTCCGACACAATTTAAAACTGTTTACCGGAATGTGCGCATGCTTCGACAAATACATGCGCCATATTTCCTACCGACGTCCAAAGGTATCCAAGGGTTTCTTTACCAGGAAAAGGTCCTCGGTTCGTTCAAGGGCAATCAGATCCTGAACGGTGCGGGCACTTATTTTATCGTCCTCTACCTTATAAAAATTAAAATCAAAGTCGGATAGCCATTGAATAAAATGGGCTGGATCCTGGCCGACTTTGAGCATCAAGCTAGGTGAATATTCCAGAAACATGTAGGGCACCTTGGCCAGAAGCGTCGTAGCTCCTTTTAAAGCAAGGCCTTCGTATCCCTCAATGTCTATTTTAATTAATTTAATCCGGTCAAAATCGACATTATTACTTTTGAGGAACGTCTCAATATTCACGGTTTCGACCTCTATTGACATTTTTGTTTCAGGATTGACATCCAGCAATGAATGTCTTCCTGAATTCTTACTCGCGTATAGAAATAGGGTGGCGTACCCTGACTGTTCAGCAACTGCCTTATTAATCGCATGGATACCCGTCATGTTGTTGCAGTGGATATTTTGCTTTAACAGGTCGAAGTTTTTGGGTTCCGGTTCAAATGCGAAAATGGTAATGTTATGCTTAATGTTGTTCTTTAAAACCACCGAGTACCATCCGATGTTCGCACCAATATCAAGGATCACGTCATTATGCTGAAAGGGAAGCTTTGAAAGGAATGAGGTGTGTTGAGGATGAAGCGAACCTCTTTTAAATATTTTACGGCCCATAGCATCGTGGATCTCGACGTTAAAGGCCAATTGGTAGATCTGGTCAATGACTTTTAAAAACTTGCGGCGGAGAATATTTTTGAGGACGAAAAATCTGAGATTATTAATGATATAACTCATTCCAAATTGCTAAAGGTCTTGTTAAGATTGTTCCGGATTTACGACCGCAGACCAAGAGCATCGAATCACCCAAATCTTGCGTAATGGACGGAATATAGCTTTTTTTTCTCGTCTGGCGCTCGTTTTTTATTAGTTCAAATAAGCGGCCTGAGTAGATAAGAATTACCTCGACAAATAGGAAGACAAATCACGGACGATTGCCAACGAAGCACAGGCCCAAGGTTGGCGCATCTATTTTTTGACTGGCAGATTTCTGACAACCCAAACATTCAAAGAATTCTTCGGCCCTGAGACCAAAACTTTTAAGACATCGGGTTCGCCTGCCCGGGTAGATTAAACATATAACTCCCTGCAGACACCTTTGCTTTACCCTTAACTTTGTACGTATCTGGTCCGCCATTTGCAAAATTATTTGTGGTACTGGTTCGTATTTCAACCTTCCCCTCCGTGCTGACGGGTATCCAACGAACGAAAACTTTATCACCTCTGCGCTCTCCATTTAAGTTGGTCAGGGAGATGTCGCCAATGAAGGGCACACCATCCAATTCATCGGCAAGGCTTTTTGGAACGGCAACGTTCATAAAGCGAAGAATCCTTATCAAAGCCAAGAAAAAAACTGAAGAAGCCGAAGAGTCACTCCGAGGAGCCATCGAGCTCGCAGAGCTAGCAGCCTGGAGCTTTGATTTTAAAAATGGAAATTTTTTGTATTCCCAAAGGTTAATGGAATGGGGTAGGCGTTACCAATAGGACAGGGCTGCTCGACGATGTATACATGCATTTGCCACCAGAGCACCGCAAGCCGTTCAAACGAAGAGCTTGGTCAATATGCGTATGTAGCGAGTCATGATTTACAGGAACCGCTCCGTAAGATCAGGACGTTTTCAGACCGCCTTAATACGATCGGAAACCTTCCGCTGGAAAGTAAAAAGTGGCTGGACAAAATTTATCATTCGTCGGAACGCAGGGCGTTTTTGATTCGTAACCTTTTGGAATTTTCAAGGTTGATTAAATCAGATGATCTTGTTGCCTTAACGGGTCTTAATGAAGTATTAAACAACGTACTCAGTGATTTTGAATTAACGGATTGATGAAAAGTCTGCAATCATTAAGGCTGAACAATTACCGCTTGTCCGTGCAATTGGCCTTCAGATGAACCAGTTGTTTTATAACCTTGTCGGCAACGCTCTTAAATTCACTGTTCCTGATCGGGCGCCCGTAATTACCTTAACATACCAGCTAAAAGATACAGAGGGGGCAGGAGCTTTTATTCCTAATCCCCCGGCCTTCAGTAAATTATCATCACAGACAACGGTATCGGATTTGACAGTCAGTTCGCTGCCCAGATTTTTGAGATATTTTAAGAGACTTCATGCCTCCAGGAAATACCAGGGCTCCGGAATAGGGTTGGCCCTTTGCCGCGGGATCGTGACGAATCACAACGGGTATATTTGCGCCGAGTCCGGAAAGAATCATGGAAGTGTATTTCACATATTCCTGCCAGAATCCGGCTCCACCCTACGATTAATCGGTTTTTCACTTGAGATCTTTATTTTCCGTGTTTTCTGAGTGGTTCCAAAAGGATCTGACTTTGTTAGGGTTTTTATATTAGTTTTACCGCCATGCTCCAGCTGAATTCAATAATGATAATCGATGACGACGAGGACGATCGCGAACTGTTTCAAAGCATCGTCGGGCGAAATTCGCCAACAATTAAATGTTCCGAAGCGGCTAATGGTTTGTTAGCATTAGAGGCATTGAAAAACAATAGCCCCTTGCCCGACCTGATCTTCCTGGATTTAAATATGCCCGTAATGAACGGAAAGCAGTTTCTTTCGGAAATGAAAAGCAGCAACGAACTAAAGGATATTCCGGTTGTAATTTTAACCACCAGTTCTGACCCGCAAACCAAAAAAGAGTTAATGGACCTGGGTGTTTTCGAGTTTTTGACAAAACCCGATCGAATCAAACAATGGGAGTCATCGATCACGGAGATTCTAGAGAGGATAAAGTTAGCGCTGCCATAGCGACCAAAGACTTGATTCAGGAGTTGGCCTACTTTACAAAATCTTCGCGCATCGGGGAGAAGATATCGATTAAAACACCAGCTTCCGTGCACACAACGCCGTGCATAACGAACGAAGGGATGAAGAAACCATCACCTTCTTTCAACATTTCTTTCCTGTCTCCAATCGTCACCTCAAAAGCTCCGCTTTCCACATAGCTCATCTGGGTATGAACGTGATTATGCAGCATTCCGATTGAACCCGTTTCGAACGCAATTTTCACCATCATCATGGTGTTGTCAAACGACATGATCTTTCGTTTCAATCCGCCACCGAGATCGTCCCACGCTATTTCTGAATCGAAAATAAATTGTCTGCCACGGGCGCCCTCGACGCCATGCGTGGACTTTGACTGATCAGATTCGTTGGATATCATATTGAACAAAAGTAGTTTTTTGGTTTGACAAATTAAGAGAAATTGAATTGCTGCATACCTCCCATACGTTCTGGGATCACCCAATACACCGGCATGTCAAATATGGGCGCCAGGTGAAGCCTTTTCAAATGGGACGTATTACCTCTATTTCCCCGTCAAGGATAAGAAAGATGTGTTTCGCATCGGCGTAGCAACCAGCAAGAAACCGGAAGGTCCTTTTGTTGCAGACAAAAATCCAATCGAGGGAAGCTATGCATCGATCCATGTGTTTTTAACGACGATGATGGCTCTTTTTACATATACTTCGGAGGAATTTTGGGCGGACAGCTGCAACGTTGGAATGGGAATAAGTACGATGCGAAAGGCGCACTTCGCAAGCCCGGAGAGCAGGCCATCCTGCGTCGTGGGGTAAAAATTTCAAAAGACATGAAGAGTTTCTCGGAGCCAGTTAGAGATATCAAACACGTGTAAAACGTTAATATTGCACAGAAAACACATTCCATGAACAAGATCATTTGGCCCGTACTGGCATTTTTATCCGGCGCGTTTCTACCCATTCAGGCGGCAATCAATGCAAAACTGGGAAAGAGTATTGAAAGCCCCGTATACGCAGCCCTCATCTCATTCCTTGTTGGAACGCTTGCGCTGATCGCATATATTATTTTAACGGGCCAGCAGGTATCGTTCGCGAATGCCAAAAGCGTTCCTACGTACGTATGGTTCGGCGGAATACTAGGAGCTTTTTATGTTACGATAATTGTGTTTGCATTTCCCCGTGTTGGTCCAGCGTTAACGTTCGGGCTGGTGGTAGGAGGACAAATGGTCATCTCCGTTTTACTTGATCACTTCAATATCCTTGTAGCGACGCCTCATCCCATTAATTTTTGGAGAATAGCGGGTGTCGGGCTGATTGTTGCTGGGGTGATTCTCGTTCGCAAGTTTTAAGTTCCAGGCGAAGATGAGAGCCAAAAAAAGGGTATGGCTGACGGCCATACCCCTTAGATTTGTTAGTTGGGATTCACGTCCCACCAAACTCTGGTATTAATATCGTCGGCGCCCTGCCTTGCTATGGCTGTACTGCGATTAGTCGAATTGAGCGATTGTTCTATTCGCGGAAATATAAAACGCACCGGTATTCGATCGTCATTCTGATTGTCAACGGATGGCTCTAACACTGGGTAGCCCGTTCTCCGCCAATTGAACCACGCCTCAAATCCTTGGAAATAAGACGCAGCCCATTTTTGCGTTCCGATCTTTTCTAACTTTTCCTCCGTCGAACCTGCATAGGCTACCTCGTCCTGCGTATAGTATGTTGCTCCAGGGGTCACTCCATAATAGGTGAAGGATGCGGCAATCCCATTCATATAGTAGGTCTCAGCCAGTCCCATATCTATTAAGCCCTTCTCCCTGGCCTCCGCTAAAATAAATTGCAATTCTGCGAAGGTCATGATAACACCTTTGGCTACCTGGATACCTTTTGCAGAATTCGCTTGCTCGTAAAAGAGTGGTCCGATCCTGCCCTGGAATTGTTGTCCGCCATTATATGTTTGAGCGGTTACGTCGTCAAGTCCGTTCGGGATTCCATCATACATGTCATCAGCAGTCGAAGAAGTCACTTCCGTTTCGGGCGTAGGTCGGAAGAAAATAAACAATCTCGGATCATCCAGGTTGGTTAAATAATCACCGAAAGTTTTACTGGTGCGAAACTCATTAAAGGAACCGATTCGCGTAGAGAACAGTGGAAACTGATTCGGAGAATTCGCCAGATAAGTATAAACAGCATGGTCTGTGTTGCTTTCGAAAATTGGATTTGCTGTGGGATCGCTGAGGATTGCCTTCATTTCACTTGAAACATCTTTGCGATCGGAAATTCTCATGAGGTAACGCAATCGTAACGAATTCGCAAGCTTTCGCCATTTTTTTACGTCCCCGTTGTAAATCAAATCACCACTAACATTAGTAGCGCCGTTCAATACTGTATTAGCTTCTGCCAAATCATTCAGGATCCCATTATATATTGACTCTTGCGTATCATACTCTGGGAACAGCACGCCTTCCTTACCTTGTGTTGCCTGGGAATATGGAACATCACCATAACAATCCGTTGCTAGAGAAAACATCCATGATTTCAATACCAATGCTACTCCTCTGTAATTTGGTTGATTGGTTTCTTCGGCCTGAATGATAATGTTGTTGACGTCACGCATGTTATCATAAACTGCGTTCCAAATACCATTAAGTTCATTCCATAAATACCGATCTTCATTTACAAATTGATTTTTTGCGGTATGCTGGATCACAATGTTACCGATGCCCCACGTGTCATTCAGCAAGGTATTCATCATATCCCGCTCCACGCCGGTTAACAGTAAGTTCGGCGTCGTTGACAGCGGACTGTTGGGATTGTTGTTAACTTCTTCGAAGTCGCCAGTGCAGCCCAGAAGGCAAATCGCCAGAAGGGTGAATTTAAAGTGTTTTATTTTTTGAATCATAAAGTCCATTTGTTTTTAGATTAAAGCTTAAAGCTTAAAGCTTAGGTTAAATCCGTAGCTGCGGGCTGATGGCATTGCAACTGATTCTACTCCAGGTATAATTGTTCCTCCTGCCGAAGATGCGGTCTCAGGATCGATGTGCGGTGCATCTGTCCATAAGAACAGGTTACGACCAACAAAAGAAACGGTGACGTCACGTACAGAAAGTTTCTGCGTGAGTTTTGATGGAATGGTATATCCAAGCTTCACCTCACGGAGCTTCGTAAACGATGCATCGTACATCATTCCTTCGATCAGACTCCTTCCCAGAGTTATCGTTGAGTGCCACTCCCGTGATGATAGCTTGGAAGTGTTTGGTGTGTAGCTCGTTATTTTACCCTCTGCATTAGTTACAGGTACAACACCATCTCCTATTACTCCATTGCCCGGCAAGGACAGATCATATCCATCAGCCCGCCCCTCCAGTGTTTCTTCGATGATTCCGCCTTCTCTCCCAACTGTTTGCGTATGTGAATAGATTTTTCCGCCGTACCGGACATCAAACAGAACTCCTAAACTTACATTCTTGAAAGTGAAGGTATTGTAGATGCCGGCCATCCAATCAGGGTTATAGTTGCCGAGTTTTATTTTAGCGGGTGTTGGCAGGGGTTTTCCCTGGGAATTATAAACAACCTCACCGACAAATTCGCCTGAAGCATCGTAATAGTCACTATTAGGATCACTGCTAACCCTTTGATATCCGATGCCGTACATATCACCCATGCGTTCACCGACACGTGCTTCGACGGTGACGTAGCGCTCAGCCATTACGTAGTTCTTTATTTCCTGACCAGACTCAGGATCCTTAAACAATTCTAAAACCTTGCTTCTATTCCTTGAGTAATTGACATCAATTGACCAATCAAAACCGCTTTCCGTTTCTACGGGCTTTAAATTAAGCACAGCCTCAATGCCTGCATTTTCAATCAAACCAGCATTGATGATTCTCGAGTTGTAGGCGCTTGTGATGGAAAGCGGAACGTTCAAAATCTGATTCTCACTGCGTGTTCGATAGTATGTAAAATCGAGACCAATGCGGTTACCTAAGAACTTCATCTCCACGCCTGCTTCAATAGAACGGCTTTGTTCGGGTTTCAGATTTACGTTTTGAATAACGGCAGACTCAGAGTAAGTAGGCAAGCCTTGCGCTGGAGTTTGCGCCGTATAAGTTGAAATTAATTGATACGGGTCTGTGTCATTTCCAACACCCGCTATGCCAACCCGCACCTTCGCAAAGCTCAATGGACCTGAAGTAATATTCAGCATATCCGATATCACTGCACTGACAGAAGCGGACGGATAAAAGTATGACCAGTTACTGGAAGGCAACGTGCTTGACCAATCGTTTCTTGCCGTTAATTCAAGAAACAAATAATCCCTGAATCCAAACTGGGCAAAGGAATAAAGGCTGTTAATTCTCTTTTCAGAATTGAAAGTATTATACTCCAAAGGAACGCGAGCGTTATTCAGACTAAAAATGCCCGGCGCTGTCAGTTGTGGTGCACTGATGTCTGATAAGTTGTAACGGCGTCTCATAGCATTTCCGCCAACGCTTACTGCGAGACTCAGGTCGCTACCTAACTCTTTGTTAAAACTTAACAAAAAGTCAGCGTTTGTTTCCTGTAGAAACACTTGCTCCTCCCGATAGCTTCCCAGAGGATATCGCTGCGTACTGAATGCCCTCCTGCGATTTCTGAATTCATCACTGTAATCTGTACCAACCCGCGCCATTAAGCTGAGCCAGTTGTTGAACTGGTAAGTTGCCGCAATATTTCCATATAATCGATCTGTCTCCTGCCCATTGGTATTCTCGTAAAGATTGAAGTACGGGTTATCGTGATAGTTGTAATTGAAATTAAATTGATTTAATCCAACACGACCGGCCTGCCAATAATCACGCAAAGATTCAACATTTACCTGCCTTCCTATCCAGCAATTGATCAGATACATTATATTCTCAGTTCCGTAACTGAGGTTTGGGCGGTTGTTGCTCAAATTCTTGACATAATTCGCGTTCGTCTGAATTTTTAGCTTTTTCGTTAGCTTATAACTTGAGGAGAGTGAGAATGAATGCCTTTTCAGATCTGTATTGGGAATCATTCCCTTCTGGTCGAGATAAGTGTAAGATGCTCTGACGTCGCCGAATTCATTCGCGCCTGTCACCGCCACATTTTGTGTAAAGGTTACACCTGTTTCGAAAAAATCTTTGATGTTATCAGGACGAGCAGAAAAGGGAGTGGGTGTTATTTCGCCACGGGCGGCTAATTGGGCTGTAATGTCGACCGGACCAATTTGCGTATTCAGATTGCCTACATCACCGCCTCTAAACCCGTTTGACGTTGGAGAATCGAACTGTGGAAGAAGCTGCCCTTCCATTTTCGGCCCCCAATTTTCATCGACACCATCGCGTGCACCCCCTCCGTTGCCGTCTTTAAAGGCAAATTCTCCATTCAAGCCCTGGCCATATACGTTTTGATAATCCGGGAGGCGCAGCGGGTCGTCGAACGAAACGGTAGTATTTACACTTATGCCAGCGCCTTTGCTTCCTTTTCCTGTCTTTGTCTTAATGATAATGACCCCGTTCTGCCCGCGTGAACCGTACAATGCAGTTGCACTTGCACCTTTAAGGACCGTAAGCGATTCAACATCATCTGGGTTGACGAGGCCGGCGCCGTTTCCATAGTCTACCTCCTGGTTGCTTCTTCCGGAGGATCCGAAAACTTCATTTGTAATAGGCACGCCATCAACAACGAAAAGAGGTTGATTCTTATTTATGTTTAAAGAACGCTCTCCACGAATTGTTATTCGCGAAGTAGAACCGATGCCCCCCGGATTTCCTACCACAGTAACACCCGCCACTCTTCCTGCCAGTGCGTTACCAATATTAGTTTCACGCGCCTTGGTGAGATCATCTCCGTTGACTTCCTGCACGGCATACCCCAGATCGCGCGTCTCACGCTCAATGCCCAATGCAGTCACGACGACTTCAGAAAGTTGTTGAGAATCCACAGAGAGCGCAACATCAACTGAAGTTCGGCCTGATAATGAAATTTCCTCTACCTGGTAACCGACGAAAGAGAATAACAGTATTGACTCACTCGTCGGAACAGTAATGGTGAACTTTCCATCGGCATCAGAGATAGTACCTACGGTAGTTCCTTTCACTAAAATGTTTACGCCCGGTAATGGATTTGTGTCTTCACCGGACGTCACGCGCCCGGTAACCGTTGTCTGCGCATTCGCAGAACATACCAATAAGACCCAGGCACAGAATGTTAGAAATGCATGTGCTGGGGATCCTAAAGAGAGCAATTTCTTTAGTAGTGTTTGATTCATAGATAAGATGGTTTTGGTTAGTTTTTACTTTTAAAAAAATTTTAAGCGTAAACGCTTGATAGGATTTCAATAAAAGTGGAATGTTTGTGGCCCCAAAGGTTAATATTGCACTTGAAGTTTGTTGCACGGGTGCGTTACCGCTACGTTACGTTTTAAAGGCTAGATGAAAATTGTGTGAAGACTTTCAAAGGCCCTACAATTAAGACGGGACAATATTACCTTTGGCGGATTGCTGTGTTGACGCTATTGGTTTCAATCGGATGTCATCGACCGGGTGGCGCGATTGACGCAACCTACAGCAAGGGGAATGGATTTTATGTTGAAAAGAAGTTAGACTTCAATTTCCCACTCTTTGAATGGAGCGAGACAGAGTCGCAGAGAAAGACCTACGGTAAATTGCCTAATTGATTACTTGAGAGTATCATGCAGACTGCGAGCTCTGACTAATTGACCCTCTAACACAGGCAGTGCATCAGCAATAAATAATCTGACCCACCTGTCGTCGCACTCACTGGCCGCTCTGAATTTATCAACATTAATTTCCAGGTCCGCGATTATTTTTTGCAAAAATATCTTGTCGAATTCCCGATGATCAGCCAGATTGGCTAGCGTATTATTTCTTTTTACAAAGGAGTCGAAGGGTATAACAATTTCATTTTTCAACGCCAGAGCTTTTATCCGTTTCATCATGGCCTGCTGTTCTTGCATTATCTGAATACTGAAAGTTTTGATTTCATTTTTGTTGCCTCGCTTTATGGCGAGATTACAATCAGCGATGTTGGTTGCAGTAGTATTCGCTGATGTTGTCAAAAAATCGATCAGTTGATTTTCGGAGGTTTGGCGTACTACAGGAACTTCTGAACTGATATTTGCGAAGGCAACTGTTGTAACTTCCTGACCGGAAGTTACAACAACGAATGTCGGGCACACCATCAGCGAAGCCGCGAGGATACTGTGTTGTAGAGTGCTCATAGATAGTTGGTTTACACCTGATCCGCAAACGTTATGCCCCGCTGAGATTGCCCTTTTTAGGCATCTTTCGGCCCCTGAGAACTTGCGGTGTTCCATCGAAATTCTCAATTGTGGAAAGGAATCGTCATTCATAGACACCGCCGTTTTAAGGCGAATCTTGCGTTCGCCCGCTCCTGTTGCCGGCAAGTTTGGCATTTCATTCATTGGCAAAGAGATTATTCTTAAAAAACCTTACAATGGTAATAGAATCGTAATACCAGATCTATTTGTGTTGATCTTAAATCATTTTCCTTGCGCCCGAATTTCACTGCACAAAAAAAATTCTGTGCTTTGCACAACACTTAGTAAAATTATGAAAGCAAGTATTTCTTCAATAACAGGTATGCAAATGGTGTTAAGAAGCCTCGGGTTGTTTTTTCTCGTATCGATCTCGTGTGGCACCTCGTCCGCGCAGATTTTTACTGCATCAAATATTTTTGCGCACAATGACTATGAAAAAAAGGTGCCCTTCTTCGGAGCGTATGATCGTCAGGTGGGCTATATCGAGGCCGATGTCCATCTGGTCGACGGGAAATTGTTAGTAGCACACGACAAAGCAAATGTTCTCAGCGATAAAACGTTAGATCAATTATATCTCGGGCCCCTGCAGGAAAAGATCTCTCTAAACAAAGGCAGTGTTTATGCAGACGCAAAGAGATCATTGGCGTTGATGATAGACATGAAAACGGATGGCCAATCAACATTATTGGCCATTATTCAATTGTTGAACAAATACCCGTCGCTGACAGCGTGCAAGACTCTTAATATTACGATGAGTGGCAACATGCCGCCGCCCGGGCAATGGTCAGCCTATCCTCCCTTTATAAAGTTTGATGGGAGACCCGGCGTCAGTTACACTGAAGAGCAATGGAAACGTATCACGCTGGTTAGCGCCAGTTTCGCCGCGTACTCGAAATGGAATGGCAAGGGCGTTATTCCGCGAAAAGAGCACGGGATGCTGGAGGAGGTTATAAAAGTTGCGCATGACAGGAAGAAACCGGTGAGGTTTTGGGCGACTCCAGACTTTGCGAATGCCTGGATCAAAGAAATGGAACTTGGAATTGATGTGCTAAACACGGACCATGTTTCTGATCTGGCTGAGTTTTTAGTGCTACTGCCAAAAAATTCTTTTACGAGCAATGCTCCCCATCGCATCTACACTCCTTTGTACAATCGGGAACGCTGGAGAAAAACTCCTAAAAACGTAATCCTTATGATTGGTGATGGCACCGGCCTTGCGCAGTGGTACAGCGGCTATACGGCGAACCGTGGAGCACTTAATGTTTTTCAACTTACCGACGTCGGATTATCGATCACCTCATCATCAGATAACTACATCACTGATTCAGCAGCTGGTGCCACCGCCATGGCTACTGGTAGTAAAACAAATAATCGTTTCGTAGGAGTGGATTCCACGGGGAAGCCATTAGCCACCGTCGCCGAAGCATTTAAAAAGAACAAGTTTAACGTTGCCATCATTTCTAACGGCGACGTTACGGATGCAACGCCGGCTTCATTCTATGCTCACAGGAACGAGCGTAGTATGAGTGAAGAAATTGCACTGGATTTTACGAATAGTGACATCGATATCCTCGTTGGTGGTGGGGAAAAAGCTTTTATGAAACGCAAAGATGGCCGCAATCTGATGAACGAACTATCGGATAGAAAGTACGAGGTTAGTAATGCTTTTCGTTCTATCGACGCCGTGAAGAGCCATCGCTTTGTGATCCTTGAAGATTCTTCCGTTGTGTCCAAGCAAAAGGGCAGAGGTGATTTCCTATCAAGATCGCTCAATAAAAGTTTGGCAGTGTTGTCTGCACAGCCGCAGCCATTTCTCATCATGGAGGAAGGTGCGCAGATCGATTGGGGAGGACATGAAAACAATATGGAGTATGTAATCCGGGAGGTGCTGGACTTCGATCAGGCTATAGCCGAGGCAATAAAGTTTGTCGACAAAAACAACGAGACCCTACTGATCATCACTGCTGATCACGAAACTGGCGGTCTAACTTTATTGGACGGAAATTTTACCAAAGGTTCTGTTATGGGAAAGTTCAGCACGAACGATCATACTGGTATTGCCGTTCCGGTTTTTAGTTATGGTCCAGGGGCTGAACAATTCCGAGGTGTATATCAAAATACAGAGATCTATAGAAAGATCATGGCACTGATGGCGTTCCGTTAAGCCAATGTAAAAGTAACTGGCGATACTGCACAAGTTTCGCCGCCCCCCATAAATCATTAATGATTTGGTAAATCTTCTCGCGAATCCGAGTAATACGCCATGTTCATTTTTGTTAATGATTGCAGCATGATCGATCTAAGATTCCATACAATACCCCAAAACGAATATGGTTGCCATTGAGTCAAAGACGCTAACACACAAGTCGGTACACAGAATGGACGTGTTCAACCGATTTTGCAGTGGCCTCAGCCACCCGGTTATCACGGAAAACAATCATATCATCGCCTCTGTGAACGTGATATGTTATGAGAATCGGACAATGCGCCATTATTCCGGTGAAATATTATTGATCACCCATGGTTTTGGCGTCGGCCACATACGTTTTTCTGAGGGGGACAAGGAACTATTTACTGAGCCCGTCTACGAGTTATTGGAAAGCAGAAATAGTGAATATTGCAGAGGACGCAGCGAGCAGATACTCGTTATTGAGAACCGCGATTTGGGTGGAAATGGAATACACCGCCTTGAGCTATCTGAAGATGTTATTTGAAGCCCTACTTTTAAATTTTTAGCATTCAGAGTTTTACATTTTCCGGTTGAAATTGCATCCCCTCCAGAGGGTATACAAAAATCCACTTCTATAGGCGATTGTACTTATAGCACCGCGTCCCCAGTTTTGCGGTCGTTAAAAACTCCACATTAAGTACAAATTTTTATGAATATAAGATTACTAAGATTAATCATCATTGGCATTCTGGGCTCCGCCATGAGCGTATTTGCGCAAACAGGAACCATAAGGGGCACTGTAAAGACTTCTGACGGGGAGCCCGCGGAATATGTGAATGTGTCTGTCAAAGGCGTAAACCGCGGCTCGGTGACGACTGCTCATGGAAGCTTCGACATTAAGAAGGTTTCGGCCGGCAGCCATTTGATAGTGGCAAGTTTTGTAGGTTTTGTGCCTATTGAGAAAACGGTTGAAGTATTGGCTGGTGCTGCCACATCCGTCGAGTTTGTGCTAAACGAAACAGCCGGTCAGTTGTCGGAAATTGTTATTCGGGGCGAGAGAGAAGGGTATAAAATTGATGTACCCTCGTCAAGCCTCCGACTTAAATCGTCACTATTGGAAACGCCACAGAACATCCAAATCGTAACCAATGATGTCTTAAAAGATCAGCAGATCATCAGCATGAGCGATGGTTTAATACGCAATGTGAGCGGGGTGACCAGGGCTGAACATTGGGGCGATTTGTATGCCAATGTAAGTGCCAGGGGATCGCAAATTCAAGCGTTCCGCAATGGTTTCAATGTCGTGAACTCTTACTGGGGCCCGCTAACCGAAGACATGAGTTTCGTCGACAACATTGAATTTGTAAAAGGTCCAGCAGGTTTTATGTTGTCCAGCGGTGATCCATCAGGCCTTTACAATGTCGTTACAAAGAAGCCAACGGGACTTTCCAAAGGAGAGGCTTCCATCACTGCGGGAAGCTTCGGACTATTTAGGACGACCCTGGACCTGGACGGAAAAATAAGTGCCGATGGCCGGCTGTTATACAGACTAAATCTTTCTGCACAGAATAAAAATTCTCATCGCGCAAATGAATATAATGATCGTTACGTAGTCGCTCCGGTGATTTCATATCAGTTGGATGAGAAAACTAAGTTGACACTGGAGTATAACTACCAGCGTGCCAATATGAGTAACGTTGGATCGTTTTACATTTTCTCGCAGGACCGATATTCCGACTTTCCGGTGGACTTTACCACACTACCTGGAGGTACTCCAGGAACCAAAATCAATGATCACAGCATATACTTCAACCTTCAGCACGATTTCAATGAGAACTGGAAAATTACCGCGCAGGCCGCACGTTTTATCTACGACCAGGTAGGTCATTCCATGTGGCCGTCTGTCGTAAACCAAGACGGAACTTACATACGGAGTATAAGCATTTGGGACGCAAACAGCACTATGACGATGGCTCAGGTGTTCCTGAATGGAACTTTTAATACTGGATCCATTCGACATAGAATACTTGCTGGTGTGGATATGGCTGCGAAAGATTATATCGCGGATTGGAACCAAAGCCATGACCTCGATACGGTCGGTGCTGAATTTAATCCACGCAATCCGTATCTGGGAACGCCCGTGAATGGATTTCCAAGGTTCGACCGGACAACGCCGCTGGCGGAAAGAGCGCAAGTTGGAGGAGGATTGATGGATCAGCGATACACCAGTTTTTATGTGCAGGATGAGGTCGGACTGTTGGAAAATAAATTACGACTAACGGTGGCGGTGCGCTACACCGACCTTCAACAATCTGCATGGGGTGGTGCTCCAGACAAAGCAGAACATGTTACCCCGCGCGTTGGGCTAAGCGCGTCGCTCAGCAAGCAACTCTCCGTTTATGCGTTGTACGATCAGGCATTCATACCTCAGACGGGAATACTTACGAACGGAAATGGCGTGCAACCGTTAACCGGAAATAATATAGAGATCGGCGTTAAAAAGGATTGGATAGGAGGATGGAACTCGACTCTATCCATTTACAGGATATTAAAAAATAATGAGCTTACTGCAGACCCTACAAACCCGACAGCAGGAATGATTGAACTTGGACAAAAGAGAGCACAAGGAGTTGAGTTTGACGTTCGCGGGGAAATTGTTCCTGGACTGAACTTAATCGCCAACTATGCTTATACAGATTCGAAGGTCGTTGAAGTTGCCGAGGGCGTAACATACCCTGAGGAAGGTTCTGAAGTACCGGGATTCGCGAAGCATACCATCAACACCTGGCTGACGTATGAATTAAAAAATGGAGCATTGAAAGGCTTTGGAATATCTGCGGGTTATACATCATTGCTGGATCGCGCTACTTATTGGGAGGCATCTCCCGACCCGGATAAAGAATTGAAAAATTATTTCAAGGTGGATGCCGGTATCTATTGGCAAAAGGATAAGATAAGAGTTGCAGCAAATGTGTTTAACGTCCTCGATAAATATCTATACAGCGGCTCTTATGAGTCATGGATGACGGACGCAAAAGGCGATGCTGCCCCACTTTACAGCTATCAAACAGAGGCACCCCGGAACGTCAGGCTTAGCGTGGCATACAAATTCTAATTTATTCTCCGCTTAAGTATCCTTGTCAGGGCAGGCAGATCTGCAACGATTGTAGTTAGAAAGCGGATTCAACGGTTAAAAATAGCGTTTGGACCACAACCAATGTTAAGTTTATGTTAAGTTAGTTAACATTAGTTTAACATGACTTACCTTTGAGATCAAATTTTGTAGCTATGAAAAAAACAATCAAAGCGGAAATTAAAACTACTGTAGGGACTGCTCTTGACGACGTCGTACAGCAACTTAAAATTTCAAAGCCTTCTCGTAAAACAAAGAAGGCAATCTCCAGAGTGGCGAAGGCTCTGAGGTCTGATCTTAAGATCGAAATGAAGAAGCAAATCAAGAAGGCTACCGCTCCGTCTAAAACGCGTGGATTGAAAGCTATCAAGGCCGAAGCGTAAGCTTGTAACGATAACCTAAATAAAAGAAAAATGCCCATATCGGGCATTTTTCGTTTTCTCACATTAGAATATTTATTGTTCACACATCTCTTTAAGTTTGGCGAGCGCTTTAGGCCAGCCCTCGTTGAACATTTTCTCCCACTCGCGGTGAGTACTTATGTTCACCAAAACCTCAGTCCTGCCGTCCCGTTCTTTAAAAGTATAGCTTTCAGTTATTCCAACCCATCCTTTCGCAATGTCACTTGTGCGATCCTCAACGCCACCAGGTAAAAGAATCGCCACATGTTTAGCATGAATGTGTTCCTCCGGCCTAACTTGTTCAAGGACGGCCAATGTACCGCTTTCATCCTTTGAGATAAATCGAATATTTTTCCCCTGCTTCCATTCGCCATCATAGAGTGAACCTGGCCACGCGACACTGGTCCATTCCTTATAGGTCTTTTCATCTAGCATTGTGTCCCAAACTTTCTTTCGCGGTGCTGCAATGTCGATTTTATATTCAAGCTTTTTCATAGTGTTTGTTTTGATTAGAATTTGTTCATACGAACCTACAGTTGATCTATCGAACGCCTGACGCCCGGATGCGACAACTTTAAGGTGTGATTGCGTCAATCTTTAGAAAATGAATGTTGCCCCGTTTCCGTATAATCTCGTCTCAGAGGAAAACACTAGCTTAATCAAGATTTTACCTTGTGATAACCATATGATCTGGTATTCATTAGAGATTTACAATTACTTAAACGGAATAATATCTCGCGACAACAAGATCATACTGACCATGAACTATTGGCGTTACTTAAGCAGAGTAACCACATGGCCTTTGAGCGCATTTACGATCGGTATTGATCGATGCTCTATGCGTATTCATATAATCGGTTACGAGAAAAAAATATTTGTCAGGAGAAGCAATTCACCAGGTGATTCATGACCCGCATTATCAAGTCGACGTTTTAACAAGATTATCCCGCGTACCTGTAGATGTATTCATATACAATATGCACGAAGCAACAAAGAACTTATTAGCCAACCTGCTTCCCTTTATACAAGAGTACGAAAGGACACATATTGGTTCGCGTCACTCGTGGCGGCGATCGATTTTCAGTTTATATTTTGGACGATCGATCTGCAAGTACCGAATTATTATCGCATTTCGGGCCCTATTCGACAAGCAAAAATTGATAGATGGCAGGCGGTTGCCAGCGCGTGTGGATAACATCAGAACCCGTGAACCTTTGGGTCTTCCTCCGCGAAATACTTTCCTTGATGGTGCACTATTATCCCCAGTTATACCCACCATCAGATTTGCAAACGATATTTCGAAGGGTTTAAGGGGTCGATATCGGGCATTCTTTTTGTCAAACCTTAACAGTACAAAACGATTGATTATGTCTAAGAAAAATAAAAAGAGTTTCTTCAAGAAAGAATTTAAACCTGTCATAAAGAGCAATAAGCTTTTATTTGCAGCATTGGGTGGCGCAGCGTCCGGTATTGCACTGGCTGGCATTCTTGGTTCCGATAAAGCAAAAGCGATTCTGGAAACAATAGAGAATACAATTTCCGAAGTTGGCGATCGGATTAACACAGAGTTTGGAAAACATACAAGAAATGGAAGCGGTGCTTCGGAAGCCAAACCGAACGAGCCGGTTCGTTTTTCTTAAAAAAATAAAAGCTCTTCGGAGCTTTTTTTATTTCGGGTTCATTCGAATTCATAATGGCGAGTTAAAGGTGTCTAGTGAAATTGGTAAAGGTACTTTGTGTGAGATCTTATTGCCACTGGTCCAATAACATTGTTATTCACGTGTATAGGCACTTGCACTAATGGATTATAGTAAGAACCTACGCATATTTATGACCAACTCACTCCCCAGAATGTAGATTATAATACTGTTGCCTTTTATACTACCCCTGCACACTTTCACTTTCCTAGCGCAAATCGCTTTATTCACCTAAAATCAGTTGGCACTTGCTTTGGTCAGCCGTCACTAATCAACAAACTATATAACTATGTTTTACCACATACAAAATCTAATTAATCCGATCGTGGCTGATGAGCCGGATCCAACAGCGGCGAACGCCCTCCAGGAAGGTTTAGGCGGACAGTTCGGAGAAATGCGGACAATGATGCAGTACCTTTTTCAAAGCTTTAATTTCCGCGGAAATGCGAAATCATATCTTGATTTAATTCAGGGAATCGGTATTGAAGAGATCAGTCACGTTGAACTTATTTCGAAAACCATTTCTCAACTATTGGATGGTGCACCAGAGTATCACGGCAAAAAGTTTGACGTCCCCGGCAAGGGAGGCGAAGCTCCAATGAATATGGCAAAGGAGCAGATGAATCCCCACCATTTTATTGTAGGCGCTCAAGGTGCACTTCCGGTGGACTCAGCGGGAAATCCCTGGAGTGGATCATATGTACATTGCAACGGCAACCTTGTCCTTGATCTGCTTGATAATCTCGTGTTGGAATCAACCGGAAGATTGCAGAAATGCAGGATTTATCAAATGTCTGAAAACAAAACTTTAAGAGCAACCGTTGCTTTCTTAATTGCACGTGATGAGGCGCATGAAATGGCGTTTGCCAAAGCGCTTGAAACTTTAGGTGTTGATTGGGGCAAAGCACTTCCAATTCCGAAGTTCGACTCATCAAAGTATCCTGAAGTTAAAAAGTTGATTGATGCCGGTATCAACCGCGAGCAGTATCACTTCAGACTGGACGGATCGTTAATGGAAAAAATCTATAGTGGAAGCGCTCCTGCCAATGATGGTACAGAGTTAACTACCTTAAAAGAGCCTAGAGAATCTTTCCCAATTCCCGAAGCTCCTGAACGTCCTGAAGAGTTTTCTCCAGGACTTGATCCTGAGCTTCAGGAATTGGCGGATGCGTTGAATGATTTCAAGACCAAAATTAAAAAAGGTTCTAAGAGCAACGGTGTCTAAACCGATCTTTCACCTGATCCCCTTGTTATAATATGCTTCATATTGTAGCAAGGGGTTTTTTTCAACATTTTTCTCGCTATAAATTTATTGGGCGGCTATCCAAAATAGTATTGTTGAAAGTCGCGAGATTGTTAAAAGCGTCACCTGCTGTATTATTAAAATAGACATAGGCCGTTTTGCCCTCGATCAGCCAGTTTCGTACCGATGTCGCCTGCTCGTATAGAAAGTCGTCGGTGTAGCTTCCCCGGTAATTTCCGGTTGGACCATGGAATCTTAGATATAATAGATCGGACCACCGATCGATGGATGGAGTTGCAGAGGCAGGAATATCATGCTTAACAAGCGAGGCGCCATAGAATTCGAGCAGCGCGTAGACTTCTTCGTTGTACCACCCCTTATTTCGAAACTCCACAGCAATCCTCCAGGCATGGTCAATGTTTTCACGTTCAATAATTTGCAATATGACCTCCAATTGTGATAGGTTGTTGCTTGTCAAGCCTGGTGGAAATTGAAGTAGTAGACATCCTTTGTTTAATTGTGCATTCAAGACCGTCATGAATTGTAATAATTTTATCGCGTCAAAGTTTAGCTCTTTTACGTGCGTCACCTCTTTGAAAACTTTGAACGTGAATTCAAAGTCGCGCCCGACAGAACCAGCCCACCTCTCTAAAGTCTTTTTTTGTGGTATTGCATAAAACGAACTATTGACTTCAATGCTGTTAAATATCGTTGCGTAATACGTTAGCCGGCTACTATTCTGAAATTCTGGGGGGAAGTTATACTTTGGAATTGGGAGATTAATTCCACTTAAACCGGAATGATAGTTGGTAAAAATATCGTCACTCATCGAATGCTTCTATTAAATTTATTAGTTCCTTATTCCTTTGTCACCCTTGATTGCAGTTCATCGCACTAATACAACCTTCGGGCCCCATTTAATGGTTTTTGTTTTGTTTCCAGTTAGACGACGACTTGTTAATCCATTTAAATTACCGGGCATGTTTTTTGTTTTTGGCGTGGAAACTATACACCATGGAAAAAGAACTCAAAACACAGAATACAACAACCGCCTTTGAGGTTGCCCCAGGCGTCTGGGGAAGAAAAGATCTTTTTGTAAACTACTACATCATCCACGATCAGGTATCTGGCGAATGGGCTTTAGTAGATGCCGGGTTAAAATGGTCCGCATCGCACATTAGAGAAATGGCGCATGAAATATTCGGCGAAGATAAGGCACCCGTTGCAATTATTTTGACCCACGGTCACTTCGACCACGTTGGTGCACTGGACTCATTGTTAAAAGACTGGCCGGTTCCGGTTTATGCCCATGAGATGGAGTTACCCTATCTGACTGGACAATCAGACTATCCACCTGCTGATGCAACAGTGGGCGGTGGCTTGATGTCTGCGATGTCCTTTTTATACCCCACTGGTCCGATTGACATCCGTGAACATGTGAAGCATTTGCCTTACAATGAAACTATTCCTGGCCTTCCCGAGTGGAAATATATCCATACACCGGGACACTCACCAGGACATATAAGTTTGTTCCGTAGTCGCGACAAGGTTCTCATTGCAGGCGATGCGTTCGTTACGACAAAAGCCGAATCTGCTTTGGCAACACTCACGCAACCAAAGAGAATTTCAGGTCCTCCGAAATATCTTACATCAAACTGGGCCTCCGCAAAATTGTCAGTGCTGAAATTGGCAGCGTTGCAGCCTGAAACTGTTGCGGCGGGTCATGGAAAGCCAATGCACGGCCAAGAGATGCGCGCGCAGCTTGATCTGTTATCTCGGCATTTTGATCAGGATGCAGTCCCTAGTCATGGCCGATATGTGAATGAACCTGCTGTGACCAATGAAATGGGTGTCGCATTTCTACCTCACCGTCAGGAAAGAATACCCACAGCATTTAAACTAATCGCGGTTTCAGCCCTGCTGTTGTCCGCCGCTTACATAGGATACCGGGAGGCGCAGAAGCGGCGCTCATAACTTGTTAATCGCAATCGACGATCTGTCCATAAACTGCAGGCTACAAACCCAAGTGTGAGAACCCTCTGTTGGTACTCCACTTGGGTTTTTCGTTGTGTAAGACTAATAATAATTTGATAATATTTTAATGATTCATTAATTACGCCGGGTTGTTATCTTTAAGAAACTAATGATCTACTATACCTATGGCCTTTGGTATAGTTCAAACCTGATGGGAAAAAAGCCGAAGAGAGATGTTGATTTGGTGGTCCTTTCCGATATCCATCTAGGGACCTATGGGTGCCATGCGGAGGAACTGCTTCGATACCTGAAGAGCATTCGCCCAAAGAAAATTGTCTTGAATGGTGATATCATTGATATGTGGCAATTCAGTAAACACTACTGGCCGAAGTCACACATGCAAGTGATTAAGCACCTCACCGGCCTGCTCGCGAAAAGCACTCGAATAGTTTATCTCACAGGAAATCACGATGAAATGCTTCGAAAGTTTGCCGGGTTCAAACTTGGGTCGTTTAGCATCGATAATAAAGCTGTGCTTAAAGTGAATGGTAAACGAACATGGATTTTCCATGGTGACGTTTTTGACGTCGCGATGCAACATTCCAAATGGCTTGCAAAGTTAGGCGCGGTCGGTTATGACACGCTCATCGTTATGAACGCTTTTGTTAATTTCTGTTTGACAAGGCTGGGTCGCGAAAAGATATCATTGTCGAAACGAGTAAAGGATGGCGTTAAGTCGGCGGTAAAGTTTATTAATAACTTTGAATTGACCGTCGCCGACATTGCAATCGAAAATGGATTTGATCATGTTGTCTGCGGCCACATTCACCAACCTGAATTGCGCACTATCCAAACGGAAAAAGGACAGGTCATTTATTTAAACTCGGGCGACTGGGTTGAAAACCTCACCGCGTTAGAATATACTGGAATGCAGTGGAGCATTTATCGGTATAGGGAAGATAAAATTGCGCAAGCAATTAAATTAGCCAAAAGGACAGGCCCTCAGCTTGACAATGACATAATTTTTAAGAACCTCGTGAGCCAGTTCATGGCGCTTAAAAAATGAAGATACTGTACGCCATCCAGGGTACTGGTAACGGACACATCGCCCGCGCAGAAGACATCATTCCGATTTTGAAAGAGTATGGCGCTGTCGACTTGTTTATCAGCGGGGCGCAGGCTGACATAAACCTTTCTTATGCGATAAAATATAAGTCGAAAGGACTTAGCTTTTACTTCGGAAAAAACGGAGGAGTAGACCTATACCGCACCTTCAAACGCAACAAGGCAAAAGATATTTATAAAGAGGTAAAAAAGTTTCCAGTAGAGCATTATGATTTAGTTATAAACGACTTTGAGCCTATAACCGCGTGGGCATGCAGAAAAAAGCAAGTACCCTGTATCGCCTTAAGTCATCAGGCATCCTTTCGTTCGATCCGAACTCCGCGGCCGAAATCGTATGATATCGTTGGCGATTGGATACTTCAGCATTATGCACCTACCAATACATTCGTTGGATTTCACTTCTCACGTTTTGACAAGGATATATTCACGCCTGTAGTTCGTAAACGTGTACGGGATGGAATGCTGACCAATCTTGGACATTACACCGTTTATCTGCCTGCGTACGACGATAAGCAGTTGGTGTCCATACTTTCGAAAATACCATTCGTGCGGTGGGAAATTTTTTCGAAGCATACCCTCAAATCATATGAAGTTGGAAGGGTGTCCGTCTACCCCGTAAACAACGAACGTTTTACGGCAAGTATGGCGAGCTCGTCGGGGGTTTTGTGTGGCGCGGGATTTGAAACGCCAGCGGAAGCACTTTTCGCGCGGAAGAAGCTAATGGTTGTGCCTATGAAGGGTCAGTACGAACAACAGTGCAACGCAGCCGCCCTGGACCAAATGGGCGTCCCGGTATTGAAAACGGTTAAGTCAAAACATCTCGGTAGGATAAAAGAGTGGATTGAAACGGAGCCAACTGTATTTGTTGATTATAAAGACACAACAAGAGAAGCAGTGCACCGTGCGATCAGCATCATGTCTTAATTTAACAAGAAGTTAACGAAGAATTTTCAGCGTTATGCGACCCTTCGCATACCTTTGCGGAATAGATAATGACAAACAGGCCGCCCCGTATTCTTGTAGTAGATGATGATATCGATATTCTTGAACTTTTGAAATACAATTTCGAAAACGAAGGATTCGAAGTCAAGTCTGTAAGTGCCGGTAAAAGTGCGGTTAGAATGGCGAAGCGTTTTTTGCCGGACTTGTTCATTATCGACATTATGATGCCAGATTTAAACGGTATTGCGCTTTGCGAGGAGATTCGCAGTATTCCATCCTTCCAAAATTCCTATATTTTTTTTCTAACAGCAAAGTCTGGCAACGTTTTCCAGCAGGCAGTCCTGAAGATCGGTGGTGATGATTACATTGAGAAATTGATGGGCATTCGTAGTTTGATGAACAAAGTGAACGCTGTACTTCGCGATAAGTTCATCATCAAAAAGCGCATCGGTGAAATACAAGTCGGTCAGCTTACGTTGGATAGATTTAAGTCAACAGTGCATTACAAGGATCACGTTGTTCCGGTTAACGATGCTGAGTTTGAATTGCTTTTTTTCTTCGCTCAAAATCCCGGAAGAATAATCAATCTCGAAACAATTATGAATGCAATTTGTATCCCCGAGATCTATCCATATCACAAGACTGTTCGGCGCTATATTGACGCCCTGAAAACAAAAATTTCACCAGACGTTATTCACATAACGCATAACAACGAGTTCCGTTTTGGATTCACGTAGGCAAGCCAGCTAAACTTACTGACGCTGTCTGACAAGCATTAAGTCGCCCTAGATTTCAATTTCCTTTTGGTAAGCAAGCCTTGAAAAAACATCTGCACTGCCTTTCCTGGTCCGTTCTTTTGTTTCCAGATCGCATCCATACAGACCAAACTGATATGTTGGACCGAGGCTCCATTCGAAATTGTCCCATGCACTCCAATGGTAGTAGCCGCGCACATCGATCCCTTCGTCCAGACATTGCCTGATTTCTTTCATATAATCCCTCAGCGCTGCTACCCGTATTTCGTCATCTGCCGTGCAGATTCCGTTCTCGGTAATGATAATCGGAATTTTCAGCTTCGACCAATAACGCCTGATGTTTTCTCCCAATCCTTCGGGATAATACTCCCACATATCGTCGTGCTTTTTTTCTAAGGCTTTTATTTTATGTGGTGTTTCCATAAAGGTGATCGGGTAGGGATCAAATGCTACCCGGGCGTAGTAACTCATTCCAAAGAAGTCCAGATCTTTAAAAAGTCCAGCCGTGTATTCCATAAAATACCAATCAAAAACCAGGGCCGGAAGATAGCCCAGATGGTTGTGCGCTGCGAATACTGTGCAATTATGGGAGATACCGACTGGCTTTTTGGGATGCTTTTCCTTTATATAGGCGTAGATCTGGCGGTGTGCCTCCGCAATATTTCGTATTACTTTGTACGCGACGAAAACGTTTTTGCTATAGGGCGGAAATTCTCCCGCAATCCAGCCCAGAGAAGTGTACAGATTTGGCTCGTTAAAGGTGTTCCACGTCATCACATACTCACCAAACTCATCGACTAACTTTCTTGCGTAGTCGCACCAAAGCGGTATATTTTTTTCATTTTCCCACCCGCCTGACTTAGAGAACCACTGTGGGTTTGCAAAATGGTGGATGACCATCATAATACGAACTCCGTTGGAACGGAGGCCCTGGAGCAAGGCATGATATTGTTGCACCGCGAGGGTGTCAAACGAAGCATATGGCTCCCTTTGAAGTTTACTCCACATCAGACTCATGCGGTAATTTGGGGCAAGAGACGTAATTATTTTAATATCTTCTTCGTACCTCAGTTCGTGGTCAGTTGTTCTTGCGAACGTATGCCCGTCACGTGATTTGGCCCCGAGCCAATCATGTTCGAAAGCAGTTTCGATCTGATATGAGGCTGTACTGGTACCAAAATCGAACGCAGAAGGAAAGGTTATTTTCATTTCTGCAAAGATAGCCATCGACAGGGTGGTTAACCTGGGAAAATTGATCTGTTATTCTTTTAAGAAGTAATTTTTAATGCCTTGCCCTCCGAGGGCTTGCGTAATTGTTATTTCGCACAGTTAGCATCTAACAGATTACATTCGTTATTTCAAGCTCCTTGTACAAAATAAATGTCCTCGATACACTTAATATTAAAAAATGTATATTTGGATTCAAACGATTGAACGGAGGGTGTAAACGTCATCCCTTAGAAGATATCTGCAGTCGAAATCATATCAATAGATCACACAAATCGAAAATACTGAACAATGATTGATCTGAAAAAGTTAGAGGTCTGGTTTGTAACGGGCAGTCAATTTTTGTACGGCGAGCAAACCCTTAAGCAAGTTGATGCGCATTCACAAGAGATTGTGAAAGCGTTCGACGCCTCCGACCTGATTCCAGTCCGGGTGGTTTTTAAACCGGTTCTCAAAACGCCTGAAGAAATTTATATGCTTTGTCAGCAAGCCAATGCTGCTGAGCACTGTATAGGGATAGTCGCCTGGATGCATACATTTTCGCCCGCAAAGATGTGGATAGGAGGATTGAAAATTCTGCATAAGCCATTGCTTCATTTGCACACCCAATTCAACCGCGATATTCCATGGAAAGACATCGACATGGACTTCATGAATTTAAACCAAAGCGCACACGGTGATCGTGAGTTTGGTTTTATAATGTCTCGGATGCGGATAAACAGGAAAGTGGTGGTAGGGCATTGGAAGGACAAAAATGTGCACCAACGGCTTAACGTTTGGATGCGTGCAGCCGCTGCGTGGTTTGATTGGCAAGGTGCCCGGTTCTGCCGGTTTGGTGATAACATGCGACAGGTGGCGGTCACCGAAGGGGACAAAGTAGAAGCGGAGATCAAGTTCGGATACGCGGTGAACGGTTATGGTATCGGTGATCTCGTTGCAGCAATTGCAAAGGTTTCTGACAGCGAGATTTCATCATTGATAAACGAGTATTCTGACAAGTATCAGATTGCCTCCCCGTTGCGTAAGGGTGGTGATAGTCATGGTTCTTTACTGGAATCAGCGAGAATAGAATTGGGTCTGCGTGCCTTTTTGAGCGAAGGGAATTTCAAAGGCTTTACGGACACATTTGAAGACTTGCATGGGATGGTGCAACTACCTGGATTACCAGTACAAAGGCTAATGTCATCAGGATATGGATTCGGTGGCGAAGGTGACTGGAAAACGGCCGCGCTTGTACGCGCAATGAAAGTAATGGGAAGCGGCCTGAAAGGGGGTAACTCTTTTATGGAAGACTACACGTATCATTTCGATCCTGCAAACCCGATGGTACTCGGAGCGCACATGCTTGAAATATGTGAATCGATTGCGGATGGTCAGCCCTCCTGTGAAATCCATCCATTAGGCATAGGTGGAAAGGCAGACCCGGTACGACTGGTGTTCAATTCCGCAGCGGGACCAGCTTTAAATGCGTCTATTATTGACATGGGAAACCGGTTTAGGCTGCTCGTGAATGAAGTTGACGCTGTAAAGCCAGGTCATGACCTGCCAAAGCTTCCAGTAGCCCGGGTGTTGTGGAAGCCGCAGCCGGATTTGAATACCGGATGCGCAGCGTGGATCCTTGCTGGAGGCGCTCATCATACCTGTTATAGCCAGAATTTGACGGCCGAACATCTTCAGGATTTCGCCGATATGGCCGGTATTGAATACACTTTGATCAATAAGGATACAACGATCCATCAATTCAAAAACGAGCTTCGCTGGAACGAGATGTATTATAGGTAAGCTCCTCCCCTGAACATTAAGAACTCTATATATTTATGAATACTTCGCTGGTATTTGTCGACTACCTCGTCTTCGTGCTATATTTTTTATTGGTTTCTATTTATGGTTACTGGGTTTACTACCAGAAGAAAACGGCCGTAAGTGACACCAAAGACTTTTTTCTCGCCGAAGGTTCCCTTACCTGGTGGGCTATTGGAGCTTCTCTGATAGCCTCGAATATTTCAGCTGAACAATTTATCGGGATGAGCGGTGAGGGATTCTTCGTGGGAATTGCAGTCGCTGCCTATGAATGGATTGCTGCGGTCGCGCTGATCATTATTGCCGTCTGGTTCATTCCAATTTACTTGAAGAACAAGATTTATACGATGCCTCAGTTTCTGAAGACTCGTTATAACGAAACAGTGGCGTTGATTATGGCAGTATTCTGGTTGTTCCTCTATATTTTCGTCAACCTTACTTCCATTCTCTATCTCGGCGCAGTTGCGATTAATGGTCTGGTCGGTGGCGAATCGTTGCATTTGATAATGGTCGCATTGGCAGTCTTTGCATTGTGGATCACACTTGGAGGCATGAAAGTAATAGGATATACTGACGTGATCCAGGTCGCGGTGCTTATAATCGGTGGGCTTGCAACGTCATACCTGGCCCTAACGATCGTCGCAGAGAAATTTGGAGCGGGTCCTGATGCCATATCAGGATTGAAAATCTTAATGAAGGATGCTCCGGAACATTTTCATATGATCATCCCAAAGCCCGATGAGAACTCGTCTCAGCTAGATATCAACAAATATCTTGTCCTCCCCGGAATCGCCATGTATTTCGCTGGACAATGGATTGTCAATTTGAACTATTGGGGATGTAATCAATATATAACACAACGTGCCCTAGGCGCAGATCTTCAAACGGCACGGACTGGCATTTTGTTCGCCGGGCTATTAAAGCTGATGATGCCACTTATCGTGATGCTGCCGGGAATCGCGGCCTACGTGCTATATAAGAATGGACACCTTCCGCAGCTTGAAGGCGGGAGTAAAGATGGCGCCTATTCAGCAATCCTTGGATTCCTTCCGAGCGGTTTGAAAGGCCTTTCGATCGCTGCGCTCACCGCTGCTATTGTTGCTTCCCTGGCAGGCAAAGCCAACTCGATCTCCACCATTTTTACCCTGGATATTTATAAAAAGTATATTCAGTCAGATGCCAGTGAAAAGAAGCAAGTTTGGATCGGACGGCTGACTGTATTGGCGTCAATGTTCATTGCACTCGTTTTTACATGGGAAGACCTACTGGGAATAGGCGGGGAGGGTGGTTTCACATTTATTCAAAAATACACGGGATTTATTAGCCCGGGAGTTTTCGCAATGTTCATACTTGGTATGTTCTGGAAGCGCACAGCTGGCGCGGCAGCAATTGCGGGAGTTATTACTGGTTTCGCATTGTCGGTATTCTTTAACGAGTTTGCGCCACAGGCTTTCGGTAACGATACGTTTTTATACACAGCTTACCCTAACGGGACCGGCGGGTTCGAAATCCCATTCCTTATCTGTATGGGGTTGGCGTTCATGTTTACAATGATTGTGATGATCCTCATCAGCCTGACGGGGCCGAAGGTCAATCCTAAAGCATTTGATATCAACGCGGAGATGTTCAAAGTAAGTCCTTCAACAATCATCCTTATCGTCATCACCCTCATGGTTCTTACTGCACTATACGCAAAGTTTTGGTAATTTGCGGGCCGGAAAATCTTTAGACAATGGACCTGAACAGTTATAAAACCCACCAGAAAATTTTGGTGGCTGTCGATTGTATAATATTTGGTTTTGATGGATCGCAGCTGAAGGCTTTGTTGATCAAGCGTGGATTTGAGCCAGAAAAAGGAAAATGGTCCGTGATGGGTGGATTTGTTGGAAAGGAAGAAAGCGCGGATGAAGCTGCAATCAGAGTGCTCTTTCAACTCACCGGGATGAATGAAATATACATGGAGCAGCTCTACACGTTTGCTGACATTGACCGCGATGCAGCCGGAAGAGTAATTTCAATTGCCTATTTCGCGCTAATAAACATTGCTGACTACAGTGAGCAACTGCAGTTTGAGCATGAAGCAAAATGGTTTCCATTAAATAAAATTCCGCCACTGATCTTCGATCACAGGCGAATGGTATCCAAGGCGAAGGAATTACTTCGGCACAAAGTAGCACATCACCCAATTGGATTCGAATTGCTCCCAGCAAAATTTACGCTTCCACAATTGCAAAACTTGTACGAGGCCATCTACGAAGCCCCACTCGATAAGCGCAACTTCACCAAAAAAATGCTATCTCTCGGCATTTTGAACAAGCTCAATGAAAAAGAAAAGGCGTCGTCGCGGAAAGGCGCTTTTTATTATGTTTTCGACAGCAACAAGTACGGCAAACTACAGTCGAACGGCATAAAGCTTATTTGAGTGTTGGCAAAAAGCGTCTAAGGAGATGGATCTGTTATAAAGAGCATTTAAGGTAGAGAATACCACTGGTCGATAGCGGTAATGAGTCTGTGTGCCTTTACTTTCCCATATTGTATAAGAAATGTTTGAGCTATCGCCATACCTACCCAAAGGCTCATAAAAAGAGCGTGGAAATGAAAGACAATATTCATCGGCTCTAGCAGCCTCGAAAAGTTTTCCGCCAGAAATCGTGGAGCAAAATAATCTCTAGGACATAAAAAGGGGACTACCGTTGGCAGTCCCATCTTTTTTGAGTGATAGACTATTATGGTTTTACGATAACATTTTTATCCAGTATCACTGCAGTTTGTGCCAGCGCGCGACCATTCATAGAAGCATTTGTCTGAAAAGTTATTCCGGTCTTACTGATAATATTCCCTTCAACGTGTGCGCTGGTCCCTATGGTTGATTGACCAGCAACTTGCCAAAAAACATTTTTGGCTTGTGCTTCACCGCTAAGGATGATTTTCGTTGATCCACTCATCACAAAGTCACCGGCGATTTGGAAAATCCACACATCATTCAATCCGCCTGAGAGTGTTACGTCCCCAGGTACTGTTACCGTTGTCGTCCATTTATAAAGGCCGGCGCCAAGAGTTTTTCCGCCAATGTTACCTGTTGCTAACTCGGAAAAGTCAGGTGACGGTCGGCCGGCCGCATCGTTGTAAGCGGTAATCATATTGTTGACGGCAGTAGTGAGGTTTATCGGTGTGGGATCAGCCATGTTAGCGGCGTATACCTTCCCCGTTACCTGAGATGACGTTGCATAACCAGTTGCATCCGTCAGCGAAAACTCCGTAATGTAGGTCGTTGCAGCAGGACTGAGGCCCATGTCTCCTGTTACCGCCGATGTCGGACTATTATTGATGGCCGTCTTGGCCAGGATCACATAGTTACCAGCGGCTCCAAGAGTTACAATGGCGAGCGGAGAATTTGCCGTTGCACCGCCGGTGGTAAAGTTCCACACCTTGCTTGCTGCCAATGGCACACCAGCCATATTTTTCGCGCCAGTGGAGACCGTTGCCGTGTATTGAACACCAGCGGACAACGAAGCTGCGGGTGTAAAGATTGCTGTATTTCCAGAATAGGAGACGACTCCCGGCACAGCGGTAGTCCCTTGCATCAGGATAAAAGTCGAACTGTTGATGGTTGCTGGATCCATCTGCTCACTGAAAGTGATTTCGATAGCTTGATTACGGGGCACAGAAGATACATTATTCTCTGGATTTGTAACACCGGCCGTGGGTGTTTTTACAGGGTTGTCATCGGAATTGCAACTGCCTAATGCGGCGACAATCAACAATGACATAAAGGGCAAAAATTTTTTTACTTTCATTTATTTTTGATTTAAATCGCGTAGAAGATTAAAAAATAATGATGCGCGACTGTTCATCCGTATTTTTTTTTGAAGGCTCTGAAGCTTGCTCTATCAGAAGCAATGAATTGACTCTGCATCGTCAAACCTAAATCCGGTAAAAGAGAAGTTTCACACCGAAATGCTGAAAAAAAATAACGCTAACGGACGGGAAAAAGAGTTGGTGAGTTTGATGTTCCGCCACTCTAACTTGTTGTTATGCTCCTCGAGAAAGCACATACAAACTTATCAACAACTCGCCACATTAAGGAGCGAAAGCGACGTAAAAAGGTACAAGGCGCGCGAACCTGCGAGATAGCTGTATTAAAAATAATTCGAGTTCACTAGGTAGTCAAAATGCTGACTTAAATCAGATATTTACCTATTCAATTCGCTGAGCAAATCATTGATATCAAGCGCTACGGTATACATCTTGATCCTCCCGTCGACTTCGTATTTCCATAGTTCGTTAGGCCTGTCCCAATAAAGCTCCACGCCATTGTTGTCAGGATCGTTTAGGTACAGCGCCTCAGATACGCCGTGGTCACTCGCTCCCGAAAGTGGATAGCCAGCTACTCTAAGCCTGTTAAAGACAAAGGCGAGATCTCTTCTCGTTGGATAAAGTATGGCTGTATGGAAGAGTCCAACGCCATGGTTAGACGACGGCGGTGAATCCTTGCTGTACCAGGTGTTAAGGCCGATGTGATGATGGTAACCACCAGCCGATATAAACGCCGCCTGATCACCGTACATTGTTGTGAGCTCGAACCCGAGAAGGTCACGGTAAAATTGGAGAGACCGTTCCAGATCCGCCACTTTTAGATGAACGTGTCCAATTCGCGATGTTGAAGGGATTCTATAACTGTCATTCATAAGCTGGATATTTTCTTGCTTGCCATTGTACGCATAAGGCCTGAGGCGGTATTGCTTTTGACGGATGGGAAGCCCGTTACGAAAATATCAATTCGCTATTAAGTATGTTTCCATGGCAAACTGATTTTTCCGTGTGTAACTTACTTTAATTCCTTAATATGGACTTCAACGGTGAACGGGAATCTATAAGACCGGGCTGTTGTTTGTTAATCGTCTTTCTTGTAAAACGACACAATTGCATGAATTACCACACTAAGCCCAGTACAGAAGTAGCAGAATCGCTTAATACCAGGCCTGCGGGACTTAGCACTGCAGACATTGGTCCCCGGGTAGAACAGCATGGGAGGAATGTCCTTGACGTTAAGAGAAAGAAAACTGTGTGGAGTATGGTACTTGCCCAGTTGACGGATTTTATGATCCTCATCCTGATTGCAGCTGCGGTAGTTTCTGGCGTTGTAGGCGAGCTTACAGACACGATTGTAATCCTTTCCATAGTTGTATTGAACGCCGTCGTAGGCGTAGTTCAGGAATGGCGCGCGGAAAAGGCAATCGAGGCTTTAGAGAATATGGCGGCCACAAATGCCCGCGTGTTGCGCAATGGACAAACAATAGACATACCGTCTGCGGATCTGGTGCCTGGGGACGTTGTTCATCTGGAAGCAGGAAATATCATTCCAGCGGATGTGCGCTTCCTCGAAGTATACACACTGAAGGTGGATGAGTCATCTCTTACAGGAGAATCTCTGAACATTGAAAAGACTACGGACCCGTTGGCTGAAGGTGAATATCCGCTTGGCGACAGGATCAACATAGGGTACAAAGGAACTTTCGTTACCAACGGTCGTGGCGTTGGCTATGTAATCGCGACTGGAATGAATACAGAGTTAGGTCGGATTGCGAAAATGATTCAGACTGAAGAATCCAAGACGCCACTTCAGAAGAGGCTCGACTCCTTTGGGAAGCGATTAACCGTCATCATCTTGTTGTTGTGTGTTGTTTTCTTTTTCGTCGGCTGGTGGCGTGGTGAGGAATGGTCTACGATGCTGATTACCTCGATATCTCTCGCAGTTGCCGCAATACCCGAAGCGCTGCCGGCGCTCGTAACAATCGCACTGGCCATGGGCGCAAAACGTTTAGTGCAGGGTAATGCGTTGATCCGGAAACTGCCTGCGGTGGAAACACTTGGCTCTGTTACCTATATCTGTTCAGATAAAACTGGAACATTGACTTTAAACAAAATGACTGTCCAGGAGATATTCGAAGACCAGGAGTTAGTGAGCAGACTGAATGTTTTCGATGGCAAAGACATTTTACTACACGCAATGTCTCTCAATAATGATGTTACAAAAGACAAGGATAATATATGGGTAGGGGAGTCGACGGAAGTTGCCCTTGCACAGTATGCCCTCGATAATAATTATGATCGGCAACGTACAGAGAGCAGATTCCCAAGGATTGCTGAACTTCCTTTCGACTCCAAACGAAAAAGTATGACCACGATACATAAGACCGAGTCAGGTGTCGTAGCAGTCGTGAAAGGCGCAGTCGATGTGCTGTTCGATAAACTTTGCGAAGATCAACACCATTTAAAAGGAAAGTGGGAGGACAAGGTAAATGAAATGGCAAGTAAGGGCTACAGGACGTTGGGTTATGCCATCAGAAAATTCGATAAAATGCCCGATCTAAATGCGGAGGAGATAGAATCGAATCTAACGCTGGTTGGTGTAGCGGCGATGATGGATCCACCGCGGGAAGAAGCAAAGCAGGCGGTATCAGAATGCAGGGCGGCCGGTATTAAAGCGGTAATGATAACAGGCGACCACATCCTCACTGCCCAGGCCATCGCACGCCATCTCGGAATAATCGTAACCGCCGAAGATATATCAGTCACGGGAAATGAGTTAAAAGAGATGAGTGATGAGGACTTCAGTTCGAAGGTGGAGAATGTAAAAGTTTATGCGCGTGTTGATCCCGCCCAGAAGCTGAGGATCATCAGTGCATTGCAAAACAAGGGGAACTTCGTAGCAATGACTGGAGATGGTGTCAACGATGCGCCAGCGCTCAAGAATGCTGACATCGGTATCGCAATGGGCATAAACGGCACCGAAGTAACGAAGGAAGCATCTCACATGATTCTGCTTGATGACAATTTCGCCACGATTGTCAAAGCGGTAAAACATGGCCGAAGAATTTTCGATAACATATTGAAGTTTATAAAGTACATCATGTCTGGGAATTCTGGAGAGATATGGACCCTTTTTCTCGCACCTTTCGTGGGCTTGCCGATTCCACTTCTGGCGATCCATATCCTCTGGATCAATCTAATAACGGATGGGCTACCCGGTCTTGCGCTGGCGTCAGAGCCTGCGGAGGCGGGCATCATGGCGCGGCCACCTCGAAGTCCCAAAGAAAGCATTTTCGCCAGCGGCATGGGATGGCACATCTTATGGGTCGGTTTCCTGATGGGCGTAGTAACTTTGACGATGCAAAGCTGGGCCATTCACCATGCCGATGCTCATTGGCAAACGATGGCGTTCACTGTATTGTGTTTTAGTCAGCTTGGCCACGTGATGGCAATCCGGTCATCGCACAAATCATTTTTCAAACTTGGAATATTATCTAACATGCCCATGCTTTGGGCGCTATTGGTCACAATAGGCCTCCAACTCTCAGTGATATATTTCCCGTTCTTCAATAGTGTATTTAAGACACAGCCGTTGACTTTCAAAGAACTGGCAATCGCCATTGCCGTTTCAAGTATTGTCTTCTGGGCAGTAGAGGTTGAGAAATTAATTCGCAGGCTAATGGCGCGTAAGGCGCAAAGTGTCTAGGGCTGTTTTCCATTCCTTTTACGGAAAGTTGAGACCGAGGAATTAATTACCAGGTGCAAGCGCTGAATAGTAGGCAATTCTCCACAGCCTGATATTTATGCGCGACGCCAATGCCCATTTCGAACGAATGTTCGGGCCCGAAGTGGCGTAAATACATGGCACATTTTTCCCTCAGCAAAGTCAGGCGCACAATGATGCGCTTCAAAACCAAACAACAAACACAATACCTATGAAAACACAATTGATAGCACTATGCTTTCTTCTTGCATTTGCGGCATGCAATAAAAAGGTTGACAACGATAGTAAAGAAATAGCCGAAGATCAGAATGAAGAAAAATTCGAAGACACAAAAGTTGAAGACGACACTGAATTCGCTGTTGCTGCAGCTGATGGCGGACTACTTGAGGTGAAGCTTGGTGAATTGGCAGTCGCTAACGGCTTGTCACCCGAGATAAAAAAGTTTGGCCAAAGTATGGTCGATGATCACGGAAAGGCGAACCAAGAATTGAAAGGTCTTGCAGAGCAAAAGCAAATTACAATCCCGACTACGCTGAGTGACAAAAACCAGGAAAAGTATGATGACCTTGCTTTGAAGAAAGGTGCAGATTTTGACGAAGCATATGCCGAGTTCATGGTGAAGGATCATAAGGACGATATCGATGCTTTCAAAAAGGAAGCTGAAAAGGGCAATGATTCTGAATTAAAAGCATGGGCAGCCGAAAAGGTACCAGTTTTGGAACATCATCTGATGATGGCTGAAGCAGCAGAGAAAATGGTAGAGGACAAAAAGAATTAACCTAGCTAGCAGTTCGAAGAAAGCTGTGCAACACGCTCGTGTAAGCACAGCTTTTTTGTTTAACATTACGCACGTTTCCCCTTCATTATTTCAATTAAGTGCAATCAAAACTTCTGCTGCTTGTGCGAGACTCAATTTATAGACAGATGGTGCACGTCCATGAACGCTGACTCGGTATCATCCCTGCTCGGTATTCAATGCTAGAAGTAAACTCCTGCGCACGGCTAAACCCAGCACTTCTTTTGTCTGCAATACCTCACACATCTGAGCCCTTCCTTCGCAATGCCATGCCGGGCGCGGTACGGCAGGCTGCAAGGCTGCAGCCCTAAGGGATGTGTACAAAAAAAAAGTTGTTTAGAGACGAATCCCTAAACAACTTTTTTACCAATTGGTGAGACGAATTGATTATTCTACAACTGGCTTGCCATCAGCGCCAAAACGGAATTTCTTTGATTCAGTTCCGCTTTTCAATTCAACAACATAAAGGTCGTTGTTCTTGCTGCGATAAAGTGGCGCTGTTTCCCAACCTGCGTACTGAGGTGCACCAAGAGTTTGCTTAACTGCATCAGGAAGATCAGTTGACTGAATCTTAACCATATCAGCAGTATAATCTTGACTTGGAGTTGTTTCAGAACTCTTAGTTGTTTCAGTAGTAGTTGTTTCAGTCTGCTTAACACCAGTAGAATCTTGAGCGAAAGTAGCAGTCGCCATGAACAGCAAACCACCTACGATAATCATTACCTTTTTCATTTTTTAAAATTTTTAGTTGACTTTTTTGAAGACGTATGTTTAAAATCCATGCCAAACGTTATAAAGCCATTAAGTGGCGAAGAAACATTTAAACTGTGGTTTAAAGCGTCTCACGTTGGAGCAGGTTGCCCAGGAAATTCTACAAAGCTCCCCAGTTCTGGACATTCCAGACGTTTTCGCTTCCCGACGCCTTGGAGAAGATCGATAGCGCGGGATTAACCTATGTCGAGGCGGTTACGTTTTTTAAGGCAGGGCCACAGTTAAAAGATTCTTTGATTGGTCAATTGTCACCCGCTGGTATTGAAACCGTGAAGCGCCTACTGGCTTCCCATAATCTTACTGTGGAATCAATATATATTGGAGGGGATGCAACACTAAAGTCCTGGGACGATCAGTTTAAGATTGCCAAGACGTTGGGAGCAAAGTTTGTGACTAGCGAGCCGCCTCTTAACATGTTGGATGAAATTGACAGGCTGGCGGGATCCTATTCGATAAAGGTCGCGATTCACGAGCATTGGAAGGGCGTTAGCAAATACTGGCATCCTGATTCCGTCCTGGCAGCATTAAATGGACACCCTAATTTTGGCGTCTGTGCCGATCTGGGTCATTGGCCAAAAAGCGGGGTTGATCCGATGGAAGCGGTAAAAAAACTTGAGGGACACATTATTGCAATCCATCTAAAGGATATCGCAGAATTCAATAACACCAAAATCCAGGACGTACCTGTTGGAACTTGTGTCGTAGATTTTTCAGGAATATTCGCAGAATTAAAAAGGCAGAAGTTCGAGGGCCCATTTTACATCGAACGTGACGCGGAGGACAGACCGAGTAATCTTCCCTCGGTCATAAAGACCATTGAATACTACAACGATCAAGTCTCAAAACTCCACTAACACTCCGGCTGACAAATGGATTTGAAGTGTTATTAGATACTGCGATCTGGCTACGGCTTCTTTCCGGTATAAATTTCGTGATCTTTGTTTCCCCCCGACATGAGATACGCCAGTAGATCTTTAAGCTCATCTTCGTTTAATCTGTTGATTGTACCGGGAGGCATTGGCGATACCTCGGAGGGAATCGAACGAACTACCTGATCCTTGGGTATATCGCGGACGGTCTGCGGTGCGAATGGATTTTGTGCGACGTAATACTTAGCGTCATCCTCTTTGACGAGCCTTCCTATCACTGAGCCGCCCGTTTTGAGGAAAAAGACGGTCGCATTGTATTGATCCGATATCGTTTTACTCGGTTCTATGATTGCCTCCAGTATGTCCTTCGTTGTAAAGCGCGTACCGAGCTGAGTGAGGTTTGGTCCAGCAGCGCCACCTTCGGAACCAATGGTATGACAGGAAATGCATAGCGACCCCGAAAACATAGCGTGCCCTTTCTCAAAGTCACGTTTGATCAGATCTCCTTCTGCAATGGCCAGAGCCTCTGCCAAATTCCAATTTCGTCCTGGTCCCTTTGGCTGATTTTTTTCATTCATGACTATACCGCCGTTCTGGTCCGCAAGCGAGTCGCCTGAGATAGTATTGTAGTATTCAACTTTATCGGCAGCGACGTTTTGTAGTGCGTTCTTGCGTGCCTTGTCAATATAGCCGCTGAAACTGTGTCCGCCCTTGTAGCTGAATGCCTTGTAGAACCATTCGAAATATTTTTCCTGAAGGTCCGGTGTCCATCCAGTCTTTGCAACGCTGAGTGCCGTGGCGTAGTATGTTTGTTGCGCCGGAGGCATATTCGCCAGCATGCCGGCGATGTCGGTTCCATATTGAGGATTACGCATAATTAGATCTGCCGACGCGGTGAGATTTTTTTCGTCGGAGTCGTCCTTCGCTGATTGAAGCAACGTCATTGTCTTTTTCACTGCATTGGGTGCTTCCAGTGCGATCAAGACTTTACTCAGCGAACGATTCAGCGTGTTATTATCTGCAGGATAATTTTTGTCGAGGTAGGCTACGACATTATTTTTTAGTGGTCCGGTCGGCAGACCCATCCGCAGTAAAGTCAACTCAAAGGCGCGTACAATATCGAGTCGCTGGTCCTCTTTCAACGGTTCAAAATCGATTTTTAACAATTTGTTAAAAATCTGGTCCCTTGCAGACGTGTTACCTTGCCGGGCAAGCGCTATCATTGCATATGTTGCTGCACTTGGATCTTTTTCCGAAAGTGCCCGATTTTGCCATGTCGCTACCGGTTGGTGCTCAATGGCAATGCGTGCCGCATAACGAATAAATCTGTCTGGATTGTTCAGGTGCGGCCATGCTTTATCCAATGCTTCCGCCTGAGGTTGTCCATGAAACGCCTCCAGATCGCGCCGCAGCTGTTGCTCGGCGGTTAGGGATACCGTTGGTAATTCAATTTTCGCACTATCGCCTTCATAGAACACGCGATATAGATCCGATTCAAGTCTTCGGCCACCAGTTAGAAAGTACAGTGCGCCATCGGGACCTATTGCACCGTCTGTCAGCGGTAGGGGCGTGCCTGACACAAATTCTTCACCCGTTGCCGTGTATGATGAACCTTCGGGTTTTAAATGAATTGCATAAATGATTCCAAAGCTCCAGTCAAAGGCAAAAAGTGAACGCTTATACTTGTCCGGAAATTTTGCATTTCCCCCGAAGACAAGATTTGTTGGCGACCCCTGACCGATATTGATTACCGGAGGTAGGTTGTCTGGATTTGTGGGTGACCAGGGCGTCGTACCCGTTCGCCATCCAAATTCGCTCCCACTGGTTACATGGCATATTCGTGTTGGACGGTACCACGGGAGACCAAGATCCCATTCCATATCCGAATCAAAAGTAAAAAGGTCGCCGGCTTCATTGAGCGTCAGATCGTACGCGTTCCGGTATCCGGCGCTATAAAGTTCAAGGCGTTTCCCGGTTGAGTCAATGTTTGCTATCCAGCCTCCTGGAGCGCGCAACTCCGCCGCGTGACCATTTGGGTCTGTGATCAGCGGAAAAATATTGTCCTCTTTAAAGTTGGCCGGTAAACGGTAGGCGTTCATCGCTGGAGCTTTTGTATAGTTGCCCGCAATGATGAACAAAGATTTTTTATCCGGTGACAAAATGATACTGTGAGGTCCATGTTCGCCGGCGCCGTCAAACTCTTTCAACAAGGTTATAGTTTCAAACTGATCGTCCTGATCCTTGTCCTGTAAACGGTAAAGCCCGCTTCCCTTTGAAAACTCGTCATTCTTTTCATGATTGATCATAACGTATAGGCTATTGAAAGCCCAAAGGAGACCTTGTGCATAGCCTATTCCTATGCTGCTGTCCGATTCATGACCCGGCGCAGTTAATTTGATGCGCTCTATCTGAACAGAATCGGTGCTGCCTATTGCCGGGATCTTAAGCCTGTACAACGCACCATATTGATCCGACGCCAGCAGACGCCCTTTTGGATCGAATGCCATAGAGACCCAAGAGCCTTCGCCGTTTTCAGAAGGCCCATAGAGACGTTCCGCTTTGAAACCTTCCGGTAACTTCAATCGCTGAATTTTCACATCGCCAGACTCCGCGACTTTTTTGTCTTCTTTACAAGCTACAGTGCAAAACAATAACAGGATGAATCCTGCAAGAATGCACTTTCTAATCATAATGGTGTTTGACTGTGTAAACATGGGCTAAGCTGGTGATGTTGGCGATTGGTATTTCGTAATTGTTACTACTGCCTGGTTTAAAAACAAGGATATGGTTAGCCAAAATATAGCTTTACATTTAAATAATTCAGAACCTGCGCTAAATTTATTGACTATCGAAACAACTGTCTGGTGGTGTACTGCAATTCGCTTCGCAATATCACGCGCTTTTGCATGTATCTAAAGCTTAATCACATTATGCCATCGGGGATACACACGGAAGATAAATAAAGAATGTGGTACCTTTGCCAGAGATACTCTTAGCTGTGATCACTCCATTGTGATTTTCAAGAATCTTTTTACAAAGTGCGAGCCCAATGCCAGTTCCGGCGTATTGTTCCTTTCGATGTAGCCTCTGAAAACATTGTAAAGGTTTTTTTCTCATGCTGCTGGTCAAAACCTATACCGTTATCGGAAAATGAAAATTCCCAATAGTCATGGACTGATTGGATCTCTAACCTTTCCTCAGCTTTGGCAGCATACAACTTTGTGCTGGCAATCCGTTGCGCAGATCCCTTAATTTTTTCAAAGTACCGTATTGTTGTAAGCTCGTCGTGGAGGTTTTGTTGAAGCAATTCAGTAAAAGTTCTGATCTTTCTAAGCGGCTCCTGCAAGTCGTGCGAGGCGATGTATGCAAACTGCTCGAGTTCTTTGGTACGCTGCTTCACCAATGACTCCAGACGGTCTGTCACCAAATGCTGATCGGTGGTGTCGATCGCAGTCCCGTACATCCTGAGTGCCTTTCCCTTTTCGTCATGTACTATTTTACCATTCATGCGGACCCAATGGATAGAGGCGTCCGGCCAGACAACGCGGGTTTCGTACATTAACCTTCCCGTTTCGAAGGCAACATGATGCGCTTTCAGGCGCATATCCCTATCGGCAGGATGAATTCTCTCAACCAAAGAATGATGATTGATGCTATCAATATCACTGAATCCGAATATCGACGCGAGCCTCGGGGAAAATTGAAACCTTGAGTCTATTAAATTCCAATCAAATGACCCGATAGCCGCGGCCTCAATGGCGAGCTTGTGGCGAATTTCGCTTTCTTCAATTCTTTTCAGCGAAGTTACTTCCTCGGTTATATCCTCCGCCATGATCATCATACCGGAGATGGAATTGTCAGATTCGCGAATCGCTTCAAAGATGACGCGGAAATACGTGTATTCTGGCGGCGTTACATTATCTGGAATAGCGCGCTCACCAGGCAAAATCACCTTTTCGCCCGTGATCAACACATCACGAAGAAATACGCTCGAGATCATTTGTAAACAGGTCACCAATGACGGCAATCGCAGGCTTCCCCAACACATCCCACGAAGCTTTGGATAATATTGATGACATGGCTTCATTGGCCATAGAAATAGTATTACCGGGGCCTTCCAAAATGCAAGCGAGGCAGTCGTAAAGAGATTGGCAACGAGTTGATTTCTCAACGCTTTCAGGTGGAGGTCATACCGAACGAGTTGCGTCGTTTCTGCGATCGTTATGTAAATTCCTTGAATACCATCATCGTCCCAGATAGGAGTATAGAAGGTAGTAAAGTATACATCCCTAGAATACGCCTCATGCGTCACTGTAAACTCGGTTATATCATTAAAATAATACAACTGACAGCCTAAGAAACATTTCGATAGGTCAATGGACGACTTGTCCGCATACGCTGCACTGGACGGATCGCCAGAAAGCCAGAAATGTAAGATCAGAATAGGGCGGCCGGGGTCTACGAATTCTTCTCCGATCCTTCGGGATTGATTGATCAGTTGTAATTAATTCACGCGTTTGTTACAGTAGATAAAACTGAAATTAATTGTAACGCGTTACAAACTACCGAAGATTCTTAAGCTACTAGGAGAATCTTCTGTAAACAATTTTGCCAGCCTAGGTTGGAGAATTTCGCCCGGTAAAAATGTTGGAGGCGTATGTTACACTTCAAAAAACTTTCAATACATTTGATTCATGATTATTAAGCAATTCGATAAAAACTGCTCCTCACTAATGACTGATATGCGAAAGCGCTATGGCGTCCGGGATTGTATTCTGAAATAGACTCATTGATAAATGATGGACATAAAGAAAGCCCGGACCGAAATGTCTGGGCTTTTTTACTTTAATACAGTATATGACAGTTGAAAACGTTGTAAAGAAAATTAGAAGGGAGTTGATCAGGTCCGTCTCCCGCATTGATGCGTGGTTCGACCGGGACAGTGCGTTACTGGATTACAGATCCGCGACCACTACCAAGACGATCACCGAATTGTTGGCGCAAGCCATGCTTACAAATCGCTTCATCGTTCAGATCATAGATGAAGGCCATATAAATAATATTAAGGGCAACATGAATGGAATGCCCGTGGCAGACTATTGCGCAAAAATTCAAGAACTTGAAAATTTAAATACCTCCCCGGTTGATTTCGATTCTTCACCGTCGTTAGAGGATAGTATTGACCTTAATGAAATTCGATATGAAATACGAGAACAACTGCACCGTTGTCTGATTCACCTCGAAAATCTTTTTGATGCAGAGAATGAGCCGTTCGAGACGAATCTTGCCGTTGGTGAACTAGGCAAACTGGATGCCTATCAATGTATTTACTTTTTGGCACTTCACGTTCGGAGATACCTTGAGCAATTGGACAGCACACTGTCGGATTATAATCGATATGCCGAGGAGGTGTGAGCGGTAAATTAGGATCAAACTACAATTTCTGCTGTCTGATTTTATTTTGAACAAATTCTGCTAACATAGCGGGACTTTCAATCTTGATCTCATCGAGCAGACCAAGAATAAATCGCGTGACTCCTTCAAGGTTAGATACAGGGCCATGAAACTTATATGCATCGCCATTTTTCACGATGTATGGAATGGATAGGGGATGTTCTTCACGCAATAGCAAGTACGCACGCATACTGAGGTCTAGTTTGATCCATGTATCCGAATCTCCACTCATTCCAAAAATATCTGTTTGATTTTTTTGATGAAGTGATTCAAATTCAAACTTCTCCTCGAGTGGTTCAACTTCTCCGATGCGGTCAAGCTTAAAGTGCTTGCACACTTTGTCCTGCGTATCAAGTGCAACAATCGATTGGTAATTGTCCCCGAAATGTATCGGTTCTACCAGCCGGTCTCGAATTTCATTACTGTTTGCAGAATGATAATTTTTCAGCGTCACTTTTGTTTTGCCTTTGATGGACATTGCAAGCTCCTCAACAAATTTTCCAATTCGCGCCTTTAAGAAAAGGCGAGGCATGCTATCAATTTCCGAGTTAAGCGATAGTTTCTTCAACAATAAGTTTTTGAGTGGATTGTCGCTCGCGCCTGTCATGATGAGCTTTTTAATAAGCCGTGTTTCTTCAACAGAGAATTGGGTTTGCGAGGGATCGTCCTCCGATGTGATGATGAAGTAACGGTTCTCAAAATCTTTTTCGACGAGAAAATCAACCTCCTCCAGCAAATTCATGTACCGGTATATTGTGCGGTCGCTGGTGTCAAATCGTTCAGCAAGCTGATGGATTGTCCAATGCCCTGATTTCAGAAAAGCAATGATCTGGAATAGCCGCAACAATTTTGCCTGAGGAATGATCGATTCAACTTTCTTACCACGCACAAGCTTTTTCATAGGAGTGTTATCACGTTTACTAAAGAAGCTTCAAGCGGCAAGCCAGCTTATCAAATAAATTTGCTTTCCGCCAGAATGACGCCTTTGCTGCTTAATCATGTCGATCATTTTAAGTTCCACGCACAGGCTTGCAGCTTCTTTGACACAAGCTGTCAATCCTTCACTATACTTTCGGTTTAAATATAGCGCCTATGGAAACCATAATATCAGCCATGCAAGTAAAATGTCCGCATTGCGGTAACAAGTTTTCTGCTGAGGAATCGTTGGAGCACGATTTGAGACTGGAAATCGAGAAGGAGATGCGTGAAAAATTTCTCGAAAACACAAAACGGTTGACTGAGAAAATCAGAGCACAAGAGCGTGAGGGTTTTGAATCCAGGTTCAGGCAAATAGAAGAAGACAGAACATTGAAAGCTATCAGGTTGAAGCAACTGGAGGAAAAAGCGCTGGCCGTGGAGCAACGGGAACGGCAAATGATAGAAAGGGAAGAAGGGATGGAACTTGAAATGAAGAGGAAATTACTTGATCGGGAAAGAATACTAAAGACGCAAGCAGAAAAGGCTGCGGGCGAGAAGGCAATGCTGGATTATCGGGAGCTTGAGCAAAAACTTGCTCGCGATCGTGAGTCACTCGACCTTCAACAAAAGAAAAAAGTAATGGAGGCGTCCGAGAAAGCTCGCGAAGAGGAGCGGATGAAGAACGCCGAGCTACAGAAAAAGCTCGATGATCAGTCACGCCTTATCAACGAAATGAAACGTCGTACGGAGCAAGGAAGCATGCAGACGCAGGGCGAAGTGCAAGAGATTGCCATCGAGGAGTACCTTAACCAAACCTTTCCCCGCGATCTCGTAGATGAGATTTCAAAGGGTAAACGCGGAGGAGATTGTGTTCACGTCGTACGCGATCAATACAACAATGAATGCGGTCGGATTCTTTATGAGAGTAAGCGGACAAAGCACTTTAGTTACGAGTGGATCGCAAAGATCAAGGACGACATGCGTTTGCAGCAAGCTTCGCTGGGCGTTATTGTTACAGAAGTATTGCCATCCGAAATGACCCGATTCGGCGAGGTTGACGGCATCTGGGTTTGTTCGTTCGTGGAGTTTAAGGCGATTGCGCTACTGCTGCGCAGCAATTTGTGCCGCATTGGCGAAGTGCTCGCGGCTCAGGAAAACAAGGGAGAAAAAATGAATCTGGTTTACAATTATGTTACCAGCATAGAGTTCAAACAAAAGCTCGAAGCCGCATTTGAATCATACCGTGATATGCAGGAAGACCTGATGCGTGAAAAGATGCTCTTCACTGCACAATGGGCTAAGCGCGAAAAGAAACTAATGAAGGCAATGGAAAATCTTGCATCATTGTACGGAGATGTACGAGGCATCGCCGGAGGAGCTGTACAGGAAATCAGTGGACTTGAGCTAACGTGCGCGCTAGAGGAAGTCGAGAGAGTCAAGAGTCATGAGTCTACTTAAAGCTTCATCTCCCAGCCCTTCTCATACGTTCTGCTCCAGAGGGCTGTGGCCTCTTTGTCGTCTTTGATGTGACCATTAGAGGGATCGCAATAGATCGTTCGACCGGTGCGATAGGCAATGTTTCCGAGCTGCGGTAAAAGCGTTGACTTGTGGCCTTCGGAAATCGGAGCGGTAAGCGTTGACTTTCCTCTGATCGAATCAACGAAGTTAACAAGATGCAGGCTATCGAGCAGGTCACCCATTCCCATTGTATTCGTAGCATCGGCCTGCTGTATGTTAGTCTTTACCTCTTTCACCAGCTTGTTACCAGGGTCGAATATTTTATAATCGTCACCTCCCGGTATTGACATTGTGCCCTTCTCTCCATAAAATATTACGCCTCTGCCAGTGCCCTCAACAGGATAATCGTTACAGCTTCTTCCTTCCCAGGTCATCGCTGTGTTGTTGGGAAATTCAATGGTGATTGTCTGCGTATCAGGTGTCTCCCAATCATCCTGATATGCAAATCTTCCACCTGCTGATACTACCTTTGTTGGATAGTCAACACCAAGGCCCCAGCGCATAACATCGAGCTCATGGGTACCATTGTTCAACGCTTCGCCAGTACCCCAATTCCAGAACCAGTGCCAGTTGTATGGAATAAGGTTATCCTTGTAGGGTCTTCTCGGAGCTGGCCCTTGCCACAGTTCGTAATCCAGTGTAGTGGGCGGCGCGGCGACCTTACCAACGCCAATAGCCTTTCTTCCATTTGCATACCATCCCTTCGCAAAGTAAACGCGGCCAATTGCGCCCTGCCGAAGCGCCCCGATCGCTTCCATCACCTTTGGAAACGATCGTCGCTGACTACCCATCTGAATCAACTTATTAAATTTCTGCGCCGCAGCCACCAGGATTTCGCCTTCGGCAGGATTGTGGGAGCACGGTTTCTCAACGTAAACATGCTTCCCCGCCTTTACACCCATTAACGCCGCGGGTGCATGCCAGTGATCCGGTGGCGCAATAGCCACAGCATCGACATCTTTTATTTCAAGCAGCTTGCGGATATCTTTAATTCCCTTTGGCTTTTTGCCCGTCGCCTTTTCTATCTCAGCGATCGTCTTGGCCATTACGAGTTCATCAACATCACAGACATAACCGACTTCAACATTGGGGAGTTTGGCAAGCATTTTAGCGAGAAAGTGTCCTCTGCTGTTCGTTCCCATCACACCCATTACCACTTTCTCATTTGGCGATCCTTGAAAGCTAAATACCTGCGGTGCCACAAACATTCCCGCTCCCGCCACCAGCGTCCTTCCGATAAAATCTTTACGCGTTATCATTTTTATAAATTTTTAATCCATTCAAAAAAGCTTAAAGCTTCAAGCCTACTCGCAGTCCACCCAAGTTCCTTCTCCCGCTCTCCAAAGCACCGACTCATAACTCCTAACTCATAACTCCGGTGACTCATAACTCATAATTTATAACTCAGAATTCGTCCGCCTCAGTCTCTCTACACAATTAATCATCGACCGATACTGATGATAGGTCGCCTTCCAGATATGGCCTTTCAATGCGGTTTTTTTGTCCGGTTGTTTATCCAATCCGCCTTCAAACCAGTCACCATGCTCGTGATCAATTAAATAGGTATCGCAGTATTGCCACAGCTTCAGGAATTTGGAATAGTATTCATTCTCATCATTTGGAAAATGATCCGCCATGAGCAGCAGGGTGTTTAAACCTTCTGCTTGCGCCCACCAGTTTTTTGTGTCATGGGTAACTGTGATGCCCGGTTTGTTCTTAAAATAGTAGGCTTCATCGTAGAATCCGCCAGCGTTATCGTCCCATCCGTTTCGTAGCGCATGGTCTACCATTCGCTTCGCAACCTTCATGGTAACGGAGTCATTTTCAAGACCAAGAATATGCGACGATTCCAGCATCAGGTATGCCGTTTCAACATCATGCCCGAAAGAAACATGGTCAAGGCCACGGTGGCGCTGTATTATAGAGTCCGGGTAATCTTGAAATGAAACTGGCTTCCAATCCGTCGTAAGAAATAGCGTCAGATAACCTTTGGGCGTTGTAATGGTGTCGCGGATAAGTAAAAGCATTTCATGGAGTCGCTCGCGCACAAGGGGGTCAGGCCAGACAGTATACAATTCCGTGAAGGCTTCCAGTAAATGGATCGAGCTGTTTTGATCTTTGTATCCAGTCTGCGCTGTCGACATAACATTTTCGTCGCGTACGATGGCGGTCCCATCTCGCCTCAGGTGTTGGAAATATCCTTTGTTTACGCTGTCGTGGCTATGTTCTTCAAGCCATACGAAGGCTTTCTTCGCCAACGAGAGGGCAGCAGTATCTTTCGAAGCCTTATAGTAAGCGGACAAACCATAAATTCCAAAGGCATTGCCATATGCCGTCTTTTCGCCTTGGCCACTAGCCTTAGGGTTACCTTTTTTGTCCACGAGCCAATGGAATCCCCCGTATTGCTGGTCCCACATATGATCGCGCAGGAACAAGAAGCCGTGCTTTGCACTGGTGAGATAATGTTTCACTTCCGGGTAGATCTCCGCGGCTTTAGAATTGGTCCAGATGTGTCGAGATTGCGAAACGATCATTTTGTCCTGGTCACCGCTTGGCTTGAAATCCACGGTAAACGTGCTCAGGAATCCGCCATCAATGCTGTCAACAGCCTGGGGGTACCATTTGTCCAGGATTTCCCTGCGCGCGTGTGTCTCCAAAGCGACTGCCAACTTCTGCTTCTCTTCAGGCTGCCCTGACGTTGGATTTTTTTGTCGTTGCTCACATGCAAAACCCAATAACAATACTAAGGTGAGAGCAAATTTTCCAAAGAGGCTCATAATGGACATTGTTTTACTGATCAGGCAAATTCCCGCGTGAGATGAAATTTGACCAATGAATCAAGACCCGGATTCAACCGTCTGTTTGCAGCTCCTTACAATAGAGTTGCGTCGAGGGTTATCGTCGTATTCAATAGTTTCGAGATGACGCAATTCGCCTTGGCATCTTCCGCGCAAGCAGCAAATTTCTCTTTGGTGATGCCAGGCACTTTGGCCTTCAACACCAGTGCGGCCTGGGTGATCGCGCCATCACCGAGTGTGATGAAGCAATCAGTTGTAAGCTCTTCCGGTGTAAAGCCGGCTTCGCCCAACACGAAGCTAAGCTTCATTGTAAAGCATCCTGCGTGTGCTGCGGCGACGAGCTCATCCGGGTTTGTACCGACACCCTCGGCGAATCGGGAATTGAATGAATATTGAGTTTTGTTAAGTGTGGTGCTTTGGGTTGTCAGATGACCTTTGCCTTCCTTGCCTGAACCCGCCCATACGGCTGTAGCTTTTCTTTTCATTGTTTCGATTTAAGATTTGATAGTTGAATTCAATGCTTGAAATATAATGAATTATGGCGAGGTGCTGTGTCATCTTCCATGAGCGGGATTCGAATTGCGTTCGAATAAAGGTTCACAATCGAAGAAAGCAAAAAGTGTTGCAACAACTTTTGAGGACATTACAAATTATGTTGGGTGCAGATAAATGACTATCGACGGCTGTGGTCATGGATCGTAAGATTTTCGTCGGATCTATTTTGAAAATAACGTCGGCGCAATCGTTTTCTTTATAGATTTTTTCTAATATAGATGTAATATTGAAACCTAGTATTGAGTCAGATCCATTTTAGCTGAACCGTATTTTGCCTTTACCTGAACTAAAAGATGAATAGGTTTAAAGCATATTCCGATGAAAACCTCCTGGATCTATCCAGAGGTCGGGACATTGCAGCCTTCGAGGAAATTTATCACCGATATTGGAAGCCACTTTACAGTGCGTGCTTCCGACGTATTCAGTCGAGGGAGATCTCTGAAGAAATTGTGCAGGATGTATTCACGAGCCTTTGGACCAACCGCAACATGGTCGTCATCACAAATCTTTCTGCCTACCTATTCACTGCGATAAAATACAAAGTCATCAATCACCTCGCCCGCGAATTGTCGCGCACTACCTATGAAGGCCATCAGGCGATGCTGCACAGACAAGATAACTCTACTGAGGAATACGTTCTGCTTGGCGACCTCAAAAGCGCACTCGAGCGTGAGGTGGAAAAACTTCCGGCAAAACGGAAGATGATATTCCGGCTTCACAAAGATGAAAATCTGTCGCTCAAACAAGTTGCCTCACAGATGGGCATTTCCGAAAAGACTGTGGAAAATCAGTACGGTAAGGCCATCAAGGTTTTAAAGGTAAATCTCAGACACTTCACCTTCGCTGTTGGCACGTTACTGATTGTCCGCCCCCTGCAGGAATTGTTGACAGCCGTCACTTATTAATTTTTTTTATTGCAGTGGGGGTTATTCATCTCTCACCGGACTTACTGATACAACCTATTTTTCCTATTGCTTTTGCCTGAGCCAATTTTTGAAACATGGAAAATTCCGAACTGACGCAGCTTCTTCGAAAATATTTGCGAGGTGAATGTTCGCCAGTGGAACAGGGCGAGGTTGATGCATGGTTCATGCGCCTTGATAAAAACCCCGATGACACGCGTTTATTGAATACGGAACAGGAACAAATTCTAGCTGAGTCGATCCTCAGCAGTGTAAGATCTCGAATTACGGTCAAAAAATCACGAACCATCCCTTCCGCCTTTGGTTTCGTGTTGAAGGTGGCCGCTTCTATGATAATACTTGCCTTGTTTGGGATTGCATTTTTTAAATTCAACGCGATCCCTGTCGGGAAGATGGCCCATCCGGTTCTTGCGTCAACGGGCAATAACATAATTACAATTAGTAATACTGCGAACAAGGTTATGAGTCATGTGTTGCCTGACGGTTCCACAGTCACGATGCAACCCGGGGGAATGCTGGAGTTTCCAGCGACGTTTGATAACGCGTCACGCCGTGTGATGCTCAAGGGGGAAGCGTTTTTTGACGTTTCTAGAGAAATAAATCGCCCCTTCATAATAACCACGAATGATGTTACCGTGCGGGTTTTGGGTACAAGTTTCAATGTCAAGGCGTATGAAGGTGCTGATGAAATTACAGTCGCAGTCCGGACTGGAAAGGTATTGGTATCGCGGCCGCCGGATGGTAGCAAAGCAGCCAATGACGAGATCATACTAACACCTAATCAGGAGGTGGTTTATAGTAAAGTGAAGGAGCATTTCCGTAAGAAACTTGTCGCAACGCCACAGATCATTCTGGAGCAACCCACACTGTTGAAGATGAAATTCGTTGAAACACCGGCGAACAAGTTATTTGAAGTGCTTGAAGAAAATTTTGGGATAGACATTCAATTCGATCCTGATATTCTCTCAAGCTGTTCCCTAACGACAACCATGTCTGAAGAAGGGCTCTACGAGCGCATAGAAATTATCTGTAAGGCTATCGGTGCTCAATACGAGATTCAGGATGCCGCCATCGTGATCACAAGCAAAGGATGTAAATGATTTAACAGTTTAAAAAAAGGTCTGCCTATGACATAGAAACCTACTACTAACCCCTCAGTCAAAAAAATGGGCTAATGATGCTGGAACCATCATCAGCCCGTCATGCCTGCACAAAAACTGTGTAGCACCAAGTTTTTGCCCTAAAAACAAACAAAAACATTCTAAAGTATGAAGAATAACCCTAAACCTATTCGAAATGCATTGCTATTCTTTATGAAAGTCTCCCTGATTCACTTGCTTATAACTAGCGTATCCATGATGATGGTATATGCAGTGGATACAAGCGGTCAAGAGATCCTGGACCGGAAACTTACCTTGCAAACTCAAAATGCGGATGTAAAGGAAGTTTTGGCCGATATCGAAAAGAAAATCGATGTAAATTTTACCTACAGACCCCGGCTGATAAAAAACCACGACCGGGTAACGCTCAACCTAAAAGAGGAAACTCTGTCAAATGTATTGGATATACTTTTCGGATCTTCCTTGAAATATGAGGTGATAGGAAAGCAAATCGTTCTGAAGTCTGCTACAATAGAAGCGGATGAGCAATCCATTGCTTCCGGAACGGTAGAAGTCGCGGCGTTGATCGCGGGAAAAGTCACTGACGAATTGGATCAGCCACTTCCAGGTGTAAACATCCTGGTAAAAGGCACAACCAACGGCACAACATCAGATGCCAACGGTGACTTTACCCTCAACGTAGAAGGAGAAAACAATGTTCTCATTTTTAGTTTTATTGGCTATACCTCACAGGAGGTTCCCGTAGGAAGCCAAACTTCAATCAATGTAAAGTTGGCACAGGACGTGCAATCCCTTGCTGAAGTGGTGGTGGTAGGATATGGTGAACAAAAAAAGGCAACAATCACCGGCGCAGTTAATTCCGTTAAAAGTGACGTGATCGCGCAAGCCCCGGTCACCAATCTTTCCAATGCCCTGGTGGGCAGGCTACCCGGTACTGTATTCATCAACCGTTCAGGAGAGCCAGGTGCTGACGGATCGCAAATCAGAGTCCGTGGTACAAATACCTCAGGAAATCCGAATGCCCTCATCGTAATCGATGGGATCGCTAACAGAACTGGTGGACTTGAACGGCTGAATCCCTCCGATATTGAGAGTGTTACAATATTGAAAGATGCTTCCGCCGCGATTTACGGAGCTCAGGCCGCTAACGGGGTTATTCTTGTTACGACAAAACGAGGACAGGTGGGTACGCCGCAGGTGAACTTCAACTATAACATAGGCTTCAACAAGCCAACACGACTTCCTGAGGTAGCGGATGCGGCGACATACGCAACAATGTTAAACGAAATAGACGCCCAACGCGGGGTGCCTGCCCGTTACACGGCTGACGATATCCAAAAATATCGTGATGGTTCGAGCCCATGGACGCACCCCAATACGGACTGGTATGATGCCGTGATCAAGCCGGTTTCAAAGCAGGATATGGCGACGCTCTCTGTGTCCGGAGGAACCAATGATGGGGTAAAGTATTTTGTTTCGTTGGGCACGCTTTCCGAAGACGGAATTTATAAGAACAGTGGAACGAAGTATAAGCAATACAATTTCAGATCAAACCTTGACGCAAAAATAACTGACTGGTTATCGTTGTCCGTTGATATCGCAGGAAGGCAGGAATTGAGAGCTTATCCAACAAGGTCTGCGGGAACTATTTTCAGAATGTTGATCAGAGGCAAGCCGAATTTGCCAGCATATTGGCCCAACGGCATGCCTGGTCCTGACATCGAGAACGGAGATAATCCAGTAGTGATTAGCACGCCGGCTACCGGCTACGTGGATGATGTCAATAGCGTGTTTAATAGTAATATCCGGGCCAAGATAGATGTGCCTTGGGTGAAGGGTCTTAACATTACTATGAATGCTGCGTTCGACCAGTCTTACCGACCTGTAAAGAGATTTAGAACACCCTGGTATCTCTATACATGGAACGGTACAGATGTGGGCCCAGACGGTGAACCCGAGCTAAAGCGTTCTGAACGGGGGCTGAGTACTCCTGAGTTGCAACAAGAATTGGAACAAACTTCTGGAACAACTGGCAATGCATACATAAATTATACAAGAGATATCGGTGTGCACTCGTTCTCTATCATGACTGGTACGGAGAAGCAAATTCTTAAAGGTAACCAGTTCCAAGGATTCCGGAACGCCTATATTTCTACAGCGGTCGACGAGTTATTTGCGGGTACCCAGAACGCAAGCACAAACGCATCCAACGGGACTTTAACGGACGGCAAATTGTTTAATCGTACGCGCTTAAACTACTTTGGTCGTATCAATTACGGGTTCAACGAGAAGTACCTGCTTGAAATGGTATGGAGGTACGATGCATCTTATATTTTCCCGGAGGATTCCAGATGGGGTTTCTTTCCAGGAGTCTCTGCTGGGTGGGTTCTTTCAGAAGAAAGTTTCATGGAGCCGGTTGGCTTTGTTGATCGCCTGAAGCTGAAAGCTTCGTGGGGAAAGCTGGGGAATGACCGGATGGATTCCCGGAACGCCTGGTATGACGAATTCCAGTTCGCAAATAACTTTGGATTTGGCGGAAATTACATCTTCGATTACACCACTTTAACAACCAGCATAACACCCTCCGCTTTTCCAATAGCTAATCCAACCATAACCTGGGAAGTAGCCAATAACAGTAATTTTGGATTGGAAGGAAGTTTGTTTGACGGTAAGATAAACTTTGAAGTCGATTACTTCTTCAATGTCCGCACGCAGATGCTAATCTATCGCAACGCTTCGATCCCAAAAACTGCCGGATTTAGTCCTCCGCGGGAAAATCTTGGTAAGTTAAATAACAGGGGTTTTGACTTTTTGCTGAACTACAATAACCAAATTGGTAAGGTCGGTTTCACGGTAGGTTTGAACGGTGGATATTCGAAGAACGAAGTCGTGTTCGATGACGAAGCGTCAACTGTGCCACCCTGGCAATCAAAGACAGGGCGGCCCTACGATACTCGGTTGAACTATAAAGCTATCGGTGTTTTCCGCGATCAGGCAGCAATTGATGCGTATCCTCACCTGGCGCAAGCTAAGCCAGGGGACATCATTTTTGCAGATGTTAACAATGACGGAACGATTACTCCCGATGACCGAATTCGATTGGAACACAATACTATTCCACGTTTTCAAGGCGGTCTAAGTTTTTCGGTCAACTATCGGTCATTTGATTTAAATATTTTATTTCAAGGTGCCGCCGGCGCGAAATCTTATATCCGGACACAATCCGGTGATTTTGGAAACTATTTGCAAGATTTCGCTGACGGTCGTTGGACTCCTGAAAACCCAAATTCTGAAAACCCCCGCACGTTTAATCGCGAAGACGAATACTGGGTATCCCTGGAAAATACCTATTGGTTCAGGAATACAAACTACGTACGATTGAAAAACATTCAACTTGGGTACTCATTACCTGTTGCGTTAGTCAAAAAGATCGGACTTAGAACTGCTCGTGTATATGTTAATGCAATTAACCTAATCACCTGGGATAGTTTTAAAGTGTTTGATCCGGAAACCGACAATCAGGACGGAACGGTTTATCCGCAAAAGCAAACGTTGAATGCTGGAATAAATCTGGGCTTCTAAACTACAGACGCATGAAAAATACAATTAGATATATACTGTGCATTACAATGGCGTTGTACTCGACCTCTTGTAATACTGATTTTTTAAATGTTGAGCCGGAGGATCGGTTTGCAGAAGATGTTGTGTGGAAAGACCCCGCTTTAGTTGAGGCGTTTGTCAATGAAATGTATCGCGGCCTTAACCACGGGATGCGGGAATTAATGTTGGGGTCTCTTACGGATGAATCTCAATTTATCCATAACTACGGATCTACCCAGATTGTGCAATCTAACCTTACTCCAGGCGACCTTGGGTCCTTTACGCGAGGAGATTTTGACGAGTTTAACTGGGATCAGATTTATTCGCGCATCCGACAAGTAAATTTGTTCTTTGCAAGGATTGACGAGGTTGATTTCTCAGCGGAGCCACAATCCAAGACCAGACTCGTCGGGGAAGCACATTTTCTTAATGCCTACTTTTATCATAATCTGGTTCGATTATATGGAGGAGTGCCGGTAATAAAAACTGCTTATGCACTCACTGATGACTTTGCGATCCCGAGAAACTCCCTTGCAGAAAGCATCCAATACATAGTAGACGAATGCAATCTGGCCGCAGCCAACTTGCCATTGAACTACGCCACGGGCGATGGTGATATCGGCCGAGCTACAAGGGGTGCTGCCCTTGCATTGAAATCCAGGATCCTACTGTATGCAGCAAGTGATCTTTATAATGATGCAAGCTGGGCAAGCGGTTTCGCAAAATCAGACCTGATCGCGGGGAGTGGTGATCGGATTGCAAAATGGCAGGCCGCAAAAGACGCTGCTAAAGCAGTAATCGATCTGGGCTTTTACTCATTGCAAAATACCGGTCAGCCCGTGAAGGATTACACCGATCTTTTCCTTATGAAAGATAGCAAGGAAGCGATTTTCAGCAGATATTTTATTAAAAGCCGAGGCTGGGAAGACGGGGCATTGCCGGGCCTGGCTAATGGCCCGAACGGATATCATAATTGGGGCGGAAATACTCCGATCCAAGAATTGGTGGATGATTATGAAATGACCGATGGTACAAAGTTTGACTGGTCGAATCCAGTTCACGCTGCTGCGCCTTACGCGAATAGAGACCCTCGGATGCAAGCCAGCGTTTTGTATGATCAAGCGCTATGGCGACCACGTCCAAGCGACGTTAAGGAGATTGATCCGATAGGTAAAGTTATAATCAGAAATGTTGAGACAGCGCCAGGTGTCATTACACCAGGCCTCGATACGCGCGATGGACCGATTGAAGATTGGAATGGCGGGTATTCTGGCTACTACCTCAGAAAATTCATAGACCCTGCAGTAGTTCACGAATACGCCGCGGCTGGTGGTAACCAGGAAGCTCCATGGCACTTTTTCAGGTATGGCGAAATATTGTTGAACTATGCCGAGGCTTGTATTGAACTTGGGGAGGAAGCAGAGGCGAAAACAACATTAAACCTGCTACGGACCAGAGCTGGAATGCCACCTATTACCGAAAGTGGCGCGGCGCTAATGCAGAAGTATCAGAACGAGAGGAGAATTGAATTAGTCTTCGAACAGCATAGATACTTCGATGTTAGAAGGTGGATGATTGCGCCAACCGCGATGGATCGAAATGCAAATGGAATTGTCATAGACCAGGCTTTAGGAGGACAGGTTACTTATACTAGAAACCAAATTCAGGAAAGAGCATGGAACGACAAGATGTATTGGCTGCCCATCAATCAGGATGAAATGAGGCGAAACGCTGAATTGATACAAAACCCATTATACTGAGTTCATTAAATGAATAGAAAAAGCCATCTGGGATCCAGGTGGCTTTTTCATTATAAACAAAATTGATTTGAGAATCTTAATTGCGGCAACACTTGTATCGATTCTATGGGGTTGTTCTCAAAAGCCAGATGAATTATTTAAATTGATTCCGCCAGAAAAATCAGGTTTAGATTTCATCAACACCGTCGAAGAAAAAGATACAATCAACATCTTAACAGTTCAATACATGTACCACGGCGGCGGTGTCGCTACCGCCGATTTCAACAACGACAGTCTGACAGATGTTTTCTTTACGGGTAACATGGTTCCAAATCGCTTATACCTCAACCGGGGCGCTATGCGGTTTGAAGATATTAGCGTTCACGCGGGAATAGGGGCTGCTGATAAATGGAACGCCGGCGTTGCCGTAGCCGACATAAATGCCGACGGCTGGATGGACATCTACGTGTGCGCGACGATCAACGACGATTCTCTAAAAAGAAAGAATTCTCTTTTTATCAACCAAGGTTTCAACAACAATGGAATTCCAATTTTTAAGGATATGGCCGATGCGTATGGTGTAGCCGATATGGGCTACAGTCAGAATGCAGCATTTTTCGATTACGACAAAGATGGAGATCTTGACCTTTACGTGCTCAGCAATTTGGAGAGCGACAAGATTCCAAGTAATTACAGACCAAAGATTGTCGATGGGTCCGCGTTAAACAATGATAAACTTTATAGAAATAATGGCGACAACACCTTTTCCGACGTCACATTAAAAGCAGGAATACTCATTGAGGGTTATGGATTGGGAATTGGCATTGCTGACATGAACAACGACAGCTGGCCCGATATTTACATCAGCAACGACTACGTGTCCAATGACGTTCTCTACATCAATAATGGTAATGGAACTTTCACCAACGAGATAAATACACGCATGAAACATCAGTCACTTTTTTCTATGGGCATAGATGTCTCCGATGTAAACAACGATGCACTGGTCGATATCATAACACTGGACATGCTTCCAGAAAATAACCTTAGACGCAAAACAATTTCAGGTGCAGGCGCAACGTACTTCACGTATATCAATAATGTTGAGTACGGCTATGAATTTCAGTATATGCGTAACATGCTTCACGCCAACAATGGAGACGGTACTTTCCAGGAGATTGGACAAATGGCGGGAATTCACCAAACAGAATGGAGCTGGTCGTCCCTATTCATGGACGTTGACAATGATGGTCTTCGTGATCTCATGATCACGAATGGTTTTCCCAAGGACGTGACAGACAAGGACTATGTGATGTTCAAGCGCGAGGTGGGTGCTTTTAAAAACACCAGATCACTTATCGACTCAATCCCGGTTCTTAAGGTATCGAATTATGGTTTTAAGAACGATGGCAACTTTGCATTCACAAATATGACCACAGCATGGGGACTGCAAATACCATCCTTCTCTAATGGCGCTGCATTCGCAGACTTTGACAATGACGGCGACCTCGATTACGTTGTCAATAATATAAACGACCCGGCGTTCCTGTATGAAAACACTTTATACGAAAAAAATAAAAAGGTCGTCGATCGCAACTTTCTCCGCATCAAACTCAACGGAGAAAAGAGGAATAGCTCCGGGTTGGGAACGAAAGTGATAATTCATTATGGCGGCAAGGTTCAGTACGAGGACGTTTCTTTATACCGTGGTTATCTTTCTACCGTTGAGAACGTAGTACATTTTGGGTTAGGTGGTATTTCATCTGTTGACACGGTTAATATCATCTGGCCCGATGGAAAGTCTCAATCACTATACCACGTAAAGGCGAATCAGGTTCTTGACGTGGATTACAACAACGCAAATCAAACGCAAAGGGAAATCAGTAACAGCCATGCACAAACACCTTACGTAGAAGAAGTATCAAAGTCGGTTGGCGTGCGCTATAAACACCGCGAATGGGACAAAGTTGATTTTTATCGTCAACGCACGCTTCCCCATAAATTCTCGCAGGCAGGGCCCGGGACCGCTGTCGGAGATATTAACAAGGACACGCGTGAAGACTTTATTATCGGGGGTTCCTCACTATACAATGCCACTGTTTTCACACAACGACATGATGGAACATTTTCATCCCACGAACTGGTGAAAGCTGCAGATCAAAAATCCGAAGACGAGGGTCTGCTATTGTTTGATGCGGATAATGACGATGACCTCGATCTTTATGTGGTCAGTGGAAGCTATGAAGGCGAGGCTGGTGAAGAACGCTACCAGGATAGAATTTATTTAAACAACGGTCGCGGCGATTTCCAGATCGATAAAACCCGCCTGCCAGATACACGATCAAGCGGATCTTGCGTTAGAGCTTGCGATTTTGACAAAGACGGTGACCTTGATCTGTTCGTTGGCGGGAGGGTTGTTGCCGGTTCATATCCAGTATCGCCCGACAGCTATCTGCTAAGGAATGACAATGGCACATTCGTAGATGTGACTGACCATCTTTCTCCAGGTTTAAAAAATGCTGGAATGATTACCGATGCACTTTGGAGCGACTTCGATGGTGATGGCTTCACGGACCTGGTTGTGACGGGCGAATTTATGGCAACGAAATTTTTTAGGAATGAAAGGGGAAAATTAACCATCGTTGCGGATTCTGGCCTCGATAACTTTACGGGTTGGTGGAACGGTATTGCCGCTGCTGATTTTGATAAGGACGGCGATACAGATTATGTAATCGGAAACCTTGGCTTGAACAATTACTATGGAATTTCGAAAGAAACACCCCTGCGTGTCTATGCGAAAGATTTCGACGCAAACGGAAGTATTGACGCCATAATAAGCTGTTACTTCCGATCTGAGTCAGGGTCGAAGCATGAGTACCCAGCCCACTTTTGGGACGAACTTAATGGCCAAAGTCCAAAGTTCAGAAATCAATTCGCCAGCTATAAACAATACGGGGCAAGCTCGATGCGTAATTTACTCGCGCCATACGATACCACTGGGATGATAGTATTAACCGCTAACTTTTCAGCATCCGCCTACGTCGAAAATTTAGGCAACACCAAGTTTAAGTTATCGGCATTGCCACGCGGTATTCAGGTTTCACCTGTTAACGGGATGGTTGTAACTGACGTAAACAAAGATTCTAATCCCGATATTCTCGCTGTCGGAAATGATTATGGCAACGAAGTTTTTTCCGGGCGATATGATGCTGGCATTGGCGCCGTCTTGCTCGGTGATGGAAAGGGAATGTTCACCATTGTTCCATCCGTGGCAACTGGATTTAAAGTAAGCGGCGACGCGAAGGCGTTGGCCAGGTTGAAAGGATCGTCCGGAAAGGAAATGATCATCGCGTCACAAAATCTCGACAGTCTGAGGGTTTTTACACGTCCAGATACCTTGATGGAAACCTTTTTTGAACCCGCTCCCACAGATGCTGCGGCGCTAATGGAGCACGAAGATGGCAGAAAAGAAAGAGTTGAGTTTTATTACGGTTCCGGATACCTTTCGCAGTCTACCAGAAATATTGCAATTCCCCGCGGGGTAAAACGGATAACTGTGTTTGACACCAAGGGAAGCAGTCGAATGCATACCTATAATGAGTTGTCCTTAAATCATCCGTAAAGTATCTTTTATAAAATTTCAGTTTTGAGTTTAAACCGCCTTACGTGCTACCTTTTTTTTGTTTCAGCCTTTGCGCTGAACCAGTGCAGCAAACCATTAAAACAATTTGACGAAGTAACTGCATCTGACGTTGGAATAGATTTTCGCAATGATATTCGGGAAACAAATCAGACGAATATCATGACCTATGAATATGCTTACAATGGGGCGGGCGTTGCCTCCGGCGATGTCAATAATGATGGCCTTGCTGACCTTTATTTTTCAGGTAATTCGGTACCCAACAAATTATATATTAATAAAAGCAATTGGCGATTTGAAGACATCACAGACTCATCTAACACCGCCGGCAGGGCTGACTGGAAGACGGGTGTCACCATGGCCGATGTGAATGCAGACGGATGGTTAGATATTTATGTTTGCTATTCTGGAAATGGGCCAGGGGAGGGATATAACTTACCCGTGGTTAAAGACTATCAGCCACGGTCTAATCAGCTTTTTATTAACAATGGATGCAAGCCGGGAGGGAAGCCAACTTTCACCGAGCGCGCAGAAGAATCAGGTTTAGATGCGCTCGGAACTTTTTCGACACAAGCATATTTCCTTGACTACGATCTGGATGGCGACCTGGATATGTTTCTACTCAATCATGCTAACATGTTTTACTCCGCTTTTTTTAATACCAGCAGATTGCGGAATCTAAGGCATCCTTATTTCGGCAACAAGTTATATCGAAATGATTCAGGGCGCGAACAGCCGTTAAGAAAGGACAGGAAGCTCACCTATACGGAAGTCAGCGCAAATTCAGGGATACACGGAAGTGGGTTAAACTTTGGACTCAGCGCAGCAATCACTGATATCAACAATGATCGTTGGCCCGACATCTATGTTACCAATGATTATGAAGAGCAGGACTTCTGTTATATCAACAGCCGTGATGGAACATTTAAGGAAGTGTCACATACAATCTTTAACCATCTCTCAAAATTCGGGATGGGTTCTGACGTGGGAGATATAAACAACGATGGTTTTTTTGATCTGCTTGTTCTCGACATGCTGCCAGAAGACAACAAAAGGCAGAAATTGCTGAAAGGCCCGGATGAGTACGACCGATATGCGTTGGCGGTAGACAGCGGCTATCATCACCAGTACATGCGTAACACCTTACAGCTTAACCGTGGATTTAGTTCGGACAGTCTTCCTCGCTATAGTGAAATCGCTCAGCTGTCGGGAGTATCCAACACTGACTGGAGTTGGTCTCCCTTTATAGTGGACCTTGATAATGATGGATTAAAGGACATTTTTATCACCAACGGATTTCTGCGGGATTTCTCCAATCTCGATTTTATGAAGTACACCACGACCATTTATGACGAAGCCAGGGTTGCAAACAAGCAAGTGGATTATCTCAAGGTCATCCAGTCCTTACCCCAAACGAGGCTAACAGACTACATTTTTAAAAACATCGATGGAACACAATTTCAGAATGTCACGTCTTCCTGGGGACTGAGCCGTCAATCGGTGTCCAATGGCGCCGCATATGCCGATTTTGATAACGACGGTGATATTGATATCGTAACAAATAATTTAAACGATGCCCCATCGATCTTGCGAAATAATTCAAGTGTGATTCAAAAAAATAATTTTGTCAAGATAAGTCTGCAGGGGCTGTCACCAAACGTCAAGGCGCTCGGTGCAAAAGTCGATATCGTTCTCGATTCGTTGACAATCTCACAGGAGGCATACTATGGACGTGGTTACGCATCGAGTGTGGAACCTATAATGACTGTAGGTCTAGGTAAGGCAACAAGTGTCAGGGAGATTGCCGTTCGTTGGGCTGACGGATCGTCGACAATTAAAAAGAACGTCAAGTGCAATCAGCTTATCACGATCCGACAAGATGAATCTGTAAGTTTCGATGAGGGCCCGCGGACACTTCAAGACAGCCCATTGCTAAATGATGTAACCGATCGGTCGGGTATAGATTTCCGGCATAAAGAAAATGACTTCATTGACTTTAAGTCACAACGACTGTTGTATTATCAACTTTCACGCCTTGGCGGAAAGATTGCTGCCGCCGATGTGAATCAGGACGGCAATGATGATGTTTTCTTTGGAGGTGCAGCCGGCCAATCAGGTCAATTGTACCTGGGAGCTGACAACGGTACATTCCGGCGAGCTCCATCCCAGCCGTGGCAAAGTGACGCTGCATGTGAAGACCTGGATGCACTTTTCTTCGATGCTGACGGTGATAAGGACGTTGACCTGTATGTTGTAAGTGGAGGCAGCGAGTTTAAGTCTGGCGCATCAATGTACCAAGACCGCCTATACTTAAATGATGGAAATGGTTTGTTTGAAAAAAATATCGACTCTATACCGGAAGAAACGACGAGTGGCAGCTGTGTCGTTGCGGGCGATTTTGATCAGGACGGTGATCAGGATTTATTTGTTGGAGGCCGACACACTCCAGGTGCATACTCACTAATTCCAAGAAGTTATCTGCTTAAAAATGTTACTGCGAATGGAAAAGTAAAATTCGAGGACGTTACTGCGAAAGTTTCGCCAGCGCTAACAACTGTAGGCATGGTTACAGCAGCCATCTGGACGGACATCGACAATAATACAATACCAGATCTCATTGTCGTTGGTGAATGGATGCCTATTCGCGTGTTTATGAATGCAAACGGAAAATTGACTGAGCGAATTGACCAGAATCTCGAAAGAAGCGAAGGCTGGTGGAGCAGCATTTTTGCAACAGACATCGACAAAGATGGAGACACAGATTATTTTGTTGGCAATGCGGGAACCAACACACAGTTTAAACCAACCAACGAGCAACCCATAGAGCTTTATAGTGCCGATTTCAATAGCGACGGTGTGATCGATCCGGTGATGTGCTTTTATATAATGGGCACGAGCTATCCACTGGCAAGCCGCGATGAGCTGCTTGATCAGATTCCATCACTGCGCAAGAAGTTTATTAAATATGAGGACTACGCAGGTGCGACCATTGATGATATTGCGTCTCCCGAACAGCTGGAGAGTGCTTATAAGCTTAACGCGTATACTTTGGAAACGTCATGGCTTGAAAATGTCGAAGGAAAGAGCTTGGTGCGGCGCGCATTGCCGCCTATGGCGCAGATGTCGCGAGTGAATGGCTTTATAGTTGATCATTTTTCTACTGGGGATGATCAGGTACTGGCTGCTGGAAATTTTTACCCTTATAAACCGCAACTTGGCCGCAGCGATGCTTCAGTCGGTCTTCTCATGAATTATCGCGAAGGAAAGCTAAAAGTAAATAGCAATGTGCTTTCTAATGTTTGGTTAACAGGCGATATTCGTGATATGGCATTACTGAAGTTTCGCACAGGCAGTAAGAGGCTAGTGGTTTCCAGGAATGATGATCAGGTGGGAGTATTCGAAATTATCCAAAGTAGATAGGTCAAACGTCAAGAGAATATGAAGATTAATAGTAAGAAACCCAATAGAAGGGACGCGCTGAGAAAAATTGTTGGCACTACCTCACTAGTTGCTGGCACATCTCTGACAGAGCGTATCTATGCTGCAGAATCGTCATTAGACACTGAATTGAAAGGCAAGATAAATCACTCCGTTTGCCGCTGGTGCTACAACGCCATCCCACTCGAAGACTTATGCAAGGCAGCAAAGGAAATTGGCATAGGCTCAATAGAGCTGACGGGTCCTGACGAATGGCCAATTTTGAAAAAATATGGACTTACATCTGCGCTGCCGTGGGGTGCGGGTAAGGGTATCGTTGACGGCTTCAATGATCTGAAGCTTCATGACGAACTGGTGAAGAGCTATACTGAGGTAATCCCAAAGGTGGCAGCCGCTGGATTAAACCAGATAATATGTTTCTCCGGAAATAGAAAGGGTATGGATGACGAGAAGGGAATGGAAAACTGCGCCATAGCATTGAAGCGATTGATGCCGATTGCGGAAAAGCATAAAGTAACTGTCGTGATGGAATTGTTAAACAGCAAGGTCGACCACAACGATTACATGTGCGACCATACAGCGTGGGGTGCGGCCTTGTGCGATAAGGTTGGTTCTGATCGGTTTAAATTGCTTTATGATATTTATCACATGCAGATCATGGAAGGTGATGTTATCGCGACGATAAAGAAATATCAGAAGTATATATCACACTATCACACCGGTGGGGTTCCAGGCAGAAATGAAATCGATGATACTCAGGAATTGAACTATCCAGCCATTATGAAAGCCATCGTGGAGACGGGCTTCAAGGGACACGTGGCACAAGAGTTCATTCCTAAAAGAGATGATAAGATCGCATCGCTACGCCAGGGCATTACAATATGCGATGTTTAAGCATCAAGTTCCGTCCTTGTGGGCCACTATACACTGACCACGTCAGACAAATAATCCTGTATTCTTTTTTTAATTCCCACGATCCAAACAATGTCGCCTTCACTAAATCTCAGCGTAGATTCAGGATTTAAAAACCGTTGTCCATTTCGTTCATAGCCAACGACCAAACCCTTGCCGATCTCCCGCAGTTTTGATTCCCTAATGGTGATATTGCTGAGCTTGGACTCTTTGGATATTGTAAAGTTTTGAAGCGAGATCTGATCATCGTGGATTTGTGACTCACTTTTGACAATATGCTCTTCAAAAAGCTGTTTCAATTTAGCAAGCTGTTCGTCCGTCCCGATAATTGATAGCTTGTCACCTGGATACAATCGTTCGCTTCGTCCTGGTGTTAAAATGGAAAGTCGTCCACGTTCTATTAACGCAATGTTTACCCCAAATTTCTCCCGGAGCTGAAGTTCCTGCAATTCCTTCCCAACAAGATCAAACTCTGGAAGAACGTCAAATGTCGCCAAGTGGGCGTCCCATGGCGCTATCTCAGACCGTGCCGTTTTTTTACTTTCGCGCTCATTCAGATTGCTGAGGAAACGTTTCTCCAGCCTGTCGTAGAATACTTGCAATTTGACATTAAATAAAATGACGGCTACTGCCACACAGACGACTGCCGTTATTATGGCAATTGATATTGGGAAGTACAGTTGAATTAAGACGGCTACCAGCAAGGCGGCGAGTACAATTCGGGCAATTTCAATCGCGATGAGCGGCCCGCGGTTTAATTTCCCGTTCAACCATAAATTCGAATAGGCTTCCCCTTTGATCCTGCGAATGGAAAGTGCCCACATTGACGGCAGCATCAGAAGAAGTGTGATGCCAACGGCGACTATTTTTCCAAGCATCTCATTCTTCACAGATTCATTTATGAATGGAACGATAAAATTTTTGGAAAGAAATATCAAGCCTCCGATCAATACCGTATGAATCAACGAGTTCATAACATAGCCATGAAGAAGCTCTCTCCATTCGCTGTACGCGGAAAGCTGCTGCGAGCTGGAACTATACTTATGGATACTGCTTACCCATTTTCGCGGGAGGAATTTTTCGAGAGTTTGAAATACAGGGGTCGATGCCTTTATTAAGAAGGGTGTTGAAAAGGTCGTAAAGGTAGAGGCCGCGACGGCAATTGGATATAAGAAGGTGCTTGTCACGCTGAGCGAAGCGCCCAATGATGCAATGATAAATGAGAACTCGCCAATTTGGGCAAGGCTCATACCAGCCTGTGTAGAATGCTTTAAGGATTGTCCAGACAGCAAGGCTCCCAAAGTAAAAGTTACGCTCATACCCACGATAATAACAACCGAAATAATGAGAATTGGCACCGCGTGCTCAGTTAACACGCCGGGATCCAACATCATACCGACTGAAATGAAAAAGACCGCTGCGAATAAATTCTTCACAGACTTGACAAGCTCTTCGATGCGTTCGGCGTGTGTTGTTTCCGCCAGTATTGATCCCATTATGAAAGCGCCCAATGCCGCAGAGAAGCCCACCTCAATTGCCAGAAGGACCATCAAAAGACATAGCGCGATTGATACAATGAGCATCGTTTCGTCATTTAACAGATTGCTTGCTTTTTTGAGGAACGTGGGTACGAAGAATATTCCGCCGAGAAACCACAGCGTTAAAAAGAAAAGGAGTTTGAAAACCTGGATGATAAGCTCGCTTCCTGCGAATTGCTGCGTCACGCTAAAGGTAGACAACATCACAAGTAGCAGGATGGCGACCAGGTCCTGAACGATCAGTACCCCGAAAACGAGCGTTGCAAACTTTTTCGTACGAACACCCAATTCATCAAAGGCCCTCATAATTATAGTAGTGGAGGAAATAGAAAGTATCGCACCCAGAAACAGGCAGTCCATGAATTTCCATCCCAACAAATACCCCGTTAGAAATCCGATGCCGTTCATGAATGATATACCTACTAGTGCAGTAACGAAAGCAGAACCACCGACTTTCACAAGCTTTCGGAAGCTGAACTCTAGTCCAAGTGAGAAAAGAAGAAAGATCACGCCGATCTCTGACCATACCTTTATTCCTTCAGGATCTGCGACGGTGGGCAATAACGAAACATGCGGACCTACAAGAAATCCCGCAATGATGTAGCCTAACACTACAGGTTGGTTTATTTTTTTAAAGAGTAGGGTCGTTACACCGGCCACAGCAAGAATTAAAGCAAGGTCAGTAATTAAATGCGGTACGTGCGCCATATCTATCGTTACAGTAAGCATTGGGTTCTTACCTCCTTTGATAGTCGCCAATGGCGGCTTCGTGGTAATGGAGGCCAGAAACTTTTCAAGGCGTTCAGGCTGCCGGACCCCCAAGATATAGAAATCGACTGCCACAGGCAACCATCCTACAAATGGCCATAGTCAAAAAAGTAAACACTATTCTTTGCTACTTTCAAAAAAGAAGATCATTTTTAGCACTGCTAAAACGTGTGCGACAGTCAAGACGTGTTTGTCTGAAGCTTCATACGCCAGGCCCCCAAATTCATTCCTAATCCGACAGTGTAATGCAACAGCAGTTACAATCAACCGATTACATCGTATTCCTGATCTATTTTCTTGTAGTGGCATTTTATGGCTACTGGATATACAACAGAAAGAAAAAGGCAACTGCAGATTCGAAAGACTTCTTCCTTGCGGAAGGGTCCCTTACCTGGTGGGCTATTGGTGCATCACTCATCGCGTCCAACATCTCTGCAGAGCAATTTATAGGCATGTCCGGTTCGGGATTTAAAATGGGCCTTGCCATTGCCACCTACGAGTGGATGGCAGCAGTAACGCTGATAATTGTTGCCGTTTTCTTCATCCCCGTGTATCTCAAAAACAAGATATATACGATGCCGCAGTTCCTTAGCGAACGGTATAATGGTACAGTAGCCATGATCATGGCGGTCTTCTGGCTCCTTTTGTACATCGTAGTTAACCTGATGTCTATACTATACCTGGGTGCATTGGCAATCAATGGCATCTCTGGCCTGGACATCTATGTTTGTATATTTTTACTTGCAATTTTTGCGATAGCCATAACGTTGGGAGGAATGAAAGTGATCGGGTATACGGATGTTATCCAGGTTTTTTTCCTCGTTCTCGGAGGCTTGGTCGCCACTTACATTGCACTTCACCTGGTTGCGGAAAAATCGGGACAAGAAGGCTTAGTGAATGGATTTTCACTTCTCACCAATCAGGCTAACGACCATTTCCACATGATTTTCAAGAAGGAAAATTCAAACTATATGGATCTTCCCGGATTGACAGTGCTAATAGGAGGAATGTGGATCACCAACCTCAATTACTGGGGATGCAACCAATACATCACGCAACGCGCACTTGGTGCCGACCTTCCGACCGCGCGGAATGGAATTCTTTTTGCCGCATTCCTGAAACTGTTGATGCCAATAATTGTCGTGATACCTGGTATAGCCGCGTACGTTCTTCACAAACAAGGAATGTTTCAAACTGAGATGCTGGATTCTAAGGGTATCATCGATGTTAATAAAGCCTATCCTTCGCTATTGAACCTTTTGCCTGTGGGACTAAAAGGTCTTTCTTTTGCAGCTTTGACGGCAGCGATTGTTGCATCGCTTGCGGGAAAAGCCAATAGTATTGGAACAATCTTCACGCTGGATATCTATAGGAAAGCTTTCAATAAGACTGCGAGCGAGGCAACGCTCGTGAACGTTGGTAAAATCGCAGTAATAGTTTCAATGTTTCTTGCTGTAATACTATCGTTACTGATTGGTGAAAAGCTAATGGGAGAGGGCAAGCAGGGATTTCAATATATACAGGAGTATACGGGCTTCGTATCGCCTGGGATTTTTGCAATGTTCATCCTTGGTTTCTTCTGGAAAAAAACTACATCTAATGCTGCGCTGTTTGCAACGATCGGCGGATTTATATTCTCAGTGCTCTTTAAAGTTCTTCCACAGTTTGCAGATCTGTCATTCCTCTCTGGCGCTGGGTTCTCCAAAGAGAACGGTCAGGGAATATTTGAAATTCCATTCCTTGATAGAATGGGCTTCGTGTTCATCCTTTGTATTATCGGGATGGTTATTATCACCACCATTGAAAATAGCAGAGGGGTCGTTCCAAAAGGACTTGAGATTGACAAATCTATGTTCAAGCCGCATCCAGCCTTTACCGCCGGCGCGCTATTGGTGTGCGGCATCATAGCTGCGTTATATACCATCTTTTGGTAGTCGATTAAGTCGCTCGCGAGGCGATTGACATTTTAACAATCCCTGCGGAAGGCTTACCTTTCGGTATGAATCGCATTGACAGGCTTACTGCAATCCTTATCCATCTTCAGACCAAACGAATTGTCAAGGCGGAAGAAATTGCAGAACGTTTTGAGATGAGCCTCAGAACGGTTTACCGTGATGTCAAAGCCCTGATGGAGGCCGGTGTACCCATCGGATCAGAAGCTGGCAAAGGGTATTTTATTGTCGACGGCTATCATCTTCCGCCAGTAATGTTTACCCAGGATGAAGCGAACTCAATGTTGCTTGCAGGCAAGCTTGTTGAGAAGATGACGGACAAATCTATTCGTGACGCATTCGGGTCTGCGTTATTAAAGATCAAAGCAGTTTTAAGCGAAAGTGGTAAGGACAATCTTGAAGATCTCTATTCACACATTGAGGTGAGACGATTCCCCCAGGAATCGACAGCATACACGAATAATTTTCTTACGGACATTCAACGCGCCGTCCTAAGCAAGGAGGTTGTCAAGCTGGATTATTTCAGCAACAGGGACGAGCTTTCCAACAGGGAAGCCGAACCGATCGGCCTGTTCTTTTATGGTGGGGCATGGCACCTGATTGCATGGTGCAGACTGCGCAATGGATACCGTGATTTTCGCACCGACAGGATTCGGTCGCTTTCATCTACAGGTCAAAAATTTGATTCGCGCAATCTGCTGAGCCTTCAGGAGTATCTGACCACTATTGTGGAAGGTAATCGCGAGGTGGAGCGGGTTACAGCTCTTTTTGATGCATCGATTTCCCGACACGTAAAGCACACTAGATACATGCACGGCTTTGTTTCAGAGGAAGTAATAGACGGAAAGGTAAGAATGCAATTTTTATCGCTGTGTCATTATTCAATCGCGAGATGGTTCCTCACTTTCGGAAACATGGTCGAGATCGAATCTCCTGAACGAACAAGGGAAGTATTGATCGAATTGGTTGAGGAGCTTAGCACACACCATTTGCGCAATGAAGTACAACGGTAATGGAAAATTTTGTTGGTTATCATCAGCAACAAATAAATAGGGGGACATGTCAGGCTGCTGACTTACAGATCGATGGAAGACGTTGAGAAGTTTAATCAGACTGCACGAAATAAAGCGCCGGATAACAAACGCTTATTGCAACGCCTAAAGCACAAAGATGCGCGTATGGTCGACGATGCCTTTCATGAAATTCATGAGAGAGTATTCGAGACTGTTGATTGTATCAAATGTGCGAACTGCTGCAAGACCACAAGTCCGATATTTTATCCGACGGATGTTGAGCGCGTTGCAAAAGCGCTTCGGATGAAACCTGGCAATTTTATTGAAAAATATTTGCGTATTGATGAGGACAATGACTACGTTTTAAAGGCCTCGCCCTGCGTTTTTCTTGACGATGAAAATCTTTGCACGATATATGAATCGCGGCCGAAAGCGTGCCGTGAATATCCCCATACGGACCGGAAGAAAATGGTTCAGATAACGGACCTTACTTATAAAAACACCCTTGTGTGCCCTGCCGTCCTTGAGATCGTAGACCAACTCCGTAAGCTGGGGTTGTAAAAAAACGTGTGAAGTTCCCCTCACACGTTATATAATAAATATGAACTGATTACTTAAGCAACTTGAGCCTGAAGCTTTTGGGCAAGCACAGACTTTGGCACTGCGCCAACCTGCTTGTCAACAATCTGGCCACCCTTAAATACAAGAAGAGTAGGAATACTGCGAACGCCGTAACGCGCCGTTACTGCGGGATTCTCGTCGACGTTAAGCTTGCCAATAACAGCCTTGCCTTCGTACTCGCCTGCCAGCTCTTCAACAACTGGTCCGATCATTTTACAGGGACCGCACCATTCAGCCCAGAAATCCACAAGTACAGGCTTGTCAGAATTTATGATTTGATCAAAATTGGCGTCATTGAGTTCGATTGCTTTTCCCATTGGAGTGTGATTAAATATGTTCTTTTATTGCGTTACAAAAGGCAAACGCTAAGGTATATTATTTAGTTCAAAGTAATGTTCGTTCAAATGCCAGGCGTATTAAAATACAACCGATACGTCAATTTCCCCTGCTTTCTTCATTTGAATTGCCATGTCGTTAACGGGATTCACTCTGAACCTTCTGGAGAGCAATTCTAGATTGATGTTTTCCTGCATGTCCTGCAGCTTGATAAACAGCGGCGTATTCCCGGTGTGGGAATTACACACGTCTTCAATATGCCCGATCATTTCGTGAGTCAGATCAGCAGCGTTGATGCGTATTTGCACTCCTTTGCTGCGCTTCGCGCCAAGCTCATGAAGCAGGTCTATATTTCGAATTTTGAATTCGATGTTTTGTTGACCCCATGTATTGCGAACCACCATCCCTTCGACAAAAAGAAACCAGCCAACGTTCATGAAGTTCCTGAATTTTAGATAGTCTTCGCCGAACAATGTGAAGGCGTAGTTTCCTGTGTAATCTTCAAGCGTAAACTTCCCAAACGGCTTTCCGTTCTTGGTGGTTCGATGCTCGACACTGGCAACGATGCCTCCCAATTTCGTTTCGCGTCCTACCATCTGGTCAAGCTCATTGAGCTCATTACACGCAGTCTTGCAAAACGCATCCATTTCAAACCTGAAGTTATCAAGCGGATGACCGGAAATGTAAATGCCTACCACTTCTTTCTCAAGATTGAGTTTTTCAATTTCAGTAAACGGTTCTACGTAGTCCACTTTCGGCTGTGGCATTGCAAAGCCAGAGCTGCCGCCGAACAAGCTTGCTTGCGCACTTTGAGCTTCTTGCTGTGATTTTGCCGCATACTTCATCGCTTTTTCGAGCAGGCTCACCTCACCGTCTTTTGCAAAGACATATTGACGGCGATGTATTCCAGGGAAACAATCAAAGGCTCCTGAAAGGGCGAGGCATTCATACGTCTTCTTGTTTACGGCCCTGTGGCTAAGGCGCGTGGCGAAGTCAAATAAGTCTCTGAACGGACCGCGTGCTTCGCGTTCCTGAATGATTGCTTCAACGGCAGCATCACCTGCGCCTTTTATCGCGCCAAGTCCGAATCTGATCTCACCATTCTTATTCACCGCGAAATAAACGCCTGACTCGTTTACATGAGGCCCCAATACCATGATGCCAAGACTCCGGCATTCTTCTATAAAGAAGGTTACACTTTCAAGATTACTTTGCGAGTGCGTAAGCACGGCAGCCATGTATTCAGCCGGAAAGTTAGCCTTAAGGTATGCAGTATGATACGCGATAAGAGAATAGCAGGTTGAATGAGATTTATTGAATGCATACTGCGCAAATGCTTCCCAGTCAGTCCAAATCTTTTCACAAATTTCAGGCGGATGATTATGTTTTTTGCATCCGGCAATGAATTTGTCTTTCATCTTATCTAGAACAGCCTTTTGCTTTTTGCCCATTGCCTTTCGCAACACGTCAGCATCGCCTTTACTGAACCCGGCAAGCTTTTGTGAGAGCAACATCACCTGTTCCTGATAGACGGTGATACCATACGTTTCTGCCAGATATTCTTCCATCGCCGGCAGATCATATTTGATCGGCTCGCGACCATGCTTTCGCTGAACAAACGCGGGTATATACTCCATCGGACCAGGACGATAAAGCGCATTCATCGCGATCAGGTCTTCAAACTTGTCTGGCTTGAGTTGCCGCAGATATTTTTGCATCCCGACACTTTCAAACTGAAACGTGCCGGTTGTTTCTCCCCGCTGAAATAACTGATACGTTTTTACGTCGTCGAGCGGAATAGTATCGACATCGATCAAAATACCCTTGCCTTTGGAAATATTTTTAAGCGCTGTATTTATGATTGAGAGCGTGGTAAGGCCGAGAAAATCCATCTTAAGCATTCCAGCACTTTCAACCACGCTGTTATCAAATTGCGTGACAAGCATGTCAGAATCGCGCGCCGTGGCTACAGGAACAAATTTGGTCAGGTCATCTGGAGTAATGATAACACCGCATGCATGTGTTCCTGTGTTACGCACTGAACCTTCCAGGATCATTGCCTGCTGCAAGACCTGTGCACGAAGGTCGGAGCCATTCTTAATTAATGCGAGTTCCTTCACCTCTTCGAATGCCGAGTCAAGAGACGTGCCTGGCCGTTCCGGTACCATTTTGGCAAGAATATTTGCGTCAGACAGCGGCAGCTCCATCACACGTGCGCAATCTCTTATCGATGACTTCGCGGCCATCGTTCCGTATGTAATGATCTGCGCTACCTGGTTCTTTCCGTATTTGTCGATCACATATTTCAGCACCCTGTCTCTTCCTTCGTCGTCGAAATCAATATCAATATCAGGCAACGAAACACGGTCGGGGTTCAGGAAACGTTCGAAAAGAAGATCGTATTTGATGGGATCGACATTGGTTATTCCAATGCTGTAAGCAACGGCAGAACCGGCAGCTGATCCCCGGCCTGGGCCGACCGAGACGCCCATCTTCCGAGCCATGGAAGTAAAATCCTGAACAATAAGAAAGTATCCAGGATAGCCCGTTTTCTTAATAGTCTCTAATTCAAAGTTCAGCCGGTCCACGAGCGATGTCGTTAGAACGCCATACTTTTTTACGGCTCCCTCGAATGTGAGGTGACGCAGATAGTCATCCTCCGATTCAAACGCGTCTGGAATTTCAAACTTTGGTAACACCACACTTCGCTCAAGCGTGTAGGCTTCAACCTTGTCCACGAGGTGGCTGATGTTGTCAATTGCGTCAGGCAGGTCGCTGAATATCGACGTCATTTCTTCCTGACTCTTAAAATAATATTCTGTATTGCTTAAACCATAACGGTGGCCCCGCCCATAACCTACAGGTGTCGATTTAAATTCCCCCTCCTTAATGCACAGCAAGACATCGTGTGCGTTCGCTTCTTCTTTACCGAGGTAAAAGGTTTCATTTGCAGCGACGTAACGCACCCCATACCGGTCGGCAAATCGTAAGAGTGTATCGTTGACCCGGTCCTCTTCCGGCATGCCGTGCCTGTTTAGTTCGATGTAAAAGTCGTCTTTGAAAACGCCATGCCACCAGCGAAATGCTTCTTCTGCCTGCTTTTCGCCTACGTTGAGAATAAGGTAAGGAATTTCGCTCGAAAGCCCTCCCGTCAGGGCAATGAGATCATTGCTGTAATGCTGCACCAACGCTTTGTCTACACGCGGGTGAATTCCGTATAACCCTTCCGTAAATCCATACGAGCTGAGCTTTGCCAGATTATAATATCCGTTTTTATTTTTTGCGAGCAGGACCTGCGTAAACCGTTTATCGGGATTGTCCTTGGTAAATTTTAGTTTCAACCGCTCCTCAGCAACAAATAGCTCACATCCAACAATCGGTTTTATTTCATGGTTGTAGGCTTCCCTGACAAATTTAAATGCCCCGTACATGTTACCAATATCCGTTACCGCCAGCGCGGGCATGTTTAATTGCTTTGCACGGGCTACCAGCGTTTTTATGTCCGCTGTCGCTTGCAAAACTGAAAACTGCGAATGAACATGCAGATTAACGAACGGCTTGTCTGTGGCAATTGCCTCCGAGGAAGACAGAGAATAGCCGGCCGATTTTCTTTTCTCCCTTTTCGTAAAATTTGCAGCCTCCAGATTTGGCTCCTGATATATAATATCTGAGACGCGAGTGGAATCGACTGGCTTGACGACATTAACATTTATTAAACCGAAGAAGCAGCGTGCAGTAGCGGCAACGTCGTACGACGCATCATGTGCATCGCCGAAGTCTTTGCCGAAAAGCTTTTGATGAAGTTCTACAAGTGTGGGCATTTTTAATCGTCCGCCGAGGCCACCTTGCAACTGGCAATATTCGGTTGAAACGAGGCCGGTGTCAACCTTATTGAGCTTGAGAAAATTTTCTGTTTCACGGTGCTGTCTGATAAGCTCGGCTCCAATAATGTTGATATCAAACTCAATGTTGTGGCCAACGAGCAGTTGCGTCTTTTGTAGATCTCCGGCAAAGGCAACGAGAACACCAACGAGTGGATGCCCTTCTTCCATGGCGCGTCGGGTAGAGATACCGTGAACCTGTTCAGCTTTAAAGGGTATGTCGAAGCCCTCAGGTTTTACTATATAGTTTTGCTGTGAGATCAGCGCGCCATTCGCATCGTGAAGCTGCCAGGCAAATTGAACAAGACGCGGCCAATTGTCCACGTCGGTAATAGGTGCAGTCTTATTATGCGGCAGACCAGTGGTCTCCGTGTCGAAAATCAAATACATCTCAAAAGTATGGTTGTGAGGCAAATGTAAGCCTATGGGTCAAATTTCTACCAGCTTTTCTATTTCCAAGTATGGGAAATCAATTCACTTTTGGAGCATCAGGAGAACCCTTAAGACTTATTGTTTTGGCTAAGTATTTAACCAATAAGCCGTTACGGGAAGGGGCTTGATTATTGGCTTATATGTCGAAACTGACTAACAACAGATGAAACGCTTTTTCAAATCAATCCTTGACTTTTTCGCTAGAGAATGGTTTTTGTTTGTCGCCATCGCGGTGATTGCAATAATCATTGTCCTTTTGGAATTGCTTTGAAACTGTTGAAGCCTATTTATAATACATATAAAGTAAATCTTGCTGTTGGTGGTGTAGCGTTTGGGAAGTAATTTTGACCGCACTCAAAAATCTGCGATTAAGATACAACCTATGAATTGGTTTACCAGACTTCTGTCGAGCACGCTAGGCAGGAAATTAATGATGGCGATCACCGGCCTTTTTCTCATTCTTTTTTTAGTAGTCCACCTCATTGGTAATCTTCAATTGCTTAAGACCGATAGGGGCGAGGCCTTTAACGTGTACGCAAAGTTTATGACGAGCAACCCAATAATCGTCATTGTTTCATATGTAAACTACGCAGCAATTATTGTCCACGTGGTGTGGGCGATTATCCTAACCCGTCTTAACAGGAAAGCGCGCGGAGCGGAGGGCTACGCAATTAATAAGAATTCTTCGCCCTGGACATCCCGTAACATGGGAATACTTGGAACACTCATCCTTATCTTTTTGGTGATCCACCTGAAGGGCTTTTGGTACCAAATGCATTGGGGTGGTATCCCAACCGTTGCCTATGACGGGGAAGAGTACAAAGATCTTTACGCTGTAGTCGATGTTGCCTATCAGGAGGCCTGGTTTGTAGCATTGTATGTAATCAGCATGATTATTCTTGGCTTCCATTTATGGCATGGATTTGCCAGCGCTTTTCAGACGCTTGGAATAAACCATCTTAAGTATAATCCTGTTATTAGGTTTGTGGGTAGAGCTTTTGCTATTGTCGTGTCGGGCCTCTTCGCCCTGATCCCTCTTTGGATGTTCTTTCGTTAATTACAGTACTGTATAAATATGAAGTTAGATTCGAAAATTCCGGAAGGCCCTTTAGCGGAAAAATGGACTAAGCATAAGTTCAATCTGAAGTTGGTAAATCCCGCCAATAAGAGAAAGTACGATGTTATTGTGGTGGGTACGGGATTGGCTGGCGCATCGGCTGCTGCCTCTTTGGGCGAACTGGGATATAACGTCAAGGCATTTTGTTTTCAGGATAGTCCACGCCGTGCTCATAGCATTGCTGCGCAGGGTGGCATCAATGCTGCAAAAAATTATCAGAACGATGGAGACAGTATTCACCGTCTGTTTTACGATACCATCAAAGGTGGAGACTATCGCGCACGCGAGGGGAATGTATTTCGACTCGCACAGGAAAGCGTAAAAATCATTGACCAATGCGTCGCGCAGGGTGTTCCCTTTGCCAGAGAGTATGGCGGCTTGTTAGCAAACCGTTCATTCGGTGGTGCGCAGGTTTCGCGCACATTTTATGCCCGCGGTCAAACAGGTCAGCAACTATTATTGGGTGCGTATTCGGCGCTCAACCGCCAGATCGCAAACGGCAAAGTTAAAATGTACAGCCGCACGGAGATGTTGGACGTGGTAATCGTCGATGGAAAGGCGCGCGGTATCATTACACGTGACCTGGTCACTGGTAAAATTGAGGCGCATAGCGCTCACGCTGTCCTGTTGTGTACTGGAGGATATGGCAACGTGTTTTACCTGTCTACTAATGCAAAAGGATCCAACGTTACGGCTGCGTGGCGGGCTCACAAAAAGGGTGCATTCTTTGCAAATCCGTGCTATACACAAATCCATCCCACCTGCATTCCCGTCTCAGGAGATCATCAGTCAAAGCTAACGTTGATGTCCGAGTCACTTCGAAACGACGGCAGGGTATGGGTTCCGAAAGTGGCAAAGCCGGGACTGAAAGCAAAAGACGCCGCGACAATTCCGGAATCTGACCGCGACTATTTCCTGGAACGCAAATATCCTTCCTTTGGGAACCTCGTGCCAAGGGATGTCGCTTCACGCAATGCGAAGGGTATGTGTGATGAAGGCCGTGGTGTTGGCTCGGGGTTGGCCGTATTTCTTGACTTTGCTGACGCCATCAAGCGCGATGGTCGCAAGACTATTGAAGCGAAGTATGGCAATCTTTTCGATATGTATAAACAAATCACCGGCGACAATCCTTACGAGATGCCGATGATGATCTATCCGGCGGTGCATTATACCATGGGCGGTCTGTGGGTAGATTACAACCTGATGACTAACGTTCCCGGCTTGTATGCTCTGGGCGAAGCGAATTTTTCAGATCATGGCGCAAATCGTCTGGGTGCAAGCGCACTCATGCAGGGTCTGGCGGATGGATATTTTGTTATTCCTTATACTCTGGGAGATTATCTCGCGGGGTTGCCTATGGAGAAAGTGAATACTGACAGACCCGAGTTTACTGAGGCTTTGCAAGGTGCAAATGCAATGATCAATAAGCTGCTGTCTATCAAAGGAAATAAAACGGTAGATGAGTTCCACCGCGAACTAGGATTAACCATGTGGGACCACTGTGGCATGTCAAGGACTGCAGCGGGACTTACCGAAGCCAAAACGAAAATTCAGACTTTGCGCGCGGACTTCTGGAAGAATGTGAACGTTTTGGGTTCCGGAAACGAACTTAACCAGGAATTGGAAAAGGCGTGGCGTGTTGCTGACTTTTTGGAATTGGGCGAGCTAATGGTTGACGATGCCCTCAGCCGTTCTGAATCCTGTGGAGGTCATTTCCGTGAAGAATCACAAACACCAGATGGCGAGGCACTGCGCAACGATGATGAGTTCTCGTTTGTTTCGGCATGGCAATATACGGGCGATAATCAGCCCGAAATATTGAACAAGGAAGACTTGGTTTTTGAAAATGTTAAGCTGACCCAAAGAAGTTATAAGTAAGATGAAGATCACACTAAAAATCTGGCGTCAAAAAAATCGTGAAGCAAAAGGTGCTTTTAAAACCTACACGCTGAACAAGGTATCTCCCGACATGTCTTTTTTGGAAATGCTTGATGTGCTCAACCACGACTTGATCCATAAAGGAGAAGAGTCTGTCGCGTTTGATCATGATTGCCGGGAGGGAATTTGCGGAACATGCAGCTTGTTTATAAATGGACGACCGCACGGACCACAGCAAACGACAACTTGTCAGTTGCATATGCGGTCATTCTCCGATGGGCAAACAATAACGATAGAGCCGTGGCGGGCAAGAGCATTCCCGATTCTTCGCGACCTCGTTGTCGACAGAAACGCGTTCGATCGCATCCAGCAGGCTGGCGGATATGTAAGTGTCAATACTGGAGGTGTACCCGATGCGAATGAAATACCCATTCCTAAAAAGATCGCTGACGAGGCATTTGATTCAGCAGCATGCATAGCATGTGGCGCTTGTGTGGCAGCATGCAAAAATGCTTCGGCCATGCTTTTTGTGAGCGCAAAGGTCTCTCAACTTGCCATGCTTCCTCAGGGAAAGCCAGAGAAGAAAGAACGCGTTGAAAAGATGGTGGCGCAGATGGATGCTGAGGGATTTGGAGCTTGCACAAATACCGGTGCATGCGAAGCTGAATGTCCGAAGGGCATTAGCCTCACCAACATCGCCCGTATGAACAGAGAATATTTTGGAGCGTCACTCAGTTCGTACGAAGTTCAATTGAAGGGAGGCGATTGAAATTCCTTTCGAGCCTGGTCACTCGCTCTTGCAAACACCTATGGCCGATCTTCCCAAAGCAATTTCGCGCGTTGATGCAATGCCAATATTTCCTCCGGCAAGAATGATATCGCGATCCGGACCCGATGCCGCGAGGTGGATTTTTACGCAGGCATTCATGTTTATCAATTCATTATAGGTTACAGGCATTTCATCAGATAACCTCACCAGGGCGGTCTCACTTTTTCCGGACGCACCGACCACCGGAGTTAACTGCGCCGCCACATCCGCACCGGGCATTGATATGTCTCCCGCATGAAGATGAACTGGATGCTCTAAAGTACCCTCCGTTCCTGTTAATGTCACAGCAACGACGGACGTACCATCATTTCTTTCCCTGAACGTAACTGTTCCATGGACGTTATAGTCAGATCCCTGTGCCAATGGATAGACCATTTCCCGGCCACTAAATCCGGATTCAACGTTCTCGTTCCCCTGACAGCTCATCACACATACGCCTGCAGCCAAAATCCAAATCAATCGTTTCATGTGCATTGTTGTTACCTAAATTTAAAAAAAATGCCCGGATATCTATAACTAACGCTGTTACCGCATGTTGATTTGTCCGGGCACTGCTTTTGATGTAACATGCATTAACTAACGTGTTCCGGTAACCGGTTATTTTGTGAGACGAATTTTTCTGATCTTTTTGTTGATCTCAGCCTGTAGTCCTAAGCTTCAGCCACCCGATCCAAGCACACTCAAGCCTGCCTGGCTAAAGACAACGCCTTATTCGGACGGCTACTACGCGGGCATTGGCCATAGCATAAAAGATGGATCAAATAACTACATACAGTCCGCCAAAAAAAGTGCATTGGATGACTTGGTGTCTCAAATAAAGGTGAATGTTTCCAGCACGTCGGTTCTTAGTCAGCTTGAAACGAATAAAAAACTTACAGAACAATATCAACAGGTTATTCAGACGACAGCTGCGGACGAGATCGAAGAGTTTGAACTTGTTGATGCCTGGGAAGATGCGACAAACTACTGGGTTTACTATCGCCTTTCCATTGCACGATACCGGGAGATCAAGGAAACGCAAAAGCGAAGTGCCACCGCCTTGGCCCTGGATTATCTGGAGAAGGCACGGAACGCTGATCTTTCAGCAAACCACATACTCGGGATCACTTATTATTTTCAGGCTTTGCGTTCGATCGAAAAATATCTTGGTGAGGCTATACCCGTCACGATAGACAACAAGGAAATTTTACTGGTAAATGAATTGTATGCCTCCATCCAGAGGATGCTTGACAAAATAGTCGTCAAGGTTGAGCCACCAGAGTTAACGATGAACCGACGGGTAAATCAGGGTACCGAGTTTGTGACCGCCAATGTTTCGTTTAAAGGTGAGCGAAACATTGCTTCCAGCGTGCCCCTGCACGCAGCATTTGAGAAGGGTTCAGGAGATGTATTTCCCACGTATAAAACAGATGCCGCGGGCAAGGCAAAGGTATTGATGACGAAGATCGGATCCCGCGAGCTTGAACAAACTGTTGCTGTTAAAGTCGATATAAATTCACTCAGTGGTTCGGGATTGAGCCCCCTTTATTCACTTCTGGCTAGCACGTTCCAGGTGCCCGGTGGCAACGTGGTATTGAAGGTTCAGCGGCCTCTTGTCTACCTTACCTCGGATGAAAAAAGTCTTGGCGTCCACAAGAACAATGATCAGATCAGCAACAAACTTAAAAACCTTCTGGCGAGCAATGGCTTTGAATTTTCCGCGGATAAAAGTAAGGCGGATCTTTGGTTTGACGTAAAGGCCGACTGTGAAAAAGGGGCGGTCTCTGGCAGTATTTATATTACCTATCTGACAAGCGTTATCAAGGTAGCCGCGCTTAAGGAGGGCAAGGATATTTATGAAACTACGCTCGATCGTGTAAAAGGTTACGGACTGGATTACAATAAATCGAGTATCGATGCATATAATAATGCTCTTCAGACTTTGGAAAAGGAAAGAATGACAGAACTGTTAGAAACAGTACTTCAGTAATTTCCCTCGGATCTTTCCCGACACCGGAATGTTGGTATTCAATTTGTAAAGTATAACTTGACTAAACTTTATTTTTTTTATGAAACGAATAATTCAATCTTCTTTAATGGTGATCCTCGCAGGAGGGTTGTTAATGATTGGCTGTAAGGGTAAACAGAAAATTCCGAAGGGAGAGAGCGAAGTAACTGTTCCCTGCTCAGGGTCTGATTACTTTACCACGACGAAGTTCTTTCGTGCCAACTCAATCGGTGAAAGTCAGGATCAGGTAACATCCAAGAAAAAGGCATTATCCAATGCGCGCGCAGAGCTTGCGGCCAGCATCCAAACGACTGTCAAGGCTGTTACGGACAACTACACCAACTCGCGTGAAATGAATAACAAAGAGCAGGTTGAAGAAAGATTTGAACAGCTCAATCGCGAAATTGTAGATCAGCAACTTTCCGGTCTGAAGACGATATGTGAAAAACTTGTAAAGACCAATCAGGATACTTATAAAACTTACGTAGCGATAGAGCTTTCTGCGGAAGACCTTGTAACGAAATACAATGAACGCCTGTCAAAAGACGATCGTCTTAAGATCGACTATGACTATGAGAAGTTCAAAGAAACATTCAACCAGGAAATGGAAAAGCTGGGCGGCGACAAGTAGAAATATTAGCGGGTAATCGACGCAACCACGGGGTGTAAAATCCGGATACTTCACCTCACAGGGTTTCCAGAACACCATTAGTGATTAGCCTCCATTGCGCTACGCAAGCAGCGCGCTGGAGGTTTTTTCGATTTCGAATTACTGAAGGCTAGAATATATTTCGGATCACCCGCCTCCCGTTGGGTTACCCGAGGCATTTCAATGCTATTAACAACCGTTTGTGTCCCTGCAAGAATGCGGAAATCAAATTTTGTTTTTTTATCCGTTTGATTTCTGTTTTTGAACGTTTAACTTTGAATCCCTATTCAATTTGTAGACAAATGTCTGGCAGCCTCGAACCATTTTGTAATCAATGTTGTAGTAATTCGTCAAGGAAGCTGGAATCGGCCACGTAATGAATCGTAATCAACGAAATGATAAAGATTGCACGGGCCTTTTCTGCTAACAGGAAAGGCTTATTTGTATCATACTAAAAAGGAAGGATAGATATTTTATGGAAAGCTTTCGCTCGGAATTAGAAGATTTGAACAACCCAGTCGTTGCACGCGACATCATCGATCTTGAAAAAAAGATCCGGTTGTTCCGCGATGGTAAATTGGATAGCGAAAAATTCAGGGGACTTCGCCTGGCTCGCGGCATCTACGGGCAAAGGCAGGAAGGCGTACAAATGATTCGTATCAAGATTCCTTTTGGTCGCATCTCCACTAAACAAATCAGACGCATTGCCGACATCTCCGATGAGTATGCAAGTAGCACATTGCACGCCACTACCCGGCAGGATATTCAAATACATTATGTAAGTCTGGACAAAACACCGGAGCTATGGGCGAAGCTTGAGAAGGATGAAATTACAACAAGAGAAGCCTGCGGAAATACAGTTCGGAACGTAACAGCGTCGCCAACAGCCGGCATTGATCCTAACGAGCCGTTCGATGTCTCTCCCTATGCTCACGAGACGTATAAATATTTCCTGCGTAATCCTATTTGCCAGGAAATGGGAAGAAAATTTAAGATCTCTTTTTCTTCGAGTGAAGAAGATACAGCATACTCTTTTATCCACGATCTCGGTTTTATCCCACGCATTGCATTTGGCAAGCGGGGATTCAGAGTCGTGATTGGTGGGGGCCTTGGGGCGAATCCATATCTCGCTCAATTGGTCTATGAGTTCCTGGAAGAGGATCAGATCATTCCGTTTACGGAGGCAGTCATCCGGGTGTTCGACCGGTATGGAGAAAGGAATCGGCGAATGAAAGCGCGATTCAAATTTCTGCTGGATGATCTCGGTCTGGAGAAGTTGTTGGCATTAATCGAAGAAGAGAAAAAAGCATTGAACTGTCACTCGTACCAGATTGATACGAACTCATTGTCTGCATCAACCATTCCCGATGCGATCGATGAGCCCGAGGCCATTGTTGATGAGTCGAAATACCAACATTGGCATAAGTCAAATGTTTATGTTCAAAAGCAACCGGGATTTTTTGGCGTATTCGTGAAGGTGCCGTTGGGCAATCTTTCATCTGAGAAGGCCAGGCAATTTGCAGACATTGTAGACCGTTATGCCTCCAACGACGTACGGGTGACGATCAACCAAGGTTATCTTCTGCGCTTTGTAAGGCCAGGTGCTTTAAAAGGATTATATGGCGCACTGGATTCAATAGGATTAGCGGAACCGGGCTTTGATAGCGTGGCCGATATTACCGCGTGTCCCGGCACAGATACCTGCAACCTTGGAATTTCTGATAGCACGTCAATATCTCTTGAACTTGAAAAAGTGGTGCGTGATGAATTTCCCGAGCTCATTCACAATCAAGACATAAAAATTAAAATCAGTGGCTGCCCCAACTCTTGTGGTCAGCACGGTCTCGCCAGCATAGGCTTTCATGGAAGTACAATCAAGGACAAGCAAGGGAAAGTGCTGCCTGCGTTGGTCGTGCTTTTAGGCGGCGGAAAACTTAAAAATGGAGAAGGTATAATTTCAGATAAGATCATCAAGATACCTAGCAAGCGTGGTCCACAGGCCTTGAGATTGCTCCTTTCCGATTATGAAGTTAACGCGGAAGATGGCGAATACTATCACGATTATTTTAAGCGTATTGGAAGGATCCATTTTTATCAGCTACTGAAACCATTGGGAGATGTTACAGTGAACGCGCCGGACGAATACATTGACTGGGGTCAGGAAAGAAATTTTATTTTGCATACCGCAGTCGGAGAGTGTGCAGGAGTAATGATCGATCTCGTTTCTACACTCTTGTATGATTCAGAAGACAAACTTTCGTGGTCAAGAGAGACGCTCGCGGCAGGCAGGTTTGCAGATTCCATCTACCAAAGCTATAGCGCATTCATCAATACGGCCAAGGCCCTTTTGCTCGGGCGTGATATCAAGCCTAGCTCACAATATCAAACGATTAACGACTTTCAACGTGAATTCATTGAAACCAAAGCGTTTGCTTTTGACGGGAATTTCAAAGATCACGTGTTCCGTATCAACAAGTTTGAGCCATCAGAAGCTTTTGCTCAAACCTTTTTGAATGATTCCGCAGCGTTTTTTGAAGCAGCCTCTTCGCATAGGGCAACCGAGAGAGAAGTCGGCGACAAAGCAGTGATCGTAAAATGATCTCCACCCAAAATATACCACATCCAAGACCACGCCTCACATTGGTGGGCGCAGGACCAGGGGATCCTGAGCTAATCACTTTAAAGGGGTTCAAGGCAATCCAGGCGGCAGATGTGGTTTTGTACGATGCGCTGGTTTCCAATGAGATCGTTGAGATGATCCCCAAGGGTATACCGGTTTTATGCGTAGGCAAGCGTGCGGGCGCCCATTCTTACAAGCAGGAGGAGATCAATGAGCTTATTGTAGAGTTTGCCTACCTGTACGGACATGTCGTCCGCTTAAAGGGGGGTGATTCATTTGTTTTTGGACGAGGGTCGGAAGAAATAGAATTTGCCGTAGCACAAGGTCTAACAGTGAGCATAATACCCGGTATCAGCAGCTCGATCGCAGTTCCGGCGGCCGCAAACATACCTGTAACGGCGCGCGGCTTTAGCGAGAGTTTTTGGGTGGTTACAGGCACCACGAAGAACGGCGAGGTGTCAAACGATATTTCCCTTGCAGCCCAGTCAACAGCAACTGTTGTGATCCTCATGGGATTGGGAAAAATCCGTCAGGTGATGGAGCAGTTTGAGATTCACGGAAAGGCTGATTCTCCGGTTGCGATAATTCAAAATGGAACGCTGCCGAACCAGCGCGTTATTACCGGGAAGGTGTCGTCCATCGCAAATCTTTGCCGTGTGGCCGATATGGGCTCTCCGTCAATCATTGTCGTGGGAGAGGTCGTGAACTTTGCACATGCCTTGAACGGCATAGCTCAAGAGGTCGTGATACACTATCAATAGCCATGGAACGCAACAATCTCTTTCCGGTTTTTCTAAAGCTTGAGTCATTAGAAACACTCATTGTCGGTGGAGGGAACGTGGGGCATGAGAAACTGGCAGCCATTGTAAAGAACAGTCCGGGTGCACGCATTACTGTGGTCGCAAGAAATATTAATGATTCAATTCGTCAGCTTGCGGCAGAAAATCCTTCTGTAAAACTAGAAGAGCGCAATTTCAAGCTTTGGGATCTGTTTGATAAAGATTTGATATTGCTTGCTACGGATAGTAAAAGCCTGCATGAAACGATAAGGAAATTTGCACGGACAAAAAGGCTGCTTGTTAATGTCGCCGATACGCCTGAGTTGTGTGATTTCTACCTTGGTTCCGTCGTCTCCCGCGGAAATTTAAAAATAGGGATCTCTACAAATGGGAAATCACCAACCATATCCAAGAGATTGCGCGAATATCTCGAGGATGCTATTCCAGAAGACACAAACCTACTGTTGGAGAATATGCAACGCATACGGAATAAAATCAAAGGTGACTTTCAGCTAAAAGTGAAAGTTCTAAATGAGATAACTGGCAGTTGGCTGGAAGCCAATCAGCAGGAATAGCTCGTTGCGATCGGTATAGACACAAGATTTTCAAAAAATAAAGCAATGGTTATGGATTGACAACGGTGTAGCTATACGCTTCTATCTCTTTAATCGGAATAGATCCGGGCACTTTTTCTCCCCAGCCAATATTTGAGCGACCAGTTCCCCCAGGGCGGGGCCGTGCTTAAATCCGTGACCTGACCCGCCCCCAAGAAATAATACATTTGCAGCGGTCGGATGAACGTCAAAAATAAAATTGCCGTCGATTGAACTTTCATAGGGGCAGGTGCGGTGTTCCAGCAGCGGCGCATTGGCTAATCCGGGAAAGCGGTGGGCAAGAAAGCTCCTGGCCTTGGCGAATACGTCTGGTGTAATCGTTCTGTCACCCGAAGTAGGATCAAATAGTTCGCCCCGGATATCGACCCCGAGCTTAAAGCCCCTTCCAGCATTTTGAGGAATGCCATAATAGAAATCACTACCGTCGACGTCTACCCATACCGGTATTTGGTCAAATGTTAATGCTGAATCTGCCGGAGTGCCGAAATAGTAAACTTCCTGTTTTGTACACGTGATTACTTCTCCCAGTACATCAGGAAATAATTTTCCAAGCCACGAGCCGCATGCAAAAAGATACAGGTCAGCCCGCAACTCCTCACCGTTGTCCAGCATCACCGCGTCTATCGGTCCATGGACGCCAGGTGGTATCACGTTCTGCTGTTTATATGTTCCACCTTCCTTTTCAAACAATGACTGTACCGCCATCGTTGCTTCTCTTGCTTTCAGAAAGCCCCCGAAAGGATCGAAGTACGCATGATGGAGATCGTTCGTGTTAAGTAGCGGATATTGCTCCGCCAGAGCGTCCACGGAAAGATAAGTGTAGTGCATTTGATGCTCGTCAGCAAAAGCCAGTGAGTCGTCTACCAACGGAGTCGATGATTCATAGCAGAACCAAAGTACTCCCGTATTATGAAATACTTTACTGTTAAAGCTCGTTTCGTACTCCTTCCAAAGCTGCAGCGCCCGGACATTGAGATCAAAATAAGTTTTATTGGCGCCGTACGTGGATCGTATTACACGCGAGTCATCTCCCGAACTCGACCGGGAATTACCTCCACCCCATGGATCGACCAGTGTCACCTTGAACCCCTGCCGCAATAAGAAAAGTGATGCCCAGCCGCCAAATGCGCCTGCACCGGCAACGATGATACTCGCCCCTTTTGTCAGGCGTGGAAGCTCTTGGTGAGTTGTTGTGATGGCATGCGATATCGGGGCAAACGTATTGATATTGGCCTCACGCATGTTACTTTTTCCAGTTTGAGGGGTCAATGCGCCATGCCTTAAGAGAAGTTACCTGATCGGCTGTTATATACTTTTGTACTAATGCATAATTGAGCAAGCTGCTATAATCACATAAGCTGATCAGCGAGATGTTCGCCTCATAAAAATTTCGCGTGGCGATCTCAAACCCATAATTGAAGATTGATACCATACCCAAAACTTCCATACCCGCGTCGCGGAGTGCCTGTGCTGCCTTTAACGAACTGCCACCGGTAGAAACAAGATCTTCGACGAGGACCACCTTTTGTCTTTTAGCAATTTGACCTTCGATTAAATTTTCCATTCCGTGGTCCTTTGGTTTCGGACGCACATAAATGAAGGGAAGGTTTAGCGCATCGGCAACCAGGGCGCCGTGCGCAATGCCAGCCGTTGCCACACCCGCAACGCACTCAAGCGTAAAGAAGTTTTCGCGTATTGCCTGGACAAGCCCTTTGCGAATGGTTGTCCTGATCTCTGGAAACGAAAGCGAAAGCCTGTTATCACAATAAATGGGAGACTTCCATCCCGAGCTCCACGTAAAAGGTTTACTTGTGTTAAGCTTAATAGCTTCGATGCTGAGCAGCATCCCTGCGACCTGTCCGGCCGTTTCTTCCTGTATCTTGATTATTGGCATGATTCCGAAAGGTAAAATTAATTCGCTCTAAGGTGCAAGCTTCAAGCTACAAGTCTGCACACAACTGATCGAAGGCCTTCCTGCACATGATCATCTCGCACCGACTCTTGACTCTCGACTACTCGTGACTCATGACTATTTTAATATTCTGTAAATGTTTGCAACCAAGAAAAATATTTGCTCTTTTGCGGACAGGTTTATTGAAATGATCATCTTCATCAATGACATCCCCGTAGAATTCCTGGACGCCGGTGATCATCCTGATCAGGGCAGCTTCAACAATATTCTCGATGCATCGATTGAGCCCGTCACTCAGGCAAAGCTTTTAAATCACATTTGGGTTCAGAACGTAGGAGAAGGTGATATAGATCTCATACTCGCCATTCTGGACTCGAAAGTACCCACAGAGCTAAGGTCGTTATTTATCTCAGCAAGCGATTACGCTGGGATGAAGGAGTATTTCAGAAGAAAGTTCAAAGTGGTTAAAGCGGCAGGCGGATTGGTCCGGAAGAAGGATAAATTTCTGATGATATACCGCATGAAAAAGTGGGATCTGCCAAAAGGTAAACGGGAAAAAGGGGAGAAGAATAAGCAGACGGCGGTGCGCGAAGTAGAGGAGGAATGCAACGTGACAGTAAAGCTCGGCAAAAAGATCTGCACCACCTGGCATACCTACACCATGAATAACCGCGCCATCATCAAAAAGACACGGTGGTATCTCATGGATGTTATTGATGATTCGCGCATGCGCCCTGCAGCAGCCGAAGATATTGAATTAACCCGCTGGATGAATCGCAAGGAAGTTTATCATGCATTGGAACACTCCTACAAATCCATTCGCTATGTTTTCGGCCAGTATTACGAGGAGGCTGGCGTTAAGTCTTCAAAAGGTTAAATCATTCCTGTAGACGGTAGGGGAGAAATTCCGAAACGTCCCCGCCATAGCGGTGCACGTCGCGAATGATGGATGAACTTATCCAGGCAAGCTGCGGCGTAGTGATCAGAAAAACAGATTCCATTTCCTGATAGAGTTTACGGTTGATTTGAGAAATACTATTTTCGTATTCGAAGTCTGTCGTATTGCGCAATCCTCGTAATAAAAAGCGAGCTCCATTTTTTCGGGCGAACTCTGCTGTAAGCTCGGAAAATTTTACAATCCGGATATTGGGGTAAGCTTTAAAAGTACTTTGTATATATCCTGCCATGAGATCTATCTCAAAATATCGAGAACTCTTCTGGCTATTATATCCAATTGCCACAATGATCTCATCAAAGAGCTGCAATCCGCGCAATACAATATCCTCATGACCTTTCGTAAACGGATCGAAAGAACCTGGGAATAACGCAATTCGGTGGGCCATAAAATTCAGGATTGAAATTCAGAATTCATCCTAAGGTAGCTAGGAGACGCGATTTTTGAAAACGTGTTAACCGATAAGGCTAATGCTATAAAGATCGAAATAGTGATGTTCCGGTACCTCATCAAAAACGTAACCGAAGTTAAGTTCTGCAGGCTCAACACCGAATGCAACGTTGTTGATATACTTATAAAACTCGTGATAGTGTGGCGAATTGGTTCCAATATAACCCCAGAGAACTACCTGGCTCGACTTCTGATCCATGGACAAAGAATTCATCACCAGCATAATATATTTTATGTAGTCTGAAAATTGCTTGATGGCAAACTGGTTATAGTAAAGCAAATTTCCTTTGTCACAGGCCATAATGTGAAGCTTGAACCTGTCTACGTACACGTACAATGGCTTGTCTTCTCTTGTGGCCGAAAATTGCAGCATTCCTTCAATCAGCGACGCAGACTGGTGTGTAAACGCTGGCGGATTATTCGGGTACAGTCCGTTAAGCCAGTTTTTAAGATCGCTGTTGATAGCAAAAACAGTGACGGCTTGCGCCCGATCGTTTATGGAGGCGATACATTCTTCCTTCGCCAGGTCGAGCGCAGCATTAAACTTTAAATATTCTTCAGCGGCTTGTGCGGAGAACAACGCGACAGGAACCTGTACAAATTTCTGATTCTTAATCGAGACCTTGATTTTTTTCCAAAAGCCCGCCTTCAGAAACGGGTGTGAGTCAAAGAGCTGATCGAGCATTTGAAACAACTCTTCAGAGGAAGTCAATCCGGGCAATACGAAATCCTCAAGCAACAGCACCTTATTATCCTTCGGCCCAATCACCAAAAGCTGAAAATCCCGCGTGCCAATGTTCATACAGAGATGATACTGATCGATCATTTCCTCGTCAAACAGTTCGTCTTTAACCTTTCGGATCAGTTTATATGTCAATGTAGTTGTCTGCAATTTGCCAGTTTAACGTATCACTCGCTTTGAAACGAGCAGGGTTATACAATAATAATTATTTTAAGATATAAATCACAAGGCCGGCGCACGAATGCCGGCTTAGATGCGGTAGAAGCCTGTTAACTGCTGAAAATCCCTTTTGGTTTTCGCAAGTTGAAATATATCGTGCAACTCATTTTTTTGCATGCTCTGCAAGTCATTGGCACTAAACAATTTTGTCTGTTCAATTATCTGAAATTCCGGGTCATAACCGGTTGAGAGTTTTCCTCCAGTCTTTTCGGTCCAGAAAAATAGTTCGATTGCGTGTAACGGCCCGCGCAACAATTCACAGCCGAATGCGAATTGATGAACAGTAATGTTAAGGCCAGTTTCCTCCATAAATTCGCGTTGCAGTGCCACCGCCATAGGCTCGCCAAATTCGACCCCTCCACCTGGTGGCGACCAAAAATCGCCATCATTTAAACCGCGGTGATTCGCGAGCAATAAGTGTTCGTCGTCGAATAACAGACCGCAAACCCGAATTCTTAACCGTCCGCCGTATAATTCGGCTATTTCCGCATTCATCAGGTTACCTGGTTATTAAATTGCAGATGGATATTCGAATTGATCCTCGCGCATAAATTTTCAATTCTGGCAGCATTGTTGAATTAAACAGCTTAAATTTGATAAAAAACTAAGGTATGAAGAAGTATTTTTTCCTTTTGATCGTATTAGGTCTGGGCGCAGAGGTTTTTGCGCAAGCGACCACAGCAAGAGCGACTGGTCCTGTAATCACTTTCGAGAAGAAGGTTCACGACTTCGGTGATATTGTTCAGGGTGACAAAGTAGAAGAGACGTTCAAGTTTACCAATACGGGTAATGAGCCACTGATTATCACAAACGTGCAGGTTACCTGCGGATGTACAACACCGAAGGGTTGGCCCCGCGATCCTATTGCAGCTGGAGGAACCGGCGAGTTGATTATTGCATTTGCAAGTGCAGGGAAGAGCGGAAGGCAGAATAAAGTCGTAACTATTGTTTCCAACGCAGCAAACGCTGACGGCGCTCTAATTTCTTTTACGGCTAATGTGCTTGAGAAGAAGGTACAACCGCAGTAACGTTCATCGATTCAACAACGTCAGCCAGATGCTCGTTTTTCTAGCACGCCGGCAAACAACAACATCCATCCCGCAATAAAAAGCACTCCCCCAATGGGTGTGACCGCGCCCAGCGCCTGCACTCCCGTCAAGCAAAGCACATAGAGGCTCCCGCTAAAAAAGGCAATTCCCAGTAAAAATAGCAATGACGCATAGTGCAGCCGTTTGGAAGGATATTGATTCATTAATGTGCCGGTAAGCACCAACGCAAGCGTATGGTAAAACTGGTATCTGACGGCCAGGTCATAAGTTTCAATTCTTCCATGTGCCGTTAAAACGGAGCTGAGGGCATGTGCCCCAAAGGCTCCGATGATGACTGTAACGGCACCCAACGCCGCGCCCCATAAGAGTGTCGTTCTTTGATTCATAAGGCATATCCCCGTTCACCAAATATCGCTGAGCCTACGCGGATCATTGTACTTCCTGCCGCAACGGCAAGACTATGGTCGCTACTCATTCCCATAGACAAAATATTCATTCTGACGTTTGCCGGCAAAACTGATGACCTCAACCTTTCAAAGGTTCGTTTCAATCCTGCGAACTCTTTCGCTATTTGCTGTGAATCTCCGGTTAATGTAGCCATTCCCATCAGCCCATCGATTCGGATATTGCCAAACCTTCCAAACGCGGGATCATCGAAAAATGAAAGTAATTCTGATTCTGAAAAGCCAAATTTCGTTTCTTCTTCTGCAATGTGTACCTGCAAAAGGCAGTGCACCGTTCGTTTTATCTTTGCCGCCTGTTTTTCGATCTCCTCCAATAATTTCACACTGTCGACGGAGTGTATCAAGTTTATAAACGGGGTGATGAATTTAACTTTATTCGACTGGAGATGTCCTATCATATGCCATTCGATGTCTTTTGGAAGGGCCTCGTATTTAGGAATTAGTTCCTGAACCTTGTTTTCTCCGAATCTTCTCTGACCTGCGTCATACGCTTCCTGAATATTTTCAATAGGTTTGGTCTTGCTTACTGCTATTAGCTGACAACCCGGGGGCAAGTTTTGAACAAGGGCGGTGATGTTATTCTTAATATTCATGCCTATTTTTAGTGCTTCAAATCACCAAAGCTAACGCAAATATGGCGATCCTTGGAACATTGCTGAAAAAAGGAATAAGGCTTCGGGAGATGCTTGAGCAGGAATATACATCTCCTTTTGACCTTCAAAAGAAGGAGTTGAAAGAGCTGCTGATCGCTGCGAGCCAAACCGAGTTCGGCAAGCACTATAAATTCGGAGACATACTAAATGGCTTTCGGAAGGATGACAAGGAATTTTACAAACGCTTCAAGCGCGAGGTACCCATATTTACATATAACAAAATTTACGCTGAATGGTGGAAGCTTGCTTTGCAAGGTGCACGCAATGTGTGCTGGCCAGGAAGGATTAAATATTTCGCGCTAAGCTCGGGCACTTCTGAGGCATCGTCCAAATATATCCCAGTTACGAAGGATATGACGAAGGCAATTCAGAAAACCAGCATTCGCCAGATCCTTAGTCTTTCCCGTTACGATCTGAAGCCTGAGATATTTGAGAGTGGTATACTTATGCTCGGTGGCAGCACTCATTTAAACAAACGCGGAAGTTTTTTCGAAGGTGATCTCAGCGGCATACAGGCTGCGCGATTGCCATTCTGGTTTCAGCACTTTTACAAACCAGGAAAGAAGATTGCCAAGAATAGAAATTGGGACGCGAAGCTTGATGAAATTGCGAGACGGGCAGAAGAGTGGGACATCGGAATAATTGTCGGTGTGCCGGCCTGGATTCAGATCCTGATGGAAAAAATCATCAGGTATCACCAGCTGAAAAACATTCATGAGATCTGGCCGAACCTGGCGGTGTACGTGCATGGTGGCGTGTCATTCGATCCATACCGAAAAGGTTTTGAGAAATTACTGGATCGTCCAATTCAGTATATTGAAACTTACCTCGCATCGGAGGGATTTGTTGCCTTTCAGGCTTATCCCAACCGCCGGTCTATGCGCCTCGTCCTAAACAATGGAATATTCTATGAATTTGTGCCATTTGACGAGAAGAACTTCAATGCTAACGGTGAGATTAATCCTGATGCCGACACGTTCCTGATAGATGAAGTAGAAGAAGGTAAGGAGTATGCGATCTTGCTCAGCTCCTGCGCGGGTGCGTGGAGATATATTATCGGTGATGTGATCAAGTTTACATCGCTTGAAGAAGTGGAGATAGTTATTACAGGAAGGACCAAACATTTTCTGAGTTTGTGCGGGGAACATTTGTCGGTGGACAATATGAACAAAGCCATTGAGCTTGTGTCAAACGATTTTAATATTGATATCCCGGAATTCGCGGTTGCTGGTATTCCATACGACTCTCTTTTTGCTCATCATTGGTTTGTAGGAACAGATAATAAGGTCGATAAAAAGCAATTGAAGGAAAAAATTGACGAGCACCTTAAGGCGTTAAACGATGATTATGCGGTGGAACGGAGCGCCGCGCTAAAGGAAATATTTGTCGACGTCATTCCTGTGAAAACTTTTTATGACTGGATGGAGTCGAAAGGAAAGGTAGGGGGGCAGAACAAATTTCCGCGCGTTATGAAAAATGCACAATTGGACGACTGGAAGAGTTTTCTTCAACAGCATGTTAATGGAAATCATACTTAACGGTTTTATCTCAGGCATCGTCCTCGCCTTTCTTATTGGTCCTGTATTTTTTACTATCCTGCAAACCAGCATCGAACGTGGCTTCTGGAGTGGCGTTTTTGTCGCCGTAGGAGTTTCCTTAAGTGACATGCTCTACCTCACAGTGGTCTATCTTGGCCTTTTCCAATTTATGCGCACCGAAAAGTTTCAGCACTACATGGCGTACATCGGTGCAGTCATATTAATTCTTTTTGGACTTTATTACCTCTTTATCAAGAGCAGAAAGTTAGTCAGTTATAGCACTAATAATGATGACTCCGGAAACTGGTTGAAGCTTGCAGGGAAGGGCTTTATCATCAATGCGCTCAGCCCGATGGTTTTATTTTTCTGGATCGCGACGGTCGGATTAGCTACTTCAAGATTTGGTTATACCTCGGCAAGTAAAGCATTTCTATTTTTTGCATCAATTGTGATTACAGTGTTCGCAACGGACATCGTCAAGGCGAAGCTCGCTGATAGATTACGATTGCTGATAACGCCGAAGGTGATCAGGGTTCTGAATATCGTCTTCGGTATTGTGTTGATCCTTTTCGCAATCCGGCTGGTGATACATGGTTAGGATAGGTTTAGTGATAAATTGCCACCTCGGCGCTCGATCATGTCCTGCATTGTTAATCGTTGACAGCAACCTTGAGAAACGGTAGCGCGTAATGAGTTTGCAGGTGCCCGGATACAATGACGAGAAACATATTGATTCATGCTGAACATTGCGTCGCACGGCCTTGGGTCTGTAAGACCCACAAATCTGAGCCCGGGGTCAGGCCTGTCAAGGCTGCAGCCCCGGGGCGACGATAACGCACAAATCGGAAAGCCCTGTAAGGGTGTTACCTCTGCGCGTGAGCTTAGCACACACGCATCAAATAAAATATTGCTTCTCCTCAATTAAACGACACCTATTAATCCCACAGAAATCGTTCATCGAAGGGCAGCTCATTTTCAATCAATAAAGATCTTAATTCCTCTTCATATGTTAAACGGCGATGATGAACGTGTTGATTGGCAATGTATTCCCGGACATTATTAAGCCCTCTGTTATTGACGGAAAATGCAGAATATCCATTTTGCCAGCTGAAGTCCATTAATTCTTCTTGCGCTTTCAGCCATCGTGAAGAGCTTGATTTCAGTTGCTCAATAAATTTACTTAACGCAACATTTTTTGAAAGATGGCAAAGAATGTGAACGTGATTAACGTGCCCGCCGATCAATTGCGGATAGCAATTCATATTATTACATATGCCATTCAGGTACGGGTATAATTTGTTTGCAATGTCAGAAGAGATAAAAGATTTCCTTCCCTTTGTAGCGAATACAACGTGAACGTAATTTTTGACTAGTGATTGACCCATAACGTGATTATTTAATTATCGAAATGATTCAAGATATCAAGTTGCGTGATCAATGAGACGCGGCTTCGTAGATGGTTAGGAAAATTGTAGTGAGGGGAAATTAAATTCTCTCAGATCTCTCGATGTGACAACGCTACTATGCAGGTTTACATCGTGTGCAGAGGTAACACCCTTACAGGGCTTTCCGATTCGTCATCATGTCTTCCCGGGGCTGCAGCCTTAACAGGCCTGACCCCGGGCTCAGATTTGTGGGTCTTGCAGACCCGGATCCTGCCACACCACATTCAGCATGATAAATGGTTATTGTTGAATCGTTTTATTGCGACACTTGAAAATCCTTCCTGCGCCATTTCCCCAGCGGCAGTCCAGTCAAGGCAGCCCTCGGAAGGATCACGTACGAATCGGACAGTTACATCGCTGATGGAAGGGCGGTCATTTAAATCAATAGCGCTAAATGAGATTGCGGTCTCCTCGATATAATTCTGAGAAATATATTTATTCTGCAATAGTGTGGGCACAGATTGGATATTACGCATAAATAAATATGTTTGTATCATCTTTAAGACATCTGAAATCATTCATGGGCTATTATCCCCATAGGCGCTGCAGCCTTAACAGGCCTTATTCCCAGGCTCCCGTTGGTGGGTCTTGCAGACCCCTGTGATCCGAAGAGGGCTTGCGAAAATGATTACCATCTCACAACTAAATCTTCGCATTTTAATCCTGTAAAACGTTGCTGATAAACGTGGACTTCAGGCCCAGCCAAAGAAGAAAGAATAAGATCGCCCATTGTAAATAAATGAAATAGTAATCCGATGTATCCTTAAAGCGGGTTTCTTTTATTTCGGCTTTTTCAAAGGCATCAATCCGCGCAAAAACCTGACTCAATGCTTTGTTATCTGCCGCCCGAAAGAATTCACCTGAACCAATCTTAGCGATGTTTCGCATCGTCGTTTCATCAACCGTGTTTTCTATCATATTTGGCCGCCCAAAAAAATCTTTTCCATAGGGCACAAGACCTTCCTTTCCAACAACAATGGTGTATATCTTAATTCCATATGCAGACGCAAGCTCCGCCGCCGTGATCGGATCTATGTTGCCGGCAGTATTGTCGCCATCACTTATTAAAATACACACCTTTGATTTCGATTCTGATTCCCCCATTCTGTTGGTCACGACAGCCAGCGCACTTCCGATTGCGGTTCCCCGGTTTTCGATCATGTCGAAGTTTATCTCATCGAGATAGGACTTTAAAAGATCGTAGTCTGTAGTGAGTGGTGCAAGCGAGAACGCGTCGCCGGAGAATACGACGATCCCGATCCGGTCCTGTACGCGGCCGCTGACAAAATTTCTTGCCATCACCTTCGCTGCCTCCAGCCTATTTGGTAAAAAATCCTCAATCTGCATTGACTGAGAAATGTCCAACCCGATCATGATGTCGATGCCCTCAGTCCATTGTTCCACTTTTTCGTTCGATTTCTGTGGACGCGCAAGAGCAACAAGTATAAGAGAAAGCGCAAGCATCAGAAATATATCGGGTAAAAGCCTGATCAGCGTAAGCGGCGAAACGTGAAAGTCTTTTTGCGTTATGGCAACAGGAAGCTTTTGATTAAACCGATACCTCGTCAGCCACCGGAATATAAAAAGAAATGGTACCCCAATGATGATGTACAGGAATACAGTATTCTCCCAGTTAAACGTCTTTAATGTTGAAATACTGAACCAGTCAGGCGAAATCCAGGAGACGCTGTTATCCATGTTTTACCTCTTTAAGTTTCATTGCAAAGCGCTGGTTGGCGAATGATTTGAGGTGTTCAAGTGATTCAATTACGTTCGTGTTGTGGCCATAGATCGCTCCATCAAGATTGTGCAGATTCTTACCTAATGGTTCATTATTGTCGAGTCGGGTAGTTTCGCGGGTAGTCAGCTTGGTGTATGGCTTTGATTCAAGCTGTTCCATATATTTCTTCCAATGCACTAGTGCATTCTCGGTGGTGCCCGTTGAAAACGCCTGCTTAATTTGTTCCATCTGTCCCGAGTAAGTTTCAAGAAATTTCTGATGTGACTTGTGTAATCGCTTTATGCGATAGTGCCTCCTGATGCGCTTTCCAAACAGCAACCATCCCACGATGGATACGACGAGAAGAGAGCCGACTACAATAAATAACACCGGATAATTAAACATATGCGGCACGTCTTCATAAGCCGTGCTGGCCATCAAAGGAAGATTTTTAACTGTTACTGTATCCGGCAAGTCTTTAACATACTCTTGAAGCCTGATGCTGTCGCGCGGGGACGAAACTAGCGTAGAGTCCTTCGAATTCAACTGAAAAACTGGCAGGCTGAGTGATTGAACGAGTTCGACCTCGAAAGTCGACAAATAATAAATTGCGCTGTCATAGCTTTTTCCATCTTTCGTTTCCGTGGGGAAGTACACCTTGCGGTCATACTCAAAGGGAGCAAAATTGAATGATGAGTCCGGAAACAATATGTCCAGATTGGCAGGATACCGTGCGGAAAGATAAAACGCAGTAACTTCTCCGATTGTCACACTGTCAGCAAAAAAGCCCGATCGCACGTTTACCTCTTGTGCAGCGGCATTGCTGAATGCACAGATGGAAAACAAAAATGCGAGCAGATACTTGTAAGGTCGGCCTTCCATCGATCAGCTTTTTGTGGACTTGTTTCGCACCTTGAAAAGTCGAAGAAGCTTGGGAACATAGTCTTCGTCTGTGTCAAGAGAAATAAAATTTATCTGGTGCTTCCGACTGAACTGTTCAAGTTCTGCCTTTCTTGTTTCATGTCGTGCGCTAATCTTTTCCCTGAAATCACCGAAGGACGTATTGATCCAAAGCGTTCTTCGTGTCTCTTTATCAATCACGGGTATAATGCCTAATTTTGGAAGTCTCGTCTCGCGTTTATCGCTGATATGGACAACGACCAGGTCATGGCGTCTGGCAAGCGCTTTCAGATTGTGCAAATAGCCGTCGTCAATGAAGTCAGATACCAGGATGACCACACTTCTTCGTTTGATGGCATTTAACGCGAAGGCTATTGCTTTTGCGAGGTCCGTCTTCAAAGATTGAGGTTTGAGCTTGGCCATCGTTGAAATCATCTCGTAGGCCTGCGAATGACCTTTGGTTGGCCTCATGTACTTTTCCTTTTGATCGGAAAAGCAGATAAGTCCCACATGACCAGATTCCCTTGCGGCAGATAGCGCCAAAACGCCGCAAATCTCCTTTCCAATATCGGCTTTTGTGCTGCCGGGACTCCCGATATCTTCCGATGCCGATACATCGAGGATAAAAAAAACTGTTTGCTCTTTTTCTTCGCGAAATGTCTTCACGAACGTACCGTGTCCTTTGGCCGAAACATTCCAGTCAATGGTCCGTATGTCATCTCCATACTGATACGGCCTGACATCATCAAATTCGAGACCGGAGCCCTTGAAAACAGAGTGGAAGTCTCCCTGCATCTGGCTGTTAATTGCCTTCCGAATCTGGATCTCGTATCTGCGTAATTTTTTGAGAAGGTCCCGCACTTGCCCGTTTATTGGAATAATGTTTGTTCAAACTTCGCTTAGCGACCGTTACTGTCTACTTTGGCATCTACTGGTTTCGCCAAAAATAGAACAATTATGACTATTTTTCCCCACCGAAAATTAACTATAGCTTGACAAATTCTTTAAAACTGACATTCCGTGTTTCCGGAATAATGGGCAGCATAATTGGCATTCTGTTGTCATTTGCCTCATGTTCTTCAAAGAACAAAAAACCTGATGACCTGTTGGCAAAAAGCCAGATGGTAAAGGTGATGTCAGAACTTTATCTCGCTGAGCAAAAGGTGAGCTCACTGGGTGTACCAAGAGATTCTTTGAAACAGGTTTTTGATGTGATGAAAGATAAGATTTTAAAAAAAAACGGTACCACCGATCCGGCATTCAAGCGTTCCCTTAAGCATTATATGGATCAGCCCAAAGCCTTTGAAGAACTGTATACGGCCCTGATTGATTCGTTGAATCTTCATGAGCAACAAATGATTTCGAATGAGATAAAGCAATGATCTACCCGGATACATTTGAGCAGCGGCTTGGCTTTGATCAAATAAGGCAAAAATTGAAGAGCAACTGCCTCAGCATCGCGGGCGAAGGGTGGGTGGACGCTATCGTTTTCACCACTGATGTTGCCCAACTAAAAATCCAGCTTAAGCAAAATCTGGAATTTCGCCAGATCCTTGAAAAGGGTGAACCTTTTCCCTCGCGCTACTTCGTTGATGCCGGGGAGTGGTTGCGAAAAATTGGCGTAGAGGGAGACTGGTTGGAGTCCGAGGATTTTCTAAGTATCGCCTACTCCCTTGAGACAATATATTCTTGTAAGGCCTTCCTGAAAAAAGCAGCAGAAATATATCCTGAGTTGTTTCGGATAAGTCAGCCTGTCACCATCGGTGATGCATTGTCGAAATCCGCATTTACGACAATAGATGATAAGGGGCTCGTGCGGGACAACGCCAGCGCCGAACTTTTTCGGTTGAGGAAGAGGCTTCGCGATGAACAAGGGCGATTGCGAAAACTTGCAGATCAACTCTACCGCAATGCTGTTAGCGAAAAATGGGTTCCGGAAGGCGCATTACCAACCATACGCGACGGCAGAGTGGTAATTCCCGTCCTTGCAGAGCATAAAAGAAAACTAAAAGGATTCATTTTGGATGAGTCGGCAACTGGACAGACGGTCTTCATGGAGCCGGCAGAAATGCTCGATTCGAACAACGAAATTCGCGACCTCGAGCACGCTGAAAAGCGTGAAGTCATTCGAATTCTGCGGGTGTTGACAAATTCATTTCGACAATCATTGCCCGAACTTGAAGATGCTTTCGCATTTATGGGGCAAATTGATTTTATCCGCGCAAAAGCGATGTTATCGCTGGAGCTCAAAGCAGACCTTCCAATAGTGGTGGATCAATGCGAGCTTGTCTGGTACACCGCCATTCATCCGCTGCTCTATTTGAGCTTTAAAGGCAAACGCGACGTTGTGCCTTTGTCGATCGAACTGCGGCATGAAGATCGAATGTTATTGGTATCGGGACCGAATGCGGGAGGAAAGTCGGTGTGTCTTAAAACTGTTGGATTACTACAATATATGCTTCAGTGCGGCATGCTGGTGCCGATGTCGGAGCGCTCCCGTGCAGGGATCTTCGATGGGATCTTTTTGGATATAGGGGATCAGCAATCTATCGAGAACGACTTAAGCACCTACAGCAGTCACCTGCGGAATATGAATGTGTTCATTCAAAACGCGTCCGACCGATCACTGGTTCTGCTGGATGAATTGGGTTCCGGTACAGATCCTAATTTCGGAGGTGCAATTGCACAGGCGATTCTGGACGGCCTGCTGCAAAAACGAGTGTGGGGTGTCGCAACCACGCACTACTATAATTTAAAGTTGTATGCTGGTCAACAGGCGGGCATAAGGAACGCTGCCATGCGGTTTGATAACAAGAATCTTAAGCCACTTTACGAGTTGGACATTGGCAAACCGGGAAGCTCTTTTGCGCTTGAGATCGCCCGGAAAACGGGACTGCCTGAAGATACTTTGGGGATGGCGGAGACGCTGGTCGGAAAAGACCTTGCGGGCTTTGAAGTATTGGTCCGCACACTCGAAAAGGAGCGTCAGGAAATGGCTGATAAAGTCGGTGGACTGGAACGTCAGGAAACAGAGTTGAAGGCAGCATTGTCGAAGTACCAGCGTCTCTATTCAGAGTTGGATACCCGAAAGAAAGATATTCTGGGGAAGGCGAAAGAAGATGCGACAAATCTTCTTAAGCAGACAAACAGGGAAATAGAAAAAACAATCAGGCACATAAAGGAGAACAAGGCCGAGAAGAAGGAAACCACCAAGGTGCGTCAGAGTCTTCGAAGTCTAACGGATAGGGTAGGCGAGACGGCGATTGCAGCTCCGACGCGTTCAACGGATGTTCTGAAGGCAGGCGACCGTGTCCGTTTTATCGGACAAGACGGGACCGGGACGATAATTTCCATTAACGGAAAGAATGCGATGGTGGAGTTCGGTTCACTGAAATCATTAACAAAGATTGATAACCTGGAAAAAGCAACATCGCCAATAGAACGTGAGGTCACGACACGATTGCGCTCTGCAGGAATTAACGTTCTGGAAAAACGTGCAAATTTTAGCAGCACCCTCGACATACGTGGGAAACGTGTAGATGAAGTGATCGGTATTATTGACCAATTTATAGACACGGCAATACTATTGGCACAGGGGGAATTGAAAATTTTACACGGTAAAGGCGAAGGAGTTTTACGCAAAGTTGTTCGTGAGCACTTAAAGCGTTACAAGGATGTTGAAAGCATTCGGGATGAACACATTGAGCAGGGCGGTGATGGTATAACTGTTGTCGTACTCAAATAAAAAAAGGGCTTCATCCAGCCCTTTTTTATTTATTGCTTTTAGTTAAAATCTATTTCGTGAAGACGAAGGACCAGTCACCGGACACCGATTCTGTACGGGCATTATTAAAACCAGCACCTGTGTATACAAAATCTATTGTCAAAGTATTGTCAGAATTACTGAGTGTGTAAGTCATATCCACAAGGTCACTCTGACGCGTGATGGTGCGGAGTACATCAGACGATTTAAACTTCCAGCTATCGAGAGCCTTCCATGGACTTACACTTGGCCACGAGGTTGCGTCGCTGGTATAACTGTATATTCCACCAGTTGTAAAAGTTCCGGAAATGGTGACTGTCATATCCGGATATTCATCCGTACGCGACGTGCCATCGTTGTCAACGCTCTGAATGTTCCATGTACCCCGCAGCTTGTCGAGCTGAGTCTCTTCTTCTGACTTTGATGGATCATCGTCGCATCCCACATAGAGAAGGGCAATGCCCGCCATGAGCAATAAAGAAAACAACCTGGTTATGCGTTTCATGCTTTCACAATTATTTTGATACAAAATCTAACCCTAAGTTACTAAAATCCAACAGAACTACGTCAAGGAAAAATGCTTCAAGGTTTAATAACTCCAGCATCATCCATGTAACCTTCACTTATAACTCATTATGTCTATTTTTTGTGCGTTGACCGGATATTCCGATGATTGATTGCTTGCAATAAAAACGAGTGACTGGGGCGACATTTCAGACAACTGTTGCAAGTACCATTCAAAGGCCTGGCTATCCAGGTTAGTACCTGGCTCATCCAAAAAGAGAATATCAGCACGCGTAAAAAATGCCAGAGCAAGTTTCACGCGTTGTCTCATTCCCGAAGAAAAGTTTGCAATGTATTTATCCTTTGCATGCGACAAGTACATCTTATCGAGCATCTCATATTCATTTAGTCCGGGCCACGATGGCTTGAGTGCGAAATGAAATTTCAATTGTTCGAACAGGGTAAATTCTTCAATCAGATCCATATACGGTGTCGCGATGGATACATGCCCGAAAACTTCTTCTACGGGTATTGAACGTGACCTGCCAGAATAATTTAACGCTCCCTGGCTCGGAGGCATTTGACCCCAGAGAATTTGCATCAGCGTTGACTTGCCGGAGCCGTTTGGGCCGGTGATCGCATAGATTAATCCAGGATGGAAGGTGTAGGACATCCTGCGAAATATCCATTCGCTATTGAATTTTTTTCCCAGGTCGGTAACTTCGATGGCTAAAGGCTCGACGATTTTTTCGCGGTGATTTTTAGTCGTTGCCTCCATAGCCCTTCATGATACCGCGCTCCGATGTACGGATGAAATCTACGATGTAATCACGTTCAGTACTGGAAGGAATTTCACTCTCTACGATGTCCAGGGCTTTAGAATTGTTCAGCCCTTTCAAAAAAATGTATCGATAGATCTCCTGGATTTCGCTGATCTTTTCAGAGGAAAATCCGCGTCGCCGCATACCCACCGTGTTAATGCCCGCGTAAGTCAGCGGCTCACGGGCAGCCTTTGTAAAGGGGGGGACATCCTTCCTGACCAGCGACCCACCGGACAGCATAACGTGCGCTCCAATTTTTACAAATTGATGTAACGCGCTTGCGCCGGCGATGATTGCCCAATCATCAATTGTAACATGCCCTGCAACCTGCACAGCATTCGCCAATATACAGTTGTTTCCAACGACGCAATCGTGGGCCACATGAACATAAGCCATGAGGAGACAATTGTTTCCAATGACGGTCTTAAACTTGTCAGCGGTACCGCGGCTGATAGTAACGGATTCTCTAATAACTGTATTTTCACCAATGAAGGTCTCAGTCTTTTCGCCAGCAAATTTTAAATCCTGTGGAGGTGAAGATACAGAGGCTGCCGGAAAGACTTTTACATTTTTGCCCAGCCGTGCGCCATCCCAGATAATGGCGCCTGCGCCTATCCAACTATTATCGCCAATGACAACATCTGCGTGAACGGTCGCGAATGGTTCTATCGTGACATTATTACCAATTCGGGCGTTCGCATGAACGTTGGCGAGGGGGAATTTGCTCATGAGTCTTTTCGTACGATACTAGCCGTCATGGTACCTTCGCAGACTAGCGTGTTTCCCACATAGGCCCGGCCCGTCATCTTTGCGATGCCACGTTTGATAGGTGCAAGCAAATCGCATTGAATAACCATGGTGTCACCTGGTAGAACCATCTTGCGAAATCTAAAGTTTTCTATCCCCAGAAAGTAAGTCCAGTAATTTTCCGGATCCGGCACGGTATTAAGAACGAGTATCCCGCCAATTTGCGCCATTGCTTCAATCTGCAAAACTCCAGGCATCACTGGGTTGCCCGGAAAATGACCTTGAAAGTAATACTCATTAGCGGTCACGTTTTTCACGCCAGCCACACTTTCATTATCCAGATAAATTATCTTGTCAATTAGGAGGAATGGATACCGATGAGGCAATGTCGCTGCCACTTTGTTGATATCCATCACGGGGGGAAGCGAAGGGTTATATTTTGGCCGTCCCTTTTTGTCGGACTCCTGCATTGCCTTCTTTAACTTCTTCGCGAAAGCGACGTTGGCAGCATGTCCAGGCCGGGCGGCGAGTACTTGTGCCTTCAGTGGTCGACCCGCCAGGGTAAGATCCCCCACGATGTCCAGGAGCTTATGACGCGCTGGCTCGTTTTTATAACGAAGTTCTATGTTATTCAATATCCCTTCCTGCTTAACAGCAACTTTAGGCTTGCCCAGCATTTTGGCAATGTTTTCAAGTTCGTTCTCTTGCACAACCCTGTCCACAATCACGATGGCATTGTTCAGGTCGCCGCCACGGATAAGGTTATTTTTATAAAGCATTTCCAGCTCGTGCAGGAAGCAAAATGTTCTGCAGGAAGCAATTTCCTTTTCGAACTGGCGGATATCCGTGATTGACGCATGCTGGCTACCCAGTACGGGAGAGTTGTAGTCAATCATCACCGTGACGCGGTAGTCGTCTAAAGGAAGCGCAGCAATTTCAACGTTGCGGGCAGCCTCACGGTAAAAGAGCGGTTCCTGGACTTCAAAGAAGTCGCGCAGCGCGTTTTGTTCCTCGGATCCCGCATCTTTAAGTACGTCCACAAATTCAATGGAACTTCCGTCCATAATAGGGCACTCTGGTCCATCCAACTGAATGATGACATTATCTATCTCCAGACCTGTTAAGGCCGCGAGCGTGTGCTCAATTGTGCTTACACGGGCGCCACTTTGTTCGATGGTTGTACCACGCGAAACATCAACAACATTGTCACAATCCGCATTGATAATCGGGGAGCCTGGAAGGTCAATACGTTGGAACTTGATGCCGTGGTTGGGCTTCGCCGGAACGAAAGTCATATTTGTCTGTACGCCGGTGTGCAGGCCTACGCCTGAAAGGGACACCGATTTCCGAATTGTTTGCTGTTTTATATTAAGCATGATTGGCAAAAGTGGGCAAATTTAAATTCAAACACCAGATTATCCAATTTTTCAAGTTTCGTGTTTTGAGCCATGCTAATCGACCGGGAGTGAATTATTCTGGATCTTTTGAAGCTTTATTTCCAGGTCATGAAGGCGATGGTTGATATCTGGTAACTTTTTAAATACTGCGTACGCCTTAAAATAATCGCTGAATTCGATGTGGGGCGAACCCATATACCGGTGACCTGCTTCTTTGATGGATTTTGATATTCCCGATTGTGCACCAAGACCTGTATTATTGGCAATGGTAAGATGTCCCGCTACGCCGACCTGTCCGGCGATAAGACAATTCTCACCGATTTTACTTGACCCTGAAATGCCGGACTGAGCGGCGATCACGGTGTTCTGGCCAATCTCCACGTTGTGGGCTATTTGAATGAGATTGTCAAGCTTGACGCCCTTCCGGATCGTGGTTGCATCACCAAATAGCGTAGCACAATCTATTACCGTATTTCCGCCAATGGCAACATTGTCTTCAATGATAACACTGCCTAATTGCGGGATCGTCTTATATGATCCATCTTCCTGTGGAGCAAATCCAAAACCATCGCTTCCTATTACAGTTCCAGCGTGGATGACACAATTACTGCCGATTCTAGTGCCGCTATATATCTTAACTCCCGCATGAAGTATGGTATCATTGCCTATTACAACATTGTCGCCAACATATACCTGCGGATATAACTTTACGTTGTCGCCGATGATGGTATTGCTTCCGATGTAGGAAAACGCACCGCGATAGATACCTTTCCCAATCCTGGCGTCGGTCGCTACAAATGAAGGCTGTTCCACTCCTGATTTCTGAAAGCTTATCATCTTGTGATATTCTTCCAGTAATCTCGTAAAGCTGATGTATGGATCATCTACGAGTATCAGTGTTGCACCGATCTCTTTCCGGGCGACGAAATCCTTGCTTACGATAACCGCCGATGCATTGGTGGTGTAAATGTACTGTTCGTACTTAGGGTTTGAAAGAAATGAGATCTGACCTTTTTTTGCATCTTGTATTTTTGCCAGCATGCTAATTTTGTCGTCTCCATTACCCCTTACTTCCCCTGACAACATCCCAGCAATCTGATTGATGGTAAACTCCATTTCGCTTTTCATTAAGTGAATGAATCAATCGTCGTTACTGGCTATCAACTGCTGAGTAGAACTTGCCACTGATGTTATGATATTTAATAAATCAATAACGAACCATCACAAAGATACATTTTTAGGCCAGCACAGATAGTTTTTTTTCACGATTTTACTTATCGCTTTTATGTTCGGGAGGTCTGATGCCTGGGCAATATCCAAGACTTCGCCGCTTTGCATAAGGATGTTGATCTCTTTACCTTCAGCATATGCCTCGTTAGAAACCGTTCCGTGTGAGAACAAATAGGGTGCTTCTGCACTCCGAACCTGATAATGTTTTATCACTGCATCACGAATGTTTTCGAGCTGAACTTTCTTGATGGGATCTGCACTCAATTTCACCTTGAACAACTTTCGTTCAATCATCATGGTAGCGAGCAATGAGAGTATTGGATCGTCATGGTTTTTCCAAAATTTCACAGCGCCCCAGATATCGTTGTCATCAAGCTGCCCAAACAAATTCAGGACTTCTTCATTTTCTTTAAAGTCATTATAGGTTTGTTCTTTTTGCAGAAATACAAGCAGTGCTTCACTTGCGAGCAATGTCTCGCCAGCGCGAACAAGCGCCTGCGCACGTCTTATAAGGTTGACAAGTAATCGCTCGGTACTGACAGTGGTTTTATGCAGATACACCTGCCAGTACATTAACCTGCGCGCATTGAGAAAATTTTCAATGCTGTAAATTCCTTTTTGCTCCACGACGAGATTTCCCTGGTTTACAGACAGCATTGATATAATTCGTTCAACGCCGATGGTTCCCTCGTGAACACCAGTAAAAAAGCTATCACGGTTTAAGTAATCGAGCCGATCGATATCGAGTTGACTTGAAACAAGTTGATGAAAAAACTTTCGGGCGTAACTGTTTCTGAAAATCCTTAAGGTGAGATCAAGCGCACCGTTGAAATGCTTGTTCATCTTATCCATGAAGAGATAGGAAAGGCTTTCATGTTTTATTCCCGGTATAAGGGCATCCTCCAGCGCGTGTGAAAATGGGCCGTGTCCGATATCATGCAACAGGATAGCGATAAGTGACGCTTCATATTCGTCTCCGTTCACCTCGATGCCTTTAAAGCGCAGCATGTCCAGAGCCTTGCCCATCAGGTGCATGGCTCCTAATGCGTGCTGAAAACGCGTGTGCAACGCACCAGGATAGACATAATCCGTAAGACCCAGCTGCTTGATGTGGCGGAGGCGTTGAAAATGCGGGTGAGAAAGGATGTCGAAAATGAGTTCGCTATGCAGCGTAATAAACCCGTACAAAGGATCGTTGATGATCTTCTTTTTATTCATCGTGTGCCGTTGTGCCGAATACTTCGAATACCATAACAGGGATGCGGATTAATGATTAACTTCGCAGAAATTCTTATATGCAAAGATATAGCATTTTGTGGGCGGACGACGAGATCGATTTGTTGAAGCCTCATATTCTTTTCCTGGAGCAACGTGGTTACGATATCACTCCCGTTAACAATGGGTCTGAAGCGGTGGAATTGTGCGATGATAAACACTTTGATGTTGTATTCCTCGATGAAAACATGCCTGGTATGTCCGGCCTTGAGGCGCTAGCGCAGATCAAGAACAACAAACCAAATCTTCCGGTGGTGATGATCACCAAAAATGAAGAGGAGCAAATTATGGAAGAGGCGATTGGCTCCAAGATCGCCGACTATTTAATTAAGCCGCTGAACCCAAGTCAAATATTATTATCCGTTAAAAAAATCCTGGATAATAAACGGCTGGTGATTGAAAAGACAAATCTGAACTACCAGCAGGAATTCCGAAAGATTAGTATGGCCTTTCAAGACTATATGAACCATGAGCAATGGGCGGACATCTACAAGAAACTTGTATTCTGGGAACTCGAAATGGATCACAAGGACAACGAGGAGATGGGCGATGTGCTTGATATGCAAAAGACGGAAGCGAATGCGAACTTCGCCAAGTTTATTATGCGCAACTACGATTCTTGGTTGAATGATCCGAAGGCAGAAAAGCCACTTCTTTCACATCAGCTTATGAAGAAGAAGGTTTTCCCGGAGATCGGTAAAAAACCAGTATTCTTTATTCTCATAGATAATCTTCGGTTCGACCAGTGGAAAGTTATCGAGCCCGTGATCACAGAATACTTTAACGTCGCACAGGAAGAAAGCTATTATTCGATACTCCCAACCACTACGGCATACGCACGAAACGCGATATTTTCCGGATTACTTCCTTCTGAAATGGCTAAGACCAATCCTGATCTCTGGGTAGGAGAGGACGAGGATGAGGGAAAGAATAAATTCGAAGAGGAATTTCTGGCAAAGCAGCTACGAAGAAATAATTTGAACATCAAAATGTCTTATCACAAGATCAAGAACCTCGAAGAGGGAAGAAATCTTGTCGATACCGTCAACAACCTTTTTCAAAATGATCTTAATGTAATTGTATATAACTTCGTCGACATGCTCTCACATGCGCGCACTGATATGGCTATGGTTCGCGAACTGGCACCCGATGAATCGGCTTACAGATCCATCACAAAATCGTGGTTCCTGCACTCACCCCTGATCGATATTATGCGAAAGATTGCCGACAAGGATGTGAAGGTTGTAATCACCACCGACCACGGCACCATCCGTGTGAAGCGTCCTTTTAAGATAATTGGAGACCGGAATGTAAATAGCAACCTGCGTTATAAACAGGGAAAGAATCTTGGATATGAAGGTGACAAGATCATGAACGTACAAAAACCCGAACGCCTTTTCCTGCCTAAACTTAATGTGTCATCTTCCTATGTGTTTGCCATCGAGGATCAGTTCTTCGCCTATCCCAATAATTATAACTATTACGTAAACTTTTATAAGGACACCTTCCAGCACGGCGGAGTCAGCATGGAAGAGATCATCATTCCCATTATTTTCTTAACTTCGAAGAACGCCACATGACGAGCCGGGATCTGGTTTTTCGTGCGGTCGGGTTGCCAGACATTCGCGCTGTAGCCAGGGAGATCGCCAACAGGGTCAAAGATCTGAAAGTCTGGCTTTTTTATGGTACGATGGGGTCGGGAAAGACTACGCTTATTAAAGCAATCTGCGGTGACCTGGGCGTTGTTGAAACGACGAGCAGTCCAACCTTTGCGATTGTCAATGAGTATGAAACAAAACACCAGTCGAGCGTCTTCCATTTTGATTTCTATCGGATCAAAAATGAAGTTGAGGCATACGATATTGGCGCTGACGAGTATTTTTATTCCGGAGACCCTTGTTTCGTGGAATGGCCTGAAAAAATTCCCTCACTCTTACCCTTGCAACATGGAAGAGTCTCGATCCAAGTAGAAAGTAACACACACCGAACAATAGTTATTTCAGTCCATGACGGAAAAGAAGAAAACGGGATTTGAGGCGCTGGCAAAAGCCAGCATGATCCCACAGGAACAATTGCTGGAGGTTAGGAAGCGGCGGCATTCCTTTTTTATCGGATTGCCCAGGGAGATATCATTGCAAGAAAATCGCATCAGCCTCACACCGGATGCCGTGGCAATTCTCGTCAACAATGGCCACGAGGTGTGGGTCGAGACTAAGGCAGGTGTGGGGTCAAAGTTTACGGACAAACAGTTTAGTGATGCAGGCGCAAAGATTGTGTACTCGCCTCAGGAGGTTTATAAGGCTGACGTAGTGTTAAAGATCGAACCTCCAACGATGGAGGAGATCGAGCTCATGCATGGCGGACAAACCCTGATCTCGGCCCTACAGCTAGGCCACCTAAAGGTCGAAAGTCTGCAAGCGCTGCTTAAGAAAAAGATAACAGCGCTCGCTTATGAATTTATTGAAGATAAAGTAGGAGGGATGCCCATCGTCCGGGCGATGAGTGAAATCGCCGGAAGCACGGTAATGTTAATTGCATCGGAATACTTGAGTACTGCGAACAACGGTAAAGGCGTCATCCTTGGCGGAATTACGGGAGTACCACCAACCAAAGTCGTGGTGATAGGTGCAGGCACGGTCGCAGAGTATGCCGTGCGCGCAGCCTTAGGTCTCGGCGCGGAGGTACAGGTGTTTGACAACCATCTTTACAAGCTTCGGCGCATAAAGCATTTGCTCAGTCAGCAGATCTACACATCAACAATTGACACACTTACCCTCAGCGAAACGCTTAAGTCCGCTGATGTCGTGATTGGTGCGTTGCGCGCTGAAAAGGGCAGAGCGCGACATGTCATCACAGATGAAATGGTCAGCCAGATGAAGACGGATAGTCTGATCATCGACCTCAGCATTGATCAGGGTGGCTGCATTGAAACTTCGGAGATAACAACGCTAAGTAAACCGGTCTTCCGCAAATACGGCGTAATTCATTATTGCGTACCAAATGTTGCTTCGCGTGTAGCCCATACGGCAGCGAATGCGCTTAGCAATATTTTCACACCCACTATCCTTCGCGCAGGCGAAGAAGGGGGGGTGGAAGCAATGATTTTCTCCCACAAATGGTTTATGAAGGGAGTTTACACGTACAAAGGCGGGTTGACCAACGAGCATGTAGCCCGGAAATTCGGTCTTAAGCACAAGAATATCGACCTGCTGCTTGCGGCGCGCTTTTAACGCGCCAATCGCGTTATAATCTTGCCAGCTTTTCTTCCAGCGTCTTGATCTTCGTTTCGGCGTCAAGTTTCTTTTTGCGTTCTATCTCTATTACCGTTGGTGGTGCACCCGCGACGAACTTTTCGTTCGACAACTTTTTCTCCACAGACAACAAAAATCCCTGCTGATATGCGATATCCCTTTCGATTTCCTGCCGTTCCTTTTCAATATCGATCTTACCTTCAAGCGGTATGAAGAATTCTGAAGTATTGACAATAAAACTTGCGGCATTCGCCAAAGTACCGGGTGCAATGGTCACGTTATTAACGTTCGAAAGTTTTTTAACCACGGGCCAGAACGAATCGATCAATTCGAAACCCGCTTTGTCTACGACGATTTGAAGGGGATCTTTCGGTGACAAGCCTTTTGCATTTCGGGTGTTTCTAACTTCAGTAATGATCTGAAATGCTAACGTGCTTTCCGCGATGATGGCCTCGTCAACGAGTTGTGGTTGCGGCCATGATGCGATAATGATGCAGTCATTTTCGTCGCGATCCACCAAAGCATGCCACAGTTCTTCGGTGATAAATGGCATGAAGGGATGCAGCGCCTTCAGTATCTTTTCAAAAAGATTGATTGTGCTATCATATGAAACACTATCAATGGCTTTGCCAAATTCAGGCTTGACCATTTCCAGATACCAGGAACAGAAATCATCCCAAATTAATTTATACACCAGGTGCAGCGCATCCGACATCCTGAATTTGCTGAAATGGTCATCGAGCTGAGCCAGTGTACTGTTGAACTTTGCTTCCATCCATTTTACAGCGACGACATTTTCCTCGGGCACCGGAAGTTCAGTCACATTCCAGCTTTTTACCAGTCGGAAAGCATTCCAAATCTTATTAGCGAAATTGCGGCCCTGTTCAATGAGTTTGTCATCATACAACAAATCGTTTCCTGCCGGAGAACTGAAGAGCATACCGGAACGTACGGCATCTGCCCCAAAGTTTGCGATGAGATGTAACGGGTCTGGTGAATTGCCTAGCTGTTTTGACATCTTCCTTCCAAGCTTATCCCGCACTATACCTGTCAAGTAAACATTTTTGAAAGGAAGGTCATTGCGATATTCATATCCGGCAATGATCATTCTGGCAACCCAGAAGAAAAGGATCTCAGGTGCAGTAACCAGGTCGTTGGTTGGATAATAATAATTCAGATCAGCATTACCTTTATTACCATCGCCACGGAACACGGAAGTATCGAATACTGCCATGGGCCACAACCAACTGGAGAACCAGGTATCCATCACATCGCTGTCCTGCACTAACTGAGCACCTTTATTTTCTGGCCATAATTTGTTATACGCCTCTCTTGCTTCGGATTCAGTTCTGGCTACGACAGTATTTCCAATTGGATCATACCAGGCTGGAATGCGATGACCCCACCATAGCTGACGCGAGATACACCAGTCTCTCACGTTCGACATCCAATGGTTATAGGTGTTTTTAAACTTTGGTGGAATGAGCTGAATGTCGTCGTTCATTACGTGCTTATGCGCGGGCTTCGTAATGTCTTTCATCTTCAGGAACCACTGCAATGATAATCGCGGTTCAATGACGGCATCGGTTCGCTCAGAAAATCCAACGTTGCTGGTATAGTCTTCGACTTTTTCGATGCAGCCTTTTTCCTCAAGCATCTTTACGATCTTCTTTCGCGCAACAAAACGATCTTCGCCGACCAACAATTGAGCCTTTTCATTTAGTGTGCCATCTTCATTGAGGATGTCGATCACTTCCAGGTTGTGTTTCCTGCCCAGCTCGTTGTCATTCATATCATGAGCGGGAGTAACTTTCAGGCAACCCGTTCCAAAGTCCATGGAAACGTACTCGTCGCCTATTATGGGTATGCTTCTGTTTACCAGTGGGATGAACGCGCACTTACCCAATAGGTGCGTATAGCGTTCATCGTTAGGATTTATACAGATTGCAGCATCGGCCATGATCGTCTCTGGCCGCACCGTTGCGATAGTGACAAATTCTGAGGCGCTACCTTCAATTGGATATTTAATATAATAAAGTTTTGATGGCACATCTCTGTGATGAACCTCATCATCTGATAATGCAGTCTTGCCAACGGGGTCCCAGTTAACCATCCGCACACCTCGGTATATATTACCTTTTTTGTGAAGGTCAATGAATACGTCGATGACGGCGTTGTAGTAATCAGGGTCCATCGTGAATTTGGTACGCTCCCAGTCACACGATGCTCCCAGCTTTTTCAATTGCTCCAGGATTATACCGCCATATTTGTCACGCCATTCCCACGCATACCTAAGAAATTCTTCCCTGGTAAGATCAGACTTTTTGATACCGCGCTCCCGAAGCATCGCTACGACCTTAGCTTCCGTGGCGATGGATGCGTGATCCGTTCCGGGCACCCAACATGCCTCTTTTCCCTGCATCCTCGCCCTCCTGATGAGAATATCCTGAATGGTGTTGTTGAGCATGTGGCCCATGTGTAACACACCTGTGACATTGGGTGGAGGTATGACGATACAGTATGGTTGCTTTAAGGGGTTCGGTTCGGAATGAAAAAATCCCGCCTTCATCCAGCGCTGGTACCACTTGTCTTCTACTTCGGACGGATCATACTTTGTTGATAGAACCATGTTGACGGCGTAAAGAGGGGCAAAAGTACGGAAAACGAACGAAAATTGAACAGTGTTCTCGGTACCTGCGTTTTCAAATTTATGCCGTCACATGCGAATTCGCCACTCGGCCGGATAAAGATTATTAATGCGAGTGTCCAGTACATTCATCCATCCTAACGGGATGCCTAGATAACTGATCAATGTGAAACCCTTTTCAATCGGCTGTATCGTCATCGTCTCTTTTCGAAGATATCGCAGCGCTTCATCGAGCTCAACGTCGACGATCTTGAAGTTGTCACGATTTAATTCTGTAGACAATGCTGCCGGATGTTCGGGGATCAACTTGTCATGCTTTATTGTCAGGAGATTTGTTCCCGCCATAATAATGTAAAGGCACCTGGCAAGGGCTTCAACTTCGCTGGTTTTTCCTTTCGGAAAAAATTGTAACTGCTCATTCCTGACAATAAAAGTTTTTTCATCGGGGTCGTTCACCCATGAGCGCACCCGTTCCATAATTTTTTTTGAAGGGCCTGTGAATGATCCCTTTTGTCGATGCCTGTATTCTGCGCCGTCGCCATCTTTGCGCATCACGGCCATAAAAAAGCCTTCGCCTTTTACCCGATGAGGATAAAAACGATAACCAATGACAGGTCCTTTTGAAACTGGCACGATACCCCACTTTTCAACGCCTTCGAGAGGTAGAAAAGTAATGTCACTTTCTTTGCTCAGCCACTCAAGGTTGTCCTCGTTTTCGTTTGCGTTATAGGTGCAGGTAGCATAGATCAAAATGCCGCCAGGCCTGAGCGCAGGTAGTACATCGGACAGAATTCTCCGTTGACGTTTCGAGCACAATAAAACATTGTCACCAGACCATTCATTCATTGCGTTAAAATCCTTGCGGAACAGACCTTCGCCGGAACAAGGCGCGTCGACGACAATGACATCGAAAAATCCTGGCAGCCGTTGAAAATCCTGCGGATCATTGTTCGTGACCACCACGTTATCGTATCCCCATTTTTGCACATTCTCCGCCAGTACGCCTGCACGTTGACGTATCACTTCATTGGAAACCAGAAGACTTTGTTTGTTAATCAAACTGAGTATATGGGTTGATTTTCCCCCGGGTGCAGCGGATAGGTCAAGGATATTTAAATGCTGTTCACCAGAAACAAATTGTATAAAAGCCTGTTCAAGAAACATAGAGCTTGCTTCCTGCACATAATAGCATCCAGCATGAAAAGTTGGATCAAGCGTAAACGATGGTCTTGCGGGCAGGTACAGGCCCGTTGTCGTCCAGGGTATGCTATCACCTAAAGGTTTCAGAGTCAGCTTACGAGGATTCATGCGGATACTTACCGGAGTAGCTTCTTTGTGAGCGTCGGCAAACGCCTGCCATGAGGTGCCGAGGTCACCCCGCATACGCTTCTCAAAATCGTCAGGGAATTGTGATTTAATCATTTCGTAGCCATTGTGAGAAAGCTCGCGACAATATACAACTGCCAAGAAACATCGCTAAAGGGTCTGAGCATTCGTTCGTCAGAGTCGTAACAATTCTTTTCACTTGTAATTTTATCCCTGAAGACTTACGATGGAACGACGAAGTATCATCACCTTTTATTTTTTTATAGCCGCACTCACAGTGCTCGACGCGGTATTGATTCGAAGTCCCAACCTGCTTGGTAAAATAGGCTTGATTATCTACAAGTATCATTATCTGAGAACATTTCCAAAGGCTTTGCTGACCGTATCGCTTGTCGTTGGGCTGTCGGCGTTGGTTTCGGAAACCCTATGTTACTTGGTTTCCAAACATTATGTGAGGAACATGACAGGCCGGATGCTATTGCTAATCCTGACGGTATGCTCAGTCGCATTATTGGTAAAGACTGGAATGGATTTTTCAGTTGGATCCTACAGTCGGACAGGATTGCGTTTCAAGTTAGGTGCGTATCTACTGCCGGCAATTATGACAACCGTTTTCGCATACTCGGGTTTCAGGTTGGTCAAAGCGGCGAAACCCGTCGTGGAAGTCCCTTCATTTGAATCCCAACCGGTCAAGGAAACCGACTCTTAATGTTGCTTCCGGCTGTCAGCCAGAAATTTTAATCTCGGTACATTACCGCCTTTACCGCCTTCACCGTTCTTTCAACATTTGGCAGGATCGCCTCAATAAGTGTCGGAGCATAGGGCAGGGGCACATCCAAACTGTTGACCCTATAAATAGGTGCGTCGAGATAGTCGAACGCATGCCGCTGGATATGGTACGTAATTTCGGTTGCTATCGATGACAAGGGCCACGCCTCTTCCACAATGACCAATCGGTTCGTTTTCTTAACGGATTCCACGATGGCCTTATAATCAATTGGTCTGACGGTTCGAAGGTCAATAACCTCAGCGGAGATGTTCTCTTTTTCCAATTCAGCGGCTGCGGCCAGGGCTACTTTCATAATCTTGCCAAAAGACACGATTGTCACGTCATTGCCCGGTTTTTTAATGTCAGCAACTCCTATGGGAATAAGATATTCTTCCTGCGGAACATCCATCTTTTCGCCATACATCACTTCCGACTCCATAAAGATCACGGGATCGTTGTCCCGAATACTGGACTTTAAAAGCCCCTTAGCGTCATACGGATTGGAGGGTACGACGACTTTCAGTCCTGGAGTGTTTGCAAACCAGTTCTCAAAATTTTGTGAGTGCTGCGCCCCCAGCTGCCCGGCGTTACCCGTTGGCCCACGAAACACGATTGGGGCGCTATATTGTCCCCCTGACATGGATAAGATCTTGGCTGCGCCATTAATGATCTGATCGATGGCAACGAGAGAGAAATTGAACGTCATGAACTCGATGATGGGACGCAAACCATTCATGGCTGCGCCTACTCCGATTCCAGCGAATCCAAGCTCTGAGATGGGGGTATCCAGCACGCGTTCCGGGCCGAACTCAGCGAGCATTCCCTGACTAACCTTGTAAGCGCCGTTGTATTCGGCAACTTCTTCGCCCATCAGGAAGACCGAAGAATCTCTTCGCATCTCTTCATTCAGCGCTTCGCGGAGCGCATCTCTAAACTGGATCTCTCTCATAATGTATTTCTCGGAAAGAGCGTAAAAATAGGCCCCTGACCTTCAGGATAAAAGAATTCGGAGGTTTTTGTTCGGCCACAAATAAAAAGAGTCCTGCCTCGATCGAATCGAAACAGGACTCTCGTTTAAGAGGCCTTAAATGTTACTTCAAAGCGTTTCTGAATGTTTCAGTTGTCTGAAATTTAAAGAACTCAAGGTCTGCAAGGGCGGCTTCTTTCAAAGAAGGATCACCTTTAACAGCGTTTGAAAGACTGCTTACCACGTCGTCGGCGTTACCAAGACGCGCTGATGCGATCGCAGCGCCATAGTATGCAAGACCCATGTTGGTATTTTTGGCAGAAGCTTCTTTGAAAGAAGTCAGTGCATTCTGATAATCCTTGTTTAGAAGTTGCGCCAGGCCTTTGTTGAAAAGGTTGTCAGCATTATCAGTCGCGGCGGATTCGGAAGAAATCGCAGCAGCATATTGTGCTTTTACGATTTCAGCAGCTCCTTTAACACCATTTACACCAGCAACATTGTCACCAGCTAATCCTGAAGAAAGTGCTTTCGCTGCGTGGTTGTAGGCTGCATAAGCGTTGCCTTTGATCATATGAACAGAAGCAAGATTGGCGTGAACCTCAGGAGCTTCATTCAGCTTAGCAGCGATCTCAAGTTGCGCAAGTGCCTTGTCAGCAAGTGATGCAGCGTTCGCAGGAGTTTCAATAGCCTGAGCGATGTAAGCAGCGCCCAGGTTGTTGTGCGCATTCCAGTTAGAACCTTTCTTAGTAGCGGCTTCATAGATAGCTACTTTTTCTTCCAATGAAGGAGTCAAGGTTGCAGAGTACATCATTTCTTCGTAAGCCAATGTATCGGCAGACAATGAACCTTGAGTTACTTGCTTTGATAACACGGTCATCTCTGCATCAGTCTTTTTGTCTTTAACGACCAGGATTTCAGTCTTAGCAGTTCTTAATTTAGGGTATACATCTTTGAAGATCTTGCGATAAGACTTCAATCTCTTCATATCCTTTTCCTGAGATTCAAAAGTACCACCACCGTTCACGAGGTTCAGGTATTCAGCTTTCTCTTCAGAGGTGATTCCTTCATAATTTGCAAGAACTTCCTTGAAATTATTCCAATCCTGAATAACAGGCTTTAAAATAAAGTTTATTGAATCAGCCTTGCCCTTGTAGTCATACTTCTTCATTTCTGTACGATAGAATTTCTCAATTGCAGCGGCGCGATCTGGTGACAGCTTGCTGTTGATACGTTCAGCACCTTCAGGAGAGTGAGTTCCTGTGATGGTTACCGTGCGGGTAGCATTTTTAGATGCAATGAAGGCATCAAGTTGCTTGCCTTTAGGACTTCTGACTTCGCTTGTTCTCAACACGGCGCGTCCTTGCTCGAAAATGAAATCAGGGATAACAACCGGAACAAGTTCTTCCTGATTGTTGTAACCGTGATCTGCAAACGCTGCGAAGAATACTGGTTTAACCAGCTTGGAGGTTGTGATCAAACCTGTAGCAACCGAAAGGCGTGGAGAAGCTTTTGCTTTTTCACCTTTGGAAGCAACACCTTCAACCTCAAGTGCACCAGCCGTTTTCATGGCAGGCTGATAAGGGAAGAAGAAGCTCTTTGTTACTTTTGGAGACTCAGTCTTTGCATTTGGATAATCCTCAGATTTGAAAGGGATTGGTTCCAAAGCGACTTCATTTGTGCCGTATTTGTAAAAGGTATTCAGTGTGTAAACTGTTCCTTTTTTCTTGAGCATCTTAACAGGAAGGTTGGCTGCCATATCGAAGGCAACGGTATCCTTGTGAACTTCCAGCGGATTCGGCGTGACCGTCAACTGTTGTTCTTTAGACATCTTTAGCATCTTGGGCAGAGTACAGCCCGCAAGGCCTAGTGCGCCGAAGATCAAAAATGAGTAAACTACTTTTCTCATTGGATTTTTTAGTTTATGGTTTGTTATACAGGTTGCTAAATTAAACTTACATGTATTTTTTTGCAATAATACTGAAAAAATTATGAAGGACACCCTCATTTTTCAAGGGCTTGCGCGTTATATTTGCAAGCACTGTTTTTGGTCGATGAAATAACCGTTAGAGAAGTCGAAAGTTTAGAAAGGACTGTTAGTATGGAGCGAGTGACGGATAGAATACAGCATTTTTTTGAAACTTACGCTTTTGGCGTGTGTAACCAGCTCGGCGATATATTAGGTGTTGCAACATCCAGCATCCGTTTGTTTTTCATTTATGCGTCATTTATAACCTTCGGATCACCGTTAATCATCTATCTGTCACTGGCCTTCATCGTTAACATGCGCAAGCATCTCCGCCGCCGCACACCCATTTGGGATTATTGAGTATAGCTCCTTTTACCTAAAAGAAAGTAGTCAAATACCACTGAGCGCGGGATCATTCCGGCCCTTAGATATTCCGGGTAAGCTTCTTGAAGTTTTTTTCGTTTTTTAAGCTCACGCGGCAAATTGCGTACAAACGTTACATGCGCGTTCAACACTGCTGCACTGTTGCGCCACTGGCCACTGACGAGAAATTTGGCAGCGGCGATCCAGTCAAGGAGCAACCGTATCGGAAATTTATACAATAGCTCCGCGGTTGGGATGTGCTTGAAAATCAGGTAGAGACCATTGCGGAAATTTAGAAATACTTTTCGTGGGTGTCCGTAGCTCAAGGTCCCCGCTCCAATGTGATACACGGTGCTTCCACCACAGTAAAAAACTTTTTGCTGCTGGCGGTGAAGCTTCCAGCAAAGATCGATCTCTTCCATGTGTGCGAAGTAATCCTCGTCAAAACCCCCGAGTTTGTGAAATGCGCTCGCTCGAATCATCATGCAGGCTCCGGTTGACCAAAATATTTCCGCTTCGTCATCATACTGACCATGGTCCTCTTCAACAGAATCAAAAATCCTTCCCCGGCAAAAAGGGTAGCCGAGGGCATCGATGAGACCCCCACCTGCGCCTGCATGCTCGAATTTATTTCGTTGGTGGAAGGATCGGATCTTGGGTTGAACTGCGGCTACGTTTTGATCCTGATCGAGCCGTCTCTGCATGGGTACCAACCAATGTGATGTTACCTCCACATCGGAGTTTAATAAAACATAATAGTCAGCGCTAACCTGACTCAGCGCGCGATTGTAGCCGCCGCAATAACCGTAGTTGGCATCGAGCTGAATGAGACCTACGTCAGGGAAATGATCACGCACCAATGAAATAGACTGATCAGTTGAAGCATTGTCTGCAACAATAATGGTTGCATCAGGAGAGTGTTCTATGACGAGTGGAAGAAAGCGGCGTAGAAGATCCTCGCCGTTATAATTAAGAATGACGATCGCCGTTCGGCTCATCCCATCATGCCACTAAAATCCAATCCGGGGATGTTGGGTAAAAAACCATCAGTGCTTTTGCGTATTTCTTCTTTTGCGGCTAGCTCTGCTTCATCATTAGCTTTGTTTACGGCAGCAACGATCAGGTCCTGAAGGATTATCTTATCATCGCCCTTTAATAAAGACGGATCGACGTCAACAGCAAGCAGTTGTTTTTTTCCGCTAACAGTAACCTTCACAAGCCCTGCGCCAGATTCACCGTAAACTCTAATGTCACCCAGTTTATCCTGCGCTTCTTTCATACGGGCCTGAACTTCTTTCAACTTGCCCATCATCTTCATCATATCGAACATAGTCGGAGGTCGTTTTAAGTTGAGGCTCAAAGATAATTAAAAGTCAGTCATGAGTCATGAGTAGTCATGAGTCAAGAGTCGGTACTGTTTAGATAAGGTGTGTGGGGGAAAAGCTACTCTAGCGTTTGTGGAGTAGCAGAATATTGCCCGATCTCTCTGATGTTTCGCCGGTGAGGTCGGTCAGGTATGCGCGGAAAACGTAAGTCCCCTCAGGCATGGCGTTGCCCTTAGAGGTGCCATTCCAACTCTCATTAAGGTCCGTTGTGAAAAACAACAATTCGCCCCACCGGTTAAAGATTTTGAATTCGACCTGGGAGGTGTACTGGCCAAATACTTTAAACGTATCATTCAGCCCGTCCCCGTTAGGCGTGAATGCATTTGGGTGAAACAAGTTTGGCGACTTTTTAATGATCACTTCGTTAGATATCGATTCGGAAACGCCCGCCTCCGTGGCAAACGCGACGATGCGGTATACGTAGGTCTGATTGTCGGGGTCCTCTTCGATATCGACGAGCGCAGTGGTGGTTGTATTAAAACTTTGCAACAGCTGGCCCTGCACATTATATTTCTCCACCACGTAATGATCAACACCATTGATCCATCCGGAGTATGCATTCCAGGAAAGCGTAATCGTATTGTCTTCCTGGAGGTTGCCCGTGAGATAAACTGGACATGCGGGCAAGCTTACAAGACTTACGTTGCCACACGCATCCGTGTACGATATAGTGTAGCAAAGTTGCGCGTCGGCGTCATAGTTGGGATCTGTAAATTCTGGTGTGTTGCTCGTCCCTAATGCAGTACCTGCCTTTATAATGCTGTAAGTGGCAGCATTATAAAGGGGATCTTGTATCCAGCGCAACGCCAGCGAGTTATCAGCCACTTCACTGGAAATGTTGTCTATGGTTGATGGCACTTGTGTGGAAAATGCCGTAACGCATTTTTCCAGAGAGACACTCTCACTTCCATTGGCATACTGAGATGTCAGCTGGTAGCAGTAATTGATGCCACATATAATGCCGCTGTCATCTAGACTATTTTGAACCGGTGTAGCAACAAGGGGAGTACCATTCGTTTTGCTAATTGAATAGCTGCCAATACCCGTTGCGCTAGTCTTCCACGTAAGTCGGTTTAATCCACTTTGAGCGACTGCATCAAGGTCTGAACTACAAATGACATTTGAGTATACTGTTATGTTGTTACAAGGATCGAAAGCGCCGAGCCGGAAGCAGTAATAATTATCATCTGTCCGAAGGTTGGTCACGTTCTCCGACGTTACATTATAAATAGTTCGTAGTTGTTGGAACACGGTAGAATTTGTAGCGATCTCTAGTTTATACTGTACGTTTTGCTGAGCGTTGAAGTCGAGTCTTAAACTGGTGTTATCAAGCGCCTGAAGTCGGGTAATAAACGGAGGAGGGATTACTACCATAGCCATCACATTTTGATTCGATGCACTACAATTGTCATCGGCGCCGAGATTCCTTCCCCTGACGGTAACAGTTTTTTGTCCGGGTGATCCGAATGCATGCGTATCTTTTGCAAGTGATCCTGAAGGGACGACGACCTCCGGGCTGGCATCATTGTAATTGATTACATATTGATCATAGTTCGTATCGGTCACGTTGACCTGTGCAGCGTTCCCGCCGCACGCGTAGATCTCAAATGTCGGTGTCGTGTTCGGTGCTACGACGATTGTAATCTGATCAAAGCCTGACGTCTGAAACAAAATCCTCAGCGTATATGTCCCGGGTTGAGTATAGGTATGACTAAACGCAAGCGCCTGGAATTTATTGTTACTTTCAAAATCCATGTCGCACGGATTGGCTCCGTTACAGATAAATGGAGGCCGGATTGCAACATTTACCGTGAGGGGCGCACATCCTTTGATCTGATCAACCTCGAACCTGCCGAGGTCGCTGACGTAGGGTTGCGCTTCAGCCGAAAAACGGAAAAACAAAATGGCTAGCAATATGAAAGCGCAAGTGTAGTTCATGAAACTGAATTCTCGCTTTTCAGAAACTCCTCCGATTTTTTAATGTCCAGGTACAAGACACGATCATCCTCTATAAACGGAACATATTGCCTGAAAGTATTCACAAAATTCTCCAGGAACGACGACGTCCTTAGCGGTCTCCGGAACACCAGTGCCTGGGCTGCCGTGATTAATTCAATTGCCAGAATGGAATAAACGTTCTCGACGATCCTCAACGCTTTTGTAGCCGCATTGGCGCCCATGCTTACATGATCTTCCTGGCCATTGGAGGAAACGATCGAATCAACCGACGCGGGGGTGCAAAGCTGCTTATTCTGGCTGACGAGCGACGCTGCTGTATACTGTGGAATCATTAGACCGGAGTTAATACCCGGAGTAGCAACAAGGTAATTCGGTAAATCGCGTACCCCTGAAATTAGCTGATATGTCCTCCTTTCGGAGATGCTGCCGATTTCCGCAAGCGCGATGGCGAGGAAGTCCAGTGCAAGGGCCAGTGGCTGGCCATGAAAATTACCAGATGATATGATTGTATCTGTCTCGGGGAAGACGTTTGGGTTATCAGTTACACTATTTACCTCGGTGATAAAAACACGGGCCACATGCTCAATAGTGTCTGCGCTCGCCCCGTGCACCTGCGGTATACAACGGAAGGAGTAGGGGTCCTGCACATGCTTTTTATTTTGCCGGATCATTTCACTATCGCTCAATAATTCCCTGATTCGACTTGCGATTCGTATTTGCCCAGGGTGTCGCCTGATATTGTGCACCGCCTCGTCGAATGGTTCAATCCGGCCATCAAAGGTATCCAGCGATAATGCTCCAACGATTGACGAAAGCTCAATCAAACGTTGAGCATGGTGAGTGATCCATATACCATAGGCACTCATGAATTGGGTTCCGTTTAATAAGGCAAGTCCTTCCTTTGCTTGAAGATGTAATGGCAGCCATCCAAATCGTTGTTGGACTGCTGTGGTAGTTAAAATACTATTGCCGTGTCTCACTTCACCAAGGCCGAGCAACGGTAGTGTGAGATGGGCTAAAGGTGCAAGGTCTCCCGAGGCACCCAGTGATCCCATTTCATATATGCGCGGCCACACCCTTTTATTGAACATGTCTGCCAGACGCTCTACGGTTGAAAGCTGTACGCCAGAATAACCATATGACAAGGATTGAATTTTCAGAAACAACATCAGCCGTACTATCTCCTCAGGCACTTCAGGCCCTGTACCACAGGCATGCGACTTTACCAGATTTTCCTGAAGCTTTTCCAGCTGGTCATTAGAGATGTTCCTATTATATAAGGATCCAAAGCCGGTATTGATACCGTATAGCGGTTCATCTGTTTTACTCAACTTTTGATCAAGATATTCCCTGCAATGAATGATCTTTTCTTTTGCTGCCTCGGAAATTTTTATCTGAACATCGCCTGTTAATATGGTGGACAATTCCTCCAGCGTGAGATGATTGTCAGAAACAAAGTGAACTGCCATACCTGGATTTAATAGAGCGTCTTAATCACTGTAGTTTATCGATAATTTGCTCGATTGAAAGCTCCTCCTGAATTCCCGTTTGAAGATCTTTGCATGAAAGTAAGCCACCTTCCATTTCTTTGGATCCGATCACCAGGGTGTACGCAATTCTTTTTTTGTTTGCATACTCAAGCTGCTTTTTGATCTTGCCGATGTCGGGATAGATCTCTGATGCGATGCCAGCTGAACGAAGTCTGCTTAGAACATCAAGTCCATAAATTTGGCTTGCATCATCGAAATGACAAATAAGCACTTTGGCGGCGCCATTAGTATTTTTGGGGAACAGGTTTAATGTCTCTAAAGAATCATAAAGCCTGTCCACTCCGAACGAAAAGCCCACGCCCGACAGCTTTTCCTTGTCACCAAAGGCAGATGTGAGGTTATCATAACGACCGCCACCGCTTACGCTGCCGAGGCCTGTGTTGTCCATCTTAACCTCAAAAATGCAGCCCGTATAATAACTGAGGCCGCGGGCGAGTGACACATCGAATTCGACATGGTCATCCTGCTGGCCGAAGTATTCCAAAAGGTTCAGCACTTCCTGCAGATCGCGCAACCCTTTCTTCCCGTTCAGGGACATGTCAAAGCGCGAAGTAAGGAAGGCAAGCTTATTAATCGTTGAGCCTTTTAAGTCAAGGATGTCAAACAGTGACGTTACATTGGTTTCGTCAAAACCCCTTTGGATCAACTCTTTTCTCACACCCTCCGACCCGATCTTGTCCAGCTTATCGATTGCCGTGAACAATGCCTGCTCGTTTTCCTTCGCGTTTATAACTTCCGCTATACCCGAAAGTATACCGCGATGGTTGATTTTGATAGTATACGCTGTGACCCCCAGGCACTGCAAAACCTCCCGAATCATAAGAATAATCTCCACCTCACATATAAGTGAGTTCGTACCGACCACATCGGCGTCGCATTGGTAGAATTCGCGGTATCGCCCCTTTTGAGGACGGTCGGCCCGCCAAACCGGCTGCATTTGGTAACGCTTGAAGGGGAAAGTAATTTCACCTCTATTCATCACCACATACCGCGCGAAGGGCACTGTGAGATCATAGCGAAGGCCTTTCTCCGAAATTTGAGGAATGACGCGTCTGGCATCCTTGGTTTCAAGCGCGCCAGAATCGGCGTCTTTGAGAAAATCACCTGAATTGAGAATCTTAAATAGCAGCTGATCTCCTTCTTCTCCATATTTGCCAGTTAGGGTGGAGAGGTTTTCCATCGCGGGAGTTTCCAGGGGCTGAAAACCAAATTTCCGAAATACGTTGCGGATGGTATCCAGTATATAGAGCCTCTTGGCCATCGTTTCCGGGCCAAAATCGCGTGTACCCTTGGGTAAGGTGGGTTTATCCATATTTTGGCAAATGTATAAAGATTAGCGAATTGAGTTACCACCGCTCACTTCGCGCTCGCGTTTTCGTCGCTTCCGGAGCACTGCGGAGGCAATACATTGCAGGCTAACCGGGGTCGATTGAACGTTCCTACTGTTTTTTATCTACACCCCTTGCCAGAAATAGAATTCTGGCGTATTTTTGCGCCTTCTTAAAGACATTGAACGTATGCCAATTACCAGACTGAAAAGAAAAGGACGCAAAGACAAGGCTAAATCAGCAATTAGACGTCAAACGCTGAAGAATCAAAATTTTCAGCCTGTGATCCGCAACGTAGATATTGAAAAGATCAAGGAAGAATTCAAGGCCAAGAAGGCCTGACCCTTCCTTTTAGCATATTTTAAAGTCCTGCACTGATCAATCAGCTGCAGGACTTTTTGTTTTCCGTATTTCAATAAACTTCAATTGCCAGTTTCTAAACTTTGAGTTAACTCGGATAGCTTTTATTCGCAACGCTTATGTCGCTTCACTTTGTTAACTGGAATGTCAACGGCATCCGGTCAATCATTAAAAAGGATTTTATCAAGGATATCAGGAGTATGGATCCGGATATTTTTTGTTTACAGGAAACAAAGGGGGGGTATGACGAAGTGAAATCAACGTTGGATGAATTTTCAGGATATCATATTTATGTCAACTCGTCGAAGGCGAGAAAAGGGTACTCGGGCACTGCGATACTTAGCAAAGAAGAACCGCTAAGCATTTCGTATGATATGGGCATTGAAGAGCACGATCAGGAAGGACGTGTGATCACCGCCGAATACCTCACTTACTTCCTTGTCACGGTTTACACGCCAAACGCCGGAGACGGTCTTCAACGGCTTGACTACCGTTCGCGCTGGGACCAGGAATTCAGGCAGTATGCTGAATGGCTGGGAAGACGAAAGCCAGTTATCATTTGTGGGGACCTTAACGTTGCGCACCAGCCAATTGACATCGCACGTCCGAAGGAAAATTACAACCGTTCAGCTGGATACACCCAGGTCGAAATAGATAATTTTACCCGCCTGCTTGAAAGCGGTTTTGTTGATACGTTCCGAAGGTTTTATCCCGAAGAGATTAAATACACATACTGGAATTATGTGACCAATGCACGCGCTAAGAATTCAGGATGGAGGATAGACTACTTCCTTGTGAACGAGGGCCTGATCGGCCAGGTAGAAGACGCGATGGTGTATAATCAGTTTTTAGGGTCGGATCATTGTCCGGTGGGCATGCGGATTCAGTTATGAGTTATAAGTTATGAATTATGAGTTGGTGTTTTGTCGTTTGAAGAGTGCTACTTTCCAGGTTGACGGAAGGATGATCGCGCATTGGTAGGAAAATATGGAGCCGTTGGTATGCGTATATCTACGGGAGATTGTAGATAGCACGTGAAATGCAACGCTAGTGGCCAAGAGTATTGTCAGGATTAAAAGTTTTGAATTTGCAGTATTGATCGTGAAATTGTGCCGATCTCTGGTCATCGAGAAGAGAGAGTTCGTAATCAGTAACCAGCTAACCCGATGTGGCACATCGATCGGAGCAAACATTATTGAGGCCTTAAATTCGCATTCCCAACGTGAGTTCCTCTATAAGCTGTCAATTTCTCAAAGGGAATGCGATGAAACGTTATATTGGCTTGAAGTCTTACACTCGGCAGAACTTATCTCGCAAGAAAACTTCACTCCGCTACATCAGAGAGCAACCGAACTTCTTAAAATAATCCGTAGCATCATCATTACCACAAAAGCGAAGGCGGATCGCGATTCTCAGTCGTGAGCCCAGCCGCACACATCAGCCTATGGTTGCCGACTCATAACTAATAACTCCTAACTCATAACTATTTTACCCCTCGTTATTAACTCTCTCAATATCCGCACCCAGCGCCCTCAACCTCGTATCAATATTCTGATAACCTCGGTCGATCTGCTCGATGTTGGAGATTTCGCTGGTGCCACTGGCGGAAAGGGCAGCAATTAGCAATGAGACCCCGGCCCGAATGTCGGGGGATGACATCTTGATGCCTTTTAGTTGTTGTTTCCGCTCAAGGCCGATAACGGTGGCCCTATGGGGATCGCACAGAATAATCTGCGCGCCCATGTCGATGAGCTTGTCTACAAAGAACAGTCGGCTCTCAAACATCTTTTGATGTATTAACACCGTACCCTTTGCCTGCGTAGCGATGACCAGCACAATGCTGATAAGATCTGGTGTAAATCCAGGCCACGGAGCATCAGACACGGTAAGAATTGAGCCATCGATAAACGTTTCAATCTCATATCGCTCTTGTGACGGAATGAAAATATCGTCGCCGCGAATCTCAAGCTTTATGCCCAGACGCTTGAAAGTTTCGGGTATAATACCAAGCATGTCTACGCGACAGTTTTTGATTGTAACCTCGGACTGCGTCATTGCCGCAAGCCCAATGAAACTACCAATCTCGATCATGTCGGGAAGCAATGTGTGCTCCGTACCACCAAGCTTTTCTACACCTTCAATCGTGACGAGGTTCGAGCCAATGCCACTAATCTTTGCACCCATGCGATTGAGCATGAGACACAATTGCTGAAGGTAAGGCTCGCATGCCGCATAATAAATTGTTGTCGTGCCCTTTGCGAGGACAGCTGCCATGATGATGTTAGCCGTACCGGTAACGGACGCTTCATCCAATAGCATATAACACCCTCGTAGCTCCGAAGCATCAATATGAAAAAGATGCTCTTCCGCATCGAAGTTGAATTTGGCGCCAAGCTTTTGGAAGCCAAGAAAGTGTGTGTCAAGCCTTCGTCTTCCGATCTTGTCGCCACCTGGCTTAGGCATCGTGGCCTTTCCAAATCGTGCGAGTATTGGTCCAAGTAACATGACGGAACCTCGAAGCGCGGCTGCCTTTCGGCGGTACTCTTCGGTTTCCAGAAACTTTGTATTTATGGCATCTGCAGTGAACCTGTAAGATTCGGGGCCAACCTTTTCCACCTTCGACCCAAGGTCGCGGATGAGATCAATTAGCTTGTTGACATCAACAATGTTTGGCACATTGTGTACTGTAACCGGCGAGGCTGATAAAACAGTTGCACTTAAGATTTGTAGGGCTTCGTTCTTGGCACCTTGTGGAATGATTTCGCCTTTCAGCTTCTTTCCACCTTTAATTTTGAAAACACTCATTGATTGTCAATAAGAAAAAAATTATTTAAAAAACAGAGGCGCGGGAACTATTGATCCCTTCTGCGTCGGAAGTTGTTGTTCTTGTTTTTGTTAAAAGGACGGTGACCGCCGCCGCCTTGAGTATTACCCTGACCACCCTGACCACCACCGGTGTGGCGTGGCGGATGAATACTGTTGCCTTGAACTTGTCCGCCCTGCCCCTGGGGACGCGCCTTCTTGCGCTCCTTGTAGAGCTTCTCAAACAAATTGTCTTCTCTCACCTTTTCAATAGTCATATTGAGCGCACCGCCGGACATTGCCTGTATATCACGCAGGATCACAGAGTCATCTAATGTCTCCTTGTTCCAGTTGCCATAAAAGGTCTTCATTAGCTTGCCAAGATAGATGATTGATTCTTCGCGTTCTTGCGCATCATCCTTCTTTAATGCTTCCTTGACGAGCTTTTCGATGTTCTTTCCGTAGTGACGAAATTTTACGTCGTTCTTCGGATACTCCATCCGCATCGGCTTTTTGAAAAGTATCTCCCTTTCCGGCACAGGGTACGGATTGTTTACATCAAGTACAAAATCTGCAATGATGTAAAGGTCATCCCAGAGACGCTGTGGGTTCTCGGGCTGCTCCTTAATGCTTGGTGTTAGTTGCTTGATCAATTCGATCAACGTGTATGACAGCTCAGTTCGCTTCTCAATGTCGGGGAGACTTTTGATGTATTCGATAAGCTTCTGAACATTGCGTCCGTACTCCTTGAGTATAATTAGCGGACGCGCGGAATTGTATTCTCCTATTTGCATGCTGCTTGATTTCGTGTTGTTCGTGATGTGTAAAAAAGTAAGGGCGGATCATTGGGCCGCCGGAGGTGATTTAACCTCTATGCATGAATTTTGAGTTTAGCAAAGTTAAGCAATAACGTCTTCTCTCCAAAATCGTCAAAGTTTATCTTCGCCTTGCGGTCAGCACCGGTGGCATCCATCTGCGTAACGAGGCCGAATCCGAACTTCGGATGCTCTACTTTCATTCCCTCCCGGAGGGTCGAGGTATCGCTCGGCGAGAAATCCGCTGACACTTTATAACTCGTTGATTTGAGGGGGGGAGCCGAAGAAAGCGACTTTTTAATGCCGTTAACCAGGTTTCGCGCATAGTGCGAAGGCGGCGGGGTAGATTCCAGGCCTGCAAACTTGGTGCTCACCTTGATAAAACTCTGATCAACGTCATCCAGAAACCTGCTGGGCTCACAATTTTTGAGCCGTCCAAAGCGGTAGCGGGTAAGCGCGTAGGATAGGAAAAGGTTCTTTTGAGCCCTTGTGATGGCGACATAAAATAGCCTGCGCTCTTCCTCGAGCTCGGCTCGATTGCTCAACATCATTTGGGACGGGAAAAGGTCTTCTTCAAGGCCGACGATGTAGACATTCCGAAATTCCAAACCTTTGGCCATGTGGATGGTCATCATGGTAACCTTGTCGGGATCCTTGTCCTTGTCCTCATCCTGGCCGGTGACTAACGACACTTCCTGCAAAAAGGATCCAAGGCCCTTTTCCTCACGTTCCGGATCATCCACAAACTCCTTGATGGCATTCAGTAGCTCCTGCACGTTTTCATACCGGCTAAGGCCTTCGATCGTCTTGTCCTCATAAAGCTCGCGAAGCAGCCCTGAACCCTTTGCTATTTCGAACGCGGCATCGTAGGCGTCCTTTCTTTCGACTTCAATCCCAAAACGACGAATCATGGCAACGAAGTCTACGAGTGGAGCAGACGCTCTTCCTCCGATAAACGATTGTGCATGTTGCAGCACTTCCCAGATGGAAATAGCGTGGTCGTTCGCAGCCACAATGATCTTATCCACTGTTGAGTCGCCTATGCCACGCTTCGGAAGATTTATAATCCTCCGAAATGACGCTTCGTCTTGTTGATTTATCGTGAAGCGCATATAAGCCAGCAAGTCCTTGATCTCTTTCCTTTGATAAAAGGAAAGGCCGCCGACAACTTTGTATTTAATGTTCATCCGCCGCAGTGCTTCTTCGATGGCACGTGACTGACTATTGGTGCGGTACAACACTGCGAAGTCGCTGAACTTCAGCTGATGTTGCATCTTTTCCTGAAAGATCGATGATGCGACCAACCGTCCTTCTTCGTTGTCAGATACGGCTTTAATGAGTTCTATTAGTCCACCGTCTTCATTTTCCGTCCAGACATTTTTTGGCAACTGTGCGCGGTTCTTTTTAATGACCGAGTTAGCAGCACTAACGATGTTTTTCGTGGAGCGGTAATTTTGTTCGAGCTTGATAATTCGCAAATCGGGATAGTCGCGTTCGAAATTCAAAATATTGGTGATATCTGCGCCACGAAAAGCGTAGATACTTTGCGCGTCATCACCTACAACACAAATGTTCTGTCGCACCGCTGCCAACTTGCGAATGATGAAATACTGACAAAGGTTGGTATCCTGAAACTCATCAACCAAAACATACTGAATGCGGTGCTGATACTTGTTTAACACTTCCAGGTGTTCTTTGAAAAGTTTGTCCGTATTGAACAACAGATCATCAAAATCCATTGCCCCCGCCTTGAAACATCTCATCACATAAGCCCTGTATATCTTTCCTACATCCGGTCGAAGATTTGCAGCATCATCTCCCATCAGCTCAGCATTATTGAGATAATCCTGCCAGCTGATCAAACTATTCTTGGCGGCGGAAATGCGGTTGAAAACTGTGCTGGCTTTATATACCGTATCGTCAAGGCCCATTTCCTTAACAATATGCTTAACCAGTGTCTTCGAATCGTCGGTATCGTAGATGGTAAAATTATTCGTGTATCCAAGATGATGTGCTTCGGCTCTCAATATTCTCGCAAATACGGAGTGAAAGGTCCCCATCCACAGATTGCGGGCGTCATGTCCAACAACTTTTTCAATGCGGTCCCGCATTTCGCGCGATGCCTTGTTGGTAAAGGTAAGCGCCATGATGTTGAAAGGATCAACTCCCTTGCTGATGAGCTGGGCGATTCTGTACGTCAACACTCTCGTCTTTCCCGACCCGGCACCGGCGATCAGCATACATGCGCCGTCAGTATTCACTACCCCTTCGTACTGGGGCTCATTCAAGCTCTCTAGATAATCCGTCATAAGGGGCGTAAGTTACAATCGCATCACTGATAATTCAGCACAACTTGCAGGGGATTGTAAATGGTAAACATATAACATTTGCACAAAAATCTTATTGCCTTCGGTTCCAATTTTTCCTCACCAACTGGTGTGGTTTAAAGTAAAGGTTCAACACATGCACAGTTACGTGCAGAGGTTCATGAGGCACGCGGGCTCGCCCGGTCATAGGCCCGTAGCATTTCATGCCATTTAAGGAATTGTGAGTCGAATTAATATTATCTTTGCATCTATGATTAAAGTTGGAGAGGTGCTTGTTTCAGACGATATACGGGACAAGGAATTTGTTTGTAATCTGGACAAATGCAAAGGAGCATGTTGCGTTGAGGGCGATTTTGGAGCGCCGCTTTTGCAAGAGGAACTCGGCATACTGGAAGAAATTTACCCACAGATTAAAAAATACCTGAGTCCTCGCGGCATCGAAGAAATTGAAAAGCAGGGCGCTCATACAATTGATGATGATGGCGATCTCTGCACGCCAGTAATTGATGGCCGGGAGTGTGTCTATGCGATTTATGACCAAAAAGGAATTTTGAAATGCGGTATTGAGGCCGCATTCAACGACGGAGAGATCGCGTGGAAGAAGCCGATTTCATGCCACCTGTATCCAATACGCGTCACTCAGAAAAAGAATTTCGAAGCATTGAATTATCACAAGTGGAGCATCTGTTCCCCTGCCTGCGTGCTGGGTCATGAATTGAAAGTTCCGGTTTATAAATTTCTAAAAGATCCTCTTATCCGCAAGTATGGTGAAGCGTGGTATGGTTCGCTTGTCGAAGCGATGGAGGCACCGGTGATTAAAGCTTAGGTGCGAGCCAAAGGAACCCTGTCGCGGAAACGAATATCAAGTAGAATATTATGGGAGGGTATTTTTTTTCAGCATAAGTCCTAACCTGGCTTTCATCCTGTTCATGATTGCTTGCCCTCCGATTTGATAACAATTGTCTTGCTTTTTTAAGGCTTAACCATTCTGTGTTTTGTGGCACGTAATAATTCAGTGAATCGCCTGCTGCTGTTGCAAGCGTGTGCCATCCCGAGATCCTGTGCCATATCGTTGTCGTCCAGACACCATCGATTAAAGGATCTTCAATCAATGCAACCGCCAGGCTATCGGCCATCAATCGGGGAGATGCATCCCTGGAGATTACGCGAACTGAAACTGGTTCATCGATGTAAAAAGGAAACTGATTGCCAATACTAATGGCCGAACGACTCCCACGTGCTTTCGCAACCTGCTCGATAAGCGGAGACCAGAGCTTGCCGTACGCTAAAGAATCGCCGGACAGTACAAGGCGATACGTTTCTTGTAGAAGTTGAAATGCAATGTGCCCTTTGCGAGCGCGGAAGTAGCCTGATAATGTTCCACTGGCATTCGATGTGACTTCAATCATCTCGGGATTTGGCCGCGGACGAATCGGGAGGGCAGGGAAAGTATATGACGTGCTTCCAATTTTAATGACTGCGGAATCGCGCCTGGCTGACGTCACTCCAAACGGAAATATATCTTTAGTCAATCCACCTTGTGGCACTTTATTCAATAACATTAATACGCCGAAGCCGGCGTCAATCGAAGTACGGATAACTGAACGTTCGCCAGGTGATAAATTATTAATTGCTTCGTTGTCGACAATGAGGAGATCATATTGGCTCAGTAAGTCAGGTGAAATGCGCCCGAGCGCGGTTGGCTTTCTATTTACAAATTCATAACGGAATATTTGTTTTGAGAGTTGGTAGCGGATAGCCATAGAATGATTCCTCCGTTGTAGAAAATTTTTTAGATAGCGAACTTCAAACGTTGGGTATCCTTGAATAATGAGGATGTTGAGAGGGGAGGGAGGGTTGACGTAAATCGGTATTGGTTCGGTATAGGTTTTTCCGGAATCGAGCACCGTCAGTCTATACCTGATTTTGCCGTTTTGCTTTGGTGTGAAAGAAAGGCTGAAAATATTTTCCATTGAAGTCAGGTCCACAGAGTCCTCCTTTCCAGCAGGGCTTTCTAAATAAAATGTAACCTTTCCCCCGCTTGTCTTATTGTATGCGCCGCTGATGGTATGACCTCTATTCACCCTGATATCGTTCGGTGTGTTTAACAAAGTGATGCCCGCTCTACTGTCAGGACCGTAATATTGAAATTCCCCAACCCCATCTAATGCATAAGTTGGCAATCCTTCACCAGCAATGATTGCAATCTGTTGTTTGGATGCTTCGAGATCAGTTGCGGTGAGCAACTGTGAATTCTTGTAGGACGTCGCGCCATCAATCTGACGCGTGACAAGTTCAGGCCGTGCCCGAAGAAGGCTGTCAACAACAGATGGATTGTAGTCAGGTGTCAATAAAAGAATATTGGTTGTAACCGATACTGAATAGCCTGGACGCAGGCAGATGGCAGCGACGGCAATCATTGAAAGACAGACGGCAGTACACCTCCACACAATGAATTTCAGGCGACGGCGCAATTCTAACCATAGAAAAAAAATGGTAAGCAAAGAGAGAAGTGATATCAGCAGCCAGGGAGAAAAAACAGGATCTATTGTCATTTCCTTTTCCCAGATGGTTGTGCGTCAATACTCTCAATGAATTTTTCATCCATTAGATGTAGTAATTCATTTTCTGCCCGTGGCGAATAAGATTCAACAGGGAGTACGCTGTAGAAGGCAGCACTGATTTTATCAATTGCGTCGAGTCGATCGGCCTGTGAGATCTCACCTTCGGAAAAGGCCTTTATGATTGAAAGCGTTTTCAGATAGCGTCCTGGTTGCGCGATTGCGATTGAAGACAATTCTTTGCCCGCACGGATAAATATTGACTTCGCTTCAGGGCTTAGCGGAACTCGTGTAAGGTTTGTGTTCGCCAGATACGCAAGCGCCTTCCTGACGCCTTGAAAACGCTCGTTGGTTGTTTTATAATCTTTGGCTGTAGCATTTCGCAACTCAGATAGATCACCTGAAAGTCTTTTTTCTTCTTTCAAAGGCGGAGGATCGAAACCTGTTCGGTGCACGTATATCCGGGAGTCCTGACTTATTTCCTTTAGAAGCTTCAACGCCCTGTATTGAAATGGCAATGATTTCTGCGGATCATTTAAGCGCAGGTGTAGTTCAGCATCCCACATGATCGTTACAGCTGCCTTTAATTTAGATCTGATAGACTGGGTGAAAAAAGTTGCTTCTTCCTCGCTATCATGCGCATGCGCATAAGCCTTCGATGGGTCTGTTTCAGAATCACTTTTTTCCTGAGTGCGTCCGGCCGGTTGTTCGACAGCATCGTGTTCCATCTCCGTATCATGTTGGTGTCCATAAACCTTAGTGATATCCTCGTTTTCGTGATGTTCTTCAACACCAGCAACAGGACCAATGGACGACTCAAACTCTTCGCCAAGAAATTCTCCGTAGCGAAGTCTTAAGACCTTCTGATCATGACCGAGCTCGTTGCTCCGCGCGTTAAATTTTTCTCTGACGAGTGATTTTTTTTGCTTTAACAATTTCTCACTGTCAATGATAATTTGCCTCTGACTTCTGAAATATTCCGGCATCAGGTCAACGCCAAGGCCAGCATCCAGTGAGGTCGTCATTACTGAAGTATCTTTAAGCGAAATGAAATACGTCTCTGTCCGACTTTTATTCGCGTGGGGTAACCTGGAATCCAGGGCTTCGACGTAGAAATATAATTCATCTCCAGGTTCAAGGCCCAAACTAATCAGATCAAGCGGCCGTTGCGCTGAAATAAGTTTACCACCAAACTTTTCTGGTTGAGTAAACCTCAGTTTTTCCTCCCGAAACTTCACGGACTCCCCACTTCCTTTGCTGACCGTTGCGATGATGTATGCATCACGGAGAGCGTAGTCATCGGTGAGGATAGTTTTCAGGTTAATGGTGTGGGGATCTTCCGCCGACAATTCAGTAAACTGATCGAGTTCCATAACCTTAATATCCGCCGGTGCGTCTGGCGATACCGTTATCTGGAAATAATCTGAAAATTTCCGCTTGCCATGTGTGTTTCTCCATGTCAATTGATAAAAGCCGGAGGTAAAAAAAGTGCTTTTTGCTTTAAACTGGTATTTGCCCGATGGGCCCATTTCCAGGGTGTCTTTGCCGTTGAATATCAGTTTCGGGTCATTAATTTTACCTGTGAAAGATATCTCCCACGCAACAATTGTCCCCTCAGGGATATTGAGGTTAAAATGTTCTTGTTCTTTGCTCTGAAGACCCGTGTACCGCGGCGGCAGTGTCACCACCTTAATATTCTTCAAACCGGATACTGCAGCCGATACAGGCGATTCTTTTTTTGCCAACACATGGAATGCACTTATGTCAGCAGTGCGTGTACGAAAAAAATACAACAGGATGGCAGCGATGACAACCGTGGCGGCAAGCATTGCCAATGGCCAAACCAATCTTACAGGTAGTCTAAGCGTTGGATATAGTAGTTCGAATCGTTTCGAGCTTTTCTCCTTCTGTAATCTCTGAAGGGATGTTAGCAAATGATCTTCAGAGAGAAGCAAATCGGTGCTCTCTTCCAATTCCGGGTATTGTCTGTTGATAAAGCTCATCATTTGGCCCTGCGTGATGCTAAAGATTTTAGTCCTGATGCTTTGGAAGACCAGGAACGCAGCGCTAAGCGATAGCGCGGTAAACCATGAAATTTTTATGGGTAAAGAAAGGAGTTGACCAACTGCGAGACAAGTAACTATTACACAGAGGCACCATAGCACTGCGGCAATAAGCCGTAGCACCAGATATTTCTGCGTTGTTCTTTGAAGGCGATATTTAACCTCGGCTTCTTTCATTGATTGCGCTTAAATGCCACTACCCGTTCTGCGAATAGAAGGCAAAGTACCACCCATATGACCCAGTTATCGGGTTGATGATTGGGAGGTTGCGGAGCAATGGATGCACTTGCCACGTCAGACCAATTCATTTTCTCAGGAAGAACCCTCTGGTCCTTGACCATCAATGCATGCTTATATTTTTCCTTCGTGCTGCGGGTAAGTAGAGAAAAAAGTTCTACTGGCAATTGATGCTCCAGCGCCGTCTCACTGTTCAACCTTTTTGTGATGGCCCAACATTCTTTGCCTGGATAGCAGCCGATGCTTTCTACAAACAGTGGGGAATTCGGATCTGCCTTTACAGACAGATAAATCATGTTGGATGATTTTTTCGCTGGCAGGGGTGACTCAGAGAACCAGATCGTCCAGGAACCATCTTCGCTGGCCGATAACTTGTCCGGACTAGTGATATTATAAATGACGCGTACAAAACGATTATTGCTCCCCGCGTTCAAAGCAGCGAGAAAAATATTGATGTCATGATCGTATGTTTCGTCTTTCACGATCGTTATCGATATTGTATCGGGCCGTACGGGACTAATCGAATTGCCGGGGGGATCAGAGGGTATCACTTCATCTACAAAGGAGGTTTCATTTCTTTTAGAGTTTCCACTTCTGATGGCTATGGAGTCATCCTTGTAGAGGACTTTCTGCAACTGAAATTTCGCCGGCTCCGGTTCTTTCGCTATCCATGTAACGTTTGAAGGAAGCGCTACTCGCTTACCGCGGAACCCTGTTGCCCGGTTGTACGAAAGAACGACCGCGCTCTCAACGCCACCATTGCCGATTGATTCAACAAGATGCCAATAGTTTATCGATGAGTCTGCTTGTGTCGATGACGCGGCAGGAAACCCACTTCGAAGTTCTTTGATTTCAAAACCATCACGGGTCAGGCTGTCAATCAGTGTTTTCAACGCAATGTCACGCTCCATACCAGATTCGATCACCAACCAATTCTCTTTGTTTTTTTTTGCGTTGGTGTGAAATTCGCTGAGGAATAATATCACCGAACCGATCAAGGCACATCTTAAGGCCAGCAATATCCACTCATTGAGCCGGATGGTCAGTGCTTGCTGGGTGATGGAATTGTCGAGGTGACGGATGCTGCCTAATTTGATAATTCTGTTTTCCCTTCGGCTTAACAGGTGAATCCCAATTGGTACCATTAATCCCAGGAGGCCCCATAACCATATCGGCGTTGTGAAACCCATCACCGTACCAATGTTTTTCGAATTTTTAGAAAATCGCGAAGAACCTGTTCAAAACGGTCTTGCATTAAAACGAGATGATAACTTATTTGCTTTTCAAGCATCCATGTCTTCGAGGCGTGCAGCCACTTTTGAAGGCGTTCAGTGTAGTGTTTTTTCTGCAAATTGGTATCTGCCCTAACATTAGCTCGTGATTCCAGATCTTGAAAAATGAACGATCCATTAAATTCAAGATTCTTTTCCTCCTGGCCCATGATATGAAATACAATGACTTCGTTCCGCGGCGTTTTTAATCGCGAGATGAAACGATATAAATCGTCTGAGTCGTCGTACAGATCTGAAAAAAAGATGATCATTTCTTTTCCATGGTGGTCAAAGACGGCCTCGAGGGCATGACCTTGTTGGAATTTTCCGTCGCCCTGCAACTGTATCAAGGCATGGAGGAAGCGCATGTATTGCTGGTGTTCAAAGCGCGGCTGCACTATTTTGACCTCCAGATCGTTGACCGCGAAGAGGCCGAACGTATCGCTCTGTTTCCGCGCCAGATACGCAAGGGCGGCTGTAAGCACTTTGGCATAATCAAGCTTCGAAATGGAATTTTCACTGTACGCCATTGACCGGGTTGCATCCACAATGAACTTAACAGTGATGTTTGTCTCTATCTCCGCCTGTTTGATAAAGTAGCGTGCAGATCTTGCGTACATCTTCCAATCCAATTGTCTCAGGTCATCACCAGGTTCGTAGCTGCGATACTGGCTGAATTCCTGACCCGCGCCAATGCTTTGACTACGATTACTTCCGCTCATGAAACCTTCAACCACGATTCGCGCGACCAATTCGAGACCGGAAACCGTGTGAAGGATCTCAGGCCTTAACAAGTCTCTGATCTGTGTATTCATCCAGGAGTACTGCCTTTCGACAGTGTAATTTTTTCAATCAATTTTGCTGTCACCTGATCAGTGGTAATGCGGTCAGCTTCAGCGCGGAAGTTCATCAGGATGCGGTGGCGCAATACCGGGTATGCCACGCGGTGAATATCCTCAAGAAGAACGGAAAAATTTCCACGTAGCAGCGCCCGCGCTTTTGCTGTGAGAATCATTGCCTGACCCGCACGTGGTCCGGCACCCCAACGTACCCATTCATTAACATAGGCTACCTCACTGTTTCCTGGACGTGTAGCCCTTACGATACGACTCACAAGATCAATCATTTCGCTATTGATGTGCACCTCCCTGACAAGCTGTTGCGCTTGCATGACCTCTTTACCATCAATGACTTTGCTAATAGTGGGTCTGATTTTTCCGGTAGTCTGTTGCAAAATAGACCGTTCTTCTTCGGCAGTTGGATATTGTATTCGGATATACAACAGGAAACGGTCAAGCTGCGCCTCAGGCAAAGGGAATGTTCCGGCTTGCTCAATTGGATTTTGCGTGGCCAGTATAAAGAAAGGTCTTTCAAGTGGATATGTTGTGCCCGCGTAGGTCACCTCGAATTCCTGCATCGCTTCAAGCAATGCTGCTTGTGTCTTCGGCGAGGTCCTGTTGATTTCATCGGCAAGAACAATGTTGGCGAACAGCGGACCTTTATTGAACCTAAAAAATCTTTTTCCTGTGGCGTGATCCTCTTCGAGAATTTCAGTGCCAATAATATCGGAAGGCATTAGATCCGGTGTGAATTGAATTCTTCGAAACTGAAGGTCGATGGCGTCAGAGAGTGTTCGTATCATCAACGTCTTGGCGAGGCCGGGAACACCCTCAAGTAAGGCGTGGCCGCCTGCAAGGAACGCAATCAAGAGTTGGTCAATGGCCTCCTCTTGGCCTACAATCACTTTTTTAATCTCCTGTTTCAGCGCGTTAAGGCGGGTGATGATCAATTGCGCCGCGTTGGCTGTCCTTTCGAGATCCTCTGTCATAGTTCTGTTAATAATTTTGCTTCCGACGCTATCATGGGCCTAGCGCATAAGAGCATACATCACGATGTTTACGCTGAAACGAGTATTATCGATCTTATAGAATCGTTTGTTCCTGAAATCGTAGTCCCATTCGCAGCCGTAGTCCTTGTTACTAAAAAGCACACCGATTCTACCACCGATCTCTATCGCTTTGAGATAGTCATGGACGAGGTCATCGCCCCAACCATTTAGTTCCTGTGATGTTGTCGGTGGCCCGTCGAATTTGAAAAAAATAGAGTATAAGGAATGGTTATTCGGGATTTTCTTTAACGCGGCTGACCCGAAAATCCGTTCCATTTGTACTTCAAATGATTTTGAGAACAAGCCGTCAATATCATGGTTGCAATCGTCCACAAATACAAATCCGCCGTTACGAACGTAACGCTCAAAATTTTTCCCCTCTTCCACGGTAAATTCCACCAACTTGTGGCCGCTGAGGTAGCAAAAAGGACTTCTCGAAATTTCGGTGCTATGTAAAGGAAGAATATTTTCCTCGGTGTCAACGGGCAGGGTAGTGTATTCAATTAGCGAATTGAGAAGATTTGCAGGCATGCGTTGATCGACGTCCCAATCCCCGGATTCATATTGAAGACGGGTAAAGAAAAATTTATTTTGATCCGGCATTCAGGAAAAAATCAGTGCAAGTTGTAACGTCAGGGTTGAAAATCGCAGCAGCGCTGTCGGATGTGTTTATATTTATTTACCGACAGCGCTACATGGCTTCTTTACTTTTAAATTTTTAGCTGATCCTAAACGGCATCAGAGAGACTTGAGAAAGTAAAGTCACGAATCTTCATTGGCGGAATGAGATAATTGGCATTCGACTCAACACTGACAGTCCGTTCCGGTTTACCAAGTTCTTCCAGATTGTTTAGCATGATCACTGGACTTTCATTGAATCTAAAATTTTTGATGGGGAATTTGATTTCTCCATTCTCAATGTAAAAGGTACCGTCCCGTGTAAGCCCGGTAAGCAAGAGTGTTTGCGGATCGACCGGCCTTATATACCATAACCTGGTGACCAAAATTCCCTTCTTCGTTCCCTTTATTAATTCTTCAAGGGATTTAGTGCCACCTTCCATGATAACGCCGTCTGGCGCAGGCACAGCTTTAACACCTGACTTTTCCGCCCAATACCGCGAGTAAGTTAAATTCTTAACAACACCCTTTTCAATCCAGGTAACTTTCTCCTGAGGCCTTCCATCAGCGTTCCAGGGACTGGTCGGAAGTTCTGCGTTTTGCGGATCTGAATATATCGTAACCCTTTGGTCTACCAGCTTCTCCCCTAATTTGGTTTTTCCACCTGGCTTGCTAAGGAAGCTTCTTCCTTCATCAGCCTGGCGCGCATCGAGACCGAAGAAAATATTTTCGAGAAGAACAGCAGCGGCTGTTGGCTCCAGAATCACCGTATACTTCCCGGGTTCAATGGCTTTGGCGGTGGCGGATCTTAACGCTTTGTCCGCGGCAATTTGAGTGGCTTTGGCGGTGTCCAGATTACGGATGTCGTTGTATCCACGCGTCGCATAACCAGATCCCTTTTCATCCTGCGTTCTTGCGGTCACAGAAAAATTTACATTCGTCGAAGTGCTGTAGGCAAAAAGTCCTTTTGAATTCATCATCGAAGCGAAACCAGTTACGCTTTCCAGGAAGCCGGCAGCTATGGTCTTCCTTCCTTTTGCGATTTCCAGACTTTTGCCAACGAGGTCAGCGCGTACCCCGGGAGTTGTTTTTGCCGTAGTTTCCAGAAATGTTTTACTTTCAAGGTAAGTTTGCGGTCCGAGAAAGGGAACATATTCAGGATTTTCAGGGGCAAGCCTTGCCAGTTCTTCGGCACGTCTTACAACTTTCTCTAATGAGACGTCGTCGTATTCATTAATAGTAGCTACTCCACTTTTTTTCCCAAAACTTGAGCTGACCACTAGGCTAGTCTGGCTTATGCTGCCGCTTGTTGATACTGCGTTTCTCGCGTAACGGATATTGTCACTGTCCGATCCGGTCAGGTTTACTTCGCATTCGTCTGCTTTAGAGTAGCTGAGTACTTTTTTAAGCAGTGCATTGCATTCATCTTTAGTTAAAATTGGCATGGCTTAATCAGATATTTCGTGCGGTGTTAATGACATTTACTCCGTTAAAACGTGTTGTTGAGGATCCGTGGGATACGGCGCTACTCTGGGAGGGCTGGCCCTTGCCATCAAAGAAAGAGCCGCCTAGCCGGTAATCATTCTGGTCGGCAATATCAACGCAAGAATTCCAGAATTCCTGTGTATTTGATTGATAAGCGACATCCTTTAACATGCCGGCGATTTTTCCGTCTTTAATTTCATAGTACAATTGTCCGCCGAATTGAAAGTTATATCGTTGCTGATCAATCGAGAATGAGCCGTCCCCGATGATATAAATACCTTTCTTAACGTCTTTGATCAGATCGTCAATGCTTTTCTTTTGCTTGCCCGGCTGAAGCGAGATGTTTGCCATTCGTTGAAACTGCACACTGCTCCAGTTGTCCGCGTAACAGCAACCCTGAGATGCATCTAACCCCACTATGTGGGCCTGATCGCGTGTAGCCTGATAGTTAACAAGTGTTCCGTCTTTGATCACATCCCATTGTCCGCACTTAACTCCTTCGTCGTCATATCCTACAGCGCCGAGCGAACCTATCCGCGTCTTGTCAGCGAAGATGTTTACAATCTTGCTTCCATAATTGAATTTCTTGGATTGCCATTTGTCAAGGGTAAGAAAGCTCGTGCCCGCGAAGTTGGCCTCGTATCCGAGGACGCGATCCAGTTCGGTTGGATGACCCGTTGATTCGTGGATGGTAAGCCAAAGGTGCGAGGGATCAAGAATCAGATCATACTTTCCAGCCTCTACGGATTTTGCTTTTAACTTTTCACCAGCCTGGGCAGCACCGGACTTTGCGTCCTCAAGCATGTCGTACCTGCCTTTGTATAGGGTTGTGATGCCTTTGATCTTATCCTCCGGCCTTGCATTGAGATATTCGTAACCCATCCCCATGGGTGAGCTAAGCGCGTTGCGTGTCTCAAACTTCCCGGTAGCGGCGTCAATTTTGGTAATGAAAAATGTCGGCCAGATGCGGTGAATGTCCTGATCTATGTAGGATCCATCCGTGGACGCAAAATATTTCTGTTCATTGACCATGAACAGGAATGAGTTTATAAAGTTCGCACCGCCCTTCATGGCGGCGTCATTGACGCTCAGCAAAAGGTCTACCTTTTCCTTCATCGGGACCTCGAACGCGTTTTTTTCAATGGGCGCCTTCCAGCTTACTTCACCATATCCTTTTTGTGGCGCAAGCCGAACTGGCTCGCTTAACAACCTTGAATTTTCCTTCGCTATTGCGACTGCGAGCTCAGCGGCTTTCGCGATGCCATCATTATCCATCTTGTCTGTTGCAGCAAAACCCCATCCGCCGTTTGCGATAACACGGATACCCAAGCCATAAGACTCTGTGTTTACGATGTTTTGCACCTTTTCTTCGCGCGTGACAACGAACTGGTTAAGGTATCTGCCAATACGAACATCAGTATAGGTTGCACCCTTGGCGCGCGCGGCGTTGAGCGCGACATCTGCAAGTCGCTTCTTTAAAGCAACATCAATTTGTTCCAGGGCTTTCTCCGGTGGAATGGAATGGCCCATGCCCGGAATGCCCGCGAGCATTGCCGCGGTGGAGCCCATCCCCGTTAGGTAAAGGAAATCACGTCTTTTCAAGTTTTTGGCGGTTAATGAGTGAAAAATGAGATTGATGGGCAATATCCAAAACATTTCCATAGTGGAAATACCTAAAATTGCGGGAGTTGAGATAACTCCTTAACAAGTTTATATCCTCCGTGTATTTTATAGTGAAGTTAAGCTTATACGGCATCTGAAAGGCTTGTAAATGTGAAATCTCTGATTCTCATTACGGGCAGTAGGAAGCTTGTTCCACCAGTGCCGCCTCCACCTCCCGAAACATCCACGCGGGTTTGGCGGCCTAACGTCTCGACATTGTTAAGCATGATCACAGGGCTTTCATTGAACCTGAAATTTTTGATCGGATGTTTTATCTTCCCGTTTTCGATGAAAAATGTTGCATCGCGGGTTAGTCCGGTATACAATTGCGTCTGAGGATCAACAGCCCGGATATACCAAAACCGTGTTACAAGAATTCCCTTTTTTGTGTCCTTTATCAGATCTTCCTGCGAGACATTCCCTCCTTCCATAATCGCATTACCGGGGAAGGGGACAGGTTCAACATTTTTCTGCGTTGCCCAATAACGGTCGTAAAACAAATTACTTACTACGCCATTTTTGATGATGTCCATTTTCTTGCGCGCCTGTCCATCGCCAGTCCAGGGTGCGGCGGGAACCTCCTCATTTGTGGGATCGGTATAGAGCGTGATGCGCTCGTCCATGATCTTCTCTCCGAGCTTTGTACCGCCCCCTTTTTTTGACATAAAGCTGCGACCCTCGTCAGCGGTGCGTGCATTCATTGCGAATAGCATGTTCCTGATAAGTTCTGCGGAAGCCGCAGGCTCTAATATTACTGTGTACTTACCAGGCTCAATTGCTTTGGCGTTCCTGGATTGTAAAGCTTTGTCGATGGCAACGGCGGAAGCCTCGGCGGTGTTGAGTTTTTTTACGTCATTAAAATTCCTGGTAACCCATCCGGAGCCGGTGCCGTCGCTTGATCGCATCGTAACCGTAAAGTCAACTCCGGTAGACTTGTTGTAGGCAAATAATCCTTTCGAGTTGATCATCGCTGCAAAGCTGTTTGAGTCTTCGAGATACCCCGCGGCGACCACGTCTTTTGCAATGGCGGGATTGATACTATCTGCTGCGGCCTGCGCCCTATAATCGGGAGTGATCTTTGCCGTAGCTTCCACGTACGTTCTCGACTGGCCATAAGTTTGTTGCGGAAGCGGTCCTACGAACTCTGGGTTTTCTGGCGCAAGCTGTGCAAGCTCCTCGGCTCTTCTTACAACCTTTTGCAGCGAAGCGTCATCAAATTCATTGATTGTGGCAACGCCTGACTTCTTGCCAAAGTTTGACTGAACGACGAGCGTAACGTCACTATTTTCACCCGCGGTGGAAACGCTATTGCGCGCATAGCGTATATTCCCACCGTTGACGCCGTTGAGATTTATCTCGCAATCATCCGCCTTCGCGAAGGCAAGTACCTTCTGCAGTAGTTTTTTTGATTCTTCAAATGAAAATATTGCCATGGTGAGAATATTTATGTTTGTTAATCGACCGCTGGTCGTAAGATAAAGTAATGATGGCTTATAGGGTCCTGCCGGTATTGATTACGTTTATTCCATTGAAACGCGAGGTTGCCGAACCATGCGATACCGCATTTGCCTGAGGCGGTTGTCCTTTTCCATCATTAAAGGCTCCATTTAATCGATAGTCGCGCTCGTCGCAGATCTGTGCGCAGGAGTTCCAAAACTCCGTTGTATTGGATTGGTATGCAACGTCTTTCAGCATTCCTGCAATTTTTCCATTTTTGATCTCGAAAAACAGCACTCCTCCAAATTGAAAATTATAGCGCTGCTGGTCGATCGAGAATGATCCATCCTTAACGATATAGATTCCTTTTTCGACGTCACTAATCATCTGCTCAGGTGTAAGCTGTTGCTTTCCGGGTAACAGCGATACATTGGGCATGCGCTGGAACTGAACGTCCCTCCAACTCTGTGAATAGCAACAGCCGTGAGATTCGTTTTCTCCCAGGAGATGCACCTGGTCACGAATACCCTGAAAATTTTTGAGAACACCATCTTTAACAAGATCCCATTGTCTGCACTTAACACCTTCGTCATCATATCCCACTGCACCCAGTGAGCCTGGCTGAAGCTTGTCAGCTACGAAATTCACCAGTGTGCTACCGTATTGAAATTTTGACTTCAGTTTATCCAGGGTTGCAAAGCTGGTACCTGCATAGTTTGCTTCATATCCAAGTACACGGTCAAGCTCCGTTGGATGTCCAACGGATTCATGGATTGTTAACCAGAGGTGAGATGGTTCCAGCACGAGATCATACTTTCCTGGCTCGACGGACTTGGCGGCAATCATTTCTTTCACCTGCTCCGCAGCCATCACCGCATCTTCAACGATGTCATATGAGTTTTTATATAGTATCGTCCCACCAGGACCTTTTATTTTATCTTCTGCCTTTCCGTCCAGATATTCGTATCCCATACCTACGGGTGCGCTAAATGCAGAGCGATTCTTGAACTGCCCCGACTGTTTGTCAATCATCGTGACCGAAAAGTTCGGCCATGTTCGATGAATGTCCTGATCAATATAAGAGCCCTCTGTTGAGGCAAAGTATTTCTGTTCGTTAACCAGAAAAATTATGCTATTGATGAAGCTCGCTCCCTTTTCCATTGCCTTAGCATTGGCATTTAACAGGAGGTCAACTTTCTCTTTGATGGATACTTCAAATCCGTTTTTTGTCAGCGGTGTTTTCCAGGACACCTCACCGTAAGCCGTAGCAGGCGCAAGTTTGACTGGCTCCTTTTGAAATTTCGAATTTGCCTTCGCTATCTGTACCGCGCGTTCAGCAACCTTTTTAATACCGTCGGGGGTAACCTCGTTTGTTGACGCGAATCCCCACGTTCCGTTTGCAATCACCCTGACTCCAACGCCGTATGATTCGGTGTTTCTTACATTCTGGACCTTGTTCTCCCGGGTTGTAACAAACTGATTCAAATACCTTCCTATGCGTACGTCGGCATAGGTGGCGGCATTTGACCTGGCAGTGTTTAAGGCGATGTCTGCGAGCCTCTTTTTGTCCGCAACATCCAGCCCCGGGGCAAGCAGCGCCTCAGGTGGAATATTATTTCCGATTGTCGAGAGCGGAAACATCATCGCGCCAGCTCCAAGTCCGGCAAACTGGATAAAATCTCTTCTTCTCATTTAAGAATTTTATAACGTTCTCCCTGTGTTAATCACATTTATGCCATTAAACCTTGTGGTAGAACTTCCATGGGAAACGGCGCTCACCTGAGACGGCTGGCCTTTGCCATCGAAAAACGACCCGAAAAGTCTATAATCTGTTTCGTCGCATATTTTCGCACAGCTGTTCCAGAATTCCTGTGTGTTTGATTGATATGCCACATCATTTAGCATACCCGCGATCTCACCGTTCCTTATCTCATAAAACACGGTCCCGCCAAACTGAAAATTATAGCGCTGCTGATCGATTGAATATGACCCGCGGCCAGCAATGAAAATACCTTTTTCAACATCGCGGATCATTTGGTCGGATGAATACGGTTCCTTCCCGGGTGCAAGAGAAACATTTGGCATTCTTTGGAATTGCACGTCGCTCCAGCTCTGCGCGTAACAACAACCGTGTGATTCCTGTTGATCCAGTATATGAACCTGGTCGCGTATAGCCTGATAATTGACCAGCACACCGTCCTTGATCAAATCCCATTGCTTGCATTTTACGCCTTCATCGTCGTAACCGACGGCCCCGAGGGACCCGGCCTGAACCTTATCACCGAAGATATTAACCATTTTGCTGCCATAGTTAAATTTGCCAGTCTTCCACTTATCCAGTGTGGCGAAGCTTGTGCCTGCATAATTGGCCTCGTACCCAAGTACGCGATCAAGCTCTAACGGATGCCCTACTGATTCGTGAATCGTGAGACCCAGATGGTTCGGTTCCAGGACAAGATCATACTTGCCAGCCTCGACAGATTTTGCGGTAAGCATTTCCTTTGATTGTTTGGCAGCAAGAATTGCATCTTCCACCATGTCATAACTGTTGCGATAGAAAACAATTCCGGCTGGGCCCTGCAATTTATCTTCTTTTTTAGGGACCATATACTCATACCCCATTCCCATCGGCGCGCTCAGTGCCTGACGTGTTTTAAATTGTCCCGCAGCCTTGTCGATCGCAGTGATCGTAAAAGTCGGCCAGATGCGGTGTATGTCCTGATCTATATACGAACCTTCAGTAGAGGCAAAATACTTTTGTTCATTTACCTGGAAGAGGTTTGAGGCCGCGAATGACGCACCGTTGTCAATGGCCGCCGCATTGCTTCTTAACAACAAGTCTGTCTTTTCAGCGACACCGACCTCAAATGAATTTTTTTGTATTGGCGTTTTCCAGGATACCTCACCGTAGCCCTTCGATGGTGCCAGCCTTACCGGCTCCTTCTGAAATTTGGAATTTGCTTTGGCAATTGCGACCGCCTGCTGTGCTGCCTTCTTTATCCCATCGACCGACACGGTGTTCGTGGCTGAAAATCCCCACGTTCCATTGGCGATAACGCGGATGCCAGCACCAAAAGATTCGGAGCTTACTATGTTTTGAACTTTGCTCTCCCGAGTAGTAATGAACTGGTTGAGGTAACGCCCTATGCGAATATCGGTATACGTGGCCCCCAATGACTTTGCAGTGTTTAGCGCAATATCCGCGAGATGTTTCTTTTCCGTCACACTTAGTGGAGATTCCAGCAATGCTTCAATGGGGATGGGACGACCGTGTATTGGAAACGGCAGCACCATTGATCCTACGCCCATCCCTGCGAGTTGAACAAAATTTCTTCTTTTCAAAATGATAAAGGTTAGCTTAACACCGATATTATTTTGAAAATAGTAAAGAAATAGAAAAGGATATCGAGAAAGATACCGTTGACTGAATACATTATATGAATGGTAACGACGCCCGAAACAGCTACTTCGTTAACTGGCTGAAATCGAATGAAGTTTCCAAAAACTTTGTAGTGAATTTACCCGAGCGGAATGTTACGTTGTCCATCAGGCTGATGTGGAAGGGTATAGTTGTTTTGATTCCTTCTATTACAAATTCCTGAAGCGCGCGTTTCATCCGTGTAATCACTTCTTCACGAGACTGCCCGGTGATGATCAGCTTTGCAATCATCGAGTCGTAATTTGGTGGTATTGTGTAGCCAGCATATACATGGCTATCAATCCTCACGCCATGACCACCAGGCATATGCAGGTTCGTGATCTTTCCAGGCGACGGACGAAATCCATTGGCTGGATCTTCCGCATTGATCCGGCACTCCATCGCAAACATCTTGGGGAAATAATTAGTACCTGAAATTGGTACGCCGGCAGCGACCTTAATCTGTTCCTTGATGAGGTCGTAATCTGTAACCTCTTCCGTGATGGGATGCTCTACCTGAATACGGGTATTCATCTCCATGAAGAAAAATTTTCCGTGCTTATCAACCAGAAACTCTATTGTACCGGCACCTTCATAATTAATCGCTTTCGCTCCGTTGACTGCAGCTTCTCCCATTTTTTCACGCAGCTCCTGATTGAGGGCAGGGGAGGGGGTTTCCTCTACCAGCTTTTGATGACGCCTTTGTATTGAGCAATCTCTTTCGGACAAATGACACACCTTGCCATACTGGTCTCCCATGACCTGTATCTCTATATGACGCGGCTCTTCTACAAATTTTTCAAGGTACAGACCGTCATTACCAAAGGAAGCACTGGCTTCACGTTTCGCGTCATCCCAGGCTTTCTTGAATTCAGATTCCTGAGTGATGACGCGCATACCTTTTCCACCACCGCCGGCAGTGGCCTTCACGATAACGGGATAGCCGATCTCTTTAGCAAGTGTGATTCCTTGTTCGATCGAGTCGAGTAGACCTTCCGAGCCAGGGATGGTTGGAACGCCAGCTTTTTTCATAGTATCCTTCGCCGTCGCCTTGTCGCCCATGGCATTGATCATTGCAGGGGTTGGACCAATGAATTTTATTCCATATTCATGACAAATGGCGGAGAACTCGGCGCGTTCCGAAAGGAATCCATAGCCGGGATGAATGGCATCGGCATTGGTAATTTCAGCGGCGGAAATAATGCGGGGAATATTCAAATACGAATCTTTACTGGGCGCATCGCCGATACACACGGCTTCATCTGCAAACCTTACGTGAAGACTTTCACGGTCTGCAGTAGAATATACTGCAACCGTCTTGATACCCATTTCGCGGCATGTACGAATGACCCGTAGAGCAATTTCACCGCGATTGGCTATTAATATTTTTTTGAACACAGATGTCAGTTTAAATGGAAGGGATGGCAACAAACAATTTGCTCAGCCATCAATTAGTCTGGCTCGACGAGAAAAAGTACCTGGTCATACTCAACAGGCGAAGCATTTTCAACCATTACTTTTACGATGGTTCCAGAAACTTCCGATTCGATTTCATTGAATAGTTTCATTGCTTCAATGATACAGACGCCCTGACCCTTGGTTACCTTATCGCCGACCGAAACGAAGGGCGGAGTATCGGGATTGCCCGACCGATAGAACGTACCAATCATTGGAGACCGGACCTCCAGCGTCCGGGTTGAAGCGGCTGCGGCAGAGGGCGTTTCAGATTTATTTGTTTGAGAAGTTAAGGCTGGCGATGTGACGGGTTGAGTGCTCAGCGGCAGGGCAGTCTGAGTAACAATAGGACTCGATTTAAATACCTTTTGATCTGGTTCACGTTTGATACTTAGCTTAAGCTCCTTCGTCTCGATATTCACTTCGTTCAGGCCTGACTTGGAGATGAAATCTATTAAGTCTCTAATTTCAGATGTTTTCATTGCTTGATTTTTTACCTCGGGCTCCAGTATGGCACGAGAAGGAGAATTTTCTTTTTTTGTAGGTGCTTTAGCCTTCCTCATAAATAGCTTATTCCTTTACGCGTTCAACATATTCACCCGTCGCTGCCTGAATTTTAATTTTATCGCCAGTGTTGACGAATAAGGGTACACGTATTTCAACACCATTCTCAAGTGTTGCAGGCTTTAGAGTACGTGTTGCAGTGTCGCCCTGCATACCGGGCTCAGTGTATTGTACTTCCATGATGACATGATTTGGTGGCTCTGCAGTGATGGCGCTCTCGCCGTCTTCAAAAGCAATCAGAAGTGTTACGCCTTCCTTGATAAAATTCACAGAGTTGCCCAATAATTTCTTGTCAATATAGACCTGATCAAAGGTATTGTTGTCCATGCATACCAGACTGTCACCGTCGGCATAGAGGTACTGATATTCTTTTGTCTCAACACGAAGAATTTCCACGTCATCTCCAGGACGGAAACGATGTTCAGCAATTTTACCATTGCGAACATTGCGCATTTTAATTTGATAAAACGCACGGAGATTTCCAGGTGTGCGATGCTGTAGCTCTTCTACTTGCATGAGTTCACCATTATATCTCATGAAGTTTCCTTTGCTAAGATCCGAAACGGTCGCCATAAAAAATCAAACTTTAAGGTACAAATGAAATGAAAAATTGCAAGAGTAGTGTTATTGCCGCGTGAATGCTCTGTTCTCACAGATGCCTACCGGCAGCATCGAGGCCGCTCGTCAGCTGTTATACGCCCACTTGACGTAAACGGCACCCCACGTAAACCCACCGCCAAAGGCGGCCATCAGGAGATTGTCGCCCTTCTTCAACCGTTTCTCGTAATCCCACAACAGGAGCGGAATTGTTCCGGCCGTTGTATTGCCGTATCGCTCTATGTTCATCATTACCTTATCTTCGGTGATGCCGACACGTTGGGCCGTCGCGTCAATGATCCTTTTATTTGCCTGGTGAGGAACCAGCCATGAAATGTTATCAGCATTCAGATTATTCCGTTCAGCAAGCTGACCAGAAACCTCGGCCATATTGGTAACAGCAAACTTGTAAACCGCTGCTCCCTCCTGATATACATAATGCTGTCTCGTGTCGACCGTATCATGCGTTGCAGGTCTGCGGCTACCCCCGGCTTTCATGTGAAGGTAGCTTTCGCCATGGCCATCACTTTTCAGGATTGCGTCCATTACGCCAACATCTTCTGCCGTTGGCTCAAGCAACACGCATCCGGCACCATCGCCAAAGATGATACAGGTAGTTCTATCGGTATAATCCATGATTGCCGACATCTTATCACCACCTACAACCACCACTTTTTTGTACATGCCGGACTGGATAAAGCTCGCGCCCGTTGAAAGCGCGTACAGAAATCCGGAACATGCCGCGCTGATGTCAAAGCTAAAGGCGTTAACAGCACCCACAGATGTAGCCACGATGTTGGCCGTTGCAGGAAAGGTCATGTCTGCTGTAACCGTAGCGAAGATCAGCACATCAATTTCTTTAGGGTCGGTCTTGGTCTTTGCCAGCATTTGCTCGACTGCGGCAATCCCCATTACGGACACACCCTGGTCTACTCCTTTGAGGATTCTTCTTTCTTTAATGCCTGTACGGCTGGTAATCCACTCATCTGAAGTGTCTACCATCGTTTCCAGTTCTTTGTTGGTGAGAACATAGTCGGGTACATATCCTCCAACACCTGTTATTGCAGCTCTGATTTTGGTCATAGCGATCTAAACATTATATGCAGCGGCAATCGGGCCACAGTTTATTGTATTAAAAACAAAATGCCCGGTTAACACCGAGCATGAGGTGATTCTTATCAAAAAAGCGTGCACAAGAGCCTGTGATTCGCGATGTCAATCGTAAATATAATCTTGTCAAGCCAGGCAAAATCCATGTTATCAGGCCAGGACTTCTTTTTCCATCACAACTTTACCGTTATAATAAAGTTTCCCTTCAAGCCAGAAAGCCCGGTGTGGAAGGTGATGCTCTCCCGTTGTTGGGCAAATCGCTAATTGTTTAGGAGTCGCTTTGTAATGTGTCCGTCTTTTATCTCTTCGGGTTTTCGAGATCTTTCGTTTGGGATTTGGCATATCTAAAACTGTTTATTTTAATTTTTTTAAAATACTCCACCGTGGATCGGTTTCGTCATTATCGTCGTCATCATCGTCTCCCTCCTTCGCATTGGAAGAATAGACGATCTTGCCCACTACATCATCATCTTCATGTTCATCTTTAAACCTGGGGTGAAGCTTTTTTATCGGTATTGCCAAAGCAATAAACTCATAAATATACTGACCCAACTCAAGCCACGCTGTTTCATGCTGAATAATGGTGATCTCATCTGTGATCTCCTCATCGCGATCGCCGTATTTAAAAACCATTTTAGGACTCACCTCAACAGGATAATCAAACGGTTCCAATGTACGGTCGCACGTCAATTTGGCCACGCCACGAATTTCAAACGCGGCTTCCAAAAACGTTTCGCGTTTATCCAGTGCCACATTAACATGAAAATTGCCTTCAGAAACAAGTTTCGAGTCGTATTGCTCGAAAAATTCATCCCCAAATTCGTAATGAAAATGGTGTATCCTGTTACTCAGGCTAATAATATTGATGCGATAAGCGCCCAACCCCCAGACCCTCACGGGCGTTAAAAATTAGTCGGCAAATTTAGTAGAATTACTCAACAAAGAAAAAAAAGACCGAAAATGGGGGAAATCGGCGAAGAGATGACTTTTAAATAAACTCGGCGAGCGCGGCTTCTTTCAGTTCCTGAACCGGCTTTGTGCCGAAATTTTCAATAAAATAGTCAATAATGCCTTTTTTGAACCCCAGCTTGATCGCAATATTCTTACAGAAAATAATCTCGCTCTCAAATATGTTCTGGTCGGCAAACACCAATTCAATGCTCGAAATCAGGTAGTCAAACTTTTGATCAAGGGAGAGGGCCCCCAAAGAGTCTATAGGCTGTGGGTTACGAATCAGCTCATTGACCTCTTCTTCCGGAAATTTTCTTTCCTTCGCGATTTTAAAGATCATTTCCCGCTCAATTTTGGCGAAATGCTTGTCAGCTTCTGCGAGCTGGATTAATATATTGAGCTGCTTCTTAGTAACAATATCCATTTCAAGTTAGCATTGAGCACCAAATATAAAAAATAAAGACCGTTGCAATTACCTCTGCTTCGACCCCCACCGTGTGGAACAACCTATTTTTCTGTAAGAGGCTCGTTTCGGCTCTTGAAAATGTCTGCCGCCCGGTAGATGGCGTGGCGTAATGAGCTTTCATCCGCCTGATTCTTGCCGGCAATGCTGTAGGCGGTGCCGTGGTCGGGCGATGTGCGTACCACGGGGAGGCCAGCCGTGAAGTTGATTCCGTCAGCAAAAGCAATCGTTTTGAACGGTACCAAACCCTGATCGTGGTACATGGCCAGCACTGCATCGTATTTTGAATACGCGCCCGAAGCAAAGAAACCATCGGCGGGAAAAGGACCGTAAACCAGCTTCCCTTTGTTTCTCTGGTCATTAATTAATGGCTTCAGAATAAGCTCCTCCTCCTGACCAATCAATCCGTTGTCCCCGGCATGTGGATTGAGCCCTAAAACTGCAATCCGCGGTTTGTTAATGCCAAAGTCTTTTTTGAGTGACTGCTCCATAATCTTCAGCTTTGACTCTATCCTCTCCTTCGTGATAAACGCAGACACGTCGATGACCGGAATATGCTCAGTGACAAGCCCGATGCGGAGGTTGTCACTTACCATGAACATAACGCTGTCCGCTACTCCAAAAAACTGCGTGAGAAATTCTGTATGACCTTTAAATGGGAATGCTTCGCTGTGAATTGACGACTTGTCAATCGGCGCAGTAACAAGCGCATCGATAATTCCCTCCTTCAACTCATTGCAAGCCTGCTGCAAAGCGATCATGGCAGCATTTCCTGTTTGCCTTGATGCCTTGCCAGGAACTACTTCGAGATTTTCCTCCCAACAGTTTATAACATTGATAGTTTTCGGTGCGAATTGCCCCTTTGACCTGACCTGGGTGTAGTTCAGTTCTTCAATACTTAACAGTTTCTTGTAAAATGATACAACCTTCGCCGATCCATACACCACTGGTGTAGCGACATTCAAGAGTCTATTGTCAGATAGGGCCTTAAGAACAACCTCAGGTCCTATGCCGTTGGCGTCTCCAAGTGTTATACCAATTCGCGGTTTATTTATTTGGGTCATGGATTCAATTTCAATTACTAGGCGATTTAGTCAAAATATCTATTTGTTCCTTGTAGATTGTGCCGGATGTATGCCCAATCAAGAATGTTAAAAGTAAGACCGAAGAAGTCATTAGGTCAGCATTTTCTTCACGACCAGCACACCGCGGAGCGCATTGTCAGTTCGTTGATCCTTAACGATGAGGAGCAAAGTGTGCTGGAGATTGGACCAGGAATGGGAGTGCTGACGGTTTATTTACTTAAACGACCCGGCATACGTTTTAAAGTTATCGAGATAGACCGCGATTCAATTGCATACCTTCACGCACACTTCCCTGTTCTTAGGCCCGCGATCATTGAAGGTGATTTTCTTGAAGCCGATATAGCAAAGATATTCGTGACCAATTTTTCAATTATTGGCAATTTTCCCTATAATATTTCATCACAGATATTTTTCAAGGTATTAGATCATCGGCATCAGGTGGATCAGGTTGTTTGTATGCTTCAAAAGGAAGTTGCTGAACGGATTGCGGCCCCTCCAGGGTCGAAGACGTACGGCATCCTGAGCGTATTATTGCAGGCATATTATTCTATCGAACTTTTGTTTAAAGTTCCTCCACGTGTTTTTACGCCACCGCCCCGAGTAATGTCGGCGGTGATCCGGCTGAAGCGAAATAGTAGAAGAAAATTATCCTGCGACGAAAAATTTTTTGTGCAGGTGGTGAAGCAAGCATTCAACACAAGAAGAAAGACGTTGCGCAACGCATTAAAAAATTTAAATTTGCCCGCCGAAATTTCGGCAATGGATATAATGGATAAGCGTGCAGAACAATTATCTGTTGACGCATTTGCCGATCTCACACTTCTAATAGAAAAAAGCCGTGCAGCAGCCGCTGGTTGAATTTGAATTGACGAAAGAATTCCGCGACCGTTTTCAGGAGGCGCTTGACAACCGCGATCTTGATTTCATCCGTAAATCGCTGGAAGGCGTCAAGCCTGCCGACATCACCCGCCTGCTATACGAATTTAGCTCTGAAGAATCGAAATATGTGATGGATCTTCTGTCTATCGAAATACAGGCTGAGATCATTAGCGACCTGGATACCGATACACGTAAGAAGTTTTTAAAGGCATATACTACCTCAGAGATCACTATACTTCTTGATCAGCTGGCTTCCGACGACATTGCTGATATCCTTAATGAACTTCCGATCAAGGAACGTGAACAGGTTCTTTCGGGTCTCGAAACCAAATTGAGAACACAGGTTACCGAGCTACTGCGTTACGAAGAGAACGTCGCAGGCGGTTTGATGGCCAAGGAACTCATCAAGGCCAGATACTTCTGGACTGTAGTGGAGTGCGTTGAAGAGATTCGTAAACAGGCGGAGAGTGTAAATAAGTTTTATGCGGTTTACGTTGTGGATGAGAATGACATATTATTGGGCCGCGTGGCATTACAGGATCTGATCGTTTCTGATGCCAAAACTATTGTCGGTGATATAACCGAGAAGGGCGGGATTTCTGTCGAGACCTATCTGCCAGACAATGAAGTTGCAGAGATGATGAAGAAGTACGATCTGGAATCCATACCGGTGGTAAACGTACAGGGCCAACTCGTAGGCCGTATCACAATTGATGATGTTGTGGACGTTATTACGGAACAGGCGGAGGAAGAACGTCAGATCATGGCGGGTATTAGTGAAGATGTCGAAGAAGACGACAGCGTTTGGAGGAACACCCGTGCGAGATTACCATGGCTGCTGATTGGCGTCGCTGGTGGACTAATGAACGCAAAGTTTATGGGGTTCTTTGAAGCAGAACTTGCCAGAGTCACAGCCATCGCGTTCTTCACGCCACTCATTCAGGCCACCGGCGGCAATGTTGGAATCCAATCTTCCTCGCTTGTTGTGCAAAGTCTTGCCAATCCGGATTTTGTGGACGAAGGCTTGTGGAAACGTTTAGTCAAAGTGTTCTTCGTGGCTTTGCTCAATGGGATTTTTCTTTCCTTCCTGGTTTTCGGCGCCAATGTTGTGCTATTCGGCGAATACGAGCTATCCCTGGTTGTGTCGCTCGCACTGTTTAGTGTTATTGTGTTTGCATCATTTATTGGCACCATTACACCACTTATACTTAATCGGTTCGGATTTAATCCTGCATTGGCGGCGGGCCCATTCATTACGACAACCAATGATCTGCTCGGCCTCACTGTTTACTTTATCACTGTACATCTGATGCTTTGATGAAAACACGGACCTGCCTTGTAGTAGATTCAATGCATGAGAGTTTGTTTGCCATGCTGCGGGAAATAGGATGGGAAGTAGATTATCAGCCCACCATCTCTCGTGAAGCATTGAAAAGCATCCTTGAAGGCTACGGCGGACTAATCGTGCGAAGCAAAACCATTATTGACAAAGCGCTCCTCGGGGATCATCCAACACTTCGATTTATTGGAAGAGCGGGGGCAGGGTTGGATATTCTTGAACTCCCTTATATAAAGGAGAAGGGCATCTTTGTCATCCATGCTTCAGAAGGAAATATGGATGCAGTAGGAGAGTACTCGATTGGCGCCCTCCTCAGCTTAATGCGCAATATTCCAAAGGCCGATGTGGAGGTAAAACAAATGGTTTGGGACCGGGAAGGGAACAGAGGCGAGGAAGTAATGGGCAAAACTGTAGGCATTATCGGATATGGAAATATGGGTAATGCCTTTGCAAGGAGGTTGACAGGATTTGGGTGTGTCATACTTGCATATGATAAATATAAGACCGGATACTCAAATGAATTTTGTAGAGAAGTTCCTGTTGAGCGGATTGCCGCCGAAGCTGATATCGTTAGTGTACATGTACCTTTGACAGCAGAAACGCGTGGAATGATAAATGATAAATATTTTGAAAGTTTCAAAAAACCATTCATCCTTATCAATACTGCTCGTGGCGAAATTGTTTCTCTGACGTCTTTGGCAAAGGCAATGGACGTAGGTTTGGTAAGAGGAGCGGTCCTTGATGTATTAGAGAATGAAAAGCTGGATAAACTAACTCCCGAGCAAGCACAGGCGTTTAATTACCTCCGCAAAAGGACTGATGTAATATTCACCCCCCATATTGCTGGATGGACGTTTGAATCTCATGTAAAAATAAACGTAGCTTTGATCGACAAAATCAAGGCGCTGCCCATCGCGTAAGTCACAAAATCAGTTCCGCCAAAAAAAAGCATGAGTTATTTTCAACAGCGTGTGAAAAAAATGAGCGAGGTTTTCAATTCTATAATTGAAAAGCCGTTGCTCACCTCAACGCTGGTGCTGATTATGGTGACTATCATTGTAGTCGGTTTGAGCTCTCACTATTACATAAATGAGTTCGATACGTTCATTCCTCAGATTCTTGCGGAAGCTCACGGAATGATCTTTGATATCGCCGTGATTGGTATCCTGCTCTTTTGGCTAAACCATAATGGCGAGATCCGCAGGCGAATAAGAACTTACAAAGATGAAATTGATGACTTCAGGTTGTGGGAATCTGAGGAAGCTGCTTTTCGTACGGTGGGTAACATCAAGCGTTTAAATCGCCATAAGATTCACGAGGTGAATTTGGTGAATTGCCACTTGCCACGAACAAATCTTAACTATGCCAACCTTGCGGGGTCGAACATTAACTCTGCAAATATTTCACAGTCGTCTCTTATCGAATCCATTCTCGAGAACGCCCGCCTTAACCAGACAAACTTCGAAAATTCCAATCTGAATCAGGCGAATCTGAGAGGGGCATATGCAAGCGGTGCTAATTTCAAAGATGCTTTTTTGATCAAAGCAAATTTCGAAAATGCTTTTCTTATCAAAGCAAATTTCAACAACGCCTTTCTCATGGAATCAAACTTGCAAAATTGTTACCTGATGGGTGCAGACTTCGAGAGTGCAAGTTTATATAAGGCTGATCTTCGCGGAGCGAAAGGACTTACAGTAGATCAGCTGTCAAAAGTTAAAACGCTTTACCTCGCTAAGTTCGACGACGAGATCCTGGAACAGATCAAGACCAATCTTCCCGAGTTGGTAGGCATCTGATTTTGCATTAAATTTAATATTACTACATTTGTCAATAAGCAACGGTCTCAGTCATGAGGCCGTTGTTTCTTTTTTGTCTACTGTTGAAAATTTTGAATCAGTAGGGCAGCATATCACCATGAAATTATTGTAAGGCATGAGTAAAAAGATTTCATACTACACGAAGGAGGGATTGGAGAAGTTAAAGAACGAACTGAGCTTTCTTAAATCAAAGGGCCGGACTAACATCGCTCATCAGATTGCGGAGGCGCGTGACAAAGGTGACTTGAGTGAGAATGCGGAATACGACGCTGCTAAGGATGCACAAGGCCATTTAGAAGCGAAAATTGCTCAACTGGAAGACCTCGTTTCCAGCGCAAGACTTCTTGACGAAAATAATATCGACACGTCAAAGGTTTCTATACTTTCAAAGGTTACGATCAAGAATAAAAAAAATAACTCGTCTGTTACATATACATTAGTTTCGGAAGAAGAGGCTGACCTCAAGGCGATGAAGATCTCAACGATGTCTCCTATAGGAAAAGGCTTGCTCGGAAAAAAAATTGGCGAAGTTGCCAGGATAACAACACCTGCAGGGGAAATGGAGTTTGAAGTCGTACAAATAACCAGCTAGGCAAAATACCGAACCATGCCTACGCTCTTTACCAAAATTATCAATCGCGAGATACCCGCTCATATTGTTGCAGAAGACGATCGGTTCCTTGCCTTTCTTGACATCAACCCCTTGGTCGAAGGTCACACTTTGGTTGTTCCTAAAAAGGAGAATGACTACATCTTTAATCTTGACGACGAGACACTTTCAGGATTGCACTTGTTTGCAAAAAAAGTTGCTCTTGCCATCGCAGTGGTCATTCCATGCAAGAGGATTGGCGTTTCGGTAATAGGCATTGAGGTTCCGCATACCCATGTGCACCTGGTTCCCCTTACTTCAGCCGATGACTTAAATTTCACCCGTCCGAAGTTGACACCTACCCAAGCCGAACTTAAAGTAGTTGCCGACAAGATCTTGGCAGCACTGCGCGCTTAAATTCCTCCTCATATCCTTGGCGCGGGATGTGCAACGTGATGGCTATGCGTAATTGCTACTGTTTGCAGACATATTTTTTTCTGTGATCTAAGTAAAAATTCAAGAGATCAAACCATCCCTTAAGGCAACTTCAAGATTATGCCGTTCAATTTCCACCGTTTCAGGAGCAGACCTCAAAATAAATTCTGAGGTTTGATCAACTTTTTTTCAAAATCCTTTCACACGATTGAGTATGGTTTTCAATCGGTTGTGCCGATCTGCCTCTGCCGAATAATATTTCGAACTATTGGTTAATGACCTCTTTAACCGGCTACTAAATTTTCATATTCGATATTATATTTTGTAAGTTGAGCTAACAGAGGCTTAACAATGCATTGATTACCATGAGTCGGAGCGCAATTATCATTTGGAAGATTCACCTGGCCGCCCGGCACCCAGCTGTACAGTTTCTAGTAATCGAGTCATCGTTTCTAATCACTGCGCGCAAGTCATTTTCCTCTAATCCAGACTAAACTTTACGCCCAAACCAAACCTAACCCAAACCAAATGACAAACAATATTCAAGGCGTCACCTAGGAGTATACAAACTTCTTCCATGTCGATTGAGGCAATGGACACATCAGGCTAATCGTATCCGGCACCGGTTTCTCCGGTAAGCAATGATTAGGGTGCCCCGCAAAGGGCACCTTCAGATCTGTATTTTCTAAAAACGGAGCGCATCTCTTGCGGCAAACAGCAATGAAGGCGCCTACTTCTACCATATCAATGTTTATCAAAATGAAAAAATCTTTATCATATTTTTCGTTTATGTTAGCCCTTACGTTGCTTACGTCGCTGGTCAATGCACAGCAAAAGTCACTCACCGGCAAGGTTACAGCCGTTAATGACGGCGAACCATTGGCGGGGCTAAATGTTTTTATTAAAGGCAATACAGCGAAGGGCACTGTGACAAACGCGCAGGGGGAATTTTCACTTGAAGCCGCATCTCAGGACGTGCTGGTCTTCAGTTTTATCGGAATGAAAACGCAGGAACTTAAGGTGGGAGCGGTTTCTTCCTTCAATGTCAAAATGGAGGAAGCATTTAACGAGCTAGGTGAGCTTGTTGTAACAGGAACGCGGAATGTAGGGCGTACAGTTCTCGAATCTACCGTTCCGGTAGATGTCATTTCAATCCAGGACGTTATGGGTGATCTTCCACAAATTGATCTTGCGCAGATGCTTGCATACCTTGCGCCGAGCTTCAATGCGGTAAGATCACAAGGCGGAGACCTGGATTCACACGTCGACCCTGTTCAATTGAGGAACATGGCGCCCAATCAGATTCTTGTACTGATCAATGGAAAGCGTCGCCATACCTCCGCATTGCTCATCACCGGTACAGCTGTAGGCAGCCCATCAACGTCCGTTGATTTAATGACCATTCCGGCATCATCGATTGAGAAAGTTGAGATTCTTCGCGATGGCGCTGCAGCGCAATATGGGTCTGATGCCGTTGCTGGCGTTGTTAACATCATTCTCAAAAAGGGTACTGGCAAGTTAACCGGAAGCCTGACAGGTGGCGGATATCTTAACTCGGGAAATCCTGGTATCGATGATTTAAACCACGGCGTTCCTTTAACAACTGATGGTGATCCCGATGGCTTTAATTATCAGTTTGATGCCAACTATGGTTTTAATATCGCCGACAAAGGGTTTTTCAATATTTCCGGCCAGGTTACACAGCGGCGAAATACGCTTCGGCCGTTCGTTAATGATTGGGGTTTTTACGACGATACATACCTCCTGAATTTGAGAACAGACAAGAGTGGCAATCCGGTCATCACCAATCCGGAACTCGTTGCTGCACAAGGGGCAGGGGACGAAGCGCTCGCAAGTTCATTGACCACCATGGAGGGAATCATGGATGCAAGAGGTCTTGAGCGCGAAGACTTTGCCGTCTACGCCGGACTACCTGCGATTACGCTAGGCAGTACATTTTATAATGCGGGGTTTGATATCAATGAGAAAACAACGCTATACAGCTTCGGCGGAGCATCTTATAAATTCTTGGAAGGATTTTCCTGCTATTTCCGCCGCCCTTCTCAAACAGACCGTTTCAATTATCTGCTGTATCCAAATGGGTTCAGACCTCAAATGACATCAAATACATCCGACTTTTCGAACACGATCGGGCTTCGTAGCAAGATTGGTGATGTTAACGTTGACATCAGCAATACTTTCGGAAGAAACAGGATGCGCCTTGGAATGGTTAATACTTTCAACGCGTCTATGGGTTCTAACTCACCGGTCAATATGTATTTGGGAACCCACCAGTTTACTCAGAACAGTACCAATCTTGATTTTTCAAAATCATTTCCAGACGTGCTACACGGATTGAGCCTCGCCTTTGGTGCTGAAATGCGCATTGAAAATTACAAAATTCTTAAAGGACAAGAGGAATCTTATACGTACGGGAATGCTGGTGTCCTTACTGTAATGGAGGATGGCCTGCTAGTCGGTCCGGATGGAATGCCACTCCAGGATGCGAGCAGTGAGCCGATTGTAGATGAAGATGGCGCTCCGCTCAATGTGAATTCCGGCCAGGAAGTTACAGTGAAGTCGCTTTCAGCAAACTGTCAATGCTTCGCTGGGTTTGGACCCAAAAATGAACGTGACGAATACCGCACCACCATGGGTGCCTACATCGACGCTGAGCTTGACATCACCGAAAAATTTCTGATAACTGGCGCAGTACGCTTTGAAAATTACTCGGATTTTGGCGCGGTATCCATTGGTAAAATGTCAATGCGTTACTCAGTAATGGAAAAGCTTTCAGTGCGGGGTTCAATAGCAACCGGGTTTCGCGCACCTTCACTGCAAGAGTTAAATTACACGCATACGGCGACCGCATTTGTTCCGGATGTAAATGGAATTCCACAGCCGTTGGATGTAACTACCTATCCGACGAATAGCACTGCCGCCCGTGTGTTAGGAATTAAGGGACTGAAGCAGGAACAATCACAGACCTATGGATTTGGTGTAACTTATCAACCACTTCCCGGATTTGAAGTCACAGCGGATGCATATCAGATTGACGTAGACGACCGAATTTTCCGCACAGGCTATTTCAACGCAGGTGAGGTAGGAAATAACTACGATGAAGTTATCGGTGGTGGCGAAGCGCAATTCTTCGTCAACGGTGCAGATGTACGCTCCCGTGGAATTGAATTGGTAGGCAACTATTCTCTAAGTCTTAACGCAACGTCGGGATTGACATTTACACTCGCAGGAATACTTGCGAAAAATGAGGTAATAAACCGCAAAGTGTTAGACCTTAATGTGGAGAACCTCGATGAAGAACAACTCGTTGGAAAGTATCTTGACCGCGCAACCTTAGGCCAATTTGAGACGGGTACGCCGCGCGAGAAATTCATTGCTTCAGTAACTTTTCGCAAAAGCAAATTCTCAACGATGCTGAGAAGTACTTACTTCGGCGAAATTACCGAACGTTCTACCAGTTCGGATGCAGACGGAAATTTCTACGATCAAACATTCTCCAGCCAGATGATATTTGATCTTAGTTTTAACTATGATCTTACAAACAACCTGAAATTGTCGATAGGCGGCAGCAACATTTTCGATAAGTATCCGGATGTACTGCGCACTGAAAACCAGGGCTTCTATTTGTATTCCAATAATCAGCAAGGGTCTAATGGATCGTATTATTATGGTCGTATCATGTTTAATTTTTAATCAGCACTTCTATGAAATCATACGTGTCAATGAGAATATTTTTCTTTGTTATAGGTGCAGCTGCGTTGAATCTGCTTGGTGCCTGTGAACAGGAACATTTTGAGCCAAAGATGAACACGCTTCCCGGCGGCGGAACGGTAACAACGTATAAAGCCTATACGCTTTCACCAACAAATCCTGCCGGTGACAACGTGTATGGCCGAGTGGTCTTTTATAAGTACAGTTCGACAGTTACACTGGTTCAGATGGGATTGTACAATACAGAACCGGATGCAACTTATTCGGCGGATATATTTGGTGGATCAATACTTGAGGGAGCCACGACTGTCGCAATAGATTTAGATGATGTCAGCGGCACGACGGGGGCGTTTGTATCATCAAAATACTTTGTAATGAATGACGCGACATTTTATGAAACTCTTGGGGACTATGATGCCAGCGTTAAAGTTATGCTTGGCACTACACCCGTTGCAGCGGGTGACATCGGCGCAAATGCTGACCCAGTCGCGGTGCAAGATTAAGCTTCAAACAATGGCCAGGATAGAGGCTGCCTCTCGGCAGTCTCTATCCTAAAGCCTTTACACCAGGTAATTCTTTTCCTTCGAAATATTCAAGCAATGCGCCGCCGCCGGTGGAAACATAACTTACCTGGTCGCTAAAGCCGAACTGCGCGACCGCTGCTGCTGAATCACCGCCACCAATCAATGAGAACCCGCCATTTTCTGTCGCCTTGACAACGGCTTCCGCAACGGCCTTCGTACCCGCTGCGAACTTCTCCATTTCAAATACGCCCATGGGTCCGTTCCACAATATTGTTTTAGAGGACTCGATCACCTTGCTGAACACGCTGATTGCCTGAGGACCTATGTCGAGACCCATCCAGCCATCCTTGATTGCATTATTTTCCGATATAGTAGTCTCTGCATCCGCAGCGAATTTATCTGCAACGACAGAGTCCATCGGTAGCATCAATTCGACGCCTTTTGCTTTTGCTTTCTTAATCAATTCTTTCGCAAGGTCGAGCTTATCTTCCTCTACAAGAGATTTGCCGATATTCCCACCGAGGGCTTTAAAAAATGTATAGGCCATTCCGCCTCCAATGATGAGGTTGTCAACCTTGTCAAGCAGATTTTCAATGATTAAGATTTTGTCGCTGATCTTGGCACCTCCCATGATGGCGGTGAATGGTTTGGCCGCTTTCTGGATTACTGTGTCAGCATTCTCCAGTTCAGCAGCCATCACATACCCTGCGCATTTTTCGGAAAAGAATTGTGCGACAATTGTTGTCGATGCATGAGCGCGATGCGCTGTACCAAAGGCATCGTTGACAAAAATATCTCCATGCTTTGATAGTTTTTCCGCAAACGAAACGTCTCCCTTTTCCTCTTGTTTATAGAATCTAAGATTTTCCAATAACAACACTTCGCCGGATTTCAACGCTGAGGAAAGCCTGTATGCTTCGTCTCCAATACTGTCGTTAGCAAACTTCACAGACTTACCCAGCAACTCCTCCGTTTTAGCAATCGCGTGTTTTAGCGAAAATTTTTCTTCTGGTCCGTCCTTGGGTCTCCCGAGATGTGACATCAGTACACAACTTCCGCCATCGTCCAGTATTTTTTTTATCGTTGGTATGGTTGCCCGAATACGATTATCATCTGTCACGTTAAAACTTTTGTCAAGGGGAACATTAAAATCAACGCGTATGAGCGCACGCTTTCCTTTGAAATTGATATCATCAATGGTTTTCATATAACATTCGGGTTAAGACGGGGACGAAGGTATAAAACAAGAGGCGGTATGGCCTAATGGATGGTGTATTTTTTACGGCCAGGACGGTTTTCACCCAGGGAAGTAGCGCCGACCGGAATGTTTGTCGGATCAGTCTCCGAAGGAGATCCCTAGTCCCTTCGATGCCTGCACGAGGTATGAGTTTTTATCCACGAGGCTTTGGTCCTGGGTAGCCTCGTCGAGCGTAACAGATGTTATTGTGTTATTACGGAAGGCGACCATCCTCCCGAAACTTTTTTCGAGAACAAGTTCAAAAGCTTTTACTCCAAAGAGGGTAGCAAGGATACGATCATAGGCCACAGGGCTGCCACCGCGTTGAACGTGTCCAAGAACTGTTTCTCGTATTTCGGCAGTACATCCCGCATCTTTAAGTTGCTTTGAGAGCTGGTATGCGACCCCGCCCAACCGGACATGTTCAGACCCCCGGTCATTAGCACTGGAGGTTATGGATCCAGCGATCGCGCATGCACCTTCGGCAATAACGATGTTTGCGAAGCCTTTACCTTTCTTATAACGTTGTTGTATGCGCTTTAATACCTTGTTGACATCGTATGGTATTTCCGGCAAGAGGCAAATTTCGGCACCGCCCGCGATGGCCGTATGCAGCGCAATCCATCCGGCATCCCTTCCCATTACCTCCATGATCATCACGCGATGATGGCTCTCTGCTGTAGTTACAAGCTTGTCGAAGCTGTCGGTCGCAATCTGCACAGCCGTTTGAAATCCAAAGGTCATGTCGGTTGCAGCAAGATCGTTGTCAATGGTCTTTGGGACACCTATAATGGGCACGCCCTTTCCATAAAGAATCTTCGATATCTTTTGTGAGCCATCACCGCCAACATTTATTACAGCATCAAAACCGAGGGCCTTTAGTTTGCTCACCAGTTCGTCGGAGCGATCTTCAAATATTGTGGAACCGTCCGGTTGATGAACCGGAAATTTTATAGGGTTGTCCTTATTGGTAGTCTTTAAAATCGTACCACCTTTTACATGAATGCCCGCGGAATGCTTACCTGAAATACGAATGATTTGCTGAGGCTCTTTTAATACACCATTGAAAGCCTCCATGCTGCCGTAGACTTCCCAGTTCTCTTCCCGGCGTGCACGTTTCGCGATGCCCCGTATCACAGCATTTAATCCGGGGCAATCACCACCACCTGTAAGAATCAGAATCTTTGGCATAAGTTATTGGCTATTGTTCAATATTATAAAATAATAGTACAAATTAGCAAGGTAAATTCTTTTCTAGGATGGCTATAGAGGCGAACAGCGGAACTCACGTGGTTAAAATGATTTTTATTAGGTAAGCCGGGTAGCGCATTAATGGGCGGGCAGTTTAACTCCGTCTCGTCGATGCCCGCCGAAGTCTGTCATTTATAGCGAGGCCAAGCCCGGTGTCTGGAACATATTCGGCAATGATGAGCTCGATATCCATCTCGTCAAACTGGCGGAGCGCAGAAAATAAATTTCTCGCGGCTTCGTGTAAAGATCCACTTTCCGAGAGTATTATTTGGGGCGTACTATTATAATCATGCTTAAAGCTTAAAATCCCGAACCGCAGGCCATGATGTTGATGCATCAGCATCTTTATATCTCCTGTGACGAGCGGTATGGCGGGGGAATAATGACTCTTCAACTGCCCGGGTGCACGCGGATTTGAAGACGAATGCGGCATTAGTGTCACTTCGCCGATTACATTTTGTATCTGTTCCAGCGCTAGTCCACCCAGTCGATATACCACCGGTACGTCACCCTCAAATCCAATTATTGTCGACTCCAGGCCAATGGTACTTGCACCGCCATCCAGAATGTAATCAATCTTGCTTCCCAATTGATCGTTGACGTGTGTGGCGGCCGTTGGGCTCACATATCCGAAAGGGTTTGCGCTTGGGGCGGCTAGAGGATAGGTTAGTGCGCGGAGTAATTTCTGTGTCAGTAGATGGTCCGGGCACCGGACGCCCACCGTATCAAGGCCTGCACTGACAAGGTCAGGTATCAACGCTCTCTTTTGAAGCACAAGTGTCAATGGTCCCGGCCAAAAATTCTCTGCCAGCAATTTTGCCTTTTCAGGCACTGCCGATACATATAATCGTGCGTGCTGAAGATCAGGGACATGAATAATTAAGGGGTCGAATTCTGGCCGGTTCTTTACCGCGAAGATTTTCGCCGCGGCACCCGCATCAAGCGCATTACAGGCTAGGCCATAGACGGTCTCCGTGGGTATTGCCACGAGCTCGCCAGCGTCCAGCAGTAATTTCGCCGTAGTAATGTCGGTTCCAATTTCAGCCATGAAATGCCAAAGCTAAATTATTTGTAAGGATAACGGAAAGCAGTAAGTTCGGAACCAAAGTTTCAAAGTGCATCAATAATTTTGAACGATTGGTTTAAAATCAAATGTCATGAAGACGAAAGTTTTATTTTTTGTAATAATAGCAAGCGTTCCAGCCTTTAGCCAGAAAAAGAATGTCTCACTGAGCACCCAACTCGAAGACCTATCAAAATCGTTTCAGGGCGATGTAGGCATTTATGTCCAGCATCTGAAGTCTGGCAAAACTTACGCAGTTAATGCCGATACCTTATTTCCAACGGCAAGCATGATTAAAATTCCTATAATGATTGGGATGTTCGACAAAATCGAGCGGGGTGAAATCGATTACCATTCGACGCTTATTTATAAGGACTCTCTCCTTTATGAAGGAGAAGATATCCTCGGTTCCTTCAAGGACGGAGAAAAGATTGCGCTTAGCAAAGTTATGATGTTAAGCATAACGACCAGCGATAATACCGCGAGTTTGTGGTGCCAGTCCCTTGCAGGATCCGGTGTCGCAATAAACCGCTGGCTGCAGGCAAATGGCTACGCGCACACGCGCGTAAATTCACGAACGCCCGGGCGCGAAGATTCACGTACCCGTTATGGCTGGGGACAAACAACACCGAGAGAGATGGCTGCACTGATGGCTGCCATACACTCTGGAAAAGTGGTTAGTACACGCGCAAGCGAACGGATCTATAGAAATCTTACGAATATCTATTGGGATTCAGAGGCGCTCTCCCAAATCCCACCATACGTACAAGCAGCCTCTAAGCAAGGCATGGTTGATCAGTCGCGGTCAGAGGTTGTCCTGGTCAACGCGCCGCATGGAGACTACGTGTTTTGTGTAATTACCAAGAATCAAAAGGACGAAAGCTGGAAAAGCGAAAATGAAGGAAACCTGCTGATCAGAAAGGTATCTGCACTTCTATGGTCCTACTTCGAACCTGATTCGCAGTGGAGCCCATCGCCAAAGATCAACGCATGGTATTGATCGTAAATGATTATAAATATTTAGATTGTGGCGATATTATTGAAAGTGTATGAGTAATAAGGCTCGGTCAATTCTCAAGGCCATTGCGGTAATTTTAGTTTTGCTTGCCATTGTGATGCAATTGCAATGGGTGATAATTCCGTCGATCAGTGTTTATAAATTCTGGTTGGTTGTGCTGGCTTTCGGTCTGATGCTGATCAGCTCAAAATAGTTGCCCGGCCTTCCGTCCCATTCTTAAAACTGACTCGTTGTGCTCCGTTAGCGCTGCTAATTTCGCGATAGGAACCCAGGAAAGGGCATGAGATTCTTCGGTAATGAGAAGGGTCGATTGCATGTCGGCTTTTAACAGAAACCGGACATCGTAATGAAGGTGCTCGGGGAAGTCGGCCCGGGCAGGAATTGCGTGGATATCAAGGTCGAAAATTCCATCCTGTACAAGTTTAAAGGATACTATGCCCGTCTCCTCAGAGGCTTCACGAAATGCGACGTGCAAAACGTTCTCGTCTCCATCAGCATGGCCACCTGGCTGCAACCATTTATTTAACTTAGCATGATGAGTAAGCAACACAAATTGGCCTGATTGATCGACAATCCATGCTGAACCTGTGATATGACCTGGCAAATGTGATCTTAGAAACGCATTCGGATGCCTTAACAAATCAATGAATGCAGTTGTAAACGATGCGTCTGATGCGTCTTCTGTTTTATAAGCTTTCAATAAGCCGATCAAGATATTGCGGTCCATCGTTCAAACTATTTTGGAATATTAAATTTACGATTGGTAAAATAGACATTACCTTTATCACTGGCGACAAATAATTCACCTACTATGCGATTTCAATTAGGAAGAAAACAAAGTATCAGGACTTACTTACTGTGTGTTGTTATTTTCGTAAGCTCGTTTCTCCTAAGTTGCCTGAATACTGCTTTGGCGCAGGATAAGTGGGTGAAGCTTTTCAATGAGAAGGACCTTTCAGGGTGGAGACAACTAAACGGAAAAGCCAAATATTCAGTTAGCAATGGCGAGATCATCGGAACCACGGTATTTAATGAACCCAATTCCTTTCTAGTCACTGAGGCGACCTATGGTGATTTCGTGCTTGAACTGGAATTCAAACTGGATGCCGCAATGAACTCTGGAATACAATTCCGCAGCGAGAGTAAACCCGGTTTCAAGGATGGACGGGTGCATGGCTATCAAATGGAAATTGATCCCAGCGCGAGAGCATGGACCGGCGGAATTTACGACGAGGCGCGACGGGATTGGCTATACTCTTTAGAGTATAACGAACAGGCAAAGACTGCGTACAAGCACAACGCCTGGAATAAGTGCCGCATTGAATGCATCGGACCGGTGATGCGGGTGTGGATCAATGGTACGCCAACCGCCAACCTCGTAGACGATATGACGCCAAAAGGATTTATTGCATTACAGGTTCACGCGATAGGCAAGCAAGAGGAGGCAGGCCAGACAATACGCTGGAAAAACGTAAGGATTCGGACAGAAGGCATTCAGCCATCACCACCGGACAATATCTTCGTGGTAAATACAAGCGTTAATAAACTATCACTGCAGGAAGAGAAACACGGTTTGTCACTTTTGTTTGATGGCACTTCGGAAAAAGGATGGCGCGGCGCGTACAAAGATAAGTTCCCGCCAAAAGGATGGGAGATCAAGGATGGCATTCTCAGCGTTATAAAAAGTTCAGGCTCGGAATCAGAAAACGGTGGGGATATTGTAACTGAAGAACAATACGGAGCCTTCGACTTGCAATTTGAATTTAAACTTTCGCCGGGAGCGAACAGCGGCGTCAAATACTTTGTCACTGAAAAAGAGGGGAACAAAGGATCTGCCATTGGCCTGGAATACCAAATACTAGACGATGAAAAACACCCCGACGCCAAGCTTGGCGCTGCCGGAAATAGAACGCTCGGTTCCCTTTATGATCTTATTCCATCTTTGAAGATAAAGCGTGGACAGCGGGCCGTTGGGGAATGGAACACCGGACGTATCATTGTATTTCCCGATAACAAGATTGAACATTGGCTTAATGGTTACAAAGTGGTAGAATATCAGCGCGGTACGCCTGTCTACAACGTGCTTGTGGCGCGCAGCAAATATGCCGAATGGAGTAATTTCGGAATGTCTGAAAAAGGTCACATCCTCTTGCAGGATCATGGAGATCAGGTTTCATTCAGGAGTATAAAGATCAGGAAGCTACAATAGCATCGTAGTTTTAATACAGGGAAAACGCAGACAATCATATTCGCCTTTAAGAGAAATCATGGAATCACTTTTCAATTTAAACGGACAGATCGCATTAATTACTGGCGGCACAGGTGTGCTTGGAAGCGCTATGGCAATCGGCCTGGCAAAGGCGGGTGCACACACCGTAGTGATGGGCAGAAACCAGGCGTCTGGTGATAAGGTTGTAAAGACTATTCAGGATAATGGTGGGAAGTCACTTTTTATTGCAGCGGATGTTCTTGATGAAAGTCAGTTGGTCCAGGCAAAGGAACAAGTTCTCTCTTCCTTTGGGCGCATAGACATACTTGTCAACTCCGCGGGGGGAAATCTTCCTGGAGCAATCATTACCCCTGACCAAAAAATATTCGATCTGAAGATGGAAGAGTTTCAAAAGGTTGTTGACTTAAACCTGAAGGGTACCGTTCTTCCTGTCAAGATATTTTGTGAAGCCATGGCTGAACAGAAAAAGGGTGTCGTTATTAACATTGCGTCAATGGCATCTTTTAGACCCATAACCCGCGTTGTTGGATATTCCGCCGCAAAGGCCGCCGTAAACAACTTCACTCAATGGCTCGCCGTCGAGATGTCTAAAAAGTATGGCGAAGGAATTCGGGTGAACGCGATCGCCCCAGGATTCTTTATAACGGAACAGAACCGTGCGTTGCTAACCAATAAAGATGGCACTTTCACAGCGCGTGGGGAAGCGGCAATTAAACAAACTCCGTTCGGCCGTTTTGGCGAACCGGAAGAACTGATCGGCACTTTGATTTACCTATGTTCAGATGCTTCAAAATTTGTGACAGGTGTGACTGTACCTGTTGACGGAGGATTCAATGTCTTCTGTGGCGTGTAATGCAAATAACCTTGTCACCGTCTCGCAAAACAAATTGAAGACAGGTTCACAAAGCGAAAAATATTAGTCAAACAATAGGTTCGTACCAATGAAAAACGTAAAGCCATTTCTCTCAGATGATTTTTTGTTGGATAGCGACGTCGCCAGGGGGTTGTACGAGCTGGCGTCCAGAGTACCAATCATAGACTATCACAATCACCTTTCCCCAAAGGACATTGCGGAAAACAGAAAATTTGCCAACATCACTGAAGCCTGGCTGGAAGGCGATCATTATAAGTGGCGGGCGATGCGAACGAATGGCGTTCACGAGCGGTACTGCACGGGCGAGGCAAATCCTCAGGAGAAATTTTTGAAATGGGCCGAGACCGTTCCATACACGATGCGTAATCCATTATACCATTGGACCCATTTGGAATTAAAATACTATTTTGGGATCACTGATCTGCTGGATTCCACTACTGCACAACAAATTTACGATGCCAGTACAGCGATGTTGCAGCAGGATAGTTTTTCTGTTCATTCATTGTTATCGAAAAGTAACGTTGAAGTTCTTTGTACTACGGATGATCCTGCAGATTCACTTGAATATCATCAGCAGGTTGCCAGCCAGGGTGCCAGCTTCAAAATGTTTCCAACGTTCCGGCCAGATAAATCCTTTTCGGTCCAGAATCCAACAACGTATCGCGAATACCTGGAAAAGCTATCTCACGCTTCAGGCGTCACAATCACGAAGTATGATGACCTCCTGCAGGCGCTTAGAAGTCGAATTGACTTTTTTCATGATCATGGCTGCCGCGCATCGGACCATGGCATGGAATACCTCCCATTTCACAAAGATGCTGAAGCGCATGGTTCGTCGCTATTTGAAAAGGTTTTCGGTGGCAAAGCCCTTGACCCCTCAGAGTGTGACATGTTCAAGTGTGCTGTGCTTATGAACCTTTCCCGGATGTACAGGGAAAAAGGATGGGTTCAGCAATTTCACCTTGGAGCACAGCGCAATAACAGCTCCCGAATGTTGCGTAAACTTGGTCCTGACACAGGATTTGATTCCATCGGAGAGTACGCTCAGGGAAACAGCATGTCCAGGTTCTTTGATGCACTTGACGATACGGACATGCTAACCAAAACAATTTTATACAACCTTAATCCGGCGGATAATGAGTTGTTTGCTACAGCTGTCGGAAACTTTAACGACGGTTCCGTTGCCGGCAAGATGCAGTACGGCTCCGGCTGGTGGTTTCTCGATCAGAAAGATGGCATGGAGAGGCAGATGAATGCGCTATCAAATATGGGATTGCTTTCGCGATTCGTTGGCATGGTGACCGACTCACGAAGCTTTCTTTCTTTCCCGCGGCATGAATATTTCAGGCGAATTTTATGTAACCTGTTAGGGGAAGACGTTGTAAATGGCGAACTGCCCAATAGCCCTAGGGTTAGAAAAATGGTTGAAGACATTTGCTACGGAAATGCCAAGGCCTATTTTAACTTTTGATTACATCAAGTGCGATTTCTCTAAAATCCTGAGCGCTCTTGTTTTCAAGTCTGAAAGTGGCAACACCGGTACGTCGGTTTCCTTAGCCAGCTCATCCCACTTTCGCATTAAAATGCTGGCTTCGAAGATATCATCTTCCTCATAAGCTGTTGCCTCCGCAGCCTTCATTTTACCCCCCTGGTATTCCAGGGTTTTTTTGCTGGCGTCGCTCAGCGCTGCGAAGTACTCAGGATTCTTAAATGTAAGGTAGCGCTTAGCTTGCACGTGACTTTCTACGAGCCTCGCCAATCGTTCTGGAAATCCTTTATCACGGAGGTAGTCAGCCCCGACCTTTTCGTGACTTTTAACGCCATACCCACCCATGCTATTTGCCTCATTCTGCATCACACAAATGTGGCCAATGTCGTGAAAGAAAGCAGCGAGAATTACTTCATCATCACAACCTTGCTGGATTGCCAACTGCGCTGCCTGTGACATGTGTTCCAGTTGTGAAACCGGCTCACCGATGTAATCAGCGTCACCATGTTGCTCATAGAGTGAGAAAACTTCATCAATGGCGTGTTGTATTTTATTCATAGGTCAATGGATAATATTTGAAGGTAACAGGTTTGTCATTATCGAACCATGAAGTTTTGATGAGAATGATAAAATATACTTCATCCCTGTTGGTGTCGCCCTGCGGACGTACCGTTTTACTTTTATAAAAAATTAATTCTATGGCTATTGAACTGGTCGTTTTCGACCTCGCTGGCACAACGGTAAAGGACAATCAGGATGTGCACCGGATTCTGCAGCAGGCTTTGGCGGCACACGATGTGTCTGTCACACTGGAAGATGCCAATGAAGTAATGGGCATACCAAAGCCGATAGCCATTGGTCAATTGCTTCGGAGAAAGTATAATGGAAGCAGACCCATCACAATAAACTGGATTGCAGAGATCCATGATATATTCGTCGAGAAAATGATCAATTTTTATAGGACAGACGAAGGTGTTGGGGAAAAGGATGGCGTTGCTGAAACGTTCAGACGATTGAAAGAAAAGGATCTTAAGGTAATAGTTGATACCGGTTTTGACCGTCAGATAACGAATCCACTATTGGAGCGCATGGGATGGGCAAAGCTCAATCTGATTGATGGAAGTGTAACAAGCGATGAAGTTGAACGCGGTCGTCCCCATCCCGACCTCATCTATCGCGCGATGGAATTGACCAACATCAAAGACTCCAGGAATGTAGCGAAGGTCGGAGACACAGTTTCCGACATCGAAGAAGGCAAATCCGCCGGCTGCGGTCTGGTTGTGGCAGTGACCACGGGCGCCTTTACCCACAATGCCCTCGCCGACGCAGGGCCCACGCACCTGATAGAGAATATAAGGGAGCTGATTGGAATACTGGAGAAGAGGGAGGAGTGATGAGCCAGTCAAGAGTCATGAGTTAGTCATGAGTCAAGAGTCGATGCCGCTCACCGTGGGTAGCTAAAGTAAATTAAGAGGACCGGACGTTTGCATCGGCATTTATTACCGGTCTGATGAGGCGAAACTCAGTCCCACCTATTTCGGTAGCAGCGACTCTTGACTCTTGACTCTTGACTCCTGACTGATCTGCTTATGTCTCCAATGAAAATACCACATCGAGCTAGCGATTAGCACGGAGCCGGCAACAGAAAGCATGTAACCGGCGGAGATGAAGAACTGAAGCCAGCTTACTTCGGCATAGCCGAACTCTTTGAAGAACAGTACGCCCACACTGCCAAGATAACCAAACGAATCTGCGACGTACATAATAAATCCAACTGTGCCTACGTAGTTGAAGGCCGCCAACAGTCTGTCAAAAAAGATACTGTTAAAAGGGACGTAGCCAAGGTAAAGGCCGAGGCCGATACATATCATCCATAGCGGCGGACTGATTAGATGTTGTTCAAACAGAAAGGTGCTTACTCCCGTAATGATCATCCCTATCATAATAATCAAATGATTTATCATGAGCGCTGTCTTGTTGTTCTTGATCAGCATAAGGCTACCCATCACAATCAATACCATAATGGACACAGGTATTTCGGTGGTCGTAAAGATCTGCGGAGAATCGCCGTATCCAAGTGACTTCCAGACTTCTGCCGAAAAATTATCACGGAAGTCGCGGAAGATCGTTAGTAACATATATGCGACGGTAAACAAAATGATTCCTGGCCAGAATGTTTTTATAAACGCTTTGCGTTCGATTCCGTCCATCGGCTTGCGTTTCGTTCGAAGCGCTTCGTCCAGCGGGGAGGGTGGGGGGAGTTTGTCAAGCAGGTAGAGGAAGATAAGCAATGGCAGGATAAAGATGCAGGATGTCACAAAAGGCATCCACATTTCCGGAACGCCCCAGTCACGCATGATAAATCCGCCGACAGACTTTGCGAATCCTGCTGAAAAAATAAAGCTGACGGACAAGCCGGCGCCTAGCACCTCCGTGAAGCGTCTTCCCTCTAAATAACCAAACACCATTCCCCAGACGAGACCAAGCGGGAAGCCATTGGTGAATAAAAAAATAATATTGTAGGGCGCCGGTACAAGACCGAAAAATAGCCACGAGAGGCCGGCGATAGAGACCATCAGCAGGATACCGGCCGATCTCGATGACGCCTTGAGCTCTGATATAATCTTTATCCCGACAAATTTTGATGCAGCGTATCCGATCACCTGAAATGTGACGAGCCAAACTTTATAACTTATCCCCAGGTATGCAAGCCCTTCAAATGTTGCCACCGAGAAAGTCTTTCGAAACGCATAAACACACGTATACAACGAGAAGGCCATCAGTGTGGCATACAATGAAAACAAAAAACCATTTGTTTGCTTTAGCCACCTTGTAATGGGCGCCTCATTGTATAATGCCATGTACGTTGAATGAAAATGGTTTCCAGCTTCCGTCGTGAAGTATCGATAGCTTTGTAAAGCCGGTGTCCAGCAGTTGTTTTGCCAATTCAGGAAACCGGTTGATTAAATCCGACGGATGGTGAGCATCGGAACTTAAAGTAACGGCCACATTCCTGTTCAGTAATTTTTTCAAAATCCAGGGGCTTGGGTAGGAGGATGTTGATTTACCTTGATAGAGACCGCGAGCGTTAACTTCCACAATTGCGCCGTGCGTTGAAATTTTTTCGATTGTTAAGTTTAACTGTTCCTGATACCAGGCATCATCTTCGTGAAAGAATTTATTCTCAATATTTTGAATCTTAATCTTATCAAGGTGGCCGACCACGGTGGGACAGGCATCATCAATCATTTGTCGGGTTAATTCAAAATACCGAGTGAATGCTGCCCGGCTGTTACCATGAAATATCTTTTCAAGTCCTTCGAGGAAAGTTGTGTGGGAGCCATCAATTTCCCATGGTCTCCCATCGGGAAATGTGTCAACAAAATGGATTGATCCAATCGTGTAATCTAACTTTTGCCGGAAGTCGTCAGCAGAAATTACTCCCGGGATAAAGTCAATTTCAAGGCCTTTGTATATCTGCAGCTCCGGTGTTGATGCTTTAATGAATTCGAGCTCATCCAGGTAGCTATCGAGCATGTCTGACTTCATGCACCATGAACATGGAAAATTTAAGGGTGCATGTGAAGAAAATCCTATGCTTGGCATTCTCCATTCGATGGCCTGCTGTACGTAGTCTTTTAGCTCGCCTTTGCCATCGCAGTATTTGCTGTGCATATGAAAATTTGTCCACATTAAATCCACGGTTAGGTTAGAAAGATAAAAATGCAAGAAAAATACCAAACCGCAACCTTAACAATTACATAATGACAATGGTCACTAGCATTCAACCTTCCGGCATAACATTGCGTAGGCGAGGAACAAGATATTTCACGTAACCTTTATCGAGCAACATGTAATCGTATGGAACGTAAAGCGGATATTGCTATCGTTGGTGCGGGCATCGTCGGATTAGCCCATGCATACATGGCGCTAAGGAAGGGCTACCGGGTTGTATTATTCGAGCGAGAGCAGTTCGCGGTTGGTGCTTCAGTGCGCAATTTTGGACTGTTGTGGAGCATCGGACAGGAGCCGGGCGTATGTCTTGACAGGTCTATCAGAAGTCTGAAGCATTGGCAAGAAGTTGCCGAAGGCGCGGGCTTCTGGTTAAATAATAATGGTTCGCTTCATGTAGCATACCATGATGATGAATTAAATGTACTGGAGGAATTTATGGAGCTCCATGAGCACGCTGGTTATGATTGCACGCTGCTTTCTCCATCTGAGGTGCGCCAAAAGTCCGGAGCGGTAAAAGCAAGCGGCTTGAAGGGCGGATTGTACAGCACCACAGAAAGCACTGTGTATGCCCGGGAGGCCGTCAGACGGATTCCCTTGTGGATGGAAGAAAGGTTCGGGTTGATTTTGCGATTCGGCCATGTGGTTACAGGCATATCACTACCCCAGATTTCCACCGCCCGCGAGCAGTGGACGGTAGATAAAGTATTTGTCTGCAGCGGCGCTGATTTTGAAACGCTTTATCCGCACCTCTTCGATCAATTCCCCGTCGTAAAGTGTAAGCTTCAAATGATGAAGGCTGTTCCGCAAAGGCCATTTATTTTAGGACCAACTTTGTGTGCAGGGCTTACCCTGCGTCACTACCCTGCATTTGGAAAGTGTAAGTCGCTAATCGATCTTGATCAACGCTATGATTCTCTGTCAAAGGATTTCAAAGAGCATGGTGTGCATGTACTGTTGGCTCAAAATGCTCAGGGCGAACTGATCATAGGCGATTCCCATCACTATAGCCGTACCGTGGAGCCATTTGACAGCGAACATCTTAATAATATTATTTTAGATTACCTCGGCTCATTCACTTCAATTGGAAAATTAAACATCACCGAACGTTGGCATGGAGTCTATCCAAAGATCCAGGGCGCGTCTAATTTAATACTTACCCCTGAACCTGGTGTGACGATCGTTACCGGACTTGGCGGGGCAGGGATGACCATGAGCTTTGGACTTGCCGAAGAGTTAATTGAAAGACTATAACCGTTTTTTTTTGTTCATGTCGTGCGATTTCGGGAACATCCGATTCAGGCGTGAAATAATTAATCTCCGTTTCATCTGTCCCGATATTTTTTAATCAAGACTTAATATTCAGTGGACACTAACTTCAAGTCAATTAATAACCTTTGATGCCATTATTGCCCGCCATAGCAAGGTAAAGCCCGGCCGTATGAGGCGGCCGCGGCTTTATTCCACGTGGCATACTTCTTCAAAAAATCAAAGAGCAGCAGGAAAGCTGACCGGAATTAAAAAAATGATTACCGACAAAAAGGGGCGTCGTAGTTTTTTAAAGAATATTTCCCTCGCGGGTTTCGCCGCAAGCATGTCACCAGCAATATTGAGTGCAAGGCAAGCGGATCGTCCTTTCAGCCTGACCAAAAAACGGGCCGTTCGCATTGCGCATATCACTGACGTACACATGCTGGACCGTGTAAATGCGGAGACATGTTTTTCGCGGGTGCTTCGTGAGATCAATAGCTTGAAGGATAAACCCGACTTCATTATCAACACTGGTGATACGGTCATGGACGAGAACAAGCAATTGTTGGAAACGGTAGAAACGCGTTGGAATGTCTGGAACAAGATCGTAAAGGCAGAAAATGGTATCGACATGAAAAGTGCTTTGGGAAATCACGATGTCTGGTGCGGCCCGGATGAAATTACCGATGCGAAGTATAAATCTGATAAGCGCTATGGAAAGCAATGGGCAATCGACAACCTTTTACTTCCTTCGCGATATTATTCTTTTCAGTCAAACGGCTGGAAGTTCATTGCACTTGATAGTATCAATGGAGAAAACGGATACCAGTTGGATGAGGAACAGTTTGCGTGGCTCGAGAACGAATTGAAAAATACAACCACCGGGCAACCGGTATGCGTTTTCAATCACGTTCCGATTCTCTCGATGGGAGCGATGCTCTATGAGACGAAGAGAAAGCCAGTTTCTGAAGTTAAGTTCCCTTCAGGTGATATGCACAACGATCACCAGCGCATTAAGGACCTGTTTTATCAAACTGGCTGCGTAAAAGTTTGTTTGAGCGGGCACGTGCATTATGTTGATGCTATCGAATACCTGGGCGTTAAATACTTATGCAATGGCGCTGTATCGGGCAACTGGTGGGGTAATCCGCTGGCGCTTGAAGAATTCGCACCTGCATACGCGTTGTTGGACCTGTATGAAGACGGCACCTCTGATCATCGGTTGATCTACTACAATTCGAAAGTATAAACTTTTAAACCTTCTATGAGAAGCATATTTCCGATATTAATAATCTTGATTTTAACAACCAATTTAGCACACGCACAGGAGCAAAAAACGCAAAACGTTGTGCTCATCACACTCGACGGAATGCGCTGGCAGGAAGTCTTTAATGGCGGCGATTCCGGATTTATGCGCCAACAAAAGTTTCTGAAAGATGACAAGCTCAAGAAAAAATTCTGGCGCAGCGATGTTAAAGAACGACGGACAGCATTAATGCCTTTCTTTTGGAGTACCATTGCGCAGAAGGGCCAGCTCTATGGAAACCGGGACGCTGGCAGTAAAATGAATGTAACAAACAATCAATGGTTCTCTTACCCAGGATACAACGAGATCCTTACCGGAAATGCCGACAACGAGAGAATTCATAGCAATGATAAGTTTTACAATCCCAACAGTAATGTTCTCGAATTCATTGAGGAACAGTCAGGATTCAAAAACGCCGTCGCAGCGTTTACATCGTGGGATGTGTTTCCATACATTATCAATGATAAACGCAATGGCATCATGGTGAGCGCCGGATTAACTCCGGCCACTGCAGGAAAACTTTCCGAACAAGAGCAAACCATGAACAAACTAATGCCCAGCATTCCAAACCCGCTCGGCGAAGTAAGGCTCGACGCTTTTACTTTTTACTATGGCCTGGAATACATGAAAAGGAGCAAACCGAGAGTAATGTACTTCGCCTTTGACGAAACAGATGACTTCGCACATGCTGGCGAGTACGGTGCATATCTTAACTCTGCTCACAATACGGATCTATTTATATCTGAGCTTTGGACTTACCTTCAGTCAGATGCGTTCTACAAAGATAAAACCACGTTGATCCTGACATGTGATCACGGTAGGGGTATCAGCGCCGAGGACTGGAAGAGCCACGGCGCAAAGGTACCTTTAGCGGATCAAATATGGATGGCGGTGCTCGGACCTGATACGCCTGCCAAGGGCGAAGCCACGGCAGGACAGTATTATCAAAACCAGGTTGCCAAAACGATGGCTTCATTGCTGGGATTCACGTATGGGGAGGGTAAAAATGTTGGTGAGACAATTCCCGGAGTGATGGGTAAATAGCGTTGCGTCGGTTTACAAACTATTCTAACAATGATAGTCCAGCTCTTGCTGCCGACCTTGACATCGTTGGTTTAAACCGCAGAGATTCTGTGTTGACAAGCAAGTGATTTTTAATTTTTCTGTCGAAATGTGGATAACTCATATTCGGGCGTCAGTATTTCCGGTTTTTATCTATGAGTTACCCACATTCCAACAGAATTATAATAATAATAAATTTAATTAAGTTTGTAATTCAAGGCGAACTAGAGTCAGCCTGCAAGAAGTAGCTTACTGTTTCAGTGCGCTACTTCTTCTTTTTTACGGCTTGTATGTTCTGGATCATATGGCGTGTCGGTCTTATAAAGCGTGTACATGAGTTCCAGCAGCTTTCGTTGAACTGCCACACCCACCTTCATTTTTATACCATGTTTACTTACCAGTCGCGTGTACAGCTCTTTGGATTGCCTGTTAAATCTTACTGCGCATAATGCCGGCATGTACAAACACTTTCGTAAATATCGATTCCCTCGCTTAGAAATTCGTGGCTTACCCTTAACAGAGTCCCCGAGACTGGAAACTGGATATAAAGCGCGACCAAACATGGTTAATGAATACGTTCATTAATATGCAATGGAGCCAGCAGAAGCATTTAAGATCAGCATGAATTTATTTTGGCTAAATTTAAAGTAAAGTCGAAAAAATTGGATATTCAGGCTATATCAGCACCCTCAATCCTGGGACTCAAACCCTCCGGTGCTGAGCTCCTGCCAAAAGCGCTTATTGACGCCGGCCTGATTGAGAAGCTAAAAATTGTTAAATCGCCAATCTTCCTTGAGACGCTTAATCAATTCTACAGCACTGAACGTGACCCTGGCACTCATTGCCTGAACAGTAGCCCAATCGTTGAGTTCTCCACGGCTCTCGCAACCTGTATTTCTACTACCCGCTCGAATAAGCACTTTGCGCTAGTGCTTGGTGGCGATTGCAGCATATTACTTGGCATCATGGCGGGCCTGAAGGCATTGGGTACCTATGGATTGGTTTTCATGGATGCGCACGCTGATTTCTATGCCCCCCACCAATCACAAACCGGAGAAGTCGCTGACATGGATCTGAGTATCGTTACGGGACGTGGTCCTGCACGGTTACAAAATATTAACGGTTGTGGTCCTTACGTTCAAGAGGAAAATACGATTCATATCGGGCAACGGGATGAGTATGAGACCCGTAAATATGGATCCGACGATATCAGAGAAACGAGTATAACTTGTTTTGATCTGGCTGCCATTCGAAAGAAGGGTCTGCCACTAGTCATTAAAAACATCATTAAACGAATCGATGCGATGGATGTTGAAGGCATCTGGATTCATTTTGATACCGATGTTTTGTCCGACGACCTGAACCCAGCGGTTGACTACCGCCTTCCTGGCGGACTTACATTCCAGGAGGTCGAACTTATACAATCTGCGCTGATTCAAAGTGGCCGGGTCGTGGGAATGAGCATCTCAATCTTTAATCCCACGCTAGACACAAGTGGTGACATTGCCGTTAGCATTGTTAACACTCTTGCCAAATCTTTTTATCCCCCGATGCAGTAAGTAATATTTTGCGCCAACGCGATTCTTTTTATCTTCGGCGGTTATCAGAATACAACCCTGGTACCGTTTGGTATGAAGCGCGCTTTTTTATTCATCATTTTAACTTTCTTTGCGGAGATGAGCTTGGCCCAAGTGGTATTAAAATTATACAAGGACGCCATTCCCAATGAGGTGCCAGGGCCGGACAAGGAATCGTCAAAGGGGGACAAGGACGCCATCAGCGACATAACAAAGCCGACACTTGAAGTCTTCCTGCCTGCAAAGGGAAAAGGTAATGGAACCGCTGTAATAATTTGTCCAGGGGGAGGATACGGGATCAACGCATATCGTCACGAGGGGGTGCTTGTAGCGCAGCAATTTGTCAAAGCCGGGGTTGCTGCGTTCGTTCTAAAATATCGTCTCCCCAGCGATAAAACGATGCAGGACAAAAGCATCGGGCCACTTCAGGATGCACAACAAGCGATCGTCACGGTACGGCAACGCGCCAAAGAATGGAATATTGACCCCGAACGCATTGGCATTGCCGGGTTTTCTGCGGGAGGTCATCTGGCATCCACCGCGGGTACGCACTTTACAAAAGCCTTCATCGACAACCCTTCCAAAATCAACCTGCGTCCGGACTTCATGATACTGCTCTACCCTGTAATAAGCTTTACAGATAGTATCGGTCACATGGGCACGAGAGGAAATCTAATCGGCAAATCTCCCGACGCTGAAACAATAAAACTTTACTCAAACGAACTGCAGGTTACGGCGCAAACACCACCTACTTTCCTGATGCATGCAGGCGATGACGACGTGGTGAAAGTGGCTAACAGCATACGCTTTTACGAAGCGCTGCATCATAAAAAGGTGGACGCACAACTGTTCATTTATCCGAAAGGCGGCCATGGTTTCGGGCTGGTCAATCCAACATCACCTGATCTGTGGATGGATCGATGTCTCGACTGGATGAGAAGCAATAAGTGGTTATAGGAATCTTTATAAATTAAATTCAATGTTTCAAGTATGCTAAAAAACTCACTGTTTATAGTGCTCGCCATTGTTGGTTATTCAGTTTCTGCTCAGCAGAATTGGAAAATGGTGGAAGGGAAGATAAGCTCACCCTGGGCAGAGAAGGTCGATCCAGCCAACCCGTTACCGGAATATCCGCGCCCGCAATTAGTCCGGGAGAACTGGCTAAGTCTCAACGGACAATGGGAATATTCCATTAAGCCTAAGGGAGACAGTGCTTCCGCGAAGTACGATGGAAAGATTCTGGTGCCTTTTGCGATTGAGTCCGCATTATCAGGAGTCGGTAAGAAAGTCGGTAAAGACAGCCTGCTGTGGTACAAACGAACGGTAACACTACCCGCCACTTTTAAAAAGAAAACAACGCTGTTACACTTTGGAGCTGTCGACTGGGACTGTAACGTTTATGTGAATGGCAAACACGCTGGTTCACATCAGGGCGGGTACGATCCATTTTCTTTCGATATCACTCCTTTTTTAAAGTCCGGTCAGCAGGAAATCGTAGTGAGCGTCTGGGATCCGTCCGACGACGGGCCTCAGCCGAGAGGCAAACAGGTGAAAAAACCAAATAGCATTTGGTACACGCCAGTGACAGGGATATGGCAAACGGTATGGCTGGAACCAGTCGCGAAAACATATATTTTATCTACCCGGCAAACGCCTGATCTTGATCAAAGTACACTTCAAGTCCAGGCCATTGTGAGTAATCTTCAGCCTGGTGACATGCTCAAGGTAACAGCGTTGGATGGAAAGCAGGTTGTCGCCGAAGAGACCATGAGCAGCATGAGTGCGACGTTGAAAATCAGTCAGCTGAAATTGTGGTCACCTGATTCGCCATTCTTATATGACTTGGATATTTCGGTTCTTCGAAAGGGAAAGATAATCGAGCATGCAAAGAGCTATTTTGCTATGCGCAAGATATCAACAGCACCAGATGAAAATGGCGTTCTTCGAATGCTTGTGAATAATAAGTTTCTCTTTCAAATGGGGCCCCTTGACCAGGGCTGGTGGCCGGATGGCTTATATACGGCACCCACCGATGAAGCGTTAAAGTTTGATGTTGATAAGACGAAGTCGATGGGCTTCAACATGATACGCAAGCATGTGAAAGTAGAGCCTGCCAGGTGGTATTATCATTGTGACAAGGCAGGTATGCTTGTTTGGCAGGATATGCCCAGCGGCGATATGGGAAACAGCTGGGAACAAAGGCCCGGCATAATAGGTAAGGCCACGTCCAAGGAACGGACGCCAGAGTCGGAAAAGATTTTCAAGCGCGAATGGAAAGCAATAATGGATGCGGTATACAACTTCCCTTGCATCGTGGTATGGGTTCCCTTCAATGAGGCCTGGGGACAATTTAAAACAGAAGAGATCGTGAATTGGACCATGCAATATGATCCGTCACGACTGGTAAATACCGCGAGCGGAGGGAATTTTCATGCAGTTGGACACATTCTCGATCTTCACAATTATCCCGAGCCAGTGATGCCTGACCCGGCACTATTTGGAAAAGATCGGGTCATTGTGTTAGGCGAATACGGCGGCCTCGGACTGCCGTTGGAAGGTCATACGTGGCAGACGAAAGACAACTGGGGATATCAGAGTTTTCCAAACAAGGAGCAATTGCTGGAAAAATACCTTTCGTTCATTCATCGCTTTGAACCGCTGATTAAAGCTGGATTATCTGCGGCCGTTTACACGCAAACAACGGATGTCGAAATTGAGACAAACGGACTGATGACCTATGACCGTAAGGTTATTAAGATGCCTGAAGAGAAGCTAAAAGAAGCTCACGAGAGTCTCTATAAGGTGGAAGTGAAAAGCTCAAAATGAACAGGGATTGAGCCCTGAGAGATGTTAACGTTTCAACTTCCCGGGGCTCAATGTTTTACTATTCATTTCTGAACACATAGGTGGTACGCGTCTTATATACTTGATCAGGCGTCAACACCACAGTCGGGAATTCAGGTCTGTTAGGCGAATCGGGAAAATGTTGGGTCTCCAGGCATAGTGCATAACGCTTGGCATATACGGTTCCAAATTTCCCCGTGATTGATCCGTCTAAAAAATTTCCAGTATAAAATTGTACGCCGGGCTCCGAAGTGAAAACTTCCATTGCGCGTCCACTGGTAGAATCATAGACTGTAGCAACCTTCCCAAATGATCCAGGGGCTTTATCAAAGACGTAGCAATGATCATAACCATTACCAATTTTGATCTGCTCGTATCCGTCGTTAATTCTGGCACCAACGACTGCTGGTTCAGAGAAATCAAATGGCGTCCCTTTCACGGCTCTGATCTCTCCTGTCGGAATGAGAGAGTTGTCTACCGGAACAAATTTTGAGGCGTTAAGCGTTAATGTATGACCGAGAATGTCGCGTCTGGTATTGCCTGATAGATTAAAGTAGCTGTGATTAGTCAGGTTAACAACAGTTTTTTTATCTGTGGTTGCCTCATAGGAAATCTTCAGCTCATTGTCGTTTGTCAGCGTATAAATTACCGTCACCTTAAGATTACCGGGATACCCTTCTTCCATGTCGCGACTGAAGTATGTCAGTTTCAGCGTAGCGGAATCCTGTGTTGAAGATGGCGCAGCATTCCAAACCACTTTATCAAATCCTTTGATACCGCCATGCAAATGATTCTTGCCATTGTTGATGGCAAGGGAATAAGTTGTTCCATCAAGTTTAAATTTGCCGTTGGCGATACGATTACCGTACCTGCCTACAAGTGCACCAAAAAAAGAGGGAGCTTTTAGATAGCCGGAAAGCGAATCATACCCAAGTACAACATCTTCGAAGGTTCCGTTTTTATCTGGTGTTTTTAAAGCGGTGATGATGCCACCGTAGTTCGTGATCTTTGCCTCCACTCCCGAAGCGTTCCTTAGCGTATACAAGGTTACAGCAGTTCCGGCTGGCAAATTGCCAAAGGATGATTCTTCAATCGTTGCGCCACGCGCAACCGAGTCGGCCGTGGGTTCTTTGGGCTGCTCTTTTTTCGGACTGCAGGATGCCATCATAAGGATAGAAGCTAGTGCTATAGTGAGGTGTGATATGTTCTTATTCATACTGCTAAAGTTGTGCCTTTTAAGTTATATGTCAAGCAATCATAGCTCCGACAAAGCACTAAATTATGATTTTATCCTTCAAATAAACAAACACAGGATCTGCTTAAATACTTAATTGATCAGGCTGGTACCTGCGGATAGCACGACTGTGTAGTGTTCCATTGGATAACCAAAACGAACGGCATAACCATTTACAAGGGTATCGATGAACCTATCAATGCTAACCTTTGGGACTATATTGATAGTACAGCCTCCAAACCCACCACCCATCATCCTGGCGCCAAGAACACCATCAAAATTTTTTGCCTGGTCAACAAGAAAATCGAGTTCGTCGCAGCTTACTTCATATTTTTTGGAAAGCCCTTCATGGCTTAGATACATTTTCTTCCCGAAAGATGGAAGATCTCCTGCCGCCAGATCCCGCGAAGCGTCAATCACTCGCTGATTTTCCTCCACAACGTAATGGCAACGGTCTGAAATTTTCCCCGTAAATTCTGGTTCACATTTTTCCAGCATTTTCAAACTTACATCACGGAGGCTCCTGACCCCAGGATAATGCCTTTGAATGATACGCACGCCTTGCTCGCACTCTGTGCGTCTCGTGTTGTATTCCGATCCGGCAAGTGAATGTTTTACCAACGTATCGCATAGCACCACGGCATAGTCGCCGAGTTTCAGTGAGAAATGTTCATAGGATAGTGAACGACAGTCAAGCACGAACGCCTTGCCCGATTCACTCATCATGCTGGCGAACTGATCCATTATCCCACACATCACGCCTACGTAATTATGTTCGGACCACTGCGCCATCCGCACCATCTCGAGCTTCGGCACATTGAAATGAAATATCTCGTTCAAACAAAATGCAAAGCCACATTCCAACGCAGCGGAGGATGATAATCCTCCACCCGTCGGGACGTCACCGTCCATCACACAATTGAAGCCCTTCAGAACATAGCCCCTGTCTATAAATCCGCGAGCAACACCCAGCATATAATTAGCCCATAACGGTGCAGCTACCTTCATCGGGTTGTTAACATCAAAAGTTACGCTTTCCTCATGTTTAAGCGAATAGAGCGTTGCGCCCGAGGCGTTCCCGGAAAGACCAATGGCAAAAATCATTTCACGATCAATGGCAGCCGGCATTACAAAGCCGTCATTGTAGTCCGTATGTTCGCCGATAAGATTAATTCTTCCCGGGGAGCGAACCATCAATGGCTCGGAATTGTACAAATCGATAAATTTTCGGCGTACCTTGTCTTTCATAAGTTGCGTTCGACAAAGCTACTGAACGATGAACTTATAGCAAGCAGGAATTTGTTGATAAAGTATGAAGTGGACAGATGTTTTAAGTTTTGCAAAGAAAGGTAGCCCCGCACCCGACAAGAGGGTTGCGAAATCAGATTCAGAATGGCAACAATCGCTTACCCCGGATGAATACAGAATTACGCGTCGCAAGGGAACAGAACGCCCCTTCACGGGCGAGTATTGCGAGGCCCATGAGCCCGGCCTTTATGCTTGCCGATGCTGCGACACGCCACTATTCGACTCGACCCAAAAATTTGAATCGGGTACAGGATGGCCGAGTTTTACGATTCCGGTAAAAGATAATGCGATAAAATATGAGGCCGACACAACCTACGGGATGACGCGTGTCGAGGTCATGTGCAATGCATGTGATTGTCATCTCGGCCATGTATTTCCTGATGGACCGCCGCCAAGCGGTCTGCGATACTGTATAAATTCGGCTTCCATTAAGCTTGCAAACCAACGCGTTCATTAAGCGCAGCTTGCTGAACGTCAAATACCAATATAATTGAATGGGGTAATGGACTTGAGCTGATTCCTAACGGAGTCCTTTATCTCCAATGTATCAATAAAGGCTGTTAGCGTTTCATGCGTGATCTTCTCATTCTTCCTCGTTAGGTCTTTCAACGCCTCATACGGATTAGGATAGCCTTCTTTCCTTAGGATTGTTTGAATTGCCTCAGCGACGATTGCCCAGTTATTGTCAAGGTCACGATGCAAGGCAGCCTCGTTGAGCTCAAGCTTGCCAAGGCCCTTTAAGAGGGATTGCAACGCAATATGTGTATGCGCCAACGGTACGCCTACATTTCGCAAAACTGTCGAGTCCGTCAGGTCGCGCTGAAGTCTGGATATAGGAAGCTTAGCGGCCATATATTCGAATATCGCACTGGCAAAACCCAAATTGCCTTCAGCATTCTCAAAGTCGATAGGATTGACCTTGTGCGGCATTGCAGACGAGCCAACTTCTCCTTCTTTAATTCGCTGCCGGAAATACTCCATGGAAATGTACTGCCACATATCCCGGCTTAAATCTATGAGAATTGTATTAATCCGCTTAAGGTTGTCGAACAGCGCCGCCATATTATCATAATGCTCGATCTGCGTGGTTGGATAGCTCCGGACGAGACCCAGATGTTGACAAAATTCTTCTGCAAATTGATTCCAGTCGTTTTCTGGGTATGCAACATAATGTGCATTGAAGTTTCCGGTGGCACCCCCGAACTTCGCGGCATGTGGAACCGATTTTAATTGAGTAAGCTGCTTATCGATCCTGGATGCAAACACCATGATCTCTTTACCCAGGCGTGTCGGACTGGCCGGTTGTCCATGAGTATGGGCCAACATTGGTATATCCTTCCACTCTTTCCCAAATCCATTTAAACGACTCAGTAATTTGTTTACAAGAGGAATGTATTCGAGTTCAATAAAGTCTTTGAGTAATAACGGAATGGATGTGTTGTTGATATCCTGCGAAGTCAGACCAAAGTGAATGAACTCTTTGAATTCGGAAAGTTTAAGTTGATCAAACTCGTTTTTGAGAAAATACTCGACAGCCTTTACATCATGATTGGTGGTTTTCTCAATGTCCTTTACCACAGTTGCATGCGCTTCTGTAAAGTTCTTGTAGATCTTTCGAAGGTCTCCAAATGTATGGGCAGGAAATTCCTCCAGTTCTGGCAGTACGCCCGATAACGCGATGATGTATTCTATCTCCACCTGCACCCGGTATCTGATGAGGCCGTACTCTGAGAAATATTGTGTTAGCGGTTTAACAAGCTCAAAATACCGACCATCGACAGGCGATATGGCTGTTAGCGTATTTAATTGCACAGTTGCATTCGTTCAAGCTTAAAATTACACTTTTTACTATAACCATCACAGAAACGTCAATTCCTTAGTAACTTTGCCCGTGAGCAGGGATAGTTAATAGCAACGGCATTCAAGCACACTCCGCACTGAATTTTATACGCTCAGAATAATCGGAAAGTGCGGCGTGCGAGGCAATGTATAATTTAAATTTATGGCGTTCAGCTTTTTTAAAAAGTCAGATAAGTCGGCGAAAAAGGAAGAATCACACAGCGGTCCGAAATATTACGACCTCACCGTGAAAGATGTTATATCGGAAACGAGAGATGCCGTATCAATTGTATTTGCCCATCCTGACGATGGCAAAATTTCGTACAAGCCCGGTCAGTTTCTAACCCTTATTATTCCCATTCAAGGAAAAGAAGTAAGGCGCGCTTACTCGCTTTGTACATCCCCATTCACAGACAGCGACCTCGCTGTAACGGTTAAACGTGTAGACCAGGGGCTGATGTCGAACTGGCTACCTGACAATTTGAAAAAGGGTGGTCGTATTAAGATCATGGAACCCATGGGTCAGTTTACGACAGAGTATAATCCGCAGGCGAAACGCCATGTCATCATGTTCGCGGGTGGATCTGGTATTACACCATTGATGTCCATAATAAAAAGCATATTGTCGCAGGAACGCGACAGCATTTGCTCATTGATATATTGTAATCGGGACGAAGACAGCATCATTTTTAAATCTGCTTTGGAAGCAATGGAGATTAGTGATGAAGGAAGGTTGCACGTGATCTATGTTCTGGATAACGCGCCTATGAATTGGCAGGGATATTCAGGCTTATTAAACCACGATATGCTCACGCGACTTTTCGAGCGAATTCCGGATTGGGGAATTGCCAAAACCACTTACCTGATGTGTGGTCCCGAAGGTATGATGAAGAATGTTGAATCGCTGCTCCACGTCCGCAATATTCCAACGGAAAAGGTTTTTAAAGAAAGTTTTGTGCAAGGCATTCTGGACAAAGAACCAAAGGCCGAGACGGCGGCGCTCACGGCAGAACAAAAAACACGCGAAGTGACCATTCGTTATGATGGCCAGGAGTTTAAAGTTATGGTTCCACCTGACAAAGCAATCCTTGAAACTGCACTTGATCAGGGTATTGATCTTCCTTACTCCTGCCAGAGCGGCCTGTGCACGGCTTGTCGCGGAAAATGCCTTTCGGGGAAGGTTAGATTGGACGAAGAAGAAGGGCTATCGCAATCGGAAAGGGCGGAGGGATATGTATTAACCTGTGTGGGGCACCCGATGACTGATGATGTGGTGATAGAGATCGGATGATCTGCTAATGATAACGCGAGCAGCACGTCAAACAGCTGGCTAGCACCTGTAGATCAGCTTCTCAGCTTTACGCGAAGAACGTATTTGTCAGCAGTGATGTATAGTGTCTTTCCATCTTCTGAAAATTCACAGTTTGACACAAGCTCATTGATCCGAATCTTGCCAAGCAGCTTCGCCCTTTGATCAAAGATCCAGATGCCACCAGGACCACTAGCGAAGACGTTGCCTTCGGCGTCCACCTTGAGCCCATCGGGCAATCCTTTATCCGTCCTCGCGCTTTCTGTAGCGTCGTAGAAAATACTGGCAGATGTGATCGAGTCTTTTTCCGATAACTCGAATGTGTACCAGATAGGCTTCTGCGGATCTGAGTTTGCAACAATGAGCTTACGCTGCCCGGGAAAAAGGGCAATCCCATTGGGTCGCGAAATTGAATCACATAACAGTGAAATTTTTTCATTGGCGACTTTAAATATCCCATGAAAGGGAAGCTCCCTTTCTACAGTATCTTCAGCCTGTCCAGGTAGGCCATAGGGGGGATCCGTAAAGAACAGCACGCCATTTTTATTAAACACGGCATCATTAGGACTGTTAAGTTTTTTGTTTTGAAAGTTGTCAACCAGCGCAGTAAAATTGGAGGCCGGAGCATTCAGCGATGCATTCATTAGCGACACACGACGATCACCGTGCTGACATAACACCAGTTTTCCGTCCTCGTTCAATGTTAGCCCGTTTGAACCTTCCTCACCGGAATAAGGCGAGTTCGTCCCCGTATAGCCCGAAGGCTTCAAGTAAACTTCTTTACCATTTGCCTCAGTCCATTTGTATACAATATTCTTTGGTACATCGGAAAAAAGCAGCATTTTTTCTGCCGGTATCCATAAAGGACCTTCGCTCCATTCAAATCCGTCCGCAATGATTTCAATCGCGGCTCCAGGGTCAATTAAATCGCCCAAGGCAGGATCAACCCTCTCGATACTGCCAATCGACGAATTTACTTTCTGCTTACATGCGATCACATAAAATGCGAACAGTACAAGCAGCGCGAGCTTCAATGTGTGCTTCATTAATCATGAAATTAGAATAAAAACGATAAAACAGAAAGTAGTGGTAAAGCTAAGGCGGGCTTACCCGTTTTACAATACCGGGCAGGACAGCGAGTGGTCGATATTCGGAAATGAGCCATGTGAATATTATTTTTACCTTTGCTATTTTTCGCTTTTATATAACTGATAGCCACGCGTATGATTAAAGTAGGACAGGATAAGCTGTCGTTTTCTGACTTTGAAAAAGTGCTCTACCAGGCGGAGAAAATTGAACTGGACGGGGCCGCACTGGGAAGGGTCGAAAAGAATTTCATATTCCTCAAGAATTACGCTCAGGACAAAATCATCTACGGGATCAACACAGGTTTTGGCCCGATGGCGCAGTACAAAATAAGTGATGAAGACCAGCGCGAGCTGCAGTACAATTTGATACGCAGTCATAGCGCAGGCTCGGGTCAGCCTTTGTCTGTCGACCTGGCCCGGGCAACAATGCTCGCGCGGCTAAATAGTCTGATGCAAGGTTATTCAGGCATTCATCCTTCAGCGGTTACATTGCTGCAAGAGCTTTTAAACAGCGGCGTCTCAGTTTGTATTTTGGAACGCGGAGGCGTTGGAGCAAGCGGCGACCTGGTACAACTGGCACACCTTGCCTTAAATTTAATTGGCGAAGGAGAAGTATTTGCTGATGGCGCCCTTAGGCCCACTGCCGAAGTTTTCGCCTCAAGAAACATTACTGCACTCGATATCCATTTGCGTGAAGGTTTGGCGCTGATGAATGGGACTTCTGCAATGACAGGCATCGGGATGGTGAATGTAATACATGCCCATTACCTCGTGGGATGCGCGGTTGTACTTTCGGCGGTCACGAATGAGCTGATGAAATCTTTCGACGATCATTTTTCATTTGAATTAAATCACGTCAAGCACCATCCAGGTCAATCCAGGATAGCCGAAGCGATGCGGCATGTGCTGTCAGACAGCAAACTCATCCGTAAACGGCCCGACCACCTTTACCATCGCAAGATCGAGCAGGCAATGTTTACCGATAAAGTGCAGGAATACTACTCACTTCGTTGCGTCCCGCAAATACTGGGTCCGGTTTTCGATACAGTAATCGATGTTCAGAATGTGCTTGAGAGCGAGGTAAATTCTGTTAACGATAATCCTATCATTGATCACGAGCGGGAGAATGTTTATCACGGTGGAAATTTCCATGGTGACTACGTGGCCCTGGCCATGGACAAGCTTAAGATCGTTATCACGAAGCTCACCATGCTTTCTGAACGGCAGCTAAATTATTTGCTAAATGACAAACTGAACCAAAAATTGTCTCCTTTTATTAACCTGGGTAAACTGGGACTGAATTTTGGACTACAGGGAATGCAGTTTACTGCGACGTCTACAACTGCTGAGAACCAAACACTTTCATTTCCAATGTATCTGCATAGCATTTCGAACAACAATGACAATCAGGATATCGTCAGCATGGGTTGCAACGCGGCATTGATGACACAAAGGGTAATTGACAATGCGTTTGACGTGCTCGCCATCCAAACGCTGGCGGTGGTACAGGCCATTGATTTTTTAAAATGTCATGCGCGCTTATCGCCATTCTCGCATTCGCTCTACGAAAATGTAAGGTCGATTGTCGGTCCGATCGTGGAGGACAAACCGCGATATCGTGACATTCAATCAATCCGGAAATATTTAATTCAATTGGGCTCATCCGTAAAAGTTTAAAATGAAATACGCTTTAGTTACAGGCGGATCACGCGGAATTGGCAGAGCAATCTGTCTAAAGCTGGCGGAGATGGGTTATCACGTTATCATCAATTACAAGAATAACGATGTTGAAGCTGCCAACACGCTGGCGCTCGTACAGGAAAAGAACGTTACAGGTGAGCTCCTGAAATTCGATGTCTCCAGTAAACAGGAAGTAGACGTTGCGTTAGCAGGTTGGTTTACCAGCAACCAAAACCAAACGATAGAAATTCTTGTCAATAATGCCGGCATCAGGGACGACGCACTGATGGTGTGGATGAGCGATGAGCAATGGAAGCGCGTGCTGGGCTCCAGTCTCGATGCCTTCTATTATGTAACGAGACACGTCATCACAGGAATGGTCTCAAATAAGTATGGCCGCATTGTAACCATAGTTTCGTTAAGTGGGTTAAAGGGCTTACCTGGTCAGACTAATTATTCAGCGGCAAAGGCTGGTGTGATTGGTGCCACCAAAGCGCTTGCGCAGGAAGTTGCACGCCGAGGCATTACCGTGAATGCAGTCGCGCCAGGATTTATACGCACGGATATGACGCAAGATCTTAACGAGACTGAATTGAAAGGACTTATTCCCATGAAGCGGTTTGGTGAACCAGATGAGGTGGCCGACGCCGTTGCCTTCCTCGCGTCAGCTAAAGCTTCCTACATCACCGGCACCGTTCTCTCCATCAACGGTGGTTTGTACACTTAAGCAATCTTGACAAAAAAAGTACAAGCAACGTAGATTGAGGTAGATAGGAACTTTGAGCAGGGGGCGTTAAAAATAATAAATCATAATTTGCAGTCAAAAATAGCATGGCTACGTGGCATGCGAGCGAGGTGAAGATGAACAGGGTCGTCATAACAGGGATAGGAATTTATTCATCAATTGGAAAAACTCTAACTGACGTTACCCAGTCGCTCTACGAAGGAAAATCAGGAATTATCCTGGACCCCGCCCGTAAGGCAATGGGTTACCGGTCCGGACTAACCGGATTCATTGAAAGACCAGTATTAAAAGGAGTGTTGGATCGTCGTGCAAGGGTAATGCTCCCGGAACAAGGTGAGTTTGCCTATATGGCTACCCAGGAGGCATTGCAGAAAGCAAAACTTGACCAGGATTTTCTCGATAAAAATGAGGTGGGCATCATCTATGGCAATGACAGTTCCGCCCAGCCGGTCATTGAGGCAATTGACATTATCAGAGAAAAGAAGGACACGATGATGGTTGGATCTGGCAATGTGTTCCAGGTTCTCAACTCTACGGTCAACATGAATCTCGCAACCATTTTCAGACTTAAAGGAATCAATTTTACGGTTAGCGCGGCGTGCGCAAGTGGCTCTCATGCTATCGGTCTGGCATCAATGTTCATCAGAAACGGGATGCAGGACTGTATTATCTGTGGTGGTGCACAGGAAGTCAACATATACTCCATGGGGAATTTTGATGCACTTGGTGCTTTTTCCGTGAGAGAGAGCGAACCGAAGGCTGCTTCCAGACCATTCGATAAAAATCGGGACGGCCTTGTTCCCAGTGGTGGCGCTGCGACAGTGATTCTTGAGAGTCTGGAGTCTGCCAAAAAGCGCGGAGCTGCCATTCTTGGAGAACTGATTGGATATGGTTTCTCCTCTAACGGTGAACACATTTCCAATCCGAGCGTTCAAGGACCATCGCGGTCGCTGAAGATGGCAATGAAGTCCTCTGGACTGATGGCGTCCGATATCAGCTACGTGAACGCACATGCGACATCGACACCTTCTGGTGATGCGAGCGAAGCAAAGGCCATATACGACGTATTTGGTGATTCAGGAACGCCGGTAAGCTCAACGAAATCAATGACTGGACACGAATGTTGGATGGCAGGGGCGAGCGAGGTAGTGTACTCTGTGCTGATGATGCAAAACTCGTTTATCGCACCAAATATCAATTTCGAAACACCTGACGACGACTCAGCCAAGCTGAACATTATCACAAAAGCAACGAATAAAAATATTGATGTATTTTTGTCGAATTCCTTCGGATTTGGAGGGACCAACTCGACTTTGATTGTAAAAAAGTGGAAGTAACTCGAATGGAAACAGCGACTATAATTAATAAGATCAATGAATTTTTAGTGGAAGAATTCGAGATTGAACCAGCTGAAATAAAACCTTCGGCCGCGCTGCGGGACGCGCTGGATCTTGATAGCCTGGATTACATCGATCTCGTTGTGGTCCTTGAAAACAACTTCGGATTCAAGGTTAAACCGGAAGATTTTAATGGCATTGACACCATTAAAAGCTTCTATGAGTATGTTATCGGCCGCGTTGCTGAAAAGGTAAAGTCCTGAGCCATGCCGAAGTGGCACGGAAAATCAAAAGGTACCGCGCTGGGGTATCGCATCTTGTTTATTATCTGCAGCAGATTGGGCGTTCGTCCTGCATACTTCATTCTCAGATTCGTCGCATTTTATTTTCTTCTTTTTTCCCGGGCATCTACCCAAAATAGTTACAGCTATTTCAGGCAACGCCATGGATACGGGGTTCTCCGTTCTATCGCCAGCGCTTATAAAAATTATTATCTGTTTGCTCAGACCATTCTGGACAAAGTGATTGTAATGGCCGGTATTAATAACAATCTCACCTACGACTTCGATGGGGAAGAAAATTTAAGAAAAATTGTAGTCCAGGGCCGTGGCGGAATTTTGCTAAGTGGCCACGTTGGTAATTGGGAAGCTGCAGGATACTTGCTTAAGCGACTTGAAATACCAATTAATGTTGTGATGTACGACGGGGAGCACGAGCAGATCAAGGAGTATCTTAACAAGGTAACCGGTGGGCGAAATCTGAATGTTATTTTGATCAAGGACGACATGTCGCATGTGTATGCGATGGGAGAGGCGTTGCAGAAGAATGAGCTTATCTGTCTCCATGCAGACCGTTTTATCGAAGGCAATAAGACTACTATCCAGAACTTCCTGGGGTCGGAAGCTTTGTTTCCATTGGGTCCGTTTCTTCTTTCTTCGAGTTTTCGCGTACCGGTCTCTATTGTCTTTGCGTTCAAGGAATCATCAACACATTACCATTTTTATGGTAGCGACCTCATTGAACGGAAGAGTGCAGAGTCAAAAACTGATTTCATGGATAGACTTTCAGAGTCATTTGTCAGCCAGCTGGAACAAAAAGTCAGAATGTATCCCGAACAGTGGTTTAATTATTTTAATTTTTGGGCAAAATGATCAATTTTATGGCCGCTAATGCTGGCTGACCGCGACGATATACTCCGATACATACCCCAGCGTCGCCCAATCGTGATGGTTCACAGCTTAACAGCGGCGAGCGATGATCAGGCGATTACCCAATTTACTATTGAACCTGACAACATCTTCATTGATAAGGGCACCCTTGCGGAGCCGGGATTGGTGGAAAACATCGCACAGACGGCTGCCGTTCACATTGGCTATATGTGCCATTCCAAAAACATCCCCATTCCGATCGGATACATAGCAGCCATCAAGGAACTAAAGGTCCTGGCTTTACCTCCACCGGGCGCAGTGATTACGACGTTGGTGAAGATCGTCAATAAAGTTCTTGACATCACCGTAGTTCAAGGTTCGTCCGAATTTAACGGTCAGACTGCCTGCACCTGCGAGATGCGGATCTTTGCAAAGTTAAAATCGTAAAATGTGATAAGTCATCAGACAGAGGTAATTGTAAGATTTAATGAAGCTGATCCGCTCGGCATTGTATGGCACGGGCATTACCTCCGTTATTTTGAAGACGGGCGCGAGGCGTTTGGGAAAGTTCATGGTATTTCATATCTCGATTGTTATAAGCATGGGCTTGCCGTGCCTGTAGTATCCGTACATTGCGATTACTACAAACCCTTGCGATACGGCGACACTGTACGTGTCCTGACAACCTATGTTTACACAGCGGCCGCGAAGCTTACGTTTGATTACAAGATCTTCGAGTCCCGGAGCGAAACCCTCGTTGCCAGGGGAAATTCAGTGCAGGTGTTTGTGGATGCCAAGACATTTGAGCTCCAATTGACAACACCTGATTTTTTTGAGGTTTGGAAAACTGCGCACGCGCTATCTTCATAGGATGGGGAAAATCTGGATTGCCGCCGATAGCATTGTGTCACCATTGGGATCTTCCTCGGAAGATAATTTTCAAAGTTTACGCAAGGGAATATCTGCAATTGAAAACATTGACGACGCGGGTCTCAGCGCAGTGCCATTTTTCGGATCAAAGCTTAAAGGTTTCGAGCTTATACCTGAGATGACCTTGCTTGAATCTATTACCTGCAAGGCGATCGAGAAGGTGTTAGACGTTGTAAAACTACCCTTGGATCGTACACTTTTAATTCTTTCGACAACAAAGGGAAACATAAGCCTGTTGGATGAAGGGAATCGGGATCACCCGAGAATTCATTTGCATGCGATGGCGGATTTTGTCGCAACTAAATTTGGATTCCCTAGAAATCTTGTGGTCTCAAACGCATGCATCTCCGGACTAATGGCGCTGCTCGTAGGTAAAAGGTCAATAGAATCAGGTGCTGCCGATCATGTCGTAGTAGTTGGTGTGGATGTACTGAGCAGGTTTGTCGTTAGCGGTTTTCAAAGCCTTCATGCGTTAAGCCCCCAAGCGTGCCGACCGTTTGATGCCGAACGGCAAGGGCTGAACCTGGGTGAATGTTCCACAGCAGTGGTGATCACGGGTAAGCCGGAAGCGTTGGACGTTGTTCCCTCGATCAGCATTGCAGGGGGCGGCTTTAGCAACGATGCTAATCACATTTCCGGGCCGTCCCGTACCGGCGAAGAATTGGCATTTGCCATACAACAAGCGATGTCTGAGTCTAACGTAACCAGGGACGAAATTGATTTTATCTCCGCTCACGGTACGGCTACACTATACAATGATGAAATGGAGGCGAAGGCCTTCGCGCTTCAGGGATTCACACGGATACCCACTCATAGTTTAAAAGGATACTATGGTCATACTCTGGGGGCGGCCGGTGTGCTGGAGGTCGTGCTTAGCGCCTCAAGCCTTCGTCACAATGAACTAATTCCATCGATGGGATTCGAAAAAATCGGAGTATCTCAACCACTGTCAATCATACGCCATCTGGAAAAAAAGCCGCTGAATATCTGTTTGAAAACAGCCTCGGGGTTTGGAGGTTGTAATGCGGCGATCATATTAAGAAAAGAACATAATAACTGAACATGAATTTTTTTGAGAAGGAGAAATTGTCCGCGGTAAAGGCAAAAGAGGAAGCGCAATGGATCACCTTTGCTCCCTTTGTTTTTCAGGCGACGCGTGTGCTTCGCGATAGTGGCATCTTATCGGTGGTTGAGGCTCACCGGACGGGAATTACCATGGATGAATTAACCGCCTCCGTGAAGCTGCCTCCGTATGGGGTAAGGGTATTGGTAGAGGCCGCACTAGGCATTGGACTGCTGCTGTTTAGTGAAGGTAAATACAAGATTACCAAAACAGCTTACTTCATTCTCCACGATGAGCTTACCAGGGTTAACATGGATTTTACTCATGATGTTTGCTACCAGGGAATGTATTTCCTTGAGGAAAGCATTATGAACGGTAAGCCCGAAGGACTAAAAGTTTTCGGTAATTGGAAAACAATATATGAAGCGCTATCGACCACGCTGCCGGATAAAGCGAAGGAAAGCTGGTTCTCCTTTGATCATTACTATTCCGATTACGCCTTCCCTGAAGTGTTGCCATTGATCTACGAGCACAAGCCTCGCACATTGCTTGACATCGGAGGCAATACGGGCAAATGGTCTTTGCAAAGTTTCGCCCATGATGAAGATGTTAAGATCACCATAATGGACCTACCGGGGTATGTTGAGTCAGCAAAGGAACGCATCGTACAGGCCGGATTTGGAAACCGCATTTCGTTTTTCCCCGTGAACATTCTTGATGAATCTCAAGAATTTCCGAAAGATTTTGACGCAATCTGGATGAGTCAATTTCTCGACTGCTTTTCTGATGACGAAATTGTATCCATTCTTAAAAGGTGCCGGAGTGCGCTGGCTCCGAACGGCAACATTTTTATTCTGGAAACATTCTGGGATCGGCAGCGATTTGAAGCGTCGGCTTTTTCTCTTCAACAAACGTCGCTTTACTTTACTGCAATGGCCAATGGCAATAGTCAGATGTATGATTCAAAAGTATTTATTAAGTGTGTTGAACGGGCGGGGTTAACGCTTGTAAACGAAAAAGATTACGTTGGCGTCAGTCACACATTGCTCACATGCAAACCAGCCTGAAGATTAATTGATATTTGATACTGAATTTTGGAAAAGCAATGGATAATCCAGACGTATTAGTAATCGGCGCGGGCCCTGCCGGATCGATATCAGCAGCAATGATCCATAAGCACGGACTCTCCGTGCGAGTGGTGGAACGTGAAAAATTTCCTCGCTTCGTAATAGGTGAAAGCCTGTTGCCCCGATGCATGGAGGTGCTCGACGACACGGGTTTGCTGGAGGCAATAAAAGCCAAGAATTTTCAGGAGAAATTTGGTGCGAAATTCATGAAGGATGGAATGGTCTCTGATTTCAACTTTTCGGATCAGTTTTCTAAAGGGTGGACCTGGACCTGGCAGGTTCAGCGTGCTGACTTTGACCTTGCTTTAATAACCGAGGTGGCGAACAGGGGTGTAAGGGTTGACTTTGAAACTACGGTTACCGGTATTGAATTCTTCGAAGACGAAAGCTCCGTAACAACGGTTCAACGAAAGGATGGCACAGAAGAAAAGATCAAAGCCCGTTTCATTATCGATGCCAGCGGCTATGGACGTGTAATCCCCAGGTTGTTCAATCTTGATAAGCCTTCAAACCTGGATCCACGCAAAGCTATATTTGCACACGTCAATGACGTGCACCGGAATGAACATGATGAGCCAAACCGTATTATTGCAGTGATGTACGCGCCAGGTGTCTGGACCTGGATCATTCCTTTCTCTAACGGCGTTACGTCAGTAGGATTTGTCGGAAGTTTTGAGTTCTTCGATTCGTTGGAAGGAGATCAGGCGGAAAAATTTAAAGCCTGCATAAATGGGAACGAATACCTGAAGAAGAGGTTCGGCGACGTTAGCTGGGTGTTTGAGCCCCGCAAACTGGAAGCATGGTCGGCAACAACCGACAAGTTTTATGGAAAAGGCTTCGTTCTAACAGGCAACGTTACCGAGTTTTTGGATCCAATCTTTTCATCCGGAGTAATGTTTGCGACTGTCTCAAGTCACCGCGCGAGCAAACTTGTTGTTAACAAGCTAAAAGGCACGGCGGTTGATTGGGACCACGACTACACGCTTTTTATAAGGCAGGGAGTGGATACCTTCAGAACATTTGTTATGGCATGGTACGACGGAACACTTGAGAAAATATTTTTTTCAAAGAATCCTGACCCATTAATTAAGCGTCAGATATGTTCGGTTCTCGCTGGTTATGTTTGGGACCAGAAAAATCCGTTTGTACGTGCTCATGAAAAGGCGCTAAAGGGATTGATTAAGATCATAGAAATGCAGGAGTCTTCGCAGCAAGGGTGACATGGCATTCATTACCAGGCATTGCCGGATTCGTCAATACACTATCGAAAAACAGGGCGAGGTCTTTTTGCGAGACCTTTATACTGAACTTGAAGGGTTTTTGACTGGCGCGATGAAAGCGATGCAAATTGCTTATCCGAAATTTTATAAAATGGATCACCTTGCCAAGCTTGGTTTTTTGGGAGTCGAGATATTGTTGAAAGAGTTAGATATCGTTAGCCAATATGGTCCGGAAGGTGTTGCATTGGTGCTATCAAACGCAAACGCCAGTCTTAACACAGATTTGCGCTATTTTGAAACTTCGAAAACCATATCCAGTCCCGGGCTGTTTGTATATACATTGGCAAACATCGTAACGGGTGAAATATGCATCCGAAATGGCATAAAGGGTGAGAATGCATTTTTTATAACGCCCCGCTTTGACCCGGAAATAATCGCGGGTTATGTCGAGTCGGTTATGAGGCATAAAAAAACCGGTGCCTGTATTGCAGGATGGGTAGATGTAATGGGTGAGCACCATGATGTTTTCTTATATTTGGCCGAAAATCAAACGAATGATACGGACGCTTTGGCTCATACGCCAGAGCACCTTGAAAAACTTTATCGCGCGGAATATGGAACAGTTGATGGCCGATCTTAAAAAACAGATCATAGACGCTTTGAATCTAAAACACCTTACACCTGAAGATATTGGTGACGATCAGCCACTGTTTGTTGAAGGCCTCGGCCTTGATTCAATTGATGCGTTGGAATTGATCGTTTTGCTTCAACAGCATTATAATATTAAGCTCGCGAATCCACAGGATGGGCCACTGATTTTTAGGTCCGTCAAATCACTCGCAGAGTACATTAAAACACATCAACCCGCTTAACGTTTGGAGGCACCGGTACATGTCGCGGGAATAGGAGTGATCTCTCCGATTGGTGCCACGGTGGAGGAAACCATGTTGTCATTCCGGGAGTCAAGGTCGGGGATCGGACGACTGTCATTGTTTGATTCTGTCCATCAGGATACCCTGCCAGTGGGCGAAGTAAAGCTTTCAAACGAAGAGCTTGCAGCGACGCTATCCACAAGCGGCGTATTTCCACGCACGGCATTGCTTGGCATCTATGCCGCACGACAGGCGGTGAAGAATGCGGGTATTGACTTCGGACGCTGGCGTACTGGTCTGATCTCCGCCACAACAGTGGGCGGGATGGATAGAACCAAATCCTTTTTTATCGATTTTTTGAATAATGAGTCCGCGGGGCGTCTTCGGGACGTGCGTAATCATGAATGCGGGAGCACAACGGAAATTATTGCGGACGACCTGGGGGTCAAGGGTTTTATATCAACAATCAATACAGCCTGTTCGTCATCTGTTAACGCGATAGCGCTCGGGACGCGCCTCTTACGCAACAACATGCTGGATGTTGTGATCGCTGGCGGTGCCGATGCCCTGTCAAAATTTACCCTTAATGGGTTTAACAGTCTAATGATTCTTGACAGCCAACCCTGCAAACCTTTTGATGCCAGACGCAACGGCTTAAATCTTGGTGAAGGCGCTGGTTTTGTAGTGCTGGTGTCCGAGCGCGTATTGCGATCTGAAAACGTTAAATCGCATTGTGTTGTCGGTGGTTTCGCCAATACCAATGACGCGTTCCACCAGACGGCGTCCTCCCCGGAAGGGCGAGGCTCGTATGGTGCAATGGTTGGTGCATTGCAGATGGGTGGACTCGATGCAACCGAAATAAGCTACGTTAATCTCCATGGAACTGGAACTTTGAACAACGATCTTTCAGAAGGCACCGCAGTGCGCCGGCTCTACGGCGATCATTATCCTCCACTAAGTTCGACAAAAGCCTTTACCGGGCACACGCTGGGCGCAAGCGGAGGGATTGAGGCGGTGTTTTCGATTTTAGCGATAAAACACCAGTGCATTTTACCCAACCTGCGTTTTGAGCTGCCGATTCCTGATATTGATATCCGGCCTCAAACTGTTTTCAAAACTAGTATGACAATTAATCATGTGATGAGCAATTCTTTTGGTTTTGGAGGAAATTGTTCTTCTATCATATTTTCCAAAGGATGATTTTCAAACCTAACAATCCCTAGCCCCACCGATGGCTACCTATATCAACGGGATGGGTATGATCTGGCCGCAGCAACCGCTCGGCAAAACAGCATTACTGTCGATGGCAGTATCCTCTGCGGGTGAAAGACTTACCTGTATCGAGCCTGACTATGCGCAATACCTTGATGTAAGGCAACTTCGCAGGATGAGCCGCATTATCAAAATAGGGATGGCTTGCGGGATGGACGCCTTGCGTGAGGCTGGTATTAAAATACCAAGCGGGATAATTACGGGAACCAGTTACGGGTGTCTGGAGGATACCGGTAGTTTCCTTGTCAAGATGATTGAGAATAAAGAACATGCATTGAATCCTACTCCCTTTATCCAGTCAACTCACAACACCATCGGTTCCCAGCTTGCGTTGCTTTTACAATGTCAGGGTTACAATCAGACGTACACCCACGGGGCATTTTCCTTCGAAAGTGCCTTGCTGGATGCGATCATGACATTGAATGATAACCCCAACCAGCATGTATTGGCGGGGGGCGCGGACGAAATCACGAATTCGAGCCACGCTATCCAGAAACGTTTTGGAATCTTTCGCAAAACGTCCTCAGATAACCTGTCGCTTTTAAAACAAGGAGGGGAAGGCACGTTAAATGGCGAAGGCGCGGCATATTTCCTTTTGGGTGGAACCAGGGGTAGCGACTCCGTTTCGCTAGAAGGCGTCACTACCATTTATAAGCCGGATGCCGACCACGTACGGAACGTTGCAAGCGTCTTTCTAAAATCTTTTTCTTTGTTACCTGGCGACGTAGACGTTGTGATGGTGGGAAAGTCGGGAGACACTTCCAATGACCTCACCATTGATAATTTCGTTGCCGGATTATTTCCAACAAGCACGTTGTGTGTCTTCAAGCATCTTACTGGAGAATTTCCCACCGCCTCAGCAATCGCAATGGCGCTGGCTACGCGTATTATTCAAGCTCAGCATATTCCCGAGATAATGATTGAAAAAAATGCTGGACGTCCCTTAAAAACTGTATTGATTTATAATCCGTACTTTGCGAGCCACCATTCCCTAATTCTGCTTCGCGCATGTTGAAGTCAAAACACGTCAACTGGCTATTCGCATTTCTGTTCGTTACCCTGATCATCCTCGACCTCAACACTACTCTTCCACCCGTAGCATACATCATTGCGTTTGCCTGTTACGTCGTAATTCAGGCTTACGGTAGTGCGGTACTTGCGGCTGAATTTTTCGTGCCGGTGAAGTGGAAGGGTCCGAAAGATTCAAATGAAATTGCCTTGACATTTGACGATGGCCCGGTACCGGGTTCAACCGAATCGATTCTCCAGATATTGAAAACGTATAACACCTCCGCTGCATTTTTTTGTATCGGCAAAAAAGTGGAAGAAAATCAAAGCCTGGTCCGACATATTCACGACTCAGGTCACTTAGTTTGCAATCACAGCTATTCTCATAAATTTACGTTCGACCTGCAGTCTTCCGCAAGTATCTTCCATGAACTTGAAAATACCGATCGCGCAATAAAGGCTGCTATTGGAATGACACCAGTTTTTTTCCGCCCTCCCTACGGCGTTACAAATCCCATGGTAGCAAGCGCCATTACCAGGGGAAAATATATAACTATAGGATGGAGCATTCGTTCACTGGATACAGCTATTAGAAATCGAAAAAAGATAATTCGAAGAATTACACGTTCGTTAAAAGGCGGTGATGTTATCCTTTTGCACGACCATGGATTCACGACGTTGGAAATTTTACCTGCACTCATCGAGCACATCCGTTCGGTTGGATTGAAAATTGTTAGAATCGATGATCTCCTGAAGGAAAAAGCTTATGCGTGATGTACGACCTTATTTATTTGCAATGCTCCTGGTGCTGGTCCTAGCCAGTGGAATAAGTTTGACCCTCCAAGCCCAGCCCCCGGGTTATACCGTTGTAAAGAACCTTTCAGCTTTTCAAGAGCGCTTCCAAAAGGAATCTGCTAAAGTGGAGACCATCGAAAGCTCGTTCAAGCAAAACAAAATACTCCTTGCGCTTACCGAAGAAATTAGTGCAACAGGTCGGTTCTGGTTTAAGCGAACTGATCGGGTTAAAATAGAATACAAAAAACCCTTTACTTACACAATGGTTTTGAACGGCGACAAAATGCTGGTTCGAGACGGACAAAAGGAAGGCCAGATCAACGTTCGATCCAACAAGCTTTTTCAACAGGTGAACAGAATTATGATAGACTGTGTGCAGGGAACCATTCTGCAAAGCAAGGATTTTGATTCACGGGTTTTTGAAAATGAAAAGATGTTTCTTTTGGAGTTAACCCCAAAAGCGAAAGCACTCCGGGAGTTTTTTCAGACTATAATTCTCACTGTAGATAAAAAGGATTATTCAGCAAACGCAATTGAAATGAACGAGCCTTCCGGAGATAAGACCACCATAAGTTTCCTGAATAAGAAAATAAATGGAGCAATCGATGATGCGGTGTTTGCTCTTTAGCGGCATCGCCCTGTTGGCCGTCTCATGCGTTTCGGAATACCAACATCTGATACCGACAAATCCAGATACGAACTGCGCCCTCAGGATCGTCCCACGCCATACGGAGGTCGCCTGGTACAACGCAAGTGTTGATGTTGTTGGCAAGCATATTAGCGGTTTGGTCCTGATCAAACACTTGCCCGACAGTTCCTGGCGGGTTGTGTTTACCAACGAGGCCGGTGTAACATTTTTTGACATTGGTTACTCTGCGGACGGTGACTTTAAAACCTTCAATATTATCCGGCAGTTAAACAGAAAAGCAGTGATCTCCATCTTGCGAAAGGATTTTGAACTGATCATTGGGCTACCCTTTCGAAAGGCTGTCTACACCCGTTTCGACTCGGGTGATGAGGTATACTATGGGGCGAAGCAAAATAATGAAAGGGCCTATTTTATTACGAGCAAAGATTGTGCTTCTTTGCGACGCGTGGAAAGCGGATCGGCCAGGAAACGCCTTGTTTCAATTACGATGCCTTCAACCGGATATCCGGCACCAGCACGCATTGAAGTGAAACATCATACATTCAATATGCATATAGGACTTACCCGTATCCAAAAGAATGATTCTGCTGAATGATTTCTATACAATGTCACACTTTGAGCCGACGCAAGGTGCTGTCAAGGCAAAAATTAATATCAATAGGCATCACAAAATCCTGGAGGGGCACTTTCCTGGATTACCTATTGTACCCGGTGTGTGCATGATGCAAATTATCCGTGAAATCATGGAGGTAATGTCGGGTAAAGATCTTTCCCTAACCTCGGCTGACAACATGAAGTTTCTTTCCGTTATCAACCCCGACCAAAATACGGAAATAGACGTTTCTATTTCCTATGCCGCGCATAATGACCATTTTATTGTTAGCGCCACGCTATTTGCGGCGACAACCACTTTTTTTAAATTGAAGGCCACGATGACAATTAACTGATGGAGTTAGGGCAAATCAGGGCGCTTTTCAAATCGCGGAAGGTCTGTGTGCTGATACCAACCTTCAACAATGAGCAAACGCTCGAAAAGGTTATCACAGAGGTGCTTCAATACACACCTGATGTGATCGTTGTCAATGACGGCTCAACAGACGCAACGCGACTAATTCTGGCAAAATTTCCGTTGATAGAGAAGGTATCGTATGATACAAATGAAGGCAAAGGTTTTGCGTTGCGCACCGGATTCAAGCGTGCACTGGGTGCGGGTTACGATTATGTAATTACTATTGATTCCGATGGCCAGCATTACGCGTCTGACCTGCCTGCATTCCTGATCAAAATCGAAACGTCACCAGAGTCGATCATCATCGGTGCACGAAACATGGGCCAATCAACGGTTCCGGGAAAGAGTAGCTTCGGAAATAAGTTCTCCAATTTTTGGTTCTGGGTAACAACCGGACTTTCGATGCAGGACACCCAGAGCGGATTTCGCCTATATCCCGTAAGACGGATGCGGCATCTAAAGTTTCTTACCCGCAAATTTGAATTTGAAATTGAAGTACTTGTCAGGGCATCATGGGACGGCATCGGAGTGGAACATGTCCCAGTGCGCGTTTTCTACCCCGAGCGCGGTAAACGAATTTCCCATTTTCGCCCCTTTCGAGATGTAACGCGCATCGCCATTCTGAATTCATTTCTGGTCCCCATCGCATTATTTTATATTAAGCCACGCGACCTGTGGAATAATATTAAAAAAAAAATCTACGCCAGGTCCTGCGAGAACAACTCATCAACGACACGGAATCAGATTCGGTCAAAGCGCTTTCAGTAGCTTTCGGAATTTTTATGGGCATCGTGCCGCTTTGGGGATTTCAATTGGCAATTGCAATTGGTGGTTCTTTTTTATTGCGATTAAATAAGCTCCTGGTCATCATCGCTGCCAATATCAGTATACCACCGATGATACCGGTAATACTTTTTCTGAGCCACCTTACCGGAAGCATATGGATGGGACGCAATGCGCAACACATTTCATTCAGAAGTGATATCACGCTGGACGGGCTTAGCCAAAATGTATTACAATATATACTTGGCGCAGTAACGCTCTCGATTGTTGCCGGAATTGTTTTCGGGGGCATTACATTCGCGTTATTAAAAATTTTCAGGCGTTCGAAAAGCTGAAACATGCCCACGTTATTTCTGCAACTATATGACTTTTTCAGCAAGCGCAGGGCCGTGTTCTGGAGTGTATTCTTGTTGTTGATAGCGCTGCTCGCCGCAGGAGCCTCCCAAATTAAGTTGGAAGAGGATATTACTAAATTCTTTCCCGATGATCCGAGGGTTGAAAATCTTCAGGAGGTTTTCAGGCATTCAAAATTCGTGGAACGACTCGTGATTATGGTTTCTTCCAGCGACAGTACCGTCAACTCGCCCGATAGCCTGGTCGTGGCAACAGATGATTTGATTGGCCGCATTGAACGTGAACTTCAGTCACATGTCAAAAAAACATCCGGAAAGATAAGCGATGACAGGATCATTGAGTTTTTCAAAACAGTTAAATCACATCTTCCGATATTCCTCAACAATGACGACTACAAGGATTTGGATTCCCTCACAAATTTGGAAAACATTGATGTCGTACTGAAGGAGAACTACCGTCAGCTCATTTCACCGTCGGGTATTGCCCTTAAACGAATCATCGCAGAAGATCCGCTGGGTTTTTCATTCCTGGTGCTGCGCAAACTTCAACAACTACAATATGATGAGAACTTTGAACTGTACGATAACTACATCATCACGCGTGATCACAATAACCTGATCTTTTTTGTTGAACCCACCTATGGCTCACAGGAAACAGGTAAAAATGTCGTTCTTCTGGAAAAGCTCAACGCCATGGCTGCTGATATCAGTAGAGAGCATCATGCTGTTAAAGTCTCCTATTTTGGTGCGACCGCTGTCGCTGCGGGAAATGCCAGGCAACTGAGAAATGATAGTATCCTAACGATCAGCATTATGATCGTGCTGCTAAGTCTGTTGTTAATTGGATTCTTCAGAAAAAAACGGGCTCCAGTATTAATATTAATCCCGGTTGCATTCGGCGGACTTTTCGCCTTGTGCAGCATTTATCTGATACAAAGTACCGTCTCGGTGCTTGCGCTGGCAGCTGGGTCCGTGATACTCGGCATCGCTGTAAATTATGCATTGCACTTCCTGGTTCATCTCAGGCATACCAATAACATGCGAGTTGTGATTGCAGACCTGGTAAATCCATTAACCCTGGGGAGTGCTACAACAGTGTTGGCGTTTTTCTGCCTGCATTTTGCCAATGCTGCTGTGTTGCGCGATGTGGGATTGTTCGCCGGCCTTAGCCTTATTGGCGCGGCAATCTGTTCGTTAGTATTTCTCCCCCACCTCATGCCAGAATCATTGTTCAAATCGGATGAGGAGGAACCGGCAATACACGGACAATCGAAGTTATTTTCAAAGTCCCTCGAACGAAGATTGGTGTGGGCAATTCTTCTCCTCACGCCGATGTTTTTCTATTTTGCCCGCCATGTAAATTTCAACAGCGATATGAGCAAGTTGAACTTCATGCACGCGGAAACCCGTGCAGCACAAGCACAGTTGGAAAAAATAAATAAATCCTCTCTTGGAACGGCATATGTTGTATCACGCGGTGTGGATTTGGAACATGCACTGCGTAAGACGGAAAAGGCAGTTCCTATTTTAAATGAATTATATCAGCGAAAGGAAATCAATAAGTTTTCATCGCCAGCATTATTCCTTATTTCCGATTCCCTGCAACAAATCAGAATTGAAAGGTGGAAGAGGTTTTGGAATAAAGATAAGTTAAAATCAACTATTCCTGCTGTAAGGGATGTAGGCACAAGCCTAAAATTTTCGGAACATGTTTTAGGAAATTTCGAAGCGTTGGTGACGAAGGATTATTCGCCAGCGGATACAGGTACGTTTAGCTCCATCCGCCGCATCTTCTTCGACGATTACATTGTCGAAAGAGACAGTAGTGCAACCGTAATATCACTTGTTAATATAGATCCCGGTAATAAAGCTGCAGTGTACCGACATCTCAACGAAAATTCCACATCCGTTGTCGACCGGCAAATGCTGACCAACCTCTTCGTCGATTATATTCACGCCGACTTCGACCTGATCGTTTCGCTGACGGCGGTTCTTGTATTCCTCGCATTGCTTATTTCCTACGGCAGAATTGAACTGACGGTGATCACGTTCTTCCCCATGTTTATAACGTGGATATGGATACTCGGAATTATGTCTATACTCGATATCGAATTCAATATTATCAACGTGATGGTATCGACGTTTATTTTCGGCTTAGGCGATGACTACAGCATCTTCATCATGGACGGGCTCCAACAGGAGTATCGTTCTGGGAAAAAAAGTATGGGTTCAATCCGCACTTCTATATTTCTCTCGGCGATTACTACCATCGCCGGATTGGGAGTGTTGATCTTTGCCAAACATCCGGCACTTCGTTCCATTGCTTCCATTTCCATTATCGGAATAGTGTGTGTGTTCATCATGTCCCAGACGATAGAGCCATATCTATTCAGGAGCCTGATTACCAACAGAACAAGAAAAGGCATGGCACCAATGACCTGGATTGGTATGCTTAAGACCTTTCTCTTGTATTGCATCTTCGTTGGCGGATCTTTCGCATTGACCGCGATAGGACTTGTAATGAAAATCCTGCCTTTCAAAAAACAGGTTAGATATTTCTTCCATACCCTGATTAGCGTTGTCAACGGCGCTGTGATGTTTTTTGTTGAACCGGTTGGGAATAAAAAGATAATAGGGAAATCAAAGGGGTTGTTCTCACGACCATCCATCATAGTTGCAAATCATTCATCAACACTGGATATCCTCCTCATCACCATGCTCCATCCCAAACTTATTTTAATGACAAATAAGTGGGTTTGGAATTCTCCAGTATTCGGCGGCGTGGTTCGGTTAGCCGGTTATTATCCCGTAACAGAAGGATTGGAAGATAGCGTAAACAGACTAAAGGGTCGGATTGCGGAAGGCTATTCCGTAGTTGTGTTTCCCGAAGGCAAACGATCCGACGATGGAATCTTACGCCGGTTTCACAAAGGTGCATTCTTTATGGCGGAGACATTCCAACTACCCATTCTGCCGCTTCTTATTCATGGCGCTGCAGGTGCGATGCCGAAGGGGTCCTTCTACCTGAATGAAGGGAAGCTAACGCTGAAATTTTTGAATCCAATTGAAATTGATGATGCCCGGTTCGGAAAGGGATATGCCGAACGCACCAAACACATTGGCCGCCACTTCAAACGCGAGTTCAATGTTCTCACACAAGAAAGAGAAACACCAGGGTATTTCAAAAGTAAGTTAATTGCCAACTACCTTTATAAGGGCCCGGTACTGGAATGGTATCTCCGTGTTAAACTTCGACTGGAGAATGATTACCAGCTGTTTCACAAACTCCTTCCGATTCGCGGTGAGATTATCGATCTGGGATGCGGGTATGGGTTTCTTTGTTACATGCTCCAGTTTCTTTCATCAGAGAGGGCAATTACTGGAATTGACTACGATGCCGATAAGATCGAGACTGCACAGCATGGCTATTTGCGTACCGATCGGTTAGCGTTCCACCAAGCTGATGTTACCGAGTATACGATGGCGAAGTATGATGGCATTATTATCAGCGACGTTTTACACTACCTTTCCCCGGCCGCACAGGATGCGTTGTTGATTAAATGCTTTAACGCTCTCGAGCCTGGTGGACTTATCATTATCCGCGATGGCAATTCCGATATGCGCGATCGTCATCGCGGCACGAGGATCACCGAATTCTTTTCCGTAAAGCTTTTTGGCTTCAATAAAGCAGTTAACGCACTGCACTTCATATCTGCTACGCACATTGGCGAGCTTGCGTCTTTGTTCAACATGGAGGTTGAATTCATCGATAATTCAAAGTTTACTTCGAATGTTATTTTTGTCCTGCGCAAACCTTCAAGTCATCGATAAATGAAATGGCGCTTTATTTCGTTTGAAAAGATATGAAGCAATCCGAAGTAATAATTATAGGCAGTGGGCTAGGCGGGTTGGTCTGTGGAGCAATATTAGCCAAAGAGGGTTATAAGGTTTCAATACTCGAAAAAAACAAACAACTCGGTGGTATGCTTCAGATCTTTGTCCGTGACAAAGTGATCTTCGACACCGGTATCCATTACGTTGGAGGACTTGGTGAAGGTCAAAACCTCAATCGCCTGTTCAGATATCTGGGTATCATGGATAAAATCAATATCCGTAAAATGGATGAAAATTGTTTTGATTCCATCATGCTTGGTGATGATCCGGTGCTTTACAAATATGCACAAGGTTACGAAAATTTTATCCGGGTTTTGAGCGCCCACTTTCCCGAAGAGGAGCAGGCAATACGCGCTTTTTGTGATAAAGTCCAACGTATATGCAAGGACTTTCCATTGTACAACCTGGAGACTGGATCATATTCAGATTTGGAAAATGGCACCCGCACAGATACAAAGGCATTTCTCCAATCGCTTACCACCAACGAAAAACTTGCTAACGTGCTTGCCGGGACAAATCTTTTGTATGCAGGCGAACCAGATAAAACTCCATTGCACGTTCATGCACTTATCCTGAATCATTACATCGAAAGTTCCTGGAGATTCGTCGATGGCGGCAGCCAGATTGCCCGATTGCTGGCAAAGCAAATAACTGAGAGGGGCGGGAAAATTTTACGCCATGTCCACATCAATAATATTGTCGAGCAAGAAGGAAAGATTGTCTATGTTGAATCTGATAAGGGTCGGAAGTTCTTTGGAGATCTATTCATTTCAAACGCACACCCCGTAAAAACGATGGATATGATTTCCAGCAAACTTATCAGGAACATCTATCGCGCCCGATTAAAAGCATTAGAAAACACGCTCTCAGTATTTTACGTTAACGTTGTATTAAAGAAAAATACAGTACGATATTCAAATAGCAATCTTTACGTCATAGAGCAGGACGATGCATGGTCGGCGCATTCCTATACAGAAGAAAACTGGCCACAGGGGTATGCGATCTACTATGTTGCGGCGAAGGACACAACCTACGCAAAAGGACTAACGATCATGTCGTACATGCGGGCGGACGACGTAGCGGCCTGGTCGGATACATTTAATACGATCGACCGGGCAGCGCCCAGGGGAGCTGACTATGATGCGTTCAAGATTGCCAAGGCTGAACGTCTGTTCGAGGCCGTTGAAAGAAAAATGCCAGGGTTCAGGAACGCTATTAAATCGTTTTCAACAGCCACGCCACTTACGGCCCGCGACTATATCGGTACCGACGACGGGTCGATGTATGGAATTGCAAAAGATTATAGGGACCCGCTGAAAACCTCCATTTCCCCACGCACGAAAATACCGAACTTGCTGTTAACGGGACAGAATATAAACCTGCACGGGGTTCTTGGTGTTACGTTGAGCGCTGTAGTGACCTGTAGCCAGGTTCTCGGTGGAAATTACCTCATTGAAAAAATCAGAAATGGTTAAAAGAGTTTTGAGAGTGTTGGGGTGGTTGGTTTTAGGCGCCGTAGTCGTCGCAATAGCGTTGTTTTCGTATGTGCAGGTAGTTTCGAGCACTGATATCCCGGAAATCGTGGATGACGATAGTACCGGCATCGTTCAACAACCTTTCAATGGCCTCTATACGTTGGGGGATAATTGGTTTCGCCATAGTGAGAGCGGGCTATTTGAACTTTACGTGGAAGGGGATCCTTATGAACGCGGTCTTGCCAACGGAAAATTGACCAAAGGCCTCGTGGAATACCAGGAAGAAGTTTTTACTGATCAGATCCATCGCCTTGTTCCGGGAACGTTTTACCTCGGTGTGCTTAAGAACTTTGTCAAATGGTTCAATCGCGACTTAACCGATCATATACCAGAAGAGTATCAGCAGGAGATTTACGGTGTTGCCCAATCCGCCTCGCATGAGTTCGACGAAATTGCACCTCCTTACCAGCGTATTCTGAACTATCACGCCGCGCATGACATGGGACACGCGTTGCAAAACATGTCATTGGTCGGATGCACATCCTTTGCTACGTGGGGTAGTCGTTCCGAAGACAGCACGTTGATCGTTGGTCGCAACTTTGACTTCTACGTTGGCGATGAATTTGCGCGCGATAAGATCGTTGCCTTCTACAAGCCGTCTAATGGCTTTGGCTTCATGATGGTCACTTTTGGTGGAATGACCGGCGTAGTTTCCGGTATGAATGACCAGGGCCTGACAGTAACAATCAACGCAGCTAAATCGAAGGTGCCCTCAGGAAGTGCAACCCCGGTGTCGCTTGTTGCACGTGAAATTTTGCAATACGCAACCACAATTCAGGAGGCGTATGAGATTGCCCGGAAGCGGAAAATGTTCGTGTCAGAGTCGTTCCTTATTGGCTCGGCGAAGGACCACCGAGCATCCGTCATCGAGAAAAGCGTTGACGAAATAGACCTTTACGAGGGGACAGGGAATCAGATTATATCAACAAATCATTTTCAGGGTCGTGTACTGGGATCGACAAAATTGAACCGCGACCACATGGAGACCAGTGCCTCTCCATATCGATATCAGCGTGTAGCCGAACTGTTGAGCCGTGAAGAAAAGAATTCGGTGGTCAAGACGGCACGTATCTTAAGGAATCAGCGCGGACTGAACGATAAGAAGATTGGTTTAGGCAACGAAAAACTAATTAACCAATTGGTTGCCCATCATGGAATAATATTTCAACCAGAGAAGGGCTTGGTATGGATATCAACCGCCCCGTGGCAATTGGGGAAATTTGTTTGTTATGATATTCGTAAAATACTGTCGTTCAAGCCCAACTCAAACGCAGAGGTTTATGAATCTGAATTAACAATCCCTGCGGATGAATTTATTGATGAAGCCGCTTATAAAGATTATCTTAAGTTTAGTAAATACCGATTCCCCTTCGCATCCCGTTCCGACATGCTGCCTGACAGTATTACAAAATGGAATCCATCATCATACCATGCGTACATGTTGGCGGGCGATTATCACCGCGATCATCATGAGTGGAGTAAAGCCATCGCTTCCTACTCAAAGGGTTTGTCAATGGAAGTGGCCACAGTGCAGGAGCGAACCTACATGCGCCAGAATTTAGAAAAATGTAAAGATGCTTTGAAATGATCAAAGGTGTAGGAATTGACATCATCGAAGTACAACGCGTACTGGAGAAAATTAGCAAACCCAATGGATTCAGAGAGAAGATCTTTTCCGAAGAAGAAATCACATTCTGTGAATCCAATGCTGTCCCTGGCGAGTGCTATGCAGCACGGTTCGCTGCCAAGGAAGCCTTCCTCAAAGCTACAGGCTTTGGCCTTTTGCTTGGCCATGACCTCGCAGATATTGTCGTGCTTAACGATGCGGCCGGCAAACCCTCTATAGCGCTACGGGGAAGTTTTATAAATGAAGCCATAAGAAACGATTGGAATAAGATACATTTGTCGCTTTCACACCTGGAGGCCATCGCCTGCGCGGTAGTTATTATTGAACAATGAGATCTACACCGGATATCGAAGGCGGAACAATAGAGCAGATTCGCCAGTTCCAGGAATTCAAAGTAAAGGAAATTTTGACCTACGTCGGTAATCATTCACCTTACTATCAAAGGATGTTTTCCGCAAAAGGCCTGCGATTCTCGGACATCAAAGTGCTCGAAGACATCCAAAATATCCCCACAACATCCAAAGATGACTTTCATTCGCATAACTGGGATTTTCTATGTGTGCCACGTAGCCATATCGTTGAATACACCAGTACGTCTGGCACAACCGGTAACCCAGTAACCGTCGCACTGACTGAACATGATCTTCAGAGGCTTGCCTATAATGAATGCATTTCGTTCACCTGCGCAGACGGCACACCCGGTGACCTATATCAACTTATGCTTACGCTTGACAGGCAGTTTATGGCAGGCATGGCCTACTATGAGGGAATTCGCAAGCTTGGCGCTGGACTGATAAGGGTGGGGCCGGGCCTTCCGGGGATGCAATGGGAGATCATTGAACGACTTCGGCCAACTGCGCTGGTTGCAGTTCCATCGTTCATTATTAAACTGATCGAATATGCACAGTTGAATAATATCGATCCTAACACAAGCAGCGTGCGCAAGGCGATATGTATTGGGGAGGGGATGCGTACGAATGAATTTACATTGAACACCCTGGGCCAGCGAATTTCCAGCGCATGGAATATCCGGCTATACGGTACGTATGCGTCAACCGAAATGCAAACGGCCTTTACTGAATGTGGGCATGGCCGGGGAGGGCATCATCATCCGGAGTTGCTATACGTCGAAATGCTGGACGATAGTGGCAATCAGGTAGCTGCTGGCACACCAGGCGAAATAACCGTCACAACGCTCGGAGTTGAAGCAATGCCTTTGCTAAGATACAGGACTGGGGATATTGCAATTGCACATCAGGACGATTGTCCCTGTGGCAGAACCACATTGCGTCTGGGCCCTGTGTTGGGACGAAACCAGCAGATGATTAAGTTAAAAGGAACTACGATGTACCCCCCAGGGATATTCGAAGTGCTAAACCATGTTGAAAATATATTTGACTATGTTGTCGAAGTCCAAACCGGCGAGTTGGGAACCGACGAATTAAAGGTAAGCGTGTTGCCCAAGTCTGGAAGTGAAGAAGCGATGGAGCATAGCCTTCGCGCGCTCTTTCAGTCAAAGCTCAGGGTAATACCCGAGATAGTAGTTGTGACGCAACATCAAATGGAAAAGCTGCAGCTTATTGGGCAGAGCCGCAAGCCTAAGAAATTTATTGACAACAGAAAGTAATCTTCAAAACCGACAGAAGACCAAAACAAAAGGCTTCCTTTTCAGGAAGCCTCTAGTTCGTTTACAGATACAAAATCTTACGTTCTGAAGTTGGCTTAGCTTAAATCCTTCTCCAGTTTGTCAATGGCTGCTTGAGCTTCTGCCTTGCCAAGAGACAATGACAATTTATACAATTCAAGCGCTTCGCGTTGTGTTTCTTTTTTCTTACGGGGAGCAAATTTGGTACGTGATGCCGCTGTCTCGAGAGCTTTCGCCTGAGCGAAATAAAGATCAGCCTGGCTTGCCTTAGAAGCAGCGTTAACTTCTTCTACTTTTGCTTCCAGCGTTGCTACGTCCTGTTCTCTCATCTTGATAGTTTCCAATTTTTGGTTGATCAAAGAATCGCGTTGCGACACAGTGAGAGCAAGTTGCTGGTTTTCGCCACGCATCTTTTCCACTTCACCCTGCAGGGCAGTGATTTGTTGTGAGCTAAGCTCAAGATCTGCTTTTAGCCTCTTGATCGTGATGGCGTATCCACCTTTAGCGGATTTCATCGACTTTTCAAGGTCAGCAATCTTGCTTTGCGTTTCCTTGATGTGGCTGTTGATGCCCTGGAGGCGGCTCTTATAATCGGAGTACGACGTTCCTTCTACGACGTCCGTGCGCAAAAGCTGTCGGCTGGCGTCAATAGAGTCAATAAGTCCACCAATTTCCTGAAGTGTCTCGGCTGTAGCCTGGCTTGTCTGGAGTTCAGTGCGCAGCGAGTCATTTTGGGCTTGTAAAGCCTCTTTTTCCTTTTTATCACAGCTCCAGAGCATTGCTATCACTGGTACTGCCAAAATCAATTTGCGAATCATAATATGTGTTTATGGTTGCTTGTCTCTCATCAAAAGGCAGGCTACAGGAAATGAATTGCTGAAAACGCCGCCGAACCGACATTTTAGGACGTCAAAATGCAATTACGGGGAAAAATGACGTCGGTTCCGTCAGTGAGTTGAGTAACTTATCCACAACATGTGGAAGACAGAAAGGGTCAAAATCAAGAGGGCCAGCAAGTTGCCAGCCCGCAATCCGCCATTAGGCAAGATTTTTTTACTTCGTTTTGCCCTTGATAAAGGAACCCAGCTCCTTTCCCGACTTGGCGTAAGCCTCTTGTAAACGCGTTCCGCTGTCAAAATCGTAACCCATAACATCTCTGCCGGGAGCTTTCGTGATGGTGACTTTTGCCAGAACCTTTTCGGGACTCTTCGTTTCCACAAGGGTGGCTTCAGCATCTATGAAGGCGGAAGCCCGGGAGATCCCTATGTTATAACCGGGCTCAGTCTTAACTGTATGAAAGATCAGGGTGTATTGCGCATCTTCTCCATCGGCGGTAATACCCGCATGCTTCGAAAAAAGCTCACGAAATTGAGGCTCAAAACGTTCTTTCCGATCAGAAACCCAGGCGGCCTCCCATTTGTCGCCAGTTCCTGCTTCCTTTTCATTGTGTTCACCCTTCTTCTTGGCGACATAATCCGCTTCCTTTGGAAATTTGCCGACAGCCATATTATCATAAGTGAATTCAGTTTTCACTGATGTCTGACCTTTCAACACGCTTAGATCGCCTTCAACAACTTTGATTTTTTGGCCGTACGCCATTACAGAAAAAGCGAAAAGGAGAATAAATAATAGGTTCTTCATGGAAATGTTTTTTTAGTTTGGTTAAAATGATGCACTAACGAAACGAAAGCCTCAGGGTTTTACGATGAGAAGAATTCGCAATCTAAGAAATGTATTTAAGCAATAACAATTTGCTCCGTCTATCCTGCTTTTGCAAGCTTGCTCATCCAACGTGAGCCAAAATTATTAATTTGCCAATCTTAACGCCCACCCATGAAATTACTTATTGCGGTTCTCTTTTTTAGTTCCCTGTGCTGCACACCTTCGACAGTATCAGGGCAGGATGTAAAGAAAGATTCGGTTTACATGCGAACCCATTACGATAAGCTAGAGTATCAAATTCCAATGCGCGACGGGGCCAAACTCTTCGCAGTCGTTTATGTGCCGAAGGACAAGTCGAAGAAGTATCCAATTCTGTTAAACAGGACGTGCTACAACGCTTCGGAGTATGCAAACTTTAAGACATGGTCGCATCCTTCACCTTATCTGGTACGAGACAAATATATATTAGCGTTTGAGGATGTACGCGGCAGGTACATGAGTCAGGGAACATTTGATAATATGCGTCCAAATATTCCTGGGAATGATTTAAAAAACCGGACTGCAATTGATGAAAGCTCAGACACCTGGGACACCATCGACTGGATGATTAAAAACATAAAGGGAAATAATGGGAACGTTGGAATGTATGGCATCTCATATCCGGGATTTTACACGGCTGCTGCAATTCCAGATGCGCACCCGGCACTAAAGGCGTCTTCGCCACAGGCACCGGTCTCTGACTTTTTCTTCGATGATTTTCATCATCAGGGAGCATTCCTGGAGAGCTATGCGAGCGCGTTTGCGGTATTCGGTTATCAAAAATCGGAAGACACAAGAACGGACTGGTTTGACGAACAATTGAACAGGTTTGATAATTCGAATGTTAAGGACGCCTACCAGTTCTACCTTGAAAAAGGACCGTTGCAAAATCTGACGGATCAATTTCATTCTGATAATTTTTTTTGGAAGCAAATTGTCGACCATCCTAACTATGATGATTTCTGGCAGAAGCGAAATCTGTTGCCGCACCTTCACAACGTGAAGCATGCGGTCATGACCGTGGGAGGCTGGTTCGATGCTGAAGATCTTTATGGTCCGTTAAACATTTACAAAACAATTGAACAGACCAGCCCGCTTGCGCAGAACACCATTGTTATGGGCCCGTGGGGACATGGTGATTGGGCGAGGGAACGTGGCAAATCCGTCCACAACCATATCTACTTCGGCGACAGCCTTTCGACTTTTTATCAACGGGAGATAGAACGTAATTTTTTTGCTTATCATTTGAAAAAGGAGGGTAACCTGAAACTCCCTGAGGCTTATATGTTTGATACAGGAAAAAAGGAGTGGAAGCAATTTGCAGCATGGCCTCCCCGCGATGTCGCACCATTGAAATTATACTTTTCAGAAGACGGCAAATTATCACTTAATGAACCTGTCAATACCAACGCAGTTTTCGAGTACATTTCAGATCCGGCGAAGCCTGTTCCATATACATCTCAGACAGAAGGCCTCACCTTTACGCCACGCCGTTACATGAGCGATGATCAACGTGATGCCTCCACGCGACCTGATGTCCTGACTTTCCAGACGGATGACCTTGCGGCAGATGTTACTGTTTCGGGTGAAATCCTTGCCAGGCTGAAAGTCTCAATGACTGGCACAGACGCAGATTTTATTGTTAAGCTTATAGATGTCTATCCGGAAAATCATCCCAACTACGAGCATAATCCAACGAATATAGTGATGGCAGGTTATCAGCAGTTGGTTCGCAGTGAGGTCTTCCGTGGCCGATTTAGAAACAGCTTCGAGAAGCCCGAGCCATTCACGCCCGGAGAGATTAGCGATGTGAACTTCCCCCTACAAGATATACTGCATACTTTTAAGAAAGGTCATAGGATGATGATTCAGATTCATAGTACATGGTTTCCATTTATTGATCGGAATCCGCAGAAATATGTGGATAACATCTACAAGGCAACCGCGGCCGATTTTATAAAATCAACCATCAAAGTTTACGGCTCCTCTGTTGTAGAGATTGGCGGCGCTCAGCAGCTTAAAGTAAAGGTTGATATTCGCAAGTAATCCAGTTTCAAAATCGCCTGTATGAATAGATTGTCCTTACTTCTGGGAATATTGATGTTAGCCGGTGTTGCGCAAGCCCAGTTTAAAAATATCAAGATCGATTCTGCCACTGCGCATTTCGGCCTTACAAATTCATCTGTCGCGATTGTTCAGAAGGAGGGACCTGCACTCGCGGCAGCAGGTTTAAGCTCGCTATACCTCAGCGTTGATGGTGGAAAGACATGGGAAAAATCTAAAGCCCCGGCTTTAGGTAGCGATAGGATTCTTGTTTCAGATGGTAAAGGCACCTTGTTTGCAATTCAGGTTGTCAAAGCACACGAGGGTTCGCGCTCGCAAATCTCTTGCATGATTTCGAACGACCAGGGCCATACATTTGATGAAGGAGTGATGATTGCCGATGTTCAAGGTAAAGACCAGGCTGTTCCTTCCGCATCAATGGATACTAAAGGAAACTTACTGGTGACATGGACGCAATTTGACAAGATGGACGACTCTGACTCTACTTGTAAATCATTAATCTTTCTTGCATCATCATCAAACGGTAAGAAGTGGAGCAAGCCTGTTGAACTTTCGCAGACTCGAGGCAATTGCCGCACAGATAGAAACATGGCTTTGGGTGGGACTACCGCCGTCGGTCCTGATGGTAAAATGTTCGCATCATGGTGTAACAATTCTAAAATTTATTTGGACCGATCTTTCGGAAGCGGAATATGGTTGCAAAATGACATCTTTGTTGCAAACGTCGGTCCGGGTGGTGACGTTGCCATACCAGACCAAGTGCAATCCGCAACCATTCCTGATCTTTTTATCGATCAAAGCAAGGGTGCTTACAAGGGATGCATTTATCTCTCGTGGGCGGACCAAAAAAATGGAAAAACAGATACGGACGTATGGTTTATGCGTTCTAATAATCATGGCGATAACTGGTCTACCCCTTTGCGCCTTGGGGATATTGCTGCTGCTAAACATCAGTATGCGCCAAAGATGGCTGTCGACGCTACAACAGGATTTATATACATCCTATTCTACGATCGGGGGCAACACAACGACGGCAAAACGGACGTGGTGCTTGCGTATTCAACCGACAGCGGCGGTAACTTCAAAAATGTGACGATCAGCGAAACGCCGTTTACTGCTGAGGAGGAAAGAATGACGGGAACGCACTTGACCGTTACCGCATCCCATGGTGCTATTATCCCTGTATGGTCACGAATGGATAATGGTAAGACGAGCTTGTGGACTGCAACCATAAGGCAGGAGGATATTGTTAAAGAATTAAGTGCCGGGAAGGGGAAAAAGAAAAAGTGATTCTCACTTAGGTAGCACGTTCGCGCGGATTTCAAGCGTGTTAAATAAATGATTAACAAATAATTATTTACAAAGGTGGACATCGATTGAAGTCCAAATTTTAATATGGGGTGGGGTGTGCCAAACTTTAGTTATTTAAGATCGTTTCCATTATTTTTGCAATTCAAAGAGTTCTAACTAATTCAAAATGACAGTTGACGAGAAAAAATTACCTTACAAGGTGAAAGATCTGGCACTTGCTGCCTGGGGACGTAAAGAGATTAAGTTGGCGGAAGCGGAGATGCCGGGGTTGATGGCGATCCGTGAAGAATTTGGAAAAGAGAAGCCGTTGAAAAATGCGCGTGTTGCAGGATGCCTGCACATGACAATTCAGACCGCTGTGCTTATCGAAACACTTGTAGAGCTTGGCGCTGAAGTAAGCTGGTCTTCGTGCAATATCTTTTCTACGCAGGATCATGCTGCAGCAGCCATTGCAGCAGTGGGCATTCCGGTGTATGCATGGAAGGGAATGAATGAAGTTGAATTTGATTGGTGCATAGAGCAAACACTGCACGCCTTCCAGGGTAACAAACCCCTTAACATGATTCTTGATGACGGTGGAGATCTTACCAATATGGTTCTTGATCGATACCCTGAACTCGTTGCTGAAATAAAAGGAATATCAGAAGAGACCACTACCGGTGTACACCGACTGGTTGAACGCATGCACAATGGAAAATTGCCGTTGCCCGCAATCAACATAAATGATTCCGTAACAAAGTCGAAGTTTGATAATAAATACGGTTGTAAAGAATCTCTTGTTGATGCAATCCGCAGAGCTACAGATGTTATGATGGCAGGCAAAGTTGCCGTTGTAGCAGGTTACGGCGATGTTGGAAAAGGTTCAGCGGCTTCATTGCGAGGTGCAGGCGCACGCGTGATCGTTACGGAGATCGATCCGATTTGCGCACTTCAGGCTGCGATGGATGGATATGCCGTCAAGAAAATGGACGACGCAGTTAAAGAAGCCGACATTGTTGTTACCGCAACGGGTAACTTCGGAATTGTGCTTGGCCACCATTTCGATTCGATGAAGGATAAGACGATTGTTTGTAACATCGGGCACTTTGATAACGAGATTGATGTAGCGTGGTTGAATAAGAATGGCACCAAGGATGAAGTGAAGCCTCAGGTTGATTTGTACACGCTCAATAGTGGCCGTCAGGTTATACTACTTGCAGAAGGACGCTTGGTGAACCTTGGTTGTGCCACTGGACATCCATCTTTTGTGATGTCAAATTCTTTTACAAATCAGGTACTTGCCCAGCTTGAGCTTTGGACGAACACTGGCAAGTATGAGAACAAGGTGTACATGCTTCCCAAGCATTTAGATGAGAAGGTAGCACGTCTTCATTTGAAAAAAATCGGCGTGGAATTGGAAGAGCTTTCGAAGGACCAGGCCAAGTACATTGGAGTGGAAGTGAAAGGTCCTTTCAAGCCTGATTACTATCGCTATTGAAATTGAAAATTTAGAAAATGATCAAGAGGCTGTCTCATCAGACAGCCTTTTTCGTTCTACATTAATCATTCTTTAAGCATCATGAAAACAACATTGCAACTTGCCTGTATTTTTTTGACAGTGCTGATCACTGGTTTCAAAAGCTATCCTGATCAGGATGAAAGTGTGGAATTCTCATGTCTGCGTATGCACAAGGCAACGAATACCTGCCATTTTAATTTTATTATTAATGGCGAAAAGTATCGTTACCTGGACATTGGATGCAAATACAATAAGAAGCGTGATGAAGTAGTAAAAAAGGCCAAAGCGGGCACGCTTGCGTTAGCGCGAGAATGGAAGATCGACTGTGGAAAAGTTGAAAAGTGATCAAAACATTTGCTCCGATCGCTTCCTAAACAGAGGCCGCAATATTGCACGATCCAATACCAGCCATGCAAGTCCAAGGTTAAGAAGTATAATAATATTGACAACAATTTTTCCGTTTATAGCAATTGCCGGGATCGCGCGTTGACCAATTCGCTCAAAGAATGAAGCGTTGCCGACATCCAACGTAGCAATGGTATTGTCGAAAATACCTTCAGTAAGTAACACGGTACCAATACCCACCGCCAAAAGAACTCCAAGCAAAAGGAAAATTCCATTTCGCACCGATGTCGAAGAATATGCTGCGGGATAGTTGGTGAGATTTGCCATCACCAGATCAGTGAAATTCTTTGCAGGATGATCTTGCTTTGAAAACTGAAGAAGCGTGTGAATCGATTGAACCTCCTCCAACCTGGATCTTAACAAAGAGTTTTTCAGAATCGCCTCTTCAAATTTTTTCTTTTCAATTTCGTTCAGGTTCCCGTCAAGATATTCTAATAACTGATCCTGTTGTAACTGGGTTAACTTTTCCATGCGGTTTATAAAATTAGCGCTTCGGATTTTAACATCACTTTCAATTCGTCAGCCAGCCTGAGCCGCGCACGGTGAATTCTTACTTTAACGGTATTGGACGGCAAACCTGTTATTGCACTAATTTCTTCTAAAGAAAATTCCTGCAGATAGAACAGCGAAAGAGCAGTTCGGTCCGCGTCATTTAATTTTGACATGGCGAGGTTAAGGTATTTCTTTTTATCAATCTTTTCCAGCCGCCCTTCACCTTCATGACTATATTCGATCACGGTGCTTTCAATACTTTGGAACTGTTGCCGGGGCTTTCGCTTATAACTAATGGCAGTATTGAAGGCGATGCGGTATAGCCACGTTGAAAATTTTGCGGTTCTGTTAAAGCTTCCTAAATGGTGGTATGCTTTAATAAAGGTATCCTGAGCAGCTTCTTCCGCTTCCGGTCTATTCTGAAGAATTCTCATGGTTATTGTATAAGCATACCTTTTGTATTTATCGACTAATTCAGCATACAAAGCTTGATTCCCGGCAAGTATTCTGCCTATAAGCTCAAAATCCGGATCGTTTGTCATGACATCGCTTGGACGCAGCGGGAAGTTAACAGGTTACATTATAATCCCCGAACCCAGCCCCACTGCTGACGCCTTAGGCTCGGCTTAAGATATCAGCCCTTCGGGCGTGCACGGGTACTTTGAAATTCTTTCAACCTGTAACCTCGTGCAATGGCCCCGCGTCATAGAACAAAAAATTAAAATTAGTTAAGAACTTAAAAACAATGCTATGGATGTGCAGCACTTAGGGGTGATGATTCCGATCATCGCAATTATAGGGACCTTTACAATGATTGTTTACTTGCGCAAATATGAAAACCAGGAACGCCTTGCCATGATTGACAAAGGAGTTGACCCTCAATTTTTCAATACAAAGCGACAAAGTAATACATCTGTCGCCCTTCGGGCCTCACTGCTGCTCGTCGGCGCCGGAATTGGGCTGCTGTTTGGATATTTTCTCGACAGGGCTTATGATATGGAAGAGGTCGCTTATTTTTCGATGCTCTTCATTTTCGGAGGCATCGGTCTGGGAATTTCTTATGTCATAGAAGAGCGGAAAAACAAAGAAGAAAGACTTACCGATCTGAAACGCGAAAATCAGGGATTCATCAAATAGACTTTGAGGAATTCGTGGCGCACGATGTAGAATCATCCTACAGTTCCCCTGCCTTCCTAAAGATCAGTAGTATACAATCAGTTGAATGACAGGTTGTTGTGATTGTTTTTTTCAATGGCACAGCTTTGGTTTATGTTATAATAGTAAAACTGATGTTTAACTAAATCGAAAAATCATGAAAAAAGTAATGTTCGCCTTTGCCGCTATGTTGGGTAGTGTTGCATTTGTAAATGCTCAGGACGAAAGCAATAACCTGAAGACTCCTGAAACTGCGACAACCCAGGAAGCAACTCAACAGGATGAAAAAGTTAAAATTAAGTCTGAAGAGCTTCCAGCTGCAGTTAAAAAGGCCCTGGAAACTCAGGATTACCGCGGATGGTTAATTGACGCCGCTTTCAAATATTCGGCTACAGAAACTTTTGAAGTTCAATTGAAAAATGGAGCTGAAACCAAAGTCGTGAAATTTAGTAAGGATGGTAAAAAAGTTGAATAGCAGGCTGCTTTGCAACCTATGATCGTGAAAAAAGAAAGCTGGTATAATCCAGCTTTCTTTTTTTATTTTGCCCCCTTATGGCGAGTATCTTAGTAATAGAGGACGATCTTACTTTCTCCCGGATTTTAGAGGGTTTTTTGAGCAAGCAAGGCTTTGCGGTAACTGTGGCTCACCAGGGCTCACAAGGTCTTCAAATGTTTAGCAACAAAAGCTTTGATCTCGTCCTCCTTGATTATCGCCTGCCAGACACCAATGGTATGGACGTTTTAACGTCCCTGAAAAAAAATTCTCCTGCAACGCAGGTTGTTATCATGACAAGCTATTCTGATATCAGAACAGCTGTTAAAGCAATGCAAATGGGGGCATTTGAGTACATCACAAAGCCGGTTAATCCGGATGAGCTGCTGATGATTGTAAAGCAGGCTTTGAAGAGTGATGTAAGCTCGCCTGTCTCTGTCCCGCGGATTGCTCCACAAACAAAATTTGTCGAAGGTTCGAGTGAACAATCAAAGCAACTATTCCATTATCTTCGCCTGGTTGCGCCTACGGACATGTCGGTGATCATTGAAGGTGAAAGCGGTACTGGTAAGGAAAATGTCGCCCAGACTATCCATCAACTTAGCGCACGCGCAAAATCTAAATTTGTCGCGGTTGATTGTGGAGCCCTCTCCAAGGAGCTTGCTGCAAGTGAATTATTTGGACACGTCAAAGGTGCTTTTACGGGTGCAGTTCAAGACAAGGTCGGGCAGTTCGAGGAAGCACATCGCGGTACGCTGTTTCTCGACGAAGTGGGCAACCTGTCTTACGAAGTGCAGATCAAGTTGCTGCGTGCTATTCAGGAGCGGGTAATTCAACCCGTAGGCAGCAATAAGGAGATAAAAATTGATGTTCGCATTTTGACAGCAACAAATGATGACCTGTTCGAAAGCGTTCGGAGAAGCGCATTCAGGGAAGATTTGTACCACCGATTAAATGAATTTAAGCTCAGGGTACCCTCAGTGCGCGAAAGGTCGGGTGATCTGGACGAGTTTCTTACCTTTTTTCGTGAATCTGCAAATCACGAGCTGGAACGCAATGTTACGGGGTTCGACGCCGAAGTGGAGCAGATCCTAAAGTCATACGAATGGCCGGGCAATTTACGGGAAATGAAAAATGTCGTGAAACGTGCCGTTTTGCTTACGAGCGAAGGACCCATCACTACCCATTCACTTCCCTCTGAGATGTTAGAGGAGATACGCAACCCTATGCGCCGCGACGTTGCGCAGCCGCAGGTCTATGATCTCAAAGCCCTACAAGAGACGCAGGAAAAGGAAATGATCATCAAGACTTTAAAAGAGGTTCGATACAACAAATCGAAAGCCGCCAGGATTTTGAATATTGATCGGAAGACATTGTATCTGAAAATCGAAAAGTACGGTATCCAATAAACCTCTACTTGATTTCAGCCACAGGATTCGGGCATTGAATCTTAACCACTTTCAGCAGCGCTTCAATGCTCTCAATCATTTGTTCAAGCGGAAGTTCAAGTTCTTTAAGTGGCACCCCATTGGAAAGGTTATTTTCCAATGACCTCAGCTTACCAGCAATTGCATTTGCGCCTACCTGCCCCGTACGCCCTGCAAGCTTATGAACTATTTCCCGCGCCTGCCCGTCATCATTGTAGTTCATACTGAGCTCGAGTTTCTCCAGGTCGGCAGTTGTTTCTTCTATTAGTTGATTCAGGATAATCTGCAAAAGTGCTTCGTCACCCATGGTCATTCTCCTTAACAGATCCAGGTCAATGTCAGATTCTGCCACCACCGGTGTTGATGGTCCGTTGCCCGTTGCGCCAAACAAATTCATTAGTTCATGTTCCCGAAATGGCTTTAGCATGACTTGATCGAAGCCCTCATGAAGTAATTGCTGGTGTTCCTGGGGAAAGACGTGAGCAGTTAGTGCTACAAATGTCGTCGTCGCCGGATATCGCTTTTTCATAGCTTGACACAGCTCAATGCCATTGATCTCCGGCATCCTAATATCCATGAGCATATGAGTGACCTCTCGATCGATTTCGGCTTTTAATAATTCCCGCCCGTCACTGTATGTCTTATAATTGATCTGGTTTTTGTCAAGCACGACGCCGCATAATCGCAGAATCATCACATCGTCGTCGACAACGATCACTTTTCCATTGAACGGCTGCCTTCCGTTATTCTTGTGTACGGTTATTGAAGGGTGCGTGTCACTCGATTTTTCAAAAGGAAGAGTGACCGTAAAGGTCGATCCGTAGCCGGCGTCACTGGCGACCTGAAGTGTTCCGCCCTGCGCTTCAACAAGAGATTTCGCGATGGTCAGCCCAAGCCCTGTTCCTCCGAACTGACGCGCAATCAAAGCGTTTGCCTGCTCGAACTGATTGAAAATATTCGCCATGTCTTCTGGCTTTATGCCTATGCCTGTATCAGCTACCTCAAATACGCAATTGACATAATGCTTATGGTCATTTATCCTGACGGAGAGTTTAATAAATCCCTTCGCCGTGAATTTGATTGCATTGCCCATCAGGTTATAAAGCACCTGGCGCAGCCTGAACGGATCACCAACTACGAACAAATCATCCCGCAGCCCCGCATCGAGTGCCAGGGATAGTTTTTTTCGCTCCGCCTGAATGCTTAGTGCAGCGCTTACTTCCGTTACCAAAGAAAGCAATCCGAAGGTTTCTTTACTTAGAGCAAAACTGCCGCTTGATATGCGGCTATAATCCAGTACCTCGTCCACGATGTGGAGCAGGTGCTCCGATGAGCTGTTAATGGCCGATACGGCTTCACGCGTGTTGTCGTTGCCAGACTGTTTCAGCTGCTCGGCAAATCCTATAATAGACTGAAGTGGTGTTCGGATCTCATGGCTCATGTTGGCCAGGAAGCGTTGTTTAATCTGACTCAATTCTTCTGCCTGGTCCTTGGCGGTTTCCAACTGTTTTTTGTAATAATTGCTGCGGGTTACATCAACCCAGATAAGGTATACGAGGCATGCTGCCCCTAGAAAAAATAGTATGAGCAATAAACTGATGCGCCAAATGCTTTGCGTAACGAGTCGTCCAGCCCGGTCGTTGTTGGCGCGCATTTGAGAGACTTCTTCATTCTCAACTTCGTGAAGTATACTCAGCAACTGATTTATGAAGAGACTATTGGCATGTATCAACTCCAACTCCTCAGTGACAAGTCTTTTGTTTTCCTTGCGTTGATCGGTTTCCAGATCCACGATAATCTTCTCCACCTCTTCGAGGGCTTTGTTTTGTCTTTCAATGGCCAGGGTGTCGACGATTACACTGAGTTGCTCTTCAACCTTTATGTGGGTAGTTGGGGGCGGAAGATTTTTTTTGCGGCTAAAGAATTTTCCAAGCTTCGAACGATTGTCTTTAACCGTCGCCACTGAGTCACTCGTATAGGTGGTGATCGTCTTTTTTTCGGTGGTAACTACATTTGTATCGTACGACACCTTCTCATTCACCAGGATCTTCGATAAAGTGTCTAGCTTCCTTGAAAGATTGCGGTTGTCAAACATTTCAGTCTTCAGTTTTAAATATGACAAGAACAGGCGATTCCGCTTTTGTAGAATGCTTCGCATTTCCAACAAGCGCTCCTGTTGCGTACTATCCCAATCCAGTAACCTTAACGAATCAATTTTGTTGACAAAGGCTTTCGTCTGATTGATGTATATATTATAAGGATTCTTCGGATTTCGTATTGCCTCTGCCCGTTGAGTTTGCTCCGAAGCGGTGATCTCCTGAAATATCGTATTTAGGGCTCCAAGCCTTTCATTGGGTGCAGAGAGGTGATCTACCGTTTCCATCATTTCACGAAATCCAAAATGAGCAATTGCAAGCGCCATCACAATGGCTACAAACACCAATGCGAAACCGGCAATTACCTTTTGTGTGACCGATGTGATTGAAATTCTCAAAGACGTTGAGGCCGTGCCCGATATTAGGGTAGCAATTTAGCCAGATATTGCGCTAACCTTATTAGAATGCATAAAATTCTACCGACGATACAACCATTGCCTGAGACCTTCCCCGCAGAGTCGCCCGCTTCGGGGACTTTGACGGCACCGATCTTCGCTCACTCGCTTACCCGTAAACCCATTTAACGATCGTGAGTGACGCTAACAGGATAATCACAACCGAGGCCAGATCGAGAAGAATTCCGGCCCTGATCATATCCTTCATGCGTATATAGCCGGATGAAAAAACTATGGCATTGGGCGGTGTGGCAATTGGAAACATGAACCCGATGCTTGCACTCAATGTAACAGGCATCGCGAGCAGGACGGGATTTAAACCCATGCCGTCCGCAATTCCAAAAATCACCGGCACAAAGATTTGCACGAGCGCAACGTTACTCATGAATTCGGATAAGACGACCGTCGTGACAATCAATGCGAGAATCATCCAGACATTGTAAGTACTTTGCGCCGCAATCCATGTACCGATCGTTTGAATAATCCCGGTGTGCTCAAGTCCCTCTGCAAGGCACAGACCACCACCAAACAGGAAGAGGATTCCCCACTGAATATTGAAAGTGTCTTTCCAGTCCAACAAAAAGATACTTTTGCTGAAATCGGCCGGAACCAGGAACATTATTAGTCCCCCCATCATGGCAATATTTGTATCGTTCAGCAAGTCAGAATTAAGGACATATGAATTGATTGCTTCCTGAAAAATCCAAAAGAATGAAGTGCAGCAAAAAATTACGAGAACACGCTTCTCCTCTTTAGTTACTGGACCCATCGTCTCGAGTTTCTCTTTTATTAATTCATCCGTCCCCTTTACCTTTTTGATATTATTAGGAAATAGAATTTTCGTGACAATAAAATATGTGCTAATAAGCAATGCGGTGGAAACGGGTATGCCAATGAGCATCCACTTTCCAAAGTCAAGTTTCTTATTGTAAAACTCGTCCAGCAAGCCTGCGAAGACAACGTTTGGTGGTGTCCCGATGATGGTTGCAAGCCCGCCCAAAGTCGCTGAATATCCCACCATGAGCAAGAGTCCCATTGCAAAATTGCGCTCGGCTTTAGGCAGCTCGTGCGGCATGAAATTTTCATTTGGCCTAAGTAGATGAACGACAGACAACGCGATGGGTAACATCATCATTGCTGTCGCTGTATTGCTTATCCACATGCTGATAAATGCAGTTGCAATCATAAAGCCGGCGATAATACCATTACCGGAGGTTCCGGTGAGTCTGACAAGGTTTAACGCGATCCGTTCATGCAGATGATGTTTTTCGAGCGCGGCGGCGATCAGGAAACCGCCGAGGAATAGAAAAATTATCGGATTGGCATAAGGCGCCGCGGCCGCTTTCATATTCATAATGCCAAGCAAAGGAAAGCATATCAACGGAAGAAAGGCGGTGATAGGAATGGGCACTGCTTCGGTAACCCACCATACGATCATCCAGGTAGCTAGCGCTAGTACTTTATGCGCCCCAGGAGATATAAAGTTGTTCGGAATAATCGTGAGAAACGCGAAAAACAGTAGGGGTCCCGCAAAAAATCCAACCTGCCGACTGGAAATGGAAGATGCCTTCACAAACGATAGTATTGATTCCGATCAAAACTAACTTTTTTGCCTCCTATCTTCAAATCGTTTCCAGTCTTCATGATGCAAGAGCGTTACTTAAAAAGAGGCGGTAAGTTGATAAATTAGCGGACTTTTGCAAGAACATCTGGTGATCCCAAACCAACAATTCAATAAATCAGGAAATAATTTCATGTCATTACAATATTCCTACCCGGCAGCCGACTTAACGTTTAACTAGCACAGGCCAGGAATGAACGTCGCCATGCAAATAAAGGAACAGACATTTCTCAGGGAGAAAGACCGGTTATTGGGTTTTATACGCAATCGGGTCTCATCTATTGAGGAAGCAGAGGACATTATGCAGGATGTTTTCTACCAGTTTGTTGCCGGATACGATACTATTGAATCGCTGGATCGGGTAACGTCGTGGCTATTCTCAGTTGCCCGTAATAAGATTATAGATCGTTATCGCCGGGATGCTGCTCGTCCGAAGCGTACAGACATTGGGTTGCAGGCTGGAACTGACGATGATGCTCCGCTAACACTTCAGGATATACTTCCTGATTTCGGTAATACGCCAGAGGATGCCTATCTCCGTGATATGATTTGGGACGCCATAATGGGTGCATTAGATGATCTGCCCGCTGAACAACGCGATATATTTGTGAAAAATGAAATAGAGGAAAAAGGTTTCCGTGAGATAGCGGAAGAGACCGGCATTTCGATTAATACACTGCTGTCGCGAAAGCGCTATGCAATTCTGGCACTACGCAAAAAGCTGCAGGGACTTTATAATGATATTCTTTAATTTAATGATCGTATGAACAGGGGTGTGAAATTTCTGGTATGCGTGGCTCTGGGGGTGCTGGCCGTCCTTTTGATCGGCTTCATCACGATGTCACTTTGGAACTGGCTGGTCCCCGTTCTATTCAATGGCCCGATCGTAACATTCTGGCAAGCCCTCGGGCTCCTCGTATTGTCAAAGTTGCTTTTCTGGGGCTTTGGAGGAAAACGACATTGCAATGGTCCAAGACCGGATTTACCTTGGAAGACAAAATTCTATAACAAGTTTTCGTCCATGACGCCCGAAGAACGGGAGCTGGTAAAGCAAAAGATGAAGGACAAGTGGTGTAGCTGGGAAGAAAAAGGCCCAACGAGGAATGCAGGCGATTCAATCGATTGAAACCGAAACTCAAAAAATTTTAGAATAAATAGAACTAAAAGGTTAACAAAAGTGACCGCTGGGCCGTTTAAGGAAACTATGGAAACTATTTAAATTCAAAAAGTTTCCATAGTATTGTCTCAACGTATGGAAGAATCGGAAGTCAAGCAAAAGATCATAAAAGGTGCTGAAAGCCTCTTTATGAAGTATGGTGTGAGAAGCATTTCGATGGATGACATTGCACGTCACCTCTCCGTGTCGAAAAAGACTTTGTATCAGCATTTTGAGGACAAAGAAGACATTGTAACAGATGCCTGTTTATCCTACATCGAATCGATCACGAAAGATTTTGGAAGGATTGAAAATTCTTCTGCAAACGCGATCGACGAATTGTCGAAAATATCTGTACGGTTAAGGCGACATGTTGAAGATATGAATCCTTCATTATTGTTTGACCTTCAGAAATATCATCCCCGGGCTTGGAATGTGTGGCTGGAACATAAGAGAAACTTTATACACGATTCTGTCGTAAGGAATTTGAAGCAAGGCGTAATTGAAGGATACTTCAGACCGGAAATGGACCTGGAGGTAGTCGCAACGATGCGGCTGGAGCTCGTCCAGCTTCCTTTCGATGAAAGAATATTTCCTACGGGAAGATTTAATGTACCTGATGTTCAAATGCAGATCTACGATCACTTTGTGTACGGACTTTTAACCGATAAGGGGCGAAAGCAATATCAAAAATGTAAGCAAACTCAAGTTGAACTCTCAAATCCATAGCATGAAACCTATTTTACCAACTCTGTTAATCTGTATCCTATTCTCCGGAGCCGCAATGGCGCAAGCATCCGGCGACACGACGACAACGTTTACCCTGGACAATTGTATCCGTTATGCACTGGAAAATACAGTTGAAATCAAGAATGCAAGGGTTGATCAACAAATCGCGCAAGCGAAGGTTAAAGAAACCACCGGTCTTGGCCTCCCGCAGATCTCTGGCTCCGTGACCTTGCAGCACAATCAAAAGCTATCGCCGTTTTTTGCGAACTATGCGACGGCACAGGGATTTGCTGGTAAAAATCCAGATGGTAGTCAAAAATTAGACCTGGGCCTTGAACCTGGTGATATCGTTGCTTCACCAAACTTCTTCCAACTTCCCAGCAGCGGAAACGCGTCTCTCAATATTAATCAGCTATTGTTCAGCACAACCTATCTAGTTGGCCTGAAAGCCGCTTCGACTTATCGGGAATTGTCTCAAAGATCACAGGCAAGAACGGAGGTTCAAGTCGTAGAGAAAGTAATTAAAGCATACTATGCAGTTCTCGTGAACAACGAACGGATTGGATTGTTCGATAATAACATTGCGAGAGTAGATTCCTTGCTGAGAAACACTGCGGCGTTAAATAAGAATGGATTTGCAGAGGAAATAGACGTTGACCGGATTCAGGTAACGCTTAACAATTTGAAAGCCGAACGTCTAAAGTTTCTGAATCTTCAAAGCCTGAGTTTGGGATTGCTCAAGTATCAAATGAATTATCCAATGGATAAGGAGATGAACGTCACCGGTGAATTGGATGAGTTTGTTATCGATGAAAACTCCATAGATGATTATCAGCAGGGATGGGACTACAAGAATAGGGTGGAATACAGGTTGCTTGAAACACAACGGGAGTTGTACAAGCTGGATGTGAAGAATAAAAACTCAAATTCACATCCTAGCTTGAGTGGATTCGTGAATATGGGATACATCACCCAGTCCCCAACAATTGGAGGAATCTTCAAGACCAACACGTCAATCTCAGAAACCTCTCTTGGCGGCCCTGACAAATGGTATCCCTTCTCTCTGTACGGTATTACATTGAACGTCCCAATATTCAGTGGACTTCAACGCAATTACCAGACACAGCAGGCAAAGCTTACCTTACTCAAGACAGAGAACGAATTTATTTCCTTGCGTCAAACAATTGATCTGGGCATTCAACAGAACACCACATCATATAAAAACGCAGTCGAAACGGTTAAGTCACAACGCGAGAACATGGCACTGGCAGAGAAGGTAGCTAAAATTACCAAGATCAAGTATGAGCAGGGCGTTGGTTCAAACATCGAAGTTATCGACGCTGAAAGTAGCCTGCGGGAATCACAGGTCAATTATTACAACGCACTATTCGACGCAATAACTTCCAAGACAGATGTCGATGCGGCGTACGGAAAGATTGATCCGTCGAAATATGTAAGTGCAGCCCAAACCAAATAGCCCCAAACCAAGATGAAAAATATGTTACTTATGAAATCCAGAATATACTCGAGACTTGCTTCAATGGCCGTTATTGCAATACTGGCAGCATGTAGCGCCACAACGCCTGACAATGACAAAAAGGTACGCCTCGAAAAATTGAAGGCCGAACAAGCCAGCATAGGAAAGGAAATAAAGAAACTTGAGGAGGAGATTGGATTGGCCAACCCGCAAGCAGCGACTGCTAAGGCGAAAGATGTTGAAGTGATGGAAGTGTCGGCGACGCCTTTTAATCATTACGTACAAACTCAGGGGGCCATCGACGCCGAAGACAACATACTCGTAAGTGCAAAAACTATGGGTGTGGTTACGAAGGTGTATGTGACCGAAGGACAGACCGTTACCAGAGGCCAGGTGCTAGCGCAAATTGATAACAACGCGTTGGTGCGCAGTGTTGAGTCACAGCAGTCACAACTCGATCTCGCGAAGTCGATCTTTCAACGTCAGAAAAATCTGTGGGACCAGAAAATAGGAACGGAAGTGCAGTACATGCAGGCAAAGACGTCTATGGAAAGCCTCGAGAAGCAAATGGAATCGATGCGTGAGCAGATTGACATGACCAGGATAAAATCTCCAATTGCAGGTACCGTAGATGAAGTCATGGCTAAAGTTGGAGAAAACCTGGCGCCGGGGGTACCGGCCGTACGCGTAATCAATAATTCAAACCTGAAGATCAAAGCCAATATTTCAGAATCCTACATCACGACGATCAAGAAGGGCGACAAGGTCCTTGTAACCATCGAGGATTTGGATAAGACTATCGAAGCCAAGGTAACGTTTGTAGGAAGAAACATTGACCTGCTTTCACGTTCGTTCAATGTTGAAATTAAACTTCCTTCGTTACCCAACCTTCGGCCTAACATGACCGCCGTCGTAAAAATTGTGTTTCACACCGAAGCAGCAGCCATTGTTGTTCCTGTTAACATTATTCAGGAGATCAATGCACAGAAGGTTGTCTACGTGATCGAAAAGGATGGCAACAAAACCATCGCGAAACGCAGAACGGTCGAAGTTGGCGGTGTGTATGATAACAAAGCGCAAATCAATAAAGGACTTGCAGCAGGTGAACAAATCGTTACCATTGGTTATCAGAGCCTCAACGACGGAGAAATAGTAAAAATATAGTAGTGGTTGTCACCCAAACCCGAATAAAGTTTTTATGATATGAAGGATACAGAAAAGGAATTTAAACCAACCAGTTGGTCCATCGATAACAAAGTCGCTATTTATGTAGCAACAGCTTTTATTTGTATCGCCGGGGTCATGACTTATAACAAGCTTCCGAAAGAAAACTTTCCAGAAGTTGTCTTTCCGATGATCTATGTGTCTACGCTCTACCCTGGTGCAGCACCAAAAGATGTTGAGAACTTGATCTCCAAGCAAATTGAGAAGCAGGTAAAGTCTATCAATGGTGTGAAAAAGATCAACAGCAATTCATACCAGGATTTTTCCAATGTAATTATTGAATTTGAAACAGATGTAGAAGTAAAAGAGGCCAAGCGGGAAGTTCAGGAAGCTGTCGATCGCGCGAAACCCGATCTTCCTTCAAATCTTTTGGACGATCCGCAGGTTGTGGATATCGACATTTCGGAGGTTCCAATTATGAACGTGAACATCTCTGGTGACTATGACTTGAAGAGTCTGAAGCGTTACGCAGAGGAAATGCAGGATAGAATTGAAACTTTAAAACAAATTCGTCGCGTTGATATTGTTGGTGCACTGGACCGCGAGATACAGATTAATGTGGACCTGTTCAAGGCGGCGCTTGCTGGCGTGAGTCTTGATGACATCACCGCCGCAATAGGTTATGAAAACCAGATTGTGTCTGGCGGTCAGCTTTCCGTTGATGGAATGAAGCGTTCATTAAGTGTTAACGGCGAATTCATTTCTGCCGAGCAGATGGGTACTACTGTGATCGGCTCGATTAAAGGAGGAAAGATCTATCTAAATGACATTGCAGAAGTGGTGGACTCACACAAGGAGCAGGAAAGCTTTGCCCGTTTAGATGAGAAAAACGTAATCACTTTAAATATCATCAAACGCGGTGGAGAAAATCTTATCCTGGCTTCCGATCAGATCAATGAGATCGTAAAGGATTTTGAGACGAATATTTTGCCTAAGGGAGTAAAGATCACCATCACTGCCGATCAGTCAGATAACACGCGTACAACATTGCACGACCTTATCAACACGATCATTATCGGGTTTGTGCTGGTGACAATTATTCTTATGTTTTTCATGGGTGCTACCAATGCCATCTTTGTTGGATTGTCTGTACCGCTGTCCGCGTTTATCGCGTTTCTGGTATTTCCCAGCATCGGGTTTACACTGAACATGATGACACTATTTTCATTCCTTCTGGCATTGGGGATTGTGGTCGATGATGCCATTGTGGTGATAGAAAATACGCACCGCGTTTTTGACAACGGCAAGGTGCCAATACGGAAGGCTGCAAAGATCGCCGCCGGCGAAGTCTTTATGCCTGTGTTTTCCGGTACGATGGTGGTATTGGCACCGTTCGTTCCGCTTGCGTTCTGGCCAGGAACGATTGGAGAGTTCATGTTCTTTCTTCCGATAACGTTGATCATTGCGCTTCTCGCATCTCTCGTAGTAGCGTATATTATGAACCCGGTTTTTGCCGCGGACTTTATGGAGGTTCACGACCATGATCACAGCCGCGTTAAAGTAACGAGAGGCTTCAAGATCACGACTGTCGTATTCGCCGCCATTGCCCTTATATTTTACCTGATGGGTTCCTTCGGTATGGGTAACCTTGTAGTATTTTTCTACCTGCTTTATGTATTGCACAAGTTCGTCCTCGAAGAGGTCATTTCTAATTTCCAGACAAAAGGCTGGCCGCGTGTACAGAAGGGTTATACAAATATGATCGCGTGGTGCCTTGTGCGCTACAGGCCGCTTGGTGTTATCGGTGCCGTGATCGCGCTGTTCATTTTCGCAATTATTTTCACTGCCATCAGACAGCCTCCCGTTGGATTTTTCCCTAAAGGTGATCCCAACTTTATCTTTACTTACATCCGCATGCCAATTGGTACGGACCAGGTAGTCACCGATTCGGTAACGAAAGTCGTCGAAAAAAGAGTTATGGGTGCAATGGGAATTCGAGAGGGTAATAAGAATTCCATGGTCGAATCTATCATCTCGAACGTTGCAGTAGGCGCGGCAGAAGACCAGTTCGGTGGAACCAATTCGCAGCCTCACCTTGGTAAGGTAACGGTGGCTTTCGTAAGCTTTGCCGAACGCGATGGTAATTCTACTGTAGTATACCTCGACAGCATAAGAAAGGCAGTGAGTGGAATTAAAGGTGCTGAGATCTCTGTAGACCAGGAGCAGGGTGGCCCGCCAACGGGCAAACCAATAAGCGTAGAAATTGCATCAGAAAGCTTTGACTTGCTGTTAGCTACCGGGGACCGTGCACAGCGTTATCTGGATTCACTTCAAATCCCCGGCGTTGAAGAATTGAAATCTGATTTTGAGAGCAGCAAGCCAGAGATCACGATCAACATCGATCGCGAGAAAGCAAATCGCGAAGGTATTTCTACCGGCCAGATTGGTATGGTACTTCGCATGGCGATCTATGGTCAGGAGATCTCCAGATTCCGTGATGACAATGATGATTATCCGATTCAGCTTCGCATCAAACAGTCACAACGCAATGATATCAATACGTTGATGAATCTTCCTGTTACGTTCCGCGATATGACGATGGGCGGAGCAGTGCGTCAGGTACCGCTGTCGTCAATTGCAAAGATCGAGTATTCTAATAGTTACGCTGGTATTCACCGTATTGATCAGAAACGCGTTATTACTTTGTCCTCTAATGTACTTACAGGTTACAATGAAAACGCAGTCGTAGCGGACATCAAAGAGGCATTGGCTAACTTTTCTTACCCCCCAGGCATTGAAATCAAGATGACGGGCGCGCAGGAACAGCAAGGTGAAACGTCGGATTTCCTTGGCATGGCAGGCTTGCTTGCCCTTGGATTGATCTTTATGATTTTGGTGATCCAGTTCAACTCGGTGAGCAAACCTTTGATCATCCTCTCCGAGATCCTGTTTAGCATCATCGGCGTTTTGATTGGCTTTTCATTATTCAGAATGGAGATATCAATCGTAATGTCAGGCGTAGGTGTGATGGCACTGGCAGGTATCGTTGTACGGAACGGAATTCTTCTGGTTGAATTCACCGACTTGCTGATCTCGCAGGGCGTTGAGCTGCGTACAGCGATAATCGAAGCGGCCAGAACACGGATGACCCCGGTGTTGCTTACTGCGATGGCTGCTACCCTGGGCCTCATTCCTTTGGCTATCGGACTTAACATTGATTTCGTTACGCTATTCACAGAATTCAATCCGCACATCTACTTTGGCGGAGATAACGTGGCATTCTGGGGACCTTTGTCCTGGACAATGATCTTCGGATTGATATTCGGTACATTCCTGACGTTGTTCCTGGTGCCAGTGCTTTATCTAACCGTTGAGAAATCAAAGGAGAGAGTTAAAAGACGCTTCGGCAAGTCAAAGGCTAAAGTAGATCCGACATCACCACATGGCGCCATTGCTTTGAATTAAAAGTGCACGGAGCAATTTGATCTGACATAAAATAATAGCCTGCGGAAGTCGTCTTATATGCGTAAGACGACTTCCTTTTTTTTACAGCACTTTCTGACTGGAACTTCATCGGGTGAGTAGTGTTTTAGAAACGGAGGCAACAATCAAGCGCATGGGAACGAGGGTTATGACACTGCTGTTTTTTTCAATACTGTTTTTGGCGATAGACTATTACGTTTTTCAAGGCGTACTGGTCGCATCGGAAAATTTAAACGCTTCGTGGAGAAACGCTTTACGCTACGCATTCTGGATACCAACGATTATCTCTTTGGTGGCGCTCGCCTGGTGGGCATTTGATGATCCCTATCGGTATAGCCCTGCGGTACGAATGTGGGTAATGGCCGGCCTGGTTGCGGTTTATTTTTCGAAAATCTTTGCCGTGGTTATTTTGTTCATAGACGACCTTACGCGCGGCGTCCGGTGGGCGGCAGGTTTTTTCGCAAAAGGTTCCACTGGCGATTCCCCTGGTCAATCTATTCCCCGAAGCGAATTTCTTTCGAAGACTGCGCTGATCGTATCCAGCGTTCCTTTCGGGGCCATGGCCTATGGTGTAATATCTGGCGCGCACGATTACCGCGTGCGCCGAATTTCCATTAAGCTGCCAAACTTACCGCGGACCTTTGACGGTATTCGGATAGGTCAATTGTCAGATATCCATACTGGCAGCTTTTATAATAAGACCGCTGTAAAAGGTGGTATTGAAATGCTGATGCGGGAGAAGCCGGAGATCATTTTGTTTACGGGCGATCTCGTCAACAATGAGGCTTCCGAGCTGACGGAGTATTTCGATGTATTCAACAAGCTAAAGGCGCCCTACGGCGTGTTCTCGGTAACAGGAAATCATGATTACGGAGATTATCATCAATGGAGCAGTATGCGTGCCAAGGCAGAAAATTTTAAAGATCTGGTAGAAGCGCATCGGTTGCTGGGTTATAACCTGTTGATGAATGAGCACAAGCTCATTGAGATCGACAAAGAGAGTATCGCAATACTTGGCAATGAAAATTGGGGAGGTGGGAGGTTTGCCAAATACGGTAAGCTGGATCAAGCCTATTCCGGGTCCCGAGACGCGCCGGTGAAGATCCTGTTGTCACATGATCCCAGCCATTGGGATGCGCAGGTACGTCCGTTATATCCGGACATCGATCTTATGTTTTCGGGCCATACACATGGCTTCCAATTCGGTGTTGAGATTGGGAATGTGAAATGGAGCCCTTCTCAATACGCTTACAAGCAATGGGCGGGACTTTATCAGCAGGGATCACAATACCTTTATGTCAACCGCGGTTTTGGTTACCTGGGATATCCGGGAAGAATAGGGATGCCTCCGGAATTAACGATCATAGAGTTACGACGCGCATAGGTCAACTTCTGAATTGTGCAAGCGTTGCCATATCATCGCATAACTTTTCATAAAGGTTTTGATAAACCTTGAAGATTAGTTTATAAACAGCATGGTTCTCGGCCTTTGGCAGGAAGATGTTGCGCTCCATCGTATTTAGGTCTGAATATTCTTTGATAAGTCCCAGCACTTTAAGTCCAAGGAATGTTGCACCGATTGCTGAAGCGTCCTCATCGTGGATCAGCACAATAGGTTTGTTAAACACATCTGCTAAGATCTGAAGCCATCCTTCAGAATGCACGAAGCCGCCGCTGACATGCACCTTTGTGATTGCAAGCCCAGAAGACTCCATTGCATTCATAATGCTGTAGAGGGCCATAGAAATGCCTTCTATCACAGCCCTGGTGAAGTGGGTCTGAGAATGGTAGTTTCGGATGCCGAAGAAAGCGCCGCTAGCCTGGCTATTCCATATTGGAGCCCGTTCTCCAAGAAGGTAGGGAAGGAAAATCAAACCATTTGAGCCGGCAGGAGTTGTATCAATCGCATCGAGCAACTTGTCATAATCTGACGGCGATGCCAGGGAGATCTTTAAAAAGCTTTCTGCATACCACTTCAGTGCAATTCCGCCATTATTGATAGGCCCGCCACTGATAAAGACGTTGTCGAACAACCTGTAGTTGAAGGTCATCGCCCTAAAATTTATCGATGGCTTGTGGGTAGCAACCCGAATGGCCCCACTTGTTCCAATCGTTAGTGCAGCTGTGCCCGATTCGATCGCGAAGCTTCCCAGATTTGCCAGGCAACCGTCGCTGGCACCGACAATAAAGGGTGTGTCCGTCTTGATGCTCAACAGGTCTGCAATTCCCCGTTGGAGCCCCTCGCGCCGATAGTCAGTTGGTACGGCCTTGCTCAGTTGAGTCGCCCGAATGCCACACACTTTCAATGACCGGTCGTTCCACTCATTGCGATTGATATTAAAAAGACCTGTTGCTGACGCGATCGAAAAATCGACCTCATAGACCCCGAATAATTTAAACCATATATATTCTTTAATTGAAACGAATCGCGATGCCTGGTTAAACAATGAAGTAGCATTTTCTTTCAACCATAGAATCTTGCACAAAGGACTCATGGCGTGAATAGGTGTGCCTGTTTCTTCATACAGTATCTCACCATCCTGGGAGCGCCGGACCCTCTCGGCAACCAACGCGCTACGGTTATCTGCCCATGTGATCATATTCATCAACGGCTTCCCTTCCCCGTCAATTGGAATCAAGCTGTGCATGGCACTACCCAATACTATTGCTGATGGTTGATCACCCAACGTATTTATTATACCCTCGATGCATTTTATAAAAGAATGCCAGATCGCTTCAGGCTCTTGTTCACTAAAGGTTGGTTCTGGTTCCAGAATAGGATACGAAACCTGACTTGTTTCGATGATCTTGCCGACGTAATTGACAGCGACAGCTTTGGTGCTGCCAGTGCCAATATCAATTCCAATAACATAGCCCATGCGACACGCTTTGCGCGTCAAGATAGATAATTAAAGCAAAAGGGAATAGAACAAATAGCAGCGCACTGCCCCTACCGGCATCAGTGGGCTTGCTGCAACTCCTGCCTCCGTTTCGCATCGACGGAAAAACGGCCAGCACCGAAAATCATGAACACGATCAGTCCGATAAGCACAAGAAGTGATGTCCATAATTCCATATGCTGACCCATGGAAAGGAATCCCTTGGGAGAATTCACGAGGAAGACGGCGCCGATAAGTACAGGCAATTGAATCAGGCAAGCAAAGCGGGTAAAGATTCCCAGTAGGATCATTGGTCCCCCGAGGATATGGGCAAACACGATGTAATGGGCTATTGTAAGACCAGCAAAGTATAGATTGATACCCGATGCGGTGATCTCCAATCTATCAATATGCGTCACAAAGTATAGGCCTTTATAAGTAATATAACAGCCCAATACAATTCTAAAAAGGTCCAGGAATCCGGGACGATGGCTATTGCCCCAGTCTTCTACATTGCTGATAACGTTCATATGATTTTTATTTGGTGGGATACAAAGTTTACAAAACTTTGCGCCCAAAATCAAGTCAACCAGCAGGCAAAAAAAAACTGCTCCTTATTTAGGAGCAGTTTTTAAATACAATATTGGTTGTGATTAATAATCGCTATTGCTTCTGCGGTTAAAGCCGCCGCCACCGCCGCCGCCGCTACGGTAACCACCACCACCGCCACTGCGGGGAGCGTCAGTACGTGGTCTAGCTTCGTTAACAACCAGGGTCTTACCCAGGAAATTGAAACCGTTAAGGCTAGTGATAGCCTGACGTGCCGCTGCTTCATCCGCCATTTCGACAAACCCGAATCCACGGCTGCGCTGCGTTACTTTATCCATTACAATCTTGGCAGAAGAAACTTCGCCATACTCTTCAAATAATCCCTTGAGTTCCGGTTCGGACGCCTTAAATGGGATGTTGGCAACGTAAATGTTCATTGTTAAAAATAAATAAATGAGAAATTAGTTTAGGTCAACTGACAAACTTTGACTTCAACAACTGCTCGTGGTATTGTAGACGGCCGTAGAGAAAGATGACAATTAACATTTAAAAATAAGAAGAATTTTTGATTAAAATGAAAAAGATTATTATGGCTGGCATGACTCCAGCAATTGACGCCTATGGAGGGTGAGGAGACTTGTGTAGGATTTTCTACATCCCAACGCATCCAATTTGACATTTTACGGAGCGACATTTGCGTTTAAATGCCATTGTTACAGCACTTGGTGCATGGCGTCAATATCCAATATTCCTGGCACGATCGCGCAAAAGACCTTAATATGCCCTTTCGATTATACCAGAACCGTATATTTTTTTCTGTGCCGACTTCGTATTTCCCTTATGTTTTACAGCGCCGCTTCCCAGCACCATTGCATCCAGATTCGTCGCTACGTTCAACATACATGAGCCCGATCCTGTCACTTTTGCTTTGGCAGTTTCCAGGTTAAGGGAGAACGCGTGAAGCGCACCTGTGCCGCTTACCACGGCATCGATAGACGTTGCATAACCACGTATCGTCATAGAGCCTGATCCGCTTACCTCTGCTTTGACGGAATTACCTTTTAAATCGATGTCCATTTCTCCGTTGCCAGAAATTCCGAGAGAAACAAAATCGGTTGCTATTGAATTTTCGGAAACGATCTTACCACCGCCATTAACCTGCAGGTTGTTGATGTTCTTTACGCTTACGTAAAGCTTCATGGCGGGATTTAACTTGATGTCGTCAATCTTCGCCCAAAGGCTTTTGTTAGGATTGTCGGGCTTGCGTTCGACATTTACCATGAGAATGCCATTTTCCACTTTTACTTCGGTAACAGAAAAGATTTCTGTCAGAGCCTCAATCGTTACCTCTTGCTTATTGGTCTGCTTTATATAGACAGTGTAGTTTGAGTTCACATAAATGCCTTTAAATTCAGGAAGGTCCAGAATTTTTTTTGTGTTTTGACCGAAAGCCATTTGCGTCATAAACACGAATAGCAGGATACCAATATTCTTTGCCTTCATAATGTGTAGTTTAAGAGACAAATTTGGTCAGCGCGGCCAGTATTATAAATTATCCTAACGTTGAAAAGGGTAGTTGGTCGTACACGAGGGGCTGATATCCGATAAAATTGATGGAAACCTTACTTCCCTTTTTTGAAGATTGCTCTGAAAATGAGAATGAAAGCGATTCCACCAATACACATCATCAGTAGTATTTCCGGGGTAATAAGCTTCGTCGCGTGCATGCAGTAAAATTTAAAATTGAATCTTCACCTGAAATTTAAGATCCTTTTTCAAACTTCCCTCTGTCGCGTTGCCTGCCTTGTCCGGATTATTAATTTGCCTCGTTGTTGCGTAACGCATCCATATGGAAATGGACCGGCTTAGCTTATACCGTACCATGAATACCTTTCGCACACCGGTCCCGTAAAGTGCAGGCATAGAGTAGGCAAGTAAAACGTCATTCTCATAGGCATACTGCCGGTTGTCGTAGTCGTCAGTTTCAAATAATGCATATCGGCCGCCAACCTGAAACCTCCCAAGGTTAACACTGATGTCCTGCGCAATAATAAATCCTGTCGAATGCTTGCCATTGATCAAATAGCTGCTGAATTGGGCTCGTGATTTGAGACGGATTTTCTCGTGCAAACCAAGCTCACAATGAAGCCAATAATTTCGCTTTACACCGGTGCTCGTACGATAAGACACCACATTTGCATCTGAAACATTGCGGTCCTTGCTTTCTTCTCTGCATTGCAGAAACAACATTACTTTCCTGGAAGGCTGCCACGTAACTCTGATGAGTGATTCATAACCCGCCGAAGGGGCGTAGCTTCTATACCGTAACCACGGAAAGCGAAACATGTCGAAATATCCCGCAACGGTAAACTTTCGGCTGAATCGATATTTCCATCCCCAGTATAGGCCACTTTCATTTTGGGGTTCGCTGACTTCTGAAAAAGGATTCGCGAATTGCGTATAAAAATTCCGGGCATAGCAACGGTATAAAAGCGATACATCTAAGTATGGAGTCAGGCTGCACAATACTCCGGTAACTGATCCAACCCCTGCACGGAGGGTGTGGGCCGTTTCATTGAAGAAGGAAAAGTTATTCCACTCATAGTTTAGAAAAATTCCAACATTGTCAAACTGCGAGCCCGTGAAGGCAAATTGATTGTAAGGAGTTTGTTTGGGAATAATCGGCGTACCGATCCCGAAATGATGATACATGATACCAGCTTCGAAGGCCTTTCTTTTGTATTGAAACACGGCGCCGTAGCTTCGCTCCTTAAGCTGCTTGCGTGCATCAAGTTCTTTTTCGTTCCGGTGAAAGCCCGTTTGCTGAACCGCGCTTATAGAACTGTCTATGGAATCTGGCGGAACGGAGGCGTCGCGTCGACAGGCCGAGTAGTACGCAGTCAAAGTTGCACTTTTGGTTAAAGTTACAGTGGCTGCCGCTCCTCTAAATCCACCAGACTCATACACCGATGTATAGGGGAGCACACCGATGTTACTCCGACGTACTGCCGTTATTGTCTCGCTTCCTTTGCCTGTTCCAAATGCCCCACCGATCATTACTCCTTGTCCAAACTGCGCCTGGAAATCGCCTACTATCAGATTTTTTATTCGCCCTTTATTTTGAAGTTGTCCGTGAAAAGACCAATAGTCGAACATGTAATACTTGCGTTTCCCATCCCATCGAAATGCCTCACCCTGATCTTTCTCTCCACAGAAACCGAAGCTGTAATCGCCCGCGCGACTGCTCCTGAACCGAACGTATATTTTGTCAGGCGAACCCTCATAAGAAGGCGGCGCCATATTTTCAGGCGTCGCATCAACTGTACGCTCCGTCCTTATCAGAAAAAAATTATCGCTTTCGGATTTTATCCGCGTTAGCAACTTGGCATTGATGGTCGTTTCTGGATCGATGATCTTGATAAAAGGCGCAAGCTTTTCAATCAGCGGCGGGTCGAAGCCTGGAACGGCCTGTAATTCATAGAGGGAAAGAAAATCTCCGTTTTGATTTCGGTAGTCAAGCAGGGCTTTGATCTGGACATTCGTCATCACGTGTAATGGTACGAGGTCTTCGGTATCGGCTTTATTGAGATTTATAGGGTTGGATAGCATTTGCATCAAATTGTCATACAACTCATCGTAATTTAGATCTTCATCGGGCACACCGAATAACTCGTCAGCCAATCGGGTCATGTCAATTTCCTTTAATGGCAACTCCTGCGCATAGACTAAGCGTGGCAGCAGCGAAAGCAAAACGCTTAGCAGTCTGATCATTTTTTTTCCAGTTTCAGATCGTAACAGATAGATGCTTCATGCCTTGTACCCCAGCCGGGCGTATATTGAAAAGCATAGTCGGCGTCAAATTTCCTAAGTCTGAAGCCGAGGCCGAAGAATCCAGCTTGAGGATAGAGGTTAAAGCCTGTCCTCACCACAAATTTCTTATCAAGCACATATTCCAGCCCGGTTTTCCAAACCGGGCTAAACTCCAGATCTTTCTCCAATTCGGTAACAACAAACATGTTCTCCCTCAACTTGAACATCAAACCCGCGATGAGCGCCGTTGGAAGTCGTTCATTGTCCGCCTTTGACAGGAAAGGCTGATTTATATTCACGATATGGGCTCCAACGGTTAGCCTGGGTGTCAGGGCGGACATTCCACCAATGCTTATACTGATAACACCCTTATCATCCATCCCATCAACAACATATCGGATGTAGTTCACCTTCAAACCTATGCAGGTCGTGCCAATGGCCGACCCGGCACCTGCAGATAGAATTTGTTCCTGATATCCTCCGTCTCCGAAGCGAACAAAACCTACGCCTACGCCGACTTTGCCGGGGAGACAAAGTGCAAATGCGGCTTTATTAAACGCGGGGAAGGAGGGTTGCAGATCATAGCTTAGGCCAGCAGATAGATTCTTTACTTTTGCCAGGCCGGCCACGTTGTTTGCGATTGACCACTCGTCAGCAAGGCAAGCAGACGTGTAACCTAGGGCATGTCCCCGCGCGCCCATGGGGAGCGCTGCGCTTTGCGCGTTGGCAAAAGGACACGATAGAATGAATGTCGCAATTAATGGCAGCAACTTGAACACAACGTTTTTTTTTGAGACTTCAAATAACGCGATCAGTAGCGCCTGTAGGAGGAATGATTCTGCCGTTTTTCCTTACAAGAAGATTGCAGGAATTGAAAAAGACGATGCCTGATTTTTGATTAAAATTCTTTTTTAATGTGGAAAAAGAAACCGCGTTCGCCTTCCCCGTTTAGACTGTATTCAAACCTGAACACGGCGTCATATGAAGCCACGATGTCAATGCCTGCACCAATACCGGTGATAGCCTTGTCGGACAACCTGTTGCTAATGTCGTAGGCAGGATAACTTTTTACGTAGCCGATGTCGCCATAAGTTTTCAAAAAAATCGACAACGGTATATATCTAAACTGTCTTATTGGCATCGCATTGAAGTTATACGTTCGCGAAAATAACCGGTACTTGAGCGTAGTTTTGTTTAGCGCGTAAAAAGGACCTTCGATCACAAATACTTCGTACCCACGAACAAGCTGTTTTCGATATCCAAGCCCCGTGAAGTTCGCATAGGGTATATCTTTCTGGGAACTCCATAACCCGATGGTATTCACCGACAGGAAAAAATTCTTATTAAGGTTTATAAAGGCAGCGAAATTCAGATTGATGTCTACCTTTTTCACATCGTCGTTCCCCATGAGCCCGAACCGGAAAATGCTTGCATTGAGAAAGTGGCCAACAAGTGGATATCCTACATAATCGCGATGATCATTGGTGAATTGATACGACAGGATACCAAACTGCTGGGAAGTTTTACCCTCGCCAAAATATCGCGGATTTATGGTCTCGATCGTGTCATTGACGGAACTGCTTCTGTATTCGATCTTTAGTGCATGAAAAACGTAAAATGATTTTCTGTACGTATAAGTCAGGCCGCCTCCTCGGTTCACCCTTAAGATGTCGTCTGAACGTAGATAATCCAGTTTGTGATCAAACGTGCGATAGGCAAGATTCTTGGATTCGCCGAAATCAAAATCAATGATCAATCCCTGCTTTTGCTTTTTATCGATATATGGAAAGCGGTACGAAATTTCAAAACGGCGTTGAAAACCGAACTGTGCCGTGAGCCGTAACGTTTCATTTCTTCCACGCATGTTATACTGATATAATCGCAAGCCGTAATTAACACGACTAAAATCGTGGTCGTACGTCTCCCACCATTCATTGAAATTCCGGTCCGCAAGCTCAAAGATTGGCGCAGGAAAAGTATACCATCGCTCGTTAAGGTCAATTAACAGATCTACCACATCATCCCCGAAATCCAATAATCGGATCTCGACAGTGTTGAACAGTCTGGTGTTAATAAGTTTTTTTTTGTCGAGATCAACAATAATGGGAAGCTCTGTACTATAGACAATGTCCCCGGGTTTGACCGTCAGCTCGCGTAAAACAATTTGCTCTTTGGTTACCTTGTTGCCAATGACGAGGATTCGGTTGATGCGAATCGGCCGGCCTGAAGTATCAGACGGGATTTTGTTTTTTATCGGGCGTTTAAGGGTATCGCTAAATAGTGTATGTGTATTGGACGATACAGCAAATGAGCTTTGGAAAATCAGAACGCAGATAAGGCAAAGGATGTTGCGCAGCATCGGGTTTCTCTAAGACCTCCACAGTCGGAAAAAATTTAACGCTGATTGACCAAGACGTTTGTTTGATCACTCTTTCTCCGGTAAGACAAATATAAAATCACAATACCGGCGAGGACGAGGGGAATACTGAGTATCTGGCCCATATTCAACAATAGGTCGTTTTCAAAATCCTCCTGGTTTTCCTTTAGAAATTCAAAAAGGAACCGCAGGCCAAAGCACCATATTAGAAATATGCCGAGTAATCGTCCAGGCGGAAGGCTATTCTTTTGTCGATACCATATACGGAAAAGAAAGACAAACAGGATTACGCAGGAGATTGATTCGTAAAGCTGAGCAGCATGCCGGGATATTCCGAATGTAGTAATGCGTGCGGCGAAGGTCTTATCATCCGTAGCACTTACCTGTATCGTGGTGTTGTCCCCGGCAGCATCAAAAAACTCGTACAACGAATTGGATAGCATGTTCCGCGCAGTGAAACTGGCGAGGTTCTCTGCCTGATTCTGGGAGGTTCCCGGCTTGAAAAGTAAATAGATGTTCAGTGGAATTCTCCCATTTGCTCCCGACGGAATAGAATCATTTCTTTTATAAACTACTGATTCGACAATACCGTCGCGGTCTACGCGCTTGTCGGTAATCGATTCTGTGAACTTGCTGACAAACACCACCCCGTAGGCGGCATCCGTCGGCTTCCCTATGATTTCAGAATTGAAGAAGTTTCCGAATCGTATAAGGGCACCCGTAAGCGCGACAAGAATTACAATCCTGTCAACAACCTGCAGGTAAGATTGCCCTGGTTTATTCTTTCGACTGTATAGCCAAAGGGCGAATAGAATTCCGATCGCACCGCCGTGACTGGCCAAACCCTGTAGTCCGGTGAAGCGGAAAGGGTTTAACTCAAAGGGAAGAAAAATCGAGAGCGGCTTCTCCCAGATCACATCTGGCTGATAGAAAAGGATATGACCGAGCCGGGCCCCAACAATGGTAGCCACAACCATATAAATTGTGAGCGTATCGACATCTTTCTCCGGCTTGCCTTCCTGCTTATGGATATAGTATAGAATCTGCTGACTGATCAGAAAGCCGAGTGCGAAGAACAGGCCGTACCACCGCAAGGCAAAGGATCCAGCGCTAAAAATCTCTGGACTACCGTTCCAGATTATGTAATTGAGCATACTCATAAGCGGTAAATATAATTACAATTGAGATACGTTGAACAGGATCGACAAGCGGTTTTGGATCTGCCTGGTCTAAGCCTCTGCATCGAGGGCCGCCAACTCTTCTCTGAATCCAGATGAAAGGATCGGAAAGCGGCACCATGTTCTTGGATCAACGTTGAGATCGTCGAGATGAAATGAAGGTGCAAGCCGCTCCCTTTTCCATTGGTTCGCGCTCCACAAACGATAAAATTTCCGGATGTGCAACTTCAATGCCTGCGGATCCTGCCTGTCCTTCATCGCGCGGAAAACTTCCAGTGGTGACTTGCGATACTGGATTCCGTGCTTTTCAATTTCTACCAGAACGCTGTATGGCATAAGGTCATCTTCGTCGGTCTGCTTGTTGCTTAGCGGACGGAGTTCCGCAGTTGGCTGAAGTTTGTTCACCAAACTTAGTCCTGGATAGTTCAGCGACTTTTCAACCCAACGAAGCCATTGGAGTATAAAGATTTTGCTGAGACCTGCGATGGGAGCGAAGCTTCCACTGGTATCTCCATCCATAGTTGCATAACCCACATCACCCTCGCTCCGGTTAGAGGTTGTAAGAAGAATTGCCTGCTTGATGTTTGCCAGCATCCAGATAATTGGAGAACGTGCCCTGGCTTGAATATTTTGTAGCGCGATATCGTCTGTCGTCCATTCGAGTTTGCGTTGAAGGGCGTTCTCAATTTTTGAAGTGTATGAATTCACTTCATCATCGATCAGCCAATGATGAAAGTCTGCGCCTATGGATTCCGCCAGATGCTTTGCCGCATCCAGGGTACTTGTGGAGGAGTTTTTTGTGCCTTGATAAGCGCAGGTCAGCAACTGATTGACTGCTTCCTTAAAAGATGAGATCGTACCATTCAGGCGCAGCTCCCGGCTGAATACTTCCCATCCGAGCTCTTTGGATGCGCGCCTGACCATCTCGGCGACCATGATCGCACAACTTGCTGAATCAGCGCCCCCGCTCAATGACAGGGCAAAACCTTTTGCCTTGCTCTTCCGAAGGTAATCATATAACCCCAGGGCTACTGCTTGGGTCAGTTCTTCGTTCTTTTCTTTGTTGTCTTCAGAAATAATGACCTGCGTTTTAGAGTGATCATTAAAATCCACCTCCGCTGCCAGAACCTGATACTTTCTGAAAGACAGCCGCTTGTTTACGGCAATGAGCTTTCCGTTCTGCCCGATAATGATGTCGCCGTCATAGATCATCCGCCCGGCTTCGTTTCCTAGAAGATTGGCAAACAGGTAGACGCACTTGAAATTTTCTGATCCTTCAAGCACCACTTCTTTCTCCCGGTGAAGGCTTTTTACCATCGCAAAATGACTGGCACTGGGATTCATAATCAAATCGACGCCGTTCTGATTTAGCCTGTAGCCCGGCCGTTTTAGCCCGCGCCATGCATCCTCGCAGATTTCAAAGCCTATTTTGATCCCATCAACTTCATAGACGATATCTCCGACTTTCACCAATTCCCCTTCGTGTTCTATTTCCGCGACCTGCCCCGATAACCAGGAGTCAAACCAGCGTGGTTCATAGTGTACCCCGTCACGGGCCATATTCTGCTTAAGACTGATGCCAAGTATCTTTTGATCTTTTATCAGACATGCGCCGTTGTATAAAATCTCATTGATACGTAAAGGAAGTCCTAAACTTACTGTGATGTTTTTACAGTGTTCCCTGATCCGAAGGAGCTCCTGCCACGCCCGTCGCGGCAGCCACTCACTTAGAAACTGATCTTCACAGCCATACCCGGTAATGCACAATTCAGGCAGGCAGAGGATGCGCACGTTCTGTCTTTGCGCTTCAGCAATAGCGTCAAGAATATTTGAAGTGTTGTTTTCCCAATCCAGCGGGATCTGATTAACTGTTGCGCCTCCTATTTTCACCTTTCACTGGTTTATTACAAGCTGGTAAGTTTCATTTCGGTTCGTACACCGCGCTAGCCATTCACATTCAACAAATGGAGCATCTCACAAGTTTTGAAAGCGGCGTCTTGTTCCGCCTTTTTCTTGCTGTTGCCGTAGCCTGTTCCCTTGGCTTCGTTGTCAACGAGAACCTGGGCAGTAAACTCCTTGTGATTCCGCGCCTTCTTTACGTTTAGGATCTCGAACTTGACATCTTTCCCTTCTCGCTGCGCCCACTCAATGATTTTGCTCTTGAAATTCGAATCTGAATTTACCAGGTCATCAACATCGTAATTTGGGTTGATGAGTTTATCGATTACAAACTTTCTCGCGCGGATGTAACCCTTATCGAGATAAATTGCACCAACTATTGCTTCGAGCGTATTGCCCAGAATTACTTGTTGTAAATGAGCATTTTTCTGGTCGAATTGAACGATGGTGGCAATACCAATTTTTCGCGCAAGCATATTCAGCGCTTCTCGGTTTACGAGCCGGGATCTGATTTCCGTTAAAAAGCCTTCAGGTTTGAATGGGAATTTCTTAAAAAGAAAATCAGCGACCGCTGCTCCCAGGATGGCGTCCCCCAAATACTCAAGACGCTCATTGGATTCTTTATAGCCGTTGCCGTTTTCTTTGGCTATCGAGCTATGAACTGTGGCGAGGCGATACAATTCCAGGTTGGAAGGTGTGAAGCCTGCTATATTGTGAATAGCCGCTACAAGCATCTTATCTGTACTAGATTTCCTCTTCGGGATCTTAAGAATCTTCCAAACCAAGCGAGTTAATAGATGTTAATGGCCCTAATTTACTAAATAAGACTTATGATAAGTGAATCTTGGATGTGGACTAATGACAGGCACAATTATAATAACAACGCTGCGTTGCCAGGTTCTGCACATCAAGACGCGATGGTCAAAGCTCGGAACTATTTTTCGTTCAATTTTCTAAAGATGATGGAGAAATTATGACCCCCGAATCCAAAGGTATTGCTTAGCGCTACATCAACTTCCCTTTGCTGAGCTTTATTGAACGTAAGGTTGAGTTTAGGATCGAGCCCCGCGTCATCATTGAAATGATTGATGGTAGGAGGGACGATGCCGAATTTTATCGCCATCAGACAGGCGATGCTTTCAATGGCACCTGCAGCCCCAAGCAAGTGTCCCGTCATGCTCTTGGTTGAGCTAATGTTCATGTTATAAGCATGGTCGCCGAAAACACGTTGAATGGCTTTGATCTCACCCAGGTCACCAAGTGGAGTGGATGTTCCGTGTGTATTGACATAGTCAATGGCGTTGGGAGAAATGTTTGCTTCTTCCAATGCATTGTACATCACCTTCGTTATCCCAGCGCCTTCGGGATGCGGCGCCGTAATATGATAAGCGTCGGCCGACATTCCGCCACCCAACACCTCTCCATAGATCTTAGCTCCGCGTTTGCGGGCATGCTCAAGCTCTTCCAGTATCAAAGCGCCGGCGCCTTCGCCCAGCACAAAACCGTCGCGATCTTTGTCGTAGGGTCTGGAAGCAGTTTCAGGCGAATCATTCCTTTCTGACAGCGCACGCATTGCATTAAAACCGCCGACCCCTGCCTCGCAGACAGCCGCTTCCGACCCTCCCGACACTATAATGTCAGCTTTGCCTAGCCTTAAATAAGTGAAGGCATCATAGATGGCGTTGGTGGAGGAAGCACAAGCGGATACCGTTACGAAATTCGGACCGCGGAATCCGTACTTTATGGAAATATGTCCCGCGCTAAGGTCGGGAATCATCTTGGGAATAAAGAAGGGATTGAAACGGGGAGTACCGTCTCCCCGCGTATAGGTTTTTACTTCTTCTTGAAAGGTTAGCAGTCCCCCAATTCCAGATCCCCAAATCACGCCCACGCGATCGGGATCAAGGTCAGGTACGGACATATTGGAATCTTTAATGGCTTCGTCGACAGCCACCATGGCATACTGCGCGAAAGGATCCATTTTACGTGCTTCCTTTCTGTCCATAAAGTTGCCGATGTCGAAGTTCTTTACTTCGCAGGCAAACTTTGTTTTAAAACGGGATGCATCAAAGTGAGTGATCGGAGCCGCACCACTGCTCCCGGACTTCAACCCCTCCCAAAATTCCGGCAACGTGTTGCCGATGGGAGTAAGTGCACCCAGGCCAGTAACGACTACTCGCTTTAACGTCATGTTTGAGGGGATGTGGTTTTAAGGAGTCTAGCGCCAATTATTTCTTCACATTTTGCTCCAGGTAAGAAATTGCCTGGCCAACGGTGGAAATATTTTCGGCTTGATCATCAGGAATGGAGATGTTAAATTCCTTTTCAAACTCCATAATGAGCTCTACAGTATCGAGAGAATCGGCGCCAAGGTCGTTGGTAAAGCTAGCCTCTGGAGTTACCTCAGACTCTTCTACACCAAGTTTCTCGATGATGATCTGTTTTACTTTTTGTGCAATTTCAGACATGTTTTTACAGTTTAGTGATTTTAAAATCTGTGCAAAGAAAGAGATTTGCGGCAATATTGTCAAACTTTTTTGATCTTGCCGGATAACCCGGAAACGTGCCTTTCAACCATCAGAAATGAAGAAAAGCAAGTTAATAATTGAATACGATTTTGATTTCGAATTGCTCGGCCTAATATCATCGGCGAAAGGTTATAAGTTGGCGTGGGAGATCAATCATGCCCTGGGTGTCCACCTGGTCAAGCAACCCGATCTGGTGGTAGGGTTTAAAAATAATGAAGAAAAATCGTTTTCGCATTATGCCCATCAAACGCAGCTCAATCGATTGAAGGTATTCAAAAACAAGCCTTCAGGGCTTGATGGAGGAAAGTATTTCTTAATCCCTGAATTTCCTCATTACGATTTTATAATTTTGACCGATATGGAAGAACAATTCAAGGATCAGCAATTAATGCAATCCATCAAATCCATCGCCGACATTCAGCTAGTTGCCCTGATCCCGCTGGACGGCCTTAAATCAAAGTCAAATTTTATCTTTTAATTGCAACGTGTTGTTTATACCACATAGCTCAACCACCAAGTCGAATTACTAATAATCACTATGCTAGAAAAAGTATCGTTTAATAAAACGAAAATTGTTGCCACGGTAGGTCCAGCTTCAAGCTCTAAAGAAATGCTACAGGCCCTGATAAGAGAAGGGGTGGATGTCTTCCGATTAAATTTTTCGCATGGCACGCATGAGGATCATCTCAAAGTCATCAAGAATGTACGCCAGCTTAACGAAGAGCTCGGTACTCAGATATGTTTGCTCCAGGATCTTCAGGGACCTAAGATCAGAGTGAACGAAATGCTTCCTGATACAATAATAGAACGCGGTCAAAAGCTTCTTATCACCACCCGCGATGTAATCGGCAACGCAGAAACAGTAAGCACATCTTACAAGAGCCTCCCGCGGGACGTGAAGATCGGTGATATGATTCTTGTCGACGATGGCAAGATTGAATTGAAAGTAGTTGAAATTCAAGGAGCAGATGTTCTTACCGAGGTGATCTATGGTGGGCTTCTCAAATCAAGGAAAGGCATTAACCTGCCGTTCACTAAAGTCTCTGCGCCATCGCTCACGGAAAAAGATTTGATAGACCTTGAGTTCGGACTTGCTAACGATGTGGACTGGATAGCACTTTCATTTGTGCGAAAGGCGGAGGACATCACAGAGATGCGAAAAATAATCGACGCACACGATTCAAATGCCCGCATCGTGGCTAAAATAGAAAAGCCTGAAGCATTGAGTAACATCGACGAGATTATCGCCGCTACGGATGCGGTAATGGTTGCACGAGGTGACCTTGGCGTTGAGATATGGATGGAAGAGGTGCCAATGGTCCAGAAGATGCTCGTAGAGAAATGTAACAACGCGGGCAAACCTGTTATTGTTGCTACTCAAATGATGGAAAGCATGATCGAAAATCCGAGGCCAACGCGCGCTGAAACCAATGACGTTGCCAATGCAGTAATGGACGGAGCGGATGCATTAATGCTCTCCGCTGAAACGGCCTCGGGAAGATATCCCCTTGAGGTTATACGCAGTATGGTTAGGACAATAGCTTCGGTTGAGAAGAATCCAAACATTTATTTCCGGTTTAAAGAAGTTAACAAAAAATCTTCAACGTACATACACGATAGCTTCGTGCTCGCAGCGTGTAAGCTTGCGAAGGATGTTGGAGCAAAGGCAATTGTTGGGATGACGCAATCAGGATACACTGCCTTCAAGTCTTCATCTCATCGTCCGGACGCCAACATATTTGTCTTTACCAGCAACAAAACATTGTTGAATAAAATTAATCTTGTGTGGGGATCGCAGGCCTACTTATATAACAAGACAAATTCAACGGATGAAACGATTTCTGATGTAGAGACAGTTTTAAAGAGCAATGGTCACGTGAAGTCAGGCGATATTTTTATCGTGCTTGCGAGCATGCCAATCATGGAGAAGTCCAGGACGAACACCATTAAGATTAATATCGTTAAGTAGGGCGGTGCACTTACTTTTACATTTTACATTCAGATTTTTACATTGGAAATTTAACCGCAAAATGTAAAACCCTAAATGTAGAATGTAAAAGTTTCCGTCGCTTCAGGCGCGAGGATCAACAAGTATCACTTCCTCCCGTTCCACAACTACAGCCCCCACCGGATCGCCCTTACGTTTCCTGACATACTTGCGTGGCGTGACGACGATGGCGCATAAGCTTTCTGTTTTTCGCTTTGAGTTGAACCCTGCGAGCTGTGCGGCGCGTTCGATCACATCTTTCGGAAAGATTTTTCCAGATTGATATTTTATCAACACATGACTACCAGTCACGTCTTTGGCGTGTAGCCACAGGTCGTCTTTGTGACTGAAACGCTTTAACATTGTATCATTGCCCTGCGCATTTTTCCCGACCAATATTCGGAATCCGTGATGTTCGAACTCATGATATGGTACAGTCTCGACGGTCGTATCCGTTCTATCGGGTTTCATCGCAGAGGCTGCCGCTCTTATTTCCTTTAAGTCTTTTGCACGCTCAATCTTTTCTAATAATGTTTTCGCCTTGGCAAGCTCGTCTGCCTTTTTTTCCGACATCTCCAACAGTTTATTAATTTCAATCTGCTGCTTCTTGGATTTTGAGTAATAGACGCCGGCATTATTCTGTGGACTTAGTTCCCGGCGAAGCTTTATTTCGATCTCTTTGTTTTCGTGGTAGAAGTCAGGCAGAACGATGCGCTCCTGGCCAGGAATGATCAAATGCATATTTGCCATGATCAGGTCCGCCCAGACCTTATAGCTATTTTCACTCTGAAGCGTTTTAATTCGTTGTTGCGCTTTTTCATGGAAGGTTTGCAATGAAAGCACATCCTTTTTCGCGGCGTTTAGGAGGACTGAATGCTCACGCGCCAAAACATCAGATTGAACATAGCTTTGATAGAACTCATTAAGTGCTGCAAGTGGATTATTGTATTCATTTCTTATTTGGCCGCACCGAACCAACGAAAAGTGGAGCGTACCTTCAATCACTGTGATGAAATAGGAGGGCTTCTCCAGGTCTTGAAAAAGTTCCTGGATCATATTCCATTGGAGATCACTGCTCATCTCAAAAAAGCGCAGGTTTGCCAGGTAGTGCCAGAGAACCTTGCCAAAGGTGAAAAACAGTTTTTTTGCTTCGGCGTGGTTTGCAAGGAAGCTTTCGTAGCTCCAATCAACGGAGCGATTTAGCGTTTCCGGAATCACTTGCAAGTCTGACACAAGGTTCTTCTTGAATAATTCTTCAACAACATTATCCCGGATGATTAAAAGGTTAGCCCGGTTACCGTGCATTTTGAACACCATAGAAAGACCGCCGGTAAATACGATCGAAAAACTTCTTTCGAAATCGTATTGATGTAAACGCGCTACACGCTGGCCGATTATTCCGGGAAAGAGGTCTGTGCTATTTTTTCGTGCCCGGTGAAAATTTTCAGGGAAGGATAAACATGCAAACACGGAAGAGAATGTTGCGCGAATAAAAAACGTACCACTAAAAGTTTCAAAGCGCAAAATCAACTCGTCCTTGTCTTGTGTAAAGCACTCGGAGACCACTGCGTCCATCAGCTTTTTTTCCAGGAGGGGAGTGAGAAGACGGAAAAAATGAAAGTTGTTCTGCAAGGGAGGTAGGTTAATTCGACAGGGAATGGTTACTGTGACCACCAACTATTTCATAAATGTTTTTAGGATCGTGTGCAGGCACCCAGTTAATCAGCTTGTCACGCTTGAACCATGTAAGTTGCCGCTTTGCGTAGCGTCTTGAATTCCGTTTCAAAAGCCTGATCGCTTCATCGCGATCATATTTTTCGTCCATAAAGTCAAAGATCTCCTGGTAACCAACTGTTTGCAGCGCATTCATGTGTTTAAATGGATAAAGGTTTGCTGCTTCATCAAACAATCCATTTGCGATCATCTTATCCATCCGTTGATCTATTCTGTCATACAACTCCTTGCGTGGATGATCCAATCCAAACTTTATAATTTCAAACTCATGATTGATCTGTTTGTTGTTTTGGAATGTAGAGATAGACAGGCCGGTCGACAGTACAACTTCGAGCGCCCGCATCAGGCGATGTGGATTTTTAGTATCGATGCTTTCGAAGTGATTAGGGTCAAGCTGCTTCATTCGATACTGTAATGCCTCAATACCGTTTTTGTTGTAATCGGCGGCAAGTTCGCTTCTGACATCATCCGGAACTTTAGGAATGTCATCAAACCCTTCGCACACAGCCCTGATGTACATTCCGGAACCCCCGCATAGAACAACATGGTCGCGAGTTTGAAAAAGCTTGCGAATGCATTCGAGCGCGTCCACCCCATATTGTGCTGCATCGTATGTGTCATGAATGCTGTGGCTGTTAATGAAATGATGTGGAATTAAATCCAGCTCTTGCGAGGTTGGCTTTGCTGTCCCAATGGTCATTTCACGGAATATCTGCCGCGAGTCCGCGGAGACGATTTCCGTCTTATAATGGGTAGCTACGTTAATGGCAACCGCGGTCTTGCCAACAGCAGTCGGACCCACCACGACGATCAGTTTTTTTTGTTGCTCCACGATAGCCGCAATTTACGCGGAAGCACTATCTTTCGGCCTCGAAAACAATAAAATGATCAAATACACAATCCAGTTTTTGACGAAGCTTGAGTACATGATTGCCGAGTCCGATCATACGCTGCGGTACGAAAAGGGAAATTTCAAGTCGGGTTTCTGCGTCTTGAAGGAGGAAAAGATCATCATTGTAAACAAGTTTTACACAACTGAAGGGAAGATAAATGCGCTGCTGGAAATTCTGAGGAGCATAAAGCTTGATGGCGGCCGTTTTACGGAGAAGAGCCAGAAATTGTACGAAGAAATTACGCATCAACCCGAGGCGGTTTGAAAATCACTTTTTTGGGCACCGGTACTTCACAAGGTGTGCCGGTCATCGGCTGTACCTGCGATGTTTGCCGTTCGCTCGACTTCCGCGACCAACGCCTGCGCGCATCAATTCAGGTAAAAGTCAATGGTAAAAATTTTATTGTCGATACCGGTCCTGACTTTCGTCAGCAAATGTTGCGTGAGAACGTTACACGTATCGATGCCTTAATGTTTACCCATGCCCACCGGGATCATACAGCCGGGCTGGATGATGTTCGTGCCTTCAATTTTATGCAGCGCATGGAGATACCGGCTTATGCTACCAGCTTGGTATTGGATCAGTTGAGAACAGATTTTTCGTATGCATTTGTCAAGGATCATTATCCAGGGCTTCCAAAGCTTTCGCTCCACGAGATCAATGAGCAACCCTTTACAATCGATAATATCACCGTGATCCCGTTGCCAGTTCTCCACTTGAAACTTCCTGTTCTTGGATTTCGATTTGGAAATTTCAGCTACATCACTGACGCGAACTTCATACCCGAAGAAACAATTCAAAAACTAAAGGGAACCGAAATTCTTGTTCTGAATGCCTTGCAAATCGAGCCACACCTTTCACATTTCAATCTTGCCGAGGCTCTGAAAATGGTTGAATTGATAAAACCTGCAAAGACGTTTTTCACCCATATAGCCCACAGGCTTGGCCTGCATTCCGCTGTTGAAAAGTCGTTGCCTGCCAGCATTAGGCTCGCATACGACGGATTAGAGATAGATACACCCGATTAAATTTGCATGGCGGATAAAGTGTTGATCATCACATATTATTGGCCGCCGAGCGGTGGCAGCGGTGTTCAACGATGGTTGAAGTTTGTTAAATATTTGCCCTCCTTTGGATGGCACCCCTTCGTTTTTACACCGGAGAACCCCTCATTCGCAGTGCGCGATGAGTCGTTACTGAACGATGTCCCAAAGGAGGCGACAGTAATCACGTTTCCCATATGGGAACCTTACGATGCTTTCCTCAAACTCTCTTCCCTTGTCGACAGTAAGCGATCTGTGACGCCAACTGCAATGGTTTCAGGGAAACCGAAAACGGTATTTCAAAAAATAAGCACGTGGGTAAGGGGAAATCTACTCGTTCCTGATCCACGTGTTTTCTGGGTTAGGCCATCGGTGAGGTATCTGAATGATTTTTTAAAACAAGAGCAGATCAATACCATTATTACTACCGGTCCGCCGCATAGTATTCACCTTATCGGATACAGGCTCAAGAAAAAAAATCCGTCTATAAAATGGCTTGCGGACTTCAGGGATCCATGGAGTGAATGGGGATTTTTGGATAGCCTAAAGGTTGGACCGATAGCCAGGTCATTTCACCAAAAACTGGAATCGAAAGTATTGAACACCGCCGATACTATCGTTACGATCACTCCGTTTTATGTCCGCCAGTTTGAATCACTTTCGCGTCGGAAAGTATCATTGGTTACCAATGGGTTCGACGAGGATGATTTTAAAGGTCTCTCGTTTATGCCGACGGAAAAATTCGTGATAAGGCATGTTGGTACCGTGAACGAAAAATGCGATCCCCGGCCTTTCATCAATGCAGTGGCATTGGCTGCTGCTGCGAGCGAGGGGTTTAGAAAGAACACCATCGTTAACTTCGTCGGAGAAGTTCATCCGGACTTCAAAGATTTTGTACAGAGATCCCCAGCAGCAGCTGCGCTCGTTACTTTTTCCCCGCCGGTGTCACACAAAGCGCTAATTGCCTGCTACGGGCAATCAAACTTATTGTTGCTGGTCCTTACGGGTTACAAAGATGCTGAGGGATATATGCCGGGTAAGCTTTTTGAATACCTCGCGACGGGCCTACCAATCATTGCAACCGGCCCCGAGAATGGTGACGCCGCGAGCCTTATGAGGGAAGCCGGAATAGGAAGTATGATTGATGGCACGCATGTTTCGCGAATGAAAGATGTGCTGTTGACACATTTCCTGAACTGGAAGACATCATTGCCTGTTCCGCCCGGTTCCGCTGGCCACAAATATTCGCGAAGGGCAGCTACAAAGCAACTTGTTGAGTTGTTGCAATGAAGTTCATTTTTACACTGTATTAGATCTATTCATTTGTACCAGAGGTAAGAAATTTGATCAGCAAAGGTTTCATAAAAAGTTCTCTTATTTACACGCTTGCCGGCATGCTGCCGATGGCAAGTGCTATTGTCTTGCTTCCGCTTTACCTGTTGAACCTTTCGACGGAAGCGTACGGCGCACTTGTTGTCTATCTCGTCTTTACCTTTCTGGTTCAAATTGTCATTACGTTCAGCTTTGATGCCTCCATCTACATTCACTATCATGAGTTAAAGGATGACAAGCAGAAGCTCCGAACCTTTGTCAGCACTGCGTTCGTGTTCATGCTTATGGCTGGTGCCATTGTTACATTGTTGCTTGCCGTCACCGGCGATCTTATATTTTCTCTAAGTGATCCGGGTAAGAATGTATCATTCTATCCTTATGGAATTGCTTCGGTAGGGGCAGGGGTATTTCAGGCTATCTTTAAAGTGCACACGAGTCTTTTACAGACACGCCAGAAAGCGGAGACATTCCTTTGGTCGAACGTCATGTCGTTTTCATTGATTGCGATATGTATCATTATCGGATTTCAAATATTTCCTCACTCACTCGCCGGTCCAATCCTGGGGAGATTGGTAGGCGCCTTTGTGCCATTTGTTTGGGTGCTTATAAGAGTGTTCCGGGAGTTTGGTATTCACTTTGATCTTGCGTGGATTCGGAGCTCTTTCAGTTATAACGGATACACGTTTATCTATCAGCTGCAGCAATGGGTGATTAATCAGTTTGATCGCATTTTGATGCTTTTCGCTTTAAGCCTAGCGGACGTAGGGGTGTATGACTTTGCGTTGAAATGTCTGATCCCGATTGAGTTGCTTATGAACAGCCTTCACAACTCATTTTATCCTAAAGTCGTGGGCGCGCTGATGGGAAAAACTGACCAAAGCTTTTCCGTTGAAATAAACAGGTATTACCATGGCCTCACTGCAGTGGTGATGTTGTTGATTAGTGGAAGTGTACTTGTTGTTCCAATCGCTATTTATTTATTCGACAAGACCGACTATATGGAGGCCATTCAGTATATACCCTATCTCGCCGGCATATATTTTTTTCGCACCATGCGCCTTTACTTTGGAGTTCCTTACAATACGCTGAAGTATACTAAGCCGTTGCCGATAATATATGTTGTTGTTGTAGCCATCAAGGTAGTATTGATGTTTTTACTGATGAATAAATTTCGCGTCTATGGTGTCATTGCGGCTTCTATGGCGAGCGCTGTTGTCGAACTGTTTCTGTTAAAGCATTTCATGCGCAACCGATTTATCTATGTATTCAACACCTGGAAAATCGTGATTGCGCCAGTTGCCGTTATGCTGGTGATGATTTTCATTGAGCCTTTTGTTTCACCTGCCTCGGCCTGGATCGCACACACCGGATACTTTGTGTTTTGTGTTATGTTGTTATGGTGGATTTATAGGAATGAAATTAAGTTGCTGATTCCTTTTAAGATGATGCGATAGTTGCTAATCCGGTGGCGTCAGCTCTCCTCAACGCGCTGGTGCAAGTTTTAAAACTTGTTTTTCACGTTGCAGTCTTCGGACTGCGGCGCACGATCGTAACCTGCTGGACTTGCCACAGGCGCGGGCACTTCGAAGTCTGGGGGTTGCCACGTCGCGAATTTCGACGCGATGCGTCGAAACGCTCCTCGCAAGGACGGTACTTTCACTCTCACGCTCCCGATCTTTTCGCCGCCAAACGAAGCTTCGCCAAACACGGCTTCGTGTTTTATAAAGCTTAAAGATTACCTTTGAACAGAACTATAAACACCACTCCCTCGCATGTTGCGTGACAAACTGGCCAGCATCTTCCGCACGTTAAATACAAAGTTGTTGTATGTCAATTCATGGCCAGTCGAGAAATTACTAAAAGTAAACCTTGTCATTTCATCCAAAGTCTACCGAAAATGGATGAAGCAACGCCACGATGGTCACCCCGTTGACTTGTTGATTGACCGCAACATAAAGATGCGGGTTGACCCCTCGAAAGCTATGGGCGCGGCATTTTATTGGATGGGCTTACATGAGTTGAATGAATGGAGGTTTTTGAACCGCCATTTGAAGGCCGAGATGATATTTGCTGATATCGGCGCAAACCAGGGAGAGTTTGCTCTTTTTGCTGCCAAACGACTATCGCGCGGCAAGGTGCTTGCATTCGAACCGGTGAACATCTATCAGCAGCAGCTGGCAGAAAATATTTCACTAAATGGTTTCAAAAATATTGACACCTTCGACTTTGGTCTGTCAGACAAATCCATGCAGATGCCCATATATTCGAGCGAGGAGGGTATTGGAGAGAACGAAGGCCTGGCGTCAATTTTTCAATCGAGCCATCGGAATCGCCTCGTTCAGCAGATTGAGTTGAAAATTTTTGACGATGTAATTCAGGATCTGAAAATCTCCCGGCTTGACTTCATGAAAATTGACGTAGAAGGTGCCGAGCTGATGGTTTTGAGGGGCGCCCGCAAAACAATCGAAAAATACCGGCCCTATGTGATGCTCGAAGTGAGTGAGGAAACCTATCGTGCGGCGGGGTACAGCGTGAGTGATGTTCGAAGCTTCTTCAACTCCCTCGGTTACTCGCTCAATGTCATCACAAAGGAAGGGGGACTCGCGAAGGCGGAGACTGTCCCATCATTCTGTAACGTTGTGTTTACGCCTGACTATTGACTGCATGAAGGTGCTGATGCTAACGCCATGGTATCCGGACGACGCTAATCCCAACGCCGGGATATTTATCCGCGATCAAGCCCGGGCCCTTTCAAAGGAGAACGAAGTAGTAGTGATCGCCGCTAAAGTAAATTACAGCAAGTTGTCCTTCTTCTCTTATACCATAAGAAATTCGATAACCTCCGGTGTAGATGAATACAACATTAGTATATGCAAGTCTCTTCCGTTATACAATCAGATAAATCACCTTTTTATTACCTGCTGGCAATCATGGCTCATTGGCAGGCGTTTCAAGCCTGATATCATTCACGCTTCGATCGGCTATCCGGGTGCAATTTGGGGCTGGGTGCTCGGCAAACTATTAAAGAAACCGTTCGTTTTTACAGAGCATACGCGAGTCACCAATAACTTTCGCAGCGCCGTCCACAAGCAATTGACGCTTTTCGGAATCAGGCGCGCAAGAGTTGCTATTGCAGTAGGCAGCACGTTGGCTAACGAGATCGGGACCCTTACGCGACGAGAAGCCATCGTGGTTCCCAACATCGTCGATGTTGAGAAATTTAATAGGGCAAAGCGATCGGAGGAACTGGTTCCACAGGTTGGATTCTTAGGCGGCCTAAACACACCGGTTAAAGGGCTTGATGTTTTATTGAAAGCAATGGCAGGTATTAACCAGCCGTTTGTCCTCCATGTCGGGGGTCGCGGTATTTTATTAGAAGAATACAAATCAATGGCCGTCACATTGGGCATTGAGGCCAAATGCCAATTTTACGGATTCATCGATCCCGCGGCACTGCCGGAATTTATGTCACAGTTGCATTTTTTTGTTTGCTCCAGTCGGTATGAAACATTTTGTGTCTCGCTCATCGAGGCGATGGCATCGGGTCTCCCCGTTGTGTCTACCCGATGTGGTGGACCGGAGGATTTTGTAACTGAAGCCAATGGATTGTTGTGCGAAAAAGAGGATCCGGAGGCATTAAAATCTGTTATCGAGGATATGATGGTGATTTTCCGCAATTATTCGCCGGATGAGATGAAGCGTCATGCATTACAGTTTGCACCCTGCAACGTGGTAAAACTTTTGATGAATGTTTACGAGCAAGCCTTGCATTCTAAATGAAAAAAACCTTGTTCATTAAGTCGAGGATGATAAGGTTATTTTTTTCCGCATTCAATTCTGCCGCCGCGAGGGAAGAATTCATTTTAAACGTTTCAATGTCGTTTTGCTTGAGGGCGTTCAAGTGCTTCGCAAGGCTGCCTGCCGTAAAATCGTCGGAGACAACGCCAATCTTATAGTGATGGACGATCTCCGCCATCTCTGGCGTTGGACCTACAGCAATTCCAAGCCGTCCCTGAATAAAATCAAATAGCTTATTTGGAAGTGTATTCTCATAGTTGAAGTTGATCGGTGGAAGGAGAAAAACGCCCATGTCATATTTATTGACAGTCCTCACGACCTCGGTCATGGCAACTGGCTCAAGGATTTTAATTTTGGGGTTCGTTGAGGCCAGGGTCCGGAGCCGGTCAATGTATCCGGCAGTGCTCTGAGAAGCAAAACCCGGTTTCAGTAAAATAAGATCTAGGGTGAAACGCGTGTCCAGAGCAGCCATCAGGTCAATCATCAACTCAAGCTTTCTTGAAGGTGTAGCAATACCGTGGTGTACCAGTCTTATCAGGTTGCTGATCATCGGTGTCGGTGTCAGGCCCGAAAAATGATTTGCATTTGTGACAACCACCGGACGCTTGCCAAAATTCTTTTCATACTCGTTTGCCAGACCTTTCCCAACGGTCATCATAGCTGCCACTTTTGGTATATACTGTCTACAAAGCCAGGTATTGAAGTCCTGGAAGAATATTCGCCACATCTTCTTGTCTTCAAAGTGACGCGGTGCGTATTCGTGTGCATCAAACACCACTTTAGGATTATTAGGGAAGCCAAAGGCTATCGGAAGTGTTTCTACATCATTGGCGATGATGAGATCAAAGTTCCGTCCGCCGAGTTGTTTCACTACAAACTGATAGTCGTGCAGCACCCTGTGTGCTATCGTGAATGCTTTGAACAAAAGAAGGATGCTGGCAATAGCTTTCCTAAATAGCGAGAGCCTTGTCGGTTGAATGACTATCAACTCGTATCCTTCTCCTGAATCCCCGCCGAAACAAACGACCGTCGTTTCGAATGTGTCTTTTAAAGCCAGCACCTGTCGCCTTACGCGAGCATCGTGCTTGAGGTTGCTCAGTACAATAATCAGAATCCTTTTCTTCATGGAGTGAGCTTGGCACCGGCCTTTTTCAGCCTCGCCGGATTCTCTTTAGCAAAATTTTCCCACGAAGTAACTTTACTTTTAATAACGGCCTTTTGATAATGATGACAAACTGCTACTGCCACTGCGTCACTGGCGTCCAACAATTTCGGAAGCTCCTTCAAAGAAAATAGGGTCATTAGCATTCTCGCAACCTGCTCTTTTGAAGCATTGCCGTTGCCGGTTACAGACTGTTTGATCTTCTTAGGTGCATATTCAATAATTGGAACTTGCCGCGACAATGCTGCAGCCATTGCAACGCCCTGCGCGCGGCCAAGCTTTAGCATTGACTGAACGTTCTTGCCAAAGAAAGGAGCTTCCAGCGCAACCTGATCAGGAAGAAAATCATCTATTAGGCTGATCACGCGTTCAAAGATCTTCTTCAATCGCAGTTCATGGCCAACATACTTGCTGAGATGGATTACGCCATATTGAAGCAGTTGAATCTTTCCGCGCTGGATCATGATTACGCCGTAACCCATCACGTTTGTGCCAGGGTCCAGACCGAGTATGATCTTTTCTTTTTCCACTTTTACCACGCAGCAAGATAGGCAGCGATCTTAAATTTTTGAAATTGCAGGATGGCGATTGTCTTCTCCACCATGTTTTTTCTGTATGCCTGCATCATCATTTTGCTGATTAAAGGGCTGCTCAAAGCAAGAGGGCTTGCTGACCAAGTTCTACCTCCATTAAGTGAAAGGACCATGGTGTCCATCATCATAGCGGCGCGCAACGAGAAAGGTATTATTGAACAATTGCTCGCGGATTTGGGCCAGCAGGACTATCTGTCCTTCGAGGTGATCGTGGTAGATGACCATTCGGAGGATGGAACGGCAACAACAGTCAAACGAATTTCGGATAACGATTCGCGTTTTTCTGTACTTCAAGGGATTGCCACGGGAAAAAAGCAAGCGATCACTCAAGGCATTGACGCGGCAAAAGGTACTATCATCGTGACCACGGATGCTGATTGTCGTGTTACACGCCATTGGATCTCTCAAATGACCCGAGACTTTAGCGACAGGCAAACGCAATTTGTTTTTGGCGGAGTGACAATGCACGGTGAAACATTCTTTTCGTCGCTCCAGTCGATGGAATTTGCAACACTCGTTGCTACTGGTGCCGCTACGGCTGAAATGGGAATTCCAACCATGTGCAATGGCGCGAACCTGGCCTTCAGAAAAACTGCGTTCTATGCGGTTGGTGGCTATACGGGAAACATGAACATACCTTCCGGGGATGATGGGTTTCTGATGCGCAAGATTATAGATAGATTTCCTAATGCGGCAAAGTTTGTCGCGTATCGTTCCAGTGGTGTCAGGACAAAAGCCAATGATGACCTTAAACAGTTATTCCACCAGCGTATACGTTGGGCCGGAAAATGGAGGGTTCAATCCAGCCTCACCGCAAAGGTGCTGGCCATCTTCATTTTTTCATTCCACGTGTCGTTTGTGTTATTGTTTCCATTAACCTTTTTGGGCGTGATATCGCCATTCCTTGCGGCGATCATGTGGCTAACGAAACTAGTAGGGGAGTTGATTTTTATGCGGTTGGCGGTGCAGTTCCTGGAAGTTAAGTGGAGCTGGAAAGCATTTGGTGTCCTGCAGTTTGTATATTCTCTATATGTCATTCTTATCGCCTTGTTTTGCAACTTACGCGGCTTTGTCTGGAAGGGCCGGAAACTAAAGACCCTCAGCGTCAGCGGCAATTGAAAAACAAACTTGCGCGTGGTCAAATGATTGCGGGTAATTCCTAATTCAGATTAACTTTACGGGGATGACGGAGCAGACTCTCAAAGCAAAGTTTGAAATTAAAGAGCTCGAACTCAATGCACTTCTCGAGATCACGCAGGCTATCAATAATAACCTGGCCGAAGATTCTCTTTACAAAATATACAACTTCACTTTGCGTTCAAACTTGAACATCAGAAAGCTCGCGTTGTACGTACTGGATGACGACTGGAGTTGCAAAGTCTGCTTTGGGACGAAGAAACATTTCTTTAAATCAAAGCTTCTTCCAGAATACAAAACTGTACAGGATATCAAGCACTTACGGGACTTTACTGAAAGTGAATTCTCGGTCTTTGACATCGTCGTCCCGGTCACTCACAAGAGCAATACACTGGCGGTAGTATTCGTCGGCGGGCTAGAAAAAGATGACCCTCGTTACGAAAATGGAGATGGCGTAAAGTTCATTCAGGCTTTGAGCAACATCATTATTGTTGCGATCGAAAACAAGAAGCTTGTGAGAAAGCAACTTGAACAGGAGTCGTTCCGTAAGGAGCTTGAAATTGCCAGCGACGTCCAACAATTCCTCTTTCCAGATAAGCTTCCAAATACAGACCAGTTGAAGATTGAAGCCAGCTATTTGCCACATGACATCGTCGGAGGAGATTATTACGACTATATTCCAATCAACAAAAATCAGTTTCTCATCTGCGTCGCGGATGTAAGTGGTAAGGGGATCCCGGCAGCGTTGATGATGTCAAATTTTCAGGCGTCGTTACGGACGCTGCTGCGTCAAACGCCTAACCTGACCGACATTATTGAGGCGCTTAATTTCCAGGTCCTCGAAAATACAAAAGGCGAGAAGTTCATCACCTTCTTTGCTGCTATTTACGACATCCGCTTGAAGACCATGGTATACGTAAATGCCGGTCACAATCCACCTATCCTGATCGATAAGAAAAACGGGCTTCGTCTGCTGGAAGAAGGATCGACCGTGCTTGGTGCCATGCATCCATTGCCTTTTCTCAATGAAGGTTTTATCACCGGCATCGAAGACTTCCTTTTGTTTTGTTACACCGATGGCGTTACAGAAACAGTGAACGAAGAAGACACCGAGTTCGGCTTCGATAAGCTTCTCGACTATTTTAATCTTGAAGACACCTATGTCAAGGACCTTAAAACCATCCACCAGGACATCATTGTAGCGCTCGACAATTTTAAAGGCCGTAAAGGATACCACGACGACATCACTATCCTTTCTTGCCGTGTAGGATGATCGGCTTATGCTGCACCGAACCCCCTTTCTTTTGCCTTTATTATATCCATCCCTTACTTGGCGTTTGCCATCAGCTCCTAAACAACTTTACCTGACCTTCGACGATGGTCCCATGGCTGGTCCCACCGAGTTTGTCCTCGAAACCCTTAACAACCTCAAAGCCCAGGCAACTTTCTTTTGCATTGGAGATAACATTCGCAAGTACCCCAGGATATTTAAGAACATTCTGGCAGAAGGACATGGCGTGGGAAATCATACCCACAACCATTTGAATGGCTGGAATACCAACGTTAGTGAATACATAGAGAACGTTAAACTTTGTGAAGCGGAAGTCGGCCAGCACATTGCAAACGATAGTACCATGAATTCACTTTTCCGACCTCCATACGGACGAATCACACGGAAGCAGATGGCTTGCCTCTCGCATTTCAACATCATTATGTGGGATGTGCTTACAATGGACTATAACAGTCGACTGTCACCGGAAAAATGTCTCAAGAACTCCATAAGCGCGACGCGCGATGGTTCTATTATTGTATTTCATGACAGCATTAAGGCTGCCGGGAACCTTATGTATGCGCTGCCAAGATTTATAGAACATTTTTCTGCCCAAGAATATAAATTCACGATCATTCCCAATGGCAAAAATCCTGGTAGCGCCTCTTGACTGGGGATTGGGACACGCGACGCGCTGTGTTCCCATCATTCAATTGCTTGTTAAGCATGGTCATGATGTAACGCTTTCCGGAAGCGGTGATTCGTTGGCGCTTTTGAATGAGGAATTTCCCGATCTAAAGTCTTTTTCGTTGCCTGCATATGCACCAGCGTACTCATCCTCAGATTCTATGTGGTGGAAGCTGTTGATACAGACACCCAAGTTTCTCGCAGTTATAAAAAATGAACATAAAGCTGTGGAGAGTATTGTTGCGCAACAAAGGATCGATGCAATCATATCGGACAACCGGTATGGCTGCTGGTCTTCAGCAATACCTTCGATTTTGATTACTCATCAAACAAATATACGGCTGCCCAGGTCGCTATTCTTTATTAAGGCATTAGTGCGAAGGCTCAACATTCGTTTAGTAAGTCGTTTCACGCAATGCTGGATCCCTGATAATGATGGACCTCTAAACCTCTCGGGCAACCTGACACGGATAAAAGGACTTAACCCTTCAAAAGTGAAATTCATCGGGAACCTTTCCCGGTTCGCGCCTTTGGCCGAATCAGAGACTGTATACGATGTTGTTTTTGTGCTTTCTGGACCAGAGCCACAGCGAAAAATATTTGAAAATATAATCGTGAACCAGGTCGTGTCAACGCATCTCCGTTATTTTATCGTCAGGGGCATTGTTGCCGGGGGTCCCGCGCTGCCTGGCAACATTTCATATGCAGACTTTCTTCCGACCAAATCGTTGCTCAACCTTATCACGCGCTCGAGGTGTATTGTTGCCCGCAGTGGATATTCCACCATTATGGATTTGGCAAAACTTGGCAAGAAGGCTATCTTCATTCCAACACCGGGTCAGACAGAGCAGGAGTATCTTGCGAAAAGAGTAAAGAAAATGAAGATTGCGTATTCTATGCCGCAGCACTTATTTAATTTACGGGAAGCATGGAACGCGTCCGCTGAATATACAGGGTTCTTTCCTGCACCGTCCCGTTTTGAAGTGTTCGAAGAAATTGTGTTGAAGAATCTAACCAAATTGCTGTTATCTGAAAACATAGCCTCAGTACAGTCACACGTAAAACCATGAAGAGTTTTTTCAAGAGCTTCAAATACGCAGTACATGGTATATGGTACGGCATTGATGGGCAGCTTAATTTCAAGGTGCAGATCGGAGTCGCTGCCATCGTCATCGCCGCAGGTTTTTTATTCGAGATCACAGCGATTGAATGGTGTATTATCCTGATCTGTATAGGGATGGTGCTTGGCCTGGAAATGTTAAATTCCGCTATTGAAAGCCTTGTTAACCTCGTTACGCTTGAACGTCAGCCACTGGCTGGCCGGATCAAGGATATTGCAGCAGGTGCAGTACTGCTCGTCTCGGTAGTCTCGGTAATCATTGGCATTCTCATATTCAGAAAATACGTGCTTCATTGATTCGGCACCTTTCTTTTCCCGATATTTGAAGGTTTGAAGAACGCCATGCAGCAATTTACCGATACCCACGCCCATATCTACCATGACGATTTTTTACCTGACAGGGCAGACATGCTTAATCGTTGTTCAGAGATGCGTGTTGGAAAGGTATACATGCCCAACGTTGATCATACCTCCATCGATGCAATGCTTGAGCTGGAAAGTCGTTCAGAAGGCATTTGCGTTTCGATGATGGGACTTCATCCGTGTTCGGTAAAAAAGGATTTTGAACGCGAATTGTATTTGGTGGAGGACTGGCTGTCAAAACGGTCTTTCGCCGCAGTAGGGGAGATAGGCACGGATCTATACTGGGATAAGTCATTTTTTGAGCAACAAAAGGAAGCATTTACAATCCAGGTGAATTGGGCAAAAAAGTATGGCCTACCCGTTGTAATACACTGCCGCGAAAGCATTGATGAAACGATCGGGCTTGTAGAAAATCTTAAGGACGACAACTTAACCGGTATCTTCCATTGCTTTACGGGAGATCTTAAGCAAGCGCAGCGCATCATCGCTCTTGGCTTTTACATTGGCATAGGTGGCGTTATTACATTCAAGAATGGAGGCCTTGACAAGGTTGTGCCTGAAATCGCGCTTGAACACATTATGCTGGAAACTGATAGTCCATATCTCGCGCCGGTTCCGCATCGCGGTAAGCGCAATGAGCCCGCATATATCCCGCTCGTTGCCGACAAGATTGCTTCCCTCAAACGGATCACCATAGAAGAGGTGCAGGACGTTACAACAACTAACGCGTCGAAACTTTTTGATCCGCTACCACAATGAACCTTAAAAAGGTAAGTATAAATACTGCCCTTCCGGGAAAATCACGGGCGCGCATTCTGATCATCTATACCGGCGGCACATTTGGGATGAGCTATGATCGGGACGGCGTACTGGTGCCGTTTGATTTCGAATACATCATCACACAATTGCCGACGTTAAAAAACCTCGCGCTCGACATCACAGCATTTTCTTTTGAGGACCCGATTGACTCCTCCAATATTAACATTGATCACTGGCAGCTTATTGGTAAAATAATTTTTGAAAGCTATCACGATCACGATGGATTTGTCGTCTTGCATGGCACCGATACGATGGCCTACACAACGTCTGCGCTAAGCTTTATGCTGGAGGGGCTTGGCAAACCGGTTGTTTTTACCGGCGCACAATTGCCGATCAGCGAGCCACGCTCAGACGCGCGGGAGCATTTGATCACTGCACTTGAGATCGCTTCAGCAACACAGGATGGCGCTGCAGTCGTGCCGGAAGTATGTATTTACTTCGACTATGAACTGCTGCGTGGCAATCGTTCTAAAAAAGTCGAGAGCATGCAGTTTGATGCTTTTGATTCGGGCAATTACCCACCATTGGCAAAGGCAGGCGTAAAGATTGATTATAATTTCGCGGTCATTCAAAAGTCTTCCAAAGGTGCCACCTTATCGCTACACTCAAAGTTTGAAACCAATATTGCTATCCTTAAATTATTTCCAGGGATACGGCAGCAGGTAGTGCACAGTATTCTAAATGTACCAGGCTTAAAAGCTGTTGTCCTTGAAACATTTGGATCTGGCAATGCACCCACGCTGGATTGGCTCATTGAAGAGCTTCAACTCGCCATTAGCCGGGATATTATCATTTTGAATGTATCACAATGTCCAGGCGGCAGGGTATTGCCCGGTCGGTACGAGACAAGCCGCAGGCTACAGCAGGTCGGAGTTATCAGCGGGGCTGACATGACCACCGAGGCAGCCATTGCCAAGCTGATGTTGCTGATTGGTGAACACGGCGTTGACAAGGCGCGCCAGCGCATTGGCCTTGAGCTTGCCGGCGAATTGACTGCATAAGTCCTTGGATAGCGATTAATTTCTTAATTTCTTTGTGCCCATTTCCAAAGGAGAGGTGTCCGAGTGGTTGAAGGAGCACGCCTGGAAAGTGTGTATACTCGAAAGGGTATCGAGGGTTCGAATCCCTCCCTCTCCGCATTTGCCATTTTTGGCGGTTTTGTTACAACCCTGTTACGATTTTTTCAATTATTTTGTGGCCTACACCAAACCTCCATTGAGGTTTTTGTCTCCTGCTAATCTGATCAACAACGGGCTATCGGGTGAGTTGTTTCTTTGTTTTCTAATTTGTTTTAAATTATTCTGATGAAATATATAAAAATTTGTTGCGTCCTAATCACCTTATCCCTGTGTTCCATGTCTTGCGAAGATCAGAGTAACGAAGGAAATGCAACCACTACCTTTTCTGTTTTCCGTGAACATGGATTGGCTGTTGATTGGGACCATTCCGGAAGTAACCGTATTGCTTATTCCATGAAGGGCACAGACGGTTACTATGATATTCATACGGCAAATTCAGATGGATCAAATGATATTTGTGTGACATGCGAATTTTTGCCGCTAACGGAGAAACACATTGGAGATTCTGGTTGGCACCCCTTCGGAAAGTGGATGCTTATTACCGTCGAAAAACCGGTTCACCCGGGAAGTTCATTTGAAGCGTTGCCTGGTCTTGGAGCATATACAGATATTTATATTATAAATCGTCAGGCAAACAAAAAGTATAGACTTGTTGAGAGTATCAATGACAATGACCATGGTGTCATAATTCCTCGGTTTTCACATGACGGCACTAAAATTTTGTGGACCGACAGAAAGAAAAACGCAAACGTATTAATTCCAAAGCAAATGGCGGGCTATTGGACAATCAAAGTTGCGGATTTTGCTTTCACCTCTCCTGACAGTATTCCCCGGTTAACAAACATCAGAACGATCGAACCTGAACCGGATTGTTTTTACGAAGGCTATGGCTTCTCCGATGACGACAGCAAAATAATATTTTGTAGCAATATGAATGAGTTATCGTTTTACGATGAGAATATTTACACAATTGATATTTCCAGTTCTCAAATTACGCAGCTTACTACAACGGATTATAACGAGCACGCAATGTATACGCCGAATGGGGAAAACATCGTTTGGATGAGTAATATGCAAGCAAGTTCCGGTACAGACTGGTGGATGATGAATCTCGACGGTTCAAGTAAACATCGCCTCACGTATTTTAATGAGCCAGGCAATACACAATATGCAGGGCATTCCGTATGGTGTGGGTTGGTATCGTTTAGTCCGGACGGAAAAACGTTCGTTGGGGGCAGACAGTTAAGCTTACTTACTCAGGAAGGGGAAATTGTAAAAGTCCAACTCCCGTAACATCACATTGACACTCAAGACATAATTAAACCTGCGCGTCCTTACTTACCCAAATGTTTTCGCAGATGGAGATTGCGCAACATCATGGGAGAGCCTGCAGTAGCTTCGCTCAGGAAAATAGAACGGCACCCGTTTTTAGCGCAGTTTATACTTATAATACTCGTTGTTCGCGATTGGAGGCTTACTTGGAATGCCTGGCGTTTCTCGGGCCGCAAGTGCCTCGAACTCGGTGAGGCTCATGTAAACCGAAGAGTTGACTTGGTATTTTGTTAATTTCCCTTGCCTCATGAGTTGCCTGAAAAATGTGCTGGATGACCCTGTAAGCAGTGCGGCTTTTCGGACGGTCATCAATTGAAGCGATGCCATCTTGAATAGCTGCAGTATTCCGTCGCCGTAATTTGCCCGTGCGAGGGCCGCGTCTGCGAGGGTCGAGTCGCCTTCAGCCATCTTCTGTTTAGCTGTTTTGATTTCCTTCTTTATGCCCTCCTGCATGAGTTCATAAATTAACTGGTGGTCGATTTGCATTACTTATGAGTTAATCAATTCCCTCGGTTTAATATTAAAAGTCTTTGCAAGTTTAAAAGCGTCTCCATCGAGGGCTGTCTCATGTTCTTCGTATCACTTACCCGCCTGACGAATTTAAAACAATTGATTATTCAATGGTTTTTCCATTGTTAGCAGCGTCGGCACGTTTCTTCAGGCCTCTCAGCTTTGCAACTAATGCCTCATATTGATAGACTGCTTTCAATATTTCAATTGTGAATTCCAGAGATATCTTGATTTCTTCAGGACCAATTTCTGCAAATACTCGCGCCTCAATGTGGGCAGCATCATTCCCAAGCAAGCGTAATTCATCTAGTGTTATGTTAATCATTAATTGACGGATACAATCTTTTCAATTTTATTCTTGCATCCTTGGTAGTAAACTGCCAGTTGATCTTGCTTTTTTTATTATTTCGGTTTTTCACCCAAGCCTTAACCTCTTCTTTAATTTTCTTTATTGTAGAAATATGCCGGTTCAAACACTGTCCGTTTAATACATGCAATTCGATCTCGGCCATGTTGAGCCAGCTTCCGTGTTTGGGAGTGTAAATGAATTCAAACCTATCCCATAATCTTTTAGCTTCCTTCGGTTCAAATGTCTCATAAAAAGAAGATGCATTGTGTGTATTAAAATTATCCATCACTAACGTTATTTTTTTAGCGTGCGGATATTTCCTGTCAGCAATTCGTTTCATGAACCTCGCCCAATCGTGCTTAGTCTTGAACTCGGTAACTTCGACAAACCGTCTTCCTTTCAACGGTTCATTCGCCATAAAAATATTAACCACTCCTTTTCGGACATATTCATAGTCTATTCTTGTCTGTCGTCCTGATTTCATTGGAATGGATGGTCGAGGCTCCTCTATTAATTGTTTGGGGGACTCATCCATGCAAATCACAGGATTTTCCTCTGCATATGACCTTTTGTAAACATCTAGTACACGTTCCATATTGGCCACAAACTCGCCCGTCTTTTCCGGTGCAATTACCCAGCCTTTTACTTTCCAAGGCTTAAGTTCGTTTTTTTTAAAACACTTCTCACAGTTACGTGAGAAATGCTCTCCACATACTTTAGCTCCACCATCTTGTCAGCCAAAAGACGCAATGACCACTTGGCGTATCCCTGGGGAGGATCACTACAGCACAAGGTCACCAACTTGGCCTCAACATCTCCATCCAATTTTCTATCGTACACCCTACTGGTGGGCCGCCTTTCCAATACTGCTTCTAATCCATCCTCCACAAACCGCTTCTTGATTCTATCTATTGTTCGCATTCCAACTTTAAGAATCTTACTTATTTGCTCGTTGGTCACCTTACTGGAATACTTTCCTTCGTCACAATTTAAAAGAACATATGCAACTCGGAACGTTTGCGAGGTATGAGAACCCTTATTGATGATGATGTTAAGATCTTCTACTTCTCCTTTGGTCAATTTGATTGTATAGTGTATCATTAGTAAGTCGTTTTACAAAGATACAAATTTTACTAATGCGTCATAATATAGTTAACTTAACACTAGTCCTTCGAGCAAATCTTTGGGAATTACGATCTTCGAACCTAATGCTTCAATTTTCTTTTTTAAATCGCCCCCTTTGGCACCTCTATCAAAACAAATTTCTTCAAGCGTTTTTCGAATCATTATTGCTGCGGATATAAAACAGCCATTTGCAAAGTCCATAATGGCTTCTTCAAACGCCTTCAAAATTCTCTCGGGAATGTTTTCCTTATTAAAAGGCACCGTTTCCGCTGGGTAAGTATAATAGGTATGTGTTTCCTCCTCGTATATGAAAAAGATGTGGCCGTGGCACATCGGGTCTGGGCATCTCCTTTGTCCAAAATATGTCGGAGTCATGGTATTCGTTTTTCCTAACCTTTGATCCGACCGTAAATCCTTCAACTCAAACTTTTCGAATACACCATTATGTCCGCAGTGGGGGCAGTTTATTCTGACTAAATGGCCAGACGAATCGAACTGAGGATGATGCACTGACAATTTTTTCATAGCCTTTATTGAAACTCAGTTGGACCCCACTGCCATCACACTTTATCAAGCGCTCCCGTAACCGCCTAACGTTTCATTCTTTTGCCGTGGCGCAACGCCGCCAGGGCCATGATCGCAACGATGAAAATGCCCAGCATGAGTGCTGACAGCTCTTAGCGGTAAAGCCGAGAACGATTACAGATTGAGAAAGCATTTTCAAAACAGGCGTTGAACTTTTTTTCCCTTTGGAACATCTACAAGCAAGCTGCTGCCGGTAATGCCAGCACAGCGAATGATTCATTAAAAAAAACGAATAACTGGCACCCTGACTGGCACTGAACAAAATAAAATGGCGAGGTTTAAAAAGATTGTAACTGACTATCAGCCAGTTACAACTTTACAGTAGTGAACCCGCAGGGAAGGACATCACACTTTGTATATCATTCATACCACCAAATCAGAATAAAAACGAAGATGTGTTGAGGCATGTATTGCATGCGTGGCAATGAGTTGACGTTTTTAGTCCCGGATTAGTCCCCGTATATTGTAGTATGAAAACACGACTATATATCCGGAGCAAAGAAGTGGATGAAACGGAAGCCGACATCTATTTTCGCATTGGACAAAACAACAAAATTTCAACTGGTCTGACTTGCCCTACCAAAGCATGGCAACCAAAGGAGCAAATCGTTTCGAACAAATATAAAGGGTCGGAACTGACTAACAAATTGTTGCGCAAGCATCGATTTATGCTGGAGGAAATTATGAAGGTGAACCAGCCATACAAACCAGAAACGGTTCGTCGGCAGTTCAAGGTTTACCTGGAAAATCCAGACAAGTACGATCCAGAAGGAGCAAAGAAAATTGGCACCACCGACTTTGCAACAGCGCTGCTACCAATTCTTAATTCCTACCGCAACGAATGGTCTGGTGGCTACATAAGACGGTGTGAAACGTTAAGCAATAAACTCATCGCAGTGGACCCGAAGTTCACCACCAATGACATCTCATTATCATGGTGGCAGGATTACGTTGATTATTGTTTTACAGAATTCGAAAACTGTCACAACACGATACAGTCAGACTTTAAATTATTGAAACGGTTATGCAGGTTGATGAGAGATGAAGGAGTCGTGATTGACAAATCTTTTTTCTCCAGCCGTATGAAGTATATCGAACCAATGATCGAACCTTTGGATTGGGATGAGGTAAAATTGATTGCAGACTTGGATATGTCCGATGACTATAGAAAGCAATTCAAAGATACTCGCGATGCATGGGTGTTAGGCGCATACCTTGGCCAACGGTTGTCAGATATGTTACGCATTACTCCCGCATCATTTGAGAACAGAAGAATAGAAGTGAAGCCCGGTGTCTTTGAAAAGAGATGGTTCTATAGAGGTATTATGCAAAAGACGAAAACACGGATTTCGTTTCGGTTACTTCCGGAAGCTGTCAACTGGCTTGAGAAATTAAACTGGACTTTCCCAAAAGGACTATATCAACAAAAGATAGGAAGTGATCTTAAGGAGATTGGAAAAATTGCTGGCTTCAATGACCTTGTAAGAGTTGAGCAGGTGATCAAGAATGAAGTTGTCGATACTTTCGTGCCGCGTTGGAAGCGACTTCACTACCATACAGCGCGACACACCTATGCAATGTATTGGGTCCGGAAGCTGGCTGGAAAACCTTATGCTGAAAAGATGTTGTCAGAATTATTAGGCCACGTATCGCATTCAACAACGTGGAAGTATACAAACTTAATGTCTTCACAGAAAGACTTAATGTTCAGTCAGGTGATGGAAGTAGCCTGAATAGTGCGCTTCCATTTTGAAAAGGGAACCCATAGGTTGGTTCCCTTTTCATTTACCTTATTTGCATGCAGTCCCACAACATAAAATTTTTCATTATACTCAAACTTCAACAGCCCATTGCTTTCTTCAAATTGGATGCCCCATTCACTAAGGACGGCGGTAATTTTTAATCTATTCCAATTACATTTTTGACGTCTCCAGATAGCTGAAAGAGGTATGCCTGTCACATCATCGCGATAGTCTGAGCCTGCCATATTATTCTATTCTATTTACCTTACAGTATTCAATGAAGTCAGCCCTATCAATCCGGGTTGACTTCCCGAATTTACTGTGCTTAAGTTCACCACTGCGACACATCCGATGGATGGTGGCCACATCAATCTTTAATATTTTTGAGACATCAGCCGCCGTGAGGTAGGGTTGTATCTGATCGTTCTTTATTTGCTCTACCGCTTTCTTAATCCCTTCAATAACCGTTTGTTCGATCATTTCTTCGAAGCTCAGATTTATTTTCATTGATGGTTTCATCGTTGTTATAACTTATGTTTTTTGGCCAGTGTTTCCGGAATATCTACGCAAACTTTTTTATCATGCAGCCCTACCTTGACCCTGGCTTTCGGTAAGCCTATTGGCGTGCCGCCGTCAAGGAAATCACAGGTATAAGTTGTTGATGTCTCGCTTATGATCTTAACTTCATAGCGCAGGCAGTCCATCGTTACGGCACTCGGTAATGTTTTCATTTTGCATTAGGATAAATAGTGTTGGCAATTGCATAGATCTCCCGGAGAGGTTCTTTCCATTTGTCATCGACAGCCTTACCGAGCGACACAATCTTATTGACCAGTTCCTTTTTTAATTCAGCCTTATCCGTCTTTTCAATTTTGACTGGCAGCGTATGCGTTACATCCCACACGATGCATTCATGACCGCTTACTTCGTCCTTCTTTGTTCCAACCTCTTTGATGGCACCCATCCTTTGAAGCTCGGAAAACCTGGCATTCCATCCTGTTTGATTCGCGTAGGGATGATCACGAATGATACGCCGTATTAAGTCATTGGCACTCATTGGACCGTGGTGAAACAAGACATCATAGACCTCCAGCCTGCGCTTGGACAGTAGCCCGGATGCAACGATTTCATGGTAGGTGGCCAATGACGTTTGTCTCATAGCACGGATTGATTGTGAACCAGCAGGCGCTTTCCGTTTTCAACAATTGACCTGGCCAATTTCTCACGATCCTTTATAGGAAGATGGTCAAGCTCATCAACGCAACTGAAACTACAGAGGTGGAATTCATGTTCCCAAAAGGATCTGGCAGCGCCGAAACGATTCGACCAGGATACCCATTTATCAGCGTTCCACGGTCCCTGCTTTCCGCAATGGTCACAGGTAAAATATTGTGATGTCCATTTCTCCATTATCACCTTCCGTTTGACATTGCCAATTCACGCGACTTGATATTGAAAGGCCTTGCTGACTTGGTAAGGATCGGATAGCCATCATCCGTTATTGGACCAATTTTGATGTGCTGCGTGAAGCCCTCCAGTTTACAGCTTGAAAGGATAGCCCTGGTGATGACAGCACTTTGAATCATATAATTCACACCGTATTGTCCACCTGGCTTTCTATTCAAACGTATGGGAATTGCATGCTTATCCTGAGAAACAACTAAGTACCAATCAGCCGGGTCATCTTCATTTTGTACGAAGTTGACAGCCTTGCCGTCGAGTTGCAGGTTTTTCACAAGATCCCTGCTAAAGCTTATCGTACCGCTCTTTGGCTTAATGCTAATCCATTCTCCGGTTGGGCGTGGTAAGCTTGTCGTTTCGAGGTTCCAAATTTTCTTATTCATATAGTTAGTATCTAAGTTTAGTCCAATGCAAAATCTTTCCTGTAAAATCTTTATTCTCAAACCACTCAAACAATTTGGCTGTTGAATCAAAGCCGTCATTCTTTGCGATGGTTTCTACTTGTTCCTCATTCATCACCAGGCCATCCACTATTACCAGGGTGCGGATGCCGACCTTAACATCTTTTCCCCTGGAGTTCACTGCAATGATGGGCATGCCTTTAAAAATTATCTGTATCCGTTGCGTGCGCTCACATTCGTTCTCCAGGAAGCAACATCTGTTTGGAGTTCGGTTGTGATAGCAGTGGTGGATTTTCATCCCTCCATGCCAGCGGTCGGAGTTGTCAGCGCGGATCGTGTGGATCTTCACTGTTAATGTTGGCGACATCTCTTCATATGCTGCCAGGTCTTCGTTCGTTTTAAATGCAAGCGTGTAATCGATAAGCATCGGGTCAATGCCCTTAAGTATTTTGTACTTAAAGAAGGTAGGCACCCCATTGGCGTATTCATTAGAGTATCCGATAGTCATAAATTCGCCCTCATTTCACATTCCTTTACAAACAGTTCTGCGCAATACGATGGCGGAACACCATTGTTAAAATCAGATCGCACCGTTTCAACATCAGGCCTGAACCCCCATCCCTGTTCAGCCATGTCCTGCATGACGATAGCGTAGTATTGATCAAAGTCTATTTCCGTATTATGATTATCTAAAGCCATTTCGTTTTTGTTCTTGTGCAAACTTTGCTGACAGTTGAAGTAATCTCTTTTTGATCGACGGTTCAGACTCATTAATCTTGAGCGAAATGTTACGCCCCTTGATATTAGGCCAAGCTTCCTCCAGTTGCTCGATAGTATCGATGACGATGACCTCATCCGGTTCACCGATATGGAGTTCAGCTTTAAACCTTTTAAGAAATTCCCTTTTAGATATTGCCGCAGCAGTCTTAGAAACTTTTTTGACGGGTTTCGCAAACCACTCATTGATCTTATCAATCTTAGTCTTCGTTTCTGCCTGGAGTTCCGCAGACCTTTCACTCTTTGGTAGCTTGTGTTGTTCTCTGACAATCGCAGATAATTCAGCCAAGCGCTTTTTAAGTAGAAATTTATCACGTGAATTCATTCAACAAGTAGGTATTGGTTATTGTCTTTGTCCATCAGGACTGTGCCCTTCACTCCTGCTACATCTCTGTAAACTTTGTATAGCAGTCCATCCACCATGATCTCACCTTCGTTTAATCTGGCATCATCGATCTCAATAGTGACATGTGGTCGTGGGGGAGCGGTGGCATTGATTCTTTTAAGATGCCGCGTTTTATCAATGGTACTCATGCTACTTTATTTATGACTGGCAGATATTTCATGCTCCGGTAGATATTGATGAGCGTAGCGATATCCCTGGCGCAATACGCCTGGATGTCCACGATGCGTCCCTGGTAGAAAGCTTCCGCAACCTTACTGCCGTCCAGGTCTTCTTTTGGCGAAGGGATCTTAAAGATGTATGCCAATGTGATGAGCGACACGTAAGTCTTATTATCTCCAAAGCGCCACATCTCCATCGTGTCCAACAACGCCGTCATTTCCCAGGGCTTTTTGCCCTCTGTCATCAGAATGGCGGGGATAGGCAGGCCGTGGATCATGTAGCGTCTGGCAAGGAACGGATAGTCGAATTGCCTGCCGTTGTGAGCGCACAATGCATCAGGTTGCTTCTTTGCCAGCCCGGCAGCAAACTTTATCAGGATGTCCTTTTCGTCCCCTACCAGGCACTTGCAGGTAATGAGATTGCCATCAGTGTCGGCGGTAGTGTGCATGTCAACAGGGTCCACAGAAACGGTCCCCACACCAATGCAAATTATCTTTCCAAATTCAGCATGGAGTCCAGCGTCTTTGTATGCGTGGTCAATGGTTTCAAAATCAAAAGGTATCCTGGCGCGATACTTCTTTTCGTATGCAACCTGCCCATCTAGTGGGAGCTTCTGATATGTTTCAAATTCCGGTACTGTTTCAATGTCAATAAAAAGTATAGTCATTCGAAAGAGGGTTTTAGAAAGGATAGCCATCACCCTTTGACGGCTATCCGATCAGGGGTTATTCAAATTTTATTTGGTAGCGTTCCGAGCCTCTTGCTCTTCAATATTTTTATAGCGTATCTCCAATGCGGACTCCAGCACCTTGCGTAGTTTATCTGGAGACTCTAAAAAAATATTATTTTTTATAAAGTCAGCGGCCGCATAAATTTTTAATAGCTCTTCACCATTGAAACCTTCATGCAAACGTTTTTCATCATTCTTGTTTTCCATATATTTTTTTCAGTTAAATAAGATTTTATTTTCATCAGTGATGTAAGGAGTTTCGTATTCATCAAGTGCGCGATAGAAATCACTTTCGAATTCACTCACGTACACTCTAACATCTCTTACATGTCGAGATAATTCAGGCCCACCGTATTCAAAGTATGTAACTTCAAACGATGTAAATATCGTTGGTAAGCGCTCATCAGATACTTGCATGTAATGAACCCAATCTTGCTTCAAAACGCCCTCTATGAAGCATTCCTTCACGGTTGAACGCATTTCGCGGTTCATCTTATTTATCGTTTGCATCAGTTGCGGTACGGTCAACTGGTGGAAGAATATATCAGGAGAAACTTTTTTCATGTTATGACACCTGTGTTGGTTTTATACAGACTTGTGATAGCCAGGGATCTAATGTAATCCAAGCTTTACATTTGACAAGCATTTGCAATAAATATTTTTATTATCTCTAAATTTATATTCATGAAGATCATCAGAGAACACATCATCGTTAAAGTTCCTTCCATCTTTAATGAAGATTCTGCATTCAAGGGAGTCGATGGTAAAGCAATCATGATGAACGTGTATTACAATCCAGAACAACACGTTCGTAATCATGGCATCGTTGTAAGCGTGCCAGATGAGTTGAATAAATATCCACTGATTTCAGAAACGGCGTCACGTCCTGCATATCACGATAAGCCTGAATGGACGTGGAAGACAACCGAGGATATTAAGCTAGAGATCTGCGAGGGAGATAAAGTATACTTCCATTATAATTGCCTGCTACCTGACCAAGCAGACCAGAAATGGAACAAACTCTATATGTACTCCATGAAAGAGGACAATACAATCTTCCATTATTTCAAGATTAAGTACGACCTGGTATTCGCGTCGATACGAATGACACCCCTGAATAAGGTAACGAACTTATGGGATTGGACGCGTGAACCAGAATTGAAGCCACACCTGAATAAGAGATTCTATTATACTGATAGGCACGGTGTCGATCAGGTTTATAAAAAAGAGATAATCATGATCGGTAGCTACGTAATGGTGGAACCAGATCTTGAAACCTGGGATGACATCAGCATACCAACACCTGAAACAATCAATGGTCAATTGCTTGTGGATGAACACGGCAAAACAATCTATAAGCCAAAAGAACATTGGCTCGTTACGAAGCAAATGCCGACTGAAAAGTATTTACGTGGCTGGGTGAGGCATTGCGGTTCAGCACTGAACGGTGATAAAGAGTTCTTGCAAACAGGTATGTATGTTTTCTTTCAACGTTTTGCGAACACGAAGATGACTTTCGAAGGGTTCACTTATTTCAGAATGCGTCAACGGCACATCTTCGCTATTGATCATAAGAAGCAGATTCGCTACGAGGAAGTATAACAAGTGTTACGTTGAGTTATAACATCGTTTCACGTGGAACCGCTGGAATTGCGTATTATTGAATAAGATTATAACAACTTACAAAACCGTTAACTTAATTTTTATGAACGAAGAAACTAAAGCACAACTCACAGAAGAGCGCAAAATGCTTTCTGAGATCGAAGTACTGATTGGTGACAAACCGTCATCTGACAATTATGCAGCCGCGAAACAAGCTTGCCTTTTGGCAGCAATGTGGTTGGGCCGCGCAATGGCACCAACAGGAAGTAAAAGTGAAAATCCTGACAGCGATGATCCGGAAACCAAAGAGATCGAACCACGCACTGATCGTGTTACAGAAGTAACCGCATTGGATTCTGATGAGATTTATGCAGCGAAGGGTTTAAGAGCGAAAGCGCAGACGTTAGAACAAAGACTTTTTCAGGATACGCAACTGCGTCCAGGCGAAAAGTTATATCAATTGGCGATCAACAATGCTTATTCAAGTGTGTGTGAAATCACAATGTGGATGAACACAGAACTTGAAGACATGCAAGAAAAAAAGGATGGTAAGCAGAAAGTTAAAATCAATCCAGCGCCAAAGCGTGATCCAGCACAAGAGAAAGCAAAGGATCAAGCGTTGAAGGAACGTAAAGAAGAAAGAGAAAAAAGAGGCGGCTGGCAAAAAAAAACTCAAGGTGATATGGTGAATGATGACACTGACCACCCATCTCCGCGTATTAATGCGCAAAAAGATACTGAGTCTAAACCGAAACTTGATAGCGGTTCAGTCGCGCTTGAAGATGCTGGATATCAAAATAAAGGTGGCACTACCGGTAAGGGCACTAATCACGACGAAGGTAAAAACGTGAAGAAGTGATGACAGAGATTAAGGTAGCCACCGTTGAGAACGGCCTACCAGTTAACCCAGAAAAGAGTTTGTTACCAATACAGTTCGTAGGCGACAGGGTTCTCATCGAGCCATTCGATCCAGACGAATACCTTTCAGAAGCGTCCAAGATGGCGAAGCCAGTTGGTTATGTGGAACCCTACTATAAAGGTAGGTTGATGTCCATCGGTGGAGGGGAATACGGGGCTGAGATCCCCCCACACATGAAGGTGGGTTTAACCGTGCTGTATTGGCACCAGCAAGCCATTGACTTCGAAGTCAATAAAATCACTTACCACATGGTAAGAGTGTCAGACGTTTTCGCCTATCCTTAATGGGAAGCCTGATACCAGAACGATTTTCCAGGCTTCAATTTCCTGTTCATAAAATTACGGCCAAGAGTCCGGAGGAACTTTTCGAAGTTCTTCCCGGACTTCGCCGTTATTTCCAGAACCTACGTCCCGCTGAGGTTAAGAAAATTAACTACCAGACAAAGCAGGTTGAGGATGTTGTGGAAGGATATGAAGAATGTTACCGTGGCACGTTCAAGGATGATCTGGTCAAGGTTATAAAGTATATCGTCTACGTTTATGACCCTGAATCGGATCTCATCAATGAGTACCCAGATGACGTTCGTCTCCTTAAGGAAGCAGCCTGCAAGGAGGCTGGATTCCACAGGAACAAAGATGGTCAGTGGCCGCTATACGTCCAGGACATCTTAGACTTTAAAGAAAAGCAGGTCGTTGGCTGGATCTTGGAATACTTAAAAGTTAAACGCAACAACGTCTGGTCAGAGATCAAATTCACAGAAGAAGAACTGGATACTCTTTACAGGCAACGAACGGCGGCACTTCTTAAAGGCGAAATAAAGCCAGAGCTATTCAAGCTTGTGAAGGAACGCCTGGAGGAAAAAGATCATTTGCTGAAAAGATTCTACGCAGAGCATGGTGACCTGCGTAAGGCAACGGAAGATGATCTATATCCGGTATCACCGGAGAACGTTTTTAAAGAATTAAAAATCCCCATTGAGCATACCCGTGTGAGGCAGGTCAAAGATGTTTCTCAAAACAACGGGATCGATAAGGTACGTAGTTAAAGATCATTACCCGGTCTATCTACCACCCATCCCACAACGTCAAGAAATTATTGGGCATGAGCTTAAGAAGTCGGACCAGTTCTGGCGTCGAGTTCCATTGCCAAAATTCTACGAAGAGCGCCGTGCAGAAGAGTTCCACAGGCAACAGAAGGAGCTTGAGCTTGTAGATGAAGGAGTGCTGACCATGGTACGCTATTTCGATAATGTCCTGGAGGCATACCGCCGTGAGCAATGGCAGCGCCGGATATACGGCGTCCACTTCATGAACAACGGTGTACCTACCTACATCACCGGCACGCATTACTATTTTCTGCAATGGTGTAAGCTGGACCATCCGGAGAATGATGGATATCCGATATTCTACATGCCACAGCTTGAGCGATTTTACTTCCGGCAATTGTGCATGGAAGATCCGTTTTGCCTGGGGTATCTCATCGTAGGTCCACGCGGTGGAGGTAAGACAGCGGAAGAAGTAGCGGCACAGCTTGAGAACATCACCAGGCCGGGGCACACCCGGCACGCAGCGATCCAGTCCAAGTCGTTCGAAGATGCAACGACCGTTATTTTCCAGGAGAAAATGGTCCCCATTTTCAATAGCCTACCAGATTTTTTTCGTCCACAATTCAGTCACGGTTCAGATCCTAAAGATTCATTCACATTCAAGCGCTCATCCAAGCGAGGCAAGGATGCCAGGTTTGTTAAGCACGGCGAAGAATTCGAACTCGGAAACACAGTCATCTGCTATCCACCACAAAACAAAGCGTTGGATGGAAAGACAATTTCAGATTTGATCAATGATGAGATCGGTAAGCTTACGCCGATAAAAGACACTGATGCCTATACCAGGAACTCAGTTAATACCAGGACCGTATTCCGGAACCAGCAGAAGCGGGGTATCATTCGCGCTACGACGACCGTGGAGGAAATGGAGCAAGGTGGTGAAGAGTGCCTGGAGATCTGGGAAGAAAGCAACCCGCTCATCCGTGATGGCAACGGATACACGATAAGCAAGCTGTATAAATATTTTGTGTCGGCAGTGGAGACACAAACCGACCTGGCAGACAAGTATGGTGTCATCCCACACCAGGTAGCCTACGATAAAATTATGAATGAACGCTTGCCAGTTATCGACGATAACTTCAAGCTCAGTTTGTTGATGCGGAAGAATCCGACCACGGAAGAAGAGGCATTCCTAAAAGATCAAAGCAAGTGTATCTACGACCAGATGATCTTATCAAAGCGTGTATCGGAGCTTAAGATCCAGAAGCCACACTTCCGAAGGTTTACCATCGAATGGGTGAACGGCGTTGTTGATGGAGACGTCGAGTTAGTAGATTATAAGGACGGTCCGCTGACAATGTATTATATGCCAGATGAGTTCTGGAATAAGTCACGAAAGCTTTTAAATAACTGCAAGGCCGTCATCAATGATCGCGGTGCAAAGATGTGGATACCGTGCAACAATGATCTATTCAGGTCAGCAACCGATCCAGTAAAATTTATTCAGACCGACGACAGTCGTGCTTCGAAGATGGCAGGGCACGGCATGTTGCGTTTCATTCCGGACCTGGACCTTGGAAAACCGGATGTTAAAGATTGGATCTCCCATAACATCATGTGGGAATACCACGCCCGGCATACCGATCCGGAGGAAGATTACGAGAACATAATAAAGCTCATGCGTTATTTCGGTCATTCAATAATGCCGGAAGCGAACGCGGGAGAATTCATTAAGCATTTGCACAGCAGAGGTTATCAAAAATTTATAATCGTTCGGAAGAATTTTGATTTCACTGTATTGATGACCAAGCAGAGTAAGAACACTCTTGGTAAAGACCAGGCGGTTCACTCCCATAAAGAAGTGATTGAGAGTTACGTTAAACGTACCGCCGCGTTCATTCGCCGTCACGGTCATCGGATCAACTCAATTCCACTCTTGGAGCAGCTATTGAAATTCGATCCTAAGAAACCGACGACATACGATTTAGCAGTGTGCTTTGGTTATGCAATACTTTCACTTGAAGCAGACCTTGACGATTACTTCAATATCCAAAAAGATGCTGATATGGTGTCAGCCGTTATCAAACGGTACGATATTTCGGGAAATCGCAGCCGTTTATTGGAGCAAAGGTCAGTGCCATCCGAGGAAGAGATCGGAGATTTTGAAGACCCCAACTACGTGAAGCAACTGATGAACAATGGCTGAGACAACCCCTACAAGCAAGTTCCCTTCGCAGTTCGTGTCCAGGGAAGTTAAGACCACAGAAAAATACTGTAAGCAGTATGCCGAAGCGTTCCACACGGAAGCAGGGCACGCACCCACATCTCAAGCTCTGACCAGGGACAATAAGACTTATCTACGTATGCGACAGTACGCACGCGGAGAGCAAAGCCAATTACAGTATAAAGAGCTTATGGGTTTGAAGAAAGCAGCGGGAGCCGACCCGAACACTTCATATCGAAATTTGAATTTTGAAATATTGAAGGTGGCACCGAAGATCCGCAATGTTGTGGTGAACAAGGTTATCAACCAGCCATTGAACATGAGCGCCAGGGCCATTGATCCACAGAGCCTATCGGAAGTGCGCACATACAAAAGCAAGCTCCTGGAATTCATTGTCAATAAAGACCAGATCGAGCAGTTCGAACGTCTCACAAAGATCGGACTTGAGCGACCCGTAGCGGAGGGAGAAATGCCACCGGCAAGTGTTGGGGAAATTGATCCCTATGTGGAGATGAATCCTAAGGACCGCACAACCCTGGAGGTATTGGATTTCATTGAACAGAATTTTTCCGAAAATGATTGGGACCAGTTAAAAAAGGAAATCGCTGGTGACCTGGTGGATCTTGGTGTTGGTGGCACAAGGCAATTCATTGACGTTGACAACAAAATAAAATTCAGAAGGATCTTCCCTGAAAATTGTGTCGTGAACAAATGTATCTATCCGGACTTCCGTGACATGATCCGGTTCGGGGAATACATTGAACTGACAGTATCCGAGCTTAAGCGCAAGTCTCGTAATAAGTGGGATGAGGCAACCTATAAAGACATTGCATCAAAGATCGCAGGTGAGGGAGGGAAATACTCAGGAGTATATTCCTCCTACCTGGAGAGCAACGGCTACAGCTACTCATACGATCATGAAAAAGTAAAAGTGTTTGAAATCCTATGGAAGTCTACAGATTCAGATGTCCATATCGAATATACCAACGAAGCGGGTAACCGTAGGGTTAAGCCAGAAGCTCACAACTACCTGCCCTTCCGTGGCGATAAGTCAGTCAATGGTGGGAGGGGAATGACCGATGTGCAGTATGCAGAGTTCAATGGAGGCAAGAAAAAGATTTTGCGCACGGAGCGCAACAACATTTACCAATGTACCTGGATAGTCGGCACCGATTACATTTATGACAACGGGCAATTGAAAAATAGCCTGGTGCCTACAACGGACTGGCAAGAGTCGGTGATGCCGGTGACATTGATCTCAACAGATTTCCTTTCTACGATGTCGCTCATCGAGCAGCCATTGGACCAGGTACAATTGAACTACCTACAATTTCAAAGTCACGTTGCCGGTTCCAGGCCTCCAGGTTTAGCAATCGAAAAGAACGCGCTGGCCAGGTTAGGTAAAGGAGGGCAAGGTGGGAAGAAATGGGACCCGAAGGAGAACTTGGAAATGTTTGCAGAGACCGGAAGCTTTTTATACGATGGTTCCGATGAGCATGGTAACCCATTGAACATGTATCCTTTCAAAGAGCTTGCCAACGGATTGTCGCCCGGTGCGCAGCAACACTTTGAATTGATGCTGCAATTCATTGAAGTGATCAGAAACCTTATAGGGCTGAACGCAATGTCAGAGGGACAGACCCCTCCAGAGCGCTTAGGCAAGACCGTGGCGCAATTAAGTTTTGGAGCGACTGACAATGCACTCTCCCACATTACCGCAGCATTCAAATCAATCTACGAGCGCACGGCACGCAATGTCTTCTATCTCTTGCAAGCAAACATCCAGCGCATGGACCCTAAACAAATGGGTGAATCGTTAGGATCTGAAAGCCACAAATATTTTATGCTTAACCGTGACCTGCCGCTCCGGGACATGGGCATTATCCTGGAGGAAGGACCGGACGAAGCTGTTCGTGAAAAGGTATCCGGCGTATTGCAGATGATGGTAGAGCAAGGGCAGATCCCTGGGGAAGATGCCATCCGCATTGAGATGCAGCGCAATCCACACCGTCAGATCCAGATGTTGCGCAAGCATAGGATGGAGCGCGAAGAAAAAGCTACTGCCGACCAGCAGGCGATGATCGCGCAGCAAGGTGAGCAGAACACGCAGACGGCGTTGTCCCTGGAGCAGGAAAAGCAAAAGGCATTGCAGGCCGATTTCGAAATGCGTATGCAGGAGAAGCAGATGGATGCGGAATTGAAGCAGGCAGAGCTTGACGCGCAGCGTGCCCACGAAATTATGCTTATGCAGCTAAACGCCCAGGTGGATGATAAGGCCCAACAGGAGAAACTGGCCAGTGATTACATGGGAGTTTTGCTTAAGTCGAAAACGGAAATCAATAAAGTAAACATCAAGGTAGCTGGTGACCTGGAGCGCCAGCGATTAGCCAATCAGAAACCAATTCCAAAACCTTCAAAAAAATAATTTATGGTACTAGATAAGTATAATCCTTACTCACTCGCAGCAGCGAACGGTACAACTTCCATCGGAGCAGCGCAGCGGACGATTGCTTATTCAGCGGTTGCCGCTGGACCCGCAGGCTATATTGAATTCACAATGGCAACGCACAACCTAAAGAAGGGGAGCAACATTTATGTTCCAAGCGGAGAGTATGCTGGAGTGCATCGCGTTGCCAAAGTAATTAGCCCTACAGTGGTACGTGTGGTCGGGACATTTGGTGCAACGCACAATGGCACGGTCTCGCTTACTGGTGCGATCAACGGGTATGGTTTCATCGTGGATACAGTGCCAGTTACATTTGCAGAATTAATTCCTGATCACAGCGGCATTGATACAGTCGCCCTCCAGGCAAGAGGTTTTACCGTTGGCCAGTGGGTATACCTTCCATTCAAAGTACTCAGGCTTTCAGCAGGGAATGTTACCGTGGTCCGCAAGGGCATTCAAACGGAACTCCCATACACGAACCGATGAAGAGAAAAAAACCGATGACCAGATTGAAACATTGTATAATCATCGCTACGATAATAGCGGTGATTTTTTTATTAAGCCTAATCTCATGCAACGTTTATAGGATGCGAGACTTTACCAACCCCTGTTATCAATTGTCTAATGAAGCGGATACAATTGAATGCGAATATTGGAAGACAACATTCCCAAGAGAGTATCGCGGCTATCGGAAGCGAATGTGGAAAGATTCGATTATGCGAATACGGTTCCGGGAAGACTCCATGATTGAGCCAAAAGGCAGGTAAAATAAAACCCCTGTAGTGGGCCACACTCAGGGGTTTCAAACTTAAGCAACAATATATATGGAGGAACAAAGATACAACTTCCTACCAATGAAAAAAGCCCCTCCAACCAGAAAGGGGCTTTTCAATTATAATACACAACGGAAAAGATTTTTAGGCGTTATCGACAGCGGCAGTCCAGACGCCAAGTTCCATGCACACGAAATGTTTACGGGTAAATCCAGGTACGCTGTAGGAAGTGTTAACAGCCTGACCTTTGTGGAATTGACCTACAGCGGGGAATATCTTTGCTGCATCACCTGCGACATCGTTGTTGATTACGACAATCACTTTGCCTACTGTAGCAGCAGGTAGCACGAATGCGTCCGATGCACCAGCACCGATTGTAAGAAGTTCATTTAGATACTTCGTCAGTGGCGTTGCGCCAGCTTGCGTTGTACCAGCCCCGGCAAGTGCCACGGCTATATGTGACTTAACATAAATGTCAGTCGTTGAAGGGTTGCGTGCCGCTTCAATTTCAACCGCCCGTTCATACACGATGAAGCGATGCGTTTTGTCGATCACTTGTGATCCCTTCCCGGTTCTTGTGCTACCCTTTATTCCGAGTGCATCTTCGCTAACGTATGCCACACGTGGGGCTACGAAATTGTCACCGTTCTGTGATTTTGCTGTTATGGCTACTAACCGTCCCATGCTTTTTGTTTTTTAAATTTTTACAAGATACCTGTTTGGTATCTGTAACAAATGTAGGTATAGGTGATCCCGAATTATCATCCGAAAAGCGGTGGTTATTTCACAGCCTCCCTTATACGATTGCTTGCGTCAGTTTCAGAGAATGACATAAAGCCATCTGGGGTAATTTGAATTTGACTGTCTGGAGCCATCACAGTGCGGTCCAGGTTATTTGCTTCAAAGATAAGATCAAGGAGATCCTGTTTATGAATCTCCGATTGTTGCAAAACCAATTGAGCGGACCGGGCATTATTCTTAGCAGTTGTGATCTCGTTATGCGAAGCAATGAGTTTTACTTTTTGGGTTTCTGTAAGTTTTATTTTCATGGTTTGAAATATTTATTATGACATTTATTTTTTAACCTTTACGTTCATTCATGGGATGAATGACATTCACTCACTCACTTTACGAAGCTTTCACAATCACTCATTCTCCTAAGCGACATTCACTGATCCAATCACCCGGTAGGACAGGTTCATTTCAAAAGAAAGGAAAGGAAAAAAGAAACGTGTCAACACTTTAAGAAAAAAGGAAAGGAAAGAAAAAGCTCCTAGAAAAACACATCTGTCCCGCGTGGTTTATAATAATTAATCTAACACGCAATCGACCTGAACCAATGATCGTAACGCAATCAAAGTGTAGCTACAGTTTATCCAAACCACGATCCTGAAAAGCAAAAGACCGTTAACATAGAGGTTCCCTTTTGATATCGTCAAATATCGTCCGTTAACGCCCGAAGGAAATAAGGAAGGAACCTCCAAAGTCTTTTTGGAATCCTTCAAACGTTTACAACAAACAACATCTATTTGACGACATCCAAATATTAACTTCAAATCGTAGATATCCTAGCATTTGTTATATATTTATATGTCAAACGTTACATCGCAATCTAATAGATCATGCAAACGCCTCCCAAGAAAAAAAGAATTGTCATCGGTACTAAGCAAGTGCGCAAGATGGGTGAAGTGATTAAGCCTGGATCACCGACAAAGGTTACGCAGACCGCTGAGGCAGGAAAGACGACACGAACTTATGTTCCGTCAAATAAAGTTACTGGTCATAAAACGTATGGTCCGGAGGGTGAAGGAACGAATAAAGAAATGATTGATCTCCTGGCAGACGCACGTGCCAAGAAGCAGAACGTCACTGCTTACAGTAAAAAAGGGATTCACTATTGGGCGGGTGAAACAATAGTTGATGAGAAGCCTGCATCATTAAAAACTCAAGTCCACATCGATCCGAAGATTCGTAAGATTGAATTTGACCGGAAGCCAGTCTACGAGAAATCGAAGACGAAGGTAGCATCTTTGAAGCGCAGAGATCTTACAGTGGGTGGATCTTCCAGGGACAGCGGTCCCGCTACCAAGCACGGAACTGGCAGCTTCAATGGCAAGAAAACAAAAGTTAAGATTAAGACAATTCGTAGAGGGCGCGTATAGCCCTAGTTCCTATAGGTCCGGATCACGGTATGATAGGTGTCTACCATGAACTTCGTGCCCCCTTCAATCGCAGTAACGCTTCCAGGCTTAAGCCAAACCGAAACACAGATCCCTTTTACCTTCCGGTCCATTAGCACAGCCTTGTGCCCTGGTGATGCCATGAATGCAGCGATAATTTCGTCGATGTCTGGAACAATATTGATGACTTCCCCCGCACACACATCCTTGTAATTATGCACGTAACGCCTGGAGATTTTTTCAGCCCAAACGTCAGTCTGGTCCTGGAACTTTACGCGATACTCCAGGGGGTTCATAAGACGGCGCTTGCGCAGCGCATTGATCTCATTTACCAATTGCTCCTGGGCGTCTACCAATTCCTGAGCCACGGACACGGTAGAACTGAACAAACCGCAAATCAATAGTAAAAAGGGTATAATGTGATTCAGCTTCATATAAGGCTTATTTACTTTACAAATGTAAAGTAAAATACTCACATATCAATAACATTTTCAATGTATTGCTTGACCCGTTTTGCGGTGAAAGTTCCCTCCCGAATGCATAGTGATTTGGCCAGGGTATTTGATAGGTAAAGGTCCAGCGGATTACCGCCTTTCCCGCGCCTGGTTTTCCGGTAAATAAAATAATCGTGCGGAACAGCCAGGGTTTGGTTGCGGATTACATAGCGAATAATCCAATTGTGGTACTTCATCGAGGCACGACCAAACTGATTGTAAAGGTCTAACGAACTGATGAAGGTCTTCGATCCGAGCTTCCTTGTCTGCATCATTCGATTGCTAATTTATCCTAAAAACTTCTGTAAGTCAACTTCGTTGCGCGATACACACATATCCTATATACTTTTATGTCAGTTGTTATAACCCCGCAACTGCCCGTTACATGGAAGCGCTTTCAGCCTCAGACGTTCAAACGATACAAAGTCTTTCACACGGTGGACCTGCCGCAGCGCAAGCCGCACAGACTCCCGAAGTAGTTGTTCCAGTAATACAGCCAGGCGCTATTGCAAGTCCTGATAGACCAGGAGAACCAGCAGGCGAACCGGGCGGCGAGGAAGAAGAAGAATTACACGACATCTCCGAATTCGGTTTCGAATCACTGAACGATATGCAAGAGTATATCAATCGGAGTCGCGGATACGAAAAACAAATTTCTGAATTAAGTGAATATAAAGCCGGACCGAAATTCGCAAGCGACAGGCAAAAACACCTGTATGACTTTGCATCGAAGTTCGAGGGCATGGAGCTTTCAATGGCTCGACAACTTTTAGAAGTAGTAGACCTGGATCTTAAGAGCTTGCCTGATCAGCGTGCTCGATTTGAAGCGTTTCGTTTATCTCCATCAGTGAAAGGTTTATCTCAGGATGAGATGTACCAGCTTTTCATGGATTCAGATACGAAGCAGTTCGGTAGTTCGCAAGATGAAGCGAATCCCCAAACCCCAATTCAAAAAATTTTAGAACGCCAGGCTACAGCCCAAGCAAAAGAGACTCTTGCAAAAATGCAAGGCGAATGGAACACCACCAGGACGGCGGTTAAGTCACCAGACGCAGTTGCACAAGAACAGCAGGAGTATCGCCAACACTTATCGGAAGAGCTTTCTGATTTCGATGGTATCCAACTCTCCCTAGAAGCCAGGGGTGAGAACGGAGAGATTCAGGAAGGTCAATTGAATTTTAGGTTAGATCCTGTTCGTCAGAGACGCGCCGTTGTCGAAGCGCTTGCAGATCCCGCAGGATGGTGGGACCGTAAGCTTGAAGAAATGGGCATCATGTCTCCAGGCCAACAGACTCCTGACTTTGAAAAATTCGCACAACTCGTCACGCAGTATGAGTTCCAAGATGAACTCAGAAACATGGCGTACCAACAAGGCTATGAAGATCAATTGGCCAGACAACTCGCGACTGCAAGAAACGTATCCGACCCCGCAAGAGGTCAGCACGGTATGGTAGATCCCGCTAACGTAACAGAGAAGCAGGATGCCAACAGGCAGGCGATGAAGGTTGCTGGAATTATTTAAACCCGTTAACACAATCCCTCAATGAATGACAAAGCCTTTATAGGTTCGGCTGCAATATCGCCGTCCTACGCCCTCTTCAATCCGCTCGATCTATATGCCGATGAAGAGTATAGCAAAGCAATCAAAACAGTTCCTTATATGAGTTCATTGTCCTGGCTAAAAATGGTCAAAGGCAGAAGCTCAAAGAGAAAAGTTACAAGAAGTGAATATTCCTATTACGAAGAAGGACAATTCATGAATGCCAAAGCAACTATCGCAGCGGTTACACCAAACGGTTTGAAGTGGGATATAACCCTGGCAGCAGGTGACCATTTGAATCTTGGAGGTCCAGGTAAAACATCCTTCCCAGTAGAAGGTCAGACTGTAGTATTCCAGGATGGTAGAACCACCGGTTACGTTGAAACAAAAAACGAAACTGTAGATAGTGCCCACGTTGTGACAGTTAAGAAACTGAATGCGTCACAGGACATTGGAGCGCAAGCTTTGGTAGGTTCAACAATGGTATTCTATTCTAATGCGCAGCCAGCAAGAGGCATAGGCACGCAGACCAGGACACCACAGTTCGAAAAAATCACGAACAAGATGCAAATCGTCCGTGAAAAATTCGATACAGAGGATGTTGAATTGCAAAACAGACTTCGTTTCACAACGTCTTCTGGCCAAAATTATCTTTGGTACAAAGGTATCGAAGACACAATGCAGCGTTTCGAATTCCAAAAGGAAACTGCTTTGCTTATCACACCTCAATCTGATCTGCTTACAGATAAGAACGGCAAGCCAGTGCAAACAGCATTCGGTATGCTACCACAGATTGACCAACATGGTATAAACCTTGAGTACTTCGATTCTCCAGAAGGAGCAACGTTTGACGAGGTAATGCTTGCCCTTGATAACAACTACGCAGAAAAATCTTATATCGTTGGACACGGTATGAACGTCATGCTTAAGTTGAAAGACTGGCTTATCAAATTCGGTCAGAACGGCACAGGAAATATTTCGTTCTCACCGTTTGACGGTGGTGAATCTCAAGCCATCAAGCTGAATTTCAAATCGTATAGTGTAGGTGCATGGGAGTTTTACTTCCAACAATGGAGTATTTTTTCGCATAAAGATTCTTTAGGCGCTCCGGGCCTACCCTACCGTCACATGATGGTGTTTATTCCTGCCGGTAACACGAAGAATCCTGATCCGAACAAATCATCCGATTCACCAGATTACGAGCCATACCTTCAATTGGTAAGCCCGGTTTGGGGACGTCACCCGAACATCGACAAGGGTGAATATCTGATGTGGGAAACTGGAGCGTTGGCGCAACCCAACCCAACCAATGAAACGATGGAACAAGTCGTTCACATGTATTCCGTGATCAGTCTCGAAATGCGTAACAGGCATAAGTTCGCCAAGCTTGAGCTTGCCTAATTCAAATTTGAAGGAGGGCCATCCCTCCTTCTTTTTTTTCTAGTAACCCCACCTTTATGTCATTCAATATTCTCAACATTATTTCACCAGGTCTAATACAGCAGCTTGATCTTAAGCCTCTCCAGGGAGACGATAGAGCCGAATTCAGATTGACACGCGCTGGCATGATCGACCCTACAAGTACACGCCAGGTATCGACCCCACAGTTCCAGGGCATAGCTCCCTTTTGCGACATCAATGATCCTTACGACAATGATGCAGGCATAAAACGAATCATGAATATAAACGGCTACAACCCTATCAAAGGAAAGACAGGAGATCCGGTTTACATGGACCCCATCGCAGGGTACGTCCGGTTCATGGAAACAGGTAGTATCCTTTGCACCTCACAGGACAATAACCTGTATTTCTTTTTGAAGCTTCATAATAAGAACCGCGATAACATCAATCGAAGAACCAAAAGCCAGGATGGCAGAGGGATACCAGTGTTGTTCTACGAAGTCAACGTTGGTAAAGAAATGAAACTCAAGACCAATCAGTTCGACTACCAATACCTTGCATCGAAATTAATTTTCGAAGCGGATGAAGACGCACTGTTTGATATAGCCATCAAATTACAGCGTGCATATCCAAAGAAATATACTTTCGATATGAAAGCTGAAATCAATGCACTTAAGTCATCGCTGCAAACAGCGGCCACAAGTGACTCATTGAATTTTATTCTTGCAGTAAAAGAAGCTACGTCCCTGACGCGTGTCTTAGTTGACGACACCGTGACCAGGAGAAATATATTTTTCGATGATCATTCTGATAAAAAAGAATGGTGCTGGAAGCGCACGCCAGGAGAGAAAGGAAAGAAGCGAATAATCAAACTTGAAGAAGGTAATAATCCCGTTGCTGCATTGGTGGATTTCTTGACCACGCCAGAAGGTAGCGAAGACATGGTAGAGATTAGACAACTCTATGAAAAGCACTACAACGTAAGGTAGTAGGTATTGCTTTTTTGAAGGGGTTATTCAAAAGAGCGAAAGGCCGGATCACGGTTCGGCCTTTAACTTTTTAACAGCAAATAAAATGGGATTAAAAGCGACCGTCACAATCAACCAGTTAGGCACAGAACTTTACATTGAGTTCCTGGAGGCGACTGGTGTTTATCACGTCACAGATAATCCCGGTGGGTTTGGTGGTTCGAACGCGGCACGCAACACCCTGGCAATAATACTTTACGCAGTTCATAAAAAGGTTTTAGGTGATGTGGTCGCATCAGTTGTCTTAAACGATCCGTTTAGCGTTTCATCATTCACTGTAGTCATAGACAAGACTGTCAATGGCACCCTTGAGTATAGTCTTTTCGCACTTCCAATTTTTGACGATCTCTTGACATACGAAGACGGCAATATTGTTTATGATGCCATCACTGATCCGATGTCTCCGATCATTAAAGAAATGGTAGACGGACTTTGGGTAGCAGTTACCGCAGATGAGCTTATTGGCAACGAAGATGTGATCCAAACCACGGACTATGCATTCCCTATCCCGCAGGCAATTGCACTAGCGAACCTGCTCAATGCCGCGAAGATGTTGAAGCTTCGCCGGTACATTCATAAACGGTGTAGTAAGGAAGAATTTCATGACCTCAGGATTAAGTTTGAATATGTTGAAGGTCTCATTAAGGTGGCAACCTTGGCATTCTGCAAGCAAGCTTACAATGAAGCGCAAATCGATATCGAAGAAGTTTTTAATTACGAATCAATAGCCCTTATCGGAAATGAATAATACAGTCCTCACTACTTCCGGAGGTTGTGGATGTTCCGGTGGTGCGGGAGGTCTAAATCTTGCTCCAGTTATTGGGGATGGTGCAAACATCATTGTTCGACATAAGCCGGGCATCACAGTCGGTAATTATTTCAATGAGCTAAATGAGGGTGGAGTAAAAATCTACGAATTGGTGGATAAAAATCTTGCCCTGCCTACGGTCGCATTCAGTAACAATGCACCAGTGGCAGAGGTCGGACAAACCATTGCAGAAGTAATATTCACTGGTCTTATTACAGCAGGGAGCAACGCAGTGGCATCCAGATCCATTAGTCCAGCAGTGGACGGTCTGAATCTCTTCGGTCCTTTCAACTTTAATATACTCAACGTGAAAAGGAATACAGCCGGAGCAGCGGAAGGTCACACCGTTCAAGCTATCGACAGTGAAGGTAATGCGCGTAGCGTTGCTTCAAGCGTTGCTTTTAAGCAGGCGATGTATCACGGATTCAGCGCGCTTGCCGCTCTTGACCAGGATCAAATTAAAGCACTGGCCAAAGTCTTAAAGGATTCAATCATTCAACAGTACGGTGGAGTTCAAAACTACGTTGTTCCTGGATCTCCAGCGACTCCAAAATATATTTATTGGTATGGAGCGGTCGGAACACCTTCAATTGCCGGGGCGGTCTTGGGCGGACTGTCATTGCCATTGGTAGATGTGCCGCCGGTCACCATCACAAATGTCCATGACGCAACGATTCTAACCCCCTATTGGGGGAAGAGAACTGCCAACAAGCTGGACCCTGGAACTTACGCTATAACGATCTCCTAATGGGTGCATTTAAAGATCTTCTGGATGCATTGAAAGGTTCGGTCTCCGGACCATTCCCTTTTGGTGGAACTGCATTTCCAACAAGCGAAGGGTTCCCTACAATGGTTGCGCATTCAGTAAAGGGCGCATTCTTTTCCCTGGAGAATCTGGACCAGCTTGCGGACATCCCTTATGAAAATTTGGTATTGAACCAGGAGGTTGTGGTAGGCCAATTCGAATTGCCCGACACTACACTACATTCAGTAACCAGGTATCGGCTGGTGAATATGCCAGCCTTAAATACAAAGGTTAGTGATGTGCCCGACTTTGTTGTAACTGACTATTGGCAAATCGTTATTGAGAACGTGGAATCAGAAGAACCAGGTCCAGCCGGTAACAATGGATGGTCCCCTGTTTTTGCAAACGAACCAGACGGTCCAAATAGAACTGTTCAAAAATTAATCGGCTGGATCGGTGGCCAAGGTTCATCTCCCGCAATACCAGCCGATTCTTACATTGGAGCAAGTGGCTACGTTGTAAAATCCGCAGCTACCAATATTCAAGGTCAGCAAGGACCAGCAGGTAATGCGTTGCTCGTTCGCCCGGAGGCATACTTTAGCGTTGGAACCAGAGCGATTGTAGCGCCGGACACAGTATTCAATTTCGCACTTGGTTCCATGCAAAATTTACCATCAAACCAGTCCCTTACGGTAACAAATACATGGAGCCAACCACGCAGTTTTATAATTAGAGGTCAAGCACATTTTGCAGATACGAACGGAGAATGCTCATGGGTAGCACAATTAGTTGAAGGAGATGACGGTAACAGGTCGGCACAAACCACAGACGTATTAAGAGATGAAAATTATGCCAGGGGTCATTATGTAAACGTGAACACACACCCATCAATACTTAAAATCCTTGTAGGATTCAAGACTGTAATACCAGCAGGACAATCGAAGAAATTCAGAATGAAACTTGGTCAGTCCGCAGGGCCAAACAATTCAAAATATAGTTATCCATTTATTGAAGCCTGGGGGTTATGACAATCGAAGTAAAAATTTCTGATTTCATAGGCAAGGCCAGGACAAAGGTCGGAATACTGCAAACTGAATTGCTTGGTGAGTTTGATCGCCGTGGTTATCAAAGCGACAGGAGTCAGGAGTTATCGTTAATGATATCGGAGACCCTGGACTTCGTTGATTTGCTTTTCGTTGATGAATTGACAAATAAAGAGGCCAGTGATCTTATCGACTTCTTTATTGTCTGGCTGGACTTGAATGTTGTCATCGCAGCAAACTTCATACACTACCAGATGCCCATTGCTGGCAACGTCCTTGTAGACGGTGGTAATTTCCCTTCCTCACAAGATCTTGCAGCGGAGATTGCGGCCCGTATCGCAGGGGACCAGTCGTTAAGCTCAAGGGTGCTTATCCTGGAGAACAATCAAATAGATCCAGCGACCATTTTTCCGGCAGGCTTTTTTGATAATTACGTTGCGGATTACAGGGTCGTGTTCGATGATGATGTACGCCTGCATACACACGCCAATATCGACGAGCTTGACCAGATTATGGAGCAGGATATCGTTAATCTTAAAACTTTGGACGCGCACTTTGCCAGCGTTGGTAATCCAGGCGGCATGCACGTCACTACAGAAGACAGAAACAGGTGGGATGCGATTGTTGATTTTGAAGAGTCCGGGGAGGCAGAGGTTTACGACCTGGGATCTCCATCCACAGTACCCGTTGGTGGCATGCCAGCCGGTACAGCAATGACAGGGCGCACCTGGCAATCATTGATCGAAGAGATTGCCGTGGATTACCTGGCACCGTCTTTCAGTAGCTTTGGTATTTCAGACCTTGCTTCAACCGTCGAGGTGGGAACAAACATTAGTGGAAATAGAACTTTTACCTGGGGAACTACCAATTCCGGGAACGTTACTCCGAATACAATCGCGATCCGTGATGTCACGACGAACACCATTATCGCAAGCGCTCTTGCTAATGATGGCAACCAGGTTGTAGATACCGGGGTGATCGCTAATGTTGGGCCGCTGGTTCATTCCTGGAGGGGAGAAGCGCAAAATACTATACTCGCAACTTTTGTTTCAGGCAATAGAAGCGTGACATCATTGTATCCTTACTTCTTTGGCAAAGTTTCCAGCGCAGGAGCAGCACCAGGCGACAACAGACCGGTAGCCAACCAGGCGTTGATTGACGCCGGAACCAAGGTTGTCGGCAACAGCTCAGGCACGATAAGCATAAACTTCAATAGCGGTAGCGACGATTACATTTGGTTTGCGATACCTGCGACGATGGCGTCGAAAACAAAATGGTTCGTCAACACTCTGAACAACGGATCGATAGGTGGCGCTTTAAGCCCTGGAGGAAACCTGTTTCCAGCATTCGACACAGAAGATATTGATTCGCCAACGGTTTTATGGGCAGGAATACCATATAAAATCTACGTGTCAAATTATCAGTCAGCGGTAACGGCACCGATGGAATTGAGAAACGCATAACGCTATGGCTGGAACATCATTACAAGATAACATACGCATTGAAGCTGGAAAGCCTATCGACGATAGGTATGTGAAAGGCACCGTGCCGTATACAGATGTTGCAGACGTTAATGCAACCATTGTATTAAGCAGGAGGCATAAAGGCTTAACAGTCCTCATCGGTGAAGAAGAATATTGGTACAAGGCCGGGATTACAAATGGGGATTTAATTGTAAAAGCTGCCGATACTGGTGAAACCTACACGTTTGAGAATGGTCTTGAAGAAAACGGTGGGGTGGTAACGTTAGGTGGCATCTTGAGCGACATGACGGTTATTGACGCAGGTACAAATCTATTTCAGGTTGCTTCTGGTCCTTCAATCATGGAGTTCAATGATGGGGATGTTACATTCTCAACACCAACTAAAACGTTCTTCATTGATACATGGTACTTTACCCTTAACGCAGGACCAGCCGACACAACATTCCTAAACATTGGAGTAGACTTCAATTACAGTGGTACAGGCTCATTCCTTGTAATGGATTGTCCCGATATCAAATTCACCAATGATGCTGGCTCTTACCTTGAATTGGCAGGGGTAACAACACTTCATGCTGAGAGTGATCTATGGTTAACCACTATTTCTACACTTCAAATCGACGCTCCTAATGGCGCGGCATACCAAGCAGATTATTCAGCATTATACACGGATAGATCATTGGTTGATAAGGGTTATGTAGACACTGCTATTGCTGCTGTAGATGGTGGTAGTAGCGGCAAAGCGGTAGCAATAACTTATGCAGACGTAGACGCGATGTTCGCCGACCAAGCAGCGCAGCAGGAAGATTTATTTTATTTAGTCATTGACGCTTCCGCGGACCCTACCGTTGGTGCCGGATGGGCGCTGTATCAAAAATTAATTGTCAGCACTCCTTGGTACGACGATTATAGAAAAATCGCTGAGTTTGAAAGTTTGGATTCCATCTTCCCAAACCCATTAACTGCTGACCTTTCATGGGAACTTTTAAGCCAAACGCTATATATTAATACAGCGCGTTTTGGTAACATTATTATTAATTTAGGAAGTAGCAATTTTGGGGAAGCCGCCAGCAATGCGATTTTCAATAGTTCTGGAATTGAATTTGGTTCCGTCTTAGCCGAGAATGTACCTACAACAAGAACATTTAACTCTAGTGTTAAAGTTTTACCAACTCAATTAATACTTAAAAATTGCGAGCAGTACGGCGAATATTATTCACTGATCAGATTATCAGCAGATGGGATTGAATTTGCCGTTCAGGCTGTTACTGAAAATCCAACAGTTAGATTTAAAATAACTCTGACTGGTGCTTTCATTGTAAATGGAGACGCTGGCACGGTTGGTAAAGTTTTAACAAGTCAAGGCGCTGGCAGTCCTCCAACATGGATAACTCCGGCGGCGGCTGGCGCATCCAATGCGGCAAGCGTTACCAATACCCCTGCGGGAAATATTGCGGCGATCGATGTTCAGGCCGCGTTGAATGAACTAGATTCCGAGAAGCAATCAGCCGCGCAGGTCTCTACTGCCATTGCTGCGTTGGGGTTGACTGGAGTTGAGTACGGCGTAAACTCGTCCGTTATATCATCAGGAACAATGACCTTGAATTGCACAGGCAAAAAAGGTGATGTTGCCTTTCATAACTCTACGGTTATCAGCTCAAACTTTACCTTGGCGATAACGGGCGACACAGACGTGCGATCTCTTACGCAATCTGTATTGATCACTGGAACAGTCGAGGTCACGATGGACAGCGATGTGGTCATGGAAAAAATTGATGGAAGGTGGGTTAACGCGACAAAAAAGATAACATTGATTGCCCCGGATACTGGCAACCCGTTCACACTTTCGTTTTATAAAGTCGGAACTCTTTGGGATTTAAAAGCCGGCGGAGCAATGTACACTTCATGAGTTTACTTTCACATCGCGGACTGATACTTAATGCACAGTATCATGGATTCTGTTCAGAATACATGGCTGTTATTAATCGCGCTATAAATCTAAATTATAAGTTGCCATCAGTTGGCCAACTGCAGATCCAAGATACTTTGATGCGAACCCTTGTATCAGCCGGGGTATTTGCTAAGAAAGATACCATTTTTGTTCTAGCCAATGATGCGGGAATGAACTTCGCCCGAATCAACTGGAAGACTCCAGGAACATTTGACCTCACAGATTACGGAACAGGTATCGCGGGTTATATTCTTAATTATGGTCCGTATGTGAATACAGAGCAAGCTGCTTTTGGAATGCTTGAAACAGCATGGACACCAAACGGCTCAAGTCTATTCGCGTTAAATGATAACTCCGTTGAGCATCTAACTCAAAGCGGTTATGGTGTATCAGGATTCCCGTATCGAGTTGAAGCGCCAAACGTTAATGCCACATTATTCTACTCAATTGATGGAGTAAGGTCGATTTACAACAATTCTACGGTCGGGTATGCATCAGGTTTGATGGTTACTAATAATCTTTCGTGGATGAATCGCAGAATTTCATCCGCCGCGTGGGGCCTTGTTTACAACAACGCGGGTACTGCTACATCTGGTGGTGCATCATCCGCAGCATCCACAAGTAAATCATCTTCAAACATGAAGGTTCTCGGTAGTGTGTCAAACACTTTGGTGACCGACTACAACGAGCAGGCGATGGGACTTGGTCATCCGATGCAGTATTTAGCCGCGGGTCAAGGTCTAACAGATGCCCAGTTTGTCGCGTTCGACAATGCGATACAAACATATCACAGTGTTATCGCATCAGCGGCTATGCTTATCACTTCTGGAAATTACACTGTTCCTTCTGGCGTCACAGAAATAACGGTTGAATGTTTTGGTGGAGGTGGGGCCGGTAAAGGGTTTCCTAATTCCGTTCAAACATCAACGGGGGGAGGTGGCGGTGGAGGTGCTTATGCAACTAAAGTAATTTCTGTAACTCCTGGACAAGTAATCTCTTATACTATCGGTGCAGCGGGAGCTGGAACAACTGGTGCTGGGGGTAATGGTGGTGATACTTCTTGGAATAGTGGCGAAGTATTAGCCAAAGGTGGATTAGGCGCACCCTCATCAGGAGGATTTGGCGCCGGTGGTTTATCGTCTACATCGGTTGGAACTGTAAAATATAGCGGGGGTAATGGTGGAAGTGGTGTTAATGCATTGAACGCTTCAACAGGGACAGGCGGTTCTGGTGCTGGTGCTCTTGGTGCTGGACTAAACGGAGTTCATGGCGCCGCCGGTTCTGCTATATATGTTCGTCCGGGATATAATATGCTCGGTCCCGGCTCTCCTGGATATTCGTTAAACAATGCATCGAATGCTGCCGGTATACCGGGCATGCTTGCCTCTGGTGGAAGCGGGGCACGTAGAACAACATCGACGCGTAACGGTGGTAACGGTGGACAGGGGTACATCAGGGTATCAAGAGTAAAAATTTATTAAACAAAAAAGTTATGGCAATTATTGCACTTACAAATGATCAGCGCGTTCAACTTGAAAACAATTCGCGCTTTCAAAATTTAGTACGCATGGCAGTCTTCGCGCAGGCTACATACTGGCGTGGACTAGACGGCAGCGCACCTCCGAACAGTGATCATGTACGCTGGGCAAAGAGCAGGTTCCTTGCTAGCGGTATAGTTCTTAATCCACTAAGTCAGGACTTTGCTTCATGGACACGGCAATTCGTGATCTTAACAAAGGACGTTGGGTTATACGACAATGCTAATACATTTGACATCGAAGTGGTGTTGGATTACATGCTTGCCAATTACCATTTCGATGCCCTGGTTAATTCGGTATTCGATCTGCGGATTATAAAGATTGAGTTTTGAAATATCTCTTTGTACTTCCATTGCTTCTGGTAGCATGCAACATTCATAGTTACGACTCAATGAATCCATGCTACCGGAAGCTCGATGCTGCCGACTCGATAGAGTGTGAGCAATGGAAGCGGGACTACCCGCGACAATTTCAAAGGCACCAGGATAAGATACGAAGGGATTCGCTCAAGAGATTATGATTATATGGTTAGCACAAATTCCGGCAATACCCGAGAGTGCAGCAATGAAAAACTTGCTGGACACGAATATCGCTTTTTATATGATGGTTGTTGCGCTAATCATAGTGTCATACGTTGCGATCCATTTTTATAAGAAAAGTGAAACGCTGACCGATAACAGGATCAAGGAGTTAATAGAAGAAAATAAAGAATTGAAACGAAAATGACACGTAGCTCTAAAGTTGTAACGATTGCCTCATCAGTATTGGGTCTATTCCTCTTAATGGTTGTCTGGTTTTTCATGTCCAGTTCCGGTGAGTTAGAGGTGTCAATAAAAAACCAGAGTGAGATTGTTCGTGAGCAGCAGGTGACAACGCAGGCGTTTAAATCATTATCGCTGCAGCAACACGATACGATTGGACATTTGAAAGGAGCGATGATTATTTTGGAAAGCAAGCGTGTGGATGAATTATCCAAAGAAAGAGATAAGATTATAAAACTTGAAAATGATAATAGTGTTCTTAAAAAAAGGATCGATTCTCTTGTTCGTAATCAGCCTAAGTATGACGTCTCCGACGTTAAGCCAGTCAACTGAATACGATCCGACTAAGTATGACATGATTGAGAAATCTGAGATCAAAAAGATCCAGAAGAATCTCGAAGATTTTACAAAGCTGAAGGCGCACTGTAAATTATTGGAAGCCAAATACCGCGCATGCATAATGAAGGCAGACACATCGCAAGCCCTGGCCAACAAACTTTATCTCGACTCCAGGACAGCAACGCATGAACGAGAGATTGCCAGTTTGAAAAAACAAAATGAGAGTTTGAAAAACGTCATCCAGACAAACGTTAAAACCATAGACCAGCTACGTAACTCTTATCAAAGTTGTAAGGGTGAAGTGTTTCGATTGAAAGGTAAGCGTGCCAAGAGCAAGGGGAAAATTATTTACATACCTCCATATAATTGAATTGGAAAGTTTAACTCAAGGTATTTTATGTACCTTCATGGGTAACCCGTTATTGTAATGAATGCCGTTGTATCTAATCCTGTTAAAGTCAGAGGTATTGACCTCATCTCATTGAGCAAGATGATGAGCCAATGCATAAACACCGGTCTTAGTCCCACGACCTTCGTTTCATTCCTGGAGCTTCAAATACTGCTTGATAGTCGCGTTTTTAAGCGTGCCAGGGATTTGCAGGAGTTGATGGCAAGCTACGGAATTAGAAATCCTATAAAATGTTCAGACGACATTGGAGGTTTTGATCTAAGGTACGATTACAAAAAACACCTGAATTCATACGAGATCAATAAGAAGTTGCATGCAATCAACAATGAAGTGCATGAACTGAGGCCATGCAATTTTATACCCGCGCCAGAATTCCATGCGTTCACTTCTAAATCAGTGAACGGAAAACCACTACCAATGAATGTGATAGTTAGTCTCTCGAAACTTTTAATGAAGAAGTAAATGAAATTCATCGAAGACATCCATGAATTGGTAAACTTCCTGGCAGGCAAAAACATTGCAACCAAGCAGCCGCCTGAAAAGATTGACATGGTATTGTACGAAGTTGTGATAGATTTATTCAATGGGTATTATGACAATTATGTCAAGACTCAGAAAATAAGCGATTACCTCTTGCCATTTAAACGCACCAGTACGCTTGTCATGACAGCGGGGATCGCGGAGCTACCCGCAACTTACCAACACGTCCGGGCGCTCAGGTCAGATTTAGGAAAGAAGATTGATATCGTTGAAGATAAGTTCTGGGATGGCAGGGTAAACAGTAAGGTATGTCCACCAAGCGTTCCAAACAATATCATTGCACGCATTGAAGTGCCTGAATCAGATTCGCTTAAAAGAATACTCCAGGTGGTGCCTGTCCAGGGGAGCGTAGTACTGGAATTTTTCAAAGCTCCCGACAAGCCAAAATATGCATTCACGTTGACAGGCACACGGTACGTCTATGACGAGGAAAACAGCATCGACGTGGAATTCAGTCCCCTCCTATTCAATGACATTAAGAAGCGTGTCCTAAGCGGCCTGGGGATTAACCTGCGTGACCGTGACCTGACCAACTACAGTGAGCAAGCAAAAGCAACGGAACAAGCTAAATGATAACGACACTAGCCACCACAGCGGAACGAATTATCCGAAGATTATCCGGGGGAGACATCCCTTCCGATAGTCCGTATAAAATGGAATTCGTGATTGAAGATGTACGTGATGCATTGCGTGCAGATCTCAAGCTTGAATTACTGGAGCGCAGGAGCGGCCAGGAAGACGACCGCACGCCGATCACGCAATACATCGCTACCTATTTCAATATTCCAGTCATATTGGAAGCAGCGACCAACAGAACATACATCGAGATCCCTTCAAACTACATGAGTTTGAAACATAACAAAGGAATCCATTGGGTAGCGTCCATGCGCACGCCGACACGAAAAATGATCCCTATCGCTAATCCAAGCGTGACAATGAACTTACCCCACGGTGACCTTGAGCGGGGTAATCACGGATACTACGTTGAGGGAATGAAAATTTATTCCATGCGCAATCTCTTAACGGACAAAGGGTCCAAGCTTCTTTTAAAACTTCTGGTCCCGGCCCCGGATACCTGGTCACAGGACGACCCATTGCCAGTGCTACCAGAAAATATTTCACGCGTGATGGATATCGTGGTGGGCAGGATGTCGAACCCGAAGGTTCCGCAGGAAAGATTGAACGATGGAAACCCTAACTACAGAATAGCAAATGGATGAGCCAACCTATGGGAAGAAGGTAATAGATAATGCAAAGTTTTATACTTTGTCGGCAGCGGTCTATTCAGTTTTGGATGATATACAAGCTGGAGAAGAACGGTTCAGCCAATTTCTCAAATATGCCATTGATGCAGCCAGGGAATTTACATTCGACGCGTTGCATGAAATTCATTTTGCGGTCATTCCAATGTTGCAATGGAAGCAAATTGCATTTCCTTCCAACATGGTTGACTGGACAGTCATCGGCGTCCGAAGCAACGGGCAGATGAAAGTCTTTACCAGAGATAGCGGCATCGGACATTTTAATGAGGATGAGGTCTTCGAAGATATCTCAACAGTGCCAGCCGTGGGTTCTATTCCCATCGTTGGCCAGGACAATTATTTCCATGATGGAGCCGGATTATATGGTTCACGCATAAGCGCAAATCAATCAGGGTACTTCAACGTGGATTGGAAAAATAGAGTATTCAATTTCCATAACACCGTGAACAATGTGGGCAACGTTTACCTGGAGTATATCACTGATGGTATCAACTATTGCGGCCAGACGGTGATCCACCCCTACGCATTCCGTGCAATACAATTGTACATTCATTGGCAGCGTAAGGAGAATGACGACAAATACAGCGAGTCAGCATCCGCAAGGGCCAAGCATTTGTTTGAACAGGAGTATACCAAGGTTATTGTTCGTAACCTAAACCTAAGCATTGCAGACATCAAAGAAGCGTTGCGCTCACAGTATCGCCAGACAGTTAAAAATTAATGGCAGAGATCGAAAAATATATTGCTAAGCGAATCAATAAGGATGTTAATCCTGGAGCGATCAATGGTGATGGAAGCCGCACGATGCTACCAGGTGAAATGACGGATGCGCTTAATTGCCGGATCGGAATTGATGGAGTAGTGAAAAACGCCCTGGGCAATATCCTTAGTGATTATACTGAACTTGGCGCTGGAGACAATAAAATAATTGGAGCAATCCCATATCCAAAATACAACACGATCATTTGCTTTGTTTACAATAGCACCGGGCAACATCGGATATTTGAATGGAACTCACAGACAAGAGCATTCACTACATTTTTGTCAGGGCCAAGCTTGCAGTTTGGAGTTAATAATTATATCACTGGTGGTGGCGTCCTGGATGATCTGCTAATATGGAATGATGGTGGTCTGAATCCAATCCGGTTTGTAAATATCAATGACGCTAAAAACGGCTTATACATAGCTCCTTATTCAAAGTATCGTCTGGCCCTGGGAACGCAACCACCAATGGTTCCACCTACGTTCGTCATCACAACGGTCGCGTCTGTCCCATTAAATAATATTGTCAAAACCACTTTTCAGTTTGCTTACAATTTCATTTATACAGACAACAGAGAGTCAGTTTATAGTCCGTTGAGTAAGCTTGCCTGGGTACGTCCTTACAATGATCCAGACGACAATGTTAATAATGCAATCGACGTTACTGTAACAATTCCAATCGAGCTTATAGGAATAGTTAAAGCAATCAATATCGTTTACCGCGAAGGGAACTTGGGACTTTACAACATCTTTGAGAACATCAAAAACCCTACACTGACATCCTATACCAGGACGTTTATGAACAACGGCAAGTCAATGGCCGTGTCAGCGGAGGACCAAAATTTAGGATACGATTCGATACCATCAGTGGCCAGAAGCCTTGAGTTAGTGAGCAATCGAGTGTTTTGCACGCTTAACAACGAAGGTTTCAATATTGATGAATCTACATTCGACTTAGCCCTTGCACTTGGAACAGAAACAGCAAGTGTACCTAGCTTTTCAAGAGCGGGTAAATCAGATTATTTGAACGTTCGTTACTTAAAATCTGGTGGGATTTACGGAGTCGGTATAATCTTCATGGATGATTTTGGTAAAAGAACATTCGTTAAAAGAGCGAAGTCAATCAACGTTCCGTTTGAAGCACTTGGATCAAATGGCAATAAACATTTTATCAACTGGACACTGACCGGCGCTCCGCCTGCCGGGTTTACGAAGTATCAGATTTTATTGAGCGCCAATAGATCACAGGCAACATATTTTCAATGTACACCGATTGTTCACCTTTATTTGCGAGACATAAGGACAGGGGAGAATGACAATACACAGGACACAACGACCTACAACTTTCAGGGTAAGCGCTTTTTAAAGCTGGACCAGATCATCCAATCAGGAACCCACGGAACCGTTTATAATCAATACCAGTATGTATATCTCCAGATCCCTATCAATTCGCCGTTCATTCCAGATAGCACCTGTATTGTAAGGTTTCAGGAAGGATTCGGGGTACGCTTTGCAAATGTCCTGGGTGTAGTTGGAGACTTTGTAATAATTGATCTCAAAACATTTGGCCCACTTCCCAGGGATAACCGTGATGATGTGGAAATGATTGAGTGGGAGAACTACGGTGCGCCGATTGAAATCTTTAAACCATCCGACAATTTTGAGTCAGTTTATTACGAGATGGGTGATGTATACAATATTACCAATGGAGCTTTCGAAACACTCACCGGCAGGATTAATGGCGATACTTACAATTTAAAGTTCACCTCGCAAGGAGGCTATGAATACAATAAAACCACAGCAATCGAAGGGGCGGCCATTCCTGATTCAAATAATGATATAACGGGTGGTGATGTTTTCGAATCGCCTACTGGTCTCTTTTCATCGTCAGTAATTTCTTTACCCAAAGCAATACTTACTTATCGCCCCCGTGGGCTTGAAGCCGTGGTGACTGGATCTGCAACAGAGAATAAAGTAGTGTATACCTTGGATTATAACAGATCAGCGTTCGACGCAGGTCGTGCCCATGCCGTATACGATGAAGAGCGGATGAAGGATTTTTACAACGTCATTGCCTACTCAAACCCTTACGTTGAGAATTCCTTTATCAATGGTCTGAATAGATTCCTACCAGAGAATCAATATCCACTTCCAATTGATAGAGGCCCGGTCGTTGCGCTCCTGGCAGCGGGAAATGTATTGCTGGCAATTCATGAACGTTTCTCTTCGACGCTGTATGTAGGCGAAGGAGTTATCCGGCAAGGCAATGATTTTATTCTCGCAAAAACAGAAGGTGTAATTGGAGATGACCGGCAATTAAACGGTGGCTACGGAACTATAAACCCTGAATCAGTTTTAGGGGTGATGGATCACGGCTATTGGTGGGACGCATACCGTGGCGCAGTCGTCCGGTATACAAACGCAGGCCTGTTTGCAATTTCGAATTTCGGAATGCGAGGTTACTTTCTGGCCAAGAGCCAACAACTTTTGCCCTATAGGACAACTGCCAAAGTACTCATGGCATATGATTTCGCGAATGACGAATTGCTTATAACGTTTTGTGATGTCAAAAGCGTCGATGGAGCGGTTTTAGTTCCTGGGGAAACCTGGGCTTTCAATACAATCAAAAATGAATGGAAGACAAGGTTTAGTTTTGTTCCAGAGTTTTACGGGACCACAGAGACCGACCTTTTATCATTCCGGGAAGGTAAACTTTGGCAACACAATAAGAACCAGGTCCATAATAATTTCTACGGAGTTCAGTACGATAGACGTTGGAAGTTCATTTCAAATCCAAGGTTAGGCAAGAATAAGCGTTGGCTCAATATCCACATCAAAGGAGACATAGCAGCAAACCCCAACAGTGAATTCCAGGCCGTGAAATTAAAAACGAAAGAGGGACAAGAGTCATTTATACCGGCTTATGAATTTACCCTGGATGAAGGAAAGCAGGTGGCCGCAGTGTTTAAAGATATTCATACTCCAGTTCGCGAAGGTTTAATCGCGCTCCGTTCCGGTGACGACCTGGTATCTGAGTATGCAGAAATAGAGCTTATCAATGATAGCCTCGACGAAGCTGAATGCAGCCAGGTCAATGTTGTTTTTAAAATAGAAGAGTTTTCAATCTAAAATAAGTTGTGTTATGCCAGTACCAGTAGCAGCGCTGTTAGCAGTTGGACAAGCAGGGTATTCCCTCTATAAATCCAACAAACAAAAGAAGGCAGCAAAAAAATTAAAAGAAAGTAATTGGACCCCTCCCGCCGTGGAAGAAGCAATCTCATCCCAACGGTTAGCGGCCAATGCCTCCAGTCCAGAGTATGCACGTGGCTTGGAGAGATTGAAACAAAGCACTGCCAATTCTATTGATGCTTCCAAAAAAGCAGGTGGCACATCTGGTCAGATCCAGCAAGGTATTGCTGACTCGGATGCCAGGGAGAAAGAAAATATCAAAGATCTCCAGGTAGCAGATGCATCATTCAAGAATGATGCACGCGACCGCCTGACCAACTTGCTTCAAACGAAGGGTGGATATCAGCAACAGTCTCGCGATGCATTCAATGCAGCGAAGTCCGCGCTAACTGGAGCCAGCGAACAGAACCAATACAACGCAGTGACTACACTTGGCGAAGGGATAGTGAATTCCCTACCAGATAGTGCATTCGATGCAAAGGCAAGTCAGCCAGCAGGCGTACCAGGTGCCACTAAAATACCGACCGCAAGAGAAAGGGCGGTGGCGCAAATGAGCGGTAAGAATACGCCAATGGATATGCAAAACCAGATGGCAAATAATCGTCGTGGTCTCAAACGACTACCTGGGGCAGGTGGCAACCCGTATGGGTTCGATTATAACGATCCTAACTATTCACGATATAAACTCAATCAATAATGGATACCCCCGAAAGCCTTGTTTACCGTGGCCGTGAAGGAACAGGCGCAGCGCAAATTTTTGGGCGTGAAGGGAATCCTATGGGTGCCTACAAAGCCAGGAAGAATGAAGTTGCGCAGAAGAGAGCGCAGCAGGCGGAGGCCGAAAAACTTGATAAGCAAAAGCGCGATAAGCAACTATGGGAGGCAATCAATATCAATCCGGATAAAGCCTATCAACCCTTCAATGACCAGGTAAAAGAGGCGGCCAATAATGTTAGATCTCAGGTTGTAAAATATAATGATGCTGGCGGAAACCTGGACGATTTAAATTTCAAACTCCAGCAAAAAAAGGGATGGGATGAGGTCAATGATCTGGCAGGTAAGTCCAATTATATAAAATCTACCATTGACGAAACTCAGAAATTAATTAAGGACAATCCGTACCTGAATGCAGAATATTACTACCCAAAAATTTGGGATAAGTATATGGATGCAAAGGGCAATGGCAAGCCTCTGAAAGATGTCAACGCAATTGAGATCCAAAACATTTACAACGATGACCCTATGGGGTTCGATGGTGCTAAGTACACTGAGGATTTCGTTAAGAACGTCAAGGACAATGTGATAAGCTTTATTGAACAGAAGAATGTCAATGGTGGTATTCTGACAGTGGATACGAAAGCGAAGGTCACAGGAGATCTTTACACCATTGATCCAGCCACAGGCGAACCAACCAAAGACGATGATGGCAATCCAATCTTAAATGTGACAAAAGACTTTGCCGCAGCCTTTACACAGAGTAAGGCCGCAAAAGCCTATTTCAACGCGGTGGCAGAAAAGGAAGGGGTTGATGTTAAGTCAGTGATTGAACGTTTCGTCAGGCCACAAGCTAAATATGAAAAGGATCTCAAGGCATCATTCAGCCGGGAACCAGCTTCATTCCAAAAAGATTTTGATAAGCAAGCCAAGGCAACCGCCGCAGCCACGGATCGCTACACAAAACTTGCAAAAGTTTTAGTGAATCCGTTTGATGATAAAGGACAACCTACTCAGGATGCGCAGGCAGTGATCGGTAATTACAAAAATGCAAAGTACCTGGATGGCAATATTGTAGACATTCAATTAGTAAAAGGAACAAGCACGCCAGGTACATTTGATTTTCACGGCCAGCCCGTATCTAATGCCGCATCAAATCGATTGGTGTTCACCGTTAAAACTTCTGACAAAGGTCGCCCGAAAGTCATGGAAGTTAATCTCAATAGCCCGGAAGCGCTTGAAGCGCTCAATGGTATGCATAACAATTCACCATCGGAGACAGATAAATTTTCTACCAATGATATTACGCAGCTTACCGGCAAGAATTTAAATGATCTGTATAGCACAACCAACAATGACGCGCCTAGCCTGGAAGACCAAGCGCGTGTTGAAACGGATGCGGTAAACCGTGTGATGAAAACACCGATTGGTAAGGACGCGCCGGACATTGTAGGGAAGACCATCGACGGTAAAAAAATTATCGGCGCTAAGAAGATTGAAACAGCACAGCCACATTCCGTGTTCGGCGTCACTTTAGGTACGTGGGGTCAAAAGGATGCCGTTGAAGTAGAACTGGCAGATGGTACGGTGAAAGAAATCACAGATCCAGAAGAGATTAGGAAGATCGTTAAGGGTGAACCTATAAAGCTGAAGGCAGCTTACAAATCACCTGATGGCAAGACAACCTTTACTGTCAAAGACCTTAAAGCAAAATACAATTACACTGACGAAGAAATTCAACAGGCAATAGATGAGGGTAAATTAAAATAATGCTTACCGACCAACTCGACGACCCGAACGATCCACTTGGAGTTCGGACCAAAAAGAAAGCTACCACTCAGGCAGCACCTTCCGGTGATGACCCATTGGGAGTGCGTTCAAAAAAAAAAGATTCTGGCTCCAGCCCTTCATCGACTGGTGGCTTAGATATATCCCCGGCAGCTAATTACCGGGAGAGTATTAAACTATACGGAGATAAAAACGTCCAACTTCAAGGTTCGGAAAAAAATCTGACTGCCCTTAAGGCTCAGATAGATCGCTATGATATCATGCAGCGCGATCCACAAAAGGTGGAAGAATTTCAGACGCTTAATAAGCAATACAACGATAGCGTTAAGTCACACAACACCAGTCTCAAGGAGTTAAAAAATCTCAAGGTCATCCTGGACCAGGGCAAAGAATCCTACCGGTACGACAATTCAGTTCGTCAGGATAAACTTTTCAAAAACATGGGTCTCTCTAAACAGGAGACCCAACAGTTTAAAAACAAGATCTACAAACAACAACATCCTGAGAAAGCCAAAGAAGTTGATTCAGGCAGACTTATTCCCAACATCGACGATGTAGATGCAGACGATTTGGCGATGGCGCTCACTGGTAAATCTGAGAGTGAATTACGCAGGCTGAAAACCATTGATGACAACCGGTCAATCACCGACAGAACATTCGGAACCTTTACACGCAGCGTAGAGAAGACGCTTGCATTCGAAATGCCTGCCGCTATCGCTGGAACGATTCAAAACTTACTGGCAGATGTAAAGATCAAACCAGAGGATCTTAAGAAATCTTCATTCAGTCCAGGTATAGGACATCAGATCAAAAAGGCAATCAATCTTATCCCTGGAGCAAAGGACGCAATCAACTCACAAGTGGATGATGCCAGGGTAGCCGCTTTCGAATTTGCTGACGCAATACAAAAGGCCGAATCAATTTCTATTCCCGGACCGACTGGTGCCATTTCTACTTTCAAGAATGATCATAAGCTTATCCGTTCTATAAGCCAGATAGAGCGGCCATTGGATGTAATCGATTTTGTTTTTAGCAATGCAGGCCAGGGCGTAGCGCAAATTTTACCCGCAGCGCTTACACGTGGTGCCAGTAGTTTTGTGCAGGAGATCGGAAACAATCAGATCGAGGGCACTCAGGCAATTGCAGAAGCAATGACAAAAAAAGAAGGTCGTCTCGTAACCCCGGAAGAGGTCATCAGAAGGGATCTTGACGAAAGTGTCACGGCCCGTAATTACGGATTGATTCAAGGTGCTTTCGAATCACTGCAAGCAAGCAAGGTGGTGAAAATGTTAGGCTACAACTCATTGAAGCAAGACCTGAAAGAAAAGGCAGGTCATTGGTTCAAAGAGCTTGCAAAGTCATCCCTGGAGGAAGGATTCACGGAGGGCACGCAGGGTGCATTGCAGCAAGTATCTACGATGCAGATGACCGGCCTGGGCAAGATAGCCGCCGTTAAAAATATCGATTGGTTCCAGGTGATGGATGAAGCGCTGGCAGGCATGACCGGCACAGCGACAATGGGCGGTGGAGGCATGGCAGCGAATGCCGCAGCAAGCAAAATGGGTATCGTTAAAGATCTCATATTCAAACCAAATCCGACCGTGGAGGACGTCGAAGTATTAAATGAATTTCAGGAATCCGTAATAGATATCGCAAGAAAGTACGGTGACACCAGGCCACCGGAAGAGATTATTGAATTCTTGAATAAGGATGTCATGGGTCAAGTTCAAGTTCCAAGGACGGCACCGATTACGGAACCAGTTGCCCCGGTTGAAGAGATAGAGCAAGTGGAAGAGGTTGCACCACCAGTTGAAGAAACTCTTCCAGAGCCGCCAGCACCAGCCGCAGAGATCCCGGTAGCCGAGACACCAGCGCCACAGGTTGATCCAGTGGAAATGGAAGCCCAGGAAGAAATTGCGGAAGAACAACTTTTGGATGAGCAACAGATTGACGAAGCTGAACCGTATCTGAAAGTCAATTCGCCAGTAGAGCTTGCCCAACTTTATCGCGATGAAATCCGGAATCCAACCGGTATGTCCGGGCAGGAGACAGCCATTGCCAACGGATTGTCAGGAAGGAAAGTAACAGAAGCTTCTATTCTTGAAACAATTGGTGATCAGGCTGACATTGGGGCGTCAATGGCAAAGTCGTATCTCAACAAAAAGGGATCTGCCATTGATCAACTCGCTCAGGAAATTAGCATGAGCTTCAATCCCGAAGGGGATGGTACGGATATCTCCCCGGAAGATATCTGGAACTTCATGAAGAAGAAACCCAACGGTGCAAACACAGTATTCCAACCATCTGGGAATGATATTCTTAAGAAAATCGGGGACCGATATTTGGAGGTTACCGGGAAGGCCATCAACAAGCGCATAGCGAACATCTTGGTAGAGAAGGATGCGCAAGGTCAAAAAGAGGCACTAGCAGCTATAGCCAAGCCTTTTGACCTAACGAGCGACAAGGATCTGGATGTGATTGCGGACTTCCACGTAGCCGAGAATCCGGAATGGGATACCAAAATGGAACTCCAGGAAGCGATGCAAAGCGTCCTGGACAATGGAGTGACCGTAGAAACCCTGCAAAATCCTGCGATCCAGGAGTATTTGAACAGTGATATGTTCACGGCAAAGGAAAAGGAGAACATTAATTATATATTTGATTATGTCAAAAACACCAAAGCCGGATCAGAAACAGTCAACCGTTTCATTGCTGAAAGGAATGCGGGATTTGACCCAACAGTTCAAGGGGGACAAAGGGTTCCAGGAATTCGTAAAAGCATCGAAATTGAAGAAGTCACAACAGAAAGACACCGACAAGCCACAGAGCTAAACGAACACGGTTATCCTGCATCCTGGGATATACCGTCGAGTAAGCCTGCCCCTGCGAAAGTAATCAAGAAAGTAGCGCCTAAGCCAAAAGCAGCACCGGTCCAAGCGAAGCCAATAGCCGCCCCCGTTGTAACTAAAATAAAGAAGTCGGATAAAGTTAAAGCTGAACTGGACGCGCTGTCTAAGGAGCTTAATGACCTCCTGGGAGGCACGTTGAATTCTGGGGTAAATCCACAGGCAGCGGTCATCGGTGCAAAGATTGTGGCTAAATACATGGAGCTTGGCGTGGTCAAGTTCTCGGAGATCGCCAAAGACGTATATGCTGAACACGGTGAGGAAATATTCAGAAAGTTTTTCCAGGCAATAAAGGGTGGTTATGCTTCCATCCTGGCTACAAGTGAGGATGAAAACCTGACATCATTCGCGGAGCTTAAGAAATTTCAGGCAGACGATTTCGTAGAATTAATAACAGAAGACAATGAATCAAGTACCCCAAGAGATCTGGAACCAGATAGCCAGCGAAACGAACCTGACCAGCAAGTGGGCACGCAAGATGTTCCCGCTATCGGAGAGCCAGATAGACCAAGCGTTGGAAAGGGAGTCAGAGCAAATGTTAGGCGAAAAGAACGATCCGATAGTAGTGCAAGCTTTTCAGAACGTATTCCCGCTGTTAGCAGCGTCCAGCCAGATAACGGAGTGGATCTCAAAGTCGAAGCAACCCCAATTGCGGAGCGCATTGGTAGAGGTGATATCGATCCAGGAAGCGGTGCAACTAATGACCCTGGAGTACAACCTATTCCTAACACAGCAGAAGAGCCTACAAAAAATACTGGAGTCGAAATCGGAAAAGGACTTTCCTTTGAAGACAAAATAGCAGCGCAGGCGAAAGCCAATAAGGATGTAAAAGTTATCCCTTACGATAAAGCCAATATTGCAGAGAGCATGCCGTTGCTCATGCCCCACCAGGTAGAGAACGTTTACAAAGCCGAGAAACGATTATTGAATCCACCATCGACTCCCGATGGATTGAACAAAGGAATTTTATTCACTGATGGAACAGGAACCGGGAAGACATTCTCCGGGCTTGGCATCATTAAGCGCATGGAGCGCATGGGCACCAAAGATATTCTTATCGTTGCGCCAACTGATGCGATGGTAAAAACCTGGTCAGAAGCAGGCAAGCTATTCGGCCTGGATATCAAACAACTTGGTAGCACGAAAGATGGTGGCAACCCTGGAACGATGGTGATCACCACCTATGCCAATTTCCGGCAGAATGAAGCGCTCCAGGAACGTGCAAACAAAAAGCCGTTCGGTATGGTGATGTACGATGAAAGCCATAAGATCGTATCCAACCAGGGCGGCGATGCAACGTCCGCAGATTTAGCACACAAAACATTGACGAACGCGCCTAACCAGGCGTGGCTTAAGATCAAAGCGAAATATCAAGCGCAGTGGGATAAAGTCTACAATACTGAAACCGGAACATATCGCGATCAAGTAGCGCTCCAGGAGCTTATCGACAAAGAAGCAAAGGAGCTTGCGGATAAAACGAAAGTGGTATTCCTTAGCGCCTCCCCTTTCAGCTATCACAAAAACCTGTTATACGCTGACGGCTATCTATTCAAGATAGCACAGGGTGAAAGTAACAACCGGCCAGGCGATAGCTTCAAAAACTTCTTTGTTTCAAACTTCGGGTATCGCATCCGTTATAATAAACTTACTGAGCCGGAAGCAGATGTTGATGTAGGATTGATGGAGCGTGCTTTCCATTCCAAGCTGACCAAGCAAGGAGCCATCTCCAGCACACGATTAAAACTGGATAAGGATTACTCCAGGGAATTCGTGTTGATTGATGACAAGATGGGTGCAATGATCGACGAAGGTTACATGGCTGCATCCGATGGTGAAAAATATGAGTATTTGCCAGGAGTCATTAATAAAAAATTTGATTTTCTATACAAGAGCCAGCTACTTGAAGGTATAAAGGCCAAGCGTTCCGTTGAACGCATACAGCAACATTTGGATATGGGGCGCAAAATCGTTGTGTTCCATAGCTATAATCATTCGCTGCCAAGCCATCCGTTCGATCTCACAGATCCAGGGATTTATCCAAAGGATGTGCCTTACCAGAAAGTGGACGCGGAAGTCGAAGCATTCCATATAGAAAATCCACAGTATAAAAGCTTGGACCTTCGTGACCTGAAAAATCCGATCCTTACCATGCAGGAAGCATTCGGTAAAAAGGTAGTAACGTTCAATGGTAACGTGTCGGCTGGAGACCGGAAGAAAGCTATCGCAGCTTTTAACTCCGATACCAGTGGCGTTGACATTATCGTTGTCCAGATGGAAGCCGGTAAAGAAGGTATCAGTTTGCACGATATCACCGGCTCACAGCAACGGGTGATGATGAACCTGGGATTGCCTGTAAAGCCAACCGATGCAATTCAAACGGAGGGACGTATATATCGAATAGGTCAGATGTCAGATGCCATCGTTGAGTATCCGGTATTGCATTTGAATTTTGAAAAGATTGCTTTCGCCAACAAGATAAATACCCGTGTCAGCACAGCGGAGAACCTGGCATTTGGGGACCAGTCCCGGAACCTGAAAGAAGCTTTCAAGGAAGGATACAAAAGTCCTATAACCGATGACCCGAACTACAAGCAAGGTATTGGAGGTCGTGAATCGGATCTGGATTACGAAGAGACAGACGCTTATGATTTTGCTAAGACGCTTTACTTCTCCAGGCAGAAGCGTAACGCGAAAACGAAAGCTAGGGAGGGCGTAGATTATTTCGCTACTCCTGAGCCGTTAGGTTTTAAAATGGCAGAGTGGTTATTCCCTGAGCCTAACCAATCTTTAATGGAACCATCGGCAGGGCACGGTGCAATAGCCAGGTTCTTCCCGGAGACCACTAAGAATAGATTTATAGAGCCATCGTTCGAACTGCGTGCTGACTTATCAATCAACGTCAACGGAGAGGTTACGGGTGGTTCGTTTGAAGACCACCATATTATAAATAAGTATGACCGGATCGCGATGAATCCACCGTTTGGTCATGCAGGTAAAACAGCCTGGGACCATACGTTCAAAGCAATGGGTCACCTCAAAGATGGTGGCAGGTTGATCGCAATTCTACCAGAAGGGCCGTCAATGCAGAAGTACATTGACAAATGGCAGGAGAGCGCCGACAGCAAAGATTTCTATATCACTACCAAGATCAAGCTTCCATCAGTAACATTCCAGCGTGCCGGTACATCGGTTAACGGACAGTTGCTCGTCATCGACTTTCAACAGAACAAAGATGTCCAGGCACTCATGCCGTTGCGCCGGGATCTTGACCTCACCCACCACGATAGCATGAAAACGCTATTTGAGGAACTGAAAGAAATAAGCTTGTCGGCACCATTAAAACCGATGAGCAAAATGCAGGTAATCGAAGCGGTCTATGCCGATACGAATGCGGCAGCGCCTAAGATCACTGGTGATATTGCGCAGGTTGTTCCAGGTGTTCATACCAAGTACGGTTACAAGATCTGGACGGTGCGCATGTTGAAAAATATGGACCGGCCCGATTATGACAAAGCACTCATAAGATCTAAATCAACCGGTGGCTATTACAGTGCTTTCACCGGCAACAATGCTATCAAAGGTTTTGTGTTCAAGGGAGACCAGGGTGCAGCGAATGCCGCAGCATTGGTAAATTATATTCATGGTGGATTTACGGACGGCCCGGCCAGCACTCCTAATGAGATGCCTGACACGTACAATCTATTGAGCAACAAAGCTCGTTCGCGGACTGACCTTGCAGAATTTGAAACTGTGACGTTGAACAATGAAGACGGTAAACCGTTCAAGATGTTTGATGAAGTGATTCAGCTTGCTGAAAAATATTCTGATGGAACAATTGGCCAGGGCCAGGGAGACCGTGGTGCGGTAGGAACTTTCTATCGTAAGACCGGAAACATTCGCGTTAAAGGTCTCAATGATTTAAGCGTAGCGATGCATGAGCTTGTGCATGCGGTCGATAAGCGGAACAATGTCATTGAAGATTTTATTGCAGCGACAAAGGACGGAGATAAGACCAGGAAACGGTTAACAGATCTATACCTGCAATACTATCCAAAGGCACAGCCTGGTCACGATTTACGTATACGGATGGTGGAAGGGTTTGCTACCCTTGTCCAGAAGTACCTTGAATCACCGACTGATATTAAAAATAATTATCAGGATCTTATCGATGCTTTCCTTACTCCAGGTGGACCGTATTGGAAAAACGATACAGGCAACTTTGTCCAGGATGTGAGCAAGATAGTGGCGAAGTACCAGAAACTTGCTCCCCTGGCAAAGATGGGTGCCCGGATCACACACGATGTTATAGATCCAGTGGATCAATCGAAGTTTACAAAGGCTGACAAGTTCACAACGGAATTATTTGATAGGCTTTGGCCAATTGAAAAGCTTGCTAAGAAAATGGGCACGCATTTCACATCGGAAGATGTTTCGTTGTGGATGCGTATGTCAAACAACGCGTTGCAGCTTGCTGACAACAACATCTCATCGAAAGCTCAAAAGTTCTGGCAGATGGATGACAAAGGCCAGTTTGTTAAGAAGCATGATTTCAATTACTACACACTGACCAAATCCCTGGACAAGCGCAAGCTCCAGGATGAATTTGCGGCTTACCTATATGCACGTAGGTTGAAGTTTGAACACGACGAACTCCAGGAGCTTGACGATAAGCTCCAGGATCTTAGCAGTCCGCAATACCTGGCTGACATCATGCAGGATATGAATGTGGGCGCAGCCGCAGCGGCAAAGATTGTCCAGGCGCAGATTGATGACGTGCAAGCGGAATTCAACAAGCTTCATGACATCCTGGAAAATGAAGGTGTGACGAAGGATGAAGCCAATGAGGCGTTTGACGCAGGCAAGGATATGTTTGCCACAGATGAAAAAATGTACGATACATTGGTAGCGGAAGATCTGGAATTCGCTCACAACCCACTGGTGCAATTGCTGGACAAAGAAGGTATGGCAAAGTTCAGCGCTCGAAAAGGATATGCTTCATTCAAGCGTGCAACATACGATGAGCTTGTTGGCACAACCAACGTTCCGGCTATTGCCACAAGTGGAAAAACAAAAGTCTCCGCTTTCCTGACCAGGCGTGGAAGCACGCGGCCCGTTCTCAACCCATTGATGGGTGCAATGATGAACCATGCCGAGCTTATGCGCAAAGGCCTTAAGCAGATGGTTTACAATAAATTCCTTGGTATGGTGGAGGCCAACCCCGACCTATTCCAGGTGCAAGCGCTCCAGGTGAACCAGGAGGCAACGAATCGCTATCCACAGGAGAAAGACAAAAATATAATCATGGCACGTAAAGATTATAAGCGCGTGCCGATCCTTTCAGACTCAGAGATAAAACAAGTCCTGGATGAGAACTATGATTACCATAACGCCCATTTGCTTGAACGTGTGGGAGTGAACATGTCTCAGTTGTTCCGCACTGGTACAACGGGGATCTTCTGGCAGTTCTTTATCAATAACGTTTTTATGGATCAAGTCACCGCTGGTGTGAACACACGCAACGGTATGATACCTTTCATTTCATCGGTCAGGCAGATGGGACCAATCGCCATGCGTGCCATCACCAGGGGATCACTGTTCGCCAACAGCCAGGAAGCTGCATACCTGAAAGAGTATTTATTCCTGGCCGGTTCATCACAAACATTCCTCAGTGCTGACATCGAAGGGGTAAAGCAGGTTCGTAAGATTATTAAGGGCGAAGACAAGAATTGGAAACACAAAGTCAGTAGATACCTAGAACATATATTAAAAATTCTTGGAACTCCAGGTAACGCTACGGAGATCATGACCAGGGGAACAGAATACATCCTGGCACGCAAAGCCGGGAAGTCTCAACAGGTTGCGCAGGAAGAAGCTGGACGTGTCAGCGCTCCGTTCCACCACATGGGAAGGTTTGGCGGTGGTGTGGGGCGTTCCTACGTTCGCAGCGTTCCATACTTCAATGCAAGCTTGCAGGTATTGAAGCAGACCAAAGTCACACTCAATACCAGGGAGGGAAAAGTACGCTACGCATTCGCGGCATTGTCAATGGCAGCAATGGCAGCGGGAAGCACGCTGTATATGATGAGTGGGGATGACGAAGACGATGAGCGCGTGCAGTTGCTTAAGTCGTTGCCTCCGGATAACCTTACCAAGTATTTATACTTCCCCAACCCGTTCAGTAAGAAGAAGCTCATGCAGATCCGTGTGCCGGAAAACTTGTCATGGCTTGCCGGTATGGTGAACATGATGGTCCTGGAGGGTGCCGGTGCTACGAAGTATGACTGGACAGAATACGGCGAAGCTTCATTCAGCTTCCTGCCTACGCAGGTAAACCCGTTCAATCCAACGCAGATGCTTTTCAGTTATCTACCACAAGGGATAAAGCCAACAGTTGAGCAATTGACCGGGGTAAAAATCTATCCAAGCGTGCGACCTATTGAAACGCAAGGGGATCTATCAAACATTCCTGAGCTTCGATATAACAAATACAATTCCCCTGGGGCGATTGCCCTGGGAGAGCTTGCAGGCTGGAGTCCGAAGCGCATTGATTCGTTCTTAGAGGGCACGTTCGGTAGGTCCATCAAATACCTTACTGGCAAGCCTGGAGCTTATGGAGTATCCACGATTTTCGAAAGGGACTTATACCTTGAAGCTTCCAGACAGATCCAGAATTACTTCGAAGTAAAAAAACGTGTCGCGCAGCAAATGAAAGCGCACACGGAAGAGCGGAAAGTATACAGCCCGGAGGAACTTGATAAAATGTATCGGCAGGAAGATCTTGTCTTTGAAATTGAAGGTGCCCTGGAAGCATACGGGGAAATAGATCCTGATGATGTGACCCAAGAGGGAATAGCCACCTCAATCCGCAATGATATTTTTAAAAGGGCAATGGAGCTTGAAGCGTTGGAGTATTAAGAGCAGCTTATTGGATATTTAAGCAGGGAGCAATTGCGGTAGATTGCCGCCATGAACCATATTGCTCCCATTGACCTGTCAGCCATAATAAAGCTACAGTTCCCGGAGAGCCAATACTACAAGCTTGTTACCCCCAAGCGCCAAATAGTCCTACACCATACGGCAAGTGGCAGAGGCGTTGATGGGGATTTCACCCATTGGCTAACCGATCCTGCGCGTATTGCGACAAGTGTCATTATAGGCACTGACGGCAAAATTTATAGTCTCTTCGATTCAAAGTATTGGGGGCACCATCTTGGTATCCCTGAAAAGCAATTTCTTGAATCCAAGGTTAAGAATTCAAACCTATCCCTGAATCAACAATCAATCGGTATTGAACTGGACAATTGGGGACCGCTTGTGTTTTATCAACAACAGTATCGCAGCTATACAGGTGCCAGGGTTACCGTCGATCAGGTAGAAGAATACTTTCCGGCATTCAAACGAATTCCGAATTCACCATTCTTTGATTCACTAGGGTTGCCTGAACGTGGTGCTTTTTTTTACCAGAAGTATACCCAAGAACAATTGGTCTCACTTTCGCAGTTGTTGAATATGTGGACCACTGCGTATGAAATTCCGAGAACATATAATCCCGATATGTGGAACGTAAGCAAAAGAGCTTTAAGCGGAGAGCCTGGAATATGGACACACGTGTCCTACCGAAAGGATAAGGCTGACTGCCATCCGCAAACGGGATTGATTGAAATGTTGAAACAACTTTCTGAATGAGTTTACTATTTCCAATCGTTTATTATCGCAACCCTATTCATCGCTAGGGTCCACACGAAAATAAATTCGTAAATCAAAAAATTGTAATGGTATGGTTAATCGCATTATTCGCTTTTTTAACTGGTGTTTCCATGCACTATATCCATTGTCGTCGCCTATCGAAGAAATTTTTGGAGAAAGTAAAAATAGAGCGCGAAATGTTTTTGGAGAAGATGCAAGCGCAGCAAGAGGAAGAGCTATCCTTATTAATGGCTCAGTTCAAGGCAGATTTAATCTACAAGCTCAACCACGACGGTATCAAACCGATCTCAGCAACTTCCCAGGGTCTTGCAGACATAATTATTCTGGGTCTAGATCATTATATCTTCTTATTGAACGCGCTTCCAGAGCCGAAGGCATTGCCAATCCCTTCGATAATCCGAGGTTTACAAGACATCCGGAACCAGGAATGCATGATGATAAAAATAAAGATGGTGGAACTTCGTGAAGCAATTCGTGAAATGATACCTCCAGACTCGGTATACATTGAACACGACAAAGAATGAGACGAATCTATCTACCCTTAATTTTCCTGGCCCTACTCCTTTCCTTTGGTGGTGGATATTGGTTAGGTCATTCCGATGTTGACGGAGATGCAAAGAACCAGGTAGCGAACCTTCGTCGTGAAAGAGGTCACCTAACGACGATGATTAATAATTCCGTCAAGCGTAACAATGTCCTGCAACGCGAGAAATTACAGGAGCAAGCAAAAACGGCAAGGATTGATAGTATTGCCGGGATGCTGTTTGACAGCAAGCGTGCAGAGGCCAAAAAATTTGAATCTAAAATACGGAAGTTGCAAAGAGCCACGCCCCCACAACTTGACACTATCCTTACGGAACTGTATCCTAAGCCACGGCAGTCCTTTAACCGTTCCCTCCGTCCCATTGCAGTAAGTGAGTGGAGGGTCATGGAGATTGCACAGGATAACCATAGGCTGGACTCAATAAGAGTGCAATCAGGAATACAGGAAAGAATTTTGGGTATGCAACACCTTGCTATCGCTTCCAGGGATACTAGGTTGTTTATCCAGGAGAAACAGCTTGAAGAAAAGGACACTACGATATCGCTTTTAGTAAAACGAGAGGGAACGTACGCGCAGGAAGCCGTGGTATTTCAGACGCAGGCTAAGAAATACAAACGCCAGCGAAATGGGGCTATCGCTGGCGGTGTAACTACAGTGCTTGCCGTATTGGCAAAAATTGTCTTCTTTCCTTAGAAGGGCAAGTCATCTTCGTCACTTCCGGTTTGTATTGAGTGAACTGGTTCCGGCTTTTTAGCATAGGCAGCATTCGCCCGTTCCTGAGATGCTTTTATTTCTTCATTCTCCTTCTCGTCATTCACCTCCCCCAGAGCATTGGCCTTAAGCGTTAGGCCTGTATCCTCAGCATGCAGCTTTACCACTGGCTCAGTTTCCAGCCATGCTTCCCATAGCAGCTTGTTAACCGAATGATAGATCTTAGTCTGCTTGGTTTCATCCTGAGAGTCTGGAGCGAAAGTAATGAGCGGAGCAATTTCGGTTTTGTAATCATATCTCCATTGACATTTTTCACCATCGTTGCGCACAAACAAATTAGGAAATCCGTCTTTCTCATAAAGCGATATCTCCATCACCCCGAACTTCTTTGTCCCTGCCACGGTGTTCATAAGGCCACGCATCATGTTTGTGTTAACGCTACCTTCAATTTTATAAAGCGCATTTTCATCATGCAGGTACAAGTGGATAGTCTTCACCTTCTTGCCTGAATCCTTTGGATATTCATACTCACCGTGCCCTATCGATAGGAGATGGCCACTGACTGCCGTTTCATCTTTCAGTTCCTTTATTTTACCTTGCTCATCGGTCATCTTGACCGTGAAATGTGGATCGGTAACTTTATTACCGCTGACAATCCTTGTGCTTTTAGGGTTGAGATAATAAATTTTCTTTCTGATTGTACTACTTCCAAGTGCCATAGTTATTGATTTTTAGGTTCGTTAATTTCTTCTGTTACCTTTTCATCTGGTAAAAAATCTTCTTCAATTAACTTGAAGCCTGCCGGTTCAGCCTGCTTGAACTCCAATTGCGTGAGATGAAGTTGATCCTCTTCCTTCGCTGGATAGTGGAAGCTACGCTGCGGCTCCCCTGGCAATTCAGCTTTAGAAAAATCCATCACGACCAGGCGGTAGTCTTTGAAGCTCGGATCGATCTCCTTCGTTGCCTGGTAGACGCGTATCAATTCCGTTTTTACATCATACTCTATCCGGAAACCCCTGTCGAAAGTGTGAAATGTGAATCGTGTACGGTGGCCCTGGTGCTTATTAACAGCCAAGGCTTCCTTAATAGATTCTTTCAATAATAATTTAGATTCTTGCAATGATTTTTCAATTGCCAATGCTTCGCCTGCGATCGCTTGTCCAATCTCTTCGAACCGGATCTCACTTGCCGGGAGATACTTCTTCAACGTTTCGTCTCCCCCGGAGGTACGCCACGTTTTCCCCATTTGTCTCATAGTGTATTGTTTTAGTTTAGTTAAAATATTTAGTTTTCAATTTTTGTAATTCCAATAAGCTTCAAGTCATTATAGTTATAGATGTAATCAGCGAATGCTTCCATCTCATCTTCTGTCCACTTCATGCGGAATGAATGGTAGCCGCTTGCCAGATATCCACGTGAATTGTATGCACCGGCGCTGAATATCCGATCCGGTAACGTGTATCCGATCATGTCTTCTGGAATGGCGCAGAAACATTTAAGATCAACTTGGTATAAGTTCACTATCATCGTCCTGGATTGTTTGCCGACTTTCAGACCATCCACTGGCTATCGCATTCGCATAATTGTTTTCGATGTGGATATGCCCCAGGCGTGAGCAGGCAAGGAAAAAATCAACATCAATCAATAGGGAAATTCCTTGCTGCCGTTTCGCTTCGCTGGCATATCCAACACGTCCCCGCTTATGGTGGATGTCAGACTCCATAGTTATCGGCGAACCCCATACAGGGCAACAGACCTCCAGTTCAATCATCTTGGTCAGGAACATTTGCCTGGCCATTGGATAGAGCGCGGTATTATTGCGCTCATCTCTATTGCACGTAGCACACATGCCGGTATCTTTATTTTCAATAGGAACTTCACGATGACATATTTCGCAACTCATAATAATTTCAATTGAAAGGGTTCGGTTAAATCAGGTTTTGAATAATCAAAGTATCCAGGACTCAGCCACACGTGATGACCTTTACCGCTGCATTCTATAGGCCTACCGTTGATCTCATGGATTCTACCACAGACGCAACGCCAAGTCTTATTTCTTTTTGCCACTGGTCAGCCATTGTTTAAATGTCATGGGATCAGAAATTTCTCCACATTGTTGCGCGTAGCGGTACAGCATATCTATTTTTGTTTCCAGCATTATATCCGGAATGCGATTACCATTCTTATCAGTAAGGCAGCGTTGCACAAGGTTGTCGATGGCCTGCCTTGCTTCCCACGGTGTAGTGATTAAAGCGTGCCAGTCAGACTTTTCAGCGGTATGCTGAATTACATTTTTTTTATTGTTCTTAAATTCACCACCTAATCCCATGACATATACAGATCTATAAGTTTCCTACCTTCGTCAATACCAACAATGAATTGCGCCCAATACCCCTTCCGTTTGAGACGGTCTAACATCCTGGCCTGGGCTATCACATGCAGATCTTTACGTAAGCTTCCATCTACCAGGAAAGGGGAATTCGCTTCCGACTTTAATTCCAGAGCCATACCGTGGTAAATTCCACGTGGCTCCATGATAATCATGTCAGGCAATGATCCCACTGAGCGTTGCTTTTTCATTCTCATTGCCTGTTGAATACCTAACCTTATCCCTGAACTTTCAGCGGTGAAAATCACATTAGGGTATTGCAGCTTTATATATTCAGACAACGCTATCTGTAAATTTGATTCAGTCTGCTTACGCTTGCCGGTGGTTCGTCTCTTTATCATTAGAATGGCACGTCATCTTTATTAACCTTGACTTGATTATTAAAAAAAGCTTTAACTGGCAGCGATCCGGCTGGTGCCAGGAATGGAGAGTCCAGTCCTTTGAACTTGCTGGTCTTACCGATCATAGCGACATACGATTCACCTTGCGGTCCACCTCTATGCTTGGCAATGATCAGTTTGGTCAACCCCTCAGCGTAGGTGCCGTCTGGATCTCCAGGGATCTTATAATAATCCGGCCTCCAGATGAACATTACGATGTCCGCGTCTTGCTCCAGAGATCCGGATTCACGCAGGTCAGACAGCATCGGAACGCGTGGTAGCGGTCTCTTGTCTACCTCCCGGCTTAACTGAGCCATTGCCAGTACCGGGACACTCAGTTCCTTCGCGATCAGCTTAAGTCCCCGGCTAATGCTGGAGATCTCTTGCTCACGATTTTTAAGGGTATGGAATTCCCCGCGCATCAATTGCAGGTAATCCACGATGATCATTTTCACTTTGTATCGTTCCACCATCCGGCGACACTTGACCCGTAGGTCCATGATTGAGATGGCAGGCGTGTCGTCTACATATATGGGTGCCGTTGCAAGCTTGCGTGTGCTATGCATGAAATGGTCCATATCCAGGGAATTGAAGATCTTGCTTTTCAGGTCGCGGTTGTCCATCTCAGTTTCCATTGAAACGAGCTTCATGCCTAGCTCCATTGCTGACATCTCCAGGGTGAATATTGCCACAGGCATTTGGAAGTCGATGGCAGCGTTACGAGCGAAGTTTAAAGCCAGGGTGGTCTTACCCATGCCGGGACGTGCTGCGATTAATACCAGGGTGCCAGGTTGAAAGCCTGCGACGATCTTGTCCAGGGATTGATAACCAGAGGGAACCCCGGTTATATCTTTTGCATCGGATTGCCGGGTGTTGATGTCCTGAACCAGGGCAACTACCAAATCTTGGATGTGGCTTTCAGATCCGCTTTTCATCTTGTCCAGGATCAGCGAAGGGAACGCGGTAATTTCATTGAGCAACATCAGTGCATCACCTTCCGCGTATGCCTCACGTTGCATGCGTGCCGCAAATTGAATGATGTCGCGTGCGATCCGCTTTTGCACCAGGATGACGCAATGATATTCCAGGTTTGCCGTGCTGCTTACCTTGGATGTAAGGGAAGCGATCATGTAAGCGCCACCAATACTTTTCAGCTTACCGTTCCTGGTCAACTGATTTACCACGGTGCGCATATCGATCGGGTTACCATCGTGGGCGAGTTCGGCGATAGCTCTAAAGATCTCCGCGTGCGTCTCTTGGTAAAAGTCCGCTGGTGTAAGCTTCTCCAGGGCAATGATCTGTCCTTGCCTTTCCAGCATTATCCCTCCCAACACCGCTTCTTCAAGATCAATGGCCTGGGGTGGTGGCTGGTTTAAGAAATCTGATTCTATTTTATTCATGTGAACATGGGGACATCAAGCTTCACTCCTACGGTTTCAGTTTTAATCTTCTTCTGCTTGGACTTATAATCCAGGCGTGCCGCTTCCAGGTAATCTTGGAAGTGTGAGGGGGCACAGAGCGTGGAGATGGTTAGGTATTTCTCTTGCTCAGTGCCGGTCCATTCCTTCTTCTTGAATTCGAATACTGCCCTGAATTGATCAATGCCAACGGGTGGTTTATTGGTCGCTCCCTCTTTTATCCGCGCTACTATCATGCGTGTTCTGTGGTCATTCAATCCAATGTCCCGGTCAAACACTGCGTTGAACAGGTTGATCACTTCAATGGCAATGACTTTTCGTTTGATGTACTTATTGTAATCAACCTCCAGAAGCGTGTCCTGGACTTCGTTCTCTTTCAAACCTTCGGCTATGATGTCTTTGATCAATTGCCGGGCTTTTAACATGGGCCAGCCCCAACGTTTATACAACTGGCCCCACTGATTCTTTCTGCTTTCTGTATATAAGATGAAGTCAACGCGTGCTTCAAACTCTGTGAACGGCCTATTGCGCGGATACCATTTTTCCCCGCAGATCTCAGGAGTTAACTGCATGCATAAGGTTAGGATTCGATAACTTCATCGTGTCCGTTATCATTCACGGATGCAGGAGTCTTGCTTAAGCGCTTCCTCCTTGGACCTTTGTCCTTGTTATCACCAAACATGTCAAGTTGATTCTCGTCTTCTTTCTCAAGTTCTGCATACTTACCATCCAGGTAAAGGGCTATCTCGCTCCAGAGGGCTTTGATATCCATGTCCAGTAGTTCGGCATGTTCATAATCTGAGGTCTCCAGATTGAACTTCAAAAAGGGGCTATTGAAGTTTATTACTTTGCCGTTCTTAACGCGCTTATGACCTGCAAGGGTTACTCCCTCTTGGTCACCTTCGCCACCTAGGATGGCTTGACGGACAACAAATTTATCTAACTTTTCTTTGTGATCATTGAATTCACTAAAGGAACCTTCCTCGCAGCTAACAGCGTAGTGAATGCGTAACTTGAGAAAAGCAGCAACGAGATCTGAGTGTGCAGGTGAACCGCAGTTCTTTATGGTATCATCCTTTCTACCTGCGTCACCTATGATATCTTCGAATTCAACTTTGACAGCATCATCATTTTTAAGTTTGGCTTTAACAATTTTGCGTTCCATTTGTTCAGGGTTTAGAGAGTTTCTTAATTCATTACATTTGTTATTACGACATTCATTTCAAAATTGGCCTCCCCAGCTCCAGGGATAGGCTTTTGGCGGCGATCCTAATTAGCTCCGCTACGGCGTTTGGCTTCTTAATTACCACGCCTTTTAGCCTTTCGGCGGCGATATAACATTCCAAAATGTTGTGTATTTCCCCTGTTGCAACGTCTTTTGAGAGGGCGATTACGCGGGCTTTAATTTCCTCTGCCATTTGGCTTTCAGTTTGTTCTTCCATAGTTATTTTTTTATATCTTTGTATACGTTTAATTAATATTATAACAACGATATATAATTTTAATAACAAAACAACAAACGCAACTAGGAGCAATATGGGAAAGCAAAAACAGGATAAGGTGAATTATGAAGTGAAGGAAGAGGTGAAGGAAGAAGAGGTTGCGGGTGATCGACTTGAAAACGTGATCAACGCATTAGGTACGAACAAGAACGCTTTCAGCGTCAAGCTTGGAGTATCAGCCGCCAGTATCTACAATATCACATCCGGGCGCAATGCACCAGGGTACGATATCTTAGGTAAGATCATGTTAAACTACCCAATTGTGAATATGCAGTACTTGCTTACAGGGATAGGCGACTTTCTACGGCCTGACTCGGTTTTATCCGACAACGTTTCGGACCTTGTACGCAAGCATCGTATTCTTGAGGAAATGGTTTCAACCCTTACAGAGCGCATTGATCGCGTTGACGGCCAAAAGAAGGGTACAGAGATGGCGGCTTTTCATGAGTCCGTAAAGTCCGTGGCTAAGAAGAAAGTAGCTAAGAAACGCTAATCATGCTCTACGAAGATTTTAAAACCGAAGACTTCAACACGCATCACGAAAGAGTGAAGCGCTTTAAGAAGTTCTATTATGAGTATTTGCGATGGGGAGGATCATTTTCATGGAGAGTGTTTCGCGATGACGGACGAATATTTTAAACCGATGCGAGTAAAAATCAGGGGTAAGCGAGAGATTCGCTATCCTTTTTTTATGTCATCCGTAACGTCATGATGAAACACAGTAAAGTATTTCGCAGGAGACTCGCCGTTGCCAATGGGTGAGATAGTAATCTTCCTACCTCCGGCTACAAAGGCATTCGTTACAATGCACCTGCAATTGTTGAATGTGACATATTCAAACAGCCTGTAAATCCTTTGTTCCTTTTTCACCGGTCAAAGCGAACGATCTTTCGAATGCTATCGATATCCTTTACGCAGTCGATACCATCTCCCTCCAGGTCACAGCCAACGATCAAACCATGGCCAGACAATGGCTGTGCGTTACCTGCGATCATGAAGAATCCCAGGGGAACGTCACGTAGCAGTCCATCGTCATCAACATACAGGTGATCCGGCGCTATCCATTTGCTTGCCGCAATGCAGAAACATCTACAGTCCAATAGACTGTAGATGTCATTCAAATTAACGTACTCGACGTGAAAGATCTCCCGCTTCACTACGTCGATCTTAATTCCTTTCAAGATCTTAACCATCATATTGCTATCTGTGCTAACGGGTTTATCACTGGTGCCTTGATACGGTCGAAGTCAGCGTAGATCTTGGTGATATCGATACGCGCATAGACTTTCTCTGTCACTCGGATACTCTTGTGTCCCATCATTCGCGATACGCTTTCCATTGGGAACCCCATCGTTAACATCCTGCTTCCGAAGATGTGACGCCCTAAGTGAGATCCACCTTCCGTGGGGTCCAGGTCGTAGTATCGCAGGAGGGCTTTGATCTTGCGCTTATAGGTATCGTAGCTCCCTAACGGTATGGCGTTGTACTCCAGTGCCTCCAGCAATTGGATGGCGGTGTCGAACAATGGAACGATGGCAAGCTCCCCGTTCTTATCGCGGTTGTAAAGGATCGTGCGCTTTCCGGTCAGGTCGTTGCGTATGTAGTTCCGAACGTTGTTCATCTTAACGAGGTCACCGTAGGCAAAGCCGGTATATGTTTGCAGCAAGAAGATTAAGCGGACGCGTTGCAGGTCATAGTCATTTTGATTTTCCCCTCCTTCCGTGTCACCTTTAATTGCCTTACCCTGGATAGGCGTGCATTCTATCTTTGCGATGGCGTCCTGCGATATCTTCCAGAAGTCTGCATCTTCCAGCGCAACGAATACCCCTGCGTTCTGCTCCGGTTTACTGACGGCGGTCTTAATGTAATTTTCCCCTGGATCTTTCTCAATGATCCCCATCTTCTTCGCGTAGGTCAGCAAGGCCTTAAGCCTTTCCACGTAAACGATGATCGACGACTTGTTGTAGGGCTTCCCGAACCGTGTCTTTGATTTAGCCAAAAACAATTCGAATTTATAAATGAAAGCTGTGTCAATGGTATCCACGTTCAACTGGTCAACGGTTGTGCCGCCTGCTTTAATGCGCAGGTAGTTATCGAACGCGCTGGTCACTGACTTATACAATGCGCGGGTATCCTTTGCCGCTTCGATGGCATCCAGGTATTGCGGTATCAAAACTCCAAGCGTAACTCTTTCTTTCGTCTGAACGGTGCCCTGGTAGCAGTCAAAGATCTCATCCGCTGTTGGCTCTTTACCGAGCTTTCCCCGCGTGGTCCAGTATGCAAGCTCCAGGTCTTTCAATGCCTGGCCAAGGAACTTGTTGCGCTGGATGGTTAACGGATCATTCCCCTTAATCCATTTGTCTACTTCCCCGGACCACTGGTCCAAGGGCACGGTGATCCCTGTATACTCCTGACGCATCCACGTGCCTTTGGCCATACGAAACGTGTAGGCGATGTTCTTCACCTGCAACAGTATCCTTGCTTCGTTGTGGTGCTTGTTTCCCTCCGGTCCACGGTATGGCCTGGAGCGAACGATCTCCCCTTCAAAACTTGTAAGCTTTAGATTTTTAGATTTTCCCATATTATTGAAAGATAAGTTTCATAAGATCTTAATATTTAAAATTACTGCCTATTTTTTCCCAGCCCCATTTTGATAATCTCATATCCCTTTTAGAGAGTAGGCATCGTAGGTCTTTCTTTCGTACTGTCGGCGCTCCGGATGTGGAGGGGCACAAAAAAAACCGGGCTACAATCCTACGTGGATCATAGCCCGGTCAATGGTTACCTTTCGCGTTACGGTCGCGCTAGGGTAATGGCCTTCGATAGTTCAGCAAAGATATCTGCTTCCCCTGGATACTTCGTGTGCAAATAATCCTTAGCTCGTTGGCAGGCTTCCACTAACGCTTCGTGCGCGTTGACTGCCTTAACTATTAGCTCGGCGTTGGCTTTTGCAATGTCTAAAGTAGGTTCATCTGTTAAAATTTTAGCTACTGCCAAACTGCGGTCCTTACCTTGGACATAGTAGTTATTTTCAAATCTAACTGTCCAAGGTGTCGGTGTGTGCTTTTCCATATTGTTAAATTTTGGTTTATAGTATAAGATGGGATAGGGCAACGCGAAAAGTTCCGGGCCACAATCCCACGTGGATCATAGCCCGGTCTTTTACAGTTAATCAATCAATAATTGCAAAGCTGTAATTTTCACCTGAAAATCCGGATCTGCCTGCACCTTATTTGAGGTAATTAATTCCTTCAACCGTGCTTTGTACTCTTCTTGCCTGGCTCCCAACGTTAATTGATATGCCAATTTCCATGCAGCAACGGAAGAGTAGAATTTTTCATCCTTTGCCGTTTGTTCCTTTGAGAATTGTTCATTTTCCATAATTGAATTGTTAAAGTTTAGCAACCGGATTGCCGTCGATGGCTTACGGCTATACCGTCCGGTCGTGCATGCCTCCAGACTCATTTAAAGAGGTCTGGAAGCGTCTCAGTAAAAAGGGGTGTATCTCTGTAACCTTTGTTCATGCTGGCGGGGCACGCGTTTACTTTCACCGTGTGCCCGGCGTTAATTGCATCCAGCAATTGCGCTGCCTGTAGCTTGTTCAGCTTCCCCTTTTGTTTCTTTCCTTTTTCAGTTTTGAATAGCATAATTAGTTTTTAGAGTTTTTGATTCGCTTATTAAGATCCTGTAAGTATTGCAGGATAGGGATAACTGAAAATTTATCCGTGTTAATTTGAAGGGTGATTGTGTGGCTATACGTTTCCAACACTGCTACCCCTGTCTCTTTGTGAACGATCACCCAACTTTTTCCTTTTGTCATAATTCTGATTTAAGAGTTTTCAATTTCGCGGTCTATTACTGTTTGCTTGTAAGCTCGGAACCACTGCAAAATATCCTGCGTGAATTCCGGGCAACGTTCTGCATTAACAACGACCAACTGGTCAACCTGTTCCATCGTGAACAACGGATAAAATGTCCCCTGCCTTAAGTTATTCCAGAAGGACAGTAGCATGAAATCCGCTCCCCTATCAATAAGCTGGTACGCTTCTTTGCGTTCCTCCAACGGTAGGGATATCACAAATTTCAGGTTCTTCAATTGTAGCTTAGTTATCGTTTTCATAATTCTCTAAGCTTACGTTTTGCATCCCCGCTGCTTCCCTGGTTGAGTCTGTGACATAGCCAAAGTTTTCCATGTCAAGCTCTGCAAACCATAATACAGTCATTTCGATTTCTTGTTTCAACGTTCCCATTTTTTTGTGTTGTTTAGTTTAGATCCATTGCTGGATTTCGCTTTTCATAAGCTCATCAGTAAACTGAGTGGAATAAAAAAAGCCTGAATGCATTGCTGCACTCAGGCTAATTTCAACCGGGTCACTACTCCGGTTTATTCAACTAAACAAAACTTTCTATCCTGGCGTACCCTTCTGTCTGGTTCTCCTTAATGAGTCTGCCATTGGCGCACCAGCAGGGTTTTCATTTTGAACTCTCACAGGCTCGTCTATCTCCCTGGTCCGTCCGTCCTGCTTCCGCTCTACCGGGGTAACGTCTCCCTCTTCGCAAGACACTAACGAGCATACGACGATCATTGCTAACACTAAATTTTTCATTGTCTGGTTTGTTTAACGGTTTCATTCTGCCTTGACAAAGGACGCTATATCCATGCTGGCAGAATGTTGAAATTTGATTGATAAATAACTTGGGCAATAATTGAAAGCCCTTTATTATAGGGTATTTTCTGATCCCTCAGAAAAGCGCTTAAAGCGTTAAGGAATGTGTGTCTGCCTGTTCCCTGGTTCCCCTGAATTCTTCGCGCAATTCTTCTGTGTTCCAAATAATATATTCACCGGTGCTAAAATCCTTTTCGATTATATATACCGGTAGCGGGTGACCTATAAATTCTTGTTCCGTTTTCATAAAACTCCTTTTTTCTTTAAGTGTATAATTGCTCCCTCCGGGCTGACGTTCATTCCCCATGCCTGGGATATGTAGAAGCTTTGCGCTTCCACTATCCCCTGGGCTTCACTGTTTGTGCATTCCAGTTCCTCAGCTATTAGCCGGGTAACGTCCTGCTCCCATTGCTCGTTTTCTGATAGCTTAATCATGCGCTGAATTGTTTAAGTGCTTCAATTATTCCATCATAAACGACCTGCTTCATATCGTCATAATAACCTCCGGGCTGTTTAAAATCTGCTTTGCTCTTATAAGAACAACATCCCAAATGATCGCTGAATTCCAGGCCTTTGTAGGTGCCCTTCAATTCAACAGCTGCCCATGCCCACACGTTGCCGTTGTTAATTCGACGTATGATTGAATCTTCTACTTTCTTATCTACTTTTTCATCTCCTGACGCCATTGCGTTACCTTTTACTGGCATGCTTTCATATTCGGCTATCAATTCAAAATTGATTTGATCGATAGTCGGTAGCTTAATAGTTATTGTTTCCATTAGTATTTGTTTAGTTCAGACCGTTAGGGCGTTGTTGCCCTATCGGTTTCGCTATTCGTTAGCTCATCAGTGAACGTTAATCCCACGAATCGACTGCTATTAAATAGGTCGTTCCTTCGTATTCGAATTCCGTAAAATTCTCATCAATAAACCTATCGTAATCAACCTCTAGGTAATGGCAATTTTCATCTGCCTTTGCAGCGTCCGGGTAGTACATTTCAAACAGTTCGTAATGTGCATCGCGTCCGGTGTTCTCCGTCATGTTGACGTTCTCCTTATGGTCCATCGCATATTGGAAGTCGTTTCCTTGCTCCAATAAAAATGCGACTGCCATTACCTCATGGTTATCTAAATTGATATACTCAAATAACTGTTCGAAATTCATTCCGCATTCTGAATAAAGCGACCGGGGGAATCCTTCAAAGTCGGTTATCATCATTTCCTCACGTGTTGAACCATCACCTAACGGGCTTTTCTTGTCAGCGTCCACAAAGTGCTTGCTGACGTATGCGTTAAACTCTTCCACATCAGAAAATTGTGAAAGGTCAACCCAATGCCCGAATTCGAATTGAGTTCCATTGTTATAGCTTGCGTAATCGGTAAGAAATATTTTTGCTTCCATGTTATTGATGTTTAGTTTTTTATAGTTGTTACTCGAAATCCAATTACCATTGCGTAAAATTCAGCTTCCTGGAAGCTCCTGAAATCTCCCACGATGCAAACGCCTTCGACGCTGCATACCATGAATGAATTCACGGCTGACTCAATTACCACCTTCATATCGCTACCGTTTTGATGACGTACATGACTAAGGCAACGACAGGCGATAGGCCTATTACCATGATTGACAGATTCGAAAGGAATCCGGAAGTCTTAACAAGTGAATGATCAGACGTGCGATTGATTGACATGATTGCCTTGCGCTCTTCAATCGTTACGGGGTAATAATTCAATGCTTTCATAATTGTGTTTGTTTAGTGTGAACCTATTTGTTTAGTGAATGTCTACAGGCGAATTGCCCATAGACCGCTTGTCTTTTACATCCTAATCACTCTCTTAAATTTTTGTTGTTAGCGACACCAGTTAGCTTAGCTCAGGAGGTTGTTCGGGGTGAGTCAGAAACTCAGAGACCGTTTACTAATCCGTACCACTTGCGTATAAGGGTGCTTGTTATTTTATCCTGGCCGCTTACCAGACGGGAACGCTTTTCGTTTTTTTGAATCTCAAGGCCGTCCTTGAAAAACCCCCACTTCAACATGTTAAAGAATTATATAAAGTAATTATTTCTAATTGTTTTTATATATGCATATATAACAAATGTTATACAATAGTAACCAATGTTATAACCGTGTAACCAATAATATTTAATAATATTTAACATTATTTTACCCTATATATAGAGTGGTAGCAGAAGGACTTGAAAATGATTTACTTTGGGAAGTACTTTACATTTGACAATCCAGGAGTATAACCGATGTTATTATTATGTATTCATCAGCAACAGGCTACAAGAGCGTGCAGAACTTTGCAAAGACCTACCTGAATAAGCAGGGGAAACCAACCACAAGGCAATACATCTATGAATTGATAGACCGCGAACGTACCGCACCAGACACCACGGCGATAGACGTAATCCAGTTGGACGGCAAACACTTCGTTAAACTGAGAGATCTTGCCACACCCTTTAAAAGGACGAAGCGCACACGGCAGACAAACCGGATAGAGCCACCAGTCCCGGCAAAGATCCCGGCACCAGCCCACCAGCCGGTAGCCTCAAAGCCAAAAGTGAAATACACAGTATTATGAGCGATCCAATAAAGGACACCACCATCGACTCATTACTCCACATCCTTGAAAGGAAGGACGCGCTGATTAATGAATTGCAGAACGACCTCATAGGAACCCGAAAAGTAATCGAGGGGTTTATCAAGTTCGGAAGAGCGGGAAGGATTGAGGAATATATCGCAGCCCTTGAGCGCCATATAAAAATGGAAGTCCCACCGCCTCAAAGTCATTCACCTATCAATAAAGAAGAAGAGAAAGACAATAGAGCAACCTGACCCGGTCGCTCCAGTTGCCTTTAAAACGATATGGATATAAAACGAAGGCCTCCACAGTGAGATGGAATTCTCCAGACCGTACAATCACCAGGACCATTTAAGAATTCGACCCCTTCATTTGCCCGGAATTACAATACGACTAATTTAGAGCCAACGATGCACACCCGAATCATTAACACATTTATGAACACTCCAGCCTACGAAATGATAACGTTGATTGACAGTCAATTGAAAGTCTACAATGATTTCGATGCAGCCTACGACGAAGGATACGACAAAGGTTATCGCACCGCTCTCATTAACATGCTGGAATATATCGCCCTACACTTCGCAGCCGATCTAATGCGATGGGAATCTATTCACGGTTACAAGCCCCTCGTTAGATATAGCGAGTAATCACCGCAACAAGAGCAAGTTGATCCGGAATCATCAACGACTAAACCTTATTTTGAAAAACCTTATACTGAAATGAAAGATACATCAGCAAAACCATCAGAGCATCCCGACGACTTTCGGCCATACGAAGGTAAGTCGGTTAAAGACGGCGTTTACAAATTAGGTCAACTGCACAAAGGCCGCTATGGCCGGGTTGTTATCAAGGGCAAGAATCCAGATTACGAACTGTACAATGAAATGCTGGTAGATTATGACCGTGAAGAGTTTAACTTGCTATTCGATCGCGTGAAAGGTCGAGAAGGTTCTATCCGTAGATTCGAAGCTGTAGTCAAAGACCATTACATAATTGACGTTTATGAGGAAGCTCAGACGGTATCTGAAATCGCTTGAGGAAGACGGCCAAGGCCCTAAGCCAACGAAGTAAGGCTTTGGTAGGTGTTAGAAAGGAGAAGGTTGTAGGGCACGCAGGATATCGGAGATACCACATTATTCACTCATCCCTGAATTGCTGGCTTTTTTCAGCGTTTTACGCGTTTATACCCACATTTACACGCATAACGCAAGGATTAATATCCTTCATTATCATTTATACACGCATGTTATTCAATAATATCCCCTCACAACTAATAATTAAGAACATTCCATTTGATTTGCATTTTTTGTTGTACGAATCATGCAG